>NZ_JAAOTJ010000002.1 GCF_011297335.1 Catellatospora methionotrophica | reverse complement strand
GGGTCAGAAACTGTGGTTGGCCACCAGTTTCTGACCCGAAACGGCGATCATGAAGCCCCGGTCGGTCACTCCGTGCGCAGGCCCTCGGCGCGCATGAGGCGCCAGAGCACCGGCAGGCTCAGCGCGGTGACCAGCAGGATCACTGCTCCGGCCAGGGCGGACACCACGCCGATACCGGTCCAGTCGATCGCCACCGGCGCGCCGATGATGCGCAGCAGCACCGCGCCGAGGCCGACGCCCGCGGCGCAGGCCAGCACCAGGCCGAGCACCACCGGCACCGCGGTCTGCCACAGGATCGCCCAGCTCATGGTGCGCCGCCGGGTGCCGAACGCGACCAGCACGGCCAGCAGCCTGCGCCGGTCGCGCAGCTGCTCCAGCACGACCACGAGCAGGCTCGCGCCGATCAGCAGCAGCGTCACCGCGGCTCCGGCGAACAGCCCCCGCCGCACCTGGGCGAACTTGTTGTCGACCACGGTCGGGTTGAGTTCCCAGGTGCTGCCGAACTGGTCGAGCTCCCAGCGGGTGGTGACGACCCTGTCGACCGCGTCGGTCGCGGCCGGGTCCACGGCGATCAGCGCCTGCAGCCACAGGTGCGGACCGGCGAGGACCGCCGCGGGCAGCGCACCAGGCGTGACCAGCACCCCGGCGGTGGCCCCGTTGAGCGGATCGATCAGCGGACGTACGGTGCGCGCCCCGGCCGGGACCGTCCAGGGCGTGCCCGGGTCGTCGTCCGCGCGGATGGTGACCGCCGTGCCGGGCGCGGGCGGCGTGAACTCGGGATTGTCCACCACGAACGCGTCACCGTCGGCGCAGTCGCCGATCTCGGCGAGGCGGCGCAGGTCGTCGCAGCCGGCCAGGGTCAGCGGCGCGGACGGGATCTCGCCGTCCGGCTTGGGCTCCAGCTCCATGGTGAGGATGCTGCGGGAGCTGATCGCCGTCACGCCCGGCGTCGCGGCGAACCGGGCGGTCGCCACGGCCGCGTCGGGCCAGCCGTGCGGCAGGCCGACGGTGGCGGAGATCTGGGCCCGGCTCGGGTCCTGACCGCTGAAGCGCTGGTAGTTGGCCTCCACTGCGGCGAACATCATCTGCAGGCCGATCGCCCCGGCGACCGCGACCGCGACCCCGGTGACGGCGCGCGCCGACATGCTGCCGTCGAGCTGGAGCCGCCGGACGGCGAGCTGCCAGGCGACCGGGCCGCCGTGGATGCGGCGGACGACCGACTGCACCAGCCAGGGCAGCAGGGTGGCCACGCCGAGCAGGATGAAGCACACCCCGCCGATGACCTGCCACTCACTGAAGCCTTCGCTCTCCTTGCTGACGCTGCCGACCAGTGGCAGCAGCAGGAGCACGCCGAGCACGGGCAGGATCAGCCGCCACCACAGCCGCCGCCTGGTGTCGCCACCTCGGCGTACCACGCCCAGGGGTTCGATCATGACCCGGCGCAGGGACAGCACGGTGACCACGACGGCGGCCGCGGGCACCGCCGCGACGATCAGCGCCGCCAACACGGGGTCGGGCCGCACGTCGGCCGGGTAGACGCTGATGCCCATCAGCTCGACCGAGCCCACGAACGAGCGTCCGGCCAGGAACATCAACGCCCCGGTCACGACGCCGAGCAGCGCGCTGAGCATGGCCTCCCCGGCGGCGATGCGCCGGGCCATGCCGGTGTCCGCGCCGACCAGGCGTACTCCGGCCAGCCGCCGGTCGCGGCTGTCGCCGCCGAATCGGATCGCCGACGCGACGAACATCGCGACCGGCAGCAGCAGCACCACGAAGATGATCACGACGAGGAGCAGCAGCACCGGGTCCAGGCCGTCGGAGGTGTTCTCGTCGCCGAAGCTGTTGCGCCGCCCGACGCCGGAGGTGTCCGCGGTCAGCGTGTCGCTGCCCAGGTAGAAGGCGAGTTCGCCGGGACCCTGCAGGCCCTCGTCGGCGATGAGCCCGGCCGCCGGGTAGTGCAGCCGTTCGCGCAGCAGCGCGCCCTCCGGCGTGACGAGCAACCGGGCCAGCGCCGGGGACACGACCATCTCGCCCGGTCGCGGCAGCGCGGTCAGACCGGGCGGGACCACCGGCTGGGAGCCTTCGGCCCGCACCAGCCGGCCACGGATGCCGGCGTCACGGTACTGCATGTCGGTGACGCCGACCAGGGTGCTGCGGTCGGTGTGCTCGACCTGCGCGCCGTAGTTCTGGTCGGCGCGGGCGGCGTTGCGGTCGCTACGGGCCTGCATCATGTGCGGGATGCTGACGGCGGCCAGGAGCATCGCCACCCCGAGGCCGACGCCGACGGCGGTCAGGGCGGCGCGGACCAGACCGGAGCGGCCGCCGGCCAGCGCCATGCGCGCCCCGAGCAGCAGTTCGCGCAGCCAGGACGGGCTCACGCGACCCGCTCCAGGTCCAGCGAGGCGCCGTCGCGGACCACGACCTCCCGGTCGGCGTACGCCGCGACCCGGGGCTCGTGGGTCACCAGCACCACGGCCGCGCCGGTGTCGCGGGCGGCCTGGCCGAGCAGCTGCATGACCTTCTCGCCGTTGAGGGAGTCCAGGGCCCCGGTCGGCTCGTCGGCGAAGACGACCTTCGGCTCGGTGACCAGGGCACGGGCCACGGCCACCCGCTGGCCCTGGCCGCCGGAGATCTGGCCGGGCAGCTTGCCCGCGACGTCGCCGACCTCCAGCCGGTCGAGCCACTCGCGGGAGCGGCGCTCGGCCTCCTTGCGGCGCACCCCGTCCAGCCGCAGCGGCAGGGCGACGTTCTCGACGCAGGTCAGTTCGGGCACGAGCTGGCCGAACTGGAAGACGAAGCCGAAGTCGCGACGGCGCAGGGCGCTGCGCTCGACGTCGGTCATCGACGAGATCAGCCGTCCGGCGTACACGACGGTGCCGTCGTCGGGGCGCACGATGCCGGCCAGGCAGTGCAGCAGGGTCGACTTGCCGGAGCCGGACGAGCCCATCACGGCGACGATCTCCCCGGCGCGGACGGTCAGCGAGGAGCCGCGCAGGGCGGGGGTGGTGCCGTACATCTTGTGCAGGTCGGTGCCGACCAGCAACGCCTCGGTCATGGGGTGGTTCTCCTTGCGGGGGTGGTCCGGGGTCACGGGCGGACTCGGGCGGCCAGCTCGTTGAGCCGGGCCGCGGTCAGTTCGAGCCAGCGCAGGTCGGCTTCGAGGTGGAACAGGGCGTGGTCGCAGATCAGCTGCTCGGCCAGGTCGCCGCCGGTCTTGCGGCGGGTCACCTCGCGCATCAGGCGCAGGTGCTCGGTGCGCTGCACGTCGAGGATCTCGTCGGCGGGGCGGCCGGTCATCAGCGCGAGCACGACCTTGGTGTAGAGCACGCTCTGCAGGTAGGGCTCGGGTTTCTCGGGCTGGCTGAGCCACGCCTGCACGTCGGTGATGCCCGCGTCGGTGACGGCGTAGCGCTTGCGTTCGGGGCCTTCGCCCGGTTCGAGGCCGTCAACGACGACCAGGCCGTTCTTGAGCAGGCGGGACAGCGTGGCGTAGACCTGGCCGTGGTGCAGGGGGCGGCCGGGCGAGAAGCGCTCGTCGTAGGCGCGCTTGAGGTCGTACCCGTGTCGGGGCTTGCCTTCCAGCAGGCCGAGGAATGAGTGACCGATCGACATGGGAGGACTGTACACCACGTGTATACATCGCGTGTATACCTGTCACGCCTACCGCAGCGTACGCCGCAGAATCGGCGTTTGCCCAGGTCAACGGCGCAGGGCGTGCTCCAGTTGAGCCTTGGTCATCGAGGAGCGGCCTTTGATGTTGCGCCGCCGCGCCTCCTCGTAGAGTTCGTCGCGGCTGAGCTCACCGGCCCCCGGCGCGGGCGGCATCGACAGCATCCGGCCGGACTTGATCTCCTTCTTGGCCCGTGCCCGCGCCCGCTTGGCCTCCATCGCGAGGATCTCCTCGGTGCCGGGCACCCGGCTCGCCTTCGCCTCCGCCTCGCCGACCTTGCGCTCCATGGCCCGGACCGACCCGGTCACGTGCTTGCGGCGGCGGTCGCGTTTCTCCTCCGGGTCCTGCGGCATGACGTTCCCCTTCCGCGAGGCCACCGGCGCTACGCCGGGGCGAGGCTCTCACCTGCACCATCGTCGCGCGGCGCCGGCCTGCCGCGGATCGGAACGGCGCAACTCGGCGAGCTGATCCATCGCGGTCAGCGGCCCGCCGCCGCCCAACCGGTCCAGCGCTCGACGTCGACCGCCAGCACCGGGCCGGGCGGCGGCTGCGTCACGTACTGCGGGTACCGCGCGGCGAGCAGGCCCAGCGCCGAAGCGCCCTCGGGGTCACCCGCGGGCAGGACCCGGGCGGTGCCGTCGGCGCGGACCCACCACAGTGCCGTCCAGTCGTCGTCGTAGTGGTCGGCCAGAAGGCACACGCGCGGGTCGGCGGCGACGTTGGCCAGCCGCCGCAGCGCCGGCGTGCGTTTGGGTTTGCGGTCCACGGCGCTGTACACGGTGTCGCCGGACAGCGCGAACACGACCGGCACCAGGTGCGGCGCGCCGGACGGGCCGACCGTCGCCAGGCGCGCGACCCGCGCGGTCGCGAACCGTTGCCGGGCCTGGTTCATCCGACGGTGAACGTGCCGATCGCGTGCTCCCACTGCTCCAGCGCCCGCTGTACGACCGCTTCGGGACCCGAGGGCAGCCAGTGCATCGCCCGGTGCACCCCGGCGTGGGCCAGCCGCTCCAGTACGGCCGGGTCGGCGGGCACGGACATCACCTGCACCTGCACCGGCCGCTCGGCGCGGGCCCGCAGCTGCGCGATGCGGTCCAGCACGGCCGCGTCCTCGCCCCAGTTCGGCAGCCAGCCGTCGGCGAAGGCGAGCACCCGGTCGAGCACGGTCGGGCCGGTGCCGCCGACCAGGATCGGCGGGTGCGGCCACTGGGCGGGCTTGGGATACGACCAGATCCGGTCGAAATTGACGTACTCCCCGGAGTAGCTGGCCTCGTGCCGGGACCAGATCTCCTTCATCGCCTCGACGCGCTCGGCCAGCACCGCCATGCGCACCTTCGGGTCGGTGCCGTGGTTGCGCATCTCCTCGCGGTTCCAGCCCGCGCCGACGCCGAACTCGAACCGTCCGCCGGACAGGTGGTCGACGCTGGCCACGGCCTTCGCGGTGTGGATCGGGTCGCGCTGGATGACCAGGCAGATGCCGCTGCCCACGCGCAGCCGCGAGGTCGCCGCCGCGGCCGCGGTGAGCGCGACGAACAGGTCGTAGCAGTGCCAGTACTTGGGCGGCATCTCCCCGCCCGGGTAGGGGCTCTCCCGGCTCGCGGGGATGTGGCTGTGCTCGGCGAAGAACAGCGCGTTCTGGCCGCGGTCCTCGACGAGCCGGGCCACCTCTCCCGGGCTCATGCCGTCATGGGTCGGGAAGTAACCGACGCCGAACTCCATACCGAGACCCCCGTCCGCGTGCAGCCGCCAGTCAGCATATGCACTGATAAAGGACGTTAGCTGGTATATCGATGGGAGGTCACCGCGCCACGGCCGACGCGTCACGGCTGTGCGACAGTGTCCCGCGTGATCGAGATGTCGACGGCCGCCGGCGAGGGACGCAAGGTCAGCTGGCTCGAGCTGTTCTTCGACCTGGTCGTGGTCGCGGCCGTGGTCGAGCTGGCCCACGAGCTGCACCATCCGAGCTGGACCGGCGGGGCGCTGTACCTGCTGCTGTTCTTCGCGATCTGCGTCGCGTGGAGCGCGTTCACCCTGTACGCCAATGTGGCCGGAGAGCAGACCCGCCGCCGCACCATGCTGCTGGCGATGTTCGGCATGGCCGTCATGGCCGCCGCCATCCCCGGCGCGGCCGAGGGCCGCACCCGGGTGTTCATCATCGCGTACGTGGTCGTGCGGCTACTCGGCTCGCAGGCGTGGACCCGGACCGGCCGCCCGCTGCTCGACTGGCCGTCGGTGCAGGGCGGACTCGGCCTGCTGCCCTGGATCGCCTCGATCTGGGTGCCCGCGCCGGGCCGGTACTGGCTGTGGGCCCTCGGCCTGCTCATCGACGTGCTGCTGCCGATGTTCATGCCCGACCGCGCACCCGACCGGCCCGAGTGGGCCGAACGCATCGCGCAACGCCGCGGCGGGCGGCTGTCCGCCGTCCAGTTCGCCACCGTCGACCGCGCCCACCTCGCCGAACGGTGCGGCCTGTTCATCATCATCGTGTTCGGTGAGGCGACCATGCAGCTCGTGGCCGGGGCCGCCGACCTCGAACACTGGACCCGCGCGCTGCTGTCGGTGTCGGTGGCCAGTTTCGCCCTGCTGATCGGCATGTGGTTCCCGATCTTCTACCGCGACGGCTACCTGACCTCGCACATCGCCGCCCTGCCCGTACGGCTGCTGATGCCCCTGCTGTTCCTCACGGCCGCGAGCATCACCGCCGTCGCCTCGGCGCTGGGCACGCTGGCGACGCTGACCGAGGAGGCGCATCCGCGCGTGCCGACCGGCATCCGGGTGATGCTGTGCCTGGGCGTGGCCGGCTACTACGTCGCGGCGGTGCTCGGCGAGGCGCTGCGCCGCACCCGCGACGGATCCTGGGGCGAGCGGTTCCGGCTGGCGGGGATGATCGCCCTGGGTCTGCTGGTGCCCACCGTGCTGGCCGTGTTCGGCGCCCGGATGGCGCCCGCCGGGCTGGCGTGGTCGCTGTTCGGGGCGGTGACCCTGATGGCCGGCTACATCCGCCGCGTCATGCAGGGCACATCCGGACCAGCCGAGCCCGAGCCGGCGGCGGCCTAGCCCGCCACCCGGACGCACCACGTCGAACCGCCTGGATGCTCAGTTCCACAGTGTGATCTGGACGGTCACCGAGTAGGGCGGATCGGGGTGTTCGGTGGTGACCTTCAGCAGCGCCACAGTATCTTCACAGGACCCCCGCATCTGCGCCCGGACGACCACGCGCGACGGTGAACGGTGATGTGATGCGCTGATGATGCCGTCACTCCGCGCCGCCGCCTACCGGCTCTACATCCACCGCCTACGCCGTCGGCTCGCCGGTGCCGCCCTGCCCCGGCACGTCGCCATGGTGATGGACGGCAACCGGCGCTGGGCCCGCGAGCGGGGCCTGGCCCCGCAGACCGGCCACCGATACGGCGCGGAGCACCTCGACGAGGTGCTGGGCTGGTGCGCCGAGGCGGGCATCGCGCACGTGACCGTGTTCGTCGCCTCGGTCGACAACATGCGCAAGCGCGACAGCGACGAGGTCGACAACCTGATGGCGATGATGGAGAACGTCATCGCCCACCGGCTGACCCGGCCGGACAACCGCTGGCAGCTGCACCTGGCGGGCCGCCTGGATGTGCTGCCCGACTCCACCCGCAACGCGCTGAAACTGGCCGAGGAGACCACCCGCGAGCGCGACGCGCTGTTCCACCTGACCGTGGCCATCGGCTACGACGGCCGGGAGGAGATCGTCGACGCCGTACGCTCGCTGCTGGACGCGCGGGCCCGCGCCGGTGCGACGATTCACGACGTGGCACAGGACATCACCGCCGAGGCGATCGCGGCACATCTGTACACCGACGGCAGGCCCGATCCGGATCTGGTCATCCGCACCAGCGGCGAGCGGCGCCTGTCCGGGTTCCTGCTCTGGCAGGCGGCCTACTCGGAACTGTACTTCTGCGACGTGTACTGGCCCGGATTCCGTGAGGTGGACTTCCTGCGGGCGCTGCGTTCGTACGCGGCCCGCTCCCGCCGTTTCGGCGCCTGAACGGCTTGCGAGGTGTGCGTGGCAGTGGCCGCGATCGTCGCGTTGTGGATGCTGCGCGCGCAGACCCGCGCTCTCGCATCCGCCACGCCGAGCCCGACGTAGCTACCCGCCGAGGGTCGCCAGCCAGTCCGCGGGTGCGAGCGACGCCGGGGCCCGGCCCTCCCGGGCGAACCTGTTCGCCCAGCGGCGGGCGTTCTCGTTGTAGGGCGCGGGCAGGCCGTGCAGCCGCGCCAGCAGCACGATCTCGCCGCTGAGCTGGTCGGCTTCGATGTGGCCGGTGCCCCGGGCCAGGCTCTGCCACGACGAGCCGCCACCGCGCGCGCCGGTGAACGCGGGTTTGAGGATGTCGGCCCGGCGCGCGTCGTCCTCGTCCTTGGGCGTGTACGCGATCCCGGCCGCGTCGAGCACCGCCACCGCCTCGGCCCTTGCCTGTGCGGCGATCTCGCCGAAGCCGTCGGCACGCTCGCACACCGCGTCGACGGCGTTGCCGACGCTGCGCAGCAGCTTGCCGTACTTCCAGCGCATGATGTCGGGGCGCGGCTCGCTGCCGTATCCGGCCGCGCGGAACGCGGCGGCGATCGACTCGGCGGTGGTGTCGGTGCCGGACGGGAAGCGGCCGATGTCGAGCAGGCCCGGCACCGGGTGGCAGTCGGCGCGGACGACACCGGGCGTCAGGTGGCTCGTCGGCGACATCACGCACACGCCGTACACGTGCTCGAAGGCGCGCAGCGCCCGGCGTTCGTTGTCGACGCCGTTCTGCAGGCACACGACGGGTGTCGTAGCAGGTGCGCAGGCGGCGAGTTCACGCAGCGCCGCCTCGGTGTCCTCGCCCTTCACGGCGAGCAGGACGACGTCCCCGTCCTGCCAGGCGATCTCGGCGGGTCCGGCGGCCACGGGCACGTCCACGGTGCGTGAACCGGTGCCGTCCTGCAGGGTCAGTCCGTGTTCGCGGATGGCGGCCAGGTGCTCGCCGCGGGCGATCAGGACGACGGGCTGGCCGGACAGGTGCAGGTAGGCGCCGAGTACGCCGCCGACCGCCCCGGCCCCGTAGACGATCATTCGCATCAGGTCAACCTACCCGCAGGTCGCGGGCGGTGGCCGCCGGCTGGGGGGCCCGGCGGCCACCGGTCGAGCGGACGTGCCGCGGCCCGGGCAGGCCGGGGGGTGTCCGCCCACGGCGGGTCACTCCACCGGGTGGCCGCCGTCGCCGTCGACGATGATGTCCATCTCGCCGTTCTGGGTGAGGTCGACCATGGTCACGTCAGGCTTGCCGTCGCCGTTGGTGTCCGACTGGAACAGGTCGGCCTTGCCGTCGCCGTCGGTGTCGATCGCCCACAGGTCGGGCTTGCCGTCGCCGTTGGTGTCCAGCGCCAGGATCTCGTCGTGCCCGTCACCGCGGGTCTGCACAGTCTCCGTCATGCCGGGCCCGATACCCGGCCGCGGTGTTGTTATGCCGGGTCACTGCCGCCAGTACGCGCCCACGCCGCCGGTGACGGGATGCGGTCGGGCCCGGCACCGGCCCGGACGGCGATGCGGACCACAGGCTGGCTCGAGGAGTCGAACATCGCCGAACGGCCGGATTCCGTGGCCGCGACCCCTCCCGCACGGGGCGGCCGGACGTCATAGGTGAAGGCGCACGACACGTCTCGAATCCGGCGACAGGGGGCCGCATGTCCACCGATGACAAGACCGTGCTGGTGATCGGCGCGACCGGGCAGCAGGGCGGCGCTGCCGCGCGGGCGCTGCTGATGCGCGGATGGGACGTGCGGGCGCTGGTCCGCGACCCGGGCACGCTCGCCGCGCGGCGACTGGCGGACCTCGGCGCGCGGCTCGTCCGCGGCGACCTCGACGACCCCGGATCGCTGTCTGCCGCGATGGACGGGGCGTACGGGGTGTTCCTCGCCCTGACCATGATGAACGGGCCACTGGTCTGCCCCGCCGGGGTCGCCGCCGAGCAGCGGCGCGGGTTCGCCGTCGCCGAGCAGGCGGTCCGCTCCGGGGTCGGGCACCTGGTATACAGCTCGATCTTGGGGGTGGACAGCGGCACCGACATCTCGTTCTACGACAGCAAGGCCGCGATCGAGACCCGGTTGCGCGCGCTGGAGGTGCCCGCGACGGTGCTGCGGCCGGCCTCGCTGATGGAGAACTTCACGACACTGACCCGGCCCGCGATCGTGTCGGGTGAACTGGTCCTGGCGATGGCGCTGCATGCGCAGACGCCGCTGCCGATGATCGCCGCCCATGACGTCGGCGAGTTCGCGGCGGTCGCCTTCGAGCAGCCGGGACAGCTGCTCGGCGCGACCGTGGAGATCGCCGGGGACGTGCGCACCGGACCGGAGATCGCCGCGGCCTTCGGCCGCGCCGCCGGGCGGTCGGCCCGGTTCGCCCGGCTGCCCGCCGAGACGCTGGGCTTCTTCGATCCGGAACTGGCCCGGATGCACGCCTGGATCGACTCGCGGCCCGCGATTCCCAAACCTGCGGCACTGTTCGACCTGCACCCCGACCTGATGACGCTCGAAACGTGGATCGGGACGACGAACGCCTGGCGGGGCGGCCATCTGCCGTTCGGCGGCTGGATCGGGTGACTGCCGGGCTACCAGTCCCCCGCGCCCGTGAACGAGGTCGCTTCCGGGCGGTAGCCGAGGGTCTGGCGGGCGGCGGTGATGTCCAGGGTCCGTTCGACGGCGAGGTGGCTGATCGCGTACCGGGTCAGCCTCGGCGGGCGGGGCGCGCGGACCAGGCGGTAAAGCCCCTCGACCGCCGTGGCCAGCGGCCACACCACGCGCAGCGGCAGGTACACGGGCCGGGCGGCGATGCCGCGTTCGGCGAGGATGGCGCGCAGGGCGTCGTCGAGCACGACGGGTGCGGCGTCGGTGACGTTGAAGACGCCCCGCCCCACCGGCCCGCAGGCGGCGAGGGTGCAGGCCTGGACCAGGTTGCCGACCGAGGTCAGGCTGATCGGCTGGCGGCCGTCGCCGACCGCGGGCAGCCGGGTGCCGCGCACGGCGGCCAGGACGCGTGGCAGCAGTGTCGTGTCGCCGGGGCCGTAGACGGCGTGCGGCCGCAGCACGATCGCGGGACGGTCCGCGGCGAGCACGATCCGCTCGGCGGCCGCCTTGGACGCGCCGTAGGCGTTGAGGTAGCGGCCCACCGGGGCCTGGTCCTCGGTGGCCATGACCGTGGGCTGTCGCGGGTCGTACACGCTGGCGGTGCTGACGTGCACGAACCGCGCCTGCGGCCAGGTCGTCATGGCGTGGCGGGTGCCGTCGACGTTGACGGCGTGGAACTCGCGGGACGGTCCCCAGTCGGTGACCGTGCCCGCGCAGTGGACCACGGCGTCGGCCTGCGGCGGGTCGGCGAGCGGGCCGCCGGTGAGGTCCCACTGCCGGTATGCGGCCGCGCCGAGGTGGCCGGGCGGTGGCGCGGGGCGGCGTCCGAAGCCGGTGACGTCGTGGCCCGCCGCGCTCAGTGCTCGGCACACCGCGCCGCCCACGAAACCCGACGCGCCGGTCACCGCGATCCTCACCGGGATGCCTGGCCAGCCGTCACGAGGTCCCGCAGCGCGGGCCGGTCGACCTTGCGCCCGCGACCGCTGCGGGGCAGGTCCGGCAGCACGACGATGGCGTCGGGCAGCGCGTCGTGGTCGATGATCGCGGGCAGGTCGCGCCGTAGCCGGGCGGGCAGGGTGGCGGCCGCCGCCGGGTCGTCGGCGACGACGGCGAGCACGACGCGCTCGTCGCCGTGGCCGGGGTCGGGCACCCCGACGTACGCGGCCTCGGCGACGCCTGGCAGCGCGGTGATCGCGGGTTCGTAGAGTCCGGGATAGAGGTTGAACGAACCGCGGATGAGCATGTCCTTCTTGCGGCCGAGCAGCACCAGGCGGCCCTCGGCGTCAAGGCGGGCCAGGTCACCGGTCGGCAGCCACGGCGACGGCGGCTCGCCGAGGTAGCCGGGGCTGCGGTTCGGCCCGGCGAGCAGCAGTTCGCCGTCGGTGTCGAGGCGGACCTGGACGCCGGGCAGCGGCCGGCCGAGCAGGTCGCCGGTGTCGTGTTCGACGTGGGCGATCTTTTCGGCGGCGGTGGCGATGGCGACGGGCAGCATCTCGGTCATCGCGTACACCGACAGGACCTGCGCGTGCGGGGCGGCCGCGACGGCGCGGCGCAGCACCCCGGCGGGCGCGGGCGCGGAGCCGAGCAGGATGTGGCGCAGGGGCGGTGGCAGCGGTCCGGGTGCCGCGTCGAGGATCTCGGCCAGCCGCACCGGCACGCAGTAGGTGTGGGTGGCCTGCCGCTGGCGCAGGTGTACGGCGAACTGGGCCGCGGAGCCGGTCAGCGGCGGCAGGGACCAGCGCGCGCCGGAGGCGAGCGTGGGCAGGCCGAGCATCAGCTGGTCGGTGTGCACGACGTCGCCGGGGCCGATCGGCACCCGTTCGCGCAGCAGTTCGAGCGCGGCCGACAGGGACGCGCCGGTGTGTACGACGGCGCGGGGGTGCGCGGTCGTGCCGGAGGTGAAGATGACGGCGGCGGGAGCTTCGGGGTCGGTGTCCGTGTCCGGTGCGGTGGGCGGTGCCTTGAGCAGCCTGTCCAGCGCCAGCGCCCCGGGCGGCACGCCGGGCAGCCGGCGTCCGGTGTAGACGTGGCGGGCCACGTCGAGGGCGGCCAGGTTGGGCAGCAGCAGTCCACGGCGGCGGGCGTACGCGCGGACCGGGCGCAGACGGCTCGCGGCGTACAGCAGCGATTCGGCGGCCGACCAGCGCGGGCGGGCCAGCCGCATACGGGCGGTGAACATCTCCGGGCCCGCGCCGGGATCGGCGAAGATCACGCAGCCGCCCGCGGCGACGACCGCGATGGCCAGCATCAGCGACTCCGGCGAGGGGCGCACCGAGAACAGGACGCCGTCGCCGGGGCGCAGCCCGTTGTCGCGCAGCCCGTGGCGCACCGACAGCACCCGGCGGCGCAGCTCGCCGTAGGTCAGTTCCGTGCCGTCGCCGGCGACCAGCGCGACCGCCGACGGGGTGCGGGCCGCCTGGTCGAGGACCTGTTCGACGAGACTCACCGGCCCACCGCCGCAGCGGCGACGCGGGCACGGCTGTCAGGCCTCACCTGCTCACCACCAGTTCCCGGTAGGTCGGGATCAGCACGCCGCGAGCGGCCCGGCGGCGTACGACGCGCAGGGGCGCGGCGGCCAGCACGGTGCGGGCGACGGTGCGGATCTCGGCCATCGCGAGGGGGTAGCCGATGCAGAAGTGCGGGCCCGCGCCGAACCACAGCCGCCGCAGCTCGGGCGGGTGCGGCCGGTCGAGGTCGAACGGCCCGTACGCCTGGCAGCAGTTGTGTGTCGCGAGCAGCACCCGGTCGCCGGGCCGGACGGCGACGCCGCCGATGGCGGTGTCGGCGTGCACGCTGCGCAGCATCACCGGGGTCGGGGTGCTGACCCGCATCGCCTCGTCGATCGCCGGGTCGAGCAGGTCCGGGTCGGCGGCGACGCGGTCCAGGTCACCGGCGTCGTGCAGCAGGGCGATGAGCCGGGGCACGAGCGTGGCGACGGTCTCGGTGCCGGTGAGGAAGAACGCGCCCGCCGCGCCGCGCGCCTCGGCTTCGGAGATTCCCAGCGCCTTCATCCGGCCCATGACGGTGGTCTCGTCCCCGGCCCGGTAGGCGCGTGCCGCGACCGCGCCGACCGGCCTGAGAACGTCGCGTGCGCGCTGGGCCTGGGCTGGGGACAGGGTGCGGGTGCGCAGGGTGACCATGGACACGATCTGCTCGCCGCGGTGGAACATCTGCCGGTGGTCGTCCTCCGAGCGGGATTCCAGGCCGACGACGGCACAGATGACCGCACCGGCCATGACCCGCATCGTGTCGACGAGGTCGACCGGCTCGCCGCGGCCGAGCCGCCCGGACAGCGCCGCCAGGGGCCCGCCGAGGACCTGGGCGCACAGGCGGTCGGCGTAGCCGGGGGTGAACAGTTCGGCCAGTCTGCCGCGCAGCGCCCGGTGCGCGGGACCTTCCATGTTGAGCAGCACCGACGGGCCGAGGATCGGGGTCCACAGGTCGCCGGAGGAGCCGGGGCCGTCCTTGCGGAACGTGTCGCCGTCGAGCAGGACGTCGCGGGCCAGGGCCGCGTCGTTGACGACGACGCCGAGGCCGGGCACCCGCACCACCGGCCCGCGCCGGGCCAGCAGCCGCAGCAGCGGGTACGCGAACGGGTGCGCGCGCCGGTAGAGCCGGCGCTCCCAGACGGCGGGGTTCACCGGATGTCCACCCGGTCGGGGGTGTAGCGGTGGTCGGCGTACCAGGCCAGGGTCCCGACCAGGCCGTAGGCGCGCAGCCGCCGGACCGAGCCGTGCACGAGCACGTCGCGGCGCAGGCCGTAGTCGCGGGTGAGTTTGCGGACCCGGTTGACCAGTGCCCGGTCCTCGTGGACGTCCTCGATGCGGGTGCGCGGGAAGCCGCCCGCGGCCTCGTACAGTTCGGCGGTGATGGCGAGGTTGCAGCCGGGCATCATCACGTACGGGCCGACGTAGGCGGCGTCGCGGTTGCCGGGCCGGAACCGGCCGAACGTCGCCGCCACCGACACGACGGCGGGCAGCAGCCGCTTCTCCCACCAGCGCAGCGGGAACTCGTCGGCGCGGGGGCGCAGCGGCCCGCTGAGCATCCGCAGCCCGCCGGCGAACCCGCGGCGCACCGCGGCGACCCAGCCGGGCGCGGGCAGGCAGTCGGCGTCGGTGCGGGCCAGCAGTGTCGCCCCGTGCGCGATGGCGTACCGCATCCCGGTGTCGGCCGCCGCCCCGGTGCCCTTCACCGGTTCGGTGATCACGTGCAGGTCGAGGCGGTCGGCGAACCCGGCCGCGATCGACGCGGTCGCGTCGGCGCTGGCGTTGTCGACCACGACGACCGTGAACGCGGTATCGGTCTGCTCGGTGAGCCGGTGCAGCGTCGCCCCGATGGAGCGCTGCTCGTCGTACGCCGGGATGACGACCCACAGCGGGTGGCCCATCACAGCTCCGCGAACATCACGCCGAGGCTGACCCCGCCGGCCAGGCCGATCAGCGCGAC
This sequence comes from Catellatospora methionotrophica, assembly GCF_011297335.1. GTDB lineage: Bacteria > Actinomycetota > Actinomycetes > Mycobacteriales > Micromonosporaceae > Catellatospora > Catellatospora methionotrophica. The sequence goes on along the minus strand of NZ_JAAOTJ010000002.1, from coordinate 770,021 downwards.
CCGGTCGCCGGGCCCGCACCGCCCGTCCTGGATCGCGGTGGCCAGCTGCAGCGGCAGCGTGACGCTGGCCAGGTTGCCGTGCTCGGGCAGCGTCACCACGAGCCGGTCCGCCGGGACGCCCAGCCCCGCCCGCAGCTGCTCCAGGTAGGGCATCGCGACCTGGTGCACACACACGACCGCGAAGTCGTCCCAGGTCAGGCCGGTGTCACCGAGCGCCTCCAGGAACAGGCGCGCACCGTTGCGGACGAACACGTCACGCAGCCGCCGCCCGTCGCCGCTGAAGTACGTCGCGTCGGGGTCGCGGGGGCGCATGGTGCCGCCCGCCGGCAGCGTGCCCACGTCCCAGGCGGTGGAGTCGGCGGCGAAGCGCCGGTGGAACACCCCGCCCGTGGCGGCGGGTTCCAGCAGCATCGCGGCCCCGCCGTCGGACAGGGTGTAGCCGGCGAACGCGTCGACGAACTGCTCGCGGCCGCTGACCTGCCAGCGGATCGCCCGCGAGGGCACCTCGCCGGAGCAGACCAGCACCCGGCGGTGCTGGCCGGTGACGATCAGCGCCTCGGCGAGCTGTACGCCGTTGAGGAAGCTGTTGCAGGCGTTCTTCACGTCGAACACGGCGCAGTTCGCGCCGAGCTTCGCGGCGACGATGTGCGCGGTGGCGGGCTCGATCAGGTCCTGCGACGCCGAACCGAAGATGATCAGGTCGAGGTCGGCGGCGGCCAGTCCGTGCCCGGCCAGCAGCTTCTCCGCGGCGGCCACCGCCAGGTCGGAGGCCTGCACGTCGTCGGCGGCGTAGTGCCGGTGCCGGATGCCGGTCAGCCGCTCCACGATCGTGGCGTGTGGGACGAAGCCTTGGCTGTGCTCGGCGATCCGGCGTTCGACCTGCGCACTGCTGACACGCACGGGCGGCAGGTGCGCCTCCACCCCGACGATCCTGGCTCTCATTGCACCTCCTGCACGGCCGGGCTGCCCGGCCACGGGCGTCCCGGCATGGCCTACCATCTGTGCACGGTAGTCGGAGGGTGAGAATGCTTCGCGGTCTGGTGACACAACAGGGACAGGCCCGCAGGTACGAGGCCCGGCTGCTGCGGGCGGGCAACCCGGCCCTGTGGACGCTGCTGACCGTCGGGCGGACGCTCGGGCCGATCACGCGGCTGCCCCGGCTCGGCTGGGTCGTCACCGACCCGGTGATCTCCCGGCGCATCCTCAACGACCCGTCGTTCAGCATGGTCGGCGAGGGCGGCGTGGGCGACCTGTGGGGCCAGCTGTTCGGGGCCGAGTTCGCGTCGTTCTTCTCCGGCGCCCGGCACGCCGAGCTGCGCTCGCTGGCCCGGGACATGTTCACCGAGGACAGCGCCCGGCAGCTGGTCGACCGGGTGCAGGGCCCGCATCACGCGCGGCTGCGGGCCCGGCTGGCGGCGGGCGAGGTGGTCGACCTGGCCGCAGTGGTACGCGTCACGTCGGCGTACACCGTCGCGGATCTGCTCGGGGTCGCCGTGGCCGACGACGACGCGGCCTTGGCGCTGTTCGCGAGCGCCGAGCGGCTGGCCGCGCTGGCGCTGGGCACGCAGGCGTCCACGGCGCTGGCGCCCGAGGTGATCGCGAAGGCGGGCGGGCTGGTCGACGCGATCACCGGCGACGTCGAGCGGGCATACCGCAGCGGCGGCCCGGACACGCTGCTGGGCCGCTGCCGCGACCTGGACCTGGGCCTGGACCTGGCGAAGGGCCTGACGACGCTGCTGGTGATCGCGGGCACCGAGACCGGGGCGTCGTCGCTGACCCGCACCGTGGCGCTGCTGCACGACACCGGCCAGCAGCACCGGCTCCTGGCCGACCCGGAGCTGACGGGCAACGCCGTGCGCGAAGGGCTGCGGGTGACCACGCCCGCGCCGGTGATCGGCCGGCACATCGCCCGCGACACCGAGGTCGCCGGGCGGATGCTGCGCCGCGACGGCCGGGTGATGATGCTGACCTACGTCGCCGACAACAAGGCCGGGCCGTTCGACGTCACCCGCGCGTACGTGCCCGACACGCGCCAGCTGTGGTTCGGCGCGGGACGGCACCTGTGCCTGGGCGCGGCCGTGGCCCGCGTGCAGCTGACCCGGCTGCTGGAGACGCTGACCGCTGACGGGCGGCCGTGGCAGGTCGTGTCGCGGGTCCCGGCCCGGCGGGTGCTGGTGCCGACGTACGAGTCGCTGCGGCTGCGCACCGTCGCTGGCTGAGAGCCCGCCCGGTGCCCGGGCCGGAACCGACGGCGCCGGCCTGAGCATCCGAGTGGGCTCCGCTGCTGCCCTGCGGTCAGAGCCTGAGCGTCCAGGTGTCGACGGTGCCCGTGTCGGCGGTGGCGGCGTCGCGGACCCGCAGCTTCCAGGTGCCGTTGGCGATCTTGGTGGCCAGGTTGACGGTGTAGGTCTGGTTGATGTTGTCGGCGCTGCCGCCGGTGCGGTTGTGCAGGTTGACGACGGTGCCGTCCGGTGCGACCAGGTCGACGACCAGGTCACCGATGTAGGTGTGCAGGATGTTGACGGTCACCGTGCTGTTCGGCCTGGCGTAGCCGGGGCAGCCGCTGACGCTGACCGGTGACTCGACCGTGGTCAGGTCGAGGATCGCCACGTCGGCGGGGTTGGTGGCCGTGCAGGCGGGCGGGCCGTTGACCGTCAGGTTGAACACCGTGGTCCGGGTGCTGCCGGGGCTGGTGCCGGTCACCAGCACCGGGTAGGTGCCCGGCGCGGTCACGGCGATGGTGGCGATGGTCAGGGTCGAGGTGCCGTTGGCCGAGTTGATGGACGAGGGGACGAACGACGCGGTCGCGCCGGCGGGCAGGCCGGTCGCGGTGAGGCTGACCGTCTCGGCCGGAGCGCCGATCAGCGTCGAGGTGATGGTGGTGGTGACGGAGCTCCCCGGGTTGACCGAGGCCGACGTCGGCGAGGCGGCCAGCGTGTAGACCGGCCCCGACGGGCAGGCCTGGTCGCTGCCGGGAACGTTGACCGAGGTCCAGGCGGCCTGCACGGTCCGGTACTCGGGCGAGCACTGGCCGTACAGCGCACTGGCTGCCTGCAGCGTGTAGGCGCGGGCGGTGTTGCCCGGCGTGGTCGTGTTGACGTAGGAGGTGGTGGAGGTGAAGTAGACGGTCGCGGCCCGGAACCAGATCTTCTCGGCCTTGGCCCGGCCGATGCCGGTGACCGCCGGGACCGCACCGCACAGCGGGCTGGTGCCGTACGCGGTCGCGCCGCTGCCCTCGGCCAGGTTGAAGAAGAAATGGTTGGCCACACCCGAGGAGTAGTGCATGTCGAGGTTCTTGGTGCTGGTCGACCAGCAGCCGTGTGACGCGCCGTCCAGCGCGGGGTTGTTCATGTACCGCAGCGGGGTGCCGTTGTTGTTGACGTCGATCTTCTCGCCGATGACGTAGTCGCCGGGGTCGCCAGGGGCAGCCGCGTAGAACTCGATCATGCTGCCGAAGATGTCGGCGGTGGCCTCGTTGAGCCCACCCGACTCGCCCGCGTAGCGCAGTCCGGTCGTCCCCATCACGCCGTGGGTCATCTCGTGGCCCGCGATGTCGAGTGACACCAGCGGCTTGGCGTTGCCGAGGCCGTCGCCGTAGGTCATCTGGGTGCCGTCCCAGAAGGCGTTGACGTAGGAGTTGCCGTAGTGGACCCGGCTGGGCACGCCCGCGCCGGTGCCGAAGATGCCGTTGCGGCCGTGCACGAGCTTGAAGTAGTCGTAGGTTCTGGCGGAGGCGAAGTGGGCGTCCGCGCCGGCCGACTGCCGGTTCGACTGCAGGTGATTGCCCCAGATGTTGTCGGTGTCGGCGAATGTCGTGCAGGTCAGGGTGTTGTTCATGTCGCACGTGTAGCCGTTGCCGCGCAGCGGGTCGACCATCCGGTAGGTCGCCCCGGAGAGCGTGGTGTCGACCGGCACCGTGCCCGCGTAGATCCCGTGGCCGGTGCCGGTCACCGTCATGATCTCGTCGAAGGAGCCGAGATGGGAGCCGGTCACCGCGTCGGTGACGACGTGCAGCTTCGACGGGGTCTGGCCGTCGGGCTGCCAGCCGTGCAGCACGGTCTCCCAGGCCAGCCGGCCGGTTCCGGAGGACGCGTCGACGAACAGTTCAGGGCTGCCCGTCGCCGTGATCGTGCCGGTGAAGTGCGCCTTCGCGGCACGGACCGCCGTTGCCGCGCTGACCCTGGCCGTGGTCGACAGGTTCAGTGGCCTGTCGAGCGCGACCGACGCGCCCTGGTGTCGGCCGTCGCGTCCGGTGTGGAGGATGAAGTCACCGCCGGCCACCCGCAGGCCGCGGTAGGTGCGCTGGTAGCGGACGTGGGTGCCGTCGGCGTCGGTGAGGGTCTGGTCGATCCGGTAGGCGTCGTCGGCCGCCGCCCGCAGCTCCGGCAGGTGGGCCGCGAGCGCGGCGGTGCCGCTGTCGGGAGCGGACGGCGCCGCGCTCGCGGGCGCGGCTGGCGGCAACATGGCACCCGCCATCAGTGCGGCGGTGGCGACGGCAATGGCTGTTCGCATGAGTCCTCCCCGACTCCGCGGGAGTGCGACGCGACCACTCCCGTCTATATAGAAGACTACCTATTGATTGACCGGCTCGCATCCCCGGCGACCGATCAGCGCCCGACAGAGGCCGCGTACGCCCACCCGGCCCTACAGAGCGTCAGGTTCGAACACGACCACAGCGGGGGCCGCACAGCCCACCCGAGGCGACCGGAAACGTGGCCAGACGAGCAGTTCACATGAACGACACACGTGAATCATCACCACTCGGCCCAGGTACCAATATGCTTCGATGGTCACTCGCAGTGTCGGCGAGACTGCGCGACGCAACGCAGCTTGCCGACCCCCATGCCCCCAAGAAAGGGCGCCGTGAACAGCGAAGCCCAGGATGCACAAGCCGCGCGCAGACAGATCGCCGCCGCCGCGGCGCTCATGTCCCAGCATCGACCCACCGGAGGCCGTATGTGCGCCTGCGGCCGCGAACTGCCCTGCAATGTGGCCATCGCCTGCACCCGCACCCACGAGCGCCACGCGAGCGCGTTGGCGATGCTCCACGAAACCATGGTGCTACCCGTTATCACCAGCCGGAACGGGACCACGCGGGCCTCAGTCGCACCGCCGCGTCACGCGTCCCCCGGCCGACACGGCACCGGCAGCCCGTCGCGGTAGCCGGACACGAGCGGGCCCTGCGCTCACGCGGACGGGGCCACCTCGACCTTCTCGATCTGGGCACGCGCGGCCAGGAAACGTTCCTTGATCTGTGCGCTGAGCGGTCTGTCGAGGAACATGAGCCCGCCGACGCTGCCGTTGTCGGCCCACGCGCACACGGCACTCGCCTTGCCGAACAGCGTCTTCATGGTGCCGCACTTGGCCTGACCGCCGAGCGGGCCGGGGTCGAGATCGGTGTAGGCGACGACCTCGCCAGCCGCCACACCGTTCAGGAAGGCGTCCACTTCGGTGCCCGGTGACACGATCGTCACCGCGAATCCGACGACGATCACCGCGTCCTTCTTCTTCGTCGACCCGTACGCGGCCACGACCGAGGACGTCGCCCGGTCGAGCGCCTTCTCCCGGGCGTACGCCGACCTGAGCGAGGCGACGATGTCCGTGAGCGTCGCCTCAGTGGCCTTGGGCAGCGTGCCGAGCTTGTCGGGCGTCACGACCGAGGTGCGGCCGGCGGTCTCGATCCGGTCGAAGAATCCATGCATCCAGTCGCGTACGAGCACGGCGACGGTCGCGCCCACGGCCAGCACCACGACCAGCATCAGCGCGGTGCTCAGCCGCCCCCGGACCCGCCGCGCCGCGGGCATCGGCGCAGGCAGAGGCTGCGCGACGTCGAAACGGTGACCGGCGGGAAAGGTCAGATCGGGCGGAAACTCCGCCAGTGGCGGTTGCGCAGGCTCGCCTGGCCAGGTCCGGGGCTCGGATGGGTGGTACGACACGCAGCCTCACTTCCCGCCGTGGGCAATTGCGGGCAGCCTATAACGGTCGATCGATCGCTGCAGCCCGTGACCGGCTCACCCCGAGGCGTAGCACGCCGTCGTGAAAGTCAGACGAAGGACCGATGCGGCCTGCCGGGCCGCGAATATGCGGGACCCGGCTGGGTATCGCCAGGTGATGGATGAGTGGATCACCTCCGTCATGGACCGGCTCGGTGTCTTCGGCGTCGGCGCCCTGATCGCGCTGGAGACGGTCCTGCCACCGATCCCCTCCGAGGTGATCCTGCCGCTGGCCGGGTTCCAGGCCCACGCGGGCAAGCTGAACCCGCTCGCGGTGTGGGCGGCGGCGACCGTGGGCGCGCTGGTCGGGGCGCTGGCGCTGTACGCGCTCGGTGCCTGGCTCGGCTACCGCCGCCTGCACCGGCTCGCCCATCGGCGCTGGTTCATCATCGCCAGCCCGTCCGACGTCGAACGCGGCCGGGAACTGTTCGACCGGCACGGCTCCTGGGTCGTGGCCGCCGCCCGCTGCGTACCCGTGCTGCGCAGCCTCGTGTCGCTGCCCGCCGGGATGGTGCGCATGCCCGTGCTGAAGTTCAGCGCCCTGACCCTGTTGGGCGCCGGAATGTGGAACGCCGCCTTCATCACCGCGGGCTGGCACCTGTCAGAGCGGTGGGAGGTCGTGCAGCGCTACGGCCGGCCGATCACCATCGGCGTGGTGGTGCTGCTCGCACTCGCCCTCGGCTGGACGGTCCGGCGCCGGATCAAGCAGAGCACGCCCGCCACGTGAACACGGCCGTCCGCGTGTTCACGAGTCCCTGGTCACCGGATGAAACGCCTCGTCGGTCAGCACGGGGACGACGTCGCTGACATCGACTTCGGCCGCGATCTCCACATCCTCGGGGTAGCCGTAGCCGGCCAGTTCACGGCCGCTGGCACAGTCGAACAGCGCTCGACGGACGTCGGAGGCGATATGCCGGTATGCGGCCGCGGCCAGTTCGGCCTCGGGCGACAGCCCCTCGACACCGAGCGCGGCGAGATGGTGGATGAAGGCTCCGGCACCCCACAGATCCTCCACGGCCGGGCGCAGGGAATCGTCGGAACGCCACCGTTCGCCCGCGGCGACGACCGCGACGGGGGCGGTGTCGCCGGCATGTCGCGCCGCCCACGCTGCGGCGGCCGACGCGTTGCGCAGGGACACCCCGATCACCGTCGCGCCGGTCTCGGCCAGGCGACGGGCAATGGTCGAACCGTTCGGCGAGGGCAGCACCAGGCGCCGCAGGCCCCCCGCGGCCCGGATGGTCGCTGGTGACAGGCTCACCAGCTGGCCGGGTCCGACCTGGGCACGCCCGACCGCCAGCGTCGCCCGATGCTGTGCGGCCAGGGCCGCGGCACGCTCGTCGCGCCATCGACACGGTATGACGGTGACCCCGAGATCGGCCGCGACGGTCAGCGCGGTGGTGAAGGACAGGACGTCGACCACGGCGACGATGGACGTGCCAGGGGCGACCGCGTCCGCGCCGGCGGGGCCCCAGTCGCACCGCACCCGGTAGTCGGACTGGGCGTAGGGGTCGGGCTTACTGATCATGACGGCAAACGCCCTTCAACGCTACGACCAGGCTATTCTCAGCGGCCATCCAGTTTCACAGGTTAATCTCATGCGGTGGATGATCATAGTTCGGGCCTGACGGCCCGGCCCCGGTCTGAACCCTTCGCGCCCCCGCGGGGAGCGCTGACCCCGTCGTGCTGATCATCGCCGGGTTGGCGCTGATCATCGCGCTGACCGCCGCAACCGCCTACTTCGTAGCGCAGGAGTTCGCCTACGTCGCCGCCGACCGCGGCGCGCTTCGCCAGCAGGCCGACGCCGGGGATCCGGCCGCGCAACGCGCGCTGAAGATCACCAGCCGGTTGTCTTTCATGCTGTCGGGCGCGCAGCTGGGCATCACCGTCACCGCGCTGATGGCCGGCTACGTCGCCGAGCCGTACCTCGGCGCGGGCCTGGCTCCGCTGCTGCAAGCCGTCGGCCTGCCACAGGCCGCCAGCCTGTCGGTGTCGGTGCTGCTGGCTCTGCTGGTCGCGACCGTCATCCAGATGGTCCTGGGGGAACTGGCCCCCAAGAACCTGGCGATCACCCGCCCGGAGACCCTGGCCCGCTCCCTGTCGCGCTCCACGCTGATCTACCTGGCGATCGCAGGGCCGCTGATCAAGGTGTTCGACGCCACCGCCAACCGGCTCCTGCGCGCGGTCGGCATCGAACCGATCGAGGAACTGCCGCAAGGCGCCACCCGCGAAGACCTCGACCAGATCGTCGACGACGCCCGCGACGCCGGGCACCTGGACGCCGACACCGCCGCGCTCCTGGACTCCGGCCTGGACTTCCGGCTGCTGACCGCGAGCGAGGCCATGATCCCCCGCGTCGACGTCGTCGTCCTGGCCGCCGACGACCCCGCCTCCCGCCTGGTGGAGCTACTCGACACCGGCCACTCCCGGTTCCCGGTCATCGGCTCGGGAGTCGACGACGTCATCGGCGTCGTATCCCTCACCGAGGTCCTGAACGTGCCAGCGCACCTGCGACCGGTCACCTCGGCCGCGTCGATCGCCGTCCCGGCGGTCGTCGTCCCGTCAGCGGTCACCCTGCCCGCCGTGCTGGAACGGCTGCGCACCGAACGCCGGCAGCTCGCGATCGTCGCCGACGAGTACGGCGGCTTCGCCGGCATCATCAGCCTCGAAGACATCGCCGAGGAACTGGTCGGGCCGATCCGTGACGAGGACGACCTGCCCGAAGCGCGACCGGTACGCCAAGACGACGGATCCTGGATCGTGCCCGGCCGCTGGCGAGTCGACGAGGTAGCCGACGCCACCGGCATCGACCTGCCCACCGACGGCGTCTACGACACACTTTCCGGCCTGATCCTGCACCGGCTCGGCCGGGTCACCACCTGCGGCGACATGGTCGACGTCAGCATCGGCTCCCCTGACGGCGACGAGCCCGAGAAGATCCGGCTGACGGTCCTGGACGTGGAGCGCCGCGTCCCCGTCGCCGTCCGCGTCGAACACGTGAAGGCACCCCGATGAGCACCGGAACCGCCCTGGCCGCGTCCGTACTGCTGCTGGTGCTCAACGCGTTCTTCGTCGCCGCCGAATTCGCCCTCGTGGCGTCCAAACGCCACCGGCTGCAGCAGCACGCCGACGCCGGTTCCCGCGCCGCCAAGGCCGCCATCGCCGGCACCCGCGAGCTGTCGCTGATGCTCGCCGGCGCGCAGCTCGGCATCACCCTGTGCTCGCTGGGGCTCGGCGCGCTGGCCAAACCCGCCCTGGCCGACCTGCTCGACCCGCTGCTGGGCGCCCTCGGACTGCCCGACCAGGCCGCCTACGTCATCGCGTTCCTGCTGGCCCTGGCGATCGTCGTGTTCCTGCACATGGTCATCGGCGAGATGGCACCCAAGTCGTGGGCGATCAGCCACCCCGAACGCTCGGCACTGGTCCTCGCGGTGCCGTTCCGCGCGTTCGCCCGGCTCGCCCGCCCCGCGCTGAGCGCGCTCAACACCTTCGCCAACGCGGCCCTGCGCCTGTTCAAGGTCCAGCCCGTCGACGAACTCGCCCAGGTCCATGGGCCCGCCGAGCTGCAGTTGCTCCTGTCGGCCTCGGCCGAGCACGGCACGCTGCCCCCGGCCGACGAACGGCTGCTGTCGGCGATGCTGACCCTCAACAACACCACCGTCGCCTCGGTGATGATCGAGCCTGCGCAGATCGTGACCGTCGATGCCGCAGCCGGCGCCGCCCGGGTCGAGTACATCGCCCGCGAGCACGGCCGGTCCCGGCTGGCGGTCACCGACCGGGCGGGCGTCATCACCGGCATCGTGCACGTACGCGATGCGCTGAAGGCCACCACCTCCGCGCTGGACGTCGACGCCGGGCAGTTGGCCCGCCCGCCCTACCTGCTGCGACCGCAGCAGAGCGTCATCTCGGCGATCCGCGGCATGCGCGAGTTCCGGGCACAGGTGGCGCTGGTCGTCGACGACCACCAGACGACGGTCGGGCTGGTCGCGCTCGAGGATCTGCTGGAGCAGGTCATCGGGCAGTTCGACGACGAGACCGACCCGATCATCGCCAGCCACCTGTCCACCCGGCACTCCCGTAGATAGCCGACCACTGCACGATGTATCCGTTGCGCACTTGTCGAGGCCGGTTGACGCGACGGCGGGCGGCTGCCGAACCGCCGCCCGCTTGCCCGCGGATGCGGATCCGTCACATCCGCGGGCGGTCTGGGTGCGTCTCAGGATGAGCGTGGGATCTGCTGCGGGACGGTGCTGCGCGGGCCGCGCCGTCTGATGAGGGCCCCCGCGATCGCGTCGATGACGATGAACGCGAGCAGGGGCCAGCCGAGCAGTGGTATGGCCCAGCCGATGGCGGCGGCGGCCGCGACGGCGATGACGAGTGCGGGGATGGGCAGGTGTCGCCAGGTGCCGCGGGTCGGCGGGGTGCCCATGCGCTGGCGTCGGGTGTCGCGGGTGGGGCGGCGTCGCCACCACATGCGGTAGCCCCAGACGATGACCGTGATCAGGCCGAGCGCGATCAGGGCCAGGGCGATCTGGTTGGCCAGGCCGAACAGCACACCCATGTGGATCATGATGCCTGCGGTGGTGAGCTTGGACAGCAGGGGCTGGTCGGCCCAGGGCACGGTGTCGACGATCTGCCCGGTGCTCGGGTGGACGGCGATCTTGTCCTTGCGCAGGGGCCAGGTGTTGTCGACCTGCTCCACCGTCCAGGCCTGCCCGGCCTCACCGGGTGTGATCGTCGTCGGCCCGTCCAGGCCGGCCTTGGCGGTCGCGGCGGCGATCGCGTCGAAGTCCGCGCCGCCGGGGTGGCCGGCTCCGCCGCCGTGGTGGGTGCCGGGGTCAGCGGCGGTGGTGCCGTCCAGGGACGTCTTGAGGGGGATGGCGTCGGAGTTGAGCGCTGAACGCAGTGCGCCGAAGTTGGCTCCGGCGTACTGCGACCAGGTCAGGCCGGTCGCGGACAGGATCAGCAGGAAGACGGCGAGCCAGAGGCCGGTCGCGGCGTGCAGTGACCGGGTGCGGCGTACGCCTTTGGCACCGGTCTCGGCCAGCAGCAGGCGGCGGGCGGTGCGGCGGCCGCGCTGGTGCCGCCACCACAGGACCACGCCGCCGAGGACGAGGACCCACAGCCAGGACGCCGCGAACTCGGAGTACATGCTGCCGGGTTCGCCGAGGTTGAGGTTGGCGTGCACCTGGTCCAGCCAGGTGGCGATGGGGGTGGACCCGAACCAGGTGGTGAGCACGCCGCGGACCTGCGCGGTGTAGGGGTCGATGTAGACGCTGCGGACGTTCTCACCGAGTTCGGGCAGCGAGAAGTCGACCTTCGTGGTCGCGTCGGGTTCCCCGGCGGGGTGCACGGCCACGAGGGTGCCGCCGGGCACCATCTGCTGGGCGGCGTTGACCTGCTGCGACAGGGGCACGCGGGCGGCGCCGACGGCGTCGACGTGCAGCTGGTCGTGGTAGGCGATCTGATCGAACTGCGGGGTGAACGCGTACGCCAGGCCGGTGAGGGCGACCACCAGCAGGAACGGTGCGACGAGGATGCCTGCGTAGAAGTGCAGGCGGCGCAGCAGCGGTCCGAAGCCGGTGAAGAGCGCGGAGCGGGCGGCGGGTTCGGCCCGGACGTGTTCGGCGGGTTCTGCTCGGGGTGGTGCTGCGGTGGGGCGGGTCGTGGTGGTCATGACGGGCTCCATCAGGGGGTTGGGCCCTGGACAGCACCGGCCAGGGGTGGAGCCCACTAGTCGCCGGGTATGCGCCGTTGGTTCCCTTACGTCAACATTTAAGGCTTGCGGGTTACGCCGCCTCGCGGTGCCGGACGGCGACCTGCTGGGCGGTGTGGGCGATCGCGGTGCGTACCGGTAGTGGGTACACCGGCGCGAGCGGTCCGGTGTCGGCGTCGTCGGTGCCGTGGATGCTCCACCGCACGGGCGGGGTGGCACGCCGGGCCGGGGGCTGGTCACGCCAGCGGGGCAGGTTCAGGGCGAGTAGCAGCAGGTAGCCGGCGAAAACGAGGCTGTGGGAGACGACGCGGGAGCCGTCGACGCGGCCGGTGAGGGCGTCGTTGGCGGTGAGCAGCCCGAGCACGGCCACGAACGCGGTCATGACCGGCAGCAGTGTGGCCGGTTGGACGCGTCGCCAGGCCAGCCAGGCGAGGGCGGCGCCGAGGGCGATGTTCCACGCGGCGGACTCGTGCCACAGGTGCCCGGATGACACGGACCCGATCGCGGCGTGCTCGTGGTCGTCGCCGAGCCGGGCCAAGGCGCTGATCTGGACCGCGCCGAGCAGGAACTGGGCAAGTCCGACAGCCAGCAGCACCGTGCGCAGCACCGCGGGCACGCATGACGGGGGTGGCGGCGGGGCGGCGGTCAGGACCGCGCCGAGCGCGCCGGGCGACAGCGGTGGGCTGGGTAGCGCGGCGGTGGTGCGGATCAGCCGGGTGATGGCGGAGGCTTGCCGCCACCAGGTGGCGCAGGTGGCGCATGCGTCGAGGTGTGCGTCGGTGGTTTCGCGTTCGCCGGGCAGTTCTTCGCCGTCCAGCCGTGCCGACAGCATGTCGCGGATGGTGTCGCAGTGACTGGTGCCCTCTCCCATGTCTCACATTGTCGCCGCCGTGGCCGGTCTGGTTCCGGTCGATGTCGGTGACCTGCTACGCATCGACAGTTTCGGCCGAGTGGCCAGGGGGGCCGGGTCTGTCCTACGCCGAGGCCGCTGAGGTGATCGGCTGCTCACTGAGACGGGGTTGGCGCGGTGCGCTGTCGGCGGCTGGCCACGAACGCGGCCGCGCCGGCGGCCAGCAGGACGAACACGGTGAGGGCCACAGCGGCCTGCGGCAACGTGGCTCCGCCGGAGGGCGGCGGTGCAGCCGCTGGTGCTGCTGCGGGCGGGGTGGGTTGCGCGGCGAGCATGGTGGCGGTGGCGACCATACGCGGGGCGGGGTGCTCGGCGTCTGCGCTCTGGTCGATCCATGCCGAGGTGGCCCCGCCGGTGCACGTCTGGATGGCCGGGAAGACGAACGTCTGCCCGACCTTGCCGGTGATGCGGGTGGTGAGCAGGTACTGCGCGTCGGTCTTGGTCGGCACCGGCGGGCCGGTGAAGGTGACCCGGTCGCCGCTGACGGTGCCGGTCCAGCCTTTGACGGGGCTGGTCGCGGTGGTGGCGGTGACGCCCTGTGGCAGCGCGACGACCAGTTCGGTGGTGGGTGCTTCGTCGCAGCCGTGGTTGAACGCGAAGGTGAGGGTGGTGGTGCCGTCGCCGTTGGCTTTGGCCTGGACCAGTTCGACGTGGGCGGCCGCGGGTGCGGCGGTCAGCAGCACTGCTGCCAGCGCCGCGGCGAGTGCTGTGGCGGCGCGGACCAGGCGGGTCATCGGATCTCCACGGTGAGGCGGGCGGATGCGCTGTCGTACTTGCCGGTGCGCGCGGCGATGGTCAGTTGCCAGGTTCCGGCCAGGGGCAGGTCGATGACGGCTTCGTAGCGGCCGGGTCCGGCCGCCGACAGCGGTTTGGCCAGCGGCCCGATGTCGGCGGCCGGCATGGTCAGGGCCAGGGTCGGGTCCTCGATGGGCTGTAGCAGGTTGCCGTCGGCGGCCAGCAGGGTCAGTTCCAGGGAGTTGACGCCCAGCGCGCCGGGGGTGAGCCGGGCGACGACCTTGCCGCTGCCCAGGGGTGCTTCGAGGGTCTTGGGCGCGGCCGGTGCGCCGGGGGCGGCCCGGGCCGGTGCCGGGGCCTGCAGCGGGCTTTGCGTGACCAGTACCCCGGTGACCGCGACTGCTGCGGTGAGCAGCAGCGCCTCGGCGCGGACGGTGCGTGACAGCAGTTTGCGGGCGGGCTCGCCGTCGTGCGCGCCGATCTGGGGGACGAGCCGCCAGCGGTTGTAGGCGGCCAGGGCCACGACGGCGACGGCGACGGCGATCTTGATGATGAGGGAGCGGCCGTAGGCGGTGCCGAAAAGCGCGTCCCACGAGCCCAGGATCCGCCAGGCCAGCACGGTGCCGGCCAGTGCCAGGACGGCGAGCAGGCCGGCGGCCAGCCGGGAGAACCCGGCGACGGTGGCGACCGCGGCCGGTGTCGGTAGGTCTGACGACCTGGTCAGCGACAGGGCGAGGCCGGTCAGGCCGCCGAGCCATACCGCGGCGGTGCTCACGTGCAGCAGGTCTGAGGAGACGACCAGCCAGGCGGGCCCGAAGGTGCGGGTGTGTCCCACCAGTGCCAGAGATCCCAGTGCCAGGGCGGATCCGGCCGCCGCGAGGCTGAGCCTGGTGAGGGCGCGGTGCCTACTCGGGGCGGTGGTCGTCGCGGCGTCGGCGGGGACGGCGGTGCGGGCGGCGAGTAGGGCTATGGCCAGGCCGATGATGGTGAGCAGGGTGCTGAGCGCGGTGTCGGAGGACAGTCCGGCCTGCCAGGTCTGCCCGTCGGCCAGGGCGGCCAGGGTGGTGCCGTCCTGCCAGGCGATGGTCGCCGGGATCGACACCGCTGCGGCGACGGCGGCGGCACCGGCCGAGACCAGGGTGGCTCGGCGCAGTCTGCGGCTCAGGATGGCGGTCCCGGCGGTGAGCGTGAACACGGCGAACACGACCAGGCCGGTGGCGAGTAGCACGCCGAGGTACAGCACGGCCTGTGCGGCGCGGCGCAGTGTCTGCACGACCGGGTCTGCCTGCGGGGCGGCGGGCGCCGCGGTGACGCCGGTGGCGGTGGGTGCGCCGATGGAGAAGCTGAACCCGCCGGAGATCGGGTGGTCGTCGGCGGACACGACCCGCCAGCTGACGATGTAGGTCCCGTCGGCCGCGCCCGCCGGGACAGCCAGGACGATCTTGGTGTCGACGCTGCGGGCTTCGGCGGATACCTGCGCGCCTTGGGCGTCCAGGAGCCGGACCCCACCGGCGCGTACGGTGACCGGCTCGTTGAAGGTGAGCGTGACCTGCGCGGGCGCGGTCGCCACGACCGCGCCGTCGACGGGGTCGGTGCCCAGCAGGGTCGCGTGGGCGTACGCGGGCGACGCCGCGGTCAGCGCGGCGAACAGCCCGGCGAGCAGGGCGAGGAGCACTCCCCCGGCCCGCCGGGTCGTGGTGGCGGGCTTGCTCACGCGGTCTTGCGGGTCCGGACCAGGGCCAGGCCGCCGGCGATCAGGCCGAGCGCGCCGAGGATCAGCGCGATCCACGACCGGGTGTCGCCGCCCGAGTTGCTGCTGTCATCGGCGTGGGTGTCGGCGGCCGCGGCGCTGACCGAGGGGGCGGGGGCGTCGTGGCCGCCGCCGGTCGCGGCGGTCAGCTTGAACGCCGGAGCGGGGTGGGCCAGCTCGTCGGGGTTCTGGCCGGACGCGGCGACCTCCACCCACGGGGTCTCGCCCTTCTCGCAGGTCTGCACGGTCGGGAAGACCAGGGTCTCGCCCGCGGCGTCGGGCAGTTTGAGCGACAGCTCGAACGCGTCGCGCATCCCGTCGGGCAGCGGCGCCTTGGCGGTGTAGACGACCTCGGCGACGCGCTTGGTGATCTCGTTGCCGTGGCTGTCCTTGACCGGCGGGTTCAGGTCGACCATGACCTTGTCCACCGACCAGTTGGAGTTGACCGTCGGCGTCACCGCGATGATCTTCTCCGGCATCTTGATGGACACCTTGGTGGTGCCCGAGCCGTCGCAGCCGTGCGGCACCGAGACCGTCAGGATCGTGTACGCGTTGGCCGCGGTCGTCGACGGGCTGATCGTGACATGCGCGGCGGCCGGCGCGGCGACCAGAGCGAGCGCCGCGGCAGCGGCCAGGCCGACCACGGCGGTGCGCAGAGCGGTCTTCATCAGGGGTGAACCTTCCGGGAGCAGTCGTGCCGCACAGTCACGGCGCCCACCAGTCGACGGCCCGGCGGGTCTGGTTCCCGCCGTGGCCTTCCTCTCACCATTCGAGACAGCCGGTGTCATGTCCGGTCGAGCAGTTGCTGCCCCACGTACCCGCCCGGCCGGCAGCCGGGCGGGATGGCGAACACCGCCGACCCGATCGGGGTGGTCCACTCGTTGAGCAGGTCCGACTCGGCCAGGGCCTGCTGGACGGGCAGGTACTGGCGGGCTATGTCGGCCTGGTACGCGGCGAACACCAGCCCGGTATCGGGGGTGCCGTCGGCGGTCAGCCCGTCGTCGTAGTTGTACGGCCGGCGCAGGATCCGCCGTGCCGGGTCGGCGACATGGGCACGGCGGATGTGCGCGAACTGCGAGATCACCGGCAGACCGAGACCGTCGACCGCCGCGTAGTCGGCCGGGTCGTGCTCGCCGCCGCCGGTCAGTGGCGCGCCGGTGTCCAGGCGCCGGCCGATGGTCAGTTCCTTGCCGCCGCGGTCGACGGCGTCCCACGTCTCCAGCTCCGCGCGGATCCGGCGCACCACCACCGTCGTGCCACCGTGCAGCCAGCCAGGTCCGTCGCTGACCCACAGCGCGCGGTCGTGGACGTCGTCGGCCGGCTGGATCGTGCCGTCGACCTGCCCGAGCAGGTTGCGCTGGGTCATCGCGGCCGGGTCGGCGCCGGCGGCGCGGCGGAACCCGCGCTGCAGCCACCGCACCGTGGTGAACGCACGGGCGTCCTTGACCAGCATCCGCTGGGAGTGGGTGACGGTGACCGGGTCGTCGGAGCAGATCTGTACCAGCACGTCCCCGCCGCACCAGCGCGTCTGCAGCCGGTCGATGCCGAACTTCGGCAACTGCCGTACCGGCGAGCCACCCAGGTCCAGTTTGGCGAACAGGTCCGGGCCGAACCCGAACGTGACCGTCAGCCGGGCAGGGCGGCCGGCCAGTTCAGGTTCGGTGTCGGCCAGGGCCGCCCGGCCCTGAGTCAGCCGCGCGGCGTCGTCGCACAGCAACCGCATCATGCGCGCGAGTCCCTGCCGATCGGTGCCGCGGCGCAGGTCCAGGGCCAGGAACACCGCGTGCGCCTGCGGCGGCGTGGCGACCCCTGCCTGGTGCGGGCCGTGGAAGGCGGCGGTCGCCTCACCGACCGCCGCCTCCGACACGGACGCCGCGGCGGGCGGCTGCTCCTGGCGGCCGGCGAGCAGACCGGCGCCGGTCAGGGCGGCTCCGGCGGCAAGGCCGCCGCCGGTCAGCAGGCGGCGGCGTCCCCAGCGGGTGTTGTCGTCGCTCATCAGGTCAGCCCATGTGCGAGGGGGCGTAGCTCTCATTGCCCGCCGCGAACGCCTTGCCCACCGCGGTGAACTCGAGCACCGAACCGTCGGACAGGGTCAGCTTCACCCTGACGGCGTCACCGGGCTTCACCGGCGCGGCCAGATCCATCAGCATCAGATGGTCGGCGCCTGGGGCGAGTTCGTGCGTCCCGTTCGCCGGGACGGTGAAGCCGCCCTGCTTCGGGCGCATGACCATCTTCCCGTCGACGGTCGCGATCTCGTGCAGCTCCATCATCGGCGACGCCGTGCTGGTCCCCGACACCACCGTCACGTCCTTGCCGGACGTGTTGACCAGTGTCCCGAACGCCGCTGACATGCCCTCGTCCGCGGCCTTGACCCACGGATCGCGGATCGTGACGGCGGCGGCGTTCGCGGTCGCCGCCGCGGCCTGTGACGGGGCGGCCGCCGGTGTCGGTGACGTGCCGGCGCAGCCGGCCAGGGCGGTCACGGCTACGGTCGCCAGGGCCGCCATCCGCCACCGGGCGGGGTTGGTGTTGATCGGGCGCATCAGGTCTCCTCCACGGCTGCGTGTGCACCGGGGCCAGGTGGGCCCGGTGTCGCAGCAGTGGTCGCCCACCTGACCTCGGCCAGTTCCGCCACCTTCCGGTGACGAGACATCGGAGCAGGTCAGCGCCGTTGTGATACATCCCGCTGCACTGCCCGGGAACCAGCACGCCGGTGGCGACGACGGGTGGACGTGAACCGCCGACCGGATACCAGCGCCCGCCTGGCCAGAGTTCTCGCCGCAGCCGCAGCCGCAGCCGCAGCCGCGGCCGTTGTGCTGCTGCCCGCGCCTGCGCAGGCCCATGACGACCTCACGTCGGCCGCGCCCGCGCAGGGCTCGACCGTCACCAGTGCCCCGCAGCAGGTCGCGCTGACCTTCGCCGGGCCGGTGAAGAAGACCTACGTGACCGTCGCGGTCACCGGCCCCGGCGGCGACACCTTCCAAACAGGTCAGCCTTCGGTGACCGACCGGGTCGTCACCCAGGCCCTCAAACCGGCGACCAGTGGCGAGTACTTCGTCGCCTACCAGGTCATCTCCAGCGACGGCCATCCGATCACCGGCCGGGTCCAGTTCACCGTCGCCCTGCCCGGCGACCCCGCACCGTCATCGTCGGCACGCGAGACCAGCCAGGCGTCCACCGCTCCGGCTGACCGGCCAGGCGTCATGTGGTGGCCTTGGGCCGTCGGCGCGGCGCTCCTTGCGCTGGTGGCTGCGGTCGTCATGGCGAGAACGCGGCCCCGGCGAGCCCGTTGACAGTCCGGCATCGTGCCGGGCGCCGGAAAGGCCGCGCCCAGCACGATGCCGCCACAGCACTCAGCCCGGCCGTGCCGGGCGTGCCCGCGCGTCGGTGAACCCACCGGTCACTGGTAGGTGGGGTCGGCCCAGCGTCCGATCGAGCGTGACCGCACCGGTTCGACGAAACGAGGGGCGGCGCTGTGCGGGTGGCCGGCACCCCAGTTCGTGGCGTCGCCCTGCATCACGACGCGGGCGTTGTCGGTGTACCAGTCGACGAGGTCGCTGTCGGAGCGCACCAGCCAGGTGCAGCCGGTCTCGGCGTCGGCGGTGAAGTCGCCGTGGCGGATCAGCGGCGGGCGCCAGAAGTAGGTGCCGGGCCACATCTTGCCGAAGTTGTAGTCGAACCCGCCGTCCAGGCAGTAGGCCTCCTCGCTGCACGGGTGATGGGCCAGCGGCACCTCGCGCCAGCCCGGCTTGGCCCGGATGAGGCGGGTGTAGAAGCCGGTCTCGGCGTCGCGGTGCAGGAGTTTGATGTAGAGGCCGGGCACCGGCGTCCCGCCGAGGTCGAACCGCATCGGGCTGCCGTCCTTGACATCGATCCACGGCATCTGCGCCGTGTCCAGGACGATCAGCTGCTGGTCGGAGCGGACCGTGTCGCGGGAGGCGTCGGCCGGGTCGAAGCGCCAGTCACCGTACTCGCGAAACAGCAGGATCTCGGTGCCGGCGGTGGCGGTGAGTCGCGGGGTCAGCACGCCCGCGGGCGCGGTCCAGTAGCCCTCCGGGCCCAACACGGTGTCCCCGACGGTGACCTGCCCGGACAGCACGTACCACTCGGTGTCGGCATGGTGGATCCCGGCGGGGCGCGACCAGTCGCCGGTGAACCGGACCTTCAGCGACGCCGAACCGTCCTCCTCGTCATAGCTGAGGTTGCGCTGCTCGGCAGAGCCTGTGGCGTGCTGGAACTCTGCCATGTGCCAGATCAGGTCACGCTCGTCGACGAGCTCCACATGCGGTCGCATATCGGTCTCCCCTTCCCGAGAATATTTTCCGGTACGGAATGTAGCGCTAAATAATTTCCAGGACAAGGTGTATCGTTAACTCATGACACGAACGGGACGCCCCGTGGGACCGGCCACGGAGACCGCCACCGTGGTGCTGACCGCCGCGCTCGACCTGCTGCTCGCCGAAGGAGCCGCCGCGCTGACCCCGCAGCGGCTGCACGCGGCCACCGGCGTGTCCCGCTCGACGGTCTACCGGCACTGGCCAAGCCCCCACGACGTGCTCGCCTCACTCATCGACGTCGCCCCGCTCGGCCCAGCCGACCGCAACGGCGAGCTGGCCCACGACCTGCACGCCGAGGTCGACCTGCTGTGTGACCGGCTACGCGACCGGCCCGTCGCCGCGCTGCTGCAGGCCCTGACCGCGGCGGCCGCGGTGGAACTACGCCACCGCTATGTCGGCGACCTGCTCGCCCCGTTCCACGACGTGCTGCGTGCCGCGGGCGTGACCACGGCCCAGCGTGAGGACGCCGTCGCCGTGATCGTGTCCCCCCTGCTGGTCGACGCTCTGCTGCTCGACCGGCCGACGGCCCGCACCCGCGCGCACCGCGCCGTCGACGACGTCACGGCGCGCATATGACCAACAACGTCGGCCCCCGCGCGGTCTTCGGAGTGATCGTGCCCAGCACGAACACCGTCGTCGAACACGACTACTGGACGGCCGGGATCACCGGGGTCGCCTACCGGGCCGGTTCGATGCACATACCGAACCCCGCGATGGGCGGCGACGACGACTTCCGGGCGCTGCTGGACCAGATCCGCGCCTCGATCGAAACGGCCGTCCGCGACGTGCTCACCGCCGAACCCGACCGGCTGGTGATGGGCATGTCGGCCGAGACGTTCTGGGGCGGGGTCGACGGCAACGCCGCCTTCGAGCAGCGGCTACGGGATCGCAGCGGGCTGCCGGTCACCACCGGCGCGAGCGCCTGCCGGGCCGCGCTGCACGAGCTCGGCTGCCGACGGATCGCGGTCTTCTCCCCGTACCAGCCGGTCGCCGACCGGGAGGTCGCCCGGTTCTTCACCGAGGCGGGCTTCGACGTCGCGGCGGTGACCGGCCTGCGGTGCCCCACCGCCATGGACATCGCCCGCGTGCCGACGCATCGGCTGGACGAGGTCGTGGCCTCCCTCGACGCGCCAGACGTCGATGCGGTGGTCCAGGTCGGCACGAATCTGTCGTTCGTCGCCCAGGCCGAGCGGCTCGAAGCCGAGCTGGGCAAACCCGTGCTCGCCATCAACACCGCCACGCTGTGGCACGCGCTGCGCGAACACGGGATGTCCGATCAGGTCAGCGGCCACGGCCGGCTCCTGCGCGAGCACTGATCCCCGGCTGCCGCGTCACTCATCACCGTCGGCGACGTTGACAGCACGACCCGAGCACATCCATTGTGGAGACGCACGTCCACAACTGAATGTGTCCGCGTGGTGGGGGAAGTCCGGTACAAGTCCGGCGCTGGCCCGCAACGGTAGGCCGAGGAACGCACTCGGCAAGCCCGAATACCCGCCCGTGGACCGACCTCTCCAGTTTCCCGTCGTGGCCCACGGGAACCGGGCACCGGGACCACCAGCCGCGTCATGCGCTGTGTGCCGGGTTGCGCGACCTGCGGGCCGGAAAGGCACGCACATGATCCGCAGTACGCTGAGCCGCCTCGCGCTGCTCACCGCGACAACCCTCACCCTGGTCGTACCAGCCGCGCTCCCCGCGCACGCCGCGCCGACCCTCAACCGCGGCGACGCCGCGGCCGGGTGGCTGGCCCGACAACTGGTCGACGGCGAGCGCTTCGAGGCCGTCTTCGACGGCGTCGCCTACCCCGACCAGGGGCTGACCATCGACGCGGTGTTCGCGTTCGCCGCGACCGGGACCTCTGGCAGCTACTCGGCCGCCGCGATGGGCTGGCTTGCCCAGCCGGCGACGCTGGCCGGCTACATCGGCGACGGCGGCGAGGCATACGCGGGCGCGACCGGCAAGCTGGCGCTGACCGCGCAGGTCACCGGTGCCGACCCGGCCGCGTTCGGCGGCGTCGACCTGATCTCGCGGCTGCGCGGGCTGCAGGCGCCGTCGGGGCGGTTCAGCGACCGGTCGGCGTGGGGCGATTTCAGCAACACGTTCACCCAGTCGTTCGCGGTCCTGGCCCTGGACCGCACCACGGCCGGAGCCCCGGCGGCGTCGGTGTCGTACCTGGCCGGCGAGGCCTGTGCCGACGGCGGGTTTCCGGTCTACTTCGACCAGCCGACGTGCGTGAGTGACGTGGACGCGACCGCGGTCGCGGTGCAGGCGCTGCGCGCTGCCGGGCACCCGACCCCGGCCGCACTGTCCTGGCTGGTGGACCAGCAACAGCCCGACGGCGGGTTCGCCGGCACCGGCGCGGTCAACGCCAACAGCACGGGTCTTGCCGCCCAGGCACTGCACAGCAGCGGCCGGCTGCTGGCCGCGGCCAAGGCGCGCGTGTTCCTGCGCGGGCTCCAGCAGGACTGCGCCGCGCCGACGGCACAGCGAGGCGCGATCGCGTACACGGCCGGCGGCTTCGATCCGGCGACCGCCGTGCGGGCCACCGCCCAAGGTGCGCTGGGCTTGGCGGGGGTGGGTTACGCGCAGCTGAGCGCGGCCGGATCGGCGCTTGCGGCGCCGACGCTGCTCTGCCACTGACCCTCGATCGACGAGCGGGTCGTCGCAGGGATGTGCCTGCGGCGGCCCGCTCTACCAGCGGGTCGCCCGGCTGCGGCTGATCTTCAGCGTCGAGGCTTGCGCCGAAAGCCGGTGTCGCGCATGTGCGGCAGCAGCCACGCCGCGCCGCAGCCCAGGGTCGCCAGCAGCACCACCGGCGTCAACGCGGGCATCGTCACCAGCAGGCTGGCGGCTGCGATGGACGCCAGGTAGCCGGCGGCGTACCGGTGGCGGCGTGCCGGGGCCTCCCCGACGACGGGAGTGCCCCACCATGGCGGCGGCGGGGCCTTGCGGCGGCGGATCTCGGCGCGGATGGCCTTGTTGACCGTCTCCCACACGTCGCGCCGGTACTCGTAGTCCAGTTCCTTGTAGTCGGTCGGCAGCCGGTGGGCCAGCAGCTTCAGACGAAGGTAGAGGGTGTCGTCGCTGACGGTCCGCAGGTCTGCCATCAGAGGATCGTCGGACATTGCCGCCCCTTCCGGGTCAGGCCTGGCACCGACGGTATCGGGAGCTAGCGGACATGACTATCCCTCTGCCGGGCTACTGCCGGACCAGCGGCTGTCATGGGACGAAGTCGACGGGAGCGCCGAAGCTGGCTCGGCGCGCGGCGCGGCGCAGCGCCGCGAGCACTGCGGGCCCTGCCAGGGCGGTAAGTACCGCGGTGGTGACGGCCCGGCCGGTGTCCCAGCCCAGCGATGTGACGCTGAAGAAGGTCAGGTACCGGGCGAGCTGCTCACCGGGGTCCAGGCCCGGCTGGTAGGCGATGGAGCTGGTCGGGTCCAGGGAGAACGGCCAGAACGACAGGTTGAGCAGGAACCCGAACAGGTATCCGGAGATCGCGCCGTAGCAGGCGAGCATCGCCAGTTCGGCTTTTCCGCGCAGGGGCGGCAGGAGTCCGGCGAGCATGCCGACCCAGGCGCAGCCGAACATCTGGTACGGCATCCACGGGCCGACGCCGCCGGTCAGCAGCGCCGAGGCGAACAGGGAGGTGCAGCCCAGCGCGAACCCGAACCCCGGCCCGAACACCCGTCCGGCCAGGACGAGCATGAAGAACACGGTCTCGATCCCGGCGGTGCCCGCCCCGAGCGGCCGCAGCGCGGCGTTGATCGCCGACAGGACGCCGAGCATGGCCAGGGCTTTGGCGTCGATACGCCCGTCGGCGACCTCGGCGAACACGACCGCGAGGATGAGCAGCAGGAGCACCCCGAAGATCAGCGGCGGGGTCTGGGTGTCGGCGAACGCGCCCGGTGCGGCGAAGAACGGCCACCCGAAAGCGACCACTCCGAGCACCGACGCGACGACGATCGCGGCCGCGGCGCGGCCGGGGATGCGTACCGCGCGGCCCCGACGCAGGCCCGGGATCGGTGTCATGGCCGCCCTCCCCCACCGTAGGCATGGCTGGCTGCCGGAGCCGGATCGGCGGCGGCCAAGGCCGCGCTGACCTGGGCGACGGTCAGATAGGGCAGCGGGGCGAGGATCTTGGCGACCTGCGGGGCGAAGCCGGGCGACGCTGTCAGCACCACCTGGGCAGGGCCGTCGGCGACGACGTCCCCATCGCCCATGACGACCACCCGGTCGGCGACGGTCGCCGCGAACTCGACGTCGTGGGTGGCCACCACGATCGCCGTACCCTGGGCCGAAAGCCGGTCGAGGGCGGCGGCCAGCGCCGCTTTGGCCTGGTAGTCCAGGCCGCGGGTCGGTTCGTCGAGCAGCAGCACTGCGGGTGCGGCCGACAGCTGGATCGCCAGGACGAGGGCCAGTTGCTGCCCGGCGGACAGGTCCCGGGGATGGGCCGTGCCGCCGATGCCCGGTGTGATCTCGTCGAGCAGCGCCCGTGCCCTGCCGCCGACGGTGGCGTCGCGATCGGCTTGGGCGAGTTCGGCGTCGACGGTGTCCAGATAGAGCAGATCGGTGGCCGTCTGCGGGACGAGGCCGACCAGGGTCCGGGCTGTCGCGGGTTTCATCCGGGCCGGGTCGGCCGGGCCTGCGGCGGTGGGCACCTCGACCCGGCCGGTGGTTCTCAGTCCGGCGCCTTGCAGGGCCCACAGCAGCGAGGACTTGCCGGATCCGTTGCGGCCCATCAGCGCGACGACCTCGCCCGCGGCCAGCCGCAGGTCGGCCTCGCGTACGGCGACGACCTGGCCGTGGCGGACCGAGACGCCGGCCGCGGTGAGCGCGGTCGCCTGCCTCGTCGTGGCGGTGCGGTGCGGCTGAGTGGGCGTGGCGGGCAGGCGGTGGCGCAGGTCGGCGGCGCGGCGGCGGGCGTCGCGTACCGACAGCGGCACCGGCGTCCACCCGGCGGCCCTGGCCAGTTGCACCACCGGCGGTGCGACGGTCGCCGTCGCGAGCATGGCCGCGGGGTCGCCCGCGGTGACAGCGCCGTCGGCTCCGACGTGCACGATCCGGTCCGCGTACGGGATGACACGTTCGAGGCGGTGCTCGGCCAGCACGACGGTGACCCCGAGGTCGTGCACGAGCCGGGTGATCGCGGCCAGGACGTCCTCGGCCCCCTGCGGGTCCAGCGCGGACGTCGGCTCGTCCAACACCAGCACCCGGGGGTGGGCGGTGAGCGCCGCGGCGATGGCTACGCGCTGCTGCTGGCCGCCGGACAGCTCATACAGACCGCGGTGGCGCAGGTCGGCCAGCCCCAGCAGATCGAGGGCCTGCTCGACACGGGTGCGCATCACCGCCGGTGGGAGGGCGAGCTGCTCCATGCCGTAGGCAAGTTCCTCCTCGACGGTGTCGGTCACGAACCCGGCCGTCGGGTCCTGTCCGACGACCCCGACGACGTCTGCCAGCTCGCGGGGCGGGTGGGTGGCGGTGTCGCGCCCGCCGACGGTGACCCGGCCGGTCAGCCGCCCGCCGGTGAAGTGCGGGACCAGGCCGTTGATCGCGCCGAGCAGGGTGGACTTGCCGGTGCCGGTGTGCCCGACGACCAGGCACAGCTCGCCCTCGTCGATGGTCAGGGTCACCTCGCGCAGCACGGGCCGGGCGGCGTCGGGGTAGGTGACGCTGACGCGGTCAAACTGGATCAACGGCGGGCTCCCGAGCTGGTGCGGTGATACGGGCCGGTCCGGCCGGCGGTGGTGGCGCGGCGAACGCGGCAACCGCGGCGAGCAGGATCGCGGCGGCGGGCAGCAGCGGCAGGGTGGGCCACTGCAGCGGGTGCAGGCTGGGGTTGAGCGCGGCGGGGTCGTAGCCGGTGCCCGCGGCGAGCACGACCGCGGCCAGGGTGCCGCCGGCGGCGACGGCCCATTCGGGCCAGCGCCACGGGTCGGGCCGGTAGCGGGTCCGCGATACGCGCCGCCCGCCCAGGACCAGCCCGGCCGCGCAGGCCAGCGTCCCGGCGGCGAGGCCGCCCAGGCCGAGGGGACGCGGCACGGTCGGGTCGAGCAGCCCGTACACGCCGACGCACAGCCCGGCCATGCCCGACAGCATCAGCACGCCGGTGATACGGCGTGAGCCGGGCGTGGCGGTGCCGGTGCGGCCGTAGCCACGGGAGTCCATGGCCGCGGCCAGGCGCAGGGACCGGTCGAGGGCGTCGTGCAGCACGGGTATGGCGATGGCGGGCAGGGCGCGGATGCCACGGGCGCGTCCGGCGCGCAGCCTGCGGGCCTTGGCGACCCGTTGCACGCTTTCGACCAGCTGCGGTGCGACGCTGAGCGCGACGGTGACCGCGACGCCGAGTTCGTACAGGGCGCCGGGCAGCACCCGCAGGGCCCGTTTCGGGTTGGCCAGGGTGTTGGCCGCGCCGATGCAGCACAGCAGGCACGCCAGCCGCATCCCGTCCACGGCCGCCGACAGCACCGCCTCCACCGAGACCGCGCCGCCGAGCTGGATGCCGGCGTACCAGTCGGGGGTGGACAGCTGCGGCAGGGTGAGCAGGACGTGGTCGTCGGCGGTGACGCCGGTGCCGAACACGATCCGGAACAGCACCCGGATCCCGACCACGACCAGGGCCAGGTACAGGTAGTAGCGAAACGCCCGCGCCCACGGGGCGTCGCCCCTACGGGCGGTGACGACCAGACCGAGGACCGCGAAGATCAGGGCGAGCAGCAGCGGGTTGCTGGTCCTGCTGGCGGCGGTGGCCAGGGCGATCGCCCACAGCCACCACGCCACCGGATGCAGCGACCGCGGCAGCCGCGCCCCGCTCAGCACCGCCACCTCAGCCGCCCGCACGCCGCCGCTTGGCCACGACCGCCCCCGCCGCGCCGATCAGCAGCACCAACCCGACCGTCACCAGCGCGGGCGCCGACGATCCGGTGTCTGTGCGCGCCGCTTCCACCGGTGCCGCGTCCAGGAACGACGACTCACTGGCGGTCGGGGTGGGCTCTGCCGACACCGATGACGATGGCGGGGCCGAGGGTGGCGGTGCCAGGGACGCCGACGTCGACGTGCCCGGCCGGGCGGCTGCCGTGGTGGGCGCAGCCCCAGGTTTGGTCGCGGCGGGTTTGGACGGTTTCGGGCTTGGCCTGGGCGAGCTTCCTCCGCCGGGGGTGGTGTTCCTGGCCCGTACGCTGTCGGGGCTGAACCTCGGACCGCCGCTGGTGCCGCCGGTGTCGGTGGCGCCGAACACCCACGCGTCGACGCTTCCCGGTTTGGGCTTGTAGCTCATCGCGCCGAGCTGGCTGTAACTCCACGAGTTCCGGCCGGGGTCGGCGTGCCAGTACGACCAGTACGCCGTGGCGGGCGGGGTACGCGCGCACGGGTCCTGCTGCGGGGTCGGGAACTTCTTGCCGCTCTGGTGCCCGGAGTAGCCGATCCGGCAGATGAACGCCGGCCCGTCATGGCCGGTGCCCTCGGTCTTCCAGCCGCCCTGGTTGAGCAGCTGGTAGCCGGTCGTCGGCGTCGACCCGCACGCGCGCAGCCGAGGCCCGCCGAAGTGCCCGAAGTCGACGACCAGGATCACCCCGGACGTGGTGGTGCACTGGCTGATCGGCAGCGGCCCGGCCTGCGCCGGGGCGGCGACGGCCACCGCGGCGAAGGTCGCCGCGAGCATGACCGCCGCAGCCCGCACCGCCCTGCGCGGACCGACGGCGACGCCGGTCACGGCCGACCCGTGGCGCTGTCGCGGCGTCGGCGGGTGACCAGCAGCAGCACAGCGCCCGCGCCGATGAGCGCCACGGCGACCGATGCCATCGTGGTCACCTCCACACCGGTGACCGGCAGCCCAGCGCCCGGGGTCTGGCTCGGCGACGCGGTCACCGACGCGGACGCGCCCGGTGTCGCGGTCACCGACGGTGTCGCGCTCGCCGTCGCGCTCGGCGAGGGCCGGGTGGTGAGGTCGCGCAGCAGCGTGCCGTAGGAGGTGCCGGTCAGCGCGACGACGATCTGGGTCGTGGCGCGCACGTCGGAGCCCTCGTCGACGGCGGTGACGTCGAACCCGCCGTCGCTGTTCTGCGTCGTGGCCAGCCACGCCTTCGCCTTGGCGATCTGCTCGGCGTGGGCGGCAGCGTCCAGGCTCAGCGCCTGGACGGCCAGAGCGGTGGAGTTGGTCGATTTGGGTGCGTCACCGTTCTGCCAGGGCATCTTCACACCGGGGAACGAGCCGTCGTCGTTCTGCCGCCCGGCGACCCAGGCGACCGCCTTGTCGACAGCGGCAGCCGACGCGGTGTCGTCGAGCAGGTCCAGCGCCATCGCCGCCATCGCGGTGCTGTCGACGTCGCCGGTGGGCTCGGCGGGCACCGGGATGAGGCTGGCGTACCAGCCGTCGGCGTGCTGCAGGCCGCGCAGGAACCCCACCGGCGCGGCCGCGTCGGCGACGGAGCCCGCGCGGACCTGCGCGATCACGCCCAGGGACTGGGAGAACACCGACTCGGCGAACCGGTAGTTGCCCGCGCCGGCACACCCGAGCGAGGTGTCGACGCCGGTGCAGGTGAGATCGTGCAGGGCGTCGATCAGGTCGTGGCCGGCGAAGTCGCGCGGGTCGGCTCCGGTGACCTGGGCCAGCACCGCGGTCTTGGCGACGGACCCGCCCGACGGCCAGTCCCCGCCGATGCCCAGCCAGTTGTCCAGGGTCGTCTGTCCGCCTTCGACGATGCCGCCAGAGCTGATGAACGCGGTCATCTCCCTGGCTTTGGCGTCGTTGGTGCCGGTCGCGGCCAGCGCCCAGATCCCGTCGACGGTCAGACCGTAGTCGGGGAACTCGGGCATGAAGCCGTAGTACTTGCCCTGATGCATGTTCGCCGGGTCGACCAGGTACGCGACAGCCTTGGCGGGGTCGGGGCCGGTGGTGTCGGCGAGCGCGGGCCGGGCGGGCACGGCCGCCAGCACACCGGTCAACACCGCGACGGCGCCGGCCGCGAGCAGGAAACTGGCACGGGCATGCCGGCTGGCAGGATTAGACATATGCACTTCTCCGGGGGTGAGCGGCGCAAAGCGCGGAACACCGACCATTCCGGGGTGCGGAGAGTCTGGCTCCGCGCCGTAGACCTCGACGACGCTGACAGCTGACCCAGCCAGGTATTCCGACTCGTCCCTTGCGGAACCTACGGCTGCGGGCCAGTGCCGGAATTCGACCGGCTTCCCCTGCATGCTGGGTCGCCCCCATACGACCACGGGCCGCACCGTGTCGTCAACGCGACAACGTGTCACGTTCGCAACAGCGCGGTGGCGGTCGCGGTCGCTTACGGTGAAGTCGTCATCGTGTGGGGGAATCCGGTGCAAGGCCGGGACTGACGCGCAACGGTATGGGCCTCCCGGGCCCGAGTCCGAACACCCGCCCGGTGACAACGCGGTACACGTCCACGCGACCTGGACACCACCGCCCGGTCCCGCGCCGGTCAGGTGGCGGACCAGGCATGGCTTCCAGGCGCGACCACTGCCCGGCCGCCAGGTGCCGGCCGGGCTGATCCCCGACAGGGAGCCACCGATGTCGCCCACCCTCACCTTGCACCGCAGCCAGCCGCTGGCCCGCGTACTGGCCGGCCTCGCCGCCGTCTTCGCGCTGGTCACCGCTGTCGTCGTCGCCGACCCGGCCCCCCGGGCCGCGCAGGCGGCCGCCTGCGCCGGCAGCACCGGCGTCACCGTCGTCGTCGACTTCACCGCCTTCGGCGCGGGCGTCGTCGTCGCCTGCGCCCCCGGCGACCCCACCAGCGGCCTGACCGCCCTGACCGGCGCGGGCTACTCCGTCACCGGCACCCAGCGCTGGGGCCTGGCGTTCGTCTGCCGTATCAACAACCTGCCCGCCCCCGCCCAGCAAGCCTGCGTCAACACCCCGCCCGCCTCCGCCTACTGGTCCTACTGGCACGCCTCCACCCACGGCGCCGCCTGGACCTACAGCACCCTGGGCGCGTCCAGCTACAACCCCGCCCCGGGCAGCGTCGAAGGCTGGGCCTTCGGCTCTGGCGCACAGCCCAGCATCACCGCACCCTGAGCTGTCTCCGGTCCGGGTCGCGACCTGCCGTCAGGCAGCCGCCACCCGGACCGGGCCCGCAGCGCATACACGGTCAGGTGGCCCTCCAAGCCCTCACTTGCCCGAAGCGCGTTCCACAGTGAGTTCGGTCGGGTCGATGCGCAGCCCCGCAGTCACGCCATCCGTCGGGTCCGTGGCGACCTGACCGAGGTTCACCGCATCCACCCCGCTGCACGGCATAGGCTGCCCATCATGGGTGTGACGCTGCTGCCAGCCGTGGACCGCGTCGCCGTAGCGTGGCGCAACGGCGGCGGAATCACCCGGGAGATCTTCGTCCATCCCCCAGGTGCCGATAACTACCGGTGGCGGCTCAGCATCGCCGATGTCAGCGAGGATGGACCGTTCTCGGCCTTCCCGGGCTACCGGCGCATGATCACGGTACTCACCGGAGTCGGCATGCGCTTGACCGTCGACGGTGCCGAGCACGACATCGGACCGCTGGAGCCGTTCGCGTTCGACGGCGACGCCCAGACCACGTGCACGCTGCTCGGCGGGCCGATCACCGACCTCAACCTCATCGTGCGTACCGGGGATCGGGGTGCGGTTCGCGTCGTCGACGTCACCGAACCGCTGACCGTCACCGGCCCGGCCGGGATCGTCGTCGTACGTGGGACGGCGACCGTGGACGGGCACCCTTTGCGCTCACCGGACGCCGCACTCGTGGACCGCGCGACGGACGCGACGCTGCAGCCGCACGGCGCGACAAGCGTGGCCCTGATCGATCTTCCAGCTTGATCACATGAGCGTAGTGCGGCGACCTGGCGATCAGGATGCCGGCCGAAGTCGCGGACGGACGATGCGGGCAACACGCCGAGCGTGTCAGCACCGCCTTCGCCTCGACACGGAACGCCGAAAAGCCGTGAGCCAGCACGCGCCCGCTGTGTTGTCGGGTCGGCAGACGACACCAGAAACTGAACATGAAACGATGTACATATTTACGTTCCTCTGGCTAAGATCTTGACGTTGGCGTCGGAAATGGATCACTGGGAGGTTCGATGAAGAAGATGGTCGTCCGCAGGAAGGGCACGCTGCGCCTGCTGTCCGGCGCCCGCCGGCTCTGGATCGAATGGTGCTGGTAGGCAAGCCCGGAGCGGGCACCCCCGGGTGCCCGCTCCCCCTTGGCGGGTGCCCGGAGTGACCGTCGGCGACTTCGGCTCGTTCGACTGCCACCGCGAGCGCGGCCCGTATGCCGGAGTCGACGCGTTCCTGGCTCGGATCGCTCCCGCAGTGCGGCCTCGCCTGGTAGCCCGCCATCAGGTGGAGCTGTTCGCGGTGGCGCCTCGTCTCGACCCACGGCCACCGGCGCAGGAGCAGCCGATCCGGTTCCACCCCGCACGTCGCACCGCCTGCCTGGCGTACGGTGTTGCGGAGTTCGTCGCCGCCTGGGCACAGACCCTCTCCGGGCCCGCCACGGTCCGCTTCGAGCACACCGCCGAAGCCGACGAGACCACAGTCGAGCTGCTGCACGCGCTGACCGCCCGCCTCGACGGCGGCCCGTTGCGGCTCATCCTGGACGACGGCGGCACGGTCGAGCCGCCACGTATGGACACCGCGCCCGATGCGATCCGGACCGCCCTGGGCGACAGCTTGGCACGGGGTTTCTACCACCACGCGCAGCGCCTGGCCCAGCGCGGCCGTGACCTGCTGAGCCCGCAGGACGACCTGCGCAACTGGTGGGCGTACACCACCGGGCTGGCCACGGCCCTGTCCGCGCTGGACCGCGCCGACGAGGCGCTGCGACTCTACGACCAGACGCGTATGGTCACCGATGACCGGCGGACCCTCATGTCGGCGGCATACTCGACCGCGATGCTGTACGCCCGCCACCTGCGCCCCGACGCGCAGGACCAGTCGCGGGCCCGTGACTGGCTCGAGCAGGCGATCACGCTGGCCGCGGGAATCGAGGATCCGAAGCAGCGGCTGGTCACGACCGTCTTCTACGAGCAGGGCATCGCGCTGCTCGACAGCAGGGCCGGGGAGCATGCCCGTGCACTGCGCCTGGTCGACGACGGGCTGAGCCGCCTCGAAGGCGCGCTGGCACCTGGTGAGCGGCCTCAGGACGTGGCCCGCCTGTACCACAACCGGGCGCAGGTGCACCTGGCTCTGGGCGACCGGCAGCGTGCCATGTCCGACCTCGACCGGGTCGTCGCACGCGACCCCGGCAACAGCGAGTACTACATCGACCGGGCAGCGCTGCACCGGGCGGCGGGGCGGACCCGGGCCGCGTCGCGCGACTACGACGAGGCCATCCGCCTGGGCCCGCACCTGCCGGAGGCGTACTACAACCGCGCCGTCATCCGGCAGGAGCAGGACCGGCCGGGCCTGGCCGCCGAGGACTTCGGCCGCGCCCTCGCCATCGACCCTGGACACCTCGACGCGCGGGTCGCACTGGTCAATCTGCACCTCGAACAGCGCGCTCTCGACCGGGCCGAGGCGCAGGCACGGGACGGCCTGGCGGTCCTGCCCGACGAGCCGGTGCTCTTGTGCACCCTGGGCCTGGTCCGCTCCGAGCACGGCGACCTGGCCGGGGCCGACGCACTGCTCACCCTGGCGGTGACCAGGGCGCCGGAGCTGGTGGAGGCATGGACCAACCGGGCGGCCGTACGGTTCGAGCAAGGCGATGTGACCGCCGCGCTGGCCGACCTCGACCGGGCGGTCGCCCTGTCGCAGGCCCCCGTGCCGCTGTACAACCGGGGCGCTGCCCTGGCCCGGCTGGGCCGCTGGGACGAAGCGGTGCAGGACCTCACCGTCGCGTTGGCGCAACCGGAACTGGACCGCTCGCTGCGCCGCGACCTTCGCGCCGAGCTGACCCGCTGCCGCCGGGCAGCAGCCAGACGGTAGGACGAGACGCGCTGTCTTCGCACCGGGTCGCGGGCCGGGAGCTGCCGATCCGTGCAGGACCGTCAGGACCAGGGCAGCCGCACGACCTGGGCGGCGTAGGACAGGCCCGCGCCGAAGCCCACGAGCAGCGCCGTCCCGCCTGCCGGCACCGCACCGTCGCGCCGCATCCGCTCCATCGCCAGCGGCACCGAGGCGGCCGAGGTGTTGCCCATCTCGGCGATGTCCCGTGCCACCGGCAGGCTGTCGGGGAGCTTCAGCGCCTTGACCATCGCGTCGATGATCCGCATGTTGGCCTGGTGCGGGATGAAGGCGTCGAGCTGGTCCACGGTGATGCCGGCGGCCTGCAGCGCCTTGTTCGCCACGGGCACCATCTCGTAGGAGGCCCAGCGGAACACCTGCTGGCCGGACATCTGGATGAACGGCCGCGGGCCGGTGGGGTCGTCCATGAAGGTCTTCCAGTCGCGGGTCTGGCCGATCACGGTGTACTGGCTGCCGTCCGCGCCCCACACGACCGGGCCGATGCCCGGTCGCGACGCCGGGCCGATCACTACAGCACCGGCGCCGTCGCCGAAGATGAATGCCGTCGTCCGGTCCTGCCGGTCGATGAAGTCCGAGATCTTCTCCGCACCGATGACCAGCACGTGGCCGGCGCTACCGCCCTGGACCATGTCGCGGCCGAGCGCCACCGCGTGGCAGAAGCCGGCGCACCCGGCGGAGATGTCGAACGCCGCGGCGTTGACGGCGCCGAGCTGGTGGGCGATCAGGGCGGCGATCGACGGTGTCTGCTCCAGGTGTGTCACGGTGGCCATCACCACGCAGCCGATGTCAGCGGCGGTGATCCCGGCGTCGGCCAGCGCCGCGGTGGCCGCCTGGACGGACATGGCGGCCAGGGTCTCGTCCGGCTCGGCCCAGCGGCGCTGCGTGATCCCGGTGCGGGCCCTGATCCACTCGTCGGACGTGTCGACCCAGGTGCACAGCTCGTCGTTGGTGACGACACGGCGGGGCCGGTACGCGCCGAGGCCGAGGATCTGGGCGTATGGCGACCGGCCCGCAACGGCGATCGCGGCCGGTGTCGGGGCCGGCTCGTTCGGGATCGTCTCCGTCGGCGTCTGGGATGGCATCGTTGCGGCTCCTGGTTCGCGGTGAGGGCCGCTTACGATACGCGAAAGTTCCTCCGATGTTCCGGCGGGTCACCGCGTGCCGGGCGTCGATCGGGTCGAAGACGCGCGCCTCACCGCGTCAGGGAAACACGATCTCGAAAAGGTGATCGAACACCGGGACGCTCTGGCCGTGTTCCTGAACTGCGGCAATCCAGGCGGCTGGAAGATCGGGGAAGGATGCCGGGCCGTTTCCGAGGATGCCCTCGATGGCAAACGCCACCGGCGCCGAGACCTGCGGACGGACATCAGCACCCGCCCCGTCCAGCAGTTCCACGAAGGGCGACCACACGTCGTCCGGGATGTGGCCGCCTACCACCTCACACCAGAGCTTCACGTGACGCTCGGGCTTGATCCCTACGGCGACCAGGACGCCTAGCGAGCCGAAATCGCGACCGAGACGACCGAAGTACTGACCACCGACCCAGGCGAGGGTTTGGATGTATGCCGAGATCTCGGCCGTGCCCGCGCCCAGCCGTCGGCCGAACTCCTCGTCCGGAAGGTACAGCCGGACCCCGCCCATCCTGAAGTACGGAGCCGACGATTCCGGTCCTGAGTTCACGCGACGAGTGTGCCACGCCCACCGGACACCCTTGGTGACCGCCCGTCGCGCATCTCCTCGGCTGGTCCGGCAGTCGCCGGCCGGTGCGGCGGCACCGGCCGGCGACTGTGGTCCGGTCAGCGCGTGGACACCCCGCCGCTCAGCGCGGCCGAGGTCAGGCCGGCCTCGTGGGAGACGACGACCACGTGCACGAACGCCTGCGGCATGTGGGTGAAGTGCCAGGTGCGCTGGCCCGTTCCCGTGGTGCCGTAGATGACCGCGCGGGCCACGCCGACCTCGGTCGTCGGGATCGGCGCACCGTAGGTGGGCTGCGGGATCGGCAGCGACGGCCCACCGGGCGGGGTGGTCGGCAGGCCCGGGTCGGTCGGGGTGTCGTCCGGGGTGGTCTGCAGCCAGCTCAGCTCGATGCGGTAGTCAGCCTCGCGTACGGAGTTGTCGGTGAACGTGACGTCCAGGGTGCGTTTGCCCTCGTGGTAGCCGGGGGTCAGGATCAGCCCGCTGGGCGCGGCCGGTTCGACGCGGTACTGCGGGCAGGACAGCGGGGCGACCTCGGGCACCGGCTGGGAGCCGTCGGGCACGTTGTTGGCGGTGACGCAGAACCCGTGCAGGCCGGCCAGTGCCGAGGTGGGAACGGTGATGTCGAAGCCGACGTACGCGCCACGGCCCGCGTGCCACAGGTTCGCCGGGCGGGTTCCCACCGACGGGGCGTCGGCGATGACCGAGATCTGCACCGGCCCGCCGTTGGGGTCGCTGGCCCAGCCGGTGACCCGGACCGCCCCGCCGAGGTACTGCCAGGACTCCAGCCACCCCATCGGGTACTTGTCGGTGCCGACCGGCGGCGGTGGCGGCTCGGTGGGGCTGTCGTCGCAGGCTGGGGGCGGAACAGGGACGTCGCAGTTGGGCCGGGCGAGCGCGGTGCCGCCCACGGCGGCCATCAGGCCGGCGCTGACGGTGAGCGCGATACCGGCGGCGAGGAGTCTTCTCATGCCCACAGCACAGCAACGGCCACTTGGGCGCGGCTTGGCGTGCGCGGCCGCCGTCGCGTTAAGACACCGCCAAGTGAGGCGGTGAACGCTGCCGGGGCGTCCTGAGATGCAGGGCGCCCGAGCAGAGAGGCAGCGCCATGCCAGCCCCGAACACCGCGTCCGGTCCACCCGGACACGGACATCCACTCCCCCGCCGCCGGACGGCGACCGTGGCCCGCCGTCTGCTGAGCGCGGCCGTCGCCGCGGTCGTGCTGCTGACGCCGAACACGGCGCGGGCCGCCGAGCCCGTCGACTACCTGGTGCAGGAGTACCACACGGCGTTGTTCTCCGGGCACATGCGGGCCCACAACCGCGGCGTGGCCGGGTTGAAGAACCTGGTGCTGACGGCGGAGGTGCTGGACTGGCGGCGCGCGAACCCGACCGCCAGCCGCCAGGACATCACCACCCATCTGGTGCTGACCAGGCAGAAGATCGACGCCGCCGGGATCAGCGAGTCGTCGAGCCGCACCTACTACGGGATCTGGCTCAAGACGCTGGACGCGGCGTCGGGCATCCCCTGGGTGTCGATGGCCACGCCGATGATGAAGGTGCTGTCGGAGGCGACCGTCGGTTCGTCGATCCTGGACACCGCCCGGATCAACGACGAGGTCACCACCGCCCATCAGAACTTCCTGTGGATGTCGAAGTACAACGAGGTCCAGGAGCTGGCATGGGGTGATCTGGTGCGCACCGCCGACGGCGACGCGGACCTGGCCGCGGCGTGGGACGGGGTGATCGGCGCGCAGGTGTCGATCAGCTCCCGGGCCACCGTCGAGCAGCTGCTGGCTGATCCGCTGCTGTCCACGTTCGTCGACGTGCATACGATCATGGAGAAGGTCGACAACCAGCAGGCGTTCCTGCAGGAGGCGCGGGCGCAGGTCAACGACGCGCTGGCCAGGCTCGCCGAGCAGAGCGAGGACATCCGCGAGCTGCTGGTGCAGGCCAACCTGCAGTTCCCGGTGGGGCCCGGTCCGAAGCCGACCCCGCAGCGCTACACCCAGGAGTTGGCGTACGCGGCCGACCGTCAGGTCGCGATCGACGCCGCCGGGTCGGCGGTGTACATCCTGTCGACGCTGATCGGATTCACCGACGCCAAGGGCGGGCGCGACGTCGCCACGATCGGCAGCGCAGCGGTGTCGATCGCCACGTCGATCAACAACTACCTGCCGACGGTCGCCGGCCTGGGCATGGCCGCCCTCGGATCGCTGTCGACGGTGGTGCTGACCGGCAACATCCTGGGTGCGGTCATGCAGTTGCTGCCGCTGTTCACCGACTCCGGGCCGACCGAGAACCAGCTGATCCTGCAGGAGATCGGCCGGCTGCGCGAGCAGGTCGACGGGCTGCGGATGGAGATGCACGACCGGTTCGACCGGGTCGAGGCGATGCTGTCGTTCATGTATGACGACATCATGTCGGTGCTGGTGAAGATGACCGACGAGATCGAGACGATGAAGTACCAGATCGAGGTCGTCAAGGCCCAGCTGACCGTGATCGACACGAAGGTCGACCTGCTGGGCGCGTCGATCCGGCAGAGCCTGGGCACCGTCGCGCTGGCCGACACCGTCGCCGACATGAAGGAGTACCTCAACTACACCCAGCGCACCGGCGACGACCTGACCCGGCCGGAGTTCAACGGCGCCGAGGGCCACTTCACGACCACCGCGAACTGGTCCAGCTCACGGGAGCCGTTCGTGGTCACCCCGGCGATGTGGGGGTCGGGCCAGCCGGTCACCGCGTCGGCGGCGCTGGACGAGTACGGCCCGTACGGCTCGATCAGCTACCTGTCGTATCTGGCCCGCACCTGGGATCCGTCCTTTCCCGCCCAGAGCGGTATCGCCAACGTGGGGGTGTGGGCGCTGGGCGCGCAGGCGCTGACCACCCTGTCGATGCAGAACCCCGCGATGGCCAAGGCCCCGACCCCGCCGCCGGGCACCCCGCCGGCGGGCGGGCACCTGGCCGAGACCCGGCAGACGGGCCAGAACATCCTGGCCGCGGCGGCCCGGTTCAGCCGGCCGGGCACCGGCGGGCACACCAACGCCCTGTTCACCGGCCTGGTCGACAACTACCGGGCGGCGGTGCAGGCCCAGTCCGACCGGCTGCGGCAGATCCGCGAGCAGGTCACGCAGAACAACTTCAATCCGTGGTACGGGCCCGACCAGCTCCCGCCGACGGTCCGGGCACCGGCTGTGACGACGATGTCACGGTGCGACCCGAGCCCGTACAGTTCGCTGCCGTCGAGCCTGGCCGCACCGGTCAACGTCGCCACGGCCGATCTGCCCAACGTGTACCAGCTCGCCGCCACGATGCCCGCGGGGTTCGCACCCGCCTACTCCGTCTGCTACGAGGCCGAGCTGGTCAACGTGCGGGAGGTGACCACGCCGCGCTACGAGCAGACGTACGCCGACCTGCGGACCACCGCGCGGCTGCGGGCGCAGTTCCCCGGCGGGCAGCCGGTCGAGGTGCGCAGCTGGACCGACACGAACCCGGCAGGCATCATCTGCTCCTGGACGACGCGTACCCCGCTGCCGACCGGCTACTGCCTGGAGACCGCCGACGTGGTCCGCGACGGCTGGGCGGTCAAGCACAAGGCGGCGTTCGAAGCCGGGGCGGCCCGCTCCGGTGACAGTGCCGCCGCAGTCGAGGCGGCCCGGTCCAAGGTGAACCGGCAGCTGTGGGGCAAGCAGAAGGAGTACTACCAGCGGGTCGCGGCCGACTTCGCCGACGCGACCTCGGCCCTGGCCGGACACAATCGCAA
This sequence comes from Catellatospora methionotrophica, assembly GCF_011297335.1. Taxonomy (GTDB): domain Bacteria; phylum Actinomycetota; class Actinomycetes; order Mycobacteriales; family Micromonosporaceae; genus Catellatospora; species Catellatospora methionotrophica. The sequence continues at coordinate 732,171 of NZ_JAAOTJ010000002.1, read as the reverse complement.
GGTCACCGAGGCGGTGCGGCTGCTGCAGGCGTACACGAGGCTGGGTTTCGCCGTCGCGGCAGAGACCGACGCGCAGTTGTCCGGCCTGCTCTACGGCACCAACCAGCTGCCCAGCAACTACCGCTACGCGGGTGCCCCGATCGGCGGCGAGCTGCCGCCGACCCACATCGGGCGGGCCTACGACATCGCGGTGGGCAACTACGCGCCGTGCACGCAGTCGCGGCCGGGTGACCCGTGCCCGGACGCGGTCGCCGCGATGGATCCCAGGGCCGGTCAGCCGCCGATCTTCTCCCCGGCGTGTTCGGGTGCCGACAGCCCCGGCTCGCCGAACGAGTACCTGGGCAACTGCATTCACGCGGTCGCCAAGGAGCGGGCCACCGAACTGGCCGGGCTGTTCGAGGTGCACTCCCAGCGGCTGGCCGCCGGGACCTACACCGAGACACTGCCGCAGGTCAGTGACCTCGTGGCGGCGCTGGCCCTGACCCACCGTACGGTCAACGCCGCGTCCTGAACCACGGCCTGGCGCCCGCGGCCACTACCGGCCGCGGGCGCCAAGCCGCTGTTAAGTGCCGGCCAAGCCCGTGCTGGCAGCGTCGCGGCCATGACCGTCACCCGACCTGACCTGACCGGCTTCACCATCAACCACCGGGCCATGCGCGGCGACCTGCGCCGGCTCGCCGCGCTGACCGCCGCGTTCGCCGACGGCAGCCAGCCGTGCCCGCCCGAGCGCGCCGCCGCCCTGCGCGACTACGTCCTGCCACTGCTGGCCGGGATCCACCACCACCACGCCATGGAAGACCAGGTGCTGTGGCCGGTCCTGGCCCGCTCCGCCGGCGCGCAGGTCGACCTCGACGAGCTGTCCGACGACCACGCCAGCCTGGACCCGCTGCTCGACCAGGCACGCACCGCCCTGCTGGCAGCCGTCGCGGGCCCGGGCGACCCGGCCGCGTTCACGGACCTGGCGCGGCTGCTCGCCACGCTGCGGGACCTGCTCGACGAGCACATCGAGGAGGAGGAACGGCTGCTCTTCCCGGTGATCGCCCGGTATGTGTCGGTAGCGGACTGGCTGACCGTCGAACGCGCCGTTCGTAAGGGCGGCGCGTTGCGGTTCGAGGTCCCCCGCATCGAGCACTACGCCCGCCCTGAGGAGCTCGCGCCGCTGCTGACCGCCGCCGGGCCGGTGCTGCGGCTCATGCTGCGCCTGCTGCGCCCCGGGTTCCAGCGCCGCCAGCGGCTGCTGTTCGGGTGACCGGGCCCGGCTGCCGCGTCAGCGCCGCCAGGCGCGGCAGCCGGTCTGCTCGGCCAGCAGCCGGGCCTGCGCGTGGTGCCGGGCCGCCTCGCCGGGGCGGCCGAGCAGCGCCGCCAGGTCCCCCAGGACGTCGTCGACAGGACCGGCGACGATCGAGCCGTTCTCCAGCCCCGCGTACCGGCCCGACCACGGCCCCAGCTGCGCGTAGCTGGCCCGCGCCGCGTCCAGGTCGCCGAGCAGCACCGCGTTCTGGCCGCGTACCGTCGCCCAGAACAGCCAGAAGTAGTCCTCCCGCAGCGGCAGCCACGGCCGCCACACCCGCCGGGCCTGCTCGACCTGCCCTGCCGCGAGCAGCGAGCGCGCATACAGGTCGTGGGTCTGCTCGGGCACGGTCTCGTGGAACGGGGCGAACTCGGCGGCCGACTGCTCGACGCGCCCGGCGCCCAGCCGCACCGCGAACCTGCCCAGCACCCCGATCGCCACCGCGTTCGGGGCCCCGCCGCGCTCCATCTGCTGTGCGATCTCGGTGTATTGCCGCTCGGCGGCGGCGAAGTCGCCGTTCCACAGCGCCTGCACGGCCTCGAACAGCGACATCACCGCCAGGGTCAGGCCGAGCTGGCCGGTGGTGGCGCTGGCGATCGCCGCCTGCACGTGCGCACGGGCGGCCGCGAAGTCGTGCCGGCACAGCCGCGCCCCGTACAGCACATGGTGGGCCTGGGTCTGGAAGTTCAGCAGTCCGGCCTGTGTGGACACCGCGAGCAGCCGCTCACCGACCTCGGGCACCTGCCACTGCCGGTCAGGGACCAGCGCGACGAAGTAGCAGGCGTTCAGCGCCAGGCACAGCAGGTGCGGGTCGCCGACGGTCTCGGCCAGCTCCAGCGCCTCCTGCCCGGCGATCCGGGCACGCTCGTTGTCGTCGCCTTCGACTTCGAACACCAGCGTCGACAGCAGCGCGCTGCGCTCGGCGGGCAGCAGCCGGTCGTCGGCCAGCGCCTGCTCGATGGTGGCGACGAGGTCGGTGTCGACGCGCCGGTCCTGCCGGATGGTCCAGGTCACCGGCGCGTCCATGGACGTCAGTGCCCGCCGCATCCGGTCGGGGCCGCCGAGGCGGGCGGCGGTGTCGACGGCGTCCTGCCGGACCGCACGGGCGCCGAGCACGTCACCGGCGTTGCCGAGCGCCGAGGCCAGCCCGCAGAGCACGTCGAGACGGTCGGCGTCGAGGCTGGGGTCACCGCCCTGGTCGAGCACGGCCCGGATGCCGGCCCACAGCCGTGCGGCTTCGCGTGGTGCGAACAGGTGCGCGGCCTGACGGGCCGCGGGCACCGCGAAGCGGATCACGTCGGCGCTGCCGCCGGGCCCTGCGGCGGCCAGGGCGTGGCGGCCCAGCGCGGCGGTGTCGTGGGGCCGCAGTCGCCGCATGGCCTGCAGTGCCCGGCCATGCAGGCGGCCCCGGCGCAGCAGCGGCGTCTCGGTGTACAGCGTGTCGCGCAGCAGTGCGTGGGCGAACCGCACCCGCCCGGCCGACGGCTCCACCAGCAGACCGGCCAGCACCCCGCCCTCGAGTCCGTCGAGGACCGTGTCGTCGTCGGTGGCGTCCATCGCCAGCAGGACGTCGACGTCGACGTCGCGGCCCAGCACCGCCGCGTGCCGCAGCACCGTCTGCGCGGTCGCGGGCAGCCGGGCCAGCCGCCGGTGCAGCACATGCCGGATCCCGGCGGGCACGGCGTCGTCGGCGGCCGCGGCGCCCTCGGCGGCGATCAGCCGGGCGGTCTGGGTCACGAACAGCGGGTTGCCGCTGGTGCGTTCCCACACCCGGTGGGCGGTGTCGGCGTCGACCCGCGCGCCGTGGCGGGCCAGCAGCTGCGCGACCGCGTCGGCGCCGAGGCCGGACACCGTCAGGTCGGTGGCGGCGACGTGCGCCAGCACCGCCCGGGTCGTGGTCAGCTCGTCGGTCGCCTCGGCCGGGCGGTAGGCGGCCAGCAGCAGCAGCGGCCGGTCAGCGAGCGTGTTGGCCACGTGCCGCAGCAGCTGCAGGGTCTCCCCGTCGGCACGGTGGACGTCGTCGACGACGATCAGCAGCGGCGCGTCGGCGGCGACCGTACGCAGGTAGTCGCTGACGGCCTGCACCATCCGGAACTGGCCGCCGTCGCCGGTGCCGTCGCCCTCCACCAGCGGCGCCAGCCGCTGCGGGTCCGCTGCGGGCACCGCGGCCAGCAGGGTACGCAGCGCCTGACCCCATGCCCAGGCCGGTGGGGCACCGTCGACCTCCGGGCAGCGCGCCCACGCCGTGTGCCAGCCGGATGCTGCCAGCCGCCGTGAGGCGTGGTCGGCCAGCGTCGACTTGCCCGCTCCCGGTTCTCCGGCCAGCCATACGATCTGCGGGCCGGACCGCAGAGCCTGCTCGGCGGCGGCGGCGATCTGTGCGTACTCCCGATCGCGGCCCAACGGCCCGTCGGCGTCGGCCGGTTCGGGCAGCGGCGGGGCCGCCGACGCCGCCACCGGGCCGGCGCTGGCCGCCCGTGCCGGGACAGGCCGCAGGTGCGGCGCCTGACGCAGCACATCGACTTCGAGCTCACGCAGCGCCGGGCCCGGCTCCACGCCGAGCTCGTCGTCCAGCCGGTCGCGTGCGGTACGCAGCACCGCCAGCGCATCGGCCTGGCGGCCCACCTGGTACAGGGCGGTCGCCAGCGCGTGCACGGCCTGCTCGCGCAGCGGATGGGCCCGGACGTGGCCGTCGAGTTCGGCGACGACACGGGCAGGCTGCCCCAGGGCGATCGCCGCGACCGCCCGCTGCTCGACCGCGTCCAGCCGCGTCTGCTCCAGCCGCCGGGCCTCGGCGGCCGCCCAGTCCTCGTCGGCGAACTCCTCGAAGGCGGTGCCGTCCCAGGCCGACAGCGCGGCGTCCAGCAAGCCCAGCGCCCGGCCCGGATCATCGGCCAGGCAGGCTGCGGCGTCGGCGGTCAGCGCCTCGAAGCGCCACACGTCGACCGACTCGACCGGCAACCGCAGTGCGTAGCCGGGTGCGGCGCTGATGAGGATCGTGGCAGGGCTGCGCGCGGGCCGACCCGGCTCCAGGGCGCGGCGCAGGTGCGACACGTACACCTGCAGCGCGGCGAGGGCCTTCGGTGGCGGCTCGCCGCCCCACAGGTCGTCGATCAGGCGATCGGTGGCGACGACCTGGCCACCCGCGGCGACCAGCCGCGCGAGCACAGCGCGCTGACGCGGGCCGCCGATGTCCACGGCCGGTCCGTCGCGCAGCGCCCGCGTGGTGCCCAGCACCGCCACCCGAACCATCAGACGATCATAGGTATACGCCGCCAGACGGCCGCCCGGCCCGTGATCGAACACACGCGTCGACGGCGGTCGCGCCGTGCGGCTCGTGGCGATACGACCGTTGTGGTCCGCCTTCAGCGTGGAGTCGACCGCGACGACGGCCGCCGCCGGTGCGGCTGGGCGGTGTCGCAAAGTGCGCGGGTTGCCCTGCTTGCTGCCGGATGGCAAGCTCACGTCCCGTGATCGATGATCTCGTGAAGGACCACCTGCACCACCAGCTCAGATCGACACGTCAAGCGCTGGTGCGGAAGCTCGACGGCCGGTCCGGGCACGACGTGCGGTGTCCTCTGACGGCGACGGCACCAACCTCCGGCCCGGTCAAGCATCTGGCTACCGTGGAGGCCTGGTACTTCGGTGAGGTTTTCGGCCGCGATGGGGACGCGGTGAGAAATCCGGATCTCGTGGCGGCCCGCCGGTGAGGGCAGTCATCGTCGCGGTCGCGGTCGCTTTCATCATCTCCCTGTTGGGCACCCCGGTCGCGGTCCGCGTCTTCACCGCGCTCAAGGCCGGCCAGCCGATCCGATCCCTCGGGCTCGCCAGCAACCAGGGCAAGAAGGCCACGCCGACGATGGGCGGCGTCGCCTTCATCGTGGCGACCGTCTTGGCCTACGTGGCCGGGCACATCGCCCTGATGACCCTGCCCGAACGGCAGATCGCGCAGGAGGGGCCGACCATGACGGCCCTGGTCCTGCTCGGGCTGTTCGTCTGCTGCGGCGGGGTCGGCTTCCTCGACGACATCCTCAAGGTGCGCCGGCGCAGCTCCGACGGCCTGTCCGCCAAAGGCAAGCTGCTCGGCCAGGCGATCGTCGGCGGCGGGTTCGGCATCGCCGCGCTCTATGTGGCCAGCACCAACGGCCAGACTGTGGCCAGCGAGCACATCTCGCTCATCCGCGACATCAGTTGGCTGAACGTCGGCAAGGTCGGCTCGGTGATCGTGTTCGTCTTCGTGATCACGGCGATGTCGAACGGCGTGAACCTCACCGACGGCCTCGACGGCCTGGCTACCGGGGCGTCGGCCCTGGTGTTCGGCGCATACGCGCTGATCGGCTTCTGGCAGTACCGGCACTGGTGCGCCGACGACGCGTACGTCCGCGTGAACGACTACTGCTACCAGGTCCGGGATCCTCTGGAGATCGCCATGATCGCGGCGGCGGCCGCCGGTGCCTGCGTGGGCTTCCTGTGGTGGAACACGTCCCCGGCGCGGATCTACATGGGTGACGTGGGCTCGCTCGGTCTCGGTGCCCTGATCGGCGGTCTGGCGGTGGCGACCCGGACCACGCTGCTGTCGATCATGATCGGCGGGCTCTTCGTCATCATCGCGACCACCTGGGTGATCCAGATCGTCTCGTTCCGTACCACCGGTAGACGTGTCTTCCGGATGGTGCCGCTGCACCACCATTTCGACCTGGCCGGCTGGAGCGAGGTCAATATCGTGGTCCGGTTCTGGACCGTGGCCGGCGTCTGCGTGGCGGCCGGCCTGGGCCTGTTCTACTCGGATTTCCTGGCGGCCGCGGGATGAAGCGAGCGCGCCGGACAGTCCACCCAACGAGTGGCTACACGACTTCTAGACACCGCCTAGTAGGACGGTGATCGGCGAGGGATTGGCTCGACCAGGAACTCCCGCGCTGCGAGCATGCCCATCTCATTCTCTCGCGCATCCTCGATGCCGGTCATGTCGCGAGTCGCGATGCGCTTCGCGAAGTAGTCGGCCTGAACTGCCCACCTGAACCGGTGGAACACATCCAGTCCTCGCTCGATCTCGTCCTCGCCGAGGGCACCGGTCCGTACGTATCCCGCGAGCAGCGACTGGGCCGCTACCTTCCCTCCGGCGTACATGACCGCCGAGGCGAGGTCGTAGAGCAGCGGACCATGCATGGCCACCGACCAGTCGATCAATCCGACATCGCCGGTCGCGGGATCGACGAGGAACGCCCCGGGTGCCGGGTCGGTGTGCAACATGCCGCAGGTGAGCGACTTCGGGTCGAGCGCGTCGAGCATCGTCAGGGCCTTCACGACACCGGGCTTCACCCATGCAGGGGCATGATCGAGGTGCGCGGCGTTCGGATCGACCCAATGAAACTGCTCTGCGCCGGCCACGCGGATGTCCCGGACTGCCACGTGCACACGCCCGAGAGTCTCACCGATGACACGCAGACCGCTCTCGTCATCGGGCGGCCCGGCGCCCGGCACGTACTGCAGGAGCGCCACCGGCCCATCAGCGGTCTCGACCGCCAGCCGCCCGGAAGCCGTGAGGATCGGCGCACCTGCCGGGATACCAGCACGCTGGACGTGCGAGGCCACCGTGAGCCCGCCGACGAACTGGTCGCGGTTCCAGCCGGGGACGTGCTTGGCGACGTCGCGACGGCCGTCGTGGTCGATCCACCAGGTCGAGGAGTTCATACCACCGTTGTGTACCTCGACGCGTACGTCGACGAGGCCCCAATGGTCGGCGATCAGGCCGGACAACCTGTCGGAATCGATCATCCGGCGAGTCAATCACACGCCTGATCAGGCGGCGATCGATTAACCTGCCCGCCCATACCCACGCTCCATACCGACGCGGTGACCGCAGTGAATTCGTGCTGGCCGGAACGGCGGTGCGGCCCACGCCGACGGCGGAGGCCGCGTCAGGGCAGCGGGACGACATATGAGTCGACCCGGGCGATGAGCCCGTCGCGGAAGGTGAACAGGTCGTTGAAGGCGAAGCGGAACGGTCCGTGGTCGACAGTGGCGCCGCGGCCCTCGCCGGTGGCGATCACGACCGGGCCGTCCTCGTACACACGGTGGATGTCGAGTTCGGGTTTGCCGGTGAAGGCCGGATTCTCGATCTCGCCGTCGAACTCGGCCTTGCCACGGGTGGTGCGGTGGCCGTGGATGACCCACTCGACGTCGTCGGTAAGGGTAGCGAGGATGCGCCGGTGGTCGCTCGTCCGGAATCCGGCGAAGTACTCCTCGACGAGGTGGCGCTGGGTGTTCGTCATGGCGTAGGTCCGTCCTGGTCTGTCTGCTCTCGCAGGTGGCCGTCGAGGGCGTCGATGATCGAGGCGAGCCCGTCGGCGGCCTGCGCCGTCCGCAGCTCGGCGGGAAGTCGTCGTTGGTGGATCGTGAGGTTCGTGCCGCCTGCGGCCGGCTGGATCGTCACCGTCGTACGCAGCCCGGTGACGGGTTCGTCGAAGACGAGCTCATGCGGGGCGGTGATGCTCACGTAGACGAATCGCAGCCGCCGGGTCGCGCCGTCGGGGGCTCGCGTGTCGAGGGAGAACTCTCCGCCGGGCCGCAGGTCGACGGTCACCGATTCGACGGCGACGGTGGCGTGCGAACCGCCCCAGAACGCCGCGATGCTCGCCGGCGACGTGAACGCGGCCCAGACCCGGCGGGGTTGCGCCGACAGGTGGCGATGTGCGGTCAGCGTGTCACCGCGCAGCTCTGCTCGGCTCAATGTGCTTCTCCGTCAGCGAGGTGCCGCTCAAGGGCGTCGATGCGGTCGTTCCACGCCCGGCGTTGCTCGTCGATCCACGTGCCCAGCAGCGACAGGTGATCGGCTTTCAGCCGACACGGGCGGCGGGTGCCTTCGCGACGCTGCTCGACCAGGCCGCACCGGCGCAGCACACCGACGTGGTGCGAGATCGCCTGCGGGGTCAGGTCGAACGGTTTCGCGAGTTCGCCCACGGTGGCGTCGCTGTGGGCGAGTCGGGTCACCAGGGCACGACGAACCGGGTCGCCGAGAGCGGCGAATGCGGCGTCGAGATCGGGACCCGCGAGTGAGGCGGCCATGGCGCCACTTTAACGCAAAGACTTATTTGCGCAAGCATTTGTTTGTATACCGAGGTCGGCGCCTTCCTCTGACCAAGCTCCCGCCACCGCGGCCCCGGCGAGCGCACTAGTCCTGGACCTGTGCCAGGGTCGCCGCACACCCAGCGGGTATGTCACTGTGGCGGTCGGGCGAGACTGCACCGATGTAGCCCCGACCTCGGGAAGCTACGTCGGGGCGCCCAGCGGCAGGCTCGCCGGCGATCGGCGCGTCGGCGGTGCCTCCCTCGACAGCCTCTACGGGAAAGGCGGACCACGATGGCGGTTCAGCGGTCCGAGGTCGCCTGCGCGTTGACGTTCACGGTGCAGGAGCCTGCCGAGTTCGCGCTCGGGATCGGGGTCGGGCTGCGTCTCGGACGGACGGTCGACGACGAGCTGTCGGTCGTCGGCCACGACCAGGCAGTCGGCGTGCGGGTGATCCTCGGCCCCGACGGCAATCGGCGGCACCTGTTCTCAGCCGAGCCTGGTGAGCTGTCGATCTCCTACCGGGCGGTGGTCGCCGACCAGCCCGGTGAGCCGCAACGTCCGACCGAGTGGGACCTTCTCACCGCGCTACTGCCGAGCCGGTACTGCCCGGCTGACCGGATGACCGGCTTCGCCCAGCGAGAGTTCGCCGGCTACACCGATCCAGTGCGGAGGGTCCAGGCGATCTGCGAGTACGTCTTCGAGCATCTGCAGTACACCCCGGCGGCCAGCGGGCCGACCACCGACGCCGCAGACACCCTGCTCGACGGCCGCGGGGTGTGCCGCGACTACGCCCATCTCGTGGCGACGCTGTGCCGGGCGGTCGAGGTGCCGGCCCGGGTGGTGGCCGTGTACGCCCCCGGGCTGAGTCCGATGGATTTCCACGCCGTGGTCGAAACGGCTACCGGCGGCCAGTGGCAGGTCTGGGACGCGACCCGGTTGGCACCGCGGTCGTCGCTGATCAGGGTCAGCACCGGCCGCGACGCCGCCGACAACGCTTTCGCCACGATCCTGTCCGGACGGGCCGAGCTGGACCGGATGGAGGTCACGGCCATCGTCCTCGACGGTGATCTGCCCGCCGACGACCACCGGTCCCCGGTCCGCCTGCTCTGACGGTGACGTGGCCAATCATGCGACCTCCGGCGCACGTACGCGCATGGGTGAAGCCTGTGCCGGCTACTGTCGGTGACCGCTCACCCAGCGGCCGCGGGCTGTTGCCGGTCCTCCACTGTCAGCCGGAAGCCGGTGGACCTGCTCGGGCCAGGAACCGTGCTGCGGCAGACTGAGCAGAGCGCCGGGTGATGCGGGCGGCAGATCACGCCTGGTGGCTAAAGCTCGTGATCTTCGAACGCATTTGCCAGCCGAGACGTTCGTACAGCGCGCGGCCTTCTTCTGTCCCGTGGAGCACGGCGGTCACCGCACCCTGCTCCATGGCCGCGGCGGTGAGTGCGTTCATCACCGCTGTGCCCAAGCCGCGGCGTTGATGTCCGGGATCGGTGGCCACACGATCTACGACGGCGACACCACCCACCACGGCGGTATACCCCGCCGCAACGACCTCCCCCGCTTCGGACCGTATACGCACATTGACGACACCCGCGTCGATCGTGGTGGTGGCGTCGTACCCGATGGGCAGGCTCGGCGCTACCTTCCGCAGTGTTGTCGTCATGAGCGGCTCCGGCGGCGTGCTGTGCCACGTCGTCCCTAGCAGGGCCGCTACCGCGTCCCCGGCGGTGACGACGATGATCACACCGTGTGGAGGGGTCGCCTCCATCGCCGCGCTGCGCACTGCGTCAAGGTCATCACGAAACACCAGGCAGCGGGATCGGGTCTTCGGCCGGACCTCCTCGATCCGCAGACCCCAGGCGGTCTCGACGGGCACGGAATTACGCCTGACGGCGGCCAAACCCCTCGCCCAGCTGCGGAGTACGTCTACTACCTCGTTCGAGATCATCCGCACGAGGGTACTCGTAGGTCTGAGGTCCGCTGCCAGGGTCGGCCAGGGGCAGCGCCGAGCAGGCGCTCCCGATGGCTCGCGCAGGTAGCTGCCGCAGGTTCGACAGAGGAGTCACCGAAGGTGGGATGGGCCTTGTCGTGGGGAGAGGGTCAGCCTGCGTCGCTCTCCGTCGATTGCGGTGACGACGACCGTGACCTCGTCACCGACCTGGAAGACCTCCGATAGGGCCTCCGTGGGTGTCAGGGTGAGCTCTCGCAGGTGGACCAGTCCCTCGACTCCGTCGGCGACCTGGACGAAGACGCCGAACCGGGACCAGCGTGGTGACCTGACCATGCAGTATCCGCCCCACCGCGACGCCGTCGGCATATGCATGGAAGGGGTCCGGCTGCCTTGCCCGCAAGGACAGTCGTGGTATGGGATCTGGTTCGAATCCGACGCGCCCATCCAGGTCGAGATGGTGTCCACCGGTTCGTGAAGGACCCCTGTCACAGCCGAGGTCTACCCTGCGCCGGTGAGCATCAACGGCAACTGGCTACGGGTGACGCCCGCCGAACTGGAGCACGCCAAAGACGACCTCGACTGGGCTTATGCCTGCGCCCGCGAAGCGTCCGACGACGCTGATCGGACCCACAGCACCGGCAAGGCATGGCACTCCCTGGCGTACCTGCTGGACCGGTGCGGCCTGGGCATTCCGATCGTGTCCGGCGCCGAACAGTTCATAGACGAGTCGGTCGGCGAGGTCGAGAACGAGCACGGTTACCTCGCCTGGGAGGTCGACTGGGGCTACGGACCGCCCCGCTATCTGACACCTGAGCAGGTCGCTGTGGCCGCGGCTGAACTCGCCGCCATCTCCGGAGACGACCTGATCAGGGGCGTGGACCAGGCGGAGCTCGTACAGGCCGAGATCTACCCCGACGTCTGGGACCGTCCTGACGAGCTGCCGTGGGCAGCCCATCACCTGCCCGGCGTCAAGCAGTTCTTCGCCAGCGCGGCCAAGGACGGCGACGCCGTCATCTGCTGGCTGGACTGATCGCCGCTGCCGGTCAGCAGCACCCGCTCGGCGACAACCCGTCGGGAACTGTCAGCCACCAGCCACCCCTTCACACAAGGGTCATCTGACACCATCAGTGAACGCGAGGCCAGCTGCTGCGGTTGGCCGTGTGGCAAGCTCGTCGGCATGATCGACCTTTACGCGAAGGACTTCCTGCACGGCCGGCTCAGGGTGATCCGTGAGACGCTGGTGTGGAAACTCGACGGCCTGTCCGAGTACGACATCCGGCGTCCCCTGACGGCGACGGGAACCAACCTCCTCGGCCTGGTGAAGCACGTGGCTACCTGTGAAGCCTGGTATTTCGGTGAGGTCTTCGGTCGCCCGTCCCCGGAGCCACTGGGGCGGTGGCAGGACGCTGACGGCAGCGACCTGTGGGCGGCCCCCGAGGAGACACGCGAACAGATCATCGACTTCTACCAGCGTGCCTGCGAGCACGCGGACGCGACGATCGCGGAGCTTCCCCTCGACGCGCCCGGCCACGTGCCGTGGTGGTCACGACCCGACGTCAACCTGCTCAACATCATGATCCATATACTTCAGGAGACCACCCGGCACACCGGCCACGCTGACATCCTGCGTGAGCAGCTCGACGGCCGGACCGGGCTGAGGGCCGAGTTCGAGGAAGAGGTCGACACCGCAGCCCGCGCGACATACCGCGCGAAGATCGAATGGGCTGCGCAGGCGGCGGTCGGCGGCGCGGGTCATGCTGACCCATCCGCCCCACGCGGCGCGGTCGAGAATAAGCCCTGACCCGCCGGACCTCGGGACCGTCAGTCGACTCGAGTCCCTGGACCCCGCCTGCCGTTGACGCATTGTCATCCGGCGTGAGTCTTCTCGAACGGTGACTCGCCGGCGAACGCGCACAGGTATGGGCCGAACTGCGAGCACTCGGGCCGATCGAGCGTGGCCGTTCACCAAACGACGACGCACGTGCCGTGGCCACGGTGACGATGCAGCGGGTGCGTGCGAACGTCGAGGTTGCGCGGGCACGCCGGCGAATCAGCTGGCCCTGGGGCACAAGCGGGAGGAGGCACCCGAGCCGGTCCCCGGGGTCACGTACGCCGGGAAGTGCGACCCACTGGTAGTCGAGTCTTCTGCGGCTGGCTCGTCGCGCAGGGCCCCCGCACTTGGGAGTGTGGGACCCCGACACGTTCGCTTCTGGTTGGCCGGTACCGCTCCAACACGTCCTTCAGGTATTGCCGGTCGCCTACCTAACCATCCACGGTTGGACCGGTCTGCGAACTCCGTGGACGACACCGGGACGTGACCAGTGACCTCTTCCGTAGGAAGGTAGAGGTCACGACGGCCACCGGGTGAGCTGTCGGCGGTCTCAGACGAGAGCGGCCGTGTTTGCCTTGATCGCTGCGGTGATCCCATCCCACAGTCGCACGCGAGCGCCGAGTGTGGAGGTGACGGCGGTTGCGCATTCCTGCCACTTCTGCTGGTCGTCGCCGCACAGGTCGGCCAGCATCTGCATCGCCATCGGGGTGTGCTCCTCGTCGTCCACCTGGATGTGACGGCGCAGGTAGTCGACGAACAGGCCGAGGTTGCCGACGTTCTCATTGATGTCGACGACCTGCTGGAACATCTCGGGGATGAGGTCCTCCCGGCCGAAAGCGAACGCCGCGGCCTGACAGTGCAGAGGCAGGGTCTGGATGAAGGTGAAGGTGCTGTCCACGAATTCCGCGGATGGGCCAGGCACCGCTACCGCTCGCAGAGCCTCGGACACCGGCGTGCCGGCGCGGATCAGGCTGATGAACGGTTCGATGACCGAGGTGTCGGCACCGGCTTGCGTCATGCCTTGAAGGTAGAGCTCGAAGTGGCTGATGAATCCGCCGCCCAGTTCGTCACTCTCCTCCACCAGGACGATATCGTTGATCAGTCGGCGGCTCGACGTCGGCCCTGACGGAACCCACGGCACATCCACACAGGTCAGGCTGCGCTGCAACGACTTCAGCAGCGACATGAAGTCCCATACCGCGTACACGTGGTGCTCCATGAACGTCACAATGGCCGCGTGTGAATGGAGCTGGGAATACATCTCGTGCTTGACGACATTCGCGCGGGTCGCTGCCACTGCAGCCTTGAGCTGGCTGATCCCCTCGTGGCTCTGATCCCATTCGTACCGTGACATAGCGCTGCCTCCGCATGGACTCAATGAGGATTCCGATAACCGATGGTCAATGAATCACCAGAAGGCTAAGCCGACCCAGCGGCACCACACAACCGGCTGGGGCAGCACTTTTCATGTTTAAGTCGAGGCCCCCCTCACGTTATCGACCTAATATGAGGCCGCCCTCCGCCTGTATGCTGCGTGGGTGCCCACTCGTAAGCCGCCACCGCTTCGTAAAGACGCGCGCCGCAACCGGACGGCCTTACTCACCGCGGCCAAGGCCGCATTCGCGGAGGAAGGCCTCAACGCCACCCTGGAAGGCATCGCCCGCCGCGCCGAGGTGTCGATCGGCACGCTCTACCGACACTTCCCGACCAGGATGGACCTGGTGGCCGTGGTCATCGCCGACAAGAAGCGGGCCTGGATCAAAGCCGCCGAAACGGCCGTGGCGATGGAATCGGCCTGGGACGGCCTCGCCTTCTTCCTGGAGCGCACGTGCGAACTTCAGGCCGGCGACCTCGCCTTCAACGACATCGCCTCGATGCGCTTCCCCCATGCACCCGGCATCGAAGCCGCCCGCAAACGGGCCTACGACCTCGGCGGACGCATCATCGAACGAGCCCAGGCGGAGGGAAGCCTGCGGCCCGACCTCACCCCCGCGGATCTCGCCTTCATCGTCTGGGCCCAGTCCCGCATCAGCGAGGCCACCCACGCCATCGACCCGGACGCATGGCGCCGCTATCTCGCCATCACCCTCGACGGCCTGCGGGCGAAGGCGGCCCACCCGCTTGCCGTGACGCCCTTGCGCCCACGCCAGGTCATGCGCGCCCAGCTGGAACTCGGCCGCCGCCGCCTCCGCTGAGTTGCCAGCCTGCACGCCTGGCTGCGTCAGGTCCAACGGGGGCTGCGCCGCGGCGCTGCTGCGGCTGGGCCGCAAACTGGCGTTCCTCCCACCTCGCCGACGCCCCCGCGGTCGGAGGAGCTGGCCAGGACACTCGACTACGTCATCGACAACAGTCTGCAGCGGATCGCGACTCAGCCCTGCCGACTTCGTGCGCCGTTTAGGCGGCGGTGCCGATGGGGCTGCTCAGTCGGCGGGTACGAAGTCGCCCGGCGACGCCAGCCCGTGGACGACGTCGGAGTTGGAGATCGCGATCTCCGCGCGCACCACGGCAGGGCACTCCACCTACCCGGACGGGCCGAGGCGTCCGTCCCGCCGGTTGATCACCGACGGCGGCCAAGACTGATCATGCGGGTAGGGTGAAGGCAGGTGTGCCGGGAAGTCTGGTCGGCGAGTCCGCTGTTTCGCTGACCGCAGGAGGCCGGTATGTCCCCGTCTACACCCACCCGTGCGCTCTTCGGACGCGGGTCGTGGGCCGAGGCCCGGCGCTTAGCCGACATCCTGCGCCAGGAGACCGTCGGCGGGACCCTCCTGCTCGCCGCCACCGTGGCCGCGATGATCTGGGCCAACTCGCCCTGGTCGCCTGCTTACGAAGCGCTCCGGGATCACACCGTCGGTCCCGCTGTGCTGCACCTGGATCTGCCGCTGGGCGTGTGGGCCGCCGACGGCCTGCTGGCGATCTTCTTCTTCGTCGCCGGACTCGAGCTCAAACGCGAGTTCGTCGCAGGCGACCTGCGGGAACCACGCCGCGCCGTCGTACCGGTCGCCGCCGCCGCCGGTGGCGTGATCGTCCCAGCGCTGATCTACCTGGCGGTCAACCACGCCGACGCGACCGCAGCACGCGGCTGGGCCGTCCCGACCGCCACCGACATCGCCTTCGCCCTGGCCGTACTCGCCGTCGTCGGCCGCAACCTGCCCTCGGCGCTGCGCACGTTCCTGCTCACCCTCGCCGTCGTCGACGACCTCATCGCCATCGCCATCATCGCCGTGTTCTACACCCAGACCCTGCACCTGCTTCCCCTGGCCGCCGCGATGATCCCGCTGACGGCCTTCGCCACCCTCGTGCAGCGCCGCCACCGCTCCCCCTGGCTGCTACTGCCCCTGGCCGCAGCGACCTGGGCGCTCGTGCACGCCTCCGGCATCCACGCCACCGTCGCGGGAGTCCTACTCGCGTTCACCGTCCCC
This sequence comes from Catellatospora methionotrophica, assembly GCF_011297335.1. GTDB lineage: Bacteria > Actinomycetota > Actinomycetes > Mycobacteriales > Micromonosporaceae > Catellatospora > Catellatospora methionotrophica. Next base: position 716,608 of record NZ_JAAOTJ010000002.1, on the reverse strand, counting down.
GTCCGGCCGCGCCACGGCGGCGACGCGCGCGGCGAGCACGATCCCGGCCTGGCCGGCCACTTCGAACACCGGCTGCGCCCGATCTCGGCGGGCATCGCCGTCCCGATCTTCGCGCTGCTGTCGGCGGGCGTCACCATCGGTGGCCTGACCGGGCTGACTGCCGCCCTCACCTCGCCCGTCGCGGTCGGCATCACCGCCGGCCTGGTCCTCGGCAAGACCGTCGGCGTCCTGGCCGCCACCGTTCTCGTCGCCCGGTTCACCGCCGCCACACTCGACGAAGGCCTCGCCTGGTCCGACATCGTCGGGCTGTCGATGCTGGCCGGCGTCGGTTTCACCGTCTCACTGCTGATCGGCGAGCTGTCGTTCGGTGCCGGCAACGAAGCCGACTCCCACGCCAAGATCGCGGTGCTGGCCGGATCGGTCCTTGCCGCGGCGCTCGCTTCGGCCGTGCTCCGGGCACGCGCCCGCGTGTACAAGCGCATCGCCGAGCAGGAGGGGCACGATGGCGACGCCGACGGCATCCCGGACGTCTATGCCGTATCACCAGCCTGCTCCTCCGATCACTGAATCCATGATGATCACTGTGGCGGTGCTGTGCCTCACCGCGGCGGCCACACTGATCGCCGCAGCACGAGCGCCACGTTCGGCCTGAATACAGCTTCGGCAGCTCTGACCTGCAAGGTGACGCTGTCACTGACGGCTCGCTGGAACGTGTGCTGGGCAGCCCGCGGCAAGTGCAGTGCCTGCGGCGTCATCGCAGACGCCGACGCGGTCGCTGCTGGGCAGCCGCCGAATATTGCCGGCAGGGTGCGGTCCGCTCACCATATTTGCCGTCTTGGCTGTTCAGCGCCGCTCTTGGCGGCTTGACGGGTCTTGGCAGTTGATCTTTGTCGGTCAAGGTGACCACTTTCCTGATGAAGCAGTATGAAACGGACAGGCTGACTACGCTGGGCAGCACACGTGACGGGTTTCGCCGACCGTGCTCCTGGATCCGCGGCGCTCGACGCGGCCCGCGCGGCGCGGCGAGCGAGGAGGCACACATGACCGCGGCCGAGCCCACCGCAGCAGGGCCGCCCGCGGGTGCACTGCGGCGGATGCTCATCCCGCTCGCGCTGGCGCAGTTCATCTGCAGCTTCGCCGGCTCCAACATGAACGTCATGATCAACGACATCAGCGCCGACCTGAACACCACCGTGCAGGGCGTGCAGATCGCGATCACGATCTTCCTGCTGGTGATGGCGGCGCTCATGATCCCGGGCGGCAAGCTGACCGACCGGTACGGCCGCAAGCGCTGCTTCCTCGCCGGACTGATCCTCTACGGCATCGGCGCGCTGCTCAGCGCCGTGTCTCCCCATCTCGGCGTGCTGATCCTCGGCAACTCCATCCTGGAGGGCGTCGGCACCGCGCTGCTCATCCCGCCCGTCTACATCCTGACCACGCTGCTGTTCACCGGGGTCGCCGCGCGGGCCAAGGCGTTCGGCCTGATCAGCGCGATGGGCGGCGTGGGCGCGGCGGCGGGCCCGCTGATCGGCGGCCTGATCACGTCCGCGCTGAGCTGGCGGTGGGCGTTCGTGTTCCAGGCGCTGGTGGTGGCCGTGATCGTGGTGCTCGGCCGTAAGGTGTTCGACCCGCTGCCCGCGGACCCGACCCGGCGGTTCGACACCCGCGGCGCGGTGCTGTCAGCGGCCGGGCTCGTCCTCATCGTCGCGGGCATCCTCGCCGCCGACGACAACGTCTGGCTGATGCTCGCGCTGATCGCCGCAGGGGCGCTGCTGCTGTACCTGTTCTTCCGCTGGGTGCGCACCCAGGAGCGCACCGGTCGCGAGCCGCTGCTGTCCACCACGCTGTTCCGCAACCGCACCTCGAACCTCGGCCTGGTCACCCAGAACGCCCAGTGGCTGATCCTGATGGGCACCTCGTTCACGGTCGCTGCTTACCTGCAGGTGGTGCGCGGGTACGACGCGATCCAGACCGGCGTCATCTTCACCGCCGCGACGGTCGGCCTGCTGATCACGTCACTGGCCGCCGAGCGCCTGGCCAAGCGGCGCCCGCAGCGCACCCTCATCCAGGCCGGGTTCGTGCTCACCGCGGTCGGCGTCGTGGTGCTGCTCGCGCTCGTCACCGGCACACCAGGGGTCTGGGCGTTCGCGCCCGGACTGCTGCTCATCGGACTCGGACTCGGCCTGATGCTGACCCCGTCGGTCAACGTGGTGCAGTCCAGCTTCGGCGACGACCGGCAGGGCGAGATCTCCGGACTGTCGCGCAGCGTGTCCAACCTCGGCTCGTCGCTGGGCACCGCCATCGCCGGAACCATCCTCGTCGCGGGCATCACCGCGACCCCGCAACGCGCCTACGGTCTGGCCATGGCCGTGCTCGTGGTGGTGGCGCTGGCCGGACTGTGGGCGGCTTCGAAGCTGCCGCGGGCGAGGGCGGGCGGCCCGCCCCGGGCGATCTGACGTACCGACCGCGGACCCAGGAAGGAGACCAGGTGAACACGCTGTAGTTGCTGCTCAACGCCGTCACCGTCATCTTCAGCTCAGCCGTCGACCACGCAGCCTCAGCGGATGCCCAGGCTTGGCGGTCTGCGAGATGATCTAAGCATGACGATGGTCGGCCGGGCGCGGGAGTTGCGTGAGATCCTCGGCGCGGTACACGATCCGCGGACGGACCTGGTCCTGGTGACCGGTGATGCCGGCGTAGGCAAGACGCGGCTACTCGATGCGGCGTCCACCGCCGTTCCCACCGTCCGAGCCTGGGGCATGCGAGGACTGTCGCATGTACCGCTGGCGGCCCTGGCGCATCTGGTCGACCCGGCGACGACATCGCTCGCGGAGATGGTCGCCCAAGTGCTTCGAGCAGTCCCGGCGGGGACGGCGCTCGCGGTCGATGACCTCGATGGGTGCGACGGGGTCTCCCTGGCTGTCGCGGTGCGCGTCGCCCGCGACGCCGGACGGACACTGGTCGGCACAGTACGGACCGTCGGCGGTCGCATGCCGCCTGCCGTGGCCGAACTCGCTGCGTCGCCCGCGGCCGTCGTCCTGACCGTGGCCGCGTTCGACCGGCCGTCGACGGAGGAGTTCGTCCACGCCCTTCTCGATGGGCCCGTGGACGCCGGAGTCGTCGACGAGGTATGGCACCGCGCAGGAGGAAACGCGCTGTTCACCACCCAACTGCTCGACGGCGCACGGCGCGCCGGCACGTTGCTCCGCTCGACGGTCGGCTGGCACGCGGTCGGTCCGCTGCCGGTCCCGATCGGGCTGCGCAGCCTCCTGCCAGCCCGCCTGGAGGGCCTGCCCGACATCGCCACCGCCGCCGCCCGCTTTCTGGCCGCCGCCGGCCAGGCCAATGCCTTCGAGATCGAGCAAGCCGGGCACCTCACCGGAACCGAGCACCTGGTCGCCCACGGCATCGCGGTATGGACGAGCCAGAACGCACGGTTCGTGCACCCGCTGTTCGCCGAGGTGCTGTGGGACGGGCTGTCGACCGCCCAGCGGCGGGCCGTGCTGCGCGAGCACCTTGCCGTCGCCCGCAGGCTGACGCCGCATGACCATGTGCGCTGCACCGTGCTCGGCCTGGACGCCGGCGAGGTCGTCGAGCCGGCACGGCTGCTGGCAGCAGCGCGGGTCGCCGCCGCCGGCGGCGCGACCATCGTCGCGGTACGGCTGGCCGGAGCCTGCCTCGACCGGGCCGGCGCGGACTGGACCACCCACCCGCAGGTCGCTGCCGGCGCCGCCCTCGTCCTAGCGGTCACCCTCTGGGAGACCGGGCGCGCCGACGAGGCCGTGGCCATACTGCGTGACGCGTTGGACCGTACCCCGCCCGGTGCCGACGCTGCCCTGCTCGCCGTGACCCTGCACAAGGTGATCCTCTGGGGCCGCTACGACCTGCCCGCCGCCCAGGACGTGCTGCGGCGGCAGTCCGCCAGGTATCCCGCTGGGGCGTCGGTGGGCGTCCTGTTCGCAGTCGCCGAGGCCGACGCGCTGGCATACACCGGATTCCCGGACGAGGCACTGGCGCTCGCCTCCGACATCGGGGACGGCGCCGGGCTGCCGCTGCCGGTGCGGGCCACGTTGGCGACGAGCCGCAGCAACGCCTTGACCCACATCGGACAGACTGGCGAGGCAGTCGCCGTCGTCGAGGAAATGCTCGACCACGTCACCGCCGCCGGGCCACAAGCGGCTACCGGAACCCGCGACAAGCTGCTCGTCTACGCCAGCCACGCGCTGCGCGAACACGGCCGGCTCGACGACGCCGCCCGCACCGCCGAACGCGCCTACGACAGCGCGCTGGCCGACGGCGTCGTCTTCGAACGCGCCTGGGCCGCGCTGTGCGTCGGCGCGGCGCGGCTGCGGGCCGGGCACCTCGACGACGCTGCGCGCTGGGCGCGGCGCAGCCTCGTTACCGCGACGGCCGCCGCGATGACCGACTGCATCCGGGTGTGCATGAGTGTGCTGACCGTGTCCTACGGCTCGCGCGGCATGGCCCCCGACCCGGCGTGGGTGGAGCACCTGCGCTCGCCGCAGGCGGACCTGGGGTTCCTGCGCCACACCGTGCCGATCGCCCTGGGCTGGGCCGCACACGCCGTAGGCCGTCACGCCGAGGCCTGGGACCTGCTACGACAGGGCCAGGCCAGGGCCGCGCGGGAACGGGCGGTCGTGGCCGAGTCCTGGATCCTGCACGAGCGCCTGCGGATGCACGACAACACCGGCGTGCGTGCCCGGCTCGCGGAACTCACCGTCGACTCCCCGATCGGCGCGGCGCGGCTGTCCTTGGCCACCGGCCTGGAGCAGGCCAGCCCCGCGACCCTGCTGGAAGCCGCAGCGGCGTTCGAGGCCACCGGCTCGGCCCTGTACGCGGCAGAGGCCGCGGCTGCGGCGTTCCGGTGCGGGTCGGGCCGGGCCGCCGCCGCCGCGCGCCGGCGGGCCGACGAACTCGCGCACGAAGTGGGTGACCCGGCCACTCCACTGCTGGCCGGATCACCAGCGCCCGCCGACCCGCTGACCTCCCGCGAGCGCCTGGTCGCCGAACTCGCGGCGGGCGGGGCGAGCAATGCCGAGATCGCCGCACGGCTGGTCCTGTCGGTGCGGACGGTGGAGAACCACCTGTCGCGCGCCTACGCGAAACTCGGGATCACCTCACGGGACGGCCTCGCCCGGTCCGGGATCGGCAGCCGGTTGGCCTAGCCGCCCGGCTGCGGTACGGCACACGCCTACGACGAGCGACGCACCGCAGCCGGGCCGGGACATCAGCAGGTGCCAGGGCCGGATGCACAGCCGCCAGGTGTGCCGCCGCCGGTCGCACCCTCGAGCGGACTGGGCAGGTCCGGGCGGGTCTCCGGTTTGGCCTCGTTCCAGCCTGCCGAGATGACCATCGCCCCGGCGTGCGTGGCGACGTCCTCGCCTGCGAACAGGGAGACCAGGTCGCGGTGGTGCATCATCGCGTTGACGTCGTCGTCGGTCACGACACCGATCACATCGGGGGCGTCCTGGGCCGGAGTGACCGTCGCGCCCTTCATCGTCAGCATCTTCTCGAGCGCCGCGGCCACCTCCTGATGCGAGAGCCAGGCCGTGCCGGGCAGAGCCGGGCCGGTGAACTCATCGCCGGTGGTCATCGCGTCAGTGCAGTTCTGACCGTTGGCATCACACTTCTGGGTCTTCTCCGAAGAGGTCTTCTTGCCGTCCTTGTCGGTCGACGTCTCCTTGGTGGTCTTCGTCGTCCCGGTGACGTTGCCGTTCTTGTCGCGGTGATACTCGGTGGTCTCCTTCTTGACCGTCGTGCCGCCCTGGTCGTTCTTCTGGTGCGTGGTGTGCTCCTCCTTGACGACCCTGTCGTTCTTATCGCGTTCCGTCCGGTCGGTGTGGAACACCCCGTTCATGTCGTAGTACGCCTCGTCGGTGGAGGACCCCACCGTGTTCAGCCCCGAGTCGTAGTACTCGGTCCGGCTGCTCGCGGTGCAGATGTCTTCGCACCCCTTATCGGGAGTGGTGACCGACGAGGACCCGTCGCCGTAACTTGTCCTTCTCGTCCCGTCGTCGTCGGCCGGCCATGCCGTCGCGCCGCCGTGACCGGCCGCCCACCACGCGGTCACGCCGTCGTACGCGCCGTACCAGCTGCCGTTGAACCGGCCGAGGTCGATTCCCATGTCCTTGCCGTCGTGGTCGCGGGCCGACAGGCCGAAGGACAAACCGTTCACCCACGGCATCTCGATGCCGAACTGCTTGAGCAGCCCGTCGCCGATACCGGCCAACGCGAAGCTGCTCTGGCGCGTCGGTATCCCGAAGACCTCCGACGGCAGCGTCGGCGGGATGCCCCCGGGCAGGTCCTGGCGGGCGAGCCAGTTCTTCTCCAAGCCCCTGACGAACTCCTCCGGGAACACGGCCCAGGTGCCGTAGCCGAGCTCGTAGGTCGGCAGCTTCCGGCCGAGGGTCGCTTTCAGGACGAGGGCCAGGGGCGGGGTGCTGGCCGGGTCGAGCGGGTCGTAACCGAGGGAGATCTCGTCGGCGTCGGACACACCGTCGGCGTCGGAGTCCACGACCCCCAGCGCGAGGTAGCACGCGGACAGATCGCACACCCGCAGGTCGGACAGGTCACCACGGCGTCGGCCGTCGTCGGCTCCCGCCGCCGGTGCGGGGACTACGGGCAGCAGGATGGCACAGGTCAGGGTCGCCAGCGCGATCCGCAGCCGGGTAATGGATCCGAGGACAGATCGAAAATTGATCATGTTAGATAACCTAAGGAGCGGTCGGCGGCATGTCCTGAGTGGCGGGTACTCAGATGTTGACGCACAGCTGACACCGCCTCCCGGAGACGATCTCCGAACTCTCCGCCCCGATGCCGACAGGATTGGTCGCGGCGCGTCTCCACAGGCTGGCTCGCTCCGGGTCCGCAACCGCGTCAGCGGACGCTCACCACCCGGCAACGGCAAAGCCGCGCCACGATTCGCCGACGACGTCAGCATCGCGCGCGAAGCGCGACTCAGTCGGGCTTCGCGCTGCGTATCGCAGCCTCGATACGCAGCAGAGCCCCGCCGATGAGAAGGGCTCCAGCCACAGTCGCGATGCCCACTGGTCCAAGGTTCGTCGTGAACAGGCGGAGCAGCATGAAGAAGGCCAGAACGACACAGATGCCGCCCACGTTCCCGATCACGGCAGTCGATTTCTTCGTCACCGTGCGAACGGTACGCACCACGCGCCATCGCCGCTGCCCCTGCAAGCGCTGCCCTGGTCCCCATACCCGTGGGGTGAGCCGTCGATCTCACACGAGCTGCCGTCGCGGCCGGGGACGCGCCCCGAGGCTCCAAGGGTGGCCGGCCACCGGCATTCGACCCGGTCGTCTACCGGCAGCGTCGCGCCAGTCACCGACAACCCACTCTCTGAGCTAGGACTTCGCGACACCGCTAGCCGGTGGGGTCGCCGCCACCGGAGCTTGTGCCCCTGGGGTCGCCGTCGGAGAGTACGGACAACCGGGTATCGGGTTCGACGTGGACCGACCCCGGCACCGCGAGCAATAGGGCCGCTGTGAGCGCTGCGCCGGTGGCGGCGAGGAGAAGTCGTCTCATGGAGTAACAGCAGACACGGGCCTTCTGGGATCCGTCTGGGATGACTTCAGGGCGCCCAGCCGACGTAACCGTCTCATGCGGGACTACCGGACCGACTGCGCCCGGGTGGTGTCGCCACGTCTGGCGCACGTCGTCGTAGGTGCAGAGCAGGGTTTGCTTGGAGTCGGCGACGGCGCCACTCTTGGCTGAGTCGTATGCGTCATGCGACACCTATGACCTTCGGCTCCGGCCAAGAACCCGCGCTCTGTCGGTGAGCGTGTCAGCCCTGCTTCACTACTGCGGCGCCGTCGCTGCCGACCAGTACCCGGTTGCCTAGCGGCTGGGCGAGCCGGATCGTGTAAGGCTGGGTGCGGTGCACGAGATCGTCCACGCACTCCCCCCGCCGGCCGGGCGCCGCCGCCGGTGAGGACTCGACCAGCCGCATCCCGACGGTCACGGCGGTGGCCGATTCGGCCACCTCGGCCTCGAACCGCTCTGTGGGCATTCCTGGGCACGGCTCGGGGGTCTTCATCATATGTACGGTCAGCGTCACCCCGTCTGCGGCGATGCTCGCCCCGCCCCCGCCGTAGTTGGGTACGTCAAGTCGCCAGAACGCCGACTCTGCGAGCATCGGCACTGCTAATGGCTGTGTGGTTTCTACGGCGGTGAACAGCCATGCGGGCAGTGTCAGCTCGCCGCGGTCGGTGCGGAACTCCGCCGTACCGGCAGCGACCTTGGTGATCCGCAGCGGCGCCGGGTCGACGTCGGCTGCCGCACCCGGGTCACCGGCCGCGACGATGACGTCGTAGGCCTGCCGAGCGCTGATGGCGGGGAGAGTGAAGGTGCCGTCGGTCAGTTTCGCCTCGACGGTCTCCGGACCTTCGGGAAGAGCGGTTTCCAGGGCGAGTTTGCCCTGCATGAGCGCGATCTTTGCGTTGTCGGTCGAGAAGCCCTTCACCCGTATCCGGGTGTCGCCCAGGACCACGATGGGGCGGGGCGTGCGTTGCACGGGGAAGTCTGCCCACTGTTGGAGAACAGCCGGGTCGGCTCGGACGAGGGTCACCCCACCGGGCGTCATGCCGCCGTCTCGAACTCCGGTGGCGGTCGGAGGCGCGCAACCGGCTACAGCGGCCAGTAGCACGACGACGGCAGCACGCAGCGCACGAATCCTCACACCGACCCCCGTAGATTCGACTTGCCGTGCTTTTCATCCATGGCGAGATGTCACCGGTAACTCTTGCATCGGCGTGCGTGTCGCTTCAATCACGAGCATCGCATCTGCAGCCCACGGCGCGTGTCATCCCGGCTGGCGATCGCCCGTTCCGGTCCCGGGCCGCGTTGTTGACCGAGTGGTCGCGCCAGCCTGCCGGACTCAGGATAAAGGGTGCATCTGGGCGGCGACCTGCATGGTGATCGCCAGGACGCCGTGGTGCGCCTCGTCGGCCGGGCTGTAGGTGGCGGTCAGCTCGGCCTCGGCGGTGGCTCGGTCGGCTCCGGGACCGGCTACAGCTGCGGTGGGGATGGCGTCCAGCGCGGCCGCGAATGACGCGAAGCGGCGTAGGCCGATCACTTCGGCGACCGTCTGCTGTCGGGTGTCGGTGTTACTGAACGTGATGCTGTCGCCGAGCCGCACCGCAGCGCGGCGTTCGTCGTGCAGCCGTATCTCTACGGTCTTGTGCCCGGTCGTGAGCAGGTCGAACCAGCGCGGCCGGAGCCTCATGCGGTGCATGGCCGACGTCCAGCCGTGCACCGACACCTATGGCTGGGTGCGCTGCCAGCGCTGGTTGGCGCCCGTCCCGCAGGTCCACTGGACGGCCTGGGCGCCGTCGGTGGTGGCGGCGTTGAGCACGTCCAGGCACTTGTTGCTGTGCCGGGCGACGAGCTGGAGGTAGCCACTTCCGGCGTCCTGGATGCGCCATTGCTGGTTGGTGCCGCTGCCACAGGTCCACTGCACGACGCGGACGCCGTCGCCGGTGGCACTCGCGCCGCCGTAAACGTCCAGGCACTTGCCGCTGTTGAGGCTCACGACGTTGAAGTAGCCACCGCCGGCATCCCGGAACTGCCATCGCTGGTTGGCCTGCCCGTTGGCTGCCCACTGCACGACGTTCGCGCCGTCGGCCGTGGCGGCGTTGTACACGTCGAGCAGCTTGCCGCTGTGCCGCGCGGTCAACGTGTACGTGGAGGCCTGCGGTGGTGTCGGTGTGGTGGTCTGGGTCGCGAGCCGGTAGAGGCCGGAGCCGTGCGCGGGTAGCGAGCGGGTGAGGGTGCCGCTGGCCGTGCCCAGGTTGGCGCCGGACCACAGGTCGGTCACGGTCGCCGACCCGATGCCGAGTTCGGCGAGGTTCAGCGACACGTTCGCCGTCGCGCTCTCGCGGTTGAACAGGGCCACGTACTTGTGGTTGCCGCCGGGCACGTCGGCGGTCCACACCTGCCGGGTGCCGGCGGTGACCTGGCGGTTGTTGGTGCTGCTCTGATCGACTGCCAGGACCGCGGTATTGGTCATCAAGGCCAGTTCGGCGGCGCGGTTCTCGACCAGGTTGCCGCCCCACATGAGTGGCGCTCGATTGATGACCCACAGTGTCATGAGGGTGCGTTGCTCGTCGGCGGTGAGCCCGGAGTAGCGTGGCGAGCCGACCGGCCCGTACTTCGACAGGCGCCCGATCGGGATCATGTCCGGGTCGGGCCAGGCGCCCGTCGCCCGGTACGGTGTCCAGGCACGTAGCTGGTCGAACAGTGCGTCGAGCGCCGACCAGTTGTCCCACAGGTCGTTGACGATGCGCCACATGTGGGCGTTGGCCTGCACGTGTGGTCCGCCCGAAACCGGTGTCGCCCCGGGTGACAGGCTCAGCACCATGGGTCGGCCGCTGCGCTGGATCGCCAGGCGGTATCCGTCGATCTCGGTCTGCCGGTATGTCGGCGCGGCGATGTCATCGACCTTCACGAAGTCGACACCCCAGCCGGCCAGCAGCTGGAACACCGAGTCGAGGTAGGCCTGCGCGCAGGCGTTGGACATGTTGAGGCCCCACATGAGGTTGAGCCAGGCCGCAGTGGTGCTGTTGTTGATCTGATTGGCGCGGCAGCTGGTGCCGAGGATCGCGACGTTGTCGGCCACCGCCTGTCGTGGGATGCCGCGCATGAGGTGCACCCCGAACTTCAGTCCCTGCGCGTGTACGTAGTCGGCGAGTGGTTTGAAGCCGTTGCCGCCGGTCGCCGACGGGAATCGTGTGGTGTCGGGCAGCAGCCTGCCGTTGGCGTCCATCCGCAGCCGGGGTTGCAGGTTCGCGTCCTGGTTGGGGCTGTTGTCGTGCCGGCCGGGGAAGTACCACGCCCAGTCGATCACGACGTACTGCCAGCCGTGCTGGCGCAGGTTGTCGCGCATGTAGTCCGCGTTGGCCTTGACGTCAGCCTCGGTGACGCTCCAGTTGAACGAGTCGTAGCTGTTCCAGCCCATCGGCGGGGTCGATGCCACCCCGTTGTCCCACGCGGCGGCAGGCTCTTGCGGGCTGACGGCGAGGCCGACGGCGAGCAGCAGCGCGGCGGTGGTCAACACCGCGCTGACGATCCGGTGCCGTGTTGCCGGGCGTGCCAGGACAGAGCTCATCGGACCCTCCAGCGCCAACCGTCGTCCATCGGTCTGCATCAGTGTTAGCGGTCACATTCCCGCTGTCAAGTAGTGCTCCCAAAGCAGGGACTGCCGGGCGAATGGCTGGATCAGCGGGCGGGGCGTCGCCGACACGAACGAGCGTTGGCCGCCCCGGCACTGACACCGGGTCCGGGCGGCAGGCGATGCACCTCGCCGTGGAATCTGCTGTACCGCGAAAACCCGGCCGCCACCCTCACTCCGATTCGAACATCTTCGATCGCAGCCTTGACAGCCGTTTCGAAGATGTGAACACTTTGCATCAATCTGAACCCATTACTCCCCCACCTGCGCGAGCCTCAATGTGATCGCTCACACTGACGCTCGCCGATGGATGATGCCCGACATCGCGAGCTTGCTCGAGGACCAACTGACCCGGACACCCTGCCCTTCGTCACATGGACCTAGCACCCGGGGCCCTATCAAGGCCGATGCACGCCGCCGTACCTCCCGCGGCCGCAACATCCTCTAATCCAACGGACGGACACTCATGTCATTGATCACGTCGGTGGGTACCGAAATGCCAGCATCGCCGCGAAGTGCACACTCCCATCGGTTACTGACCCTCTTCGTGGTGACCACGCTCACGGCCCTGTCGGGCCTCATCATCTTCACGTCGCCGGCCGAAGCCGCCACCAGCCAGTTCCGCGGCATGAACTGGGCCGTGCTCGGCGACAACTTCAGCACCGGCACGCTGGTACTGGATGGCCTGAGCCAGTCCGACAGCAACGCGACCGTGCGGGCCAAGGCCAACGCCATCTATGACGACATGGCCTCCACCATGGGGGTCAACACGGTCCGGTTGCCCATCAACACCCATACCGTGGCCAACACGACCTGGTGGAACGCCTACCGAGGCGCCATCGACGCCGCCACCGAACGAGGCTTCAAGGTCATCCTCGCCTACTGGGAGGACGGTGCCGCCTCCGGCGGGCGGATCACCAACCTGGCCGCGTGGAACGCGATGTGGTCCAGCGTGACCAACACGTACGCCTCGAACGGCAGCGTCTATTTCGAGCCGATGAACGAGCCACACGGCTACAGCTCAACGGAGTGGCGAAACGTCGCAGCCAACTGGCTCGACTACCACCACTCCGCAGTACGCGGTCGAGTGCTGATCGGCGGCACAGGCTACAGCCAGGACCTGCGCGACATCTGCGGCGACAGCCGGTTCAACAGCACGCTGCTGTCCTTCCACCACTACGCGTTCTTCTACGCCGCGATGACCTACGACGCGTTCCTGAGCCACATCCAGACACGTCTGGGCAGCTGCGCCTCGCGCGCTGTCGTGACCGAGTTCGGCGCGGCCATGCACACCGGCCTCAACTACGCCGACGCCAACAGCACCGAGAACTTCGTCCGCTACCTCCGTGCCATCGCACAGGTGATGCGCAACAACCAGATGGGCGGCACCTACTGGCCCGCGATCGGCGGCAAGCCTGGCACCATCGGCTACGACGGGTACTCGATGTACGCCATGAGCGGCAGCGGCACCAACCTCAACCTGGCCATCCGCAACGCCGCCGGGGCGGACCGGGTGCGGTACGCCTGGGGCGACACCGTCAGCAACCCCACGACGCCGCCGGCAACCTTCTACCGGATCAACGTCCGCCACAGCGGCAAAGCGATGGACGTCCAGTCGCCCAACACCGACAACAGCGCACGCGTCGGCCAGTACACCTACAACGGCAACGCCTGGCAGCAGTGGCAGTTCTCCGACGCCGGCAGCGGATACTGGCGCATCGTCAGCCGACACAGCGGCAAGTGCCTCGACGTGGTCAGCGCCTCCACCGCCGATGGCGCCGAACTCGTTCAGTACACCTGCGGCACCGGCACCAACCAGCAGTTCCAGATGGTCGCCAACGGCAACTACTTCCAACTGCGGGCACGGCACAGCAACAAGTGCGTGGACGTGCCATCGGCATCGACCGCCGACGGAGTGATCCTCAAGCAGTACACCTGCAACACCGGTACCAACCAGCAGTGGTCGCGCACGGCCGTCTGACGACCATCACGGCGTGACCGCGAGCGCGGCACGTAAACGCCCCCGGCGCCGAACGCGGGCTCGGCACCGGGGGCAACACCGTTTCGATACCGCCATCGGCCGTGGGATCGATCGGATGCCATGTCGTCACGTCGGCATGGACTCGACCACCCTCTCAGGATGCTCGCGTTGAGGTGGCCGATGAACAACGGCAGCTGCGCCGGCAGCCCTCACCGGCCATTCAGCGGATGCCTGCGCGCTGGTGGATCTTCTAGATTGCAGCAGGCCGCACGGGGCGGCCGGATACGGGGAGCGTTTCGTGCGCCATCGTCTGCGGGTCGGGCTGGCCGCCCTCCTGTGCACCGTCGCGTCTGCGCTGCCGTCGACGGCGCATGCCGCCGCCGCGTCGGCCGACCTGGCACTGTCGAACGTGCCGTCGGCGGTGACGACCGGGGCACGGGTGATGACCTCGGTGAAGGTCACCGTACGCAACCAGGGTTCGGCCACGGCCGAGGCCTACCTCGCGGTGACCCTGGAAGGCGGCACCGGCCGGGTCACGGTCAGCTCGATGGGCGGACCCGCCGTGATCGGGCCCGGTGAGCAGAAGCAGCTCACCGCGGTGATCATGCTGAGGCCGTACGCGAAGACCGGCTTCGCGGGCACGATGGTGGTGGACGTCCAGGGCGGGGCCAACGAGTCGACGCCCGCGCGGGTCAAGGTCAGCGTCGGTGTGCCGCGCAACGCCGACGTGGTGGTCAGCGGTAACAGGGTCGCGCAGGTCGCCGCCGGGCAGACCGCGGTGTTCCGGTACACGGTCACCAACCGAGGCCCGATGGAGGTGCCGACGTTCGAGCTGACGATGCGGGGCAGCGGCTTCGAGGTCGTCCGGCTGGTGGGCTGCACGAAGCTGTCGAAGTCGTCGTTTCGGTGCCGCGCCGACGATCTCGCCCCCGGCAGGTCGCTGCGCTGGGAGATGCACCTGCGATTCGCCAAGCCCAACGCGGACGCCTCCGGCGGGGTGAGTGTGCTCGTCGCCGAACGCTGCGACGACACCAACGTCACCAACAGCGACTTCGGATTCGAGGTACGCGCCGGCGGCGCGGGTGCCGCCCAGCCGACCAAGACGTCGGCCGGAACCGGGACGGCCCCGGCCCCGACCCCCACGGCCGTACCCTCCGCTTCCGAGGCGATCGAGACGTCCGTCAGCCCCGATCCGGCAGCCGTCGCACCGTCGGCGGCCGCAGCTTTGCTGGCCGGCACAGATGAGCCGCGGCCTGGCTCCCCCACAGCGGCGATCGTGGCGGTGGTGCTGGCGCTTGCGCTGGGGGCGTCGGTCGGCTTTCGGAGGAGGGCCCGTCTTGCTGTGGGCAAGGCTGCCGAGCCTAAACCGTGACCCACGCGGAACATGTCGGCAGATCTCCTCGACCGGAGTCGATCGCCCTCGCCCGCCTGCCGCCGAGAAGCACAACCGCGATCGTCAACCCAGCTCACCACTGGCAGCCGGAGCGCAGACGAGGTCGGACACGAAATCCGAGGTGACCGTCAGGTGTGCTCAATCGGCCGACGTGAACGCCAGACGGAGGAACTCGTCGCGGGCACCATTGAAGAGGAAGTCCGAGGTCTGACTCAGTGCGATCGCGATGAGGCCGCGGTCCGGATCGGTGTACCAGGTGGTGCCGTAACCGCCGTCCCAGCCGTAGCGTCCCGGCGTCGCGCTGACCTCGTCGGGTGCGACGGCGACGGCCATGCCGTAACCCCAACCCTGCCCGCCCAGCAGCATACCGGCGGTAGCGATCTGCTGCGGGGTGAGCCGGTTCGTGGTCATCCGCGCCACCGACTCCGCCGACAGCAGCCGCCGTCCGCCGGACACGCCGCCGGCCAGCAGCAGGCGAGCGAAGGCCAGCAGATCGTCCGCGCTGGTCAGAAGCCCGCCGGCGCCGGACGGGAAGGCCGGTGGGCGGGTCCAGTCCGCAGCCGGCGTCGCGGTGTGCTGCCGCAGCCCGCCGCCGTCCTCGCCGGTGTGGTAGTGCCCGGGCAGGCGGGCGGCGTTGGCCGCAGCGGTCCAGAAGCCGGTGTCGGCCATGGCCAGTGGTGCGAACAGCCGCGCGTGGAGCACCTCGCCCAGCGGCCTGCCCGCCGCCCGGGCAACCAGCACGCCGAGCACCAGCGAGCCCGCGTTGTACTGCCAGCGTTCGCCGGGCTGGTACATCAGCGGCAGCGTCGCGAAAATCTTGATCCACTCGTCGGGCGGGTACGGCGTGCGCGGATCGGGCGCCGCCAGCACCAGCCGCAGCTCCTGCGAGGCCTGCACGATCGGGTACGGCGGGTTGTACTCCGGCTCGGTGATGACGCCGAAGCCCATCCGGAACGTGAGCAGATCCTCCACGGTAACCGGTCGGCGCACAGGCACGGTCTGCTCGATCGGGCCGTCCAGCCGGGCCAGCACCCGGCGTCCGGCCAGCTCCGGCAGCAGCCGGTCGACGGGCTCGGCGAGGTCGAGCACGCCGTCGTCCACCAGCATCATGGTGACCGCGGCCAGCATCGGCTTGGTGAGCGAACCGGCCCGGAACAGCGTGTCGCGCGACATCGGGGTCGCGCCGTCGACGTCGTGCGTGCCGATGACGTCCACCTGCACCTGATCGTCGCGGGCCAGCAGCGTGACCAGGCCGGGCAGTTCACCGCGGCCGACCCGGGCCGCCATGGCCTCGTGCAGCCGATGCATCCCGGACGGGGACAGTGCGTCGCTCATCACCTCAGCCTGCCTCTTTTCGGGCGTACGCGCATGCCTGCCGTCATCGATACCGCATCCTGACCGCACCGCGCGGGCCAGCTCATCTGGGCCTGCCACGCTGGCCCGACACGGGTGAGCCCGCGCCACTTGAACCAGGGAGGACTACGGGCTGCGCAGGGAGCTGCTCCGCACCGAGTCCACGCAGCCGCTCCCAGGACAGCAGAGCCAAGGAGACACCGAAGTACGCAGTGACAAGTGACGGAAGAGGGATCACCTCCGAACTGGTGCGGCTACCTGAGGACGGCCAGAACAGCAGGGAGACGAACGGAGCCGCCAAGAACACTCCCCAAGCCGCCCTCGCCCACAGCGGCAAACGCCGCAAAGGTCGCGCCAACGCGAAGCCGGCACGCTCACCGGGCGCCGCGACAAACAGCGTGTAGAACGCCCCCACCACCACAATGAGAAACGAACTTAGCAGCGCCATCGAGACCGACCAGACCAACAGCACCTCGACCAGCGCGTGAACCGCCAGGGCCAGCCCGGCCACCACTGTCATCTTTGCTCTGTTCCGTAGCGTCACGGCACCCACCGTAGAAGCTGATCATCACCGCAGACACCACCCATCCGGGCAGCTGTCACGTCTGTAGCGTTGACCGTCGCCATGATCGAGGAACACCCGACGCATCGACGTGCCACCCGGTGTCATGATGCGGCACCGGCGCTCTCACCGCAGCTTCGGGCCCAGGTCAGCACGGCGGTGTCGGCGAGGGACCCGAACACGGCGTCGACGTCGGCACGACATCGGGCAGGGACGGCACTGCGATGACGTACAGGCCTGCCACGCGGGCCGAGGTGACTGGGCGGCCACCTCCAGGGTGCCGCCGATACGATGGCCCAGCCGACGCCGACCGGAACGGCGGAAGCATCATCCCTGCACACAGGCTTCGGAGCGGCTGAGCCCGGCGCAGGCTGACTCCCGTACCCGGGGCGGCAACGCATTGTCGGCCGCGATACGGCAGAGCGCCTCCCTGGCGCGGGGAACGGTGTCGTGCCACCGCAGCATCGCTACGGCCGGCCCCGCGGCCACGCCATGGTGCGCGTACCGCTCGGCGAGTTCCATCGCCCACGGGGTGATACCGACGGGGCAGTCGACGTGCATGCCGAGCCAGGTGAAGACCTCGCCCGCGATCCAGGAGCTGATCCACGCCACCCACCGCCGGGCGAACAGCTGCGCCAGCTCACCCTCCGGGTCCGGCGGACTGCCGGGTATGCCCAGCAGCGCGCACTCCCGCAACGCCTCGGTCATGCGCTCGCGGGTCACCTGCCGCGCGTACGGCATCAGACGGGACATGACCGATCGGACTTCGAGCCACGCGGGCGGCTCCTCGTCCTCGCCTCCTTCCCATGAGGGGGCAGGGGCGGGTTCCGAGACCGGTTCGGCGGGCAGGCACGCTTCCAGAACCGCTCGTGCGCGAGCGATGTTCTCGTCGGTCTCCGGCAGACCCGACGGCCACTGGAAGCCGGACGCCCACGCGTAGGGCAGCTCTCGGACAGCGGGAGGCAGCAAAGGTTCCTCGCCGTGCGCCTGTTCCCGTCCGCGGCTCTCGTAGCCCCGCCGCCGTATGGCGATGAGCCACTCCCGTGCCCACGCGCGATGGTGTGCGCTCACCCCGGCGTCCTGCACCACGCGCAGCAGAGCCTGCTCGCCGTGGGGCGCGCCGAGGGCATGGAGCAGGTTCACCGCCTCTTGAGCAGACAGGTCGGCGCGGACGCAGCGCTCGGCCACCGCCGCGATGCTCCGCTGGTCTTGCGGCTCCTGCTTCAACCACCACAGCACGTCATGGACCCAGAGCGACAGAACGGAGCGGGCCCATGTCGCGAGGATCCCGTCCGTCTGCTCCTCGATCCACCAGTCCGGCAATGACCCGGCTGCGTTCTCCGCCCATGCGCGAAGTACATCGATGATGCCTTCTCGGGTGAGCAGGTCGGCTGTCGGCATCGCCTGCGCGAGCCGGTGCGCGCATTCCGCCCGGAACCGGTCGTAAAGTTCCCGAGATTCGTCGCTCCGGCCGCCGGGCGACGCCGGCCGCATCTCTGACAATGCTGCGGCCAGTGCATCCAGGGCTGCCTGCTCATTCGCTGCGGTGTGCGGGAGCTCTTCCAGTGTCCGCTTCCGCTTCGGGGTCAGGTCGTTCCACGGCGAAGGCAGTTCGCGCACAGCCCACGGCAGAAGATGGTGTGCGATCACTTTCCCAGCCACCCCGTTCCCTTGCGTCATCGGCCGGGAACCCAGGAACACCCAGGTCACGCATGGTGGTCGCCGAATCATTCAACACGTGCACGGGAGGGTCGGTTTCGTCGGCTCGTGCTGCGTACTCCACTCCCGCACAGCCGGCGCCTTCCGCGGCGGAGTTGCTGCAAGGTCCGGCGAGCACACCCGCGCAGGCGATCACGTCATACCGTCTGGCGGGTGTACGCGGTCATCCGGATCGACACCAGGACACCGGGCAGTTCGACACCGAGTTTGGCGACGTAGCGTGTTGGTGGCGTGCCGGGGAACCAGGTCGCGTACTCCTCGTTCATACCGGCGAAGTCGTCCGGCCTGGCCAGCAGCACGCCCACCTCGACGATGTCATCCCAGGCCGCACCGGCTGCCCGCAGGACGGCGCGGCAGTTGGCCAGGGCCTGCCGGGTCTGCTCCTGAATCGTCGCTCCGGCCAGCGCGCCGGTGGCGACGTCGATGCCGACCAGGCCTGACACGTAAACCATGTCACCTGCCTTCACGGCCTGGCTGTACAACGGCGAGCTGGGGGCTTCGGCCGTACTGACGATCTCGCGCATGCATCGCTCCAAGGTCGAACCGCCCAGGTCACCCCGGTGCGGCAGGTGGTCGAATCGAGTATGAGCGATCCGGAGAAGCGAGGGGATCCGAGTTCTCGGCAGTGCTGCCGGCACCGGCATAAGGTGCCGGTATGGAACGAGCACCAGGACGCGAGGACACGATCACGCTGTGGCGGGCTGCGACGCAGGCGGAACATGACGTCCTGGCGGCGACAGGCTGGAAGGCCTGGCCGGCGTCCACGCCGGGCCGAGGCTTCGACGCATACGCCGAACGCAGGTCGGCCGAACGCATCGCACAGTCACTGGCCGCGACGGGCGGGGTCGGCTACGTCACCTCGTTCGATGTGCAGTCCGCTTTCGTCGACCACTGTCTGCAGTACCGGCGTGGAGACGAAGGCGGTATCGGTTACGGCCTACCGGAGGCGGAGATCCCTGGCCTCAACGAGCACACCGTAGGCGCTGTCATCGAACAGGCCGACTATCGTGCGGCCCTGGGCAGCCACGAGTTCGCCAGCGGTCACGCTCAGGCCCTGCCCGCATCGTGGCGCGGATACCTGCAACGCCCGGCATGGTTCAGGCGCGGCTGGCTGCCTCGTGGCCGCTACCTCTGGCTCTACACACCACGTGAAGGAGTCGAACTGGCCGACGCGTGGGGCGAAGACAGCGTCGAGCTACACCCAGGCATCGCGATCATCGGCGGGGACGGCTCGCGCGAACACCTCGCCGTGGACCTCCGCCACGATGATCCACCCGTTGTGCTCGTCGATGCCTTCGGCAGCGAGGGCTGGGAAGATGCAATCGAACAGACCCCCAGCGTGACGCATTTGATCGACCTGCTGGATGCCGGCACCTTCGATTTCACCTGGGAGTAGGTCACCGCTGACACCAGCCCACACACCGGCCAGGCCATCCTTGCCGGAACGGGTTGGGTGCCATGACACCGAACGGCCGAGCATCAGGACGTCGGCGAGGTTGCGGGCAATATCACTCTCGGTATCGGTGAAGCGGGCGCCCCGCATGGGTATGTCATTGCCATGACTACCGCCCCCGTGCGCATAACCACCCCTGCGATCGACATACCGGCGTTCTCGGGCGCGGACGACGCGAACAGCCGACCACTCAAGATCGTGATGGTGGCGCCGCCGTACTTCGACATCCCGCCCTCGGGCTACGGCGGCATCGAAACGGTGCTGGCCAGCCTCAGCGACTCGCTGGTGGCACTCGGCCACCAGGTGACGCTGGTCGCCGCCGGACGCAACGGCACCCGGGCTGCGTTCCGCGGAGTGTGGAAGGACACCGTCGCGCACCGGCTCGGCGAACCCGGACCTGAGATCATCTACGCGGCGCAGGCGCGCCGCGTGGTCGAGGAGCTCATCGTCGACGGCGCTGTCGACGTGGTTCACGACCACACGTTCGCCGGGCCGCTCAACGCTCCGGCGTACGCCCGGCTCGGCGTGCCCACCGTGGCGACCGTGCACGGTCCGGTCGACGGCGAGCTGCGCGAGTACTACCAGGCGTTGGGTTCCGATCTGCCGCTGATCGCGATCAGCGCGCGGCAGCGTCAGCTCGCACCGGAGCTGAACTGGATCGACACGGTGTACAACGGGCTCGACCCTGCCGAGTGGCCGTTCCAGCTGGAGAAGGGCGATTACGCGCTTTTCCTGGGCCGGTTCAGCCCGGACAAGGGTGCCCACACCGCGGTGCTGGCCGCGCAGGAGGCCGGGCTGCCGATCATCCTCGCCGGGAAGATCAACGAGGAGCCGGAGCGGCGTTACTTCGCCGAGCAGGTCGAGCCGTTGCTTGGCCCGAACGACCGGTTCGTCGGGCCGGCCGACGCACGGCTCAAGCGGGAACTGTTCGCCGGGGCCCGCTGCCTGCTGTTCCCGATCCAGTGGGAGGAGCCGTTCGGCATGGTCATGATCGAGGCGATGGTGTGCGGCACGCCGGTCGTCGCGCTGCGCGCCGGTGCGGTGCCCGAGGTGGTCCGGCACGGGGTCAGCGGCCTGATCTGCGACGATCCCCGCGAGCTTGCTGGGGCGCTGCGCGAGGTGACGCGGCTCAGCCCGGCCGACTGCCGTGCCCATGTCGTACGCACCTTCAGCGCCACCCGCACGGCGCAGGGCTACACCCGCGCGTACCGTCACGCCCTGAACTCGTTCCGGGCATCGGAGTACGCACTGTAGGCGCGGGCCAGAACGTGGCGGCCGACAGGCGCGTCGACGATCGGCACCTGATGGACCTTCGGGCATCAGGTGCCGTATCGCGTGGGCAGCGGTCGCCCCACAGGGGACCTGGCATGCCCACTAGCCAGCGTCCTTATTCGCCTTTTGCCCTGCTGTGCGCGGAGTTCGGATTCGTTCAATACGTGTAGGTTCCTTGCTGACCCCTGCTCTGCGCAAGCCTCAGGACGGTACACGAAAGGGCGGGCATGGCGTGATCGAAGTGAACGTCGTCGACGACCAGGTCCTGATCCGGGCCGGGCTGGTCGCGCTGCTGCGCGCCGCACCGGGCGTCGAGGTGGTCGGTGAGGCCGGCAGCGGCGAGGAGGCCGTCGCCGTGGCGCTGGCGACACGGCCCGATGTCATCCTGATGGACATCAGGATGCCCGGCCTGGACGGCATCGCGGCCACGCGGCGGATCCTGGCCGAGGCCGGGGATACACCACCGAAAGTGATCGTGCTGACCACCTACGACTTCGACGAGTACGTCTACCATGCGCTGCGGGTCGGCGCGAGCGGTTTCCTTCTCAAGGACACGCCACCGGATCGGCTGCTGTCAGCGGTGAACGTGGTCGCCGCCGGGGACATGCTGTTCGCGCCGTCGGTGACCCGACGGCTGATCGAGGCGTACGGGTCGACGGTGTCGGAACAGGTGCCACCGGTGGAACTGGACGGGTTGACCGCCCGCGAACGCGAGGTGCTGCAACTGGTCGGCCGGGGTCTGTCCAACGCCGACATCGCCGCGGAGCTCGTCATCACGGAGGCGACCGCGAAGACACACCTCAACCGGGTGATGACCAAGCTCGGTCTGATCAACCGGGCGCAGGCAGTCGTGCTCGCCTACGAGACCGGCCTGGTCACTCCGCGCAGCCGCTGAACCGTCGCCGGATGCGCAGCTGGTGGACGGTTCCGGATCTTCCGGAACCGTCCACCCGCCGTCGGCGGTCAGCGCCGCAGCATGCCTAATGGATCGCCTGGCTTCCGGGGTTTATCTTCCTTCTCCGCTTTAGCACCTTTTGAAGTGAACTCGTCCCACATTCGGTGGCCGACGAGAATGACGACGAGGATCGCGAGGGCAACTCCGACGATGATGCCGCCGATGATGCAGGCCGCTGTGCCGAGGCCGGTCATGCAGAACCCGGCTACGAAGGGGGCGAGGGTCATGCCGAACAGGATGAAGAGCGCCGCGAGATATTCGACCATCATGGGGCACCAGGCCACTGCCTCCTTGCACTTCTCGACTATGCCGCGGAAGAACTGCCGGTAGTCCTTCCCTGTCGGGCGCCAGGGGAAGTCGGGCTGGAAGTCAGGGATCTTGAAGCAGGCCAGCGGGTTGTAGTTGCCGCAGGCTATGCCTGCGGTGGCCGGTTGCGGCGCGGTGCCGCGGACCTGGCTCTGCCGGTCGCCGATCCGATCCTTGACCGCGCACCAGCCGGTGCAGGCATGCGAGGGGCCGACCGCCGGGGTGTGGTGGCCGCTGCTGCCGGATGCCCCGTTACCCGAGCCGCTGCCCGAAGATCCGTTGCCGGAGTGGCCACTTCCCGACGACCCGCTGCCTGGTCCGTTGATGGTGCCCGATCCCGTGTCGGTGTTGGAGCCGCCGCAGCCGGGATCGCCGCCGTGGCGGGCGTACTGCCACGTCCCGCCGCCGCCGCAGGGTGCCATGCCGGTGGCGTCGGACAGGGTCACCGGGTTGTTGTTGGCGTAGCTGTAGCCCTGCATCTGCTGCGGGTCGTCGAGCAGCAGCGGGTCGGCGGAGATGAACCTGCCGATCCCGGGGTCGTACTCGCGGGCCCCGAGATGGGTCAGGCCGGTGGCGGCGTCGCGGGTGCCGCCGACGAACGTCTTGTCGTCGAGCCAGGTGCCCGTGGGGGTGCCCCGAGCCGCGCCGAACGGCGTGAACCGGCGCTGGGTCAGGGCCTGGGTGGAGGCGTCGATGGACAACTGGGCGGTGTTCTGGTGGTCGGCGGTGCGCAGCTGCACCCCGCTGCTGGTGCGTACGGCGACGGTCTTGCCGCCGTGGGTGTAGTAGCGGGTCCCGCTGGCTGCGGTGGCCCCGCCTGCGGACAGGTGCAGTTCCATGCCCGGCAGGTACAGCGTGGTGCCCGTGGCGTCGCGGCGCACCAGCCTGGTCCCGGCGGCGTCGTAGATGTAGTCGGTGGTCTTGGTTCCTTCGGTGACCTTCGTCAGTGCGCCGCCGGCGTCCCAGGTGAGGGTGGAGGCGGTGGCGCCGATGGTGCGGGTGGTGGTGTTGCCTGCGGCGTCGTAGCCGAAGACGTCCTGGCGGGTGCCTGCCGCGCCGGTCTGGGTGACCCGGTCGAGGCGGTGGCCGGTGTTGGCGTAGGAGCGGATGGTGTCGGCCTGCCCGCCGGTGCCGTGCAGGGTCTCGGCGGTGCGGTTGCCCGCCACGTCGTAGCCGAAGCTCTGCCAGTAGGGCGCCGGTCCGCCGAGCGCGGCCGACGACGGTGCCGCCGCGCAGGTGGCGGCGCCCTGCGACCAGGCCTCGGTGAGGCGCTGGGCATAGTCGTAGGCCAGGCACTGGTTGTCGGTGCCGGAGCGGGACACGTCCAGGATCGACCTGATGTTGCCGCCGGCGTCGTAGCGGTAGGTCAGGTCCTGGTCGACGCCGCTGACGTCCTGGCGGTCAGTACGCGAGGTCGCCAGCCGCTGGGTGCCGTACTGCCAGGTCAGCGTCTGCCAGGCTTTCTTCGCGCCGGTGCTCAGCTCGTACTGCAGCGGCTGGCCGGTCGGCGAGTACTTGGTGTCGGTGACATAGGAGCCCAGGTTGCCGGTGAGGCGGGTCGGCCGGGCGAGGTCGTCGTAGGTCGTCACGACGGTCTCGGCCGGCAGGCCGCCCGCCTCGGGGAAGCTGGTCGAGCGTACGGTGCCGTCGAAGTTGTAGGCGGTGCCGAACGTGTAGGTGTCCTCCAGCGCGCCGAGCGCGTCGGGCACGGTGATCGACGACTGGATGGGCCGGTTGTTGTTGTCGTAGGCGACGACGCTGTTGACGTACGCCTTGCCGTCGACGTAGCGGGTGGTCGAGGTCAGCTGACCGCGGCGCACGGTGTCGTACAGGTAGGAGGTGCGCAGCGGGCCGGACGGCGAACCTTCGCGGATAGAGGTCGCCCGGCCGAGGGCGTCGTAGCCGAGGACGAGTTTCTGGCCACGGGCGTCGGTGGACTCGGTCAGCTGGTCGAGTACGTCGTAGGCCATCGTGGTGGTGCCCCGGTCGGGGTCGACCCGGGTGCGCTGGCGTCCGCGCAGGTCATGGGCGAACGTCCACACGGCGCCGTCCGCACCAGTGATCTTGCTGATGCGGTCGGCGAGGTCGTACTCGTAGCGGGTCGCGTCGTAGGTCCCCGTCGGTGCCGAGCCGCGGTACTCGCGCAGCTCGGTGCGACGGCCGCGGGCGTCGGTGTCGGTCCGGGTGGGGCGCTGGCCCTCGGGCGGGTCGACGGCCGTCCAGCCGCCGCCGTACGTGGTCGTGGTGCGCCACTGCTCCTGGCTGTCGTTGTTGCCGGCGAGCAGGCGTTCGACGGTGACCCGGTTGAGGCCGTCGTAGGAGTAGGCGTGCTGGGTCTCGACCGGGGGCGGCAGGGTGTCGTCGGGCAGGTCCGTGGCGGGTGCGCCGTCGGCGGCGTACGGCTCGTACGTGCGGGCGAGGTTGCCGCGGCTGTCGTAGAGGCTGTCGCTGATGAGCCGGCTGCCACCGGGCCCGGGGACCTGCTTCTGCCTGCTGCGCAGCAGGCCGTCGAACAGTTCGTGGCTGACCCGCTGCCCGCCGCCGTTGGCGGTCAGCGTCCTGGTGGTGATCGCGACGATCTTGTTTTCGGTGAACTGGTAGGCGTACTCCAGGTCGGGTCGCGGTGCGCCGGCACGGCCGGGCAGCCAGACCTTGCCGAGCCGCCCCAGCGCGTCACGGGTCGCGGTCGTGGTCTGCCCGCCTGCGTCGGTGCCGCCCAGCACCAGACCCCACGCCGGGTCCAGGGTGCGCACCTGGCTGTGCGCGCCGCCGGGCACGGCCGGGCCGGTCACGGTCATCGCCGTGGTCAGCCCGGACGTGTCGTCGGCGTACGACGCGGTCATGATGTTGCCGGCCGCGTCGGTGACCGTCGCGGGCCGGCCGTAGGCGTCGTAGCCGGTGCGGGTCGTGGCGACGTAGGCGGCGGTGGTGCCGTCGTGGGTGCTGACCTCCTCCTGGCGGGTGACGTCGCCCCTGGTCGGGGTCGCGCCGAACGAGCCGCCGTCGAACCAGGCACGGGTGTCGGCGATGAGCTGCCGGGACCGGTCTGGGGTGCTCGCGCAGCGCACCGCCACGGTCTCGGCCCGCGAGCGCCGGTCCAGCAGCCACGTCGCGGTGTTGGCGAGGTAGGTGAGCCGGGTGCAGCGGTCGTCGGTGGCGGTGCCGGTGTCGCCCTGGTCGTCGATCTGCGTCGGCAGGCCGGTGCGGGTGTCGAAGCTCTGGTCGACGCGGGTCTGCCGCCAGTTGCCGCCGTCCATCGCCGTCCAGGTCCGCGCTGTCGCGGTGCCGGTCAGGTTCGCCGTCGTCGTGCCCCACGAGCGGGTACGCGACGCGGTCTGCTGCCGCCAGGGCGTGTTGACGGTCTTGGTGTGCACGGTGCCGGACGGGCCGGTGTAGGTGGTGTGTTTGAGCAGGTGCCCGGCCAGCGCCGCGTGGTCGGGGTGGCTGGTGCCCTCGCCGTCGGCGACGGTGACGGTCTTGACGCCGCCGGTGGGGTTGAGCCGGTCGCCGTCCATGCCCCGCAGGTACAGGTAGTCGTCGCGGGTCAGCGGGTCGTTGACGCCGCCGGTGGTGACCCGGACCAGGCCGTAGCCGCGCCACTGCGACCAGGTCTTCTGTCCGATGCGGGCCAGGCCGTCGTCGTCGTCGAAGTGCCAGGCCGCGCCTTCGGGATAGTCGTAGGTGGTGACCATGTCCGGGGAGCGGGCGGTGCGGTCGGAGACGATGACCTGCTTGACGACGTACTTGTGGAACCAGTCGAGGATCGGCGCGGTCCGGCCCGGCGGCTGCCAGTAGGTCGGGAAGCAGCGGCGGGTGTTGGTCTCCGGGGTCGGCAGGCCGGCCTGGGTGCAGTCGGCGGTGGAGTAGGTGACGTCGAGCTGCCCGCCGGACTCGTCATAGATCGCGCCGAGCCGGTACTTGATGAACGGGCGGATGTCGTCGCCGATCCGGTCGACCCGGTTGGGGGCCTGGACGTGGTTGAACGTCACCGGCGGCAGCGTCAACGCGGGGGTGGCGGCCTTGCCGGTCTGCTGGATCGAACCCAGCAGCAGGGAGCTGTCGGTGTCGGCGTCGGCCCACAGGTGCGTCAGGTTCCACGTGTCGACGTCACGGTAGCCGCCGTCGGGCTTCCTGATCTGCGTGTTCACGGCGGTCAGGCGCTTGCGGCTCCAGAACGTCGGGGAGATCTTGCCCGCGCCGGTGCACGACGACGTGCAGTTCTGGTCCCAGGGCACGTCACGCCACCGGTCCGGGCTCATGCCGATCTTCGCCGGGTCGCAGTCGAAGCCGGTGTCGGCCAGGCAGCGTTCGCTCGCGTCGAACACGACCCGGGCCGGGGCCGGTGCGAACAGGTCACTGGTACGCAGCCCGTACTCGATCCGTTCGAGCTGCCCGCCGCGCACGTACGCGACATCGGCGCTGGCGCTGACGTTGCGGCCGTACAGGTTCGTCTCCGTGGTGTACCGGTAGGTCATCGCGTTGCCGTGGGTGTCAACGACGTAGTCGAGGTTCCACCGCCACACCTGCTGGCACCATGACGAGCCGAAACCGGACGCGTCGTAGCAGGGTTCGCCGCTGTTGTTGCCGAACACCGGCACGGTCCAGGCCGCGTTCGTCTGCGCCTTGCCCGCCGACCAGCCGGGCAGCCGGTGACGGCCGAAGAAGTACTGCGTGCCGTCGACGGTCGTCGCCTTCCAGTACTCCCCATCGTTGTCGCCGTTGCCGGTGGCGGTGTCGGTCAGCCGCTCGAACCGGGTGCCGTCGTCGCCGCGCAGCCGCCACGTGCCGTCGGCGGCGCGGATCAGCTCGCCGCCCTTGCCACCCCAGGCGACGGTCGCGTTGTCGTACGCCCAGCACAGGTCCCCGGGTTTGACCCCGTTGACGGCCGGTGCCCCGTCGTCGGCGCAGGACTTGTAGCTGCGCTCGATGTAGCCGACGGACAGGTCGAAACCCTCCCCGACCCAGGACGTCTGGTTGTTGGTGCCCGAGGTGCGTCCGTCGATCGACGATGAGGAGTACGAGATCGCCAGGTCGGGGTCGAGTTCACCGCGGGTCGGCGGGACCCGCATCGGATACGACCAGGTGAAGTCGCCGGAGCTGCCGCCGGCCGCCCAGGTCGCCGACGGGGCGAGCGGTGTCGCCCGGTAGTCGCCCTGGTCGCTGGCGGTGCCGGCGACGGCCGCGAGCACCGTGACCCCGGCGGTGCCCAGGTCGGCGGTCAGCGCGGACGCTTGCCCGTCGTGGACCGCCGGAACCGGCGTCGTGGTGCGGCATGCCGCCAGCTGGGGGGTGTCCAGCACGCAGGCGGGCAGCCGCACCAGCCGCAGCCGGGCGCCGTACGAGCCGCCGTACGCTTGGGCGAACCGGGCGTAGTCGACCCGGACCCGGGTCGCCGCCTTCGCGTCGACGGTGAACAGCACCCCGTCGACCGCGGCACGCGTCGCGGCGTCGCGTTCGCGGACCTTGACGACGGCCGCGCCGGACGCGGTGATCGCGGTGCCTTTCGGCCAGGCGGCCTGCGGCGCGCGGGTGCTGGCGGCCGGGTCGAACCTACGTGCCCGGACCCCGGCCGGGCGGCCGACAGCGGCCGGCGACGAGCCGGCGACCTCGGGCCGGCCGGTGCTGAGATCCTCGGCTCGGGCCGGGGTGGCCACGAGCATGGTGGCGATCAGGTTGGCGACGACCGCCAGGGACAACCGCGAAGTTGCGGTGCGCATCAATACCTCCTGTGTGTCGGCGCGGTGCTCAGAACGGCGAGGCGGACGGCAGCTCGGTGTAACCAGCCAGGGCCTGCACCTGCTCCTGGCTCAGCACTCCGGAGAACGCCCACACGTCGTCGACCAGGCCCGGCCAGTACTCCGCCCAGGCGCCGCCGACTTTGGCCCGGCCCAGTTGCAGGGGACCGGTCGCGTCGAAGCCGATGGTGTTCCAGCGGGCCGAGACCCGGTCGGTGGTCTGTTCCAGCCAGCCGTTGACGTACAGCTGCAGCACCCCGGCGACCGCGTCGTAGACCACCGCGATGTGGTCCCACTGGGCCTGCCACTGGTATTCCTGGTGCTCGGCGGTCTGCGCCACCGCGGCGGCCGTGTCGGTGCTGGGCATCTCGATCTGCCAGCCGCCGGCCTGGTCGAACAGGCCGGGGTGGTAACGCAGCGCGAAGCCGCTGTTCACCGTCCCCGCCTGGGAGAACACGGTGGCCTTCGCGGTCGGGCGGGACGCGGCCGTCACCCAGCCGGCGACGGTGAAGCTACGGTTGGTCGCCAGGACCGGCCCGGCGGTGGCCGCGTAGTCGCCAGCGCCGTCCAGCCGCAGCGCACCGGGCGGGCTGCCGAGCCATCCGGCGGCCGGGTCGATCCGGGCGTCGCCGGTCGGCGTCAGCGGGCGGCCCTTGCCGGAGTCGTCCGCACCGTCGGTGTTGAGTTTCCACCGCCCGGCCAGCACCGGGTGCTGGCGGTACAGGTCGGAGACCTCCTCGGTGGACACGACCCGGTCGAAGACCTGGACGTCGTCGAGGTCACCGGGGAAGAACTCGTTCTTCACGCCGTTGTACTTGCCCCGGCCGACGGCCATCGGGCCGGTGGCGTTGAAGGTGAGCGGCACGGCCTTGTCCTGCTGCAGCACGCCGTTGACGTAGAGCCGGGACCGTTTGGCCACGGCGTCTTGCACACCGACCAGGTGCGTCCACTCCCCCACCACCGGCGGCGCGCTCGACAGGAGCCGCACGAACCCCGGCAGGGCGTCGCTGTTCCACTGGCTGAACGACCACCGGTTGTCGACCTTGGAGTAGTGCAGGTAGAAGCCGCTGACGGTGGTGCCGTCCTGGCTGACGACCGAGGCGAAGTCGTTGGTGCTGGACAGCTTCGCCCACGCCGACACGGCAAACGACTTGCTGGTGTCGATGACCGGGCCGGTCGTCTCGGCGTACCCGGTGGTGCCGTTGCCGCGCAGCGCGGTGCCGACCTGCCCGCCGACGCCGAGCACGGCGCCGGTGTTGACGCGGGCAGTGACCGGGGTGGTTCCGGTGCGGACCTCGGCCGCCACCGTGGTGGCACCGGCGGGTTCGTCGAGCCTCCAGCGGGCGCGCGGCTCGGTGCCGGCCCTGACCCGGAACAGGTATGCGGTCGGGGCACTAGCATTGCCTGCGGCGTCCAGGGCGGTGACGTACAGGAAGTTCACCCCGGCGCGGGTCGGTGTCAGCTGGACCGTGACCGCGCCTCCGGCCGTCGCGGGCCGGTACTCCCCCGCAGCGGTAGGCGTGGTGTTCACCCCCACCCAGTAGCGGGTCACGTCGGTGTCGGTCGTGGTCAGTGTGAACGATCCCGGCCTGCCGACGCCGTCATACCACGGGTCGTCAGGGTTGTCCGGGTTCGAGCGCGGGTACGCCGCCGACGACACCGCCGGGGCCGACGGCGCGCCGGCGTCATAGCGCAGGTAACAGCTGGTGGCGCCGCCGATCCAGCTCCACGGGCTGTAGTCGTTGCCGTCCCAGGTCCGCACCTCCCAGCGCAGCCCTGTCTTGCCGGCCAGCGACACGGGCGGCGTCACCTGGAACGTCGACCCGGTCGTCTTGGGCCCGACGCGCGGCGAGGACCACTTGCCCCCGGTCCAGGTCAGCGAGAACTCGGCATACAGCTTCGCGGCCGAGCCGGAGTCGGCGTCGTGCAGGATCGCGTAGAAC
The DNA here is from genome assembly GCF_011297335.1 of Catellatospora methionotrophica. Taxonomy (GTDB): domain Bacteria; phylum Actinomycetota; class Actinomycetes; order Mycobacteriales; family Micromonosporaceae; genus Catellatospora; species Catellatospora methionotrophica. The sequence goes on along the minus strand of NZ_JAAOTJ010000002.1, from coordinate 686,735 downwards.
GTCGGCGTCTGGTTGACCACTGGCGAGTTCGCCGGGTCCATGCACGCCCCGCCCGGACTCATCGACATGTTCTTCATCAGCGGCTGCGGCGGCGGCGTGTTGTACTCGATCCGCAGGTCGGCGTCGGCGGCGAACCGCTTCCACCAGGCCATCGTCGACTCGGAGTAGGCCCGCAACCCCAGGGTGATCGCCGGATCCTTGCGGGCGACTGCGGCCCGCAGCACGTCACGCAGCGCGGTGCCGCCGAACTCGACCGGGGTGCGCGAGCAGTAGGCGACGTCGCGTGAGGTCAGGTGGGTCAGCCAGTTGTCGGCGGTCGAGCTCCACGTCGAGGTCGAGGAGAAGCCGCTGGCGTGCCACAGCTGCACGCTGGTGCCCTCGTCGCAGTCGTAGGCGTGGGTCTCGTAGGCGATGAACTCGGCGTTGAGAATGCTCTTGCCCGCGAACGCGCCGATCGGTAAACGGTAGAAGATCCGCTTGCGGTTGTCGCTGCCGCACTCGGAGTCGAAGCTGACGTCGCAGAAGCCGACACCCTCGGTGCCGGTGAAGCCGTAGCTGTTGTAACGCTGCGACACCATCAGGTTCGCCGAGGAGTCCACTGGCTTCCACACCGGGTCGATGACCAGCGGAAACCGGCTGGCGTCGGCGCGCAGTAGCGCCGCGTCGGGCAGCAGCACGAGCTCGTCGCGGGACACGTCAACGCCGACCCGGGCAACCGCGGCCCTCGCTGCCGGACGGAACATCCCCAGGGCACCGGCAGCGGCGCGGGCGGCCGGGGTGCCGCCGGAATCCCACATCTGAGGTGCGGGTGCTTCGAAGACCGCCTGCCCGCTGCGCCGGTCGACCGCGCGCAGCGCACCGGCCGCGTCGGCGCTGACAGTCAGGTCCGGTGCCTGCACCCTCAGCCGCACCCGGGCCAGCGCGGGCTGGCGGGCCGCCTGCGGCGTCTTGACCACCAGCAGGTGCGCGAAGCCGTCCACGTCGGCGCGTACCCGCAGGTCGACGCCGGGCAGCACCTCCGGGTAGGTCACGGTGTCACCAGCGACCGTGGGTGCCGGCAGCGGCTGCGGCCAGGACAGTGCGAGGCTGCGCCCGGCCCGGGTCATCCGGACGAACGGACCGTCGCCGCCGCCGGACAGCACTAGGTCGACCGTCGAGGCAGCGGGCGCGAACCCGCCACCGGGCACCCGGGTGAGCGTGGTGTCGACCGCCGACCAGCCGCCGCCCGTACGCGCCCGGACCGGCTTGGCGTGCTGCACCATCCGCATCCGGCCAGACGCCAGCGCGTACACCTCCCGGGACTCCCCACGCAGCGACACCACCTCGACCGGCTGGCCCGTCAGCTGCGCCTGCCGCAGCGCCGCGGCCTCGCTCAGCCGGCCGTCCGGGGCCGGGACCGCCGCGGCAGGCATGGGCGCGGGCGGTGCCGCGGCCACGGGCTGCACCAGCACCACCGTCGCCGCGACGGCGGCGACCAGAGCGCTGACGACCCCCGTCCGACCACCAGAAACTCTCGTACCAGACATCACTGCCGACCGCTCCCCACCCCGGCGTCCATCGCCGACTGCGGCAACGTATGCGCCGGGATGGATGTCCGGCGTCTGGCAGCAGATGGATCTCCGCATACCGCATCGGTGGCACGCCGCCCGGCAGATCCACCCGCGGTGGTAGGGCGGCGTTACCCGCCACGGCGCTAAACTCCGCCAATGTCCGCGCTGTCGACCCTGGCCGGCCGGCTCGCCACGTGCCGCACCCTGCTACTGGACATCACTCTTGCGGTCGGATCCACGATGGTCGCCGTCCTGCTCGGTCACGAGTATCTGGGTGACTGGCGATCGATGGACGCGACCGGCTACCTGCTCATCGTCGCGGCCAACCTGCCGGCCGCGTTCCGACGACAGGCACCCGTCGCGATCCTGACCTGGTGTGCCGGGGCATGGACGCTGTCCATCGCGGTAGGCTACTGGCCGGCGCTGAACACCTACGGCACCTTTCTCAGCCTCTATGCCGTCGCGCTGCTGCGCAGCCGCCGCGTCGCCCTCACCGCCACCGGCTGTGCCGCCCTAATCTGGGTATTCGCCGGACTGCTGGCCGCCAACTCGTCCATGCCCAGCGTGCTCGCCCAGACGGTGCTGTTCAACGGCATCACCTGGCAGATGGGCACCAGCGCCCGCAAACTGGAGCAGCGCAACAGGCAACTGGCCCAGCTCACCGAGCAGCTGCGTCAGGAGCAGGCCGACCGGGCGCAGCGGGCCGTCGTCGAGGAACGTATCCGCATCGCCCAGGAACTGCACGACATCGTCGCCCACCACATGTCGGTGATCTCCGTGCAGGCGGGGATGGCCGGGTACGTGTTCGACAGCGACCGGCCAACGGCCCGCACCGCGCTGGCGGTCATCGCCGACAACAGCCGCGAGGCACAGGAGGAACTGCGCCGGATCCTGAGCCTGCTGCGCACCAGCGCCACCCCCGCCGACGGCGACCCGGCCCGCCCACCGGCCCCCGGTGTCGGCCGCCTCGGCGAACTCGTCGACCGCATGCGGACCGCCGGGGTGCACACCGAACTCCGGGTCGACGGCAAGCCCCAGCCACTACCGCCGGGCCTGGACGCTTGCACCTATCGCGTCGTGCAGGAGTCACTGACCAATGTGCTCAAACACGCGGGCCCGGCAACGGCCACGGTGACCCTCGAATACGCGCACCAGCGGTTCACGGTTCGGGTCATCGATGACGGTGGTGCCGCTCGCCCCGCCGAGCCCGCGCTCGCGGCGCTCGCCCAACCGGGGCACGGAGTGCTCGGTATGCGGGAACGGGCGCGTGTCTACGGCGGGACACTGACCGCCGGTCACCGGGACGAGGCCGGTTTCCAGGTGATCCTCGTGTTGCCCCTGCCCTGAGCAGGAAGGGTGACTGAGCCCGCCGCCGGATGCCAGCGACCCACGCCAGGCACGAAAACTTTTCGACCGATGCACCGTCGCGCCTGGATAAGCGGACGCCGTCGTCGCCGTCGTCCCCGTACCGCACGTTCGGAGGGCACGCGCGCCGTTGCCGAAAAGGTTTTCGTAAGTCATCGTGGCACCTGTCGATGTACCGGCATACCGGCGAGAGGAGCACGCACCCGGACCCAGCAACCCGCGGTGGCGGGCACACGCCACCACCGACAGCCCTGAACAGGTGAGACACCGACCAGCCCGCACGGTGACCGGGTAGGCACGGCTCCCCCGCGCGGCGCGTCCCGCCGGCCGGGGAGACGGCGTGCGCTGTGGCGGCCCATGGTGGCGTCTCGCCGAGCCGGCCCCTACCCGGAGGACGCGAACATGACACGCTCCCGACTACTGTCCCTGCTCACCGTGCCCGTCATCGTGGCCGCGACGCTGCTGGTCCCGCAGCCCGCCGCCGCGATCGTCACCTTCAGCTCGACCGCGGTCAACGCCAACGGCGGCAACTGCGCGGCGCTGCCGGGCGGCGACACCGCCAACCTGGTGCAGCTGACCCAGCAGGCCTGCAACGCGGCCACGTACCAGCGGTTCACCTTCACGCCGGTGTCGGGCACCACCGACACCTACACCATCGCGACGTCGACGTCGGGCAAGTGCGTCGACGTCAACGGCGCGTCCACGGCCGACAACGCCACGATCATCCAGTGGCCGTGCCACACCAACGCCAACCAGCGCTGGCGGCTGGCCGCGGTGACGGTCAGCGGCACCGACAAGACCTTCAACGTGGTCTCGGTCGGGTCCGGCAAGTGCATCGTGCCCAGCGGCGGCTCCTCCGGGGCCAACGTGGGCCTCGTGCAGCTGCCGTGCAGCACCGCGACGAGCCGGGTGTGGCGCCTGCCGTCGTACGTCAGCGACGGCACCGGCGTCACGGTCACCAACCCCGGCAGCCGCTCCACGGTGGTCAACACGGCCACCTCGCTGGCCCTGCAGGCCGCTGGCGGCTCGGGCGGCTACACCTGGACGGCAAGCGGCCTGCCCGCCGGGCTGAGCATCAACGGCTCGACCGGCGTGATCAGCGGCACCGCGACGACCGTGGCGTCGTACTCGGTGACGGCGACCGCGACCAGCGGCGGCGTCAGCGGCAGCACGACGTTCAGCTGGACGGTCACCGGGGGCGGCGGCACGAACACGTTCACCAACCCGATCAAGGCGCAGGGCCCGGACCCGTGGCTGCAGTACTACAACGGCTACTACTACCTGGCGACGACCACCTGGAACCGGACCATCACGATGCGCCGGGCGACCACGATGCGGGGCCTGGCCACCGCCACCGACCAGGTGCTGTTCAACCTGACCAACCCCAACGGGGCGGGCACCATGTGGGCTCCGGAGTTCCACCTGCTCAACGGCCCGAACGGGCTGCGCTGGTACTTCTACTACACCGCCGGGCAGGAGCCGTACAACCTGGGCACCCAGCGCATCCACGTGCTGGAGAGCGCGGGGACGGACCCGATGGGCCCGTACAGCTTCAAGGCCGACCTGCTCGACCCGACGGCCAACAACACCTGGGAGCTCGACCCGGGCATCCTGCAGCTCAACGGCAACCTGTACCTGCTGGGCACCTTCTACAACGGGTCGCAGCCGCTGTTCATCCGACCGCTGAGCAACCCGTGGACCGCCAGCGGCACCCGCCGGATCCTGACCACCCCGACGCTGAGCTGGGAGACGGTCGGCGGGGCGGTCGCCGAGGGCGGTGAGGTCCTGCAGCGCAACGGCAAGACGTTCATCATCTACTCGGCCAGCCACTGCTCCACGCCGGACTACAAGCTCGGCATGCTGACCTACAACGGCACCGGCGACCCGCTGCTGTCGTCGTCGTGGACGAAGTCGGGCCCGGTGTTCCAGCGCTCCAACGCCAACAGCGTGTACGGGCCGGGCCACAACGGCTTCTTCAAGTCGCCCGACGGCACCGAGGACTGGATCGTGTACCACGCGAACAGCTCGACCAGCGGCGGCTGCGACATGAACCGCTCGACCCGGGTTCAGAAGATCACCTGGAACGCCGACGGCACCCCTAACCTCGGCGTGCCGGTCGCGACCGGCGTCACCCTGACGGCGCCCTCGGGCGAGCCGGTCTCGTGACCGACGCCGCCCGCCGCCACCGCCCGGTGGCGGCGGGCGGCCGCGGACACACCCGACCGGGCGTCCTGTACGGGAATGAATGAGCGGTTCACCGCGTGATGTCCGCCCGCAGCGGCTAACCTCGCCGCATGCATCCTGCCAAGGTCACCGTGGCCGAGATCACCGGCCCTCGCGCGCTCGCGCGGCCGGTGTGCCCTGGGCAGCCCCCGCACGCCGTAGAACGCCTGGTCGGCAGCACATCCGGGCAACGGACCGGTGCGTGGTGAGACCTCGCCGCGGCCACGGCCTCGCCACGCCTGGAGGCGGCCGGGTGCGGACGGCGCGCCGATCTTCACGGGGTTCACGATCTGGCACAGCGGAGAGGGCTACACTCTCGGCCGCACGTGGTGGTGGGCCACGTGCACCGGCGGGAGCGGGAAAAAGCTCGTCCCCGCCGCCTGCGGCACTGGCGCGACGGGGCGCTGCCGGTGTTCGAGCACCTCCCCCACCAGGGGATCTCGGAGCCGTCGAAAGGGCCGGCGAGGGCCGGAAAATGACCCTCGCAGCTGCGAACCGAAACGACTGCCCCGGCGTTGAACCTGCAACAACCCGCCGCTGCCGCGATGTGATGCGGAACAACATCGGCGGGACTGGAATAGGCACCACAGTGACGGTGTTCCAACGGTGCGTCACGAGGGGGGAGAGAAGACCATGGCAATCACCGACTACGACACGCCCCGTACGCCCGCCGTCGAGGAAGACAGCCTCGAGGAACTGCGGGCCCGGCGGGATGCGCCCAACGCTTCGGCGGTGGACGTCGAGGAGAGCGAGTCCTACGACCTGCCCGGCGGCGAACAGCTCGACGAGGAGCTGACGGTGCCGGTCGTGGCACAGCAGGCGGACGAGTTCCGCTGCACGAAGTGCTTCCTGGTCCGCCACCGCAACCAGCGGGCGGCGGCTGGCAAGGACGTGTGCGTCGAATGTGCCTGACCTAGCGCGGGCGGCGGCTGCGGCCCGGGTGCGCGAGCGGCAGCTCCGCGCGGCCCGGGCAGCCCCGCCCCTGGCGGGTCACCGGTGCCCGAAGTACCCATGCCGGTACTTCGGGCGCGTTCACGATCGATGAACCGGCGCGCGCCGTGGACGGGGGTCCCGGCGTCGCCGGTGGCGTCGTTTCAGACGGTCTGCTCGGGTCCTGAGATCTTGTCCAGCACCGAGCCGACCGCCACACCGAGCAGGATCGCCACCCCGGCGGGCAGCGAGAACGCCAGCCAGGTGGGGGCCCCGGCCAGCAACAGGGCGGTCTGGGTGAGCACCAGCAACGCGGTGGCCAGCACGGTGCCGGCCACGCCGCCGCGATAGGTGTAGGCACTCAGTCCGCCGAGCAGCACCGCGGCCACCGCGATCAGCATGTGGATGTCCGACACGGGGAAGGAACCGCCGAGGTAGCCGGCCTGCGCGATGCCGCTGAGCGCGGCCAGCAGGCCGGAGCCGGTGAATCCGAGCACCGCGCCGAGCAGCCGCTTGGCCTGGAACCGCGGCACCTCGCCGTCCGGCCGGGCAACGCCGAGTGCGCGCCGCACGGCGACGCTGAGGAAGACCACTCCTCCGGCCAGCGACCCGAGCACGAACAGGGCCAGCCACGCCCACGTGGCCCACGCCGGGTCAGGGCCGCCGCGCAGCGGGATGCCCCGGTCGGCGGCCACGCCCAGCGCGACGGCCTGGGCGGCGGCGAGACCGCCGAGCGAGACCGCCCAGGCAGGTGCGGAGGTGAGCCCGGTGACGACACCCAGGATCAGGCTGAACACCACGACGGCGGCGACGGCGGTGGCACCGGCGAGCAGGCCCGGCCAGTCGGCCTGGACGAGCTTGGCGTAGACGGTCCCGGCGAGCCCTCCCAGCGCCCCGACCGCGAGGTTCGGTGCGGCGGTACGCAGCGAGAAGGCGAACGCGGCGGCGAGCAGGCCGGCGATGGCCATGGTCAGCCACAGCCTGCGGCCGAACGCGTCGCCCCCGCCCTGCGCGCCTACGGCGACCGCCGCGATGACGGCCAGGACCAGCAGGATCGCTTCCCAGCCGAGGTGGGTCAGCAGCCCGCGGGCGCTGCGGCGCGGTGGCGGAGGTGCGGCCTGGGCCGTCGCGGGCGGTGCGCTGATCACCATGGGCGGACCTCCACAGACCGTCGTGAATTGACGAGGGTCCACTATAGACCCGGTCCGTCGAGGCTGTCATCGGGCAGATCTGGCAGGCCGCGACCGAGGCGGTGCCGTACCTGTATCTGCGGTTCTTCTGAGCCGACCGGCGGAGCGCCCTCGCACGGGCGCTCCGCCGGCGCGGCGGGTCAGCCGAGCGGCTGGACCGTCGCCGAGGTCAGGCTCGTGTAGAAGCAGCCGGTCGTCGGCAGGCTGGTCGCGGCGGGCGGGGTGAGCCCGTCGTAGAGGGCCAGCAGGTAGTTCTGCGGGCACCGGCGGGTGCTGCCGGTGCGGATGCCGAAGTGCAGGTGCGGGCCGGTCGAGTTGCCGGTGTTGCCGGTCAGGCCGACCTGCTGTCCGGCCACGACGGTCGCGCCGTTGGACACCGACCACGACGAGAAGTGGCAGTAGGTGTAGACGTTGCCGTCGGCGCCGGTGAGGTTGACGCCGCGCCCGCAGGAGCTGTCGTCGATGATCACGACGGTGCCGCCGCGCACGGCGTACGCGGGGGTGCCGGTGCCGACGGGCAGGTCGATGGCCGGGTAGTCGTGGTGCGGGTCGTCGTACTCGCTGCGCGGCAGGGCGCTCTTGGCCAGCGGCAGGGAGAACGCGGGCGCGCCGGTCGTGGACGTCAGGCGGATCGCGTCGGCCACGACGTAGCCGGTGCCGTTGGTCCACCGGCTCACCCCGACCACGTTGCGGGTGCCCGCGGCCAGGGTGAACGTGCCGAGGCTGACCCAGCGGCCGCCGTTGGCGCGCTGGTTGACCACGACCGTCTGGCTGCCGCCGCTGGCGGCGACGACGAACGGGGTGGCGTTGTTGTACCCGGCGTCGGCCGGGTACCAGACCTCGACCGTGTGTGGTCCGGCGGCCGCGATCGTGGCGGTGAACCAGGCCGCGTCGCTGACGGTGGTGTCGGGGCTGGCGAAGCGGTAGTCGGCGCCGTAGCGCTGCGTCGACCAGGCCGAGGTGCCCCAGTTGGCGCTGGCGGTGAACCCGGCGGCGTTGTCGACGATGGTCGTCGCCGCCGCGGCGGGCGCGGCGGGGCCGAGCACGACGAGGGTGGCGGTGGCGAGCCCGGCGACAGCGTTGCGCAGGGCGAGGGGAAGTCTCACTAGCTCTCCGTCAGGGGGTGTCGAGGAGTGGAAGTGAAACTATTCAACCAACATCAAGTTACGAGCGAAAGAGTTCTACATAGATCACCTTGAAAGGGTCGTGCCCCCGCCCCCTTACACAGGGGGCAGGGGCACGATGCTCACAGTGCCGGATAGAGCGGGTGCGCGGCGGTCAGCGCCGCGACCCGGTCCCGCAGGGCGCTGGCGGTGGCATCGTCGAAGGTCGGCAGCAGCGCCGCCGCGACGATGTCGGCGACCTCGGCGAAGTCGGCCTCGCCGAACCCCCGCGCGGCCAGCGCGGCGGTGCCGATCCGCAGCCCGGAGGTGACCATCGGCGGGCGCGGATCGCCAGGCACGGCATTGCGGTTCACCGTGATGCCGATGCCGTGCAGCCGGTCCTCGGCCTGCCGCCCGTCCAGCGCCGACGCCCGCAGATCCACCAGGACCAGGTGCACATCCGTGCCACCGGTCAGCACCGACACCCCGGCCGCCGCGACGTCGGCCGCACCCAGCCGCCGCGCCAGCAGCCGCGCGCCGTCGAGGGTCCGCTGCTGGCGCTGCGCGAACTCCGCGCTCGCCGCCATCTTGAACCCGACCGCCTTCGCCGCGATCACATGCTCCAGCGGACCACCCTGCTGCCCCGGGAACACCGCACTGTTGACCTTGCGGGCGACCTCCTCGTCGTTGCTGAGCACCACTCCCCCACGCGGGCCGCCCAGCGTCTTGTGCGTCGTGGTGGTGACCACGTCGGCGAACGGCACCGGATTCGGGTGCAGGCCCGCCGCGACCAGCCCGGCAAAGTGCGCCATGTCCACCATCAGCCGCGCCCCGACCAGATCGGCGATCTTGCGGAAGGCGGCGAAGTCCAGCTGCCGGGGGTACGCCGACCAGCCAGCGATGATCAGAGCGGGCCGGTGTTCGAGCGCCAGCCGCTCCACCTCGGCGAGATCGACCCGGCCGTCGTCGGCCGACACGTGATAGGCCACCGCGTGGTACAGCCGCCCCGAGAAGTTGATCCGCATGCCGTGGGTGAGGTGGCCGCCGTGCGCCAGGTCCAGGCCGAGGATCGTGTCGCCGGGCTGGATCAGCGCCATCATCGCCGCCGCGTTGGCCTGCGCGCCCGAGTGCGGCTGCACGTTGGCGAACCCCGCCCCGAACAGCGCCTTCACCCGGTCGATCGCCAGCTGCTCCACCACGTCGACGTGCTCACAGCCGCCGTAGTAGCGCCGCCCGGGATAACCCTCGGCGTACTTGTTGGTCAGCACCGAACCCTGCGCCTGCAGCACCGCCAGCGGCGCGAAGTTCTCGCTCGCGATCATCTCCAGGGTGTCGCGCTGGCGGCCCAGCTCGGCGCGCAGCGCCGCGTACACCTCGGGGTCGAAGTCGGCCAGCGGGGCGTCCAGCGTCGTCACCGGCTCGCCTCCGCACCGATCAGCGCGGCGTACTCCGCCGCGTCCAGCAGCTCCGGGGTGCCGGTCAGGCGCAGCCGGAACAGCCAGCCCTGCCCGTACGGATCGGCGTTGACCAGCGACGGGTCCTCGGCCACGGCCGGGTTCACCGCGACGATCTCACCGTCGGCCGGGGCGTACAGCTCACTGACCGACTTGGTCGACTCGACCTCCCCGCACGGGTCGCCCGCCGTGACGACGGTGCCGACCGGCGGCAGCTCCAGGTAGACGATGTCGCCCAGGGCCTCGCCCGCGAACGCGGTGATGCCGACGGCGGGCTCGTCCTCGCCGGACAGCCACTCGTGGTCGCGGGTGTAGCGCAGGTTCTCCGGAACGGTGTTCACGCGTTGCCTCCAGCCTGGCGGCGGTAGAAGGGCAGCTCGACGACGGTGACGGTGTCGCGGCTGCCGCGGATGTCGACGGCGAGCACGGTGCCGACGGCGGCCCGGTCGGCGGGCACGTACGCCATCGCGATCGGGCGGCCCAGGGTCGGCGACGGCACGCCGCTGGTCACGGTGCCGATCCGGACGCCGGTGTCCGGGTCGAGCACGTCGTAGCCCTGCCGGGGCGCGCGCCGCCCAGCGGGCAGCAGCCCGACCAGCAGCTCGGCCGGACCGCTCGCCTGGCGGGCGAGCAGCGCGTCCTGGCCCACGAAGGCGGGTTTGTCGAGCACGGCGACGCGGCCCAGCCCGGCTTCGAACGGGGTGCGCGCGACGGTCAACTCCTGGCCGTACAACGGCATGCCCGCCTCCAGCCGCAGCGTGTCCCGGCAGGCGAGCCCGGCCGGGACCAGGCCGTGTGCCGCACCCGCCGCGCTCACCGCGGCCCATACGGCGGCCGCGTCGCCGGGCGCGCAGTAGATCTCGAAGCCGTCCTCACCGGTGTAGCCGGTCCGGGCCAGCAGCACCGGCAACCCGGCCAGCACAGCGGGGTCGATGGCGTAGTAGCGCAGGGCGTCCACGTCGGAGTCCGTCACCTCGCGCAGGACGTCGGTCGAGCGCGGCCCCTGCACGGCGATCAGCGCCCAGTCGCCGGACACGTCGGCGACGGCGGCGTCGAACCCGGCGGCCCGCCCGGCCAGCGCGGCGTACACGGTGGCGACATTGGCGGCGTTGGCCACGACCAGGTAGCGCTCGGTGTCGAGGCGGTAGACGACCAGGTCGTCGAGCACACCGCCGTCGGGCGCGCACAGCATCGTGTAGCGGGCCCGGCCGACCGCGACGGCCGACAGCCGCCCGGTCAGCGCGTAGTCGAGCATGTCTGCGGCCTCGGGGCCGGTCACCTCGATCTCGCCCATGTGGGTCAGGTCGAACAGCCCGGCGGCGCGGCGTACGGCGTGGTGCTCGGCGGTCTCGCTGCCGTAGCGCAGCGGCATCGTCCAGCCGGCGAACGCGGTCAGCACAGCGCCGAGCCCGACGTGCACGTCGTGCAGCGGGGTGCGCCTGGGGGAAGGTTGGTCATGCCCGGCCGTGTCCCGTTCAGGACAGGCGTGGGCGGTCGACGACGCGACGGCACTCACGGGAGGCTCCCTGGTCCGGGTGCCGCACACGCGGCACCGGTGATGGATGGCCTCCCCCTCTGTCATGGGGCCTGAGAGCTTCACCGCGGCGGCGGCTTGCACCTTGGGCGCAGGACGTTCCCGTCCTGACTTTCCAGAGTTCGCCTCGCCACGGCGGTACGTGGGCCTGAGAGATTCCGGGGAGAGTTGCTCCTTCGGCGGCCCGGACGCACCGGGCCTCTCCCGCCGTGGTTCTGTCGGCGAGGTATGCAGTTGTCCGCCGTACCGTAAGCGCCGGTCGTGAACGCCGTCAACCGGCGCGGGTCAGCGGCGCCTGGCCACGTAGACGGTGTTGGTGGACTCCCGGTCCTGCAGCGGGTTCGGGAAGCTGACGACCTCGGCCCGCACGCCGGCGAACACCGCGGCCAGCCGGGCGGTGAACTGCTCCTCGGGCGGGTCGTTGGACCACAGCGTGAACACGCCGCCGGGGTGCAGGTGCTCGGCGAGCCGGCGCAGCCCGGCGGGCTCGTAGAAGCCCGCGTGGCTGGGGTGCAGCAGGTGGCTGGGCGAGTGGTCGATGTCGACGACGATGGCGTGGAAGCGCCGTCCGGGCCGGTGCGGGTCGAGGCCTTCCGCCGACGCGCAGCGGGCGAAGAAGTCGCCCTCGGCCAGGCGGCAGCGCGGGTCGGCGGTCAGCGTCGTGCCCGCCGGGATCAGGCCCTGCTCGTGCCAGGCGATGACGTCGGGCAGCGCGTCGATGACCAGCAGCGCGTCGACCCGCTCGTCCTGCAGGACGGTCAGCGCCGTGTAGCCCAGGCCGAGCCCGCCGACGGCGACGTCGAAGCCGGTGCCGTCCAGCTCGGCCAGGGCCAGCGCGGCCACGGCCTCCTCGGCGACGGTGAACAGGCTCGACATGAGGAAGTCGTCGTCGAGTTTGACCTCGTACACGTCGGTGGCGAACATCGGGTCCCAGCGGCGGCGCAGGCTGATGACGCCCATCGGCGTCTGCCGCCAGCCGAGTTCCTGCAGCCGTGCACCCATGCCGTCTCCGCCTCCGTCGGCCGCGGCCGTCCTGCGGCTTCGTCGGCGATCGGTCCAGGCTAGCCGACGTGCGGGGCGCGCCCGTGCGGGCGCGCCCCGGGCCCGTCAGCCCGCGCGGCGCGCGGTGTAGAGCAGGTATTCCCAGTCCATCGCGCCCCGGCCGAGGTCGTTGCGGCGGCCGAGTTCGGCCAGCGCCTCGTCGAGGGCGGCGACCTTGTCGGGCTGGTCGGCGATGTTGCGGTACACCGCGATGGTGGGGCCGTACGTCGCCTTGAAGAAGTCGCGGAACTCTTCGGCCGTGGCGAACCGGTCCACCCGCACGGTGCGGCGCTGCGCGACGACGTCGGTGACCCGGTCGCCGAACAGGGCGGTGACGTGCTCCTCGCTGCCCCACAGCGGCGGCGGCTGCGCTCCGGGCGGCGGCGGGGCGGCGTACGGCTTCAGCACGGCGAACATCTGCCCGATGAACCCCTGCGGCGTCCAGTTCGCCAGCCCGATGGTCCCGCCGGGGCGGCAGACCCGGACCAGTTCGTCGGCGGCGGGCTGGTGGTGCGGGGCGAACATGACCCCGACGCAGGACATGACGGCGTCGAACGACGCGTCGGCGTACGGCAGCGCCTCGGCGTCGGCCTGCTCCCAGGTCAGCTTCGCGCCGCGCTGCTCGGCCAGGGCGCGGCCGACGTCCAGCAGTTCGGGCGTCAGGTCGCTGGCGACGACGTCGGCCCCGGCGAGCGCGGCGGGGATCGCTGCGTTGCCCGAGCCGGCGCCGACGTCGAGCAGGCGGACGCCCGGTCCGGCGGCGACGGCCCCGGCCAGGACGGTGCCGAGTTCGGGGATGACCTCGGCGGCGACGGCCGGGTAGTCGCCCAGCGCCCACATCGCGCGGTGCTTGGCCTTGAGCGCGCTGTCGTCGCTCGGTGCGGTGGTCATGGTGGTGCTCCTGTCGTGTCTCATGATGGGTTCACGGTAGGAAGCCGCCCGATGTCCGATCCAGTACAGGATCTGTACCAGGCCCGCGTTCCCGTTCTACGGTGCCGGACATGGGAGCCTCATATCGCCAGTTCTGCCCGGTCGCCAAGGCCATGGAGCTGCTCGACGAGCGCTGGACGATGCTGGTCGTCCGGGAGCTGGTGGCGGGTAGCCGACACTTCAACTAGCTGCGCCGGGGCCTGCCGCGCATGTCGCCGACGCTGCTGTCCAAACGGCTGCAGCAGCTGGTGGCCGCCGGGGTGGTGGAGCGGCGGCCGACCGACAGCGAGGTGCAGTACACGCTGACCCCGGCCGGGCGGGAGCTGGAGCCGATCGTGGTGGCGCTGGGCGCGTGGGGTGTTCGCTGGATCGGCCAGCTCGGCGACCAGGATCTGGACCCGAAGCTGCTGCTGTGGGACATGCACCGCCACGTCGACCGGGCGGCGGTGCCTGGTGGGCGTACAGTGCTGCGGTTCGCGTTCCACGACGTGGCGCGCCCGCTGCGCGACTGGTGGCTGGTGATCACCCCGGAGGACGTCGACATCTGCGACTTCGACCCTGGGCACGAGGTGGCGGTGACGGTCACCGCGAGCCTGCGCGGCCTGATCCGGGTGTGGCTGGGCGAGCTGTCCTGGGCTGACGGGATGCGGCGCGGGGACCTGGAGATCGAGGGTCCGCAGGAGCTGCGCCGGGCGCTGCCGACGTGGTTCCGCTCGAACGTGTTCGCGACCGTTCCCCGCCCGGAACCGGTTCCGGCAGCCCAGCCCGTCCCAGCCTGACCGCCGCAGCCCTGCCGCCTGGTAAAACGTCGCCAATAAGCACTCGGCCGAGCGTGGTAGGCCCCGCGCACCATGATCACACATTACGCTGAGCCGTGAAATAAGCGGCAAAAGGGGTAATCGGGCCATGGGGCGTGCGGTTCTGCGTGCGATCGCCGCTTTGTGTCTGCTCGCACCGGCCGCATGCGGGGGTACGCCGGGACCGGTACCGCAGCGGGCCGGGCCCGCCACGCTGCAGGTTCTCATCGGCTCGTCCGGTGCTGCCGAGACCAGAGCGGTCACCGACGCCGCCGCGGCGTGGTCGGCGGCCAGCGGCAACCAGGTGACCGTCATCCCGGCCCAGGACCTCGACCAGCAGCTCGGGCAGGCGTTCGCGGGCTCGTCGCCGCCAGACGTGTTCTACGTCGACGCGGCCCGCTTCGCCGACTTCGCCAGCGTCGGCGCGCTGGAGCCCTACGCCGAGCAGTTGCCCGGAGCGGGCGACTTCTACGGCACGCTGCGGCAGGCGTTCACCTACCAGGGCCGGTTCTACTGCGCGCCCAAGGACTTCGCCACCCTGGCCCTGCAGGTCAACGAGGACCTGTGGGCCAAGGCCGGGCTGAGCGCCGCCGACGTGCCCCGCGACTGGGTACAGCTGGCGGCGGTCGCCGAGCGGATCGCGGCGACCGGCGTCACGCCACTGGTGCTCGGCGACACCCAGGAACGGATCGGCGCGTTCCTGGTGCAGGCGGGCGGCTGGCTGATCAGCCCGGACGGCACCCGGGCCACTGCCGACAGCCCGCAGAACCTCACCGCGCTGCGGTACGTGCAGCAGCTGCTGCGGGCCGGGCTGGCCAGATACCCGAGCGCGCTGGACACCGGCTGGGCCGGGGAGGCGTTCGGGCGCGGCCTGGCCGCCATGACGATCGAGGGCAACTGGATCCGCGGCGCGCTGGCCGGGGACTACCCGGGCATCCGGTACACCGTGCACGCGCTGCCCACCGGGCCCGCCGGACCGGGCACGCTGTCGTTCACCACCTGTTGGGGCATCTCGGCACGCACCCCGTACCGCGCGCAGGCCGTCGCGTTCGTGGAGGCGATGACGGCCGTCGACCAGCAGCTCGCGTTCGCCTCCGCGTACGGGGTGATGCCGTCGGTGACCACCGCCCGCGACCGCTACCTGCAGGCGTCCCCCGGCGACCGCGCGTTCCTCGACGGCGCGGACCACGCCCAGGGCCCGGTCAACGCCCCGAGGATGGGCAACGTCCTGTCCGACTTCGACACCCAGCTGCAGCGCCTGACCGTGGCCGACCCGCAGGCGATCCTGCGGCGGCTGCAGCGCAACATGACGGCGGCGCTGCGTGGCTGAGCCGCGCCGCCGCAGCGGCATCCGGGGCAACGAGGCGGCGGCCGGGTGGCTGTTCGTCGCACCCGCCGTGCTGATCCTGGGCCTGTTCCTGGTGCTGCCGATCGGCATGGCCCTGTGGGTCAGCGTCAGCGGCTGGAACGGCCAGGGCAGCCCGTTCGCCGCCGGCGTGCCGTACGTGGGGGCCGACAACTACGCCGAGCTGTTCCTCGACGACGGGCTCACCCGCGAGAACTTCATGATCAGCCTCCGCAACAACCTGTACTACGTCGCCGTGGCCGTACCCGCCCAGACGCTGCTGGCACTCGCCCTGGCCCTGGTCGTCAACCAGCGCTTCCTCAAGGCCACCTCGTTCTTCCGGACCGCGTTCTACTTCCCGTCGGTCACCAGTTCGGTGGCGATCAGCGTGGTGTTCCTGTTCCTGTTCGCCAACTCCGGCGCGGTCAACGCACTACTGGCCATGGTCGGCATCAGCGGCCCGGCCTGGTTCGCCGACCCGCGCGGGCTGCTGCACCTGATCCTTGACGGCCTCGGGCTGGTCGACCTCACCGCCCCGCCCGCCGCGCTGACCGGCGGCGGCCCGTTCGGGCTGTCCTGGTGGGAGTGGCTGGCCGGCCCCAGCGTCGCCATGTCGACCATCATCATGCTCGTCGTCTGGACCACCAGCGGCACCTTCATGCTGATCTTCCTCGCCGCGCTGCAGGACGTGCCGGTGCAGGTCGAGGAGGCGAGCCTGATCGACGGCGCCAACGCCTGGCAGCGGGTGCGCCACGTCACCCTGCCGATGGTCAAACCCGCCCTGTTCCTGGTCATCACCCTGGGCCTGATCGGCACCTGGCAGGTCTTCGACCAGATCTACGTGATGAGCCAGGGCAAACCCGCCAACACCACGCTCACCCCCGCCTACCTGTCCTACCGCACCGCGTTCACCGACTTCTCGTACGGCACCGGCGCGGCGATCTCGTTCGTCCTGTTCCTGATCATCGTGGTGATGACGCTGCTCCAGCGCTGGATCATGCGTGACCGCGACGAGCCCCGGCCCCGCCGCCGCTGGTGGCCTCGCCGCCGGAGCACGCCATGACCCCGCCCGGCAGGCGGCGCGGCGGGCCCCGCGCGATCGTGGGAGTCTTCCTCGGATACGCCATCCTGGTCTTCTTCGCCCTGGTGTTCCTGTATCCGTTCGTGATCCAGGCCGCCAGCTCGTTCAAGACCGAAGCCGACGCCGCAGCGCATCCGCTGTCGCCGGTGCCCGACCCGTTCACCACCGCCGCGTTCGCGAAGATCTTCGACAGCACCGCGTTCCCGGTGTGGATCGGCAACTCGATCCTGGTCACGCTGCTCATCACGGCAGGCCGGGTGTTCCTGGACTCCCTGGCCGGATACGCGCTGGCGCGGCTGAGCTTCCGGGGTCGGGGCGCGGTCACCGCGATGATCGTGGCGGTGATGGCGGTGCCCGGCGTCGTGCTGCTGATCCCCAAGTTCCTGGTGCTCAACCAGCTCGGCATCTACAACACGTACGCCGCGCTGGTGCTGCCGCTGCTCGTCGACGCCGCGGGCGTGTTCATCATGCGGCAGTTCTTCCTGTCCGTGCCCCCCAGCCTGGAGGAAGCCGCCCGGATGGACGGGGCGGGAGTGTTCCGGACCTACTGGTCGGTCATCCTGCCAATGGCCCGGCCCGCCCTGATCACGCTGACCATCCTGTCGTTCCAGGCGTCGTGGAACGAGTTCCCGCACACCGTCGTCGCGGTGCAGAGCCCGCAACTGTTCACGCTGCCCCGGGGCATCGCCAACCTGGTCAGCGGCTCACTGGGCGCGGGCACCCAGTATCCGCTGAAACTCGGCGCGGCCCTGCTGGCCACCATCCCCGTCGCGATCATCTTCGTGATCTTCCAGCGTTACTTCGTCCGCGGCGCGGCCGAGGGCGGCAGCAAGGAATGACCCGCCTGCCGTGCCCGGTAATCTGCAGAGGTGACCTCCTCCGGTGATCACACGGCGGCGCTTCCCCGCAAGCGCATGGGCGCGGCTGTCCTGTTCACCGACGCGACCGGGCGCGCGCTGCTGGTCGAACCCGTCTACAAAGACGACTGGGAGATCGTCGGCGGCTGCGTCGACGAGAACGAGTCGCCGCGGCAGGCCGCGATCCGCGAGGTCGAAGAGGAGCTGGGCAAGACCGTCGCGCCGGGGCGGTTGCTGGTGATCGACTGGGTGCCGCCCCGACCGGGCCGGACCGAAGGCGTCATGTACGTCTACGACGGCGGTGTCCTGGACGAGTCGGGCACCGCGGACATTCAACTGCCGCCGGACGAGCTTGCCGGCTGGGCGTGGTGCGACCAGGCACAGACCGAGCAGCGGGCGTCGGAGCTGCTGGCCCGGCGGGTGACCGCCGCAGTGCGAGCCAAGGCCGAGGGCACCATGTTCGAACTGGAGAACGGCTTTCACGTGCGATGAACTGGTTCTCCACCGGCAGGCGGTGGCGGTAGCGCCGTAAGGGCCATCACCGCGGCGTCGTCGTCGAGGCCGGTGCCGAATCGGGTGAGCAGGTCGGTCAGAGCGGCGACGGCCGCGCCCGCCGACGCGGGGGCGAGCGAGGTCGCGAAGTCGAGCAGGTCCTCGGAGCTGTAGCGACCGCGGTCGGCGTCGGTGCGCGCCTCGATGAGCCCGTCGGTGTAGAGGATCAGGGTGTCGCCTGGGCGCAGGGTGTAGGTGTGGGTGGTGAACCGGAGGTCGGGCAGCAGGCCGACAAGCGGGCCGCCGCTGGTGTCGAGGTATTCGGCGGTGCCTGCCGCGGTCAGGAGCAGCGCCGGGGGATGTCCGCCGCCGGTGACGGTCATGGCGCGTCCCGCGCTGGTCGCGTGGCCGAGGATGCCGAACACGACGGTGCAGTGGCGGTGGTTGTCGGACTGGTACTCCTGGTAGAGGACGGTGTTGAGGTTGCCGAGCACCGCCGCCGGGTCCGGGTCGTAGACCGTCGCGGCGCGCAGCGTGTAGCGGGCCAGTGAGGTGACCGCCGCGGCTTCGACGCCCTTGCCGCACACGTCGCCGAGGAAGAATCCCCAGCGGTCGCCGCCAAGCGGGAACAGGTCGTAGAAGTCGCCGCCGACCTCGTCCGCGGAGGCCATGTGGTAGTAGGCGGCGACGTCCATCGCCGGTGGGGTGGCCAGGGTCCGGGGCAGCAGGCTGCGCTGCAGTCCGGCGACCAGTTTCTGCAGGCGCTGCCTGTCCTGCTGGGCGGCCTGTTCGGAGGCTTCGGCGGCGTGACGGGCGCGCAGCAGCTCGGTCTCGTAGGCGCGGCGGTCGCGGGCGTCGAACAGCGTGGTGCGGATCAGCAGCGGCTGACCGTCGGCGCCGGTCTTGACCGTCGAGGTCACCAGGACGGGGAGTTTACGGCCGTCCTTGGCGCGCAGGTCCAGCGCGACGCCGCCGATCTCGCCCTGCATGGTCAGCAGCGGTGCGTAATGGGTCTCGTAGTAGATCTTCCCGCCGACGGTGAGCAGGTCGCTGAACCGGCGACGGGCGACGATCTCATCCCGGTCGTAGCCCAGCCACCCCAGCAGCGTCTCGTTGATCTTCGCGATGGTGCCGTCGAGCATGGTCGACAGGTTCCCGCACGGGGCGTGTTCGTACAGGTCGTCGGCGCTGTCCTCGAGCATGGCGGGAAACGTCACATCCGCGGTGTTCTCATCGGTCCGGCACGGCCGCGGCGTGCTCACCGGCGCACGGCCAGAAACTCACGCAACGCCGCGACAGTCTCCTCCGGCGCGCTGAGCTGCGGACAATGACCTGTCGCGGCCAGCGTGACCAGACGGCTGCCCGGTATCTGCTGTCGCAGGTAGAACCCTACCTCCGGCGGGGCGATCGCGTCGTGGGAACACTGCATGATCAGCGTGGGCACACCGACCTTGGCGAGGTCGGCCCGGTTGTCGGACAGGAACGTGGCCCGGGCGAACACCGCGGCCATCGCCGGGTCGGTCCGGCAGAAGCTGTTGGTCAGTTCCTCGCCGAGCTCCGGGCGCCCGGGATTGCCCATGATCACTGGAGCCATGGTCGCCGACCAGCCCAGGTAGTTGCTGTCCAGCGACTCCAGCAGCTCGTCGATGTCAGCGCGGCTGAACCCCCCGTGGTAGGTGTCGTCGTCGATGTAGCACGGCGACGGGGTGATCAACGCCAGGGCGGCGAACCGATCAGGGGCCTCGTTGGCCGCCAGCACACCGATCATCGCCGCGACCGAGTGCCCGACGAACGTGACCGGCGGCAGCTCCAGTTCCCGGCAGATGTCGACGACGTCCTCGGCGTACCCGGACAGCGACGCGTACCGCTCGGCGCCCCACGCCGCCGGATCGGACCGGCCCGACCCCACGTGATCGAACAGTACGACGCGGTGGTCGACGGCCAGAGCGGGAACGATCCGACGCCACATGTTCTGGTCGCAGCCGAAGCCATGTGCGAGCATCACCACCGGCGCGTCGACAGGCCCGGCGAACGTGACATGGTTTCGGGTACGAACATTCATGCGCCCATGCTCGCACGATGACCTCCCGGGCGCGGCTCAGCGCGGCAGCAGGAAGTCGGCCGGGTCAGCGGGTTCGCCGCACGCACCGGCTAGCGTGGAGCCATGGGCTCGGGACACGGCCACGGCCACTCCCACGGCGTGACGGCGACCGGACGGCACCGCCGGGCGCTGGCCGTCGTGCTGGGCATCTCCCTGGTCATCTTCGTGATCGAGGTCGTCGGCGCGGTGGTCACCGGCAGCCTCGCGCTGCTGGCCGACGCGGGCCACGTGCTGGCCGACGCGGGCGGTGTCGCGCTGGCGCTGGGCGCGGCCGTGCTGGCGGCCCGGCCCCCGACCGAGCGGCGCACCTGGGGCTGGGCACGCGCGGAGGTGCTCGCCGCCGCGATCAACGGACTTGTCCTGGCGGGCATGGGCGTCTACGTGCTGATCGAGGGCGTACAGCGGCTGTTCGTGCCCACCGACGTACACCCCGGCGGGATGGCGCTGTTCGCCGCGATCGGCCTGGTCGGCAACGCGATCGGCATCGCCGTGCTCTACCGGGTCCGCGACGCCGGCCTGAACATGCGAGGCGCGTTCCTGGAGGTGGCCACGGACACCGCCACGTCGGTCGGGGTGCTGGTCGCGGCGGCAGTCATCGCGTGGACCGGCTACACCCAGGCCGACGCGGTCGTGTCGATCCTCATCGGCCTGGTCATCGTGCCCCGGGCGCTGAAGCTGCTGCGCGCGGCCGCCGACGTGCTGCTGCAGGCCGTCCCGGCGGGCATCGACGTGAACGAGATCCGCGCCCACATCACCGGCCTGGACCACGTCGTCGGCGTACACGACCTGCACGTCTACACCGTCACCTCGGGCCTGCCGGTGCTGACCGCCCACGTCGTCGTCGAGGCCGGGTGCTTCCAGGACGGCCACGCCCCGCAACTACTCGACGCGCTGCAACTGTGCATCAGCGGCCACTTCGACGTGGTGCACTCCACGTTCCAACTCGAACCCCCCGGCCACACCGGCCACGAACCCGAGACCCACGCCTGACCCGCGTCAGGACACGCGGACCAGCATCTGGTCGACGGGGGCGAAGTCGTCGGTGAGGACGGTCGCATCGGCGGTGAAGGCGGTCAGGTCAGGGCCGGAGATCATCGGCACGGGTTGCTGGAGCATGGCCAGCCGGGCCGTGAGAGCCGGCAGCGGCAGGGGGCGAGCCGAGGCGACGATGACGAAGTTGGCGCCCTCGCGGCCGTCGAGCGCGCCACGCGGGGCGATCAGGGCCACGTGCGGGAAGACCGCGGCGACGGTGGCGACCTCGGCGCGGATGAAGCGGGTCGGCGGGCCGTCGATGACGTTCTGGGCGTATATCCCGTCCGGGCCCGCCACCCGGCGGATCTCGGTCATCATCTCGCGGGTGGTCAGGTGCCACGGCACGGCCAGGTCGCCGAAAGCGTCGCCGACGACCAGGTCGGCGGAGCCGTCGGGCAGTTCGCCGAGCAGCATCCGGGCGTCGCCGACCACGGCGCGCAGGTCGGGGCCGGGGCGCAGGCCCAGGGTGCGTTCGGCGAGTTCGACCAGGCCGCCGTCGATCTCGAAGACGGTGCTGCGGCTGCCGGGACGGGTCGCGGCGAGGTAACGGGGCACGGTGAAGCCGCCGCCGCCGAGGTGCACGGCGTCGACCGCGGCCCCGGCCGGTGCGGCGAGGTCCGCGACCACCCCGATCCACTGGGTGTACGCGTACTCCAGGCGGGTCGGGTCGGCCAGGTCCACGTAGGAGTGCTCGGCGGAGTTGAGGTACAGCACCCGCCCGGCGGGCCGCAGCGGATCGGCGCTGACCTGCGCGCAGTGGTACGCGGTCTCGACGTCGCACGGGTCGGGCGCGAGCACGGACAGGCCCGTGCCGACGGCCAGCAGCGCCGCCGCGGTGACCCGGGCGGCGGTCGCCGTCGCCTGCCCGGCCCGGCGCAGATACGCACCCAGCGCGAGTGCGGCGACCGCGAGCAGCACCGCCGCCCCGATCATGATCACGCTGGTGGGCAGCGCGGCGACCAGGACGAAGCCGGTGACCAGGGTCGCGGTGACCGCACCGAGGGTGCCCACACTGGACAGCCGACCGACGACCCGGCCGGTCTGCTCCAGGTCGCCGAGCTGAAGTTTGACGACCATCGGCGGCACCGCCGACAGCAGCATGATCGGCACGAACACGGCCGCGGCGGTCAGCCCGAGCACCACGGTGACCGAGGTGCCGCGCAGCGCCTCGCCGAGCCAGCGGACCACCGGCAGGGTGCCCGCGACGGCCAGCGCCGACAGGCCGAGCAGCGGGGCCAGCAAACGGCGCGGGTCGCGGCGGTCGGCGTGCCAGCCGCCCAGCCACGCGCCGTAGGCGATCGCGCCCAGCGACATGCCGATGACGGCGCTGGTGACCTGCAGGCTCAGCCCGAGGTACGGCGCGACCAGGCGCAGTGACACGGTCTCCAGCACCAGCACGATGCCGCTGGCGAAGAAGACCAGGACCATGGCGAGCCGGTCGGGCAGCCTGGACGGCGAAACGGTGTCGGTCACCGTCGCGATGATACGGCCAGCTCGGCGTCACGATCGCCGACGGGCGCGGGCGGCGTGCGAGATCCACATGGGCCGGTATGGCCGGGGACTGTATCCTGCCCGGATGCCGGACGCCCTGACATACAAGATCGCCGATTCTGCGGCCGAGGAGCAGGGCATCCACCGGCTCAACCACCGTACGTTCGCCGGGGAGATCCCCCAGCACGCGGCCAACGCCGACGGTCTGCTGGTCGACCGGTTCCACGCCGAGAACACCTACGCGGTCTGCCTGGACGGCGACGAGGTCGTCGGCATGGTCTGCGGTCGTACCGCGCGGCCGTTCTCGCTGGACGGCAAACTCGCCGGGCTCGACGGGCACCTGCCCGCCGGACGCCGCCCGGTGGAGGTGCGGCTGCTGGCCGTCGATCCGCGCTACCGCCGGGGCACGATCCTGCCCCGGCTGCTGGCGATGATCGCCGAGCACTTCACCGGGCTCGGCTGCGACCTGGCGCTGCTGTCGGGCACCACCCGCGCGCTGGAGATGTACCGGCGGATGGGCTGCGTCCCGTTCGGCCCGCTCACCGGCGAGCCGGGCGCGCAGTTCCAGCCGATGTACCTGACCCTCGAAGACGGCCGCCGCCAGGCATGGAGCGGCCTGTCGGCAGGCGGTGGGCAGCCGGAGAACCTGCTGCCAGGGCCGGTGTCGGTCGCCCCCGAGGTCGCCGCCGCGTTCGGCAGACCGCCCGCCTACCACCGCTCGCCCGAACACCAGGCCGTCGTCGACGACCTGCACCGCCGCCTTGCCTCGTTCGTACACGCGGCCCACGCGCAGCTGCTGCTCGGCTCGGGCACCGTCGCCAACGACGCCGTCGCGGCCCAGCTGCGGCTGCTCGACCGGCCCGGCGTCGTGCTGGCGTACGGCGAGTTCGGCGAGCGCCTGGCCGACCACGCCGCCCGCACCGGCCTCGACCACCGGGTGCTGACCGGGCCGTGGGGCGCCCCCCTGCCCTGGCCCGCCGTCGAACAGGCGGTCACCGCGCTGCCCGAGGGCGGCTGGCTGTGGACCGTGCACTGCGAGACGTCGACCGGGCAACTGTTCGACCTGCCGCGGCTGACCCGGCTGTGCGCGGACGCCGGGGTGCGGCTGTGCGTCGACGCGATCAGCTCGATCGGCACGGTGCCGGTGGACCTGTCGGGGGCGTACCTGGCCACCGGCACCAGTGGCAAGGCGCTCGGCGGCTACCCCGGGCTGTCGATGGTGTTCCTGCGCGAACTGCCCCGGTCCTCGCCCGGCCTGATCCCCCGCTACCTCGATCTGGGCTGCTACGCCGAGGCGGGCGGGATCGCGTACACCCAGTCGTCGAACCTGGTCGCCGCGCTGGACACGGCCCTGGCGGTCACCGACTGGCCGGACCGGCACGCCCGGCTGGCCCGCGCCGCGGCCTGGCTCGACGCCCGGCTGCGCCGCCTCGGACTGGACGTGGTCGCCGAGCCCGCCGAGGCCGCACCGGGCATAGTCACCATCGCGCTGCCCGCCGCGCTCCCGGCCGCCGACGTCGGGGCCAGCCTGGAGCGGGCCGGTTACCTGCTCGCCTACCAGAGCGGCTACCTGCGCGACCGCAACTGGCTGCAGATCAGCCTGATGGGCCGCTGGACCTGGCCGACCCTGCGCGGCCTGGTCACCTCCCTGGCCGCCGCGACCGGCCACACCGCCTGACCCCAGGCACTCCCAGCCATCGCCCGTAGCCGATGGCGAGAAGTCGGGCACATCCGGGAACCCGAAGCCGCCGACCGCCGACCAACGCTGACCGAGCCGCAGAAGACGGGCGACGCCCAGCGCGTCACCCGCCAGGCTCGGCGACAGTGCGGCGATGGGGAGGATTGTGGACATCTCGGTGAAGGCGACACGACGTGCGCTGCACTGGCTGCTCGCCGTGGTCGCGGGAGTGGCGGCGGCCGTGGCGCCGTCCGGCGCGGCCTGGGCGCACGAGGTCGGCGGGGTCGGCGCGACCAACTTCACCACCACCCTGTCCGCGCTCACCCCCGCCGTGCCCGGAGTACGCCTGGCCGTGGTCGAGAACGGCTCCCGGCTCGAACTGCGCAACACCACCGCCCAGGAGGTCGTGGTACGCGGCTACAGCGACGAGCCGTACGCCCGGATCGGTCCCGACGGCGTCTGGCTCAACGACAGCTCCCCCGCGACCTACCTCAACGCCGACCGCTTCGCCAGCACGACCGTGCCCGCCGACGCCGACCCCGCCGCACCTCCGCGCTGGCGCAAGGTCTCCGGCGACAACGTGCACCGCTGGCACGACCACCGTATCCACTGGATGCTCAGCACCCTGCCCACCGCCGTCGCCGCCGCGCCCACCGCCGCCCACCGGGTCTCGGACTGGCACGTCGACCTCGACTACGGCGGCGCCGTCCTGTCCGCGACCGGCTCGCTGGACTGGGTCCCCGGCCCCTCCCCCACCCCCTGGTACCTGCTCGCCGCCGTGGCGGCGCTGCTCGTCGTCGGCGCGGTGTTCACCCGCCGCGCACACACCCTGGTCGCCGCCGCCCTGGTCGCACTCATCGCCGCGGACGTGCTGCACGCCGCCGGGATCGCCCTGGTCACCGCCGGCAACGTGCCCGAACGCCTCACCGCGTTCCTCGGCGACGGCCTGACCGGCCTGCTCATCTGGCCCTTCGGCCTGGTCGCGGCCGTGCTGATCGCCAAGCGCGCGACGTTCCTGGGCTTCGTGGCGATGGGCGTCGGCGGCCTGCTGTCGTCGATGATGGCCCTGGACGACGCGCCCGTGTGGTGGCGCTCCTCAGCCCCGTCGGCCCTGCCCGCCGACCTCAACCGCGCCGGTGTGGCCCTGGTCGTCGGCCTCGGCGCGGGCCTGCTGGTCGGCGGCCCGCTGCTGTGGCGGCGCTTCAAACCCCAGGCCCGCGAGGCCGCGGTCGCGGAGCCGTCCCTCGCCGACGACATGCGAACCGCCCACCCACCGGGCGGCGAGCCCACGGCAGGCGGCACACCGGCCACCGACCCGCAGGCAGGCAACGCCCCACGCGTCGACCCGACGTCATCGCCCGAGAACGGTTCGCCCACCGAGCAGCCGACCAGCCCCGACGCCGCGCCCGTGGTGCTCGGCGCCCGTGCCGCCCGCGCCGCCGCCGACGTGTCAGCCGACAGCGGCGAGGCCGGGCAGGGCGGCGCGGTGGGGCGGCGCGGTTTCGCGGGCACACTGGCCGCGGGTGGCATCGGGGCGATCCTCGGCGCAGCGGGCGGGATCGCCGCAGGCACCCCGGGCGAACCCGGGACACCGGCAGGCGCGCCTCCGGCCGAACCGCTGACGGGCGTCGGGGCGACCCGGATCGCGTTCCACGGCGAGCGCCAGGCAGGCATCACCACCCCGGCCCGCCCGCAGGCGCGGCTGCGGATCATCGCGTTCGACCTGGCCGAAGGCGTCGACCGGGTCGGGCTGCAGAGTCTGCTGCGCCGCTGGACCCAGGCCGCCGCACAGCTCAGCCAGGGCCTGCCGCTGGGCGACAGCGGTGACGACGTCGTCACCGGCGCGGGCCCGTCGTCGCTGACCGTCACCGCCGGTTTCGGGCCGAGCCTGTTCGGCAAGGCGGGCCTGCCCGCCACCGCCCGTCCCGCCGAGCTCACCCCACTGCCCGCGTTCCCCGGCGAACGGCTCGACCCCGCGCACAGCGACGGCGACCTGTGCCTGCTGGTACACGCCGACGACGCGCTCGTCGTGTTCCGCGCCGCCCGCGCGCTGACCCGCCTGGCCGCCCCGCAGGCCAGGATGCGCTGGCAGCTCGACGGCTTCAACAACAGCCCCGGCGTGACCCCGACGGCGGCGACCGGGCGCAACCTGATGGGCCAGCTCGACGGCACCAACAACCCGCAACCCACCGACGAGGACTTCAGCACGAAGGTGTACGTCACCGACCCGGCCGCCCCAGCGTGGCTGCGCGGCGGTTCCGTGCTGGTGGTGCGCCGGATCCGGATGCTGCTCGACGACTGGGACGCCCAGCCCCGGCAGGCGCAGGAGCGGGTCATCGGCCGCCGCAAGGACACCGGCGCGCCGCTGAGCGGCGGACAGGAGCGGACCCCGGCGAACTTCGGCACCAAGGGCGCCGACGGCGCCCTGACGATCCCCGCCGACGCGCACATCCGGCTCGCCACCCCGGCGTTCAACAACGGCGCGGCGATGCTGCGGCGGGGCTACTCGTACACCGACGGCGACGCGGCCGGGCTGATCTTCCTGGCCTGGCAGGCCGACCCGAGACGCGGGTTCGTCCCGGTGCAGCAGCGCCTGGTCGCCTCCGACGCCCTCAACCGTTTCACCAGGCACGAGACCAGTGCCCTGTTCGCGATGCCGCACGGCGTCGCGCCCGGCGGCCACCTCGGCCAGGACCTGTTCGGAGAGGACCCGGCATGAGCACGCCATACCGTCCGTTATCGGTGCTGGCCGCCGCGCTCGTGGCGGCATCGGCCCTGTCCGGCTGTGCACTGTGGGGCATGGAGGGCGGACCTGACGCCGCAGGGGCCTCGATGCCGCCCGTTGCCGTCACCGCCCCGCCCGCCGCCGTGGCGGTCCAGGGGCCGGACGGCGTGCAGCGTATCGAGATCACCGTCGACGACGACCTCAAGCTCACCCCGCAGGTGGTGACGGCGCGGCCGGGCCGGATCGAGCTGACGTTCCGCAACGTCGGACTGACCCCGCACGACATCGCCCTGCGCATTCCCGCCGCGACGGGGACCGGCAACATCAACGGCTCCGCCACCGACATCGTCACCGTCGAGGTCACCGAACCCGGCACCTACCCCATGCCCTGCCTCTACCACGGCACGTCCGGCATGCGCGGCACCCTCGAAATCCGCTGACCCGCCCATCGCCCAGATCGGCGGACCTCCAGGACACCAGCCAGGGAGTAGGTTGCAGGCACCACCGACGAGGGCGACCACATGCCGCTGATGCAGGACACTCAACCGCTACACCTACTCGAAGTCGAGTGCTACGAGTTCATCGACGATGGCTGGCCGCCATGGGTTAAGGCCCGCTTGGTCGATGCTGCCGGGAGCATCTGGCACTTTGCCGAGAAGACCCCGATGTTCTTCGCCGACGACGAGCCGACCGGCTCGACGCCGATGCCGGTGAAGGGCAACGTGCGATGTGAGATTCTGCGGACGGAGTCCGACGATCAAGGCCGCGAGGTCAAAGTCGTGCGGACCGAGGCCGAGGCCCTTGAGGACGACCTCTGCGAGTTTCGCGTGTGGCCCGTGCAGATCATCGGTCGCTGGCGCGACTAGCGCGCAGCCGAATGGCCGAGGTGTGCCCCGCTGATGCCCATCAAGGCTGTACTTGAGAGGGGCGCCCAGAGGATCCGGTCAGGGTCGATCAGAACATGACTCAACTTCACCGGATTCTCGAAATCTCATATCGACACGGACACCTAGAGCTCACTTGTCGCGTCGGATCGGGCAGCGGCTGCGGTGCTCCAACCCCGCTCGAGAAGCTCCTCACATGAAACCGCCTCTTGTTTCCATTAGCAGATCGACACCTCGCGCGCCACCAATCTCCCGACCCGATCGACGACTCTTACGTGTGTAATTCCCACACCCATTCGATCGCCTTATTTCTAGACTTAAGCGCGTCAATGCAAGATCGGCAGACGCCCTAGGAGTTTCGGTGAGACGAACAACCACAGCAAGGGCTGGCGCCCTGTGGCTGGCCTCGATCGCGGTAGTGGGAACGACCGCAACTCCGGCTCGCGCCGCGGACAGCAACCTGCCCGGCGGCACCAGCATCTCCGTCGCCATCAGCACACCCGCGAACGGAGCAGTACGCCCACCCGGCCCGGTACCCGTCACCGGCACGGCCGCGATCGGCACCGGAGCACCCGTGGTCAGCACCTCGCTGACCTACGTGCTGGACGTCTCCGGCAGCACTGCGAGCACCAACGGCTGCGGTGGCGACCAGAACGGCGACGGGTCGGCCAACACGGTCCTCGACTGTGAGATCGCCGCGGCGAAGACCCTCAACGGCCAGACCCTCGTCGCGCCCGTCGCGGGGACCATCGCCGCCGTCGGCGCTGCGGTCTTCGGCGACAGCGGAGCGGCGGCCGACGTCGGGCCCGCCACCGGTCAGCAGCTGTCGACCGGCCCGAGCACCGACGCCAACGCCAACGGCACCCGCGACATCGACGAGGTGCTGTCCTCGGCCTTCATCTCCGGTGGCCTGAACCAGTTCCCGCCGGTCAAGAACGTCGGCGGCACCACCAGCTTCCCCAGCGGCATCACCGCCGCGACGACCGCGGCGGCCGCGCCCGCCAACCCGCCGGGGCGCACCCTGCGGCGGATCGTGGTGTTCCTGTCGGACGGCATGAACAACGGAGCGGCCATCGACACCGCGCTCGCGGCGGTGCCCGCCAGCGTCGACTTCTACACGTTCGCCGTCGGCAGCGGCTCCGCGTGCGGCGGTGCGACCGGCAACACGCTGCGGCAGATCGCCAACGCGACCGGAGGCACCTGCACCGAGGTCGACGACCCCGCCGACCTGCCCGCCATCCTGCCCAGCGTGATCGCGTCGGAGCTGACGTCGCTGACGCTGCGCGTCGACGGCACGGTCGTGGCCAGCCCGTTCACGGTCACTCCGGTCCTGCCCCAGAACGGGCCGAAGTCCGTCTCCTACAGCGTCAACACCAACGCGCTGACGGCAGGCTCGCACCAGGTCTGCGTCCTGGCCAACGGCAGCGACGGCGGCGGGACGGGCAGCGTCACCGACTGCCGCACGATCGTCATCAACGCCCCGCCGGTCGTCAACGCCGGTGGCGCGTACGCCGGAAAGGAAGGCACCCCGATCGGGATCGCGGGCTCGGTCGTCGACCCTGACGGTCCCGCCTTGACCACGTCGTGGACGGCAGCGCCACAGTCGGGCGTGGACTCGGGGGCCGCGTGCACGTTCGCCAACCCGGCCGCCACCTCGACGACGGTCACCTGCACCGATGACGGCGTCTACAAGCTGACCCTGTCGGCCGGCGACGGCGTCAACGCCACGGTCTCCGCGGCCACCACGCTGACCCTGACCAACGTCGCGCCGCAGGTCACCGTATCCGCACCGGCCAACGGCGCCCTGTTCACCAAGGGCACCACGGTCGCCTTCACCGCGCCGTTCACCGACATCGGCCGCAACGACAGCCACACCTGCTCGGTCAATTTCGATGACGGCACTCCCGCCGCCACCGGCACCGTGGTGGAGTCACCGGGCTCGGGCACCTGCACCGTCAGCCACGCGTTCACCGCCGTCGGCCCGCACGACGTCCTCGTCCGGGTCACCGACGACGACGGCGCCGCCGCCACAGCCGTGGTGCGGGTCGTCGTCTACCTGCCCGGCGGCGCCTTCGGCCTGCAGGCCAAGGGACTGCTGCTCACCCTGCCCCGGACCCCGGACGCGACCTGCCCGCCGGACAAGACGCTGACCCGGACCCCGGTCAACGCGGCGCCGCTGCTCACCACCGGTGTGCTCAACGCCAGCTGCACCCTTGATCCCGCCACGGGCACGACCACCGCGAAAGCCTCGGTCGACGGGGCGACCCTGCTCAATGGCGTGATCAACCTGTCGGTCATCGAGACCACGAGCACCTCCGGCGCGGCCGGGGTCACCCGCACCTCCCGTGTGGTGGGCACCGTCAACGGCTCGGCCGTGGGCACGGACCAGCCGAGGACGATCGGCATCCCCGGCATCGCGGTCGTCTACCTCAATGAGAACAGCACCAACGCCAGCGGCCAGCTGGTGCGCAACGCCGTCCGGGTAGAGGTCCTCGGAGCCCTCGGCATCGTCACCGAAGAGATCATCCTCGCGGAGACCCATCTGGGCTGATACTCCGCAGCGAACAACCGACCGACACTCACGGCGGCCACCTGTGACCAGGTGGCCGCCGCCATGCCAGGTCCCGGGGCCGGGCGGGTCGGTGCCGACGGGGCCGGCGGCCGGTGTCGGACGTGGGCGGCATGATGTCGCGATGCTGAACCTGTCGCTGCTGCGGCCCATCGTGCGGGAGGCCTGGGGGCCCGACACCTGTGATCCCGTGGACCTCGCGGACTGGCGGCCGGACAACCCGGGTCGCGGCCAGTGCGGGGTCACCGCCCTCGTCGTCCATGACCTGCTCGGCGGCGAGCTGCTGCTGGGCGAGGTGTTCGAGGACGGCGTACGGCGCGGGCACCACTACTGGAACCGGCTGCCCGACGGCACCGAGGTCGACCTCACCCGGGAGCAGTTCCACCCGGGTGAGACCGTGACCGGCGGCGTGGACGTGGCCCGTCCGCCCGGTGCGCCGCGCCGGTGCCGTGGACAGTACGAGCTGCTCCGGCACCGGGTACGCGCCGGGCTGCACCGCGCCGAAGGTACTCACCTGCCGGTACCGGCTGGTCCGCCGGTCCGGATCGCGGTGGTGCTGCTGGTCGATCCCGCCGGGGCGGTACTGCTGCAGCTCCGTGATCGGAACGCGCGTGCCGAACCGGGCCAGTGGGGACTGGTCGGCGGACATGTCGAGCAGGGCGAGGACTACGAGCAGGCCGCCCGACGTGAACTGGCCGAGGAGACCGGGCTCGTCGTCGACGCCCCGTTGCGGCTCCTCTGGCAGGACGTGCGCCCAGACCTCGCCGAAGGCACGTCAGGGGTGGACATGCGCGCCTATACGGCCCGCTGCGGCGTGGTGCCCGCCGGCGCCATCGTCGTCGGTGAGGGTCAGGCCGCGGAGTTCGTCAGCCTCGCCGAGGCCGTCAAGCGTGACCTGACCCCGACCGCCGCGGCCGTGCTGTCGCAGATCCTCACCCGCCACGGCCGGGCGTTGTAGGCGAGCGCACCGCGTGGTGCCCCGAGCGGATGGGGCACCACGCGGACGTGCTGTCAGGGGGCCAGGTCGAGCAGGCTCTGCAGCGACGCCTTGTGCGAGTGGTTGACCACGTTGCGGGCACCGGTGTACTCCGCCGAACCGGACTCGTAGTTCACGTACACGACCGTGCCGACCCGGGACAGGCCCTGGGTCATGCTGGGCGCCGAGAAGCACGCGCCGGTCGCGTTGGCCCAGGTGTTTCCGTAGCCGCGCTTGACGACGAAGATGTAGCTCAGGTTCGTCCGGCCGTACGACGTGCTGAAGATGAAGTGCGTGTCGGTGACGACCACGCCCTGCGTGCGCGGGGGCACGGCGTACGGGCCGCTCTTGACCGACAGCGTGCCGTCGCCGTTGACGCTGTACTCCCACATGGACTTCTGGGTGGTCTCGTCGAAGTTGCCCGCCCAGACCGTGCCGCCGGGGCCGGCGGTCAGGAACGAGTTGCCGTTGGTCTCCTGCTCACCGGACTGCGCCAGGTACGGCACGCCGGTGGTCTCCAGCGCGGTCCGCACGTTGGTCAGGCTGTACCGGCGGATCTTCTGACCGCCGCCGGACACGTACAGGTAGCCGCTGGCGACCGCGATACCCCCGGCGTGGGTCTCGTAGATGTCGAACTCGCCCTTGTCGACGCCGTCCCACGCCTGGGCGTTGATCCGGGCCCGGCCGCCCGCCGTGCGGTTCCAGTGGCTGGTCAGGTGCACCGACATGTCGCCGAAGTAGGAGATGCCCTGCGGCACGTGCGTGCTCAGCAGCCGCAGGTCGAAACCCTGGCTGAACCGGTCGTTGTACACCTTCGACGCTGACGGGCCCGGATAGAACACCGAGCCGCCGGTGCTGGTGCTGCAGCTGGGCGCGGCGTGGGCCGCACCCGGCGCGGCGAGCGCGACGATGATCGCCGCGGCCGCCGCGCCGAGCGCGGCCGTGATCGCTGTGGTCTTCTTCATGACGTCCTCTCGGTCTGGGATCGGGCGCGTCACGAGATCATGACCGCGACCTCCCCTGCCCATCGTCACAGCGCGGGGCAGGCCAGCGCGTGCACCCGGGGTATGGACGCCGATCTCCCACCAGGGCGGTAGCGGTCCAACCGGCGGAGTAGTCAGTCGGGGCTGCCGGGGGTGACCAGCCCGGACTCGTACGCGACCACGACGGCCTGGGCCCGGCTGGACAGCGACAGCTTCGACATCAGGCGGTTGAGGTGCGTCTTCACCGTCGCCTCGCTCACGTACAGGGTGCCGGCGATGTCGGTGTTGGACAGCCCGCGCGCGACCAGGCGCAGCACCTCCTGTTCCCGGCTGGTCAGCGCGGCCAGGTCCTGGCCGGGTGCGCCCGCGGCCGGGCCGGGGCGGGTGTTCGCCTCGATCAGCCGGCGCAGCACCCCCGGGGTGAACAGCATGTCCCCGCCCGCGATGGCGGCGATCGCCGCGAACAGCCGTTCGGGGCTGGTGTCCTTCAGCATGAATCCGCTGGCCCCGGCCCGCAGCGCCGCGTACACGTACTCGTCGAGGTCGAACGTGGTCAGGATGAGGATGCGCGGCGGGTCGTGGGTGGCCGCCGCCAGGATCTGCTCTGTCGCCGCGACGCCGCTCAGGCCCGGCATCCGGATGTCCATCAGGATCACGTCCGGCCGCAGCCGCGCCGCCAGCTCGACGGCCTGCTCTCCGGAGGACGCCTCCCCCACCGCGTTCAGGCCGGGCGCGGCTTTGATCATGGCGACCAGCCCTGCCCTGATGAGGACCTGGTCGTCGACGACCAAGACGTCAACCATCGCCGTGTTCCCCGATCGGCAGCGTGAGGCGCACCTCGAACCCGCCCTGCGGCCGAGGCCCGGCCGACAGCGTCCCGCCGTAGATCCTCGCCCGCTCCCGCATGCCGATCAACCCGTGGCGCACCACATCGGAGGGTGATTCCGGTCTCCGGGGTGCGCCCCGGTCGGTGACGCGGACCTCCAGCGACTGCGCGCGCCACGTCAGCGACACCGCGGCCTCGGGCGGCACCGCGTGTTTGAGCACGTTGGTGAGGGACTCCTGCACGACCCGGTACACACACAGCGCCAGCCCCGGCGGCAGGGTCACCGGCTCGCCCTCGGTATGCGACGTGACGGTCGCGCCCGCCGCCCGGACCCGGTCCAGCAGGTGCGGCAACCGGTCCAGGCCCGGCGCGGCGTCGAACTGCGCGGGCTCGCCGGCCTCCACCGACGACACCCGCAGCACCGCGAGCAGCCGCCGCATCTCGCTCAGCGCCTCGTGCGCGGTGCCCGCGATCACGTCCAGCGCGGTCCGCGCCGTCTGCGGGTCGGCGTCCAGCACGTACCGGCCGAGCCCGGCCTGCACCGAGATCACCGACATGTGGTGCGCCACGACGTCGTGCAGCTCGCGTGCGATCCGGCGCTGTTCCTGCGAGACCGCCTGGTGGGCCCGTTCCTGCTGCTCGCGGCGCAGCTGCTCGGTGAGGTACGCCAGCCGCCGGCCCCGTTCGCGCAGTTGCCGCCAGTTGTCGCCGAATCCCCACGCCACCAGGAGGATGAAGGTGACCACCACGGAGCCGAACAGGCGCTCGTCGCCGTCGAGCGCGCGCTGGGCGTACAGCAGCACGGCCCAGCCCAGCAGCGCGCCGGGCACCGACGTCCGGCGGGGCCGGGTCTCGGCGACGGTGAACACCGCCAGCGCGACGGCGAACGTCACGACCGAGTGGTAGTAGCCGAGCGTGAGGTAGACCGTCGCCGCGGTGGCCACCGCGAGCAGGATCGGCAGCGGGAACCAGGTCCGCACGTACAGCGGAAGGTGGAGGGCGAGGATGAGCGCCCACCCGGCGGCGTCGATCGGCACGCCGGTGGTGGCCGCGGCGACGTCGGTGCCCGCCAGCAGCAGCGCGGCGGCCAGCAGCCACGACACCAGCACCACATCGGCCAGCTGACGCCATCGCATCCGGCAGACGCTAGCGACGTCGCGCCGCCACTGTCATCAACCCACCGACGTACCGCGGTCAGCGGGCTGCTGCCACCACCGGTCGAGTGGGGGCGGGCTCGGGCCGGACGATGGAGGCGGTGCACGCCGCGACGGCGCAGAACAGCAGTGGCAGCAGGAACGTGTAGTTGAGCGGCATGACGCGGGTGAGCGCCCCGATCACCGCGGGTCCGGCGAGCAGGCCGACGTAGCCCAGGCCCACGACGCGGGACATGTTGGTCGCCGCGGCGGCCGGGTCGGTGTGGCCCGCGGTGCTGAACAGTTGCGGGATCGTTCCGGACAGGCCGATGCCGAACAGGGTCCAGCCGACGAGGGTGAGGGGCACGTTCGGGGACAGGGTGATGAGTACGAGGGCCGCGGCGGCGACGAGGCAGCCGTACCGGACGACGGCGACCGGGCCGAAACGGGCGACGACCCGGTCGGCGAGGAACCGGCCGGTGGTCATGGCCGTCGCGAAGGCGCCGTAGGCGAACGCGGCGGTGGCCGTGCTCGTGTCCAGGACGTCGCGCATCGCCAGGGCGCTCCAGTCGGCCGCGACGCCTTCGCTGAGCATGAGCATGAACGCCAGGAACGCCAGCGCCCAGATCCGCAGCGGCACCGGTCCACGCGTCCGGGTGTCAGGTGCCGGCGCGGCGGTGGCGTGCGGTGCGGGCAGCAGGCTGCGCGCTGCCAGCAGCGCGACGGCGATCCCGGTGGCGCTGACGGCGGCGAGCACGGTGGCGGTGCTCCACTGCCAGCTGAGGGTGCGTGCGCCGAGCAGGGCCGCGAACACGCCGCCGATGGAGAACATGGCGTGGAACGCGGACATGACCGGCCGCTGGTAGGCGGCTTCGACCTGGACGGCATGGGCGTTCATGCTGACGTCGAGGCAGCCGTTGCCGATGCCGAAGATCAGTAGCGCCACGGCCAGGGTCCAGGTGCTGGTCGCGAGGGCGGGCAGGATCAGGGCCGCGCTGATCAGCACGCCGCTGACGGGAACGGTGCGGCGGGCCCCGTGGCGGTCGGCGAGCGGTCCGGCGACCTGCATGCCGAGGAAGGCCCCTCCGCCGAACAGCAGCAGCAGCCAGCCGAGGGTGGCGTGGGTGATGCCGAGGTGCTGTTCGATGGCGGGGATGTGGACGACCCAGATGCCGAGGACGAACCCGTTGAGCACGAAATAGGTGAAGGTCGCCATCCGGGCAGCCCGCAGCGGAGTTAACATGGAAGCGAACATAACAAACATCTCATGTGTTTGAAACTGGTGGTTCGATGTTCTGTGGTGTTCAATACGTGCTGTGAGTCTTGACCGGCATCGACAGATCATCGACGCGGTGCGCCAGGCGGGCCAGCTCAGCGTGACCCAACTGGCCGAGCTGACCAGCGCGTCGGAGATGACCATCCGCCGCGATCTGGATGTGCTGACCGAGCAGGGCGCGCTGCAGCGATACCGCGGCGGCGCGCGCACGGTGCAGTTGCGCGGCGAGGAGACCCCGTTCGCGGTACGGGCGCACGAGCGCTCCGACGGCAAGCGCCGCATCGCCGCGGCGGTGTCGGAGATGATCGCCGACGGCGAGGCGGTCGTACTCGACAGCGGCACGACGTGTCTCGAGGTCGCCCACGCGCTGACAGGTCGGCGGCTGACCGTGATGCCCCTGTCGTTGCACGCGGTCAACGTGCTGACCAGCGCACCGCAACTGCGGCTGCTGCTGCCCGGCGGCGAGCCCCGGCCGGGCGAGCTGACGATGATCGGCCCGCTGGCCGAGGCGTCCCTGGCCGCACTGCGGTTCGACACCGCCGTGATCGGCTGCTGCGGCCTCACCGCCGAGCAGGGCCTGACGGCGTTCGACCTCGCCGACGCGGCGATCAAGCGCGCCGCGATCGGCTCCTCGCGCCGCGTCATCGTGGTGGCCGAGCCGGCCAAACTGAGCCGCGTGGCACTGGCCCTGGTCGCACCGGTGTCGGCGGTGCACGTCGTGGTCACCACCGAGGACGCGTCCGACGAGGACGTGCACGCGCTGACCACGGCCGGAGTCGTCGTGGAGCGGGTGTGACGCGCGCCTTCCGGTGACAGGCCCGCGACCCAGAAGATCACCAACGCCTGGAACGCCTCCGTCACCCGGTCCGGCACCGCCGTCACCGCGGTCAACGCCGCCTACAACGGCGACCTGGCGCCCGGATCACCGGCGCTGGTCTACTACCGTGCCCGCAGCGGCGCTCCGACACGGTGCAGGTGCGTCAGAGCCTGGCGATACGACGCGACGAGGCCCGACTCCGCATAGGGCACCCCGATCCCGGCGCAATACTCCCGCACGATCGGCTTGGCCCGGCGCAGGTTCGGCGTGGGCATGTTCGGGAACAGGTGGTGCTCGATCTGGTGGTTGAGCCCGCCCAGCGCCAGGTCGACCAGCCGCCCGCCCGTCACGTCCCGCGAGGTGATCACCTGCTTGCGCAGGTAGTCCATGTCGTCGGTGGCCATCGGCATGCCCTTGTGGTTGGGTGCGAACGTGCAGCCCAGGTAGAGGCCGAACAGCCCCTGGTGGACCGCGACGAAGGCCAGTGCCCTGCCGGGCGGCAGCATCGCGAAGGCGACCCCGAGATAGCCGAGCACGTGCACGGTGAACAACGCGATCTCCGCCGCCCGGTGCCGGATCCCCCGGCGGCGCAGGGCGCGGGCACCCGACACGTGCAGGTTCAGCCCTTCCAGCAGCAGCAGCGGGAAGAACAGGTATGCCTGGTAACGCCCGACGAGGCGGGGCACTCCCCGGCTGGCCCGCGCCTGGTCGGTGGACCAGATCAGGATGTCGGGCGATACGTCGGGATCGTGGTCCTCGTGGTTGGGGTTGGCATGGTGGCGGGTGTGCTTGTCCATCCACCAGCCGTAACTCATGCCGATACCGAGATTGCCGGCCAGCAGCCCGGCGATCTCGCTCGGCCTGCGCGAGGCGAAGACCTGACGGTGCGCGAGGTCGTGGGCGACCAGGGCCACCTGGGCGTACACCACGGCGAGCGCGGCGGCGACGAGCAGCTGCCACCACGAGTCGCCGATCAGCGCGAACGCCGCCCACGCCCCGGCGTACGCCACGACGACGAGCCCGATGCGCAGCGCGTAGTAGCCGGGGCGGCGGTCGAGCAGCCCGGCTTTCTTGATCCGTTCCGACAGGTGCGCGAAGTCGCTGCCCCGGGTGGCCGGAGGACGGTCCGCGATCATGGCTTGACTCATGGGTTCGAGCCTGCCGAATGCGACCTTGCCAAGGAATCCCGCACGCCCCCTGACCAGGGGTAGGGCCACCCCCACCCTTCCCGCAGCGGGCCACCCCGCTGATCCGGTCAGCCGGGCATGGGGTTCAGAGGTCCGGGACCTGCTGCTGCCCGGCGGGCTGGGAAGCGTCGGCTGCGGCGGGCTGGGACGGCATCGGGGCGGTCTCCACAGCGGAGGGCCCGTCCGTCGTGGTTGGCGCCGGGCGCGCCAGCCGCCGGTCGAGCAGGTGGTTGCCGAACATGTGCAGCAGGTTCGCGGTCAGGATCGTCGGCGCGATCACCGCGACCACGCCGGTGAACTGGATCTCCAGGGTGAGGGCCAGGATGATCGCGGTGATGCCGTGCTGCTGCGCGGCGGCCAGGTGCCAGCGGTCGGCGGAGGGCATGCCCCGGGTCAGCGGCCACGCGACGAGGGCCTGCGCCAGGAACGCCACCGCCCCCAGCGCGATGCCGGCCGCGAGGTCGACGCCGCCGATCAGCAGCACGCCCAGCCCGGCCGCCGCCGCGTACATGGCCGCCTCGGTGATCCGGGGCATGAGCCGCTCCAGCGCCGGCGGGCGGGCGAACAGGCCGATCAGGGCCATCGCCAGCATCCATCCGGTGAACATCGCCACGACCACGCACGCGAGCAGCACCGCGTACTGCAGCCACGGCTGCCGGCGGGTGTAGCGCCACACCAGCCACGCCAGCGCGGCGAGCCCGAGGTTGCCGGCGAGGTCGGTCAGGTAGTGCAACGGCCACTGGCCGTCGGCAGCCGCGGACGCCGTGCCCAGGCCGAACGAGGTGGCGATCGTGGCGGCGTAGACGGTGAGGATGACGGTGATCGGGTCGTCGAACGACGACCAGGCGGCCAGGACGGTGCGCGCGCGGGTGCTCATCCGGTCGTCGCCCATCAGCGCCGCCACCGACAGCGGGTCGATCTGCGCCACGGCGACACCCAGCAGCAGGAACAGCGGGTCGCGCCACGCCAGCGCCAGGACACCGCCGATGATCAGTGCTTTGACGACGACGCCGACCGTCACCGCCGATACGATGATCTTCTTGTCCTGCCGGGCCTGCGCCAGGTCGATGCCGTACGTCGCGCCGTACAGGCCGATGGCCAGCAGCAGGTAGGCAGCCCAGTGGTAGGCCGCCGAATGCGGCAGGGACGCGGCGTCGATGTCGAACACGGCAGCCGCACCCAGCCCCGCCAGCACGAACGCCGTGAGCACCGCAAGGCGACGCATGATCCCACCATTCCGCCGACGGGTCGGCACCGCTGCCCGAACCTGTGCCGGCCAACGCCAGCGTAGTGCGCGGCCGCCAGGTATCGGTCCGTCGCGAAAGAGTGATCCCTGACGCGGGCGCCGTCACCGCCGGACCCGGCGATGACGGCGGCCGCACCGGGGTCAGCCGGCGTCGCGGCGAGGCATGGGCACGACGACGTTGAGGGTGTCCACCGGCCCGGTAGGGCCGACCGGGTGGCCGCGGTTGCTGCGCCCGCAGTGCGGGCACAGGCGGTAGAAGTCGTCGTCCTCCTGCTTGCCGTGGGCGCGCAGGAACGCGTTCGACAGGTCCGACATCTTCCAGTCGGTCGGGTCGACCTTCTGCTGGTCGAGCGTCACGCCGACGAGGAAGCCGAGGCCCGGCAGGCTGTAGTAGAAGATCGCCCCCTTCTCGACGTCGAGCACCACCCGCACCAGCGGGCCGGTGTCCAGGTCGTCGAGCCGGTCACTGAGCTTGCCGATCAGATGGCGGACATGGCGGGCGTGGCGCATGTAGTTGGTGCGGCGGTCGCCGGAGTCACCGGTGGCCATCAGGTCGAGGGCGTCGTCGTCGAACAGGTCCACATAGAAGTCACAGTCGGCCTGCGGGGTGAACCAGGCGACATAGTGCAGGTCGTTGATGTCGAGGAAGCGCTGGCTGATCGCGATGAGGGTGTTGCGGCCGCGCTGGCGGGTGGTGTCCTCCGACGTCCACACGGCCGACGTACGCAGGTTCAGCGGGGTCATCTTGGCCATGCTGGTGCGATCGGGCAGCGGACTGTCCAGCTCGGCCCTGGCCCGGTTGCGCCGTTCCCGGACCAGGTACGCCCCGGCGGCGACCAGGAGCACGCCGAGCGACGGAGCCAGCGCCGTCACGATGATCTCCACGGTGCCGGACCAGCCGGTCATCGCGCGGATCTCGTCATCCCAGATCACCGCGGTCAGGCCGAGCCCGGCCAGAGCCGTGCCGACCAGCAGGACGTAGTAGCCGACGATGATCTGCGGATACCACCAGCTGCGGCGGCGCAGCACCCCCAGCACGGCGGCGAGCACGATCAGGGTGCCGAGGATGATCGCCAGGCGGCGGTAGTCGTACTGCTCGCGCTTGACCACGCCGATCGCGATCTCGAACGGGGCGGGTGTGGCGAACAGTGCGACGAGCAGTTTGGTGTAGTCGTCGAGTTTGCGGGTCCGGGGCAGGTTCATCGGGGTTTCCTCACCCTTGACGAAGCGCGGCTGCCCAGACATTCTGACAGCTCGATGCCACGCTATGAGGTGACGACCGTACAGAAAGTACTGACGGTAGGTCGGGTTCCCCGGCCGCCCGGATGCCGACCGCCCGTGCGATCGCGCCCGGCGGACGTCCGAGCGTCAGCCCTGAGCAGCCGTTCTTGCCATTTGTCACACAACTGTCACGGCACTGCGGAACTTCCGCCACATGCGGTGGCGATCGTCTGGTGCACCGATACGAGGAGGTGCCGAGATGGCGGCGAAAGCGGTCGCGGGTTCGCGACACCGGCCGGTGGGCGAAGGCAGCGCCCGTGGCTGACAAGCTGCGCCTGCGGCTGTACTCCAGCCCGCTCGGCCTGTACCTGACCGCCGGCGGCCGCCTGGACGGGAGCACCGTCCACCAGCTCACCACCGCCGTCGACCTGGCCCTGATCCGCCTGAACCCGGTCCGGCTCATGGTCGACCTGCACGCGGTGACCTACCTCGACGTGGCGGGAGTGGCGGCGCTGATCGCCTGCCGCCGCGACGCGCACGCCAGGGGCGCGCAACTGGCCGTCGTGCAGCCCAGCAACCCCGCACGGGCGACCGTGCTGGCGTGCGCCGCCCAGGACCTGCTCGCGGGAGACAAATCCGCGCCCGCGGCGCGTCCGGCCGCTGACAGCTGGCGCCACTGTCCCAGGCCCAGCCTGCGCTGCCCCCGGCCGCCGGGCCGCGCCCACCGTGCTCCCCGCGGCACTCACCACCGCTGACCGCGCCGCCGGTTGTCCGGCCCACTACGCTGCCGCCGAGGAGGCACCGATGTCCGAGCTGTTCCAGCTCCGGCTGCACGTCACCGCGGCCGGGCTGTGCCTGGACGCGCGCGGCCGGCTGGACGGCACGACCTGCCACCGGCTGACGCGCGTGATCACGGCCGTGCTCGACCACCGGGCGGCACGGCGGGTCATGCTCGGCCTCTACGCGGTCGACGCCATCGACCTGGCCGGCATCGCGGCACTGCGCATGTCGCACGCACAAGCCCACAGGCACGGCGTCGAGCTGCTGATGTACGGGCCCCAGCGGCATGTCCGCGCCGCCATCGGGGCGGCCGGAGCGGGTCACCTGATCACCGACACCGCCGGCGAGTCGATGCCGCACCTGCCCGTACGGGCGTTCCGGCAGCGCGACCGAGCACGGTACGCCTGCCCGCGACCCCCGGCACGACCGCCAGGATGCGTACGACCGGCCCGACAGAGCGCCGACTGAGCACGTCACCGACCCTGCGGCCTCCTGTCACGCGGGTCCGCGGTCAGCAAGCTGTCCACCCCGGTCACCTCCAGCACCTGCATCACGATGCCGGACGCGTTCGTCACGTAGATCCGGTGCCCCAGCCGTAGCGCGGCGGCGTGCGCGTTCAGCAGCGCCCTGATGCCCGTGGAGTCCAGGAACGTGACCTCCGCGAGATCGACCTCGATCTCAGGCGACTGCTCGACCGCGGCGTGCAGCTCCGACAGCAGCCGGTCGGCGACCATGAGATCGATCTCGCCCTGCAACCAGACCACGACCCGGTCTTCGTGAACCTGTCGCCGTACAGCGAACCGGCCTTCGGGCTCACTCGTCGCCACTGATGACTCACCTCTTCACCTGAACGTTCGGACAGCCCCGCCCGCCGCAGCCTCACGGCATCACCTCGGCGGAGCATGGTGGGGGGACCGGCATGGGGTGCGGCCGCACCGGTCCCACGGGTATAGCGCCGGACCGCCCCGCAGTGTCACACCGCTGGCCGAGTCACCCGACCCGAGCGCTGTCAGGCGTGGAGGGTTCGCCTCATCGTGGAGGACATCGCCGCCAGCTCCGGCCGGGCAGGCAGGAACAACGTCGTCACGCCCAGCGCTGCGTTCGTCCTGGCGAGCTCCTGCTCGTACAGGTAGTCCGCGGCGTTCCTGACCCCGCGCACGATCGTGTCACCGCCATGACGCCGGCAGTAGTCCACGGTCAGCCCTTGCCAGACCGCCACGGTGACGTTGAGCCAGGCCTCGGGGAGCAGCGCCTGGATCTCCAGCGCCCGCGCGGCCGGCGGCCGAGACGGCTGCTTGCCGTCGTTGACCGCGACCAGGACCGTGACGTGCTCGAACATGCGACGCGACCGGTCCACGACGTCAAGGTGACCGGGCGTGAACGGATCGAACGTCCCGGGGTAAACCGCTCGGGCCGACCCGCGGCCACCATTAGACCCATGAAGCATCGCGCCAGACTATGCCGACCGCGTCGAACCGACTGGTTCAGTTCGGCAGCCACGCGCGGGCTGGGTCAGGGGCGGGGGGCGTACATGATGACCGCGACGCCTGCGAGGCAGATCAGTGCGCCGATGACGTCGTAGCGGTCGGGCCGGAACCTGTCGACGATCATGCCCCACGCGAGGGACCCGGCGACGAAGACGCCGCCGTACGCGGCCAGGATGCGGCCGAAGTCGGGGTCGGGCTGGAACGTGGCGACGAACCCGTACACACCGAGGGCCACGACACCGGCGGCGATGAACCACAGCCCGCGATGCTCGCGCCAGCCCTGCCAGATCAGCCATGCTCCGCCGATCTCGAACAACGCCGCCACGACGAACAGCACGATGGACCTGGTGATCGTCATGGCGGCAGGATACCGGCGCGGGCTACGACGACGCGCTCATCGCCCGAGCCGCGACGACGGCCGTCACCGCGCTCCGGTCCTGACCGGCGTCACACCGTGGTGATCATGCCTCGGTGGGTTGTTCGGCCCGCAGCAGGCGCCGCCCGCAGGCGAGCAGCTGCTGTCGGCGGCTGCGGTCGTCGAGCGGCGCCAGGACCGGGTCGCGGCTGGTGCCCGACAGGCCGTTGATGAACATGACCAGGCCGATCCGGGCCTCGACGTCGGGCGCGGGTCCGAGGATGAGCGTGGTGGCGTCGTCCCACCACCGGCGCATCGACTCCTGCTGGCTCAGCAACTGTTGGAGGTAGGGGTCCTTCATCAGCACGGCGAACCCGGAGTTCTCGTCGAGCGCGATGTCGATGATGCCGCCGAGCACCTCGTCGACACGTGCCGCGCGGGTGCGGTGGGCCTCGGCACGGCGGGTCACGGTCGGCAGCTCGTCCAGTGAAGGTCTGAGCACGTCCAGGACGATCTCGTCCTTGGTCTTGTAGTGGTAGTACAGCCCGGCCTTGGTCACTCCGGCCTCGGTGGCGATGTCCTGCAGCGACGTCGTCTGGATCCCGTCACGGGCGAACAGCCGCAGCGCCGCGGCGAGCAGCTGTTCGCGGCCGACCCGTCGGCGGCGCGGTGGCGCGGTCTCCATCGCGGCCGGCCTCCTCAGTCACGCCCCGCAGCTAACGGGCCTTGAGCAGCGATTATGAGATCCCGTCGGCGGTGCTGCCACCGAATGTGGGCTATACCTCTCGGCTCATCAAATGTTAGCCGGTCGGCTTAGTCCGCTCCTATCGTTCCTGCTTGCGGGCCGTGCACCCCGACGCCACCGCTCCCTCGACCGCGGCAAGGAAATGATCATGGCAAATCTGCTGTACCGGCTGGGCCGGTTCTCCTTCCGCCGCCGCGGCCTGGTCACCGCCCTGTGGCTGGTGCTGCTCGCCGCCGTCGGCGTGGGCGCGGCGACGCTGTCCGGGCCGACCAGCAACGCCTTCAGCATCCCGGGCACCGAGTCGTCGCAGGCCATCACCGTGCTGCGCGAGAAGATGGGCGTCGGGGCCGACAACGCGTCCGCGCAGGTGGTGTTCACGGCGAGCGGCCAGGCGAAGCTGACCGACCCCGGCCAGCAGGCCGCGGTCACCGCCGCCGTGGCGGCGCTGCGGGCCGCGCCGCAGGTCGCCCAGGTCGGCGACCCGTTCCAGGCCGGAACCATCTCCCCCGACCAGCGCACGGCGTTCGCCTCGGTGGCCTACACCGTCGCGCCCGGGGACCTGACCGACACCGACCGGCAGGCCCTGTACGCGGCCGGGCGCACCGCCGAGGCGGCCGGTGTCGGCGTCGCGTTCGGCGGCACGGCCACCCAGCAGCAGCAGGCGGGCGGCGCGGCCGAGGCCATCGGCATCGCCGTGGCCGCGCTCATCCTGCTGCTGACGTTCGGTTCACTGGTCGCGGCCGGTCTGCCGCTGCTGACCGCTCTGCTGGGCGTCGGCTTCGGCATGGGCGGCATCCAGATCGCCACCGGCTTCTTCGACCTGTCGACGTCGACCTCGGCGCTGGCGACCATGCTCGGCCTGGCCGTAGCCATCGACTACGCGCTGTTCGTCGTATCCCGGTTCCGCCACGAACTGGCCGACGGCCACGAACCCGAACAGGCCGCCGGACGCGCGGTGGGCACCGCGGGGTCCGCGGTGGTGTTCGCGGGACTCACCGTCATCATCGCGCTGGTCGCGCTCTCGGTGACCGGCATCCCGTTCCTCACCGCGATGGGCCTGGCCGCCGCAGGCACGGTCGCCGTCGCCGTCGCGATCACGCTGAGCCTGGTGCCCGCCCTGCTGGGCTTCGCCGGCCCCAGGATCCTGACCGCCGACCGCCGCAAGGGCATCGGCCGGCACCGTTCCCCGGCCACCATGCCACTGGGCGGCAGGTGG
This sequence comes from Catellatospora methionotrophica, assembly GCF_011297335.1. Lineage (GTDB taxonomy): Bacteria > Actinomycetota > Actinomycetes > Mycobacteriales > Micromonosporaceae > Catellatospora > Catellatospora methionotrophica. The sequence continues at coordinate 642,115 of NZ_JAAOTJ010000002.1, read as the reverse complement.
GCCCGTGGCGTCCTGCGCCACCGGGTGCCCGCGCTGCTGCTGGCGCTCGGCGTGGCCGGTGTCATGGCCGTCCCCGCGCTCGACCTGGCGCTCGCCCTGCCCGACGACAGCACCGCCGCCCCCGGATCCACCCAGCGTATGGCCTACGAGCAGCTCAGTTCCGGCTTCGGCGCCGGGTTCAACGGCCCCCTGCTGCTCGTCGTCGAGGACTCGCTGGGCGACGTCAGCACCGCCGCCGGGCAGGCACAGCAGTCCGTGTCGCGGCTGCCCGACGTCGCCGTGGTCACGCCGCCGACGATCAACCCCGACCGTGACACGGCCATGCTGACCGTCATCCCGCACAGCGGCCCCGGCACGCAGGAGACCAAGGACCTCGTCACGGCGATCCGCGACTTCGCCCCAGCCGTGGCCGCGTCCACCGGCGCGGACCTGTCGGTCACCGGTGCCACCGCGGTCAACATCGACGTGTCGGACAAGCTGACCGCGGCCCTGATCCCGTACCTGGCGATCGTGGTCGGGCTGGCGTTCGTGCTGCTCATGCTGGTGTTCCGCAGCGTACTGGTGCCACTGAAGGCCACCGTCGGGTTCCTGATCAGCGTCGCGGCCGCGTTCGGCGCCCTGGTAGCGGTCTTCCAGTGGGGCTGGCTCGCCGACCTGTTCGGCGTCCCGTCCACCGGCCCGATCGTCAGCATCATGCCGATCTTCCTCATCGGCGTGCTGTTCGGCCTCGCCATGGACTACGAGGTCTTCCTCGTCACGCGCACCCGCGAGGAGTACGTCCACGGCGCGGCCCCCGACGATGCGATCATCACCGGCACCCGCCACGGCGCGCGCGTCGTCACCGCCGCCGCACTCATCATGATCTCGGTCTTCGCCGGGTTCATCCTCACCGACGACACCATCATCAAGTCGCTCGGCTTCGCACTGGCCGTCGGCGTCGCCGTCGACGCCTTCCTGGTCCGGATGACCATCGTCCCGGCGGTCCTGTCACTGCTGGGCAGGGCCGCGTGGTGGCTGCCCGCGTGGCTCGACCGGATCCTGCCCAACGTCGACGTCGAAGGCGAGCAGCTGACCCGCCGCCTGGCCGCCGAGCAGCCACCGCTCTCGGCGGCCCCGGCCCAGCCGCAGTCTGCCGCCGCACCGGCCGAAGAGCCGACTGTCGCGGCGTCTGCTGACCTTTCGCAGCAGGCCGAGCCGATGCCCGAGCGCGAGCTGGTATCGGTGTAGAACCTCCACAAGGCATCGGCGACACACCGCCGGGCACAGTGCTGGCGCCGTCACGCCGCGAGGAGGAACGATGCACTCCAGACCCGACCCAGCTGGGCTGCCGCGACGGCTGAGCCACGTCTACTGGATCGGCGGCAGCAGCGGCTCGGGCAAATCGACCGCCGCCAGGCGTCTCGCCGCCCGCTACGGGCTCGGCGTGTACGACACCGACGCCGCCATGCCCGACCACGCCCGCCGTCTGCCCGCCGACACCGCGCCGCGCCTGAGCAGGTTCGCCGCCATGGACATGGACGACCGGTGGGTCAACCGGACACCGCACGAGATGCTCCAGACCTTCCACTGGTACCACGGCGAGGGCTTCGAACAGATCATCGCCGACCTGCTCCGCCTGCCCGCCGACCGGCCCGTCGTCGCCGAGGGCTTCCGCCTGCTACCGGAGCTCGTCAAGCCCCTGCTCGCCGACCAGCATCGCGCGGTGTGGCTGCTCGGGTCCCCATCGTTACGCAAGGCCGTCTTCGACGCCCGCGGCGGCACCGGGTGGGGCTTCATCGCCAAGACCAGCGATCCGCGACGCGCGCTGGACAACCTGCTCCAGCGCGACGCCATGTTCACCGACCGGCTCGCCCGGCAGACCACCGAACTCGGCCTCACCGCGCTCGCGACGACCACCGACAGCAGCGAAGAGGACTTCGTACGGCAGATCGCGGCAACCCTCGGCCTCGATCGCTGAACCAGCGGGTCGTACTCCTACAGTCCGCTCAGTCCGGGCGGCGTCCCCAGGCCGAGATCAGCGGCGCGAGGGTGAGGTCGAGTTCGCCGGCGTCGACGGCGGCCAGATGCGCGTCGATCTCGGCGTCGTCGGTCAGCCCTGCGGCCAGCAGCTCGGCGCGGACCATGCGCACCGTCGCGGCCTCCAGCCGGTCGCAGGCCACGCCGCCGACCGGGAAGCAGCCCGATGCCTCGACGTCGGCCAGGCCCGCTGCCCGCAGCGCCCGCGGCAGCGTACGGCCGAAGCGCAGTTCGGCGCCCCGGCGGGTCATCAGCTCCCGGACGGCCCGCCGCAGCCGGTTGGCGCGCTGCTGCGCCGGGCCGATCTCGTCGAGGCAGGCCAGCGGCTGCAGCTCGGTGTCGGCGTCCTCGATCAGCAGCCATCCGCCTGGACGCAGCGCCGCGACCATCGTCGCCAGCGCACGGGCACGGTCGGGCACGTGGACGAGCACCAGCCGCGCGTGTACGAGGTCGAACGTGCCCGGCTGCGGCGGCGGATCCGCGACGACGTCATGCCGCAGCACCTCGTACCCGCCGCGCGGGTCCAGCCAGGCGGGGTTGATGTCGGTGGCCAGCACGTATCCGGTCGGCCCGACCGCCGCGGCGAGCGCCTCGGGGACGCTGGTTCCTCCCGCGCCGACCTCCCAGCAGCGCCATCCCGCGCTCACACCGAGCCGGTCGAAGTGCCCGCGCGTGACCCCGTCGAACAGCCTGGCCAGCCAGGTGAACCGCTCGCCCGCCTGCACCCGCGCGTTGTCGAGCAGGTACCGGTGATCCGGGGAGGGGTCGACGGCGGGCTGCGGTGAACTCATGCCCACATCCTCATGTCGTGGCCGGTGCCGTGTCAGCACGACACGGGATGAGACGTGCCACAGCGCCCGTCACGACGTGGCGGCCAGCCACGGTTGGATAAGTGCCGGGTCGGCGAACATGAGTTCGCAAGAACAGGCCGGGCGCGGCGGACCTGAGTCCTCCGCGCCCGGCGTTGTGCCGTTCTACCAGGTCAGTTGTAGACCTCGAACTCGAACAGCGAGTAGCCCCAGGCCGTGCCCCGGGCGGTGCCGTTGATCCGCACGTACCGGCCGGTGGCCCCGAGCGCGGTGTTGTCGTCGACGCCGCCGTTGCCGCCGGTCACCGACCGCACCGTCGTCCAGGTCGTGCCGTTGGCCGAGGTCTGGATCTGGTACGCGGACCCGTACGCCGCCTCCCAGGTCAGCTTGACCCGGCTGATGGCGGACGACTGGCCGAGGTCGACCTGGATCCACTGCGGGTCGGCGAACGCGCTGCCCCAGCGGGTCGTCAGCGAGCCGTCGACCGCTGCCGCCGCCGTGAACGCGCCTTCCACGGTGGACGCCGTGGCCGGACGGTTCAGGGCGATGTTGGTCGAGGTGGGCGGCGGGCCGCTGTCACCGTAGACCTCGAACTCGAACAGCGAGTAGCCGAATCCGGTGCCCCGGGCCGTGCCGTTGATGCGCACGTACCGGCCGGTGGCGGTCAGGCCCGTGTTGTCGTCGACCCCGCCGTCGCCGCCGGTGACCGATCGGGCGTTGGTCCAGTTCGTGCCGTCGGCCGAGGTCTGGATCTGGTACGCCGAACCGTACGCCGCCTCCCAGGTCAGCTTGACCCGGTTGATCGCGTACGACTGGCCGAGGTCGACCTGGATCCACTGCGGATCGGCGAACGCGCTGCTCCACCGCGTGGTCAGCGAGCCGTCGACCGCACCCGACGCCGTGTAGGCGCCCTCGACGCTCGACGCCGTCGCCGGACGGTTGAGCGCGAGGTTGCCCCCTGTCGGCGGCTGGGTGCCGCCGGAGGTGAACGTGAAATCGTCGATGTCGAACAGCGAGCCGGTGGCCGCACCGGTGAACACCAGGTACAGCGTCTGCGTCCCGGACGGCACGGTCACCGTTCCGGTCACGTCGACCCAGGTCTCCCAGCCGCCGGTCGGGGCGACCGGCACCGTGGACACGACCGTGCCGGTCGGCGAGCCGACCCGTACGGTCAGCGTGCCGCCGACCCCGGCCGAGGCGACCCGCGCCTTGAACCCGGTGACGCCGCCCAGGTTGTACGGCGTGAACGAGATCCAGTCGCCGTTCTCGATGTAGCCGACGGCGTTGCCGCCGTGCGCGCTGGCCTTGGCGGCGAGCTGGACGCCGCTCATCGTGTTGTAGTGCTCAGCCTGGCGGGTGCGCGGCTGGAGCACGGTCTGGGCCGAGACGGCCGTCCCGGTCGGCGGGGTGTACACCGCGGCGAGCACCCCGAAGATGTTCGCGGCCGCGTCGTGCTCGCCGTCGACCGTGGTCTGGATCGACCCGGTGCAGCCGTTCTTGCTGGTGATGGGGTGTCCGTGGCTGTCGTGGCCGAGGACGTAGTTGAGCACGACCCGGTTGCAGTCGATCGTGCCCGCGTTCGGGTCGGTCACCCGGATCTCGTAGGGCACCAGGTCGCCGAACTGGAACACGGTGCCGTTGCTCGGCAGGACGATCTGGATCCCGGCCCGGCCGACGCCGACGACGACGCTGGCCGTGGAGATCCGGCCACCGGTGTCCCGGACCGTCAGCGTGGCGGTGTACTCGCCGTTGGCCGCGTACGTGAACGTCGGGTTGGCCGCGGTCGAGTCGGTGCTGCCGTTGCTGGTGAAGTCCCAGGCGTAGGTGATCGCGTCACCGTCGGGGTCGTTGCTGCCGGCCGAGCTGAACTGCACGGTCAGCGGAGCCGCCCCGGTGGACGGGTTCGCCGCCGCCTGGGCGATCGGCGCCCGGTTGCCGCCGCTGTTGTACTCGATGCGGTAGACGGCCGAGTTGGCGTCGCCGCCGAACCAGGTCGTGCCGTAGTCGAGCACGTACAGGGCACCGTCCGGCCCGAACTCCATGTCCATGATCGCGGTTCCGGACCACGGAACCGATTCGATCGCACCGGCCGTGCCGTTGGCGTTGATCGTGGCCGCCTTGATCCAGCGGCTGGTGAACTCGCCGAGCATGACCTTGCCGTTGTACGAGGCGGGCCACTTCACGTCGGAGACCAGCGCCGGGTTGAACTGGTAGACCGGGCCGCCCATCGGGCCGCCGCCGCCCAGCTCGGGCCGCCAGGGTCCCGCGCCGCCGTAGGGCAGCCAGGCGGCCTGCGACGGCGGGAGGGTGGTGATGCCGGTGTTGTTGCGCGAGTTGTTCGTCGGGCCGCCGGCGCAGTTGAACAGGCCGGTCGACGGGCCGGTCGGGAACGTGTACTCGTGGTACGGGGTGTTGTAGTTGGAGCAGTACGGCCAGCCGAAGTTGCCGGGCTGGGTGATCCGCTCGAACGACACCGTGCCCGCGGGACCGCGGTTGGGGTCGGCACCGCCGTCGGGGCCGTAGTCGCCGAGGTAGACGACGCCGGTGGCCTTGTCCACGCTCATCCGGAACGGGTTGCGGAAGCCCATGGCGTACACCTCGGGCTTGGTGTTGGGCGTGCCCGGCGCGAACATGTTGCCCGCCGGGATGGTGTAGCCGCCGGTCGCGCCGGGCTTGATGCGCAGCACCTTGCCCCGCAGGTCGTTGCTGTTGCCCGCGGTCCGCTGAGCGTCGAACGCCGGGTTGCGGTCGGCCCGCTCGTCGATCGGCGCGGAGCCGCCCGAGTCGAACGGGTTGGTGTCGTCGCCGGTGGACAGGAACAGGTTGCCGGCCGCGTCGAAGTCGATGTCACCGCCGACGTGGCAGCACTGCCCCCGGCTGGTCGGCACGTCGAGGATGGTGACCTGGGTGGCCGGGTCGATGGTGTTGTCGTCGCGGACCGTGAACCGGGCCAGCTTGTTGGACCCGTTGAACGGCGCGAACTGCGCCGCGGTGCCGGTCGCCGGGGAGTCGCCGCCCGGGGTGCTCAGCGGCGGCGCGTAGTACAGGTACACCCAGCGGTTGCTGGCGAAGTTCGGGTCGGCCTTGATGCTCTGCAGACCCTCCTCGTCGTGGGTGTAGACCTGCAGCGTCAGCGCGACCTTGGTGTTGCCGTTGACGTCGGTGTAGCGCACCACACCGTCGCGGGAGGTGTGCAGCACACCCCGGTTCGGCAGCACGGTCAGGCCCATCGGCTCGCCCGTCTCGGCCACGCCCTTGGCCAGCGTCACCTGGCTGAAACCGCCCGGCTGCTGGGTGCCGACGGTGCAGTTGCCGGTGCCCTGGGCCGCGTAGCGGATGCCGCCGAGCAGGTGGGTGCGGAAGTTGGCCTCGCTGAAGCTCTCCTGGGTGTGGCCGAGGCCGGTGTACCAGGAGCGGCCGCCGTCGTAGGCGCGGCACCACGCGATCGGGTGGTCCGCGCCCATGCTGCCACCGGTGTAGGTGGACTCGTCCAGGTTGGCCAGGACGTGCACCGACGCGCGCGGGTTGGTGCGGTAGTTGTACAGCTCGTCGGTCCGGTTCCAGTTCGCCGGCAGGCCGGCGGTGGACGGGTGGGCCGTGTCCTCGACGCGCACCGTGACCGGCTGGATCGCCGGGTGGCTGGCGAAGTACGCGCCGACCAGGTTGCCGTACCAGGGCCAGTCGTACTCGGTGTCGGAGGCGGCGTGCAGGCCGACGTAGCCGCCGCCCGCGCGCACGTAGCGCTCGAATGCGGCCTGCTGGGTGGCGTCGAGCACGTCGCCGGTGGTGGACAGCCAGATCACGGCCTTGAATCTGGCCAGGTTGGCGTCGTTGAACTGGGTGGCGTCCTCGGTCGCCTCCACCGCGAAGTTGTTCGCGGTGCCGAGCTGCTGGATCGCGGTGATGCCCACCGGGATCGAGTCATGCCGGAACCCCGCGGTCTTGCTGAAGATCAGCACCGTGAAGTCGGCCGCTTGCGCGGGGACGGCGTTGACGCCGACTCCCGCCAGCACGAGGGTGACACAGAGCAGCACTCTGCGAAGGAACATGATCGGTTGGCACCTCTCCCGAAGTGAATCCCATGAAGACGTGCGCCGATCACGTCTGGAACGTGCACTGTCAGCCGCATCGTGGGCCGATGGGCCTCAGACTGGGTCGCGGCCCGACATACGGTGCCGCCTATGTCGCCCGCCTGCCATGAAGCGGCATGGCCAGCCACGACTGAGGTGGATTCGTGTTACCGCCTCCTTCCGCGCAGGTTACCGGAGAGCGCTCTCCCGGCGAGGTGCAGACAGTTAAGCAGACTCCCCCGCCGTTGTGAAGGCTCATCGCGTGCCGACCGTCCTATACCTTCTGTCCGCGTTGGACGACCAGCTTCGCATCGATGCGCTCCGCGTGCGCCAACGATGCCGATGCGGTGCCGAGCCGCTCTACGTTGCCCGCCATGCACAGCGATGGTGGGAGGACGACGTGAGGTTTCCAGTAGTACGGACAGCGGCGAGGATCGTCGCCGCGACAGGGGCGGTGGCACTGCTCCTGTCGATGGGCGTGTTAGGCGCCCAGGCCGCACCCGAGGGCGCCGGGCCGCCCCCCGGGGACCCGGCCACGGTCACGACCGTCGGCGGCGTGACCAACAGCGTCGCCGCCGAACGCCGCGACACGGTCCTGCCCAAGGGCTGGCGGACCTCGGCCGACACGGCGTGGACGACCTCCGGTGACGCGACCGGCCTGCACGTGCTGGTGGCCACGGCCCGCAGCGGGTACACCTGGCAGACGGCGGCGACGCTGGCCGAGCCGGGCTTCGACACCGACATGTGGATCGGCAACGCCTGCCTGACCGGCTCCGGCCGGCGGCTGGTCGTGGCGTACGCGCCGCGCACGTTCACCAACAAGGCCGACCTGTTCGACCGGGGCGCCTTCACCGCCGTGGTGGACCTGCAGACCGGCGCGGTCCGCAAGCTCAGCGTGCAGAGCTCCCTGGCGTACTTCAACCCCGGCTGCGGAGCCGGGGAGACCGCGGTCATCAGCCAGTTCGGCGGCGACCGCGCCGACGACCCGGCCCCCACCGCCATCCGCAGCCGCCTGTTCACCGTGGACTCCGCGACCGGCAAACTGTCCACGCCGATCGGCCTGCGCACCGAGGTCACCTCGGCCGTGCCGACCAGCGACGGCATCGTCGCCGCAGGTCCCGGCAGGCTGGTCCGTGTCGGCACCGACGGCACGACCAAGCCGCTCGCGCCGACCACCGGCGTGGCGTTCCGGCTCGTGCCCGACGGTTCCGGGCAGGTGACGTTCGCCGAGCACGACGGCGTGAAGGTCCGGGTGCGGCACACCTCGACCGCCACGGCCGCCCCGGCGGCGCTGCTGGCCGAGGGCGACCTGACCGAACTGGGCCTGACCCGTGGCGCGAACGGCAAGGCGTTCGTGACCGGACGGCCGACCCGGGTGGCGGCGCTGCCCGGCAGTGTCCGCGTGCTGGACGTGCCGGTGGGCAGCGAGCCGTCCTCCACCGGAGCGCTCGCCCTGACCCGTGTGAGCGTGGCCGCCGGCGTCGACCCGCGGCTGGCCGTCGACCCGCAGGCCGGTGCGCGTACCGTCACCGTGCAGGCGAAGGTGCTGGCAGGCGGTGCGCGGCTGGACTTCCGCGTCGGCCCGCACGTCAGCGGCGCGAACGCCGCGGCGGGCACGGCCGTGAACCCGCTGCTGCTCGGCGCGGCTCCGGCCGGTGCCGGGCTGCGCCTCAAGACGGCCACGACGACGAGTTCGGCCGACAACCCCGTCGACGCCGAGCGCTACTGCTCGGTGCCCCGCAACGACCCGCGCAACCAGGCCATGCAGCCCAAGCCGCGCCAGGTCGAATGGGCGGTGGACCAGGCGATCACGAACTCGCTGCACCTGGCCCGGCCCGCCGACTGGAAGAACCTCGGCATGCCGGCGTACACCCCGCAGGGTCTGTTCCCCAGCATCCCGCTGATCGGCGGCGGGCGGGTCCCGGCGCAGATCATGCTCGGCATCATCGCCCAGGAGTCGAACATGTGGCAGGCGTCGCGGTTCGCCCTGCCGGGCGTCACCGCGAACCCGCTGATCGGCAACTTCTACGGCCGCGAGATCTACAACGCCAACCCCGACGACGACTGGGCCATCAACTGGACCAAGTCCGACTGCGGGTACGGGCTCACGCAGGTCACCGACCACATGCGACTCGCCGGTCACGAGAAGGGCCCCGACGACACCGCGTGGACGTACCAGACGCAGCGGGCCGTGGCGCTGGACTTCGCCACTAACATCGCGGCCGGCCTGCGCATCCTGCAGGACAAGTGGAACCAGACGCGGCAGGGCGGGCTGATGATCCACGACGGCAACCCGGCGGCGCTGGAGAACTGGTTCTTCGCCGTGTGGGCGTACAACAGCGGCTACCACCCGCAGAGTGAGGCCGCGGCCAACAACGGGGCGTGGGGTGTCGGCTGGGGCAACAACCCGATCAACCCCCGGTTCAACCCGCAGCGCAAGGCGTTCCTGGAGGTCAGCTACGACGACGCCCGCAACCCGCAGTGGTGGCCGTACCCGGAGAAGATCATGGGCTGGGCGGGGCATCCGATCGAGGCCAGCGAGACGCCGGAGACCACGGTCGCCGGTTACCGGGCCGCCTGGTGGACCACCGCCGAGGCACGGGCGTCGGTCAAGCCGCCGCTGACGAAGTTCTGCGACGCCACCAACGACTGCGTGCCCGGCGCGCTGTTCCCGCCGAACGAGGAGGACGTCGTCGGCGAGCCCGCGGGCCCGTGCGGTCACATCGACGACGCCGGCTGGTACGACCTGAAGTGCTGGTTCAACCGGCCCGTGGGCTGGCAGACCGATCCCGGCGCGTCCTGCTCGCGGTGCGGCAACGAGGTGCTGCGCTTCGACCCCGGTTACGCCTACCAGGACGACGGCACCAGCTTCCCGCCCCGGTGCGACCTGACCGGGCTGCCCGCGGGCGCGCGCATCGTCGACGACGTCGCCGACGACATCCGCTCGGTGCGGACCGGCTGCCCCCGCAACTTCACCAACGCGGGCACGTTCGCGCTGGACTTCGCCGGCGACTCGGCGGGCAACCGTCCGTCGAAGATCGATTTCCACCAGGTGGGGGCAGGGTTCGGCGGGCACCTGTGGCGGGCGTACACCCGCGTCCAGGGCGCCAACGGCGGCTCGCTGAAGGTGACCGGCACCTGGTCCGCGTCGCAGGCCATCAACGGCTGGACCCGGATCATGGTGTCGGTCCCCGACCACGGGGCGTGGACCCGCCAGGCCAAGTACGTCGTCAACCTCGGCAACGGCCAGACCAGGTACCGGGTCGTCAACCAGGCCTGGCGCGAGCACCGCTGGATCGACCTGGGCGTGTTCCCGGTCAACGGCAAGCCCAGCGTGTCGCTGAGCACGGAGACCTCCGACGGGCGCGGCGAGGACGCGATCATCTTCGACGCGGTCGCGTTCGTGCCGACGCAGGCACCGTCGGCGATCTACGTGGCGATGGGCGACTCGTACTCCTCCGGTGAGGGTGCCGCGCCGTACGACCGCAACAGCGACTACCTGCACACGGTCAGCGACGGCGAGGACAAGAACGCCTGCCACCGCTCCCGCGACGACGCCTACCCGCGCAAGGTCACCCTGCCGGGACACGCCGCACCGATCGCGCAGGAGGCCGCCGAGGGCAAAGCCTCGTTCGGGTTCATCGCCTGCTCGGGCGCGATGACCGTCAGCCTGACCCGGGACGCGGTCAACAACCCGCCGACAGCCGACGACCTGCGCGGCAGCACGAGCTGGGGCGCGGCCGACCAGCACTTCGGCGAGGTCGCCCAGGTGGACCAGGGCTACCTCGACGTCGACACCACGCTGGTCACCGTGTCCATCGGCGGCAACGACGCCCGGTTCGGCGACGTGCTCAACGGCTGCGTCATGACACTGGGCAACTGCTACGACAGCGACTACCGGCTCACCCGTGACGTCCACGGCACCGACGTCGTCGACCCCGCTCCGCTCAAGGACTACCAGTCGAACCTCATCCGCAACCAGCTCCCCCAGCACCTCAAGGCGGTCTACCGGGCGATCCGCGCCAAGGCCCCGAACGCGAAGATCCTCGTGATGGGTTATCCGCAGATGTTCCCCAACCTCCCGTCCGAGGGCTGCTACAACCTCGGGCCGCAGACGCAGAGTTTCCTCAACAGCCTGGCCGGACTGCTGACCACCACCATCGCCAAGGCCGTCCAGGAGGTGAAGGACGAGGGCGCGAACATCCGGTTCGTCGAGCCGAACACCACCTGGCTCGTGGGCGTCGGCCAGAACAGCCACGCCGCCTGCCCGGCGACCCCCAACTCGTGGCTCAACGCGCTCACCGCCACGTCGACGACGGGCAGCGGCAGCGCCACCCCCGGCGCCGGCAGCTTCCACCCGACCGTCGCCGGCTACCGCGCCTACGCCGACCTGGCCAACAGCGCACTGCAGGGCTACAGCCACCGCGCCATGGTGTCCCAGCGGATCTTCAACTATGTCGCCAGCCGTTCGTCCGACGGGTGGCAGATCACCCAGGCGCAGGCCGACGAGGCGGCCCTGCGCTGCCTGAACCTGGCGGCACGGTCCGGCCTGACCGGCGATCCCTGCATGAGCGTGCCGATCCTGTTCCCCACCGCCACCGACGCCAACGGGGCGGCGATCAACGACGACGACGCCATCATCGGCAACCCGCAGTGGCTGCTCAACAGGTACGTGAGCGGCGCGCAGAAGGAGGCGGTGCTCAGCCGCAGCTGGATGAACCTGGTCGGCGTCGGGCAGACCACCTGCCCGACCCCGCGCCCCACCGGGTACCAGTGCGACGAGTACCCGTTCTACTCCAGCGAGCGGGGAGGCGTGTGGGACATGTTCTACGGTGAGACGTCGACGAACAGCACCCGCCTGCGCCTGGTCCCGACCGCGGAGAACCGGGCCGAGGGCACGATGCTGGGCGCGATGTACACCAAGTGCCAGATGACCTCCGGCACGTACGAGCCGACCCAGGGCACCCTGAAGACCCACGGGCAGCCGTACCTGACCATCCCGCTGCTGTTCAGCCCACCGAAGACGTTCTACGTCTGCTGACCGAACAGGGGCCCGGCGGCGCGTTCCATGCCGCCGGGCCCCTGCCTGCCTGGTCTCAGCGGGCGTACGCGGCCAGTGCCGACGGGAGCAGGTCGTCGAGCCCGAACGGGACCCCGGCGAGGATCGCCCTTCGGGCCCGCTGCAGGGCGCTACCAGGTGGCACGCCCAGTTCCACGCTCAGCCGCGAGCGGACCCGGTCGAAGGCGTGCAGGGCGCCGGCGGCGCTACCGGCCCGGCACAGTGCCACCATCAGGGCACACTGCAGCCGGTCCCGGCCGGGATGCGCGTCGGCCAGTGACAGCAGTTCGGGCACCAGCACCCGGTGCAGCCCCAGATCGAGTTCGACGGCCACCCGGTCCTCCACGGCCTGCAACCGCCACTCCTCCAGGCGCAGCGCCTCGGCGGCCAGGGCGCCTTCGGCCAGGCCCGCCAGCGCAGGTCCGCGCCACAACCGGTCGGCGGCCCGGAAACCGGCGGCCGCCGCGGGCAGATCACCGGCGTCGCGGTCCCGGCGGGCGGCCGCCACCAGCGACTCGAACCGCTGCCGGTCCACCTCGCACCCGACCGTACGCAGCAGATAACCCCCCGAGCCCACGGCCAGGTCGGCAGGCGCGAGCCCCGCCTCGACCAGGGTCCGGCGCAGCGACGCGGCGCAGTTGCGCACCTGCCGGTCGGCCGTCGCGGGCGGATCGTCCGGCCACAGGCAGTCGACCAGCCGCGACACCCCCACCCAGCGGTCGCTGTGCGCCAGCAGCATCGCCATGATCTGCTGCTGGCGCACTCCCCCGAACGCCACACCCCGTCCACCCGCCAGGACCTCCAGCGGCCCCAACATCCGGATCTCCATCACGGTCCCCATCCCCGAATCCCTCATGACGGGGGCACCGTATGCGCACCGGACGGCGCTTCACCCCACCGCGAACCGATCCGCGCGACCGTTGCCGGTGACCCGCCCGAGTCCCGCAGCCAGGCCGTTCACCTGCGGATATCCACCACGTTTCCGCGGCGAGGCGGTGCCGCGGCCGCCCGGCGCAGGCAGAATCGGGCGCGCCCGGCGGCAGATTCACCGGCGGCGGCAGAACCCGGGCCGAGCCACTCCGCTCGCATCGAGCACGCCGACAATGACGGCGCTGTGGCAAAATCCATGCGCGGCGACGACATCAGTCCCTCCACAGTGGAGGATCACGTGCCGCCCGCAGACGGCCTGGCCCACCACCCGGCCGGGTCCCCTGATCACACGAGCTCCTGGACGGCAACAGCCACATGGACGGTGAACAGCTCGGCGAGTGGCTGCGCCGATGCCGCCGGGCGGCCGGCCTGACCCAGCACGAACTGGCGGTCCGGTCCGGACTGGCCGAACGCGCCCTGCGCGACATCGAACGCGGCCAGGTACGCCATCCGCATCCGCGCACCATGCGGGCACTGACCGCCGTGTTCGGACCGCCCGACGCCACACCGGCACACCGGCCACCGCTGACCGTCGGTGTGCTCGGCTCCCTGACCGTCCACCGCGACGGGCACCCGATCGAGATCGGCCAGCCGATGCTGCGCGCCCTGCTCGGCCTGCTCGCCCTGCAGCCCGGACAGACGGTGTCCCGCGAGCACATCGTCGATGTGCTGTGGCCCGAGAACCCGCCGCCGACCTGCCTCAAACTGCTGCAGGGCTACGTCGGGCAGCTGCGGTCCATCCTGGAACCGCAGCGCACTCCGCGCGCGCCGGCGCAGGTGCTGTCCCTGGTCGGCAACGGCTACCAGCTGCGGCTGACCGGCGAACAACTCGACCTCGCGCAGTTCAACGACCGGCTCGCCCGCGCCCGCGACGCCCGCACCGGCGGTGACGCCGAGACGGCGCTGCGGGAGCTGGAACAGGCCCTGGCCTGCTGGCGCGGTCCCGTGCTGGCCGACGCGCCCCCGAACCTGCGCCAGCACCCCGCCGCCGCGGCCGCGGCACGCCGCCGCACCGCCGCCGTGCTCACCTATGCCGACACCGCGATCGAGCGGGGCCGTCCCGACCCGGCCTGCGAGCGTCTGCAGGAACTGCTGGCCGAGGAGCCGCTGCACGAGGCGCTGGCCGCCCGGCTCATGCGGGCCCTGGCGGCCAGCGGGCAGCGCGCCGCCGCCCTGGACCTGTTCGCCGCGACCCGGGCCCGGCTCGCCGACGAGCTGGGCATCGAACCCGACGCCGCCCTGCATGAGGCGTACCTCGACATCCTGCGGGCGCGGCCCGCCGAGGCCGAACGGCCCCGCGCCCCGGCGGTGCCCGCGCAGCTGCCCCTGGACGTGCCCGGCTTCAGCGGACGCGGCCGGGAGCTGCGCTGGCTCGACGCCGGCCTGGCCGACGCCGGGGACCCGCCCCGGTCGCTGGTCGTCGCGGCGCTGACCGGCACGCCGGGCTGCGGCAAGACCGCCGTCGCGGTGCACTGGGCGCACCGGGTGGCCCACCGGTTCCCCGACGGGCAGCTGTACCTGGACCTGCGCGGATTCGATCCGGGCGGCCCGGCGATGGTCCCCGCCGAGGCGGCCCGGTCGCTACTGGAGGCGCTGGACGTGCCACCGGACGGCATACCCGTCTCCCCGCAGGCGCAACTCGGGCTCTACCGCAGCCTGCTGGCCGGGCGGCGGGTCCTCATCCTGCTCGACAACGCCCGCGACGCCGAGCAGGTCCGGCCGCTGCTACCCGGCAGCCCCGGCTGCGCCGTGCTGGTGACCAGCCGCGACCAGCTACGCGGCCTGCTGGCGACCAGCAACGCCCGCCTGCTCACCCTCGACCTGCCGTCCCCGCACGACGCCCGGCGGCTGCTGGCCGCGCGGATCGGCGCCCAGCGCACCGCGGCCGAGCCCGCCGCCGTCGAGGAGATCATCGCGCGCTGTGCCCGGCTGCCGCTGGCACTGGCGATCGTCGGGGCCCGCGCCGCGACCCGGCCCCGGCTCGCGCTGTCCGCGATCACGCACGAGCTGGCCACCCGGAACCTGGACGGGCTCAGCGGCCCCGACGCGGCCACCGACGCGCGCGCCGCGTTCTCCTGGTCCTACCGCACGCTGAGCCCGGCGGCCGCTACCGCGTTCCGGCTGATCGGACACACCGCGACCGGCAGCGTCACCGCCGACGTCACCGCCAGCCTCACCGGGGCCGCCACCCCCGCCGCCCACCGCGTCCTCGAAGAGCTCACCGACGCCAACCTGGTCACCGAGTCCACGCCGGGCCGGTACCACCTGCACAGCCTGCTGCGCGCCTACGCCGCCGAGCTGAGCCGCGCCCTCGACGCCACGACGGCACGGCGGCAGGCGCTGCACCGGCTGCTCGACCACCACCTCGCGACCGCGCGCACCGCCGCCACGCTGCTGGAACCGGCGCGCGAGCAGCTCACGACCGCCCCCGCGACGCCCGGGGTGACCCCGCCGCCGCTGGCCACCCGTGAACAGGCGCTGGCCTGGTTCGCCGCCGAACGCGGCACCCTGCTCGCGGCCATACGCCGGGCCGAGGCCGGCGGCTGGGACAGCCACTGCTGGCAGCTGGCGCACAGCGTGTCGACGTTCCTGTACGCCCGCGGTCACTGGCACGACCTGGTCGCCGCCCAGCGCAGCGCGGTCCGGGCAGCGCGCCGGCTCGGCGAGCGCACCGGGGAGGGCCACACGCACCTGAACCTGGCCCGCGCATACTCCGCGCTCGGCCGGGGGGCTCGGATGCGCCCGCACCTGCGGCGCGCGCTGGCCCTGTTCACCCGCTCCGGCGACCACGGCGGCCTGGCAAGGGCGCACAACGCGATCGCGCTGAGCCATTCGCGCCAGGGCGAGCACGGCCGCGCCCTGCACCACAACCAGCAGGCGCTGACCCACTACCGCCTCGCGGGCAACGCCAACGGCTACGGTCAGGCGCTCAACGACATCGGCTGGGGCTACGCCATGCTGGGCCGGCACCGCCTCGCCCTGCGCTACTGCCGCCGGGCGCTGGCGGTGCTAGGCGGGCTCGCCGACCCCACCGAGGCGGCCCACACCTGGGACAGCCTCGGTTACGTCCACCACCGGCTGGGGGATCACGCCCGCGCCGTGGCCTGCTACGAGCGGGCGGTCGCGCTGTTCCGGGAGAACGGCAGCCGCTACCACGAGGCCGAGTCCCTGACCCGGCTGGGCGACACGCACCGCGCGGCCGGTGACGGTGCTGCTGCCCGCGCCGCCTGGCAGCAGGCCCGCGACATCCTGGACGGGCTGCGCCACGCCGACACCGCGCGGGTACGCGGGCTGCTGGCCGAACTGTCCACCAGGTGAGCGGCCGGGGCCGCTGCCGTCACCCGGCGAGCCCCGGCTCCAGCAGCGCGGTCCCGAGCGGGGTGAGGGTGTGCAGGACCGCTTTGCCGACCCGGCCGGTCTGGATCAGCCCGGCGGTGCGCAGCACGGTGGTGTGCTGGCTGATCGACGAGGCGCTGACCCCGACCCGGCGGGCCAGTTCCGTGGTGGTGCTGCCCTGACCGATGGACTCCAGGACCGCGGTGCGGGTGTCGCCGATCAGCGGCGCCAGTGACATCCGCGGCGGGAGCACCATCGCGGACACGGCCAGGCTGTGCTCGACGGGATACACCAGCACCTGCGGCAGGGTGCTGTCGAGCAGGACGTCGGGGGTGTTCATCGAGATGTAGGACGGCACCAGCAGCAGCCCGCGCCCGTCGAGGTGGACGTCCTGATCACGCAGCACCGCGACCGTCAGCACCGGCGGCGACCACTGCATCAACGGCAGGTAGCTGCTCAGCAGCCCGTCGACGCCGCCGTCCAGGAACGCGCGGGCCCGCCGGGCGCGGTCGGCGTCGATGTGCGCCTGCGCCTGCGGCCAGAACGGCTCGATCGCGGCGTGGAAGTGGCGGCGGATCGCGTCGGCCAGCCGCTGCAGGGTCTCACGGTCGCCGTCGGCCAGCCGCGCGGTCCACCCCGGCAGCCGATGCCGGGCCGCGAGGATCGCCAGTTCCTCGCGCAGCCGCGACCGGGGCGTGCTCAGCAGCGCGTCGAGTCCCGCGTCGAGGCCGAGGCCGCCCTCGCTGGGGGTGAGGAAGTCGGGAAAGTATCCGCCGGGCACCAGCGCGCCCAGCACGGCCAGATCGTCACGGGAACAGGCCAGCGTCGCGGCTCGCCGCCACTCGTGGAAGGCCAGCGGCAGCGACCGGTCCTGCAGCCGGAAGATGCTGAGCACCGTCTCCCACAGGGGATCGGGCTGTGACAGCACCCGTACGCGGGCGAAGTCCTCGGGCGCGAAATGAATCCGCAGCACAGCGGCCGCCCTCCCCATAGCGATCACCGCATCGACGGCAGTGACGCTAATGGCGAGGGAGATGTGTCGCAACCCGACAGACGTGACGGGTATGCCATTCCGGGCAGCCTCAGCACCGAGCGCGGACGGCTGCTCCTACGTCGACCTGCGATGGCTGCGGACCGGTCGTGTCGTTGCCCCCGGTAGCTGTCGCATTTGTCACCCGGCGAAGGCCGCCCGGCGGTCCGTGGCCGACAGCACGGCGGCGACATCCGTGCGGATGCCGGTCAGCCAGCCCGCCAGCAGGTCTCCCGGGCATTCGGTCGCGCCCCAGTCCCGGTGCCCGGCGATGGCGGGCACGGTCCGGCGCAGTCCGCTGATCGGGTTGACGTAGCCGACGCTGGCCAGCGGGTTGATCCGGGACCAGCCCGCCAGCCCGGCCAGGACCAGGACCAGGCTGTGCCGGGCGGCGGCCGTGGGTTCGCGCTGCATGAAGTTGCCCAGCAGCACGACGCCCACGTTGCCCGCGTTGTAACCGCCCACGTGCGCGCCGTTGACCATCCACCCGGCCGGGTCGAAGCCGGGCAGCACGTCACCGCCGGACCACCGCCCCTCGTACACCGTGCCCGCCTCGTCGATGAGCAGGTGGTAGCCGAAGTCGCCGTAGCCGAGGTCGACGGCCTGGTACCGGTAGATGGAACGCATCCGCGCGACCGGGTCGGGGTCGTCGTTGGCCGTCGCCGTGTGGTGCACGGTGAACCCCTGCACCGGCCAGTACGAACACGGGGTGATCTCGGCCCCGCCCGCGCCGAAGCGCAGCGACTCGTCGGCGCCCCAGGCCGCGCGGCTCAGATACGTCCGCCCGAACAGCGAGGTCCGTCCGTCGGTGCCCGCCGACGCGGCGGCCAGAGCAGGACCGTCCGTGCCGTTCAGGGCGACCGCGCGGGCACTGTCGGCCAGGTCCAGTTCGTACGCCGGTGCGCCCGGTGCCGTGACCAGGGCCAGCTGCTCGGTCGCCGGGCCGGTGTCACCCGCGCCTGCGGGGCAGCCCGGCGTCACCGTCTGCCAGGTGCCCCAGCGGCCCTGCCGGTCGGCGAAGCGCAGCCGCCCGGCCCGGCCGTGCGCGGGCCATCGCACGCCGACGGTCTGCACCGCGAACCCTGGCCGCGCCGTCCCGTCCGTACCGGGCGTGGCCAGGGTCCTGGTGACCGGTCGACCGCCGCCTGCGGGACGCGGGCCGGGGTCGGCCGCCGTGGCCGGGTGGGCTCCGGCGAGGACCGTGGCCGCGCCCACCCCCAGCGCACCGATCAGCGCGCGCCTGCCCACCCCGTCGCCGACCGCCTCGACATCGCCGCCATCGCTTCGCACAGCCACTCCTCCGCATCCTGCCGACCCGGCACCCGGCCGAGTCCTCCGCAGCGATCGTCGTGACTGGGCAGCCGCCGCGGCAATACCTTTCAGTCGAGGCTGAAAAGATGCTCCCGCTCCTGCTCAGCGCCAGGTTTCAGGCTCGCCTACAAGGTGTGGCAGCCGCCCGGCGGGCCGCCTGAGGATGACGTCGTGCCGCGGTGCCCAAGGCCCGCACCGCCCCGACACGAGATGGAGTGCAGCAGATGCGTACCAGAAGGATGCTTGAGGTCGGCGCAGCCTGCCTCGTCGCGCTGGCGGCCGTGTTCGCCATGCCCACCCCCGCCAGCGCCGCGGTCAACACGTACATCAGCGTGACGCCGCAGCCCCAGGGGCCGTCCAGGATGGTGCTGGACGTGCTGGACGCCAACCCGGCGAACGGGACCCCCGTGCAGCTGTGGGAGCGCAACTACAAGACCCAGCAGTACTGGACCATCCACCACGTCGGTTACTACAACGGCTACGACGTGTACGAGTTCCACAGCAACATCGCCGACAAGTGCCTCGACATGGCCATCGACGGCCCTCCGGGCAACGGCACCCGGGTGCAGACCTGGACGTGCAGCGGGGGCTCCAACCAGCGGTGGTACGCGGAGAACGTCTCCGGCGGCGACTTCGTGAGCTGGCGGCCGCTGCACAACATGCGCAACAAGAACCTCTGCCTCGACCTGCTCAACGGCCAGTACGGCAACGGGGCGCGGCTGCAGGTATTCACCTGCCAGGGCACCTGGAACCAGCGCTTCAACGTCTACTGACAGGAACCGTGGCCGGTGCACCGCACCCGCCGAAAGTCACGACCCGGCCCCGAGGCGCGTCATCGGCCTCGGGGCCGGGTCGTGTCGCCGTCGCCTTCCGCGCGACACGCCGACGATCTCCCCGGACCGCGCCGCCACGGTGACTACCCTGCTGGTGATCAAGCAATTCATCTCTTACGGGGGCATCATGGACATGGACATCTCGGACCGCATCCGCCTGCGTTTCAACCTGCTCGACGCCGACGGCAACGGCGTGCTCGAAGCCGAGGACTTCGCCGCGGTAGCCGACCGGATCATCCTGGCGGCCGGCGCGGACGCGACCGACCCGAAGGCCGCCGCCCTGCGCGCCGCACACGACCGGTACTGGCAGAGCCTGCGCTCGGCGAGCCCCGCCGAGCGGATCGACCTGCCGGCCTACGCCGCCATCGTGGCCGCCGACGGCTGGTTCCCGCAGTACGGCCAGCAGTACGCGCAGTCGCTGGCCGACATCTGCGACCGCGACGGTGACGGCCAGATCAGTTTCACCGAGTTCCAGCCGGTCATGGTCGCCGTGGGCTTCGCCGCGGACAAGGTGCAGCGCCTGTTCTCCTCCTTCGACCAGGACGGCAGCGGCAGCATCGACCGCGCCGAGTGGGTCGCGGGCATCGCCGAGTTCTACGACCCCACCGTGACCGGTTCGGTCACCGAGGTCCTCGTCAACGCCTGACCGCGCGCAACGGGCCGGGAGCGCCGCCGTCCACGGCGGGGCTCCCGGTCGCCGGGGTGCCGCTTCGCGCGTGGTGTGACAGGCTGGGGACCGGTTTCGATTCGCCGGCCAAGCGGAGGTCGCGGTGCCCGGATCAGTGTCGATGCTCTACATGGCGATGTCGCTGGACGGATACATCGCAGGCCCGGGCGACGGGCCGGACAACCCCGGCGGCGAGGGTTTCACGCGGCTTCACGACTGGTTCGTCGACGCGGACGGCAAGTTCGTCCGGCCGTCCGGACCGGACGCGGAGCTCTACGACGAGCTGGAGACGTTCGGCGCGGTGCTGGCGGGCAGGCGCACCGTGGAGCAGGTCGACCACTGGGGCGGCGACCATCACGGCAGGCCCGTCTTCGTGCCCAGCCATCGTCCGCCGGGCCCGTCGGTGGCGAACTATCCGCTGGTCACCTACGTCAGCGACGGGATCGTCAGCGCGATGGCGCAGGCGAAGGCCGCCGCGGGCGACCGGTACGTGCTGGTGCACGGCGCGTACACGGCGCAACGGGCGCTGGCGGCCGGGGTGCTCGACGAGCTGCAGATCAGCCAGATTCCGGTGTTGTTCGGCGGCGGCCGCCGCCTGTTCGACGTGCTGCCCGCACGCCTCGAACTGGAGATCGTCCGGGTGATCGACACGCCGCAGGCGACTCACCTGCGATACCGCGTCCTGCGCTGACCCGCGCCCGCTACGGCAGGGTCGGGCGGACGTCCAGGTCGCGGTCCATGCCGGTCAGGGCGAGCAGGCTGCCGGCGACGCCCGACGGTGGGGCGATGACGGTCAGCGCGGTGCCGGTCCGGGTGAGGTCGTCGGCCAGCCGCTGGAGCATGCTCAGGGCCTGGCTGTCGAGGAACGCGACCTCGGTGAGGTCCACGTACGCGGCCGAGGCGTCGCCGATACCGGCTCGCAGTCGCGGGTCGAGGGCTGGGACGTTGGACATGTCCAGCTCACCGCTGATGCGTACCAGGGGCCGGTCCCGGTGGGTGGCCACGACGATCTGTGCCAGGTCGCTCATGCGGCAGGTCCGTTCGGTGAAAGTCGAAGCCGGATGGTGGTGCCACCGGCGGTGGTGTGCCGTTCGAACGTGTCACTGACCCGGCGCATGATCATTATGCCGCGGCCGCGGTCGCTGCCCGGATGGGCCGGTGAACGCCAGCTGCCGGTGTCGGCGATGGCGACCACCAGGGTGCCGTCGGGCTCCTGGCTGACGGTCACGCTGACAGACCGTGGCGTCTGGCCGAGGTAGGCGTGTTCGATCGCGTTGGCGGCCGCCTCGCCGACCGCCAGCATCAGCCTGGCCACCGTGGTGTCGGCGACGTGGCGCACGGCGCACCACGCGGTCAGCGAACGGCGCATTCCACTGAGCTCGGTGGCGTCCGCGCGCAGTTCACGCCGGTACGGCTGGGCCACCGCGCGCAGGCAGAGCACGACGGTGTCGTCGGTGCGCTGCCGTTCACCCCCCAGGGCACTGATCAGCCGGCTACAGAACTGTTCGACAGGAAGATGGTGCAGCTCGACCGCCGCCCGGGCGAGGCGTTCCAGGCCCACGGTGATCGGCTCCCGGCGGCGTTCGATGAGCCCGTCGGAGTACAGCACCAGGGTGGCACCGGGTTCCAGCCGGTCGGTGGCGTCAGGGCGCTGATCGTCGACCTTTCCGGTGAGCGGGCCCGATCGTCCGCCGTCGAGCCAGCGAGCGCTGCCGTCGGCGTCGATGACGAGCATGGGCGGATGCCCCGCCGAGGCATAGCGCAGCCGTCCGCTGGCCGGGTCGTACTGGGCGTAGCAGGCGGTGGCGAAATGTGCGCCGTCGACCTCCCGCGCGAACCGGTCGAACTGCGACAGCAGCTCACCTGGGCCCGCCGAGTGCGGCGCCAGAGCCGCCATGGCCACCCGCAGCGCCCCCATCGCGATGGCGGCGTCGAGACCGTGGCCGACCACGTCGCCGACGGTGATCGCGAGCTGGCCGTCGGGCAGGGCGAACGCGTCATACCAGTCGCCGCCGACCTCCAGCGCGACGGTTCCGGCCTCGTACCGGGCACAGACGGCCGTGCCCGCCGGACTCTCGACGGCCCGTGGCAGCAGCGCCCGCTGCAGCCGCAGGGCGACCTGGTGTTCCTCCTCGCGCAGGACCTCGTCGGCCCGGCGGCGGTCGTCGATGTCGGTGGCCACACCGAACCACTTGAGCACCGACCCGGCCCCGTCGCTGAGCGGCACGATGCGCATCAGGAACCAGCGGAAACCGCCCGAGCGCTGCCGCAGCCGCAGCTCGCCTTCGAACGCGGCGCAGCGGGCCTCGGCCCGCGCGAGGTCGGCGCGCAGTCCCGCCGCCTCGTCAGGGTGCGCGGCGGCGGTCAGCATGGCCCAGTGGTCCATGCCGTCGGGGTCCACGCCGGTGGAGGTGGTCCAGTTCTCGTTGGCGAACTCGACCGAACCGTCGCAGCGGCCCACCCAGACCAACTGGGGAGCCACCTCGACCACCTCACGGAACCGCAGTTCGCTCTGGCGGAGCTCCTTTTCGGCCTGGGCGCGCTCGACGGCGGCCCAGGTCCGTTCCGCGACCTCCTCGACCAGTGCCAGCTCGCCGGGCTGCCAGGTGCGTGGCGTGCTCTGGTGCAGCATCAGCGTCGCGACGTGCGAGCCCTCCTTCACCAGGGGGACCGCCGCGAACGCCCGGACGTCGGTGGCCGGGTAGGCCAGCCGTTCGGCCTCACTGACCCGGGCGTCGGTGCGCACGTCGGTGACGGTGATCGCACGCCCGGCCCGCCACTCGGCGAACAGACCCGCCCCGAAGTCGTCGGCCCGGTAACGGCCGGCGATGCTGGCGACGCCGGGATCGTGGAAGTCCCGCTCGACGACGTAGTAGTCGCTGTCCGGCTCGTGGGTGACGTCGAGGTACAGCGCCCGGCTCACCGACAGGTGACGGCCGAGCAGGTCGGCCGAGCGCGTCTTGATCTCCGCCGGGTCGGTCAGGGCCCGCAGCGTCTCGCTCACCGTGAACAGGAAGTCCCGGCGGGCCTCGGCCTCGTAGCGTTCGGTCACCTCCGCCGCGACCCCGACCAGGCGGTACGGCACGGGCGGGTCCCCGGTGAAGAAGGCACGGGCGGAGACCGCGACCCAGTGGTAGCCGCCGTGGGACTGCATGACGCGGATGTCCTCACGCAGCTCGCGCGCGCCGCCGGGGTCGAACGCCGCGGCCACCGCGTCGGCGTAGCGGCCGCGGTCATCGGGATGGATCATCGAGGCCAGGGCCGCCGACAGCGACAGCGTCCCGTCCTTGGGCAGGTTGAACAGCTCGAGCATCCGCTCGTCGGGTTCCCCGCGATCGTCGGCATACCAGACGAAGGTTCCCAGGCGGGCCGCGTCCAGCGCCAGCTGCAGCCGCTCCTCCTTCGACGTCTCCATGGCCAACAATCTAGCGGCTCCCGCCGGGGCACCTCGGACACAGCGAAGCCCGTACCTCCCTGGGCGGGGCACGGGCCGTCGCTGCGGATCATTCAGCCGATCGCCGCGTCAGCGGCGCTTCTCCAGCGCGCTCTGGCACGGCACGCAGTGCGTCGCCCACGGCATCACCTCCAGGCGGATCACCGGCACCTGCTGCCCGCACCTGGCGCACACCCCGAACGTTCCCGCCTCCAGCCGCGACAGCGCGGTCTGCAGCTTCTCCAGCTGCTCGGACAGGGCCGCAGTCAGCATGGCCTGCTCGGCACTCTCCACGACCAGAGTCCCCGCGTCGGCGGCGTCGCCGCTGCCGGTCTCACCGGCCAGCACCGTGACGGTCTGCTCCCGCAGACTGCGCAGCCGCTCGGCCGTGTCGTCGTGGCGCTGCCGCAGCAGCCGGGCGATATCGGCCAGGTCTGCGCTGCCGGCCACCGCGGTCATCGTCTCCCCCTCAGCGCTCAACTGGACGGCACCTTCCCTTCGCACAACAGGGCCGAACCCGTGGCCGAACACGTTCCGGCCTGGGTCTCCCTGACGGATGAGCGCAGAGCGTAACCAGACCGGTGCCAGGGAGACGAGACACCACGCCGTCCGGCATCAACGGGCGATTCGGGCTTTTCGCCGGGGCGCGGGCCACCGCGGACCGAATCCCACGACACGTCAGCCGATCGATGCGCGTTTCCGCCGATGATCGTCCGGGCACGATGACCGTGAGAGCGGAGGTGAGGCTGGTGTCGTCAGCGAACTTGCAATTCAGTGTTCCGGCGGGCGGACAGGGCGTCAGGGCCGCCCGCGACGCGATCAGCGCGGCGGTCAGGCAGTGGGGTTTCACCGACCCCGGGTGGGTGTACGAGATCTGTGCGGTGACCACCGAACTGGTCAACAATGCCGTCTGTCACGGTGGCGGATGCCGAGGGGTGGCGCTGAGCGCCGACGACGCCTCGGTCACCGTGCACGTCACCGACAGTTCGCCCGCCGAGCCGCGGCAACGGCCCGGGGCGTACGGCCTGGCGATCGTCGCGGCGTTCGCGCGGGCCTTCGACACCACCCGGCTGCCTGCGGGAAAGCGCGTCTGGGCGACCATGCGCCCCTGCCCGGCGATCCGGGCCTGAGCCGTGGGTCAGCGACTGCCGGGATCGGGCTGTTCGGGCACGGTGAGCAGGGACATCACGCCCGTGACCTCCAGCACCCTCAGCACCATCCCGGTGGCGTTGACGACATACAGGTGGTGGCCGAGCGCCTGCGCCGTGGAGCGGGCGTCGATGAAGGTCCGGATGCCGGTCGAGTCCAGGAACGTCAGCTCGGTGAAGTCGACGTCGGTGCGGGGCGACTGCTTGACCGCGTCGAGCAGCTCGGCGTGCAGGTCGTCGGCGACCATCATGTCGATCTCGCCGCGCACGTGTACGACGATCCGGTCGTCCTCGACCTGCCGCCGCATCGCGAAACGTTCCTCGGTGTCACTCATCACCGCTATTAACTCACCCGCCGAAGCGGCGCCGCAACAGGCCCCCGGCTGGTTCGCGTACCGGATTCACACAGCTCAAACACAGCTTGGGCGCGGCCGCGCCGGTGCCCTGGTTTGGTGACCGCCATAA
Organism: Catellatospora methionotrophica; assembly: GCF_011297335.1. Lineage (GTDB taxonomy): Bacteria > Actinomycetota > Actinomycetes > Mycobacteriales > Micromonosporaceae > Catellatospora > Catellatospora methionotrophica. The sequence continues at coordinate 617,008 of NZ_JAAOTJ010000002.1, read as the reverse complement.
CTGAGCAATGATCCGTACATGGGACCGGGCTACGGAGTGGGTGAGCGCACCGCGACCGTCGCCCTGCCGACCGGGCCGGCGGCGCCCGGTGCGGCTCGCGCCGAGGTGAGCCGGTTGCTGATCACCTGGGGCCTGACCGACCCGGACTGGCTGGGCCAGGTCAGTGTCGTGGTGAGCGAGCTGATCAGCAACTGCGTGCGCCACGGTGGCGGGTGCCGCGGCCTGACCGTCGAGGCGCGGGGCGGTGACGTCACCTTGACCGCCTCGGACGGTTCGGCGACCCTGCCACGGCAGCGCCCGCACGGCGGTCCGGACGGCGGCCGCGGACTGTGGATCATCGACGAGTTCGCCGACGCCTGGGGAGCCCGCCCGACGCCCGGCGGCAAGCAGGTCTGGGTGCGGCTGCGCGCCCACCCCGATCAGCTGTGAGCAGCCTGCGCAGGAGTCAGGCCGCTCACGACCGGCGGCCCGCCGCCAGCTGGGCGCGGGCCCGGGGAAAGTCATAGAGCTGCTGGGCGTACAGGTCCAGCACGAGATCCACGGACGACGGCGGGACCCCACGGGTGCCCAGCACGACGCGCAGCCACTGCAGAAATGTCGTGAACAGCTCGGTGTCGTCGACGAACAGCGCCGCGCACAGGAACTCGACGATCTGGCCGAGGTCGTACTCGGTGGCCTCCCGCTGGTGCGCGCTGTAACCGGCCAGGGCCGGGAACCGCTGCGCCAGATCGTCCATCGCGGCCGCGACGAGCTGCGTGTTCCGCTTGGCGATCAGGACGTGCTCGTCGTCGCTGACGAACGACTCCCGCAGCGGGTCGTACTGCCCGACGGCGGGCAGCAGCCACGTCCGCAGCACCTCGACCGCCTCTCCCGCGCTGGCGGCCACCCGGTCGGCGCCCAGCCGCAGCCCCCAGCGTGCTGCCGGGCCGAACCCGCGCCCGCCCGCGAGCACCGGGATACCGGCGCCCTGCGCCGCTTCGATGACGCGGTGGGCGGCGGCGAGCCGGGTCGGCACCGAGCAGCTGACCGCCACTACGTCGGGCCCGTGGCGATGCAGGTAGGAGATCAGGTGCGGGCCGGGCACGCTCGCGCCCAGGAAGCGCACGTCCCAGCCGTCCCAGCGGGTGACCTCGGCGAACATGCGGGCGGGCAGCGCATGCCATTCGCCGTCGACGCACGCGACCACGAGCACGCCGCGCCCGGAGTGCTGCGGGCGGTGACGGGCGGCGAGCGCGGCGACGACCTGCTCGCTGACGTGGGTCGCGACGTGCTCCTGGGCGACGCTCCACTCGTTGCGCGCCCACAGCTCGCCGATCCGCGCCTGGGTGGGCGCGACCAGGTCGAGCACCACGTCACGGGGCGGCACGCCGCGCTCGGTGAGGGCGAGCGCGAAGTCGACCGCGGCCGCCTGCGCACCGTCGCCGACCAGTTCCAGGTAGCGGGCCCGATCCGCCGTGGACACCGCCGTCACCTGGCGCCGCCTTCCGGTGGCAGCAGGGCTTGTATGACCAGCACCGCGATGTCGTCCTGGAGCCGGTCGCCGGCCCAGTCGGTGACCTGCTGCGCGACCCGTTCGGCGATGACGGCCGCGGGCGCCCCACGGTACGCCCGGATCTCGGCGGCCAGCCGGTCCGGGCCGAACAGGGGGTGGTCGGCGCTACGGCCGCGCGCCTCGGTGATGCCGTCGGTGAACAGGACCAGCGTCTCACCGGGCAGGAGCGTGAGGTGGGTCTCGCCGAAGGGGGCGTCGAGGATCAGGCCGATCGCGGTGCCCGCCAGGTCGACCTCGGTCACCTGGCCGTCGGCGGCCATGAGCAGCGGCGGGGCGTGTCCGCCGGTCGCGAGCGTGACCTCGACCTCGGCGGCCGCGCCGGTGGCGAACGTGCCGATGACGAGAGTCGCCATGGCCGGCTCGTCGCCGGTCAGCGTCGCCTGGTTGAGCAGGCCGAGCAGCCGCAGCGGGCTGGACTCGGTCAGCCATAGGGCGCGCAGGCTCTGCCGGGTGTTGCCGGACTGCACCGCCGCCTCGATGCCCTTTCCGCACACGTCGCCGAGCACGAACAGCCAGCGGCCGCTGCCGTCGGTGGCCGGGCGTACGTCGTAGAAGTCGCCGCCGACGCGCAGGCGCTCCCACGCGGGGCGGTACGCGGCCCCGAGCGTGACACCAGGCACCGCCGGCAGTTCGGGCGGTTCGACGCTGCGCTGCACGGCCTCTGCGGCGTCGGCCTGCGCCGCGTACAGGGTGGCCGCGCTGATCGCCGCGCCCGCCCGGGCGGCGAACTGGCGCACCAGGTGCGTCTCGACGGTCTCGAACGGGGCGCGGCCCGCGTGCCGGGCCAGGATCAGCGCCCCGGCGGGGCTGGTGTGGCCGGGCAGCGGGACGACCATCGCCGAACCGACCGCACCGAAGCCGGGTGCCAGCAGCGCCCCGATGTCGTCGCCGAGCCGGGGGTCGTCGAGCACACTGAGGCCGGACATAGCCTGGTCCAGGGCGCTGTCGGGCCGTACCGTCCAGCGCGACAGCGCGCCGGTGGACTCGGTGCGGTCCTCGGGACTGACGTCGACGCGGAACCACGGCAGTTCCCGCTCCCCGTCGAGCACCACCACGGCGCAGTCGGCCAGCGCTGGCACGGCCAGCACGGCGGTGGTCCGGGCCGCGCGGACGGGGTTGAGGCAGGAGCCGAGCCGGCGGCTGGCCTCGGACAGGAACGCCGAGCGCCACCGCTCGGCGAGCAGCGCGTCGACGCGCATGACCTGGTCGGTGACGTCGCGCACGTACCACGAGGTCCATTCGCCGGTCGGCACCGCGCGCCCGCGCAGGCGGCGTTCGTCGAGGTCGAGATCGAACGAGCCCGGAGGTCCCTGCAGCACGGTGGCCAGCGGCGGCGCGGTCATGGTCTGGCCGACGGCGACGCCGAGGATCTGCACGGCGGCGGCGTTGGCGACCCGGACGATGCCCGCCCGGTCCACCATGAAGATCATCTCGTCGGAGCCGTCGAGCAGGTCGGCCCACGGCGGACCGTCACCCTCGCCGTCGACGACCGGCTCGGCGACCTCCGCGCCGACGAAGACCTGCTCCGCCCGCGACTCGGGCACCGGGATGTGCGGAAGCCGCATCGTCTTGATCTCTTCTCGCATTCCCCTACCCTGCCACGGCCGATGAAGCCCCGGCGAGGACCGCCGGGGTCCTTGGCGGATACCCCGTTGACGAGTTCCGCAATCCTGACGCGGGAACATTTGCCGTGGACCGCCTATGAAGGAAACGATCCCACGGCCGTAGAACATGACCGGTGGCCACCCGCCGGGCGGCTCGGTTCGCGGCCGGGTGAACCTGCTGCTGCCACCTGCCGGGTAGCGGACAATGAATGGCGTCGCACGCCGGCGGGGAACACCCTTTCGCCATGACGCGTATCCCATTGCACCGATGGATCTCGGCGGCGCTGACGATGCTGCTGACGCCGCTTGTCGCCGCCGCGACCTGCGATGGCCCGATCGTGGCCGCGACGATCAACTACGAGCAGCTCGGCGCCTGCAACGGATTCAAACGGCCGGACGGCGCGACCCAGGCCGCCAAGCCCGGACACGCCTACGTCGTGTTCCGCATCAGCACCGTCACCAACACCAGCACCGGCGCGGCCGATTTCAGCCTCGATCCGGTCCGGCTGTTCGTCAACTCCGACCCCAGGGCGTACGGCGTCGGCACCTATCCGCTCGGCTGGCGGCGTCCGCGCGCGGTCGAGCCCCGGGTGGTGCGCGCCGGGACCGTGGAGACCTTCAACGGCACGGTGACCATGGAGGTGTCCGAGGGAGGCGCCGGGACCGACGGCGCCGCCGCGGCTCAGAACGTCAGCTACTTCCTGTCGCACGAGACCCCGGCCGGAACGCAGGGCGTGCTCATGGCGAAGTCGAACAGCGCGCAGACCTCGTGGAACTACACCAACGACTGCGCGAAGATCGAGGAGTTCTACCCGAACCCGTGACCGGCCACGGTCGGCGTGAACAGCGCCGCGGGCGGTCAGGCCGCAGCCTGCCGCCCGCGGCCGTTCGGTTCAGAGCTGCCGGAACTGCCCGTAGTAGGAGCCCAGCGAGTCGAGGTACGCCCCGTCCTGGTGACGGTCGGCCTCGTACTCGGGCGCGTCCTTGACCTGATCCTTGGTGCATTCGATGTAGACGCGCTCGTCGTCGAGGTCGATGCCCTTGATGACGCCGGCGGGCAGCACCACCTTGCTGCCGAAGATCCACGGGCCGGTGTCGACCACGAGGATCCGCGAGCCCGCCTCCCCGGCCTGCTCGTCGATCTTGCCGATCGAGCCGTCCGTGGCCTCCACCCGGAACCCGGTCAGGTCCCTCTCCCCGCCCTCGACGACGGGTTTGTAGTCCAGCGTCTCGTGATAGTTCCACGGATCCCACGGCGTGGGGTTCATCAGCGCCACGACGGCCTCCTTGCTCATGGTCAAGTACGCCGCCCTTTTACCCACTGACAGTCCTGCCAATCCTCACGTTCGGCGGACAGCGGATGCTCGCCGTCGACGCGCCACCGGCCCCGGTGCCCGGCTGAGCCGCCGGGCTCAGCCGCCCGTGGCGGAGAAGTGCATGTAGTCCTTCAGGGACCGGTAGTCGCCGCCCCACTGCCAGCCGATAGCCGCGAAGGCCCGGACGGCCTCCTCCCGGGGCTGCGCCATTCCGGGCCGGGCGTCGGCCCGGTCGAGGTAGGAGGTGGCGAGCTCCGGCAGGACGACCTTGCCCTTCTGGTACGGGTTCTGGAACGGGTTGAGGTCGATGGCGAGCCCGTAGGCGTGCTGCGACCAGCCCTGGTGACCGCGTACCGGGCGGCAGGCGTACACCTCGGTGGTGTTATGGTCGCCGGTCGGCGGGGCCTTCAGGCCGGCGGCGCTGGTGATCCGCATCCGCTCGATCGGGAAGCCGGCCGTGAACAGCCGCTTGAACACGGTGACCAGGTCGTCGGCCACGCGCGCGTTGACCAGCAGCTCACCGGTGTGGGCACGCCCGTCGAAGCCGCGGAAGACCACCGTGACGTAACGAAGGTCCGCCGCGGCGATCGGGCAGTTCCGGGTCCAGCTTGATCTGGCCAGTACGGCGGCGGGCACCGCCTGGACCGTGGCGTGGAAACGGCCGTCGGCGGGCGGTGCCAGGTCGTCGACGGTGACGATCGACCGGTGGCGCAGCTCGGGCGGGGTCGCCTGGGCCGCGGCGAAACCCTGCGGCCCGACGGGCAGCACCCGCTTTCCCAGCCACGGCGGAGCGGCGCCGGCATCGCCGGTGGTCCCGGAGCCGGAATCCGCCCGCGCGGACGGGGTGTGTGTCGGCTTGTCCGGTTCCGCGCTGGCCGGGACGGCTGAGCAGGCGGACAGCACAGAGCCCAAAAGCACCACTCCGGCCACGAAACGTGCCGCCCGGCCGCCCACGCGACGCCGTGCGCCGCTGTCCGCAGGGGCACTGGAACGGGGGGTCGACGAGAGGTCTCCGGGGGCACGCATCTCGCCAAGGGTACCGTTTGAGCAGGTGGGAGGCTTGCCGCCGGGTCCCGACAAGGTCACACCCGCAGTTGCGCCTAGCGGCTTCCGGTCGACTCCGGCATCGTCACAGCGGCCTCGCGGGGCGGCGGGACGGTGGCCTGCTCGTCCTCGTCACCGCCGGAGGCGCGGGCGTCGGCCAGCACGTCGGCGGGGACGTGCCGCTCCAGGAAACGCCGGGCGAGCCGCGTCGAGGGATGGATGCCGAGCGTCGCCACCAGGACGATTCCCGCGATCACGAGCCAGCCGCCCGCGCCCCAGTTCAGTGCCAGGAAGGTGTACAGCGCCGGCGCCCAGACCTTGCCCAGGGTGCCGCTCAGCTCGGCCGCGCCCTGATAGGCGCCGCGCTGACGCGGGTCCATCAGCTCGGCCTCGAACGACCAGCTCGCCGCCGAGAGGTAGAGCTCGGCACCGGTCACCGTGACATGGCCCAGCCACACCAGGAAGATCGTCACCCAGCCGACGGTGTCGTGTGTCGCGAGCGTGATCAGGCAGGACAGCACGAAGAAGGTCGACGACAGCCGCACCGCCTTGAGCGCGGTCGGCACGTCCCGTACGCCACGCGAGGTGACCATCGGCAGGAAGATGCACATCACCGTGTTGGTGGCGAACAGGAACGCCAGTACGACGCGCGGCGCGTCGGTCTGCTCCACCAGCCAGAGCGGGATGACGACGTTGAGCAGCACCTGGTTGGTCCAGAACACGCCGGTGAAGAAGTTGGTCAGCAGCCAGCCGGGGTTGCGCAGCGGACCCGGCCCCGGGATACGCAGCCTGCGGTCCTCGGGGCTGCGCTCGTCGTGCGAGGCCCGGGGCAGCCGCGTCACCGCCGTCGCGTTGACCAGGAACACCACGGCGGTGAACCAGGGCAGGGCGTGCAGCACGTCGTTGGAGTGGAACGCGAGTGCGATGCCGCCCATCACCGAGCCGAGGGTGAAGCCCAGGTTGAGCGCGGAATACATGTAGGCGCGGGACTTCACCCGCTCGTCGGGTGGCAGCACGTCGATCGTGTACGCCCCGTACGCGGCGCCGCCGAGCGCGCCGATCACCTCCATGCCGACGGCCATGACGACGTAGCCCCGGAAGTCGGTGATGAACGGCCACACGGCGAACATCGCCGCCTGCCCGGCGGCGCTGGCCGCCCACATCCGTTTCGGCCCGTAGCGGTCCACCAGCTTGCCCATCGGCACGGCGGCCACGAACGCCGCGATGCCCGCCAACGTCAGACCGAGGCCGACCTGGGCGGCCGACAGCCCGACGATCTGCGTGAAGAACACCGCCGACCCGGTCATGAACGTGCCCTGGCCGAGCGCGAACAGCAGCGACTGCGTGGAGAGGCGGCCGGCCAGCGGCGACGGCGGGCGGGCACGGCTGAGCAGGGCGGTGAGCGTCACCTCGGGATTCTCTAGGCGCGGTAGGACAATTGTCGCGCCAATTACCCGTCCCGCCGCCGCGACAAGGCGGGTGGAGCACCGTACGGCGGCGTTGTAGGGTGCGTGCATGAGTGGGGAGGTACGGGCCGATCCGGTCGAGCTGGCGCGGGTCGCGCAGTCCTGTCTGGACGGTTCACTGGATCTCGCTGCGGCGCTGCGCACCGCCAGGGCCGACACGGTGCTGTCCACGGCCGACTTCGGCAACGTCGCGAACGCGGGTGCCCAGACCGAGGCCTACCACGGCGTGGAGGGCAGTGCGGGCACCGCCACGGAGCGGCTGGTCACGGTGCTGGAGGTCGACAACGAGAGCCTGCTCCGGGTCGCCTTCGCCTACCAGCAGGCAGACGCCGACGCCGAGCGCAGACTGCGGCGCAAGCACCGCAACATTCCGATCTGACCACGGGAGCTCGCCGATGGGAATGCCACCGGAGGACCAGGAGCACTTCCCGCCGATCACGGCGGCCGAGTCCACCTGGCAGCTGCACGCGAACCCGGGGCGGATCACCAGCGCCGCGTCGGCGTGGCGGCGGTTCGGCAAGTCCGCCACCTCCCTGGGCGACGACCTCGACGCGGACGCCAAGAAGCTGGTCGGCTCCCAGTGGGCGGGCCCGGCCCGCGACAGCTACGTGAGCCACCGGACCAAGCTGATCTCCAGCGTCGACGCGCTGCAGGACAACGCGGGCAAGCTCGCCGCTCACCTGGAGGGCGTCGCGGACCTGCTGCAGCGCTACCAGGGACTGCTCGACGCCGCGTACGCCAAGGTGCGCTTCCGTGACGTCGGCGGCACGTTCCACCCGCGCAGCGCGGACGAGCAGAAGCTGATCAGCGACGCCATCGCCGAGGCCGCGACGCTGCGCAAGGAGCTGGAGCAGGCGCTCGCCGGAAGTCTCAGCGGCTTCGACCGCTCGGGCTGGAACGCCGTCGCCGCCGAGTGGGGCGCGATCGCCACCGGCAGCACCGACCCGTTCACGCTGCCCGCCGAGGCGACCGGCGGCGTTTCGGTGATCATGGTCGACGGCCGGGCGGTCGTGAACACCGGCACCGGAGACGACGACGTCAAGGTCAGGATCGACCCGAAGACCGGCGACGTCGTCGTCACCGTCAACGGCGCGGACTACCACTACCCGCCGGGCACCCCGGTCACCATCCGCGGCGGCGAAGGCAACGACACCATCGAGGTCCCGAAGGGCTCCGACATCCGCGTGACGCTGCTCGGCGGCGCGGGCGACGACACCATCCGCGGCGGGGACGGCGCGGAGCAGATCTTCGGCGGGCGCGGCACCGACGACCTCTACGGCGGCCGCAGTGACGACTACGTCTCCGGCGGCTCCGGCATCGACTACCTCGACGGCCAGGACGGCAACGACGTGCTGGCGGGCGGCGCGGGCCAGGACACCGTGTACGGCCTGGGCGGCGACGACCAGCTGTCCGGCGGCGAGGACGACGACTACCTCGAAGGCGCGAAGGGCAACGACACCCTGTACGGCGGCGCTGGCAGGGACGTGCTGTCCGGCGGCCACGGCGACGACAGACTGGCCGGGGGCACCGGCGACGACGTCTACTACGGCGGCCACGGCAGGGACCAGATCCTCGCGGGCGGCGGGCGCGACACCGCCTACCGGCAGGACGAGGACACCGTCGACGGCGTGGCCTCCGACGTCAAGGTCGAGATCAGCGACAAGGCGCAGTTCATCAGGATCGAAGGCTCCGACGAGTTCAGGGAACGGGTGCTGGCCGACCTCGACATGTACCGCGCCTCCCCCACCGGGCAGCAGATGCTGGACAACCTGGAGGCCAAGCGCGACCCGAACTTCCTGTTCGGCGAGAACACGCTGACCATCAAGGAACTCGACGACGAGAACGGCTACGCCAGCAAGGGACACAAACTCGCCAACTCCGACTCCGTCATCCAGTACAACCCGGCCTTCACCTTCGACGCCGAGCGCGGGCGGCCGTCGGTCGTGCTCTACCACGAGCTCGGGCACGTCTACGACTACTGGAACGACACCTTCCAGGAGGAGCAGATCACCGGCGGGCCTGACGACGGCATCAAGAAGGGCGAGCGGCAGGCCGCCGGCCTCCCCTTCGACCACGACGGCGACTCCTCGACGCCCGACCAGCTCGACCCCGACCATCCGATCCAGTACACCGAGAACGGACTCCGCCGGGAGATGGGCATGCGCGAACGCGACACCTACCGCACCTACTCCGGAGACGGCTGGTGAACACCGTGCGCCGGATCGCCGGTCTGCTCCTCGCCACGGCGTCGCTGGCCGCCTGCTCGGGCGACCCGGACCTGGACCTGGACGTGCGGACCGCCGTCGCGGGCACGGAGGTCACGGTCGAGTACACCCTGGCCAACCGGTCCGACACGCAGGTGGTGGTCTACGACGGCGGGTGGACCGATCCGCAACGGCCGGGCTGGTCACAGGGGCCGGTGGAGGTCAGCGTCCGCGACGACGGGGTGATCGAACTGTCCCGGCGCATCATCCACGCCTGCCAGACCCCCGACACCAGCGACTGCGGCGGCGTGCAGGAACCCACCGTACGGATGCACGGCTCCGTACTCGAACCCGGTGCGAGCAGGTCGGACAGTTTCCGGGTGCCGCTGCGGGTCGAGCCCGATCACCCGGTGTCCGCCCAGCGCACGCCGATCTCGCTGGCCGGCGAGAAGGTGGTCTTCTGCATCGGGTTCACCGAGGCGACCGAGGCCGACCCGCCCGCTGCCGACGGGCTCTACCCGCCCGGCAGCCCGCAGACCGTCCTCTGCGGCGACCCGGTCCAGCTGCCGTAGACCAGGTCGCGGCAGGCCGACTGCTCGCCCGCCGCGACCCCCCGTTGTGGCCGACGCGCTAAGCCGTCACCTCGTCCTCCGATGCGGTGGCGGAGGTCGGCACCCGCGGTGCCGCAGCGGCGATCGCCCCGCAGAGCAGCAGGCTGATACCGCCCGCGGCGGTCACCACCCCGACGAAGGAGAGCACCAGGTAGGGAATGCGGGAGTCCTGGTGCGACCAGCCGAGTGCCGTCGCGAAGTAGTACGCCAGGACCAGCGCCGCCACCTCCGCCAGCGCGGCTATGACCAACCCCGGGGCGCCTGCCACCAGCATCGCGATCCTGCCTGCGGCGGTGTGCCGCTGGAACGCGCGGAGCGCCCATCCGGCGAACATCCAGCCCGCCCCGATCCCGATGAGCAGGCCCACCACGGCCGCGGGCGTCACCAGCGCAGGTGCCTGCCCGTGCACGGCGATGACGACGTTCGGGTTCCCCGAACTCGCGTACTTCTCGGTCGGGTCCCCGCTGACGCGGACCACGAGGTCACCCTTGGCCGCCCAGAAGATCGTCTGCTCAGGGTACGTGTCGACGGCCTGGTCGGACATGCTGTAGACGGTGCGCCCGAGCTGCCAGCCGTCGGCCGTGAACCGCTCCCTGACCCCGTCGACCCAGGCGTTGACCTCCGCGCCGGGCACCCGGTACGCCAGCCAGGTATGAGTGAGTACGGGGTCGGCGCCCGCCGGGACGAGTGACTCGCAGGACTCGTTGGTGTCTGCCCGGTCGCATCCGACATAGTTCGCCGACGGGTACGGACCCTGGACCGGTGTCGACGTGGTGACGGACCTGCCGATCGCCTCCACGACCGAGTCTGCGGGCGTCGTCGGTGACGCCCGCCAGACCGCCTCGCTCGCGGCCGCCGAGGCGGCGAGACCGACGAACAGGGCAACCACCACGGCAGCGGTCTGGTACCACGGGCCGCCGGGGAGCCTGAACCGCCACCTGAGCCCGCTGAGGATCAGGTTGAAGGCCTCTGTCCTGGTCGGCTTGGTCCGCCCCGGTTCGGCGGCGTCCATCAGCGTCGTGACCACCTCCAGCCCGCGTTCACGGCGAAAGCTCCGGGGATAGCAGAGCAGCAACCTGCGGTACGCGACTTCCAGTTGTGTCATCGTCCACTCCCTACAGTGCCGGGCTGGGGCGCAGCCGCGCCGCCGCCACGGACGCGTTCTTGCGAAGCAACTCCACCTCGGCGGTGAGCAGCGCTCTGCCGCCGTCGCTGAGCCGGTAGTACCGGCGCAGCCGGCCGTCGACGGCCTCTTCGCGGTCGAGGGACACGCTGCCCTCGCCGACCAGCCGGTCCAGCGCGGCGTAAAGCGTGCCCGCCTGCAGCTTGACCCGGCCTTCGGAGAGCTCGCCGACGGTCCGGATGATGCCGTAACCGTGCAGTGGCTCCTTCGCCAGCGCGGTCAGGATGAAGAACGTGGGTTCACGGATCGACATGCGTTCAATATAAAGACCATCTGTATATACAGTCAATCTTTCATTAAGCCGGTACGTGCCCGCTCCCGCTGACTGCGCGCACGGCCTGCCGCTCACCGGGGTCGACCCGTCGATCACGGGCCGGTCGGGGAGGGGTCGAAGCGCCGGCCGCGCCGAGGACGAGGCCCGACGCGACCACGAGCACGCCGAGCACCTGGCTGAGACCGGGCAGCGTGTGGTCCTGGAGCGACGCGGCGACCAGCGTGGCCGCGGGCACCACGCCGGTGAACATCCCGGCCCGTTCCACGCCGAGTCTGCCCAGCCCGGTGAACCAGGCCAGGAACGCGACGACGGTCATCATCACGGCCAGGTAGAGCAGGGTCAGCGTCTCGGTCGTGGACGGCGGGCGCAGCGCACCGGCCTCTCCGGCGATCAAAGCCGCGACGGCCAGCATCGGCACCGCGAGCGCGCAGCTGTACGCCGACACCCGCACCGCCCCGAGCCGGGGCAGCACCATCGCGGCCAGCAGCGAGAACAGCACCTCGCAGACGAGTGTGCCGAGGGCGGCCAGGGTGCCGACGGTGTCGGCGGCGCCGGTGCCGTGGACCAGCGCGGTGCCGCCGACGACGATCAGCGCGGCGACGACCAGGCGGGCGGCGGGGCGTTCGCGGCGCAGCAGCGGGCCGGTGAGGGCCAGGCCGAGCGGTGCGGCCCCGACGACGGTGCCGACGACGGCCGCGTCGGCGTGCTCGAGGGCGATCAGCAGCAGCGTGTTGAACAGCGCGAGGCCGAACACGGCGACCCCGGCCAGCACCAGCAGGTCGCGGCCGCTGGGCCGGGTGGCCGCCCCGCGCAGTCGCGGGAACAGCCGCAGCAGTGCGGCCAGCAGGGCGGCGGCCAGCGCGTATCGCATGGCCTGGCCGGTGAGCATCGGGTAGTCGAGCAGGAGGCGGCTCAGGCTGAACGAGCCACCGAGGATGATCATGCCGAAGGTGCACAGGGCCGCTCCGGTGAGGCTGTCACGGTTCACGTCCTGACGTTATGGTCGTCATTGGTATCCCAGACAGGGCCACCTGGCACACGAAATCGAGGACCACTTGCCGGTACGCGAAGCGCTGCTCGACCTGGACCGCACCCGCCCCGGCGTCGGTGAGCGCCTGACCGGGGCGCTGCGGGACGCGATCACCCAGCGGCGCATCCCACCGGGCACCCGGCTGCCGTCCAGCCGGGACCTGGCCGCCGACCTCGGCCTGTCCCGGGGGCTGGTCGTGACGGCGTACGAGCAGCTGGTGGCCGAGGGGCGGCTGCTGAGCCGTCGCGGTTCCGGCACCGTCGTCGCCGCGGCCGTGGCCGAGTCCTGCGGCGGCGGCCTCGGAGTGCCCGGACCGGTGCCGCCCGGTGTGGCTCCCCTGCGTCCGGGCGTGCCGGATCTGGGCATGTTCCCGCGGGCGGCATGGCGGCGGGCATACGAGAAGACGCTGGCCACGGCCCTGGACACCGACCTGGACTACACCGACCCGGCGGGCGTGCCACGGCTGCGGGCCGAGCTCGCGGGCTACCTCGGGCGGGTCCGCGCGGCCCGGGTGGACCCGGACGGGCTGGTGGTCACGACCGGCGCGGCGCAGGCGCTGAGCCTGCTGGGCCGGGTGCTGGCGGCACGGGGCATGGTCGAGGTCGGCGTGGAGGATCCGGGCAGCGCGGGCATCCGCGACCACCTGCGCGCGCACGGGCTGCGGCTGCGGCCGGTGCCGGTCGACGACCGCGGGCTGGTGGTGTCGGCGCTGGGCGGGGTCCGGGCGGTGTTCGTGACGCCCGCGCACCAGTTCCCGGTCGGCGTGGTGCTGGCCCCGGAGCGCCGGGCCGCGCTGATCGACTGGGCACGCCGCACCGGCGGGCTGATCATCGAGGACGACTACGACGCCGAGTTCCGGTACGACCGTGAGCCGGTCGGCTGCCTGCAGGGGCTGGTCCCGGACCTGGTCGCGCTGGTCGGCTCGGCCAGTAAGGCGCTCGCGCCGGGCCTGCGCCGGGGCTGGCTGGTCCCGCCACCGGCCTGGCTGGCCGCCGTACGCCAGGCCAAGTGCGACGCCGACATGGGCGGCTCGGCCCTGGAGCAGCTCGCCTTCGCCGAGTTCCTCGCCGGCGGCGGCTTCGACCGGCACCTGCGCCGCGCCCGGCGGGTCCAGCGCGCCCGGCGCGACGCGCTGGTCGAGGCGCTGCGGCGGCACCTGCCCCAGGTCCGCGTGTCCGGTATCGCCGCAGGCCTGCACCTGGTGGTCGAGCTGCCCGACGGGGTCGACGACCGCGCGCTGGCCGACCGCGCCCACGCCGCAGGGCTCGGCCCGGTGGCCCTGTCCGACCTGCGGCTGGGCACGCCAGGGCCGCCCGGTCTGGTGCTCGGCTACGCGGCGCGGTCCCCGGACGAGCTGGCCGCCGCGGTGGCGACGCTCGCCCGGCTGATGTAACGACCCTGGGTACGTGGGCTCATAACACATCGGTTTACATGATCGGCCGGTGGTCCGTGATCGTCTCATCTCGCGGCGATGGCAATCTGATCGGGTGTCACGCCCCTCCGGTCCTGCCGAGCACTGGCAGTCCGTCTACGATCGCACCGCCCCGCACCAGGTCAGCTGGTACCAGGCCGAGTCCGCCATGTCGGTGCGGCTCGTCGAGTCAGCCGGCCCCGGCCGCTCCGTCATCGACGTCGGAGCCGGCGCCTCCACCCTCGTCGACGGGCTGCTCGACCGCGGTTACACCGACGTGACCGTCCTGGACATCGCCCCCGCGGCGCTGGAGGTCGCGCGCCGCCGGGTCGGCGCGCGCGCCGGAGCCGCGCACTGGATGAACCGCGACCTGCTCACCTGGGCGCCGCTGCGGCACTACGACGTGTGGCACGACCGTGCCGTGTTCCACTTCCTCACCGACCCGGCCGACCGCGACCGCTACCGCCGGGTGCTGGACGCCGCCGTCGCGCCCGGCGGCCAGGTCGTCATCGGCGTGTTCTCCGAGGCCGGCCCGGAGACCTGCGCCGGGCTGCCGGTCGCCCGCTTCCACCAGGAGAGCCTGGCCGTGCAGTTCCCCGGCTTCCAGGTCGTGCAGGCCGAACGCGAACACCACTACACCCCGGGCGGGGAGTTGCAGCCGTTCCTGTGGCTGCGGCTGACGCGTACGCCCGGCACCGGTCCTTCGGAATGGCGGCCCGAGCCCGCGCCGCGGCCCGGACGCCTGTACTGACCTGGCGTGTTCCGCGGGGCGAGCCACCCCGCGGAACACAGCCCGGCGGTCACGGGACCGTCGTGCTTGGACGATTCCGCTAGGCTCCGCGCCATGCCTGAGCTACGCCACGCCATCGCCGTCGTCGCCCTGCTCGCCGCCACCGTGGCCGGCTGCGACGCGAACCCCGCCGTTCCGGCCGCGCCCACCGGCGCGCCGTCGGCGTCGCCCGACCCCGTGGAGACCCCCGCACCCGGCGACCACCGCCTGACCATCGCCTGGAACGGCGGTAACCGATCGTTCGTGGTGCACGCGCCGCCGTCCTACGATCCGGCCAAGCCCATGCCGCTCGTCGTCACCATGCACTACTTCCCCGGCGACGCCGACGGCATCGCCGCCACCAGCGGCATGAGCGCCAAGGCCGACCGCGAGGGCTTCCTGGTGCTGTATCCCGAGGGCTTCGCCGGCGGCCTGAACGCGCTGTCGTGCTGCGGCTCCGAGGACGACGTAGGCCTGATCAAGACGCTGGTCGCCCGGATGGTCGAGCGCTGGCACGCCGACCCGAAGGCGATCTTCGCCACCGGCATCTCCAACGGCGGCGACATGGCCTACCGGCTCGCCGTCGAGATGCCCGGCGTGTTCGCCGCGATCGCACCGGTCAGCGGCGGCTTCAGCGGAGGAAAGGCGAGCCAGGCCGACTTCAGGCCCACCCAGCCGGTATCGGTGATCACCTTCGTCGGCGGCAAGGACCGGTATGCCACGGCGTTCGAGTCGGGGCTGACGGCCTGGCAGGAGCGCCTGTCGTGTACGCCGAAACCGGCCGCGAAACTGCCCCGGGGCGGCACCCGCACGACGGCGGCCTGCGCCGACGGCAGTGAGCAGGTCGCCTACCGGCTGCCGCAGATGGGCCACAGCTGGCCCGGAGCGCGGTCGGGTGCGCTGGCCGACCCGGACGCCGGGGTCGACGCCACCGCGCTGATGTGGGAGTTCTTCCGGGCACACCGGCGCTGAACTGCACACTCACAGCAGCATCAGCCGTATCAGCAGTCTCGTTCCGCAGGAGCGCGTAGTAGCGTGAATCTGAAGAAAACGCGCGTTTCGAGGGAGGTGCGGTGGACGTCTCCAGTGAACAGGAGCCGGGCAGGCGCTGGATGGGTGTCGGACGCAGTCACGCGGCCGACTCCCGGCCCGCAGCGGCACAGGCCGCCCGCTTCGCGCTGACCGGACCGGACCCCAAGCTGCTGATCGTCTTCGCCGCGATCACCCACGACCCGCAGGCGGTGCTCGCCGGGCTGGCCGAGGCCGCGCCCGGCGTGCCCGTGGTCGGCTGCACCACCCACGGCGAGATCGGGCCCGGCGGCCCGGCCGACGGCACCATCACCGTGGCCGCCATCGGCGGCGCGGGCTTCCAGGTGCAGACCACCGTCGCCAGGGACGTGACCGGCCGCCAGGGCGACGCGGGCTTCGAGGTCGCCGCCTGCGTGGACCGCGTCGACCTGCCGCACAAGGTGCTGATGCTGCTCACCGACGGCCTGGTCCGCGACCAGGAGAGCATCGTGCGCGGCTGCTACCGGGCCCTGGGCGCAGCCGTGCCGCTGTTCGGCGGCGCGGCGGCCGACGGCTGGCGGATGAGCGGGGCCTACCTGTTCAAGGACGGCCAGGTGCTGACCGACGCGGTGATCGGCGTCGCGCTGGCCTCCGAAGCACCCCTGTCCGTGGCGGTCAAGCACGGCTGGCGCACCGTCGGGCAGCCGATGATCGTCACCCGCAGCCTCGACGGGCGGGTCTACACCCTCGACGACCGCCCCGCCCTCGACGTCTACCTCGAACGGCTCGACGCACCACCGGAGGCCTACACCGACCCGGCGGCGTTCACCGCGTTCGCGCTGCCCCGGCCGCTGGGCGTACAGCGGCGCAGCGGCGTCGAGGCCCGCAACCTGTCCACCGAGGTCGACCTGGCCGGCAAGTCGATCGGCGGCGGCGGCGCCATCGACCCGGGGGGGCTGACCTGGGTCATGACCGGCGACGAGGAGTCCATCCTCGAAGCCACCGACGACGCGTGCCGCGACGCCCTGTCCGGACTGGACGGCCACCCGCCGCTGGGCATGCTCACCTTCAGCTGCGCCGCGATCCGCGCGGTGCTCGGCGACGACGGCATCCAGCGCGAGGGCCAGCACCTGGACCGCTGGGCGGGCTCGCGGCCCTACGCCGGCTTCTACACCTACGGGGAGATCGCCCGTACCCACGGCATCGACGGGTTCCACAACCAGACGCTCGCCGTGCTGGCGCTGAGCTGACATGCCGGGTTCGGCCGAGTCGCTGCACATCCAGCAGCTCGTCGAGCTGATGGCTGTGGTGTCGTCGTCGACCGACGAGTCCTCGGCGGTCCAGCACGCGGTCGAACGCTCGGCGCAGGCCCTGGAGGCCGAGGTCGCCGCCGTGGTGCTCGACGGCAAGGTGGCCGCGTCGATCGGTTTCCCGCTGGGCGCGGTGCCCGACGACGACATCGTGGCGGTGAGCCTGCACGAACGCGACACCCTGGACGTGCCGGGCGTCGGGCGCTGCCCGGTGGCGAGCGCGGCCTGGGCGGGCAGCAAACCGGGACACCTGGTGCTGGCCCGGTGGGGTGAGCCGTTCGCGATCGAGGAGCAGAACCTGATCCGCGGCATGGCCCGGCTGCTGGAGCTGACCCTGACCATGCTGCGCACGCTGGCCGCCGAGCAGTCCATGCGCGAGTCGCTGCAGGAGCGCCAGCGGCTGCTGGAACAGCTGTTCACCATCCAGCGCGCCATCGCCCGCCGCGAGGACCTGCAGCAGATCCTGGACACCATCACCCTGGCCGCCCGTGACCTGCTCGGCGACGAGATCAGCCTGCTGTGGCTGCGCGACGAGGACGACACCGGGCGGGCCCGGCTGGCCTCGGCCGCCGACGCGGGCGGCATCCTGCCCGGCAGCGCGCTGACCGCCGACCTGACCGATGCCGCGACCGCGAGCCAGGCCATGACCGTCGGCGACATCGTGGTACGCCAGGGCGGCATCGCCGCGACCGAGGTGGTCAGCCGGTTCGGCAACGGCCGGGTGCACGCCTCGATGGGCGCCCCGGTGCACGACAGCGGCGTGGTCACCGGCGCGCTGGTCGTCGCATCCTGCGACGAGGGCCGGGTGTACGGCCCGTCGGACGTGCAGACCCTGCGGGCTTTCGCGCAGAACGTCAGCCTCGCGCTCACCGACGCCAACACGGTGGTGCGCATGCAGCAGGCCCACCACGACGCGCTCACCGGGCTGGCCAGCCGCAGGCTGTTCATGGAGCAGCTGACCCAGCGACTGGCCACGGCCGACGCCGAGGGCGCCACGGTCGCGGTGCTGTTCCTGGACCTGGACCGGTTCAAGGACATCAACGACACCCTCGGCCACGCGGCCGGTGACCAGCTACTGACCGTCACCGCCGACCGGATCGCCGCCCAGTTGCGCGCCGTCGACCTGGCGTCGCGGTTCGGCGGGGACGAGTTCGCGGTGATGCTGCACCGGGTCGACGGGCCGGGCGACGCCGCCGCCGTCGCCGGGCGCATCGCCACCGCGCTGGGCAAGCCGATGCACGTCGCGCACCAGCGGCTCCGGGTCGGAGCCAGCATCGGGATCGCGCTGAGCACCCCCGGCCACAGCGACCCGGTGGAGCTCGTCACGCACGCCGATCATGCGATGTACGAGGCCAAACGCGCCAACGCGGGCGGCTACGCGATCTACGACGCCACCACGTCGGCGGAACGGGATCCCCGCCCGGGACCCGTCCGGGCCTGAGCCGCCCGCTGCCCCCGTCCGGCCGGTCCGGGGCCCGTCAGGTGTCGGGCTTCCGGCGACCATGACGCCACCGTGATACCCGTCCCGATGATGGGAGACGGCCGTCCACCGAGGACCGCCACGAGAGGAGCAAGCGGTGAAGGCAGCACCCACCACCCGCGTGATCGTCGCGGTCGCCGTCCTCGGCGCCGTGCTCGCCCCGGCCGCACCGGCCGCGGCCGTCCCCGACCCGCTGGTGACCCTGGAACAGCAGATCAGTGGCACCGACACCGCCCCGAAGACCGTCGTCGTGTCCTGCCCCAAGGACAGCTGGGTGTTCGCCGTCGGCGGCTGGGTCAACGGCAGCACCGGCGGGGTGCTGCTGACCCGCCTGGAACCCGCCGCCGACCTGCGCTCGGCGACCGTGTCGGCCCGCCCGCGCAGCGACAGCGCGGTCGCGTTCTCCGTCGTCGCGCAGGTCGTCTGCGCCCGGACGCTGGTGGCCCCGACCCGTGTCGGCAACACCACCACCCAGGGCGGTGCGATCGAGGCTGCGTGCCCGGATCCGACGGTCATGCTGGGCTTCGGGTTCGCGATGGACCGCCGCGTCGACAACTGGCGACTGGACGAACTGGCACCCGACAGCGCCCTGGCACGGGTCAGTGTGCACGCCTCGGGCAGCGGCATCGGCGGTGCGCTCACCGCCTACGCCATCTGCCACACCGTGTCGGAGCCGCCCGGAGCGCTGATCAACCTTTACCGGGCGGTTGGCATCCCCGTCACCGGTCCGGCCTGGCCGAAGCTCGCCACACTCCTGCCGATGGACCTCGGCTGGACGTTCGGCGTCGGCGCGACCGTCAGCGGCGCGGGCAGCCACCTCGCCGGCTTCCAGCTCCGGCCGTTCGGGGAGGGCACGGCACGGGCCGACAGCGTCGGTGCCCTGCCGGGCCTGCGCACCCCTTCCCTGGTCGCGAGCGGGATGGCCGCCGCCGAGGATCCGTCGCTGACGACCTACGGCGCGCGCATCGGGACGTTCCACTGACCTCGGGTTCAGCGAGCGGGCGGCCGGACCGGGACGAGCAGGTCCCGGTCCGGTGGGCGCACCCCGATCGTCCGCATCGCCGCGGTGTAACGCTCGAAGGCCCGCCGGGCCTCACCGTGCTGCCCGCCCGCGACGAGCGTGCGCACCAGCGACCGGTGTGCCCGCTCGTCGTACGGGTCCCGCTCCAGCAGCCGCAGCAGGTAACCGACCGCCGCGCCCGGCTGGCCCGCCGCCCGGCTCGTGTGCGCCAGCATCCGCAGCATCGCCAGGTACGCCGCACGGGCCTCCTCGCGCAGCGGACCGGCCCACTCGGCGTACGGCTCGTCCTCGAACGCGTCGGCCCGGTAGAGCTGGTCGGCGGCGAGCAGGATCAGCCGCGCCTGCGCCAGCGCCTCCTGCTCGACCAGCCGGCGGCCCCGCGCGACCTGGTCCAGGAAGTCCTCCACGTCCACCCCGGTCGTGGCCGTGTTCAGCGCGATGCTGCCCTGGTCGGCGGTCAGGTGATGGTCGGCCGGATGCGCGCGGGCCGGGTCGAGCACCCCGCGCACGATGTTGAGCAGCACGGACAGCCGGTGCCCCGTACGCTGCCCGTCGCCGTCAGGCCACAGCAACTCGCTCAGCTCTCCGCGCGGCACCGGCCTGCCCCGCCGCCCGACCAGGATGCGCAGCAGGTCACGGGCCTTACGCGACTGCCACGACGACGCCGGGACCACCTGCCCGGCCAGCTCCACCTCGAACCGGCCCAGCGCCCGCACCAGCACCGGCGAGCGGTCCGCCGACGGACCCGCCCCGCCGCCGATACGGTCGGCCAGCGCGTCGGCCGCCGCCAGCCGCTGCTCGCCGAGCAGCCCGGCGGCGCGCTCGTCGGGGCCCGCGCCCGGCATCCGGCTCATCAGCACCGCGATCCGCGCCGCCTCGACCTCGGCCCCGGCCTCGGTCCAGATCGCCAGCGCCTCCCGCAGCGCCCCGGCAGCACGCGCCTGGTCGTCCTCGGCGGCGGCCCGCAACTCCAGCGCGTCGGCCAGCCCCGCCCGGTCGCCCTGCCCGCGCGCCACCCGCGCGGCCTCGGTCGACAGGTCCGCGGCGCGGCGCGCCTCACCCTGGCTCAGCGCGATCCAGCCCTGCGCCTGCAGGGCCGGGCCGGAGATCTCCGGACCGGCCCGGTCGGCGGCGGCGTCGGCGTGGCCCGCGGCGGTCTTCACGTCGTCGCCGAGCAGCACCAGGGCCAGCCCCGCCAGCGCCGGGACCAGCACGTGGGCGTTGCCGGTGCCCGAGGCGACCTGCACCACCTGCTCGTACGCCGCCCGCGCCTGCTCGCGCCAGCCACGCCGCCGGAACAGCTCCGCCAGCCCCAGCACCGCCCCCGCGAACCGGCGCGACCCGAAGCGCTGATAGTGGCCGATCGCCGCCCGGTACCGGCGCACCGACTCCTCGTAGCGGCCCAGCATCGCCAGCGCGTCGGCCTCGTTGCAGGTCGCGATCGCCTGCAGGCTCGGCGACCCGGCCGCCTGGGCGTACGCCGCGCACAGCCGCGCCGACTCCAGCGCCGCCGGGTAGCGCGCCGCCTGCAGATCCTGGAAGGTGCGGTTGGTGTGGATGCGGGTCAGCAGCAGCACGTCGCCGGTGCGGTGCGCGATCGGCAGCGCGAGCGCGAAGTGCTCCTCGCTGCCCGCGGCATCACCCGCGACGCCCAGCGACAGCGCCACGCTCAGATACGCGGTGGCCAGCGCGGCGTCGTCCCCGGCCCGCAGCGCCCGGCCCACGGCCGCCCGCGCCGCCGACAGCGCGCTGTCGGTGTCCCCGGCGAGCAGGTGCGCATGGGCGGTCCAGGCGGCCAGCAACGCCGTGTCGGCCGTGTCGCCCACGGCCGCGCCACGGCTGAACACGTCGAGCGCGCCTAGGCCGTCGCCGCGCTGGTAGGCGACCCGCCCGGCCCGCCAGGCCAGCCCTGCGGCCAGTTCCGGACCGTCCGCGCCGAGTTCGCCGTAGGCGCGGGCGGCCGCCTCCAGGTCGCCCGCGGTGCGCAGCGCGTCGGCGTGCAGCAGGGCCAGCCGGTCGTCGCGCTCAGCCTGCGGCAGGGCCGCCACCAGCTCCCTGACGAGGTCGGCCTGCCCGGCCGCGATGATCCGGTCACCGTGTTCCCGCAGGACCCGCGCGGCACCGGCCTGGTCACCGGCGCGCCGGTGCTCCCGTGCCGCCGCGCCCGGCGGACCGTGCCGGTCGTACCACGCGGCTGCGGTCTGCCCGCCTTGCGCCTTGCTCCGATCCGCCACCGGTGCCGGATCCGGGGCGGATCCGCCGGACCCGGTCGCCTCGTCCCGGACACCCGATGACGGCACCTCATGCCCCACCGCCACGCCCCAGGCCCTCGCCGACGGCATCGCGGGGTCCGCCGCCACGCGGGCCACCACCGGCACGACGTGCTCGTCGTTCGGCAGGCCGGGCACCGCCGGCCCGCGGACCAGCAGGCCGGTCCGGCGGAGCAGGTCCATCAGCCCGTCGGCGTCCGGGTGGCCCAGCGCCGTACACAGGCCAGGCGTCACCGGTTTCCGGTCACCGACATCGGCCAGCAGGCGCACCGCGGCTTCGGGTAGCCCCGCCAGCACCTCGGTGCGCAGGTAGGCAGCCAGCGCGCCGACGGCCAGCGCCGCGGGCTCCCCCGCCGCCGGACCGCCCAGCCGGACCGCCTCGACCGCGAAGTGGACCAGCGCGGGCCAGCCGCGGGTGGCCGTGTGCAGTGCGGCGGCCAGGTCGGGATCGGCCAGGCCGCTCTCCTCGGCCAGCAGCCCGGCGACCTCGTCGACGGTGCAGGCCAGGTCCGCCGGTCCGAGCTCGGTCCAGCGGCCCGGACGTCCCGCGTGCCGCCACGGCACGGGCCAGCGCGACGCGAGCACCACCTCGGCGTCGTCGGGCAGCTCCTCGACCGCGATCAGCAGCTCGCGCACCTGTGCCGCGGACAGCCGCGGCAGGTCGTCGAGCACGAGACAGCGAACCTCGTCCGACCCGGCCTGCCGCACGAAACCGCACGGGTCGGCCCCGCCCTGCCACCAGCGCGCCCGTACGGGTGGACACAGGCCGCGCAGCAGCGTCGTCTTGCCGTAGCCCGCCGCGGCGACCACGATCCGGCGGCTCGGCCCGCTGCCCATCGACGCTCCTCCTCCGGTCCGCCCGCCGTGCCGCTCGCCCCGTGGGAAGGCTCCGTCCCGGCGACCCGACGATCAATCCTTCTGTCGGGAATTCGCGCCAGAGCGCAGCGTCGGTCCAGTATGGACCCATGGTCGGCGCGCCCGCCGGGCATTATGGTCGGCATGACCGACACCGCGAAGGACACCTCCGCCGCCGACGACCAGGGCCGTTACGTCAACCCCGGCGGCGAGTTCACCCGCGACCAGCGCTACATCGCCACCCGGATCACCGCCGACGGCCGCGACGGCTACCCCGTGGAGTTCGGCCGCTACCGGCTCGTGGTCAGCCGGGCCTGCCCCTGGGCGAGCCGGGCGGTGATCGTACGCCGCCTGCTCGGGCTGGAGCAGGCGCTGCCGATGGCGGTCGCCGGGCCGACCCACGACGCGCGCAGCTGGACGTTCGACCTGGATCCGGGCGGCCGGGACCCGGTGCTGGGCATCGAGCGGCTGCAGGAGGCCTTCTTCGCGCGGTTCCCCGGCTACGAGCGCGGCATCACCGTGCCCGCGATCGTCGACGTCACCACGGGCCAGGTCGTCACCAACGACTACGCCCCGATGACGATCGACCTGTCCCTGGAGTGGACCGCCCACCACCGGCCCGGCGCGCCCGAACTGTATCCGGCCGCGCTGCGCGGTGAGATCGACGAGCTGAACGCCCTGGTGTTCCGGGACGTTAACAACGGCGTCTACCAGTGCGGCTTCGCCGGGTCACAGCGGGCGTACGAGACCGCGTACCGGCGGCTGTTCGCGCGGCTGGACGCCCTGTCGGCGCGGCTGGCCACGCAGCGCTACCTGGTCGGCGACACGATCACCGAGGCCGACGTGCGGCTGTTCACGACGCTGGTGCGCTTCGACGCGGTGTACCACGGGCACTTCAAGTGCAACCGGCAGAAGCTGGCCGAGATGCCGGTGCTGTGGGCGTACGCCCGCGATCTGTTCGCCACGCCGGGCTTCGGCGACACTGTCGACTTCGGGCACATCAAGTCGCACTACTACGAGGTGCACCGCGACATCAACCCGACCGGGGTCGTGCCCGCCGGGCCGGACCTGTCCGGCTGGCTCACCCCGCACGGGCGCGAGGAACTGGGCGGCCGCCCGTTCGGCGACGGCACCCCGCCCCGCCCGGTGGCAGCCGGGGAGGCAGTACCGCCGCTCACCTGAGCCGCTTGGAGCACTCCTCGGCGACGAACGCCTGCAACTCGGGTCCCATGGACGCGCTGGTCTCGTCGACGTCGACGAGCCAGGACCGCTGCGCGTCGGTGAGCGTGATCAGCAGGTCCTCCCCGATGACGCCGGTGTCCAGCGCGGTGCACCACTCGTCGCGGTCCTCGCCCGACAGGCCCTCGTTCCACCAGGAAGACATGCTGTGCTCGTCCATGGCCTCGACGTTACGACCTGAGCCGGGCCCGGCGGCCCAAAACGCGGGACCGCCGGGCGGTCGCACCGGCGTGTCCGGGCCGGATCACACCGAGGCGAGCACCGCCGGGATCTCGTCGGCGATCTCGCGGGCCAGGAAGCCGATCCGGCCGAACCGGGGGGCCAGCCGCTGGGCGCTGCCCGCGTGGGCGTATGCCGCCCAGCACGCGGCCTGGGCGGGTTCGGCGCCCCGGGACAGCAGGCCGGTGACGACCCCGGCGCGCACGTCGCCGCTGCCGGAGGTGCCCAGGCCGCTGCCGCCGGTCTGCTCCCACCAGGTCCGGCCGTCCGGGTCGGCGATCCGCCCGAACAGCGACACCACCGCCCGGTAGCGCTGCGCGATGCGCACCGCGGCGTCCATCAGGTCCTCGCCGACGTCGCCGCCGAGCAGGTACCGGGCTTCGCCGACGTTGGGCGTCAGCACGTACGAGCCGGGCCGGTCGGCGGTCAGCGACGGGTCCTTGCTGAGCGCGCCCAGCGCGTAGGCGTCCAGCACCACGGTGGTGTCCGGCCCGGTCGCGTCCAGCACGTGGCGCAGCAGGTCGGCGGCATGGTCGATGTCACCGAGGCCCGGCCCGATCGCGACGGCGGTCGCCTGCCCGGCCAGCTCGGCCAGGCGGTCGGGGAAGCCCCGGTCGCCGCCGGGCTCGGGCAGGTCGAGCACCAGCGCCTCGGGCACCTGGATGCTCAGCGCGGTCGCGGTCGACTCCTCGACGGCGAGCTGCAGCACCCCCGCCCCGGCCCGCAGCGCGGCGACCCCGGCCAGCAGCACCGCCCCGGGCGTGTGCCGCGAGCCGCCGACGATCAGGGCGGTCCCCCGGCTGTCCTTGGCTCCGGCGACCTCCGGCAGTGGCCAGTCGCGCAGCAGCTGGACGGTGACGATCGAAGGTTCAGACCGGCTCGGCACGGATGCCCTCCTCGCGGGTCGGCGTGGTGTCGCGGGCACGCAGGTGGGCGACGTCGTTGAACACCTGCGGAACGAGGCGGCCGCCGTCGCGTGCCCATACGCTGACCGAGGTGTTCCCGATCGCCGCGGCCCGGCTCAGGTCCAGCAGCCGCTGCTCGTCCAGGTCCTCGACGAGGTAGCGGATGATCTGCACGACCACGTCGTGGGTGACCAGCAGCACCCGCCGGTCGCTGTGGTCGCGGCGCAGGTCGGACAGCAGCGTCCGGATCCGCAGTGCCACGTCCGCCCACGACTCCCCGCCCGGCGGCCGGTAGTAGAACTTGCCGAGCCGCTGGCGGCGCTCGGCCTCGGTCGGGTGCAGCTCCTGCACGCCGCGAGCCGTCAGCAGGTCGAGGATGCCCAGTTCCCGGTCGCGCAGCCGCTCGTCGAACGACAGCGGCAGGTCCAGGCCGTCGGTCATCGCCTTGGCCGTGTCGGTGGTGCGCAGGTAGGGCGAGACCAGCACCAGGTCGGGCTTGGGCACACCGGCCAGCCAGCCGCGGGTCGCGGCGGCCTGCTCGCGGCCCAGGTCCGACAGCGGCACGTCCGGGTCGCGCGGGGCGAGGTCCAGCCGCGACGCCCCCGTGCCCTCGGCGAGCACGGCCGCGACGTTGCCGACGCTCTCGGCATGGCGTACGGCGGCCAGCCAGTCCAGTTCGCCCATGTCTCCCCTTGTCCGCGTGCGATGGGGGTGAGGTACCCGGAGCCGCGCCGTTGACACCTGCCGGTCAGGGCAGGATCGCGTCGACGTAGCCGCCGTCCACGCGCAGCGCCCCGCCTGTCGTCGCGCTCGCCTGGTCCGAGCACAGGTACGCCACCATGTTGGCGATCTCCTCGGGCTCGATCAGCCGCTGGATCAGCGAGTACGGCCGGTGTTCGCGCATGAACCGGCGCTGCGCCTCGTCCCAGGGCACGTCGTCGCCGACCAGGTCGCCGACGAACGTCTCCACGCCGGCGGTGTGGGTCGGCCCGGCGATCACCGAGTTGACGGTCACGCCGGTGCCCGCCGCCGCCTTGGCGTAGCCTCGGGTGACCGCGAGCAGCGCCGTCTTGGTCATGCCGTAGTGGACCATCTCGATCGGGGTGACCACGGCGGAGTCGCTGGCGATGGACTGCACGCGGCCCCAGCCGCGCTCCATCATGCCCGGCAGGTACAGCCGGATCAGCCGGACCGCCGACAGCACGTTGACCTCGAAGAAGCGTGTCCACTCGGCGTCGCTGATCTCCAGCACCGGCTTGGCCTCGAAGATGCCCAGGTTGTTGACCAGGATGTCGAGTCGCGGCATCGCGTCGAGCATGGCCGCCGCCCCGTCGGCGGTGCTCAGGTCCGCCGCGACCGCGGTGACCGCCGCGTCCGGCACCGCGGTGCGCAGCCGGGCCGCGGCGTCCTCGGTGGACGCGCCGCGGCCGTTGACGACCACGTGCGCGCCGCTGCGCGCCAGGCGCTCGGCGATGGCGTACCCGATGCCCTGGGTCGAACCTGAGACGAGCGCGGTGCGCCCGGAGAGGTCGATCATCATCGGTCCATCATCGCAGCGCGGTGTGCCCGCCACGGCGCATCCGGCGACATCGCGGACGGTGTGCCTCAGGCGTCGGCCGCGCCGCGCTGCTCCCCCGGCGTCACCCCGACGCCGGGGCAGGGCCGCTCCAGGCGCTGCTGCTCGCGCAGGTGTTCCGGGGCCAGCCAGCGGGCCAGGTGGTAGCCGGCGATGGTGACGATGGTGCCCAGCGCGATGCCGCTGAGCTGGAACGTCGGGCTGAACACCAGCGAGGTGTCGCCGATCGCGATGATGATGCCCGCGGCCAGCGGAACAAGGTTGACCGGGTTGCCGAAGTCCACCCCGTTCTCCTTCCAGATCTTCGCGCCGAGCAGGCCGATCATGCCGTACAGGACCACGGTGATGCCGCCGAGCACCCCGCCCGGGGTCGCCGAGATGACCGCGCCGAACTTGGGCGAGAAGCCGAACACGATCGCCACGAGCGCCGCGATGAAGTACGCCGCCGTCGAGTAGATCCGGGTCGCCGCCATCACCCCGATGTTCTCCGCGTACGTGGTGGTCGGCGAGCCGCCGACGGAGCTGGCCAGCACGGTGGCGACGCCGTCGGCCCCGATGGCCCTGCCCATGACCGGGTTGAGGTCGTGGCCGGTCATCTCGGCGACGGCCTTGACGTGCCCGGCGTTCTCCGCGATCAGCGCGACCACGGCGGGCAGCACCAGCAAGATGAACCCGAACGTGAACGCGGGGGCGTGCCAGCCGGCGACCTCGTTGCCGTCGGCGCCGGTGGTGGTGTGCGGCGGGAAGCCGACCCAGGGCGCGGCGGCCACCGACGACCAGTCGACCCGCTCGTGCGTGGTCGGGCCGCTCGATCCCGGCAGCACCGACGTGATCGGCCCGGCGACGCGGTCGAGCAGCCAGGACAGCAGGTAGCCGAAGATCAGGCCGAGGAAGATGGCGATACGCCCGATGAACCCGCGTGCGGCGACCGCGACCACGATGACGAACGTCATGGTCACCAGGGCCACCCACTGGTCCTGCGGCCAGTACACGGACGCGACGACCGGGGCGAGGTTGAAGCCGATCAGCATGACGACCGCGCCGGTGACCACGGGTGGCAGGACCGCGTGCAGCACCCGGAACCCGAGCAGGTGGATGAGCAGGCCGCACAGCGCCAGCACCAGACCGGCGACCAGGATCGCGCCGGTGACCTGCGCGGAGTCGCCGCCCTGGGCCCGGATAGCGGCCACGGCGCTGACGAACGACGCCGAAGTGCCCAGGTAGCTGGGCACGACGCCCTTGACGATGAGCAGGAAGCAGATCGTGGCGACGCCGCTCATCATGATCGCCAGCTGCGGGTTGAGGCCCATGACGACCGGGAAGACGAACGTCGCCCCGAACATCGCCACCACGTGCTGCGCGCCGAGCCCGGCCATGCGGGGCCAGGACAGCCGCTCGTCGGGCGCGACGACCTGGCCGGGCGGCGGCGTCCTGCCCCCGTACACCTCACGCCATCTGAACACCGGCCACCTCACCGCCAAGCTCGCGCCCTCTGGACCACCCACCGGCCACTCACGCGGCGCAACGGACTGATCACAGAATGCACGGTGAACGGCCGGACACTCCCCGGCCACGCCGCGCCCGGCAGTTCCGGCCGGTCGCGGGGGTCAGGCCCGTTCGCGGGCGGCGGTGCGTCGGCGATCGGCGGGGTCGCCCGACAGCAGGTCGATCAGGGAGGTCAGCGGCATCGGGTGGGCGAGGTGGTAGCCCTGTGCACGAGCGTCCAGCCACGCCGGTGTGTTCCCCCGGAACGCGGGAGGGCCGACCCGGCAAGCCGAGTCGGCCCTCGATCAGTCACCTAGCGGGGTGCCACCTGGGTCACGGGTAGCTGGTGACGGTGCTCGGCACGGTCGCCGTGCCCTGTGCGGGTCCACCGGTGGTGTTGATGACGTTGTCGATCACACCGTTGCCGCCCAGCGACACCGTGGAGATGCTGTGGAACTTGACGTTGGGGTTGTTCGGCGTCTCGATACCCCTCGCGGCGTGGATCGTGGGATCCACGTTGAAGTAGCAGTAGATGCCCAGACCCCAGGCCTCGTGGCTGGTCACCGTGTCGGCCACCTTGTACGCGGCGTAGCCCCTGGTGGCGCCGTTCATGTAGGCCGCCTGGTTCGGCGGGTCGTAGGGCAGCTCGTTCTGGAAGAAGATCGTCTTGCCGCCCTGGCCGTTCCAGACCACGTTGTACTTCTGGTAGTGCTCGACGAACAGACCGGTCGCCAGCACGTTGTTGCCGTTGACGATGACGCCGTAGTCGGCCGTGTTGACGGTCCAGCCGATGCCCGCGCCGTGGTCGCCGCGCCACGCCCAGATGTGGTCGATGATCACGTTGTTGCTGTTGACCAGCAGGCTGGTGGTGGCCTTGCCGGCGTGCGCGCCGCCGATCCGGAAGAACACGTCCGAGATCGACGTCGGGTTGGCGGCGTGGCTGGCCGACGAGCCGTTCGCGCCGAGCTGCAGCAGCACCGGCGAGTTGACCGGGCCCGCGT
The DNA here is from genome assembly GCF_011297335.1 of Catellatospora methionotrophica. GTDB lineage: Bacteria > Actinomycetota > Actinomycetes > Mycobacteriales > Micromonosporaceae > Catellatospora > Catellatospora methionotrophica. The sequence continues at coordinate 588,175 of NZ_JAAOTJ010000002.1, read as the reverse complement.
CGAACAGCAGACCGGCGATCTTCACGCCGTCCACGTCGGCGACCGACATCGGGATGGCCCCGGTGTCCGGGATGATCGTCGCGTAGCCGAGACCCAGCACCACGGTGTCGGGGCGGTTGACGTTGATCGTGCCGCTGGTGTGGTAGATGCCCGGCGTGAACAGCAGGTGCAGGCCCTGGGCCAGCGCCTGGTTGATGCGCGCCGCGCTGTCGCCCGGCTTGGCCACGTAGAACGCGCTCAGCGGCAGCGAGCTGCCGGGGGTGGAGCCGCCCGCCCAGGTGGTGCCGGACGCGTTGGTACGCAGGGACGGCACGAACACCCGGTAGTTGCCGCCGCCGTCGATGTACAGGTACGGCTTCTCCCGGCTCTGCGGGGTGGTCGCCAGAGTGGTGTAGACCGGGTTCGGGAAGCCGTTGGCCGGAGCGCCCTGCACGCCCGAGAACACCATGTTCCACACGCCGTTGACCCAGCCGCCGATCTGGCTGTCCCGGGTGTACCACTGCTGCTGCGAGTACGGCCCGACCGCGCCGGAGACCCGGCTGTCGGCGATGTAGCCGCCGCTGGCCCAGCCGTAGCCGTTCGGGGCGAGGTTCAGGTCGCCGTGGATGTCCATCCGCCGGAACGGCGCGGCCTGCGAGACGGCCCACCGGGTGAACCCGGCCGACGGGTAGATGGACAGGTTCTCCGCCGAGCGCCAGAAGTTCTGCGTGGCGTTGCCCTGGAACCAGCCCGCGTCCACGGTCACGTCGCCGTTGATGCGTACGTCACCGGGGTTCTGGCCGAGACCGATGATCGAGGTGTAGAACCCGATCTGGGCGTTGAACCCGCTGTAGGTGCCCGGCTTGAACGCCAGCGCGTAGCGCTGCAGGCCGAACTGGTTCGACTCCATCTCGTTGAAGATGGTGTTGACCTGCGCCTGGATCGTCGCCCCGGACATGGACGGGTCGAAGACCTTCACGTTCGGGCCGAGCGAGCCGCCGCCGGGGATGACCTCGCCGCTGGGGCTGGGCGAGGGCTGCGTGCTCGGGCTGGCGCTGGGCGAGGTCGGGGTGCCGGAGCGCACGGCGACCTCCCACAGCGAGTAGCCCCAGCCGGTGGCGCGGGCGGTCATGTAGACGCGCACGTAGCGCGCCGAGGCTGACGCGTTGATCGTGGCGGTGCCGCCGGTGCCGGTGGTGGTGCTCCAGACCGTGGTCCAGGTGGTCGCGTTGGTCGACGCCTGGATCTGGTACGCCGTGGCGTAGGCGCCTTCCCAGGTCAGGATCACCTGGCAGATCGGGGTGGCGACGCCGAGGTCGATCTGCAGCCACTGCGGGTCGGCGAAGGCGCTGGACCAGCGGGTGGTGCCGCTGCCGTCGACGGCGTTGGACGCCGGCGTGCCGGCGTTCTCGACCGAGGAGGCGGTGGCGGGCTTGCCCTGGGCGACGTTCGTGGTGCCGCAGCCGCCGGTGCCGCCGCCGATCTCGCCGTAGACCTGGAACTCCCACAGCGAGTAGCCGTAGCCGGTCGCCCGCGCGGTGCCGTACACCCGCACGTAGCGGCCGGAGCCGGTCACGTTGAGGGTCTGCACGCCGCCGGTGCTGGTGGTCGTGCTGTAGACGGTGGTCCAGCTGCTGCCGTTGGCCGAGGTCTGGATCTGGAACGCGGTGGCGTACGCCGACTCCCAGCGCAGGATGACCTGGCTGAGGGTGGCGGTGTCACCGAGGTCGACCTGGATCCACTGCGGGTCGCTGGCGGCACTGGACCAGCGGGTGCCGGTGTTGCCGTCGACCGCGGCCGACGCGGGCGTGCCCGCGTTCTCCACCGACGACGCGGTGACGGTCTTGCCCTGCGAGAGCAGGGTCACCGCGGCGTTCGCCGCACTGTTGCCGATCACGACGAAATAGGCCATGAGGAGTACGCCGACGGTTGCGAGCACGAGGGCGTACAGGGGTCTGCCGCGGGACACGGCCAGACGGGGGACGGATTGCATCTCTTCTCCCTGGTAGGGGACTGGGCGACGGGTCCGGCCGGCCTGTGCGATCAGGACGGTCGGTGGACGGTAGAGAGCGCTCTCTGAAACAGAGAGTTGTCGTTTGTTCGATAGCTGTCAAGGGCATGTTTCCGTGGTGTGTCACGGAGATCCGTTCAGAAGGTGCCCAGGCAGCGCTTTTGTTGCCGGGTACTGCATTCGGGCGGGCGAGTTGGCACGGCCCGAATCCGTGGATCATGGGAGAGCGATTGCCCACGATCGTCACGGGTGCCCCGGCGGCCGCCGCTCGCGTGCCGCGCGTGCCCGGAACCCGGCTCCGGTAACGTGCACCGCTGGCGTACCCGGTAGCAATGTCCGATCATGGGCGGAAGTAGCGGCAACTGCCGCAGAACTGCACGCCCGACCTGGTTAGTCAAGGTTCCCATCGGGTACTGACCGCTTGCCAGGCGCGCCGAGGAGAGGAACCCCATGGCGGATGCGGTGACCGTGGACGAGATCAACCCAGGTGATCACGCCTGCCTGACGTTCACCGACCCCGACGAGAGGCTCGACCTGGTCGCCGACTTCGTCGCGGACGGACTGCACCGCGGCCAGCGCGTGATCTGCTTCACCGACGCGCTGACCCCCGACGAGCTGTCCGAGGAGCTGGCGATGCGCGAGGTCGCCAGCGTGGCGGCCATCGACCGCGGCCAGCTCACGCTGTACACCAGCCAGGACGCCCCGGCAGCGGACGGCGGCGCGACCGCCGAGCGCATGGTCGCCCTGATCGCACGGGAGCGCCACCAGGCCGCCCGGCGCGGCATGCCGGGGCTGCGGGTCAGCGCCGACATGTGCTGGGCGGGGCGGCCGATCGCCATCGACCAGCTCGTCGCGTTCGAGCAGCAGGCCGCGAGCCTGTTCACCGACGGGCGGCTGACCGCGATCTGCCAGTACGACCGGGAGACGTTCGACTCGGTGACGCTGGCCTTCGCCAGCGACGCCCACCACAAGACGGTCGCGGCGCTGGCCTACCACGACACTCCCCTGCTGCGGATCTGCCGCCAGCACCGCCCACCGGGGGTGCGCGCCGCCGGCGAGATGGACTACACCCACCTGCAGCCGCTGCAGCAGGCACTGACCGAGGCGCTGCGGCTTGACGACAACATCCACCTCAACCTGGTCAAGCTGCGATTCATCGACGTCACGGCGGCCACCGCCATCGTCAAGGCCGCCGCGACCCTGCCCGCCGGGCGGCGCATGGTCGTGTCCTGCCCTCCGGCGGTCGCCCAGGTGCTCAACGCGGTAGGCGCCGAACACGTGCCGCAACTGGTCATGCCGAGTCAGTCATGACGGCCGCCGACTGGCTCCCGGAGCCTCCGCCCGCGATGGCGGAGCCCGAGGGGCTGGACACGGTGTTCGTCGCCGACGACCTGTACTCGCTGCGCGCGGCCGTGGCCGCGCACGCCGGCGAGTTCGGGCTGACCGAGCCGGGGCTGGGCAGGCTGCTCGTGGTGGCCACCGAACTGGCCACCAATGCCATCCGGCACGGCGGCGGGCGGGGCCGCCTGCGGCTGTGGCGTCACGACGCAGCGGTCCACTGCGAGGTCAGTGACGACGGTCCGGGCATCGCCGACACGGCGAGCGCGGGCATGAACCGGGTGCCGCTGAGCACCGAGGGCGGCCGCGGGCTGTGGGTCGTCCGCCAGTTCACCGACGAGATGACGATCACCGGCCGGGAGCCGGGCACGACCATCACGGTCACGTTCAAGCTCTGATCCTCAGCTGGCGAGCCCCGTGTCGTGCGCCAGCAGCGCGATCTGCACCCGGTTGTTCAGCTCCAGCTTCGCCAGCAGCCGCGACACGTACGCCTTGACCGTGGCCACGCTCATGTGCAGCCGTACGCCGATCTCGGCGTTGGACAGGCCCTGCCCGATCGCGGCGGCCACCTCCCGCTCCCGCGCGGTCAACCGGCCCAGCACCTGCTGCGCGCGGGCCGCGCGAGCGGCTCCGGTGCCCGCCGTCACCTGGTCGATGAGCTGCCGGGTCACCGACGGCGACAGCATCGGCTCGCCCGTCGCGACCCGGCGCAGCGCCCGCACCAGCTCCGCGGGCGGAGTGTCCTTGAGCAGGAACCCGCTGGCCCCGGCCCGCAGCGCCCGCAGCACCTGCTCGTCGGCGTCGAACGTGGTCAGCACGACCACCTCCGGCGCGCCGGGCCTGCGGCGCAGCAGTTCGGTGGCGGCCAGGCCGTCCATACGCGGCATGCGGATGTCCATCAGCACGATGTCGGGCGTGTGCGCGGCCACCGCCGCGGGCACCTCGGTCCCGTCGGCCGCCTCGCCGACCACCCGCAGATCGTCCAGCCCCGCCAGCATCATCGACAGACCGGCCCGCACCAGCGGGTCGTCGTCGACGATCAGCAGCCGGATCACGCCGGCCACGGCTGCCACGTCCACAGCCGGAAGTCGCCCGCCGGGGTACGGCCGTGCTCGATGCGCCCACCCGCCAGCGACACCCGCTCAGCCAGCCCGACCAGGCCGGTGCCCGTGCCGGGGATACCCGCCGCGCCGCCGAGCGGCCCCCGGCTGAGCACCTCGACGGTCAGCCCCTGCGCGGGCTGCCCGGCGACCGCGACCCGCACCGCCGCGCCGGGGGCGTGCTTGCGGGCGTTGGTCAGGCCCTCCTGCACCACGCGGTACGCGGTGCGCCCGGCATGCGCGGGCAGCGCGGCGGGTTCGGGCAGCTGCTGGGTGAGCTGCACCCGCATCCCCGCCGACCGCGACTCGGCGACCAGGCCGGGCAGGTCGGACAGGGTCGGCTGGGGCCGTTCGGGCTCGTCGCCGGGCTCGTCGGGAGTGCGCAGCACGCCGATGACGGCGCGCAGGTCCTGCAGCGCCTGGTGGGCGCTGTCGCGGATGACGCCGGCGGCCCGCGCCACCTCCTGCGGCGGCGCGTCCGGCCGGAACTCCAGCGCTCCGGCGTGCAGGCTGAGCAGCGAGATCCGGTGCGCGAGCACGTCGTGCATCTCCCGGGCGATCCGGGTGCGCTCCAGCTGGCGGGCCTGCGCGACGCGCAGCTCCTGCTCGGCCTCGGCGCGTACGGCCCGCTCGCGCAGCGAGTGCACCAGCTGCCGCCGCGCGCCGAGGAACAGCGCCCACGCGGTGACCACGGCGAGCATCAGCCACGTCCAGGCCACCGACGGCCAGATCGACAGCTCCGGATCCGGGTACAGGCGCAGGTACACCGGCGACAGCAGCGCGTGGATCGCACCGACCGCCAGCACAGCGCCGGGCCGGCCGCGTGCGCCGAGGGTGAGCAGGGCCACGATGGCCGCGCCGCCGGACAGCGGCGAGAACGCCCCCGCCACCGCCGTCACGACGGCCAGGGCCAGCGGGACACGCCGCCGCCAGAACAGGGCCAGGCACAGCACGGTGCCCGCGACCAGGTCGGCAAACTGGATCAGCTCGGGCACCGCGCGGCCCGCGGAATCCAGGTCGTACACGGTCAGACCGACGAGCACCGCCGCCACGAGACAGGCCACGTCGACGGCCCAGTCGCGGGCGGTGCGCCGCCTGGCCGCGCCGTCGGGCTGCAGGTCGGCGGGCAGCAGCTGACGCAGCAGGCGCGGGGAGTGGGTGGGGGCCGCAGCGGTCGTCATGGTGGCTCCCAGGGTACGTGCGGCCTGGTCGGGCGGGGTACCGACTTTGGTCTACGCCTGCTGTCGACCAAGGTCGGCCCCCGTCGCCCTCCGGCCGCTGCGGGCCGACCCCCGAGGCCGCCAGGCTGGTACGCATGATCGAAGTCGCGCACCTCACCAAGCGCTACGGCGCGCAGACGGCCGTCGACGACGTGTCGTTTCGCTGCACGCCCGGCACTGTCACCGGGTTCCTCGGCCCGAACGGGGCCGGCAAGTCCACCACCATGCGGATGATCTGCGGACTCACCCCGCCGACCGGCGGGCACGCCACCGTCGCCGGACGCCCGTACCGGCAGCTGCCCAACCCGGGCCGCGAGGTCGGCATCCTGCTCGACGCGTCCGCCCAGCACCCCGGCCGCACCGGCCGGGAGACCCTCGCCCTGGCCGCGCAGCTGCTCCGCGTCCCGTCCAGCCGGGTCGGCGAGCTGCTGACCTGCGTCGACCTGCCGTCCTCGGCCGCCCGCAAGCGCGTCGGCGACTACTCGCTGGGCATGCGCCAGCGCCTCGGCCTGGCCCAGGCCCTGCTCGGCGAGCCCCGGGCGCTGATCCTCGACGAGCCCGCCAACGGCCTGGACCCCGAGGGCATCTTCTGGATGCGCGGCCTGCTGCGCGACTTCGCCGACCGGGGCGGCACCGTGCTGCTCTCCTCCCACCTGCTGCGCGAGGTCGAGGCCGTCGCCGACCGGCTCGTCATGATCGGCAACGGGCGGGTCGTCGCCCAGGGCGCCAAGGACGAACTGCTGTCCGGCGCCGGGATGCGGGTACGCGCCCTCGACCCCGCCGCGCTGCGGGCCGCGCTGGCCACGGCCGGGCTGTCCGCCTCCCCCGCCGACGGCGGCGCGCTGCTCGTCGACGCCGAGGCCGAAGCCGTCGGCCGGGCCGCCGCCACAGCGGGCGTGGTGCTGCTCGAACTGCAGCCCGGCCGGGCCCGCGGCCTGGAGGAGATGTTCCTCAGCCTCACCAACGGCACCACCGCCCCCGAAGGGACCGCCCGATGACCGTCACCGCGCCCGCCCGCGACACCCCCGCCGTCGCGACCGCGTCCCACTCCCCCGTGCCGCTGTGGCGGCTGACCGCCGTCGAGCTGCGCAAGATGGCCGACACCCGCTCCGGGGCGTGGCTGCTGGCGGTCGTCGCACTGCTCGCCGTGGCCGTAGTCACCGTGCTGTCGCTGACCGCCGACGCGCGGTTCGACTTCGGCGGGCTGCTCGGCCCGACCGTGCTGCCCGCCGCCGTGCTGCTGCCCGTGCTCGGCGTGCTGTCGGTCACCAGCGAGTGGTCCCAGCGCGCCACCCTCACCACGTACGCGCTGGTGCCGCGGCGGATGCGGGTCGCCGCCGCGAAGGTGCTCGCCGCGCTGGCACTGGCCGTGCTGGCGTACGCCGCGTGCCTGCTGGCCACCGCGGCGGCGCTGCCGTTCGCGGGCGGCCCCGACCCGTGGCACCTGCCCGCCGCCGCGCTGGGCAAGGCCGGGCTGTTCCTGGTCGTCAACGTGCTGCTCGGGGTCGCGTTCGGCATGGTGCTGCTGAACTCGGCCCTGGCCATCGTGCTGTACTTCGTGCTCCCGATCGCGTGGAGCATCCTCGGCGAGATGGTCACCGCCCTGTCCGGACCCGCGCAGTGGCTGGACCTGTCGGTCACCTCCGGCCTGCTGCTCGAACCGGTGATGACCGGCCGGGACTGGGCCCGGCTGGGCACCTCGGTCGCGGTCTGGATCGTTGCCCCGCTGGCGCTGGGCCTGATCCGGGTCGCCCGCCGCGAAGTCAAGTGACCGGCACGTCCCGGCAGCGGTCACCTGCTGCCGGGACGTGCGCCGACGCCCCGCCATCCGGTCCCCGACACCCGCTGTCCCTGCGCCGTGCACCTGCGGGTGGACGGCACTGGTTACCGTCGCGGCGTGGCCGACTCCCCGACGGACCTGACCGCTGAACGACCGGCCCTGGCCGCCCTGCTCGTGCAGCCACCACGCCGCGTCGCGGCGACCGGGGCGTACGCCACGATGCTCGACCTCGTCGCGCGCGGCTTGCTGGCCGTCGACCCCACGGCCGGGACGATCCACGCGCCCCGGCCGGACCCCGCCGGGCTCGCCCCGTTCGAGCAGCACGTCTTCGACGCCGTCGTCGCCCGGGTGCCCGGCGGACACGGTCCGGTGCCGCTCGGCGCGATCGACCTCGGCACTCGCGAGCAGGCCGAACAGTGGCACGAGCGGTTCACCGACCTGCTCGCCGAGGTCGCGACCGCGCGCGGGCTGGTGCGCCCACGGGTGCCGATGGGCGTACGCGTCGTGCTCTGGACCGGGTTCACGATCCTGTGGGTCGGCGCGATCGTCGCGGTGTGGCAGGCCGGACGCGCCCCGCTGGCCATCGGTGTGGTGCTCGTCGCCCGCCTGGTCTCGCTGCCGTTCCGGCTGCTGAAGCGGCTGGTCCCGCAGGGCCGGGGCAGGCGCCTCGCGGCCGTCTACGCCCGCCTGCGCACCGAGCCGGGCATCGCACCCGGCGACCCGCGCGCGCCGTACGCCGTCGCCGCCGGGGCGCGGCTGCCCTGGCTGGGCGTCTCCCCGTTCGCCGACGGCAAGCAGGACTTCGCGTGGTCACGGCGCGACGGGACGTGGCGGCGGGTCGGGCTCGTCGACGGCCGGGGGTTCGCGTTCGGCTGGTCGCCGTGGGCGGCGCTGCTGACCCAGATCCCGGCCGCGGTGTTCTTCGGCATCTGGCTGCTGCTGCTCGGCATGTTCTCGGCCGACCTGGACCTCCGGCAGCCAGGCGACCTCCTGCCCGTGGCGCTGGTCGCGGGGGGCTGGCTGCTGTGGCTCGCCGCCGTCGCCTGGCTCGCCCGGACCGGCTACCGCGGCCTGCTGGACGTGATCCGCCCCGCCCGGATCGTCGCCGGGCCGGTGATCTGGCTGGAGTCCGACGTCGGGGAGGACAACACGACCTACCGCGTCGCTGTCGACGACGGCGGCGACGTCGCCGTGCGCTACGAGATCTCCGCCGGGCTCTACCACCAGCTGCGCAAGGACGCGTGGCTACGGCTGGAGGTCACCCCGAACCTCGGCCACGTACGGCGAGCGGAGATCGTCGGCCGTTAGCCCGCCCGGCCACGCCGACCGGGCGGGCGGCACTGTCACGGCAGGCGGTGACGGGTGAAGAACTCCGCGATCAGCGTGCTCGCGTCGACGGCATGCTCGCGGGTGTTCGGCCACTCGTGGGCCATCGGGCCGATCGCGTACACCACGTGCTCGCCGCCGTTCGCGCAGGTGGACACGCGGCGCTCGGCCCGCCCCTGCGTGCCCGGGACCGGGGTGACCACCGGCTCGGCGCAGCCCGCGGCCTCCCGCCAGGACTGGTTGGTGGTGCTCCACGCGGGCGAGAGCATGTCCTTGCCGCCCTGGAACGTCACCACCGACACCGGATTGGCGGTGCCGAGCTGCCCGGTCCACGAGGGCACGGTGTCCATCCGGCCGCTGACCGGCGCGATCGCCGCGAACCGGCCGGGCAGTTCCCGGGCCAGGCGGTAGCTGAACGCCGCACCGGCGGAGAATCCGGCGACGTGGACCCGTTTGGGGTCGGCGTGCCAGGTGGACACGAGGTGATCGATCAGCGCGGCGACGAATCCGACGTCGCCGCTGGCCGGATCACCGGCGGTGCCCGAATCCCACTTGCCGCCCAGCCCCTGCGGGTAGGCGACCAGGAACCCGGCCTTGTCCGCGATCGGGTTCAGGCCGCTCTGCCCCTCGATGCCCGCGCTGTTGCCGGGCTGCCCGTGCAGCACGAGCACCAGCGGCAGGGCGCTTCCCGGCTGGTAGCCGGGCGGCGCGTGCAGTTTGTACTCGCGCTTCACGCCACCGTGCGCGATCGCGAGGCTGTGCTCGCCGGGTCCGGGCTGGTCCGGAGGCAGGCTGAGCGCCGGGGTCGGGCTCGCCGCGGGCGGCGTCGGCGCGGCGGGGCTACAGGCGGTGAGTACGGTGACGATGCCGAGCAGGGCGAGGACGCGTTTCACGGAACCCCCTATGTCAGAGTTGACATGTCAGAAGTTACATAGAGCGGAGGCCGGATGGCGGGCATCGAGGGTGACGATTCGGCAACGACATCCGGCTCGACGCTGGGCTACGCGCTGCTGTCACTGCTCACCCGCGGCCCCGCCACCGGCTACCAGCTGACCCAGCAGGTCAAAGCACCGCTCGGGCATTTCTGGACGGCCCGGCACAGCCAGATCTACCCCGAACTCGCCCGCCTGTCCGCGGCGGGCTGGGTCGACTCCGTCGAGCAGGCCGGACCCGGCCCCCGCGCGAAGAAGACCTACGCGGTCACCGCCGCCGGGCTGACCGCCCTGCGCGCCTGGCTGGTGATCCCGCCGACAGCCCAGCCACGCAGCGAGATCACACTCAAGGCGTACGCCGCCACCAGCGCCGATCCCGTCGCCATGGCCGCCCTCTACACCGATCTCGCCGAACGCTCGACGCGACTGCTCGCCGAGTACGAACAGGACGCCTCGCGCATGCGGGCCGCCGGTCAGGACGACCCGGGCAACCCCCGGTTCGGCAACTACGCGGTGCTCATGATGGGCGTCGAGTCCCAGCGCGTCGTCCACCGCTGGGCCCTCTGGCTGGCCTCCTGCCTGCGCACCGGCCGTCCCGTGCCATACGGCGAACCGCCAGGCTGACGTACCCGACAATGATATTGAGTGGCCGGACGGCGCTCGGCTCGGCACACTCTCCGTCGGCACCGAAGACGGGGGAACCACCGACATGCCTTACCAGACCATCAGTGACACCGCCGCTCCGCTGCGGATGTGGGCCGATCCCGCGACCGTGGACGAGCGCGCCATGGAGCAGCTGCGCAACGTCGCGGCGCTGCCGTGGACCCACTCCGTGGCCGTGATGCCCGACGTGCACGTCGGCATCGGCGCGACGGTCGGCTCGGTCATCGCCATGCGCGGCGCGGTCGCCCCCGCCGCCGTCGGCGTCGACATCGGCTGCGGCATGACCGCCCAGCTCACCTCGCTGCGCGCCGGGCACCTGCCCGACGACCTCGGCAGGCTCCGCTCGGCGATCGAGAAGGCCGTGCCGGTCGGCATGGGCATGCACCAGCGCTCGGTCGACGTCGACCACCTCAACACCGGGCTGCGCGGCTGGCACGGGTTCTGGAGCGACTTCGACGACCTGACCGCCCCGCACGTGCTGCGCCGCAAGGGCCGGGTGATGCAGCAGCTGGGCACCCTCGGCGGCGGCAACCATTTCATCGAGGTGTGCCTGGACGGTGAGGGCCGGGTCTGGTTGATGCTGCACTCGGGCTCGCGGGGCGTCGGCAACGAGCTGGCCCAGTACCACATCGCCAAGGCCAAGGACCTGCCGCACAACGCCGACCTGCCTGACCCGGACCTGGCCGTGTTCGTCACGGGCGAGCCGACGATGGAGGACTACCGCCGGGACCTGTTCTGGGCGCAGGACTACGCCCGGCGCAACCGGGCCGTGATGATGGCGCTGCTGCGCGACGTGGTGCGCAAGCAGTTCAAGAAGGTCGACTTCGAGCCGGAGATCTCCTGCCACCACAACTACGTGGCCGAGGAGAAGCACGACGGCCAGGAGCTGCTGGTCACCCGCAAGGGCGCGATCCGCGCCGGGGCGGGCGACTTCGGCATCATCCCGGGCTCGATGGGCGCTTCGTCGTTCATCGTTAAGGGCTTGGGCTCGGCACCGGCGCTGCAGTCGGCCTCGCACGGCGCGGGCCGCAAGATGAGCCGCAACGAGGCCCGCCGCCGCTTCAACACCCGCGATCTGGCCGAGCAGACCGAGGGCGTCGAGTGCCGCAAGGACAACGGCGTCGTCGACGAGATCCCGGCCGCGTACAAGAACATCGACGAGGTCATGGCCCAGCAGTCCGACCTGGTCACCATCACCGCCCGCCTCAAGCAGGTCATCTGCGTCAAGGGCTGAAGAAGGGCACCTTCACATCGCCATACGTTGTGCAGGTGCCCTTCCTTTCGTCGCGGTGCGGTGAGCTGCGGCGATGGGGCGGGTGGGTGAACACGGTCGGAACTCCGCGTACACATGATCGACGGACCTTGCCTTCGGCATGCCGGACGGTCCACTATGTACCGCATCCATTGAGAGACATGAGATCCTGCGCCACGAGCGCGGGATCGGATGCGAAGGAGACGCCATGGGCCCAACGCGCCTGCGCCATCTCGTCCTACCGGCCTGTATCGCGGCCGCCGCCGTGCTCGCCGCCACCCCCGCCACCGCCCACGTCCCCGAGCAGGCCGCATCACAGCAGGCCCCCGCGCTCGCCCCGGCCGGCGTCGCGTCCACCCTGGACACCCTCGCCCGGCAGGTCGCCTCCTCGCTGGCCGACCAGACCGCACGCCGGACCCTGACCTCGGCGCTGCGCTCCGGACCCGTCGACCTGTCCACGCTGCGCGCCGACGCCACCCTCACCGGCCGCGTACGCACCGCCGACCAGTCCGTACGCACCGCCAAGGGCCTGCCCGCGTCCACCGGTTCCCTGGTCCGGGCCCGCCTGGCCGACGACGGCATGGCCGCCGCCCTCGCCGCAGGCACCGTCCCGCTGGTCGCCACGGCCCCCAGCGACGACGACGCGGCGTCGGTCACCGCCTACGAGCCCGACGGCCGGCGTGTGCTGCTCGACCCGGCCCGTACGCCCACCCGCCCGGTGATCGTCGTCGAGGTGGACGTCGCCAAGGCGCTGCCCGCCGGGCTCGACATCCTGCGCCAGGCGCTCGCCCAGCGCGGCGTCGCCCCCGCCGCGGCCTCGGCGGCCCTCGCGAGCGGCGGCTACTGGGCCACCAAGGTCAACGCGGTGCGCCTGTCCGACGACCAGGAACCCTGGATCAAGGGCGCGGCCGAGGTCTACAGCATCGTCAGCGGCTTCGGCCTCGACGGCCACCCCAAGGTCGACATCGTGCAGATGCCCTACCTGGACTACGACGGCACGACGTACTACCCGAACCAGCTGCTCGTCCACTTCTCGGCGTACAAGTACAACCTCGCCGACGTCGTGATGATGGAGGACGACGGCGACACCAACTACCAGCAGCTCGCCCAGGCCATCGCGGCGGTGCTGCTGACGATCTTCGACGTCGGGGCGTACATCCCGCTGGTCGACGCGATCCTGTCGGCCATCCCGACGTCCTGGTGGACCGACGACCCGGACTTCGTCGACGCCTGGTACACCCTGTCCACCGGCAGCAGCGGCCGCCTCAACGGCGCGGGCGCGCACGGGTGGCTGGAGGTCAGCCCGTACTGGGTCGCCCCGCTCTGATCCAGACCCGCCGTGGGCCCGCGCCGGGCCCACGGCGGTCAGCGCAGGCTCGGCACCGCGCCGTTGTCGAGCAGCGCGACCTCGACGCCGGGCAGCTCGCCTGCCCACCGCAGCGCCGCGTCCAGCGCCGGGCCCGGTGCGGACCGGCCCAGGCCGACGGCGTAGTAGACCGGGTCGTTCCCGAACGGCCTCGGCCAGGCGCGTGCCTGCGTGACCCCGGCTTCGTCGAGCAGGGTCAGCAGGGCACGCATGCGCCCCCGCACCCGGCCCAGCGCCTCGCCGTCGCCAGGCACACCGACCACGAGCCAGCGGGCGTGACGCCGGTGCAGCGGCGGCGGCTCGACGAGCAGCGGCCACGGGTCGACACCAGCCCGCGACGCCCCCTCCACGACCTCCCACGCGTGGTAGAACTCCTGCACCAGAAGATCCCACCCACCGGGTCCGAGCCGGTCGGCGCAGTTGCGCACCGGCGAGGTCGGCGTCAGCACCGCGCCTTGCGGGTGTACGCCGTCAGCCTCACCGGTCAGCGCCACCGCCTGCCGCCAGTCCCACCCCGCCCAGTCCTCGAAGAACCGCAGCAGCAACGCGTCAGCGCTGACGTCGGCGGGCGCGCCGAGCACGGTCCGCGCGGCCAGCACTGACCACGCCAGACCGGGCAGCCCGCCGAACGGAGCCGCGTCGAGTCCCTTCGCCCGCGCCCAACCCTTGACCTGCTTCGTGAGCAGTGCGAACGCGGCTTGCCGGGCCCCGACGACCATGCTTACCGCATCTGCGTCGCTGACCGCGCTCAGCGCGACGGCAGCGTCCTCGCCCAGCTCCACACGCCGGGCGACAGCGTCAGCCGGATCAAGGTCACCGGTGCCGATCACCACCAGGTCGACGTCGAGTTCTCCGACCGTCATCCGCAGCCTGGGCACTCTGGCATCGACAACCGACCGCAGCACGGCCGCGTCCGGCAGCGACCTGCTCACCCGCGACGCCACCTCGGCGGGATCAACCCGCCCTGGCAGTACGGCCACCAGATCCAGATCCGCCCCCGGCAGCGCGCAGCCCATCCGCCGCGACCCGGTGACACGTACGACGCCGTCCCCGAACTCGGCCGACAACCGTAAGACGACCGACGCCGCGAGGCGATCCACCGCCACCGACGCCGTCCCGCCCGGCGTCGCCTGCTGCTCGGGCAGCCAGCACAGCTCGCCCGTGCCGAGGGCCAGCAGAGCGCGGGGACGCATCGGCTCGTCGCCGCGTCTCGACAGCAGCACCAGCTCGCCGACCTGTGCCCGGATCTCGCCGAGCGCGGCCTCGCAGGCGGCGGCCACCCGCTGCGGGTCGCGGCTGCGCCCGAGCGTCAGGTGCGGCGTGAAGCCTTCGTCCCGGCCCCGGCAGCGCGGGAACCGCTGCCGGAGCGTCTGCCACAACCGGTGCCAGGGCGCGTCGCCGTCGGCGGCCGGGTCGAGCCAGATCGTCGCGTCGTCGCGGTGGCCGAAGGTGTGCACCCCGCGCAGCCGTACCGGGAACGGCGGCACCTCGGCGGCGGCCGCGGCCAGCAGTGGTGCGGCGGCCTCGAAGTCGGCCTCGGGCACGAACCCGAACAGCACGTTCACGTGCGGCGGCCAGCGGTGCAACTGCGGGTCGTGGGCGCGGCGCAGGTCCTGGACCGCGTCGGTGACCGGCGGCAGCCAGGCCAGCGCGGTACGCGCGGTCGGTGCCACGTCGAGCACGTCGCCGTCCCGCGTACCGGACAGGGCCAGGTCGATCTGGACTCCGAAGTGGTCCGACGGATAGAGCCCCGCCGTCGGCTGGTCGCCGACCAGGGTCGCCGTCGCGGCTGACGCGCTGCCACGCAGCAGCACCCGGTCCAGCCGCCGGGCCACGCCGGACAGCGACGACACCGCCGCCAAGGGATTGGTGACCGGGTCGAAGGTCGGCGTGGTGTCACCCGGCCCGTGTACCTGCGTCCACGCGTCGTCCATGCCGAGCATCGCCGTCGGCGCGCTGCTCTCGTCGTTGAAGTCGCCCATCAGCACGACGTCGGCGGCGAGGTCGGACAGGCCCTCGGCGAGCAGGGTCAGTTCGTCCTGCCTGCGGCGCGCGCCGTCGGCGGAGTGGTCGCTGCTCAGGTGGGTCGCGGCGATGACCAGCGGACCTGTCGCGGTGTCGACCACGATCGCGACGGCGGCCTTGTGCGGGGCGAGCCGGTGGCTGCCGACCTCCCGGACCGGGAGCCTGCTGAGCAGCACCAGCCCGCCGGGTGCGGGGGCGTCCATGGCGGCGCTCAGGGTGTAGTGCTCGCGTACCCAGGGTGCGGCGCACAGCAGGGTGAGCAGGTCCGGTTCGACCTCCTGGAGTGCGATGACGTCCGCGTCGGCGTCCGCCAGGGACGTCAGCAGTGCGGGCCGCCGCCGGGCGGTGTCGATGCGGTCGCTGTCGTAGCGGTCCCACAGCGTGTTCCAGGTGAGCAGGCGCAGGCGGCCGGGTGCGGCGGGCTCCGGGGTGGGCGCGGGACGCCAGCCGTGGCCCGGTTGCCAGGTGTGCGCGGTGCCCGGCGTGAAGAACGGCGCGGGCAGCAGCCCGTGGTGGCGTACCAGGCCCGCGCCGGAGGTGTCGACCCGGTCGAGGCCGGTGGCGCGGTCCCAGACGAGCACCCCGTCGGCCTCGATGAACATCACCCGGTGCCACGGGACGTCGCCGCCGGGCTTGAACGAGGGCAACCGCACCCGCTTGGGTTCGGCTCCGCGCTGGCGTACGCCGAGCACGAAGCGCTCCGGGTCGAACCTCGGATCCCAGCGCACCCGGTGATAGATCTGCTCGCTGGTACGCATGTCCCCCACCTCGATGATCGATCAAAGTATGGACGGCCCGCCCCGACAGCCCCACCGGATTTCCTGTCGCGATCATGGTTGAGCGCGGCTGACCTGGGATAATAAGAGTCGAGTGCCGTCACGTGAGGGGGTGGGCACCGATGCCGGGCAACAAGACCGTCGTCTATCAGGGCCCCGGGCACGTCAGTGTCGAGGACCTCGACTACCCGAAGCTCGAACTACCCGAACAGCACCGCAAGATCAACCATGGCGCGATCCTGAAGGTCGTCGCCTCCAACATCTGCGGCAGCGACCAGCACATGGTCCGTGGCCGCACCACCGCCCCGGAGGGGCAGACGCTCGGCCACGAGATCACCGGCGAGGTGGTCGAAGTAGGCCCGGATGTCGAGTTCATCAAGGTCGGCGACCTGTGCTCGGTCCCGTTCAACATCGCCTGCGGCCGGTGCCGCATGTGCATGGAGGGCCACACGGGCGTATGCCTCAACGTCAACCCGGCCCGCGCCGGCGCGGCGTACGGCTACGTGGACATGGGCGGCTGGCTCGGCGGCCAGGCGCAGTACGTGCTGGTGCCGTACGCGGACTTCAACCTGCTGAAGTTCCCCGACAAGGACCGGGCCATGGACAAGATCCTCGACCTGGCGATGCTCAGCGACATCTTCCCGACGGGTTACCACGGCTGCTACACCGCGGGCGTGACCACCGGGTCCACGGTCTACATCGCCGGAGCCGGACCGGTCGGGCTCGCGGCGGCGACATCGGCGTTCCTGCTGGGCGCGGCCGTCGTCATCGTCGGCGACCTCAACGAGCAGCGCCTGGCCCAGGCCCGCAGCTTCGGCTGCGAGACCGTCGACCTGACGACCGACGCGTCCCTGGCCGACATGGTCGAGCAGATCCTCGGGGAGCCGGAGGTCGACGCCGCCGTCGACGCGGTCGGCTTCGAGGCGCGCGGGCACGGCGCGGACGCCGGGGAGGAACCCGCGACCGTGCTCAACGACATCATGTCGATCGCCCGCCCGGCGGCGCGGCTGGGCATCCCGGGGCTGTACGTCACCGGCGATCCCGGCGGCAAGGACGCCGAAGCCAAGGTCGGCAGCCTGCGGGTGAGCATCGGTACGGGCTGGGCCAAGTCGCACAGCTTCACCACCGGCCAGTGCCCGGTCAAGCAGTACAACCGGCAGCTGATGATGGCGATCCTGCACGACCGCACCCACATCGCCAAGAACGTGCACGCCACGGTGCTGCCGATCGACGATGCCCCGAAGGGCTACACCGACTTCGACCAGGGCGCGGCCAGCAAGTACGTGCTGGACCCGAACCGGGAGCTGGTCGGCGCGGGCGTCTGATCACATGTCGACGGCCGTGCCGACGCCATGGGCCCGTGCCCAGTCGTGCACGACCGCGGCGGCGGCCACGTCGAGGGCGCCGTGGCCGGTCGACTTGAACACCGTCAACCCACCCCGGCTGTCGCGGCCGGGGTGGGTTCCGTCCAGCACCGCTCCGAGTAGCGTTACCCGGTCGGGGCCGACGCCCTGCAGCTCGTAGGCCCCGGCCGGGGGAGGCGCGACCACGGCTCCGGGCCACTCCGCGTACAGCGCGGCCTCGGCGATCAGCGCCGGGTCGAGTTCGGGGCCGTGCGAGCCGCCGACCGAACTGACGTGCGCGTCCGCGCGCAGCCAGGCCTTCGGGAAGACCGGCTGGGTCGCGCCGGTGCAGCAGAACACGACGTCGGCGTCGCGCACCGCGGCCTCCACGGTCGCCGCCTCGGCCTTCGGATGGCGCGCCGCCAGCCCGGAAGCCCGCGCGGGGTCGCGGCCGCCGACGGCCACCGGGATCGCCGCGTCGAGTGCCGCGAGCATCGCCACCTGCGCCGCAGCCTGCACACCGGTGCCGATCACGGCGATCCTCGACGGCTGCGGGACCAGCGCGCGCATGCTCAGCGTCGCCGACGCGGCGGTGCGTACGGCGGTCAGCGGCTCGGCGTCGAGCAGGGCCCGTACCCGGCCGTCGTGCTCGTCGAACAGCGCGACCAGACCGCGATGCGAGCTGCGCCCGGCCTGGCCGGGGGTCGCGAACACGGATACCAGCTTGGCGGCCAGGCCGACGCCGGGCACGTAGGCGGGCATCGCGCCGAGCAGCCCGCCCGGCGCCTGGGCCGCGATCCGGGGCGGTGCGCTGACCTCGCCCCGGCTGAGCGCGATCAGCGCGACCGACACCGCGTCGAGCACCCGCAGCGGGTCCAGCCCGGCCCTGGTCTGTGCCTTGTCCAGCACGAGCACGTGGTTCACGGGTGTGATCTCCCAACAGTGGGTCGGGTGGGTGCGGTCGGGTCGGCCTTCGCAGGCGCGGTCAAAGTCACGGTGAGTGCTGTCGAGGCGTCGGCCAGGGCGCGTCCGAGCTCGGACAGGCGGGGCTCGGCGAACTCGGCGTCGGGTCCGACGAGGGTGACGGCGCACAGCGGCGCGCCGCCCGGTGCGACGACCGCCCGGCTCATCGACCCGATCACCTTGTCGTTGCGGCCGTGCTCGACGGCGAAGCCGGTGTCACGAACCCGGTCCAGGTCGGCGAGCAGGCCGCCCGGTCCGGTCAGCGGATGCCCGGCGGCTTGCGCGACGGCGAGATACGGCGTGCGGGCCCGCTCGTCGAGCTGGGCGACCAGCGCCAGCGGTCCGGCGAAGCGGTGCACGGGCAGGGCCTCGTCGCGCAGGTCGCTGATCATCTCCAGGCGCGCGGGGCGTACGACGTCGATCACGCGGGACCGGTCGGCTTCGAGGATCTGCAGGTTGACCATCATCGCGGTGCGCCCGGCGAGGTCTTCGAGCACGGGGCGGCACAGCGCGGCCAGTGAGCGGGACGCCGCCGCCCGCGACACCTGCAGGGCCACCACGCCGGGTAGGTAGTGCTCCCCCGCGCGCTGGACCCAGCCGCGCCGGACCAGGTCGAGCAGCACCCGGTAGGCGGTGGCCCGGTGCAGGCCGACGGCCTGGGCCAGCTCGCCGAGCCGGAGCGGGCGGTCGGCGCGGGCGACGGCCTCGACGAGGTCGAGCGCCTTGTCCACCGCCGAGCTGGCGGATCTCGGCACGGGTCGCCTCCTGGGGTACAGTGCACTGACGTTTCAGGTAACGATACAGACGTTACATCTGCTGTAACAAGGAGCACCGATGGCCCACGTCGACGAGCCCGCGCCGACCCCGTACGCCCCACCCGAGACCGGCACGGTCACCGCGTACCGCAACGCGACGCTCATCGACGGCACCGGCGGCCCGGCCCGGCCGGGCACCACGATCGTGGTCGACGGCGACGTGATCATCGAGGTCGTCCCGGACGGCGACGCCACCGTGCCCGACGGCGTGGCGTCCGTCGACGTCGGCGGCCTGTACGTCATCCCCGGCCTGATCGACTCCCACCAGCACCTGGCCACCCCGCCGAACCGGCCGGTCGCCGAGGCGGTGCTGCGGCGGCAGGTGTACGGCGGCGTCACCGCGATCCGCGACATGGCCGACGACCTGCGCCAGATCGCCGACCTGACCCGCGCGACCCGGATCGGCGAGATCCCCGGCCCCGACATCGCCTACGCGTCGCTGATGGCCGGTCCCACCTTCTTCGACGACCCGCGCACCTGGCAGGTGTCGCAGGGCGGCACCCCCGGCCACGTGCCGTGGATGCAGGCGATCGACGACGACACCGACCTGCCGCTCGCGGTCGCGATGGCCCGCGGCACCCACGCCACGGCCATCAAGGTGTACGCCGAACTGCCCGGCGCGACCGTCGCCGCGATCACCGCCGAGGCCAAACGCCAGGGCATCGGCGTATGGGCGCACGCCGCCGTGTTCCCGGCCACGCCCGCTCAGGTCGTCGCGTCCGGCGTGGACGCCGTCTCGCACGTGACGCTGCTCGCCCAGGAGACCGCCGACGAGCCGCTGACCTCGTACAAGACGAAAGCGCCGGTGGATGTCGAACGTCTGGTGCGCGACGGCGACCAGCGCCTCGACGCCCTCTACGCGCTGATGCGCCAGCGCGGCACCGTACTGGACGCGACCGGCAGCATGTGGACGTGGATGGCCGAGCAGGCCGACGACGCCGAGGGCAAGGCCCGCGCGATGGCCAACGACGCGCTGTCGGCGAAGCTCACCGGCGACGCGTACCGCGCGGGGGTGCTCGTGTCGACGGGCACCGACTACGAGACCGACCCCAAGCACCCGTTCCCGTCCCTGCACGCCGAGATGGCCTTCCTCGCCGACCGCTGCGGCATCCCCGCCG
Organism: Catellatospora methionotrophica; assembly: GCF_011297335.1. GTDB lineage: Bacteria > Actinomycetota > Actinomycetes > Mycobacteriales > Micromonosporaceae > Catellatospora > Catellatospora methionotrophica. The sequence continues at coordinate 568,168 of NZ_JAAOTJ010000002.1, read as the reverse complement.
AGGAGGTCATCCGCTGCGCGACGCAGGTCGGCGCGATCAGCATGGGCGCGCAGGACACCATGGGCACCGTCGAGGCGGGCAAACTCGCCAACTTCGTCGTGCTGGCCCGCGACCCGCGCGCGGACATGGCCAACCTGGGCAGCATCGAGTACACCGTCAAGCGCGGCCGCCGCTTCGAGCGCGGCGACTTCCGGAAGGACGAGCAGTGAGCACCGACTACATGATCATCAACGCGCTGGGCATCCTCGACAACCCCAACGCCGAGCACTCCCTGGCCGCCGCGCACAAGCTCGTCCAGGACAGCGACGACCTCACCATCGACGCCCGCACCCTCGCCGACGCGCACGCCTCCGGCCTCACCGCCGTCAACATCACCCTCGGCTACACCATGGGCGACGCCGAACCGTACAGCCACACCCTGCGCGAGATCGACGTCTGGGACCGCTTCGTCGCCGACAACCCCGCCGACCTGGTCAAGGTGCTCACCGCCGACGACATCCGCGCCGCCCACCGCGACAGCAGGGTCGGCATCATCTACGGCTTCCAGAACGCGGTCGCCGTCGGCGACGACCCCACCCGCATCGCCCAGTTCCACCACCTGGGCGTACGCGTCATCCAGCTCACCTACAACCAGGCCAACCACATCGGCGACGGCTCGATGGCACCCGGCAACCGCGGCCTGTCCGCGTTCGGGCACGAGGTCGTCGAAGCACTGTGCGACAGCCGGATCATGGTCGACCTGTCGCACAGCGGCGAGAACACCTGCCTGGAGGCCACCCGGGCGGCGAAGCTGCCGGTGTCCATCAACCACACCGGCTGCCGCGCCCTGGTCGACCTGCCCCGCAACAAGACCGACGAGGAGCTGCGGCTGGTCGCCGAACGCGGCGGCTTCGTCGGCATCTACTTCATGCCGTTCGTCAACGCCACCGGCCACGCCCGCGCCGCCGACGTCGTCAACCACATCGCACACGCGGTCAACGTGTGCGGCGAGGACTTCGTCGGCATCGGCACCGACGGCACCGTGACCTCCATCGACGACCTCGACGGCTACCGGGCGCAGCTCGCCGAGCACGTCGCGCACCGGCAGGCCGCGGGTGTCGGCGCGGCCGGCGAGCGCGCCGACACGTTCCCGTTCGTCGAGGACCTGCGCGGTGTGGACCAGTTCCACCAGCTGATCCGCCTGCTGGAGCAGCGCGGTTTCAACTCGACCCGGATCGAGAAGATCATGGGCCGCAACTTCCTCGACTACGCCGACCGCGTCTGGGCCGCCTGACGCCCACAGCGAACGGGGACCGCGTCCGCGCGGTCCCCGACGTAGCGTCGCACAGCATGGGGACGACGACCGCCGCGTACGACGCGCACGCCGACTGGTACAACGACTTCATGTCCCCCGCCGCGGGCGAATACCTGCGGCGGGTCCACGCCACGCTCGGTGACCTGCTGGGTCAGGGTGACGGCGTATGCCTGGACGTGTGCTGCGGCACCGGTGCGCACGCGCGCGCCGTCGCGGGTCTGGGATGGACCTCGGTCGGGGTGGACCTCTCGGCCGGGCAGCTGCGGCACGCCGCGCACCGGCTGCCGGTCGCGGTCGCCGACGCGGCCCGGCTCCCGTTCGCCGACGGTGCGCTGACCGCCGCCGTATGTGTGCTGGCCAGCACCGATGTGCCCGACTACGGTGCGGTGATCGCCGACATCGGACGCGTGCTGCGGCCCGGTGGCCGGTTCGTGCACCTGGGCGTGCACCCGTGCTTCATCGGCGCGTTCGCCGACTGGAGCGACCGGACCCGCGTCGCCGTCGACGAGCGCTACGCCGACCGGCAGCACACCTTCGAGACCTGGAACCCGCACGGCGTACGCGCCCGCGTCGGCGGCTGGCACATCCCGCTCGCCGACCTGCTCAACGCGGTCACCGCCGCCGGTCTGCGGCTCGAACGCGTCGCCGAGTCCGGCAGCGGCGGCGTGCCGGACCTGTTCGGCCTCGCCGCCGTCAAACACTGACCCGGGCGGTCAGCGGCGCACCCGGTAACGCAGGTGAAGCACCCGGTCGCCCTGAATCACCACGTCCGGATCGGCCAGCAGGTGCTGCGCGTCGACCGACCCGAAGAAGCGCTTGCCGGACCCGAACACGACGGGTACGACGTCCATGCGCACCTCGTCGACCAGGCCCGCGGCGAGCACCTGGCCGCCGACCTCACCAGCGGCGACCTCGACGGTGCGGTCACCCGCGAGCTCCTGCGCCCTGGCCACGGCCGCCGCGACGCCGTCGACGAAGTGAAACGGGGCCGCCGGGTCCCAGCCCTCAGGCGCCGGCCGGTGCGTCACGACGACCACGTGGTCGATCCCGCCCGGAGGCTTGCCGTCCCAGCCGTCGGTCATGTCGAAGACATGGCGGCCGACGACCGTCACCCCGATCTCGTCCCAGTACGGCCGGACGTAGTCGTAGGACGTCTGCGACACCTTCAACACGCCGCTGTCGTCCAGCGGGACGTCACCGCTGGACAGCCAGTCGAACAGCGGCCCGGGCTGATCGTCTCCGTCCGCGACGAAGCCGTCCACCGACACCGAGCTGTACATGACCACCTTGCCCACCGGGCACTCCTCTACTGTCGGATAAGCCAAGCTAGCGTGCCGCAGGCTGCCGCTCTTGTAAGAAATCAATCGGCGGGCAGCGGCCACCCGTCCAGCACATGGCCGGGATGCTCGCGCATGAACCGCCGCCGGACCTCGGCGTACCGCGTCGGGGTGAGCCCCGTGAACGCCCGGAACTCGTGGCCGAAGTGGGCCTGGTCGAAGTAGCCCGCGCCACAGGCGATCTCGCTCCAGTCGATCGGCCCCGCGGGGTCGAGCGCGAGCACGATGGCGGCGAAGCGGTGGGCGCGGGCCAGCCGCTTCGGCGTGACACCGACGAGCTCCTTGAACCGCCGCGCCAGATGAGTGCTGCTGACACCGGCCGCCACGGTCAGGTCACCGATCGCCACCGCCCCGCCGGTCGCCGCGAGAACGCCGCTCGTATGGCGGACCAGCCCCAGACCAGCGGTGTCGCCCAGCCGCCGCGCCAGCTCCTCCTCCAGCAGCGTCAGCATCGCGTGCGGCCCGTCCGCCGAGGCCAGCCGGTCCCGGAGCTCGGCTACGGCGGCCCGGCCCCAGACCTGCTCGATGGTCACCGGCCGGTCACACAGTTCGGCCGCGGGCATCGACAGGAACGGCGCCAGCCCCCACGGCTTGACGTGCACGCCGACGGACCGGGTCCAGGACGGGTAGCTGAACTCCAGCGCGCGGGTCGGCGTGGTGACCACGCATCCGTCGGCGTACTCGGCCGCCCCGACGTCGGTGCCGGCGCGGATGCGAAACGGCGCCCCGAGGTTGACGATGAGCAGCGCGGCCGGCATCGGCGGCAGCATCAGCCGGGCGTACGGCGGCGCACCCGCCAGGTAGTAGAGGTCGTCGATCAGCCCGTCCAGCGGCGGCCGCGGCACTCTCGACACGTACTCCACGCCCACAGCATCGCCGACACCCGACTGCCCTCGCCCGCCGGGCTGGCTGGTCCGACCCGCGCTTTGGCATGGCAACTTATTGACAACAAGGTTTTCAGTCAATCACCATGTGAGAGCGCTCTCACATCCGCCCCAGTGAGGGACTCGAACGGGCACTTCCGTCCTCGCACGACTTCCGCCCCTGCTCGAGAAGGGCACCATCGCTGTGGAGATTCACCAAGAACCCGCACCCCGCACGCCCCGTGGCCGCGCTGCGAACCGAGCGCTGTCACGCGGCCGGCGCCTCCTGATCCTCCTCGCCGCGGCCGTCACCGCGCTCGTCGGCAGCACGGTCGTCCAGCAGCAGCCCGCACACGCCGCCTGGAACCTCGTGTGGGCCGACGAATTCAACGGGTCCGGCGCGCCCAGCAGCGCCAACTGGAACTACAACGTCGGCAACGGCCTCAACCCCGGCCTCAATACCTTCGACGGCTGGGGCAACGGCGAGTGGGAGTGGTACCGCCCCGAGAACTGCTCGCAGTCCGGCGGCAACCTCGTGATGCGTGCCAACTGGCTCACGACGCCCATCGTGGTCAACGGCCGCAACTTCTACCAGACGTCGTGCCGCATGACGACGGACACGAAGAGGTCCTTCCAGTACGGCCGCATCGAGGCGCGCATGGCGCTCCCGACCGCCACCGGCTCGTGGCCGGCTTTCTGGATGCTCGGTGACTCGTGCGACGAGTCGTCCACGAGCGCCTACAACCCGGCGCAGACCTACTACGACCGCCTGCCCACCAACTGGGCCAGTTGCGGCGAGGTCGACATCATGGAACACGCGAACGCGAACGCGACCGTCACGAACAACATCTTCTGGGATGTGCGGACCGGCGTGTTCCCGTGGACAGCGGGTCAGAACGCCAACTACGTCGCGAACCCCGCCGTCAACAACCCTGCGGCCTTCCACGTCTATGCGATCGAGTGGACGGCCGCGCAGATCCGCTGGTACGTCGACGGTGTGCAGACGCACGTGATCGACACGACACCAGCGACATTGGAGGAGTTCCGCAAGCCGTTCCACGTCATCTTTAACCTGGCGCTGGGCGGCACCTACCCTGGACAGAACCCCGTGCAGGGCCAGTTCCCGCTCACCGCATTGATCGACTACGTGCGCTACTACCAGGACGGCGGGGGCACGGGCGGATCCGCGACGCAGATCAACGGGCCGGGCGGCAAGTGCGTGGACGTGTCCGGAAACGACACGGGTGGCAATGGCGCGGCCGTGCAGCTGTGGACGTGCCAGGGCTCTGCTGCTTCCAAGGACCAGCAGTGGAGCCGGGACGGCCAGACCCTGCGGACGCTGGGTCGGTGCCTCGACGTCAACGGCGCGGGTACGGCCAACGGCACGCAGGTGCAGCTCTGGGACTGCAACGGCAGCGGCGCACAGAACTGGGTCCAGGAAGGTAACCGGTTGCGCAACCCGAACTCCAACAGGTGCCTGGACTCTCCGTCAGGCTCGACAGCGGACGGCGCGCGACTGCAGATCTGGGATTGCAACGGATCGGCCGCGCAGTACTTCGTGAAGGCCGCGTGACGGCTGGCCGCGGGGCACGCTGACGGTCAGGGCGCGGGAGCGGACAGCCTCCCGCGCCCTTTCCGCGCGCTCCGGACGCTAGGAGTCGCCATCTGAAGGTCGCTCGGGCGATGAGGCGCACAGGATTTACTGGGCAGTCTCCTGTCAGTGGCGCCTCAGCCAACGGTCGTCTCTTCCCTGACCAGCCGAGCCCAACAGCGCGATGCCGGAAATGATCGCACACGCCACGAACAACAGGGTGATCACCAATTCGATCATCGTCCCCTCCAACGCATAACCTCGCTCTTCCCACGATCACCTCTTGGCCCGACCTCGGCAAGCACATCAGCCCCACCCGCCACCCTCAGCAAACTCACAGGTCGTGGCAGTAACGTCATCTCTCGAGGGGAGTACCTCGACAGATCGTCCCGGTCAGTACGGTCGGCCATCCGGCCCCGGGCGGTCGCTCGCGTCATGCGGGTGAGGGAGACCTCAGACGTACATGTCTGGAGTCTCGTCATGCCTGTCGAAGCCGCTGCCGCATCCCTGAACACCATCGGCACCCCCTGGCTCTGGGCCGCCACCATCCTGGGCCTGCTCGGGCTCCTCGCGGTCGACTTCGTGATCACCCGCCGCCCGCACGCGGTCAGCATGCGCGAGGCGATCGGCTGGACCGTCTTCTACCTCGCCCTGCCGATCGCCTTCGGCTTCTTCGTATGGGCACGCTTCGGCGGCACACCCGCGGCCGAGTTCTTCACCGGTTACGTCGTGGAGAAGTCGCTGTCGGTAGACAACCTGTTCGTGTTCATGCTGCTGCTGGCCGCGTTCGCGGTGCCCGCGCAGCTGGCCCAGCGGGTGCTGCTGTACGGCATCGTCGGCGCGCTCGTCCTGCGGGCGATCTTCATCGCGCTCGGCGCCGCCGTGCTGCAGACCGGCACCTGGGCGTTCGTGCTGTTCGGGGCCATCCTGCTGATCACCGCGGTCAAGGTGATGCGCGACGCGGTTCGTGGTGGCGAGCACGAAATCGACATCGACCAGATGCGCAGCGTACGGCTGCTGCGCCGGTTCATGCCGGTCACCCAGGAGTACCACGGCTCGCGCCTGACGGTCATCCGTGACGGCGCACGCACGCTGACCCCGATGGCCCTGGTCGTCGCCGCCGTCTTCATGACCGACATCGTGTTCGCCGTCGACTCCGTGCCCGCCGTCTACGGCGTGACCGAGGACCCCTACCTCGTCTTCGCCACCAACGCCTTCGCCCTGCTGGGCCTGCGTGCCCTGTACTTCGTCCTGCACAACGCGCTGAGCAGCCTGCGCTACCTCAACCACGGCCTGGCGCTGATCCTCGCCTTCATCGGTGTCAAGCTCGTGCTGCACTGGGCGCACGGCGTCTGGCCCGCACTGCCCGAGGTGCCGACCCTGCTGTCCCTGGGCATCATCATCGGTGTGCTGGTCATCGTCACCCTGGCCAGCATCGCCGCCAACCGCCGCGACGCCCGCGCGCTCGCCGCAGCGGCCCCGGACGAGCAGAGCGAGACCCGCTCCCCCGCCGAAACGAACCACTGAGCCGCCCGGCCGCGCGCCGCGGAGCCGACACGGCCCGCAGCGCGCGGCCGGTAACGTGCGACGTCGTTCGCATCCGCGAGAAGTGCAGATGTAGTGGGCGTCGGCTTCAAGACCGATTGGATCGCCGTCCGGGACGCCTCCCCCGACGATGTCGCCGCCGCGCTGAGCCTCGACTGCGAGCCTTTTGCAGGTCACCTGCTGTCGAAGCCCCGAAACGTGCCGGACTCGTCTGCAGCGTCTGCGAAATCTGCGAAGTCCAGATTCGCGATGCTCAGATTGGTGGAGACGTCGGGGAACCAGCGCGGTGGCAACCGGAAGGAACGCCCGGGTTCGTCGAAGAGGTCTACCGCCAGCAGCCGGTGCTCCTCGTCAGTCATGCAGACGGCATCGGCCAGGAACAAGTAGGTGACCTTGTCCTCGTCGTCGGCTGAGGCGTCTGCCTCCGCAAGTGCCTGGATCGATACGTCGGCGAACGCCGGATCGCTGACGTATGTCGCGCAGCGGTGTCCGCCGGAGTCGTCGGACCCCGTCGCGGCGCTGGCCGCCTGCTGATCGGCGAGGGCCGGTTTCAGGCCGGGTTCGGGCCGCCGGTCGCGAACAGGTCGCCCTGGTCGGCCGCGGCGAGGTCGACGCCGCTGTGCGCGGGCGCGGGCCGGGCCGCGACCGGTGCGGAGAAGACCCGGTGCCCGGAAGCGTCTTTGCGTGCGCTGACCTCGCAGGTCACCAGCCGCACGCTTCCGTCGGGAACGGTGAACGGGCCGGTCCCCCAGCGCAGCCAGACCGCGACCCGGCCCTCGGCCGCCTCGGCGGTCAGCTTCTCCAGGGTGCGGCGGCGCTCCGACCGGTCGATCTCGATCACGATCGGGGATTCACCGCCCGCGCGGGCGACACCCACGTCGACCCAGGAGTGCCGGTCCTCGTACGGCGCGGGCAGTTTCACCACGCTGCGGGCTCGGCGGTAGACCCGCCAGCCCTGCACTCTCCCCCAGGCCAGCACGGTCTCGGTCAGCGCCTCGGTGACCTGGTCGACGTCGAGGTCCACGAACGCCACCGTGGCGAGCCATGCCTGCAGCGAGCCCGCGATCCGATCCGCGTCGTCTACCGCACCGCTGCCCACCGGCCCACCTTAGCCGTTCAGCAGATGATCCACTTCACGGCTCCGTCGAGCGCAGCGGAGCGGGGCAGTGCGGGCGGCCGCGTTGGTGCACCATGTGCTCATGCGGCGCTGGCGTAGGCCATACGACATGGAGGCCGGACTGGCCAGTGCGGTGCAGGTGCTGGTCTTCACCGGTGTCGGGACGCTGTTCTGCCTGATAGACCTGCTGGCAGGCGCCCACCGATTCGGCGTCTACGTGCTCGTCTGGGTGCTGACCGCGTTGGCGGCGCGGGCGGCGCTGGTCGGCGTATACGTGAGCCCCGCCGCGATCAGGATCCGCCTGTTCTGGACGACGCACACGGTGCCCTGGGCCGAGGTCATGAGCATCGACACCACTCCTCGCGGCTACAGCGGACACGAGACGATCCGGCTCATGCGGCGCGGGTGGGTCATCATCGTGACCCCGATCCGTCGCGGGCCGCCGGGCATCTGGCGGCCGATCATGCATGCCACCCAGCGCGGAAGCCTGACCACGCGCGTCCTGCCACCCCGCGAGTTCGAGCAGCTCGTGAACGCGCTCACCACCACCTGGCACGACGCTGTCGGGGCCGAGCCCTGAGACAGCACATGGGACCCAACCCGACGCCACGTGGCGGGTCAGCGAGGCGGCAGTGCCGTGTTCATCGCTCGCACGAACTTGCCGACGTACGCGGCGAACTCGTCCTGCTCCCACGCGGTGCCCGGCTCGAAGCGATCGACCAGTAGCAGGTACTGGCCGAACCTGGCCTGATACATCCAGTAGAGGCAGCCGCCTCCGCGCTCGACGACGCACCAGCCCGCCTGCTGGTCGGGGCCGTCGACGTGGAATGCGACGGAGTAAGGCGAGGACTCGAAGTCGTCGGCCGCGTCGTCGGCCAGGTCGCCGGAGACGAACGCCCAGGTGGCCGCGTACGGCGATGAGTACGCGGTGACGGTGACACCGACGGTGTCGCTGCCGTCGTGCCAGCTGAAAGCCGCGTCGCCGTTCGGCAGGACCGGCGATCCGGAAGCCGCTGGACGCCACCGGCTCGACGACATGCCCGAGGACACCGCGATTGTCTCGGCCAGCTCGGCGACCGTGGTCGCCGGGCGCTCCGAGGCGCCTAGCTCGTGGGCGCATCCACCGATGATCCCGACGAGCGCGACCATGCTGACGAGAACCACGGCGCTTCGACGCCTGGACATCCGGCCCCGGATCCCGCCCGTGACCCGCGCCGGGCTGGGCATCAGCGACGCGGGGACCGGCCGCCGCGGCTGCTCGGGCTCTGGCGGCGGGCGGGCTTGGCCGCCTTCGCGGGCTTGGCCGGCACGGTCACCTTGTCGGTTCCGTCCTGCTTGCGCTCCTCGAGCCGCCGCTGCTCGCGCAGGGTCTCGGCGTGGGTCGCGCGCTCCTGGACCAGCCACTCCGGCGGGTTGGCGGCCAGGTCCGCGATCTGGGCGGTGGTCAGCGCCTCGGTGATGCCCGCGCGGGCCAGCCCGCTGTTGGAGATCCGCAGCCGCGCGGCGACCACGTTGCGCGGGTGGGGGCCTTCGCGGCGCAGGTCGGCCAGCCACTGCGGAGGGTTGCGCTGCAGCTCGTCGAGGTCCTCACGCGACACCATGCCGTCCTGGAACTCCTGCGGCGTGGCAGGCAGGTAGATGTCGAGCTTCAGCGCCGCCGTGGCGGGCTTCATCAGCTGGGACTTCTTCGGCTTGGTCACCGCGTCAGCGTAGCGGCCCGGCGGCGGGCCGGGCCGCTCACCCCTGGGCGGGGTGCCGCCTGTCACCGGTCCGGGGTCCGGCCGCCCGGTACCCTGACCAGGTTGCGCCTGAGATCAGCGCGGCCCGATCGCCGGTGTCCGACCGGTCCACGCTCCGGAGGTAACCCGTGCCCGATGATCGCCCTCCCGCGACGTTCCGCCTGCTGGTCGTGCCCGGCGTCACCATGGACAAGTGGAGCCGGGTCTGGGCCGAGCGGCAGCCCGAGGTGGCGCTGGAGGTGGTCCCGGTGGAGGCCGCGCACGCCGCCGCGCTGCTGACCGGCGAGGCCGAGGCCGGTCTGCTGCGGCTGCCCGTCGACCAGGACGATTTCCACGCCATTCCGCTGTACACCGAGGCGACGGTGGTCGTCGTGCCGCGTGAACACATGGTCGCCGCCGCCGACGAGGTCACGCTCGCCGACCTGGCCGACGAGACGCTGCTGCTGCCCGAGGACGACGTGATCGGCTGGCCGGACGCCGCGGCGATGCCCGGCACGGTGGCCGCGCACCGGCCCGCGACCACGGCCGAGGCGGTCGAGCTGGTGGCCGCCGAGGTCGGCGTGCTCGTCGTGCCGCAGTCGCTGGCCCGCCTGCACCACCGCCGTGACCTCACCTACCGCGTGCTCACCGACGCCCCGGCCTCCGGGGTGGGGCTGGTGTGGTCCCGCGACCGGTACACCGAGCTGGTCGAGGAGATGATCGGTGTGGTGCGCGGGCGGACCGCGAACAGCACCCGCGGCCGGGCCCCGACGCCCGCCGAGCCGCGCACTGCCGCGCGTAAACCGGCCGAGGGCGCGAACCGTGGCAAGGCCACACCGGGGCGTACGGGTGGCGTACGGCGCGGCGGCGGCACCCCGCCGAAACGGCGCGGCCGCTGACGGCGGCGTGCGCCCGGCACGGTGGCCGACCGGCGGGTGGCTGCCGCCCGGCGGACGGCCGGGTAGCCGATCAGGCATGATCGCGAAGTGAAGTCTTCCGTCACCCCGATCCGCCTGTCGGTGCTCGCCCTGTCCTACTTCGCGTTCATCAGCCTGGGGCTGCCCGACGGCCTGCTCGGCGTGGCCTGGCCGTCGATGAGCGCCGACCTGGACGTGCCCCGGGAGACGATCGGCCTGCTGCTGATCCCGTCCACCTGCGGTTATCTGATCTCCAGCGTGACGGCCGGGTTCGTGCTGTCGAAACTCGGCGTGGGCCGGCTGCTGGCGGGCAGCACCGCGCTGGCCAGCCTGGCGCTGTTCGGGTACGCCCTGTCGCCCGCGTTCGCGTTCACGATGGCCGCGGCGCTGTTCGCCGGGTTCGCGGGCGGCGCGATCGACGCGGGCCTCAACGCGTACGCGGCGTCGGCGTTCGGGCCCCGGCACATGAACTGGCTGCACGCGTTCTTCGGGCTCGGCGTCGCGATGGGACCACTGATCATGACGGCGGCGATCCAGTACGGCGACGCCTGGCGGCCCGGTTACCTGGTCGTCGCGTCCGGGCAGGCGGTGCTGGCGGTGGCGTTCGTGCTGACCGCCCGGCAGTGGGCGCGGCGGCCGGAACCCGAACAGGCCCCCCACGAGGCGCACGCCGGGCCGGTCCGGGCCCGGGACACGTTCAAGCTGCCCGCGGTCTGGTTCAGCGTGCTGACCATCGCCGTGTACGTGGCGCTGGAGGTCGGCGCCGGACTGTTCGCGTACCAGCTGCTCACCGAGGGCCGTGGGATGAGCGACGCGGTCGCGGGCGTCTGCGTGTCGCTGTACTGGGGCAGCCTGTTCGTCGGCCGGGTGCTGCAGGGCTTCGCCGCGCACCGGTTCCTGCCGGGCCGGACCGTCGTCTGGTCGATCGGCGGTATGGCCGCCGGGGCGGTGCTGGTCGCCGTGCCGGGGCCGGGCTGGCTCGCGGCGTTCGGGTTCATCGTCATCGGTTTCGCCGCAGCGGCGGTGTTCCCGCTGTTCACGCTGCTGACGGCGGAGCGGGTCGGGGCGGCTCACGCCGACCGGACCATCGGCCTGCAGATGGCGGGCGCGGGGCTCGGCGGCTCGATCATCCCGGCGATCATCGGCGTGGTCCTGGGCACCTGGGGCGTGAACGCCCTCGGGCTCAGCCTCGTGGTGCTCGCCGCCGCCCTGATCGTGGCGTACCTGGCCGCGACCCGGACCCGCCACCCGCAGCCGACCGGGTGAGCGGGTGAGCGACACTCGTGTCCATGAACGTGGTCGCTCAGGTTTTCGCCGTGCTCGCGGGTCTGCTGCATGTGCTGATCTTCACGATGGAGAGTGTGCTGTTCCGGCGGCCACAGGTGCACGGCCGGTTCCGGGTCAAGCCGCAGGACCTGGCGGCGGTCCACCCCTGGGCCTTCAACCAGGGCTTCTACAACCTGTTCCTGGGCCTGGGGGCGCTGGGCGGGGTGGTCGCCGTGCACACCGGACACCCGGTCGTCGGCGCGGCCGTCGCCCTGTTCAGCTGTGCCTGCATGCTGGGCGCGGCCGTGGTGCTGGCGGCCACCGACCGCCGGATGGCCCGCGCCGCGCTCATCCAGGGGCTGACCCCGCTGGCGGCCCTCGTCGCGGCACTGCTCGCGGGCTGATCCGGGCAGGTCAGCCGAGGTATCCGGGACGGGCGCACCGCCGAGGGCGACACGACCGGCCGGCGGGGGTGATCTGCGCAGCACACGCCCCCGAGGCCGCGATCGCAGGGTACCGTCCAGGGTGGCAGTTCTGCCCAAGTAGCGTACCGATGACCCGGAATTGTCGAGCAGAAGGCGGAACATTGAGCCAGGAGCCCTCAGCGGCCACGTCCGAAGAGACCGTCACCTTCGCCGACCTCGGCCTGCGGCCGGAGTTGACGAAGGCGCTCTCGGCGCTGGGCTACGAGGAGCCGACGCCGATCCAGCGCGAGGCGATCGGCCCGCTGCTGGCGGGCCGCGACCTGCTCGGGCAGGCCGCCACCGGCACCGGCAAGACCGCCGCGTTCGCGCTACCGGTGCTGCAGCACTGGGCTGACAGCGCCGACGGCCGGACCAGCGTCGACCCGACCGCGCTCATCCTCGTGCCCACCCGCGAGCTGGCCGTGCAGGTCTCCGAGGCGGTCCACCGCTATGGCCGCGACCTCGGCGTGCGCGTGCTGCCGATCTACGGCGGGCAGCCCATCGGGCGCCAGTTGCAGACGCTGCGCCGCGGCGTCGACATCGTGGTGGCCACGCCCGGCCGGGCGCTGGACCACATCGGCCGCGGCACGCTGCAGCTTTCCGAGCTGCGCACCGTCGTGCTCGACGAGGCCGACGAGATGCTCGACATGGGCTTCGCCGAGGACATCGAGGCGATCCTGCAGGAGACCCCGGACACCCGGCAGACGGTGCTGTTCTCCGCGACCATGCCGTCGCGGGTGGAGGGTCTGGTCAAGCGTTACCTGCGCGACGCGGCCCGGATCCAGATGGGCCGGGCGGCGCAGGCCCCGGGCGAGTCGCCGAAGGTGCGCCAGAGCGCGTACGTGGTGGCCCGCGCGCACAAGCCGGCCGCGCTCGGCCGGGTGCTCGACGTCGAGGCGCCCACCGCGGCGATCGTGTTCTGCCGCACCCGTGAAGAGGTCGACCAGCTCACCGAGACGATGAACGGCCGCGGTTACCGGGCCGAGGCGCTGCACGGCGGCATGAGCCAGGAGCAGCGCGACCGGGTCATGGGACGGCTGCGCGCCGGGACGGCCGACCTGCTGGTCGCCACCGACGTGGCCGCCCGCGGCCTGGACATCGAGCAGCTCACCCACGTGATCAACTACGACGTGCCGTCGGCTCCCGAGGCGTACGTGCACCGCATCGGCCGGGTCGGCCGGGCGGGGCGCGAGGGCGTCGCGGTGACCCTCGCGGAGCCGCGCGAGCACCGGATGCTCAAGGCGATCGAGCGGGTCACCCGCCAGCGCATCACCATGGAGAAGATCCCCAGCGTCGCCGACCTGCACGCCCGGCGGCTGGAGATGACCCGCGCGGCGATCCACGAGAGCCTGCTCGACGAGGAGAGCCTGGACCGGTTCCGGGTCGTCGTGGAGAGCCTGGCCGACGAGTTCGACATCGTCGAGGTCGCACTGGCCGCGGTGAAGGTCGCGCACGAGGCGATGGGCAACGCCCCCGACGACGAGGTGATCCCGGACATAGCCGAGCCCGTCGAGCGGCGGGAACGGCCCGGCCAGGGCGACGGGCGACCCCGTGGCGGTTCGCGTGGTCCGGCCGCCGGTGCGGTCAAGCTGTTCATCGGGCTGGGCCGGCGCAACGGCGTACGCCCGCAGGATCTGGTGGGCGCCATCGCCGGTGAGGCGGGGCTGCCGGGTCGGGACATCGGCGCGATCGAGATCGCCGACCGGTTCTCGCTGGTCGAGGTGCCCGCGGAGGCGGCTGACGACGTCATCCAGGCGCTGCGCAACGCGACGATCAAGGGCAAGCGGGTCAGCGCCCGCCGTGACCGTGACCGCGAGGACGCTCCGCGCCGCCAGCGCTGGTAGCCCCGCGCCGCCGCCGTCGGCGGCGAGCACGCTCTCCGGGCGCGTGCTCGTTTTCGGACTCTCATGCGTCCGAAAACGAGCACGCGCCCGCGGCATATGTGCCCCATCGGCCTGCTCTGGCGCCCCAAGATTGTCCGCATCAGATGAACATGCAGCTCAGCTGCTATTCCCATAAATCCTATGGGGTTGATAGCCTTTCTCGATCGCGTCGGTGACGAGATTTAGCCGCAACCCCTCAGGAGACGATTCATGCAGGCCCAGCCTGGACTTTCCCGCCGTACGCTGCTGGCCGCGCTCGCGGCGGCCCCGCTGTCCGCGACCCTGCTGTCGGCCTGCGGCGGCGAGGAGCCGGCCGCCGCCGGGCAGCCGCTGCGCATCGGCTACCAGCGGTTCGGCGGCCTCAGCCTGGTCAAGGCACGCAACGCCGCCGACCCGAAGGCCACCTGGTCGCTGTTCGAGAGCGGCCCCGCGCTGACCGAGGGCATCAAAGGCCGGGCGATCGACATCGGGCAGACCGGCGAGGCTCCCCCGATCTTCGCCGCCGCCGGAAAGATCGATTTCAGGATCATCGGCACCTCGGCTCCCGTGCCCAAGGGTGAGGCCGTGCTCGTCAAGCAGGCCAAGGGGTTCAAGACCTTCGCCGACCTCAAGGGCAAGAAGGTCGCCCTGAACAAGGGCTCCAACGTCAACTGGCTGCTGGTGAAGCTGCTGGAGAAGCACAATCTCAAGATCACCGACATCGACGTCAAGTATCTCAAGCCCGCCGAGGCCCGCCCGGCCTTCGACGGCGACCAGGTCGACGCCTGGATCATCTGGGACCCCTACTTCGCCCTGGCGGAGCAGCCCGGCGTCGCCATCCTGGAGGACGCCACCGGCCTGGCGAGCAACCGCGAGTACCTGCTCGTCGACCCGGCCGCGCTGGACCAGAAGACCGACCAGCTTGGCGAGTTCATCAAGCAGTACCGCACGGTGACCGACTGGGGCATCGCCAACCCCGCCGAGCGCGCCGCGGTGCTCGCACCCGAGCTGAAGATCCCGCTCGACGTGACCAGCCGCGCGCTGGAGCGCAGCGCGCAGCCGCTGGCCGCGATCACCCCCGAGATCGGCGACGAGCTGCAGGCCATCGCCGACGGCTTCGCCGCGCTCCAGCTCATCCCCGAGAAGATCGACATCAAGTCCCGGATCGACGGCCGCTTCAACGAGGCGCTGCGATGACAGCCGCACCGCGGACGGTGGCTCCGGCCGCCGTCCGCGCCCCGTCGGCCGAGGCGGTGACCCCGGCACCGGACCGTTCCGCCCGGCCCCGCCGCGGTCGCCGTGTGCTCCGGCTGGTCAGTCCCATCGTGCTGTTCGCCGGCTGGGAGGCCGCCGCCCGGACCGGGCTGCTGCCGCCGGAGAAGCTGCCCGCGCCCAGCGAGGTGCTGCGCACCGGCTGGCGGCTGACCGCCGAGGGGACCCTCGCCGTGCACCTGCTGGACTCGCTGCAGCGCGCGGCGCTCGGGCTGGTGATCGGCGGCGGGCTGGCCCTGCTGCTGGGCGCGGTCGCGGGCCTGCTGCGCGTCGGCGACGACCTGGTCGACCCGCCGGTGCAGATGGCCCGGATGCTGCCGCACCTCGGCCTGGTCCCACTGCTGATCATCTGGGTCGGCATCGGCGAGGAACTGAAGATCACGCTGGTCGCGCTGGGCAGCTTCTTCCCGATCTACTTCAACACCTACGCCGGTATCCGTGACATCGACGAGCGGCTCGTCGAGGCGGCCCGCGCCTGCGGGCTCGGCCAGCTCGCGCGGCTGCGGCACGTGGTGCTGCCCGGCGCGCTGCCGTCGCTGTTCCTCGGGCTGCGGCTGGCCATCGGCGCGGCCTGGCTCAGCCTGGTCGTCGGCGAGCAGGTCAACGCCCAGACCGGCATCGGCTTCCTGATGATGGAGGCGCGCGAGTTCGCCCAGACCGACGTGGTGCTGCTCGGCCTGCTCGTGTACGCGCTGCTGGGCCTGCTGTCGGATCTGCTGCTGCGGCTGGCGGAGAGGAGGACGCTGTCATGGCGACGCGGCCTGAAGGCGACCTGAGCCCGGTGCTGACGGCGGGCGGCGTACGGCGCTCGTTCGGGGTGAGCGTCGTGCTGGACGGGATCGACCTGACCATCGCGCCCGGCGAGGTGGTCGCGCTGCTCGGCGGCAGTGGGTCGGGCAAGAGCACCCTGCTGCGCATCCTCGCCGGGCTCGACCCGGATGCCAGCGGCAACGTACGCCGCCCGCTCCATCACGCGGTCGTGTTCCAGGAGCACCGGCTGCTGCCGTGGAAGCGCGTCCTGGACAACGTCGCGCTCGGGCTGTCCGGGCCGGACGTGCGTACCCGGGCCCGCGCGGCGCTGGCGGAGGTCGGCCTGCCCGATCGGGACACCGCCTGGCCCGCCGAGCTGTCCGGCGGGCAGGCTCAGCGTGTCGCGGTCGCCCGCGCGCTGGTACGCGAGCCGGAACTGCTGCTGCTCGACGAGCCGTTCGGCGCGCTGGACGCGCTGACCCGGCTGCGCATGCAGCAGCTGTTCATCCGGCTGCGCGAGCAGCACGGCTTCGCGGCGTTGCTGGTCACGCACGATGTCGACGAGGCGCTGCTGCTGGCCGACCGCACCCTGGTGCTGGAGGGCGGCCGGCTGGTCGAGGACGCCCCGGTCCCGCTGGCCCATCCGCGTACGCCCGATGATCCGGCTTTCGGCGCGCTGCGCCGCCACCTGCTGGAGCGGCTGGGCGTCGCCGCCTGAACGCCGTCCCGGCGGCCTGCTCTCAGCGCGCCAGGTGGGTGTAGCCGCCCATGTGGTGCAGCAGCGGGTCGCCGGGGTGGTGCTCGGCGCTGACCGGGCGGCCCAGCACGATCGCGTGGTCCCCGGCCGGAACCCGCTGGACGACCTCGCAGACCAGCACCGCCAGCACGCCGTGCAGCAGCGGCATGCCGTAGGGGCCGTGGCGCCACCGGGTCGTGTCGGCGAAGCGGTCGACACCGCGGGTCGCGAAGGTGCGGGCCACCTCCTGCTGGCCTTCGGCGAGCAGGTGGATCGCCACGTGACGGGCCTGGGCGACGGTGGGCCAGCTGGAGGAGTCACGGTCGAGGCAGAACGAGACGAGCTGCGGTCGCAGCGACACGGAGGTGAACGAGGTGGCGGTGAACCCGACGGGCGGGTCACCGGCCTGACCCGGCGCGGTCACCACGGTGACCGTGGTGGCGTGGCGGCGCAGCAGGCCGAGGTAACGGTGCAGTTCCACCCCGCCCACGCCGGAGCTGGACAGGTCGTCGGACGGAGTCGAGGGCAGCGCGGTGAGCGTCATGGGGGTGTCTCTCGGGGCGGAGGTGACGGTTGCCGGAACCTCGACACGACATCGATCAACATTCATGTCTTGACGGTAGCAGCACGAGGAGTAACCTCGTCATATCCTATCGGAATTGTAGACTTTCCTCAACGGTGCCGGGACCAGGTCGCGAACATGTCGGCGTAGCGGCCCTCGGCGGCCAGCAGCTCGGCGTGCGATCCGATCTCGACGACCCCCGACTCGTCCAGCACCACGATCCGGTCGGCACGCATCGCGGTGGACAGCCGGTGCGCGATGAGCAGCGCCGTACGGCCCTCCAGCAGACGATCCAGAGCCTGCTCGACGCGCAGCTCAGAGCGCAGGTCCAGGTTCGAGGTCGCCTCGTCCAGCACCACCACCCTCGGCTGGGCCAGGAACGCCCGCGCCAGCGCCAGCAGCTGCCGCTGGCCCGACGACACCGACTGCCCCCGCTCGTGCAGCGTCGCGTCCAGCCCGGCGTCCGTACGCTCGACCAGGTCACGCAGGCCGACGGCGTCGATCGCCGCCCAGATCTCGGCCTCGCTCGCCCCGGGCCGGGCGAACGCGACGTTGTCCCGGATCGACCCGGCGAACATGAACGGCTCCTGCGGCACCACCCCGATCTGACGGCGCAGCGAGACCAGACTGACGTCGCGCAGGTCGTGCCCGTCGATCAGGACCCGGCCCGAGTCCGGGTCGTGCAGCCGCGTGACCAGCTTCGCCAGCGTCGACTTGCCAGCCCCGGTCGGCCCGACGCAGGCGATCGTCTCCCCCGGCTCGATCCGCAGGTCCACCCCGCGCAGCACCGGGCGCGCCGGGTCGTAGCCGAACACGACTTTCTCGAAGACGATCCCCCCGGCCACCGGTGGCAGCTCGACCGGGTCGGCGCGCTCAGCCACCGTCGGCGCCTGCCCCAGCAGCGTACGCAGCTTCGCCACCGCCGCCCGGCTCTGCTGGTAGTTCGTGTACAGCTGCACCAACTGCTGCACCGGGGCGAAGAACGCGTTGAGATAGAGCACGAACGCGGTCAGCTCACCGATGCTCAGCTGCCCGCGCAGCACCATGCGCCCGCCGATCAGCAGCAGGGCCGCCATGCCGAGCAGGCCGATGACCGAGGTGCCGGGGCCGTAGATCGCGCTGATGTGGCCGGTGAAGTCGTTCGCGTCCCGGTAACGGCCGACCACGGTGCGGTGCTGGGCGATGTTGCGGTCCTCGCGGTGGTGCGCGGTGACCACCCGCACCCCGTGCAGGCTCTCGGCCAGGTCGGTGAACATCGCCGCGATGGCGTCGCGCTGGCGGGCGTAGCCGACGTCGGAAGCCCGCCGGAACCACACCGACGCCGCGAACAGCGCCGGCACGACCAGCAGCAGCGTGATCGCGGCCAGGCCCGCGTCGTAGTGGAACAGCACCGCCGTCACCACGACCATGGTCAGGCCCTGCACCGCGAACTGGGCCAGGCCCTCCTGCAGGAGCTGCTGCAGCGACTCGATGTCCGACGACATCCGGGTCATGATGACCCCGGCCTTCTCCTCGGTGTAGTAGTCCATGGACAGCCGCTGCAGGTGCGCGAAGACGCGTACCCGCAGGTGGCGCATCGCGTCGGCGGCCAGCGCCCCGGTCTGGCGCATGCGCGCGGTCGTGGTGGCCCACCCGGCCAGCACCGCCGCCGTGAACGCGCCCGCCGACCACAGCAGCACCGGCAGATCGCGTGCGACGATGCCGTGGTCGATGCCGACCTGCACCAGGTACGGCCCGGCCTGCAGCAGCAGCGTCTCGGCGAGGATGGTCACGCACGCCGCCAGGAACACCCCGCGACGCCGGGTCAGCAGCGACAGCAGGCTCAGCGCGGGCCCTTCCGGCGGCCGGTGCCCGAACCTGTCCTCCGGAACGCCGTGCTCAGGCTCGGCGTCCTCCAAGCGGCGTACGCCCGCCGCCAGCTCGTCCGGCACTCCCGCGAACGGCAGCGTGTCACCCGTGCGCCGGGTGCCGCGGCCCGCGCCGACGCCGCTGAGCCCGCCCATCGGGCCGCTACCGGGTCCCCCGCCCGGCCCGCCGAACCCGCCTCCGAACATGCTCATGCCCGCTGCCCCCCGTTCTCGCTGACGCCGCCGCGGCTCATGCGGGCACCTGCTCGTCCGCGTCCGCCGACTGCATGGTGGCCAGCACGTCGCGGTAGCGCGGCTCGGCGGCCATCAGCTCGTCGTGGGTGCCCTGGGCGGCGACGCGCCCGTCCTCGATCAGCACGACGGTGTCGGCCAGGGCGATGGTGGACAACCGGTGCGCGACGATGATCGTGGTGCGGTTGCGGAGCAGGTCGCGCAGGGCGGCGTGGATACGCTGCTCGACGTGCACGTCAACGGCGCTGGTCGCGTCGTCGAGCACCAGCACCGGCGGGTTGACCAGCAGCGCGCGGGCGATGGCGACGCGCTGGCGCTGCCCGCCGGACAGGGTGTAGCCGCGCTCGCCGATGACCGTGTCGTAGCCCTCGGGCAGGGCCCGCACGAACCCGTCGGCCCCGGCCGCCCGAGCGGCGGCGACCACGTCGGCCAGCTCGGCGTCCGGCCTGCCGAAGGCGATGTTGTCGCGGATCGACACCGAGAACAGGAACGGCTCGTCGGGCACGATGCCGACCTGCTCGCGCAGGCTGTCCAGGGCGTACTCGCGCACGTCGCGCCCGTCGACGCGCACACTGCCCCCGGTCGTGTCGTAGTAGCGGGCCAGCAGGCGGCCCAACGTCGACTTGCCCGAACCGGTGCGCCCCACCACCGCGACCGTCGTCCCGGCGGACACCCGCAAATCCAGGCCGCGCAGCGCGACGGTGCCGTCCGGGTAGGCGAACTCGACCCCCGCGAACTCGACCTCGCCCAGGATCGGTGTACGCACCGGGTCGGCGGGCTCGGCGATCTCGCTGCGGGTGTCCAGCACCTCGTAGATGCGCTGGGCGGAGGCAGCGGCCCGCTGCCCCATCATGATCATCATGCCGAGCATGCGGAACGGCGGCTGCAGCATCAGGACGTAGGAGTTGAACGCCACGATCGCGCCGACCGTGGCGCTGCCCTCGATCACCATCCAGCCGCCGCACAACAGCACCAGGGCCAGGCCGAGGCGGGGCAGGTTCTCCAGCGTCGGCGACCAGCGGCTGCGGATGTACGCGTCACGCCGGTACGCCCAGCGCACCCGGTCGGCGGCCGAGGCCAGCAGGGTGACCTGCCGCTGCTCGCCCGCGAACGCCTTGACGATGCGCACCCCGTTGATGTTCTCGTCGACGACCGTGGCGACCTGCGCCAGCCGCGACTGGATCAGCCACGACACCGGGAAGATCGCCCTGCGCATCCACACGCCCAGCAGCGCGATCACCGGCATGGTCGCCATCGCCACGACCGCCAGCAGCGGCTCGATCGACAGCATCAGCGCGAACGCGAACACCGCGATCAGGCACTGCACCAGGATCGAGGGCCCGAACGCCAGATACATCTGCACCGCGCGGATGTCCGAACTGGACCGCGACATCAGCTCACCGGTCTGCACCCGGTCGTAGAAGCCGTACGGCATCCGGATCAGGTGCGCGTACATGATGTTGCGCAGGTCGTACTCGATCTCGTACGCGGTGCGCAGCAGGAAGCGGCGGGCCAGGTAGTTGACGAACCCGGACACCACGGCGAGCCCGGCCAGCCACCACACGTACCCGGCCAGGCGGTCGGTGCGCGCGATCAGGGCGTGGTCGATGCCGAGCCGCATCACGTTCGGGATCTGCACCTGCACCAGCAGGCCCACCAGCGACAGGCCCAGCGAGGTGAGCAGCACCCTGCGGTGCGCCAGCACGATCGGCAGCGCCCGCCGCAGCCAGGACCGGCTCTGGTCGGGATCGATGGTCGACTTCGGGGCCGGATACCGCGGGGGCTGCGGTGGCGCTGACATCACGCTCCAGGGGGTGGAGGCTGCTCACCGCGGGGGTCCGGCGGCGGGGGGCAAGGGTACGTCACCGCGCCGCCGCTCGTTTCGGGACGCTTGCGAGTCCCGAGACGAGCGGGCTTCAGCGTGATGGTGGTCCGGAGGGGACCGGCCCCACTGCCACCATGGCACAGCGCCCGGACCCACCGCGACGGGTTACCGCGCCGGGGTGACGCCATACGCGTCGCGCCGCCGAGGCGACGGTGGTCGCGGTGGCTCAGGCCGCGACGGCGTGCGGCACGGCGGCATACTGGCTGGCGGGTCGTTCGAGGCCCAGGTGGTCGCGCAGGGTCGTGCCGGTGTACTCGGTGCGGAAGAGCCCACGGCGGCGCAGGATCGGCACGACGTGGTCGACGAACACCTCCGCGCCGGACGGGAACATGTCGGGCATCAGGTTGAACCCGTCGGCGGCCCCGTTGACGAACCACTCTTCGAGGGTGTCGGCGATCTGCTCGGGCGACCCCGCGACCAGGCGGTGCCCGGAGCGGATCCGTCCCGCGAGCTGCCGGACCGTGAGCCGTTCCCGCCGGGCCAGGTTGATCTGCGCGTCGAAGAAGCCGCGGGAGCCGTTCTCGACCTGCAGCGCGTCGCCGATGAGGTGCCAGGGCAGCTCCTCGTCGAGCTCGAGGTGCCTGGGGTCCAGCTGCAGCCGCTGCGCGACCTGCCCTACCTGCGCCTCGATGCCCTGGAACGCGTCCAGTTCGGCCTGGCGGGCCAGCGCCTCGGCCTCGGTGCCGCCGATGACCGTGGACAGTCCCGGCATGATCTTCAGCGTGTCGGGGTCCCGGCCGAACGCCGCGGCGCGGGCCTTCATCTCGGCGTAGAAGGCCTGCCCGTCGGCCAGGGTGGTCTGCGCGGTGAACACGGCGTCGGCGCGGCGGGCGGCCAGGGCCTTGCCGTGCTCGGACGATCCGGCCTGCACGAGCACCGGGCGGCCCTGCGGCGAGCGCGGGACGTTCAGCGGGCCGCGTACCGCGAAGTGGCTGCCCTCGTGGTCGATGGTGTGCACCCGGTCCCCGTGGGCGAACAGGCCGCTCGCCCGGTCGGCGACGATCGCGTCGTCCTCCCAGCTGTCCCAGAGCTTGACCGCGATGTCGACGAACTCCTCGGCGCGGCCGTAGCGGTCGTCGTGCACGGGCGCGCCGGTGAGGCCGAAGTTGCGGGCCGCGGCGTCCCCGGCGGTGGTGACGATGTTCCACGCGGCCCGCCCGCCGGACAGGTGGTCCAGCGAGGACAGCCGCCGGGCCAGGTTGTACGGGTCGTTGTAGCTGGTCGACGCGGTGGCGATGACGCCGATCCGCTCGGTGGCCAGCGCGATGGCGGTCAGCACCAGCGTCGGCTCCAGCCGCCCGCTCGGCCCGCCGCCGGGGTCGCCGGCGAGCGCGGGCCCGTCGGCGAGGAAGATCGCGTCGAGGGTGCCGCGTTCGGAGATGCGGGCGATGTTCTGGTAGTAGCCGATGTCGAGGTAGGACAGCGGGTCGACCTCGCCGTACCGCCAGGCGGAGTTGTGCCCGCCGAGCCCGAGGATGTTCATGCCGATGCTCATCTGCCGTGGCTTGGTGGCCATGGTGGTGCTCCTTGCTGCTGTGCCGGTCAGAACAGGCCGCTGAGCGGCGGCTGTTCACCGGTGAGGTGGAATGCGCCCGCGGCGGCGGCCTTCCACAGGCGCGGGTTGTGGTTGGCGACGGTGCGGGCGTTGCGCCAGTGGCGGTCGAGGTTGTGCACACGGGCGACGGCCGAACCGCCGCCGACGTCGAAGACCAGCTCCCCGGCGCGCAGGGCCGCCTCCGCGGCGACGTACTGCGCCTGGGCGACCTCGACCGATGCCCGGACCAGCGCATCGTCGTCGAGGTCGGCGGCCCAGGCGTCGTCGATCGCCTGCGCGGCGGCCAGCACGACCGCGTGTGCGGCGTACGCCCGCGAGGCGATCTCCCCCACCGCGAGCCGCACGTACGGGTCGTCCACGGCCCGCGCCGCGGTGCTGTGCTTGATCGGCCGAGCCCGGTCCCGGGCGTACGCGGTCGCGTCGGCCAGCGCGTCACGGGCGATCCCGGCCAGCACCGCCGCCAGGTACAGCTGCAGGAACGCGGTCACCGGCGAGCGCCGGTCACGAAAGCCTCGCCGGTCGCGCACCTCGTGCGGGTGCACCAGCAGGCCGTCGAGGTCGGTGGTGCCGCTGGCGGTCAGCCGCTGCCCGACGGCGTCGAAGTCGTCGTGCAGCCGCAGCCCTTCGCGGTCGCGGGGCACGATGAACGAGACGGGCTGCCCGTCGTCGTCGAGGGCGGTGGCGCTGACCCAGTCGGCGAACAGCGCCCCGGTGCTGTAGTACTTGCTGCCGGTGGCCCGGTAGTGGGGTCCGTCGCGGGTGATCCGGGCGCTGACCGCGCCGTTCGCGCCGCCGATCTCCCAGCCCGCGTTGCCCACGACCTGCCCTGCCATCAGGCGGCAGTACCAGGTCTTGCGTTCGGCGTCGGAGCCTTGCGCGACCAGCCCCTCCACGAACGAGAAGTCCGGTCGCAGCGCCTGGGCGACGTTGGAGTCGGCGGCGGCCAGGTCCACGACGAAGCGGATCGTGTCGCGGACGCTCGCGCCCGCGCCGCCGTACGCCGTCGGGATGCGGAACGCGAACAGCTGCGCCCGTGCCACCGCCCTGACCTGGTCGTAGGGCAGTTCCCGCAGCCGTTCCCGGTCGGCGGCCCCGGCCCGGATCCCGGCGAGCACCGGCACGGCCCGCTCGTGCAGGACCTCGGCGCTCAGGACGGCCGGGGCGGCTCGCGTGGTCGGCACGTCAGGCCGCCTGCAGGGAACGGGCCGCGAGGGCGTCGGTGAAGCCGGTGACGACGGAGTCCAGGAAGGCCTGGCCGGTGGCGTCGAGCAGGATGCCGCCGCCGTCGGTGTCGACGATGGCCTTGTCGTGGATGAAGCACCCGGCGGTGATGTGCGTGGCACCCATGCTGGACAGCACCGGCCGCAGCGCGTAGTCGATGGCCAGCACGTGTGCCGGGGTGCCGCCGGTGGCCAGCGGCAGCACCACCTTCCCGGCCAGCGCGTACTGCGGCAGCAGGTCCAGCAGCGACTTGAGCACGCCGCTGTACGCGGCCTTGTAGACCGGCGTCGCGACGATGACGCCGTCGGCGGCCGCGATGGCCGCGCCGACTGCCAGGATCGCCGGGTGGCGCACGTCCGCGCCGAGCAGCGCCTCGGCGGGCAGGTCCCGCACGGCGAGGTGGCGCACCTCGTAGGAGCCGGAGCCGGGCAGGTTGTCGGTGACGTGGCGCAGCACGCGCGCGGTCTTGGAGGTGGGTGAGGGCGATCCGGAGATCGCGAGGATCGAGGGCATAGGTGTTCCTCCTCAGCCGGCGGGCAGTGGTGCGGGCGTGAGCACGGCCGACAGCAGCGTGCGCGTGTAGGGGTGGGCGGGCGCGGTGAATATCTGCCGTACGTCGCCGGACTCGACGACCTCGCCGTCCTTCATGACCAGCACCCGGTCGCTGACGTGGTGGATCACACCGAGGTCGTGCGAGATGAACAGGTACGCGACACCGAGCCGCTCCTGCAGGTCGGCGAGCAGGTCCAGGATCTGCGCCTGGACCGACACGTCCAGCGCCGACACCGGCTCGTCGCAGACGATCAGTTCCGGTTCCGGGGCCAGCGCGCGGGCGATGGCGACCCGCTGGCGCTGCCCGCCGGACAGCTCCAGCGGCCGCCGTTTGAGGTGCTCCGCGCCGAGGCTGACCTGTTCCAGCAGTTCGACGGCGCGGTCGCGGCGCTGCGCGGCCCGCAGTCCGGTGACGGCGACAGCCTCGCCGAGCACCCGCCCGACGGTGTAGCGGGGGTCGAAGGAACTGAGCGGGTCCTGGTAGACGATCTGCAGGCGGCGGCGCTCGGCGCGCTTGTCGGCCGGGGACAGGCTGTCCCAGCGGCGGCCGCGCACGCTGACGTGCCCGCCGTCGGCCCGTTCCAGGCCCAGGATCAGCCGGGCGGTCGTCGTCTTGCCCGAACCGGACTCCCCGACGATGCCGAGCGTCTCCCCCGGGTGCACCGCGAAGGACACTTCACGGACCACGGTCCGGTGCGTCCGGTCCGGCCCGGCGTAGGTCTTGACGAGTCCTTCGGCGGCGACGATCGGGGTGCTGCGGTCGAACTCGCGCGGGGTGGCGCGGATGACGGCGGCGGGCGCGGACGACAGCCGGGTGCCCTTGGCGTGCGTCGCGGGCACCGCCGCGAGCAGCGCTTTCGTGTACTCGTGCTGCGGGTCCTGCAGAACCTGCCGGGTCGGGCCGTGCTCGACGATGCGACCGTCGCGCAGCACCGCGACCCGGTCGGCCAGCCGCGCGACCACGGACAGGTCGTGGCTGACCACGAGCATGCCCGCGTCGCCGCGCTTGAGCCCGCCGAGCAGTTCCAGGATCTGCGCCTGCACGGTGGCGTCGAGCGCGGTCGTCGGCTCGTCGGCGATGAGCAGCCGTGGCCCGCAGGCGATGGCGGACGCGATCAGGGCCCGCTGGCGCAGCCCGCCGGAGAGTTGGTGCGGATACTGCTGCGCCCGCAGTTCCGGTTCGGGGACCCCGACGGCCCGCAGCAGTTCGAGGACCTTCTCCCTGCGGGCGGCCTTGGTGAGGGTGGTGTGCAGGGCCAGCGGTTCGGCGATCTCCCGGCCGACCGGGCGCAGCGCGTCCAGGGAACTGAGCGCGTCCTGGAGCACGAAGCCGACCTGCGCGCCCCGGATGCCGCGCCAGTGGCGCTCGGTGTGGCGGGACACGTCCCGGCCGTCGAACTGCAGCGCGGCGGCGCGCACCCGTGCGCCGTGCCCGGTGAGCCCGACCAGGGTGCGGGCGGTGACGCTCTTGCCCGACCCGGACTCCCCGACCAGCGCCAGGCACTCCCCCGGCGCGATCGTGAACGACACCCCGTCGACGACGTCGGCCCCGTGCCCGCCGAACGACACCCGCAGGTCGTCGACCCGTACCAGCGGCGCGGTCACGACCGGCCCTCCGTACGGCGGCGCAGGTCCCGGCCGACGACCGTCACCGACAGGACGGTCAGTGTGATCGCCACGCCGGGCACGATCACCATGAACGGGTCGTTGGAGATGTACTGGATGCCCAGCGAGAGCATGTTGCCCCACTCCGGCGCGGGCGGCTTGGTGCCCAGGCCGAGAAAGCTCAGTGACGCGCCCGCGCCGATGGCGTTGCCGACGCCGATGGTGGCCAGCACGACCAGCGGCTTGAACGCGTTGGGCAGGATGTGGCGGCGGATCACCGCCGACCGGCGCAGCCCCAGCGCGGTGGCCGCCTCGACGTAGGCCGCGCTGCGGACCACGTGGGTCTGCGCGCGGATCATCCGGGCGTAGTAGGGCACGCTGGCGAACGCGACCGCGAACAGCGCGTTGACCGTGCCGGTGCCCAGCAGGGTGATGACGACCAGGGCCAGCAGCAGGTCCGGGATGGACAGCGCCACGTCGATGAGCCGCATCACGGCGCCCTCGACGTACCGGTTGGCCAGGCCCGCGAGCAGGCCGATCGCGGAGCCGAGCGTCACCGCGATCGCGGTCGCGCCCAGGCCCATCACCAGCGACGAGCGCGCCCCGTAGACCATGCGGGCGAGGGTGTCCCGGCCGGACTGGTCGGTGCCCAGCAGGTGTTCCGCGCCGGGTGGCACGAACGCGCCCGCGCTGCTGATCTCCAGCGGGTCGTGCGCGGTGAGCAGCCCCGGCGCGGCGGCGGCGACCGCGAGCAGTCCGATGAAGGCCAGGCCGAGCACGACACCGGGCCGCAGCGAACGCCGCCGGGCGGCGGTGTGCCCGCGCCGTTCGGGCAGGACGGCGGGGACGGTGATGGCGGTCACGCGGTCACCACTCTCGGGTCGATGAGGCCGTAGACGATGTCGACGACGAGGTTGACGACCACGTACACGGCGGCCGCGAACAGCACCACGCCGAGCACCAGCGGAATGTCCTTGCTGGTGGTGGCGGTGAGCATGAGCTGGCCGACGCCGCGGCGCACGAACAGCGTCTCGGTGATCACCGCGCCGCCGAGCAGGCCGCCGATGACGAACCCGGACATGGTCACGATCTGGATGAGCGCGTGCCGCAGCGCGTGGCGCAGCCGTACGCCCGCGTCGCGCATGCCGCGGCTGCGGGCGGTCAGGATGAACGGCTGTTCGAGGACCTCCTCCAGTTCGGTGCGCAGCACCTGCGACAGCGTCGCCGCGATCGGCAGCGCGAGGGTGAACGTCGGCAGGACCAGTGCGGCGGGGCCGTCGTTGCCCGACACCGGGAACCATCCGGCCTGGAACGAGAACACGATGAGCAGCACCAGGCCGAGCACGAACGTCGGGAACGAGGTGAGCACCAGTTCGGTGCCCGAGGCGGCCGAGCGGATCCACGGCCGCCTCCTGGCGGTGAGGACCGCGGTCCCCACCGCCAGGACGACCGCGACCAGCGCGGCCGACAGCGCCAGCTGAACCGTCTCGCCCAGCTGCTCCCCGATCGCCGTCGCCACGGGTACGCGCTGCTGGTAGCTCTCGCCCAGGTCCCCCTGCAGCAGCCGGCCGAGATAGCCGAGGTACTGCTGCCACAGGGGCTGGTCGAGGCCGTAGTCGGCGCGGACCCGGTCGAGCACGGCCTGGGTCGGGTTGGCTCCGTCCCCGGCCACCGTCGCCAGGGCCGCGTCGCCCGCGGTGACGTGCAGCGCGGCGAACGACAGCGTCGCCGCGCCCCACAGCACCCCGACGCCGGCGGCGAACCGGGTGGCGATCCGTTTCAGCTGGCGCATGTCTACTTCTCCAGCCAGGCGTACCCGAAGTACGGGGTGCCGTGAGAGGTGTCGACGACGACGTCGTGCAGCTTGGCGCTGAACGCCCACAGCACGGAGTTGTCGTAGACGGGGAAGCCGGGCACCAGTTCGGCCAGGCGCTGCTGGGACTTGGCGTACAGATCGGTCAGTTTCGCCCGGTCACCGGTGCGGCGGGCCTCCTCCAGCCATCCGTCGAGCTGGGCGTCGCTGATGCGGGAGGTGTTCTGGCCCAGCCGTGTGGCGTTGGGGATGCTGAACGTGGCGTACTTGATGTACAGCACGTCGGGGGTGTTGGTGTGCCAGACACCCGCCGACAGGTCGTAGTCGCCGCCGTAGCGTCTGGTGGTCAGCTGCGCGCTGGGCAGCAGCTCGATGTCGACCTTGATACCGACGGCCTTCACCTGCGCCTGGACCAGGTCGAAGATCGGGCTGATGGTGGCGGTCTGGGCCACCGGCCACTGCACCAGCAGCGGCTTGCCGTCCTTGGTGCGGTATCCCTCGGCGTCGCGCCCGGTCCAGCCCGCCTTGTCCAGCAGCTCGTTCGCGACCTTCAGGTCGTGCCCGCGCAGCTTCACCGCCGGGTCGTAGTACTTGGTGACCCGGTCCACGAAACTGGTCGCGAGCTGCCGCTCACCGAACCCGACGGTCTTGACCAGGGCCTCGCGGTCGACCGCGGACACGAACGCCTGCCGGATCGCGAGGTCGTCGAACGGCGCCCGGGAGGTGTTGAACTCGATGGTGTACGGCAGCCCGATCCGGTTGACGTTGGAGTACACCAGGTTCGGGTTCGTCTTGACCGCCGCCGCGTTCTGCGCGGGCACGTACCCGGTGGCCTGGTACTGGTTGCTGACCAGCGAGTTGAACCGTACGGCGTCCTGCCCGACCCAGGACACGTCGATGCCGTCGAGGTGGGCCGCCCCGGAGTAGCCGAGCTGCGGCGGCGCCCAGTCGTAGCCCTCGCGCCGGACGAACGTCGCCCCCTGCGTCTTGGTGTATCCGGTCAGCACGAACGGCCCGGAGCCGACCGGCTTCTCGCACAGCTGCGCCGGGGTGCTCTCCTTGATCGCCTTGGGCGACAGCAGGCCGAGCCAGCCCTGCGCCAGCACGTCCAGGAACGGGGTGTACGGCTGCTTGAGGGTCACCTCCAGCGTGTACGGGTCGACGATGCGGCTGCCCTCGTACGGCGCGATGTACGGCCCGGCCAGCGGCGAGCGGGTGTCCGGGTCGAGCATGTGCGCGAAGTTGGCGACCACGGCGGCGGCGTCGAACACCGCCCCGTCGCTGAACGTCACCCCCTTGCGCAGGTGGAACGTGTAGACCTTGCCGTCGGCGGAGATGTCCCACTTCTCGGCCAGCCACGGCCCGGGGTTGCCGCCGGCGTCGAGGTAGACGAGGTTGTCGGTGAGGATGCGCCCGAAGATCTGCTCCACGTCGGAGGAGATGGCGTGCGGGTCGAGGCAGAGCGGGTCGGCGGACATCGACAGGTGCAGGATGCCCCCGTCGACCGGGGAGCCCCCGCCGTTGAGCACAGCCCCGGCGGTACGCGACGACGCGTCGGCGCTGGCCGGGCTGATGCCGCCGGCGGAGCCGCAGGCGGTCAGTGCGCCGATCGCGACGGTCGCGGCGAGCAGGCGGGTGGACAGGTGGAAACGCACGGTGAAGCCCTTCGCAGGCGGTGGAGGGTGTGCCGAGACGGCCGTCCTCGTGTCGTCGAGAGCGGCTCGGGGTTTCGGAGTCGAGGAACGCGGCGCAGGTTGACGGCGGCGTCAACAGCCGCTGCTGCACACCCTTTGGAAGTCCACGTGGCGCCGCTGAGTCAGGCGCAGGCTTCGCTTCATGGCTAGGGACCGTAGGAGCGCGCAGACAAGAGCGTCCAGGCTTTTGTGACCCGGATCACATAGTTCTCCTGTATATCCCATAGAGTTAATATGAATTATCTGCTCGATGGATTGTGCTGGCCCGCCTGACCATGCCAGCATCCGATTTACCTGCTCTGATCCACCCACGACGCCGGTCCGGGAGCCACGAGGCCGCGAGTTCGGCGGCAACGGCACCGCGGCTCCCGGACCGCGACCCACCCTGAACAGCACGGAGACAGCAACATGAGCCTCGCCTTCCACTGGTTCCTGCCCACCTACGGCGACAGCCGGTTCATCGTCGGCGGCGGCCACGGCCTGCCCGCGGGCGTGGCCGGCGGCGCGCGCCCGGCGACGCTGGCCTACCTCGGCCAGATCGCCCGCACCGCCGAGCAGCTGGGCTTCGCCGGCGCGCTCACGCCGACCGGCGCGTGGTGCGAGGACGCCTGGCTGTCCACCGCGATGCTCACCGAGGTCACCGAACGGCTGAAGTTCCTCGTCGCGTTCCGGCCTGGCCTGCTGTCACCGACCCTCGCCGCGCAGATGGCCGCCACCTTCCAGCGCCACTCCGAGGGCAGGCTGCTGCTCAACGTCGTCGTCGGCGGCGAGACCCACGAGCAGCGGGCGTACGGCGACTGGCTCGACAAGGACGCCCGCTACGCCCGCGCCGACGAGTTCCTGCACGTCACCCGCTCGCTGTGGCGGGGCGGCAGCGTCGACTTCACCGGTGAGCACCACCGTATCGAGGGCGCGACCCTGCCCCGGGTGCCCGACCCGGTGCCGCCGATCTACTTCGGCGGCTCGTCCCAGGCCGCCGGTCCGGTCGCCGCCAGGCACGCCGACGTCTACCTCACCTGGGGCGAGCCGCCCGCACAGGTCGCCGGCAAGCTCGACTGGATCCGCGAACTCGCCGCCGAGCAGGGCCGCGAGCTGCGCTACGGCATCCGGCTGCACGTCATCGCCCGCGACACCGCCGACGAGGCCTGGGCGCAGGCCCGCAAGCTGCTCGACGGCATCAGCGACGGCGACATCGCCACCGTGCAGGCGGGCCTGGCCCGCAGCGAGTCCGAAGGGCAGCGGCGCATGCTCGCCCTGCACGGCGGCAGGCGCGACAGCCTGCAGATCGCACCGAACCTGTGGGCGGGCGTCGGCCTGGTCCGTGGCGGCGCGGGCACCGCGCTGGTCGGCAGCCACACCGAGATCGCCGACCGCATCGCCGAATACGCCGACCTCGGCATCAGCGAGTTCATCCTGTCCGGACACCCGCACGTCGAGGAGGCGTACTGGTTCGGCGAGGGTGTGCTGCCGATCCTGCGCGACCGCGGCCTGTGGACACACCCGGCCGGCGACCCGGCACAGGAACTACCCAAGATCCCGTTCGCTGCCCCGTCCCGTTAGGCGGTGACCCCATGACCGGATCGACGGACTGGCTGAACAGTGAGACCGGAGCCCATCGCTGTCCACCGGTGTCGTCGACGGGCCCGTTCGCTGGGCTGATCCCCCACGGCGTACGGCCCGACCGCTGGTGCTGGGGCCCAGACCAGGGATTCCATCCCCGGTCGGCCCCGCACCAGCGGGTCCAGCTCACCCCTGCCGCCGGGCTGCTCACCCGCGGGCACACCATCGGCGTACGCCAGGCCGTCGCGCTGGGCGCGGCCGGGGCGCACGCCGACCTCGCCCACGCGTTCAGCGAACTCGACTCGTGGGTGCCGTTGCCCGACGCCGAGGTCTTCGCCCGCCTCGGCTGGTCCGTCCGGCACCTGGACGGCGCGGACGACGCCACCCTGCACGCCGTCGTGGCCGGGGCACTGCGCGGCGTCGACGAGGTGCTGCTGCCGACCTCGTGGCGGCGGCCACTGGCCATCGCAGCCGCCGGGACGGCGGTGTCGGCGGCCGAACGGACGTGGCTGCGTGACGCGTGCGACGCGGCGTACCGGCGGCTGACCCGGTTCGAGACCGGCTGGCCACAGCCGCCCACCGACCGGCAGGCCTGGTGGGACTACGCGGCCGCGCGGGCCTGCACCGCGCTGCGGGACGGCGACTGGGTCGCGGCCGCCCGCGCGGTAACCGACCTGTACGGGCTGACCAGCCCCGACCCGCACCAGGCCGCGCGATGGCTGGCCGCGATCGGCGAGCGCGTCGGCGTCTGACCGGGCCGGTGCTCAGCCCGCGAGCCGGGTCGTCTTCTCCAGGTACGCCAGTGCCTCGGCGCCGGTGTCGGCGATGAAGACCAGGTCGGCCAGCGGCACCGGCAGGAAGCCCTCCTCGTCCATGCGGCGCAGCTGCAGGATCAGGCCGTCGTAGAAACCCGCCGTGTTCAGCAGCACCACCGGCTTGTCGAACAGCCCGTGCTTGCGCAACTCCAGGGCCTCGGTCGCCTCGTCCAGCGTGCCCAGGCCACCGGCCAGCACGACCACCGCGTCGGCGGCGGCGAGCAGCATCGCCTTGCGCTCGGCGAGATCCTTGGCGACCGTCATCTCGTCCACGTCCGCCCTGGCGAACTGCCGCAGGAAGTCGACCGAGAACCCGGACAGCCGCCCGCCGCCCGCCCGTACGCCGTCGGCGACGACCTTCATCAGCCCGGCGTCGGAACCGCCCCACACCAGCGTGTGCCCGGCCCTGCCGACGAGCTCGGCGAACTCGCGGGTCGGCGCGGTGTAGCGCTCGTCGAGGTCGCTGGCCGACAGGAAGACACAGATCTTCATGGGGGTGGGTGCGGTCATGTGGTCAACGGTAGGCGCACGGCGACCTGCCGTGGCGGGTGTGTGCCGGGCAGTGTGACGGACCACTCCGTCATCCGGTGGGCGCGAACCACGTCATCGCCTGCCCGTGGCCACGCGCCCAGGCCAGCGGGGTCCCGTCCAGGGCGAGCACGTTGTGCAGCGCGCCGTCCGGGGCGGACGGAAGGCCCTGGTAGGCCATGACGTCCGGGTCCTCCACCGAGATCCAGTGGCCGGGCAGTTCCCGGACCAGGCCCGTGAACGCCGTCCTGCGCTCGGGCGGCACCTGGTACAGCACGGAGGTGTGGAACACGACGAGCGTCGCGTCGGCGGGCGCCTGCGCGGCCAGGCCGGGCAGGTCGTCCACCAGGTCACCGCGGATCAGCGTCGGCGGGTCCGCCGCCGCGACGGCCGCCGCGGCACGCAGTCGCTCCCGGCGGTGCCGGTGTTCGGGCCAGATCAGCGCCTCCAGCCAGGCGACGTCGGCGGGGTCGGTGACCTGGAGCGGGTTCAGATCCAGGCCCGCCCGCCACACCACCTCGGGCAGCCGCGTCGGCGGTGCTGTTCCGGTGAGGGCGCAGTCGAGCACCGGGCCACCGGATCCGATCTCGTGGTCGCCATACCGGTAGGTGTAGCGGTCGGGGTAGAGGCCGAGCCCGGCCGCCGCGCCGACCTCCAGCAGCGCCAGCGGCTGCGGCAACGCGGCCAGCACCGGCAGCAGCACCGCGCACCGGCCCGCCTCGTTGGTCTGGGTGGCCCGCGTTCGCAGCTCGGCCTCGATCGCCGGCCAGTGCGCCACGGTGAAGTCGTGGAAGGCAGCCGGGTCGTCCACCGGGCCGCCGAGCAGGCGTACGACGCCGAGCAGCAGGTTCGGCTGCCGCTTCGACTCCGGGACGGTGGCCAGCAGTCCGAGGACCTGCTCGTCGGCCGCGATCGCGAATGCCAGCCGCTCGTAGGTCGGCGACACGCCCCGCGCCTCCCGCAGGGCGAAGTCCGTATACCGCGAAGCGTCGATCACCGGCCGATGGTCCCACGGTGAACGACGGCCCGCTGACCCGACGGTCTCCGTGGAACGCGCCTGCGGCCGCTTGACGACCTGCCTCATCATAGACGTGTGACGATCAATGAGGGCACGCTGTGGCAGGCGGGCAAGCGGGGCCGGAACTGGGCACGGTGGTTCGTGTGGGCCGCCGTGACCCCGTCGGCCGCCTACCTCGGCCTGCTCCGGTCGGACTCCAGCTTCTACGGCTACCTGCTGGTGGGTGCCGCTGGGCTCGCCGCGGTCATCGGCATCGTCTACTGGTTCTGGGACCGCCCTCGGGTCGTCGAGATCAAGCTGCTCGACAGCGCGACCCCTGTGCTCGCCGTCCGCACCGTCAGCGGCCGCGTGGATCAGGTCGATCCGCAGGATGTCGGGAGCCTGCACCTGGACTGCCTCTACCCTGCCTACGATCCGGACTCCTACGGCCAGGCCGACATCCGTAACAGCGACAACGTGCTGCTGCTGAGGCTTCGCGACGGCCGCAGCTACCGCACCCGGCCGACCGCGTACATGCATGACTCGCGCCGGGACGCGTTGTGGGCCGAGTGGCAACGGCTGTGCCCGCGGGCGACGGCGAGAACCGCGACCCGGTTCCGGACCTCGGGCACCAACGACTGACCACCTGCGGCGGCACCGTGGCTCACTGCCACGGTGCCGCCGTCACGGGCCGGATCCGCGGGCTCAGTCCTGCTGGTCGAGGAACGCCAGGGCGGTCGCGGCGAACAGCGGCGAGTCGACCAGGTTGTAGTGGGTCAGGCCGGGCAGGATCGCCAGCGCATGGCCGCCCTTGGGCCGGCCCTCACCCATCCAGCCGCCGTCGCGCAGACCGCCGTCGAGCAGGTTGAAGATCTCCACGAAGTGGCTCGGCGGGGCCATGTCGGCGTCGGCCGCGACGATCAGGGTCGGCACCTGCATGCCGCGCACCTCGTCGGTGTAGTCGAAGTCCTGCTGCATAGCTGCACCGATCTTGTCGAGCAGCCGGGGGAAGTCCTCCGGGCGCGGTGCGACGCGGTGATACAGCTCGTACATCGGGGTGTCCTTCAGGAACTCGGCTGCGGCCGCGTTCACCTGGCCCTGCTGGCCGAGCATCTCGGGGTAGACGGCGCTGCGGCGGATGTTGGCCGAGGCCGAGACCACGCGGCCGACCTTCTCCGGGTGCCGGATCCCGGTCAGCAGGGCGACGCCGCCGCCGAGGGAGAAGCCGACCACGTCCGGGCGGTCGAGCCCGAGGTGCGCGATGAGCGCGCCGATGTCGTCGGCCATCAGCGGCACTTCGAGCGGCCGGTCGATGTCGGCGGTGCGGCCGTGTCCCTGCAGGTCGACGGCGATCACCTGGTGGTGGTCGGCGAGCATCGGCAGGATCGCCCCGAACATCTCGCCCGAGCCGAGCCCGCCGTGCAGCAGGATCATCGGACGGCCCGAGCCGTGCGTCTCGTAGTACAGGTTGATGCCGTTTACCTCGGCGTATGCGCCAGTGCCGGTCGATGCGGTCGCGCTCATGGTGGTCTCCTCGGATCCTGCGAGTGTGTCTACACCTGCTCTGACGATCGGGGCGGGCAGAACTCATCGGCTTCGCGGAAACAATTGCGCGACCGCGGGAGCTGCCGCGTTCGGCCATCGCGGGCCAGACCGAACCGCGGCTCGTCAGCCATGGAACGGCCACCTCTTCCAGGTCTTCAGCACCGGCCCGAGCTCTCCCTCCTCGAACTCCAGGTGTTCGAGGAGCTTGTCGGAGAGCGTGCGCAGGGCCACCACCAGCTTCGCGCGTATCTCCGCGTCGTCGCCGCCCAATGCCCGAGCTGCGCCTTCGACCTGGTCGAGCAGGTCCGACACGACGCGGTGGTCGGCCTCCAGCCGGTCGACGGTCGCTCGCAGGTGTGGTGCCGCACGGCGTACCGCCGGGAACATCATGGCGTCCTCGGCCTGGTGGTGATGGTGTACGAACTGGCAGTAGCTCAGGCAGTTGATCTTCAGTTGGAACAGCGGGCCGTTGCTCTGCAGCTTGCGCAGGCCCTGCTGGAGGTCGCGGGCGGGCGCGCCGCCGGCGGCCTCGTCGGCCAGCCTGCGCACCGCCGCCAGGTCGCGGCGCAGCATGTCGTGCACCCATCGCAGTTCGGCCAGCAGAGGGTTGTCGTCCACTCGTGGTCTCGTCATCGCCATATCTCGTTCGCCGGGGAACACCGCACTGATCACGGTGCTCCCCCAGCCTGGCGGCGGCGGCCCTGAACCGCAAACCGCCGGTTAGTCACTAACCATTAGTAAGTCTCATCCGGCGGCCCGCCGATAGCCCGCCCCGGCGTAAAGGTCGACAGCAACCGGTCCTGCGCCGCGCACTCGTGGCGCAGGGCCGGTTTCAATGTCGCCGAACGGAGAGATAGACGTCGTCGATAAACCGCGAAATCCCAAGTGATTTGGTCGTCCGCTATTCGTGCAGTACCTTGGCGCGAACAATTCTCACGGCCAGAGCCGACGCGCGCGACGGGGACGCACGCCGGTGGCTTCAGGCACGGAAGGCCGCTACGCATGTCCTCATACACCGTCACCATCACGCCTGACGACCCCACGCAGGCCGTCACGACGATCCGGCTCGACCTCGACGGGGCGGCGACGACGGTACGCGAGCTGCGCCTGGCGCCCGGCTCCGGCGGCACCCTGATGCCCGGCGCCCTGCCCGTGCTCGACCTGAACCAGCTCGTCGCCGCCGTATTGGCGGCGACCTCGGGCGCCGTTGCGGCCCCCGCACCGGCCAAGCCGTCCCACACCGCCCCGGCTGCACCCGCGGTGCCCGGTGAACTGGAGATCCAGGCCCCGGCCGCCGACACGGCCGCGCCGAAGCCGCCCGCCCGCAAGCGCGCCCCGGCGAAGACCGCCGCCCCGGCGGCCGCAGCCGAGCCGGTGCCGCCCACGGCCGCCGAACCGGCAGCCGCTCGCCGATCCCGCGCGGGCAGGCCGAGCGCGGTCAAGGCCGACACTGCCGCCGCCAAGCCCGGTGCGGCCAAGACGGCCTCGGCCAAGGCGAGCACGGCGAAACCGGCGCGGGCCAAGGGATCCGCGCGCGGCGCGGCGGCCGTGACACGGGAGAAGAAGGCCTCACCCGCGAAGGCGACGGCGAAGAAGTCCGCCTCGTCCACTCCGGACAGCGGGCACCCGAGCGGCGGCAGCCGCAGCTACCGCAAGCTGCCGGACGACTTCGAGCAGGTGCTGCGCCAGGCCGGGGACAGCGCGAGCGTCATCGCCGACCACTACGACGTGCCGCGGCACACCGCGTACGGCTGGATCCGTACGGCCCGTAAGAAGGCGACGACTGCCTGAACCAGCCACGATGAAGGTGCGCGTGGGAACTCACGCGCACCTTGGTCCCGCCGCACCCGTACAACGACAACCCGTACGCCCGGCACTGGTTCGCCGAGCCGTGGTGACCGGCCCGTCCGTCACTCGAAGCGGGTGGGGTCGCCGGCACCGATGCGGAGGATCTCGGGTTCGCCTTCGGACAGGTCGACGACGGTCGTGGGTTCGGTGCCGCAGTCGCCGGAGTCGATGACCGCGTCGATGAGGTGGTCCAGGCGTTCTTTGATCTCCCAGCCCTGGGTCATCGGCTCGGTGTCGCCGGGCAGCAGCAGGGTGCTGGAGACCAGTGGTTCGCCGAGTTCCGCCAGCAGCGCCTGGGCGACCGGGTGGTCGGGGATGCGTACGCCCACGGTGTGTTTCTTGGGGTGCAGCATCCGGCGCGGCACCTCGCGCAGCGCCGGGAGGATGAAGGTGTAGCTGCCCGGGGTCGACGCCTTGATCAGGCGGAACACCGCGTTGTCAATCTTGACGAACTGCCCGAGCTGGGCGAAGTCGCGGCAGACCAGGGTGAAGTGGTGCCGGTCGTCGAGTTTGCGGATGTCACGGATGCGGTCCAGCCCGTTCTTGTCGCCGAGCTTGCAGCCGAAGGCGAAGCACGAGTCGGTCGGGTAGGCGATCAGCCCGCCCTCCCGCACGATGTCGACGACCTGCCGGATGGAGCGAGCCTGCGGGTTGTCCGGATGCACGTCGAAATACCTGGCCACACGCTGAGAGTAGTCCTCCCCCGGCGAGCGTGGCGGGCGCATGGGCGCAGGCGGGGCACCCGGCGCGCCGCCGGGTGCACTACGCTCGGCCGCCTTGGGATCCCTGGGGAGGACGACCAATGCGCTTCACGCGTACGCACGCCGTAGTCGGCTCGTTCACCGTGGTCGCCGCGGTGCTGGCCGCGACCGTGGTCATGCTCGAACGCGGCGACGACCCGGTGACCGGGGCCGAGCCGCGCCCGAGTGCCGTGTTCGAGACCGGGGCCCTGCCCACACCGGGCGAGTCCGCCGACGCCGAGCCGAGTGCGTCGCCGTCGCCGTCGGTGAAGCCGTCGCCGTCGAAGTCACCGAAACCGAAGCCCAAGCCCAAACCGAGCCCGAAGAAGGTGGACCTGCCCGGCCCGCCGCCGCCCGCGCCCAAGCCGTCGCCGCCCGCGGGCGCCAAGTGCCCGATCCACAAGGGTGCGGGCGCGCCCATGGCCGACGTCGAGGCGGCGCTGGAGGCCGCCGCGGCCCGCAAGTTCTGGACGGTCTCGCAGGTCACCCTGCCCGCGAAGGTGATCAAGGCGGTGGCGATGCAGGAGAGCGGCTGGCAGTCGACCATCGTCGCGTGCGACGGCGGCATCGGCACCATGCAGGTCATGCCGAGCACGGCGACGTGGCTCAACGACGACTCGCCGTTCACCCTCGACGAGGACGTGAACACGCTCCAAGGCAACACGATGCTGGGCTCGGCCTACCTGCAGTGGCTGATCCGGTACTTCGGGATGAAGTACGGGTTCGGCTGCGAGGAGCCCGACCCGGACGTGTCGCCCGCCCCGGCGTGCACACCGGACTACACGCTGCGCGAGGACGACTGCCGCCAGGACCCGGCCGTCGCCGACAGCAAGGAGTGGTGCCTGCTCAACGCGGTCATCGCGGCGTACAACTTCGGGCAGGGCGCCGTCGACAAGGAGATCCTCGACGGCGACGCCGTGTGGTACCCGAACGCGACGTACGTGCTCAACGTCCGGGCGCTGATGGAGCGGTACTGATCAGATCCACAGGTTGCCCAGCAGCATGCGCCGGCTCCAGTCCTCGTACGGCAGCGAACCGCCCGTGTAGATCGGGTGGTAGTACGTGAACACGACGACGACCAGCAGCACGAACACCCCGGCCATGACGGAGCCGAACAGTTGCCGGTCGGGGTCCGGCGGGCGGCCCGGCGGCGGGGTCATCGCCGCGCCGAACACGAACACCAGCGCCAGGATCAGGAACGGCTCGGCGGGCAGGGCGTAGAAGTAGAACATCGTGCGCGCCGGGAAGAAGAACCACGGGATCAGCGCCGCGGCGGTCATCGCCAGCACGGCACCGGCGCGCCAGTCGCGGCGGGCGATGCCGAACCAGATCGCGGCCAGCAGCGCCGGGATGAACGCCCACCACAACAGGGGCGTGCCGAGCAGCAGCACGTCGGCCATGCACTTGTCGGCGTCGCAGGGGATGTTCTCGTTGCGGTAGAGCAGCACCGGGCGGCCCAGCAGCAGCCACTGGATCGGGGCCCACTCACCCACCGACTGGTAGGCGTGCGCCTCGGTGATCGCCTGGTGCGAGGCGTACGCCACCTCGTGGTAGTGGGCGAGGTTGCGCAGCGCGCCCCAGAACGGCGGCTCGTCCTGGCCGCTGTCGCGCAGGAAGTGCCGGGCGTAGCCGCCGTCGGTGGACAGCCAGCCGGTCCAGCTCGCGACGTAGACGGCGGCCGTGATCGGCACGCCGGCCAGCAGCCAGCCGGTCTCGTCGAGGATCGTGTCACGGATCGGGCGGCGCACCCCGGCGCTGCGCCGCGCGCCGACCTCCCACCAGAGCACGAGCAGCACGAACACCGGCGCGAACGCCAGCGCCGACCACTTGACGGCCAGCGCGCAGCCGAACAGCAGCGCCGCGGCCAGCCGCCACCACGGCACGGCTCCCGGCGGGCGGCTGCGCCGTCCCCGGGCGCGCGGGTCGCCACCGTCGGCGAGGAAGCGCAGCCAGCGGGTGCGGCGCTGGTCGCGGTCGAGCACCAGCGCGCCGAACGCGGCGAGGATGAAGAACATCAGGAAGATGTCGAGCATGGCGACCCGCGACAGCACGAAGTGCATGCCGTCGAAGGCCATCAGCAGCCCGGCGGCGCAGCCGAGCACGACGGAGCCGAGCATGCGCATCGCGATGCGGGTCAGCAGCAGCACCGACAGGGTGCCGAAGACGGCGGCGGAGATACGCCAGCCCAGCTCGTTGTAGCCGAAGACCTGCTCACCCAGTCCGATGATCCACTTGCCGAGCGGAGGGTGCACGACGTAACCGGCCGTGTTGTCCTTCTCGTTCCACTCGAAGCCCTTCTCCAGCAGGAAGTGGGCGTCGGTGGCGTAGTAGTTCTCGTCGAACATCTTGCCGCCGGGGCTGGCGAGATTGCTCAGGCGCAGCACGCCCGCCAGCATGGTCACGAACAGCGCGGCCGGCCAGGCGTACGGGTCCAGCAGCGCCGGGGAGAGCCGTCGGCGGACCACGTCGGGGACCGTCGCGCCGGGCTCGGCGGGCGGTACGGATTCGGACAGCGCCTGCCGTGGGCGCGGCACCCGGGCCGTCTGCGTCATGCGGCGCATCGTAGCCGCCACCGGTGAAGCTGTTCGACCGGGCGGCGGCGGCGCATGGGGTCCGCTTAGGGTGGCGGCGTGAGCGAGCCGTCCTTCCTGCACGACACCCGGACGGCGTACGACACCTTCGCCGGTGCGTACGCCGAGCACTTCCACGACGAGCTGGCCGGCATACCGGTCGAGCGGGCGATGATGGCCGCCTACGCC
Organism: Catellatospora methionotrophica; assembly: GCF_011297335.1. Taxonomy (GTDB): domain Bacteria; phylum Actinomycetota; class Actinomycetes; order Mycobacteriales; family Micromonosporaceae; genus Catellatospora; species Catellatospora methionotrophica. The sequence continues at coordinate 527,658 of NZ_JAAOTJ010000002.1, read as the reverse complement.
GAACTGGTGCTGGCCGGTGGCGGCGGGCAGACGCTGGACGTCGGCTGCGGCGCCGGGCCCGGCACGGCCCACCTGGCGAGCCTGGGCCTGGACGTGCGCGGCCTGGACCTGTCCCCCGGCATGCTCGCGCTGGCCCGCGCCCGGTATCCGCGCCTGCGCTTCGACGAGGGCACCATGACGGCCCTGACCGTCGCCGACGGCTCGCTCGCCGGGATCAGCTCGCAGTACTCGGTCATCCACGTCCCGGACGGTGAGCTGCCGTCGGTGCTGGCCGGGTTCCGGCGGGCACTGGCCGACGGCGGCCACCTGCTGCTGATCTTCCAGAACCTGGACGAGGACCGGCTGCGCACCGAGGCGTTCGGGCACACCTTCACGCTCAACTACCACTTCCGCTCGGCGGACCGCATGGCCGGATTCGTGACCGAGGCCGGGTTCGACGTGTTCGCGCAGGCCAGCCGCAAGGCGCAGACCGGCGAGCAGACGCCGCGGGCCATGCTGCTCGCGCGGGCCTGCTAACGTCGCGCGCTGATGAGCTCCCCGACCGATCGCCACGGCACCCTGCACACGCCGAGCCTGCACGGGCGCGTACCCGACGACCTTCCGGTGCTGCTGCGCAGCAACCCGCTCGCGTACGCCCTGCAGTTGACCCAGCGCAGGCTGTTCACCGTGTACCTGCCCCTCGCCGCTGCGCTGTGCCTGATCGCGATCCGGTCCTGGCTGCTCACGGTGATCGCGCTGGCCGTGGTCGGCCTGCACTATGTGGTCACCTGTCTCGACGAGGCCACCAGGGCCCGCTCGCCGCTGCTGGGCGCCGACGAGCACGGCTTGTTCCTGCGGCCCAACGGCGTCGCCCGGCCCGCTCTGCACCTGCCGTGGCCGTACGTGAAGGAACTAGCCGTCCGGCGGTCCGGCGGCGTGTGGATGCTGTGTGTCACGCCGCGCGACCCAGGCGAGGACAAGCGCGCCCAGGAGCGGGAGACCGCTGGTCGCTTCTACGGCTTCTGGCGCATCGTGCGCTACCAGCGCATGCTACGCAGACTGGGCACGAGCCTGTTCATCCCGATCGTCGGCACCGACCCGGATCAGCTGCTCACCGCGCTCACGGCCCGACGCGGAGCCCGGTAGCGGCCGGGCCGGGGCACCCGCGATCGACGTGCACGAAACCGCTACGGTGAGCGGATCCCGACGTCTGTCGTATCTGGAGGCTGAGCGATGAGCGCCGAACCGGCTGCGGTGCCCCGGCAGCACGACCCGCAGCACGGCGACCCGCTGGACCGCCGGTTGGCCGACGCGGGGCCGAGCGGGCGGGTGGCCGTCCTCGTCGAGCACCTGGCCCCGAAGGTCGCCACGACCTCATTGGACTGGATCGGCGACCTGTCGGCAGCGGCCGCGCGGCACGAGATGAGCCTGCCCGAGCTGCGTACCGCCGCGACGGACCTCGCCTGGCTGGCCCGCGACGCCGGGCAGCGGTTCCCGGGCGCCGCCGAGGAGCAGGCGCTGCGTGGTGCCCCGGCTCTCGACCGGCTCGTGCTGGCGTACGTGCACGGGCAGCGGCTGCGGTTCGATTTCAAGTTCGAGGCGCTGCAGTCGCAGTCGCACCGCTGGCTGGCCGAGTTCGACGGCGACGCGCTCATCGTCGGGCTGGCCGCGTTCGGGGCACTGGGCTCGCGTTCGGGGCGGGGTCTGGAGCTCTACCGGCAGGCCGTCGACGCCCCGGACGTCGACGCCAAGACCCGCCACGTGTGCATGCACGGGCTGTGGTTCGCCGACCACCTGCCCGATCAGGCCGAGCTGATGCTGGAGCTGTCCCAGCAGCTGACGGCCTCCAGCGGGCTGGACGCGAACGTGTTCTTCCGGCGCGCGTTCGCGCTGCGCAAGCTGGGCCGCTTCGAGCAGGCGCTCGACGAGATCGACCGGGCCATCGCCATGCTCGGTCCGGGCCACAACGCGGTCCACCAGGACTACGTACGCGAGCGCGAGCTGATCGTCGTCACCCGGCAGTTGCACGGGTACGCCCAGGAGCTCACCCGGGCGGCCGGCGACACCGTCGCCGAGCAGGCCGAACGGCGGATCAAGGAGGCGTCGGCGGCGCTGACCGAGAAGGTCGAGACGGCGCAGCGGGTGGTCGCCGAGGGCACCTTGAAGGTCGTCGAGATCCTGGGCCTGTTCGTGACGCTGGCGGGCTTCGTGATCGGCTCGGGCGCGGTGGTGGTGAAGGCGGGCACCTTCGGTGAACGCGCCGCCGCGATGGGCATCGTGCTGGTGGGCTGCCTGCTGTTCTTCGCCCTGCTGCGCTTCGTCACCACGTTCCGCCGCAGGTAGCACGTGCCGCGTCGGCCCACTCGGTAGGATCGGGGCGTTCACCCCCGCGTCAGGTGAGGAGTGGGCGCGTGAAGAAGAGTGTCACGTTCAAGAGCAACGGCCTGGACGTCAAAGGCGACCTCTACGTACCCGACGACTACCAGGCTGGGCAGAAGCTGCCCGCGATCGTGGTCAGCCACCCGTTCGGCGGGGTCAAGGAGCAGACCGCGGGCCTGTACGCGCAGAAGCTGTGCATGAAGGGCAACGTCACGCTCGCCTTCGACGCGTCGTACCAGGGTGAGAGCGCTGGTGAGCCGCGTTTCCTGGAGGACCCGTTCGCCCGCGCCGAGGACATCCGCAGCGCCGTCACCTTCCTGGGCACCGCCGACGAGGTCGACCCGGCGCGCATCGGCGCGCTGGGCATCTGCGCGTCGGGCGGCTACGTGCCGTTCACGGCGGCCACCGACCACCGCATCAGGGCCGTGGCCACGGTGAGCGCGGCCGACATGGGCTCGCTGTTCCGCGACGGGCTGGGCGGCAACGGCGACGCCGAACTGCGCGACGGCCTGCTGGAGGCGGCCGCGCAGGACCGCACCGACCAGGCGCACGGCAAACCGGCCCGGCTGGAGCACATCGTGCCGGACACCCCGGCCGAGGTCACCGAGGACACCCCGGCGCTGTATGCCGAGGGCACCGACTACTACCGCACACCTCGCGCCCAGCACCCGAACGCGCAGAACTGGTACGTGGTGGCGGGCCTGGACCGGATCATGGCGTACGGCTCCTTCGACCACGTCGACCTGATCTCGCCGCGTCCGCTGCTGATGATCGCGGGCACCAGGGCGGACACGAAGTATTGCAGCGAGCAGGCGTACGCCCAGGCCAAGGAGCCCAAGGAGCTGTACCTGGTCGACGGGGCGTCGCACGTCGACCTCTACGACAAGCCCGAGTACGTGACCCCGGCCGTGGAGCGCCTCGACGCGTTCTTCGACAAGCACCTGGCCGCCGCCTAGGCGGACTGCTCGGCCACCGTACGGCCGGTCTCCAGGTCGAAGCTGACAGGTCATGGTCGAGCCGACCTGCCAGTACCTTGCGCGGGCTCGACCCGCCGCAGCGTGCGCACGGCCGGGGCGGACAGCAGCAGACCGCATGCCAGCAGCGCGAAGACCGTCGAGAAGGCGAGCACCTCGCGGGACCCGGCCAGTAGCGCGACCGGTCCGGCCAGCGCCCTGCCGATCGGCAGGATGAGGATGGAACCGGCCACGTCGTAGGCGTAGACACGATTGAGGACCGGTGCCGGAATCTGGGTCTGCACGGTGGTCGCCCACATCACGCCCCAGAACGCGAAGCCCGCGCCGCCGATCAGGTGGCCCAGGCACAGCAGCGGCAGGTCGGCACCGGCAGCGAGCACCAGCGGGCAGCACGCGAACAGCAGCATGGCCGTCGCCCCCGCGGCCAGCGGACGGCGTGGGCGCAGCCACATGCCGAGCAGCCCACCGGCGATGGTGCCCGCGCCGAAGACCGACGTGACGATGCCGTACGCCGTGGCGCCGTGCGCACCGACGATCAGTGCGGCGCCGAGTGGCACGACCGGGCCGAAGACCAGCAGCCCGTACACGGCCCAGATCGCGATGACCGTCCACAGCCAGGTCCGCTGCCGGAACTCGCGCCAGCCCTCGACGAGGCTACGGGCCATGTTCGTGCCGGTGGTCACTGTGACGGCGGCGACCCGGAGCGCGAGCAGGCACAGACCGCTGACGGCGAAGGTCGCCGCGTCGAAGGCGAGCACCGCCCCGGCGTTCAGCATCGCCACGAGCAGGCCGGCCAGCGCCGGGCCGAGCAGGGCGGTCATCGCCTCGGCGACCCGCAGTGCGCCGTTGGCACGCTGCACGTCGGAGGCCACCTGCACGGTCAGTCCTGCCGTCCCCGGCTGGAACACGGCCGTGGCCGCGCCGCTGATCGCCTGCAGTACCAGCACCTGCCACAGCGTGGGCACTCCGGTCAGGAACAGCATCGCGGCGCAGCCCTGCACGACCAGGCGCACGGCGTCCGCGCCGATCATCATCCGGCGGGCGCCGAACTTGTCGGCGAGCGCGCCGCCGAAGGGGATGAGCACGGCGATCGGGGCCATCCACGCCGCCAGCGCCCAGCCGACGCCGGATGCGCCGTATCCGGCTGCGAGCAGCCCGGTGGCCAGCGCGACGGGCAGCAGCGCGTCGCCGAGCAGCGAGACGGTGCGGGCGGCGAAGTAGAGGGTGAAGTCCCGCGACCACAGCCGCGCCGATGGCGTGGGCGTGGATGCGGGCGTGCTGGCGACAGGTGCCACGGCCGTTGACATGCGATCTCTTTCCGCCAAAGTGATCAGTTAGGAAACTTGGCAGAAGATTAGTTGCAGACGCGGGTTATTGCAACAGCGGGCTACCGGCTGAAGCGGTGTACTCTCGCCGCATGGCGGTTCAGGAGCAGGCTCTCGACGACGTCGTGGCGTGTGCGCAGAACTGGCGCGCGCTGGCCGGGCTGCACGCCCGGATCGAGCAGCGGCTCGAACGCGCGCTGCAGGCCGCACACCGGCTCAGCGTCGTGGAGTACTCGGTGCTCGAACTGCTGTCGCGGCAGGAACGCTGGCACATGCGGATGCAGCAGCTGGCCGACGCGGTCGTGCTGAGTCAGAGCGCGACCACCCGCCTGGTCGCCCGGCTGGAGGAGCAGGGCCTGCTGAGCCGCTACCTGTGCGAGAACGACCGCCGGGGCATCTTCACCGAGGTGACCGAGTCCGGTCTGAGTTTGCTGGAGCAGGCCCGCCCCACCCACGATCAGGCGCTGCGCGAGGCGATGCACGACGCCGAGCAGCTGCCGGAGTTCTCCCGGCTGGTCGGGGCGCTGCGCGACCAGCCGGCCTAGCCGGTCCCAGCAGCGGAAACGACTGAAGCCCAGGCGAGCGCCTGGGCTTCAGCGGGTGAGGACGTTCAGCCGCGGCGGGCGTGGCGGATGGTCTCGAACAAGGCCGACAGGATGCCGACCGCACCGGTGATGATCAGAGCCGGGGTGATCCAGCGGGTGGCCTGCTCGGGCCAGCCCGTGGCGGCGATGAACGCGGGGTTGAGGAAGTGCTCCTGGGCGGCCAGCCAGACCAGCAGAGCTGCGGGAGCCGCCTGGGCCAGGCCCCCGGCGACACCCAGCACCGGCCGCCAGCCCGCGTGGTAGCGGGCGAAGGTCAGGAACAGGCTCGCCAACACCAAGGCCACCAGGGCGTACACGACGCCGGTGTCCCACAGCCACGGGTCGAGCACCGGGATCGGCTCCCCGCTGCCGTCCAGCTTCAGCTTCAGCGACGGTGACCACAGGATGACGGCGGCCAGCGCGACGGTCGCGACGCTCTCGATGATCAGCTCGGATCGCCGGGTGCGGCGGCTCGCCGGTGCCGGCAGCGCGTCAGGCGTCCACGGCCGTCCCTCGTCCGGGCTCCATCGGGCTCCGGTGCGCTCCAGGACCGCGAAGACCGCGGTGGTCCAGCCGACGATGTGCACGGCCGTGGTGAGCGCGGCGCTGATGGCGCTGCCGAGCACGGTGCCGAAGGGCGCGCCGTCCACGACGCGCACCACGGCGGCGATCACCGCGACGATCGGCACGACCGAGCTGAGCAGCACGGTCAGCAGCCGGGTGTAGTCGACGAACAGCGCGGGGCCGATGAGATAGAGGGGACGGTCGGCGTAACCGGCGGCGAGCCGGGCCGGGTCGCCGAGTTCGGTGAGCACGGCGGTCTCGGCCACGCTCTGGTCCTCGCCGCCCGCGACGCGGGCTTCGACGGCGTCCTCGATGGACGCGCGCAGCTCGCGCTCGATGTCGGGGCGCTGGCGGGGCGGCAGGCGGCGCAGGGTCGTCTCGACGTAGCGGTCGGTGAGGGTGGTCATGATGCGCCTCTCAGGGATCGGAATGCGGTGTGCAGGGAGTTCCAGTCGTCGCTGAGGGTGTCGGCGAGCGCGGCGCCCTCGGCGCTGGTGCGGTAGAACTTGCGCGGTCGCGATTCGTCGGTGTTCCAGTCGCTGGTGAGCAGCCCCTGCTTCTCCAGCCGGCGCAGCAGCGGGTAGAGGGTGTTGGCGTCGACCGTGAAGCCGTGCTGCTGCAGCACCTCGAGCAGGGCGTAGCCGTAGTTCGGCCGGTGCAGCACGAGCAGGCAGGCCAGCACGACCGTGCCTCGCCGCAGTTCCTGTAGGTGTGTCGCGAGCAGTTCGTCTTCCATGCGTCACACGATACTGTGTGCCACACACTAATGCAACAGCCAACAACAATGCACTGTGGACACCCTTGCGCATCTAGCGGTACCCGTGGATACGTGGTAGGAATTCTCCACACATCGATCTACTCGCTGAGAATTCCTTCACACCCGGGAGGCTCGTTTGAGAAGGGTCATAGCAGGTCCGGCCGTGCTGGCCGCCGCGATAACCGTCGCGGTCGCCGGTGCGTCCCTGATGACGACACCGTCCTGGGCGAGGCCCGCCGACCCGGCTGACGGCCGGCTCGTGGCTTACCAGGGATATCGCGTGACCGTTCCCGCCTCGTGGCAGGTCGTCGACCTCGCCGCCCAGCCGGGGGCGTGTGTGCGCTTCGACCGACCCACCGTCTACCTCGGACACCCCGGCGACCAGGCCTCCTGCTCGACGAACCTGGCCGGGCGCACCGCCGCGCTGATCATCGAACCACTCGACGCCGTCGCCACGAGCCGGCTCACCGCGCAGACCGCCATCACAGCACCGGGCACGGCGGTCGCCGACAGCGCCGTGTCCCACGACGACGCTATCCAGGTCGCGGTCCGCGGCGCGGGTGTGCTGGTCACCGCAGCGCACAACCCCGACACCGAGGACGCCGTCCGCCGGATCCTCGCCTCGGCGAGCCTCGGGCGCGACGCCCGGCCGTCAGCCGACGTCGTGCTCACCGCGAAGGCGCAGCCTGCGGCGGCACCGCTGGCGGCGGCACCGCTGGCGGCGGCCGGGCCGCAGCCGGGCACGTACACCGGCAAGGGGTTCGACACCTGTGCCGCGCCGTCCCAGTCGACCATGAACACGTGGCGCAACAGCTCGCCGTACCGGGCCATCGGCATCTACATCAGCGGCGGCAGCCGGTCCTGCTCGCAGCCGAACCTGACCGCGAACTGGGTCACCAACCAGACCAGCAACGGCTGGCGGCTGATCCCGATCGAGCTGGGCCGCCAGGCCCCCTGCGGCACCCGGCAGCCGAAGATGTCAGCCGACGCCACGACCGCCCGCTCGCAGGGCGTGACGGCCGCCAACAGCGCGGTCAGCGCCGCGCAGGCGCTGGGCATCCCGGCGGGCAGCGCGATCTACAACGACATCGAGCAGTATCCGTCCAATGCCTCGTGCAAGCACGCCGTGCTGTCGTTCCTGTCCGGCTGGACGCAGCAGCTGCACGCGCGCGGCTACCTGTCCGGCATGTACTCCAGCGGCTCGTCCGGCATCACCGACGTGTGCGGCGCGTACAACGACCCCGCCTACACGCGCCTGGACCACCTGTGGATCGCCTGGTGGAACGGGGTGGCCAACACGGACGGCGGCCCGTACTGCGACGCCGCCTACTACGCCAACCACCAGCGGCTGCACCAGTACGCCGGGGACGTGCGGGAGACGTGGGGCGGGGTGCAGATCAACATCGACCGCAACTACCTCGACGTGTCGACCAGCGTCACCGAGCCGCCGCCGACGTCGTGGAGCGCCGTCGTGGACAACACCACCCCCGGCGGGTTCACCGCCAGCGCGAACTGGGGCACCTCGGCGTTCTCCGCCCAGCGGCACGGCACCGACTACCGCTTCGCCGACCCGGTCGCGGCCAGCGACCCGGCCTGGTTCCGGGTGAACATCCCGGCGACCGCGTCCTACGAGGTGTCGATCTGGTATCCAGCCAGCACCGGCTACAACGAGGCGACCCCGTTCATCGTCGCCACCACCGGCGGCAACCAGACGGTGACCGTCAACCAGCGCGTCAACGGCGGCCAGTGGGTGTCACTCGGCGTGTTCAGCATGGCCGCCGGTGACGGCGACAAGGTCGGCGTGAGCCGGTGGACCACCGGCACGGGATACGTCATCGCCGACGCGGTGCGCTTCACCCGCGTCTAGCGCACCGTCGGCGGGGACCCGGCCGCGAGCACGGGTCCCCGCCGACGGCGAGTCGTCACCGGCTCAGGCCGGTGCGCCGACCGGCCGGGACAGGAAGCCCTTGCCCAGCTCGTGGGCCTGCGCGACGGCGCCGGTCAGCGCCGCCTCGCGCTGGTGCGGGGTGATGTCCATCGGCTGGGCGTGGATGAACTGCAGGTCGGTGATGCCGACGAACCCGAAGATCGCCCGCAGGTACGGCTCCTGGAAGTCGTACGGGTGCAGGAACGTTCCCGCCGAGTAGTCGGCCCCGCGGGTGGTCACGCACACCATGCGCTTGCCGTTGACCATCGGCACGACCTGGCCGGTCTCGTCGTAGCGGAACAGGTAGCCGGGCTGCACGACGCAGTCGATGTAGTACTTCAGCGCGTACGGCACACCGAAGTTCCACATCGGAGCGGTGATGAGGTAGGCGTCCGCGGAGACGAAGTGCTCGATCAGCGACTCCACCTGCTGCCACGACTCCGCGTGGCCACGGTCGATCGGGCGGCCCACCATCAGCGTGTACTTCGCCTCGATGTTGTCGCCCGTCAACGCCGGCAGGTCGTGGTCGTACAGGTCGACGACGTCCACGGTGACGTCGCCGGACTGCTCGCGCACGCCTTTCAGAAAGGCTTCGGAAACACGAAGTGAGTGCGATTGCGAGCCACGGGGCGTGGCGATGATGTGCAGCATGCGCATGGCGTTCCCTCAGCACTGGAAGTGAAGGTCAATCTAGCGACGGCCAGCGGGAACGTGGTCGATGTGTCGGAAGTTGGCGACCATTCGAGTGATTGTCCGGGAGCAATGCGAATTACGTTCGTTACCGTTGCCATCCGACCCGGACAGACACGATCGCGACCTCCGGCGCAAGGTCCGCGATTCGCCGCTGCGCCCACCCGGAGCTAGGGTTGCCACAGAGATCCACTATCGGAAGGTGCCCGCCATGAGCAGCGTCCTGGTCACCGGTTCGGCCGACGGCATCGGCTTGCAGACGGCACGCGAGCTGCTGGCGCTCGGGCACCGGGTGGTGCTGCACGCCCGCAACGAGCAGCGGGCCGCGCAGACCCGCGACGCGCTGCCGGGCGCCGCCGCGGTGCTGGTCGGCGACGTGTCGTCGCTGGCGCAGACCCGGTCGCTGGCCGCCGCCGCGAACGAGCACGGCCCGTACGACGCCGTGATCCACAACGTCGGGGTGGGCTCGGCGGCCCGGCGTGAGGTCACCGAGGACGGCATCGAGCGCATCCTCGCCGTCAACGTGCTCGCCCCGTACCTGCTGACGGCCCTGATGCCGCTACCGCAGCGGCTGGTGTACCTGACCTCGGGGCTGGAGGCGGCCGGCCACGCCGACTTCGACGACCTGCAGTACGAGCGCAAGCCCTGGGACGGGATGCGCGCCTACAGCGACTCTAAGCTGCACGACGTGCTGCTGGCGTTCGCGGTCGCGCGGCTGTTCCCGGCGGTGCTGAGCAACGCCGTCGACCCGGGCTGGATCAAGACCCGGATGGGCGGCCCGAACGCCACCGACGAGCTGCCCGCCGGCGCGGAGACGCAGGTCTGGCTGGCGACCGCCGACCCGGCCGAGGTCGGCTTCAGCGGCCGCTACCTCAAGCGCCGCCAGGACCTGCGCGCCAACGCCGCCGCCTACGACATCGCCGCCCAGGACCGCCTCCTGGCCGCCTGCGCCCACCTCACCGGCGAGAAGTTCCCGGCCTGAGCCTGCTGTTTCGGGGAAACCGCGCCTTCGAAGGGCGTGTTGCCCGCAGATTCCCCGAAACTGCGGGCGCTCACTGCCAGGATTGCGCACCGACCTCGACCGTCTGGCCGGTGCGGGCGGATTCGTCGATGGCGAGGCTGATCAGGTGGTCCTGGCAGGCCTGGGCGAGGGGGTAGGGGGCTTCGGACTCGCCGCGCGTCCAGCGGCCGGTCGACTCCAGGATGGTCGCGATGGCGATCTCCTCGTCGGACAGGCGTACACCCGCGTAGGGGTTGGTGTAGACCACGGCGCCGTCGAAGCTGATGTGGTCCAGGTCGAAGCCTTCGAGGTTGAGGTCGCGGCCGGTCTGGCGGCGGCGCAGCTCCGACTCGACGATGGTACGGGTGCCCTGCAGCTGCACGACCCGATCGTCGACGAGTTCACCGAGGCTGCCCCGGACCACGACGCGCCGGGTGCGCAGCTGGTTCCACCACTGGTTGTCGGTGAAGTCGTACAGGCCGCTGCGGCCACCGAAATCGATGGTGGCCAGGGTGTTCACGGCCGGTTTCGGGGTCGCGTCGTCGCGCCAGCCGGCCGGGCTCATCGGATCGGCCAGCGGCGCGGTGAAGGTGCGGGCGTGCACGCTCGCCGGGCCCATGCCCACGTCGAGCATGCCGCGCAGTATCGACACCGCGTGGTAGCCGTGCGTGGACGACACCTGCGCCGAGGTGCGCTCACCGATGACGCCCGAGCGCAGCACCGCCAGCCGGGCCGCGTGGTCGGGCAGCAGCAGGTACTGCTCGGCGACCTGGACCTTGTCGGCCTTGCCGACCCGCGCCCACAGCTCGCGCAGCCCGTCCAGGTCGGGCGCGGGCGGGGTCTCCGACAGCACCGGCATGGTGCGCTCGACCAGCGTCTCGACCAGGCCGGGGTTCACGCCCCACGGCACGGAGGTGATGACGTACTCGGGGTCGCCGGTGCGCAGCAGGTCGCCGAGGTCCTGGGTGACGGGCAGCCGCCAGCGGCCGGCCACCTCGGCGGCGGCCTCCACCGAGCGGGTCATCACACCGGTCACCGTGAAACGCTCCGGCATCAGCTCGGCCAGTTTGAAGAAGAACTGCGCACGCCAGCCGCGCCCGACGACCGCGTACCTGATCGGGTTCTGTGTCACCGGCAAACCGTACGCCGCCACGGCCGGGCGGAACGCGACGGTGCCGGGCTCCCGGGCGCATGACACACCATGCTCCGCCCGGCAGCCCGGCACATCCGGAGCCCGTCGCGGCGGCACGGCGCGCGACGGTCCCCGGGGACGGCCGCCGTCCCGCCCCACCGACGGGCCCGGACAGCGGCCTGGCGCGCCCGGCGGCCTTCTCCCCCGGCCGGTCGGGCGCACGTCCCAGCATCGGCACGGTGGCACCCGGTGCCGATCAATCGTTAAGAAACTTTCTTAAAGACGTTTCGAGTCAACCACCGGCACCGATCCAAGTCAAGGCATCCGTCAATGAACTGCGGCCCCGCTGGCACACGGGTGCGGCGGTAACGCATCATCGAAGGCCACACGGCACCGAGGGGAGGTCCGGTTGCGCATCCTGCTGGTCGAGGACGACCTGCGCGTCGCCACGGCGATGAGCGCCGCGCTGACCCGCCGCGGGTACGACGTCGAGCACGCCGCCACCGCCACCGCGGCCCTGTCGGCGGCCCCGTGCGACCTGGTGCTGCTCGACCGGTCCCTGCCCGACGGCGACGGCCTCGACGTGTGCCGCGCACTGCGTGCCCGCAGCCCCCAGCTGGGCATCATCGCGGTCACCGCCCGCGGCGAGGAGCGCGACCGGGTGGTCGGGCTGCGCGTCGGCGCGGACGACTACGTGGTCAAGCCGTTCTCCATGGTCGAGCTGCAGGCGCGCATCGAGGCGGTGCTGCGCCGGGCGTCGTACGCCTCCCCCGAACTGATGGTCATCGTCGCCGGGCGGGTGCGCATCGACGTGCCCGCCCGCACCGTCACCGTCGACGGGGCCGACGTCGCGCTGACCCGCAAGGAGTTCGACATCCTGCTGTCGCTGGCCCGGCATCCCGGCCTGGTCATCACCCGCGACCGCATCCTGCTCGACGCCTGGCAGACCACCTGGGTCGCCCGGCACACCGTCGAGGTGCACGTCGGCTCGCTGCGCGGCAAGCTCGGCGACCCCCGCCTGATCGAGTCGGTGCGCGGCGTCGGCTACCGGCTGCGCGGCGAGTAGCCGTGCGCCGACGCCTGGCCGCCAGCTACCTGCTTCTCATGACGCTGGTCCTGCTCGCCCTGGAGATCCCGCTGGCGCTGACCCTGGCCAGCCGCGAATCCGACCTGGTCCGCGCCGACCGGCTGGCCGACGCGACCCGCTTCGCCGCGCTCGCCCGGCCCGGCCTGCGCACCGACACCATCGGCACCGTACGCGACGAGCTGGCCCGCTACGACGAGCTCTACGGCATCGGCGCGGCCGTGCTCGACCGCGACCGGCACACCTTCGCCCGCTCGGTCAGCTACCACCTCGAACCGGCCCGCGGCGAGGCCGCGGTGCGCGCCGCGCTGGCCGGGCAGCAGTACAGCTCCGCCGAGTCCGTGCTGCCCTGGACCGGCGAGCCGATAGTGGTCGCCGTGCCCGTCAACGACAACGGCGAAGTGCTCGGCATGGTGATCATCGTGTCGCCCGCCGACCGGGTCCGCGACGCGGTCACATTCTGGTGGCTGGCCCTGGGCGGCATCGGCCTGCTCGCCGCGCTGGCCTGCGTGCTCACCGCCCGCAGCCTGGCCAACTGGGTGCTGCGCCCGGTCACCGTGCTCGACGCGATGACCCACGAGGTCGCCGCGGGCGACGGCAACACCCGCATCTCCGACCAGGCCGGACCGTCCGAACTGCGGCGGCTCACCCGCAGCTTCAACGACATGGCCGGAGCCGTCGCCGACGCCATGGAACGGCAGCGCGCCTTCGTCGCCCACGCCAGCCACCAGCTGCGCAACCCGCTGACCGCGCTGCGCCTGCGCGTGGAGGAGCTGGGCCCGAGCCTGGCCGACGACGACGGCCGCAGCGAACACCGCCTCGCCCTGGAGGAGACCGACCGCCTGGCCACGGTCCTCGACGGGCTGCTCACCCTCGCCCGCGCCGAACGGGGACGCCACCAGCTGGTCACCATCGACGCCGTCGCGGTCGCCGAGTCCCGGGTCGCGGCGTGGGAACCACTGGCCCGCCACCACGCCACGACGCTGACCCTGACCGTCGGGCTGCCGGTGGCGCTGGTGCAGGCCGTGCCGACGGCGCTCGACCAGACGCTGGACGCGCTCATCGACAACGCGGTGAAGTTCAGCGGGTCCGGCGGGCGGGTCGAGGTCGAGGTGCGCGCGGCCGACGACGGCATCGCGGTGCACGTCCGCGATGACGGGCCCGGCATGACCGACGCGCAGCTCGACCAGGCCACCGAGCGGTTCTGGCGAGCCCCGGACGCGCAGAACATCGACGGCTCCGGCCTGGGCCTGACCATCGCGGCGGTGCTGGTCGACGCGTCCGGCGGGAGGCTGGCGATGACCCACGCCGGACAGCGCGGCCTGGACGCCCGCGTCTGGCTGCGCGGCCTGGACACCCCGGCGTAACGCCCGCCCGGCCGGTTCACCGGCGGGCTATGGCTTGATCGACTGGTAGTAGCGGGCCGCGCCCGGATGCAGGGGCAGCGGCGCGGTGGCGATGGCCGACTGCGGGTTGAGCCGCCCGGCGGCCGGGTGCGCCACGCCCAGCTCGTCGCGGTACTGCATGAGCAGTCGGGTCAGTTCGTAGACCAGGTCATCGGGCATGTTCTCGCTGACCACGAGGTAGTTCGGGTCGGCGACGGTGCTGATCGGGTCGAGGCCGTACACCGAGAACGGGATGTCGCGGCTGACGTAGACCTCGCTGTAGCGCACCCGCAGGGGTTCGGTCCACTCGCCCAGTTCGATGAGCCGGATCGGCATCGCGTCGATCAGCTGCTCGACCGCCTTGACCGGCGGGCCGCCGGAGAAGAAGAACGCGTCGACCTGCCCCTTGCCGAGCGCCTCGGCCGAGGCGTCCAGGCCGAGCTGGCTGATCTTCACCCGGTCGCCGCCCAGGTCGGCGACGTCGAGCAGCCGGTTCGCGGTGATCGCGGTGCCCGAGCCGGGCGCGCCGACCGACACGGTGCGCCCGCGCAGGTCGGCCAGGCGGCGCACCGGGCCGTCGGCGCGCACCACCAGGTGCAGCAGGTCGTCGTAGACGCGGGCCACGGCACGCACCTGGTTGCCGGTGGTGGGCAGGATGTCGGCCTGGGTGAAGCCGAGCTGCATCTGCCCGCCGCCGACGAGCTCGACGTTCTCGGCCGAAGCCGTGGTCACCCGGGCCTCGGCGTGCACGTGCGGCAACTCGCGGTTGATGATCTCCGCGTACGCCTGCCCGAAGACGTAGTAGACCCCCGTACGGCTGCCGGTGGCGATCTCCAGGCGCACCGGCTCGGGCGCGGGCTCGGTGCACGCGGCCATGCCGAGCAGGACCGCCACGACCAGCGCGGCGGCCGACGACACTCGCAGACGGACCACGGCGCAGAACCTACCCGACGCGGGCCGCACACCGCCCCTGGTGGCGGGCCTGGCTCAGTCGGCGTCGCCCGCCAGGTCCCGGGCCTGGGCCGCCTGCTCGGCGTCGAACCCGGAGACGCCGGTGCTGCGGAACTGCTCGGCCTGGTCATTGATCCAGCGGGTGTGCGCCTCCCAGGCCGACTGGCGCGCGATGCCCAGCGCCGCGCCGATCTGTGCCCAGGACGCCCCCGCTCTGCGGGCGTTGCGCACCGACAACTGCCGGCCGTAACCGGCCTTCCGGATGATCAGCTCACCGAGTGCGAGCAGCTGCAGCGCCTCCTCGGCGGTGAGGCCGGGTTCGGCGAGCGCCTCGCGCATGCGCAGGTCGTTGTAGCGGGTGACGGCGGTCTGCAGGGTGTGCTCACGCTCGAGCGCATCAGGGGTGGTCATGCTGTCAGGCTAGCCTGACGGCTTGCTTTCACGCTCCGCGTTTCGCCGAGGGCTGACACCACTCGGGTCGAACGAGAACGGCCGATGCGATCGGAGGGTTCGGGCCTGAGGCGTGTTCATCGGCATGACGGGACGCCGCGACGAGGCGACTGCCTGATCCCTTGACGCGGTCAGTGCAGGATGCCCGCGCCGTGCAGCACGCGGTGGGCGGACGGAGCGGGCACGCTGACCAGCAGGCTGCCCGCCTGGCGGGACAGCGCGGCCTGCGCGCCGAGCAGGTGTGCGCCGCGGACCAGGATCGCGGCGAGGTCCTGGTCGATGACGCGTACGCCGAGGATGTGCTTGCGCATGTGGCGGCCCGCGGCCAGCAGCACGCCGCGCCACGCGGACCCGGCCAGGCGCAGCCGCTCGGCGTGCGCGGGCGCGGAACCGCCGACGGGGGCGGTGCTCAGCACCGAGGCCCGGCCCTGCCGCCAGGCGCCGCCGCTGATCTCCAGGTAGGCCGCGCGGTGCTCGCCCGGCACGCTGACCCGGTGCAGCAGGTAGCGGCGGCGCAGGCCCGCCTCGGCGGTCTCGTGGGCGTACGGCAGCTCCAGCGCCCGCATCAGCTGCCCCATCCGGCGGGCGGCGTGCTCGGCGCTGAACTCGACCGTCCCGGCCGGTGTGGCCGGGCGGCGCGGATGGCCCACCCGCACTCCCCCGTCCGGCGTCAGCGACGTCGCCCGCACCAGACAGGCCAGCTCGAACGCGTCCGCCAGCCGGGACCGGTCGAGCCGTACGACGGGCTCACACGCGGTGTCGGCGGGAGGCAGTTCGAGGGTGGACCGCATGGGCGAGCTCCCGTCGTCGACGTCGTGGTGCGGATGGTCTACCCACAGTGACGGCCCCTACGCCCGCGCGAAACCACCCCGCCCGACCCTTGAGGAAAACTTGCGCAACCACACCCGCCGCAACTCTTGACCAGTCGCGCCGTCGGGCAGCCCACCAAGCCGCTACTCGTTAAGAGTTGCGGCAGAGTGGGGGCGGCTGGTCAGGGGAGTTCGGCGAAGCGCTCGACGCGGTCGACGGGGCCGGCGACGACGATGATGTCGCCGTACTGGAGGACGGTGGTGGCGTCGGCGTAGGTGAACTCGCTGCCCTGGGTCTTCACGCAGACGATGGTCACGCCGTGTTTGCGGCGCAGCCGGGTCTCGCCCAGCGGCACGCCCACGTACTCGTGTGGCGGGCGGGTCTTGACCAGCGCGAAGTTGGAGTCGATCTCCATGTAGTCGAGCATCCGGCCCGAGACCAGGTGGGCGACGCGCTCGCCCATGTCGTGCTCGGGGAGCACGATGTGTTTGGCCCCGATCCGCTCCAGGATGCGGCCGTGCTGGCGGCTGACCGCCTTCGCCCAGATGTCGGCCACCTCCAGCTCCACCAACAGCGACGTGGCCAGGATGCTGGCCTCCAGGTCCGAGCCGATGGCGACCACCGCCCGGCCGAACTCGGCGACGCCGAGCTGGCGCAGCGCCTCCATGTCGGTGGCGTCCGCGGCCACCACGTGGGTCAGCTCCCCGGCCAGGCTCTGCACCACCTTGGGCCGGTGGTCGATGGCCAGCACCTCGGTGCCGCGGCGCATCAGCTCCACGGCCAGCGAGCTGCCGAACCTGCCCAGCCCGATGACGACGACGGGGTCGTTGCCGCTCTCAGCCGACAAGGGGACGCTCCTCGGGTAGTTCGTAGTGGCGGGTCCTGGCGCGCAGGGCCAGCGCCGTGCCCAGGGTCAGCGGGCCGACCCGGCCCACGAACATCAGGATGGCGAGCAGCCCGTGGCTGACCGCGTCGAGTTCGGCGGTGATGCCCGTGGACACCCCGACGGTCGCGAACGCCGAGATCACCTCGAACAGCACCTGGTCCAGGGTGTGCGGGTTGAGCACCAGCAGCAGGTACGTCGAGGCGGCGACGGTGCCGACACCGACCAGCGCGATGGTCAGCGCCTGGCGCTGGAGCTGCTCGGGGATGCGGCGGCGGCCGACGTTGACCGACGGCTCCCCGCGCAGCTCGGCCCAGATCACGTACGCCAGCAGCCCGAAGGTGGTGACCTTGATGCCGCCCGCGGTGCCCGCGCTGCCGCCGCCGATGAACATCAGCGCGTCGTACGCCAGCCAGCTCGACGGGTACATCGCCCCGATGTCGATGGAGTTGAACCCGCCCGAGCGCGGCATCACCGCGCCGAAGAACGCGTTGAGCAGCTGGTCGGCCCCGGACATGTCGCCCAGGGTGCGCGGGTTGCGGCCCTCGGTGGCCAGCAGCAGGACGGTGCCGATCACCAGCAGCACCACGCTCAGGGTCAGGGTCAGCCGGGTCAGCACCGACCAGCGTTTCGGCCGCCGCCACGAGTGCCGCAGCTCGAACAGCACCGGAAAGCCCAGCCCGCCGACGATCACGCCCACCGCCAGGGTCAGGCAGATCCACGGATCGGTGTTGAACCGGACCACGCTGTCGGGCCACAGCGCGAACCCGGCGTTGTTGAACGCCGAGATCGCGTGGAAGGCCCCCAGGTAGACGGCCCTCCCGAAGGACTCGCCGTAGCCGATCATGAACCGTCCCGCCAGCACGGCCGCGAGGATCACCTCGCTGACCATGCTGAGCAGCACCACGTTGCGGACCACCCGGCGCAGGTCGGTCATCTGCAGCGTCTTGGTCTCGGCCTGCACCAGCATCCTGGCCCGCAGCCCCAGCCGCCCGGACAGCGCGATCGCGAACAGCGTCGCCATCGTCATGATGCCCAGCCCACCGGCCTGCATCAGCACCATGATGATCAGCTCACCCGCGACCGACCAGTGGGTCTCGCTGTCGACCAGCACCAGGCCGGTCAGGCAGACCGCCGAGGTCGCGGTGAACAGCGCGTCCAGGAACCGCGCGGGCTCGCCGGACTCGGTGGCGATCGGCAGCGACAGCAGCCCCGTCCCGGCCAGCGCGGCCGCGGCGAACCCCCCGACGATCACCTGCGTCGGGTGGTGGAACTGATCGAGCACGACCGCCGACACACTCCTGCGCACGCCGCGACCATACCAACCTTGTGATCCACGGGTGGCCGGCGTCGCGAGCGGCGGGACCGCCGTTCGGCCGGTGCCCGCCGTTAACGTAACCGTGCCAAGGTATGCGGCATGCGTGATGTGGACGTTCTCGTCATCGGATCGGGTCCCGGCGGACAGAAGGCCGCCATCGCGGCCGCCAAGCTCGGCCGGCGGGTCGCCATGGTCGAACGCGGCGACATGATCGGCGGGGTCAGCGTCAACACCGGGACCATCCCGTCGAAGACCCTGCGCGAAGCCGTCGTCTACCTCACCGGCCTGAGCCAGCGCGAGCTCTACGGGCAGAGCTACCGGCTCAAGGAGGACATCACCGTCGCCGACCTGACCGCGCGCACCGAGCACGTGATCAGCCGCGAGGTCGACGTCGTACGCGGCCAGCTGGCCCGCAACGGGATCCGGCTGCACGCGGGCACCGCCCGGTTCACCGACGCGCACACCGTGCACGTGACCGGCGAACGCGGCCGCGACTTCACGGTCACCGCCGACCACATCGTCATCGCCGCGGGCAGCCGCCCGGCCCGCCCGGCCACCGTCGAGTTCGACGACCTGACGATCATCGACTCCGACGGCATCCTCAAACTCGACCGCGTGCCGCGCTCGATGGTCGTGGTCGGCGCGGGCGTCATCGGCATCGAGTACGCCTCGATGTTCGCCGCGCTGGGCACCAAGGTCACCGTCGTCGAGCGGCGCAGCCGCATGCTCGACTTCTGCGACCTGGAGGTCGTCGAGGCGCTGAAGTACCACCTGCGCGACCTGGCCGTGACGTTCCGGTTCAGCGAGGCCGTCGCCGCGGTCGAGAAGCACCCCAAGGGCGCCATCGCGGTGCTGGAGAGCGGCAAGACGATCGCCGCCGACACCGTCATGTACTCCGCCGGGCGGCAGGGCATGGGCGACGCGCTGCACCTGGAGGCCGCCGGGCTGGCCGCCGACGACCGCGGCCGGATCACCGTCGACGAGCACTTCCGCACCGCCGTGCCGCACATCTACGCCGTCGGCGACATCATCGGCTTCCCCGCGCTGGCCGCGACCTCGATGGAGCAGGGCCGCCTGGCCGCGCACCACGCCTGCGGGCAGCCGCTGGGCCCGATCTCGGCGCTGCAGCCGATCGGCATCTACACCATCCCCGAGATCAGCTACGTCGGCCGCACCGAGGACGAGCTGACCGACCAGCGGGTGCCGTTCGAGGTCGGCGTGTCCCGCTACCGCGAACTGGCCCGCGGGCAGATCATCGGCGACACCCACGGCATGCTGAAGATCCTCGTGTCGCCGGAGGACCGCACGCTGCTCGGCGTGCACGTGTTCGGCACCGGCGCGACCGAACTGCTCCATATCGGCCAGTCCGTGATGGGCTGCGGCGGCACCGTCGACTACCTGGTCGAGGCGGTGTTCAACTACCCGACGCTGGCCGAGTCGTACAAGGTCGCGGCGCTGGACGCCACCAACAAGATGCGCCACATCGCGAGCCTGCGAGACTGACCCTGGTGGACACCATGACGGCGCCCCCCGCGGCCGCCACGACAGACCGGTCGCTGCCCCGCCGAACCCGCGTGCCCGCGCCCCGTGGCCTGGTGACGGCGTCGCTGTCAGTGCTCGTCGCGGGCCTGCTCGTGCTGCACGCCGCCGTGCCGAACACGCTCGGGCACCTGGGCAGCCTGCTGGAGTCGTTCCTGCCGTGGCTGGGCCTGGCCGTCCCGCCGCTGCTCGGCGTCGCGCTGCTGCGCCGCTCGACCATCGCGCTGGTCACCCTGCCGCTGCCCGTGGCCGCCTGGCTCGGCCTGTTCGCCGGAGTGGCGGCCCCGGCGGCCGACGTCCCCTACGACCTGACCGTGGTGCAGCACAACGTCAGTGACGAGAACCCCGACCCGGCGGGCACCGTACGGGCGCTGACGGCGGTCTCCCCGGACCTCATCGCCCTGGAGGAGGTCACCGAGCAGGCACTGGCCGACTGGAGCGCCGCGCTGTCCCCGGCGTATCCGCACACCGCCATCCAGGGCACCGTCGGGCTGTGGTCGAAGTACCCGGTCAGCGACGTGCGGGTGGTCGAGATCCGGCCACGCGCCATCGTCGACGACTGGAGCCGCGGCATGCGCGCCACGGTCCGGCTCCCGCAGGGCGACGTCGCCGTGTACGTGGCCCACCTGCCCTCACTGCGGCTGGGCTGGACCCACGGCTTCGGCTCGACGCGACGCGACGGCAGCGCCGAGAAACTCGGCGCGGCGCTGGCCGCCGAACCGTCGCAGCGGGTCCTGCTGCTCGGCGACCTCAACGGCACTCTCGACGACCGCGGCCTGGACCCGGTCACCTCCCAGCTCACGTCCGACCGGTCCGACTTCGCGTTCAGCTGGCCTGCGCCCGCGCCCCTGGCCCGTATCGACCACGTGCTCGCCCGTGGCGCGACCGTCACCCACGTCTGGTCACTGCCCCGCACCGGCAGCGACCACCTGCCGGTCGCCGCCCGCATCAGGCTGTGAGCTGCACAGATCCACCGCGTCGCGACAACCCCGGCTTGTATCGTGGAAACACCCGGCGGTACGCGCCCGAGTCGGCCAACGGCCCCGCACCCGGCTGACGGCGCACCGTAGGCGTGCGCGGCGGATGGGACGGGGACGCAGATGCCTGACACGGGCACGCAGTGGTCCACCACCATCAGGACACCCGATCAGCGGCTGCGCGTGTTCGTGTCCTCGACGCTGGTGGAGCTCGCCGCCGAACGCGACGCGGCCCGCACCGCGATCGAGCAGCTGCGCCTTGCCCCGGTCATGTTCGAGTCCGGTGCCCGCCCGCATCCCGCGCAGGCGGTGTACCGGTCCTACCTCGCCCAGTCCGATGTCTTCATCGGCATCTACGGCGACAGCTACGGCTGGGTCGGGCCGGGTATGACCGTCTCCGGCCTGGAGGACGAGCTCCAGCGGGCCGGTCACCTCCCCCGGCTGCTCTACGTCAGGTCACCGGCACCGGACCGCGAGCCCGCCCTCGGCGCGATGATCGACCGGATCAGGGACGGCGGCGAGTCCGCGTACAAGAAGTTCAGCGACGCCGCGCAACTGCACGAACTGATCCTGAACGACCTGGCGACGCTGCTCGCGGAGAGGTTCGACCGGCCGCCGCGCGACGAGCCGCCGGCCGGGGTCGCCCCGCCGACGCCGGTCACCGCCCTGGTCGGCCGCGACGACGACGTCGACCGGATCGTGGGCCTGCTCGACTCCGGCGACCGCCGACTGGTGGTGCTGACCGGCACCGGCGGGATCGGCAAGACCCGGCTGGCGCTGGCCGCGATGCGGCGCGCCGCCGCGGACCGGCGCGACGGCGCGGCCTTCGTAGACCTGTCCGCGATCACCGACGCCCGGCTCGTGCCCGACACCATCGCACAGACCCTCGACCTGGTGGTGCAGGGCAGGGAGAACGCCCTGGACGCACTACGGCGGCGGCTGTCCGACCGCGACATGCTCATCGTGCTCGACAACTTCGAACAGGTCCTCGACGCCGCACCCGTGGTGGCCGACCTGCTCCAGCACGCGCCGCTGCTGCACATCCTGGTGACCAGCCGGGTGGTGCTGCGGATACGCGGCGAGCAGGAATGGCCGGTCCAGGCGCTCGCGCTGCCGCCCGCGCACGGCGAGCCCGACGCGCTGGCCCAGGCACCCGCACTGCGCCTGTTCGTCGACCGGGTCCGCGACGTGCAGCCCGGTTTCGCGCTGACCGAGCAGAACACGCCCGTGCTGGCCGAGCTGTGCCGACGGCTCGGTGGCCTGCCGCTCGCGCTGGAGCTGGCCGCCGCATGGATGCGCCTGCTCACCCCCGAACAGATGCTGACCCAGCTGTTCGGACGCCTCGAACAGCAGGGCACACTGGTCGACCTGCCCGACCGCCAGCAGACCATGAGCAGGACGATCTCGTGGAGCTACGACCTGCTGCCCGCCTCCGCCCAGGCACTGCTGACCCGCCTGTCGGTGTTCGCCGACCCCTTCACCGTCGACGGCGTCGTCGCGGTCTGCTCCACCGACGGCGCCGACGTGATCGAGGACCTGTCGGCCCTGATGGACAGCAGCATGGTCAGCCCGGTCGACCGTACCGACGGCGAGCGCGGATTCCAGCTGCTCGAACCGATCCGCCGCTTCGCCGCCGCCCGGCTGACCGACCCGGACCACACCCTCGGCCGCCTGCACGGCCACGTCCTCGACGTGCTCAAGGCCGCCGACACCCGCACCGGCTCGCAGGACCTGCTCATGCGGCGGCTCGACAGCGAGCAGCTCAACCTCCAGGTCGTGCTCGCCTGGGTCGGCCGCACCGGGCAGCCGTCCGGACCGCTGGTGCGGGCCCTCGGCGACGCCTGGCTGTGGATGCTGGCCTGCGGGCTGCTACGGCAGAACGCCGAACTGTGGAAACAACTGCAGGCACTGCCACCCGGCGGGCTGCGCACCGACGGCGACCGGCTGGCGATGCAGTGGCTGACCGCCAACCGGCTGCTCAACGACGGCGACTTCGACCAGGCGGGCGCGCTGATCGACCAGATGATGCCGCACGCGCGCCGGCTCGAATCTCCGGGACGGCTCGCGCTGCTGCTCACGACGCGGGCGATCACCCTGCCACGCGGCGCGCATCAGCACGCCGGGCAGCTGTTCGAGCAGGCGCAGGAGCTGGCACGCGGCGCGAACGACCCCCTGGTACGGGGTTACCTGCTGTCACACCACGGCCTGCTGTCCTGCGTCGACGGCCAGCCCGCACGGGCCCGCGACCAGCACCGGGAGACGCTGGACATCGCCGACACGCTCAACGACGCGAACCTGCACGCCGAGGCCGAGTACGAACTCGCCTGGGACGACCTGGTGCTGACCGACCCGGTGTCGGCGCACCCGCACCTGGTCGCCGCGGAGCAAGGCTACCGCCGCCTCGACCACCTCGACGGGCTCACCCGCTGCCTCGGCGCGCTCAGCGAACTCGCCGTCCAGCACGGCGAACACCACCTCGCCGTTCGCCTCGCCGGGTCGGCCGCCGCGGCGCGCGAACAGATCGGCCTGACACCCTGGCCGTCGGTCGCCGAACTCGAACAGCGCACCACGGACGGGCTGCGCGCCACCCTGCCGGACGACGTGTACCGGGCACAGTTCGACACCGGCCGCCGCCTCACCGTTCAGGATGCGCTCGCCGAGGCCCACGCCCTGCCCGGGCACCCCTGACGCGGCAGCTCAGTCCTGGCTGGTCACGAACTCGAACCGCAGGCCCCGCGCCTCGCTGAGAACGATGAGTCCCGACCCCTCGGCGAGCAGGAAGTACCTGCCGCCGAGGTGGTCCACCAGCCGCAGGTTCTCGTAGCGGTAGCGGAATGCTCCGCCGTCGCGCGGGTGCCCCGACAGCATGTCCAGGTCGGTCACCTGGACCCCCGACAGGTAGAGCCGATCGGTGCTGAACACGGTCACCGTGGTCACGCCACGGCCGTTCCAGAACTCGCTCGCCAGGTGCCGGCCCTCCTGCCTGGCGAGATTGCCCGCCGCCCAGAACAGGCAACCGCACAGCGCCAGCGCCGTCATCAGCCGCAGGCCCGGCGGCGGCTCCGCCGTGCCCCGCAGCAGGCCGCCCACCACCACGGCGTACGCGACGAGCAGCGTGGCCAGCCCGATCAACCACGGGTACAGCACGTACGACGTCGGCAGCCAGTGGTTCTGGGACAGGTAGACGGCCCCCGGGACGGCGACGGCCACGACCGAGGCCAGCGCGGGAGCCCAGCGCAGCCGGCGACGGCGGGCCTGGTCCATCCCGGCCACAGCCGAGCGCACCAGCCTGTCGAGGAGCACACACGCCACCCCGAGCACGGCCACCACCAGCACCATCGGCAGCACCGAACCGACCGCGCGCAACGCGAGGTCCGGCACGGACAGGCCCAGCAGCCGCACGTCCACGCCCATGGCCAGACCCTGCGCCTGCGCCCTGGTGTAGCCGAGGTACACCAGCAGCCCGGCGGTCAGCGCGATCCCGAACAGCAGCCGGAGGCCTGCGGCCACCAAGCGGTTCATACGCTCTCCCCGTGTCGCGTCTTGGGGGAGGATAGAGGCCGCGGAGCACATGGTCGATCACGAACCCGACACGACTTCTCGATCACTAGGACACCGCCGCCCCGGACGTGCGCAGCGGCGCTCGGCGTGATGGGGTATGAGGTGGAAGGGACGCACCGGGGCGGCCGCAAACATCGAGCTTTCACGACCAGGAGTCACACCATGGCAGCACAGATCGGTGTCACCGGGCTGGCGGTGATGGGCGCCAACCTCGCCCGCAACCTGGCCCGCAACGGCTACACCGTGGCGGTGCACAACCGCAGCCGCGCCCGCACTGACGCGCTGATCGCCGAGCACGGCGGCGACGGCGACTTCGTCGCGGCCGAGACGATGGCCGAGCTGGTCGGAGCGCTGGAGAAGCCGCGCCGCGTACTGATCATGGTCAAGGCCGGCAAGCCGGTCGACGACGTGATCGCCGAGCTGGTGCCGCTGCTCGACGCCGACGACATCATCATCGACGGCGGCAACTCCCACTACACCGACACCCGCCGCCGCGAGGCCGCGCTGGCCGACAAGGGCCTGCACTTCGTCGGCGTCGGCGTGTCCGGCGGCGAGGAGGGCGCGCTCAACGGACCGTCGATCATGCCTGGCGGGTCGAAGAAGTCCTACGAGTCGCTCGGGCCGATGCTGGAGAAGATCTCCGCGCACGTGGACGGCGAGCCGTGCTGCCACTGGCTGGGCACCGACGGCGCGGGCCACTTCGTGAAGATGGTCCACAACGGCATCGAGTACGCCGACATGCAGGTCATCGGTGAGGCGTACGACCTGCTGCGCTCCGGGGCGGGCATCGAGCCCGGCGAGCAGGCGAAGATCTTCGCCGAGTGGAACAAGGGCGACCTGTCGTCGTTCCTGATCGAGATCACCGCGCAGGTGCTCGGGCACGTCGACGCGAAGACCGGCAAGCCGTTCATCGACGTGCTCGTCGACGCGGCGGGCATGAAGGGCACCGGCGGCTGGACCGTGCAGGCGGCGCTGGAACTGGGCTCGCCGGTGACCGGCATCGCCGAGTCGGTGTTCGCCCGCGCGCTGTCGTCGCAGTCGGCGCAGCGCCCGACCGCGCAGCAGGTGCTGGCCGGGCACGAGGTCAAGCTCGACCTGCCGGACACGTTCGTCGAGGACGTGCGCCAGGCGCTGTACGCGTCCAAGCTGGTCAGCTACGCCCAGGGCCTGGACATGCTGGTGTCGGCGTCCAAGGAGTACGGCTGGGATCTCGACCTGGGCGGCATCGCGTCGCTGTGGCGGGGCGGCTGCATCATCCGGGCGGCGCTGCTGCGCACCATCACCGAGGCGTACCGCGGCGACAACCCGCCCGCGAACCTGCTGTTCGCGCCGGAGTTCACCGAGGCGATCGGCGCGGCCGTGCCCGCCTGGCGCCGCGTGGTGGCCACCGCCGCCCAGCTGGGCATCCCCGCGCCGGTGTTCTCCTCCTCGCTGGCCTACTACGACGGCCTGCGCCGCGAGCGGCTGCCCGCCGCGCTGACCCAGGGCCTGCGGGACCTGTTCGGCGCGCACACCTACAAGCGCGTCGACGCCGACGGCACGTTCCACACCCTGTGGTCGGGCGACAAGTCCGAGGTCAAGCAGGACTGACGCCTTTCGCGAACAAAGCTCCGTTCATGCCGCTGTCCAGCATGAACGGAGCTTTGTCCGCGCCGCCCTGTGCGGAGCGTTCAGGAAGACCCGATACGGTATGGGTTCTGTCTTGACATGTCGAGGAGTGAACGCCCGTGGGCGGCTACGGCACCCAGGTTCTGCTGGTGCTTGTCCTTATGTTGATCAACGGAGCGCTTTCCGGCAGCGAGATGGCTCTCATCTCCCTGCGTGAGTCGCAGATCCAGCGGCTTGAACGCTCCTCCTCCGGCGGCCGGGTGCTGGCGCGCCTGTCGCGGGACCCGAACCGGTTCCTGGCCACCATCCAGATCGGCATCACCCTGGCCGGCTTCCTGGCCTCAGCCTTCGCGGCGACGTCGCTGGCCCAGCCGCTGGTGCCCGTGCTCGGCTTCTTCGGCTCGGCCGCGGAGACCGCCGCGATCATCGTGGTCACCCTGGCCCTGACGTTCCTCACCCTGGTGCTGGGCGAGCTGGCCCCCAAGCGCATCGCCATGCAGCGCGCCGAGGGCTGGGCGCTGGTCGCCGCGCGGCCGCTGGACTGGATGGCCAGCGCGTCGCGGCCGTTCGTGTGGCTGCTCGGCAAGTCCACCGACGTGATCGTCCGCATCGCCGGGGTGGACCCCCGGGCGGGCCGGGAGGAGATCTCCGCCGAGGAGATCCGCGACCTGGTCGTGGCCCAGCGTAGCTTCACCGCCGAGCAGCGGGAGATCATCTCCGGGGCGTTCGAGATCAGCGAGCGTGACATCCGCGACATCCTGATCCCCCGGCGCGAGGTCATCACCCTGCCCGCGGAGATGTCCGCGGAGGAGGGCCTGGCCCTGCTCGCCGAGACCGGGCACAGCCGGGCACCGGTCGTCGACGACGGCGACCTGGACTCGGTGGTCGGCGTCGTGCACCTGCGCGACCTGCTCGGCGACGGCGGCCCGGTCGGCGAGCGCGCCCGTACGGCGATCTTCCTGCCGGAGACGCTGTCGGTGTCGGACGCGATGCGCCAACTGCGCAACCAGCGCGAGCAGTTCGCCCTGGTGGTCGACGAGCACGGGTCCATCGACGGCATCATCACGATGGAGGACCTCGTCGAGGAGGTCGTCGGCGAGATCTACGACGAGACCGACCGCGACGTGGTGTCGGTGGTCCGCGAGGGCGACGACGTGTTCCTGGTGCCGGGCTCGTTCCCGCTGCACGACCTGCCCGACCTGGGCATCGACCTGAACCGCCTCGGCGAGATGGACTACACCACGGTCGCGGGCCTGGTGCTGGACAAGCTCGGCCACATCCCGACCAAGCCCGGTGAGACGATCAAGGCCGCGGGCTTCACCGCCGAGGTCACCGAGATCGACGGCCGCAGCATCTCGCAGGTCCGCCTGCGCCTGGTCCGCAACCACGACCGCAGCCACTCGTCCTGACCGTCCCACCCTTGATCGCCGGACTTGCCCGGCACCTGTGCGTATCTTGAGCACGCATGCGCGCAGGTGCCGGGCAAGTCGACGGAGCCTGAGCCCGACGGCGCCCGCTCTGGTTGTCAGCGCGGGGTCGTCGGGTCCGGGGTGAAGGCGGGGCCGTGGCCGGGGACGATGAGGACCGGGTTCAGGGCGAGGATGCGCGCGCGGGATGCGGCGAGCGCGACGGCGTCGGTGGCGAACGGGTCCTTCGGCGGTCCCTCGGCGTGCCACCACACGTGGGTGAGCGCGACCAGGCCGTCGGCGGTGTCGACCAGCGTCGTGATGTCCTCGGCGGTGTGCCCCGGGGTACGGATGAGACTGATCGCGTCGGAGAGCGCGAATCCCTCGGCGTCCCGGCTGACCCACTGGTCGTCCAGGTAGTACGCCCAGTGGTCGTGGTAGCGGGCGTTAAGGAACAGCGCCGCGTTGATCGTGTGGTCCGGGTGGTGGTGACTGAAGATCACGTCAGTGACGGACTCCGGGTCGACGCCGAGGTCGGCCAGGGGCCCGAGGATCTGCTGCCGGTCGGCGACCATTCCCGGGTCGACGATCACGACGGTGTCCCCGTCCCTGATCAGCGCCACCGTGCTCGCCACCCGGTCGCCGACATACCCGGCATTCAGCACCCGCAGTTCAGCCACCATGCCCTCAGGCTACCCACCCACGGGCCGATCTTCGTGCTGCAGTTTCGGGGAAAGTGCAGCAACCGAGGGCTCGATGCGTGCGGTTTCCCCGAAACTGTCGGGCAAGAACGGCCTCAGGCGGCGAAGGAGTGGCGGATGAGGGAGCCGCCGTCGACGACGAGGGTTTGGCCGGTCATCCAGGAGGAGGTCTGGCCGGCGAGGAAGACGACGGCGCTGGCGATGTCCTCGGGTTCGCCGATGCGGCCCAGGGGGGTGTGCTGGTTGATCAGGTCTTCGTTGTTCTCCCAGAGGGCCTGGGCGAGCTTGGTGCGGACGATGCCGGGGGCGATGCCGTTGACGCGCACCTTCGGGGCCAGTTCGGCGGCGAACTGGCGGGTCAGGTGGATGACGGCGGCCTTGGTGGCGTTGTAGTAGCCGATGCCGGGTTCGGTGGCCAGGCCGCCGACGGAGGCGATGTTGACGATCGTGCCGCCGTTGGCCGCCATCGAGGCGTGCCAGGCGGCCTGCGTCCACAGCACGATGGACAACTGGTTGACCTGCACCGTCTTCTCCGCGCGGGACACGTCGAGGTCGACCATGGGGCCGAAGTAGGGGTTGGTGCCGGCGTTGTTGACGAGCACGTCGACGGAGCCGAACTCGGCCACGGCGGCGGCGACGCAGGCGTCGGCCTGGTCCTTCTCCCCCACGTGCGCGGCCTTGGCGAGGAAGCCGACCTTCGGGTACGCCGTGCGGAACTCCTCGGCGACGGCGTCGAGGGCGTCCTGCCGCCGGGAGGTCAGCACGACGTTGCAGCCCTCGGCGGCCAGGGCGGCCGCAGTGGCCTTGCCGATGCCGCGGGACGCGCCGGTGACCAGCGCGGTACGACCTTCCAGACCTGTACGCACAGCTTCGCCCCTTGTCCTTCGCTTGTTGTTGCAGTCGATGTGCGCATACCTTAGCGAGCAGTCCGACCGGTCGGTAGGCCCGCGTGCGATGCAACATACCAACCGGTCGGTATTGACAGCGGGGCCGCCGCCGCGCTGTCATGGGCACCTCGACACGTCGGCGCGGACCTGTGCGCCATGGGGGAAGGCTGGGCATGAGCCACTACCGGAGCAATCTGCGTGACCTGCGGTTCAACCTGTTCGAGGTGTTCGGCCTCGGCGACAAGCTGGGCACCGGGCGCTTCGCCGAGCTCGACGCCGACACCGTCGAGCACATGCTCGCCGAGGTGGAGCGGCTGTCGGTCGGGCCGATCGCGGCGTCGTACGTCGACGTGGACCGCAACCCGCCCGTCTACGACCCGCAGACGCACTCGGTGACCATGCCCGACAGCTTCCGCCGCTCGTACCAGGCCTGGATGGACGCCGAGTGGTGGCGGCTGGACATGCCCGCCGAGGCGGGCGGCGTCGTGGCCCCGCGTGCCCTGTGGTGGGCGCTGATCGAGCTGGTCCAGGGCGCGCAGGCGCCGGTCTACATGTACGGCGGCGGCCCCGGCTTCGGCGGCCTGCTGCACCGCATGGGCACCGAGCCGCAGCAGCGCATGGCCGAGATCATGATCGAGCGCCAGTGGGGCGCGACCATGGTGCTGACCGAGCCGGACGCGGGCTCCGACGTCGGCGCGGGCCGCACCCGCGCGGTGCCGCAGGCCGACGGCTCGTGGCACCTGGAGGGCGTCAAGCGCTTCATCACCTCGGGCGAGCACGACCTGAGCGAGAACATCATGCACTTCGTCCTGGCCCGTCCGGTCGACACGCCCGGCGCGGGCGGACCCGGCACCAAGGGCCTGTCGATGTTCCTGGTCCCGAAGTTCCACTTCGACCACGAGTCCGGCCAGCTCGGCGAGCGCAACGGCGTGTACGCCACCAACGTCGAGAAGAAGATGGGCCTGAAGGTGTCCAGCACCTGCGAGCTGACGTTCGGCCAGCACGGTGTCCCGGCCAGGGGCTGGCTGGTCGGCGAGGTGCACGACGGCATCGCGCAGATGTTCAAGGTCATCGAGTCGGCGCGGATGCAGGTCGGCGTGAAGGCCATCGCGACGCTGTCGACGGGTTACCTCAACGCCCTCGACTACGCCCGCCAGCGGGTCCAGGGCCCCGACCTGACCCGCGCGGCCGACAAGACCGCACCCCGCGTCACCATCGACCGGCACCCCGACGTGCGCCGCATCCTCATGCTGCAGAAGGCGTACGCCGAGGGCCTGCGCGCCACCTACCTGTACACGGCGGGTTGGCTGGACCGCGACCACCCGCAGGGCGCGAACGTCAACGACCTGCTGCTGCCGATCGTCAAGGGCGTCGGCTCCGAGCGCTCGTACGAGATGCTGGCCCTGTCGCTGCAGACCCTCGGCGGCTCGGGCTACCTGCAGGACTACCCGCTGGAGCAGTACATCCGGGACACGAAGATCGACACGTTGTACGAGGGCACGACGGCGATCCAGGGCCAGGACTTCTTCTTCCGCAAGATCGTCCGGGATCGCTCGGTGGCCCTGGACCTGCTCGTCGGCGAGATGGAGCAGTTCCTCGACGCGAACGAGTCCACCGACGGGCTGAAGCAGGAGTGCGAGTCGCTGCGCGAGGCGATCGCCGACGTACGCGGCATGGTCGCCACGATGTTCGGCTGGCAGCAGGCCGCCGGGGAGGACGTGACCGAGGTCTACAAGGTCGGGCAGAACACCACCCGCCTGCTGATGAGCGTCGGCGACCTGGTGATCGGCTGGCTGCTGATCCGCCAGGCCGCGGTCGCGCTGACCGCCCTGGACGGCGCGTCCGGCGACGACACGGGCTTCTACCAGGGCAAGCTCGCGGTGGCGCGGTTCTTCGCGCGTACCGTGCTGCCGGAGCTGACCGCCCGCCGCCGGGTGCTCGAGGCCACCGACAACGCGCTGATGGAGATCCCGGATGGGGCGTTCTAGGACCGAGGGCGCGGCCGGGGTGCGCGAGCGCATCCTGGCCGCGGCATGCGCGCTGTTCGCCGAGCAGGGGTACGACGCCACGTCGGTGCAGCAGGTCGTCGACCGCGCCGGGGTCACCAAGGGCGGGCTGTACCACTACTTCGGGGCCAAGGAGGACCTGCTCGTCGAGATGTACCGCACGGTGTTCGGGGAGCGGCTGGCAGCCCTGGACCGGATCCTGGAGCAGGGCCGGGATCCGGAGTGGACGCTGCGGGCGATCATCGACGACATCGTGGTCGGCACCGCGGCGATGATGACCGAGTCGGCGGCGGTGTCGCGGGAGCTGGCGCACATGGACAGCGCGCGTACGCAGCGGCTGCAGGCCGACTGGCGGCGCTACCAGGAGGCGGTCCGGGCGCTGATCCGCGACGCGCAGGCCGCCGGGGTGTTCGCGGCGGTCGCGTCACCGGAGCTGGTGTCCTGGTCCATCTTCGGGGTGACCACGACGCTGCACACCTGGTTCCGCCCCGACGGCCCGAAACGCGCCGAGCAGATCGCCCACGAGCTGGCCGACCTGGTCCTGACCGGCTTGAAGTCACGGCCGTGACGGGTGGCCGACGGTCCGCACCGGACGGAGCGCGGCCGCTCGCGCCCGGCGCAGGCTGGGCGTGGCCCCGTGCCGTCACGTATCGTTGATCCTTCAACGTCACCGGCCACAGGGTGTAGTGCGATGCCGACCAGTCCTGCAGCGCTGCGGGCCGACCTCGTAGCCGAGGAGGCGTCGCAGCCGAATCTCGGCGTGCTCCTGCGGCACGTGCACCGGGCCGGGCCGCTGTCCCGCGCGGTGCTGGCGGAGCGGATGAACCTCAACCGCAGCACGATCATGGGGCTGACCACGAAACTGAGCGCGGCCGGACTGGTCCACGAGCGCAGCCCCGCCGGTGAGGGCCGGTCGGGCCGCCCGTCGCTGGTGGTCACGCCCGCCGCCGAGCAGGTGTACGTGCTGGCCTTCGACGTCGCGGTGGACAGGCTGGTAGCGGCCCGGGTGGCGCTGGGCGGCGCCGTGCTGGAGCGCCGGGTCGCACCCCGGTCGCGATCGGGACCAGACCTGGACGCGGTCGTGAGCGTGCTGGCCGGGTTCGGCCGGCAGCTGCACCGCGCCGCTCCGCCCGGCTCGGTCTGCGTCGGCGTGGGCGCGTCCTACTGCGGGATGATCCGCCCCGGCGACGGCATGGTCCGCTACGGGCCGCACCTGGGCTGGGTGGATCAGGCGTTCGGCGCGGAGCTCGGCGAGCAGCTGGGGCTGGGCCTGCCCGTCGCCGTCGGCAACGAGGCGCACCTGGGCGCGCTGGCCGAGCATGCGCGCGGCGCGGGAGTCGGCGTGCAGAACCTCATCTACCTGCACGGTGACGTCGGGGTCGGTGGCGGGATCATCGTCGGCGGGGAGGTGCTCGACGGGGAGGCCGGGTACGGCTGCGAGGTCGGGCACATGCTGGTCAACCCGCACGGCGGGCGGCCCTGCTCGTGCGGTGCGCGCGGATGCCTGGAAGCGGAGGTCGGCGAGCGGGCGCTGCTCGACGAGGCAGGTCGCCCGGCCGACCTCATCGGCCGCGACGCGGTGCGCGCGGTGGTCACCGATGCCGAGCACGGTGATCCGGTGGCACGGGAGGCGGTACGGCGGGTGGGCGACTGGCTCGGGATCGGCGTCGCGAACCTGATCAACCTGTTCAACCCGGGGATGCTGATCTTCGGGGGCATCATGCGCGACGTGTACGTGGGTGCGGAGCCGCAGATCCGGGGCCGGATCGAGCGCAACGTGCTGCCGGTGTCGCGGGAGCGGGTGCGGTTGTCGACGGCGGCGCTCGGCGACGACACGACCCTGCTCGGCGCGGCCGAACTGGCGTTCGCCGACCTGCTGGGCAACCCGCTCGCGGTGATGGCGCAGGCAGCCCGGTAGCCGGGGTGCCGAGTTCATGTGCTGACCAGATCCTCGCCTCCTACTATTAGGAAGCTTTATTTATTGATACTCTTCTTCGTGAGCGCTCGTCCCCCTTGACATCTCACGAACCGCTGGCACCCCACGCCGCGGAGAGGAGCCCCCATGTCACGACAACGTTCCCTGGCGCTGACGGGAGTGCTCGCGATCGTCGCAGCACTCGCGGTCATCCTGCCCTCGGCCTCGGCGTCCGCCGCCAACTGCGTCACCGGGTGGCAGTCGTCG
Source organism: Catellatospora methionotrophica (assembly GCF_011297335.1). Classification (GTDB taxonomy): domain Bacteria; phylum Actinomycetota; class Actinomycetes; order Mycobacteriales; family Micromonosporaceae; genus Catellatospora; species Catellatospora methionotrophica. The sequence goes on along the minus strand of NZ_JAAOTJ010000002.1, from coordinate 494,599 downwards.
GCCGTCTACACCTCAGGTATGACCGCCTCGTACAACGGTCACAACTGGCTGGCCCGCTGGTGGACCCAGAACCAGGCCCCCGGCACCAACGAGGTCTGGACCGACCAGGGCACCTGCGGCGGCGGCACCACGCCACCGCCCGGCGGCAACTGCAGCTACCCGAACTGGGCCGCGGGCACCTGGTACGCCGCCGGCGCCATCGTGCGCTACACCAACGGCCAGTACTACATCGCCGAGCACGACAACCCGGGCTACGACCCGATCATCAGCACCTGGTACTGGGACCCGTACACCTGCAGCGGCACTCCCCCGTCGAACCCGCCGACCAACCCGGGCGGCTTCGTGGTGTCCGAGGCTGCCTTCAACCAGATGTTCCCGGGCCGCAACTCGTTCTACACGTACCAGGGCCTGATCGCCGCGCTGAGCGCCTACCCGTCGTTCGCGACCAGCGGCAGTGACACCGTGCGCCGCCAGGAGGCCGCGGCGTTCCTGGCCAACGTCAACCACGAGACCGGCGGGCTGGTCCACATCGTGGAGCAGAACACGGCCAACTACCCGCACTACTGCGACGCGGGCCAGCCCTACGGCTGCCCGGCCGGGCAGGCCGCCTACTACGGCCGCGGCCCGATCCAGCTGAGCTGGAACTTCAACTACAAGGCCGCCGGTGACGCGCTGGGCCTGCCGCTGCTGACCAACCCGTGGCTGGTCCAGCAGGACGCGTCGGTCGCCTGGCGCACCGGCCTGTGGTACTGGATGACCCAGAACGGCCCCGGCACGATGACCGCGCACAACGCCATGGTCAACGGGGCGGGCTTCGGCCAGACGATCCGCAGCATCAACGGGTCCATCGAGTGCAACGGCGGCAACCCGGCGCAGGTCCAGAGCCGCGTCAACGCCTACCAGCAGTTCGTCGGCATCCTCGGCACGACTCCGGGCGCCAACCTGTACTGCTGAGCGATCCGGCGGCGCGGCGGCGGCACGACGCCCGGATCGCCCGCACCGCCGCCGAGGGCCGGCACCGCATCGTGGTGCCGGCCTTCGGGCGTTCAGGGACGGGTGTAGTGCAGCAGCACGACGCCGTTGCCGAAGGTGCGGGTGCGGGCCAGGCGCAGGTCGTGGTGGCGGTCGGACGGCCGGAACAGCGGCCGGCCCCGACCCAGGACCACCGGGTGTACGTAGAGCCGGATCTCGTCGAGCAGGTCGTGCTCCAGGAACGTGGCCGACAGGTTCGCGCCGCCGACGGCCACGTCGCCGCCCGACTGCTCGGCCAGCGCCCGGACTTCGGCGGGCACGACCTCCCGTACCACCGTGGTGTTCCAGTCGGCGTGGTCGAGGGTGCGGGAGAAGACGTACTTCGTCTTGTCGCGCCAGATGCCGGCGAACTCCGCGGCCACCGCTGGGGCGGCCGGATCCTGGTCGGCGGTGGGCCAGTAGTCGGCCATCAGGTCGTAGGTGACACGCCCGTCGAAGAACGCGCCCATCGGGGCGAGCAGCGCGTTGAAGTGGTGGTGCAGTTCGTCGTCGACCAGGTGCCAGTCGAGTTCGCCGTCCGGTCCGGCGAAGAATCCGTCGACGGACACCGACATCATGAGTACGATCTTGCGCATCGCAGCCTCCCCGGCATCGTTGCCCACTGCCCGGCCATCCTGTGCACGCGGTCGGGACCTACGAGGCCAGCCGCTCGCCCGCCCCGGTGAGTTCGGCGGCGTCCGGTTGCTTGATCTCCGACCACACGGTGTCGAGGGACAGTCCGAGGACGTCGGCGATCGCCGCGATGGTCGAGAAGGCCGGCGTGGCCACGCGACCGGACTCGATCTTGCGGAGGGTCTCCGGCGAGACTCCCGCCATCAGCGCGGTGACGAGCATCGAGCGCTCGCCCCTGGCGCGGCGCAGCAGGGAGCCGAGACGCTGTCCGCGTTCGACCTCCGCGGGGGTGAGTGGCAACCTGACCATGCGGCGATTCTAATACCGGGATAACATTGCCGGGATACTTATTGGCCATGCGAGTAGGGCGACTGATGATCGAGATCCTGGACCAGACCGAACTGCCCCGAGCCCGGCAGGCGGGTGCGCTGGTCTCCGGCATCCTGCAGAACCTGAAGAGCCGCGCCACGGTCGGCACGAATCTGCTGGACATCGACCGGTGGGCACAGGCCATGATCATCGAAGCGGGCGGCAAGTCCTGCTACGTCGACTACGCGCCGTCGTTCGGGCGCGGACCGTTCGGGCACTACATCTGCACCTCGGTCAACGACGCCGTGCTGCACGGCCTGCCCCACGACTACGCGCTCGCCGACGGCGACCTGCTGTCGCTCGACTTGGCCGTTTCACTGGACGGCGTCGTCACCGACTCGGCGATCAGCTTCATCGTCGGCGAGGCCAGGCCCGCCGAGAGCGTCGCGCTGATCAGCGCCACCGAGCGTGCCCTGAGCGCGGGGATCGCCGCAGCCGGGCCCGGCGCGCAGATCGGCGACATCTCGCACGCCATCGGCACCGTGCTCGGCGAGGCCGGGTACGCGGTCAACACCGAGTTCGGCGGGCACGGCGTCGGGTCGACCATGCACCAGGACCCGCACGTGCCGAACACGGGGCGGCCCGGCCGCGGCTACAAGCTGCGCCCCGGGCTGCTGCTGGCGCTGGAGCCGTGGGTCATGGCCGACACCGCCAAGCTCGTCACCGACGCCGACGGCTGGACCCTGCGCAGCGCGACCGGCTGCCGGACCGCGCACAGCGAGCACACGATCTTCATCACCGACGACGGAGCCGAGATCCTGACCAAGCCGTAGGCGGAATACCGTGCTCCGGGTCGCGGTTGACGCTGGCGACGATCATGAAGGAGGGGCCGGCATGTCCGCACCGCTGGAGTTCGCGCTCGACACGTTCGGTGACGTCACCGTCGGCGACACCGGGAGCACGGTGCCGTACGCGCAGGTGATCCGCAACGTCGTCGAGCAGGCCGTGCTGGCCGACCGCCTGGGCGTGGACGCCTTCGGCATCGGCGAGCACCACCGGGAGGACTTCGCCGTCACCGCGCCCGAGATCGTGCTCGCCGCGATCGCGTCGCGCACCGAGCGGATCAGGCTCGGCACGGCCGTGACGGTGCTCAGCTCCGACGACCCGGTGCGGGTCTTCGAGCGGTTCGCGACCCTGGACGCGGTCTCGCACGGCCGCGCCGAGATCATCCTGGGGCGGGGTTCGTTCACCGAGTCGTTCCCGCTGTTCGGCTACGACCTGGCGCAGTACAGCGAGCTGTTCGAGGAGAAGCTGGACCTGCTGGCGCAGCTGCTCGGCGAGGGGCCGGTCACCTGGCAGGGCAACCTGCGGGCGGGGCTCAAGGACCAGCACGTGTACCCGAAGACCGAGTCGGGGCGCATCCGCACCTGGATCGGCGTCGGCGGCAGCCCGGAGTCGGTGGTGCGCGCGGCGGCGTACCAGATGCCGCTCATGCTCGCGATCATCGGCGGGCGGCCGGAGCGCTTCGCGCCCTACGTCGACCTGTATCACCGCGCGCTGGTGCAGGTGGAGGCCGACCGGCTGCCCGTCGGCGTGCACTCGCCCGGCCACCTGGCCGACACCGACGCGCTGGCCCGCGAGCAGCTGTGGCCGCACTACCGCAAGATGATCGACCGGATCGGCCGCGAGCGGGGCTGGCCGCCCACCAACCGTGCCCGGTTCGAGGCCGAGGCCGACGAGGGCTCCCTGTACGTCGGCTCGCCCGAGACCGTCGCCCAGAAGATCGCCGCCACGGTACGCACGCTCGGGGTGAACCGGTTCGAGCTGAAGTACAGCGCCGGGACCCTGCCCCACGACCACCTGATGACCTCGATCGGCCTGTACGGCGAGCAGGTCGTCCCCCGCGTACGCGAACTGCTCGCCGCCTGACAGGTCGTCGTGCTTGACCGGGCGGACCACACTCGGCGGATGGGCGTCGACGTCGTGGCGATGGTGGACCTGCTGGGTGAGGTGCGGGGGTGGCTGGCCCGGCCGGACAGCGACTACTCCTGGTCGTCCTTCCTCGACGCCGACGCCGCGCTCACCGAGATCGACGAGCTGACAGCCCGGGTGCGGGCTGACGGCCGGGTGCCGTTCGGGCTGTCGGTGCTGTTCGCCCCGACCGGCCCGATCCAGGAGGTGGCGCTGTCCAGCGGGTGGGGCGACGAGTTCCTGGCCCTGGCCGACCGCTTCGACGCCGCCTGCGCGACAGGCGAGTCCGACCTGACTCACGGATGTCACGAACCGCCGCATGCGGTGTCTTGAGGACCCCGCTCACTCTGCGCTGAGACGGGCCGGTCCGAGGCCCGTGCGACAGCCGGGCACCCGGACCAGGCGGTCACTGCGTGATCGCGAACCCCAGGATCACGGCGGCCGACACCACCACGTGACCGGGTGCCAGGGACTCGTCGGCGGCGTCCGGTGCGGACCCGTGGCCCTTGTAACGCTCGGTGCCCGACCCCTCGGGGTCGACGTCCTCCAGGTGCAGGAGGTCGCCGACCCGGACACCGGCCGCCGACGCGTACAGCTCCGCCTTCGCCCGCGCCGCCTCGACGGCCCGCTGCCTGGCCTCATCGCGCAGTTGCTTCTTGCCGGTCACGTCGAACTCCACCGCGTCGATCTCCGACGCCCCCGCGCCGACCAGATCGATCAGCAGCGCCTGGACCGAGTCGAGGTTCGCCGACGTCACCGTGAACGCGGCCCGGCACTGGTAGCCCATGAAGCGTTTCTTTCCGCTGTTCCAGTCCCAATCGCTCTTCAGGTCCAGCCGGGAGCCGTCCACGGCGGAGTCGGGCACGCCGTGCCCGCGCAGCACCTCCCGGACCGCGTGAACGTCCGCGTTGACCAGGGTGAAGGCTGCCTGCGGGTCCTTCTCCACCCGGACGACGCGCAGTTTGACGCGCACCAGGTCCGGTGCTTTCTTGACGCTAGCCGCGCCGTACGCGCTGATGCCCCACGGCTGTTTGATCATCTGCTTGTCCTGCAAGGCTTCTCCCGACCGTCCACAGTGCCGAAGCGCTCCAGCATAGGGTCGCCCGGCGGCGTTTGCCGACCGTCAGCGCAGGGTGGCCGCCGCGACCGTCCGCACAGCCTCGGTGAGCGCGGTGAGGGCCTGCGCGTCGAACCGCCAGTGCTGCCAGTACAGCGGAACGGTCAACCGGCTGCCGGGTGACAGCTCCCGGTAGCGGCCCGCGGCCAGGTCCGCGTCGGCGACCAGGTCAGGCACCATCCCCCAGCCCAAACCGAGGCGGATGGCCTCCTCGAACGCGGTCACCGAGGGCACGTAGTGGCTCGGCGGGTCCAGTTCCCGGCGGGTAAGGGTACGCAGGAAGCGGTGCTGCAGCCGGTCCTTGCGGTTCACCACCAGCATCGGCGCGTCCGCGAGCGCCCGCGGGGTGACCCCGTCGGCGAACCAGGTGGCGAACATGGCCGGTGCGGCGACGGCCCGGTAGCCCATCGCGCCGAGCCGCTGCGAGCGACAGCCCTGCACGGGCACGTTCTGCGCGGTGACGGCGGCCATGACGGTGCCGCTGCGCAGCAGGTCGGCGGTGTGCTCCTGGTCGTCCTGGTGGATGTCGAACAGCAGCCGCAGCTCCGGCGGTACGGCGGCGAGCGCCGGCATGAACCAGGTGGCCAGCGAGTCGGCGTTGACGACGACGGCGGCCCTGGTCCAGGTGCCCGCGCCCGAGCCCCGGGCGGTGTCGAGGGCTTCGCGTTCGAGCAGCGCGATCTGTCCGGCCAGGCGCAGCAGCGGCGCACCGGCCTCGGTGGCCTGGCACGGTCTGGCCCGGCGGACCAGGACCTGCCCGGCGGCCTGCTCGAGCGCCTTGATGCGCTGGCTGACCGCGGACGGCGTCACGTTGAGCACGCGGGCGGCCGCGTCAAAGCTGCCTTCGCGTACGACCGCGGCGAAGGTCTCCAGTTGCGCCGAATCCAGGCTCACCTAAGCGATGCTAATGGTCGTTCAGAAACATTAGCTGGAGTGGTGACCGATCCCGCCGTAGCGTCCAGACATGATCACCTCCGTGCTCGCCGGTTTCACCTCCTCCCTGGTCCTGATCGTGGCCATCGGCAGCCAGAATGCGTTCGTGCTGCGCCAGGGGCTGCGCCGCGAGCACGTGCTGCCGGTGGTCGTGACGTGTGCGGCCGCCGACGCGCTGCTGATCGCGGCGGGGGTGGGCGGGCTCGGCTCGCTGGTCGCCGACCGCCCCGGCCTGCTGGCGGCGATCAGGTGGGGCGGGGCCGCGTTCCTGCTCGGCTACGCCGTGCTGGCGGCGCGCCGCGCGCTGCGGCCCGGCCGCCTCGACCCGCGAGCCGGGGCGGCCTCGCCGCTGCGGGCCACCCTGCTGACCTGCCTGGCGTTCACGTTCCTCAACCCGCACGTGTATCTCGACACGGTGCTGCTGCTCGGCGGGCTCGCGGTACGCGACCCCAGCCGGTGGCTGTTCGCCGCGGGCGCCGCGCTGGCCAGCGCGGTCTGGTTCGCCGCGCTCGGCGCGGGGGCGCGCCGCCTCGCGCCCGCGCTGGCGCGGCCGGTGACGTGGCGGGTGCTCGACGGGATCATCGCGGTGACCATGGTGGCGATCGCGGTCGGGCTGCTGATCGGCTGAGGCGCTGTGGGAGAACCCCTGTGGGCGGCTGCGATCTCCGCCGAGCAGCCGCGAGTGTGCATCATCTCGGGCAAAATGGGTAGACGAGGGCTAAGCATTCCCGGTGAGACCGCGCGCCCGGGGCCGGTGCGGCGACCGGGCACGATCTCGCGTACGGCACAGCGCGCGTGCACGAGGAAAGGACAGTCTCGATGACCGCACAGGACCGCCCACCCACGACGACGGACGCCGGTATCCCCGTCGCCAGCGACGAGCACTCGCTGACCGTCGGCCCGGACGGCCCCCTGCTGCTGCAGGACCACTACCTGCTGGAGCAGATGGCCAACTTCAACCGCGAGCGCATCCCGGAGCGGCAGCCGCACGCCAAGGGCGGCGGGGCGTTCGGGACGTTCGAGGTCACCCAGGACCACCGTGCCCACACCCGGGCCGCGGTGTTCTCCCCGGGTGCGAAGACCGAGGTGCTGATCCGGTTCTCCACGGTCGCGGGCGAGCGCGGCAGCCCCGACACCTGGCGCGACCCGCGCGGGTTCGCGGTCAAGTTCTACACCGGTGAGGGCAACCTCGACATCGTCGGCAACAACACGCCGGTCTTCTTCATCCGCGACCCGCTCAAGTTCCAGCACTTCATCCGCTCGCAGAAGCGCCGCGCGGACAACAACCTGCGCGACCACGACATGCAGTGGGACTTCTGGACGCTGTCGCCGGAGTCGGCGCACCAGGTCACCTGGCTGATGGGCGACCGCGGCATCCCGCGCAGCTGGCGGCACATGAACGGGTACGGCAGCCACACCTACATGTGGATCAACGCGCAGGGTGAGCGGTTCTGGGTCAAGTACCACTTCAAGACCGACCAGGGCATCGAGTTCTTCACCCAGGACGAGGGCGACCAGATGGCGTCCGCGGACACCGACTACCACCAGCGCGACCTGTACGAGCACATCGCCGCCGGGCAGTTCCCGAGCTGGACCCTGCACGTGCAGATCATGCCGTTCGCCGACGCGAAGACCTACCGGTTCAACCCGTTCGACCTGACGAAGGTGTGGCCGCACGGCGACTACCCGCTGCACGAGGTCGGCCGGATGACGTTGAACCGCAACGTGTCCGACTACCACACCGAGATCGAGCAGGCCGCGTTCGAGCCGAACAACCTGGTCGCCGGGACCGGGCTGTCGCCGGACAAGATGCTGCTGGCCCGCGGGTTCAGCTACTCCGACGCGCACCGGGCCAGGCTCGGGGTCAACTACCGGCAGATCCCGGTGAACGCGCCCAAGTCGCCGGTGCACAGCTACTCCAAGGACGGCGCGATGCGGATGGTCAACGTGACCGATCCGGTGTACGCGCCGAACTCCTACGGCGGCCCGCAGGCGCAGCCGGGGCTGACCGACGACGGCGGGCTCTGGCACTCCGACGGCGAGATGGTCCGTGCCGCGTACACGCTGCGCCCGGACGACGACGACTGGGGACAGGCCGGCACGATGGTCCGCGAGGTGCTCGACGACGACGCCCGGCAGCGGCTGGTCGACAACATCGTCGGCCACCTGCTCAACGGGGTGAGCGAACCGGTGCTGGAGCGGGCTTTCCAGTACTGGCACAACGTCGACAAGAACCTCGGTGACCGCATCGAGGCCGGGGTGCGCGCCAAGCAGGGCGAGAAGGATCCGAAGGCGGCCAAGCAGGCCAATCCGGCCCGTACGAGCATGCAGCAGAAGGCCTGACAGCGGCCTTTGACAAACCGGACGGCGAGGGCGATGCTGGCCGCGTGATGGGATCAACACGCGTATGACCAGCGTCGCCCCGCTCGTTTCAGGGGTGCCCAGCAGTCCCGGCCAGGCCCGCGGCCCGGTCCGGCTGGTGCGCACCGTCGACGACTTCGCCCGGATGCGGCCCGGCGACGTGCTCGTGTGCCGCACCACCGACCCGGCCTGGACGCCCCTGTTCCGGCTCGCCGCCGCGGTCGTCACCGAGACCGGTGGCCTGCTCAGCCACGCGTCGATCGTCGCCCGCGAGTACCGCATACCGGCCGTCGTCGGCGCCACCGGCGCGCTGTCGCTGCTCGGCGACGGGACGACGGTCATCGTCGACGGCACCCTCGGCACCGTCACCGGGCAGACCCGCTGATGCCCCACACCTCCCCCACCGCCCTGCTGGTGCTGCACGCCGTGCGACTGAAAGGGTTCGCCGACACCGACGCGGTCGCCGCCCGCTTCGACCTGGACGCCGCGCAGACCGGCGAGGACCTGCTCGACGCCGAGGCGTACGGCCAGATCAGCCGGTCGTCGTTCGCGGGCCTGGCCGGCTGGTCGCTCACCGAGGCGGGCCGCCGCCACAACGAGAACCTGCTGCGTGCCGAACTCGACCAGACCGGCAGCCGCGACGCCGTCGCCGCCGCGCACGACGACTTCCTGCCGCTCAACGCGCAGGCCACGCAGGCGTTCACGGCATGGCAGCTCGCGTCGATGGACACCGCCTCCCCGGCGGCGACCGGTGACACCACCGGACGGCTCGCCGCACTGGCCGACCGGCTCGCGCCGCTCGAACTGCGGCTGACCGGGCGGCTGAGCCGGTTCGGCGGCTACCACGGCCGGTTCGCCGGGGCGCTGACCCGCGCCGCCGCCGACCCCGCCTGGATCACCGGCATGGAGGTCGACTCGTGCCACCGGATCTGGTTCGAGCTCCACGAGGACCTCGTGGCCACCCTGAACATCACGCGTTAGCCGACCGGCGCTGCCCCGCTGCTAGCATCGCGCGGCATGGGCCAGATCACCGTACGTGCCAGCCGACCCCTCGCGTACGCGCTGGCACCGGTGCTGATCACGCAGGGTGTCCGGGTCCGCCGCCGGACTCCCGTGCTGCCGGAGGCGGCCGGTGAACGGCACGGCCGGGAAGGTTCGGCAGACGGCGGCGCGCTGGCCGTGCTGGTGCTCGGCGAGTCGACGGCCGCCGGGGTCGGCGTGGCCGCACAGGCCGACGGGCTCGCCCCGGCGCTCGCCGTACGCCTGGCCGGGCAGACCGCCCGCCCGGTGAGCTGGCGGGTCGCGGCGCGGACCGGGTCCAACGCCCGGCAGGTGCTGACCGGTCTGCTGCCGCAGGTGGCCGGCGAGTCCTTCGACGTCGTGGTCGTCGCGCTCGGCGTCAACGACGTGCTGGAGATGCGGTCCGCGCGGGCCTGGCAGCGCGACGTCGCCGCGCTCGTCGGCGCGCTGCGCGACCGGCTGCGCCCCGGCGGCCGGATCGTCCTGGCCGGGGTGCCCGACCTCGCCGGGTTCCCGTCACTGCCGCAGCCGACCCGGGCGGTGCTCGCCCTGCACGCCCGCCACCTCGACCGCCGCCTCGCCCTGGTCGCCGCGGCCGCACCCGCGACGATCCACGTCCCGTCGCCGCGGATCGACAGCGCCGACCTGTACGCCGCCGACGGCTTCCACCCCAGCGGGGCGGGCTACCGGATGTGGGCCGATCACCTGCTGGCTGCCGCCACGCCCGGCTGACCACATGCGATGGACGGCGGCGGCGCGTCCGGAACACGTCTGCCCGACCCGCGGGCGCGGATGTGCGTTCCCCGGGGCGAGGTGCAAGGATGTCGGGACCGGGCGCTGCGGCTAGGTGGGTGGTGATGTGGTGTCGTTCCGTTTCAGCACGGAGCCGCGATCAGACCGCGTCGTGCTGCGCCTGTTCGGCGACTGCGACCTGTCCTGCCTGCTGGAACTGCAGGATGCGATCATGTCCGCGCTCGCGGAGCACCACGCCGTGCAGATCGATCTCAGCGCCGTCGGGTTCCTCGACTCCAGCGGCATCCACGCCATGGTGACCGGATACCGCCACGCCGAGCAGCAGGGCCGCGCACTGTACGTCACGGGAGCCACCGGCATTGTCTCGCACGTGCTGACGCTGACCGGCGTCGCCGACCTGCTGGCCCCACCATCGTCGGGACACGGCCATGAGCACTGAACGCCCCGCCTACGCCACCGAGCCGCACCGCGTCGCCTACCGGGAGGCCGGTGACCTGGGCACGCTGCGCACCTACGTCACGTCCTACGCCGAGGAGGCGGGCCTGCCCGCGTCCCGCTCCGGGCTGCTGGCGCTGGCCGTCAGCGAACTGGCCACCAACACGCTGATGTACACCGCCGGGGGCGGCACGATGGTGCTGTGGGCGGAGCCCGGTGAGATCGTCTGCGAGCTGCACGACCAGGGCCCGGTCGCCAGCAGGCCATCGCCCGTACTGATGCCCGCGGCGGACGCCCCCAGCGGACGCGGACTGGCGATCGTGGACCAGGTATGCGACGAGGTCCGCACCTACCGCACCGAGCAGTCGACGGTGGTCCAGGTGCGGATGCGCCTCTGAGCCGCCCGGTCAGCGGCGGACGCGGGCGGCCAGGACGCAGGTGTCGTCGTGCGGGTTCGGCCGCGGCAGCAGGGTGGCCAGCGGGCGGTCGGCGTCGCCGCTGAGCTCGGCCAGCGCCAGCGTCACCGCGTCCAGGGTCTGCTGCTCGTCGCCTTCGCGTCGCTCGGTCAGGCCGTCGGTGTACAGCAGCAGCACGTCCTGCGGCCGCAGCACCACCCGTCCCGGCGGGTAGTCGGCCCGCGCGGAGGCGCCCAGCAGCAGCCCGTCCAGCCAGGGCAGCGGCTGCGCGGTCCCGGCACTGCCGAGCAGCGGCAGCGGGTGCCCGGCCCGCGCCCAGACCAGCGAGCCGTCGGCGGGGTCGTACACGGCGATGACGGCCGTGGCGGTGGTATTGAGCTGCAGGCACAGCGTGTTCATGTGACGCAGCAGCTGTGCCGGGTCGCCGATGCCGACCGACGTCCACGCGGTGAGCGAGTAGCGCAGGTGGGCCATGGCGGTGGCCGCGGGCAGGCCGTGGCCGACGACGTCGCCGACGGCCAGCAGCACCTGACCGGTGGGCAGGGTGAGGGCGTGATACCAGTCGCCGCCGACGCGTACGGAGTTCTCCGCCGGCAGGTAGCGCACCAGCGCCTGCACGCAGCCCAGCTCGACGACGTCCTCGGGGACCGGCTGGATGATCTGCTGCAGCCGCCCGGCGAGCCGGTGCTCGGCCACCATCGTCAGCTCCTGGGTGTGCAACTGCTCCTGGAGCCGGTCCATCGCGGTACGGGTGGTCTCGCGCGCGGTCACGTCCTGCACGACGCCGTACACCTTCACCGGGTGCCCGGCCGGGTCGCGCGCGGTGTCGGCGACCAGCCGCAGGTGCTTGACCTGGTCGCCGACGCGCACGCGCAGGGTCAGGTCGGAGATCGTGCCGCTGTCGAGGATCTGCCAGGTGGTCTCGCGCAGCGGCTGGTCCTCCTCGATGACCATCTCGGCCTGCGCCCGGCGGCTGAGCGGTCCGAGCGCCGGGTCGCGTTCGAAGATCTGGTACATGCCCGGTGACCAGGTCGTCTCACCGGTGGTGAGGTCGGTCTCGCCCCAGCCGAGGCTGCCCAGCGTCTCGGTCTGTGCCAGGCGGCGCAGGTCCTCGTCCAGGCGCTGCCAGTACACCAGCAGCCCGCCGCAGGCCCGGTGCACGGTGATGTCGAACAGCGACGACGCGACGATGCCGAGCTGTTCGGTGGTGTACCGGAAGTCCGGCAGCCGGCCGGGCGTGCCGTCGGCGAGCACCTGGTGGTACAGCTGCCACAGCGGCTGCCCGACCAGCGTCGGATACAGCTCGGCCATGGTGCGGCCGACCCGCTCCTGGCCGCTGCGGCCTGCGACGTCGTCGGCGCGGGTGCCGACCGCGGCGATCCGGAAGTCGGCCACCGTGCCGTCGGCGGCGGTCACCGGCAGCAGCCAGGTGCAGCTGGCGGGAAGCCCGGACAGCAGTTCACGCACGAACGGCGTCGCCGCTTCACCGGTGGGCAGGCCCGCGGGCCCGGGCGCTGCGCCTGACTCGACCACGCCGCCTCCTCCGCCGCGACCCGGCGGCCGTCGCCGGGCTCCCCGAGCGTAGCGGTGACCGGACTGCTGTGGCGATGCCGCCGCCTACAGACCGGGCCGGTCGCCCGGCGGGGCCTGCACCTGATCGCGGCCGGCCCGTTTGGCGGCGTAGAGGGCGTCGTCGGCGCGCTGCACGAGCAGCTCCGCGTCCTGGCCGTCCTCGGGGAAGCACACGACGCCCAGGCTCGCGGTGATCGTGACGGTGCGGTCGCGGTGGATGATCGTCTCCTTGGCCAGCGCCGCCCGCAGCCGCTCGGCGATGCCCATCGCCGCGGCCCGGCCCGTGTCGGGCAGCAGCACGGCGAACTCCTCCCCGCCGGGCCGCCCGGCCACGTCCGACGACCTCAGCTCCCGGCGCAGCACCTCGCCGACCCGGCGCAGCACCTCGTCACCGGCGAGGTGGCCGTACTCGTCGTTGACGGCCTTGAAACGGTCCAGGTCGATGATGATCAGCCCGAGGGGGGTGCGGTCGCGCCTGGCGCGCTGCAGCTCGCGCGTCAGGCTGGTGCGCATGAAGCGCCGGTTCGGCAGCCCGGTCAGCGCGTCGAGGGTGGCCAGGTCGGTCAGTTCGGCCCGGCGCTCGGCTATCCGGTCGGCCATCTGGTTGAACGCCGCGGCCAGCTGCCGCAGCTCGCCGCGCGAGGTCACCGTGGCGCGCGCGGCGTAGTCGCCCCCGGCGAGCTGTTCGGCGGTGTCGGTCAGGTGCCGGATGTCGCGGATCAGGCCGCGGGACAGCAGGTACGCCAGGCACACCGATACGGCCATGCCGGCCACGCCCGCGACGAGCGTCGACCGCCGGATGGGCTCGCTGGCGGTGAGCAGTTGCCGGTGCAGGTCGGTGTAGTCGAGCAGCAGCGCCCCGACGATGCTCTGGTCCGGGGCGCGGATCGGCACCACGGCCAGCTTCACGGCCTCGCCCGCCACGTCCGCGCCGACGTCGATGGTGCGGACCTCGCCGTCGCGCAGGGTCGCCGCGATCCGCCCTTCCTGGTCGGCCACCAGCCTGCGCGCCACCTCGCCGGGCATCGTGTACGCGACGACGTCGCGTCTGAGGTCCAGGATCTCGACATCGCCGCCGATGTGGCGGCGCAGCTCGTCGAGCTGCTGCTGCAACCGCGGCCGGTCCAGGGCGCGGCCCTCGCCGACCTCGGTCCCGATCTCGTGGGAGATCACCCCGGCCAGGCGCCGCGCCTGGATCTCGGCGTCGCGGGTCACGGCCGTGCGCTGGTGCCGTTCGGCCACCAGCCCGATCAGCGGCAACAGCACCGCGACCAGTACCGACGCCAGCGCCAGACGCGCGCCGACCCGGGCAAAGCGGCTGGTGCCGGCCCCGCTGGAGGGCGGCGGCGGCTGCAGGAGTGCGATGAGACGTCGTCGGAAACCCATCATCGGCCGGGGTGGTTCGGGACGGCCCCGGCAGGCCTTTCTCCCGGTGGTCGGCGTGGCAGGCGCACACGCTGGACACGCGCCCGATGGCGCACAACGTCCACCCTAGCCTCGCGCCGAACCGCCCGCCCCCGTAGCCGCAGGTCCGAGGGCCTGACCGGGCCACCCCGACACCAGCAGCCACGGCGGCACCATCCGCACCAGTCCAGGCCGTCGGCCGCGCACATTGTCGAAAAGGTTTTCGTCCGGCATCGTGTCAGCCGTCGGTGCCCCGGCGGCGACCCGCGGGTCGCCGCGACCACCGCCGAGGCCTGCCGCTCCACGCGGGCGATCGGGTCCGCTCCCCACGATCCCTTGAGGACTGCCGTATGACCGCCAGCCATGAGCCGCCACGGGGACACCGGGCCCGGCCCGGAAACCGCCGGCGGCTCCTGATCGCCGCCGCCCTGGCCGTGGCGGCCGTGACCGCCGTCGGCGCGGTGGTGTGGGTGTCCACTCCCGACGACGCCGCCGACGCGCACGGCACGGCCGGGACAGGTTCGCCGGCAGTCGGGCCGGTGGCCACCGCGACGCCCACCGCCGCCACACCGACACCGACGCCGTCTCCGTCGGCGACGGGCTGCGCGCGAGCCGCCTCGCCCCGGCCCGTCGTGAGGGTGACCGAGGTCAAGGTCGGCTCGCGGGTGACCGGATACGGCCGCGAGGGCGACACCGAGCCGCTGCCGATGGCCGTCGCGGCCCGGCCCGACGGGACTTCGTGGCTGGCCTGGACCGGCACGGACAGCCGCATCCACCTGGCGCGGCTGGGCTGCGACGACCGGATGACCGGCAAGGCCGTCAGCGTCGCCGGCATCGATCTGCAGGACGTGCAGGCCGACGCGGGCGGGGTCGTCGTGCTGCTGACGCGGCGCGGCTCCTGCGGCAGCGGGCCGCTGTGCGGCGGCTCGTCGAGCCCCTGCAACACCATGCACCTGGTCCGGTTCGACAACGGCGGCAGGCAGGTGTGGGAGCGTCAGGTCACGAACCTGGGCGGCGGGCGGGCGGGCTACGACCCGGGGGCGCGGTTCGTGTGGTGGTACCAGCACCACGGGCGGCTGGCCACGGACGGCACGAACTGGGCGGCGTACTTCGGAGTGGCGATCACGGTCAAGAACGGGGCCTGTGTCGACATCCACGAGGGTGACCGGATGCAGGTCGTCAGCGGCGGCGGCGCGCTGGTCGGCGGGCACCGCGACAGCTTCGAGGTCGGCTGCAGCCACAGCTGGACCACGCGGATCGTGTGGGATCCGCGGACCAGCCGGTTCGTCACGGTGTGCGCGACGGACAACGGGTGCCGCATCGCGCGGCCGAACCCGTACCGGACGGTGGCCAAGGGGACCTGCGACGGCACCCTGTTCGGCGGTGACCTGGTGCTGGCCCGGACCAAGGGGTACTGGACGGCGTGGAGCCAGGGCGGGCAGGTGCGGCTGGAGCACTTCACTACCGGGGCGTCGGACGACACCGTGCGGACCGCCGCGCGAGGGGCGCATCCGCACCTGGTCGGGTACGGGACCGGGCACATGCTGCTGGCGTGGGAGGACGGCTCGGCGCTGGCCGCACAGGTGTACGACACGACCGGCGGCAAGACCGTCGGCGACCGGTTCACCATCGGCGTCCGGGACCACGGCTACCAGGCCTTCAAGGCGTACGCGGACGGCAGCGCGGCCTATCCGGCGGCCGGCGCGGGCAACACCTCGATCCGCGTCGCCCGGGTGATGCCGCTCGCCACGGCGGGGTGATGCCCGACACGTTCGAGCACTCACGGTAGAGGTCCAACTACTTTCAGTGAAAAAATCTTGGCCCGCCTCTGGACGATCGCCACTCGGCGACATAACGTTTTCACCAGTGGCGCGACGCTCGATGAAGGCCCCAGGGGTCCCAGCGGGTCAGCCCGGCAGGGGAACTCGTTTTCCGGTCGAAGGCGCCGAGCGAAGTGCACAGGGGGATGGGTGGACACAAGCCGTTGGGGGACGGCGTTCACCCGGACAGTGAAAGGCCGGCGGTTGCTGACGGGGGTGAGCGACCGCCGGCCTCACTGTGACCCGAGCGGCACCAGATAGCAGGACAAACACCCATGTGACCACTTCGTCACCGCGTCCCACTATGTAATTCCTACTTGACCGATAGGAAATGTGGGCTCAAGCTTCGTGGCGTGTCCGATCTCCTCGCCGCCACCGGCCGACCGACCTCGCGCCGCTGGCGCACCGCCGCACTGCGGGCCGGTGCCGTCGTGGCGTTCGTCGGCGTCTGGTGGGCGATCGCGGCGGCCGAGATCTGGCCGCCGGTGTTCGTGCCCGCACCGTCCTCGGTCTGGCAGCAGTTCCTCGACACCGCGGGCCTCAGCGACACCGCCCGGCCCGGCTGGGCGGGATACACCCTCGGCGAGCACCTTTGGGCAAGCCTGCGACGGATGGCACTGGGCTGCGCGTACGGCATCAGCGGCGGGCTCTTCCTGGGCCTGCTGATCGGTCTGCTGCCCGCCGCCGACGCGGTGCTCGGCCCGGCGGTCACGTTCCTGCGCACCCTGCCACCCCTGGCCTACCTCAGCCTGCTGGTCATCTGGTTCGGCATCGACGAGTCGCCGAAGGTGTGGCTGCTACTGCTCGCCGCGCTGCCGCCGGTCGCCGTCGCCACCGCCGAGGCCGTGCGCGGGGTGCCCGCCGACTACCTGCACGCCGCCCGCTCCCTGGGCACCGGACGAGCCATGCTGCCCTGGCGGGTGCTGCTGCCGGCCGCCGCCCCGGAGATCCTCACCGGCGTACGGCTGGCCGTCGGTGTCGCGTACACCACGGTCGTGGCCGCCGAGACGATCAACGGCGTGCCCGGCATCGGCGGCATGATCCGCGACGCGCAGCGCTACAACCAGACCGACGTCGTCGTGCTCGGCATCATCCTCATCGGCCTGTCCGGCCTGGCCTTCGACGGCCTGCTCCAGCTCGCCCAGCGCCGGCTCACCCCGTGGCGCGGGCGCGTCTAGACCCCCGCTTGACCGAAAGGATTCCCGTGACCCACCTCGTGGACCGCCGCCGTCTGCTGCTCGGCGCGCTGGGACTGGCCGCCGCACCCGCGCTGGCGGCCTGCACCGGCGACCCGGACCCCGCCCCCGCCGGTCCCGGCGGCGCCCCGAAGCAGCTGCGCATCGGCTACCAGCTCATCCCGAACGGCGACCTGATCGTGAAGGACCTGGGCTGGCTGGAGGCAGCGCTACCGGGCACCACCGTGGTGTGGAGCAAGTTCGACTCCGGCGGCGACGTCAACACCGCGATCCTGGCCGGCAGCCTCGACATCGGCCTGGCCGGCAGCAGCCCGGTCGCACGCGGGCTGGCCGCGCCGCTGAACATCCCGTACGCCGTGCCGTGGATCTTCGACGTGATCGGCGACAACGAGTCCCTGGTCGTCAAGCCGAACATCAGCGACCTGGCGGGCCTGGCCGGCAAGAAGATCGCCACGCCGTTCTCCTCCACCTCCCACTACAGCCTGCTGGCCGCGCTGGCCGGGGCCGGCGTGCCCGAGTCCAGCGTGAAGATCATCGACCTGGAGCCGCCGGAGATCCAGGCCGCCTGGCAGCGCGGCGACATCGACGGCGCGTACGTGTGGACCCCGGTCCTGGCCGAGCTGCGCAAGACCGGCAAGGTGCTGACGACCAGCCGGGAGCTGGCCGGCAAGGGCAAGCTGACGGCCGACCTGGCCGTGGTGCGCACCGCGTTCCTTCAGCAGTATCCGCAGACCCTCACGACCTGGATCCGGCAGCAGGACCGTGCCGTCAAGCTGGTCCGCAGCGACAAGACCGCCGCCGCGCAGGCCATCAGCCGCCAGCTCAACCTCGACGCCGACGAGGCCGGTGCGCAGCTGTCCGAACTGGTCCTGCTCGACGCCGCCGAGCAGGCCGGAGCCGACTACCTCGGCACCCCGGCCGCCCCCGGCAAGCTGGCCGAGAACCTGCACGACGCCGCCGAGTTCCTCACCGCGCAGGGCAAGCTGCCCGCCGCGCCGGGCCTCGACGCCTACCGCAAGGGCCTGGCCGTGCAGGCGCTCGCCGATGCCCGCACAGCCTGACGACCTGGCCGCCCTCCCGGACAGCGCCACCGCCACGGCGGTGGCGCTGTCCGGGGTGCGGCACGAGTACCGGTCCGGCGGCCAGCGCATTCTCGCCCTCGACGGGATCGACCTGCGGCTGGCAGCCGGGGAGTCGCTGGCCGTGGTCGGCCCGTCCGGCTGCGGCAAGAGCACGCTGCTGCGGATGGTCGCCGGTTTCCTGCGCCCGTCACACGGTGAGATCAGCGTCGGCGGCGCGCCGGTCACCCGCCCCGGACCCGATCGCGGCGTGGTCTTCCAGCAGCCGCGCCTGTTCCCGTGGCTTTCGGTGTACGGCAACGTCGCCTACGGCCTGCGCGAGGCCGGTGTACCCCGCCGGGCCCGGCGCGAGCGCGTCGGGCAACTACTCGACCTGGTCGGCCTCGGCGACGTCGCCGCGCTGCGGCCGTACGAGCTGTCCGGCGGCATGCAGCAGCGTGCCGCGATCGCCCGCGCCCTGGCGCCCGATCCCGCCATCCTGCTGCTCGACGAGCCGTTCGCGGCGCTGGACGCGCTGACCCGCGAGCGGCTGCAGGAGGAGTTGCGCACCCTCTGGCTGCGCACCGGCCGAACACAGCTGCTGGTCACGCACAGCGTCGACGAGGCTGCGCTGCTGGGCAGCCGGATCATCGTGCTCAGTCCGCGGCCGGGCACGGTGGTGCTCGACGAGCAGTCAGCACTACCCCGGGCCGAACACGCCCGCGACCTGCCGGAGTTCACAGCCCTGCGCGCACGGATCCTGCAAGCGGTGCGCGCCCCGGGACGCTGACCACCGCCCGGCCCTGGCCAGGCGGTCCCATGCGAACGGCGGCATCGGCGGCCGCCGCCGGCGTTCGCCGGTTTCGGGTCGCCGATGCCGTCGCGGCCATGGCTTAGCGGCCCCGTACCAGCGGCAGGACGTGCTCACCCACCCGCCGGGCCTCCTCCAGGTGCGGCCAGGCGGACAGGATGAACTCGTCGACGCCCAGGCCGGCGTACTCGCTGAGCCGCTCGGCGACGTCGGCGTAGCTGCCGACCAGGGCCGTGCCCGCACCCTCGCGGACCAGTCCCACCCCGGCCCACAGGTTCGGGGCGATGAGCAGGCTGTCGCTGCGGCCGCCGTGCAGCGCCGCCATGCGGGCCTGGCCGACCGACTCCATCCGGGCGAAGCGCTGCTGCGCGGCGGTGATGCGCGCCGGGTCCATGCCCGACAGCAGCCGGTCGGCCTCCGCCCAGGCCTGCTCGGCAGTGGGGCGGGCGATGACGTGGATGCGCAGGCCCAGCCGCAGGGTGCGGCCGTGCTCGGCGGCGAGAGCGCGCATCCGGGCGGCCCGCTCGCCGATCGCTGCCGGGGGCTCGCCCCACATCAGGTACACGTCGGACAGCCGGGCCGCGACCTGCTCGGCGGCCGCCGACGCGCCGCCGAAGTAGATCGGCGGGGCCGGGTCGAGCGCCCCGCCGAGGCCACCCTGCTCGACGCGGTAGTGCCCGCCCTGGTAGTCGAACCGCTCCCCCGCCCAGCAGCGCCGGATGACCTCCAGGCATTCAGCGGTGCGGGAGTAGCGCTCGCCGTGGTCGAGGAAGTCGCCGTACGCGCGCTGCTCGGCGCCGTCGCCGCCGGTGACGGCGTTGAGGGCGAGCCGCCCGCCGGACATCGCCTGGAACGCCTCGGCCTGCTGGGCGACCAGCGTGGGCAGGGCGAAACCGGTCCGGAACGCGACGAGCAGCTTGAGCCGCTCGGTGTGCTGGGCGACCGCGGCGCACACGATCCACGGATCCGGGCAGCCCGCGCCGACCGGGGTCAGCGCGGCCGTGAAGCCGGACTGCTCGGCGGCGCGGGCGATGTCGGCGAGGTAGCCGATGGACGCCGCACGCGCATGCCGGGCCGCGCCCGCCGCGACGGTCGCCGCGCCGACCTCGTGGCCGTCGCCCGACGTGGGCAGGAACCAGTGGAACCGCGTCATTCGTGCTCTCCTACATTTCCGACCGAACTGCTAGCTTATGCGGTCGGCCCGCTCCACGGAAGATCGCCCACGGCTCGGTTCAGGGCTCGCCGAGCGGCCGGTCGAGGTTCAGCCGGAGCCAGGCCGCGAGCTGCTCGATCCCCCGGTCGACGGCGGCGGCCATCGCCTTGGTGAACGGGACGTCCTGATGGATCGCGTCCACGCGCAGCACACCGGCGCGCCGGTCGGCGGTGGCGTCCAGCTTGCCGACCAGCCGGTCGCCGTGCAGGATCGGCATCGCCCAGTAACCCCACCGGCGCTTGGCCACCGGCTTGTACATCTCCAGCTGGTAGTCGAACGCGAACAGCTCCGCCATCCGCTTGCGGTCGAAGATGAGCCGGTCCAGCGGCGACAGCAGCGCGGTCCGGCCGCTGAACGGCCGGTCCAGCTGCTCCGGATCGACCCGCCACCGCCCGCGCAGGCCCTCCACCACGGCGGGCTCACCGGCCTCGGCCACATCGACCGGTTCGACGGACTGCCTGGCGCTGGCGCCGCGGGCGATGCCCAGCGACCGCAGCCGCCGCTGCGCGCGAAGCCGCGCGGCCTCCCCGGCCGGAACCATGTCGTCGTCGGGATAGATGCGCTCCGCCAGGTCCCACAGCCGCTCCCGGCCGTCGCGGCCCGCGACGGCGACCTCACCGCGCGCCTCCATCAACTCCAGCATCTTGAGCACGTTGCGGTCGTTGCTCCAGCCGCTCGACGGCCAGCGCAGCTCGCACGAATCGGGCAGCTGCCGGGCGGGCAGCGGCCCGTCCGAGCGCAGGCGGCCGATGATGTCCATCCGGCAGCCCCGGTTGGCCTCGACCCAGTCCCGCAGGTACTCCTGCCAGTCGACCAGCTCGCCACGGCCGGGCCAGTCGGCCATGTCGGCGCGGTAGAGGGCGAGGTCGGCAGCGGGCCGGATCATGCCCTGCCACTCCAGCAGCGCCTGGTCGCCCAGCGCGGCTTCCAGGTCGGCGGGCTCGTACGCCGCGCCGAGCCGGGTCCACAACACCAGGTCCGCGTTCGGCGCCACGGCGGCGGTCTGGTCGGCCTGCAGCAGCGTCAGCTGCCGTACGACGTCGAGCAGTGACGTCGGCCGGGGCCGGTCCAGTAGCTGGGCACGCACCGCGATGCGGCGCGCCTCGGCGCGGGTGAGCTCGTGAACCACCACGCGCCGACCCTAGGCCACGGCACCGACACCACCGCACCGAACGCCACGCCCGGTCAGGCCTCGCCCTCCACCGGTGACGGCGAGGGGGCCGCCGGGCTCGGCTCACTGCTCGGGCTGCTGTCCGGGCTGGGCGGGACGGGCTCGGGCTCGGGTTCGGCGTCCGGGCTCGGCCGGGGCGCGGGCGTACGGGCATCCGGACCCGTGGTGGCCCTGGAGGCCACGGGCGTGACCGGCTGCGGGGTGATGGTGGCTCCCGACGGGCCGAGCAGGGTCGCCGCGCACGGCCGGCCGTCGAGCCGGAACGCGGTGGGCAGCGGGTTGGCGTCGCGATAGGTGCCGGTGACGGGCAGGCTCAGCTCGGCGCCCGCATCCAGCGTCCGGCTGCCGGTGGCGGTGACCGTCCGCGCCTGCTGCTGCCAGTGCGCGTCGGCCGCGATCCGCTGGTCACCGGGCAGGTCGAAGGAGATCCGGGCCGGGGTACGGGCACCGGTGGCGGCGTTGGTGACGGTGACGGTCGCGGCGAACCGGGTCCCGGTGTCGCTCTGCAGGCGGAACACCGCGGCGCAGTCCGGGGCGGCGGCACCGGGCGGCCCGGCAGCGGCCGGTTGCCGCTGGTCCGCGCCGCCGAAGGCCCACAGCGCCCCGCCGACGGCCAGGCCGCCGAGGACGACGGCACCCGCGAGCACCGCGTTGCGGGGACGGCGGGCGCGGGCCGGGGCGGGCGGCTGCCGCCAGGGCAGGATGTGCGTCACCGTGCCCGCCGCTTCGGGTTCGGCGTACGCCCCGGCGGGCAGGGCGGCCAGGTCGCCTCCGGCAGCGGGGACTTCGCCCAGCACGTCTGCCAGCTGGGCGGCGGTGGGTCTGGCGGCGGGGTCCATGTCCAGGCAGGCGGTGACCGCGGCGGTGACGGCCGGGGGCAGGTCCGCGATGTCGGGCAGGGGGTCCGGCGGGCGCAGGCGCGGCGCGGTGAGCAGGCCGAGCGGAGTGTCGGCCTGCCAGGGCAGGTGGCCGCTGAGCATGCGGTACAGCAGCACGCCGAGGGCGTACACGTCGGCGGGTGGCTGGACCGGCCGGTTGTCGGCGCGTTCCGGGGCGAGGTAGGCCGGGGTGCCGATGAGGTTGCCGTCGGCGTCGAGTTCCTCGCTTCCCGTCGAGGCGCACAGCCCGAAGTCGATGATCTTCACACCGTCACCGGTGAGCAGGACGTTGCCCGGCGCGATGTCGCGGTGCACGACGCCGCGCGCGTGGGCGGCGGCCAGCCCCGCGGCGGTCTGGGCGGCGATCCGGACGGCCTGCGGCCAGGGCAGGCGGCCACCGTCGGCGACGGCCTGGCGCACGGGCATACCCTCGATCAGCTCCATCACGAGGTAGGCGGCCACGGTCTGCCCGCCCTGGCGGTCGACGCTGTAGTCGTACACCTCGGCGATGTGGCGGTGCCGTAGCCGGGCCAGTGCCTGCGCCTCCACGCCCAGCCGCTGCACCGCCAGGTCGTCGGTGAGCATCCGGGGGCTGAGCAGCTTGACCGCGACCATCCGGCCGAGCCGCTCGTCGCGGGCGTGCCAGACCGTCGCGGTGCCGCCGCTGCCGACCGGGGTCGTCAGCAGGTAGCGGTCGTCGATCAGGGTGCCCGAACGCCATGAGCCTTCCGCGGGGGTGCGCATGGCAGTCGCCTACCCGCGCGCCCGCGCCGGCAACCCCTACGGCCAGGTAGCAGCCGGTATGTCGGAGTGCCGATCGGGCCATTGACCGTTAAGAGTCCTTTCCGTTAACTCGGTTCCATGCGTCGACTCCTTCGCGGCCTGGCCGCGCTGTGCCTGCTGGGCACCGTCTTCGTGCTGCCCAGCCCCGCTCACGCGGCGGCCGGCCAGTACACCTTCAACACCGGGGCCATGGCGGCCGGCAGCTCCAGGACCTGGCACTGGAACAACGCCGGCACGGGCAACGCCTACCAGGTGGGCCTGTCCCCGCAGGGCGCGACCGCGGCGGCGACGTGCGAATTCGAGGTCGTCCGCGACTGGTACGCCCAGCTGCCCGGCGAGATCGAGTACTGGTTCACCGTCAAGAACGTCGGCACCATCAGCTGCAACGCCGATGTCACGCTGGCGTGGAACACCACCAGCGGCAGCACGCCGACCCTGTCCGCCGCGCCCGGCGAGACGGCCGGCACCTGGTACCACTACGACCCGTCACCGGCGACGACGGCCATCTCCGTCGCCCTCATCCCCAGCGGCGGCACCGCCGCCGACCCGTGCCAGTACGAGATCGAGCGCATGCAGGTCGTCGTCTCCGGCGGCGAGCGCCGGCACGGCATCACGGTCGTCAACGTCGGCGCGATCACCTGCTCGGTCACCGTGCGGGTCACCCCGCTCGCGTCCAGCTCCTCCTGGTCCTCGGGCAGCATGACGCCGATGAGCACCAAGAACTGGCGCTGGAACAACGCCAACCCGCTCACGGCCGTGCACGTCGTGACGCTCAACCCGAACCAGGACGCCCGCTACTTCAGCATCGAGCGGACCTGGTACCTGCAGCGCATCAACACCGACGGCAGCGCCGAACGCGAGTTCTGGCTCACGGTGAAGCACTTCAACTCCCCGGCCAACGCGACGGCGCAGGTGCTGCTGGCACGGGCGGCCTGACCGGCGCGGGCGCCGGGACGCCGGCCGTGGGACGCTCGTCGCGCCACGGCCGGCGTCAACCCGCCGCGCCCGCGGATCACCCGCGTGACCGCACCCGGTGCTCGATCTGTTCCTGCTCGTGCAGGGGCCGCTGCTCGGCGGCGATGAGCTCGTCGCGGGCCCCGCTGGTGGCACGTACCAGCTCGTCGAGTTTGAGCATGATCGCCCGCGACTCCCGGCCGGTGGTGTGCTGGACGAAGAACACCATGATGAAGGTGAACACACTGGTGACCGCGTGCAGGATGTAGATCCAGTGTTCGGTGAAACCGCCGAGCAGCCCACCCAGCAGCCACAGCACCGCCAGCGCGACCGCCGCGGCGGCCGCCCAGGCCGAGCCCGCCCACTCCACCACCTGCCGTGCCGCGGTCGAGATCGCGTTGCGGGGTTGACCGTTCGCCGGTGTCACCGACACTCCTTCATGCTCAGGGCCGCGGCTGATCAGCGGTGCCGGTCGACGATGCTCTGGCACGGCACGCAGTGCGTCGCCCACGGCATGATCTGCAGCCGGGTCAGCGGGATCTGCACCGCGCAGCGCTCGCACCGCCCGAGGGTCCCGGAGTCGAGCCGACCCAGCGCCGCCTGGAGGCGGGCCAGCTGCTCCTGCAGTGCCATGGTCACCATCGCCTGCTCGGCCGTCTCCGCCGCGACCGTGCCGACGTCCGCGGCGTCACCGGCACCGGCGTCATGCGCCACCAGCATCGACGCGGCCTGGGCCCGCAGCCTGCGCACCTGCTCGGCGGTCTCGTCGTGACGCTGCTGAAGCAGCAGGCCGATCGAGGCCGTGTCCACACCCTCCGCCACCGCGGTCATCGTGTTCTCCTTCGTAGGTCGTGTGTCGCGCCACCTACTTCCCGTGGGCGGATGGCCTAAACCAGCCGTCTGGACCGGACCTTGTCGCGTTCCGCCACCCTTGTCGATGATCAACAGACCTTGCGCTGATCGCATGCCTGTGCGAATCTCGTCAGGTGAGTACGCGCAGGGTGGCCGCTGATGTGAAGTCCGTGCTGGCGGCTGTGCCGAACCCGGCCGCGGCCTCCAGCGGCGACGCGGTGCTGGCCGCGCTCGCGGACGCGCACGCGCGGCGGTCGCGGGCCGAGGAGGAGATCCGGCTGCTGCTGGCCTATGGCCGCCAGTTCGTGTATCCGCACCCGTACACCCTGGGCGAGCTGGCCACCGCCGCCGGAATGTCGGTGTCGGGCGTGCGCACCGCCTACGGCCCGCACGATGTCGACAAGGTCTCGGCAGCGACCGGCCTGGAGCCGGTGCCCTCGGACGCGGAGGACTGACGTGGCGGTCGCGAGCGTCGACGTGCACGGTGACGACCCGCGCGAGGCGGTCGTGGCGGTGTCCGGCGAAATCGATCTGGCAGTCCGCGAGGATCTGCTGAACACGCTCCACCACGCGATCCACGCGACGGCGGCCACGGCGGTCGTCGTCGACCTCTCACGCGTCACGTTCATGGATTCGACCGGCCTGCACGTGCTGCTCACCAGCCACAAAAGCGCGCTCGGCTCGGGCGTGGGCTTCAGCGTCGTCGGGGCCACCGGCCTCGTCCACCGGCTGCTGGCCGTCACCGGCATGCTCGGCCTGCTGACCGGCGAGACCGACACCGGCGAGCACGCCGACGCCGACCTGTCACCCACCGCCGATCGGCCCTCCACGGCGGCGCGCCGACGATCCGACCCGCCGGCGGGCGACGTTTAGGCTGGTCCGGATCTGGAGATGACCAGGCTGTTCACGGCACACCACCGGGAGGAGCGGCATGAGCATCAACGACGACGACCTGGCCACCAGCGGCGCGGGCGGCACCGAGGGACCGGACGACGCGGGCGCGGGCCAGCCGGCCGACCCGGCCGAGCACGACGGCGGCGCGGACGGCGGAGCCGACCTGGAGGGCCCGCTGGACGCGGGAGCCGACGACGCGGTCGACTCGGCGGAGCACGACGGCGGAGCCGACGGCGGTGCCTGATCGGCCAGACCACGGCGCAGCGTCCGGCCCCCACGGGTCGGCGCTGCGCCGCTGCGTGGGCGACCCGGCGGAGTTCGAACACACGCACTGGGGCCGCCTGCCGCTGCTGCGCCGCGGCGGCGGCCACGGCGACCTGCTCGACCTCGCCGCCGTCGACGAACTACTGAGCGAGCGCGGCCTGCGCACCCCGTTCCTGCGCGTGGCCAGCGAAGGCGCCGTGGTGTCCGCGAAGAACTTCACCGGCGGGGCCGGCCTGGGCGCCGAGGTGTCCGACCAGGTCCGCGACGACAAGGTGCTCGCGCAACTGGCCGCCGGGGCCACGCTGATCTTCCAGGGGCTGCACCGGATCTGGCCGCCGCTGCAGGCGTTCTGCCTGGAACTGGCTCGCGAGCTGGGCTGTGCGGTGCAGGCCAACGCCTACCTGACGCCCGCCGGGAACCAGGGCTTCGCCACGCACTACGACACCCATGACGTGTTCGTGCTGCAGGTCGCCGGGGTCAAGCACTGGCAGGTGCACGAGCCGGTGTATCCCGATCCGCTGGAGCGCCAGCCCTGGGGCGGTCACGCCGACGAGGTCACCGCCAGCGCGACCGGCGCGCCGTACCTCGACCACGTGCTGGCGGAGGGCGACGTGCTGTATCTGCCCCGTGGCTGGCTGCACTCCGCGGCCGCGGTGGACCGCACGAGCCTGCACATCACCCTCGGCCTGCGCCGTCCCACCCGGTACAGCATCGTGGAGTCGCTGCTCGGGCTCGCCGCCGAGGACCCGGAGCTGCGGGCCGGGCTTCCGCTGGGCCTGGACCTGACCGACCCGGCGGCGCTCGCGCCCCACCTGGCCGCCACGGTGCAGGCGCTGCAGGACGCCGTCGCCAAGGCCGACCCCGACGACGTCGCGCGCCGGTTGCGGGCAGGTCAGTGGACCGCGCACCGCCCGGCCCCGATCGGACCCGTCGCGCAGGCCGCTTTCGCGGAGGCACTGACCGCCGACAGCCGGGTCCGGCCGCGCCCCGGCCTGCACCTGGCCCTCGGGCGGCAGCGGGTGGAACTGGCCGACCGGACGGTGAGCTATCCCGACGAGTGCGACCAGGCCGTACAGGCGCTGCTCGCCGGACCGGCCGTACGCGTCGGCGACCTGCCCGGGCTCGACGAGCAGTCACAGCTCGTGCTCGTCAGGCGGATGCTGCGCGAGGCGATAGTGGTGCCCGCCTGACCGGCCGGGCACGCCCGGTTTCGGTGGCCGCCGGATTGTCACCGAGTGATGTGGGGTAGGTGTCCGCCATGATGCATGTCGACACGGTGGGATACCCCGAGCCGCCGGCCGTCGCGGGTGAGGCCGAGACCCTGCTCGGCTCCCTGGAACGCCAGCGCGCCACGTTCGCCTGGAAGTGCGCCGGGCTCGACGCGGCCGGGCTGCGGTCGAGCGTGGGCATCTCGCTGATGACCCTCGGCGGCCTACTCAAACACATGGCCTACATGGAGGACGTCAACTTCACCGGTGACCTGGCCGGGGCGGAACTGCCACCCCCGTGGGAGGACCTGGAACGCTCCGCCGGGCCGGGCGCGGAGTGGCGCACCGCCGCCAGCGACCCCCCGGCGGAGCTCTACCAGCTGTGGGAGCAGGCCGTCGACCGGTCCCGGGCCGCGGTCAACGACGTGCTGATGACCACGGGCGTGGACACCGTGTACACGGCCCCAGACGGCAGCCTGCTCACCCTGCGGCGGCTGCTGGTGGACATGATCGAGGAGTACGCCCGGCACACCGGCCACGCCGACCTCATCCGTGAGGCGTACGACGGCAGGGTCGGCGAGGATCCGCCCGGCCCCGCCTACCCGTACCAGGCCGCGTAGCCCGGACGGCCGGTGCCGTGAACGCCACGGGCCCGGCTGGTCGGTGACCAGCCGGGCCCGGTTACGGCGAACTGTCAGGACAGGTCGAACCGGTCCAGCTCCATCACCTTGGTCCAGGCCGCCACGAAGTCCGTGGCGAACTTCTCCTGGGCGTCCTGGCTGGCGTACACCTCCGACAGGGCCCGCAGCTGCGAGTTCGAGCCGAAGATGAGGTCGACCGCGGTGGCGGTCCACTTCACCTGGTCGGTGGACACGTCACGGATCTCGTACACGTGCTCGCCGGACTCGGCGGCCTTCCACCGGGTGCCCGGCGACAGCAGGTTGGCGAAGTAGTCGTTGGTGAGCACGCCGGGCCGGTCGGTGAGCACGCCGTGCGCGGACTCGCCGACGTTGGCCCCGAGCGCGCGCAGGCCGCCGACCAGGACGGTCATCTCGGGCGCGGTCAGGTTGAGCATGTACGCCCGGTCGAGCAGCAGCACCTCGGGCAGGGTCTTCTCGCCGGGACGCAGGTAGTTGCGGAACCCGTCGGCCCGCGGCTCGAGGACCGCGAACGACTCCACGTCGGTCTGCTCCTGGGTCGCGTCGGTGCGGCCCGGGTGGAACGGCACGGTGACCGTGACGCCGCCGTCGCGCGCGGCCTTCTCGACGGCCGCGGATCCGGCCAGCACGATCAGGTCGGCGAGGGAGATCTTCGCGCCCCCCGCGGCGTTGAAGTCACGCTGGATACCTTCCAGCGTGCTCAGGACGGTGGCGAGCTGGGCGGGCTCGTTGACCTCCCAGCCGCGCTGCGGTTCCAGGCGCAGCCGGCCGCCGTTGGCCCCGCCGCGCTTGTCGGTGGACCGGAAGCTGGCCGCCGACGCCCAGGCGGTGGAGACCAGCTGGGCGGTGGTAAGGCCGGAGTCCAGCACCTTCGCCTTGAGCGCGGTGATGTCGGCGTCGCCGACCAGCTGGTGGTCGACGGCGGGGACCGGGTCCTGCCACAGCTGGGCCTCGGGCACCCACGGGCCGAGGAAGCGGCTGACCGGGCCCATGTCGCGGTGCAGGAGCTTGTACCAGGCCTTGGCGAAGGCGAGGGCGAACTCGTCGGGGTTGGCCAGGAAGCGGCGCGAGATCTTCTCGTACGCCGGGTCGACGCGCAGCGACAGGTCGGTGGTCAGCATCGTCGGCTTGTGCTTCTTCGCCGGGTCGTAGGCGTCCGGGATGATCGCCTCGGCGTCCTTGGCGACCCACTGCTTCGCCCCGCCGGGGCTGGTGGTCAGCTCCCACTCGTTGCCGAACAGGATCTCGAAGAAGCGGTTGCTCCACTGCGTCGGCCGGTCGGTCCACGTCACCTCGAGACCGCTGGTGATCGTGTCGGCCCCCTTGCCGCTGCCGCTGCTGCTCAGCCAGCCCAGGCCCTGCGCCTCCAGCGGCGCGCCCTCGGGCTCCGGGCCGACGTGGTCGGCGGCCACGGCCGCACCGTGGGTCTTGCCGAAGGTGTGCCCGCCCGCGATCAGCGCGACGGTCTCCTCGTCGTTCATCGCCATCCGGGCGAACGTCTCCCGGATGAAGTGCGCCGCGGCGATGGGGTCGGCGCTGCCGCGCGGACCCTCCGGGTTGACGTAGATCAGGCCCATCTCGGTCGCGCCGACGCCGACGGCCATCTCCTGCTCGGAGACGTAGCGCTCGTCGCCGAGCCAGGCGTCCTCCGGACCCCAGAAGATCTCCTCGGGCTCCCATACGTCGACCCGGCCGAAGCCGAAGCCGAACGTCTTGAACCCCATCGACTCCAGCGCGACGTTGCCGGCGAGCACGAGCAGGTCGGCCCAGGAGATCTTCTGGCCGTACTTCTGCTTGACCGGCCACAGCAGCCGCCGGGCCTTGTCCAGGTTGGCGTTGTCCGGCCAGCTGTTGAGCGGCGCGAAGCGCTGACCGCCGTCACCGGCGCCGCCGCGCCCGTCCTGGATGCGGTACGTGCCTGCGGCGTGCCAGCTCAGCCGGATCATGAGGCCGCCGTAGTGGCCGAAGTCGGCCGGCCACCAGTCCTGGGAGGTGGTGAGCACGTCGGTGATGTCGCGCTTGACCGCTTCGACGTCGAGCTTGGCGAACGCGTCGGCGTAGTTGAAGTCCGCGCCCAGCGGGTTGCCCTTGGGCGAGTGGGCGTGCAGCACCGACAGGTCGAGCTGGTTGGGCCACCAGTCACGGTTGGTGCGGGGCCTGCCGCCGGTCTTCGGGGTGGGCGACGGGATCGCCGGGTTCTCGCTCTCGCTGCCGGACTCGGTCGCGGAGTCGTGTGCGACCGGGCATCCGGCCGCGGCCTTCGGGTCCATACCCGAAGCCGTGTTGTCCTTGGTGTCGCTCATTGCTTCCTCCGAACTGGCGGATCACTGTGATGGTGTTCGGTCGCACACGCGGGGCAGGAGCCCCAGTAGACGACCTCCGCCTCGTCGACCGTGAAGCCGTGGTCGTCCGAGGCGGTGAGGCAGGGGGCGTCGCCGACGGCGCAGTCGACGTCGACGATGGCGCCGCAGGTGCGGCAGACCAGATGGTGGTGGTTGTCGCCGACCCGCGATTCGTAGCGGGCGACCGCGCCGGCCGGCTGGATTCGCCGCACGAGGCCGGCGTCGGTGAGCGCGCGCAGGACGTCGTACACCGTCTGGTGCGAGACCAGCGGGTGCTGCGCCCGCACCAGCGCGATCACCGTCTCGGTGTCGCTGTGCGGGTGCTCGTGCAGCGCGGCCAGCACCGCCAGCCGGGGCCGGGTCACGCGGAGCGGGACCCGGCGTAGCTGCGCTTCGAAGTCGGACGTCATGCGATCGCTATGCCACTCATCTGGAATAGTTCAAGTTTACCCGGCCAGCCTACAGGTGGCGTACGCGCATCGTCGACTTCCCCCAGTTTTACGTCACCGGCGAACACGACCCCGCGCCCGACACGCCGCGGCCCGCCTTCGCCGACCGGCCGGACCCGGAATCGGCGGGCGCGGAGTTCAGCAGCTGGGACCGTTCGGCGCGACCCATCACATAGCCTGGTCGCGGGAGGTGGCGATGCGCCGGCTCGTGATTCTCGTGGTTCTGGCGTGGCTGGCCGCCGGGGTGGTGGCGGCGGCCCAGCGCGACTATTTCACCGGACCGTCCGACTGCGACCGCGTCACGACGATCGCGGCGACGGCCATCGCGGGTCCGCTGAACTACACCGGCGCCGAGCCGGCCGTCAGCTGCCGGTAGCGGGCGCGGTGCCCGGCGGGCTTGGCGGGCCCACTTCCCGGGTAGCGAGATCGTGACCCCACCGGCGACCGGCGGCACGAACGGGCCGGAGCGGGCGGTATCGTCCCGCACGACATCCGATCATCGGCACCCGCCGCCCAGGAGGACCCGTGGCCAGCAAGCAGGAGCCAGGACACCATCCGGGCGCACGGGACGCGGTGAAGCTGGCGATCGTGGTGGGCGCGCTCGGCGTCGTGTTCGGCGACATCGGCACCAGCCCGATCTACACCATGCAGACGGTGTTCAACCCCGCCGACCCGCACCCGGTGCCGGTCAGCGCCGACAACGTCTTCGGCGTCGCCTCGCTGATCTTCTGGTCCGTGATGATCATCGTGACGGTCACCTACATCCTGCTCGCCATGCGCGCCGACAACCAGGGCGAGGGCGGCATCATGGCCCTGATCACCCTGCTGCGCCGGTGGAGCTCCGGCAGCGCCGGGCGGATCCCGGCGGTGCTCGCCGTGGTCGGCATCTTCGGCGCGGCCCTGTTCTTCGGCGACAGCATGATCACCCCGGCGATCTCGGTGCTGTCGGCGATCGAGGGCCTGGAGATCGTCAACCCGGACCTGGAGGCGGCGGTCGTCCCGATCACCGCCGTGATCATCGTCGCGCTGTTCCTGGTGCAGCGCCGGGGCACCGCCGCCGTGGGCCGGGTCTTCGGCCCCGTCATGATCGCCTGGTTCGTGGTGATCGCCGCGCTCGGCATCGGCGGCATCGCCCACCACCCCGACATCCTCAAGGCGCTGTCGCCCACGTACGCGCTCAGCTTCCTGTCGGGCCACTTCGGCATCGCGTTCTTCGCCCTGGCCGCGATCGTCCTGTCGGTCACCGGCGCCGAGGCCCTCTACGCCGACATGGGCCACTTCGGCCGCAGGGCGATCACCCGCGGCTGGCTCGGCCTGGTCCTGCCCGCCTGCGTGCTCAGCTACCTCGGGCAGGGCGCGCTGATCCTGGCCGACCCGGCCAACATCAGCAGCCCGTTCTTCCTGCTCGCGCCCGGCTGGGCCCGCCTGCCGCTGGTCGTGCTGGCCACCGCCGCCACGGTCATCGCCTCCCAGGCCGTGATCACCGGCGCGTACTCGGTCGCCTCCCAGGCCGCGCAGCTCGGCTACCTGCCACGGCTGCGGATCGCGCACACCTCCGAGTCGACGATGGGCCAGATCTACGTGCCGTGGATCAACTGGCTGCTCATGGTGTCCGTGCTGACCCTGGTGTTCGCGTTCCAGTCCTCGGCCGCGCTGGCGTACGCCTTCGGCATGGCCGTCACCGGCACGATCACCATCACCACGCTGCTGTTCTTCTACGTCGCCCGGCTCAAGTGGGGCACCTCGTGGTGGCTGCTGGGCACCGGCGCGGCCCTGCTGCTCGGCGTGGACCTGCTGTTCGTCGCGGCGAACCTGACCAAGCTGGTGCACGGCGCGTGGCTGCCGCTGCTGATCGCCCTCACCGCGTTCACGATCATGACGACGTGGCAGCGTGGCCGCCAGGTGGTCACCGCCGAGCGCGAGCGCACCGAGGGCACCCTGCCCGAGTTCGTCGAGCAGCTGCGTGAGTGCCGCGCGGCGACGGCGACCGTGCCCGGTACGGCGATCTTCCTCAACCGGGGCAAGCAGACCGTGCCACTGGCGCTGCGGGCCAACCTGGAGCACAACCACGTCCGGCACGAGCACGTCGTGATCATGTCGATCGAGACCGACACGGTGCCGTTCGTGCCCGCCGAGCAGCGGGTGACCGTCGACGACCTGGGCTACACCGACGACGGCATCACCCACGTGACGGCGCGGTTCGGGTACATGGACGGCCCGGACGTGCCCGCGGCACTGCGCACCCTGGACGAGGCCGCCACCGAGGGGCCGCTGGACCTGGACGACGCGACGTACTTCCTGTCCAAGATCGAGCTGCGGCGCGGTCCGGCGGCGACGATGGCGAACTGGCGCAAGCGGCTGTTCATCGCCACGTCGTACATCACCGCCGACGCGGCCGCGCACTTCGGCCTGCCCCGCGAACGCACCATCATCATGGGCTCGCACATCGAGGTGTGAACGGAAACCGGTTTTGTAAAGATAGTGTAATTAATATTTACGGCGATAATTGTTCGCGGCGAGATAATGCCGCCCATCGAGCATGGTCGACATGCTTCGACACCCCCGCCGCCTCGGCGCGGCCCTCGCCGTCACCAGCCTGCTCGCGCTGAGTGTCTGGACGTCCGCCCCGGCCGCCGGCACCACCCTGCCCGCCGACCCGGCCGCCGCCGCGACGCCGCCCAACGTCATCCTCATCCTCACCGACGACCTGGCCTGGAACCTCGTTCAATACATGCCGCAGGTCCAGCGGTTGCAGCGCGACGGCATGACGTTCACCAACTACACCGTCACCGACTCGCTGTGCTGCCCGTCCCGCTCGTCGATCTTCACCGGCAAGTTCCCGCACGACACCGGGGTGTTCACCAACGGCGGCACCGACGGCGGGTTCGCCGTGTTCAAGGGGCGGGGCAACGAGTCGAACACCTTCGCGACCGCGCTGCAGGCGAAGGGCTACGCCACCGCGATGATGGGCAAGTACCTCAACGGCTACCTGCCCGCCGACACCCAGGGCGGCAGCCTGCCGTACGTGCCGCCGGGCTGGTCGGACTGGCGGGTCGCCGGCAACGGCTACCCCGAGTACAACTACGACCTCAACGAGAACCACACCGTGGTGCACTACGGCGACTCCCCCGCCGACTACCTGACCGACGTCGTGTCCGGCAAGGGCAGCTCCTTCATCCAGAACGCGGTGGCCGCGAACAAGCCGTTCCTGCTGGAGATCGCCACGTTCGCCCCGCACGGGCCGTTCACCCCCGCGCCCGAGGACCTGACCGACTTCCCCGGCCTGACCGCGCCGCGCACCCCGGCGTTCAACAAGCTGCCCGCCAACGCGCCTGGCTGGCTGGCCGGAAACGCTCCGCTGACGGCTGCCCAGAAGACGACGATCGACACCAACTTCCGCAAGCGCGCGCAGTCCGTGCAGGCGGTCGACCGTATGATCGGCGACCTGCGGGCCGACCTCGCGGCCAGTGGCGTCGCCGACAACACCTACCTGGTTTTCACCTCGGACAACGGCTTCCACATGGGCGAGTACCGGCTGACCTCCGGCAAGCAGACCGCGTTCGACACCGACGTGCGGGTGCCGCTGATCGTCGTCGGCCCCGGCGTCGCCGCGGGCAGCACCCGGCCCGAGATCGTGCAGAACATCGATCTCGCACCGACGTTCCAGCGCATCGGCGGTGCCGACGTCGCCAGCGCCGTCAACGGCCGCAGCCTGCTGCCGCTGCTGAACGGCGAACCGGCCGCGAACTGGCGGACCGCGTCGCTGATCGAGCATCACGGACCCGGCCAGGACGCCGACGACCCCGACTTCCAGACCGCCAAGGCGGGCACGCCCACCACGTACTCGGCGCTGCGCACCGCGGTCTACACCTACGTCGAGTACTCCACCGGCGAGCGGGAGTACTACGACCGGGTGGCAGACCCGTACCAGCTGAACAACATCGCCGCGACGCTGTCGGCGGCCCGGCTGGCGGCGCTGCACACCGCCCTGGACGCCCTGGTGAACTGCCACAGCCAGAGTGCGTGCTGGACCGCGGGTCACGTCACCGCCTGACCGGTCGCCACCCCGCCCGAACGGCGCGGGCCCGGCCTGCGCCGGGCTCGCACCGTTCGGTCCAGAAGCGAGCGGACCCGCTGGAACCGGTCCAGAAAACGCTTCGGTCACCCCCGGAGTGCGACGGGGCGCGAGGATGAGCAGGCGTGTTCTCACCGGCCGCTGAGCGCACCGAGCCGGGCGGCGGACCGCAGACGCAGCCGGGAGCGTACATGGCCGACTGGGACGGCGAGGGTTACGCCCACATCAGCGGACTGCAGCGGGCGATGGCGGCGGCGGCCCTGGAGTCGGTCGCCGTCGACGGCGGCGAAACCGTGCTCGACGTGGGCTGCGGGGACGGGTACGTGACCCGGCTGATCGCCTCGCGCGTGCCGCGAGGGTCCGTGCTGGGCCTGGATCCGTCGCCGCGGATGGTCGAGACGGCCCGCACGGCCGACGACCGGCTCGCCAACGTGTCGTTCGAGCTCGGCGACGTCACCACGATGGCGTTCGCGCCCGTCTTCGACCTCGTCGTGTCGTTCAACGCCCTGCACTGGGTCGCCGACCAGCGCCGCGCCTACCGCAACATCGCGGCGTCGCTGAAGCCCGGCGGGCGGGTGGTGGTGCAGTTCGTCTGCCACGGATCCCGGCCCAGCGTCGAGCGGATCGCCACCCAGGTGACCCACGACCCGCGCTTCGCGGCCGCGTTCGCGGGCTTCGCGCCGCCGTATACCCACCTCGACCCTGCCGAGCTGGCTGCCGTCGCGGCCGACGCGGGCCTGGCGATGACGCGGCAGTCGGTGGCCGACCGGGCCTGGGACTTCGGCTCGCGTGAGCAGTTCGCGGCCTGGTGCACGGTCGGGTTCTCCGACTGGGCGGCACGGCTGCCCGCCGCCGACGTGCCCGCGTTCGTGGACGCCGTCGTCGACCGGTACCAGCAGGTCGCCGGGCAGCCCGGAGTGTTCCGGTTCCTGCAGCTGCGGGCCGAACTGCGGCACCTGCCCGACCAGCGTTAGCGGCCCGCCACCCGCTCGCCGATCAGCCCTTCGAGCAGCGTCGCCGCCGCGCCCGCGCCACCGGCCGCGGCCATCCTCACGCCCAGTTCGCGGGCGCGCCCGGCCAGTTCCGGCCGGGCGAGCACCTGGCGCACCGCCCGGCGGACCCGGGCCGCGCCGGGCCTGCCGGTGTGCAGGTTGCGGCCGACGCCCGACCAGGCGACCCGGCGGGCGACCTCGGGCTTGTCCAGCGAGGCTCCGGCGACCACGAGCGGCACCCCGGCCTGCACCGCGGCCAGTACGCCGCCCCAGCCGCCGTTGGTGACCATGACGTCGGTGAGCGGCAGCAGCCGGTCGTGCGGCAGGAAGCGGGCCGCGCGGACGTTGTCCGGCAACGGCCCGAGCGCGTCGACCGGCGCGCCGCCCGTGGTGCACACCACCAGCACCCGCTCCCCGCCGAGTCCCGCGATCGCGGGTTTGAGCAGGTCGGACAGGTCCACGTCGAGGGTTCCCTGGGTGACGTGCACGACCGGCAGCCCCGCGGACCGCGCCGACTCGACCTCGGCCCACCACGGCGGGAGCTCCTGCGCGGCGGGTGCGGCGGCCAGGCGGCCGACGAAGTGGACGTACGGCGGCAGGTCGGTGCGCGGGTATTCCAGCCCGACCACACCCTGCGCCAGGATCAGGTGCGGCGACAGCAGGCTGTCCATGCCACCCGTGGTCGGGGGCAGGCCCGCGCCCGCACGCATCCGGTTCAGCATCGGGCTCAGCAAACGGCCGGTCATCGCGTGTACGGCCGACCGCAGGGCCCGGTCGCGGACCCGGCCGAGCGGTCCCCTGGCGGGCATCGCCGGGAATCCGGGCGGGGGCAGCTCCCGGCTCTCCAGTGGCAGCGGCGTCACCGACACCGAGGCCCAGGGCAGGCCCAGGGTCTCCCCCGCCAGCGCCGCGCCGAACGCCAGGTGGTCGGTGACCAGCAGGTCGGCCGGTCGGCGCGCCACCTCGGCGAGCAGGTCGGCGGCCTGGCCCGCGCCGGTGCCCATCAGCACGTGCTCGACGTTGGCCATGCCGCCGCGCAGGCCCTTGCCGTCGCCGACCGGCGGGAACGTCGCGGCGAGGTCGCTGTCGTCGAAGTCGGTCGCCCGCTGCCACGGCAGCCACTGCGCGCCCACCGCACGGAAGCGCTGCTCGTACTTCGCCCCGGTGTAGGCCAGCACCTCGTGGCCGCGGTCCGCGAGCTCACCGGCGACCGCGCTCATCACACCGACGTGACCTGCGAACGGCATTGACGCCACGATGATCCGAGCCATGGCGACACAGTAGTGGTGCCCGCCGGGGGCGCCACGCCGCCCTGCCTGCCGCTTTGCCGCGCCACTGGGGCGGTGCGGCCGCCGTACGCCCATCCCGCGCCGCTTGAATCACCATCGTCGATCTGAAAGCATCGACAACCATCACGCTGTATCCGACCCTCGGCGACTGTCCACCACCCCTGGAAGGAAGCCACATGCGGTTCACCCACCGCCTGACGCTCATCGTCGCGCTGCTCGCAGCCACCCTCCCGATCCCCGTCGCCGTCGCGGCGGCAGCGCCGCAGGCCGCGCTCGCCCAGATCGAGGAACGGGTCTACGTCGAGTCCAGCGTGGACTCCAACGGCGACGGCAGGCTCGACCGGATCGCCATCGACATCGCCCGGCCGTCGAGCGGCGGGCCGGTCCCCGTCGTGTTCGAGCAGAGCCCGTACCGCAACGGGCTGGCCAACGCCGCCAACCATGGTGTGAACGTCACCGCCCTGCCGCAGGAGAACCTGTTCCCGCTCACGCCGGGCGCACCGCCCACGGCCGGGCCGGGCCTCAACGCCGCCCGGCCGGTGCCGGACCTGCCCGACTGGTACGACGACTACTTCGTGCCCAAGGGGTACGCGGTCGTGCTCGGCCACAGCCTCGGCACCGGCGACTCCGAGGGCTGCCCGACCAGCGGCGACATGCAGGAGACCCTGGCCACCACCGCGGTCGTGGACTGGCTCAACGGCCGCGCCCGCGGCTACAGCGCGGCGGGCGCTCTGGTGACCGCATCCTGGAGCACCGGCAACGTCGGCATGATCGGCGTCTCGTACAACGGCACGCTGCCGAACATGGCCGCCGCCACCGGTGTCGCGGGGCTCAAGGCGATCGTGCCGATCTCGGCGATCTCCAGCTGGTACGACTACTACCGGGCCAACGGGCTCGTCGTCGCGCCCGGCGGCTACCAGGGCGAGGACGCCGACGTGCTGGCCCGCGCCGTGGTCGACCGGACCGGGTGCACCAGCCGCATCGACCAGATCGAGACCGACCAGGACCGGATCACCGGCGACTGGAAGCAGTTCTGGGCCGACCGCGACTACGTCGGCAAGGCCGACAAGGTCACCGCGGGCGTGTTCGTCATCCACGGCCAGTCCGACTGGAACGTCAAGGGCCAGCACTACGCGCAGTGGTGGGACGCGCTTCGGGCCAACAACGTGCCCCGCAAGATCTGGCTGCACAACGGCGGCCACGGCACGACCTCACGGTCGGACTACAAGGCGACCGTCGAGCGCTGGTTCGCGTACTTCCTCAAGGGCGTCGACAACGGCATCCTCACCGAGCCCCGGGCCGAGGTGCAGTTCAAGGACGGCGCCTGGCGGCAGTACGCCGACTGGCCCAACCCCGCCGCCGCCCCGGCCGTGTTCAAGCTCGACACGACGTCGGCCACCGCACCCGGCGGGCTGACCCTCGGCACGCCGTCGGGCACCACGGCGCAGCAGTTCACCGACAACGGCCGGACCAGCACGGCGACGACGCTGGTCGCGAACCCGGACACCGCGAACGGCAACCGGCTGGTCTACCGGACCGGCAACCTGCCCGCCGCGGTCACCCTGACCGGCTCGCCCCGCGTCTCACTGCGCCTGGCCGTCACCAATCGCAACGACGCCAACGTGACCGCGCTGCTGGTCGACTACGGCGGCACGGGCACCAGCACCACCCCCGTGATCGTCACCCGCGGCTGGATCGACCCGCAGAACCGCAACAGCCGCGCCACCAGCGAGAAGGTCGTGCAGGGCACGGAGTACACGCTGACCTTCGCCATGCAGCCCAAGGACTACGTGTTCGCCGCCGGACACCGGATCGGCCTGGTGGTGATCTCCACCGACTACGACTACACGCTGCGCCCGCCGGCTGGCGCCGGGCTGCGGCTCAACCCGGTCGCCAGCACCCTCACGATCACGCAGACGGGCCTGACCGGGTCCGGCAGCTGCCGGGCGAGCAACCCCGCCGACGTCGCGATCCCGGACGCGGGAGCCGCGGTCGAGAGCACCGTCACCATCAGCGGCTGCCCGGCAGCGGCCTCGGCGTCATCGACGGCGGAGGTGCACATCGTCCACCCGTACCGTGGCGATCTGGTGGTCAGCCTGGTCGCACCGGACGGGTCGAGCTACTCGCTGAGCAACCGCTCCGGCGGCAGCGCCGACGACATCCACCAGACCTACACCGTGAACCTGTCCGGCGAGACCGCCAACGGCACGTGGCGCCTGCGCGTCCAGGACGCGGCGTCGTCCGACGTCGGCCGGATCGACACCTGGACACTGACCCTGGGCCCGTGACCTACGCCGACACTCTCTGAAGGAGGCGTGCTCGCGCTTGCGGGGTCGCGCCCACCCGGCAGCCGGTCAGCCGACCGGTTGCCGGGCCGCGGCGAACATCTGCTGGATCCAGCCCGGATACAGCGCCGGCGGAGCCGACACCCGGTCCAGGTCGGCCAGGTCCTGCGCGGTCAGCACCAGGTCGCTGGCCGCGGCGTTGTCAGCCAACTGCTCGACCCTCCGCGCGCCCACGATGACACTGGTCACCGCCGGCTGTGCCAACAGCCAGGCCAGCGCCACGCGGGGCACGCTGACGGCGTGGCGGGCGGCGACGGCACGCAGGACGTCCAGCACGTCGTGGCCGCGCTCCCGGTCGACCGGCGGGAAGTCGGGATAGTCGGGCGCGGCGCGCCTGCTGCCGGGCTCGGCCGTGCCGTCACGGTGCAGCTTGCCGCTGAGGAAGCCGCCGGCCAGGGGGCTCCACACGGTCAGCCCGACGCCTTCGGCCTGGGCCATCGGCACCAGTTCGTGTTCGGCGTCGCGGCCGACCAGGGAGTAGTAGGCCTGCGTCGCCGCGAAGGCGGGCAGCCCGTGCCTCGCCGACACGCCCAGCGCCCGGCTGATCTGCCAGGCGGACAGGTTGGCGCACCCGATGTAACGGACCTTGCCCTGGCGTACGGCGTCGCCGAGCGCGGCGAGCACCTCCTCGAACGGGGTCAGCGGGTCGTAGTTGTGCAGCTGGTAGAGGTCGATGTGATCGGTGCCCAGGCGGCGCAGGCTGGCTTCCAGCGCCCGCATCACGTGCAGCCGCGACCAGCCCGCGTCGTTGGGGCCGGGTCCGGTCGGCGCGTGCACCTTGGTCGCGAGCACGATCTCGTCGCGCCGGGAGCCCAACGCCTGACCGAGCAGCTGCTCGCTCTCGCCGTCGGCGTAGACGTCGGCCGTGTCGATGAAGTTGATTCCCGCGTCGAGCGCGGTGCCCACGATCCGGTCGGCCTCGGCGCGGCCCAGGCCGCCGAGGGGGCCGTAGACGGGGTGGTCCGCGCCGCCGAAGGTCATCGTTCCCAGCGAGATCTCCGAGACCCAGACTCCGGTGCGGCCCAGCAGGCGGTACTTCACGGTGTTCCTTTCCTGATCACGCTGACGTGATCGCAAGACACTTCGTCGGACACTATGTCCGACACCAGCGTAGCTCGGCCCTGACCAGCCGCCACCACGCCTAAGATCCAGCTATGCCGTCCATCACCAGACGCCGTTCCGGCGCCGCCGACCGCCGCGGCGGCGTCGAGGCCCAGATCCTCGACACGGTCACCCGCCTGCTCGCCGAGGGCGCCGGATTCACCGAACTCGGCGTGCAGCGCATCGCCGCCGCCGCAGGGGTGGCCCGCTCGACGTTCTACCTCTACTTCGCCGACAAGACCCAGCTGCTGCTGCGCCTGGCCGCCTCGATGAGCGAGACCTCGTTCGGCATCACCGCCGCCTGGCGGCCCGAAGCCGGCCTCGACGGCCTCACCACGACGTTCACCGACGTCATCGCCACGTACCGGGCCCACGCCGCGCTGCTGACGGCGGTGCAGGAGACCTCCGCGTACGACCCGGCCGTGCGCGACTTCTGGAACGACCGGCTCGAAGCGTTCCGCGACAACACCCGCCGGCTCATCGCCGCCGAACAGGCCGCCGGACGCACCCCCGCCGACATCGACCCCGCGGCCGCCACCCGCCTCATGATCGACGGCGGTGACCGTTTCCTGCTGCGCCACGTCACCACCGACGACGGGGGCCGCGACGCCGCGGCCGCCCGGGAACTGGCCGCCACCTGGTGGTACGGCGTCTTCCGCCGCCCGGCCGCGAGCTGAGCGAACGCGACGCCGCCGCATCGCCGGGCCGCCGCCGTGAACTCGCGTCGTCACAGCGCGACTCCCCGCCGGGCAGGCTTTGTGCTGTCGCCTGCCCGGCGGGGAGTTCGACGATCGCGATCAGTCGGCGGATCGACGGCCTAGGTCCGGGGCACCTCGCGGTAGGACTGCGCCGCCGTGCCGATTTCCGCCGCGTCGGCGACCTTGCGCCTGCCCATCGACATCATGGCGATGGTGCACACCAGACCCACGAGGCCGACGATGACGTTGCTGACGATCGCGCCCACACTCGGTGCGGGGCCGCTGACCAGCCAGGGCGAGACGATCGCCCACAGGCTGAGGATCGGGGCGACCCAGGCGATCCGGTGCGAGCCCGCGAACATGGTGGCGAAGCACAGCGCCAGCACGGCCAGTCCGATACCGGTGATGACGTTGCTCGCCGTCAGGCTGGCGTTGCTGTCGAAACCCACCACCCAGGGCGAGATCGCGAGGTAGAGGCCTGACAGCAGGGTGAGTCCCTCCACCACCTGCGCCGTCGGGGTTTCGGCGGCTTCCTCGTACCGCAGCCTGAGCTCGGCGAGGTCTGGATGATCTTCGATGCGAGGGGTTCGAACAGTCATGCTAAACACCTCCGAACAGCGACACCACACAAGCGTTCCTGAAACCGACCCCTGTCGACTTTACGCTGGTCAGAGCATCTGACACCCCGGTTGGCGCGATCCCTGGCCGACCCCGCTCGCAGGCCGTCCCGGCCGCCCACCCTGCGAAAAAACGGGTTGCCGGGCGCCGTGCGGCCGACGACCCTGGGGCCCGCGCCCCACCGGACCTCGACACCGGGGCGTATGAGAAGTGGCAGGCCGCTCCGGTCCGGCCCGATGACGGACAGGATGATCATGCAACCACTCAGCGCAGCCGAGATCCGTGGCTGTTTGGCGAACACGTCGAAGGGCGAGGCTCAGCGGCTGACACTGCCCGGGCCGCCCGAACAGCTCGCCTGGCCGGACCTCGACTTCCTCGGCTGGCGCGATGCCAAGGCGCCCGGCCGGGCATACCTGGTGACGCCACTGGGCTCCACCGTCGTCGGGCTGGCACTCAGCGCGACCGTGCCGCCGCGGAGCCTGATGCGGTCGAACATGTGCGGGTTCTGCCACACCTTGCACGACGCCGCCTCGATCGCCCTGTTCGCGGCCCGGCTGGCCGGAGCCGCCGGACGGGCGGGCAACACGGCCGGGATGTACGCCTGCACCGATCTGGCGTGCTCGCTGTACGTCCGCGAACTGCGCAAACCGTTCCTGCCGCAGCCGCCGGAGAGCCTCACCCCGCAGGAGCGCGTCGCACGCCTGCGGCAGAAGGTGACCGCGTTCGTCACACATGTGCTCGACGCCGACCCGGCGGGTTCACGCCCAGCGGCGTGACGGGAACCGGGAGCACGGCCCCGACCGGTGGCCTGGGCCA
This sequence comes from Catellatospora methionotrophica, assembly GCF_011297335.1. Classification (GTDB taxonomy): domain Bacteria; phylum Actinomycetota; class Actinomycetes; order Mycobacteriales; family Micromonosporaceae; genus Catellatospora; species Catellatospora methionotrophica. Next base: position 452,178 of record NZ_JAAOTJ010000002.1, on the reverse strand, counting down.
TGCTCCGCGTGGTCAGCGGACGGCCCGTGATCGCCGTCGGCGGAAGGCGCGGCCGGCGGCGTAGCCGAGGACGGCGACCGCGGCGGCGGCGACGGGTAGTGCAAGCAGGACCGCTGTGGTGTTGATGTTGTTGAGCACCCCGAGAGGATAGGGGTAAGGAGCCGAGCGTGTGACCCCGGCTCCGCCGAACAGATGAGGTTATCGATCTTCAGTTGCGGCTCAGCTGGCCTTCGGTTCCAGTACGAAGACAGGAATCTCGCGGTCGGTCTTCTTCTGGTAGTCGGCGTACGGCGGATACGCCGCGACCGCGCGCTCCCACCACTGCGCCTTCTCCGCGCCGGTCACCTCACGGGCCGTCATGTCCCGCCGCCGCGGCCCGTCCTGCAGTTCGACCGTGGGGTGCTGCAGGACGTTGTAGTACCAGACGGGATGCTTGGGCGCTCCGCCCAGCGAGGCCACCGCGGCGTACCGGCCGTCGTGCTCGACGCGCATCAGCGGCGTCTTGCGGATCTTGCCGCTCTTCGCGCCCACCGTGGCCAGAATGATCACCGGCAGACCGGTGTCCAGCAGCGTGGTGCCCTTGGTGCCGCCCGAACTCTCGTACATGGCGACCTGATCGCGTACCCACTTCTCGGGACTGGGTTCGTACTCACCTTCGAGTGGCATGGCATCCGTCCGTTCACCGTCGCGTACCTGGCTCTACCGTGCCCCGGATCGCGCCCCCGAACCGGCCGTTTGCCGGATTTCACCCGCCGTAGACGGTCTCGATCTCCAGCTCGTAGTCGACGCCCTTTTTCTTGAACCACGTCAGCGGGTTCTGCGCGACCCCGTTGACGTGCACCTCCAGGTGCAGGTGGGTGCCGAAGGAGTGCCCGGTGTTGCCCAGCAGCGCGATCACGTCGCCGGCTTTGACCTGCTGCCCGACCTTGACCTTGACCTTGCTGGAGTGGCCGTACAGCGTCTGCACGCCGTCGCCGTGGTCGATGATGACCGAGTTGCCGTAACCGCCGTTCCAGCCCGCCTGCACCACCGTGCCCGAGCGCACCGCCGCGAACGGCGTGCCCTCGGGCAGACCCGCCAGATCCAGCCCCTGGTGCAGCCTGCCCCAGCGCATCCCGAACCGGGAGGTCAGGTTGAAGTTGCGCAGCGGCAGCACCCAGGCGTCCGGGGCCTGGTTGATCGAGGTGCTCATCAGCCGGTCGTCGCGGCTGACCCGCTCACCCGACGCGGCACGGTCGGCACCGTCACCGGCGGTCAGTGCCGCGATGGGGATCGCGTCGTCCTTGGCGTCGTCGAGGCTCGCGCCCGCGCCGAACGCGACGACACCCGCACCGGCCAACGCGGTGGCCAGAACGCTGGCGTAGCGCCTGCGGGAGGGCGCCGACACACGGCGGCGTCCCTGGTAGCGGTCACCTTCGCGGGACACCTCGGGGCGGTACTGCACGCCTGCACACTCCGATATCGGATACCGGTGGCCCGTCCCCGTACGAGCTCACCTAAGGCATGGGAGACGGCGCTACGGTAGCGAAGCCCGGTCCGCTCAGCAAGGCCACTGCTGAGAACACCGCTGCGGGCCCCCTCAAAAGGGTCGGCCTCGCCGACAGACCGATGTGTACGGTGTCACCGACGACGCCGACGAAGCCGAAGCCATGCGTCCGGGGTGCTGGCCGGGCGGGGGCCGGTGATCGCCGCGATGGCCCTGGTGGTGCTCGCCCGGATCTGGTACTCGGCGGCCGTACGGGCCGTCGACGGCTGGGACGGGGCCGTGCGGTCCATGGTCAACCTCGGTCGCGTACGCCTGGCGGAGTCCATCGCCGCGAGATGACTCTCGGCGGGCAGCCGCCGCAGCCAGGGGTGCACGCCGATCCCGAAGCCGACGAACAGACCACTGATGAGCAGCAACATCGTGGGAATCGTGGCGAGGGGCACTCCGCCAAGGTATGGCGATCTGCCAATGGCATGCGGGTGCCGACAAAGCCCTCACATCCGGCCCGCCGCTGCCCGTGACGAAAATTCTTGCCAGAAAACATCGATTTAGCGACACTTATCTACGCCCGACGCATCACCACCTCACCCCCTCCCACCCGGAGATGTCATGCGCCGACCAGCTTTCACCGTCCTGCTCACCGCGCTGCTCGCCCTGGCGGGCACCGGCGCGCTACCCACCCCCGCGACCGCGGTGCCGGACCGCGCCGCTGCCATCGCGGCCGACGTCGGCACACTGGCCACCACCTCCCTCGCCCCCGGCCTCACCCTGACCAGCACCTCCATCAGCGGGCCGAACCAGGTCAACATCCTGACCGCCAACCTGGCCGAACCGACGCTCAAACCCCGATACCTCAACCCCGGCACCGTCGGCGCGACCACCGCACTGACCGTGCAGGCCAACCGGGTCGGCGCGGTAGCCGCCGTCAACGGCGACTTCTTCGACATCGGCGAGACCGGCGCACCGCGCGGCATCGGCCTCGACGGCGGCACCCTCCTGCACGGCCCGGCCACGGGCTGGAACAACGTCGCCGCGCTCTACAGCAACGGGGCGGGCAGCCGCGGCGGGCTGGCCGAGATCTTCCTCGATGCCACGATCACCCTGCCCGGCGGCACCCGGCTCACGGCCACGAACCTCAACTCCCCGAACATCGCCGCGAACGGCATCGGCGTCTACAACCCCCTGTGGGGCGACCAGCCACGCAGCAAGGCCCTCGACGGCGCCACCCGGTCCCGCGAGATCGAGGTGACAGCCGGGAAGGTGACCAAGGTCAGCACCACCCCCGGCGGCAAGGTGGCCAACGGGACCGTCGCCGTGCTCGGCGTGAACGCCGGTGCCGACGCCCTCGCCAGCCTCACCGTCGGCGCGGCCGTCACCGTCAACTACGCGCCGCGCGGCGGCGACGGAGCGGCCCAGGTGGCGATCGGCGGCAACCTCGTGCTGGTCAAGGACGGGGTAGCCACCACCGTCGCGCACCCGAAGAATCCGCGTACCGCGGTCGGCTTCTCCGCCGACGGGCTGAAGATGTGGCTGGTGGTCGTCGACGGCCGCACGGCCGCCAGCGTCGGCATGACCTACGTGGAACTGGCCGCCTACATGAAGTCGCTGGGCGCCGACGACGCGATCAACCTCGACGGCGGCGGTTCGAGCACCCTGGTGGCGCGGATGCCCGGCGCCACGTCGGCCACCGTGCGCAACACGCCCTCCGACGGCGCACAGCGGCCGGTCCCGAACGGTATCGGGTTCGTCTCCACCGCCCAGCCGTGGACCACGACCGTCGACAACAGCACCGCGGACAGGTTCACCGCCGGGGCCAGCTGGGGCGTGTCCACCTACTCGGCCGAGCGGTACGGCGCCGACTACCGCTTCGCCGACCCCGTGCTGGCCAGCGACGCCGCCTGGTACCGGGTGAACATCCCGCAGACCGCCGACTACGACGTGTCGGTCTGGTACCCGGCCAACGCCGGCTACAACGACGCGACGCCGTACATCGTGTCCACGACCAGCGGCAACCAGACGGTCCGGGTCAACCAGCGCGTCAACGGCGGCCGGTGGGTGTCGCTCGGCGTGTTCCGCCTGGCCGCCGGTGACGCGAACGTGGTCGGGGTCAGCCGCTGGACGTCCGGCACCGGCTACGTCATCGCCGACGCGGTCCGGATCACCCGCGCCTGACCGCCTGGGCAGCCGCCGCGCCGCGCAGGCGTGGCGGCTGCCCAGGCACGGCTATCGCACAGGCGGCAGTCGCGGAGTGTGCAGGGTCTGGGCACCGGCCCACCTCACTTGCGGCTGCCTGACCTGAAGGTGATACGGCAGGCCGTTCAGGCGGGGTCAGGTCATGTCGCACCGTGGGACCTTCTGCGCGATCGGGCCGCCGGTGTCCAGCCACACGTCTGCGACGAAGCCGCTCAGCTCGCCATACCGGAGGTGGTCCCACCTCGTGCTGCTGCCACGGCGGCCGGAGACCTGCTCGCCCTCCAGGTAGCAGTCGACCGCGACGACCCGGCCCGCCTCGACGCGCCCGACGATCGCCGACTTCGTCGTCGGGCCGGCCCGGACCACGATCCTCGGGTCGGCCTTGACCGTCGCCGTGACGGCGCCGCCGTAGTCGGCACGCCCGGGTTTGGCGGCGCGCCGAGCCGTGCAACTCCTCGGCTCCCATCAGGCGGCGGTCTGGGCGATGGCCATCGGCACGGTGGACGGCCGGACGACAGCCGTCTCCGGCAGCGAGGACGGCGAGATCCGCAGCTGGGATCTCACGGCGCCGACGCCGGGTGGCCGCACCATCAGCCGCGGCACGGTCGCGGTGAAGACCATGCCATCGGGACCCTGGACGGCAGGACGGTGGCCGTCTGCGGCAGCGACGACAGCAGGATCCGGGTCTGGGACCTGTCCAGCGGCCAGCCGTACGGCACCGGGCTGACCGGCCCGCAGACCGCCGCCGAGGCGATCGCCATCGGCGACCTCGACGGGCGCACCATCGTGGTCTCCGGCCACTGGGACGGCAGCATCTGGACCTGGCGCCCGTGACCCGCTCACCACCGGGCCGGTCCCCATCACGCTCTGGCGGGCGGCGCACGTTGCCGCGCGCCGCCCGCCTGTCACGCGGTGCCGCTATCGGCTGAGCAGCGCCCTCGACATCTCCAGTTCTTTGATCATCTGTTCGATCTCGGGGATGCCCTCGACGTACTCGCCCCGACTGAGCTGTCCCGAATGGAGCCGGTACTCCGCCGACAGCTCGTTGACCCTGCGGACGGCCTCGAAGGCCAGGCAGTCACCGATCGGGTCCCGTGGCATGACAGCCACCTCCGACGGTGCGCACGCCGTGCCGAACTGGGCCATCGGCGTACGGTCGAGGTAGCCCTTCGGGCTGTACCAGTCGCCGTACGGGCACGCCTCGCCCAGCGGCGCCGCGCAGTTGCTGTACGCGTCGAGGGCTGCGACCAGCGGTTCGAGCAGGTAGTCGGAGTGCAGTCCACTGGTGAGCCGGATGCTGCCCGGCAGGTGACCCGTGCCGTTGAGCCGGTTGGCCAGCACGGTGTTGACGCTCGACGCCTGGGGGAAGCCGAGCTGGGTGTAGGTCTGCAGCAGCAGCACGGCCTCGTTGACCCTGGCCGCGGCCAGGTTCAGCACCGAGTTCGGGGTACGCAGTTCGGCGACGGCCCTGCTGTAGTACAGCCGCTGCTTGCCGTTCTGCAGCGCGTGCAGCCGCAACCAGGCGTTGTCCTCGGTGGCCGCCACGTTGCCGACGGTCGTGCTCGCCTCCATCGCGGCACGCAGGCCCTGCGGCCACTTGGACACCACGGCCTGCTGCGGGGTGATCATTCCGGTCCCGGAGGCGTCGTCCCATTCGATCTTGCCTGCGGGGTGTACGGCGCTCATCGTGCGCGCGTCGCGCCACGCGTCCTCGCCGTGCCACTTCACCTGGAGCCGGATGGTGACCTGGACGTCAGCGCTGGTGCGCCACTCGCCGCGGCTGTTCTCCCAGGTGTCGTGATTGACGAAGACCGCGTCGTAGCAGTCGCGCACCTGCACCTTCGCGCTCACGGGAGACGCCAGCGTGTACATGGTGTGGTAGACCCGCGACATGTTCGCCAGGCTCGCCACCGCGGGCGCGGGCACCGGACTGCCGCTGGTCGGGCAGTGCACCACCTGGTTGCTGCTGGGCAGGTTGCCCGGCGGCGGCTGGGCGGGGTCGCCGAAGATGTCGTAGTTCGGGTACGGCAGCACGTCGCGGCGGATGTCGCTCAGCCGCTGACTGAAGCCGTCCATCGCGGTGCGGTAGGTGCCCGTCAGGCCCTGGAACAGCTGGTTGGTGCCGCCGTTGGCCGGAGCGCTGTAGGAACGCAGCACCGCCTGGATCCTGGCACCGGCGGTGATCAGCTCGGTGGCCCGCGAGGGCGGGTTGTTGCCCGCGAACTGCGGGTTCTGCAGCGTCATGTCGTTGTAGGCGCGGGCGGCGGCGATCCATACCCCGGCGTTGGGCACGCCCTGAGCGGTGTTGACGGCCGGGAGCGGGAAGTTGCCGTCCCAGCGGTGCCTGGCCAGCCAGGACAGGTAGTACAGCGACCCGTGCGGCGTGTACTCGCCGATCGCGGCCGGGGTCATGTCGGGTGCGGTGTTCTGCTGGATGGCGAACGGCGCGCTGGAGGACCGGTACGCGCCGAGACTGTGGAACGTGGACGCGGCGGTCCAGTATCTGCCGAAGTCGGTCAGCGGCAGGTTGGTCTTCGTCTCCCAGCCGAGGTTCTCGTTGACCTGGGCCACGAACCCGTCCAGCGCCTGGTTGCGCAGGGCGGCGGCGGTCGACGCCGCGAGCTGGGAGACCCGCTCGTCGAGTGCCAGCAGGCCGTTCTGCATGGCGGCCAGGTTGCGCCGGATCTCCTCGATATCCTTCTCGAGCTCGATCAGCACCTTGGAGATCTCTTCGAACATCGTCTTGAGCATCAGTTCCAGGTGGTCGAAGCGTGCGTTCATCGTGGTGCGCAGCTCGTCGATCTGCTTGCTGACGAGCTTGATCTGGTCGATCATGACCTGCTCCGGAGCGGGTCCGGTATAACCGAACATCTCGGTGATCAGCTGCACTCCACCGACGACCGCCTGGCCGAACGCGACGATGGCGCCGACACCGGCCAGGCTGCCACCGGCGAGCGCGACCATGGCCGGGCCGAAGTCGTTGTACGACTTGACGATGGCCGACACGGCGTCGACGATCCGGACGATGTCCGCGCCCACCTCCTTGTCGAAGTATCCGACGACGGTGCCGATCAGACGCCCGGTGGCCGCGTAGCCGTCCAGCTCCTTGTTGCGGTTGGCCGCGGCGGTCGCCGCCTGTTCCGCCGACGTGGTGGGCGGTAGCCCGGGCGGGTTGGCGGCGTTGAGCGCCTTCAGTGCGTCGGTGGCCTCGACGTGTCTGGCGTTGAGCGCGACCCGGGACGCGGCCGCCTGGGCCAGCGCTTCGGCCTGGAACGCGGCGGGGTTGTCGCGCAGGTCCAGGAGCCTGGTCAGGTCGGTGCGCGCCGGTGCCGGCAGTCCCTGGAGCAGGGTGTCACGGTCGGCTGCCAGGTGCACGGACAGGGTGCCGCCGAGCACCGTGTCCCAGGCCTGGGCCAGCGTGCTGTCGGCCAGGCCCGCGCGGCTCACCGCGGCCCAGTGCTCGCGCTGGACCCGCGGGTAGGTGGCGTACAGGACTTCGTTCTGGTACGAGCCGGTCACCTGGTGGATGTCGACCGGGGTGCCACCCAGCGAGTCACCCTGGGTGTCGCGGGCCAGTTCACGCAGCCGGGGCAGGTCGATGGTGCCGGTCGCGTCCATCGCCGCGTCGATGGCGGCCAGCAGGTATCCCTGCGGGCTCGGCGTCATGGGCCGGTCTGCCGCCGCGGTCGGTGGCGGGCACGGCTTCTGCGGCGTCGGCTGGCAGGGTGGCTGCGGGGTGAAGGCGCCGAGCACGCGCGGCAGCACCTCGTCTTTGATGGCGGTGAACGCGGCGACGGTGGCCGGGACGGTCGCCGCCGGGTTGGCCGCCCGCCAGTCCAGCAGCGCCACCGACGACACCAGGTAGGCGTATCCCCGCTCGCCGGAGCCCTGTGCCTGCACCTGGCTCACGAACAGGACGTCACGGAAGTCCTGGTCGTTCCAGACGAGGTCGGCGGAGGCAGGGACGGCGTTGCCGAGCAGCATCGCCGTGATCGCCGCCCCGGTGGTCAGCAGCCGGCCGGTGACGGACATCCGCCCGCGCCGTTTTCGGGCCGTCGGCTGGTGGTGGCGCGGTCGTGCGTGCCCGCGCGGCAGTGTTGGTGACACCCTGTCCCCCTCGACATGGGCCGTCCACGACGGACGGCCGACGAGGACTCAGGCTGCGTGAGCGCACTGGGATGTCTCTGGGACTGCGGGCGCGGCCTTTCAGGCGTCGCCGAGCCCGCTCCTGCGGGCGGTGACGATCGCCTGTGAACGGTCCCTGACCTGCAGCTTCACCAGGATGTTCGACAGGTTGTTGCGGACGGTCTTCGGGCTCAGCGCCAGCCGGTGCGCGATCGTGGCGTTGTCCAGGCCCCGCGCGACGAGGTCCAGCACCTCCCGTTCCCGCTCGGTCAGCTGCGGAAACGCGATCGGGGCGGCGGCCCGTGCGGTCAGCAGCCGCATGGCGCGGCCACCGACGGCCGAACCCAGCAGCACCTCGCCGTTGGCCACCGCGCGGATGCCGCGTTCGATCTCCTCCGGCGAGGCTCCCTTGAGCAGGTAGCCCGACGCCCCGGCGCGCAGCGCTCCGTGCAGCGACTCGTCGTCGTCCAGCATCGAGATCACCAGGATCGCGGCCCTGGGCTGCTGGGAACGGATCTGCCGGATCGCGTCGATGCCCGACTGCTGGCCCAGGTGCAGGTCCATCAGCACGACATCGGGATCGTGCCGTACGGCCAGGGCAACGGCCGACGGCACGTCGACCGCGTCACCGACCACCAGCATCCCGTCGAGCGTGCCGACCAGGGCGGTCATGCCGAGCCGGAACACCGGATGGTCGTCCACGACCGCCACCCGGACCGTCATCGCGTACCGGCCGGCACGAGCAGGCGGACCCGGGTGCCGCCGCCGGGCGGCGTCGTGATGGTCAGCGTGCCGCCGACCCCGGCCGCCCGCTCGTGCATCGCGCGGGTGCCCACCCCGGTCGCCGCGTCGGCGTCGATGCCCGCGCCGTGGTCGGTCACCGACACCTCCAGCCCCCCAGGTCCGTTCATGACGTCGATGATGCACCGGTCCACGGCCGCGTGGCGGTGGACGTTGCGCACCGCTTCGGCGACGATGCCGTACACGGCGGTGGCCAGGTCGCCGGGCAGCAGCCCCGGCCGCGCGCGGACCTCGATGGCCAGACCGGCCGCGACGTAGCGCTCGCGGAGCTGGTCCAGTGCCGGAGCGAGGGCTCCGTCGTCGAGCAGTGGCGGCATCACCGCGCGGGCGACGTCCCTGACCGCGGCGGCCTGCCGATCGGCCTCGGCCGCCAGCTGCCCGACGAGCTCGTCCGCGGCGGCGACCGCCGGATCGTCACGGCGGCTTCGCAGCATGTTGCGCACCGCGGCCAGTCCCAGGGCCAGGCCGCTGAACGCCGGGCCGAGCCCGTCGTGCAGGTCCCGGCGCAACCGGCGGCGTTCCTCGTCGCGGGCCCGGGCGGTGCGGTCGCGGGCGAGGTCGATCTCGCCCTGCGCGGCGGCCAGGTCGACCAGCGCGGTCACCACCGGCGCGAGGTCGCCCAGGGTCGAAACCGCACGCCGTCCCAGCCGCTCACCGGGCCGTGGCCAGGCCCGCAGGACCGCCACCACGCGCCCCTGGCTGGTCAACCGCAGCGTCAGCACGTCGCCGCCGTCCGGCGGGACCGGGCTGTCGCCGCTGGCCACCGTCACCCGTTCCAGCCGCAGGGACTGCGCGATCCCGGCCGCGACCGCGTCGAGCATCACCTGACCCCGGTCGGCTGTCCGCAGCCGGTCGGCGACCTGCCGGATCAGCCGCCGGTCGCCCTCGCCGTGGACGAGGCGGTCGACCCGTGCCTGCACCCACTGCCGGACCGGCAGGAAAGCGGCCGCGAGCAGCGCGGTCGCCAGCGCCTGCGGCACCACGGACGGCATGACCAGGACCCGGTCGGCCACCAGCACCACGACCGTGTAGCCGCCGATGACGATGCACGTCATCAGGGCCCAGACCAGGGTCCGGCCGACCGCGAGCTCCATGCCCCACAGCCGCTGGCGCAGCACGACGACCAGCACCGCGGCGGGGAAGAACAGCTGCGCGGCCAGCATCAGCGCGGGGGCGAGCGGGCCGTAGACCGGCACGCCCCACGCCGTGTGCAGGGCCAGCGGGCCGATCGCGAGGCCCAGCAGGGTGATCCCGATCGCCAGCCAGCCCAGTCCCCGGCGGTCCGGAGGTGACGCGCGACGGCGGCGGGCGATCACCCCGGCGGCCGCGGCGAGGGTCAGCGCGAGCCAGCCCACGTTCAGCCACGGGGTGACGGCCGCCCGCCCGGCCAGCAGGGCCGGATCGTCGACCGGCAGCGGCCGCCAGCTCTCGGCCGGGTCCGACATGGTGCTCAGCTGCACCACCACGATGAACGCCGCCCCCGCCCCGACGGCGAACCGGTCCAGCGGGCCGAACCTGCGGATGGGCAGCAGCCAGGGCAGCACCACCGTCAGCGCGTACGAGCCGGGGATCCACAGCCAGTACATCGCGCCGAGCAGCACCGCGGGCGGCAGCACCGCCGGCCGGGCTTCGCCGAGCACCGCCCAGGTTGCCAGGGCGGCCGACGCCGCGCCGCCGATCCCGGCAGCCGCCATGATCCACGCGGCGAGGTGGCCGCGCCGCGACAGCATCAGCCACGCCACGACGCCGTAGACCGCGCCCACCAGCCAGTCGACCAGCGAGTAAAGCATCCACGGGTCCCAGCGCGGCGCGGCGACCAGCCATCCGGCGGCCGATCCCACTGACAGGACGCTGGTCACGGCCAGCACCACCCACGCCGTCACCGGCCGGCGGCGATCGGTCATCGGCCACGCCCCTCCCCTGTCAGCTGGTCATCTTGAGATACCGTGGCGCGCGCCCGAGCGCCAGGGTCACCGGTCCCGGGACGCCGGGACGGGTGCGCTCCCGGCAGCGCAGGACACCCGGCCCTGTCCTGCGGGCCGCCGTCGCTGATGTGCTCCTGCTCCAACCATCGAGCCGGGGAGAACCATGCACGACGATCGACGACAGCCAGGTGTACAGGTGACGGTGCTCGGCCCGTTCGCCGCGATTCGCGACGGCCGCCCGGCGGCTCTCGGCGGCCGCCGGCAGCGGCTCGTGCTCGCCGCGCTCCTGCTCGCCCGTGGCCGGATGCTCTGCGCCGACCGGCTGCAGGAACTGGCCTGGAGCGACGCGGGGCACGTGGCCAGCCGCGCCACCCTGCACGGGTATGTCGCCCAGCTGCGCCGCGCGCTCGAACCCGGCCACCCCCACCGGGCCGGTGAACTGCTCGTCCGCGAAGGCCCCGGCTATGCCCTGCGGCTGCCGGCGGGTGCGCTCGACGCCGACCGCTTCACCGACGGCGTCGAGCGGGGCAGGCTGCTGCTCGAACTGGGCCACACCGCCGAGGCGCTGTCGACCCTGGACGGCAGTCTCGCGCTGTGGCGCGGCCCGGCGTACACCGGCATCGACGCCGCACCGTTCGTGCTGCCCGAGACCACCCGGCTCGACGGCCTGTACGCGACCGCCGTCGAGCTGCGCCTGGCGGCGATGCTGGACCTCGGACGGCTGCCCGCCGCGCTCAGCGAGCTGGAGGCCGTGGTCATCGAGCAGCCCCTGCGCGAACGCGGCTGGGAACTGCTGGCGCTGGCCCGCTACCGCGCCGGCCGTCAGGGTGACGCGCTCGCCGCGCTGCGCGGCGCCCGGACGCGCCTGGCCGCGGAGTTGGGCGTCGACCCCGGACCGGCGCTGCGCCGGATGGAGACCGCGATCCTCGGCCAGGACGACTCGCTGCAGGCCACCACCTGGCCCGGCCTGCGGACCAGACCTCGCCGCAGCGGCGGCATCGCTGCGGTCACCCGGCTGCGGACGGCCGCCCCGGTGGAAAGCATCTCGGCGTGAAGCACCGTGGGAGTACCGCGCCCGATCGCGGCCGCCGTGCGGCCCGGCACACCGTCACCCGGTGGCGCGAACGTGTGCTGCCGGGGCTGGTCGCCTGGTCGGTGACGCTGGCCGTCATGCTGGTCCCGGCCGCGCCTGCCGCCGCCCGGAGCGGCTACCGGCCCGAGCCGTGGCAGACCTGGACGCAGGAGGGCTGGACCGCACCGGCCGGGCGTTACTGCGCGTTCCCGTTGCAGGTCTCGGTGGTGTCGCAGGACGTCCGCACCAGGGTCAGCGCCCGCTACGGCGACGGCACCGTACGCCTGGAGGAGTTCGCCGGGCCGCTGACCGTCGACTTCACCGACACCGCGACGGGGCGCTCGGTCCGCCGCGACGCGGGTGGCTCGGGAGTGCTCGAACACCGGCCCGACGGCAGCTGGCTGCGGTACACCATCATCGGCCCCGCCGGATTCGGTTTCCGCCCCGGCGACCGATACCCGCTGGGCTACTACCTGCTCGACGGACTGCACGTCATCGCGCTCGATGCCGCGGGCGTGCGCAGCATGCGCGTCGCGCTGGGAGACCAGGAGAACGTCTGCGACGCCATCGCCGCCCGCTGACGGTCAGGGGCGGCAGGTGTGCGCCTGGTGACGGCAGTCCGTCGTGACGCGACGGCGGCGGGGCGCCGGCGATGAGCCCGCGTCCCGCCGCCGTGGCGGTTCAGGCCGGTAGCAGCCCGACGGCGGACAGGCCCGCCCGGATGTCGTCCTTCTCGGCGTCGGTGAACGGCATCACCGGCGGGCGGGTCAGGGCGCTGGGCAGCAGCCCACGCTGGAACATCGCCTCCTTCATGCGGGCGTGCGAGGCCGCGGAGGGCTGCTCCATGCGGTACACGGCCTGCTTGAGGGTGTAGATGCGGTCGTAGACGGCCACGGCCGCGGTCAGGTCCTGCTTCTCCACGGCGCGGACCAGCGCGACGATCAGGTCGGGCACGAAGCAGCCGAAGCCGACGAGCGCGCCGTCGATGCCCTGGGTGAGGGTCGGCAGCAGGTACTCGTCGTGGCAGGTCAGCAGCGCGACCTCGGGTGCGGCGGCCTTGAGCGCGCGGACGTCGACCTCGTACTGGGCCATGTCCCGGTTGCCCATCTTGACCGCGTGCACGTTGTCGATCGCGACGAGGTCGAGCAGCTCGCGGGTGCTGTAGGTGGCCTTGGTGTTGTTCGGGTACTGGTGCACGATGATCGAGATGTCGACGGCGGCGGCGACGTCGGTGAAGAACGACACCGCCGACTCGGGCTGGCGGCCGAAGCGCAGCCAGGAGTGCGGGGGCATGAGCAGGATGCCGTCGCCGCCGGCGGCCTGTACGGCCTCGGCGTGCTGGCGGGCCTCGATGGTGCCCTCGGCGCTGACGCCCGAGACGACCTTGACCCGGTCGCCGACCTCGGACACGGCGATGCGGACCGCTTCGGCGCGCTCCTCGGGCAGCAGCGAGCTGATCTCGCCGGTGTGGCCGTTGACGACGACACCGGTGATGCCGTCGTGTCCGGCGACCCAGCGCAGCAGGGACCGGAACCCTTCCTCGTCGATGCGGTAGTCGTCCTTGAACGGCAGCAGCACTGCCGGGTAGACGCCGCTCCAGCGTTTGGTCACTGCGCTCCACTCTCCTTGGCTCGAACCGTCGTGGGTGTTCACTGGGCGATCCAGTGCCGGGCGCGCTCGTCGGTGAGCGGCCGGTCGTACGCGGCGACCCGCAGGCCGACCGTCCAGCTGCCGCCGGCGTCGAGGACGACGTCGTCGTGGCGGGTGGCGTCGTACATGGCCATGCCGTAGTCACGGATGAACCACACGCCGGGGGCGCTGCCGGCCAGCGGCGTCATCAGCACGCCGTACGCGCCGTGGCCGGTCAGCTCGTTCTCGTAGGCGACGTACGCCGAGGGCTGCTCGTGCAGGTCGTCGGAGCGGCCGCGGCGACCGGCGTCGCCGATGACGACGCCGCCGAAGTCGGGCAGCAGCCGGGGTTCGACGCGCATGCCGATGCTGCCGAACTTGGTCGCGGCGAGGGTGACCGGCCCGTACGCGGCGGTCTTGACGCTGGTCATGTCACACAGCGTCGCCCCGTCGCCGAGGTGGAAGTCGACGCGGCGCAGCTCGTCGAGCACGGGTCGCTCGTCCTCGTCGCGCCATACCAGCGGCAGCTCGAAGCGGACGCCGTCGGCGTACGGCTCGACCTTCAGCGGGCTCTCGGCCGCCATCCGGCCGACGGCCTTCTGCAGCGGGTCGCCGGCGACCCGGTCGGGCGGGGTGGCCCAGAAGTTCGCGGTGCGGCCGACGGCGAGCACGGGGCTCTGTCCGACGAAGAAGCCGCTGTGGAACGGGTGGTCCGGCGGGGACTCCTGCAGCACGGTGATGCCGGACGGGGTGTAGAGGGGGAAGACCCACGGCCGGTAGTGGCTGACGGCGAAACCGCCGAGCCAGCGCTGGGTGGCCACGTCCATCACGTAGTGGTTCTGCTTGTTCTCCACGACGGTGAACTGGTGCTCGCTCACGGCTGGCTCCCTTCGGCGAACGCGGCGGCGTAGCGGGGGTTGGCGCGGACCGCGACCGGTGCCCCGCCCTGGGCGATGGAGTCGATACCGGCGCTGAGCAGGGCGACCACCGGCAGGTTGCGGCGGGCGCTGAACGCGGGCTCGGTGCCGCCGTCGACGTAGTCGCTCCACTGCGCGGCGAAGACGTCCCACGGGTTGACCGCGGGGAAGTCGCGGTCGAGGTCGCTGGGGCCGAAGTCCTTGCCCGCCGGGGCGTACTCGTTGGTCATCGTGTCGATGGACATGTGCTGGCCACGGCAGCGCACCGCGCCGGTGGAACCTTCGACGCGGACCTCGTAGTTCGGTGCCTGGGCGGAGAAGCCGCCCTGGTAGAGCACGTGTACGCCGCCGGAGTAGCGGATCAGGGCGTTGACGGTGCAGGGACCGTCGTACTTCGACCAGGACGGGGTGAACCCGTCGCAGGCGATGGACTCGGGGACCGCGCCGGGCAGCAGCGCGGCGAGGGAGTCGAAGTGGTGGCAGGCCATCTCGTACAGGGCGGGCTGGGCCATGCCGGTCAGGTTGGCCGGGTTGGGGCGGGGCTTGGAATTGAGCAGGTTGACCGATTCGACGCTGCCGACGCCGCCGTCGGCCAGGAACCGGCCGAGGGCCTGGTAGTGGCGCATGAATCGCATCTGCTGGCCGACCGACAGGGTCAGGCCGAGCCGGTCGGCGAGCCCGACGAGCGCGACGGCCTGGTCGAAGTCGTTGGTGATCGGCTTGGCGACCAGCACGTGCGCGCCGGCTTCCAGCGCCGGGACGACCTGCTCGTAGTGCAGGTGCGAGGGGGTGTTGATGATGACGGCGTCCGGTTCGACCGCTGCCAGCGCCTCGGACAGACCGGTGAAGCCCGCGACGCCGGGGCGGGTGGCCCGTACGTCGTCGAGGGCTTCGGGCCGCACGTCGACGACTGCCGACGTCTCGTACCAGTCGGTGGCATCGAGCGCGCGCAGCATGATCCGCGAGACGGCTCCCCAACCCACCACGACACAACGCACGGTCGTGCCCCTTTCCGATGAACAGTCATTGATCTTCATTGGACCAGGTCCGGCCTTGTTGGTTTATGGTATACCAAAAGACCGCCACTGGGAATGCCTGGTCCACCAGCGAAGACGCGCGGCCGGGAGCTTGGCCCTCCCGGCCGCGCGCCGACCAGCCCGCGGGGGTTTACGGGCTGGTCAGGGAGAAGGTCTGCACGAGGATGTACTGTCCGGGGTCGGCGGGTAGTCGTCGTCGCCGCCGTTGTGGCTGACCACGATGATCTTCCCGTTACCGCCGTCCTGGATGCTGCGCGGGTAGTACCGCGCGTAGCAGTTGTAGGTGGAGCCACCGGCCGCCGCGCAGTCGGTGGTGGTCGTCGGCGAGGTGAACGGCAGCAGCGTCCAGGAGCTGCTGCCCGCCTGCGCCTGGGCCATGGTCAGGTACCAGGTGCCCTTCGCGTAACCGCCGTCGGTCGCGCTCGATCCGATGTAGAGGATCGCGCCCTGCGAGGTGCGCAGCAGCTCCGGGTGACCGCTGTGGCCGAACGGCGTGTCCGACACGTCCGTCATGACCCAGCCGGACCCGCTCTTGACCAGCAGCGCCTGCTCGGGCAGCCCCGCGCTGCCCGCCGTGCGGAACACCGCGATCAGGTCACCGCTGTCCAGCTCGGCCACGTCCCACTCGTTGACGTACGGCGCGGTCGTGCCCGCCGCCACGGTCAACGCCTGCGACCAGGTCGCGCCGTCATCGGCCGACACCATGATGAGGTGGTGCGCCGGCGTCGACTTCACCCGCGAACCGGCCGGGGCGTCCCAGCGCTGGCCGATCGCGATGAGCCGCCCGTCGGTCAGCCGCCGGATGCGGCTGATCTGGTAGGTGTAGGTCGCCGGGCTCAGCAGGTACTGCGGGGCCGACCAGGCCGTCGCCCCCGGCGCGAGCTTCTGCAGGAACGCGGTGGCCTGCACGCCCAGGTCGTACTGGAAGTCCTCGCCGTTGACGCGCCGGATCAGCGTGCCGTCGTCGAGCTGGATGCCCGCCTGCGGCGTGAACGGCACCGCGTACGCGGTCGGGCAGCCCGAGCCCGAGGTCGCGCCCGACGAGGTGCAGCCCGCCGTCGAGGTCGCCGTCAGCGCGCCGTCCAGCGGGGTCACCACCAGGTCGTCGACGCCGCTGTGCGGGTAGACGTAGTTCCACGTCGCGCCGTGGTCGGTGGAGCGCATGTACTGCAGCGTCGTGGTGGCGTTCCAGGCGTCCTTGTCGGCGAGGTAGCCGCTGCCCAGCCGGCTCTGCACCCAGGCGGGCGCGCCGCTGCCCTTGGCGCCCGCGCTCTGGATCCACGAGATCCAGATGCTGCCGTCGGCCGGGTTGACCCACTCCCCCACGAACGAGGTGTACGGCGCACCGGCCGGGTTGGCCACGACGGCGCGGGTGTAGCCGGTCGCGGTGTACGACGCCGGGGCCGGGGCGCTGGTGATGACGGCCGTCGCGCCCGAGGACGCGGTGGTGGAACCGGTCGCGTTGGTCGCGGTGACCTTGACCTTCAGGCGCCCGCCGACGTCGGCCGCGCTCGCGGTGTACGTCGACGCGGTCGCGCCGGAGATGTCCACACACGACCCGCCGGCGCTGTCGCAGCGCTGCCAGCGGTAGGCGTACGAGGTCGGCGAGCCGGTCCAGGTCCCGTTCGCGGCGGTCTGCGTCGCGCCCTGGTTCGGGGTGCCGCTGATCGTCGGGGCCGAGGTGTTGACCGGCGGGGTCGGGCCGCCGCCGCCCGTGGTGTACGTGACCGTGACGGTCACCGCGTCGACCTTGGCGAACGCGCCGTCGCTGTCGACGTTCTGCACCGCCAGCACGACGCCGAAGCCGGAGTTGACGACGTCGGCCTGGGTCAGCGTGGTGCCCCACAGGTCGGACGCCGACCCGTAGACGGCCACGGCGTCGGAGGTCGGCCAGGTGACGCCGGTCGCCGCGTGCTCGGTGCCGACGATGGTGCCCGCCTTGACCAGCTTGATCGAGGCGTCGCGCAGGTCGCCCGCCGAGCCCGACGCGCGGCGCTCGACGGCCACGGTGACTCCGGAGACCGTCGCACCGGACGGCACGGCCAGGCCGAAGTTGGTCAGCTTCAGGTAGTTCGAGGTGCTGCCGGCCAGGGCCGCGTACGCCCAGACGTCGTTGGGGGTGCGGGCGTCGGCGGGGCCGGTCCAGGCCACGGTGCCGATCCCGGTCGCGCTGACGATGGTGCCGGGCGCGGTCGGCGGGGTCGCACCGCCGCTGCCCGATGCCGTCACCACGGCGGTGACCGCCGACGAGGCGGTGTTCGCGCCCGCGCCGTTGGTCGCGGTGACCCGCGAGCGCAGCCGCCCGCCGACGTCGACCCCGGCCAGCACGTACGACGAGGCCGTCGCGCCGGAGATGTTCGCGCAGCTCGCACCGGCGCTGTCGCAGCGCTGCCACTGGTAGGTGTAGGTCGGCCCGTTGGTCCATACGCCGGTGCTGGTGGTCAGGGTCTGGCCCTGCTGAGCCGTGCCGCTGACCGCCGGGGCGGTGGTGTTGACCGGCGCGCTCGCCCCGCTCGGGGTGTAGGTGACCGAGATCGTCACGGCGTCGACCTTGGCGAAGGTGCCGTTACCGTTGAGGTTCTGCACGGCCAGCACCGCGCCGAAGGTGGCGCTGGTGACGTCGGCCTGGGTCAGCGTGGTGCCCCACAGGTCGCTCGCCGAGCCGTACATGGCGGTGGCGTCGGAGATCGGCCAGGAGGTGGCGGTGTCGGCGTGCTCGGTGCCGGTGATGGTGCCGCCCTTGACCAGCTTGACGCTGACGTCGCGCAGGTCGCCGGACGAGCCGGAGGCCCTGCGCTCGATGGCGACGCTGACGCCGTTGACGGTCGCGCCCGCCGGGACGGCGAGCGCGAATCCGGTCACCTTGAGGTAGTTCGAGGTGGAGCTGTTGAGGCCGGCGAAGGTGTAGAGGTCGTCGGTCTCCAGGGCGTTGGCCGGGGTGCTCCAGGCCGCGGTGCCGATGCCGGTGACGCTGGCGGCCGTGGCGGGCTCGGTCGGGCCGGTGGTCGCGGCACCGGCCGGGACGGCCAGGCCGACCACGGTCAGGGCGGCCACGCCGAGGACGGCGACGGCGGCGCGGGCGCGCCTGCGGAAGGGACGGTGGGGGGCGGATCTGATCATGTGCACGCTCCAGTGCCTACGACCCCGGGGGCAGGGCCGAGATCATCCAATTGGAGCGATGGTAGACCAGAGTTCGGTTTATTTGTATACCATCAAGCCAAGTTTGGTTTTCGATCGAGACGCGGGCTGCTCAGCAGCCGCCCGAACCCCCGCACCGGCTCCCCCACGTGGACGGCGCGCAGCGCGTTCCACAGGGTCGCCTGGTTGCTGCTGACCACGTTCAGGCCGGTGTCCCACTCCAGCGCCTCGATGACCTCGAACGTCCGGGTGTTGCCGCAGGTCAGCAGCAGCGTGTCGACCTCGCCCGCATCGATGGCCCGCAGCGCGACCTCCCGGCCGAGCCGGTAGAACACGTGCGGCTCCTCCGCGCCGAACTCCGCGCTGTGCGTCTTGGCCAGCCCCTGCGCCGCGACCACCTCGAAGCCCTCCCCGGTCAGGTAACCGGCCAGCTCGGCGTTCTGGTGCTCCGGATACGGGGTGCCCAGCGCGATCCGGCGCGCGCCCGTCGCCCGCAGCGCCGCGACCACCGAGCCGAGCACGGTCAGCGCCCGGATGCCGGTGGCCGCCTCGATGCGCTCGCGGATCTCGGCCTCCCGGCCGATCGCTGCCAGGGTGCTGCACTGCACGATCACGTCGACCTGCGCGGTGGCGACCTCCCGCGCGGCGCGCTCCAACTCCTGCAGCATCTGGTCGTGGCTGGCCCGGTCGTTGCGCTCCATCCGGTACCGGCTGCCCACGAACGAGACTCCCGGCGGGGCGGCCGCCCGCCACTCCTCCATCCCGACCGTCGCCGGGGAGGGGTTGAGGTGACCGATCCGCGCTCGCCATCCGTACATCCGCCCAGGTGCCCTTCTCGCGACGCCGATCGGGACGACCGGCGTGATCATCGCATGGTACACAGCGGATGGTCTTATGGTATACCTGAAACCACCTTCGCGTCCTGACCTCTGGAGCACCCCCATGCACCTGCGCGCCGCCCTCCGCGAACGCCGCCCCCTCGTCGGCTGCTGGCACCTCGTCGAAGACCCCACCGTCACCGAGGCCCTGCGCAACGTCGACCTCGACTTCCTCGTCTTCGACCAGCAGCACATCGCGACCACCACGGTCAGCCTCCAGCAGCGCTTCCTCGCCTTCCGTGGGGCCCGCCCCGCCGCCCTGGTCCGCGTCCTGCGCAACGACACCGCCGAGATCGGACACCTGCTCGACCTCGGCGCCGACGGCGTCATCGTGCCCATGGTCGACACCGCCGACCAGGCCCGCCAGGCCGTCGCCGCCGCCCGCTTCCGCCCCGAAGGCGTACGCAGCCTCGGCCCCGGCCGCGCCCCCATGAAGTACGAGGGCGGCTACGCCGAGTTCCTCCAGCACGCGAACGACAGCGTCGTCATCGTCCAGATCGAGACCGTCGAAGCCATCGCCAACCTGCCCGAGATCCTGGCCGTGCCCGGCCTCGACGCCGTCATGGTCGGCCCCGGCGACCTCGCCGTCTCCCTCGGCCACCTGCACGACCCCGACCACCCCGACGTCGAGCAGGCCATCCAGACCGTGCTCGACGCCTGCCTGGCCGCCGACGTCCCGTTCGGCCTGTTCACCGCCGATCCCGCCACGTCCCTGAAGTGGATCGGCCGGGGCGGCGTCATCATGAACTGCCGCGCCGACATCGGCCTGCTGCTGTCCGGCGTACACGCCCTGGCCGCCGAGCTGCGTGCCGGGCTGCCCACGCCGTGACCGGCTACGTCGCGGCCCTCGACATCGGCGGCACGACGATCAAGTCCGCCCTCCACCACGGCGTGACCACCACCGCACACCACCGCCGACCCACCCCCCGGCAACTCGGCCCCGAAGCCGTCGTCGCCGCCGTGCTCGACGAGGCCCGCGCCCTCGTCGAGCACGGCACCGCCCGCCACGGCACCCCACCGGCCGCCCTCGGCGTCGCCTGCCTCGGCATGGTCGACGAACACACCGGCACCGCCGTCGCCTCCAGCGCCATCGGCTGGCACGACGTACCGCTGCGCGAGCTGCTCGCCGCCGCCACCGGCCTGCCCGTCACCGTCACCAACGACCTGCGCGCCGCCGCCCACGCCGAAGCCCGCACCCGCGACGACGACGACTTCCTGTTCGTCGCCGTAGGCACCGGCATCGGCGGCGCGATCGTCACCGGCGGCGACGTCCGCACCGGCGCGCACCAGCGGGCCGGGGAGATCGGCCACCTGACCGTCCACCAGGGCGGCTACCGGTGCGGGTGCGGCGCGCACGGCTGCCTGGAGGCCGAAGCGTCGGCGTCGGCGGTCGCGCGTCGCCATCACGCCGCCACCGGCGGGCAGGCCACCGCCCGCGACGTCGCCAGGCTCGCGGCAACCGGCGACACGGCAGCCGCCGCCGTCTGGCAGACGACCGTGAGCCGCCTCGCCACCGGTCTGTCCATGGCCGCGACGCTGCTCGACCCCGGCGTCGTCGTCGTCGGCGGCGGCCTGTCCCTGGCCGGGGAGCAGCTGCTCGGCCCGCTGCGCGAGGCGTTCGAGCGCCGATTCCGGATGCCCCGCCCGCCCCGGCTCGTACTCAGCACCCACGGTGACGAGTCGGCCTGCGTCGGGGCCGCCCTGATGGCCCTGGAGGCCCGCGCATGACGGCAACTGTCCTTTCCGGAACCCTCATCCTGCCCGACGGCCCGCTTGACGGGTGGCTCCGCATCGAGGACGGCCTCATCACCGACCTCGGTTCCGGCACCGTCGCAGGCGCGCAGCACACCGACGGCTACCTGCTGCCGGGGCTGGTCGACATGCACTGCCACGGCGGAGGCGGCGGCGCGTTCGAGGTCGGCGAGACCGCGGCCCGCCGCGCCGCCGCCTTCCACGCCGCGCACGGCACGACCACGGTCGTGGCCAGTCTCGGCTCCACCACGCACCCGGCGCTGCTCGACCAGGTCCGCGCGCTCGCCCCGCTCGTGCGGGACCAGACCATCGCCGGAGTGCATCTCGAAGGGCCATACCTGAGCACCACCCGGCGCGGCGCGCACTCCCTGGACCACGTACGGACACCGGACTCCCGCGAGCTGGCCGAGGTCCTTGCCGTGGGCGGCGTCAGGATGGTCACCGTCGCGCCCGAGCTGCCGGGCGCCGCCGAGATGATCGCCGGGCTGCCCTGCGTGGCGGCTCTCGGCCACACCGACGCCACCTACGCGCAGGCCACCGCCGGGATCGCCGCCGGGGCGACGGTCGCCACCCACCTGTTCAACGGGATGCGGCCCGTCCACCACCGCGACGGCGGGGTGGCGGTGGCGTGCCTGGAGGACGAGCAGGTGACCTGCGAGCTGATCTGCGACGGCCACCACGTCAGCCCGGAGATGGTGCGGCTCGCGTTCCGGGCCGCGCCGGGCCGCGTCGCGCTGATCACCGACGCGTGCGTGGCCGCCGGGATGCCCGACGGGGACTACCGGGTCGGCACCGAACCGGTCCGGGTCGTCGCGGGCGAGGTGCGCACCACCGACGGCCGCTCGCTCGCCGGAAGCGGGCTGACGCTGCTCGCGGCCGTCACCAACGCGGTCCGCTTCGGCATCGCGCTCGCCGACGCGGTGCACGCCGCCTCGGCCGTGCCCGCCGCCGCCCTCGGACTGGCCGACCGTGGCCGCCTGGCAGTGGGCCTGCGCGCCGACCTGGTGGTGACCGACCGAGCCCTGCACGTACGCCGGGTGCTTCGGCAGGGACGGTCCGCAGGCAGCGCGGCCTGATCATCAGGGTGACCTGACACCACTACTGCGGCCAAGAGTTCCAAGATCTGTTTTTGTGGACGTCGACGGCCCCTATAGGGGCAGCCGGCGTCCACAAAAACGGATCATCGCAGTGAGCGGACCGCGCATCGCCATCAAGGGGAGGCGGCCGGTGCCGCCGATGCGCTCTGTTCGTTCTCGTCAGCCAGCAAGCGGGCGGCTGCCCGAACCGTCTTCGAGAAAGCCTTGCCGTTTAGGGGAACCGGCCTTAGGTTGCATTGATGATCCTCAGTGACGGGCCGCGCCCCGACCCTCCTCAGGATGCCGATGCCGACCACGGCGGTCTGCGGCCCGAGGAGCTCGGTGGCATCGCCTACCTGCGGGGACTGTCCAGGCGAGGGTTCATCACCGGCGCCGCGCTGGCGGCGTCCGGAGTGTCGGCGGCGTTCGCGCTGCTGCCCGAATCCGCCCAGGCGGCCGGCAGCTACCAGCGGCCGTGCGGGATCGTGAGGATCTCGAGTTCCTGGCAGGACCACCGCAACCGCACACCGCCCTCGGCCGAGCCGGGCACCGACTACGCCGTCGGCGTCGGCACCCCCGTCATGGCCGCCGCGAACGGCACGATCCGCCTCGTGAAGACCGACACCTCCGGAGGAACCGGCCGCGTCGTCGGGATGGCCCACGACGACGGCAACTACTCCCGGCACCTGCACCTGTCGAGGATCACCGTCGCCACCGGCCAGCGCGTATCGCGAGGCCAGACCATCGCCTACACCGGCGCCTCGGCCAACGGCAGCGACAGCGGCGTCGGACCGCACGTGCACACCAGCCTGTGGCTGAACACCGCCAACCCCACCAACTTCCGCGCGACGGTCGACTTCGAGACCTACGCCGGGAACGTCACCACCCCGACCCCGCCTGACCAAGAGGTAGCCGACGTGTTCATCGCGAATGTCAAGGGCAACTGGTATCTCGTCGTGCCGCAGGGCACCAACAAGCCGCGGGCGGTGGTCCTCGGCGGCGACAGCAACGCCGCCGGCTCCGGCATCCCCGTCCTGCACTTCACCTGGGACCCGTCGGTCAACGCGCTCAAGGCAGCGGTCGACGGCATCGCCTGACGGTCACGGCATCCAGTGCGGATAGCGCTCGGTGACGGCTGCGGCGAACGCGGCGTACTCAGCCTCGGTCGCACCCCGGTAGGGCGCGAGCAGCCGCAGCGGAAAGCGTTCGTCGTGCACCCGGTTGAAGCACTTGTCGTACGCCCCGTCGATGCGCCCGCCGCCGAGCGCCTCGACCAGCGCCGCCGTGATCCCGCCCAGCTCCGCCGACAGCTGCTCGACCGTGTCCAGGTCACCGCCCGCCCCGGCGGCGAACAACTCGCCCGCGAGCGCCGGGTTGATCGACGACATGGACAGCAGCAGTCCCGCCTCCGGGTGCCCCTGCCGGATCGCCGCCGCGTAGCCGGGTTCGGTCAGGTAGTGCCGCAGCTGTGGCGCGAGCGTGAACAGGTCGTCGAGCGTCTGCCCGCTGGCCCCGGCGTTCTTCGTCGCCACCAGGTTCGGGTGTCGATCGCTGAGCACCGCGTATTCGGCGGGCGTCACGATGCGCCGGGCCCGGGGCAGGTTGTAGTGCAGGAACGTCAGCTCCGGGAACCGCCCCACGGTCTGGTCGAAGAACGCGCCCAGTTCGGCGTCGTCGAGCGCGCTCCAGCTGGGCAGCGACAGCTGGAACGCGGTGACGCCCCGTGCCGCCGCCCGCTCGATGCGCTCCACTACGGTCCCCGTCGACAGGCTGATCACCCCGACCATCGGTGACGCGCCCGCCATCTCCTCGGCGAACACGGCCACGATCTGGTCGTACTGCCGGTCGGTGACCGCGTGGCCCTCCCCCGCCGTCCCGAACAGGTACAGGTGGTCCAGGCCGTGCCCGCGCTGGAAACGGATGCTGTCACGGAACACGTCTTCGAGCAGTTCACCCTGTTCGGACCAGGGCACGCAGCAGGTCGCGAGCATGGTGTGGGGGTAGCGCATGGGGTTCGGCTCCTGTGGTCAGGCGGGGCGCAGGCTGAGCTCGTCGGTGCGGTGGCAGGCGGCCAGGTGCCCGGTCGACGTCTCGCGCAGCGGCGGCATCTCGTTGCGGCAGAGGTCGGTCGCGTACGGGCAGCGGCTGCTGAACGGGCAGCCGGGCGGGGCGTCGCCGGGGTCGGGCAGTTCGCCGCGCGCGGTGACGGCGGTGCGCTGGCCGCGCTGGCGCGGGTCGGGTTTCGGGATAGCGGCGAGCAGTGTCTCGGTGTACGGGTGGCGCGGGTTGCCGTACACCTCCTCGGTCGTTCCGAACTCGACGATCCGGCCCAGGTACATGACGGCGACGCGCTGGCACAGGTAGTCGACGACACCCAGGTCGTGGGTGATCATCAGGTAGGTCAGCCCCGCTTCGGCCCGCAGATCCTCCAGCAGGTTGAGGATCTGTGCGCGGACCGACACGTCCAGGGCGGACACGGCCTCGTCGGCGATGACCAGGCGCGGGTCCAGGGCCAGGGCGCGGGCGATGCTGACCCGCTGGCGCTGGCCGCCGGAGAACGCGTGCGGGTAGCGGCGCATGAACTCCGGGCGCAGCCCGACGCGGGTGAGCAGGTCGGCGACCCGCTGCTCGCGTTCGACCCGGTCGGTCATGCCGTGCAGCAGCAGCGGCTCGGAGATGATCTGCAGCAGGTTCATCCGAGGGTTGAGCGAGGAGTACGGGTCCTGGAACACCAGCCGCACCTCGCCCTGGTAGGGCTTGAGCTGCGAGCGGCGCAGCTTGGCGGCATCGATGACCTGCCCGTCGCGGCGGCGGTAGTGGATCTGCCCTGAGGTGGGTTCGTAGGCGCGCACGATGCACCGGCCCAGGGTCGACTTGCCGCAGCCGGTCTCGCCGACCAGCCCGACGGTCTCGCCCTCGTGGATGGTGAGGTCGACGCCCTCGACGGCACGCACATTGGACACGATCTTCGCGCGCAGGCCAGCACGTTTGATGAAGTGCATGCTCAGGTCACGCACCTCCAGCAGCGGCCCGGCGACGGGCACGGCCGCGGCCGTGGGGTGGGCGGTGTCAGCGGACGGGCTCGCCATCGCGGGCCACCTCCTCGGTGTAGAGCATGCACCGGGCGGCCCGCCCGGCGTCGAGGTCGACGAGCGGGACGGGGCCGCGGTCGCATACGCCCGGCATCATCGCGTCGCAGCGGGGGTGGAAGGCGCATCCGCTGGGCCGGTCGTAGGGCGACGGCACGCCGCCGCGAATCGGGGCGAGCCGGGTGCGGGTGCCGGGTTTGGGCACCGAGGACAACAGGGCCCGGGTGTACGGGTGGGCGGGCCGGTGGAACAGCGAGTCGACGTCGGTCTGCTCGGCGACCTGGCCGAGGTACATGACGACGACCTCGTCCGCGATCGACGCCACGACACCGAGGTCGTGGGTGATGAACATGACGGCCATGTCGAGTTCCTGCTGCAGCTCGGCGAACAGGTCGAGGATCTGCGCCTGGGTCGTGACGTCCAGGGCCGTGGTCGGCTCGTCGGCGATGAGCAGGGCCGGTTCGCAGGACAGCGCCGCGGCCAGTGACACCCGCTGGCGCATGCCGCCGGACAGCTGGAACGTGTACGAGTCCATGTGCCGGCGCGGGTTCGGGATGCGTACCCGGTCGAGCAGGTCGACGGCGCGTTCGTGGATCTGCTTCTCCGGCAGCGGCAGGTGCAGCCGGATGGCTTCCATGACCTGGTCGCCGACGGTGTGCACGGGGCTGAGCGAGGTCATCGGCTCCTGGAAGACCATCGCGATCTCGCGGCCGCGGATCTCGCGCATCTGCTTGCCCCGGGCGGGCAGCGCGGCCAGGTCGACGACCTGCCCGGCCTGCTCGCCGTGGGTGCGGTGGAGCAGGATCCGCCCGCCGACGATCTTTCCGGGTTCGTCGACCAGCTGCAGGATGGAGTGGGCGGTGGCGCTCTTGCCGCAGCCGCTCTCCCCCACCACGCACAGGGTCCGGCCCCGGCGCACGTCGAACGACACGCCGTCGACGGCGCGGGTCACGCCGTCGCGCAGCAGGTAGTGCGTCTGCAGGTCCTGGACTTGCAGGATCACGTCGGACATGGGTTCCTCCCTCCTACTGCCGGTACGGGTCGGCGGCGTCGCGCAGGCCGTCGCCGACGAAGTTGAACGACAGCACCGCGACGACGACCGCGATGCCGGGGGCCAGCACCAGCCACGGCGCGGTGGTGATGGCGCGCAGGTTCTGCGCCTCCTGCAGCAGCACGCCCCAGCTGACCGCCGGGTACTGCAGGCCCAGGCCGAGGAAGCTCAGCGTCGTCTCGGCGAGGATCATCGCGGGCACGGCCAGGGTGACCGAGGCGATGATGTGGCTGGTGAACGACGGCAGCATGTGCCGCCACATGACCCGCATCGGCCCGGCCCCGTCGAGGATCGACGCGGTGACGAAGTCCTCGTGCCGCATGGCCAGGAACCGGCCCCGGACCTGGCGGGCCAGGTCGGTCCAGGCCAGCAGCGACAGGATCACCGTGATGGCGAGGTACGTCTGCACCGACGACCAGGTCGGCGGCACCGCGGCGGCCAGGCCCATCCACAGCGGGATCGTCGGGATCGAGGTGAGGAACTCGATGACCCGCTGGATGACGGTGTCGACGGCGCCGCCGTAGTAGCCGGAGATCCCGCCGAGCAGCAGCCCCAGCAGCAGGCTGAGCAGGACGCCGATCAGGCCGATCGACATCGAGATCCGGGCCCCGTGCAGCACCCGCGACAGCACGTCCTGACCCTGGGCGTTGGCCCCGAGCGGGTAGAACGGGTCACCGGCGTGCACGGGCCCGAACAGGTGGATGTCGGAGGCGATGAACCCGAACATCTCGTACGGCTTGCCGTGCACGAAGAACCCGAGCGCGATCTTCGTGGACTCGTCGACGGCGAACTTCTCCTCGAACGTGTCCGGGTCGCGCTGCATCGTGTACGGGTGGGTGTAGAAGCCCCAGTCGCCGTCGTCGTACACGTGCACGGTCTGCGGCGCGGCGTAGGTGTAGCGGGTGTCGTACTGGTCGAGGGTGCTCGGGGCGACGAAGTCCGCGAAGATCGCGAGCAGGTACACCGTGGCGAGCACGATCGCCCCGGCCATGGCCAGTTTGTGTTTGCGGAAGCGCCACCAGACCAGCCGCCACTGCGAGGCCTGGTCGCGGCGGCGCGGGTCGGTCGCGGACATGGTCACCGGCTCGGTGCGCGGCGGGGTCCCGTCGGGGATCGTGACAGTCATCGCGTCTCCTAGGAGTACCGGTGCCGGATGCGCGGATCGGCCCAGCCCAGCATCAGGTCGGAGATGAGGGTGCCGACGACGGTCAGCACGCTCACCGCGAAGATGAGGCTTCCGGCCAGGTACATGTCCTGCGTCTGCAGGGAGCTGAGCAGCAGCGGCCCGGTCGTCTGCAGGCTGAGCACGATCGCGACGACCTCACCGGAGGACACGACCGCGGGCAGCACCGCGCCGAGTGTGGACAGCAGCGGCGCGATGGCGACCCGCACCGGGTACTTCACGATCAGGCGGGTCTCGGAGTTGCCCCGGGCCCGGGCCGCGGCGACGTAGGGTTTGCGCAGCTCGTCGAGCAGGTTGGCGCGCATCACCCGGATCAGCGACGCGGTCCCGGCCAGGCCGGTGATCGCGACCGGGATCCACATGTGTTTGAGCAGGTCGACGACCTTGCCGAAGCTCCACGGGGCGTCGATGTAGCGTTCGGAGAACAGCCCGCCGACGTCCTGGCCGAAGAAGTTGTACGAGACGTACAGCAGCACCAGCGCGACCAGGAAGCTGGGGATCGCCAGACCGAGAAAGCCCAGGATGGTGACGGCGTAGTCGCCCAGGGAGTACTGGCGCACCGCCGAGTAGATGCCGATCGGCACCGCCATCGCCCAGGTGAACACGATGGTCGCGATGGACAGCGCGATCGTCAGCGGCAGCCGCTGCCCGATCAGCTCCGCGACCGGCCGGTGGTAGACGAACGACTGGCCGAAGTCGCCGTGCAGCACGATGCCGGAGATCCATTTGAAGTACTGCACCCAGATCGGCTGGTCCAGCCCGTACTGCTCGCGCAGCACGGCGATCTGGGCCTCACCGACCGCGCCGTCGTCGCCCATGCGCTCGATCGAGGTGGTCAGGAAGTCGCCCGGCGGCAGCTGGATGATGATGAACGCGACGAACGACACGCCCCAGATCGTCAGGAGCGCGTACGCCAGCCGGCGCAGCACGAAACGCATCATGGCATCGGCCCCTTCCAGGGCGCTCGTCGAGCCGCCGGTCCCCGACGCGCGGGGACCGGCGGCTCTGGGGTCAGTCGACGAAGAACTGCTCCGGGTGCGCCGCACCGACGTTGGGGAACGTCAGGTCGCCCGGGATCGACTTCGGCACGTTGTGGAAGTTGTTCTTGACCACGCCGTAGCCGTGGATCGGCAGCACCGTGCCGATCACCTGGAACTCGTCGCGTACGCCGGCCAGGATGCCCTTCATCAGGTTCGTGGCCGTCGTCGCGTCGGTCGTGCCGCGGATCTTCTTGTAGTCCTCGATCCATTTGGCGACCGCGGCCGGCGGCTGCTCGCCCTGCGCCCCGTTGCTGAGGTACCAGGTGCCCCAGGCCGGGCCGAACAGCGACACCCGCGGCGCGGTCGGGATGTAGCGGTACGGGTACAGGATCGGGTTGTCGCCGCCGTCCCCCGTGGACACGGCGACATCGTGCTGACCGGCGGTGACCCGCTCGAAGAACAGGGTCTCGTCGACGCTCTGCACGGTCGCCTTCACGCCGACGGCCTGCCAGAAGCGGGTGATGAAGCCCATCGCCTGCACGATGGTCGGGTTGCTGGTCGAGACCAGGACCACGAACTCGATCGGCTTGCCGTCCGGGCCGACCCGCGCCCCGTCCTTGAGCGCGAAACCGGCCTTGTCCAGGGCCGCGTTGGCCCCGGCGACGTCGTACTCGGTGTACTGCTTGGCCATCTTCTGGTCGTAGAACGGCGAATCGGGGCGGGGGGCGGCCTGCCACGGCTCACCCTGGCCCGCGTACACCCCGTCGATGATCTCCTTGCGGTTGATCGCGAGCGACAGGCCGACGCGGAAGTCGCGGTTGCCGAAGATCTGCCGCTTGACCGGGTCGGCGTGGGTCAGGTTGAACATGATGGTGTTGGCGTTCATCTGGCCGGTCTTGACCTCGAAGAAGTCGAAGCCGCCCTTGGCTCGGGCGTTGGCCAGCACCGGCTTGTTGCGGGTGCTGTTGACCGCGCGGGAGGTCAGCTCGACCTGGCCGTTGGAGACCTGGGCGAGGCCGACCTCGGCGTCGGTGACGATGCTGTAGACGACCTTGTCCAGGTACGGCAGCTGCCGCCGGTTCTGGTCGACCTTCCAGTAGTACGGGTTGCGCTCGACGACGACCTGCGAGCCGCCGCCGATCGGGGTGGTGACCTTCCACGCGGTCAGGGTGGGCCGCTCGGCGTTGCCGAACGGGTCGTTCTTGGTCTTGAACGCGGTCACCCAGTCGGCGGGTTTGGCGCTCATGTGGTCGCCGTGGAACTGCTGCAGGTAGTGCATCGGCGCGGCCAGCACCCAGCCGCCGGCCGAGCACATGCCCTGCAGGAACAGGCCGTTGGGGCCGGTGAAGGTGATCTTCACGGTGTACTGGTCGACCTTCTCGGCCTTGCCGGGCTTGCCGTCCAGGCCGACGAACCGTGAGTTCGGGGCCGGGGACACCTCCGGGTGCACGGCGATCTCGTTGACGGCGAACACCACGTCGTCGGCGGTGAACGGCTTGCCGTCGGACCACTTGATGCCCGGCCGCAGCTTGAAGACGTACTCGGTGCCGTCGGCGTTGCTGGTGAACGACTCGGCCAGGTTGGCCTTCACGTCGGCGATGCCGCCGTTGTTCGGGAATGCCGCGTCCCAGGCCAGGACGTTGTCGTAGTAGATCGTCTGCAGCATCCAGGACGAGGCGTCCTCGACCCCGACCGCCACGGTGCGCCACGTGCCGCCGTACTTGCCCGGCCGGTCCACGGTCTGGACCACCAGCGGGTTGGCCGGCAGCCGCTCCTCCAGCTTGGGCAGCCGACCCGCCTTGACCTCCTCGGCCAGGGCCGGGGCTTCCTTCTGTCCCAGGTCTGCCGTGTTCGCCGGGTCATCCGCACTGTCGCATGCCGAGACCAGGCCCAAGGTCCCCAGCGCCGTCACGCCGCCGGCGATCAGGAAACTCCGGCGCCCGACGTTATGTCTGCTCACGCTCGCTCCTTCCATCGCATACCTCATGTGCCACCGGTCTCGCTCCTCGCGATAGAGAAGATCTCGATAGGCAGTGGAGCGATGGTATGCAAGTAGTCCATCTGCGGTCAACAGTTGGTCCACCATTGTTTGGTCCACTGGTCCACCACAGAGAGTGCGCAGGTGGTAACCGGTGTACGGGCTTCGATTCGCCGGGCACCCGGACATGCGAAAGCGCCCGGTGCCAGTGGGCACCGGGCGCTGGAGGAGGCGGGACTCAGCCGCGCAGGTCCCGCATGTGCGCGACCAGACCCTCCTTGACGTACCGGTTGTGCAGCGACTGCTGGATGTCGGCGGCCAGCTCCGGACGCCGCCCGGCCAGCACCGCCGTCAGGTTCTCGAACAGCGCGACGGTCGGCAGCACCGTGAACGACAGCGCCGTGCCCTGCGCCGGGACGATCGCCACCTGCTTGGAGTACCGCGTGATCGGGCTGCCCGGCGAGGCGGTGAACGCCACGGTGTGGCACCCGGCGTCGGACGCCAGCCGCATCACGTCGATCGACCCCCGGAACGGCAGCCACAGCGCTATGCAGAGCACGACGTCCTGCGGGCCCAGCCCGTACATGTCCAGGGCGCTGTCCACCGGCCCGTTCGCCATCACCTGCGCGTTGACGCCGACGTGCTGCAGCATCCGGGCCAGCACCCCGGCCAGCGCCGCCGAAGCGCCCTCCCCGTACACCACCACGCGCCGCGCGCCCTCCAGCGCCGCGCACATCTCGTCGAGCTGCGCCCGGCCGACCGCCTCGTACAGTTTCTCCAGGTCGGCACGCTGCCGTCGGCGCTGTTCGGCCAGCAGCTCATCGGCCTCACCCCCGGCCGGGCGGACCACCGCCGGGTCCAGGCCCGCATTGCGCAGGTACGCCTCCCGCACCGAGGCCTGCAGCGTCTGGTAACCGCTGTAGCCGAGGTCGCGGGCGAAACGCTGCACCTCCTCCGGCTCGACCGCCAGCTGTCCCGCGACCTGG
Organism: Catellatospora methionotrophica; assembly: GCF_011297335.1. Taxonomy (GTDB): domain Bacteria; phylum Actinomycetota; class Actinomycetes; order Mycobacteriales; family Micromonosporaceae; genus Catellatospora; species Catellatospora methionotrophica. Next base: position 420,882 of record NZ_JAAOTJ010000002.1, on the reverse strand, counting down.
CCCACCGACCCGAAGGCCAGCATCTCCGGCTCCTCCAGCAGCTGCGCGGCGAGCTGGCGGCGGTCGAAGTCGGTGACGGTCGGCGACCGGGACGGCTCCCGGCGCACCAGCCCCTCGCCGACCAGCTGGTTGACCGCCTCGCGCAGCACCGTGCGGCTGACGTTGAGCGCCTCGGCCAGCCGCCGCTCCGGTGGCAGCTTGTCGCCTGGTTCGAGCCGCTCAGCCAGCAGGTAGCGCTTGAGCGCGGTGGCCGATCGTGAGGACAGGCTCTCCCGCGCAGGCATCGCCAGCGAAACGACCGGCAGGTCGGATTCGGCGTCGTCCTTCATCGATCTCCTCGGGCAGCAGACAGGCGTCGCAACATGGTACATCTTTAGACCAAAAAGTCGCGCCCTCGTCGCGTTACGCCCAGCCGGTCGAATGCCGGGAAAACCAGGCGAATGCCTCGCAGTCGCCCAGCTACCACACGCAGACCAGAGGTCTTCGTCATCACCCGAGCGATCACGCTCCGGTGATGACGAAGACCTCGGGAACCTGTGGGGCTCAGCCCTCGATGCTCGCGGTGGCCAGCTCACGCAGCGCCGCGTCCAGATCGTCCCGTGCGGTGGCCAACTGCGCGCCCCGCTGCTCGGCCAGCTTCATGGCCTCGTCGTCAGGGGCCCCGGCCCGCAGCGCCGTTCTCAGCTCGGCCACCTGGCCGCGCCAGCCCGTGCCCTGCGCGCCACCGCCGAGGATCTGCTCGGCCTGCCGCGTCGCCGCGCCGTCGGCCTGCGCCTGCAACTGCGCGCGCTTGTCCCGCAGATCCTGCGACGCCCGCTCCTGCTGCTGCATGCGCAGCAGTTCCAGCAGCACCGGCGCCACGTCCGCGGCGATCCGCAGCGTGTGCGCGGTGTTCTTCAGCCGCTCCGCGTGAACCGGGCTGACGATGCCGCCCGGCTTGCGCAGATAGGCGATCAGCTCGCTGACCCCCTCGTGTTTCTGCAGACCGGCCAGCTCCTGGGCGTACTGCGGGTTCGTGAGCACCCCGTCGATGCCCAGCAGGGACAGCGTCCGGGCGTACGCGTCGGGGTGGACCCGGTCCAGCAGCGACTGGTACTGGTCCAGGTGCTCCGGCACGTCGGCGCTCCTGATGCCCAGCCGCAGCTCCTGCAGCTTGTCCGCCACCACCAGGCCCTTGGCCACGAACTCGCTGAGCCGGGCGTCGAGCCCGTCGGCAGCCGCGGTCTGCGTGACGAACTGCTCGGTAGGCATGCTCAGCGACCGGCCGCCGGAGTCGGTCGCGACCGGGCTCAGCTCCACCTGGGCACGCCGGGCCAGCGCCACCAGCTTGCCGGTGGACTCCGCGTGCCAGGCCGCGACGCAGGAGTTCAGCCGCTCGGCCATCTGCTCGGCCAGCTGCTCCGTCTCGTCCACCGCACCCTGCATGATCACGCTGTGCATCTCGTCGCGGATGTCGTCGCGCAACCGGCTCGCCGCCGACGCGTCGATCGCCGCCAGCTCCTCGTCCAGCACCAGCACCCGGGACCGGTCCGCCTGCATACGCCGCAGCTCGTCCTGGGACTCCGCCAGCGCCGAGGTGGCCTGCTCCCGCGCGATCGCGGCGGCACGGGCCCAGTGCCGCACCTGCGCCGCTGCCCGCAGCCGCCCCGCGTCCGCCCCGGCCAGCGCGGCACGCAGCGCCTGCACGCCGTCCCACTCCCGGCCCTCGGCGAACGCCGAGACGTTCGGCTGGGGGTTGCGCGCGTGCTGCCCGCCCAGATCGGCGACCACCGCGATGACCGGCGGCAGGTCGCCACGGACGTGCCGCCGCAGCGCCGTCACGACAGAGGACCGCTTGCGGTCGACCATCGCCCGGAAACCGCCGAGGTCGTCGATCGGGTCGACCCCGGCCATGTCGGCTTTGCTGATGACCACCACCAGCGCCCCCGGCGGAAAGAACCCGCCACCGTAGGGGGTGATCGCCGTGCCGTCGGCCAGCGCCGCCAGCCTGTCCACGTCAGTGCCGAGCAGCTGAGGCGTCACCGTGACCACGAGCAGGTCGGTCGCCGCGACGGTGGACAGCGCGAGCAGGTCGTGCCGCTGCTCGTCACTGCCGAGCCCCGGAGTGTCCACATAGGTGACACCGGCCGAGCGCGCCTCGCGGATCTCATAGGTCTCCCGCGAGGCGCTGACCGACAGCCATGGCGGGACCGGGCTCCCGTCCTCCACCAGCAGTCGCTTGATCAGGCTCGACTTACCGGCGCTCCACGGCCCGACCAGGGTCACCCGCAACGTGTCGGCGTCGGCCACCCGGCGCCACGCGCCCTCGGCCTCGGCGGCGCTCTGCGCACCGGTCGCCGCCTCGATCGCCCCACGCAGGCGCTGCACCCATCGCGTACTCATCCCTGTTCTCCTTCGAGTAGCTCATTCGCGAGCATCCGCGCGTCCTCATACCGGCTCAGCCTCGCGCTGAGCGCCTCGACCTGCTCAGCGCCCGTACGCAGGCGCTCGGCCGCCTCGCCGATCGCCTCGTCGAGAAGACCGCCCTGAGACGCCAGCCAGGACAGTCCCGGATGGGCCTCGACCACTTGTGCTACCCACCGACCGGCGTCCTCGAACAGCCTGGCCTCACCCCGCTCCCGTTCGCCCTCGCGGCGCTTGCGGGTCCGGGCCGACAGCAGGTCCTCCGCGGTGGTGGCGATCAGTGGCACGAACGGGGCGAGCCGGATGAAGCGCGCGGCCGCTGAACTGCCCTCACCGGCGAGCCGGCCCACCGTCTTGAGCTTCGACAGCGCCGACACCGCACTACCTGCTCTGCCCAGCAGCGAGGACTCACCGGCGCGCTGGAGGAACGGGGCCCGCAGCCGCACGCCCGGTTCACGCTGGTGCGGAATGGCACCGGCCGGGTCGTAGGTCGCCATGTCCTGGGACCAGTGCTCCACCTGCCGCTGAGCCGCCGCGGCCCACTCCTCGACGTACGCCCGCAGGTCGGGGCGCTCGTGCAGGCGCAGAATCTGCTGGGCGATGGCGGCCTGCTCCTCCTTGTCGGTCGCGGCGTCCCACTGGTCGAGATGCGTGCGGATCGCGCCCGTGATGATCCAGTCCAGCCGGTCGACGGCCGCCGACCGCAGCGCGGTGGCGTTCTCCGACCGCAGCCGCAGGTCGGCCTGGAGCATGCGCAGACTGTCCAAATCGGCCTCCAGGTCGGCCCGCGCCGACGACGCCTCCCCGGCCAGGCCGCTGAGCCGCCCCACCGCCCCGAGCAGCACACCGGCGTCGACCGCGGACTGTCGCCACCAGTCCTGTGCCGACCGCCAGCCGGCCCGGAAATCCTCGGTGCCGTCCCAGTCGGCGGGCTGACCGGTCCCCGTCACCGGGTCCGGGGCGAGGCTCACCACCTGCACCCCGCCGATGAGCGGGCCCTGCCCACCCTGAATCCGGTGCAGCTCGCCGAGCAGCTCGGACTCCTTACGGCGGCAGCGCCGCACGAACTCCTCCGGCGACTCGACCGGGTCGGCCCCCATCACGTCGGCATGCCCGATCACGAAGATCACCCGAGCGGCCCTGGACAGGACCCCGCGCGTCCCATCACCGGCGATGAGGGCGGCCAGATGCGGCGTCGCGGTCAGGTTGGGGCTGAGCACGTACCAGACGAACGCGGCGTCGTGCAGTGCCTCGGCGGTGCCCGGCTCGCCCAGCGGCGGCGTGTCGACCAGCGTCACCCCCTCCCACGGATAGTGGTGAACCCGGTCGGTCGGCCCGCGCTCCACCAGCGCGGGCGCACCCGCCAGCGCCGTCATCCGCCGGACCAGAGACGTCTTGCCGGTGCCCCGGTCGCCGACCACCACCACCCGCGGCGACTGCTCGGCGAGCAGGGCACGCAGTTCGGCCAGCGCCGCCTCGGCGGCCGGATCCGCGGCCGGGTCGTGCCCGTTGACCGTCCACCTGTCCAGCCACCGCCGCGCCGCCCCGGCCGGAACCCGGTGCGCCCGGCGCAGGGTCCGCGCCACCCGTTCCGCCACCACCCGGTGCTCGATCGGGAACGGACGCACCGGCACCTCGGCGACCGCCGCACCCGGCGTCTCGTCGACCCAGTCGTCGCCCAGCCACACCCGGCGGCCGGGCCGCCCGGTGGCGGCGTACTCCGCCTCGATCGCGGCCACCGCCGCCGACACGGCATGCCGACCCAGCCCGGTGGGCCCGATCTCCGCACAGGCCGCGGTGAGCAGCGCGGCATGCCCCAGCGCCCGGCGCTCCTGCTCGCGCAGCGACCGCGCCGACCGGACCAGCTCGCTGATCGAGGCCACCACCTGGTCGTACGCGATGCGCAGCAGCCTGCCCCGCACCTGCTGCGACAGCTGCAGGAAGTAGTCGCGCACCGCCAGCCGGGCCTGCGCCAGCGCCACCGCCCGGGACTCCCGCTTGCGGATCAGCCCCTTCTTGCGGAACCGGCGGCCGATGATGTCGCCGAGCAGGCCGACCAGCGCCATCGGCGGGAACACCACGGTGCCCGCCGCGGCCATCGCCGAGCCGTACCGCACGATGTTGCCGCCCATCCGCATCCGCTTGCCCGCGCTGCCGTCGAAGGACGCGCCGGTGGCGGGCATGCTGACCTGGAGGTCGGCTTCGACGGTGTCGAGGCGGTGCCGCAGGTGCGTGGTGAACGACGCCGCCACCGCCTGCACGGCCAGCTCGACCTCGGCCTGCGGGAAGACCGTGGCGGCGAACTCGTCGCCTTCGATCACCCGGTTGCCGGCGAAAGCCTCGTCGACCAACACCTCGGCCCGGCGCAGCGCAACGCGCTCCAGCGGCCCGAAGTGGGAGATCAGCAGGTTGGCCACGTAGTCGACGATCACCCCGGGCCGGTCGGAGAAGATGTCCTGATCGCTGAGCCGCTCCAGCTCCACCAGCTCGGTCAGCACCCGCGCCGTGGCCGGAGGGACAGCCTGGTCTCCCGCGGCGTAGTACAGGTGCCGGTAGTCGCCGAACAGCCACAGCACCTTGGCGATGGCCTGCTCCATCACGACCGCGCGGGCCCGCAGGTCCGCGGCCAGCTCAGTGAGCTCCCGCGCCCCGCCGGAGGCCTGCGACACCAGCTGTCGGGTCAGCGAACCCAGCCGCAGACCGACCGCGTCGGCGGTGATCGCCCTGGTCATCAGCCGTTCCAGCATGTCGACGTGGGACCACGCCATGAGGTTGGCGACGCCGTAGTCGTGGCGGTGCTTGCGGAAGGTCACCGCGTCATAGCCGTCGTAGCTCTCCGGCAACCGGGCGAACGCGGCCCGCCTGCTGTTGACCGCCACGATGGGCACCTCGGGCAACCCGATCTCGGCGAGCTGGCCCTGCAACCACAGCGCCGACTGCGCCACCGCGTCGGACAGCTGGCGGCGAAACGCCGGGTCTGGCACCCGGGGCGGCTGCCGCCACAGCGCGTTCTTGACGTTCAGCACGGCGACGGCCTGCTTGCCGAACTCGGCCACCCATCGGGAGATCTCCGCGAACTCGGTGATCTGGGTGACGGTGTCGTCGAAGCACAGCAGCACCAGATCGGCGGTACGCACCGCGGCCCGCGCCCGCGCGTGCAGCTCCCCGGCGTCGACGGTGCGGCCCCAGCCGCCGGTGCCCGGCGTGTCGACCAGTCTGCTGCCCTGCCAGAGCAGCGCGCCGACCTCGGTGGTGAAGTCGTTGTCCCCCGGCGAGATGAGCGTTCCGTCACCACGACCCAGCGCGGTGATCAAAGTGCTCTTTCCCGCTCCCGTACGGCCGAAGAAGACCACGTTGAACGTGTCGATGTCCGCGAGCTGGTCGGCGACCATGGCGCGCAGCGCGGCGGCCGTCCTCGCGGCCAGCAGCCCTACCTCGTCCTCGGTCCCCTGCGCCGCGGGCGCCCGCGCGGACAGGTCCGCGTCGAGCCGCGCGACCAGCTCACGCAGCCGGGCGGCGACCGGACGGCTCTGCTCCACGGCCATCGCGCAGGCGCGCTGGAACTCTGCTCCGCTGTCGGACGCGAACCCGGCGCCAGGGGCCGTCGCCGTACCGGTCATGCAGCACCTTCACACTTTCCGTTGAGGACGTTGGCCGACCCATACCCGGCCGAGGCCATCAGGATGCGGCCCCCAGTGTCCCCGGCGGGTGCGACAGCGCACAGCATGTCCCCGTCGGCTGAGCCCTCAGGTGAGGTCGGCGTCGGACCATCCGGGCGGCCTGGTCGGCAGGCTGATCAGCACATCGATGTCGAGGTGCTCCTTGAGCAGGCTCTTCAGATGCCGCCCCTCGATGATCTCGATGCGTCCGTTGGCGTACGCGAAGTCTCGGCTGGCCTTACCGACCCACGACGTGACCACCAGCACACCCTTCGCCGCCCGCTTGTGCTCCATCACTCCCGCGAGAGCATGCACCGACTCCACCCCGACGATCTTGCTCCAGCGCTTGGCCTGGATGATGCAGAGACCGCCGACGATCGGATCCCCGTTGACCGCCACGAACTCCTCCATGGCCGCAACCCGGACCACCGGCCACCACTCCAGGACGTCCACGCATGGACCAGCGCCGTTGACGACCTGGAAAGCGAGCTGGCCACCGCCGCATCGGCCTGAGTCTGCTCCCACTACAACATTTCTGCATACGTCAACAGCAAGGTGGCCTTTGACCAGAGTTAATGCTGGTCAAAGGCCACCTTCGCCGCATCACTGCTTGCGGAAGACCTGGGCGGATGAGCCGTTGCAGTCCCAGATCCGCAGGCGGGTGCCGTTGGCCGTGGCACCGTTGGGCGAGTCCAGGCAGTAGCCCGACTGCGGGTTGAAGGGCGCCGTTGTCGCGCTGCATCTACTGCTGGCCGCCGACCCCGTTGCAGTCCCACAGGTGCACGAGAGCACCCATGGCGGTGCTGTTGCCCTCGATGTCGAGGCAGCGGCCGAGGGTGCGCAGCGAGGCCCCGCTTCACGTCCACCGCTGGTCCACCGAACCGTCCTGGCAGTCCCACAGCTGCACGGCGGCCCGGTTGCCGCCGACGTCGTCGCCGGCCACGTCGACGCACTTGCCGGCCGGCCCGATGATCCGGCTGGTCGAAAGCCCCCGGCGGACCATGCCAAGCGCTGAACCATTCGTCCTCTATAGACGATCGCTAGTTCGAATAATGCGAATACCTGATGCCACCTGGAGGGCGGCGTTGCATACTGCCGTGATCGGGGCCCACGGGGGGCGCCACTGCGCAGAGAGCGAGAGCCCGTTGAAGGCAGATCGTCGTCAAGTGCTGACCATCGGCGTATCCGCGGCGGTCGCGGCCGTGACCGCACCACTGGTGCCGTCGTCGGCACACGCGGCCGGACCGCAGATCATCGACCTGGGCGTGTTGCCTGGCACGACCAGCAGCGTCGCCACCGACCTCAACGAACACGGTGTGATCGTCGGCAACAGCAGCGGTAATTCCGCCTCCCGGGCGGTCCGCTGGAAGAACGGCACCATGACCGACCTCGGCACGCTGGGCGGGCCGACAGCGAGCGCCACCGCGATCAACAACAACGGTTGGATCGTCGGGAACAGCAACGTGGACGACTACGGCACCAGGCACGGGTTCCTGTGGCGGCCCGGCCAGCCCATGCTCGACCTCGACTCGCTTGGTTCGGACAGCTTCGCCGCCGACATCAACGACGCCGGCGTCGTGATCGGTCAGTACTACGACTCAGAACTCGGCTTCCGGGGCTTCCGCTGGGAGAACGGCGTCATGACGACGATCGAGAACCAGGCGGGCGGTCCGGACCCCGACCTGCGCAGGTTCATTCCCAAGCAGATCACCGGAAGTGGCTTGATCGTCGGCGAGAGCCAGGGTCAGGCCGCCAGGTGGGTCGACGGCACCGTCACGCTGGTCGGCGTGCCCGGAGCCTACTGCGGAGGCGCCAACGCGGCAGGCGAGGTGACGGCATCGGCCAGCTTGCCGACAGAGCGCGCCTTCGTCTGGAGGGCCGACGGCACGACCCGGACCCTGCAGATGCCCTCGGGCACCACCCGAGCGTGGCCGACGAGCATCAACGCCGACGGCGACGCGGTCGGCTACGGCACCAGCGGTCACGGCACGATCAGCCGTCCCGTCTACTGGTCGGAGACCGGGGTGGCGCACAGCCTGCCGAGCCTCGTGCCGGACGGGCACTCCGTCGCGGTCCGGGTGAACAACGCCAGCAAGGTCATCGGCTGGTCGCACGCCGCCGACGGCACGACTCGCGCGGTGCTGTGGTCTGCCTGATCCGCAGGCGGTGACGACCCCGCCCGGCGTCGCCCGACGCCGGGCGGGGCAGAATGGCCGGATGGCGGATGAACTGGAGTTGAGGAGCTTTGCCTCGCGGCAGGAGTTCGAGCAGTGGCTGGAGCGCGAGCACGCGACCTCTCCCGGCCTCCTGATCAAGTTCGCCAAGAAGGGCAGCGGCGTCGTCTCGCTCACCTACGCCGAAGCGGTGGAGGTCAGTCTGTGCTACGGCTGGATCGACGGGCAGGCCAAGCGCATCGACGATGCCTTCTACCAGCAGCGATACACCCCGCGCCGTAAACGCAGCATCTGGTCGAAGATCAACACGGAGAAGGTGGCGGCGCTGATCGCCAGTGGCCGGATGCGCCCCGCCGGTCAGGCGCAGGTCGACCTGGCCAAGGCTGACGGCAGGTGGGATGCGGCCTACCACGGTCCCGCCACGGCGCAGGTCCCCGCCGAGATCGCCGCCGACCCGCAGGCACTGCAGGCGATCGAGGCGATGAACCGGACCAACCGGTTCGCCTACATCAATCGCTTCAACCTGGCCAAGAAGCCGGAGACCAAGGCGAAGATCATCGACCAGCTACGCCGGGGACACCTGTTCCACCCCTGACAGGGCCGGAGCAGGCGATGTCCGCGGGGGTCAGGCAGGCGTCACAGCGTCGCACGAAGGCCTCCGGTGGTGGCTCGCGCCCCACCGGAGGCCTTCCATTGATCAATGCCCGGTACGGCTAGGCGGGCAGGTTCCACTGCTGGTTGGTCTGGGTGTTACAGGTCCAGAGCTGCAGCTTGGTCCCGTCGGCGGTGCCCTGACCGGTGGCGTCGAGGCACTTGCCCGTCTTCGGGTTCGTCAACCGACGCGTCGAGCCGTTGTACGTCCACTGCTGGTTGAGGTTGCCCGCCGTGCAGTCCCAGATCTGCACCTTCGTCCCGTCAGCACTCAGACCGCCGTTGACATCAAGGCACTTGCCCAGCGCACGGATCGTCCCGTCAGCGCCGACCGTCCACGACTGGGCGGCGGTGCCGTTGCACGTCCAGATCTGGACCTGCAGTCCGTTCGTCGTCGCCGCGCCGGGCACGTCGACACACCTGCCCGAGCCGACGCCGGTGATCGGCCCGGTGCCGCCGCCGGGCGGGGTGCCGCCGACCGGGATGGTGATCTCGCCGCGGTTGAGCACCCGCGGGTCGTAGTAGGTGGCCTTGACCCCGTCGTTGGTGTTGTACTCCGGCTTGATCAGCCAGTCCATCCAGACGCTGAAGAAGGTCCAGCGCGGCTGGGCGGCCATCTGCGCGGGCGTCGGCGTGCGGCCGACCTCGGCCAGGCCGATGGGCTTGCCGTGGGACACGTTCTGGATCGCCTGGTACCACTCGGCCGACGGGAAGTACTGCACCCACACGTCGAGGGTCACCAGGTCCACGTAGCTGTCGCCGGGATAGTAGTCCGCGACGCGGGCCGCTCCCCCGCTGACGTCCTTGACGTTCCATACCCAGACGATGTTGTCGAAGCCCTTGCCGACGAGGTAGTCGTGGGTGATCTGGAACAGCTTGCGGCTGCCGTTGGCTCCGGGGCGGCCGCCCCACCACGCCCACGCCTCGTTCATCTCGTGCGAGGGGCGGAACAGCACCGGGATGCCCGCGGTCTTGAGCTGCTGGAAGTACGGCACCGTCTGGTCGAGCCGCCGCTTCCAGGAGGTGTTGAGTCCCGCACCGTCGGTGACCAGTTCGTTCCACTGGCTGTCGGACAGCCAGCTGCCCTTGACCGGCCAGCTGCCGCCCTCGAAGTTGCAGACCGCGACGAGCGGCGCGCAAGCGTGCCAGGTGATGGCCGGGATCGTTCCCGCGTTCCAGGCTGCTTTGGCCTGGTCGAAGACCCGCTGCCGGTTGTCGATGTCGTTCTGGCTGAACCCGAAGTCGCCGCCCCACATGCCGGGGAACAGGCCGGTGATGTCGCGGACCTTGTTGGTCCACTGGGTCGGGTTGCTGTTGGGCCCGTCCTGCTGCCCGGACAGCCAGTTGCGGCCGGTGAGGCCCTGGAAGTAGTTGATGACGTCGGTGCGGGTCACGCCCGGTGCGGCCGGTGGGGCCGCGAGCGCGGGCTGGGCGGTCAGGCCGACGGCGGCGGCCAGTGCCGCTGCTGCCGTCAGCCGGATCAGTCGGCGTAATGCCATGGTCTTCACCTTTCGGTTCGCAGGTGCGCTGGAGGTACGGGCGGCGGTGGTGGTGCCGTCCGGTGGGGTGGTGCGGCTGTGCGATGGGGTGGTGCTACGCGCCGGGCAGGCGGTAGCGCTGGAAGAACTGCCACATCAGGGTGTTGGCGCTGATCTCGCGGGTGGTGTTGCCGTTGCCCGGCGAGGCCTGGGTGGTGCCCGGCCAGGTGTGCCCGCCGTCGGAGATCGCGTAGAGGTGGACGTCGGCGCCGTCGCGGCAGCCGTTGTAGGCGATCCGGGTGACGTGCGCCGCGACGGTGGTGGTGACCGGGGCGGCGGGGCAGGCGTCGATGGCGGCCCAGCGCTGCTGCGCGGCGGGCACCGAGTACTGCCACAGTTCGGAGCCGCCGCCGGGGTACGGGTTGGTGTTGTCCTGCTGGCCGTGGAAGGCGATCACCGGCACGGGCCGGGTGGGCCGGCAGGACAGCGGGTCGGGCCGGGAGGTGTTCGCCGGGTCGGGGCGTCCGGCGCGCAGCCCGGCGACGGGGGCGATCGCGGCGACGAGGTCGGGCCGGGCGCAGGCGAACGCGGAGGTCATCCGTCCGCCGCCGGAGTAGCCGGTCAGGTAGACGCGGGTGCTGTCGGCGCACAGGGCGCTGCCGGTCATGGTGGCGATGACCTGTGCCAGGAAGCCGACGTCGTCGCGGCCGGGCGGCGGGTCGCCGACGCCGGGCACGTTCCAGGCGTAGCCGCTGCCGTTGACGAACGCGCCGTCGGGGGCGGCGACGAGGTAGCGGCCCGTGTCGGCGGCGGCTTTCATCTCGCTGTACCGCAGCTGGCCGGTGCCGGTGCCGGAGGTGCCGTGCAGGTTGAGCACGAGCGGCAGGCGGGTGCCGGGGGCGGCGCCGGTCGGCACGTACACGGTCACCTGGTGGGTGGTGCCGTTGAAGGTGACCGGGACGGTGCGTTCGCCGGGAGTGGTGGTGCGGACGCAGGCGGGGACGGTGCCCGACGGGAGGGTCCACTGCTGGTTGGTCTGGCCGTTGCAGGTCCAGATCTGCAGCCTGGCACCGTCGGCGCTGGACTGTCCGGTCACGTCCAGGCACCGTCCGGTCTCCGGGTTGACCAGGTTCCTGGTCGCGGGGCGGTAGGTCCATTGCTGGTGGGTGTTGCCCGCGTGGCAGTCCCACAGCTGCACCTTGGTGCCGTCGGCGTTGATGCCGCCGTTGACGTCGAGGCACTTGCCCAGGGCGCGCAGCGTGCCGTCGGCGCCGACGGTCCAGGTCTGGGCGGCGGTGTTGTTGCAGGTCCAGAGCTGCAGCGGGGTGCCGTTGGCGGTCGCCGCGCCGGGCACATCCAGGCATTTTCCGGCCAGGCCGGTGATCGGCCCGGCCGGGTCGGCCGCCGCGGCGGGCCCGGCGGCGAGCAGTGCCGCGGTGATCGTGAGGGCGGCGAGCGCCGCGTGGAGGGCTCTGCTGGTCGGGTTCACGGTCGGCTGCTCCTGATGAGCTCGGCGTAGCGGTGGGCGCTGGCTTTGGGGATGCGCTGCTGGGTGTCGTAGTCGACGCGCACGATGCCGAATCGTGGGCCGTAGCCGTGGCCCCATTCGAAGTTGTCGAGTAGCGACCAGACGAAGTAGCCGCGTACGTCGGCGCCCCTGGCGATGGCCGCGGCGGTGGCGGCGACGTGGGCCTGCAGGAACGCGGCCCGTTCGGTGTCGTCGACGTATCCGCGCGGATCGGGCCGGTCGGGGTAGGCGGACCCGTTCTCGGTGACGACCAGCGGCAGGCCGGGGTATTCGCGGGTCAGGCGCAGCAGCAGGTCGGTCAGCCCGTGGGGGGTGACGGGCCAGCCCATGCCGGTCAACGGGTCGCGGCGGGTCTCCCCTGCTGCGGTGAGGGTGGTGTCGAAGTAGTAGTTGACGCCGAGCACGTCGATCGGGGTGGCGATGGTCGGCAGGTCGCCGTCGGCGATGGGCAGGGTCACCGCGCGGGCGGCCAGGTCGTCGAGGACGTCGTGCGGGTAGCGGCCGTGGACGAGGGCGTCGAGGTAGAAGCGGTTGTTGAGCCCGTCGGCGCGGCGGGCCTGATCGGCGGCGGCCGGGTCGGCGTGTACGCCACCGAGGTTGAGGGTGATCCCGAACCGGTGCGACGGGGTCGCGGCGGTGCGCATGGCGTCGACGGCCAGGCCGTGGCCGAGCAGCAGGTGGTGGGCGGCGGCCATGGCGGCGGGGAAGTCGGTGCGGCCGGGGGCGTGGATGCCGTCGGCGTAGCCGTAGGTGGCCACGCACCAGGGTTCGTTGATGGTGGTCCACGTGGTGACCCGGTCGGACAGGGCGTCGAAGACCAGTGTGGCGTAGTCGGCGAAGCGGTGTGCGGTGTCGCGGTGCGGCCAGCCGCCGGCGTCTTCGAGTTCCTGCGGCAGGTCCCAGTGGTAGAGGGTGAGCCACGGGTCGATGCCGTGGTGCAGCAGCCGGTCGACGAGCCGGTCGTAGAACCCGATCCCGGCCGGGTTGACCGGGCCGCGGCCGCGGGGCTGGACGCGAGGCCAGGCGACCGAGAAGCGGTACGTGTCGACGCCGAGTTCGGCCATCAGCGCCACGTCGGCCGGCATCCGCCGGTAGTGCTCGCAGGCGGTGTCGGCGTTGCTCGCGTCCGCGACGGCGGTGGGGCGGCGGGTGAAGGTGTCCCAGATGGAGTCGGTGCGGCCGTCGGCGCGGGTCGCGCCCTCGATCTGGAACGCCGAGGTGGCCACGCCCCACCGGAACCGGGGCGGCCAGGTGGCGGCCGCGGGGTCGTGCTGTGTCTCGTTCATGGGTCGGAGTCCTGTCGGTGCGGCGGGTGGCCCGGGTGGCAGGGTGCCGGGGCTGGCACCGTGCCACCCGGGTGTCGGTCGGCCGGTGTCAGGCGGGCAGGTTCCACTGCTGGTTGGTCTGGGTGTTACAGGTCCAGAGCTGCAGCTTGGTCCCGTCGGCGGTGCCCTGACCGGTGGCGTCGAGGCACTTGCCCGTCTTCGGGTTCGTCAACCGACGCGTCGTGGCGTTGTAGGTCCACTGCTGGTTGAGGTTGCCCGCCGTGCAGTCCCAGATCTGCACCTTCGTCCCGTCAGCGCTCAACCCGCCGTTGACGTCCAGGCACTTGCCCAGCGCACGGATGGTCCCGTCAGCACCCACGGTCCACGACTGCGCACCGGAGCCGTTGCAGGTCCAGATCTGCACCTGCAGGCCGTTCGTCGCCGCCGCACCGGGCACGTCGACGCAGCGGCCGCTGGCGACCCCGGTGATCGGGCCGACGCGGCTGCCGCCTCCTCCACCGCCGATGGTGAACTCGCCACGGTTGAGCACCCGGGAGTGGAAGTACGACTGCTGGACGGCGGCGTTGTTGTTGTAGCCGGGGTCGGTGAGCCATTCGGCCCAGACCATCCACCAGGCCCAGCGGGGCTGGGCGTTCATGACGGCGGGGCTGGGCACGCGGCCGACCTCGGCCAGCGCGATCGGCTTGCCGCCGGCGATGTTGAGCATCGCCTGGTAGTCGGACTGGCTGGGTTCCATCTTGACCCAGATGTCGAGCGACGCGACGTCGACGTAGGACGCGCCGGGCCAGTAGTCGCCGATGGAGCCCATGTTGACGTCCTTGACGTTCCACACCCAGACCAGGTTGTTCAGGCCCTGGCTGGTGTAGTAGTCGTAGGTGATCTGGTAGAGCCGGCGGCTGCCGTTGGCGCCGGGGCGGCCGCCCCACCAGGACCAGCCTTCGTTCATCTCGTGGATGGGCCGCCACAGCACCGGCACCCCGGCGTTCTGCAGCTGCCGCAGGTACGGCACCGCTTCGGCGAGCCGATTCTTCCAGGCGTTGTTGAGGCTGGAGCCGTTGGTGACCAGCTGGGTCCACTGGCTGTCGCTCAGGCTGCCGAGGATGCCGGCCTCGTTCCAGCTGCAGGTGCTGCCGATCGTCGGCGGGCACATGTGCCAGGTCAGGGCGACGACGGAGCCGCCCTGCCACTGCCGGATCGCCTCGTTGACCATCGTCTGGCGGGCGTTGACGTCGGCGGCCTCGAACAGGAAGTCCCCGCCCCACAGGCCGGGGGTCTGCCCGGTGATCGACTGGGCTACGCGGGTGTACTTGGTCGGGTCGCTGTTGGGTTCGCGGTTGTGCTGCCCGGACAGCATGCTCTGCCCGGCGATGCCGTTGAGGAAGCTGATCAGCTGGGCTTTGGTGGCGGCGGGGAACGCCTGGGCGGTGGTGGCCGGGGTGAGGGCGACGGCCAGGGCCAGGGCCCCGGCGAGCGCGGCGGCCCGGCGCAGGGCGGTGGTCAGCGGTCGGCGCATGGCGGGTGCTCCTGTCCGGTGTGGTGGTGGCGCATGGGATGGACCTCCTTCGGGACGGGTGGAGGGTCAGATTCCGGGTTCGGCGCAGTACGCCGTGCCCTCGCCGGTGACGGTGAGGGAGTCGTGGTGGGCGGGCAGCCACAGTGACTGCCCGGCGTGCAGGGTGGTGCCGTCGGCGGTGACGGTGCCGCAGGTGCACAGCAGGATCCGCGGCCACGCCCCCGTGAGCCGCCGTGGCGTGGCCGGGGTGAGGTGGCGCAGCCGGAACTGCCGGCAGCCGGGCCGGTAGGCGCCGTCGGCGTCCGGGGTCACCGGCCGGGGCCGCGCGGAGGCGTCGACGACCGACAGCAGCGCGGCGACGTCGACGGGTTTGCTGGTCAGCCCGGCGCGCAGCACGTTGTCGGAGGCGCCCATGACTTCGACGGCGAAGCCGCGCAGGTAGGTGTGCAGGACCCCGGCGGGCAGGTACAGCGCCTCGCCGGGCGCGAGCCGGTGGTGGTTCAGCAGCAGTGGCGCGAGCACGGCGGGATCGTCGGGGTGCAGTGCCGCCAACTGGGCCGTGACTGCGAAAGCGGGCTCCTCGGCAAGGTCCACGCAGGCGTCGGCGACCTCGGTGACCAGGCAGCGGCGGTCGGGCTGCGGCCAGGTCAGCACGGTGCGCAGCGCACCGGGCGGGTCGCCGCCGGTCAGGGTGTCGACGACCGGGGCGAGGCGGCGCAGCCCGAGACGGTTGACGAGGTCGGCGGCCTCGGCCGGTGGGCGCATCCCGGCGAGGGCGTCGAACGTGGTCAGGGCGACGGCCATCTCGGGTTTGTCCCACGGGTCGGGGTAGTGCGGGTCGCCGCGGTCGTGGCCTAGGCGGGCCTGCTCGGCCGACGGGTGGACCTGCAGCGACAGCGGCTGGCGGGCGGACAGGAGTTTGAGCAGGTACGGCAGCCGTGGGCCGAACGTGCCGACGGTGTCCGCGCCGAGTTCGCGTACGGGGTCGGCGGCGACGACCTCGGCCAGGGTGCGGGTGTGCCCGGCACGGACCAGGGTGGACGGGCCCGACGGGTGGGTGCCGAGCCACAGTTCGGCCCGGGGCCGGTCGGGGGCGAGCCCGAGCAGCGCGGCGAGGTCGGTGCGGGTTCCCCAGTCGTACTCCTTGACCGGGTTGGTGAGCAGGTCCATCGTGTCGTCTCCGTCCTCGGGTCAGACCGGCATGCCGGCGAGCGCGAACGCCAGGGCGGCCGCGCCGTACAGCCCGGCGTCGCGGCCCAGCCCGGTCGGGGTCACCGTGACGCCGCGTACGAACGGCAGGCCGCCCCGGTCGGCCAGGGCCTGGCGCAGCGGGCCGAACAGGACCTCGCCCGCGGCGGCGACCCCGCCGCCGACCACGACGGTGTCGACGTCGACCAGCGCGGTGGTGGTGCGGATCGCGGTGGCCAGCGCCGCCGCGCCACGGGCGAACGCGCGCCGGGCGACCGGGTGCCCGGCGGCGGCGTCGGCGGCCAGCGCTCTGGCGTCGGGCCCGGCCCAGCCCTGCTCGCGGGCGTACGCCGCCATGCTCGGCCCGGACGCGACCGTCTCGACGCAGCCGGTGTCCCCACACGGGCAATGCCGCCCAGCCGGGTCGATGCTGATGTGGCCGATGTGCCCGGCGTTGCCGGACCGCCCGAAGTACGGCTCGCCGTCGAGCACCAGCCCGCCGCCGATGCCGGTGGACACGACCACGCCGAGCAGCGATGCCGCGCCCGGTCGCAGCCAGTGCTCGCCCAGCGCCATGCACTGCGCGTCACCGGCGAGCCCGACCGGCAGGCCGGTCAGGTCGCCGAGCACGCCCGTCAGCGGGTAGCGCCGCCAGCCGGGGATGTTGACGGGGCTGACCGTGCCGCTGGCGGCGTCCAGCGGCCCGGCCGATCCGACGCCGACCCCGATCAGCCCGCGCGTTTCGAAGCCCGCGATGAGCCGGGTCAGGGTGGCGGTCGGGTCGGCGCCGACGGGGATCTCGGCGCGGTCGGTGATGGCGCGGTCGGCGGTGACCGTCGCGGCGGCGAAGGTGGTGCCGCCGATGTCGACGGCGAGCACGGTCTTCACGGCCGGGCCTCGTTGACGGTGCGCAGCACCGGGTAGGCCAGCAGCTGCTCGGGGTCCAGGGCCTGGGCGGTGGTGACGTGGAAGGTGACGGTCTCGCCGGGCAGCAGCGTGACCAGTTGCTCGTCGACGGTCGCGGCCGGGTCGAGGCGGTCGGGGAACAGGGCCAGCTCCCGCAGCAGGGTGACGGCGGTGATGTGCACGTCCAGGCCGCCGTTGGCAGGGGTGACGGTGGCGTCGAAGTCGGCCGCCGGGTAGGCCATGGCCGGGTCCTCGGCGAACATCTTCACCGCGCGCAGTTCGCCGGTCTCGGCGAGCAGCAGTTCACGGGCGGGGTCGGCGGGCGTGGTCAGGGTGTCGGCCAGGGTCAGCCGGACGGTGTCGCGGGCGGGGACGTCGAAGGTGACGGCGTCCTTTGCCAGGGGCTGGCCGGTCACGTCGAGCCGGGTCAGGGCCAGGTCGCCGGTCCAGGGTTCGTCGGTGTCGTTGACCAGGGCGATGCCGCCGTCGTGGAAGGTGAGCAGCCGGTCGGCGTAGGCGCGGCGCAGCGCGTACCACAGGGGTTTGCGGCGGGCGTCGCCGTCGACGGCGGCCCAGGAGGTGACCGGCCAGCAGTCGTTGAGCTGCCACACGATGGTGCCCATGCAGTAGGGCATGAGCGCGCGGAACCGGGTGACGCCGTGGCTGATGGCGCGGGCCTGGTTGAGCTGGGTGTAGTAGTGCCAGTCGTCGAAGTTGCCCGGCTGGGGCAGGTGCTCGCCGAGTCCGCGCAGCAGTTTGGCGTTGCCGTCGGTGGCCTTCTGGTGGTGGGCGATGCCGGGTGAGTCGGGGGTCAGCGGCTGGTCGGAGACGGCGGCGCGCAGGGTCGCGTACGCCGGTGGGCCCTGGAATCCGAACTCGGCGACGAACCGGGGCGTGTAGGTGTCGTAGTAGGTGTAGTCCTGCCGGCCCCACACGGTCCAGATGTGGATCGTGCCGGTGGACGGGTCGTGCACGTCGCGGTCGGGCGCGCCGGAGTAGGGGCTGCCGGGCCAGTACGGGCGGGTCGGGTCGAGTTCGGCGACGATACGCGGCAGCAGGTCGAAGTAGTAGCCCGCGCCCCAGTCACGGCCGGCGAGCGGTTCGCGCCAGTCCCAGTGCTGGTGGCCTTCGATGTTCTCGTTGTTGCCGCACCAGATGACCAGGCTCGGGTGGCTCATCAGCCGTACGACGTTCTGCCTGGCCTCAGCCTCGACCTCGGCGCGGGTGGTGCCGTCCTCGGGGTAGGCGGCGCAGGCGAACGGGAAGTCCTGCCAGACCAGCAGGCCGAGCTCGTCGGCGAGGTCGTAGAAGTCGTCCGATTCGTACAGGCCGCCACCCCATACCCGCAGGGCGTTGGCTCCGGTGTCGACGGCCTGGCCGAAGCGCTGGGCGAGGCGTTCGCGGGTGACACGGTGCGGGAAGCAGTCGTCGGGGATCCAGTTGAAGCCCTTCACGAACACCGGGCGGCCGTTGACGATGATCCGGAACGCGTCGGGGTCGAGTGCGACGGTGCGCAGGCCGACGCGGCGGGTCCAGGTGTCGTCGGCGGCGGTGAGGGTCAGCTGGTACAGGTGCTGGGGTCCGTGGCCGCGCGGCCACCACAGCCGGGCGTCGGGCACGTCGAGGCGCAGGACGGCCTCGTGCTGCCCGGCGGGCACGACGGCGTGCACGGTGACACCGGCGATCTCGGCGGTCACGGTGACGGGCTGCTCGCCGTCGCGGTCGAGGCGCACGTGCACGTCGACGCCGTCGGCGCGTACGTGCGGGCGGACCTCGGCCAGGCGCGCACCGGACCAGGAGTGCAGGCGCACCGGCCGCCAGATGCCGGAGGTGACCAGGGTCGGGCCCCAGTCCCAGCCGAAGTTGCAGGCCATCTTGCGGATGAACTGGTAGGGCTCGTCGTAGGGGCCGGGCAGTGGGCCGTAGGCGGCCTCCTGCTGCGCGGTGTAGTCGTACGGCGCCTGGAACTCGACTTCGAGGGTGTTCGTGCCCGGGGTGAGCATGTCTCGGACGTCGAGGCGGTAGCTGCGGTGCATGTTGGCGGTGGCGGCGACGCGGGTGCCGTTGAGCCGGACCACGGCGATCGTGTCGAGGCCGTCGAACAGCAGGTCGGTGTGGGTCGCGCCGTCGGGCTGCCAGTCGAAGGCGGTGCGGTAGGTCCAGCCGGTGCGCCCGATCCAGGTCAGCCTGTTCTCGTTGTCGTCGCGGTAGGGGTCGTCGATGAGCCCTGCGGCCAGCAGGTCGGTGTGCACGCAGCCGGGCACGGTCGCGGGGATGGTGTCGAGGTCGCGGACGCCGGTGGTGGACGAGAGGGTCCAGCCGTCGTGCAGGCTGCGGTAGGTGCTCACGTGTTTCTCCCCAGAATGTTCAAGGTAACCTTGTTTACAAAACCGAGTAAGTGCCTCGACGCTAGGTGCGGCACTACCGGGTGTCAATGATTGAGAACTGCCAATTTCCCGAGTAGTAGACGGCTTGCCAGGGTGCGCTCCATCGCGGTTCCGCCAGAGAGACAGCGGGACCGGAACGAGGCTTACTGAACCGTGAAAGGTGGCCCTATTTCGCGGCTCCGGCGGTGAAGCCGTTGTAGATGAAGCGCTGCAGCAGCAGGAACAGGACCAGCGTCGGGACGATGACCAGGACCGCGCCCGCCGAGATGGTCTCCCAGTGCGCCCCGAACGGGCCCTTGAACCGGAACAGCGACGTCGAGATCGTGCCCAGCTCCGGCGACGGGTTGTACAGGAACGGGATGTAGAAGTCGTTGTAGACGGTGATGCCCTTGATGATCACGACCGTGGCGATGGCCGGCTTGAGCAGCGGGAAGATCACCGTACGGTAGATCTTGAACGAGCCCGCGCCGTCGATGCGGGCCGCCTCGTCCAGCGACACCGGAATGCCCCGGATGAACTGCTGGAAGATGTAGATCGCCACGATGTCGGTGCCCATGTACAGCAGGATCGGTGCCCACCGGGTGTCGAACAGCCCCAGCGCGTCGACCACCTTGAACGTCGCGACCTGCGTGGTCACCGCCGGAACCAGCGTGGCCGTCAGGAACGCCGCCACGACCAGCCGCTTGAACCGGAACGTGAACCGCTCGATGGCGTACGCGGCCATCGAGCCGATCACGACGGTGCCGCTGATCGAGAACAGCAGGATGATCGCCGTGTTGCCGAACGCCGCCAGCATCTGCCCCTTGGTGAAGGCGGTGGCGTAGTTGGCGAAGTTGAACCAGTCCCCCGGCAGCGAGAACGTGCCGCCGGCGGCCATCTCCCGCTCGGTCTTCAGCGACGTCAGGAAGATGGTGACCAGCGGCAGCAGCACCACCACCGACGCCGCCACCAGCGACAGGTACTTGAGAAACACCGCGACCGGGCGCAGCAGCGCGGCGCGGCGCTCGCGACGGTCGAAGTCGGCCCGGGTGCTCATGCCTTCTCGGCCCTCTCGTCGGGCACCAGGCGCCGCTGCACCCAGGTGATCAGCAGGATGATGGCGAGCAGCACCACGGCCATGGCCGAGGCGAGCCCCATCTTGTTGAAGTCGAAGGCGAGCTTGACGGTCTGGATGACGAACGTCTTACTCTCGCCGAAGCCGCGGGTCATGATGAACGGGATCTCGAAGACCGACAGCGAGCCCGAGATCGCCAGGATGACGCTCAGGCCGATGATGGGCCGGATGCTGGGCGCGATGATGCCGCGGAACACCTGCCACCGGGTCGCGCCGTCGATCTCGGCGGCTTCGTGCAGTTCGGCGGGGATCGACTGCATCGCGCCGAGGAACAGCACGAAGTTCAGGCCGAGGAAGCGCCAGACCGACACCCCGGACAGCGAGATGTTGACCATGTCGGGGTCGCCCAGCCACAGCCTGTCCGGGTGGAGGCCGACGATCGCCAGCACCGTGTCCAGGGTGCCGCCCTCCTTGAAGAAGTAGAGGAACACGAACGCGACGGCGACCCCGTTGATCAGGTACGGGAAGAACAGCAGCCCCTTGAACAGGTTGCGGAACCTGGTCTTGAACGTCAGCACCGTCGCGAAGTACAGCGCGACGACGATCTGCACGGCCGCGGCGGCCAGGTAGAACAGGCTGACGAAGAAGACGTGGAACAGGTCGGGGCGGGTGAACAGCTCCACGTAGTTGTCGACGCCGACGAAGTCGCGGTCGGGGCTGACCCCGTCCCAGTCGGTGAAGCTGTAGGAGATCATGTTGGCGACCGGGATGTAGGTGAAGGCCACCAGCAGCACCAGCGCCGCGGACAGGTACGCCCACGGGGTGAGCCGGGTGGGCCAGGTCGCCCGCCGCCGGTGGGGCGGGTCGGCCGGCCGTGGGCCGTGGTCGGCCTCGGGCCGCGCCTGGGCGCGGGGTCCGGTCTTGAGGTCGGTCATGCGGTGGCCTTTCTGGGTGCCCGCCTGCGCTGGGAGGTGCGGGGGCCGGTGGCCCCGCTCGGCCGTCCGGCCCCCGCACCACGGAAGGTGCGTCTCAGCCGAGGTTCTTGGCGGCCTCGGACCACTTCTTCGCCAGGTCGGCGAAGATCGTGTTCAGGTCGCCCTTGCCCGCGCCGCGGGCCACGTCGATGAGATGCTGGCGGTATTCGGGCTTGCTGATGCCCACTTCGGACAGGTTGTCGATCTGACTGACCTTGGCCGAGTCGGCCTGGGACAGGTCGATGAACTGCACGCCCGCGTCGGTGAACGGCTTCAGGGCGCTGGGCAGCGGGGCGCCCTTGAGCGCGGAGACGGCCTGGTTGACCGCCGCGGTGTCGGACTTCTCCAGGATCCAGTCGATCCAGGCGCGGGCCGCGGCCTTGTTCGGGGAGTGGATGTTGACCGCCGACTGGTAGTCGGGGGCGACCACCGAGCAGAACTTGCCGCCGACCTGCGCCGGGAACGGCATGTAGCCGATGGACTCGGGGTTCTTGCCGGCCTTCTTGGCCGCGTCCTGCATCTGCGCGAGCGACCAGGAGCCCAGCCACATGGTGGCGATCTTGCCGGTGGCGAGCAGCCCCTTGGAGTCTTCCCAGTTGGTGGTGGTCGGGTCGGACTCCGACAGCTTGTTCTTGACGATGTCGTAGAGCAGCGTGTCACCGGTGTTGAGGTCGCTGCCGGGGGCCCACGGGTTGCCCGTGGGCAGCTTGTCGTTGGCCTTGGCGTCGCAGGTGGCCGAGCCCAGGACCGACGACCAGGAGCTGAGCGGCCAGCCGTCCTTGTAGTTGGTGTAGTACGGCGTCGCGCCGGTCTTGTCCTTGATCGCCTGGAGCCCGGTCAGGAACTCGGCGGGCGTCGTGGGCCAGGTGGTGACCCCGGCGGCGGTCCAGACGTCCTTGTTGTAGACGAACCCGTTGATGAAGGAGAAGCCGGCCAGGCCGTAGACCTTGTCGCCGACCTTGCCCTTGCCGGTGCCCGCCGCGGTGTACTTGGCGTCCAGGTCGGCGGCGCCGCCCAGCGAGGCGAAGAACTTCGGGTAGTCGGCGGTGACCACGGAGTTCGGGATGAGCAGGACGTCACCGTACTTGTCGGTGTTCATCCGGATCTTGACTTCGCCCTCGTAGTCGGTCACGCCCTCGAACTTGACCTTGACGTGGGGGTAGTCCTTGTTGAACAGGTCAGCGTACTTCTGCATGGTGCCGTCGGTGACCTGGTCGGTGCGGTTGGTCAGCACGGTGATCTCACCGGAGACCTTGGCCGGGTCCGCCGGTGACAGGGCGCTGTCGTCGGCGGCACCGGGGTCGCTGCTGCCGGAGCAGCCCGCGGCCAGCAGCGCCGCCGACAGCAGCACGGCGGCGAGGGCACGTCGTCTCATGTCCACCACTCCATCTCCAGAACGCCCGCTGCGGCCCGGCAACGTGGCCGCGGCGTCCCGCTATAGGGATCGAACTTTCCTTACTGAACCGAGTAAGTGCCCAGACTTTACGACCGGGTTTCAAGGCTGTCAACGCGATGCACGCACCAAGGTCCGAACCCGGCCTCGCACCATGAACCTGAGCTGCGCCAACAGTTGTCCAGCGACGCGGCTTCGACCGGGAAGGGTCGTGGGGCGAGCAGGGAGGCCCTGACGCAGGTCTGCCACCGGCGCGGTGCTGCGCTACGATTGGTTAACCGAGAAAGTTGCGCATCCGTGCCGCGTACGCGGCTGTCACCTGATACGAGGGCCTGAGTGAAACGACCGACCATCGCCGACGTCGCCAAGGCCGCCGGAGTATCCAAAGGCGCGGTGTCCTACGCCCTCAACGGACAGCCCGGCGTCTCCGACACCACCCGGCGGCGCATCCTGGCCGCCGCCGAGACCCTCGGCTTCCGCGCCAACAGCGCCGCCCGCGCCCTGGCCGGGGCACCCTCCAACGTCGTCGGCCTCACCCTGCACCGACCGGCCAAGACCCTCGGCGTCGAGCCGTTCTTCATGGAACTGGTCAGCGGCCTGGAAGCAGAGCTGTCCACGCACTCCTACGCGCTGCTGCTGCAGATGGTCTCCGGCAGCGACCAGGAGATCGCCGTCTACCAGCGCTGGTGGAGCGACCGCAGCGTCGACGGCGTGCTGGTCTGCGACGTACGCGACGGCGACCCCCGCATCGAGGCCCTGACCCGCATGGGACTGCCCGCCGTCGTCATCGGACCGCCCGCCGCGAGCGGCACGCTGGCCAGTATCTGGTCCGACGACGGCGTGTCCCTGGTCGAAGCCGTCGAATACCTCGCCGCACTGGGACACCGGCGCATCGCCCGGGTCGGCGGGTTACCCGAACTGTCCCACACCGCCATCCGCACCCAGACGTTCACCAGGCTCGCCGAGCAGCTGCAACTGCAGACGGTCACCGTCTGCACCGACTACACCGGCGAGGACGGCGCCCGCGCCACCCGCCGCCTGCTCAGTTCTCCCCAGCGGCCCACCGCGCTGATCTACGACAACGACATCATGGCCATCGCCGGGCTCGCCGTCGCCGCCGAGATGGGGCTGACCGTGCCCGCCGACCTGTCCATCATCGCGTGGGACGACTCCCCCATCTGCCGCCTGGTGCACCCGCCGCTGACCGCGCTGACCCGCGACATCTCCGCCTACGGCACGCACGCCGCCCGGCTGCTGCTGGCCGCGATCGACGGCAAACCGGTGACCGACGTACACGACGAGCCCGCCCACCTCAGCCCGCGCGGCAGCACCGCCGCCCCGCCCGCCGACGCCCAGCCGTCACGGCAGGCACCACGTCGACGGGCCACCCGCCAGGCCGCCTGAACAGGTCAGGACGCGGCCGGGCCCACACTGTCGCGGGCCACCAGCGTCGCCGCGTGATCGAGCACCGACGTCGGCGGGCCGCCCGCGATGACGTCGAGCAGCAGTCGCGCCGCGTGCGCGCCGTAGCCGACGATGTCACGGCGCAGCACGGTCAACGGCGGATGCACCACCTGGCACAGCGGCGAGTCCTCGTACGCCATCATCGACACGTCGCCGGGCACCGCGATGCCCATCTCCGCCGCGACGGCCAGCCCCGCCACCGCCATCACGTCGTTGTCGTAGCAGATCGCGGTGGGGCGTTCGCGCGCGCTGAGCATCCGCCGCGTCGCCTGCGCCCCGGACTCGCCGGTGTAGTCGGAGTCCAGCACCGTGCCCCGCACCCCGGCCTGCGCGCACGCTGCCAGGAACGTCTCGCTGCGCAGCACCGTGTGCAGCATGCGCGGCGGGCCGCCGACCCTGGTGATGCGGCGGTGGCCCAGCCCCGCCAGGTACCGCACCGACGCGGCGACCGCCGCGCCGTCGTCACTCCACACGCTGCTCAGCCGCGGTCCGGTCACCGGACCGCCGACCACCACCGCGGGCAGGTCCAGCGCCGCCATCAACGCCACCCGGGGATCGTCGGCCACCAGGTCGCACAGCAGCACCCCGGCGACCCGCCGGTCGGCGCTCCACCGGCGGTAGACCTCGATCTCGGCGTCGAGCCCGTCGACGAACTGCAGTGCCAGCCCGATCTCGCGGGCCATCAGCTCCGACTGCACACCGCTGATCAGCTCCCGGCGGAACACCTCGACGTGGAACGCCGCCGACGGGCGGCGCATCGTCAGCCCCACCGCCCGCACCACCGTGCCGTGCAGCGCCTGCGCCGGGCCGTTCGCACTGAACCCGACCTCTTGGGCGATCCGCACGATCCGCTCGCGGACCTCGTCGGAGACGCCGGGACGGCCGTTGAGCGCGTACGAGACGGCCACCCGGGAGACGCCAGCCTGCCTGGCGATGTCCGCCATCGTGGGCTGCTGCCGCGTCATCGATTCTCCCCATCGGCCGGACCAACGGCGAGCATACCGCCACTCGATCATCAGCAGGTCGGGCAGCGCGCCGACAACGCGAGTCAGATTTTTCATCATTGCGACCCATCCGTCACCGCGCGGGCTCCGAATCAGGGGTGCAGACGGATTCCGCCGGAGTCCAGCTTGGAAGGGTCGTCATGAAGTCGAAGAACATGCTCGTCGCCGTGCTCACCGCCGGCGTGGCCGCGCTGGCCCTGACCGCGTGCGGCAGCGGATCCGCCACCCCTGCCGCCTCAGCCGGGGCCTCGACGCCGAGCGCCATGGCCTCCTCCGTGGCCGCCGCGCCGGTGGGCGAGTTCGGGGCCGGCTGCGCCGCCGTCCCGACGGACCCGGCCGACGCGGGCAGTTTCCAGGCGATGGCCAAGGTTCCGGTCGCCACCGCCGCGTCGGGCAACCCCCTGCTGTCGACGCTGGTCACAGCGGTGAAGAAGGCCAACCTCGTCGACACGCTCAACAGCGCCCCGGCGATCACGGTGTTCGCCCCGACCAACGACGCCTTCGCCAAGATCCCGAAGGCTGATCTGGACAAGGTGCTGGCCGACAACGCCACCCTCACCAAGATCCTCACCTACCACGTGGTGGCCGGGAAACTGACCCCGGAGCAGCTCGCGGGCACGCACAAGACCCTGCAGGGCGGCGAGATCACCGTCGCGGGCTCCGGCGAGGCCTTCACCGTCAACGGCTCGGCCAAGGTCGTCTGCGGCAACGTGCAGACCGCCAACGCCACCGTCTACATCATCGACTCGGTGCTCATGCCCCAGTAAGCGCCTCCCGGACAGGGCCCGCCGGCGACTCGCCGGCGGGCCCTGTCCGTGCGAGCCCGATGCGAAAGACGCGGACCGGGCTCAGCGGGGCGGCAGAGGAAAGAATCCGCTGGTACGCCGGACGTAGTCGGCATAGCCGGGGCGGCGGCGCAGCAGATCCGCCTCCAGCAGCGGCTTCCCGGTCTTCGCCGCCAGGAACCAGGTCATCAGCAGCGGCGAGAGCACGGTCATCGCGCCCGCCCAGCCACCCACCGCCGCCAGCAGGTAGAGCCCCCACCACACGCAGGCGTCACCGAAGTAGTTCGGGTGCCGCGTGTAACGCCACAACCCACTGTCCAGAACCCGCCCCGCGCTGTCGGACCGCCGGGTGAACGCCAGCAGTTGCGCGTCGCCGACGGTCTCGAACACGAACCCGACCGCCCACACCGCCACCCCCACGACCAGCCACCAGTCCGGCGGGTCCGGATCGTACTGGGCGACCTGCACGGGCAGGGAGACGAACCAGATCAGGGCACCTTGCAGCAGGTAGACCATGCGCAGCGCGTACAGGTCGCGGTCGCCTCGGGCGCGGGCCAGCAGCCGCTCGTAGCGGCGGTCCTCGCCGTGTCCTCGGCTACGCCAGGCGATGTGCACCGCCAGCCGCAGCCCCCACACCACGGTCAGCACCGTGACCAGGGTGCGGCGCAGCGGATCGCCGGTGCCGGCGGACAGCAGGAAGGTCGTGCCCGCGACCGCGGCGAACCCGGCGCCCCAGGCGATGTCGACGACCCGGTGCCTGCCGCCGGCCACCCCGAAGCCGAAAGCCACCAGCACCACCGCGAGCGCGACCCCGGCGCTGACGAGCAGGTTGAGGGCCAGCGGGCTCATCTGAGACCCGCTCCAGTCCCGCGCCGGCGTGCCGGAGTCGTGCTGACGGCACACTCGGCGGGACGTACTGCCGGGATCTGGTCCACGCCGGTCCTCCGTAGTTCGCAGGCCAGTGCCTCGCCGAACCGGTCCAGCCGCGACCACGGACGCGCCAGGCCGCCGACACGATTCACGCCTCGGCGTAGGTTATCTCGGCCACCTGGCCCTCGGCGATGGTGACGGTGGCTGCGGGGGTGGTGGCGTCGTGCCAGATCGTGTAGTCGCCCGCGGCGAGGCGCGGGAAGAACGCGCAGTTGACTTCTCCCCCGGCCAGACGGCGGGTCCGGACGGCGACGTGGGTGCGCGGGCCGCCGACAGGGCTGATGTCGATCTCGCGGCCGATCTCGGCCGGGCTGGTGTAGATGATCAGTGCGCCTGCGCCGGTGCCGATGTCCATCATGACGGTGCCGGGTCCGCAGGGGCCGAGCTGGTGGTGGTCGTGCACGGGACGCCTCTCGGTCGGGAACGTGGGCGGCCAGTGGCCTGGCCGCCCACGTGGAATCAAGACGGGTTGTGGTAGCCGTCGTAGGGAACCCCGAGGTAGGGGAACGTCTTGAGGTACTTCGCGGACACGTCGGCGGCGGTGAGGCCGTCGGTGACCGAGGCGATGACCTTGTCCGGCTGGTACTTCTTGTCGATCAGGGCGTAGGTCGCGCCCGCGATGGCGCGCAGTTCGACCGTGACGACGTCGTCCTTGGGGCGGCGGCCGTTGGGGAACCCTGCCGGGTCGCCGCCGACCAGGCCCAGGTCGTTGGGCTTGGCGGCAGGCGGGATGGCGGTGTTGAGCCGGAGCATGTCGGCCTGCAGCGATGACATGCTGTTCTGGAAGCCGGGCACGACACCGGCGGGGATGCCGGTGAGCAGGATCGCGAGCAGGTCGGCGCGGTCCTTGCCGGACTTGTTGAGCGTGTCGAGGTGGGGGAACGCGCCCGGATAGAGCGCGGGTAGCAGCCGGGCGAGTTCGGGCCGGGCGACGCGGTGCGCGTAGTTCTTGTCGTCGCCGGGCGGTGACTGGTTCCAGGCGTCCTTGTCTGCCATCGGGATGAGAACCTCGTTGACCAGGGGGTTGCCCAGGCGTGACAGCTGCACCCACGGGCCGGTTCGCAGATCGCCGGAGCCGGGTTTGTACACGTGCACCTGGCGGCGGCTGGCGGTGGTCCAGACCCCGACGACCGCGCGCGGATCGTCGGGCGCCACGCGCGCGGCCCCGCCACGGCGGACGTCCGACAGGGGCACCTGGATGGCCAGGCTGTGCACGTTGAGCCGGTCGGTGGCGTTGACGCCCATCGCCGGACCGCTGAAGACGTCCTTGCCCAGGGCGTGGGCTTTCTGCAGGGGCCGCAGGTTGCCCAGGTCGAAGATCGAGCCGAGGTCGACGTAGAAGCCCTCGGCGCGCTGCCCGGCGAAGACCCTGCGCCCGCCCTGCAGCTCGTGTACGGCCGACTGGGCCAGGCGGCCGTAGTCGGGAGTGGACAGCGGCCCGACGTTGCCCGGCGGGCAGGCGAGGTTGACCGCGAGGACGGTCTCCCGCCCGTGCACGTCGACGCGGGACAGCGTGTAGAACTGGCGGCGGTTCCAGTTCGGGCTGCTCAAGGAGGTGATCGGGCCGGTGTTGTACAGGAACGTGTCGCGATTGGCGATCGTCGTCGTGAACTGGAACCGGTAGGTGACGTCGGCCACGCCGTCGCCGTTGTTGTCGACGTGGATCTCGTACCGGACGTCGTCGCCGAACTCGTAGAAGTTCGGCCCGGCGGCCGGGGTCTGCAGCGGAACGTAGTTGGCGATCAGGGTGACCTTGTCGGGGGCGTCGGGGCTGACGAACGCGTACAGGTCGGTGGAGTCGACCACGGGGTCCTTGGCGATCTCCGGTGCTTCACGGTGCGATGACATGCGGTCTCCAGGTGGGTCGGGTTTGTCAGCCGCGCGTGGCGCGCAGCATCGCCGCAGCCAGGGCACGGTCGTCGAGGCGTACCACGGTGTCGGTGCTGTAGACCTCGACGACGGTCGCGTTCCGGTCGGGCAGGTGGGCCACCACCCGTGACGAGTCGCCGCCGGCGGTCCGCAGGCGCGCGGCCAGGTCGGCGTCGACAGTGGTGAGGTGGCGGCCACCGGCGTAGACGTCGACGCGACCCGCGGCCGGGTCGAGCAGCTGGACGACGACATCGGGCCCGTCGTCAGGCCCACCGGCGGCCGGTGCGCCCTGTCCGGCAGGCTGCGGTTGCGGTGCGGCGAACGCGGCGCCGACGGCGCCGACCAGAGCCATCGCCGCGCCTGTGCCGACCGAGACCTTCAGCACGGTGCGCCGGGACACGGGCGGTTCGGCGCGGTCTTCGTGCAGACGAACATCACGCAAGGAGATCTCCTCTTCCGACAGCGGCCGACGGCCGCAGAAATCCATGAGGCAGCCGACGGGGCAGGCGAGCCGGTGGGGGTGCCGGAGGAAGCGCCCCCACCGTTCCCGCCCGTCCCGTGATCGGGACGCTCGGACAGTCATTCGGCCGACCTGTGCGGCTCGGATGGGCGATGTCACCCGATAGATGGAGAAATGACGGCGCTCGCCATCCCGGCTGCCGTCTGATCCGAATCGCCGCACTGGCCGCAGCCTGCCGCCACTTCGCGGCGCTCGACCAGCCTGCCCGCAGTGACGTGGGCCGGGCTCGTGTTAGCTTGGCTCATGCGCCGGACCGGTTTCGTCGACGCGGTCGACGGTCTCGGCCAGCACGACCACATCTGCTGGGTCTTCCACACCCTGGAGCAGTTTCGGCAGGCGGCCGGCCGGTTCCTCACCGACGGCGTCGCCGCGGGCCAGCAGGTGATCTACCTGGCCGAAGGCGCGTCCGCCACCGAACTCGACCACGTGGCGGGCTTCGCGGCCGCCCGGATGAGCGGTGCCGCGCTCGTGCAGGACCTGGGCATCTATGAGCCCCTGCGTCCCGTCGACGCCGCAGCGCAGGTCGCGGAGTACGAACGGGCCACCGACCAGGCCCTGGCCGCAGGTTTCACGGGTCTTCGGGTGGCCGCGCAGGTGACGCCGCTGGCGCGCACCCCCGCCCAGCTGGACGCTTTCACCCGCTACGAGCACCACGCCGACGCTCTCATGATCCGTCGGCCGTTCTCCGCGATGTGCGGCTACCACGCGGGTGAACTCAGCGCCGCGGCCGTGGCAGAGCTGGCCAGCATGCATCCCCTGGCCACCCCGGGATCCACCCCGCTGCGCATGTTTCCCTCCGCGCAGCCCGAGGTGACCGCCGTCCTGGCCGGCGAGGTCGACCTGGCCGGCCGTCGGCTGCTGCACGACGTCCTGCGGCGCGTCGACCTGACCCCCGTGGACGGCGCGGTCACCATCGACGCCCGGGACCTGACGTTCCTCGATCACCGGGGCCTGTTCCAGCTGGTCGACCAGGTGCGCGCCCGAGGCGCCACCACGGTGCTGCACGTCGCGGAACGCAGCCCGGTGCGCCTGGTCGCCGAGCTGTTGGCGCTGCCCGACGTGCGGCTGGTGATGTCATGAGGTCGGGTGCGGCCGCAGGGCAGGCCGGCATCGTCCACGACACCGCCTTCTACGACTCCGACGAGCAGTTCCTCGACGTCGTCCTGCCGTTCCTGCAGGAGGGCGTCGCCGCCGGGGAGCCGACCGTGTCGGTGTTCGGCGAGCCGAAGCTCCGGCTGCTGCGCGACGCGCTCGGGCCCGCCAGCAGCGTCCTGCTGATCGACGGCCAGGGCCACTACCTGCGCCCGGCGGTGGCGATCCAGCGGCACCGGCAGATGATGGCCGGTTACGTCGCCGACGGCGCGACCCAGATCCGCGTCGCCGGGGACGTGCCCCATCCCGGTGTGGGCGTGGCGTGGGAGTGGTGGGCACGCTACGAGGCGGCCGCCAACCGGGTCTACGACGACTTCCCGATGTACGCGCTGTGCCCCTATGACACCCGCACCGCACCGCCGGAGGTCCTCGACCACGCCCGGCGGACCCACACCCACGTGGTGACCCCCTCGGGACGCGAGCCCAGCTCCGCGTTCCAGGACCCGCACGAGTTCCTGGCCAGCGCGCTCACTCCCGTCGCGGAGCCGCTGCAGGCGCGACCGGCGCTGGTCGACGTGATCGATCCTTCACCGGGACGTTCCCGGCAGGCCGTCGCGGCGCTGCAGGCGGTGGCGGGACTGGCCGCTGACGACCTCAACGGGTTGCTGGTCAGCACCAGCGAGGTGGTCACCAACGCGCTGGTGTACGGCCGCGGCCCACTGCGGCTGCAGGCCTGGGCGGACCGGGGCCGGATCATCGTCACGGTCACCGACCGTGGACCCGGCCCGGCTGATCTCACCGTCGGGCTGATGCCCGGCGCCGGGCCCGGCGGCTACGGCCTGTGGCTGGCGCATCAGACGTGTTCGTACGTGTCGATGTGGCGCGGCCCCGAAGGGTTCACCGTCCGGCTGGTGGCCGACTCGCCGGGTGCCTGACCGGGCACCTGACGCGGTTCGGCCCGCGGCGAGGTCGCCGCGGGCCGAGAAGTCGATCGGTGGTCAGACCGCCGAGCGGCCCCGCACACCGGCGATCAGCGCGACGCCCAGCGCGGCCAGGCCGATCTGGAAGACGAGCTCGATCCAGTCGATGCCGTCGGTGACGGCCACACCCACCGCCTGGGCGATGGCGGTGCCGATCAGCGCCGCGACGATGCCGACGAGGATGGTCAGCCAGATGGGCAGGCTCTGGCGTCCGGGAACGACCAGGCGTCCCAGCGCACCGATGACCAGACCCACGATGATGGCCGAGATGATGCCGGCGACGGTCATGTCCGTTCTCCTTCACGCTCAGGAATTCTTCACCGACCGACTGCCCCACGAAGGGCGGCGATAAACGAACCCGTTCTCACCTCTGGGCACGCGGCAGGTCAGCGACCATCACCGACCGGGTCGGCAGGACCGCCGAGGCACCACGGTGTCTTGGTATAGTCGCCGCGCGCACCTGTGCGCGGTCGAGGTCGAGAGGCGCTGCGACGGACTGACAGCCCCACGGGCTGCGGCCTGCCACGCTCGGCCACGGCTTCTCCCCAAGGGCGCCTCCGCATGCGGAGGTGCCCTTTCTGCTGTACGCCACGGGCTTTCGCCACGGGCGGCGTAGACCACCTTCGCTCGGGACCGACCATCGCACCGTTCCTGAGGGAGGAACCATGAACAAGAGACTGCAGCACCGCAACGGTCTCGACTTCGCCGTCGCGGACCTGTCGCTGGCGCGGGCCGGCCGTCACCAGATGCGGCTGGCCGAACACGAGATGCCCGGCCTGATGGCCGTCCGCCGGGAGTTCGCGGCCGCCCAGCCGCTGCGCGGCGCGCGCATCGCGGGTTCGCTGCACATGACGATCCAGACCGCGGTGCTCATCGAGACCCTGGTCGCGCTCGGCGCCGAGGTCCGCTGGGTGTCCTGCAACATCTTCTCGACGCAGGACGAGGCCGCCGCCGCGGCGGTCGTCGGCCCCACCGGCACGGTCGACCGGCCCGCCGGTGTCCCGGTCTTCGCGTGGAAGGGCGAGACGCTGGAGGACTACTGGTGGTGTACGACGCAGCTGTTCGACTTCGGTGACAGCCGGGGCCCGAACATGATCGTCGACGACGGAGGCGACGTCACCCAGCTCGTCCACCTGGGTGCCGAGTACGAGGCCGCAGGCGCGGTCCCCGCGCCTGCCGACGGCGACCACCCCGAGCACCGGCTGCTGCTGCAGACACTGCGAGCGGGCCTGGACGCCGACAGCAAGCGGTTCACGCGGATCGTGGCGCAGCTGCGCGGCGTCACCGAGGAGACCACCATCGGCGTCACGCGCCTGTACCGGCTGGCCCGCGAGGGACGGCTGCTGTTCCCGGCGATCAACGTCAACGACGCGGTGACCAAGTCCAAGTTCGACAACAAGTACGGCATCAGGCACTCCCTGGCCGACGGCCTCAACCGGGCCACCGACGTCATGATGGGCGGCAAGCTCGCCGTCGTCTGCGGCTACGGCGACGTGGGCAAGGGCGCGGTCGAGGCGCTGCGCGGCCAGGGCGCCCGCGTCGTCGTCACCGAGATCGACCCGATCTGCGCGCTGCAGGCGGCGATGGAGGGCCTGCAGGTGGTCCGGCTGGACGACGTCGTCGCCACGGGGGACATCTTCATCACCACGACCGGGGGCACCGACATCATCACGGCCGAGCAGATGGCCGGTATGAAGCACAACGCCATCGTCGGCAACGTCGGGCACTTCGACGACGAGATCGACATGGCGGGCCTGGGCCGCATCCCCGGCATCGTCCGGGTGGAGATCAAGCCGCAGGTCCACGAGTGGCGGTTCCCGGACGGCCACGCGGTCATCGTGCTGTCCGAGGGCCGCCTGTTCAACCTCGGCAACGCCACCGGCCACCCGAGCTTCGTGATGTCGACCTCGTTCACCAACCAGGTCATCGCGCAGATCGAGCTGTTCACCAGGCCCGAGGCGTACGACAGGCGCGTCCATGTGCTGCCCAAGCACCTCGACGAGAAGGTCGCCCGGCTGCACCTCGACGCGCTCGGGGTGCGGTTGACCACCCTGACCGACCGGCAGGCCGACTACCTCGGCATCGACGCCGAGGGGCCGTACAAACCAGACCACTACCGGTACTGACCGCCCGCATCGAGCCGGGCCGCGCGACGCGGCCCGGCTCGGCGTGTTCGGGCAGGCGTGCGCTCCCACCCGGCCGCTGAACCGGCGCGCAGGTTAGCGTGGGTGGCACACATTCTTTCGACGATCGGCAGCCCACGGCATGAGCCAGCTCGAGGACATCGCGAACCAGGACGGCTGGCGCTGCTGGGTGTGCGACGAACCGGTCGACGCGACCATCTCGGTGAACGACCCGCGCGGCCCCAGCGTCGACAGCCGGGCCACGAACGCACGGTCGGCGAAGAAGGGCGCCGCCGACTTCGCCGGTGGCGAGCGGCTGGCCCACCGGGGCTGCAACACCAAGAAGGGCGCGGTTACCGCGGTGATCCCGTGGCCGTCGGACCTGGTGCTGATGGATCCCGCCCCGCTGATCACGGTCGCCGAGCGGCTGGACCGCAAGGGCGGCCGGGAGGTCGTGGTCCGGTGCGCGGACCGTGCCGATGCCCAGCAGGTGGCGCACTGGCTGGTCGACCGGTTCTCCCGGCTCGCCCCGGCCCTGGCTGTCGACGCGAGCATCGACCCCGGCGGTGGCCAGTTCGTGGTCGCCCTGACCGCGGCCCGGCGGCGCTGACGACTACGCGGCCCGGCTCCTGCTGCGGCCGGTGAGCCGTGGCACCGGCCGCCCTCCCTCGGGACGTGGTCAGGCGGTGGCGGTGACGACGATGTTGTCGCGGTAGTGGCGGGTCGACTCGTCGAACGGTCCGCCGCAGGTGATCAGGGTGATCCGCGGTGCGCCGTCGCGGGCGAAGTAGCGCTCCAGCGGGATCCGGGTCTTGCGGAACTGTTCGACGCCGACGACCTGGAAGCCGTACCCGCGCCCGGCACCGTCGGTAAGGGTCAACCGGTCGCCCTTGGCCAGCGTACGCAGCGTGAAGAACGCTCCTCTCCCCTGCGCCGCGCTGTCGACGTGACCGGCGATGACGATGGAGCCCGCGCGCGCCTCCAGGCCGGGGCCGTGGCGGTACCAGCCCACCCGGTCGACGCTGGGCGGCACGGCGAAGTCGCCGGTTCGGGCGTCGATGCCGACGGCGTCGACCTTCGCGTCGAGCGACATGGCCGGGATGCGCAGCCGGACCGGGCGGATCACCGCCTGCGCCGTGGGCAGCCCGGCGCGCTGGACCGGGACCTGCGTCGGTGGCACGTCGGGGCTGGGCGTGGGGCTGGACAGCGCCTCGACCTCCGGCGACGTGCTGTCGGCTTCCCCTGCGCCGCAACCCGCCAGCAGCGCCGCGCCGCATGCGGCCAGGACAGCACGTCGGGACAGGTGGGAGCGGCGTGCCCCGCGAATCTCGCGGGGCACGCCGTGGTGGTGCAGGCTCATCGGCCGGTACGCCGGGTCGCCAGCCGGATCCCGCCGCCGAGGGCCAGCAGCAGCGCGGCGGCCCCGGCGACCAGCCACCAGGTGCTCACGCCGGAGTCGTCGGCCAGGCCGCCGTCGCCGCTGGGCACGCCGCCGGGCGCCGAGTGCAGACCGGTGATGACCTGCGCGACCACGCCCAGCGTCTTGCCCTCGGCCGAGCCGGTGGCGTAGACGATGGTGGCGGTGCCCTCGGCGAGGTTGAGGTCGGTCGCCGGGATGGCCACGGTGGTGGTGCCGGCGAGCACGACGTCGGCGCTGACGGTGCCCGCGCCGAGGTCGGCCTTGGCCTCGTCGGGGTTGGTCAGGTTCTTGAACACCGGCGTGCCGCCAGCGCGTACGTCGACCGCGGGCGCGGCGGCGGTGTGCCGTACGACCAGGCGGGCCTTGCCCGCGCCGACCTTGCTGACGTCGTTGACGAACGGCGTGATCTTCGGGGTGCCCGCGGCGTCGAGGTGCGCGACGATGCTGATGTTCGCCCCGCCCGGCACGGCGGCGCCGTCGACCGACAGGATCGCCTTGTCGATCGCCTCCCCCGGCTTGGTCAGGTCGATGTCGTACTTGCCCTCGGCCAGGTCGAGCGGACCGGCCACGTCACCGGGCTGGAAGTTCTTCAGGGTGACCTTGCCGTTGACGTACACGTCGACCGGCGTCGCCGGGATCCCGTGCACCACCGACACCTTGGACGTCGCGGCGTAGGCGGGTGTCGCGGTCGCCAGGCCGGCGGTGGCGGTGACCGCTGCCGTGGCGGCCCCTGCCGCCAGCACCCGGACGATGGTCGAACTGCGCATCACGTGTCCTCGATTCGTGTCTGCCTCTGACGGCGTCAACGCGCCGTCAGTGGGGGCTACGGCCGCCGTCCGGCCCCCGGATGCACCGGCGAGACATAGGTCACCGGCTGCGTCCACATAGCCCCTCGCGGTCGTATGGCCCAGCGAAGGCGTCTGGGCAGCGGGCAGCAGGAGGCGGTGTGAGTGCGGCGGTTAGAGTCTCAGCGAGCCCACGAAAGGCGACCCCTCTGGTGATGCGACAGCGCGAGCAGACCGACGACGTTGTCGTCGACGACCTCGCGGAGCGGTTCGCCAGCGGTGACGAGTCGGCGCTGCGCGAAACCTACGACCGTCATGCCGCGGCGGTGCTGCATCTGGCGTCACGGCTGCTGCGTAACCGCGCCGACGCCGAGGACATCACCCAGGCCGTGTTCGTGGCGGCGTGGCTGAGCCGGGCGACCTTCGACCCGGCCCGCGGTGGGCTGCTCGGCTGGCTGCTGACCATCACCCGCCGCAAAGTCATCGACCTGGTCCGGGTGCGCCAGCGCACCGACCGGGTCGAGGACGCGATAGCCCAGCAGCCTGAGCCGCCGCCGGTCGCATCCGCGGAACAGGTCATCGACCAGCTGGTGGTCGCCGACGAACTCGCCAGGCTGCCCGACGACCAGCGCACGATGCTCGAACTGGCCTTCTACGAGGACCTGACCCACCAGCAGATCGCCGACCGCACCGGCGTGGCCCTGGGCACGGTCAAAAGCCACATCCGACGCGGTATGGCCGCGATCAAACGGCGATGGGAGGTGGACGGTGCAGCACCTGACTCAGGATCAGCTCATTCAGCTGGCCTTTGACGAGCCGGACACCTCCGCCGCGACAGAGCACGTCGCCGGCTGCGAGCAGTGTCGCGGCGAGCTGCGCGACCTTCAGCAGTTGTCGATCGTGCTCGCCGCGTCGAGCCAGGTGCGCGACCTGCCCGCGCCGCCGCCACAGCTGTGGGACCGGATCGCGCAGCAGACCGGCGTTGCGGCACCGGCACCGGCACCGGCACCGGCACCGGTGCAGCCTGCCGCGCCCGTGGTCGCGCCGGTGGCGGCACGGTCGGCGAGCGCCCGCCCGCCCGGCAGGTCCGGTGCTTCCCGGCCGGGTGCACGCCGCGGGATGGCACGGTTGTCGGTGGCGGCCGCAGCCGTCGCCGTCGCCCTGGTGATCGGGGCGGTCGTGGGATCCTGGTGGACCCGCCCGGCCGTCGTGGCGCAGCCGACGGTGCTGGCGGCCGCGGATCTGGCGGCGTACGGCACCACCCCGAAGACCGCCACCGGGCAGGCCCACCTCGTGCAGGGGCACCGGCTGCGGTTGCACGTGGCCGGTCTGCCGACCATCGACGGCTACTACGAAGTGTGGCTGATCGACCCCGACACGATGCGCATGTTCTCCATCGGCACCCTGGGCAGCGCCGCCGACGGCGAGTTCACCCTCCCGGCCAACACCGACCTCGGCGCGTACCGGCTGGTCGACGTGTCGGCCGAACACTTCGACAACGACACCGCCCACTCCGGCGAAAGCCTGCTGCGCGGCCTGCTGGCCTAGCGGTCAGCTGGGCTCGACGTCGGAGAACAGGCCGGTGAAGGTGGCGTTCGCCCCGGCCAGGGCGCCGAAGACCTCGGCGGCGACGGGTGTGGCGACCGCGGCGGAAGCGTCGTCGTAGCTGTCGAAGTAGAGGTCCAGTGTCCGGTAGGCGGGGGTGGCGGTGCCGTCCTCCTTCGGCCACACCTTCGCCGACTCCAGTCGCTGGAGTTTCGGGAACGACTTCGCGGCCGCCTTCGCGTCCGCGTAGGCGCGCTCGAAGTCGTCAGGGCTGGCGGGATTGTCGAACATCAACGTGATCTTCGTAGGCACGACACTCTCCTTGCAGTTGCCCAGCAAGCCGCTTGGAGCCACGGCCTGCGCACGGCCGAAGGCCCTACCGCCAGGGTAGGGAACGGGGGTCCCGGCTGCGGAGGATACCGAAATCCGGCGGTCACCCCGCGTGGGCGGCGGAGCTTATCCCGCTCAGATCCCGGAGATAGCACTTACGAACACGCCCATAAAATCTAGGTTCGAGGTACTAGACATCCTCGGGAGCGGCGTCTAAAGTTCCTGGAGTCAGCAGATGAGACGAGTAAAGACGCAGACGTAGCCGCCCCTCCAGAGGGCGATGAAGCAGGACCGGGCACGAAGGGCCCGGGTGACAGGTGAGGCTGAAGCACTGTTCGGGGCTTCACCTGAAGGGCGCTCCGTCCGTACGTGTGCAGGGCCATGGAAGTCGCGTGGGGTCCTGACACCGGCGGAGCCGCAGTACGGCAAGGCACGTGGAAACTGAGGAAAGGGAGGGCTGCACACCGTTGGATCGCCCGCGTCGGCGTAGTTCAGCCGTTGCGGACACCGCAGGTCCCATCGAACGAAAGGTGGTCTCCGGTCACGCTTACGCGATCCTCGCACCCGGCCCCGTCGCAGACGGACGCCGCGGATACGACGAGCCGACAATGTCGGCAGATGGTGTCATAACCCACAACCCTTGGGCCCCGGTGCTGCTTCGGCACCGGGGCCCTCGACTTGGAAGGTGACAATGGGCCAACCCGACGACATGTTCGGCGACGAGCAGTACCCCGCCTACACGATGGGCCGGGCCGCGGAGATCATCGGCGCCACGCCGGATTTCCTGCGCAAACTAGACGAACTGAAACTGATCAACCCGCTGCGCTCCGCCGGCGGACACCGCCGCTACTCCCGCTACCAGCTGCGCCTGGCGGCCCGAGCCCGCGAGATGGTGGATCAGGGCACCGCACTGGAAGCCGCGTGCCGGATCATCATCCTCGAAGACCAGCTCGAAGAGGCCCTACGCCAGAACCAGCAGCACCCACCAGGCTGACCTGCCCCGACCGCGGCACTGTGCCGCTGGTCGCCCGTCGCGGTCCGCCCTCCACTGGCCCTGCGACCGACGCGCCGCCCCGGCCGGAGAAGGTATCCGGCCGGGGCGGTGCGTTTTCGGCGAACCCGGTTCTCAGCTCATCCGGATCGGCCGTCAGATGCGCCGCAGTGACCAGATCGCGACCTCTGTGCTAGGCCGCAGCGGCAGGCCGTCACTCTCTCGGGTGACAAGTCACGACACACAAACTCCCTGCTTCAAGGACAAACGACCTGCGTGACGATGCCCGGCATGATCAGCCCGGTACGCGGCCACCGCCCGGGTGACCGTCCGACCACGGGGATGACATGAAACTTCGCATCAAGAACGCGCTGCTGCTCGCCGCCGCCACGGCAGCCGTGCTCGCCGCGCCCGCCGCCGCTCAGGCCGAACCGACCGTGGCCGGTGGCGGCAAGGACCACGGTCCCGCCGCGGTCGGCCTCACCGCCGACCAGCGCCTGGTGGGCTTCCAGATCGACGGACCGCGCCGGCTGCGCCCGATCGGCGCCATCACGGGCCTGGTCGGCGACACCCGCATCGTCGGCATCGACTACCGCATCCAGGACCGCCTGCTCTACGGCGTGGGTGACCAGGGCGGCGTCTACACGTTCGCCGACGCCGTAGCCACCAAGGTCAGCCAGCTCACCGTCGCCCTGACCGGCACCGCGCACGGCGTCGACTTCAACCCCGCCGCCGACCGGCTGCGCGTGGTCGGCGACACCGGCCAGAACCTGCGCCACGACCTGGCCACCGACACCACCACCGCCGACACCGACCTCACCTACCCGCCGGCGGTCACCCCCGCCCTGGGCGTGACCGCTGCCGCGTACACCAACAACGACCTCGACCCCGCCACCGGCACCACCCTCTACGACCTCGACACCGCGCTGGACCAGACGGTCATCCAGTCGCCGGCCAACGCGGGCCTGCTCGCG
The DNA here is from genome assembly GCF_011297335.1 of Catellatospora methionotrophica. Taxonomy (GTDB): domain Bacteria; phylum Actinomycetota; class Actinomycetes; order Mycobacteriales; family Micromonosporaceae; genus Catellatospora; species Catellatospora methionotrophica. The sequence continues at coordinate 381,476 of NZ_JAAOTJ010000002.1, read as the reverse complement.
CCCGTCGGCGCGCTGGGCGTCGACGCCGCCACCGAGGCCGGATTCGACATCTACTCCCCCGTCGCCGACGGCGTGGTCGTCGGCGCCCGCGGGTACGCCACCCTGTCGGTCGGCGGGACCTACCACCTGTACCGCGTCAACCTGTTCACGGGCGCAGCCCGCGACCTCGGCGCGTTCCGCGGCGGCGAGCAGGTCACCGACCTCGCCGTGAAGCTCGCCTGACCGGCCCGCCGACATGCCGCTCGGACGCGGTTTCACCGAGGCCCGTGGCGGGGATGACCGGCTCATGAATCAGCCGGATCTCGACCCTGAGCTGTACCCACCGATCGACCCGCGGGAGCCCGTCCCGGACGATCCCGGTGACCTGCTGCCGGACACGCCGGATGTGCTGCCCGACGCGCCGGTCGAGCCGATGCCGGGTGAGGAGGATCCCGGCGGTGATCCAGGGGGCGTACGCGAGCCCGCCTGATCGCCGGTCAGCCTCATGTGTTTCACCCACGGCCGGCGGCCCGACGCACACCGTCGGGCCGCCGGCTCGTCCAGCCACCGGCCGGACTGGTTTGACCGGCGGAACTTCGGGCGATCACCGCGGTATGAACGACACCGACCCGGCCGCCGGACCCGCCGGTGCGGCGAACCCGCCGCCGCGCGCTCGCCTGCGCCGCCGCTATCTGAGCCTCGGCCTCGGTGAACTGGCCGCCGCCGGTGTCTTCGTCTTCCTCTGCGCCGCCACGATCGGCCCGCGCCTGCCTGACGCCACCGACCGGCTGGCGCTGTGGTCGGCCGTCCTCCCGCTGGTCGCCATCCTGGTCCAGGCGGGCGTCTACTGGCTGCTCGCCCGCCGCTGGGTGGCTCGCTCCGCCATGCCCGAACCATTGGCAGTCCTGTACCGGGCGCTGCGGCTGCTGAACGTCGCGCTGCTGGCGGCTGGGCTGGCCGGTGTCGTCCACTGGTTTCCCGGCGGAGGGGTCGGCGCGGCTCTCGTCGTGGGGGCCTGGCTGTTCGGGGTCGTCGAATACCTCAACTACTTCGTCGTGCGCCTGGCCTACCCGCCGACCCGATGGCCGGCCGAGGTCGGCCGGTGGCGGGTGCCACGGCTGATGCTCGACGTCCGCCGCTGACCTGCCGGTGTCGGCGACCTCACCGGGCCGTCACGGACCGGCCGGGGTGGGGTCCGGGAAGTTGCGCTGGGGGCAGGTGACCGGCCGGGCCGGGTCGTAGCGGTGCAGGGCGAGTGCGATGCCACCGGCGGGCACGGTCGTCACCGGCGCGGTGTCGGAGACCACCAGCACGCCGTGCCAGCCGGTGTACCCCGCCCGGTAGAGCGTGCAGTTGCCGACGACCCGCATCCCCGGGACGCCGACGGACTGGGCGCGGGTGCGCAGGAACGTGGCCGGGTCGTAGGGATTGCTCGGCAGGAAGTAGAAGCCGGTGTCCGGGGTCGCGTTGACCCAGAACATGTCCCCGTAGTTCAGGTGCATGTCATAGACGTTGACCACGTCGCGGCTGTCGAGCCAGGCGAAGGCCAGATCCGGGTCGCCGGGGCCGCTCACCCCGTCGTTGGCGGGCACCGGCAGCACGATCTTCGCCGTGGCCTGCCGCCACTGCATGTACGGGCTGTATCCGGTGATCCGGGTCGCCTCGGCCCGATACGCGGCGACGCCCCGCAGGTGCGAGTTGACGGCGATGAACTCGGTCCTGCCCGCCGGATAGGTGCTCGACGCCAGCCACGCGCCCGTTGACTCCAGCAGGCTGGCGTTCCAGTTGTTCGGGGAGTAGACGGCCACCGCGGCCCAGGCCGGCCGGTCGGCGGCGAGCTCGTACACGGTGCTGGACTTGGGGCGCTGGACGGTGCCGTCGGGCAGCGGTGCCGCGTACGCCGGGGAAGGTGGCAGCGAGACCACGACGGCGCTGCACAGCACTGCGGCCAGCGCGAACCGTCGGGGGCGGGCGAGTCTGTCCATCATGTCTCCTGCCGCGTCGATCGATAGCTGACTCAGTGTGAGTCGGCGGCATCGTGTCGGCACCGCTGCGTCGGACACCCGACCTCGGCGCGCGGCCGGGCGGGTCGCTGGTCCCGCGACCAGCGACCCGCGTGGATCAGGCGGCGGTCATGCCCGCACCATCGGCGGCCGGATCGAGGCCGAGGTGCGGCGGGCGGTGACGACGATGTCGACGATGACGAAGACGAGCACGAGCAGCAGACCGAAGGTGGCTGCCTCGTCCGCGGCCTCGTCGACGAAGATCCGGCCCGTGACGAGCCACCAGACCAGCACCACGAGCCAGCCGACGCCCAGGGCCAGGCCGGCCAGGCGGGTACGCCGTTCCCAGCGCCCGGCGATCAGCACGATCGTGTTGACGGCGAAGCCGGCGGCCCACAGCGGCAGTGCCCATATCGCCCGCTCGCGCAGGAACCGCGGGTCGAAGGTGAACGCGTCGAGCACCGGTTGCGGCAGGCCCGGAGCCCAGACGGCGAGCCACGGCAGGGCGATCATCAAGGTGGCTCCGGCGGCGCCGAACGCGAGACCCAGCACGATCGCGGGCCGGTTGACGTGGTCGCGGTCGATCGTGCGCCGGGGCGCCCAGGGCTTGGTCTCGCGGCGGTGCCGGCCCAGCGCGGCGCTGATCAGGGTGAAGGTGATCAGGAAGCCCGGCCACCAGAACGCACCCAGTCCCCAGCTCAGCCACCAGGTGGTCAGCCGCCCCCACCAGCTCGCGGCGTAGACCCACTCGTCGGTGGCGACCGGGCTGGTGAACGCGTCGATCAGGGTGACCGCCCACTGCAGGACCAGGCCGCCGAGCGCGATCCAGGCGAACCGGGGAGCGTCGGCGGGGCGGATGACGGTGAAACCGGCCGGCCGGTAGCGGTCGGCCACCTCCTGCGGGCGGCCGAACGCGGTGAGCAGCTCCAGTGCCATGGCCGCGTCGGCGGGGCGGCCGCTGTCGGCGGCTCGCCCGTCGAGGTCCTCGTTCAGCAGCGACCGGAGTTCGAAGCCCACGTCGTGGCGCTGGCGGCGCGGGAGGTGGCGCACGACGTCCCTGACGTACGTCTCGATGATGGCCTTCGGGTCGTCCATCTCTCAGCCTTCCTCAACTACTAGGCGGTCCACGACCGATGTCAGCGACCGCCAGGCCCCGGTCAGTTCGCGGTAGGTCTCAGCGCCGTGCGCGCTGAGGGTGTAGTAGCGGCGCGGTGGCCCGTCGTCGACCTGCCACTGGGAGGCGAGCAGGCCCTGGCTTTCCAGCCGGCGCAGCAGCGGGTAGAGGGTGCCCTCTTCGATCGGCATGCCGCGCTCGGCGAGCGCCTGCCGTAGCGAGTAGCCGTACTGCTGGGTTCTGAGCTGGGACAGCACGGCCAGGACCAGGACGCCTTTGCGCAGGTCCTGCTCCAGCTTCAGCGCCTGTCCGGCAGATCCGTCTACCATGCGGGCTACACTACATAGCCGCGCACAGTAGGTCAACGCGCCGATGCCGTAACCGGTATCATGCGTTTGGAGGTGACGTCACGTGGAAGAGGGCAGGCTGCGGCTGGTCCGCGAGTTGGTGAACACCTGCGACCTGGAGCGTCTCGTCGAAGCGCTGCCGAACACCGGGGACCTGGCCGCCTGGCTGCGGCACCTGGAACTGATCGACGGCGCTACGGAGGTCGGCGATGCCGATCTGGTCCGCGTGATCGAGCTGCGCGAGGCCGTACGCCAGTTGCTGATCGTCAACCACGACGGCGTCACCTCCACCGCCGCCGAGCAGGCCGCCGCCTACCTGAGCGAGGTGGCGCACCGGGTGCAGCTGCGTCCCGTCTTCAGCGCCGACGGCTTCCGGCTGGCCGCCGCGTCGACCGGAGTCGACCATGCGATCGGCGCGTTCCTGGCCGTCATCGTGCAGGCGATGGCCGACGGCAACTGGTCGCGGCTCAAGGCGTGCTCCAGCGACATCTGCCGGTGGGCGTTCTACGACACGACCCGCTCCGGGGGCGGCCGATGGTGCTCGATGCGGGTCTGCGGCAACAAACGGAAGGCCGCGGCCTTCCGCGCTCGCAAACGCGCGGCGGCCGCGGCCGGGTCCTGACCACGAGCCTCACCGGGCGCTAGCCCAGGTCCAGGCCCAGTTGCTCGGTGACGCCGCTGGCGAGCGCGGCCAGGGTCGGGTAGTGCCAGACGAACTTGGCGTGCAGGCGGATGCGCAGCTCGTTCTCGAGCCGGGCGCGCAGTTCCAGGGTAAGCAGCGAGTCGAACCCCAGCGACCGCAGCGAGGTCTGCGGGTCCAGGGCCGCCGGGCCCAGTTGCAGCACGGCCCGGATGTGCCCGGCGATGTGCGTCTCCAGTGCGGCCTGCCGGGCCGGGGCGTCGGGCAGTTCCCGCAGCGTGGCCAGGAAGTCGGCGGCCGGGGCCAGGGCCGGGGCCTCGACGAGGTCGGCGAACAGCGACGACTCGCGGGCCGGGCCACGCAGCCAGCTGTCGGGTGGGCCGGGGATGACGCCGGTGTGCACGCGGCGGTGGGTCAGCAGTTCGCCGAGGGCACGCAGCCCGTCGGCGGTGGGGATGGTGTCGTAGCCACGGTCGGCGAAGTCGGTGGCGGCCCCGGTCTGGCCCCAGGGCCCCCAGGCGACGGCCAGTGTCGGCAGGCCCTGCCGGGTGCGCCAGGCCGCGAACCCGTCCAGCCACGAGTTCGCGGCGGCGTAGACGGCCTGTCCCCCGTTGCCGATCAGGGCCGACATCGACGAGTACGCCACGAACCAGTCCAGGTCCCGGTCCGCGACGGCGGTGTGCAGCCGCCAGGCTCCGGTGACCTTCGGCGTCCAGACGCGGACCAGGTCGTCGTCGTCGACGTTGGTGACGGCCGCGTCGGCCAGGACCATCGCGGAGTGCACCACACCGCGCAGCGCCGTGCCGTCGGCGGTCGCGGCGGCAACGAGCTGTTCGGCGATGCCGTCGGCGGCGATGTCACCGCATACGACCTGGACGTCGACGCCTCGGCGGCGCATGTCGGCCAGCCGCTGCCACGTCTGCGGGCCGGGTTCGCGACGGCCGTTGAGCACCAGCCGGCGAGCCCCGGCGGCGGCCAGCCATTCGGCGGTGGCCAGGCCGACGCCGCTGAGCCCGCCGGTCACCAGGTAGGCCCCGTCGGCGCGCACCGCGGGCGGCGGCGGGTACACGGCGGTGGCCGGAGCGTCGTCGGGCATCGTGAGCACGAGTTTTCCCAGGTGGCGGCCGCCTGCCATGAGCCGCATCGCGTCGGCGGCCGCGTCCAGCGGGAACGCGCGGGTGCGTACGGGTGCGAGCCGGCCCTCGGCGAAGTGGCCCATCAGCTCCCGGAACAGTGCGCCGAAACGGTCGGGGCGCCGCTGCTGCAGTTCGATCAGGTCGACGGTGCTGAGGGTGATGTTGTGGCGCAGCGGGGCCATGCCGAGCGGCTCGTCGGCGAGGATGTCGCGTACGCCGAGCTCGACGAACCGGCCGAACGGCCGCAGCGTCTCCAGTCCGGCGCGGACCGCCGCCCCGGACAGCGAGTTGAGCACGACGTCCACGCCGCCGACGGCGCGGATGTGGTCGGCGAAGTCGAGGCTGCGGGAGTCGAGCACGTGTTCGATGCCGAGGCCGCGCAGGTACTCGCGTTTGGTCTCGGTACCGGCGGTGGCGATCACCCGCGCGCCGAGCAGGTTCGCGACCGCGATCGCGGCCAGGCCGGTGCCGCCGGTGGCCGAATGGACGAGCACGGTCTCGTCCGGGGCCAGGCGGGCGACATCGCGCAGGGCGTACCAGGCGGTCAGGAACACCGCGGGCACCCCGGCGGCGGCGACCGGGTCGACGCCGGGCGGGATCGGCAGGGCCATCGCGGCGGGGACGGTGAGGTAGGAGCCGAACGCCCCACCGTGCAGGTCGATGGCCACGACCGGGTCCCCGGGCCGCGGTCCGTCGACGCCGTCGCCGACGGCGCTGACGACACCGGCGCATTCGAAACCCAGCCGGGAGCCGATGTCGTCGCCGGGGTGGCGGCCGGGCAGCAGCCCCAGCGCGGTCAGCACGTCGCGGAAGTTGATCCCGGCCGCGGTGATCCGGACCTCGATCTCGCCCGGCCCGGGTGCGCGCCGCGCCCCGCCGGTCAGGGTCAGGCTGTCCAGGTCGCCGAGGGTGGCCGCGCGCAGCCGGAACCCGTCGTGGCCGTACCGGACGGTGCGGACGGTCGCCGCGCGGTGCTGCTCGGCGGTGACCGGGGCCGGTGCCAGCCGGGCGGTGTACCGGCGGCCCCCGCGCAGCGCGACCTCGTCGTCGGCCGATCCGGCCAGCAGCTCGCGGGCCAGCGCTGCCGCGTCGTCGCCGTCGCGGTCGATCTGGGTGGCGCGCAGGCGCGGCTGTTCCCAGGCCAGCACGCGCAGCACACCGCGCAGCGCGGCCTGGGCCAGGTCGACGTGGTCGCCGGGCAGCACCTGGTGGGCGGCGCGGGTGACGACGTACAGCCGGGGCGGGTCATCCCAGACGCCGAGGACGGCCTGGACGGTGTCGAGCAGCCGCCGCACCCGGTCGGGTGCGGCCGCCGGGTTCCCGGTGCCGCTGTCGCAGACCAGCACGACCGCGTGCGGTGTCGTGGGACGGCCGGCCCAGCGGTCGCCGAGGGCGTCGCCGAGGGGTCCGAGGGGCTGCTCGGACGGTTTGACGCACAGGGTCGTGGCGCTGCCGCCGGTGGCGCGCAGGCCGTTGGCCAGCAGGGAGCAGAACGTGCGGTCGCGTTCGCCGAGCACGATCCAGTGGCCGGGCCGGGCGGCGGGGTCCGTTGCCTCGGCCGGTGGGGTGGCTTGCCAGTGTGGTTCGTAGAACCAGCGGCCGGGGTCGGGTTCGGCGGCCTCGCTGCGGGCGAGCGCGACGCCGTCGACGGTGAGCACGGTACGGCCGTCGGCGTCGAGCAGGCGGATCTGGCCGGTCAGGTGGGCGGGGTCGGCGCCGGTGCGGCGGGCGTGGCAGTACACGGCGGTGGCGGGGTCGCCGGTGAGCCGGATCGCGTCCAGGCCTACGGGCAGCACCAGGCCGCTGCCCGCGGCGGCGTCCACGGTGGCGACGAGGGTCTGCAGGCACGCGTCGAGCAGGATGGGGTGCAGTAGCAGTTCGGCCGGCTCGGCGGGCTGGCGCAGCCGGGCGAGCGCGCTGTGCCCGTCGGCGCTGCGGTGCAGGTCGGTGAGGACGGTGAAGGCCGGGCCGTGTTCGATGCCGCGGCGGCGCATGGACGCGTACAGGTCGGCGGGGTCGGCGGGCACCGGGTGCGCGGCGGCGAGCGCGGCCAGGTCGGTGGCCGGTGCGGGCTGGCCGGTGCGGTGGTGCAGGACGGCGGTGGCGTGGCGCTGCCAGCCGCCGTCGGTGTCGCGGGTGGACAGTTCCACGGTGGCCCGCCGGGGGTCGCGGCGGTGTACGCGGGTGGTGAGGTCGGTCCGCTCGCCGAGGGTGAGCATCCGTTCCAGGCGCAACTCGGTGACGGCCACGGTGTCCGGTGCCGCGTCGAAGGTGGCGCAGGCGGCGGTCAGCGCCATCGCGGCGTATGCCGCGCCGGGCAGCACCGGTTCGGCGTGTACGCGGTGCTCGTCCAGCCACGGCATCGCCCCGGTGCCGGTGTCGGCATGCCACAGGTCGCCGTCGGGCAGCGGCAGGCGGGTGCCGGGCAGGCCCTGGCCTGTCGTCGCGGCGGGTGCGGTGAGGTCGATCCAGTGCCGTCGGCGGGCGAAGGTGATGGTGGGCGCGTCGACCAGGCGGCCGCCCCGGTAGCGGGTGCTGTAGTCGACGGGTACGCCGTGGCAGTGCAGGGTGGCCAGGGCGTGGGCGAGGGCGGCGGGGTCGTCGCCGTCGCGGTGCAGCGTGCCGAGCACCACCGGGTCGCCGGGGTGGGCCTGCAGGCAGCCGCGCAGGGCGTGGGTGACCACCGGGTGCGGGGACACCTCGACGAACAGGGTGTGCCGGTCGGCGGTGGCGTCGGCGACCGCGTCGGCGAACCGGACCGGCTGGCGCAGATTGGCGCACCAGTAGTCCGCGTCCATGAGCGGTGGCGTGTCGTGGCCGCTGACGGCGGTGGAGTACAGCCGGATGCGGGGCGGTCGCGGGCTGAGCCCGGCCAGGGCGGCGTCGAGTTCGGGCAGCAGCTCGTCGACCTGCGGCGAGTGGGAGGCGACGTCGACGGCGACGAGGTGCGCGGCGATCCCGGCGGCCTGCCAGCGCTCGGTGAGTTCGCGTACCCGGCCGGTGTCACCGGCGATGACGGTCGAGGACGGACCGGCGTAGACGGCGACCGACACGCTGTGTTCGGCGCCGGCCTGGGCGAGCCGGGACTGCACCTCGGCGCGGTCCAGGCCGACGGTGGCCATGCTGCCCGACCCGGCGATGCGGGCCAGCAGCGCCGACCGGCGGCAGATGACGGCCGCGCCGTCGGCCGGGGACAGTGCTCCGGCGACGACCGCGGCGGCGGCCTCGCCCATGGAGTGGCCGATCACCGCCGCGGGCCGCACCCCGTAGGCGGCGTAGGTCTCGGCGAGGGCGACCTGCATCGCGTACAGGGTGGGCTGGACCTGTCCCGGGCCGGTCACCGGGCGGCCGTCGCGGATCAGTTCCAGGGGCGAGAACCCCGCCTCGTCCTGGATCAGGGCGTCGACGTCGGCCAGGGCGCGGGCGAACGCGGGCTCGGACGCCAGCAGGGCCCGGCCCATGCCCGCCCACTGCGAGCCCTGGCCGGAGAACACGAACACCGGCGCACGGCGTACGCCGGAGGCCACCTCGCCGGACACGGCGGCCGGGTGCAGGTGGCCGGTCGCGTGGGCGCGCAGCGCCGCGACGGTCGCGGCGCGGTCGGCCCCGGTGACGGCCAGCCGCCCGCGGCCCGGCGAACGGCGCAGCGCCAGGGTGTGCGCGACGTCACGCAGCGCGACGTCGCGGCCTGGTCCTTCGAGCCAGTCGGCGAGCCGCCCGGCGGCCTGCGGCAGGGCCGCGGCGGCTCCGGCGGCGACCAGCAGCGTGTGCGGGCCGGGCCGGTCGTCCCCGGCCGGCTGGTCGCCGCCGGGACGGCGGCTGGCGGGGATGCGGGCGAGCACGCCGGCGTCGTTGGGTGCCGGGGCCTGGGCGAGGATGACGTGCACGTTGGTGCCGGAGTAGCCGAACGAGGAGACCGTGGCGAGCCGGTCACGGTCGGGCACCGGCCAGTCGGTGAGCTCGCCGGGGATGAAGAACCGGGTCGCCTGCGCGTCGATGTGCCGGTTCCATTGCCCGAAGTGGAGATTGGCCGGGATCTGGCCGTGCCGCAGGCACAGCACCGCTTTGATGAGGCCGGTGAGCCCGGCGGCGGGTTCCAGGTGGCCGAGGTTGGTCTTGACCGAGCCGAGCGCGCACGGGTGCTGCCCGGTGCCGTACACCTGGGCCAGCGCCGTGAACTCGACGGGGTCGCCGACGGGGGTGCCGGTGCCGTGCGCCTCGACGAGGCCGACGTCGGCGGGGTCGATGCCCGCCCTGGCGACGGCCTCGGCCAGCAGGTCGCGCTGCGCGTCGGCCGACGGGGCGGCGATGCCCTCGGAGTGGCCGTCCTGGTTGGCGGTCGAGGCCCGGACGACGGCCAGCACCCGGTCGCCGTCGCGTACGGCGTCGGCCAGCAGTTTCAGGACCACGCCGCTGCAGCCCTCGCCGCGTACGAAGCCGTCGGCGGCGTCGTCGAAGGTGCGGCAGCGGGCGGTGGGCGACAGCATTCCCATCCGCTCGAACGACTGCGCGGCACGCGGCCACAGCATGAGGGTGACCCCGGTGGCCACGGCCACGTCGCAGTCGCCGTCGCGCAGGGCCTGGGTGGCCAGGTGCAGGGCCATCAGCGACGACGAGCAGGCGGTGTCGACGGCGATGCTCGGGCCGTGCAGTCCGAGCAGGTAGGAGACCCGGCCGGGGGCCAGGCAGGCGCCGTTGGTCAGCACCGAGCCCTCCAGGCCCGCGGGTTGCCCGGCGAGCCGTTCCATGTATTCGGCGTACGAGATGCCGGTGAACACGCCGGTGCGGCTGCCGTCGAGCCGTTCGGGCGGCAGTCCGGCGTGCTCCAGGGCCTCCCAGACCACTTCGAGCAGCAGCCGGTGCTGCGGGTCGAGGACGTCGGCCTCGCGGCGGGAGACGCCGAAGAAGTCGGCGTCGAAGCCGGCGACGTCGGCGAGGTAGCCGCCGTGGTCGGGCAGCTGGGCCCGGCCGGGCACATCGCGTTCGGCGGGGCGGGCCACGATCGCGTCGCGGCCTTCGGTCAGCAGCCGCCACAGCGCCTGCGGGCTGTCGACGCCGCCGGGTAGGCGGCAGCCCATGCCGATGACGGCCACCAGCCGGTCGGAGTCGTCGCGTGAATCCATCGGATACGCCCTTTCCGGGTCAGCGGACAGGTCAGCAGGCGTCGGGGTGCCCGAGCAGGATGGCGCTCTTCACCCCGCCCACCTGGTAGTTCAGGCTCAGCGCGTAGCGGGTGTCCAGCGGCCGGGTCGCGGTGCCGGGGACCGGGTCGAACGGGATCTGCTCGGCGGGCTGCTCGCAGTTGGCGGTGGGGCAGACCTGCCCGTGGCGCAGCATGAGCAGGGTCAGTGCGACCCCGAGCGCGCCGGCCGGGGCGCCGTTGTGGCCGAAGCAGGCTTCCTGGGAGGTCATCAGCAGGTCGGTGACCTTGTCGGCGTACAGTTCGCGGACCGCGTTGGCTTCGAAGGACGTCACCAGGGCGTCGCCGTCGCTGCCGCCGTGCACGTAGCCGACCTCGCTGATGTCGGCGTGCCCGCGCAGGCAGCGCCGGATCGCCGCGACCAGCCCTGCCCCGCTGTCGTCGCTGGTCAGCGGGTGGGCCAGCCCGTCGCGGGTGGTGGCTTGGGACAGGACCCGGCCGTACGGGCGGGCGCCGCGCCGTTCGGCGTGCTCGCGGCTCTCGATGATGACCGTGGCGGCGCCTTCGCCGTAGTTGACGCAGTCGGCGCGCCGGTCGTAGGGGCGCATCAGCCGGTCGAAGGCGGGCAGCAGTGCGGGCAGGCCGTCGGGGCGGTCGGCGCCGGTGGACTCCTGCACGGTACGCAGCAGGGTCTGGGTGTTGCGGATCAGGTCGATGTGGAACGTGTCGGCACCGGTCACCACGGCGACGTCGACGTCTCCACTGGCGATGAGCGCGACGGCATGTCCGATCTGGATGGCCGAGGACGCGCATCCGCTGGACACGGTGTGACACGGTCCGGTGGACCGGGCCAGCGCGCTCTGCACGAGGGCCAGGTCGGACAGGGTGACGCCGAGTTCGCCGCCGATGAACAGGTCCATGGCCTGGTGTGCGGTGACGGTGGCGGGTTCGGCGCGCAGCACGGCCACGTAGCGGTCGATGGTCGCGTCGACGCCGCCGCGCCCGGCCAGGATCGCCGCGGCGCTCAGGTCACCGGCGGCGGGGTCGAGGCCCGCGTCGGCGCAGGCGTGGGCCATGGCGATCAGCCCGAACCGGTGGACGTCGGTGAAGTGGCGGCCGAAGGCGTCGGGGATGCCGGGGACGCGTTCGGCGAACAGGGTCGGCGGCAGGTTGACCGAGCCGTAGTAGACGCCCTGCTGGCGAAGGCAGGAGGCACCGGCGGCAGCCACCTGCCACAGGTCGTCGGGGGTCTGCACCGGCTGGTCGGGTCCCGGTAGGCAGAAGCCCATTCCGGTGACCAGCGCCTGGCGGGCGCGGTCGGGCGACGGGGTCTGCGGTGTGCTCACTTTTGTCACGAGCGCTCCTCACCTGCGAGGCACGGCCTGTTGCCTCTGTGCTATCAAGCATTCACTGACAGTCACTGCCCGCCAACACTCGACGCGGTGACCCACGGTCGATGGAATCCACCACCATCGCCGTCATACGTCGAAGACTTCTCGACAGATCAGTTCGCTTGACCAGCACCAGGTTGTATTGCCGCTCGCGCCGCAGGCGCGGCTCGGCGCGGCGTCATCGCCGCCCGACGGGAGGTTTAAGAACAGGTGAGTGCGTTCAGGCCGTGGCCGGGCTCTCCTCCTGGGCGGCGAGTTCGCTCAACTCGGGATCGTCGACGGGGTGGTCGACCGCGTAGCCGGGCGGCGGCAGCGGGATCCGCAGCTCGGCGATCACGGCCTTGATCGTGGCGGCGATCGGGATCGCCATGAGCGCGCCGACCAGGCCCAGCACGGCGACGCCGACGAGCCCGGCGAGCAGGACCGACAGCGACGGCATGTCCATGCTGCGGCGCATCACCAGCGGCACGATCCAGTAGTTCTCGATCTGCTGGTACACCAGCAGCCACACCACGATCGCGATCGCGGCCGGCCACAGGCCGACGGCGATGGCCGCGACGACGCCGCAGATCGCCATGCCCAGGGTCGCGCCGACGAGCGGGATGAGGTCGGTGACGGCGACGATCAGCGCCAGCGGGAGCGCGAACGGCACATCGAAGATCAGCAGGCCGATGTAGGCGACCACCCCGGCGATCAGCGACACGATCGCGTTTCCGATCATGTACGAGCCGACCTTGTCGACGGCGGTGTCGACGATGCGCCGCACCCGCTCCCGGTGCCGGTCGGGTGCCATGAGCTGGGCCCGCCGGCGCAGCCGGGGCATGTCCGCCAGGAAGTACAGCGCCAGGACCACGACCGTGACCGTGGTGACCAGGCCCTCCATGAAGGTCTGGAACATGCCGAGCAGGTTCGTGGCGACCCACTGCGGCATCGCGGCGGCCAGCTCGTTGAGCCGGTCGTCCAGGCCGTAGCGCAGGCTCAGCTCACGGAAGAACGGGGAGCGTTCGTCGAGTCCCCCGATGTAGCCGGGCAGGTCGGCCACCAGCTGCCCCGCCTGGCGGACCAGCGGCGGGCCGACACCGATCACCAGCCCGGCCAAGGCCGCGAGCGCGACGAGCAGGATCATGCCCACCGCGACCGGCCGGCGTACGCGGTGCCGGACCAGCCAGCGCACCGCCGGATCCAGGCTCACCGCCACGAACAGCGCCACCAGCACCAGCGCCAGCACGCCGCGCACCGTCCACAACACGATCAAGCCCAAGCCCACCGCCGTCACGCCGCAGGCGGCAGCCGCGGCCCAGCGGAAGACCTGGCCAGCGGTTATACGTCCCGTTCTCACGCGCAGCAGATGCCCGCGCGCGACGTGAGCAAACCTCGGCTCCATACCGATCGATCGATTGTTATATATAGTGCTGCACATGAAGACGAGACTCGCCGTGATGGTCGCGTCGGCTACCGCCGTCGCCGCCCTGGCCATTGGCAGCCCAGCCCAAGCGCTGATATGGATCTGGATGGGCCCCTACCCGAGCAAGGCCGCCTGCGACGTGGAACGTGTCGAATTCTCCGGCACCTACATCACCCAGCAGTGCGTTTATCGCGACCTGACGGGAACCTTCAACGACGGCTGGTACTTCAAGTACGCCCCCGAGTTCTGAGTTCGACGCCCGGCTCCCCGGCCGCTCAGCCACCACGTGGCCGGGGAGGCGGACGTCACGGGCGTACCAGCGCCACGAGGTCGTCCATGGCCGCGACCAGCATTCCGGCCACCGCACCGACCACGCCCGCGAGCACGGCCGCGGGTATCGGCAACCCGGTGGTCGCGGGTACGGCGACCGCACCGGCCAGCGCTATCGCGATGAGAGCCCCGTTGCGGGCGAGATGTCGAGCGGACAGCGGAGTGGCCGAGGCGCCGAAGCAGCGGCACGGCACGGCCCGCTTGCGCCGCACCACCAGGGCTATCGCGACGGTGAAGACGGCGAGCAGGCCAGCGGCCAGGATGAACCCGGCGAACCCGGCGATCTTGCCGGGAATCAGCAGGCAGCCGATGACCGCCAGCTCGGCGGCCGCCGACGCGCGGGCCGCGGCCGACAGGCGCGCAACGGGCACCACGTCCATGTCGCGCAGTGACGCTTCGAAAGCGGCCCATGCGGATCGGCTGGAGACCTTGCCCGCCAGGGCGATCCCGAAGACGGTGACAAGGAGGAGCCGACCGGCGACCTCGACATAGGACACGAGTATCAACCTACCTTTTGCCGGTCGACCCGGCAGCCCAGGTGCCACCGTCGACCTCGTCCAAAGCCGACGGCAGGTGAGAGCAGGTTCGTCCGCTCTCACCTGCACCGGGCAGGCTGATCCCGTGGTACGCCGGATCAGCGCATACCGGCGTCTCGGGCTCGGACGATGGCCTGAGCCCGGCTGGCCACCTGGAGCTTGGTGAAGACACTGCTCACGTAGTTCCGCACGGTCTTGGCGCTCAGCGACAGCTCGCCGGCGATGACCTCGTTCGACAGGCCACGGGCCATCAGCTGCAACACGTTGCGTTCGCTCGCCGTGAGCTCGGGGAAGGGCTCCACGGCACGGCCGGCGGTGGCGAAGAACGCCATGATGCGGGTCGCGATCGCCGGGCTGAAGATCGCCCCGCCGTCGGCGACCGCCTGGATGGCCCGCGACATCTGCTCATCGTCGGTGTCCTTCAAAACGTAACCGCGGGCACCGGCGCGCAGGGCGGCGAAGACCGAGTCGTCGTCCTCGAACATCGTCACCACCAGAATGTTGACCTCCGGAGCGGCGGCGGCCAGCTGACGGATCGCGGAGAGGCCGTCACCGCCGGGCATGTGCAGGTCGAGCAGGACCACCCGGGGGACCAGTTGCCGGCCCAGGCGGACCGCCTCGTGGCCGTCGACCGCCTCCCCCACGACCTCGACTCCGGGCAGCGTGCCCAGCAGCGCCCGCAGGCCCCGGCGGAACATGGGATGGTCGTCGGCGATCAGCACCGTGATCGGCTCAGTCATCGAAATCCTACCGGGACGGCGGAACGGGGAAGCTGGCGGTGACGCGGGTGCCACGGGTGGGCGCGGGCCCGATCTCCAGCACGCCACCCAGTTCCGCGGTCCGCTCGCGCATGGAATGATGCCCGACCCCGGCCAGGTAACCCGCGGGCAGCCCGCAGCCATCGTCGATGACGGTGAGGGTCACCAGGTCAGCCGACACGTCGAGTGCGACCGTGGCTACCGTGGCGGCGGCGTGCCGGGAAGTGTTGTGCAGCGCCTCGGCGGCGATCCGGTAGATCGCCACCTCGACGGCGGCCGGCAGTGCCGGCATCGGTTCGGGAGCCCGGACGGTACGGGGTGGCCCGTCGACCGCGCGCAGGTGGCGTATCGCCTCGACCAGCCCGAGTTCGTCGAGCATGGGTGGGCGTAGCTCGTACACCAGTCGCCTGATCTCGGCGGTCGCCTGGCGCACGTCTGCCTGCAGCTCCTTGGCCAGGTCTTGCGCGGCGTCCGGCTGATCGCGCAGGGTGCGTTGCAGGACACCGAGCTGCAGCGCGATGGCGGCGAGCATCGGCGCGAGGCCGTCGTGCAGGTCACGGCGGATCCGGCGTCGTTCCTCCTCCCGCGCGCCGACCAGCTGTTCCCGCGAATGCTGCACGGCCATGGTCGTCGCGAGGTGCCGTGCGAGATCGGCGAGCAGCCGCAGGTCAGCCGCAGGCAACCGGTCACCGCGGCGGCGGCCGCTGACCCGCAGCGTGCCCAACCGCAGCCCCTGATGCGTCAGTGGAATGGCGACGACCTCGGCGTCCTGGGGCGTGGCACCGTGCGAGGCCACGACCTGCCCGCCTGCTTCGATCTCGGTGAACGGCAGGGCCAGAGCACCGGCGAGCACCGTGGCCATCGTCGGCAGCAGCTGGTCGGGCAGTTGACGGTAGATCTCGGTGGTGTCGTCGCGGTGGCCGTATGCGAGCTGGTGCACGCTGCGGTCGAGCTGGCTGGTCACCGGTGCCCAGGTCGCCACGAGGACGACCAGGGCGACCAGGTGCGACCACCAGGGTATGTCGGCGAGCGATCCGACCGGCCGGGACGGCCAGGTGGTCACCACCGCGACGAGCCCGGCCACGACGAAGGCGTAGCCGATCGTCAGCAACGCCAACAGCGCCTGGTGGAGCCGCCGGTGGGCGAGGTCAGACCGCACTGGCGACCCGTTCGCGCCACAGGCACAACGTGATGACCACGAGGTGGTGCACGAGCATGACCGAGGCGAAGACCGTCTCCCCGAGGCTCGTGTCGAGCAGCAGCGATCCGATCGCCTGGACCAGCCAGAACATGTTGACCCCGACCAGCAGGACGGCTCCCCACTTCTGCGTACGCCAGGCTCCGTAGGCCGCGACCAGGGCGAGGATGTCGGAGGCGAAACTGCCCAGGACGATCGCGAACGGGTCCCGGCTGTGCTGCGCGCCGAGCGTCAGGTTCGGCAGGTCGAACATGGCGATGCCGATGATCGCCACCACGACGGACAGGGTCGCGGCGATCTTCAACGCGGTGGAGCGGGTCATGGTTGCCATCAGAAGTCCTCCAGGTGCGGATGTCGAGGAGGAGAACGTTAGGAGCCGGTCGTCCCCATGGTCACGATGCGGTTGTCCCGGGCATTTGGGAACAACGCTGGGACAGGATCGGCGCCCGCCGCGACGGGCGTGGGACCGGGTCATTATCGGCTATATGTCACATAATGAGAAAGTAGACTCGGAGGGGATCATGGTTGTCGCCGTTTTGCTCGTGACCGGACCCACGCTTCCACGAGTCACCCATCTGACGCTCAGCCACGTACAGCGGATGTTTCTCAACACGTTCCATTACATCGGCGATCAGTCCGGCGGCCGGGAGACGATGACCTTCACCGTGTTCGACTGGTGGAAGGTGCCGGTCACCGAGGCGGAATGGGCAGCGCTGGGCGAAGGCCTGGGACCGAAGGCCGAGCAGCTGTATCTGCGCGACATGGGTGTCAGCCTGGCGCACTTCGGCCACATCGCTTTCGTCATCGACCAGCACAACGCGTCCAGCGGCGTGAAGGTGAGCGATCGTTACACGCATCTGGGCGCGCAGTCGCTGACGCCCGCGTTGATCGCGCACGAGATGGGTCACGTGTACGGTGCCGCCCACGCCCGCAGCGACGCTGCGGCGGGACCGGACGAGTACGGCGACCCGTTCTGCGTCATGGGCGGTGAAGGTGCCAAGTTCAGCTTTGCCGAGCCGACCCTGGCCATCCGCGCCGATCTCGGCCAGGTCGGGTGGCGGTTCTGCCAGCTGTGCTCCGGGCTGTTCTTCACCGGCGTGCCCGGCAGCATGGGCGTGTGTACCGGCGCGATGATCGGCGGTGGCCACCTCGCGCAGGGTTTCGAGTTCGTGCTGCCGCACGACCTGCCGGCCGGGCCGAAGGAAGCGGGCTGGCGGCGCTGCGACGACTGCCTTCAGCTGTGCCGGCCGCTGGCAGGCGTAGCCGGCGTGTGCCCGGCCGGCAGCGACCACAGCCTGTCCGGGTCCGACTTCGCGCTGCTGCGTGACCAGCCGGCGGGCAGCGCGCGGCAGCCCGGCTGGCGGCAGTGCGGCAGGTGCGCCGCACTGTTCTTCGCCGACACTCCCCCGGTCGGCCAGGGCAAATGCCCTGCGGGCGGCGGGCACACCGTCGGGCCGGCCAACTACGCCGTCCCGCACCCGGATGAGCACAACACGGTCGGGCCGGGCATGACCGCGGCCACCCTGCTGGGCTGCGGCTGGCTCACCACGACCGGCCACGGGGCCGACATCGGCGCGCCGCTGCGCACCCGGCCCGGCGAAACGGTCGTCGAGCTCCAAGCCCTGCGCGGCGCGCCGGGTGCGGCGTCAGTGCGTCCCGCCGTCTTCGCCTACGCCGACGGGGTGGCCCGCGAGCGGCTGCTGGTCGAGTACCGGCTCGCCGACGGCTGGGACCGTGCCCTGCCCGTGACCGGCGCGGGCCGGGCGGGTTGGGTGCTGGTCCACCTGAGCACCGGCAACCCGCCGAACGTCAGCTCCCTGCTGGTCGCGCACGTACCCGACGATCCGGGTGCGCGCGTGTTCATCCCCGGCGCGCTGGCTCAGCTCACGGTGGTCGGCCGCGACGAGGCCCGCGGCACGGTCGTGGTGCGGCTGGCCAGCCACCCGCTGCCGGGCATCGGCGACCTGATCGACAAGAAGATCCTGCCCGAGCGCAGCGGCAACAGTCCCGCGCTGGTCTCCGACCAGCGTCACCTGGTGCTGGCGTGGCGAGGTGAGAGCAACAGCCAGCTCAACCTGATGGTCTCCGCCGACGACGGGGTGACCTGGGTCGGTAAGCACACCTCGGCCGACACGACCGCCGACTCCCCCGCCCTTGCCGTCGCCGACGGCAAGGTGTTCATCGCGTGGACGGGACAGGGCGACGGCAACCTCAACATCGCCCGCGTCGAGCTGACGGACACTCCGACCCCGGCGGTCGCCGGGCTGCGCGACAAGGTGACCCTCACCGACACCAGCCCGTTTCGGCCCGCGCTGGCCGCCGACCCGCACGGCAACCTCTACCTCGCCTGGACCGGACACGGACCGCACCGGCTCAACGTCATGTTCTCCACCGACCTCGGCGCCACCTGGAACACCAAGCAGCACAGGGTGTTCACGCACACCTCCGACGCCGGCCCGGCCCTGGCGCAGGTCGCGGGCGGGCGCATGTACCTGGCCTGGCGTGGCTCCGGCAACCCGAACCTGACCATCGGCCGGCTCGACGTCCTGCTGTCCGGCCCACCCGACGACCACCCGGTGCGCATCGAGGCACTGCTCGACCCCGCAGTCCTGGCAGAGACCAGCACGCACACGCCCGCGCTCGGTGCCGAACGCGAGCACCTGGTGCTCGGCTGGACCGGCCAGGGCGAGCAGGCCCTGAACCTGGCCCTGCCGATGGGCTCCACCGCCGCCTACACCAAACGCGTCTTCGCCGCGGAGACCTCCGACGCAGGTCCCGCGCTGACCAGTCACCGCTCGCGGCTGTACGTCGCGTGGCGCGGGTCAGGCAACACCGACCTCAACGTCGCACGCGTACGCGGCCGAGGGCTGGTCATCGACGACTTCACCACCGGACCCGACCAGCTCAGCGCCGCTGTCGGCGTAACCGAGACGAAGACCCAGACCGGCGTGATGCTCGGCGGCGTGCGGCGCACGTCGCTGACCAACGCGGTGTCGCCTTCGGGCGTCACGTCGACGATCGGCATCACCGCCGCCGGGGGTCTGGTCTTCGGGCAGCAACCGGACCAGTACGGCAAGGTCGAGGTGGCGTACGGGTTCGGGGTCGATGGCAGCGTGCAGGACCTCGGTGTCGACCTGCACGCCGACGGCGCCGACCGGTTCCGGATCACCATCCCGCACCTCGGTTCCGGCATCGTCAACTTCAACATCGTCGTCGCCTCAGGCGGGTTGTGGGCCTCCAACGGCGTCAACACCGGCCCTGGCGTGTTCGACCTCGCATTCGCCGACTTCACCGGCCCGCTCGGCGCCGACCTGTCCAGCGTCACCTGGTTCGTGGTGATCATCCAATGTTCGGGCGGCCTGACCCTGGCGCGGGTTGAGACGACAGGCTCTTAACGGCGGCAGTGTGGTTGCGCTGGCCGGACCATGCCGGGGCGCCAATTGGCGCGCTGCTTGACCGCGTTTGGGTCCGTCAGCGGGCAGCGGTGCAGGCGTCGGTGACGGTCCTGGCCCAGACCTCGGGGTGGGTGGACCAGAAGTCGTGCGGCACGCCAGGCACGGTGGACAACGTCCCACGCGGAACGAGTGCGGCCAGCTGGGCCAAGGGCCACGACGGGCGGATGTCGTCACCGGCGGCGATGAAGAGCATCGGGACCTCGCAGACGGCGAGCCGTCGCCACAGGTCGGGGCGGTGGATCCACGTGGTGAACGAGTCGCCGAGTGCCGCGTGCACCTCGGGAACCCACTCGACGTCGACGACGGGTTCTGTTGCCTTACCGGCTTCGTACGCCTCGGACCAGGTGCGGTCACGCTGAGGACCCCTACCGGCGATGCCGACCACCGCGGCCACCGCAGCCGGATGCTCGACCGCGTAGCGGACGCCGAGGTCGCAGCCCCACGAGTGGCCGACCACGATCCAGGTGCGGACACCGACCGCCGCTCGGATGCCTTCGAGGTCGGCGATCGCCTCTTCCATGGTGTGCGGGCCACCGCCCGACCGGCCGACACCTCGCGGTTCGGGGTACCAGGCGCGGTGACCCAGCGGCGAGATCTCTTCCCGTTCCAGGTACTGCACGCAGCCGGGCCCGCCCGTCAGCACGACGACGTCGGGTCCACTCCCCGTCACACCGACGTGCAGCGCGGCATCTCCGACCTGCACCATCCGCGACTCCATGTCCGCGAACGCTACCAACATCCGGCGGGCCGCCACCGCACCTGACGATCGCCGGTCGGACATCTCCGTGAACAGTGCAGCCCGTCCGCTGAGGGGCTGCACTGTTCACGAGAGGCGGTAATCAGAAGAGCAGGCTCCACAGCGCGTAGGGCACCGCGCAGCTGCCCTGGATCAGGGCGGTGCCGGGATCCTTGCCCGGACGGGACAGGCACTTGCCGGTGGCCGCGTTGGTGAAACGCAGCGCGTTGCCCGAGCCGTTGCCGCTCCACCGCTGCGTGGACGCGCCGTTGCAGGTGAGCTGCTGCACCGGCGATCCGGTCGACGTGCCGACCGCGGTCAGGCACTTGCCGCTGCCGAAGTTGCTGATCCGGTACGTCCCGGTGACGATCTCGGTCACGTTCCACAGCTGGAGGTTCACGTCGGTGCAGATCTCCTGGGTGGCAGCCGAGCCGTCGGCGAAGTCGGGAACGGCGACGCAGGTGCCCGCCGACTGGCTCTCCAGGAAGATGGCGGTCCACGACGCGGCGTGCGCGGGGACGGCCGGCACTGTCACGGCGGACAGCGCCACCAGGGCAGCCATCAGCGCTTGGATGGAACGTCGAATCATGGATGCCTCCCGCTAGGAACCGACACGTCAGCATCTTAGATTGAGACTCCTCAATTCGATAGATGCCCGTCAGCATGGCGTAGGTGCGTTCGGGCCACCCGGCGGCGATGGTGAAGACGCCCTGCCCGGTGGGCGGTCTCCACCATCGCCGCGAGGGCCTAGCCGCGCCTGACGGTCACGTCGTACTGCACGCCGCCGATGTCGGTCGGCTGCGCCCCCGCATGGCCAGGCCCGAACTGGGTGACCGTGATCGGGAAGACCGTCGAGGCCGGTTGGGCCGCGGTGAAGTTCAGCAGCACCTGTGGCCGTTCACCGGGATTGATCCTTATCCCGGCGATCCGGGCCGTGGCCAGGTCGAGGATCTGGATCTTGGTGCCGCCGATCGGCCGGATGGCGGTGCCCTTGGCTCCGGCCTGCTGCCAGCGCTGGAACAGCTGGCCGCCGAGGTCCACCACCACCTTGCCGCCGACGTTCTCGAAGCGCCGGTCCGCGCCCTGGCCGAAGACCAGGTCGTTGTCGGTCGGCACGTTGGCCACGTTGCCGACCGCGAACGGCACGGTGGTGCCGGTGCTGGTCCCGGCGTTGACCGGGATCGGGGCGACGTTGTGCCAGGAGATGTTGTTGTTGGCGGTCGTGTTGGCGACCGTGTTGGGGCCCTCGAACGTCATCGGGTCGGTCGGCGAGACCCAGCGGCTGAGCAGGCAGAAGTGCGCGCCCGGGGCGGGGCCGTCGTCGGGCACGCCGACCCACGGGATCGTGATCGTGGTGACGCCCGGCGACGCGGGGACCGCGACCGAGCCGATCGAGGTCCAGTCGGCCGGCCACTGGGCAGCGCCGCCGAGCAGGGTCCAGTACACGTTCATGGTGCCGTTGCTGACGCCGGTTCCGTAGGGTCCGGGCACATTGAGGGTGATGAAGACGTAGGCCGTGCCGCCGACGGTCAGCGGCTGGTCGGAGGCGCAGCCGAGCGCGGTCGCGCAGACCTTGATGTCGGGGCTGGCCCAGAACGGCAGGCCGGACGGGTTGGGTTCGAGGCCGATGTCGCCGACCTGGTCACGGGTGAAGGCGTCGGTGCGGGCGGCGGCCGCCGGGGCCGCCACTGTGTCGCTGCCCGCGACGGCGACACCGGCCGCCGAGACGACGACCAGGGCGGCCACGGCGGCGGCGACGGCCAGGCGCAGGCCCGACCGGCGCCGTGGCCGATCTTCTGTGTTCATGCGGCTCCTCCTGCCAGGTGCTGCGCCGGCATCCGCCAACGCATTGAGAGACTCCTATCAGCCGATGGTTGTCACCTGGCTGCGAGACGGTTGTCGCTCATGTCGATCACCACCTATCCTCGACACAGAGATAGGTGAACATGACTGTCTGCGTTCGCGCGGCCGCGAAGGAGGCCCAGTGCCACCGACCAGACCAGCCCCCGCTGAGCCGCCGCCATCCATCCGCCTGCTCGGCCCGATCGAGGTGACCGGCCCGAGTGGCCAGGCTGTGTTCACCGGCAACCGCCAGCCCGCGCTCGTCGGGCTGCTGGCTCTCGGCGCGCCCGACACGGTGTCGCGGACCTGGCTGATCGACGGCCTCTGGGGCGACCAGCCCCCACGCACCGCCGTGCGGACCCTGCACAGCCACATCGCCCGGCTCCGGCAGGCACTCGACGACTGCGGGCTGACCGGCCTGGTCCACACCAGCGACTCCGGCTACCAGCTCAGTATCGACCCCGCCGCCGTCGACACCCACCGCTTCGAACACCGGGTGCGGCAGGCCCGTGTCGCGCTGGCCGAACGCGCCGACACCACCGCCGCCACCCAGCTGCGCCACGCCCTGGACCTGTGGCGCGGCGACGCCTTCGCCGGTGCCGAAGCCCACGGCTGGGCCGCCGGCGAACTCGTCCGGCTCGAAGAGGTCAGGCTCGCCGCGTACTGCGACCTGTGGGACGCCGAACTGCGCCTGGGCCGCCACAGCGCCGCCGTCGGCGAGCTGCAGGCCCTGCTCGCCCGGTATCCGTTCCACGAGCGGCTGGTCGGGATCACCCTGCTCGCCCTGTACCGGTCCGGCCGGACCAGCGACGCGCTGAACCTCTACCACCTGCTGCGCGCCCACCTGCGCGAGGAACTGGGCGCCGAGCCCAGCGCCGAGCTGGCCGTGCGCTACGTGCAGATGCTGCGCCGCGATCCCGCCCTCGACCACCACGATCCGTCGACCCCGCCGGGACCGTCGTCCCCGGCGCCGTCGCCGCTGAGCCGGCCACGCCCGCGACCGGCCGAGCTGCCCGCGCCGGTGGGGCATTTCACCGGACGCGGCGACGAGCTGGCGCAGCTCGACGCCGTGGCCGCCGACCCCGGCGTCCGCGTGGTGGTGATCTCCGGCGCGGCGGGCATGGGCAAGACCGCGCTGGCCGTGCACTGGAGCCACCGGGCCGCCGCGGACTTCCCCGACGGGCAGGTGTTCCTGGACCTGCGCGGACACGACCCGGCGGTGGCTCTCTCGGCCGCCGCGGCGCTGGAGCACGTGCTGGCCGGACTGGACCAGCCCGACCCCGGCGGCCGGGCCGACGGGACGGACCGGGCCGGGCTGTACCGGACCCTGACCCGCGAGCGCCGGATGCTGATCGTGGCCGACAACGCCGGCACCGTCGCGCAGGTTCTGGCGCTGGTCCCGGCGAACAGCACGACCCTGCTGGTGGTGACCTCCCGCCACCGG
The DNA here is from genome assembly GCF_011297335.1 of Catellatospora methionotrophica. Classification (GTDB taxonomy): domain Bacteria; phylum Actinomycetota; class Actinomycetes; order Mycobacteriales; family Micromonosporaceae; genus Catellatospora; species Catellatospora methionotrophica. The sequence goes on along the minus strand of NZ_JAAOTJ010000002.1, from coordinate 358,022 downwards.
CTCACCGCGCTGAACACCCATCATGCGGTCAAGGCCGTCACCCTCGACGCGCTGCGCCCGGACGAGGCGATGGCGCTGCTCGACCGGGTGCTCGGCGCGCAGCGCACCGGACGCGAGCCGGACAGCGCCGCGCAGCTGGCCGAGCTGTGCGACCGCATCCCGCTGGCGCTGCAGATCGCCGCGGCCAAGCTCAGCTCCCGGCCGCTGCGCGACATCGCCGACCTGGCCGAGGAGCTGTCCACCGGCGAACGGCTCGACGAGCTGTCGGTGGAGGGCGACTCCCGCAACCTGCGGGCGGTCTTCGCGTCCACGTACGACGTTCTGGAACCGGTCACCGCTCGGGTGTTCCGGGCACTGGGCCTGCATCCGGGCGTCACGTTCTGCGCGTCGCTGGCCGCGTCGGCCGCCGGTGCCACACCGGCCCTGGCCAGGCAGGCGCTGGACGAGCTGGCCGCCGTCCACCTGGTCACCGAGGTCGCCAACGGCCGCTACCGCTTCCACGACCTCATCGGCCTGTACGCCCGCGAATGCGCCCAGCGCGGCGAGTCCGAGCAGGTCCGCGCCGCCATCATGGACCGGATCCTGGACTGGTACCTGGCCGTCGCCGACGCCGCCAACAAGATCGTCGACCGTGGCCGGGACCGCGTCCGTGTCACCGTCGCCCATCCCCCGGCCCTGCTGCCGTTCCCGGCCGAGCCGGAGCGGGCGCTGTCGTTCCTCGACGGTGAGCGCGACAACCTGGCCCCGATCATGACGTACGCGATCGAGCACGGCCGCCCCGACACGGCCTGGCAGATGACCTACCTGGTCACCGGCTTCTTCGACTCGCGCGGTCACTGGCGGCGGCGCATCCAGCTGTGCCGGCTGGGCCTGGCCGCCGCGCAGGCCGCCGGTGACCCGGTCGCTGAGGGCCTGATGGGCAGCGGGCTGGGGGTGGCGTACCTGAGCAACCGCAGCTTCGACGACGCGCTGACCGTCCTGGGGCAGGCGCTGCAGGTGCTGCAGGCCCAGGGCGACCGGCGCGGCGAGGCCCACGTGCGCAACAACATCGCGGTGGCACTGGCCGGGGCGCGGCGCTTCCCCGAGGCCGTCGACGCCTACGGGCAGGCCCTGGCCCTGCACCTGGCCGAGGGCAACCGGCTCGGTGTCGCCCTGACGCTGAGCAACCTGGGCGACGCGTACGTCCGCATGGGCCGGGCCGACCTGGCCCTCGACCACCTCGGCCGCGCCCTGGCCGCCAGCCGGGAGCTCGGCAACCCCCGGCTGGAGGCGGTGGCGCTGGGCGGCCTCGGCCAGGCCCACCGCGACCGCGGCGAGTGGGAGCTGGCCACCGCCCGGTTCCACGACGCGCTGATCCTGCGGCGCAAGGCCGGTGACCGCCGCTACGAGGCCGAGACGCTGAACAACCTCGGGCTCACCGAGTACGAGCGGCAGCGGTACACCTCCGCCACCGAGCACTTCCGCCAGGCCCTGGCCCTCAGCCGCCAGCAGGCCGACCCGCACCAGGAGGCGATCGCCCTGGCCCACCTCGGCCGGATCGGCCTGGCCGTCGGCGACACCGTGGCGGCCCTCGAACATCTCAGCCTGGCCCTGGCGGCCCGGGAACTGGCCCCCGACCCGCACGAGACGGCGTCGATCCACCGCGATCTGGGCCGGCTCGCCGGACGCTGTGCGAGCGGCGAGCCGGCCGGCGGACTGCGCTGGCATGCCGACGCCGAGGTGCTCTAGCGCGGTGAGGGCCTGATCGTCACCGTCGCCATCGGCCTGACCATCCCGGCGCCGGTCACGCCGAACAGCTCCACACCGAACTTGCGGTCCTCGGTCAGGCCCGGGTTCGGGATCAGCTGGATCGTGATCTCGGCGGAGGCCTGGTTCGGCTGGAGGTACAGCGTTCCCGAGCTGACGCCGACGTAGTCGATGCCGGGGTGGGCCGTCATGGCGACGGTGCGGTAGTGGACGGTGACCGGGTTGCTGCGCGGGGGCACGCGCACCACCACCACGGTGCAGCGTGGCGGCCCTTCCCAGCACAGCGTGTCCAGGGGCTGGACGCAGCCGTTGCAGGGGCCCGGGTTCGGCGACGGACTCAGCAACGGGATGTGGTTCACCGGGCGGGTCGGTGTGCCGGGCGGGGCGGCCGGCAGCAGGGTCGTCACCGTCAGTATCGCGGCGGCGGCCGCGCTGAGCAGTGGCAGGTGTAGCAGTCGTATCACGGGGCGCCTTTTCTGGCCGCCTCTTCTCGCCGTGGCCAGTCCGACGGCGGGTAGGGGACGTCGACGGCCACGGTCAGGCTACGGCGCGGCTGTTGTGAATCGGTTGTGACCGCAGCGCGGCGTTCACCCCGCCGTGGCCGCCTGTGCCGGCACGCTCACGTCCGGGCCGTCGCCGGTGGCGTACACGAACCGGTCCGGCCGCAGCACCGCCAGCCCGCACCGGTGCCGGGCGAACCACGCCGCCAGCCGCCCGTCGGCGTCGGCGACCTCCAGGTAGTCGCCGTCGGCCACACCCGGCGCGTGCCCCGGCGGGCAGACCCGGACGAAACGCACCGGCAGGCCCCGCCAGCGCGGATCCGCGGCCACGTCGGGGCCCACCGCGGGCCCGACGACCGCGAATCCGTCGCCGAGCACGTCGTCCAGCAGCACCGGCCCCGCCCCGCCCGCCGCAGTGACCCGCGGCTGGGGGAACATCGTCCCGGCGGGACGGCCGCCGACGTGCCAGCCGCGGCGGTGCAGGGGCAGCGGCTTGAACTCGAACCGCCGTACCAGCCGGCGCACTCTCGGGATGAGCTGCAGGCCACGCAGGGCCACGTCGCGCAGTTTCGCCCCGGCCCGGCTGCGGGCCAGGAAGATCCGCCCCATCTGCACGGTGATCCGGGCCATCTCCTCGGTGTGCGGGCGGCGCTCCTGCTCGTACGTGTCGAGCAGCTGTTCACCGGCCTGCCCGTGCAGGGCCAGGTCCAGTTTCCAGACCAGGTTGGCCGCGTCGCGCAGCCCGCTGCACAGGCCCTGGCCCATGAACGGCGGCATCTGGTGCGCGGCGTCGCCGAGCAGGAACACCCGCCCGGCCCGCCAGCGTTGCGCGACCAGGTGGTTGAAGGTGTAGACGGCGGCTCGGCGCACCTGGAACCGCTGCGGGTCGACGTACGGCGCGACCAGCTCGGCGACCGCCGCGGGGTGCTCCAGCCGGGCGGCGGTCTCCCCGGCGCGGAGCATGAACTCCAGCCGGTAGCCGCCGTCGGCGGCCGGTGACACGAACGCCGGGCGCCGCCAGTCGCAGACGAACCGGGTCCGGTCCAGCCGCACCGCGTCCGGCGGCAGGTCACCGGACACGGCCAGCCACGGCTCCTCGTACGTGGACCCGCGCAGCCTGATACCGGCCAGCTCCCGGGTGGTGCTGCGGGCCCCGTCGCAGCCGAGCACATACCGGGCCCGGACCTGCCGGGTGTCGCCGTCCAGGTCACTCAGCAGCGCGGTCACGCCGTCGGCGTCGGTGTGCAGCTCCTGAAGCGACACGCCCAGGCGCAGTTCGACGTGCGGGAAGCGGGCGAGCCCGGTCCGCAGCGCGTGCTCCAGCCGGGGCTGGTCGAAGAACTGCAGCGGCGGGTGGCCCAGCCCGAAGTCGACGTCGGACAGGGTGATCTCGGCGAACGGGCGGCCTGCGCCGTCGGTGTAGTCGACCAGACCGGCGGTGCGCATCCCGTCGCGGACCTCGGCGAGCAGTCCCGCCTGCTGGTAGATCCGCAGGGCCTCGTCGTCGCAGGAGAAGGCACGGGGCTGGCCGTGCGGGCCGGGGCTGCGTTCGACCACCAGGGTGGTGACGCCGCGACGGCCGAGCAGGTTCGCGGTGAGCGCGCCGACGGGGCCGCAGCCGACGACGAGCACGTCGACGTCGGCACGGCTTGCGGGGGTGGACACGGGTTCTCCTTCACGGGCGGCTGATCGGGCCCGTCCAGCACATCGCCCGCCCGTGGAGGCGGCGTGGAGGCGACGTGGAGGCCGCGCCTGCACACCCGAGTCCTGGCCGCTCAGCAGGGCGGCGACACCGCCGCGACACGGGCGGCGAGCAGCCGGGCACCCTGCTCGGCGGCGACCGCGGCAGCGGCGGCCAGGCCGGGCACGTCGCCCGTGGCCAGTGCCCGCGCCCGCAGCAACTCCGCCAGGAACACCCGTTCGCCGGTCTGCTCGGCCAGGTCCAGGCCCTGCTGGGCGAGCCGGGCCGCGCCGTCGCGGTCACCGGCGGCCAGGTGCGCGTTGGCCATCGCGCCCAGGGACAGGGTCCGGGTGGCGCGCAGGCCCAGCCGGTACAGGTCCTCGTACGCCGTGCGCATCTGCGGGGCCTGGGTGAGGTCGCCCGCGTACACGGCGGCCCACGCGGCGAACAGCTGCGCCGTGGTGACGAAATGCGGCATGCCGTAGGCCACGCCCAGGTCCCGGAACCGCAGCGCGGCGGCGTGCCCGCGCGGGGCGTCCAGCTCCTGCCACTCCAGCCACGCGGCGTACAGGCGGGCGTTGGCCCGGCCGTAGGGGTCGTCGAGCCGGTCCGCCAAGGCCACGGCCGCCGCCAGGTCCGCCTCGGCGGCCGCCCGGTCGCCGCGCAGCGACCGCACGAGAGCCCGGAAGTTGTACGCGGCGAGCGCGGGCCGGTGGGCCACCTCCCGGCTCAGCGTCCGCGGGTCCATCCCCGACAGCAACCGCGCCGACCGTGTCAGGTGGTCCTCGGCCTCGGCCAGCCGCCCCTGGAAGTAGCAGGCCGCGCCCAGCAGGTAGGAGCCCGCCGCGCGGTGCAGCGGCGCGGCGTCGTCCGCCAGCGGTGCCGCGAGCTCGGCGCAGATCGCGTACTCGGCGCGGTTGGCCGCGAGCTCGCCGAGCATCCACCGGGCCGCGGCCAGGTCCGCGCCGGGCGGCGACTGTCCCAGCAGCTCGCGCGCCCGTACGCACACCCGGTCCACGGCGTCGCTGCCGATCCCGACGGTGACCTGCAGCAGCGCCGCCCGGCGCAACTGCACCGCCAGCTCCTCCCCCGCGGTCCCGCGCTGCCCGGCCAGCAGCGTCGCGGCGACGTCGAGGTGCGCGGCCGCGTCCTGGTACGCCAGCCGCCTGGTCGCGGCGTCGGCGGCCCGCAGCAGCCAGCGCAGGTGATCGTCGGTGTGGCCGAGGCCCGCCGCGTGTCCGAAGTGGTACGCGATCTCGGCCGGGGCCGCCCCGCCGAGCCGCTCCAGCGTCGCGGCCAGGCGCGCGTGCAGTGCGGCGCGTCTCGGCGGGGCGAGGACCGCGTAGCCGACCTCGGCGAACAGCGGATGGGCGAACCCGACCCGGCCCGGCGCGGTCTCCACGACCAGCCCGGCCGCGTACGCGCCGAGCAGCGCACCGGCCGCCTCGGCCGCGCTCACGCCGAGCACGGCGGCCAGCAGCGGCACCGCCAGGTCGTGCCCGGCGACGCCCAGCACGTCCAGGTGATCCCGTGCCGGGCCCGGCACGGCGTCCAGCCGCAGGCGCAGCGTGTCCCGTACGGTCGGCGGCAGTTCGCCCGCGCCGCCGTGCCGCAGCAGCTCGATCGCGAAGAACGGGTTGCCCCCGGTCCGGCCCGCCAGCGCCGCGAGGGCTTCCGGCGACGGGTCGGCACCGGACTCGCGGCGCACCAGCGCCGCGAGCGCCGCCCCGGCCAGGCCCGCGAGGTCCAGCCGGGCGAAACCCGGGGTGCGGGACAGTTCCGCCACGGCCGCGACCAGGTCCGGATCGTGCTCGTACGGCCGCGACGTGGCGGTCAGCAGCGCCCGCGTCGGCGCGAGCGCCCCCGCCAGGTAACGCAGCAGCAGCAGCGAGTCCGGGTCGGCGGCGTGCAGGTCGTCGAGCACCACGAGCAGCCCGTGCTCACGGGATGCGGCGTCGATCAGGCCCGCCACCGCCTCGTAGAGGCGAAACCGCGCCGCCGGATCGGCCGACGCCTGCTCGGGCGCGCGCGTGCCGAGCGCGGCCAGCGCACCCGCGGCGGCCGCCTCCCCGGCTCCGGGCACCGTGGCCAGTTCCCGGACGACCTGGATCCACACCCAGAACGGCGGGGCCTGTCCCACGGCGGGGCAGCGCGCCCACACCACCGGCACACCGTCCCGGGCGGCGGCCGCCGCGGCGCGAGTGACCAGGGTCGTCTTGCCCATGCCCGCTTCGCCGACCACGAGCGCGCCCCGGCCCGCACCACCGCGCGCCCCGGCGACTGCCACGGCCAGTGCCGCCAGCTCCGCTGCCCGGCCGGGCAGCGCGTCGGACGGCGGCGGGACCGGGCGTGCGGCACCGCCCGGCGAGGCGTCCAGCGACGGGCTCTGCGTCAGGATCGCCAGGTGCGCCGCGCGCAGCCGCTCCCCCGGGTCCAGTCCGTACTCACCCGACAGCAGCTCGTGCGCCTGCGTGTACAGCGCCAGCGCCTCGGCCTGCCGCCCGCCGCGATACAGCGCCACCATCAGCTGCGCGCGGGCGGCCTCCCGCAGCGGATGCTCGGCCACGAACGCCTGCAGTTCAGCCAGCACCCGCACATGCCCGCCCGCGTCGACGGCGGCCACGAGCCGGCCCTCGACCGCCTGCAACCGCAGCCCGGACAGGCGCGCGACCTCCGGCTGGGCGGCGGCCAGCCCGGCGGTGTCGGGCAGCGGGTCGCCGCGCCACAGACCCAGCGCCGCCGCCCACTCGCGTTCGGCGGTGACCGGATCACCGGCCGCGTGCGCGGTGGCGGCCCGCCTGGTCAGCGTCTCGAACCGCGTCACGTCGACGTCGTCGGCTCCGACGACGAGCTGGTAGCCGCCATCGCGGCTGACCAGCACCCGCGGCCCGGCGTCGGCGGTACGGCCGGGTTCCAGCACCCGGCGCAGCCCGGCGATGTGGGTACGCAGCGTCGTCTCGGCGCTGGGCGGGGGCGCCCCGTCCCACAGCGCCTCGGCCAGCCAGCCCGCCGAAGCGAAGTGGTCCGGGCGGATCAGCAGCAGCGTCAGCAGGGCCCGCTGGCGGCCGCTGCCGATGCTCGCCTGTTGGCCGTCGCGCCACACCTGCAGGCGGCCCAGCACACCCAGACGCAGCCGCGCCGCAGCATGGGGGCCGGTCATGAGGCGGGAGGACTGTCCACGGGCGTCATCCTAGGCGGCCGCCCGGCACCGCCCCGTCCCGGCGAACGGAGCGGTGCCGTCCACCGGCGGGACCTGCCGCTACGCGGGTTCGGGGGCGTCGGCGGTGGCCACCGGGTCGGCCAGGAACGCCATCAAGGCCTGCTCGACCTGCCCGTCGACCAGGGTCACGCCGTGGTTGACGGTGGAGCGGATCATCAGCCGCTTGTGCTTGGCGATCGACAGGCCGTACAGCTCCCTGGCGTTGTCGGCGAAGCTGCCGTCCAGGTCACCGGCGACGAGGATGGTCGGCGCGCCCAGTTTCGTGACGGCGGTCAGCGCGTCGGCGTCGTACACGGTCGGGGCGGACAGGGCGATCACCCCGTCGACCGGCGGACTGGTCGCCGCCGACGCCGCCAGGGCGACGGTGCCTCCGCGTGAGGCCCCGATGACGAAGACCCGCTTGACGCCCCCGGCACGCAGGTGCGCGATGCCTGCCTGGGCGACCTCGACGGCGTCGCGGGAGGTGATGTCGGGCGCCAGCGCCCGGTAGCCGCGCTGCGCCAGGATCAGCGCGAACGCGTACCACTGACAGGCCGTGCCGTCGGCCTGGTGCAGCAGGACGACACCGGTGTCGCCCGTGCCCGCCTGGATCGCGGCCGTCATGTCCTGCTCGGCGTCGGTGATCGCGACCACCGGGCTCCGGTCGTCCAGGCAGTCGAGGTCGGCGGTGTCGATCACCCGCTGGCGGGCCACCGCGCTCGGGTCGAGGGGCGGGGGCGTGTCCGTGCCGCAGCCCGCGACGACAGCGAGCAGGACGGCCGCGGCGAGCCCGCGGGTGACGGTCGTGATGGTTCTCATGCCAGTGGATACCGGCGGGACGGCTCGTCAGGTGGGGCGGGCGGCCCGGTGGATCACGATGTGGCCGAGCGTCGCGGTGCGGTCAGGCCGCCACCGCCGCGATGGCGGCGTGCGGCCGGTGGGTGCCGTCGGCGGGACGGTGCAGGCGCTCGATCTCGGTGAAACCGGCCCGCCTCAGCCGGGCGGAGAACTCGTCGACGGGCCAGCGGTAGGCCGTCACGACCTTGTGGTCGAAGGCGTCGATCTCGTCGCCGGAGAAGAAGCCGACGACCAGTCTGCCGCCCGGGGCCGTCACCCGCCGGAACCCGGCGAGCACCCCGTCGAGTTCGGAGGGCAGCAGGTGGATCAGCGAGTACCAGGCCAGGATGCCCGCGATGGTGCCGTCGGCGGCGTCGAGGCTGCTCAGCGACCCGAGCCGGTACGTGCCGTCCGGGTGGGCAGCCCTGGCGTGGGCGATGAACTCGGGGACCATGTCGATGCCGACGGCGTCGACGCCCAGCGACCGGAGATGGCCGGTGTAGTGGCCTGGCCCGCAGCCCAGGTCGAGCACGGTGCCGGGCCGGATCGACAGGTGCCGCCCGATGAGGTCGACGTCCTCGGCGTCCGCTTTACCGGTCGTGCCGAACAGGTCGATGTAGACGGGCGCGACGGCGGAGTAGGCGTCCCGGACCACGGCTGCGTTCACCGCGCGACTATACGGCCAGGTTTGAGATTCGCGTGGCTGGACATGGACGTGCCGGGACGAGGTGCTTGCAGGGAGTGACGATGAGCGACGATATGTTGGTACGTCTGGTGGTGGCGGGCTTTGTGGTGTCGCTGCTGGTCCGCTTCTGGTATGCCGCCCGCCGGACCGAGCCCGCGGCCCCGGTCCGGGTACGCGCCGGGGCGGGCCGCCGCCGGAGCCTGGCCCTGCTGGTCTCTGCGGCCCGTCGCCGGGTCGCCGCGGACCCGTCCTCGCGCCTGCGGACCTTCCGGCCCTCGGGTGAGCGCACCGAGCGGGCGGGCCGCCGCCTGGCGTCGAGCCTGCCCCGGCGGCATGGGGTCGGCCGGCGGCAGCCGTGGGCCAGGCTCGCCCGGCGCGCGACACCCCCGCTGCGCCCCGTGCTCTGAGCGCTCTCGGTAGGGCACGACCGGCACCGGATCGAGCTTGAGCTGCGGCGAATGCCGCGGTGAAGCCGTCCGGGACGGCGGTGAAACCGCGGTGTAGGCGCGGTGGAACCGGCCCGTCGGATGCTGGTCGCCGACCGGTTGACGCCGGTCACGAGGGAGCGATCATGAAGCACATTCCCGCGGTACACGCGGAGGGACTGGTGAAGTCGTTCGGTGACTTCCGCGCGGTCGACGGGGTCGACCTGCACGTCGACCAGGGCGAGATCTTCGGCGTGCTCGGGCCCAACGGGGCGGGCAAGACCACCATGCTCAAGATGCTGGCCACGCTGCTGCCCATCGACGGGGGCCGGGGCGAGATCTTCGGCGTGGACGTACGCCGAGACCCGCACCGCACCCGGCAGCTGCTCGGTGTCACCGGCCAGTACGCCTCCGTCGACGAGAACCTGACCGCGAACGAGAACCTGTGGCTGTTCGGCCGCCTGCAGGGGGTGTCCAGCCGCACGTCACGGGCCACGGCGGCGCAGCTGCTGGAGCAGTTCGGCCTGCAGGAGGCGGCGAACAAGCCGATCTCGCAGTTCAGCGGCGGCATGCGGCGGCGGCTGGACCTGGCCGCGAGCCTGATCACCCGGCCGCCGCTGATCTTCCTGGACGAGCCGACCACCGGCCTGGACCCGCGTACCCGCGGGCAGATGTGGGACACCATCCGCGACCTGGTCGCGGGCGGCTGCACGGTCCTGCTGACCACGCAGTACCTGGACGAGGCCGACCAGCTCGCCGACCGGATCGCGGTCATCGACCGGGGCCGCAAGGTCGCCGAGGGCACTCCCGACGAGCTGAAGGCGTCGGTGGGCAACTCGACCCTGCGGCTGCGGCTGACCGACGCCGCCGACCAGCAGGTCGCGGCCGAGGTCGTCCGCCGCCTGCTGGGTGAGGATCCGGTGCTCAGCCCCGAGTCGGGGCGGATGAACGTGGCGCTGGACGCCGCGGACCGGGCCGCCGACGTGCTCATCAGCCTGCGTCAGGCGGGCATCGGCATCACCTCGGTGAGCGTCGACGCGCCGACCCTCGACGAGGTGTTCCTCGCCCTCACCGGCCACGACACCGGTGACGGCGCCGACCAGTCCGCGGACAAGCAGCTAGAGGTGGCCCGATGACCATGCAGTTGACCCAGCCCGCCCCGGTGGCCGCGCCGCCGCGGCGGCTGACGGCCGATGACATCGCCGGGCGTACGACGTCGCACAACAGCCTGCGCCAGACGATCAGCCAGACGATGTCGATGGCGTGGCGGGCGACGAAGAAGATGCGCCGCAACCCGGAGCAGTTCTTCGACGTCACCATCCAGCCGCTGCTGTTCACGGCGATGTTCGCGTACCTGCTCGGCGGCGGCCTGTCCGGCAGCGTGGAGGCCTACCTGCCGCTGGTGATCCCCGGCATCCTGGCCCAGACCGCGCTGACGGCGTGCATGGCCACCGGCGTGCAGCTGCGCGAGGACATGGAGAAGGGGGTCTTCGACCGGTTCAAGTCGCTGCCGATGGCCCGGATCGCGCCGCTGGCCGGTCCCATGATCGCCGACCTGCTGCGGTACGCCATCGCCTCGACGCTGACGTTCTTCACCGGCATCATGATGGGCTACCGCCCCGGCGGCGGCGCGGCCGGAGTCGTGATGGCGATCGTGCTCACCATGATCGCCGGCTGGTCGCTGGCCTGGGTGTTCACCTGGGTCGGCACCCTGGCCCGCAGCGCGCAGAGCGTCCAGGGCATCTCCATGATGATCATGTTCCCGCTGACGTTCATGTCCAACGCGCTGGTCCCGGTCGAGACCCTGCCGGGCTGGCTCGCCGCGTTCGTGAAGGTCAACCCGGTGTCGTACATCGTCACCGCGACCCGTGACCTGGCCAACGACGGCCAGATCACCGGGCACGTCGGCTGGGCCCTGGTGGCCTGCGCGGCCGTGATCGCGATCTTCGCGCCGCTGTCGGTGAACAGCTACAAGCGCCACCTGTAGGCGGTCAGCGGGCCCCGATCCGCCCGACCAGGCTCCGTGCCTCGTCGAGCAGGTCGGGGCCGCGCCGGTCGCCGTACTCGGCGGCCATCGCGGCCAGCATCCCCGGTGCCCGGTCCTCGGCCCGCCCGGCGATCCGCTCCCAGGCCAGCGTGGGCATGGTCCGGTTGTACGCGAACCGGTCCGCCAGCGCGATCAGCCGCACCGCGTCCGCGACCGGCAGCGCCTCGCGCAGCAGCCCCCACGTACCGAGCGCGAACAGCACCAGCCCGCACACCGGATAGTCCAGATACGGGTGGTCGGGGTCGAGCACCTGCGACGCCCGATCGCGGGCGTACGCGAACAGCGCCGCCCCGTCCGGGTCCCCGTCCGGGGCGTAGTAGGCGTACGCGGCCAGGGTCGCCGCCTCCGCCACCAGCACCCACGGCTCGACCCCGGTCGGCGCGATCCCCGGCATCCGCAGCGCGCGCACCCGCCGGCACGCCGCGCCGTAACCGGCCAGTCCCGCCGCGACGTCGCCACGGGCCAGGTCCAGCTCGGCGTTGCCCATGTCGAACGACAGCCACCCGGCCAGCGTGCCGTCGGACTCCGCCGGGTCGCCGAACACGGCGAGCTGGACGGCCGCGGCGTCGAGGTCACCGGCGGCGACCATCACCAGGGCCAGCAGCGAGCGCAGCTGGATGGAGTCGTCACGGGCACCGAGCCGGTCCAGCACCGGCAGCGCGGCCTGCGCGTGGACCGCCGCGTCCTCGCTGCGGCCGAGCTGCATCGCCAGCTGCGCCGCCATGGTGTGCATGATCGCCTGCGACCAGGGGCCCACGCTGTCGTCGGCGAGCAGCAGGCCGCGCTCGGCGGCGTCCATGGCCGCGTCCGGGTCGCCCATGTTCTCCAGGGCCTGGCTCAGCCACGGCAGCGCCAGCGCGGCGATCTCACGGTCAGCGGAGGCCGCGTGATCACGCAACTGCTGCAGGAAGCCGTCGGCCGAGCGCGGGTCGATGTCGGTCAGCATGGTGACCATCGCGGACTGCCACGGATCGTGCTCGCCCGGCCCGATCCGCCGCAGCGTGTCCCGCAGCGCGTCGGAGTGCGGGGTGTTGGCGACCAGCGAGCCGTTGAGGGTCATGGCGATCGCCATCCGGGTGGCGTCGGCGAGGTCCGGCGGCGGGGTCCAACCGTCCACGGCGTTCGCGGCGGCCTCGATGAGGACCAGCATCCGGGGATGCTCGCCCAGGATGATCCAGTATCCGGCCAGGGCGGCGAGGATCTGCACCGTCGCGGCCGGGTCCGGGGCGGCGAAGGTCCGGCGCAGCACGTCGGCCAGGTTGCCCTCCTCGGGGCGGATGGCGTCGACGACCTCGAACTGCCGCGGGCTGAACAGGGCGCGGGCGCGCTGCGCGCAGAAGGCGACCGCCCAGGCGCGCTGGGCCTGCTCGGCCGCGACATCCTCCCCGGCGTCGACCAGCTGCATCCGGCCGAACTCGCGTACGGTCTCCAGCATCCGGTAGCGCACCCCGCCCGGGCCGGTCTCCACGACGGTCAGCAGCGACTGGTCGGCCAGGTCCTGCACCGCCGCGAGCGCGTCGTCGCCGAGCATCGCCTCCGCGGCGGCCAGGGTGAACCCGTCGTGGAACACCGACAGCCAGCGCAGCGCCCGGCGCTCGCGTTCGCCGAGCAGGTTCCACGACCAGTCGATGACCGCCAGCAGCGTCTGATGCCGGTCCGGTGCGCTGCGGTCCCCGCCGCGCAGCAGCGCGAACCGGTTCTCCAGGCGGCGGGCGATGTCGGCGACCGCCATCACCCGCACCTTCGCCGCCGCCAGCTCGATCGCCAGCGGGAGCCCGTCGAGCCGCTCGACGATCTCGGCCACCACCTCGTCCGCCCCCGCCAGGTGCACGTCCGGCCGGGCCGCCACGGCCCGCTGCCGGAACAGCTCGGCGGCGTCGGCGGCGTCCAGCTCGGCCAGCGGGTAGACGTGCTCGGCCGCGATGGCCAGCGGAGCCCGGGTGGTGGTGAGCACCCGCAGCTCACGGGTCGCGGCGGTGAGGTAGGCGACGAGGTCGGCGACCGCGGCGACGATGTGCTCGCAGTTGTCCAGGATCAGCAGGCTCGGCGCCTGGTCGAGATAGCGGGCGATCCGGGCGCGTACGTCGGCCCACTGCTGCGGCGTCAGGGTGCGGCGGCCGCTGACCGAGTCCCGCACCCCCAGCGCCGACCCGACCTCCCCGACGAGGTCGTCGGGTGCGGTGACACCGACGAGCTCGACGAAATGCACCACCGGCGCGGCGTACTCCCGGCCGAGCACGTGGGCCAGCCGGGTCTTGCCCAGCCCACCCGGCCCGACGATGGACACCACCCGGTGGGCGGCCAGTGACGCCTGCAACCGCCGGATGTCGGCCGCCCGGCCGAGCAGGGTCGTCGCCTCGTAGCGCACACCCGCCCGGACCGGGCTGTCCTGCACGAGCAGCTCGCTGTACACCCGGCGCAGCTCCGCACCGGGATCGGCGCCGATCCGCTCGCGCAGGTCCGCCCGGTACGCCTCATACCGGCTCAGCGCCGCGCCGACGCCACGGGCCGCCGCCTCGCTGCGCAGCAGATCCGCCAGCAGGCTCTCGTCGCCGGGGCTGTCCTCCCACGCCGCGGCCAGCACGGGCAGCGCATCGGCGTGCTCGCCGAGCCTGACCTGTGCCCTGGCCAGCACCAGCCGCGCCTGCGCCAGATCGCGTCCGGCCTCGCGCCGCAGCGACCCGAGTGGCCCGTGGCCGACGTCGGCGGGGACCGCGCCGAGCGCGAGCGCCTCAGCGGCCAGCCCGGCCGCCCGCCCCGGCTCGGACTCGACCGCCGACCGGGCCGCAGCCAGCCGATCCGCCAGCACCTGCGTGTCGACCTGCGTCCGGTCGACGCCCAGCCGGTAGCCGTCGCCGTCGCGGACCACCGCGTCCGGCCCGTGCGCCGTTCGGGTCCGGGAGACCACCACCTGCAGCGCCTTGAGCGGGTTGGCGGGGGTGTCGTCGTCCCAGATGAGGTCGATCAGCCGCGCCGAACCGACCGTCCTGCCGGCGGCGGCCAGCGCGGCCAGGAGCGCCTGCGGCCGCTCGCCCACCACCGGCTCGCCGTCCCAGCGCACCGTGTCCAGCAGCGACAGGATGATCGGCACCGGCCAAGTCTATGCGCTGGCCGTTACGGTGCGCCGCCGGTGCTGACCGGCGAGGATCACGGGTTCGGCGGCCGGTCGAGGACAGGACTACACCGTGGCGATCTCGAAATGGACCGGCGTGGCCCGGTCGGCCGGCTCCCCGAGCACGAGCAGGTCGACGTCGGTGGGCTGCGCCCGCAGGCCGGACAGCGCCCGCGACAGCGGATCGAGCACGTCCAGGCCGATGGTGAGGAACGAGTGCCGCCCGTGCAGCCGGTTGCAGGCATGCCTGAGCAGGACGCGCAGCGTCTCCGGGTCGGCCGCGCACGGGTGGACGGCGGTGCGGTAGCTCAGTTCCCCGCCGGTACGCGGCAGGCGCGGCACCCGCAGCAGCGGTGCGGCGAGGTTGAAGCCGACCCGGGCCGCCGCCAGCCGGGGCGAGTAGCCGGTGATGCGCATCTGCTTGATGTCGTGCTGGTCCCACAGCCCGACGAACCCGGCGAGTTCCCCGCCCGGACGCCGTGCCAGCAAATACTCCAGGTTCGGTCGGGCAAGCGGGAACGACTCGCAGACCGGGGCGAACTGGCGGGACGCGGCTACGGCCCGCCACAGCTCGACCATGTCGCGCCCGTCGGCGGGACCGGCCACGGACACGGTGAGGTCGCCGGGCGGGATACGTCGGCGGGTCAGCAGGTCGATGCTGTGCGACCTGATGGTGGCCCGCCTGCGTACGCCCGGTTCGACCTGGCGGCGCAGCATCTCGACGGCGTTGTTGCCGCCCAGGACCGTGCTGATCAGCGGCGCGTCCGGTCCGGCCAGCTCCCGGGCGGCCGCCTGCGCCCACTGCGCCAGCGCGCGGGCGGTCCCGCGCCGCCGGTACGCCGGATGCACCTTGAGGTCGCCGACGTAGCCGAGCACGGCTTGGCGTCCGTCGAGGTAGGACGCTCGGCGGGCGACGGCGACGCAGGCGACCGGGCCGTCGTCGCCGTCGACGACCCCGACCCGCCAGGCGTCGCCGCCGACCCGGTGGAGTGCGAAGAAGTCGGGCCGCCGGTCGATGCACAGCGACAGGTCACCCTCCATGGCGCAGCGGGCCGCCAGGGCGACCAGCGCCGCGTTGTCCTCCGGCCGGGCGTCGCGGACCGTCACGGCGTCACCTCGCAGATCGCGAACCGGCGCTGGCAGAGGCTGCGGTCGGTGCGCATCAGCTCCTCGCCGCGGGCCCGGTCCTCGCGTACGGCGTCACGCCAGCGCGGCGGCACCTCGGTCCAGCCGACGAAGTTGCGGAACACCAGCCGGGCACCGGGCCGGGCCGTACGGACGATCTCGGCGAACAGCTCGTCGACCTCGGCTGGGCTCAGCCACTCGCAGATGTTCGACAGCGCGAACCCGGCCATGCTGGCGTCTGGCCGCGTACGCAGGTAGCCGGTGAACGTGCCGTCGACCAGGTGCAGCCGGTCCACCGGCACGGGACCGGCCAGGTAGGGCGGGCGGGCCTGCTGGTAGCCGCCGGTCAGCAGCAGTTGCAGGAAGTAGTTGCCGTCGATGTCCAGGCCGGTCAGCGTGTGCTCGGCGACCTGCCGGAAGTGCCGGGCATAGCTGGGGTTCTCCACGTGTGCGAAGAACCGCTCGTCGTAGGTGCGCCGCAGCACGAGCCGGTTGCACAGCACCCCGAACAGCAGCCGCCAGCCGACCGTGTCCCACTCCCGGCGGTAGAACTCACGCTGCTCGTCGAGGGTCCGCAGGGCCAGCAGCCGCCCGGTCCGCCGGGGGTGGACCAGGCGCAGCGTCCGGGCGATCAGGCGCATCAGCCGCTCGGTGACCCCTGCCTGGAGCACACCGGACGCGATCGCCTGCGGGTGCGCGTCCCAGTAGGCGCGTGCCCCAGGGGTGAGCACGCCACGGACCTGCGCGTATGCCGACCGCCGCGCCGCCGCCACCATGGCCGAGCCGCCGAGCAGCCCCAGCGCCGTCGCGGGTTCCAGCTGCGAGATCGCCGCGGCTTTGAATTCCACGAGGTGGTTCTGGGTCCGGTTGACGTCCACGGCGACGACCTCGGTGGCACCCGCCGCCAGCAGCGACAGTGCGGTGCAGCCGGCCGAGCCGACCACGGCGATCGGGCCGTCCCCGTGCCCCGCGAACGCGGCGATCTCCAGTTCCGGGTCCTCCCGGACCTGGGCGAAGTACAGCCGGTCGTCGACGGCGCCGGGCAGCTCGGTGCGCCGTACGGTGTGCGGTGGCGCTTCAGGCTGTCGGGACACGGAAGCTCCTCTCGATCAGGTCGGTGCACGCCGCCGCGACCAGCGCCGCGGCGTCCTGCGTCCGGTAACCGGGCCACGCCGCGCGCAGCCGGTCGGTCGTGAAGTGTTTGGGCAGGTAGAGCTGTTCGGCGAACGGCGTGACCGAGGCGAGCGCGGGCTGTAGCGGACCGCCGCGCAGCCGCTGGGCGGCCTGCGCCAGGTCCCGGAAGCTTGCCGGGTCGCACGGGACCGGACGAGGCAGCATCCGGCGGCGGAAGCCCGGGTCCTGCTCGAAGACGGCGAATGCGGTGTCGATCGCCGCGCCGAGCGTCACCGGGCCAGGGCATACCTGGTAGATCCCGGTAGGCGCGGCGAGCAGCGCCGTCACGGCGTCGACGGTGAACGCGGCCGAGGCCAGGCTCAGCGGCGTCGCCGGATCGCCGGGCAGCAGGGTCAGCAGCCCCGAGTAATACAGCCGCATGGTGTGGTGGAACGCGTTGTACTGGGCGACGTCCCCGGCCGCGTCCTCGGCGATCAGCGTCGGCAGGCGTACCACGCTCACCGGCAGTTCCGGCCGGTCGAGCAGGCACTCCTCGGCCGCCCACTTCGACCACTCGTAGTGGTTGACGAAGCCAATGTCGTCGTGGCGGGTCTCGCCGACCTGCCCGCGCCGCCGCCCGGCGCTGTACAGGGTGGACAGCAGCATCAGCCGGTCGAGCCGGTCGCAGCGGTGCGCGAACTCGCGTACGCGCGCCGTCCCGGCCACGTTCACCCGCTCGGCGGTGTCCCGGCTGACATCGAAGCGGATGACGGCGGCAGCGTGCACGATCCGGGTGATCCGTCGTGGGTCCACCTGGGCGAACGGGTCGGCGTCGCGCAGGTCGACCGGCACGACGGGTGCGTCGGCGACATCGGCGAGCCGGGCCCGTTTGCGGTCGAGTTCGGCCTGGTCGGCACAGCGCACCGCGAGGACCAGGTCCTCGCCGCGCAGCGCGGCCGCGATCCGCCGCCCGAGGTAGCCGTCCGCGCCGGTGATCAGCGTGGTCATCGGGCCACCGCCCGCATGGCCGCCGCGTCCAGGTCCGGCCAGCCCGCCGGGTCCAGGCCGTGCCGGTCGACCAGCGCGTACAGCCATCGTTCGAGGCCGAACGCGAGGCAGGCGGTGCTGGCCCGGCCGCCACCACGGGTGATGTCGTACGCGGACCCGAAGTGGTCGTGGTGCAGGTTGGCCGAGCCGAGGGCCAGCGAGCCGCCGTACACCGCCTCATGCTTGACCGCCTGGATGCGCTGCAGCAGGTGGCCCGGATGCCGGTCGGGCCGGAAGAACGTGTCCGTCGCCGCCACCCAGTCGACCGGCACGTCGACCAGCCCGGCGAAGCGGTCCGTCATCGTGCAGGCCTCGTCCAGGAACGACGCCGTCTCCTCCGCCGTGCCGAGACACACGATCTCCCGCATGGCGAACGTCCACTGGCGGCGCAGCGGCTCATACTGGCGTTCCCGCCGGAAACAGGTGCTGCGGGTGGTCACGTACGTCGCCTGCGCCAACCGCTCCCCCCGGTGCGCGCGGTAGACGTGATGGCAGGCCGCCGGGGTGAGGACCTCGGTCACCGGTGCCGTACCGGTCAGCGCGACCGTGCCGGACGCGTCGACGACCGGCCCGTCGGCGAACCCGGCGAGGTTGGCATCGGCCGGGTCGAGCGCCGCCGCGAAGGTGACCTGGTGCGGGAAGGACCGCAGATGGCCGCCGAGGGACGCGGCGGGCAGCGTCATCGGATACGCCTCCTCCTGCGCGTGCCACCGGCTCGCGATGGTCCGGAAGGCGCGGTCGCAGCCGTCGGCGAGCGCCAGCAGCGGCCCGGTCAACCCGGCCTGTCCGCTGGTCTCCCAGCGCAGCCCGAGCCCGGTCAGCTCCGCCAGCCCCGTCACGGCAGGCTCCCGAAACGCGCCATCATGGCGTCGATGCCGTCGAAGTCGCCCATCCGCAGCTGCTCGACGTCGATCGGCGCGCCCCGCAGGCGCTCCAGCAGGATGATCAGCTCAGGCAGGTGCACCGACCGCAGCAGGCGCAGCGTGAACAGCGGCGTGTCATCGGTGACGTCACCAGCGTGGCGGCGTACGAAGGTGCGCAGCTGCGCACGGATCTCGGTGTCAGAACGCATCGGCGGGCTCCTCGGTGAGTACGTCGGCCGCCGCCAGGAACCGCAGGCAGTCCGCGGACACGTGACGGCGGTGGGTGCGCTGGGCAGGGGCGTGCCAGGCCGCCTCCGCCAGGTCCCACGGGTCGGCGAGCCCGGCGTCGGCGTACACGTCGGGGTGGTAGTACTCGCGCCAGGTCGCGGTCAGGAACCGGCCCAGGTCGGCGCGTATCCCGGCGGCGGTCGCCGGATCGAAGCCCGCCGCCTGCCACAGCGCCGTCACGAGGCGGCGGCCGAACACCAGGTGCCGGGCCTCCTCGCGGTGGTGGCTGTCGTTGATGAACCTGGCCAGCGGATGCAGCCGCCCGTCGCGCCCCTGGACCCGGTTGTAGTGGTCCACGATCTCCTCGAAGATCAGCGTCTTGGCGAAGAACAGCAGGTCGTCGACGTCCCGCGCCTGGTCGGTCCCGAACGACACCTGGCGGCTGCGGTAGACCCGCGCGTACCGGGTGCAGAACCCGCCGAAGTAGACGCTGTGCTTGTTCTCCTCGTCCAGGAAGTGGTGCAGGTATCCGGCCGCCCCGGCCAGGTCACTGCGGTAGAGCCGCGCGGCCAGCCCCTGGATCAGCGCCTTCTCGCCGTGGATGTTGAGGCTGTAGAACCCGGCAGCCTCATGGAAGGCGACCCGGCGGCGGGCGGTGTCGTCCAGGCCCTCCCACACCGGGGTGCCGTGCAGGCTCACGTACTCGGGGGTGCCGAACCAGTCCCGCTCCGGATCCACCGAAGAAGGCCAGTCGACCAGGGTGTACGGGTTCTCGTGCGCCCGGACCGACAGTCGGCTGAGCCGGTCGGCGGTCTCCGACACCTCGGCCAGCGCGGTGGCCAGCGCGCTCATCGGGCCACCTCCAGCACCGCGCACTGCCAGTTGAGCCCGAACCCGGCCATCGGCAGCGCGATCCGCTGCCCCGGCCGGGCCTGCCCCGAGCCGAGCAGCGCCGACAGGTTGACGAAGGCGTCGGCGGAGATGACGTGGCCGACGTCGGCCAGCGTCGGCGCCCAGATCCGCGCATGGTCGACGTCGAGCAGCCGGGCGAGGATCTGCCAGGCCTTCTCGTGCGTGTTCTGGGTGACGACCCAGTCCAGGTCGGCAGGGGTCAGCCCGGCGCGCGCCGCGGCCTCCCGGACCAGCCGGTGGGTGTACGCGAAATAGGTCCCGACGGTCTCGTCGTCACCGGCCCGGCCCAGACCGCCGTTGGTGATCTGGTGCACGGTCAGCAGCCGGCACACGTCCGGGTCCCGCCCGACCACGCAGGCCGCGGCCCCATCCGAGATCAGGTTGTACGCCTGCTCGTACCAGGCGCCCTCGGGAAACCGGTCGGCGGTCACGCACAGCACCCGCCGCCACGCCGGTTCGGTCGTCAGCAGCGCGCCCGCGAGCCGCAGCGCTCCGATGGCGCCGGTACAGGCCTGCTGGTGCAGCCCGACCACGATCGCCCGCGACAGGCCGAACTCGGCCTGCAACCGCCCGGCCGGGAAATCCATCAGGTCCTTGACGTCACGGACCGGACCGGCCCCTGTCTCACCAGGCAGGCACGTGGCGTACACGATGGCGTCGATGTCGGTGAGCCCGCCACCGGCCGCGATCTCCGCGACCGCCGCATGAGCGAGTTCGTAGGCGGTGCCGCCGGGTTCGCAGACGTGGTGCCAGCGGAAACCTGCCGCCTCCAGGTCCTCGGGAGCCGACTGGAGGAGTCCCGCCGCAGCCGACTCGCGTAGATGTCGCCTCCGCGCGCCCAGCGCGTGGGCGAAGGATCCGATATAGAGCCCGTCCATGAACCCATGCTGGTCGCGGCGGCCCGCCCGCACATGAGCACCCGTACTCAGATCCCGCTGAGTCGACCACCCCACCGGGCTGAGGCGTGCGACGCGCACGCGCGGGTGGCCCGTGGACACGGGCCACCCGCAGTGCTCAGGTGCGGATGCTGGGCAGGTTCAGCCCACACGCCCGCTCGACGAACTCGCCGACCTTGACGGTCACCTCCTGGAACTCGTCCGCCGACACGTGCGAGTGCGGCTCGGACTCCGGCACCAGGTCGTCGACCAGCACCCGCATCTCGTCACGCAACGCCTCCGGTGAGGACACCGCCATCGCCCGCACCGCCGCCAGCCGCTCCTCGCCGGTGATGTGATCCTGCTCGGAGACCTCGAACGTGGCCGCGTTCGCGCAGAACGCCGCCTTGTCCGGCCACTGCGTCGGCAGGTTCTCCGGCCAGAGCAGCCAGGCCCCGGCCCCGGCGAGCACCAGCGCCACCGCGCCGGCCACCCAGCGCCTAGACGACGGCGTTGACAGCATCGATGTCATGGGTGTCGAGGTAGCGAGGCCAGATCTCGTCGCGCATGCACGAGTTGTTGTTGCTGTCGGTGCTCTTGTACCGGTGGCCGAGGCCGCCGGAGTGCCCGAACTCGTGGCAGCCCAGGCTCTGCCAGTACGACGTGGACTTGCCGTTCATCAGGCGGGTGTTGAACTTGATGTCCATGTGGTCGCACTTGCCGTTGAGCCAGTTGCGGTCCGTGCACGACGTCTGCCCGTACCACGAGCCGCTGTACGAGGCGTCGTAGACGTGCAGGTCCGAGCCGCCGGTGCTCATGGTGATGTCGGTGCGGTCGAGCTGCGCCCGGCCGAACGACGCCGCCGCCGAACCGGCCGAGGTCAGCGAGTTCACCTGGACGTCCTGCTGGGCGTTGTCCGGCGGGCCCGCGTTGGCCTTGTTGCCGTGCCCGGCCGCGGCCGGGGTCGCCGTGACCGCGATCGCCAGGATCACGGTCGCCGCCGCGATGATCGTACGCCTCATTCGCCTGGTCCTTCCGGGGATTCGGGCTGGTCGCCGACGCTGGCGGCAGCGGGCAGCGTGCCTGCCGCGTACGCCTGGCTGGCGTTGTAGACGGTGATGCCGAACATGCCCGACCCGATCGCGGTGATCTGACCGGCGAGTTCGCGTTCGCTGTTGCTCGGCGACAGCACCCCGCCCCGGTTGAGCACCCGGCCGTCGGAGCTGGTCAGCACGTAGGTGTTCGCGTCACCACCGGCCGAGCGGCGCAGGAAGAAGTAGCCGGTGTCGCCGACGTTGCTCCACGCGACCCCGTTGACGGTGTACCCGCGCCCCAGCGCGTCCCAGCCCTCCTCCTCCAGCGTGATCAGCGGCGGGACCAGCGCCAGCTTCGGGTTGTGCAGCACGCTGTCGACCGCGATGGTCACGCTGCGCAGCCTGACCTGGCTGGCCGTCGAGCCGTCCTCGTCGACGCCGGTGAACCGGCCCTCGCCGACCGCGGTCACGGTGCCGGACACGACCAGGTGCGACGTCGCCACCATGCTGTCGACGCTGCTGAACAGGTACATCTCCTTGCTGTGCGCGCTGGACTCGGGCTGCGCGTCGTAGCGCACCTCGTCGCCGCCGCCGAAGCCGGCGGTCAGCGCCAGCACGGCGGCGGCAGCCAGGCCGAGGCCTGCCAGGCGGGTCCGCCGCCGATCCGTCTGTCTCATGTGGTCTCCCTCATTGCCGAGAACGATCTACCGCGTAAGACTGCTCGGCGGCGCTGTCAGCCGGCCGACACTTCGGCGACGGACGGCCGAGGCAGTTGACCCGCATGGACAGGTCGGCGACGCCGAACCGCTACGGTCCCGGTACGGGACCCCCGACGATGGAGAAGCATGTGCCAGGCGGACCGTCACCTGTGGGCCGTCACATCCGCGAGCGCCGCAACCGGGCCGGGCTCAGCCAGGCAGAGCTCGCCGCCCTGGCCGCGATCAGCGCCGCCGGGCTGCGCGACCTGGAACAGGGCCGGGTGCTACGGCCCCGGCCGGACACGCTGCGCCGCCTGGCCGCGGCGCTCAGCCTGACGACGGCCGAAACGGACGCCCTGATCGAGCTGGGCCACGATCCCGACGGCGATCCGGGCGGCGTGCGGATCGAGGTGCTGGGCCCGCTGCGGGTCACCATCGGCGGGCACTCCATCGACCTCGGTTCGCCCACCCGGCGCACGCTGCTGGCCCTGCTCGCCCTGTCACCGAACGCCGTAGTGCCCCGCGACGAGCTGACAGAGCAGCTGTGGGCCACCCCGCAGGCGACACCCCTGCTGCAGACGCACATCTCCCGGCTGCGGGCACGCCTGTCGGGGCAGCCGATCGGCATCGCCGCGGTCGGCGACGGATACCGCCTGGACGTGACGGCCGACCAGCTCGACCTGCTGGCGTTTCAGGACGTCGCGGCGCAGGCCAGGTCGCTGTCGGCGCACGGGCGGCAGGAGGACGCCCTGCGTTGCTTCCAGCGGGCCGTCGCGATGTGGCGCGGCGCACCACTGGCCGACCTGCCCGGACTGCAGACCCACCCGGCGCTGGTGGACCTCGGGCGGCAGCGCCGGGCCTGCGCCATCGAGTACGCCGACGCGGGCGCCCCACCACAGCAAGCCCTGGCCGCCCTGCTCCCGCTGGCCGAAGCCGACCCGCTCGACGAGCCGGTGTGCCTGCGCCTGATGACGGCGCTGGCCGCCACCGGGCAGCGAGCCGCCGCCCTGGCCGCGTACGAGGCGCTGCGCCGCGGGCTGCGCGACGAACTCGGCGTCGATCCCGGCCCCGAGCTGGAGCAGGCCCACCGCACCCTACTCGGCGGCCCGGCCGGGCATGTGCCCGAACAGCTCCCCGCCGCGCCGCACCGGTTCTCCGGACGGCAGAGCGACCTCGCCCGCCTGGACGGCCTGCTGGCAGGCTGGCCCGGACGCGCCCCCCTGGTCTGCACGATCTCCGGCATGGCGGGAGTCGGCAAGTCCACCCTGGCCGTGCACTGGGCACACGCGGTACGCGACGCGTTCCCCGACGGGCGGCTGTACCTCGACCTGCGCGGCTACGACCCCGGCCGGGCAGCGATGAGTTCCGGCGAGGTGATCCGGGCGCTACTGGAAGCGCTGCAGCCGGGCGCGCGGCTGCCGCATGCCCCGCACGCGCTGGCAGCGCACTACCGCAGCCTGGTCGCCGGAAAGCGCGTACTGATCCTGCTGGACAACGCCCGCGACGCCGAGCAGGTGCGCCCGGCCCTGCCCGGAGCCCCCGGCGCCATGGTCCTGGTCACCAGCCGTGACCAGCTCACCGGGCTCGCGGCGGCCCAGCACGCGCAGCCGGTGCGGCTCGGCGTCTTCACCGCCGCCGAGGCCCGCTCGTTCCTGGCGTACCGGCTCGGCGAGCAGCGGATCGCCGCGGAACCGGGGGCCGTCGCCGACATCGTCGAAGCGTGCGGCAGGCTCCCGCTCGCCCTGGCCGTGGTCGCCGCGCGGGCAGCGACCCACCCGCACTTCACGCTCGCCGCGCTCGCCGCCGAGCTGCGCGGCGGACACGGCACGCTCTCAGCGCTGGAGATCAGCGACCGGGCAGCCGACGTGCGCACCGTGTTCATGCACTCCTACCGGGACCTCAGGCCCGCCGAAGCGGCGATGTTCCGGCTGCTCGCGCTGCATCCCGGCCCGGAGGTGTCGGTGGCGGCCGCAGCCCGGCTGGCCGACGTCGCCGGCACCGGGGCGCGCCGGACCCTGCGCGAGTTGGCGGCCGCGCATCTGATCGAGGAGCCCTCCCCCGGCCGATTCCGGTTCCACGATCTGCTGCGGGCCTTCGCACGAGAGCTCGTCCTGGCCGAGGACAGCGTCGCCGACCGCGCCGCTGCCATTCGGCGGATGGTCGGCCACTACCTGCACACCGCGGCCGCGGGCACGCTGCTGCTCGCGCCGCGCCGGGACCCCATCGGGCTGGCGGAGGGCTCGTCCGGGCAGCCGCTGGCCGATCACCGGGAAGCGATGGACTGGTTCCGGACCGAGTACCCGGTGCTGCTGGCGGTCGCCGACGTCGCCGACGGGCCGTACCTGTGGCAGCTCGCCTGGGCGATGCTCACCTACCAGGACCGGGCCGGATACTGGCAGGACTGGGCCGAGCTGCAGGACAAGGCCCTGCGCGCCGCCGAGCGGAGCGGCGACCGGCTCGGTGCCGCGCACAGCCAGCGCGGCCGCGGGCGGGCGCTGGCCTGGCTCGGACACCCGGACGCGCGTACGCCCCTGCACCGCGCGATGGAACTGTTCGCCGCACTGGGCGACATCGCCTCGCTGGGCCACGTGGAACTGGACCTGTCCGTCGTCGAGGAACTACAGGGCCGCGCCGACCTGGCACTTCGGCACGCCGAACGCGGGGTGGCGCTGTTCGAGCGCGCCGGGCACCAGGCCGGGACGGCCAACGCGCTCAACAACATCTGCGTCCAGCTCGCCGAGCTGGGCAGGCACGAGGACAGCGTCCGCTACGGGCAACGGGCCCTGGCGCTGCTGCGCGAGCTGGGCGACCGGCGGGGTGAGGCGGCGACCCACGACAGCCTCGGCGTCGCGTACCTGCACCTCGGTGACCACAGCCGCGCGCTGGCGGACTTCGCCCAGGCGTACCGGCTGTTCGAGGAGGTCGGGGACCGGCCGGGCTGCGGCGACGTCCTGCTGCACCTCGGCGACGCGCACCGCGCGGCGGGCGCGGACACCGACGCCGTGGCGGCCTGGCGGGCCGCGCTGGCGATCTTCGAGGAGCTGAATCTCGCCGACGCGGAGAAGGCCATGCAGCGTCTCGCGGTGTCCCTGGGCTGATTCTGCTTCGAACGGGGGAAGCCGGCCCGGACGCAGTGTCCGGACCGGCTCCTTTCTGTGGGGGATCAGGCCACAGGCTCTACCCAGATGTTGCGGTAGAACAGGTTGGCGCCCGGGTCGCCGTGGTCCTGGAACCGCAGCGGGCCGGGGGCCGAGGTCTCGGCCGCACCGTTGCCGGTGGAGCCGTTGATCTCGGCGTTGTTGATGACGGTGACGCCGTTCCAGACGACCGTGACGCGGGCGTTCTCGGTCTTGGTGGTCCCGTTGAAGCGGGCCGCCCGGAACGTCACGTCGTAGGTCTGCCAGGTCTGCGGCGCGGTGGCCGCGTTGACCGACGGGGCGATCTTCTCGTAGATCGCGCCGCACTCGTTGTTGGCCGGGGTGGTGTCCCCGAACGAGTCCAGCACCTGCAGCTCGTAGCGGTCCTGCAGGTAGATGCCACTGTTGGCCCGTTGCTGGCCGGTGACGTCGCCCGGCAGCAGCGGCAGCCAGAACTCGGCGTGCAGCTTGAAGTCACCGAACGCCTGCTTGGACTTGATGTCGCCGCCGAGGACCTCGACGCCGCCGTTGCCCAGCGGCCAGGTGACCGGGGTGCCGTTGGAGTGCTGGAAGTTGTTCATGTTGGCACCGTCGAACAGCACGATCCGGGTGGGCTGGGTCGTGTTGGCGTACGCCTCGAACTCGTAGATCCGGGCGGCGCCGTTGCCGTCGCTGGCCGGGGTCGTCACGTTCAGCCTGATGTAGCGGGCCGACGTGGCGGTGAAGTTGTGCGTGGTGACGCTGGCCGTGTTGGCGGTGACGGTCGCGACCGTGGTCCAGCTGGTGCCGTTGGTCGACACCTGCAGGTTGAAGTCGCGGGTGTTCCAGGCGGTGTTCTCCCCGCCCGCTCCGGCGTGCCGGACGACGAGCTGGGCGACCGTCTGCGAGGAGCCGAGGTCGACCTGGAGCCACTTGGTCGCGCCGAGCGAGCACCACTTGTCGGTGTTGCCGCCCGAGACGCTGCCGTTGACCGCCTTGTCGGGGCCTTCGGTGGTGCCGCAGGAGCTGTCGGCGGTCGCCGCCTTGTTGAGCGCGAGGTTGCCCGTCGGTGGCGGGGTGCCGCCGTAGACCTCGAGTTCGTAGATGCGGGCCGCGCCGTTGCCGGTGGTGCCGCCGGTGGTGACGTTCAGCCTGACGTATCGGGCCGAGGTCGCCGTGATGTTGTGGGTGGTGGTGTTGGCCGTGTTCGCGGTGACGGTCGCCGCAGTGGTCCAGGTCGTGCCGTTGGTGGACGTCTGGATGTTGAAGTCACGGGTGTTCCAGCCCGTGTCCTCGCCACCGGCACCCGCGTGCTGGACGACGAACCGGTTGACGCTCTGCGCGGAGCCGAGGTCGACCTGCAGCCACTTGCTGGTGCCCAGCGAGCACCACTTGTCGGCGTTGCCGCCGTTGACGGTGCCGTTGAACGCCTGCGCCGGGCCCTCGGAGGTGGTGCAGGAGCTGTCGGCGGTGGCCGGCTTGTTCAGGGCCAGGTTGCTGGACGGGGCCTGGCCGGGGATGTTGTTGAGGGTGTACCAGACCTCGGTGTTCCACAGCGACTGGCCGTTGGTGGAACCGAACGGCCGCGGCGAGCGGATGTGCACGACCCGGCCGGCCTTGAGGCCGTTGATGGCCAGGGTGACCTTCTTGCCGTCGGCGGACAGGGTCGCCGAGGACACCGTCAGCGTCTCTTCGTCGATCTTCGGGCCGCCGTAGGCGGCCGTCGGGACGTAGCGCCACTGCTTCACGCGGTACTTGGTGGCCAGGTTGGCGGCGGTGGCCGCGGAGATCGGCTGGGTGTACTCGATCTCGAAGCCGTTGGACAGCGCCTTCATGTTGAGCATGTCGAAGACGTTGTTGCCGTTGGGGATCAGCTTCTGCAGGCCGAAGTTCAGCTTGCCGGACTGGCCCCAGTTGCCGCCGCCGCCGATGCCGCCGACGTAGATGGCGCCGTCGGGGCCGACGTTGACCTCGGAGATACCGGCTTCCAGGCCCTGCGTCATGCGGAACAGGGCGCCCTGGTACTCGCCGTTGATCTTTTCGACCGCGGCGCGCTGCAGGCCGCCGTAGGTGACGTCACCGATGACGAACTGTCCGGAGTACAGGCCGCTGGTCATGTACTTCGGGGTGCTCGGCGAGTTGCCGATCTCGTTCTGCGGCAGCCAGATCACCGGCGGGGTGACCGGGGCACTGTCGAACGGGCCGGCCGGGGTCAGGTAGTGGTTGAAGAAGCGGCCCTGCTTGATGTGCACCAGCTTCGAGGCCGGCTGCCAGCCGCCCTGGTTGTCGGTGACGAACAGGCCGTTCTCCGGGCCCCAGCCGATGCCGTGCGGGGTCCGCAGGCCGCCGGCGACGTACGTCCACGCGCCGGTGTCCTTGTTGATTTTGATGGTGGTGCCGCGGTTGCCGACCTTCTGCGGGTTGGTGGTGTTGCCGCCGTAGTCGATGCCTACCGAGAGGTTGAGGTAGAAGAACGGGGCCTCGTACATCAGGCCGAACGCGAACTCGTGGAACGTGCCGCCGTACGGCCAGGTCGCGACCTGCTGGTACTGGTCGGCCACCTCGTCGCCGTTGGTGTCGACGAGCCTGGTCAGCCGCATCTTCTCCGAGACGTAGATGACCCCGTCGACGACCTTGAGGCCCATCGGCTCCTTGAGGTTGCTGCCGACCCGCTTGGTGGTGACGGTGCTCGGGTTGGCGTTGCCGCCGGTGTTGCCCATGATCCAGACTTCACCGGCCTGCGAGGTGCCGGAGTCGTTGGTGCCGCCCCAGGTGCAGATGACCAGGCGGCCGTCGGCGAGCCAGTCCATGCCCGTCACGCGCGGCTCGAAGCCGCTCGGGCGCAGGTTGGCGAGGTTGAAGTTCGGGTGCACGGAGGTCAGCGGCAGGCCGTCGCCCGGCGAGTCGCCGGTGCCCTCGCACTCCTTGCGGCCCGGCGCGGTGACGCGCACGACGCCGGCGTCGGTGCTGAGCACCGAGTTCGGCACGGTCACGAACGTCGACGAGCCGGGCGTCTGCCACTGCAGCGTGAGCTGCTGGCCGCCGCCGGCCTCGAAGAAGTCGACGCGCAGCGCGTGGTAGCCGGTGGTCAGGGTGACCGCGCCGTCCTTGGCCGTCGCGCCGTGCAGCCCGTCGTGGTTGATGACCACGTTGTCATCGATCAGCAGGCGCGAGCCGTCGTCGCTGATCAGCCGGAAGGTGTAGCTGCCGGCGGTGGGGATGTTCACGTAGCCGAGGGCCTGGGTGTAGAAGTTGTCCTCGTAGCCGAACTGCGCGGCCGTGGTCCAGTCGATCGTCGACATGAGCTTGTCGACGTTGGGGGTCTGCGCGGGCTTGAGGTTGCAGAGGGCGCTCAGCGCGACCTGCATGTCGAAGGTCCGCAGCGTGATGCCGGGGGTCTGCGGGGGCGGGGCGGCGGCGGCCGCGGTGGCGGGCAACCACCCGGCTGCGGCGACTACCGCTGTGGTGAGGGCGCCCGCCATAATCAGGCGCGCCCGTCGGGACGGAGCTAACACTTTTCCTCCAGTGTGAGCGGGACTGCTGCGCACCGTCCGTCGACGTGGCATGCACCGCTCACAGCGGCGTGCCGCGACCTGGGACGGATGTGTTGTCTGTCCTGATGCGACCTGGCACGCCGATGCCTGGTGTAGACACCTTAGAATTCTTTTTTCTAGATGTACAGATCTAACCGAGGTTCAGTCACAACTTTTGTCGATCGTGGCAAAAGTTGTCGCCGCAGACCGGCGGGACCGGGCAGAACACTGCTCGGACATGGGCTATTGCGCCACCGGCGACTGATGTTTGTCAATGACTGACCTGTGCCCACCTCGCCCGGACACCGCGACCCTACCCACCGGCGCGGGGTCGCACCACCGGAGCCGCGCATGCCGATTGTCATACATATATTGAAATGTTTGACAATCTGAGTGAGGGTGTGGGGCATGAGATCTCACCTCGCGCGGATCGCGGCGGCCACCCTCGCCGCCATCGCGATGACCCTGTCCAGCCTGCTCGTCGGCAGCGCCGCCACCGCGGCCCCCGCACCCGCCGCCGTCCGGGTGCTCTACTACGACGCGAGCCAGGCCGCCGAATTCGTCAACGCCGTACACCAGGGCGCGGCCAACTGGAACGCCCGCGTCACCAACGTGCGCCTGGAGCGGTGGACCTCCGGCCGCCCGCTCAACATCCGCGTCTACGCCGACAACAACTGGCCCCGCGCCTACGTCAACTCGCTGGGCAACGGCACGATCTACATGGGACGCCAGGCGACCGCCGAGGGCCACAACCCCCCGCGTATCGCGGCCCACGAGCTCGGTCACATCCTCGGCCTGCCCGACCGGCGCACCGGCATCTGCTCCGAACTGATGTCCGGCAGCAGCGCGGGCACCTCGTGCACCAGCGCCTTCCCGAACGCGACGGAGATCAACAAGGTCAACAACCTGTTCGCGAGCGGCGCCCTGGTCCCCGCCGGCTGGCGCAACGAGGCCTCCTGACGCGTACGCCCGCGGGGGCGGCAGGTCCGCCGTCCCCGCGGTGGCGCGACGGCACCCACCCCAGGTGAGCCGTCGCGCCACGAAGCCAGGCCGCAGTTTTGAGAGCTGATCGGCCGGTCGTCCGCTCCTGAACGGGACCGGTCAGCGGGTGGCGGCCACGACGCGGCGCACCTCGTCGGCGTCGGTGGCCTCGCGGCCGTCCCGCCGCACCGGCGCCCGCAGGTGCACCTCCTGCGCGCCGGTCTCGGCGAGCACCCGCCGGATGTTGTGCGACCGGATGCCGCCCGCGGCGACGATCCGCAGCCGGTCCCCGGCCCGCTCCCGCAGCGCGGCGATGCGTGCCGCGCCCTCCAGCGCGGTCGGGGCCGCGCCCGAGGTGAGGACGGCGTCGGCACCCAGTTCGATGATCTCGTCGAGGGCCGCGAGCTGATCGTGGACCTCGTCGACGGCCTTGTGCACGGTCACCGGCAGCGGCCCGGCCGCCGCGATCAGGCGGCGCAGGACCGGCAGGTCGAGCCGACCCGCGCCGGTGAGCGCGCCGACGACCACGCCGAGGTCGAGTCCGCGCGGGTTGGGCAGGGCGCGGACGGCGGCGATGTCGGCGAGCATGACCTGTTCCTCGATCTCGCTCACCCGGAAGTCCCCACCACGAGGCCGGACCATCACCCGCAGTCCGGCGGTGGTCAGCGAGCGCAGGGCGACCTCGACGGCGCCAAGGCTCGGGGTGGTGCCGCCCTGGCCCAGATCGGCGCACAGTTCCAGCCGGTCGGCTCCCGCCGCCTCCGCCACCAGCGCGGTCGGCACGTCGCTCACGCAGATCTCCACCGTGGTCACGGGGAGGAACCTATCCCCGGCCCCTGGGAGCTACTGCAGTTACCCCCTCAAATCGGCGACTTTCAGCGGACTACGATCAAAGACCCCGGCCGCGCCCGGACCAGCCAGGATGCG
The DNA here is from genome assembly GCF_011297335.1 of Catellatospora methionotrophica. Classification (GTDB taxonomy): domain Bacteria; phylum Actinomycetota; class Actinomycetes; order Mycobacteriales; family Micromonosporaceae; genus Catellatospora; species Catellatospora methionotrophica. The sequence goes on along the minus strand of NZ_JAAOTJ010000002.1, from coordinate 327,338 downwards.
CCCTGGGCGGGCACGACGGCCGACGCACGAGCTGCCTAGGAGCCGAGCACCATGTCCCGCCCCCTGCGTATCGCCATCGGCGGTGTCCACATCGAATCCAGCACGTTCTCCCCGCACCTGAGCACCGCCGCCGACTTCGAGGTCACCCGCGGCGACGCCCTGCTGGCACGCTACGACTGGCTGACGCTCCCCTGGGCCGAAGGCGTCGAGTGGATCCCGCTGGTGCACGCCCGCGCCCTGCCCGGCGGGGCCGTCGAGGCCGCCGCCTACGAGGCCTGGGCCGCCGAGATCGTGGACCGGATCGCCGCGTCGGGCCCGCTGGACGGCATGCTGCTCGACTTCCACGGCGCGATGAGCGTCGTCGGGCGCGACGACGCCGAGGGTGACCTGATCACCGCGATCCGGTCGGCGCTCGGGCCGCGGCCGTACGTGTCCGCAGCGATGGACCTGCACGGCAACGTGTCCCAGGTGCTGTTCGACGGGTGCGACCTGCTCACCTGCTACCGCACCGCGCCGCACGTCGACGTGTGGGAGACCCGCGAGCGCGCCGCGCGCAACCTGGTCGAGGCGCTGCACCGGGGGCAGCGGCCGCACAAGGCCCTGGTCCACGTGCCGATCCTGCTGCCGGGCGAGAAGACCAGCACCCGCGAGGAGCCCGCCCGCGGCCTCTACGCCCGCATCCCCGAGATCGAGGCCCGTGACGGCGTCGTCGACGCGGCGATCTGGATCGGGTACGCGTGGGCCGACCAGGCGCGCTGCCAGGGCGCGGTCGTGGTCACCGGCACCGACGCCACGGCGGCCGCGGACGCGGCGCGGGAACTGGGCGAGCGGTTCTGGGCGGCCCGCGACGAGTTCGCGTTCGTCGCCCCGACCGGCACGATGGACGAGTGCCTCGACACCGCCCTGGCCGCCGACCCGGCCCGGCGGCCGTTCTTCATCAGCGACTCCGGTGACAACCCCGGCGCGGGTGGCGCGGACGACGTCACGTTCGCCCTGGAGCGGCTGCTGGCCCGGCCCGAGATCCGCGACGGGGCATGTCGGGCCGTGTTCGCGTCGCTGGTCGATCCGCAGGCCGTCGCGCAGGTCGCCGGGCAGCCGGTCGGCTCGGCGGTGCGGGTCACGGCCGGTGGCCGCATCGACGCGCGCGAGCCGGGGCCGCTGGTGCTCGACGGGGTCCTGGAGGCCGTCGCCGACGATCCCGACGGGGGGCGGTGCGTCAGCGTGCGGGTGGGCGGGCTGAGCGTGTTCCTGACGTCGCGCCGGATGCAGTACCGGCTGCTGGCGTCGTACGCCCGGCTCGGGGTCGAGGTCGACGCGGTCGACGTCGTGGTGGTGAAGATCGGCTACCTGGAGCCCGAGCTGTTCGACGCGGCCGGTGACTGGCTGCTCGCACTGACGCCGGGCGGGGTCGACCAGGATCTCGCGCGGCTGCCGTACCGCAGGGTGGTGCGGCCGATGTTCCCGCTGGACCGTGACTTCACCCCCGAGCTGACCGTCGTTCTTGGATGATCGCACCCGGCGGGTCTTAGGATGCCGTCATGCGGCCGTTCCCCCGTGTCACCGCGATCGTCTTCCTGCTGACCGCGGTGCCGAGCCTGCTCCAGTTCGCGTATCCGGCGCTGGAGACGAACCTGCGGCGTGATCCCGCCCTGATCGCCGACGGCCAGGTGTGGCGGCTGGTGACGTCGTCGCTCGTGCAGGACAGCGGCGTCGCGGGCACCGTCGGCAACCTCGGGTTCCTGCTGGTGCTCGGCTGGCTCACCGAGCGCACCGTCGGCCCCGGCCGGTGGCTGCTGTTCTTCGGCGGCGGGGTCGCCCTCGGGCAGGTCGGCGGGATGGTGTTCGACACCGTCGGCGCGGGCAGCTCGATCGGGCTGTGCGGCCTGGCCGGGGGCGCGGCGATCGCGGCGTGGACCGGTCGCGATCCGCTGGCCGCCGCGGTCGGCACGCTCTACGCGCTGCTCGTCGCCGTGGCGACCCTGGACGCCCTGTGGGGTTACGTGGCGGCGGCGGTCCTGGCCGGGCTGCTCATCAGCCAGCGTGCGCGGGTGCCGGGGTGGGCGTACGCCCTGGTGGTGCTGATCGTGGGGGTCGGGCTGACGATCGGGGCGGATCTGCACGGCCCGGCGCTGCTGGGCGGGCTCGCCGCGGGCGGGGTGGCGCTGCGGCGGCGCGGGCCGGGCAGCTCCTAGATCACCGTCGGGCGTCGGCCGTACGCTGTCGGCCGTGGACCGCAAGAGCTACTACGACCTGCGTTTCGGCGTCTCCCCCGGCGGCGCCCGCAAGGACGCCCACTACTTCCGCGGCAGCCTCGACGAGGTCAGGGCCGACCTGGCGGCGGAGCTCGCCGACGGCATGAACCTCTACCTGCTCTGCTGGTATGGCGCTGAGCTGGCGCTCGACGTCTACCAGCACGGCAGGCGCACCCGGTCGATCGACCTGCACCCGTTCGTCACGATCGACATCGACGGGTATCCGCCGATCACGTTCACCGGGCCCGGCGCGCCCGTCGGATACGACTTCGGCACCGACGAGGAGCAGGGCGTCGACGACGGCAGCCTGTCCGACCTGCTGTTCATGGGCGAACTCGAAGCCGTCACCCGGGTGACCGTCGACTGGGCCGGGATCGATGCGCCCGCGCTGCTGGGCGAGCCCGCCCAGCGCGGTGACCTGCTGGTCCTCGACGAGCGGCCGATCGACGACGCGAACGGGGACCTGTCGCCCGAGACCGCCGGGGTCTGGTACGGGTTCGTGGACTTCGAGGCTTAGCGGCCGATCCGGGAACCTCGGGGCGGTCCGGGCGGTCGGTTGGGGGCAGACCACGATCATGAAAGGCGGCCCCGATGCCCGAGGAGATGGACCTGCTGACCGACGCGCAGGAGCAGACGTACCGGTCGCTGGTGCAGCTGGGCGCGGCGCGGGCCGCCGACGTCGCCGCGCTCAGCGAACTGTCGCACGCCCAGGCCACCAGTGCGCTGGGCGTGCTGCTGGAGGCCGGGCTGGCCGTCGTCGAACCCGGCCCCGACCCGGTGTACCAGCCGCTGCCGCCGGACGTGGCCCTCGGCGCGGGCCTGCTGCGGCGGCAGGAGGCCCTGGAACGGGGCCGCCGGCTCATGGCCGACCTGCACGAGCAGTACCGCGCGTCCAGCCGCCGGCGGGGCGGCGAGCAGGTGGCGGAGCTGGTCGTGGGCGCGGAGCCGCTGCGGCGGCGGCTGCGGCAGGTGCAGGACATGGCGGGCCGGGAGCTGCTGTGGTTCTGCCGCGCCAACCCGGTCGCGCTGGCCAGCGGTGAGAACACCGCCGAGTTCGACGCGCTCGCCCGTGGGGTGACCTGCCGCGTCGTGTACGAGCGTGAGTCGCTGCTGGTGCCGGGCGTGCTCGACAACGTCGCCGAGTGCGTCCGGCACGGCCAGCTCGCCCGCGCCACGCAGGCGCTGCCGGTGCGGATGCTGGTCGCCGACCGGGCCACGGCGGTGCTGTCGCTGATCCGCGAACCCGGCGACGCCCCCGGCCCGCGCGCCGCCGTCATCAGCAACGGGGAGATGCTGCACGCCCTGGTCGCGCTGTTCGACGGGCACTGGGAGGCCGCGGTGCCGATCCGCGTCCCCGGCGGCGGCGAGCACCACGACGGCCCGGACGAAGCCGAACTGTACGTGCTGTCGCTGGTCGTCGGCGGGGTCCCGGACAAGGCCATCGCCTCGCAGCTGGGGGTCAGCAGGCGCACCGTGCAGCGGCGGCTGGACCGGCTGATGTCGCTGGCGGGTGTCGACACCCGCGCCGGGCTGGCCTACCACGCGGCGCGCTGCGGCTGGCTCTGACCGCGCCCGCGTCGGTGCGGGCGGCCATGACCGTGCCGTGGCGCGGTGCCGCTGGTCATGACCACGCTCGCGTCGCGGATGGGCGAGTCACAACCGTGCCACGCTGATCGCTTCAACCTGGCAGCCGCCGTTGCGACGATCTCCACACGTTCACCCCCCGTTCTAGTGGAGTCGCGCTGATGGCCGCCCGTTCACCTGCCCCACGCCGTAAGGCCCTGGCGCGCGCCGCACTGGCGCTCGCGATGGTCGCCGGTCTGTCCTCCGCCGTGCCGGTCGCCGCCACCGCCGCGGCCACCGGCACCGCCGTTTCGCCACGGTCCGGCTCCACGCACACCGTCACCCTGCTCAACGGCGACCGCGTCACCGTCACCGCGCTGCCCGGCGGGCACACCACCACCGTCGTACGCGGACCGTCGGGCCAGCCCGTCGGCGCGCACGTGGTGACGTCCGGCCCGCGCACCTACGTCTACCCCGACGCGGTCGCCCCGTACGTGGCGGCGGGCCTGCTCGACGAGCGCCTGTTCGACGTGACCGGCCTGATCGCCGCCGGGTACGACGACGCGCGGATCGCGCGTCTGCCCCTGATCGTCGAGTATGCCGACGCCGCCGCGCGCCGCACGCCGCTGCCCGGGGCGACCCAGGTGCGCACGCTGGACAGCGTGCACGGCGCGGCCATCGAGCAGGACCGGACCGGCGCGGCCCGCTTCTGGCAGGCGATCACCGCACCCGCCGCCAAGCGCGCCGACGCGAAGCCGGTGCTCAGCGGCGGCATCACGAAGGTGTGGCTGGACGACAGGGTCCGCGCGGCGCTGGCCGACACCACCGCGCAGATCGGCGCCCCGGCCGTGTGGGCGACCGGCAACACCGGCGCGGGCGTCGACGTCGCCGTCCTGGACACCGGCGTTGACCAGACCCACCCCGACCTCGCGGGCCAGATCACGCAGGCGCAGAGCTTCGTGCCCGGCCAGGAGGTCACCGACCGCAACGGCCACGGCACGCACGTCGCGTCGACCATCGCGGGCACCGGCGCGGCGTCGCAGGGCCTGGAGCGCGGTGTCGCTCCCGGCGCGCGGCTGCACGTCGGCAAGGTGCTCAACGACGCCGGTGAGGGTCAGGACTCCTGGATCATCGCGGGCATGGAGTGGGCCGCCCGGCAGCAGCACGCCAAGATCGTCAGCATGAGCCTGGGCGGCGCGCCGACTGACGGCACCGACCCGCTCAGCCGGGCCGTCGACGAGCTCAGCGCGCAGACCGGCGCGCTGTTCACCATCGCCGCGGGCAACTCCGGCCCCGACATGCAGACCGTCGGCGCACCCGGCGCGGCCGACGCCGCGCTGACCGTCGGCGCGGTGGACGGCCAGGATCGCTGGGCGTTCTTCTCCAGCAGCGGGCCGCGGCGCGGCGACAACGGGCTCAAGCCGGACCTGTCCGGCCCCGGCGTCGACGTGCTGGCCGCTCGCTCGCAGCAGTCCAGCGAGGGTGAGGGCCTCTACACCACGATGAGCGGCACCTCGATGGCGACGCCGCACGTCGCGGGAGCCGCGGCGCTGCTGGCCGCGAAGCACCCCGACTGGACCGGCCGCCAGCTCAAGGACGCGCTGATGAGCACGAGTCGCGCCCCGGAGCGGCTGGAGCCGTACCGCGACGGCAGCGGACGGGTCGACGCGGCGGGCACGGCCGCGGCGACGGTGTTCGCGACCGGCTCCGACTTCGCCGCGCTGACCTGGCCGTACACCCCCGGCCAGCGCGCCGACCGGACCATCACCTACACCAACACCGGCGACGCGGCGGTGACCCTCGATCTGTCGATGCGCGCCACGACCGCCCCGGCGGGCCTGTTCACGCTGGCCGCCGACCGGGTGACCGTGCCCGCGCACGGCACCGCGCAGGTCACCGTACGCGTGGACGTGGACCGTGCCGCCGAGGACACGTACGCCAACGCCAGCGTCGACGCCGCCGGACCCGGTGGGGTGCGGCTGACGCACACGCTGGTCGGGATGAACAAGGAGGGGCAGCGGGCCAAGCTGACGTTCCAGGCCCGCGACCGCGACGGCGGCCCGCTGGCCGGGCTCCTGCTGGTCAACGACATCACCCGCAACACCGCGCCGCAGCTGGTGGCCGTGGATGCGAACGGAGACGTCGAGCTGCGCCTGCCGATCGGCACCTACAGCGCCGTGATGCACGCCGACCTGCCCGGCGCCGACGGGCCGGACTCGCTCGGGCTGGGCATGCTGTTCGCGCCCGAGACCGTGCTGACCGGCGACCGCACCGTCGTGCTCGACGCCCGGCGGCTGCGCCGGGTCAGCGCCGAGGTCAAGGCCGACACCGCCGTCGCCGGGATGCGCGTCGACTATGGACGGACCTTCGCGGACCGGTTCCCGATGTTCGACAACTACACCGTCGACAAGCGCTACCACAGCGTCTGGGCCACCCCCACCGGCAAGGCCGTCACCCAGGGCGTGTTCAGCCTCGGCTTCCGATGGAGCCTGATCCAGCCGCCGCTGACCGTCGGCGGCCACGGGCAGCGCTTCGACGACCTGCTGATGCAGACCGCCTCGCGGTCCCTGCCCGAGGGCAGCCAGCAGCTCGACGTCGTCTACGCGGGCAAGGGCACGCCCGCCGAACTCGACAAGGCCCGGATCAGGGGCAAGGTCGCCGTCGTACGCCACGACCCGGCCGTGGACGTGGTCGCGTCCGCCGCGGCAGCCGCCGCCGCGGGGGCGAAGCTGCTGGTCATCGTCAACGACGGCCCCGGCCGCCTCGACGCGTGGTCGGAGATCCCCGACCCGAACCCGGCGCTGCCGGTGGCCTCGGTCGGGCGCGGCCAGGGCGAGCAGCTCATCGCCCAGCTCGGCCGCGGCCGGGTGCGCTACACGGTGACCGCGCATCCGGCGACCGGCTACGTGTACGACCTCGTCCGCCGCCACCGCGGCGCGGTGCCGTCCGAGCTGACCTACCGGCCCGGCGCGAAGGACCTGGCCCGGATCGACGTCTCCTACGGGCGCCCCACGCCGGGCACGGTGACCGCGCTGCGCTACGACGTGTCGCCGGAGCAGCCGGACTCCGGCCTGGGCGGGCCCCCACTGGTCGCACCGGCCCAGGGGCGGCGCACCGACTGGGTGTCGGCAGGCCGGACCGACCAGTGGTTCGAGCAGACCATGGAGACGCGCCTCATGCTCTCCTCGGACCTGCTCACCTACCGGGCGGGCCAGCGGCACGAGGTCAGCTGGTTCGCGCCGGTCGGCCGGCCCAGCCTGCTGCGGGACAGCCTGATCTCGGGTGTGCCCACGCAGCTGGGCAACGACGTGATGATCTGGAACCTGCCGAGCTGGGGCGACGCCGACCCGCACCACCAGGGCCAGGTCTGGGAGGGTGAGATCGCCCAGGTCACCAGCCTCTACCAGGGCGGCAAGCTGGTCGTCGAAGGTCCGGGAAGCAGCCTGTACGGGTCGCTCACGCCCGGCGGCGGCCGGGTGCGGATCGTCAACCGCGGCACGCAGGAGATCGTGTCGCCGTACTCGACGAGCACCGAGACGGCGTGGTCGTTCCCGTTCACGCCCGCCGCCGCCGACGTCTCGTGGCGGCTGCCGCTGATCGGGGTGCACTACGCGGTGGACACCGACCTCGCGGGCCGGGCGGACCGGCGGGCCGGGCTGACCGTGTCGGCGGCGCACCACCCGGACGCGCACCGGGCCGGGCAGATCCGCGACGTCATGGTCGAGCTGTCCTATGACGACGGCCGCACCTGGCGGCGGGCCGCCGTGACGCAGCGCGACGGCGGCTGGCGTACCACGCTGGAAGCCCCGCGCGGCGCGTCATTCGTCGCGGTGCGCGTCACCGCGGCCGACAGTGCGGGCAACGCCGTCACGCAGACGGTGGTACGGGCCTTCGGGCTGCGTTAGCACGCACCTCACGCGGTTCGCCGCGTGATCCGAGGACAGCTCCGGCCGGGTGGCAGCCCCCGTCCCCCGGCCGGAGCCCTCCGCGACTCACCGCCGCGCTCACGGCTCGATCAGGCCGGCCCGGATGGCGTAGCGGGTCAGTTCGAGCCGGTCGCGCAGGCCGAGTTTCTGCAGCAGGTTGGCCCGGTGCCGGTCGACGGTCTTGATGCTGATGAACAGCAGCTGGGCGATCTCCCTGGCCGAGTGGCCCTCGGCGATCAGTTTGAGCACCTCCTCCTCGCGCGCGGTGATCGCCCGCTCCGGCTGGTCCTGGCCCCGCGCGGCCCGGTCGAGGTAGTCGCGGATCAGGGCGGTGACCGCGCCCGGATACAGGAACGGCTCGTCGCGCATCGCCGCCCGGCAGGCCTCGACCAGGTCGCGGTCGGCCACGGACTTCAGCACGTAGCCGTTGGCCCCGGCCCGCAGCGCCTCGAAGAAGAACTGCTCGTTGTCGTACATCGTCAGGATCAGGATGCGCAGGCCCGGCATCGTGCGCGACAGCTCCCGGGCGGCCTGCAGGCCGGTCAGCCGGGGCATGGCGATGTCGAGGATGGCCAGGTCGGGCTGCTCGGCGCGGGCCAGCGCGATCGCCTCCGCGCCGTCCCCGGCCTCGGCGACGACGGTCAGGTCCGGTTCGCTGTCGAGGATCAGGCGCACGCCGCGGCGTACCAGCGCATGGTCGTCGGCCAGCAGGATGCGCGCGGGCCCGGTCACGGCGCGGTCCTGGTCGCGGCCGCCGGGACACGCAGCCGGACCTCGGTGCCGCCCGCCGCGCCGCGGACCACCTCCAGCTGCGCGCCGATGAGCAGGGCACGTTCGCGCATACCGCGGATGCCCGCGCCCTCGGCGGCGTCGGCCGCGCCCCGGCCGTCGTCGGCGACCCGCAGCAGCACCTCGCCGGGACGGCGGTGCAGCGACAGCTCGACTCGGCTCGCGCGGGCGTGCCGTACGGCGTTGGTGAGCCCCTCCTGCGCCACCCGGTAGACCACCAGTTCGGTCTCGGCGTCCATCGGCGGCAGGTCACTGTCGAGGCGGTGCACGACCGCGAGGTCGGTGTGCCCGGTGACCTCGGTGATCAGCGCCTTGAGCGCGCTGGCCAGGCCCAGCTCCTCCAGCACGCCCGGACGCAGGCGGCGGGCGATGCGGCGGATCTCGTCCAGCCCGCCCCGGGTGGTCTCCTGGACCTGGCGCAGCTCGGCGTTGAGCGGTGCGGGAGCGTGCCGGGCGACCTGCTCCAGCTGCAGCAGCACGGCGGTCAGCGACTGCCCGACCTCGTCGTGCAGTTCGCGGGCGACCCGGCGGCGCTCGTCCTCCTGCGCGGACAGGGCACGGGCGGTGCTGGTGGCCCGCTCGGCCTCCAGCCTGTCGATCATGGTGTTGAACGCCCGGATCAGGTCGGCGATGCCCGCGTGGCCGGAGGCGATCGGGCGCGGAGCCGGTTGCAGCAGGTCGAGAGTGGCCATGGCCCGGCTGAGCCGGTGCAGCGGGGCCAGCCCGACCCGCAGCAGCGCGGCGTTGGCGACCAGCATCAGCGCCAGGCCGACCGCCAGCACCAGGGCTTCGGTGAGCACGACCGGCGTGGACACGGTGACCGGGCCCAGCAGCAGCACGACCGTGGCCGCCACCAGCACCGCCGCGTTGAGAAGGAAGATCCGCCAGAACAGCGACACCGTGCGCCTCCCCTCACCGGACCCCATCGCACCTCTTCCTGATCTCGAAACTATCCCGCCACGACGCCACAGGCAGCGCGCTTCGACCCCGCCCCGGCCCATGGCGTCGTGTCGGGTCAAGGCAACCTTGCGCGCGGCCGATCGCCCATGGGTGCTGACACCCATTTCCGGCCCGCACCGACCGCCGGAACCCTTCGCCACCGGGCCGCCGGCCGCACGGCGGGCCGCGGTTGAGGGCTGCCGCCGTACGCAAATGGGTGCCGGACCGCATGGTCGCGCAGCACAGGCCAGATGACCATGAAAGCAGGCCGGGCGAGGCAGCCCGGTCCGCACCCGTCGTGGCGGGCCGCCGCGACCTCACGAGGAGACACGATGACACTGCCAGCCGCCGACCACGGCCGCTCCTACAACCCGCCCGAGTCAGGGCTGCGCCCGGCAGACGCCGACACCGGCCCGCCCGGCGGCCGCCCGTGAGCCTGCAGGCCGTCACCGCCCTCGTCATCTTCGCGGTCGCGTTCGCGCTCATCGCGACCGAGAAGATCAACCGCGTCGCCGTCGTGCTCGGCGCCGCCGGTCTCATGACCCTGCTGGGCCTGGTGCCCGGCTCGCACGTGTTCTACTCCGCGCACGCGGGCATCGACTGGGACGTCATCTTCCTGCTGCTCGGCATGATGATCATCGTGGGGGTGATCAAGCAGACGGGCGTCTTCGACTACCTCGGCATCTGGGCCGCCCAGCGCTCGCAGGGCCGCCCGTACAAGCTTATGGTCCTGCTGATGGTGATCACCGCCGTCGCGTCGCCGTTCCTGGACAACGTCACCACGGTCATGCTCGTCGCCCCGATCACCATCTCGGTCTGCCGCCGGCTGGGCATCCCCGCCGCGCCGTACCTCATCGCCGAGGCGCTGGCGTCCAACATCGGCGGCGCGGCCACCCTCATCGGCGACCCGCCGAACATCATCATCGGCAGCCGCGCGGGGCTCAGCTTCAACGACTTCCTGGTCCACATGGCACCGATCACGGTCGTGCTGTTCGCGGTGTTCGTGCTGATGGCGCGGGTGATGTTCCGCAAGTCGTTCGTGTACCGCCCGGACAGCTTCGCCGCCGTCCGGGATCTCGACGCCAAGGAGCAGATCACCGACGGCCCGCTGCTGGCCCGCTGCCTGGCCGTGCTGGCTCTGGTGAGCGTGGGCTTCACCCTGCACACCGTCATCCACGTCGAACCGGCCATCATCGCGATGCTCGGCGCGGGCCTGATGGTGCTGGTCTCCCGCGTCGACAGCACCCGCTACCTGGCCGAGGTCGAATGGCCGACGCTGGTGTTCTTCATGGGCCTGTTCGTCATGGTCGGCGGGCTGGTCGACACCGGCGTCATCCACCAGATCGGCCAGTGGGCCGTCGACACCGTCGGCGAGAACCACTTCCTCGCCGCCACCGGGCTCATCTTCGGCTCGGCGGTGCTCGGCGCGTTCTTCGACAACATCCCCTACGTCGCGACGATGGCCCCGATCGTCGAGGACGTCGTCGCGCAGACCCCCGACCCGGCCACCGGGCAGGCCCTGTGGTGGTCGTTCGCGCTCGGCGCGGACCTGGGCGGCAACGGCACCGCCGTCGCCGCCAGCGCGAACCTGGTGGTGCTCGGCATCGCCGCCCGCGCCGGACAGCCGATCTCGTTCTGGCAGTTCACCAGGTACGGCATCGTCACCACGGCGGTGACCACCGTGATCGCTTGGGGGTACGTATGGCTGCGCTACTTCGCGGTCTTCTGACCACCGACACCACCTCCCAGCCGGTGCCGCCTGGGATGCCCACCGAACGCCGTCCAGCCGATCCGCCGCGAACGCGGCCCCGCAGACAGGAGACGACCACATGACGATCATCGAACGGTCCGCACTGCCCGGGATCGGGACGCATTACAGCCTGGACACCGTGGACGGCCGCCGCCTGGCGGTGATCTGCCACGTGTCCGGCCGCCGGGACCTGCTGTTCTATCCGACGCCGCACGCCGAGGTCGCCGTCGGCGGCGTCATCCTGACCCCGGCCCAGGCGCACGACGTCGCCGAGCTACTGCACACGCTGGGCGTCGTGGACCGGCTGGCCACCGCCGACGGCGCTGACCGGCCGAGGTGAGCGGGCAGCGAAAAGGGTGCCTTCCCGGCGTGCGTACGCCGGGAAGGCACCCTGCTGCTGATCAGCCGGTGACGGCGAGCACCGTCTGGCCGATCGGGGCGCTGCCGTCGCCGAAGCGCAGCACGCCCAGGTAGCGGACCCCGGCGGTCAGGACGGACCAGGATGCCGTCACGGTGGCAGCCCCGTTCAGCGTCGCGGGCTGGCTGGCCGGGGTCGCGGTGAGGTTGCCCGCCGCCGCACCCGGCACGACCCACGCGTGGCCGGGCACGGTGAGCGCGCCGGAGGACGCGAACAGGTGCACCCACACGTCGTAGCTGCCCGCAGGCAGGGTCACCGACTCCTGCGCGGTGCCGCCGTCACTGGTGGCGACCTCGCCTGCGGTGCTGCCCGCCGGGAACACGTGCAGGTCCACGTCGGTGCCCATGGGCACGTCGGCGTCGAAGGTGGAGAACCGCGCCAGCGCGGTGCCCGCCGGGACGGTGACCGTCACCTTCTTCGTCGACCCGGACTCCACCGGGGTGAAGGTCGAGGCCGGGCCGTCGAAGGCGAGTGCGCTGACCGCGGCCGGGGTCAGACCGGCGGCCGAGGTGGTCAGCGTGCCGGCGTAGCCGGTGCGGACCGCGACCGCGGTGCTGCCGCTCACGCCGGTGCCGGTGACCTCGGGCGGGGCGGCCAGGGCGGCGTAGCGTACGGCGATCGGGCTGGCGACCTTGTGGCCACGCAGGTCCGACCAGGTCAGCGAGCCGAACGACCAGGTGCCGACGGGCGCGCTGGTGCGGGTGACGGTGACCGTGAACGACTTGGTCTTGCCCGGCGGCACCGTCAGCGTCTTCGGTTGCACCTGGACGGTGAACCCGGCGGGCGCGACGACCTGGGTCGCGTACACCGAGGAGTTCTTGCTGACGTTGGTGACGCGGCGGGTGACCGTCTGGGTGCCCGGCAGGTCGCCGACGGCGATCGACGGGTAGTTCAGGTCGCTGGGGTCGATCGCGCCGGTCGAGGCGCAGAACGACGGCTCGGTGATCAGCTGGAGCTGGCCGATGCCGCAGGCGTACTGCAGCCACTGCTCCGGCGTGGAGTCGTAGACCAGGCCCGGGTCGAAGGCGCTGCCCGGCACGACGTGGCCCGCACCGTAGTTGAGCGGGGTGGCGTCGCCCTGCGACCACTGGATGGGCTGGCCGGTGTTGTCCTTCGTGGACGCGGTCGTCATCAGCGCCGACTTGATCCACATCGGGGACCACTTCGGGTTCTTGCTCTTGATCAGCGCGGCGACACCGGCGATGTGCGGCGACGACATCGACGTGCCCGACAGCGAGTTGAAGTTGTTGCCGCCGTTGTTGGGCGGCGCGACCGCGGCGATGACGTCCACGCCGGGGCCGGTGATGTCGGGCTTGAGCAGGTCGCCGTTGCCGGCCAGGGCCGGGCCGTAGGACGAGAAGCCCGCCATGGCCGGGGCGCGCACCGGGTCGGTGCTGACCGCGGAGATGCTGGCGGTCGGGCCGGCCGTCGCGGCGTACGCGGTGACAGCCGCACCCGCCGTGGCGTCGAGGTGGATGCTGGGCACCGCGTGGAAGTCGGCGTTGAGCGACTGCGCGCTGCTGGTGTTGGCCTGGATCATGCCGACGCCGCCCGCCTGGGCGACGGCCGCGCTCTTGTCGACGCGGGCGTTGCCGCCCCGGTCGCACAGCACGATCTTGCCGGTCACCTTCGCCGGGTCCAGCGTGCCGAGGTAGCACTGGTCCACCTGGACCTGGTTCGCGCCGGGCAGGCCGACGAGGCTGGAGTCGATCAGCGTGGCCGGGCCGACCCCGGGACCGACGCCGACACCGGTGTACGACGTGCCGTCGCCCAGCGTGACCGTCTTGGCGTTGCCGCGGTCGTGCGTGCTGGCCGCGACGGTGGTCAGCCACGGCGAGTTGTGCGCGACACTGCCCGCGCCGAGCTGGTCGCCGGAGTTGCCCGCCGACGCGGACACGAACACACCCGCCGCGGCGGCGTTGAGGAACGCGATCTCGGCCGGGTCGACGACGTACTGCCGCGAGCCGGAGATGGAGTAGTTGATGACGTCGACGCCGTCGGCGACCGCCGCGTCGATCGCGGCGACGATGTCGGCGGTGCCGCCGGAGGAGTTGCCCGCCACCGGGTTGTGCCACAGCACCTTGTACGCCGCGATGCGCGCCGCGGGGGCAACCCCGGACACGGTGCCGACGGACCCGCCGTTGATCGACGCGGGCACCCCGAAGTTGCCCGCCGACGTCGACGCGGTGTGCGAGCCGTGGCCGTTGTAGTCACGCGGCGACAGGAACTCGACGTCGTTGACGGTGGCGTCGTCGTGGAAGTAGCGCGCGCCGATGACCTTGTTGTTGCAGGTGACCGGCTGCTCCTGGCCGGTGTCGCAGGTGCCCTTCCACTTCCGGCTGATCGTCTTCTGATCGGGGCGGGGCGCGGGCAGCGCGGCGAACGACGGGTTCTCCGTCCAGATGCCGGAGTCGATGACCCCGACGATGACGCCCTCACCGGCGTGCGCGTCCCCGGCGAACTGCTTGGCCCACACCCCGGCGGGGCCGGTCAGGCCGAGGAAGTCGCGGGTGGTGACGGTGTCGGCGGTCAACTGCTCGCTCTTCCACACCCGCAGCACACCGCCGCCGGTGCGCAGGCGCGCGACCTCGGCAGGGGTCAGCCGGGCGCTGAAGCCGTTGAAGGTGACGCCGTAGTCGTAGGCCTTGCGGCCGGTGTCGACGCGCGCGCCGCGCAGCGCCGCGTCGTGCTCGCCGCGCAGCCGGTCCCGCCAGCGGGTCGCGGCGGTCGAGTGCGCGTCGACGCGCTCGCCCTCGACGGGCCGGGTCGCGGCGTATCCGCCGACGCCTCCGGCGTAGGTGGCGACGGGCTGGCTGACGGTCTGGACCAGGTACAGCGCAGTGCTCTCCGGGCCCGGTGCGGCGGCCTGGGCGGCGGTGGCCGCCGAGGCGGTGAGGGCGGCGGTGACGACGACGGACAGGGCGATCGCGGCCGGCCGTCTGACCGGTCGATGAGTGCTCACGGGGGTGTCCCTCCTGATGGGCGCACGACAGCACGTCGTGGCCGATCAGGGTCCCCGTCACGACGCCGCGCCGCGCGATGCGAAAGGATCGTTGCATAGTCGCACGCCGATGCGCCAGAGGTGGTGCCCCCGAAACACGACGATGGGCCCGGCGATCACCGGGCCCATCGTCGTGTGTGGAGGTCTACGGGCGCGGCCCGGGGCCGTACGGGTACTTCCGGCTCACCACGACCTGCTCGGCCGGGTCGCCGCAGCTGGTCGCGACGGCCTCGTTGCCGTCGTCGCCGCTGTAGGAGGCCACCCACTGGTAGGTGCCGGGCTGGTGCGGCCGGTGGCTGGCCGACACGTAGTCGCCGTTGCCGTCGACCTGCACGACGGAGGTCGCGACGGGAGTACGCGAGCAGGTCGCGTCGTCGGGGCCGTACAGCGTGAAGGTGATGGTGCCGGTCGGGTCGACGCCGCCAGCCAGGGTCGCGGTGTCGAAGATCCGCTTACCGACGTAGGTGTCCCGCGAGGCGTTCGTGGCCAGCGTGGGGGTGGCCGCGTCGCCGCGCACCACGACGGTCTCGCCCGGGTCCGCGCAGGCCGTGGTGACCCCGGCGTTGTCGTCGTCGCCGCCGTAGGACGCGATCCAGTGGTAGGTGCCGGCCGCGGTCGGCGTGAAGTCGCCGGAGTCGTACGTGCCGTCGCCGTCGACGGTCACCGGGTCGGAGGTGAACACCGGCTCGCCGGTGCACTGGTCGTCGTTCGGGCCGTACAGCTCGAACACGATCGAGCCGGTGGCGTCGTCGCTGCCGGACAGCGTCGCGGTGTCGCTGACCGCGCCGCCGAGGTCCACGTCGGCCGAGGCCAGGGTGGTCAGGTCGGGTGCGGTCAGGACGTCGAAGTCCTCGTCCTCGTCGTTGCACGCGGTGCCGACCGGGGCGTTGTTGGCGTCGCCGCTGTAGTCGGCCCGCCAGCGGTAGCCGCCGACGGCCGTCGGCTCGAACACGGCCGACTGGTAGTCGCCGTTGCCGTCGACGTCGACGGTGGAGGTGGTGACGGGGGCTGCCTCGCAGACCTCGTCGCCGGGGCCGTACAGGTTGAACGTGACGGTGCCGGTGGGCTGGTAGCCGTCGGCGATGGTGGCGGTGTCGAAGACCTCGCCGCCCAGCGGCACGTTGCCGGACGCGACCGTGGACAGCGCCGGGGTGGCCCGCAGCACCTCGACGCTCTCGTCCTCGTCGTCGCACGTGGTGGACACGGTCTCACCGCTGAGGTCGCCGGTGTAGGACGCGATCCACTGGTAGACACCGGCGGTCTCGGGGGTGTAGTCGCCCGACCCGAAGTCGCCCTCCCCGGCGGTCGCCACCGCCGACACGAACACGGGGGTGCCGCTGCAGGTGGCGTCGTTCGGGCCGTACAGCGAGAACGTGATGGTGCCGGTCTCGGTCACCGGGTCGAGGTCGGACAGCGACGCCGTGTCGGAGACCGCACCGCCGATGGTCACGTCGTCGGAGGCTTCCGTGGACAGTTCCTGCATGGCCGCCTGGCGCAGGCTGACCGGCGCGGCCGAGGCGGCCGAGCCGGCCGACCCGACGGCGGCGAGCAGGGCCAGGCTCAGCAGCGCGCCGTGCGCCGCCGAGCGGAGTTTCGAGTTGGGGCGTGCGGTTCGCATGCGCTTGTGCCTCCGGAGCGAGATGGTCCCGTGTGGTGCGAAAACACCGATACGGAGCATATGACCGCTCGGATACACAAAAACGGCCAAACGGTCAAACATGTCCTTTCCTCATGTTCACGGCGCTCAGTCCAGAATTCATCCAACCTGGACCGCGTCGGCATCAGCCATCCCTTGTCCTTCGAAGAATGTCGATGCAATTCTGGACTCCTCCCCGTCCACACACCCCGGAGGACGCCATGAGACGCCCCTTCCACCTCGCCGCCGCGACCCTCGCCGTGCTGGCCGCGACGGCCATGACCGCGAGCCCGGCGGTCGCCGTGCCCGGACCGGCGACCCGGTCCCTGTCCGCCGTCGCGCACACACCCGGCACCGTCTGGACCACCGACCCGGTGACCGGACGGACGACCGTCGCGCTCGACGAGACGGTCACCGCACGCGACGCCGCGCTACTGCGCGACGGACTACGCGGAACCGGCGACGTACGCCGTGAGCCCGGCCGCCTGCGCACGATGCTGGCGGGCGGCGACGCCATCTACGGCAGCACCTCGCGCTGCTCGCTCGGCGCGAACGCGCGCAGCGGCAGCACCTACTACCTGATCACCGCCGGACACTGCACGAACAGCTCCGCGACCTGGTGGACCAGCAGCGCCCACACCATCGCGATCGGCACCCGCACCGCGAGCAGCTTCCCGAACAACGACTACGGCCTGATCAAGTACACGAGCCGGCTGAGCCACCCGAGCGCCGTCAACACCTACCCCGGCCTGCTGCAGCTGTACGGGACCGGCAACGCGTACGTCGGGCAGGCGGTCTGTCGCAGCGGGGCCACCACGGGCGTACGCTGCGGCGTCGTCACCGGCCTGAACGCGACCGTCAACTACCCCGACGGCACCGTCACAGGTCTGATCAGGACGAACATCTGCGCCGAGAACGGCGACAGCGGCGGCCCGCTCTACACCTCGGCGGGGATCATCCTGGGCATCCTGTCCGGCGGCACCGGCAACTGCACCTCCGGCGGCACGACCTACTACCAGCCCATCGCCGAGATCCTGGCGGTGTACGGCCTCACCATCCCCTGACCCCGGCCCGTCAGCACATGTCCAGGGCCAGGTCCACCCGCAGGTAGGCGTCGACCCATGCCTGCTCGGCAGCCTCCCCCGGATCGCCGTCGAGCAGCCCGCCGAACGTGGTGAGGCCGTCGCCTGCCCGGCGTAGTCCCAGGGAGCCGAGGCGCTGCGCGGCCGTGGCCAGCCGGGCTGCGAACCCCGGCGGAAGGTGGCGCAGGCCGCGGTGCGGCACCTCGGCCAGCACATCGCGGGCCGTGGTCAGCGCCGCGGCCAGCGGGTCGGCCAGGTCACCGCCGCTCAGCGCCAACCCGGCACTGCCCTGCGGCACGGCCAGGTCGGGCACGACGACCGTGTCCCCGGCGGCCAGCCCGATCGGGTCGAGCAGCACCGTACCGCCGCTGCGCCGTACCGTGCCGCTGACGTAGCGCACCTCACCGTGCTCGCCTGCCAGGGCCGCGGCCAGCACGTCG
Source organism: Catellatospora methionotrophica (assembly GCF_011297335.1). GTDB lineage: Bacteria > Actinomycetota > Actinomycetes > Mycobacteriales > Micromonosporaceae > Catellatospora > Catellatospora methionotrophica. The sequence goes on along the minus strand of NZ_JAAOTJ010000002.1, from coordinate 309,542 downwards.
AGGCGGCCGGGCGCGGCCGCGGCGTGCACCGCGCTGACCACGGCGGTGTTGCCGTCGCCGTCGACGATCTCGGCGTCGATACGCTGGTCGCCGGGCGCGTAGCCGATCGACCGGACACCGGTCACGGCCAGTACCCGGACCAGCTCCGCCTCCACGCGGGGCCGGATCAGGCGCGGGGCCAGCGCGTCGAGTTCGGCGGCCAGCGCCGCGAAGTCCCGGACGACCAGCGCGGCGGGCAGTTCACCCCACGCGGCGCGGGACGGGCTGATCGTGGTCTTGGCGACCCGTGACGTGGCCAGCCGCACCGCCCGGCTGGCGCTGCGCACCGCGGACTCGGTGACCAGGCTGCCCCCGGCCAGTGCGCCCAGGGTGCTGCGGTCGACCCGGCGGCGGGCCAGCGCGGGCCCGTCGTCGGCTGTGTCGAAGGTGCGGCGCAGCACCAACACCGTCGCGCTGTCGGCGTGGGCCAGGAACACCTCGGCCGTCCGCTGGTCGCCGTAGGCGTGCACGCGGCAGCCGAGGCTGTCCAGGCGGGCCCGCCGCAGCGGGGTCTCGGCCGCCTCGGCCGTGCCGAGCACGCTGCTGCGCAGCACCGCCCCGGGCCGGGTCACCGCGCGATGCCGGGCGTGCAGTTCAGCCAGTTGCGCGGCCAGTTCCGCGGGACGGTAGCGGGCGCTGCGGTCGCGATAGGACGTCAGTTGCTCGGCGAGGCCGTCGACGGCCAGCACCGGCCAGCGCAGCCCGGACTCGTCGAGCCGGCGGCGTACGTCGGTGACGGTGGCGTCCAGGCCCGTCCCGAGTTCGGTCGCGCCCTCGCGGAGCACCGTCCCGGCCAGGGCCAGCGCCCGTTCCAGGCCGGAGCCGGTGTCGCCGGTCTGCTGGCCGCCTACGTCAAGGCGTACGTCGGCGGCGTCGGGGTGAGCGGCGTCGGCGGCCCGGAACGCCCACACGGCCAGCGCGAGCACGTCGTCCCGGCTGCCTGCGGCGGCGTCGGAGTGAGCGAAGCCCAGGTCCCCGGGCACCAGGAAACGCACCGTCGCGGTCGGCAGCTCCACCTGCGGCACCGCGTCAGCGGCCGTGGCCCGGCGCACGCGGGCGGTGTAACCGGCGCGATGGGCTCGGCGCGCGGTGTTCATCAGCCGGGTGCCGATCCGGCGGGTCAGCTCCTCGTCGCTGATCTGCCCCGGCGACCACGCCTCCTGCCCCGCGACGGGCGGCGTCGCGGGCGGCAGCGTGCGGGCGACGGCTGCGGTCGCGGGGCGTTTCACCGGGCCGCGCTCGTCCCCGCCCTGCCCCGCCGCCGCGCCGAACGCCGGTGGCGCACCGGATGCGGGCAGGGGGCCGGATACCGGCCCGGACGCGCTGTCGGCGGCGTGCTGCTGGCAGGCCAGGACCAGGCCGACGAGGTGGCGGCAGACTCCGGTCGCGCCGCAGTCGCAGCTCCCCGCCGCCAGGCCGCCCGTCGGCGGCAGCGACGCGCTCGGCCCGTCGGCGAAGTCGCCACGCACGGTGCCGTCCGGGTCTTCGCGCAGCGTCGGCGGGGCCGCGTCGAGGTCTTTGGCGGCGCGTTTGACCAGGCCACGGTTGGTGAGCGCGGACAGCGCATCGGGGGTCAGGGCGAGCAGGTCGGTCCTCATCGGCCCACGTGCTCCGCGACGAACGACGCCAGCTCACCGGGCGTCATCGCGCCCACGTGCGCGCCCTGGTCGGCCAGCCGCTGGGCGAGCTGCCGGTCGTAGGACGGGTTGGCCTGCGAGTCCAGCGCCGCCAGGCACAACACCTTGCTGCCCTGCTCGACCATGCCGCGTACGGTGCGCACCAGGCGGCCCGGATCGCCGCCCTCGTAGAAGTCCGAGATGAGCGCCACGATCGCGCGGCGCGGGTCGTCGATCAGACCCGCGCCGTACGCGGCCGCGCGGCCGATGTCGGTGCCGCCGCCGAGCTGCACCTTCATCAGCAGCTCGACCGGGTCGTCCACGTCGCGGGTCAGGTCGACGACGCTGGTGTCGAACGCGACCAGGTGGGTGCGGACGCCGGGCAGCCCCCACAGGCACGCCGCCGTCACCGCCGAGTGGATCACCGAGTCCACCATGGACCCCGACTGGTCGACCAGCAGGATGACCTGCCACTGCTGCAGATGGCGGCGTACGCGGGAGAAGAAGTACGGCGTCTGGATGGCGAGCTTGCCGGTGTCCGGCTGGTAGCGGCCCAGGTTGGCGCGCAGGGTCCGGGCCACGTCGAAGTTGCGGGCTATCCGCAGGCGGCTCGGCCTGCGGGTGCGGGTGCCGGAGAAGGCCACCCGCACCTCGGCGGCCAGCTTGTCCATCAACTGGCGGACGACCGCCTCCACGATACGCCGGGCCAGCCGCAGCACCTGCGGGTTCATCAGGTGCTTGGTGTGCAGGACCGCGCGCAGCAGCGCCGGGTTGGGCTCGATGCGCTCCAGCACGGCCGGGTCGGTGACCACATCGTGGATCTCGTACTGCTCGACCGCGTCGCGCTGTAGCCGCTCGACCGTCTCCTTCGGAAACAGCCGGGTGATGTCGTCGAGCCACCCGGCGGTGGTCAGCGCCGACGGGCCGAGCCCGCCCTCGCGTCCGCTGCCGGTGCGCACGCCGCGGCGGCGCAGGTCCTCGTCGCGGCCGTAGAGCCAGTCCAGGGCCGCGTCGCGGGCCACGGCGTCGGCGTCCATCGGCTGGTCACCGAGGCAGGCCGCGCCCGGTGTGCCGAGCAGCAGCCGCCAGCGCTGCAGTGCCGGATCGGTCATGTGGTGATCAGTCCCTCCCGGCGCAGCGCCGCGTCGACCCGCTCGTCCAGTGCCATGCCCGCCGCGACCAGTCCCGGTGCGGCATCCAACCGCAGCAGGTCCGGCCCGGTGCCGCCGGTGCGCGCCCGCAGCACCCGGACGGCGATCTGGTGCCGTTCGCGGGGCGGGAACCAGGCGAACGCCTGCCGCAGCGCGGGCAGCGCGATCAGGAACTGCGCCTCACCGAGCCCCCCGACCAGCTCGTCGAGCAGTTCCACCATGCCCTCGGCGTGCAGCACCTCCTCGCGGGCCAGGGCGAACAGGCCCGCGAGCCAGTCCCCCGCGCCCGCCGGGGTGAACGCGCCGCGCATCGCCCGGCCCGCGTCCGTGGCGCTGCCGCGCAGTGACCAGCCCAGCCCGAAGACCGCGCCGCGCAGGTCGGCGGGGGCGTCCCGGTCGGCGGCGACCCGGTCGGCGACGCCGAGCGCCGCGGGCAGGTCCAGGCCGAGCTGGCCACCGGCGTGGCGCAGCGCGTCGCGGACACCGGTGACGGCATGGATGCGGGCCCGGTCGGCGGGGGCAGCGCCGCCTCGTACGCCCTCGATCAGCCACAGGGCGCGGCGCGTCGCCGCGGCCACGACGGTACCCAGGGTGACGCTGCCCGCGGTGTCGAACACCCCGTCGTGACGCCACATCGCCAGCACCACGCCCAGCGCCTGACCCAGCCCGCCCAGGTCGGCGGCGGACGCCACGGCGGCGTCCAGTTCGTCCAGCAGCGGCCCGGCGAGCTCGCCCGCGCCGCACAGCACCGCGTCGAACAGCAGCGCCGCCATGACCGGCATGTCGCCGCCCGCGGCGGCGATCCGTTCCGCGAGCACCGCGGCGGCCGCGTCCAGCGGGTCCCCGCCGTAGCTGCCCGCCTCGATCAGTGCGGGCAGCCGGTCATCCGACGGCTCCAGCAGCCACCGCTCCCGCAGCAGCGGAACCTGACCGGGACCCGGCCCGGCGGCGCGCTCCACACCGGGCACGGCGAGCACCCGCAGCCGGTGCAGCAGGCGGCTGCGCTGCCGGTCGGTGTCGTCGCCCAGGTCGATACCGATCTCGCCGGACCCGTCCAGGCCGAGGTCGGCGAGCTGCCGCCGCGCGGCGTGCACCAGCGGGGGCAGCGGCGTGTCCGGATGCAGCACGCCGACCAGGTCGCCGCTGAGCGACGCGACCATCTCGACGACCACCGGGTGGCTGCCCGGCCGTAGGTGCCCGCGTGTCGCCCAGGGCAGCGGCACCTCTAGCGCCTCGCCGACCAGGGCGGCGGCCAGGCCGTCGAGCACGTCGACCCGCGACGGCACCGGGTGCCCGCGCAGCGCGGCCAGGGCCTGCCCGGTGACCCGTGCGGCGATCAGGTCGGCGGTGGACACCGGCTGGCGGCGGCCGCGCAGCCGCGTCGCCACCGCCCCGGTCAGCCGGGCCGCGGCCTCGACCGGGCCGGACTCCCACAGCTGCTGGTAGTACGCCGGGGACGGCATGCCGGACTGGTAGCCGTCGAAGGCGTCGAGCCGCCGGAACGAGTACGGGACCAGGTAGCTGCCGACGACCGCGTCGCCGGGCGGCTGCGGCACCTCGGGCCAGTCCCGGTCGCCGTGCTGTGCCAGCCGGATCAGCGCGGGGCGGTGGAAGCCGCCGGTGACCACGACGACGGGCCGGTCTCCGGCGTCGGCCGCCGCCGCCCGCACCCAGTGCGCCATGTACCGCTCGCGGGCGGTGTCGTCGGGCCCGGCCTCGGTCTCCCCGCGTACCGCGTCGAAGTAGACGTCCAGCCGCTCGGCGAGGCCTTCGGCGGGCGCGATCTCGAACAGGTGGTCCCACAGGGCGTCGATGTTGTCGACGGCGAACTCGCGGCACAGCCGCTCGGTCGCGGCACTGTAGCGGGTTTCGGCGTCGGCGTACCGGTTGCGCAACCCGGCCAGGGCCGGATCCCAGGCGGGCAGGTCGATGAACCGCAGCTGCGCGCCCACCTCCCGGCCCGCGGTCAGCGCCGTCCACTCCGGGGAGTACGCGCACAGCGGCGCCCACGACGCGTGCCTGCGCCGCCCGTCGCGGTAACCGGTGTACACGGCGATCGGCAGCTCGTGCCCGAGCAGCAGCTCACCGATCCGCCCGTTCATGTCCGCGGGCCCTTCGACCAGCACGTACGCCGGACGCACAGCCGTGATCGTGTCGGCGACCAGGCGGGCGCACGCCGGACTGTGGTGGCGTACGCCGAGGTAGGTGACGGCCATCGCTCAGCCGGGAAGCTCGTGTCGGGCCTCGTACAGGGCCTGCCACTGCCCTCCGCGCCGCCCCCGGGGCTGCTGCTCCAGGTAGCGGCGCAGCTTGGCCAGGTCCTCGGGGCTGTCCTTGGCCGCCGTCCCTGCCAGGCACGACACGAGGTCCGCGGCGGTGCCGGGCTCGCGGCGCAGGAACCAGCCCCGCAGCCCGACGGCGTGGGCCACCGACACCGCCTCGGCGGTGCTCATCACCCCGGACAGCCGGTCGGTGGCGTCGCCGCGCGTGTTGTGCCCGTCGCGCAGCTCCCGGAACGCGGTGACCAGCACCTCCATCACGTCGCGGCGCGGCGGCACGCCGACCCCGGACGCGCTGAGCAGCTTCGCCGCCTCGGCCTCGACAAGCTGCAGCTCGGTGTCGAAGTCGGCGATCGGGAACACCGTCTCGAAGTTGAACCGGCGCTTGAGCGCGGCGCTCATCTCGTTGACGCCCCGGTCGCGGGTGTTCGCGGTCGCGATGATGTTGAAACCCTCGCGCGCGAACACCATCGACTCCGGGCCGGTCAGCTCAGGCAGTGCCAGCACCCGGTCCGACAGCGGCGACAGCAGGCTGTCCTGCACCTCCAGCGGGCACCGGGTGATCTCCTCGAAGCGCACCACCCGGCCCTCGGCCATCCCGTGCAGCAGTGGCGCGGGCACCAGCGACCGGGTCGACGGGCCCTCAGCGACCAGCAGCGCGTAGTTCCACGAGTACTTGATCTGGTCTTCGGTGGTGGCCGCGCCGCCCTGGATGGTCAGCGTCGACGTGCCGCTGACGGCGGCGGCCAGCAGTTCCGACAGCAGCGACTTGGCTGTGCCGGGCTCGCCGACCAGCATCAGCCCGCGGCTTGTCGCCAGGGTCACCAGCGCCCGGTCGATCAGCGACGGGTCGCCGACGAACTTGCGGCTCACCCCGAGCTTGTCGTCGCCGATGACGAACGCGCGCGCGGCCCGCAGGCTCAGCGCCCAGCCGGGCGGGCGCTCGCCGTCGTCGGTCTCGCGCAGCCGGGCCAGTTCGGCGGCGTAGCGCACCTCGGCCGGGGGGCGCTGGATCTGCTCGCTCATCGGGTGATCTCCTCCAGGTCGCGCAGGATCTCCGACGCGGTCACGGGGTCCAGCACGTCGAACGTGGTCTTGCTACGGTCGTGCCAGTAGCCGTCGCCCGGTCCCTTGACCCAGATCCGTTCCAGCGACTGCTCCGGGAACATGTCGATGTAGCCGACGGCGATGCCCGGATCGAGGTCGACCATGACGATGCGGTTGCCGGGCACGTCGCGTTCCATCCAGCCCTGGTGGCCCGCGTCCTGCGGCGCGCCCCGCCGCCAGCCGCGCCGCTCCAGGCCGACCACCCGGCCCGTCGGGATCTTCACGTCGCCGAATCGGGTCAGCACCGTGCCCTGCCGCTCCTGCTCGGACAGCCCGTACACGGCACGGCCCAGCTGGGCGAACGGCTGCAGGATCTCGTAGTCGGCGAACACCTCCGCCCAGCCGGGCAGGGCGTCGGCCAGCTCCACCGGGTGGGCCACGCCGATGACGGCGTCGGCGGCCACCGAAACCGTCTCGTCGTCGATGTCGGCGAAGCTACGGTCCTCGGCGACCCGCACCGCCGCGACCAGGTCACCGGCTTCGTCGTAGACGCCCCACACCAGCCGCCGCACGATGTGCCACAGCAGCGGGTGCCCGACCAGCAGCTTGGTGAAGTCCTCCCCGCTCCACCGCCGCCGCGCAGTCATCGCCAGCTCCAGCCGCCGGATCGTGTCCGCGGCGACGGTGCGCACGTCCTTCTTCAACCCGGCGAACCGCTGGTACGCGGCGGGCGCCAGCGCGGCGTCGTCGGCCGCGCCGGGCTTGGGCAGCTCCTTGCGGCGCTTGCCGTCGCCGTCGGCGACGTACGGCTTGAGCTGCTCGTCGAACCCTACGGTGAACGTGCGGCGGCCGTAGTCCAGGGTCAGGCTGCCGTCGGCGGCCAGCCCGAAGTCGGGCACCAGCCGGTCGGCCAGCTGCTCGGCGGTCAGCCCCAGCTGCGCCGCCACGTCGGCCATCTTGGCGCGGGCCCGTTCCTTCAGCCCGGTGAACTTGGCCTTCTCGGCGATGCCGTGCAGGTGCATCAGCGCGGTGTCGGAGCCGATGGCCGCCAGCACGTGCAGGCCGGTCACGGCCCGGTTGTGGCCGCCCTCACCGGGCCACACCCGGATCAGCGGCGCGAGCCGCCGCACGGTCTCGTCGTCGCCGACCAGCCCCAGCGCGTTCATCACCCAGCCGTCCCTGGACGGGAAGCCGACGGCCTGCCACCGGGTGAACAGCGACCAGCCGAACTCGGCCAGGCTGCCGGGATCGCACGCCTCCCGAACGAGGGCCACGCCCGCGTACGGCTCGCCCGCTCTCGACACGGCCAGCATGGTCAGCAGGTGCCGGACCGCGCCGCGCGGCAGCGCACCGGCGTCCCCGCGCAACTGCACCGGTTCCAGCAGCCCGGGGTCGGCCCACTCCGGCAGCACCGGCATGTTCGCGGGCAGCAGGTCCAGCGGGTCCTCGGCCAGCAGCGCGTCGACGGCGTCCCGCGCGGCCGGGCCGTAGGCGTCCGCACCGGCCGTGACGGCGTCCCGGTGGCCGTTGGCGGCCAGCACGGTCAGCGCCTGCTCGGCCTGCCGCCGCGCCACTCCCGCCTTGCCCAGCGCCGGCGGGACCAGAGCCCGTGCGGCGGCCTCAGGTTGCCGCGCCAGCCACGACAACGCGATTTCCCGCACCGACTTCAGCCGGGCCAGCGCGTCGGCCATCACGACCGCGACCTCCGGCGAGGCGTACGGCAGCAGCAGCGGCACGTGCTGCGCCGCGCTCCGGCGGGCGCCGTCCAGCAGCATCGGCAGCACCGCCAGCTCGAATCGGGCCACCACCGACGGCATCCAGTCGGCGGCGTCCCACAGGTCGCCGGGCCGCCAGCGGCCGATCAGCGGGGCGGCCAGCTCCTCGGGACCGGCCACGAAGAACGCGATCTGGCCGTACCAGGAGCTGTAGCCGGTTTGCGTGTCGTTCAGGTTGCCGATGACGTTCTGCCAGTCGCCGCCGTGCTCGGCGGCCCACGAGGGGAAGTGGGACTGCCTGGCCCGCCACTGCTCCCGCTCACCGGGCAGCCAGCGCATGGTCGCCGGGTCCGCGCAGACCAGGCCTTCGATCACCACCGGTTTGCGTACGGTGCGCGCTGCCGTCCAGGGCGGACTGACCAGGACCGTGGGCAGCAGCTCGGCCGGTGCCTCCACCCGCTGCGCGGCGGCGAGGGCCACGGCGCTGATGCGCTCGGCGGCGGCCGGGCTCACCGCCGCCAGCGCCTCGTCCACCAGGTCCGGGTGGCCGAGCACGTGGGCGCGCAACAGCCCGCCGGTGATCTTGCTGTCGCGTTCGGCGAGTAACCGCAGCGCACGGCGGGGGAACCGGGCCGCCGCCTGCAACAGATACGGCTGAGCCAGCCGGTGTTCGACCCGGTCCAGCAATGCGCCCATGGCCTCGTCGACGGGTAGTTCGCTGAGCATGCCCAGCATCCGGCGCTCAGCGTCGGCCGCGTACGCCCCGTCGAACCAGTGCGCCAGCAGCGGCACGGCGTGCGCGGGACCGAGCCCGTCGACGACCGTGGCCATCAGCGACATGATCCCGGCCCCGAATCCGCGCGACAGGTGCGAGACGATCAGGTCTGCCTGCTCGGGCGTGCTGACCGCACTGACCAGCACGTCTGCGAACTTGGTGTTGACCCGCACCGCTTCGCGGCAGTCCGCGTCGACCCAGTCCGCCTCGGACGGCACGAGGTACGAAGCGGCCGCCCGCTGGTGCAACCCGTGCTCACGCAGCTCCGCGAGCGCGGTGACCACCTGGGCGTACTCGGCGTCGGGCGCGGCGGCGACGGCGGCACGCACCCGGCTGGTCAGGACCGAACGGTGCATGCCCAGCCACTGGCCGACCTGCTCGGTGTCGAGCAGCCGTCGCAGGATCCCGGCCTGCGACCCCACCCGCTGACCGTGGTCGCCGTAGAACCACAGCGAACCCAGCTCGCACACGGCCCGAGCGGCGAAGACCGTCCCGTACTCGTGCAACCACATATCGGCGACGGCGGGCAGGGTCGTGTTGTCGTCGTAGCGGACGTACTGGCCGAGCATCGCCACGACCACGGCGGCTCCGATCGGGTTGTCCACGGCAGGGCTGTCGAGCCAGGCGGTGGCCGCCTGGACGAGCACCGGATCTGCCTGTGGCATCGCCAGGGACTGCTTCAGGATTTCCTCGTGCAGCCCCATGGCGGTCGACACCTTCGCGGCCGCGCCCGCCTCGGGGCGCTTGCGGGCAACCGGCTCGCCGCCGCGCCTGGGCAGCAGGACGCGCCGCCAGCCCACCGGCATGACGAAGGTGTCCTCGTCGGCCTCGTCCGCCGTGGGCACGGCCGGTGCCTGCGCCGGGCCGGTCACGCCGGGGTCCGGGGCGGCCGTGTCCGGCGCGTACCCCTTGCGCAGCTTCTCGGCGATCAGCCGGTCGGCGGCCTCGGTCGCGGCCTGCGCGGTGTCGAACGACTTCTGCTGCTGCTGGCCCGCGGCGCCGATCCGGCCGAATTGGATGACCAGCTCGCCGCCGTCCTGGCTGACCTGCCAGAACTTCGCCGAGCTGCCGCTGACGCAGGTCAGCCGTCGTTGCGTGGCCATGTCGCGCACCTTCCCGCGGGGACTTTCCGATGATCGCGAGCAGGTTAATGGGCACGGCGCGCAGCCGCAGCCCCGCCCGCCTGCGCCCCGGATCGTCCGAGGTGGCGACAAGTTAACGGACCCGACCGACAATGCCGCCGAGGTGGCTGCGCAGGCGGCGGGCATCAGCCCGGCGCCGCCCGGCAGCGAGCCTCGCCTGGCCCGCCGACGGCATCGCTCGACCGCCTTGATCGCAGGTGAGCGGCGCATGAACGCCTGGCGACAGCCGATAACGAATCCAAATCAATCACTAGAGTTTTCTTGCAACCTGACCTACGTTTTTGGAAACTTCCTTCACCAGTGCAATGTGGAGCGTGCCCCGGACCGGTCGCGCCATGCCGCGGTCCTGCTCCACCGACCGAGGAGGAAAGGAAGGAATGAGGATCACCAAGACCACCCGGATGCTCGGGGCGGCCCTGGCCGTGCTCATGATCACGGCTCTGCCCGGACCGGCGGCGACGGCTCAGGCACAGGCCGCGGCGGAGACCTTCACCATCGTGATGCTGCCCGACACCCAGTACGCCTCCGAGTACTGGCCGGAGGTGTTCCGGGCCCAGATGCAGTGGGTGGACGACCAGCAGACCGCGCGGAACATCAAGTACGTCCTGCACGTCGGCGACGTCATCGACAACTCCGACCAGCTGGCCCAGTGGAACAACAGCAAGAGTGCGATGGGCCTGCCCACCGACGACGTGCCGTACATCATCGGGCCGGGCAACCACGACCTCGACCCGGGGACCGCCTCGACCACCCGCACCACGACGCGGTACAACACCCACTACCCGCGGTCCACGTTCACCGGGCTGCCGTCGTTCGGCGGGACCTACCCGGCGACCGCGAACGACAACACGTACCACACGTTCACCGCCGGTGGCGTGGACTGGCTGGTCGTGGCGATGAAGTACGCGCCCAGCTCCGCCGAGATCACGTGGGCAAACTCGATCGTGGCCGCGCACCCGAACCACAACGCGATCCTGGTCACCCACGCCTACCAGAACGGTGTCACCAAGGACACCAACGGCAACAACCTGTGGACCAACCTGGTCAGCAAGCAGGCGAACTTCCGGTTCACGTTCTCCGGCCACTACGTCAACGCCGGTGTGATCACCCAGCAGGGCACCAAGGGCAACACGGTGCACCAGATCCAGGCGGACTACCAGAACGCGTCCCAGCGCGATCCGAACAGCTTCCTGCGCATCATGACGGTCGACCCGAACGCCAAGACGCTCGACGTCAAGACCTACTCCCCCTTCCTCAACACCTACAAGACCGACGCGGCGAACCAGTTCGTGCTCCGCAACATCAACCTGGTCCCGCAGGCCTGGAGCACGATCGTCGACAACACCACGGCGGGCCGGTTCACCGCGAGCGCCAACTGGGGCACCTCGACCTACTCGGCCCAGCGGTACGGCGCCGACTACCGCTTCGCCGACCCGGTCTCGTCCAGCGATCCGGCCTGGTACAAGGTGAACGTCCCGGCGACGGGCACCTATCAGGTCGCCGTCTGGTACGCGGCCAACACCGGCTACAACGACGCCACGCCGTACATCGTCGTCACGGCGACCGGCAACCAGACCGTCAACGTCAACCAGCGTGCCAACGGCGGCAAATGGGTCTCGCTGGGCAACTTCCAGCTGACCGCCGGTGACGAGAACAAGGTCGGCGTCAGCCGGTGGACCGCCGGGACCGGCTACGTCATCGCCGACGCGGTGAAGGTCACCCGAATCAGCTGAACCCGTGTGTGGGGGCGCGACGCGACCGGCGTGCCTCCACACACACCCGCCCCACCGCCCCAGCCGACAACCGCCACGGAGGGTGTCTCGTGATCCTCACGTTCCTGCTCGGCGCGGCCATCGCCGCCCACCCGCTGACCCCGTTCTCGGTCGACCAGCTGGTCGAGGTGACGCTGCACGCCGACCGCGTCGACGTCGTCGCCGTGCTCGACGTCGGCGAGGTCGCGGCCAAGCAGCTCACTCCCGACTGCACGGCCTTCGCCGCGAAACTCGACGCCCGGCTCGGCCAGGCCCCGCTGCGCTGGACCCTCCAGTCGCACGAGCTCAAACACCAGGGCGCAGCGGGTATGCAGACCGCCCGGCTCACCTGCCGACTGTCCGCCCCCACCACGCCGGACGCGGCGTCCTCCATCTCGGTCGTCAACGGCTACCTCACCGACCGGGTCGGCGCGAACCAGATCGTCCTGGCGGGCGAGGGAGTGCCGCCGCCCGAGCAGCTGCCGCCCTACGAGCGGTCGGCCGAGCTGACCCTGCGATCCGGAGCCGCCGCGCCGACAGCCGCCGCGAGCCCGGCTGCCGCCGCCGCACCGGGTGGCTGGCTCCAGCGCGGTGAGGCCTGGCTCGCCGGCGCCGTCGGTGACCCGTCGCCGCAGGTCCTGCTGCTCGCGCTGCTGTTCGCGGCGCTGCTCGGCGCGGCCCACGCCGCCCTGCCCGGCCACGGCAAGACCGTGATGGCCCTGTACATGGCCGGACGTCAGGGGCGGCGGCGCGACGCGGTCATCGTCGGCGGCACCGTCACGCTGACCCATACCGCCGGGGTGCTGGTCCTCGGTATCGCGACCACGACGTTCGCGGGCCTGGCCGCAGAATCCGTGCTCCGCTGGCTCGGCGTGGCCAGCGGCATCCTGATCACCGTGGTGGGCGCGGGCATCCTCGTCAACGGCCTGCGCCACCGCCACGCCCACCGGCACGCCCACGACCACGGCACGCCCCACCACCACGACCACCACGGCCACAGCCACGGGCACAGCCACGGGCCCGACGGCCGCCGGGGCAGCCTCACCGCGCTCGGCATCGCCGGTGGCCTGGTGCCCAGCCCGACCGCGCTGGTGGTGCTGCTCGGTGCGGCCGCGCTGGGGCGGCTGTGGTTCGGCATCGTCCTGGTCATCGTGTACGGGCTGGGCATGGCGGGCATGCTGACCGCGGCCGGGCTCCTGCTGCTGCGGGCACGCGAGCGCTGGGCGTGGCTCGGCCGCCTCACCGTGCCCGCCGAGGCGACGGCATCGGTCATCATCGTGGTCGGCTGCGGTCTCGCCGCCCGAGCCGCGTTCGCCTTCTGAACCACTGATCCGACCACGTCCGGCCCGCGCAGCGGCGCGGCAGAAGGGAAACATCGTGCGACCTGGCACCGTCCGTCTTCTCGGCACCGTCCTGGTGGGATTCGCGCTGTCCGCGACCGCGGCCTGCGGCAAGGTCACCCCGGCCGCCGGTCCGGGCCCGGCCGCGCCGACCGGAGCCACCACCACCCCGGCCACCGCCACCACTGCCGTCACCGGGCAGGCCGTGCCCTCCGCCGCCACCTCCGCGACCACGGCGACGGGCACTCCGAAGAACACCGCCTGCGCCGCGTTCGCCGAAGCCCACCAGTCCGGCGTCGCCGCGCTCGCGCCGGTGGGGGCGGTGCTGCGCCGGGGCGGGCTGTCGAAGCAGGGGCTCGCCACCGCGACCGTCGACCTGAACGCCGCGTTCACCGCCATGCACACGCGGGTCGCCGCCGCCGCCGAACTCAGCGCCGACCCGCAGCTCAAGGCGAAAATCTCCGCGTACCAGCTGGCGATCGAGCAGGCGATCGTCGCGGTCGAGGGGTCCGACAGCGAGCAGGCGAAACTCCAGGCCGCGCTCGACTCGCCCGCGATGGCAGCCGCCGAGAAGGCGGTCACCGCCGCGTGCGCCTGAGAACCGTCAGCCGGGCGCGATACGCTCCGGGCCGCCGGCATCGGCATCGCGTGAACGGGGTAGGCATGGGCACCTGGGGCAGCGGCAACTTCGACGACGACACGGCCGCCGACCACCTGTCCATGCTGACCGACCGGCTCATCCGCGAGGTCGCCGAGGCGATGGACGGGGACCCGGTCGCGATCGAGCCCGACGAGTACTGGGGCGTAGCCGTGCCGTGCAACCTCGAACTGCTGCACCTGATCGCGTCGCAGAACCACGTCGGCGCGAGTCTGCCCGAGGCCGACGCCGTCACCGGATGGAAGGCGCGGTTCCTGGACGTCTGGGATCAGGCCATCGACGGCCTGGAGCCGCAGCCCGGCTTCAAGGAGCAGCGGCGGGCCGTGCTCGCCCGGACGTTCGACCAGCTGGCCGACCTGGCGGCCCGCAGGCAGGCAGCCGGGTGAGCCCGGCGGGTCAGGAGTGAGTGGTCGGCGCGTCGGCCGGTGCGGCCGTGGCCGGCTGGTCGCGGATCAGCGCGACGATGGTGTCGGCGGTCCGGTCGAGGTGGCTGCGGCCGTCGGGCAGCTTGGCCTGGGGGCTGATGTAACTGCGCGGACCGACGTGGGTGGCCGGGTCGAGCAGGTGCACGGTGACCTTCCCGGCGCGGACGGCCCGGCCCCACCCGCTCCAGCGCAACAGCCGCCAGCGCTGCGGGAACAGCGAGGTGCCGGCCCGCTCGATCCAGTCGTCGGCGGCGGTGAGCCGGTACAGGTGCTGGGCGTGGCCGATGTCGTTGGCGCCGTTGAAGAAGCCGCCGAGGGTGATCAGGCGGATCGGGGCGCGCAGCTGCGCCCACAGTTCCTCGACCGCGCCCGTGGCGACCTGCGCGCCGCCGCTGTAGCTGAGCAGCACCACGGGGATGCCGCTGCCGGGGTGGTATCCGGCCAGCCGCAGCTGGGTGGCTATCTGCGAGCCGACGGCACGGTTGTACAGCGGCCGGTAGCGCCGGTCGGCGGCGACGAAGATCTGCATCACGTTGTGCAGGAACAGCACCAGCCCGATACGGCGGCGCAGCCAGATCCACACCGGCCGGTTGCCCAGCGGGTGGGCCAGTGGCGAGTAGGGCTGGACCTGGCCCAGCACCCGCAGTTCCGGCGCCCGGCCGAGGATGGCCTTGACCAGCTGCCCTCCGTCGCGGGTGTCCTGGAAGCGGCGCTTGCCGATGCCGTCGAGGTAGACCAGGTACGCGGCCGGGGGACGGTCGGCTTCCGCGCCCCGGGCGTACGGCATACGCGCGGGCAGGTCGGTGGTGGGCGTACGCCAGCCTGCCGCGTACGCCAGCACCTCGTACCGGGCGAGCAGCGCCTCGGCGAGCAGAACCGGCCCGATCCCGGCGACCAGCAGCAGCAACGCGAACTCGATCATGCGAGGGGCTCCGGGGTCCGGGTCCGGTTGAACCGCACGACCAGGTGGCGTACGCCCTCGACGGCCAGGCCGAGCCCGACGCCCGCCACGGCCACGCAACCGGCGGCCTCCCACCAGCCGATCCCGGCCACCGCCCCGAGCGCGGAGGCGAGCCCGGCTCCGACGCCGACCATGACCAGCAGGTGCAGCAACGGCCCGAGCAGCGGGAACGCGAGCACCGCAGCCAGCAGCAGCGGGGCGGCCAGCGCGGGTGTCCACACCAGCACATTCTGGCCGGAGGGCGACACGGGCAGCACCAGTTCGGCGACGGTCCACGCGGTCAGCGGCCACAGCGCGAACACCGCCGCGTCGACGAAGGCGCCGGCCAGCACCAGCCAGAACACCCGCCTACGGGACGCGCCGCGCAGTCCGGCGACCATCGGCAGCAGCCGGCCGATGGCCTCGGACAGCCCGGCGAGCACCAGGACGACGGCGACGAACGGGGTCATCGCTCAGCCCTGCGTCGGCAGCTCGGCCGGGCCCGGCCGGGCCGCGCCGGTCTGCCGCAGGTAGCGCTCCAGCTCGTCGACGGCCCGCGGGGCGCCGCTCGCGTGCTGCTGGGCGTCCCGCAGGCCGTGCACGGCGTCCCGGAACCGGGGCTCGCCGAGCAGCCGCCGGGCGAGGGCGCGTACAGCGTCCACAGTGACGTCCTCGGTCCGGATCACCAGGCCCGCGCCCAGTTCGGCGATGCGGTCCGCGACGAGCAGCTGGTCGGCGCCCTGCGGGACGGCCAGCATCGGGACACCGGCGTGCAGCGACTCGTTGACGCTGTTCACGCCGCCGTGGGTGACGAACAGCGCGGCGCGTGACAGCACCTCCAACTGCGGCACGGAGCCGCGGGCGAGCACCGTGGGCGGCAGCGGGCCGAGCGCGGCGGGGTCGGTGTGGCCGGTGGCGACGACCACGGTGCCGCCCAGCGGGGCGAGCGCCTCGGCGACGGTGCGCAGCACCTGCGGACCGGCGTCGAACACCGTGCCCATGGACACGTACAGCACCGGGTCGCGCAGGCTGTCGATGGGGAACATCGGGTCGGCCGGGCGCGCGCCGATGCTCGGCCCGACGAAGCGGTAGGACTTGTCGAAACCGTTCGCGCCGGGATGGAACACCGGTGAGGTGTAGACGAGGTTGAGCGGCTGGCGGATGTCGGCCAGGTCGATCAGGGGAACGTCGCTGGTGTCGTACCGGCGGCGCAGTTCCCGGCGGGCCCGCAGGTAGCCTCTGGCGCTGCTCGGCATCGCGCCCGCCGCGGCCAGCAGTCCCCAGGAGGCGCGGGTGGGGCTGGGCACCTGCCGCCCGAACGCGAACGTGGTGAACGACGACACGGCCGGGACACCGAGTTCCCGGGCCGCGACCGGGCCCCACAGGCACGCGGAGTCGTGCACGATCAGGTCGGGCGGCATGGCGCGCAAATCGGTCAGCACACCGGGCAGCACCTGCACCGCCGTACGCGCCAGCTGCTCCATCAGGGTGACCGGCGAGGGCGGGCCCGACATCGGCACCTCGTCGCCGGAGTACAGGAACACCCGTGCTCCGGCGGCCGCGACCTCCTCGGCGAAGGCGGGCGTCGTGTGGTAGGTCACCGCGTGGCCGCGGCGCACGAGTTCGGCCACGACGGGCAGTGTCGGGTTGATGTGGCCGTGCATGCCGATGTTGAGGAACGCGACCGCGCTCATCGGCCGCCCCCGGCCCGGCAGGAGACGAGTATCCGGCGACAGTTGGCGATCATGTTCCGCCCTTTCCACCGCGACGTCGCATCGCGTTCGTTCGCGGCCAGTATGGCAGCGCCGGAAGATCGAATCGGCCGGGACCCCAGGCAGTGACCGGCGTCGACCAGGCACATCGACCCGTGCCGACCGCCGCTGGACGGTCACCTCGCCGCGCCGCCGCGGCACCCGCCGGTGCGGCGTCGCCGCTCACGCCGGCTCCGGGGAACGGGTGGCGGGCAACGCCGCGGGCAGGTGCCGCCGCGAGCTCACGCCGAGCTTGGCGAACACGTGCCCCAGGTGCCATTCGACGGTGCGGGGGCTGATGAACAGCTGCGCGGCGATCTCGGGATTGCTGTGACCGTCCCGAGCCAGCCAGGCGATCTGGGCTTCCTGGCTGGTCAGTTCAGCCAGCGGGCTCTCGTGACGTTTGCGCACCGTCTCCCCGGTCGCGGTCAGCTCGCGCCGGGCGCGCTCGGCGAAGCCATCGGCGCCCGCGCGGGCGAACACCTCGTGAGCGGCGCGCAGCTGCGCCCTGCTGTCCTGGCGGCGGTTCTGCCGGCGCAGCCACTCGCCGTACACCAGCCGGGTGCGGGCCAGGTGGATGGTGATCCGGCAGCGTTCCAGGTGCTCGACGGCTTCGGCGAACAGCAGGTCGGCGGCGGGGCCGTCGGCCAGCAGGGCGCGCGACCGGGCCTCGACGCCCCGCGCCCAGGTGGTGGCGCTGGCACGGGTGCGCGGCACGAGCTGGTCGAGGGCCGCCGCCGCGGCGTCCCGGTCGCCGTTGCGGGCGGCCGCCTCGACCAGTTCGGCCAGCGCCCAGCCGAAGATGCCCAGGTCCTCGTACGCGCACGCGCGGGTGGCCGCGGCCTGCGCGGCGTCGTAGCGGCCACGGCCGTTGTGCAGCACCGCGGCCGCGTACTCGGCCAGCGCCAGCGCGCGCCCCTCGCCCCGGTGACGGGCTTCGCCCACACCGGCCTCGATGGCTTCCAGCGACTCGGGCTCCCGTGCCCGCCACGCGCTCAGTAGCAGCGACGTGTACATCAGCGGCGTGTGGTAGGTCGCTTCCGAGATCGCGGTCGCCTCGTCGATCAGCGCTGCCGCGGTCGCGAAGTCACCGGTGTGCAGGAGGTAGTTCGCCTGGTAGCTCAGTGCGATCGGCAGCACGGACAGCGTGCCCGCCCTGCGGACGATGCCGACGGCGGTGCTGGTCAGCTCGTGCCAGGCCGCGTCGTCCCACAACTCCGGTGCCAGCGGCTCCGGGGTCACCGGGCAGGTGAGCCACAACCAGTCCGCGGGCTGCTCGGCGTCGGTGCCGTGGTGCCTGCACAGCATACGCAGCGTGTACTGCAGCGCGCCGACATCGGTGGCGTGGCCGTCGATGATCCGGGCGGTGATGCTGTCCAGCAGCACGTCGACCTGCCGGGGCGGGTCCGCTGCGGGCGGTCCGGATCGGACGGCCCTGGCCACCTCCACCTCTCCGGGGCCGAGCCGACCGGCGAAGATCGCCGCGCCGAGCGCCTCCAGCAGCGTGTCGCGGGCGAGCGCGGCGTCGTACGGCGCCATGCGACCGGCCGCGTCGAGCAGCCGGTGGGCCGTGCCGCCGTCGCGCACCTGAGTGGACACCAGCCGGGCGCGCAGCCGTTCGATCCTGGCGCACTGCAGGTCGTCCGTGGGCCCGATCTCCGCGACGGCCAGCAGGTTGTGCGTACGGTCGATCGCGCCGACCTCGAACGCCGCCTCGGCGGCGGACAGCGCGCGGGCGACCCGGCGCACCGGGTCGGGGGTCAGGTCCGTCGCCCAGCGCAGGAACACCGCGCTCGCGGCGGCTCCGCCCCGGCTGTGTGCCCGCTGCGCGGAGTGCTCCAGGTCGGCAGCGATGCTCTCGTCCGGCTGGGTGGCGGCACGGGCGCGGTGCCAGGCCCTGCGGTCGGGATCCCGCTCGGGGTCGGTGGCCTGGGCCAGCGCCAGGTGCGCGGCGCGGCGCTGCGTCACGGTGGCACCGCGGTAGACGGCGGTGCGGGCGAGCTGGTGCCGGAACCGCACCCGGGCGCCGAAGTCGACCAGCCCCGCCGCCTCCGCCGGGCCTGCGGCGTCCGCCGGGATGCCCTCGGCTTCGACCGCCCGCCACAGCAGGCCGGCGTCGCCGGTCGGGTCGGTGGCGGCGATCAGCAGCAGGCGGCGGGTGTCGGGCGGCAGGGCCTGGATCTGCTGGCGGTACGCGTTCTCCAGGTGGCTCGTCGCGGAGCGGCCCTCCGGATGCCAGAATCCGCCGCCGGGTTCGGCCGGTGCGAGCGTGCGCGGCAGCATCAGCAGGGCCAGCGGGTTGCCGTGTGCCTCGGCGACGAGCCGGTCGCGCACCAGCGGGTCGAGCGGACCGACGACCGAGGTCAGCAGCGTACGCGCGTCGGCGTCGCTCAGGCCCGGCACGACCAGCTCGGCAAGGCCGGGCAGCACCGGGGGATAGCTCGGCTCCCGCACCGCGAAGATCAGCGCGACCGGCTCGGCCTGCAGCCGCCGCGCCACGAACGCCAGCGCCTGCAGCGAGGCGTGGTCGATCCACTGTGCGTCGTCGACGAAGCACGCCAGCGGCCGGTCCGCGGCGGCCGCCGAGAGCAGGCTGAGCACCGCCAGCCCGACCATGAACCGTTCCGGGGGCGGACCGGTCCGCAGGCCGAACGCGACGGACAGGGCCTCGCTCTGCGGGGCGGGCAGCTGTGACAGCGGGTCGAGGATCGTGGCGCACAGCTGGTGCAGGCTGGCGTAGGGCAGTTCCATCTCGGACTCGACGCCGGTGACCGTGGTGACCCGCAGCCCGGTGGTGTCGGCGGCCTCCAGCAGCGCCGTCTTGCCGATCCCCGCCTCGCCCCGGACGACCAGGACCGCGCTGGTCCCCGTGCGGGCCCGGTCCAGCACACGCGCCAGCGCCGCCGACTCCGGCCGCCGTCCCGTCAGTCCCACCTGTGCCGTTGCGGACGCGCTCAAGGGATGGTTCATTTCTCATCGTCGGTGCGCAAACCGGTAATTAGGGTCATCCTACCCAGGGCCGCGCTGCCGACCGGGCCAAGCGGCGCGCACGGGCACCGCCCCTCGGCAGCACAAACGCCCAAAAGACCCAGCGGCCGCCATCGGGGCGTCAACCTCCGCCGCCGTAGGCGTCGCACCGGGTCCCGGGGCCGGCGGCCCGGGCGCGAACCCCGGGAGTACCCCGGGGCGACGGGGAGCCGATCCAGCGACCGTGGACGAGTCCGGCGCGACAGCGCCCGACTCCCCGACGAGCCTGCCAAGGCGTACCCCGAAGGTGTGAGACGTGGACCACTTCGAGATCGAGACCAGCCGCCGCCCCGGTGGAACCGCGATCGACGACCTCGCCGCAGGCGTGCTGGTCGTCGCCCCTCCCGCCGCCGACCACCCGGCGCCACCACGGCCGCCGCGGCACGCGGTCGCCGCCCGGCAGCACGACCCCCTGACCGGTCTGCCCGACCGCAGCACGTTCCGCCAGGCGCTACTCGCCGCCGGGTCACCCGCCGCCGGGCTGTGCCGCCTGGACATCGACGCATTCACCGCGATCAACCACACGCTCGGCCATGACGTCAGCGACAAGGTGCTCCAGGTCGTCGCGCGGCGGCTGTCCGACACGCTCGGCCCGGCCTACCTGATCGCCCGTACGGGCGGCGACGAGTTCTCGGTCCTGGTGCCCACCTCGGCG
Organism: Catellatospora methionotrophica; assembly: GCF_011297335.1. Lineage (GTDB taxonomy): Bacteria > Actinomycetota > Actinomycetes > Mycobacteriales > Micromonosporaceae > Catellatospora > Catellatospora methionotrophica. Next base: position 289,231 of record NZ_JAAOTJ010000002.1, on the reverse strand, counting down.
CCCGTCACCGACCTGGCGCGGGTCGCCGACCTGATCCAGCAGGCGATCCGCCGGCCCGTCCAGATCGGCACCCGCCGGCTGCACCTCACGGCCAGCGTCGGCACGGCCGCCCCGGCGGCGGGACACGACTCCGCCTGCGACCTGATGAACGCCGCCGAGTCCGCGCTCACCCAGGCCAAGGCCTCCGGCCGCGAAGGTCGCGGCCGCTTCGACCCGGACCTGCACGCCCGGCAGCTGATCCGGCACGAGATGGCGTGGGCCCTGCCCCGGGCACTGGAACGCGGCGAGCTGTTCGTGGAGTACCAGCCCATGGTCCGCGCCCACGACGGCGAGCTGTACGGCGTCGAAGCGCTGGCCCGCTGGCAGCACCCCCAGCACGGCCTGGTCGGGCCGGCCCAGTTCATCCCCGTCGCCGAGGACACCGGCATGATCGACAAAGTCGGCCGGTTCGTGCTGCGCACCGCCTGCGCGCAGGCGGGCACCTGGAAGACCCGGCACCCGGGCCGCGAGCTGGTGATGAGCGTCAACATCGCCCCCGCCCAGACCGACGATCCCGCGCTCGCCATCCTGGTCGCCGGGCTGCTCGCCCAGCACGGCATCGACCCCGCGATGCTGCAGCTGGAGGTCACCGAGACCAGGATGATGCCGGCCACCGGACCGGCGCTGGACACCCTGCGCGCGCTGGCCCGCCTCGGGGTGCGCATCGCGATCGACGACTTCGGCACCGGCTACGCCAACCTCGGCAACCTGCGGTCGCTGCCGATCCACCACGTCAAACTCGCCCGCCAGTTCGTCAGCGCGCCCATCGGCGAACTCGCCGACCAGGTCGACTGCGTCCTGATCGCAGCCGTCGTGGGACTCGCCCGCAGCCTGGGCCTCGGCGTGATCGCCGAGGGCGTCGAGTCCGAGGCCCAGGCCGCGACGCTGCGGCGGCTCGGCTGCGACGTGATCCAGGGATACCTGTACGGCAGGCCGCAGTCGCCCGCCGCCATCGACGCCCGCCTCGGCACCAGCGCCGAGCGCCCGCACGCGGGCTGGGCGGAAGGGAGCAGCCGGCCATGAGGATCACCGTCATCGGGGCCAGCGGCCTGGTCGGCTCGCACCTCACCCGACAGTTGCGGGACCGGGGCCACGACGTCACCGCCGCCTCGCCCAGCACCGGGGTCGACAGCTTCGCCGGGACCGGACTCGCCGCGGCGGTCGCCGGGGCCGAAGCCGTCGTCGACGTCAGCAACGCCCCGACGTTCTGCCCCGCCGAGGTCATGGACTTCTTCCAGACCTCCGGGCGCAACCTGCTGTCGGCCGAGGTCGCGGCCCGGGTGCCCCATCACGTGGCGCTGTCGGTCGTCGGCGCCGACCGGATGCCCGCCAGCGGCTACATGCGGGCCAAGGCTGCCCAGGAGCAGCTGGTCGGCTACGGGCTGGTGCCGTACACCGTCGTGCGCAGCACCCAGTGCTACGAGTTCGCCGGCGGCGTCACCGTGGGCGGCAGCGACACGATCCGCCTGTCACCGGTGCTGATGCAGCCGATCGCGGTCCAGGACACGGCCGCGATCCTGGCCGACGTCGCCGAGGGCCACGCCCGCGGCGGCCGCCTCGACATCGCCGGACCCGAGCGGATACGCCAGGACGCGCTGGTGCGGCGGCTGCTCGCCGCGCGGAACGACAACCGGCAAGTGGTCGTGGACCGGGCCGCCTACTACTTCGGGGCGACCGTCGACGACACGACGCTGGTCCCCGCCCGGCCGTGGCGGCTGGGCGGCATCCGGCTCGCGGACTGGATCGGCGCGGCGGTCGAGCGTGCTCGGCCGCCGCATGGTGCTCCACCGGCTGCGGAGCGGTGCTCGGCCGTCAGAGCACACCGCCGTTGACCTGGAGCACCTGGCCGTTGATCCAGTGGCCGGCCGGGCGGGCCAGGAACGCCACGACCTCCGCGATCTCCTCGGGAGTGCCCAGCCGCCCCACCGGAGCGCGGGCGGCCAGCTCGGACAGGGTCCGGTCGTCCTTGCCCTCCAGGAACAGCTCCGTCGCGGTCGGGCCGGGCGCGACCGCGTTGACGGTGATGTCGCGCGTCCCCAGCTCCCGGGCCAGGATCAGCGTCAGTGCCTCCACCGCGCCCTTGCTGGCGCTGTAGGAGGCGTAGCCGGGCATGGACAGGGCCACCACCGCCGACGAGAACGTGACGATCGCGCCGCCGTCGCGTACCCGGCGGGCGGCCTGCTGGGCGACCATGAACGTGCCCCGGATGTTGGTGCGGTACAGCTCGTCCAGCACGTTCAGGTCCAGGTCGGCGACCGTCGACGTACGCCCGAGACCGGCGTGGGCGGCGGCGTGCACCACCACGTCGACCCCGCCGTAGGCCGCCTCGGCCGTGTCGAACAGGGCCCCGACCGAGGCCTCGTCGGAGACGTCGCCGTGTACGCCCATCGCCGTCCCGCCGTCCGCGATGATCTCCTTGGCGGCCGTGTCGGACTCGCCCTGGTTACGCGAGCAGATGACGACCGCGTGCCCGTCGGCGGCGAGCAGGCGGGCCGACGCGAAGCCGATACCGCGTGAGCCGCCGGTCACCACCGCCACCCGGGCGGGAGTCTGCTTCTCCGTCATGGTGCTGCCCCGTTCCGCCGCCCGCCGTGGGGCGGCAGCGTCGGTCACGGGCCGGGTTTGTCCGTTATGTTCCTTTCGACGATAACAAGAGCCCACCGTGATCGTGACCGAGAGCGGCGGCGACGCCGCCCGTCCGGGGCCTATGCTGCGGTGACAGGGGGTGTGCGATGACGGCTGGTGGCACGCGGGGAAACGGGATGCCGGTCGGTGCCCGGCTGGCGCTGTTCGCCGCCCTCGCGGGGGCCGCGGCGGCAGGCGTGGCCGGTGCCCTGCGCCGCCGCAACCGCCGTGACACCGTCATCGCGGAGAAGGACCTCGGCCCGAAGGGCACCTGAGGCGCGACACCGCCAGGCCGCACGCGGCAGGCCCGGTGCCGCCGGCGATCGCATGATCGGCGCGCCGGGGACGACGACCGGGCACCTGGTCGGCACCGGATAGTCTGGCCAATGTGGAGGAACGTTCGACCCCCGTCGGCGAGTTCTGCGCTGATCTGCAGGCGCGCTGGCGGGCTTCAGGAAGAGACCTGCCGGGCATCGCCCGCGACATCCGCATCAGCCGCACCCAGCTCTACGCCATCCTCAATGGAGAGATCAAGCGCCCGCCGGACTTCGACGCGCTGGTACGCCCGTTCGCGCTCGCGTGCGGCGCCACCGACACCGAACTCGCCGAGTGGCGCCGCCGCCACGACATCCTCGTCGGCGTCCACGAGGGCCTGCACCGCCGCAGGAGTCACCGCCCGGCCGGGCCCAACCTGCTGCCCGCCACGAGCGGCGGGTTCGCCGGCCGCCCCGCACTGCTGGCGGCCCTGGAGTCCGCGACCGGCCCCGTCGTGGTGGTCACCGGGCCGCCCGGCGTCGGCAAGACCGCCCTGGCCGTGCACTGGGCACACGGTCAGGCGGAGCCCTATCCCGACGGCCGCCTGTACGCCGATCTGCACGGCTACGCCCGCGACAGCGACGGGGCCGACCCGGTCGCCGACGCTGTCCGCGGCTTCCTCGACGCGCTCGGCGTCGCCGCCCGGGACGTCCCGGCGGACCGGGCCGCGCAGGTGGCCCGGTTCCGCAGTCTCGCCGCCGAGCGCCGCCTGCTCGTCGTGCTCGACAACGCCCGCGACGCCGACCAGGTCCGCCCGCTCCTGGCCGGTGGCCCCGACGTGCGCACCGTGGTGACCAGCCGCAACCCGCTGACCACCCTGGTCGCCGAGTACGCCGCCACACCCGTCGCGGTCGGCCTGCCGACCCACGCCGAAGCCGTGGCACTGCTGCTGTCCCGCCTGCCCGGCACCGCCGACGACCAGGCAGCCGAAGACGCCGTGGCAGCCTGCGGACGCCTGCCGCTGGCGATCGCCCTCACCGCCGCCCGGGTGCGCCAGACCGGCTTCCCCCTGGCGAGCGCCGCCGCCGAACTGCACCGGGCCGGATCGCGGGCCCACGACGCGCTGGGCGCCGTCTTCTCCTGGTCGTACACGGCGATCAGCCCGCCCGCCGCGCGGCTGTTCCGCCTGCTCGGCCTGTCCGCCGGACCCGACATCGCCGCCCCCGCGGCCGCCGCGCTCGCCGGGACCCACGACGCCACCGCCGAACTCGACGAGCTGATCGGGGCCGGGCTCATCACCGAGCACCTGCCCGGTCGCTACGTGCTGCCCGAACTGCTGCGCGACTACGCCGCCGAGCAGGCGCGCGCCGTCGACACCGGCGACCAGCGCCGCGACGCGCTGACCCGGCTGCTCGACTACTACACCCGCCGGGCCCACGAAGCCGACCGCGTGCTGAACCCCATCCGCCCGGCCATCCCGCTGCCCGTGCCGCCGCCGGAAGGCAGCCACCGGCCCGACTACCGGACCGCGCTGGCCTGGCTGGAATCCGAACGCTCGGTGCTGCTCGCCACCCTGCGCCAGGCCCGCGACGACGGCCTCGACCGGCACGCCTGGCAGCTCGGCTGGGCCCTGGACACGTTCCTGTTCGAGCAGCACCGCTGGCACGACGAGGGCGCGGCCTGGGCCGTCGCGTTGCGGGCGGCGACCGCCTCACTGGACCACGCCGCGGCCGCGCACGCCCACCGTTTCCTGGGCGCCGTCGCCGGACGCCTGCGGCACTTCACCGACGCGTACGCCCACATGCACGAATCCATGCAGCTGTGCCGCGCCGCAGGCGACCGCCCCGGCGAGGCCGAGACCGAATTCGTCCTGTCCTACGTCTGCTTCCTGCAGGGTGACCACGACCTGGCCCTGTCCCACGCGACCCGGTCCCTGGAACTCTGGAGCAGCATGGCCGACCCCAGCTGGACCGGCCGGGCCGCCAACGCCGTCGGGCTCTACCACGCCTTCCTCGGCGACGCGGCGGCCGCGGCCGTGTTCTTCGAGCGGGCCGCAGGCCACCAGCACCTCGCCGGTGACTTCGCCAACGAGGCCGTCAGCCGCGACGGCCTCGGCCAGGCCCGCCACCACCTGGGCGAGCACGCCGCCGCCATCGAGCAGTACGACCTCGCCCGCGACCTGGCCCGCCTGCTCGACGAACCCGTTCTCGACGCGCAGCTGGCCGACCACGCGGGTGACGCGTTCCAGGCGCTGGGCGACCACGCCACCGCCCGCGAACTCTGGAAACACGCCCACAAGCTGCTGTCCAACGCGGGCCACCCGGCGGCCAACGACGTCGCCAACAAGCTCGCCGTGCCGCAGCCGCCCTCGCGGGAGGACTGGTGACCGCCGGGTCAGCCCGCCTGTCGGCGTCGCGTGTCGAGCAGTTCCACGAGGGCGACCAGCTTCTCGAAGGGCATCCTGACGACCGGGCTGAACAGGTTCCGGCTGACGCCGACACCCATCGGGACCTGCGTGCCGTCGAGCAGTTCCAGGAACAGCAGCCGTTTGCCGGACGGCTGCGGGCGGATGGTGAACTCGCGCACCCCGTTCAGCCCGACGACGGTGCGGCCCAGCCCGAACCGCAGGATCAGCTGGTCACCGGCGAGGTAGACGCCCTGGCGCAGCCCGCCGTACGCGGCGACGAGCAGGACGGCCAGCGGGATCAGCATCGGATCGGCGTACCGGCCGTCGGCGAACGCCTCCACGGCCAGCGCCCCGCAGATGACGAGGATGACCAGGTACAGCGGGCCGAGGGCGGGCAGCGGGGTGAGCCGCTTCGAGCGGCGTACGGCGACTGAGGGCACGCGCGCATTCTGCCCAGTCGGCCACGCGGCGTCTGCCCCACTTCCGGGCGGACAGTGCTGATCCGCATGGTCGGAAGCGGACGGAACCACAGGATCCGGGCCGGCGGCCGCCCTCATCCAAAGGCGGGCCGTGGCGCCGAAGCGCGCAGGGCCGTCTGCGCCTTCGTGTGCCGGAACAGCCTCGGGATCACCCGGTGCAGGTCCAGGAACGACGGCCACCGCGCCACGGCCGCCGCCGCGTCCGCCGCGGCGACCTTGCTCGACAGCTCCACCACCGGCTCGGCCGGGAACTCCCACATCTGCACCGTCAGCGGGTGCTGCCAGCCACGGGCCGTGCCCGCCAGCCGCTGCACCCGCACCGGGCCGAACAGGCAGAGCCCGTCCAGGGCCATGCCGACCGGGGCGTACGCCTGGAACAGCCGCCGCTGCCGCGGCGTGAACAGCGCCCCCGGCGATGCCCGGCCCGTAGCCGCCGCCACCACCGTCGCCCCGGCGAGCCGGGTCTTCAGCGACGCCGAGCAGACGAAGCCGTCGGGGCCCATGTCCAGCTCGACGTTGAAGCCCTTGCGGCGGCGCAGCTCCGGTTCGAGCGCGGCGGGGTCGGCCGGGCGGATGCGCACCGTCGTGTCGGCACCGGCGTCACCGGTGCGCCGGACCCGCACGATCACCCCGGCCGCCTCCAGCGCCAGACCGGGCGTGTCCAGGTAGTAGACCTGCCTGGTCAGCACACCGGCCAGGTCGAAGCCCAGCGAGTGCGCCGCCCGGCTGCCCTCCGACTCGGCCAGGACGGCCTTCAGCTCGACCGTGTCGCAGGCGTCGAGATACGCCGGGACGTCCGGGACGGCGTACCGGCCGCTGGGGTGCTGTGCGATTTCAGGGGCCACGTGTGATGGCAACGATCGCACGCCGACCCGGTTACCGCGACGTCGAATGCCCGTCACCGCGCGACGGCACGGACCTCACCCGGCGGGGCTACCCGGCCGGCGGTGTCAGCCGGCCAGGTTGAGGTCGACCAGCAGCGCGTCGGCGAGGCTGGAATCGCCCGCGTCCGAGAACTGCGGGCGCGAGGACGGGAGCACGAACTTGTAGCCGACCTGGCGGACGGTGCCGATCATCGCCTCGTACTCGGAGCCGAGTTTGGCGCGCAGGCGGCGCACGTGCACGTCGACGGTGCGGGTGCCGCCGAAGTAGTCGTAGCCCCACACCTCGCGCAGCAGCTGGTCGCGGGTGAACACCCGGCCCGGGTGCTGGGCCAGGAACTTCAACAGCTCGAACTCCTTGTACGTGAGATCGAGGTGGCGTCCCTTGAGCTTGGCCGCGTACGTGTCGGGGTCGATGGTCAGCTCGCCGCCCCGGATCACGCCGCCGGCAGCCGCCGCTGCGGAGTTCAGGCGGCCGGTCGCCACCCGCAGCCGCGCCTCGACCTCGGCGGGACCGGCGGTGGCGAGGATGACGTCGTCGACGCCCCAGTCGGCGTTGATCGCGACCAGCCCGGCCTCGGTGACCACGGCGATCAGCGGCACGCCGATGCCGGTCGCGTGCAGCATCCGGCAGGTCGCACGGGCCTCGGACAGTTCGGTGCGCGCGTCGATCAGGACGGCGTCGGGGCTGGGGGTCGACACCAGGGTGCGCACGTCGCGCGGAGCGGTGCGCACGGAGTGCGGGAGCAGGTCGATCGAGGGCAGCACGGCCGATGGTTCACCGGCACGTGCGGTCACCAGGAGCAGGATTTCCACGGAACGCCTCCGTCACTCGCGAATCTCGCCGATCGGGCCTGCGCGGGGGATGCGGTGCCCGTTCGGTCCCGGCGTCGCTGACGGGCGGATAAGGCATGAGCATAACGGAGTACGCAGCAAAGACCAGTGATTGATTTGTTTGTCACTACTGTCTTTGCGCAGCCATTCCGGGCAGTTTTCCAACATGTTTCGGGGCCGATCTCCGATGCCGATCGGCGGGCTCATCGGGAGTCGAGACCGGCGACCGTGACCGCCAGCGCCGCGATCGACGCCAGGCCGAGCAGTGTCAGAGCGTGTCGCGACAGGAACGCCCGCACCCCGGGCGGCCGGGCGGGACCGGGCGCGTCGGCGTACCCGTCCAGGTGCCGCCGCAGCAGGTCGTGGCGGATCTGGTAGGCGGCACCGGCCTGGCGCAGCACGCCCAGCCGCTGCGCGGACCGCAGGAACCGCATCAGCCGCAGCGGCAGCCTGCGGGTCAGCCACAGCCAGCCACACGCCGTGGCGTACGCCCACCACGCCGAACTGGCGCTCAGGAAGGCCAGCAGCGTCACGCCGACGCCGACAGCGGCCGCGAGGAACAGTCCGAGCACCAGCTCGCCGTCCAGCGACAGCAGCAGGGTGATCGCGGCGGCCACCGACAGGCCGGTGCCGAGCGCCGCGACCACCGAGGCCATCAGGTCCCGGCGCAGCACCGAGGCGGGTGAGACGGCCTCCTCCAGCCGGTTCGCCGAGCCGCTGAGCCAGCGCCCGATCCCGATCGGCACGGCCAGCGCCGCGGCGAGGCCCGCGACCACCGGTGCCATGACCGCCACCTCGACCGCGTCACCGGCGAAGAACGCCGCGATCGACGGAACGGCGATGGCGAGGCCGACCGCCAGACCCAGCACCAGGCTGGCGGGCAGCCGCCGCAGGCGCGGCACGATCCGGCGCGGTGCTCCGGCCTGGCCCGCCGTGACCGCCCGGACGAACACCAGCAGCGCCACGATGATGAACAGGTACGGCACGACGATGCTGTACGGGTCGTCGCTGGTGACCATCGCCAGGTCCGGGCGGCGGACCGCGTCGGCGAGCACCGCGGCCAGCCGCGCGGCGGCGTCCGGTTCATACCGTGCCACGACGAGCAGCACGGCCAGCAGGGCCGCCGACAGGACGGCCGCGACCGTGAACGCCTCGGCCAGCACCGTCCGGGCCGCGCGGACGAGCGGGTGCCGCTGCGGCCGGTCCGGCGACCACACCGTACGGACCATCCCGACGCCGACGACCGTGCCCAGGAACAGGCCGACGACGCCGGTCTGGGCAGCCCCGAGCAGCGCGTCCCGCGGGTCCTCCAGCAGCGTGAGCAGCGCGCCGGGCACCGCGCAGAGCACCGCCAGCTGGAGCGCGGCCAGCAGCACGAGCACGGGCCGGGGCACCAGCCGGGCCAGCCGCCACCAGTGCAGGTTCGGGTCGCCGGGCTGGGCCGGCAGGCGGCGGCTGAGCAGGGACAGCCACCGGCCCGCGCGGGCCGCGGCGGGCTCCGAGCCGTACACCGACGGCAGGAACCGGCTCAGCACCCGGCTGCGGATCTGCTCCTCCGACGGCAGGGTCAGCAGGTCCGACGGACTCGTGCCCGGCGCCCGGTAGGCCTGCCGCGCCATCGAGATCATCAACGGGGTGGCCAGCGCGGCCGCTACCGGACCCGTGGGCTGCTCGGCCATCCGCCCGGTCAGCCCGGACCAGCGGGTGCTGTCGGTCGGCTCCCGCTCGCCGAGGTAGGTCGTGGCGTCGGGCACCGACACCGGCTCCATGTCGACCACGATCGCCTGGGGCAGCACCCCCTGGCGTTCGACGATCTCGCGAAACTCGTCGGTCCGCGAGGTCAGCACCGCGCGCAGTCCCGCCCCGGCCGAGGTCTCCAGCTCGTGCAGGGCCAGTTCACGGCTGCGCACGGGCAGCTCGTCGAGGCCGTCGAGCACCGGCACGATCAGCCGCCGCTCGACCAGGTGCTCCGCCTCGGCAGCGCTGACCTGCGGATACTCCTCGGCGATCTGGCGTACGACCCAGCTCTCCAGACCGCCTGCCGCCGGATCCCACGCGGCGATCGACAGCGGCACGGGAACCGCTCCGGCATGGTCGGGCGCGGTGGCCGCCGCGACGAACAGCAGTGCCGTGGTCGACTTGCCCGCTCCCGGACGGCCGAGCACGACCACGTGCCGCACGTGCGGATGGTTCAGCACGGTGAGCAGGTCCTCGCCCGGCGATCCGGCCGCGCTGCCCCACGGCACGGGCCTGGTGCGCTCGTCGGCGCCGGCCAGCCGGAGCACGCCCGCGGCCTGCACGCCGGGCGTCTCGGTCAGCCGCCAGCCCACGTGCAGCGGCCGGGGCAGGTGCAGCGTGCGCGCCGCGAGCTCGCGGGACCAGGTCAGGTTCACGACACGGCGCAGCCGGGCCAGCGCCACCTCGTCGGGCTGCGGCCGGTGCGAGGCCCGCCGCAGCATCCACGCCACCATCGCTCCGGTCGTGACGACCCAGGTCAGCGGGAGCGCGAAGATGCTCGCCCACTGGTCGGCGTTCTCCCGGCCCTCGCGCAGCAGGAACCACACCAGCCCGGCGAAGACGGCCGCCGAGGCGACGCCGGTGGCCCCGGCGGCGGCCAGCCAGCGCAGCCGTCGCCGCTCATCAGTAGGTCGCACATCGACAGTCTGAGATACGCGGACAAGTGGCACGTCCGGCGGTCAGCCGAACGAGTCGGCCCGTCCGGCCGGCCGCGCCAGAACGGCCCCTTGCGCAGACAGGTCTGTAATGCAAAGCTAACTGCATGACACACGAATCCGTCTCGCCGACGGACAGCCCTCACGACCTGCTGGCCGCCGTGCGCGAGCTGACCCGCCAGGTCCGTGTCGCGCAGCGGGGCACCTGGTTCCCGCTGCTGGTCTTCGCGGCGGTCACCCTGGTCGCGATACCCGTCTACCGGTACGCCCCGTTCGTCGACCTGTTCGGCACCTGCCGCTCCCAGCCAGGGCAGACCGTCTGCATGACACCCCACCCGGTCGAGCTCGGCTACTGGACGCTCGCGCTGGTGCTGGCGTACGGGGTGATCGCGGGCTTCTACGTCCGCCAGTCCCGGCGGCGCGGCATCGGCACCCCCATCCGGCCCTACGTCATCACCGGCGTCGCGCTGGCCCTCGCCATGGCGGCCGTGTCGGTCTGGCAGGCGTACCAGCCGCTGCTGCCCGTGCCCGCCGACCCGTTCGCCGTCGACGCGGCCGACATCGCGCTCAGCCCCGCCGCGTGGCTGGTCAACGGCTTCGCCAGCCCCATCGCGGTGATCGGGCTGGCACTGCTGGTGCTCGCCTGGGTCGAGCGGAACGGGGCCCTGGCGGCGTACAGCGTCGGCTACCTGGTCATCGTGGTGGCCGAGAGCAGCCGGTTCATCCACTCGTCGTCGCCGTGGTTCTTCCTGCCGCACCTGCTGGTCCCGGCCGCCGCGCTGCTGCTGGGCGCGGCCGCGTTCGCCCTGTTCCGGCCCGCCGCCGAGGTCCAGCCGTGATGACCGACCACCCCACCAACAGCCTCGACGACGTCGTCCACCAGCGCGTCAGGCTGGGCATCCTGGCCATCGCCCAGCAGGCCCGCCAGGTGGAGTTCGGTTTCCTGCGCACCACCCTGCAGCTGACCGCCGGCAACCTCGGCCAGCACCTGACCGTCCTGGAGAAGGCCGAGCTGATCCAGATCGAGAAGGGGTACGAGGGCAAGCGCCCCCGCACCTGGGTCACGCTCACCCCGGCCGGGCAGACCGCCCTGCGCGACGAGATCGCCCACCTCAAACTGCTCATCCAGCAGGTCGAGGCGGCCTCGCCCGCCGAGCGCTGACCATCGGACGCGGACGGACCCGACGCCACTGCGGGTCCGTCCGCGCCGGGCGCACTACTCGGACTCCGCCGGTGTCTCCCCGCTCGCGACCCAACCCGCGACCAGCACCAGGCCCGACGGGCGGTGCCGGGCCACGAACCCGAACGGCCGGTCCAGCAGCAGCCGCACCTGCAGCGGGCGGCCCGACGGCGGGGCGCTGCCGGCCCGCATGCCGAACGCGGTCACCACCGCCGCCTCGAACCCGTCCGCCGTGAACGACGCGGTCAGGTCCTGCGCCGCCGCACCGACACCCAGCGGGAAGTCGCTCACCCCGGGCAGCCGCTGCCGGCTCAGCTCCGACACCGTACGCAGCCCGAACAGGTCGGGGTCGGCGAGCAGGTCGTGTGACGACGTCACCGTGAACCGGGGCAGGCTCGCCAGCAGCCGTGGTGCGTCGTCGTGCGCCCAGCCGCGGTCCACGGTGACACCCGGCGCGGTGTCGCCCTCGGCGAACTGTGAGCCGTGCTTGGACGGCCGAGCCGACCGGGCGTCGACCCCCGCCGTGAGCACCGCGGCAGCCGGAGTCCCGGGCAGGCCGACGGCCAGGTCGACATCGATGCCGTCGGAGCCCTCGACGGTCAGCACGGTGACCGGACCGTGCGCGGTGGCGTACTCGGCGAGCATGTCGAGCTTCCGCGTGGTCCGGTGCAGGCCCGCCAGATGCTGCCCGGACCACGGTCCCTCGTCAGGCCTGAGCACGCCGTCGGTGAACGGCTCCTGCCAGCGGGTCCGGGCGACCAGCGCCGACGCCAGCACCAGCAGGGTCTCGGGGTCGATCCGCAGTGGCATCCGATCGAGCAGGCCGCCGGTCTGCTCGCGCACCCAGGCGTCCAGCGCGGCCTGCCCGCCGAGCGTGCCCACGGTGCCCGGCGGCAGGCTGTCGCGCCACGAGTCGCGCAGGTCCAGTCGCGGGTGGACCCACGCGCCGATCGCGGCCCGCAGCCCGGGTGCCGTGCGCAGCAGTTCCACCAGGGCAGCCGCCCCAGCGGCCGCGGCATCCGGGGGCAGGCCGACCGCCTCGGCCAGCTCGTCGCGACCGTCGCCGTCGGCGGCCGGGGCGAGGTAGGCCAGCAGCGGCCACACTCCCGCCCCGGAGACCGCGGCCGACGCCCCGGAGTCGATCGTGGACACCCATCGCCTTGTCAGCGCGTTCGCGCCCGCCACCGCCGTCTCGATCACGGCGACACCATACGCCGCAGGGGCGACGCGGCCGCTGCTCCACAGCCGCCGCCCGCGAAGGCGACGGTTCTGTCGCACCCTCGGCATAGCATCTACATGAGTCGCTGTCTCGGTGGGCGGGAGCGGGCCGGACGCAGCGCAGGCACTCGGCGGACGGGCAGGTGGGAGACGTGACCACGCAGACGCACCACACGAACCGTGCTCTCCTGCACGCCACCATGCTCACCCTGCGACTGGCCGCCGCGGACCTCACCAGTGCCCAGGGCTGGGCGCGGATGCTCGCCGTCGCGGCCCGCCACCCCGGACGTGGCGTCAACGACGTCCTGCTCATCGCACGCCAGCACCCGCACGCCACTGACCTGGCCACCTACGAGCAGTGGCGCGCCCGCGGCGCCCATGTGCGCCGCGGCGAACGCGGCGTGACCCTGCTGCAACCGCTGGACGGCACCGGCGGTGCGCACGACGTCGTCAAGGTGTTCGACATCGCGCAGACCAATGCGCTGCCCCCGACCCGGCCACCCGCGCACGACCTGGTGCCGGTGGTGGCGGCGCTGGCCGCGCTGGCCGACCGGGCGGGACTGTCCGTGCGGCTGCGCCGGGGACTCGCGGCGGCGGCCAGCGCCGACGGCGACCGGCTCGACCTGGCCGCCAACCTGCCGATCTCCGCGACCGCCGGGCACCTGGTCGGCCACCTGGCCCGCCGGATGCTGTCGGCGGGACCGGCCCGCGACGTGCAGGCCGCCGGAGCCGCCCGCATCGTCGCGCTGCGCTTCGGGCTGCAACCACCCGACGCTCCGCCACCCGGCCCCGGCCACTGGCCCGACGTCACCGACCCGGCAGCCCTCGACCAGGCCGTGATCGGCAGCGCCACGGCGGCGATCGGGGCCGCCGACGCCCTCACCGCCCGGCTGCGGCGCGCACTCGACCAGCGCCCGGCATCCGCCCGCCCCACGCCCGTACGCCCGGCACCGCCGACCCCGCCGACGCGTGCCGCCCGCGTCCCGGCGCAACGCCGACCGGCCCCGCCGGCAGTCCCCGCCTCCGACACCGCCCACCTGGCCGTGCTGTACGCCGCCAACGCGGCCGCCGCCGCCTTCTACGCCGCCCGCCTGCCCGCCAGCCGCAGCGCCGCCGCCTACCTGCGTTCGCGGGGCATCGGCGCGGCCGCCGATCCCGACGGCGGCTGGCAGCTCGGCGTCGCCCCACCCGGCAACGACACCCTGCTGCGGCACCTGCGCTCGCTGGGCTTCTCCGAGCAGGTCATGCTCGACGCCGGGCTGGTCGCCGCGAGCCGCCTGCACGGCGGCGGCCGCTACGACCTGTTCCGCGACCGGCTGATGTTCCCCATCCACACCCCCGACGGGCAGATCGCCGGATTCACCGGCCGGGACCTCTCCGGGCAGCCCACCAGGGCCAAGTTCTTCAACACGCCCGCGACCCCGGTGTTCCGCAAGGGCGAGCTGCTCTACGGCCTCGCCCCGCAGCTGCGCCGCCAGGGCGCTCCCGCGCAGTTCGTGGTGGTCGAGGGGCCCACCGACACGATCGCCGCGCAGCTGGCCTACCGCGGGCTGGCCGGTGACGGGGTCACCACCATCGCCGTCGCGCCGTGCGGGACCGCGTTCACCGCCGCCCAGTTCGGCCTGCTGGCCGCGCACGCCCGGCCCGACACGTCGCTGATCATGTCGTTCGACGCCGACAGCGCGGGCGTCAAAGCCCTGAACCGGGCCTACCCGCTGGCAGTCACCTGGCCGCACGGGCGGGTCCTGGGCACCGCCCCGGCGGGGCACAAGGACATCGCCGCGCTGCTGCACGACCGAGGCCCCGACGACGCGCTGCTGGACCTGCTGGCCGCCGAGCGGCCACTGCCGCTGCTCGCCGTCGAACACGCGCTGGCCAGGGCGTTCCCCGACGGCTTCCACGCCGACTGGCCGGAGGCTCGGGTGCGCGCCTACCGGACCGTCGCGCCGTACCTGATCGACGCGGTGCGCCACGGCGACGTCGACCTGCTGCTGCAATCGGCGGCGGCGCAGCTCTCGCTGGCACCGCACGAGTTGAGCGAGGGCGTGATCCAGCACTTCGGACCGGCCGGGCGCACCGCTCAGCCGCGCCCCGCCGCCCGGATCGCGTCGAGATCGCGTACGGCGTGACCGCGGACTGCCCTTTCTCGGGGATCACGTGCGGGCGGGGTGCTTCAAGGAGAGCGGGGAGCGACGGCCGGACGCCGGGTGGCCCGTGCGGGACCACCCGGCGTCGCGGTCACAGCGCGGCGACCGCGTACGTGCGCACGTAGTCGAAGCTCGCCGTGGCCCCGGCGCGGTTCATCGACACCAGGCCGATGCGCAGCGCGCCGACGCGTGGCAGCGACCAGGTGCCGCCCCACGTCCAGGACGTGCCGTAGGTGCTGGACCCCATCCGGATGTCGTGCTCGCCGCTGGCGGCGTCGTAGTGGTAGAGCAGGCGCAGCCACAGCGTCGACGTGGCCGGGCCGCCGAACATCGGCCGGTGGAACACCGCCGACGGCGGGGTCGTGGTGGGCCGCTCGGCCTCCTTGCCGAAGTCGGTCACGTGCAGCAGCGCGCCGCCGCCCCGGCTGAGCGGCAGCACCGAGTGGGTGAGCTTGACGTAGCGGTCGTCGTGCTCGTAGAGCACCAGCCCCGCCTGCTGGTTGCCGGTGTCGCCGGTGAACGCCAGCTTCGTCTCCACCACGAAGTCACCCGGCGGCGCGGCGCGCAGCAGCACCGATGCCGTGTTGGTGCCCTCGTACAGGTCGGCGGCCTGGGTCGGCCAGACCAGCGCCCCACCGGAGCGGTTCGCGGTGACGCCCGCGCCGCGTACCCAGCTCCAGGCCGGGTCGCCCGCCTGCGGCGTGCCGGACCCGCTGAACTCGTCGCTGTACGCCGCCAGTAGCGCCCCCAGCTGCGGCGGCGGCACCTTCGCGGTGACCGGCTGGTACAGCGGAGCCGCGCCGAGGTTGTCGGCCGCGCTGACACCGCCGGTGGACACCGCCCCGATCCGGCCCGCGCCGGTCGCCCCAGCGGGCAGGGTGAGCGTCACCGTCGCCACGGCGGTGCGGAGCCGGTCCGGGGTCACCCAGGCGACCAGGGTGCTGCCGCGCCGCTCGACGGCGAGGTTGTGCCACGAGTCGTGGTCGAAGCCCGCGGGCAGGTTGCCCGACAGGCTGGTCAGCACGCCGCCGACCCGCGCCTCGACGATCAGCTTCTGCTGCGGGCGGTTGATCCAGGCGACCACGTTGTTGTTCGCGTCGGTGTAGCTGACGACCAGGCCGACTGCGCCGCCCGTGTTGGCCGCGCCGAGCCGCAGGTCGGCCTCGATCCGCAGGTCGCCGCTGACGGTCGCGGTGCTGAGCTGGTACGCCGTGCCGCTGCCCGAGTAGGACAGGAAGCCCTGGGAGTCGGGGTCGCTGCCCAGCGTCCACGGCCCGGTCCAGCCCGACAGCGAGCCGCCGTTGAAGCCGCTGCCGACGGTCCAGGTGGTGACCGGCGCCGGCTGCGATCCGGTGGACGGCCCCGCTCCGGCGCGGACCACCGGCCAGCCGCCGATCCAGTCCAGCCGGTCGATCATCAGCGGGCGGCGGCTGAGGTTGTTCATGGTGCCGCCCCACGGGCTGGTCACCGGAGGGAAGTCGGGGTTGGCCTGCCGGATCGCGTGGTACACCAGCCAGTCCTGCCCCGACAGGTCGGTGGCCAGCGCGTTGTGGCCGGGGCCGACGAAGCCGTTGCCGCTGGCGGCCACCACGATGCCGTCCTTGCTGGTCAGGTCCATCAGGTTGGACCCGCCCGGGGTGGTGAACGGCCCCAGCGGGCTGCTCGCCCGGCCGACCTTCACCGCGTACCCGCTGAACGCGCCGTCGCAGCAGCCCGCGTCGGAGTAGAACAGGTAGTACATGCCGTCGCGGCGCACCACGAAGCCGCCCTCCATCCGGCGGCCGCGCGCGACCTGGGTGACCGCCCCGGTCAGCGCGGTCCCGGCGGCGTTGAGCCGGGACACGCAGATCGTGTCGTAGCTGCCCCAGTACAGGTACCGGTCGCCGTTGAGGTCGGTGTACGACGCCTGGTCGATCGCGCCGCTCGGGCAGCCGCCGCCGCCCGCGGGCACCAGCAGGCCCCGGTCGGTCCATAGGCCGGTCGGCGTCGGGGCGGTGGCCAGCGCGATCCCGCCGCCGGACAGCGAGTAGGTCAGGTGGTAGACACCGTCGACGTAGCGGATGTCGGGCGCCCACGGGCGGGTGCCGCTCGGCCACCACGACGGCCGCCCGGCGAAGCTGAACACGTCCCCGGCATAGCTCCAGGTCACCATGTCCGGCGAGGTCAGCACCGGCAGGATGTGCTCGACCTGGTCGCCGGCCAGCAGCCGCACCGGGTTGGTGGTGCCGTACGCGTACCAGGTGCCGTTCTTGGCCCGGATGATCGCCGGGTCCGGCAGGCTGTCCACGACCCCGGCGCTGACCGGGTTGGTGTAGACCGTGGCCGCCGCCACGGCGTCGGCGGCCTGCCCGGCGGGTGGCACGGCCAGCGCCGCGCTCAGCAGCACCGCCGCGCCCAGCAGGGTGCGGGCCAGGCCGTGCGGTCGTGAGAGGACTCCGCGCATCGCGGTCCCTTCCGTCGTCGCGCCGCGCATCGGGCGCGCCGCATCTGCGGCGACAGTAGGTTTGCGGCATTCTTCCCGCGAGAGGCCGTCGGAATGCGGTGCCGCGCGGACGCCGCGACCGCACCCGGACCTGCGCCTACCCGTCCAGTTGCTGCGACGGGACGGGGGTGGCGGCGGCCGTTCTTGCCAGGATGTGAAGAGTATTAACAGGATCCGTTGAAATGAGCCCCGAATTCTGTCGGAGCGTTGACGGAAAAATTCGGCCCCCCTAGCTTTTCGCTCATGCCGCCCGCCAGCAGCGCCCACGCGCTCGTCCGCCGCTCCCACGAGGAGCGTGTGCTGCGCGTGCTGCAGCAGTCGGGCGCGCTGAGCCGCGGCGAGATCGCCGACCGGGTCGGTTTGTCCCGCACCACCATCTCCGAGATCACCAGCGAGCTGCTGGTGCGCGGTGCGATCACCGTCGTGGACACCGACAGCCACGGCCGGGTCGGCAGCGGGCGGCCCGCCGAACGGCTCGCCCTGGACCCCGGCTCCGGCCAGTTCATGGGCGTCGACTTCGGACACCGGCGGGTGCACATCGCGGTCGCCGACGCCGCGCACGAGATCATCGCCGCGGGCACCGCCCGCTACCCCGAGTCGGCCCGCTGGCCCGAACGCCTGCAAGCCGCCTTCGCGCTGGTGGAGCAGCTGTCCGCGGACACCGGCGTGCACTACGGGGCGCTGCAGGCGGTCGCCGTCGGCGTGCCCGGCTGGGGCAACCGGCTGCCCGCCGACGGCGTCGCCGACGCCTTCGCGCACCGCTTCGCCGCCCCGGTCACCGTCGACAACCACGTGCGCTACGCCGGGCTCGCCGAAGCGGCCCGCTCGTCGGCCGACACCGCGGGCAACCTCGTCTACCTGCGGCTGTCCGACGGGGTCGGCGGCGGCCTGGTCGTCGGCGGCAGGCTGGTGCGCGGCGCGGGCGGCCACGCGGGCGAGTTCGGCCACGTCACCGTCGTCGGCGAGCAGGGCGAGTTGTGCCGCTGCGGCAAACGCGGCTGCGTCGAGACGATCGCGTCCGTGCCCGCCGTGCTGGCCCGGTGCCGGGCGCTGGGCATACCGCTGGAGAACCTGGACGACCTGCGGGCCGCCGTCGACATCGCGCAGCCGACCGTCGACCGGGTGCTGCGTGAGGCCGGGACCGCCGTCGGCCGGGTCCTCGGCGCGGTCGCGATGGCACTCAACCCGAGCGAGATCGTGCTCGGCGGCGAGATCGTCCAGCTCGCCCCCGCGCTGCTGCAGCAGGTCCGGTCGACGATCACCTACGAGCTGTCCTGGCTGCCCGACGCCGCCCCGCTGGTGCGGGCCGCGTCGCTGCCCGACTCCGGCGGCGCGCTCGGCGCGATCACCGCGCTGTTCCACGACTCGCCACTACTGGCCAGCTACCCGGCCACGGTGACACCGAGCCGCCCCACCCCGATCCGAGGAAGCAGGCCCGTGCGCCTTACCAACCCGGCAGGTCCGTCGTGGCTGTCGTGACCCCGCCCGTGCCCGCCCCGGCGCGTACGACCTCGCCCGCGCGCCGCCCGCGCAGCCTGCTGCCGCTGAACCTGGTGTCGGTCGCCGCCGGGGTCGGCCTGTGGTGGGCGCTGGCCGCCGCGGGCCTGCAGTTCCCGACCCCGGCCGAGGTCGCCGTGCAGGCCGGGCGGATGGCCGCCGACGGCACGCTGCTCGACGACGCCGTCGCCAGCCTGCTCCGGGTGCTCACCGGGTTCGTGCTCGGGTCGGCCGCCGCGATCGTGGTCGGCTTCCTGATGGGCTGGTACGCCGTCGCGCGGGGGCTGTTCGAGCCGTGGATCCAGTTCTTCCGCACCATCCCGCCGCTGGCCATGCTGCCGCTGGTGCTGGTGCTGCTCGGCATCGACGAGACCCCGAAGGTCTTCGTGATCTTCCTGGCCGCGTTCCTGTCCTGCGTCATCTCCACCTACCAGGGCGTCGTCAGCGTCGAGCGCACGCTGATCAACGCGGCCCGGGTGCTGGGCGCGGGCGACGCCACCGTGTTCGCCCGTGTCGTGGTGCCCGCGTCGACGCCGTTCATCCTGGTCGGCATGCGGGTCGGGCTCGGCGCGGCGTGGGCCACCCTGGTCGCCGCCGAGCTGCTGGCCGCGCAGGAGGGCCTGGGCCACCGGATGCAGACCGCGCAGCTGTACTACGACCTGCCCACCATCTTCGTCGGCATCGTGTCGATCGGCGTGCTCGGCCTGCTCATGGACCGCGCCCTGCTGCTGGGCGGCAACCGCCTCACCCGCTGGCAGGAGACCCGATGAGCACCGCCACCACCGCCCGCATCGCGGTACGCGACGTGAGCCGCCACTTCACCGTCGGGCGCGAGCGGTTCACGGCCCTGGACCGGGTCACCCTCGACATCGCCGACAACGAGTTCGTGACCCTGGTCGGCCCGTCCGGCTGCGGCAAGACCACCCTGCTCAACATCCTCGCCGGACTCGACCACCCGACCTCGGGGGACGCCCTGGTCGGCGGAGAGCCGGTACGCGGCCCCGGCCCGGGACGCGGCGTCATCTTCCAGCAGTACGCCCTGTTCCCGTGGCTGACCGTGCGCGGCAACGTCGAGTTCGGGCTGCGCACCGCCGGGGTCGGCCGCCGCGAGCGCCGGGAGCGGGCCGAGCACTTCATCCGCCTGGTCGGGCTGGAGCAGTTCGCCGACGCGCTGCCCAAGACCCTGTCCGGCGGCATGAAACAGCGCTGCGCCATCGCGCGGGCGTACGCGGTGAACCCGTCGATCCTGCTGATGGACGAGCCGTTCGGGGCCCTCGACGCGCTCACCCGGGTCCGGCTGCAGGAGCAGCTGCTCGACACCTGGAACGCCGAGCGGCGCACCGTCGTGTTCGTGACCCACGACGTCGACGAGGCCGTGTTCCTGGCCAACCGCGTGATCGTGATGGCGGCGCGGCCCGGCCGCGTCTTCGCCACGGTCGACGTCGACCTGCCCCATCCCCGTACCGAACAGATCCGGTTGAGCCCGGAGTTCGCCGCCCTGCGCAACCGCGTCTGGCAGGCGGTCCACCACCAGTAGCCGCACCCGGCGACAGGTTCCACCCACACCCGTACATCCGAAGGATTCACCATGCCCTTGAACCGACGCGCCCTCGGCCTCGCCGCCGTCGCGCTCACCCTCACCCTGGCCACCACGGCCTGCGGCGACGACGCCACCGCCCCGGGCGGCGGCGCCCTGACCGCCGTCAAGCTCGGCTACATCGGCGACTGGAACGGCGCCAGCCTGCTGGCCATCGCCAACGAGAAGAACCTGTGGCAGGCCCACGGCCTGAAGGCCGACGCGAAGGTGTTCACCAACGGCCCGCTGCAGATCCAGGCGCTGGACACCGGCGACCTGGAGTTCGGCTACATCGGACCCGGCGCGATGTGGCTGCCCGCCTCCGGCAAGGCCAAGGTCATCGCGATCAACACGCTCGGCAACGCCGACCGGGTCATCGCCCAGCCCGGCATCACCAGCCTGGCCGACCTGCGCGGCAAGACCGTCGGCGTGCCCGAGGGCACCTCCGGCGACATGATCCTCACCCTCGCCCTGCGGTCGGCCGGGCTGACCAAGAAGGACCTGAAGGTCGTGCCGATGGACCCGGCGACGATCGTGTCGGCGTTCTCGTCGAAGAAGATCGACGCGGCGGGCTTCTGGTATCCCGCCACCGCGACCATCAAGAAGCAGGTCCCGGACCTGGTCGAGCTGGCGAAGAACGCCGACTTCGCGGCGCAGGTCTCCTTCCCCACCGCGTTCGTGGCCGGGAACAAGGTCGTCGACGGCGACAAGGACAAGGTCACCAAGGTGCTCGCCGTGCTGCGCGAGGCCATCGCGTTCCGCAGCGAGCACCCCGACCAGGCTGTGGAGTACACCGCGAAGCTGCTCAAGGTCAGCGTCGACCAGGTGCGGGCCGACGCCGCCAACTCGCAGACGATCCCGGTCGCCGACCTGGACAGGTTCACCGCCGACGGCACGATCGCCAAGTGGCTGTCCGGGATGAACGACTACTTCGTGGCGGCGGGCAAGCTGCCCGCGACCGTCGACCCGGCGACGTACTACACCGGCGACCTGTTCACGGCGGCGGGCAAGTGACGCGGCGGCACAACATCCTGTTCCTGATGACCGACCAGCATCGGGCGGACACGCTCGGCGCGTACGGGAACCAGCTCGTGGGCACTCCGGTGCTCGACGAGCTGGCCCGTACGGGCACCCGCTTCGACCGCTGGTACACCCCCACCGCGATCTGCACCCCGTCGCGGGCGAGCCTGCTCACCGGGCAGGCCCCGTTCCGGCACCGGCTGCTGGCCAACCACGAGCGCAACGTCGGATACCTCGAGGATCTGCCCGAAGACGTGTTCTCGTTCTCCCAGGTGCTGCGCGACTCCGGCTACCAGTGCGGGCTGGTCGGCAAGTGGCACGTCGGCCACCACCGCCGGGCCGCCGACTTCGGCTTCGACGGCCCCGACCTGCCCGGCTGGCACAACCCCGTCGACCACGAGGACTACCGGGCCTTCCTGGCCGAGGGCGGGCATCCGCCGTACGCGATCAGCGACCGCATCCGCGGCACCCTGCCCAACGGCGGCCCCGGCAACCTGCTCGCGGCCCGCCTGCACCAGCCCGTCGAGGCGACCTTCGAGCACTACCTGGCGACCCGCGTCATCGAGCTGATGCGGCGCTACGCCGCCGACGGGCGGCCGTTCTTCCTGCAGGCCAACTTCTTCGGCCCGCACCTGCCCTACATCGTGCCCGACGAGTACTTCGACCTGGTCGACCCGGCGACGGTGGAGCTGCCCCGCTCGATCGCCGAGACATTCGACGGCAAACCGCCGGTGCAGCGCAACTACAGCGCCCACTGGACCTTCGACACCATGCCGATCGAGCAGACCCGCAAGCTGATAGCCGTCTACCACGGCTACGTCGCGATGATCGACCACGAGATCGGGCGGATCGTCGCGGCGATGGACGAGCTCGGCCTGACCGACGACACGGCGGTGTTCTTCACCTGCGACCACGGCGAGTTCACCGGCGCGCACCGGCTGCACGACAAGGGCCCGGCGATGTACGAGGACATCTACCGCACTCCCGGCCTGCTGCGCGTGCCCGGACGACCGGCCGGGGTGGTCCGCGACGAGTTCGTCAGCCTGCTCGACTGCACCGCCACGATCCTGGAGCTGGCCGGACTCGACCCGTCGGCCGCGGTCGACTCACGCAGCCTGCTGCCGCTGACCACCGGGCAGCCCGCCGACTGGGCGCCCGACATCGTGTGCGAGTTCCACGGCCACCACTTCCCGTACCCGCAGCGCATGCTGCGCACCGACCGGTACAAGCTGGTGGTCAACCCCGACTCGGTCAACGAGCTCTACGACCTGCGCGACGACCCCGACGAGCTGCTCAACCTGTACCGGCTGCCGGAGCTGGAACCGGTCCGCTCGCGGCTGCTGCGGCGGCTCTACCAGGTGCTACGGGACCGGGGCGACAACTTCTACCACTGGATGACCTCGATGTACGACGTCGGCGAGGTCACCCACGACCCGACCCTGAGCGGCCTCGACGACGCGACCTACCGGCCCGCCGCGACCTGATCCGGTAGGCGGCGGGAGCCGCTCCGCCGCCCACCGGGCGTCCTTACGGCAACGTGCGCTCCGAAACCCGTGCCGGGCCTACCCCGACCCGGACGCATCCTCCACTATGGAACCGTGACCTCCGCGCCAGGCAACGTCTGGGCGGTCAGCGACCTGCACCTGTCGTACGCCGACAACCGCACCCTCGCCGACGGCCTGTCCCCGCACACCCCCGCCGACTGGCTCATCGTCGCCGGGGACGTCGCCGACCAGTTCGCCGCCGTGCGCACCGGCCTCGCCCGGCTGCGGGAGCGGTTCGCGCAGGTGATCTGGGCGCCGGGCAACCACGAGCTGTGGACCCCACCGGACGACCCGGTGCGGCTGCGCGGGCGCGAACGCTACGACGCGCTCGTCGCGATGTGCCGCGGCCTGGACGTGCGCACCCCGGAGGACCCGTACCTGCGCCATCACGGCCCCGACGGCCCGGTCGCCATCGCGCCCCTGTTCGTGCTGTACGACTACACGTTCCGCCCGCCCGGCTGCGCCACCAAGGCCGAGGGCCTGGCCTACGCGCACCGCACCGGCATCGTCTGCACCGACGAGTACCTGCTGCACCCCGACCCGTACCCGAGCCGGGAGGAGTGGTGCGCCGCCCGGCTCGCGCACACCGAGGCGCTGCTGTCGACAGTGGCGGCCACCGAGCGCACGGTACTGGTCAACCACTACCCGCTGGTCCGCGAACCGACCCTGATCCTGCGCTACCCCGAGTTCGCCCAGTGGTGCGGGACCACCGCCACCGCCGACTGGCACCTGCGCCACCGTGCCCACACCGTCGTCTACGGGCACCTGCACATCCCGCGCAGCACCCGGCACGACGGCGTGCCGTTCGAGGAGGTCTCGGTCGGCTACCCCCGCGAGTGGCAGCCCCGGCCCACCCCACCCGGCCTGCGCCTGATCCTGCCCGCCGCTACCGGCTGACTCTCGGCACACGGTCGTCGGTGCTCATCCGCCCCTGCGCTCCGCGGTGCCGAGCAGGTGGTGCAGCTGCGCCCGCGAGCGCACCCCCGTGCGCCGGTACAGGCGGGTCAGGGTCGCTTCGACGGTCTTGACGCTCAAGAACAACGTCGCGGCGATCTCCCGGTTGGACGCGCCGCCGGTGGCCAAGCCCACGATCTTGGCCTCGGTCTCGGACAGGTCGGGCGCATCCGCCCGGTCCCCGTCGACGGCGTGGTCGGCGGTCCGGCGCGTGGCCGCCGCCCAGACCGGGGCCCCGGCGGTGGCGAAGACCTCCTCGGCCTGCTGCCACGAATCCCGGGCCGCCGCGCGACGTCGGCGGCGGCGTTCGACCCCGGCCAGCGCGATCAGGCTACGGCCGCGTTCCAGGGGCATGCCGAGGATCGCGAACTGGTCCTGCGAGCGGCGCAGCAGCGCCACCGCGTGCGCGGCGTCACCGGCCGCGCACCGGTACAGGCCCTCGGCCCGGTCCAGCGCCGCGTTCACGCCGTCACGGGCCAGCTCCCCCGCCAGGGCACGCACGTCGGTGATCAGCTGCTGTGCCTCGTCGAGGTCGCCGACGCCGACCAGCGCCTCGGCGAGGTCGGCGTGCCAGCGCAGCAGCGACGGGTCGCGTACCTGCTGGCGGCGCTCCAGTTCCTGGACGTGACGCAGCGCGCGGGCGGCGGCCGCGTTGTCGCGGCAGGCCAGCTCGATCTGCCCCAGGGCGTGCCAGGCACGGGCCAGGTAGATCTGGTCATGCTCGTGGGTGGACGCGGTCAGCGCCCGCTCGGCGTGGCGGCGGGCCTGTTCGGGGGTGCCCGCGGCGAGTTCGGCCAGCGCAGCCGTGTAGCAGGACGGCCCCGGGGACAGCCCGGCCCGCTCGCTGAGCCGCAGGGCGTGCTGCGCCCGTGCCTGCCCCGACTGGCATCGGCCCGACCGGATCTCGACCTCGGCTAGGTTGCGCAGGATGTCGACGACGTCCTCGGCGATGCCGGAGTCCTCGGCCGCGGGCAGCATCGCCAGCAGGCCCCGGCGGGCCGTGTCGAGCTGGTCGTCGAAGTAGGCGTGGCGCAGCGCGAGATAGTGCGGCGAGTTGTGCAGGCCGTACGCCGCCGGGGTGCCGGGCAGCGCGAGCGCCTGCGCCAGCGTGTGCTCGGCTGCGGGCTCGCCGAGGATGCGCTGCATGCGGGCGAGCATCGTCAGCGCGAGCGCCTGCTTGGGCTCGTCGGCGGCCAGCCGGGCATGGTGTGCCGCGGCTTGCGCCTGCTCGGCGGCCCGCTGCGGGGAGCCTTCGGCGAGGTTGGCGTGCCACGCCATCCGCAACCGGACCGCGGCCACGAGCGCGTGGTCGTCGTGCGCCTCGGCCAGTGCCCGGCTCAGCATCTCGTCCAGGCCGTCCAGTGCCTGACCGGCGGCGTCGGCCATCGACAGCCGGGCTCGGGCCCGGTCGGCGGGCGGGCTCGGCGTCTCCTCCAGCAACTGCACGGCACTGCGTACGAGGTCGGTGCGCCCGGCGGCCCCGGCGGCGCGGGCCGCTTCGATGAGCCACGCGGAGATCCGGTCGGCGGGCACGGCAGTGGTGGCCAGTGTCGCGGCGCGCAGCGCCAGTTCGGCCGCGCGGGTGGGGCGGCCCTGCGCCAGCACGGCGGCGGACGCGTCGCCGAGCGCGCACGCCAGGGCCGTGTCGGGCAGGTGGCTCAGGGCGCTGGTGTGCCACAGCCGGGTGGCGTCGTCGTCGGCCGCCGCGGCCAGCGCCCGGTGCCCGCCGGTCAACTGCTCGGGTGCGGCGTCGTGGACGAGCACCGCCGCCAGCGCCCCGGCCCGCAGGGTGACCCGCGCTTCGGCGGTCACCTCGACAAGGCCCGCGGCCTGCGCGGCGGCCAGGTCGTGCGCGGCCGTGGCACGCCCCGCGCGGCGGAGCTGGCGCAGCGTCGGCCGGTCGGCCAGCGCGGCCAGCAGCAGGGTGTGCCGTGGTGAGCCGTCCAGGGTGGCGAGCATGGCACGTGCCGCGGCCAGCACCTGCGGGGTGAGCACGGCGGTGTCGAAGGTGGCCGGGTCGGCGTCGGCGGCCGCCGCCGAGCCGATCGCCAGCAGCAGGCGCGGATTGCCGCCCCCGGCAGCGTGGATCTTCGCGGCGAGGCGGCTCGGGGTGCCCCGGTCGGCGAGCAGCTGCGCGGTCTGCGGCAGGTCCAGCGGCGGCAGCGCCAGCTCGGTGGTGCCGGTCAGCACGGGTTCGCCCGCGCGGACCGTGGCCAGCACACCGAGCGAGCCCTCGCCCCGGCGTACCAGGTACGCCAGGATCTCGCGGCTCGGCTCGTCGAGCCACTGCGCGTCGTCGACGACCAGCAGCCCCGCCTGCAGCAACGCGGCCAGGGTCAGCCGCAGGGCCAGCGGATCGGGGCTGCCCGCCCGCCGGGTGAGCACCGCGTCGACGGCGGCGCGCTGCGGGGCGGGCAGGGTGTCGCCGAGCCGCCCCTGCCCGTCGAGCTGCAGCAGCAGGTCGGCCAGCGCGCAGAACGCGATCGTGCGGTCCTCCGGGCTCGGCCGCAGCGTCCACACCGGACGGGCGCCGTCGGCCACGGCGGCGGCGACCGCCGTGCGCCCCGACCCGGCGGCTCCGCTGAGCGTGACGCGGCCACCGTCGGCGAGCCGTCGGCGCAGCTCATCGACCAGGGCCTGGCGGCCGACGAGGGTGGTCGGGGCGGTCATCAGATTCCTTCCGTGGATACTGCGGCCTTCAGGCCGGAGTAGGAGACGGAGTCAGGGCGGGGCAGACGTCAAGGCACCTCACCTGTGCGGGTGGCCGGGGCGTGTCGAAGAATCGCACACCCCGGCCGTCGGCGGCGACTACAGCGTGATCGACCAGGCGTCGAGCACGCCGGTGTCGCCAGGGCCGTAGTCGGTCACGCGCAGCTTCCACGTCCCGGCGGCGCCGCTGAGCACGTTCGGGACGGTGAACGTCCGCGACCCGTTCCACGCCGTGCAGTTGTACTGGCCGCTGCCGCTGTACTTGACCGGGTACGCGTAACCGGTCGGGGTGTACAGCGAGATGCCGATGTCCTCGGCGCAGCTGTGCGCGATCGTGACCACCACCGTGACCGTCGCGGTGGCCTGGCCGGTCGCCGTGGACTGCACCGGGCTGAAGAACTGGCCGTAGTCGGTGATCGCGTAGTCGGTGCCGCTGGTGAACGTACGCCCGCCGCCGCCCGGATCGGTGCGCACGGTCAGCGCCGCGCTCGCCGCGGACCTGTTGCCCGCCGCGTCGCGCGCCTGGACCGTGAACGAGTAGGACGTGTCCGCGCTCAGCCCCGTGACCGTCGCGCTGGTGGTGCTGACGGTGGCGGCCAGGGTCGTGCCCCGGAAGACGTCGTACGCGGCCACGCCGACGTCGTCGGTGGACGCGTTCCAGGCCAGCGACACCGACGTGCTGGTCTTGGCCGTGGAGCGCAGGTTGCCCGGCACCGTCGGCGGCTGCGTGTCGCCACCGCCGCCCGGGTGGGTGCGGGCGCTGACGGCGTTAGACGCCGGGGAGGTGTTGCCGGCCGCGTCACGGGCCTTGACCGTGAACGTGTACGCCGTGTCCGCGCTGAGCCCCGCGACCGTGGCCGACGGCCCCGTCACCGTCGTGGCCAGCGCCGAGCCCTGGTACACGTCGTACGCGGTGACGCCGACGTTGTCGGTGGACGCGTTCCAGGCCAGTGACACCGACGCGGCGGTCGTGCCGGTCGAGCGCAGGCTCGCGGGCGCGGTCGGCGGGCTCGTGTCCGAACCGGACCCGGTGACCAGGGTCAGGTTCCACTTCGCCAGCGCCTCGTTGACCGGCTGGAAGATCGACAGGTCGCCGTCGGACGGGTTCGACACGCACTGCGACGGGCCGCCGTCGTGCAGGCCGACGGCCTTGTCGCCGAGCAGCCACGCGCCACCGGAGTCGCCGCCCAGCGAGCAGGCGGTGCTCCAGGTCAGGTCCTCGATGATCAGACCGCCGCCGTAGTCGACGGACTTGTGGGTGTACTTCACGACGCCGCACTGCCAGTGGGAGGTGTTGCCGGAGTGGCAGACCCGGTCGCCGACCAGTGCCTCGGCGGAACCGGTGACGGTCACGGCGGCCTCGCCCCAGGTGTTGACCGACGCCGACAGGTTCCAGCCCGCCTCGGTCACCGCGACCACGCCCATGTCGCCCTCGCGGGCGTTGACGCTGCGCGAACCGCCGACGTTCGAGGTGCCGATCCGGTTCGCCTGGCCCTGCTGGCCGTACGCCGCCTGGTTGGCGTCGTTGGTGCAGTGGCCCGCGGTCAGGAAGTGCTTGCCGCCGTTGGCGTCCGTGGCGGGGAAACCGATGGAGCAGTTGCTCTCCGAACCCGGCCACCACGGGCTGCCGGGCCGCACGTCGCCTGCCTGCTGGCGCTGCTGCGACGCGGTGCGCACGATCCGCACGCCGGAGCCGAGCCGGGCCAGCCGCGCGACGGCGGCCTCCGTCGCGGCACCCTGCCGGGCGGAGTTCACGTTGACGACGACGTCGTTGGCCTGCACGTCGATACCCCAGCCGTAGACGCCGGGCACACCCGTGCCGACGACGGACTTCACTCCGGCGAGCAGCCGACCCAGCTCGGCGGGTCCGCGCGTGACCAGCCGGGGGCTGGCTCCCGCGGCGGACGCCTGGGCCGCCGCCGACCGGCTGGTCACCGCCACGACGAGCCTCGCACCGTCGAACCAGGTGCCGGACAGTTCGCTGCGCAGGCTGCCCGGCAGCGACGCGGCGACCCGGTGGGCCGCGTCCTGGGCGGCCAGCTCCCGGCGGGCCTGGTCGACGCTGATGCCGAGCGAGCGGGCGACACCGGCGGCGACCGCCGGGTGCACGGCGTCGGCCCGCGGCGGCGCGCTGCTGGCCGGTACGCCGTCGAGGGCCGGCAGGACCGCCGCGCCCAACAGCGCCGCGCCGAACAGCGAGGCTACGTATCTGGTGCGTGTACGCATCGGAGGTGCTCCTTTGAGGAGGTGACGGGGTCCTCGCGGCGAAGGCGGTCGCGTCGCATCGACGCACTTCGGTTCGGGGCGAGGTGGACCGACGATATGGCCGCGGTCACCGCCGCAGAACCCGCAGGCCACGGGCTTGCACCAAGGCAAGGGATAACCCTCGTACGCAACTGGCACCGTCCCGCCGACACCCGTGCATGCAAGGGGTTTCCCTGTTTCGCGACAGGTCGTGGCCCGGCCAGGATGGTCACGGCCGCCATCGCCTACCGCACCCGTGGAGCCCCGGATGAACCTCGACACCGTGGTCGAGACCGTGTACGCCGCAGCGCGCCTGCACCCCGTGCCGGACCGCCGCTTCGGCATCGCCGTGGCCACCGTCGACGGCCGGGTGCACGGGCAGGGGTCGTGGCAGGAGCCGTTCGCCGTGCAGAGCATCGCCAAGGTGTTCGCGCTGGCGCTGGTGATCGCCGCGGACGGCGACAAGATCTGGGCCAGGGTCGGCCGCAGGCCGTCCAGCCGCCCGTACCACGCGATCTCCGAACTGGACGTCGAGTCCGGCATCCCGCGCAACCCGCTGATCAACGCGGGGGCCCTGGTCGTCGTGGACCGGCTGCTGGAGGTCACCGGTGGTCAGGCATGCCACGGCGTGCTGGACCTGATCCGGGTCGAGGCCGCCGCCGCCGGCGTGGAGATGGACGCCGCCGTCGCCGAGCACGAGCGGGAACGGTCCGAACGCAACCTGGCCCTGGCCCACCTGATGGCCGCGTACGGCAACCTGCACCAGGGCGTCGACCAGGTGCTGACGCACTACATCTGGCAGTGCGCGATCACGGCGAGCTGCCGTGATCTGACGCTGGCCGCGCTGCTGCTCGCGCGCGGCGGCGTGCGGGCCGACGGGCGTCGGCTGATCAGCCCGCAGGACACCAGGCGCATCAACGCGACCATGCTGGCCTGCGGCGCGTACGACGCGAGTGCCGACATCGCGCACCGCGTCGGACTCCCCCTGAAGTCGGGGGTGGGGGGAGGGATCCTGGCCGTGGCTCCCGGTGTGGGCGCGGTGTGCGCGTGGGGGCCCGGCCTGGATTCCTCCGGCAACTCGGTCTCGGGCCTGCTGGCGCTGGAGCACTTCGCCGCGCTGAGCGGCTGGTCGGTGTTCTGAGCGCTTGACACGACCGCACCCTAGACATAGCCTGCGGTCGAACTAGCAAGAAACTTTACCATTGCGCTGGAGGACGTCGTGCACCGTCGCGCCCGGCAAGTTCTGCTCGTATCCGCAGTCGCCGCCGTCACCGCCACCATCGGCCTCGCCTGGGTCGCCACCGCACCACCGGCCGACGCCGCCCCGGTGAGCCTGACCAGCGTCGTGCCCGTGCCGGTGACCGTCCAGCCCGCTGGCACCACCTACACGCTGCCCGCGTCCGCCGCGATCCAGACCCCGACCGGCTCGACGGCGGCCGCCGCCGTCGGCGCCTACCTCGCCGACCTGCTGCGCCCCTCCACCGGTTACGCGCTGCCCGTCACCACCGTCAGCGGCACCCCGACCAGCGGCATCGCACTGCTGCTGACCGGCGCGGACCCGAGCGTCGGCGGCGAGGGCTACCAGCTCGACGTCACCACCACGCTGGTCACCGTACGCGCGCAGACCGCCGCCGGGCTGTTCCACGGGGTGCAGACCCTGCGCCAGCTGCTGCCCGCTGCCGTCGAGGCGCGCACCGTCCAGCCCGGACCGTGGGAGCTCGCGGGCGGGCGGATCATCGACTACCCGCGCTACGCCTACCGGGGCGCGATGCTCGACGTGTCACGGCACTTCTTCGGCGTCGACACCGTCAAGCGGTACCTCGACGAGATCAGCCAGTACAAAATCAACACGCTGCACCTGCACCTGTCCGACGACCAGGGCTGGCGCATCGTCGTGGACGCGTGGCCGCGCCTGGCCACCGTCGGCGGCAGCACCCAGGTCGGCGGGGGCGCGGGCGGCTACTACACCAAGGCGCAGTACACCGACATCGTCAACTACGCCGCGGCCCGCCACATCACGATCGTGCCCGAGATCGACATGCCCGGTCACGTCAACGCCGCCCTGGCCTCGTACGCCGAACTGAACTGCAACAACACCGCGCCGCCGCTGTACACCGGCACCAGCGTCGGGTTCAGCTCGCTGTGCGTCGGCAAGGAGGTCACCTACACCTTCGTGCAGCAGGTCCTCGCCGAGCTGGCCGCCCTCACCCCCGGCCCGTACCTGCACATCGGCGGCGACGAGGCCAACAGCACCCCGGCCGCCGACTACCGCACGTTCATGAACCGCATCCAGCCGTACGTCACCGCCACCGGCAAGACCGTCATGGGCTGGCACCAGCTCGGCCAGGCCGACCACTCCCCCGGCCGGATCGCGCAGTACTGGGGCACCACCACCTCCGACGCCAACATCAGCGCGGCGGTCACCAAGGGCGCCAAGGTCGTGATGTCGCCCGCCAACAAGGCGTACCTCGACATGAAGTACAACAACCAGACCCCGCTCGGCCTGAGCTGGGCGGGGCTGATCGAGGTGCAGACGGCGTACAACTGGGACCCGGCGACGCTGCTGTCCGGCGTGCCGTCCAGTGCCATCCTCGGCGTGGAAGCGCCGATGTGGAGCGAGACCCTCACCACGCTCGCGAACATCGAGTACATGGCCTTCCCGCGCCTGCCCGCCCTCGCCGAGCTGGCCTGGTCGCCGCAGTCGGCCCGTAACTGGGACACCTTCAAGGTCCGCCTGGGCGCGCAGGGCCCCCGCTGGACCCTGCAGAACATCAACTTCTACCGGTCGACGCAGGTCCCGTGGGCTACCCCGCCCGCGACGGGCCGCGTCGAGGCGGAGTCCTACACCTCACAGTCCGGTGTGCAGATCGTCGCCGACGCCGCGGCGCACGGCGGCAACCGCGTCGGCTACATCGAGAACGGCGACTGGATCGCCTTCTCCGGCGTCAACCCCGCAGGCAGGACCGGCTTCACCGCCCGCGTCTCCTCCGGCGGCACCGGCGGCACCATCCAGATCCGCACCGGCTCCGCCACCGGACCGCTCATCGGCTCGGTGAACGTCGCCAACACCGGCGGGTGGGGCAGCTACACGGATGTCACCACCACCGTCTCCAGCGGATCGGGAGCGTTATACCTCGTCTTCACCAGCAGCGGCACCAGCCTGTTCGACGTCGACGACTTCGCCCTCACCGGCACCGCGACCAGCCCACCGCCGGTGAGCCGGGTCGAGGCGGAGTCGTACAGCTCGCAGTCCGGTGTCCAGATAGTCGCCGACGCGGCGGCGCACGGCGGGAACCGCGTCGGCTACATCGAGATCGGCGACTGGATCGGATTCTCCGGTGTCAGCCCTGCCGGGAAGACCGGTTTCACCGCGCGGGTGTCCTCGGGCGGATCAGGCGGCACCATCCAGATCCGCACCGGCTCGGCCACCGGACCGCTCATCGGCTCCGCCACCGTCACCAACACCGGCGGCTACGGCGTGTACGCCGAAGTGAGCACCACCCTCAGCGCCGGCTCCGGCCCGCTGTTCCTCGTCTTCACCAGCAGCGGCGGCACCGGCCTGTTCGACATCGACGACTTCGCCCTCACCGCCTGACCACCACGTCGTACCGTGGCCTACCTCTGTGGTGCTGTGCCCACAGCACCACATAGGTAGGCCGCACGCTATCGGCAACCGTCGCGTGGTCCAGGACGTCTACAGCGCATGCTTCGATTGCGTGACGCCGCCGTCACCGTGCTCTGCGTGGCGGTGCTGACGCCGCTGCTGGTCCTGTCGGCGGCAGCCACCGGGTTCGGGCCCCGGCACTGGTCCGGCGTGCGGCTCGCCGGGCTGCAACTTCCATTCCTCGACGCGGCCCCGACCTCGTCGGGCACCCGCGCGCAGGACCTGGACACGGTGACCGACGAACTGGTCGCGATGAGTTACCGGGGATGGACGGCGGCCTACTCAGTCGCCGGCGACCGGGTCCAGTTGGAGACGACCCGCCTGGACTTCTCGCTGTTCAGCACCCTCGGCAGCCGATTCGGTGGCGACACGGTCGGCGTCGTCTACAGCCCGCTGACCCCGCCCGTGGCGCCGGACCCGCCGGGCGACGGACCGGCCGCCGAGACGACCTGGCAGCGCACGAACCCGATCGGCACCTGGTTCACACTGCTGTTCGGCTTCCCCTGGCAACTCGGCACGGTGCTACTGCTGACCGCGCTCGGCTGGACGCTCGTTCTGCGCCGCCGGAGGGCGACCGAAAAGCTTTTCAACATACCTTTATAAAGGTATGTTGAAAAGCGTGTCCCATGATCCCGTCGCACTGACCGATCCGATCGCGATGCGGGCGCTGGCTCACCCGCTGCGCCTGGCGCTGCTGCGCCAACTGACGGAGGCGGGCCCAGCCACCGCCACCCAGCTGGCCGAACGCACCGGCGTCTCCGCTCCCTCCGCCAGTTACCACCTCAAACAACTGGCCAAGTACGGGTTCGTCGAAGACGCCGATCCCCCGGAGAAGGGGCGCGACCGGCCGTGGCGCGCACGAGGCCGTGGCATGCACTGGTCGGCCGGCGCGGGCGAGTCCACCGAGTTCGTCGCCGCGTCCCGGCTGCTGCGCGACGAGTTCACCAACCACGCGCTGACGTCGCTGCGGTCCTACTGGCGCGACGAGGACACCTACGACGCGTCCTGGCAGGAAGCCGCGTTCGTGCTCGCGGACACGGCCGCGATGACGGCCGACGAGGTGCAGGAGGTCAACGAGGAACTGCGGCAGCTGATCGCCCGCTTCCGCGACCGGCCGGACGGGCAGCGGCCGAAGGACGCACGGCCGGTGCGGCTGTTCGGATTCGGCGTGCCGGAGCAGCCGTGACCGGCCTCGCGGCGGTACGGCGGCACACCCGCGCCTACTGGACCTGTCACCTGCTGCGCTGGCTGCCGCTCGGGCTGGTCATCCCGGTGTTCGCGCTGCTGCCCGCCCAGCGCGGCCTGAGCATCGCGCAGGTGGGTGCGGTCTTCAGCGCGTACACCGCGACCGCGGCGATCCTGGAACTGCCCACCGGCACCCTCGCCGACGTGATCGGGCGCAGGCCGGTGCTCATCGCCGCCGCCGTGCTGGAGACCGCCTGCTTCGCCGGGTTCCTGGCCGCGCACACCGTCACCGGTTTCTGCCTGGCCATGGTGCTCGGCGGCGCGGGACGCGCCCTGAACTCCGGAGCCTTGGAGGCGTGGTACGTCGACGGACTCCACGCCCTGCGACCGAACGCCGACGTGCGCCGACCCGTCGGCACGGCGATGACGCTGACCAACGTCGCGGTGCTGGCCGGGGCGCTGACCGTCACCGTGCTGCCCTACCTGACCTCGGCTCAGGCCACCGGGCTGTTCGCGCCCGCGGCACTGCCGTTCCTGATCGCCGCGGCCAGCGGTGTGCCGCAGGTCGCCGCGGTCCTGCTACTGGTACGCGAGCCGCGGCGCGGCGGCACGTGGCGAGCGGCGCTGCGGGCGCTGCGCGGCTGCCCCGCGTTCGCCAGGGACAGTGTGCGCGTCGCGGTCCAGCACCGCGGCCTGCGGCTGCTGCTGACCGCCGGTATCGGCGTCGGTGTCGGCATCGGAGCGGTCGAGACCTTCTGGCAGCCTGAGTTCGCGCGCCTGCTCGGCGACCCGGCCCGCGCCACCGGAACACTGGGCGCGCTGGTCATCGCCTCGACCGTGGCCGGGATCGCCGGTGGGCTGCTGGCCGCCCGCGCGCCGGACAGGTTCGCCCGCCATCAGGCGCCGCTGTGCGCGGTGCTGCTGGCCCTGATCGGCGCGGCCGTCGCGGGAATGGCCCTGGCTCCGTCATTCGCCGTCGCGGCGGCCGCGTTCGTCTGCGTGTACCTGTTCCTGGAGATGCGCGCGCCGCTCGCCCAGGCCCTGCTGCACCGGGCCTGCCCGCCCGGACGTCGGGCGAGCGTGCTCTCGGCGTACTCGATGAGCACCAACGCCGGGGCGCTGCTGGCCACTGCCGGACTCGGCGCGGCGCTGGGCGGCCGGGGCGTCGGTGCCATCTGGCTGACCGCCGCGGCGGTCGTCGCCGTCGCCGGGCTCGCCTACCTGCCCCGGCACGTCACCGCACCGGCCGACCACCCGCGGGTCACCAGCCCGGCAGAGGGCAGGCTGGCGCGCGGTTAGGCAGCTCAGTCCTCGTCGAGGCAGAGGCAGAACGGATGTCCGGCCGGGTCGATCAGGACGCGTACGTTCTCCCGTGGCGAGGCCGCGCCGAGCGTGGCGCCGAGGGCGAGCGCGTCGGCGACGGCCGTGTCGAGGTCGCCGACCTGGAAGTCGAAGTGCATCATCGGGCGCTGTGCCCCGTCGACGGGCGGCCAGACCGGTGCCCGGTAGTCGCCGGCCCGCTGGAACACCAGGTACACGGCACCCTGCGGCGGTGCGACGATCGCCGTCCCCGGCTCCTCGTGCACGAGGGGCCAGCCGAGCAGTTCGGCGTAGAAGCGGGCCAGCGCGGCCGGGTCGGGTGCTTCGATGGCGGTGCCCCACCACATGCCCGCGGTTCGAGATCGCATCCTCGTATCCTGTCGCCGCGTAGGACGGGCGTCCACCGGACCTGCCGGGACATATGCTCGATGGCGTGTCCGACGACAGCGAGCGGCCCGCCACGGTCGACGACGTGCACGAGCTGGCCCTGGCCATGCCGCACGTGACCGTCGAGTATGCCGGTGAGAACCCCGTCTACCAGGTCGGCGGCAAGTCGTTCGTCTTCTTCCGCAACCCTCGGCCCGACGCGTTCGACCCGGACACCGGCGAGCGCTACCCCGACGTGATCGTCTTCTGGGTCGACTCCGACGCCGACAAGCAGGCCATGGTCCAGGACGAGTCCTCGCCGTACTTCACCACGGCGCACTTCAACGGCCACCCGTCGGTGCTGCTGCGGGCGAGCCGGGTCGGCGAGATCAGCCATGGGGAGCTGGCCGAGCTGGTGCAGGACGCGTGGCTGTCGCGCGCCTCGGCCCGCCGGGCGAAGGTGTGGCTGGCCGAGCACCCGCCGACCTGAGCCTTCAGCGAGCCTGGACCATGCGTACGGCCAGGTCGGCGTAGAGCGCGCCGATGTCGGCGGGGGCGCGGCGGCCGGACGTGCGGTACCAGCGGGCGACGTCGACGGTCAGCGACAGCAGCGCCAGGCCGGTGCCGGGGATGTCCGGGACGTCGAAGACGCCCTGCGCGACACCGTGTTCGAGGGTCGCCCGGACGAGCAGGTCCATCTCGTGGCGCAGCGCGGTGATCTCGGTGAGGTGCGCCGGTGCGAGGGCGTTCAGCTCGTACGAGATGACGCGGGCCGGGGTGTGGAACAGGGCGTGCCAGGCGGCGAAGTCGCCGATGACGTCGCGCAGCTGCTGGACGGGGTCGTCGCTGCGGGCGGCCGCGGCGCGCAGGGCTACCAGCGAGTGCCGGTGCCCGACCAGGCAGATGCGGTGCAGCAGCTCCTCCTTGGAGCGGTAGTGCACGTACACCCCGGCGGGGCTCATGCCGACCCGCGTGGCGATGTCGCGGGTGGTGGTGGCGTGGTAGCCGCGCTCGGCGAAGGCCTGCACGGCAGCGATGAGCAGCCGCCGGGCGGGTGCCGGGCTGACGTCGTGCCAGGCCCGCTCCAGCATCGCGACCTCGTCGAGGTCGGCGGCGGCGGTGTCCATCGGGGTCCTCCACGGCTCGGGGGAAGCGTTGACAGCACCCTTCCACACCGGCATCCTAAGCAAGCGCTTACTTAGTTCGCCAGTCCTCACCGTGGAAAGGGACACCAGACATGGCCTTCGCCTCCCTGGACGACGTACGTGCCGCCGCCGGCACCGTCGTCAGCACCAGCGAGTGGTTGGAGATCGACCAGCAGCGGGTCGACATGTTCGCCGAGGCCACCGGCGACCTGCAGTGGATCCACACCGACCCGGCCCGCGCCGCGTCCGGGCCGTTCGGCACGACCATCGCGCACGGATACCTGACGCTGTCGCTGATCCCGTTCCTGGCCGGCGACGCGCTGCGGGTGCCGGACGTGAAGATGGGCGTCAACTACGGCACCAACAAGGTGCGCTTCCCCGCCCCGGTGCCGGTCGGCTCGCGGGTGCGCGCGACGGTGAAGCTGCTGTCGGTCGAGGAC
The DNA here is from genome assembly GCF_011297335.1 of Catellatospora methionotrophica. Lineage (GTDB taxonomy): Bacteria > Actinomycetota > Actinomycetes > Mycobacteriales > Micromonosporaceae > Catellatospora > Catellatospora methionotrophica. Next base: position 252,348 of record NZ_JAAOTJ010000002.1, on the reverse strand, counting down.
GTCACCGGCGGCGTGCAGCTGACCTCGCAGGTGACCATCGAGCGCGAGGGCGGCGACAAGCCGGTCTGCGTCGCCGAGACCGTGTCCCGGATGTACCTCTGATGGCCGCCACGATGCGCGCCTGGCAGGTGCCCGCCAACGGCGAGCCGGGCGACGTGATGCGCCTGGCCGAGACGCCGGTGCCGACCCCAGGACCACACCAGCTGCTGGTACGCGTGAAGGCGTCCGCCCTGAACTTCCCCGACGTGCTGCTGGTACGCGGGCAGTACCAGGTGCGCCCGCCGCTGCCGTTCACGCCGGGGGTGGAGCTGTGCGGCGAGGTGGTCGCCGCCGGGGCCGACGTGACCGGGTTCGCCGAGGGCGACCGGGTCATCGGGACCACCGCGCTGCCGTCCGGGGCGCTGGCCGAGTACGCGCTGGTCGAGGCCGCGGACGCGTTCAGCGCCCCGGCCGCGCTGGATGACGTGCAGGCGTCGGCGATGCACATCGCGTACCAGACGGGCTGGTTCTCGCTGCACCGCCGGGCCCGGCTGCAGCCGGGCGAGACGCTGCTGATCCACGCGGGCGCGGGTGGCGTCGGCAGCGCCGCGATCCAGCTCGGCAAGGCCGCGGGCGCGACCGTGATCGCGGTCGTCGGCGGGGCCGCCAAGGCCGAGGTCGCCGCCAAGCTCGGCGCGGACCTGGTCGTCGACCGCCGCGAGCAGGACTTCGTCGGCGCGGTGAAGGCCGCCACGGGCGGGCGCGGCGCGGACGTGATCTTCGACCCGGTGGGCGGCGACGCGTACACGGGTTCGGCCAAGTGCGTCGCGTTCGAGGGCCGCATCCTGGTCGTCGGCTTCGCGGGCGGCACCGTCCCGACGCCGGGGCTCAACCACGCCCTGGTGAAGAACTACTCGATCGTCGGCGTGCACTGGGGCCTGTACCGGCAGCTCGACCCGGCGCTGGTCGGGCAGGCGCACGAGACGCTGTGCGGGCTCGCCGCCGACGGTGTCGTCCAGCCGCTGATCGGCGGCGTGCTCAGCCTCGACGAGGCCGCCGACGGCCTGACCCGCCTCGGCGCGGGCGAGACCGTGGGCCGCCTGGTGGTGAAACCGTGACCGATCCCAAGGGCCTCGACCTGTCCGCCCTGCGGTCGTTCCTGGACCGGGCCCGCCCCGGCCTGGTTGACGGCGAGCTGACCGGCGAACTCATCCCCGGCGGCAAGTCCAACCTGACCTACCGCGTCGCCGACGACGCGCAGCGCTGGGTGGTGCGCCGCCCGCCGCTCGGGCACGTGCTGTCCACCGCCCACGACATGTCCCGGGAGTACCGGGTGATCTCGGCGCTGGGCGGCACGCGGGTGCCGGTGCCGGGCACCGTCGCGCTGTGCGAGGACCCCGAGGTGATCGGGGCGCCGTTCTACGTGATGGAGCACGTCGACGGGACGGTGTGGCGTACCGCCGGGCAGACCTCGACGCTCGGGGCACAGCGGGTCGGCTCGCTTTCGCTGGCGCTGATGGACGTGCTCGCCGACCTGCACGCGGTCGACCCGGCGGCGGTCGGGCTCGGCGACTTCGGCAAGCCGGAGGGCTACCTGGCCCGGCAGCTGCGCCGCTGGAGCACCCAGCTGCAGCACTCCCACAACCGGGAACTGCCCGGCCTGGCCGAGCTGCACGACGACCTCGTGGCGCGGATGCCCGCGCAGGCCGCGCAGGTGTCGATCCTGCACGGCGACTACCGGCTCGACAACTGCATCGTCGGGCCGGGCGACCAGATCGTCGCCGTGCTCGACTGGGAGATGGCCACCATCGGCGACCCCCTCGCCGACCTGGGCCTGTTCCTCTGCTACTGGCGCATGTGGACCGAGCCCGTGATGGACGGCCTGTTCGGCGAGGCTCCCCCAGCCGGGATCTTCCCCTCCTCCGCGCAGATGGCGGCCCGGTACGCCGCCCGGCGCGGCGCGGACCTGTCACAGCTGCCGTGGTACGTCGCGTTCGCGCACTACAAGCTCGTCGGGATCCTCGAAGGCATCCACTACCGGTATCTCGCGGGCCAGACGGTCGGCGAGGGCTTCGACCGCGTCGGCGCCATGGTCCCGCATCTGATCACGCTCGGACACCGCACGCTGCAGGAGGCGTAAGACCATGGACTTCTCGTACGACGAGCGCACCGAGCAGTTGCGTGCCGACCTGCTCGACTTCATGGAGCAGCACGTCTACCCGGCCGAGGCCGTCGCCGAGCACCAGCTCGGCGAGATCGCGCCGTGGACGACGCCGCCGGTCATGGAGGAGCTGAAGACCGAGGCCCGCAAGCGCGGCCTGTGGAACCTGGTGCCTCTGGCACCCCATGGGCTCAGTCTGCCGCACCACCCGCTGGGTGCGGGGCTGAGCAATCTGCAGTACGCGCCGCTGGCCGAGATCACCGGACGCAGCCCGCACCTGGCCCCGGAGTCGATCAACTGCAACGCCCCCGACACCGGCAACATGGAGGTGCTGACCATGTTCGGCACCCCCGAGCAGCAGGAGCGCTGGCTCAAGCCGCTGCTCGCGGGCGAGATCCGGTCGGCGTTCTGCATGACCGAGCCGGAGGTCGCCTCGTCCGACGCCACCAACATCACCACCCGCATCGAGCGCGACGGCGACTCTTACGTCATCAACGGGCGCAAGTGGTGGTCGTCGGGCGCGATGAACCCGCGCTGCGCGATCTTCATCGTGATGGGCAAGACCGACCCGTCCGCCGACCGGCACCGCCAGCAGAGCCAGATCCTCGTCCCACGGGACACTCCCGGCGTCGAGATCAAGCGCGGCATGCAGGTGTTCGGCTACGACGACGGCTGGCACGGCGGCCACGCCGAGATCACCTTCACCGACGTACGCGTACCCGCCGCGAACCTGGTCGCGGGCGAGGGTGAAGGCTTCGCCATCGCCCAGGCGCGGCTCGGCCCGGGGCGCATCCACCACTGCATGCGGCTCATCGGCATGGCCGAGCGGGCTCTGGAGCTGATGTGCCGCCGCGCCACCGAGCGTGTCGCGTTCGGCAAGCCGCTCGCCGCGCAGGGCGTGGTCGGCGAGTGGATCGCCGAGGCCCGGGTGCGCATCGAGCAGGCCCGCCTGCTGGTGCTCAAGACCGCCTGGCTGATGGACACCGTCGGCAACAAGGGCGCGCACACCGAGATCCAGGCGATTAAGATCGTCGTGCCGGAGATGGCCGGCTGGGTGATCGACAAGGCGATCCAGGTGCACGGCGGCGGCGGCGTCAGCCAGGACTTCCCGCTGGCCCAGATGTGGGCCGGGGCGCGCACCCTGCGCCTGGCCGACGGCCCCGACGAGGTGCACAAGGCCTCGCTGGCCAAGCGGGAACTGCGCAAGTACAGCGCGGAGCGGAGCTGAGCATGAGGAGCGCGTACGCCGACCTCGGCGGACCCGTGCACCACGTCGACTTCGGCGGGCGGCCCGACACCCCGCCCGTCGTGCTGGTGCACGGGCTGGGCGGTTCGCACCTGAACTGGACGCGGATCGCGCCGCTGCTGACGCCGTACGCCCGGGTCAGCGCTCTTGATCTCGCCGGGTTCGGCCGCACGGGCACCGCGGCCGGGCCCACCACCGTGACCGCCAACGCCGAGCTGCTGCGGCGCTACGTCACCGAGGTCGTCGGCGAGCCCGCGGTGCTGGTCGGCAACTCGATGGGCGGCATGATCTCCACGCTGACCGCGGCCGCCGCCCCGGACGCGGTACGCGGGCTGGCACTGGTCGACCCGAGCGTGCCGATCGCCCCCAACGTCAAGATCGATCCGGAGATCCGGAAGCTGTTCCTGATCAACCTCGTGCCCGGTCTCGCCGGCTGGGCCATGCGCCGCCGCCTGGCCACCGTGCCCGCCCGGCGGCGCGTCGAGGAAACCCTCGCGATGACCTGCGCCGACGCGTCCCGGGTGCCCGAACAGGTCATCGCCGACGCGGTAGCGCTCGACGAGGAGATGGCGGCGGCGAGCCCGCGCCGGGCCGCCGGATACCTCGGCGCCAGCCGGTCACTGCTGCGCCTGCTGGCCCGCCCCGACGGCTACTGGCGGGCGATGGAGTCGCTGCGCATGCCGGTGCTGCTCACCCACGGCGTACACGACCGGCACGTGCCGATCGGTTCCGCCCGCGCGGTCGCCGCCCGCCTGCCCCACTGGACCTACGTCGAACTCGACTCCGGCCACGTCCCCCAGCTCGAACACCCCCAGGAGCTGGCCGGACACCTGCTCGCCTGGCTCCACGAACACGACCTGATCCCCGCGGAACCCGCGAGGTGAGCATGGCCGGACGTGGCGGCGGGCTCAGACGCGCAGCGTGCCGGTGACCGACAGGAGCTGAAGCTTCTCGTAGCTCTCGCTGCCCGGCGTGGCGGTGTAGACCAGCAGCGACTGGGACTGGTCGGGATCCAGCAACGTCTGGCACTGCAGCTCGATCGGACCGAGCTGAGGGTGCACGAGCCGCTTCGCGACGCAGTACGGGCCGGGAACCGGGTGGGCACGCCAGAGCTCGGCGAACTCCGGGCTGGCGCGCAGCAGAGCCTCGGCGATCGCACCCGCACGCCCACCCCCGCCGTCACGGGTGTACGCGCGATGCAGGTCGGCGGTGAGCTGGCTGCTGTGCACCGCATGGTCGTCCGGGTCGTACAGCTCACGGGCCGTCGGATCGGTGAACCACCGGTAGTGCAGGCTCCGGGCGAGCCCGGTGTACGCGGTCTCGTCGCCCAGCAGCGCCACGGCCAGCCGGGTCTGCGCCAGCGTCTCCCCCAGGTCGCTCACCACCAGCGCGGCGGCGTCGCCGAGCCCATCGAAGATCCGCATCATGCCCGGGTTGATGTGGTCGGCGCGCAGCACCCGCCGCGGCACGGGGTGCCCGCCGAGCCGGAACAGGTGGTCGCGCTCCTCCAGCGACAGCCGCAGGCCCCTGGCGATCGCGGCCAGCATCTGCTCCGACGGGTGCGGACCGCGCTGCTGCTCGATCCGGCTGTAGTAGTCGGTCGACATACCGCTGAGCGCCGCGACCTCCTCGCGCCGCAGGCCGCCGGTACGCCGCCGCTGCCCTCGGGGCAGCCCGACGTCCTCCGGCTGCAGCGCCTCGCGCCTGGTCCGCAGGAACTCGGCAAGTCGATCACGATGCATCACGCGGCTCCGTTCTCTGATCTTGTCAACAACGCCCCGGCCGGAGCTGTTTCCCCGCCGACGAGGATCACCCCGAGACGATCATGGCGCGCTGCGCGCCCCTCAGCCACGGACAGGTTGTGCCTGGTTACGGCCGTTCAGGGCCGACACAGTCGAAGCATGACCAACCCAGCACACCACCCACTCGGCCACTGGATCGGCGGCCGGATCATCCCCGGCACCGGCGAGACCATCCCCGTGACGAACCCGGCGGACGGCAGGGTCGTCGCCGAGGCGCCTGCGGGCACCGCCGCGCACGTGGACCAGGCCGTCGCCGCCGCCCGCGCCGCCTTCCCCGGCTGGGCCGCCACCGACCCGGCCGAGCGGGCCGCCGCCGTACGGCGCATCGCCGAAGGTCTGCAGGCCCGCGCGGAGGAGATCGCCGTGACGATCACCACCGAGATGGGTTCGCCCATCGCCATGTCCCGCACCGCCCAGATCGGCTTCCCGGTCGCGGTCGCCACCTCGTTCGCCGCGCTGGCCGCCGACTTCGCCTGGACTCAGCAGGTCGGCAACTCGCTGATCGTCCGCGAGCCGATCGGCGTCGTCGGCGCGATCACGCCCTGGAACTTCCCGCTCCAGCAGATCGTCTCGAAGCTCGCCCCGGCCCTGGTCGCGGGCGACACGATGGTGTTCAAGCCGTCGGAGGTCGCGCCGCTGACCGCCCGGATCCTCGCCGAGGTCACCGCCGAGGCGGGCCTGCCGCCGGGCGTCTTCAACGTCGTGTACGGCACCGGCGACGTCGTCGGCGAGGCCATCTCGGCGCACCCCGACATCGACATGGTCTCGTTCACCGGCTCGACCCGCGCGGGCCGCCGGATCTCCGAGGTCGCCGCGCAGACCGTCAAACGGGTCGCGCTGGAACTGGGCGGCAAGGGCGCGAACGTGATCCTCGATGACGCCGACCTGGCCAAGGCCGTCGACAAGGGCCTGATGATGGCGTTCGCCAACAGCGGCCAGGTCTGCGGCGCATGGCCGCGCATGCTGGTCCCGGCGGCCCGCCACGACGAGATCGTCGCGCTGGCCGTGGCCGCCGCGGCGCAGTACACCGTCGGGGTGCCGACCGACGAGGCCACCCGGCTCGGGCCGCTGGTGTCCGAGGAGCACCGGCGCAAGGTCGACAGCTACATCGAGCGCGGCATCGCCGACGGCGCGACGCTGGTGTTCGGCGGCCCGGGACGGCCCGACGGGCTCGACGGCGCGTACGCCCGGCCGACGATCTTCGCCAACGTCGACCCGGACTCGACCATCGCCCAGGAGGAGATCTTCGGGCCGGTGCTCACGATCATCCCGTACACCGACGAAGACCACGCCGTAGCCATCGCCAACAGCACGATGTACGGCCTGACCAGCGGTGTCTTCGGCGAACCCGAGCATGCCCTGGCGGTCGCCCGGCGGCTGCGCGCAGGCCAGGTCGACGTCAACGGCGCGCCGTGGAACGCCCTCGCCCCGTTCGGCGGCTACCGGCAGTCCGGCAACGGCCGCGAGTTCGGCCACCTCGGGCTGGAGGAGTACCTGGAGACCAAGTCCGTCCAGCGCTGACCGGACCGGTCCCGTCCGGCGGCGGTCCAGCCGCTGGACGGGACACGCTGGTCGACGGGTCGGTCACCAGCAGTGCTGATGGTTCACGCCTTCTTCGCGGCGGACGTGTCGACGCATACGATTCCCCTGTTGCCGTCCTGGTCGGCGAGCACCGTGAGCGAGGGCGAGTTGCTGTCGTCGACGACGGTGCCACCCGCCGCGACGGCGGCCGCGATGCGCTGCTCGGCCACCTCGGGCGCCACATAGACCTCGACATGGAACCGCGGTCGTGTGGCGGCGTGCTCGTCGGCGTCTCCGAACCACAGGTTCGGCACCCGGCCCGTGGCGTCGCGGATCTCATCGCTGGGGGACCCGTGGCCCTGCGACTCGGGATTTCCGGTCAGCAGGGCCGCCCACACCGGGGCGATGGTCGCGGAGCGCGCCGTGTCGAGGCCGAGCTCGATCATGCTGACCGCAGTCGGATCAGCGTCGACCTGGTGCTCGGCGGCGATCTCGGTGATCCGGCGCGCCAGGTCGACGTCCTGCTGGGTCACCCATTCGATGATGTGTTCAGTGCCCTCGCCGTCACGGTAGACGGCGTCGTCGGTGATCAGCTTGAGATCGACGTATCCGTTGCCCATCGATACACGCGGGTGGTGGCCGATCGCGTCGCCCGCCTCTCCCACCGCGGCGACGAACCGCGCGCCGATGCTGAAGCTGCCGACGAGATAACGCGCGTGCAGCCCCTGGGCCAGCTTGCGCCAGTCGGTCAGGTCGGCCTCGGCGATCTTCTCGCCCCGCAGCATGTCCATGGACAGGGACCTTATCCTCGACCCCAGCATCCGAACAGTCAGGATCACCGCCCCACGCGCCGTCTCCCCTGCGCTTGACGAGTTGGCAGCGTGTGAGCCCATCAGGAAGGCTCTCTACGTGGGCTATCGCGATGATCTGGATTCCGACGTTCAGCGCCTGCTGAACGAACTGTGCATCAAGCTGGGTTTCTGCCTGCCGCCCGACGACAACCGCCGACTGTGCGCAGCACCTCCCGGCGACGTGGACGCCTTCACCGATGCGGTCTTCGAGGCGGAGGGCATGGGCGACATGGCCTACGTCGACAAGCACCTCCGCCGCCAGGTACGAGAAGTCGTCGACCGGCACATGAGCCGATGGCACTGACCGTCGCGGGTTTCCGCAGCGGCGCCAAGCCCTGGCCCGATCGCCGTTATGCCGCCCCCAGCAGGCATTCATGAGCCGTCGGCGTTACGTGGCTCGCGGCGTCCCCGGCGGTTACCGCATCTGGAACAACAGGTCCGGCCGATGGTGGGGCGACCACTACGAGGTCTGCCCCGACGACCTGCTGGCTGAACTCAACGGCAACGGCGACTATGCCAGAATCACCGAACTGCTAAAGCGTTACCGCGCACTCAAGCGTTAGCGTCACAGCTTCTGATACCGCCCGCCAGCAGGACTGCGACGCAGTCGCCACGGGTCGTGGGCGCGCCGGGCGCCGCGACCGGATCTATTCACTGGATACGGGCTGGCAGCTGTGGCATTCTGCGTGCCGTGTCCGAGCTGAAAGTCCCCAAGCTGCACGACGATGAGGTCGACATCGACGCGCCGCTCGTGACGCGCCTGCTGTCCGAGCAGTTCCCGCAGTGGGCCGACCTACCCGTGCAGGTGGTCCCCTCATCGGGCACGGACAACGTGACCTTCCGCGTCGGCACGGAACTCGCCGCCCGGCTGCCGCGCACCCCGTGGGCCCAGGGCCAAGTGGAGAAAGACCTGACCTGGCTGCCCCGGCTGGCCCCGCAACTGCCCCTGGCCGTGCCCCAGCCGCTGGCCGTCGGCTCGCCGAGCGAGCAGTTCCCCTTCACCTGGGGCGTCTACCGCTGGCTGGAGGGCACGCCCTTCCAGTTGGACCAGCTGGCCGACCCGTCCGCCACGGCGCGCGAACTCGCCGCGTTCATCCACTGCCTGCAGCAGATCGACACGACCGGCGCCCCGGTCCCGACGGACGACCTGTTCAGCCGGGGCACCCCGCTGGCACCGCGCGACGAGCTGTTCCGCGCCGCGGTCGAGGAGATGCGGGACGAGTTCGACACCGGGCTGGTGCTCGCCGCCTGGGAGGCGTCCCTGGCGGTGGGCCCGTGGAGCGGGCCGCCACGGTGGATCCACGGCGACCTCATGCCGGGCAACGTGCTCATGGCCGACGGCAGGCTGACCGCGGTCATCGACTTCGCCACCGCACGCGCCGCCGACCCGGCCGGTGACCTGCTCGCCGCCTGGTACCTGTTCAGCGGCGACTCGCGGCAGGCGTTCCGTGACGCGTTGGAGATCGACGAGCACGCCTGGGTACGCGCCCGCGGCTGGACCCTGTCCCTGAAGATGATCGCGCTTCCCTACTACCGTGTCCGCAACCCGGAAGCGGTGCGTGACAGCCCGCGCTTCATCGCCGAACTGCTGGCCGACTTCGCCGCGGACCAATAGATCGACGTAGTCGGCCGGGTTGGTGATCGTTCGACTTGCCTGGTAGGTGGGCGTATCTTGAGCCGCGATACGCCCGTTGGCCAGGCAAGTCGAACGATCATGGCAGGCTGGTGCGGTGACCGTGGGTCACAGCGTCTCGGCGAGGAATTCGGCGAGTTTGGCTTCGGCCTGTGGTGAGCCAGGGCTCAGGTGCTCGTGCGGCTCGCCCTGCTGGTGGCCCTTCTCCAGCCACTTCATGAAGTCGCGGCGGGTCTGCGGATTCTGGACCTTGTTCTTGAGCCAGCCGGAGTCCTCCAGCTCGGCCTTGTTCGCGTCGCTCATGCGCTGCTGGCGCGGCGGCGGATCGTCCTGGCCGTACTTCTCCTCCCAGTAGTCGTCCCCACGGCCGCCGCCGCTGCCGTTGCCGCTCATCATCGCGGCGAGGATCGCCAGCGCACCCGCACCGGCGAGGGTGGCCAGGAAGTCGGCCGCGGCGGCGGTGAGCACGAGCTGGAAGCCGCCTCCGGCCAGCGCCGCCATACCCAAGGGCGGGAACCAGACCATGGCGAGCATCGCCAGTAGCAGCGAGGCGAGGAACAGGGTCTGGCTGATCGCGTCGAGGATGTGCGAGGTGAGGATCGGCTGGTCGGGTCCGCCCGCAGCGAGTCCGAGGACCAGGCTGCCGATTCCGGCGGCGATGCTGCCGAAGCCGGTGAGCAGGCGCAGTTCGGCGCGGACGGCGGCGTCGGCGGCGGGGGCTGCCAGCAGTGGGCGCAGCCGCCGGGCGGTGGAGTACAGCTGCCAGCCGAGCCAGCCGAGTCCTGCCACGGAGACGACCAGGACCAGCGGGAACACCCAGGGTTCGGCGAGCAGGCCCTGTACGCCGGAGAAGGTGGGCAGGCTGCCGGGCAGGAAGTACACGATGGCGGGCACGAGCAGCGCGGCCCATACGATCAGCGGCAGCCAGGGTTTGATCCCGCGCGGCGGGGTCGCGCCGTCGCGGCGGCGCACGGTGGTGCCCCGCCACGCCTGGGCGTCGGTGCCGTCCAGGGCGGTGGTGGCCTGCGCGACGGCCCGGTGCATGGGATCGTCGGGGGTGACCCGGGCGTGGCTGAACAGGGCGGCTCGGCGGGTCAGCGTGTACGTCCAGATGAAGTAGGGCGTCCAGGGCAGGCCCGCGAAGGCGTGCCCGCCGAGGGCGGCCACGGCGGGCCGCCCGGCGCGTTCGGCGGCGGTGAGCGTGTCGGGCCAGGCGCGTTTGCCCGCCAGCAGGGTGCGCCGGTCCAGGAACGTCGCGGCGGCCAGGGCGAGCAGCGGATACAGCCACAGCGCGTGGCGCAGGAACGCCAGCGGCGTGGCGAACGCGTTGATGACGCCCGCGCCGTCGGGGTCGGCGACCTCATGGTTGTACGCGGCGTGGTCGAGCCACGGGAACAGCAGCAGCGCGACGCCGGCCAGGCGCTGCAGGGCGCTGCCCCGGATCAGCAGGCCGACGCCGAGGCCGGCCAGGGCGCTCCAGACCAGGTGCAGGCTGATCTCGGGGCTGGGTGCGTCGGCGGAGAACGCGTCGATGTAGGACACCGGGGTCGGCAGCCACGAGGTGATCAGGTCGGGCAGTCCCCAGATCTGCACGAAGCCGAAGCCCTGCATCCGGGACCAGCCTTCGAACGGGCCGCCGCCGGTGACCGACGCGGCTTCGTCGGCGTGGCGCAGCAGCTGCTCGACGAGCCCGAATCCGGCTCCACCGGCCGCGCCGAGCAGCAGGAAGTCGGTCAGGCCCCACTGCGCGCGGACCTTGCGGTGCAGGAGGGCGAGCAGCGCGAACGGGGCGACCTTGGCCAGCTCCTCGATGAGCGGGTCGACGGTGTAGCTGGCGGTGCGCACGATCTCGGGCAGCGGGTCGCCGGTGAGCGCGGTCATGCCGCGGGTGTAGAGCATCTGCAGGCCGAGGGCGAGCATGCCCGCGCCGTAGAGCCCGGCGACCACACCGAGGACCAGCAGCGGCATACGCACCGTACGGGTCGCCGAGGCGAGCATCGTGAGCTGCCATACGCCGTAGCAGGCAGCGAACATCATGAGGACGGTCACGCCGGGCAGGGTAGCCGGTATCGACCACGCCCACTGTCTGGCAGGCGACTCGGTGTGCGCTGCTCAGGCCTCGTCCCAGTCGAGGCGGCCGTCGAGCACCGTTCGCCGCGACTTCATGAACCGGTTGCCGTACCGCATGGCCTCGTAGGTGCGCGACAGCAGGGCGTCGAGGTCGGGCCAGGTCTTGGGGAAGTCACGGCTGTCGTCGGTGGACGAGATGGTGACGTGGCCGTGTGTGTCGCTCTCGGCGTGGTCGACGGTCAGGACGCGCCCGCGCTGTCCTGCGGCCACGGGCAGCCACTGCCGGTTCCAGGTGTGCCAGTGGCGGGCCGCGTCCTCGGCGAGGTGCCGCCGCGACGTGGCGATCATGTCGGCAGTGCTCAGGAAGGCGTAGCCCGGGGCGAGGCAGAACGGCGGCACGGCGCGGCCTGCTCCGTTGTGCCAGCGCAGCAGCTGCTCGACCTCCTTGAGCAGGTCGGTGCCGAGGTGCGCGCGGACGGCCGCGAGGTCGGCGGCGGTCGCGGGCGCGGGCAGGTCGCGCAGGGTCAGCGGGGCGTGCTCGGCCAGCCAGCCGTCGATCGCCGCGAGCGTGGAGGAGAACGGCATGAGGCATTCAAGCACCGCGGCCACATTGCCGCACTCGTCCGATCGAGCGCGGTGCCGCGTACCGGACCGTCCAATGCGGTCGATGCGGCAGGGTGTACGTGTCGTGGCCGGGCACTAGCATCGGATGATGTGACCGACACAGTGCCGAAGACCCCCGCCCGCACCACCAATGTCCTGTTCGGACTGCTGGCCGTCGTCCCGGCGTTCGTGCTGCTAGTCAGCGGCTACGTCGTGCCCACGGTGCGCACCGCGCTGGCGAGCTTCACCGACGTCGACATGCTCGGCCGCGATGCAGAACAGGTCGGGTTGGAGAACTACACCGACGTGTTCCCCGACTTCGGGGGTTCGTTGGTCTGGCCGCTGGTCTTCGCCGTGCTGGCCACGCTCACCGCGGTCGTCGGCGGCGGCGTGCTGGCCTATCTCGCGGCGCGGGGTGGCCGGGCGGGGCGGTGGACGGCCCGGATCGCGTTCGCGCTGCCGATGGCCGCCCTGGGCACCGCGGGCGCGGCCATCGCGTGGGTGCTGGCTTACGAGCCGACCCGCGACAGCATGAACCCGATGCTCGCGCAGTACATCACGTTCTTCGGGCTCGCCGTCGGGCTCGGCACCACCGCGTTCCTGCTGGTGTTCCGGCACTCGACCCGGCCTGGTGGCACCTGGTCGGCCGGGTTGCTGGTCACCGGTGTCATCGCGGCTTCGGCGCTGGCGATCGGGCTGCAGTCGTTCGGCTTCCCCTACCTGCTGGGCAGGGGCGCCGAACGGTACGCATCCCCGGTGCTGCTGATCTTCGATCATGCGTTCCGGACGTTCCGGCTGGGCTCGGCGTCGGCGGGTGCGATCCTGCTGTGGCTGCCGCTGGCGGTCCTCGGCATCGGCATCGCGGTCTGGCTGATCGTGGCCCGCGCCCGGATCGTGGCCGCGGACCAGCCCGCCCCGGCGGAGCAGCCCCCGTCCACGGTCACGGGGTGGCGGGCGGCCGCCGCCGTCGCCACCGGCGGGCTGCTGGTGCTCGGCCTGGCCGGGCTCGGCCCGTGGCTGCTGAGCACGATCGACTTCGACACCGCGGCGGTACGCGGCAACCTGTTCGCGCACCTGTCGTCGACCTGGCTGCCGCCGCTGATCTCCACGGTCGTCGGGGTGCTCGCCGCGGCGCTGGCCGGGTACGGCATCGGCGCGCTGCGGCCGCTCGGCGAGCGCAGCGCACTGCTGCTGCTGCCGTTCGCGCCGTGGCTGTTCACCGGGCTGGCCGGGCTCGCGCCCGACACCTGGATGCACCGCACCGACGACGGCAGCGCGTTCCTGTTCCTGATCCCGCCCGCCTCGCTGACCATTCCGGTGCTGTTCGGGTCGGCGCTGCTGTTCCGGGGCGTGCGCTGGACGCTGGCGCTGCCCGCCGTCGGGCTCGCGGCGCTGATCACGTGGATCGTCCAGGCGCAGGACACGCTGTGGCCGATCATCGCGGGCTACGAGGTCGACAGCAACCCGATGCAGGTGGTGGTGATGCAGGCGGTGCAGATGTTCCGGCGCGGCGGCGAGGTGCCGCTCGGCTGGCTGTACCCGCTGCCGGTCCTGCTCTTGGTCGCGGCGGTCGTCGCCGTGGTGCAGGTGCTGGTGCTGGACCGGCTCGCGCTGCGGACCGGCCGTGACGCCGTTGCCGCCGCGACGCCCGCGGACTCGGGCAACTGACGTCGTCGGGCCGGTGTGGTCCGGGACCGAAGTCCTGGACCACACCGGCCCGATCAGTTCGAGGGGTGTTCCGCTAGGTCAGCAGCCGGTCAGACGACCCGGCTGGCTGCGCCCCACGGTGATTTCGACCCCGCCGGGCCTTTTGCCTGGCAGGTCGAGGCGAAACGGTCGTGGTGGTAGTCGAGCTGTTCGCTGCGCGCGCTCTGCGGAACCCGCTGCCAAGCGCCCTCGCTGGTGGTCCACCAGCTGCCGTCGGTCTTGGCGAACGTGTTGATCGTCGATGACATGGGGGTCACCAGGCCTTGGTGCCATCGCGCGAGCATCGCCTCATGCGTCATTTCCGTCAATGCGCCCAAATCGGTACGTTCGGCCGCAAGATCGTCGACAGACACAGGTGCATTCCTTACGCAGAAGCCGGGGGTCTCCTCGACTATGCGCTGCGCAGCGGTGATTGAGCAAGCTTTCGCAGGACCCGATGTGGTCTCAAGTAGCGGGCCGACCGCTCGGCGAGGCGGGAAGCGGGCTCAGCCACCGGCCGGACGGCGCAGGCCCAGACGCACCAGGAGCAGCCCGGCGACCGCCGTGACGGGGCCGATGAACGCCCAGATCCGCTGCCCGTTCATGCCGCCGGACTGACCGAGCAGATCCAGGCCCTGCAGGGTCCACACGATCCCCGACAGAACCAGCAGCACCCCGATCACCAGCCACACCCAGCGCATGATCTCTCCTCGTCGACGGCGGGCTCATCCTCGCACGGAAGTCATTCGATCACACGCGGGCGGTCCGCTCGCGGCGCGGCTCAGGTCGTGCAGTCGATCCAGGTCCAGAAGCCGTCCGGGGTGTTCTGCAGGCACCAGTCCGCGTACGCCGGGGACGCCCCCAGCACCCCCACCACCAGCACCGGCACGGTTCTCTTGATACGACGCGCTATCGGAACCACCCCTCAGCGTCACCGACGATGCACCGAACGTAGCGGCTCCATCTGTTCATGTCAATGCACGGATCGACATCGCGGTACGTCGCTAGAATCGCCGGATGCCCGTCCTGGTACGCGACCTGGTGCCCGCCTTCCTCGGCTTCTGGCAGCAGGCCGCCGACGCCCCACCGAACCGGCAGACGCGACTGTGGCGGGAGTACGCCGCCCGCCACCCCGAGGTCGCCGACGACGTGACCCGCGGCGGCGGCGAGCCCGATCCCGGGCCCGCGCTCGCCCGCTACCCCGAGCTGATCGGGCGGATCACCGCCAACGCACCGCTCGCCGCAGGCTGGATCACCGAGGCCTACCGGCTGGTGGCCCCGCCGCTGCGCGCCGAGGACCGCACCGTGCCATGCGTCAGCATGGTCGGCCTGGCCAGGTCCAACGGCTGGGTCAGCGAGGTCGGCGGCAGGCACACCCTGTTCCTGGCCGTCGAGCAGATCCCCGACGTCGACGCGGCCCGCATCCTCGCCGCGCACGAGATGGCGCACGCGCTCCAGTTCCCGCTACCCGCGACGCCGTGGCCGCAGCACGGCCCGCTCGGGCAGGCCGTGTTCGCCGAGGGCTTCGCGACGCTGCTCACCGCCGAACTGCTGCCGGAGTACGGCCTGGCCGAGCACCTGTGGTTCGGCCCCGGCCACGACGCCTGGCTGCACGAGTGCGAGCGGCTGCTGCCCGTGGCCCGCGCCGAGATCCTGTCGTGTCTGGACACGACGGACGGCGACGCGGAGCGGCGCTACCTGACCCTCAACGCCGGGCACCGCCTGCCCGACCGGATCGGCTACCTGGTCGGGGTCCGCGCCCTGCAACAGCTGCGGCGCGCGTACACCTGGCCGGAGCTCGCCCGCTGGGACACCGGCCGGGCGACGGACGAGCTGCGGCGGGCCCTGGCGGGATGAGCGGCGCTAGCCGACCTGCTGCACCTGGGGCAGGGACAGTTGCAGCTCGGTGCGGATCGCCGGGGTCAGCACCTCCCCGGCCTGCTTGCACAGCTTGGCCATCTCGTATCCGGCCACGCCCACGTCCGCGCCGGTGGCGGTCAGGGTGGCCAGGATCGAGCCGTCGCGGATCGGCATCACGAGCAGGAAGCCACGGCCCATCTCGACCACGGTCTGGCGCACCGAGTCGCCGTCGAACAGTGACGCCGCGCTCTTGGTCACGCTCACCAGGCTGGAGGTCACCGCCGCGAACTGGTCGGCGCTGTCGCGCGGCAACCGGTCCGAGGCGGCCACCAGCAGGCCGTCGGAGGAGACCACGACGGTGTGCACGACACCGGCCACGCGCTCGGCGAATCCGTTGATGAGCCAGTTGAAGTCACGCGCCGCTGCGCTGATCGCCATTTCCGTCCACTCTCCTGTCACTTACCGGCCGGCTGGGTCAGCTGCCGATCCGCCTCGGTCCGCCCCGCGGCGTCGTCCTGTTCCGGCTCCGTCGCGGCGGGCGGTTCGGGGGCGACCGGCGCGCTCGCGCCAGGTCCCGTCCCGTCCTCCGCCTCGGCGCGCCGTACACCCTCGTAAAGCCTGGTCAGCGTGTCGCCGAGCGCATCCGGGTCGGCTTCGTACCGGGTCGTGTCGACCGGGGCGGCCTGCGGCACCGAGCGCCGGGTGCGGGTCGGCAACCCGGCTTTGGTCAGTGCGGGCGGCGCCGCGGCCTCGGCCTGCGGGGCGGCGGCCGCCTGCTCGGCGGCGTCGCGGTTCCACCAGATGCTGGGCGCGCGGCGCTCGGGGGTCAGCACGTCCTCGGCCCGGGTCGGCACGCGGCGGCGCAGTGTCGACATGGCCGACCCGTCAGGCTCGCCGGAGGGCGGCGCGGTCTCGGGCTCGTCGGCGGGCACGGGCGCGATAAGCGCCTCCGGCAGCAGCACCCGTACGGTGACGCCGCGAATCCCGGAACTCAGCCGGACCGTGATGCCGTGCCGCCGGGCCAGGTGCCCGACCACGACCAGTCCCATCCGCTCGGCGGCGGAGGTGTCGATGCTGACCGGTTCCGACACCTGGCTGTTGGCCTCGGCGAGCTGCTGGTCCGACATGCCGATGCCGTCGTCGACGACGACCAGCTCGGCCGAGCCGTCGGCGAGCGGGTTGCCGCGCACCTGCACGGTGGTGTCCGGCGGGGAGAAGGCGGTGCCGTTCTCCAGCAGTTCGGCGAGCAGGTTGACCACGTCGGCGACGGCGTGGCCGACGACGTACACCCCGTCGGGGGTGTCGTGGTGCACCCGCTCGTAGTGCTCGACCTCGGCGGTGGCCGCCAGCACGATGGTGTTGAGGTCCTTGGGCCGGTTCCAGTGCCGGGCGGTGTCGCCACCGGCGAGCACGAGCAGGTTCTCGTCGTTGCGGCGCAGGCGCGCGGCGAGGTGGTCGAGCCGGAACAGGCTGCTGAGCTTGTCCGGGTCGACCTCGGCCGACTCCATGGTGTCCAGCAGCTGGAGCTGCCGTTCGACCAGGGTCTGGCTGCGCCGGGACAGCTTGATGAAGATCTCGTTGACGTTGCGGCGCATGCTGGCCTGCTCGGCGGCGAGCCGCACCGCGCTCAGGTGCACGGCCGTGAACGCCTCGGCGACCTCGGCGACCTCGTCCCGTGAGCCGATGATGATCGGTTCGACATGCACCGGTGGCGCGGTCGTCGGTGACAGGCGCAGCTGCTCGATGACGCCCGGCAGCGCGACCTCGGCGACGATCAGCGCCTGGGTGCGCAGCGAGCGCAGCGCCGCGGCCATGTTGCGGCCGATCACGATGGACATCAGCAGCGCGGCGAGCAGCAGCAGGATGGTGATCAGGGAACCGAACAGGGTGGTGAGCCAGCGGCTGCCGCTGGCCGCGGCGACGGCCTCGGACGCGCCGGACAGCAGGTCCTGCTCGACGGTGCGCAGTTGTTCGAGTTCGGTGGTGCTGGCCGACCACCACTGCTGGGGGTCGACGCCCGAGCCGGGTTCCGCGGCGACGATCGTCTCGGCGAGCCGGTTCGCGTTGCGTACGGCCTGACCGGCCACGACGTCTTCGAAGCGGGAGACCTGGGCCGGGTCGGCGTCGGCCCGGAACGCGGCCAGGGCGGCCTGCCGCTGGGCACGGGACTGGGCGATGCGGGCGCCGGGCGCGGTTTCGAAGGTGACGCCGTAGCAGAGCATGTAGAGGCGGCCGCGGATCTGCGCGGTGAGTTCCTTGGCCCGCGCCAGGTTCGTGAAGCCGCGCACCTGGCGGCCCAGCGTGTCGTCGCCGCCGACGTCGACCGGTGCGGGCAGCAGTGCGTGCAGGGCGGCGATGACACCGGTGTACGCGTCGAAGGCCGCCTGGGCGCGCAGCCAGCCGCCGCCGACCCCGGCACGCACGGGCGCGACCTGGTCGAGCCGGTCCCGGGCCGCCAGATACGGACCGGACAGCGCAGGATCGGCGGCCAGTGCGGCGGCTGCCGTGCGCCACCGGGCCGCGGCCCGGTCGACGGCGGTGCGTTCCGGGGCCAGTCCGGCGACGTCGCGGACCGGCGAGCCGCCCGCCGACAGCGAGACCAGCATGCCGACGCTGCGGTCGCGTTCGTTCTGCAGCTCGTGGACCAGGTTGGTGATCTCGTCGCCGAGGGCGACCTGGCGCGAGAACGCGTCGAGGTCGGCGGCGGTGCGCACCGAGTCGGAGATCTGCACCCCGGCGACGACGAGGAAGCCCAGCAGCGGCACGGTGAGCACGGCGGCGAGCTTGGTGGGCACCCGCCACAGCCGTGTGCGCAGCGGCGACATGCGGCGATGCGCACCGGTCGCCCGCCCGCTGCGACGCCCTTGATCCGTCACCGGACGACCTCCGTACACTTTGCGCAGTCCACATTAGAGTGAACCGGGTCTGGCTCCGTACATCTAACCGTCGGCCGTGACGCCGCAGCAAGTAGATCCGGGATGAACTTATTTAACGGAACACATACGACGCCGGGGCTTGAAAGTCTCAGTCGCGCACGAAAAGATACCCCGGTCCACGATCATCGGCAGCGACCGGATCTTTCCACATCGGAGCGTGCGTTCATGAATCCGCTGCGCCTGGCATGCGGCCTGGCCTCGGTGACCCTGCTGATCGCCGGATGCACGACCACCACCGACACCCCGCAGCCGGCCGCTGTCGGCGTGCTCGCCCCGCTGACCGGCCCCGACGCCGGCTGGGGCGTCGACGCCGTCAACGGCGCGCGGCTGGCCGTCGACGTCGTCAACGACGACCACCCCGAGCTGCCACTGCCCCTGGCCGCGGGCACCGGCCTGCCCGGCCGGGGCGGAGCGCGGCTGAGCCTGGCCGCCCGGGACACCGCGGGCGGGCCCGAGGCCGCCTCGGCCGCGCTGACCTCGCTCACCGAGCAGGAGCACGTGGCGGGGCTGGTGCTGGCCGACTCCACGGAGGTCGCCGAGTCCGCTGCCAGCCAGGCGCAGCGGCTGCGGGTGCCGCTGCTCGACGCGCGCAGCACCGACGACTACCTCACCGAGCTGGGCATCGACTGGTACTTCCGGACCGGACCGAGCGACAGCCGCCTGGCGGAAGCGGCGTTCGCGCTGCTGGCCCGGCGCGGTCAGGGCACGGGCACGATCACCCTGGTCACCGAGAGCGGGCGGACCGGTTCCGCCGCGGCCATGTCCGACCTGCGGGAACTGGCCCGCCGGGCGGGCGTGCCGATCGGCGAGACGCTGACCGTGACCGCCTCCGCCGCCGACCGGGACGCGCTGCACGACCGGCTCGACGCGCAGGCCGGCCACACGGTCGTGGCGTGGGCGCAGACCGCGGCCGGGGCGCGGGCTGTCGCCGACGCCGTCGGGCAGACCGGCGAACGGCCGACCCTGTTCGGCCTCGGCCAGGGCTTCCGGCTGCTGGAGCGGCCGGACGGCGGTGCCGCGCTGCTGCGGGCGGTGCCGTGGTCAGCCGAACTCGCCGGGCGCGAACCGACCGCGCGACTCGTCGCGCAGCTGTACGAGCAGCGCTTCGGCAGACCCATGAGCGCCGTCGCCGCCGACGCCTTCACCGCGACGATCGCGCTGGCAGCGGCCATCGACGCGGCCGGTTCGTCCGATGCCGCCGCGATCCGCACCGCGCTGCGCCGGACCTCCCTGTCCGCCGTGCAGATGATCATGCCGTGGGACGGGGTGCGGTTCGGCGACGACGGGCAGAACCAGTTCGCCGCCGCCGTGGTCGAGCAGTGGCAGGATCGCGGCTACCGGCTCGTCTACCCGGTGGAGCTCGCCTCGTCGGCGGCCCGCTGGAGCAGCCCGGAGCCCCAGCCGTGACCGGCGGCCCGCTGCTGCTGCGCCATGCCACGCTCACCGACGGCCGCCACGTCGACGTGACGCTGAACAACGGGATGATCACCCACGTCGAAGCCGTGGCCGACACGGCCAGGGCCGGGGCGGACGTGCTCGGCGGTGGCGGAGGTCCGGCCTCGGCCTCGGCGGCCGTCGACCTGGCCGGGCACCTGCTCCTGCCCGCCCCGATGGAGATCCACGCCCACCTCGACAAGGCCTTGAGCGCCGACGCGGTGCCCAACCCGGCCGGAGACCTGATGGGCGCGGTCATGGCATGGCTGGCCTACCGGCCGTCGCTGGGCCGCGAGCAGATCGAGCACCGCGCCCGTGCTGCGCTGAACGCCTACCTCGGCCACGGCGCGACGGCCGTGCGCACCCACGCCGACCTCGGCGCGGACATCGGCCTGCGAGGGCTGCTGGCGGTGCTCGCGATCCGCGACGAAGCCGCTGGCCGCTGCGACGTGCAGGTCACCGCGTTCGCGGCGACCCCGCTGACCGGGGAGGCCGGAGCCGCCAACCGCGCGCTGCTGGCCGACGCGCTGGACGCCGGAGCCGACGCGGTCGGGGCCTGCCCGGGGCTCGACCCCGACCCGGCGGGCTGCATCGCGATCTGCCTGGACCTCGCGGCACGCCACGGCGTCCCGCTGGACCTGCACGTCGACGAGTGGCTGCACCCCGACCCGTGCACGCTCGAACTGCTCGCCGACGCGGTGACCGCGAGCGGCTTCGCGCACGGCGTCATCGCCGGGCACTGCGTCAGCCTCGGCATGATGGCGGCCGACCGGGCCGGGCGCATCGCCGACAAGGTCGCCCGCGCCGGGATCGCCGTCGCGTGCCTGCCGCAGACCAACCTGTTCCTGCAGGGACGCGACCACGACCGGGCCGTGCCGCGCGGGCTGACCGCCCTGCGCACCCTGCGAGCCGCAGGCGTCACCGTCGCCGCGGGCGGCGACAACCTGCAGGACCCGTTCCAGCTCCTCGGCCGGGGCGACCCCCTGGAGACGGCGGCGCTGCTGGTGCTGGCCGGACACGACACCCCCGAGACCGCGTACGACGCGGTCAGCGCCCAGGCCCGTAAGGCCGCCGGGCTGGCCCCGGTCGCCGTCGCGCCCGGATTCCCGGCCGAGCTGCTGGCCGTACGCGCCGGATCGCTGCGCGAGGCGCTCGCGACGGCCACCGCCCACCGACTCGTGCTCCACCGCGGGCGCACCGTCGCCCGCACCACGGTCACCCGGCACGACCACCCTGCACAGATAGGACACCCCGCGTGACCGACGACGGCACACCCGCCCTGACCCTGGAGGCGGTCGGCGTGCGATATCCCGACGGCACCGAAGCCCTCGACGGGGTGACCCTGCACCTGGCCGCGGGCGAGTTCACCGCCGTGGTCGGCCCGTCCGGCTGCGGCAAGAGCACCCTGCTGCGGCTGGCCGCCGGACTGCTCAAGCCGACCGCGGGCACGGTTGCCCGCGCCAGCGACCGGCTCGGCTTCGTGTTCCAGGACCCGACCCTGCTGCCCTGGCGCAGCGTACGGCGCAACGTCGAACTGTCCGGCGAGCTGACCGGCGTGCCCGCGCGTGAGCGGCGCGCACGGGCCGAGGACGCGCTGCGGCGGGTGGGGCTGTCGCACGTCGCCGACGCGCTGCCGGGCACCCTGTCCGGCGGCATGCGGATGCGGGTCTCGCTGGCCCGTACGCTGACCGGCCGCCCCGAGCTGATGCTGTTCGACGAGCCGTTCGGGTCCGTCGACGAGATCACCCGCGCCCGGCTGGGCGACGACCTGCAGGAGCTGTTCGCCGCCGACGGGTTCGCGGGGCTGCTGGTCACGCATTCGGTCGCCGAGGCGGTGTACCTGTCGCAGCGGGTCGTCGTGATGGCCGACCGCCCCGGGCGGGTGGTCGGCGAGGTCGCCGTGCCGCTGCCATACCCGCGCCTGCCCGAGGTGCGCTTCTCCCCCGCCTTCACCGCGCTGACCTCCCAGGTGACCGCCCTGCTGCAGGGCGGCACCGCCGACCGGATCGAGGTCGCCGCATGACCCGCGTGCTCACCCGGCAGACGTGGCGGCTCGCCCCGCCCGCGATCGTGGCCGCGATCGTGCTGGCCGTCTGGTACTTCGGCAGCTACGTGCTGATCGACGCCGACCGGCGCTTCCTGCTGCCCGCCCCGCACGAGGTCGTCAAGGTCGGCTTCGGCGACCCGGCCAACCTGGCCGAACTGCTCGCCGCGTTGCGGCTGTCCGCCGAGGTCGCGCTCACCGGCCTGATCTGCGCCGCGCTGCTGGGACTCGCGCTCGCGGTACTGATGAGCCAGGCCCGCTGGGTGGAGCGCTCGCTGTACCCGTACGCCGTGGCGCTGCAGACCGTGCCGATCCTGGCCCTGGTGCCGCTGTTCGGGTTCTGGTTCGGGTTCGGGTTCTCCAGCCGGGTGCTGACCTGCGTGCTCATCGCGCTGTTCCCGATCGTGGCGAACTCGCTGTTCGGGCTGCGCTCGGTCGACCCGGCGCTGCACGACCTGTTCACCCTGCACCGCGCCGGGCGGCTGACCCGGCTGGTCAAGCTGCAACTGCCCGCCGCGCTGCCCGCGATCCTCACCGGGCTGCGGATCTCCGCCGGGGCGGCCGTCATCGGCGCGATCGTCGGCGACTTCTTCTTCCAGCAGGGCGAACCCGGCCTCGGCCAGCTCATCTACGTGTACCCCCGCCGCCTGCAGTCGGAAATGCTGTTCGCCGCGGTGTTCCTCGCCTCGGCGTTCGGCGTGGCCGTGTTCTGGCTGTTCGGCGTGCTCGCCCGCCGGGCCACCGCCTGGCACTCCTCGCAGCAGCGCCGGCCCTATCCCGGCGCGCCCCGCTGACCCCCGCCCCACCCCCCTCCATCACCTGACCGAAGGAGATCCATGAATACCCTTCCCGCCTCCCGAAGGCCTTTGCACCGGGCCGGCGCGGCTACCGCGCTGGTCGCGATGCTGCTGGTCGGGGGCTGCCAGTCCGACGGCGACACCCCGGCACCCGCGCCCAGCGCGGGCAGCGGCTCCACCGACCTCGCCGCGGTGTGCCCGGCCACGGTCGTCGTGCAGGCGGCCTGGACGCCCGAAGCCGAGCACGGCGCGCTGTACCACCTGCTCGGCCCCACGCCGACGATCGACGCCGGGGCCAAGAAGGTCACCGGCCCGCTGATGGCGGGTGGGCAGAGCACCGGCGTCAACATCGAGATCCGCGCGGGCGGCCCGGCGATCGGCTTCCAGAACGCGGGCGCGCAGATGTACGCCGACCCGTCGATCATGCTCGGCCAGGTGGCCACCGACGACGCGATCGGCCTGTCGGCCAAGCAGCCCGTCGTCGCCGTCGTCGCCCCGTTCGACATCGCGCCGTACATGATCATGTGGGACCCGGCGGCCAACCCCGGCTTCAACTCGATCGTCGACATCGGCAAGACCGACACCAAGGTGCTGTTCTTCAACGGCGCGACCTACATGGACTACCTGACCGGCTCGGGCATCCTGCGCCGCGGCCAGGTCGACGGCGCGTACGACGGCAGCCCCACCCGCTTCCTCGCCGAGAAGGGCAAGATCGCCCAGCAGGGCTTCGCCACCAACGAGCCGTTCATCTATGAGAACGCGCTGCCGCAGTGGAAGAAGCCGGTCAAGTTCCAGCTCATCCACGACACCGGCTACCCGATCTACCCCGAGGCCGTCGTGGTGCGCGCGGACAAGAAGGCCGAACACGCCGCCTGCCTCAAGCGCCTGGTGCCGATCATCCAGCGCTCGCAGGTCGAGTACGTGAAGGACTTCGCCGCCACCAACGACCTGATCATCAAGCTCAACGACGCGTACAAGGGTTTCCCGTACAGCAAGGAGCAGGCCGCGTTCAGCGTCGACCAGCAGCTCAAGCTGAAGATCGTCGGCAACGGCGGCAACGCCACGCTGGGCGACTTCGACGTCGACCGGGTCAAGCAGGTCATCGGCATCGTCGGCCCGATCTACTCCGGCCAGCGCAAGGAGGTCAAGGCGGGCCTGACCGCCCAGGACCTGGTGACCAACGAGTTCATCGACCCGGCGATCGGGCTGAGCTGACCCCGTGAGCACCCTGGAACCACCTCCGCTGGCGCACGTCGCGCAGCGGGCGAGCCGCCGGGCACCCAGCCCGGCGGCTCTCGCCGCCTTCCTCGACGCGCTCACCGCCGCCCTGCCCGCCGACCGCGTCACCACCCTCGACTCGGCACGCCTGGCCGCGTCCCGCGACGGGGCATACCTGTCCCCACTGCTGTCCGCGGTGCTGCCCGACCGCCTCGCCGACGTCGTCGTCCGCCCGGCCGGAACAGATCAACTGCAGACCGTGGTACGCCTCGCGCACGCCCACGCGGTGCCCGTCGTGCCCCGCGGCCGCGGCACCGGCAACTACGGCCAGGCCGTGCCGCTGGCCGGAGGCGTGGTCGTCGACCTCAGCGACGCCGACCGCATCCTCGAAGTCGGCAACGGCTGGATCCACGCCCAGGCCGGAGCCACCTTCGTCGCCCTGGAAGCCGCCGCCCGGCGCACCGGCCAGGAGATCGCGATGATGCCGACCACCGTCGGCAGCACCATCGGCGGCTTCCTCGGCGGCGGCGCGGGCGGGCTCGGCTCCATCGAACACGGCTGGCTCTGGGACGGCTTCGTCCAGGCCCTGGAGGTCGTCGCCTGCCCCCCGCAGGACGAACCCCGCCGGGCGTACGGCGCACAGTGCCTGCCCTACCTGCACGCGTACGGCGTCACCGGCATCAT
Source organism: Catellatospora methionotrophica (assembly GCF_011297335.1). GTDB lineage: Bacteria > Actinomycetota > Actinomycetes > Mycobacteriales > Micromonosporaceae > Catellatospora > Catellatospora methionotrophica. The sequence continues at coordinate 227,823 of NZ_JAAOTJ010000002.1, read as the reverse complement.
CGCCACCGCCACCGTCAAACTCGCCCCCGCCCGGGACTGGACCGCGCTGCTCGCCTCGTTCCCCGGCCCCGCCGGCGCGGACGCCACGCAGGCCGGGCTGGCCCTGCTCCGCCTCGACCCGCCGCCCCGGATGGTGTCGCTGGACGAACCCGCGCTCGTCGCGACCTACCCCGCCGACCCTGCCCTGCCCGCAGGCCGCCACAGCCTGCGAGCCGTCGTCGACGTCTCCGCCGTGGACGCCGTGACCAAGACCGTCGCCGCGCACGGCGGCCGGATCGACAAGGTCGACGCCGCTGCCGTGGGCTACGTGTCGACGCTGTCGTTCAACCACGTCACGCTGCGCGCCAAGAAGGCCCGCCCGGAGCTGTGCCACCTGCAGGTCGGCGGCGCACCACTGGTCACCGACCCGGACGCGGTCCGCGCGGCGCTACCCGGCTCGATGCTGCACCTGGACGGCATGCGCCCCTACCTCGACCCGGCCGACCCGGTACGCGGACGCGGCTTCGGCGGCCTGCTCCTGGCCCCCTTCCACGACGCCGCATCGCTGTACGCCTGGATCGAGCGCCTACAGGCCCTGGGCGTGCACGTCGTCGACCCGCACACCTGGCTGCTCGACGGCCCGGCCCTGCCCGGCATCCGCGCGGCAGCAGCCGCCAACGACCCGGACGGCCTGCTCAACCCGGGAAAGCTGCCGTAAGCACGGCCTGGTTCTGGCGGGTCAGCCCGACGTCGCCTCGGCCAGCGCGTACACCCTGGCGACCCGGTCGCCGAACCCGGTCGAACCGTCGGTGGGCAACCAGTTCCGCCACCACGGTCCGGCCGGGTCGACGAACCGGGCGGCATGGTCGGTGCCCAGGCGCGAGTCGAGATCCAGCAGCACGGCCAGGACATACCCCTGGTCGTAGGGCAGATCGGTCGGCAGGTAACGCTCCAGGTAACCGGTGAGGATCCCTATGTCAGCCGGCTCGGCGAACCTGGCCAGCGCGAATGCGTAGCCCTTGCCCGCGTGGGCGGACCCGCTTTCCAGCAGCAACTCGCCGAGACGATCCCGGAACCGGGTGCGCAGGTCGAGCCCGATGAGCCAGGCAGCCGACAGGCGTGGCCGCCAGTCGCGCAGCAGCAGCATCGCGGTGAGTTCACCGTCGGTGATCCGGCGGGCGTCGACCCAGAGGCCGCGCATCATCTCGGCGGCCTGCCCGTCCGGCAGGTTGTCCACGAAACTCCCGCCACCCAGCAGCTTCAGGTAGCGGCGATCGGTCTGACCGGGGCCCATGACGTATGGCCGGAACGGCGCGTGCGCAGCCGTCAAGTCGCTCGCCTCACCCATGACCGGCGAGTGTATCGACGGCGGTTCCCCCACCGACGCCTCTGGTCCGGTAATGCGGCTCAGGACGACCGGGCCGCCTTGGCGGCGGCTCCGCACCAACACGCGATGCCACTCGCGAAGAAGCTGGCCATGCCCAGGAAGACCCGCACGTCTTTCTCGCTGGTGGATGTGATGGCCAGCGCCACCACGACGAGGACGGTGAGGAGCAGCAGTGCGATCAGCCACGGAGGTGACTGGTCCGCTTCGTCGCTGAGCACGAAACCCCGGCCGCCCACCCGCAGGTATGGCCAGCAGAGCACGACGCCGACGCCCACCGTCACGAAGTCGGCCAGCCCGAGGGCGACGAACGCCGGCGACGGCACCACTGCGACGTGGCTGACGCCGATGACGGCCAGCCCCGTGATGACCAGCCCGGCGGCGAACCGGCTCACCAGCAGCAGCGCCTTGCCGCGGTACGCCGCAGCGGCGTACGCGAGGCGTGTCGCGCCGACTTCGGCCAGCAGGCTCAACCTCGAACTCGACCCGGTTTCAGCCGCCATGGCGCGAACGGTAGATCATCTGAGCGAGCGTGTCCACGCGCGGTGGCCGGCCTCTCATCATCGCCGTACGCAGGAATCGGCATGCGGTCCATGCTGTCCGCGACGGTTCTGGCCCCTCAGGAGGTCGTTTCGGGGCGGTGCCGGAAGGTGGTGCGGTAGTGCTGCGGGCTGGCGCCGACGATGCGCTTGAACCTGTCCCGGAACGCCGTCGGTGAGCCGACGTCGTCGTCGACGGGGCGTCGATGGCCGGGCAGGCCAGGGCGGGCAGGCTGCCCGCGTCGAAGGTCACCGGGCACCGCGCCACGCCGCCGGAGCGTTGACCGGCAGCCCGCGCGTCGTCGGTGCCACGGTGAGCGACGGTCTCGGCCGCGTAAGCCGTCGGCTCAGAGCGGGCCGCTCGAACTCGACCCGCCGGTGTTGGAGCCGTACGGGCCGTGCGGCGGGCGGGGCTCGCGGTCGCCGAAGTAGACGTCACGGTTCGGGTCGAGCCGGCTGCGCTGCCTGCTGCGCCGCGCGCCGACGACGACCATGGCGACTATCAGCAGCGCCGGCACCCCTACGACGATCAGCAGCCATTCCATGGCGCGAACGGTAGACCACCCGTACGAATCCCGTGCCACACGTGAGGCGGGCGGCTCGCGCCGGAGTCAGCGCGACAGGATGGTGACCAGCTCGCCGTACACGCGGCGGCGCGCGTGTTCGAGGGCGTCGACCCCGTCGTTGTCCCCGATGTCGACCCGCGCTCCGGCGGCCGTCAGGATGCGCGCGATCTCCTGGTACGGCGCTGACCCGTCGCCGAGCACGACGCACTCCAGCAGTGCGGTCCAGCCCAGGTTGTTGACGTGGTTCACGTCGATGCCGGTCTGGACGACCCGGCGCACGTAGTCGACGTGGCCGCGCTCGCTGGCCGGGATGACCGAGATCCCGCCGTACCGGTTGACGATGGTCAGATCCGGCTCGGCGGGCAGCAGCGCCTCCAGCATCGCGACGCTGCCGGTCACACCGGTGACCAGCCACGGGGTGTCGTGCCGGTCGTCGAGCGCGTCGGGGTCGGCGCCAGCCGCGACCAGGGCCTTCGCGGCCTCGACGTGGTCGGCGGCGGAGGCGAGCAGCAGCGCGGTGCGCTGGTTGCCGTCGCGGGCCTCCAGGTGGGCCCCGGCGGCCAGGGCCGCGCGCACTTGTGCGGCGTCGCCGCCTGCGGCGGCAGCCAGCAGCCGCTGGTCGGCGGTCTCGGTCACGATCTCCTCCTGGGACGGGTGCGGGGCGGGGGCGGTCCTGGCACATCCGGCGGCCGCCGCGAGCAGCGGCAGGGTGAGCAGGGTGCGGCGTCTCATCCGTGCGAGTATCCCGCACCTGGTGACGTGATCTGCCGGGAGTCAGGGGGTCTCGGTGCGGTGCGCTTCGGCCACGCCGAGGCCGTGGAACAGTTCCCGGGCCTGCGTGGCGTATCCGCCTGCGTCGGCCGGGTCTGCCGTGCGCGCCAGCCCGGCCAGGGCGCGGGCCCGCTCGTAGTCGTTGCCGGTCTGTCCGGCGAGGTCGAGTGCCCTGGTCAGTTGCTCCCGCGCCCGCGCGGACTGGCCCATCTCGTGCAGGATCGCGCCGAGGTCGGTGAGGGCGCAGGTCAGGATGTCGGCTTCGGCTATCGCGGTGCCGAGTGCCAGCGCCCGTTCGAGATGGTCGACCGCTTCCGGCCACCGGCGCAGCCCGCCCAGCGCCACGCCGAGCCCGCGCAGTGCCACCGCGTGGCCGACGCGGTAGCCGACGGCGCGGTTGATGTCGAGGGCGAGCCGGTGGTGCTCCAGCGCCAGGGTGAAGTCACCAAGGCGTTCGTGGGTCTCCCCGATGTTGTTGAGCACGGCCGCCTCGCCCGCACGGTCGCCGAGTTCGCGATACACGGCCAGCGCCTGTCGAAAGTTGTCCAGGGCGTGGCCGTAGTCGCCCAGGCGCAGTTGCACGATGCCGAGGTTGGCGCGGGCGTTGGCCTGTCCGGCCACGTTGCCGAGGTCGACCTGGATCGCCAGCGCGCGGCCGTAGTGAGCGCGCGCGTCGCGGTACTGGCCGAGACGGCGGTGGACGATGCCCAGGTGGTTGAGTGTGGCGGCCTGGCCGGGCCGGTCGCCGAGGCCCTGGTGCCAGGCCAGTGACGTACTCAGCGTGTCAAGGGCGTCGGTGTAGCGGCCGAGCCGCCACAGGCTGCTGCCGACGCCGAGCACGGCAGCGGCCTTTCCGGCGTCGTCGGACAGCTCGGTGTACTGGTCCAGGGCTGCCGCGTAGTGCTCGAGGCCGCGGGCGTAGTCGCCGAGCCGGCGGTGGATCGCGCCGAGGCGGCAGCGCGCTCCTGCCACGGCGGCCGGGTCGTGCTGCGCTCGGGCGGCCGCCAGGTCGAGTTCGGCGAGGGTGAGCGCGTCGTGGAAGTGGCTGCACGTCTCGAGGTGGCGGGTCAGCGCGGCGGCGAGGCCACGGGTGTGGTGCGGTGCGCCGTACGCGGCAGCATTGATCATGTTCGCGCGGTCGAGGTCGAGTACGCGGCGCGCGGCGGCCTGGTCGGCGGTGGGGTCGTAGGCGGCGCGGACGCTGTCGCGGGCAAGGGCGAGGTAGTGGTCGTGCAGCCGGTCGCGGGCCGCTTCCCGGTCGGCGGCGGGCAGCGCCCGGCCTAGTTCGGCGGCGTACGCGCGCAGCAGGTCGTGCATCGTGTAGCGGTCCCGCTGGTGCTGCTCCAGCAGGTGTGCCCGGGTCAGGGCGGTGACCGTGCGCAGTGTCGCGCCGGGGTCCGCGCCGCACAGGGCGGCAGCCGCGCCGAGGCCGAGATCCTGACCGGGGTGCAGGCCCAGCAGCGCGAAGCAGCGGGCGTCAGCCGGGCTCAGATGCCGCAGGGACCAGGACAGCACGCTGCGTACGGCCGCGTGCTCGTCGCCCATGTCGAGCAGGTCCAGCAGCCCCGGCTCCCGGTCCAGTTCCGCGACGAGTTCGGGCAGCGTGTCGTGGGGCCGGGCGGCGGCGAGCTCGGCGGCGATCCGGACGGCCAGCGGCAGCAGGGCACAGCGCTGGGCCAGGGCCGCCGCGGCGGCCGGTTGCGCGTCGACCCGTACGCCGACGAGTTCTTGCAGCAGTTCGAGCGCTTCGGCGGGGCTCAGCACGTCGACCGCGAGGCGGACGGCCCCGTGCCGGGCGCTCAGCGACGGCAACCGGTCGCGGCTGGTGACCAGCACGAAGCAGCCGGGTGAACCGGGCAGCAGCTCGCGTAGCTGGGCCAGCGAGTGGGCGTTGTCGAGCAGCAGCAGGGTCCTGCGCCCGGCGAGCGCGCTGCGCAGCCGGGCCGCCCGCGCGGCAACCCCGGCGGGGATCGCGTCGCGGGCGACGCCCAGCTGCGCCAGCAGGAACTCCAGTGCCTGGTCGGGTGGCACCGGATGGTCGGGGTCGTAGCCACGCAGATTGATGTAGAGCTGGCCGTCGGGGAACCGGGCGGCGACGCGGTGTGCCCAGTGCACGGCCAGTGCCGTCTTGCCCGCGCCCGCCGTGCCGGACAGCGCGCAGATGACCGTGGCGGTGCCGCCCGGCGCCGTGGCGCGGGCCAGCGTCTGGTCGAGTGCGGCGAGCTGTTCGCCGCGGCCGACGAAACTGCCGATGTCGGCAGGCAGCGTCTGCGGGACGGTGGAGGCGGTCGCGTCGCCGCCGGGGTCGGCCGGTGGGCGGCTGGCCGCCAGCCACAGCCGGTGGAACTGCGCGGTGTCGCCGTCCAGCGCTTCGACGATCAGTTCCAGCAGGCCCCAGCGCGGCAGCCGCGCCTCGGAGAACGCCGCCGAGACCGTGGTGTGGCTGCAGCCGACCTCCCGGGCCATGTCGCGCAGGCTGGGCCAGCCGGCGCGGTGGTGCAAGCGGTGCAGTTCGTCGAACAACACCCCGATCGCCCCGTCGAGGGCCGGCTTGGGCAGCCCGGCCAATGCCACCTCCGTAACGCGCTGTCGGTGAAGCCGCTGTCCAGCATCGTCCAGATTCGTCAACCCGCGTGCGCGGCGTTTCATTATGACCGGGTCGCCGATCCCCTGCATCGATGTGTCAATGGTCGGGATCGGAGTCCGATCGAGGGAGGAAACATGAGGACATTCGTACGGCGGCTCGCCGCGGTGACGGCCGCCGCCGTCGTGGGCGCGGTCATGACGGTGCCGGGAACGGCACAGGCCGAGGTGTCGCGCAATGACGGGATCTACGTGATCTCCGCGCTGCACAGCAGCAAGTGCCTGGACGTGCAGGACGCATCGATGAACCACATGGCCAACGTGTTGCAGGCCAACTGCACCGGCACCTGGAACCAGCAGTGGATCCGCAGATACGCCACGACGGGCTGGTTCATGCTGGTCGCCCGGCACAGTGGTAAGTGCCTGGACGTCGCGTGGGCGAGCACGGCTCACGGTGCCGACGTGATCCAGGGCGACTGCTGGGCCGGCTACAACCAGCAGTGGCGTGAGGGTCCGGTTCAGTCGGACGGCACGATCTCGCTGATCGCCCGGCACAGTGGCAAGTGCCTCGACGTCCAGGACGCGAGCACGGCCCACGGGGCCAACGTCCTGCAGGGCACCTGCTGGAACGGCCGCAACCAGCGCTGGTACATGAATCCGGTCTACGTTCCCTGACCGGCAGGCCCGCTGGTGGCGGCCTGTCCTTCCGGACCGTCACCGGTGTGGGCAGGACAGGCCGCCTCGCCGTCCCACGGGGCTGGCAGGATGGCGGAGACCGAAGCAGGTCAGGGGGCCGGGGTCGGCAGCGTCGCCGGTGGTTCGCAGACGCCGACCTCGGTCATACCGTGGACGGCCGCGACGGGAACGAGGGTGCGCGCCTTGGCGGTGATCCGGTTCGGGGCCTGGCCCGGATCGGGCAGCACGGTGACGTAGCCGTCAGGCTCCAGCGAGACCAGACCGCAGATGATCCCGTGGTCGTAAGTGAGCTGAATGAGCTTGGCAGGGGTGGGGGCAGCCGGGGCGAGCCAGCCGAGCAGCACCGTCGCGCCGAGCACGGCCAGCCCGACCACCGCGAGGCGGCGTACCGGCGTCAGGGCCGAGACAGGCTGCCCGGCAGGTGCCGACGCGGCCGCGATGGCGAGCAGGACCGCTCGCACCAGCAGCGCGAATCCGGCCAGCAGCAGGGCGGCGGACAGCACCCGCACGCTCCAGTGCACGCTGGCGAGTTCGGCGGGGCCGCGTAGCACGAGCACGGCGGCGAGCAGCGCGGTCACCGCGGTCAGTCCGTTGCGCCAGACCGCGGCCTGCGCGGCGTCGGGGGGATCCTGCGGCGGCTCCTCGGCGGCGAGGGACCGTTGTTCGGGTACGGGCTCGTTCTCGGTCATCGGGCGCTACCTCTGCTCTGTCCGTGGCGCACCACCCCGGGCAGGGGGCGCAGCGATGAGCGTAGATCAATGGGCACGCTCCCATCCAGAGTGTCCGGACCGGATCGGGTCCGTTTACACAGATATCGCGCCGGGTCAGACGATGCCGGCGTGCAGGTACACCTCGGTGGACTCGCCGGATGCGTACAGTGCCACGTCGACGTCGACCAGCGGGTCACCCGAGACGGGCCGACGGTGCACCGAGCGGTACCGGCGGTCGTGGTCCTGCGGCCAGCCGAAGCCCGCCGTCGTCTTCGGGTCGAAGGGCAGACCGGCCGACTCCTCCGGCTCGCCGGTCAGGAACATGCCGTTGAGCACGAGGAACTGGTTCATGCAGTGCCGGTCTCCCGCGAAGTGCAGGTAGAACGCGTCCGCCTCCCACTGGGCATACCGGTGGTAGCGCACGCTGCCGGTGGCGCAGTCGGGCAGGCCGAGACGGTAGCGGCGCAGGGTGCCGGGCAGGTCCTGTGACTGGCTGCCGGGGTAGGCGCGCGGGTCGTGCACCGTGTGGCCGCGCGACAGCACGTACCACAGCACCAGCAGGACGAGCACGATCAGCGCCGCCCCGGCCCGCAGCCAGCGCCGGGACAGGCCCGGCCGGCGGTGGCGGGCACGGCCACCCTGCGCCACCCGCTCAGCGGACTCCACGTCGAGCACGTCCATCGGTCCCCCCACCGGATCTTGCTTAGGCGACCCTATCGCGCGATCACGGCGACCACCCCGACTTGGCACGTGCCATGCCGAAGGCTCCTGCGAACGACCGTCCAGGTCGGAGTCCGCGGTCCGACCGCTGATCATGACATGCGCTCACGATCACGGACACCGCCCCGGACGGCGGACACCGGCCCGGCCGGGCGCGTGCCACACTGGGCCACCATCCCGCCGATCATGGAGTCCCGCGTGTCCACGACCGACCCCTACTCCCATCCCGGTCCCGTCCCGAGCGGCGGCTTCCTGCCCCCGGACGACGCCTTTCCGCCGGAGCTGCCGACCGGGCCCGAGGTGCTGGTGAACGTGCCCGGCGAGGGCCTGTCCGGCTGGGCGCGCAAGACGACCGGCGTGCTGCGGCGCGGCTGGCGGCAGCAGCTGGCGATCTTCGCGATCACGCACGCGGTGCCCGGCTTCCTGCTGTACACCGCGGCCGTGGCCGGTCTGATCACGCTCTGGAACAGCGACGCCGGCCAGGTCATGCTCGTCAGCGACCGGGTGGCCGAGGGCGTCGGCACGCTGGTCCTCACCGTGGTCGTGCTCATGCTGCTGACGGCGCTGCCGTTCCGGCTGCTGGGGTACGCCGCGGCGACCTGGTCCGCGGTCCGGCAGGCGGCGGGGCTGCCCGCCCCCGTCGGGCGTGCCCTGGCGTACGGGCTGCGCCGCGTCCCGGCGATGCTGGCCTGGAGCCTGGTCACCTACCTGATCACCGCTGTCGCCATCGTCAGCTTCTTCCTGTGCTTCGCCACCATCTTCTCCTTCGCCGCGCTGGTGCCCACCGTGATCGCGCTCGGCTACTTCATGATGATCGCGGGCATGGTCGGACCGGCCGTCCTGTTCGAACGCCGCAAGGCGCTGCAGCGCGCCTTCGACACGGTGAACAACGCCTTCTGGGCCAACGCCGTCCGGCTGGCGGTGCCCGGCGTGGTCCTGTACCTGGCGTACCGGTACAACCATGTGATCGAGGCCGCCGGCGCGGTGCTCGGGTTCTCGGCCGGGGTGGGTGACCAGCTGGGCCTCGGCCTCGCCATCGCCGCGGTGACCGCGTCGGCGGCGTTCGAGGTGCCGGTCGCGATGCTGCTGTTCCCGTCCGTGCTGGTGACCTACCTGGAACGGCGCGCGGTGGTGGCACGCAACCTGCGTACCCCGCACCTGCTGGCCGAGCTGGGCTGACCCCGCGCACCGCCTGCGGCGCTCAGCGCTGCAGACGGTGCCGGGACACGACCACCGCCAGCCAGGCCGAGCGGACCTGCCGGAACGCGTCGACCTGATCGCAGCCGCCGGGGTAGGGGCCCGCGGCACGTAACCGGCCCGCGGCCAGTTGCAGGTCGCGCACGGCGGCGAGATAGGAACGGCCCGCCCGGGACTGGGTCGACACCCGATGCCGGGTGCGCAGCCAGGTCACGCGCACGTACGTCCTGCCGTCGTTCCTGATCACAAGCCTGATCGACACGCCCTCGCGTTCCCGCACGATCATGTAACGAGCGAACGCGTCACAACCGCACATTCCCGTCGCCGAACGGTTTTCCGAGTGCGGGTTCGCCGCAGATCCTGCGCCGCGTGGTCGAACATCCGGGCGACCGTGACCCGTCCGCACGCATGCCGTGCCGCAGGTTCACGGTCGCCCGGAGCGGCGATCGCCGATCAGGCGGACTCGGCGTCGAGGTCGGCCAGGCGGCGGGCCTCACGGTCGCGCCAGGCGCTCGCCATCGAGATACGGCCGTTGCTGCGCAGCAGCGAGCCCTCGTAGAGCCGGGCGCCGACGAGCAGCACGCCCAGCGCGGTGACCGCGAGCAGCACCAGCGACACGACCGGCTCCCAGCCCGCCGCGTCACCCTGGAACAGCCGCACCGGCATCGCCGTCGGCGCCGTGAACGGGATGTACGACAGCACCTTCATCACGGCCGGGTCGCCGCTGAACATGGCCACCCCGAAGAACGGCAACAGGACGATCATCTGCACCGGCATCGACGCGCCGCTCAGATCCTCCTGCCGGTCGACCAGCGCGCCGACCGCGGCCCACAGGGCCGCCAGCATCACGAAGCCGACGAGGAAGAACGGCAGGAACCAGCCGATGGCGGGTCCGAGCAGGGTCAGCAGGCCACCGTCGGCGGGACCGGCCACCCGCATCCCGGCCAGCGCGACCACGGCGATCAGCGCGATCTGCCCCATCGCGAGCACCGCACCGGCCAGCACCTTGCCCGCCAGCAGCACCCGCACCGGCACCGCGGCGGCCAGGATCTCGACCACGCGGGTCTGCTTCTCCTCGGTGACGCTCTGCGCGATCTGCAGGCCGAACATCAGCGACACGAAGAAGAAGATCAGCGCGAAGAACATGGGCACCAGCACCATCAGCGTGTCGTCGAGCGCGCTCGGGTCGAGCAGCTCGACGGTCGGCCGGGTGCTCAGCGCGTTCACCAGGTCGCTGGGGGCGTCGGTCAGCGCGACCACGGTGCCGTCGCCGAGCAGTGCCGCGTCGACGTCGCCGTCGCGGACCTGGGCCCGCGCGGTCGCCTCGTCGGCGACCGTACGCACGTCCAGCTCGGCCGCGCCGAGTGCGGCCGGGGCCGTGCCGACCACCGCGACCGACGGCGGGCCGCCGCCCAGCAGCACCGGCAGCAGCGTCGCACCGACCGAGAACAGCAGGAAGAACACGGTGCTGAACAGGAACGTCTTGTCACGCAGCTTCACCCTGATCTCGCGGGCGGCCACGACGCGTACGGCTTCGAAGGTGTTCACTGGGAGACCTCCCGGAAGATCTCTGCGAGGGACGGGGTGACCGGGCCGAACGCGCGCACCGGGCCACGGGACAGGGCCGCCTGCAGCACCTGCTGCTCGTCGGCCGACGGGGTGAGCTCGAAGACCGCGTGCGCGCCGTCGAGGTCGAGCAGCCGCACGCCCGGATGGTCACGCAGCCAGCCCGCGTCGCCGTCGACGGTCAGGGTGTACCGGGGCAGCGTGTGCTCGGCGCGCAGCTGCCCGCGCGCGCCCGCGGCGCGGATCCGCCCGGCCGCGATGATGACCAGGTCGTCGCACAGGCGCTCGACGACGTCGAGCTGGTGGCTGGAGAACAGCACCGGCACGCCGCGCTTGGTCCGGTCCCGCAGCACCTCCACCACGGTGTCCACGGCGATCGGGTCGAGGCCGGAGAACGGCTCGTCGAGCACGAGGATGTCCGGTTCGTGGATCAGCGCCGCGGCGATCTGGGCCCGCTGCTGGTTGCCCAGCGACAGCTTCTCCAGCGGGTCACCGGCCCGCTCGCCCAGGCTCAGCCACTCGATCAGCTCCTCGGCGTTGCGGCGTACCGCGTCGTGGCCCAGCCCGTGCAGGCGGCCGAGGTAGATCAGCTGGTCGCGGACGGACATCTTCGGGTAGAGGCCGCGCTCCTCGGGCATGTAGCCGATCTTGCGGCGCACCTCGCGGGTCATCCGGGCACCCGCCCAGGTCACCTCGCCGGCGTCGGGGGCGAGCACGCCCATGATGATGCGCATGGAGGTGGTCTTGCCGGCGCCGTTCGCGCCGACGAACCCGGTCATGCGCCCGGCGGTCACGTCGAACGAGACGTCGTCGAGCACCTGCCGGTCGCCGAACCTGCGGCTCACCGCGTTCAGGCGGAGCACTGTCGTCATACCCGACGACGGTAGGCGCGGCGCGGCGCGCTGAAGTCAGCCCAGGGATCGATCTTGTCTCCGCCGCGAGGGGGATCCGTCAGCCGCCGGGGGTGACCACGCCGTGCTCGTACGCGAACACCACCGCCTGGGTGCGGTCGCGCAGCCGCAGCTTCGCCAGCACCCGGCTGACGTGCGTCTTCACGGTCGCCTCGCCCAGGTAGAGCCGGGTGGCGATCTCGGCGTTGGTCGCGCCGCCGGCCAGCAGGACCAGCACCTCGTACTCGCGCGGTGTCAGCTCCTTCAGCTCCTGCGCCGAGGCCGAGGGCGGCGTGGCGGCGGGCCGGGCGAACTTCGCGATGACCCGGCGGGTGATCTCCGGGGCGAGCAGCGCGTCGCCGCGCGCCAGCACCCGCACCGCCTCGATCAGCGCCTCCGGCGAGCCGTTCTTCAGCATGAACCCGCTGGCCCCCGCCTGCAGGGCGGCGAACAGGTAGTCGTCGCGGTCGAAGGTGGTGAGGATCAGCACCGCCGGGCCGTCACCGGCGGCGGCGATGCGCCGGGTCGCCTCCAGCCCGTCCGTGCCGGGCATCTCCACGTCCATCAGCACCACGTCCGGCGCGGTCTGCGCGGCCAGCGCGACAGCCTCCTCTCCGTCGGCGGCCTCACCGACGACCGTCAGGTCGTCCTCCGTCTCCAGGATGACCCGGAACCCGGTACGCACCAGCCGGTGGTCGTCGGCGACCAGGATCCGGATCACGTCCGGATCGTCGGCTCCGCCGCTGACCGGCTGCGTGGAACGCCCGCTCATGCGGCCGCCTCCGCCGACTCGACCGGGCACAGCGGCTGTGCCGCGAGCGGGAACCTGGCCCGCACCCGGAAGCCGCCCTGCGGCCGCGGGCCGACCTCCAGCGTGCCGTCGTGCGCGGCGACCCGCTCACGCATGCCGATCAGCCCCAGACCGGCGCCGGGCCGGTCGGCGCGGCTCCCGCGGCCGTCATCGGTGGACTCCACCTCCAGCTCCTGAGCCAGATAGCGGATGCGTACGTCGATGGTCGTCGCCCCGGCGTGCTTGAGGGTGTTGGTCACCGACTCCTGCACGATCCGGTACGCGGCCTGCGACAGCGAGTCCGGCAGCGGCACCGGCGCGCCGAACACGCCGAACCGGGCCGCCAGACCGGCGTCGCGGGCCCCGGCCAGCAGGCTCTCCACCCGCTCGACCCCGACCGTGGCGGGCCCCTCGTCGGTGCCGGTGCCCCGGCGCAGCAGGCTGAGCATGCGGCGCAGCTCGTCGACCGCGGTGCGGGCACTCTGCTCGATCGCCGCCAGCGCCGTACGCGCCCGCGCCGGGTCCTTGTCCATCACCCGGCGGCTCGCCGCGGCCTGCACACCCATCACCGACACGTGGTGGGCGACGACGTCGTGCAGCTCCCGGGCGATGCGCAGCCGCTCGCCCATGACCGCCCGCTCCCCCGCCTCGTCGCGGGCCCGGCGCAGCTGCTCGGCCTGTTCGTGCAGCTGGTGCTCCCGGCGCGCGGCCACCCAGGCCGTCTCGCCGAAGAAGAAGGCGAACCCGAACATCAGCGCGTTGACCAGCAGCGCGCTGACGATCGCCGCGAGCAGCGGCGGCACCGGCCCCCGCGCGCCCTCGAACGCGTCCGCGGGCACCGCGTCGATCGACAGCCCGATCGACAGCAGCAGCCAGGAGAACATCGCCGCGATGATGCCCGCCCGCACCTGCCGCGAGCGGCGGTGGTCGCCCGCCCAGGCCCCGGCGGTGTAGATGGCGCAGAACAGCGCCCCGGTCGCGAGCTGCATCTCCGGCGCGGCCCGGACCTGCGCGACGATGAACGCCGCCGACACGACCACGGCGATGGTCAGCGGGAAGCGGCGGCGCACCGCGAGCGGCACGGTGATCGCCAGGCACCAGCACACCTGCTCGGGCCAGCTCGGCGGCGGGCCGAGATGGAACGCGCCGGTGCTCGTGGTCAGGGTCAGGTTGAACAGCGCCACCGCGGTCACCGCCAGCCCGATGAACACATCGGCCCGGCGCTGCTCGGCGGTCGGGCCGGGGCGTCGCCAGGCGTCGGAGCTCCCCAGGGTGGTCATCCCGCGACACTGACACACCGGCGCACCCGGACGCCAACTCGTCCGCCCGGCGTACGCACGCATGGTGTTGAATGTCTTGATCCGCCGACCCCTGGAGTGGCCATGCCTCGCACCGTCGTCCCGCCCGTGCGGTTCCGCAGCCCGAACGCGGGCCCGGTCGGCGGGGACGGGCTGCCCGAGCGGCTGGTCAAGTACGTCCCGGCGGAGACGCTGGCGTTCTTCGTGCCGCTGGCCGCGGTGGTCGGGCCCGAGCGCCGGGCGCTGCTGATCACGCTGGTGGCGGTCGGCCTGGCGGGGACCGTCGGCTACCTGTGGCTGGCCGGGCAGAAGCTGCCCGCCGACGAGCGGCCGCTGCCGCACTTCTACGTGCTGGCGGCCGTGGCCTACCTGTGCTGGGCGGTGGGCACCAGCGCGCACGCCGCCGCGCTGATCGGGCTGGACCAGGTCGCGGCCGGGGTGGTGCTGACCATGGCGGTGTTCCTGGTGCCGCTGGCCGACGAGCTGCTGGTGCGCCTACGCCGCCCGGCCGGCTGACGCGCGGTAGATGCCGGGGCGGGCCCGCTCGACGGTGAGCTGGGTGTCGCCGTACATGACGTACAGCAGGCCGAGCGGGTTGCGGAAGTCGCGCAGCAGGTCGCGGCGGGCCCAGACGACGGCCTCGCCGAGCGGGCGGCGCGCCTCCAGCAGCCGGCCGTAGAACGCTGCCGCGAAGCCGCCCGCGACACCGTCGGGCACGTCGGTCTCGGTGCCGATGAACGCCCGGTGCCCGTGGTTGAGGAACCAGCGCGGGAACGAGTACGCCGTCAGCGGGTTGGTGCGCGAGGACGCGCACGCGTTCAGGATGATCACGGCGCGGTGGCCCGCCGTGCTCCGGTCGGCGAAGAACCGGTCGTAGTAGCCCTCGCGCAGCTCGCCGAAGGTCACCCGGCGGGTCTTGCCGTTGCGCGTCGACAGGACCAGCGCGTAGTCGTCGTCGAACTCGGCGCTGGTGTCGCAGTGGCAGGCGAAGTGCTGCACCTGGACGGGAACGCCGTCACCGGGGCCGCCGTCCAGCGGCGCGCCGTCGTACAGCGCCCGCAGCAGCGAGGTGCGGACGGCCTCCTCGTCCTGCGACACCGGCCACGGGCCCTCGACCTGCACGTGAGCGCCGAGGGAGGCCAGGAAGCGCTCCTCGTCGCGGGCGCTGCCGAGCTCGCGGTGCCGCAGGAACTGCACCGGCAGCGCGGGCTCGTTGCGCAGCACGGAGTCGGCGGTCGCGCGGGCGGGCACCACCCGGCGCACCACGGTCGCGAAGCCGAGGAAGCGCGACGCCGCCCGGACCAGGTCGTCGTACGTACGCAGCGGCGGTAGCGAACCGAAGTCGAACAGCGGCAGCAGCTCCAGCGGCAGGGTCTCGTCCCGGCAGTGCAGCTCGATCATCGGGAGCGGCCGGTGCGGGTCGTCCCACTGCGCGGCCTGCCACAGCGGCCACGCCGCCCGGAACGCCGACTCCAGCCGCAGGAACCGGGCGATGTCGTCCGGGATCAGCATTCCGGTGAGTTCCCGGCCCGCGTTGAGCAGGATGCGCAGCGCGGTGGCGGCCTGCTCGGTGGTCGCGTTGAGCCGGGCGACCAGCGGCACCACGCGGCGCAGGTACTCCCCGGCCTTGCGGCGCATCGCCTCCAGCGCGCGCCGGTCGGGCAGCGGCAGGTACACGGTCTCGCCCGTGGCGGGGAACTCGAAGCACACCTCGACGCCGGGGCCCGAACGCGGTGCGCGGATGGAGACGGTGGCGATGACCTCGCTCAACCGTGCTCCCCGTCCCCGGTGGCGAGGTCGGTCTCCAGCTCGATGCTCTGCAGCGTGCGCCTGCCCTGCGCGACCCGCACCCACAGCCACGGCGAGTCGCTGAGCGCGTCGTCCTCGCTGAACGGCCCCAGCGTGAACTCCGTCGAGGACGCGCGGTCGTGCCAGGCGGGCACGGCCACCGCCGTCCGGCGCAGCGCGGCCTGGTCGCTGTCGATCTCCACCTCGAATCGCACCCGATCGTCGGTGACACCACCGGTGACGACGAGCGGCTCGCTGACGCCACGGATCGGGTACGGCGCGATGGTGATCATCACGCGGTAGGTGCGCGCCGGGTGCAGCTCGAACCTGCGTCGCGGTGACACCGAGACGGGCCCGTTCTCGTCGGACACCTCGACGGCGATCCAGCCGTCGTAGTTGACCAGCGGCGGGCCGTAGAGGGCCTCCTGGACCGCTCCCGCCACGCTCGCGCCGAGCCGCGCCTCCACGGCCTCAGGCTCGTACATCTCCTCCACGATCCGCAGGTACAGCTCGTTCGGGTGGGGAAGGTCGGCGATGCGGCGCAGCGGGCTACGCCACCCCGCACTCTCCACGTGGAAATCGCCGAAGTCGAGCACCCGGCCGGCCGGGGTCTGGAAGTAGCTCATGTCCGTCACCCGCAGCAGCGGCATCATCGCCACCCGCCGGGTCAGCACGCCCTCGATGAGCATCAGCCGCCGGTTGGTGAGCACGAACCGGGAGAACCACCAGTGCGCGGCGCGGTGGGCCGCCAGCAGCAGCGCCCCGACGGCGATGAGCGTCACGACGAGGGTGGTGTACTCGGGCTTGATCCGCTGCACGGCCAGGGTGATCAGCAGCCCGGTGTAGACGGCGATCAGGCAGAGGCCCCTGACCAGCCTGATCACATGCCTGCGCCACTCACCTCGATACCGCTCGGTCGGGAACAGGTAGGGCGCCGTGGTCCGGGTGGGCTCGTCGCCCAGCGGCAGGACCGGCAGCGTGGCCGGCTCCAGCCCCAGTCCGGCCAGCTCGTCCTCGTTCAGCGGGTCGAACGCGACGTCGTCGCCGGGCACCTGATCGCGGCTCACGCCGTACCGGCCGAGGTCGGCTCCACCCTGGATGCTGGCATGGCGCCATGGTACGGGCGCGCTGCGTTCCGCAGTGGACGGACGTCGGCGTCACCCGGTTCGCGGGTGACGCCGACGGTGCGCCGCCGCGCTACGCCCGCGCGGCCGCGACCTCGGGTGCGGACGCCCGAGGTCGCCGGGCCAGGTGGTTGGCGTACACGAGCAGGAAGACCGCCACGTGCACGGGTGTCCGGACGGCGAGCGTGAACAGGTATTCGGCCAGCGGGCCGCTGCCGACGTACCCCGCCGCGATGATCTCGACGCTCATGGACAGGAACCAGAAGGAGACCGGCACGGCCGCCGCCACGATGCCCCAGGACACCAGCGCCGGGCGTGCCCTGGCCGCGAGGGTGCCCAGCGCGACCGCGCTCAACGCCCAGAGCGCCCCGGACGCGAGGTGGGACCGGTTGGGCAGGTGTCCGCTCAGCAGCGGCCAGGCCGCCAGTGTCGCGTACGGGCTGCCGAAGCACCACAACGGCAGCAGCACCGGGCGGATCAGCTGCGTCACCCCCGGGGTGACACGTGCGCAGATGATCGCCAGCCCGGCGGCGGCCAGGATGCTGCCCGCGCCGACCCAGGCCTGCCAGGTGACGGTGTCCTCGCTGTAACCGGTCGTCCAGCCCAGTGCGAGTTCCAGGTAGACCATGGGCAGCCCGGCGAGCAGCACGAGCGACAGCACCGCGTGCGCGAGGTTCCGTCCCGGCCGCACCACGACCGCCGCCTCGCGGTGCGGCCGCGACACGGCCAGGCTCGCCGCGTAGCGCAGCCGCCGGCCGCCTCCGGGCAGGGCGTGCAGCTCCGCCCGCCATTCGGCGAGCATCTCCGCGCGCAGGTCGGCGGGCCAGCGCCGGGCAGCGCTGCTGAGCAGTGCGTGGCACAGGCGCCTGATCACGCGGCAACCTCCTGCGACGCTTCGGCCACGGGTGCCGCGCGGTGTCGCAGCACCAGGACATGCGCGTACACGAACAGGAAGATGATGACGTGGAGCAGTTCCTGCTTGCCGACCGCGAAGAGGAAGGCGGGCAGGTATTCGCCGCCGAAGAAGTACTCCATGCCCAGTGCGGAGAAGTCGCTGAGGGCGCTGTGCAGGTGCGCGAACCAGAACGTCACCGGCACGGCGATCACCACGATCACCCAGGAGAGCAGCCTCCACCCGGCTCCGGCGACCTTGGCCGCCAGCGTGCACAGCGCCACGGCGCTCAGCGCCCAGTACGTCATGTCGGTCAGCATCGCCCCGTCCAGCCCTCCGCCGACCAGGTAGTAGGCCACGACGGTCACGTAGCCGACGCCGACCGTCCAGCGCGCCACCGACATCGGCTCGATCACGCGCGTCACGCCTGTGGTGAGGCTTCCGCAGACGGCGCCCAGCACGGCCGCCGCCACGACGCTCCCACCGGCCACCCAGGTCTGCCACACGACGGTGCCCGGATCCATGCCGGAGGTCCAATTGAGCGCCAGCGGCAGGTAGACCGTCGGCAGCACCGTGATCAGCGCCAGCCACAGCAGTCCGTGGGCGACGGCGCGCTGCGGGCTGATCAGGACAGCTCCTTCCCGATGCGGCCGGGAGGTGGCGAGGCTGGCCGCGTACCGCAGGCGCTGTGCCGTGGTGGGCAGGACGTGCAGTTCGGCCTGCCACTCGGCGAGCATCGCGGCGCGCAGGTCCACCGGCCAGCGCCGCGCCGCGCGGGCCAGCAGCGTGTGGCACAGTCGGCTGATCATGCGGTGGCCTCCTTGGCGGCGACGTGCGGGTGCGCCGGCCGGGTCTGCTCGTGCAGTTCGGCGAGCCGCTGCCGGGCGACCGGCAGGGCCGCGGGGGTGAGCCGGTAGTACGCGCGAGCGGGGCGGCCCGCCTCGGACGGGTCGATGTCTTCCCAGCGTTTGTCGAGCCAGCCGGCTTCGGTGAGGCGGGCCAGGATCGGGTACAGCGTCCCGCTGGGCAGCCCGGACGACTGCATCAACTCCATCCCGTAGTGGTCGCCGGACGGGTCGGCGACCAGGGCCGCGAGCACCCGTGCCACCGGCACGGTCAGGCGCAGTTCGGTGTTCATGGTAGGGACTCTACATAGGGTCGGGCTCCCGCGAGGGGCGCACTGTCCGTCTTGACACGACACCGGCCCCCCAAGATACTTCTCGCGTGAAGCATCCCGCTGACGCGGCGGTGCCGTCACCTGAATCCGAATAGCACGCCGAGCCGATGCCACGACCGCGACCTACGCGGTCCCATGGCGTCGGCTCTTGCTGTTTACGCAGGTCAGCGGCCACATTTCACACGGACAGATACAGCGTATTAAGAGCGATGAAACAGAACTGAAATCGCGCTCGCCGACGCTAGCCGTGCCTGGCATTCAGGCGGACGCCCACGGGCCGGCACAACCGGACGAAGCCTTCGCCGCGCGCTGCCGGCATCCGGATAGGACCGATCTCGCACCACCACGGGCCGGCACGTGACACGCCGAGGACGCCGACGTCTCCCGCCCCGGTGCTTCTCCCCCTTGACCTGTGCTCAGCCGATTCAGGGAGATACCCCACCATGCTCCGATTCCACCGACGCCGCCTCGCGGCATTCAGCGTCGCCCTGGCCGCCGCGCTGGCGGTCAGCGCCTGCGGCAGCAAGACCGGCGAAGGCGACGACACCGGCGGCGTCACCGCCGACACCTCGGGCGACACCGTCAAGGTGGGCCTGCTCAACTCACTGTCGGGCACCATGGCCATCAGCGAGGTCACCGTACGCGACGCCATCATGCTGGCCGTCGAGGAGATCAACGCCGCAGGCGGTGTACTCGGCAAGAAGCTCGCCCCGGTCGGCGAGGACGGCGGCTCGGACTGGCCGACGTTCGCCGAGAAGGCCGAGAAGCTGATCAAAGTGGACCGGGTCGCGGCCGTGTTCGGCTGCTGGACCTCGGCCAGCCGCAAGGCCGTGAAGCCGGTCTTCGAGGAGAACAAGGCGCTGCTGTTCTACCCCGTCCAGTACGAGGGCCTGGAGCAGTCGCCGTACATCTTCTACACCGGCGCGACCACCAACCAGCAGATCGTGCCCGGCCTGGACTACCTCAAGGCGCAGGGCAAGAAATCGGTCTACCTGGTCGGCAGCGACTACGTGTTCCCCCGCACCGCAAACAAGATCATCAAGGCGTACGCCGAGGCCAACGGCCTCAAGGTGCTCGGCGAGGACTACGCGCCCCTGGGCAGCACGGAGTTCGGCACGATCGTCAACAAGGTCAAGGCGTCCAAGGCCGAGGCCGTGTTCAACACCCTCAACGGCGACAGCAACGTGGCCTTCTTCAAGGAGTACAAGTCTGCGGGCCTGACCGCTGCGGCGATGCCGGTCGTGTCGGTGTCGATCGCCGAGGAGGAGGTCAAGAGCATCGGCACGCAGTACCTGTCGGGGCAGCTCACGGCGTGGAACTACTACCAGACGACCACGGGCGCGGCCAACGACAAGTTCGTCAAGGCGTACAAGGCGAAGTTCGGCGCGGACAAGCCGACCAGCGACCCGATGGAGGCCGCGTACGTGTCGGTCTACCTGTGGAAGGCCATGGTCGAGAAGGCCGGCTCGTTCGACGTCGAGAAGGTGAAGGGCGCCGCGGACGGCGTCACCTTCGAGGCTCCCGAGGGCCTGGTCACCATCGACGGCGCGACGCAGCACATCCACAAGACGGCACGCATCGGCAAGATCGGCGACGACGGCCTGATCACCGAGGTGTGGAACTCCGGCAGCCCGGTCAAGCCGGACCCGTACCTCAAGGGCTACCCCTGGGCGTCCGGCCTGTCCTGACCCACCGTCGGCGGTGGAGCGGCCCGGCCGCTCCACCGCCCCGTCCCAAGGCGGCAACGCATGACAGTGATCCTCGGGCAGCTGTTCACCGGCGTCAGCATCGGCGCGGTGCTGCTGCTCATCGCGCTCGGCCTGGCCCTGACCTTCGGCCAGATGAACGTCATCAACATGGCGCACGGCGAGTTCATCATGGCCGGCGCCTACACCACGTACGTGCTGCAGCAGACCGTCACCGACGCGGGCCTGTCGCTGCTCGTCGCCCTGCCCGTCGCCTTCGCCGTCGCGGGCGCGATGGGCGTGCTGCTGGAATGGGCGCTGATCCGCCGCCTCTACACCCGGCCGCTGGACACGCTGCTGGTCACCTGGGGCGTCTCGCTGATGCTCCAGCAACTGGCCCGCGATGTCTTCGGCGCACCGAACGTGCAGACCAAGGCCCCGGACATCCTCACCGAGAGCACCTCGCTCGGCACGGACCTCAGCATCGCCAACAGCCGCCTGTTCATCCTCGGCCTGGTCGTGCTCGCCGTCGCCGCGCTGACCGCCGCGCTCAGGTTCACCCCGCTGGGCCGCCGCATCCGGGCCGTGGTGCAGAACCGCGACCTGGCCGCGGTGTCCGGCATCGCGACCGGGCGCGTCGACCGGCTCACCTTCTTCATCGGCTCCGGCCTGGCCGGGGTCGCCGGGGTCGCGCTGACCCTGCTCGGCCCCATCGGCCCGACCATGGGCACCAACATCATCATCGACGCCTTCCTCGTCGTCGTGGTCGGCGGCATCGGGCAGCTCAAGGGGAGCGTGATCGTGGCCTTCGTGCTCGGCATGCTGCAGGCGATGGTCGAGTACCTGACCACGCTCAGCGTCGCCAAGGTGATCGTGTTCGTCGCCATCGTGGCGTTCCTGCAGTGGCGGCCGCAGGGCCTGTTCACGCTGCGGACCAGGAGCCTGGCATGACGAACCTGAGTCCGCGCACGCGGGTGTGGCTGGGGTTCGGGCTCGGCGCGGTGGTGCTGTTCGCGGCCGCCCCGGCGCTGCTGACCGACTTCCGGCTCAGCCTGCTGGCCAAGTACCTGTGCTTCGCGATCGTCGCCGTCGGCATCGGCCTGGCCTGGGGACGGGGCGGGCTGCTCACCCTCGGCCAGGGCGTCTTCTTCGGCCTGGGCGGCTACGCGATGGCCATGCACCTCAAGCTCGCCGACGCGGGCGAGGGCAACATGCCCGACTTCATGGAGCTGTACGGGCAGCTCGACGAGCTCCCCGCGTGGTGGGCCCCGTTCGCGAACCCGGTGTTCGCGCTGGCCGCCACGGTGCTGCTGCCGATGCTGGTCGCGTTCGGGCTCGGCTCGCTGGTGTTCCGGCGGCGCGTGCGGGGGGCGTACTTCGCGATCCTCAGCCAGGCCCTGGCCGCCGCGATGGTGATCCTGCTGATCGGCCAGCAGGGCACCACCGGGGGCACCAACGGGCTCACCGACATCGAGGGCTTCTTCGGCTACGACCTCGACGATCCGGTCAACCAGCGGATGGTCTACTTCATCATCGCCGGGGTGCTGCTGGCCCTGCTCGCGCTGACCCGCCAGCTGATGCACTCCCGCTACGGCGAGCTGCTGGTCGCCGTACGCGACTCCGAGAACCGGGTGCGCTTCCTCGGCTACAACCCCGCCAACGTCAAGCTCGTCGCGTACGTCGTCGCGGCGGGCATGGCGGGCCTGGCCGGGGCGCTGTTCGTGCCCGCGGTCGGCATCATCTCCCCCGCCCTGATCGGCATCGTGCCCTCGATCGAGTTCGTGATCGGGGTCGCGGTCGGCGGCCGGGCGGCGCTGCTCGGCCCCGTGCTCGGCGCGGTCGCCGTGGCGTGGGCGAAGACGGCCCTGTCCGAGCGTTTCCCCGGCACCTGGACCTACCTGCAGGGCGCGATGTTCGTGCTGGTGGTCGCGTTCCTGCCCGGTGGCCTGGCGTCGCTGTGGGGCATGGTGCGGCGCAGGCGCGAGCGCCAGCCGGACGCCACGGTCCCGGCCGACGGCGACCGGGTGCTGGTGCAGGAGGTGGCCGCGTGAGCGGGCAAGCGGCGGCGAGTGCCGCCGACCGGCGAGCACGGCTGATGGCGCGGGCGACCGGCCGGAGGAGGACGGCATGAGCGAGACGGCAGGCGGCCTGCGGATTCGCGGGCTGCGGGTGGTGTTCGACGGGTTCGTCGCCGTGGACGGCGTCGACCTCGATGTGGAGCCCGGTGACATCCGGTTCCTCATCGGACCCAACGGGGCGGGCAAGACGACGCTCGTCGACGCGGTGACCGGGCTGGTCAAGGCGACCGGTTCGGCGCGCTTCGGCGAGCAGGAACTGCTCGGCCGGGACGTGCACCGCGTCGCCCGGCTGGGCGTGGGGCGTACGTTCCAGACGGCGGCGCTGTTCGAGGAGCTGACGGTGCTGCAGAACCTCGACATCGCGGCCGGTGCGGGCCGCAGCCCGTGGACGATGCTGCGCCGTCGCGGCACGGTGCCCGACGACGTCGCGCAGGCGCTGGAGACGATCGGGCTGACCGGCCGGCGCGACGTGCTCGCGGGCACGCTCGCGCACGGGCAGAAGCAGTGGCTGGAGATCGGCATGCTGCTGGTGCAGAACGCCCGGCTGCTGCTGCTCGACGAACCCGTCGCCGGGATGAGCCACGAGGAGCGCGAGGCGACCGGCGAGCTGCTGGGCAAGGTCGCCAGCGACCGCACCGTCGTCGTCATCGAGCACGACATGGACTTCCTGCGCCGCTTCGCCCGCACCGTCACCGTGCTGCACGCCGGGAAGGTGCTCAGCGAGGGCACGGTCGCGCAGGTGCAGGCCGACCCGAAGGTGCAGGAGGTCTACCTCGGCCACACGGCCGACGCGGTGGCCCAGGGGGCGGAGGCGTGATGCTGCGGATCGAGGGCGTGCACGCCGGGTACGGCCGCAGCAGCGTGCTGCACGGCGTCGACGTGACCGTCGAGGACGGCACGGTCGCGGCCGTGCTCGGGCACAACGGCGCGGGCAAGAGCACCCTGCTCCGGGTCGCGATCGGCCTGCTGAAACCGAAGCAGGGCATGGTGCTGTTCGGCGGCGAGGACGTCACGAGGCTCGCCCCGCACGTGCGGGTGGCGCGCGGCATGGCGTACGTGCCGCAGGGCCAGCAGTGCTTCCCGCACCTGACCACGGCCGAGAACCTGCAGCTGGTCGCCGACGGGCGGCGCGGCGGCAGGCAGGCCATGGCGTCGGCGCTGGAGCTGTTCCCGGCCCTGCACGGGCTGCTGCGCCGCCGGGCCGGGCTGCTGTCCGGCGGGCAACGCCAGCAGCTCGCCATCGCCCGCGCCCTGATCACCCGGCCGAAGCTGCTGCTGCTCGACGAGCCGACCGAGGGCATCCAGCCCAACGTCGTCGCCGAGATCGAGCAGGCGGTGCTGTCCCTGGCCGGGGACGGGCTGTCGGTGCTGCTGGTCGAGCAGCATCTGGGGTTCGCGCTGCGCGCGGCGCACCGCTACCACGTGCTCGAATCGGGCAGAGTGACGTCATCCGGCGCGGGCGGCACCGGCGCCGAACCCGCCGTACGCGCTGCCCTCACCGTGTAGAAGGACGGTTCATGTTCCTCACCCAGCATGAGCAGGAACGGCTGCTCATCCATGTGGCGGCCGACGTCGCCGAGCGGCGCCGTGCCCGCGGCCTACTGCTCAACCACCCCGAGTCGGTCGCCATCATCACCCGTTTCCTGCTGGAGGGCGCCCGCGACGGGCGCACCGTGGTCGACCTGATGGACGCGGGGGCACAGGTGCTCACCCGCGCGGACGTGCTCGACGGCGTCCCCGAGATGCTGAAGGAGGTGCAGGTGGAGGCCACGTTCCCGGACGGCACCAAGCTGGTGACCGTGCACCACCCGATCCGATGATCCCGGGCGAGATCCTCTTCGGCGAGGGTCCGGTCGCGATCAACGTGGATCGGCCGATCACCACGCTGACCGTCGTCAACACCGCGGACCGGCCCGTACAGGTCGGCTCGCACTACCACTTCGCCGAGGCCAACCCGGGGCTGGACTTCGACCGGGCCGCGGCCTGGGGCCAGCGCCTGGCGGTGCCCGCGGGCACGGCGGTGCGCTTCGAACCCGGCGTGACGCGTGAGGTGGAGCTGGTCCCGCTGGGCGGGGCGCGCATCGTGCCCGGCCTGCGCGGCGAGTGCGGAGGCGAGCTGTGACCGCGACTTCCGGGCGGCGTCGGCGCCGATCGACCCCCATAGACGCTGGCCTATCACGTGGAAAATCCGGCCCCGAAATTCGACGTCATAGGCCAACGTCTATGCGCAAAAGCCGCGTCACACACACGCGCCAGTCGAGGGAGGGCCTGTGACGATCCTGGTCAGCCGCGAGCGCTACGCCGCGCTCTACGGCCCCACCACCGGTGACCGCATCCGGCTCGCCGACACGAACCTGCTCATCGAGGTCGAGGAGGACCGCTGCGCGGGCGGCGACGAGGCCGTCTTCGGCGGCGGCAAGGTGATCCGCGAGTCGATGGGCCAGTCGCGGGCCACCCGCGCGCAGGGCGCGGTCGACACGGTCATCACCGGGGCGGTGATCCTGGACCACTGGGGCATCGTCAAGGCCGACATCGGCATCCGCGACGGGCGGATCGTCGCGATCGGACGCGCCGGCAATCCCGACACCATGCCGGGCGTACACCCGGATCTGGTCATCGGACCGGCGACCGAGGTCGTCGCGGGCAACGGCAAGATCGTGACCGCCGGGGCCGTGGACACCCACGTGCACTTCATCTGTCCGCAGCTCGTGCACGAGGCCCTCGCGGGCGGCGTGACCACGCTGGTCGGGGGCGGCACCGGCCCGGCCGAGGGCACCAAGGCGACCACGGTCACCGCGAACGCCTGGCACCTGGCCCGCATGTTCGAGGCGCTGGACACGTTCCCGGTCAACGTGCTGCTGCTCGGCAAGGGCAACACGGTCTCCGAGGAGGCCATGTGGGAGCAGCTGCGCGCTGGGGCGGGCGGGTTCAAGCTGCACGAGGACTGGGGCACCACCCCGGCGGCGATCGACGCGTGCCTGCGCGTCGCCGACGCGTCCGGGGTGCAGGTGTCGATCCACACCGACACCCTGAACGAGGCCGGGTTCGTGCAGGACACCCTGGCCGCGATCAACGGGCGGGCGATCCACTCGTACCACACGGAAGGGGCCGGGGGCGGGCACGCGCCCGACATCATCACGGTGGCGAGCCTGCCCAACATCCTGCCGTCGTCGACGAACCCGACCCGGCCGTACACCCGCAACACCCTGGCCGAGCACCTGGACATGCTGATGGTGTGCCACCACCTGAACGCGGCCGTGCCCGAGGACCTGGCGTTCGCGGAGAGCCGCATCCGGCCGTCCACGATGGCCGCCGAGGACCTGCTGCACGACCTCGGCGCGATCTCGATCATCGGCTCGGACTCGCAGGCGATGGGCCGCATCGGCGAGGTGGTGCTGCGCACCTGGCAGACCGCGCACGTGATGAAGGACCGGGTCGGCTCGCTGCCCGGCGACTCGTCAGCCGACAACCACCGGGCCAAGCGGTACGTCGCGAAGTACACCATCTGCGCGGCGATGGCCAACGGGCTGGAGGAACAGATCGGCTCGGTCGAGCCCGGCAAGCTCGCCGACCTGGTGATCTGGGACCCGGCGTTCTTCGGGGTGCGGCCGCACCTGGTGATGAAGGGCGGCATGATCGCGTACGCGCAGATGGGCGACGCGAACGCGTCCATCCCCACTCCGCAGCCGATGCTGCCCCGCCCCATGTTCGGCGCGTACGGCGTCGTGCCCGCCAAGACCTCGCTCGCCTTCGTCGCCCCGGCGGCCCTGGACGCGGGTCTGGAGCTGGACGTCAAGCGGGCACTGGTGCCCGTCGCGGACGTGCGCTCGCGTGGCAAGGCCGACCTGCCGCACAACAGCGCGATGCCGCGCATCGAGGTCGACGCGGACACGTTCACGGTCCGCATCGACGGCGCGGTCGTCGAACCGGACCCGCCGACGGTCCTGCCCATGGCCCAGCGGTACTTCCTCTTCTGAGGCACGGTCTGTTCTGATGCACCGCACCGCATACCTGCTGCTGGCCGACGGGCGCTTCCCGTCCGGCGGCCACGCCCACTCCAGCGGCCTCGAAGCGGCCGTCGTCGCCGGCCGGGTCACCGACCTGGCCGGCCTGGAGCAGTTCCTGCACGGCCGACTCTCCTACGCCGCCCCCGTCACCGCCGCCTTCACCGCCGCCACGCACCTGTCCGCCACACGGATGGGAAGGGCACCTTCCTTCGCGGAATCCGATGTGAAGGTGCCCTTCCTCTCCCTGGACCGGGAGCTGGAGGCGCGGACGGTGTCACCGGCGCTGCGGCTGGCGTCGCGGCGGCAGGGCCGGGCGCTGCTGCGAGCGGGGCGGCTCACCTGGCCGAGCGAGCTGTACGGGCACCTGCCCAAGCACCCCGACGGCCCACACCAGCCGCTGGCGCTGGGCATGACGGCGGCCGCGGCGGGACTGTCCACGGAGGAGGCCGCCCAGCTCGCCGTGTACGGGGTGCTCACCGGACCGGCCAGCGCGGCGGTGCGGCTGCTCGGGCTGGACCCGTACCAGGTGCAGAATCTGCTGGCCAGGATGGCCGGCGCATGTGACGAGATCGCGGCAGCCGCCGCGGCGGTCGCGCACAAGTCCCCGCAGGAGTTGCCGGCCCACGCGGCGCCGCTGGCCGACATCTCCGCCGAACTGCACGCCACCTGGGAGGTGCGTCTCTTTGCGAGCTGACCACGCCTACGACCACGACGAATCGGTGCCCCACACCCACCCGGAGCCGGGCGTCGATCCGCACCCGCCGCTGCCCCGCCTGGACCGGGCGGTGCGCATCGGCATCGGCGGGCCGGTCGGCTCCGGCAAGACCGCGCTGGTCGCCGCCCTGTGCCGGGCGCTGGCCGGGGAGCTGCGGCTGGCGGTGGTGACCAACGACATCTACACCACCGAGGACGCCGACTTCCTCAAACGGGCCGGGGTGCTCGACCCGTCCCGTATCCGCGCCGTGGAGACCGGCTGCTGCCCGCACACCGCCATCCGTGACGACATCTCCGCCAACCTCGACGCCGTCGAGGAGCTGGAGGACACGCTCGGCCCGCTGGATCTGGTGCTGGTCGAGAGCGGCGGCGACAACCTCACCGCCACGTTCAGCAAGGGCCTGGTCGACCAGCAGATCTTCGTGGTCGACGTGGCCGGTGGCGACAAGGTGCCCCGCAAGGGCGGCCCCGGCGTCACCACGGCCGACCTGCTGGTCATCAACAAGACGGACCTGGCCCCGCTGGTCGGGGCGGACCTGGCCGTGATGGACCGCGACGCCCGCGCCCGCCGGGGCACGTTGCCCACGGTCTTCCAGTCGATCGCGAAGGACCCGCACGCGAGTCAGGTCGCCGACTGGGTACGCCACCTCGTCGCACACCGCCGAGGCGACGCCGAGGCGCACGGTCACGACCACGCCGACGAGCTCGGTCGCGGGCCCGCGACCGCCGGGATGCGCTGATGCGGGCGCTGGCCAGGATCGTCGCCGAGGCCGACGGGCGCGGCGGCACCCGGCTGGCGCGCCTGCGCGGCGAACCGCCCCTGCAACTGCGGCACACCCCGGACGGCTCGGCGGCGGCGACGGTGCACCTGATCGGCAGCGCCGCCGGGCCGCTCGGCGGCGACGACCTGCGCATCGAGATCGAGGTCGGCGAGGGAGCGGTGCTGTGCGTACGCTCCGTCGCCGCCTCGATCGCCCTGCCCGGCCGGGACGGGTCGCCGTCCCGCACGACGGTCACCGCGACCGTCGCGGCGGGCGGTGAGCTGCGCTGGCTGCCCGAGCAGCTGGTCGCCGCGGCGGGCTGCCGCCACCTGGCGTCGTCCACCGTGGAGCTGGCCGCCGGGGCGCGCCTGCTGTGGCGGGAGGAACTGATCTGCGGCCGCCACGCCGAGCAGCCGGGCGACGCCACGGTGAGCACGTCGGTCGACTACGACGGTGCCGCCCTGCTGCGGCAGTCGCTGACGGTCGGTCCGGGCACGCCGGGCTGGGACGGCCCGGCGGTGCTCGGCGGGGCCCGCGCGACCGGTTCGCTGCTGACCGTCGACGCCGCCGCGCCGCCCGCGCCACCGGCCGTGCTCGGCGCGACTGCGGTGCGGATGCCGCTGACCGGCGCGGCGACACTGGTCAGCGCCACCGCCCCGGACGCGCACGTGCTGCGCGGCTACCTCAGCACCGGAGAGCGCTCTCCGTACGGGGGATGACGCGATCACGATCGAAGGTGTTCACTGGCGGAGTGCGCGATTGGGAGGCCGACTACACCGACTTCGTCACCGTCTACGCCGGACGGCTGCGTCGCCTGGCGTACGTGCGCTGCGGCGACTGGGACACCGCCGACCGGCTCACCCGCCGGGTGCTGCTGGCCGTCTACCGGCGCGGCAACTCCCCCCACCAGGACCCGCCCGAGGTGTACGCCGAACGCGCCCTGCTCGGCCTCCTCGGCGCCCGCACCGGCCCGCAGGACGCCGGGGACGGGTCCGACGTGCTCGCGCCTCCGGTGCCGTTCCACTCCGACGAACTGCTGGCAGCCGGACGGGCCCGCCGCCGGGTGGTCCGCGCCGTCACCGCCGCCGTCACGGTGATCGGCGTCGTCGCGGCCGGTGCCGCCCTGATGCTGCTGCGCCCGGTCCCCGGCGGCACACCCGTGCCCGAGGCCGAGGACTGCATGGCCGGGCTCCCGTCGACGAGCGCGCCGCCGTCCCCGAGCGTGCTGTCACCGACCGGTACGCCGTCGCCCGGCCCCGCCGATGACGCCGGTATGGACCGGCTCACCGCGCTGACCGGCGACCTGCCGCTGCGCGGCGCGACCGTGATGCCCGAGCAGGTGCGGCGGGAACGGCTCAGCTGCGAGGTGGGCGCGTACTTCCGCAGCAAGGTGAACCCGGCCGGGCTGGAGCGGATCGACCTGGGACTCGACGGGCGCGGCGACGAGCGGCCGCTGGCGGCGCTGCTCGACCCGGCGATCGGGCCCGCCGCGCTGACGGTGAGCGTACGGGTCGCCACCGCCAGCGGGCAGGGCACCGTGACCATCTCGGCCGCGCCCACCGTCGCGGTCCCCGACCAGCGGCACTGCGCCCGTCTGGCCATCTGCCGGCTGTCCACGGTCACCGAGGACGGCCTGGTCATCGAGCAGTACGGCGTACACGACACCCCCGAGGCCCAAGCCGCCGGACACCGGCTGGGCGCCGACGCGGACTGGTGGTCGGTCGCCGTCTACACCGGGCACAGCATGGTGCTGGTGACCATCACGAACACCCTCGACGTCCGGGCGGCGCTACCGGCCAGCACCCAGTACACGCCGCTGGGCGAGCAGGTGACGGCCCTGGCCGCCGACCCCCGGCTGGCGGTGTTCGACCCGCCCGCCTCCGCGACCCCGACCGACCCCGCGACCAGCCGGTGATCACTTCGTCGCTGTGGCCCGATACTCGGACCACTGTCGTCGCACTTCGGCGATCGCGGCCGCATGCCGCTCGACGAATCGCGCCAACTCCGGCTGCACGGCAGACATGACGTGCGTGTGAAGATCCGAACGGCAGCCGCTGTCCACGTCGGCCGCAGTCCGCTCGAACGCCACCGCCGCAGTCCAGCGGGCGTCGGACTCCATGACCTTCCAGCCAGCTCCGGGGTCGGGAAACCTGCTCTCCACCAACTGATAAAGCTCAAGGAAGTTCCGAACGGGATAGCCAGTCTCCGTCATGCAGTCGCCGTAGGCCGTCAGTTTGACCGCGGCCGACGGACTCTTCTCCTGATCACCGAGCAGCTTTTCCAGTTCGGCGGCGAGTTCGCCCTGGCCGTCGGGGACGAAGGTCGCGACGTCCGGTGCCGCCGTGATGCAGGGGCCGAGCGCGGCACCGTAGGCGGCACAATCCGCATCCGTCCGCAGCGCCGTGTAGCCGGTGTTGGACCGCGCGTCGGCCGCCTTCGCGACGTTCTGCTTGAACGACGTGATGCCGAACCCGTACTCGCCCAGCGGGGCCAGCGACGTCAGGTCACCTAGCACGATGGGACGGCCAGTCGCCGCGTTCCCGGGCG
This sequence comes from Catellatospora methionotrophica, assembly GCF_011297335.1. GTDB lineage: Bacteria > Actinomycetota > Actinomycetes > Mycobacteriales > Micromonosporaceae > Catellatospora > Catellatospora methionotrophica. Next base: position 197,361 of record NZ_JAAOTJ010000002.1, on the reverse strand, counting down.
TCGGCGCACTCGGCGATCATCCAGCCGGGCACCGCGTGCCGCTGGACCAGCCGCCGTTCGCCGAGGGTCGCCGCGATCCCGCTCACCACCGTGCCGTCCCCCGAGTCCGCGCGTGCGGGCCGGGACAGCCCCGGCCTCGTCGCGGCGGATCATACGAGGGGCCACCGATGTTTTCGGATACATCGCGGACGGCCGGATACGCGACCGCCGGGGCGGTATCAACGGCCCGTCGCCGCCGCTCTCCCCAACCGACATCGCTTCGGCCTCAGGAGAGAACATGCCACTCGTCAACGCCTCGATCGCGACCACTCTCGCCGCGCTGGTACAGCTCGGCGGCAGCAACCCGGCGACCGCCGCCGAGGGCACCGTCGGGCTGACCACCGACCCGGTGAACCCGCAGGCCCCGCAGTGGACGATCAACGTCACGCACTCCGGTGACGGCGACAACCGCCGCTACTTCGGCCAGGTCGTCGTCAACGCGAACTCCGACCAGGGCACCAACGCCTCGCACTACCTGGCCGCGGGCATCTACGAGACGAACCTGGCCATCGACATGACGGCCTACAACGCCGCCCCGAACGTACGCGACAGCCTGTGCCCGTTCGAGGGCTACGACGACGACCGGGTCTACCTGTACCTGACCGCCCCGATCGCGCTGCGCAACCGCGACGCCGAGCTGGAGCACTGCGCCGACCACGTGTACGCGTACAACAACTCGCTGGTGCAGCTGGACAACGCGCTGGCCGCGGTCGCCGCGCGGGGCAGGTTCGGCCCGTTCACCACGGCCGACGCGGCGACGGCGCGGGTGACCTCGGAGATCGGGCTGGCCCTGCCGGTGGCACTGCGCGGGGTCGCGATGACCCGCGCCGCGTGGGTCGCGGAGTACCTGCGGCTGTGCGGCGAGTCCAGCCAGCGTGACATCGCGGGCTACCACACGTTCGGCCTGCAGTTGCTGGGTGCGGCTCCGGCGGGGGCGATCACCTACCTGACCGGCGCGGCCCGCGACGGCGCGGGCGTGACGCCGCGGTTCGTGCAGCTGACGAACGGCACGACGGCGATCGGCGTACACGCGTCGGCGACGTTCATCGTGTGATGAGCCGTGCGAGCGCCGCGGGCCGGGCGTCGGCCCGTGGCGCTCGGCCTGGCAGGTCGTAGGGATGCATGCGGATTCTGCGAAGATATCTCCGCTCACGGGCGATTTTTACTAACGTGCCGTACATGAACCGTTTTGCGTACACCGGGCAGCGCCTTGCCGTCGCGGTGGCCACCGCCGCGCTGGCCGTCTCGGCGGCCGCCGCCCCCGCGACCGCCCATACCGGCACCGCCGTGTCGCGCGCACAGGATGTCGCGGCCCTGCCCGGCATCTCGAAACGGATCATGCCTTGTCCCAAGCCCGCCGGGCCGAAGGTGTCCGCGCCGACGCGCCCGTCGCCGCCCGCGGCCGATCCGGTCCAGCGCACCGTCGGCGGCGACCAGCTGGCCACCGCGGGCCTGGCCGTGCCCACGGGCGCGACCGCGCCGCCCGGTGTCAGCGCCACGTCGTGGCTGGTCGCCGACCTCGACAGCGGCGCGGTGCTCGGCGCGTGCGGGGCGCACGAGTACGCCACCCCGGCCAGCGTGCAGAAACTCCTGCTGGCGGCGGCCATGATCGCCAAGCTCGACCCGGAGCGGACCGTCACGATCACCCACGCCGACGTCGACATCGAGCCGGGCAGCTCCTCGGCCGGGCTGGTCGAGGGCGGTCGCTACACGATCGAGACGCTGTGGCTCGGGCTGCTGCTGGCGTCCGGCAACGACGCCGCCAACACGCTGGCCCGGCTCGGCGGCGGCACGGCAGCCGACGGCGTACGCGAGATGAACGCCGTCGCCGCGCGGCTGGGCGCGTTCCAGACGCACGCGGTGACCCCGTCCGGCCTCGACGCGCCGGGACAGTTCACCAGCGCCTACGACCTCGCCCTGATCATGCGGGCGTGCCTGGCCGAGCCCCTGTTCGGCAAGTACGCGCTCACCCGGTACACGCAGATGCCCGACCAGGGCAAGCACCACAAGGGCTTCCAGATCCAGAACCAGAACCTGCTCATCGACCACTACCCCGGCGCGCTGGGCGGCAAGACCGGCTACACCGACCTGGCCCGGCACACCTACGTCGGCGCGGCCGAACGCGACGGCAGGCGGCTGGTCGTCGCGCTGCTCGGCGCGGAGTACGTGCCGCTACGCGGCTGGGAGCAGGGCGCGGCACTGCTCGACTGGGGCTTCGCCCAGCCCGCCGACGCCGCCGTCGGCAGGCTCGTCGACCCGGGGGCCACCGCGGCGAACCCGTCCGCGGCGGCCCAGGCGGCCGACACACCCGGCACCGGCGCCAACGCGCTCGCCGGCGCCGGTGGCACGGGCACGCCGTCCCTGCTCGTCTTCGGTGCGGTGATCGCGGCGGCCGGGCTCCTGCTGTCCCTGGCCGCCCGGCGTCGCCGCGCCAGCCACGTGGCCCGCCGCTGACGGCACCGGGCCGGGTTCAGCGGCGGGCGGCGGGCCGCGCCGGGGGCGTGATCCGCACCCGCTGCACCGGACGGCTGTCGATGTCGCCGAGCTGGCCGCAGACCGTCGCGCGCAGCTCGTCGTAGTCGCCGAACGAGTGGTCCTGGAACAGGGTGTAACCGGCCCACATCAGGTTCGCGCACACCTGCGGCGGCACCTTGCCGGTGGCCGCGCCCATGCCGACCAGCGCGATCGACGTGATGCTGCCGGGCTGGCGCTCGTTCTGCAGGTGTACGGCCTGGAATGCGGCCGCGCAGGCCAGTGCCACGTTGAGCGTCTCACGTACGTTCTCCGCCGAGTGGTGCATCGTCGGCGTCGAGATCAGGAACTTGGGGTTGGCCGCGCCGGACGGCACGCACACCGCGCTGCCGATCGGCAGCGCGCCGCCGAACCCGTCCCGGATCGCGCGCTGGACCCGCAGCTCGATGCCCGCGCCGAGGTGCCGCTTGATGACCGCGTCGACGCCGCCGTTCATCGCGCCGTGCGCGTTCGTCGGGCTGACCCACGCGTCGACGTGCCGGTCGATGATCGAGCCACGGGAGATCTCGACCTCGGGGGTGTCGGCGAACGCCGACTGCCACGCCTGCACCACCTTCGCGTTGACGTCGCTCAGCACTACCTTGAGCTGGGGCTTGGAGTTGCTGACAGTCATGATTCGCTCCGGTCGCGACTAGGGATTCGGTGCAGCGGCTCGAAAGATAGCGGTCCGCACCGACGAAATCCGAGCGGGACAGTCGAGATCGAACTGCCCGCGGAGAGTTGTCGTCGGGCGGTGTTAGCGTCCGCCGGTCCGCCGTCAGCACGACCGCTCCGGGAGCACGTTCATGAGTGACAACGCCGCGCCGCCGCCGTCCGGGCAGGACGACCCGCTCGCCCTCGCCGACCTGTTCAACGGTGGTGGCGAGCCGTGGCTGCCGCTGTTGAAGCCGGTCATCGAGGCGCAGCCCGCCGCGGCGACGTTCATCGGCCCCGGCCGTGGGCCGCAGGTCGTGCCGGTCCGCGAGCTGACGTTCCAGGCGCTCAAGCCGCATCCGCCGCAGAAGTGGAAGGTCGTCGTCTTCGGGCAGAACCCCTACCCGCGCCCGGAGAGCGCGACCGGCATCGCCATGTTCGACAACACGTTCCACGACTGGAACGACAGCCAGTTCGGCAAGGTGATCAGCATCCGCTGCATCATCAAGGCCGCGGCGATGTGGAAGCACGGCATCCCGAAGAAGACCCCGATCGCCGACATCCGCAAGCTGCTGCGCGAGCACGACACCGTGCAGCCGCCGGAGTGGTTCCAGGCGATGCTGACCCAGGGCGTACTGCTGCTGAACGCCTCGCTGACCGCCAGCGCCGACGGGGCCATGGGCGTCGACCAGCACACCGCGTTCTGGCGGCCGGTCGTCGAGAAGCTCGTCGAGGAGATCCTGCGCGCCAAGCAGGCGACCGACGACGAGCAGGACAAGGGCGTCGTGTTCGCATGGTGGGGCGCGCACGCCCGCACCCTGAAGAACCTGGTCGTACGCCTGCAGAAGAAGTATCCCGGCGTCGAGGTCCGCCACATCGACCACCCCAACCCCGCCGCGCAGGGCGACATCTTCTGCGACGGCGACCACTTCGGCGCGGTCAACGAGGCGCTGCGCACGCTCGGGGCCGACGAGATCGACTGGCTGCCCGCCAAGGGCTGGAACACGGACGCGGGGTCTGACGGCCAGCCGGGCACGGCCGACCGGATGGGCGCGTTCATCGCCTCCACGATGGAACTGCACAAGCTCTACCTGGAGCGCCTCGCCAGCGTCAAGGACGAGGGCTTGGCCCTGCCCGCGATCACCGGCGTGTTCGACACCCCGCTGATGGACTTCCGCGAGGCCGTCGCCCCGGCCGCAAAACTGCTGTCCGGGCTCGACTGGTACGTGCAGAGCTCACACGACTTCGGCCGCCAGCACGCCGCGCAGGCGACCGGTGGGCTGTCGGCCGACGAGGTCGCCGCGCTGTACCTCTACACCTGCGAGTCGGCGTTCTACCGGCAGATCAACGCGACGCTGCGCCACCCCGACCGCACCCGGATCGAGCCGTACCTGCCGTACCTGCGGCTGCTGTTCTCGGCCGTGTCGCGGCTGCCCGCCCGCACCGAGCCGCTGTGGCGCGGCGTGGCGCTGGACCTGCGGGCGCCGTACCCGGTGGGCCAGACCGTGACCTGGTGGGGTGTGTCGTCCTGCACGTCGAAGCTGGGCGTGGCGCGGGCGTTCCTCGGCAGCCGGGGCAAGCGGACCATCTTCGAGGTGACCCCGGTGCGGGCGGTCGGCATCCGCAGCTTCTCCGCCTTCACCGGCGAGGAGGAGTACATCCTCGCCCCCGGCACCCAACTCACCGTGACCGACGTCCAAACCGACCGCGGCGGCCTGTGCACCGTCCACCTGACCGAACTCACCGACCAACACATGGTCTCCTGACCACCCACCCACCCACCCCCAACCCCGCCCCACCCTGCGACAACTCTTAAAGAGTCGCGGCCTCAGGGGGCTGCCGAGGCCGCGACTCTTTAAGAGTTGCGACAGGGGAAGCGGCGGGGTGGGCGGGTGGAGGCGTCCCGGTGCGCGGGCTGTACCCCCAGGCACCGGGACGGGTCGGCATGCCCCTCGGGGGCGTCGATCATCAAGTGGTGAAGTGGAGTGGCGCGGCGCGTGCGGCACGGGTCCGGTGGCGGGACGCGGGCGCATCGCGCCTCCCGCGATCTGCCACACCGCGACCGATGTGGACTCCGGCGTCGTGGCCCTTCGCCCGATGTCATCGCGGAACGCTTCGCACCTGCCCGAGCCGTGGAAACGCTCCCGCCCACCGCAGCCTCATATTAAGGCAGGTCGATCCCCTTGGCAATGACCGTCGCGCCGGTCAGGCGGCGGCAGGGTGGCGTGACAGCGCGCCGGTCAGCGCGCCCAGCAACGCTCCGAGCTGATCGCGCTCGGCCACGGGCATGGCCAGCTCTCCGATGCTCGCGCGCACCCGCTCGGCGACGCGATCGTGCAGCTGGCGGCCGCGTGGGCTGAGGTAGGCGCGGACGCGCCGGCGGTCCAGTGGATCGACCCGCCGGTACACCAGGCTGTGCTCGACGAGCTGGTCGACGACCTTGGTCAGGGTGCCGGGCGGCAGGAACGCCCCGTCGGCGACCTCGGTCATCGGGCGTCCGCCCTCGGCGGCCAGCAGCGTCAGCACCCGCCACGCCTCGGGCGAACACTGCTCGGCGCGCAGGATCGCCGACAGCCGCCGCTGCAGCAGCCGCTCCGCCTGGGTCAGCAGCTGCAGCAGATCGGGGGTCGGACCGTGGGGAGCTGGGGCGGGCAAGGTCCCTCCTCGGCCGATGGACGTGACTCATCCTATCGAACGGCTTAAGGTTCGGGAACGGCTGGAGATCGTGCCCGGTCCACGGGAACATGTGCCCATGCCCGTACCGCCGCAGCGGTTGCCAGGCCTGGTCGTCCCCGGACTGCCCGGCCGGAACACGGGCACCCTCGGTGAGACCGTGCACGTGGCACTGGTGTTCCCGATGCAGGGCCCGGCCGGGATCTTCGGTCCGACCTGCGAGCTGTGCGCGCAGCTCGCCGTCGAGGAGGTCAACCGCAACGGCGGGGTGCTGGGCCGGGAGCTGAGCCTGGTGCCGGTCGACGGCGGGGCGGCTCCGGGGCGGGTCGCCGCCGAGGTCGAGGCGCTGGTGGCGCTCGGCGCGGTGCACGGGGTGACCGGCTGGCACATCTCGTCGGTGCGCCAGGCGCTCGCGCCGCGCATCGCGCACCGTGTGCCGTACGTCTACACCGCCCTGTACGAGGGCGGCGAGCGCACCGACGGCGTCTACCTGACCAGCGAGACGCCCGACGAGCAGCTGCTGCCCGCGATGCGGCTGCTGGCCGGGGAGCACCGGGTCCGGCGCTGGTTCATCGTCGGCAACGACTACGTGTGGCCCCGGCGCACCGCGGCGGCCGCCCACCGGTACGCGGTCGAGTCCGGTACGCGGGTGTGCGGGCAGGCGTTCCTGCCGCTGGGCGTGCACGGCTTCGCCGACGTGCTGCGCCGGGTCGAGGCCAGCGCGGCCGACGCGGTGCTGATGCTGCTGGTCGGCAACGACGCGGTGCGCTTCAACCGGGCGTTCGCCGCGTCCGGCCTGGACCAGCGATGCCTGCGGCTGAGCACGCTGATGGACGAGAACATGCTGATGGCCAGCGGCGCGCACGCCACCCGTGGCCTGTTCAGCACAGCCGGGTTCTTCGCGACGCTGGTGACGCCGGAGAACCTGGACTTCCACGGCCAGTACGCGCGCCGCTTCGGCGTCGAGGCGCCGCAGCCGGGCAGCCTCGGCGAGTCCTGTTACGAGGGCGTGCTGCTGCTCGCCGCGCTGATCAACCGGGCGGGGTCGCTGGACGTGCGGGCGATCGGATCGGGTGCGGACACGGTCACCTACGAGGGCCCGCGCGGCGCGATCGCGATGCGCCGCAGGCACGCCCGCCAGCGCATCTACCTCGCCGAAGCCGACCGGCTCGACTTCAACGTGCTCACCCAGCTGTGACCGGCGCGCTGGCGATCACGTGGAACAGCCGCGCGGTCAGCGGGAACGGCATCCGGTCCGACAGCGCGATCTCCAGCCGCTCCAGCTCGGCGAAGAACGACGCGTCGTACTTGCGCTCGTCGTCGGGGATGTAGTCGCACACCGAGCGGATGCCGTAGTGCCCGAGCACGCCCGCGCCGAGCCGCCGCAGCGCGGTGCACACCTCGTCGGCGGTACGCGGATACACCGGGGTGTTGAACGTGTGGGTGAACCGCTCGGACGCGTCGAGGGTCTCGTACGCGGCGGTGAGGTCCATGTCGCGGATCGCCGCGCGCAGCGGCTCGGAGTGGGCGTTGCCCGCGATGACGCTCAGCAGCCCGCCCTCGGCCAGCGGCGCCATCACCGTCTGCAGCGTCGACTCGACGTCGGCGACGTACGGCAGCAGGTTGTGGCACAGCACCAGGTCGAAGCCCTGCTCGACGACGTCGCCGAGCTTGGCGACGTCGGACTCGATCACGGTGACCCGGTGCGCGACGCCGGTCGACTCGGCCAGCGAGCGCGCCGACACCAGCATCTGCGGCGAGTAGTCCACCAGGGTGACCTGGTGCCCGGCGACGGCGTAGCGGACCGCCTCGACGCCGTTGCCGCCGGCCACGTCGAGGATGCGCAGGCGGCGTCCGTCGAGGTGGCGGGCGATGTTGTGCTCGGCCAGGGTGTAGCGCAACCGGCCCCAGGGCGCGTCCTGCCACTGCCGCCAGGCGGACACCTTGTCGTCGAACACGTCACGGGTCACGTTGCTCATGGGTTCGACCGTAACGGTTGTCAAGCCGCCCGGCACCCCGGAACACGCGTTTACTCCATACGACGTCAGGTGCGCTTTTTCGGTCGTACGGGGGTGCGCGGGCGGCCCTCGCCCGCCACGCCGGTGAACGCGCTGGCACGGCCGCGCGGACACCGTCCGGTCACGACGGTGCGAGACTGTACGCCGCACCTCGCATAAGGAGAAGATCGATGACGACGCAGCCGCAGGCCCCGAGCACCGCCCGAATGATCGACTATTGGCTGGGCGGCACCGGCCATCACCCGGTCGACGTCGCCGCCGCGCAGGCGTTCGAGGGGGCCTACGGGCCGTGCGCGGAGATCTTCCGCTCGCTGCGGGCGTTCTCCGGGCGGGCGACACGGCAGCTGGCGACCGAGGGCGTGGACCAGTTCCTGGTCTTCGGCGCGGGCATCCCCGCCCAGGGCAACGTGCACGAGACCGCACCGGGCGCGCGGGTCCTCTACACCGACGTCGACCCGGAGATCGTCGCGGCCGGTCGCGAGCTGCTGGCCGGGCACCCGAACGTGGACTACGTGCTGGGTGACGCGGCGAATCCGGGCGGCATCGACCCGGCCGCGCTGGACCGGGCGCTGCCCGACCACGCCACCCGCCCCGTCGGGCTGATCTTCCTGGGCCTGGCCGCGTTCCTCGACGACGCGACCCTGGCCCGCGCCCTGGACGCCATGTACGACCTGGTCCCGGCGGGCAGCCAGCTGGCGTTCGACTTCGACGCCATGGAGCTGGCCGCCTACCCCGAGGCGCTGGCCATGATGGGCCCCGGCTTCCACATGCGCGAACCCGCCGACTTCGGCAAGCTGCTCGGCCGCTGGCAGGTCACCGCCGACGGCATCGTCCCGGTCGCCGACTGGCGCCCCGACGCCACCCCCGAGCAGGTCCCCGACGCCTTCTGGGGCGGCCTCGCGACCAAGTAGCCCACGGAGCGCTTGACAGGGGTCGATGGACGCATGATCCTTGTGGCCGGGTGCGGCGGCGCGTTCCCTGACCGATCGTCTGCCGATCAGGAGCGTCCCATGCCGTACACCCGCCGCCATGTCCTGCGACTGGGCACCGCGACCCTGGTCGTCGCCGCCGTCCCGGCCGTCTCGCTGCCCGCCCTCGCCGCCGCCGCCGTCACCGCCGACCTGGTGATCTACGGCGCGACGTCGGCGGGCATCGCCGCCGCCGTCACCGCCCGGCGGCTGGGCCGCAGCGCGCTGATCGTCGAGCCGGGTGCGCACGTCGGCGGCCTGTCCACCGGCGGCCTCGGCATGACCGACAGCGGCGTCAAGGCCGCCATCGGCGGCCTCGCGGGCGAGTTCTACCGCCGGGTGTACGCCAAGTACAACGGCACCGCCGTCACCCCGACCTCGCCCGCCCGGTTCACGTTCGAACCGCACGTCGCGGCCACCATCTTCGACGAGCTGCTGGCCGAGGCGGCCGTGCCCGTCTACCTGAACACGCGGCTGTCCGGGGTGACCATGTCCGGCAACCGGATCACGGAGCTGGCCTGCGACAACGGTCAGGCGTTCCGGGCGCCGATGTTCGTCGACGCGACGTACGAGGGTGACCTGATGGCGCGGGCCGGGGTCGGCTGGACGGCGGGGCGCGAGGCCAACAGCGCCTACGGCGAGACGATCAACGGGGTGCAGCTGCGCAGCGGGCACCAGTTCAACCGGTTCGTGGACCCGTACGTGACCGCGGGCAGCGCGGCCAGCGGGCTGCTGCCCGGCATCTCGGCGGCCCCGGTCGCGCCCACCGGCAGCGGGGACGGGCGGATCCAGGCCTACAACTTCCGGATGTGCCTGACCCAGGCCGCCAACCGGATCCCGTTCGCCAAGCCCACGGGCTACGACGCGATCGGCTACGAGCCGCTGGCCCGCTACGTGCAGGCCGGATACACCGGCCCGTTCTTCACCACGCACCAGGTCGGCGGCGGCAAGACCGACTCCAACAACGACGGGGCGTTCTCCACCGACTTCATCGGCCAGAACTACACCTACCCGACCGCGTCGTACGCCACCCGCGCGAGCATGGTCGAGGAGCACCGCGTCTACCAGCAGGGACTCATGTGGTTCCTGGCCAACGACCCGCGCCTGCCCGCCTCGGTGCGCAGCGCGACCGCGTCGTGGGGCCTGGCCGCCGACGAGTTCACCGGCAACGGCGGCTGGCCGACCCAGCTGTACATCCGCGAGGCGCGGCGCATGGTCTCGGCGTACGTGATGACCGAGGCCGACTGCCGCGGCGGCCGGACCGCGGCCGACTCGGTCGGGCTGGCCAGCTACACCATGGACTCGCACAACTGCCAGCGCGTCGTGGTCGCGGGTGCGCTGAAGAACGAGGGCGACGTGCAGATCGGTGTGCCGCAGCCGTTCGGGATCAGCTACCGCTCGATCGTGCCCGTGGAGTCGCAGTGCGCGAACCTGCTGGTGCCGGTGTGCCTGTCGGCGAGCCACATCGCGTACGGCTCGATCCGGATGGAACCCGTGTTCATGATCCTCGCGCAGTCGGCGGCGACCGCCGCGCACCTGGCGATCACCGCCGGGTCGGCCGTGCAGCAGGTGCCGATCGCGTCCCTGCAGGCCCGGCTGCGCGCCGACGGGCAGCTGCTGACCTGGCCGCTCACCACGCCCGGCGAGATCGTCGTGGACAGTTCGACGTCGGCCGGGGTGACCCGGGCGGGTGTCTGGCTGAAGTCCACCTCGATCGCCGGATACCACGGCGCGGACTACGAGCACGACGACAACACCAACAAGGGCGTCAACCGGCTGCGGTTCACCCCGGCGATCCCGGTGACCGGCTCCTACCAGGTGTTCCTGCGGTGGACGTCGCACGCCAACCGGGCGAGCAACGTGCCCGTCGACGTCTGCGCGGGCGGCACGGTCACCACCCGCACCGTCGACCAGCGCACCGGCGGCGGCCAGTGGGTGTCACTGGGCACGTTCACCCTGCCCGCCGGGTCCTCCCCCACCGCCGCCAGCGTGCTGATCCGCACCGAGGCCACCGACGGGTACGTGGTCGCCGACGCCGCCCGCTTCGTCGCGGCGTGACAGGATCGGCGGTGTGACGACTGCTCGTTTCGGCCCGGTGTCGCGGGTCGCGGCCCTGGCCGACGTGCACGGCAACGTGCCCGCGCTGCTCGCGGTGCTCGACGAGGTCGCCGCCGTCGGCGTCGACCTGATCGTGTTCCTGGGCGACCTGAGCTGGGGACCCGAACCGCAGACCACCGTCGACCTGGTACGGGAGCTGGGGCGGCGGGCGGTGTTAGTACGCGGCAATGCCGACCGTGCCGTCGTCGAGCTGGCCCGTGGCGAACGTGAGCACACCCGCCCCCGCGACCCGTGGATGGTCCGGCAGCACACGCCCGAAGCGGTCGAGTTCCTTGCCACGTTCCCGCTCAGCGTCGTCGTCGACGTGACCGGCCTGGGCGCGGTGCGGTTCTGCCACGGCTCACCGCGCGACGACACCGAGTGCGTGACGCCGCAGACGTCCGAGGAGCGGTTCGCCGACCTGTCCCGTGACGTCGACGAGCAGGTCATCGTCACCGGGCACACCCACCTGCAGTTCGACCGCCAGGTCGCCGAGCGGCGCAGCGTCAACCCCGGCAGCGTCGGCCTGCCCTACCACCTGGGCGCACCCGGCACCGCCTACTGGGCCCTGCTCGGCCCCGGCGTCGACCTGCGCGCTACCCGGTACGACGTCCAGGAGGCGGTCGACCGCTGCCGGACGACCGGCGACCCGAGCGGCGACACCGTCGTGCGCTACCTGCTGACCCCGCCGACGCCGGACGAGGTCGTCGCCGACGCCGAGAGCCGCGTCTTCGCCGACTGACCGGCCTACCGTTGTCCGGGCGGCGGCATCGGCATCGTGCCGTTCTCGATCTGCGTTACGGCCTTGACCGCGTCGGCCCAGGGGACCCCGGTCGCGTCGCGCCAGACCTTCACGGCCTGGACGAGTCGCCGCCGGTCCAGGAGCATCCGCACCTGCTGCACCAGCGCGACGGCGTCCGGATCCGGGGCGGCCGTCCGGGCGTGCGCCGCCGCCCGCACCGCGAGCGCGGACCCGAGCAGGTCCTTCGGGTCGACGCGCCGGCGCCGCCGGGAGATCCACACGCCGATCCGCACGAGCATCAGAACGACGGCGGCCACCATGAACGGGGTCATCCGCACAAGCTACCGGGCAGTCACCCGCCACACCCGCCCCGATGCCATCGAGGCGGGTGCGAGTCCGGCCCTCGCCGGCCTGGGGGTCCCACGCGCCGCCCACCCCCGGCGCAACTCTTAAAGAGTCGCGGCCTGCGTGTCTGTCCGAAGGCGTGACTCCTTAAGAGTTGCGGCAGAGGGGTGGGCGGCGGCAGGCTGCCCATCAGGCCTGGGCGGCGACGGCGCGCAGTTGGCCGAGCGTGGTGCGGAAGCCCTTGCTCGAGGCGGCCGGGTCCTCGGCGAGCAGGCCGCTGACGGCCATCGCCTGCGAGCGCGTCGTCGCGGAGGCCGCGTCGTCGGAACCGGTCACGTCGAACACGCCGAAGTCGCCGCTCAGCGTGGCGAACGCGTCCCCGTCCTGGGCCAGGTAGAGCACGACCGTCTGGCCGGGCTCCAGCTTCGACATGTGCGCCATGTCGACGGTCTGGCCGTTGAGGCCGGTGAGGGTGATCCGGTCCCCGGCCTTGGCGGTGGCTCCGTTGGCGGCGCGCAGCACCTCGTCGACCCGGAACCCGCTCGCCTCGACCTGCCCGCGGGCGATGACGTCGGCGGCGGCGGTCAGTTCCTTGACCGTGGTGTACCCGCGCAGCTTGCCCTTGATCGGCGGCGCGGCGGGCTCGCTCGGCGCGGCGGCCGCGCTGGTGGCCGGAGCCGCCGCCGGGGTGGCCGGGTCGGCGGTGCAGGCGGCCAGCCCGGCCGCGGCGAACAGGGCCACGGTCGCTGCCAGAGCGCGGGTGCGGTGGGGGTGGTCGTTCATGGCACGCTCCTAGCGTCTCGGCGCCGGTCCACGCGGTTCCCGCCCGGACCACGGCGCTGCTTTCGCCATGTATCTGTGCGTCCCGGCCGCCGAGTTCCCGATTTTCCCGGACTGATTCCCGGGCGCGCTCGCGGTGAGGCGCCGCCCAGCGGTCGGCGTCGCTCAGCCGCGTTCGCGGGCGAGCGCGCGCAGTTCCGCCAGTGTCGCGGTGAACCGCCGGTCGGCGGCGGTCGCGTCCTCTTCCCGCAGCCCGCTGACCGAGAACATCGACGAGCGCGCCGTGACCGTGTCGCCGGTGACGTCGAACACGCCGAAGTCACCGCTGAGCGGGGTGTAGACGGGCACGGCCGCCTGCGGATCGTCGGCGCTGAGGTAGAGGACCGCGTGCTGGCCGCCCTCCAGCCGGGACATTACCGAGACCTCGGGCACCCGCAGCGTGATGACGGCGGTCGCGGGCAGCCGGGGCAGCCGGTAGAGCACCTCGGCGACGCCGAACACCGCCGTCCGGTCGGCCCCGGCCCCGTCGACGCGCAGCACGTCGCCGCGCACCACCAGGTCGGCGGTGTCGGTGAGCTGGCGGACGGTGCCGTACGCCCGGATCTTGAGCGAGGCTCCCCCGCCGGTGGGTTCGGCGGCCGGGGTGGAGGCGCCCGGCGTCGGGATCGCGACCACGGGATCGCCGCCGCCGGTCGCGATCACCGCCGCGACCGTGCCCGCGACGGCGACCAGCGCGGCCGTCGCCAGGGCGGGCCGCAGCAGGCCCCACCGGGGCGTACGGCGCGCCGGGACGGCGGTCCGGGCGGGCTCGGTGATCGCCGACAGCAGGCGCTCGCGGTGCAGTTCGCGGCGTCCCGGGGGCAGCTCACGCTGGCCGGGGTCGGGCAGCAGTTCGGCGAGCTCCGCCCACTCGGACGGATCCAGCGGCGGGTGCTTCATCGGTGGCCCTCCTCTGCCAGACGAACGGTGGTGTCTTTCATCTGTCCGGCAGGACCGGCCGGGTTCCGTGCTGATCGCGGTCTGTCGTCGACGAGCTGCCGCAGTTTGGTCCGCGCCCGCGAGAGCCGGGACCGCACCGTGCCGACCGGGATGCCCAGCGCCTGCGCGGCGGCCTCGTACTCCAGGCCCTCCCACAGGCACAGCGTGATCACCTCCCGCTCCTGGCGGCGCAGCGACGCCAGCGCGTCGATCGCGGCGGTGAGCCGACCGCTGTCGTCGAGCCGCCCGGCGACCTCGTCGGCGTGGTCGGGCGCGGTGAACTCGGCCGCGTGCAGCGCCGACGCCGCGGCCCGGTAGCGGCGGTTGCTGCGGGTGTGGTTACGTGCCTCGTTGGTGGCGATGCCGAGCAGCCACGGCCGCAGCGAGCCGCCGTCGTCGCTGATCCGGTCCCGCGAGCGCCAGGCCTGCAGGTACGTGGCGGCCATCACGTCCTCCGCGGTCGACCAGTCGGCGGTGAGCCGGAACGCGTGGTTGTAGACCGACCGCGCGTACTGGTCGAACAGCTCGGCGAACGCGCTGGCATCGCCCGCCCTGATCCGGGCGCGCAGACTCGACTCCATGACCACTTCTCTGTCCGGCGGACGCCGCGAGTTCCCGTGATCCAGGCCACTCCGGTCGCGCCCCTTGGCACCCCGCGACCCTATCCACCTGCGGTCCCGCACGGCCACCGCCGCCCGCCCCGGCCCCGGCACCGCCCGCCCCGCCGGTGATGATCACCGTTTGTGGTCAGAACGTGGGGTCAGAGCGCAGTTCTTGACCGGAAACAGTGATCTTCGCCCGGAAGCTGGCCCACTCCCCGCGCCGGACCGGGCGGTCCGGCGCGGAAGACCGCTCAGCCGCGCCGCTCGATCTGGGCGCGGACACGCAGGAAGGCGGACTTGGCCTCACTCTGGTCGTAGTCCCAGAGCATGATCATGCCGATGCTGCCGCTGTCGGCCCAGATGCACACGAAGACGCTGCCGAGGATCTGCTGGTGGCCACACTTCGCCGCGCCGCCGAGCCAACCGGCGGGCACGGTGGCGAAACCGGTGAACCCGTCCTCGCCCATGCGCTGCGACAGCCACTGCACCTCGCTCGCGGGGGTGCCGAGCCTGCTCGACGTGGCCGCGTAGAAGGCGAGCTTCTTCCCGGCGACCTCCTCCTCGTCGCCGTATGCTCCCGACACCCACTTGGCCTGCGGATAGTGCTGCTTGATGTCATCGGGCAGCGGGCCACCAGTCCCCGGCGCCTTGGCGATGCCCTCCAGCGACGCCGGAACCCGCAGCGTGATCTTCACCGCGGCCTTGCTCGGCGACCTCGACGGCGTGGGCTTCACCGACGGTTTCACCGAGGGGGACGGCAGCGCGGACGGCGACACCGACGGCTGAACGGACGGCGACGGCGATGCCGACACGTCCGCGGTGTTGAACGCGGCCGGCGCGGTGGCGAGTGGGGTCTGCCCGTCGTCGCCGGAGGACACCCAGGCCACCGCCCCGCCGCCGACGGCGAGCACCGCCACCAGGGCGAGCGCCGCCCACAGCCCGCGGCGGGGCCGGTCGGCCGACGGCACGACCTCGGTGTCGCCGCCCTGCGAGTGCTCCTGCATGTGCCCACTCCCTGCCATCCACGATGAACCCGGTCCGCGGTGACCACCGGGCCGGGTCCAACGAAGTTAGGGCACGACGGCGAGCCGCCGACACCCACGAACGGTCGGAGATCCTCTTCGTACGATCACTTGACCGTCCATGATCGAGTAGCGATAAAGTTTCGGGAAGATGACGGGCAGCCCTTGTGAGCGTTCGCCTGACCCCCTAACCTCAGATCCACGACGCGTCCGGGATCGTCGAACACCGATCTGTGGGCCGGGTGGGGAACACCGCAGCCACCCAGCGTCGTGGCACCGGCGCAACGCCCGTTCACGCACCCGCAGGCTCCGATCCCTGCGGCGGCCGTCCACCTCCGACGATGGCGCTCCCTGGCCGCAAATGTGAGCGCTCACAAGGAGTAGATCGCCTCAATCACGACAACTTAACAACGCCCCGATCAGGACCGACGCCCACGGCGACGGCCCCGACCACGTCTGTGCCCGATCACGGCCACGCCGCCGGGCACCCGCCCTCCGCTCCCCGGAAGGAACCACCTTGACCACCAGACGCGAGCTGCTGTCCGGCCTGCTGTCCACCGCCGCGGCCACCGCGACCGGCGGGCTGGCCCTGGCCGCCACCGGCTCCCCCGCCCACGCCGCCGCGCCGCTGACCGGCTACGTGATGGGCTACTTCACCGAGTCGCCCAACCGGCTGGCCGACAACTACGGCCTGCACCTGGCGATCAGCACCGACGGGCTGAACTGGACTCCGCTCAACCACAACAACGCCGTGGTCACCCCGACCGCCGGCACCGGCGGCCTGCGCGACCCGTTCATCCTGCGCAGACGCGACGACACGTTCGTCGTGCTGGCCACCGACCTGACCGGCACCGACTTCACCCAGCCGAACCAGTACATCCACGTCTGGGACTCGGCCGACCTGCGCAGCTTCACCGGCTACCGGCGGGTCCGGATGCACACCATGAACACCCACACCTGGGCCCCGGAGGCGTTCTGGGACAGCGCCCGCGGCCAGTACGGCATCATCTACTCCGCGCACAACGGCACCCGCGACGTGTTCATGGTCAACTACACGACCGACTTCGTGAACGTCGGCAGCGCGCAGGTGTTCTTCGACCCCGGCTTCAACGTCCTCGACGCGACCGTGCACCTGGGCGGCGGCACGAACTACCTGTACTACAAGAACCTCGCCGACGGCAGGCTCTACGGGGCGCGCTCCAACACCCTCAACCCCCACAGCTTCAGCACGTACACCAGCGGCATCGTCAACGGCGGCATCGAAGCCCCGATCGTGGTCAAAGCCAACGACCGCAACGAGTGGTGGCTGTGGGGCGACTCCTTCAGCCCCGTCAACGGCGAGTTCTACGTGTGGCGCAGCGGCGACGTCAACGCCAACGCGTGGACGGCGCTGGACAAGGCCGCCTACACGCAGCCGCTCAACGCCAAGCACGCCACCATCGCGGCGATCACCGCCACCGAGCACGCCAACCTGCTCAGCCGGTGGGGCGCGCCGACGTGGAACCGGATCAAGTCGTACAACCTCCCGGACCGGCTGATCCGCCACGCCAACCGGGTCGGGCGCATCGACCCGTACCCGTTCGACCCGTACGCCGACAGCCAGTGGCGGCTGCGGCCCGGCCTGGCCGACGCGTCAGGGGTGTCGTTCGAGTCGGTCAACCTGCCCGGCAACTACCTGCGCCACAGCGGCTACGTGGTCGGCCTGGCCGCCAACGACGGCACCGCCCTGTTCGCCGCCGACGCGACGTTCCACCGCACCGCGGGCCTGGCCAACAGCGCCTGGACGTCGTTCCGCTCGCACAACTTCCCCGACCGCCACCTGCGCCACAGCAACTACCTGCTGCGCATCGACGTGCTCGGCTCCGGCTCGCCCGCCGCCGACCGGGCCGACGCGACCTTCCAGCTCGGCTACTGAAAGGACCCGGACATGTCTCCGCTCCCCGCGAAACCGGCCCGGCGCTGGTGGCGCCTGGCCGCCATGACGGTGCTGTGCGCGCTGGCCGCCACCGGCCTGCACGCGCCCGCCGCGTCGGCCTCCCCCGCCGTGAACCACACGAACCCACTGGTCAACCAGCGCGCCGACGCCCAGATCCACAAGCACACCGACGGCTACTACTACTTCACCGCGACCGTGCCCGAGTACGACCGGATCGTCCTGCGCCGGGCCACCACCCTGCAGGGCCTGTCCAGCGCCCCGGAGACGGTGATCTGGCGCAAGCACTCCAGCGGCGTCATGGGCGCGCACATCTGGGCCCCGGAGATCCACTTCATCGACGGCAAGTGGTACGTCTACTTCGCCGCCGGGGCCACCAACGACGTCTGGGCCATCCGGATGTACGTACTCGAGGGCACCGGCGCGAACCCGCTGACCGCGAGCTGGGCCGAGAAGGGCCAGATCCGCACCCCGTGGGAGACGTTCGCCCTGGACGCGTCGACGTTCACGGCCAGCGGTGTGCGCTACCTGATCTGGGCGCAGGCCGAGCCGGGCATCGCCACCAACACCAATCTCTACATCGCCCGGCTGGCCAACCCGTGGACCATCACCGGCACGACCACCCGGTTGACGATTCCGACGCTGGCCTGGGAGACGCGCGGCTACAAGGTCGCCGAGGGGCCGACCGTCATCCAGCGCAACGGCAGGCTGTTCATGACGTACTCGGCCAGCGCCACCGACGCCAACTACTGCCTGGGCATGCTCACCGCGACCGCGGGCAGCAACCTGCTCAGCGCGTCGTCGTGGACCAAGTCGGCCAATCCGGTGTTCGCCAGCAACGCCGCGACCGGGCAGTGGGGGCCGGGACACAACTCGTTCACCGTGTCCGAGGACGGGGCCAGCGACATCCTGGTCTACCACGACCGCAACTACCGCGACATCAGCGGCGACCCGCTCAACGACCCGAACCGGCGCACCCGCCTGCAGAAGCTCTACTGGAACGCCGACGGCACCCCCAACTTCGGCATCCCGGTGCCCGACGGCGCGACGCCGGTACGGCTGAAGTCCTACAACTTCCCGGACCGCTTCGTACGCCACTGGGAGTACCGGGCCCGGATCGACCCCAACGTCACCAACCTCGCCGACTCCCAGTTCCGGATCGTCACCGGCCTCAACGGCGGCGGCAGCGTGTCGCTGGAGTCGACCAACTTCCCCGGCTACTTCCTGCGCCAGCGCGGCAACGGCGAGGCCTGGGTGGACCGCAACGACGGCACGGCGGCCTTCCGCGTCGACGCGAGCTACTTCCAGCGTTCCGGGCTGGCCGGTGCGGCCGTGTCGTTCGAGTCGCAGAGCTACTCCGGCCGCTACCTGCGCCACAGCAACTACCTGCTGTACGTCCAGGCGGTCACCGACACCGTCGGGCGCGCCGACGCCACCTTCATCCTCGAATGACCCTGGAGTCATCATGTTGTTCACCTGGCCACCTGCTCTCACCAGGCGGGCGCTGTCGCTCGTCTTCGCCGCCCTGCTCGCGATGTCCCTGGCCGTCGTCGTGCACCCCGGCCGGGCCGACGCCGCACCGGGCCCGACGTTCCGCAACCCGGCCGTCGACGTGCCCAACAGCGGCGACCCGACGCTGACGTACTACAACGGTTACTACTACTACGTCGCCACCACCTGGTCCTCCGATGTGGTGATGCGCCGGGCGCGGACCATCTCCGCGCTGCGCGGCGCGCCCGAGCAGGTCGTCGTGCGCACCGGCGGAACGACGATGTGGGCCCCGCACCTCGAAATGATCAACAATCGGTGGTACCTGTACTACTCCGTCGAGCAGAGCGGCGGCGCGCGGCGTACGCACGTCGCCGAGAGCGCCGGGACCGACCCGCTGGGCCCGTACACCATCCGGGGCATCCTCAACCTGATGCCCGGCAACGGCTGGGCCATCGACGCCGCGATCCTCAAGCTCAACGGCGCGAACTACGTGATGTTCTCGGCGTTCCACCCGAGCGACAACCTGCAGTCGCTCTACATCGCCCCGCTGACCAACCCGTGGACGGCCGGGGCGTACGGCACGCGCATCTCCGCGCCGACGCTGTCCTGGGAGACCCAGAACGGTGCGGTCAACGAGGGCGCGTTCGCCCTGCAGCGCAACGGCCGGACCTGGATCACCTACTCGGCCAGCCACTGCAACGGCCCGAACTACAAGCTCGGCATGCTCGAATACCGGGGCGGCGATCCGCTGGCCATGGCCTCGTGGGCCAAGACCGCCAACCCGATCTTCCAGCGCAGCGACGCCAACGGCGTGTACGGGCCGGGTCACCACTCGTTCTTCACCTCACCCGACGGCACCGAGACCTGGATCGCGTACCACGCGAACAGCTCGGCCGCGCAGGGCTGCGGCACCACCCGGACCACCCGCGTGCAGAAGATCTCCTGGAACGCCGACGGCACCCCGAACCTGGGCGTGCCGGTGTCGCTGTCGACGGTGCTGCCCGGACCGGCCGGGGAGACCGGAGCGACCCCGGTGGAGATCCGCAATCGGCACAGCAACCTGTGCCTGGACGACTTCGACTTCGTCACCACGCCCGGGGCCGAGGTGCGGCAGTGGACCTGCAGCACGGCCACGGTGCAGGACTGGTACCTGACCCCGCTGGCCGACGGCTACTACCAGATCAGCAACCGGCACAGCGGCCTGTGCCTGGACGACAAGGATTTCGGCACCGCGGCCGGAGCGCCGGTGCAGCAGTGGACCTGCAACGGGCTGGCCGTGCAGCAGTGGCGCACGACCGACGCCGGCGGCGGGTACGTCACGCTCGTCAACCGGCACAGCGGCCTCTGCCTCGACGACTACAACTGGAGCACCACCCCCGGCGCGGAAGTGCGCCAGTGGACCTGCCTGAACAACAACGCCCAGCACTGGCGTATCGCGTGACGACAGCGCGGGCGCCGGTGCGATCCCGCACCGGCGCCCGCGCCCATCGAACAGCCCGCCGCTACGGGCTGACGGAGTACGTGCCGCCCAGCGCCTGCCGGCCGCCGGAGCAGGTCGCGTAGGAGTAGCCACCGACCTTCACCCAGGCGCCGTACGCGGTGCTGCCGCCGAGGCACCCGGTGCGCGCCTGGACCTTGTAGCTGCTCGGGTAGCCGGTGCACGCGCCCGCCCGGAAGGTGGAGTAGCTGGTGTTACCCGTGTTGCAGCCCGCGGCGGCCGCTGGAGCGGACGTGGCGGCGACGAAGCTGGCGGCCATGAGGCCACTGACGGCGGCGATCCGGACAGCCGACTTGAGGGTGCGCAATGTTCCTCCTGCTGGGGACGTTACAGGGACATGAACACGCATGAATTTACCGTTCACGTTCCATACAATCAAGAGAGAAAGTCGAATTCTTGCATGCCTCGATTGCACCAGCTTGCATAATTCTTCGGATATCTTGCGCTTGTTCAGTTCGCGCCGCGAGCTAGCTGCATGAGGAACTCGGCGTTGCTGCCGGTCTTGCGCAGCCCGTCGACCAGTTGCTCGCCGGTCTGCTGGGTGTCCATCGTGTGCATGGCCCGGCGCAGGCGGCGGATCAGCACCAGCTCCTGCTCGCCGACCAGCAGCTCCTCCCGGCGGGTGCCGGAGGAGTCGACGTCGACGGCCGGGAAGACCCGCCGGTCGGCGAGCCCGCGCAGCAGCCGCAGCTCGGCGTTGCCGGTGCTCTTGAACTCCTCGAAGATGACGGTGTCGCCCAGCGAACCGGTCTCGACCAGCGCGGTGGCGATGATGGTCAGCGATCCGCCGCCCTCGATGGTGCGGGCCGCGCCGAGGAAACGCTTGGGCGCGTGCAGCGCACCCGCTTCTATGCCACCGGACATGACGCGGCCGTTGGACGGCGCGGCGAGGTTGTAGGCCCGGCCCAGCCGGGTGATCGAGTCGAGCAGCACGACGACGTCGCGGCCCTGCTCGACGAGGCGCTTGGCGCGTTCGATGGCCAGCTCGGCGACCGCGATGTGGTCCGACGGCGGCCGGTCGAACGCCGAGGAGACGACCTCGCCGCGTACGGTGCGCCGCATGTCGGTGACCTCCTCGGGGCGCTCGTCGATGAGGATCGCCATGACGTGCACGTCGGGGTGGTTGACCGCGAACGCGTGGGCGATGGCCTGCAGCACCATGGTCTTGCCCGCCTTGGGCGGGGACACGACCAGGGCGCGCTGCCCCTTGCCGATCGGGGTGAGCAGGTCGATGACGCGCGTGGTGAGGATGTGCGGCTCGGTCTCCAGGCGCATGCGCTCGCGTGGGTAGATCGGGGTCAGCGCGTAGAAGTCGGGCCGGTCGCCCAGCTGCTCGGCGGGTTCGCCGTTGACGGTGTCCACCGCGGACACGGTGAGCCGCTGGGCACGGCGGGTGTCGGCGCGCTCGGCCGCGCCGGTGCGCCGGTTCCCTCCCGGCTGCGCGGCGGTGCCGGTGACGACGTCACCGCGGCGCAGGCCGAGGCGCTGCACCAGGCCCGGCGGCAGGTAGGGGTCGGCCGGGTCGGGCAGGTAGCCGGTCACGCGCAGGAAGAAGTTCTTGTCGCGCACGTCGACGATGCCGCTGACGGCGGCCGCCGGGGCGGGCTCGGCTACGCCGGGTTCGGTGCCGCCGTGATCGGCGTCGTTCGGCGTGGCAGGGCGGGTCCGCACGGGCACGCGACGTCGGCGGATGGTGGTCGCCGGTCCCGTCACACCGTTGCCGGCGGCGGGGTTCCCGGCGGCTGCGGCCGGGGCCAGCAGGTCGAGATCGGTCATGGGGTACTCCTCGGAGACGGTGCGCCAGGACACGGGCGCGCTGGGGCGCGATGAGGCACCGTGCGCGTGTTCACGTTCGCCCTGGTAGGTGTCGGAAGCGTGCCGAGGCGCCAAGGCTGTGGCGGCGGTGCGATGAAGATCGAACTCCGGCGGGCACAGATGCGCGACCGGTGATCGGGGAAGGGGCATCCTCGGGGCGGAGACTCACGCCTGCATCGAGTGATGCTTGATCAAAGGTACCTCATCGCGCCGGGCGCGGCAACCCGGGTGCCGGGCGCGTCACAAGGAGAGTGGCCTCGGGCCGCTCCCCTTGTGCCCCCGTTACGCCACTGGGCAGGCCCTTCGCCCCCGAAAGCCTGCCGCCCGCGCGAGTCGCCGCCCGCGCGGTCCTGATCGTCCCGGCCCAGAACGCAAGCAGCGCACGGCCTTCGGCCGTGCACGGCTCAGAATTGAGTCTTGGACCTCGACAGCATAGGCTGTCGACTATGGATTCTGTCAACCACAGATAACAGTTCCGTGGTTGGCGTCAGCTTCAGATGACTAGGGGAGTCATGGGCGTCAACAGCGGCCCGGGAACGGTCGCCGAGCGCTTGAGCAGGCTTTTCGACACCGTCACCAGCCCGCACACCGGCAAGCGCTTCACCGACCGCGAGGTGGGAGCGGCGGTCGGCTGCTCCCATACGCTGATCTTCGATCTACGCAAGGGCAACACCCCGCCCGAGAAGACCCAGGCAGGCATCCTGATGCGGCTGGCCAGGCACTTCGGCATGGACGACAACCACCTCATGCCGGCCGGCTCCAGCCCGGTCGACCCCGAGGTCTGGTCCTTCGCGATGCGCGCCAAGACCATCTCGCCGCAGGGCCTGGCGATGCTCAACGGTGTCCTGGATCACATCGCCGAACTGGAGGCCCGCGCGGCGACCCGGCCGGAGGCGGCCGGGAACGCATCGATCTAGGCTCTGGCCCTATGCCAGCCAGCCGCGAGGTCGTCGCCGAGTGCCGCAGCGCGCTGGACGGGCTGGCCATTCCCGACCCCTGGGACGTGGTCGCCCTGGTCGAGTGGCTGGGCCAGCGGCGCGGCCGGCCGATCATCCTGATCCCGTGGCCGACCGCCGGCGGGGTCACGGGCTGCTGGGTGGCGGCCGCGCACCAGGACTACATCGTGTACGAGCGCACGGCCACGCCGCTGCACCGCTCGGTGATCGTCTGTCACGAGATCGCGCACATCTGGCTGGGCCACCGTGGACACCCCACGACCGCCCTGGCCGACCAGCCGGTGCTGCCGCACGGCTACAGCCACGACGAGGAACTGCGCGCCGAGACCCTGGCCGAGCTCATCCTCGAACGCGCCGCCCTGCCGACCCCCCAGGTGCCCGACGACGTCCTGCGGGTGATGAAGACACTGGATCAAGGAGTGACCGTTGATTCCCTGGCTGACCAGCGGGGCGTTTCTGCTCGCCGCCGTCGTCGTTGGCTCGGTCCTCGCGCGTAGGCCGCGGGCCCGCACCCCCGCGGGCAAGGCGCTGCTCACCTGGAACCTGCTCGGCGGCGTCGCGCAGGTGGTGACCATCCACCCGGTGTACGAGGCGATCACCTCGCTGACCGGGCACCACAACACAGCGATCGTGCTCAGCCACGGGCTCGGCCTGGTCGCCGCGTTCTTCGCCGAGATCATGATGCTGTGCTGGACCCGCGGAACCGACGGCGCGCGGGCCGCGGCCCGCTACCGCGCCGCGATCATCGCCACGGCGATCGCCGTGCTCGCGGTGCTGTTCGCGCTCACGCCCGAGGTCGCCGACACCCCGTCGAGCTGGCGGCTGGACAACATCGAACGGCCCACCGTGGCGCTCTACTCGGTGGTGTACGCCCTGGCGTACTCCTGGGTGCTGCTGGACCTGTGCCGGCTGAGCGTCCGCTACTCCCGGATGGTCGTCACCGCGCAGACCCGGATCGGGTTGCAGCTGTTCACCACAGGCACCGCGTTCGGCCTGGCCTACCAGCTGATGGCCGCGGTCGACGGGCTGGTCGGCCTGACCGGGCACCGGCTGCCGCCGCACACGCCGCTGAGCCTGGCGCTGGTCTGCACCGGTGTGGTGTTCCTCTGCCTCGGCGCGGTCGTCCCGCTGGTCACCACCGCCGTGATCGAGTTCGTGCGCCGCTGTCGCCAGGCTCGACTGTGCCGCCGTATGGAACCCCTCTACCGGGACCTGGCCACCGAGTACCCGCAGGTCCTGAAAGGCCCGGTCTGGTACGGCACCACGGGCTGGCTGGTCAACTGGTACGGCAACGGCAGGCGGCTGATGCAGCGCACCATCGAGATCCACGACGGGCTGTCCGAGCTGCGGCCGTGGATGGACGAGCTGGCGTACCGGGTCGGCGCGGCGGAGGCGATGCGGGAGGGCTTCGACGCCGCGACCGTGGCGCTGGTGGCGCAGTCGACGCAGGTGGCCGACGCGCTGCGGGCCAAACGCGGCGGCGCGGCCGGGCACCGGATCCACGTGGAGATGGTCGAGGTCGCCAAGGACCGGGAGGCGGTGTGGCTGGCGCAGCTCGCCCGGACCTACCAGACCCGCCTGGTCGAGCACGCCCTCGACGAGCTGACGACGCGGCGGGACCCCGCCGCTCAGCAGGCAGTGAGGAATCCCTCGTGACATCACCGGCGGCCCGCGACACCCCGCTGACGGACGATCACCTGGCCGTCTACCGGCGACTCGCGCTGCGCGAGTTCGGCGCGGACGTGCGCATCGGCCTGAACCTCGCCTTCTACCGTACGTTCGCGGTCCCGGGCATCGCCCGGCTGCTGGCCGACACCGGCGAGATGACCGAGCGCACCCAGCAGCGGGCCGACGACACCGGGCTGATGATGTACGAGCTGATCGCCCACGGGCCGCACCACCCGCGCGGCCGCGAGGTGATCGCGTCGCTCAACCGCATCCACCGCGTCTACGACATCACCCCGGACGAGTACCGCTACGTGCTGGGCACGTTCGTCTTCATCCCGACCCGGTGGATCGACCGCTACGGCCCGCGCCGCCTGCGCCCGCACGAGCGCGAGGCGACGTGGCGGTTCTGGCGCGAGGTCGGCAGGCTGATGAACGTGCGCGACGTGCCGGACACCTGGGACGCGTACGAGCGGTGGTTCAACGCCTTCGAGCGGGCGAACTTCGGCCACGACGAGGCCGCCACCCGGCTCCTCGACGCCACCCGGGACCTGCTGGCCTCGCGTTTCCCGAAGGCGCTGCGCCGGTGGGCGGGCGCGGCCAGCGACGCCCTGCTCGACGAGGACGTGCGCCGCGCCCTGGGCGTGAGCGCGCCGCGCCCGGCGATCCGGATCGCGGTACGCGGCCTGCTCCGGGTCAACGCCCTGGTGCGGCGGTTCAGGGCCGTGCCGCCGGAGGTCTTCACGCCCGGCCAGGCCACCCGCCACTACCCCCGCGGCTACGCGGTCGCGGAGCTGGGCCCGGACCCGGTGCGGCCCGCGGCACGGCGCTGACGCGGCGGAGCCCCGTCCACCACCGGGACGGGGCTCCGCCGTGATCCGATCACGGCATCTTGTAGGTCAGCAGGTCCACCGGGTTGATCCGCGGTGGCGGGTCGAACAGGTCCGCGCGGGCCTCCAGGCCCTGGCGCACCTTGCCGGCCAGGTGGAACTGCCGGTCGTCCTCGTTGTCGAACGCGTCGAAGATGCGGAACGAGGTCGGGCCGACCTGGAAGGCGTACCAGACGATCGTGCCAGGTTCGGCGTCGACGAGCGCCTTGGCCTGCTTGAGGAACTCGGCGACCTCGCCCTCCCGGCCCGGCTTGGCCTCCATCTCGACGAGGAATCCCAGGGTGAGCACGTGGTGCTCCTCTCCGACGGTCAGCCCTTCAGGAAGGCGAGCAGGTCGGCGTTGAACTCGTCCTGGTTGGTGGCGAACAGGCCGTGCGGCGCGCCCTTGTAGATCTTGAACGTGTTGTTCGGAATGATCTTCGACGACTTCATGCCGGACGCGACGATCGGCACGATCTGGTCGTCGTCGCCCTGGATGATGAGCACCGGGACGTCGATCTTCTTGCAGTCCTCGGTGAGGTCGGTCTCGGAGAAGGCCTTGATGCAGTCGTACGCGGCCTTGAAGCCCACGGTCATGCCCATGAGCCAGAACGAATCGCGCAGTCCCTGGCTGACCTTGTTGCCCTCGCGGTTGCCGCCGTAGAACGGTGCGCTCAGGTCCTGCCAGAACTGCGACCGGTCGCGCTCGACGCCTTCGCGCAGCCCGTCGAAGACGCTGCGGGGCAGGCCCTCCGGGTTGGCGTCGGTCTGCAGCATCAGCGGCGGGATCGCGCCGACCAGCACGGCCTTGGACACGCGGTCGGTGCCGTGGCGTCCCATGTAGCGCACGACCTCGCCGCCGCCGGTGGAGTGTCCGACCAGGACGATGTCGCGCAGGTCGAGCTTCTCGATCACCGCGGCGAGGTCGTCGGCGTACGTGTTGAGGTCGTTGCCCTCCCAGGGCTGGCTGGAGCGGCCGTGGCCGCGGCGGTCGTGCGCCACACCGCGGAAGCCGTTGGAGACGACGTACCACATCTGGTCGTCCCAGGCGTCGGCGGTCAGCGGCCAGCCGTGACTGAACACGACCGGCTGCCCTGTCCCCCAGTCCTTGTAGAAGATCTGGGTCCCGTCCTTGGTGGTTGCCATGCCGGTGCTCATGGGGCGACTCCCTGCTGCGAAGCGCTGGAAACGAGTACGTCGCGGCACACCGTCGGGCCGACTCCCCGAAGCTAGCATTACCGGCTAGTCGGACTTGTCGGTTCAGAGATGAAACAACCTACCTGGTCTTCTGCCACATTTCATGGGTTTTCGTCTGGTTTCATGCCTCGCGGCCGATCAGTGGCTCCGCATAGAGGAAGGTGCCCCTCTTAACGCGCACCGTTTCGGGCGGCTGGCGATGATCACCGTTTCGGGTCGAAACCTATGGTCAGACCGCACTTTCTGACCACAGACGGTGATCTTCGTCCGGCGGCGGCTCGCATCACCCGGTGGCGATCGGGTCGCGGGGCTTACCGGAGAGACCTATCGACTCTCCACGTGGGGTGCAGCGGATGACGGCGGCTCGTCCGTTCGGCTGCTCATAATTTCCCAAATACGGGCATATGTCTTGTATGTGCAGGGCCCGCTCGGCAAACCATTGAAAGTCTAGCGGATTAGTGGGATATTCACTGCGTGGCCGTTCCGGACCACGTCCCGCCCGGCTCAGGCCAGGCGGTCGTGGCATCGGAGCCCGACGTCGCACGTGCCGGACGGCCATGCCCCGCACCAGAACTGCACCCCCAAACATTGATGATTGCCGATCACGCCGAGCTCTCGGCGTTAATCGGTGTGCGCATTTGCGCTCGAGGAGGACAGGTTCCGCATGAAGAACCGGATCAGAGCAGCCGCCGCACTCGCCGTCACCGCCGTACTGGCGCTGTCGGCCTGCGGTGGAACTGACGACGGCGGCACCACCGGATCCAGCACCACGCTGAACATCGTCGGCTTCGCCGTGCCGGAGGCGGCGAACAAGGCGATCGCGGCCGAGTGGAACAAGACCGACGCCGGCAAGGGCGTCAAGTTCCAGACGTCGTACGGCGCGTCCGGCGACCAGAGCCGCGCCGTCGTGGCCGGCCTCAAGGCCGACTACGTGCACTTCTCCGTCTCCAGCGACGTGACCCGGCTCGTCGACGCGAACCTGGTGGCCAAGGACTGGAACACCGGCCCGAACAAGGGCATCGTGTCGTCCTCGATCGTGGTGCTCGCGGTGCGGGCGGGCAACCCGAAGAACATCCAGGGCTGGGACGACCTGATCAAGCCGGGCGTCCAGATCGTCACTCCGAACCCGGCCTCCTCGGGCGCCGCCCGCTGGAACGCGCTCGCCGCGTGGGGCCACATCGCCGCCAACGGCGGCACCGACGCCCAGGCCACCGAGTTCCTGACGAAGCTGTTCGGCAACGTCGTCGCCCTGCCGGGCAGCGGCCGCGACGCCACCACCGCCTTCGTCGGCGGCACCGGTGACGTCCTGCTCGCCTACGAGAACGAGGCCATCCTGGCGACCCAGGCGGGCGAGAAGTTCGACTGGATCGTGCCCAACACCACGATCCTGATCGAGAACCCGGGCGCGATCACCGTCAACGCCGACCCCAAGGCCAAGGACTGGCTGAGCTTCGTGCTGAGCAAGGACGGCCAGCGTCAGTTCGCGCTCAAGGGCTTCCGCCCGATCATCGAGGGCGTCGACACCACCGGCGTCGAGGGCGCCAAGGACCCGGCCAACCCCTTCCCGGCCCCGCAGAAGCTGCTCACCGTGTCGAAGGACTTCGAGAGCTGGTCCAAGCTGTCGAAGAAGTTCTTCGACGAGAAGGAGGGCATCATCGTCAAGATCATCGCTGCCTCGGGCAAGGCTAAGTGACCTCGACCGCGCTCTCCCCGGACCGGCCGGCGACCTCTCGCCGGCCGGTCCGGACCGGCCGCCCGCTGACCCGAGTCTCCGGACTCGGGTTCGGCGTGGCGATGATGTGGTTCAGCCTGCTCGTGCTCATCCCGCTCGCCGCCGTGGTGGTCACCGCGTCGGCCGGCGGGTGGAGCACGTTCTGGCAGGCGGTGACCAACGAGCAGACCGCCGCGGCGATCGAGCTCACCGTTGGCACCGCGTTCGCCGTGACGCTGGTGAACATCGTCATGGGGACCATGATCGCGTGGGTGCTGGTCAGGGACCGCTTCTTCGGCAAGCGCGCGCTGGAGATCCTGATCGACGTCCCGTTCGCCCTGCCGACCATCGTGGCCGGTCTGGTCCTGCTGTCGCTGTACGGCAGGAACAGCCCGCTCGGCGTCGACATCGCCAACACCCGCCCCGCGGTGTTCCTCGCGTTCCTGTTCGTCACCCTGCCGTTCGTGGTCCGCACGGTGCAGCCGGTGCTGGCCGAACTGGAGCGCGACGTCGAGGAGGCGGCGATGTCACTGGGCGCGAGCCGGTTCACCGTCTTCCGGCGGATCATCCTGCCCAGCCTGACGCCCGCGATCGCCGCGGGCGCGGCGCTGTCGTTCGCCCGCGGCGTCAGCGAGTACGGCTCGCTGGTGCTGCTGTCGGGCAACCTGCCGATGAAGACGGAGGTCACCTCGGTGCGCATCCTCAGCAGCATCGAGAACGACAACCTGGACAGCGCCGCCGCGGTCGCGACGATCCTGCTGCTCATCTCGTTCGTCGTGATCGTGCTGCTCGACGTCATCCAGCGCCGGATGGTGCGCCGTGGCTAGCCACCCCGCCACCCGCACCCGCCGCGGCCCGGTCGCGTACCTGGTCCGGCTGCTGGTCATCGTCTACCTGTTCCTCCTGGTGGCGTGGCCGGTCTACCTGGTCGGCAAGAACACGTTCGCCGACGGCATGGACAACATCAACGGCATCCTCGAAGACCCCGACATCGTGCACGCGATCAGCCTGACGGTGCAGGTCGCGATCATCGCGGTCATCATCAACACGCTGTTCGGCGTCGGCATCTCGCTGCTGCTGGTGCGCTACGACTTCCGCGGCAAACGCCTGCTCAGCGCCATGCTGGACATGCCGCTGTCGGTGTCGCCGATCGTCGTCGGCCTGGCCCTCGTGCTGGTCTACGGCGGGCGCACCGGCTGGTTCGGGCCGGCCCTGGAGGGCATGGGCTTCCAGGTCATCTTCGCCACCCCCGGCATCGTGCTGGCCACGGTGTTCGTGGCGCTGCCGCTGGTGATCCGCGAAGTGGTGCCCGTGCTCGAAGAGGTCGGCGAGGAGCAGGAACAGGCCGCCCGCAGCCTCGGCGCCAACGCCTGGCAGACGTTCCGCCGGATCACCCTGCCGTCGATCAAGTGGGGTGTCGTCTACGGCGTCGTGCTGAGCCTGGCCCGGTCGCTGGGCGAGTTCGGCGCGGTCAAGGTCGTGTCCGGCAACGTGCTCGGCGAGACCCGCACCGCCACCCTGGTCGTCGAGGAGAAGTACCTCAAC
Organism: Catellatospora methionotrophica; assembly: GCF_011297335.1. Taxonomy (GTDB): domain Bacteria; phylum Actinomycetota; class Actinomycetes; order Mycobacteriales; family Micromonosporaceae; genus Catellatospora; species Catellatospora methionotrophica. The sequence goes on along the minus strand of NZ_JAAOTJ010000002.1, from coordinate 167,252 downwards.
TTCGACAAGGGCGGCGCGTACGCCACCGCGTTCCTGCTCGCCCTGGTGGCGGTGGCCTGCATCATCATCGTCTCAGTCATTCGGCCGAAGGAAGACCGTTGAGTATCGAGATCGTCAACGTTTCCAAGCGCTTCGGGGACTTCGTCGCGCTCGACAACGTGAACGTGAGCATCCCCGCCGGGCAGCTCACCGCGCTGCTCGGCCCGTCCGGCGGCGGCAAGTCGACCCTGCTGCGCATCATCGCCGGGCTGGAGACGGCCGACAGCGGCCGCATCGAGATCGAGGGCGTCGACGCGACGAAGCTGTCGCCGCAGAAACGCAACGTCGGCTTCGTGTTCCAGCACTACGCCGCGTTCAAGCACCTGTCGGTCGCGCGCAACGTCGCGTTCGGACTGGAGATCCGCAAGCGGCCCAAGGACGAGATCCGCGAGCGGGTCCACGAGCTGCTCAAGCTGGTGCACCTGGCACAGTTCGCCGACCGGCTGCCCTCGCAGCTGTCCGGCGGGCAGCGCCAGCGCATGGCCCTGGCCCGCGCCCTGGCCGTGCAGCCGACCGTGCTGCTGCTCGACGAACCGTTCGGCGCCCTCGACGCCAAGGTGCGCAAGGAGCTGCGCGACTGGCTGCGCCGCCTGCACGACGAGGTGCACGTGACGACGGTGTTCGTCACGCACGACCAGGAGGAGGCGCTGGAGGTCGCCGACGAGATCGTGGTGATCAACGAGGGTCGGGTGGAGCAGATCGGCTCGCCCGACGCGCTCTACGACACCCCCGCGAACGACTTCGTGATGCGCTTCCTGGGCCCGGTCACCGAGCTGGGCGACCGCCTGGTGCGGCCGCACGACCTCCAGCTGCTCACCGGTGGCGGCGAGAGCGGCGCGGTGCCCGGCCGGATCACCCGGATCACCCGGGTCGGCTTCGAGATCAGGGTCGTGGTCGCCGTACGCGACCAGTTCGTCACGGTCACCCTGACCCGCAACGAGTTCCTGTCCCTGGACCTGCACGTCGGTTCCGAGGTGCAGGTGCGGGTCGCGCCCGAGGTCGCGAACTCGGTCGGGCAGTCGCGGGTGCTCGGCGCGGTCTGAGCCGCGACACGGAGGCCTCCGGGCGGTATGGCACGGTCCTGACGCGCCATCACCCGCTCCGGAGGCCTCCGTGCGCGGTGGTCTGCGCGCTCACGAGTGGCGGCCGTCGGCCGTGGCGTCGCGATCGGACCGCCGGTCCGCCTCGTCGTCCCGGAGCAGGTCGAGCAGCGTGGTGCTGTCCAGCAGGTCGCTGGTGGAAGCGTGCACCGACCGCCAGAGTCCGGGCAGCGCGGTGGCCGCACCGGTGTACGTGATGGTGTGCGGCGGGCGGCCGCGCACGCTGGCCAGGGCTCCGCTCACCGCGCGCATGATGTCCCCGACGCTGATCCGCTCGATCCGGCGGGCCAGGCTGAAGCCGCCGTCGGTGCCGGGCCGGCTGCTGAGCAGTTCGGCACGGCGCAGGTCGGCGAGGATGGACGGCAGGTAGCTGACGGGTATGCCCTGCAGGGCGGCCAGATCGCTCGTCTTCACCGGACCGCCGCCCGCCGCGGCGATGGCCAGCATGGCCTGCACCGCATAGTCGTGTCGCGCTGAAATGTGCACGGCCCCATGGATTCCTGCTCGTGACGCGCAGCGGCGCGCAGCTTGCGGTGACGGCATATTCCTATAACTTCGATAGATAATATAGGGGTTAGCCGCCGGGGGCAATGCCAGGTCACGATCCGATCTCGACACCCGCGCCGATCAGCTCTCCTTCGGCTTGGGCCGGGCCCGCAGGTGCGCCCGCTCCCCCTGGGTGCCGAACAGGCTCAGGAACTCCACCGGCTCCGGACCGGCCGCGCCGAACCAGTGCGGCACCCGCGTGTCGAACTCGGCCGCCTCACCCGGCACGAGCACCAGGTCCTGGTCACCGAGCACCACCCGCAGCCGGCCGTTGAGCACGTACAGCCACTCGTAACCCTCGTGGGTCTTGGGCTCCGGAACCTTGCGCCGACTGTCCGCCGCGATGATCAGCTTGTACGCCTGGATGCCGCCCGCCCGGCGGGTCAGCGGCAGCATGGTCATCCCGTGCCGAGTGACCGGGCGCAGGTGGATGCGCGGATCGCCGGTCGGCGGGGCGTCCACCAGCTCGTCGAGGGTGACACCATGCGCCCTGGCCAGCGGGAGCAGCAGCTCCAGGGTCGGCTTGCGGGACCCGGACTCCAGCCGGGACAGGGTGCTCACCGAGATACCGGTGGCCGTCGACAGGTCGGCCAGGGTCGTCTCCCGCTGCTGGCGCAGGGCACGCAACCGGGGTCCCACCGCGCCGAGCGCTTGATCAAGGTCGTCGTCCATGCCACCACCTTGCCAGATCAGCAACAGGATTTGCGACTTCGGCCGGTCGTCTCGCATGGTTGACCCTGGCCACGACCGCGGCCTGGGCGAGCACGGAAGGAACCCGGCATGACCGAGGAGTTCAGCAAGGCGTACTGGGAAGACCACTACGCTTACGGCCACGATCACGGCCACGATCACGGCCACGATCACGGCCACGGGCACGGACACGCCGCGGGTCACCGTCAGCCGCCGAACCCGCACCTGCTGGCTGAGATCGGTGCGCTGGCCCCCGGCGCGGCGCTGGACGCGGGCTGCGGCGAGGGAGCCGAGGCGATCTGGCTCGCCACCCAGGGTTGGCAGGTCACGGCAGTGGACATCGCCGACGGCGCGCTGCGTTCGGCACGCGAGCACGCGCGCGGCGCCGGGGACGAGGTCGCCGCGCGGATCGACTGGCGGCAGGCCGACCTCGCCGACTGGACGCCGCCGGTGGACCGGTTCGACCTGGTGTGCGCGTTCTACGTACACCCGAAGGCGTCGCGGGAGTCGCTGGCGGCCCGGCTGGCCGCCGCGGTGGCACCCGGCGGCACGCTGCTGATCGTCGGCCACCACCCGGCGGACCCCCGGCCCGGGGTGTCCCCCGCCGCCGTCCGCGACGTGCACTTCACCGCCCAGGACGTCGCCGACGGCCTCGACCCCGACCGGTGGGAGATCGGCGTCGCCGAGAGTCGGCAGCGCCCGGTCCACGGTCCCGACGGCGGCGAGCGCACCCTGCACGACACCGTGCTGCGCGCCCGCAGGCGCACTGACGACCGGGCGTAGCGCCCCGGTGGGAACAGTCCGACGTGCTGTTCTCGCTGGCGGTCGCGGCGATGTTCGCCCTGATGGGATACTTCGCGTTCGGCCGGGCCGTGCTGCGCCACGACCTGGCCGAGCGGGGCATGACCGTCGACGCGCGGGGGTGGATGAGGAACGCCCGCACGGTGGCGGTATGAACGCGACGGTCAGCTACCCGGTCGACGGCACCCGGATGACCTCACAGCTGGCGTCCTACCACTCCTCCGCGACCAGCATGACGCCGCGGATCCGTTAGGACCCCGAGGATCCGGCGCGGGTGATGCTCGCCTCCGACGTGGACGCTCCGGTGCAGGCGTACGGTGCGGTCGCGCAGGCGCTGTTCTGGATGGCGCTGGCGCTCGCCGCGGCGGTGTGGCTGGCCCGCGAATCCCCCGGCGACCACGGCCGACCCTGCCGAGTAGGGCCCGGTCCGGTCGGCAGACGGGGTCAGGGCGGCGGCATCGTCGACAGCAGTTCCATGGCTGTGGTCAGCAGCTGGTTGGCGCGCACGGCGAGCGTGGCGGCCAGGCCCTGGGCCGTGTCCCCGGCGTTCTCGGCCAGCGCCCGCAGCGCGGCCAGGTCCTGGTCCAGGCGGGTCAGCACCCCGGTCAGATCGGTCGCTCCCGCGCCGCGCAGCTGCGCCGCGATGTCGTCGAGGGCCATGCCGCTGGACTCCAGGTGCTGCACGGTGGCGATCTGCTCGACGGCCGCCGGGTCGTAGAGCCGGAAACCGCCCGTGGTGCGCGACGCCGGGGTCAGCAGGCCGAGGCTGGTGTAGAAGTCCACGGTGCGGTTGCTCACGCCCGCGGCAGCCGCGAGCTCACCTATTCGCATCAGCGTCATGAGCAGCCTCGTTCCAGCAACCGTACAGTTTCACGTGTTAGTGTCAGCCTCGTGGCTGATCATACCGCCGGCCGCCGCGAACGGCACCGGTCCCGACCGCAGGCGACAGCGCCACGGCGGAGCCGAGGAGCGCCCGCGCGGCCAGGCTGATCCCCTGCGCCCGATGAGGCGGCCACCCCCGCGGCCCTGCACACCGCCCGATTCCCGGCCGCCGCCTCCGCACACCACCGCCGTGGTCCACACCCGGCGGCGTTCCACAGGAGAGGGAAACACATGGTCTTCAAGAAGCTGCTCGCCGGACTCGGACTGGGCGGCGTCGAGGTCGACACCGTGCTGTCGCCGCACCCCGCGGTCCCCGGCGGCCAGCTGAGCGGCCAGGTGAACCTGCGCGCCAAGTCCGACACCGACATCACCACGATCTCGCTGCTGCTGGTCGCGACCGGCCCGGCCGGTGAGCTGGAACTGGCCCGCTACCAGGTCGCCCAGCACCTGCGCCTGCCCTCGGGCAGCAGCCAGGCCGTGCCGTTCTCGGTGCCGGTCCCGGTGCACGCCCCCTTCACCACCCTGTACGGCCAGACCCTGCCGGGCGTCGGGGTCGGCGTGCGCACCGAGGTCGCGGTCGCCTCGGGCAGCGCCAAGGGCGACTTCGACCCCGCGCGCATCGACGCGGCACCGGTCCAGCAGCAGATCATGGACGCGCTCGGCACGATCGGCTGCCGCTTCGTCCGCACCGAACTGCGCCCCGGCGGCGCGGGCAACCTGCCCGTGCCCGTCGCACAGGCGATCACCTGCTACGCCCCGCTGCCCGAGGGCGACCGGCACGGCCCGCACATCCCGCTGCTCACATTAACCCTCGCCCCGCTCGGCGACGGGCTCGTGGTGCTGGCCGAGCTCACGGGCCGGTTCGGCGCGCCCGACCGGCACCAGCTGTCGGCCGACGACCTGCAGCGGCTGGCCGCGACCGACGGCGGCTGGATCGCCGAGGTCGACCGCTGGCTGACCACCGCCCTCGAGAGGCTCGGCGCGCCGGCGGCCGCCGCGCCCGGGGCCTTCCTCCAGTCACCCGCCCCCGGCCAGCCCGGCTACGGCCACGCGCCCGGCGGCTACGGCCAGCCCGCCTACGGGCAGCAGGCACACGGCCGTCCCGGTTACGCCTACGGCGGCCACGGCGGGCACCACGGCGGCTACAAGTACGGCGGCTACCGGGGCAAGCCCAGCATGGCCGGGGCGATGGCGGCCGGGGTCGGCGGCGCGGCGCTCGGCTTCCTCGGCGGCATGGTGATCGGCGACATGATCGGCGACGCGATGATGCCCGACCTGGGCGACGCCGCCTCCGCGGCGGGTCTGCCGGACACCGGCGCGGTCGACGCCGGTTTCGACGACTTCGGCGGTGGAGATCTCGGAGGCGACTTCGGCGATTTCTGACCGCCCGAGCCGGGTGGTGCGGGCCTGTCCTAGCCGGAGGCCCGCACCACCCACCCCTTGCACCTACCGCCCGTGATTAAGGAGTCCCTGCGTGAAGTCCTCCAACCCGGTGCTCGGGCGGATCACCGCCGCCGCGCAGCAGCAGCCGACCTACACCGTTCCCGGCGGCCAGCCGTACAGCTACGGCGGCCAGACCTACCAGCAGCCGCCCGGCCACGGCTACCCCGAGACGGTCCAGGCGTCGCGTGACGTCATGACGGTCGACGACGTCGTGGTCAAGACCGTGTCGCTGCTCGGGGTGGCGGTGGCCGTGGCCGCCGTGACCTGGATCCTGGTGCCGCCGCCCGCGCTGGGCCTGGTCTGGATCGGCGCGATGCTCATCGGCCTGGTGCTGGGCCTGGTCATCTCGTTCGCCCAGATCACCAACCCGGCCATCCTGTTCACCTACGCCATCGTCGAGGGCGCGTTCCTCGGCGCGGTGTCCAAGGCCTTCGAGACACGCTGGCAGGGCATCGTCCTGCAGGCGGTCATCGCGACCCTGGGCGTCTTCTTCATCATGGCCGCGCTGTACAAGGCCCGGATCATCCGGGCCACGCCGAAGTTCATGAAGGTCGTCATCGGCGCCGCGGCGGGGCTCGCGGTGGTCATGCTGGTCAACTTCGGGATCAGCCTGTTCACCGGGTCGGCCGGGCCGCTGCGCGACGGCGGCACCTTCGCGATCATCTTCTCGCTGGTCTGCATCGTGGTCGCGGCGCTGATGTTCGTGGTCAGCTTCCAGCAGATCGAGGACGGCGTCGCCGCCGGGCTGCCGCGCAAGTACGGCTGGCTCGCCGCGTTCGGCATCCTCGTCGAACTCGTCTGGCTCTACCTGGAGATGCTGCGCCTCATCTCGTACTTCCAGGAGGACTGACACCGGCCAGGCGGTCCGGGCACCCTCCCCTGCCCGGACCGCCGCCGATTGCCCGCAATGACCGGATGCCGCGCCCGCCGGACCCCGATACTGATCGTTGGACGAGATCACGGAACGGGGAGTCCCATGCGAGCCACGTTGATCTACGGCGCCGGTGACATACGGGTCGAGGACGTGCCCGACCCGGTGCTGCACGAGCCCACCGACGCACTCGTACGCGTGCTGCGGTCCTGTATCTGCGGCAGCGACCTGTGGCCGTACGCGTCCCGGCCCGCCAGCGCGCAGGGCGACCGCATCGGCCACGAGTTCCTCGGCGTCGTCGAGGACACCGGCTCGGACGTGTCCGGGCTGAAGAAGGGCGACGTGGTCGTCGCGCCGTTCGTCTGGGCCGACAACACCTGCGACTTCTGCCGCGAGGGCCTGCAGACCTCCTGCCGCCACGGCGGCTTCTGGGGCGCGGACGGCGTCGACGGCGGCCAGGGCGAGGCCGTCCGCGTGCCGCAGGCCCAGGGCACCCTGGTCAAACTGCCCGTCGGCGAGGACTCGGCGCTGTTGCCGTCGCTGCTGTCGCTGTCCGACGTGTTCCCGACCGGCCACCACTGCGCGGTGACCGCCGGGGTCGGTCCCGGCAAGACGGTGACCGTGATCGGTGACGGCGCGGTCGGGCTGTGCGCGGTGCTGGCCGCGCAGCGGCTCGGCGCGGAACAGATCATCCTGATGGGCCGCCACCCGGCCCGCACCGACCTCGGGCGCGACTTCGGGGCGACCGACGTGGTCGCCGAGCGCGGCGACGAGGGCGTGGCCAAGGTCCTGGAACTGACCGGCGGTGACGGCACCCACGCCGTGCTGGAGTGCGTCGGCCTGCGGCCCGCGATCGAGACGGCGTTCGCTGTGGCGCGTGCGGGCGGCAGGGTCAGCCGGGTCGGCGCGCCGCAGTATCCGGAGGTGCCGGCCGGGTCCGACGCGTTCCGCCGCAACATCACCCTGACCGGCGGCATCGCCCCGGCCCGCGCCTACATCGAGGAACTGATGCCCGACGTGCTCGCCGGTGACATCGAGCCCGGCCGGGTGTTCGACTCCACGATCGGCTTCGACGAGGTGCCGTCCGGCTACCAGTCCATGGCCGACCGCACCGCCCTCAAGGTCCTCATCCGCCCCTGAGCCGCGACTCCGCAGTCCGGCGCGCGTTCACCACAGCCAGGCTCCCGGCCATGATGGCTGATTCGTGCCACAACCTGCGGTGGAACCGTGTACATCGACACGAAACCGCGATCTTCACCGAGGAGCCGCCAGCAGGCCCGCCTATGTGGCAAGCGGTCATGCGCCGAGCTTGGCCGCCACCGCGCCTCGATATAGCCATTTACGGTAATTTGCTGTTAATTTGGCAAGTCCACAGAAGTCCGGAACCGGAGTGCCGTCGGACCGTTAGCCTTACAACCGGTATAAAACGCGCGAACTAGCTGGCGGGCTGGAGACGTAGTGAACGATCCGCAGGACGGGTCCACCGAGCTCGACCGGACGGTGACCAGGCGTGCCGTCTACCCGGTGTTCCAACCGGTCATCTCGCTGCGCAGCGGCCGCGTCGCCGGCTACGAGGCGCTGGCGCGCGGCCCGGCGGGCTCCGAACTGCGCAACCCGGCGGAGCTGTTCGCCCAGGCACAGCGGGCCGGGCGGCTGACCGAGCTGGACTGGGTCGCCCGCGCGGCGGCGTGCCGGGCCGCGCTCGCTGCGGGCCTGCCGTGGGACATCCCGCTGTTCGTCAACGTCGAACCCGCCACTATGGGCACCGACTGCCCGCCGGGGCTGGCCGAGACGATCGAGACGGCCAACCGCGAGCTGCAGGTCGTCATGGAGATCACCGAGCGCTCGCTCAGCGACGACCCCGCCGCGCTGCTCACCTCGGTGGCGCGGGTGCGCGGGCGCTCGAACCGCATCGCGCTCGACGACGTCGGCGTGAATCCGGCCAGCCTGTCCCTGCTGGCGCTGCTCAGCCCCGAGATCATCAAACTGGACCGGCACATCGTGCAGGGCCGCCCGACGCACGAGACCGCGCAGGTCGTCAACGCGGTGCTGGCCGAGTCCGAGCGCACCGGGGCGATCATCCTGGCCGAGGGTATCGAGACCGAGCGGCACCTCGCGGCGGCCATCTCGATGGGCGCGACCCTCGGGCAGGGCTGGCTGCTGGGGCGGCCCGGCCCGCTGCCCGGCCAGTTCGAGCGGCCCGACACCGACCTGCCCTACAGCACCGCCCCGGACTCGGGGGCGCGTACGCCGTTCGAGGTCGCGCGGCGGCAGCGCCGGGCCACCCGCGCCACCAAGCGGCAACTGATCCCGCTCAGCAACCACCTGGAGAGCATGAGCGAGCACGCCCCCGAGGCGACGGTGCTGCTGGGCGCGTTCCAGGACGCGTCGTACTTCACCGAGCACACCCGCCACCGCTACCAGGCCATCGCCGACAAGGGCGCGCTGACGGCCGCGTTCGGCCGCGGCATCTCCGCGCAGCCCGCTCCGGGCATCCGGGGCGGGTCGCTGAGCGCCGACGACCCGCTGACCGCCGAGTGGTCCGTGATCGTGCTGGGCAGCTACTTCTCGGGCGGCCTGTTCGCCCGGCAGCTACCGACGTCGGCCCGGTGCCGCGAGGCCGACCGCGAGTTCGACGTCATCATCAGCTACGACCGATCCCTGGTCGCCGAGGCGGCCCGCACGCTGCTGAGCAGGCTCGCGCCGATCTCCTGAGGCGCTCCGGTCACAGCTGCGAGACCTGGTAGTGGGCGATGAGCCAGTCAACTTCGCCGACCCGGCGTGCGATGACGCACAGGAACACGTTCCTGGTCGGGCGGTCGGTGAACGAGAAGTCCACGTTCGCGTAGCCCAGGACCAGATCGTCGGCGAGCCGCCGGGTCTCCAGCAGGCGGTACTCGGCTTTCATGCCGATCGGCTGGCTGTCGTAGTACGCGGCCACCGACCCCGGCCCGACGCTGTACGGATGCAGGCCCTGGAAGATCACGTCGTGGGTGAAGTGCTCGGCGACCCGCTGGGGCTCGTGGGCGTCCACGGCAGACTTCCAGCGGTCGAGCACGCCGCCGATGATCTCGGCGTCGGTGCTGGTCATGGGGTTCTCCTCGCGTTCGGATGGGGTGGTCAGAGCCGGGCGGCCAGGCCGGTGACGATCGCGGCGGCCGGACCGGTGGCGGCCTGGCGGTAACCGGTCCCCGCCCACAGGTGTACGCGTTCGGCGTCGCCCGCCGCGGCGGCCGCGCGGCGCAGCCCGGTGGTGAGGTGATGCACGGCCGGGTAGCCGTACGGGGCGTGCTCGCCGTGCTCGTCGATGAAGCCGTTGCGCAGCGCCCGCGCGGGGCGGCCGGTGAACGCGTGCGTGATGACGGTGCCGGTGCGCGCCGGGTCGGTCAGCGCCGCGCGGTGCACCGCCGAGGTGCCCGCCTCGTCGCTGCGCAGCAGCACCGTGCCGACCGAGACCGCGTCCGCGCCCGCCCGTACGGCCGCGGCGACGTCCTCGGGTGTCGTGATCCCGCCGGCGGCGACCAGTGGCAGGCCCACCGCGTTCCTGATCGCGGCGAGCAGGTCGGTGAGCGGCACCGCCGCGGCCGGGCGCGTCGGGGTGAAGGTGCCGTAGTGGCCGCCCGCGGCCGCGCCCTGCACCGCTAGCGCATCGACGCCCGCCTCGGCGGCCGCCTTCGCCTCTTCCACGTTGGTGACGGCCTGCAGCAGCAGCGCCCCGGTGGCACGCAGCGCGACCAGGTCGGCGGGTGCCGGGATGCCGAAGGCAAGGCTGACCAGGGGCACCCTCCGCTGCCGGAGCAGGTCGAGTTTGTCGTGCCAGTGGTCGTCGTCCTCGACGGGTTCCGGATCCAGGGTGATGCCGTGCCGTCGCGCGTCGGCCGCGAGCCGCTCGGCGTAGCGGCGGAAGGCGACCGGATCGACCGGCACCAGGCTGGGCACGAACAGGTTCACGCCGAACGGCACCCCGGCAGCGGTCACCGTGGTGATCTCGTCGGCGAGAGCCTGGGGCGTCTTGTAACCGGCGGCGACGAACCCGAGCCCACCGGCGCGGGCCGCGGCGACGGCCAGGGCGGGCGTGCCCGCGCCGCCTGCCATCGGCGCGGCGAGCACGGGCAGGTCGAGGCCCAGCGTACGGAGGAACGTGCTCAACAGTGCTCCAGTCCCGTCCTGTTCAGTGTCCGGCGCTCTGTCCGCCGTCGACGTGCAGGATCTCACCGGTGACGAATCCCGCGCCTTCGAGGTACATGACCGCGTCGACGACGTCGGACACCTCACCCATCCGGCCGACGGGATGCAGCGCGGCCAGGAAGTCGTGGTCGTCGTCGGCGTGCATCGGGGTACGGATGACGCCCAGCGACACCGCGTTGACCCGGATGCCGCGGCTGGCGTACTCGATGGCCAGGGAGCGGGTGACCGCGTTGAGCCCGCCCTTGGTGAGCGCGGCGATGGCAGCGGGGACCTCCGAACTCGCGTGCTCGACGAGGCTGGTGGTGATGCTCACGACGTGGCCGCCGCCCTGGTCGAGCATCGCCGACACGGCCTGCTGCGTGATCGCGAACAGCCCGCGCATGTTCACACCGGCGACCAGGTCATAGTCGGCGGCGGTGTACTCGGTGAACGGCTTGGCGATGAACAGCCCCGCATTGTTGACCAGCGTGTCGATGCGCCCGAACGCGGCCAGGCCCTCGCCGACGACCCGGACCGCGACAGCCCGGTCGGCGATGTCGCCCGCCACGGACAGCACCATCGGATCACTGCTCGGCGGGATCGTCCGCGAGTTCGCGACGACCGCATAACCCAGCTTCCGGTACGCGACCACGAGCGCCGCCCCGATGCCCTGCGACGCGCCGGTGACGACGGCGACCTTCTGCGTGCTCATCGGATACGTCCTTGTCTGACGGTGAACGGCCGGCCTGTGCGCCCGACCGACGTCTCCAGGGTGCGCCCTGGTGAACGGCCCGCGCAGGCGCTCGCCGACACCGGCGGGTCAGCGTTCGGGCTGGTCCTCTCGCCACGCCGCCGACATCGGCCAGTCGCGATCGAAGATCCGTCTTCGTAGACGCTTGCGCAGGTCCGGGACGGCTGTCACCGAGGCTGGCCGGTGATGTCGTGATCGACAATGGCGGTCGGGTGCCCGCACTTGCACCTTTTGCCATTGATTGTCTGGTGCGCTACCACGGAGTGCCGTGTCATCAGAGCCGTGCGGTGCCGCCCGAGCATGCCGCGCGCCCAGCTGCGTGCCCGCATACCTTGCATTCCGGGCATATCGCGGTGGCCAGCGCCAGCCGCACTGGCCTTGATCGCTGTTTCGGGTCAAAAAGTGCGTTCTCACCTCACGTTCTGACCCGAAACAGCGATCAAGGCCGGTGGACGCGCTTCTCGGGACGAGAAGGAGGGGCGGTAGGGGCACTTTGTCCGTTTCGGAGCATGCGCGGGCCGAAGGCGCCGGGCGGGCGGCGCAGGCCGGGAGGCGCGGGCGGGCGGCGCAGGCCGGGAGGCGCGGGCGGGCGGCGCAGGCCGGGAGGCGCGGGCGGGCGGCGCAGGCCGGGAGGCGCGGGCGGGCGGCGCAGGTCGGCTGGATGGTTCGTGGGTCAGGTTTTGCGGGCGCGGAGGCCGAGGATGCGGCGGCCGGCGGCGAGCAGGTGGCGGCGTAGCACGTCGGCGTCGTGGTGTTGCATCACCGGAGAGGAGGCTGTGGTGGCGATCCCGGCCAGGGCGAGCGTCGCGTTGATCTCGGCTTCGGCGGAGCCGTCGAGGGCCATCAGCTCGCCGGGGCGGCGGAACAGTTCGACCACGTCGGGATGGCTCTGCAGCGCGCTGGTCACGCCGGGGTCCGTGCCGATCATGGCGATCAGGCCGCGGTGCTTGACGGTCAGGTCGACCAGGCCCGACAGCATCGCGTCGGCGCGGGCGGACGGGGTGCGCTGGGCCTCGGCGGCCTCGATGATGGCGTACATCTCGGAGATCGCGGGCTGGATCACGGCGGTCAGGATGTCGTCGCGGGTCCGGAAGTGGTGGTAGACGGCCGCCTTGGTGACGCCGAGGGTGTCGGCGATCATCTGCAGCGAGGTGCCGGCGAAGCTGTGCATGGCGAACAGCCGGCAGGCCTCGTCGAGCAGGCGCTGCCGGGTGCGCTCCGGGCCGCGCGAGTCGGCGTGTGTCGCAGCTCTCACGGCACCCTCCTTACCAGATCATCGACGGCGGGGGAAGTCGCCCGTCCTGAGCAAATCTAGCTGATCAGCAGCCATTCGCCTAGCCGACCGGCAAGCTGCAAGCTTGCCGAATGACTAGCTGAAAACTTGCCGATCGACAGGTTCACTCCTTGCCGATCGGCTTGCTCACTCCTTGCCGAACGGCTAGGGTCGGCCGTGGTGCGGCGACCCCTGAACACGCACATGAACAGCGTGTTTCGCCGCGATGACGGCCACCCATCCCTCGTTTGGAGTACCTACCGTGGCGACATTCCTCTACCGGATCGGACGGTTCTCCTACCGCCGACGCTGGATCGTCCTCGGCCTCTGGGTGGTGCTGATCGCGCTCGCCGGGGCCGGCGCGGCGACGCTTTCGGGCAAGATGTCCAACGACTTCAGCATTCCGGGCACCGAGGCCCAGCGGGCCATCGACCAGCTCGGCGAGCGCTTCCCCGAGGCGCACGCGGGCGGGGCGCGCGCCCGCGTCGTGTTCGCCACGCCCGAGGGCAAGACCGTCGCCGACCCGGACATGCAGGCCGCCATCGGCCGCGTGGTGGGCGCGCTGAACGGAGCGCCGCAGGTCGCACGGGTGCTCGACCCGTACACCGCGAGGTCCATCTCCCCCGACGGCCGTTACGCCTTCGCCCACGTGACATACGCCGTGCAGGGTATGGAGCTGACCGACGGCGACCGGGACGCGCTGCTGGACGCCGCTGCCCTCGGCCGCGACGCGGGCCTGACCGTGGAGGTCGGCGGCGACGCGCTGCGGGCCAACCCGAAGACCGGCGTCGTCGAGGTCATCGGCATCGCCATCGCCGCCCTGGTCCTCATCATCACGCTGGGCTCGCTGGTCTCCGCCGGCCTGCCGCTGCTCACCGCCGTCGCCGGGATCGGCATCGGCCTGTCCGGCGTCGCCATCGCGTCCCGGTTCGTCGACATCAACTCCAACAGCCTCATCCTGGCGCTGATGCTGGGCCTGGCCGTCGGCATCGACTACGCGCTGTTCATCGTCTCCCGGTTCCGGCACGAGCTGCTGGTACGCAAGGACGGCGCCGAAGCCGCCGGGCGCGCGGTCGGCACGGCGGGCTCGGCCGTGGTGTTCGCCGGGCTCACCGTCATCATCGCGCTGGCCGCGCTGACCATCGTCGGCATCCCGCTGCTGGCCGGACTCGGCCTGTCCGCCGCGGCGACCGTCGCGGTGGCGGTGCTGGTCGCGGTCACGCTGCTGCCCGCACTGCTAGGCTTCACCGGCGACCGCCTGGTCAAGGGCCGCCTGTTCGGCCGCTCGACGCCCGACCCGGAGGCCGACGGCGGCCCGGTGCCGATGGGCGAGCGCTGGGCCAGGTTCGTGGTCCGGTTCCGGATCCCCGTGCTGGTGCTCAGCATCGCCGCGCTCGGCGTGCTCGCGATCCCGGCCGCGGACCTGCGCCTCGGCCTGCCCGACGACGGCATGCAGGGCGCCGACACCACCCAGCACAAGGCGTACGACCTGGTCACCAACGGCTTCGGGCCGGGCTTCAACGGCGAGCTGGTCGTCGTGGCCGAACTGCCCGCCGGGGCCGACCCGCAGGCCGTGCCCGGCCAGCTCGCCGGGCGGCTGATGACGGTCGACAACGTGCTGTACGCCGCACCCAACGGCGTGAGCGCCGACGGGCGCACCGCCCTGCTCGCCGTCATCCCGAAGACCGGCCCGAACGACGTGGCGACCGCCGACCTGGTGCACGAGCTCCGCGCCGAGCGGGCCGCGATCACCGAGGGGACCGGCGCGACCATCGCGGTCACCGGTGTCACCGCGCTGGCCATCGACGTGTCCACCCGGCTCGACGAGGCGCTGCTGCCGTACCTGGCGGTCGTGGTCGGGCTGGCGTTCCTGCTGCTGCTGCTCGTGTTCCGGTCGGTGCTGGTGCCGCTGAAGGCGACGCTCGGCTTCCTGCTCAGCGTCGCGGCGACGTTCGGCGCGGTGGTGGCCGTGTTCCAGTGGGGCTGGCTGGGCGACGTGTTCGGCGTACAGGAGACCGGCCCGATCATGAGCATGCTGCCGGTGCTGCTGATCGGCATCCTGTTCGGCCTGGCCATGGACTACCAGGTGTTCCTGGTGACCCGGATGCGCGAGGACTTCGTGCACGGCGCTTCGGCGCGCGACGCCGTCGTGACCGGCTTCCGGCACGGGGCGCGGGTGGTCACCGCCGCCGCCATCATCATGATCAGCGTGTTCGGCGGGTTCGTGTTCTCCGGTGAGACGCTGATCCAGTCGATCGGTTTCGCGCTGGCGTTCGGTGTGCTGATCGACGCGTTCGTGGTACGCATGACCATCGTGCCCGCGCTGATGTCGCTGCTCGGCCGGGCCGCCTGGTGGCTGCCGCGCTGGCTGGACCGCGTCCTGCCCAACGTGGACGTCGAGGGCGAGCGGCTGCACAAGGCTGAGGAGCCGGTCCTCGAACCGGTCGCCGCAGGCGTCTGACCAGCGGCTCTCACCGCCAGACCGAAGGAAGGGCACCTTCCACGACGCACAGCGTTGGGAAGGTGCCCTTCCTTCGCCGTCAGCGGCGGGTCGCCGTGAGCACGGCGTCGTGGATGGTCACGGGGTTGCCGTCGGGGTCGGTGATGTCGCGGCCCGGGGTCGTCGCGCTGATCTGCCAGTCGCGCTCGTCCAGCGTGGCCGCGACCTGCTCGGCGGTGAACATCAGCTCCGGCAGGCGGGGGCGGCCGATCGTGGTCTCCAGGTCGGACGGGTGGTGGCCGACGATGAGCAGCGTTCCGCCGGGGCGGACCACTGCGGCCAGGCGGCGGTGCAGCGCCTCCAGCGCGGGACGGGGCAGGTGCATGAACTGGGCCGAGACCAGGTCGTACCGGGCCGGGGCGGGATCCCAGGACAGGACGTCGACCTGCTGCCAGGTGATGCGCTCGGCGAGTTCGCCCCGCTCGGCGGCGACGGCGGCCGCCCGGCCCAGTGCCACGCCCGACACGTCGACCCCCGTGACCCGCCAGCCCTGCGCGGCCAGCCAGATCGCGTCCGCGCCCTCACCACAGCCGACGTCGAGCGCCTCCCCCGGCGTGAACCCGGCGACGGTGGCCACCAGGTGCGGATTCGGATTGCCGCTCCAGATCCGCTCCTTCGAGCCGTACCGCTCGTCCCAGAACTCCGCCGTGAACATGATCTCGGTTGCCTGCTGCGTGTGCGCGTCGGTCATGGTGACCACCTCCGCCACCCACCCTGCTGCCACCACCGGCATCGGGGCAAACCCCGTTGCCGTTCCAGCAAACAGCCCGGGGCGAGGGCAGCTCGTCAGCCGCCCTCGCCCCGGACCTCGGCCCCACCCGCTGAGCGGACGGCGGCGGATCAGAAGTCGTCGGGGGTGCGGATGCGGTCGCGGACCCAGGCCCCGGCGGGCTTGAGGCGGCCGGTGCCGCCGTACTGGCCGGTGGCGCAGGTGCCGGTGGTGAAGACGGCTCCGGAGCGGAAGTCGTCGGAGTAGTTCCAGTTGGTCCAGCTGACCTTTTTGGCCGCCATGAGGTCCAGGTAGCGCTGGGCGTTGGTGAAGTCGTTCGGGCCGTCGCCAGTGGCCTGCTGGGTGCCGAACTCGGTGACGAACATCGGCAGGGTGTCGACGGCCTGGGCGAAGGTGTTGTAGTAGGCGTTGCCGTGCGAGGCGGCGTAGAAGTGGAAGACGTACATCAGGTTGCCTGCGGTGACGGGGTTGGCGGTGATGGTGGCTACGCCGTTGCCGTTGCCGGACACCGACAGCGAGGACCAGTCGGGGGTGCCGACGAGGACGACAGCCTCCGGGTCGCGCTGGCGGATCACCGGGATGACCTGGTCGGCGTAGCTCTTGATGGACGACCAGCTGACCTCGTTGGGCTCGTTGGCGATCTCGTACAGCACGTTGACCTTGCCGGCGTGCCGCTCGGCGATCTCGGCGAAGAAGGTCTTCGCGCGGGCCAGGTTGACGTTCGGGTCGCCGGGGTCGAGCATGTGCCAGTCGACGATGGCGTACATGCCGCGGGCGGTGGCCAGCTCGATGTAGTTGTGCACCAGGTCGGTGAAGCGGCGCGGGTCGGTCTCGTACCCGCCCTCCTGGATGTACATCGAGATGCGCAGCACGTCGGCTTTCCACTCGTTGGCCAGCACGTCCAGCGAGCCTGCGGTCGCGCAGTCGGCGTACCACTGGATGCCGTGCGTGCTCATGCCGCGCAACTGGATCGCCTTGCCGTTCTTGTTGCACAGCTGCCGCCCGCAGACCCGCAGCTGGCCGTTGGCGGCCACGGGGGTGCCGGTGGGGCCGGAACTGGCCGACGGGCTCGGCGACGGCGGCTTCGAGGGCGACGCGGACGGCGACGGCGGGCGTGACGGGGAGGCCGAGGGCGACGGTGGGCGGGGCGTGGACGCCGACGGGCTGGGCTGGGTGCCGCCGGCGCACGGCTGGCCGTTGAGCAGGCAGCCGGTGGGGCTGCCGGTGCCCGTGCCGATGAATCCGAACACGACCGAAGCGCCCGGGGCGACGGTGCCGTTCCAGGACAGGTTGGCGAAGACGACCTGCTGGCCGCTGCCCGAGCGCGTGGCGTCCCAGTGCGAGCTGATGCCGGTGCCGGAAGGCAGGGTGAACGACACCTGCCAGGAGTTCATCGTGCTGCTGCCGCCGTTGGTGATCGTGTAGCGGCCCTCGAATCCGGAGCCCCACTCGGACACCTTGGTGAAGGTGGCGGTCGGGGTGGTCGCGGCGCTGGCGGAACCCACCGCGACGGCCAGCGAAACGGCGGCCAGCACGGACACCGTACCGGCGACCAGGACGTTTCTCAGGTTTCGTGACATGCGCGCCTCCACGGGGCGTCGACTTCGGACGGGTTCGGTGGCGTGGCAGATGTGCGGCCCGGGGCAGGGCCGCACATCTGTTAGGAAAATTAACTTACTATCGATCACCCTAAGTTCGTCGATGGAGCACGTCAAGGCGAGCAGGCTTAATGATCGCTTAAATCGACGGCACCGCGGATGGTCGCGTCCCGCGACCCCGCTGACGGACGGCGCGCGGATCGCGATCTGCCCGTCCGGCACAATGACCGGGTGGGAATCGCCAGGAGCCGACGAAACGCAGGCCGTATGCATCAGGAGCCGACCGTCGACGGCGGCGGCACGCCCGTGCCGCGGCCCGACCAGCCCGAACCCGACGCGGCGTACGACGAGCGCCCGGCCGAGGGCGAGCACTGGGGCCCGTTCGCCCGCCGCCTGCAGGCGACCCGCCACCCGCGAGCGCTGCCGGCGCTGCTGGAGGCGCACGACGACCTGCACCGCGAGCCCCGGTTCTGCTGCGTCGGCGCGGTACGGGCCGCGATCTACGAGATCGCGACGGCCCGCGAGAACGCGGCCAGCGGGCCGGTCGCCGACCTCGTCGACCGGTGGTGGGACTCGCCCGACCCGTGGGAGGAGATGGTCGCGGTCACCGCCCGCGCCGGAGCCCTGGACGAGGCGGAGCGGCCCGCGCTGCTGGAGAAGGTGCGCTCGCCCCTGCCGACGGTGGCCACCGCCGCCATCGAGGGCCTGTGCGGCATGTCCGACGCGGCCGAGATCGAGGCGCTGCGCGACATCGTCAGCCGCCCCGACCCGACCCTGCACTGGGCGCACGAGGCCGCGTCGCGGCGGCTGGCCGAGATCGGCGGCCCCGAGGCCGAGGCCGCCCTGGCGCAGCGCCACACGAACCCGGCCAACGACCTGTGGCAGCGCCCCTGACGACGGGGTCCCAGGTCAGGCCGCGCGGGTGTAGCGGTGGCAGGGAACGGGGATCGGGCCGCCGGAACTGCGGGCCGGGTAGTCGAACGCGCCCTCGTCGGTCCAGCCCTCGCGCTCGTAGAAGCGGCGGGCGCGGGTGTTGCCGCTGACGACCGCGAGCCAGGCCCGGTCGTGTCCGTTGGCGCCGACCTGGCGAAGGCCCTCGGCCAGCAGCGTTCCGGCGACCCCGGTGCCGCGACGGTCCGCGGCGACGTACACCTGCTCGACCTCGTCGGCGACGACCATCACGAAACCCGCGACCTCGTTGCCGACCTCGGCCACGGTCGTGTCGGCGACGCGCTGCGCGGCGCGCAGGTCGAACGACTCCGGCGTACGGATCGCGACCAGTTCCTCCGGCACGTGGCCCAGGTGGCCGTCGCGCCAGCCGTCCCGCCAGATCAGACCGACGGTGGGCGCGTCGGCGGCGGTCGCGGGGCGGATCCGGACGTCGTCCTCACGAGTGATCATGCAGTCCAGCCTATCCGGCACCGCGGCCGCGGCCCACTCGCGCGGATCGTCCGGCATGGATACAGGCGGTGAGCCGGGCCAGGATCGGGCGGTCGTCGGACGGGTCGCGACACGTTCGGGGTGTGTCGGTGCTTTCGGCGGAGCCGGATGACGTGCCGCAGGGCATAGGCTGAGATCCAGAGCGGTCCTGATGGGACGGTCCGGTGAAGGCGGAGGTGGCGGCATGTACGCGGTGATCGATGTGGAGACCACCGGCCTGCGCACGACCTGGCACGACCGGATCTGCGAGATCGCGATCGTGCACGTCGACGCGGCCGGCCGGATCACCGGCGACTGGTCCAGCCTGGTCAATCCCGAGCGCGACCTCGGCCCGCAGCACGTGCACGGCATCACCGCCGCCGAGGCCCGCCGCGCGCCGGTCTTCGCCGACCTCGCCGGGCAGGTCGGGGCCATGCTGCGCGAACGCGTGATCGTGGCGCACAATCTCGCGTTCGACGCCGCGTTCCTGGTCGCCGAATACTCCCGGCTCGGGCTGACCGCCCCGGTCGGGCGGGAGTACGGGCTGTGCACCATGAACCTGGCCGCGCAGCTGCTGCCCTCGGCCGGGCGCAGCCTGCGGGACTGCTGCCTGGCGGCGGGCATTCCGCAGCAGCGGGCGCACAGCGCGCTCGACGACGCCCGCGCGGCCGCCGGGCTGCTGACGCGTTACCTGCAGCGGGTCGGCTCGCCGCCGCCGTGGCAGCAACTGGTGCTCGACGCGGCCACGCTGACCTGGCCGCCGCTGCCCGACGACGAGGTGCTGCCGGTGGTGCGCCGCCACCCGCACGAGGCCGAGGAGCACTTCCTCACCCGGCTCGTCGACCGGCTGCCCCGCGTGGCGACACCGCCGCAGGCCGACAGCTACCTGTCGCTGCTCGACCACGCGCTGCTCGACCGGCACGTGTCGGCGATGGAGGCGGACGCGCTGGTCGACGCCGCGTACGCGCTGGGCCTCAGCCGCGACGACGTGCTGGACCTGCACCGGCTCTACCTGCGGGCGCTGGCCGTCGAGGCCGCCGACGACGGACAGGTGACCGAGACCGAGCGGGCCGACCTGCACACCGTCGCCGCACTGCTCGGGCTGGGCCGCGCCGACGTCGACGGGGCGCTGGCCCCCGACCCGGACGACCGGCACCTGCGCACCACCCGGCCGCTGCCAGCGCCCGCGTTCCGGCTGCTGGCCGGCGACACGGTCGTGTTCACCGGGCAGACCGCCGAGTCGCGGGAGCTGTGGGAGGAACGGGCCCGGATGGCGGGGCTGACCGTCGGGCGTGCCGTCACCCGGACCACCCGGCTGCTGGTCGCAGCGGACCCCGACACCATGTCCGGCAAGGCCCGCCAGGCCCGGCGGCACCGTATCCCGATCGTGCACCCGGGCGCGTTCCTGAGCATGCTGGTGGCGCTGCGCGTCGCGGAGTAGCCCGACTGTGGTGATCACCACCCACCCGCCGCCGTAATTGCGTTGAGCTCGGACGGGGCGGCCTTGCATGCTGGGGACCAGTTCAAACCAGCTGCAAGGGGCCCCGCGATGCGTCTGTTCCGTGACCTGTGGGCCACGTCGCCCCGCCGAACCCTGGCGGTGCTGGTCCTCATCGTCGCCGGTGCGGCCGCCGCCGCGCTGTCCGCGGCCCTGGCCGGCACCGTACTGGTGGACCGGTCGACGCTCGCCTTCACCGCGCTCGCGACCGCGCTGGCCGTGGTCGTGCTCAGCGACCTGACGCTCAGCCTGATCATGGCGCGGCTGACCGCCGACTGGGCGGCCGACGTGCGTCGGCGGCTGTGCAAGGTCGCCTTCGGGCAGAGCCTGCCCGCGCTGGAGGGCACCCCGGTCGGCGAGCTGCTCGACCGCATCGACGGCGACGTGTACCAGGTGGGTTCGCAGCTGCGCGGCAGCGGCGTGCGGCTGGCCCAGTCGGGCGCGGTGGCGGTGCTGTCCGTGGTCACGGCGTTCGTGGTGTGGTGGCCGGCGGGCCTGGCCATGCTGGTGCTGTCGGTGGTGCTCGGCTTCGGGCTGCGCCGCCCGACCGCCGCCATCGGCCCGGCCCGGATGCACGAGGAGGAGGCCTGGTCGGACCTGGCCGCCGTGCAGGAGGAGTCGGTACACGGGCAGGACGACGTACGCACCAGCCTGGGCCGCCCGTACGTGCTGCATCTCTACGCCCGGCGCGCGGCCGAGGTGCTCACCCGGGGCCGCCGCGTCTGGAAGCTGTCGTCGCGGGTCAGCACCATCGCGTCCGGCGTGACCAGGATCGGGATCGCCGTGCTGGTGCTCGGCGGGGTCTGGGCGCTGTCGGCGGGGCAGCTCGACGCGGCCCGGCTCACCGGCGCGTGGCTGCTGGCGCTGGCCTTCGGCGGCACCGTCGAGCAGGTCAGCCGCATGTTGCCGGAGTTGCAGCACGCGCTGGGCGCGTGGGCGCGGGTGCAGTTGCTGCGCGACACCCCGCAGGAGCCGACCGGCGGCGGCGCGCCCGCCACGGGCAACTTCGAGGTACGCGGGCTGACCTTCCACTACTCCGCCGACCGCCGCCGCCCGGCGCTGCGCGAGCTGGACCTGACGTTCGCGCCGGGACGCTCGTACGCCCTGGTGGGCCGGACCGGTTCGGGCAAGTCGACGCTGGCCAAGGTGCTGACCAGGGCCGTGGACGTGCCCCGGGGCACCGTGTTCCTGGGCGGGACGGACCTCAACGACCTGGACGTGGAGCAGCTGCGCCGCTGGGTGGCGATCGTGCCGCAGCGCACCGAGATCCTGGCCGGGACCCTGGCCGAGAACATCGCGCTGTTCGATCCGGACCTGCTCGGCGGGGCCGGGCCGGCCATGGACGAGCTGGGGCTGGCCTCCTGGGTCGACACGCTGCCCGACGGCCTGGACACGAAGCTCGGCGAGGGCGGCCAGAAACTGTCGGCGGGCCAGGAGCAGCTGGTCGCGTTCGCCCGCATCCTGGTCCGGGACCCGCAGGTGGTGATCCTCGACGAGGCGACCGCCCGGATGGACCCGGTCACCGAGTCGCGGGTGCAGCACGCGGCGCAGCGGCTGCTGACCGGCCGGATCGGCGTGGTCATCGCGCACCGGCTGTCGTCGGTGCGCGACTGCGACGAGGTCGTGGTGCTGGCCGACGGCCGGGTCGTGGAGGCCGGGCCGCTGGCGGAGTCCGAGCGCTTCGCGCAGCTGCTGGCCACCAGCCACAGCGCGGTCGACGGTGAACTGGTGCTGGCCAGCGCGTACGGGCTGTCGGCTGCCGAGGGCGCGGCGCCCGGGACCGGTCAGGCCGCCCCGGTCCGTACGGTCTCCGCCGGCGGCGACGGGCCGGGCGTGGACCTTGTCGCGCTGCCCAAGGCCGCGCCGCCGCCGCTGCCCGCCCCGCAGAAGGTGCGCACCCTGCGCGAGATCTTCCGGCTGACGGTCAACGACTTCCGCTTCGGCCAGGTCTCGGTCGCGCTGTTCACCGTGATGGTGCTGTTCGGTCTCGACGGCACGGTGCTGCCGTGGCTGTGGGCCGACGTCGTCGACGGCACCGGCAGTCCGTGGTGGCCCGCGGTCGGCATCGTCGCCGGGCTGGCCGTCACGGCCCCGGCCGGTTACTACGCGGGTGTCTGGTATCCGGAGTGGTGGGTCCGGCAGATGCTGCGGATCAACCTGCGCCTGGTGCACGGGCAGACCGGGCCGCGCCGGGTCAGCGCGCACACCCCGGCCGAGGTCGTCGCGCAGGGCGGCGACAACGAACGCGTGGTGATGCTGGCCGACAACCTGATCGACCAGACCATCGGCATCATCATGATCGTCGCGATGACGGTGGTGTCCGGCTCGATCGTGCCCGCGCTGTTCTTCGCGGGCACGATGGTGGTCTCGGCGCTGGCCGCGACAGTGTTCGCCCCGGTGCTCAAGCGCTCGGCCGCGCACACGGTGGCGGCGCGGGCCGCGTTCGCCACGTTCCTGGTGTCGTCGCTGTCGTCGGCGCGCACGGTCAAGCTGGCCGGGGCGACCGTGCCGGTGCTGGGACGACTGGCCGGGCTGGACGCCGCGCGCAGCGAGCGCCAACGCCAGGAGATCGCCATGCAGGTGTGGGCCCGGTCGACGCCCTCGCTGCTGGCGGGCCTGCTGCCGATCGCTGTCTGGGCGCTGTTCATGGCCGGGGACCTGGGCGCGGGCGCGACCCTGGTCGCGGTGTCGACGCTGGGTTCGGCCCGCTGGTTCGCCTGGACGACGGCCTCACTGGTGTCGCAGCTGCCGTCGGCGAAGGTGTGGACCAGGCGCACGGTGGCGATGGCCGGGATCGGCGCGTACTCGGCGGCCGTGCCGGGGGTGGACCTGTCCGCGGGCACCGCGCCGGGGCCGGTGGCCGCGCCGCGCAACCCGCTGCACCGGCTGGAGCTGTCCAAGTTCGGCGCGGTGCACGAGGACGGCACGGTGGGCGTACGCGGCGTCGACCTGACCGTCGAGCGCGGTGACCTGGTGCTCGTGCTCGGCCCGGTCGGCTCGGGCAAGTCCTCGCTGCTGCGGGCCCTGGCCGGGATCGTGCACCACGACGGCGCGCTGCTCTGGAACGGCGACCCGGTCGCCGAGCCGGAGGTGTTCCTGCGGCCCAACCAGGTCGGCTACGTGGCCCAGCTGCCCCGGGTGCTGTCCGGCACGGTCGGCGACAACATTCGGCTGGGCCACGACGTCGACGCCGCGCAGGCGGTGGCGACGGCGCAGCTGGAGCACGATTTGGCGGCGGCGGGCAGCGGCATGGAGCTGCTCATCGGGCACAAGGGCACCCGGCTGTCGGGTGGCCAGTTGCAGCGCCTCGCGCTGGCGCGGGCGCTCGCGCCGGGCACCGAGCTGCTGATCGCCGACGACGTGTCGTCCGCCCTGGACGTGACCACGGAGCTGGCGCTGTGGCAGGCGCTGCGGGCGCACGGGCTGACCGTGGTCGGCTCGACGTCCAAGCGCGCGGCGCTGGTGCAGGCCGACCGGGTCGTCGTGCTGATCAACGGCGAGGCGGTCGCCCAGGGCGCCTGGAGCGAGCTGGAGGCGGGCTGGGGTCACCTGGCCGGTTGAGCGATCGGACCGAAGCCCCGGCCGGGTGATCCGGCCGGGGCTTCTCGCATGTCGGAGCACGTGCCAACTTGAACGGAATCTCAGTTAAGCGTATTTACAGTTAGGACTGTTTATTTTATGTTTTCGTGAACGAGTGTCGATGTCTCCTCTCACGACACCGGCACTCGTCCCACCCGGTCCGTCCATCCCGCACAGAAGCGAGGAGGAGACATGAGAAAACGGATCGTCCTACCCGTCCTGTCCATCTTCACGATCCTGGTGTCCGGCATGATCGCCGCCCCGGCGAGCGCGCACGGGTACATCTCGTCCCCACCCAGCCGTCAGGCCAACTGCGCCCGGGGCGTCGTCACCGGCTGCGGTGACATCGTCTGGGAGCCGCAGAGCGTCGAGGCCCCGAAGGGCTCGATGCAGTGCAACGGCGGCGGCAGCCGATTCGCGGTCCTCAACGACAACAGCAAGAACTGGCCCGCGGCCTCGGTCGGCAACAACGTCACGTTCAACTGGGTGCTCACCGCCCGCCACCGCACCAGCACCTGGGAGTACTTCGTCGGAAGCACCCGCATCGCGGTCTTCAACGACAACGGCGCCCAGCCCGGCGCGACGGTCTCGCACCCGGTCAGTCTCGGCGGGCGCACCGGCCGGTTCACCGTGCTGGCACGGTGGAACGTCTACGACACCGCGATGGCGTTCTACTCCTGCGTCGACCTGCAGGTAGGCGGCGGTGGCGGCGGGGGCAACCCGACGCCGCCGCCGACGTCGCCCTCGCCCAACCCGCCGCAGTCCCCGCCGCCGACCAACCCCGGCGGCGGCACCTGGGCCGCGGGCACCGCGTACGGTGTCGGCGCCACGGTGACCTACGGCGGGCTCAGCTACCGCTGCCTGCAGGCGCACACCGCGCTCGCGGGCTGGGAGCCGCCCACCACGCCTGCCCTGTGGCAGCGCATCTGAGTCCCTGCTGACCCGGTCCGCGGCTCACGCCGAGCCGCGGACCGGCCCCCGGCCAGCAGTCCTCATCTCCGGTCACGAGGAGCCCGCCGCACATGAAGCGCTTCGTCCTGCTCGCCGTCGCCCTGGTGACCCTCGCCGCCTGCGACGCACCGCCCGGGGTCACCACCGGGCCGACGTCCGCGCCGTCGTTCGCGCCGCCCGCCGGGTCGCCGCCGCCACCGTTCTCCCAGACCGACGGCTACAACGACACCGACGTGATGTTCCTGCAGATGATGACCGCGCAGTACGGTCCCGCGTCCGAGCTGCTGAAACTCGCCGCCGAGCGCAGCGCGAACACGAAGGTGCGCGACCTGGCCGCAGCGATGGACGTCACCCAGGCCGACGAGCTGGTCTCGGTGCAGAAATGGCTGCGTGCCTGGGCCAAGCCGCTGACGCCCGCCGCCGACCCGAACCTGCACGCCGGACACGGCGGCCTGCCCGCGACCGGGCCCGAAGAGGTCAAGGCGCTGCGCGACGCCCCCGCCGCCGAGTTCGACAAGGTCTTCCTGAACCTGCTGATCGGCCACCAGCACCAGGCGATCGAGTACTCCCGGCTGGAGCTGACGTCGGGCGTCAACCCGACGGTGCTGGAGTTCGCGACCCGCGTCGACTCGTCCCGCACCGCCCAGGTCACCATGATGCTCGGCATGGTCTCCGGCTGAGCCGCGCTCGCATCCGGAGGGTCACCACGGCGGTCCGGATCGTGCGATGATCGGCGCCGCAACCGCCGGGACCGACGCCGAGGAGCACGGTGCAGACCCTCATCCCCGCCAGCTGGGCCGCCGTGGGCCACGGCATCCCGAGCGTGTGCAGCAGACACGGGCTTCCGGCCACGCTGCGTGCCCGGACCAGGTTCGAGTCCGCCCCGGCCGGATGGACGTACGCCCTGATCCCGCTGGGTCTGCTCGTCTTCCTCATCGTGCGCGCCGCCACCCGGCAGGTCGTCGACGCCCCCGTGTGGCACTACTGCGACCGCTGCCGCAGCAGGCGACGGCAGCAGCGGGTGTGGTTCGGGCTGCTGCTTGCTGCCGGGTTCGCGATACCGGTGGCCGCGATCGCGCTGGAGGCCGGCGAGCCCGCCGCGCCGATACTGATGGCCGTCGCGCTGCTCACGGTCATCGTCGGCTATGTCGGACTGGCCCGCGCACGCTGGGAGGTCATCGCCCAGGCCCGGGTCACCCGCGACGGGCTGTGGATCGCCGTCCGCGACGCCGCGCCCGAGTTCGACGCCGAGTTCACCGCGGCGATAGCTGCCGCCCAGCAGTACTACGCGGACCCGGCCGCGCCCGACGGGCCCGCCGCCGTCGCGGCCGCGCCCACGGGTGCGGGCTGGACCACCCCGCACTGACAACGCTCAGGGCAGCACCCGGCGGGCCGCGTCGGCCGACCACTCGACCAGCATCAGCATCGCGTCGTCGCGCGGCGGTCCGTCCCGGAACGCCGCGACCCGGTTGCCAGACCGCGCAGCGTCTCCAGGCGGGGAGTTTCACGGCAGAGATCGGCGTTTCGTGTCGATAGCTCGGATCTGACCGTAGCCATCGACACGAAACGCCGATCTTGACCAGGCCCGCGCCGGCGGGCCGCCCCACGGCCTCAGACCCGCGGCGCCGAGCGCGCCGGGCGGGCGGAGCCGAGCGCGGGCAGCAGCGCCGCCGCGACGGCCAGCACCAGGCACACGCCGACGGTCGCGGCCAGGGTGCCCCACGGAATCACCATCGGCACCGCCACCCCGAGCTGCGTGCTCAACCCCCGGGCGAGCGCCGCGAGCGCGGCGACCGCCACGGCGAGCCCGAGCGCCGCGCCGGTGGCCACCACGGTCGCGGTCTCGGCGGCCAGCACCCCCAGCACCTGGGCGCGGGTCGCCCCGGACAGTTTCAGCACGCGCAGATCCCCGGCCCGGCCCGTGGTCGACATGAGCATCGTGTTCACGACCGCGAGCAGCCCGAATCCGGCCGAGACGCCGATCAGCAGCGCGGTGAACACCCATACCAGGCGGTCGTCCTCGTCCTGGCCGCTGCCCGCGTAGGCGGCGGCGGTCAGCGTCCGCGCACCCAGCCCGGCCAGGGCGCTGTCCGGGACGAGGCGTCCCGAGTAGACGACGGTGGTCAGCGCCGACGGGTCCATCGCCCGCACCGCCGCACGGTCGAGCAGGATGCTCGCGGGCAGCGGGCCACCGTCGACCACGGCGACGACCACCACGGTCAGCGCCCGGCCGTCGGGGCCGAACACCTGGTGCGTGCTGTCCAGAACCCAGCCCTGCGAGCCGGCGAATCCTTCGGCGACCGCCACGGGGACCAGCCGGCCCGGCCCGCCGCCGGGTTCCTGGCCGGTGGGCGTCGCGGCATGCAGCGCGGACAGGCTGCCCTGCGCGGTGTGGAACACGGTGTGCTCGGCGGCGGTGACGCCAGCGGCGGCCAGCGGTTCGACGCCGTCGTACAGGGTGGTCGGCAGGGCGGACCGGCCACCGGCCGCGGTGACGGCGGCGTCGGACAGGCCCGTAGCGCCGTCGGGCACGACGACGGCCGTGGCGTTCGCGGCGCTGACCCGGTTGAGGCCGTAGTAGGCGGTGGTGGTCTGCACCATGCCGCCGATCAGGACGGTGAACGCCACACAGAGCAGCACCGGAGCGGCGGCGGCCGCCGAACGCCGGGCCGCGGTGCCCACGTGCTGGCGCACCAGCAGCGCCGTCGCGCCCCGGCCGCCCGCGAACGGCGCGGTGAGCAGGCGCACCACGGCCGGTAGCAGCACCGGGGCCAGCAGGCTGGCCGCGGTGACCAGCGCCATCGCCGCGTACAGCGCGTAGGTGCCGAGGTCGGCTCCGGACGCCTCGGTCGCGGCGACTCCGGCGGCGATCGCGGCGGCCAGCGCCAGTCCACCGCCGATCATCCGCACCAGGGTCACCGGGCGGTCGTCGACGGCCGCCGTACGCAGGGCCGCCAGTGGCCCGACCCGGGCCGCGCGCCGCGCCGCCGCCCACGCGCCGGCCAGCGCCACCAGCACCCCGGCGGCCAACGCGGCAACCGGCACCACCGGCTGGTACAGCACAGTGAACGACGCGGGCTCGAAACCGGTGCTCACCAGCCAGTTCGCCACCGGCCTGGCGGCCAGTAGCCCCGCGGGGACACCGATCGCGCCGCCGAGCAGCCCCAGCAGCACCACCTCGCCGAGCACCCAGCGCCGCACCTGCCCTGGCACCGCCCCGAGCAGCCGCAGCAGCCCCAGCTCGCGCTCCCGCTGCCGGGTGGCGAAGGCGAACGTCGACGCCACGATGAACACCGACACGAACAGCCCGAGCGCGCACAGGGCCGACAGCACCTGCATCCCGATCCACCGGGTCCGGGCATCCCCGACCGGCTCCAGCGCCCCACGCCCGTCGCCGGTGAGCACGACACCGTCCACGCCGACCACGGCTGCCACCGCGGCGGCGATGTCGGCATCGGCGGCCTCGCCCGCACCGCCGTGACCGCCGGCAGCACCATCGGCATCGGTCGAAGTGGAGGCGGTCAGCAGGCCGATCACAGGCACGCCGCCGCCACGGGCGGCCGCCATGCCGTCGGCCACCCAGATCCCGGTCCCGTCGACCGTGCCGGTCACCGTGTAGTCCTCCGGCCCGGCGGCCGTCAGCAGCACGACCCGCGCCCCGACCGGCGCCGCCTGTGCCGCACCCAGCACCACCTCACCGGTCGCGGCCGGAGCCCGGCCCGACGCGAGCACGTGCCCGCCGAGCGCGGCGGCGGACCAGTTGTAGGCGTCCTGCTCCCCCGCGACGGCACTGCCGTCGCGCAGCAGCTGCGCGTGGAAGCGGTGTACGGGCACCACCTGCGACACCCCGGGCACCGCCGCCAGCCGTACGGTCAGCGCCGCGGCCTGCTCGGCCGGCCACGGGCGGGGCTCGGTGAACGCCTCCGGGCTGGTCGGCGGCACCGGACGGATCAGCACAGGGCTCGCCGCGTACCGGGCGGGAGTCACCGGGCGGGCCGAGACGAGCAGCAGGCCGCAGACGGTGAGCACGGCGACGGCGACGGCGAGGGTCAGCAGGGTGCCGAGCAGGCTGCGGCGGCGTTCCCGCAGCGAGGCGAGCGCGATCACGCGGTCACCGCACCGGCGGTCAGCCGTGCCGCGATACGTGCCGGGTCCGCGCCGGTGATCTCGTCGACCACTCGCCCGTCGGCCAGCACCAGCACCCGATCGGCGGTCGCCGCAGCCACCGGGTCGTGGGTCACCATGACGACGGTCTGCCCGTGCGCGTCGACGAGCCGCCGCAGCGCGGCCAGCACCACCGCCGACGACGTGCTGTCCAGGGCCCCGGTCGGCTCGTCGGCGAACAGCACCGCCGGCCGGGTGATCAGCGCGCGGGCGATGGCGACCCGCTGCTGCTCGCCGCCGGACAGCTGCGCCGGGTAGTGCCCGGCCCGCTCGGCCAGGCCGACCTCGGCCAGCGCCTGCGCGACCGCCTCGGGCCGGGGCGCGCGCCTGGCCAGTCGCAGCGGCAGGGCCGTGTTCTGGGCGGCGGTCAGTGCCCCGACCAGGTTGTACGCCTGGAACACGAACCCGATCCGGTCCCGGCGCAGCAGCGTACGGGCGTGCTCGGACAGCCCGGCCAGGTCGGTGCCGTCGATGGTGATCTGGCCGCTGTCCACGGTGTCGAGCCCCGCCGCGCACTGCAGCAGCGTCGACTTGCCCGAGCCGGAGGCGCCCATCACCGCGGTGAAGCTCGCCCCGGCGAACTCCGCGCTCACCCCGTCGAGGGCGGTGACCGTGTTCTCGCCGGTCCCGTACGTCTTGCGGACCGCGTGCAGGCGGACCGTCGCCGTTGATGTCATGGGTCCACCCCACCCGAGCGCGCGCCCCGGCACACTGGTGCGGCGGCGAGGATCCGCACTAGTCCCAGCACTACTGTGCCGGGCATCGGCGCACGTTAGGGTCGTGCGGTGACCCCCCGCACCGCCCTGTCCGCCGCCGCGACCCCGCCCTGGCGGCTGGCCCGCTCGGCCTGGCCGTGGCGGTCCCTGGCCTACCTGGCAGCCGGGCTGGTCCCCGCGGCGCTGCCGATGGCGCTGCTGGCCGGCATCGAGCTGCTGCGCCCCGGCCGCACCGCGCTCATCGGCCTGCTGGCGGCCGCGCTGCTGATCGTCATGGCCGCCGGGCCGCCGATCGCCTGGTTCGACCGGCGGCGGCTGCGCCTGGTCGACACCCGCCCGCTGCCGGTACGCCCGCCGCTGCGGCTGCGCGAACCCGGCACCTGGCGCGAGATCGGGTACGCCGTGCTCAGCGCCTGCGTGGCCTGGTGGCTGGACCTGGCCGTGGTGCTGCTGTCGCTGCTGCCGCCGCTGATGCTCATCTCGGCTCCGGTGCAGCCCTCCGGCCCCGGCAGCGAACTGCCCGCCTCCCCGTGGTTCTCCGCGCTGCTGTGCGCGGCGGGAATCATCATGCTGCCGCTGGCCGCGTACCCGATCACAGCCTGGGCGGGGGCGCGCGCCGCGATCGCCCGTGCGGTGCTCGCCACCGACGATCCCGACCTGGTCGAGGTGATGCGCTCGCGGCAGCGGCTGGCCGCGGGCTTCGACTCCGAGCGCCGCCGCATCGAACGCGACCTGCACGACGGCGCGCAGCAGCGGCTCGTCGCGCTCAGCGTCACCCTGGGACTGGCCCGGTTGCAGCTGGCCGACGACCACGCGGTCGCGCCGCTGCTCGACGACGCCCGGCAGCAGACCACCGCGGCGCTGGCCGAGCTGCGTGAACTGATCCGCGGCGTACACCCGCAGGTCCTCAGCGACCGCGGCCTGTCCGCCGCGATCCGCGACATCGCGGGCCGATCGCCCGTGCCCGTCGAACTCGACCTGCGCCTGGACGGCAGGCTGCCCGCACCCGTCGAGGTCACCGCCTACTTCGCGGTCAACGAGGCGCTGGCGAACCTGGCCCGGCACAGCAGCGCCGCCGGCGGGCGGGTCGCCGCGTGGACGCAGGACCGGCGGCTGGTGCTGGAGGTGCACGACGACGGCGCGGGCGGCGCCGACCCGGCCCAGGGCACCGGGCTGACCGGCCTGGCCGACCGGGCCGCCGCCGTCGGTGGCAGGCTGCTGCTGGCCAGCCCGCCCGGCGGGCCGACGCTGCTGCGGGTGGAGCTGCCATGCGAACGCTGAGGGTCGTGCTGGCCGAGGACTCGGTGCTGCTGCGCGAGGGCCTGACCAGCCTGCTGCGTCACTTCGGGCACGAGGTAGCCGCCGCGGTCGGCGACGCCGACGCGCTGCGTGAGCAGGTGCGGCTGCACCGGCCCGACGTCGTCGTCACCGACGTGCGGATGCCGCCCGGGTTCACCGACGAAGGGCTGCGGGCCGCCGTGGCGCTGCGCGCCGAACTGCCCGAGCTGCCGATCTTGGTGCTCAGCCAGTACGTCGAGCAGACCTACGCCGCGGAGCTGATCGACGCCGGGCGGTCGGCGGGCACGGGATACCTGCTCAAGGACCGGGTCGGCGAGGTCGCCGAGTTCGTCGACGGGCTGGGCCGGGTCGCCGACAGGCACACCGTCATCGACCCGGAGGTGGTCCGCCAGCTGCTGGACCGCCGCCGCGACCCGCTGCACCGGCTCACCCCGCGCGAGCGCGAGGTGCTCGGCCTGGTCGCCGAGGGCCGCTCCAATGCGGCCATCGCGCGGCGGCTGGTGGTCACCGAGGCGGCCGTGGCCAAGCACATCGCGGGCATCCTCGCCAAACTCGACCTGCCGCCCGCCGCCGACGACCATCGGCGCGTCCTGGCGGTGCTCGCCTACCTGCGCGGCTGACCGCCGTCCGTCAGCGGGCGAGTGCCACCAGGTCGTAGACGGGGTCGTGCCAGATCCGGGGGCTGCGGCCCTGCCTGGCCGACGAACCGGGCCTGCCCGGCCAGGCGCAGGCCGTGGCCCGACGCGATCCGCGCCACCCGGTCGGCGGCGTCGGACTGCGGCGGGTAGTGCCTGGCCCGCAGGGGCTCGATCGCGGCGGCCGCCGCGTCCGCGCGGGCGTCACCGCCGCGCGTCTCGTCGTAGCGTCCGGCTTCCTGCGTGTAGTCGCGCACGGTCGTCCTTCACAGGTCCAGTGGTCAGGGGTGCAGCGTGGCCCGCGCGATCGCGCCCGGTTCGGGGCCCGCCTCGGCCAGGACGGTGCCGTCGGGGGCCCACACCGCCGAGCCGCCCGCGGCCTGGTCGAAGCCGCCGCCGGTGGAGCCCGCGTAGCTCGCCGCGGCGACCCATACGCCCCGGTCGGCCGCGACCCGGCGGGCCCGTTCGGGGGTGTGCGGGGCGTGGGCGTGGTCGAGCACCGAGGCGACGTACACGTCCATGCCCAGCTCGGCGGTCGCGGCGTCGTGCTCGGCGAACCTGGTGTCGCGGCAGATCGCCAGGCCCAGCCGCCACCCGTCGACCTCCACCACGGCCGGGCCGTCGCCGGGGCTGAACCGCTCCTCGGACTCGTGCACGTGCACCTTGCGGTAGGCGACCCGCACCCCGCCGCCGTCCACGGCGAGGGTGGCGATGAACGCGTGCCCCGCCTCGTCCCACAGCGGCGCGCCCACCAGGGCAAGAGTTCCGGTCTCGGCGCAGGCCCGCACGAGCGCGTGCAGCCGCGGGTCACCGGTCGTGATCGCGGGCGCGTCGAGCTGGTAGCCGGTCAGCGACAGCTCGGGGAACACCACCACCCGCGCGTCGGCGGCGCGCACCACGGCCGCGTGCTGTGCGGCGTTGGCCGCCACGTCGTACGCCACGATCGGCGGCTGGGCCACCGCGATGACCAGTGGGCTGCGTTCCACGGCACTCCCCGCTATCGAATAGCCGTCACACGTGCATCCGGTAGTCATTCACTTCACGCCACCGGGTCCGGGCACAGCGTAGTCCGATCGGGTTACGCCGAACGTAGCGATAGACCTCCATCACCCAGCGCGGTCGCGCTCACACGTGTGGTCACTTAATCGCCGCGCTCCGGATAGTCAAGCGTTGTTGGCCTCGATATTCATCGCTTTGACTCTAGGCACACCCAGCAGCCGTACGCTCCGGCACACCCGCCGGACGCCGGACGCTGCCCGAAAGGATGTGCCACATGTTGCACCTGCACAGGCGGAAGGCTACCCACCGGTGGGGCGTGAGCGTTCTGACGGTGGCCGCCATGGCGGCGACGGGTCTGCTCTCCCAGCCCGCTCCCCCGGCACACGCCGCCGCACCCGGCGTCGAGCCGTCCGCCGTCACCCGCACCCTGCCGCCCGGCGGCTCCGCGACGATCGCCAAGGTCGTGCACACGCCTGCGGTCCCACCGAACCCCGACATCGTGTTCCTGGCCGACACCACCGGCAGCATGACCGGCGCCATCGCCAACGTGAAGACCAACGCGGCCGACATCCTGACCGCCGTGGTCGGCTCGCAGCCCAGCGCGCAGTTCGCGGTGGCCGACTACAAGGACGTCAACGACACGCCGCCGTTCGCCGTCAAGCAGGCGCTCACCGCCGACCAGGCCCTGGTGCAGGCGGGCGTCAACGCGTGGACCATCGGCGGCGGCGGGGACACCCCCGAGGACGGCCTCAACGCCCTCTACCAGCTCGCCACCGGCGCGGTCACGTTCCGCCCCACCGGCACCCGCATCGTCGTCATCTTCGGCGACGCGGTCTCCCACGAGCCGAGCATCGGCCACACCCGCGCCGAGGTCATCGCCGCGCTCCAGGCGGCCGACGTACGCGTGGTCGCGGTCAACGTCGGCGCGGGCGGGCTGAACCAGAACGGCCAGATCCAGGCCGTCACCGACGCCACCGGCGGGGTGTTCCTGGACAACGTGCCCGCCAACCAGGTCGCCGACGCGATCCTGGCCGGCATCCAGGCCATCGAGGTGACGGTCACCCCGAGCGTGGACTGCGACGACGCCCTGTCGGTGTCGCTGTCGCCCGCCTCGCGGACCGTGACCAGCGGCGACGACGCGGCGTTCAGCGAGACCGTCGACGTCGACGGCGAGGCCGCGGGCGGCACCTTCCAGTGCGAGGTGGACTTCCTCGTCGACGGCACCAGCCGCGGCTACGTGCAGACCCTGACCGTGCACGTAC
Source organism: Catellatospora methionotrophica (assembly GCF_011297335.1). Lineage (GTDB taxonomy): Bacteria > Actinomycetota > Actinomycetes > Mycobacteriales > Micromonosporaceae > Catellatospora > Catellatospora methionotrophica. The sequence continues at coordinate 133,339 of NZ_JAAOTJ010000002.1, read as the reverse complement.
CCGGCCTGAGCGTGTACGACGTGCAGGTCAACGAAGGCGCGGGCACGGTCGACTTCACGGTCACCCTGTCCAGCCCGGCCCCGTTCCCGGTGAGCGTCAGCTACGCGACCACGACCGGCACCGCCGGGGCAGCGGACTTCACCGCCAAGTCGGGCCTGCTGACGTTCTCCCCGAACGAGACCCTGAAGACGGTCACCGTGCCGATCACCGACGACGCCCTCGACGAGCTGAACGAGACCTTCAAGCTCGGGCTGTCCGCACCGAGCGGGGCGGCGCTGACCGACCCGTCCGGTGAGGCGACCATCGTGGACAACGACCGCGACGGCGCGTTCACCTGCCAGGCGACCGCGCTGAACCTGGCCGGCCAGGTCTCGACGCAGGCCAACCCGGCCAACTCGCCGTGCGCGGAGGCCACCGTGGCCGGCCCTGACAACACGCTCAACGCGGGCCTGGTCACCGTACGGACGACGGGCCTGTCGGCGAGCACCGACCTGACCCCGGACAACCTGGGCGCCGCTCCGGCGGCGGGCGACAAGGCCGTCTCCACCTCGGCCGCGGGCTCCACGAAGATCACCGTCGCGGGCCTGGTCACCATCGAGGTCGGTCTCATCAAGGCGACCGCCTCGGTGACCTGCGCGACCGGATCCGGCGGCCTGGTCCCGCAGTACGCGGGCTCGTCGATCATCACCAACCTGAAGGTCAACGGCGCGACGGTGACGGTCGGCAGCGGCCCGCTCACCATCCCGCTGGTGGTCGGCAGCCTGAAGCTCAACAGCACCACCACCACCGCCACCGGCGTCACCCAGCAGGCCCTGGTCCTCGACACCCTGCTCACCGACCTGGTGATCGGCGAGGCCAAGGCCGGGGTCACCGGCTCCCCCACCCACCCGACCGGCAACCCCTGCCGCGCCTGACCGCGTGCGAGGAAGGGCACCTTCCCATCGCCACGCGCGATGGGAAGGTGCCCTTCCGACCACCCGCTGACTGCCGCGTTACCCCGACGCCCGCTGTCGGGACATCGTGGTCCCTGTATGGAACCCATCGGGCTTACGGAAGGTCGAAGGTAAGGTGAACACCGTGCGCGTAGTACCGCTGCTGACCCTCCTGCTGCTCGCCGCGTGCGCGCAGCCCCAGGACACCGGCGCGGGCAGCCCGCCCGGCGACGGCGCCGTCCTGGCCGGGCGGACCTTCCTGTCCACCGCCGTCGTCCGCGACGGCAAGCCCTTCGCCCTCGTCAAGGACACCCGCATCCGGCTCACGCTCGACGACCGGGGCCATGTCGGAGCCACCGCCGGATGCAACAGCATGGGCGGCGACGCCGACCTGACCGGCGGCCGCCTGCGTATGACCGGCGACGTCAGCATGACCGACATGGGCTGCGACCCGGCCCGGCACGCGCAGGACGAGCTGGTCTCCGGCTTCCTGCAGGCCGGGCCGACCTGGGAACTGACCGGAGACGTGCTGAAACTGCGCACCGACACCATGGAGGTCACCTTGCAGGACCAGGAGTCCGCCGATCCGGACCGCCCGCTGACCGGCAACCGCTGGCAGGTCGACACCGTGCTCGACGGGCAGAGCGCCGGCTCCGTGCCGAACGGCGCGACCGCCTACCTCGAATTCGCCGACGGCAAGGTGCAGGGCCACACCGGCTGCAACACCATGGGCGGCAGCGCCGTGCTCGGCGAGAAGACCATCACCTTCGGCGACCTGTTCACGACGAAGATGGCCTGCGCCGACGACGTCGACAAGCTGGAGCGCGCCGTGCTCGCCACCCTGAAGGGCGAGGTGACCTGGCAGGTGACCGCCGACCGGCTGACCCTCACCGGCCCCGACGGCAAGGGGCTGCAGTTGCGCGCAGCGGTGAGGTGGCGGGCCGTCCGTCGGATCGGCGACTTTGCGCAGGTCAGAAACCCGTCGCTGTAATCATGGCCACCGCCGGTGTGTGGAGAAGTCCACATACGAGTCCCGCTCGCGTTCATACGTTGAAGTCTCCCTACCAGCACAGGAGACTTCGATGCAGGCACGAGCGAACCACCACCGGCTGTCCCGCGCTGCCCTGGCCACCGGCCTGGCGCTGAGCTCCCTCGCGGTGAGCCAGCTCGCCCTGGCGGGCCCGGCGGCGGCGGTCCCCGGACTGACCCGCCAGAGCTCCACCGGCCCCAGCGACAGCGTGGCCAAGACCCAGAACAGGGCCTGCCCGGCCGGCACCGTCGCGCTCGGCGGCGGTGGTGCCGTCACCGGCGCGACCGGCAACATCGGCCTGGACTTCATGCTGCCCGTGTCGGGCGACACCACGTGGTCGGTGACCGGGCGCGAGGATGAGAACGGCACCGCGTCGAACTGGTCGCTGTCGGCGACCGTGCTCTGCGCCCCGGCCCCCTCGGGCTATCAGGTCGTCTCCGGCAGCTCCGCCTGGTCGTCGCCGAGCACCAAATCGCACCTGGTCAGCTGCCCGATCGGCAAGGTCGCGCTGGGCGTGGGCGGTGCGGTCAGCGGTGCGTCGACCAGCGAGCTGATCCTGGAGGATCTGCGGATCGACACCAGCAGCGTCACGGTCACCGGCGCGGAGGACGGCACCGGCTTCGCCGCCGACTGGCAGGTGCAGGCCCGCGCGATCTGCGCGAACCAGCCCGCGGGCTACGAGCGGCTGCTCGACGACAGCGTGCTCAGCTCCACCAGCGTGAAGTCGGTGACGGTCACCTGCTCGGCGGGGCGCCGGGTGCACGGGGTCGGTGCGGAGATCCTCGGCGGCGAGGGGCAGGTCCGGCTGACCGCCGTGCATGCCGTGTCGACCACCGCGGTCACGGCGACCGCGACCGAGGACGACAACGGCTTCAGCGGCAACTGGAAGGTCCGGGCGTTCGCGGTCTGCGCGAACTGACCTGCCTGACGCCGGTGACGCCCGGTCGCGGTGGAGTCCACCGCGACCGGGCGTCGTTCGGCCACCGGCACCGGGCGCCGGTGTCACCGGTGGTCTGTCAGGCCACGACCCAGTTCTGGTTGGACTGGACCGGGCTGCCGCAGGTCCAGATGATCATCTGGGTGCCGTTGGCGGTGCCCCAGCCGTCGGCGTCGAGGCACTTGCCCGACTGCTGGTTGACGAGGGTGCCGTTGGCGTTGACCGTCCAGCGCTGCGCGCCGTTGCCCAGGCAGGTCCACAGCCGCACGATCGTGCCGTTGGCCGTCGCGCCGCCGGCCACGTCCAGGCACTTGCCCGAGTTCGGGTTGACCAGCGAGCCGTTGGACTCCACCCGCCACTTCTGCGCCGGGTTGTTCAGGCAGTCCCACAGCTGCACCTTGGTGCCGTCGGCGGTGCGGCCCCCGGACACGTCCAGGCAGCGGTTCGAGCCGACGCCCCGGACCGTACGCTCCGGCGTGCCGCTCCCCGATCCGTTGACCCAGCGGGAGTTGCCGAGTTCGGCCAGGAACCGGCTGCGGATCGTGGCGTCGGCCTGGATACGCGAGTCGCCCCAGTAGCCGTTCGCGCAGCCCGGCTGGCCCGCCGGAGCGCCGTTGCACTGCCAGTTGGGCTGGGCGTCCCAGTTGGCGTTGATGTACGCCACGGCCCGGATCACGTCGGTGTTCGCGGCGATGTAGCCGAAGAAGTCGGCGTACCAGGTGTTCCAGATGGAGTCGGCGGTGGTCGCCTGCGGGCTCTTGTTGAAGATGCAGCTGCGGGTCTTCGCGCCGGTGGTGAAGCCCTGCGGCGACGCCTCGGCGATCATGACGGGCTTGCCGTGCCCGCGGGCGAAGTTCAGCACCCGGTCCTGCAGCGCGCGCGGCGAGGTCGACGGCGCCTTGCAGGCCCACTGCACCTGGTTGTACGTCGCACCGTAGAACGCCGACAGCCCCACCCAGTCCACGTACGCGTCACCCGGGTACCACACGTCGAAGTGGTTCGTGGCGGTGACGATGTAGTTGTACTCCGGGTTGTTCGGGCTCTCGTCGATCGGCCACGCCGCCGACTGCCACACCGTGGCGACCCTCGTCGCGCCGAGCGCGTCGATGCGGCCCTTGATGTAGCGGAACGCCTCCTTGTAGAAGTCGGCGCTGTAGCAGTTCCACGGGCCGTCGTACTCGTAGCCGATGCGCAGGAACACCTCCCGGCCGGTGTTCTTGAGCCAGTTCACCATCTCGTCGACCTTCGCCCGGTACGACGTGATCAGGTTGGGGTTGCCGCTGGTGACGTCGGCGTCGTTGCGGCCCATGATGGCGCGCAGCGGCTGGTTGCCGCAGCCCGACGTGGCGTCCGACAGGTACAGGCCGACGGCCAGCGACGCGCCGGGGTACTGGCTGAGCGTGGCCGGGAAGTCGTAGACGCCCGAGCCGTAGTCGACGGGGCCGTAGAAGCCCGCCAGCGGGCCGGGCGTGCCGCCCAGCAGCAGGTTGGTGTACAGGGTGACGCCGCCGGGCCGGGGCGCGGACGGGGCCGGGTCGAGCACGTCGCGCTTGTAGTCGGCCAGCGTGGTCGAGTCCTGGCCCATGAACAGCCGGACCTTGCCGTCGGGGGGCAGGTTGCGGCCGTTGACGGCGGCGTGCGCCGGTGGCGCGACGAGCATGGTCAGAGCGGCGGCAGTAACGGCGAGGGCAGCCGCGAGCCGCCCACGCCCGTACAGGGAACGGGTCATCACTACTCCGAATGGTCGGGTGGAGCCGTGCGGGTGCCCGACGCTAAACCCGCCCGCGAGCGGAGGTCCCTAGTTTTCGTAAATGTTTCGAAGCTTGCACGGATCCGATGTGGCACGAGTCGCGGGGCCCGCCACCAGGCGCTCACGAGACGAGCACCTGGTGGCACAGGCGGATCAGGCCGGGGTGAGCAGGTTACGCGCGCGCACGGCCTTCAGGGACAGGGTGCGGTAGCCGACCTCGTCGAACAGCACCGTGATCCGGTCGTTCTCCTCGCGCATCACGACGCCCGGACCCCACTGCCCGTGGGTCACCCGCGACTGCACCGGGAAGCCGGTGTCCACGTCGGACTGGGCGTCGGCGGTGCCCGCGGCGCACGTGTCGCAGCTGCCGCACGTCTCGACCAGGTCTTCGCCGAAGTAGCCGAGCAGGAACTGGCGGCGGCAGTCGCCGGTCTCGGCGTACCCGCGCATCATCTCGACCCGGGTCAGCTCGATGGTGCGCATCTGCGCGGCCTCGACCGCGGCGGCCGCGACGGCGTCGGCCAGCTCGCCGCCGGTCCAGCGCACGCCCTTGCCCGTGGTGAGGACCGCCCCGGCCTCCTGCAGCAGGTTGATCGACCGGGTGACCCGCGAGCGGGTCACGTCCAGCTCCTCGACGAGGTCGTCGATGCGCACCGGGCCGTCGGCGGCGATGACGCCCGCGCCGACGCGGGTCAGCAGCTCCTCGTCGACGGTGCCGGAGGAGAAGAAACGCGGCAGGCGCAGGTCCTCGGGGCGGAAGTAGAGCACCGCCGTGGCCGGGTCGCCGTCGCGTCCGGCGCGGCCGATCTGCTGGTAGTAGGAGTCCAGCGACTCGGCGGGCGCGGCGTGCACGACGAAGCGCACGTTCGGCTTGTCGATGCCCATGCCGAACGCCGACGTCGCCACGACCACGACCCGGTCGGAGGCCAGGAACGCGTCGTGCACCGCCGAGCGTTCCGCAGAGCTCAGACCCGCGTGGTACGCGTACGACTCCTCACCGGCTTCGCGCAGCGCCTGCGCGTACTCCTCGGTCTCGCCGCGCGTCTGCACATACAGCAGGCCCGGCGGGTCGAGGGCGATGATGCGGTCGATGATCTCGCGGCGCTTCTCCCGCTCGGTGATCTCGCGGGACACCTCCAGCCGGATGTTGGGCCGGTCGAAGCCCTTGACCAGCTGCACCGCGTCGCGCATGCGCAGCCGCTCGACGATGTCGGCGCGCACCGGCGGCGACGCGGTCGCGGTCAGCGCCAGCACGGTCGGGTGGCCCAGTCGCTCGATGACCTCGCCCAGGCGCAGGTAGTCGGGCCGGAAGTCGTGGCCCCACGAGGAGACGCAGTGCGCCTCGTCCACCACGAACAGCGACGGCTTGGCCTCCAGCAGCTGCGCCACGACCTCGTCCTTGGCCAGCTGCTCGGGCGCCAGGAACAGGAATTCGGCGTCACCGGCGCGCAGCGCCTCGAACGCGGCGTCGTTGTCGCGGTTGCTGCGCGACGAGTTCACCACGTGCGCGTCGGGCGCGCCCCGGTCGACGAGGTTCTTGACCTGGTCGCGTTGCAGCGCGATGAGCGGCGACACCACGATCGTCGGCCCGCCCACGACCAGCGCCGGGACCTGGTAGATGGCGGACTTGCCGGAGCCGGTCGGCGACACCACGATCGTGTCGCGGCCCGCGACGACGTGAGCCATCGCCTCCTCCTGCGCCGGGCGCAGCTCCGTCCAGCCGTACACCTGTGCCGCGACCTCGCGCAGCCGCTGCAGATCTCCCACCGCGTACCCCTCCCCAGACTCGAACCCGCATCCTCCCATCCGGTGCGTGGGCAGCCAGCGGCGGTCCGAAAGGTAACGAAACCGTGCCGCGCGTGTAACTTCCATGAAACTGATTACTGTCGATGGTTTTGTTTACAGGGACTTCGACGATGGCCTATGGTGACCGATGGAAGCGCTCCCAGTCCTGGCACCACCCGATCTCTCCTCCCCTGCCCAAGGAGTGACATGCCCGCCACGACGAGCAGAAAGCACCGCCTGACGACGATCGCCTCAGCCATCGCGCTGACCGTCGCCGCGACCGCCGTGAGCCTTCTCGCGGCGCAGCCCGCCCAGGCCGCGACGATCTGCGAGCAGTACGGCACCACCGTCGCCGGCAACTACGTGATCCAGAACAACCGGTGGGGCACCAGCGCCACCCAGTGCATCAACACCACCGGCAACGGCTTCAGCATCACCCAGCAGGACGGCGTCGGCAGCACCTCGGGTGCGCCGGTGTCCTACCCGTCCATCTTCCTGGGCTGCCACTACACCAACTGCAGCCCCGGCTCCCCGCTGCCCAAGCAGCTCAGCACCATCGGCACCGCGCCCAGCAGCATCAGCTACAGCTACCCGGGCAGCGGCACCTACAACGCCTCGTACGACATCTGGCTCAACGCCGACACCAACGTCTCCGGCGTCCAGGACACCGAGATCATGATCTGGTTCAACCGGCAGGGCAGCATCCAGCCCATCGGTTCGCAGACCGGCACCGCCAGCATCGCCGGGCGCAGCTGGGCCGTCTGGACCGGCAGCAACGGCGCCAACAACGTGGTGTCGTACCTGTTCACCGGCTCGATCATCAACTCGCTCAGCTTCGACGTGATGGACTTCGTCCGCGACACGTTCACCCGCGGCTCGCAGTACGGCACCAACAACTGGTACCTGACCAGCGTCCAGGCCGGATTCGAGCCGTGGATCGGCGGCGTGGGCCTGGCCGTCAACTCGTTCTCCGCGTCGGTAACCACCGGCGGTGGCACCCAGCCGCCCGGCACCCCCGGCACGCCGAGCGCGTCCAATGTGACCGCCAGCAGCGCGTCGCTGAGCTGGTCGGCGTCGTCCGGCACGGTCGGCAGCTATCTGATCGAACGAGCGACAGGCGCTTCGAGCACCAGCTTCAGCCAGGTCGGCACGTCGTCCTCGCCGTCGTTCAGCAACTCGGGGCTCGCCGCCAACACCACGTACCGGTACCGGGTGCGCGCCAGCAACGCGGCGGGCACGTCCGGTTACTCCGGCATCGTCAACGTCACCACCACCGGTGGCGGCGGAGGCGGCGGCGGCTGCACGACGACCGCCACGGTCCAGAATCAGTGGAACAACGGGTACGTCATGCAGGTGACGGTCACCAACACCGGCTCGGCCACGATCAACGGCTGGTCGTCGACGGCGACCCTGCCCTCGGGCCACGCGCACACCGGCTCCTGGCCGCAGGCGGCCGTGGTCAGCGGGCAGAACGTGACCGAGACCAACCAGAACTGGAACGGCACCCTCGCGCCGGGCCAGACCGCGTCGTGGGGCTTCCAGGCCAGCCGCCCCAACGGCAGCACCGCGCTGCCGACCGTGTACTCCTGCAGCGCCTCGTAGTCCGCGTACCACCCGATGACGTGCGGCGGGGCCCACCGGCTCCGCCGCACGTCACGCATCTGCCGCAGCCCAGCGGCCCGCGCGCTGCGGCGCGGTCGCGCTTTCGCCGGTGTATGGTCTCCCCTGATCATCTTCTTGGGAGGTCCCCGGTGCGCACCGCTCATCTCGCCTGGGAGCGCCACGGCGGCGAGCCCGGTCTGCTGCTCCTGCACGGCTTCTCCGACTCCGGTGCGTGCTGGGACCCGGTGCTGGCGGAGCTGACCGCGCACGCCGGCGCGATCACCCTGGACGCCCGTGGCCACGGCTCGTCCGGGCTGCCCGAGGCGCCCACCGGCACCGCGGCCAACGCCGCCGACGCCGCGTTGCTGCTCGACGCGCTCGGGCTGCCGCCGGTCGTCGTGATCGGGCACTCGATGGGCGCGCTGGCCGCCGCAGCGCTGGCCGCCGCCCGACCCGAACTGGTCCGGGCGCTGGTGCTGGAGGATCCGCCCGGCCCGCACCACACGCTCGCCGCCGACGCCATGCCGTCCTGGCTGGCCGAACTGCAGGCACTGGACCTCGACGCGCGGATCGCCAAGGGCCGCGCGGACAACCCGGGCTGGCCCGACGCCGAGTACGGCCCGTGGGCGGTCAGCAAGGGCGAGTTCGACGCCCGCTACTACGACCTCCCCTACGAGCCCGGCCCGCCGCTGCTCACCTCACTGGCTGCGGTCACCTGCCCCACCCTGCTGATCTACGGCGAGGCCTCCCGGGGCGGCCTGCTCACCGAAGCCAACGCCGACGACTGCGCCGACACCGCCGCCGGACCCTTCACCGCCCTCCGCGTCACCGGCGCAGGCCACTGCGTACGCCGCGACCACCCCGCCGCCTTCACCGCCGCCGTCACCGACTTCCTCGCCGAGTAACCCGCGGCATCGCCGGACGGGTGGCCTGTCCGTGGGGACGGGCCACCCTGACGATCAGCCCGCCAGGGTCTGCTCGGTGACCTCCCACAGCCGCTGCGCGGCGGCCGGGTCCAGCGCGTACGCCGCCACTCCGCGACGGCTGCCGCCGGTGGCGGGCTCCGCCTCGGCGCAGTCCTCGAAGTACCGCCCGCCGATCCCGTCCAGCAGCGGCGAGGTCGCCAGCAGCACCGAGGTGGACGCACCCTGCTCCGGGGTCTTCCACAGGAAGTCGCCGCCGCCCATCTGCGCCCGCAGCCGGTCCAGCTCCTCGTCGGAGACGTAGCGCTGCAGGTTGGTCCGGATCGCGCCGGGCATCACCGCGTTGACCGTGATGCCGTCGCCGGCCCAGCGCCGCGTCCCCTCCACGGCGAACAGCACGTTCGCGGTCTTCGACTGCCCGTACGCGGCCCACGGCTCGTATTCGCGGGTGGCGAAGTGGATGTCGTCGAACACCACCGGCGAGCGCAGGTGCGCCGAGGAGCTGACCGACACGACCCGCGCCTTCCCGGCCGCCGCGAGCGCGCCGTGCAGGCCACGGGCGAGCGCGAAGTGTCCGAGGTGGTTGGTCGCGAACTGCATCTCCCAGCCCTGCGGGGTGCGCATCAGCGGCGACGCCATGATCCCGGCGTTGTTGACCAGGATGTCCAGCGGGCCGTCCCAGGCCGCGGTGAAGGCGGCGACGGAGTCCTGGTCGGCGAGGTCGAGCCGGGCCACGTGCACGGCCTTGTTGCCGGTGGTCGCGGTGACGTCGGCGGCGGTGCGGTCGCCGGCGGCGGTGTCGCGTACGGCCAAAGTGACCTCAGCGCCCGCACCGGCCAGGGCGCGGGCGGTCTCCACACCGATGCCGGACGCGCCGCCGGTGACCACCGCGCGCCGTCCGGTGAGGTCGACGCCCTGCACCACCTCGGCGGCGGTGGACGTGGCGGAGAACGGGGTGGTGATACGAGTGCTCATGATCTTTCCGTCCTGATCGACGATGCCGGTTCGGGCTCTCCGGTACAGTCAACAACCGGAGGCCCCTCCGTTACGCCTTCCACGTTAACCGGAGCCTCCTCCGTTTTGCAACCGTCCCGACGAGACGCACAATGAGCTGCGTCACCCCGGAAGGAGGAGCCGTGACCCGGCCACTGCGCGCCGACGCCCAGCGCAACCGCGAGCGGCTGCTCGAAGTCGCCGCCCAGGTGTTCGCCAGCGACGGCCCCCAGATCTCCCTGGACGCCGTCGCCAAGCAGGCAGGCGTCGGCATCGGCACCCTCTACCGGCACTTCCCCACCCGCGAGGCGCTGATCGAGGCGGCCTACCGCAAGGAGCTGGCCCGGCTCTGCGACGCCGCGCCGGGCCTGCTGGAGACCATGCCCCCCGACCGGGCGGTACGCGCCTGGATGGACCTGTTCGCCGAGTACATGACGACCAAGCGGGGCATGGCCGACGCGCTGCGCGCCGTGATCGCCTCCGGCGGCAACCCGTTCGCGCAGAGCCGCGACCGCATGCTCGACGCGATCGGCACCCTGCTCAGCGCGGCCACGGCGGCCGGTTCGGTGCGCGCCGACGTAATCCCCGGCGACGTGCTGGTCAGCCTCAGCGGCGTCTGCCTGGCCACCCCGGAACCCGCACAGGCCGAGCAGGCCGGACGCCTGCTCGACCTGCTCATGGACGGCCTGCGCTACCGGGGCTGAGCCGCCGCGACGGCCCGTGCGGTGTCCTCGGTGACCAGGTCGAAGTTGATGAACGCGGCGGCCCGCGAACCACCCGCCGCAGCGTGGATGACCTGCGCGGACAGATCGGTGACGTTACCGGCCACCCACACCCCGGGCACCTCCGTCAGGCCGGACTGATCAGCGGCGACGTAGGCGCCCATCGGGTGCTCGGTGACCGTCAGGCCCAGCGGCTCCAGCATCCCCACCCGGGGCACCGCCCGCGCCGACACCACCAGTGCCTCGCACGCCAGCACGGTGCCGTCGGCCAGCCGTACGCCGGTCAGCCGGTCGTCGGCCACCTCCAGCCCCGCGACCTGGCCGTCGACCAGGCGCACCCCGCGAGCGGCCAGCTGGGTCAGCTCCGTAGCGGTCGGCTCCGGGCCGGTGTGGCGCAGCAGGGTCACGTTCGGCGTCCACTGGCGGTAGAGCAGCGCCTGCTGGGCCGCGTGCGCCCCGGTGGCGAGCACGGCGACAGCCTGGTCGCGCACCTCCCAGCCGTGGCAGTACGGGCACTGCAGCACGTCGCGGCCCCACCGCTCGCGCAGGCCCGGAACGTCGGGCAGCTCGTCGACGACACCGGTGGCGACCAGCAGCCGGCGCGCCCGGATCACCCGGCCGTCGTCCAGGGTCACCGCGAAGCCGCCGTCCTTGCGTGCCACCGAGTTCACCTGCGCCGAAACGATCTCGCCGCCGTAGCCGCGCACCTCCTCCCGGCCGATTTTCAGCAGCTCGCCGGGCGGCATGCCGTCGCGGGACAGGAACGCGTGCATGTGCGCCGCGGGCGCGTTGCGCGGCTCGCCACCGTCGACCACCAGCACCGAGCGCCGCGCCCGTGCCAGGGTCAGCGCCCCGTTCAAACCGGCGGCCCCGCCGCCGAGAACCACCACGTCGTACGCCTCAAGGGTCATCGTGACCACCTCCGTGACCCACCCTGCGCCTGGCACGGTAGTTTCGGCAAACAAGGTTGCCGAACCAGCAAAAGGCGCTGGTCTACAGCGGGTGACGGGACTGGAAGGCCAACCGGGCATCGGCGTCACGGGCCAGCCGTTCCAGCAGGTCGTCCAGACGCAGGAACGCCTCCCAGGGCTGCTCGCCACTCGCCGCGCAGCAGCGGGCGGTGACCTCGTCCTCCAGACCCGGCACGCGCTTGCCCTTCCACACCTTGTCCGCGAGCACCACCAGCAGATCCTCGACACTGAGCCCGTCGTAGGCCACCGATCCGTGATCGCGGGCGAACCGGGCCAGGCGCGGCTCGACACCGTGCGACACCAGCAGTTCGTACCCGGCGGGCTCGTGCGCCGAGCCCGGTCCGGACAGTTCGGACGGGTGCACGACCTTGCCGATGTCGTGCGTCGCCGCCCCGAACAGCACCTCGTGGGCGTGGACGGCCAGCCCTGGACAAGCGTCGGCCAGGCTGGTGACCAGGCTCGCCGCGACGTCGTGCACGGCCCGCAGGTGCGCACCCAGGCGCGGCGGCGCGTCGAGTTCGCCGAGCAGCGTGACGACGTCGTCGGGCAGGGCCCGCAGCGGCGGATCGGCGGCTTCGGTCAGGGCGCGATGGAGCGCGACGCTACGCATCCGCCAGACACTAACCGCGACCACGCACGGCCGTACGGTGTCGTCGTCGGCGAGCAGCCACAGGTCGCGTTCGGGCGGGGCGGCAACCGCTTTTCGTCCGGCCACCGGGTCCACCGACCGTCGGCTTCGCGCGGTCCCGACGGTCTCATTTCTGACGCAGCGCCGTCCCACACTGCCGGATAGGATGCGCCGACAGGGCCGGTGAACAGCGCGTTAATGAAACCGTGAGCCAGGTTCGGGACATTTCGACTGCTGGGACGCCGCCGCGCGCCAGGGACCGAGCGCCGCTATGGTCACCGCATGGATCTCTGGGTGGCGATCGCCGGTTTCGGCGTGGGCATCGTCGTCGGGCTCACCGGCATGGGCGGCGGCGCGCTGATGACCCCGCTGCTGGTGCTCGTGTTCGGAGTGGCTCCACTGAGCGCTGTCTCCAGCGACCTCGTCGCCAGCGCGATCATGAAGCCGTTCGGCGGCGCGGTGCACATGCGGCGCGGCACCGTGGACAAGCGACTGGTGCTGTGGCTGTGCGCGGGCAGCATCCCGGCCGCGTTCGGCGGGGTTTTCATCGCCAAGGCCGTCGACGCCGAGGGCATGTCGCAGGTCATCCAGTCGCTGCTGGGCGGGGCGCTGCTGCTGGCCGCGTCGGGTCTGGTGCTCAAGGCCTGGTTCGGGTTGCGCGACCAGGCCCGCGCCGCCGCCGACCCGTCGCTGCGGGAGGTCGTCGAGGGCACCCTGAAGCCCGTCAGCGTGCGCATAATTCCGACCGTACTGGTCGGAGCAGTGGGTGGCCTGGTCGTCGGCGTGACGTCGGTGGGCTCGGGCTCACTGATCGTGATCGCGCTGATGGCGCTGTATCCAGCGCTGCGGCCGCAGCAGCTCGTCGGCACGGACCTGGTGCAGGCGGTGCCGCTGGTCGGCGCGGCCGCGCTGGCCCACCTGCTGTTCGGGGACTTCCAGCTGGCGCTCACCGTCGCCCTGGTCATCGGGGCGGTGCCCGGCGTGCTGCTCGGCGCGGCGGTGTCCTCCCGCGCGCCCGGCGGGCTGATCCGGGCCGCGCTGACGGTCGTGCTGACGGCGAGCGGCCTGAAGCTGCTGGGTGCGGACACCGTCGTGGTCGGATACGCCACCGGGGCCCTGGTCCTGCTCATCCCGGCGGTGTGGGTGCTGGCCCGCCGCCACCACGGCCTGCCCCTGCGTACGGCGCAGATCCCGGCCGCGCGCGCACCCGAGGTCCCCGCCGAGCAGGTCCACGCCGCCTGAGCCAGGTCAGAGGCGTCTCCAGGCGGCGCGGGCCACGGCCGCCGGGCTGTGCTCGTCGGCGAACAGGCCCAGCGCGCGTAACTTGTCAGGGTTGGCCAGCAGCTGGATCGCGACGAGCCGGCCGCGGTCGGTCTCCCAGGTCATCAGCGACCACCGCGCGCCCAGCCGCACCAGCGCGGCCGGGCCGCCGTTGACCTCCAGGAACCACCACTCGACGTCGGGCGACTTGGCGGCGACGCCGGTCAGGAACCGGGCCACCCGGGACGGGCCGACCACCGGGTTGAGCGCGGCGCGGGCCTTGCCGCCCCCGTCGCTCCACAGGGTGACCTCGACGGCGAGCAGCGCCTGCAGGGCGGCCCGGTCACCGGTGGCGGCCGCGTTCATGAAGCGGTCGACCAGGTCCCGGTGCCGGGCGTTGTCGACGCTGAAGCGCTCGCGGTCGTCGCCGATCCGGTCGGCGGCACGGCGGTGCAGCTGGCGGGCGTTGGTCTCGGTCAGCCCGAGCACGTCAGCGATCTCGGCGTAGGGCAGCTCGAACGTCTCGCGCAACAGGTAGACCCCGCGTTCGGGGGGTGTGAGCTGCTCCATCAGCCGCAGCGCCGCCAGGGACAGCATGTCGCGCTGCCGGGCGGTCTCGGCGGGGTCGCCGACCTGGGTGCCGACCGGAATCGGTTCGGGCAGCCAGGTGCCGGGGTAGGTCTCGCGACGGTGGCGGGCCGAGCGCAGCTGGTCCAGGGCGAGCCGGGTGGTGACCGTGACCAGCCAGCGCCGTGGATCGTCGATCGCTGCCCGGTCGGCGCCGTGCCAGCGCAGCCAGGCGTCCTGGAGCACGTCCTCGGCGTCCCACCAGCTGCCGAGCATGCGGTAGGCGACTCCGAGCAGCACCGCCCGGTGCTGCTCGAAGGCCGCCGCGTCCGCCGGGCGCAGTTCCGTGTGTGCCGTCATCACACCGCCGGGTGCATTCGGGTGGTCACGCCTATGCGGTTCCACAGGTTGATGGTGCCGATGGCGAGGATGAGGTCGGCGACCTCCTTGTCGGTGAAGGCCGCGCGGGCGGTGTCCCACACCTCGTCGGACACGCCGTACTCGCCGAGCTTGGTCACCGCGTCGGTGAGTGCCAGGGCGGCCCGCTCGCGGGCGTCGAAGCCCGAGAACTCCCACCACGCGCTGACGCCGAGCACCTCGCGCACGTCGGCGCCCTGCTTGACCAGGTCCGTGCCGTGCAGGTCGATGCAGAAGGCGCAGCCGTTGAGCAGCGAGGCGCGCAGCTTCACCAGGTCCAGCAACCGGGCGTCGAGGCTCTTGCGCAGGTACTTCTCCAGTCCCAGCACCGCCTGGTAGCCCTCCGGTGCGAGTTCGCCCAGGTTCATCCGCTGATTCATCGGTTTGCCCCTCCGTGTTCCATTGTCGCGGCAACCGACGGCCGCCGCCGTAGGAATGACGGGACAGCCCGGCCACGGTGTGACAATCCGGGGCGGTCATGCGACGCAGGCCACAGCCGGCGGGCTCAGGCCAGCCGGTTCGGCCGGCATTCCGGCACAGGTCACCTGCCCGGATACGCGAAGGGGCGTCCGCGCGCTCGGCACGGACGCCCTCGACCGGCATCCGGTCACTTCACCTGGACGAGCCCGTCCGGCTGGTCGTCCGACTTCGCCACCGGCTCGGCCGCGGACTCCGCGCCCAGGTCGGTGCCGTCGGCGGCCGCCGACTCCATGGCGAGCCGGTCCGCGCCGCTGAGCGTGCTGAGCGGCTTCTCTTTGATGAACAGCACCACGATGAACGCCAGCGCCGCGACCGGTGCGCCGACCAGGAACAGGTCGGCGGTGGCCAGGCCGTAGATCTCGGCGACGATCGCCTTGACCTCCGGCGGCAGCGAGGCCAGGTCGGGCACCTGGCTGGAGCTGCTGCCCGCGGGAGCCGGGCCGAACCGCTCCTCGCGCAGGTCGCTGATCCGGCTGGTCATCACCGCACCCAGCGCGCTGACACCGACCGCGCTGCCCATGCTGCGGAAGAAGGTCAGCACCGAGGTGGTGACGCCCAGGTCGTGCGCGGGCACGTCGTTCTGTGCGGCCAGCACCAGGTTCTGCATGAGCAGGCCGACGCCGATGCCGAGCACCGCCATGTACACCGACACCAGCGGCACGCTCGTCGTGTGGTCGATGGTGCCCAGCAGCAGCATGCCCGCCGTCATCACGATCGCGCCGACGACCAGGTAGATCTTCCACTTGCCGTACTTGGTGATGAGCCCGCCCGCGATGGTGGACGAGAACAGCAGACCGAAGATCATCGGCAGGCTCATCAGGCCGGCCACCGTGGGCGTCTTGCCCAGCGAGATCTGGAAGTACTGCGACAGGAACACCGCGCCGCCCATCAGCGCCAGACCGACCAGCACGCTGGCGATCGTGGTGAGGGTGACGGTGCGGCTGCGGAAGATGCCGAGCGGGATGATCGGCTCCTTGGCCCGCGACTCGACCCACACGGCCAGCGCCAGCAGCACCAGGCCGACGGTGACCAGCAGCGCGGTCCAGCTCGACGCCCACGCGAACTTGTTGCCCGCCAGCGTCGACCAGATGAGCAGCGTCGAGACGCCCGCGGTGATCAGGAACGCACCCCAGTAGTCGATCTTCACCTTGCCCGGCGGGGTCGCCGGCAGGTGCAGCGTGCGCTGCAGAATGAAGATGGCCAGCAGGGTGAACGGGACGCCGATGAAGAACGTCCAGCGCCAGCCCAGCCACGAGGTGTCCACCAGTACGCCGCCGATCAGCGGCCCGGCGATGGTGCCGATGCCGAACACCGCGCCGAAGATGCCCGAGTAGCGGCCCATCTCCCGAGGCGGGATCATCGCCGCCATGACGATCATGGCGAGCGCGGTCATGCCGCCCGCGCCGACGCCCTGCACGACGCGGCTGACGAGCAGGATCTCGACGTTCGGGGTGAAGCCCGCGATGAGCGAGCCGACCACGAACAGGCTCAGCGAGAGCTGGATGAGCAGCTTCTTGCTGTACAGGTCGGCGGCCTTGCCCCACAGCGGCACGGTCGCGGTCATCGCCAGCAGCTCGGTGGTGACGATCCAGGTGTAGACGGACTGGCTGCCGTCCAGGGCGGCGATGATGCGCGGCAGCGCGTTGGCCACGACCGTCCCCGCCAGGATGGACACGAACATGCCCAGCATCAGCCCGGACAGCGCCTGCATCACCTCACGGCGCGACATCGGCACCGTGTCGGGGTCGGGTCCGGCCGTCTGCGCCGGTATCTCGGTCGTGGTCATTCTGTTCCTCACGTGGTGCGACTACCGGGTGAGGACCACCCGGGGGGATTCAGGGGAACCGGGTCAGTCCGGATCGGGCAGTCCCGCGGCCAGCGCGGTGAACGCCCGGTCGACGAGCGCGCCCAGGGAGCGCGCGCCCGCCGCGGCCATCCAGCCGGTCGCGGCGACCCGGAAGGCGGCGCTGGTGGTGGCGACCACCAGCGCCGGGTAGACGTGGGTCGCCGGGTCGACGCCGAGGTGCGCGGCGATCTGCTCGGTGGTCGCGCGCTCGGCCTCGGCGTTGCTGAGCACGAGCCGCGGCAGCAGCTGCGGGCTGTGCTTGATGATCTCCATGCGCAGGAACCAGTGGTCGCGGTCGGCCTCCATCGCGGCGACCGGCAGCAGCACGGCGCGGCGGATCGCCTCCAGCACCGGCATGGTGGGCAGCAGCACCGCCAGCCGGGCCCGCATCGCGTCGACCTCCACCAGGTGGTCGCCGAGCACGGCGTCCTCCTTGGAGGCGAAGTAGTTGAAGAAGGTGCGCGAGGACACGCCCGCCTCGCCGCTGATGTCGTCGACGGTGACCTGGTCGAAGCCGCGCAGCGAGCACAGCCGCAGCGCCGCGCCGGTCAGCGCGGCCCGGGTCTGCTGCTTGCGGAGGTCGCGCCGGCCCAGCGGCGCATCCTGGTCGATCGGGGTCACGGGCAGATCAAACAACAAACTTGCAGTGGCTGCAAGTTCATTTCGGCGGTGTCACCCCCACCTCGCGCTTGCCGGGCACGGTCGTCCCCGTTAGGGTCACCGCTGTGACTGCCGGGTCGGCCCAGTGCCGTGATCAGATGAGGCATCCGGCTGAGCCGTGATCGCCCGGCGGGCCCGTGGCCCGCCCTCCTTCGACGACGCCCGCACCAGCGGAGCCTGCCGAGGAAGGAGGTGATCGCATGTCCCGCTTCGAAGAACTCAACGCCGGTGACGTCCTGGTAGGCCAGGTCGTCCAGATCGTGCCGTTCGGCGCCTTCGTCAGCATCGCCGACGACGCCCACGGCCTGCTGCACGGTGAGATCGAGCCCCAGGTCGGCGCGAACGTCACGGTACAGATCATCGAGATCGATCGTGAGCGCAGACGCGCCAGCCTGAGACTGGCGTGATCGCGGCGGGGAGACGGCTCAGCCCGTCTCCCCGCTCACCCGGGCGTATGCCGCACCACCAGCACCGGGCACGCCGCATGGTGCAGCAGTTGCTGGCTGACCGAACCCAGCAGCAGCCCCTTGAATCCGCCCCTACCCCGTGCCCCGACCACCATCAACTGCGCCTGCTCGCTCAGCCGCAGCAGCTCCCGCCCGGTCCGCCCGGACACGAGCCGGGTGCGCACCCTCACCTCGGGATGCTGTTTGCGTACGGCGTCGATGGCCGCGTCCAACTCCTGCTGCTCGGCCGTGCGCGCGGCGTCGGCGTCGTAGAGCGCGGGCATCGAGTAGGACAGTGTCGTGGCCGCGTCGTGCCACACCCGCACCGCCAGCACTTCCGTGTCGCGCTGCCGGGCCTCGCCGAACGCCTCCCGTACCGCCGCCGCCGACCCCGGCGAGCCGTCGACCCCGAGCACGACCGGACCGGGCCGGGTCTCGCCGCGTACCACCAGCACGGGCGTGGCGCAGTGCGCCGTAACCTCGACCGCGACCGAGCCCAGCAGCAGTCCGGCGAACCCGCCCAGGCCCCGGTCCCCGAGCACCAGCAGCCGCGCGCCCCGCGCCGCCCCCAGCAGCACTCCCGCCGGACCGCCCGTGACCAGGTCGGCCGTCACCTCGACCCGGCCATTCGCGGCCTTCGCCACCTTGGTCGCCTCGGCCAGCACCCGCTCCGCGTCGTGGCGCAGCCCGCCCTCGGGCACGAGTTCCGACGGGCCGGTGTCGACATGCATGAGGGGCCAGATGAAGGCGTGCACGATCCGCAGCCCGCACCCGCGCCACGCCGCCTCGCGGGTGGCCTCGCGTACCGCCCCCAGCGCCGACGCGGACCCGTCCACGCCCACCACGACCATCGCCTGCTCGCTCATAGCGTGTCCCCCACCCCCAGTATCGATCCAGATGGCGGGCCGTGTGTCCCGGTTGACGGCCGGTCCGGGGATTTCCGCCGAAGGCCCCCCGGTCCAGCCGGGCGCGGCTCAGATTGGAGAGGTGGGACTGGACGAGAGCACGTTCGCGCAGACGGCGTACGCACCTGACGTCGTCGAGTCCAACGCCGCCCTGGGGGCGATCGTCCGGGAGATGGGCTGGCCGCCGGACAGCGCGCAGGCCTACCGGGCCCAGGCCCGCGAGCGGCTCGCCGCACTGGCACCGGGCGGAGTCCTGCCGCGCTCGGCGCTGGCCCGCGAGATCACCGTCCCTCTGCCGCACGGGTCGATGCGCGTCCGCGTGTTCGACGCACCGACCCCGACCGGCCTGTACGTACACGTCCACGGCGGCGGCTGGGTCGTCGGCGCGGCCGACGAGCAGGACTCCTACCTGGAGGACCTGGTGCGCGGCACCGGCCAGACGGTGGCGAGCCTCGACTACGCGCTCGCGCCCGAGCGGCCGTTCCCCGGCCAGCTCGACGACTGCGAGGCAGCCGCCCGCCACCTGCTCGACCACGTCCGCGACCTCGGCGCCGTCACGGCCACCATGGGCGGCGAGTCGGCCGGGGCCAACCTCGCCCTGGCCGTCGCGCTGCGCCTGCGCGAACGCCCCGCCGCAACGGCCCTGCGGGCCCTCAACCTTTGCTACGGCGCATACGACCTGACCCTCACCCCGAGCGCCCGCGACTGGGACGACGCCCGCGGCGGCGTGCTCACCACGGAACGCATGCGCTGGTACGCCGAGCAGTACGCGCCCGACCCCGCCCAGCGCACCGACCCGGCCGCCTCCCCGCTGTACGCCCGCCTCGACGGCCTGCCGCCCGTCCTGCTCACCGTCGGCACCGAGGACCCGCTGCTCGACGACACCCTGTTCCTGTACGCCCGCCTGCTCGCCGCCCGTTCGCCGGCGCGACTGCTGGTGGTGCCGGGAGCGGGCCACAGTTTCAACTTGATGCCGGTGTCGGTCGCCGGACCCGCCAACGCCGCCGCGCAGCGCTTCCTGCGGGACGCGCTCAGCAGCTGAGCACGGCCACTGTCGCGAACCCGTCGCAGGATCTTCTCGCAGGTCGGCCGTTGCGGCAGCGGGAACCGGTCGGACAGCTCTCGCCGAGCGCACACCGTGGTGGGATGATCGGCGCGCCGCTCGCACGGCCCCGTCCGCGAAATGCCCCTCAGCTCCACCGGACCGGTGCTGCGCGACCCTCGCAACCGTACGTCCACCTCGGCCGATGTCGTTCCGATCTGGATGACCGCGGCCGCAGGGGCCCCGCGCCGCGGGAGCGCCGGCGTGAACGGTATCGGTGAGGGAGGAACGCTGTGACGCAGGCAGAAGCCGGCGCATTCAAGATTCTCAAGGGCCTGGGCATCGCGATCGTGATCGTGGTGTCCCTGGTGCTGATCGCGGTGTACTGGCAGCCCGTGCTGTCCACCATCGTGGACCTGTGGAACTACCTGGTCGACCGGATCCCGTCGGACGGCGGCCAGCGCACCGCGGTGCTCGTCTACATGATCGCGGCGGTGGTGATGGGCGTGCTGTTCTCGCAGGCCGGCCACTTCACCGCGTACGGCATCGCGATGGGCCTGGTGCCGCTGCTGTGGGTGCTGTTCTGGGAGGGCTTCCCGCCGCTCGGCCTGGACCCCGTGTGGACGTCCAACATGGGCGTCGCCCACCTGCGCCCCAGCCAGGTCGCGCTGTGGGCCGTCGTCGCCGCGGTGCTCACCACGGCCGTGTTCGTGCCGCTGGAGATGCGCGAGAAGTGGCAGCGCCGCCGGCGCTCCCGCCGGGGCTGAGAAAAGCCGGGGCGGGTGGCGCCGGCATCGTCGGCGCCACCCGCCTGGCCCGGTCCGGCCCCCGAGGCTACGCGAGAGCCGGCTCGGTCTTCGGACACCTCACACGTAGGTCACGGTGTCGATGTAGAGGTACACGTCGTCACGGACCATGAGGTGGGGTGCGGTCATGGTCTCCTCCACGACCCCGGAGTCGCCGCCGCAGATGACCACGGCCTTGTCCGGTGAGATGTCGGAGATGATCCCTGCCTGCCACTTGCGCTCGCGATACACCCAGACCCGATCTCCGGACTGGTACGAGTCGGTGGCCGCGATCTCGGCGGAAGCGCGCCGGGCGGGGTTGATCCTGGGAGCTGGCATACGTGCCTCACTGCGGCGTACGTGCTCACGGATGGGAGGTGGAGCCGGGCGGTCCGGGTGGGGTCCGTGCCGTCCGCCCGGCGCCGTGTCACCACGTCGTCCGGGCCACAGATGCAAGTGCCACAATGCAAACGTTACGTCGTTGCGTATCCCATCATGCAGACGATCCTGTGCAGGCGCAAGCGCCGGATGCACGTGCAGATGACTTTTGGCACTCCTTCCCCGTACAGAGCGTCACCTGCCTGGCGTAACGCGGGCGACATCCGGATGAGATATGGCGCTCGATGGGCTGGTCATCGTCCCACCTGTCGAGAAAAGATCGATTGGTGACCATCATCCGGCCCGTCCGACCCGGCGATCTTCCCGAACTGCTCGCCCTGATCGCCGACCACGCCTCCTACGAACGCGCCGCGCCGCCTCCGCCCGGCCTCGGCGAGCGGCTGGCCCCGGCCCTGTTCGCCGACCCGCCGAAGCTGCGCTGCCTCGTCGCCGACGACGCCGGAACCCTCGCCGGGTACGCCACCTGGACCCGCGACTTCGCCACCTGGACCGGCCGCCCCTACACCCACCTCGACTGCCTCTACCTCGCCGCCACCCATCGCGGCCAGGGCCTCGGCACCCGCCTCCTCGACGCGGTCCGCGCCGCAACCGGCGACGACGACCTCCAATGGCAGACCCCCACCTGGAACACCGACGCCCAGCGCTTCTACGAACGCCAAGGCGCCCGCCCCGCCCCCAAAATCCGCTACACCCTCCCCCGCTGAGCCGCCCGCGGCGGGCGTAGTAGCTACGGCGGGCTCAGCCGGTTCGCGGGAGGGAGACTGACGGTGCGGCGGGGGTGTCGCCGGAGGAAGATTTGCTCAGTTCGCCGAAGCGGGCCAGGGCCAGGGCGCCGCCGACGGCCAGCAGGAAGCCGCCTACGGCGACCGGCACCCAGCCGGGGCGGGCCTCGTCGCCGAGCACCACGACCCCGACCGCCGCGGGCAGCACCGTCTCCCCGATGACCATCGCCGCGGTGGCCGTGGTGACCGAGCCGCCCGCCAGCGCCATCGTCCACAGCACCAGCGCGATCAAGCTCGCCGCCGCGACCAGGTACGTCGCCGGTTCCCGCATGAGCCGCGCCGGGTCCAGCTGCGGCAGGGTCCGCGCCGCCAGCGCCAGCACCCCGAAGCACAGCCCCGCGCACAGGCCCAGGGTCACCGTGCGCCACCGCCCCGGCAGCCGGCCCGCACCCGCGCCGAGCACCGCCAGCCCGACCAGGCAGGCGGCCAGGGCCGTGTAGAAGTCGGTGTGCGCACGGTTCGCCCCCTCGGGCCCCGCCGACACTCCGAGCAGCGCGAGTCCCACGCAGACGGCGGCCACGGCGCACTTCTCCGCCCGCCCGAGCCGCTCCTTCATGACGACGGCCGCCGCGACGGCGGTCACCGCCAGCGCGGACGCGATCGCCGCCTGCACCAGGAACAGCGGCAGATGCCGCAGCGCGACCAGCTCGAACCCGAACCCGAGCAGGTCCAACCCGGTCCCGGCGAGGAAAGGCACCGTCAGCCAGGCGCGTACGAGCGACTTCGGATCCTGCTCGCTGACCGGCCCCGCCCGGCGCATGCCGACGGCCTGCATCACCGACGACAACCCGAAGCACACCGCCGCGGCCAGCGCCCCGCACAGGCTCACCATCAGCACCGCCTCATCGTTTCACCGGCGTACCGGTGTGAGCGGGTGTTCACGGGTCCTGCCGACGAAACTATAGGATCTTCGACACCTCCAGTGAAACCGTTTACTGTCGCTGCGTCCTGCGACTTCGCGGCCACCCACGGCACCCTCGACCCGGCCGACCTCGACGCCACCCCGTGGGTGGAGCAGCCTGGACTCGACGTGTCGAAAGTAGACTGAACGCGGCACCCACCTTCGGCGTCCCCCGGCGCGTCCATCAGCAGGACGCGTTCGGCGGCGAAGGAGGCGGCATGGGCGGCGAGCAGGAAACCGTGACGCGGGTGCGGCGGCGGCCGGAGCTGGACGCGATACGCACGCTGGTCGTGGTGGGTTTGATCTTCTTCCATTCGGCGCTGGTGTTCGACGAGCGCGACGACTACTACGTCAAGAACGCCGACACGACCGAGGTCACCACGATCCTGTCCGGGCTGGCCGTGGTGTGGGCCATGCCCGCGCTGTTCCTGATCGCCGGGTTCGGCGCGCGTCATTCGCTGCGCCGCCGTGGACCGGGTGGTTTCGCCGTGGAACGCCTGCTGCGGCTGGGCGTGCCGCTGCTGTTCGCGCTCGTGGCACTGCTGCCCGTGCCGCAGTGGCTGCGGCTGAAGGCCGCCGATCCCGGCTACCACGAGTCGTACTGGAGCTTCCTGCCGCGCTTCTTCGACGTGCGGTTCGACCTGGGCGAGTTCCCGTTCGTGGTGCAGGGCGAGCATTTCGAGACCGGGCACCTGTGGTTCGTGGTGCTGCTGCTGGCGTGGGCGCTGATGCTGGCCCTCGCGGCCCGCCTGCTGCCCCCCGAACGGCTGCGCCGGGTACGCGACCGCGTGGCCGCCGTAGCCGGTCGGCGCGGCCTGGTGCTGCTGCTGCCCGCGCTGCCACTGGCGCTGATCAGCGCCCTGGACGGCATGGAGGAGAGCCTCGCCGGCTGGAGCCGCTGGGCCTACCTGCTGTTCTTCGGGTACGGCGTCGTGCTCGCCACCGACGACCGGTTCCGCGAGGCGATGCGCCGCGACGCGGTGCTCGCCGCCGTCTCCGGGGTCGTCCTGATGGGCGTCGGCATGCCGCTGTTCTTCGTGGTCAGCGAGAGCGGCGGCGACCCGTTCACCGACCTCACCGGCCCGGCCGTGGCGATGCGCGCCCTGTACGGCATGACGGGCTGGTGCTGCGTGGTCGCCATCCTGGGCCTGCTCGACCGGAGAGCGTCCGCGCGGCGGGAGCCGCCCCCGGCGGATGCTCGGCCGAGCCTGGGCCGACGCGCCTACCTCTACCTGGCGCTCGGCGCGCTGCCGATCTACGTGCTGCACCAGCCGATCGTGGTCGCGGTCGCCTACGGTGTCGTGTCGTGGCACGCGCCGATCGCCGTCAAGTACGCGGCCCTGGTGGCGATCGCGCTGGTGCTCACCATCGCCGCGTACGACCTGCTGGTGCGCCGCAACCCCGTCCTCCGGCCGCTGTTCGGCGTGCGTCCGAACACGACGGAGCGGCCTGGCCAGTGAGGAGTACGGTGCAGGACATGTCACCGACGATCAAGGTCGAGGAGCTGCGCAAGTCGTACGGCGAGCCGCGCGCCGTCGACGGCGTCTCCTTCGACGTGCAGACCGGGGAGTTCTTCGGCATCCTCGGTCCCAACGGCGCGGGCAAGACCACCACCCTGGAGATGATGGAGGGGCTGCGCAAGCCTGACTCCGGCACCGTCACCCTGTTCGGCGAGAGCCCCTGGCCGCGCAACCCGCGCCTGCTCCCCCGCATCGGCGTGCAGTTGCAGGCCAGCGCGTTCTTCGAGCGCCTGACCGCCCGCGAGCAGATCCGCACGTTCGCCTCCCTGTACGGTGTGCCCGCCCGCAAGGCCGACGAGTGGCTGGCCGTGGTCGGGCTCGAGGACATGGCGGGCAAGCGCAACGAGGACCTGTCCGGCGGCCAGCAGCAGCGCCTGTCCATCGCCTGCGCCCTGGCCCACGGGCCGGACCTGGTGTTCCTCGACGAGCCGACCTCGGGCCTGGACCCGCAGGCCCGCCGCAACCTGTGGGACGTGCTGCGCGACATCAGCGCGCAGGGCCGCACCGTGGTGCTGACCACGCACTACCTCGACGAGGCCGAGTCGCTGTGCGACCGGGTCGCCATCATGGACCACGGCCGCATCCTGCAGTCGGGGCCGCCCGCGACACTGGTCCGCGACCTCGACGCGCCGACCCGGATCTCGGTGGAGACCGGCACGATCACCGCCGAGGCGGCGCGCGGCCTGGCCGACGGGCTGGAGGTCAGCGACGACGGGGTGTCGCTGACCATCGCGACGCGTACGCCCGCGCCCGTGCTCTCGGCCCTGGCCGAACGCGACGCGCTGCGCGGCCTGTCCGTGCGCGGCGCCACCCTGGAGGACGTCTTCCTGCACCTGACCGGACGGGAGTACCGCGCGTGACCGGCTTCGTCAGCCTCTCCACGGCGATGGCCCGCGGCTTCTTCCGCGACCGCACCGCCCTGTTCTTCACCATCCTGTTTCCGCTGATGTTCCTGGTGCTGTTCGGCGGCCTGTTCAAGGACGCGGGAGCGTCCAAGACCGACATCCTGCAGATCGGCGCGGTGCCGGTCGTCGACCAACTGCCCGCCGAGGCCGCCGCCGGGCTCGACCAGGTGCTCTCGGTGACCCGCACCGCCGACCGCGCCGCGGCGCTGGACGAGGTGCGCAGGGGCGACAAGGCCGCCGCGATCGAGCAGGTCGGCGGCGAGCTGATCGTGCACTACTCGGCCGCGGACGCGGTCAAGTCGGCCACCGTACGCGGGATCGTCGAGTCGCTGGTCCAGCAGTCGAACCTGGCCGCCGCAGGGGTCACCACACCCGCGGTGACCATGCGCAGCCAGCCGGTCGAGGACCAGTCCCTCAAGGCGATCCAGTACATGACCCCCGGCCTGCTGGGCTGGGCGATCGCCACCGGCGCGACGTTCGGCGCGGCGCTGACCCTGGTCACCTGGCGGCAGAAGAAGATCCTGCGCCGCCTGCGGCTGTCCCCCGTGCCGGTCGCGTCGATCATCGGCGCGCGGGTGTCGGTGAGCATCGCCATCGCGGCCGCGCAGTGCGCGATGTTCATCGGCGTGGCCCTGCTGCCCTACTTCGGCCTCAAGCTGTCCGACCAGTGGTGGGCGTTCATCCCCGTCATGATCGCCGGAACGCTGGCCTTCCTGTCCATCGGCCTGGTCGCCGGTGCCGCCTCCAAGACCCCCGAGGCCGCGAGCGCCATCGCCAACCTGATCACGCTGCCGATGGCGTTCCTGTCGGGCGCGTTCTTCCCGCTCGACGGCGCGCCGAAGTGGCTCCAGCAGGTGTCCGAGTTCTTCCCCCTCAAGCACCTCGTCTCCTCGATGCAGGACGTCATGGTCCGCGGCGAGAGCTTCGCCGTGACGCTCCCCGACATCGGCATCCTGCTCGGCTTCACCGTCGTGCTGGCCGCCGTCGCCGCGTTCCTCTTCCGCTGGGACGACGCCTGACCCGGCAGAGGCCCGTTCTCACGGCACGGCTCCGGCCGCGCTGTCCAGCACCTTGCGGAGCAGTTCCTCGTCGACGGGCTCACTGAACGCGTCGTAGGTGACCTGTACGAGGGTGTGTCCGATGCGGATGAGCACGATGACGAGCGCGCCCTGGAACGACATTCCCGAGGACTCGGCGGTCATCGCGAGGTCCACCCGCCAGGCCTGGTCCCCCAGTGCGGGCGGGCTTACGGCACTGACGGTGTAGTGCAGTTGCATCCCCTCCCCGGTCGTGTAGGTGAACCGGCGACAGGCCTGCTGGGCGTTCTCCGCGGCCGTGAACATCGCCGAGGGCACCGGCTGCGGATACGAGCGCACGGTGACCTTGATCGACGAGGTCGTGATCTTGTCGCCGTCGGTCCACCGGCCGTGGGCGACGACCGGCTCCGGACCGTCCCGGCCCGTCAGGTACTCCTCGTCCACCAGCGCCGTGCAGTGCTCAGGGTCGTCGAGGACCGCTGTGCCGCTGCTCGTCGACTCCGGCAGGGTGCGCCAGTGCCGGGGCAGCACGGGACGCGCGGCGTCGGCGACCCGCTGCACCTCGGCCTGGGTCAGCACGCGGGCCACTGCAGCGCCGGACCGGGTCGGGGCGGGGACGGCCACCGCCGCCGGGGTGTCCGTCATCGCGGTCAGGGTGCTGCCCGCGGCCACGCCTACGGCCACCAGCACCGCGGTCGTGGCGGTGAGGATCGCCGACCGGACCCGGGGCCGGGCCGGCACCAGGCCGGGGAAGACCGCGGCCGCCCGCTTGAGCAGGAGCACGAGCACTCCGACGGCGAGCGCGCCCAGCACACCCTGGACCACGACCGCGTCCAGCAGGAAGTCCGCGTAGGCGAGGTCGATCCCGGCGTTGCACGTGCCCTCGCGCAGCCGCAGCGGCGGCACACACCTGCCGAGCACCGACGCCCCCTGCTCACCGACGATCACCGCGGCGGCACAGGTGAGGGCCGCGACCTGCCCGAGCATGAGCCCTCGGCGCTGCCGGGCCGCCAGCACCCCGCCCACGACCGCCTGCACGGCGATGGCCAGCGCGAGCTGGGCGTACGAGTGGTAGGACACGATCCCCGGCGCGTCGTAGGCGGCCTGGTGCAGCACGGCGCGCAGCACCAGTGTCAGGACGACGAACGCCCCTGCACCGGCCAGCCCGGTCAGCACCGCCGAGCGCACTCCGCGCCTGCCCGGTGGACCCGGCTCGGGGGCAGGCGGGCCGTTCACCGGCTCTGCCCCGGCATCGGCCGGGCGGACGGCGACCCGGCGGGGCAGCAGCGCGGCGAGCGGGTAGAGGCACGCCACCACGAACGCCGGCACGACCAGCGGCCGGGCCGCGAACAGCTGCAACGGCGGGTAGACGGCGGAGAACAGGGCGAACCCGGGCCCTTGCCAGAGCCGTTCGCCCAGGGTCGTGAAGTCGGCTGCGGTGAGGTGGTAGAACCGGCCGATCAGGAAAGGCGCGGGCCGTAATTCCAGCCAGATGCCGAACCACACGGCGAACGGGGTCACCGTGGCGGCGGCACCGGCCAGCCAGGCCCACCGGCCGTACCCGCCGGGCGGCCAGGCGCGGGCACCGGCGGCGCAGGCGGCCGCCACCAGGACTATCCCGATGGTGAACGCGGTCGCGCCGACCAGGCCCGCGGTCAGGCTGAGATTGCCGACCTCGACACTGCCGGCCAGGGCCATCCTGCCCCTGCCGACCGGTCCGCCGAACACGCCCCACATGCCGCCGAGGTTGAGGACCGAGGCCAGGTCGCCGAGCAGGCAGCCCAGGCTGAAGCCCAGCGCGGCGGGCAGCACCGAGGCGCGCGGCGACAGCGCCTCGGCCCGCCAGGCCGCCATGGCCAGCACACCGACCACGACCGGCGCCAGCAGCCAGGCTATGTAGCGGCCGGCCGGGGTGCCGTCGTGGGGCAGCCCGAGACCGCCGACGAGGGTCAGCGACCCCGCCGCGAGCATGGTGGTCATGCCCGCCCCGAACATTTCAGCGAAGCCGGGGCGCAGCGTCGTGAGCGGATGGTCGATCGCCCGCAGCCGCGCCGCGACGGCAGGGTGCACCCCGAACCGGCGCAGCCACGACGGACTGGTTCTCCGCGCTGCGGCGGCGGCCATCACCGCGCGCAGTCCGTCGGCCGCGCCGTGCTCGGCGGCGCGGGCGTCGGCGAGGAGTTCGCGGGTGCGCAGCACGGAGTTTCGCACCAGGTAGACGATCAGCACGAACAGCACCGTGCGGCTGCCGGTGTTGAGCAGATCGCGGGGGTAGTCGGGGTTCACCCACGGGGCGCTCAGCGGGTCGGTCAGGATCCTCGGCTGCACGATCGCGACCGCCATCGGCAGGAGCGCCACCGCGACGAACGCCCGCCACAGAGCCATCGTGGCGTAGGCGATGTCGACGTCTCGGTTGCGCAGGTGGGCCAGTTCGTGCAGGACCACGGCCCGGAACGCGGCGGGATCGGTGACCCGTAGCGGCACCAGCCCGGCGTTCACCCGGACCCAGTAGCGTCCCGCCCGGCCGAAGGCCAGCCCGCCCCGTACGGCGGCGTGCGGTGCCAGCACGAACCGGGGTGGTCGGCGCAGGCCGCTGTCCGTCACGAGTTCGTTCAGCGCGGCGTGCAGGCGAGGGAAACCGTCGGCGGTGATCGGCACGAGTCCGGCCCGCCGCCGGGTCCACCACGGCGCGGCCAGGTAGAGGCCGAACGCCACGGCCAGCAGCAGCGCCAGCCCGGCCATGATCCAGGCTGTCTGGGCCAGTTCCATCGCCTCGAGGCAGCGGCTGGCCCGCAACGAGTCGCGTTCTGCGGCCTCGATCGCGGCAGGGTCCAGGGTCAGGCCGAGTTGGCCGGGCCGCCGCAGCTCGTTGCAGCGTGCGTACGTCATCATGCTCAGCCCGGCGTTGCCCGGCAACCGCGTGTACACGACGCTGAAGGCGAAGGTGCCGGTGCCGATGATGGCCATGACCAGCGATACGAAGCGCAGTGTGGTGCCGGAGACGACGGCGGAGACCGGCCGGTGTGGCCCGGCTGCGGTCATGCTCATACGGCGTCGCGCAGCGCGCCGGCCACGGAGTCGGCGAGCAGCCGCGAGCGGCCTTCCTCAAGTCCCGCCTGCGCGCACTTGTCGAGCACGATGGCACGGACGTGGGCGAGCTGGGCGTCGTCCAGGTGCGGGACGGCGGGTTCGGCATCGGCCGCGCTTGGCCGGGCGCGCCGCAGGGACAGCCTGGCCCGGACCGTGGAGCCGTACTGCTCGGTCAGGTAGCGCACGACCTCGGTGACCGAGGCCAGCACCACGGGCGTGACGAGCGCGGCCAGCGTCTCCACGCCGAAGCCGAGCATCTCGTCGCTGCCCGGCCCGTGGGCCGTGAGCCGGGCGGGGTCCTTGCGGTAGACCCCGTCGAGCACCGTGAACAGCTCGTCCTCTTCGGGTGCGACCAGCGCGGCGACCCGGCGGGCCAGGTCCTGTTCGGCGGCGATGATGTCGGGGTCCACCACGGAAGGATAGGTTCCGGTCACCCTATGTCAGCAGCAGCTGTCGATTTACTGACAGACGTGGAGAATTGCAGCGAGCCGGGCAGACTCGGCACGCTGAGCCCCGGTCAGCCCGCCCCGAGATAGGCCAGCACCGCCAGCACCCGCCGGTTGTCGTCGTCGGACGGCGCGAGGTCGAGCTTGCCGAAGATGCTGGCCGTATGCTTGCCGACCGCGCTGTCCGACAGGAACAGCCGCTGCCCGATCGCCGCGTTGGACCGCCCCTCGGCCATCAGCTCCAGCACCTCCCGCTCCCGCGCCGTCAGCCGGGCCAGCGGCACGTTGCGGGTGGGCTGCTGCAGCAGCTTCGCGATGACCTCCGGATCCATCGCCGTGCCGCCCCCGGCGACCCGGCGCACCGCGTCGAGGAACTGGTCGGCGTTGAAGACCCGGTCCTTGAGCAGGTATCCGATCCCGCCCGTCCCGTCGGCCAGCAGCTCGCGGGCGTACAGCTGCTCGACGTGCTGCGACAGCACCAGCACCGGCAGCCCCGGCACCTGCCGACGTGCCGTCAACGCCGCCTGCAGCCCCTCGTCGGTGTTGGTGGGCGGCAGCCGCACGTCGACGACGGCCACGTCCGGCCGGTGGGTCAGCAGGGCGTCGAGCAGGTCGGGGCCGGTCTCCACGGCGGCCACGACGGTGCAGTCGTGCGCCTCCAGCAGGCGGACCAGCCCCTCCCTCAGCAGGTAGAGGTCCTCGGCGAGGACAACGCGCACGGTATCTCCAGGGTCAGCACGGTCGGGCCGCCCGGCGGGCTGTGCAGGGCGAGGGTTCCGTCGAATGTAGCGAGCCGCCGTCGCAGCCCGTGCAGCCCGCCGCCGTACGACGGCTCGGCTCCCCCGCGCCCGTCGTCGGTGACCGTGACCCGCAGCAGCCCGCGGGTATGCCGGATGTCCACGCCGACCCGGCTGGCCTGGGCGTGCCGGGCGGCGTTGGCCAGTGCCTCGGCGACGGCGAAGTACGCGGCCGTGGCCACCGGCGACGGCGGCTGCCCCGGCAGGTCGGCGCGCACGTCGACCGGCAGCGCCGCGTCCAGGGCCAGGGCCCGTACGGCGTCGGCGAGGCCGCGCTCGGCGAGCACCGGCGGGTGGATGCCGCGGACCAGGTCACGCAGCTCGGCCAGCGCCGCCGCGGAGGTCTCGCGGGCCTGGGCGAGCAGCGCGCGGGCGGCGGCCGGGTCGCGGTCCATCAGCTGCTCGACCGTGCCGAGGCTGAGCCCGACCGCGACCAGCCTGGCCTGCGCCCCGTCGTGCAGGTCGCGTTCGATGCGGCGCAGCTCGGCGCTCTGCGCGTCGACGGCATCACGGCGGGTCTGCGCCAGGTGCTCGACCCGCTCGGTCAGCCGGGCCGAGCGGCTCGGGGAGAGCAGCAGCCGCGCCCAGCCGGTGATCACCCGCAGCACCGGCCTGGCCAGCAGCACGCCGAGCAGGCCGAGGGCGAGGCCGATCGGCACGGACACCCAGCCCGGCACGGCGTCGGCCGCGGGCATACCCAGCGTGAACAGCTGCCAGATGTACCAGGGGCTCACCCACCAGCCGGTGATCAGGCCGAGCGGCACGGCCCACAGCGGCCAGAACACCACCTGCCAGAACAGGCCGAAGTAGCCGATGCCGATCAGCGCGCCGGGAACCACGGCGGGCAGCGCCGTCAGCGGCGCGGTCGCCATCCAGGCCAGGTCGCGCCAGGTGGCCGGGTCACCGAGGACCCACGGGAAGAAGCCGGCCCGGCGGGCCCCGTCGCGGGTGGCGTAGAGGGTGCGCCCGGCCCGGTAGCGGCCGTCGGGTCCGGGTTCGGAGACGTCTTCGCGCTGGCGGTACGGCTCGGGCAGCGGTGCGCCGCCGCCCCACTCCACGCACAGCCGCCGGTAGTGGTTGACCATCGGCCGGATCGCGTACGCCAGCCAGGCGATGCCGAACCCGCCGCTGACCAGGGTCAGCAGGAGGGTCAGCAGGAACACCGCGAACCCGGTCAGCGACAGCCCGAGCAGCAGCGCCGCCTTCCACGCGTCGTGGCCGCCGCGGCGCAGCCACGCACCGATCCCGGACCGCTGCCACCAGTTCAGATAGGGGTCCCCGAGCCAGACGCGGGCCCAGCGGCCGTGCAGTCGCAGCAGCGCGGGCCCCGCGAGCACGCCGATCGCCACCGCGCCGACACCGGCGGCCGCCACGGCCCAGCCCGGCACCACGACATCGGGCCAGGTGACCAGGTCGGTCAGCCCGGTGGCGGCCAGCGCCCGGCGGCCCGGGGCGGTCACGCTCGCCACCAGCAGCAGTCCCGCCACGACCAGCGCCGGGGCGAGCAGCACGACCACCCCGCCGAGCGGGGCGAGCAGCACCAGCCACGTCCAGTCCCGGGCCGACGCCGGGTCGTCGCCGAGCCACTTCATCCGCAGGAAGAAGGCCGGATAGCGCTGAGTCTTGTAGAGCTGGCCGTCGAGCTCGTACCAGCCGTCGGGGCGGCGTGCCGGCGCGGGAGCCGGACCGGCGCGGTACGGCGGGTCGATCCGCACCCCGCCCCAGGCGCTGGCCAGCCGCCGCGACAGGCCCGCCATCCGGCGCACCAGCTGCAGCACGTACGGGTAGGTGACGACCGCGCCGACCGCCGTCATCAGCGGCAGCATGGCGACGCAGCCGAGGACGGCGAGCAGCGCGAGAGCGACGCAGCGCAGCGGGGCGAGGGCGTACGACCGGATCATGCGACACATCGTCGCCGATCGGCCACGGTCGCCGCACTGGGCGAAGGCCTCCGGCCGGGGTGGGGTTTCCTACACCCCCGCTCGGCGCGCAGCCGCATACCGGCGCTCGCCCCGCAGACCTACTGTCTGTCGGCATGACAGTCATCGAAGTCAACGGGCTCAGCAAGCGGTACGGCGACCGCACGGTCGTCGACGGAGTCTCGTTCACCGTCGCCGAGGGCGAGATCTTCGGCATCCTCGGCGAGAACGGCGCGGGCAAGACCACGACGGTCGAGTGCATCTCCGGCCTGCGCACCCCCGACGACGGCAGCATCAGCGTGCTCGGCCTGGACACCCGCACCGAGCGCGAGCAGCTGCGCCGGCTCATCGGCGTGCAGCTGCAGGAGAGCCAGCTCCAGGACCGGCTGCGCGTCGGCGAGGCCATGCAGCTGTACGCCTCGTTCTACCCCGACCCCGCCGACTGGCGGGAGCTGATCGCCGCGGTCGGGCTGACCGACCAGGTCCGGATGCCGTACGCGAAGCTGTCCGGCGGCCAGAAGCAGCGCCTGTCGATCGCGCTGGCGCTGATCGGCAACCCGCGCGTGGCGATCCTCGACGAGCTGACCACCGGCCTGGACCCGCACGCCCGCCGCGAGACGTGGAAGCTGATCCGCCAGATCCGGGACCGCGGGGTGACCGTCCTGCTGGTCACGCACTTCATGGACGAGGCCGAGCGGCTCTGCGACCGGCTCGCCGTGCTCGACGGCGGCAAGATCGTCGCGCTGGACACCCCGGCGGCGCTGATCGCCAACGTCGGCGACGTCGACGGCTACCGCGCCAACCTCGAGGACGCGTTCCTCGCCCTGACCGGCTCCGGCCGCGACAACTGAACAGGAGCGACCATGTCCACCCTGACCCGACTGGCCGGCAGCGAGGCCCGGCTGTTCCTGCGCGAGCCGATGAGCGTGTTCTTCGCGCTCGCCTTCCCCGCCGTGCTGATCGTCGTGCTCGGCAACGCCATCCCCGCGTTCAGCGAGCCGTCCGCCGACTTCGGCGGCGAGCTGCCCATCAACCTGTACCTGCCCGTGGTCCTGGCCCTGGCCGTCGGCACCGTCACGATGACCAGCCTGCTCACCGTGCTCTCGCAGTACCGCGAGCGCGGCGTGCTCAAGCGGCTGGCGACCACCCCGGTGAAGCCGTCGGCGCTGATCGGCGCGCAGCTCATCGTGAACATCGGCGCGCTGCTGGCCGGTTCGGCGCTGATGATGGCGGCCGCGGCCGTCGCGTTCGGCAGCCGGGGGCCCGAGAACTGGCCGGGCCTGCTGGTCGCGTTCCTGCTCGGCAGCGCCGCGATGATCGGGCTGGCGCTGCTCATCGCCGCGGTGACGCCCAATTCCCGCGCCTCGGCGGGCGTCGGCAGCCTCGTGTACTTCCCGATGCTGTTCTTCGCCGGGGTGTGGACGCCCGGCGACATGATGCCGGAGGGCGCCCGGCGCGTCGCGGACTTCACCCCGCTGGGCGCCGCGTCGCAGGCCATGCAGGACGCCTGGTACGGCGACTGGCCGCAGCCCCTGCACCTGGCCGTCACCGCAGGTTACATCGTGGTCACGGGCGTCCTGGCGATCCGGCTGTTCCGCTGGCAGTGACCGTCGGCGCCGACCGGAGCCGACGAAGGCGGGGCCCGCGACGGGCCCCGCCTTCTCGCATGACGGTCAGAGCGTGCCCGGGGGCACGGGGTCGCGGTCCTCCTGGATGACCTGGCGCTCGACGGGCGTGGTGGTCACCACGCTGCGGCGGCGGCCGCTCCAGATGGTGAGGGTCAGGATCATCCCGACCACGCCGACGACCATCAGGATCCAGCCGACCACGTCCAGGTCCAGCCCGCTGATGCTCACGTCCAGGGCGAACGTGAGGATCGCGCCGAGGGCGATCAGAAACAAACTCGCGCCGATACCCATGTCAGCCTCCTTCTGGCGACCTTCGCCTCGCCAGCGGCTATACCCGGTCGTGCGCGCCGCCAACCCGGTTTCCCGGGTCGCGATGGTGGCTCAGGGCCGCGTGCGGATCGGCGTGCGCCCCGGCCGGATCGGCGTGCACCATGGCCGCCGTCAGTTTGGGCACCGCGTGCAGCAGCCGGTGCTCGGCGTCGACCGCGATCGCGTGCGCGCGGACCACGGTCAGCTCGGCGTCGACGGCCACCGCGCACTCCGCCCGCAGCCGGTGCCCGATCCAGCGCAGCCGCACCTCCCCGACGTCCACCACGCCGGGCGTGGCGCGCAGCGTCTGCTCGACCGCGTCGACCAGTTTCGGGTCCACCGCGTCCATCAGCCGCCGGTACACCTCCCGCGCGGCGTCCTTGAGCACCAGCAGGATCGCCACCGTGATGAGCAGGCCCACCACCGGGTCCGCCCACCACCAGCCCAGCGCCGCACCGCCCGCGCCCAGCAGCACCGCGAGCGAGGTGAACCCGTCGGTGCGGGCGTGCAGCCCGTCCGCGACCAGCGCCGCCGAGCCGATCCGCCGCCCGACGACGATGCGGTAACGCGCCACCAGCTCGTTGCCCGCGAACCCGATCAGCGCCGCGGCCGCGACGTAGCCCAGATGCCGTACCGGCTGCGGGTCGAGCAGGCGGCGGAACGCCTCGTACCCGGCCAGCGCCGCCGACGCGGTGATGGTCAGCACGATGAAGATGCCGGCCAGGTCCTCGGCGCGGCCGTAGCCGTACGTGTAGGACCGGGTCGGGCTGCGGCGGCCGAGCAGGAACGCCACGCCCAGCGGCACCGCCGTCAGCGCGTCGGCGACGTTGTGCAAGGTGTCGCCGAGCAGCGCGACGGAGTGGGAGAAGTACACGACGACGCCCTGCAGCACCGCCGTGAAGCCGAGCACCACCAGGGAGATCCACAGCGCGCGCAGGCCCTCGCGGGACGACTCCAGGGCGGAGTCCACCTTGTCCGCCGAGTCGTGCGAGTGCGGGCTGAACAGGTGGCCGACCTGGTGCTTGAGCCGCGAGAACAGGCCGCCGTGGTCGCCGCCGTGCGGGTGGTCATGGCCATGGGCGTGATCGTCGCCATGATCGTGCCGGTCCGCGTGATCGTGCGCGTCGCCGTGGTCGTGGCTGGCGCCGTGGTCGTGGCTGGCGGAGTGGTCGTGCCCGGCGTGGTCGTGGTCGCCGGATGCCGGTCCACCGTGCCCGTGGCCGTTGCTGTGCGCATGGCCGGTGCTGTGGCGGTGATCCTCGCTCATGGCGTACCTCCCGCGCTCACTTAAGCAGAAGTCGATCGTGCGCGCTTCCCGGCACGCCAGCACGGCCGGTCGAGCGAGCCGGCGGCCTCCGGGATCAGGGCTCGCCCTCGATGCGGTCGGCGAGCCGGTCCACCGCCGCCATCAACTCGCCGCCTTCGAACAGCACCGCGTCGTTGTGGTCCGCGCCCTCGACAGGCGAGATCTCCACAGCGCCGCCCGCCGCCTTCGCCACCGCGAGGCTCTGCTCCGCGGGCACGACCGAGTCCTCGGTGCCGTACACGACGGCGGTGGGCACCATGACCCCCGCGATCTGCTCGGCCACCGGGAACCGGTCGCGCAGCAGGAGGCGTACCGGCAGGAACGGGTAGTGCTCGGCGGCGGTCGCGGCGAGGTCCGTGAACGGCGAGCGCAGCAGCAGCCCGGCGGGTGGGTGCTCGGCGGCCAGGCCGGTGACGACGGCGCCGCCCAGGCTCTCACCGAAGTAGATGATCCGGTCCGGGCGCTTGTTCTCGACATCGACGAGGTGGCGGTAGGCCGCGCGGGCGTCCAGGGCCAGTCCGGCCTCACTGGGGCTGCCCGGGTTGCCGCCGTACCCCCGGTAGTCCATGAGCAGCACGGTGAATCCGCGTGCGGCGAGCGACTGCGCGATCGTGGCCCGGCCCGCCCGGTTGCCCGCGTTGCCGGGTGCGACCAGCACGGTCAGGTCGCGGTCCGCGCCGGTCGGCGGCACCAGCCAGGCGGTCAGCGCCAGCCCGTCGGCGGTGTGCAGGGTGACGTCGCGGGCGCCCGGGATGGTCTGGGCGGCGGGGCCGGGGTGCGCGGTGTCCGGCAGGAAGACCAGCCGCCGCTGGAGCAGCCACAGCGCGGTCACCAGCACCGCGATGACCAGCAGCACGATCAGCGCGGGGCGTACCAGCGACGAGGCCTTCAGCACGGCCCCATTCTCCCCCGTCGGCCCGCACCGCGTCCGCAGACCCATGACCGCTGCCGTCGAGCCTACGGCGATGGGAAGGTGCCCTTCCTTCGGCGGGGGTCAGCGGGTGGGGGCGGTGGTCCAGGAAGTCTGGTCGGCGGGGTGGGCGAGGGTGGTCAGGGTGGTCGTGCCGAGGATCTGAATGTGGCGGTAGAAGGGGATGAGGCCGTCGCCGCCGGCCAGGCGGGTGGTCTCCTCATTGCTGGACGAGACGATGACGTACGGGCCGGGGTCGCCGTATACGGCCAGGTCGGTCGCGCCGGTCGGGGACTGCTGCTTGATCGCGCGGCGGCCGTCGACGGTCGCGTTGCTGCGGTCGCCGGTCCAGCCGTATCCGGGGATGATCGCCTCGGCGCGTACCGCGAGCGTGGCCTGTGGGGTCGCACTGCCGTGGCAGTAGGGCCCAGCCGTGAATATCAGGACGCTGCCCCAGCCGACCTTGGAACGCTCGGTCACCGAGGCGACGGCCAGCCGCAGCCCGTCCGGGACGCCGCCGACCACCAGCGGGAAGCGCAGCGACTCGACGCCGTAGTGCAGGTCGTCGGCGATCCGGGCCAAGAGGTCCAGGTTCGCCACCGGGTCGTCACCGGCGCCTGCGGCGAGGTCCTTGCCGACCGCCTCGGCCCACGCGCCGGGTGCGTACTCCCAGCGCAGCCGCCCGTCGACCAGCTTCGCGGGCTTGCCGTGCACGTGTGCGGCGGCCGGGGCAGCCGGTGAGGGCTTCGTCCCTGCGGGCGGGCGGACCATGTTCGCGGCGGCGTGGCAGTCGCGGTGCGGGGCGACACCGTTCGGGAAGAACGTGACCGCCACCTGCGCACCGAGGCTGCGCTCCGGTAGCCCAGCCTCGATGGTGTAACCGCCCCGCTGCCCCGCCTGCACCACGGTGGTGCGGGGCACCATGCCCGCGGGCAGCCGCCCGAACCGCGCGAAGCGCACCAGCGGGTCGAAGGTGCCCGGAGCCTGCGCGGGCGGCGTCGTGCCGAACGCGACCGGAACGACCGGGACATCTGCGACCCGCGCGGACCTGCTGGCGGCACCCGGGCTCGGTGTGGCCGGACCGGTGGCGGTGTCACCGGGCTGCGACGCGCTGACGGCCACACCCGTCACGAGCAGCGCGGCACAGCCCGCGATCGCCCACCGGGCAGCACCGCGGCGGCGCGGCGCGTGGGGTGCCGACGCGGTGACGTCGGGCGAGGCGTACGGCTCGGGCAGCTGGCTCATGGCGGTCTCCGTGATCGGCAGGGGCGGCGCGGCTCTTTGAGCACTCGCTCAAGCCCGAGGATAGTGCCTTTTGAGCAATCGCTCAAGTGACCTCCCGTCAGCCGTGAAGCCTGCCCCGGTAACGTCCGGATCGGAACCGTTAGACCTGGGCGTACGCGGGTAACGTCGGTGCCATGCCACTTCGTATCGAGGATTACGCGGTCATCGGGGACACGCAGACCGCGGCGCTCGTCGGGAACGACGGGTCGATCGACTGGCTCTGCCTGCCCCGGTTCGACTCCGGGGCGATCTTCGCGGCGCTGCTGGGCGAGCCCGAACACGGCCGCTGGCAGATCGCCCCGGCGACGCCGATCCGCGCGGTGCGGCGGCGTTACCGCGGGGACACGCTGGTGCTGGAGACGGAGTTCGACACCGACGAGGGCACCGTACGCCTGGTCGACTTCATGCCGCCGCGGGGCGAGGCCGCCGACGTGGTGCGCATCGTCGAGGGCGTGCACGGCCGGGTGCCGATGCGGATGGACCTGCGGCTGCGCTTCGACTACGGGCACGTCGTGCCGTGGGTGCGCCGCGTCGACACCGACACCGTCGCGATCGCCGGGCCGGACGCGGTGTGGCTGCGGACCCCGGTCGCGCTGCACGGGGAGAACCTGGCCACGGTCGCCGACTTCAGCGTCGGCGCGGGCTTCCACGTCCCGTTCGTGCTGACCTGGCGCGAGTCGCACCTGCCCACCCCGCACCCGGTGGACCCGATCGTGGCCCTGGAGGGCACCGTCTCCTACTGGGAGGAGTGGATCGCGGGCTGCAAGTACGAGGGCCCGTGGCGCGAGGCCGTGATCCGCTCGCTGCTGACCCTCAAGGCCCTGACCTACGGCCCCACCGGCGGCATCGTCGCCGCGGCGACGACGTCGCTGCCCGAGGAGCTGGGCGGGGTGCGCAACTGGGACTACCGCTACTGCTGGCTGCGCGACGCCACGATCACGTTGCAGTCGCTGATGTACGCCGGTTTCGTCGACGAGGCGCGGGCCTGGCGGTCGTGGCTGCTGCGGGCGATCGCGGGCGACCCGTCCCAGCTGCAGATCATGTACGGCGTCGCGGGCGAGCGCCTGCTGACCGAGCGCATCGCGGAGTGGCTGCCCGGCTACTGCGGCAAGCCGGTGCGCATCGGCAACGCCGCCTCCGAGCAGTTCCAGCTCGACGTGTACGGCGAGGTCATGGACGCGCTGCACCAGGCCCGCAAGGCCGGGCTGGAGTACGACCAGCACACCTGGGATCTGCAGCGGGCCCTGATGAGCTTCGTGTCGGAGAACTGGACCCGGCCCGACGACGGCATCTGGGAGGTGCGCGGCGGGGCGCAGCAGTTCACCCACTCGAAGCTGATGGCCTGGGTCGCCGCCGACCGCGCGGTCAAGGACGCCGAGCAGTTCGGCCAGACCGGCCCGGTCGAGCAGTGGCGGGAGCTGCGCGAGCAGATCCGGGCCGACATCCTCGCCAAGGGCTGGGACCCGATCCGCAACACGTTCACGCAGTACTACGGCTCGGTGGAGCTGGACGCGTCGCTGCTGATGGTGCCGCTGGTCGGTTTCCTGCCCGCGACCGACGAGCGGGTGCGCGGCACGGTCGCGGCGATCGAGCGCGAGCTGATGACGGACGGCTTCGTGCAGCGCTACACCCAGCAACCGCAGCAGCATCCCGACACCACCGTGGACGGTCTGCCGCCGGGCGAGGGCTCGTTCCTGGCCTGCACGTTCTGGCTGGCGCAGAACTACGCCCTGATGGGGCGGGTCGACGAGGCCCGCGAGCTGTTCGAGCGGCTGCTGGCCCTGCGCAACGACGTGGGTCTGCTGTCGGAGGAGTACGACTCCGACGCGCGCCGCCTGGTCGGCAACTTCCCGCAGGCGTTCAGCCACGTGCCGCTGATCGACACCGCGCGCCACCTGGCCGACGCGATGGGCCCGGAGGAGAACCGGCCCCGCGAGTGACGGAGGTGCCCGGGGCTCCCCTGGCGGGAGGAGCCCCGGGCGGTCCGGTCACGCCGGTGGGGTGCCCCAGGAGAGCACGCCGCCGGTGTATCCGGGGATGGTGGGCGCGTCCGCGAACGCGGTGTTGGTGCCCCGGCTGTAGTCGCCTACCTCGTTGAACGGTCCCCAGTCGGCCCTGTGCAGCCGTAGCTGGATCTCCCCGGTCGACGCGCCCGCGGCGAGGGTGCCGCCGGTGAACGCGATCTCGACGTA
This sequence comes from Catellatospora methionotrophica, assembly GCF_011297335.1. Lineage (GTDB taxonomy): Bacteria > Actinomycetota > Actinomycetes > Mycobacteriales > Micromonosporaceae > Catellatospora > Catellatospora methionotrophica. Next base: position 93,233 of record NZ_JAAOTJ010000002.1, on the reverse strand, counting down.
GGTGTCGGCCCCGGCGACCGGGGTCGCCAGGTTCACCACGGTGGTGCGTACGCCGCCGCAGCCGAGCTGGGCCCAGTCGCAGTACACCGTCACGCCCGCCGACCCGTCGCGGGTCAGGTAGTAGCGGGCGGTGACCGTGGTCAGGCCGAGCGCGGCCGTGCCGGTGTTGACGACCTGCACGCCGAACCGGATGGAGTTGTCGGTCGGCGAGCCGTCGTTGTTCTTGTAGCGGACGGCCAGGCCGCCGCCGGTCGGTGGGTTCGTCGTGGTCGCGGTGATCGGCGCGGACCACGCCGACGCGTCACCGGCGGCGTTGCGGGCCTGCACGGTGTACGTGTACGCCGTGTTCGGGCTCAGGCCGGTGTCGGTGTACGACGTGCCGGTCACGACCGCGACCTGCACCCCGCCGCGCCGCACGGCGTAGCCGACCGCCGTCGGCACCGCGTCCCAGGCGATGGTGAGCGTGGCGCTGCCCGCCGCGGTGACCCGCAGGTTGACCGGGGTGGCGGGCGGCTGCACGTCGCCGCCCTGGGTCGTCGCGGTCACCGGCGACGACGCCGCCGATACGTAACCGGCCGCGTCGCGGGCCCGGACCGTGTACTGGTACGCCGTGGACGCGGACAGGCCGGTGTCGGTGTAGGACGTGCCGGTCGGGGTGCCGACCTTGGCCGTGCCCCGGTAGACGTCGTAACCGACGACGCCGACGTTGTCGGTCGACGGGTCCCAGGCCAGCGAGACCGACGACGTGCCGGTCGCGGTGACGCGCAGGTTCGCGGGCACGGTCGGCGGGGTGACGTCGGTGCCGCCGGTCAGGTCGGCCGCGTTGCGGTCCAGGTAGGTGGCGACCCAGGCCAGCGGGGCGTTCCAGTTGATCGTGTTCTCCTTGGAGCCCCACGCGTCGGGCGCGGTGTTCTTCGGCGCGTACGACTTGGCCGCCGGGCGGCCGGTGGGCGTGGCCGGGTCGTTGATCAGCTCGTTGTTCGGGCCGCCGGCGAGCCAGCCCTTCGGGTAGGCCAGTCCCGGGTACTTGCCCCACGCCCAGCGGTCGTGCAGGTCGCTCTCGCTGTACTCGCCGTAGCCGGTGACGTACGACAGGCGCATCGCGTTGTTGCCCATCAGGTAGTTCAGCGCCTTGAGGTAGGTCAGGCTGCCCGAGTCGTCATAGGCCACGCCGAGCACCAGCATCCGGTTGGCGATGAACGAGTTCGATCCCCACGGGTACGCCTGCGCGCCGCCGATCAGCGACGGGTAGCCCTCGCCGCGCAGCGTCGTGACGATCTGGTCGGCGAAGCCGCGCACGTTGGCGCGCATCGTGGCCAGGTCGGCGGCGGGCAGGTCGTTGGCGACGCTGACCAGCGACAGGGTGCCGGTCGCGGCGACCTCGGCCCAGTCGAACTGCCCGATCTCCCGGTAGTGCGCCGACCCGGTCACCGCGCTGCGGTAGCCCGACAGCGCCGTGTCGGTGCGCTTGAGCGCGGTCAGGTACAGCTCGGCGGCCGCCGCGTACCGGTCGTCGCTGTTCTTGCTGTCGCCGTAGTCGCCGCCGCCCTCGGCGTCGGAGGACTCGTTGTAGTCGACGTTCGGCTGCGCCTCGGCCCTGGTCCAGGCGTCCTTCGCGATGCCCCACAGGGTCGCCGCGCGCGCCGCGTCGTACGGTGCGAGCACCCGCGCGAGCTGCGCGTTGGTCCGCGCGACGGCGTACGTGGCGTTGGTCGACGGGCCCATCGCCGAGCGGGCCAGCCCGTTCTCGGAGTCGACCGAGGTCACCGGGAACGCGCTCCAGGCGTGGTTGTGCACCTTGTGCGAGGCCAGGCCGGTCGACGGCAGCAGCCCCGCCATCCAGCGCGAGCCGAACTCGACCTCGTCCAGGACGTCCGGGCGGCCGTTGGCCCGCTCCGGGATCGCCAGCGACCCGTCGCCGTACGCTCCCGGCTCGCGTTCGAGCAGGTTGAGCAGCGTCCACGCGGACACGGCGTGGTTGACCGCGTAGATGCCGAAGTCGCCGGCGTCGGCCCAGGAGTAGCGCACGTTCAGGCGCTGGCTGCCGCACCAGTTGTTGAAGCAGGGCACCGACTCGTCGCCGGGGTGCAGCGCGGCGTGGCCGTGCCCGGCGTTCTGCAGGTACTGCCCGTCGACGGCGGTGCCCATGCGGTGGAAGTAGAAGTACTGCATCGCCTCGCGGCCCAGGGCCGGGTAGAGCGACGACGCCGAGATGGTGAACGGCACGCTGGTGCCGACGCCGTCGACCCAGAGCACATAGTCGCCGGGCGTGGTCAGCGCGCTGAAGTCGGCCTGCTGCACGGCGTCGCCGGAGGCGCGGTCGTTGCCGTACACGCTGGTGGTCCCGGACGCGACCGTGGTGCCGCCGGAGGCCCGGCGCACCTGCCAGGCGCGGGCGCCGCCCGTGGCGACCACGGTGGCGATCTTGTCGGCTCCGGTGAGGTAGCCGATCTGGTTGACCCGCACGGGGCTGGTGTCTACGTCGGCCGCCGCGGGCGCCGCGGGCAGCGGTAGCAGGAGAGCGGCGACGGCCGTGGCGAGCACCACGCGCAGTCGTCGGGAGGGGCGTCTCATCATGGACTCCAGTGATCGGCTGGATGGTCGGCGGTGGTGTGCCCGCGGAACGCGCCGCAGGTGGCGCGTTCCGCGGGCCGGCCGGCGACGGGGAGGGGCCCGCCGCCGGCCGGGGCGGTCACGGCAGCGCGAGTGCGCAGCTGGTCACGGTGACCGTGCCGGTGCCGTTGGCGACGAACCCGAACGTCGTGCTGCCCGACGGGGCCAGCGAGCCGTTGTGCGGGGCGTTGGCGACGGTGCTGCCGGTCCGGCTGCCGTTCCACAGGTTGGCGATGGTCAGCGTCGACGGGATGTTCAGCACCACCGCCCAGGCCGCCGAGGTGGAGGTGGTGGTGTTCTTGACGGTCACCTCCGCCTGCATGCCGCCCTGCCAGGAGCCGGTCACCAGCAGCGTGGCCGTGCAGCCGCTGCCGCCTCCGCCGCCACCGGACGTCGTGCCGGTGACCGCGGCGGAGGCCGCCGAGACGTTGCCCGCCGCGTCCCGCGCCCGCACCGTGTACTGGTACGCCGTCGACGCGGACAGTCCCGTGTCGGTGTACGTCCGCCCGGAGACCGTGGCGACCTTGGTCCCGGCGCGGTAGACCTCGTACGCGGTGACGCCGACGTTGTCGGTGGCCGCGCCCCAGGACAGCGACACCGAGCTGCTGGTCACGCCGGTGACGGCCGGGTTGCCGGGCGCGGACGGGGCAATGGTGTCGCCGCCGGTGCCCCCGCCGCCGTACACGTCGGCGAGGCTGTAGCCGGTGGTGCTGGTGCCGCCGCCAAGCCGGACCTGGTGGTCGAGGCTGACGAACTTGCCCTGGTGCTGCCACAGCGCGGGCTTGAGCAGGTTGTACTTGGCGGTGTCCCAGGTGGCCCAGTCGTCGAGCAGCAGGCCGCCGGTGTCGCCGGAGTTAGGGTTGAGCACCCAGAACGTCTGGTGCAGCCGGTACTGCACGATCAGGTCGCGCAGCGCGGTCATCCACTTGTCCTGGCGGGCGTCCTGGCCGAGGCGGCCGCCCCACTCGCCGATCAGCAGCGGCGCGATGCCGTCCTCGTGGATGTAGAACCAGTTCGGCCGCCACACGTCGTTGGTCAGCGAGGCCTTGTCGAACGTGCCCTGGAACCAGGGCTGCTCGTAGACCAGCGGTCCGTAGTCGTGCGGGGAGTACATCAGCTGGTCCTGGTTGGCCCCGAGGTTGATCGGGTTGGTGCGCACGCCGCGCAGGTTGCCGCCCCACCAGTTGTAGAAGTAGTTCGGCGTCAGGTCCGGGTCGGTGTTCGGGGAGCTCCAGGTCTCGCCGGGACGCGGGTAGACCTCGATGCCCTCGCACAGGATCAGCACGTTGGGGTTGATCGCCAGGATGCGCTTTCCTGCGGTCTCGCAGACGTACTTGAAGTTGTCCTGGTCCGTGCTGTTGTCCCACTTGGCCCGCGGGGGCTGGTTGGGGGTGCCGTGCGGCTCGTTCTTGATGTCCATCGCGACGATGGTGTCGTTGTTCTTGTACCGGTTGGTCACCCACTCCCAGCCCTGGTAGAACTGCTCGGTCGTGATGGTGCCCTTCCACCACACGGGGTGGATGTGGCCGGAGTTGTCGGCCTCGGCGCTGTGCACGTCGAGCATGACCTTGATGCCGTACTGCTCGCACAGCTGCAGCCAGAAGTCGAAGATCTGCAGGTTGTTCTTGCCGAGCAGCTCGGGGTTGGCGTACGTGTTCACGTTCGGCGCGGCGACGGTCTGCCCGGCCTTCCACTCCAGCAGCAGCTGGGTGGAGATCGGCACGCGGACCAGGTTGATGCCGCGGTCGGCCATGCCCTTGGTGATGGTGGTGATGTTGCCCGACCACAGGCCGTGGAAGACCCGCTCGGAGGCGTTGTAGCCGAACCAGTTGACGCCGGTCAGCCAGACCTCGTTACCGGCCTCGTCGACGACCTTGTTGCCCTGGACGTGCAGCCAGTCCTTCTCCGGCACCGCGGCGGCGGCGGTGGTCGGGGCGAGCACGGCCGCGCCGGACGCCAGCATCGTGGCCAGCGTGGCCAGCGCGAGGGGGATGCGCAGTCGCCTGCCGATCCCCGCCTTCCTACTGAGTGCCATGGAGAACCTTCCGGAAGCGGTGGGCGGACGGCGATCGGTAGCCGGCCGCAGGTCGGGAGCGCTCCCATTCACGGGCCGGATACGGCCACTCCCCCGGCGGGCACCGGCGGCGACACGAGCGGTCCGCCGAGGCGGTCCACCCGGTTCCCGACCCTGCCGACGGCGGTCCGGAGTGGACCAGATATAGACGACAGTGAACGGGAGCGCTCCCACTTGTGTTGGAGCGTAGGGCTCCCGTAACCCGGACGCAACAGTCTGCGTCAATCTCGCGCCCGCCGGAGCCGACGGCGGTTGCGACAGGAAGCGCTCTCGCGGCACGATCCGACCTATGCGCAGTATCACCAAGCCCGTGCTGTCCGATGCCGACATCACCCGCCTGATCAGGCAGGGCCTGGGCGACAACGCCGTCGTCACCGGGCACGAGGAGTTCACCGACGGCTTCTTCAACGCCGCGCACGCCGTGCTCCTGGACGACGGCCGGGAGGTCGTGCTGAAGGTCGCGCCGGAACAGGGCCTGACGATGCTGACCTACGAGGTCGACCTGATGCACACCGAGATCGAGTTCTTCGAGCGCGCCGCGGCTGCGGGCGTGCCGCTGCCGACGATGTGGCACGCCGACGCCGACGGCGGCATCATAATCATGTCGCGGTTGCGCGGAGTCTCCTTCGAGCAGGCAAAGCAGACCATGGCCGCCGAGCACGTGCTCGCGATCCGCCGTGAGCTGGGCCGCATAGCCGCGCACAGCACCACCGTCACCGGCGCGCGCTTCGGCTACCCTCGCCGCGACGGACGCACCCGCTCGGCGTCCTGGCGGGAGTCGTTCCTGTGCTTCATCGACGACATCCTGGCCGACGCCACCGCCACCGACCGGCCGCTGCCCAGGCCCGCCGCGCAGATCCGCGAGCTGGTGCTGCGCCACGCGCCGCTGCTCGACGCGGTCACCGTGCCCGCCCTGGTCCACTACGACCTCTGGGACGGCAACGTGTTCGTGCTGCCCGACGGCGACGGCTGGCGGGTCGAGGGCATCATCGACGGCGAGCGCGCCTTCTACGGCGACCCGCTCGCCGAGTTGGTCTCACTGGCCTCGTTCGCGCCCGAGGACCAGGCCGCGGCGGCGGTCGACGGCTTCCTGGGCCGAGCCCTGCATCCCGGCGAGGAGATCCGGCTGGCCATGTACCGCGCCTACCTGTGGCTGATCCTGGTCGCCGAGACGGCCGTGCGCGGCTACCCGGAGAAGGAGAACGCCGACCTGCTCGCCTGGTCCAGCGAGCGGCTGGCCAACGACCTCGACGCGCTGGCGAGCGCGTGAAAGTTACACCTGTGACCGGTGATGCCATTGTGATCAACTTGCCATGGAAAGCGGCCGGGAAGGTGTTTTGATAGGTGACATGAGCACTCCGGCGATCCTGACCGTGGACGACGACCCGAACGTCTCCCGCGCGGTGGCGCGTGACCTGCGCCGGCACTACGGTGAGAACTACCGGGTGGTGCGGGCCAGTTCGGGCGCCGAGGCCCTGGACGCGCTGCGTGAGCTGAAGCTGCGCGGGCAGCAGGTGGCGGTGCTGCTGGCCGACTACCGAATGCCGCAGATGAACGGCATCCAGTTCCTGGAATCGGCGATGGACCTCTACCCCCGCGCGCGGCGGGTGCTGCTGACCGCGTACGCCGACACCGACGCGGCGATCAACGCGATCAACCTGGTCGACCTCGACCACTACCTGCTCAAGCCGTGGAACCCGCCGGAGGAGCACCTCTACCCCGTTGTGGACGACCTGCTGCAGTCCTGGCTGGCGACCCCGGACGCGGCGACGGCCGAGCTGCGCGTCGTCGGGCACCGCTGGTCCGCGCACTCCTACAAGATCCGTGACTTCCTCGCCCGCAACCTGGTCCCGTTCCGCTGGTACGTCGCCGACGACCCCGAGGGCGCGCGCCTGCTGGCCGCGGCCGGGCTGACCGCTGACGACGTGCCCCTGGTGGTGACCGCCGACGGCAAGACCCTGGTCCAGCCGCACGAGGCCGAACTCGCCGCCAACATCGGCCTGACCACCACCCCCGCCTCGGACTTCTACGACGTCATCGTCGTCGGGGCGGGCCCGGCCGGGCTCGGCTCGGCCGTGTACGCCGCCTCCGAGGGCCTGCGCACCGTGCTCGTCGAGCGCCGCGCGACCGGCGGGCAGGCCGGGCAGAGCAGCCGCATCGAGAACTACCTCGGCTTCCCCGACGGCGTCTCCGGCGCGCAGCTCACCGAACGGGCCCGCCGCCAGGCGCTGAAGTTCGGCGCGGAGCTGCTGTCGGCCCGCGAGGTCACCGCCCTGGAGACCTGCGGCTCGGCGCGCGTCGTGCACTTCGCCGACGGCAGCCGCATCGCCGCGCACAGCGTCGTGCTGGCCACGGGTGTGTCGTACCGGATGCTCGACGTGCCCGGCTGCGCGGACCTGACCGGCCGCGGCGTCTACTACGGCTCGGCGGCCACCGAGGCGCCCGGCTGCCAGGACCAGGACGTCTACATCGTCGGCGGGGCCAACTCGGCGGGCCAGGCCGCGGTCTACTTCTCCCGGTACGCCAGCCGCGTGCACATGCTGATCCGCGGGGAGGACCTGCGCCGGTCGATGTCGCGTTACCTGATCGACCAGATCGAGGCGATCGAGAACATCACCGTGCACCCGTACACCCAGGTCAAGGAAGGCAGCGGCGACGACCACCTGGAGCGGCTGACGCTCGTGGACACCCGCACCGGGCAGGAGTCCGCGGTCGACGCGTCCTGGCTGTTCATCTTCATCGGCGCGGAACCGGGCACCGACTGGCTCGACGGCGTCATCGCCCGCGACGAGCACGGCTTCGTGCTGACCGGGCCCGACCTGCTCAGCGGCGGCAAGCGCCCCGCCGGGTGGCGCCTGGAGCGCGACCCCTACCACCTGGAATCCAGCGTGCCGGGCGTGTTCGCCGCCGGTGACGTGCGGTCCGACTCGGTCAAGCGCGTCGCCTCCGCCGTCGGCGAGGGCGCCATGGCCATCTCACTCGTACACCGATACCTGGAGGGGCAGTGACCATCGAACTCACCCCCGAGCTGCTACGCGGGCTGTTCCTGTTCGAGCAGCTCACCGACGACCAGCTCCGCTGGCTGGCCGAGCACGGCCGGATCGAGTGCATCCCCGCCGGTCCCGTCTTCGCCGAGGGCGACGAGGCCAGCTGCTTCTACGTGCTGCTGTCGGGCACCGTCGCGCTCAGCCGCATCGTGCACGGCGACAGCATCGAGGTCAGCCGCACCGACCAGCGCGGCGTCTACGCCGGAGCCACCCAGGCCTATCTCGGCGACCGGGTGCCCCAGAAGTACGTGCACGCTATGCTCGCCGTCTCCGACGCCGAGTTCTTCGTGCTGCCCGCCGCCGACTTCGGCACCGTCATGCGCGACTGGTTCCCGATGGCGATGCACCTGCTCGAAGGCCTGTTCTTCGGCATGCGCAGCATGCAGACCATGGTCGGCGAGCGCGAGCGCCTGCTGGCCCTGGGTTCGCTGTCGGCCGGGCTCACCCACGAGCTGAACAACCCCGCCGCGGCCGCCGTACGCGCCACCGCCGTGCTGCGCCAGCGCGTCGCCGGGATGCGGCACAAGCTGTCGCTGATCGCTGACGGACGCCTCGACGGCACCCAGCTGCGCAAGCTCGTCGACCTGCAGGAGGAGGCCGTCAAACGGATCGACGGCGCGGCCGAGCTGACCCCGGTGCAGACCTCCGACGCCGAGGACGCCCTGGCCGACTGGCTGGAGGACCGCGACATCACCGGCGCGTGGGACATCGCCCCGACGCTGGTCGCGGGCGGTGTCGACCAGGACTGGCTGGAGCGGGTGTCCGACACCGTCGGCGCGGAGAACTTCGAGTCCGCGGTGCGCTGGCTGACCTACACCCTGGAGACCGAGCTGCTGATGGGCGAGATCGACGACTCGGTCACCCGCATCTCCGGCCTGGTCGCCGCGGCCAAGCAGTACTCGCAGCTCGACCGCGCGCCGTACCAGGAGGTCGACGTCAACGACCTGGTCAAGGCGACCCTGGCCATGTTCGCCGGCAAGGTCACCAAGGACCTGACCGTCGTCAAGGAACTGGACCGGACCCTACCCAAGATCCCGGCGTACGCCGCCGAGCTGAACCAGGTCTGGACCAACCTCATCGACAACGCCCTCGGCGCGATGAACGGCTCCGGCACGCTGACCATCCGCACCGGCCGCGAGAACAGCTGCGTGTACGTCGAGATCGGCGACACCGGCGGCGGCATCGACCCGGCGATCCGGCCGCGCATCTTCGAGCCGTTCTTCACCACCAAGCCGGTCGGCGAGGGCACCGGGCTCGGCCTGGACATCTCGTACCGCATCGTGGTCAACAAGCACCACGGCGACATCAAGGTGACCTCGGAGCCCGGCGACACCCGGTTCCGGGTGCTGCTGCCCATCGAGGAGATCCCGGACGCGTGAGGCTCACCCGTCCAGGTCGCGCAGGATGGCCTCCAGGATGCGCGGGGTCTCCTGCGGCGGCGCCGCGTCGACGCACAACTGCTCCATGACGGCGACGTACTGCTCGACGTCCTCGCGCTTGTCCAGGTAGAGCGCGCTGGTCAGCTGCTGCAGGTAGACCACGTCGGGCAGGTCGTGGTCGGGGAAGCGCAGCAGCGAGAACGCGCCGCTGCTGAACGCGTGGCCGCCCTTGTCGAACGTCATCACCTGCAGGGTGACCTTCGGCAGCCTGGCTGCCTTGAGCAGCGCTTCGAGCTGGCCGCGCATCACCGCCCGCCCGCCGACGGGCCTGCGCAGCGCCGCCTCGTCCACCACCGCCCACAGGAACGGCGGGTTCTGCCGGTGCAGGATCTGCTGGCGCGTGATCCGCAGCTCGACGCGCCGGGTGACCTCGGCCTCGGGCTTGCCGCCGTGGCCGAGCATGATGACCGCGCGCGCGTAGTCGGCGGTCTGCAGCAGGCCGGGCACGAACTGCACCTCGTACGTCCGGATGATCTGCGCGGCGGACTCCAGGCCCAGATAGGACTGGAACCACGCCGGGTAGACGTCACCGTACTGGTGCCACCAGCCGGGCTCGTTGGCCTGCCGGGCCAGTGCCGCCATGGCCTCGCGTTCGGCCTCGTCGGTCACCCCGTAGTAGGTCAGCAGGTCGGCGACGTCACGTTCCTTGAAGCCGACCCGGCCCAGCTCCATCCGGCTGATCTTCGACTCCGAGGCGCGGATCTGCCAGCCCGCGTCCTCCCGGGTGATGCCGCGGGACTCCCGCAACCGCCGCAGCTGCGCTCCGAGCAGCATACGCAGCACGGTAGGACCGCCGCCCGACCCACTGTCCGGGTCTGCCGCCATACCTGCGCCCTCCGCCTGCCAGCCCGCGTGATCTCCTGCGCATACTGTCGCAAAGCGCGGGCTGACTGTCGAGAATCAACGGTCAAGAAAGTAGATCGTCGAAGTCACCGTCGTAGACACCCAGCAGAAACGCGTTCATCTCCGCCGGCGTGTAGAGCAGCACCGGCCCCAGCGGGTCCCGCGAATGCCGCACCGCGAAGCCCGACCCCCCGGGCAGCTTGCCGATCTCCACACAGTTCCCGTCCGCCCCGCTGCGTACGCTCTTGCGCCACGCGACCGCGGCGAGTTCCCTCGCACCACCGTGGATGTGCGTCATCGCGATCCTCCGCCCCCAGAGAGATAACAACGCCCCGTGCAGATGACACGATCATCTGCACGTGCATCAGCGCTTGCTTTTGCACAGGATAGCCGTGCATCATGAGGTCGGCTAAACGAACTCAGTCAATGGAAGCGCTGCCGGAGACCAACCCGCCGGTGGCGCGACCCCCTCCACCTGGGCAGACGGCACGGACCCCTCCCGGACCGGCAGGCTCAGCCTTCTCGGGATGCGGCTACCTCCCGGGCGCGTCGCGCTACGCGGTGTGACCGAAGGCGGCCTGTCCTTGGGACGTGGGGAGTCGCCGGGCACACACGGCAACGAGCCACGTCGGAATGTTCCGCCCCACAGGAGGACACCCGATCCATGGCACCACCGAAGATTCACCCAGACGAGCGATCCGTGGCCGACGTCGTACCCACCGACGCGTACGCCCCCCACGACCGGGTCTGGGTGTACCGCGACGGCCAGTGGCGTCCCGGCATCGTCTACGACGCCAGCAGCCACGCCGCCACCGTCATCTACAGCTCGACCACGGCCCGTGGCACGGAGGTCGAGATAAGAACCGCGCGCTACGTGGCGCGGCGTGACCGCATCGACCTGTCGATCGACGCGCTGAGCTACGTCTGACCCTCCTCAGGTCACCGCCGGGCGGGCGACGACAACGGTGCGAGTTGTCCTCGCCCGCCCGGCGGCGGGTCCTGAAGGTCAGCGCTTGCGGGCCATGCCCGCCCAGTAGAAGGCGCCGTTGGCGTCGTCGAGCTCGCTTTCGGGGTGCCAGCCCATGACCGGCACCACGCCCGGCTCGACCAGGTCCCAGCCGTCGAAGAACCGCGCCACGTCAGCCTGGGTGCGCGGGATGACCGTCATGCCGCCGCGCTCGGCCGAGGACCGGATGACCTCCATCGCCTCCTCGTCGAACTCACGCCCCGGGTGCGTGATGGTCAGGTAGCTGCCCGAGGGCAGCGCTTCCATCAGCTCGCGGACGTGGCCCCACGGGTCGTCGGTGTCCTTGAGCAGCATCAGCACCGCGACCATCATCAGCGCCACCGGCTTGCTCAGGTCGAGGGTCTGCAGTAGCGCCGGGTCGGACAGGATCTCCTGCGGCTTGCGCAGGTCGGCGTGGATGTACTCGCTGCGGCCCTCCTCGGAGCTGACCAGCAGCGCCCGCGCGTGCGCCAGCACGATCGGGTCGTTGTCCACGTAGACGACCCGGGTCTCCGGGGCGATGGCCTGCGCGTCCTCGTGCAGGTTGGGCCGCGTCGGGATGCCCGTGCCGATGTCCAGGAACTGCCGGATGCCCACGTCGGCGACCAGGTACTTCACCGCGCGGCCGAGGAACTTCCGGTTCTCCTTCGCCATCGTCTTGATGGTCGGGATCGCCTGGATGAAGGCGTCCCCCATGGCGCGGTCCGCGGCGAAGTTGTCCTTGCCGCCCAGCCACCAGTCGTACATCCGCGCCGAGTGCGGCGTGCTCGTGTCGACGCCCGGCGGCGCGACCTCCTCGCCACCCGCACCCAGACCGCCGTCCTGCGACACTGACGCCTCCATTGACCGTCGTGGTGATGCAGCGGAAGCATAGACCCGCCGCCTCGCATCGAGCCACACGGTGCGCCACGGAAGTGCTACAGAGAGATCATCACAGTGCTCCACCGAGGACGGCCGGTTGCGCGTGGGCGGTCCTCGGACGGGTGATCAGGGCGGGCACCTGCGCGGTCAGCGTCGCCGACGGCCCGTCGCGGTGGTCGAGAACGGACTGCAGGATCTCGCCCGCGCGCACCGCGGTCGCCGACAGCAGCGAGGACGTGATGCCGTGCGAGTGCTCGGTGCCGCCCTGCAGGTACACCCCGCAGCCCAGATCGGACGCCGTGGCCAGCCGGTAGTCGCGCCCGGCCACCAGGCGGCCGTCGCCGTCGCGTCGCACGTGCCCGGCCAGCTCGCCGAGCAGACCCGACGGGTCGGCCTGGCGGTAGCCCGTGGCACAGACCAGGATGTCGGCGTCCAGCGCGGTCTGCTCGCCGGTGAGCAGGGAGGACACCTCGACCTGGACCCGGTCGCCCCGGTCGTGCACGGCCGTCATCCGGCTCGCGTTCAGGATGCGCAGCCGCTGCCTGCCCAGCACCTTCTCCTGGTAGACCCGGCCGTAGAGGTCGTTGATGAGGTCCAGGTCGACGACCGAGTAGTTGGTGCTGCGGTGGTAGTCCAGCAGCATCTGCTTGGTCTGCGGCGGCGAGGTGAAGAAGTCGTCGACCGCGGCCGGGTCGAAGATGCGGTTGGCGAACGGGCTGTCGTCGGCGGGGCTGTAGCCGTACCGGGAGAACACCGCGCAGATCTCGGCCGACGGGAAGCGCTCGTGCAGGAACGCGGTCGCCTCGGCTGCGCTCTGGCCCGCGCCGACCACCACCAGCCGCTGCGGGTCGGTCCACTGCCCCACCTGGTGCAGCAGGTCCTGCGTGTGCCAGACCCGGGGCGAGGCGGCGACGCCGTCCGGCAGCTGCGGGGTCAGTCCGGTCGCGAACACGACATTGCGCGCCCGCAGCGCCGTCGCGGTGCGCGGGCCCTGGGCTACCACCATCAGGTGGTCGGCGCGGCCGCGCTCGTACACCGGGTGCACGTCGACGACCTCGTGGTCGTATCGGACCATGCCGCTGACCTGTGCGGCGGCCCATTCGAGGTAGTCGTGGAACTCGACGCGCAGCGGGTACAGGCTCTTGTGGTTGATGAAGTCGATCAGGCGGCCCCGGCTGTGCAGGTAACACAGGAAGCTGAACCGGCTCGCCGGGTTGCGCAGGGTGACCAGGTCCTTCATGAACGAGACCTGCATCGTGGCGTCGTCGAGCAGCATGCCGCGGTGCCAGCCGAACGCGGCCTGCCGTTCCAGGAACACCGCGCTGACCGGTGCCGGGCTCTCCGCGGCGGCGATCGCCAGGGCCAGGTTGGACGGACCGAATCCCACGCCCACGATGTCATGGACGACGTCCCCGCCGAACGATTGTTCTGTCATTGCGGTCCCGTTCCTAAGCGTCGCCGGCGCGCCTCCTCGCCAGCACTTAGGTTAGGCTAACCTACGCCATTCGGCTTGCCAATACGGGGCCGCTTTCAACGCAGGTCGTGAATGGAATTCTCATCCACATCGGTAAATTAGGCAAGGCAAACCTCAGGCGTACAGGTGCTCAGGAACCAGACCGAGCAGGCGGTCGGCCAGGGAGAGGTCGAACGGGACGGTGCGGCCCGGCAGCGGTGTGCGGCGCGGCACCCCGGGGTGGAAGCGGTCGAGCAGCTCCTCTGTCGGCAGCGCGGCCAGCGTGATCGGGGCGGCGACGAAGATCTCGTGCGCGCCGGACAGCGGCCGGGTCAGGGCCAGCCAGTTGGCCGTGGCCGCGTCGCGGTCCTCCAGGTACGCCCACAGCGACCGGGCACCCTGCACCGGGTCGGCGCGGTAGTGCGAGGCGAACGTGGGCAGGCGCTCGGTCATGCCGCCGAGCAGCGGGAACCGCAGCGTCACCACGGTCATGCCGTAGCGGCGGGCCATCATCTGGCCGGTCTGCTCGTCGACCTGCTTGCTCAGCGCGTACGGGTCGGCGGCCAGCAGCGGGTGCGCCTCGTCGACCGGCAGGTAGAGCGGCGCGATCGGCTCCGGCGACCAGGCGAACCCCAGCGCGGACTGGCTGCCCGCCAGCACCGCGCGGGTCACCCCGGCCTGTGCCGCCTCCTCCAGCACCACGAACGTGCTGCGGGTGTTGCCGCAGAACACGTCCTCGGCGGTGCCGAGCGTCGGCGCGGGGATCGCGGCGCAGTGCACCACCGCGTCCACCCCGGACAGCGCCTCCCGGACCGTCTTCACGTCGCCGGTGTCGCCGACGACGACCCGCGCCGCCGGCAGATCACCGGGATCGTGCAGGTCGAGTGCCGTGGCGGCGACCCCCTCGCGCGCGAGCAGGTCGAGCGTGGCCCGCCCGAGGCGGCCTGCCGCCCCGGTCACCAGCACGCGATTCACCGACGCCACCGTCCGACCCCACTGCGCATAGTCACGTCACCGTTCTACCCGCCCCGCTCCCCCGCCCCACACCCGCCCACCGGAATCTGGATCTTCAGGAGTGGTGCCTGCATGACACGACCCTTCCCGCCAGCACGTCAAAACGGACAAAAAACCACAAGTCACCGATCGGCAGGTGTTCGTTCGAGCGTGGCATGCTTGGCAGTCCGACCTTCGAACGAGGAGTACACGTGTCGACTGGCGAGGCCGTGCAGGCCGCCCCGGCACGGCGGTCACTGCGACCGCTGCTGTTCGGCCTGACCGTGACCACCGTGCTGGCCCTGCTGTTCGGCGTGCCGTGGTGGACGCTGCTGCTGGCCGGAACCCACTGGCCGACCCCGGTGGTCGCCGGCGGAACCGCCCTATTCGCCGTGGCGGCGCTGACCTTCCCGTACCTGATGTTCCAGGGCCACGCCCGCGGCAAGGACTGGGCGTCGCGCATCGCCGACACCACGCTCGGCGTGATCTGGGTGCTGTTCGTGTGGGCGCTGCTCGGCAACGTGCTGCGCGGCGCGCTGGCCCTCGGCGGCGTCGCCGACCCGCTGCGTTCCCGCGTGACGGCCGCGGCGGTCGCGGCAGTCGCCCTGGTCCTGGTCGTCTGGGGGTACGCCGAAGCCATGCGCGTGCCCCGCGTACGCCGTGTCGAAGTGATCCTGCCCCGCCTGGGCAAGGGCCTCGACGGTCTGAAGGTCGTCCTGCTGACCGACACGCACTACGGCCCGATCGAGCGCTCCCGCTGGTCAGCCGGGGTGACCAGGGCGGTCAACGCACTGGACCCCGACATCGTCTGCCACACCGGCGACATCGCCGACGGCACCGTCGCCCAGCGCACCGCGCAGGCCGCGCCGCTCGGCGACATCCGCGCCAAGCTGGCCCGCACCTACGTGACCGGCAACCACGAGTACTACGGCGAGGCCGAGGGCTGGCTCGCGCACATGCAGCATCTGGGCTGGGAGTGCCTGCACAACCGCCACCTGGTGGTCGAGCGCGGCGGCGACCGCCTGGTCGTGGCGGGCGTCGACGACATCACCGCCGCGCACTCGCGCACCGGTCACTCCATGGACCACGCCGCCGCCCTGGCCGGGACCGATCCGGACCTGCCGGTGCTGCTGCTGGCCCACCAGCCCAAGCAGATCGACGCGGCCGTCGCGCACGGCGTCGACCTGCAGATCTCCGGCCACACCCACGGCGGCCAGATCTGGCCGTTCCACTACCTGGTGCGCGTCGACCAGCCCGCGGTGCAGGGCCTGTCCCGCCACGGCGACCGCACCCAGCTCTACACCAGCCGCGGCACCGGCTTCTGGGGCCCGCCGCTGCGCGTCTTCGCCCCGAGCGAGATCACCGAGCTCATCCTGCGCTCCGCCTGACCCCGTCGCGGCGGGCTCAGGCGTCCTCGCCGGCTTCGCGGCGGGCTTTGGCGCGGCGTTTTCCCTCGTGCATGGCCTGGACGCGGGCGATCGGGATGGTGTGGCCCTCGGCGACCAGGTCGGCGGGCAGGGCCTGCGGGGCGGGCATGAGGTCGGCCCACGGGTCGGACTTCGCGACCATGGCGGGCACGGTGCGGATGGTGAAGTCTGCGGGCGTGACACCCTCCAGGTCCGCCCAGGAGACCGGGAAGGACACCGGCAGGCCGGGGCGGATGCGCGGGCTGTAGACGGCGACCACCGTCGCGCCGCCGGAGCGGGTCGCGTCGAGGAAGACCTTGCCGTGCCGGTCCTCGCGGATGAACGCCGTGGTGGCGAGCTTCGGGTCGAGCCGTTCGGCGCGGGCGGCCACGGCCCGGGTCGCCGCGGCGACCTCCTCCGGGTCGGCTTTGCCGTCCAGCGGCACGAACACGTGCACGCCCTTGCTGCCGCTGGTCTTGACCGCGCCGTCCAGCCCGCAGTCGGCCAGCGCCTGGCGGACCAGCAGCGCGCCCTGCACCGCCTTGCCGAAGGTGTCGTCGCCCTCCGGCGGGTCGAGGTCGAGGATCAGGTGCGTCGGCGACAGCGGGGACGCCGCCAGCGCCAGCGCCGCGTGATACTCCACGGCCCGCTGGTTGGCGAACCAGATGAGCGTGCGCCGGTCGTTGCCCAGGGCGTACGTCACCTCGCGGTGCGACGCCTCGGCCCAGACCGCGGCCCGTGGCACCCAGTCCGGGGTGTACTTGGGCAGGTTCTTCTGCATGAACGCGGGCTGCCCGGGGCGGATCCGGATCACCGACAGGGCCCGGTCGCGCAGCGCGGGGATGATCGCCTCGTGTACCGCGTCCAGGTAGTCCACCAGGTCGCGTTTGGTCGCCCCGGCGTCGTCGAACAGGGGCTGGTCGAGGTTGGTCAGCGCCACCCCGTCGCGGGTCTCACCGTCTTTCGGCATGTGATCACCATTACCCGGCGGTGACCGTCCGTCAACGCGAGTACGGAAAACGGGGCGGACGGATGTCCACCCCGTGCTCCGTGCGTCGGGTCAGCTCGCGCGCTTGACCTCGGTCGCCGGGTCGCCGTCGACCGCCGCGGCCAGCTGCGGCACCAGGCCGTCGAGCAGGTACGGCAGGCTCAGCGGGGTGATGAAGGAGGTCGCGCCGCCGAGCACCTCGCCGTTCTCCAGGAAGACCTCGCGGGATTGGGTCTTGACGTCGAGCTTGGCGTACAGCGGGTCGGCGTGGATCTTCGCCGCGTCGGCGTCGTGCTTCTCGACCAGCCAGACCAGCACGTCGGTGTCGAGCAGGTCGGTGCGCTCCCGGCTGATGCTCTTGCCGAACTCCTTGCCGGTGATCGCGTCGAGCCCGTCGGGCAGTTTGAAGCCCAGGTCCTGCAGCAGGCGGCCGCGCGGGTCCTGCGAGCCGTACACGTAGTAGCCCTCCCACGGCGCGGCGATCAGCGCGGTGGCCCCGGCGAACGTCGGGTTGGCGGCCTTGGCGGCGGCGAACTTGGCCTCGACGTCGGCGATGACCTGCTCGGCCTTGTCCTTGCGCCCGACGGCGGTGCCGACGGTGCGGGTGGCCTGCTGCCAGGACACGCCGTAGTCGATGCTGTCCTTCGGCTGGGCCAGCGTCGGCGCGATCTTCGACAGGGTGGCGTAGTCCTCGGCGGTGAGGTTCGAGTACAGGCCGACGATCAGGTCCGGGCGCAGTGCGGCGACCTTCTCGAACGTGATGCCGTCGGTGTTGGTCAGCACCTCGGGCTTGGCCGCCGAGCCGAGCTCGTCGGTCGCCCAGGGCCAGATCGCGCCGGGGTGCCCGCCCCACCACTCGGTGGTCGCGACCGGCACGACACCCAGCGCCAGCAGGGCGTCCTGCTCGACGAGGCCGACCACGACGATGCGCTTGGGCTCGGCCTTGATCTCGGTGCTGCCGTACTTGTGCTCGATCGAGACGGGGAAGGCCGCCGAGGTCGCGCCCTGGCTGCCGGCGCTGCCGGACGGCTCCTGGTCGGTGCCGCACGCGGCGAGGCCGAGGCCGAGGATCACCGCGGTGGCGGTGGCCGTCAGCGTACGGACGGAAGTGAGAAGCCGCACGGTTGGTCCTTTCTGTGCTGGTGGGAGCCGCCCCCTGGCAGGTCCCGCCGAGGAGCATAGGTTAGCCTCGCCTAATCTCAAACCCGGGGTTGATCAGAACGGAGCGGTGATGACGCAGACGACCAGCGTGCTGCCCGCGCCGCGCGAGGCCGCACCGGTCCGCGCGCCGCGCACCGGCCACGCCCGGCGGCGCGGCGGGCTGGTGATCGGCGTACTGGCTCTGGCCTGCGTACTCGCGCTGAGCATCGCCGTCGGCAGCCGCACCATCGCGCTCGACACGGTGTGGCGGGTGCTCTGGCACGACGACGGCTCCCCGCAGTCGGTGATCGTGCACCAGCTGCGCATCCCCCGGACCCTGCTCGGCCTCGGTGTCGGCGCGGCGCTCGGGCTGGCCGGGACGCTGATGCAGGCGCTGACCCGCAACCCGCTGGCCGAACCGGGCCTGCTCGGGGTGAACCTGGGCGCGTCCTCGGGCGTCGTCGTCGCGATCGCGTTCCTCGGCCTGACCTCGCCCAGCGCGTACGTGTGGTTCGCCTTCGGCGGCGCGGCGCTGACCGCCACGGCCGTGTTCGCGCTCGGCGGGTCCGGGCGCTTCCCGACCCCGGAACGCCAGGTGCTGGCCGGGGTGTCCATCACCGCCGTGCTCGGCGCGCTGGTCTGGGCGGTGCTGGTCACCCACCGCGGCACGTTCGACCGCTACCGGCACTGGGACGTCGGCTCGCTGGCCGACCGCGACGGCGACACCCTGGTCCGCATCGCGCCGTTCCTGATCGCCGGGATCCTGCTCACACTGACCCTGGGCGGCCGCCTCAACGCGCTGAGCATGGGGGACGAGGCCGCCACCGCGCTGGGCGCGCACCCGGGCCGGGTCCGCGTGCTCGGCGTCGCCGCGATCACGCTGCTGTGCGGCGGGGCGACCGCCGCCTGCGGCCCGATCTGGTTCCTCGGCCTGGCCGTGCCGTACATCGCCCGGCTGATCACCGGCCCCGACCACCGCTGGATCCTCGCGTACGCCGTGGTGCTCGGCCCGATCCTGCTGCTCGGCGCGGACGTGCTCGGCCGGGTGCTGACTGCCCCGTCCGAGCTGCAGGTCGGCATCGTCACCGCGTTCCTCGGCGCGCCGGTCTTCATCGCGCTGTGCCGCCGCCGAAAGCTGGGCGCCCTGTGAAAACGATCACCGAACCCACGCGGGGCCGACGGGCGCGGCAGCTGGTGCTGCGCACCCCCGGTGGCGCGCTGTCACTGCGGGTGCCCGCCCGCGCCCTGCTCGTCGGCACCACGCTGCTGCTGGCGGCCGTCGCAATCGCGGTGGTCAACCTGTCCAGCGGGGACTTCCCGATCCCGGTCGGCGACGTGCTGCGCAGCCTGGTCGGGCAGGGCGATCCGGGCACCGACTTCATCGTGCACGAGCTGCGGCTGCCCCGGGCGCTGGTCGCGCTGCTGGTCGGCGCGGCGCTCGGCGCGAGCGGCGCGGTGTTCCAGGGCCTGACCCGCAACCCGCTGGGCAGCCCCGACTTCGTCGGCATGACGGTCGGCGCGGCCACCGGCGCGCTCGTGGTCATCCTGCTGCTGGACGGCAGCGGCATGCAGGTCGCCGCCGGTGCGATCGCGGGCTGCGTGCTCACCTCGATCGCCATCTACCTGCTCGCGTTCCGGGGCGGCACCCAGGCGTTCCGCCTCATCCTGATGGGCGTCGGGGTGTCCGCGCTGCTGGAGGCGTTCAACTCGTACCTCATCGTGAAGGGCCGCCTCGACGAGGCGCTGGCCGCGCAGGTGTGGCTCATCGGCAGCCTCGGCGGCCGCGGCTGGACCGAGGTGACCATCGTCGGGCTGACCCTGGCGGTGCTGCTGCCCGTGGTCCTGCACTTCGGCCGCCACCTGAACATGCTGGCGCTGGGCGACGACACCGCGACCCTGCACGGCGTACGCGTCGAGCGCAGCCGGGCCGTGCTCGCCCTGGCCAGCGTCGGGCTGGCCGCGGGCGCGACGGCGGCGGCGGGACCGATCGCGTTCGTGGCGCTGGCCGCCCCGCAGCTGGCCGCCCGGCTGACCCGCTCCCCCGGCCCCGGCATCCTGCCCGCGGCGGGCATGGGCGCGGCGCTGCTCGCGGGCAGCGACTGGGCCGCCCAGCGGGTGCTGCCCGACACCGACATCCCCGCCGGCGTGGTCACCGCCGCGATCGGCGGGCTCTACCTGACCTGGCTGCTGGCCCGCGAATGGCGGCGCGGCCGATGAGCACGAAGGAGCACCCGATGCGGCTGCGGGCCGAGAACCTGACCCTGGCGTACGACCGGCGCGTGGTCGCCCGCGACCTGGGCGTGCAGATCGCCGACGGATCGTTCACCGTCATCGTCGGGCCGAACGCCTGCGGCAAGTCCACGCTGCTCAAGGCACTCGCGCGGGTGCTGAGGCCGCAGGCGGGCACGGTCTACCTCGACGGCGCGGCGATCGCCTCGCTGCCCTCGCGGCAGGTCGCCAAGCAGCTCGGCATGCTGCCGCAGTCGCCGGTGGTCCCCGCCGGGATCGCGGTCGAGGACCTGGTCGCCCGTGGCCGGTTCGCCCACCAGCGACTGCTGCGCCAGTGGTCGGCCGACGACGAGGCCGCGGTCCGTGAGGCGATGGCGGTGACCGAGGTCTCCGACCTGGCCGACCGGTACGTCGACGAGCTGTCGGGCGGGCAGCGCCAGCGCGTCTGGCTGGCCGTGGCGCTAGCCCAGCAGACGCCGATCCTGCTGCTGGACGAGCCGACCACGTTCCTGGACCTCGCGCACCAGTTCGAGGTCCTGGACCTGTGCGCGGAGCTGCACGAGCAGGGCCGCACCGTCGTCGCGGTGCTGCACGACCTGAACCAGGCCTGCCGCTACGCCACCGACCTGGTCGTCATGCGCGCCGGCGAGATCGTCGCCCAGGGCCCGCCCGCAGCAGTCATGACAGCCGACCTGGTCGAGCACGTGTTCGGCGTAGCCAGCCAGGTGATCACCGACCCCCAGACCGGCACCCCCATGGTCGTCCCAGCGGACCGCCACCGCCGCCGCACCCCCCGGACCGCCGCCTGACCCCTGTCGCAACTCTTAAAGACTTGCGGTATCCAGCTGCCCCGGAGCCGCAAGTCTTTAAGAGTTCAGTCAGGCGTGGGCGGGCGTGGCGGCGCGGGTCAGTGAGTGGGCGATTTCTGCGGCGCGGACGGCCGTGTTGGACAGCAGGGTCGAGCTGATGCCGTGGGTGTGCTCGGTCGGGCCCTGTACGTAGATGCCGCAGCGCACGTCGCCCGTGGTGGCGACCCGGTAGTCGCGCTCGACCTGCAGCTGCCCGTCGTCGCGGCGCACGCAGTGCTCGCCGAGCTCGCCGAGCAGCTGCAGCGGGTCACTGCTGCGGTAGCCGGTCGCGCAGACGACCGCGTCGGCCTCCAGCACGGTGCGCTCGCCGGTGGGCAGGAACTCCACGGTCACCCGTACCCGGTCGGCCTCCTCGACCAGCTCGACGACCCGGGACGCGCCCATGATCCGCAGCCGCTCCCGGCCGAGCACCTTCTCCTGGTACATGCGCCGGTAGAGGCCCTGAATGACGTCCAGGTCGACGACCGAGTAGTTCGTGGACCCGTGGTAGCCCATCAGCATCCGCTTGACGTGCTCGGGCGCGGCGTAGAAGTCGTCCACGGCCGCCGGGTCGAAGATGCGGTTGGCGAACGGGCTGTCGTCGGCGGGGGTGTAGCCGTACTTGGCGAACACCGCGCACACCTGCGCGTTCGGGAACGTCCGGTGCAGGTGGTCGACGGCCTCGGCACCGGACTGGCCCGCGCCGATGACCAGAACCCGGCGCGGGTCGCGCAGGTCGGGCAGGCGGCGCAGCAGGTCGCGGGTGTGCCAGACGCGCGGGCCGGAGCGCACGCCCTCGGGCATCCGCGCTTCGAGCCCGGTCGCCACGACCAGGTTGCGGGCCCGCCGGGTGACCAGGTCACCGCCCTGCCGCGCGATGATCTCGCAGCCGGTGATCACGCCGCCGTCGTGGACCGGGCGCACCGCGACGACCTCGGAGCCGTACTCGACCTGGTCGGCGAACCCGGCGGCGGCCCATTCCAGGTAGTCGTGGAACTCCACCCGCGACGGGTACATCGTCTTGTGGTTGATGAAGTCGATCAGCCGGTCCTTGGCCCTCAGGTAGCTCAGGAAGGTGTAGGGGCTGGCCGGGTCGCGCATGGTGGCCAGGTCCTTGAGGAACGACACCTGCATCGTGGTGCCCTCGATGAGCATGCCGCGATGCCAGCCGAACCGCGGCTGCTTCTCCAGGAACACCGCGTCCACGGACTGCTCCAGCTCGCGTAACGCGATGGCCAGAGCCAGGTTGGAGGGCCCGAAGCCGATCCCTGCGAGATCGTGGAGGTGTGCGTCCGGCGTGGACATATGACCCCTTCCGTTGCGTCCCCCGACAATTACATTAGGCTTACCTTAGCAAGGTAAGCCTTGCCTTTTGCTTCGTCCAGAGGAGGGCACCCCATGCGGGTCGCGATGTTCGGTTACCAGACCTGGGGGCACCGCACGCTCCAGGCCCTGCTGGAGGCACCCGACCTGGAGGTCGTCCTCGTCGTCACGCACCCGAAGAGCGACCACGCGTACGAGCGGATCTGGAGCGACTCCGTCGCCGACCTCGCCACCGAGCACGGCGTGCCGGTCCTGATCCGCGAGCGCCCCGACGACGAGGAGCTGATGGCCGCGCTCAAGGAGGCCGACCTCGACGTCATCGTGGCCACCAACTGGCGCACCTGGATCCCGCCGCAGGTCTTCACCCTGCCCCGGCACGGCACCCTCAACATCCACGACTCGCTGCTGCCGAAGTACGCCGGCTTCTCGCCGCTGATCTGGGCGCTCATCAACGACGAGCCCGAGGTCGGCGTCACCGCGCACATGATGGACGACACCCTCGACGCGGGCGACATCGTGCTGCAGCGCGCGGTGCCGGTCGGCCCGCGCGACACCACCGCCGACCTGTTCCACAAGACCCTCGCCCTGTTCGGGCCGCTGACCGTCGACGGGCTGCGCCTGATCGCCGAAGGCCGCACCGAGTGGACGCCGCAGGACCGCACCCAGGCCAGCTTCTTCCACAAGCGCGCCGACGAGGACCTGCGCATCGACTGGACGTGGACCGCACAGGAGCTGGACCGCCTGGTCCGTGCCCAGTGCGACCCGTACCCGAACGCCTACACCTACTACCGCGGCCAGCGCATCCGCGTGGTCAAGGCCTCGGTCTCCGAAGCCGTGTACGGCGGCACCCCCGGCCGGGTCTTCTACCGCGAGGGCGACGGCGTCGCCATCGTCGCCGGGGCCGAGGCCCGGCGTGGCCGCAGCAAGGGCCTGGTCATCGAGCGGGTACGCCTCGACGACGGCACCGAGCTGGCCGCCACGGACCTGTTCAAGACCATGGGCGGCTACCTGGGACACTTCCCGGCATGACGGAACTGACCGAGCTGCTGGCCGACCTGGTCCGCATCCCCAGCGTCGGCGGCTCGCCGCACGAGGCGGGTATCCAGGAGGTGCTGGCCGACTGGATGCGCGCCGAGGGTCTGGAGGTCGACCTGTGGGAGCTGGCCGTGCCCGAACTGGCCGCCCAGCCGGACTTCCCCGGCATGGAGGTCGCCCGGGAGCGGGCGTACGGGCTGGTCGGCCGGCTGCCCGGCACCGGCGGCGGCCGGTCGATGATGTTCAACGGACACGTCGACGTCGTGCCGCCCGGTGACCTGGACGCCTGGACCGACGACCCGTACAGCGGCCGCGTCGACGGCGACCGCCTCTACGGCCGGGGCGCCTGCGACATGAAGGGCGGCCTGGTCGCGGCCCTGTTCGCGATCCGTGAGCTGAAGCGTGACCGCCCGCGCGGCGACGTGCTGGTCGCCTGCGTGGTCGGCGAGGAGGACGGCGGGCTGGGCACGTACGGGCTGCTGGAGCGGGGGTGGCGGGCCGACGCGTGCGTCATCCCCGAGCCGACCGGGCTGGCCGTGGTGCCCGCCAACGCGGGCGCGCTGACGTTCCGGCTGCGCGTGCCGGGGGTCTCGGCGCACGCGTCCCGGCGTACCGCAGGGGTCAGCGCGGTCGAGAAGTTCCTGCCCGTGTTCACGGCGCTGCGCGAACTGGAGGCGACCCGCAACCGCGACGTCGACCCGCTGATGAAGCGCTGGGACGTGCCGTACGCGCTGGAGATCGGCACCGTGCACGCTGGTGACTGGTCGTCGTCGGTCCCGGACCTGCTGATCGCCGAGGGCCGCTACGGCGTGGCCCTCGGCGAGTCCCCGCAGCGGGCCAAAGCCGAGCTGGAAGCGGCCGTGGCCGCCGTCTGCGCCACCGACCCGTGGCTGGCCGAGCACCCGGTCACCGTCGAGTGGTGGGGCGGGCAGTTCCTTCCCGGCCGCAACCCCGACCCGGCGTTCACCGCCGCGCTCGTCGGGGCCACCGGCGTCACGCCCGAGCAGTGGGGTGCGCCATACGGCAGCGACCTGCGACTGCTCTCCGGGGCGGGCATCCCTGCCGTCCAGTACGGACCCGGCGCGATCGAGCTGGCCCACGCCCCCGACGAGTACGTGCCGATCTCCGAGGTGGTCACCGCCAGCGCCACCCTGGCCCGGCTCGCGGCAGCACACTGCCGCTGACCGGCCGCTCCACCCCCACGATCCACCCCCAGGAGGGGACATGCCACAGCTGACCGGCGGCCGCGTGCTGCGCGACGCCCTGCGCGGGCAGGCGGGCCGCATCGCCGGCAGCGCGCTGCTCAGCACCGGCCACCAGGGCGGTGAGGCGATGGTGCCGGTGGTGATCGGCGTGGTCGTCGACCGTGCCGTCGGCACCGGCTCCAGCTCCGAGCTGCTGATCTGGCTCGCCGTGCTGGGGGCGGTGTTCGTGACGCTGTCGTTCAGCTTCCGCTTCGGCGCGCGGCTCGGCGAACGCGCCGCCGAGCAGGCCGGGCACGCGCTGCGGGTGCGGCTGACCGACCGGGTGCTCGACGCGCGCGGCGGGGCCGACACCGGCCGCCTGCCGGGTGCGCTGGCCAGCGTCGCCACCAGCGACGCCGGGCGCGTCGGCATGGTCGCGCTCGCCCTGCCGCTCGGCGTCGCGGGCATCCTCGGCCTGACCGTCGGCGCGGTGGCGCTGCTGCGGGTGTCGCTGACCCTCGGCCTGCTGGTGCTGCTCGGCACCCCGCTCATGATGGGGCTGGCGCACCTGCTGGGCCGCCCCCTGCAGCGGCGCAGCGAGGTCGAGCAGGACCGCATCGCGCACACCGCGGGCCTGGCCGCGGACATGGTCGGCGGTCTGCGCGTGCTCAAGGGCATCGGCGCGGAGCGCGCGGCCGCCGAGCGCTACCGGCTGTCCAGCCGCGCCGCGCTCACCGCCACCGTGCACGCCGCCCGCGCCAAGAGCTGGCACGACGGCACCCTGCTCGCCGTCAACGGCCTCTTCCTGGCCGTCGTGGCGCTGGTCGGCGGGCGGCTGGCCGCTGACGGCGACATCAGCATCGGCGCGCTGATCGCCGCGGTCGGCATGGCGCAGTACCTGATCGGGCCGCTGTCGATGCTGGTCTGGGTCAACGGGGAACTGGCCCAGGGACGCGGCAGCGCCGTACGCATCGCCGAGGTGCTGTCCTCTCCCCCGGCCGTCGGCGGCGACGCCCCGCTGACCGGCCCGGTCACCGGGCACCTGGCCGTACGCGGCCTCACCCACGCGGGCCTGCGCGGCCTCGACCTCGACGTCACCGCCGGTCAGCTCGTCGGCGTCGTCACCGCCGACCCCGCCCACGCCGAGGCCCTGGTCGACCTGCTCGGCCGCGAACGCGAACCCGACTCCGGCACCATCACCCTCGACGGCCACGACCTGTCCACCCTGGAGCCCGAGGCCGTACGCGGCGCGCTGCTGGTAGCCGCCCACGACGCCGACCTGTTCGAAGGCACCCTGCGCGACAACGTCCGCACCCCGGCCGACGACAACGGCCTGCCCCGGCAGCGCACCGGCGAGCAGGCCGACCGCGACCCGCTAGCCGCCGTGCTCGCCGCGTCCGGCGCGGACGAGGTCGCCGCGACCCTGGCCGGGGGTGTCGACGGGGTGCTCGCCGAGCGCGGCCGGTCGCTGTCCGGCGGGCAGCGACAGCGCGTCGCCCTGGCCCGCGCGCTGGCCGCCGACGCCCCCGTACTGGTTCTGCACGAACCCACCACCGCCGTCGACGCGGTCACCGAGCTGCGCATCGTCAACGGCGTACGCCGCCTGCGCGAAGGCCGCACCACCGTCGTCATCACCACCAGCCCCGCGCTGCTGGCCGCCGCCGACACCGTGCACTACGTCGCCGACGGCATCGTCACCGCGACCGGCACCCACGACCAGCTCGTCCGCGAGCACACCGGCTACCGCGCGACGGTGCTGTCATGACCGGCCAGGAGGCGACCCCCATGACCGCGCAGCGCGAACTGCTGCCCACCGCCACCGGCCGGCAGACCGTCGCCGCGCTGCGCGCACTGCTGCGCCCCCGGCGCCGGCTGGCCGCGGCCGGGCTGTTCGTGCTGACCGCCGCCACGGCGATCGGGCTGGCCGTCGCGCCGCTGCTCGGCCACGTCGTCGACCTCGTCACCGGCGGCGCACCCGCGTCCGCGATCACCGATCCGGTCGTCGCCCTCGCCGTGGTCGCGATCGCGTCCGGCGCGGCCACCGCGTACGGCCTCACCCTGATCGCCCGGCTCGGCGAAGGGGCCCTGGCCGAGCTGCGGGAACGTTTCCTCAACCGGGCGCTGCGGCTGCCGCTGGGCCAGGTCGAGCGGGCCGGGTCCGGTGACCTCACCTCCCGCGCGGGCAACGACCTCAACGCCGTCGCCTCGGTAGTCCGCTCCGGCCTGCCCGAGCTGGCCCGCTCGCTGCTCGCGATCGGCCTCACCATGGCCGGGCTCGCCGTGCTCGACTGGCGCTTCATGCTCGCCGCGCTGCTCGCCGCACCCGTGCAGCTCTACACCGTCTGGTGGTACGGCGGCCGCGCCCTGCCGCTGTACGCCCGCCAGCGCGTCGCCGTCGGCGCGCAGCAGCAGCAGCTCCTGGAGACGATCGGCGGCGCGCCGACGGTCCGCGCGCTGCGCCGCCGCGAGCAGCACCTGGGCCTGGTCACCGGGCGCTCGCAGGCCGCCGTCGACCTGACCATGCGCGGGGTCAACCTGATCACCCGTTTCTACGCCCGGCTCAACCTGGCCGAGTTCATCGGCCTGTCGGCGGTGTTGGCCACCGGCTTCCTGCTGGTGCGCTCCGGCGAGGTGACCCTCGGCGCGGCCACCGCCGCGGCGCTGTACTTCCACAACCTGTTCACGCCGGTCAACATCGCCCTCGGGCTCATCGACGACGTGCAGTCGGCGACCGCCGCGCTGGTCCGCATCGTCGGCGTCGCCGAGCTGCCCGAACCGGTCGCGCCGCCCGCGCCGCGTACGCCCGCGGACGCGTCGCTGCACGCCGACGCGGTCAGTCACGCGTACACCGCGGATCGTCCGGTCCTGCACGAGGTCACCATCGCGGTGCCCGCCGGGCAGCGCGTCGCGCTCGTCGGGGCCAGCGGCGCGGGCAAGAGCACCCTGGCCGGGCTGGTCGCCGGGGTGCACGAACCGACGTCGGGCAGCATCCGGGTCGGCGGCGTCGGCATCGGCGACCTCGACCCGTCCGGGCGGCGGGCCGTCGCGCTGATCACCCAGGAGGTGTACGTCTTCGCGGGCACCCTCGCCGAGGACCTGCGGCTGGCCCGCCCCGACGCCACCGACGCCGACCTGACCGCCGCGCTCGACCGCGTCGGCGCGGCCGAATGGGCCGACGCGCTGCCCGACGGACTGTCCACCGTGGTCGGCGAGGGCGGCCACCGCCTCACCGCCGCCCAGGCACAGCAGCTCGCCCTGGCCCGCCTCGTGCTGGCCGACCCCGCCGTGGCCGTGCTGGACGAGGCGACCGCCGAAGCGGGCAGCGCGGGCGCGCGGGTCCTGGAGGCGTCGGTCGCCGCCGCGCTGCACGGGCGCACCGGCCTGCTGGTCGCGCACCGGCTCACCCAGGCGGCGCTCGCCGACCGCGTCATCGTGCTCGACGAGGGCCGCATCGTGGAGAGCGGCTCCCACGACGAACTGCGCGACACCCCCGACGGCCGCTACGCCGAACTCTGGCGCGCCTGGTCCGGCCGCCGCGACTCCGACAGCTGAGGTCGGCGCTCAGGCCGCGTCGTCGTCGTCGCCGGTCTGAGCGCCGTCCCCGCCGGACCGCCCGGCGATGGCGGCCTGGATGCGGCGCTGCGTACGCAGGGCCTTCTTCGCGGCGACGCTGACCCAGCCGTCGAACTCGGTCCTGCCCTTGTCCTGCGCCATCAGCCGCTCCAGCGTCGGCACCACGCTCTCGTCACCGGTCGAGCCCAGCGCGATGGCCGCCCAGTAGCGCAGGTCCGGGTCGTCGTCATCGGCGGCCGCGAGCAGCCTCGGGAGGACGTCCGGCGCGAACTTCGACAGCGCGCTCGCGACGTAGCCGATCCGGGTATAGCCGCGGTACTCGAACGCCTCCCACAGGGCCGCGAGCGCTTCGTCGCCACCGATCGTGGCCAGCGCCTCGGCACCCCGCTCGCGCAGCCATTCGGGTTCGGACCACAGCGTACGCTCCAGCTCCGGCACCGCGGACGCGTCGCCGATCCGGCCCAGGGCGAGCACCGCCTGCTCCTGGCCCATCCAGTCGCCGCGCTCCAGCAGCGCCGTCAGCCCAGGCACCGCCGCCCGCAGGCGCAGCACGCCGCACCCCATCGCGGCCCAGGCCTGGCAGTTGTACCGGGTGTCGGCGAGCGCGGCAAGCAGCGGCTCGGCCAGGGAGTCGTCGACGAAGACCTCGGCGTGGTTCATCGCCCGGCTGTAGAGCGAGCGGTGGAAGTCCGCGTATCCGCGCACGAGCATCCGCAGCGCTTCCAGCGCGGACTCGTCGCCGCCCGCCTTCACCCGGTCGAGGAGCCGGTACAGGTGCTCCTCGCGGGTGTCGAGGTCGCCGTCCTTGAGTGCGCGCTGATCAGGGTTCACCCGGCAACGGTAGACCCCGCTGACGGCGCTGACGCCGTCGGTCCCGCACCGCGCGAGGCGGCCACGTCACCGGATCGCCCGCCCCACGTTGGGAACACTGTCCCCGACCTGCACAGGAGGAAGCCGATGACCGGCCACCGGGTTCTGGTCTCCGGGGCGAGCATCGCCGGTCCCGCGCTGGCCCACTGGCTGCACGAGTACGGAATGACCTCGGTGGTCGTCGAGCGCCACGACGGGATCCGGCCCGGCGGCCAGACCGTCGACCTGCGCGGGGCGGGCCGTACCGTCGCGCAGCGGATGGGCATCGAGGACGCCGTCCGGGCCGCCTCCACGGGCGAGGCCGGGGTCGCGTTCGTCGACGCCCGCGACCGGGTGAAGGCCGCGTTCGCCGCGGAGGCGTTCGGCGGGGAGGGTTTCGTCGCCGAGTTGGAGATCCTGCGCGGCGAGCTGGCGAACCTGCTCTACCAGCGCACCCGCGAACACACCGAGTATGTCTTCGGCGACCGCATCACCGCCCTCGACGACCACACCGACGGTGTCCGGGTCTCCTTCGCGCACGGCCCGGACCGCACCTTCGACCTGGTCGTCGCCGCCGACGGCATCGGCTCCTCGACCCGGACGCTGGCGTTCGGCGACGAGGCGCGCGTCGTGCCGCTCGGGCTCTACACGGCCTACCTCACCATCCCCCGCGCCGCCTCGGACGGGTCGTGGGCGCGCTGGCACAACGCCCCGCGCGGCCGGGTCGTCGCGCTGC
Organism: Catellatospora methionotrophica; assembly: GCF_011297335.1. GTDB lineage: Bacteria > Actinomycetota > Actinomycetes > Mycobacteriales > Micromonosporaceae > Catellatospora > Catellatospora methionotrophica. The sequence continues at coordinate 63,593 of NZ_JAAOTJ010000002.1, read as the reverse complement.
GACCCGACAACCTCGGCACGACCAGGGCGCTGATGTCGTTCCTGTGCCCGCCGCGCGGCTACGAGCGGCTCCGGACCGACGAGCAGAAGCAGTTGCTGCGCCACGTCTTCGCCGGGGTCGGCTGGGAGGCGCCGCGCGTGCTGCGCGAACTCGACGCCGCCGACGAGTTCTACTGCGAGCTCGTCGGCCAGGTCCACGCACCGCGCTGGAGCAAGGGTCGGGTAGCCATGCTCGGCGACGCCGCGTACTGCGCCTCGCCGATCAGCGGCATGGGCACCAGCCTGGCCCTGGTCGGGGCGTACGTGCTGGCGGGTGAACTCGCCGCGCACGCCGCGCACCGCGACGCGTTCGGGGCGTACGAACGGATCATGCGCCCTTATGTCGCCCAGGCACAGCACCTGCCGCCGTTCACGCCGCGTATCGCGCACCCGCGCAGCCGACTCGGGATCGGTCTGCTCAACACGCTGCTGGCCACCGCCGCGAACCCGGTCGTGCAACGCGTCGCCAGGCGGTTCACGTCGCCGCCCGCCGACCGGATCGACCTGCCCGACTACACCCGCCTGCGTACTAGATGAGCCTGGGCACTCACGCCAGCACAGCGGCACCGACGGTGTCGACATACCACCGCTCGAACTGCTCGACCGACCAGCCGCGCGTGCGTACCAGCCAGTCGTAGTTGCGCGGGTCCATCGCCAGCCACAGCACGTCGGCGACGCTGTCGACGTCGTGCTCGGGGCGCACCCCGCCGGTCGCGACGAGTTCGGCGGCGAACATGCCCATGCCGCGCCGCCGCTCTTCGACGCTCTTGCGCCAGATCGCGGCGGCGTCGGCGTCGGCGGTGGCGGCCCCGGCCAGCGCGACCATGACCGCGGCGTTGCGCTGGTGGACCTCGGTGAGCTGCCGGGCGTACCGGGCGAGTTTGGCCCGCGGGTCGGCCAGCGCCCGGATCTCGGCGACGAACGCGCGATCGGGGAGCGCCACCGGCTCATCGTCACCGGCGGTCGTCACGTCGACCAGATCGGACAGCAGCTGCCGCTTGTTGCCGAACACCGCGTACACCGTCTGCACCGCGACCCCCGCCTCGGCGGCGACCGCCGTCAGCGGAGTCGCGGCGTATCCGGCCCCGGCGAACAGCCGACCGGCCGCGTCCAGGATCGCGCGGCGGGTCTGCCGGGCCTGCTCCTGTCGCCGCTCGGACTCGTAGCGCCTCTTGACAACCACCGCCTCACTGTAGTGCTCTATTCGTTAGAGCGAAACTCTAACCAAAGGATGTGTTCGTATGCCGTTCGGTGTGCTGCAGGAGATGCCCGGTGTGAGCGAGGCCGAATACCGCCTGGTCGAACAGCACCTCGGCCCGGACCGGCCGCCGGGCCTGCTGGCTCACGTCGCCGGACCGACCGAGGACGGGTGGCGGATCATCAACGTGTGGCAGGACGAGGCGGCGTTCCGGCGCTTCCAGTCCGAACGACTGGTACGTGCCGCTGGCCTGGCCGCCCAGTCCGACGGCTTCGACGCGGCCAAGAGCGCCGGATTCCGGGCGATGACCGTCGACGGCGCCGAGCTGCCGTTCTGATGACCGACACCGCCGAACTGCGCGCCCGCAACAGCGCGTTCTGGGCACAGGCCGCGCCCGGCTGGATCCGGCACGCCGACCGCCAGGACCAGCTCGGCGAGCCGTTGGGCGCGGTCGCGATGACCCGGCTGAACCCGCGGCCCGGCGAGCGTGTCCTTGATGCCGGCTGCGGCTGCGGCGGCACCACCGCGGCACTGGCCGCGGCGGTCGGGCCGACCGGCGCGGCGCTCGGCGTGGACCTGGCGGAGTCCATGGTCGCCGCAGCGGCCACCCGCTTCCCGCCCGAGCACCATCCCGGTCTGCGGTTCGCCGCCGCCGACATCGAAACCGAGGCGCTGCCTGACGGGCCGTACGACGCGGCGTACTCCCGGATGGCCCTGATGCTGCTGGCCGATCCGGTTGCCGGGTGCGCCAACATCCGGCGGGCACTGCGGCCCGGCGGGCGGCTGGCCGCCACGGTCTTCCGCGACGGCACCGCCAACCCGTGGCTACCACTGGCGGTGCTCGGGGCCGCGCCGCACGTGGGGGCGCTCCCACCGCTGCCGGTCGGCGACGAGCCCGGCCCGTTCGCGTTCGCCGACCCGAGCCGGGCGCGCCGGATCCTCGCCGCGGCGGGTTTCGACACGATCGCCGTCGAACGCCACGACACCACGATGCCGGCACCCGACGAACCCGACACCGTGAGCGAGTGGCTCATCGAGATCGGACCGGCCGGAGCCGCGTACCGGGCGGCGCCCGCATCGCAGCAGGCCGCCGCTCGCGTCGCGACGGCCGGGCTGCTCGACCGGTTCCGTGAACCCGGGGTCGGCTACCGGCTCCCCGCCGGACTCTGGCTCATCACGGCGACCGCACCCTGACACCCCCGGACCGCCCGTCCACACGTCGAACCTCTCCAGAACGGCTGACCACATGAAACCCCGAAGCCGCACCACCACCCTGCTCACATCGACGATCCTCTGCCTGGTCCTCGGCCTGACCGCTTGCGGCGACGAGGCGGACCCCGCCCCACCGGCGACGGCCGGCACCTCCGCTGCGGGTGAGCCGACGGACTCCTGCGGCGGGGCCGCCGACCGGGTGAAGGACCACCTGGACAGCGCCAAAGTCGGCTCGGTCGTCGTGAACGGCCAGTGCACCTCGGTCGTGATCACCACGACCCTCGGCGACGACGCCGGTGCCGACGCTGTGCAGCTCTGCGAATCCGCGGCCCAGGTCGCCTACACCGGCGACGTCAACGCCGTCACCGTGCTGGCCGCCTCGACCAGAGAACTCGCCATCGGCATCGCCGGAGCGAAGTGCATGGCCTCGGCCTGACCCGCGTGGGAGCGGCGTTCCCCGCGCGGGAGCGCCGCCCCGCGCGAGCACATGGACAGTGACACATGGCGATGACAATATGTATCGATGCGTCGCATACCCCTCCTGTGCGTGCTCGCCATGCTCGGCGCCACCGCGCTGGCCGCACCCGCATCCGCTGCACCCGTCGCGCTGCTCAGCGACCCGGTCTACGACTACACCACCGCCATCCGCGAGACGGTGTACGTCGAGACGACCCTCGACAACGACGGCAACGGCACCCCCGACAAGGTCGTCGCGGACGTCATCCGACCCCGCGAAGCCGCCACGGCCGGGGTGAAGGTGCCGGTCGTCATGGACGCCTCGCCCTACTACCAGTGCTGCGGGCGCGGCAACGAGTCCGAGAAGAAGGTCTACGCCGCCGACGGCACGGTGACCAAGTTCCCGCTGTACTACGACAACTTCTTCGTGCCGCGCGGCTACGCGTTCGTCGCCGCCGACCTGGCCGGCACCAGCCGCTCCACGGGCTGCGAAGACGTCGGCGGGACCGAGGAGGTGCAGGGCGCCAAAGCGGTCGTCGACTGGCTCAACGGCCGCGCGGTCGGCCGCACCGCGAGCGGCACCATCGTGAACGCGACGACCTGGAGCACCGGCAAGGTCGGCATGATCGGCAAGTCGTGGGACGGCACCATCGCCAACGCCGTCGCCGCGACCGGGGTGCAGGGCCTGGAGACCATCGTGCCGATCGCCGCGATCTCCAGCTGGTACGACTACAACCGGGTCAACGGCATGGTCAACCCGAAGGTCAGCTCCGTGCCCAGCCTGCACACGACCGTCAACGGCCGCCCCTCGGGCACCTGCTCCGCCGTGTCCAGCGCCCTGAGCAGCGGGGCCGTCAGCAACGGCAACTACAACGCGTTCTGGGCCGCCCGCAACTACGTCCCCTCGGCGGCGTCGGTGCACGCCAGCGTCTTCGTCGTACACGGCCAGAACGACCTGAACGTCCAGGGCGTGCACTTCGGACAGTGGTGGGACGCCCTGGCCGCCAACAACGTGCCGCGCAAGATCTGGCTGTCCCAGGAGGGCCACGTCGACCCGTTCGACTTCCGGCGCGCCACGTGGGTCGACACCCTGCACCGCTGGTTCGACTTCTGGCTCAAGGGCATCGACAACGGCATCATGAGCGAGCCGATGGCCGACGTCGAACGCGCCGCCGACGTCTGGCAGACCAGCACGCAGTGGCCGCCGTCGGGCACCACCACGGCCAACTACGTGCTGCAGGGCACGGGCAACCCCGGCGTGCTGGCACCGTCGGGAGCGGGCTCGGGCAGCCTGTCGCTGACCGACGCGCCGTCACTGAGCGAAGCCAACGCGGTCAGCTCGCCGACCACCGCCCGCACCGGCCGCAAGGTCTACCAGACCCCGGTGCTCACCTCCGACCTGCGTATCGCCGGCACCCCGACGATCACGCTCCGGGTCCGGTCCAGCAAGGCCACCACCACGCTGACCGCCAAGCTCGTCACGTACGGCACCGCCACGCGGGTCAACTACCGCGCCTCCGGCGAGGGCATCAGCACCCTGACCAGCCAGTCGTGCTGGGGCTCGTCGTCGAGCACCGACGACGCCTGCTACAAGGACACCGCCAAGGTCGTCTCCAGCGCGGCCTACCAGGTGCTGTCCCGCGGCTGGATGGACGGCCAGCACCGTGACTCGCTGACCAGCACCACCGCGATGAACACCAGCACCTACTACACGATCACCTGGAAACTGCGCCCCATCGACCAGGTCATCCCCGCCAGCCAGCGACTCGGTGTCGTCCTCACCCTCACCGACCCCGAGTTCGTCAGCGCCCACTCCACCGGCGCCACCGCCACCATCGATCTCGCCGGCAGCGTCCTGAAGCTGCCGATCGCGCCCGCCACCGGCCTGTCGGCCCAGACCCTCACCCCGCAGCCCCTCACCCCGCTCGTCATCGACCCGAGCTGGAACCCCAGCACCGGCACCCGCTTCCAGTAACGAAAGGAAGGGCACCTTCCCCTCGAATTCCGTGGTGGAAGGTGCCCTTCTCCACCTCGCCTGTGCCGCGATCAGCGGCTTTCGGCCACGATCCCCTCGCGGGCGTCGAGCAGTTCGTCCCAGTGTTCCCGCGCCCAGGCGCAGGCCGCATCCATCGGCGCGAGCATGCTGCGGCCCAGCGGCGTCAGCGCGTAGGCCGGCCGCCGAGTGAGGACCGCTGCCGCGTCCGCACCAGGGCTCTGGAACCAGCCGACCTGACATAGGTCAATGGATCTGAGGCCTCATCGACGTACTGCCGCAAGCGCTGCGGCGGTGAGTGCCGGGGCGGGCTCGCAAGACCATCTCCCAGCGGACTGCGAGCCCGCCCTCCATGACCCGCTAGCGGCGTACGCGTTCGCGGATGGCGAGCAGGCCCAGCGCCAGCAGCAGCGGGGCGACCAGGCGGAGCACGAGTTCGATCCAGTCGCCGGTCGGGGTGAGTGCCACGTCCGAGCCGCGTAGCAGGGTGGAGGCGGCGCGCAGGGCGTAGCGCAGGGCGTCGTCGTACGCGGTGGGGGTCTGGAAGCCCCAGCGGTCGAGGGCTCCGGCGGCCACGGCGACGACGACGGCGAGGGTCGTGAAGGCCCGCCAGGCCCGCTGGCCGTAGCCGGACAGCAGCCAGTACAGGCACAGCAGCAGCCACTCGCCCATGGCGCTGAACGCCGCCCGCCAGTTCCTGGCCTGTAGCCCGGACCGTACGCTGCGACGCAGGCCGATGCGGCGCATCTCCATCTCGCCGTAGTAGAAGTCGGACGCGGCCCGCTGGTCCTTGCGGTCCTGCATCATGCTGCGCAGGGCGTGGTAGTCGGCCTGCACGCTGTCGAGCGAGGGCGCTTCCCGGCCGGCGGGGCCGGGCAACGCCCACCGGGCGTGGCCGCGTACACGGTGCTCGTCGGCGAGCGTGACGCGGTGGGTGACCCACAGGCCGCGCGGCGAGGTCCGCCAGCCGTGCCAGTCTTCGACGGTCAGCTTGTCGAGGTGGTGCGCGCCGGCGAAGGAGCACTCGGACAGATCCACGTAGGACAGGCGCACCTGGCTGAGATCGGTGCCGAGGGTGCGGCCGAGGATCGGCCGGTCCTGCATCCGCCAGGCTTCGACGGTCGGCGCGGCGGCGGTGATCGCCGACGGGCCGCCGAGGTCGACTTCTTGCAGGTCGAACCGGGTCGGTCCGGCGAAGGTGAGGCGTACGCCGCGCTGGAAGCCTGCCCGCAGCAGGTAGACCCGGGTCACGTCGCCGAGTTGCAGCAGGGCACGGTGCTGGAAGGTGGTACGGCGCAGGTCCAGGCTGTGGGCGCGCCAGCCATCGATCTCCACGGATCCGGCGAGCGTGCTGCGGGCCAGCGTGGCCACGCCCGTGCAGGCGACCCTGGACAGGTACACGTCGCGTTCCAGCACCGCGTCACGCATGCGGAACGGTCCGCCGGCGGTCAGGCCCTGGATCGACACGTACGCCTGCATCTGGGCGTGGTTGAAGTCGACGAACCCGCCGACGTCGACGTCCCTGACCCGCAGCGGGCCGCGGAAGGTGGTGCCGGCGCAGTTGAGATCACCGGTGATCACCAGGTTGTCGAGCTGGACGTCGTCGAGTCGCCGCCCGCTGAGGTCCAGCTCGGCGAGCACGGGCCGGCCGACGTCGTCGGTCGGGCAGCCCTCGATGTGGTGCGGCAGGCACCGTTCGCCGACGACGGCCTCGTTCGAGCACTGCGCGCAGTTCGCCACGGCCGAGACGTTAGCCCATCGGCACCATCACCGGTCACCGGTCCGTCCAATGCAGATCCATTGCTTCCCCTCCAAACAAGATCTGTTTTTGTGGACGCTGGACGCCGCTATAGGGACACCCAGCGTCCACAAAAACAGATCTTGACCGACACCGTGCCGGATTCCGGCTATGTCGCCAGACCGCCCCGAGGCGAACGCGGTCCCGCATAGGCGGCTCAGGCCCGAAGGAACGTTTTGCGAACAAGCGTGGCATTTGCGAGAGTCGGCGGCAGGAAATGTTGCGTCGTTTAGTGCGTCGTTTGGCGGGTACAGTCGAGCCGTGGCCATCGTGCACGACACCGTTACGGCTCGCACCGCCCGTGAGGCACCGGTCGCGGGCGATGCGGCCAAGGGCGGGTTGCGGCCGGTCGATGTCGTGGTGCTCGGCTATCTGGCGGTCGTGTCGACCCTGGTCGCCTCGGGCCATGATCGGCTCCCGCACTGGGGTGGGTATCTCGCCGCCTACGCCGCCATGGCCGCCGCGGTTCTCGGCCTGACAGCCGTGCAGGCCCGCAGACCGCAGGTCATGGCGCTGCGCGTGTTGCGCACCGCCTACCCGCTGGTGCTCGCGCCGATCGCGTACAGCCTGACCGGTCCGACGGTGCTGGTGATACACGGCCGGTACCTCGACGCCGCGATGAACTCCTTCGAATCGGCCGTCTGGAGCGTCCACCCGTCGCTCTGGCTGGACGGCCTGGTCTCGCGACCGCTGACCGAGCTGTTCTACGCCGCCTACATCAGCTACTACCTGTACATCGCCGTGCCGCCGCTGTTGCTGATCATGCGGCGGCGGCTCGACGACCTGGAGCGGCTGGTCACCACGGTCAGCGCCGCAGTGTTCACCTGCTACCTGGGCTTCCTGCTGATGCCGGTGCGCGGACCGGTCCACTCGCTCGCGGGGCAGTTCGACCCGCCCGTGCTGACCGGTTACGTGCTCGCCCCGGCGCAGCAGTTCCTGATGGCGCACGCCGATCCGGCGGGCACCTGCTTCCCGTCGGCGCACGTCGCCGGGGCATGGGCCGTGGTGTTGGCGGTACGCCGGATAGGGGGCCGGGCCGCCTTCCGACGGCTGCTGCTGCCGACGGCCCTGCTCACCATGTCCGTGGTCTACACCCGCTACCACTACACCGCCGACGTGGCGGCCGGGCTGGCGGTCGCGCTGGCAGCGGACGCGCTGGTGAGCAGGATCAGCGGGCGGGTCAGCGACGGGTCGGCAGGCGTACCACGCTGACGAAGAAGTCGTCGATCTGCTTGACGACGGAGATGAACCGCTCGAAGTCGACCGGCTTGGCGACATACGCGTTGGCGTGCAACTGGTAGCTGCGCAGCACGTCCTCCTCGGCCTGCGAGGTGGTCAGCACGACCACCGGGACGCGGCACAGCTCCGGGTCGTTCTTGATCTCGCGGAGCACCTCGCGGCCGTCGCGGCGGGGCAGGTTGAGGTCGAGCAGGATCAGGTCGGGGGTGTGCACGTCGGCGAACTCCCCCTCCTTGCGCAGGTACGCCAGTGCCTCCACGCCGTCGCTGACGACGTGCAGGGTGTTGCGCATCTTGTACTCCTCGAACGCCTCGCGCGTCATGAGCACGTCGCCCGGGTCGTCCTCGACCAGCAGCACCTCGATGGGGCGGCCGCCCCTGTCGTCGTCGATCATGCGGTCAGCTCCTTGTGCTGCGTCGGCACGGCGGGCTGGATCGCCGCGCCGGCGTCCTCGCTGATCGGCAGCGAGAACGTGATGGCCGCACCGTCGGTCCGGGAGGAATCCACCCAGATGCGGCCGTCGTGATATTCCACGATCTTCTTGGCGATGGCCAGTCCCATGCCGGTGCCAGGGTAGGCGTCCTTGGCGTGCAGCCGCTGGAAGATGATGAAGATCTTCTCAGCGAACTCGGCCTCGATGCCGATGCCGTTGTCGCTGACCGTGATGTCCCAGGCGTCGTCCTCGCGCACCGCGGACACCTCGATGCGCGCCGGCACGTCCGTGCGGCGGAACTTGAGGGAGTTGCCGACCAGGTTCGCCAGCAGGGTCTCCAGCAGCGCCTCCTCGCCCGCGACCGTCGGCAGCTCCGACCACGTCACGGCGTCGGCGCCGTACTTCTCCTCGACGTTGAGCTGCTCGAACACGGCGCGCATCACGGCGTCGAGCGAGACCGGCTGGAAGCCGCTGGTGTTGCGGCCGATCCGGGAGAAGGCGAGCAGGTCGTTGATGAGCCGCTGCATCCGCTGCGCGCCGTCGACCGCGAACAGGATGTACTGGTCGGCGCGCTCGTCGAGCTGCCCGGCGTAGCGGCGCTGCAGCAGCTGGCAGAAGCTGGCCACCTTGCGCAGCGGCTCCTGCAGGTCATGCGAGGCGACGTAGGCGAACTGCTCCAGGTCGCGGTTGCTGCGGGTCAGCTCGGAAGCCTGCTGCTGGAGCTGCTGGTTGATCAGTTCGACGGCCTGCCGGGCCTCGCGGACCTCGCTCAGGTCCGAGGCGATCTGGCGGCGCATCCCGTCCACGTCGCGGCCCAGGCGTTCCAGCTCCGGCGAGCCGGTGGCGACGATCTCGGTGTCGTAGGCGCCGGAGGCGACGTGGCGCACCTGCTCGGCGAGGTGCGTCACCGGGCGGCTGACCATCCGGTTGATCAGCACCACCAGGATCGTGCCCATCACCAGCACCACCAGCCCCGCCGCGATCAGCAGCACGACGAGGTTCTCGCTGCCGGACTGGACGTTGGCGACCGCCGCGTTGCGCAGCGTGACGATCTCCTGCTGGAGCGTCGCGAGCTGGGCCCGTGCCTGGTCGAACCGTTCCCGCCCGCCGACCTGGTTGAGCAGCTGCTGACCGGCCGCAGGGCCCTGGTCGCGGGTCGCGGTGACGGCCGGTTCGGCCACGGTCGTCCGCCACGTGGTGGCGGCGGCACGGGCGCGCTCCAGCTGTGCCCGGATCGCGGGCTCGTCGGCCAGCAGCGGGATCATCGTCTCGTACAGCCGCTCCTCGGCCTCCCGGCCGCTGCGGTACGGGCCCAGGTCGGCGGCGTCACCGCTGAGCACGTAGCCGCGCACCCCGGTCTCCTGGTCGACCAGCGAGGCGCCCAGCTGCTCACCCGACAGGCGCAGCACGCCGGTCTTGTTCAGCACCACGTCGAGCTGGTCCAGGTTGGCGGTGGCCAGCAGCGCGGCGCTGATGGCGAACACGGCCAGCAGTGCGGCCGTCGTCGTGACCAGCGCGGTGATCCTGGCACGCAGGGACCAGGTTCGTGGGTGGGTGAACTGCACACGCTTGATCACGAACTGGGTTCCTTACTCAGCAGGACGATGGCGACGTCGTCGGCAAGCGGGCCGCCGTTGAGCGTCTCGGCCGACTCGACCAGGCTCGCGGGCAGGCGTTCCATGGTGTCACCTCGGGCCAGCCGGGTGGCGCACAGGCCGACCAGGCCCTCGTCGCCGAGCCGGTCCGAGCTGTCGCCCAGCCGTCCTTCGACCAGGCCGTCGGTGTAGAGCAGCAGCGACCAGCCGTCGGGCAGGTCGACGTCGGCGGACTCACGTGGCGCGTCGCCGATGCCGAGCAGCAGGCCGTACGGGGCGTCCACCGGCACCGCCCGGCCTTGGGCGACCAGCAGCGGCGGCGGGTGCCCGGCCAGCCAGCAGGTGGCCCGCGCGGCCGCCAGGTCGATCCGCACCAGCGCCATCGTCGCGAACGTGCTCGGGTGGTCGCGCTCGGTGGTGATCACTCGTTCCAGCGCGACGAGCGTCGGCTCGGGCTCGACGCCGGCCAGGGTCAGCGCCCGCCAGGCCACCCGCAGCGCGACGCCCAGCGCCGCGCCGTCGACGTCGTGCCCGCTCACGTCCCCGATCATCGCGTGCACGGTGTCGGGGCTGGTCTGCACGACGTCGAAGAAGTCCCCGCCGAGCAACGCCTCGTAGCGGCCCGGCCGGTAGAAGCTGTGCACGGCGATCTGGTCGGTGGTCATCACCGGCTGGGGCAGCAGGCCGCGCTCCAGCCGGGCCGACTCGGCCTGGCGCAGTTCGACCTCGCGCAGGCGGCCCGCGCTCACCTCGGCGTGCTTGCGCTCCACGGCGTACTGGACCGAGCGCTCGAGCAGCGCGCCGTCTACCTGACCCTTGACCAGGTAGTCCTGCGCGCCCTCGGCGACCGCCGTGATGCCGATGTGGGTGTCCTGCTGGCCGGTCAGCACGCACACGGCGGTGCCGGGCGCGTGGGCGAGCACCCGGCGCAGGCCGTCGATGCCCTGCGCGTCGGGCAGGCCCAGGTCCAGCAGGATGCAGTCGACCTCGGCCATCAGCTCGCGGGCGTCGCGCAGGCTGCGCGCCACCGTCAGCTGGATCGCGGCGTCCTGCTCGTGCAGCAACTCCTCGACCAGGAACGCGTCGCCCTCGTCGTCCTCGATCAGCAGCACACGCAGCCGGGTCAGCCGCGCGGGTCCGCGCGGCTGCGTCGGCACGGATGCAGCACTGAACATGACTCCCCAACGTCTCGTGCCGCAGGTCGGCGATGAATACGGTTTCGTCGACCGCACCGCAGATCATGCCTGTGGCGGGCCGTTCCGCACAACTTACCGGAGCCGCCCCATGCCAAGGCGTTATGCCATCCCAGGGCATCGATCGGGCCCGTCGCGGCCGGTCGCCGACGACCCGCCGAAAGCCCTTGTGCGGCTTGCACCGGAGTCGCATCCTCAAGGTGTGATCGCGGGTGGCGTCCCGACCCTCCGCCCCTGAGGCGATACCCGCCGATCGCCCGATCTGATGCGGTTTGCGGGGGCTTGGGCCAACGCACCCTGATCCGAGGCGGTGACCTGATGAGCTCGCGCTACCGCAATCCACTGGTCAACATCGCGTCCATGCTCGTATGCGGCCTGCTCGCCGGGGTGGTGGTCGCCTCGGCGGCCTTCCCCGCGGTGGCGCTGTCCGGCCTGGCGGCCATCGTCGGCGGCGACGCCCTCGGCAAGCTGCCCGACGAGCTGATCGTCAAGCGCTCACCCCAGCTGAGCTACCTCTACGCCGCCGACGGCAAGAGCCTGCTGGCCACCATGTACGACGAGAACCGGCGCGACCTGCCGCTGGCCGACATCCCGCTGATCGTGCGCCAGGCGGTGCTCGCCGCCGAGGACCAGAAGTTCTACGAGCACAACGGCGTCGACATCAAGGGCATCGCGCGGGCGTACATCGCCAACAAGAAGGCCGGCGACGTCGAGCAGGGCGCCTCGACGCTGACCATGCAGTTCGTCCGCCTCTCCATCTCCTACTCGGCCGACACCGCCCAGGAGGTCGTCGACGCCACCGAGGACACCGCCAAGCGCAAGGTGCGCGAGATGCGCTTCGCGATGGCGATCGAGCAGCGGATGAGCAAGGACGACATCCTCGAGGGGTATCTGAACACCGCATACTTCGGTAACCGGGCATACGGGATCTTCGCCGCCGCCCAGGTGTACTTCGGCAAGCAGCCCGCCACGCTCACCGCCGCCGAGGCCGCGTTCCTCGCCGCGCTGGTCAAGTTCCCGGGCGGCTTCGACGTGATCAGCCTCAAGGGCGCGGCGCTGGCCGTGGACCGGCGCGACTACGTGCTCGGCGAGATGGTGCAGACCGGCGCGCTCACCGAGCAGCAGGCCGCGCTGGCCAGGGCCGAACCGCTGAAGGTCACCGGCAAGTTCACCCCGAACGGCTGCGTGCAGGCGACGAACATCAAGTGGGGCTTCTTCTGCGACTTCTTCCAGCGCTGGTGGAACCAGCAGCCCGTGTTCGGGGTCACGCCGTACGACCGGGAGCGCTCGCTGAAGTCGGGCGGGTTCAGGATCGTCACCTCGCTGGACGTCACCGCGCAGTCCGCGATGGACCGCGGCATCGACCGCTCGGTCAACAACAACCCGGACCTGCCGGGCGGGAAGTGGAAGTACAAGTCCGACGCGGTGATGCTGGCCGCCGTGGAGCCCGGCACGGGCAAGGTGCGCGGCCTGGCCACCAATCGCAACTTCCGGATCGACAGCAGGACCAAGCCGCAGAACGGCAAGGCGTCCAACCCGGCGCTGGCCCGCCGTGGCGTGCGGGGCAGCTACCCCAACACCACCAACCCGCTGCTGTCCGGCGGCCCCGACATCGGCGGCTACCAGCCCGGCTCCGTCATGAAGATCTTCACGCTGGTGGCGGCCCTGGAGAAGGGCTACCCACTGTCCACGATCATCAACACCCGCGCCCCGTACGTCTCCCGCACCAGGATCACCGGGTCCCCTAACTGCGGCGGCTACTGGTGCCCGACCAACTCCGGCGGGCGCAACTTCGGCGCGCAGAACATGTGGAACGGCTTCGGCAGCTCGATCAACACGTTCTTCGTGCCGCTGTTCGAGATGACCGGCGGGTCGCGGGTCGTCGACACCGCCAAGCGCATGGGCCTGACCTTCTACGACAACCCGCGCTCGAACCTCGACGACTACTACTACTCCACCCAGGCCGCCGACGGCTGGGGGCCGTTCACCCTCGGTGCGTCCGACCACACGCCGCTGCAGATCGCCAACGCCTTCGCCACGCTGGCCGCCGACGGCCTCTACTGCGAACCCACGCCCGTCGAGTCGATCACGACGAACAAGGGCGAGAAGCTGGCCGTCGGCGACCCGCGCTGCAAGCAGAACATCGCCGTCGACGTGGCCCGCGCCGCGATCGACGCGGCCCGCTGCCCGGTCGGCGACCAGTCGCTGTACGGCAAGTGCCAGGGCGCGACCGCCCGCGACTCCCGCGAGATCATCGGCCGGTACATCGCGGGCAAGACCGGCACCACCGACAACTCCAAGTCGGTGACACTCACCATCACCACCAAGCAGCTGGCCATCTCCGGTTTCCAGACCGACCCCGACTGGGCGCAGGTCAACCATCAGATGTCACACCGCGTCATCAACCCGGCGGTGCAGTACGCGCTGCGCGACGCGATGAAGGCCAAGAAGTCGATCCAGTTCTCCCGGCCGAGCAACACCCGGCTGATCACCGGATCGCAGGTCACCATCCCCGCGGTCAAGTGCCGCACGCTGCCTCAGGCCCGCTCGATCCTCAACGGCAGGGGCTTCAAGCCCGAGGTCGCGCCCAAGCAGGTCGACTCGGACTGCCCCAAGGGCACCGCGGCGGGCACCAGCCCGTCCGGCCGTACCATCAGGAACGGCGTCGTGGTCATCGAGATCAGCAACGGCAGCCGGGCCAAGCCGAGCACCCCGCCGAGCCCCCGGCCCGGCACCCCGCCGAGCACTCCGCCCAGTCCCGGACCGAACCCGCCGCCGCCCGCCGAGGCGGCCGCACGCTCTGGCTGACCGCCGCGAATCCTGCCTGGTCACCGAGCCGCCCGCCGACTGCGGGTGGCCCGGTGACCGGCCGGCCTCCGATCAGGCCGCCCCGGACGCAGGGAACGCCGCGCCGACCGCCGGGGTCGGCGTGAACGTGGCAGGCATGCCGATGTAGCCGTTGATGGCGCCGATCGACGGGTAGCGCAGCGCGGCGTCCTCGTCGATGACGTAGTCGGGGATGCGCCGCAGGATCTCGTCCAGCATCACCACCGCCTCCACCTTCGCCAGGTGCGCGCCGACGCAGCGGTGCACCCCCGAACCGAACGCCACGTGCCGGTTCGGGCTGCGGTCCAGCCGCATCTCCGACGGGCAGTCGAACGCCGCCGGATCCCGGTTCGCGGCGGCGAAGGCCAGCATCACCCGTTCGCCCGCCGCGATGCGCTGACCGCCCAGCTCCACGTCGCGGGTGGCCGTACGCGACATGAACTGCACCGGGGCCAGCACCCGCAGGAACTCGTCAACGGCCGTCGGCAGCAGATTTGGATCGGCGATCAGCCGGTCCCGCTCGGCCGGGTTGCGGTACAGCCAGTGCAGGGCGTGCGACACCAGCGCGGTGGTGGTGTCCACTCCCCCGGCGACGACCAGCCCGGCGGTCGCGATCACGTGGTCGAGCGGCAGCAGTTCACCGTCGTCGCCCCGTGCCGTGGCCAGCACGCTGACCAGGTCGCCCGTCGGCTCGGCGCGCCGGGCCACGACCAGCGCGCCGAGTGCCGCCATCATCTCGCCGACCGCGGCCATCGCCTCGTCCCAGGTCGGGCTGCCGGGCGGGGAGTAGGTCAGCAGGTGGATGGGACCGGCGTACTTGGCCCAGTCCGCCAGCGGCATGCCGAGGATGCCGAGGGTGACGATCGCGGGGACCGGGTTGGTCAGGTCGGCGACCAGGTCGGCCCGCCCCTGCTCGGTGAACCGGTCCAGGCAGGCGGCGGTGACCTGGCGGATGAACGGCTCCTGGCGGCGCGACTGCTCCGGCGACAGCGGCCCGTTGAGCAGCCGCCGGTAGACGGTGTGCAGCGGCGGGTCCAGTTCCTGCGGCACGTTCAGGGCCGGGATCGGCGGGTTGCTGGTGCCCCGCATCGGCGCGTCCGGGTCGGTGTGGTCCTGGTAGGAGGAGAACACGCCATGGTCGCGCAGGGCCTCCACCACCGGCTCGTACCCGGACACGACCCACGTCCCGCCGTACGCGGCAGTGTGCGCGACGGGGCATCTGGCCACGTTGCCGTCGGAGATCTCCTGCCACCGGTCGCGGTAGTCCGCGCCGTGGTGGTCGAGTTCGATGGTCGCCCGTGCGGTCAGGTCGCCGGCGTCGGGATGGTCAGCCTGCATGGCATCCTCCTCAGTCACCGTCCATCATGGACCGCGGCTCGCCTCGCCCACAGTGACGGTTCGGTCACCCGCGCCCTCGGCCGCTGGTCCCGGGTTTCCGGCCGCCCGGCCGGTGGCGCGCGGGCAGGACCTGATCGATGATGACGGCGTGCTGGAATTCACCGTGCTGAGCGCCGTGCTGGTCCTGTTCAAAGCCGCCTTCGCGGGCGAGGACCTGGATCGCAAGGTCGGCGCGGACGTCATCTCCACCATGCTGAGCGGCCTGCTCCGCACCACCTCGCCCACCGATCCGGTGCTGCTCAAGGTGTACGAGATCGCTAAGGAGCTCAACGCCGCCGACTACCGGCAGGCCATGTCCGGCGGTCACCGCTACCTGGCCGAAGCCCGGCTCGGCACCGGCATACGTCCCGAGAAACTGCAGCTCGCCCGCGCGCAGCTGGTGGACGCGGCCTCGGCGGCGGCACGGATGGACGTCCCGATGCTGATCGCCAACGCCGAGTTCGCCGTCGCCAAGTGCGACGCGCTGCTCGCCGCGCCACTGGACGCCGCCATGGCCCTGGACCGGGCGGCGGCGGCGCTGGAGCAGGCCATCGAGGCGCTCGACGACAGCGGGGCCACCTACCGGCTGCGGATGCTGCGCGAGGCGAAGTCCGCCCAGGACGGCTCGGTGTCGAACTGGCTCACCCGAGCGGCCGACCGCGACCTGATCAGGCAACGCGACCTCGACAACCTGGTCAAGGCCGCCGACGACCTGCAGAGCGAGCTGCTGGAGCTCACCGCGCTGTACAGCGAGGTCCAGACCGCGGCCTTGGCCGCCGACGGCGCCGCGCAGCCGGTGCTCTGGGCGCCGCCGGAAGGCCAGAGCGTGCAGACCGGGCTCGACGCGAAGGCGGTGACGACGGCGACCGCCGACGCCCCGGTCCGCGGCTTCGGCCTGACCCTGCAGGTCCAGCAGCAGCGGATCGCGCGCGACGCCGCAGGCGGGCTCACCGTCGCGCTGGCCCTGAAACTGACCGTGCACGACGAGCGGCTGCTGCACTGCCGCGTCATGGCGTCCCCCACCGCCCGGCCTGCCGCCCCCGGCGCCGGGCTCAGAGGGCTGACCGGCATCCTCGCCCCGCTCAACCCTCCCGGTGCCACCTCGGTCCTCGTGCCCCCGGGCAGCCACCAGCGCGTGCTCACGCTGCCCGTCGAAGGTGGCGCGGTGGACGCGGTGAAGATCAGGATCTCGCGGCCGACCGGTCTCGGCCGCCAGGCCAGCACCGGAGGGTGCATCCTCATCCCGGTGTCCGCCTGATCAGGTACGCAGGTACGACGCGCCGTTCAGGTCGATGATCGTGCCCGACGCCCACTCCGCCTGAGGCGAGGCGAGCCAGTG
Source organism: Catellatospora methionotrophica (assembly GCF_011297335.1). Taxonomy (GTDB): domain Bacteria; phylum Actinomycetota; class Actinomycetes; order Mycobacteriales; family Micromonosporaceae; genus Catellatospora; species Catellatospora methionotrophica. Next base: position 46,896 of record NZ_JAAOTJ010000002.1, on the reverse strand, counting down.
CACCGCCGCGGCGACCTCCGCCGGCTGGGCGACGCGGCGAAACGGGCTCTGCGCCCGGATCTCGTCGGCCCGGTCGGACCTCAGGTGCTCGCTGACCATGTCCGTCTCCACGAAACCCGGCGCGACCGCCGCCACCGCGATGCCGTACGGGGCGAGGGCCACCGCCAGCGACTGGGTCAGCGAGTTCAGGCCGGCCTTGCTCGCCCCGTACGCGACCTGGCCCGGTTCGCCGCGGAACGCCCCACGCGAGGAGACGTTGACGATGCGGCCGCCGCGCTCGCGCATGTAGCGGGCGGCGCACCAGATCACGTTGGCCGCGCCGACCAGGTTCGTGTCGAGGGTCGCCCGCCACTGCCGCTGCCAGTCCTCGTACGAGGTGTCGAAGATCGGGTGAGGGGTGAACACCCCGGCGTTGTTGACCAGCACGTCCAGCCCGTCGAGCGCGTCGGCGGCCTGGTCGACCATGGTGCGTACGGCGTCCGGGTCGGCCAGGTCGGCCAGCACCACGACATGGCCCGCACCTGGTAGCGCGTCCCGCAGTTCCTCGGCCGCGCGCACCGACGCTCGACAGTGGATCGCGACCCGGTCGCCGCTGGCCGCGAACGCCTCCGCCACCGCTCTGCCGATGCCTCGGGATGCACCTGTCACCAGCACTGCGCGCCCAGTCATTCCGATCATCCTGCCAGGACCCGTGACAGCCGATCAACCGTGTGCTGAGGTGGACCGGTGGACGCCATGGAGATCGCCGCCCGGTTCGATCTCGGCGCGGGTGCGAAGCTGTCGGACGGGCCGGTCGCGAAGGGACGCCAGGGCGCCATCTGGCGGCTGGAGACGTCCGACGGCCGCTGGGCGGTGAAGACCCTCTTCCGCCCCGCCGACGAGGACGAGGTGCGGTCGGCGACCTTGTTCCACGAGGCCGCCCACGCCGCCGGAGTGCCGACGCCGCAGGTACGCCGGACCGTTGCCGGGACCGTGTTCGCTTACGCCGGGGATACGCAGGTCCGGGTGTACGAATGGAAAGATCTCCAGGAATGCGACCCCGGCCTCGATCCGGAGCTGGTGGGCGCCGTGGTCGCCGCGATCCATCAGGTGCCGTGGACCGAGGCCGGGCCGATGCACCCGTGGTATCGCGAACCAGTCGGCCCCGAACGCTGGGACGAGCTGGTCGAGCAGCTGCACGCCGCTGGGGCCCCGTTCGCCGGACGCCTGGCCGGGCTGCGAGACGAGCTGGTCGCGCTGGAGTCATGGCTGGAGCCGCCCGCCGACCTGCGGACCTGCCATCGTGACCTGTGGGCCGACAACGTGCTGCCGACCGCCGACGGCGGCGTGTGCGTCATCGACTGGGAGAACAGCGGTCCGGCGGATCCGAGCCAGGAACTGGCGTGCGCGCTGTTCGAGTTCGCGCGCACCGACCCGGGGCGGGTACGGGCGCTGGTCTCCGCGTACGAGCAGGCAGGCGGGCCTGGCGCGGTGTCCCGGCGCGGCCACTTCTCGATGCTGATCGCGCAGCTCGGGCACATCACCGAGGTCGCCGCCACCGACTGGCTCCACCCGAACTCCCGCAACCCGCGACGCGAGGACTCCGCCGCCTGGATCAGCGAGGTCCTCGACGAGCCCCACACCCGCAAGCTGCTCGATGACCTGCTGCGCACCGTCGGCGGCACCGACTCGCGCAACCGATGACATCGCCCACAACGTATTCATGATCTGTTTTTGTGGACGATGGACGCCCCTATAGGGGCAGTCAGCGCCCACAAAAAAAGATCATGACGGACGGCACCGCGTCCACAGTGGAAGTCGGACGTCCGAGAAACGATGGAGGAAACCATGGGCCGGGTCGTGGTTCCGGTGAGTCTTCACGGGCTCACCGGCGAAGTCGCCAGTGAGCTGGCTGCGGCGTACAGCGATGAGGTGGTCTTTCCAGACCGGATCATGGTCGACCATCCCGGAGATCCGGACAGCAGGTTTCCCGGGTGGCCCACGCCGGTGCTGGTGATCTCCATCGAGAACCAGGGGGTATGCACGTGGGGTGTGCCGCTGGGCAGCCCGGATCCGCCGGTCCTCGTCGGCGGTGAACTACCGGCACCTGGGCGTATCAACGGGCAAGATACGCACAGGTGCCCGGCAAGTCGGATGACCATGACCGGCGACGCGGTCAGGCGGTGGTGGCGGCCATGCGTTCGCGGAGGGTGCGGGGGCGCAGGTCGGTCCAGTGGGACTCGACGTAGGCCAGGCAGGCCTCGCGGGTGTCCTCGCCGAAGACGGTGTGCCAGCCCGCTGGGACGGCCGCGAAGGCGGGCCACAGCGAGTGCTGGTCCTCGTCGTTGACGAGCACGAGGTAGCGGCCGTCGGCGTCTTCGAACGGGTTGGTCATGACTTCATCTCCTGTACTCCGGTGCCTGTCGGGACGAGCCCCGACAGGGTCGTCTCGGGTCGTGCCACCGACGCGGTCAGCACGCTCACCAAGTCGGCGGCGATCCGCTGCGCGGTGGGCCGGTCGAAGCGGGCCGTGGCGTACTCAAGCTCCACGTGCACCGGGCCGTCCCCTGCGGGCTCGTAGAAGCTGACGGTCAGTTCGGCGCGTACGGTGCCGGTCGGTAGCTGGTCGAAGCGCAGCGCGCCGTCGCCCAGGCCGGCCTCCTCGTGGTGCACCACCATGACCCGCGGCCCGTCCAGCCCCGGCGCGACGGCGTCGAGCACGGCCGCGAACGGCACGTCCTGGTGGTCGAGCGCGGCCAGGTCGGTCGCCCGGACCCGGTCGAGCAGCCCGGTGAACGCCGGGTCGCCGGAGGTGTCGGTACGCATGATCACGGTGTTGTAGAAGCAGCCGGCCAGGTCGGTCAGCGTCTCCTCGGTGCGGCCCGCGACGAGGCTGCCGACGGGCAGGTCGGTGCCGCAGCCGTAGCCGGTGAGCAGGGTCGCGAACGCGGCCTGCACGACCATGAACATGCTGGTGCCGGTGCGGCGGGCCAGCTCGTCGATGCCGCGGTGCAGGTCGGCGTCGAGCAGGAACTCGACCGTCTCACCACGCCGCGACACGACACCGTCGCGGGCACGGTCGGCGGGAAGGGCCAGGTCCGGCATCCCCGCCAGGGTCAGCCGCCAGTACGCCAGCTGCCGCGCGTGCCGGCTCGACGGATCCGCCGGATCACCCAGCAGCGCGTACGCCCACCGCGTGTAGTCGGCGTACGCGACCGGCAGCGCCGACCAGTCCGGGGCCGCTCCCCGCTGCCGGGCCTGGTAGGCGGTGCCCAGGTCGCGCAGCAGCGGAACCACCGACCACTCGTCGACGCCCAGGTGATGCGTGGTCAGCAGCAGCGCCCGCTGCGCCGTGCCCTGCTCGTCCGCCCCGATGACCAGCCTGGCCCGCAGCGGCGGCTGTTCGGTCAGGTCGACGTTCTCCCTGGCCAGCGCGTCAAGGCGCTGCGCCAGTGGTGTGCCGTCGTCGGCGACCGGTTCGAGCACCCGCCCGCCCGGCACGCTGCGCGGCGTGCCGTCGGCGCCGGTCACGGTGTGCAGGGGCCGGTGTCGGGTGATCACGTCGCGTAGTGCCGCTTCCAGGGCGACGACGTCCAGGTCGGACGCGGGGACCGCGAAGGCGATGTCCCAGCCCGGTCGGTCGACGGCGCGGTGCAGCCGCCACGGATGCAGTTGCACCGGTGCGAGCCGGTCCGCGAGCCCGTCGGTGACGCGGGCCAGGCGCGGGCGGTCGCCCGTCGCGGCGCGGTCGAGGCGTTCGGCGAGTTCGGCGACGGTCGGGGCGTCGAAGACGTCGCGGATCGCGAGGTCCGCGCCCAGCGCGGTGCGTACGCGGCCGATCAGGCGCATCGAGGCCATGGAGTGGCCGCCGAGGTGGAAGAAGTTGTCGTGGATGCCGACCTCGGGCAGGCCGAGCACGTCGGCGAACAGCTCCGCGAGCTGGTGCTGGCGGGCCGTGACCGGTTTGGCGTCACCGGCCAGCGAACCCCAGTCCGGTGCGGGCAGCGCCCGCCGGTCGACCTTGCCGTTCGGGTTGACCGGCAGCGGCCCGTCGAGCACCACGACCAGCGACGGCACCATGTACTCGGGCAGCACCGCGCCGACGTGGGCGCGCAGCACCGCCGGGTCGGCGGGACCGTCTGGGGAAACGTACGCGACGAGCCTGGTGGTGTCGCCGGTGCGGTCGGCGACCACGGCGGCCTGCCGGACCGTGTCGTGTCCGGCGAGCACGGCCTCGATCTCGCCCGGCTCGATCCGGAAGCCGCGGATCTTCACCTGGTTGTCGGACCGGCCCAGGAAGTCGATGTTGCCGTCGGCCTTCCAGCGGGCCCGGTCGCCGGTGCGGTACATGCGTGCCCCCGGCTCGGCGAACGGGTCGGCGACGAAGCGCTGCGCGGACAGCCCCGGCTTGCCGAGGTAGCCGCGGGCCAGGCCGCGCCCGCCGACGTACAGCTCGCCGACGACGCCGACCGGCACCGGCCGCAGCCGGTCGTCGAGGATGTAGGCCAGCGTGTTCGGGTCGGGGCGGCCGATCGGCACCGGCGCGTCCCACTCGGGCACGGCCCGCCACAGGGTCGAGTTGACCGTGGCCTCGGTGAGGCCGTACGCGGCGAACAGTTTCAGGTGCCCGGCCCAGCGGTTGATCAGTCCGGCGGGCACGGTCTCGGTGCCGACGAGCACGCACAGGCCCTCGGGCAGGTCGGCGTCGGGCGGCAGGATCGAGACCAGGGACGGCGGCAGGATCGCGTGGGTGACCCCGTGGGCGTACAGCAGCTCCGACAGCGCCGCGCCGGGGGTGCGGGCCTCGTCGGGGGTGATGACCAGCGCGGCCCCGGTGCACAGGGCCATCGACACCTCGAACGCGAACACGTCGAAGCCGATCGAGGCGAACTGCAGCACGCGGCTGTCGGCGGTGACGCCCATCGGGTCGACGGCGGTCTCGACGAGGCTGCCTATGCCCTCGTGCGACACCGTCACACCCTTGGGACGGCCGGTGGAGCCGGAGGTGTAGATGACGTACGCGGCGTGGTCCAGGCCCTTCGGCGCGGGCAGCACCGGCCGCACCGGGGTCGCCTCGGTGATGTCGTCCAGCACCAGGACCGGGGTGGCCGTCTCGGGTAGCAGGCCCTTGGCCTTGCCGGTGGTGACCACCAGCGCCGCCCCGGAGTCCTCGATCATGTACGCGAGGCGGTCGGCCGGGTGGTTGAGGTCCAGCGGCAGGAACGCGGCGCCCAGCCGGTTGACGGCGAGCACGGTCACGATGGTCTCCAGCGAGCGGGGCACGGCGACGCCGACCACGCTCTCGGGGCGTACGCCCTGGTGGGCCAGGACCCGTGCGAGCCGCCCGGCGCGGGCGGCCAGCTCCACGTAGGACACCTCGCGCTCGCCGTCGATGACCGCGACCGCTTCAGGGGCACGGGCCACCCGCAGCGCGAACGCCTCGGGCAGGGTCAGCTCGGCCACCGGCCGCGCGGTCGCGTTGAACCCGCGCAGCACCTGCTCGAACTCGCCATCGACGAACAGGTCCAGGTCGGCCAGCGGCAGGTCGGGCGTCGCGCAGACCGCCTCGGACAGTCGCGCCAGCCGCCGCCCGAGCAGCTCCACGGTGTCCCGGTCGAACAGCGCGCCACGGTACGTGAGCAGGCACTGCAGCTCGCCGTCCGCGCTGTCCAGCAGCTCCACGACCAGGTCGAACCGGGCGGTCGTGACGTCCAGCGGCTCGTCGGTGACCTCCAGTCCGGCCAGGCCGGACCAGTCGCCGGTGTGGTTGCGGTGCACGACCATGACCTGGAACAGCGGGTTGCGGCCCGGCGAGCGGGCCGGGTTGACCGCTTCCACGACCGCGTCGAACGGCACGTCGGCGTTGGCGAACGCGGCCAGGTCGGTCTCCCGCACCCGGGCCAGCAGCTCGGTGAACGACGGCGCGCCGGTCAGGTCGGTGCGCAGGACGAGGGTGTTGACGAAGAACCCGACGAGGTCGTCCAGGCCCTCCTCGCCCCGGCCCGCGATCGGCGCGCCCAGCGGCAGGTCGTCGCCCGCGCCGACGCGGTGCAGCAGCGCCGCGGTCAGCGCGTGTGCGGCCATGAACATGCTCGCGCCGGACCTGGCGGCGAGGTCCCGCAGGCCCGTGGCCACGGTCGCGGGCAGGCTGAGGGAGATCGAGCCGCCACGGGCGTCCGGCACCGCCGGGCGGGCCCGGTCGGTCGGCAACGTCAGCTCCTCGGGTGCCCCGGCCAGGGTCTTCGTCCAGTACGCGAGCTGCCGCGCGGCGAGGCTGTCCGGGTCGGCGGGGTCGCCGAGCAGGTCGCGCTGCCAGAGCGTGTAGTCGGCGTACTGGACCGGCAGCGGCTGCCACGACGGGGCGTGTCCCGCGAGGCGAGCCTCGTAGGCGGTGGCGAGGTCGCGCAGGAACGGGCCGTCGGACCACTCGTCGGTCGCGATGTGGTGCAGCAGCAGCGCCAGCACGTGCTCGTCCGGCCCCGCCTCGATCAGCGTGCCGCGCAGCGGAAGCTCAGCGGCGAGGTCGAACGGCCGTGCCAGCACCGCCTCGACCAGCCGCGCCACGGCAGATCCGGTGGCACCGGCCACCTCGTCGGCAGCGGTGGGTCCCGCCTCGCCGTCGGCCCGGCGACCAGCCCCGGCGTGCGGCGGGGCGAGGGAAACGACGTCGGCGGCCAGCACCAGGTCCAATACCGGCCGGGCCTGGTCGGTGGGCAGGATGTGCTGGTGCGGCTCGCCCTCGGCCGTGGCGAACACGGTGCGCAGGGACTCGTGCCGGGCCGCCACGTCGTGCAGGGCGTCGTGCAGCGCCGCCCGATCGAGCGGGCCGCGCAGGCGCACCACCAGCGGGAAGTTGTACGCCGCCGACGGACCCGACAGCTGGTCCAGCAGCCACAGCCGCTGCTGGGCGGCCGACAGCGGCAGCGCGCCCGCGCGGGGGCGGGCGACCAGCTCGGCCCGCGCGGTGGACGCCGCCGGGTCGATCCGGGCGGCGAGCTGCGCCACCGTCGGGGCCTCGAACAGGTCCCGGATGGACAGTTGCGCGCCCAGCGCGGTGCGGGCCCGGCTGACCAGGCGGATCGCCAGCAGCGAGTGGCCGCCCAGGTCGAAGAAGCTGTCCTCGACGCCGACTGCGGGCAGGCCCAGCAGCTGCGCGAACAGCTCGCACAGCGTCTGCTCGGCGGGTGTCGCCGGTGGGCGGCTCGCCGCGCCGGTGACCACGGTCGCCCTGGGCAGGGCCCGGACGTCGAGCTTGCCGTTGACGGTCAGCGGCAGCCGCTCCACGGCCGTCAGCGCGGCGGGCACCATGTAGTCGGGCAGGGAACGCTTGAGGTGTTCACGCAGCGCGGGCAGCACCGCCTCGTCGGGGCCGACCCAGGCGGGGCCGCGTACGACGTAGCCTGCCAGGCGTTTCGCGCCGTCGCCGGAGCTGTCCACGATCACCGCCGCGTGCGCGACGGCCGGGTGGGTGCCCAGCGCCGATTCGATCTCACCGAGCTCGACCCGGTAACCCCGGATCTTGACCTGGTCGTCGGTGCGGCCGAGGAAGTCGATGTTCCCGTCGGCGCGGCGGCGCACCAGGTCACCGGTGCGGTACATGCGCTCGCCCGGCGCGCCGTACGGGTCGGCGACGAAACGCTCGGCGGTCAGGTCCGGGCGCAGGTGGTAGCCCCGGGCCAGGCCGATGCCCGCGATGTACAGCTCACCGGGCGAGCCGGGCGGCACCTCGCGCAGCAGCGCGTCGAGCACGTACGCGCGGGTGTTCCAGATCGGCGCGCCGACCGTCGGGGTGTCGCTGTCCAGGGTGCCGCCGCCGAGGGTGTTGATCGTGTACTCGGTCGGTCCGTACAGGTTGTAGCCCAGCGTGCCGGGGGTGTCGCGCAGCGCGGCCCAGACCGCGTCGGAGACGGCCTCCCCGCCGAGCAGCACCAGCGGCGGCCGATGCCGCCCCGGCCCGTCGGCCAGCAGCCCCTCCTCGATCAGGTGCTGGGCGTACGTCGGGGTCACGTTGACGACGTCGACGCCGTGCCGGTCGCAGTACGCGACCAGCGCGGGCGCGTCGCGGCGCAGCTGCTCGTCGCAGACGTGCACCTCGTGGCCCTCGACGAGCCACAGCAGCTCCTCCCACGACATGTCGAACGCGAACGACACGGTGTGCGCGACCTTCAGGCGGCGTCCGCCCGCGGCCCCGATCACCGGATTGAAGATCGCCTCCCGGTGGTTGAGCTGCATGTTCGTCAAGCCGCGGTATGCCGTGACGACGCCCTTCGGGCGGCCCGTCGACCCCGACGTGAAGATCAGGTACGCGGGGTGGTCCAGCCGCCCCGCCACCCCCGGCGCGAACAGCGGCCGCTCCGCGTCAGCCAGGTCCCCGCCGCCGTACGCGGCCAGCTCGGCGCGGGTGTCCGCGCCGTCCAGCAGCACCAGGCCCGCCAGGCCGCCGGGCAGCCGGTCGGCGACCGTGGACGTGCTGAGCACGCACATCGGGGCCGTGTCCTCGATCATGAAGCCGAGGCGTTCGGTGGGCAGGTCCAGTTCCAGCGGCAGGTACGCCGCACCGGTGCGCAGCACCGCGAACAGCGCCACGACCATGTCCACGGTGCGCGGCAGGGCCAGGCCGACCACGGTCTCCGGTCCCGCGCCCCGCGACAGCAGCAGCCTCGCCATCCGGTTGATCCGCGCGTCGAACGCGGCGTAGGTCAGCGTCAGCGCACCGTCGACCAGGGCCGTCACGTCGGGCGTACGGGCCGCCTGCTCGGCGAGCAGGTCCGCGACGGTCAGCTCGCCGATGTCGTGCGCGGTCCGCGCCCACTCGGCGCTCTGCGCGGCCCGCTCGCCGTCCAGCAGCAGGTCCAGCTCCCGGACCGGCGCGTCCACGTCGGACACGAGCCGGTCGAGCACCGCCAGCAGCCGGTCCAGCACCGCCTGCGCGGCCGGGCCGTCGACGATGTCGGGCCGGTGGTCCAGCGCCACCCGGATCGCCCGCTGCGGCGTCACCACCAGCGTCAGCGGGTAGTGCGTGGCGTCGACGCCGTCGACGGCCTCGATGCCGTGCCGGGCACGCAGGTCGGCGCTGCCGTCCTCGTCGACGAAGTTCTGCAGCACGTACAGCGTGTCGAACAGGGTCGCGTGCCCGCTGTCGCGCTGCACCTGACCCAGCCCCACATGGTCGTACGGCATCAGCGCCAGACGCTGCTCCTGCACCCGGGCCAGCAGGTCGCCGACCCGCTCGCCGGGCGCCGGGGCGATCCGCATCGCGACGGTGTTCAGGAACAGGCCGATGACGTCCTCGACCCCTTCGACCTCACTGTGCCGCCCGGCGACCGTCATACCGAACACGGCGTCCGGCCGTCCGGTCAGCGCGCCCAGGGTCAGGCCCCACGCGGTGGTCAGCACCGTGTTCAGGGTCAGCCCCCGCGCCCGCGCCACCTGCCGCACCCGCTCGCTGACCTGCTCCGGCAGCACCGCCTCGACCCGCTGCGGCACGGCCGGGGCCGGAGTGCGGTCCGCCGGTCCGATCAGCGTCGGCTCCGCCAGCCCCGCCAGCGCCGCGCGCCACGCCGCCGCCGCTTCCTGCCCGTCCTGCTCCCCCAGCCACGCCAGGTGATCGCGGTACGACCCCGGCACCGGCAGCCCCGCCGCGTCCCCGTCCCGCTCGTACAGCGTGAACAGCTGCTCGACGAACAGCTCCTCGGACCAGCCGTCCCACAGGATCAGGTGGTGGGTGATGACGAGCCGGTCCCGGCCGCTCGGCATCCGGATCAGCAGCATCCGGCACAGCGGCGGCCTGGCCAGGTCGAACCGGGCCACCCGGTCCGCCGCCATCAACGCCGCGGTACGCGCCGCGGCCTGCTCCTCGCTCAGCTCCGACAGGTCCGCCTCGGTCAGCGGCAGCTCCAGCCCGTCGGCGACGTACTGCGCCGGACGCGACAGCCCCTCACTGGTGAACCCGGCCCGCATGGCCGTGTTCCGCCCCAGCAGCGCCCGCCCCGCCCGCCGCAACCGCTCCGCGTCGACCCGGTAACCGAGATCGAACGCATCCTGTCCGGTGTAGACGTCCAGCGTCGCGGTGTCATAACTCGCGTGGAAGAACAGCCCCTCCTGCAACGGCGACAACGGCCACACATCCGACACCGTCCCCGGACTCACCTCCGCGAGCCGCACCATCTCCTCCGCGCTCAACTCCAGCAGCGGCCGGGCCGCAGTTTCGGGGAGACTGCGCGCATGCGGGCCGTCATCGGTGCTGTTCGCCTGAATCTGCGGCCCGGCTGCCGCGAGGGCGGCGAGGGCGTCGTGCCAGAGGGTCGCGAGGTCGGTGATGTCAGTGGTGGAGAGGGTGGCGGTGGGCCAGGTCCAGGTGGTGGTGAGGGTGGTGCCGTGAGGGCCTTCGGCGGCGACGATGTCCAGTTGGAGCAGGTGTGTGGCGGGTAGGCCGGCGTTGAGCGGGGTGATCGCGTCGGACTCTGCGGCGGGCGTCCACGGCGCGCCGGTCGCGGCCGGGAAGCGGCCGAAGTAGTTGAACAGCACCTGCGGGGTGGCCAGGCGGGCCAGCAGTGGGGCGGTCTGCGCGTTGAGGTGGCGCAGCATGCCGTGGCCGATGCCGCCGTCGGGCACCGCCCGGACCCGCTCGCCGACGGCTGCGATCAGCGTGGCCGGGTCGGCGTCGGCGAGCGGCAGGCGGACCGGCTGCACGCTGGTGAACCAGCCGACGGTACGGGACAGGTCCAGGTCCGGTTCCAGCTGCTCACGGCCGTGGCGCTCCACGTCGACCAGCAGCTCGCCGGCGGCGCGGCCGTGCTGCTCCTGCCACCGGCGCACGGCGGTCGCCAGCGCGGCCAGCAGCCCGTCGGTGATCTCCCCGCCGAGCGCGGGCACCGCCGCCAGCAGCGACGCGGTCACGTCGGCGGGCAGCGTCGTGGTCCGGCTGTCGACCGCGTCGGCTGCCACGATGCCCGGCAGCAGGTCGGCGCCGGGGGCGAGGGTCCGGGCCCAGTGCTCCAGTTCGGCCAGGCGCTGGGGCTGCTGGGCCTGGGCGGTGATGGCCTGCCCGAAACGGCGCAGCGAGGTGTGGACGGGCGGCAGCGACGCGACGGTGCCCGAGGTGGCGGCGTGCCAGGCGGTGGCCAGGTCCTCGAACAGGATGCGCCAGGACACGCCGTCGACGGCCAGGTGATGCACGGCCAACAGCAGGCGGCCCGGACGGTCGCCCGCGTCGAACCAGACCGCGCGCAGCATGCTGCCCGCGTCCGGGTCGAGCAGCGCGGTGGCCGTGGCGGCGTGCGCGGCCAGCAGACCCGGCAGCGCGGCCTCGTCCACACCAGACACCTCGACACGGAGCAGCAGGTCTGCCGCGATCAGCGTGTCGGCAGGCTCGGTGCGCAGGGTCCACAGCACGGACGCGATGCGCTGCAGGCGCAGCCGCAGGCCGTCGTGGTGGTCCAGGACCGTCTGCAACGTCGCCGCGATGGACCGCTGATCCGCCCCGGCCGGAGTGACCAGCAGCATCGGCATCGTGAACCGGTCGACGGCCGCACCACTGTCTCTGAGCCAGTGCACGATCGGCAGCAGCGGCACATCACCGACCCCGTCGCCGACTGGCCCGGTCACGCCCAGCGGGCGGTGACCGGTCGCCGTCACCGGCGAACCGACGCTATCCTGCGCGCCAGTCGAATCCGTGACCATGCCTGAGTCCACCGATCCGGCGTTCGCGCTCGCGGCAGCCGAGCCCGCGACAGTCGGCGCAGGGGATGTTCCCGTGCGCGGCGACATCATTTCTGATGTGGGCACATCATTCTTGATGTGAGGCAGCGGCGACTTACCTGCTGCGGCGAGGTCGGCCAGGCGGCGCGGGGTGCGGGCGGCGAGCACGTCACGCGGGCTGACCGGCAGCCCCGCGCGGCGGGCGCGGCTGGACACTCCGATGGACAGGATGCTGTCGCCGCCGAGGGCGAAGAAGTCGTCGTCCGGCCCGACGGCCGCGATCCCGAGGACCGCCCCGACGATCTCGCACAGCGTCGCCACCGGCCCGGTCGCGGCCTCGCCCGTGATCGCCGGAGTTGCCTGGCACTCGTGCGTATCGTGGGCGTGCTTTCGCCCACATGCCTGGCAAGTCGGGTGATCGAGGGACGTGGGGTGTGGGGCAGGCAGGGCGGCGCGGTCGAGTTTGCCGCTGGAGGTGCGCGGGAGGGCGTCGAGGACGACGAACGCGGCCGGGACCAGGGCCGGAGGCAGCGCGGCGGTGGCCGCGTCGCGCAGGGCCGCCGGGTCGAGGGCGCGGCCGGGGGCCGGGACCGGGTAGGCGACGAGTTGGACGGCGGGGCCGTCGGCGCGGGCGATGACGGCGGCCTGGACGACGTCGGGGCGGCTGGTCAGCCACGACTCGACGTCGGCGGGATCGATGCGTACACCACGGATCTTGATTTCGTGGTCGGTGCGGGCCAGGTAGGTCAAGGTGCCGTCGGTGTCGCGGACGACCAGGTCGCCGGTGCGGTACATGCGCTCGCCGGGTGCGCCGGACGGGTCGGCGACGAAACGCGTCGCGGTCAGCGCGGCGCGGCCGAGGTAGCCGCGGGCGAGCTGCGCGCCCGAGACGTACAGCTCGCCGGGCACGCCGACGGGCACCGGGCGCAGGCAGTCGTCGAGCACGTGCAGGCCGGTGTTGGCGACGGGGCCGCCGATCGGCACGGCGGTGCCGTGGTTGCCGTCGTTGGGCCACCAGGTGACCTGTACGGCGGTCTCGGAGGGGCCGTAGAAGTTGTCCAGGCGGTTGCCGGTCGCCTGGGCCCAGCGCCGGGCCAGGTCCCCGGTCAGGGCCTCGCCGCCGCAGGAGACCCAGCGCAGGTCGGCGGCCCAGGACGGGTCGGCGAGCACGTCGTCGGCGAGCAGGAACGCCTCCACCATGGACGGCACGAACGTCGCGGCGCTGACCCGGTGGGCGCGCATCAGCGCGGCCAGCTCGGCCGGGTCGTGCTGCGCGCCCGGTTCCGGCAGGACGACAGCCGCACCGGCGGTCAGCGGCCAGAACAGCTCCCACACCGACGTGTCGAACGTCGCGGGGGCCAGTTGCAGCATCCGGTCGGCGGCGTGCAGGCCGAAGACGCGCTGCGACCAGTCGAGCTGGTTGGTGATCGCCCGGTGCGTGACCAGCACGCCCTTGGGGCGGCCGGTCGAACCGGAGGTGTAGATGACGTACGCGGGGTGCTCGGGGTCCACGGGCACGGGGGTGCCTGTGGTTTCGTCGGTTCCGGCGAGCACGTACGACAGCCCGGCCCGGCGGGGCAGCCGGGACAGCAGGTCCGGGGTGGTCACCACGACGGTGACCCCGGCGTCGGCGAGGACCGCGTCCAGGTTCGGTGACGCGGGGTCGACCGGCAGGTACGCGGCCCCGGAATACAGCACGCCGAGCATGGCCGTGACCTGGCGGGCCGAGCGGGGCAGCGCGACGGCGACGACGTTCTCCGGTCCGGCTCCCCGCGCGGCCAGCCGTGCGGCGAGCGCGGCGGCGCGACCGGCGAGCTCGCCGTACGTGAGCTGCTCGTCGGCGGCGATGACGGCGATCGCGTGCGGGGTGTCGGCGGCGTGGGCGGCGACGAGCCCGGCCAGGCCGTGACCGCTCTGGGCGGCGGTTTCGCCGCGCAGCGGTTCGGGCGCGCCGCCGAGGTCGACGGCGCCGGCGGCCAGGTCCGGCGTGGCCAGTACGGCGTCGAGCAGGGCGGGCAGCCCGGTGCGCAGCCGGGTCAGGGTCGCCGCGTCCAGCCGGGCCGGGTCGTACTCGATGACCAGGCAGAGTCCGTCGCCCGGGGTGGCGAGCAGGCTGACGGGGTAGTGGGTGGCCTCGCGGTAGGACACGCCCGCGACGCGGACCGTGCCGGAGGCGTCGCGCAGGTCGCCGTCGGCGGGCAGGTTCTCCACCGTGACGAGGCTGTCGAACAGCTCGCCGCCGCCCGCGAGGCGGGTGATCGCGGTCAGGCCCAGGTGCTGGTGGTCCAGCAGCGCGGTCTGCGCGTCCGCGAGCCGGGACAGGACCTCGCGCAGCGGCTCGTGCGGGGCCCAGCTCACCCGGACCGGCACGGTGTTGATGAACAGGCCGATCATCGACTCGACGCCGGGGGTGTCACCGTCGCGACCGGACACGGTGCTGCCGAACAGCACGTCCCGCCGTCCGGTGAGACGGCCCAGGAGCAGGCCCCAGACGGCGTACAGCAGGGTACTCGGGGTGGTGCCGTGCGCCCGTGCGGCGGCGGCCAACCGTGCCCCGGTGCCGTCCGGCACAGCCACCGCCACCTGACGCACGTCGGTGGGCGCGCTGCCCTGCGGAACGTTCCCGGCCTCGGTCGACACGGGCTCGCCGCCGGTGGACGGCGCCGACCCGGCTTCCGGAGCAGCGCCGGCCACGGACACCGACTCGCTCACGCGCCCGACCAGGGTCGGTCCGTCCACCCCGGACATCGCCGAGCGCCACGCCTGCTCGGTCGCGGCGTGGTCGCGGGCGGCCAGGCGGCGCAGGTGCTCGCGGTACGGGGTCACCGACGGGAGCCGGACGGCGTCGCCGGTGGTGTACAGCGCCGTCAGTTCGCGCAGCGCGATGGTCGCCGACCAGCCGTCGGTGACGATGTGATGGTGGGTGAAGACCAGCGTGTGCCGGTCGTCGCCGTGGTCGACGAGCAGGTGGCGCACCAGGGGCGCGACGGCGGGGTCGAAGACGGCGGCCTTCTCGTCGGCGAGGATCTGCGCGAACAGCTCCGCCGACGCGGCGGCGTCCATGCGCGACAGGTCGACCTGCCGCCAGGGTGCGGTCGCGGTCGCGGAGACGGCCTGGACGAGGCGGCCGTCGGCCAGCTCGTGGAACGACGCGCGCAGCGGCGCGTGCCGGGCGACGATCGTGTCGACGGCGCGGCGGACCGCGTCGGCGTCGACGGGCCCGTGCAGCTCCACGACCTGCTGCACCTGGTAGCTGCCGTCCCCGGTGTACGCGTGGAACAGCAGTCCCTCCTGCAGCGGTGACAGCGGCAGTACGTCGTCGAGGCCCGGCACCAGGGCGGCGAGCCCGTCGACGTCGGCCTGGACCAGTGCGACCAGCGGGAAGTCCGACGGGGTGTGCCCGCCCGCGCCCGGTGCGGCGGCGGCCTCGGCCAGTTCGGCGAGCGCGGCGAACCAGCCCTCGGCCAGCTCGCGTACGGCGTCCTCGCTCAGCAGGTCGGCCGGGAACGCCCAGGTGACCCCGAGCGCGGGCCCGTCCGGGCCCTCCTGCGCGAACGCGTTGACCTCCAGCGTGTACGGCGCGACCGGCATCGCCGCGTCGTAGCCCCCGGCCAGCATGCCGGTGCCGGGCAGGGCGGTGAAGTCACCGGCCTCGTCGACGCCGAAGCGGCCCAGGTAGTTGAAGCTGATCTGCGGCTGGGGCAGGGCGGCCAGCAGCGGGGCGGTCTCCGGGTTGACGTGGCGCAGCAGTCCGTAGCCGACGCCGTGGTCGGGCAGGGCGCGCAGCCGCTCCTTGACGTGCTTGAGCGCCGCGCCGAGATCGTCGGGGTCGGGGCCCAGGTCCAGGCGCACCGGGAAGATGCTGGTGAACCAGCCCAGGGTGCGGGACAGGTCCGCGCCGGGCACCAGGTCCTCCTCGCGCCCGTGGCCTTCGAGGGCGACCAGGACCGGTGGCGTCGCCGTGCCACGGGCCTCGCGCCACCGGTTGACGGCGGTGGCGAGCGCGGTGAGCAGTACGTCGTTGACGCCCGCGTGCCAGGCTGCGGGGACGGTGGTCAGCAGCGGCGCGGTCGCGGCGGCGGGCAGGTGCAGCGTGAGGTGGCGGACCGTGGCCAGGTCACCGACCGGGTCGAGGGCGCGGTGCGACAGTGCGGGGTCGTCGCCGTCGAGCATGCCGGTCCACAGGTCCAGTTCGGCGAGCCGGTCCTCGGCGACGGCGGTGAGCTGCTGGGCCCAGGTGCGCAGCGGAGTGCCGATCGGGGCGAGGCGGGGCAGGCGGCCCGCGGCGGCGTCGGCGTACGCGGCCGCCAGGTCGGGCAGCAGGATGCGCCAGGTGACGCCGTCGACGATCAGGTGGTGCAGCATGACCAGCAGGTGTCCGGGTGCGTCGGGTCCGGCGTCGAGCCACACAGCCTGGAACATCACGCCGCCGGTCGGGTCGAGGCGCTGCCCGGCCTCCTGCGCGGCCGAGTCCAGGCACTCGTGGAGTGCGTTGTCCACGGCCAGCTGAAGGTGGTGCAGGTGGTCGGTGGCCGCGACGGCGCCAGGCGCTAGAACGGTCAGCGATCCGGCGCGGCCGACAGTGGCCCGCGTCAGCCGTGAGCGCAGCACGTCGTGGCGGTCGGTGACGGCCTGCAAGGCGGCGGCCAGGGTCTCGCGGGTCGCGCCGGCGGGTACGCGTACGGCCAGCCACTGGCTGAACGCGTCGATGTCGCCGCCGCAGCCGTCCAGCCAGGACATGATCGGGGTCAGGGGCAGGTCGCCGACGCCGGCAAGCGGGTCGTCGGCGCGGGCCGGGTCGGCCGCGACCGTGACCAGCGCCAGCCGGGCGACGGTGCGCTGCTCGAAGACCTGGCGCGGGGTGACGGTCAGTCCCGCGCGGCGGGCGGCGATGACGAGCTGGATGGACACGATGCTGTCGCCGCCGAGGGCGAAGAAGTCGTCGTCGACGCCCACGCCGGTCAGGCCGAGGACCTGGTCGTAGAGGTCGCACAGCAGCTGCTCGCGGGCGTCGCGGGCGGCCTGCCCGCTGGTCATCGTCGTGAAGTCGGGCGCGGGCAGCGCGGCCCGGTCGAGCTTGCCGCTGGTCGTCACCGGCAGCCGGTCCAGCACCACCACGGCGGCGGGCACCATGTGCTCAGGTAGGAAGCCCTGGGCGTACTCCCGCACGTCCGCCGGTGCCACGTCCTGCCCGTCACGGGCCACCACGTACGCCACGAGCCTGGTGTCGCCGGGGCGGTCCTGGCGGACCACGGCCACGGCCTGCCCGACGGCGTCGTGCTGTAGCAGCACCGACTCGACCTCGCCCAGCTCGACCCGGTATCCACGGATCTTCACCTGGTCGTCGGTGCGGCCGGTGAAGTCCAGGCGGCCGTCGGGCTGCCAGCGCACCAGGTCACCGGTGCGGTAGAGGCGCTCGCCGGGCGCGCCGAACGGGTCGGCGACGAACCGGGTCGCGGTCAGCGCGGGCCGGTTGAGGTAACCACGGGCCAAGCCGGGGCCGCCGAGGTACAGCTCACCCAGCTCGCCGACGGGCACCGGGCGCAGCGCGGCGTCGAGCACGTAGCAGCGGGTCCCCGGGTCGGGCACCCCGATCGGCACGCTGGCCAGCGGGTCCATGTCGGGGTCGCACAGGCCCAGCGTCGAGTTCACGGTCGCCTCGGTCGGGCCGTAGGCGTTGAACATCTCGCGGCCCCGGGCGAAGCGGGCCACCAGCGCGGTCGAGATGCGCTCGGTGCCCGCCAGCAGGGTCGCGCCTTCGGGCAGGTCGCAGCCCTCGGGTAGGGCGGCCAGCAGCGCCGGGGGCAGGATCATGAAGGTGATGCCGTGGGCGCGGGCGTAGTCGGTCAGCTCCGGTCCGGGCACGCGGCGCTCGGCGGGCACGACGACCAGCCGCGCCCCGGTGAGCAGGCCCAGGCACAGGTCGAAGAACGCGACGTCGAAGCTCGGCGACGCGAACTGCAGCACCCGGCTGTCCGGCCCGACGCCGAGCCGGTCGGTGGCCGTGGCCAGCAGCTTCACCACGCCCGCGTGCGACACGACGACGCCCTTGGGCCGTCCGGTCGAACCCGACGTGTAGATGACGTACGCCGCCCCGAGCACGCTCAGCGGCCCGCCGCGCTCCTCATCGGAGGGCGTGGTCTCCGGTGATGCGGCCAGCTCCGCCAGGGTCGCCGCGTCGTCGATCACCAGCAGCGCCGGGTCCCCGGGCAGGACCGAGGTGAGGTCGGTGGTGGTGACCAGGCAGGCCGGGCGCGCGTCGTCGACCATGTACGCGATGCGGTCGGCCGGGTAGTCCGGGTCCAGCGGCAGGTAGGCGGCACCGGCTTTGAGCACGGCGACCTGCGCGACGATCATCTCCGCGGAGCGGGGCAGGCACAGTCCGACCACGCGCTCCGGGCCCGCGCCGCGCGCGAGCAGCGCGTGCGCGAGCCGGTTGGCGGCCGCGTCGAGCTGGCCGTAGGTGAGGCTGGTCTGCTCGTACACCAGCGCGATGGCGTCACGCCGTGCCGCGACCTGGCCGGCGAACAGCTCCGGCCAGGTCGACGGCGGTTGCCCGCAGGCGGTGTCGTTCCATGCCACGAGGATGCGGTGCAGCTCGGCGTCCGACACGGGCTGGGACACGGTCTCGGTCACGGGGAGACACCTTTCGGGGGCGGTACGGGGTGGTGCGGTGGTGGGGCGGTGCTCAGCCGAGCAGCGGGACGAGCTGGTCCAGCGCGTACGGGATGCTCAGCACCGTGCTGAACGACAGCGCGGCGCCCAGCGGGGGCGTCTCGTACGGCAGGAACACGGCCCGGTTCTCCTTGGCGACCTTGAGCGTCGTGTAGACCTTGTCGGCCTTGACGGTCGTCTCGGTGGACGCGTCGGCGGTGAGGAAGACGAGCTTGTCGACGTCGACCAGGTCGAGGCGCTCGGAGCCGATCTCGGCGGCGTACTCCTTGCCCGCGGCCTGGACGATGGCCTCCGGCACGGTGAAGCCGAGCTGCGTGAGCAGCACGACCTTCGGGTCGCTGGGGGCGAACACGGCGTACTTGCCCGGCTCGTACGGCTCGACGACGGCCACGGTCTTACCGGTGAACTGCGGGTTCTTGGCCTTGAGGTCGGCCAGGCGCTGGTCGATGGCGGCGATCAGCTCGGCGGCCTTGGCGGACTGGCCGAGCGCCCGTCCGGCGTGCATGGTCATCTCCTGCCACGGCGCGCTGTAGTCGTCGTAGCCCTTGACCTGCGCCACGGTCGGCGCGATCTGGGTGAGCTTGGTGTACTGCTCCTGGCTCATCCCGGAGTACATGCCGATGATCAGATCGGGGTTCAGCGCCGCGATCTTCTCCAGGTTGTACTCGTCGCGCTCGCCGACGATCTCCGGAACCTTGCCGCCCCAGGTCGCCCACGGCCACTTGCCGTAGGGGCGCTCGCCGAACCAGTCGATGGAGCCGATCGGCACGACGCCGAGGGCGAGCACCGGGTCCTGGTCGCTGAGCCCGAGGGTGACGACGCGGGCGGGGGCCTTGTCGATGACGGTGTCGCCGTACTTGTGCGACACGGTGACGGGGAAGGTAGCGCCCTGAGCTGCGGAACCGTTCGGCGCGGGCGTCGCGGCCGGGTCACCGCCGCAGGCGGTGAGGGCGAGCGCGGCCACCGCGAGCGCCGTGGCCAGGCGGCCGACCGGCCACTGACGACGGACGCGCACGGAGTGCTTCGGCAGGGTGGACATGACTTCCCCTCGACGTGGTGGGCAACTGAAGGGATGGTAAAGTAAGGCTAACCTAATTTCAAGATTCACGGCTTTTGCGCAGCTCAGGCCCTGCTTTCCGGTAAGGCTAGGCTCACCTTAAGATCTGATCCATGAGGTCGACGTGACCCCGCTCCCCGCACCCCCGCCACCGGCCCGACCGCGCCGCGCTGCCGCCTACCTGCCCGCCGCCGCCCTGCTGCTGGCCGTGCTGTGCCTGCTCTCGCTGGCCTTCGGCAGCCGCGCCGTCCCCATCGGACAGGTCGCCGACGCGCTGTTCGACCGCGCTCACGTCGACCCGCAGATCGAGGCCATCGTGTGGAGCGTGCGCCTGCCGCGCACCGCCACCGGCCTGCTCGTCGGCGCGGCGCTCGGCCTGGCCGGAGCACTCATGCAGGGCCTCACCCGCAACCCGCTCGCCGACCCCGGCCTGCTCGGCGTCAGCGCCGGGGCGTCGTTCGCCATCGTGCTCGCCGTCGCCGTGTTCGGCGCGAGCACCGCACCGACCAACCTCATCTGGTACGCCTTCGCGGGCGCGCTCGCCGGGGCGGTCAGCGTCCACCTGCTCGGCGGGCTCGGCCGTGGCGGCGCGACCCCGGTCAAGACGGCGCTGGCCGGGATCGCGGTGACGTTCCTGCTCGGCTCGTTCACCAGCGCGCTGGTGCTCAGATTCCCGCTGGCCCTGGACCGGTTCCGGTTCTGGGCCGCCGGGTCGCTGACCGCCGCCGACGCCGCCACCCTGTGGCAGGTGACCCCGCTGCTGGCCGCCGGGGCGGTGCTCGCGCTGGCCACCGCACCGGCCCTGAACAGCCTCGCGCTCGGCGAGGACGTCGCCGCCGCGCTGGGCCGCCGCGTCGGCCTGATCCGGCTGCGGGCCGCCCTCGCCATCACCGTGCTCGCCGGGACCGCCGTCGCGCTGGCCGGGCCGATCGTCTTCATCGGCCTGGTCACCCCGCACCTGGCCCGTATGGTCACCGGCCCCGACCAGCGCCGCATCCTCGCCCTGACCCTGCTCGGCGCACCGAGCCTGCTCATCGCCGCCGACGTGCTCGGCCGCGTCGTCGCCCGGCCCGAGGAGATCCAGGCGGGCATCGTCGTGGCGTTCCTGGGCGGCCCGTTCTTCATCGCCCTGGCCCGCCGCCGACGCCTGGCCGAGATGTGAGCACCGTGACAGTGCTGAAGACAGCCCCCGGCACGGGCCGCCGGACCCGGCTGCGGCCGTCGTTGCTGGGCCTGCCGCTGCGCCCGCGCCTGATCGCCGCCTGCGCCGTCACGGCGGTCGCCGCGTTCGCGATGTTCTGCCTGGGACTGGCGCTCGGCGACTACCCCGTGCCACTGGTCGACGTCGTACCGGCGCTGTGGCGCTCGGGCGCGCGCGGCACCGTCTTCATCGTCCACGAGGTGCGGCTGCCCCGCGCGCTCACCGGCGTGCTGGTCGGCGCGGCGTTCGCGGCCTCCGGGGCGGTCCTGCAGGCGATCACCCGCAACCCCCTGGCCAGCCCCGACATGGTCGGCATCAACGCCGGGGCCACCACCGCCGTCGTCGCCGGGATCGTGCTCGGCTTCGGCGACACCCTCGGCACGCCGACCCTGGGCCTGGCCGGCGGGCTGCTCGGCGCGCTCGCCGTGTACCTGCTGGCCTGGCGGCGCGGCAGCACCGGGTTCCGGATCGTGCTCGTCGGCATCGGCGTGTCCTGGATGTGCACCAGCGCCACCGACTATCTGCTCACCCGCGCCAAACTGCACCAGGCGCAGGAGGCGGTCGGCTGGCTGGTCGGCAACCTCAACGGACGCGGATGGGAGGCCGTACGCCCGCTGGCCGTCGCCGTCGCGGTGCTGCTGCCCGCCGCCCTGCTGCTGGCCGGATGGAACCGCAACCTGCAGCTCGGTGACGACGTCGCCCGTGGCCTGGGCACCCCCGTCCAGCTCGCCCGTGGCCTGCTGCTGCTGGTCAGCGTCGCACTGGTGTCGTTCGCGACCGCCGCGGCCGGACCGGTGCTGTTCGTGTCGCTGGCCGCGCCGCAGATCGCCCAGCGCCTGGCCCGGCTGTCCGCGCCACCGGTGCTGCTGTCCGCGCTGACCGGCGCGCTGCTCGTGTCGGGCAGCGACCTGCTGGCCCGGCACCTGCTCCCCGACCTCGACCTGCCGGTCGGGGTGGTGACCGGGGCCATCGGCGCCGGGTTCCTGCTCCGGCTCCTGGTTCGCTCCAACCGTGCCGGCAGTGGAGGCTGACATGACCGGAATCCGGGCCGAAGGCCTGACCCTGGCCTACGACGACCGCACCGTCGTATCCGACCTGGACCTGCAGGTCCCGCCCGGCCGGGTCACCGTCGTCGTCGGGGCCAACGCCTGCGGCAAGTCGACCCTGCTGCGCGCGCTCGCCCGGCTGATGCGCCCCGTCGACGGTGCGGTGCTGCTGGACGGGCGGGCCATCCATGCGCTGCCGACCCGGCAGGTCGCCCGGCAGGTCGGCATCCTGCCGCAGACCCCGGTCGCCCCCGAGGGCATCAGCGTGCTCGACCTCGTCGGGCGGGGACGCGCCCCGCACCAGACCTGGTGGCGGCAGTGGTCGGCCGCCGACGAGGACGCCGTGGCAGCGGCGCTGGCCGCGACCGGCATGACCGAGCTCGCGCACCGGCCCGTCGACGAGCTGTCCGGCGGGCAACGCCAGCGGGCCTGGATCGCGATGGCCGTCGCCCAGCAGACACCGGTGCTGCTGCTCGACGAGCCCACCACCTACCTGGACCTGGCGCACCAGATCGACGTGCTCGACCTAGTCACCGACCTCAACCGCCGCGACGGCCGCACCGTGGTGATGGTGCTGCACGACCTCAACCAGGCCTGCCGCTACGCCGACCACCTGGTGGTGATGCGTGACGGCCGGATCGCCGCCGAGGGCGATCCGGCCACGGTGGTGACGGCCGAGCTGGTCACCGCGGTGTTCGGGCTGGGCTGCCAGGTCGTGCCCGACCCGGTCACCGGCACCCCGATGGTCATCCCGCTCAGCCGTCACCACCCCGCCCGGTCCGTCACGGCGTGACGCGCGGCGGCGGTCCCGCGTACACCTCGGGCCGGTTGTCGGCCAGTCCCTGGATCCGGCTCGCCGGGGCGGTCCCACCGCTGAAGGCCGCCCGTCGCAGCGGTGTCGCGGTGGCTCCACGACCGGTCGGTCCCTCGACGTCGCCGCCGGTCGGCGCGGCGGCCCGGCCGCCACGGGTCGCGGGCCACAGCGCCGCCGTGATGAGCAGGCCCGACAGCGGCAGCAGGTCCAGGGTCACCGGCGGCAGGACGATGCCTGCGAGCAGGACGACCGGGCTCCACCACGGCATCCGCCCGGCCCGCGCCGCCAGGATCGTCAGCGTGAGCAGGCCGACGAAGAACAGCTGCGGCCCCACCTGGTAGACGACCAGGTCGACGCCGGGGATGTCCCCGAAGTCGCCGGAGAGGGCCTGCATACCGGCCTTGTCGTCGGCCCGCAGCGCGAACCAGATGTCGGCGCTGAACTGGACCGCCGAGGCCGCCAGCCCGAACATCGTCACGGCCACGGTGCCGGTGCGCCACGGCCCGCGCGGCAGCAGCCTGCCCAGGTGCAGCACACCCGGCACGAACAGGAACACCCCGGCGAGGGCGAGCAGGTGGGCGGCCTGCCAGTCCCAGCCCGGCCCGTACACACCGTCGGACTTGCCGATGATGCGGACCACGCCGTACGCGGCGAGCAGGAGTGGAGCGGTCATCAGCGCGATTGCGGCAGATTTCTTCACGGCTCGATCCTCTGCCGGAGCGGGCGGGTGCACCTCCGGGCCACGCCCGGACGCCGACCCCGATGTCCCGCCAGGGAATCCACTGAGCCCGTTCGTCACCGCACCAGGTGCCCGGCAGGCGAACTCCTCCCCGACCTGCCGGGCACTGCCCATCACCCGCTGCTACGCGGCCCAGGGCATCGGGAGCGGGGCCGGGAACGTCGAGGTGACGTCCACGGGGGCGCCGGTCCGCTGGGAGTGGCTGGCGGCGGCCAGGACGTCGACGATGTGGGCGGCGTGCTCGGCCGAGCAGCGGTGCGGGCGGCCCTCGTTGATCGCGGAGACGAACTCGGCGACGCCACGGCCCCAGGGGATGCCCCGGTAGGGGTCGCCCAGCAGCGGGACCGGCTCCGGGGGCAGGCCCGCGCGGATCTCGGAGTCGAAGTTCGTCCAGTCCGCGATGTGGATGGAGCCGCGCTCGCCGTGCAGCTCGATGCCGGACTGGCGGGTGCCCGCGCCGACGTAGAAGTTCGCGGTCAGCCGGACCGTCGCGCCGCCGGCCAGTTCCAGGACGACCACGGAGAAGTCGGGGGCCTGCGGGGAGAACATCTCACCGGACAGGGTGACCCGGTCGGCTTTGAGGATCGTGCCGTACGCCCACACCCGGCGCGCCGGGCCGAGCATCGCGGTCAGCGCCGTCAGCGAGTACACGCCCACGTCGTACAGCGGACCGGACCGGTACGGCCCCTGCGGAGCCGGATGCCAGGACTCGATCCGGTCGTGGTTGACCTCGGCGTACACCAGCTTGATCGGCCCGACGGCGTCGTCGCGGACCAGCTTCCACGCGGTCTGGATCGCCTCCCCGAGGTACGTGTGCGGCGCGCAGCCCAGCCGCCGCCCGTGCGCGGCCGCCTCGGCGATCAGCGAGCGCGCCTCCGGTGCGGTCGGTGCGAGCGGCTTCTCGCTGAACACGTGCTTGCCCGCGCGCAGTGCCGCCCGGGTGACCGGCGCGTGCGCCGCCAGCGGCGTCAGGTTCACCACCACGTCGACCTTGTCGTCGGCCAGCAGCTCGTCGAAGCTGCCGTAGATCGGCAGGTCGTGTGCGGCCCCGAACGCCGCCGACCGGGCCTGGTCGTCGTCGTAGCCGCCGACCACCGCGATGCCGGGGTAGGTGCGCAGGTCGGTCAGGTAGCCGGCGGCGATGTTGCCGGTGCCGACGATCGCGAGTGTGGTCACGGCGCCTCGATCCCCCCGTCGGGCCGGCGTACCCGGGCCGACCATCGTTCGTGCAGGTGGGTGACGGCCGGATACGTGGCCGCCGCCTTCTCGTCGACCTCGATGCCCCAACCGGGGGCGTCGTTCGGATACAGGTAGCCGCCGCGCGGATCGAGCGTGCCCGGGAACACCTCACGCACCGGGTCCGGCCACAGGTGGCCCTCCTGGATGGAGAACGCCGGGCTGCTCACGTCCAGGGCCACGTTGCAGGCCGCGCCGATCGGCGACACGTCGGCGGGGGCATGCCAGGCCGTGCCGACACCGGTCAGCTCGCACAGCGCGACCAGCTTGCGGGCCGGAGTCAGGCCGCCGATCGCCGAGATGTGCAGCCGGAGCAGGTCCACCCCGCCGCCGGTGACCAGCCGGGCCGCGTCGGCGACCGAGGCGACCTGTTCGCCGACCGCGATCGGCATCGGCGCGGCGGCGCGCAGCTCGGGCAGGCGGTCGTACAGCTCCAGGGGGATCGGGTCCTCCAGGAAGAACAGCCGGTACGGCTCCAGGGCGCGGGCCAGCGCCACGGCCTGCTTCACGGTGAGCCGGTGGTGCACGTCGTGCATCAGGTTCGGGGTCTCCCCCAGCACCTCGCGGGCAGCCGCGAACAGCTTCGGGGTGTCACGCAGGTACTGCTGCACGTCCCAGCCGTCCGGGTACGGCGCGTCCGGGTAGCCGCCCGGGGTGCCGGGTGCCCCGTAGGTGCCCAGGCCGGGGCCGCCGGTCTGCAGGCGTACGTGCCGGTAGCCGGAGTCGAGGATCTGCTGGGCGTGCTCCAGGGTCTGCTCGATCGTCGCTCCCGCGGCGTGCAGGTAGGTGTCGGCGGCGGCGCGGACCCGGCCGCCGAGCAGCTCGTACACCGGCATCCCGGCGCGCTTGCCCGCGATGTCCCACAGCGCCTGGTCCACCCCGGACAGGGCGCTGTTGAGCACCGGACCGCCCCGCCAGTACGACGACAGGTGCACCATGCGGGTGATGTCCTCGATGTCGGCCGGGTGCCGCCCGAGCAGCATCGGGCCGACGTGCTGGTCGACGGCCGCCACGACGGCGTGGAAGCGCTGGGTGAACGTGGCGCAGCCGTAGCCGTACAGGCCGGGATCGCTGGTGTCGACGCGGACGACGACCAGGGGCAGGCCCTCCGGGGCGGTGACGATCGCGCGTACGCCGGTGATCCGCAGACCGTCGCGCGCCGCCCAGGGTGCCTGCGTCTCCGCCATCACGACCGGCGGGCCGGAGTCCGCCGCTTGCTCCTGCAACATGTGCCGTCCTTCGGTGCGCCAGGGCCGGGGACGTGAGCGGACGCCGTCCGGCGGGATCATCGCGACCCTACCGCCAGCAGGCCTTTTCGCAAGATCTGGTCCACGGGTGGGGACGAGGACGCGCGACGCTGGCGGTAATCACCCGTTCGAGTCGAACAGCGGGTCACGATTCAGTCCTGGCCGTGTACGACATGGCGTAACTGACTTAGTCGATGCAGAATATCGAGCGAAGGGCACGCCGGCGGTCTGGACGGCCGGCAGCCGGCATGGGGAGGATGAATTGGTGACCAACAAGAACCTGGAAGAACGCGTAGTCACGCTCGAAGCCGAGTCGTATCGCAACACTCGCCGCTTCGCCGCCATCGACGACCAGTTCGGCCTGCTCCGCGGAGCGGTCGACGAACTCTCAGCCGACCTGCGAGAACACCGCCAGGACACGCGGGAACAGTTCG
Organism: Catellatospora methionotrophica; assembly: GCF_011297335.1. Lineage (GTDB taxonomy): Bacteria > Actinomycetota > Actinomycetes > Mycobacteriales > Micromonosporaceae > Catellatospora > Catellatospora methionotrophica. Next base: position 20,768 of record NZ_JAAOTJ010000002.1, on the reverse strand, counting down.
CCGCCGTGAACCAGCGCCTCGACCGGATCGACGAGCGTTTCGACGGCATCGACGGGCGCCTCGACCGGATCGATCAGCGTTTCGACGGCTTCAACGGTCGGCTCGACGGGATGGACCGGCGTTTCGCCGGCATCGACGGGCGGCTGGACGGGATGGACGGCCTGCTGCGGCAGATTCTGGCGGTGGTCACGCCCGCTACGCCGGAAGTGGTCCGGCAGCACGTCGCGGCACCGGTCGGCTGACCGCAGGCTTTCTCCGATGAGTCGCGCGCCCATGCCCGCAGCCGACTGCTGGCTGCACGCCGCCGTCGAGGTCGGGGTGTCCTCGATCGCGGGCGAAGGCCTGTTCGCGCGCACCGCCCTCCCAGCCGGGACCGTCGTGTCCCGGCTGGGAGGGCGTCTGGTCAGCGGTGCGGAGCTGCGGGAGCTGTTCACGCAGGCGGCGCTTCGGCACCGTTACGTCGACACCGTCGGCGTAGGCGAGGACCTGCATCTCGTGCTGCCGCCGCGCCGCCGCAACGGGTACGGCAACCACAGCTGCGACCCGAACCTGTGGTGGCTCGACGCGTACACCCTGGCCGCCCGGCGTGACATCGCGGTCGGTGAGGAGATCACCAACGACTACGGCACCAGCACGGCGGTGGCGGACTTCCGGATGGACTGCGGGTGCGGCTCGGCACTGTGCCGCGGCGCGGTCACCGGAACCGACTGGCAGCGTCCGGAACTGCGCGAACGCTACGGCGATCACTGGATTCCGCTGCTGCTCGACCGCATCCGCGCCGGCTGACGGAGGCAGCCCCGGTCCGTGAGGACCGGAGCTGCCTCGCCGGTCAGCAGGTGGCGAGCATGCCGTTGAGGGCCGACTTCTCCCCGCTGTCGACGGACAGGTTGTAGTACCACTTCACCTGGATCCAGGCGCGGGCGTACGTGCAGCGGAACGACGACAGCGACGGCTGCCACTCGGCCGGGTCCTTGTCGCCCTTGGACTGGTTGACGTTGTCGGTGACCGCCCACAGCTCGGGCCCGCCGAGGTCGTTGGCGTAGGTCTGGCGCTGCGGGGTCGTCCACGCCCACGCACCGGACGCCCAGGCCTCCGACAGCGGGACCATGTGGTCGATGTCGACGTCGGCGGCGTTGGTCCAGGTCGCGCCGTCATACGGGCTGTACCAGGAGCCGGAGGTCGCCGCGCAGCTGCTGTTGACCACGACGCCGACACCGTCGCGCTTGAGGACCTGCTCGCGGGCGTTGCAGGTGCCCGTGATCGTGATCCAGTGCGGGAACAGGTCCCGGTTGTACGTCGAGCCGTGCGACTCGGCGGCGACGGTCAGCGCCGCGAGACGGCTGACCGCGGTGCTGTAGGAGGGGATGTTCGGCGGGGTGGCGTGGGCCGGTGTCGCGGTGAGGGTGAGCGACATGGCCAGAACGGCCGCGGTGGCGGCCATCGCCTTCAGGACACGGGACATCAGAGGGTCTCCCGACTGCCCGCCGCCGCGGCCGGATGGGGGTTTCCGGCTAGGGTCACGACGACGACAGATGGACCATCTCAAATGTGTTGCGGGTCGATCCAGACCGGAGCCGTACGACGGCATGAATTTCTTGTAAAGCCACGGCCGCGGTCCCGGTGCCCCACGCGATGCGGCCCGGTCGGGTAGCGTGCCGGTCCGTGCTCCGACGAATGATCCTCCTGGGCGTGGCGACGCTCCTGCTCGCCGCCTGCGGCACCGGCTCGCCCGCCGCCGACCGGTCCGCTGCCACCTCGTCCGATATGGGTGCCATGCAGGGCCGATGGTGGACCTGGGCGGCCGCCGAACCGGAGGCGAGCAATCCGGTCGCCGACCCCACCGGTGAGTTCTGCGCCCTCAACCAGCCCGCCGACGTGTGGTTCCTGGCCGGGACCTTCGGCACGCGGGCACAGCGCGCGTGCACCGTGCCGCAGGGCCGGACGATCGTGGTGCCCGTGCTCAACCTGTTCGGCGCGAAGGACGACTGCGACGGCTTCATGGCGACCGCCGAGGGGACCGCGGAACTCGACGGCACCGCGCTGACGCTGGAGCGGTTCACCGGCGTGCCGATCGAGGTGACGGCTGTCGCGGGCAACGCGCTCGGTCAGGAGGCCGGCACGTTCGAGGCGCTCGGGTGCGGGATCTGGGCGCGGATCAGCGCACCGGCGGCCGGTGCGCACCAGTTGCGGATCCGCGGCACGTCCGGGAACTTCGCGGTCAGCGTCGACTACGACCTCACGGTCGCCTGAACCCGCGCGCTCAGGTGGTGGCGCGCGGCGTGAGGTGCAGGACGTCCTCGACCGGGACGGGAGTGGCCCGGTCGCCGGACAGGCGCGCCACGGCGACGCGGGCCAGGTGGCGGGCGGCGGCGGCCGGGGCGACCGTGATCGTGGTCAGCGGCGGCGCGCTGTAGGCGGACAGCGGGATGCCGTCGACGCCGATCAGGGCCATGCGGGCGGGCACGGCGACGCCGAGTTCGCGCATGCCGTGCAGGACCGCGAGGGCGACCTCGTCGTTGTACGCGCAGATCGCGGTGACCTGCGGCGCATCGTCCAGCAGGGCGCGTACGGCGGCGACGACGGCGGGCGGGTCGCCGGGGACGGTGAACGCGACCGGTGCGGGCAGGTCCCGCGCGGCGCAGGCCTGGCGTACGCCGTCGTGGCGGGGGTCGGCGAACACGGACAGGCGCGGGTCGGCGGGCAGCGCGTACGCCAGGTGCGTGTGCCCGGCCCCGGCCAGGTGATCGACCTGCATGCGGCCCTGTCGGCGGGTGAGCGCGGCGACGGCGTGGCCGTCGGACTCGGTCCCGGCGGGCACGGCTCGTACGCCCAGCCGCCGCAGCGCGGCCAGTTCGGCGTCGGGCAGCGGCAGCAGGCTGAGCACGGCGCGGACCGACAGCATCGCGGCCAGGCGGGGCAGGCGGGGCGCGGACGGCACGTCGAAGTGGACGACCACGGTCAGGCCCTGCGCGGCCAGCGAGCGGGTCACCGCGTCGATGAACCGGGACGTCAGCTCGCCGGAGGGCACGTCGGGCATGGCCAGCAGGACGATGTCGCTGTGCCCGTTGGCCAGGGCCCGCCCGGCAAGTGACGGGGCGTACCCGAGGCGGGCGGCGGCGGCGAGCACCCGTTCGCGGGTCGGCTGGGCGATGCGCTCGCCGGGAGCGTCGTTGAGCACGTAACTCACCGTCGCCCGCGACACCCCGGCTTCGCGGGCGACGTCGGCGCTGGTGGGGCGGCGTCCGGTCATCGCCGCCGGGCCAGCGCGCGCAGGCCGCGCGCCCAGCGCCCGTTGGCGAGGTCGAGCAGTCCTTCCTGGACCGGGCGGCTGATCCTGCCGCGGCTCATCATCGACAGCATCCGCAGCGGCATCTCGTCGAGCATCGCGCCGATGAGCAGCGCCATCGGGCTTTTCGGGTCCTTGACGAAGCCGCGGGCCTGCCGCCGGGCGGTGGCCTGCAGCAGCCGCGTCACCGGGGAGCTGCGCATGTCGTGCAGGGGCGTGTTCAGCGTGAACGTGCCGGGGGCGTCGGCGGTGTTGTCGGGCAGCGGGCGGCCGTACACGGCGGCGAAACCGTCCCGGTCCCACTGCTGCCCGGGGGCGGGCACCGGGTAGGCCGGGGCGGGCGGGGCGTCGCCGGTGACGTCGACGGCGACGGTGGCGCGGATGTCGCGCGACGACGCGCCGACGCGGATCTCGTACCGGCCGCCGGTGACGGCCCAGGATGCTGTCGTGACGTCGTACCAGGCGAAGGCTCGCCGGTCGAGGACGACCGTGACGGCGCGTGACTCCCCGGGCGCGAGACGCACCTTGGCGAAGCCCTTGAGTTCCTGGTCGGGGCGCGCCCCGGCGGCGGCTGGGTGGTGCACGTACACCTGGACGACCTCGCTGCCTGCCCGCTCGCCGGTGTTCGTGACGGTGACGGTGACCTCGACGGGTCCGGTTCCGGTGGCGGACAGGCCCGTGTGGTCGAACGACGTGTAGCTCAGCCCGTGTCCGAACGGGAACAGCACATCGGCACCGGCGGTGTCGTAGTAGCGGTAGCCGACGTGCACGCTTTCGCGGTACTCGGCCTGGCGGGGACCGTTGGGCAGCGCGTGGACGGGGTTGTCGGCCCAGCGGTGCGGGAACGTCTCGGCCAGCCGCCCGCCGGGTTCGGCCAGCCCGAACAGCACGTCGGCCACGGCGCTGCCACCGGCCTGCCCGCCGAGGTACGCCTCGACGATCGCGGGCACGTCACCGTGCCAGGGCAGCTCGACGGGCGCGCCGTTGTGGAGCACCACCACGGTCCGGGGGTTGGCCGCGGCGACGGCGGCGATCAGCGCGTCGTGGCTCGCGGGCAGGCGCAGGTGGGTGCGGTCCAGGCCCTCGGTCTCGTAGCTGTCGGTGAGCCCGGCGTACACCAGGACGGTGTCTGCGGCCCGCGCGACCGCCACGGCCTCGGCGAGCAGGGCCTCGTCGATCTCGTCGGAGTCGCGCCGGTAACCGGGCGCGTAGGTGGCCTCGGCCAGTGCGGACAGCCGGGTGTACGCGTCGTCGAGGCGGTGCGGGTTGATGTGCGAGCTGCCCGCGCCCTGGAAACGGGGCTGCTTGGCGAACGCGCCGATGACCGCGATGCGCGCGCCCGGGGCCAGTGGCAGCAGACCGCCGTCGTTCTTGAGCAGCACCGCTCCCTCGGCGGCGACCCGTCCGGCCAGCGCGTGGTGGGCGTCGCGGTCGTAGGTGTGCCCGTCCTCGCGGGCCTGCGCGGTGCGCTCGACGAGCGTGAGGAACCGGGCGGCGGTCCGGTCGAGCACGTCGGCGGGCAGGGCCCCGGCCTGCACGGCGTCGACGACGAGCTGGTCGTGGTGGCCGCCGAAGCCGGGCATCTCCAGGTCCAGCCCCGCGGCCAGGCCCTCCACCCGCTCGTTGACCGCGCCCCAGTCGGAGACCACGATCCCGTCGAAGCCCCACTGCTCGCGCAGCACCCGCGTCAGCAGCCACTCGTGCTCGGCGGCGTAGGTGCCGTTGAGCCGGTTGTACGCGCACATCACCGTCCAGGGTGCGCCGCCGGTGATGGCGCCCTCGAAGGCGGCGAGGTACACCTCGCGCAGGGCCCGTTCGTCGACGAGCGCGTCGACGCTGAACCGGCGGTGCTCCTGGTTGTTGGCGGCGAAGTGTTTGAGCGACGCGCCCACGCCCTGGCTCTGCACGCCGCGGATCCAGGCCGCCCCGAGCCGCCCGGCCAGCAGCGGGTCCTCGCTGAAGTACTCGAAGTTGCGGCCGCACAGCGGGGTGCGCTTGATGTTGACGCCGGGCCCGAGCAGCACGCTGACGCCCTCGGCCCGCGCCTCGGCGCCCAGCGCCCGGCCGACCTGTTCGATCAGGTCCGGGTCCCAGGTGGAGGCCATCGCGGCCGCGGTCGGGAAGCACGTGGCGGGCACACTCTGGCCGAGCTGCACCTGCCCGGTGCTGAGCTCCTTGCGCAGGCCGTGCGGGCCGTCGGCGACGAGCAGGGCGGGCACGCCCAGGCGGGGCACGCCGTACAGGGACCAGAAGTCGCGTCCGGCGCACAGCGCCGCCTTCTCCGCCAGCGTCATCGACGCCACGACCCGGTCGGTGCCTGCCGTAGCCGTCATAGCGCTCTCCTTCACGGGACTCCCCTGATGGTTACGCGCGTAACCACCACCGTCAACCCCGCGACGTGTCGGAAGAAGTTGACACGTCGGGATTCTCCGACGTATCGTCACCGGCCGTGACCACTGACGTGTTCAGCGCCTTGGCCAATCCGGTACGCCGCCAACTGCTCGACGCGCTGCGTGAGGGCCCGCGCGCGGCCGGCGAACTCGCCGGGCTCTTCTCGCTCAGCCGCCCCGCCGTCTCGGAGCACCTGCAGGTGCTGCGCGGGGCGGGCCTGGTGCGCGAGGAGCCCCGCGGCCGCCATCGGTACTACCACCTGCAAGCGCAGCCCCTGGCCGAGATCGGGCAGTGGCTGCACCCGTACGAACACTTCTGGCGCGGGCGGCTGCGGTCGTTGCGCGACACACTCGACGAGGAGTTCTCATGACCGAACCCGGTGTCATCCGCTGCGACCAGTTCCTGAGCCACCCGCCCGCGCGGGTCTGGCAGGCGCTGACCGACCCCGAACTGCACGCGAAGTGGTGGGCCGCGGGCGATGTGCGGCCTGTCGTCGGCCACCACTTCACCCTCGACATGGGCTCGTGGGGCCAGCAGCCCTGCGAGGTGCTGGCCGTCGAACCGGGCAGGCTGTTCAGCTACAGCTTCGCGACCGGTTCGCTGGACAACGTCATCACCTGGCGGCTGGAGCCCGAAGGCACCGGCACCCGCCTGTTCCTGGAGCAGTCAGGCCTCGACCTCGACTCGCCCATGGGCCGCTCCGCCTTCGAGGGCATGTCCCGCGGCTGGCCCGCCCTCCTCCGCCGCATCCCATCCGCCCTCACCCCCTGACCCCGCTCTTGCCGCAACTCTGAAAGACTCGCGGCCTGCGGGTCGTCCCGAAGCCGCGACTCTTTCAGAGTTGCGGCAAGGGGCCGCGGCGCGGGGCGGCGCCGAGCAGGCCGCGGGCGGTCAGCTCGGCGACGGTCCCGATGCAGAAATCCATGATGCCGTCCGTGTCCCGCCCTTCGGTCCCATAGGCATCGACGCCCGTCCGACCTGGCATGATGCCCGACATGACCGCCCCTGTCACGCCTGATCCCATCCGGCTCGCACCCGTCGACGCCGTCAACTGGCGCGCCGTCACCGCGCTCACCGTCGCACCGGAGCAGGCCGACTGGGTCGCCGCACCCGCGTACTACCTGGCGCTGTGCCAGTACGGCGAGGCGGGCTGGCGGCCGCTCGCGGTGCTCGACACCGAAGGCGACGTCGTCGGTTTCCTGATGTGGACCGTCGACCCCGCCGACGGGGCGGCCTGGCTCGGCGGCGTCATCATCGACGCGACCCGGCAGGGCCGCGGCTACGGCCGGGCCGCGGTACGCGCGGCGATCGCGCTGCTGGCGGCCGAGCACGGGCTGAGCAGCTTCGCGCTGTCGTACGAGCCGGCCAACACCGCCGCCCGGCGCTGCTACGCCAGCATCGGCTTCACCGAGACCGGTGAGACCGAGGACGCCGAGGTGGTGGCGCGCCTGCACGGCACGGCCTGACCGGCGCGGCCCGCCCGTCGTCAGGACCGGCGGGTGCCCGTGGTGGCATCATCGGGCGGTGCGAGAAACCGACGCCTGCGGGTCGACGTCCACGATCCTGGTCGTGATCCGGGGCAACTCCGGTGCGGGCAAGTCGTCGATCGCGCGGGCGGTGCGCCTGGCGTACGGCCGCGGCTGTGCCCTGGTCGAGCAGGACCACCTGCGCCGGATCATCCTGCGCGAGCACGACGGGCCCGGCGGCCTGGCCCCGGACTTCATCGACGCCACCGTGCGCTACCTGCTCGACCACGGCTACCACGTGGTCCTCGAAGGCATCCTGCACGCAGCCAAGTACGGCCCGACGGTCAGGGCGCTGATCGCCGCGCACCGCGGTGTCAGCTCGGCGTACTACCTCGACATCCCCTTCGACGAGACGGTCCGCCGCCACAGCACCCGCCCCCAGGTCACCGAATTCACCGCCGACCAGATGCGCGGCTGGTACCGCGCGGGAGACGTGCTCGGCGTCGACGGCGAGCACGTCATCGGCCCGACGTCGACGTTCGGCGACAGCGTCGCGCTGATCGCGGCCCGGTCCGGGCTGGCCTCGGCCTCACCGCGCCCGGACGCCGAGCCCGCTGTGACCGCTCCCCCGCCGCAGCGCAGTGAGGCTGGCGACGAACGCGGGTCGTAACGCGTGCTGGATGCACAGCCGGGCAGGGCGGCTGAGTCAGCGCAGGTACGGGTCGAGCAGCTTGCGGGCCCCGAGGGCCAGCAGCTCGTCGGCGGCCTGGCGGCCCAGCGCGGGAGCGGCGGTGCGGTCGCCGGCGACGACGGTCGCCAGTGTCCGGTCGCCCTCCGGGGCGTACACGGCGGCGTGCAGGGTGACGGTGTCCCGGTCGATGCTCGCGTGGCCGCTGACCGCGCTGTTGCAGCTCGCGCCGAAGCGGTGCAGCAGGGCCCGCTCGGCCAGGCTCGTATCCCGGCTGTCCGGGTCGTCGACCGCCATGACCAGCGCGTACGCCGGACCGGACGTGCGGGTGGTGACCACGATGGTGCCCGCGCCGACGGCCGGGCCCATCAGCTCGGCGGGCAGCACCTGCGTGATGCGGTGCGCCTGGCCGATGCGGTGCAGCCCGCACGCGGCGACCACGATCGCGTCGACGTCGCCGGAGTCCAGCCGTGCGATGCGGCTGTCCACGTTGCCGCGGATCGGCTTGACCCGCAGGTCGGGCCGGGCCCGCTGCAGCTGCGCCTGGCGGCGCAGCGCGCTGGTCCCGACGACCGCGTCGCGGGCGAGCTGGTCCAGGCGCAGCCCGTCGCGGCTGATCAGCGCGTCGCGGGGGTCGTCACGGGGCAGGTAGGCGGCGATGCAGATGCCCTCGGGCAGCGCGACGTCACCGGGGATGTCCTTGAGGCAGTGCACCGCCAGGTCGATGTCACCGGCCTGCAGTAGCGCGTCGATCTCGCTGGTGAACGCGCCTTTGCCGCCCGCGGTGACGAGGCTGCCGGTCCAGCGGTCGCCGTGGGTGGACACGGGCACGATCCGCACCGCCAGGCCCGCGTGCGCGGATTCCAGCTCGCGGGCTACGTGGCGGGCCTGCGCCAAAGCCATGGTGCTGCCCCGGGTGCCGAGGCGGACGGTCGTCGTCACCTGAGGAACCCTACGGCCAGGCGACATGAACAGGCCGTGAAGCGATTCAGGCGTGTCGTGCAGAAGCTTTTCTTCACCGTGAACGACAGCATTGACGTACTTCGCCGCACGTGATTCGATCTCGCGAACCGTTCTCACATTCCATATCGGAGAGGCAGCTCAGTGCTTCGACTTCGTAAGGCGATGGCCGCCACGGCCGCCGCCGCCCTCGGCTGGGGCGCGTTTGCCGTAGCCACCGCCGCACCCGCCACGGCCGCCCTGCCCACGGCAGCCGTCGCGGTCGGCGACAGCTTCATCAGCGGGGAGGGCGCGGGCGCGTACACCGCCGTCGCCGACCTCAACGGAACCTCCCAGGCCTTCCCGGGCTGGTCCGCGGCGAACAACAACGCCTACTTCTGCCACCGCTCAGCCAACGCGTCGCTGAACGTGGCCGCCCTGTCGGGCATCGCCGCCCGGTTCAACCTGGCCTGCTCGGGCGGCCAGCCGCACGACATCGCCAACGCGTCCAACACCCGCACCAACGGCCGCCTGGTCGCCTCGCAGCTCAACCAGCTGCGCGCGGTCGCCCAGACCCACGACATCGACGTGGTGCTGGTCGGACTGGGCTCCAACAACAGCTCGTTCACCTTCGGCGACGTGGCGACCCTGTGCGCCAACCGGTTCATCGCCGACGCGTGGACCGGCTGGTGGGAGTTCTGGGCCTACATCAACGGCCCCGTGCCGCAGGAGCCGTGCACCGACGCCGACCTGGCCTCGGCCGCCGAGGTCGCCGCCGCCACCACGGAGACCACCAACGCGCTGCGCCAGCTGATCACGACCCTGAACGAGATCGACGCCGACGGCCAGCACCGCATCGTGTTCCAGGACTACACCAACCCGCTGCCCTTCGACGTGTACAGCTCGTTCATCGAGCAGGACGGCCGCCAGGACGACCGGGACAAGTTCCGTGACCTGGGCGCCGAGCGCTACGCGGCGGGTTGCCCGATCCACCGCGCCAGCCTCGCCCCCGGCCACCGCTTCTCGGCCAACCTCGGCAACGTGGTCCGCAACTCCCACGCCAACCTGTCCGCCGAGTTCCCCGGCCAGGACCTGGTCTACCTCAACGTGCAGCGCGCCTTCGACGGCGCCCGGCTCTGCGAGAACGCCAACAGCCCCACCGGCGCGCTGGCCACCCCCGTGCGCATCATGGACGGCCCGAGCGGCACCCACATCACGAACCTGTCCGGATACGACAAGCTCGCCATCCAGCGGTTCGCGAACGCCTGCGTGACCTACTTCCAGACCTGCCAGGAGTCCTGGCACCCGAACGCGGCCGGCCACGCCGTCCTCGGCCAGTGCTTCGCCGCCGCGGCCACCACCGCCAACCGCACCATCTCCTGCATCCGCAACCCCAACGGCACCCTCACCTTCCAGTGACAGCAGGAAGGGCACCTTCCCACCGTCACACGGCGTGGAAGGTGCCCTTCCTTACGAAGCGCCCCGCTACGCGGGGAACAGCCAGGCCATAGCCTCCAGCGCCCGCCGCGCGTAACCGTCGCGGCCGGTGTCGACGCCATACGCCAGATCCTCGAAGACGCTGCACCGGGCGTAGAAGACCGCACGCTCGCCGAGACCCTCCACCCCGCCCGGGTACCGGTCCAGGGCGGCACGCAGCGCCCCCGGCCCCAGGTCGCGGAAGATCAGCCCGAAGTCGTACGCCGGATCCACCAGCGCGGCGTCACTCCAGTCGATGACCCCGGTCACCATCCACACCGCAGGGTCGACGAGCACATGCTCGACCCCGAGATCGTTGTGGGAGAACACCAGGTGCCGCCCCCTCGGCGGCGGCGGGGTGTCGAAGAACGACGCCACCGCGCGGCGATACCGGGCCGGAACATGACCGGCGACCGACGCGAACAGTTCCGCAGCCTCGGAAAGCCACTGCTCCATCGGCTGGTCGTCGACGTCCACCAGCCCGGCCCACCGCTCGGCAGGCTCGGCGTGCAACGCGGCGAGCATCGCGCCCAGCACCGCCGCGACCGGCCCGCCACGAGCCGACCGCCCAGCCAGCTCCGCCAGCGGCACACCGGCCAGCTTCGCGTACGCCAGACAGCCCCGCTCGGGGACCGTGAACACCGGCTCGGGCACCGGCAGCGGACACACTGCGGCGACCGCGGCCAGCAACCGCGCCTCGTGCTCGACCAGCGCGGCCCGGCGCACCGGATCGGACTCCCGGCTGAACCGCACCACCAGCGCACCGTCCACCACGAACGCCTCATTGTCCAGACCCGCCCCGAGAGCGGACACCACCGCGACCCCGTGACCGGGCAGGTACGCACGGACGAGTTCACGCACCTCGGCGACATGCCGACCACCGGACATGCCTCACCCTAACCAAGCAGCAGCGCCGTACGCAGATCACCGACGACCGCCAGCGCATCGACGAGATCACCGGTGTCCTCCCACAGCTCACGCCACTCGGAATCCACCCCGGTCACCCGGTCCAGCGCCCGGACCGCCAGCGCCGCGACATCCTCCGGCACCACCAGCGACTCCCCCTCCAGCAGAAACTCCGGCGCGTACGGCGAAGTCAGCGGCTCCGCCCCGGCCCGCTGCGACACGATGACCGCAGCCGCCGCGACCGCCCGCACCCCCAGCCGGTCATCGAGATACCCGGCCTGGTCGGCCACCACCGCCAGCGTCTGCCGGACCACCTCCAGCCGCTCGGCCGGATCGGCGTCGCTCAGCGCGCCGCACCAGTCCGCGGCGCTGTCGTTGTCGAACGGACCCGAATCCCAGGTGCCCACCAGTGCCTCCTCCGCAGGGCGCAGCGGGAACGTACCGGACCCATGCGACATCGGCCCGGCCACCGATCCGGCCCGTTCCGCCACGCGGGCACACCCCCGGCCGCGACACTCGACAGATGGCACGCGAGCAGGCAACCGCAGTGACGGAGTTCCGCGACGTGCGGGTGTTCGACGGCGTCGGCCCCACCCTGTCCCCGCCGACCACCGTCACCGTCACCGGCGGCCTCATCACCCGCGTCGGCGACCGGACCGGCCCCGGCGACCCCGCACCCGACACCGCCGCGCACGGCGACCCGGTCCACCCCGACGGCCCGTCCGGTGCCCGGCCGCACCGCACCGTCGTCGACGGCGGCGGCCGCGTCCTGATGCCCGGCCTGATCGACGCGCACTGGCACGCCATGATGGCCGCCGTGTCGCTACCGGTGCTGGCCACCGCCGACCCCGGCTACCTGCAACTGGTCGCCGGACGCGAAGCCGAGCGCACCCTGCTGCGCGGCTTCACCACCGTCCGCGACGCCGGCGGGCCGGTGTTCGCCCTCAAACGCGCCATCGACGAAGGCGTCATCACCGGCCCCCGCATCTACCCCAGCGGCGCGTTCATCAGCCAGACCGCCGGACACGGCGACTTCCGGTCCCTGCTCGACGTCCCCCGCGAACCCGGCGCCCCACTGACCATGGTGGAACGCACCGGCACCGCCGCCATCGCCGACGGCGTCGACGCCGTGCTGAGGGCCACCCGCGAACAGCTCATGCGCGGCGCGAGCCAGATCAAGGTGATGGCCGGCGGCGGCGTCGCCTCCCCCTACGACCCGATCGACGTCACCCAGTACACGTTCGCCGAACTGGCCGCCGCCGTCGAGGCCGCCGGACACTGGGGCACCTACGTCATGGTGCACGCGTACACCCCCGCATCGGTGCAGCAGGCCATCCGCGCCGGGGTCCGCTGCATAGAACACGGCCACCTCCTCGACGACGAGACCGCCGCCATGATGGCCGAACACGGCGTCTGGTGGTCACTACAGCCGTTCCTCGACGACGCCGACGCCATCCCGATCACCGACCCCGACGGCCGGACCAAGCAGCTCGCGGTCACCGACGGCACCGACAGCGCCTACCGGCTGGCCCGCAGACACGGCGTACGGCTGGCCTGGGGCACCGACACCCTGTTCGACGCCCGCCTGGCCACCCGCCAAGGCGCGCAGCTCGCCAAACTCGCCCGCTGGTTCACCCCCGCCGCAGTGCTGCGCATGGCGACCTCCGACAACGCCGCCCTGCTCGCGATGTCCGGACCCCGCGACCCGTACCCCGCCCCGCTGGGCGTGATACAGCCCGGCGCGTACGCCGACCTGCTGCTCGTCGACGGCGACCCGCTGACCAGCCTCGACGTGCTCGCCGACCCCGCCAACCTCCGAGTGATCATGAAAGACGGCAGGACCGTCCAGAACACCCTGACCGGCGCGGCCACACCCCCGCATCCGTAACGTGGACCCCATGCCCGTCGACCAGACCCAGCACCCCGGCGCGACCCGGACCCCGCCGCGCCGGCACGGCCACCGGCGCATCCCGTTCTTCCTGTTCCTGCCCGCCGGACTCGGCCTCGCCTTCCTGGTCCTGCCACTGTTCGCGCTACTGCTGCGCACCCCCTGGCGCGAACTGCCCCAGCACCTGACCGCACCCGCGATCGGCGAAGCACTACGGCTCTCCCTGCTCACCGCCACCCTCGCCACGATCTTCTGCATCCTGCTCGGCGTGCCACTGGCCTGGCTGCTCGCCCGCGTCGCATTCCCCGGACGGCGGCTCGCCCGCGCCCTGATCACCGTGCCGCTGGTCCTGCCACCCGTCGTCGGCGGCGTGGCGCTGCTGCTGCTGTTCGGCCGCCGCGGCCTGATCGGATCCTGGCTCGACGAGACCTTCGGCTTCACCCTGCCGTTCACCACCGCCGGCGTCGTCATCGCCGAAGCGTTCGTCGCGATGCCGTTCCTCGTCATCGCCGTCGAAGGGGCCCTGCGCGGCGCCGACACCCGCTATGAAGAAGCCGCCGCGACACTCGGCGCCGGACGCTGGACCACCTTCCGCCGGGTCACCCTGCCCCTGGTCGCACCCGGCATCGCCGCAGGCGCGGTGCTGTGCTGGGCCCGCGCCCTGGGCGAGTTCGGCGCGACCATCACCTTCGCCGGAAACTTCCCCGGGCGTACGCAGACCATGCCGCTGGCCGTATACCTGGCCCTGGAAACCGACCTCGAAGCCGCGATCGTGCTCAGCCTGATCCTGCTCGTCGTCTCGGTGACCATCCTGGTCAGCCTCCGCGACCGCTGGATCAGCAGCCCCTGACGCGGCTCAGCCGCCGCGGCGCTCCACACCCGTCGGCGCCGGCCGGGACTTGTCCAGCCCGGCCGCGTCCTCGCGCAGCGGCCGCCACGCGTACTGGCCCACCGGCGCGCTCGCCCGCCTGCCACGCGACCGGGCCGCCAGCCCCAGCCCGACCCCGAGCAGCACCAGCCCCGCCGCCACGCACGACACGGCCGCCCACACCGGCATCACCCGCGCCAGGCCGAGCACCCCCGCCACGACCAGCGCCGGCAACACCCAGATCAGCAGCAACCCGGCCGTGCTCATCCGGCCCTGCGCCCTGCCCGCATCGCTCGCCGCACCCCGCAGCCACGTCCTGGCCAGCGCGAACTCGGCACGCGAAAGACTGCTCAACTGCTCCCCGGCCCCGCTGCCCGGATCTGACGACGTCTGGCGGTGTGTCTCGGACATCAGGTCACCTCCACCTGCCTACCTTCTGCCCTCATCCCAGTGTGCCGAATCATTTCCGCCGATCCATGCCATGATCTTCACCCGCACGTGTGAACCCGCCGTGAAAGAACACCGCGCCACCGGCCCGCCGCCGCACCCGATCACCGCCGCACACCGCGTACTAGGCTGGCACTCATGCAGATCGCGGCACGGGGCCTGGTGTTCGACCTCCACACGGGCGGGCCCGAGAACGGTCCGGTGGCACTGCTGCTGCACGGCTTCCCACAGCACGCCGGCGAATGGGAACCGGTCGCCGAGCGCCTGCACGACGCGGGCGTCCGCACCTACGCCTTCGACCAGCGCGGCTACTCCCCCGGCGCCCGCCCGACCGCCGTCGCCGACTACGTCATCGGCGAATGCGTCGCCGACGCGCTCGCGGTGCTCGACGCGCTCGGCGTGGACCGCGCGCACGTCGTCGGCCACGACTGGGGCTCCGTCGTCGCCTGGCACCTGGCCGCCGGGCACCCCGACCGGGTGCGCACCCTCACCGCGATCTCCGTGCCGCACCCCGTCGCGTTCGCCAGGGCCATCGCCACCGACCCCGACCAGCAGCAGCGCTCGGCGTACATCGGCCTGTTCCAGCAGGAGGGCAAGGCCGAGGACGTGCTGCTGGACCAGGACGGCCAGCGGCTGCGGGAGATCTTCACCGGCGTGCCCGCCGACCGGGTCGAGCGCTTCGTCACCCCGATGCTCGACCGCGCCCGCCTCACCGGCGGCCTGAACTGGTACCGGGCACTGACCCTGGGCTCCGGGTTCACCCCCGCCGGACGCGTCGCGGTGCCGACCACGTTCCTGTGGAGCGACGGCGACTGGGCCATCGGGCCCCAGGCGGCGCAGAGCTGCGCCGACTACGTCACCGGCGACTACCGCTTCGTGAACCTGGCCGGGGTCAGCCACTGGATCCCCGACGAGGCCCCCGACGACACCGCCCGCGAGATCCTGGCCCGCATCGCGGCCGAAGGCTGAGGCACGCCGTGTTCGTCAAGATCTGCGGCCTGTCCACCGCCGAGACCGTCGCCGCCGCCGTGGACGCCGGTGCGGACGCCGTCGGCTTCGTGCTGACCCGCAGCGTACGGCAGGTGACCCCGGACCGGGCGCGGGAACTGGCGGCGGCCGTCCCACCGCACGTGCTGACCGTCGCGGTCGTCGCCGGAGCGGACATCGCGACCGTACGCGACCTGGTCCGCGACTGCGGCCTGCGGGCGCTGCAACTGCACGGCGACTACTCCCGCGACGACTTCGCCGCCGTCGCCGACCTGGGCCTGACCCTGGTGCGCGCGACCAGCCACGAAGCCCCGGACCTGCGCATCGGCGCGTACGGCGAGGATCTGCTCCTGGTCGACGCGACCGAGCCCGGCTCCGGTGGCGCGT
This sequence comes from Catellatospora methionotrophica, assembly GCF_011297335.1. Lineage (GTDB taxonomy): Bacteria > Actinomycetota > Actinomycetes > Mycobacteriales > Micromonosporaceae > Catellatospora > Catellatospora methionotrophica. The sequence goes on along the minus strand of NZ_JAAOTJ010000002.1, from coordinate 5,039 downwards.
GGGACTACGCGGCGCTGCGCGAACGCAGCCCCGGTGACGGCTGGATCCTCGCGGGCGGCCTGTACGTCGACACCGTCGCCGACGCGATCCACCGGTCCGGGGCGGGCGGCGTCGACGTGTCCAGCGGCGTCGAATCCGCGCGCGGCGTCAAGAGCGAGGCCCTGATCAGGGACTTCATCGCCGCCGCCCGCAAAGCGGGCTGACCGTTCCGTCCCCCCGGGTTGCCCGCCGCCGCCATGATGATCGCGCGGGCACGCAACGCCGTGCCGGCCTGCCGTCGTCTACCGGTGTGCGGCCCGGCCACGACGGGTACGGCGGACACACGGCGCGACGGGGATGAGGTGAGGTCGGGTGGCACTCGGCCCGGAGGACGAGAGCCGGCTCGCGGAGCTGGCCGAGCGCACCCGCGCGCAGGACCCGCGCTTCGCCCGCGGGCTCGGCGCGGGTGAGCCGCAGCCGCCCGCCGAATACCGCGTACGGCGCACCGGGTGGCGGATCGCCCTGGCCCTGACCGGGTGCGCGGTGGCCCTGTTCCTGTTCTCCGCGGGCGCACCCGGCGGCGGCTTCCTCGCCGCGCTCGGTGCGGTGCTGGCACTGGTCACCATCGGCGACGGCTTCGGCAACCGGGCCTAACCTGCCGCCCGATAGGCCCGCCCGGCCGCGGTCGGGCTGTCGCCGTCGCGGTACAGCGCGGTGCCCTGATGGCCCTCGGTCGGCCACGGCAGCGCGAACCACGCATAGCGCTCCACGTAGGACAGGGCCTGCATCATCTTCGTCGAGCCGGTGACGAACGCGGCCTGCTGCGCGTCGCTCGGATACACCGCCCCGTTCGCGTCCCACTTGATCAGCGCGTACTCCGTCACCCAGATCGGCATCCGGTAGCGCTGGTACACCGCCTGCAGGTAGTTCTTCAGGTGCCCGACCGCCGCGGACGAGAAGTCCCCGCCGTACCAGTGCAGGGTGATGAAGTCGACCCGGTAGCCGCGTGATCTCGCACCGGCCATGAACCGGTCCAGCCAGCCCCCGGCCCGGTCCGCGCCGACCGCGACCGCCGGGCTGCCCAGCCGCAGGCCGGTCGCCTGCAACCGGGGCCACAGGTCCAGGGCCCGCTCGACGGTCATGTTCGACTGGCTGGCGAAGTCGGGCTCGTTGAAGCCCAGCAGGATCTTGCCGGACTTCTTCGCCCGCGCCAGCTCGGCGTCGGTCACCGACTTCTCGCCCCAGATCATCGGCACGAACGTGGCACTGCTGCCCGCGCCCTGGGTCGGACCCGACGCCCAGTTGTAATACCAGCTCGCGCGTACGTCGGTGAGGGCCGCACCGAGTCCGCTGGACTGCCAGACACTGACGCCCTTCTTCGACGACGTCTTCGCGGGCGCACCGGCCGGAGTCTTCGGGCTCGCCGACGCCGACGGACGCGGCGACACGGACGCGCTCGCCGACGGCACCGCCGAGGCCGAACCGGACACGGCGGGCTCAGCGCCCTGCGTGGCGGTCGCGGGCTCCCCCGGACCCGCGGTGGCGGTCGCGGGCTCCCCGTTCCACAGCCGCACGACCGCGTACGACCCTCCTGAAAGGACTGCCACCGCCAGCGCCACCGCCAGCCACCGCTTGCGGCGGTCATGCCGCACGTGCCTGCCGGGTAACCGCTGCGAGGTGTGGTCCACGAGCCGAAACCCTAACCGCCCCACCACCCCCCGTCCCCCCAGCCCCCTGGATCACCACCCCTACTCCGTCCTAGGTAGCTGGACCGGTACCGGATCCGGGCGTCGCCACCCACCCGTGAAGATCACTGTTACGGGTCAAAAGCTGCGGTTCAGGCCGAGGTTCTGACCCGAAACAGCGATCTTGGCCGTGTATACACACGCCGGCGCGGGCAGGTCAGGGGGTTACCGGGGTCGGCCAGTCGATGCGGTGGTCGAACTGCCAGGCCATCTTCTCCGGCTTGGCCAGCAGTCTCATCGCCGTGGGCAGGAGCGCGTCACGGAGCACCCGGGCCACCGGTCCTGCGGCCTTGTTGCTGTTGGTACGTGCCGCTGCGGCGATGATGCGCTCGACCCGCTCCCGGCGCAGCCGCTCGTACGCGACGAAGGCCTGCTCGGCGGGCAGGTCGCGCAGGCACCGGGCGAGCTGCACGGCGCTCTCGGCGGCCAGCGACGCGCCCTGGCCCGACGAGGGCGACGTGGCGTGCGCGGCGTCGCCGACCAGCACCATCCGGCCACGGTGCCAGTGCGGCACACGCGGAATGTCCTCCATCCCGCCGACCGCGACGAACTCGGACTCCACGGACGTGCGCAGGATGTCCAGCACCGGCATCCGGTCGTCGGCGAACGCCGCCATGATCAGCCGCAGCCACTCCTGCTTGCCGGTCTTGTTGGCCTGCGTCCAGGACATCGGCTGCGGGTGCGGCAGGTTGGCGAACCAGCCGCAGCGCCCGTCGGGGAACACCTGGTAGCCGAAGAACGCGCGTTTGCCGAACATCATGTACATGGCGTCGCCGGTGCTGGCCAGGCCGGTGCCGGTCGACCATCCGCCGAAGCCGAGCAGCCCGGTGTAGCGGGGCCGTGGCGCGGCCGGGTCGATGATCGTACGCACCGTGGAGCGGATCCCGTCCGCGCCGATGAGCACGTCCGCCTCGGCGGTGCTCCCGTCGGCGAAGTGGGCGCGTACGCCCGACGGCGCGTCCGGTGCGCCCAGGTGCTCCGCGGAGACCAGCCGCCTGCCGTGCTCGACGGGGATGCCGCGGCGCGCGGCCTCGCCGTAGAGGGCCTGGTAGAGGTCGGGCCGCATCACGAAGCGCTGCGGCTCCAGGTCGGCCGGACCGGCGAACGAGGCCAGCCGCTTGCCGGTCCAGCTGTGCATCACGATGCTCGACATCGGCAGGCCGATGGCCCGTACCACCTCGTCGGCGCCGATCACCTTCAGCGCGGCGAGGCCGTTGGGCGCGATGCTCAGTCCCCCGCCGACGTTCTCGGCGGTGCTGCCGTACGCCTCGTACACGCGGGCCTCGATGCCCGCCTGCCGCAGGGCCATCGCGGCCACGGGGCCGGCGATGCCGCCGCCCACGACCAGTGCGGTCTTCACCTTCGTCATGACTGTCCACTCCCCAGGGGTAGCCGTCCGGTCGGCCGACCGGCACGGTGCGGTCGCGCACCGAACCGGCAGGGGAACCCGGCTATCCTTGCGGTTGCCACCTCTCGTGGCCGGGCCCCTGCGGTGCGGTGCGAGGGTTGAGGTCTCCGGTGGCGTGTTGGCGCACGCCGCCGGGGACCGTTTCTTCACTGCGGGTGCAGGCCTCTCTCCATCAGTTCGGCCAGTTCCGGCGGGACGACCCCGGTCTCGCTGAAGGTCTGCCAGTCGGCCAGGCCCGGGAACGTGCCGGAGGTCAGCTCGCCGAGCAGCCCGCGCACGAAGCCGATCTCCGCCTCGGCGACGGCCAGCTCGTACTCCTCCTCGACGAGGAACAGCCGCGGCACGTCGCGGGCCGCCTCGGCCAGGGCCGCCTGCCGCCCGGCAAACCGCTTGTCCAGCGCGTCGAGCCGCTGGGCCAGCAGGTCGGCCGCCTCGGCGGGCGACAGCACCGCCAGCACCGACAGCGCGGCGGTGAACCGCGACTGCTCCTGCTCGGGCGTGGACAGCAGCTCGCGTACCCAGTCGGTCAGCTCGGCCCGGCCCGCGTCGGTGATGCCGTAGACGGTCCGCTCCGGGCGGCCGCCCTGGCGCACGCTCTCGGTGGCCTCGATCAGGCCGTGCTTCTCCAGGTTCTGCACGACGGTGTAGAGCGAACCCCACTTGATCTTCATGTTCTGGTCCTTGCCGTGCTCGCGCAGGACCGAAGCCATCTGGTACGGGTGCATGGGCTGCTGGACGAGCGCCGACAGCACGGCCAGCGCCATCAGATTGCCGACCTTGCGCCGCTTCGCCACGCCCGCCACTCCTCCATACTAGTGATTTGATTACTCGCTCACGAGTATACGCATCCGAGCAATGCCGCGCCACCCATGGGCGCGATACCGCCGACCTGCACTGCCGCCCCCGTCGCACAGACCGTCGCCGACACCTGGGCCTGGCTGACCACGACCCCGGCCCCGCTGCCGTCCGGCGGACTCGGGCCCCGACTGGAGGCCGCCCTGCTGAACGCGGCCGACCGGCGCTGACACCGGAACGGCTCAGGCGAGAGCCGCCGCCCAGACCGCAGTGTGCCGATCCAGGTAGTCGGCGGTGCCGCGCCAGTACGGGCCGTCCTCGGTGAAGATGCGCGCCCATGGCTGACGCTGCTCACGTGCGCCGGTCTCCAGCAGGTGGTACATCGCGCGGGCACGGCGGCCGAGCAGCGCGGCCAGCTCCGGACCCCGCCGCGCGTCGAGGCCGTAGCCGTCGGTGTAGGCGCGCAGCCTGGCGGCCGACTCCGCCGGGGCGCGGCGCGCGCTCATCCCGGCCATGCTCTGCGCGGCGTACGCCAGGTCCCACAGGCGCGAGCTCGGAGCGGCACCGTCCCAGTCGATCAGCACCCAGCCGCGCTCGGCGCGGATCAGGTTCCACGGCGCGACGTCGTTGTGGCAGACCAGCTCGGCACGGTCCGGCGGGATCGGCGTCGCCCACCGGGTCCCCGGCGCGGGCACGAAACTCGCCGCAGCGTCGTGCAACGCCCGCTGCATCCGGCCGATCTCCGCCAGCTCGGTCAGGGTGTACGTCCCGGTCGCGTCACCGATCTCGCCCGCCACGTACGCCAGCACCTGCCGGCCCTGCTCATCCCTGCCGAGCGGCTCCGGCGCACCCCCGAACCCGGCCGCACGCAGGTGCCTCAGGAACGCGTCCACCCCGTCGGTCCACGCCCCCGCAGGCCGCCGCACGGTCTTCCCCACTCGCACGACACCCGAGGTCACATTCCCGACCAGCGCCTCTTCACCCTCCACCATCCGCCGATCCTCAACCCCCACCCCCACCACCGCCAACCCCGCCGCCCCGACCTCTCCCGCCGCAACTCTTAAAGAGTCGCGGCTTGGCAGACGTCACGAAGGCGCAACTCTTTAAGAGTT
>NZ_JAAOTJ010000019.1 GCF_011297335.1 Catellatospora methionotrophica | reverse complement strand
ACCCCCCCACCCCCCCCAAACCCCCGGCCCGCGGCCATCCCCCGATGCGCGGGCCGGGCCCCTCCTCTGGCGCAACTCTTAAAGACCTGCGGCCTCGGTGTGCCACCGAAGCCGCAGGTCTTTAAGAGTTGCGGACCGGGAGGAACGGGGCTTGTGGGTCGAGGGGGGCATTTAGGGTGGATGGGTGGACCGCAGTGGAGAGCTGAGTTCTGTGCGGCGCAACGCCGTGTTCGGGACGGTGGCGCTCGGAATGCTGCTGGCGGCACTCGATCAGACGATCGTGGGGACGGCGCTGCCGACGATCGTGGGGGATCTGGGCGGTGCGTCGCACCTGTCCTGGGTGGTGACGGCGTACCTGTTGGCGGAGACGATCGCGACCGCGCTGGCGGGCAAGCTGGGCGACCTGTTCGGGCGCAAGCTGCTGTTCCAGGTCAGCGTCGGGGTCTTCATCGTGGCCTCGTTCTTCTGCGGGTTCGCGCACAACATGGCCTGGCTGGTGGCCTGGCGAGGGGTGCAGGGGGCGGGCGCGGGCGGCATCCTGGTCACCGCGATGGCGCTGATCGCCGACTACATCCCGCTGCGCGAGCGCGGCAAGTACCAGGGCGCGCTGGGCGCGGTGTTCGGCGTGGTGACCGTGCTCGGGCCGCTGCTGGGCGGCCTGTTCACCGACCACCTGTCCTGGCGGTGGGCGTTCTACGTCAACATCCCGCTCGGCCTGCTGGTCATGTTCATCTGCGCGTCGACCATGCCGAAGCTGCCCACCGCCCGCCGCCCGATCATCGACTACCTCGGCATCGCCATGATCGCGGTCGCCTCCACCTGCCTGATCCTGCTGACGAGCTGGGGCGGCTCGGAGTTCCCGTGGCTGTCCCCGGAGATCGGCGCGCTGGCGATCGGCGGGCTGCTCGCGCTGGCGCTGTTCGTGGTGGTGGAGCTGCGGGCCAAGGAGCCGATGCTGCCCATGCGGCTGTTCCGCAACCCGGTGTTCACCATCTGCGGGCTGCTCAGCTTCATCGTGGGCTTCTCCATGTTCGGCGCGCTGACCTTCCTGCCGACGTTCATGCAGTACGTCCAGGGCGCCTCGGCGACCGCGTCCGGGCTGCGCATGCTGCCGCTGGTGTTCGGCCTGCTGATCACGTCCATCGCCAGCGGCACGATCGTCGGGCGCACCGGCAGGTACAAGTGGTTCCCGGTCTTCGGGGGGCTGGTCACCGCGCTGGGCATGTGGCTGCTGTCGACGATGACCATGCTGACCACGCTGTGGGTCGAGTCGGCGTTCCTGTTCGTGCTGGGGCTCGGGCTGGGCATGAGCATGCAGACGCTGACGATCGTCGTGCAGAACACCGTCAACTACCACGACCTGGGCGTGGCCACCTCGGGCGTGACGTTCCTGCGTACGCTCGGCAGCGCGTTCGGGGTGGCGCTGTTCGGCACGGTGTACACGCACTCGCTGAACACCCAGCTGGAGCGGTTCGGCCCGCTGCTGGGCGCGCTCGACCCGCGGCGATTGGAGAGCCCGGTGGGGGTGCACAGCCTGCCCGACCCGATCCGGCTGCTGGTCGTCGGCGGCTACACCGAGGCGCTGCACATGGTCTTCCGGTCGGCGGTGCCAGTGGGCCTGCTCGCCGCGGTGATCGCGCTGTTCCTCAAGCAGGTGCCGCTGCGCGACACCGCTCGCGCGGCGGCCACCGACCTGGGCGAGGGCTTCGGCATGCCCGAGTCCGCCGACCGCACCGAACAACTGGAAAGAGCGGTCGCCACGGTATGGCGGCAGAAGGGCAACGCCGTCGCCCCGCACGTGCTGGCCTCGGCCGGGGTCGACGGCGGGGTCGGACTGGCCTGGTGCCTGTCCCGGGTGGTGCTGTTCGACGAGCACTACGGCCAGGCCCGGGTGGCCGACATCGCCGAGCACTACCACCTGCCGCCGCAGGTGCTGTGGCCCGCGTTCCAGGGTTACGCCGAGGACGGCTACCTGCGGGCGGTCGACGGCGCGGTGGCGCTGACCCCGCGCGGCACCGCCGAGTACGACCGCATCGCGACCGCCTGGCGGCAGTGGCTGGCGGGCGAGCTGTCGGACTGGGACGACACCTCCGACGAGGAGTTCGAACTCGCGGTCCGCCAGGCCGGCCGCGAACTCGTCTTCGAGGACGAGACCCCGCCCGCCCCGGTCTCCGCGGTCCCGGCCCTGCCCGCGTCCCCGGCCCCGGCCCGCGTCGGCCGCCACCGCGCCTGATCCCGCCGCCCACACCCACTCACCCTCCCGGACCGGGCAAGTCCCGCAGTGGTGGGCGGGTGCGTGGTGAGGGGCGGCGGTGTGAAAACGGTGTGGCGGCGGTGTGAAACCCGTCCGAAGCGCGGGATGATCATCGCCAGAGCGGGTCAGCGCGTGTCAGGCTGGCGAGCATGGACCAGACCGGGCTGATCGTGGCGGGCGTGGCGCTGCTCGCCGCCACGGCGTACGGCGTGGTCCACCGCAGGCGGGCGGGTAGGGTTCGCGCCGTGTCCGCTCCCGACGACCTCGTGCTGCCCCTGCTGGCCGATCTCGGCGTGCCGCCGGGCCAGGTCACCCTGCTCCAGTTCTCGTCGGCGTTCTGCGCCCCGTGCCGGGCCACCCGCGTCGTCTGCGCCGAAGCCGCCCGCACCACGCCCGGCGTGGCCCACGTCGAGGTCGACGCGGAGCACCGGCTGGACGCGGTGCGCGCGCTGGACATCTGGAAGACGCCCACCGTGCTGATCGTCGACGCGCAGGGGCGCATCGCCGGCCGGGCTCAGGGCGCGCCCACCCGCGCCCAGGTGCTGGCCGCCGTCGCGCCGCTGCTGCCCGCCGCACCGACCGAGGAGAAGGCATGACCGACCCCCGTGGCCCCCGGTTCGCGGCGGCGGTGACCACCGTGGTGATGGTGGCCGTGCTGCTCACCGGTTCGGGCTGGCTGGCCCTGGCGCAGGCGGCGGTGTTCGCGCTGACCGCGGCGCAGCCCCGCCTCGGCCCCTATGGCCTGCTCTTCCGCACCCTGCTCGCCCCGCGCCTGGGCAGACCCGCTGAACTGGAGCCGCTGGCCCCGGTGCGCTTCGCGCAGGCCGTCGGTTTCGTCTTCGCGGCCGTGGCGACGCTGGGTTACCTGCTCGGCTCGCCGCTGACCGGGGCGATCGCCGCCGCCTTCGCGCTGGCGGCAGCGTTCCTCAACGCCGCCTTCGGGCTGTGCCTGGGCTGCGAGCTGTTCCTGGCGTACCGCCGCCTGACCGGCCGCCCGCTGGCCGCCCGCGTTCCGACCTCCTGACCCGGCTCCGTCGGACCCTTCTGTTAGAACGGCGGGGTTGACCGGGCACGGCGAAGGAGTGGGCTGATGGCGACACGCATCCAGGTGACGATCGACTGCGCGGACCCGGGACGGCTGGTGGAGTTCTGGGCACTCGCGCTGCACTACCAGCCCCAGCAGCCGCCGGACGGGCACCCGACCTGGCGCTCGTACTGGCTCAGCAAGGGCATCCCGGAGGAGGAGTTGGAGGGCGCCGACGGCCTCGACTCGATCGAGGACCCGGACGGCGTCGGCCCGCGCTTCTGGTTCCAGCAGGTGCCGGAGTCGAAGGCTGGCAAGAACCGCCTGCACCTGGATCTGGCGGTCAGCGGCGGCCGCAGCGTCCCGCTGGAGGTCCGCCGCGAACGGGTCGCCGCCGAAGCCGAACGCCTCATCGCCGCCGGAGCCACCCGCCAGCGCATTCTCTTCACCGAGGGCGCCGACCACTATGGCGAGGTCATGCAGGACCCCGAGGGCAACGAGTTCTGCCTGCACTGACCGGACAGGAACGGAGCCCCGTCCCCGCCGGTGTGGTGGCGGGGACGAGGCTCCGTGGTCGGCCGGTCAGGAGCGGCCGGGCTCGTGGCGGCGCAGCGCCAGGCGGGTCAGGAAGATCATGACGACCATCTGCACGCCGAGCAGGACCATGCACTTGATCCAGTTCTCGGAGGCGTGCGCGAACAGCGGGTCCTGGAAGCTCGGCGGCAACATCGAGCCGACGTCGACCGTGGCCGCCGCCGCCCCGAAACCCCAGCGGGTCGGGAAGATCCACGAGATGATCTCCATGACCTGCTGCCCGGCCAGCACGAACAGGCCGCCGGAGAACACCAGCTGCGCCATGACCAGGACCACCATGATCGGGGTGGTCTGCTCGGTGGTGCGGGCCAGCGCGCTGACCAGCAGGCCGAGCACCGTGGACACCAGCGAGATGCCGACCATGGCGACGATGATCTCGGCGGTCTGGCTCGGGATGACCAGGGACTCGGTCGGCGGCCCCTCGAACAGGGTCAGGTAGACGAACAATGCCACCTGCGCGGTGTTGATGATGAAGAAGACCGTCAGCTTCGAGGCCAGGTATGCCGCCGCGGACACCCCGACCGCGCGTTCGCGGGCGTAGATCGGCGCTTCGGCCACGATCTCCCGGACCGAGGCCGCGGTGCCCAGGAACGCCGCGCCGGTCACGAGCACGACCAGCAGCTGCTGGGCCTGCAGGCTGAACGGGGGCAGTTTCGCCAGGCCGTCCGAGCCCGGCACCGTGAACGCGAGCACCGCCAGGATCAGCGGCATGGCCAGCAGGAACACGCTGAAGCCGCGGTCGGACAGGATCACGTTGATCATCCGCATGCACAGCGTGAAGTATTGCCTGATCGGCGCGCTGGGGTTGCGGGCGAACAGCCCCCACGTCTTGCGGTCGATATTGGCCCGGCCGGGTTTGGCGGCGGCCACGTTGGGCCGGACCCGGGCCAGGGCGTCGTCGACGCTGATCGAGGCGGGTTCGGCGTCGTCGACCACCGCGCCGGGCACCGGCAGCGGCGCGACGGCCTCGGTGAGGTCGGGCTCGTCGGTGCGCTGCGTCGGCACCAGCGGCTGCTGGGTGGTCGCCGGGTCGAACACCACGTCGGACGGCGCGGGCGGCACCGGCAGCACGGCGGGCTCGGCCCGGTTGGTGGGGGTCACCGCGCTGACGTAGCGGGCGTACAGCGGGGAGTTGCGGAAGGCGCGGGTCCACCGCTCCGGCTCTTCGGTGATCTTCGTGAAGACGTCGGCGTAGTCCTCGGCGCCGAAGAAGCCGAGCAGCTGGTCCGGCGGGCCGAAGTAGCCCATCGTGCCGCCCAGGCACATCACCAGCACCCGGTCGCAGATGTCGAGGTGCAGCACGCTGTGGGTGACCACGACGACGGTCTTGCCCTTGTCGGCCAGCTCGCGAAGCTCGCCCATGACCTCCTTGTCCAGCGCCGGGTCCAGGCCCGAGGTGGGCTCGTCCAGGCAGAGCAGGGAGGGCTCGGTCAGCAGCTCCATGGCCACCGAGGCGCGCTTGCGCTGGCCGCCGGAGAGCACGTCGATGCGGGCCTTGGCGCGCTGGGTGAGCCGCATGGTGTCCATGACCTCGTCGACCTTGGCCCAGCGCACCTTGCGCGGCACGTCGTCGGCGAAGCGCAGGGCGGCCGCGAAGCGCAGCGCGGTGCGCACCTTGAGCTGCTTGTGCAGCACGTCGTCCTGGGGCACCATGCCGATGCGGTAACGCAGCTGCGCGTAGTCGGCGTACAGGTCGCGACCGCCGTACCAGAGGCGGCCCTGGGTCGCGGGGCGCAGCCCGGTGAGCGCCTTGAGCAGCGTGGACTTGCCGCAGCCGCTGGGGCCGATCAGGGCGAGCAGGCTGCCCTCGGGCAGCGCGAAGCTGACGTCGTCGATGAGCACCTTGTTGCCGAGCCGCACCGTCAGATCGTCGGCGATGATCGAGGCGGGGCCGGTGTCGACGTGGTCGTGCAGCTGCACGCCGTCGAACAGCAGCTCGTGCCGCCCGACCGAGACGATGTCCCCGGCGTGCATGAGGGTCGCCTTCTGCACCTGGCGTCCGTTGAGGAAGGTGCCGTTGCGGCTGCCCAGGTCGACGATGTTGAATGCGTCCCCGAGGCGGCGCATCTCGGCGTGGTGGCGTGAGGCCTGCAGGTCGGCCAGCACGATGTCGTTGTCGGCGTCGCGCCCGATGCGGGTGCGGATCGAGCCGTCGGCGGCGGTGCTCTGTCCGGAGCCGTCCGCGGGGGCGGCGCTCTTGCGGCGTCGGGGCGTGCGGGAAGTGGAGGGGTCAGTTGACACTCGCACATCCTTACGGCAAGACCACTGCAGATCAAGCGCCATCCGGTCGGATCCGGCCGCCGTCGGGAACCCGATCGAGCCATCCCGGGCCCGGCGCGTCCGGGTGATATTCCCGCCCCACCGTGAAGATCGTCACGGCGGCGGTGTTCGGCGGCCGTGATTTTCGGAGCTATGGTGGTCGAGGTCGGTGCGTGGACAGTGTCCCCGGGCCTCACTTACAAAAGCCTTCACGGAATACCGTTCGGCTGGAGCCGTGTCGCGCCACTCGCCGCGAGGCGACCGCACGCACCGACCACATAAACGACAAGCCGCCCGCTCCGGTGCCCGATCATCACCGGAGCGGGCGGTGCTCTGCGCCCGCGGCAGCTGAGCTGCCTTCGTTACTTCGGCGAGACTACCAACAAACTCCGATGAAATCCATTGCCGTCTCTTGATCGTGTCGTGCCGTGTTTATCGCCGCGCGATGGCGTGCAATGGGCGGTATGGACCAACGCACCGTCATCCTCGTGCTGCTGGTGCTCGGCCTGCTCTGCGTTCCGGTCGGCGCACGCCTGCGCCTGCCCGCGCCCGTGGTCGCCACCCTGTTCGGGGCCGCGCTCGGCCTGCTGCCCGGACACTCGCTGACGCTGCACCCCGACGTCATCCTGCCCGTACTGCTGCCGCCGCTGCTCTACGCCGCGGTGCAGCGCAGCTCCTGGCGGCGCTTCGCCCGTGGCTGGAAACCCATCCTCCTGCTGGCGGTCGCCCTGGTCTTCGTGACCACGGCCGTGGTCGCCGCCGTCGCGGCCACCGTGCACCCCGCCCTGCCGCTCGGCGCGGCCGTCGTGCTCGGCGCGATCACCTCCCCACCCGACCCCGCCGCCGTGTCCGCGATGGCGGGCCGGCTCGGCCTGCCCCGGCGCACGGTCACCCTGCTCGAAGGCGAGGGGCTGTTCAACGACGTCACCGCGCTGACCATCTACCAGGTCGCCGTCGCGGGCGTGCTCACCGGCACGCTGTCGGTGTGGGGCGCGGTCGCGTCGTTCGGTTACACGGCCGCGGTCGGCGCGGTCATCGGCCTGGCCGCCGGGATCGTCTTCGGCTGGCTGTTCGACCGGCTGCCCACCGCCGAACTGCGTGCGGGACTGAGCCTGCTCACCCCGTACACCGCCTACCTGGCCGCCGACTCGGCGCACGCCAGCGGGGTGCTCGCCGTGCTCGCGGCCGGGTTCTGGCTGGGCGCGACCCGCGCCGACCCCGACGACGTCGCCGGGCGGCTGTCCGGGCGCAACTTCTGGGACGTGGTGGAGGAACTGGTCACCGGGTTCACGTTCGGGCTGATCGGGCTGGAGTTCATCGAGGCGCTCGCCGACCTCGACGCGGGCGTGTGGCCGTACGCCCGATTCGCGATCTTGATTTGTGTCACCCTGGTGGCGGTGCGCTTCGCATGGATGTTCGGCGTCGGCGGGCTGACCAAGCGGATGCGCGCGCGTGATCCGGCGGACGTGCCGGTGGGCTGGGGCGAGACCCTGATCGTGGCGTGGGCCGGGATGCGCGGGGTGGTCACCATCGCCACCGCGCTGGCGCTGCCGCGGGAGTTCCCGGGCCGTTCGCAGATCGTGTTCGTGGCGGCGGTGGTCGCGGTGGTCACCCTGCTGCTACCCGGCGTGACGCTGCCGTGGCTGGTGAACCGGCTCGGGTTGCGCACCGGGGCCAAGCGCCGCCGCGAGGCCGAACAGGAGGTCATCGCACTGGCCCAGGAGGCCGGGCTGCGCCGGCTCGACGAGCTGCGGACCGACGGCACGGTGAGCGCGGAGACGGCCCGGCGGCTGGGGGAGTGGCAGCGCGCCATCCTGGTCGACACCGAGGCCGAGGACGACGAGTGGATACAGGCCCGGCAGCGCCTCGGGGACGTGCGGGCGCAGCTGCTGGCGGCGGCGCGGGCCGCTGTGCTGGACCACCGCGAGCGCGAGCCCGAAGCCGTCGACGACGTGCTGCGCCGCCTCGATCTGCACAGCGCCGTCCACTGAGGAGCATGTCGGCGCGGGTGGCGTCCCCGGTTTCCGGCGACGCCACCCTCTCAGCGACGGTTCACGGACTCGTACAGGTCAGCGTCGGCGGGTTGTTGGTCCCGCTGTGGTTGCCCAGGAATCCGAACGTGGTGCTGGCGCCCGCACCCAGGCTGCCGTTCCAGGCCACGTTCTTGAACGTGGTCGACCCGGTGGCGTTGGTGTACGTGCTGCTCCAGCTCTGGTTGACGGACTGGCCGTTGGCCCAGGTGGCCTTCACCGTCCAGGCCGTGATCGCGGACCCGCCCGCGGTCACCTTGACCTCCCCCTGGAACCCGTTGTTCCAGCCGGTGCCGACCGGCGTGTACGTCGCCGAGCACGCGCCCGACGGGACCGACGGCGTCGCGGGACCGGGCGTCGACGGCGCCGGGCTGCTCGGCCGCGGTGAGGCCGCACTCGGCGACGGCGACGGCGGACGCGACGGCGAGGCCGACGCGGACGGGATCGGCGACGGCGTGGTCGGCGGGTTGTTGATGCCCGTCACCTGGCCGTTGCCGCCGTCGAAGATGACGTCCGAGCAGCCGTAGAAGGTCTCCTGGCTGTCCGAGCGCTTCCAGACGGAGTAGATGACGTGTCGGCCGGACTTGCCCGAGGGCAGGTTGCCGTTCCAGTAGTAGTAGCCGTCCGGGGCCGGGCCCGACATCGGCGGGTGGTCGATGCTCAGGAACGGCTGCTCCTCCATGTCCGCCCAGGTGAGCGCCTGGTTGGGGTTGTAGCCGTCCTTGGTGACGTACAGGTAGAACCAGCCCGGGTGGGCGGCCCAGTTGCTGTAGCGCCAGCTGTGCGCGGCACCGGTGGTGAGGTGGGTCAGCGGCCAGTCGCTGCGCGGCGCGTCGAAGCCCGCGAACTTGGTGAACCCGCCGCTGCACAGCGCGCCGTCGGGGATGAAGCCGCGGGTGCGGCCCTGCCCGTCGGAGCGCAGCACGCCGAACCAGTCGTAGAACGGCTGGGTGCCGCCGACGGCGGCCGCGTTCTGGCAGGCGCCGTTGGTCGGCTTGACCTCACCGGTGCTGGACTTGCCGTCCAGATAGCACAGGTAGGTGCGGCTGCCCGGGGTGAGCAGCGCGCCGTGCGCCGCCGCGGTGCCCGGGTTGATCATCGTGAGGGCGAGACCGGCGGCGAGCGTGGCGGCCGCCGCCAGAGCGGCGGCCTTCAGCTTGTTCATGTGCTGTCCTTTCCGGCACGGACACGCGAGGCCGCTCCGGAGGAGGATCCGGCGGTACGCCGTCACGGCGCTTCGCGGGACACGGAGTGGACGGGGCGGTCGTGCCGTGGATGCGGGATCACCCCTGCCGCGGCCATCGGGCCGGGGACAGGGGTCAGGGACGATCCGTCGCGTCGGCGCGGCTCACGCACAGGCCGCGGCGCGCTCCACGTCTGCCCTCGCAGCACCACGGCATCGATATTCCACCATGTGATCAACGGCGGCGGCAATGGTTGCGCCGTGCCAACGCGGGTGCGAGCATGTGCCCGTGTCGATGACCGCGGTGCGCCGCAACGCCTGGTGGCTGCTGCCCGAGCTGCTGGCGCTGGGGCTGGTCGCCGGGCTGTTCGCGGTGGCGGGGCCCACCGATCTCAAGGACGTGCTGGCCGAGCGCGTCGCGGTGATCCTGACCGAGTCGTCCCCGGCCGAGCACCACCAGCACGGCCACGACGTCGCCGCCGAGGACACCGTGCTGTGCACCGCCGAGACCATGGGCACCGAGCCCGCCGACGCCCGGCGCGTGCAGGACGTGCGCGTGGTGTACGCGTACTTCTTCTGCGCCGCTGGCGAACCCGGCCAGCCGTGGGACTTCGCGGCCCGCATCTCCGGCCCCGTCGTCGTCGAGCTGACCGACCCGCCACAGGTGCGCATCGCCGAGGCGGGGCTCGGCTACCCCGACCGCGTCAAGGCGATGCTGCCCGACCAGTACGAGGCCTGGGCGTTCGGCGGCTTCCGCGACGCCAGCCTGCCCACGGCGCTGCAGCGGCGCTACCTCGACGAGGTCGCCAAGGCCTGAGCCCCGGCGGGCGACTAGGCTGATCATCATGCGATTCGGATTGTTCGGCACCGGCTACTGGGCGGAGCACACCCAGGGCGCGGCACTGGTGTCCCACCCCGACGCCGAACTGGTGGGCGTATGGGGACGCGACCCCGCCAAGGCCGCCGCGCTCGCCGACCGCCTGGGCACCCGGCCCTACGGCGACCTCGACGCGCTGATCGCCGACGTCGACGCCGTCGCGGTCGCGCTGCCGCCCGACGTGCAGGCCCCGATCGCCGAGCGCGCCGCCCGCGCGGGCCGCCACCTGCTGCTGGACAAGCCCCTCGCGCTGACCACCGCCGACGCCGACCGCGTCGTCGACGCCGTCACCGATAGCGGCGTGGCCAGCGTCGTCTTCTTCACCGGGCGTTTCGACCCCGAGGTGACCGCGTCCCTGGAGCAGGCCGCCGCAGGGGGCGGCTGGAGCTCGGCCCGCGTCACGATGTACGCCTCCATCTTCGCCGCGGGCGGCCCGTACAGCGGCTCGGCCTGGCGCAAGGTGCACGGCGGGCTCTGGGACCTCGGCCCGCACGCGCTGTCGCGGCTGCTGCCCGTGCTCGGCCCGGTCACCGAGGTGACCGCGCTGGCGGGCGCGCACGCCACCAGCCACGTGCTGGCCCGCCACGACAGCGGCGCGGTCAGCGTGCTCATGCTGACGCTGGACGCCCCGCCGGCGGCACCGCTGTTCGAGTACCAGTTGCACGGCGAGGCCGGGGTGCTGGACCTGCCCGGCGGCTCCGGCGACCCCGTCGCCGCGTTCGGCCGGGCGATCGACGAGCTGCTCGCCGAGGCCCGGCGGACGGGCACGCCCGCGCATCCGTGCGACGTGCGGTTCGCCCGCGAGGTGGTCGCGGTGCTGGAGGCGGCGCAACTGTCCCAACAGGAGGGACGTACGGTCGCCGTACGGTGACCGGTGCCGCGGGGTCGCGGGGCAGGTGGGAACCGGATCGGTCAAGAGATCCGCAATCGTGTCCGGGCAACCGTTGACACCACAGCGGATCATGCAGCAACGTGCCGTCCATGACCGAGTACGCCTATCCGCTGCGCGCCGGCGACCTGATGGTCGAGCGGTACCGACTGATCGACAGGATCGGCGTCGGCGGCATGGCGGTCATCTGGCGGGCCCGCGACGAGACGCTGGACCGCCTGGTGGCGCTCAAGGTGCTCGACCCGCGCCTGTCCGGTGACGAACGGCTGCGCGAGCTGGCCCGGCGCGAGGCATGGGCGGTGGCCCGCCTCAACCACCCGGACGTGGCCGGAGTGCACGACTTCGTACGCACCAGCACCCCGGACGGCCAGGAGATCGCGGTCATCGTGCTCCAGCTGGTCGCCGGTGAGCCGCTGGCCGACCGGATCGCGCTCGGAGCGCTGCCGTGGCGGGAGGCGGTGCGCGTCGGCCTGCGCATCGCCGCCGTGCTGGAGGTCGCGCACCGCCGGGGCGTGGTGCACCGCGACATCACCCCCGACAACGTGATGGTGCACGGCGAGCAGGTCACCGTCCTCGACTTCGGCATCGCGGCCCGCGTCGGCGAACCCGACGACGACAGCACCGGCGCCAGCTTCGGCACCCCGGCCTACGTCGCCCCCGAACGCCTCGACGGCATGCCCGCCGAGCCCGCCACCGACGTGTACGCCCTCGGGGTGGTGCTCTACGAGATGCTCACCGGCCGCCCGCCGTTCCGGGTGCGCGGCTGGGACGACGTCGCCGCCGACCACGGCCCCGTGGTGCCGCCGGACGTGCCCGGCCTGCCCCGTACGGTGGCCGCCGTGGTGACCTCGTCGCTGCGCCGCGAACCGGCGACCCGCCCCACGGCGGCCGAGGTCGCCCGCGTGCTGCGCGCGGTGCCCGCCCGCTCGCCCCGGCGGCTGCTGACGGCGGCGGGCGCGCTGGCCGGGGTCGCCGTGCTCGGCACGCTGGCGTGGTCGCTGTCCACTCGCGAGTCCCCGCCGGGACAGGGCGCCGGCACGCCGCCCGCGAGCACGCCCGGCTTCGGCACGCAGCCGGGGTCGGCGACGCCGTCCGGTGCGGCCCCCACGAGCGCCGCCGCCTCGCCGAGCGCCGGGGGTTCCCGGCCCACGCCGGGCCCGTCCGCCCCGGCCGGGCCGTCCACCGGCCCGTCACCCGTCCCCGTGCTCACCGTCAAGCAGGCGCAGGACGCCGCGCTGCGTACGGTCGACGACGCGGCGCGCGACGGCAAGGTCCGCGTCGACGTGGCGACCGATCTGCGCAACACGGTGAACAACCTGGTCCGGGCCAGGCCCACCGGCGCGGGCCTGGCCGAGCAGACGCAGGCCGTGCACCTGAAGATCGACCAGCGGGTCGGCGAGGGCACGCTCGCCTACGAGGTCGGCGAACGGCTGCACGACGACGTCGCGGCGCTGGCGCGAGCACTGGCGGCCTGAGCAGCCGCCACATGCTAGGGGCCGGGCGACCGTCAAGGTCACCCGGCCCGGTCACCCGGCGGCGTGGACGCGAGGGTCGCCCACCGCCGGGGAGGCATCACAGGCCGTTGGCGTCGATCACCCCGCTGTACCAGCGCGCACTGGCCTTGGGAGTGCGCTGCTGGGAGGCGTAGTCGACGTAGATCAGGCCCCACCGCTCGTCGTAGCCTTCCTGCCACTCGAAGTTGTCCATCAGCGACCACACGTGGTAGCTCTCCAGGTTCACCCCGTCGGTGATGGCCCGGTGCGTGGCGGCGAAGTGGTCGCGCAGGAAGGCGATGCGGCCGGTGTCCTGCACGGTGCCGTCGGCGCCCATCACGTCGGGGCAGGGGAGCCCGTTCTCGGTGATGGTCAGCGCGATGTCGCCGTAGTCCTTCTTGATGCGGGTCAGGATGTCGTACATGCCCTCGGGGTAGATCTGCTGCCAGAACGCCTCGCTGGTGGGGTGCTTGCGCACCGTCTCCCCGGCGCCGGTGACGTAGATCGGGCAGTAGTACTGCACGGCCAGCAGCTCCACCGGCGACGAGATGACCTCCAGGTCGCCGTCGCGGATGTGCTCGCTCATCGGCGAGAAGCGCGCCACGTCGGCCAGCACGTCCTGCGGGTAGTGGCCCTTCAGGATCGGGTCGAGGTAGAGGCGGTTCTCGTAGCCGTCGAACAGCACGGTGGCCTGCTGGGCCTCGGGGGTGTCGTCGGCGGGATAGCAGGGGTGCAGGTTCAGCGCCGGGCCGATCCGGGTCTGCGGGCCCAGGTGCGGGCGCATCGCCTGCACCGCCAGCCCGTGCGCGAGCAGCTGGTGGTGCGCCACCACGTACGCGGCGGCCTGGTCCTGCTTGCCGGGGGCGTGCGACCCGTACAGGTAGCCGTTCTGCACGATGGTCTTCGGCTCGTTGAGGGTGAGCCAGTTGGGCACGGCGTCACCGAGCGCCTCGGCGAGCACGGCGGCGTACTCGGCGAAGCGGTAGGCGGTGTCGCGGTTCTCCCAGCCGCCGGCGTCCTGCAGCTCCTGCGGGGTGTCCCAGTGGTACAGGGTCACCATCGGGGTGACGCCCCGCTCGCGCAGCCCGTCCACCAGGCGGCGGTAGAAGTCCAGGCCCTTGCGGTTGACGGGGCCGCTGCCGCCGGGCACGACGCGCGGCCAGGCGATGGAGAAGCGGTAGGACCGCAGGCCCAGCTCCTTGATCAGATCGAGGTCGGTGGACCAGCGGTGGTAGTGGTCGGCGGCGACGTCGCCGTGCTCGCCGTTGCGCACGCGCCCCGGCGTCTTGGCGAACGTGTCCCATACCGACGGTCCGCGGCCGTCGATGGCGGCGGCACCCTCGATCTGGTAGGCCGACGTCGCGGCGCCCCAGATGAAGCCCTCGGGGAACTGCAGCCCCATCGAGGTGGGCGACGGATGACCTGGCATGCGGTGCTCCTCAAATACTGGGATAAGGACTGATCATGGATGGGAACGCTCCCATGATCAGGTACAGTTGTCCTCATCCCTGTGACGGGTGGAGATGTGGTGTAAAGACTTTCGCACATGTGGCGCAAGTCTGGTGCTGCTGGGCGCTGAGGCGGAGAATGCCGATGGGTATGGGGACGGGGAAGGGCAGTCCCCGCCCCCATCGGGTGCTCACGCCCTGTGTCTGCCGAGCGGCAGGGTCACGAGGCAGCGTGACGCGCGGGAGCCGTTGGCACGCGACGTAGTCGCGAGCTTCACCTCCTCTCCGGCACCCGGAGGGAGGTCGGTCGCCGGTCGTAGGGAGATCGGCGACCGACCGCCTCTGGGAGCGGCCGGCGATGGCGTCCGGGCGGGCCATCGACGGGACGAATTCTTACATTGATGAACATCCGTGGAAGCGTTCCCATGGACGTTTGTTGGAACGATAGCGACAACTTCGCCAGAGGGGAAGACCCTTCATCGCCCCAGAATCTGTAGGCAACCACCAGGAAATCCTTGGCTGCCAACCGCATCGGCCCCTACCTGCGGAAGCGCTCCCACGGCCCGGCCGTCGATGTGTCGGGCATGTTTCCACATTGACACGCGGCGACGCCCGGACGGGTGGTTCCGGTCAGGCCGTGGCGGGATCGCGCCACAGCGTCCACTGTGGCGGGCCGGAGCGCATCGGTGGCTGACCGGTCACGGTGAACCCGTGGCGGCGGTAGAAACCGAGATTGCGCTCGTTGGAGGACTCCAGGTAGACCGGCAGCCCGGCGGCGTCGAAGCGGGCCAGCGCGTCGGTCAGCAGCAGCGAGCCCAGCCCCGTGCCGCGCGCCGCGTCGGCCGTGCCGATGAACTCCAGATACCAGTGCTCAGCGGGCTGGCCCTCGTGCAGGCGGTCGATCTCGCCCATCCGGCCCAGCAGCCTCGGCAGCCGCGTGCCGGTGGCCCGCAGCAGCGGCCCGGCCGCCCGGACGACCGCCGGGGTGGGCAGCTTCCACTCGTGCGGCGGCGCCCACATCGTGACCGCCTGGCGGTCCGCGGTGGTGTACACGTGGCCGCGCGGGATCGCGTACCGCAGCAGGGCCCCGAAGATGCGCTCCAGCCGCTCATGACGGCCACGCGCCGGAACCATCCAGCACCACACCGGATCGTCCCCGAACGCCTCGGCCAGCGTCGTGGCAAGACCAGGCAGATCATCGGGTACGGCGACGCGAACAGTATTCACATCCGGCATCCTGCCGTACCCTCCGCCACCCCGCGACCCGCACCCTCGGCGGTCCCGCACCTCGCGGCGGTCCCGCACCGGCCATGATCGCTGTTTCGTGTCAAAAGGTGCGGTCGGACCACACTTCTGGACACGAAACAGCGATCAACGGTCGGGGTCAGCCCTTGACGCTGCCGGCCAGGAGGCCGCGGACGAAGTAGCGCTGAAGGGAGAGGAAGACGGTCAGCGGGACGATGATCGAGACGAAGGCGGCCGCCGTCAGGCGTTGCCACTCGTTGCCGCGGTTGCCGGCCAGTTCGGCCAGGCGCACCGTGAGCGGGGCGTTCTTCGGCCCGCCCGCGAAGATCAGAGCGACCAGCAGATCGTTCCAGACCCACAGGAACTGGAAGATGGCGAAGGACGCCAGCGCGGGCACGATCAGCGGCAGGATGACCGAGCGGAAGATCTTCGCGTGGGTCGCGCCGTCGACCCGGGCCGCCTCGACCAGGTCGCCGGGCAGCTCCGCCATGAAGTTGTGCAGCAGGAAGATGCCCAGCGGCAGGGCGAAGCAGGTGTGGGCGAACCAGACCGTGATGAACTTGGCCGGGCCGTCGAGGTCCCAGGCGGGCAGCAGCTGCACCCCGCCCAGCGATACGCCGTAGTTGAAGAACGACAGCAGCGGGATCAGCGCCATCTGCAGCGGAACGATCTGCAGCGCGAAGATGCCGATGTAGACCCAGTCCCGGCCGCGGAAGCGGGTCCACGCCAGAGCGTACGCGGCCAGCGCACAGAACGCCAGCGGGAACAGCACCGACGGGATCGTGATGACCAGCGAGTTGACGAAGTAGCCGGCCAGCCCGCCGGAGGCGGACCGGGACCCGAACAGCACCTGGTTGTAGTTGTCCAGGGTGAACTGCGGGTTGCTGAAGAAATTCCACCAGCCGTTGGACTTGATCTCGTTTTCCGGCCGGATCGACGAGATCAGCACACCGAGCGTGGGAACCGTCCACAGCAGCGCGATCACCAGCGACACCGCGCTGGCCGTACGGCTGGTCAGCTTCTTGCGCACCCGCCCCGCCACGGTCGGCGGCACCTCGGCATCGGGCGCGGCCACGATCGTCTCCGTACCCGTGCTCATCGGGCTCCCTCCAGCCGGCGGCGGCGCATGAGCCGCACCTGGTAGATCACGATGGGGATGACGAAGAGGAACAGCAGCACCGCCAGCGCGGCGCCCTTGCCCTTCTCGTCGGCCCGGAACGAGTACGTGTACATCTCGTTGGCCACCACGCTGGTGCCGAACTGGCCGCCGGTCATGGTGCGCACGATGTCGAAGACCTTCAGGGTGCCGATGGAGATGGTGACCAGCACGACGACCAGGGCCGGGCGGATGCTCGGGATGGTGACGCGCCAGAACATCTGCCACGGCGTCACGCCGTCGATGTGGGCCGCCTCGACGATGTCGGCCGGGATCGCCTTGATCGCCGCGGAGAGCACCACCATGGCGAAGCCGGCCTGGATCCACACCAGCACCACGATCAGGAACAGCGTGTTCCACGGTCCGTCCAGCAGCCACTGCTGCGGCGTGCCGCCGAACCAGACGACGATCTGGTTGAGCAGGCCGATCTGGTCGGCGCCCTCCTGGCGGTACTCGTAGACGAACTTCCAGATGATGCCCGCGCCGACGAAGGAGATCGCCATCGGCATGAAGACCAGGGACTTGGCGAACGACTCGAACCGGGAGCGGTCCACCATGACGGCGTAGACCAGGCCGACCGCGGTGGACACGGTGGGCACCAGCAGGACCCAGAGCAGGGTGCTGAGCAGCACGCCGTACTGCACGGGGGTGGTGCTGAAGTCGGGCAGCATGCCGGAGTTCTTGTCGGTGAACATCCAGCGGAAGTTCTCCAGCCCCACGAACTCGCTGGAGTCGGCGTTCATGAACGCCAGCACCATCGTGCGGATCGCCGGCACGACCAGGCCCACCAGCAGCAGCAGACCGGCCGGCGCGAGCAGCCCCAGCGCGATCCACCGGTCCTTGCGCGCAGGCAGCACGTCCAGCACCAGCAGCAACAGGCCCACCACGGCGGCGAAGGCGATGACGCCGTACAGCAGCATCATCAACTTCGGGGCTTCGGCGGTGAAGTCGAAGTTCAACACGATCTCCTCGGGCACCGGTCGGGAGGAAGACTACGCCGTGTGAGCCCCGGATCGGGACCCACACGGCGTAGAGAGATCAACTACCGGCTCACTTGGGCCAGGTGCCCTCGATGAAGTCGAGGGTGGCCTTGGTGTCGGTGCCGTTGATCCAGTTGGTCATGCCCTTCCAGAAGGAGTTCGCGCCGACGGCGGCGGGCATCAGGTCGGAACCGTCGAAGCGGAAGACCGCCCCGCTGTCCTGCAGGATGCCGACCGCCACCTTGTCGATCGGGTTGGACACGTTCGCCACGTCCAGGCCCTTGTTGGCGGAGATCCAGTTGTTCAGCTTGGCGCGGCTGTTGGCGAAGTCGGGGCTGGCCAGGTAGGTCTGCACCGACTGCACGGCCGCGCTGTCGCTGAACGCGCCGACGAACTCGCCGCCGCCCAGCACCGGCTTGCCCTTGGCCGGGTCGATCGGCGGCAGGTAGAAGGCGAACGCGTCGCCGTCCTGGGCCACCTTGGTGCCCTTCGGCCACTGGTTGGCGTAGAACGAGGCCTGGCGGTGCATGCCGCACTTCTTCTGGACGACCGGCAGGCCGCCGTCCTGGAAGGTGGTGGTGGCGATGGACTTCACGCCGCCGATGCCGCCGTTGACGTAGTTCTCGTTCTTGAGGATCGAGCCCACCCGGTCGGTCGCCGCGACGATCTTCGGGTCGTTGAACGGGATGGCGTGCGTGACCCACTGGTCGTACACGTCGGGCCCCTGCTCGCGCAGCAGCACGTCCTCGATCCAGTCCGTGGCCGGCCAGCCGGTCGCGTCCTGCGAGCCGATGCCCGCGCACCAAGGCTTGATCTTGGCGGCGACCATCTTGTCGCTGAGCTGGATCATCTCGTCCCACGTGGTCGGGACGGTCCAGCCCTTCTCCTTGAACAGGCTGGGCGAGTACCACACGAACGACTTCACGTTGGCGCCCAGCGGTGCGCCGTACAGCGTGCCGTTGACGGTGCCGTACTTGAGCCAGTCGGGTGAGAAGTTCTGCGTGGCCATGGTCTTGGTCTTGTCGCCGGCGGCCTTGAGCTTGCCGCCCTTGGCGAAGAACTCCAGCAGACCGGGCTGGGGGATGAAGGCGAGGTCGGGGGCGTCGCCGCCCTCGACGCGGACCTTCAGCTGCGCCTCGAACTCGCCGCTGCCCTCGTACTCGATCTTCACGCCGGTGCAGTCCGCGAACGGCTTCCAGGCCTGCTCGAGCAGCCCTGCCTCCGCGTCGCGGATCGGGGAGTAGATGGTGACGGTCTCGCCGGCGATGCCCGTGTAGTCCTTGTAGGCGGCGCACTCGGGGGTGTCGAGCTTGTCGTTGGCCGTGTTGTCGGACTCTCCGCCGCAGGCCGCGACCGTGAGAGCCATGACGACCGCACCGGAGAAGGCGAGCAGACGCCGCTGTCTGTTGGATGCCATGGAGTTTCCTCCTCGTGAGCTTGTCGGAGCGAAGCCCCCTGGAACCGGACTACCGCAAGGTGACGCAAGCCATGCAAGCGCTTTCGGTCTCGAACTGTCCAGCGCTGACAACAGTAAGGTTCGTAACGATTCGGAAACCACCCCGGAACCTGTAATGACGATCATCCCCCTCCCCAAGGCGCGGTGTTGTGGGCTACACTGGCCCCTGGTTTTTGTGTACGTGGTCTGCTCGCGTTGCCCTCCCTGAGAAGTGAGGACCGCCGGTTGCCGCTACTCAGTGGCCAGCCCCCGCACGAGGTGTGCGGCGCGGTTCAGTTTGTGCAAGGAAATGGTGAAAATGGCTCAGGGAACCGTTAAGTGGTTCAACGCCGACAAGGGCTTCGGCTTCATCTCCGTCGACGGTGGTGGCGCTGACGTCTTCGTGCACTTCTCTGCGATCCAGGCCAGCGGCTTCCGCAGCCTCGAGGAGAACCAGCGCGTCGAGTTCGAGATCGTCCAGGGCGCCAAGGGCCCCCAGGCCGACGCGGTTCGCCCGCTCTGATCTTCCTAAGGTGACGCCACCGGAGCCACGCGCTCCGGCGGTCGTCGTCTGACCCTGACGGGCCGGTGTACACCGGCCCGTTTGTCGTTCCGTGCGGCCTGTGGGCCCGCGGAGCGTGTCGAGCCCCGCATCATGCCCTGTATGCGGGGCTCGATGCTGTTCCCGGTTGCGGACGCGCTGGCACCAGGCTATCTTCAAACCAAGACGTACGTACGGTTTGGTGAGCTGGAGGCCCTGCGATGTGGAACCCCGAGACCTACCTGCGCTTCGCCGACGACCGCGGCCGACCGTTCCACGACCTGGTGGCCCGCGTCGGGGCCGAGCGGCCCCGCCAGGTCGTCGACCTCGGCTGCGGACCCGGCAACCTCACCGCCACCCTGGCCGCGCGCTGGCCGGGGGCGCGGATCAGCGGCATCGACTCGTCGCCCGAGATGATCGACAAGGCGCTGGCCGACCAGGGCGGCACCGGCCCGGTGTCCTATCGGGTCGGCGACGTGGCCGACTACCTGCCGGGGCCGGAGGTCGACGTGATCGTCACCAACGCGGTCCTGCAGTGGGTGCCCGGTCAGGAGGAACTCGTCGGCAGGTGGGCGCGGGCGCTGCGGCCGGGCGGGTGGCTGGCGCTGCAGGTCCCCGGCAACCACGACAATCCGGCCCACCGGGCGCTGCTCGAACTGTGTCTCACATCACGCTGGGCCCCGCTGCTCGGCGGGATCGGCGCGCAGCCGCGATCGGTGCCCGGACCGCAGCAGTACGCCCGCCTGCTGCGCGAAGCCGGCTGCGCCGCCGACACCTGGGAGACCACGTACGTGCACCAGCTGCCCGTCACCGACGGCCCGCACCCGGTGCTCACCTGGATCACCGCCACCGCGCTGCGGCCGGTCCGCGCCGCGCTGGCCGGGGAGACCGGCGCGTGGGAGGCGTACTGCGCGGACCTGGAACCCGTACTGCGCCAGGCCTACCCCGCCGACGGGGACGTGGTCGACTTCCCGTTCCGCCGCGTGTTCGCCGTGGGCCACCGCACCGCAGCGGCCTCGTGACCGGGGCCGGAAGGTAAAGTGCCCGCATGGCTAAGGACGATCTTGCGAGCTTCGTGGCGGGACTGCCGAAGGCCGAACTGCACGTGCACCACGTCGGTTCGGCCTCCCCTCGCATCGTGGCCGAGCTGGCCGCCCGGCACGAGGGCCGCAGCCCGGTCCCGGCCGACCCCGCGCTGCTCGCCGAATACTTCACCTTCACCGACTTCGCGCACTTCGTCGAGGTCTACCTCAGCGTCGTCGACCTCATCCGCGACGCCGAGGACGTACGCACCCTGACCTACGGCGTCGCCCGTGACCTCGCCGCCCAGCAGGTGCGCTACGCCGAGCTGACCGTCACGCCGTACTCCAGCGTCAACCGGGGCATCCCGGCCGAGGCCTTCTGCGAGGCCATCGAGGACGCGCGTATCGCGGCGGAGAAGGAACTCGGCCTGGTCCTGCGGTGGTGCTTCGACATCCCCGGCGAGGCCGGGCTGCCCGCCGCCGAGCAGACCCTGCGCATCGCCCTGGACCAGCGCCCCGACGGGCTGATCAGCTTCGGCCTCGGCGGACCCGAGATCGGCGTGCCCCGGCCCCAGTTCAAGCCGTACTTCGACGCCGCCCGCGCGGCCGGCCTGCACAGCGTCCCGCACGCGGGGGAGACCACCGGCGCGCAGACCGTCTGGGACGCGCTCCGCGACCTCGGCGCGGAACGCATCGGCCACGGCATCTTCGCCGCGCAGGACCCGGAACTGCTGGCCCACCTCGCCGAGCACGCGATCCCGCTGGAGGTGTGCCCCACCTCGAACCTGCGTACCCGCGCGGTCGCCGACCTGGCCGAGCACCCGCTCGCCGCGATCGTGGCCGCGGGCGTCCCGGTGAGCATCAACTCCGACGACCCGCCCATGTTCGGCACCACCCTCAACAACGAGTACGAGGTAGCCGCCCGCCTTCTCGACCTGGACACCACCGGCGTCGCCGACCTGGCCCGCCAGGCCGTGCACCACTCCTTCGCCCCGGCCCAGGTCAAGTCGACCCTCCTCACCGAGATCGACACCTACACCGCCTCCTGACCCGCCCGGCGCATCTCGCCCGCCCCTTCCCGCCCGGCCCCTTCCCGGCATAGACGCTGGCCTATTACATCGAAAAAAAGCAGATCAAACTCGACGTAATAGGCCAGCGTCTATGTAAATCGGGGTCGCGGCGCGTCACCCGCGAGCGCCCAGGGCGGTCAGGCGTTGTGGAGGGCTTTGACCTTGCGCCAGGTGGGGGTGTCCAGGGCGCCGGCGCGGTTGGAGAAGGCGGCCGGGGTGATCGTGATCGGGTCGCTGAGGTCCAGGTAGCTGTTGTGGTCAGCGTCGGCGTCCCAGGACTTCGTGGCGATCTCGATGTGGTCGCTGCGGTGGCTCTGGTCCTGACTGGTGATCTTCAGGATCTCGTACGCCCCGCCCTTGGCGCGCAGCACCACGCACGGGCGCACCTTCGAACCCGGCCCGTCCTCGAACGGCACGTCGGCCCACCAGATCTCGCCGGGCTGCGGCCCGCCCGCGGGCGCGGGGGTCTTCTTCTGGGCGGTGGGCCGGCCGGGCGGGCGCTTGCCGGTGGGGCGCTTGCCCGCCGGGCGCGTGCCGCCAGGACCGGAGGCGGGGCGCGACGACTGCCGCCAGCGCCACCACAGGGCGAGGCTCAGCGCGGCGACCGAGAACAGGGTCAGGAACAGCCACATGATCGGAAGTCTAGGCGGGCTCGCCGAGCAGCGTGCAGGCCACGTCGGCGGGCACCGGCCGGGAGAACAGGAAGCCCTGGCCGTACCCGCAGCCCATGCGGATCAGGAAGTCGCGCTGCCGGGGGGTCTCGATGCCCTCGGCGATCAGGTCCAGCGACAGGTTGCGTCCCATCAGGACGATGGTCCGCACCAGCTCGCCGCTGCGCCGGTCGGTGTCGATCTGCCAGACGAACGACCGGTCGATCTTCAGTGCGTCGATCGGCAGCCGGTGCAGCGCCTCCAATGAGGAGTATCCGGTGCCGAAGTCGTCGATGTGCAGCTGGCAGCCGAGGTCGTGCAGGGTGTGCAGGATGTCGCGGGCGGGGGCGACGTTCTCCATCACCACGCCCTCGGTGATCTCCACGGCGAGGCTGCCGGCCGGGGGACGGTGCCGGTCGAGCGCGCCGGTGATGTCGTCGATGACGTTGCCGCTCCAGAACTGCCGGTTGGACACGTTGACCGCGACGGACAGGCCGGGCGTGGCGACTCCGGCGGCGTACCAGGCGGCGAGTTGGCGGCAGCACTCGTCGACGACCCAGCTGCCGATCGGGATGATCAGGCCGGTCTCCTCGGCGACCGGCAGGAACGCGCCCGGTGACAGCAGCCCGCGCAGCGGGTGCCGCCAGCGGATCAGGGCCTCGAAGCCCTTGGTGCGCCCGGAGCGCAGCGCCACGATCGGCTGGTAGTGCACCTCGAACTCGCCGCTGTCGAGCGCCTGGCGCAGTTCGGTCTCGATCTGCAGCCGGGTCACCGCTTTGGCGTGCATCGCCACGTCGAACACGGCGTGGCGGCCCTTGTGCCGGGACTTGGCCGAGTACATCGCGATGTCGGCGTCGCGGAGCAGGTCCTCGGCGTTGCTGTAGCGCCGGCTGCTCATCGTGATGCCGATGCTGGCGGTGACCACCACGTCCTGTCCGTGCAGCTGGAACGGCTGCGCGAGCACCCCGTGCAGGCGCTCGGCGACCTGGGCGGGGGTGTGCGGGGCGGTGATGTCGTCGAGCAGCACCAGGAACTCGTCACCGCCGAAGCGGGCGACGGTGTCGGACTCGCGCAGCGTCGACTTGATGCGCTTGGCGACCTGCTTGAGCAGCCGGTCCCCGGCGGAGTGGCCGAGGCTGTCGTTGACCACCTTGAACCCGTCGAGGTCGAGGAACAGCACCCCGAACGGCCGCCCGCCGCGCCGCCGCGACTGCCGGATCGCCTGGCGCAGCCGGTCGAGGAACAGCGACCGGTTGGGCAGGCCGGTGAGCTCGTCGTACAGGGCCGCGATGCGCAGCTGCTCCTTCTGCCGCAGCGACTCCTTGAGCAGCGCCTGCCGGTCCAGCGCCACCGCCAGCAGGGCGGCCCACTGGTTGAACGGCTCCCGGCCGGTCGAGCCGCCGGTGGAGACCGTGTCCACCACGGCGAGGAAACCCCAGTCGCTGGCCCCGCCCTTGACCGGCACGACGAAGACGATGAGGTCGGCGGCCGGGTCGGCCAGCTCCCGGATCCACGGCGGCGGGAACGCGCTGACCGGTACGGACGGCTCTGCCTCCGGCGCCTCGCCGGGCAGGAACCGGCCGCTGATCTCCAGGGTGGCGTCGGCCAGCGACGGGGGCAGGCCGCCGGCCCAGAGCCCCACGCAGCCGCCCCGGACCCAGGTGCGGCGCATCCACTCCAGCCGGGCCGGTTCCCGGTGCCCGCGCAGCAGTTCCATGCCGACCTCGTACTGCGCGCTCAGCGTCTCGCGCAGCAGGGAGCTGTCCCGGAACAGGGTCCGGCCGCGCATCTCCATGAGGATCAGCAGCACCCCGTTGGCCGGCTGGCCGTAGTCGCGGATCAACTGCGCGATCTCGTACAGCGCCTCGGGCCGCCCGCCGGACAGCCGCAGCAGCAGTTCCAGGGCCAGCCGGACCTCCCGGCAGCCGGGCCGCGCCCCGTCGGCGGCATCGTCCTGCACGGCGCGGGCCACCGTCTGAGCGGCGTGCACGAGGTCGGCGGCGTCGGCCGCCGACAGCGCGCCGTGCACCGGCGAGACGGTGGTGGCGATGAGGTCGGCCAGATGGCGGTGCGGCGCGGGCGGGTCGGTGTCGGCGTGCAAGGCCACGTCGCCGCTGCACCCGCAGGACTCGCGCACGATGAGCGAGGTGGGCACGAGGATGCGCGGCGGTGGCGGTGCGGCGGCGCCGCCGATGAGGTCGAGCAGCGCCGTCACGGCAGCCCGGCCGACCATCTCGGTGGGCTGGCGCACCGTGGTCAGCCGGGGGATCAGGTACGCGCTGGAGCGCAGGTCGTCGAAGCCGATCACGGCCTGGTCCGCGGGCAGCCGCAATCCGGCGGCGGCCAGCGTGTGCATGATGCCGGTGGCGTTGTCGTCCGTCCCGGCGATGACCGCGGTCGAGGGCATTCCGGCGGCGAGCATGCGCGCCGCGGCGTGCTCGCCGCCGTCGACCTGGTTGGTCGGTGCGGCGAACAGCAGCCCCGGGTCGGGCTCGATGCCGTGCACGGCGAGCGCGTCGCGGTACGCCTCGTACCGCTGCCTGATGTCGTCGGTCTCCAGCCGCCCGGCGAAGGCGATCCGGCGGTGCCCGTGCGCGACCAGGTGGTCCACGGCCTCGGTGACGCCGGTCCGGTTGTCCGGCATGACCACCGGGTAGTCCAGGTCGTGCAGTTCGTGGCTGACGGACACGAACGGCCGCCCGGTCTCGGCGAACAGGTGCAGGTACCGGTGGGTCACCGCCTGCAGCACCACCACGAACCCGGACACGTGCTGCCACGCGACCGGGTACGTCAGCTCGGGCGGCTCGGTGACCTCGATGTGCTCGGTGCCCGCGTCGAGGGTCTGGATCGCGATGGTCCCCGCGCCCGCCTCCGCCGCGGCGCGCGCGATCCCCGCCAGCACGCCGCCGTAGTACCAGCCCCCGAGGAACGGCGACAGGACCCCGAGCGTGAGGTCTGGTGACACCTCCAGACGGTACCGCGCAGAGCGGGCCTGACCGGGCCGAACCGGTCAGGGTCGCCGCAGCACCCAGCGGTACGCCTGCACCAGGCCGGTGTCGAAGCTGGCCGCCGAACCCCACAGGAACAGCCGGAACCGGCGGTAGAGCGGGTCGCCCCAGCGCCGGACCACGTCCTCGCGGGCCGCGTCGAGCCGCCGCGCCCACTCCGCGCAGGTCAGGTGGTAGTTGTGCCGGTCGTCGTCGACGCTGATCAGCTCGAACGGCGAGCGCGCGACCTGGCGCAGGTAGGCGTGCAGCACCAGCGGCGAGGACTTGCCCGGATAGATGTAGCGGCTCATGAACGTCGACACGCGGTGCTTGGCCCGCATCGCCAGCGCGTCCAGGTAGACATGGCCGCCCGGTTTGACCAGTTCGGCGTACTTGCGCAGGGTGGCGGCGTAGTTGGGCAGGTGCTCGGTGACGCCCATGTTGACGATCGCGTCGTATCGGCGCGGCGCCTCGTAACGCAGCAGGTGGCGACGCACCACGGTGGCGGGCAGCTGCTCGCGGGCGAACAGGTCGGACAGGTAGCGCTCGGACTCCTCCGCCAGCGTCAGCGTGGTCACGTGCACCCCGCGCCGCGCGGCGAACTCGGCGAACGCGCCCCAGCCGCCGCCGACCTCCAGGATGTGGTCGCCGGGGGAGACCTTGAGCGCGTCGAGCGCCAGCTCCATCTTGCGGGTCATCGCGTCTTCCAGCGGCTCGTCGTCGCGGGCGAACACGCCCTGGGTGTAGCAGCGGTGCCGGGAGTCCATGAAGGTCAGGAAGAACTCGGACTCGTTGTCGTAGTGCGACGAGATCGCCCGGCGGTCGTGCTCGGCCCCGCCCATCCGCAGCGCCGGGGCGAACCGGGCCAGCCACGCGATCGGATGCCGGTCGTGGAACATGCCGCGCACCTTCAGCGCGGCCATCAGGTCGCCCTCGATGTCGAGCCAGCCCCGCAGATAGGACACGCCGATCTGGAACTGGTCGAGCCCGGCCAGGGCCTTCGCGCCGCGCGGGTCGCTGATCACGATGGTGAAGGCCGGGTCGCCGACGCCCAGGACGCGGGGCGGCGCGCCGTCGCCGTTGCGGACCGCGAACGGCACCGCCGCGCGTTGCGCGAAGTAGGTCTGATACCGACGATCGAGGGTTCTAGCCAGGTCAACGCTCGCCATGGCGTCAATCTAACGCCGTCGAAGCCTCCGTGAAAGGAGCTTGCGGATGAACCGCAGGCGGACGGAACCGGTAACCGGCATGATCGGCACGCCCGATAGCATGGCCGGAGCCGGACAAACCGCTGCAGGAGCCTTGAGGAGATCACCGTGAGCGTTTCGATCAGCCCGCCGCAGGCCGACCCCGTCGTCGTCCGGGCCGGGACGACGGGCGCGGAGGCGATCGCCGAGGCAGGCCTGCCGGTGCACGGCCCCAAGGCGATCGTGGTGGTCCGCGACCCCGAGGGCCGCCTGCGCGACCTGGACTGGTCGCCCGCCGTCGACACCGCGGTCGAGCCGGTCAGCATCGACAGCAAGGACGGCCTCGACGTGCTGCGCCACTCCACGGCGCACGTGCTCGCCCAGGCGGTCCAGGACATCTTCCCCGAGGCCAAGCTCGGCATCGGCCCGCCGATCGACAACGGCTTCTACTACGACTTCTCGGTGCCCAAGCCGTTCCACCCGGACGACCTGGACAAGATCGAGAAGCGGATGCAGGAGATCGTCAAGTCGGGTCAGCGCTTCCAGCGCCGCCGCTTCGAGACCCTGGACGAGGCCAAGGCCGAGCTGAAGGATGAGCCGTTCAAGCTCGAACTGGTCGACATCAAGGGCGACGCGGGCGACGACGTCATGGAGGTCGGCGGCGGCGAGCTGACGATCTACGACAACCTCGACGCCAAGACGGGCGAGCGCTGCTGGGGCGACCTGTGCCGCGGCCCGCACCTGCCGTCGACCCGCCTGATCGGCGCGTTCAAGCTGATGCGCTCCGCGGCGGCATACTGGCGCGGCTCGGAGAAGAACCCCCAGCTCCAGCGGGTGTACGGCACCGCGTGGCCGACCCGCGACCAGCTCAAGGACTACCTGAAGCTGCTGGAGGAGGCGGCCCGCCGCGACCACCGCAAGCTGGGCAGCGACCTCGACCTGTTCAGCTTCCCCGACGAGATCGGCTCGGGCCTGGCGGTCTTCCACCCCAAGGGCGGTGTGATCAAGCGCGAGATGGAGGACTACGTCCGCGCCCGCCACATCGAGGAGGGCTTCCAGTACGTCGGCACGCCGCACATCACCAAGGAAGGCCTCTTCCACACCTCGGGCCACCTGCCCTACTACAAGGACACCATGTTCCCGCCGATGGACATGGAGGGCAGCGACTACTACCTCAAGGCCATGAACTGCCCGATGCACAACCTGATCTACAAGGCGCGCGGGCGTTCGTACCGCGAGCTGCCGATCCGGTTGTTCGAGTTCGGCTCGGTGTACCGGTTCGAGAAGTCGGGCGTGATCCACGGCCTGACCCGGGTGCGCGGCTTCACCCAGGACGACTCGCACTCCTACGTCACCAAGGAGCAGGCGGCGTCGGAGATCAAGCACCTGCTCGACTTCGTGCTCGGCCTGCTCTCCGACTTCGGCATCACCGACTTCTACCTGGAGCTGTCGACGCGCGACGACAGCAAGCCGGAGAAGTTCGTCGGCTCGGAGCAGGACTGGGTGACCGCGACCGCGGTGCTGGAGCAGTGCGCCCTGGAGACCGGGCTGACCCTGGTGCCGGACCCGGGCGGCGCGGCCTTCTACGGCCCGAAGATCTCCGTGCAGGCCAAGGACGCCATCGGCCGCACCTGGCAGATGTCGACCATCCAGTACGACTTCAACCAGCCCAAGGGCTTCGAGCTGGAGTACCAGGCGGCCGACGGCACCCGGCAGCAGCCCGTCATGATCCACTGCGCCAAGTTCGGCTCGATCGAGCGGTTCATCGGCGTGCTCACCGAGCACTACGCGGGCGCGTTCCCGGCGTGGCTGGCCCCGATCCAGGTGGTCGGCATCCCGATCCGCTCCGACGACGAGGCGGGCCACACGGCCTACCTGTACGACTTCGTGGCCAAGCTGCGCAAGGCGGGCATCCGGGCCGAGGTCGACAGCTCCGACGAGCGCATGCAGAAGAAGATCCGTACCGCGCAGCAGCAGAAGATCCCGTTCATGGCGATCGTCGGTGACCAGGACCTGGCCGACGGCACGGTGTCCTTCCGCTACCGCGACGGCTCGCAGCGCAACGGCGTCAGCCTCGACGAGGCCGTCGCCCACGTGACCGAGATCGTGCGCTCGCGCGTCAACACCGGCCCGTCCGCCGCCGAGGCGGCGTGAGCGTGCGTACGAACGGAACCGGGTCCGTGCTCGCCACGGACCCGGCCCGGACCGTGGGGGCGCGGGCATGAGCACGCCCGACCCGGACGGCCTCGAACGGCTCTGGACACCCTGGCGCATGGCGTACGTCAGCGGTCCCCAGTCCACCGAGTGCCCGTTCTGTGTCGCGCCGGTCACCGACCCCGACGGGCTCGTCGTCGCGCGCGGTGAGTCCGTGTACGCGGTGCTCAACCGGTTCCCGTACAACCCGGGGCACCTGCTGATCTGCCCCTACCGGCACATCGACGACTACCCGGAGCTCGACGCCGCCGAGACCGCCGAGCTGGCCGCGTTCACCAAGACGGCGATGCGGGTGGTCCGCCAGGTCTCCAACGCGCACGGGTTCAACATCGGCCTCAACCAGGGCCACGCGGCGGGCGCGGGCATCGCCGCGCACCTGCACCAGCACGTCGTGCCCCGGTGGGGCGGAGACAACAACTTCCTGCCCGTGGTCGCCCGTACCAAGGCCCTCCCGCAGCTGCTCACCGACACCCGCGACCTGCTCCGCGAGGCCTGGCCGTCCTGATGCCGCGTGGCGGCGCGCCGGCGCGGGTATCCCGGTGCTGTCAGACCCCTGCGGAAGGATGGTTGCCATGATTGGCACCCTGCGTACCGTCGTGCTCGACGCACCCGACATCAAGAGCCTGGCCGCCTTCTACACCGAGCTGGCCGGGCTGCACGAGCACTACGCCGACGACGAATGGATCACGCTCAAGGCCGCCGACGGCACCCGTCTCGGCTTCCAGTCCGCGCCCGACCTCGTGCCGCCGCGCTGGCCCGACCCGGCATACCCGCAGCAGATGCATCTGGACCTGCGCGTGCCCGACCTGGCCGCGGCGATCGAGCACGCCGTCAAGCTCGGCGCGACCCGCCTGCCGCGTGGCGACGAGAACTACGCCGTGCTGGCCGACCCGGCCGGTCACCCGTTCTGCCTCTGCCTGGGTGAGGTCGACAGCACCACCTTCGCCGACGTCGCGATCGACTGCGCGTCGGCCGGGCCGCTCGCCCGCTTCTACAGCGAACTGCTCGGGCTGCCGGTCACCTGGGAGGGGGAGGGCGGCGCGATGATCTCCACCGAGGGCCGCCTGCCGGTGATCTTCCAGGAGATCGCCGACTACCGGGCCCCGCAGTGGCCTGACCCGGCCCACCCGCAGCAGTACCACCTCGACGTCGAGGTCGCCGACGTCGACGCGGCCGAGGCGCAGGTGCTCGCCCTCGGCGGGACCCGGCTGGCCGGTGGCGGCGACAACTGGCGGGTGTACGCCGACCCGGTCGGCCACCCGTTCTGCCTGGTCTGGTGACCCGTGCGGGCCCGTGCGCACGAAGCGCGCGGGCCCGTCCACCGTCACGCATTGTGACGTGATCGCGCAAAGGGAACCAGGAAGGGGCCCTCGCACGTCACCATCGGCGTAGACGGCCCGTCTGCCACCGCCCGGCCCCTCGGCGCGGTGGAGGCGGGGGACGGGGGTCCATCATGGTTTCTCGGCGCGACATGGTGCGCATGCTGGCCGCGGGCGGGGTCGGTGCGGCCGCCGCCGTAGCCGTGCCGAAGGTGCGCGCACTGTTCGGCCCGGACCGGCTGCCGATCGACGGCGGATACGCCCCCGCGGGCAACGAGCTGGGCTGGCACAAAGGCGCGGTACGCGTGCTGTGGCATGTCACCACCGACCGGCGGCAGATCGCGCTGACCTTCGACGACGGGCCCGAGCCGGAGTGGACGCCGCGCGTGCTCGACGCCCTGGACGAACTCGGCGCCAAGGCCACGTTCTTCGTCGTCGGCGAGCGGCTGGTGCGCAACGCCACCCTGGTCAAGGGCCGCTACGCCCGCCACGAGGTCGGCAACCACACGTGGGCGCACAAGGACCTGGCCCAGCGCGACGAGAAGGCCGTACGCGACCAGCTGCGCCGCTGCCACGACGCGATCGGCGAACACGTCGGCCGCGCGCCGACGCTGCTGCGCCCGCCGTGGGGCCACCTCGCGGGCACCACGCTGACCGTCGCCGAGGAGTTCGGCTACGACGTGGTCATGTGGTCGCAGCGGATGCGCGAGAACCTGTTCGTGGACCACCCCGAGGGCATCGTGGCCGACACCGCCGAGCAGGCCCGCCCCGGCGCGATCGTGCTGGCCCACGACACCGGCCCCGACGACCGCCTGGTCTGCATCGCCAACCTCAAGGGCATCGTCACCGAGCTCCGCACCCGCGGCTACGAACTCGTGACCGTCTCCGAACTCCTCGCCGCCGGCCACCCCGCCGCCACCTGACCCGCTTGCCATAGACGTTGGCCTATCTGGATGAGTTCGATCATCGAAAAGTCATCCAGATAGGCCAACGTCTATGCGGTTGGGTGGGCGGCGGCGCGGGCTGGCGCGAAATGCGGTGCCGTGGTGGGGTGCCGGCGTAGGCCCGGTCAGCGGGTTGGGGTGTGGTCTTTGCGGGCCTGGTCGGCGAGGTGGCTGGGCATGGGCTCGTAGCGGGCGAACTCGCGGGTGAAGGTGCCCGCGCCGGCGGTCATCGAGCGCAGGTCGACCAGGTAGCGCAGCAGTTCGACGGCGGGCACCTCGGCGCGGACCTGGGTACGGTCGGCGCCGCCCGGGTCGGATGCGGAGCCGAGCACCCGGCCCCGGCGGCCGGACAGGTCGCTCATCACCGCGCCGACGGCCGTGTCCGGCACCGTGACGACCACCTCGTCGACCGGCTCCAGCAGCGTGATCTGCGCCTTCTCGGCGGCGTCCTTCAGAGCCATGCTGCCGGCGGTCTGGAACGCCGCGTCGGAGGAGTCGACGCTGTGCGCCTTGCCGTCGACCAGGGTCACCCGGAAGTCGACCACGGGATAACCGGCGACGATGCCCTTCTCGGCCTGCGCGCGTACCCCCTTCTCGACGCTGGGGATGTAGTTGTGCGGGATGGCCCCGCCCACGATCTTGTCGACGAACTCGATGCCGGTGCCGCGCGGCAGCGGTTCGAGCTGGATCGCGCAGACGGCGTACTGGCCGTGCCCGCCGGACTGCTTGACGTGGCGGCCCTGCCCGGCGGCCGGGGCGGCGAACGCCTCGCGCAGCGCGACCTTCGCGGGCTCGGTGGACAGGTCGACGCCGCCCGCGCGCAGCCGGTCCAGGACCACGTCGGCGTGTGCCTCGCCCATGCACCACAGCACGAGCTGGTGGGTCTCCGGGTTGCGCTCCAGGCGCAGCGTCGGGTCGCCCGCGACCAGCTTGGCCAGGTTCTTGGCGAGCGCGTCCTCGTCGGAGCGGGTCTTGGGCACCACGGCGACCGGCAGCAGCGGCTCGGGCATCGACCACGGGGCCACCAGCAGCGGCTTGTCCTTGCCGGAGATGGTGTCGCCGGTCTCGGCGGCGGTGGACTTGGTGACCGCGCAGATGTCACCGGCCACGCACTTGCCGACCTCGCGCAGGTTCGCGCCCAGCGGGGAGTAGACGTGCAGCACGCGCTCGTCGGCGTCGTGGTCGGGGTGGCCGCGCTCGGCCAGGCCGTGGCCGCTGACGTGTACGGGGGTGTCCGGGCGCAGCGTGCCGGAGAAGACGCGGACCAGGCTGACCCGGCCCACGTACGGGTCGATGGTCGTCTTGACCACCTCGGCCACCAGCGGGCCGTCCGGGTCGCAGTCGAGGGCGTCGCGGGGCGAGCCGTCGACGCTGGTGACGGCGGGCAGCGGGTGCTCCAGCGGGGTCGGGAAGGCCCGGGTCAGCAGCTCCAGCAGCGCGTCCAGGCCGACGCCGGTCTCGGCGCACACCGGCACCACCGGGTGGAAGTGGCCGCGGGCGACGGCCTTCTCCAGGTCGTCGATGAGCACCTGGGGGTCGATGACCTCACCGGCGAGGTACCGGTCCATCAGGGTCTCGTCCTCGCTCTCGGCGATGATGCCCTCGATCAGCTCGCCGCGGGACTCCTCGATCGCGGGCAGGTGCTCGGCGTCGGGCTGGCGCACCTGGGGCGGGTAGCCGTTCGAGTAGTCGTACACCTGCTGCGAGATCAGGCCGATCAGGCCCTCCACGGACTGGCCGTCGTCGCCGTGCATGGGCAGGTACAGCGGCTGCACCTCCTCGCCGAAGACCCGCTGGCACAGCGCGACGGCCTCGTCGAAGTCGGCCCGCGGGTGGTCCAGCCGGGTGATCGCCACGGCGCGCGGCATGCCGACCGCGGCGCACTCGTCCCAGAGGGTGGCCGTCGCGGCGTCCATGCCGTCCCAGGCGCTGACCACGAACAGGGCCGCGTCGGCGGCGCGCAGGCCCGCGCGCAGCTCGCCCACGAAGTCGGCGTAGCCGGGGGTGTCCAGCAGGTTGACCTTGACGCCCTGGTGGGTGAGCGGCGCGCAGGCCAGCGCGACGGAGCGCTGCTGCTTGACGGCGGCCGGGTCGTGGTCGGTGACCGTGGTGCCCTCGGCGACCGTACCCGCGCGGCTGATCGTCGAGGTCGCGGCGAGCAGCGCCTCGACCAGCGTCGTCTTACCGCTGCCGGCGTGCCCGACCACCACCACGTTGCGCACGTCCGACGGCTGCTCGGCGACCTGCGCCGGAGCCTGTGAGACCTTCTCCCTGTCGCCGCGCGCCATCTGTCCGCCTCCTGTTGCCGTGTCGGTTACTGCATTGTTTCCGATCCCACACCCATCGGGCGTACGGATACCACCCAGGCGTCAGCGTGTCGCCGCCGTCGGGCGTGCCAATCCACACCGCTATCGTTAGCGCCATCATGGCGAAGATCCTCAGCGTGGTGGGCAAGGCCGGCACGGCCCGCCTGCTCGATCCCCTCAGCCGGGCCCTGTTGCGCGCGGGCGTCAGCCCGAACGCGGTGACCATAGTCGGCACCCTGGGCGTGCTCGTCGGCGCCTTCGGTTTCGCGGCACGCGGGCACTGGATCGCCGCCGTGGTGATCATCTTGGTGTGCGGCCTCACGGACATCATGGACGGCTCCATGGCCCGCGCCCGCGGCACGGCCAGCCGGTACGGCGCGCTGCTGGACTCGACCATGGACCGGATCGCCGACGGCGCGATCTTCGCCGCCATCGCCTGGTGGTACGCGGGCACCGGCGACCGGGCCTCGCTAGCCGCAGCGCTGATCTGCCTGGTCACCGGACAGGTCGTGTCCTACGTCAAGGCGCGGGCCGAGGGCCTGGGCATGTCCTGCCACGTCGGCCTGGTCGAGCGCGCCGAGCGCCTGATCATCGTCGGCGTCGGCGCGCTGCTGGCCGGCTTCGGCCTGTCCTGGGGCCTGCCCGCCTCGCTGTGGCTGCTGGCGGCCGGTTCGGTGTTCACCATCTGGCAGCGCATGTGGCACGTACACAAGAACGAGTCGGCCCAGGAGCCGGTGTGAGCGAGCGTGGCGAGCTGACCAGCGGACACAGCGGGGAGATGGCGTGAGCGGGCGCGAGCGGCTGGTCGAGTTCGGCTACGCGGCCGGGTGGCGGCTGGTCCGCGCCCTGCCCGAGTCCACCGCCAGGGCGCTGTTCCGGACCGGCGCGGACCGGGCCGCCGCCAGGCGCGGGCCGGGCGTGCAGCGGCTGGCTCGCAACCTGCGCAACGTGCTCGGCCGCGAACCGTCCGACGAGCTGGTCCGCGACGCGGTGCGCTCGTACGCCCGGTACTGGCTGGAGGCGTTCCGGCTGCCCTCGAAGTCCAAGGAGCAGCTGCGCGACGGGTTCCGGCTGCACGGCGTCGAGAAGCTGCTCGACGCGCACGCGGCGGGCACCGGCGCGATCGTCGCGCTGCCGCACGCGGGCAACTGGGACGCCGCCGGAGCCGTGGTCACCGCGCACGGGGTGCCGCTGACCACGGTCGCCGAGCGGCTCAAGCCGGAGGGCGTGTACCGGCGGTTCCTGGCGTACCGCGAGAAGCTGGGCATGACCATCATCCCGACCGCCGGTGGCAAGGGTTCGCCGATCGACGCGCTGGTCGAGGCGCTCGGGCAGGCGCACATCGTGCCGCTGCTGGCCGACCGCGACCTGTCCGCGCGCGGTGTCGAGGTCGCGTTCTTCGGCGGGCGCACCCGCATGCCGGCCGGTCCGGCGATGCTGGCCCTGCGCACCGGCGCGCCGCTGTTCGTGGTGGACATGTGGTACGAGCCGGACTCCGGTTGCGGGCGGGTGATCGGCCCGCTGGCGGTGCCCGACGCGTCCGCCGGGCCGCTGGACGTCCGGGTCAAGCTGCTCACCCAGCAGGTCGCCGACGGTCTGGCCCGCGGTATCGCCGCGCACCCGGCCGACTGGCACATGCTGCAGAAGCTGTGGCTGACCGAGCCGCCCGCGGGCGACCCGGCGACCGCCCGCGCCACCGCGGCGGCGGGCGTCCCCGACCACGAGGAGTGACGTGCGGATCGGAATCGTCTGCCCGTACTCGCTGGACGTGCCGGGCGGCGTGCAGTTCCACGTACGCGACCTCGCCGAGACCCTGATCGCGATGGGGCACGAGGTCAGCGTGCTCGCGCCCGCCGACGACGACCAGCCCCTGCCGCCGTACGTGGTGGCTGCCGGGCGGGCCGTGCCGGTGCCGTACAACGGGTCGGTGGCCCGGCTCAACTTCGGCCCGATCTCGGCCGCCCGCACCCGCCGCTGGCTGCACCAGGGCGACTTCGACGTGCTGCACGTGCACGAGCCGCTGACGCCGAGCCTGTCACTGCTGGCGGTGATGTCGGCGCGCGGCCCGGTGGTGGCGACCTTCCACACGGCGATGACCCGCTCGCGCGCGCTGGCCGCCGGCGCCCCGGTGGCCCGGGTGGTGCTGGAGCGCATCACCGGCCGCATCGCGGTCAGCGAGCTGGCCCGCCGGGTGCAGGTCGAGCACCTGGACGGCGGCGCGGTGGAGATCCCCAACGGCGTCTCGGTGGCCCACTTCGCCGACGCGGAACCGCTGCCCGGCTGGCCGGGGGAGTGCCGTCCGGGATACGGCGGCACGGTCGGTTTCCTGGGCCGCTTCACCGAACCCCGCAAGGGCTTCGACATCCTGGCCCGCGCGCTGGCCGAGGTGATGCCGCAGCGTCCCGGCCTGCGGCTGCTGCTGGCCGGACCCGGCGACCTCGACGAGGTGGAGCTGCCGCCGGTGGTGGCCGAGCGCACCACGTTCCTGGGCAAGGTGTCCGAGCAGGACAAGGCCCGCATGCTGCGCAGCGTCGACCTGTACATCGCGCCGAACACCGGCGGCGAGTCGTTCGGCATGATCCTGACCGAGGCGATGGCGGCGGGCGCGCCCGTGGTCGCCACCGACCTCGACGCGTTCCGCCGGGTGCTCGACGGCGGCCGGGCCGGGGCGCTGTTCCCCAACGGCGACGCCACGGCGCTGGGCGAGGCCGTCAGCACCCTGCTCGACGACGGCGAGCGCCGCCGTGAGCTGGCCGCGCACGCCGAGCGGGTGGTCGCGGCGTACGACTGGCCGGTCGTCGCCGCGCGGGTGCTGGAGGTGTACAACAGCGCGATCGAGGCGCTGGGTGAGACGGTGAGCGGCGCCGAGGCCCCTGCCGAGTGGTGAGGGGGTTACCCGGCACCACTACGATGCCCGGCATGGGTTGGGTGATCGGCGTGGTGGCCTTGGTGGTCGTGATCGCGTCGTACGTCACCTGGACCGCCGGGCGGGTGGACCGCCTGCACCTGCGCGCCGCCTCGGCGGGCCGGGCGCTGGATTCGCAGCTGGTGCGCCGGGCGGCGGCCGCCGCGGTGCTCGCCGAGACCGAGCTGGGCGGCGATCCCGCGGGCGCTGACCTGTACGCCGCCGCCCGCGCCGCGCTGGACGCCCGCGAGGACGACCGGGAGGCGTCGGAGAACGACCTCACCCGGATGCTGCGCAAGCAGGCCCTCGACCCGCAGGAGCCGAACGGGGCGGCGGTGGTGGCGGCGAGCCGCCGGGTGGCGCTGGCCCGCCAGATGCACACCGACCTGGTCCGCGCCGCGCTGGCCGCGCGCGAGCGGCCGCTGGTGCGGGTGCTGCGACTCAACCGCAAGCACACCCGCCCGTCGTACTTCGACATCGACGACCCGACCTTGAGCGCGGTCTGAGTTCCGGGTACATTTGCGGCTCCCGCTGAATAGTCGCAGGTCACACCTGTGACTGGCGTCACAGGTCGGGCCACAGGGTGCTGATTGGCCGTCGGGTGGCCTGCCCGCCCCCGCGTAGAATCGACCCCAGCGGAGCCTGCCGCCGCCTGATCGAAGGCGGCCCTCCTCCGCGGTCCTCGATTCCGTGTGTCAGGAGAAGCGCGACATCATGTCTGCAACCGAGTCTGTGAACGTACCGGTGACCGGCACCGCCCGCGTCAAGCGCGGCATGGCCGAGATGCTCAAGGGCGGCGTGATCATGGACGTCGTCAACGCGGAGCAGGCGAAGATCGCCGAGGACGCGGGCGCCGTGGCCGTCATGGCGCTGGAGCGCGTGCCCGCCGACATCCGGGCCCAGGGCGGCGTGTCCCGCATGAGCGACCCCGACATGATCGACGGCATCATCAACGCCGTCTCCATCCCGGTCATGGCCAAGGCCCGCATCGGCCACTTCGTCGAGGCCCAGGTGCTGCAGGCGCTCGGCGTCGACTACGTGGACGAGTCCGAGGTGCTGACCCCGGCCGACTATGCCAACCACATCGACAAGTGGCAGTTCACCGTGCCGTTCGTGTGCGGCGCGACCAACCTGGGCGAGGCGCTGCGCCGGATCACCGAGGGCGCGGCCATGATCCGCTCCAAGGGCGAGGCGGGCACCGGTGACGTGTCCAACGCCACCACCCACATGCGCAAGATCCGTGGCGAGATCATGAAGCTCACCACCCTGCCCTCCGACGAGCTCTACGTCGCGGCCAAGGAGCTGCAGGCCCCGTACGAGCTGGTCAAGGAGATCGCCGAGACCGGCAAGCTGCCCGTCGTGCTGTTCACCGCGGGCGGCATCGCCACCCCGGCCGACGCCGCGATGATGATGCAGCTCGGCGCCGAGGGCGTCTTCGTCGGCTCGGGCATCTTCAAGTCGGGCAACCCGGCCCAGCGCGCCGAGGCGATCGTGAAGGCCACCACCTTCTACGACGACCCGGACGTGCTCGCCAAGGTCTCCCGCGGCCTGGGCGAGGCCATGGTCGGCATCAACGTCGACGAGATCCCGCAGCCGCACCGCCTGGCCGAGCGCGGCTGGTGATCACCGCGGCCGTGGTCGCTGCGTAATTCAGGATCGCCGTTTCGTGTCACCACCTCGGGTCAGGCCTGGGGTTTCGACACGGGACGGCGATCTTCTGCGTTCAGATGGGCCCGACGTCCCACTTGCGGATGTGGGAGAAGATCAGCTGGGTTTCCAGGTGGGCCACCTCGCGGCGGGAGGTGAAGCCGTCCAGGAGCAGGCGCTGCAGGTGGGCTGCGTCGCGGACGGCGACGTGGACCAGGAAGTCGTCGGCTCCGGCGATGTGACTCAGGGCCAGGGTCTCGGGCAGGTCCAGCACGAAGCGGATGAAGGGCTCGACCACGTCGCGGTTGTGCGGGCGGACCCGTACCGCGATGTAGGCCTGCAGCGGGCGGCC
Organism: Catellatospora methionotrophica; assembly: GCF_011297335.1. Lineage (GTDB taxonomy): Bacteria > Actinomycetota > Actinomycetes > Mycobacteriales > Micromonosporaceae > Catellatospora > Catellatospora methionotrophica. The sequence continues at coordinate 113,616 of NZ_JAAOTJ010000019.1, read as the reverse complement.
CAGCGCGGCCGGGTCGGCGTCGGCGTGGAAACCCGCCAGGATCCCCCGGCGCTGCAGGGCGCGCACCCGCTCCAGGCACGTCGAGGCCGCGACGTTGACGCGGGCCGCCAGATCCTTGTTCGAGATCCGCGCATCGTTCTGCAACTCGCGCAGGATCGCCGCGTCGGTCGCATCAAGCACGGTGTTTCCGGTCATGTCCCGAAGACTATGCGGACCCTGTTTACCCGCACCGAAGAACGCCCGAAGATCACGCCCATGACCTACGCCGTCGACACCCGCGCGGTGCACGCGGGCCGCGCTGACCTGGCCGAGCTCGGTGTGCACGCGCTCCCGCTGGACTTCTCCACCACGTACCCGATGCACGACCAGGTCGCCGCCGGTGCGGCGCTGGGCGCGTTCGCCGACGGCGCGGCCACCGCCGCGACCCCGGTCTACCAGCGGCTGTACAACCCGACCACGGCCCGCTTCGAGCAGGCGCTCGCCGAGCTCGAGGGCACCGAGGCCGCCGTCTCGTTCGCCTCCGGCATGGCCGCGATCACCGCGGTGCTCCAGGCCGCCTGCCTGATGAGCGACCGGCGGCACGTGGTGGCCGTACGCCCGCTCTACGGCGGCACCGACCACCTGCTGTCGATCGGCCTGCTCGGCCTGACCGTCACCTGGGTCGACCAGGACGAGGTCGCGCGTGCGATCCGCCCGGACACCGGCCTGGTCGTCGTGGAGACCCCGGGCAACCCGACCCTGGGCCTGGTCGACATCGCCACCGTGTGCATCCAGGCCGGAGACGTGCCGGTGCTGGTCGACAACACGTTCGCGACCCCGGTGCTGCAGAACCCGGCCCGGCTGGGCGCGGCGTACGTGGTCCACTCGGGCACCAAGTACCTCGGCGGGCACGGCGACGTGCTCGGCGGCGTCGTCGCCTGCGCCGAGCAGCGGGCCGGGGCGCTGCGCCAGGTGCGTATCCTCACCGGCGCGGTGCTGCACCCGCTGGCCGGGTACCTGCTGCACCGCGGCCTGGCCACGCTGCCGCTGCGGGTACGCGCCGCGCAGGCCACCGCCGCCACGCTGGCCGTACGCCTGGCCGTGCACCGCGGCATCGGCAAGGTCCACTACCCGGGCCTGCCCGGCAACGACCCGCGCGGGCTGGTCGGCCGCCAGATGCGTGGCCCCGGCGCGATGATCGCGTTCGAGACCACCGGCGACGCTGCGGCCGTGGTCGCCGCGCTGCGCCTGATCACCCCGGCTGTCAGCCTCGGCTCGGTCGACACGCTGATCGAGCACCCGGCCCTGCTCACCCACCGGCTCGTCGACGCCGAGGGCAAGCAGACCGGCGGCATCACCCCGAACCTGCTGCGCATGTCCGTCGGCCTCGAAGACGTCGACGACCTGTGGGCCGACCTCGACCAGGCCCTGACCGCCGCGACCCGCGCCACGCTCGCCGTCGCCGCTACGGTCGCCTCGCCCGAGCAGGTTCCGCCCGCGCCGGTTCTGCCCGCGCCGGTTCTGCCCTCGGCGGTCCCGGCCGCGCCGGACGCGGCTTCGGCAGTTCCCGCCGCGTTCGACGACGAGTTCGCGGCGCTGACGGGCAGCGGCGCGGCGTCCGCCACATCGGCGCAGGCCGTCAACGGGAGCGCGCCAGTACCGGCATAGACTCGACCTACAGTGGATGATCTTCTTGGAGGACCTGTGCGAGACCTCGTCGTCGGCGTTCTGGCGCTGCAGGGTGACGTGCGCGAGCACCTGGCCGCGCTGGCCGAGTGCGACGTGATCGGCCGGCCGGTGCGCCGCCCCGAGGAGATCGCCGAGATCGACGCCCTGGTCATCCCGGGTGGCGAATCCACCACCATGAGCAAGCTGGCGCTCGCGTTCGAGGTGTACGAGCCCGTACGCCGGCGACTCGCCGAAGGCATGCCGGCGTACGGCTCGTGCGCCGGCATGATCATGCTCGCCGACGAGGTGCTCGACGGGAGGCCCGACCAGAAGACGTTCGGCGGCATCGGCATGACGGTGCGCCGCAACGCCTTCGGCCGGCAGGTCGACTCCTTCGAGGCCCCGGTCGACATCGCGGGCGTCGAGGGCGAGCCCGTACACGCGATCTTCATCCGCGCGCCGTGGGTCGAGTCGGTGACCGGTGACGTCGAGGTGCTGGGCCGGGTCACCGCAGGCCCCGCCACCGGTAGGATGGTCGCGGTCCGGCAGGGCAACCTGCTGGCCACCTCGTTCCACCCGGAGCTCACCGGGGATCTGCGGGTGCACCGTCTCTTCGTCGACATGGTGCGTGACCAGGCCTCCTGACCCGGGGGAGTCTTCACCAGCGCGCTGACGGAGGATCTGATGTCCGGCCACTCAAAGTGGGCGACGACCAAGCACAAGAAGGCGGCGATCGACGCCAAGCGGGGCAAGCTGTTCGCCCGCCTCATCAAGAACATCGAGGTGGCGGCGCGCACCGGTGGGGCCGATCCGGCTGGTAACCCGACCCTGTACGACGCGGTCCAGAAGGCCAAGAAGAACTCGGTCCCCAATGACAACATCGACCGGGCCCTCAAGCGGGGCTCCGGCCTGGAGGCCGGCGGCGCCGACTGGCAGACCATCATGTACGAGGGCTACGGCCCCAACGGCGTGGCGATCCTGATCGAGTGCCTCACCGACAACCGCAACCGCGCCGCGACCGAGGTGCGCACCGCGCTGACCCGCAACGGCGGCAACCTGGCCGACGCCGGCTCGGTGTCGTACATGTTCTCCCGCAAGGGCCAGGTCATCGTGCCCAAGAACGGCCTGAGCGAGGACGACGTGCTCGGCGCGGTGCTCGACGCCGGTGCCGAGGAGTGCAATGACCTCGGTGAGGCGTTCGAGGTCATCAGCGAGGCGGGCGACCTGATCGGGGTCCGCAACGCGCTGCAGGCCGCGGGCATCGAGTACGAGTCGGCCGAGTCGACGTTCGTGCCCAGCGTGCAGGTGGCGCTGGACGAGGACGGGGCCCGCAAGGTGCTCAAGCTGATCGACGTGCTCGACGACTGCGACGATGTCCAGGACGTCTTCGCGAACTTCGACATCTCCGACGAGATCCTCGAGAAGATCGAAGCCTGATCCCGTACGGCACGCAGGGCCCCGACCGCCACCGGCGACCGGGGCCCTGCGCCGTTCCCGCCCACGCGGTGCCGCCGAGATTGCTCAGGTCGGGTCTTGTTTCCGCTATTCGGGTGACGGAGGGCGAATTCTGGGCATCATGGTCTCTATGGTCGAAGTCCTCAACCCCGGGGAGCTGGAGCAGGGCCTGTCCGCCCTGCGCGGCTGGACCGGCGACGTGCACGGCATCACCCGCACCGTGAAGCTGCCCAGCTTCCCCGACGCACTGGCCGTGGTGGCCCGGGTAGGGGAGGCGGCGGAGAGCATGGATCACCATCCCGACATGGACATCCGCTACCGCCACCTGACCTTCACCTGCTGCACCCACGCCGCCGGCGGCCTCACCGACCTGGACCTGCGCCTGGCCCGCCTCATCGACGACATCGTCGCCGACGCCACCGCCGACCACCCCGCCAACCACTGACCGCCCCTCCTCGCCGTGCACTTTCGGGGAAGCCGTCGTGCGCTTTCGGGGAAACTGCACGAATCACCGAGAGGCTGAAGCTGCACTTTCCCCGAAACTGCAGTCGCGACTCGCGCCTCGCGCTCGCTTGGGCGGGTGGGGCGATAGGAAGGGCACCTTCTTAACGCCGAGCGTTAAGAAGGTGCCCTTCCTATCGACCGCTGGTCACATGAGGCGGTCGGGGGTGACTTTGATGATGGAGAAGAAGGCGCCCTGGGGGTCGGACAGGACGGCGAAGCGGCCGGGCGGGATGTCGGTGGGCGGGACGGAGACGGTGCCGCCGAGCTCCTGGGCGCGGCCGGCGGCGGCGTCGCAGTCGTCGACGTGGAAGTACACCATCCAGTGCGGTGGCAGGTCCTCGGGCCAGGTGTCGCCCTCCATCGGCATCATGCCGCCGATGCGGGCCCCGTCGAGCTGGAACTCGCTGTAGATGACCGGCCCGAGCGGCATGTCCTGGGCCTTCCAGCCGAACACGCCGCCGTAGAAGATCTTCGAGCCCTCCGGGTCGCGGGTGGTCAGCTCGTTCCAGGCCAGCGTGCCGGGCCTGCGGAAGATCTCCCCGCCGCCGTGGGTGCCGGGCTGCCACACCGCGAACATCGCCCCGGCCTGGTCCAGGAACACCGCCATCTGGCCGTATCCCAGCACGTCGAACGGTTCCAGCAGGACGCTGCCGCCGAAATCGACGACCTTGGCGGCGGTGGCCGCCGCGTCGGAGGTCTCGACGTACGTCGTCCACATCGGTGGCTGGCTCTCGCCCTGGATGGGGCCCGCGCCGGCGACCTGCTTGCCGTCGATCAGGTATGTCGTGTAGCCGCCTGCCTCGGGTTCAGGGGTGACCTCGGTGTCCCAGCCGAACAGCTGCGTGTAGAACTCCGTGGCGCTCTTCAGATCGGTGGTGCTCAGATCGACCCAGGTGGGAACGCCGGGTGCGTTGGCCATGCCGATACCCCTCTGTTTCGTGACACGGACGGGTTTGTCCGCTTCATCCGATGGTGGCAGACGAGGGGGGCGGAACCGCGCGAATCGCACATCGCCGACGTGTCGATTGTGCCGACGCGTGACATGGCTCTAGCCGCCTGATGACACAGGCTTTCCACGCTCTAGATCACCCCCACTCCCGCCTCCGCCGCCGACCCCCGCCACCCCCTGACCCATCGACAACTCTTAAAGAGTTGCGGCCTCCGACCTGCCCGGAGGCCGCAAGTCTTTAAGAGTTGCGGCCGAGGTGGGGGATGGGGGTGGGGGTGGAGGGTGTTATTCCGGGGAGTGGGGAGGGTCACTTTCGAGACGGGGTGGTTTCGTATTTGGGGAGACGGGCGTAGCGTCGGCTTGCGATACGGAACGGAACCGTATCGGAATCCTGGGGGATGGAAACACGTGGACTCTGCTGTGAACACCGGGCACCCGAGGCGCTGGGCGATTCTCGGCGTGCTGGTGATCAGCCTGCTCGTGGTCGTGCTCGACAACACCGTGCTCAACGTGGCGATGCGTACGCTCGCCGACCCTGTCCACGGCCTGGGTGCGACCCAGAGCGAGCTGGAATGGGCGATCAACTCGTACACCCTGGTCTTCGCGGGCCTGCTGTTCAGCTTCGGCGTGCTCGGCGACCGCTGGGGGCGCAAGCGGTTCCTGCTCATCGGCCTGGTGCTGTTCGGCATCGCGTCGGTGCTCTCGGCGTACGCGAAGGACCCCGGTCAGCTCATCGCGGCGCGGGCCTTCATGGGCGTCGGCGGCGCGGCGATCATGCCGGTGACGCTGTCGATCATCTCGAACGTCTTCGACCCGCGCGAGCGCGGCAAGGCGATCGGCATCTGGGCCGGTTCGGTCGGCCTCGCCGTCGCCATCGGCCCGCTGCTCGGCGGCTTCCTGCTGGAGCACTTCTGGTGGGGCTCGGTCTTCATCATCAACGTGCCGATCATCCTGTTCGGCCTGGTCGCCGTGGCGTTCCTGGTGCCCGAGTCGCGTGACCCGCAGCCGGGCCGCATCGACCTGGTCGGCGTGCTGCTGTCCGTGGTCGGCCTGGTGGCGCTGGTCTACGGCATCGTCGACGGCGGCGAGCACGGCTTCGGCCGGCCCGAGGTGTGGGCCTCGCTCATCGGCGGCGCACTGGTGCTGGCGGCGTTCGTCTGGTGGGAGTCGCGCACCACGCACCCCTCGCTGGACGTGAAGCTGTTCCGCGACGCCCGCTTCTCGGCCTCGGTGGCCAGCATCGGCCTGCTGTTCTTCGCGTCCATGGGCTCGTTCTTCTTCGTCGGCTTCTACCTGCAGCTGGTGCGGGACTACTCACCGATGCAGAGCGGGGCGCTGCTGGTGCCGTTCGCGGTCGGCCAGATGGTGTTCGCGCCGCTGAGCACGAACCTGGTCAAGCGCTTCGGCGTGCGCACCGTGGCGGCGACGGGCATCCTGGTCGCCGGGATCACCTTCGCGGTGCTGGCCACGCTGCAGGTGGACACCCCGATCTGGATCGTGGTGGTGAACTTCTTCTTCATGGGCGCCGGTATGGCCAACGTGATGCCGCCCGCGACGAACACCATCATGTCGGTGCTGCCGCGGGAGAAGGCCGGCGTCGGCTCGGCGGTGTCGAACACGATCCGGCAGGTCGCCGTGGCGATGGGTGTGGCCGTGCTCGGCTCGGTCGTGGCCGGGGTCTACCGGGGCGAGATCGAGCCCGCGACGGCCGCGCTGCCCGGTCCGCTGCGCGACGTCGCCAACGAGTCGGTCGCCGGGGCGTACGGCGTGGCCGCCAACCTCGGCCCGCAGGGCGCACCGCTGGTGACCGCCGCCAACGACGCCTTCGTGCACGCCATGCACTGGGCGGCGCTCGGCTCCACGCTGGTGGCGCTGATCGCGGTCGCGGTGGTGCTGCGCTGGATGCCCAAGAAGCTGGCGCAGGGCGCGGGCGGGGCACTGGGCGCGGGTGGCCCCTCGGCTCCGGCCGGGGCACCGGTGAACCGCTCGGTTCCGGCCGGTGAGGGTGACGACAGCGACCGGCAGCGGCCGTCCCGGTTGTCCACGGTCGGGTAAGGTTCCGTTCACCATGACTGAGCTCGCTGAACTGCCGGCGGTGCCCGGAGCTGCGCGGACGCAGGGGCGTCCGCGCAGCTCCCGCGCGCATGAGGCGATCCTGGAGGCGGTCCTCGACCTCATCGAGGAGGGCACCACCGTCGAGGCGCTGAGCATGGAGGCCATCGCGGCCCGTGCGGGTGTGGGCAAGGCGACCATCTACCGGCGCTGGGCGGGCAAGGACGAGCTGCTGCTGGAGACGCTGGTCAAGCTCAAGGGACCGGCTCCGCAGCCGTCGGGTGAGTCGCTGCGCGCCGACCTGATCGAGTTGCTGTCGGTGGTCGGCAAGAAGGACCAGCGGGCCGTGCGGGTGATGCCCTGCCTGATGCCGGAGGTGTCCCGCAGCCCGGAGGCGTACCGGATCTGGCAGGAGGCGATCACCGAGCCGCGCCGCGAGGTGATGCGCGAGGTGCTGCGCCGCGGTGTCGCCTCCGGCGAGCTGCGCGCCGACCTCGACCTGGAGGTCACGGTGTCGATGCTGATCAGCCCGCTGCTGCTGCACCGCATGGTGCGCTGGAACCCGCGCCTCGACGAGGTCGACGACCTGGTCGCGCAGGTCGTGGACGTGGTGCTGCGAGGCGTCGCCGCCTGAGGGCCCGCCGGGAGCAGACGGGTTCCGTGCCCGGCGACAGATCCGAGGTGACAGTTTCCCGCGCCTGACAAACACACCCGCAGTAAGGCGCGCGGCAAGCAGACCCTGAAGCCGCGCGGCAAGCAGACCCTGAAGCAAGGAAGGGCACCTTCACATCGTCGTGCAGTGTGCAAGGTGCCCTTCCTTGCCTCGGGTGGTTGCGGCGCGGCACGGGCATCCCCCTCTGCGGCGTTGCGGCGCCCTGATCCGCAACGACGCCGAACCCCCGTTCGCGCCCTGGCCGCGCCGCCGTCAGGCCGGCGCGTGCGCCGCGAGGAACGCGGCCAGCTTCGTGCGCACGGTGTCCGTGGCGGGCGGGCCGCCCAGGCTCAGCAGCAACACCCCGTGCCAGTCGGTCGGCACGATCAGCAGCTCCTTGGCGGTCGTCTTCGGGGTCAGCCCGTGCAGCTCGCGCGCGGCGTCGGCGAAGCTGCTCTCGAACTCGCCCGCGGCGTAGAACACCGGCATGGTCAGCTTCGGTACGGCCTGCGACGCGTCCGCGCCGAACAGCACCGGGGCCGACAGCGACACGACGGCGACCGGCGGGGGAGTCACCGTCGGCGCGGCGACCAGCACGGCGGTGCCGCCCATCGACGCGCCGATCAGCACGATGCCGGTCGCGCCGTCCGCGCGCAGCGCCGCCGCCGCCGCGGCGACCTGCTGCGGGTTGTCCAGCTCGCCCCGCGTGGAGACGCCGAACCCGCCGAAGTCGAACGCGAGCACCCGGTAGCCCTTGCCGGCCAGCTCGAACGCGTACGAGATCCACTGGCAGACGTCGCCGCCGTTCTGGTGAGCCAGCACGACGCCGGTCTTGCCGCTGCCGAGGATCACCCCGCCCAGGTCCGCGCCGTGGTCGCCGAACCGGATCTGCCGCGTGCCCTTCGGCAGGTCGCAGGTCGCCCCGGCGTTGAGGCCGGTCGGGCTCGGGCTCGGGGCCGCCACCGGGTCGCCGCCGCCCGAGCACCCGGCCAGGGCGACGGCCGCGGCGGCGAGCAGGGCCAGTCTTCGCATGTGTACTCCTCAGTGGACGGACGCCTTCGCCTGTCAGTACCGCCGAGGAGCGGCCGGGGGTGGGGTCTCAGCCGGAAAGTTGTTCGCCGCCGCTGCCCAGCCGGTGCAGGCGCAGCGCCAGCTGCACCTCCAGGGCCCGGTCGGGGCGCTGCCAGTCCGCGCCGAGCAGCTGGGCGACCCGGTCCAGCCGCTGGGTGACCGTGTTGACGTGTACGTGCAGCTGCTCGGCGGCGCGGGCCAGGCTGCCGCCGGTGCCGAAGTAGCATTCCAGCGTCTTGACCAGGTTCGTGCCGCGGCGGGTGTCGTAGTCGACGACCGAGCCGATGGTCTCGCGCAGGAAGCGGGTCACGTCCGGGTCGCCGCCCTCGCGTACCGCGCCCAGCAGCAGCCCGACGAAGCCCAGCTCGGCCGTTGACGCGCCGTCGCCGACGCGGCCCAGCGCGGCCAGGGCGGTGGCGCAGTGGTCGGCCTCCTTGAACGCCGCGGCCAGCCCGGCCGGTTCGGCGGCGGGTCCGGCCGCGCCCGCGGTGACCGGGCGGCCCAGCACCCGGCCCAGTTCCCGGGCGACCGAGCGGGCCAGCGCGCCCGCGTCGGTGCCGGGCACCATCAGCACCACCCGGCCGTCACGGGTGGCGGCCAGCCCGGCATGCGTACCGGCGAAGGTGTGCGCCCACGACACCGCCCGCTCGCGGGCCGGCCCGGAGGTCGCCGCGGCGTCGTCGACGCAGATCAGCACGTGCGGGCGGGACAGGTCCACCTGCAGCCGGCGGGCCCGTGCCCGCAGTGACTCGGGGTCGCGCACCGGCCGGGAGATGAGGTCGTCGAGCAGCTCGCCACGCACCCGGCCCTCGGCGTCGGCGACGGTGCGCCGAAACAGCAGCAGCAGCGCGGTGACCAGCGCGGCGCGCTCCAGGATCTGCTGGTCGGCGTGGCCGGTGTCGTGCTGCGGCCGCCAGACCAGCGCGCCGAGGTTCTCCGCCCCGGCGACCACGGCGGCGAACCACAGGCCGCCCCGGCGTACGGCCCGGCCGTCGGCCCGGGAGGCGGCCAGCGCCTCGGCCACGATCGCGGGGTCGGGCAGCGGCACCGTGCCGCCGGGGCCGACGTCGCGCGCCGGTCCGCCGGAGGGCGCGTCCGCGCCGACGGCGGCCAGGGTGCGCCCTTCGGCGTCGAGCACCATCAGCCGCCCGCCGAGCACCTCGGTGACCGCGGCGGCCACCTCCTCGACGCCGCCACCGCGCAGCACCAGCGCCGTCATCCGGTCGTGGGCGGCCGCGGCGCGCTCCACCGACGCGCTGTGCGCAGAGATCTTGGTATGCGCCGAGGACAGCTCGGTCAGCGCCGCCTGGGTCTCGCCGAGCAGCCGGGCGGTGTCGATGGCGACCGCGGCGTGCGCGGCCAGCGACACCAGCAGCGACACCTCCTCGCGGGCGAACGGGCGCTCGGAGCGGTTCGCCGCGTACAGCACGCCGATGACGCGCGAGCCCAGCCGCAGCGGCACGCCCAGGATGGCGACCAGGCCCTCCTCGCCGACACCCGCGTCGATCTCGCCGGTGTGGTGGAAGCGGCGGTCCGCGGGGTAGTTGGCGGTGGCGTACGGCGTGCCGGTCTGCGCGACCAGGCCGCCCAGGCCCGCGCCCAGGGGCAGCCGCAGGCGCTGGAACTTCGCCGAGACCGAGCCGTCGGTGACGCGCATGTACACGTCGCCCGCGGCGTCGTCGCTCATGGTCAGGTAGGCGATGTCGGTGCCGAGCAGGTTGCGGGCCCGGTGCACGATCGCGTGCAGCACCGCGTCGAGGTCGCGCAGGCCGGCCAGGTCACCGGCGGTGTCGTACAGGCCGGACAGCTCCGCCTCGCGGCGGCGGCGGCGCTCCAGCAGCGCCCGCACCCGCAGCGCGGCGAGCTTCGCCTCCTCCAGCTCGGCGATCTCGTCCGGGCTCGCGCCCCGCGAGCGCGCCTGCACCAGCGGCCCCTCGAACTCGACCGGGGCCGCCTCACGTTCGAGCAGTTCAAGGAACCGGATGGTCGCGGAGGGCATGGCTCGCATTCCTACCTCGCCGATCACTGGGCTGTCCAGCCGCCGTCCATGGCGATGGACGTGCCGGTGATGAACGAGGCGGCGTCGGTGCACAGGTACGCGGCCAGCTCGGCGACCTCCGCGGGCTCGATCAGGCGCTTGATCGCCGCCTTGGCCAGCATGATCCGCTCGATGACCTCGGCCTCGTCGATGCCGTGCGAGCGCGCCTGGTCGGCGATCTGCCCCTCGACCAGCGGGGTGCGCACGTAGGCGGGGTTGATGCAGTTGGCGGTGACGCCGTACGGGGCGGCCTCGACGGCGATGACCTTCGACAGGCCTTCCAGCCCGTGCTTGGCCGACACGTACGCGGACTTGAACGCCGACGCGCGCAGCCCGTGCACCGAGGAGATGTTCACGATCCGGCCCCAGCCCTGCGCGTACATGTGCGGCAGGGACCGGCGCACCAGCCGGAACGGGGCGACGAGCATGACCTGGTGCAGGTAGGTGAAGCGGTCGGGGTCGAAGTCCTGCAGGGGCGCGACGTGCTGCAGGCCCGCGTTGTTGACGATCACGTCGACGGCCAGGTCGAGGTCGTCGAGGGCTGCGGGCTCGGCCAGGTCGGCGACCACCGCGGTCCCGCCGATCTCGCCGGCCACCAGGTGGGCCGACGCCGCGTCCCGGTCGACCACGAGCACCTTGGCCCCGGCCTGCGCCAGCCGGGCCGCGCAGGCCCGCCCGATGCCGCTGCCTGCGCCGGTCACCAGTGCGGTGCGGCCGGTGAGGTCGAGTCGAACGAGTGGCGGCGTCGCGGTCGTCATGGTGCGTGAACCTACGAGCCGGGCGGGAGCGCGCACATGGGTCGCGCCCACACAGTGTGCCGGGATCGGATGTGGCGACCGCCCGCGCCCTGGCGCGGGCCTGGCGTCGGCCCGGTGACGGTGGGGTCCGCTAGGGTGTCGTACACACGTACGGCGAAGTGGACGGAGCAGCGGGTGCAGTTGCGGCAGCGGCGGGTGCTGGGCGTCGATCCGGGGCTGACCCGGTGCGGCGTCGGCGTGGTGGAGGGCGTGCCGGGCCGGCCCTGCACCATGGTCGACTACACCGTGATCGGCTCCGATCCCGACGCCGACCTGGCGGACCGGCTGCTGCACCTCGACCGCAACCTGGCCGAGCTGATCGCGAAGCACCAGCCCGAGAGCGTCGCCGTGGAGCGGGTGTTCAGCCAGCACAACGTGCGCACCGTGATGGGCACCGCACAGGCGGCCGCCGTCGCCGTGCTGGCGGCCGCGCGCGCCGGGCTGCCGGTGCGCACCTACACTCCCAGCGAGGTCAAGGCCGCCGTGACCGGCTCCGGTCAGGCGGACAAGAAGCAGGTCACCACGATGGTCACCCGGCTGCTGCGGCTGGACGCCCCGCCCCGCCCGGCGGACGCCGCCGACGCGCTGGCGCTGGCCATCTGCCACATCTGGCGCGGTGGCACACGCGACCGGCTGAGCGAGGCCATCCGTACCGCGAAGGGCAGGCAGTGATGATCGCGAGTGTGGCGGGGATCGTCGCCTCCATCGGCGCGGACGCGACCGTGGTCGAGGTCGGCGGGGTGGGCCTGCGCCTGCTCTGCGCGCCCGGCACGCTGGCGTCGCTGCGGGTCGGCCAGCAGGCCCGGCTGTCGGCCACCCTGATCGTGCGCGAGGACTCGCTGACCCTGTTCGGCTTCGTCGACGACGACGAGAAGCAACTGTTCGAACTGCTGCTCACGGCCAGTGGAGTGGGCCCGAAGCTGGCCCAGGCCGCGCTGTCGGTGCACACCCCCGACGCGTTGCGCGCCGCGCTGTCGCACGGGGACGTCTCGACGCTGACCCAGGTGCCGGGCATCGGCAAGAAGGGCGCCGAGCGGATGGTCCTGGAGCTGCGCGACAAGGTCGGCCCGGTGTCGGCGGTGCCCGCCCAGGGCGGCCGCGTGCAGGCGTGGACCGAACAGGTGCGCCAGGGCCTGGTCGGGCTCGGCTGGAGCCAGGCCCAGGCCGACCAGGCGGTCACCGCGGTCGCCGAGACCATCGACGGCCCGACCCCGCCGGTGCCCGCGCTGCTCAAGCAGGCGATCCGAATGCTGGGCAAGACCCGATGAGCGAGCACCGCGAGCGAATCCGGCAATGCTGCCCGGCATCCCCGAGACCGGCACGTTCCACTCATCGTGACGACGAGCGCAGCGAGGAGTGGCGATGACCGATTCACTGGTCAGCCCGCTGGCCACGCCGGAGGAGCGCGACGCCGAGGCGTCGGTGCGCCCGAAGCGGCTGTCGGAGTTCGTCGCCCAGGAGCGGGTGCGCGAGCAGCTGGAGGTGCTGCTGCACAGCGCGCTGCGGCGCGGCTCGCCGCCGGACCACATCCTGTTCTCCGGCTCGCCGGGGCTGGGCAAGACCACCCTGGCCATGATCGTCGCGGCGGAGCTGGGCGGGGCGCTGCGGATGACCTCAGGCCCGGCCATCGAGCGCTCGGGCGACCTGGCCGCGGTGCTGACCAGCCTGCAGCAGGGCGACGTGCTGTTCATCGACGAGATCCACCGTATCGCCAAGCCCGCCGAGGAGCTGCTCTACAGCGCGATGGAGGACTTCCGGGTCGACGTGATGGTCGGCAAGGGGCCCGGCGCGACCGCGATCCCGCTGGACGTGGAGCCGTTCACGCTGGTCGGCGCGACCACCCGGGCGGGTCTGCTGACCGGCCCGATGCGCGACCGGTTCGGTTTCGTCGGGCACCTGGAGTTCTACACCGCGCCCGAGCTGGCGGCGCTGCTGGAGCGCTCGGCGCGCATCCTCGGGGTCGCGGCGACCAAGGAGGGCATCGGAGAGATCGCCGGGCGGTCCCGGGGCACCCCGCGCATCGCCAACCGCCTGCTGCGCCGGGTCCGCGACTACGCGGAGCTGCGTACCGACGGGGTGGTCAACGTGTCCTCGGCGCGCGCGGCGCTGAAGGTGTACGACGTGGACGACCTGGGCCTGGACCGGCTCGACAAGGCGGTGCTGAGGTCACTGGTCGAGCTGTTCGGGGGCGGGCCGGTGGGGTTGTCCACGCTGGCCGTGGCCGTGGGGGAGCAGCCGGACACGGTCGAGGAGGTCGTGGAGCCGTTCCTGGTGCGGGAGGGCCTGCTGGCGCGTACGCCCCGGGGCCGGGTGGCGACCGCTGCCGCGTGGCGTCATCTGGGCAAAAAACCCCCAAATGGTAGTTTTGGTGCTGGTGCCACCACGGCACCCGACTTGTTCACCGTCGACGGTCAGCCGGACACGTAAGCGGACCTCGCGTTCGAGACCTTAACGTGACCTACACCGCAAGTGTGCGATCGCTCGCGTACCGACTAGACTTCGCGCGGTCCGAACGGACGACAGATGCCACGCCAGCGCGCACCTTAGCGCGGCGAGGCCGTGTGGAAAGGTCACAAAGTGGGTAATTCCGGCAGCTTGCCGACGATCATCATGTTCGCTCTGCTCTTCGGCCTGATGTACTTCATGTTCATCCGGCCGCAGGCCAAGCGCCGCAAGGAAGCCGAGTCGATGCAGAAGTCGCTCGGTGCCGGCGACAAGGTGATCACCATCGGCGGCCTGTACGGCACGGTGGTCTCGACCGACGACGAGAGCATCACCCTCGAGATCTCGCCCGGTGTGACCGCCCGCTACGCGCGTCAGGCCGTGGGCCGGGTGACCGAGCAGGTCACCGTGCCGACCGAGCACGTGGTGGACAGCCCCGTGAAGGAAGACAAGTAAATCCGCTGACCCCACGCCACGGCTGACCGCTCCCCTGCGTCAGGCCGTGGCGTATCCCCATCCGTCATTCACCCAGGGAGACTCGACAGCCGTGGCACCACCTCAGGGACAGATGCGCCCCGGGAGGCAACTTGCCCTTCTCGGCGCCATCTTCGTCATCCTCGCCAGCGCGGTCTGGTTCGGCGGCAAGGGCGGCTGGGAAAATCGCCTCGCCCCCAACCTCGGCCTTGACCTCGTCGGCGGCTCGCGGGTCACCCTCCAGGCGCAGACCGGCGCCGACGGCCAGCCGCCGTCCGCGCAGGATCTCGAGCAGGCCCGCCGCATCATCGCCGACCGGGTCGACGCCCGCGGCGTGTCCGAGGCGCAGGTCGTCATCGAGGGCACCCAGAACATCGTGATCTCGGTGGCCAAGAAGGGCGACGACGCGATCGCCGACGTCGGCCAGGCCTCGCAGCTGTTCTTCCGCAAGGTGCTGAGCCAGACCGACGGCAGCGGCCTGGCCGCCGCGCCGCAGCCTCAGCCGAGCGCGAGCCCGAGCACCGCCCCCTCCCCGAAGCCGAGCACCGCGGCCAGCCCGGCGGCGACGCCGAAGCCGTCGGCCAGCTCCTCCGGCGGCACCGGCGGCGGCGTCGCGATGGCCCCGACCCCGACGCCGACCCCGGCCGCCAGCAAGAGCCCGGTCGCCTCGGCGAGCCCGGCCGCCGCCGCGCCGAAGCCGTCGACCCCGGCCAACCCGAAGATCACCCTGGAGCAGGTGCAGGCCAAGGTGGGCAAGCCCGCCTGGGACGCCGCCACCAAGCTCACCGCGGTCGCGGCCGACCCGGCCCAGATCGAGGTGCTCAAGCCGTTCTCCGAGCTCGACGGGTTCGGTGCCGCGCTGCTGCCCGCGAAGGTGCAGTTCTATGTGCCGCAGGTGACCTGCGAGCAGCTCGACAAGCGCCCCCCTGGCTCGATCAACAAGGCCGACCAGGAAGCGGTCGCCTGCGAGAACGGCATGAAGTACCTGCTCGACGTCTCGAAGGTCGCGGGCACCGATGTCGACAAGGCGTCGCCGCAGATCGAGCAGAACACCAACCGCCGCGTGGTCTCGCTGGACTTCTCCAGCGACGGCCTGGACAAGTGGACCGCGCTGACCAAGGAGTCCTTCAACAACGAGGGACAGAAGTGCGACCAGACCGCAGTGGGCCCGCAGAGCCACTGCCGCGTCGCCGTGGTGCTCGACAACACGGTCATCTCCTCCCCGGAGATCCAGGGCGTGCTCGGTGACGACTCCGTCATCAGCGGCGACTTCGACGCCAAGTCGGCGGCCGACCTCGCCAACAACCTGAACTACGGCTCGCTGTCGATGACGTTCATGCAGCAGGAGCAGACGACGATCACGCCGACCCTGGGTGGTGAGCACCTGCAGGCCGGTCTGCTCGCGGCCGGCATCGGCATGCTGCTCGTGGTCATCTACTCGTTCTTCTACTACCGCCTGCTGGGCACGGTCATCGTGCTGTCGCTGATCCTGTCGGCGGCGCTGACCTTCCTGGCCCTGGTGTTCCTGGGCCGGGAGATGGGCTTCACCCTGACGCTGGCCGGTATCGCCGGATTCATCGTCTCGCTCGGTGTCGCCGCGGACTCCTTCGTCATCTACTTCGAACGTCTGAAGGACGAGATCCGCGAGGGCCGCAGCCCGCGCAGCGCGGTGCCCCGCGCCTGGGTGCGCGCCCGCAAGACGATCCTGACCGCCAACGCGATCTCGCTGATGGCCGCGCTGGTGCTCTACATCGTCTCCTCCGGCGCGGTGGCGGGCTTCGCCTTCGCGCTGGGTCTGGCGACCCTGATCGACCTGATCGTGGTGTTCCTGTTCCGTCACCCGATCATGACGATGTTCGCGCGTACCGACGCGTTCCTCTCCCCGCGCGTCAGCGGCCTGGGCCGCGTGCTGCACGAAGCCAAGGAGGCTAAGTGATGAGTGGTCTCGCATCCCGGCTCTACAGCGGTGACGCCGGTTTCCAGATCGTCGGCAAGCGCAAGCTGTGGTTCGGCGTCGCCGGCGGCATGCTGCTGATCGCGATCCTGGCGATGTCCATCATCGGCTTCAAGCCGGGCATCGAGTTCAAGGGCGGCAACGAGTTCACCGTGCCGGTCGCGGCCGGTTCGCTGGCCGACGTCGAGAAGGCGATCGACGACGCGATCCTGTCGGTGGACCCCGACGCCTCGCTGGTGCCCGCGCAGCAGGTCGGCAATGCGGCGTACGTCGTGCGCAGCTCGTCGCTGACCGCTGACCAGACCCAGGAGGTCAAGCAGAAGATCGTCACGGCGCTCAAGATCGACGCCGGGACGGTCAGCGAGAACCGGGTCAGCCAGGCCTGGGGTGCGCAGGTGACCGAGCAGGCGCTGATCGGCCTGGCGCTGTTCGTCCTGGTCGTCACCATCTACCTGATCATCCGCTTCGAGTGGCAGATGGCCGCGGCCGCGGTCGCCTCGCTCGTGTTCGACCTGGTCGCCACGGCGGCCGTGTACTCCCTGGTCGGCTTCGAGGTCACCCCGTCGACGGTGATCGGCTTCCTGACGATCCTCGGCTTCGCGCTCTACGACGTCGTCGTGGTGTTCGACAAGGTGCAGGAGAACACCCGTGGCATCACGGGCAGCAGCACCCAGACGTACGCCGAGGCGGCCAACCTGGCGCTGAACCAGACCTTCATGCGGTCCATCAACACCGCGCTGGTGGCGCTGCTGCCGGTCGGCGGCCTGCTGTTCATCGGCGCGGGCCTGCTCGGCGCGGGCACGCTGAAGGACCTCGGTCTGGTGCTGTTCATCGGTATGGGCACCGCGGTCTACTCGTCGCTGTTCTTCGCCACGCCGGTCCTGGTGTGGCTGAAGGAGAAGGACCCGAAGATCGCCAACCACACCGCGCGGGTGCTGGCACGCCGCGCCGCTCCGGCCAAGTCGTCCTCGGGCGAGCTGCCGGCTCAGGTCGGCGCGGGTGCGGGTGCGGGCAGCGCGGCTCCGAAGGCGGGCGCCAAGCCCACCGTCGGCGCCAAGGCCGGGCGCCCGGCTGGCCGTCCCGCGGGCAAGCGTCGCTGACCGCCTGATACACGTTCCGAGGCCCGGTCCCCGCGAGGGGAGCGGGCCTCGGCTCGTTTCTGCCGAACCTGAACCTGCGGCACGGCCGGGCGCGCCACATCATGATCAGCTCTGGCTGGTGACGTGCGCGTGGACACAGTTCGGCGGTGTGACCGGCGGTGACCGTGTGGCGGCAGGGTCTGGCGTACTAGGGTGTGGCCGTGACCAACGATCTGATCCAGGGTGACAGCGGGCCCGCCACCGCGGCGCTCGTCGCCGACATGGTCGTCGACGTGGCCGACTTCCCCAAGACGGGCGTCCTGTTCAAGGACCTGACCCCGCTGTTCGCCGACGGTAAGGCGTTCCGGGGCGTCATCGACGCGATCGTGGCGCGCTACGCCGGTCAGTTCGACGTGGTCGTCGGCGTGGAGGCGCGCGGCTTCGTGCTCGCCGCCGCCGTCGCGTACGCCGCGGGCACCGGCGTGGTGGCCGTGCGCAAGGCCGGCAAGCTGCCCCGGGTGGCCCACTCGGCGACCTACTCCCTGGAGTACGGCACGGCGACCCTGGAGATCAGCGAGGCCGCGTTCACGCCCGGCCAGCGGGTGCTGGTCGTCGACGACGTGCTGGCCACCGGCGGCACCGCCGATGCCACGCTGGACCTGGTCAAGCGCGCCGGGGGCGAGCTGGCCGGCTTCGTGGTGCTGATCGAGCTGGGTTTCCTCGGTGGCCGCGAGCGCCTGGGCGAGCGCCCGGTGCACGCCCTCCTGCGCATCTAGCGCCCCACACACCACCGTCCGGGGCGCGTACGGGGCGTCCGGCCGCACCGCGTCCGCCACCCACCCGGGTGACGGAGGCCACGACTGCCCTCCCCGGCTGCGGCGGGGGCGGTGCCCACCTGTCGGCAAATCGGCCGGCGAGCCCGAACACAGGTAGCATGGGCTATCCGAACCTCACTCGAAGGAGCGGCCGTTGTCTCAGGAAGTCGCCCCCAACGTCGCCGTGGCGCAGACGTCACCGGCCGGGAACGGGCCTGACAAGGTCCAGGCGGCGAAGGGCGCCAAGGCGGCTGATGCCGCCAAGCGCGAGGCAGCAGCCGTGCTGCCCTTCCCGGGCACGAACGAGCAGTCCCCAGCCGAGGCCGACCGGGGTCCGGAGGAGCGCGCCACCGCACCCGAGGTGCGGGCCGCCCCCGGCACCAACCAGCTCGGCATGTTCGCCGGGGTGCCCTCGGGTCGCCGCGTGCGCGCCCGGCTGTCCCGCTTCAACGCGCCCTGGCAGTCGGCCAGCGTCAGCGAGGAGCTGGAGCCGCTGATCGCCGCCCACCGGGCCGCGCACCCCAAGGCCGACATCCGGGTGCTGCAGAAGGCGTACGAGACGGCGCGGCAGTGGCACGAGGGCCAGTTCCGCAAGTCCGGCGACCCGTACATCACGCACCCGCTGGCCGTCGCGAGCATCCTGGCCGACCTCGGCATGGACACCACGACGCTGGTGGCCGCGCTGCTGCACGACACCATCGAGGACACGCCCTACACCCTGGAGCAGGCCCGCGCCGACTTCGGCGACGAGGTCGCGCTGCTGGTGGACGGTGTCACCAAGCTCGACAAGGTGAAGCTGGGCGACTCGGCCAAGGCCGAGACGATCCGCAAGATGGTCGTGTCCACCGCCAAGGACCCGCGGGTGCTGGTCGTGAAGCTCGCCGACCGCCTGCACAACATGCGTACGCTGACGTTCCTGCCGGTGGCCAAGCGGGAGCAGAAGGCGCGCGAGACGCTGGAGATCCTGGCCCCGCTGGCGCACCGGCTCGGTATGAACACGGTGAAGTGGGAGCTGGAGGACCTGTCCTTCGCGACGCTGTTCCCCAAGCGCTTCAAGGAGATCCAGCGCCTGGTCAGCGACCACACCCCGCAGCGGGACAACCTGCTCAAGCAGGTCACCGACCGGGTGCAGGCCGACCTGCGCGGCTCGAAGATCAACGCGAAGGTCACCGGCCGCCCGAAGCACCTCTACTCGATCTACCAGAAGATGATCGTGCGTGGCCGCGACTTCAACGAGATCTACGACCTCGTCGGCGTGCGCATCCTGGTGGACACCGTGCGCGACTGCTACGCGGCGCTCGGCGTGATCCACGCGGCCTGGCAACCGGTCCCCGGCCGGTTCAAGGACTACATCGCCATGCCGAAGATGAACTTCTACCAGTCGCTGCACACGACCGTGATCGGCCCCAACGGCAAGCCGGTCGAGATGCAGATCCGCACCCACGCGATGCACGGCACCGCGGAGTACGGCATCGCCGCGCACTGGAAGTACAAGGAGGGCCCGAAGGCCAACTCCACGGTGGTCGGCCCGTCGAGCCACATCGACGGCATGACCTGGCTGCGCCAGCTGCTGGACTGGCAGCGCGAGACGTCCGACCCGGGCGAGTTCCTCGACGCGCTGCGCCACGACCTGTCCAGCCAGGAAGTGTTCGTCTTCACGCCCAAGGGCGAGGTCATCGCGCTGCCCAACGGCTCCACGCCGGTCGACTTCGCGTACGCGGTGCACACCGAGGTGGGCCACCGCTGCATCGGCGCGCGGGTCAACAGCAAGCTGGTGCCGCTGGAGTCGGTGCTGTCCAACGGCGACGTGATCGAGATCTTCACGTCCAAGTCGGAGAGCGCTGGTCCCACGCAGGACTGGCTGGGCTTCGTCAAGTCCTCACGGGCGCGCACGAAGATCCGGCAGTACTTCAACAAGGAGCGCCGCGACGAGGCCATCGACGCGGGCAAGGACTCGCTCGCGCGGGCCATGCGCCGGCAGGGGCTGCCGCTGCAGCGCCTGCTGACCGCGGGCGGCCTGCTGGCCATCGCCCGTGAGCTGCACCTGAGCGACATCACCTCGCTCTACGCGGCGGTCGGCGAGGGCCAGGTCTCGGCGCAGTCGGTGGTGCAGCGCCTGGTCGCCGGATACGGCGGCGAGGAGGGCGCGGTCGAGGACATCGCCGAGTCCACCATCCCGACCCGGCCCAGCCGGACCAGGGCCCCCGGCCACGATCCGGGTGTCGCGGTCAAGGGCGTGTCCAACGTCTGGATCAAGCTGGCGCGCTGCTGCACGCCGGTGCCCGGCGACCAGGTGTACGGCTTCATGACCCGTTCCGGCGGGATCAGCGTGCACCGCGAGGACTGCGTCAACACCGGCGACCTCAAGGCGCAGCCGGAGCGGCTCGTCGAGGTCACCTGGAAGCCGACCGCGGGCTCGATGTTCCTGGTCGCCATCCAGGTCGAGGCGCTCGACCGGCACAAGCTGCTGGCCGACATCACCCGGGCGCTGAGCGAGGAGCGGGTGAACATCCTGTCCGCGACGGTCACCACGACCCGCGACCGGATCGCCGTCAGCCGCTTCAGTTTCGAGATGGCCGACCCGAAGCACCTGGGCCACCTCCTCAACGCCGTACGCGGCGTGGAAGGCGTCATGGACGCCTACCGCGTCACCTCCGGAGCCTGACCGCCCCACTCTTGAAGACTCGCGCCCTCGTCGGCATGACGAGGGCGCGACTCGTCAAGAAATGAACACGGGGTCAGGAGGCGGGGGTGACGGTGAGGGTGGTGATGGTGACCGGTGATTTGGGGGCGCCGTCGGTAGCCGGATTGCCCGCCTCGTCGACCGCGCCGGCTTTGCCGATCGCCTGGACGACGTCCATGCCCGCGGTGACCTTGCCGAGCACGGTGTAGAGCGGATCGATCGGGGTCGGGCCGTACACGATGAAGAACTGGCTGCCGGTGCTGGCGGGCTCCTGCGTCTTTGCCATCGCCAGGGTGCCCACCGGGTAGGGAGTGCTGCCCGTGGGCAGGTTCTCCTCGGCGAACCGGTAGGCCGGGCCGCCGGTGCCGGTGCTCGACGGGTCGCCGCACTGCAGCACGCTGATGCCCTCGGTGGTCAGGCGGTGGCATCGGGTGTTGTCGAAGAACTTCCTGCTCGCCAGGTAGGTGATGCTGGCCGCCGCGCAGGGGGCCTTGGCCGTGTCGACCTGCACCGTGATGACGCCCTGGGCGGTGGTCATGGTGAGCTGCTGGACGCCGCTCGTCGGCACGGTCCGCGGCGGGGTGCCGACGTTCTTGATGTTCGGGTTCGACGCCTCGTCGGTCGGCAGCCACTGGCACCCGCCGGCCGCGGGGGCGCTGGTGGCGGCGGGGCGGCCACCGGTGTCGGGGGTGAGGCCGGTGCCCGGGTCGGCCCCGTCGCGCAGCCGCAGCACCAGCACGACGGCGGCGACGACCGCGCAGATCAGCACGACCACGATGGCGGTGACGACACCCGCGATCAACCAGCCGCTGGTGCCGCGGCGCTGCGCGGTCGGAGCCTGGTGCGAGCTGGCGTCGGGCGTCCAAGGGGGAGTGGCCACGGGTCTCCTGTCACAGGTGGAACCGCAGCGTAGCGCCTTCCGGTGGCCGGTGCATCGGCCGTGGTGGCGAAACGTCCACAACCGACGGACGCCGGATACGACGAGGGCGGGGCCGTCACGGCCCCGCCCTCGTTCACTGCTGTCGTACCGGCGGTCAGCTCGCGGCCGGGGTCATCGTCAGCGACGTGATGTTGACCGGCGTCTTCGGCGCGGTGCCGTCGGCGGCGATGCCGTCCTTGGCCACCTTCTCCACGAGGTCCAGGCCCTTGGTGATGGTGCCCAGGATGGTGTAGTCGGGGCCGAGCTGGCTCTCGCCGTACACGATGAAGAACTGGCTGCCCGTGCTGTTGGGCTGCTGGGTCTTCGCCATGGCGAGGGTGCCGGCCGGGTAGGCCTTGGTCGGGTCGGTGACGTTGGGCAGGTTCTCCTCGGCCATCTTGTAGGCCGGGCCGCCGTTGCCGGTGGCGCTGGGGTCGCCGCACTGCAGCACCTTGATGCCCTCGGTCACCAGGCGGTGGCACTTGCTGCCGTCGAAGAACTTCTTGCTCGCCAGGTAGGTCATGCTGGCCGCGGTGCAGGGCGCCTTGGCCGTGTTGACCTTCGCCTCGATCACACCGTGGTTGGTGGTGATCGTCATGGTCTGGGTGCCCTTGTTCGTCACCTCGGTCGGCGGCGTGCCGACGTCCTTGAGGTTCGGGTTCGCCTTCGCGTCGTCGGGCGTCCAGGTGCAGACCTGGCCGTCCGGCAGCGGGGCGGTGGCGGGCGTGTCGTCGTCGCCGCCGAGGGACTGGGTCAGCCAGACGGCACCGCCGATGACGAGCAGCAGGGCCACCGCCGCGCCGATCACGGCATTGCGCTGCTTGCGCTTGCGGGCACCTTCGAGCCGCTCACCCATCTGGCGCTCGAGCCGCGCGCGGGCCGCCGCGCGCTGGCGCTGGATCGTGGAACTCACGGGTCTGTCCTCCTGCTAACTACTGATCAACTGGCGGTCGAGGCCGACGGCTTCGGGGTGGTGGCCGCACCGGACGCGGCCGGCGCGGACGGGCTGGCCGGGGCGGCCGGCGCGGACGGCGAAGCCGGGGTGGTGTCGACCACCGTCAGCGTCTTGACGACGACGTCCTGCTTGGGCTTGGTGTCCTCGCCCGCCTCGTTCGCGGTGGTGCCGGCCTGGGCGATCTTCTCTACGACGTCGAGTCCCGAGGTGACCTTGCCGACGATCGAGTACGGGGTGTCGGTGGTCGAGGCCTTGTAGAAGATCACGAACTGGCTGCCGTTGAGGTTCGGCGTCATGGCGATGGTGCCCGCCGGGTACTTGGCGGTGGCGGCAGCCGGGCTCGGGGTCGCCGCGGCGGACGCGCTGGCGTCGGTCGACGGGGCCGCGCTGGGCGCCTCGGCGGCGGGCGGGTTCTCCACCCACCACGAGTACGCCGCGCCACCGCTGCCGGTGCCGGACGGGTCACCGCAGGCCAGGGCGAAGTCACCCTCGGCGTGGGTCAGCTTGTGGCACTTGGTGTCGTTGTAGAACCCGCTGTCGGCCAGGTACTTCAGGCTGGCGGCACCGCACGGGGCGGCGGTGCGGTCGAGTTCGGCGACGACGTTGCCGCTGTTGAGGGCGATCGTCATCGCCGCCGTGCCCGAGGTCGGCATGCCGCTGGTCGCCGGCTTGCCCGCGTCCTTGAGGTTCGCGTTGCCCGCCACGTCCAGCGGGTTCCAGGCGCAGGTCTCGGCGACCGTGTCCACCGGCTTGGCGTCGAACGCGCCGAGGCCCCAGGCCCCGAGCACGCCGACGAGCACGAGCGCGAACAGTCCGCCGAACACCGCCTTGAGCTGGCGCGAGCGGCGCTCCTGATCGGCCCGGCGCACCATCTGCCGGTCGACCTTGGCGCGGGCCAGCTTGCGCTGTCGGGTATTGCTGGAAGCCACCCGAGCTCCTCCTGTCACCATTTGACCGCAGCGGAGCATGTCCGCTGTGTCACCTTTATCACGTTAGGGGGTTGGTGTCGCATCACGCGCCGCGCCGGCCTCCGCCGGGCGTGGGCCGCGCCACACGTCCGAGCGAGTGTACGGGTAAACGCTGAGAAACACGTATGCCTGTCCTCGTTCTGTGATGGATGATCGCGTTCCGTGGCCTCCGTGCCGTGGGCGGTCGATGCCCGCACAAGCACTAGGCTGGGCGCTGAAGTCTGCGGAGAGGGGTTTTGTCGTGCTTGTGGTGGGCTTTCCGGCGCAGGCGTTCGGGACCAACTGTTATGTGGTCGCCAGCGCTCCCGGCGAGCAGTGCGTGGTGATCGACCCGGGCATCGGGGTCATGGACCACCTCGACGCGGTGCTGGCCGAACACCGGCTGCGCCCGGCCGCCGTCGTGCTCACCCACGGGCACCTGGACCACACCTTCTCCGTCACGCCGGTCTGCGGCGCGCGGGGCATCACCGCCTGGATCCACCCGGCCGACCGGGAACTGCTGGCCGACCCCGCCAAGGCGCTGTCGGTCGACCTGAGCGCCATGTTCGGCGGGCGGCTGCCCTACGCCGAACCCGACGACGTCGCCGAGCTGACCGACGGGGCCGTGCTCGACCTCGCCGGGCTGGAGATCACCGTCGACCATGCGCCGGGCCATACCGGCGGGTCGGTGATGTTCCGGATGCCCGGTCAGGAAGGCGAGCCGCTCTGCTTCACCGGCGACGTGCTCTTCCGCGACAGCATCGGCCGCACCGACCTGCCGGGCGGCAGCATGGCGCGCATGACCGAGAGCCTGCGCGACAAGGTGCTGACCCTGGCCGACGAGACCGTGGTGCTCCCCGGCCACGGGCCGTCGACGACCATCGGCCGCGAGCGCGCGCGCAACCCGTTCCTGCGCGAGCTGCCCGGCGTCGTCGACGCGCCCCGCCGGGGCTTCTGATTCAGACTTCTTCCTTCCTGGAGTGACCCCATGAGCAAGCCCACGCCGCTGTCCGGCTTCCCCGAATGGCTGCCCGCGCAGCGCATCATCGAGCAGCGCTTCCTCGACCACATCCGGCGCACCTTCGAGCTGTACGGCTTCGCGTCACTGGAGACGCGCGCCGTCGAGCCGCTCGACCAGCTGCTGCGCAAGGGCGAGACCTCCAAGGAGGTGTACGTGCTGCGGCGGTTGCAGGCCGACAGCACCGACTCCTCCGACGCGAGCCTCGGCCTGCACTTCGACCTGACCGTGCCGTTCGCCCGCTTCGTGCTGGAGAACGCCGGCAAGCTGCACTTCCCGTTCCGGCGCTACCAGATCCAGAAGGCGTGGCGGGGCGAGCGGCCGCAGGTCGGCCGCTACCGCGAGTTCACGCAGGCCGACATCGACATCGTGGACCGCGACACGCTGCCGGCGCACTACGAGGCCGAGCTGCCGCTGGTCATCGGCGACGCGCTCGCCGGGCTGCCGATCCCGAAGCCGACCGTCCTGGTCAACAACCGCAAGGTGCTGCAGGGCTTCTACCAGGGCCTGGACCTGGTGGACCCGGAGGCTGTCATGCGGGTCGTGGACAAGCTCGACAAGATCGGCCCCGCGGGAGTGACGGCCGAACTGAGCCCGCTCGGCGTGACCGACTCGCAGGCTCGGCTCGTGCTGGGGCTGGCCGAGATCTCGGCCGACGACGGCTCGTTCGTCGACGACGTACGCAAGCTCGGCGTCAGCGACCCGCTGCTCGACGAGGGACTGGCCGAGCTGGCCGCCGTCGTGGAGGCGGCCGGGGCGCACTCGCCGGGCCTGTGCCGGGCCGAGCTGAAGATCGCGCGGGGGCTGGACTACTACACCGGCACCGTCTACGAGACGCAGCTGGCCGGGCTGGAGCGCTACGGCTCGGTCTGCTCCGGCGGGCGCTACGACAACCTGGCCAGCTCCGGCAACGACCGCTTCCCGGGCGTCGGGCTGTCCATCGGCGTCAGCCGCCTGCTGGGCGTGCTGTTCGGCGAGAACGCGCTGTCGGCCAGCCGCTCGGTGCCGACCGCGGTGCTGGTCGCGGTGTCGGCTGAGGAGGACCGGCGCTCGTGCGACCGGATCGCGGCGCAGCTGCGGGCGCGCGGCATCGCGACCGAGGTGTCGCCGAGCGCGGCCAAGTTCGGCAAGCAGATCAAGTTCGCCGACCGGCGCGGTATCCCGTACGTCTGGTTCCCCGGCGCCGAGGGCGCGGCGGACACCGTGAAGGACATCCGTTCGGGCGAACAGGTCGAGGCGTCGGCCGGAAACTGGACACCTCCGGCGGTGGATCTCATCCCGGTGGTGGAGGGGACTTTTAATTAGGAAACTTAAGTAATAGTGTGTGGTCCTCGACTCTGAAACGGGGGCCGTACGCGCATGACCACGACAGACCACCGCACGTCCCCGGCGCTGGGCACCACCACAGCGCCGGGACAGCGGCCCCACCTGCACGATCGTGGTCTGCTCCGGCTGGCCGACACGGTGCTGCAACCCGGCTTCGTCGGCACGGCCCCGCCGGACTGGCTACGCCGCCGCCTCAACGACGGGCTCGGCGGCGTAGTCCTGTTCGCCCGCAACATCATCGACCTCGACCAGGTCGCGGCGCTGTCCGCGGCCCTGGTCGCGGAGAACCCCGACGTGATCATCGCCGTCGACGAGGAGTCCGGCGACGTCACCCGCCTCGACGTGGAGCACGGCAGCCGCCGCCCCGGCAACCACGCCCTCGGCGCGGTCGACGACCCCGCGCTCACCGAGGCCGTCGCCGCCGACATCGGCGCGCAGCTCGCCGCGGCCGGGATCACCCTGGACTACGCGCCCGCCGCGGACGTCAACAACAACCCCGCCAACCCGGTCATCGGCGTACGCTCCTTCGGCGGCACCCCCGACCTGGTCGCCCGGCACACCGCCGCCTGGATCCGGGGCCTGCAGTCCACCGGCGTGGCCGCCTGCGCCAAGCACTTCCCCGGCCACGGCGACACCGGCGTCGACTCCCACCACGGCCTGCCCGTCATCGAGGTCGACGCCGCCCGGCTCGGCCAGGTCGAACTGCCGCCGTTCACCGCCGCGATCGACGCCGGGGTCCGCTCCATCATGACCGCGCACCTGCTGGTGCCCGCGCTGGACCCGGAGCGCCCCGCCACCATGAGCCGGTCGGTGCTCATCGACCTGCTGCGCGAACAGCTCGGCTTCAAGGGCCTCGTGGTCACCGACGGCATCGAGATGGCCTCGGTCGCCCAGCGCTACGGCCTCGGCGGCGCGGCCGCGCTGGCCATCGCGGGCGGCGCGGACGCCATCTGCGTCGGCGGCGAGAGCGCCGACGAGGCCGTCGTCGAACTGCTGCGCACCAGCATCGTCGACGCCGTCGTCAGCGGCGAACTGCCCGAGGAGCGCCTGGCCGAGGCGGCCTCGCGGGTCGCCGCGTTCGCCGCCGAGAGCGCCGCCGAGCGAGGCTCGCGCGCCGCGGCCGCCGCCCGCTGGCACGCCGCCGACCGGCCCGAGATCGGGCTGGCCGCGGCCCGCCGGGCGCTGCGCGTCACCGGCGCGGGGACGCTGCCGCTGGCCGGACCCGCGCACGTGGTCGAGTTCGGGGTCGCGATGAACCTGGCCATCGAGGCGCGTACGCCGTGGGGTGTGGGTGCGCCGTTGAAGGCGCTGCGGCCCGATACGACCGTGGTGCGGCTGGACGAGCGGGCGACAGTCGCCGACGTGCTCGGCGGGGCGCAGGGGCGGGTGCCGGTGCTGGTGTGCCGCGACCCGCACCGGCACCCGTGGCTGGCGCACCTGATCGCGGCCGTCGTCGCGGCGCGGCCGGAGACGGTTGTAGTCGAGATGGGCGTGGCCGCGGGGGAGCCCGTGGGGGCGCTGCACCTGACGACGTACGGCGCCGCCGCCGTCTGCGGCCAGGCCGCCGCGGAAGCCCTGGCGGGCGCGACACACTGAGGCATCGGGGGCGCGTGCGGGGGACGCGTGCGCGGGGACGCCGATTTGAATAGACGCTGGCCTATCTCGTCGAGTTCGATCTCTCTTTTTTCGACGAGATAGGCCAGCGTCTATCGCTGGCGGGGTCGGAGTCGGACTCCGGTGGTCGGTGCGAAGAAAGATCGCCGTTTCGGGTCCAAAAGGTGGGGTCCAACCGCACTTTTTGACCGGAAACAGTGATCTTGGCACGGGCACGGGCACGGGCGCGTGGCGCGGCGGGGCCGGGTCAGGCTTGTTGGCCTCGGCGGAAGCGGATGGCGGCGGCGTGGGCGGGGGCGGCGGGGGCCAGCGGGGTCAGGGTGACGGTCACGCGGGCGCCGCCGAGGTCGCCGCGATCGACGGCGATGCTGCCGCCCGCCTGGCGGGCCAGCTGGCAGACGATGTCCAGGCCCAGGCCGGTGGAGCCGCCGCCGCTGACGCCGCGTTGCAGGGCCGCGTCGGCGTCGGCGATGCCGGGGCCGCCGTCCTCGACGACGAGGGCTTCGGGGGTGACGCTGACGCGGAACGCGGTGCCGTGCGGGGTGTGCCGGAAGATGTTGCCGATCAGCGCGTCGATCGCGCCGATGGCGTCGGAGCGGGGCACCGGCAGCCAGACGGGGGTATCGGTGCCGTCGACCTGCCAGGGGCGGCCGTGGTCCTCGGCGAGCACCGCCCAGAACGCCAGCCGGTCTGCCACCACGTCCACCAGGTCGGTCTCCTCGGCGGCGCGTTCGGCGGCGGTGCGGCGCGCGCCCGCGATGATCGCGTCGATCTCGGCGTCGAGGGCTTCGACGGCCTGGCGCATGCGGTCGCTCTCGGGGCCGGGTGGCAGCGCGTCGGTGTCCAGGCGCAGCGCGGTCAGCGGGGTACGCAGGCGATGCGACAGGTCGGCGGCGCGCTCGCGTTCGGCGTCGATGACCGCGTTGAGCCGGTCGGCCATCGCGTTGAAGGCTTCGCCGACCTCGACGAGGTCGGGCGGTCCGGCGGGATCGACGCGTACGGTCAGGTCGCCGGAGCCGACGGCGCGGGAGGCGCGGGCCAGTTGCCGGGTCGCGCCGACCACCCGCCAGCCGAGCCGGTCGGCCAGCGCCACCGACACGGCGACCAGCAGGGCCGCCAGCGCGCCCATGGACCACCAGGCGGTGGCCACGCCCCGGGACAGGTCGGCCTCGGGCACGAACACCTCGACGACCGCGTTGCGGCCGCCGTCGAGCGCGGCGGGCTGCAGGTACACCAGGCCGTCCTCGACCGGCGCGGTCAGCGAGCCGCCCCGGTCGGCGGCCAGTGTGATGTCGGCCGTCTCGGCCCGGCTCGCGCCCAGCGACACCCCGGTCGGCAGGTGTACGGCCAGTCGCTGGCGCGGCCCGTCGGCGGTGGTCGCCATGGCCCGGCTGAGCACCGCCGGATCGGTCGACGCGGCCAGCGCGGTGACGACCGCGGCGGCCTGCTGGCGCGCGTCGAGCAGCGCCCGGTCCTCGGCGATCTGCTTGGTGACCAGCGCGAGCGGCACCAGGAAGGCCAGCGCCACCATCGAGGTCACGGCGAGCGCGCCACGGGCCAGGGTCGCCCTCATGACGGCGGCACCAGCATCACACCGACCCCCCGGATGGTACGCAGCATGCGCGGCTGCGCCGCGGTCTCGCCGAGCTTGCGCCGCAGCCAGGACAGGTGCACGTCGAGTGTCTGGTCGGCGCCGACGAACGGCTGCTGCCACACCTCGGTGAACAGCTCACGCCGGGTCACCACGCGGCCGACCCGGGCGGCGAGGTAGGCCAGCACGTCGTACTCCTTGCGGGTCAGGGTCAGCGGGGTGCCGTCGAGGGTGACGGCGCGCGTGCTCTCGTCCATGCGCAGGGGCCCGATCTCGACGACCGTGTCGGCGGACTCGCCGCGTGGCTGGGCCCGGCGCAGCACCGCGGCGACCCGGGCGGTCACGTGCGCGGCGGAGAACGGTTTGGTCATGTAGTCGTCGGCGCCGGAGTTGAGCAGCCGGATCGCGTCGTGCTCGCCGCGGCGCGCGGTCGCGACGATCACCGGCACGTCACTGACGGCGCGCATCATGCGCAGCGCGTCGGCACCGTCCAGATCGGGCAGTCCGAGGTCGAGGATGACCAGGTCGGGCCGCTCGCTGCGTTCGCTGGTGAGGGACTTCAGTCCTTGCAACGCGGTGCCGACCGTCTGCACGGCGTATCCGGCGACGGTCAGGGCGTTGCCGAGCGCGTCGCGAATGGCGGGGTCGTCCTCCACGACGAGTACGAGGGGCATGGCTGGCACCGTATCGGAAGCTGTTAGATAGCGGGATGGGTTCGGGGTGGCCGTTTGCGGCAAGGACTGCGGCGTATGTCGGCGGCTGGGCCGCGGTCACCGCCGCGGCGGCGGCCGTGGTCTGGGTGGGCCTGGGCCCGGTGCTGGCCACCGCCGTGCCCGAGCCGGTGCCGCTGCGCGTGGAGGCCCTGCCGCCGCCCGCGCCGGTGGCGACCCCCTCGCGTCCGGTGCCGACGGTGGGGCCCGCGCCCGTGCCGTCGGCGTCACCGGTGGCTCCGGACCCGCTCACCTCGCCCACCAGGCCGAGGACGTCGCCGTCGCCGGCAGCCCGGCCGCAGCCGTCACCGGCCATGACGGTCGACGGCTGGCAGGTGTTCACCGAGTCCGACGGTTCGCGGTCCTACCTGCGCAGCTTCCCGACCGCGGGCGGGACGGCGGTCATCCGGATGGCCCACGAGCGGGTGTACCTGGTCTCGGCCACCCCGCGCGGCGACTACCAGCTCGCGACCTCCCAGCCGGACCCGGAGCGGGTGGTGGTGCAGTTCCACCGCGCCTCCGACCAGATCGTCGTGGACGCGATCTGGTGGGAGGGCCGTCCGTTCTCCCAGGTGACCAACGTCGAATGAGGCGGGCGCCACACCGCGGCCCCCGCGCCGTGCCGGGTGAGAGCCGGCACGCGGGCAGGGGGCGCGCAGCGCGGACGTCATGTGAACGAGCCTCGGATCACCCGGGTCCCGGACAAAGCTCGCTAAGGGCTTCTTGGGCGGAGTTTGAGGCGGATTTCAGGTAGGCCGCGCTCACGGCGGGGCGCACCGGGGCACATGCGAGAATGACCTCTGGCGCCGCACCGCGTTCCGCGGCGTGTTTCCGCAGTCCGAGGAGAGCATCGTGATCCGTACCCACACCGCTGGCAGTCTGCGTGCCGAGCACGCCGGCCAGAGCGTCACCCTCGCCGGCTGGGTGGCCCGGCGACGTGATCACGGCGGAGTGACCTTCATCGACCTGCGCGACGCCTCCGGCATCGTGCAGATCGTGTTCCGCGACGAGGCGCAGGCGCACGCGCTGCGCAACGAGTACTGCGTCAAGGTCACCGGCACCGTGGGCACGCGGCCCGAGGGCAACGAGAACCCCGAACTGCCGACCGGCGCGATCGAGGTCACCGTCACCGACCTGACCGTGCTGTCGGAGGCCGCGCCGCTGCCGTTCCCGATCGACGAGCACGTCACCGTCGGCGAGGAGGCGCGCCTGCGCCACCGCTACCTGGACCTGCGCCGGGCCAACCAGGCCAAGGCGATCCGGCTGCGCTCGCGGGCCAACGCGATCGCCCGCGAGGTGCTGGGCGCGCGTGACTTCCTGGAGATCGAGACCCCGACGCTGACCCGGTCCACGCCCGAGGGCGCGCGTGACTTCCTGGTCCCGGTCCGGCTGCAGCCCGGCGCGTGGTACGCGCTGCCGCAGTCCCCGCAGCTGTTCAAGCAGCTGCTGATGGTGGCCGGCATGGAGCGCTACTACCAGATCGCGCGCTGCTACCGCGACGAGGACTTCCGGGCCGACCGGCAGCCCGAGTTCACCCAGCTCGACATCGAGATGTCGTTCGTGACCCAGGACGACGTCATCGAGCTCGGCGAGGAGATCGTCGGCTCGCTGTGGCGCGAGCTGGCCGGTTACGAGATCCCGACGCCGATCCCGCGCATCACCTACCACGACGCGATGAACCGCTACGGCTCCGACAAGCCCGACCTGCGCTACCAGGTCGAGCTGACCGAGCTGACCGGCTACTTCGAGGGCACCGAGTTCCGGGTGTTCCAGGCCGAGTACACCGGCGCGGTGGTCATGCCCGGCGGCGCGTCGCAGACCCGCAAGGAGCTCGACGGCTGGCAGGACTGGGCCAAGGCGCGCGGCGCCCGCGGCCTGGCCTACGTGGTGCTCGACGCGGAGACCGGCGAGGCCCGCGGCCCCGTCGCCAAGAACCTGTCCGAGGCGCACCTGGCCGGGCTCGCCGACGCCGTCGGCGCGAAGCCCGGCGACGCCGTGTTCTTCGCCGCAGGGACCCGCCGCCACGCGCAGGAGCTGCTCGGCGCGGCCCGGATCGAGATCGCCAAGCGGGCGGGCCTGGTCGACGAGTCGGCCTGGGCGTTCTGCTGGGTCGTCGACGCGCCGATGTTCGAGCCGGTCGAGGTCGACGGTGTCGCCGAGAACGCGTGGACCGCGGTGCACCACCCGTTCACCTCGCCGAACGAGGACTGGATCGACAACTTCGAGACCGCCCCGGACAAGGCGCTGGCGTACGCGTACGACATCGTCTGCAACGGCAACGAGATCGGCGGCGGCTCGATCCGTATCCACCGCGGCGACGTGCAGAAGCGCGTGTTCACTCTGCTCGGCATCACCGACGAGGAGGCCAAGGACAAGTTCGGCTTCCTGCTCGACGCGTTCGCGTACGGCCCGCCGCCGCACGGCGGCATCGCGCTGGGCTGGGACCGGGTCTGCATGCTGCTGGCCGGGGTGGACTCGATCCGCGACGTCATCGCGTTCCCGAAGTCGGGCGGCGGCTTCGACCCGCTGACCGGCGCGCCGACCCCGATCACGGCGCAGCAGCGCCTGGAGGCGGGCGTCGACGGCAAGCCGAAGGCGCCGGGCGAGGACGCGGCCAAGGCCAAGGTCGCCGCGAAGTAGTGCGTCTCCTGGTCACCGGCGGTTCGGGATACACCGGTGGCCGTCTGGTGGGCCTCGCCCGTGCGGCGGGGCACGACGTGACCGGCACCAGCCACTCCACCCGCGTGGAGGGGCTGGTGCCGCTCGACGTCCGGGACCGGGCGGCCGTCGACCGGCTGCTCGACGAGCTGCGACCCGACACGGTGGTGCACACCAGCTACGCGCAGTCGGATTGGGCGGTCACCGCGCTGGGGGCCGCCTGGGTCGCCGCCGCCGCGGCGCGCACCGGAGCGCGGCTGGTCCACGTCTCCTCCGACGCGGTCTTCACCGGCCGCCCCGCGCCCTACACCGAGGCCGACCTGCCCGAGCCTGTCTACCCGTACGGTGCGGCCAAGGCGGCGGCGGAGACGGCGGTGCTCGCGGTGCACCCCGACGCGGCCGTCGTGCGCACCTCGCTGATCATCGGCGACGACAACGCCAAGCAGCACCAGCTCGCGCTCGACATGGCGGCCGGGCGCGTGGACGGCGTGCTGTTCACCGACCACATCCGCCACCCGGTCGCCGTCGACGACCTCGCCGCCGCCCTGCTCGAACTAGCCGAGGGCGACCATCGTGGCGTCATCCACGTCGCCGGCCCGGAGGCCATCACCCGCCACGCGCTCGGCGTGCTGATCGCGTCCCGCCACGGCATCCCCGCCGACCGGGTCGCGTCCGGCAGCGCCATCGACCGCGGCATCATCTCCCCGGCCGAGGTACGCCTCGACACCACCCTCGCCGAGTCCGTCCTCCGTACCCGCCTCCGCGGCGCCACCGAGATCCTGGCCTGACGCCTGGGTGGGGTGGGATGGGTGGGGGAGCGCGGGTAGGGTGCGCTGATGTCGATCCCCCTCGGTGACATTCTCGGTGCGCAGGCGCAGCCCCCGTTCGGGGTCGTGGCCGGGGCGGCGCTGATCGCGCTGGCGCTGGTCGGCGTGAACACGTCCTGGCGGGTGGTGCGCAACGCCATCACGATCGCGCACGAGGGCGGGCACGCGGCCGCGGCGGTGCTGACCGGGCGGCGGCTGCGCGGCATCCGGCTGCACTCGGACACGTCGGGGCTGACCATCATGAAGGGCAAGCCGACCGGGCTCGGCATGGCCGTCACCCTGCTCGCCGGGTACGCGACCCCGTCGCTGCTCGGCATCGGCGGTGCGGCGCTGCTCGACCGGGGGCACATCCGGCTGCTGCTGTGGCTGACGATCCTGCTGCTGGTCCCGATCCTCGTCATGATCCGCAACTTCTACGGGCTGCTGCTGATCCTGGCCACGGGTGCGGCGGTGTTCGCCGTGTCCTGGTACGCGAGTGCGCCGTGGCAGGCGCTGTTCGCGTACACCGGGGTGTGGTTCCTGCTCGTCGGTGGGGTGCGGCCGGTGGTGGAGGTGCAGCTGCACCGGCGGCGGGGCAGCGGCATGCGCTCCGACCCAGACCAGCTCGCGGGGATCACGCGGCTGCCGGGCGGGTTCTGGGTGTTCGTCTTCCTGCTCTGGACCGTCGGCTCCGTACTCGCCGGGGCCTACCTGCTCGACCTGCTGCCCGACACCGCCCTGCCCTGGTGACCCCCGCCCCCGACCACCCCCAGGGCCAGCGACACTCGGCCGCACCTCCCCTGTGATAGACGTTGGCCTATCTGGATGGGTTCGATCCAAAAATACTCATCCAGATAGGCCAACGTCTATGCGGAGGCGGTGGGTCAGGACAGGCGGAGCGAGGTGCGGGGGATCGCGGCGGTGTAGCCGAGGCGGTGGTAGAGGGTCAGGGCGCGGGTGTTGTCGGACATGACGCCCAGGGAGCTGACGCCGAACTCGGCGATCAGGCGGCGGGTCAGGGCGGTGGTGATCGCGGCGCCGTGGCCGCGGCCCTGGGCGGTCGACGCGACGGCGATGCCGGCCAGGAAGCCGACGCCGTTCAGGCTGCGGTCGCCCGCGACGGCGACCAGGCGGCCGTGCTCGCGGATGCCGTGCCACTGCCGGATGCGGGGGTCGCTGGGTCGGCTGGTGCTGTCGGGCAGCGCGTCATCGAGCACGGCGGCGACGGCGTCGTGCTCGCCGGGGTCGAGGGCGACCACGGCCGCCTCACCCGGATGCGGGGCGGGGGCGTCGGCGGTCCACAGGTACTCCCAGTCGTCGTGCGCGTCGGCGGTCAGCGCCGCGGCAGCCTCGGCACGGCCGATCCGGGGGAGGTGGACCCAGGTTCCCGTGGTCAGCGCGCGGTCGGCGGCGAGCCGCGAGAACAGCGCGGCGGTCGCGGCCGCGTCGCCGAGCGAGGCGGCGATCGGGCCCCAGGGGCCGAGCGAGGTCCAGGCCAGCGCGCCGGGCAGGACGTACCCGCGTACGTCGTCGCCGCCCGCCGTGAGGCGCGCGTAGGGGTGGTCGTCCAGCTTCGCGAGCAGGTCGTCACGTCCGTAGAAGTCAGGGGTGAGAGCCACGCGGCCACCTTACCGGTCGCGAGGGTGAAGATCGGCTGAAGCGGCCTGTCGCGGTGCCGGGTATCGTCTGCGTGATGCAGACCGACGGCCTCTTCTCGCTGGAGCCTGCGGCAGCCGATCGCCGGGTCGGCTCGCCGGGGTTCGAGGCGCCGTCGGCGGACGCCCCGCTGGCGGTCCGGTTGCGCCCGTCCGGCATCGACGAGCTCGTCGGGCAGGACCACCTGCTCGCGCCGGGTGCGCCGCTGCGCCGCCTGGTCGCGGGCGGTGCGCCGATGTCGGTGATCCTGTGGGGGCCGCCCGGCTGCGGCAAGACCACGATCGCGCACCTGGTCGCCGAGGCCGACGACCGGCACTTCGTGGCGATGTCGGCGCTGACCGCCGGGGTCAAGGAGGTGCGCGAGGTCATCGACACCGCGCGACGGCGCCGCAGGGCTGGTGGCGCGCCCACCGTGCTGTTCATCGACGAGGTGCACCGGTTCACCAAGACCCAGCAGGACTCGCTGCTGGCGGCGGTCGAGGACCGTACGGTGACGCTGCTCGCGGCGACCACGGAGAACCCGTACTTCTCGATCATCTC
Organism: Catellatospora methionotrophica; assembly: GCF_011297335.1. Taxonomy (GTDB): domain Bacteria; phylum Actinomycetota; class Actinomycetes; order Mycobacteriales; family Micromonosporaceae; genus Catellatospora; species Catellatospora methionotrophica. The sequence continues at coordinate 78,264 of NZ_JAAOTJ010000019.1, read as the reverse complement.
GCCGCTGCTGTCGCGCTGCGTGCTGCTGACCCTCAAGCCGCTGGACGACGACGCGGTGCGCGGCCTGGTGCGCCGCGCGCTGACCGACCCGCGCGGGCTGGCCGGGACGGTCACCATCGCCCCCGAGGCCGAGGACCATCTGGTACGCCTGGCCGGTGGCGACGTACGCAAGGCGCTCACCGCGCTGGAGGCGGCGGCCGGTTCGGCGCTCGCGATCCACGACGGCGACGGCGTGCCCGAGATCGACGTGGCCACCGCCGAGCGCGCGGTCGACGTGGCCGCGCTGCGCTACGACCGCGCGGGCGACGCCCACTACGACGTGATCAGCGCGTTCATCAAGAGCATGCGCGGTTCGGACGTGGACGCGGCACTGCACTACCTGGCCCGGATGCTGACCGCCGGGGAGGACCCGCGCTTCATCGCCCGCCGCCTGATCATCTTCGCCAGCGAGGACGTCGGCCTGGCCGACCCGACGGCGCTGACCGCCGCGGTGAACGCCTCGTACGCGGTGCAGCACGTGGGGCTGCCCGAAGCGCAGCTGAACCTGGCCCAGGCGGTCGCGCACCTGGCGACCGCGCCCAAGTCCAACGCGGTCACCACGGCCATCTTCGCGGCGATCGCCGACGTACGCGCCGGCAAGGCCGGTGCGGTCCCCCCGCACCTGCGCGACGCCCACTACGCGGGCTCCAAGGGCCTGGGCCACGGTGTCGGCTACCGCTACCCGCACGACGACGCCCGAGGTGTGGTGGGTCAGCAGTACCCGCCCGACGATCTCGTCGACGTCGACTACTACCGTCCCACCGGACACGGCGGCGAACGGCAGATCGCCGAACGCCTGCCGAAGTTGCGCGCCGTGGTCCGGGGAACCGGCAACACCGGCCGCGGCGAGGACAAGTCCGCGAGCGAGCGCAGCGAGGAGAAGCGATGAGCAGGGCCGACGCGACCGACGGACGGGGCCGCAAGAAGGGCCGCGGCGGTGAGGCCGAGGACGTCCCGCAGGAGGAGACCGGCTGGCTCGACGACCTGCGCGGTGCGAAGCAGGCCAAGGACCAGTTCGACGACACCGACTTCACCGACGGCGGCAGCAGCCGCTGGGACAAGTTGAGCGCGCTGAGCGACGACGCCGCCCCGGCCGGTGCCCCGGGTGCTCCGGCGGACGCGGGCCGCCGCCCGCGCGGCGGTGACGCTCCGGCCGCCCGCCGCCGCGACGAGGACGCCTCCGCCGGCGAGCGCCGTGCGCCGGAGGACACCCAGGGTGGCCGCAGGCGTACCCCGGACGAGCCGCCCGCGGGCCGCCGCAGGTCCGAGGAGGAGCCGTCCGGCCGCCGTCGTGCCGGTGAGGACACCGGGGTAGCGCAGCGCGGCGAGGACATCCCGACCGGCCGCCGACGGGCGGAGGAGGAGCCCTCGGGCCGCCGCCGCGCCGACGACGACACCTCCGGCGCTCGCCGCCGCCCCGAGGACACCTCCGGCGGCCGCCGCCGGGTCGACGAGGAGCCGACCGGCGGCCACCGCCGCGCCGCCGAGGAGCCGACCGGCCGCCGCGCCGCGGAGGAGCCGTCGGGGCGCAGAGCGGTCGATGAGCCCACCGGCCGCCGGGCCGCCGAGGAGCCGTCGGGCCGCCGTGCCGCCGCTGACGACACCGGCAGCCGTCGCCACGGCGTGGACGAGCCCACGGGACGCCGGACCGGCCGTCCGGAGGCCGAGGAGCCGCGCCGGGGCCGTCCCGAGCCCGCGCCGATGGAGCCGCCGCCGGGCCGGACCCGTCCGGAGCCGCCGCTGCGCAAACCCGGTGGTGAGCCGCCGGTGGTCCGCCGCCGTGAGATGGACCCCACCCGTACCGGCGAGATCTCGCGCATCACCGGCACTCCGGCTCCGGACGCCACGCGCGGCCGCCCGGCGATGCCGCCCGCCCCGGCCGGTATGCCGGGATCACCGGTGGCCCGCCCGCCGGTGCGCCCCGAGCCGCAGCGCGCCGGGTTCCCGGCGGTCGCCCCGGTCTCCCCGCCGCCCGCCCAGGGCCGCCCGAACCGGGGTGGCGTGCCGATCCCGCCGCCCGGTCCGGCCCACGGCGGACCGGCCCCGATGGGCGGTATGCCGCCGCAGGCCGTACCCGGCCCGATGGCCGCGCCGCACGCCGGACCCGGCCCGAAGCAGGGCGGTCCCGTCGCGGGTCCCGGCCCGATGGGTGGTCCCGGTCTGGCCGGTGGCCCTGTGCTGGGCGGCGCGCCGATGGGTCCCGGTATGGCCGGTGGTCCCCCGGCGGGTCCCGGTCCGGCCGGTGGACGCCCGCCGGGCCGTCCCGAGCCGATCGCGGTGCGCCCGCCGGACCCCAACGCCGTGGTGCCGCCCGCGGGGGATCGCCGCCCCGGGCTGGCCGCGGGTGTCGAGGTCATCCGCGGGGCCCGGTCGGAGGTACGCAAGCAGCTGCGTGAGCAGCAGCGGCTGCGCATGTGGACGCTGATCGCGCTGGTGGCCGTCGTCGTCGGCGCGCTGCCGTTCTACTTCGTGCTGCGCGCGGCGACCCGTGACCCGGTGCTGACCACCCTGGACGCGCTGGACGTGCCGACGTGGGCGGTCACCTCGGGCAAGACCGTGGACAACATCTACGGCAGCCGCTGGTGCCTGATCGACTGCCGCTACCGCGAGCGCTCGCTGGAGTCCGCGCGGGGCATCGACGACACCACGACGGCGTACCAGAAGGCGCTCACCGATGCCGGGTGGGCCCGCTGGGACGTGCCGAGCTGCGTGCTGGACGAGGGCGGCGAGGGCAAGTACTCCTGCTGGCGCCGGGACGAGTTCACCCTCGACCTGTGGGTTCGTCCGATCACCACGCCCGAGTGCACCGACCTGCTGCGTAACCGGCCGACCATCGGGCCGAGCGCGGCGCCGTCGACGGAGCCCAGCGCGGATCCGCCGGCCGCGGCCTCGGCCCCGCCCGCGGGCAACGCCGACGCCTGCACGGGCTCCGCGGTGACGATCAAGGTGCAGAACACGGTCGCGGACGACCGCCTGCGCTACACCGGGGATCCTGACGGCGGCCCCGGCACCGAGGGGGACGAGGAGACCGGTGAGGAGAGTCCTGCCCCGACACCCTCGGCGAGCTGAGCCCGGCTGCTGCGAGCGCCGTCGCGGCGGACGGTAGGGTCTGCACGTCAGGACAAAGTGCGACGTGCGGAGGATGTGGCATGTCTGGAGGCGAGATCGCGGCGCTGATCGCGGCGGGTGCGTTCGCGATGCTGGTGCTGGTGCTTGCCGTGCCGATCCTGCGGCTGCGGCACACCGTCGACGCCGCCACGGTGACGTTGCGGCAGGTCAGTCAGCGTACGGGGCCCATCCTGGACAACGTGAACCTGACCGTGGACAACGTCAACACGGCGCTCGGGCAGACCCAGGTCACGCTGGACGGGGTGAACGTGCAGCTGGCGAAGGTCGACGTGATGACCCAGCACCTGGCGTCGACCACGGCCAACATCTCGAACCTGGTGAGTGTGGTCTCGGCGACCGCGGCCAGCCCGCTGGTCAAGGCGGCCGCGTTCACCTACGGCGTACGGCGCGCGACGTCGGCCCGCAAGGAGGCCGACGAGGCGAAGTCGGTGCGTGACGAGCTCAAGGCGCGCAAGCGCACCCGGCGGGGCTGAGCCGTGATCCGCAGACTGCTCTGGCTCGGTGTGGGCATCGGCGTCGGCGTCGTGGTGGTGCGGTTGGTGACCCGCCAGGCGCGTAAGTTCACCCCGGCGGGGCTGGCCGGGACCGCTCAGGAATCCATTGGTCACGCCGCGGGCTCGGTGCGTAGCTTTATGGATGACGTCCGCGACGGCATGGCCGATCGCGAGGAGCAACTGTTCGCAGCCTTCTCCGACGGCGTCTCCATCGAGCCCGTCGACCTGCCGTGGGCACACGGCGTCGGCAGCAAGTTCTATCAGTTCAAGCAGCAGCAGGAAGGCGAGCAGCAGCGATGAGGACCGCGGAAGTCAAACGACGTTTCCTGGCGCATTTCGAGGCCAACGGGCACGCCGTGGTCCCGAGCGCTCCGCTGCCGGCCATCGACGATCCGAACCTGCTGTTCGTCAACGCCGGCATGGTGCAGTTCGTGCCCTACTTCCTGGGCCAGCAGACCCCGCCGTTCCGGCGCGCGGTCAGCGTGCAGAAGTGCATCCGTACCCCGGACATCGACGAGGTCGGCAAGACCTCGCGGCACGGCACGTTCTTCCAGATGAACGGCAACTTCTCCTTCGGCGACTACTTCAAGGAGGAGGCGATCCGCCTCTCCTGGGACCTGATGACCAAGCCGCTGGACGCGGGCGGTTACGGCATCGACCAGGACAAGATCTGGGCGACGGTGTATCTCGACGACGACGAGTCGATCGGCTACTGGCGTGCCGTCGGCCTGCCCGCGGAGCGCATCGTGCGCCGCGGCAAGGCGGACAACTTCTGGTCCATGGGCATCCCGGGGCCGTGCGGCCCGTGTTCGGAGATCTACATCGACCGCGGTCCGGCGTACGGGCGCGAGGGTGGTCCGGAGGTCGACGAGGACCGCTACATGGAGGTCTGGAACAACGTCTTCATGCAGTACGAGCGGGGTCCGGGCACCGACAAGGAGAACTACCCGATCCTGGGCGAGCTGCCGGCGAAGAACATCGACACCGGCATGGGCCTGGAGCGGATGGCCTCGATCATGCAGGGCGTCGACAACCTCTACGAGATCGACGAGGTCCGCCCGCTGATCGACAAGGCGTGTGAGCTGACCGGCAAGCGCTACAACGTCGGGCACACCACCACGGCGGCCGAGTCGCACCCCGACGACGTGCGGCTGCGCGTCATCGCCGACCACGTGCGCACCTCGCTGATGCTGATCGGCGACGGCGTGACCCCGTCGAACGAGGGCCGCGGCTACGTGCTGCGCCGCATCATGCGCCGGGCGATCCGGGCGATGCGCCTGCTCGGCTACGAGGACCCGGCGCTGCCGGAGCTGCTGCCGGTGGCGCGCGACTCGATGTCGCCGTCGTACCCGGAGATCGCGACGGACTTCGGCCGCATCTCGCAGTACGCGTACGCCGAGGAGGAGGCGTTCCGCACGACGCTGCGCGCGGGCACCACGATCCTGGACGTGGCGGTCGCCGACACCAAGAAGGCGGGCGGCAAGTCCCTCGCCGGTGACAAGGCGTTCCAGCTGCACGACACGTACGGCTTCCCGATCGACCTGACCCTGGAGATCGCGGCCGAGCAGGGCCTGTCGGTGGACACCGACGGGTTCAAGCGGCTGATGGCCGAGCAGCGCAAGCGGGCCAAGGCCGACGCGCAGGCGCGCAAGACGGGCCACGCGGACCTGTCGGCGTACCGGGGCGCGCTCGACGCGGGCGGGGCGGTGGAGTTCACCGGTTACGCCGAGGTGTCGCGGGAGTCGAAGGTGCGCGCGCTGATCGGCGGCGCGGGCCTGATCACGTCGGCGGGTGAGGGCGAGCTGGTCGAGGTCGTGCTCGACGTCACGCCGTTCTACGCCGAGGGCGGCGGCCAGCTGCCCGACCTCGGTGTCATCACGGTCGGCGGCGGCAAGGTCGAGGTGCTCGACGTGCAGCAGCCGCTGCCGGGCCTGATCGTGCACAAGGCGCGGGTCGTGGAGGGCGAGGTCCGCTCCGGCGAGGCCGGGTACGCCCAGATCGACGTGGAGCGCCGCCGGGCGATCTCGCGGGCGCACACCGCGACGCACCTGGTGCACCAGACCATGCGCAACTTCCTCGGCGAGTCGGCGACCCAGGCGGGTTCGCTGAACGCGCCGGGCCGCCTGCGGTTCGACTTCAACACCCCCGGCGCGGTGTCGGCCAGCGTGCTGCACGACGTCGAGCAGCAGGTCAACGAGGTGCTGATGAGCGACCTGGAGGTGCGCGCGTTCGTCACCTCGCAGGCCGAGGCCAAGCGGCTTGGCGCGATGGCGCTGTTCGGCGAGAAGTACGGCGAGTACGTGCGCGTCGTCGAGGTCGGCGAGTACGCCCGCGAGCTGTGCGGTGGCACCCACGCGGCCCGCTCGGGCCAGCTGGGCCTGGTGAAGATCCTGTCGGAGGCGTCCATCGGCTCCGGGGTGCGCCGGGTCGACGCGCTGGTCGGCATGGACGCGTTCCGGCACCTGGCCAAGGAGCACGTGCTGGTGTCGCGCCTGGCGGAGATGTACCGGGTGCCGCGCGAGGAGGTCGGCGACCGGGTCGAGCAGACCGTGGCGCAGTTGCGCGACGCGGAGCGCGAGCTGGAGAAGATGCGCGCGCAGCTGGTGCTCGGCGGGGCCGCGGCGCTGGCCGAGGGCGCGCTGGACCTGGGCGGTGTGGCGTACGTGGGCACCGAGGCGCCGGAGGGCGCGGCGGTCAACGACGTGCGCACGCTGGCGCAGGAGGTGCGCGGCCGCTTCCCGGCGGACCGTCCCGCGGTCGTCGCGGTGGCCTCGCGGGCCAACGGCAAGGCGTCGCTGATCGTGGCGATCAACGACGCGGCCAAGTCGCGCGGCCTGTCCGCGCAGGACCTGGTCAAGGGTGCGCTGTCGGGCCGGGGCGGTGGCAACGCCGACCTGGCGCAGGGTGGCGGCGTGCCTGCCGACCAGGCCCCGCACCTGCTGGGCGCGGTGCAGAACGCGGTCCAGAGCCGCTGATCCGAGTAATCCATCCGGAGCCCCGCCCCCGCCGTGTTCGGCACGGGGCGGGGCTCCGGCCTTTCGTGTGGAGGCGAAGTCATGACGTGGACCCGTGGGGTGCGGCTGGGTGTCGACGTGGGCACGGTGCGGATCGGGGTGGCGGTGTGCGATCCGGACGGGATCTTGGCAACGCCGCTGGTCACGGTGGCTCGCCAAGCAAAACCGGATGATTCAGACATTTCAGCTGATATGGTCGAGATAGCGCGCCTGGTGGCCGACCATGGCACGGTGGAGGTGGTGGTGGGCCTGCCCATCAACCTCGCCGGGGTCGAGGGTCCGGCGGCCAAGCACGTGAGGGCATACGCCGACGCCCTGGCCGGTTTGATCGCGCCGGTGCCGGTGGTGCTCGCTGACGAGAGGATGTCCACCGTCACGGCCACCCGGCGGCTCGCCGACCGCGGTGTCCGGGGCAAGCGGCAGCGTGCCGTCGTAGACCAGGCGGCCGCGGTGGAGATCCTGCAGGGTTGGCTCGACGCGCAGCGAAGGCGAGCAGGATGATCGACGAACTGGACCGTGCTTTCGACGACGACCACGACGGAGATCCCCGGCAGGAGTTGCCGCCGGGCGAGGCGAGTCGTCAGCGCAGACGGTTCGGTCGCATGCGCTCCGTGCTGGCCATGTGCCTGGCGCTGGTGCTGCTCGGGGCGCTGGGTGTCGGCGCCGTCGTGGTCTACAAGAAGATCAGTGGGGCGCTGGGCGCCTCCGACTGGGCGACCTCGGCCGACGGCACCGAGGTGCAGGTCGAGATCAAGAGCGGTGACACCCAGGCCGACATCGCCCGTACGCTGAAGGCGGCCGGGGTCATCGCCAGCGAGAAGGCCTTCGTGGAGGCCGGTGAGCGCAACCCGGACGCGCTGCGCATCCAGCCGGGCTTCTACAAGATGCGCACCCACATGAGCGCCAAGGACGCCGTGCTGCGGCTGCTGGACCTGAAGAACCGGATCGTCAACGGGATCACCATCCCGGAGGGGCTCAGCTCGTTCCGGGTGTTCAAGCTGCTGGCGGCCAAGACCGGCATCGCCGAGGCCGACTTCAGGGCCGCCGCCGAGGACCCGCTCGCGCTCGGGGTGCCCGACTGGTGGTTCAACCGTACCGACGACAAGAAGGTCACCCCGTCGGTCGAGGGCTTCCTGTTCCCCGACACCTACGAGTTCGCGCCCAACGCCACCGCGGAGAGCATGCTGCGGGTCATGGTCAACCGGTTCCTGACGGTCACCGGCAGCATGAACTTCGCCGACACCGTGCCTGCCGAACTCGGCGGCATCGCGCCCTACGAGGCGCTGATCGTGGCCTCGCTGGCCCAGGCCGAGGCGGGCAACGCCGACGACTTCGGCAAGGTGGCCCGGGTCGCCTACAACCGGGTCTACAAGCGCATCCCCGACCTGACCTGTGCCTGCTTCCAGTTCGACGTGACCGTGAACTACTCGCGTGAGCTGGCGGGCAAGGACCCCAAGCCGTCGAGCGGGCTCAGCCACGACGAGCTGACCGACGCCAAGAACCCGTACAACCGCAACGCCGAGGGGATGATCCCCACGCCGATCAACAACCCCGGCAAGGCGGCGCTGGAGGGCGCGATGTCGCCCCCGAAGGGTGACTGGTACTACTTCGTGGCGACCGACAGGCAGGGCCACTCGGCCTTCTCGGAGACGTTCGAGGAGTTCTGCCAGGACAACGAGACTGCCGTGAAGAACAAGGTGCTCCAGCAGAGCTCTTGTTGACCCGCCGGTCTTGTCCGGATACATCCGTTAGATCCTGGGTGGCGACTGAAAACCCGCCGTCCGGGCGGGGGTGTGCAAAACCCTTCACGTGTAACGTAGCCGCCGATGGCGACCCGTACGCGAGAGGGCACCGATGACTGACGAGCTTTTCCTGTCGTTCGAGGAGCACCCCGAACGCGGCCAACAGCGGCGTCGGCACGGGGTGGACAACAACCGTGGCCGGAACAACAAGAAGAAGAAAAAGAAGAAGCGCGGCCGTGGCCGCTCCTTCCTCGCGCTCTTCCTCACCCTGTTCTTGCTGGGTGGTCTGGCCGGCGGCGCCTACCTGGGCTACGACAAGATCAAGAGTTTCCTGGTGACCCCCGACTACACCAGCGCGGCCGAGTCCGCCGAGGTCGAGGTGACCATCAAGGAGGGCTCGCTGGGCCTGGACATCGCCAAGGCGCTCAAGGCCGCCGACGTGATCAAGAGTGAGCAGGCGTTCATCGAGGCGTCGGAGAAGAACGCCGACGCCAGGAAGATCCAGCCCGGCCTGTACAAGCTGCGCGTGCAGATCAGCGCCGCCGACGCGATCACGATGCTGCTGGACACGAAGAATCGCCTGGTCAACGGCATCCTCATCGCCGAAGGCCTGAGCACCTTCAAGATCTACAAGCTGCTGTCGGAGAAGCTCGGGATCTCCGTGGCCGACTTCAAGACCGCCGCCAGGGACCCGATCGCGCTGGGCGTGCCCGCGTGGTGGTTCAAGCGCGAGGACGGCAAGAAGGAGAGTCGCTCGATCGAGGGCTTCCTGTTCCCGGACACCTACGAGTTCCCGAAGAACGTGACGGCCAAGGAAGCGCTGTCGATGATGGTCGAGCGTTTCCTGAAGCTCACCGGGGACATGGGCTACGCCGACAAGGCCGCCGCGCTGAACATCTCGCCCTACCAGGCGCTGATCGTGGCCTCGCTGGCCCAGGCCGAGGCGGGCAACGCCGACGACCTCGGCAAGGTGGCCCGGGTGTCCTACAACCGCGTCTTCAGCGAGAAGGCCGTGGCCGAGATCGGCACCTGCCACTGCCTGCAGTTCGACGTGACCGTCAACTACTCCCGGGAGATGGCGGGCAAGCCGCCCGTGCACTCCAGCGACCTGACGCAGGCGGAGCTGACCGACTCCAAGAACCCGTACAACCGCAACGCCAAGGGCCTGCCGCCCACCCCGATCAACAATCCGGGCAAGAAGGCCCTGGAGGGGGCGGCGAACCCGCCGAAGGGGGACTGGATCTACTTCGTGGCCATCGACAAGGAGGGCCACTCGGCCTTCTCGGCGACCCACACCCAGTTCTGCAAGGACAACCAGACCGCCGTGAAGAACGGCGCACTGGAGCGGAGCTCCTGCTGATGCTCGCGGCGGTCCTCGGCAAGCCGGTCAGCCACTCGCTGTCGCCCGTCCTGCACAACGCGGGCTACGCGGCGGCGGGACTGACCGGCTGGTCGTACAGCGCGATCGAGTGCGCCGAGGCCGACCTGCCCGCCTTCGTGGCGGGCCTGGGTCCCGAGTGGGCGGGGTTGTCGCTGACCATGCCGCTCAAGGAGGTCGGGCTGACCGTCGCGACGGCGGTCAGCCCGGTCGCCGCCGCCGTCGGGGCCGCCAACACCCTCGTCCACCAGGGCGACGGCAGCTGGCGGGCGGACAACACCGACGTGCCGGGCATGGTCGCCGCGCTGCGCGAGGCGGGCATCACCGGGGCGTCAGGGGTCGCCGTGCTCGGCGCGGGCGGCACCGCACGGGCCGCCGTGGCGGCCGCCGCGCAGCTCGGGGCGGAGTCGGTCATCGTGTACGCCCGCCGGGCCGAGGCGATCGACGAACTGCGGCCGGTGGCCGCGGCGCTCGGTGTGCCGCTGACCGGCGCGGGCTGGTCACAGGCGGAGCAGTGTGCTGACGCCGACGTGGTGATCTCGACCGTGCCCAAGGGTGTCGCCGACCACCTGCAGGTGCCGTGGCGGGCCAAGACGGTGCTGTTCGACGCCCTCTACGACCCGTGGCCCACGCCGCTGGCCGAGTCGGCACAGCGCGCGGGCTGCGCGATCGTGTCCGGTTTGGACCTGCTGCTCCATCAGGCTCTCGGTCAGTTTGAGCAGTTCACAGGAGTTGGTGCGCCCGTCGTGGCGATGCGCGGGGCACTACGGGACGCCCGTCGCGGCTAGCCTGTCCGGGTCGGTGCGACCCTGGGGAGGCATACCGGTGACGGAAGAGTTCTTCATCGCGTTCGGTGACGAGCCCGAACCGCGCAGGCCGGGCCGCCCGGCCCAGGGGCGCGGACCGCGCCAGCGCCACCGGCGCCGCCGCAACCGGACCGTGCTGGCGGTGATGCTGACCCTCTTCCTGCTCGTCGGGGTGGGAGCCGGGCTGTATCTGGGCTACGACAAGGTCAAGGGCTTCTTCTCCACGCCGGACTACACCACCGCGACGGGCACGGCCGAGATCACGCTGGAGATCCCGGTGGGGGCGACCGGCGTGCAGATGGCCAAGGTGCTCAAGGCCAAGGACGTGATCGCCAGCGAGCAGGCGTTCCTGGACGCCTGGGGCGCGAACCCGGACGCCGCGAAGATCCAGCCGGGCCACTACCGGCTGCGGGTGCGGCTCAGCGCCGCCGACGCGATCACGATGCTGCTCGACCCGGCCCGGCGCGTCGTCAAGGGCGTCACCGTCGCCGAGCGTCTGACCTCGTTCGAGATCTACAAGCTGCTGTCCGGGAAGCTGGGCCTGCCGGAGGCCGACTTCAAGGCCGCGGCCAAGGACCCGGTCAAGCTGGGCGTGCCGGAGTCCTGGTTCGACCGGGGCGGCCGGAAGGTCACGAAGTCGATCGAGGGGTTCCTGTTCCCGGACACCTACGAGTTCGCGCCGGACGTCACCGCGCAGGGCGCGCTGGAAGTCATGGTGAAGCGGTTCCTGGCCGTGGCCGCCGAGCTGAAGTTCGAGCAGACGGTGCGCAGCGGGTTGAAGGTCGCGCCGTACGAGATGCTGGTCATCGCGTCGCTCGCGCAGTCGGAGTCGGGCACCGCGGCCGACCTGCCGAAGGTGGCCCGGGTCGCGTACAACCGCATCTTCAAGCAGAAGGCGGGCGTCTGCACGTGCCTGGAGTTCGACGTGACGATCAACTACTGGCGGCTGTCCAAGGGGCTGCCTCGCAAACCGTCGCCGGACATGACCAGCGCCGAGCAGAACGACAAGACCAATCCGTACAACCACAACGTGCTGTTCCTGCCCACGCCGATCAATAATCCGGGGCGCGCGGCGCTGGCGGGTGCGGCCAAGCCCGCGGCGGGCAACTGGTACTTCTTCGTCGCGGTCGACAAGGCGGGCAACTCGGCCTTCTCGGCGACGTACGCGCAGTTCTGCAGGGACAACGACATCGCCGTGCGCAACAAGATGCTGGCGGTCAACTCCTGCCGCTAGGCGCGTCGCGGTGGCCTCGCGGTGAATTCATCGCCAGGCCACCCCGGCGTCGGTCACCGGCCGCTCGCGGCGGCTGGACTCCTCGGGCAAGCATCCGTGCCTGGAGGAGCAGACGATGGACCGACGTGACCTTTTCATCGCGGGGGCGCTGAGCGCCGCCGTGGCGACGCCCGCCCTCATCGGCGTGCCTGCCTGGGCGTCCGGTGACGACCGTGACAATGGACCGGTGCGTGATCATGACCGTGGCCGGCCGCTGGTGGTCGGGCACCGGGGCGCCAGCGGCTACCGGCCCGAGCACACCCTGGCGTCGTACGAGCTGGCCGCCCGGATGGGCGCCGACTTCATCGAGCCCGACCTGGTGAGCACCCGCGACGGGGTGCTGGTGGCCCGGCACGAGAACGAGATCTCGGGCACCACCGACGTCGCGATGCGGCCCGAGTTCGCGGACCGCCGGGTCGCCAAGACCATCGACGGCGTATCGGTCACCGGCTGGTTCACCGAGGACTTCACCCTGGCCGAGCTGAAGACCCTGCGCGCGGTGGAGCGGCTGCCCGCCGTCCGCCAGCGCAGCACGATCTACAACGGCCTGTTCGAGGTGCCGACCTTCACCGAGGTGCTGCGACTGCGCGAGCGGCTGTCGAAGGAGTTGCGCCGCGAGATCGGCGTCTACCCGGAGACCAAGCACCCGACGTACTTCCAGAACGCGGGCCTGCCGCTGGAGCGCCCGCTGGTGGCGGCGCTGCGCCGGTTCGGCCTGGACCGCCGGGACGCCCCGGTGTTCGTGCAGTCCTTCGAGGCGGCCAATCTGCGCGAGCTGCGTACGGCGCACCGGGTCAAGGCTCCGCTGGTGTTCCTGGCCGGGGCGGGCAACCCGTTCGGTGACCCGCGCTCCTACGCCGACTACCTCAGCCCGGCGGGCCTGTCCGGCCTGGCCGACGTGGTCAACGGCATCGGTCCGGAGAAGACCCTGGTCATCGCGCGTACGGCCGAGGGCGCGCTGGGCTCGCCGACGCCATTGATCGCCGACGCGCACCGCGAGGGCCTGAAGGTGCACCCGTACACGTTCCGCGCCGAGAACCAGTTCCTGCCCGCCGACCTGCGCAACGGCACGGTGCCCACCGAGTACGGCCGCATCCTCGACGAGCTCGCCGCCTACCTGTCCGCGGGCGTCGACGGCTTCTTCACCGACAACCCCGACCTGGGCGTGCTCGCCCGCGCGCTGCACCGGTCCTGAGCGGCGCGGCTCTGCGAAGATCGCCGTTTCGTGTCAAGAACGGGGCTCCCACCCGAGGTTCTGACCCGAAACGGCGATCTTCCGCCGCGACCGGACCACAGACCGTCCCCACCGCCGTGCGCATTCTAGCGATATCAGCGTGTTTCGTCCGTAATATCCGAATCTGCTCGGTACTCTGGCGCGGTTCCGTAGTCGAGCAGCCGGGAGTACGAGATGAGCGCGCGCAGGGTCGCCATGGTCGGCGAGGTGGCGCTCGCCATCGTGGTGACCGTGGTCGCGGGACTGGTGTCGTTCGTGAGCCCGGCCAGTCCGGCCGCGATGGCGTCGATCCCGCCGCTGCCCCCGCAGATCAGCGAGCCCTCGGTCGACGGACAGCTGCTCAACGGGGCCGACGTGCACATGGAGGCGCAGCCGTTCGCCGACCCGGACGTACGCGACGAGCACTTCTGCAGCGACTGGGAGATCTGGTCGACCGCCCCGGAGCCCGTCGAGCGGGTGTGGACCGCGCCGTGCGTACACGGGGCCGCCCGCCTGCACACCCACCTCGGCAACGGCAAGTTCACCGGCGCGCTGGACGGCAAGGCGGAGCTGCCGCCCGGGCGCACCTTCGAGGTGCGGTCCCGCTTCCGCTCGTCGTCGGCGGACCCGGACACCCAGTGGAGTCCGTACTCCGTGCGTACCTTCCAGACCGACGTGCAGTTAGAGCCGCTGCCCGGTGCGCCGCAGTGGCGCGCCCTGCAGAACGGGTACGTGGTGGAGGAGGTCGCGTCCGGGTTCGCGCTGCCCGTAGGCATCGCGATGGCGGCCGCGCACCCCAATGCCCCGGACGCGCCGCGCTTCTACGTCAACGAGCTCTACGGTCAGATCAAGGTGGTCCGCGGTGACTTCAGCGTCGCGACGTACGCCAAGGATCTACTGAACTTCGACCCGACCGACAAGTTCCCCGGCGACGGGGAGCTGGGGCTGGGCGGCATCGTGGTGGAACCGTCCTCCGGCGACCTGTTCGCCTCGATGGTCTACAAGGCGGGCAGCAAGCTCTACCCGAAGGTGGTCCGGCTGACCAGCTCGGACGACGGCATGACCGCCACCGGGGTCAAGACCGTCCTGGACATGAAGGGCGAGGACATGGTCGCCTCGCACCAGATCTCCAACCTCACCATCGGCCCGGACGGCAAGCTGTACGTGCACGTCGCCGACGCGTTCGAGCCGAAGACGGCCAAGGACAAGAACTCCTTCCGGGGCAAGGTGCTGCGGGTCAACCTGGACGGCAGCGCGCCGGAGGACAACCCGTTCTACGACGCCAAGGACGGGATCAAGGCCAAGGACTACATCTACGCCCTGGGCTTCCGCAACCCGTTCGGCGGCGCGTGGCGGGCCGCCGACGGGCAGCACTACTCGGTGGAGAACGGCCCGTCGATGGACCGGTTCGCCCGCGTCACCCGGGGCACCGACTTCGGCTGGTACGTCGGCGACAGCGCGATGAAGAACAAGGCGCTCTACAACTGGACCGTCGCGCACGCCCCGGTCGGCATCACCTTCGTGCAGGAGGAGGGCGGGCAGGGCGCGGGCTTCCCGAAGGAGGTGTACGGCAACGCCTACATCTCCGAGAGCGGCCCCACCTACGCCTCCGGCCCGCAGGTGCGCGGCAAGCGCATCGTCATGTTCGCCTTCGACGACAAGGGCAAGGCCACCGGGCCCAAGACGCTGATCGAGTACAACGGCAACGGCAAGTCCACGGTCGCCGGGCTGGCCGCGGGCGCGGACGGGCTCTACTTCAGCGCGCTGTACCCCGACGACGTCAAGGACGGCCCGTACGCGGCCAAGTCGAAGATCTACCGGGTGCGCTACGCCGAGCAGGCCGGGGCCGCGCCCAAGACCAGCGGCGTGGACAAGAAGCTGTGCACCGACGGCGAGCTGAAGGTCACCGCCGCGCCCGCCAAGACGACCGTGGCCCGCAAGAGCCCGCTGACCATCACGCTGAAGGTGCAGAACACCTCCAAGCGCTCGTGTACCCGTGACGTCGGGGCCGACCTGCAGGAACTTCAGCTGCTGCGCGACGGCGAGAAGGTGTGGTCGTCGGACGACTGCGGCCCGCTGCACGGCAACCAGGTGGTCAAGTTCGGGCCGGGGCAGTCGCGCACGTACCAGGTGACCTGGAACGGCAAGACCAGCAACACGTGTGTGAAAAAGGGCCGCCGGGTGCCCGCCGGGCCCTCGCCCGCGGTCGGGCCGTACGAGATCGTGGCCCGCGTCGGCAGCGACCGCAGCGAACCGGTCACGATCAAACTCAAGTGACCGGAGCGTGGGACGGCCGGGACGCAGCTCACGTGAGCTGCGTCCCGTCTGGTGACACCGGCGGGGCGTGCCGGGCGTCCGCCCGGTGCGCCGTGACAGACTGGTGATCGTGTTGCGTTGGCTGACCGCAGGGGAGTCGCACGGGCAGGCGCTGGTCGCCGTGCTCGACGGCGTGCCCGCCGGTATCGAGATCACCAGTGACGAGATCGGCCACGAGCTGGCCCGGCGTCGGCTCGGCTACGGCCGCGGCGCGCGGATGGCCTTCGAGCGCGACGTGGTGACGATCCTCGGCGGCGTACGCCACGGGCGCACCCTGGGCAGCCCGGTCGCGATCCAGGTCGGCAACTCCGAGTGGCCCAAGTGGCAGACCGTGATGTCGGCCGACCCGGTCGACCCCGACCTGCTGGCCGCCCAGGCCCGCAACGCCCCGCTGACCCGCCCCCGCCCCGGCCACGCCGACCTGGCAGGCATGCAGAAGTACGGCCACGACGACGCCCGCCCGATCCTGGAGCGCGCCAGCGCCCGCGAGACCGCGGCCCGCGTCGCCGTCGGCACCGTCGCCAAGGCCCTGATCAAGCAGGCGCTCGGCATGGACGTGTTGTCCCACGTGGTGGAACTCGGCTCCGTGGTCGCCAAGTCCGGCCTGGTGCCGGTGCCCGGCGACACCGAGCGCATCGACGCCGACCCGCTGCGCTGCCTGGACCCGCAGGCCAGCGAGCGCATGGTCGCCGAGGTCGACGCGGCCAAACGCGACGCCGACACCCTCGGCGGCATCGTCGAGGTGCTGGTCTACGGCGTGCCGCCGGGCCTGGGCACGCACACCCAGTGGGACCGCAAGCTCGACGCCCGCATCGCGACCGCGCTCATGTCCATCCAGGCCATCAAGGGCGTGGAGATCGGCGACGCGTTCACCCAGGCCCGCTCACGCGGCTCGGTGGCCCACGACGAGATCGTGCCGACGCCCGACGGCGTGAAGCGGATCACCGACCGGGCCGGTGGCCTGGAGGGCGGCATCACCTCGGGCGAGCCGCTGCGGGTGCGTGCCGCGATGAAGCCGATCTCGTCGCTCAACCGGGCGCTGTCCACCGTGGACGTGCTCACCGGCGAGGTCGCCACCGCCATCAACCAGCGCTCCGACGTGTGCGCCGTGCCCGCCGCCGCGGTCGTCGCCGAGGCGATGATGGCCCTGGTGCTGGCCGAGGCCGCCACGGAGAAGTTCGGCGGGGACTCGGTCGCCGAGATCCGCCGCAACGTCGCCGGTTACCTGGACAACCTGCTGATCCGCTGAGAGACCGCCGGGTCCGCACCGTGGACCGGGGGAGGGGAACACCGTGAGCAAGCCGTTGTGCGTCCTGGTCGGGGCGCCCGGGGCGGGCAAGTCCACCGTCGGGCGGTTGCTGGCCCAGGCGTACGGGGTGTCGTTCCGCGACACCGACGCCGACGTGGAGGCGACCGCGGGCAAACCCATCTCGGAGATCTTCATCGACGAGGGCGAGGAACGCTTCCGGGCCATGGAGACCGCGGCCGTCGCGGCGGCGCTCGCCGAGCACTCCGGTGTGCTGGCGCTGGGCGGCGGCGCGGTGCTGGCCGAGGCCAACCGGGCGCTGCTGGCCGGGCACACCGTGGTCTACCTCAGCGTCGAGCTGTCCGACGCGGCGTCGCGGGTCGGGCTGGGCCAGGGACGGCCGCTGCTGAACTTCAACCCCCGCGCCA
Source organism: Catellatospora methionotrophica (assembly GCF_011297335.1). Lineage (GTDB taxonomy): Bacteria > Actinomycetota > Actinomycetes > Mycobacteriales > Micromonosporaceae > Catellatospora > Catellatospora methionotrophica. The sequence goes on along the minus strand of NZ_JAAOTJ010000019.1, from coordinate 61,186 downwards.
CCCTGCGCTTCCTGCTCGACCAGCGGCGGCCGCTGTACCAGGAGGTCGCCGTGCACACCGTGGTCACCGACGGGCGCACCCCGGAGGAGATCACCGCCGAACTCGCCGAGCTGCTGAAGGACTGACATGCCGGAGCTGACGCGCATCCCGGTCGGCGGCGAGCAGCCGTACGACGTGTTCGTCGGCCCCGGCGTGCTCGCCGAGCTGCCCGCCCTGGTCAAGGGCGCGGATCGGGCCGCCGTGCTGTACGCGCCGCCGGTGCGCGCGTACGCCGAGCAGGCCGCCGCGTTTCTGGTCGACGGCGGTGTGCAGCCCGTGATGATCGAGGTGCCCGACGCCGAGGCCGGTAAGACGATCGGCGTCGCCGAGCGCTGCTGGGACGCCCTCGGCAAGGCCTCGTTCACGCGCAACGACGTCGTGGTCGGCGTCGGCGGCGGCGCGGTCACCGACCTGGCCGGTTTCGTCGCCGCGTGCTGGCTGCGCGGCGTGCGCTGGGTGCCGGTGTCGACCAGCATCAACGGCATGGTCGACGCGGCCGTCGGCGGCAAGACCGGGGTGAACACCGCCGCGGGCAAGAACCTGGTCGGCGCGTTCTACCCGCCCGCCGGGGTGCTCTGCGCCACCGAGGCGCTGGCCACCCTGCCGGCCGCGCAGCTGCTGGCCGGGATGGCCGAGGTGGTCAAGGGCGGCTTCATCGCCGACCCGGTGATCCTCGACCTGATCGAGGCCGACCCCCGGGCGGCCGTCGACCCGGCCGGGCCGGTGCTGCGCGAGCTGATCGAACGCAAGATCGCTGTGAAGGCGCACGTCGTCGGCGAGGACCTGCGCGAGTCCGGGCTGCGCGAGATCCTCAACTACGGCCACACGCTCGGCCACGCGATCGAGCGCCGGGAGGCCTACCGCTGGTCGCACGGGCACGCCGTCAGCGTCGGACTGGTGTACGCGGCCCGCCTGGGCGTGCTCACCGGCCGCCTCGACGCCGCCGCCGCCGACCGCCACGCCGCGATCCTGCGCTCGCTGGACCTGCCGGTGTCCTATCCCGCCGACGCCTGGGACGACCTGCGCGCCACCATGTCGGTGGACAAGAAGGCCCGCGGCCGCGCCCTGCGGTTCGTGCTGCTGGACGGCATCGCCCGGCCCGTCACGGTGCCGATCGACGACGAGGCGCTGCTCGCGCAGGCCTACCGGGACATCGCCTCCTGAAGGAGACCGTCATGAAGGTGTACGTGCTCAACGGCGTCAACCTCGGCCGGCTCGGCACCCGCCAGGTCGACGTGTACGGCGTCACCAGCTACGCCACGCTCGTCGAGCTGTGCGAGAAGACCGGCGCGCTGCTCGGCCTCGACGTCGAGTGCCGCCAGACCGACCTCGAAGGCGAGCTGGTCGGCTGGCTGCACCAGGCCGCCGACGAGCATGCCGCCGTGGTCCTCAACCCTGGCGCGTGGAGCCACTACTCCTACGCCGTACGCGACGCGTGCGCGATGCTCGACGGGCCCCTGATCGAGGTCCACATCTCCAACATCCACACCCGCGAGGAGTTCCGCCACCACTCGGTGATCTCCGCCGTGGCCACCGGCGTGATCGCCGGGCTGGGTGTGGACGGCTACCGCCTGGCCCTGGAACACCTCTTCCACCGCGTCACCGACTGACCGGGCAGCCTCGCGGCTGTGCTCAGCGCTGGCCGGTGGCTTCGGTGAGGAGTTGGTAGACCTGGGCGCGGCCGGTCAGGCGGACCGGGTGGCCGCCCTCGCGGGGGCGGTCGGCGATCGCGGGCATGTTCAGGCGGGCCGCCGCGGCGACCAGGGTCTGGGCGGCGGCGGGCGAGCTGGCCCGCACCGTGAGCTGGCCGGCGTGGGCGTCGACGCCGCCGGTCAGCATCGCCATACGCCACACGCCCAGGGCGGCCTGGCGCGACTCCGGCGCGGACAGCAGCTGGGTGCGGCTGCGCCAGGCTCCGGTCAGCGCGCGGGTGATCCGGTTGTACGCGCCCGCCGACACCTCCACCCGCAGTCCCTCGCGCTCGGTACGGACGACGTTCGCCCAGGTCAGGGTGGATAGCAGGCTGGCCAGCCGGGCAGCGGCGGCGGGGGAGGAGGTCTGCGCGATGGCGGTGGCCGCCGCGGGGCGGTGCCAGCCGGACGGCCGCAGCTCCTGCCAGCCGAAAGCCGCCTCCAGCAGGGGGAACGCGCCCAGCGGGGCTTGTGACAGGGCGCGGTCAAGCGGGGCCATCTCGGCCCGGGACGCGTCCGCGAGCGTGGTCGCGGCGGCGGCGAGCGGGGGGAGGTCCGTGAGCAGGGTCGCTGACATGGGACGGGCTCCTCTCAGGCGGTCAGGTGCGGGGGATCTCGCCGGCGGCGACGACGGCGCCGTCGGTCACGCGGTAGGCCCACACCACGATGGCGGAGTCCACGAGCTCACCCTGTGGGGTGAACTGCAGCCGGCCCGTGACGCCGTCGTGGGCGTACGCGTCGACGAAGGCCTCCATGTCGCGGCGGGTGGTGCGACCGGCTTCGAAACCGGCCAGGAAGATCGACGCGGCGTCGTACGCCTCGGCGCTGTATGTTCCGGCGTCCTTGCCGAACCCGGCGCGGTAGTGCACCGGGAAGTCTCGTGAGGCCCGCTCCGGGGGCAGGCACGCGCAGGTGATGACGGCTCCCTCGGCGGCCCGCACCCCGGCGGCGCGGACGAAGCCGGGGTCCTTGACCCCGTCGCCACCCACGAACGTGGCCCGCAGCCCCGCGTCGCGCATCGCCTTGAGCAGGGCCCCGGCGCTGGAGTAGTAGCCACCGTAGAAGACGACGTCGGCCCCGGCGGAACGGATCTGGCTGACCACCGAGGAGAAGTCGACCTGCCGCGGCGGCACGGCGGCGCGCTGCACCACCTTGCCCGACAGGGTCTCGGCGACCTCGTCGGCCAGGCCGCGGCCGTACGCCCCGGTGTCGTCGATGACGAACGCCTTGCTGGCGCGCAGCACCGTGTTGATGTAGCGGGCGGCAGCCGGTCCCTGCGCCGCGTCGTTGCCGAGCAGCCGGTGGAACGTGGACCAGCCCCGCTGGCTGAGGTTGGTGCGGGTCGCCGACGGGCTGATGATGGTGACCCGGCCCTGGTCGAACAGCGGCAGCGCGGCGGCGGACTCGCCGGAGAAGGCGGGGCCGACCACGCCCAGGATCGCGGGGTCGGCCACGATCTGCTGGGCCAGCGCGGTGGCCTGCTTGGGATCGCTCTGCGAGTCGAAGTCCTGCAGCGCCACCGGGCAGCCGGGATGCCGCACGTTGTACTGCTCGACGGCCAGCGCCGCGCCGGACCTGATGTTGGTGCCCAGGTCGGCCGACGCCCCGCTGAGCGGGCCGATGACGGCGATCTTCAGGCCGCAGACCGGCGTCGCGGGGGAGGCGGATTCGGGTGTCGCGTCGCAGCCGGACACGGGCGCGGCCAGTGCGAGCAGCACCAGCGCCGCCGTAAGCCGTGCGTGCGGCCCTCGCAACAGCCGACCTCCTCGACGTAGGGTGCGCCTATCCTGCCCGGATGAGCGTGAGGATTGCATGAGTAACCCGGTGGAAACGGCGCGGTCGGCCGCCCGTAGGCGGATGGCGGCCGTGTTTGTGCTGGTCGCGACCCTACTGGGTGGCTGCGGCGACGGCCAGGCGACCGTGCGGCCCTCCCTGCCGCCCGCCCCGGGCCGCCCCTCCGGGCTGCAGCCCGCGCTGTTCGGCATCAGCTCGGACACGCTCGGCTGGATAGTGATCGACGCGCAGGGTTACGTCCTCTACCGCAGCGAGCTCGACGGCAACCACCCGCCGCGTTCGGCCTGCACCGGCTCCTGCACCCAGGCCTGGCTGCCCGTCCCCGCCGCCGACCCGATCCGGGTCGAGGGCATCGACCGCCAGCTCATCGGCACGATGACCCGCCCCGACGGCACCCAGCAGCTCACCCTGGCCGGCTGGCCCCTCTACGGGTACGCCGGTGACCGCATGCCCGGCGACGCCAACGGCCACGGCCAGGACGGCCACTGGTACGCCGTCACCCCCATCGGCACCCGCGCCGGCCCCAGCCCCGCCTGACCCCGCGCCGCCGGTCAGGGGGCGGGGAGGGTGAGGGTGGCTTCGGTGCCGCCGCCTTCGGCGGGGCGCAGGGTGAGGGAGCCGTCGTGCAGGTCGGCTACCCAGTGGGCGATGGCCAGGCCGAGGCCGGTGCCGTTGGGGGAGCCGGGGCGGAAGCGCTCGGCGGTGTCGGCGGGCAGGTCGGCGCCGGGGCCGGGGCCCGCGTCGCGGACGGTGACCGCGCCGGGCACGACGGTCAGCGTGATGGTGGCGGGGGACTCGCCGTCGCGGCCGTGCTGCACCGCGTTGTGGATCAGGTTGCGCAGGGCGATGCGGACCAGTGTCGGGTCGCCGAGGGCGACGGCCGGGCGGGTGTACGCCGTCGCGGTGTGCGGCGGCTGGACCGTGTCGGCGAGCACCTCCTCGGCGAGCTGGTCCAGCCGGAAGCGCTGACGCTCCAGGTGGCGCAGCCCGGCGACCAGGCGGGCGCGGGTGAGCAGCGCGGCGACGGCGTCGGTCAGCCGGTCGGTGGCCGCGATGACCCGGCGCAGCGCGTCGGGCTGCCGGTCGGGCAGGCCCAGCGCCGACTCCGAGACCGCGCGGATCACCGTCAGCGGGGTGCGCAGCTCGTGTGCCGCGTCGGCGACGAAGCGCTCCTGCTGGGTGAGCGCGTCGGCGATGGGCTGGGTGCCCCGCCGGGCCAGCAGGTAGCCGCCCAGGCAGGTCATCACCGTGAACGCGGTGCCGCCGACGATGAGCGCGAGCGCGAGCCGCCGGTGGGCGGCCTGTCCGGGTCCGGGGTCGGCGACCGCGACCACGGTGCCCGCGATCGAGCCGGTGTCGGCGTGCCGGAACGGCACCGCGAGCAGGTGTACGACCTCGGACCGCTCGTCGCGGACCGCCTCGGTCAGCTCGTCGCCGACGGCGCGCACCTCGCGCGCGGGTCCGAGCAGTGTCGGCGGCGCGATCACGGACAGCCGCGCCGGGTGCGCGAACACCAGCGTGACGTCGGCCCGATCGGCCTCGTACACGTAGACCGCGGTCGACCCCTGCGCGATGGCGTTGTCGTAGAGCTTGTCCAGCAGCAGGGCGCCGGAGTCGTAGTAGAGCAGCGCGACCGCGGTGCCCGCGGTGCGGTGCAGGTCGGCGTTGACGGCCTCGGCCCGCTGGCGCTCGTCGACGACCAGTGCCACCGCGCCCATGCCCGCCAGCCCGATGATGTTGAGCGCCAGCAGCAGCGCCGTCAGCCGCATCCGCAGCCCCGCCAGCCGCTCGGCGGTCTGCAGCTGCCGCGTCTGCCGCCTCATCGCGCCACCGCGCCCCGCCTGCTCATCAGCGCCCGGCCAGATCGACGCGGTAGCCGGTGCCGCGCACGGTGGTGATCACGGGCGGGTCGCCGAGCTTGCGCCGGAGCTGGCCGACGACCACGTCCACGACGTTGGACGTGGGGTCGGCCTGCTCGTCCCAGCAGTGCTCGAACAGGTCGGCGCGGGTCACCACGGCGGGGCGGCGGACCAGGAGCATCTCCAGGACGGAGAACTCCTTCGGGGTGAGGGTGAGCAGGATGCCGTCGCGGCGTACCTCGCGGCGGGCGGTGTCGACCTCCACGTCGCCCGCGCGCATCACCGGCGGGAGCATGGTGCCGCGGCGGCGGCAGAGGGCGCGTACGCGCAGGACCAGTTCGGCGGCTACGAAGGGTTTGACGACGTAGTCGTCGGCGCCGGCCTCGAAACCGGCCACGCGGTCGGTGACGTCGTCGAGGGCGGTGAGCATGAGGGCGGGTACGCCGAGACCGGCCTCGCGGCGGCGGCGGAGCTGGCCGGCGGAGTCGCCCTCGGGCAGGATGCGGTCCAGGACCAGGCAGTCGTAGTCGTTGACGCTCATGCTGACGTCGGCCTGGCTCCAGTCGGCGGCCTGGTCGACGGCGAACCCGACCGAGCGCAGGGCGGTCACGACCACCCCGCGCACCTCAGGGTCATCCTCCACGACCAGCACCCGCACGGCGGCGAGGCTAGCAAGCAACCGGCTCGCGCGGCTAGCGCGGCCGCTCGGGACGGGTGTCCGCGACGGGTCATCGTCACACCGTGTCCCCGCCCACCCGCGCGGCCGGGGGCAGATCACGGGCCGGTAAAGTAGTCAGGTCTGTTCTTTGTCAAGTATCTGATCATGTACGGGAGCCTGGCTGTGGCTAGCACGAACGACCTCAAGAACGGCATGGTGCTCAACCTCGACAAGGAGCTCTGGGCCGTCGTCGAGTTCCAGCACGTGAAGCCCGGCAAGGGTCCGGCCTTCGTGCGCACGACCCTCAAGCACGTGCTCACGGGCAAGGTCGTCGACAAGACGTTCAACGCCGGCACCAAGGTCGAGACCGCGAACGTCGACAAGCGCACCATGCAGTACCTGTACGCCGACGGCGAGGACTTCGTCTTCATGGACCTGGACACCTACGAGCAGATCCACGTCAGCGGCGTGACGGTCGGCGACAACGTGAACTACCTCCTGCCCGAGGCCGAGGTCACCGTCGCCCAGCACGATGGCGTGCCGCTGTACGTCGAGCTGCCGACCAGCGTGATGGTCACGATCACCTACACCGAGCCGGGCCTGCAGGGCGACCGCTCGACCGGCGGCACCAAGCCGGCCACCATCGAGACCGGTGCGACCGTGCAGGTGCCGCTGTTCATCACCAACGGCGAGAAGATCAAGGTCGACACCCGCGACGGCCGTTACCTGGGCCGGTCCTGATGGGCTTCGCGCCCGTCCGGAGGACTGCTCGTGGCTGAGGGACCCAAGTCGCAGTCGCCCGCCCGCCGCAAGGCGCGCAAGCGGGCACTCGACGTGCTTTACGAGGCGGATCTGCGCGACCTGCCGGTGCGCACCGTGCTGGCGGCATACCTGGAGCGCATGGAACTGCCGCGCCCGGAGCACCTGCCGTACGCGGTCTCGCTGGCCGAGGGCGTCAACGAGCACCTGGACAACATCGACGAGACGATCGCCACCTTCGCCGAGGGCTGGACGATCGACCGGATGCCGGTGGTCGACCGCAACCTGGCCCGGATCGCGGTCTTCGAGCTGCTCTACGTGCCCGAGATCGACGACCCGGTGGCCATCACCGAGGCCGTCGAGCTGGCCAAGGAGCTGTCGACCGACGATTCGCCGCGCTTCCTCAACGGCCTGCTCGGCCGTATCGCGGACTACGCCCCGCGCCACTGAGGGTCAACACGAAAGCGGCCTTTCGCCCCTGCCGGGGTGAAAGGCCGCTTTCGTGGTACGCGAGAGTGTCAGCTCGCGAAGAACGCGCGCGGGTCGGCAACCAGCACACCGTGGTCGGCCAGCCGCTCGATCAGCTCGGTGGGGGTGCAGTCGTAGAACACCGCGAGCGCCTGCAGGTCGACGGCCCGGATGGAGAGCACCCGGCCGTTGTAGTCGCCGCGCTGCTGCTGGATGGCGCGCGCGTAGCGGGCGACCGAGGCCAGGTCCTCCTTGGCACCGTCGTACAGGCGCTCCAGGTCGAGGACGATCTTGCTCGTCGCCTCCTGGCGCGGGGCCGGGCCGTCGGGCAGGAGCTCGCCGACGGGCACGCGGTAGAAGTCGGCCAGCTCGGCCAGCCGGGACACCGTGACAGCACGGTCGCCGCGCTCGTACGAGCCGACGACGACAGCCTTCCAACGCCCGTTCGACTTCTCCTCCACGCCCTGCAGGGACAGGCCCTGCTGCTGGCGGATGGAGCGCAGTCGCGCACCGAGGGACTTGGCGTAATCAGACGGCATTCCGACACTCCCAGCTATATGCCGGGGCGGGTTCCCCGACGATCGCTACGCAGCGTGACGGTACGGCGCAGACGACACGCGGTCAAGTGCTCGTTGACCACAAGTTGAGACAACCTCATCCGAGTAGCTTGATCAACTGAACTGATCCGCCAGTGTCAACGGTATGACCTGCGGATTGACTCACCCCCGTGCGTATAGGCCGCTGTCACGCTGCTAAGTTTACTGATCAGATGGCGGCCGGCGACGGCGGCGATCATGACCTTGACATCCTTTAACGACCCGTCCGGTGAGGCGGGGAAGGAGGTCTGCCTTGGCGCGCCCAACGACCGACGAGTCGAACGCTCCAGTGCAGCAGCCGGCCGGGCCGGCTCCCACGAAGATCGTCATCTCCGCCGCGGACGTCTCCCGCGTGCTGGACCGCATCGCGCACCAGATCCTCGAGAAGACCTCCGGGGCCCGTGACGTGGTGCTGATGGGCATCGCCACCCGTGGCGTCCCGATCGCCCGCCGCCTCGCCGAGCGCATCCACGCCTTCGAGGGCGTACAGGTGCCGGTCGGCATCCTCGACATCACGCTCTACCGCGACGACCTGCGCAGCAGCTCCGTACGCGCGGTCGGGCGCACCGAGGAGCCCGCGGGCGGCGTCGACGGCCGCAAGGTCATCCTCGTCGACGACGTGCTCTTCTCCGGCCGCACCATCCGGGCCGCCCTGGACGCCCTGTCCGACCTCGGCCGCCCCGCGGCCGTGCAACTGGCCGTGCTGGTCGACCGGGGACACCGGCAGCTGCCGATCCGCGCCGACTACGTCGGCAAGAACATCCCCACCGCCCTGTCCGAGCAGGTCAAGGTGAAGCTGGTGGAGATCGACGGGAACGACGAGGTGGTCCTGGCCACCGGTGTGAAGGGCGGCACCCGATGAAGCACCTGCTGTCGACGGCCGACCTGGACGCGGCCACGGCGACCGAGATCCTCGACATCGCCACCGAGATGGCCAGCGTGTCGGGCCGGGAGATCAAGAAGCTGCCCACCCTGCGCGGGCGCACCGTGGTGAACCTCTTCTACGAGGACTCCACCCGGACCCGGATCTCGTTCGAGGCCGCCGCGAAGCGGCTGAGCGCCGACGTGATCAACTTCTCGGCCAAGGGCTCCAGCGTCGAGAAGGGCGAGAGCCTCAAGGACACCGCCTGGACGCTGCAGGCCATGGGCGCCGACGCGGTCGTCATCCGCCACCCCGCCTCCGGCGCGCCGCACCGGCTGGCCGACTGGGTCACCGGCAGCGTGCTCAACGCCGGGGACGGCACCCACGAGCACCCGACCCAGGCGCTGCTGGACGCGTACACGATCCGCTCCCGGATGGGCCGGATCGACGGCCTGCACGTGGTGATCGTCGGCGACGTGCTGCACAGCCGGGTGGCCCGCTCCAACGTGCTGCTGCTCAACACCCTGGGCGCGAAGGTGACCCTGGTCGGCCCGCCGACGCTGGTGCCCACCGACCTCAACGCCTCGGTCCAGGTCGCCTACGACCTCGACGCGGTGCTGCCGCAGGCCGACGTCGTGATGATGCTGCGGGTGCAGAAGGAGCGGATGACCGACTCCTACTTCCCCTCGGCGCGGGAGTACTCGCGCCGCTACGGCCTCGACGGGGCGCGGCTGCGCCGGATGCCCGCGCACGCGATCGTCATGCACCCCGGCCCGATGAACCGCGGCATGGAGATCACGCCCGAGGTGGCCGACTCGCCCCGCTCCACCATCGTCGAGCAGGTCACCAACGGCGTCTCGGTGCGCATGGCCTGCCTGTATCTCCTGCTCGGGGGCGCGCGATGACGCAGCCTCCCGCCAGCAGCCCGATGACCGTCCGGAGGACACCCGTGCCCGACATCCTGATCCGCAACGCCCGCGTGCTGGGCGGCGAGCCGACCGACCTGCTGCTGCGCGACGGCGTGATCGCCGAGATCGGCGCGGGCCTTTCCGCCGAGGGTGCGGAGGTCGTCGACGGCACCGGCCTGGTGGCCCTGCCCGGCCTGGTCGACCTGCACACCCACCTGCGCGAGCCCGGCCGCGAGGACGCCGAGACGGTCCACACCGGCTCGCGGGCCGCCGCGCTGGGCGGCTACACGGCGGTCTGCGCGATGGCGAACACCTCGCCGGTCGCCGACACCGCCGGCGTGGTCGAGCAGGTGTACCGGCTGGGCCAGGAGGCCGGGCTGGTCGACGTGCAGCCGATCGGCGCGGTCACCGTCGGGCTGGCCGGGGAGCGCCTGGCCGAGCTGGGCGCGATGGCCGACTCGGCCGCGCGGGTGCGGGTCTTCTCCGACGACGGCTTCTGCGTGGCCGACCCGCGGCTGATGCGCCGCGCGCTGGAGTACGTCAAGGCGTTCGACGGCGTCATCGCCCAGCACGCCGAGGAGCCCCGGCTCACCCAGGGCGCGCAGATGCACGAGGGCGACGTGTCGGCCCGGCTGGGCCTGACCGGCTGGCCCGCCGTCGCCGAGGAGTCGATCATCGCGCGGGACGTGCTGCTGGCCGGGCACGTGGGCGCGCGCCTGCACGTCTGCCACGTGTCCACCGCGGGCAGCGTCGAGATCATCCGGATGGCCAAGGCCCGGGGCGTACGCGTCACCGCCGAGGTCACCCCGCACCACCTGCTGCTCACCCACGCCAAGGCGGAGTCCTACGATCCCGTCTACAAGGTGAACCCGCCGCTGCGCACCGACGCCGACGTCGAGGCGCTGCGCGCGGGCCTGCGCGACGGCACCATCGACATCGTGGCCACCGACCACGCCCCGCACGCCGCGGAGGACAAGGAGTGCGAGTGGGCGTACGCCCGCCCCGGCATGCTCGGCCTGGAGACCGCGCTGCCGATCGTGCTCGACGTGCTGGGTGAGGACTGGCCGCTCATCGCCGAGCGCATGTCGTACGCCCCCGCCCGCATCGCGGGCCTGGACGGGCACGGCAACGCGCTGACCGCGGGCGCGCCCGCGAACCTGACCCTGGTCGACCCCACGGTGCGGTGGAGCGTCGACCCGACCGGGCTGGCCAGTCTCAGCCACAACACGCCGTACGCCGGGATGACCGTGCCCGGCCGGATCGTCGCCACCTTCCTGCGGGGCGTCCCGACGGTGCTCGACGGAAAGGTTCAGAAGTGACCGAAGCAATCTTGGTCCTGGAGGACGGCCGCACGTTCCGGGGCGAGGCCTACGGGGCGGTCGGCGAGACCTTCGGCGAGGCGGTCTTCACCACCGGCATGACCGGTTACCAGGAGACCCTCACCGACCCGTCGTACCACCGCCAGGTCGTGGTGCAGACCGCGCCGCACATCGGCAACACCGGCGTCAACGACGAGGACGACGAGTCCGACCGGATCTGGGTCGCGGGCTACGTCGTGCGCGACCCGGCCCGTACGCCGTCGAACTGGCGCTCGACGGAGGACCTGGGCACCCGGCTGGAGCGCTTCGGCGTGGTCGGCATCAGCGGCGTCGACACCCGCGCGCTGACCCGCCACCTGCGCGAGCGCGGCGCGATGCGGGTCGGTGTGTCCAGCGTCGAGACCGACCCGCAGGCGCTGCTGGCCCGGGTGCTGGAGCAGCCGCAGATGACCGGCGCGGACCTGTCCCTGCAGGTCTCCACCCCGGAGGCGTACACCGTCGACGCTGTCGGCGAGCACCGCTTCACCGTCGCGGCCCTGGACCTGGGCATCAAGCGCAACGTGCCCCGGCGGCTGGCCGCGCGCGGGGTGATGACGCATGTACTGCCCGCCAACTCGACGCTGGGCGACCTGCTGTCGGTCGGCGCGGACGCGGTGTTCTTCTCGCCCGGCCCCGGCGACCCGGCCACCGCCGACCACGCGGTGACGCTGGCGCAGGAGGTCATGAAGCGGAGCATGCCGCTGTTCGGCATCTGCTTCGGCAGCCAGATCCTGGGCCGCGCGCTCGGCTTCGGCACGTACAAGCTGGGTTATGGACACCGGGGCATCAACCAGCCGGTGATGGACCGCACCACCGGCAAGGTCGAGGTCACCTCGCACAACCACGGCTTCGCCGTCGACGCGCCGCGCGACGGCGTGGCCGACACGGCGTTCGGCAGGGTCGAGGTCTCGCACGTGTGCCTTAACGACAACGTGGTGGAGGGCCTGCGCGCGCTGGACGTGCCCGCCTTCACCGTGCAGTACCACCCGGAGGCGGCAGCGGGGCCGCACGACGCCGACTACCTGTTCGACCGGTTCGCCGAACTCGTGGAACGGCCCGGCATGGCCCGTGCGCGACTCAACGGAGGCAAGTGAGATGCCGAAGCGTACTGATCTCAAGCACGTCATGGTGATCGGCTCCGGGCCGATCGTCATCGGCCAGGCCTGCGAGTTCGACTACTCCGGCACCCAGGCCTGCCAGGTGCTGCGCAGCGAGGGCCTGCGGGTGAGCCTGGTCAACTCGAACCCGGCGACCATCATGACCGACCCCGAGTTCGCCGACGCCACCTACATCGAGCCGATCACGCCCGAGTTCGTGGAGAAGGTCATCGCGGCCGAGCGCCCCGACGCCCTGCTGCCGACCCTGGGCGGGCAGACCGCGCTGAACACCGCCGTCGCCCTGTGGGAGTCCGGGGTGCTGGAGAAGTACGGCGTGGAGCTGATCGGCGCCGACATCGAGGCGATCCGGCGCGGCGAGGACCGGCAGCTGTTCAAGGGGGTCGTGGCCAAGGCCGGGGCCCGGCTCGGGCTGACCGGTGACCTGGTGCCGCGCAGCCGGGTCTGCCACTCCATGGACGAGGTCCGCGACACCGTCGCCGAGCTCGGCCTGCCGGTCGTCATCCGGCCGTCGTTCACCATGGGCGGCCTCGGTTCCGGCATGGCGCACACCCCCGAGCAGCTCGACCTGATCGCGGGCAGCGGCCTGGCCGCCTCGCCGGTGACCGAGGTGCTGATCGAGGAGAGCGTGCTCGGCTGGAAGGAGTACGAGCTGGAGCTGATGCGCGACAAGCACGACAACGTCGTGGTCATCTGCTCGATCGAGAACATCGACCCGATGGGCGTGCACACCGGCGACTCGGTGACCGTGGCCCCCGCGATGACCCTGACCGACCGCGAGTACCAGGAGATGCGCGACCTGGGCATCGCGGTGCTGCGCGAGGTCGGCGTCGACACCGGCGGCTGCAACATCCAGTTCGCGATCAACCCGGCCGACGGCCGCATCGTGGTCATCGAGATGAACCCGCGAGTGTCGCGCTCGTCGGCGCTGGCGTCCAAGGCCACCGGCTTCCCGATCGCGAAGATCGCGGCGAAGCTGGCCATCGGGTACACCCTCGACGAGATCCCGAACGACATCACGCTCAAGACCCCGGCGGCGTTCGAGCCGACGCTCGACTACGTGGTCGTGAAGATCCCGCGCTTCGCGTTCGAGAAGTTCCCCGGCGCGGACCCGGAGCTGACCACAACCATGAAGTCGGTCGGCGAGGCGATGAGCCTGGGCCGCAACTTCTCCGAGGCGCTGAACAAGGCGATGCGCTCGATGGAGACCAAGGCCGCCGGTTTCTGGACCACCCCGGACCGCTTCGGCTCCGCCGAGGAGGCCCTCGAAGCGCTGCGCATCCCGCACGACGGCCGCCTGTACGCCGTCGAGGAGGCGCTGCGCCACGGCGCGACCGTCGCGCAGGTCACCGCGGCCTCGGGCGGCATCGACCCGTGGTTCGTGGACCAGATCCTGGGCCTGGTCGAGCTGCGTACGCAGATCCTCGACGCGCCCGTGGTCGACCTGCCGCTGCTGCGCAAGGCCAAGCGGGCGGGCCTGTCGGACCGGCAGCTCGCCGCGCTGCGCCCCGAGTTCGCGGGCGAGGACGGGGTGCGCACCCTGCGCCACCGCCTCGGCGTACGCCCGGTCTACAAGACCGTCGACACCTGCGCCGCCGAGTTCGCCGCCGCCACGCCGTACCACTACTCGTCCTATGACGAGGAGACCGAGGTCGCCCCGAGCGCCCGGCCCAAGGTGCTGATCCTGGGCTCCGGCCCGAACCGCATCGGGCAGGGCATCGAGTTCGACTACTCGTGCGTGCACGCGGTCATGGCGCTCAAGGGGCGCTACGAGACCGTCATGGTCAACTGCAACCCGGAGACGGTGTCCACCGACTACGACACCGCCGACCGGCTCTACTTCGAGCCGCTGACCTTCGAGGACGTCCTCGAAGTCGTGCACGTCGAGCACAGCACGGGCGTGGCCGCGGGCGGCCCCGGCGTCGTCGGCGTCATCGTGCAGCTCGGCGGGCAGACCCCGCTGGGCCTGGCGCAGCGGCTCAAGAACGCCGGGGTGCCGATCGTGGGCACCAGCCCCGAGTCGATCCACCTCGCCGAGGAGCGCGGCGCGTTCGGCCGGGTGCTGGCCGAGGCCGGGCTGCGGGCCCCCGCGCACGGCACCGCCATCTCGTACGAGGACGCCAAGCACATCGCCGACGAGGTCGGCTACCCGGTGCTGGTGCGGCCGTCGTACGTGCTCGGCGGGCGCGGCATGGAGATCGTCTACGACGACGCCACGCTGCGCGACTACATCACCCGCGCCACCGACATCTCGCCGGAGCACCCGGTGCTGGTGGACCGGTTCCTCGACGACGCCATCGAGATCGACGTCGACGCGCTCTGCGACGCCGACGGCACGGTCTACCTCGGCGGCGTGATGGAGCACATCGAGGAGGCCGGCATCCACTCCGGCGACTCGGCGTGCGCGCTGCCGCCGATCACCCTCGGCGGGCGGCACCTGGACGTGGTGCGCGAGTACACCGAGGCGATCGCCCGCGGCGTCGGCGTGCAGGGGCTGCTCAACGTGCAGTACGCCCTCAAGGACGACATGCTCTACGTGCTGGAGGCCAACCCGCGCGCCTCGCGCACCGTGCCGTTCGTCTCCAAGGCGACCGCGGTGCCGCTGGCCAAGGCGGCCGCCCGGATCATGCTCGGCGCGACGATCGCCGAGCTGCGCGCCGAGGGCATGCTGCTGGCGGCCGGTCCTGACGGTGCGCCGCGCGACGGCGGGCTGCTGCCGGAGAACTCGCCGGTCGCGGTCAAGGAGGCGGTGCTGCCGTTCAAGCGGTTCCGCACCCCGTCGGGCAAGGGCGTCGACACGCTGCTGTCGCCGGAGATGAAGTCGACCGGCGAGGTCATGGGCATCGACATGGCGTTCGGGCACTCGTTCGCCAAGTCCCAGGCCGCGGCGTACGGCATGCTGCCGACCAGCGGAAAGATCTTCGTCTCGGTGGCCAACCGCGACAAGCGGGGCATGATCTTCCCGATCAAGCGGCTGGCCGACCTGGGCTTCGAGATCGTCGCCACCATCGGCACCGGTGAGGTGCTGCGCCGCCACGGCATCGTCTGCGAGGTCGTCGGCAAGCACAGCGAGGACGCCGAGCGCGACGCGGTCAGCCTCATCGCGTCCGGCGAGGTGAAGATGGTCATCAACACCCCGCAGGGCTCCGGCGCCAAGGCCCGCTCCGACGGCTACGAGATCCGCTCCGCCGCCGTCGCCGCCGACATCCCGTGCTGCACCACGGTCCCCGGCGCGGCCGCGGCCGTCATGGGCATCGAGGCCCTGATCCGCGGCGACATGACCGTACGCCCCCTGCAGCACCTGCACGCCGTGATCCGCCCGGAGCTGTCGGCGTGACCCTGTTCGAGAAGGTCGTCCGCCCCCGGTTGTTCCGGATCGGGGGCGGCGACGCCGAGCACGCGCACGAGTGGACGCTGCGGCGGCTGGCCGGGATCTCCCGCCAGCCCGCCGTGCTGAACCTGCTCAAGCGGCGGTACGCGGTGGACCGGCCGGTGGACGTGTTCGGGGTGCGCTTCCCGAACGCGGTCGGGCTGGCGGCGGGCATGGACAAGAACGGGGTCGCGCTGCGCGCGTGGCCCGCGCTCGGGTTCGGCTTCGTCGAGGTCGGCACGGTGACCGCGCTGGCGCAGCCGGGCAACGACCGGCCGCGCCTGTTCCGGCTGCCTGACAGCGGGGCGATCGTCAACCGGATGGGCTTCAACAACGAGGGCGCGCACGCGCTGGCCTCCCGGCTGGCGGCGCTCGGCCCGCTGGGCGTGCCGCTGGGCATCTCGCTGGGCAAGTCCAAGGTGACCCCGCTGGAGGAGGCCGTAGCGGACTACCGGGCGTCATACGACGCGCTGCGGTCCCACGGCGACTACTTCGCGGTCAACGTGTCCTCGCCCAACACGCCGGGCCTGCGCAGCCTGCAGGACCGCGACCAGCTGGACGCGATCCTCGCCGCGCTGATCCCGGGGAAGTCGGACGCCGCAGGCGGCAGGCCGGTGCTCGTGAAGATCGCACCCGACCTGACCGAACACGCCATCGCCGAGCTGCTGGAAGTGTGCCTGGCACGCGGGGTGGCCGGTCTGATCGCGACGAACACGACGCTCAGCCGCGACGGCGTCGCCCCGGCCGACCAGGCTACGGCGGCGCAGGCGGGCGGGCTGTCCGGCGCGCCGCTGACCGAGCGGGCGCACAAGGTGGTGTCGTTCGTGCACGGCGAGACGAACGGCCGCCTGCCGATCGTCGGCGTGGGCGGCCTGATGAGCGCCGACGACGCGGCCCGGATGTTCGACGCGGGCGCGAGCCTGGTGCAGCTCTACACCGGATTCATCTACCACGGCCCGGCGCTGGTGCACGCCGCCGCGCGGCGGGCCCCGGAGGCCACACGGTGACCGACGAGGTCGAGAAGGGCACCTTCCGCCACGCAGACCGTGGTGAAGGTGCCCTTCCTTTCGCTGAACTGGTGGAACTCGACCGGGCGCACGTGGCAGACCGTGGTGAAGGTGCCCTTCCTTTCGCTGAACTGGTGGAACTCGACCGGGCGCACGTGTGGCACCCGTACGGGCCGATGCCGGGGCGAGCCGAGCCGCTCGTGGTGCGGAGCGCGCAAGGGGTCCGGCTGCGCCTGGCCGACGGGCGCGAGCTGATCGACGGCATGTCCAGCTGGTGGGCGGCGATCCACGGCTACCGGCACCCGGTGCTCGACGCCGCCGTCGCCGACCAGCTCGGGCGGATGAGTCACGTCATGTTCGGCGGGCTCACCCACGAACCGGCGGTGCGGCTGGCCAAGACGCTGGTCGACATCACCCCGGCCGGGCTGGAGCACGTGTTCCTGGCCGACTCCGGTTCGGTCAGCGTCGAGGTCGCGGTCAAGATGTGTCTGCAGTACCAGGTGTCGCGGGGCCGCCCGGCCAAGCGGCGGCTGGCGACGTGGCGCGGCGGCTACCACGGTGACACGTGGCAGCCGATGAGCGTGTGCGACCCCGAGGGCGGCATGCACTCCCTGTGGGGCGACGTGCTCCCCCGGCAGGTGTTCGTGGACACGCCCCCGTCCGGCTACGACGAGTCCTATGTGACCGTGCTCAAGGACGCGCTCGCGGCGCACGCGCACGAGCTGGCCGCGGTCATCGTCGAGCCGGTGGTGCAGGGCGCGGGCGGGATGCGCTTCCACGACCCGCGTTACCTGCGCGCGCTGCGGGACCTGTGCGACGAGTTCGACGTGCTGCTGGTGTTCGACGAGATCGCTACCGGCTTCGGGCGCACCGGGGAGTTGTTCGCCGCGGACCACGCCGGGGTGACACCCGATGTGATGTGCGTGGGCAAGGCGCTGACCGGCGGATATCTGACACTGGCCGCGGCACTGTGTACGGCCGAGGTGGCTCGGGGCATCTCGCAGGGCGCGGTGCCGGTGCTCGCGCACGGGCCGACGTTCATGGGCAACCCGCTGGCCTGTGCGGTCGCCAACGCCAGCATCGAGCTGCTGCTGTCGGGTGACTGGCGGGCGAACGTGCGCCGGATCGAGTCCGGACTGCGCGCGGGCCTGGCCCCGGTGCGCGAGCTGCCGGGCGTGGCCGACGTGCGGGTGCTGGGCGCGATCGGCGTGGTGCAGCTCGACCACGACGTTGACATGGCGGCCGCCACGGCCGCCGCGGTGGGACACGGCGTGTGGCTGCGCCCGTTCCGCGATCTGATCTACACGATGCCGCCGTTCGTCAGCTCCGATGAGGATGTGTCGGCCATCACGAAGGCGATGTACGCGGCCGCTGCTGCCTGTTCGTCCTGACGCGCCCGCCGGGACGGTCGCCGGACGCGACCGTACCGGCGCGGCGCGCACACCCGAGTGTGAGGAGAGATGTCATGGAGTCGTTCGGTGCGCGTTTCGCGCGGGCGGTCGACGAGCTCGGTCCGCTGTGTGTCGGGATCGACCCGCACAGCTCGCTGCTGCGGGCTTGGGGCCTGTCCGACGACGCGGAAGGGGTGGCCTCGTTCTGCCAGACGACGGTCGACGCGCTGGCCGGGAGGGTCGCTGTCGTCAAGCCGCAGTCGGCCTTTTTCGAGCGATTCGGGTCCCGTGGGGTGGAGATTCTTGAGTCAACTATCCGACAGTTTAGGCAGGCCGGAACCCTTGTGCTCCTCGATGTGAAACGCGGCGACATCGGCTCCACCGCCGCCGCCTATGCCGACGCATATCTGAACCCATCGAGACCCATGTATGTAGATGCGATCACCGCGAGTCCGTTTCTGGGTCTGGGATCGCTGTCGCCGATGTTCGACATGGCGGCTGAGCACGGCGGGGGCGTCTTCGTTCTGGCTCTCACGTCCAACCCGGAGGGTCCGGCCGTGCAACACGCTCGGGGTATCGACGGCCGTACCGTCGCGCAGACGATCATCGACGAGATTTCCCAGCTCAACAAGGGTGTCGAGCCGCTCGGCAGCCTCGGACTGGTGGTCGGGGCGACCATCGGCGAGACCGGTCACGACCTCTCCCAGGTGAACGGGCCGTTCCTCGTTCCGGGGCTCGGCGCGCAGGGCGGGACGCCAGACGATCTTCGGCGGATCTTCGCCGGGAACCTCGGCGCGGTGCTGCCCTCGTCGTCGCGCGAGGTGCTCGGTGCGGGCCCCGACGTGCAGTCGCTGCGGGACGCGGCATCTCGGACTCTCGATGCCTGCCGGGACGCATGGGGACGTCCGGGCCGGTCGTGACCTTTCCGTGATCATGCGCGGTGACGTTGCCGAAAACGCCGTCGACCGCTAGGTTTCCCCGCGCTGGGCTGATCTGCTCGCGTGGCCCACCAGTCACGCGGGTTGTCACCAGCAACGGGTGCCGAAGGTTAGCCACCGACTCAGGTGGGGAACCCGACGCACCACACGCCGGCGATCCCGTCGGCGTGACCAAGAGGACCTGAGGAGAACTGGTGCCGCTCCCGTCACTGACCCCAGAGCAGCGCGCTGCCGCGCTGGAGAAGGCCGCGGAGGTCCGCAAGGCTCGGGCTGAGCTCAAGGAGCAGCTCAAGCAGGGCAAGACCACCCTGGCCGCCGTGCTTGACCGCGCCGAGGGCGACGATGTCGTCGGCAAGCTCAAGGTTTCGGCCGTGCTGCAGGCGCTCCCCGGCATCGGCAAGATCCGGGCCACGCAGATCATGGAGAAGCTGAAGATCGCCGACTCGCGCCGCCTGCGCGGGCTGGGCGACCAGCAGCGCAAGGCGCTGCTGGCCGAGTTCGCGGCCTGAGCCGACGAACCTCGTCAGCGGAACAACCTCGTCGCGGACGGACGCCCCGTCCGCGGCGAACGGGCAGCGGTGTGCCGAGGCTCCACCGCCTGCCCACCGCAACGGGCCACCAGCCTGGCGTGAGTGACGCTCACACCATCGGGTGAGCGGGCCGTTGCGCAGATCGTCGCCCAGCGGCGCTGTCGAGTCGACAGCGCCGCTGGTTCGTTTATGCGGGCAGGAAGACCCCATCCGGGCCGGAACCCCCTGTCAGCTCCTGGTGACGTACTGCTCAAACAGGGGCCCGGCTGCCACCACCGCTCCCCGATTGGGTAGAACTTGAGAATGGAAGACGACGTACCGCTCGCCGCCAGAGTGGCCGCGCCCGCCCGCCTTACCGTGCTCTCCGGTCCCTCAGGTGTCGGCAAGGACGCCGTCATCGAGGTCATCCGCAAGCGTTCTCCCTGGGTATGGCTTTCCGTCTCGGTCACCACGCGCAAGAAGCGGGACTACGAGATCGACGGCAAGCACTACACGTTCGTCAACCGCACCGAGTTCGAGCGACTGGCCGACACCGGCATGCTGCTGGAGTGGGCCGAGTTCGCCGGCAACCTCTACGGCACACCGCGTGCCGCGGTCGAGGGCCGGATCGCCGCCGGCATCCCGGCCCTGCTGAAGATCGACCTCCAGGGTGCCCGCCAGGTCCGCGAGACCTGGCCGGACGCCCAGCTCGTGTTCCTCGCCCCGCCCAGCCGCGAGGAGCTGCGCCGCCGGCTCGTCGGTCGGGGCACCGAGAGCCCGGAGACCATCCGCCGCCGGCTGGCCCACGCCGACGAGGAACTGGCCGCCGAGTCCGAGTTCGACGTGACCGTCGTGAACGACTACCTCGAGCGCGCCGCGGACGAGTTGGTAGGATTGCTCGGTTCGCCGGCGCTCGCTGCTGCACGACCGCGCGTTTAGCGCCCGGCACTCTCTTAGACAAGGATTGACACGTGGCTGGAACCGTCGCCCACCCCGAAGGCATCACCAACCCGCCCATCGACGAGCTGCTCGACAAGACGTCGTCGAAGTACTCGCTGGTGATCTTCGCGGCCAAGCGTGCGCGGCAGATCAACGCCTACTACAGCCAGCTCGGCGAGGGCCTGCTGGAGTACGTCGGCCCGCTGGTCGAGACCACGCCGCAGGAGAAGGCCCTGTCGATCTCCATGCGGGAGATCAACGCCGGGCTGCTCACCGCTGAGCCGACCAACGAGGCCTGAGCCTGACGTGGCTCGCGTCGTCCTGGGTGTAGGCGGCGGCATCGCCGCCTACAAGGCGTGCGAGCTGCTGCGCCTGCTCACCGAGTCCGGTCACACGGTGCGCGTGGTGCCGACCGCGTCCGCGCTGCGCTTCGTCGGCGCGCCGACGTGGGAGGCGCTGTCCGGCCAGCCGGCCGCGACCGAGGTCTGGTCCGACGTGCCACAGGTGCCGCACGTCAAGCTCGGGCAGAGCGCCGACCTGGTGCTCGTCGTGCCCGCCACGGCCGACCTGCTGGCCAAGGCCGCCCACGGCATGGCCGACGACCTGCTCACCAATACGCTGCTCACCGCGCGCTGCCCGGTGGTGTTCGCCCCGGCGATGCACACCGAGATGTGGGAGCACCCGGCCACCGCCGACAACGTCGCCACCCTGCGCCGCCGCGGCGCGCTGGTCGTCGAGCCCGCCGTCGGCCGGCTCACCGGCAAGGACACCGGCAAGGGCCGGCTACCCGACCCGGCGCAGCTCTTCGAGGTCGCCCTGCGGGTGCTGGCGCGCGGCGTCGCGCCGCGCGCCGACCTCGCCGGACGCCACGTCGTGGTCACCGCGGGAGGCACCCGCGAACCGCTGGACCCGGTGCGCTTCCTGGGCAACCGCTCGTCCGGCAAGCAGGGGTACGCGTTCGCGCGCACCGCCGTCGCCCGCGGCGCCAGGGTGACGCTGGTGGCCGCTAACGTCTCCCTGCCCACGCCCGCCGGGGTGGACCTGGTGCGGGTGGGCACCACGGCCGAACTGCGCGACGCGGTGATCGGCGCGGCCGAGGAGGCCGACGCCGTGATCATGGCGGCGGCCCCGGCCGACTTCCGCCCTGCCGTGTACGCCGACCAGAAGATCAAGAAGACCGACGGCGGGAGCGCCCCGGTCATCGAGCTGACCACGAACCCGGACATCGCGGCCGAACTCGGCGCGGCCAAGCGCCCCGGCCAGGTGTTGGTGGCCTTCGCCGCCGAGACGCACGACGCGCTCGAACACGCCCGGGGCAAACTGGTCCGCAAACGCGCCGACCTGATCGTGGTCAACGAGGTCGGCGTGGACAAGGTCTTCGGGGCCGACCACAACGAGGCGGTCGTGCTCGGCGCGGACGGCTCGTCGCGCGAACTGCCCGCCCGCAGCAAGGACGATCTCGCCGACGCGGTCTGGGACCAGGTCGTCGCGCTGCTGTGACCACCGTCCCGTCCTGCGGACTCTCGGGCAGGGCTTGCGTCGCCGGGGCGTTGTAGGGAACTAGACTTTCGCCAGGACGCCGATGGCCTTACGGTCCATCCATCGTCATCAAGCGCTGTATTGGAGAAATCGAGTGGCACGTCGCCTGTTCACCTCGGAGTCGGTCACCGAGGGTCACCCGGACAAGATCGCTGACCAGATCAGCGACGGCATCCTGGACGCGCTGCTCGCCCAGGACCCGCGCAGCCGCGTCGCCGTAGAGACGCTGATCACCACCGGTCAGGTGCACGTCGCCGGCGAGGTGACCACCCAGGCGTACGCCGACATCCCGACCATCGTGCGCGACACGATCCTCGGCATCGGCTACGACTCCTCCAAGAAGGGCTTCGACGGCGCGTCCTGCGGCGTGAGCGTGTCGATCGGCTCGCAGTCGCCCGACATCGCCCAGGGCGTCGACAGCGCGCTGGAGCAGCGCTCCGGTGAGGGCGCCGACACCCTCGACGCGCAGGGCGCGGGCGACCAGGGCATGATGTTCGGCTTCGCCTGCTCGGAGACCCCCGAGCTGATGCCGCTGCCGATCGCGCTCGCGCACCGGCTGGCCCGCCGCCTCACCGCCGCCCGCAAGGACGGCGCGATCCCGTACCTGCGCCCCGACGGCAAGACCCAGGTCACCATCGAGTACGACGGCTTCAAGCCGGTGCGCCTGAACACGGTCGTCGTGTCCTCGCAGCACGCGCCCGACATCTCGCTGGAGTCGCTGCTCACGCCCGACGTGCGCGAGCACGTCATCGCGCCGGAGCTCGACGGCCTGGGCCTGGACACCGAGGGCTACCGGCTGCTGGTCAACCCGACCGGCCGCTTCGAGATCGGCGGCCCGATGGGCGACGCTGGCCTCACCGGCCGCAAGATCATCGTCGACACGTACGGCGGCTACGCCCGCCACGGCGGCGGCGCGTTCTCCGGCAAGGACCCGTCGAAGGTCGACCGTTCGGCGGCGTACGCGATGCGCTGGGTCGCCAAGAACGTCGTCGCGGCCGGGCTCGCCGAGCGCTGCGAGGTCCAGGTGGCGTACGCCATCGGCAAGGCCAAGCCGGTCAGCCTGTTCGTGGAGACGTTCGGCACCGAGACGGTGTCGGTCGAGCGCATCGAGCGCGCCATCGGCGAGGTCTTCGACCTGCGTCCCGCCGCGATCATTCGCGACCTGGACCTGCTGCGCCCGATCTACCAGCAGACCGCCGCCTACGGCCACTTCGGCCGCGAGCTGCCGGACCTGACCTGGGAGCGCACCGACCGCGTCGCCGACCTCAAGTCCGCCGTCAGCTGACCCACCCCGCCGGTGACCGACCCGCCCCTACCGGTGGCGTCACGCGACACCGGCAGGGCGCTCCGCGTCCCACTTTCCATAGACGCTGGCCTATTACATCGAGTTTGATCTACAAATTCTCGATGTAATAGGCCAGCGTCTATTTTAGGGGGCGGCGTGGGACGGGGGAGGTGGCCGGGGGAGTCGGAGGGGTCTGGTAGGACTTCCTGGTGACTGTGCGCCCGAGACGTGACCGTGAGCCGGCTGAGCGCCTGCCCGTCGCGCGGGTGTGCGTGGACGTGCCGCTGCCGCACCTGGACCGGACGTTCGACTACCGGGTGCCGTCCGACCTCGACGTCAAGGCGTGGCCGGGGACACGGGTGAAGGTGCGGTTCAGTGGGCAGCTCGTCGACGGGTGGCTGCTGGACCGGGTCGAGGACACCGCGCACGAGGGGCGGCTGTCGTGGCTGGAGAAGGTCGTCTCGCCCGAGCCGGTGCTCGACCCGCAGGTGCTGCGCGCGGCCCGCGAGGTCGCCGACCGGTACGCGGGCAGCCTCGCCGACGTGCTGCGCCTGGCGGTGCCGCCCCGGCAGGCGAAGGTCGAGGCCGAACCGGCGCTGCCCGTGCCGCAGGGCCGGGTGGCCGAGCCGCCGCACGAGGGCTGGCAGCGTTACCCGGCGGGGGAGGCGTTCCTGCGGGCGCTGGGCGAGGGCCGCGCGCCGCGGGCCGTGTGGTCGGCGCTGCCGGGGGAGCAGTGGCCGGACCGGATCGCCGAGGCCGTCGCCGCGACGCTGCACGCGGGCCGGGGCGCGGTGGTCGTGGTGGCCGACGCGCGTGACCTGGACCGTCTGGACACCGCGCTGCTCGCGCTGCTCGGGCCGGACCGGCACGTGGCGCTGTCGGCGGCGCTGGGGCCCACCGAACGCTACCGCCGCTTCCTGCGGGCCCGGCGCGGCCAGGTGGCGGCCGTCGTCGGGACCCGGTCGGCCGCGCTGGCGCCCGTGGCGGACCTGGGGCTGGTGGCGATCTGGGACGACGGCGACGACCTGCACGCCGAGCCGCGTTCGCCGTATCCGCACACGCGGCAGGTGCTGCTCACCCGCGCGCAGCAGCAGGACGCGGCGGTGCTGGTGGGCGGGTTCGCGCGGACCGCCGAGGCGCAGCTGCTGCTGTCGACGGGGTGGGCGAAGGAGATCGCGGCGAACCGTGACCAGTTGCGCCGGTACGCGCCCGTGGTGCTGCCCGCCGACGACAACCAGCTGGCGCGGGACCCGGCGGCGGCGTCGGCCCGGCTGCCCAGCGCCGCGTGGCTGGCGGCCCGCGACGCGCTGGCCGCCGGTGCGCCGGTGCTGGTGCAGGTGCCCCGGCGGGGGTACGTGCCGGCGGTCTCCTGCCAGGAGTGCCGCGAGCGGGCCCGCTGCGCGCACTGCGCCGGTCCGCTGGCGCTGGGCAGTGCCGCCGGCGTGGCCACGTGCCGCTGGTGCGCCCGGCCCGCGGCGGGGTGGGCCTGCCCGGCGTGTGGCGGGCGGCGGCTGCGGGCCGCGGTGACGGGCGTGCGGCGTACGGCAGAGGAGCTGGGCCGGGCGCTGCCCGGTGTGCCGGTGCGGACGTCGGGGCGCGACGCGGTGCTGGCCACGGTGCCCGCCGAGGCGGCGCTGGTGCTGGCCACGCCGGGCGCGGAGCCGGTGGCCGAGGGCGGTTACGGCGCGGTGCTGCTGCTGGACGCCTGGGCGCTGCTGACCCGGGCCGATCTGCGGGCGACCGAGGAGGCGGCCCGGCGCTGGTTCAACGCGGCGGCGCTGGCCCGCCCGGCGGGTCGGGGCGGCAAGGTCGTCGTGGTGGCCGACAGCGGCCTGGCCACGGTGCAGGCCCTGGTGCGCTGGGATCCCGCCTGGCTGGCCGAGCGGGAGCTGCGGGAGCGGCGCGAGCTGGGCTTCCCGCCCGCCGCGCGGCTGGCCTCGCTGACCGGCCAGGCGGCGGCGGTCGACGAGCTGCTGAACCTGATCGCCCTGCCGGAGGGCGTACAGGTGCTCGGGCCGCTGCCGGTCGGCGAGGACGAGGAGCGCATGCTGCTGCGCACCGGCCGCGCCGGGGGCCTGGCCCTGGCCAAGGCCCTGCACGACGCCGCCGGCGTCCGCAGCCTGCGCAAAGCCCCCCACCCCGTACGGATCCAGCTCGACCCGCACGAGCTCTGACCCTCCCGGCGCACGGGGCGGCATCCGGGTGATCGGCGTGAGGTGTGATGTGCGGCGTCGAGAACAGGACAAAGCCCTCGGCGCGCGACCGATCGTGCAGGCGGGCACGGGGCACTCCGTAGACTGATCAGCACTGCCCTTCGTATTCGAGGAGACGACCCCTGTGACCGTCCAGCCCATCCGACTCTTCGGGGATCCGGTGCTGCGCACCGCCGCCGACGAGGTGGTCACCTTCGACAAGGAACTGCGCGGCCTCGTGCGCGACCTGACCGAGACCATGCGCGACGCCGGAGGCGTGGGACTGGCCGCGCCGCAGATCGGCGTCGGGCTGCGGGTGTTCAGTTTCGACGTGGACGACGTCGTCGGCCACCTGGTCAACCCGGTGCTGCACTTCCCCGACGAGGAGGAGATGGACGGCGACGAGGGTTGCCTGTCCGTGCCGGGGCTGTACTACGACACCAAGCGCCGCAAGAACGTGATCGCCAAGGGCTTCAACGAGTCCGGCGACCCGCTGCAGATCGTCGGCACCGGCCTGATGTCGCGCTGCATCCAGCACGAGACCGACCACCTCGACGGCGTCATCTTCATCGACCGCCTCGACATGGCGTCGCGCAAGACCGCGCTGCGCGACATCCGCCGGGCAGAGTGGTACGACCCGACGCGCACCGTCGTCAAGGTCTCCCCGCACGCCGCGCCGAGCCCGTTCGGCCTGGGGAGGTAGCCCGTGCGCCTGGTCTTCGCCGGCACACCCGAGGTGGCGCTGCCGTCCCTGGACGCCATCGAGAAGTCCGGCCACGAGCTGCTGGCCGTGGTCACCCGCCCCGACGCGCCCTCGGGCCGGGGGCGGCGCATGGTGCGCTCGCCCGTGGCCGCGTGGGCCGACGAGCGCGGCATCGAGGTGCTCACCCCGGCCCGGCCGCGTGAGCCCGAGTTCCTGGACCGGCTGCGCGAACTGGCCCCCGACTGCGTGCCGGTCGTCGCGTACGGCGCGCTGGTGCCGCCGGTCGCGCTGGACATCCCCGTACACGGCTGGGTCAATCTGCACTTCTCGCTGCTGCCCGCGTGGCGTGGCGCGGCCCCGGTGCAGCACGCGGTCTGGCACGGCGACGAGTTCACCGGCGCGGCGGTGTTCCAGCTGGAGGCGGGCCTGGACACCGGGCCGGTGTTCGGCACGCTGACCGAGACGATCCGTCCCCGCGACACCTCCGGCGACCTGCTGGAGCGGCTGGCCGTGGACGGCGCGGGCCTGCTGGTGACGGTGCTCGACGCGATCGGCGCGGGCGCGGCGCGCGCCGTGGCGCAGCCGGTCGACGGCATCACGCTGGCTCCGAAGATCACGGTCGAGGACGCCGAGGTGCGCTGGGATTCCCCCGCGTTCGCGGTGGACCGGCGGGTGCGCGCGACCACGCCCGGACCGGGTGCGTGGACGACGTTCCGGGGGGAGCGGGTCAAGCTCGGACCGGTGCTGCCGGTGGCCGACGGGCCCGCGCTCAAGCCGGGCGATCTGCTGGTCGAGAAGCGCCGGGTGCTGGTGGGCACCGCCACCACGCCGGTGGAGCTGGGTGAGGTACGTGCCGCGGGCAAGAAGCCCATGTCGGCGGTGGACTGGGCCCGTGGGGTCCGTGTCGAGGGTGAGGACAGTTTTTCGTGACATCGTTCCGCGGGGGCAGCAGCTCCGGTGCGGCAAAGCCGCGCCAGCACGACCGCGACGCCCGGGGCGGGCGCGGTCCACGGGCCGGGCGGCCCGCGCACGACCCGTCCCGGATGGCGGCGTACCAGGCGCTGCTGGCGGTGCACCGCGACGACGCGTACGCGAACCTGGTGCTGCCGGGGCTGCTGCGTGAGGCGGGCCTGTTCGGCCGGGACGCGGCGTTCGCGACCGAGCTGACCTACGGCACGCTGCGCGCCCGGGGCACCCTCGACATGATCATCGCAGCGGCCGCGGACCGCGACATCACCCGCATCGACCCGCCTGCGCGGGACGCGCTGCGCCTGGGGGCGTACCAGGTGCTGCACACGCGGGTGCCCGCGCACGCCGCCGTCGCCTCCACGGTCGACCTGGTGCACGCGGTCGCGCCGGGCGCGGCGGGCTTCGCCAACGCGGTCATGCGCCGCATCGCCGAGCGCGACCTGGACTCCTGGCTGGCCCAGGTGGCACCGTCCGAGCAGGAGAACCCGGTCGGCCACCTCGCGGTCACCGAGAACCATCCGGAATGGATCGTACGGGCGTTCCGCGAGGCGCTCGGCGGCGATCTCACCGAGACCGCCCAGCTCCTGCACGCCGACAACGACCGGCCCGAGGTGCACCTGTGCGCCCGGCCCGGCCGCGCCGACGCGATCGAGCTCGCCGAGGAGGTCGGCGGGCAGCCCGGCGCGTTCTCCCCGTACGCGGTCTACCTCGGCGGCGGTTCGCCGGGTGAGCTGGTCGAGATCAAGACCGGCCGGGCGCACGTGCAGGACGAGGGCAGCCAGCTGGTCGCCAGCGCGCTGATCGACACCGCGCTGGACGGCCGCGACGAGCGCTGGCTCGACCTGTGCGCCGGTCCGGGTGGCAAGGCGGGCCTGCTGGCGGCGCTGGCCGCCCAGCGCGGCGCGCACCTGACCGCGGTCGAGATCACCGAGCACCGGGCGAACATGGTCGCCAACGCGGTGCGCGGCCTGCCCGCGACCGTCGTCTGCACCGACGGGCGCAGCGTCGGCGCGGACCGTGACCTGCCGGAGGGCGGGTTCGACCGGGTGCTGGTCGACGCGCCGTGCACCGGCCTGGGTTCGCTGCGGCGGCGGCCGGAGTCGCGCTGGCGGCGGCAGCCCTCGGATCTGCCCCCGCTGACCAAGCTGCAGCGCGAGCTGATCACCGCGGCGCTGCGCGCGGTGCGGCCCGGCGGGCTGGTGGCGTACGTGACCTGCTCGCCGCACCTGGTGGAGACCCAGGTCAGCGTCACCGAGGCGGTGCGCCGATCCGGAATGGACGTCGCGTTCGTCGACGCCCGGCAGTCCCTGCCGTCCGGTATGCCCGGACTCGGCGACGGGCCGACGGTGCAGTTGTGGCCGCACCGGCACGGCACCGACGCCATGTTCCTGGCCCTGCTGCGCCGCAACGCCTGAACGACCTGATTTCCCCTCCCGTCGTCCGACGGCGGGAGGGGGACGCGGCGAGCGAATCGCGCTTCACGCTCCGTAAGCTGATCGTGTGACGCCCGACATCATCATCGCCCCCAGCATCCTCGCCGCCGACTTCGCGAATCTCGCCGCCGCGGCGCACGCGGTGGAGGGCGCGGCGGACTGGCTGCACGTCGACGTGATGGACAACCACTTCGTGCCGAACCTGACCATCGGCCCGCCCGTGGTCGCCAGCCTGCGCCGGGCCACCGGCATCCCGTTCGACTGCCACCTGATGATCGAGGACCCGAAACGCTGGGCTCCGGCGTACGCGCAGCTCGGCGCGTACAACGTGACGTTCCACGCGGAGGCCTGCGACGACCCGGTGGCGCTGGCCAAGGACCTGCGCGCGGCCGGGACGCTGGCCGGGCTCGCGGTGGACCGGGACACCCCGATCGAGCCGTACCTGGAACTGCTGCCGCACTTCGACACCCTGCTGGTGATGACCATCAAGGCGGGCTTCGGCGGGCAGGCCTTCATGCCCGAGATGCTGGCCAAGGTGCGGACCGCGCGGCGGCACGCCAACGCCGGTCACCTGGACATCCGCATCGAGGTCGACGGCGGCATCGCCGACGACACCATCGAGGCCGCCGCCGCGGCGGGGGCGGACGCGTTCGTGGCCGGAACCGCGGTGTACGGAGCCGACGATCCCGCGCGGGCCTGTCGTAAACTGCGTGCTCTGGCGGAGGCGTCCCGCGTTCGTCAGACCACATCGGACAGTGGGGGCAGGACAGTTTGACCACCGAGCCGCAGGCAGCCGGTCAGGCCGAGGTGATCCTGGTCGTCGACGACGACCCGGACATCGTGCGCGTGGTCGAGGTCAACCTGCGTCTGCACGGGTTCGACGTGATGACCGCGCACAGCGGCCCGGAGGCGCTGGCGCTGCTCGAGGACCGCAGGCCCGACCTGGCCCTGGTCGACCTGATGATGCCCGAGATGGACGGCCTGGAGCTGACCCGGCGGCTGCGCGCCGACCCGATGGTCACCGCGCTGCCGATCATCGTGCTCACCGCCAAGGCGCTCACCTCCGACAAGGTCGCCGGCCTTGCCGCGGGCGCGGACGACTACATCGTCAAGCCGTTCGACACCTCCGAGCTGATCGCCCGGGTGCGTGCCACGCTGCGCCGCAACCAGGAGGCGCGGGAGGTGTCCCCGCTGACCGGCCTGGCCGGCAACACCCGCATCCTGCGCGAGATCGCCGACCGGCTGAAGGCGGGCGACGACTACGCCGTCTGCTACGTCGACATCGACCGGTTCAAGAGCGTCAACGACGTGTACGGTTTCGGCCGCGGTGACCAGTTCATCAGTGCGCTGGCCCGTTCGATGCGCCGGGCCACGGTGTCGGTGGGCCTGCCCCCGGCCTTCCTGGGCCACGTCGGCGGCGACGACTTCGTGGTGGTCTGCCACCCGTCGCAGGTGCAGGAGATCACCAGCTACGCGATCTACGACTTCCAGCGGGCCTCGGACGCGCTGTACGACCCGATCGACTCCTCCCGCGGCTACCTGGAGGTGGTCGACCGGCGCGGCATCGTGTTCGAGGTCAACCTGGTCACACTGTCCGTCGGGGTGGCGCTGTCCACCAGCCGGGTCTTCGGCCACCCGGGCGAGGTCGTCGCGGTGGCGTCGGAGATGAAGGCGGCGGCGAAGAAGTACAAGGGCAACTACGTGGCCCTGGACCAGCGCTCGGACCGCCCGCAATCCGTCCAGGACCCGTTCGGCCCGCTGCCCCGGCGGCGGCCCGCCGAGGACCAGCCGCCCGCCCTGCCCCAGCAGCGCGTCACAGAGAGCGACACCGCCGCCGAAACCGGCCCGCACGCGTGACACACTGGCGTGCCGGTCAGGCACACCCTGCCTGACGGCGCAGCCGAGCGGTGCCGTCCGCGGCGAGACCCAGGACGACATCGCGCAATACCGCGGATGCGGCGAGCACGACAGCGCAGGAGGATGGGCGGATGGGTCAGCTACCCGCGGTCAGCCCGGCCGAGGACAAGGCGATGGCTCGGGCGATCGAGCTGGCCGCGCGCGGACTGGGCACGACCAGCCCGAACCCGGTCGTCGGCTGCGTGCTGCTGGACGCCGCCGGGCACGTGGTCGGCGAGGGCTTCCACGCGTACGCGGGCGGCCCGCACGCCGAGATCGTGGCCCTGGCCCAGGCCGGTGAGAAGGCCCGCGGCGGCACCGCCGTGGTGACCCTGGAGCCGTGCAACCACACCGGCCGCACCGGCCCGTGCGTGCAGGCGCTGATCCGCGCGGGCGTGTCCCGCGTCGTGATCGCCGTGGACGACCCCAACCCGCTGGCGGCGGGCGGCGAGCAGACCCTGCGTGACGCCGGGATCGAGGTGCTGACCGGCGTACGCACCGCCGAGGCCGAGGACGGCAACATCGCCTGGCTGACCTCCGTGCGCCGGGGACGGCCGTTCGTGATCTGGAAGACCGCCTCCACCCTCGACGGGCGCTCCGCGGCCGCCGACGGCACCAGCATGTGGATCACCTCCGAGGCGGCCCGGATGGACGTGCACCGGCTGCGCGGCACCGTCGACGCGATCATGGTCGGGGTGGGCACCGTGCTCGCCGACGACCCCCGCCTGACCACCCGTGACCTGCGTACCGGCAGCCTGGCCATCCGGCAGCCGCTGCGCGTGGTGATCGACTCGGACGGGCGTACGCCCGCGGGCGCCCGGGTGCGCGACGGCGCCGCGCCGACGCTGATCGCCACCACGGCCCTGCTCGGCGGGGACGAAGAGGGCAGGGTGGACCTACGCGCCGTGCTCAGTGAACTGCACCACCGCGGCATCCGCAGCGTGCTGCTCGAAGGCGGCCCCCGGCTGGCCGGAGCGTTCCTGGCCGCGGGCCTCGTAGACTTGATCATCTCGTACGTCGCGCCGAAACTGCTCGGGGACGGCCCGGCCGCGCTCGTAGGTGCGGGGGTGACGACCATCACGGACGCCATCGACCTCGAGGTGCTAGATGTTGACCGGGTTGGGCCTGATCTGCGCCTGACCGCACGGCCGCGCGCGAGCGCGGACAGCGGCACTTTGTGACACGGCCGGACGCCAGTCGCCGGCACGCGAGGAGGAACCAGTGTTCACCGGCATCGTGGAAGAGCTCGGCGAGATTGTGAGCCTGGCCTGGGAGGGCGACGGGGCCAAGGTCACCGTACGCGGCCCGGTCGTCGTCACCGACGCCAAGCACGGGGACTCGATCGCCGTCAACGGGGTCTGCCTGACCGTCATCTCCACCACGGGCGACACCTTCGAGACCGAGGTCATGAAGGAGACGTTCGACCGCAGCTCGCTCGGTTCCCTCGCCCCTGGCGAGCGGGTGAACCTGGAGCGCGCGGTCACCGCCGCGACCCGGCTGGGCGGGCACATCGTGCAGGGCCACGTCGACGGCGTGGGCACGATCGCCTCCAAGAAGCCCGGCGGCGGCTGGGAAGATGTCCGGATCCTGCTCCCGGAGGGCATGTCGCGGTACATCGTGGAGAAGGGGTCGATCACCGTGGACGGCATCTCGCTGACCGTGGTCGCGGTCGACGACGAGTCCTTCACGGTGAGCCTGATCCCGACCACGCTGGAGCTCACCACGCTCGGCCGCAAGCAGCCCGGTGCGCTGGTGAACCTGGAGGTCGACGTGATCGCCAAGTATGTCGAGAAGCTGGTCGCAGCGCAGCGGGGAGCAGAGTGAACATGGTACTCAACACGATCGAGGACGCCATCGCGGCCATCAAGGCCGGTAAACCGGTCATCGTGGTCGACGACGAGGACCGCGAGAACGAGGGCGATCTGATCTTCGCGGCCGAGCTGGCCACGCCGGAGCTGGTCGCCTTCACCGTGCGCTACACCTCGGGCTACATCTGCGTGGCGATCACCGAGGAGGAGGCCGACCGCCTCGAACTCCCGCCGATGTACTACACCAACCAGGACCGCCGCGGCACCGCGTACTGCGTGACCGTCGACGCCCGGGAGGGTGTGTCCACCGGCATCTCGGCCGCCGACCGCGCCCGTACGCTGCGGCTGCTCGGCCAGGCCGCGACCAAGCCCACCGACCTGGCCCGGCCCGGCCACGTGGTGCCGCTGCGCGCCAAGACCGGCGGGGTGCTGCGCCGCCCCGGGCACACCGAGTCCGGCGTCGACCTCGCCCAGCTCGCGGGCCTGCACCCGGCCGCCGCGATGTGCGAGATGGTCAACGACGACGGCACCATGATGCGCCTGCCCGACCTGCAGCGCTTCGCCGCCGAGCACGAGCTGGTGCTGATCAGCATCGCCGACCTGATCGCGTACCGCCGCCGTACCGAGCAGCTGGTCAGCCGGGTCGTCGAGGCCCGCCTGCCCACCGAGTACGGCGACTTCACCGCCGTCGGCTACCACGCCACGCACGACAACGCCGAGCACGTGGCGCTGGTCTACGGCGAGGTCGGCGACGGCCAGGACGTGCTGGTCCGGGTGCACTCGGAGTGCCTGACCGGCGACGTGTTCGGCTCGGTGCGCTGCGACTGCGGCCCACAGCTGCAGGCTGCGCTGCGCAAGGTGGCCGAGGAGGGCCGCGGCGTGGTGCTGTACGTGCGCGGGCACGAGGGCCGTGGCATCGGCCTGCTGCACAAGCTGCAGGCATACCAGCTCCAGGACGCCGGGCGGGACACCGTCGACGCGAACCTCGACCTGGGTCTGCCCGCCGACGCCCGTGACTACGGCACCGGCGCGCAGATCCTCTACGACCTGGGTGTGCGCACCATGCGGCTGCTCACCAACAACCCGGCCAAGCGCGCCGGGCTGGAGGGGTACGGCCTGCAGGTGACCGGCCGCGAGTCGCTGCCGATCCGCCCGCACCCGGAGAACCTGCGCTACCTGCGCACCAAGCGCGACCGGATGGGCCACGACCTGGACCTGTCCGGGCTGGACGACCTGGAAGGGCTGAGCTGATGGCCGGTCACGGCGCCCCCGTTTCATCG
This sequence comes from Catellatospora methionotrophica, assembly GCF_011297335.1. Lineage (GTDB taxonomy): Bacteria > Actinomycetota > Actinomycetes > Mycobacteriales > Micromonosporaceae > Catellatospora > Catellatospora methionotrophica. The sequence continues at coordinate 27,820 of NZ_JAAOTJ010000019.1, read as the reverse complement.
ACCGTGGACGCGACCGGGCTCAGCCTGGGCATCGTCGCCACCCGCTGGCACGCCGACCTGGTGGAGCAGATGCTCGATCGGGCGCAGGCCGCGGCCAAGGCGTGCGGTGTGGCCGACGTGCAGGTCGCCCACGTGGCGGGCTCGGTCGAGCTGCCCGTGGTGGCGCAGGCGCTGGCCCGCCGCCACGACGCGGTGGTCGCCCTCGGCGTGGTCATCCGTGGCGAGACGGCCCACTTCGAGTACGTCAGCTCCTCGGTCACCGAGGGCCTGACCCGCATCGCGCTGGACGAGTCCACCCCGGTCGCGCACGGCGTGCTCACGGTGGACACGCTGGAGCAGGCCCGCGACCGGGCCGGGCTGCCGGAGTCCAGTGAGGACAAGGGCTGGGGCGCGGTCCTGGCGGCCCTCGACGCCGCCGTGACCCTGCGCGCCCTCGCGCGCTGACCTGACTGAAGCGCGCTGACCTGACCGAAGGAAGGGCACCTTCCTAACGGACGTCCGTTAGGAAGGTGCCCTTCCTTCGTCCTTCGCCTGTTCGGTGGGTGGCGAGGGTTGACGGGTGGACGTACACCTGAGGTATGTCTGCGCTGAGGTTCCGTGTGCTGCTGCCGGTCGCGCTCGTCGCGCTGTCGGCCGCGTGCACCCCCGCCACACCCTCACCGGACCCCACGGGGTCAGCGGCGCCGTCGGCCTCGGCCGCGCCGGGCACCACCGCACCCACCCCCGGCGCACCGGGCTCCACCACCGAACCCGCCCCGCCCGCGAACACGGCCGGCGCGCTGGCCGTCTACTACCTGGCCAACGACCGCGGTGAGCCGAAACTGGTCCGCGAGTTCCACCGGCTGTCCACCGGCGACGGCTCGGTCGCGGCGAAGGTCAAGGCCGCGGTCGCCGAGATGCTCGACGGCCGCACCGCGTACGACCCCGACTACTCCAGCATGTGGCCCGCCAGCGCCCGGGTGCGCGGCGTCACCGTCTCCGGGGACACCGTGACCGTCGACCTGGCCGGGGCGCGGATCAACGGCGACGCGGGCTCGTTCGCCGCCCATCAGGCGGTGCAGCAGCTGGTGTGGACCGCGACGGCGGTCAGCGGCAAACCCAAGGTGCGCATCCACCTCGACGGCAAGCCCGTCGACGAGCTGTGGGGCCACGTCGGCACCAGGGACCCGCTGCGGCGCGCGTCGGCGTCGGGCACGCTGCTGCCGGTGTGGCTGATCGACCCGCAGGAGGGCGCGACGGTGCCCAAGGACTTCACCCTGCACGTGGCGGGCATGGTCTTCGAGGCGACCATGAACTACGAGGTCCGGCGGGGGACCACGGTGGTCCGCGAGGGCTTCGTCACCCTCGACGCGGGCGGCCCGGCCCAGGGCGAGGCGAAGCTGAGGCTGTCGCTGCCGGCCGGCACGTACGTGATCGAGGTCTTCGACATCTCGGAGAACGACGGCGCGAAGATGTTCGTCGACAACCACACCGTCACGGTCAAGTGATGGACCGGCGCGCGGCTCCTGTTCCGCCGCCGCACTGAAGATCGCCGTTTCGGGTCATGATCTGGCGTTCAACCGCAGATCATGACCCGAAACAGCGATCTCGACGGGAGGGCCGCGATGCGGGTCCGCTCAGTCGACGGTCAGGACGATCTTGCCGGAGGTCTGGCCGGTCTCGCCCAGCTCGTGCGCCCGTGCCGCCTCGGCGAGCGGGAACGTCGCGGCGACCAGGGGACGCAGGTGGCCCGCGTCGACCAGTGCGGCGACCTCCTCCAGTCCGGTGTGGTCGGGCTCGACGAGCATGCCGGTGCCGCGTACGCCCAGGGCCTGTGCTTTTCGGGCGGTCTCGGCGGCGCTGCCCGCGTTGAGGATGCCGACGAGGATGCCGCCGGGGCGCAGCGTGTGCAGCGAGCGGTCCTCGTAGTCGCCGCCGACCGTGTCCAGCACCACGTCGACGTCCTGCGCGACCTGCACGAAGTCGTACGCCGTGTAGTCGATCGGCTCGTCCACGCCCAGTTCGCGCAGCAGGCCGTGCTTGGCAGCGCGGGCCGTGCCCAGCACGTACGCGCCCCGGGCCTTGGCGACCTGCACCGCGATGTGCCCGACCCCACCCGCGGCGGCGTGCACCAGCACCCGCTGCCCCTCGGCGAGCTGGGCCGTGTCGATCAGTGCCTGCCAGGCCGTCAGCGAGGCCAGCGGCAGCGCCGCGGCGTGCACATGGTCGAGTCCGGCGGGCTTGCGGGCCAGGTGCCGCGACGGCGAGGTGACGTACTGCGCGTACGCGCCCGCGGCCTGCGGGAAGCGCGGCATGCCGAACACCTCGTCGCCGACCGCGAACCGGGTCACCCCGGCGCCGATCTCCACGACCTCGCCGGACACGTCCCAGCCCACCGTGAACGGCGGATCGCCGACCGCGCCGCCGCGCGTACGCACCTTCCAGTCCACCGGATTCACCCCGGCCGCGCGTACCCGCACCAGCACCTCGGTCGGCCCAGGGGAGGGCCGGTCGACCTCCACGAGCTGGAGCACCTCGGGCCCACCGAAGCTGTCCTGGCTGATGGCCACCATCCGTTCACCCATACCTGCCATGATTCCCCGTCCTCCGCACCGCCGGGGCGATTCCATGATCGCTGTCCTGTGTCGAAGGGTGGGGTCGAACCGCAGCTTTCGACACCAGACAGCGATCTTGGATCGGGCCGGTGAGCCGACCCGGCCCGTGAGCGACCGGGCGGGGCGGCGGATCGTCCCAGCATGTGCCGTGCGGGCGGGCGGTGCGGGTGGGACGGGTGGGGTCGGGCAGAATGAAGCCGTGAAGACGTTCGAGGAGCTGTTCGAGGAGCTGCAGGCCAAGGTGGCCGCGGGTGACCCGGCCTCCGGCACCGTCAAGGCGGTCACCGCCGGGGTGCACGCGGTCGGCAAGAAGGTGGTCGAGGAAGCGGCGGAGTCCTGGATGGCCGCCGAGCATGAGGGCCCCGAGCGGGCCGCGGAGGAAATCTCCCAGCTCCTCTACCAGACCCAGGTGCTGATGCTCGCCTCCAACCTCACCCTCAAGGACGTCTACCGACATCTGTGATCCCGCCCCGGTTCCCTCCGGGTTGATCATGAACCACGGCGCGACTCGACGGTGAGCCGCGCTCGGCTCTCATGATCAACTAGCCTTGATCACAGAGACGAGTCAAGAGATGCTTCGCATTGCCGTGCCCAACAAGGGCACCCTGTCCAAACCCGCCTCCGACATGCTGCGCGAGGCCGGATACCGCCAGCGCGGCGACGACCGCGACCTGGTGTGCGTCGACGCCGACAACGGGGTCGAGTTCTTCTACCTGCGCCCGCGTGACATCGCGGTGTACGTCGGCTCCGGCGACCTCGACCTGGGCATCACCGGACAGGACCTGCTGGTCGACTCCGGCGCCCCGGTCAGCGAGCTGCTGCCGCTGGGGTTCGCCCCGGCCACGTTCCGGTTCGCCGCGCCGCCGGAGACCGTCCGGGACGTGCCCGACCTCGCCGGTCGCCGGATCGCCACCGCCTACCCGGGCGTCGTCGAGCGTTTCCTGGCCGACCACGAGATCAAGGCCGACGTCGTACGGCTCGACGGCGCGGTGGAGAACGCGGTGCGCCTGGGCGTCGCCGACGTGATCGCCGACGTCGTCGCCACCGGCGGCACGCTGCGCCAGGCCGGGCTGGTCCCGGTCGGCGAGCCGATCCTGGTCTCCGAGGCGGTGCTGGTCGGCCGCCCCGAGGGCGAGCGCAACGGCGCGGTCAACCAGCTGCTGCGGCGGCTGCAGGGCGTGCTGGTGGCCCGGCGGTACGTGATGCTCGCCTATGACGTGCGCGCCGACCGGCTGGAGGGCGCGGTGGCGCTCACCCCGGGCATCGAGTCGCCGACGGTGTCGCCGCTGCACCGCGAGGGCTGGGTCGCCGTACAGGCGATGGTCATGCGCACCGAGGTGCACCGGATCATGGACGAGCTGTACGACCTCGGCGCCCGCGCCATCCTGGTCACCGACATCCACGCCTGCCGCCTGTAACCCCGGATCGCGCCCGGACCGCGGCCGACATCCGCGGTCCGGGGAGCGCCGGCCCTCGCCCCGTCCCCGCATAGACGCTGGCCTATGACGTCGAGTTCGATCGCGAAAAAGTCGATGTCATAGGCCAGCGTCTATGGAAGGCCGTGGCGGTGACACCCGGTCACCGGGCGCGTGGCAGACTCGGGCGGGTGAGTAGTGAGGGACAGCGGTTCAGTTTTCGGCCCCAGCGCACCCGGACGGTGTGCATCGTGGCCGCGGTGGTGGTCGTGGTGCTGTTCGCCGTGATCGGGACCGCGTTGACCGAGGTGGGCGAAGGGGTTTTCCGCAAGGGTGACCAGTACGCCATGATCGGTCTGGGTGTGGTCTTCGCCCTGGGCATCATGGCCGTGGCCCGGCCGCGGGTCGAGGCCGACGCCGACGGCGTGCGGGTCCGCAACATCCTCGGCGGGTACGAGCTGCCCTGGGGTGCGGTGCGCGCGATCACCTTCGAGCGCAACCAGCCCTGGATGAGCCTGGAGCTGGAGAACGACGACGCCGTCTCGGTGCTGGCCGTGCAGCGGGTCGACAAGGAGTACGCCGTGCAGGCCGTCCAGGCGATGCGGGCGCTGCGCGCGGCGGCCCGGGAAGAGCAGCCCGCGGCCGCGTGAGCTGAGCCATACCGTCACCGCCCGGCGGACGCAATCCCGGGTTGTGGTAATCTTTGCCAGTCGACCTTTCCGGTTGCCCGTGATCATGCCTTGAGCGTGGTCCGGCACTCCGGAGGCAAGCGGAGCGCCTGCTCCCACCCGATCGCCTTGAGCGGTTCGGGTCCGGTCACCTGATGAAGGACTTTCGTGTCCTGATCTCGGGTCGTGCACTTGGCGTGCACCCAGACCGGTCGAGCGGGCCCAGGCTATCTGCCTGGGCCTTCTGCTTTCGGTCAGACGCCAAGCGCATCGCCGCGCATACGGCGGTGCGGAACACGATTGAGGGAGGCCACATCAGCGTCGAGCCACGCATCAACGATCAGATCAGGGCACGTGAGGTCCGGCTGGTCGGCCCCGAGGGCGAGCAGGTGGGCATCGTCCCGCTGGAGCGCGCCCTGCAGTTGGCCGCCGATGTCGATCTGGATCTGGTCGAGGTTGCGCCCATGGCACGCCCGCCGGTCTGCAAGCTCATGGACTTCGGCAAGTTCAAGTACGAGAGCGCGCTCAAGGCCAGGGAAGCCCGGCGTAACCAGCAGCAGACGGTCATCAAGGAGATGAAGCTCCGGCCGAAGATCGACTCGCACGACTACGAGACCAAGAAGGGTCACGTCGTGCGGTTCCTCAAGGCCGGGGACAAAGTCAAGGTGACGATCATGTTCCGCGGTCGCGAGCAGAGCCGCCCGGAGCTGGGCTTCCGCCTCCTGCGCAAGCTGGAGGAAGAGGTCGCGGAGGTCGGTTTCGTCGAGTCGTCGGCGAAGCAGGACGGGCGAAACATGATCATGGTGCTCGCGCCGCACCGCAGCGTGAAGCTCGCCGGCCGCAAGGGCGACGAGGGAACCGGTGCGGAGGCCGAGGAGGTCCTGGCCGAGCCCTCGGCGCAGGCCTGACGACGCTCGATTTGGGCACCTGCCGCACAGCCCCCGCTGTGCGGCGAGATTCTGCAACAGGGGAGAACTTCCTATGCCGAAGATGAAGAAGCACAGCGGCATGGCCAAGCGGGTCAAGGTGACCGGCTCTGGCAAGATCATGCGCGAGCAGACCGGTCTGCGCCACCGCCTGGAGGTCAAGTCCTCCAAGGAGACCCGTAGCCTCAGCGGCACGGTCCCGGTGGCCAAGGCCGACGAGAAGCGCATCAAGAAGATGCTCGGCCGCTGACGCGCGCCTTTTAGACGGAAACCTTTAAGGAGAAGCTGATATGGCACGCGTCAAGCGGGCGGTCAACGCCCAGAAGAAGCGCCGGACACTGCTCGAGGCCGCCAGCGGTTACCGCGGCCAGCGCTCCCGCCTGTACCGCAAGGCGAAGGAGCAGATCCTCCACTCGATGCAGTACGCCTACCGGGACCGCAAGGACCGCAAGGGCGACTTCCGGCAGCTGTGGATCACCCGCATCAACGCGGGCGCTCGTGCCAACGGCATGACGTACAACCGCCTCATCCAGGGCCTCAAGCTCGCCGGTGTCGAGGTGGACCGCAAGATCCTGGCCGACCTGGCCGTCAACGACGAGGCCGCGTTCGCCGGCATCGTCGCGGTGGCCAAGAAGGCCGTCGCCGAGGCTCAGGCCGCCTGAGTCCGTCGGTGACGCAGCACTTCCATCGACCCGGGGACCCGCTGTTCACGCAGCGGACTCCCCGGGTCGTTGCCGCTGTCAAGCTCCACCGCCGCCGCGACCGCGAGAAGGCCGGCCGCTTCCTGGCCGAGGGCCCGCAGGCGGTCAGGGAAGCGCTGGAAGCCGGTGCGGTACGCGAGATCTTCGTGACCGAGGACGGCCAGGCCCGGCACCGCACCCTGCTGCGCGGCGCGAACCTCTCCGTGGTCACCGACGAGGCCATGGCCACACTCGCCGACACGGTCACCCCGCAGGGCGTCATCGCCGTCTGCGACCTGCTCGACGTGCCCCTCGACGCTGCCCTGGCCCGCGCGCCCCGGCTCGTCGCGGTCGCCGTCGAGATCCGCGACCCCGGCAACGCCGGAACGGTGCTGCGCACCGCCGACGCCGCGGGCGCCACCGCCGTGATCTTCGCCGGCGACGCCGTGGACCCCTTCAACCCCAAGTGTGTACGCGCTTCCGCCGGCAGCCTGTTCCACCTGGACGTGGTACGCGCCCCCGACGCCGCCGCGACCCTGGCCGCCCTGCGCGAGGCGGGTCTGCGCACGCTGGCCACCTCCGGCTACGGCGCGACCGACCTCGACGATCTCGCCGACGACGGCTCGCTGGCCCGGCCGACCGCGTGGCTGTTCGGCTCCGAGGCGCACGGCCTGCCCGACGACCTGCGCGACGCCGCCGACGCCGCGGTCCGCGTCCCCATCCACGGCCGCGCCGAGAGCCTCAACCTCGCTGCGGCCGCCGCCGTCTGCCTCTACGCCTCCGCCCGCGCGCAGCGCCCCTGAGGCGCCGCAGCCGCCCCACCCCGTCTCGCTCCGCCTCGACCCGCCCCGTTTTTCATAGACGCTGGCCTATTACATCGAGTTTGATCTGCAAATAATCGATGTGATAGGCCAGCGTCTATGAAAGTGGAGTGCGTGTGGCGCGGGACGTGACCCGTGGAACGGGGGCGCGGGGCGGGCGGGTGGGGCGGTATGCTCCGGGGCGAGAACCTGTCGAGAGGGAAGAACTGTCATGGTGCGCCGTTCCTTTAGTCAGCCCGCCGGTGGCGGGCGGCGGAACTGACTGCGCTCAGCTCTTCCTCTCAGGTCGCACCGGTGGGCGGCGGCGAAGCCGCGCGTGCCCGTCCTGGGCCTATGCCTAGACTGATCCGGTTGCCGATCTGGAGTTCTGATGACATACCGTCACGATCCGTACGACCCGAAGCAGGCCGCGATGCTCGATCCGGCCGCGCTCGACGACGCCGTCGCCGCGGCGGACAAGGCCTTCGCGGATGCCGCCGACCTTGACGCCCTCGCCGTGCAGAAGGCCGCGCACCTGGGCGACCGCTCCGCGGTGTCGCTGGCCCGCCGCGAGATCGGCGCGCTGCCCCCGGCCGCGAAGTCCGAGGCGGGCAAGCGCGTCAACGAGTCCCGCACCGCGATCCAGGCCGCGTACGACGCGCGCCTGGTGATCCTGGAGGCCGAGCAGGCCCAGCGGGTGCTCCAGACCGAGGCCGTCGACGTCACCCTGCCCTGGGACCGCCGCCCCCGTGGCGCCCGCCACCCGCTGACCACGCTGATGGAGCGGGTCGGCGACCTGTTCATCGGCATGGGTTACGAGATCGCCGAGGGCCCCGAGGTCGAGCTGGAGTGGGCGAACTTCGACGCGCTCAACATCTCGCCCGACCACCCGGCCCGTGGCCTGATGGACACGTTCTGGGTGAAGGCCGCCGCGTCGGCGACCGGGGCCACCGAGTCGGGGCTGGTGCTGCGTACGCACACCTCGCCCGTGCAGGCGCGGACCATGCTGAGCCGCAAGCCGCCGATCTACGTGGTGGTGCCGGGCAAGGTGTACCGCACCGACGAGCTCGACGCGACGCACTCGCCGGTCTTCCACCAGGTCGAGGGCCTGGTGGTGGACAAGGGCATCACGATGGCGCACCTCAAGGGCACGCTGGACCACTTCGCGAAGGCGATGTTCGGCCCGGACGCGCGCACCCGCTGGCGGCCGCACTACTTCCCGTTCACCGAGCCGTCGGCCGAGTTCGACGTGTGGTTCGCCGAGCACCGCGACGGCCCGCGCTGGGTCGAGTGGGGCGGCTGCGGCATGGTGAACCCGAACGTGCTGCGGGCCTGCGGCATCGACCCGGACGTGTATTCCGGGTTCGCGTTCGGCATGGGCATCGAGCGGACCCTGATGTTCCGCAACGGCCTGAGCGACATGCGGGAAATGATCGAAGGCGATGTGCGGTTCACCCGCGCGTTCGGCATGGAGGTGCACTGACCATGAAGGTTGGACTGTCATGGCTGCGTGAGCATGTCGAGCTGCCCGCCGACCTCACCGAGTCCGATCTCGACGTCGCGCTGAACGACCTCGGCATCGAGGTCGAGGAGATCGCCGACCAGCGCCACTCGGTGCAGGGCTCACTGGTGGTCGGCAAGGTGCTGACCATCGAGGAGCTGACCGAGTTCAAGAAGCCGATCCGGTTCTGCACCGTGGACGTCGGCCAGGCCAACGGCACCGGCGCGCCGCAGGAGATCGTCTGCGGGGCCCGCAACTTCGCCGAGGGCGACCGTGTCGTGGTGATCCTGCCCGGCGGCGTGCTGCCCGGCGGCTTCGCCATCGGCGCGCGCAAGACGTACGGCCGCAACTCGCACGGCATGATCTGCTCCGCGGCGGAGCTGGGCCTGTCCGGCGACCACGACGGCATCATCGTGCTGCCCGAGTCGGTGACCGCGCAGCCGGGCGACGACGCGCGCGCCGTGGTCGGCCTGGACGACATCGAGGTGCACGTCACGGTTACGCCCGACCGCGGATACCAGATGTCGGTGCGTGGTCTGGCCCGCGAGCTGGGGCACGCGTTCAAGGCGCGGTTCACCGATCCCGGTCTCGTGCCCGCCCCGGCGGGCACCGCGGCTCCGGCGTGGCCGGTGACCGTCCAGGACATCCAGGGCTGCGACCGGTTCGCCGCCCGGCTGGTGCGCGGGATCGACCCGTCCGCGCCGACCCCGGACTGGATGGCCAAGCGGCTGCTCACCGCCGGAGTGCGTACGCTGGGCCTGGCCATCGACATCACCAACTACGTGATGCTCGAACTCGGCCAGCCGATGCACGCCTTCGACGCCGACCGGATCACCGGCGGGCTCGTGGTGCGCCGCGCGACCGAGGGGGAGAAGCTCACCACCCTGGACGGGCAGGCCCGCGTGCTGTCCGCCGAGGACATGGTGATCTGCGACGACACCGGTCCGATCTCGCTGGCCGCCGTCATGGGCGGGCAGACCTCGGAGGTCGTCGACGGCACTACGAACGTGTTGTTCGAGGCGGCGCACTGGGATCCGACGATGGTCGGGCGCACGGCGCGGCGGCACAAGCTGTTCAGCGAGGCCGCCAAGCGCTGGGAGCGCGGCGTCGACCGGCAGCTGTGCCTGGTCGCGATCGAGCGTGCCGTCCAGTTGCTGGTCGAGCACGGCGGCGGCACGGCGGGCGAGGAGGTCCTCGACCTGAACCACCCCGGCGACCCGACCATGATCTCGATGGCGGCGACCGAGCCCCGCCGGCTGATCGGCGTGGACTACTCCGTCGACCGGATCGGTGACCTGCTCACCGAGGTCGGCTGCGACGCGGCGGTGTACGACGACCGGGTCGACGTGATCACCCCGTCCTGGCGGCCCGACCTGCGCCAGCCCGCGGACCTCGTCGAGGAGATCGTCCGGCTGGACGGCTTCGAGAACGTGCCCAGCGTGCTGCCGATCGCCCCGCCCGGCCAGGGCCTGACCCCGTCGCAGCGCCGCAAGCGCTCGGTGGGCCGGGCGCTGGCCGAGCACGGCTACGTCGAGGTGCTGTCGTACCCGTTCGTGTCGCCGAGTGCGTTGGTCACCCTGGGGCTGCCGACGGACGCGGTGCGGCTGGCCAACCCGCTGTCCGACGAGGAACCGCTGATGCGGACGAGCCTGCTGCCGCCGCTGCTGACCGCGCTCAAGCGCAACGTCGGCCGCGGGCAGCGCGACGTCGCGCTGTTCGAGCAGGGCCTGGTCTTCCTGCCGGACCTGTCGGCCGGGGTGCCCCCGGTGATGGGTGTGGCGGGCCGTCCCGACCCGGCGCTGTGGGAGAAGGCCAACGCCTCCGTCCCGGTGCAGCCGTGGCACGTGGCCGTCGTGCTGGCCGGGGAGTTCGAGCGCTCCGGCTGGTGGGGTCCCGGCCGCGCGGCGTCCTGGTCGGACGCGGTGCAGGCCGCGCGCGAGGTGCTGGCCGCTGCGGCCGTGCCGGACGCGTCGATCGGCGTCGCGGCCGTACAGCAGGCGCCCTGGCACCCGGGGCGGTGCGCCGCGATCTCGGTCGACGGCGCCGTCGTCGGGTACGCGGGCGAGCTGCACCCGGCCGTCTGCGCCGCGCTGGACCTGCCCAAGCGCACCTGCGCGATGGAGCTGAACCTGGACGCGGTGCCGCTGCCCAAGCCGACGCCGCCGCCGGTGTTCTCGACGTTCCCGCCCGCGCTCATCGACGTGGCGCTGGTGCTGCCGTCGGAGGTGCCCGCGGCGCAGGTCGAGGCGGCGCTGGCCGAGGGCGCGGGGCAGCTGCTGGAGTCGGTGCGGCTGTTCGACGTGTACACGTCCGAGCAGCTCGGGGCCGGTCAGCGCTCGCTGGCGTACAAGCTGACGTTCCGTGCGCCGGACCGGACGCTGACCGTCGAGGAGGCGGTCGCGGCCCGGGACGCGGCGGTGGCCGTCACGGCGCAGCGCTTCGGCGCGGTCCTGCGCGGCGCCTGATGTTCGTCCCCGACATCGCCGCCGCCAGGCGGGTCATCGCCGGACGCGAGTTCGACTTCGACCGTCAGGTCGCGGTGATGGCGGTGGTGAACCGGACCCCGGACTCGTTCTACGACAAGGGGGCCACGTACGCGCTCGACGCGGCGGTCGCGGCAGTGGATGCCGCGGCCGCCGCGGGCGCGGACTGGATCGACATCGGCGGGGTCAAGTTCTCCCCCGAGGGCGGCGAGGTCCACGCCGACGTCGAGCTGGCGCGGGTGCTGCCGGTGGTGCAGGCCACCGTCGAGCGGCACCCGCACCTGGTGATCAGCGTGGACACGTTCCGCGCCGACGTGGCCCAGGCCTGCCTGGACGCGGGCGCGCACGTCGTCAACGACACCACCGGCCTGCACGACCCGGCGCTGGCCGACCTGGTCGCCGCCCGCCCGCACACCCAGCTCATCGTCACGCACAGCCGGGCCAGGCCGCGCACCCACTTCCCGCGCCCGCAGTACGCCGACGTGGCGGCCGAGATCGCGGACTTCCTGCGGTCGCGGGTCGCGGTGGCACTGGAGCGGGGCGTACGCCCGGAGCAGATCGTCATCGACCCGGGCCACGACCTGAACAAGAACACGTTCCACACCCTGGAACTGACCCGGCGGCTGCCCGAGATCGCCGCGGTCGGCTACCCGATGCTGGCCGCGGTGTCCAACAAGGACTTCATCGGCGAGACCCTGAACCGCCCGCAGGGCGAGCGCCTGTCCGGCAGCCTCGCCGCCGCGGTGGCCGCGATCATGCTCGGGGCCCGGATCGTACGCATGCACAACGTGCGCGAGTCCGTCGACGCCGTCCGCATGACCGAGGCGATCCTGGGCTGGCGGCAACCGGCCTACACCGTCCACAACATGTGAGGTCAGCGTATGCGCAGGCTGTCGCCCGATCCCGCCGGTGAGCTGCCGGACTCCGACCTGCTCGCCGCCTATCCGCGTACCGACTCCCCGCTGCTACGGGTCAACATGATCACGTCGCTGGACGGGGCGGCCACCCTGGAGGGCCGCTCCGGCTCGCTGGGCGGGCCCGCCGACCAGGACCTGATGAAGCGGCTGCGGATGCAGGCCGACGTGGTCGTGGTCGGCGCGGGCACGATCAGGGTCGAGGGGTACGGCGCGACCCTGATCGACGCCGACGCCCAGGCCTGGCGGGTCGCGAACGGGCTCACCCCGCACCCGCGCTTCGCCGTGGTGACCCGCGGCGGCGACGTACCCGCGAAGTTCTTCGCCGACCCGCCCGCGCGCCCGATCGTCATCACGCACGCCGCCGCCCCGCACGACTTCCCCGAGGCCGCCGAAGTGATCGACTGCGGCGACTCCTCGGTCGACCCGGCGGTCATGGTCGCCGAACTGGCCACCCGCGGCCTCACCCAGATCCTCTGCGAGGGCGGCCCCCACCTGCTCGGCAGCCTGCTCGCCGCCGACCTCGTCGACGAACTCTGCCTCACCGTCAGCCCCACCCTCGCCGGCCCCGGCTCCGTCCGCATCGTCTCCGGCCCCCCGACATCCCCTCACCGCCTGCACCCCGCCCACGTCCTCACCGACGGCACCCACCTCTACCTCCGCCACACCCGCACCCCCTGACCACCGGCCCCCGCTGACCGCCCGCCCCCCGCTCCACTAGCGCCAAGCCGCGCCGCGCCGGTCTAGCCACGCGGTTCGCGCCAAGCAAGATCGCTGTTTCGGGTCAGAACCTCGGGTCTAACCAGAGGTTCTGACCCGAAACAGCGATCTTCGGCTCAGGCGGTGGCGGTGGTGGTGGCTCAGGCGGCGGCGGGTTCGGGGACGGGGCTGGATGACTTGACGGGGGTGTCGGCGCGTAGGTGGCGGACGCTGTGGTTGGCGAGCATGCCGGTGACGGAGAGGGTCATCAGGGCGGCGGCGCAGAGCAGGGCGTTCTCGGTGCCGATCCAGCTGTCGAGCGGTCCGGCGAGGACCTGGCCGACGGGGATGGCCAGGAACGAGCCGAGTATGTCGTAGGAGTACACGCGGGCGAGGCGGTCGGCGGGCACGTGCCGTTGCAGGGACGAGTCCCAGGCGATGGCGAACTGCTCGGCGGCGACCCCGGCCAGGAAGCCGCTGACCACCAGCACCGGCAGTGTCGGCGACGCGGCCAGTGCCACCGTCGGCAGCGCGTAGCCGAACATCGCCACGCACCCGACCAGCAGTGGCCGCCGCACCCGCAGCCGCAGCGCGAGCACGGCCCCGGCGACCATTCCGGCGGTCTGCACGGCGAGCACGATGCCCCAGCCGGAGCGTTCGATGGTCCGGTCGGCGATGGTGGGCCCGAGTACGCCCATCGCGCCGGAGTTGGCCGCGTTGATGAACATGAAGGCCAGCACGATGGTCCATACCCAGCTGCGCGAGGCGAACTCGGTCCAGCCGACGCGCAGCTCGTGCAGGGTGCTCTCGCGCGGGGCCGTGCGGTCGCGCACCTCGGGCACCCGGACCAGCGCGAACGCGAGCCCGCCGAGCGCGAACGTCGCGGCGTCGGCGGCCAGGCCCCAGCCGGGGCCGACGGCGGCGACGAGGATGCCGCCCAGCGCCGCGCCCCCGATCATGGCGGTGTTGCCGCCGAGCCGGTTGAGGGCGTTGGCGGGGGTGAGCTGGTCTGCGGGCACGGTCTGCGGCAGCAGGGCCGCGGTCGCGGGCATGGCGAGTGCGCTGACCACGCCGTTGATCGCGCTCAGGCCGATGAGCAGCGGGACCGTCGCGGTGCCGGTGAGCACGAGGGCGGCGACGGCGGCCTGGGTCAGGGCGGCCAGCATGCTGGAGCCGACCATGACCAGGTGCCGGGGGAGCCGGTCGGCGAGCACGCCGCCGAACAGTACGAACAGCACGTTGGTCAGTGACCGGGCACCGACGACCAGGCCGAGCGCTACGGGGGAGTCGGTCAGGTCGAGCACGGCGAAGGCCAGCGCGATGGGCGCGACGGAGTTGCCGAGCAGGCTGATCACCCGTCCGGTGACCAGGTGGCGGTAGGGCTTGTGGCGCAGCGGCGCCAGCGAGTCGCGGAAGGTGCTCACGGCTGCTCCTCGGGGGTGGGTGTGGCGTCGCGCATGCGGAACAGGGCGATGGAGGCGCTGACCCGTACCGTGCCGGGGCTGTGCGGGCGCTGGGCGATGCGGTGCAGGTGCTCGCTGGCCTGGGCGACGCGGTCGCGGATCTGCTTCCATTCGTCGAGGTCGACCCAGAGTTCGGCGTCGGTGAGGGTGCCGACGGACGCGGGGCCGGTGACGATCTCGCGGGCGCGGCGCTGGAGTTCGGCGGCCAGCGCGGCGTAGATGATCTGGACGTCGTCGGGGTGCGGGTGGTCCTGGTCGGCGCGGGGTGTGAACGCCTGGTTGACGTCGTACCGGTAGCGCTTGGCCTGCCCGCCGCGGATCTTCTCCTGCCCGGCGACCACGATCGAGCCGCTGCCGAGCAGCAGGCGCAGGTGGTAGCTGGCGTTGGCGTGGGTGATGGCGAGTTCGCGGGCGATCTCGGCGGCGCTCATCTCCGCTCCGGTGAGCAGGGACAGGATGCGCAGCCGGATCGGGTGGGCTAGGGAGCGCAGGTCCCCGGTGACGGTGCGGCCGGACGGCGCCGGATCGGGCTCATCTCCCAAAGACATGTTGGGGAGTGTAGACCACCAAACGTTTCTTGGGGAGTGCCGGGACAGCAACCCCGTGGCCCGTACGCCCGTTAGTGATCATGCCTATTGCTTCACTAACGGGGGTTTTGTGAAAATCCGTATCCTGCTCGCCACGGTCGCCGCGGCGCTGCTCGTCCCGCTCGCCCCGGCCGCCGACGCGTCCGCCGCCCTCGGCTACGGCCGCGGCGAATGCCGTCCCGGCACTCCCGCCGTCGCCCCGGCGACCCAGCGGTTCTACGACCCGGCCCAGCCGGAACTGGGCCCGAAGCCGCTGCCCCGCTCGGGCGTGGTCGGCCCGCTGCTGCACGGCTACCAGCGCTTCGGCACGCTGACCGAGGCCGACTTCGTCGCGCAGTTCCGCGACGGGGCCAACTGGGTCTACCCGCCCAACGACGGCTTCATGACCCACGGCGACATGGTCGACCGCAACCCGCTGCAGCTGACCGTCGGGGCGCGGCTCGACCGGTTCGGCTTCGCGGGCGGCTCGTTCCTGGCCCCGGTGCGCACGCCGTACGCCGACCGGGCGCTGCCGCCGCAGAACCTGAACACCCCGCAGGACGCCCCGCAGGCCAACTACCACGTGTACTGCGTGGCCAAGGCGTTCACCGTGGACGCGGGCATGACCGCGCCCTGGTTCGGCCAGCCGGGCCTGGGTATGCAGTACAAGCTGATGCCCGGTTACCTGCCCGAGGCGGGCACGCAGCTCAGCGTGACGTGGCTGCTGACCAACGGCTACCTGGTCGAGGAACTTCCGGCGGTGCGGGGGTGATCCCGGATCGGCACGTGCTCGTCACCGCGCTGCTCGAAGCGGGTCAGCCGCCGGAGTCCTTCCAGGTGCCGGGCGTGCACGAGCACGTGCCGATCCCCACCGACTTCTGGTTCCTGCGCCCGGCCGGGGGTGGCTGGGAGCTCGGCTACTACGAGCGCGGGGTGTACGACGTGCGCGAGGTCCTGCCCGCCGAGGCCGTCGCCTGCACCCGGTTCTACGAGATGGTGACCGGTTTCCCGGATGAGTGACGCGTACCTCATTTGCATGAACATGCACCGGGTCGTATGCTCATGGCGAATGTTTATGCGGAGGTGGGTATGGGAATCCGGATCGGCGTTGCCGGGGCCAGCGGATATGCGGGCGGTGAACTGCTGCGCCTGATCGCCGCGCACCCCGAGTTCGAACTCGTCGCCGCCACCGCACACAGCCAGGCGGGCAAACCCGTGGCCGCGGTGCACCCGCACCTGACCGGGCTCGACCTGACCCTGACCGAGACTACGCCCGAGGTCTTCGCCGACGCGGACCTGGTCTTCCTGGCCCTGCCGCACGGCGAGTCCGGGGCCGTGGCAGCGAGCCTGCCCGCCGGGGCCAAGGTCGTGGACCTGGGCGCGGACCACCGGCTGCACGACGCCGCCGCCTGGACCCGCTACTACGGCGGCGAGCACGCCGGGGCGTGGACCTACGGCCTGCCCGAGCTGCCCGGTCAGCGGGAACTGATCGCGGGCTCGTCCCGGGTCGCCGCGACCGGCTGCTACGCCGTCGCCACGATCCTCGCGCTCGCGCCGCTGCTGCACAGCGGCCTCGCCGAGCCGAAGGATGTGGTCGTGGTCGCCGCCTCCGGCACCTCCGGCGCGGGCAAGTCCGCCAAACTCCACCTGCTGGGCAGCGAGGTCATGGGCGACCTCAGCCCGTACAAGGTGGGCGCGCACCAGCACGTGCCGGAGATCAAGCAGGCCACCGGCGCTACGAGCCTGTCGTTCACGCCGGTGCTCGCGCCGATGCCGCGGGGCATCCTGGCCACCGTCACCGCCAAGCCCACCAACTGCGACATCACCTCCGGTGTGGTGCGCGCGGTGCTCGCCGAGGCCTACGGCGACGAGCCGCTGGTACACGTGCTGCCCGAGGGCGCGTGGCCGCACACCGCCGCCACCCTGGGTTCGGCTTCGGCACACCTGCAGGCCACCGTGGATGTCGACAGCGGCCGGATCATCGTGGTCAGCGCGATCGACAACCTCGGCAAGGGCGCGGCGGCGCAGGCCGTGCAGTGCGCCAACATCATGTTCGACCTGCCGGAGACCTCCGGCCTGTCCGTCTTCGGGGTCGCACCGTGAGCGCGAGGAACGTAGCGGAGCGGAGTCCCGCAGTCGTGAACGAAAGGGCAGCACAGTGACCGTGACCTCTCCCAAGGGCTTCCGGGCCGCGGGTGTCGCCGCCGGGTTGAAGAGCGGCGGCGCGCTCGATGTGGCGCTGGTCGTCAACGACGGCCCCGACGCCACCGCCGCGGGCGTGTTCACCGCCAACCGGGTCAAGGCAGCCCCGGTGCTCTGGTCGCAGCAGGTCCTCAAGGGCCGCGCGGTCAAGGTCGTGGTGCTCAACTCCGGCGGCGCGAACGCCTGCACCGGTCCGGGCGGTTTCCAGGACACCCACTCCACCGCCGAGTACGTCGCCTCCCGGCTGGGCGGCATGGGCGCGGGCCAGGTCGCGGTCTGCTCGACCGGGCTGATCGGCGAGCGGCTGCCGATGCCCAAGCTGCTGGCGGGCGTCGACGGCGCGACCAAGGCGTTGGCCAAGGCGGGCGGCTTCGCCGCGGCGGAGGCCATCATGACCACCGACACCCGGGCCAAGGTCGTCGAGGTGGACAGCGGTGACGGCTGGACGGTCGGCGGCATGGCCAAGGGCGCGGGCATGCTGGCCCCGTCGCTGGCCACGATGCTGTGCGTGCTCACCACCGACGCGATGGCCGGTGGCGACGCCCTCGACGAGGCGCTGCGGGAGGCCTGCCGCCTGACGTTCGACCGGCTGGACTCCGACGGCTGCATGTCGACCAACGACACGGTGCTGCTGCTGGCCTCCGGCGCGTCCGGCGTCGAGCCGACGCAGGAGGAGCTGACCGCCGCGGTCACCCGGGCCTGCCAGGACCTGGCCCAGCAGTTGCTGGCCGACGCCGAGGGGCACACCAAGCAGATCGCGATCGAGGTGGTCAACGCCGACTCCGAGGACGACGCGGTGATCGTGGGCCGCGAGATCGCCCGCAACAACCTGGTCAAGACCGCGCTGTTCGGCAAGGACCCCAACTGGGGCCGGATCCTGGCCGCGGTCGGCTGCACCGATGCCGTCTTCTCCTCCGACGAGCTGGACGTCGCCATCAACGACGTGTGGATCTGCCGGGCGGGCGCGGCGGCCGAGGACCGCAGCAAGGTGGACCTGTCCGGGGTCGAGGTGCGGATCACCGTGGACCTCAACGCCGGCGACCACAGCGCCACGGTGTGGACCAACGACCTGTCCCACGCGTACGTCCACGAGAACTCGGCCTATTCCTCATGACGCCGCAGGACAGGGCCGCCGCGCTGGTCGAGACGCTGCCGTGGCTGACGCGGCTGCACGGCCAGACGATCGTGGTGAAGTACGGCGGCCACGCGATGACCACGCCCGAGCTGCGCGCCTCGTTCGCGGCCGACATGGCCTACCTGCGCGCGGTCGGGCTGCGCCCGGTCGTGGTGCACGGCGGCGGGCCGCAGATCTCGGCGATGCTGGACCGGATGGGCATCGCCTCGGAGTTCAAGGGCGGCCTGCGGGTCACCACCGCCGAGGCGATGAGCGTGGTCCGCATGGTGCTGCTGTCGGTCGGCAAGGACCTGGTCACCGAGATCAACGGCCATGGCACGTACGCGGTCGGCCTGTCCGGCGACGACGCGGGCCTGTTCACGGCCGTACGCCGCGGCACGGTCGTCGACGGTGAGCAGGTCGACCTCGGCCAGGTCGGCGACGTGCTCGCCGTCGACACCACGCTGGTCGACGGGCTGCTGGCGGCCGGGCACATTCCGGTGGTGTCCACGGTCGCCCCGGACGTGCACGGCGTGCCGCACAACCTCAACGCCGACACGGCCGCCGCCGCGCTCGCGATCGCGCTCGGCGCGCGCAAGCTGATCGTGCTCACCGACGTGCCCGGCGTGTACGCGAACTGGCCCGATACCGACAGCCTCATCTCCCGGATGACGGCCAAGGACCTCGACGCGCTGCTGCCCACCCTGTCGGCGGGCATGGTGCCCAAGATGGAGGCGTGCCTGCGCGCCGTACGCGGTGGCGTGCCGTCCGCGGTCGTCGTCGACGGCCGGGTCCCGCACTCCACCCTGCTGGAGATCTTCACCGATGAGGGGTTCGGCACCATGGTCGTCCCCGATGACCTGGACGGAACGGGATCATGACGCTCACGCAGCGGTGGCAGCAGTCGCTGATGGACAACTACGGCACCCCGCCGCTGGCACTGGTCAGCGGGTCGGGCGCGGTCGTCGTGGACGACGCGGGGCGCTCCTACGTCGACCTGCTGTCGGGCATCGCCGTCAACGCGCTCGGCCATGCCCACCCGGCCGTCGTCGCCGCCGTCACCAAGCAGATCTCCCAGCTCGGGCACGTGTCGAACCTGTTCGTCGCCGAGCCGCCGGTCGCCCTGGCCGAGTTGCTGCTCGCGCTGACCGGCCGCCCCGGCCGGGTGCTGTTCGCCAACTCGGGCGCGGAGGCCAACGAGGCCGCGTTCAAGCTGTCCCGGCGCACCGGACGCACCCACGTCGTCGCCTGCGAGCAGGCCTTCCACGGCCGCACCATGGGCGCGCTCGCGCTGACCGGCCAGCCCGCCAAGGCCGACCCGTTCCGGCCGCTGCCGGGCGAGGTCACCCACATCCCGTTCGGCGACGTCGAGGCCCTGGCCGCGGCCGTCACCGAGCAGACCGCCATGGTCATCATCGAGCCGATCATGGGCGAGGCGGGTGTCGTCCCGGCCCCGCCCGGCTTCCTCGCCGCCGCCCGGGAGATCACCGCCCGGCACGGCGCGCTGCTGGTGCTCGACGAGGTGCAGACCGGCGTCGGCCGCACCGGCCACTGGTTCGCCCACCAGGCCGAAGGCGTCACCCCCGACGTCATCACCCTGGCCAAGGGCCTCGGCGGCGGCCTGCCCATCGGCGCGATGATCGCCTTCGCCGACGGCGCGTTCGCTCAGCGGCACCCCGGCGGCGCGGCCGCGCTGTTCACCCCCGGCCAGCACGGCACCACGTTCGGCGGCAACCCGGTGGCCTGCGCGGCGGCGCTCGCGGTGCTGCGCACCATCGCCGCCGACGGGCTGCTCGACCACGTCAAGCGGGTCGGCGAGCAGATCCGGCGCGGCGTCGAGGCACTCGGCCACCCGCTGGTCGGCGGCGTACGGGGCGCGGGCCTGCTGCTCGGCATCGTGCTCACCGCCCCGGCCGCCCCGGCCCTGCAGAAGGCACTGCTGGAGGCCGGTTTCATCGTCAACGCCGCACAGCCCGACGCGATCCGGCTCGCCCCGCCGCTGATCCTCACCAGCGCGCAGGCCGACGCGTTCCTGACCGCGCTCGGCGCTGCCCTCGACCTTGTCGCGTCCGCGACCCCCGCCGAGGCTGCGACAGCCCCACCCGCCCCGACCGGCCGGCCCGAGACGACCGCGCAATCCGCGATCGTCGCCCAGGCCGGTGCCCCCACCGAGACCGGAGCCTCCGCATGACCCGGCACGCCGCCAACCCGAGCAGACGGCACTTCCTGCGCGACGACGACCTGACCTCCGCCGAGCAGGACCAGGTCCTCACCCTCGCCCAGGCGTACGCCGAGGACCGGCGCGGGCACCACAAGGCCCTCGACGGCAAGTCGATCGCCGTGCTGTTCGAGAAGCCTTCGCTGCGCACGCGGGTCTCGTTCGAGGTCGGCATCTCCGAACTCGGCGCGCACGCGGTGCTGATCGACGCCACGAACACGCACTTCGGCCGGGGCGAGACCATGTCGGACGCGGCGAGGGTGCTGTCGCGCTACGTCGACGCGATCGTGATCCGGACCTTCGAGGACACCCGCATCGAGGAGCTGGCCGCCGCGGCGACCGTGCCCGTGGTCAACGCGCTGACCAACCACTTCCACCCCTGCCAGGTGCTCGCCGACCTGCAGACCGTCCGCCAGCGGCTCGGCCACACGCAGGGCCGCACGCTGACCTACGTCGGCGACGCGGCCAACAACATGGCGCACTCTTACCTGCTCGGCGGGGCGGTCGCGGGCATGCACGTGCGGATCGCCGGGCCGTTCGGGTTCACCGCCGACCGGGCGATCCTGGCCCAGGCCGCCGAAATCGCGGCCCGCACCGGCGGCTCGGTCACCGAGTACACCGAGGCCAAGGAGGCCGTGTCCGGTGCCGACGTGATCGCCACCGACACCTGGACCTCGATGGGTCACGAGGGCGACGGGCTGGACCGGATCACCCCGTTCCTGCCGTACCAGATCAATGCCGCGCTGCTCGCCCACGCCGACCCCGACGCGATCGTGCTGCACTGCCTGCCCGCGCACCGGGGCGAGGAGATCACGGATGAGGTGATGGACGGTGCGGCGAGCGCGGTTTTCGACCAGGCTGAGAACAGACTGCACGCGCAGAAGGCGCTGCTGACGTTCCTCATGGAGCACGCATGACCGCGCCGATGACCCGTACCGCCCGGCACGCCCGGATCGAGGAGCTGATCCGCGGCGGTGCGGTGACCTCGCAGACCCAGCTCGCCGAACTGCTCGCGGCCGACGGCGTACAGGTCACCCAGGCGACCCTGTCCCGTGACCTGGAGGAGCTGGGCGCGGTCAAGGTGCGCGGCAGGGACGGCGCGCCCGCGGTCTACCTCATCCCCGAGGACGGCCACCCCGCGCTGCGCCCCGCCGCGATCGGCCCCGCCCGCCTGATCCGCCTGCTCCGCGAGGTCCTCAACGGCACCGACCACAGCGGCAACCTGGCCGTCCTGCGCACCCCGCCCGGCGCCGCCCACTACCTGGCCAGCGCCATCGACCGCAGCGGACTGCCCGACCTGGTCGGCACCATCGCCGGCGACGACACCATCTTCGTCGTGGCCCGCGACCCCGTCGGCGGCGAAGCCCTCGCCGCCAAGTTCGCCACCTGGGCGGGCCTGGACACCGCCGGCCCCGACGACCTCATCATCGTCGACGACGACCCCTCCTGACCCGGCCCCCACCTCGTCGATCATGAACTTGTGGACGTGTTCGACGGTGTGCCCCCACCCTGGGGCCGTGCTCGACCCGCCCGAACCACCGGCCGCGATCACGCGGCCAGACAGGAAGGACCAGCAATGACCCGGCTCTGGGGAGGGCGGTTCGCGGACGGACCCGCCGAGGCGCTGGCACGGCTGTCGGTCAGCGTGCACTTCGACTGGCGGCTCGCGCCGTACGACCTCGCGGGGTCGCGCGCGCACGCCCGTGTCCTGGCGGCGGCGGGGTTGCTCGACCCGGACGAGCTGGGCAGGATGCTCGCCGCGATCGACGACCTCGATGCCGCCGTGGCGACCGGAACGTTCCGGCCCACCATCGAGGACGAGGACGTGCACACCGCGCTCGAACGCGGGCTGCTGGAGCGCCTCGGCGCGCTCGGCGGCAAGCTGCGCGCCGGGCGTTCCCGCAACGACCAGGTCGCCACCGACCTGCGCCTCTACCTGCGTGACCACGCCCGTGACCTGGCCGGGCGCATCACCGAACTGGCCGACGCGCTCACCGAGCAGGCCGCGCGACACGTCGACACCCCCGCCCCGGGCATGACCCACGTGCAGCACGCCCAGCCGGTCACCTTCGGGCACTGGCTGCTGGCCCACGTGCAGCCCCTGCTGCGCGACCTGGACCGGCTGCGCGACTGGGACGAGCGCACCTCGGTCAGCCCGCTCGGCGCGGGCGCGCTGGCCGGTTCCGGCCTGCCGCTGGACCCCGGCGCGGTCTCCAAGGAGCTGGGCTTCAAGACCTCGTTCGCCAACTCCATGGACGCCGTCAGCGACCGTGACTTCGTCGCCGAGTTCCTGTTCGTCACCGCGCTGCTCGGGGTGCACCTGTCCCGCCTGGGCGAGGAGGTGGTGCTGTGGACGTCGTACGAGTTCGGCTGGGTCGAGCTCGACGACGCCTTCGCCACCGGCTCGTCGATCATGCCGCAGAAGAAGAACGCCGACATCGCCGAGCTGGCCCGCGGCAAGGCAGGTCGCCTCATCGGCGGGCTGGTCAACGTGCTGACCATGCTCAAGGGCCTGCCGCTGACGTACGACCGGGACATGCAGGAGGACAAGGAGCCCGTCTTCGACGCGCTCGACACGCTCACCCTCGTGCTGCCCGCGCTCGCCGGAATGATCTCCACCATGACGGTACGGGTCGACCGGCTCGCCGCGTCCGCGCCCGTCGGCTTCTCGCTGGCCACCGAGGTGGCGGACTGGCTGGTCCGCAAGGGCGTGCCGTTCCGCGACGCGCACGAGATCACCGGCCAGCTGGTGGCCCTGTGCTCGGTGCGCGAATGCGAGCTGCACGAGGTGAGCGACACCGACCTCACCACCGTCAGCGAGCACCTGGACCCGTCGGTCCGCGACGTGCTCACCGTCAAGTCCGCCCTGGCCGCCCGCACCACCCCCGGCACCACCGGCCCCGGCCCCGTCGCCGACCAGCTCGCCTCGGTCCTCGACCAGCTCAAGACCTGGCACGCCTGGGCCGAAGAGTCCGTCGTCCCCCACTGACGCGAGCGGCGGCTTTCAAGATCACTGTTTCGTGCCATGGTCTGCGGTCAGAACGCAGATCATGGCACGAAACGCCGATCATCACCGGCGGGCCGCTCGGGCCCGGCCCCGCCCTGACGCGGCGCGGGACGGCGGCGGTCAGCGGCGGCCGTAGGCGCGCAGGGTGAGCAAGCGGTCCACGGCGACGATGCCCTTGGCTTCGCGTTCGGCGAGTCGCCAGGCGTCGGCGTCGACCTCGGACCAGTTCCAGGTGAGCGGCCACGAGCCGTCCGGCAATTGCAGCCCGACCAGGTAGTCGAGGTTGGCCGCGATCGAGGACTGGTCCACGGCGGAAGACAGCGGCGAATCCGGCGTATGCGCCACGTCCAGCGGTTGCAGCAGATACTCCGTCCACGCCTGCGGCCGGTTCTCGACGAGCCTCGCCGCGGCCCGCCGCAGCGCGGTGACCGCCCGCAGCCGCGCACCGTCCGGCAGCTTCCCGGCCTGGACGAACAACTCCGCCGCGGTCAGGTCACCGCGATCCAGCGTGCTCTCGGCCCCCGCTTCGAGCCTGCCCAGCACCGCCTCGGTCAGCGCGGCCAGCATCGCGCGCGGAACCAGCTCCTGGTACTCCCACAGCGCCCCGGCCAGGCCCGCCGTCGGATTGAGCAGACACCCGCCGAAGGTGGCGCCGATGTCCGCGTACGCCCACCACGGGGCCCGTGGCGCGTCCTCGGTCTGCGGCGGCACGATCCACCACCGATGCCCGGCTGCGTCGTACGTGTCCAGCAGGTAGCCGACCATCCGGCGGACCAGCGGCTCACCGGCGCCCGCGCCGACCTCGTGCAGCACCGTGGCCGCGCACCACGTCGCCACCGCCGACGACACGGGGGTACGCAGGTCAGGCTCCAGGGCGTGGCCGAAGCCGCCGTCGTCGTTCTGGTAGGCCGCCAGCTCGTCGAGCACCGCCCGCGCCGGGCCGGACGCGAAGTGGAACCGCAGCCGGGCCCGGTCCAGCGGCCGTCCCTGCTCGAACACGAACCGCTCGCCCCGCGTGAAGACAGTCGACATCCGCCGATGGTCCCCGACGGGTACGACAGCATGGATTTTGCCAACGGGCACACGGCGGAGTTTCCTGGTGGCGTGGACTACTCGCTGCTCGACGCCCCCGCCTCCCGGATCACCGACACCGCGCGTGGCCTGCTCGGCTGGGAACTCGAAGCCAACGGCGTACGGGTCAGGATCACCGAGGTCGAGGCGTACGCCGGAGTCGGTGAGGATCCCGCCTCGCACACCCACAACGGCCCCACCCCGCGCAGCTCGGTGATGTTCGGCCCGGCCGGGGTGCTGTACGTGTACTTCGTGTTCGGCATGCACTGGTGCATGAACGTGACGGCGGGGCACGAGGGCGAGGCGGCCGCGGTGCTGCTGCGCGCGGGCAGAGTGATCGGGGGAGCGGAGCTGGCCCGGTCGCGGCGGGGGCCCGTCGCCGACCGCGAGCTGGGACGGGGACCGGCCCGGCTGTCCGTCGCGCTGGGCATCGACGGGACGGCCAACCGCACCTCGCTGCTGGACGGGACCGGCCCGGCGCGGCTGTTCCCGGCGACCGTGCCGGTCGCGCCGGAGTCGATCAGATCCGGCCCGCGCGTGGGCGTCGCGGCCGCACACGACCGGCCCTGGCGCTTCTGGGTCGACGGGGACCCGTCGGTGAGCCCGTATCGCCGCCATACGCCCCGCCGCCGGGCCGGGACCGCCCCGCCCCGCACGCCGTAGCCGGTTGGCGGGTGCTTCCGCACCCGGTTTTGCATAGACGCTGGCCTATGACATCGAGTTCGATCTTCTTCCAGTCGATGTCATAGGCCAGCGTCTATCAAGGAGTGGAGTGCGCGCGTTGGGTGGATCACGCCGCCGGGTCGGAGCGGAGGACCGCACCCACGCCCTCGTCGAGCTGGACCTCGCTGGCGTTGACGATGATCAGCTCGGCGTCACTGAGGACGGCGGCGCGGACCAGCGCGTCCTCGGCCCGTACCGGATGGGCGCGGGACGCCCCCAGCTGCCGCAGCCGCTCCTCGCTCGCCGACAGGTCGGCGGGGGAGTCACCGATCCAGACCCGCGCCTTGGCCAGCACCGACGGATCCAGCAGCAACGCCTCGACCTGCCGGTTCTCGAACGCGGCCAGGGTGTCGGCGACACCGCACGCGGCGGGCTCGGCGGCACTGTCCGGCAGCGGCTCGCCGTCACGCTTGGCCAGCAGCGGCGTCACGTGCGGCAGCGGCGCCATCTCGGCGCTGTCGGTGCACAGCGGCTCCGGCATCGCCTCCGAGTAGTGCACCCGGCCCTGCGCGGCGAACACCGCCAGACCGTGCCGCTCGCGCGGCCGCTGGTACTGGGCGAGCGCGCCCTCCAGTGCCAGCAGCGTCGGCTCGTCGATGCCCTCTTCCAGCAGCGTCTCCCGGGCGGCCCGCCAGCGCAGCTTCAGTGCTGCGGCGGTCGCCTCGGTGTGGTCGGTCCCGTCGATGTACAGCGACGCCCACGGACCGGGGATGTCATACATGGCGCGAAGAAACGACAGTTCCATGACCGCGCTATGCCCGCCCGCCATGCGCCGCAACCACGCGATCGTGCCATGTTCGCCGAGCGCGAAGGCCCGGCGGCGGGCAAACCGGTTGTCGGCCGGTCAGCCCGATGCGCGACAATCGACGGCGTGACCGACATCCTCGATGATCTGCAGTGGCGTGGCCTGCTGCAGGACTCCACCGACCTGGACGAGCTGCGCAAGCACCTGGCTGAGGGGCCGGTGACGTTCTATGTCGGGTTCGACCCGACCGCGCCCAGCCTCCAGGTCGGCAACCTGGTGCAGGTGCTCACCGCGCGCCGGCTCCAGCAGGCGGGGAACATTCCGGTGCTGCTCGTGGGCGGCGCGACCGGCCTGATCGGCGACCCCAAGGCCGAGGGCGAGCGCTCGCTGAACTCGGAGGAGACCGTCGCCGGCTGGGTCGACAAGATCCGGCGGCAGGTCGAGCCGTTCTTCGCGTTCGAGGGCGCCCACGCGGCCCGCATGGTCAACAACCTGGACTGGACCTCGCCGCTGTCGGCGATCGAGTTCCTGCGCGACGTCGGCAAGCATTTCCCGGTGAACCAGATGCTGGCCCGCGAGGTGGTCAAGGCCCGGCTGGAGAGCGGCATCAGCTTCACCGAGTTCGCGTACCAGATCCTGCAGTCGCACGACTTCCACCAGCTGCACGAGCGCTACGGCGTGACGCTGCAGCACGGCGGCTCGGACCAGTGGGGCAACATCATCGCCGGGATCGACTTCAACCGGCGCAAGGGCGTACGCGGTGTGCACGCGTTCACCACCCCGCTGATCACGCGCGCCGACGGCACCAAGTTCGGCAAGAGCGCCGAGGGCATGTCGGTCTGGATGGACCCGAGCATGACCAGCGCGTACGCGTTCTACCAGTTCTGGTTCAACGCCGCTGACGCCGACATCGTGAACTACCTCAAGGTGTTCAGCTTCCGCACCCGCGCCGAGATCGAGGAGCTGGCGCGGGAGACCGCCGAGCGCCCGTTCGCGCGGGCCGGGCAGAAGGCGCTGGCTGAGGAGCTGACCACGCTGCTGCACGGCAAGGACGAGTGCGAGCAGGTCATCACGGCTTCGCAGGCGCTGTTCGGCCGTGGTGCGCTGACCGACCTCGCCCCGTCGACGCTGCGTTCGGCGCTGGCCGAGGCCGGCCTGGTCGAGGTCGACGAGCTGCCGAGCGTGGCGGTGCTGTTCAAGGAGTCCGGCCTGGCGGCCAGCCTCGGCGAGGCGCGGCGCGCCGTCACCGAGGGCGGGGCGTACGTCAACAACGAGCGCGTCACCGATGCCGACGCACCGGTGTCCGCGGACCTGCTGCTGCACGGCAAGTACCTGGTGCT
The DNA here is from genome assembly GCF_011297335.1 of Catellatospora methionotrophica. Taxonomy (GTDB): domain Bacteria; phylum Actinomycetota; class Actinomycetes; order Mycobacteriales; family Micromonosporaceae; genus Catellatospora; species Catellatospora methionotrophica. The sequence goes on along the minus strand of NZ_JAAOTJ010000019.1, from coordinate 691 downwards.
GCGCCGTGGAAAGAAGACCATCGCGGGCGCTGAGCTGCTGAAATAGGCAGTTGACCATGATGTGACGCGGGACGCGTCCCCCCGATTTGCGGGCGGCGGCGCGTCCCGCGTAATGTTCTCTCTGCCAGCGCGGAACGGACAAAACAGCCGAGACCAGAAGGTCGGAGCAAAGAGGCCGGAGCGCACCGGGTGGGGCCGATTTGATCGGCCGAAACCAACCGGGTATGGTTACCGAGCCGGTGACGAGCCGGGCGGATGAGCTCGCCGAGAATCTTCTCGGAGGAAGCCGTCGGCCGGGTCGCTGGTTCTCCTCGATCCTCGTTCGGACCTCAGCGGTTCAGCGTGTTCGAGGTGTCCAAACGGACGAACCGGCCAGATCCGAAAATTCGGATTTGACACGGAACGACCGGATGGGTAAGCTGGATGAGTTGCCCCGGAGACGGGCCAGGGAGACCTGGAACGGCGCGGTGTGTGCTTGTTCTTTGAGAACTCAACAGGGCGCTATTTAAGCCAAGTGCCAATTTATTGGCCATCCTTTGGGATGGTTACTTTGGTATTAAACAATCTGGACATTTATGTCGGGTTTGTTTTTTGCCGGGTTTTTGAATTCTTTTTGGAGAGTTTGATCCTGGCTCAGGACGAACGCTGGCGGCGTGCTTAACACATGCAAGTCGAGCGGAAAGGCCTTTCG
>NZ_JAAOTJ010000018.1 GCF_011297335.1 Catellatospora methionotrophica | reverse complement strand
GGCTACAAGGTCACCATCGAACCGGCAGCCGCCTGACCGCGATACAACGACAAACCCTGTCCCGGCTCCGCTGCGCTACGCCGAGACGCTGCCGCCTGCCCACTCACCCTCAAGTTTTCGGACTAGAAGGCACGAATGGCCTCGACCAGGAGAAACTTCCATGATCAGTCTTCGCTGAAGTGCGTCGTGTGTTCATCGCCCCGGCGATGTCGGTGAGTGCGGTGTGTACACAAATCGAGCAGCTAGGGATGCACCGCACACCTCGATCAGGAGCGCCGCCTGGCCGAAATTCGAGGGTCATTCTCCGGTTCGGCCGTCTATCGCCTCGCGCAGCATGTCCGCATGGCCGAGGTGCCGGGCGTACTCATCGATCATGTGGTGGAGGACCCAGCGCAGGGAGTGCTGTTCGCCGGTGCCCGGATGCCGGCCGACCACGTTCAGCGAACGCTCGGCGGCGATGCGGCGGGACGTCTCGACCTCGGCCTGCCACATGTCGAAGGTCGCCTCGCAGGTCGCGGCCTCGACGTCGTCGAAGTCGGCGGTGAAAGTGGTGAACAGCGAGCCGGGGAACGCATCGGCGATGACGGCCTGGAAGTACCACCGCTCGACACCGGCCAGGTGCCGCACCAGGCCCGCCAGGGACAGCCGGGAGGTCGGCACGGATCGGCTCCGGAACTGCCGGTCGTCGAGATCGGCGCACTTGCGTACCAGCGCGCCGCGCTGGAACTCCAGGAACGTCTCGAGCACCTGGCGCTCTCCGGCCGAGGTCGGCAGTTCGAATCGCTCGTCGATCACCGGGGGATGGTAGGCGTGACCTACGACAGACGCGGGTCGTCTGCTGGCGCTATTAGCAATCTGCAGGGATATTAATAACCATGGCAAAGACGATCAAAAGCTTCAGCCTCGACGACGACGTCGCGAAGTATCTGGAGGGCACCGGCAACGCCAGCGGCGAGGTGAACGCCATCGTCCGGCGGCACATGCTCAACACCCGTGCTGAGGAGATCGCGGGCCGCCGCCCGAACGAGGCCGAGAAGCAGGCTGCCCGCCGCTGGGCCCGCGCTCAGCTGGCCACCGCCCGGGAAGACGTCGACGCCGGTGCTTACGACGAGATCCGCCGCGAGATGGGCTGGGCCGTGTGACCGAACGCGCCGCCATACAGCTGATTCTCGACGCCGGCGCCCTCAAGGCATACGGCCACAACGCCACCGTCGGCGAACTGCTCGGCGAGATCGAGTCGAAGGATGAGCTGACCGCGTTCTCAGCCGGGAGCCTGGCCCAGGCGCTCGGTGAAGGAGCCGACCAGACCCTGATCGAACTGCTCTTGCAGCGCGACAGCTGCCGGCAGCTCACGCCGATGGCCGAGTGGGAGGAGTTCGGCGCGTTCCTGCGCCGCATCGGCCCGCGCCATGACGTCCACGACGCATACCTGGTGATGCTGGCGTTCATGCACCGGGCATACATCCTCACCGCCGACCCGCAGCGGTACGCCTCGATCCACAGGGCGGTGCGCTGCATCCCCCTAGAGGAGCCCTGGGGTGATGCCTGACAGCCCCATCGCGAGTTCGCTGTCAAACCCTGGCGGCCAGCGACCTATCGTGGCGCGTCTTTGACGACATCGGTGTAGACGAGGGCGGTCAATGTCGCGAAGCAGGCGGCCGCCGCGACCGCGATGATGATCAGCGTGATGCGCGGCCGGGTGGTGACGGTGTCGCTGTCCGCCGCCTCGGCGGGCGGCAGCGCCGCGAAGGCGGCCTCCAGCCTCCCGGCGGCCTTGAGCTGGGCGGGTCGGTGGTTCCAGTTTCCCTGGACGAAAAGGCTGGAGATGCCGGTCGGGATCTTCGCCGAGCCGCCGTCAAGCGTCTCGACGACCAGAGCACCCGCATCCCCGCGACGGACCGTGCGGATCGTGTGCCGGGGTACGACGCTGCGGCTGAACGCCCGGTGGATGGTCAGATGCGCCGGGGTGACCACGACCTTGTGGGCGAGTGCGGGAATCGCGAACATGACAAAGAGCGGTCCCATGAAAGCGCAGGCGAGCACCACGCTGACGCCGACCCAGTCGAGGGCCGCCAGCCACAGCGTTGCCGCCCAACCGACCCCGACGACACCGAGCATCACCGACGAGAACACGTCGACCCTGCGGACGACCACCCGGCCGCGGTGGACCTTCATCGTCGCCGAAACCGGCCCATGCACCGTGGCCCACCGGGCGTCGCGGACGGCGGTCCACCGACCCCCGATCACCACGATCAACAAGGTCGCCGCGACGGCTGCGGATTCCTTGGCGACAGACCAGCCCTGCCGGTAGGCCACCATCGCGAAGCCCGACACCGCGACTCCGACGGCGATGCCGATCGCGGCTCGGCTCAAAGTCCAGCGAAACATGAACAGATCATGGAGTACGCGGGCAACCGCGATCGCGGCGGGATCGGGAAAGACCTGCTCAAGAGGCAGGTCCATGCGTATCGGCGAACTGGCAGAGGCGACCGGGGCCAGCCCGCGCTCTGCGTTGCTACGGGGAGCAGGGGCTGTTCGTGCAGCGGCCGCAGCACCGGCGGCCAGCGGGACTACCCGGCCACGGCCGTCGACCGGGTCGCGCTGATCCGCTCGCCGCTCAGGCGGGGCGGCGGGCGGTGACGACCGGCATCAGGGCGAGGATGTCCAGGTGGCCGGGCTGGCCGAACCAGTCGCGCGCGGCGTCGACCTGCTCCGCTGTCAGCCGACCCGTGGCGATCATGGTGCCGTACGCCTGCTCGAAGGTGGCTCGCATCACCCGCTCGCCCGGGCCTCCGTCGCCGACGACCAGCGGGTGGAAGGCCGCCCGGATGTCCACCATGCCCTCCTCGGCGAGCAGCCGCGGAAGCCCCCGGGTGAAGGTCGGTTCGAGATCCATCTCCTCCGTGAAGATGTCGAGGAGGGCCTCGGCCGCGGCGCGCAGCGCCGGATGCGGCGAGAACGCCGCGACGGACAGGTCGACGCCGATGACGACCAGGTGGCCGCCGGGGCGTAGCCATCGTGTGAGTCTGCGGGCGGTGTCGGCCCGCGAGGGGAGCGTCTCCAGCAGGAATCGGGCGTGGACGAGGTCGAACGGCCCGCCGGGGGCGGGGTCGCCGGTGACGTCGTGGGTCAGCACGGTCAGCCGTTCGCCGGGGGTGAGGAAACGGGTATCCAGATCGGTCGCCACGACCTCGGCGCGCTGTGCGAGCCAGCTCGCGAACGACCCGGCCCCGGCGCCCACGTCGGCGCAGCGCCAGCTGGGCTCAGGGGAGAGGTGTTCGACGATCGCGGTGGAGATCGGGTCGCACAGCTCCTCCAGTGCCCGCAGCCGCGCGAGCTCGGTCGGGACGTCCTTGCTCAGCACTCCATCGACATATGCCACTGTTCAAAGGTAGCGGCTGAGCTGGCGGATGTCGCCTGTCGGCGAGCCGGTCCAAGCTGTGCTCTCACAGCCAACCAGGCGGAGGGTCGCATCGAGTGTAATCAGTGTGTTGGCGATGTGGGCGTAGGAGGCGATGACAGTGCATTGGCGGTATGACACGAGGACGGTCCATCCGCTCGACAGATACGATCACTATCGCGAGGGCGCCGGCTCTGAACTGGCTCCCTTTCAGGTTCTCGGGCGCAGGCCCGATCGGATGTTCGTGTCGATGTCGGCCTCCCGATGCGGTGATCTCACGTTCGAGTCGCTCGTCTTTGCCGCGGACTCGGAGATCGAGGTGCGGCGTACCGCGCGGGTGGTCCGGGCCTCCGATCCGGAGTGCTACCAATGTTGTCCGCAGTGCTCCGGCCTTCAGGCCGGGGGTGAAGCGGACTTGCCCGCGTAGCGGGACAGGAGCAGCCGATTCGCCGTCGAGGCGGACCGGCGTCTGCCTGGATCAGGCCGGCCGGTTCTGCTGCTCGATGTACTGCCGTAGGGCGCTGATCGGTGCTCCACCGACCGACCCTGCGAAGTATGAGCCAGACCAGAGCTTGTTTGCCCGGTAGTAGTGCCGTGCGAGGTCGGGGAATTCTTGGCGTAGGCGGCGGGAGGAGACGCCTTTGAGGCTGTTGACCAGCCGGGCCACGGCGACCTTGGGTGGGTGGTTGACCAGTAGATGCACGTGGTTGATGTCGCCGTTGAACTCGATCAGCTCGGCTTCGAAGTCGGCGCAGACGTCGCGCATGATCTGTTCCATCCTGGACAGGTGTCGGGTGGCGAACACCTGGTGCCTGAACTTGGTCACGAAAACCAAGTGCACATGCATCGCGAACACGCAGTGCCTGCCGGTACGGATGCCTTCGAGATCAGCCATAGACCAACATGATAGTTTGGTGTTCGTGCAGCTGCGTTACAACTTCCGTGTCTACCCGACGCCCGGCCAGCAGATCGAGCTGGCGAAGGCGTTCGGGTGTGCGCGGGTGGTGTTCAACGACGGGCTGCGGCTGCGTCAGCAGGCCCGCGAGCAGGGCGAGACATACGTGACAGACGCGGAGCTGTCACGTCGTGTGATCACCGAGGCCAAGCAGACCGAGGCGCGGGCGTGGCTCGCACAGGTGTCGGCCGTGGTGTTGCAGCAGGCCCTGGCGGACCTGAACAGCGCGTACCGTAACTTCTTCTCCTCGGTCACCGGCAGGCGCAAGGGTCGCAAGGTCGGGCCGCCGAGGTTCCGATCGCGCAAGGACAACCGGCAGGCCATCCGGTTCACCAAGAACTCCCGGTTCAGGGTCTGCGACAACGGCCGCCTGCGCCTGCCGAAGATAGGCGACCTGCGGGTGCGCTGGTCAAGAAGCCTGCCGTGCGACCCGTCGTCGGTGACGGTCATCCGCGACGCGGCGGGCCGGTACTTCGCCTCGTTCGTCGTGACCGCAGGCGTAGACCAGACCCTGCCGCCGGTCGCCTGCGAGGTCGGCATCGATCTGGGCCTGACCCACTTCGCCGTCCTGTCCGACGGCACGAAGGTCACCGCGCCGAAGTTCCTACGGCGGGCCGCCCGCAAGCTCAGAAGGCTGCAACAGGCACTGTCCCGCAAGCAGAAGGGTTCGGCCAATCGCCGCAAGGCCGTGGTGAAGGTCGCGGTCGCTCACGCGCGGGTGGCCGACACCCGGCGGGACTGGCAGCACAAGCTGTCCACGACGATCATCCGCGACAACCAAGCGGTGTATGTCGAGGACCTGTGCGTTGTCGGTCTCGGCCGGACCCGGCTGGCCAAGAGCGTCCACGACGCGGGGTGGGCCGGCTTCACCGGCATGCTGGAGTACAAGGCCGCCCGGTACGGGCGCACCTTCGCCAGGATCGACCGGTTCGCGCCCACGTCGCGGACCTGTTCGGCGTGCGGCCGGGTCGACGGACCCAAACCGCTGTCGGTCCGGTCGTGGACCTGCCCGTGTGGGACGGTTCACGACCGCGACGTCAACGCGGCGATCAACGTGTTGGCCCGGGGACGCCGGGACAACTCAAACGCCTGTGGAGCGCAGGTAAGACCGGCATCCGTGTCGGCACCGCGCCGGGAAGCAGGAATCCACTCGGACGCCGCGCGGTCCACGCGCGGCGTGGAGGGAATCTCCGTCCTTTAGGGCGGAGAGATCGTCAACAGCTGTGCCTCAGCGTGGACGGCGGACATCGCGAGGAGTAGGCAGAAAATCGCGTGCTCTTCCGCCCGCGCGATCTTGCGATCCACGACCTTGCCCTGCCCCAGCGCAGCCTGCACGCGACCAGGCCGACAGGGATGCGGGTGATTCTGGTGTCGGTCCCGAAGGCGATGGTGGCCACCCCACCTGAGCGGATCCGGCCGCATGCCGGTGGGCTGCTGCCCCAGAAGCCTGCCCGGCTACGACCCTCTTCACCCGGCTCCTGCTCGAACTGGCGGACGGCTCCGCACAGCCGGACGAGCACGCGACAGCGGCTGCCTTGCGCGACTACGTGGTGGCGATGGTGGACCTGCGTTACGGCGGGGGTCTCGGCGTCAGCCCGGCGACTCTCAGCGCACTGTGGATGGCCCATCTCCTGAACATCATTCATCGGCGGCACGGTGATCCGGCGTGCGATCCGCGAACCATCGCGCAGGCGGCGAACATGTCACCGCGTCTGCTCTACCGGATCTGCCGCGATGCGGGAACCACGCCGATGCGTCTCGTCAAGCAGGTGCGTCTGCAGGCCTGCCGGGCCAGTCTGCACGATCCGGCGGCCGAGGCGATGACCGTCAGGGACGTCCACACCAGCCACGGCTACGACCGGTTCTCCCGCGACTTCAGAAGACACTTCGGGGTGTTGCCGGCCGCGGGGCGGGACGGACCGTTACAGCACGCTCCTCCAGTGCACGCGGATCACAGCTGACCGGCCTTTCGGCGGAACTCCGTGGGCGGATGGTCGACGGTGCTCCCGCCGCTGACGGCACCCCTGAGACGAACCCTGTCGCCCAGCCGGACAGCCCTTCGCATCCGTCGTTCGTGCGTGTCAGTCTCACCGTCACCGTGTCGTTTCAGCTTCCACTGCTGGTGTGCGTGGCCACCGGCAACCTCGAACCGGCCGTCGATCTACTGGACCGGGTGGTCTATCTCCTGCACCCGCTCATCGGCAGTTGACGGACGGCGCGGACACGTTCGCCCGAGACTTCAAAAGGCAGTTCGGCGTATCGCCCACGAAGTTCCGCCGCCAGGCCGGTCCGTGGTGACTCCAGGCCCTCAGGACCCGGTGTACCCGTCGATCTTCTCTCGGATGAGGTCGGCGTGGCCGGTGTGCTGGGCGTACTCCTCGATGATGTGGATGTAGGCCCAGCGCAGGTTGACCCTGCCGGTCTGGGCCTTGGGGTCCTCGGCGGCCTCGTCCAGTTCGTGCCCCGCCACGGCCGCGTCGCAGGCGGCTGTCTCAGCCAGGAACCGGGCGAGGTCGCCCCCGGCGTCGGCCTCGGCCACCAGATCGAAGTCGCCGTCGGGGTGCTCGTCGCTGTTGTACAGGTCGGGCAGGTCCTCGTGCAGGTACTTGGCCCGGAACCAGAACCGCTCGACCTCGGCCATGTGCCGTACCAGCCCGAGCAGCGTGAGGTTCGACGGTGCGACCGACGCCGTCGTCAGCTGCTCCGCGGTGAGGCCGGCGCACTTGCGGAGCAGCGCGACCCGGCGCCGCCGCAGCCAGTCGTCCAGCATCTCGCGCTCACCGCAGGCCATGTCCGTCCGGGGCAGCCGCTCGACGGCGGGCGCAGTCCATGCCATGCCGCCATCCTCCCGGACGGGGCGATCGAATTCGCCGGACTCAGACCGTCGCGGCGGACAGCGGCTTGCGGTAGCGGGGCATCCGCTGGGTCACCTGGTATCCGGCCCGCTCATAGAGGTCCACGGTCCGGTGCGGGTTCTCGGCCACGGTGCGGATCGACGCGTAGGTGAGGCGGTACTCACGCATGGCCGCCAGACTGCGGGTGACCAGGGCCAGCGCCAGACCCTGCCGCCGGTACGCGGGCCGCACCGCGACCCACGGTGAGTCGACTGCCCTGCTGCCTCGGCGTTCGGCGGTCACCACCCCGGCGATCTCGTCACCGTCCCAGGCGACCGTCCACAGCTCGGTGTCGCGTACTTCGGCCAGGTGGGTGTCGTAGTCGACAGGTCTGAAGCCGTGGTGGCTGCCGGTGAAGCACTCGACGATCGCGGCATGGATCTTGGGCTGGTGCTCGGCCAGCACGGGCCGTATCCGCAGGCCGGCAGGCAGGGCGGTCGGCGCGGTGCCGTCGGCGGGCAGGCAGCGCAGCTCGACGACGGTGAACGCGAGCCGGTATCCGTGGTCGAGCAGAAGCCGCCGCGAGCCCGGCTGGCTGTCGTCGGCATTGCCGCCGAGCTGCTGATGCGGCAGGCCGGAGCCTGCCGCGGCGGCCCGCGCCTCCTGGTGGGCCAGCAGGGCGCTGCCGTGTCCGCGGCCCCGATGCTCCGGGTGGACACACCCGGTGATCAGGAACAGTTCCGTGCCGTCGTCCTCGGTCCACCGGTCCAGGCCCCCGAACGCGATGATCTCACCCGCGTCTTCGGCGACCACGAACGTCTCGGCGGGGGTGACGCCGACATCCGGGCCGGGCAGCCAGACGGCGCCGTCGACGGCGAGCGCGGCCTGCCGCACCCGAGCGATCTGATCATCGTCATCCGGTCCGGCGTACCCCCGTATTTTCATGGTTGCCGATGCTATCGGTGCTGGGGCCCTGCGGGCACGCGAAAAAGCCGGGGCCGCTCCGCGAGAGCGGAGCGACCCCGGCCGTCACGGCGGTGATCAGGCGTTGACGACGTCCACGTCACCGGAGGTCGTGGTGACCGAGATGGAGCGCGAGCTGTCGGCGTCCTGGGTCACGTCGATGGTGCGGGTGCCGTCCTTGGTGTTGGCCTTGACCTGGTAGCCGCCGTCGGCCTTCGGGACCGCGACCTCGATGTCGCCGGCCTCGGCGGTCGCCTCGACGAGGTTGGGGGCGGCGGCGAAACGGATGGTCTGCTTGCCGGACTCGGTGGTGACCGCGACGTCGGTCGACTTCAGGCCGGTGGCGTTGACGTCGCCGGAGACGGTGTGCACGCGCAGCTTGCCGACCGCGTTCTTGACGGTCGTGTTGCCGGCGTCGGTGTTGACGTCGAGGTCACCCGTGATGTCGTTGAGGACGACGTTGCCCGCGGTGGTCTTGGCGATGACGGCCACGCCGGCCGGGGCCTTGACCGTGTAGTGCACGGCGCAGTTCTCCTGGTCGTCGGGGCAGTCGACGCTGATGCGCAGGGTCTGGCCGCTGACCTCCTCGGTGATCTTCGGCTTGTCGGTCTTCCACTGCAGCTTGCGACTGACGGCGACGCCGGTGGCGTCCTGCGACGAGACAGTGATGTCACCGGCGGCCAGGTCGAACTCGAGCTTGTTGACCTGCTGGGCGTAGTCCTGCGACTGGGTCTCGGTGGACAGGTCGGAGGTGCCGCCGCGGTCGTCGCAGCCGGTGGTGGCGGCCAGGCCGAGCACCGTGACGGCGGCGGTCAGGCCGAGAGCGAGGCGGCGGGGGACGGTGGCGAAACGGTTGGCGCGCATGGCTTCTCCTTCAGGGTTTGAGGAAGCGCAGGACCGCGAGGACCCGGCGGTGGTCGTTGTCGGCGGTGGTGAGCTGGAGCTTGGCGAAGATGCTGTTGACGTGCTTGGCGACGGCACTGTCGCTGACGAACAGGGCCGACGCGATGCCGGCGTTGGAGCGGCCCTCGGCCATCAGCGCGAGCACCTCCCGTTCCCGGGGCGTGAGCTGGACCAGGGGATCGTTGCGGGTGCGGACGAGCAGCTGGGCGACGACCTCGGGGTCCAGGGCGGTGCCGCCGCGGCCCACCCGGTCGAGGGCCTCCAGGAAGTCCGAGACGTCGGCGACCCGATCCTTCAGGAGGTATCCGACAGAACTGGTGCCCTTGCTGAGCAGCTCGGAGGCGTAGCGCTCCTCGACGTACTGGGAGAGCACCAGCACTGCGGGGGGTTCGGGGAGCTCCCGCAGGGTAAGTGCGGCGCGCAGGCCCTCGTCGCGGAAGTTCGGCGGCATCCGTACGTCGATGACGGCCAGGTCGGGGTGGTGCTTGTCGACGGAGGCGAGCAGCTGTTCGGCGTCGCCGACGGCGTCGACCACGGTGTGTCCGGCGCTGTTGAGCAGGCGGACGAGCCCGTCGCGCAGCAGGACCGAGTCTTCGGCGATGATCACGCGCATGGCAGGTCCGCCAGCAGGATGGTGGGGCCGCCGACGGGGCTGTCGACGGTCAGTGCGCCGTCGACGGCGGCGATGCGCTGGCGCAGCCCCCGCAGGCCGGTGCCCCTGCTCTGGTCGGCGCCGCCGCGGCCGTCGTCGCGGACGACGATGCGCAGCAGGTCGCCCTCGATCTCGACGATGACGTCTATCTGACTCGCCTGGGCGTGCTTGGCGACGTTGGCGAGGGCTTCGGAGACGACGAAGTAGGCGACGGTCTCCACGGTGCGGGAGGGCCGGCGGGGCAGGTCGACCATGAGCCGCACCGGGACCGGCGAGCGGGCCGCGATGCCGGACAGGGCGGCGTCCAGGCCGAGGTCGTCGAGGATGGCCGGGTGCATGCCGCGGATGACCGCCCGCAGCTCCGACAGGGCGAGTTTGGCCTCGTCGTGGGCCCGTTCGATGGCGTCGCGCACCTCGGGGGGCACGTCGACGAGCATGGTGCGGGTCATGCCGAGGTTCATCGCGAGTGACACGAGGCGCTGCTGCGTGCCGTCGTGCAGATCGCGTTCGATGCGGCGTCGTTCGGCGTCGGTGGCGTCGATCATGTCGGCCCTGCTTTCGGAGAGGGAGGCGACCCTGCGGGCCAGCTCCTCGCTGCGACTCGGAGCCAGCAGGGCTGTCGCCATGCCGGCGTCGAGGCGCACGGCCAACAGCGCCCCCCACGGTGCGGCCAAAAGCATGATTATTCCTATACTCGACAACCCCACGAGGGTTGCCGCGCCGGTCGGCTTGATCCAATGTGGAAGCTGCGTGCTATAGGCGGGGAGCAGCGCGAGCGCCGGTCCGGCGACCCACAGGGTGAGCACGGCGAGGGTGGTCAGCGGCAGGGTGATCCCGGACAGGGTGTGGTAGCCGATCTGGCGCCACATGCCGGCGTCCTTGGTCTGCGCCCAGGCCCGGCTCAGCCAGTGCCCGTCGCGCGGCAGGGACTCGGTGGGAGCCAGGTCCACCCTCAGCACCCGGCGGAACCTGGTTCGCTGCCAGCTGGTGAACAGCTCCGCCGCCTCGTAGGTGGCGATGAGGAACGGCACGGCCAGCACGGCGGTGACCGCCAGCGTCGCCGCCGAACTCAGCAGGCAGAGCAGCACGGTGAAGGTGATCAGGCTCAGCAGCGTTCCGGTCAGCAGGTGCGCCATGTTCACCCAGGTGCGCCCCTCCCATAGGGGCCAGACCAGGGTGCGCAGGACGCTGCTGCGGTGTGCGGCGTGCCCGGCGTTCGTCGTCATGGCATCGACATTAGGGCTCCGACCTGCGACGCGACATCACGCTGAGTGCCGAACGGGGCTGTACCCAGCACCACCATGAATCCGGATGGGAATGTCATCGACGTCGATCCTCATCCTTGGCAGTCTGTCGGTCATGAGTTCTCGTCTTGGCGCATTCTCCTTCCGGAGGGCGTGGCCCGTGGCCATCCTCTGGCTGCTCCTCGCTATCGCGGGAGCCACCGCCATTGACCCCCTGTTCGGCAACATGGGGGACACCAACCAGATGAAGGGCACCGAGGGCAGCCACGCCCGCGATGCCATCGTCGCCGAGATCGACCACGGGGTGGAGTTCATCGCCCTGGTCGAAGGCGGCAACGCGCAGGCGGCGACGGAGCCGCTGAAGTCCGCGGTGTCCGACATGCGAGCTGTGGAGGGAGTCAAGGAGGTCTCCGACCCGCAGGTCTCGCCCGACGGCACGACCATCGCCGTGTTCGTGACGCTGGCCAAGGCCGAGTCGCAGCAGAAGCCCTTCCAGGCGGCCACCGGCCGGCTGGAGCAGGCGGTCGCGCAGATCTCCGGCGCGAAGGTGACCTACGGCGGTGGTGACCTGATCGGTGAGCAGGCCAATGCGCAGGTCGAAGAGGACCTGAACAACGCGGAGATGCTGTCGCTGCCGATCACCCTGATCGTGCTGCTGTTCGTGTTCGGCGGCATCGTGGCCGCCGGTCTGCCGGTGGCGACCGCCATCGCGACCATGCTCGGCGCGTTCGGCCTGCTGCTGGGCTTCTCGACGGTGGTCGACCTGGACGCCAACGTGATCACTGTGGTGACGCTGCTGGGTCTGGGCCTGTCCATCGACTACGGCCTGCTGCTGGTGGCACGCTATCGAGAGGAGTTGCTCAACACCGACGACCGTGCGGAGGCGGTCCGCCGGGCCTGGAGCACCGCCGGGCGCACCATCAGCTTCAGCGCGCTCACCGTGGCCGCGGCGCTGACCGGCCTGCTGGCGTTCGACATCCCGCGCCTGAAGGCGATGGCGTTCGCCGGTATCTCCACCGCGATCATCGCGATGCTCGTCGCGCTGACTCTGACCGCCGCGATGGTCAAGCTGCTCGGCAAGTGGATCAAGCCGAGCAAGAAGGAGCTCGCGGCCAAGGCCGAGCGCGGCAGCGGCGTGCCCACCGCCGCCGAGCTGGAGGCGGGCCGCTTCGCCAAGCTCGCCGGGTTCACCCAGCGCTTCCCGGTGCTGGTGATCATCGGCACGCTGGCGGTGCTCGCCGCGATCTCGCTGCCGCTGCTGCACGTCAACATCAAGGTCCCCCAGCTGGAGGGCCTGCCGCGCAGCATCGAGGCGGTCCAGGTCGCCGACACGGTCACCGCCAAGTTCGGCCAGACCCAGCAGGCCGCGGTACGCGTCGTGGCCCGCACCGACAAGGCGACGCTGGACTCGTACGCCGCGAAGTGGTCCTCGGATCCCTCCGTGCTCCGGGTCGAGAAGGCCGGCTCGATCAGCGCCGGACTGTCGACGGTCACCTTCGCGGTGCACGGCGACGGCCAGGGTCAGCAGGCACAGGACCTGGTCGAGCGGCTGCGGGCGGATCGTCCCAGCGGGGTCGAGTCGTGGGTCACCGGTGACGCCGCGACGCTCATGGACCTCAACGACCGGCTGCGCAGCGGCCTGCCGCTCGCGGTGATCATCACGGTGCTCGTCATGATCGTGCTGCTGTTCCTGATGACCGGCTCGCTGATCATCCCGATCAAGGCCGTCATCATGAACGTGGTGACGCTGGCGGCGACGTTCGGCGTGCTGGTCGCAGTGTTCCAGGACGGCGTGCTGGCCGGTCCGCTCGACATGCTCAACGTCGGCGGCCTGAGCCCGTACATGATCGTGATCGTGTTCGCGTTCGCGTTCGGCCTGTCCATGGACTACGAGGTGTTCCTGCTCGGCCGGATCAAGGAGTACCGCGACTCCGGCGTGGACAGCAACACCGCGGTACGCTGGGGCCTGCAGCGCAGCGGCCGCATCATCACCTCTGCGGCCGCGCTGATGCTGATCGTGTTCGCCTTCTTCGCCGCAGCGAAGGTCGGCCAGCTCGAGCAGATCGGCCTGGGCCTGTTCATCGCGGTCCTGGTCGACGCGACGATCGTGCGCTGCGTGCTGGTGCCCGCGACGCTGGCGCTGCTGGGCCGTGCGGCCTGGTGGGCGCCCGGCCCGCTCAAGCGCCTGCACGACCGCTTCGGCCTGCACGAGTCCGCGCCGGTGGCGCACCAGGACGCGGCCGAGCCGGAGAGCGACCCGCAGCTCGTCGGCTCGCGCTGACGGCACGCCAGGACAGGGAACCGGCCGGGGCCGGCGGGCGATCAGCCCGCCGGCCCCTCCGGTGTGCCGGTATCGACGAAATATAGGCCGGTGGCGGAGTGTGCGGCCAAAGCCTGAAGGAAGGGCACACTCCTATGACTCAGCACGATCGCTGGACGCCCACCGAGATCACGCCCGCCGACGCCGGCGTCGCGGCCACCGCGGAAGGCCTGGTCGGCTACCTGACCGGGCACCCGGACCTCGGCGGGCTGCTCACCGAACGCAAGGCACTGGTCTTCCGCGGTTTCGGGGTCACCCCGCAGTCGCTGGAACCGGTGATGGACATCCTCCTGCCGCACCGCCTGGCCTACGTGCACGGCAACTCGCCGCGCACCAAGGTCGGCGCGAACGTCTACACCTCGACGGAGTATCCGCCCGAGTTCACCATCTCCATGCACAACGAGCTGTCGTACGCCGCAGCCTGGCCCACCCGCCTGCTGTTCTTCTGCGAGATCGCGGCGGAGACCGGCGGGGCGACCCCGGTCGTCGACGCGGCCCTGTGGCTGGAACTGCTCGACCCGCAGGTGCGCGCCGCGTTCGCGGGCGGCGTGCGGTACGTGCAGAACCTGCACGACGGCCTCGGCCTGGGCAAGAGCTGGCAGCAGACGTTCGAGACCGACAGCCGCGAGGAGGTCGAGAAGTTCCTCGCCGCCTCCGGGGCCGAATGGTCGTGGACCGCCGACGGGCTGCGGGTCAGCCAGATCCGCCCGGCGACCACCGTGCACCCGGTCACCGGGGCCGAGGTCTGGTTCAACCAGTCCGACCAGTGGCACCCGGCGGCCCTGGGCGACGACACCGCGCGGGCGCTCGCGCAGATCCTCAAGGAGGACGAGCTGCCCCAGTCGGTGCGGTTCGCCGACGGCTCGCCGATCCCCGACGGCTACGTCATCCAGGTGCGCGACCGGGCCCTGGAGGCCGCGGTCGACGTCGACTGGCGGCCCGGTGACCTGCTGCTCATCGACAACCTGCTGGTGGCACACGGCCGCCGGCCGTACACCGGCAAGCGCCGCGTGCTCGTGGCGATGACGGACTGACGGGGGAGGGAACCTACGTGACCGCAGAACAGTCCCTGCCGTTCCTGGTCGAGGCCGCGAGCGGGGCGGGCCTGGCCGACATCGAGGCCGACCGCACCCGCATCCGCAAGGCGCTGCACACCCACGGCGCGGTGCTGCTGCGCGGCTTCGCCATCGGCGGCGTCGACGGCTTCGACGCGGTGGTCCGGGCCCTGTCCGGCGCGCCGCTGACCTACGCCGAGCGGTCCTCGCCGCGCAGCACCATCAAGGGCCAGGTGTACACGTCCACGGACTACCCGCCGGACGAGGAGATCTTCCTGCACAACGAGAACTCCTACCAGGCCACCTGGCCGCGCACGCTGTACTTCTACTGCATCGAGCCGCCGACCTCGCAGGGCGCGACGCCGCTGGCCGACATCCGGCGGGTGTACCAGCTGATCGACCCGGCGGTGCGCGAGGAGTTCCAGCAGCGCGGCTGGCTGGTGCAGCGCAACTTCTACCCCGACTTCGGGGTGGCCTGGCAGCACGTGTTCGGCACCGAGGACAGGGCCGAGGTGCAGAAGTACTGCGAGGACCGGGGGATCGAGTGGCAGTGGCTGCCTGACGGCGGCCTGCGTACCCGCGCGATCCGCAGCGCGGTGCACTTCCACCCGATCAGCGGCGAGCCGGTGTGGTTCAACCACGCCACGTTCTTCCACGTCACCACGCAGTCCCCGGACGTACGCGACGGGCTGCGCAACCTGTTCGCCGACGAGGAGCTGCCGACCAACACCTACTACGGCGACGGCGGGACCATCCCCGACGACGTCATGAACCACCTGCGCACCTGCTACCGGCGGGCGAGCACCCGCTTCGACTACCAGCGCGACGACGTCGTACTGGTCGACAACATGCTGGCGGCCCACGGCCGGGAACCCTTCACCGGTCCCCGCAAGATCGCCGTCGCCATGGCCGAGCCCTCGGCCTGACAACCGCGGCGTCCGGCCCGGCGGCCTCCCCCGTACCGCCGGCCGGACGCCGCCCCTTCGCCCCGACCAGCCCACCGCCCCCTCTCCTGGCGCAACTTTTAAAGACCCGCGGCCTCCGAAGTACGTGGAGGCCGCGGGTCTTTAAAAGTTGCGAGGGAGGGCGGAGGGCGGAGGGCGGGAGCGTCAGCGGAGGCGGCGGGTGATGTCGGTGAGGAGTTCGGGTTCGGCGGGGACGAGGAAGAAGTGGGCACCGGGGAAGACGCGCAGGTCGAAGTCGGCGGTGGTGACGTCGGCCCAGGCGCGGACGGCGGGTAGGGCGCAGCCGGGGTCGCTGATGCCGGTGTACGCCGTGATCGGGGTGTCGATCGGGGGCGGGTTCGCCGGGCGGTATGCGTCGATGAGGGCGTAGTCCGAGCGCAGCGCGGGCAGGATCAGCTCGCGCAGCTCGGGGTCGGCCAGCGCGGCCCGGTCGGTGTCGGTGAGCCCGTGCATCTCGTCGATGAGCACCTCGTCGGTGCGGCTGGCCGGGTCGATGTCACGGGTGCGGTGCGGGGCCTCGCGGCCCGAGGCGAACAGGCGGTCCGGCCGGAACCCGTGCCGCTGCTCGAGCCGCCGCGCCACCTCGTACGCCACCGACGCGCCCATGCTGTGCCCGAACAGTGACAGCGGCCGGTCCAGCAGCGGCGCCAGCGCGTCGGTGATCAGGTCGGCGAGGTCGTCCATGTGGGACACGCACGCCTCGTGCAGCCGGTCCTGCCGCCCGGGATAGCGCACCGCGACCAGCTCGGTGTCCACCGGGAGCCGGGCGGGCCAGGTGCGGTAGAAGCCCGCCGCGCCACCGGCGTGCGGCAGGCAGATCAGCCGGCGGCGTGCGCCCGGCACCGGTGCGAACACCCGCAACCAGGCCGCCCCGCGCTCGATGCTGGTATCAATCATGCGCGCGAACCTATCCCGTGCCCCTATCGCGCATCTGTATCGCGCGAACCGAAGGAAGGGCACCTTCACATCGCGCCGCGTGGTGGAAGGTGCCCTTCCAACCTCTTGCTGCGCAGATAGGAACCGTATAGAGGTCGGCGTGACTGTTGCGGGGTGACATCAGCCCACGCAGCTCCGGCGGAGCCGGTCTCGGCCACGCTGGTCACCGACGACGAGGACGCCCTCACGGGGGTGATCTGGCCGGAACGGGACCACCCGATGCACGCCGGTCACTATCCGGGTTTCGCGATCCTGCCGGGCGCGTACCTGCTGGACGCGACCGACCGCCTGATGCGCGCCTCGCGGGCCGCACCTGGCACCACGCTGGCCGAGGTGGTCAGCTGCCGGTTCAAGGCACCGGTGCGCCCCGGTGAGGCGGTGGCGGTGCGGCTGCGGCTGGACCGCACCGGCCCCGAGGTGCGCTGCGAGGCGCAGCTGTCCACCGTGCACGGCCCGGTGGCGGTATTCGTGCTCGCCTACCGCCACCGCGCGGCGGCGGACACTGAACGGCCCGACCGCCCCCGGGTAGCCGTACCGGACGCGGGCCCGGTGGCCGGGCGCGACGCGATCACGCGGATCATCCCGCACCGCCCGCCGGTGCTGCTGGTCGACGAGGTCACCGAGGTCGAGCCGCGCCGGAGCCTGACGGCCCGCTACCGGGTGACCGGCGACGAGCCCTGGGGGGCCGGTGAGCCCGAGCTCGCTCCGGGCCTGGCCGTCGAGTCGTTCGCGCAGGCGGCGCTGCTGCTGATGCTGTGGGAGGACCCGAACCCGGACGTGACCCGGGGCTCGGTCGCGCTGGCCGGGCAGGGTGAGGCCATCGCGCTGCCGGGCCGTGCCCGCCGCGGTGACGTCATCGAGCATCGCGTACAGGTCGTCCGCCGCTTCGGTGACACGGCGATCTTCAAAGGCACGTCCACCGTGGACGACAAAGTGATCATGGAAGTGTCGCGGCTGATGGCGGGCCTGCGCCCGGCCGAGCAGCTGACCGCGGCACGCGACGAGAGGGGCACGCCATGACCGACCGGCCCGTGGCACTGGTCACCGGGGGTTCGCGCGGCATCGGCGCGGCCGTGGTGACCCGGCTCGCCGCCGAAGGCTACGACGTGGCCTTCTGCTACCAGTCCGCGTCCACCGCGGCCGAGCAGACCGCCAAGGAGGCGGCCGCGGCCGGGGCGAGGGTGTACGACACCGCCGTCGACGTCGCCGATCGCGACGCCGTGCACGGCTTCGTCGCCGACGTCGAGCGCGATCTCGGCGCGATCGAGGCTGTCGTGTGCGTCGCGGGGATCATCCGCGACAACCCGCTCGCCCTGCTCAAGGACGACGAGTGGCAGCAGGTGCTGCGGGTGAACCTCGACGGCACGTACCACGTCTGCAAGGCGGTGATCCGGCGGCTGATGCGCCGCCGCCGGGGGTCGATCGTGACGATGTCCTCGGTCGCCGGGGTCGCGGGCACGCCCATGCAGACCAACTACGCCGCGTCGAAGGCCGGGATCATCGGCCTGACCCAGGCGCTGTCCAAGGAGGTCGGGTCGTACGGCATCCGCGTCAACGCGGTCGCCCCCGGCTTCATCGAGACCGACATGATCTCCGGCCTGTCGGCCGACTTCAGCGAGCGGATGCTCGACCGGGTGTCGCTGCGCCGCTTCGGCCGTGCCGAGGAGGTCGCCGACCTGGTGGCGTTCCTGGTGTCGCCGCGATCGTCCTACATCACCGGGCAGGTGCTGCGCATCGACGGCGGCACGGCGATCTGAGCGGGGTACGCCATGGCAGTCCAGCCCGTGTGGTGGTCCCCGCTACGGCCACCCGCGGCCGCTCCGGCACGACGGCGGCTGCTGGTGCTGCCGCACTCGGGGGCGGGCCCCAACTCGTACCGCCCGCTGCTGGGCGGCCTGCCCGGCGACGTCGAGGTGCGCGGGCTGACGCTGCCCGGCCGCGAGCGGCGGCTCGGCGAGCGCACCGGAGCGAGCCTCGACGACGTGCTCAGCTCGCTCGGTGAACTGGGCGACCCGCTGCCCACCGTGGTGTTCGGGCACAGCCTGGGCGCGCTGCTGGCCATGTGGGTGGCCTGCGAGCTGGGCGGCGACTGCGCCGGGGTGATCGTGTCCGGGCAGGCGCCCGGCGCGAACCGCCGCTGGCGGCACCGCCCGCCGACCGAGGCCGAGATGATCGAGCTGCTGGAGGCGGGCGACGTGCCCCTGTCCAAGGCGCTGTACGCGCCCCGCTGGCGGGCCGTGCTGCTCGACGCGCTGCGGGCCGACCTGCGCCTGGGGGCCGAGGCCGCCGACTTCGACCGGATCCGGCTCGACGCGCCACTGACCGTGCTGGCGGGCCAGGCCGACCGCCTGGTCGACCCGACCGCGCTGGGCTGCTGGGCCCGGCACACCAGCGCGTCCTGCCGCACCCGGCTGCTGCCCGGCGGTCACTTCGCCGTGCTCGCCGAGGGCAACCGCGCCGAGGTGACCACGCTGATCGCGGCAGCCGTCGCAAAGACTGTGCCGGTCGCCGCGCCCTGCCCGGCTTCGGCTGACGCGCGGCCGGTGCCGGTCGGTGCGGCGGGCCCAGGCACGGCGGGGCGCTGACCGTGTGGAGTCCGTCCGGGGCCGGGCCCAGGTCGCCGCGTCGCTGCAGGAGGCCCCGCCCGCCGTGGCCCCGGGTGGGCTCCGGGATCACCCGCAGAAACCGGGGCAGGAGCCGGGGGACGGGGCAGGGTGATCACCGGAGGCACGGGGTCGCCGTCGCGGCATACCGTCGGATCATGATCGACAAACGACTGCTCGCCGGGGCCGGGCTGGCCGGGAGCGTGCTGACCGCGCTGCTCGCCGCGGTCGGCCAGGTCGACCCGGATCCGCAGCTCAGCCACGTGTCGCTGACCGTCAGCGACTTCGCCGTGCACGACCGCGGCGGTGCCACCGACATGGCGATGGTGGTCTTCGGGCTGTCGGCGTGGTGCCTGCTGCCCGTACTGCGCCAGGCCGCGCCCCGGGTCCTGCTGGCCGTGTTCGGCGCGGCCATGGTGGTGGCGGCGCTCGCCCCGACCGACCTCGGTCCGCTGACGGCGACCGGTTACCTGCACCGCTACGCCTCGATGCTGGCCTTCGTGATGCTGCCGCTGGCCGCGGTTACCCTGCGCCCGGTGAGCCGGGCGCTGCGCGCGACGGCGGCCGTCGCGGGCGGGTTCGCCGTGCTCATGCTCGCCAGTGCGACGCTCGCCGATCGATATCTGATCGGCGCTGCCGAACGGTATCTGCTGCTCAGCGAGGTGGTGCTGCTCGGCCTGCTCGCCTGGCGCGGATGGCGCGATTGCCCGGCACGGCCCGCCCGGTCTACCGTGAGTCACGCCTGACCACGGGGAGGAATCGGCGTGACCGTCCACATCGCAGGGCACGATCCGCAAGCGCCGCCGGTCTACTGCAGGCGGTGGAACTTCCGCCACCACGAGCCGGTCGAGCCGCTGTCGGCCGACGAGGCCCAGGCCCGCGACCTGGCAGGTGAGCCGTACGCCGTGATCCCGGCGGCGCCGCCGAGCGGGGTGCCGGACGTGGTCATCGAGATCGCCTGGGACAACGGGCACGCCGGGGTCTGGTTCTTCGACGCCTACGGCCGCCAGTGCCTGCACTACTCGTTCCGGCGCAGCGGCGAGCACCTGTTCCTGGGCGGCATGACGCAGTGGGACTACCCCGACGCCGACGCCGCGACGCTGTCCGGCGCGACGTGCGTGACCTGGTTCGAGTTCCGTGAGGACGGCAGTGCCCGCCGGGTCATCAGCGACGACCCGGCCCGCCCCCGCACCGTCGAGGACCGTACGGGTGTGGACGTCAGCACGCAGTGGGAGCCGGTGCCCGATTTCGGCAAGTGGGACTCACTCGCCCGGTGGAGCCGCAGTTAACGAATCGGGCCCGGTCACCTAGAGTTGGGAGAGCGCGATCCCGGCTGGTGGGGCAGCGTCATACCGGGTTCCGTTGAGAGCGCTCTCGCGGCTATGGTGCGGTCGGGGCGCGCGCGACGGGGCGCGTGCCGTGCCGAGATTGCGAGTGCCCATGACGTACCGGAAGCTGACCATCGAGGACATCGCCCGCAAGGCCGGAGTGTCGCGGGCGACCGCCTCGCGGGTGCTCAACAACGCGCCGGGCGTTTCCGCCGACCTGCGTACGGCGGTCAACCGGGTCGTCGCCGATCTGGGCTACCGGCCGAACGCGGCCGCACGGGCGCTCGCCTCGGGCCGCCGCGACGCCCTCGACCTGGTCGTCATCGCCTGCCACGACGACATCAGCCGGTTCGGGGCCCAGCCCTACTACAGCCGGGTCATCGCGGGCGTGCTGTCGGCGCTGGCCGGCACCGACACGCAGTTGCGGGTCAACGTCGCCGGGGCCGAGGACGCCACCGAGCTGATCGACCGCGTCGCGAAGACGGTGACCGCCGGAGCGGTGCTGGTCAACCTGTCGCCCGAACAGGCGGCCCGGTTCCACGCCCGCTGCCGCAAGGCGGTGTCGCTGGGCGCGACCGCCCCGCACGTGCCGGCCGTCGAACCGGAGAACAGCCGCGCGGCGTACGACGCGATCAGCCTGCTGCACCGCATCGGCTGCCGGCGGATCGCCGCGATCCACGGCCCCGACTGCAACACCTGCGCCGCCGGCCGCCGGGCCGGGCACCTCGAAGCGGTCCGTGAGCTGGGCCTGCCCGACATCGCCGTCGACGGCGGGTTCCGGCGCGAGGGCGGCTACGCGGCCGCGACCCGGCTGCTGGCCGAGCACCCCGACCTCGACGGCCTCTTCGCGGCCTGCGACATGATGGCCGCCGGCGCGATCCAGGCCATCACCGACGCCGGACGGCGCGTGCCCGACGACATCGCCGTCGTCGGCTTCGACGACAGCGCCGTCGCGGCCTGCGTCAGCCCGCCGCTGACCACGATGCGGCTGCCGGTCGAGCAGATGGCCGCCGCCGCGACCAGGGCGCTGCTGGAGGGCGCCGCAGCACCGCACTGGCGGCGCTTCTTCCCCGTAGACATGGTCGTGCGCAACAGCACGGGGCCCAGTGCCGCGCTCCTGCTTCCCGCCGCCGACTCCCGGCTCCCGGCGACCGCTCTCGCCGGACGCCGGTAACCGGCCCGGACGCCGGACCCATCCGCACCTTGCCACCAGGACGCCGCCCGGTGTCCGCGAAAGGAACCCCGTGTCCTCCCTGCCTTACCTCGACCCCACGCTGCCGACCGAGCAGCGGGTCGCCGACCTCATCGGGCGGATGACGCTGCCGGAGAAGGCCGGGCAGATGCTCCAGCTCACCGCCCGCGACGGCGTACGCCACCTGGTCGAGGACTTCCACGTCGGCTCGATCCTGCACGCCTCGCCGGAGCGGGTGCGCGAGGCCGCCGAGATGGCCAGCCACTCCCGGCTGGGCATCCCGCTGCTGATCGCCGAGGACTGCATCCACGGGCACTCGTTCTGGCAGGGCGCGACGATCTTCCCGACGCAGCTCGGCATGGCCGCGACCTGGGACGCCGCGCTCATCGAGCGGGCCGCCCGGATCACCGCGATCGAGGTCGCCGCGACCGGTGTGCACTGGACCTTCTCCCCGGTCCTGTGCATCGCCCGGGACCTGCGCTGGGGCCGGGTCGACGAGACGTTCGGCGAGGACCCGTTCCTGATCGGCGAGTTCGCCTCGGCGATGGTGCGCGGCTACCAGGGCGACGGCCTGGCCGACCCGACGGCGATCCTGGCCTGCGCCAAGCACTTCGCGGGCTACTCCGAGACCCAGGGCGGCCGTGACGCCAGCGAGGCCGACATCTCCCGGCGCAAGCTGCGCTCGTGGTTCCTGCCGCCGTTCGAGCGGGTCGCCCGCGAGGGCTGCCGCACGTTCATGCTCGGCTACCAGTCGATGGACGGCGTGCCGGTCACGGTGAACGACTGGCTGCTCAACGAGGTGCTGCGCGGCGAGTGGGGCTACCGCGGCACGCTGGTCACCGACTGGGACAACGTCGGGCGCATGGTCTGGGAGCAGCACATCTTCCCCGACTTCACCACCGCGTCGGCGGCCGCGGTGAAGGCGGGCAACGACATGGTGATGACCACGCAGGACTTCTTCGAGGGGGCGCAGGACGCCGTCGCCAAGGGCCTGCTGGAGGAGTCGGATCTGGACGCGGCGGTCACCCGCATCCTGACCCTGAAGTTCGAGCTGGGGCTGTTCGAGAACCCGCGCCACCCCGACGCGGCCCGCCAGGCCGAGGTCATCGGGATCGCCGCGCACGCCGAGCTCAACCTGGAGGTGGCGCGGCGCTCGCTGGTGCTGCTGCGCAACGACGGCACGCTGCCGATGGCGGGCGGCCTGACCGCCGGTGCGGACGGCCGCGCGAGCGCGCCGCAGGCCCGCACCGTCGCGATCGTCGGGCCCAACGCCGACGACGCGCACACCCAGCTCGGTGACTGGGCGGGCGCGTCCGGGCAGGCCGAGTGGCTGCCCGAAGGCCACCCCCGCGAGATGATCACTACGGTGCTGGACGGGTTCCGCGAGGTCGCTCCGCAGGACTGGACGGTCACCCACGCGCGCGGCGCGGACATCGTCGTCACCGGCCCCGACCCGGAGGGCGAGTTCTTCCCCGACGGCCAGCCCCGGCCCGACGTGGCGCTGCCCGCCCCGGTCGACGAGGCGCTGATCGCCGCGGCTGTCGCGGACGCGAGCCGCGCCGACTACGTGGTGGCGGTGGTCGGCGACCGGATCGAGCTGGTCGGGGAGTACTGCTCGACGGCGACGCTGGAGCTGATGGGCGGGCAGGTGGCGCTGCTGGACGCGCTGGCGGCGACGGGCAAGCCGCTGATCGTGGTGCTGCTCAGCTCCAAGCCGCTGGTGCTGCCGCCGTCGGCGCTGAACGCGGCGGCGATCGTGTACGCGGCCAACCCCGGCATGCGCGGCGGGCGGGCGATCGCCGAGCTGCTGCTCGGGCTGATCGAGCCCGGTGGGCGGCTGCCGATCTCGTTCGCCCGGCACGCCGGTCAGCAGCCGACGTACTACAACCAGGTGCGCGGCCAGCACGGCCACCGCTACGCCGACCTGACCCAGGCCCCGGCGTTCGCGTTCGGGCAGGGCCTGAGCTACACCACGGTGGAGTACTCCGGCCTGCGGGTGCTGACGCCGACCGTCGGCCCGGCCGACACCGTTCGGGCGCAGGTGCAGCTGCGCAACACCGGTGCGCGGCCCGCGCTGGAGACCGTTCAGGTGTACGTCAGCGACACGGTCACCTCGGTGACCTGGGCCGAGCAGGAGCTGAAGGCGTACCGGCAGGTGACGGTGGAGCCGGGCGAGACCCGCGTGGTCGAGCTGGAGGTGCCGGTGGCGGCGTGCTCCATCGTGGACGCCCGGGGTGCCCGGGTCGTCGAGCCGGGCGAGTTCGAGCTGCGGGTGGGTCCGTCCTCGCGGGCCGAGGACCTGCAGCGGGCGGCATTTGCGGTCGTAGCCTGACGGCGGCGGCCACGCTCGTCGAAGAACGGCGGTTCCCTCCGGGGGCCGCCGTTCTTCGTTTCCCCGACGGCGCCGTGGGCATGTCTACCACCCCCATTGATCGAGATACGTTTATGTAGAATCATTTCTTGACGCCGATATATAGCGGCGGTAAGTTTCGCCTGATATCGATTTCATGGCTCCACTCAGGACCTTGCCCCCCCGCCCCCGGCCACCCCCGATCCGGAGGAACGATGATCCGCCGTACCCTCACCGGCCTGATCCTGTCCACCCTCGCCGCCACGGCCACCGCCATCGCGGTCCAGGCCCCCGTCGCGCACGCCGCCTGCACCTCGATCCCGGCCAACCACGACCCCGCCGTGATCGTCATGGTGTACCGGACCGCCCGCAGCCTCAACGTCAACGACAAGGTCATGCTGTCGGGCTTCGAAGCCGGCTGGGTCGAGTCCCGCATGAACAACCTGCCCTGCGGCGACAAGTCGTCGCTCGGGGTGTTCCAGCAGCGCTGGGACTACGGCTGGGGCACTCCCGAGCAGATCATGGACGTCGTCTACGCCTCCACGCAGTACTACAGTCGGGCGATCGTCTGCGACCGCAACAACCCCGGCTACCGGCCCGGCCAGATCGCCCAGTGCGTGCAGCGCTCCGGCTTCCCCGACCGCTACGACCAGGTCGAGAGCAAGGCCCGCACGCTGTGGGCCGAGGCCCGTCGCGTCGCCGAGACGGCCGCGAGCGCCTCCACCGACGTCACCGGCGACGGCCGCGACGACGTCCTGACGTTCACCCAGAACACCCTGGCCGACGTGTACGTCGCCCCGTCCACCGGCAGCGCCTTCGCGGGCACCTCGGTCAAGTGGAACGACTTCTTCGCCCTCGGCGGCGAGACCGCCCGCTCCGGTGACTTCAACGGCGACGGCAGGGACGACATCGTCGCGTTCACCCACGGCACCACCGGCACCGCAGCCGGTGACGTATACGTGGCGCTGTCCACCGGCACCGGATTCACCGGCGGCGCGAAGTGGCACGACTGGTTCGCCCCCGGCGCCGAGGTCCCGGCCGTCGGTGACGTCAACGGCGACGGCCGGGACGACATCATCACCTTCACCCACAACCCGGCCGGTGACGTGTACGTGGCCCTGTCCAACGGCTCCTCGTTCGGCGCGGGCGTCAAGTGGCACGAGTTCTTCTCCCCGGCCAACGAGTACCCGGCGGTCGGCGACGTCAACGGCGACGGCAAGGACGACATCATCACCTTCACCCAGGGCCCGGCCTCGGCCGCCGACGTGATCGTGGGCCTGTCCAACGGCAGCTCGTTCGGGCCGGGGCTCAAGTGGCACGACCTGTTCGCGGTCGGTGCGGAACTGCCCCGCGTCGGCGACGTCAACGGTGACGGCAAGGACGACATCGTCACGTTCACCTGCAACGCCGACGCCGACGTGTACGCCGCCCTGTCGACCGGCACCGGGTTCGCCGGAACCACCGTGAAGTGGAACGACTTCTTCTGCACCGCCGGGGAGTTCCCGATCCTGGGCGACGTCAACGGCGACGGCAAGGACGACATCATCGTGTTCACCAAGGGCGCGACCAACGACGTCTACGTCGGACTGTCCACCGGCACCGGGTTCCTCGGCGGCGCGAAATGGCACGACTTCTTCGGCCTCAACGGCGAAACCACCCTCTGACCATGACCCCCGAGAGGACGACCATGCCATCCCGTACCCCCGCGGCCCTGCTCGGCGCGGCCCTGGCCGCCGCGCTGGTCGGCGCGGCAGCCCCCGCCGTCGCGGCCCCCGCACCGGCACCGGCGACCACCGCCGCCTTCGACCACGCCGCCACCGTCTCCGGTGTGCCCCGTGACCTGCTCGTCGCCATCGGCTACGGCGAGAGCCGCCTCGACGGCCACGACGGGCTGCCCAGCGCCGCCAACGGCTACGGCGTCATGCACCTGGCCGACAACCCCGGCAACCAGAGCCTGCCCCTGGCCGCCAGACTCACCGGCGAGCGGGTCGCCCGCCTCAAGGCCGACACCGCCGCCAACATCCACGGGTCCGCCGCCGTGCTGCGGGCGTACGCCGACGACCTCGGCCTGCGCCCCGCCGACCGCACCCGGCTCGCGGCCTGGTATCCGGTCGTCGCCCGCTACAGCGCCGCAGCCGAGGACGCGACCGCGCGGCTCTACGCCGACCACGTCTACGACCTGCTCAACACCGGCCTGTCCGGCCGCGCCGAGACCGGCGAGATGATCGCCGTCAAGGGCCGCGCCGTCAAACCGCAACTCGGCCGCTACACAGCGGTCGCCCCGGCCGGGGCTGGGGTGTCCACCGCGGCAGGCCCCCCCGCGGTCACCGGCGCAGCCGCGCAGGCCGTCGCGGCGGCGCTGCCGGAGTACCCGCCCGCGCGCTGGATCTCCGCCGCCGGGGGCAACTACGGCGCGGGCCGCTCGTCGGCGATCACCACCGTGGTCATCCACGTCACCCAGGGCTCGTACGCGGGCACGGTCAGCTGGTTCCAGAACCCGTCCGCGGGCGTCAGCGCGCACTACGTGGTGAAGTCCAGCAACGGCGAGGTCACCCAGATGGTGCGCGACGGCGACACGGCCTACCACGCCCGCTCGGCCAACCCGTACGCGCTGGGCATCGAGCACGAGGGCTTCGTCGACAACCCGGCCTGGTTCACCGACGCGATGTACCGCTCCTCGGCGGCGCTGACCCGGCACCTGACCGGCAAGTTCGGCATCCCGCGCGACCGCGCCCACATCAGGGGCCACAACGAGATGCCCGGCAACGACCACACCGATCCGGGGCCGCACTGGAACTGGAACTACTACATGACGCTGGTCAACTCCGGCGGCTCCGGCGCGAAGTACTACGCGGGTTCGCCGACGGACTTCTCCGGTGACGGCAAGGACGACATCGTCACGTTCACGCACGGCACCCTGGCTGATGTGTACGTGTCGCCGTCGACGGGCAGTGGTTTCGCGGGCACGTCGGTGAAGTGGAACGACTTCTTCGCCCTGACCGGGGAGACGCCGCTGACCGGTGACTTCAACGGTGACGGCAAGGACGACATCGTCGCGTTCACCCACGGCACGACCGGCACGGCGGCAGGTGACGTGTACGTGGCGCTGTCCAACGGGACGGGGTTCCTGGGGGCGTCGAAGTGGCATGACTGGTTCGCCCCTGGTGCGGAGGTCCCGGCGGTCGGTGACGTCAACGGCGACGGCAGGGACGACATCGTGACGTTCACCCACGACACCAACGGTGACGTGTACGTGGCCCTGTCGAACGGTTCGTCGTTCGGCGCGGGGGTCAAGTGGCACGAGTTCTTCTCCCCGGCCAACGAGTTTCCGGCGCTGGGTGATGTCAACGGTGACGGCAGGGATGACCTGATCACGTTCACGCAGGGCCCGGCGAGCGCGGCGGATGTGATCGTGGGTCTGTCGAACGGCAGTTCGTTCGGGCCGGGTCTGAAGTGGCACGACCTGTTCGCGGTCGGGGCGGAGCAGCCGCGGGTCGGTGACGTCAACGGTGACGGTAAGGACGACATCGTGACGTTCACGTGCAACGCCGACGCCGATGTGTATGCGGCGGTGTCGAACGGTTCGGCGTTCGTGGGTACGACGGTGAAGTGGAACGACTTCTTCTGTACGGCGGGGGAGTTCCCGTTCCTGGGTGACTTCAACGGTGACGGTAAGGACGACATCGTCGTGTTCACGAAGGGTTCGCTCAACGACGTGTACGTGGGGCTGTCCACCGGGACCGGGTTCCTGGGCGGGGCGAAGTGGCACGACTTCTTCGGCCTCAACGGCGAGACGACGTACTGAGATCCTCGGCGGCCGGGCCACCCCCGGCCGCCGGGCTCCCTCCGAAACCGGATAACAGCAGGTCGAACGGCAGTAAAATGCGTTCATGGAAGTCCTTCCGGCTTCGATGTTCGTGCCGGTGGCGCTGGGGTTCTTCGGACTCGGCACCGGCTATCTGATCTACGGACCACAGGAGCTGTTCGGCTATCCGGCCCGCGATCCGCGCGTCGATCGCAGCAACGGGGTCTGGGGCATCTGGATGCCCGGTTTCTGCCAGTTCCTGGTGGGCCTCTACCTGTTCGTCGGGCTCACCTGGTTCGAGGTCTTCACCACCAACAAGACGCTCTACATGGCCGCCCTGGCGTTCAGCGCCTACGGCATCCACTGGTTCGCGCTGGGCTGGATCAGGCTGCAGGGCTCCGACGCCCGGCCGAACGGCTACATGTGCATCCCGTTCGTGCTGCTGGGCATCCTCGGCATGCTCGTGTTCTTCCGGGCCGGGGACTGGCCCCTAGGGCTGCTGTTCACCGGGCTGACCCTGGTGTACATCGCCGAGTTCTTCGCCAGCTTCAACATCGGCGGCAGGCCCGCCCACGACGGGCACGGCCCGCTCAACCCCGGCCAGAAGGTCCTCGGCCTGCTGCACATCCTGGTCGGCCTGTGGCTGATTTACCTGACGTTCGCGGCCACCCTCAACCTCGCCTCCGGCACCCACCTGCCCGCCTGAGGCACGCACGGCGGCCACTGTCCGCCGCCTCCTCCAGACCGCCCCAACGTGTGAGGCGGAACGGGCACGCGAGGCGGCCGCCCAGTCGTGATCGGGTGTTCAGAGCCAGGTCGTGGCCAGCCAGGTGGTCGCTGCGGCGGTGATGAGCAGCGCGATGTTGAGGCCGATGAGGCGGGCCTCGCCGCGGGACAGGTGTACGGCGATGCCGCCGACCTGGATCAGGAGCAGGCCGATCGACGCGGCGACGGCGAGCCAGGCCGCGACGCCGGTCAACGGCGGCAGGATCAAGCCCGCCGCGCCCAGGATCTCCAGCACACCGATGGTCCTGACCAGTGGCATCGGGACCCGGTCGACCCAGCCCATCATCGGCTGGAGCTGTTCCTTGCTCCGGGCGACCTTCATGCCTCCGGCGTAGAGGTAGAACGCCGCCAGCAGTCCCGCGACGATCCAGTAGGCGAGTTCCATGTGGGCTCCCTCGGTGCCGAAGCACGGCAGTGATCAGGATGGTTACCATCCGTAAGTCGCCTCATGATGCGTCACGGCCGGGCGGCGTACAAAAGGCACACGGGTGTGCGTGAGGCACAGGGAGTGGTTTTGTCCGACTACGAGCACACGTGCATGATCCGGGGCGACGGTGGCCGGACCATCCGGGCGATCCTGGACCAGATCTGTAACAAGTGGACACTGCTCATCGTGGCCACCCTCGATCAGGGCACGGTGCGCTTCACCGACCTGCACCAGCAGATCCCGGGCATCTCCCAGCGCATGCTGACCCTGACCCTGCGCAACCTCGAACGCGACGGCCTGGTGGCCCGCACCGTGTACGCGGAGGTGCCGCCCCGGGTGGAGTACGCGCTGACCGACACCGGCCGCAGCCTCATCCCGCCCGCGCTGGCCCTGGCCGGGTGGGCGATCGAGCACGTGCCGCACATCGAGGCCAGCCGGGCCGCGTACCAGGCGCGGACTGCCTGATCATCGCGGCGCGTGGCAGGATTGCCCGATGCCCGTCGTGGAGGCCGTAGCGATCGTCCCCGTCCCGCCCGCCGTCGCGTTCGCGGTGTCGCAGACCACGGGCGAGACCCGCTACCGCTGGGACCCGTTCGTACGCGAGCAGCACCTGCTCGACGGCGCGGCCCGCCCCGGCAAGGGGGTGCGCACGTTCACCCGGTCCCGGCACGGCCTGACCATGGTCAGCGAATACGTGTCGTACGCCCCGCCGACCAACGTGGGCATGAAGATGGTCCGCGGGCCGTGGTTCTTCGAGATGATGGCAGGCGGCTGGCGCTTCGCCCCGGCACCCGAGCCCGGTCACACGGTCGCGACGTGGCGCTACCACTTCCGGACCCGCCCGGCGCTGCTCCGCCCGATCGCCGACCGCGTCGGGGTGTGGCTGCTCGGCCGGGACATCCGCCGCAGGATCGCCGGGTTCGCACGCGGCTGCCAGGACCCCGCAGTGCTCGCGGCGGTCGACGAGCTGGCAGGCTGAGCCGTCGCCACCGGCCAAGGCAGCGGCGACGGCTCGTGAGCCCAGATGGCATGGCGATTGCTGAGCCCTCAGGAGGCTCCGGTCGTCTTCGGCACGGCGGAGGAAGACGCCTGCTGCCGAAGCTGCTCCAGAAGCACGTCGAGTGCTTCCGCGCGCTCGTAGGCACCGAGATCCGAGCTGTTGCGCAGTGTGCTGTCCAGCAGTGTCTGTAGCCGTTCGACGGCATCCTTCTGCTCGGTGACGATGGTCGTGATCACTTCGGCCAGCTCAGCTTCGGTGAGCCGGGCGGCGGCCGCAGCGAAGCGGTGACTGGTCAGTTGTTCGAGCACGCCCAGCCAGCGGGCGCTCAGCTCCTGCGCGAGTTCGGTGCGGCGGATCTCCGCCTCGTGCTCGCATTCCATCTGCACCCGGCGGTGCCAGTATTCCTCTACGTGCTGCTTGACGCGGTCGTCGAGTTCGACGCGAAGGATCGGGCGGCAGCGGTAGCGCTTGCCCTGCAGCTCGTACTGCCAGTGACGGGTGCTGTTTGCTGCCCGATTCAGTTCCACCTCCAGGTCGTGGGCGCGGTGCGGGGGATACTTCGGGCCGAGATCCAGCGCGATCTCCGTCAGTTCCCGGCGGACTGCGGTGGCGGTCTCCTGTGCGAGCGCGGTCAGCTCGTCCTGGTGCATCGTCTCCCCCTGCCAGCGGAAGGTCGCGTGGATCCGGAAGTGGAAGGCATGGCCCTGGGCGGGAACGGAGATCGAGATCGGCAGCCGGCTTCGGGCTGAGGTCCGCTCCGGCGGTGCCTGGGGCTCGGGTCCACGGAGAAACGCGGCAGTCCAGCGGGTCAACCTCAGCAGAAGCCCGACGCGGTGGCTGGCGTTCAGGCGAGGCTGATCGGTGGTGTCGGCGGTCATGTCAGGTCCTTCCGATCGTCATGGTGATCCATGCGGGAGCGGGTCCGGGTGCCCAGATGCGGGGAAGGTAGAAGGCCAGGCGACGGAGCATGACCGCGTCGCCGGCAACGAATTTCAGCAGGTCTTTCAGCGGCTCGCGCAGAGGTTCGTCGGTGTCGGCGGTGCGGAGCCAATCGGCGAACTGCTGCCATGCCCGTCCGGACACCGCTGGATGGAAAAGCGCGGTTCGCCAGTTCGCGGCGATCTTCTCGACGTCGGCGTTGCCCACCGCCAGGCGTCGGAGAAGTTCTGGGCAGCCTTCGGCATCCTCGGCGGAGCGGCCGGCCAGGACCGTGAATGAGCGTGCTGCGTGCGTCTGCACATGGGCGAAGCCCTTGACACGTGTCCAGTACGCGAGTTCGTCGATGATCACGGTTGCGTTGGCTGGCTCGTATAGCTGGTTGATCGCTTCGGCGACTACCCAGCTGTGGCGTTGTAATGGATCGCCGGCCACCCGCCGCAGATCGGCGAGAGTCCACGCCACGTTCGGCTGCCGGAGCCCACCGGCATAGATCCGAGCTGCGGTGTCGTGCTGATAGGAAGATCCGCTCCATGCCCAGTTGCGGACCTGTTCGCGCACCTGGCGGCCCACCTTGCCGCCCAGTTCGGCTGCGATGACGGTCCAGGCTGCTGCCTGCCGCAGAGCTCCCCGCCGGGAGCGGGCCCAGTGGTCGATGACCTCGCCGAACACCAAGTCGAAATCGTGATGCGCGAGCAGGCCCGCGACCTCGGCGGCGGCCTGGCGCACCGCGGGCTCGTCGACCTCGGCCATCCGGTGCAGCCAGCTGATCATGGCCGGCCTGGCGTGGTCGAATTCGTGCCAGGCAACATCGAGGATCGCGCCGCGCATGCCCGGATCGCGTAGGCGAGCCGTCCGGGATGCCGCATCGGACTCGTCGCCTTCGGGGTCCACCTCCCACCAGTCGCCTTTGAGAACATCACCGAGCAGATCGACAACCGAGTGCTCCAGCGCTGGCCGCCCGAACCACTCCCGGCCCGACGATTTGTCGATCTCTTCGAGGAGCCATCCGGTCGCCTGGAATACGTGATGGACCGGCTGCCGGTGGAAGACGCAGTACGCGATACGGAAGGCTCGTTCGTGCTGGTCAAGTCGGTGCTGGCGGATGAGGCTGGGTCGCTGCGCCGCGAGCATGGCCTTATTCGCGAGCGATCTGCGTTCGGGCTGGGATGCGGTGAGCACCGCAGCGAGGGTCGCCACGGTCGGCATGTGCTCCGCCACCGCGGCCGCGATGCCGACGACTTCCTTCGGCCTCCTGGCCTGCCGCAGGGCTTGGTAAACCGGCTCGGCGGTAGTGACCTCGTCGACGTACGCCTCAGCCTCAGCCTCGGCGGCGAAGGCGACACCGGCTAGCAACCGCTGCTTGAGGTGAGCGCGAAAGACATCCTGCGATGCGGGACGAAGGTGGGTCGTCTCCGCGCCGTGCTGGTGGGCCAGCCGGGGGTCGGCATCCCTGATGAGGATGACGTGTGACCCGGCGCGCTGGGCGACCTTGCCCAGAAAGCGCAGCAGCTCGCTGGAGGCATTGCCGGTGAGCCGGAGGATGTGGCCCTGCCCGGCGATGATGACCTCGGGGTGGAGGTGCAGGGAGGTGGTCTCCACGCCTGCCGGCAGGAAGACCTCGTTGACAGCGTCGACATCATGCAGCCGGGCCAGCGTGACGATCGCCGTCGTGAAGCGACCACTGCCGGGGGTCCCGGTGAGGCACGCCGCACCACGCTCGCGCAGCAGCTCATCGAGCTTGCCATCGGAAGGTGCCGCAGCGTACGTCGCGAGGAGCCCTGCGGCCTGGAGCAGCCTTCCGACGTAGGGCTTCGCCGGCGGCGGAGAATGGTATGTGTTGTGGGTGATCCCGGTCACCAGGTTGTTGTCTCCGAACGCACTGGGTCCGTGGTTCGTGACCTCTTCGAAGGCGAAGCCATACAGTTCGCCGCTGACGGAGGGTGGCAGTTTGAGCGAATCCGGGGGGATGGTTTCCGCCGAATTGCCGTCGCTGTCACGGGTGGTGTCGTTCCCGGCGGCCGCGGCTTCTTTTGGCTCGGCAACCGGCTCGACCCGTTGCCCGTCTGAAGCACTCGGCGTGTCGGAATCCGCCACTGCATCGAGTTCAGCGCGGGCCGCCGGTGCGGATCCTTCGTCGGGCGTCGGCGGGTGGTCACCCACGGCCCTTCTCCTCGGTTCGGTCCGTGTACGGTCCCACGGTGTTGTGGTTGCCGAATGCCGCTGGACCATGGGTCGTCACATTGGCGAAGTACTGACCGGTGGTAGTTGCGGGGCTGAGTGGTGGCGGCGCTTGGGCGGGGGAGCTGGCAGGGGTCTCCGCGATGCCGTGTACGGGGGGATGGTGGGGCAACGTACGGACATCCTCGTCTGGCACGAAGACCCATGCGTCGGCGCTGAACCGTTTGCCAGGGACCTCTGCGGTGACCTGAAGGAACCGGTCGGGCCGAATGTCGTGGTAATGGCGGATGACGTCCTGGTAGATCCGGTCAGAAACGATCAGGGCCACATGAGCCTTGGGGAAAGCCCTGAGAGCCGCTTTCAGCGGTGCCGCGTCGACCAGACGGCAGACCGTCACCACCGCCTCGCCCGGATACCCATTGGCGCCGTCGAGGTGAACCAGACCTTCGTGTACTGCGATACGCAGTCGTACACGGGCCTCAGGGTCCAGGCCGCGGTTGTGATCACGCAGCAGTCGGTCGATGATCGGCGTCAGCCGGGTGACGACCTTGAGCTCGTCGACGTCGGCGGGCAGGATCGCCAGCTCGCCGTCTCCGCCCTGCTGTGTCATCCATTTCACTCGATCGATGTCGAGCTGCGCGGTGGCGGCCTGCAGCACCTGCTGGAATCCTTGTTGTGCGCGGTACTGCAGGACGTTGTCGCGTCCGCTGTAGTTCTCCATGTCGACGGCGATCAGTAGGCGGCGGTCAGGACGGGGTGTGTCGTACACGATGACCCTCCTCGTTTGCGTGAGACATGAAATCTGTACGCCTCCACGGGGCCGCCGATCTGGTAGAAATATCGAATGTCGTCTAGCTGACGCCGGATCTGTCGGCTGCCCGTAAAGCCATACAGGGCAATGTTTTCCGGGCGCGCAGGTCGATGTACTGGGTGCATGACGCCATCGGAAAGCAGGGATCCGGACGTACGAGGTGGATGGACCGACCTGGCCGTCGCTCTGGTTGTGACCGACGCGATGCAGGCCTCGATCCGGCACGTCGACGCCAAGTCGATAGCTCTGTTGGGGATCGAGGGATTCGCGGCCGGGACACTCCTCGACCGCATCGGCTCTAGCGGTTCCAGTGGTGCCGTGCCGACTGGAATCCGGCTGGTCGCCGTGCTGGTGGTGATCGCGACCCTCGCGGTCTCCACATTCCATCTGGTCGGGTCGCTGTGGCCGCGTCTGCCGGTCGTCGACCCGGCTAACCGATTCAGCCTGCCCGACCTGGCCGTCCATGGTGTGCCGGCCATTCCCGCAGCAATCGGGGACTACACCGTCGAAGCCTGGCAACACAGCGCCCGACTCGCGAAGATCGCCATGCGAAAGCATCGGCACCTGCGCCGGAGCCTGCCGTGGCTCACCGCCGCAACGGCGACATCCGTATTGCTGGCGCTGCTGGGATGAGCGGTAACAGTGGCACGGCGAATGTCTTTCCCGTGGCAGCGAGCTACGGCATGATGACTCAACGTCGAATGGGGGAGCTGGCGTGACTGACCTAACCTGGCCGGCGGGTACGTTGCTCGGCAGGCTCGACGATACGAGCCGCAAGGCACTGCTCACCGCCGGCGTGCGAAGGGACATCGGAGTCGGTGCGCCGATTCTGCGCGAGGGCGCGTGCGAGTCGCACGTCGTGCTGCTGGTGGACGCCGTCACCAAGGTCACCGTGGGCATGGCCGACGGCCGCCAGGCGCTGCTCGCGATCCGGGTGTCCGGTGATCTGGTAGGCGAGATGTCGGCCCTGAACGACAATCCACGGTCGGCGACGGTTACGGCATGCCGCTCGTCGAGCGTCCGGGTCATCAGCCGACGTGATTTCCGGGCGTTCCTGCGCGAATACGCCGATGCCAGTGTGGAGATCGCCGGGATCGTCGCCGACAAGCTGCGCTGGGCCAACCGCCGCCGTACGGATTTCGCCGCCTATCCCGTCAAGGTGCGGCTCGCTCGGGTGCTGGCGGATCTCGCTGACAACTATGGCCGCCGGGAACCGCGCGGGGTCGTCATCGAGGTCAGCCTCACTCAGCCCGAGTTGGCGACGCTGTGTGGTGCGGCCGACATCAGCCTGCAGAAGGCTTTGCGTGAACTACGCTTCCAGCAGTTGGTGGACACGGGCTACCGAAAGGTCGTCATCCGCGATCTTCCCGCGCTGCGTACGCTCGGCGAGCTGTCGCCACCCGCCTAGCGAAGATGGTCGTGATACGTGCAGTGCCGCCGTGGTGGTCGATGTACCATCCGCCGGTGACCGACCACAGCGTTCTGCTTCGCTTCTCGTACTTCGAGCACGACTGGGACGAGGCCATCGAGGGGCCCGAGGCCATGGAGGCCGAGCTGCTGCGACGTGCCGCCGAGGGCGAGTGGCACGAGGTGGCCGACGAGGCGCCGGACGAGTTCGCGACGCTCGACGAGCTGGTCCAGCGGGCCGAGGAGGTCATCGTCGGGGAGTGGGAGATGCCGGTGGACGCGGTGCGGCTGCCGCTCGGCAAACTCCGCGCGATCATCGCCGATGGAGGCTGGACCTTCGTCGCCGGTGAGTTCTCCGATTTCGAGGGTCACCACAACGACACCGAACTGCTCGTGCGGCTCGACCGCACGCTGCCGTAGCGACCGGGGCGGCGTGACCGGCACGCCGCCCCGGGCCGCGTCAGGTGAGCTGGCCGTACGCGTCGATCAGCAGCCACACGCCGAACAGCACGAACAGCACTGCCGCGCCGAACTTCACGGCCCGCTCGGGCAGGCTGCGGCCCAGCCAGCGGCCGACGAGGATGGCCAGCGCGTCGGCGGCGACCATGCCGACCGTCGAGCCGACCCAGGTGCCGAACCAGCCGTGCTGGGTGGCCAGGGTGATGGTCGCCAGCATCGTCTTGTCGCCGAGCTCGGCGAGGAAGAACGCGCCGCCGACAGCCCACAGCGCCGACTTGCCGCCGCGCTGGGCCTTGG
Source organism: Catellatospora methionotrophica (assembly GCF_011297335.1). Taxonomy (GTDB): domain Bacteria; phylum Actinomycetota; class Actinomycetes; order Mycobacteriales; family Micromonosporaceae; genus Catellatospora; species Catellatospora methionotrophica. The sequence continues at coordinate 117,347 of NZ_JAAOTJ010000018.1, read as the reverse complement.
TCTTCTCCTCCTCGGTGAGGCTGTCGCCGCGTAGCGTCCAGGCGGCGAACGCCAGGAACGCCAGTCCCGCCACCAGTGCGATCCAGCCGGTCGGCAGCGCACTGCCCAGCCCGACGCCGACCGCGACGGACACCAGGTGCACGACGGCGGTGGCGATGGTGATGCCGGCCAGCACGATGCCGGTGCGGTAGCGGGTGGCGAACGTCATCGCCATCAGCTGCGACTTGTCACCCAGTTCGGCCACGAAGATCACGCCGAAACTGATCGCCAGAGCGGCGAGGAAACCTTCCACAACGTCCTCCCGGGACATGTTCACCGGGCGGAGAGCGCATGCGACGACCTCGACCCGGCATGGACTGCCTGAGTCGAAGGTCTCGCTCACCTGGCCGGAAGCCAGGTCGGGTGGCCGGGACCGCCGGAGCGGGCCAGTATGTCGACCACCACGTTGGGAGCTACTCCCCTTCGCGCTGTCGACGCTATCGCAACGGACCCTGTGCGTGGCAGGCCGAGTGGCAGGGGACACAGGCGCTGGCGTACCGGCGATGCATGGTACGTACCCGGCCGTCTCACCCTGGGTGATCATGGTTGGATGTGGCGATGCGGGGAGAACGTATCGGAGCGATGATCGGCTCCATCGGCGGACTGGTCTTCATCCTGATCAACGCGGGGGAGCTGGCCGCGCCCTGGAACGCGGTGCTGCGGGTCGTCGGTGTGCTGGCCTTCGTGGCCGTGGTGTGGTTCGCGGTGATCAGGCCGTCCGGCGCGCAGGGACCTGCCGAACCGCCGTCGCGGCAGGCGATCCGCGTGTACGGCACGTCGGTGACCGCGATGGCACTGGGCATCCCGGTCGGCGCGGGTGTCATCAACAATGTGCTGCACCAGCCCCTGCTGACCGTGCCGTGGGTGGTGCTGCTGGTGGGCGCGCACTTCCTGCCGTTCGCGGGGGCCTTCCACGCGCCCGTCTTCGCCCGTCTGGGCTGGACGATGATCGGCCTGGCCGTCGCCGGGGGCGTGCTCGCGCTGACCGTCATCGAGGCCGCGTCGCCGTGGACCGGTGTGCTGGGCGGCCTGGCGCTGCTCGGATTCAGCGCGGCGGGCTCGCAGCGGGTTCAGCCGCAGGCCGAACCCGCCCACTGACGGCGGTCTAGGCCGTGGCCTCGGCGGGGCGGGGCTCGTCGGCGGTGTCACGCACCGGGGCCGACAGCGCTGCGGCGAGCGCGATGCCGATGTAGAGCAGCTGTTCGGGGATGCGCTGCCACAGCGGCGAGGCCGCCTCGCCGTGGAACGGCACGTCGGCGAGGGCGGCGTACACGTTGGCGGGCAACAGCAGCACGAACAGTGTGGCCAGGCACAGCCCGGCGGCGCGGCGGGTGCGGGTGACGACGAGGCCGATCGCGCCGAGCAGTTCCAGCACGCCGGTGGCGTACACCATGGCGCTGGGGGCGGGCACGAACGGCGGCACCATCGCCACCAGGTCGGCGTGGGTCGGCATGACGGTCACGCCGGCTGGGACGAAGTGCGCGCTCGCGGTCATCAGCAGCATGGCGGCCAGCGCGTGTGCGCCGCTGGCGGCCCAGGTGGCGAATCGGCGTACGCCGAGCGCACCGAGCCCGCGCAGGACGAGCAGACCGATGATCAGTACGGCGAGGGTCATGGCGTGTCTCCTGATCTAGTCATTGACAAGTTCATGGGCGACGGTAGTCTGGACGCCGAGAACTTGTCAATGGAAAGATGGAGACCCCGGTCACCGGCGGAAGGACGTGAGGACGATCGGATACCACCACGGAGACCTGCGGCGTACGGTCCTCGACGCGGCCGTCGACGCCATCGGCGCATCCGGGCTCGACGGCTGGAGCCTGCGTGAACTGGCCCGCCGTGCCGGAGTCTCGCACGCCGCGCCCGCACACCACTTCGGCGACAAGGCCGGTCTGCTGACGGCGCTCGCCGCGGAGGGTTTCGACCTGCTCGCCGAGACGCTGCGGCAGGCGGGCACCGACTTCCTGGAGGCGGGACTCGCCTACGTGCGGTTCGCGACCGAACACCCGGTCCACTTCGGCGTGATGTTCCAGCCCAAGCTCTACCGTGCCGACGACGACGCGGTCCGGCAGGCGCGGGACCGGGCAGGGGCGCTACTGGCGCAGGGTGCGCGAGCGGCCTCCCCGGCGGGCGGCGAGGACACCGCGCGGGCGGGCTGGTCGATCGCGCACGGGTTCGCGAGCCTCTGGCTGGCCGGTGCGCTGACCGTTGAGCCCGGCACCGATCCGGTCGACGCCGCCCGGCCGGTGCTGCGCCGCCTCCTCGAACGCTAACGGCTCCTTCGGCCGGACGTCAGGTTGTCGCGGCGGCAGCCCGCGTGGACGCACCCCGCGACAGCAGCGACGCGACCAGGCCCAGAGCGAACGCGAGCACGGCCGGCGCCCACCATGGCCCGGTGCCGAAGAACGCGCTCAGCACCAGGACGTACAGCGACACGGCGAGCGCCGCCAGGACCGCGTGCACCACCCGACCGGTGCGGCGGCCGATGCCATACCCGATGAGCGACCAGGCCAGGCAGCTCAGCGCGGCGGCCACGGCTGCCGTCACCACTACCGGCTGCCGCCACAGCGCAGGGTCGAACGGGTGCCCGTGCCGGGCCATCTCGATCGCCATGCCCTTGCCGTTGAGCCGGTCCATCGCCATCGGCACCGCCACCGCGAGCTGGGTCAGGGCCAGGCCGAGCCCGGCGGCCAGCGCGGTGGCCGGGCTCGCGCCGTCACGCCGCAGGAACCGCCCGAACAGCAATGCGCTGAGCTGCGCGGCCAGGGTGCCGGAGGTGGCGGTGAACGCCGCAGCCGTCTGCCAGGCCCACAGTTCCTGCTCGAAGCCCTGCGGGTCGTAGTTGAACCAGGTCCAGGCGTCGAGATTGGTGTCGTGCAGGGCGTACGCGGCGAGCGCGGTGGCCGCGGCGAGACCGGCGAAGACCGCGCCGCGGCGGGCGAGGGAACCCATGTCGACGAGTATGCCGCCTCAGGCGAACTGGCTGCCCAGCCATTCGCCCGTGCCGGGCCCGGCCAGACAGTGGAAGATCCAGCGGTCCCGGCCGAGCTGCACCGGCCACGGCTCCAGTTCCCACCCGACCGTCCGGGCAGGGTCGCGGCTGCACGAGGCCAGCACCCGCGCGTTGCACACGGCGGCCACCACCCGATGCCCGAGCAGTTCCTCCTGGCGCAGGTAAACCGCCTCCTCGGGCAGTTCCGCCGCGGCGAAGGTCTCCCAGTAGTGCTCCTCGTGCGGCGGGTACCGGCGCGGCGTCCGCCCGAGCCCGCCGGGGATGACCAGGCCACCCCAGCACATCGGCTCCACCGGCACGTAGTGGCCGTCGCGCGACCGGAACCCGGGCGGCACGGGCAGCGCACCTTGCGCGGGGCCCGGGGCGAACTGCGGGGCGCTGCCCGGCCGCGGGGTGAGGACGGTGGCCTGCGTCGCTCCGCCCTGATGCGGTGTGGCGACTGCGGAGCCGCCCGGATGGGGCGTGGTGGGCGTCGGGGTGTTGCGGCCCGGTTCGACGAGGGTCGCAGACAGCGGGGTGCGCGGCTGCACGACCGTCGGTGCTGCCGCGTCCGGCGACGGCGCGGGGACGCCGCGCAGCGCTGCGGCTACCTGCGCGATCGCGCTGCCGAACGCGGCGGCCGACGCCCAGCGGTCGCCCGGCTCGACCGCCAGGGCCCGTTCCACCAGGGCGACGACGGGGGCGGGCACGTCGGGACCGAGCGGCGGGGGAGCCTGGCTCAGGCGCATCATGGCGGCCGCGAAAGGGTTCTCGGCGGTGAACGGCCGCCTTCCGCTCAGGCACTCGTAGGCGACCACGCCGAGGGCGTACACGTCGCTGCGGGCCGTGGCGGGGTGGCCGAGCACCTGCTCGGGGGCCAGGTAGGACAGGGTGCCGATGACCGCGCCGGTGGCGGTCAGCGCGGTCGCGCCGTCGCGGCGGGCGATGCCGAAATCGGTCAGCAGCAGCGTGCCGTCGGGGCGTACCAGCATGTTGCCGGGTTTGACGTCGCGGTGCACGATGCCGCGGCCGTGCACGGCGTGCAGCGCGTCGGCGGCCTGCCCGACCAGGTGCAGCGCGGGCGGCGCGGCGAGCCTGCCGTAGCGGGTCAGCACCTGTGACAGCGGTTCGCCGTCGACGAACTCCATGACCAGGAACGCGCCCTCGGGGCCGTGGTACAGGTCGTGGATGGCGACCACGCCCCGGTGGTGCACCCCGGCCATGGACCGCGCCTCGGCCAGGAAGCGGCGGGCGAAGTCGGCGTCGTCGGCGAGCGCCGGCAGCACCGTCTTCACCGCCACGGTGCGGCCCAGCAGCTCGTCGGTGGCCCGCCAGACCTCGCCCATGCCGCCCGCGCCGATCCGCGCGTCCAGGCGGTAGCGGCCGTTGAGCCTCACGGGCTGGGTCGTGGTCATGGCTGCCATTAAACCGAACCCGGTTGTCGGGCTAGGACACGGCGCTGCCGTCGCGCAGAGCCGGGTCGCGTTTGGGGAACACGGTGTAGTAGACGGGCCAGCCGACCAGCCAGACGCCGAGGACGATGCTGAGCCGCCCGATCCAGCCCTGCAGCTCCGCGGTGCGCGCGGCGTCGCCGACGACCAGGATCGCCGCGCCGAGCAGGGCCACCGCGATGGCCCACGCGATCAGGGCCTTGACCCATTCGCGCCACTCGTGGCGGGTGCGGGCCGCGCCGTAGCGAGGTGCGGGCACCGGCGCGGGGCCGCCCGCGAAGCGGTGGGCGAAACGTACGTCGGCCCAGCGGACCATCGACGGGCCGAACGCCACCGAGAAGCCCAGGTAGGCCGCGGCGAGCCCGTGCGCCCAGGTGGCCGTCGCTCCGCGCGACAGGTCGAGGGCGGTCGCGCCGAGCAGGACCAGGTCGGTGACCGGCACCCCGACCAGCAGCACCGTCGACACGCGCTGCCAGCGCAGCAGGTAGCGGGCGGCGAGCCCGGCGCCGAGGATGACCCAGAAACCGACCTCGCAGGCGGCGATGACGACCAGCAACATGATCCGATCATGTCCGGCCCCGGGGCGGCCCGCCTCGGCGCGCGGCACGAACCCGGCGTACGCCGAAGGATGTAGGCGGCCTCCGCCACCGGCCGGTCGTGCGCGGCCGTCCCGGTGTGCTGTGATCATGGGGTGACCGCACGCTGGCCCTCCTGGCGCACCGACCTGGTCATCAGCCTGGTCTCGTTCCTGGGCGGGCTGGTCCTGTACGCGGCCGGCGGCTGGCGCATGTTCCTCGGCGCGAGCCTGTGGTCCGGCGTGCCGCACTGGGTGCTGCTGGTGCCGCTGGCGGTGATGGCGGGCTGCTGCCTGCTGCGGCGGGTCGCGCCGGGCACCGGCGAGGCGATCGGCCTGGTCGCGCTGGCCGCCGACACGCTGCTGGGCGGCTCGCTCGGCACCGCGCTGATCTTCACACAGGTCGTCTACGACGCGTGCGTCTACGGCAGGCCGTGGCTGTGGCGGGCGAACCTGATCGGCTCGGTGGCCGCCTCGGTGCTGGCCGCGGCGGTGGGCGTGGTCGCGGCCGGCGACTGGCGCGGTGTGGTGCTCGGCCTGGTGGTGGCGCTGGTCGCGGTACTGCCGACGCTCACCGGCATCAGCGTGCGGCAGTACCGCGACCAGGCGCGCGTGCAGCGGCTGCGGGCCGAACAGACGGCCCGGCTGGCCGCATGGGAACGCCGCCAGGCCGTCGCCGACGAGCGCGCCCGGATGGCCCGCGAGCTGCACGACGTGGTCGCCAACCAGCTCAGCGCCATCGCCATCCACGCCACCGCGGTGCTGTCGGCGCCCGATCCCAGCCCCCAGCTGGTACGCCAAGCCGTCGAGCAGATCCGGCAGAGCAGCGTGTCGGGGCTGGCCGAGATGCGGCAGATGATCGGCCTGCTGCGCGAGGACGGCGGCAGCGACGATCCGGCCACCCGCCCGGGGCTGGCGTCGCTGCCGCAGCTGGTCGCGCAGGCGCGGGCCGACGGGCTCGCCGTCGACCTGCACACCGCCGGCCTCGACCGGGTGCTGCCGGTCAGTGTCGACTTCGCCGCGCACCGGATCGTGCGGGAGAGCCTGACCAACGCCTGGAAGCACGGGACGGGTGCGGTCGTGCTGAACGTCGACGTCGACGGCGACCGGGTCCTGATCGAGACCGACAACGCGCTGCGGCCCGACGCGGCGAGCACCGGCAGCGGGCACGGCCTGATCGGCATGCGGGAACGCGCGGCGCTGCTGGACGGCACACTGACCGCCGGGGCCGAGGACGGTCGCTGGCGGCTGCGCGCGTCGCTGCCCGTGCGCCACACCGAGGAGGCTGGCGTATGACGATCCGGGTGGTGGTCGCCGACGACCAGCCCGCGGTGCGCTCGGGCATCGTGCTGATCCTGCGTACGCATCCCGACATCGAGGTCGTCGGCCAGGCGGCCGACGGCGCGCAGGCCGTCGAGCTGTGCCGCCGCGAGCGCCCCGACGTGGCCCTGCTCGACGTGCGCATGCCGGTGCTCGACGGCATCGCCGCGACCCGGCAGATCGTCGCGCAGCGGCTGGCCCAGGTGCTGATCCTGACGACGTTCGACCTCGACGAGTACGTCTTCGGCGGCCTGCGGGCCGGGGCGGCCGGGTTCCTGCTCAAGGACATCGAGGCGGGGGCGCTGGCCGACGCGGTGCGTACGGTCGCGCGCGGTGACGCGATCATCGCGCCCGCCGCGACACGGCGGCTGCTGGACCGGTTCCTGGCCGCGCCGCAGTGGACCGACCCGGCCGCCGCCCCGGACCTGGACACCCTGACCGGTCGGGAGCAGGAGGTGCTCGGCTGCCTGGGTGCGGGCATGTCCAACGTCGAGGCGGCCCAGGCGCTGGCCATGGCCGAGGCGACGGTGAAGACCCACGTCAGCCGCATCCTGGCCAAGCTCGGGCTGCGCAGCCGGGTGCAGGCCGCGATCCTGGCCCGCGAGCACGGGCTGCGCCCGCCGGGGTGAGCGCTGCCGCGGAGTGGCGACCTGTTATGTACGCATATGTCGGCTAGAGTCGCGGCCCGTGTCCTATGAAGTGATCGACCGGCTGCCGACGCTCGCCGAGTTCATCGCGGTGACCAGCGCGGTGGGCTGGCAGCACGCGTACGACCTGGACGCTTTGCCGCTGTCGCTGGAACGCACCCGGCACGCCGTCGTCGCGGTGCACGGCGGCGAGGTCGTCGGGGTCGGGCGGGTGCTGGGCGACGGCGCGATCTACTTCTACCTGCACGACATCGCCGTGCTGCCCGCGCACCAGGGACGGGGGGTCGGCCGGGCCATCGTCACGGCGCTGGAGCGGTGGATCGCCACGCAGGCGGGGCCGCGCTCGTTCGTGGGCCTGTTCGCGGCGGGGGACTCGACGCGGCTGTACAAGACGTTCGGCTACCGCAGGGACCCGGCGATGACCGGCATGTACCGGGTCGGGCCGTACCGGGGATGACGGAGGGCCCCGTCCCCGCCGCGGTGCCGCGGGGACGGAGCCCTGGATCGGGTGAGGTCAGCGGCCCTGCAGCGACTTCACGTTGTCGCCGAAGGTCCAGTTCTTCGACCCGTCCCAGTTGATAGACCAGGTCATCAGGCCCTTGAGCTGGCCGTTGAAGCTGTTCCACGACTGCGACACCAGCGACGTCGACATGTAGCCGCCGCCCGCGCCGACCTGCGCGGGCAGACCCGGGACCTGCTTGTCGTACGGCACCCGGATGGTCGTGCCTTGGATGACCAGGCCGTTGTTGAGGCAGGTCGTCTGCGCGACGAAGCCCTGCACGGTGCCGGCCGAGTACGAGTCACCGGAGCAGCCGTACATGCTGCCGTTGTAGTACTGCATGTTCAGCCACCACAGGCGGCCGTTGTCGGCGTACTTCTTGATGATCGGCAGGTACGAGCCCCAGATCGAGCCGTAGACGACGCTGCCGCCGGTGACGTACGCCGTCTCCGGGGCCATCGTCAGGCCGAAGTTGGACGGCATCTGCGCCAGCACACCGTCGATGATGCGGATCAGGTTGGCCTGCGAGGTCGACAGCGTGTTGATGTTGCCGCTGCCGGTGAGGCCGGTCTCGATGTCGATGTCGATGCCGTCGAAGTTGTACTTCTTGAGCAGCGGCACCACCGTGGCCACGAACCGGTCGGCGACCGTCGACGAGCTGAGGTCGATACCGGCGGTCGCGCCGCCGATCGACATCAGGATGGTCAGGCCCGCGGCCTTGGCCGCGCACATCTCCGCCGGAGTGGCGACCTTCACGCCCGCGTCCATGCCGTCCTCCCACAGCACCGTGCCGTCGGACCGGATGACCGGGAACGCCGCGTTGATCACGTTGTATCCGTGCTGGCGGATGCGCGCGTCGGTGATCGGCGTCCAGCCGAACGGCGGGTGCACGCCGTTGGACGAGCCGTCCCAGTTCTCCCAGTACCCGTGCAGCACCTTGCCGCTCGGGCGGGACTTCACGGCGCAGGTGGTGCCGCCGGGGGAGGTCGACGGCGACGGCGGGGGCGACACCGACGGGGACGGCGACGGCGGCCGCGAGGGCGACGCGGACGGCGACGGCGGGCGCGACGGGGAGGCCGACGCGCTCGGCGACGGCGGGTTGCCGTCACAGACGCCCAGGTCGGTCCAGAGCGAGGGGGTCGCGGCAGGGTTCCAGCCGGCGCCCACGTGGGCGGTGTGGGTCACCAGGGCGCGGTACAGCCGCCCGTTGTAGGTGACCTGCGTGCCGACGGTGTAGGTGTTGCCCTCGGCCCAGGCCGGGGCGGAGCAGGCGGCGAGCGCGGCGGCCGGGGCCGGGGCGGCCTGGCCGCTCGGCATGGACACGACCGCGACCGCGAGGGTGGCCGCGGCGCTGGTGGCGATGGCGACCGCCCAGCGCGCCGAGCGGCGCAGCGTTCGAGAGGAGTTCGGCATGGCGTCATTATTAGGAAGGTTTACTGTCAATGTCTATGGGTGGACGGATGCCAATATCCCAGTCCGTCGGATGTGGACCCTGATGCCCACTCCCGGTCGAGGTCAGACCGTGCCGGGTGGCCTGGAACGTAACCAGGCCACCCGCCACGGCCGAGGTCCTACACGGCGTACAGCCTGGTCCGCTCAGCCCACCGCACCACCAGCGGCGAAAGCAGTCCCACCACGACGAACACCGCGCCCATGAGCAGCCAGCCGGGTGCGCCCCAGGTGACGCAGAGCAGGCCGAGCACCGTCGGCGCGACCACGTTCGCCAGCCCCGTGCCGAACCCCGACACGCCCGTGTACTGACCCTGGGCGTGCGCCGGGGCGAGCCGGAACTGCAGCTCCAGCGAAGCCGCCGCGTGCCACAGCTCGCCGACGGTGTGCGCGGCGATCCCGACCGTCAGCAGCGCCACGGCCACCCAGCCGGGCAGGCCCGCCGTCGCCGCCATCAACGCCATGCCGACCAGGAACGCCAGCCCCGAGCGGCGCAGCGCACGACCGGCGGCCAGGCCGGTGTCGATGCCCCGGCTCGCCCTGACCTGCAGCGCCGCCACCAGGGCGGTGTTCACCGCGACGGCGACGCCGATGAACCAGCGCGGCGCGTCGGTGTGCAACGTGATCCACAACGGCAGCGCGAACACCAGCACCTGACCCTGGATCGACATGACCGCGTCGAGCGCGGTGACCACGAGATAGGGCCGGTCCCTGAGCACGACCCAGCGCCCCGCCTCAGCCGGTGCCGGAACCGGCGGCAGCGCGGGCAGCCGTGTGATGACGGCCGCGCAGGCCACGAAGCTCAGCGCGTTGCCCAGCACCAGCGCCAGGTACGCCCCACGTGTGTCCAGCTGCACGGCCATGCCCGCCGCCAGCGCACCGCAGCACCCGGCGAGGTTGGCGACCGAGCGCAGGTACGACCGGAACTCGGTCAGGTTCGTGCCGCCGAACCCACGCACCAGCGGGCCGCGCGCCGCGCCGCCCGCGGAGTTGGCCAGCTGGGTCAGGCAGACCACCACGACGAACAACCAGAACGTGTGCACGAAGACCAACGACGCCATGGACACGGCCCGCACGATCAGGGTGATCAGGTAGATCTCGCGCGGTCCGCGCCGGTCGGCCAGGTGCCCGACCGGCATCCCGGCCAGCATGCCGACCAGTGCCGCGGCTCCCATGCCCAGGGCGACCTTGGTCAGCGGCAGCCCCACCGAGCGGGTGAAGAACAGTGCGGCGCTGGTCATGAAGACGCCGGTGCCGACCATGTTGACGAAGGTCGCCAGCGCGATCACGCGCTGCGGGCCGCGAGCCGGGATCAGCCCCCGCTCGACCGGCCAGGATCGGTTCGGGACAGGGGCGGCGGGCGGGCGGGTGATGGTCGTCAAGGTATGTGGTTCCTTCCCCCGTGGAATGAACGAACAGGACGATGGCCGGATTGCCGCTACTCCAGGGACGCCAGCTCCTGCGCCGACAGGCGCAGCGCTCCGGCGGCGATGTTCTCCACCAGGTGGTCCGGGTTGCCGGTGCCGGGTATGGCCAGCGTGTGCGGCCCGCGGCTGAGCGTCCATGCGATCCGCACCTGCGCCGCCGTCGCGCCGTGTGCCTGCGCTATGGCCTGCACGGCGTCGTTGCGGGCGACGCCGCCGGACTCCCTGCCCTCGCCCGCGACCGAGAAGAACGGCACGAACGCGACGCCCTGCTCGCCGCAGGTCCGCACGAGGCCGTCGTGCATCCGGCGGGTGTCGACGCCGTACGGGTTCTGCACGCTCACCACCGGTGCGACGGCCTGCGCCTGGGCCAGGTGCTGGGGGCGGATGTTGGACAGGCCCAGGTGCCGGATCAGCCCGGCGTCGCGCAGCTCGGCCAGTGCGCCGAAGTGCTCGGCGACCGACTCCAGGCCGTGCTGGCGCAGGTACACCAGGTCCAGGTGGTCGCGGCCGAGCTGGCGCAGGTTCTCCTCGACCTGCCCGCGCAGCTGGTCCGGCCGGGCCAGCGGCAGCCAGTCGCCGGACGGATCACGGCCGGGCCCGACCTTCGCGGCGATGACGAGCCCGCCGGCGTACGGGGCCAGCGCCCGGTTGATCAGCTCGTTGGCCGAGCGCAGCGGCGAGAAGTAGAACGCGGCGGTGTCGATGTGGTTCACGCCGAGCGCGACGGCCTGCCGCAGCACGCCGATGACCCGGTCGCGGTCGCTGGCCGAGCCGTAGCCGTAGTTCTCACCGCCGGGCAGGCGCATCGCGCCGAAGCCGATCCGGTTGACGGTCAGGTCGCCGAGCGTAAAGGTGCCCGCCGAGGTCGCATCGATCAGGGGAGTAGGCATCGGCTGACCATAGCCACGGCCCCTGGCCTGCACACTCGTTCGAGTACCCGATGGTGCGAAGCCAGGATCCTTGCTAATTTCATTAGCGTAAGGGGAACGTTCGCGACCGGGGTTCAGCGCCGACCGAATACCGCGGCGATCTCGGTGAACTCGACCCGGAACTGCAGCAGGGACAGCCAGCCGTCCGGAATGGATGACGCTCCGTCCCGCGCGCCCAGCAGCCCGCCCGCTATCGCCGCGTTGGTGTCGCTGTCGTTGCCGAGGGCCACGATGTCGATGAGCACGTCGGTCAGGTCACGGAGGTCGAGCACGGCGGCGACCGCCAGCGCCAGCGAGTCGAGCACGTACCCGTTGCCGTCGTCGGGCAGGCCCGTCACGCCGGTCCGGGCCAGCTCGGCCAGGTCCAGGCGCTCGCCGAGCGCGATAGCGGCGAGCACGTCGGTGTTGTGCAGCTCGCGCGCGACGGCCGCACCGGCCGCCACGGCCCCGTTCGCCGCGACGCCGTCCACCAGCGCGGCGACGATCTCGTTGTAGGCCGCGCAGGCGACCGTGCACCGCACGTCGGAGTGGGTCACCGCGGAGATCCGCATCGAGTCCCGGATTCGCCGGTCACGGTCGCGTACGGCCAGCGCAGTGGGGATGCAGCGCATAAGCGAGCCGTTGCCGGCCCGGCCGGGCCCCGCGCCGGAGCCGCCGGGATCGCCGGTCTGCGCGAACGCGCGCAGCCCGTCCTCGGTCGCGCCGCCGACGTCGACGGGCGGGCGGCCGGGTGCCCGGCCGGGCCAGTCGCCCTCGTACCAGTTCAGCATCCGGCGGGCGGCGGCGAGCACGACATCGTCGCCCGGGTCCAGGTAGGCCAGCGCGACGGCACGGGTCAGGTCCGTGTCGTCGGTCGCGTGGCCGGGCGGCCACTCGAACACGCCGCCGCCCATGATCTCCCGGACGCCGCCGGGATACCGGAACCGGATGTACTCCCAGGAGTCGAACTCGACGGTCGCGCCGAGCGCGTCACCGGCGTGCACGCCGAGCAGCGCACCGGCCACCCGGTCGGGCCTGCCGGTGGTGCTGTCCGGCGCTGACGCCATCGGCGGGCCGCCGCTCAGGGGCGGCGGCGCTCCTGCGGCACCACCACGGCGGCCGGCTGGCGGCGTACGACGGTGGGCTGCTGGCGGTCCGGGGCCGACACCTCGGCGAAGTGCTCGTCCTCGTCGTCGCCCTCAGGAGACGGGTGCTCGTCCAGGTCGAGCGCGTCGAGCTGGCTGTTCATGAACTTGCGCAGCCGGGCCCGGTAGTCGCGGTCGAAGTTCTGCAGCGCCTCGATGCGCCGCTGCAGCACCGAACGCTTGCCCTCCAGGCTGCCGACGACGTCCTCGTACTGCTGCAGGGCGTCGCGTTCCAGCTCGTCGGACTTCGCCTGCGCGGCTTCGACGATCTTCGTCGCGGTGCTGCGCGCGTCGGCGACCAGCTGCTCGGTCTCCCGGCGGGCGCTGTCGGCGTGCGACTGCGCCTCGCGGCTGATCTCGACGGCCCTGGCCTGCGCGGCGGCCTGGATCTGCGCGGCCTCCTGCCGGGCGCTCTCCACGATGCCGCGCGCGTCACGGGCCAGGTCGTCGGCCTTGCCACGGGCGTCGCCCTTGATCCGGTCGGCTTCGGCCTGAGCGTTGGCGACGTGCTCGTCGGCGGTGCGCCGGGCCAGCACCAGGACCTGCAGTGCCTGCCGCTCCGCCTCCGGGTCGGCGAGCACGTTGCTGTTGTGCTGCTGTTCCATAGGTTCGTTCTCCGCCGGGCCGCTGAACAGGCCCTTCACTCGACCCTTCAACCGGTTGTCGGTCATCGCAGGATCTCCTCACCCCAGTGTTCGGTCGCCGCGACTCCCGTCGGCCCGGGTCGACGTTCCCGCGCAGCCTGCACCGTCGAGAACAGCGCCGATGGTAGTCGCCCCGCCGCTGGCGGGGAAGGTGCGTCACCCGCTCCGCCGACGCGTGGGACGCGCGGCCTGCACCTGCGTCTTTGTGCGTACATCCCGACAGCGCAAGGCCGTCACGTCCCGGCTCGGCGCGCCCGGCCGCGCCAGGCTCCGGCTCGATGCCCTGATCAACTGCCGGTAAACGTGAGGAAGGGCACCTTCTACGACGCATGCGATAAGAAGGTGCCCTTCCTTCAGACGTCGCGGCGGTGGGCGAGCAGGAGGGCGGGGAGCAGGAGCAGGACGGGCCAGAGGGCCAGGACGAGCCAGGACTGGGGGATGGCGGCGGGGTAGTAGCCGGGGTGGGGCGGGGGCATCCAGTCGGTGACCAGGCGGCCCCATGCGATGCCGGGCATCAGGTGGCTGAGCTCGGCCGACCAGCGTTTGTCGGCGGAGAACATGCTCGGCAGGATCAGCAGCAGGAACGTGGCGGTGACCAGCGTGGCGGCGGTGTGGCGGATGAGCACGCCGAGCCCGAGGCCGATCAGGGCGCAGACGGGGGCGAGCAGGGCGGAGGCGGCGACGGCGCGCAGCGACGCCGGGTCCGTGATGGACACCGCGGCGTCGCGTCCGGAGAGGATGGCCTGCGACACCGTGAACGAGCCGACGGCGATGAGTGCGCCGGTGGCGGTCCAGACCGCGGCCGTCACGACCGCCTTGGCGAGCACGAGCGCGCCGCGCGCGGGCACCGCGGCCGTGGTGGTGCGGATCAGTCCGCTGCCGTACTCCGAGACCATGCTCAGCGCGCCGAGGCTCGCCGCGACCAGCATCAGGGTCAGGTAGCCCTCCTGCGGGAACGCGTCGCCGAGGGAGAACATGTGTTCGCGCTGGACCTCGGCGTCGTAGAAGGGGAAGTTGTCGTAGTCGGCCTTGGCGGCCAGCGCTGCCGTGCCGATGACGAACAGGGTGGCCAGGCCCAGCGTCCAGGGGGTGGACCGCAGCGACCACAGTTTGATCCACTCGGCGGCGACCAGGTCGGTGAACCGGGCCGGTGGCGCGGCCGCGCGGGTGCGCGGGGCGGCGGCGGTGAGCGTGGACGTGGTCATCGCGACCCGGCCAGGTGGTCGGCGTGACCGGCGGTGATCTCCATGAATGCTTCCTCCAGGCTGGTGGTGTGGGTGGCCAGTTCGTGCAGCTCGACCGCGTTGGCGAAGGCGAGCGCGCCGATCTGCTCGGCGGACAGGCCGCGTACGGCCAGGTGGTCGGGTGCGGTGTCGACGCTCGCCCCGGCGGCGGTCAGCGCGGCGGCGAGCACCGCGGGCTGCGGGGTGCGTACGGTGACCCGCTGGCGGGTGCCCCGGTCGGCGAAAGCGCGCAGCGGCTCGGCGGCGATGAGCCGGCCCTGGCCGATGACGACCAGGTGGTCTGCGGTGTGCTCCATCTCCGTCATCAGATGGCTGGACAGGAACACGGTGCGGCCCTGCGCGGCCAGGCTCCGGAACAGGTGCCGTACCCAGCGCACGCCCTCGGGGTCCATACCGTTGATCGGCTCGTCGAACATGAGCACCGGCGGGTCGCCGAGCAGCGCGGCGGCGATGCCGAGCCGCTGCTTCATGCCGAGGGAGAAGCCGCCGATCCGGCGGTGTCCCGCATCGGCCAGCCCGACCTCGGCCAGCACCTCGCCGACGCGCCGCCGCCCGATGCCGTTGCTGCGGGCCAGCGCGGCCAGGTGGGCTTGCGCACTGCGCCCGCCGTGCACCTGCTGGGCGTCGAGCAGCGCGCCGACGTGGTGCAGGCCACGGCGGTGGGTGCGGAACGGGACCCCGTCGACGGTGACGGCCCCGGCGGTGGGCGCGTCCAGGCCGAGGATCACCCGCAGGGTGGTGGTCTTGCCCGCGCCGTTCGGGCCGAGGAAGCCGGTGACGTGCCCGGGCCGCACCGTGAAGGACAGGTCGTCGACGGCGGTCTTGCCGCCGTAGCGCTTGGTCAGGCCGATGACTTCGATCATGGGATCGATCCTGCCGGGGCGGGCGGCGGCGGGCATCGGGCCACGGACGGCAGTCAGGGGACGGCGTGCATCCTCCGGGCGTACGCCCACGGGCCGATGCCCGCACCGCGCTGACCTGGCTACTCTCACCGGGTGGACCCCATCACCCCTGGCCGCCGGACCGTCGCGGCGCAACTGCGCGCCGTGCTGGCGTGGACCGGTGCGCTGGCCTCGCCGTTGCTGCTGTACGTCGTGATCTCCGACGGCGCGGGCGGCGGCAGCTTCGACCTGGTGCCGTGGCTGTCGATGCGTCACCTGCTGCCCGCCCTGGCGCTGGCGCTCCCGTTCGCGCTGCTGCGCCGTTGGCCGTTCGTCGCACTGGGCCTGCTGCTGGTCGGCTCGGCCGCCGCGACCGTCGCGATCAACACCGAGGAGGTCGCCTACCTCACCGACATGCGCTACCTGCAGATCATCGCCGTCGACCTCGCCGTGGCCGTCATCACGGCGAGCCGATCGCGGCCCGTCTCCTCGGCCGTGGCTTTCGTCGCGCTGCTCGGCCAGGTCGCCATGGGCTACGGCAACGGCACGAGCGTGCCCGTTTTCGAGTTCGAGGTACCCACCCTGGCCATGGCGCTGACCTGGACCGTCGGCAACTCCGTGCGGGCCCGCCGCCGTCACGCCCAGGCCATCGGAGTACAGGCCGCCAGCCAGGCCGCCACCGAGGAACGCCTGCGGATCGCGCGCGAGCTGCACGACATGGTCGCGCACAGCATCGGCGTCATCGCCATCCAGGCGGGCATGGGCCGCCGCGTCATCGACACCCAGCCAGCCGAGGCCCGCAACGCGCTGCAGGCCATCGAGGACACCAGCCGCGAGACCCTGGCCGGGCTGCGGCGGGTGCTGGTCGGGCTGCGCCAGGACACCGGGATCGCCCCGGCCGCCCCCGCGCCGGTGCTCGCCGACCTGGACCGGCTCGCCGCCACCACGGCCGGCGCAGGGGTGCGGGTCACCGTCGACTGGCGTGGCGACCGGCGGCCGCTGCCCGGCGACATCGAACTGTCCGCGTACCGGGTGGTGCAGGAGGCCGTCACCAACGTGGTCCGCCACGCGGCAACGCCACGCTGCGCGGTGACCGTCGAATACCGCGACGCCGAACTGCTGCTGGAGGTCGCCGACGACGGGCGGGGCGGTGCCCGGCCCGGCACCGGCTACGGCATCACGGGTATGCGCGAACGCGTGGCCCTGCTCGGCGGGCAGCTCACCGCCGGACCCCGGCCCGAGGGCGGCTGGCTGGTCAGCGCACGCCTGCCCGTGCCCGAGCACGTGGCCGCGACGGTGGCCGCGTGATGACGGTGCGGGTGCTGCTCGCCGACGACCAGCCGCTGGTCAGGTCCGGGCTACGGGTGCTGATCAACGAGACGCCCGACCTGGCCGTGGTCGCGGAGGCGGGCACCGGAGCCGACGCGGTCCGGCTGACCGCCGACGTGCGGCCCGACGTCGTCGTCATGGACATCCGGATGCCGGGCATGGACGGTATCGAGGCGACCCGGCAGATCACCGGCGCGGGCGGCCCGGCCCGGGTGCTCATGCTGACCACGTTCGACGAGGACGCGCACGTCTACGGCGCGCTGCGGGCCGGGGCCAGCGGATTCCTGGTCAAGGACATGGCACTGGACGACATCCTGGCCGCGATCCGGGTCGTCGCGGCCGGGGACGCGCTGATCGCGCCGAGCGTCACCCGCCGCCTGATCGCCGACTTCGCCGCCGGGCCGGTCACGGCGCGTACGCCACGCCCCGATCCTCCGATCACCGACCGGGAACGGGAGGTGCTGACCCTGATCGGGCGCGGGCTGTCCAACGGTGAGATCGCCCAGGAGCTGTTCATCTCCCCGGCCACCGCGAAGTCGCATGTCGCACGGCTGCTCACCAAGCTGGCCGCCCGGGACCGCGTCCAGCTCGTCATCACCGCGTACGAGCTGGGCCTGGTCACGCCACCGGGGTGACCCGGCGGCGCGGGGACAGCCGCCGCAGCCAGCGCCGCAGCAGCGGAGGCTGTACGGCGTCGGCGGGCAGGGCCGCGCGGGCGGCGGTGTCGGCGGCCGCGCCGAAGAAGTCGCCGCCCTTGCGCCGCACGTCGTCGGTGCCCCACTCGCGCTTGCGCGGTGCCTTCGCCATCCGGGGGATGTGCTTGGCACAGTGGATGTAGGCCTCCTGCACCTCGACCAGCACCCAGCGCTCGGCCCGCCGCCCGGGAACCGGGTCGACCGGCAGATCCGGGTACGCCGCGCGGGCCAGGTCGTCCTCCACCACGCGGGCGCGCCCGTTGACGTGCAGCCCGATCGCGTCGTCGACGAAATCGACGAACAGCAGCCCCACGTGGCCGTTCTCGGTGATGTTGCCCAGACTCGCCATCACCCCGTTGCCGCGATACTCCGGCCAGGTCAGGTGAGTGGCGTCGAGTACGTGCACGAACCCCGCGGGCCCGGCCCGGAACGTGTTGTCGCACTCCCCGGCGGCGTCGGAGGTCGCGACGAACATCATCTCCTGCCGCCGTACGAACGCGGCCATGCGCTCGTTGAGGTGGTCCAGCTGCTGCTGGTCGTAGAAGCGCTGCGCCCGCGCGGCCGTGCCGTGTGCCTGCTGCAGGCGGCGTTCGCCGGCCGAACCCTGCATCTTCTCGACGATCCGGGTCATCTTCGTTCCCCCTTCGCCGCGCCCCCGCGGGTGCGCCTGCGAACGAGATTCACGGATGCCGGACGGCCCGCGTCGCACAACGCGTGCGACGCGGGCTGCGCTCAGTCGCCTGATGCGGTGCCCGCGACCGGTCAGCGCCGCCGCGGGGCGCCGCGCCGGTGCACCAGTACGCCGCCGAGGACCACCGCCGCCACCAGCCCGGCGAGCGCCCAGTAAGGCCAGGTCGGCGAGTCCGGTGCGGCCGGGCCGGCGACGGCTCCGGAGGTCGCGCCGCCCGAGCCGGCGGGCTGCTGCGGTGCGGTGGTCTGGCCGAGCAGTATCGGGTCGGGCTGGTTGGTCGGCGGCTGCCACCCGGCGGGCGCAGCAGTGATCTTCCCCTGGTAGTCGAAGCGGACCTCGCCGCTGACCTTGTCGCCGTCGGAGGCCACCGACTGGTAGGTGATGGTGTAGACGCCGGTCTGCGGCCAGTGCGACACCGGGATGACCGTGGGGAAGCCGATCTTGTACAGCTGCGGCTCCCAGTTGCCGTCGCGCAGCGTCAGCTCCTGCACCGGGCTGGCCAGGGGCTTGGGCTCCCCGCCGGACCAGCCGTGGTCCACGCGGGTGCCGTCGGGGGCCTTCACCGTGAAGTACGCGGCCGTGTTGGCCTTCTCGGTGAACACCAGCCGCACGCTCTCGCGGGGCTCGGTCAGCGTGCTGCGGTCGACGGGGTCGGAGAAGGCCAGCTGGCCGTGCGCCTGCGCGGGGGAGGGCAGCAGCACGGCCAGGGCCACCGCGGCGAGAACGGCGGCGATCTTTCGATACATGCGGATGAAGCTAAGCCATCGCCGCCGTGCGCACCATCCCCGCTTCCCGTCCGCCGGTCACCACCAGGACAGGCGGCCCTTCCAGCCGTCCAGCGCCGCGCCCGGGTCGGCCTGCAGGACCCGGTCCAGGGCGCTGGCGTACACGTCGCGGAAGTCGACGGTGAACTTCAGGTCCCCGTCGTCTAGGTCGGTGAGGCTGGGCTGCTCGCCGTACAGTCCACCGGGGATCGACTCGCCCAGCACGAACACGTTGGACGCGGTGCCGTGGTCGGTGCCGTCGGAGGCGTTGGCCTTCACCCGCCGCCCGAACTCGGAGTAGACCAGCACCACCACGTCCTTGCCCGCCGGATGGGCCGTGATCCGCTTGTAGAACGCGGTCACGCCCTTGTCCAGGTAGGACAGCAGCTGCTCCTGCAGGTTGCGCTCGTCGGCGTGGGTGTCGAAGCCGCCCAGCGACACCGAGAACGTCCGCGTCGCCACCCCGGCCTCGATGCACTGTGCGACCAGGTCCAGCTGCGCCTGCAGCCCGGCGAGGCCGCCGGTGCCGGTCGCCGGGACCTTCTCGTCGTCACCGTCGTCGGCGTCGGTGTCGGCGTCCTTGACCTGCTGCGACATCTCGCGCACCCGGGCCAGGTCACCGAAGCAGGCCGCGGCGCGCGCCTGCAGCGGCGGTTCCCCGGCCGACGGCGCGGCGAATCCGGCCAGGGCCTCGGCGGTGACCGCCTTGGGCAGCTTCACGTCCGCCGCGCCGATCACCGCACCGGCGCTCTTCTGCCCTGCCAGCAGCGGCGGGAGCACCTTCTCGAACGACACGGCCAGCCGCGGGTCGCCGCCCACGCCGTCGAGCCAGCGGCCGATCCAGCCCGTGTTGCCGGGCCGGTCCGGGTTGGCGGTCTGCCAGATGTCCATCGAGCGGAAGTGGCTGCGGTCGGGCTTGGGGTAGCCGACGCCGCGTACGACGGCGAGCTTCTTGTTGCCGAACAGCTCGTGCAGGCCCTTCAGTGCCGGGTTCAGGCCGGTGGCGTCGTCGAGCTTGAGCACCTCGCCGCCGTCGTAGGCCAGCTCGGGGCGGGCGTCCTGGTAGGCGGTGTCGGCGTACGGGATGACGGTGTTCAGGCCGTCGTTGCCGCCGTACAGCGTGATGACGACGAGGGTCTTCGCACCCTCGGGGCGGTCGCCCGCGGTGTCGAGGATGTCGGTCAGGGCCAGCGTCGTCGCGCCCGCGGCCAGGGCCGCGCCGCCGACGACGCCGCTGGCGATCAGGAACTTCCGCCGGGTCGTGGTGTCCATCGCGCGTCCTCCTTCTCAGTGCACCGCGTACTCGGGGCTGATCAGCCCCAGCACGGTCAGCTTCTTGGCGTCCTTGGCCGCGGCGTCCAGCACCGCCCGGGTCCGGTCCGTCCACGCGTCCACGACCAGCAGCCGGGCCAGCGCCTCCGGGCGGCCCTTGACCGGGGCGGCCGACAGCCGCTCCAGGAACGCCGGGCTCGCCGCGGCCGACAGGGCCTGCGCCAGCTGCACCCGCGTCTGCGTCGCGAACGTGTTGAGCCAGGCTGTGCCCGATGGCCAGCCGCCGACGCTCGGCGGCTTGAACGGCACCTGGTCGAGCCGGGTCAGGCCCTGGTAGAGCTGCTTGCGCTGCTTGTCGTCAGCGCTGCCCGCCGCGCCGAGCTGGCGCACCGCGCCGACCAGCCACTCCACCGGCTGCTTGACCAGCTGCCCGCCGGTGGTCGCGAACTGGTCGTCCAGCAGCATCGCCCGGACCAGCGCGGTCACGTCGTGCCCGGCGAAGGCCGCCGACAGCCGGTCGCGTGCCTCCTTCGGCATCGGCTCGCCGGAGGCGAACCGGAACCACAGCCGCTCCGGCAGGAACGTCTTCGCGGCGGGCTGCGCCAGGATCACCTCGGCGAGCGAGTCTGCGTCCAGCGGGCCGGTGCGCCCGAGCACGGTCTTCGCGCCGTTGTCATGCCGGGCCTGCTGAAACGTGGCAGTGCCGTCGACCCGGTCCACGGTCCAGCCGGTCAGCGCGCGGGCCGCGCCCTTCACATCGGCTTCGGTGTACGCGCCGATGCCGAGCGTGAACAGCTCCATCAGCTCGCGGGCCAGGTTCTCGTTCGGGGCCTTACGGGTGTTGCGCTGCCCGTCCAGCCAGTGGATCAGCGCGCCGTCGCGCAGCATCGCCCGCACCAGCACCCCGAAGTCACCCCGGCCGTCGCGCCGGAAGGTGTCCTGCTGGGCCGCCATCAGCGCGGCCGACTTGACCTTCTGCACGCTGGTCGCCCAGTGGCCGTGCCAGAAGAAGACCAGCTTCTCGGTGAACTGGTGATCAGCGGCGACCATGCGGTCCACCCACCAGTGCGTGAGCTGCTGCACCTGCTCCTTGCGCGCCTGCTGAGCCTTCTGCCGCTGCTCGCGGGTCGGCTTCTTGGGCAGGTCGGTGTAGGGGTCGGCGCCGAACTTCGGGGCCGCGGTGCGGGCCGCGCCCCGGTCGACGCCGACCGGTGTGAGCAGTTGCTCGACAGTCGCCTGGTATCCGGCCCGTTCGGCTTGGTCCACCTCGTCGGCGGTGGGCCCGAACGTTGCCCTCCGCAGCAGGTGCGCGACCTTCTCACGTTCCGCCATGCCCCGATCCTAGGCAGGCCTTGATCCGATCCACGCACGCTGCGTGTACGGGCAAGGTAAGGCTACGAGCAGTGACCACCCGGCCACGGACCGGTCGGACCGCCCGCGCCCTACACCTGACTCACGCTCCTCGTGTCCGCTTTATCCAATATGCTCCGTCGCTGCCGTCCGGGCAATGCGCAAGATCTGTTTTTGGGGACGCTGGATGCCCCTATGGGGGCACCTGGCGTCCACAAAAACAGATCTTCAACGTGGACTGCAGGGTGGGGCCGTCGATTTGGGGAGGTTTGTCGTCGGTGGGCCGGGCTGGGGTTGCGGCAGTGGGGATCGGTTGCCGTCAGGGTGCGGGTTTGCGGTGGATGCGGTAGTGCAGGATCAGGAACGGGAGGCCGAACACCCGGAATGCGTGCTCCGCCCGCAGATGCCCATCCTGTACGTATACATCCAGGTCCTCGGCGAAGCCGTGCACCGCGGCCGCGGTCAGCCGCCCGTCGTCCGGGTCGACAAAACTCAGGTAGTGGCCGGGCTGGTCCAGCGTGCTACGGCTGGACAGGGCCAGCCCGCCGTCCGGCCGGGAACGGGGTTCCAGGGTGGCGGTGAAGCTCGCCTGCGGCAGCGGGAAGCCGACGCTGACGTAGCCGCGCCCTTCGTGCCGGTAGGTGGTGTAGACGCCCACGTAGATCGGCTCGTCGGTGTCGGCGTACGAGCGGATCCAGCCGCGGACCGTCACCTCGCCGTCGACGCTGACCGTGTCGATGCGGCTGCGTACGCCGCGCTGGGTCTCGCGCTGGTTCATCGGCACGTTCGCCTGTCCCAGCGGCCGGGCCAGCAGGTGGCGGTAGAGCAGGTAGCCGGGCCGGACCCAGACCCGCCAGCGCGGCTCGATGTCCAGCGTGAACCGCGTGGTGTGCTCGTAGAACTCGCGCACCAGCGGGACCGTGCCCGCCGGGTCGAAACCGGGCCCGGTCAGCTCGTCCAGCGACGCCACGATGCCGATGTCGGGATGGTCGGGCCGGTGCTGCCCGCCGATCCGCTCCGCGAGGTCGGCGACGTAGCCGGTGCCGACATAGCGGGTACGGGCCGCCAGTGGCACCACGAACGGCAGCCGCGCCGCGTCGACCCGCTCGGCCAGCAGGCTGACCTGCGGCTCGCGGAACAGCAGCGCCGACAGGACCCGGAAGACCGCGACGGTCACCGCCGCGACGATCGCACCGGGCACGCCCGCCATCGCCCAGCCGAGCGCCGCCCCGACCAGCGGCCCGAGCACCACCTTGTGCGGCCTGACACCTAGCAGCCCCGCGACACCACCCGCGATGACGCCGACGAGCAGCGCGTTCGCACCCAGCGCGGCCAGTGCCCAGCCGCAGGGTGCGGCCAGCGCGGCGCTCATGACGATGCGCGACCACAGCGCCGGGATCTCACCCGGCCGCTGCCGGGCGCGGGCCAGCGCGTCGACGAGCCCGAGCAGCAGCGCGCCCGCGACCGCCCCGCCCGCCATCGCCCAGGCACCCCAGGACGCGGTCACCGCCACACCCGCGAGCCCGCCGATCAGGGCCGCCAGGGCGGCCGATCCGCGGCGCTCAGGTGTTGCGGCGACGGCATCGCTCATCCCGGCAGGCTAGCGCGGCTCCAGCGCATCCGTTCCCGCCGCCCGAGTCGGCTCTGATCACCGCGACCACCTGCGCGGCACCGCATGCGGTCCGGCCGCCCGACTCGGCCCTGGTCACCGCGCTACCTCCGCTGCCCTGGCGCGTCCGGCCTACCGCGCTCCCCGGCTCCGAGCGCCGCGAGAGCTTGCGTTCCGCTGGGCGGCGGCACGGCCAGCGTGCGCGCGTCTGCGCGCCGGGGCGTTCCGCGCGTCGACCACGACGGCGTTGATCGTCCGACTTGCCAGGCAGGTGGGCGAAAGCCCGTCCATGATTCGGACATGTGCCTGGCAAATCGGACGATCATGGTTGGGTCGGCGGTACGGATCAGGCGACGCCGTCGCGGTTGAAGCGGCGCTTGGCCCAGAGGTAGCAGAAGACGGTGATGGCGGCGCTCCAGGCGACGGCCAGCCAGGCGCTGTCGCCGATGCCGGTGCCCAGCAGCAGGCCGCGCAGGGTCTCCATGACGGGGGTGAACGGCTGGTACTCGGCGGCCCAGCTGACGGCCCCGGGCATGGAGTCGGTGGGGACGAATCCGCTGCCCAGGAACGGCAGCAGGATCAGCGGCATCGGCAGGTTGCTGGCCGACTCGACGGTACGGGCGGTCAGCCCGCAGGCCACGCCGAACCAGGTGACGGCGAACGAGACCAGGGTCAGCAGGCCCGCCGCGGCCAGCCACTCGACCGGGGTCGCGTTCGGGCGGAAGCCGACGAGCACGGCGACGCCGATGACGACGGCCAGCGCGACGACCAGCTGGACGAGGTTGCCCAGCACGTGGCCGGTCAGCACCGCGGGCCGGAAGATGGCCATGGTGCGGAACCGGGCGATGATGCCCTCGGCCATGTCCTGTGCGACGCCGATCGAGGTGAGCTGCGGCGCGCTGGCGATGGCCAGCAGCAGGATGCCGGGGGTGACGTAGTTGGCGTACGCGGCCCGGCCGCCGCCCGCGGCGATGCCGTCGCCCAGCGTGCCGCCGAAGACGTACACGAACAGCAGCAGCATGATCACCGGGATGCCGATGAGGAAGCCGATCAGCGGGTAGCGGCGGGCCCGCAGCAGGTAGCGGCGCAGCATGGTGGTCGAGTCGCGCAGCGCGTACGCGTTGGTGCTCATCGGTTGTTCGCTCCTTCGAGGATGGCGGTGTCGGGGCGGCCGGTCAGGGTGAGGAAGACGTCGTCGAGGTCGGGGGTGTGCACGGTCAGCTCGGCGATCTCGACGGCCGCGCCGTCGAGCCGGTCGAGGACCTCGCGCAGCGAGCGGACGCCGCCGTCGCTGGGCACCTGCAGGGTGAGCGCGTCGTCGTCACGGGTCGACGCGCCGAACACGCGGGAGGCGGACTCCAGTTCGGCGAGCCCGGCGAAGCGCAGCCGGATGTGGCCGCCCGGGATGAGGCGCTTGAGTTCGGCGGGGGTGCCCTCGGCGATGATGCGGCCGTGGTCGAGCAGCGCGACCCGGTCGGCGAGCTGGTCGGCCTCTTCCAGATACTGGGTGGTGAGGAAGATGGTGACGCCGTCGGCGACCAGGGTGCGGATGCTGTCCCACATGGTGCGGCGGCTGCGCGGGTCCAGGCCGGTGGTCGGCTCGTCGAGGAACACCACGCGCGGGTTGCCGACCAGGGTCATCGCCAGGTCGAGGCGTCGCCGCATGCCGCCGGAGTAGGTCGTGGCGTGCTTGCCGGCGGCCTCGGTGAGGTCGAAGCGTTCCAGGAGGTCGGCGACGCGGCGGCGGCCTTCACGGCGGTCGAGGTGGTTCAGGTCGGCCATCAGGGCCATGTTCTCGCCGCCGGTGAGGAAGTTGTCGACGGCGGAGAACTGGCCGGTCAGGCCGATCGCGGCGCGGACGTCGTCGGCGTGGGTGGCCGGGTCGTGGCCCGCGATGCGGATCCGGCCCGCGTCGGGGCGCAGCAGGGTGGACATGATGTTCACGGCGGTGGTCTTGCCCGCGCCGTTCGGGCCGAGCAGGGAGAAGATGGTGCCGGCGGGCACGTGCAGGTCGATGCCGTCCAGGACGGTCTTGTCGCCGTACGCCTTGCGCAGGCCGGTGACCTCGATGGCGTTGCTGGGGGTGGGCATGGGGATGTCCTTTCAGGCGCGGTGGATGGTGATGTCGCCCCACGAGGTCCGGGCGCGCACCTCGACGCGCTCGTCGGCCTCCTCGGGTCCGGGGACGGTGTCCAGGGAGTTGCGCACCGTGCTGGTGGAGCGCAGGTCCAGCCAGGCGGCGGTGCCCTCGGGGATGCCGACGTCGATGCGCCCGGCGGAGGTCTCCAGCACGTGCGTGCCGCGTACGGCCGCGCCGACGCGGATGTCGCCGAACGCGGTCTTGGCGGTGAGCCCGGCCTCGGCCCGGTCGACCCGGACGTCGCCGTTGGCGGTCTTCGCGGTCAGCTCGGCTGCGGCCCGGCCGACGACGATGGGGCCGTCCGCGCCGTTGATGCGGCCGGTGCCGGTGATCGTGCCGACCTCGCAGCCGCCGGTCGAGCTCTTGATGACGGCGTTGCCCGCGATGTGCCCGACCCGGGTGCGGCCGGCCCCGGTGGACAGTTCGGCGTCGCCGAGCACCTGCTCGGCGCTGATCTCGCCGGCGCCGGTGCTGGCGCGCAGGTTCGCGGTCTGGGCGAAGTGCAGCCGGCCGTAGCCGGAGCTGAACCGGCAGTCGCCCAGCCGCCCGTCGGCGTGCAGGTCGCCCAGTCCGGTGTCGCCGTCGAGGGTGGACCCGGCGGGCAGGTGGATCTCGACGTCGATGGAGCCGGTGCGGCCGAACAGGGTGCCGAGGTGCTTGGGCGTCTTGACCAGCAGGCGGCCGTCGGCGTACTCGACGCGGGTCTGCTCGACCAGCCGGGCGGACCTGGTGCTGTTGTTGGCGGCGCGGACCTCGACCACGGTGTCGGTGCGGTCGGCGGCGACGATCCGGACGTCGGCCGCGACGACGCTCAGCGATACGGCGATGGGCTCGGGTGTGTCGAATGTGGGCATGGCGGTTTCCTCGCAGGTCTTGGTAGTGGCCGGTGGGCGGGTCAGCGGGCCCAGCCGGTGTAGCGCTGCCCGAGGTCGGTGCCGCCGGGCCGGGCGGCGGGGCGCGGGGCGGCGGCCGCGTCCAGTGCGGCGGCGGCGGCCCGGACCAGCCAGGTGTTGGCCGACAGCCGCTCGCGGGCGGCGGCCTCGTCGATGCGCGCTTTGAGCTCGTCGGGCAGGCGCAGGTTGATCCGCGAGGTCGCGCCCTTCTCCCCGGCGGCGGCCTCGTCCCAGGCCGGGGCGGCGGCGGTGGGGGCGGGGGCGTACTCGTCGGGCGGGCTCTGGCGGGTGTTCACCACGAACGCGGGGTTGAGTCCGCGCAGGCGCACCTCGACCGAGCCGGGGGCGAGTTCCCGGGTGATCTCGTCGGCGGCTGCCGAGATCGCTTCGAGCAGCGTCAGCCGGATCGCCGACTCCAGCGGCACGGCGAGGCGCTCGGCCAGGGCCCGTGCCTCCTCCCCGCCGGTCTCGGCGGCGACGGCCAGTTCGGCGCGAAGCTTCTCCACGTACGGCGTCAGTTCCATGGCATCACTATGGCACCACGATGGTGCCATAGGCAAGTCATCTTGGCTCAGAGATGGTGCCAGCGTGTCCGCCGGGCCCTGATCCGACACAAACGTGAACGGTCGGTGGACTGGTGAAGGGGCGGGGTGACGGCGAACATAGGGACGCCGGTACCGTCTGCGGATGCGCAGGCGGGTACGCCGACCGCGCCGCATCCCCCGCGGCGCGGCTCCCGCCGGCCGACGCGTTCGTGATCTGTGGAAGGAAGACGTATGTCTCAGAGTGAGGACGTACTGCGCGACGACCTGGCGGCACGGCCCGACTTCGAGGTCACGCTGCGCGGTTACGACAAGCGGCAGGTCGAGCAGTACATCGCGCGCATCAACGCCGAGGTGTCGTCGCTGTCGGCCGAGCGCGAGCGGGCGCTCGGGCAGGTCCGCGACCTCACCGAGCGGCTCAAGCGCCAGCACACCGACCTGTCCGAGCTGGCCGAGCTGCGCCAGCGCCCGGCGCAGGTCGAGCGGGCCTCCTTCCGCCACCTGGGCCCGATGGTCGACCAGATCCTGGAGCTGGCCGAGAAGCAGGCCGAGGCGATCACCACCACCACGGCCCAGCAGATGGCCCACCACAAGGACGAGGCGGAGAAGATCCTCGCCGAGGCCCGTGAGCGGGCCGACCAGCTGCGCACCGAGAGCGAGGCCGCCCTGGAGCGCGCCGAGCAGGAGCTCAAGCGCGTGCACGACCAGAACGCCCAGCAGGCCGAGCACGCGCGCGCCGAGGCCGACGCCCTGGTCGAGGCCGCCCGGGTGCGGGTGCAGCAGGAGGTCGAGGCCGGTCGTGCGCAGACCCAGCAGGAGGTCTCGCAGTGGAAGGCCAACGTCGAGCGCGAGCTCGTCGAGATGCGCGCCGCCGCCGAGCGTGAGCTGGCCGGTCAGCGCACCGCGGTGAACCAGAAGAACGCCGCGCTGCACGCCGAGGCCCAGCAGCACGCGACCGACCTGCGCCGCCGCGCCGACGACCAGAACGCCGCCCACCAGCAGCAGCTCACCGTCGTGCAGCAGGAGATCCGGGCCCGGCGCCAGGCGCTGGCCCAGTTGCAGGCCGAGCTGGACATCGCCCAGCAGCGTCTGGTCCAGTCGCGCCAGGACGGCGCGACCGCCGAGCGCGACGTGGCCCAGCTCCAGCAGCGCCTGAGCGAGACCACCCAGGAGCTCGGCCACGAGTTGCACAGGCTGGAGGAGGCCCGCCGGGCGGCCGAGTCCGCCGAGCGTCACGCGGTGGCGGTGCGGGCCCGCGTGCAGCGTGAGGCCGAGCGGGTCGCCAACCTGGCCGCCGCGGCCGTCATGGCCGCTGCGGTCGGCGGTGTGGAGACCGGCGAGTATCCGCGCGTCCAGATGCGCCCGAACCCCCGCCACTCGGCCGCCGAGGCGGGGGAGCGCGAGGCGTTCGACATGCCCGAGGTGCAGGCGGAGCTGGTCGAGGTGGCGCAGCAGGCGGAAGCGCTGTCGGAGGAGCTGCAGGCCGAGGTCGAGGCCGACGCCGAGCAGGCCGAGGCCGAGGCGGGACAGCGACACCACGAGGGCGACCCCGAGCTGGCCGAGTACGCCAACGGCCGCCGCGACGGCGAGATCGCTGTCCCGGCGCAGCGGGTGCCGCTGCCCGAGCGCGTCGGCGCGGACGCCGAGTAGTCACGAAACAGCAGCACAGGCCCGTTCGCTTCCGGCGAGCGGGCCTGTCGCCTGTGTACCGTCTCAATTGGTGGGAATTAATAGTAAGGCTTATTGACTGTTAATTATCGACCCGCGACGATCCCAGGAGAACGGCTCCCCGTGTCCTGAGATCGGAGCTTCGATGAACAGACTGCGAACAGCAGCGGCAGCCCTGGCCGCCGCGCTGGTCACCACCTTCGCGGTGGCGGCGCTGCCCGCTCCCGCCTCCGCCGCCGAAGTGCTCGTCAACGGCGGCCTCGAAACCGGCTCCCTGTCGCCGTGGACCTGCACCGGCAACCTCGGCAGCGTCGTGTCCACCCCGGTGCGCACCGGCACCAAGGCGATGCAGGGCGCGGCCAGCGCGGCCGACAACGCCAAGTGCAGCCAGACCGTGTCGGTCGTCTCCGGCACCCAGTACACGCTGTCGGCCTGGGTCCGGGGCAGCTACGTCTACCTCGGCGTCAACGGCGGCGCGTCCACCTGGACCCCGAACGCGACCAACTGGACCCAGCTCACCCTGACCTTCACCGCCGCCAGCAGCTCGATCCAGGTCTACCTGCACGGCTGGTACGGCACCGGCACCTACTTCGCCGACGACGTCTCCCTGCAGGGCCAGGGCGGCAACAACCCGACGGTGCCCGGCACGCCCGGCACCCCGACCGCGGGCTCGATCACCAACACCTCCGTCGCGCTGAACTGGGGCGCGTCGTCGGGCACGGTCACCGGCTACCGGGTGTACGAGGGCAGCACCGTACGCGCCACCGTCACCGGCACCTCGACCACGATCAGCGGACTGGCCGCGTGCAGCGCGCACACCTACGCGGTCGCGGCGTACAACAGCGCGGGTGAGTCACCGCGCTCGGGCACCGTCACCGTCACCACCACCGGCTGCGGCACCGGCGTGCCGGGCACCCCCGGCAACGTCACCGTCGGCGGTGCGACCAACACGTCGCTGAACGTGTCCTGGAGCGCCTCGTCGGGCACCGTCACCGGCTACCGGGTGTACGAGGGCAGCACCGTACGCGCCACCGTCACCGGCACCAGCACCACCATCGGCGGCCTGGCCACCTGCTCCAGCCACACCTACACCGTGCGCGCCTACAACGCCTCCGGCGAGTCCTCGGCGTCGGCGTCCGCGTCCGGCACCACCACCGGCTGCACCACCGGCACCCTGCCCAAGCACCTGCTCACCGGCTACTGGCAGAACTTCGTCAACGGGGCCACCCCGCTGCGGCTGTCGTCGGTGCCGACCACCTACGACATCGTCGCGGTCGCCTTCGCCGACGCCGTGTCCGGCACCCCTGGCGCGGTCACCTTCAACGTCGACTCGGGGCTGTCCTCGGCGCTGGGCGGCTACACCAACGCCCAGTTCCGCACCGACGTCGCCACCCTCAAGGGCCGCAACCAGAAGGTCATCCTGTCCGTCGGCGGCGAGCTCGGCTCGGTGTCGGTCAGCAGCTCGGCGGCGGCGACCAACTTCGCCAACAGCCTCTACACGCTGATCACCGACTACGGGTTCAACGGCGTCGACATCGACCTCGAGAACGGCCTCAACGCCACCTACATGGAGCAGGCGCTGCGCAACCTGCGCTCCCGCGTCGGCTCGGGCCTGATCATCACGATGGCGCCGCAGACGATCGACATGCAGTCGACGGGGGCGGGCTACTTCTCGCTCGCGCTCAACATCCGCGACATCCTGACCATCGTGCACACCCAGTTCTACAACTCGGGCAGCATGCTCGGCTGTGACCAGCAGTTCGCGTACTCGCAGGCCACGGTCAACTTCCTCACCGCGCTGGCCTGCATCCAGCTGCAGTCGGCGCTGCGGCCCGACCAGATCGCGCTCGGCCTGCCCGCCACCACCCAGGCCGCGGGCGGCGGCTACGTCAGCCCGTCCGTGGTCAACAACGCGCTGAACTGCCTGGCCGCCGGCACCAACTGCGGCAGCTTCGTGCCCCCGACCCGCTGGCCCACCATCCGTGGCGCGATGACCTGGTCCATCAACTGGGACGCCTCGAACGGCTACAACTTCGCCAACACCGTCCACAACCACCTCGTCTCGATGCCGTAACCCCACCCCACGAACGCCCCCGCGACCACACTCGCGGGGGCGTTCGTGCACTTTCGAGCAAGCGCCGACCGGTCAGTGCTCCGGGACGACGAGCACGATCTTGGCGCGGGCGTGGTCGGTTTCCAGGGCGCGCAGCACGTCGGGGGTTTCGGACAGGGGAAGGGTGCGTTCGATGACGGGGGAGAGGCGGCCGCCCGCGCCGCCGGACGACAGGTAGACCCCGCCCGGCGCGAGCACCCGGCGTACCGCGCCCAGGCGGTGCCCGCCCGCCGGGGCGGCACGCGTCCCGGCGTACACGGTAAGCGACGGCCGGGCTGATCAGGCGAAAGCGGTGCGGCCGCTCAGCCGATCTCGGCGACGACCTCGCCGCTCTGGTCGCGGATCTGGGACCGGACGATCTGGAGGGTCAGTTCCGGCACCGTGCCGAGGCGGTGCGTGCCCGCCACCGGCCGCAGCAGGCCGGTCAGCTCCGCCAGCGCCTCGGGTGTCAGCCGCAGCTCCAGCAGGTCGTCGGCCTCGGCGCGGACCTCGACCCGGGTGCCGGGCTGGACACGCACCTGGCTCTCGGCGGCGGCCAGGTACAGGTCGCGGCCGAAGGGGAGCCGTGAAGCGAGCACCCGCCCGATCCGCGCGGCGGCGTTCGCCCCGACCGTCAGCGTGGTGCCGCCGTCCTGCTGCTGCCAGCTCGCCTCCGCCACGAACAGCGCGCCGGTGGAGGAGCCGTCGTGGCGCACTCCGTGCGCGATCGCCGCCGCGACCTCGGCGTCGCCGGTGAGGTCGGCGCGGTCGAGATCGGTGACCAGCAGTGGCAGCCGGGTTCGCAGCGTGTCCAGCAGGCGCTCGGCGTCCCACTGCACGATGACCGCGTACTCCTCCAGGGTCAGGCCGACGATCTGCAGGAACCGCACCTGCCCGTGCGGGGTGTCGATGACGCCGAGTTCGGGGTCGTCGGTGAAGGCCGCGGCCCGGATGGCGGTGTCCGGCCGCTCGGCGCACACGGGCCCGTTGAGGTCGAGATGTTGTCCGGGCCCGAAGTTGTTGCCGGAGCCGAACACGTACCGGGCCAGGGCCTGCAGGAAGTTCGCTGCCCACAGCGGCGGCTGGTCCTCCCCGGCCTGCCGGGCGACCCGGAAGGTGAACTCGTATCCCCAGCCCGACACCTCCGCGACGTCGGACTCCTTGCGGTACAGCTCCGACATGCCGTAGCTGACCAGGTGCCAGTGGTCGTCGCGGCGGTAGAAGCTCATGCCGTCGAGCGGGTCGGGGCCGCCCAGCCGCCATTTGATCAGCGTGCCGTAGTGCTGCGGCGCGACGCCGGGGTAGAGCGCGGCGAGCGCGGCGTCGATGGCGTCCCAGCCCGGGTAGTCGTCGTCGGTGTCGGTGTCGGTCATGGGCAGAGACCTTAGGGCTTGCGGGTATGGGTTGCATGCCAGGGTCGTGAGGTGCATACTCAACTTGTCGGTTGATTAACCAGAGGGTTGAATAGAGAGGCGGACATGGACCGACTGAGCCTGGTCTTCGCGGCGCTGGCCGACCCGACCCGACGGGCGATCCTCACCCGGCTGGCCGACGGCGACGCCACCGTGAACCAGCTCGCCGAGCCGTTTCCGATCAGCCTCCAGGCCGTCTCCAAGCACCTGAAGGTGCTGGAGCAGGCGGGCCTGATCACACGCGGCCGGGACGCGCAATGGCGGCCCTGCCGGCTGGAGGCGGCCCCGCTGCGCGACATCTCGGCCTGGACGGACCAGTACCGCCGCTTCTGGGATGAGCGCTACGACCGGCTGGACGACTACCTGCGGACCCTGCAACCGGGTCCCACAGCAGAGGAGAAGTGAGATGGGCGAGACCAAGAGCCTGGACGTCAAACTGCAGGGCGACCTGGAGATCGTGATGACGCGCAGCTTCGACGCGCCGCTGGCGCTGGTCTGGGAGGCGCACACCAAGGCCGAGCACCTGAGCAAGTGGTGGGCGCGCGGCCACCAGGCCGACGTCGACCTCGACTTCCGGCCCGGCGGCAAGTGGCGCATCGTCGAGCACGGCGACAACGGCGAGCAGTGGGCCTTCCGCGGCGAGGTCCGCGAGATCGTGCCGATGGAGCTGATCGTGCAGACCTTCGAGTGGGAGGGCCTGCCTGGCCACATCTCGGTCGAGCGGCTCGTCTTCGAGCACAAGGACGGCAAGACCACGCTGACCGGCACGTCGACGTTCGCCAGCAAGGAGGACCGCGACGGCATGGTCGCCTCCGGCATGGAGGGCGGCGCCAACGAGTCCTACCGAGCCCTGGACGCCTACCTCAAGACGCTGGCCTGACCGGCGCGGCGGCCCCGCCGACGGAGATCCGCCGGTGGGGCCGCGCCGTGCTCAGTTGCGCGCGCCGCCCAGGCCCAGCAGCGCCGCCAGACCAAGAGCACTGCGCGGGGCGTACGGCATCCGCCACAGCCCGCCGTGCGCCGCCCCCTGCGCCTCCTCCTGCCACACGTGCTCACGCACCGGCGGCCGATTACGCAGGTCGTGCACCAGCAGCGCGGCCATCAGCGTGTTCGACGTGGCAGGCTCGAACACCTCCACGCCGAACGCCGGCGCCCCCGCGTACGCCGCCGCCAGCACCCGGTTCTTCACCACCGAACGGGTCCGCGTCGGCGGCGCGACCTTGAAACTCACCGTCGCGCCCTCGTGCCGGGCCACCGCCGCCCGCCACCGCTGCAACCGCTTGGCCAGGGCGTAGTTCGGTCCCTGCTGCGCCACGAGACTGTCGCAGACACCCGGATCGGCCGCGGGCGGGTAGTTGCGCCGCAGCAGCCGCCCCGCCGACAGCATCCGCACCGGCCCGCGCAGCGTACGCAGCGCCGACGGCTGCCGGTACTTCTCGTCGGCCTGCGCGACCGCCTCGCCCGGGGCGGCGAACACGTCCGTAGGCGTGGCCAGGAACGCCATCGCCGTGTCCGGGCGCCGCCCGCGCAGATGCTCGGTCAGCGCGTCCACCGCGGCACAGACCCGCACGTTGGTCGCCCCGTCGGCGTAGACGTAGTTGCCGACCACCAGCCTGCCGTCGACGCCGAGCAGCCAGTCCGCGACCGCGGGCAGCTGGTGCAGCAGGTCCGCCCCGGC
Organism: Catellatospora methionotrophica; assembly: GCF_011297335.1. GTDB lineage: Bacteria > Actinomycetota > Actinomycetes > Mycobacteriales > Micromonosporaceae > Catellatospora > Catellatospora methionotrophica. The sequence goes on along the minus strand of NZ_JAAOTJ010000018.1, from coordinate 83,995 downwards.
GACCTCGGCCAGGTCGGCATGGTCGCGGCGCGCGGCGGCCACCGGGACGCGCAGCCGGCCGCCGTAGCGCCGGGCGGTCTCCAGCAGGTCGCGCCACAGCTGCGGCCGTGGCAGGTCGACGGCGACGACCTCGCCGCCCCAGCGCAGCAGCGAGTGCGTCGGGCCCATCTCCGCGCCCGCGCCCAGCGCCACCACCCGTACGTCGGACAGGTCCAGCCAGTCCGGGTTCGCCGCCACCGCGCGCACCGCCTCAGCGCAGGACGGCTCCACGACCCCGGCGCCCACCCACGCGTCGAGCTGCCGGAACAGCGCGTCGCCGCGCAACCGCTCGCCCCGGTACGGCAGCGACAGCTCGCGGTCGGTGTCCCCGTCGCCGCCGACGGTCACCGTGCTCAGCTCGGCCGACGCGTCCGGTGCCCGGTCGAACGCCTCGCGCAGGCCGACCTCGCCGTCCCCGGTGACCACCCGCATCCGGTCGTGCAGCGACGCCAGACCCGCGGCCGCACTGGCCCGCGCGGCGTCGCCCGAGGTCAGCCCGGCCTCGACCAGCCGCCGGAAGTGCACCAGGTAGTCGGCGCGCCAGTTCGTCTCGTGCTCGGCGGCGCGCGCCCCGACCGGGTCCACCGGCCGCAACGCGTCGGCGACCACCGCGCGTCCCAGCGCCGACGTGCTGCGCTCGGTGCCGGTGCTGACGGGGAAGACGACCCCGGATGATGCCATCGTGCAACGCTCCTTCGCCGGGCGCGGGCGGCCGCCGTGCGTCGCGGACACTATCGCCTGCCCAACCCGTCGGCAACGACCGCACCGGCGCGCGGCCTGCCCGTGGTCGCGGCCCTAGAACGGCCACCGGTCGGTGTCGCCCGCCTCCACCAGCGGGATCATCGCGAAGGCGGCGTCGCTCAGCCCACCGAAGGTGTGCCGGTTACCCGCGACCGGCGTATGGCCCAGCCGGTACCCGGCCAGGTTCCAGGTGTACACCGGCACCCGGGCCGGCACCGACCGGGCCACGTCGCGGGCCCCGTGGAAGGCGGCCTGCTCGTCGGTCAGGATGACCACCCTGTCGTGGCCGTCGTAGTGGCGACGCAGGGCCTGCTCGGTCTCGGTGCCGGAGTCGATGAAGTAGCCGGCCCTGAACCGGCGCAGCGCCGCCAGCAGCGGCTCGCCGGGCTCCGCCGGGAACTCGTGGGAGCCGACGGAGAACGACACCACCGTGGGCGCGGCCGCCCGCGCGGCCAGGGCCAGGCCGAACATCGCGGCGGCGTCCCAGTACCGCAGCGTGCCGTCCCTGCTGAACCCGGCACTCATCGACCCCGAGGTGTCGATGAGGACCAGCACCCGCCCGTCCAGCGCCGGCACGTTGCCCAGCGCGTGCCGCAGCGCCGTTTCCAGCGGGTGCGCCCAGCGCGGGTCGCGTGCCGCGCGGTACGCCGACAGGAAGCGCATCGGCAGCACCCGCGAGCGCGCCACCTCACCCGGGTCCGACAGCCGGGCGGCCACCGCGGCGGCCGCGCCGTCACCGATCCCGGCCGCGTCGAAGTTGCGCAGGTTGCGCAGCAGCGCCAGGTAGCCCATGTTCGGGATGGCCGATTCCCAGGCCGCGGCGTCCATGGTGGACTGCCGCCACCCCGCCAGCGCCTCCCAGGTCATCCCGGCCCGCCCCAGCACGACCGGGTCGGTGACCTCCTGGCGCCGCCGCACCGGCAGCGCGGTCAGCTCCGCACGGGCGCGCACCATGGCCAGCGACTCCGGCGTCGGCCGGTCGCGGCCGTGGCGGCGGTCCACGGCGTGCCGGAACAGGTCACCCTGCCACGGTGCGACCGCCACCGGATGGGTCAGCTCGACGACGTCACCGAACCGCACCGCGGCCGCGTCCGTGTCGTACTTGAGCAGGCTGCGCTCCGTGTACAGCCGGCGTACGGCGTCGGCGACGCCGCGCTTGACCGGCTTGGGCAGCCGCCGCCCGTGCCTGGCCAGCCAGTAGGCCACCGCCTCACCGGGCTCGTCGGCGCGCTGCAGGGCGCTGTCCACCACCGCGCGCGAGCCCGGGATACCGGCCTCGACCTGCGCGGCCGCGCCCTCCAGCGCGGCGACGACCGACGCCGACCGCAGCATCGCCCCGGTGCGTAGCCACGGCACGAACCGGGCGAACCAGTCCACCTCCGTCACCGCGACGGTGCGCACCAGGTCGCGGAACCGGTCCGCGCGCTCATCGGCCCGCTCGTAGAAGGTGTCGCTGCCGACCATGTGCGACACCGCCAGCAGGAACAGCTCCAGGCGAGGTGAGCGCGGGAAGGCCGGAGCGCCCTGCTCGGTGCTGAACTCGCGGATCACCTGGTCCTCGGCGATCCACTGCCGCGGCAGCCGCTCGGCGTGCACCGGCGGGTCGAGCCGGCGCACCACGTCGACGTCGTCGAGTTCGTGCCGGTTCGCGCGCAGCTTGAAGTTGAAACGGGCCATAGACGTCCCCCGTCCGGCGCCGGTCAGGACACGGCGCGCCATACACCAGGATCAGATCGGCGGCGACGCGGCAGCGCGGTCGCCTGAGTAGCTCGGGCCGTCGCCGGTGGCGTGCGGCCCGCGGCCCGGTGGGCGTTCGCCCACGGACGGGAGTCGCGGTGTATGGCACCTCCCGAGACCGGGTCGGCGACGGCAGGCTTGTTGTCGAATGAAGTAGCCGTCACCAGCGCACCGGGAGGTGTGCCGACGAAGCTATCGGCCGCCCGCGCGGCCCCGCAACGCATTTATCCGATCGTGATCCGGGCTGGCCGTGGCCTTGCCGCGCACGCCGGACGGCGAAATGATGGAGCCGACACGGGTCGAACGGGTTCAGGGAGTGATCGCGCTGATACGGCGGAAACGGCCGGTGGCAACGGGTGTGCCGATCTGGCTGCTGGACATCGACGGGGTGATCAACGCGGTGACCGACGTGCCGGACCGCCGCGTGTGGCAGGGCCACCAGTGGGTGCGGACCGCCGCGGCCAGCAATGAGGACATCGTGTGGCCCATCCTCGCCGCGACGCCCGTGCTGGACTTCCTGCGCCGGGTCCACGAGCAGGGCCGTGCCGAGATCTGGTGGCACAGCACCTGGCAGCACAACGCCGTCAACGTCGGTGCGGCGCTGGGACTGCCGTCCTGGCCGGTGCGGGAGTGCCCCGAGTTCGTGTCGATGGACGCCGTCCTGGCGAGTCCGCTGGTCAGCAGGAAGCGGACCTGGTGGAAGCTGCCCGCCGCGCAGCGGGTGCTCGACGAGGGCCGCCCGCTGCTCTGGACCGACGACGACGTACGCCACCAGCTTCAAGCCGCCGACACGAAGCCCTGGGGCAACCGGGCGCTGGTGCTGGCGCCGCCGGTGGAGGCCGGGCTGACCCCGCGGCAGTTGCGCCGCATCGACCGCTGGCTGAGAAGGTGGCCCGCCCGACCCGCCTTAACTTAACGTGTACTTTGCTGTACCCTCCGTATGTCTTATGTGGAGGGTCGTCGATGAATCACGGTATGAGCGTCCCGGACCGGGCGGCCCACGCCGGACTCGGCAACCAGCTGCGGCGCTACCGCACCCGGCCGGTGGCCCAGCTGCTCATCGCCCCGATCGTGGCCGTCACCACCTACGTGCTGGGCTTCGGCGGCGTGCGCTATCAGGTCGCCGTCGGCGTGCTCAGCCTCGGCCTGCTGGGCCAGGCCCTGCTGATCCGCCGCAACCAGGCGATCCACGTGTACGAGCGCGGCCTGGTGACAGTCGGCGCACTCGGCCGGGTCCGGCACGTGGTGACCTGGCACGAGATCGCCTACATCGAGGGCGTCACCCTCAACACCAGCAGCGGCGCGTCCACCATCCGGCGTGACTTCACCGTGCACGTGCCCGGCGGGCAGGTGCGGTTCAACGACCTCCGGGTGGCCGAAGGCGACCGGCTCGCCGCCCACATCGCCCGGCACGCCGGGCAGCGCTTCCTGTTCTGACCCGGCACACACCGACCCCGGCAGCCCCCTTGACCCGTCCCGCCCGCGGCAGTGCTCCTTTGCGGTGATTACCATGGCCATGGCTGGTCAGGGTGCCGCTGCGGGGGAGTGATCTTTGATGGGCGGAGCGCACGTGATCGACACCGCCGTGCTCGACGACCCGACCGGGGCGGCGCTGTCCGGCCCGCACGGCGGCTTCGCCCGGCGGCACGGGCAGGCGGTCTGCTACGACCCCGCTGTGACCCTGTTCGCCGCGTTGCCCGCAGTTGCCGGGTCCGAGGCATGGGACGACCTGGCCGCGCTGGTGGGACCGGGCGGAACAGCCGTGCTGATCGGGGCCTACCCGGTTCCGGCGGGCTGGAAGATCACCTGGCGGGACGACGTCGTGCAGCTGGTCGACGCCACGGTCGCGGTCGCGGACGAACCCACCGCCGTGCCGCTGGGCGCAGCCGACGTGCCCGAAATGCTCGACCTCGTCGAGCGCACCCGCCCCGGTCCGTTCCTCGCCCGCACCGTCGAGATGGGTTCCTACCTCGGCGTCAGGCGGGACGGCAAGCTCGTCGCGATGGCCGGGGAACGGATGCGTCTACCGGGCTTCACCGAGATCAGCGCCGTTTGCACTGATCCGGCCTACCGCGGTCAGGGGCTTGCCACCCGGCTGATCCGCGCGGTCGCCGCGGGCGTGCGGCGTCGGGGCGAGACCCCGTACCTGCACGCGGCCAGCGACAACACCGGCGCGATCCGGCTGTACGAGGCGATGGGCTTCGCCGTACGCCGTCAGCTCACCTTCACCGTGGTGGTCGCACCGGACTGACCGGGCTGAGCGTGTCCAGCCAGCTGTCCAGCTCGGCGGGAGTGCTGAACAGCAGCACCTGCGGGCCGGGGGAGTGCACCGCCCACCCGCGCATCCGGCGGCGCTTGCGCCCGAACGACGCGAAGTGCCAGAGGATGATCGACTCCGAGGACAGCACGCTGCCCAGCGTCTCGCGGTTGCCGTTGCAGATGACCTCACCGGTGGAGACCAGGCGAGCGGTGCGCCGCAGCAGCCGCCGCAGCGTCAGCCCGCGCGCGAAGTCCAGGCCGATGACCAGGTCCGCCGAAGCCAGTGGGATGTCCATCCAGTCCTTGTACGCGCCGTCGAGGATCCAGGACTTCTTCCGGCAGACCGCCGCGATCCGGTCCCTCTGCACCGGCATCGGGACCTCCTTCCAGCCCGGCTCCCAGGTCAGCTCGTCGACCGGCTGCCAGGGCAGCCCGAGCCGCCGGGAGAGTTCCAGGGCGAGGGTGGACTTGCCCGCTCCATACACCCCGTAGATCAGGATTCGCTGTGGGAGATGGCTGCGCGCGGTCACCGGCTCAACCTAGCGCGCGCCCACCAGGTTGCGGTTATTGCGGATAGTATGATTGTTGCGAATAGCTGAGGAGGTGGAGCGGTGAGTGTCGGTGCCATGAGCACGGAACCGCCAAGCGCGCACGTGGTGGAGCTCGCCACTCGCGCGCTGGATCGGATCCGTTCCTACCTTCGAGATCATCCAGAGGGCCCTGCGGACGTAAGAGTGCAGGTCAGCGATGAACCAGGCGCTGAGCTGACGGTCCCGCGCGAGGCGGTCATCGTGCTCGCGCGGGCACTGTCGCATCTGGCCGACGGACACGCGGTGACGGTGCTGCCTGCGGATGCGGAGCTGACCACGCAGCAGGCAGCAGATCTGCTCCACGTCTCCCGGCCGTTTCTGATCAGACTGCTGGAGTCCGGTGAGATCCGCTATCGCAGGGTGGGCAGTCACCGGCGTGTCGATCTTCAGTCGCTGCTGGACTACCGGCGGGCCGATGACGCACGCTCGTTGCGCGCGGCCAACGAACTCAGTGCCCTTGACGAGGAACTCGGCTTAATCTGACCAGTGGGGGCGAAGTCGGATGCCGATGACCGTCATTTACGACGCCAATGTGCTCTATCCGAATACGCTGCGCGACCTGCTTATCCGTCTCGCCCGAGCCGGTGTGGTCCGTGCGCGCTGGACCGACCAGATCCTCGATGAGGTGACCGAGGCACTGCGGCGCAACCGCCCAGACATCGACGCCGCCAAGATCCGGCGTCTACGTGAGCTCATCAACGCTGCCGTACGCGACTGCCTGGTCACCGATTACCAGGATCTGACGGACACGATCGATCTGCCGGACAAGGACGATCGCCATGTGGTCGCCGCGGCAATCGCGGCCGAGGCTCATTCCATCATCACCTGGAACATGCGGGACTTCCCGGCGGATCGTCTCGCAGCACACGGTCTGCGGGCGCAGACGCCCGACGATTTCGTCTGCGCCCTGATCGAAGACGCCAGGCCGGTGGTATGGAGCTGCATCCAGCAGATCGCCGACGCCCGGACGTTGCGCCCGCTGACGGCCCACGATGTTCTGGCGCAACTTGAGCGTGACGGTCTCATCCGGGCGGTCGCCCGCATCGGCATCTGAGTTCTTGCCGCTGCTCGTAAGACGACGGCGCAGCACCAACAGGTTGCTGCTTACAGGGTCAGCTGACGCCAAGGCGTAGGTGCTCGGTGAGATCCTCGATGCCGAGATACAGGTATGCGGTCTGGTACTGCGGGTTTCCGAACAGCCGGGCCTCACCGCGGTAGATCGCCAGCAGCGTGTCCTTGCCGCGCCACCAGCCGTCGGCGAGGCCGGCCACCTCCGGCAGCGGGCGCAGCCCGTACCGGTCGGGCAGGCCGTCGATTTTGGGCCCGGTGGCCATGCGTACCTCGGCGGGCAGGCTGTCGGCTAGGCGGCGGAGTGCGGCGGACTCCACCCAGCCCTCGGTCGATGCGTGGAGCGCAACCCACGAGTCCTGCGCGAGGATGCCGAAGCGCCCAGTGCCATCGACCGTGAACCGGTAAGCCACGGTCTGGCGCGGCTTACCGGCCTCGAAGTGCGGACCGAGGGCGTCCGTGACGGCGGGATCGGCCGCGTCGAGGACCAGCGGGCCGCCCTCGTACTCGGGAGTCGGCGGGAGTTCCAGTCCTCCCCAGCGGCCCTGGAAGGCGGCCAGCCGCTCGATCGCCGCGTCGGGCAGGCCGGACCGGTGCCAGTGCCGCCGGTGCTGCTCGGGCGACCAGACCGCCCGCCGGACCGCGTACGCGGTCAGGTAGGCCCGAGCGCGTCGGGTCAGGCCGGTGGGAAGTCTGAGCCCGTGTCCGGTCACGGCCGTTACACGCCCATGGCCCAGCAGCCATGGCTCGTCAGCCTGGAGTATGACGGCGTGGCAGGCGCGCCGGGGCGGGTCACCGGGGCAGATTATCGAGGCGGTACGACAGGTTCGACGGTGCGGCCGTCATGGAGGTACACCGTGACACCGTCTGCCATCGCTCGCAGCGCCGCGTCGAGACGACGTGCAAGTCGTGGACCGACCTTCGCGGGAGCCTCCTCAGCCGGGACGAAGGCATACGACGCCAGCTCATCGCTGGAGAGGGTGATGTCTTGCTGCTCGGAGAGGGTGAGCAGTCCTCCGTCGAAGACGAACATGAGGCTGTCGTCCCAGGGTCCGTGCGGTGGCACCCAGTCGAGCACGAGCAGGCGTCCCCCGGACCAGGCCAGGCCGAGTTCTTCGGCCACCTCGCGCGCCGCTGCCGCCACCGGGGCCTCGTTGGCCTCCGCCATGCCACCAGGAAGATCCCACCCCGGCTTGTACTGTGGCTCGACGATCAGCACGTTGCCGGTCTGATCGCGGAACAGGACGTCCGCGCCGACCCTCTTGCGAGGCTGGACGCGGTTGCCCTCGGCCAGATACGCCTGCCAGGCTTCTGGATCGCGCTGATAGAGCGGACTTTCACCGTTCATGGATACGGCGGTCAGCTAGAGCGTTCGGGTGGCCGGTGCCGTTGGGACAACCGGCCGCGTAGGCGGTCGAGGAATGCGGCGACATCACGATTGTCAGCGTACGGGGCGAGCCGTGGCAGCAGCCCTTCCAACTGCCTGAGCACCAGCTGAGATCCGAGCGTCCTCGTGACGTCGACGACCTCCCCGGCCATCGCACAGGCCTCGTCGAGGCTGCCTTCCTCGATCATGGTCGACACGGCTGTCAACTGTGCGAATGCCCGGCTGCGGATCCGGTCGGGGGCACGGGCGGCGATTGCCGAAGCGGTTGCGGCTCGGGCGCGCGACAACCGCCCGAGCTGTTGATAGCAGCGAGCCTTCTCGATGGCCAACGAGCCCCGGTCGAACATGCTGGGCCACGGCGATGTCGTCGCGCGGAGAGGTTGCTGTAGCAGCCGCTGGGCAGTGTCGATGCTCGCGTCGCACTGTGCGGCGTCCCGGTGCGCCGCGTGCCCACGCGCGAGCATCGCGTGCAGACGTGCGTCCACGCCCGCATCGGCGGGTTCGCCGCGCAGGAGGTTCAGCCCACGTTCGGCGTAGCGGATGCCTTCTGTCGGCTGCCGGTCGTGATGGGCGAGATGGCTGAGGCTTGCCAGGATGTGTGCACCCAGGTCGCGATTGCCGCTCGTTCTTGCGAACTCGAACGCCCGGTGGAAGTGGCGGCCTGCGAGCACCGTCAATCCGCTGTCGTAGGCCATCCATCCCGCCATCTCGGTCAAGCCTGCGGCGGCGGCGAACAGCGGTGCCGTGTCGCCGTCGGCGACGTCGAACAATCTGGGGGCGACGGCCAGTCGCAGGTATGCCAAGACGTCGTCGTACAGGAACTCACCGCCCAGTCGCGGGTCGGCGTGCCGGAAGCGGTGCATCGTCTGTACGCCACTTCCGTCCCATGCCGGAGCCGTAGACTGCCGAGCAGCCTCGGCGGACGCGGCGGCGTCAGCGGTGTCGTCCAGCAGATCCGCCAACTCGCGGATCGACACGTGAAGCGCGCTCGCCAGCCGTGGCCGTAGCCAGGGTTGTGGGCGGGCGGTCCCTCGTTCCCAGCGCACTATCGTCGAGCGGTCAACGCCCAGCGACTCGGCGAGTCCCTCCTGGCTGAGCCCGACTGCTTTGCGGCGCTCCGCCAATCGGCCACGCACCATGGCACACCCTCCAATCCCATTGACATCCACGCACATCATTGGCGTGCTCGCAAGGTCGTTGCATCATTTCTGCGTCATCGCCGCTCTGTCACTGGTGGATCGACAGGTAGAACATTCATGGCGGTACCGAACCCGGGTTGCTTCGCAGAAGTCGGAGCGGCCGCTTATTTCGGTGCCCGGTCAGAATCGTCTGCTGGAGGTGAGCCGATCTCCCGCTCGCACCCGGCGGTCCATCGCCTCGCGGCTGACGTGCCAGACCGTGACCTGGTCGGACGGGACGTGGGTGTCCCGTCCGACCAGGGACTGCTCACGGATTGGAGAGGAGAGGCCGTGCCGGCTACGCCCGATGACGTTCCAAAGGCACCGATATCCCGGAGTGTTGCCGGTCGCACCTATCCGCGTGTGGCCCCGTGCGTCCACTGCGGTCGTCCGGTGCTGCGGGACAACGACGATCGGACCATTCACGCGAGCTTGTCGTATGCCTGTCGCGATCAGTGGGGTGGGGTGATCGCCACGGTCGCGGAGGTTGCGCCATTCGCGTAGGCCGCGTCCAGCTCGGTTCGGTGACCGGTGTCGCAGTCCCGCACCACACGACGAATGTGCCCCGCCCCCCGGATTCGGCGCATCCGGGGAACGGGGCGGTCATCACCCATCGAGGTGGTTGAGTTTCGGGGAAACCGCGGCATCGGCGGGCCGAATACCGCACCTTCCCCGAAACTGCAGCCCGGCCGCAGGCGGCGGGGTGGGGGAGGGGTCAGCCCTTGCGCCATTTCTGGGCGCCGGTGCCGTTGCAGGTGTAGAGCTGGAGTTTGACACCGTTTCCGGTGCCGTTGGCGGTCACGTCGACGCACTTGTTGGCCTGGATGTTGACCAGGTCACCGGCTGCGCTGAGGACGAACTTCTGCGCCCCGCTGCCGTTGCAGTCGTAGAGCTGGATGGCCGCGCCGTCGGCCGAGGAGCCGGCCGCGACGTCCATGCACTTGCCCAGCGCCCGCAGGCTGCCGTCGGCCTCGAAGGACCAGCGCTGCGCGCCGGAGCCGTTGCAGTCCCAGATCTGCAGCCGGGTGGCGTTGGCGGTGTTGGAGTTCGGGATGTCGATGCAGCGGTTGCTGCTCTGCCCGATGAGCGGGGTGGCCCCGGCTGGCGGGGTGCCGCCGTCCTGGGCGAAGACCCGGACGTAGTCGATGACCATCGACTGCGGGAAGACGGTGCTGCCGTCGGGGTTGCCGGGCCAGTTGCCGCCGACGGCCACGTTCAGCAGCATGAAGAACGGGTGGTCGAAGACCCAGCGGTTGCTGCCCGCGTCGGCGCGGGTCTTGCGGGAGTACTGGATGCCGTCGATGAACCAGGTCACCGAGTCGGGCGCCCAGTCGACGGCGTACGTGTGGAAGGCGTCGGCGAGGCGGGCTCCACCGGGCAGGGTGTACTGGCCGGTCAGCGAGCAGCAGCCGGAGTAGCCGGGGCCGTGCAGGCTGCCGTGGACCGTGCCGGGCTCCTTGCCGATGTTCTCCATGATGTCGATCTCGCCGCTGTTCGGCCACGGGTTCGTGCCGATGTCGCTGCCGAGCATCCAGAACGCGGGCCAGATGCCCTGCCCGCGCGGGATCTTGATACGTGCCTCGAACCGGCCGTAGGTCTGGGTGAACCTGTCGGCGGTGAGCAGGCGCGCGGACGTGTACTGGCAGCTGCCGTACCAGCAGCCGTAGCCGGCGGGGTTCTCGCGGCGGGCGGTGATGACGAGGTTGCCCGCGCCGTCGTGCACGGCGTTGCTGGTGCTGTTGGTGTAGTACTGCAGCTCGTTGTTGCCCCAGCCGCCGCCGCCGATGTCGAACTTCCACTTGCTGCCGTTGACGGGGGCGCCGGCGGCCGCGTTGAACTCGTCGGACCAGGTCTGCGGGCCGACGGCGAGGGCGGGGGTGGCGGTGATGACGGTGGCGGGCACGGTGAGGCCGGCGGCGGCGAGCGCGGCCACGGTCAGCCGGGCCAGCAGTCGGGTCGGTCTGCGCATGGGACTACCTCCCAGGAGCGTATGAGGCGTGCTACCAGGAGTTCCGGGCAGGACACTTTTGGTAAGCACTGTTAATAAATTGACAACCGTCACGTTAAGGCGGCGTCGCCCCGCCGTCAAGAGAGCGCTCTCTATCAGCGCGAACCTGGTCCGATGTGGACGTGCGTGGCAAGCCGGGAGCACGCCGTGGGCCCCGCCGCCGCAAACGTCGCGGAGCTGGCGGTACGCGTCGGCCGAAGCGGGTATGCGCCTGGCATGAACACGCAGAAGGTGGTGTACAAGCCGATCGGGATGGTGGGCGGCGCCGTGGCCGGCGTCGTCGCCGGGGTGGCGTTCAAGCAGGTCTGGCGGATCGTCTCCGGCAAGCGCGAGGCGCCGCACGCCACCGATCCGACGAAAGGGTGGACCGAGATCCTGCTCGCCGCGGCGCTGCAGGGTGCGGTCTTCGGGCTCGTCAAGGCCGCGGTCGACCGCGGCGGCGCGCACGGGGTCAAGGCGCTCACCGGCAGCTGGCCGGACTGAGACGCCCCCGCGCGCAGGGGCTCCGTCCGGCTGGACGGGGCCCCTGACCATGTCGTACGCGCTGCTGGAAAAAATGTTGAGAAAAGTGCGGCGCGGATGTCGAAGGCCCGTGCTCGGCGGTGTCTACCCGGTGAGAGGGTGGCGGGACAGGCCCGACGGGCGGCCGCCGCCACCACGGATCGCCAGGAGGAGCACGACATGAAGTACATGATCATGATGCACACCGGTCAGGACGCGACCGAGGGCATCCTGAACTGGTCCCAGCAGGACGTGAAGCGGCACATCGCCTTCCAGCACGACTTCGACCGCGAGCTGCGCGAGGCCGGCGAGATGGTCTTCAACGAGGGCCTGACCTTCCCCGACCAGGCCCGCATCGTCCGCCACGACGGCAAGGGCGCGCCCGCGGTCACCGACGGCCCGTTCCCCGAGGCCAAGGAGTTCCTGATCGGGTTCTGGATCGTCGACTGCGCGAGCCCCGAGCGGGCGTACGAGATCGCCGCCAAGGCGTCGTCCGCGCCCGGCAAGGACGGCGCGCCGCTCGGCATCCCGATCGAGGTGCGCCCGATCGTCGGCCCGCCGCCGACCGACGCCTGACCCGGCGGTGACCGACCGGTCGATCGAGGACCTGCTGCGCGAACTCGCGCCGCGGGTCCTCGCGGTGGTCGCGCGCAAGTACCGCGACTTCGACACCGCCGAGGACGCCGTACAGGAGGCGCTGCTCGCCGCGCACCTGCACTGGCCGGGTGAAGGGCTGCCGGACAGCCCCGAGGCGTGGCTGATCGCGACCGCCTCGCGACGGCTGATCAATATGTGGCGCGGTGACGACGCCCGACGCCGCCGGGAGGAGCAGGACTGGGAGCCCGTGGCCGGGGCCGCCGCCGACGCGACCGGCGGGGACCGCGACGACACGCTGCAGCTGCTGTTCATGTGTACGCACAGCGCCCTGACGCCCGCTTCGGCGATCGCGCTGACGCTGCGGGCCGTCGGTGGCCTGACCACCGCCGAGATCGCCGCCGCGTTCCTGGTGCCGGAGGCCACCATGGGCCAGCGGATCAGCCGTGCCAAGCAGCGGGTGCAGGCCTCCGGCGAGCCGTTCCGGCTGCCGTCGGGCGCGGACTGGCGCGCCCGGCTCGACGCCGTGCTGCACGTGCTCTACCTGATCTTCAGCGAGGGGTACGCCAGCAGCGGTGGCGGCGAGCTGGTGCGCACCGACCTGTCCAAGGAGGCGATCCGGCTGGCCCGTGCAGTGCACCGGCTGCTGCCCGGGGAGCCCGAGGTCACCGGGCTGCTGGCGCTGATGCTGCTCAACGACGCCCGCCGCGACGCGCGCACCGGACCGCACGGGGAGCTGATCCCGCTGCCCGAGCAGGACCGCGCCCGCTGGGACCGGGCGGCCATCACCGAGGGGATCGCGCTGGTCAGCGCGGCGCTGCGGCAGCGCGCCGTCGGGCCGTACCAGCTGCAGGCGGCCGTCGCCGCGGTGCACGACGAGGCGGCCAAGGCGGCCGAGACCGACTGGCCGCAGATCCTCGCCCTGTACGGGGTGCTGGAGCGCATCCAGCCCAACCCGATGGTCACCCTCAACCGTGCCGTGGCGCTGGCCATGGTGGACGGGCCGCGAGCGGGCCTGAAGCTGCTGGAGACCCTCGACGGGCCGCTGTCCGGGCACCACCGGCTGGCCGCCGTGCGCGGCCACCTGCTGGAGATGGCAGGTGACCGGCCGGCGGCGATCGAGCAGCTACGCGCCGCCGCGGTCGCCACGTCCAGCGCCCCTGAGCTGCGCTACCTGATGACGGAGATCGGCCGCCTGCGCGACGGGGGCTGACCCGTCCCCGTTCGTCAGAGCAGTTCCACGTCCAGGTCGGCGAGGCGGTCGCGGTCGGCGGTGAGGTCGATGGCGGCGATGCGGTCGTCGACGATGGTGAACGCCAGTGCGACGCGCACCTTGCCGCGCGGGGCCCAGACCGCGTTGACGACGCCGTCGAGCAGCGCGGTGCGCGCCTCGGCGGCCTGGCCGTTCCAGTACCCGGCGACGGCTGCCGCGCCGTGCTTGGCGCCGGTGGAGCCGTAGGACACGGCGGTCGCGTCGGCGCGCATCACCACGTCGGGGTCGAGCATGGTGACCAGTGCCTCGAAGCGGCCCTCGCGCGCCGCGGCCAGGAACGCCTCGACGACCTGGCGGCGGCGGGACTGGTCGGTGTCTCCGGTCGGGGTCTGGCCCTGTACCCGTCGGCGGGCGCGGCTGGCCAGCTGCCGGGCCGCGTCGGGGGACTTGCCGATGACGGGGGCCAGTTCGTCGAACGGCACGGCGAACATGTCGTGCAGTACGAAGGCCAGCCGCTCGGCGGGGGAGAGGGTGTCGAGCACGACGAGCAGCGCGAGCCCGACGGAGTCGGCCAGCACCGCCTGCTGCTCGGGGTCGGCCGCGGCGGTGGTCGCGCCGAGCGGCGGCAGGTCGGTGTCGGCGGCGTCGTCGAGCAGGTCCTCGCGCCGGGTGCTGCGCGAGCGCAGCATGTCCAGGCAGATGCGGCCGACGACGGTGGTCAGCCAGCCGCTGAGGTTGCCTACCTCGGCGGCGTCGGTGCGGCTCAGCCGCAGCCAGGCCTCCTGCACGGCGTCGTCGGCCTCGGCCGAGGAGCCGAGCATGCGCAGCGCCACCGCGCGCAGCCGTCCCCGGTCCTGTTCGAAGCGCTCGGCCAGCCTGTCCTGCTCGTGCATGCCGCACATACCTCCCCGAATCGTCATCAATTGTGATCCAGGCCACATCTGTCACATCCTCGGAAAGCGGCCCGTCATACCGATGACGAACGAGATCGGGCCGATGTGACAGGGCCCGGCGCCATCAAGATCCTAATGGAGGAGAGACCATGCAGTCCCGGATGACCAACCCCGCCGCCCTGCTCCCCGACGCCGTCAAGGGCATCAACCTGATCTACAAGGCCGCCCACTCCGCGGGCCTGGCCAAGTCCACCCTGGACCTGGTGCACCTGCGGGCCAGCCAGATCAACGGCTGCAGCGCCTGCGTCGACTCCGGCGCGCGCGGCATGCGCCAGGCGGGCGAGACCGACGAGCGGCTGTTCGCGGTGGCGGCGTGGCGGGAGACCGACTACTTCACCGAGGCCGAGCGGGCCGCGCTGGAGCTGGCCGAGCACGCCACCCGGCTGGCCGACAGGGGCGACGCGGTCCCCGACCCGGTCTGGGAGGCGGCCGCCAAGCACTTCGGCGAGGCCGAGCTCGCCGCGCTGGTGCTGTGGATCGCGACGACCAACTTCTTCAACCGGATCAACGCGGTCACCCGCCAGCCCGCCGGGCAGAACTGGGGCTGAGCCGCGGTGCGGGGCCGCCCTCGGGCCGGCCCCGCCGCAGCCCCGCCGACCGGCGGCCGGTCGCCAGCCGGGCCAGCGCCGCAGCGGCGGCCTGGATGCGCAGCCCACGGGTGACGTCGGGCCGGGCCGCCAGGGCCAGGCTGTGGTCGGGGTGGCGGGCCCCGCAGACCGCGCCGACGATCGTCGCCACGGTCCTGACCTGCCCACCCATCATCATCGCGTATCGGATGGCGGCTACCGGATCGTCCGGGTGCCGCAGGAACGCGGTCAGCGCGGCGGGCACGCAGCGCAGCGCGGTCGGTCCGGAGCCGACGGTCGCGGCCGCGTCGGCCGGGGCGCTGCGATGGCGGACCAGGGTCTGCACCTCGCCGAGCGCGGCCCGGAACTCGCTGGTCCGCAACTGCGCGGTGACCAGGTCGAGGAAGTCGTACTTGTCAGCCGGGGCCAGTGGCTGCCCGCGTGCCGCCAGCGCCACCGCGGTCGCGGTCGCGGCGGCCGCGTCCCGGGCCAGCGGATGGGTGTGCGTGATCCCAGCGGTACGGCGGGCCAGCGCGGCGACCGCTCCCACCCCCGCGTCGGGCAACAGGCCGACCGCGCCCGCCCGCACCGCCGCGACGCTGCCGTAACTGCCCTGCCCGTCGTGGACGGTCGGGGCGACCTGGGACCAGCGGGCGCCCGCGCGCACCGCCGACAGCACCCGGGCGGTGCCGGTCTCGGCCAGGTCTGGCTGGTCGGGCCACTCCATCGCCAGGTCCAGCGCGAGGGTGTCGTCATGCACCCGGCCCGCGTGGCGGCCCAGGTGCTCGGCGAGGATCAGCAACTGGGTGGCGGCGGCGCTGGGCTGCGGCTGCCGGGCACGCCCGGCGCGGGCCGTGCGCAACACCGCCTCCACCTGCGCCGGATCCGGCACGGTCGCGCCGTGCACGGGAGCGGTCACCAGGTCGGCGCGGGCCGCCATGAGCATGCAGCCGTGCGCCCGGCGCAGCAGCTGCGGATGGTCGAGCATCGGTGTCACAGCGGATCTGTCTTCCTTCCGGTTCCTGCCCGCCGCCTGTCGTGCCAGGCGGCGGACCTCGCGTCCGTCCGGGACCACGCGGCCCCGGACGGCACTACCGGGGTGGCTGGGCGCGGCTCACGGGCGGGCCGGGCGGGAGGCGGTGCGGCCGGTGGTGCCGCCGGGAGTGGGCACCAGGTGGTCGGGGACCGCGGGCCGGGTGTGGCCCGGAGTGGTGGGTACCCGGCGGGGCCGGACGACCGGCGGGACCGGGACCGTCGCCGCGCGGGCACGCACCACCGCGATCACGTGCTGCGCCCAGCTGTCCAGGCCGAGCTCGGCCGAGCCGGGACCGGCCTGCGGCACCGGGCCGTACAGGCCCACGGCCTGCGCGATCGCGTCGGCGTACGCGGCGGTGTCGTGCGGGTTGACCACGATCGCGCCGGGCACCTCGGCGGCGTTGCTGGTCAGCTCGCTCAGCACGACCGTCGCGCCCTGCTCGCCGCGCGCCGCGACGAACTCGTGCGCCGGGTTGACCGTGCCGTGGTGCACCGGGGTGGCCAGCAGCCCGTCGCAGGCCAGGTACAGGGCGGCCAGCTCGCGGCGGTCGGGGTTGTCGCGTACGTAGTGCACGACGGCCTGGCCGACGTTGGCGTGCGTACCGTTGATCTTCGCGATCAGCCGGTCGACACGTTCCCGCTGGTCGAGCTCGTCAGGCGTACGCGGATCGCCGTACGCCACGTGCAGCAGCGCCACCGTGCAGGGCTCCGGGCGGCGCTCGGCGAGGAAGCGCTCGAACGCCAGCAGCCGCTGCTCGACGGCGTCGGAGGGATCCCAGCCCGCGATCGACAGCAGCACCGGTCCGCCGACCCGCAGCGCGGCGCGGATCTCGGCGGCCCGCTCGCGCACCCGGGGCAGCCGGGCCAGCCGCCGCATGCCGCCGGTGTCGGCGGGCAGCGCGCAGGCCAGCACCCGCACCCGGTGGTTGCCGACCGCGATCTGGTTGTCGCGTACGGGCAGTCCGTGCACGCGCCCTGCCAGGTCGAGCAGGTTGTCCACCGCGCGGCGGTGGGGCAGCGCGACGACGTCCGCGCCGAGCAGGCCCGCCAGCAGCTCGCGGTGCTCGGGCAGCCGGGCGAAGGACTCCGCGGGCGGGAACGCGCTGTGCAGGTGCACGGCGGTGGCCAGGTCGGGACGGCGCTTGCGCAGCAGCCGGGGCAGTAGCTGGAGCTGGTGGCCGTGCACCCAGACGGTGCCGCCGAGCGCGGCGGATCCGGCCACCGCGTCGGCGATGGCGGTGTTGGCCTGCTCGTACGGCGTGAACCAGCCGGGCGGGAACTCGGCCGACTGGTGGTGGTAAAGCGCCCGCAGCAGGCCCGCGCCCAGCCGGGCGTCCTGGCCGTCGATGTCGACGTGCAGCACGTCGGCGTCCGGCGGGTGCGCGCCGTCGGGCACGGCCGCCCACGCTCCGCCGTGCGCGGCGACGAACGGGCGCAGCGAGGCCAGCGCGACGTCGACGTGGTCGTTGCTGTCGTCGGGGTCGGGGGCGGGCACCCGGTCACCGGCCACGATCAGGTCGTAGCGCGCGGTCACCGGCCCACCGGCCCGGCCGGGGTCAGGGACACGTTCGCATACGGCAGCAGCTGCATGATCCGGTCGACCTTGGCCAAACGCAGTGCCCGGCGGGCCTGCTCGGACGGGGAGCGCAGGGCGACCGTGCCGCCGTCGCGCACCGCGCGCCGGTGGGCGTCCATCAGCAGCAGGATGCCGGCCGCGTCGATCGTGTCGCAGTCGGCGAGGTCGACGACGATCTGCTGGGGGCGCAGCGCCAGCGCCTGTTCGAGAAGCCGGTTCACCGCGGGTGCCGCCTGTGCGTTCAGATCGCCCTTCACCTGCACTTCGACCAGCGGCACTGCCTGTGCCGCGGTCGCCGGGACCATGTCTTCCACCTGGGTACCTCCTTACCGGGTGGCCTGACCCACTGAACTATGGGCTGACCAGGTCGAACTGTTCCCACGGGCCGATCGCCGTCCGGTTGGCGATCAGTGCCGCCGCCCCGGCGTTCTCCGCGACGACATACTTCCCGTTCGCCTGGGCCCGCAAACTCACCGAACCGTTGGAGTTGCGGATCAGCGCGAAGGTCTCCCAGCCGCCGATCGCGGCCCGGTTGGCGATCAGCGGGTTCGCGCCTGCGTTGTCCGCGCACACGTACTGCGCGTTGACCAGCGCGCGCAGCGCGATGTTGCCGCTACCCCGGTCGATCATCTCGAACCGTTCGGCGGCACCCGCCGCGGTGGCGCTGGCGATCAGCGCGCCCGCGCCGCCGCTCGGGGCGGTGACGAACTTGTTGTTGGCCCGCGCGCGCAGGCTGATCCCGGAGGGCGGGGGCGTGCCGACGGAGCAGTCGGCGGCGACCGACCCGGCGGCGATCTGGATGCCGCCCAGCAGCATGCGGGTGAAGTTGCTGTCGGTGTAGCTGGCCTCGGTGTGGCCGAGGCCGGTGTACCAGGCCCGGCCGCCGCCGTAGTTGGCGCACCAGGTGATCGGGTGGTCGCCCATGTTGCCGCCGGTGTAGCTGCCCTCGTTGAGATTCATCAGCACGCGGGCGACCGAGCGCGGGTTGGTGCGGTAGTTGTACCACTCGTCGCTGCGGGTCCAGGTCGTCGGCAGGTGCGCCGTGGAGGCGTTGACCGGCGCCTCGACCCGCACCTGGGCGTTCTGGATGGCGGGGTGGGAGTGGAAGTACGCCCCGACCAGGCCGCCGTACCAGGGCCAGTCGTACTCGGTGTCGGCCGCGGCGTGCACGCCGACGTAGCCGCCGCCCGCGGCGACGTAGTTCTGGAACGCGGTCTGCTGGGTCGCGTTGAGCACGTCACCGGTCGTCGACAGCCAGATCACGGCCTGGAACTGGGCCAGGTTGGCCGCGGTGAACTGGCCGGCGTCCTCGGTGGCGGTGACGGTGAAGCCGTTGGCGCTGCCGAGCGCCTGGATGGCGGCGATGCCGTTGGGGATCGACGAGTGGCGGAAGCCGGCCGTCTTGGAGAAGACCAGCACCTTGGTCAGCGGGGCGGCCGACGCTGGGGCCGCCGGGGCGAACAGCGTCGTCGCCAGGACCGTTGCCAGGCCGGCGACCAGGGACAGTACGCGTTTTCGCATGTGGCTCGCTCCTTCGATGAGGGTAGCGCGGTGGGCGGGTGCGGACCGGCGGACGCCGCGAGGCGCGCTGATCCGGACGGCCGTTCACGCGGGCGCGAGCCACGCGGGGGATCGGCGACCAGACATGACGCGTCTCGGGAGCGCGGGCACGCCCCTGCTGACGGCATTCCCGGGTTCTCACCCGCGAACCGGAGCCGGTCGCCGAAACACGGTTCCGATATCTATCGACGTCGAATCCTATAGGAATCGATCAACGGGCGGAAGACTGCGACGGCAACTTTCCGCCCGGCGAGCCTCTGATTTGCATACTCGCACGCAACTTTTGCTAGATCAGAAAAAAGTACGGGTTTCTATCTAGAAACTTTTGCAGATCTAGATTTAATATGGCCGCCACGAACGCGTTACAGGAGGCCCTGTGCGTACTGGTATCTGGCTCGTCGGCGCCCGCGGATCGGTCGCGGTCACCAGCATCGTCGGCGCGCTGGCGGTGCGGGCCTCGCTCGCCGACCCGGTCGGCTGCGTCACCGAACTGCCCCCGCTGCGCCATCCGGCGCTGCCCGCCCTGTCCGATCTGGTCTTCGGCGGCCACGACGTGTCCTGTGTGGCCCTGGTGAAGAAGGCGCACTCGCTCGTCGCGGCCGGCGTGCTGCCCGCGGCGCTGGTCGCCGCGGTCGCCGACGAACTGGCGGCCATCGAACCCGACGTGCGCCAAGCACCGGACGGGCCCACCCAACACGACACGATCGCCCGGATCACCGCCGATCTGGCCGACTTCCGCGAACGCCACGGGCTCGCCCGCGTCGTCGTGGTCAACGTGTCCTCGACCGAAGCCATCCCACCCGAGCATCCGGCGCACGCCGACGTGGCCGCGCTGGCCGAGGCGCTGCACCACGAACCGGTGCTGCCGCCCAGCGCCCGGTACGCGTACGCGGCGTTCACCGCGGGCTGCTCCTATGTCGACTTCACCCCGTCGACCGGGGCGCGGCTGCCCGCACTCGACCAGCTCGCGGCGCGGCACGGCGTGCCGTACGCGGGCAGCGACGGCAAGACCGGCGAGACCCTGCTCAAGTCGGTGCTCGCGCCGATGTTCGCGATGCGCAACCTGCAGGTCCGGTCCTGGTCGGGCACGAACCTGCTCGGCGGCGGCGACGGCGCGACGCTGGCCCGGCCGGAGGCCAACGCGGCCAAGGTCGCCAGCAAGCAGCGGGTGCTGCGGGAGACGCTGGGCTACGAGCCCGAGGGGCACACCCGCATCGACTACGTGCCCGACATCGGCGACCTGAAGACGGCCTGGGACCTGATCACGTTCAGCGGCTTCCTGGGCAGCCGGATGCGGCTGGAGTTCACCTGGCACGGCTGCGACTCCGCACTGGCCGCCCCGCTGGTCCTGGACCTGGCCCGGCTCACCGCCGCCGCCCACGCCCAGGGCCTGTCCGGGCCGCTGCCGCAGCTGGCCTTCTTCTTCAAGGACCCGATCGGCGACGTGCCGCACGGCCTGGCCGAGCAGTGGCGCGACCTGTGCGAGTGGGTACAGGGGTGGGCCGTGCCGGTTGGCTCGGGCGAGCAGCACGGCCCGGACACCCGCCGGGCCGAACCCGGCGGAGACCCGTCATGAGGCTGCGTGACCTGGCGCAGCTGGTCCGGGCACCGGCCGCGCTGTCGGTGCCCGGCGACGCCGTCGCCGGCGCCACCGCGGCAGGCACTCTCGACGCGCGCACGGCCGGGATCGCCGCCGCCTCGGTGTGCCTGTACTGGGGCGGCATGGCCGCCAACGACTGGGCCGACCGGGAACTCGACGCCGTCGAGCGGCCCGAGCGGCCCATCCCGTCCGGGCGGATCAGCCCCGACACCGCGCTGGCCATCGCGGGCGGCCTCACCGTCGCCGGGCTGGCCCTGGCCGCAGCCAGTGGCGGCAAGAAGACCCTGGCCACTGCGGGCCTGCTCGCCGGGGCGGTGTGGGCGTACGACATCAAGTGGAAGAACTCCCCGGCCGGGCCCGCCGGGATGGCGCTGTGCCGGGGACTGGACGTGCTGCTCGGCGCGAGCACCGGTGACCTGCGCAAGGCCGCCCGCCCGGCGCTGGCCGTCGCGGCGCACACCTACGCGGTGACCGCGCTGTCGCGGCGCGAGGTCAGCGGGACCGACCGGGTGCTGCCCGCGCTGACCATGACCGCGACCGCCGCCGTGGCCACGCACGCGGCGGGCCGGGGCGGCGGCTGGCTGCCCGCGGTGCTGGCGGGCTGGTACGCCACCCGCTTCGGCAAGGCCCAGCGCGAGGTGCTGCGCCACCCCGACGCGGCACGGGTGCGCGCCGCGGTCGGGGCGGGCATCACCTCGCTGCCCGCGCTGCAGGGCGCACTCATCGCACGGGACGGGAAACCGCTGGTCGGAGCCGTGGTTGCGACCGCCGCCCCGGCCGCAGCCAAGCTCGCGAGGAAGGTGTCAGCGACATGAGCCTGCGCTTCGGCTACGGCACCAACGGATTCGCCAACCACCGGCTGGCCGACGCGCTCGACGTCATCGCCGAGGTGGGCTACGCGGGCGTCGCGCTGACGCTCGACCACGCGCACCTGGACCCGTACGCCACCGATGTGAAAGACCAGGTCGCGCGGACCGCGCGGCTGCTCGCCGAGCGTGAGCTGGGCGTGGTCGTGGAGACCGGGGCGCGTTACCTGCTCGACCCGCGGCGCAAGCACGCGCCGACGTTCCTGCACGACGACGCCGAGCGCCGGATCGACTTCCTCAAACGCGCGATCGACATCGCCGCCGGGCTGGGCGCCGAGGCGGTGTCGTTCTGGGCCGGGGTGCGTCCGGCGCACGTGTCCGCCGAGGTCGCCTGGCAGCTGCTGGCCGAGGGCTGCGCCGAGGTCGTTGCCTACGCCGCCGAGCGCGGGGTCGCGGCGGGCTTCGAGCCCGAGCCCGGCATGCTCGTCGAGACGCTGGCCGACTGGGCGCGGCTGCGCGACCTGGTCGGGGCCGACCTCAAACTGACCCTCGACATCGGGCACTGCCGTGCCAACGAGCCGCAGGGTGTCGCCGAGAGCGTCCGGATCGCCGGACCGCACCTGGTCAACGTCCAGATCGACGACATGCGCCGGGGCGTGCACGAGCACCTGGAGTTCGGCGAAGGCGAGATCGACTTCCCGCCGGTGCTGCGGGCGCTGGCCGAGACCGGCTACCGCGGCCTGGTCGCCGTCGAGCTGCCCCGGCACTCCCACGCCGCACCCGACGTCGCCGCCCGCTCGCTGACCTTCCTGCGCGCCGCGCAGTGGCTCGGCGACGCGCTCGACCAGCTCGAACGCGAGCCCGCGGCGCTCGCGACGCTGCTGAGCGCGGCCCGCCGCAAGGTCGGCCGGGCCGCCGCCGAGGACGTCCGGGTGCGCCTGCTCGGCGCGGTCACCCTGAGCCCGGACGAGGCCGCGGAGCTGTACCGCTACGGCGACAACGAGGAGAAGCGGGCCGTGCTGCTGGCCTGCCCGCAACCGGACCTGGTCCGCGACGCGTTGCGCAGCAACGACACCCGGCTGGTGGCCGCCGCGCTCGGCCCCGCCGCCCGGGACCTGCCCGACGCCGAATGGCGCCAGGGCGTGCTCAAGAGCGTGTTCATGGGCCTGCCGCTGTCCGGCGTCGACGGACTCCCGCAGCGGGCCGACGCCGAGCTGGGCCGGATGCTCGCGGCGCTGCGCCGCGAGCGCGAGGCGGCCGGCCGCACCATGCCCGACGACGCCGTCGACCTTCTGGAGAGGCTGCATTGATGCGCATCTTCGATCCGCACATCCACATGACCTCGCGCACCACCGACGACTATGAGCGGATGGCGGCGGCCGGGGTGCGAGCGCTGGTCGAGCCGGCTTTCTGGCTCGGCCAGCCGCGCACCAACACCGGCTCGTTCACCGACTACTTCGACGCGCTCATCGGGTGGGAGCCTTTCCGGGCCAGCCAGTACGGGATCGCGCACCACTGCACCATCGCGCTGAACCCGAAGGAGGCCAACGACCCGCGCTGCCGCGAGGTGCTGGCCCTGCTGCCGCGCTACCTGGACAAGGACCGGGTCGTGGCGGTCGGCGAGACCGGGTACGACTCGATGACGCCCGAGGAGGACGAGGTGTTCGCGGCGCATCTGGAGCTGGCCCGCGAGCACGGGCTCCCCGCGCTGGTGCACACCCCGCACCGGGACAAGGTCGTCGGCACCCGGCGCAGCCTCGACGTGGTCAAGGAGTCCGGCATCGACCCCGGTCTGGTCGTGCTGGACCACCTGAACGAGCCGACGGTCGCGGAGGTCGCCGGTTCGGGCTGCTGGATGGGCTTCTCCATCTACCCCGACACGAAGATGTCGCCGGACCGGATGGTCGCCATCCTGCGCGAGTACGGCCTGGAGCGGATGCTGGTCAACTCCGCCGCCGACTGGGGCAAGTCCGATCCGCTGCTCACGCTGCGCACGGGTGAGGCGATGCTGGCGGCCGGTTTCAGCGACGACGACGTCGACCGGGTGCTGTGGCGCAACCCGGTCGCGTTCTACGGCCAGTCCGGCCGCCTCGACCTCGACGAGGCCGACACCGCGGCCACCTTCGCGGGCAACTCGATCCTGCGCGGGGGTTCGTGATGCGGCTGCGCGACGCCGACGGTGCGACGGTGCACCTGGCGTACTGCACGAACGTGCACGCCGCGGAGGACTTCGACGGGGTGCTGTCGCAGCTGGACCGCTTCGCGGTGCCGGTGCGCGAACGGCTCGGCGTCGACGTGCTGGGCCTGGGCCTGTGGCTGGCCGCCCCGGTCGCCCGCGCCCTGGCCGAGCAGCCGGAGCTGCGCGCGAAACTGCGCCGCGAGCTGACCGCGCGCGGGCTGGAGACGGTGACCCTCAACGGCTTCCCGTACCAGGCGTTCCAGGCCCCGGTGGTCAAGCACGACGTGTACCTGCCCGACTGGACCGACCCGCGCCGCCTGCGCTACACCCTGGATCTGGCGCTGGTGCTGGCGGAGCTGCTGCCCGACGACGCCGCGCGCGGCTCGATCTCGACGCTGCCGCTGGCCTGGCGCGAGCCGTGGGACCGCCGCCGGTTCCGGGCCGCCAAGGCGCAGCTCGACGAGCTGGCCGCGGGCCTGGCCCGGGGCGAGCGGCCGATCCGGGTCGCGCTGGAGCCCGAACCCGGCTGCGTGGTCGAGTCCACCGACCAGGCCGTCGCTGCGCTGTCCGCGGTGGCCAGCGAGCACCTGGGCGTCTGCGTCGACCTGGCGCACCTGGCCTGCGGCTGGGAGGACCCGGTCGACGCGGTCGCCAAGCTCAAGGCGGCCGGGGTGTCCGTGGTCAAGGTGCAGGTGTCGCAGGCGCTGGAGGTCGAGGACCCGGTGGCGGCCCGGCAGGTGCTGGCGGCGTACGCCGAGCCGCGTTTCCTGCACCAGACCCGCAGCTCGGCCGGGGAGCGCTTCGACGACCTGCCGCAGGCCCTGGCCTCCGACGCGCCCGGCCCGTGGCGCATCCACTTCCACGCGCCGCTGCACGCCGCCGCGCTCGACCCGCTGCGCACCAGCTCCACCGTGCTGCGCGAAGGGCTGGCGGCGCTGCTCACCAACAGCGACTGCGACCACTTCGAGGTCGAGACGTACACCTGGGACGTGCTGCCTGCCTCGGCCCGTCCCACCGACGACGCCGGGCTGGCCGAGGGCATCGCCGCCGAGCTGGCCTTCGCCCGCGACCAGTTCGCCGCCCTGGGGGTCTCGTGAACAAACCACTCGTCGTGCTGAACGTCGTCGGGCTGACGCCCCGGCTGCTGGCGCACATGCCGCGGCTGCGGGCCGCGTTCTCCGGCGGGTTCACCGCCCGGCTCGACCCGGTCGTGCCCGCCGTCACCTGCTCGGTGCAGGCCACGTTCCTCACCGGTGAGGCCCCGGCCGGGCACGGGATCGTCGGCAACGGCTGGTACTTCCGTGACCTCGGCGAGGTGCTGCTGTGGCGGCAGAGCCACGCGCTGGTCGAGGGCGAGCGGGTCTGGGACGCGCTGCGCCGCGAGCGGCCCGGTTACACCGTGGCCAACATCTGCTGGTGGTACGCCATGGGCGCGGACGTCGACTGGACGATCACGCCCCGGCCGATCTACCGCGCGGACGGCCGCAAGGAGCCCGACTGCTACACGGTCCCGCCCGAGCTGCACGACGAACTGCCGACGTTCCCGCTGTTCAGCTACTGGGGGCCGGGCGCGGGCATCGCGTCGTCGGCCTGGATCGCCGCGGCGGCCGTGCACGTCATGGCGACCCGCGACCCGGACCTGACCCTGGTATACGTCCCGCACCTCGACTACGACCTGCAGCGCTTCGGCCCGTCCGCCCCGCAGGCCGCCGCGGCCGCCGCCGAGCTGGACGCGACGCTGGGCCCGCTGCTCGACGCGGCCGCCGCCCGCGGGGCTACCGTGGTCGTGCTGTCGGAGTACGGCATCACCGACGTGTCCCGCCCCGTGCACGTCAACCGGGCACTGCGGGCCGCCGGGCTGCTCACCGTGCACACCCAGGACGGCATGGAGTACCTGGATCCGTACACCTCCCGTGCCTTCGCGGTCGCCGACCACCAGATCGCGCACGTGTACGTGCGCGACCCGGCCGACGTCGCCGCGGTCGCGAAGCTGTGCGCCGAGCTGCCCGGCGTCGGGCAGGTGCTCGACGAGTCCGGCAAGGCGGGCCAGGGCCTGGACCACGCGCGCAGCGGTGAGTTGGTGCTGCTGGCCGAGCCGGACTCCTGGTTCACCTACTACTACTGGCTCGACGACGCCCGCGCGCCGGACTTCGCCACCCACGTGGAGATCCACCGCAAGCCCGGCTACGACCCCGCTGAGCTGCTGTTCGACCCGGCCGGGCCGGGGGCGGCGAAGGGCCGTGCGGCCAAGGCGCTGGTGCGCAAGAAGCTCGGCATGCGATACCGCATGAACGTGGTCGGCCTGGACGCGGGCGCGGACGCGATCCGCGGCTCGCACGGCCTGCTCCCGCCCGGTGCCGACGACGCCCCGGTCCTGCTGTGCACCGACCCCGACCCCGCCGTCGACCGGATCCTCGCCACCGACGTCAAGTCCCTGCTCCTGCGTTTGGCGGGTGGTGCGCCGTGACGGTCGCGCCCGCGCCTACGCCGTTGGCGGCCAGGATCGACGCCGTGCTGGCCGGGTTCGTGGACGGGCAGCGGCTGCTGTGGCCCGACGATGATCTGCGGCCGATGCTGGACACGGTGCGGCGGTTCATCCTCACCGGGGGCAAGCGGCTGCGGCCGGCATTCTGCTACTGGGGCTGGCGCGGGGTGGCCGCGCCTGAGGAGCGGGGCGAGGACCAGGCCGCCGTGACGGCCGGGGCGGCGCTGGAGCTGTTCCACTGCTTCGCGCTGATCCACGACGACATCATCGACGCGGGCAGCCGCCGCCGGGGGCAGCCTTCGATGCACGAGGAGTTCGCCGCCGCGCACGCCGCGCACGGCTGGCGCGGTGACGCGCGCTCGTTCGGGCGCAACACCGCGCTGCTGTGCGGGGACCTGTGCGCCATGTGGGCCGAGGAGCTGCTGGCCGGGTGCCCGGCCACGCCCGTGCGGCTGGCGCAGGCGCAGCGGCTGTTCGCGGTGATGCGGGCCGAGGCCGTGGCGGGGGAGTACCTGGAGGTCGTCGCGCAGGCCATGGGCGACTTCGGGTCCGGGGCGCGCCAGCGCGCGGCGCGGGTGATGCAGCTGAAGACGGCCCGGTACTCGGTGGTGCGGCCGCTGCAGATCGGCGCCGTGCTGGCCGGGGCGTCGGACGCGGTGCTGGACGGGCTGGCGGCGTTCGGGGAGCCGCTGGGCGAGGCGTTCCAGCTGCGCGACGACGTGCTCGGGGTGTTCGGCGACCCGGCGCGCACGGGCAAGTCGGTGCTGGACGACCTGCGCCAGGCCAAACCGACGACGCTGCTGGCGGAGGCGTTCGCGCGGGGGGATGTGCGTTCGCGTGCGGTGCTGTCGGCACACGTGGGCGACGCGGGTCTGGACGAGGCGGGCGCTGCCCAGGTACGCGCCGTGATGGCCGAGTCGGGGGCGCTGGCGGCGGTGGAGGAGCGGATCGAGGCGGCCCGCGCCGAGTCGCTGCGGGCGCTGGAGTTCCTGGAGGTGGCGGAGGAGTCGCGGCAGGCGCTGGGGGCGCTGGCCGACTTCGTGGCGAGCAGATCGGTGTGAGGTGACGCGGGTGACGTAGGCGCTGCGGTGACCGGGTCGGGCGGCCCAGAGTCGGTGCAAGACAACAGGATCGCTCACATTTCCACTGAGGTCACCAATTTCGATACAAGTAGCGACATGTCTTAACCTGATCTTCATCTATCCTATAGGATATTTCATACACGGTCCGGTAACACGCCGGAAATCTGCCCCCCTTTTTCGCGGAGGTTTTCCCCCATGAACCTCAGCAAGTCGTTACGCCTGGCCCTGGCGGCGGTCGTCGCCGCAGGCCTGGGCGCTGCCGTCCCCGCCGCGCCCGCCCTGGCATCGCCGACCGATGCCGCGTTCAACTCCGCCACCGGCGCCCTCAACGTCAACTACGCCGGCTACCTGTCCAAGCACGACCTCGTCTACCACCGCCAGAACACCAACCCGCTGCACGGGCTCACCGTCGGCAACGGCCGCACCGGGGCCATGGTCTGGTCCCAGAACGGCATCACCGCGCAGGTCTCCGGCGTCGACCTGTCGCAGCAGTCGGCGTTCGCGGCCGGCCAGCTCAACTTCAACACCAGCCCCGCGCTGGACGCCGGGTCGAGCACCTTCTCCCAGCGACTGTCGCTGTACGACGGCACGCTGAGCACGAAGTACGACAGCAACCGCACCGTCACGATCATGGGTGCGCCCAACTCCGAGGTGATGGGCATCCACGTCGACGACACCCGTGGCGGGGTGTCGGCCGCGACGCTGGAGCTGAGCCTGTGGGACCCGAACGGGGTCTCCAACAGCGCCGACGTGCCCAACCTGACGACCTGGCGCACCGTGTCCACCGGCAGCGACTCGTCGGCAGCCTGGTTCAGCCGCGGCCAGGCCGACCCGAACAACTTCGGCTACACCTTCGCCGCGACCGTCGAGGGCGCGTCCTACAGCGCCTCGGTGGTCAACGGCACCCGGGTGCGGCTGTCGATCACGCCGTCGTCGAGTTACACCATCTGGTTCACCGCGGCCAGCCGAATCAACTCGCCCGGCCTGGACTCGGTCGCGCAAGCCAAGAACCAGCTCGCCTCGGCCAAGTCGACGGGATACAACACCACGTTCACGAACTACAAGAACTGGTGGCACAGCTTCTGGGGCAGGTCGTTCGTGCAGTACTCGAACGCCGCCGGCGACGCCGACTACCTGGAGAACGTGTACTACCTGTCCACGTACATGATCGCGGCGGGCGGGTACGGCAACTACCCGGTGCACTTCATCAACGGCGTGTTCCGGGCCACCGGCGACCAGACCAAGTGGAGCAACGGCTACTGGTACTGGAACCAGCGCGACGTCTACAACTCGTTCCTGGCCAGCAACCACGCCGACATGATGGCGGTGTTCAACCGGCTCTACAGCCGCAACTACACCGCGCTCAAGGCGTACACGCAGACCAGGTACGGCACCGACTCGCTGTGGGTGCCCGAGACGATGGGCTGGGACGGCAACGCCCGCGGCACCGTGGGCAGCGACTACGTCAACGACATCTACTCCACCGGCACCGAGGTCGCGTACAACATGTACCTGCAGTACCGGTACACCAACGACACCGCGTACCTGCAGAACACCGTGTACCCGTACATGAAGGACGCGCTGCGGTTCTACCAGAACCGGTTCCAGCTGATCAACGGCAAGTACCAGATGGTCAACAGCAATGCCCACGAGACCTACTGGGACGTGCGCAACGCGATCACCGACCTGGCCGCGGTGCGGCTGCTGGCCCCGCTGACCATCCAGGTCAGCACGCAGCTCGGCCTGGACAGTGGGCTGCGCGCGGGCTGGCAGAACCTGGTCGACAACCTGTGGCCGTACCAGCTGAGCAACAACGCCTACCTGCCGCACGACCCGCCGTCGTCGCAGGTCCGCAACGGTGAGAACGTGTCGGCCGAGCTGATCTGGCCCTACGACCGCACCGGCATCGGCTTCTCCGACTACAACACCGCGGTCAACACGTGGAACGTGCGGCCCAACCCGTACGCCAACGTGTGGGCCAACGACCACGCGCAGGCGGCCCGCCTGGGCCTGGGCGACCAGGCGTTCAACGGCATGCGGACCATGCTGCAGCGCTACCAGAACTACCCCAACGGCATGACCAACAACACCAACGGGGTGTTCGAGTACCTGGGCATCCACCTGGTCGCCATGAACGAGTCGCTGCTGCAGAGCTACAACGACAAGATCAGGGTGTTCCCGGCGCCGCCCACCGCCTCCTCCTTCGTCGGCAAGTTCACCCTGCTGGCCAAGGACGGCTTCCTGGTCAGCTCGGAGCGCGAGGCCGGTGAGGTCAAGTACGTCGGGCTGCGCAGCCAGTTCGGCAAGAACGCCACCGTCGTCAACCCGTGGGGCACCCAGCAGGTCCAGGTGCGCCGCACGTCCGACAACGCGATCATCACCACGTCCTCGGCGGCCGAGGTCAGCTTCGCCACCGCCGCGAACACGGTGTACGTGGTCGAGCGCACCGCGAAGCCGCTGTCGACCTACAGCGCCACCACGCTGACCGGCACCGCCAACAACGCCCAGAAGTCACTGCTCAACACGGCTTCGACGCTGGGCCTGGGCACTCCCGGCGGCGGCGGTGGCGGCGGGCTCGTCAACGACACCGACCTGACCTACGACGCGGGCTGGTACCACACCACCGCCCGGGGCTACGGCGACTACAACGACGACACCCACCACACCAACACCGTCAACGCCGCGGCCTCGTACACGTTCACCGGCACCGGGATCGAGTACCTGTCCGAGCGCAACGGCGACATGGGCAACGTCGACGTGTACCTGGACAACGTGCTCCAGGCCAACGTCAACCTGTACGTCTCCGGCGCCCGGCAGGCGCAGGCGGTCGTCTGGTCGAAGACCGGGCTGAGCAACGGGCAGCACACCATCCGGATCGTCAACAAGGCCACGGCCGTCGCGATCGTGGACGCGCTGCGCATCACCACCGGCGGCACCCCACCCGCCACCGGCTACGTCGCCCTGAAAGCCCAGGCCAACGGGCAGTACGTCACCGCGGCCAACGCCACCACGGCCCTGATCGCCAACGCGGCCACGGTCGGCACGGCGCAGCAGTTCCAGGTGAGCGACCTCGGCAACGGCAACATCGCGCTGCGCGCCCGGTCGAACAGCCAGTTCGTCTGCGCGGAGAACGCCGGAGCCAACCCGCTGCTGGCCAACCGGGCCTCAGCGGGCTCCTGGGAGACCTTCGCCCTGGTGCGCAACGCCGACAACACGGTGAGCCTGCGCGCCACCGTCAACAACCAGTACGTGGTGGCCGAGAACGGCGGCGCTGCGGCGCTCGTCGCCAACCGCGCGTCCATCGGCCCCTGGGAGAAGTTCGAAATGATCACACTCTGAGCCCCGCGCAGGGCCGGACCAGCTCCGGCCCTGCGCATACGCCACTTCGGAGCCGAGCATTCGGCGACCCGGCTCCGAGCCGACCGTCCGGGTTCCCGCACACCCAGCGGGAACCCGGTGGCCCGGACGGCACCGGGCGTTCCGCCTCCACGGGCGGCACGTCACGGACCGCCCGGACGCCCGACCCCGAGGGAACGCGTCATGGCACCCATCGCCGAGATCCACCGTGCTCCGCGCCAGATCAGTGGCCGGTCGCCGGGACGGTCGCGCACCCCTTCGGTCCCCGTCCCGCACCAGCCGACCCCCACTGATCCGGAGCGACCCATGCCTCGAAGTACCCGCCCGCGCCTGGCCGCGGGCCTGGCCCTGATGATGCTCGCGAGCGTGGCGGCCGCGGTCGTCAACGTCGTCGCGATCCCCGCGCCGGCCGCCGCCGCGCCGCCCGCCACCTCCAGCTTCGAGAAGGTGAAGCTGGACGGCGGACTGTCCATGGGCGAGCCGATCGAGCTGTCCGTGCTGCCCGACGGCAAGGTCCTCTACATCAACCGGGGCACCAGCTCCGGCGGCGGTCAGGTCCGGCTCTACAACCCGGCCACCAACTCCACCACCGTGGCGCTGACACTGCAGCTCGACGCCCGGTTCGAGGACGGCCTGATCGGCATCACGCTGCACCCGCAGTTCACCAGCAACCGCTGGGTGTACCTGTTCTACTCCCCGGTGGCCACGCCGCTGGTCAACCGGATCTCCCGGTTCACCTTCAACACGTCCACCAACGTGCTGGACGCGGCGAGCGAGACCAAGCTCATCGAGTGGCCGACCGAGCGGCGGCTGTGCTGCCATTCCGCGGGCTCGATGACCTGGGACAGCAACAACAACCTGTACTTCGCGGTGGGTGACAACACCAACTCCGGCGGCGACTCCGCGGGCATGGCCCCCATCGACGAGCGCACCTCGCGCGACGCGCAGTACGACGCCCAGCGCACCTCGGGCAACACCAACGACCTGCGCGGGAAGATCAACCGCATCCACCCGGAGAGCAACGGGACGTACACCATCCCGGCCGGGAACCTGTTCGCGCAGGGCACGGCCAACACCCGGCCCGAGATCTACACCATGGGCAACCGCAACCCGTACCGGATCTGGGTCGACAAGCAGGCCGGCAACACCCTGTACTGGGGCGAGGTCGGACCGGACGCCGGGGCGACCGTCGCCAACCGGGGCCCGGCCGCCTACGACGAGTACAACCGCGCCACCGGCCCCGGCAACTACGGCTGGCCCTACTGCGGCGGCCCGAACGTCGCCTACAACGACTGGGACTTCGCGGCCAACGCCCCGCGCGGCTGGTTCCCGTGCGGCGGGGCCACCGGCCCGGTCAACAACTCCCCGCGCAACACCGGCCTGCAGCAGCTCCCGCCGACCAAGCCCGCCCTGGTCTGGGAGCAGCACGGCGGCAGCCGCGAGTGGCCCGCGCTGGACAACCCGGGCGGCTGCGGCTCGCCCAACCACGCCGAGGTCTACCACTACAACCCGAACCTGAACTCCACGGTGAAGTGGCCGGCCTACTACGACAACAAGCTGATCATCACCGAGTACTGCCGCAACTGGATCAAGGAGGTCCAGTTCGACAACGGCAACCCGGTCACCGGCAACCCGACGGTCATCGAGCCGGTGGTGTCCGGCATGCAGCTGGTGCACCCGATCGACATGGAGTTCGGCCCCGACGGGTCGCTCTACCTGCTCGAATACGGCAACGGCTACTTCTCCGGCGACGCCGCGGCGGGCCTGTACAAAATCAACTACGTGGCGGGCGGGCGCTCGCCGATCGCCGTGGCCACGGCCAACCGCGACAACGGCCTCGCGCCGCTCGCGGTGACCTTCTCCAGCGCGGGCAGCAGCGACCCCGACGGCGACCCGCTGACCTACGCCTGGGACTTCGACAGCAACGGCACCACCGACTCCACGGCGGCGAACCCGTCGTACACGTACACGACGGTCGGCGACAAGCGGGCCCGGCTGACGGTCAACGACGGCACCGGCCGGTCGGGCAGCGTCCAGATCCCCATCGTGGTCGGCAACAACCGGCCGGTGACCACCGTCGGCTCGATCCCCAACGGCGGCATCTACGGCTGGGGCGACGACGTCACCGCGACCGCCGCGTCGACCGACGCCCAGGACGGCACCATCGCCTGCGGCAACGTCGTCGTCCGGGTCGCGCTCGGGCACCAGGAACACGCGCACGAGGAGGGCCAGGGCACCGGTTGCGGCTTCACCTTCAACACCGGCCCGATCCACGCCGGGCTCGACGCGGTGCAGTTCTTCGTCGTCCGGGGCAGCTACACCGACCGGGGCGCGTCCGGCACCGTGCCGCTGACCGGCGAGCAGCAGCTCACCCTGTGGCCCAAGCAGTGGCAGGCCGAGCACTACGTGACCCTCAACGGTCCCAAGGTGGTCGACCAGGCCGCCGCCGAGGGCGGCAAGCGGCTGGGCGACATCCAGAACGGCGAGAGCGTACGCCACCACGGCGTCAGCCTGAAGGGCATCACCAGCGTCAAGGCGCGGGTCTCCTCGGCCGGAGCGGGCGGCGTGCTGTCCTTCCGGTACGACTCGGTCACCGGTCCCGAGGTCGCCCGGGTCACCGTGCCCGGCACCGGCGGCTGGGACAACTACACCGAGGTCACCGCCCCGGTGACGAAGCCCGACGACGGCACGCACGACCTGTACCTGGTGTTCACCGGGTCGGGCACCGGCGCGCTGTACGACGTGGACAGCTACACGTTCGTCGGCAGCGGCGTCGGCAGCACCCCGCCGACCGGCGGCCAGGACCTGGCGCAGGGCCGCCTGGTGACGGCGTCCAGCACGGAGGCGGGTGCGAACGTGGCCGCCAACGCGGTCGACGGCAACGCCGCCACCCGCTGGAGCAGCCTGTACGCCGACCCGCAGTGGATCACCGTGGACCTGGGCGCGTCGTACAACGTCAACCGGGTCCGGATCAACTGGGAGGCCGCGTACGGCAAGGCCTACCGGGTCGAGGTATCGCCGGACAACAGCGCGTGGACGTCGGTGTTCTCGACGGCCACCGGCGACGGCGGCATCGACGACGTCAACGTCACCGGCACCGGCCGCTACGTGCGCGTCTACGGCACCGCGCGCGGCCTGACCCAGTACGGCTACTCGCTGTTCGACCTGAACGTCTACGGGACCCCGGCCAGCGGCGCGACCCTGCTGTCGCGCAACCGGCCGGTGACGGCGTCCAGCACCGAGGCCGGGGCCAACGTGCCCGGCAACGTCGTGGACGGCAGCACCACCACCCGGTGGAGCAGCCTCTACGCCGACCCGCAGTGGATCACCGTCGACCTCGGCCAGACCCGCAACGTCAGCCGCGTGGTCCTGAACTGGGAGACCGCGTACGCCACGGCCTACCAGGTGCAGGTCTCCAACGACAACAGCACCTGGACCACGGTCTCGTCCACCACCACCGGCAACGGCGGCGTCGACGACCTGACCGTGTCCGGCGCGGGCCGCTACGTGCGGATCAACGGCACGGCCCGGGCCACCCAGTGGGGCTACTCGCTGTGGGAGTTCGACGTCTACGGGTCCTGACCCCTATTCGTGCCGGAGGCGGCCGTCCGTCGCCTCCGGCGCACCCTCTCTCGAAGGAGCAACGATGCGCAGAAGGTTTCTGTCCCTGCTCACCGGCCTCGCCCTGGCGGTCGGGTCGGCGGCGCTGGCGCTGCCTGCCACGGCGCAGGCCGCGCCGCTGACCAAGGTGCTGGTCTTCTCCAAGACGGCCGGTTTCCGCCACTCCGCCATCCCCAACGGCATCGCCGCGATCCAGGCGCTGGGCACGGCCAACGGCTTCACGGTCACCGCGACCGAGGACGCCGCCCAGTTCACCACCGCCAACCTGGCCCAGTACCAGGCGGTCATCTGGCTGTCGACGACCGGCGACGTGCTCAACGCGACCCAGGAGGCCGCGTTCCAGAGCTACATCGCCGCGGGCGGCGGCTACGTCGGCGTGCACGCGGCGGCCGACACCGAATACGACTGGGCCTGGTACGGCGGCCTGGTCGGCGCGTACTTCTCGTCGCACCCGGCGACCCAGCAGGCGACCATCCGGGTCGAGGACCGGTCGAACATCTCCACCTCGCACCTGCCGCCGACCTGGACCCGCACCGACGAGTGGTACAACTACCGCGCCAGCCCGCGGGCCAACGTGAAGGTGCTGGCCAGCCTGGTCGAGTCGTCGTACAGCGGCGGCACCATGGGCGACCACCCGATCACCTGGTGCCAGAACTACGGCGGCGGGCGCTCCTGGTACACCGGCCTCGGCCACACCGAGGAGACCTACGCCGACGCGAACTTCCGCACCATGCTGCTCGGCGGCATCCAGATCGCGGCCGGGTCCAAGCCCGCCGACTGCCGCCCGGAGACCGGCTACACGGCGATCTTCGACGGCACGCAGGCCAGCCTCAACCAGTGGCGGATGGCCGGTCCCGGCGGGTTCACCCTTGCCAACGAGACGCTGACCTCGTTCGGCGGCATGGGCCTGCTGTGGTTCCCGGTGCGCACCTACAGCAACTACTCCCTGAAGCTCGACTGGATGATGCCGGGCGACGACAACGGCGGGGTGTTCATCGGCTTCCCCGACCCCCTCAACGACCCGTGGGGGCCGGTCAACGCCGGTCACGAGATCCAGATCGACGCCACCGACGCCGACCCGAGCCGCACCACCGGCAGCGTGTACAGCTTCCAGGCGCCCAACACCACCGCCCGCGCCGCCGCGCTCAACCCGCCCGGCCAGTGGAACACCTATGAGATCGGGCTGCACGGGCAGCGGGTCGAGATCTGGCTCAACGGCGTGAAGATCAACGACTACAACAGCACCCGGGCGATCGCGACCGGCTACATCGGCGTGCAGAACGACGGCGCGGGCGCGGACATCAACTACCGCAACATCCGCATCAAGACCGACGGCAGCCAGCCGCCGGCCACCGACATCGCCCAGGGCAAGCCGGTCACCGCCTCCAGCACCGAGGCCGGGGCCAACGTCGCCGCCAACGCCGTGGACGGCAACTCCGCCAGCCGGTGGAGCAGCCTGTACACCGACCCGCAGTCGATCACCGTGGACCTGGGCGCCTCGTACAACCTGACCCGGGTCCGGCTGAACTGGGAGACCGCCTACGGGCGCGGCTACCAGCTCCAGACCTCGCCCGACAACGCCACCTGGACCACGGTCTACTCCACCACCACCGGCGACGGCGGCGTGGACGACGTGAGCCTGACCGGCACCGGCCGCTACGTGCGCATGAACGGCACGGCGCGGGCCACCCAGTGGGGCTACTCGCTGTGGGACTTCAACGTCTACGGCACCCCCGCCGGGACCGGCCCGGTCCTGCTGTCGCGCAACCGCCCGGTGACCGTCTCCAGCGTGGAGCCCGGCAGCGCGCACAACGGCGCGAACGCCGTCGACGGCAACACCGGCACCCGCTGGGGCAGCGCCTACGCCGACCCGCAGTGGATCTCGGTGGACCTCGGCGCGAGCAAGAGCGTCAGCCGGGTCCGGATCAGCTGGGAGGCCGCCTACGGCAAGGCGTACCAGATCCAGACCTCGCCCGACAACGCCACCTGGACCACCGTCTACTCCACCACCACCAGCGACGGCGGCGTCGACGACGTCAACGTCACCGGTACCGGCCGCTACGTGCGCGTCAACGGCACCCAGCGCGCCCTCACCCAGTACGGCTACTCGATCTGGGAGCTCGACGTCTACGGAAGTTGACGGAAGTTCCCGCTCCACCCCCTCGGCGCGCAAGCCCCCGCGCGCCGAGGGGCACCCCCACCCCCGGAAGGAAACCCATGAGGAAGATTCCTCGCTGGCGGCTGTGGCTCACCGCCGCCGCCACCCTCACCGCGAGCGTCGCGGTGTCCGTCACGGCGGCAGCCCCCGCCGCCCAGGCCGCGCCGATCCCGGCCGCCGACTACCAGCAGGTGTCCCTGGCCACCGGCTCGGCCGAGCTGGGTGAGCCGATGTCGCTGGCAGTACTGCCCAACCGCTCGGTGATCCACACGGCGCGTGACGGCACGATCCGGGTCACCGACGTCAACGGCAACACCAAGCAGGCCGCCAAGCTGTCGGTGTACACCCATGACGAGGAGGGTCTGCAGGGCATCGCGGTCGACCCGAACTTCGCCAGCAACCGCTACATCTGGGTGTACTACTCGCCGCCGCTGAGCACCCCCGGCGGCGACGCCCCGGTCACCGGCACCGCCGCGGACTTCGCGCCGTGGAAAGGCCACCTGCGGCTGTCCCGGTTCACCCTCAACGCCGACGACACCGTCAACACCGGCAGCGAGCGCATCACCATGCAGGTCGACAACGACCGCGGCCAGTGCTGCCACGTCGGCGGCGACATCGACTTCGACGCCGCCGGGAACCTCTACCTGACCACCGGCGACGACACGAACCCGTTCGAGTCGGCCGGGTACAGCCCGATCGACGAGCGGACCAACCGCAACCCGCAGTTCGACGCGCAGCGGTCCTCGGGCAACACCAACGACCTGCGCGGCAAGCTCCTGCGTATCAAGCCGCAGGCCGACGGCAGCTACACCATCCCGTCGGGCAACCTGTTCGCGCCCGGCACCGCCAACACCCGGCCCGAGATCTACGCGATGGGCTTCCGCAACCCGTTCCGGATGAGCGTCGACAAGCCCACCGGCGTCGTCTACCTCGGCGACTACGGCCCGGACTCGGGCACCACGGACGCCAACCGGGGCCCGAGCGGGCAGGTCGAGTTCAACCGGATCACCTCGGCGGGCAACTACGGCTGGCCGTACTGCACCGGCACGAACACCTCCAGTGAGACGTACAACGAGTGGAACTTCTCCACCAACGCCACCGGGCCGAAGTACAACTGCGGCGCTCCGGCGAACAACTCGTTCCGCAACACCGGCCAGGGCACCCTGCCCGCCGCCCGCCCGAGCTGGATCCGCTACGGCGGTGACGCGGGCACCCCGGCTGAGTTCGGCGGCGGCTCCGAGTCGCCGATGGGCGGTCCGGTGTACCGGTTCAACGCGTCGTCGACCTCGACGGTGAAGTTCCCGCAGTCGCTGGACGGGCGCTACTTCGCCGGTGAGTACGGCCGCCGCTGGATCAAGGCGATCGCGCTCAACGCCGACGGCACGCCCGGTGAGATCTCGGCGTTCCCGTGGACCGGCACCCAGGTCATGGACATGGCCTTCGGCGCCGACGGGGCGCTGTACGTGCTCGACTACGGCACCGGCTCCAACAACCAGGGCCTGTTCCGCATCGAGTACATCGGCGGCGGCAACCGCAGCCCGGTCGCCAAGGCCGCGGCGGACAAGACCTCCGGGCCGAGCCCGCTGACGGTCAACTTCTCCTCGGCGGGCAGCTCCGACCCGGAGGGCGGGGCGCTGAGCTACCTGTGGACGTTCGGCGACGGCACCACGTCGACGGCGGCCAACCCGACCAAGACGTACACCGCCAACGGCACGTACAGCCCGACCCTGAAGGTCACCGATCCGGGCGGCCTGTCCGGCACGGCGAGCCTGGTCGTCACGGTCGGCAACGCGGCCCCGACGATCAACCTGACCACGCCCGGCAACGGCCAGCTGTTCAGCTTCGGCGACACGGTGCCGTTCACGGTCAGTGTCAGCGACCCCGAGGACGGGACGATCAACTGTGCCCGGGTGACGGTGACGTACTCGCTGGGCCACGACAGCCACGCCCACCAGATCACCTCGAAGACGGGCTGCTCGGGCACCATCACCATCCCGGTCGACGGCGAGCACGACGCCGCGGCGAACATCTTCGGCGTCATCGACGCGGCCTACACCGACAACGGCGGGCTGACCTCGCGCAGCACCCGCACCCTGCAGCCGAAGAAGCGCCAGGGTGAGCACTACGGCACGACCTCGGGCGTGCAGCCGGCCGACCACGCGGCGGCCGAGGGCGGGCGCACCGCCGGCTTCATCGAGAACAACGACTGGATCGCGTACACCCCGTACATCGTGGGCAACGCGACGCAGTTCACGGCGCGGGTCTCCTCGGCGGGCGCGGGCGGCACCATCGAGGTGCGCACCGGCTCGGCGACCGGGACCCTGCTCGGCACCGTCACGGTGCCGGTGACCGGCAGTTGGGAGACGTTCACCAACGTCACCGCGAACCTGTCCGGCGCGCCGTCGGGATCGACGACGCTGTACCTGGTGTTCAAGGGCGGCGCGGGCAACCTGTTCGACGTCGACTCGTTCACCTTCACCACGGGCACGCCGAGCACCCCGGTCGTGGCGTGGCGGGCACGGGCCAACAACCAGTACGTGACGGCGGCCAACGCCACCACCGCGCTGATCGCCAACGCGGCCACCGTCGGCACCACGCAGCGCTACGACCTGGTCAGCCTGGGCGGCGGCAACTACGCGCTGCGCTCGAAGGCCAACAACATGTTCGTCTGCGCGGAGAACGCCGGGGCGGGCGCGCTGCTGGCCAACCGGGCCTCGGCCGGGTCGTGGGAGACGTTCACGCTGGTCAACAACTCCGACGGCAGCGTGAGCCTGCGCGCGACCGTCAACGGCATGTACGTCGTCGCCGAGAACAACGGCGCCGAGCCGCTGATCGCCAACCGTGCCGCCATCGGTCCCTGGGAGAAGTTCGACCTGATCACGCAGTAACCCGATCGCCCCGGAAGGGAAAGATCATGAAACGCAACAGGCGGACCTGGTCCGTCCTGCTGCCGGCCGTCGGGCTGGCGCTGGCGCTGTCGGGGACACCCGCGGCGTCAGCGCCCCCGCCGGTGGCGGCACCCGTCCTCGCGGCCGCCCAGGCGGCGGCCGCGCCGCTGGCGTCCAACGTGCACATCTTCTACTACTCCTGGTACGGCAACCCGGCCGTGAACGGCTCGTACCGGCACTGGCAGCAGGGCGGGTTCACGCCGCCGAACGCGATCGGGGCGAACCTGTACCCGAAGCTCGGCGCGTACGACTCCGGTGACTACGCCGGGGCCGTGAACCAGCACATGGCCTGGATCGCCCAGGCCGGGGTCGGCGTCATCGTGTACAGCTGGTGGGGCCAGAACTCCTACGAGGACCGCCTGGTCCCCGGCGTGCTCAACGCCGCGAACCAGTACGGCGTCAAGGTCGCCTGGCACATGGAGCCCTACGCCGGGCGCACCGCCGCGTCCACCGTCACCGACGTCAACTACCTCAACAGCCGCTACGGCTCGCACCCGGCGTACTACCGCGACGCCGCGCACGGCAACCGGCCCGCGTTCTACGTGTTCGAGAGCCTGCGCGTCACCGACTGGGCCCCGATCGCGCCGCTGCGCGGCGGCAACATCATCCTGGCGCAGACGACGGACACCTCGAAGGTGGCCGGGTTCGGCGGCATGTACACCTACGACGCGATCGCGGGGGCGACCGCGCCGGGCTGGGCCGACGCCAGCGCCTTCTGCAAGGCCAACGGCCTGGTCTGGGCTCCGTCGGTGGGTCCCGGCTACATCGACGACCGGGCCGTGCCCGGCAACACCACGCCCACGCTCGGGCGCGACAACGGGGCGACCTACGACCGCGAGTGGGGCAACGTCCTGTCCGCGGCCAACGGGGGCCCGCCGAGCTGGGTGTCGATCACCTCGTTCAACGAGTGGCACGAGGGCTCGGTGATCGAACCGGCCAGCGCCTCCCCGCCGGGCGGCAACGGCTACCAGACCTACTCGGGCGCGTACGGCCTCACCGGGGCCGCGGCCGAGACGGCCTACCTCACCCGCACCAAGTACTGGGTGGACCGCTACAGCCCGCCGCCGCCGACGACCTCGACGGTGGTGAGCCTGCGCGCCCGCGTCAACAACCGGTACGTGGCGGCCGACAACGCGGGCGCGGCCCCGCTGATCGCCAACCGCACCGCGGTCGGCCCGTGGGAGCAGTTCGACCGGGTCGACCTGGGCGGCGGCCTCATCGCGCTGCGCGCCCGGATCAACAGCCGGTTCACCCACGCCGACAACACCGCCCCGCTGATCGCCAACGCGGTGTCGTCCGGGGCCTGGGAGACGTTCCGGGTCGTGGCCAACAGCGACGGCAGCGTCAGCCTGCTGGCCACGGCCAACAACCGGTACGTCGCGGCCGAGAACGCGGGCGCGGCGGCCCTGGTCGCCAACCGCACCGCTGTCGGCGGCTGGGAGAAGTTCGACATCATCACCGCCTGACCCGGCGCCGTTCCTCCACTTCGCCGCCCCCGCGAACGTTTCGCGGGGGCGGCGAAGCGTTGCCTAGGAAGCGTTTTCGTATTTCCATGTTCGATCAGGTCGTTACGGATCAGGGCTTGACTGCCGCTACGTGACCGAGTAAACATCTAGGAAATATCCTATAGGATTTCGACAGCTCGAAGTGCCTGACTAGGGAAGGAACTCGGCATGAGGCCGTTTGTTCGACTGGGCTCCACCGTCGGCGTGCTCGCTTTGGTGATCGCGGCGTCGGCCTGCACCAAGAAGGAAGAGACCCCGGCGGGCGGCGCGAGCGCGCTCACCGCCGCCCAGGTGAAGGTGGCGCTGGTCCCCGGCGGCGCGCACCCGTACTTCCAGCCGTGGAAGGACGCCGGCGGCAAGGCCAAGACCGACTTCGCGTTCGGTGACGTCACCTTCAACGAGACCGCGGGCTGGGACCAGACCAAGCAGAACGACGTGCTCACCTCGCTGGCCGCGCAGG
Source organism: Catellatospora methionotrophica (assembly GCF_011297335.1). Classification (GTDB taxonomy): domain Bacteria; phylum Actinomycetota; class Actinomycetes; order Mycobacteriales; family Micromonosporaceae; genus Catellatospora; species Catellatospora methionotrophica. The sequence continues at coordinate 42,789 of NZ_JAAOTJ010000018.1, read as the reverse complement.
GCTACAACGCCTTCGGCATCTTCGGCGTCGCGCCGGAGAGCATCAACTCCACCTTCGAGAACCTCAAGAAGCAGGGCTTCCACGTCGGCTCGCTGGCGTCCTGCCCGGCCGGTGACAAGAACCTGGCCGACTTCTGCCTGTCCACCGACGTGCAGGAGGCGGCGTACAAGGCGGCCAAGGCGGCCGTGGAGGCCATGGGCGGGCAGGGCAACCTGGTCCACCTGACCGGCAACAAGGTCGACTCCAACACCCAGCGGCGCATCGCGGGAGTGAGCAAAGCCGTCGACGAGACCGGCGGCAAGGTCAAGCTGCTGGACACCATCACCGACATCGACAAGGACCTGCAGACCGCGCAGAAGGCCGTCGCCGACCTGCTGGCAGCCAAGGGCAGCCAGGTCAACGCGATCGTCACCACCGCCTACAACCCGGCCGTGGCCGCGGCGGGCGGCGTCAAGCAGGCCAAGCTGCCGATCAAGGTGATCGCCATCGACGACGACCCGACCATCATCGCGGGCATCAAGGCCGGCGAGGTCGCCGCGACCGTGCTGCAGAACCCGGTCGGCCAGGCCTACGTCGGTTCGTACGCGCTGGTGAAGCTGTCCGAGGGCTGCACCATGGCCACGCCCGGTGTCATCATCGACTCCGGCTCGTTCGTGGTCACCACGGCCAACGTCGCCACCTACGACGCCGACCGCCAGGCCAAGACCGACTCGCTCAAGTCCGACTTCGACAGCAAGTACCTCACCTGCGCCAAGTAGACGGCCGTCGGCCGGGGCGAGCGGGCCCCGGCCGACGGCTCCGCGCCCCGGCCCCACCCCCACGCGGCCGGGGCGCGCCCCACCCCCGGAGAGTGCAGTGAAGCAAGAGGACACCACCCCCGAGCAGCCGCCGCCCGCGCGCCTGCCGCTGTGGGCCAACCCCCGGATCGGGCTCGTCGTGCTGCTGATCGCGCTGATCGCGCTGTTCACCACACTGCGGCCCGCCTTCCTCAACACCCAGCTGACGCTGGTGCCCATGCAGGCCGACATCAGCGTGTACGCCGTCGTCGGGCTCTCCCAGCTCGCCGTGCTCTCCCTGGGCCACATGAACATGGCCGTGGGCCGCATGGCCGCGATGAGCGCCTTCGCCTCCGGACTGCTGCACGACCGCCTCGACGCCCCGCTGATCCTGGCGCTGGCCGGGGGACTGGCCATGGGCGCGCTGCTCGGCGCGCTCGCCGGGCTCATCATCGCCCACACCGGGGTCAACTCGTTCGTGGTCACCCTGGCCCTGGACTTCGCCCTGATCGGCCTGGTCTCGCTGCTGTACGCCACGTTCACCGACGGCGTCGCCTTCAACGGCCTGCCCGCGGGCATGTCCGCGCTGCGCACCGACACCTTCGCCGACTACTGCGCCGGCGACGTGTGCGGGCCGGAGATCCCGCTGCTCGCCCCGATCGCGCTCATCGCGGTGCTGGTGGTGGGCCTGCTGTTCCGGTGGTCGCGCACCGGCCGCGAGGTGCTGATGGCCGGTTCCAACGCCAAGGCCGCGCAGCTGTCCGGCATCCCGGTGCGGCTGCGCACCATCCAGGCGCACGCCCTGTCCGGGCTGCTCGCCGGGCTCGCCGGGTTCCTGCTGTCGGCCAACAACGGCTCCTTCTCCGCCGGGGTCGGCGACGGCTTCCTGCTGCCGTCGTTCCTGGCCCCGGTGCTCGGCGGCACGCTGCTGGTCGGCGGCGCGGTCAGCGTGCTCGGCACGGTGCTCGGCACCGCCATCACCCAGGTCATCTACAAGGGCCTGAACCTGCTGCAGTTCCAGGTCGACGAGCTCAAGCTCTACATCGGCCTGGTCCTGCTGGCCGCGCTGTCGCTGGACCGGGTGCGGCACGTGCTCGCCGAGCGGCGGGGGGTCCCGGCATGACCAGCACCGTCGAGACCACCACGACCCGGCCCGCCGGCCCGCCCGCCGCACCCCCGAGCAGGCTGCGGCGCACCGTGCGCACCTCCGAGTTCACCCTGGTCACCCTCGCCGTCATCGGCTTCGTGGCGCTGACGCTGACCACCGACGGCAACATGCTGTCCGCGGGCACCCTCGCGGCGTTCTTCCGCTTCCTCGCCGTACCGATGATCATCGGGTTGGCGCAGATGGTGGTGCTGGCCATCGGCCAGATGAACCTGTCGGTCGGCGTGCTCACCGGCTTCTGCGCCATGGTCGCCGCCTGGGCCATGCTGGAGGCCGGGCTGCCCGCCCCGCTCGCGGTGGCCGGGGCGATGCTGCTCGGCGCGGCCGTCGGTCTGGGCAACGGCCTGCTGGTCGTGTTCACCAGGATCAACGCGTTCATCGTGACCCTGGCGACCATGACGATCATCGACGGGCTGCGCTACGGCGTCAACGGCCCCGGCACCTACCAGGACTACTCCGCCGGGCTCGCCGAGCTCGGGCAGGCTTCGGTGCTCGGGCTGCCGGTGGTGTTCCTGATCGCCTGCGCGGTCGCCGCCATGGTCTGGTTCTTCTTCGCCCGCACCGTGCCCGGACGCCACCTGCTGGCCAGCGGCGGCAGCCCGTTCGCGGCCCGGCTGTCGGGGGTGTCCAACGACCGGTCCATCGTGCTCGCGCACGCCCTGTCCGGGCTGCTGGCCGGGGTCGCCGCGGTGCTGACCCTGGCCCAGTCCGGCTCGGTCAACGCCACCATCGGCGACGACCTACTGCTGCCCAGCTTCGCCGCGCCGATCATCGGCGGCGTCGCGCTGGCCGGCGGCGTGGTCAGCGTGCTGGGCACCTGCCTGGCCGCGTTCATCGTGCGCCTGGTCGACGTCGCGCAGGCCCAGTTCGCCATCAACCGGCGCTGGGTCGACCTCATCGTCGGCGCGGTCGTGCTCGGCGTGGTGCTGTCCGGCGCGATCCGGGCCAAGCTCTCCCGGAGGTCGTCATGATGCTGCTGGCCGAGGGCCTGACCAAATCCTTCCCGGGCGTACGCGCGCTCGACGGCGCGACCCTGACACTGGCCGCAGGCAGCGTGCACGCCCTGCTCGGCGAGAACGGCGCGGGCAAGAGCACCCTGGTCAAGCTCCTGACCGGGGTCTACCGCCCCGACGCCGGGCGGGTCGTGCTCGACGGCCGCGACATGCACTTCGCCAGCCCGCTCGAAGCGCTGCACGCGGGCATCGGCGTGGTGCACCAGGAACGCAACCTGGTGCCCGAGTTCTCCATCGCGGAGAACATCGCCCTGCAGCACCTGCCGAACCGGCTGGGCATGGTCGACCGGGCCCGGATGCGCGAGCAGTCCCGCCGGTGCCTTGACCTGCTCGACCTCGACCTGGACCCGGACACGAAAGTCGCGGAGCTGTCGGTGGCGCAGGCGCAACTGGTCGAGATCGCCAAGGCGCTGTCGGTGGACACCCGGGTGCTGCTGCTCGACGAGCCGACGGCGTCGCTGACCGGCGACGAGGCCGACCGGCTCTACGCCATCGTGCGCAAACTGACCGCCACCGGCCACGCCGTCGTGCTGGTCAGCCACAAGCTCGAAGAGGTGTTCGCCGTCGCCGACACGGTCACCGTGCTGCGCGACGGGCGCAGCGTGGCGCAGGCGCAGCCGCTGTCCGGATACACCCGCGACGAGATCGTGGACCTGATGGTCGGCCGGGCGTACGCCTCGGTCGAACTCGCCGCCCGCACCGTGGACCGCGACGCGACCCCGGCGCTGGAGCTGGCCGGGCTCAGCACCCGCCACGGCCACCGCGACGTCAGCCTGCGCGTGGCCCGCGGCGAGATCCTCGGCCTGTACGGCCTGGTCGGCGCGGGCCGCACCGAGCTGGCCAAGGCGCTGCTCGGCCTGGACGAGATCACCGGCGGCGAGGTCCGGGTGCACGGCGTGCCGGTGCGCATCCGCGACGTCGGGCAGGCGCTGCGCCGCCACCGCATCGGCTACGTGCCCGAGGACCGCAAGGGCGAGGGCCTGTTCCTGGAGCAGCCGATCACCCGCAACGTCGGGGTGACCGTGTGGCGGCGGCTGGCCCGCTTCGGCCTCATCGGCGACAAGGCCGAACGCGACGTCGTCGCCGAGTACACCAGGCTGCTCGGCATCCGCGCCGCCTCGCCGACCCAGCTCGCCGGGCAGCTGTCCGGCGGCAACCAGCAGAAGGTCAGCCTCGCCAAGTGGCTGGCCGCCAGCTGCGACATCCTCATCGTCGACGAGCCCACCGTCGGCATCGACGTGCGCACCAAGGCCGCGTTCCACGAGCTGATCGCCCGGCTGGCCGGACAGGGCATGGCCATCCTGCTCATCTCGTCGGACCTGCCCGAGGTCGTCACGCTGGCCGACCGGATCGTGGTGATGGGCGAGGCGGCCGTACGCGGCGAGCTGCCCAACGACCACGACTACGACACGGTCAGCCAGCGCGTCATCCGGCTCATCCACGCCGCGCCCGCCGCAGCCTGACCGATGGCGAAGGCCCGCCCCGGTGAGGGGCGGGCCTTCATGTCGGGGGCGGTCAGCGCCAGCGCTCGGCGGCCGCCTGGCACTTCACGCAGTGGGTCGACCAGGGCATGATCTCCATGCGTGCGAGCGGGATCTCCTGCCCGCAGCTGTCGCAGGTGCCCAGCGCGCCGCTCTCGAACCGGGCGAGCGCGTCGGTCAGCTTGCGCATGTGGTCGTCGAGGGCCGCGGTGAGCAGGTCCTGCTGCTCGGTGTCGGAGACCATGGTGCCCGCGTCGGCGACGTCGCCGGGGCCCTGGTCGCCGGAGCGCCGCAACTGCCGGACGGACTCGCTCTGCACTCGCAGCTGCTCGGCGGTCTCGTCGTAGCGGGCCTTCAGCAGCACGCCGAGCTGTGCCTTGTCGAGCGTGCCTTCCAGCGTTGCCATCATGCCTCCACTGTCTCGGTGCATCGTTGCTTCCCGATGCCACCGCGGGCCAAACCCCCGTAATCAATCGAGACAACGGCGACGGGGCTCTGCGGTTTCGGGTGAAGCGCGGCCATCGTGCGTCGGGTTTCTGTGCTTTCGCTGAACGAGGTCCCGGGGACTGGCGCGGGCACGCTATCCTGCGCGCCGCACCGAGAACAGGAGGCGATCGACCATGTGGGGCAAGCCGAAATGCCCGATCGATCCGGAAGCGGCCCAGTGGGTGGAGGCGTCGCTGGGCTGGCTCGGCGCCGAGTTCGGCGCGAATCGTCTGCACGGGCCGGTGATTCTGCCCACTGACGAGTTCTTTCCCGGCGCGTACGCGGGCACCGAGAGCGATGTGCGCCAGGTGTTCGGCATGCTGTGCGCGCACATGGGTGTCGACCCGGCCCGCGTCGACTTCGTGTACGAGGCGGCCGACCCCGCGGAGCAGGAACTCCTGGCGAGCCTGCCCGCGTTCGGGCAGCGCTTCGCCGGGGCGGCGGGGGAGTACGTGCGCCGCAACGGGCGCGGGGTCATCTCGGTGAGTGCGGCGCAGGCCGCCGACCCGATGGCGCTGGTCGCGACCATCGCGCACGAACTCGGCCACGAGCGGCTGATCGGCGAGGGCCGCATCGGGGTGCGCGCCGACGAGGAGCAGCTGACCGACCTGCTGACCGTCTACTTCGGGCTGGGCATCTTCAACGCCAACGCCGCGTTCCGGTACACCGGCCACGCGGGTGGCTGGCGGACCAGTTCGCTGGGCTACCTGAGCGAGCGGACCTTCGGCTATGCGCTGGCGGTGTACGCCCAGCTGCGCGGCGAGCGCAAACCGGCCTGGGCTCGGCACGTCGACCCGAACCCGCGCGCCTACCTGACGAAGGGCCTGCGTTATCGATGGGCAGCAGCGGAACGTGAGTCGCTTTAGGGTTTATGAAGCATTTTTGGCATACTTAGTGACTTGTGTCTAGTGCCCGATTTGGTTAGGTTGTCCAGCAGTGCCATCCCCGGCGACTCGCCGAGAAGGGGCTCCGGACCGACCGGCGCCCGACGTGACCGAAGGGTGTGGTCGTGCGCTATCGGCCAGAGCTGGTCAGGGAGGCCGACCGCTATTGCGGGCGGCGTCGTGCGGGCACACCGTCGCGCAGCAGATACGTCACGGTGCTGGCCACCGCTGCCGCCGGTGCGGGGATCGTCGCCTTCGGCGCGGCGGCCGTCGTGCCCGACGCCAAGGCCGACCCCGGCGGCGACCACCTGGCGGCGTACGCCGAGTCCGCACGCGGTGACATCGCCGCCCGCCCCAACCGCGGCGACCGCCAGCTCAGCACGTCCTTCAGTCAGGGAGCCCCCGACGCGTGGGTGCTGCCGCTGCACGACTACACGCTCAGCTCCCGCTACGGCATGCGCTGGGGGCGGCCGCACCGCGGGCTCGACCTGGCCGGGCTGCCCGAGGGCACGCCGTACATGGCGGTGCGCGGGGGCGTGGTGGTACAGGCCGGCTGGAACGGCGGCTACGGCAACTCGATCATGGTCGACCACGGGCACGGCCTGCAGACCCTGTACGGGCACTCCAGCCGGGTGCTGGTCAAGCCCGGTGACCGGGTGCAGGCCGGGGACGTCATCGGCCTGACCGGCAACACCGGCTACTCCTACGGCACCCACCTGCACCTGGAGATCCACGTCGACGGCGTCGCACACGACCCGATGACCTGGTTCAAGAAGCACGGCGTCGACTTCGAACTCGAACTCGAAGAGGTCTACGGCTCCTGAGCCGCCGGATTACCGGATGCGGTGCCCCGGCCACCCCCTGCGATGACCGGCGTGTCCACGCCGAACCTGCCCTTCCGCTGGGATGTGGTCACCTGCGACTGGCCGGCTGCCTGATCGACGGGCCCACCCCGCCGTCCCTGGGGTACGCCGGTGGACCCGCGAACTGCCCGCGCGGGCGGTGTGCAACGTGTCGCTCGACAACGACGTCTGGTGCTTCCTCGGCAATGAACAGGTCAAGCTGACCCGGACGTTCCGGCCCGGCACTGGCTGGCCGACACGCCCGGCCCGCAGCGGGACGAGCAGACCCGCCAGGCACTGGCCGAGGCCTTCGCGCTGGTCGACCTCGGTCGTTCGATGCGCACCCGCCGGGCGCTGGTACGTGCGATGAACGGCGAGCCGTCCCTGGCCGAGTCGTGGTCGCGCACCCTGATCGGGCAACTGTCCGGGGGATCGGGATAGGACGAACCGGCAGTCTTCGCGGCCCGACAGCGTTGTCTCGGGCCGAATGTCCGGTTGCCGTCTACCCAGTGCAGCGACAGAATCACCAGGAGTCGCAGCTGGGAGATCTCAGGGCATGACGCCACATTGGACGCAGTCATCCGCAGGCCGGGTCACCCGCCTGCGGGGCGCGTCCACGGAGATGATCGAGCTGGCAATGAGCCCGCTGCCCGAGGACGCACCCGCGGTGCTGACCTTCCGCCCGCCCGTCTCGGCAGCCGCCGCCGAGGTCGTCGCGTGCGCCCTGGACGAGCTGGAGACAGCCGCCCTCAGGCTGTTCCCCGCCTGGCTGCCCACGGCCGAGCACCTCGAAGGACCCGGCGGGGCGGGCGTGCCCGCGGTCCGGGCACTGGCCGCCGAAGTCGCGGCCACGACCCGCCACTTCGGGCCGTTCCTGGCCGACCTGGCCGAGCAGGCGCTGCGCGCGCTACCGGACAGGCGTCGCGTGGCCACCACCGTCACCCCCACCTCCTCGGTCGGCCCGGACGGGTGGGCGGAGGACGACCAGGCCGGGCCGGTGCCGCGGCGGCGGCCGATCGCGGGCCGGTTCGCGCCCGAGGTGCGGGCCACCGGGCTGGCCCGGGTGCTCGGGGAGAGCTACCGGCGCCCGTACGTGGCGCTGCTGGTCGAGGTGCCCGGCGTGCTCGCGGTCCCGCAGCAGCGGGCGCTGGCCGCCGCCGGTGACTGGCTGGCCGCGCACGGCGGCTTCGCGGTGTGGCTGACCGGCGGCGAGCTGCCCGCGGCGGGACCGGTCACCGTCCACCCGGTGCGGCTGCCCGAGCACGTCGCCGCGCTGGCCGCGACCGTCACCGAGGGACCCGGAGCTGGACCCGGCCCGGCTCCGGCGACGCTGACCTTCCCGCCCGTCGAAGGACGCCCGCGAGCGGACAGCGCCGCCGAGACCGCGCTGGAGGCGGCCCTGGTAGAGGCGGCCTGGGCCGTCGGCCGGAGCTGGAACCGCCGCTACCCGGCCCGTCCGCACTACGTCATCGACCTGGTCTGGCCCGACGAGCGGTGCGCCGTGGAGATCGACGGCGACGAGCACCGGGGACCCCACAAGTTCGCCCACGACCGCCGCCGCGACGTGCTGCTGCAGCTCGACGGCTTCGCCGTGCTGCGGTTCACCAACGACCAGGTGCTCCACGAACGCGGCCAGGTGCTGGCACACCTGGAGCAGTACCTCCGATCCCGACGCACCGACGCGCACAAGGAGAACAGATGACCAAGCTCAAGCCCTCGGAGAAGGCGTGCCTGCTGCTGCTGATGTCGGAGGCCCGTGAAGTCTCCAACACCGAGCTGCGGGAGCGCTATGAAGGCTTCTCGATCCAGGGGGCGGACAGCCGTGCCCTGGTCGAGAACGGCTTCGCCACCAAGCGCAAGGGAGTCAAGGGCGCGCTGGTGCACGAGCTGACCGACAAGGGCTGGGCGCAGTGCAAGGAGGAACTGACCTCGGATTTCGTCAAGGGCGCGGGACCCGCGTACCCGGCGCTGCACGCGCTGCTCGGGGCCGTGGACCGGTACCTGCGCCGGGCCGAGCTGAGCCTGCCCGACCTGTTCACGGCCAGCACCGCGCCGCCTGTCCCGCAGCCGGTCGTCAAGGTCAAGCCGGTGGTCAAGCGCGGGCTGGAGAAGCGGGTGCGCGTCGCGTACGACAAGCTCGCCGACGCGCCGCAGGCCTGGGTCAGCCTCACCGACCTGCGTAAGGAGCTGTCCGGGGTGTCCGCCGCCGAGGTCGACGCGGCGCTGATGAAGATGGCGGTGGCGCGCACCATCGTGCTGGTCCCCGAGGACAACCAGAAGACGCTCACCGCCGAGGACCGCGCCGCCGCGATCCACATCGGCGGGGAGGACAAGCACCTGTTGACGATCGAGGCGCAGTGAACCCGGACCAGCGCCGGGCGCTGTCGAACCTGCGGTTCGACGTCGCGCCGGTGCCCGACGACGTCTGGCGCGGCTCGCCCTTCCACGTCGAGGCCCTGCACGCCGACGTGGTGCGGCACATCCTGCACGGGCTCGACGACGCCCGGCGCAGCCCCGACGGCAGCCCGATCGGTGTCGCCATGCAGGGCCAGCCGGGCTCGGGCAAGACCCACCTGCTGGGCTGGATCCGCGAGCAGACCCAGCTCGGCGGCGGCTACTTCTTCCTCGTCGGGCTGCTGGACGGGGCCGCGTTCTGGTCCAGCGCCACCCTCGCGGTGATCAACGGCCTGCAGCGCGACCATCTCGGCCAGGGCAGCCAGCTGTCGGTGTTCCTGGACCGGCTGTGTACGGCGGCGGAGGTCCCCGAGGCGGCGACGGCTGCCGTCACGGGCCGTGCCCCGCTCACCCGCGCGCATCTCGACGAGTTCGCCGCGGCGCTGCGCCGTTTCGACGGGCCCGTCGGCATGGCCTGTCACCACACGGCGCGGGCGCTGGCGCTGCTCGGTGCGGCGGGTGACCCGGCCGCGCAGGACGTCGGGTACACGTACCTGCAGTCGATGCAGGAGATGGAGCCCGGCGAGCGGCAGCAGTGGGGCATCCATCCGGTGCAGAAGCCGCCGCAGCTGGTCATGCAGGAGATGTCGCAGCTGCTGGCGCTGACCGGTCCCACGGTGGTCGCCATCGACCAGATCGACACGCTGGTCGCCCAGCTGTGGAACTCCACCGTGGGCAAGGAGGCCGGCGAGGAGAGCGCCGAGCAGACGCAGCTGATCAACCAGATCGCGGATGGGCTGATGGCGCTGCGGCAGAGCACCCGGCGCACGCTGACGGTGCTGGCCTGCCTGCCGTCGACGTGGACGCTGATCCGCACCCGGGCCACCAAGTCGGTCGCCGACCGGTTCCGCGAGCCGGTGACGCTCAAGGGCATCGCCAGCGCCGACATCGCTCGCGACATCGTCGCGAAGCGGTTCGCGGTGCGCTTCGCCGAGCAGGGCTTCGTGCCGCCGTACCCGACGTGGCCGGTGCGGGAGGCGGCGTTCGCGGAGGCGACGGTGTTCACCCCGAGGCTGCTCATCAACCGGATCAACGACCACGTGCAGGCCTGCCTGCGGGAGGGTTCGGCACGCGAGCTGGGCGGCTTCAGCGACCCCGAGCAGCAGGTGATCCTGCCGCCCGCCGACGAGGTGCTGGACGACAAGCTCGACCGGCGTTTCGCGGAGCTGCGCGAGTCGGCTGACGTGGTGTCGGCGCTGACCGGCGCGACCGAGGACGGCGAGATGCCGGAGCTGCTGACCGCCGGGCTGGCCGCGTGGATCGAGGAGCTCGGGGAGGCGGGGCGGGCTTTCCGGGTGGATCCGCCGCAGGGCGGCAAGGTGCCGCTGCACGCCCGGCTGCGCCGCAGCCTCGACGAGGCCACCGAGGACGAGCAGCACTGGTCGTTCCGGGCCATCGCGCACACCAACGCGATCGCCGCGCTGTCGCGCCTGCAGGCGGCCCGGACCAGCGCGGGTCTGAGCCGGGGCATCGGCAAGCGCAAGCTGTTCCTGCTGCGTAACGCCGACTGGAACAAGGGCGCGAAGACCCAGGAGGCGCTGAAGGCGTTCGCCCTGGACGGCGGGGCCCGGCTGAGCCTCGGCGAGGACGACCTGCGTACGTTCGTCGCGCTGCGCCAGCTGCTGTCCGAACGCGACAGCGGGCTGGCGGCCTGGCTGGCCGCGCGCCGTCCGGCGGGCCGCACGATGCTGCTGCGTACGGTGCTCGGCGAGGTCGTGGCCGAGATCGCCATGGCGGCGGAGGCGGGAGAGCGCCGCCGCGCGGTCCACCTGACGCCGACGCCGGGCGGGGCCGGGGCGCCGGCGGCCCCCTCTGTCGCGGCGGCGCACACGATCACGCTGGGGGCCGGGTTCGACGACGGCGAGCCGGTGCGGCTGGACCTGGAGTCGCTGCGCAAGCACACCGCGATCTTCGCGGGCAGCGGGTCGGGCAAGACGGTGTTGATCCGGCGGCTGATCGAGGAGTGCGCGCTGCAGGGCGTGTCCACGATCGTGCTGGACCCGAACAACGACCTGGCCCGGCTCGGCGATCCCTGGCCGGAGCCGCCCGCGGGCTGGTCGGACGGCGACGCGGCCCGCTCGGCGGAGTACCTGGCCAACACCGACGTCGTGGTGTGGACGCCGCGGCGGGAGGCGGGGCGGCCGCTGACGTTCCAGCCGCTGCCGGAGTTCGCGACGATCCGCGACGACGCCGACGAGTTCGGGGCGGCCATCGACGCGGCGGTGGCCAGCCTCGCGCCGCGCGCCAAGGTCGACGGCAGCACGGCCAAGGCACTGCGCGGGCAGGCGGTGCTCAACGAGGCACTGCGGCACTTCGCCCGCAGCGGCGGCGAGGGCATCCGCGCCTTCGTCGGGGTGCTCAGCGCGTTGCCGGACGGGGTGAGCCAGCTCGAGGACGCCGAGAAGATCGCGTTCGAGCTGTCGCAGAACCTGACCGCGGCTATGGTGACCGACGCCCTGTTCGGCGGTGGTGGCGCGCCCGCCGATCCGGGCCTGCTGCTGACGCCCGCGCCCGGCAAGCGCGCCCGGGTGTCGGTGATCAGCCTGGTCGGGCTGCCCTCGGAGCAGCAGCGGCAGAGCTTCGTCAACCAGCTGCAACTGGCGCTGTTCGCGTGGATCAAGAAGAACCCGGCGGGCGACCGGCCGCTGGGCGGGCTGCTGGTGATGGACGAGGCGCAGACCCTCGCCCCGTCCGGCCCGCTGACCGCGTGTACGCAGAGCACCCTGGCGCTGGCCTCGCAGGCCCGTAAGTACGGCCTGGGCCTGGTCTTCGCCACGCAGGCCCCGAAGGGGCTGCACAACCGGATCGCGGGCAACGCCGCGACGCAGTTCTTCGGGCTGCTCAACGCCCCGGCGCAGATCGAGGCGGCGCGGGAGATGGCGCGGGCCAAGGGCGTGGATGTGCCGGACATCTCGCGCCTGGGCACCGGGGAGTTCTACGCCTCGGGGGAGGGCTTCGCGTTCCGCAAGATGCGCGGCTCGCTGTGCCTGAGCCACCACCCGAAGAGCCCGCTGACCACGGAGGAGGTCGTCGAGCGCGCCAAGCGCTGAGCACCCCCGTGACAGGGCCGTCCCGCGACTGGCGGGGCGGCCCTTCGCTGTGCCACTATGGACAACAGTTCTAGAACAGTTGGAGGAACTGTGGGTGCCATCACCGCCGCGGGCCTGCCCGCGCTGCTGCCCGCCGCAGGGCTGATGCACGACCCGGGCGCCGCCGGCCGGTTCGGCGAGTACGGGGGCCGTTACGTGCCCGAAGCGCTCATCCCGGCCTGCGCCGAGGTCGAGGAGGCATTCCGCGAGGCGTGGGCCGACGCTGGCTTCCGCCGCGACCTCGACCGGCTGCTCACCGTGTACGCAGGCCGCCCGACCCCGGTCACCCCGGCCTGGAACCTGTCCACCGAACTCGGCGTCTCCGTGCTGCTCAAGCGCGAGGACCTGGCCCACACCGGCTCCCACAAGATCAACAACGTGCTCGGTCAGGCGCTGCTGGCCCGCCGGATGGGACGCACCCGGCTGCTGGCCGAGACCGGCGCGGGCCAGCACGGCGTGGCCACCGCCACGGCCGCCGCGCTGCTCGGGCTGCGGGCCACCGTGTTCATGGGCGGCAAGGACATGGCCCGCCAGGCGCTCAACGTGCACCGGATGCGCCTGCTCGGCGCGGAGGTGGTCGAGGTCACCAGCGGCAGCCGTACGCTCAAGGACGCCACCAGCGAAGCGATGCGGCACTGGGTGACCTGCGCCGACGAGGCCTACTACTGCCTCGGCTCGGTGATGGGCCCGCACCCGTACCCGTGGATGGTGCGCGAGTTCCAGCGGGTCATCGGCGACGAGGCCCGCGCCCAGTGTGCCGCCGAACTGCCCGCCGCGATCCCCGACTACGTCGTGGCCTGCGTCGGCGGCGGCTCCAACGCCGCGGGCACCTTCGCCGGGTTCGCGGGCACGCCGGCGAAGCTGATCGGCGTCGAGGCCGCCGGCGGCGCGGCGATCTCCGGCGGCAAGGTCGCGGTCCTGCACGGCCACCGGTCGTACGCGATCCAGGACGAGCACGGCCAGATCCTGGAAGCCGAGTCCGTCGCCGCGGGCCTGGACTACCCCGGCATCGGCCCCGAGCACGCCCACCTGCACGACCTCGGCCGGGCGCGCTACGTCACCGTCACCGACGGCGAGGTCATCGACGCGGTACGGCGGCTGGCCCGCAGCGAGGGCATCCTGCCCGCGCTGGAGTCCGCGCACGCCGTCGCCTGGGTGCTGCGCGCCGCCCGCGACGGCGAACTGCCCCCCGGCGCGACCGTGCTGATCACCCTGTCCGGCCGCGGCGACAAGGACACCAACACCCTGATGGAGATCCCGTGACCACCACCACCGTCCGCGGCGTGGCCGTCGGCCCGCACCTGCGGGAACGCCGCGACGCCGGGCGCGGACTGCTAGTGCCCTACGTGACCGGCGGCATCAGCGCCGACTGGACCGACCACCTGCGGGCGTACGCCGACGCCGGTGCCGACGCCATCGAGATCGGGCTGCCGTTCTCCGACCCGATGATCGACGGGCCGACCGTGCAGGAGGCCTCCGAACGGGCCCTGCACCGGGGCGCGACGGTCCGCGGCATCCTCGCCGACCTGCGCGAGGTGAGCCTGCCCGTGCCGCTCATCGTGATGACCTACTACCACCTGGTGGCCCGCGAGGGCCACGCGCGGTTCTGCGCCGCGCTGGCCGAGGCCGGGGTGCGCGGGCTGATCGTGCCCGACCTGCCCCTGGAGGAACTGGGCGAGCTGGAGCAGGCCGCCGCCGCAGCGGAGGTCGACCTGGTCCTGGTCGCCGCGCCCAGCGGCTCGCCGTCGCGACTGCGGGAGGTCGCGGCCCGCAGCCGAGGCTTCGTCTACGCCATGACCGCGATGGTCACCACCGGCGAGCGGGCCGAGCTGCCCGCGTCGGCCGGAGAGTTCGCGGCCCGCCTCAAGCCGCACGGCGACCTGCCCGTACTGCTCGGCTTCGGCATCTCCACCCCCGAGCACGCGGTCGCCGGAGCCCGCGCCGCCGACGGCGTCGTGGTCGCCTCGGCGCTGATGCGTCGGCTGCTCGACGGCGCGACCCCCGAGGAGTTGGGCGCGCAGGTCCGCGCGCTGCGCGACGCCCTGGACGCGACCTCCGGCTGAACCGGCAGCGGGCCGTGCCCGTCAGGGCAGTGCCGGACGCGCTGCCCCGCCGACCGGGGGGCGGCGGGAACGGGCCCGTGCGCCGCGACGCCGTACCTGCGGCTGACGCGGTGGCGGTGGGATCGCTGATACTGGAGCGGTCCCGCCGCCGACCGTCAGGAGCCACCGCATGGCCGGGCCCCGCTACCGGGTCATCGCCGCCGACCTCGCCGAGCGCATCCGCGCCGGGGAGTACCCGCCGGGCACGGCGCTGCCCGCGCAGCGGGAACTGAGCGCGCGGTACGACGTGGCGCTGGCGACGGCACGGCAGGCGCTGCAGGCCCTGATCGACGACGGGCTGATCGTGGTCGAGGCCGGGCGGGGCACCTTCGTCGCGCCCGCGCGGCCCGCATACCGGCTGGACACGCTGCGCAGCTTCGTCGACGACCTGCGTGACCAGGGACACCAGGTCACCACCGAGGTCGTGTCCAGCTCCCTGCGCGCCATGCCCGCCTGGGCCAGCGCGCTGTGGGGCGAGCGCGACGGCACCGCCAAGGCGCTGCGGCTGGAACGGCTCCGGCTGCTCGACGGGGTGCCCGCGATCCACCAGGTGTCCTGGGTGGACCAGCCGTACGCGCCACTGGTGCGCGGCGTCGACTTCACCGCCACGGCCCTGTACGCGGCGCTCGCCGACGCCGGGATGGAGATCGCCTCGGCGTCCGAGCGCATCGCCGCCGCCACCCTCGGCGAGGCCGGAGCCGCCCTGCTGCACCAGAGCGCGGACAGCCCGGTCCTGGTCAGCGACCGCGTGACGCGCACCCGCGACGGCGCGGTCGGCGTGGTCGACCGGGCCGTGCTCGCGGGCGGGCAGATGCAGGTGCGCGCCGAGCGCACCGTCAACCAGGTGTCCGTGCGGTGGGGCGCGCCGCCGCGCTGACGGCTAGGGCGTTTCGGCCAGCACGCTCTCGTAGTAGCGGATCTTCTCGCGCAGGTGCCCGTACTGCCGCTCCAGCAGCGCCATCTGCTCCTCGGCGGCCGCCGCGTGGGCGCGCAGCAGCTCCACCCGGTCGGCGATGCTCTGCTCGCCGGTGCGGGCCAGCTCCGCGAAGCGGCACATCTGGTTGATCGGCATCCCGGTGTCGCGCAGGCAGCGCAGCAGCCCGAGCCAGCCCAGGTCGTCGTCGGAGAACACCCGCTGCCCGCCGGGGGTGCGGTCGATCTCGCTGAGCAGGCCGATGCGCTCGTAGTAGCGCAGCGTGTCCAGGCTGAAGCCGCTGCGCCGGGACGTCTCGGAGGGGGTGTACGCGCTCATCGCGCCACCATAGCTTGACCTGGAGCGCGCTCCAGGTGTGAGGCTGATCCACATGACGACGACACGGACACTGGGCCGCAGCGGGATCGAGGTCAGCGCGCTGGGCATGGGCTGCTGGGCGATCGGCGGCCCGCTCTGGGGCGACGACGGGCAGCCGTACGGCTGGGGCGAGGTCGACGACGACGAGTCGATCCGCACCGTGCACGCGGCCCTCGACCACGGCATCACCCTGTTCGACACCTCCAGCAACTACGGTGCGGGCCACAGCGAGCGGGTGCTCGGCAAGGCCCTGGCCGGACGGCGGGACAGCGCGGTCATCGCCAGCAAGTTCGGCTTCACCGTGCAGGAGCGCACCCGCCTGGCCACCGGCGAGGACGCCTCGCCCGCGTACGCCGTCAGCTGCCTCGACGGCATCCTCGACCGGCTCGGCACCGACCACCTGGACCTCTACCAGCTGCACCTGGGCCACCTGCCCGTCGATCAGGCCCTCGACCTGGTGGAGACCCTCGAAGGCCTGGTCGCTCAGGGCCGCATCCGGGCGTACGGCTGGAGCACCGACGACCCGGCGCGGGCGACCGCGTTCGCCGAGGCCGGGGCGCACTGCGCCGCGGTGCAGTACGACACCTCGGTGCTCAACGACAACGCCGCGATGGTCGACGTGCTGGCGACCTGGAACCTGGCCGGGCTCAACCGCGGACCGCTCGCGATGGGCCTGCTCACCGGCAAGTACCACGGGGCCACCGGGGCGCTCGGCGGCGACGACGTACGCGGCAGGAACCCGGAGTGGCTGCGCTGGTTCACCGCCGGCGTGCCGACGCCGGAGTGGGCGAACCGCGTCGACCGGGTCCGCGACGCGCTCACCGCCGACGGGCGCACCCTCACCCAGGGCGCGCTCGGCTGGCTGCTCGCCCGCAGCCCCGACAACCTGCCCATCCCCGGCTGCCGCACCGTCGCCCAGGCCGAGGAGAACTTCGCCCCGCTCGCCCGCACCCCGCTGCCTGCCGACGCCTTCGCCGAGGTCGAATCACTGCTCGCCGACCTGCGCGGCTGACGTCGGGAAAGGGGTTGCTCGTTTCGGGACGCTTTGTCGTCCGGAAACGAGCAACCCCTTCCACAATGCGGTTGCCGCCGGGCGGCGGCCCTGTCACCGTTGCCGTCGTGGCGAAGACGGACGGGGTGGCAGGGTGAGCGGGCGGCTGCGGGAGATCGCACGGCAGACGGTGGAGATCGCCGAGCGGGGCGACTACCGCAACGAGGCGGGCACGACCGTCGCGATCGGAGCGGCGGTACGCGCGGCCGTGGCGGGCACCCGGCACCACGAGCCGGACGAAGCGCTCACCCCGAGCGGAGCCCGCGAGGCGCAGCCGGTGATCGAGGTGACCCGGGAGTCGACGCTGGTCGCCGCCCGCCGGGCCGGTCCGGCGGCGGCGTGCCTGGTGTTCGCCTCGGCGAAGAACCCCGGTGGCGGCTTCCTCGGCGGCGCGAAGGCGCAGGAGGAGAGCATCGCCCGCGCGTCGGCCCTCTACCCGAGCCTGCTGGCCGCCCCGGACTTCTACGCCTACCACCGCGCGCAGCGCGACCTGCGCTACAGCGACCGGGTCGTCTACTCGCCAGGTGTGCCGGTGTTCCGCGACGACAAGGGCAACCTGCTCGACGAGGCATACCGCACGTCGTTCCTGACCGCGGCCGCGCCCAACTTCGGCGCGATCGCCCGGAACCAGGCCGATGATCTGCCCGACGTGCCCGCCGTGCTGCTGCGCCGGGCGACGCGGGTGCTGACCGTGGCCGCCGCGCACGGGCACCGCACCCTCGTGCTCGGCGCGTGGGGCTGCGGAGTGTTCCGCAACGATCCGGCGGTGGTCGCGCGAGCCTTCGCGGACGCGCTGGGCGTCGTGGACCGCTTCGACCGCGTCATCTTCGCGATCTACGACAACCTGTCCGGCACCCCGGTGCACGCGGCGTTCGCGCGGGTGTTCGGCGGCGCGGCTCAGTCCTGAGTCTGGATCTTCTCGCGGATCGAGGCGATCTCGAACCGGTCCGGGACCCGGACCGTGGGCATGCCCTCCATGCCCCAGGTGGAGAAGCACTCGCAGCCGGGCACCGGGCACAGCATGATGCCGCCGTCGGACGGATCGTCGGCCGTGGTGACCAGCGCGTGCGGATCGAACGGATGCCCGCACTGGGCACACGTCTCAGGCTGCTCGTGCTGCGTCATACGTCGCCCTCCCGTGGCGTCGCCCACCTGGGCGGCGGGGCCCCTCCATTGTCGGCACCCGCGCCACCGCCTGGTCAGAGTGCGGCGGCGGCGCGCAGGCCCAGGCGCGGCGAGGCGAGCACGGGCACGGTCGTCGCGTTGCGTTCGGCGGCGGGCGCCATCGACGCCTGGGCCAGCACGATCACGTCGGCGTCGGTGACCTCGCCGAGCGCGGCGGCGATCCGGTCGAGGTAACCGTCGAGGTCGCCCGCCTCGAAACGGTCCCACGCGCCGCAGATGACCCGCGCGGACACCGTCACGGAGCGGCCCGCGCGGGCCGCCTCCTGCTCGATCAGCGCCGTGGTCGGCGCGAGCGTGCTGGCCAGCGCGGCCAGCACTGTGATCCGGGGACCGGCGGCGACCGCTGCGGCGGCCATCGGCCGGTCGACGCGCAGCACGGGGATGCCCGCTGTGGCTGCGGCCTGCTCGGCGAGCGCGCCGATGGTGGAACAGGTGCACAGCACGGCCCGCGCTCCCGCCTCGGCGGCCAGGCCGACCTGCTGGGCGACCTGCTCGGCGACCGCGGGCACGCCGAGGCGGCGGGCATCGTCGAGCAGGTGCTCGGCGACGATGTGGTAAAGCGTCAGCGTCGGCGCTTCCTCGCTGCGGAGGCGGTCGAAGGTGAGCACGTGGGCCTGCGAGGTGTGCAGGAGAGCCAGCATCGTCGTTCGTTTCCGGTGCGGTCGGTGGTCGAGGGCGGGTCACCGTAGCACCATGACGGACACTTCGGACGTCCCGTCACGGCCCGTGGAGACAGCCGTCACAACGGCACGCCGCCGGTCGCGGGCGGTGTCGCGGCGGGTCAGTCGCGGCCCGTGCCGCGGTAGAGGTCCAGCTCGCCGTCGAGTTCGACGGTGACGACGGTGGCGTGCTCGTCGAGGTCGGCCGCGCCCGGGGCGTCGAGCCAGGTCACGCCGGGCACCTCGCCCAGCCCGCCGGTCACCCGGTGGCCGAGTTCGGCTCCGGAGCCCAGCACGTACGCCCGCTTGACCGGGGTACGCAGGCCCTTGACCGCGATGGTCTCGCCCGGGGCGCCGAAGACGACCAGGTGCAGGGTACGGCGGTCCGGGGCCAGCGTGCTCGGGCCGTAGTGGTGACCAGCGGGCAGCCCGGCGACGGTGCCGAAGACGGCGGCCTCGTGCCGGGCGATCCACGCCCCCAGGCCCTCCAGCCGCGCGACCTGCTCGGCCGGGATCGTGCCGTCGGCCCTGGGGCCGAGGTCGAGCAGCAGGTTGCCGCCCAGGCCGATGGTCTCGGTGAAGTAGCGCACCAGCTGGCCGACCGACTTGTGGTTGGTGTCGCCGTGGCGGTATCCCCACGAGTCGTTGACGGTCAGGCACAGCTCCCAGGGCCCGTCCGGGACCTGCATCGGGATGCCCTGCTCGGGGGTGGCGTAGTCGCCGTAGGACATCATCCGCGCGTTGAGCACGGTCTGCGGAGCGGCGTCCAGGATCTTGCCGGACAGTTCCCGCATCCGCCACTGCTGCTCGCTGCGCTCCCACTCGCCGTCGAACCACAGCAGGTCCGGGCGGTAGCGGTCGATCAGCTCGCCGACCTGGCCGTCGCGGTAGGACAGGTAACGGGTCCAGGCCTGCGGGTCGTCGGGCCTGCCGTCCTGCGGGGCGACCCACGGGCTGTCGTTGACGTGCTGCGCCTCGCCCTGGCTGCGCACCGACGGGTAGTCGGGGTGGTTCCAGTCCGAGTGCGAGTAGTACAGGCCCACCTTCAGGCCGCGCTCGCGCAGCGCCCGGGCGTACGGGCCGATCAGGTCCCGTCCGGCCGGGGTGTGCTCGACGACGTTCAGGCCGCCCTGGGCCGAGTCCCACAGCGCGACGCCGTCGTGGTGGCGGGCGGTCAGCACCGCGTAGCGCGCCCCGACCCGGGCGAACAGCTCCGCCCAGGCCTGCGGGTCGTAGTGCTCGCCCGCGAAGCCGTCGCGCTGGCGCATGTACTGCTCGTGCGGGACCTCTCCGGCGTAGAAGGCCCACGACTCCAGGGTGCCGTCGACGGCGTAGATCCCCCAGTGGAGGAAGATGCCGAGTTTGGCCTCGGCGAACCAGGGCTGCATCGCCACGGTGCTGCTCCTTGACTGTCTCTGGTCGACGATGGGTAAGGCTAGGGTTCGATCGCCTGGCAGCGCGTGGGTCAGGCTCACCATTGCTGGTACTTTTTCACCATGACGGCGCTGCTGGAGCCCGGCGGCCGCAGCGTGCGCCTGCACCTGGACGGCCCGCCGCAGGTGGCCAACATCGGCGTCGGCGTGCACGGCACCACGGTCGCCCGCGAGTCGTTCCTGCTCCCCGAGCTGTGGCAACTGCACCTGTACGGCTACTGCGGCGAACTGACCGTCGGCGGCGTGACGCACTCGATCCGCCCCGGACACGTGAGCCTGGTTCCGCCCGGGGCCGAGGTGCGTTTCGACTACCGGGGCCGCTCCGAGCACCTGTACGCCCACCTGCGGCTGCCGCGCGTGGGCGCGCCACTGCCGGTGTCGGTGATGCAGGACGCCGGAGCGCAGGCCGCACCGCTGTCGGGCATGCTGCGCCAGGCGGTGGCGGCGGCCCCGCGCCACCCGCGCCAGGCCGCCGCGGAGGTGTGGGCGGTGCTGTGGCGGGTCGCCCGGCTTCCGCGCGCCGTGCCGGACACCCGTTCCGGGCAGCCGCATCCGGCGGTCGCCGCCGCGATGGCATACCTCGAAGCCAGGCTCGCCGAGCCGGTGTCGGTGCCGGAGATCGCCCGGCACGCGGGCGTCTCGCACAACCACCTGACCCGGCTGTTCCGGGCCGAGACCGGTGACACCGTCGTGGCCTACCTGCGCCGCCGTCGCCTGTCGCGCGCCGAGCACCTGCTGCGCCGCTCCACCCTGTCCATCCCGGCGGTCGCCGCGTCGGTGGGCATCGCCGATCTCCAGGCTTTCAACAAGGCCTGCCGACGCGAGTTCGGCCTGTCCCCGCGCGCACTGCGCGCCGCTCGCTGACCCGCGCCGAGCCGCCGAGTACGCGGACCTCGGGGTTGCGCCGTCGGAGCGATGATCGCCGTTTCGGGTCAGGACCTGCGGTTGGACCCCAGGTTCTGACCCGAAACAGCGATCACGCCGCGGGTGGCCAGTGTCGTTTATTGCGCTCGACAGTGGTTGCGGGCACGTGCTAGTTTTTTCTTGCAGGTGAAAGATGACGCTAGGGGGCCTGATGGAGACGTCGCACAGCGGCGACGAACTGGCACGGATCCTGGCGACACTGGCCAACCCGCACCGGATGCGCGTCATCGCCGCCCTGGCGCACGGACGCAACTACGTGAGCGCGCTGGCCCGCGAACTGGGCATCAGCCGGCCGCTGCTCCAACTGCACCTGGCCAAGCTGGAAGCGGCGGGCCTGGTCACCGCGGCGTTCGAGCTGTCCCACGACGGCAAGGCCATGAAGTACTACGACACGGTGCCGTTCGCCGTGACACTCACCCCCCAGAGCATCGCGCTGGCCGCGCGCACGCTCACCACCGAGGAAGGACAGAGCTGATGGGCGACTCGTCATGGGCCATGAGCATGGGCGTGATCTGGACCGCCGGCATGCTGGTCATCGCCGTGACCGGCATGGTGCTGTGGCACCGCCAGCAGAACGCGAAGGCGAAGGCGGCGCAGGCACCCGGCACGGAGCAGCTGACCGCGATCTCGGCCCAGCTGGCCGACCTCCAGGCCCGCGTCGGGAAGATCGAGAAGGTGCTGGCCTCGGTCGACTGACGCCTCATCCGCCACCGCGCCGCCTACCCTGGGACGTGCGGGACCGGTCCCGGCCGGTCCCCGGCACCACGGGGAGGTGTCGCGGTGGCGCTGCGGCGATGGTCGGCGGTCCGCACCGGGCCGACCGGCGACGGTGCGGGCCGGTGACACGCTCACTGCCATCGCCGGGCGCTACGGGATGACGGTGCCCGCACTGGTCGCGCTCAACCCGGTGGTCACCGACCCGGATGTGACCCAGATCGACCAGCAGTTGCGGGTCCGGTGACTTGGCTAGGCTGGCTGCCATGACGTTC
This sequence comes from Catellatospora methionotrophica, assembly GCF_011297335.1. Classification (GTDB taxonomy): domain Bacteria; phylum Actinomycetota; class Actinomycetes; order Mycobacteriales; family Micromonosporaceae; genus Catellatospora; species Catellatospora methionotrophica. Next base: position 20,965 of record NZ_JAAOTJ010000018.1, on the reverse strand, counting down.
CCGCTGCCGGACGCGATCGCCGCGCTGAGCCGTACCCCCGATGTTCTTGATGCGCTGCTCGGTGACCTCGGCGACGGCTGGACCCGGCACCGGCCCGCCGACGGCGAGTGGAGCGCGCACGACGTGCTCGGCCACTTCATCCACGGCGAGCGCACCGACTGGATCCCGCGCGCCCGGATCATCCTCGACCACGGCACGAAGGTGCCGTTCACCCCGTTCGACCGCGACGGCCATGTCGCGATCGCGGCCGACCGCAGCACCGCCGAACTGCTCGACCTGTTCCGCACCCTGCGCGCCGAGAACGTCGCCGCCCTGCGCGGCTTCGACCTGAGCACCGACGACCTGGACCGCGAGGGCACCCACCCGGCCTTCGGCCCCGTCACCCTGGCCCAGCTCCTGACCACCTGGACCACCCACGACCACGTCCACCTGGGCCAGATCACCCAGGCCCTGGCCACCCGCTACACCACCGAGGTCGGCCCCTGGCACGCCTACCTCTGGGAGTGACCACCCCGCTAACCGTGCCGCTGGCGCGCCCACCCCGTTCGCAATAGACGTTGGCCTATCTGGATGACTTTTTGTAGATCGACTTCATCCAGATAGGCCAACGTCGTGGTAAGGCGGGTGTGGTCGGCCCGGCCGGTCCGGGCCTGGGCGGTCAGGCCTGGGCGGGGGAGGCGTCGGGGTCGGGGCCGCGCTGGCCGGGCAGGTGGGCCGGTTCGGACGGGGTGGTCGGGGCCGCGGCGGGTTCTCGGTTGAGGCGGCGGCGGCTGATCCGGTTGATCAGCGGTTCGACGCCGCGGGCGGTCAGCGGGCCGAGCACGGCCAGCATCAGCACGTACGCCGCGGCCAGCGGGCCGAGCTGCGGGTTGATGCCCGCGGCGACGGCCAGACCGGCGATGACGATGTTGAACTCACCGCGCGGCAGCAGCGCCACTCCGGCCCGCAGGCGGCCCGCGACGCTGATGTGCGCCCGTTTGGCCGCCCACCAGCCGGTGGCCATCTTCGTGGCGATGCCCGCCACTGCCAGCAGGATGGCGATCCCGGCGACCGGCGGCAGCGCCGTCGGGTCGGTCTGCAGGCCGAAGAAGACGAAGAAGACCGCCGCGAACACGTCGCGCAGGGGCGTGAGCAGCTCCCGCGCGGTGTGCGCCAGCGGCCCGGACAGCGCGATGCCGACCAGGAACGCGCCGACGGCGGCGGACACCTGCAGCTGCTGGGCGATGCCCGCGACCAGCACGGTCAGGCCGAGCACCTTGAGCAGCAGCACCTCGGAGCTGGGCGAGGCGACGAACTTCTCCACGTACCGGCCGAACTTCAGCGCGACGACGAGGATGACGGTGATGGTCAGGCCCGCGATGCCCAGCGTGGTCAGGCCGGTCACGAAGCTCGCCCCGGCCAGCATCGCCGTCAGGATCGGCAGGTACATCGCCATGGTCAGGTCTTCGAAGACCAGCAGCGACAGCACGATCGGCACTTCGCGGTTACCCAGCCAGTTCAGGTCCGCGAGCACCTTGGCGGTGATGCCGGACGAGGTGACGTAGGTGATGCCGCCCAGCGCGACGGCCGCGACCGGGCCCCAGCCCATGACCAGTGCGACGATGACGCCGGGCGCGGAGTTCAGGACCAGGTCGACCAGGCCGGCGGGGGCGTTGTGGCGCAGCGTGCTGACCAGTTCGGGCGCGGTGTACTCCAGGCCCATCGTGAACAGCAGCAGGATGACGCCGATCTCCGCGCCGGTGGCGGCGAAGTCGCCCGCCTCGTCGATGGGCAGCAGGCCGCCCTTGCCGAAGGCGAGCCCGGCGAGCAGGTAGAGGGGGATGGGGGAGATGCCGACCCGCAGCGACACCGCGCCGAGCAGGCCCAGGGCGAGGATGACCGCGCCGATTTCGATCAGTACGACGGCTCCGTGCATACGCGTCAGCCGTTGTTGAGGATGTCGGTGACCGCGGCGGTGCCCTCGGCGGTGCCCACCGCGACGGCGAGGTCGCCGGGGTGGAACACGAAGTCGGGGCGGGGGCTGGCGATGATCTCACCGGCGCGGATGATCGCGACGATGGACGCGCCGGTGCGTGTACGGGCCTGGGAGTCGCCGAGGGTGCGCCCGTCGAACGGCGAGCCGGCGATGACCGGCACCTGCACCGTGAGCAGGCCGACGACCTGGCGGCGCAGGTCGTCCAGGCGCTCCACGATCCGGGAGGTCCCCAGCAGTTCGGCGACGCCGTTGGCCTCGTCGGTGTTGAGCGACAACGTCGCCACGGCGGTATCGGGATCATCAGGGTGGTAGATCACGATGTCCCTCCGGCCGGAGACGTGCGACACCACCGCCGCGTGCTGTCCCCGTTTGGTCTGGAACTCGTGCCGCAACCCGATGCCCGGTAACGCGGTGCGCTCGACGTCCAACGCTCAAACCTCCTGTGGCGTGATCGAATGAGGTAACCCTACCCAACTGATAGGTAACTGGTCTACTAGCAGGTAGGCCGTTACATCAGATCCCCGGCCCCACCCAGGCGGTGCGGAAGGTGCGGCGATAGGCGTCCGGCGGCACGCCGACGCTCTGGTGGAAGTGGCGGCGCAGGGTCGTGGCGGTGCCCATGCCGGCCGCCCGCGCGATGGCCTCGATGCTGTCGTCGGTGTTCTCCAGCAGCTCCTGGGCCCGCCGGATGCGCTGGGCGGACAGCCACTGCAGCGGGGTGGTGCCGGTCGCCGACCGGAAGTGCCGGGCCAGGTGGCGCGAGCTCATGTTCGCCCGGCGGGCCAGGTCCTCGACGGTCAGCGGGCGGTCCAGCCGCTGCATCGCCCAGCCGAACAGGTCGGCGAGGGGATGGCCGTCGCGGGCGGGCACCGGCGTGCTGACGTACTGGGCCTGTCCGCCGTCGCGGTGCGGGGGCACGACCAGGCGGCGGGCGACGGCGTTGGCGACCGTGGAGCCGTGGTCACGGCGGATCAGGTGCAGGCACAGGTCGATCGCGGCGGCCTTGCCCGCCGACGCCAGCACGTCGCCGTTGTCGACGTAGAGCACATCCGGGTCGACGTCGACCAGGGGGTGGCGGGCGGCCAGTTCGGCGGTGTGCGCCCAGTGCGTGGTCGCCCGCAGCCCGTCCAGCACCCCGGCGGCGGCCAGGACGAACGCGCCGGTGCAGAGAGAGACCAGCCGGGCGCCCGCGGCGTGCGCGGCGCGTACGGCGTCGAGCAGGTCCGGGGGCACGGGCGCGTCGACGTCGGCCACGGCCGGGATGATCACGGTGTCGGCGCGGGCGAGCCGGTCCCAGCCGTGATCGGGCACGAGGTGGAACCGCCCGGCCCGGACCGGGCCCGCGCCGCAGACCACCAGCTCGTACCAGGGGTCGGCCAGGCCGGTGGGGTCGCGGACGAAGATCTCGCAGGCCATCGCGAGCTCGAAGTGCAGCATCCCGTCGGTGGCGGCGACCGCGATCGTGCTCATGTCCGAAACTGTATGGCACGTGGCGTTCCAGACACTGTCCGGGCCCGGCAGCCGCTGACAGGATCTCCTCAGTCGATCTTTCAAGGCGTACGGAGGAACAACTGATGGGTACCGGCCAGACGGTCGCGGTGTTCGGCGCATACGGACACACCGGACGGTTCGTGGTGACCGAACTGCGCTCTCGCGGGTTCGTCCCGCTGCTGCTCGGCCGGGACGAGGACAGGCTCCGCGAGCTGGCGGCGGCGCATCCGGCGACGGCATACCGGGTGGCGTCGGCCGACGACGCCGCCTCGCTCGACCGGGGGCTGACCGGGGCGGCCGCGGTCGTCAACGCCGCCGGCCCGTTCGCCGCGACGGCCGGTCCGGTGATCGAGGCCGCGCTGCGCGCCGGGATCGCGTACGTGGACGTGGCGGCCGAGATCGAAGCCAACGTGGACACGTTCACGCACTACGCCGACCGGGCCCGCGCGGCGGGCGTCGCGGTGGTCCCGGCGATGGCGTTCTTCGGCGGACTCGGCGACCTGCTGGTGACGGCCGCGATGGGCGACTGGACGGCCGCCGACGAGGCGCACGTCGCGTACGGGCTGAGCAGCTGGCACCCGACGGCCGGGACCCGCGTCTCCGGCACCGTGTCCCACCGGCGCCGCGACGGCCGCCGCGTGCGCCACACCGGCGGGCGGCTGGAGTACTACGCCGCCGACGGCGACCTGCCGACGGTGGAGTGGGACTTCCCCGCACCGACCGGACGCCGGACCGTGCTCGCCGGGTTCACCATGGCCGACGTGGTCACCGTGCCCAGCCACCTGTCCATTCCCGAGGTGCGCACGTACATGACCGCCGACGCCGCCCGGGACCTGGCCGCGCCCGAGACGCCCGCCCCGGCGGCGGTCGACGAGCGCGGCCGGTCCGCGCAGACGTTCACCGTCGACGTCGTCGTGCGCTCCGGCGACACCCGACGTCGCGTCGTGGCCACCGGCCGCGACATCTACGCCGTCAGCGCGCCGCTGGCCGTCGAGGCGGTCGAGCGCCTGCTCGACGGCCGGACGGCGGCGACCGGCGTCGCCTCGGCCGGGCAGATCTTCGACGCGCCCGACTTCCTGCGCGCCCTGTCCACGCACCTGGACATCGCACGGCACGACGATTCCCGCGTGCCGCGACCAGCCTGACCGGACAGGCGTGAGGCCTGTCGCGGGCGGGTGAGGTCGGATAGCGTGCCGCCATGTCGACCCTCGCCTCGCCCGCCGCCACGGGCACCACCGCCGACCCTGCCCACGACGGCCCCGCGACCCCTGACTCCGGGTTCCGCGACGCGGTCACCGAGCACGCCGACGACCTGATCGCGCTGCGCCGGGCCGTGCACCGCCGGCCCGAGATCGGGCTGCACCTGCCGCAGACCCAGGACGCGGTGCTGCGGGCGCTCGACGGGCTGCCGCTGGAGATCACGACAGGTCGCTCGCTGAGCTCGGTGGTCGCCGTGCTGCGCGGCGGCCTGCCCGGACCGGTGGTGCTGCTGCGCGGTGACATGGACGCGCTGCCGGTGACCGAGCTGACCGGGCTGGAGTACGCCTCCGAGGTCGACGGGGTCATGCACGCCTGCGGGCACGACCTGCACGTGGCGATGCTGGTCGGCGCGGCCCGGCTGCTGAGCGGGGTGCGCGACCGGCTGCCCGGCAGCGTGATCTTCATGTTCCAGCCGGGCGAGGAGGGGCCGGGCGGGGCCGAGCCGATGATCGCCGAAGGCCTGCTGGCGGCCGCGGGCGAGCACCCGGCGGCGGCGTACTGCATCCACGTGCTGTCGGCGATCGAGCCGTTCGGGCGCTTCTCCACCCGGCGCGGGCCGATGCTGGCGGCCGCGGACACGCTGCGGGTGACCGTGCACGGCGCGGGCGGGCACGGCAGCGCGCCCCAGTTCGCCAAGGACCCGATCCCGGCCGCGTGCGAGATGGTGACCGCGCTGCAGACGTTCGTCACCCGGCGCATCGACATCTTCGACCCGGCCGTCATCACGGTGGGCAGCTTCCACGCGGGCACCGCCGAGAACGTCATCCCGGCGCAGGCCGTGTTCGCCGCGACGCTGCGCTCGTTCTCGCCGGAGACCCGCGACCGCGTACGCCAGGGCGTGCTGGACGTCGTGCACGGCATCGCCGCCGCGCACGGGCTCACCGCCGACGCCGTCTACACGCCGGGCTACCCGGTGACGGTGAACGACGGCGGCGAGGCGGAGTTCGCCGCGGCCACCGCCGCGGAGCTGTTCGGTGCGGACCGCTTCGCCTGGATGGCCAATCCGGAGGCGGGCGCCGAGGACATGTCGTACGTGCTGGAGCAGGTGCCCGGGGCGTTCGTCAACCTCGGCGCGTGCCCGCCCGGCCTGGACCCGATGACCGCGCCGCTCAACCACGCGGCCCAGGCCCGGTACGACGACGCGGTGGTACCCGACGGCGCGGTGCTGCTGGCGGAGCTGGCCTGGCGACGTATGTCGCGTTAGGACGTCGCGTTAGGACCTGTCCGCAGGCTTTCCGAGGTGTCGCACAGGGGGTGCGACGGCGGGGTGACCGCGTCGTGTTGAGTGCTGGTTGTCAGTCACCTTGCGTGGCGGTCATAGCACCGACAGGCGCGGACCGTCGCGGTCGGCACCCTCTAGCGTCGGTGGGAAAGTGATGAGCTCCCGGACCTCGAACCTGCGGGCGAAGATCGCCTTCCTGCTCGCCTCACTCGCCGCACTGTGGGCCTTCGCCGCGTTCGTCACCATGCGTGAAGGCCTCAACCTGTTCTGGATCAGCACCCTGGACCAGGAGGTCGGCCGGCCGACCGACTCGCTGGTCGCCGCATTGCAGGCCGAACGCCGCATCTCCGCCGTGGTCCTGGCCGCCGGGGACACCGCCCAGCGCAGCGAACTGGCCACCGCCCGCGCCACCACCGACGCCGCCGCCGCCCGCTTCCGCGAATCGGTCCGCGGCACCACGGCGGGCTGGGCGGCCACCCCGGTCGCCGAGCGCAACATCGCCGAACTGGGCGCGATGCTGGACGGGCTCGGCCCGGTGCGCGCCGACGTCGACCAGCGCACCGGCGAGCGGGCCGGCGCGGTCGCCTACTACACCAAGACAATCGGCGTCGGATACCGCATCTTCGCGACCATCGCCAGCTTCGACGACCAGGCCATCAACGACCAGCTCAGCCATCTGCTGATCATGTCCCGTGGCCGGGAGCTGCTGTCGCAGGAGGACGCGCTGATGTCGGGCGTGCTCGCCGCGGGCCGCTTCTCCGCCGCCGACGCCGCCGAGTTCGCCCGGCTCGTCGGCGCGCAGCGCAACATCCGCGCCACCGGCCTGGAAGGGCTGCCCGACGACCAGGCGATCTACCAGCCGGTGCTGGAGGGGCCCGCGCTGACCCGGCTGGAGCAGGTCGAGGACCTGGTCGTCGCGCGCGCCAGAGCCAACGAGGCGCCCCCGGTGGACGCCGCCGAGTGGCGGGCCGCGTTCGACCCGGCCCTGAGCGCGCTGGCGCAGCTCGACATCGACCTCGCCGAAGCGACCATCGTCCGCGCGAAGGGCCCGACCATCCTGGTCATCGTGCGGCTGATCCTGGCCGCGGGCCTCGGCCTCATCGCCGTCGTCGCCTCGATCGTGCTGTCGATCACCACGGCCCGCGCCATCGTGACCCAGCTGCGGCTGCTGCGCGACGCCGCCGACGAACTCGCCACCTCCCGGCTGCCCGGGGTCGTGCGGCGGCTGCGGGCGGGGGAGGAGGTCGACGTCGTCGCCGAAGCGCCACCGCTGGCCTTCGGCAACGACGAGATCGGCCAGGTCGGCCAGGCGTTCAACGCCGTACAGGAGACCGCCATCCGGGCCACCGTCGAGCAGGCCGAACTGCGCCGCAGCGTACGGGACCTGTTCCTGAGCCTGGCCCGGCGCAGCCAGACCCTGGTGCACCGCCAGCTGACCATGCTCGACGCGATGGAGCGCCGGGCCACCGACGCCGCCGAACTCGACGAGCTGTTCCGGGTCGACCACCTGGCCACCCGGATGCGCCGCAACGCCGAGAACCTGATCGTGCTGGCCGGAGCCGTGCCCGGCCGGGGCTGGCGGCGCACCATCCCGGTCGTCGACGTGATCCGCGCCGCGGTCGCCGAGGTCGAGGAGTATCCCCGCGTCAACGTGCTGTCCAGCGAGGCAGCCGGGCTGGCCGGGCACGCCGTCGGCGACGTGGTGCACCTGCTGGCCGAGCTGATGGAGAACGCGCTGGCCTTCTCGCCCCGGCACACCCTGGTCAACGTCGGGGGCTCCGCGGTCGGCGCCGGATACGTGATCGAGGTCGAGGACCACGGCCTGGGGATGACCGCCGCCGACCTGGAACAGGCCAATGCGCAGCTGCACGAACCCGCCGAGTTCCTGCTCACCGGCACCCCGCGGCTCGGCCTTTACGTCGTCGGCCGCCTCGCCGAGCGCCACCACATCAAAGTGCGGCTGCAGGCCTCCCCGGGCGGCGGCACCACCGCGATCGTGCTGCTCCCGTCGAGCCTGGTCTCCGACGCGTGGTCGCCGACGCCCGGCGACAGCGGCGAGCACCGCGTCCTGGCCGCCCCTGCCGCGCCACCGGCCCCGACGCTGCCCGTGCGCGAGCAGGACGGCACCCAGCGCGTCGGCACCGCGGCCTCGCCCCGGCCGACCAACGACCTGCCCGTCCGTACGCCCCGCCGCCCCGCACCGCCCACCCCGGACAGCGCGGCAGAGCCTGCCGCAGTCTTCGCCGACGAACCGGGAGCCGATACCGCGCCGCCCACCCCGGACAGCGCGGCAGAGCCTGGCGCAGTCTCCGCCGGCGAACCGGGAGCCGATACCGCGCCGTCCCCGGCCGGCCCGGCCGTCACGCCCGCGACCGCCGTCGCCGCGACCGCAGACGCCGCCGCCGCCCCCGTTGCCGCCGCGACCGGCGCCCGGGTCAACGGCTCCGCCTCCGACGCCGAGCTGACCGGCGGCGTTCTGGTGCCCAGCCCGCGTGACCCGGTCGAGGGCACCGTCTACACCCCGTCGGGCCTGCCCGTACGCGCCCGCCCTGCGGTGCCCCCGGTGCCCCTGGCCGACCAGCACGCATCCGGTTACGCCGACGACGAACCGCCGGACGGCCCGCCGGGAGTGGAACTGCGGCTGACCGCGGGTGCGCCCTCGCCGGTGCCGGCGGTCGCCGACATCGCCGCCGTGCCCGGCGACCGCCCCGCGTCGCAGGTGTACAGCCTGATCTCGGCGTACCAGCAGGGGAGCCGACGCGGCCGGATCGCCGCCGAACAGCTCGCCACCGACGAACCCCGCGGCCCGGGTGAGCCCGAGCCGGAGCCTGAGGACCGGCCCGCACTGCCGCGACGGCCGAGCCCGCGCACAGCGCCGCGGCACGAGGAAGGGCAAGGCGAAGGGGAATGACCGTGGAGCAGAAGACGAGAGCAGCGGCTGACCTGGCCTGGCTCACCGACGATTTCGTCGAGCGGGTGGCGCAGGCCCAGAAGGCCATCGTGCTGTCCGCCGACGGCCTGCTCATGGCCGCGTCCGCGGAACTGGTCCGGGAGGACGCCGAGCACCTGGCCGCCGTCGCCGCGAGCATGTTCGGCCTGGCCCGTGGGGCGGGGCGGCGGTTCGGCAAGGGCAAGGCGCGTCAGGCGATCATCGAGATGGACGGCGGCTACCTGTTCGTCACGGCCGCGGGCAACGGCGCCTGCCTGGCCGTGGTCGCGGGCAAGGACGCCGACGCCGGGCTGGTGGCGTACGAGATGGCGATGCTCGTGGTGCGGGTGGGCCAGTATCTGACCGCACCGGCCCGCGGCAGCCACCCGTGAACGTGGCACAGCCGCTCGAACCGGACGGCCTGCCCGGCGACGGGCTGCTGTGGGTCGACGACGAGGCCGGACCGCTGATCCGGCCGTACGCGATGACCTCGGGCCGGACCCGGCCCCGCCACGGCGACCTCGACCTGATCGCGGTCGTCGTGGCGACCCGGCCCACGCTGCCCTCCGACGGCGGCCTGGGCACCGTGTACGCCGAGATCATGGCGGTGTGCCAGCGGCCCGTGTCGGTGGCCGAGATCTCCTCGTATCTCCGGCTGCCCGCGGGCACGGTCCGGGTGCTGCTCAGCGACCTGCTCGAACGCCGCCTCCTCCGGCGGCGCGCCCCTGTCAACGTCAACCAGCTGCCCAGCCCGGACATTCTCAAGGCGGTCATCGATGGCATCCGAGCCCTATGACGACGAAGGCGGCATCCCCTCCGCCTTCAAGATCCTGGTCGCGGGCGGGTTCGGCGTCGGCAAGACCACCCTGGTCGGCGCGGTCAGCGAGATCTCGCCGCTGCTGACCGAGGAACTGCTCACCGACGAGAGCATCGGCGTCGACGACACCGCCGGGGTGGAGACGAAGACGACCACGACCGTCGCGCTCGACTTCGGCCGGATCACCATCAACGACGACCTGGTGCTGTACCTGTTCGGCACGCCCGGCCAGGAGCGCTTCATGTTCGTCTGGGACGAGCTGGCGTACGGGGCGATCGGCGCGGTGGTGCTGGCCGACACCCGCCGCCTGGAGGACGCGTTCGGCTCGATCGACTACTTCGAGCAGCGCGGCACCCCGTTCGTGGTGGCGGTGAACTGCTTCGAGGGCGCGCGGGTGTACCAGTCGCACGAGGTGGAGCAGGCGCTCAACCTCGATCCGCACGTGCCGGTGCGGCTGTGCGACGCGCGCCGCCGTGAGTCGGTCAAGGACGTCCTGGTCACCCTGCTGGAGCAGGTGATGGCACAGGGGGCGCACGCCGCGGGCTAGGCAGTGGGCGACCATCCGGCGCGCCGCAGGAGGGGCGGCGCGCCGGTGCGGTCGTGCACGTGCCCGCGGTGGTGGGGGCACGGCGGCGCCTGGGGGGTGCCGCCGTGCCCCCATCGGGGGCGCCGCTGCCCCGGGCGGTGCGGGCCCGGGGCAGCGGGGTTTCCTCAGCCGGTCACAGGGTGAGCGTCCAGCTGTTGACGTAGCCGACGTCGCCGGACGCGGCGTCCTGCACCCGCAGGTTCCAGGTGCCGTTGCGCACCTCGGCCGACAGGTTCACGGTGAACGTCTGGTCGATGTTGTCGGCGCTGCCACCGGCCCGGTTGTGCAGCACGTACGTGCTGCCGTCCGGCGCGACCAGGGTGACCACCAGGTCGCCCTTGTACGTGTGCACGATGTGCACCTCGGCGGTCGAGGTCGACGACGCGTTGCCGGAGCAGCCCGCGATCGTGATCGGGCTGTTGACGGTCGCGTTGTCGACGATGGTCACGTCGGCGGCGTTGGTGCCACTGCAGCCCGGCGGCAGGGTGCCGCCCAGGTTCAGCGTCCAGCTGTTGACGTAGCCCACGTCCGACGGCCCGGCGTCCTGTACGCGCAGCTTCCAGGTGCCGTTGGCGACCTCGCTCGACAGGTTCACGGTGAACGTCTGGTCGATGTTGTCGGCGCTGCCGCCGGTCTTGTTGCGCAGCGTGTAGAGGCTGCCGTCCGGCGCGACGAGGCTGACGATCAGGTCACCGACGTACGTGTGCACGATGTGCACCTCGACCGTGCTGGCCGCCCCGGCGTTGCCGGTGCAGCCGGTGATCGCGATCGACGACTCGACGGTGCCCTGGTCGATGATCGTGACGTCGGTCGGGTTGGTCGCCGAGCAGCCCGGCGGCCCGGCGACGGTCAGCGTGAACGTCGTGGTCCGTGTCGCCGCGCTGCCGGTGCCGGTGACCGTCACCGGGTACGTGCCGACCGGCGTGCTCGCGCTGGTCGCGATCGTCAGCGTCGAGGTGCCGCCCGAGGTGATCGTGGCCGGGCTGAACGACGCGGTCGCCCCGCTGGGCAGGCCGGACGCGGACAGGGCGACCGACTGTGCGCTGCCGTTGGTGACCGTGGTGCCGATGGTCGAGGTCACCGAACCACCGGCGGTGGTGCTGGCGGAGGCCGGGCTCGCGGCCATCGAGAAGTCGTTGCCCGCGGGCGTGCCCACGGCGAGGGTCCACACCGCGTACGCGGACGCGTCGGCGGCCCGGTTCAGCACCGTGTCGCTGATGTTGGACGGGAACGTGTCACACGAGGCGTGGTAGCAGGGGTCGTAGTCCCCGGTCGTGCCGCCCCACTTGGTGACCTGCGCCGACGTCTTGTTCGCGCTCGCGCCGGCGGCGATGCCGCTGGTCTGGATGCCCGCCGCGTTGAACGACGCGTCGTCGGAGCGCCCCGCGCCCTCGACGTTCTCCTCCGGGTTCAGCCCCGGGAAGTTCGCGTCGTAATAGGCCTTGATGGTCTGCCCGAGGCTGGAGGAGATCCGGTTGATGAAGTAGCCGCCGTTGGTGGAGGCGACCATGTCGAAGTTCAGGTAACCGGTGATCTTCGCGCGCTCGGTCGAGGACAGCGAGTTGACGTAGAACTCCGAGCCGTTGAGGCCCTGCTCCTCGTCGGTCCACCAGCCGAACCGCACGTGCTTGACCATCGTCGGGTTCTGCTCGGCCAGCGTCAGCGCCAGCTCCAGCAGCATCGAGGAGCCCGAGGCGTTGTCGTTGATGCCCGGACCGGCGGACACGCTGTCGAGGTGCGCGCCCAGCATGAGCACCTGGTTGGCGTCGCCGCCCGGCCAGTCCGCGATCACGTTCGGCCCCGCGCCGCTGGTGCAGCCCGAGGTGCAGGGCTGCTTGACGACGCTGTATCCCGCCGCGCTCAGCGCGTTGAAGACGTAGTTCACCGACGCGGTGTAACCGGCCGTGGTGGACCGGCGGTTGCCGCCGTTGCTGCTGGCGATCGTCTGGAACTGCTGCAGGTGGGTGCGGATGTCGGTGAGCGAGATGTCGGGCGGGGCCAGGGCCAGGGCCGGGGCGGCCGGGATGGCCACGGCTCCGGCCAGCGCCATGGCCAGGACCACCATGCCGCGGACGAGGGGGTTTCTTCTCACGCCGTACTCCTCGGGATCGAGTGCGCCGGGGTTGCCGGTCCTGAGGAGGATAGAACGTAATGTAGATAGATTTGAATAGGTGGAACTCGACACGCTGGGTGCCCGTGGCCGTAGGCTTCCGGTGTGGATCATCTGGCAGGAACCGTCGGCGCGGCGGTCGTGCTGTTCGCGGGCACCAACGTCGACGACCTGATCGTGCTCACCGTGCTGTTCCTGGGCAGCCGCGCCACCGGCCGTCCGCGCCGCTGGGAGATCTGGGCCGGTCAGTACGCCGGGATCGCCGTCCTGGTCGCCGCGTCCGCGCTGGCCGCCGCCGGGCTCACAGTGATCCCCGACCGCTGGGTCGGGCTGCTCGGCCTCATCCCGCTGGCACTGGGCGTGCGCGGCCTGGTCCAGTCGATCCGCTCCCGTGGCGACGGCGGCCCGCCGCCCACCGTCGCGACCAGCGCGCTGGCCGTGGCCGGGGTGACCCTCGCCAACGGCGCGGACAACATCGCGGTCTACACCCCCGTCTTCCGCACGGTCGGCATGACCGACAGCCTCGTCACGGTCGCGGTCTTCGCCGTCCTCGTCGCCGTCTGGTGCGCCGCGTCGGCGTGGCTGGGCTCGCATCCGCGCGTCGTGCCGCTCATCGAGCGCTTCGGGCACTGGCTCGTGCCGGCCGTCTTCATCGCCATCGGCTTACTGATCATCCTGGAGTCTCCGCTGCTCACCGGCGGCTGACCGCGCTCTCGTCCTGTGCGGGGCGGCTGCGCCGCGCACCGGTGTCCCCGCCAGGCCGGGGCCGTGCGAGACTCGATCATGGCTGTGACGAACCCCTGGCTGGCCGGACCGTCGCCCACGAAACGGCTGCCCCGCGTACGGCTGGAAGAGCGCATCCTCAACCTGCTGTCCTCGCAGAACATGTGCGTGCTGGCGACCACCGGCCCCGACGGCCCGCTGGCCACCCCGGTCCGCTACTACCACCTGGACTTCGCGCTGATGTTCACGGCGGTGGCGACCTCGCCGAAGATGCGCAACCTCGCCGCCGACCCACGGGTGTCGATCGGCGTGTTCGCGCCGCTGGTCGGGCAGGCCAGCAGCCGGGGCGCGCAGGTGTTCGGGCGGGCACGGTCGCTGGAGCCCGGCGACGCGGAGTTCGGCCACTTCTGGGAGGCGTTCCGCTGGCAGAGCGACCACGTCGAGCGGTCCCGGCCGCTGGACGAGCCGCCCGCCGGGCCGCTGGTGCTCGTCGAGGCCGAGCGCATCGTGTACACCGAGCACTGGCTGCGCCGCGACGGTTATGCCCCGCGCCAGTTCTGGCGGCGTCAGGCGGCCCAGTAACCGCGTACGTCGTTGGTGATGTCGGGGCGCAGCTGCACGCGTACCCCGTCGGTGACGTCCTTGGGCACGTCGAACACGACGACCCCGCCCGCCTTCTCCCCGGCGTTGAGGGTCACCGACTGCATCCCGGCGTCGAAACCGAACGGCAGCACCGGCTCGAACAGCGTGCCGTCCACCGCGACCAGCGCGAAGTCGCAGAAGCAGGCGTACGTCTTGCCCGCGCTCACCTTCACCTCGACGGTGATCGCGACGAACACGCCCTTCCTCGGGCGCACCAGCGCGCTGTCCGGCGCGACGGTGTGCCGGGCCAGCCTGCTGACGGTGTACGCGACCCGGTTGTCGCCCAGCCCGCCGCTGGTCTCGATGCTCTGGCCGAGCTTCGCCGTCGGTGCGGACGCTACGGAGGCGGCGGGTGCCGACGGGGCGGCGCTGCCGGTGACGTCCGCGCGCTGCGGCTTGACGCCGCAGGCCAGCGCGACGGCGGCGGCCAGGACCAGGGTGACGGTCGCCACGTGGCGGCGCGGGGAGGCCATCGTCGCATCGTAGACGGCCCGGCGGCGCGCGGAAATACGTTGCCGGACAACCCCGCGGACTCCTAGCCTGGGGCTGTCACCAGCAGGTACGCGGCCGCATCCGCCCGTCCTCGCAAGCGGAGAAGAGGGTCGTCATGGGGTCGCTGATTCCGGCCGTGCTGCGCGAGGAACGCCAGTTCGCCCGCTACTTCTACGGGCAGGCGCTGTCCATGGTCGGCGACCGGATCAGCTTCGTGGTGATCCCGTTCGCGGTGCTGTCCATCGACGGCGCGGGCGCGGCCGACGTGGGCCTGGTCGGCGCGGCGACGCTGGTGCCGTTCCTGGTCTTCGCGCTCGCCGGTGGCGTATGGGCCGACCGGCTGCCCCGCCAGCGGGTCATGCTCGTCTCCGACCTGGTCCGCTTCGTCACCCAGGCGCTGGTCGCGGCGCTGCTGCTGGCCGGGTCCGCACAGGTCTGGCATCTGGTCGTGCTGATGGCCGTGTTCGGCACCGCCGACGCGTTCTTCGCGCCCGCGGCTGCCGGGTTGATGCCGCTGATCGTCGGGCCCGAACGGCTCCAGGAGGCCAACGCGCTGCGCGGCCTGATCATGTCGACCGGCCTGGTCGCCGGACCGGCGCTGGCCGGTGGCCTGATCCTGGTGCTCGGGCCGGGCGGCGCGATCGCCCTCGACGCGCTGAGTTTCGTGGTCAGCGCCGCGTTCCTGGCCCGGCTCACCCCGCGCGCCGCGGACCCCGCCGACGCGCCGCAGGGCGGCTTCTTCGCGCAGCTGAGCGAGGGCTTCGCCGAGGTCAGGTCGCGCACCTGGGTATGGGCGATGCTCGGCGCGCTGTCGGCATACCACGTGGTGGTGCTGCCGTCGGTGTTCGTGCTCGGGCCGGTGCTGTCGGAGCGGGAGTTCGGCGGCGCGGCGGCCTGGTCGGTGGTGGTGGCGGCGTTCGGCGTCGGCTCCATCGTCGGTGACGTGGTCGCGCTGCGGGTGCGGTTCAGCCGCCCGCTGGTGATCGCCGCGGCCGCGCTGGCCGTGGCGTCCTGCCAGGCGCTGATCATCGGGGCCGGTCCGACGATCCCGGTGATCGCCGCCCTGGAAGCCGTGACCGGCGTGGCGGTGTCGCTGGCGTTCACCCTGTGGGAGACGTCGTTGCAGGCCAACGTGCCGCAGGCCGCGCTGTCGCGGGTCAGCTCCTACGACTACCTGCTGACCGCGGGCCTGATGCCGCTGGGCCTGGCCGTCGCCGGTCCGGTCGCGCAGGCGATCGGCCTGCGCGAGACGCTGTACGGCATGACGCTGCTGGGCGTGCCCGCCGCGCTGGCCCTGCTGGCGATCCCGGCGGTCCGTCACCTGCGTGCCCCGGCCCCGTCCGCGAAGCAGGTCCCCGCCCCGGCGGCGCAGCCCGCCGCCGTGTGACGAGCCGTGCCACCGCCGACCCTCGGCGGTGGCACGGGCAGCCGGTCCGGCCCGCGCCTGTCGGCTGGGTAGGGTGGCGGGATGGCTGAGGTGACCGAGGACGCGAGCTTCTCCGGCGAGGACTGGTACGGCGACGAGCTGGCCGACCGGCACTTCGTGCGGTGCACCTTCCGTGACGTCGACATGACCGAGCTGTCCAGCCGCAACGCCGTGTTCGAGGAGTGCGTGTTCGGCAACGTCAAGTTCAACGCCTCCCGGCACGCCGACAGCGCGTTCCTGCGCTGCCAGTTCCTGCGCTGCAACCTGTTCGAGGCCGAGTTCACCGGCTGCAAGCTGACCGGCAGCGTGTTCGAGCAGTGCACGCTGCGCCCGCTGCGGGTGACCGGCGGCGACTGGTCGTTCGTCAACCTGTCCGACGCCGACCTGCGTGGCGTCACCTTCTCCGGCGTACGCATGCGTGAGGCCGACCTGACCTCCGCGCTCTGCGACGGCGCGACGATCAGCGCCGTGGACCTGTCCGGCGCGCACCTGACCCGCGCCAAGTTCAACCGCTGCGACCTGCGCGGCAGTGACCTGACCGCGGTGCAGCCGAACGAGGTCGAGTTCCGCGACGCGGTCATCGACGCCACCCAGGCGCTGGTCATCGCCCAGGCCCTCGGCCTGCGCATCGGCTGAACCGCCCGCGCGTCAGCTTTCCAGGTAGGTGGCGTGGTCGAAGTCGGCGTACGCGCCGTCGGCGCCGAGGTCCTGCACCCACAGGCCGAGGAACGCGCCGGTGAAGCCCCACGCGGCGGGTTCGCCGTCGACCTCTCGGGCGGCGTGCTCGTCGGACAGGATCGTCGCGTCGAACGTCATCGGCAGTTCCTGCCAGCCGGAGCCGCTGTCGTACGCGAACCGCAGCGCGGGCCCGTCGAACACCACCCGCAGCCCGACCCGGTCGACCCCGGTCACGTCGACGGCCAGCGCCGGGTGCGCGGTGCGCTTGCCGCTGTTCGAGCTGAGCACCTCCAGCGTGCGCCTGCCGTCGTCGGCCCGGGTGAGGTAGGCGTAGTACCAGTTCTGCGTGTTGTAGTAGCCGGTGATCCCGGCCAGCTGCCGGTGGTCGGCCGGGTCGAACGCGACGACGGTCTCCAGCGAGCACCGCGTCGCGCCGACGCGGCGGGCGACCAGGCTCGGGGTCTGCTTACCGACCGGTGACTGCCCGCCGTAGACGCGCAGGTGGGACGGCCGGGAACGCAGGTCGACCCAGTCCGGCGTCGCCGGGCGGCGCAGCGTCGACCAGGCCGTGCCGAGTTCCGGTGCCTCGAAGTGGTCGGTCACCTCCTCGGCGGGCCACGGGTGCTCCGGCAGGCCGGGCGCGCTGATCTCGTCGGCGGGGATGCCGCCGGGGACGCTCGGCCAGCCGCCCGACGGCCAGTCGACCTGCTGGATCGCGGTTTCCCGGCCGAGCACGCAGTTGCCCAGCGGCGTGTACGGCCGCCCGACCAGATGCGCGAGGTACCAGCCGCCGTGCTGGGTGCGCACCAGGCTGCCGTGCCCGGCCTTCTGCAGCGCCAGGTCCGGCCGCCCGGCCGAGGTCAGCAGCGGCCCCGCCGGATCGACCTCGTACGGCCCGAACAGGTCCCGGGAACGCGCCACGGTCACCTGGTGATCCCAGCTCGTCCCGCCTTCGGCGGTGACCAGCCAGTACCAGCCGTCGTGGCGGTACAGGTGCGGGCCCTCGGTCAGTCCCGCCGCGGTGCCGGTGAAGATGATCCGCCGCTCGCCGACCAGGCGCTTCGCGCTGCGGTCGTACTGCTGGATCTCGATGCCGCCGAACCGGTTGCGCCCCGGCCGCCAGTCGGCGCTCATGTTGAGCAGCCAGGTCGTGCCGTCGTCGTCGTGGAACAGCGAGGCGTCGAAGCCGTGGGCGTGCAGCCGTACGGGGTCTGTCCAGGGGCCGGTGATGTCGGGTGCGGTGGTGAGGTGGTTCTGTGGGTCCCAGTAGCCGCTGGCGAAGCTGGCGACGTCGCTGTAGACGAGGTGGTACTGGCCGTCGTGCCAGGTGAGGTCGGGTGCCCAGATGCCGTTGGAGTCGCCGCAGCCGCGTAGGTCGAGTAGTCGTCGTTCGGTGACGATGCCGCCGAGGGGTCGCCAGTGGATGAGGTCGCGGGAGTGGTGGACGCGGACGCCGGGGTACCACTCGAAGGTGGAGGTGGCCAGGTAGTAGTCGTCTTCGACGCGCAGGATCGAGGGGTCGGGGTGGAATCCGGTCAGGACGGGGTTGCGGATCGACCGGGCGGCGGTGGCCACGTCTGCGATCTCGGTCGACATGTTCGGCTCCTCTGCGACGCCTGGTCTCTCCGGCGACCTCGCGACCTTCCGGAAACAGGCCGAAAGAACAGGTGTACCGGCGATGGGATTCTCGCCCACGGTATCTGTTCGTGTAGAGATGCGACAGCCCTTGACCTACCACGTTCACACGTCGTAACGTGCGCGCCATCAAGCGAAAATACCGGCCCCCGGGCAGAAACTTTCGGGCCGGCTCCGGGCACCTCCCGCCGACTCGTTCGGCACACCCGAGCACCTGATTCGTATCGCGAAGGGACGCCTCATGACAGCGCACCTCTCCCGCCGAACGCTGCTGGGCATCGCCGGTGCGGGCGCCGGCGCGTACCTGCTGAGCGCCTGCGGCAGCGACGAGCCGACCAATCCGGATGGTCCGCAGACCATCAACTGGTGGCACATTCAGAACACGGAGCCGATGCTGCCGGTCTGGGCGGCGATGGCCAAGGAGTACGAGACCGCGCACCCGAACGTCAAGGTCGTGATCCAGCCGCTGGAGAACGAGGCCTTCAAGGCCAAACTCACCACCGCGACCCAGGCCGGGTCCCCGCCCGACCTGTTCCAGTCCTGGGGTGGCGGTGTCCTCAAGCAGCAGGTCGACGCGGGACTGGTCAAGGACATCACGGCCGATGTGCAGCCGTGGATCGGCAGCCTGCTGCCCGCGTCGGTGCAGCCGTTCACGATCGACGGGAAGATCTACGGGGTGCCGTTCGACGTGGGCATGGTCGGGTTCTGGTACAACAAGGACCTTTTCGCCAAGGCGGGTATCACGGACCTGCCGGTGAGTTGGGCGCAGTTGCTGACCACGGTGTCGGCGATCAAGAGCAAGGGCATCGTGCCGATCGCCCTGGCGGGCAAGGAGAAGTGGCCGGGGCACTTCTACTGGGCGTACCTGGCTATGCGCATCGGTGGTCTGGGAGCGCTTCAGCAGGCTGCCAAGGACAACAATTTCGATACGCCGGATTTCATCGCGGCTGGTCAGCGGTTGAAGGAGTTGGTGGATCTGCAGCCGTTCCAGAAGGGTTTCCTGGGGGCGGAGTACGGGTCGCCGGATGGTCAGGCCGCGACGATGGGCAATGGTGGTGCGGCGCTGGAGCTGATGGGGCAGTGGGCTCCGTCGGTGCAGGCGTCGTCGTCGACGAGTAAGAAGGGCCTGGGGGACAAGCTGGGTTACTTCGCTTTTCCTGCGGTCGATGGTGGCAAGGGGACCGTGGCGGAGGCGTTCGGTGGTGGTAACGGGTTCGTGGTCGGTAAGGACGCTCCGGCGTCGACGACCGATTTCCTGAAGGTGCTGCTGGACGCGGCGAATCAGCGTAAGTCGGCGGCGACGGGTGCGGTGCTGCCGACGGTCAAGGACGCCGCGGACGCGATCAAGGACCCCAACAGCAAGGTCGTGGCGACCAGCCTGGCCAGCGCGACGGGGTTCCAGCTCTACCTCGACCAGGCGTACCCGCCCGCCGTGGGGCAGCAGGTCAACGACAGCGTCGCCGAACTGGTGGCGGGTTCGAAGACCCCGGAGCAGATCGTCAAGGACATCACCAAGGTGGCGAAGAGCCAGTGACCGGCCGCCGCGGGATGGCAGGCCGTCTCCTACGACGGGAGCAGGCACGATGAAGCTTTCCACGGTGCCCGGACAGCGTCCGGGTGACCAGGAGACGCTTTCCGCGGCAGAGGTTCCGGCGGCCACGCGCAGGCGTGGCCGCCGGCCCCGGTGGCAGCAACTGGTCACGATCGCCCTGTTCCTGACCCCGGCGCTGGTGCTGTTCCTGCTACTGGTCGTCACCCCGATCGTGGTCGCGGGCTACACCAGCCTGTACAAGTGGAACGGTTTCGGCCTGCCGGAGAACTTCGTCGGCGTCGACAACTTCACCCGCGCGTTCACCGATCCGACGTTCCTCGGGGACCTGTGGCACACCCTGGTCCTGATCGGCCTGTCGCTGCTGATCCAGCTCCCGGTGTCGATGGCCCTGGCGATGCTGCTCAACCAGAAGCTCAAGGGCCGCAGCATCTACCGCGTCATCTTCTTCGCCCCGTACGTGCTGTCCGAGGTCACCACCGCCGTGCTGTTCACCCTGGTGCTGTCGCCGAACCGGGGACTCGGCCAGCAGATCGCCGGGTGGCTCGGCATCGAGGCGCTCGACGGCGCGGTCTTCGCCGACCCCGGCACCGTGCTGTATGCGCTGTTCTTCGTGATCTCCTGGAAGTACTTCGGTTTCCACATGATCCTGTACCTGGCGGGCCGTCAGGGCATCCCGCAGGAGCTGACCGAGGCGGCCACCACCGACGGGGCGGGGCCGTGGCAGGTGTTCCGGCACGTCACGCTGCCGCTGCTCGGTCCGACGATCCGGATCAGCGTGTTCCTGTCGGTCATCGGCAGCATCCAGCTGTTCGACATGGTCTGGGTCCTCACCGGCGGCGGACCCATCCACGCCTCCGAGACCATGGCCGTCACCATGTTCGACCGCGGCTTCCGCCGCTTCGAAGTCGGCTACGCCAGCGCCATCTCGATCGTGATGTTCGGGATCAGCCTCATCTTCGCGCTGTTCTACCAGCGTTACGTGCTGCGCCGCGACACCGAGGGCGCGCTGACCACCCTGGGAGACCAGCGATGAGCCGACCTGTCGCCGCCGTCGTCCGCGCCCGGCGCACGCTGCTGCACCTGATCTCGATCGTGATCGGTGCGCTGATCGTGGTGCCCGTCGGGTTCGGCGTGCTCGGCGGCTTCAAAGACAACGGCCAACTGTCCACCAACCCGCTCGGCTGGCCCGACCCCTGGCAACCCGACAACTACACCAGCATCCTCGCCGACACCGTCTTCTGGCGACAACTCGCCAACAGCACCCTCATCGCACTGGCCACCGCGGCCGTCGTCGTCACCACCTCCGCCATGGCCGCCTACATCTTCGCCCGCTTCGCCTTCGCAGGCCGCGAACTCATCTTCACCCTGTTCGCCATCGGCCTCATGTTCCCCTTCGCCGTCGCCATCCTGCCCCTGTTCATCCTCCT
>NZ_JAAOTJ010000017.1 GCF_011297335.1 Catellatospora methionotrophica | reverse complement strand
CGGCGAGTTCCTCCCCCACCCACCCCGCCGCCCCGCCCGGCCCCCACCCCCATGCGCAACTCTTAAAGAGTTGCGCCTTCGAAGCCCTCCCGAGGCCGCGACTCTTTAAGAGTTGCGGCAGGTGGGGGGCGGTGGGGTGGGTCAGGGGGTGAGGCCGGCTAGGCGGAGGAGGAGGGGTTTGACGTCGGTGGCGGCGAAGGTTTCGCGGGACTGGGTGGGGTCGGAGCAGATGAGCAGGGGGGCGTCGGCGGGGGTGGTGGGGAGGCGGCCGTGCGAGCCGCGGACGGCGCGGGCGCCGGCGTCGAGGCCGACGACGTTCATGAGGTAGCGCATGCCGGTCTTCTTGCGGAGCAGGGCGGTGGCGGCGCGGCGTTTGGCGGCGGCGGGGGCGGCCGGGTCGAAGAAGAGTTCGGCGGGGTCGTAGCCGGGCTTGCGGTGGATCTCGACGAGGCGGGCGAAGTCGGGGGCCTTGTCGTCGTCGAGCCAGTAGTAGTACGTGAACCAGGCGTCGGGCTCGGCGACCAGGACCAGTTCGCCGGAGCGCGGGTGGTCGAGGCCGTGGGCGGCCTTGCCGGACTCGTCGAGGACCTCGGCGACGCCGGGCAGGTTCGCGCAGATCTTGGCGACGACGGCGCGGTCGGCCGGGTCGGCGACGTAGACGTGCGCGATCTGGTGGTCGGCGACCGCGAAGGCGCGCGACGTCCACGGATCCAGGTATTCCATGCCCGCCTGGGTGTGCACGCGCAGCAGGCCCTCGGCGCGCAGGGCCCGGTTGACGTCCACGGGCCTGCTCACCGGCGTGATGCCGTACTCCGACAGGGCCACGACCGTCGCGCCGCGTGCCGTACACGCGTCGAGCAGCGGGCCGAGCACGTCGTCGAGCTCGCGGGCGGCGGCGGCGGCCTCGGGGCCGTACGGGCCGAAGCGCTGCAGGTCGTAGTCGAGGTGCGGCAGGTAGACCAGGGTCAGGTCGGGTGAGTGGGCGGCCATGATGTACCGGGCCGCGCCCGCGATCCAGCGGGTCGAGGCGATGCCCGCCCCCGGCCCCCAGAACTGGAACAGCGGGAACGTGCCCAGTTCGGCGGTCAGCGCGTCGTGCAGCTGCGGCGGGTCGGTGTAGCAGTCGGGCTCCTTGCGCCCGTCGGCCCGGTACACAGGCCGGGGCGTGACCGTCCAGTCCACGTCGGCGCCCATGGCGTACCACCAGCAGACGTTGGCCACCGTGTAGCCGGGCCGGGTCTTGCGGGCGGCCTGCCACACCTTCTCGCCGCCGACCAGCGCGTGGTGCTGCCGCCACAGCAGCACCTCGCCGAGGTCGCGGAAGTACCAGCCGTTGCCGACGATGCCGTGCTCGGCCGGCATGACGCCGGTCAGCAGGGTCGACTGGGCCGAGCAGGTGACCGCGGGCAGCACCGTGCCCAGCGGCGCGGCGAAGCCGGTGTCGGCCAGCGCGCGCAGCCGGGGCATGTGCTCCAGCAGGGACGGGGTCAGCCCGACGACGTCGAGCACGACCACGGGGGTCACGGTGTCCACGGGCGGACCTCCTGCAGTTCCATGGTGCTCAGCGGGGCGGCGGGGCCGCTCGGGGTCAGCCCGAGCGCGGTCAGCTCGTCGCGGGCGAACGCCAGCTCGGCGGCGAGGCCGGAGGCCAGCTGCGCGGGCGTGACCGGCCGTTGCGCCGGGGGAAGCACGTTCCAGGTGTACGTCTCGACGTCCACGTGGTCGCAGCCCGCGGTCGCGCCGCCGAACAGCTCCTTGAGCGCGACGCGCAGCTCGGGCAGGGTGCTGCCGAGCGGCGGGGCCGGTTCGGCGTGCAGCGGCACGTGGTAGTGCACCCGCCACGGCTGCGGGGTGCGGCGCGGGCGCGGCAGCAGCCGGTCCAGGGCCTCGCCGAGGTCGTCGGCGGCCTCGCCGCGTGAACCCCGGGTCTGGTGCAGGAAACGCGGCTCGTCGTAGCCGCGCAGCACGGCCTGCGCGGCGACCGGGTCGTCGGCGGTCAGCGCTGCGGAGACCTGCACCTTCATCACGGGCAGCCCGGCGCGGGCGAGCCGGGACAGCGCCTCGGCGGGTTCCTCCCAGGCGCAGGCCAGGTGCGCGAGGTCGAGGCATACGCCCAGCCAGTCGGGGTCCATGCCGGTCCACAGCCGGGCGGCCTGCTCGGTGGTCTCCACGACGCAGCCGGGTTCGGGCTCGAAACCGACCTGCACGGTGCGGCCGGTGCGCCCGGCGATGGCGGCCAGGCCGTCGGCCAGCTCGTCCAGCACCCGCCCGGCCGTCCCCGCCCGCTCGGGGCCCCACGGCTCGCGCCAGGCCAGCGGCAGCGTCGAGATCGACCCGCGCACCGCGTCGTCGGGCAGCAGGTCGGCGAGCACCACGGCCAGGTCCAGGGTGTAGCGCAGGCGTTCCGGGGTGGTCCAGTCCGGGTGGTACACGGCGTGCTTGACGACCTCGGCCTGGAACGACTGGTACGGGAAGCCGTTGAGGGTGACCACCTCCAGGCCGCGCAGGTCCAGCTCCCGGCGCAGGCGGCGGCGCAGGTGCGGCTCGGCGGCCAGCGCGGACGCCGCCGGGGCGGCCAGCCACAGGCCCAGGCCCAGCACCTCGGCGTCGAGTTCGCGGCGGATCGCCGTGCCGTACGTGTCGAGCTGCGCCACGATGCCGTCGAGGTCCTCGGCCGGGTGCACGTTGGTGCAGTAGCTCAGGTGCACCGTCTGCCCGTCGGGGTGTGCCAGCCGCATCAGGCCCCGCCCCGCTTGATCGAGTTCCCGGCGAAGTCGGCGGGCGCGTCCGTGTCGGACAGGTCCAGCCGCCCGGACTGGCCGTAGAACGCGGCCGGGTTGCGCCACAGCACCCGGTCGACCTCGTCCTGTCCGAACCCGGCCGCGAGCATGGCCTCGCCGGTACGCAGGGTGAGCAGCGGGTCGGAGCGGCCCCAGTCGGCGGCGGAGTTGACCAGCATGCGCTCGGTGCCGTAGCGGCGCAGCAGCTCGACCATGCGCGGCGGCGACATCTTGGTGTCCGGGTAGATCGAGAAGCCCAGCCAGCAGCCGGTGTCGCGGACCAGCTCGACGGTCACCTCGTTCAGGTGGTCGATCACGACGCGGCCCGGGTCGATGCCGGACTCCTTGACCACGTCCAGGCTGCGCTGGGTGCCGCGTACCTTGTCCCGGTGCGGCGTGTGCACCAGTGCGGGCAGGTCGAACTCGACGGCCAGCGCGAGCTGCGCGGCGAACGCGTGGTCCTCCTGTGGCGTCATCGCGTCGTACCCGATCTCGCCGACCGCGACGACCGCGTCCTTGTCCAGGTAGCGCGGGACCAGTTCGAGCACCTCGCGGCAGCGCGGGTCGTTGGCCTCCTTCGGGTTCAGCGCGATGGTGGCGAAGTGACGGATGCCGAACTGCCCGGCCCGGAACGGCTCCCAGCCGATCAGCGCGTCGAAGTAGTCGGCGAACGAGCCGGGGCTGGTGCGCGGCTGGCCGAGCCAGAACGACGGCTCCACCACGGCGCGCACCCCGGCGGCCGCCATCGCCTCGTAGTCGTCGGTGGTGCGTGAGGTCATGTGCACGTGCGGGTCGAAGATGCGCATCAGATCCCCTTCTCGGCTTTGAGGTGGGCCAGCAGCGCCGCCGCGTCGTCGGGCAGCTCGCGCCCGGCCGCGTGGCGCTCGTCGGCGACCCCGGCCAGCATCGCGGCCAGCTCGCTGTCGGCCCGGTGGTCCAGATCGTCCACGCAGGTCAGCGGGATGCCCATGAACACGCACTTGACGACGGCCTGCCGCCACGCGGCGGCGTCCAGGTGCGCCGCGTACGGTCCCAGGGCCGCGGCGACCAGCCGGGTGTCGTTGGTGCGGATCGCGTCGTGCAGCAACTCGACGGCGCTCGGCCCGATCGGCAGCAGCGGCAGCGCGCGCAGCACGGCCCGCTTCTCGGCCGCGTCGCCGTGCCGGTAGAGCTCGCGGGCATGTGCCACGGCCCGCTCGGCGGGCAGCGTGGCCAGCAGCACCGCGCGGGCCGCCTCGTCGGCGGTCCAGCCGGGCAGGATCTCGCCGCGACCGCAGCGCCGTGCCGCGGCCGGGAACAGGCGGCTGATCACGGACGGGTCGGCGGCGACCCGGCGCAGCGCCTCGTCCAGCCAGCCGCCGTCGTCCACGGCCGCCAGCGCGGCGCGCAGCACGTCCGGCGCGGGCACCGCCCCGGCCGGGCGGCGCTGGCCCGGGGCGCGCTGCCCCTGCGCGGGAGCCCGGTCGGCCGCGCCGCCGGACTGCCCGGCGGCGGCGCGCAGGAACGACAGCGAGCGCCGTGCCACGTCCGGCGCGGCGTGCGAGTGCCGGGGCAGTTCCACCCCGACCAGCCCGCGGTATCCGGTGTCGGCCAGCGCCCGCAGCACCGGCGGGAACTCGATCTCGCCCTCGCCGAACTCCAGGTGCTCGTGCACGCCCCGGCGCATGTCCTCGATCTGCACGTTGACCAGCCACGGCGCGGCGGCAACGACGCAGTCGGCGACCGGCTCGGGCTCCAGGCACCGGCAGTGCCCGAGGTCGAGGGTCAGCCCGAACGCGCGCGGCATGCCCAGCGCCCGGTGCAGCGTCCGCCACCCGGCAAGGTCCTGCACGAACATGCCCGGCTCGGGTTCGAAGCCGACCGGCACGCCCGCCTTGGACGCCGCCTCGGTGAGCCGTGCGCAGCCGTCGACCAGCCGGTCCCAGGCCAGCTGCGGATCGACCGCCGGGGGGCGCACCCCCGACCAGCACGACACGGCCTCCGCGCCCAGGTCGGCCGCGATGGACACGGCGCGCAGCAGGAAGTCCAGCCGCACCTCGCGCTCGTCGTGCAGCAGCGTGGGCGCGTGCTTGCGGCGCGGGTCCAGCAGGTAGCGCGCCCCCGTCTCGATCACCACGGACAGCCCCAACTCCATCAGCCTGGTGGCCAGGCCGGAGACCCGGCGGGCCAGTCCCGGGGCGTACGGGTCGAGGTGGTGGTGGTCCAGCGTCAGCGCGACGCCGTCGTAGCCGAGGTCGGCGAGCACGGACAGCGCGTCGCCGAGCCGGTGGTTGGCGAAGCCGTTGGTGCCGTACCCGAAACGCAGGTTCATGTGGCCGAGATCTTCCGGACCAGGCGCCTGGCCAGCGGCGCGAGCGCGGCCAGGGCCAGCCCCGTGCCGCCTGCCCCGGTGCGGGCGGCCAGCGTTCCCTGCAACGTCGGCAGCCCGGTGATGCCCGAGCCGACGGCGGTGCGGATACGGGCCGCGTCGGGCGACGCGGCGGCCCGCGCCTGCGCCCGGCCGTAGTGCGTCAGGTACCACCCGGCCAGCGCCACGGGCAGCACCGCCCGCCAGCCCTTGGCCCGGGTCGCCCCGGCGGCGGTCGCGGCGACGGCGACCGTGCCCGCCAGCGTCGCCACCGGCAGTTTCACGTCCGCGCCGGACACCTCGCGCCGCGACAGCGCCGTGACGGTGTACGTGTGCGCGGCGACGGTCAGTGCCGCGGGCACCGCTTTCGCCGCCCGGCCGGTCGACGCGCCCAGCAGCACGTCCAGGCCCCGGCAGGCGGCCATGACCGCCGGGCCCGCCGCGGTGTTCTTGGCTTTCACGTCGTACGCCCACACGGTCGCGGCCAGCGGCACGGCCGTGGCCAGGCCGCGGCGGCCGCCCGCCCACGCGGCGAGCCCCACCCCGACCGCGGTGAGCCCGGCGGCCAGGCCCAGCGCGGTCCGGGGCGACACCCGCCCGCTGGGGATCGGCCGCTCGGGCCGCTCGACGGCGTCGAGCTCCCGGTCGGCCCAGTCGTTGGCCGCCATGCCCGCCCAGTACAGGCACACCGACGCCGCGGCCAGCCCCGGCGTGCGCCGGTCCAGCGTCCCGGCAGCGGCGGCACCGGCGATCACGTCGCCCGGCACCGACAGCGCCGCGGGCGCACGTACCAGCTCGGCAAGGGTGCGCAGTCTCGCCGCCCACCGGCCGCGAGCGTCCCCACCGACGGTTGCCGCACCCGTGTTCCGCGCCGCCGTGCCGGACCCGCGTGCCGGATCGGCCGCGTGCGATGCGGGTCGTTCGAACGACCTCGACCGCACCAGATTCACTTCTCGCGGACGCCGGGCGGTCACCCGGCGGCCCTGGGCGGCGCGCAGGGCGCGGGCGGCGGGCAGGGCCGCGGCGCGCTGCGCCTCGGTCAGCATGGCGGTCGGCGCGGTCACGCCAGGCCCTCGACCATCCGGGCCAGCGCGTCGAACTGGGCGGTCAGCCCGTGCTCGACGTCGCCGAGCGGGTCCTTGAAGAAGAACGCCAGCTCCGGCAGCGGGCCGCTGCGCCCGGCGCGGTGCGCGGCGGCGGTGAGCCGGACCAGGTCCAGGACCAGCGGGGCGGCCAGCGCCGAGTCGCAGCCGTGCCAGCTGAACTCCATCCGCATCGCGGTGCCGAGGAACCCGCGGAACGTGATCAGGTCCCAGGCGGTCTTGAACTCGCCCAGGTCCTCGACGTACTCGATGCGCGTGTCGCCCTGCGGGTGGTAGCCGAGCGTCTCGGCGAGGACCCGCTGCTTGCTGGCCGCCTTGGCGGCGTTCGGCGCGGGCTGGGACAGGTTGGCCCCGTCACCGCCGCCGAGCAGGTTCGCCCCCGACCAGCTGCGCACGTCCAGCGCCCGCATCGCGAACATCGGCGCGAGCACCGACTTGACCAGGGTCTCCCCCGTCTTGCCGTCGTGCCCGGCGTACGGCACCCCGCGCTCGTAGGCCAGCTGCGACAGCGCGGGCAGCCGGGCTCCGGTGGACGGGGTGAAGTCGACGTACGAGCACCCGGCGGTGAAGGCCGCGTACGCGTACAGCGAGCTGGCCGGTAGCACCGGCACCGGCCCGCGCAGGGCCTCGCGCAGCACGTCGAGCGCGGCGTGCGCCTCGTGCGGCTCGGCGGCGGGCTCGGTCGACGACACGTTCACGACGACCACCCGCCCCAGCTCGTGCCGGCGGCGGAAGTCGTCGAGGTCGGCCGCGACGAGCGCGGCGGTCTCGGCCTGCGTCGCGCCGCGCGGCGCGGGCCGCACCTCGGCGTCGAGCGCGGCCAGTTCCGGCTGCAGGGCCGTGACGAGGCGGCCGGGCAGCACGCCCGCGTCGGCGAGCGCGTCGGCCTTCTTGAGGATCGGGGTCGCGATCACGTCGTGCCCGCCGAACACCAGGTCGGCGAACTGGGGCAACTGCGGATGCCGCAACTGCGGCAGTTCCGTGACGCAACCGGTGGGCTCGGTGAGCCCCGCGCGCAGCGCGACGGCTCCGACCATGCTGGTGACGGCGACCGACCCCCGCCCGCCGACCAGCCAAACACCTGTTCGCATGCGGTCTCCCGGGGAGATGGAGGAGAAACCAAGACAGATTACTTGATTTCGCCGAGACTACCCGGATTCGGACGTACCGGCGTTTCGCGAATCATCGTCGCAGCTCACTCCCGCGTTTCGTACGAAGGAAAGGCACCTTCCCATCGCAAAGCGATATGGAAGGTGCCCTTCTTAACCTCGTAGCCCCGGTCAGCGCTCCGGTCGCGGGCGAAGATCGCCGTTTCGTGTCAAGATCTGCGGCCTGACCCCAGGAAGTGACCCGAAACAGCGATCATCAGCCGGACGGGGCCAGCCGTCAGGAGGCGGCGCAGGCGGAGGCGGCCGGGGTGGGCTGGGTGGGGGGCTTGCCGATGGTGGGCAGGCCGAGCATGACGCCGGCGGTACGGGCGACGCGGCCCGCCTCGTAGGCGTCGCCGGCGCGGGTGCGCCGGTGCGAGACCAGCGCTCCGTCGCAGTTCAGGTGGTGCGGGGCGGCGTAGTCGACGACGGTGTGCACGATGTCGCCCGGCCGGACCAGCGGGACCTGCTCCGGGGACACCGCGAAGTGCACCAGGCGGCCGTCGCGGGCGCGGCCGGACATCCGCCCGGTGGCCTGGTCCTTGCGGCCCTCGCCGACCGCGACGAGCACCTCGACCTCGCGCCCGACCAGCTTCTTGTTCTCCGCCCAGGTGATCTCCTCCAGGGTGGCCACGAGCCGCTCGTACCGCTCCTGCACCACCGCCTTCGGCACCTGGTTCTCCATCGTCGCCGCGGGCGTGCCCGGCCGGATCGAGTACTGGAACGTGAACGCACTGGAGAACCGCGACTCGCGCACGACCCGCAGTGTCTCGGCGAAGTCCTCCTCGGTCTCCCCGGGGAAGCCCACGATGATGTCGGTGGTGATCGCCGCGTCGGGCATCGCCGCGCGCACCTTCTCGATGATCGACAGGTACCGGTCCGACCGGTACGAGCGCTTCATCGCCTTGAGCACCGCGTCGGAGCCCGACTGCAGCGGCATGTGCAGCGAGTGGCAGACGTTGTCCGTCTCGGCCATCGCCTCGATCACGTCGTCGGTGAACGCCGCCGGGTGCGGGCTGGTGAAACGCACCCGCTCCAGCCCCTTGTCGCGCAGCTGCCCGGTGGCCCGCAGCAGCTTGCCGAAGGCCAGCCGGTCGCCGAACTCGACGCCGTACGTGTTGACGTTCTGGCCGAGCAGGGTCACCTCCAGCACGCCCTCGGCGACCAGCGCCTCGACCTCGGCGAGCACGTCGCCGGGGCGGCGGTCCTTCTCCTTGCCGCGCAGGGCGGGCACGATGCAGAAGGTGCAGGTGTTGTTGCAGCCGACCGAGATCGACACCCAGCCGGAGTACGTCGACTCGCGCCGGGTCGGCAGCGTCGACGGGAACACCTCCAGCGACTCCAGCAGCTCGACCTGCGCCTGCTCGTTGTGGCGGGCCCGCTCCAGCAGCACCGGCAGCGAGCCGATGTTGTGGGTGCCGAACACCACGTCGACCCAGGGCGCCTTCTTGACGATGTCGCCCTGGTCCTTCTGCGCGAGGCAGCCGCCGACCGCGATCTGCATGCCCGGATGCTTGTCCTTGACCGGGCGCAGGTGGCCGAGGTTGCCGTAGAGGCGGTTGTCGGCGTTCTCGCGCACCGCGCAGGTGTTGAACACGACGACGTCCGGGGTGCGGCCCGGCTCGGCGGCCGGGTCCAGGCGCACGTATCCCGCTCCGTCGAGCAGACCCGAGATGCGCTCGGAGTCGTGCACGTTCATCTGGCACCCGTACGTGCGCACCTCGTAGGTGCGGGCGGGTGCGCTCTGGGTTTCAGGCTGGCTAGTCATCTCAACCGACCAGGGTATCCGGTCACCGGCACGGGTACGGAATCCGGGGAAGTTACCCGGTCGTGACCTCCCAGCACCGGTTCCGTCGCCGCAGCCCCTCTAAGGTCGACGGGACGACGATGTACGCACGCCGAAAGGACGGTGGCATGTCCCACGAACCGCTCATTGTGCTGGACTCGGTGAACAAATGGTTCGGAGACCTGCACGTGCTGCGCGACGTGAGTCTCACCGTGGACCGCGGCGAGGTGGTCGTGGTGATCGGCCCGTCCGGCTCCGGCAAGTCCACGCTGTGCCGCGCCGTCAACCGGCTGGAGACGATCAACTCGGGCTCGATCCGGTTCGACGGCAAGGACCTGCCCGCCGAGGGCCGCGCGCTGGCGAAGCTGCGCAGCGAGGTCGGCATGGTCTTCCAGTCGTTCAACCTCTTCGCCCACATGAGCATCCTCGACAACGTGATGCTCGGCCCGGTCAAGGTGCGCGGCGAGAGCAAGGCCGTGGCCCGTGAGCGGGCGCTGGCGCTGCTCGACCGGGTGGGCATCGCCAACCAGGCCGACAAGCTGCCGGTGCAGCTGTCCGGCGGCCAGCAGCAGCGGGCGGCGATCGCCCGCGCGCTGGCCATGCAGCCCAAGGCCATGCTGTTCGACGAGCCCACCAGCGCGCTGGACCCGGAGATGGTCGGCGAGGTGCTGGAGGTCATGACCTCGCTGGCCAAGGAGGGCATGACCATGATCGTGGTGACCCACGAGATGGGCTTCGCGCGGGCCGCGGCCGACCGGGTCGCGTTCATGGCCGACGGCCAGCTGGTCGAGCAGGCGCCGCCGGCGGAGTTCTTCGCCAACCCGAAGAGCGAGCGGGCGCGCGACTTCCTGTCCAAGGTCCTGCAGCACTGACAGACTCCGCCGCCTCACCAGGCGGCGGCATGGAACGCCTGACGTCGCTCACGCGGCGCGCGGGCTCATAGGGAGGGACACCAATGCGCATCAAGCGTCTTGCCGCCATCGCGGCCGTCGCCGTGCTCGCGTTCGGGGCCGCCGCCTGCGGCAGCGACAGCGACACCCCGGCCACCCCGTCGGGCGAGAGCCCGCTGGTCGCGAAGGCGAAGGCCGGGCAGCTCAAGTTCGGCGTCAAGGCCGACCAGCCGGGCCTCGGCCTGCAGGCCGGAAGCGCGTACGAGGGCTTCGACATCGAGATCGCGAAGATCATCGCGAAGGGCCTGGGCGGCGACGCCGCCAAGAACACCTACGTGACCACGGTGTCGGCCAACCGTGAGCCCTTCATCCAGACGGGTCAGGTGGACATCGTCGTGGCGACGTACACCATCAACGACGACCGCAAGAAGAAGGTCAACTTCGCCGGTCCGTACTACACCGCCGGTCAGGACCTGCTGGTCAAGGCCGACTCCACGATCACCGGCACGGACGGCATCGACGGCAAGAAGGTCTGCTCGGTGACCGGCTCGACCCCGGCCAAGCGGATCAAGGAGCAGTTCCCGAAGGCGCAGCTGCAGGAGTTCGACGCGTACTCCAAGTGCGTCGAGGCGCTGAACACGGGCACCGTCGACGCGGTGACCACCGACGACATCATCCTCGCGGGCTACGCGGCGCAGTCGCAGTACGCCGGCAAGTTCAAGGTCGTCGGCAAGCCGTTCTCCTCGGAGCCCTACGGCATCGGCCTCAAGCTCGAGGACAAGGCCGGCTGCAACAAGATCAACGAGATCCTGAAGGCATCGGTCACCGACGGCTCGTACAAGGCCGCCTGGGACGCCACGCTCGGCAAGAGCGGCACCGCCGCACCGACGCTGGACGTCTCCAAGCTGACCAACTGCCCCGCCTGACACACCCCGGGTGGGACGGGCACACGCCCGTCCCACCCGTTTTCATGAGTCCGAACTTTCTGGAGGAGCGGGATGGACGTCTTCCTCGATCCGGCGAACCGGCAGGCGTACCTCGAAGGCTTCCTGACGATCCTGAAGCTGACCGGGGCGTCCGCGCTGCTGGCACTGCTGCTCGGCGTGCTGCTGGCGGCGTGCCGGGTGTCGCCGGTGCCGGTGCTGCGCGCGCTGGGCGCGGGCTGGGTGCACCTGTTCCGCAACACCCCGCTGACGCTGATCATCCTGTTCTGCTTCTTCGGCCTCTACAGCGCGGTCGGCGTGGAGTTCTCCGAGGACATCCACGTCAACAACTACTGGCTGGCGGTGACGGGCCTGTCGGCGTACACCGCCGCGTTCGTCTGCGAGGCGATCCGCTCCGGCATCAACACCGTGCCGGTCGGACAGGCCGAGGCGGCCCGCGCGCTGGGGCTGTCGTTCAGCCAGAACCTGCGCCTGATCATCCTGCCGCAGGCCCTGCGCTCGGTCGTCGCGCCGCTGGGCAGCATCCTGATCGCGCTCACCAAGAACGCCACCATCGCCGGAGTCATCGGCGTCGCCGAGGCGTCCAGCGCGATGAAGGCGCTCATCGAGAGCAACGGCGACCAGACCATCGCGATCTTCGCGGTGTTCGCGCTGACCTTCGTGGCCCTGCTGGTGCCGGTCGGCTACGCGTTCAGCGCCCTGGCCAACCGCCTGGTGGTGCGCCGATGAGCCGCACCCCGTCCCGCCGCTACGTTTTCCAGGAGGCGTGATGAGCGCGAGCGTGCTCTACGACCACCCCGGCCCGCGCGCCCGGATCCGCAACCGCGTGCTCAGCGTCGTGTTCGGCCTGCTGCTGGTCGCCGGGCTGTACGGGATCTACCGCGCGTTCGACAGCACCCAGCAGTGGACCTGGCAGAAGTGGCAGCCGTTCTTCGAGACGGTCACCGTCAACGGCCAGACCGCCAACTTCTGGACCGACTACGCCTGGCCCGGACTGCTCGGCACGCTGCAGGCGGCGGCCACCGCGATGCTGCTGGCGCTGGCGTTCGGCCTGGTGTTCAGCGTCGCACGGCTGTCCGAGCACCGCTGGATCCGGGTGCCCGCGGGTGTGGTCGTGGAGTTCTTCCGCGCCGTGCCCGTACTGCTGATGATCTTCTTCCTGTCGTTCGGCGGGTTCTGGGTCTTCGGCACGCTGATCCCGCCGTTCTGGTCGGTCGTCATCGGCCTGACCCTTTACAACGGGTCGGTGCTGGCCGAGGCCTTCCGGGCCGGGATCCGGGCCGTGCCGAGGGGGCAGTCGGAGGCGGCATACAGCCTCGGCCTGACCAAGGGCCAGGTCATGCGCATGATCCTGATCCCGCAGGCGGCGCGCAGCATGCTGCCGGTGATCGTCAGCCAGCTCGTCGTCGTGCTCAAGGACACCGCGCTCGGCTACATCGTCTCCTACCCGGAGCTGATGCTCGAGGGCAGCAAGGGCTACGCCGTGTTCACCAACGCGGTGCCGACCTTCATGGTGCTGGCGCTGATCTACATCGTGATCAACGGCCTGCTGACCCTGGTCGCCCACCTGCTCGAACGCCGCGCCAACCGCCTCGGCGTCACCACCCCCGCCACCAAGGCGGCCGCCGCCACGACCACCACCGGCCTGAGCACCGGAGGCGGCGCCTGACCGCTCCGCCGCCGGCGGTCCGCTTCCGGTGGTCCGCTTCCTGCGTCAAGATCGCTGTTTCGGGTCAGAACCTCGGGTGAGACCGTAGGTTCTGACCCGAAACAGCGATCTTCCTTGTTCCGCGGGGACGGTCAGCGGGCGATCTCGGTGGTGCGGGACTCGCGGACGACGGTGATGCGGATCTGGCCGGGGTAGGTCAGTTCTTCCTCGATCTGCTTGGCGACGTCGCGGGCCAGGACGGCGGCACCGATCTCGTCGACCTCCTCGGGGCGGACCATGACCCGGATCTCCCGGCCGGCCTGCATCGCGAAGACCTTGTCGACGCCGCTCTTGGCCCCGGCGATCTCCTCGATGCGCTCCAGCCGCTTGACGTACGCCTCCAGCGACTCCCGCCGCGCCCCCGGCCGACCGCCCGAACAGGCGTCCGACGCCTGGGTGAGGACGGCCTCGATGGTCTGCGGCTGCACCTCGTTGTGGTGCGCCTCGATCGCGTGCACGACCTCGTCGCTCTCCCCGAAGCGCCGGGCCACGTCCGCGCCGATCAGCGCGTGCGAGCCCTCGACCTCGTGGGTGAGCGCCTTGCCGATGTCGTGCAGGAACGCCGAGCGCTTGATCAGCTCCGGGTCGAGCTTCAGCTCCGAGGCCATGATCCCGGCGATGTGCGCGGTCTCGACCAGGTGCTTGAGCACGTTCTGCCCGTACGACGTCCGGTAGCGCAGCCGCCCCAGCAGGGTGACCAGTTCCGGGTGGATGTCGGTGATGCCGACCTCGACCAGTGCGTCCTCCGCAGCGCGCTGGCACATCCGCTCGACCTCGAACCGGGCGACGTCGTACACCTCCTCGATGCGGTGCGGATGGATCCGCCCGTCGAGGACCAGCTTCTCCAGGGTGAGCCGGCCGACCTCCCGGCGCACCGGGTCGAAGCAGCTCAGCAGCACCGCCTCGGGGGTGTCGTCGATGATCAGGTTGACCCCGGTGACGGTCTCGAAGGCCCGGATGTTGCGGCCCTCCCGGCCGATGATCCGGCCCTTCATCTCGTCGCTGGGCAGGTGCAGCACGCTGACCACGCTCTCGGCGGTCTGCTCGCTGGCCACCCGCTGGATCGCGTCGACCACGATGTGGCGGGCCCGGGACTCACCGGTCGACCGGGCGTCGGCCTCGATGTCGCGCACCAGCAGCGCGGCCTCGCGCTTGGCCTGATTCTCGATGGTCTCGACCAGCTCGCCCTTGGCGGCGTCGGCGGTCAGCCCGGCGACCCGCTCCAGCTCCTTGCGGCGCTGCTCCTGCGCCTGGGCCAGCTCCTGCTCCTTGGCCTGCAGGCCCAGATCCCACTTGGCCAGCTCGGCTTCGGCGGCGGCGATACGGCGGTCGCGCTCGGCGAGGCGCTCGGCCTCCTCCACGTTCTGGCGCTCGCGTTCGGCCAGCCGCTCGGCCTCGGCCGCGTGCAGCCGCTCGCGCTCGTCCAGGCGCTGCAGGCGGCGCTCGGCCTCGGCGGCCTGGTCCTTGGCGGTCGAGGTGAGCATCGCGATCTCACGCTCGCCGGTGCGCCGGGCGGTCGAGCGGACCTGCTCGGCGTCCTCCTCGGCCTGGCGGTGCGCCCGCTGCAGGACCGTGTCGGCCTCGGCGTGCGCGGCGTCCAGCACCCGCTGTGCCTCGGCGCGGGCGGTGGCCACCTCGGCCTTCGCGGCGGCGTTCTCGGCGCGGACGGCGGTGGCCTCGGCGCGGACGGAGGCCACCGAACGGCGCTCGGTCTCCAGTGCGGTCTGCGCGTCGGAGACGGAGTTCTGCAGCTCGACCAGGGTCTGGCGCTGGCGCTCGCGCTCGGCGACGGCCTCGGGGTCGTCCACGATCACGCTCAGCGGCTGACCGGTCGGGGCGGTGGGGGCGGCCAGCCGGCGTACCAGGCGCACGCCGACCGCCAGCATCCCCGCCACCATCAGCGCGAGGAGGACGATCGCCGCGAGTAGCAGCCCTTCCATCGTGGTCATGCCACTCGCCCGTCGAACTCGGTCATGGCCGCCTCCTGACGTTCCGAACCGCCGACACGGTGGTGACGGCGCGGAGGCAACCCGACCAGGCGTGCGGACCCGCCACACGATGCGCACGGCACGGCCCGGCGACACCCGCCGTAAACGCGGGCGCGACCAGCGCGCCAGAGCCCGCGAACCGCTTCAACGGCTCCGAGCTGCGACTACATGTAAGCAGCCGCAGGGGTACGGCGGCTGCGCGTGTCCTACCAGGCAAAACTGTTGTCGTACTGTTACGCGTTCTATGTTGTGTGGTTTAACACGAACTGGTTGGTGATACCTCTCCTGCGAGGCTAGGTTGCCGATGGCGGTCCGGTCAAGAACTCATGATCGGACACCAAGACGGACGCATCGCCCATTGTGTCCGGTTGTCGGGCAGGCGGTCGATGCCGAACCGTGACCTGACCGGCGAACCGGCGTTCTGCCCGGTCTGTCGCGAACCCGACCGAAGGCCGAGAAAATCACTGCTCCGGCGTGTCGAACAGATCCGGGTCGAGCAGCTCCGCCAGCTCCGCGTCCTCGGCGCTGCGAGCGGCCAGGGCGTCCTTCACGGCACGCACCGCCACCCCGCCCGGGTAGCCCTTGCGCGCCAGCGCGCCCACCACGCGGCGGAACACCGCGTCCGGCTCGCCGCGCGTCGTACGCAGCTTGCGCACCGCCAGCTCGTACGCCGTCTGGGCCTGGGTCTCGTCGTCCAGCTCGGCCAGCGCCTCGGTGATGACCTCGGCGTCGACGCCGCGCCGCCGCAGCTCCTGGCCCAGCGCGCGGGAGGCCAGCCCCTTGCCGTGATGGCGGCTGGACACCCAGGCCCGGGAGAACGCCGCATCGTCGATCATGCCGACCTCGTCGTAGCGGTCCAGCACCGCCTCGGCGACCTCGTCGGCCACGTCCTTGGCCCGCATCGCGGCGGCCAGCTCCGCCCGGGTACGCGGACGCACGGCGAGCTGGCGCAGGCAGATCTCCCGCGCCACCTCGTGCGGGTCCCGCTGGGCCTGCCGCTTCGCGGCCCGCTCGGCCCTCGGCGACCCGTCGTCGCCCGCCGGGCCGTCACCTGAAGCGGACCCGAACCGCCCCGCCGGACGGCGGGCGCTCGGCATCTCGTCCTCCGGCGGCCCCGACCAGCCTTCGGGGTCGTCGCCGGGGCGCGCGGGCCGGGCCGGGGCGGACGGCTTCGCGTCCCATCCCCGGCCGGTGCGCGCACCCCGGCGGCGTCCCACCATGACGTGTCGGCTACTCAGGCGTCGATCAGAAGTCGACCGGCGGCAGCGCCGGGCCACCAGCGGCGTCCGAGACGCTCGACTGGCCGACGCCCAGCTTCTCCAGGATCTTCTTCTCGATCTCGGCCGCGACGTCCGGGTTCTCCTTCAGGAACTCGCGCGCCTTCTCCTTGCCCTGGCCCAGCTGGTCGCCCTCGTACGTGTACCAGGCGCCCGCCTTGCGGATGATGTTCTGCTCGACGCCGACGTCGATCAGCGAACCCTCACGCGAGATGCCCTTGCCGTACATGATGTCGAACTCGGCCTGCTTGAACGGCGAGGCGACCTTGTTCTTGACCACCTTGACGCGGGTGCGGTTACCCACGACCTCGGTGCCGTCCTTCAGGCTCTCGATGCGGCGGATGTCCAGGCGCACCGAGGCGTAGAACTTCAGCGCCTTACCACCGGTGGTGGTCTCCGGGCTGCCGAACATGACGCCGATCTTCTCGCGCAGCTGGTTGATGAAGATCGCGGTGGTGTTGGAGCTGTGCAGACCACCGGTCATCTTGCGCAGCGCCTGGCTCATCAGGCGGGCCTGGAGACCGACGTGGCTGTCGCCCATCTCACCCTCGATCTCGGCGCGGGGCACCAGCGCCGCCACCGAGTCGATCACGATCAGGTCCAGCGCGCCGGAGCGAACCAGCATGTCCGCGATCTCCAGCGCCTGCTCACCGGTGTCGGGCTGCGAGACCAGCAGGGCGTCGGTGTCGACGCCGAGGTTCTTCGCGTACTCCGGGTCGAGCGCGTGCTCGGCGTCGATGATCGCCGCGATGCCGCCGTTGCGCTGCACGTTCGCGATCGCGTGCAGGGCCAGCGAGGTCTTACCGCTGGACTCCGGGCCGTAGATCTCGACGATGCGCCCGCGCGGCAGGCCGCCGATGCCCAGCGCCACGTCCAGGGCGATGGAGCCGGTGGGGATGATCGCCATCTGCACCTGCGGCCGCTCGCCGAGACGCATCACCGAGCCCTTGCCGAACTGCTTGTCGATCTGAGCGAGCGCCAGGTCGAGAGCCTTGCTCTTATCGGGGTTAGCCGCCATCTTCGTCGCCACCTCTTTTAGGGCACTGTCAGTCTTCGCAGCCTTCTTCGTCACGGTCACGCCGACACGCTAGGCGCTGGGTCCGACAAAGGCGATACGGGCACGCCGGGCCTGTGGACAACCACGGCATGCGCAAGCACTGGTTGTGGACGATAGCCGAACACGTGTACGAGCGCCATCCTGCCACGCCGTAGGTGTGCTCGCACACGCAAACCCGTCAGCGCAGGCGGCCGGGCACCCGTTCGGCGTACTGGTCGCACACGGCACGCCAGATCACGTGCACCTCCTCGCCGTCGGCCAGGGCGGTGTCGATCGTCCGCCCGCCCAGCTGCGGGAGCACCTGGTCGGCGGCGACGCTCGCGGCGTACGCCGGGCCGAAGACCTCGGTCAGCCGCTCGTAGAAGTCGGTCCGTCGCATCGGGCTAGTCTGCCACCTTCACCGCTGCCAGCGTCGACGGCCGCAGCGCCAGCGCGACCAGCGGGACCGTGGCCAACCCCGCGAGCAGAGCCAGCACGGCGTATCCGGACAGCTCCACCACGATCCCCGACAGCACCCCCGCACTCGCCCCGGCCAACCCGGTGACCAGGTCCGACAGGCCCTGCGCACGGGGCTTGACGGCGGCGGGCAGTGACGCGGTGAACAGCGTCGACCCGGCGACCATGGTGCCCGACCAGCCCAGCCCCAGCATCAGCAGCGCCGCGGTGAGCAGCGCCGTGTCGTGGCCCGCGGTCGCGGCGACCGCACACGCGATGACCAGCAGCCCCACCCCGCCGAGGATCACCTGCACCCGGCCCACCCGGTCGGTGAGCCACCCCACCACCGGCGACAGCCCGTACATCCCGGCCACGTGCATGCTCAGCACGAACCCGACGATGCGCAGCGTGTCCGGGGCGCTGTGGGTCTCCCCGATGTGCACCGGCGTCATCGCCATCACGGCGACCATGACCAGGTGGCCCAGCGCCATCGAGGCCATGCCCAGTCGCGCGGCGGGCGAGGCCAGCACCGCCCGCGCCGCCGACCCCAGCGTCTGCCGCTCAGCCGCGGGGGGCGCATCAGGCGCAGCACCGTCCCTGTCGACGGCAGTCGTGACCACCGTCTCCGTGACCACCGTCTCCGTGATCACCCCGACAGCGGGTGCGCCGGCCAGGGACACCGAGCCACCCGCCTGCGCCTTGTCTACCTGCTCGTTGATCCGCTGTGCGCTGACCGGCTGTCCGGGGACCCGCTGCTCAGCGACCA
Source organism: Catellatospora methionotrophica (assembly GCF_011297335.1). Lineage (GTDB taxonomy): Bacteria > Actinomycetota > Actinomycetes > Mycobacteriales > Micromonosporaceae > Catellatospora > Catellatospora methionotrophica. The sequence goes on along the minus strand of NZ_JAAOTJ010000017.1, from coordinate 139,786 downwards.
GCTGTCCAGGGACCGGCTGTCCGGTGACCGGCTGTCCGGTGACCGACGTCGACCTTCGGCCTGTCTTCGTCGAGTCCGGGTTCGGGTCGAGGGTCGAGTCCCGGTTTGGGACGAGGGCCGGGTGCGGGTCGGGGGCTGGGGGCAGGGACTGGGCTGTCAGCAGCGGGTCGGGGCGCAGGAAGACGGTGAGCAGCAGGGCGCTGATCAGGAAGGACGCGGCCGCGAAGGCGAACGGGCCGGCCAGGTCCGGAACGCCGAGCGGCGACAGCACCGAGCCCAGCGGGGCGGCGAGGTTGGGGCCGATCACCGCGCCGAAGGTGGTCGACCACACCACCAGCGACAGCTGGCGGCCGCGGCGGTGCGGCTCGGCCAGGTCGGTGGCGGCGTACCGGGACTGCAGTTTGGCCGTGCTGCCCGCGCCGAACAGGAAGAAGCCGACGAACAGCAGCGGGATCGAGTCGAGCAGCGCCGAGGCCAGCACCGCCACCGCGCCCACCGCGCCGACGAGGTAACACAGGGCCAGGCCGGGACGCCTGCCGTACCGGCTCATCAGCGTCGCGGCGGGCACGGCCAGCACCCCGCCGCCGACGACCGCCGCGCTCTGCGCCACCCCGGACAGGGCCGTGCCCGCCATCGCCCGCGTGAGCAGTGCGCCGACCGAGATGCCCATGGCCACGCCCAGGCCACTGACGACCTCGACCACCATGAGCAGCCGAATGGTCCTGACCTGCACCGCACTGCGCACAGCGACAGCAGACGTCATGAGGGGCTCCCGTGGGCGTAAGGGGCGTACACGCTTCCCCTACCTTGCCCGATCCCCCCGCCCAGCGCCGCCCCGGCCATCCCAAGATCGCCGTTTGGGGTCAGAAACTCGGGTCTGACCACATCCTCTGACCCCAAACGCCGACCTTGCCCGTGAGCCCGGGGTCAGCGGAGGTCTTCGGGCAGGAGGTCCATGAGGAGGCCGTCGTGCCAGGTGCCGTCGGGGCCCAGTTCGTAGCGGCGCATCACGCCCACCGGCTGGAAGCCGACCTTGGCGTAGCAGGCGATGGCCGCGGTGTTGTCCGCCGCGGGGTCGATGACGAGCCGGTGGTGCCCCATCTCGTGGATCAGGTGCCGGGACAGCGTGCGTACCGCGTCCGAGCCCAGGCCGCGCCCGTGCACCACGGGGTCGAGGTAGAGGTCCATACCCGCGTGGCGGTACATGGCGTCGGTCTCCTCGTGCCACTGGATGGCGCCGACGACCCGGCCCTCGTGCTCGATGGTGAGCAGTTCGAGATCGGGATCGGCCAGGTCGTCCTTGATCTCCGCGGCGAGGTCCTCGCCCTGCCACCGGACGCGGACCTCCGGCGTGGCCCGGATCGCGGCGAGGCCGTCCACATCCTCCGGACCGGCCGGCCGCAGCGTGACCCGTTCGCCGTGCAACGTCGTCATGCCGTCACCGTACGGCCCGCTCCGCCTCCCGGCTCGTGGATTACCCATGATCGACTATGGACGCGACTGGCTAGGCTCGGGCCCATGCAGATGACATGCCCGAAATGCCATGGACAGATGCGGCAGTACGAGCGCAACGGCGTCACCGTCGACCAGTGCACCGAGTGCCGCGGCATCTTCCTCGACCGTGGCGAGCTGGAGCGGCTGACCGCGGCGGAGAACGCCTGGCACGGCGGCCAGCAGCCCAGCGGCCAGCAGCACTCCGCCCCGCCTCCCCCGCAGCAGCACGGCTACCCCGACCCGTCGTACGCCCGCCACGACCAGCGCCACTACGACGACCACGGCCACCACAAGAAGCACAAGAAGCACAACGAGTCCTTCTTCGAGGACCTCTTCGGCTGACCCACCCGCGAGCGGGCCACCCCGGCCCGCTCGCCCACCCCGACTCCCGCCTCACATCCCATAGACGCTGGCCTATTACATCGATTATTCGTAGATCAAACTCGATGTAATAGGCCAGCGTCTATGCAAAACGGACCCGAACCCGGCCAACGCCGCCTTGACCCGTTCCGCTTCGCTCGCCCCGCACCGGCTCAGCGCAGCACCGCCCCCGTTGACGGCAGTACAGCGGCGGCCACCGCCTCAGCCAGCGGCTCGACCTCGTCGGCGCTCAGCGACGCGATGGTGATCCGGATCCCCGGTCCCGTCGCGGTCCGGTAGACGTGCCCCGGCACCACCGCGTACCCCGCGTCGCGCAGCGCGGTCACCGCCCCTGTCTCGTCGGGCACCGGCACCCACACGTTGATCCCGGTCCGCCCCCGCGCGGCGACCCCCCGCCGCCGCAGCGCCTCGACCAGTCCGTCGCGACGATCGTCGTACACCCGCCCGGCCTCGGCCACCGCCCGCTCCGCCGCCGGGTCCCGCCACAGCCCGAGCAGCGTCCGCTGGAGCAGCCCGGAAACCCACCCCGGCCCGAGCCGCGCCCGCCCCGCCACCCGCGACACCGTCTCCGGGTCGCCCGCGATCACCGCGCACCGCAGGTCGGGCCCGTACGGCTTGCTCGCGCTGCGCACGAACGCCCAGTGCTCCCCGCCCGCCACCGGATGGGACGGCACCGCGGCCAGCTCACCCGCGTGGTCGTCCTCGATCACGAACACGTCCCGCAGCAGTGGCCGCAGCTCCCGTGCCCGCTGCTCGCCGACCGCCGCGCCCGTCGGGTTCTGCGCCCGCGTCGTGATCACCGCCGCTCGTACGCCCGCCGCCACGGCCGCCCGCACCCCCTCCGGCAGCGGCCCCTGCTCGTCGACCGGCATCGAGACCGGCACCAGCCCGAGCGCCGCGATCAGGTGCAGCAGCGCACCCCACCCCGGATCCTCGACCGCCACCCGGTCCCCGGCCCGCAACCGCGCCCCGAGCAGCCGGTCGATACCGTCCAAAGCCCCACCCACCACGGTGTACGCCGCACCGTCCGGCAGCGCGGGCAGCCGGGTCCGGGCGTGCTCGATCAGTTCGGGCAGCGGCCCGGCGTCGGCATACCGCAACGGGGCCGCGCCCGCGTCGATCGCGTCGGCGACCTGCCGCAGCACCGGGGCGAGGTCGGGTAGCAGGGCCGGGTTCGGCTCGCCGTCGGACAGGTCCCGGATGCCCGCAGGCAGCGGCACGGCGCGGGCCGCCGGGCCGGTCGCGATCGGCGTGACGGGGCGCACGCGGGTGCCGTGGCGGCCCGCCGTGAGCACGATGCCCCGGTCACGTAGCCGCTGGTAGGCGGCCGCGACGGTGGCCGGGCTGACGGACAGTTCCTCGGCCAGGGCCCGCACGCTGGGCAGCGCGTCGCCGGGCGCGAGCGCGCCGCGGCGTACGCCCTCCTCCACGCAGGTCGCGATCGCCGTTGCCGTGCCCCCGGTGATCGGATATCGTACTGTCACAAAGCCAAGTATGTACTAGTACATTATTCGAGTCAAGGAGGCGGGCGTGACCACCTACCCGCAGACCCCGCGCACCACCGCGCTGCGGATGCGCGAGCGCATGTCCTACGAGCGCGACGCCGCGCACGCGATCCTCGACGAAGCCTGGCACTGCACCCTGTCCTTCGTGCTCGACGGCGAGCCCCGCGCCCTGCCCACCCTGCACGTACGCGTGGGCGACACGCTCTACCTGCACGGCTCCAGCGGCGGCCGGATGGGCCTGCAGGCGCGCACCGGGCTGCGCGTGGCCGCCTGTGTGACCCACCTGGACGGCCTGGTGCTGGCTCGCTCGCAGTTCCACCACAGCGCCAACTACCGCTCGGTCATCGCCCACGGCACCGCCACCCTGGTCACCGACGAGCAGGAGAAGCTGCGCGTGTTCACCGCGCTGGCCGAGAAGATCGGCGAGGGCCACGCCGCCCGCACCCGCCCGCCGTCGGCCAAGGAGCTGGCCCAGACGGCGCTGCTCGCACTCCCCCTCGACGAGGTGTCCGTGCGCGCCCGCACCGGCACCGCGGGCGACGACGAGGAGGACCTGTCCCTGCCGTACTGGGCGGGCGTGCTGCCGTTGCGGGTCACCGCCGGCGCGGCCGAACCCGCGCCCGGCGTCACCGTGCCCGCACCCGCCTACCTGCGCACCGACCGCACCCCGTGGCACGAGCCGGTGGTGCTGCGCGGCGCGGTGGTCACCCTGGAGCCGCTGGACATGTCCCACGTCGACGGCCTGTACGCCGCCGCCGGCAACGACGAGGAGGTGTGGCGCTGGCTGTACAAGCCCGCTCCGCGCAGCCGTGCGGAGATGGCCGCCGTCGTCTCGGACGCCCTGGCCATGCAGGCCCGCGGCGAGCGGGTCCCGTGGGTGCAGCGCGCCACCGCCACCGGCGAGATCCTCGGCACCACGTCGTACTACGCCATCGACACCGTGCAGCGCCAGCTCGGCATCGGCCACACCTTCCTGGGCCGCCAGGCCTGGCGCACCGGCGTGAACAGCGAGTCCAAGCTGCTCCTGCTGACCCGCGCCTTCGACGTCCTCGGCGCCGAACGCGTCGAATGGCACACCCACAGCAAGAACCACCGCTCCCAGGCCGCCATCGCCCGCCTCGGCGCCGTCCGCGAGGGCCTGACCCGCCACCACCGCATGCACCACGACGGCCAGTGGCGCGACACCGTCACCTTCTCCATGCTCGCCGCCGAGTGGCCCGCCGCCCGCACCCGCCTGACCTCACGGGGACACCCGGTGACGTAGCGGCCGGGCCGTGACGCAGGGCACGTTCGCGGTGTCCTGTCGGCTGAGGCAGCGGGCAGGTCCGGCGGGCGAAGATGTAAGGCATGCTCGGCGTTACGGACCTGTACACCTTCGTCCTCGGCACGATCGCGATCGTGCTCCTGCCCGGCCCGAACTCGCTGTACGTGCTCGCCGTCGCGGCCCGGCGCGGGGTGCGTCAGGGCTACCGCGGGGCGATGGGCGTCTTCTGCGGCGACGGCGTGCTCATGCTGGTGTCCGCGGCGGGTATGGCGTCCCTGCTGCGAGCCGTGCCCGCGCTGTTCATGGTCGTCAAGTACGCCGGTGCCGCCTACCTGGGCTTCGTCGGCGTGAAGATGCTGGTCGGCGCGATCCGCGCCTGGCGGGACCGGTCGTCGGGCCGGGTCGCGGCGAGTACGCCCGAACCCGCGCCCAGGACCGAGGACGCGTTCCGGCGGGCGTTCACGATCAGCCTGATGAACCCGAAGGCGATCCTGTTCTTCCTGTCGTTCTTCATCCAGTTCGTCGACCCGGGGTACGCGTACCCCGCCGTGTCGTTCCTGCTGCTGGCGATCATCGTGCAGATCTGCAGCGCGCTCTACCTCAGCGCGCTGATCTTCAGCGGCAACCGGCTGGCCGCCGCGTTCCGCACCCGGCGCAAGCTCGCCGCGGCGGGCTCCAGCGCCATCGGCGCCCTGTTCGTCGGCTTCGGCATCAAACTGGCCACCTCCTCGCTGAGCTGACCCCGCCCACCACTCGTGCGGCGGGCCGCTCGCGCCGCATACCCCAAAAAAGACGTTGGCCTATCGGGATGAAAATTCGGTGATCGAACTCATCCAGATAGGCCAACGTCTATGAGAAGGCCGGGGTCGACGGTCATAAAAAACGGCGGTCGGCGGGTGGCCGGTCGCGCGTCGGCGGGTCGGGATGGCGTCAGGCGACGGCCGGCTCCGGGATGAGCAGGTCGTGGCGGCCGAGGTCGCGGATGATGTCGTTGACCACCCACACGTCCACGTGCGCGGGGCGGGCGTGGGTGTGCGGGTGCCGGGCGTCGCGGTTGCGGACCACGAAGTAGTGCACGGCGGCCCGTACGCGGGCCCGGTCGACGGCGCTGGCGCGCACCGTGTCGCGGATCAGCTGGCGCAGGTGCGCCGCGATGCGCTCGGCCAGGGCCAGTTCGTGGCCGGAGTGCTGCGTCGTCGGGGACTGGCCTGCCTGCAGCCGGGCGAGGTGCCCGTCGAGCTGCCGCAGCAGGACGTCCGATTCGTGGCGGCTGTTCTTCCTGTCGACTGCCGGTGTGGTCTGTCGTTCGGTCATGCCTACCCTCCGCACACCGTGTTCGATGGACTACTCATCGTGAGCAAGACCGTACGCGATTCGGGCGCATCCGGGCAAGACTCCCCACGAAACCGTCTCATCCACCGGACCTACCCCTGCGGGGAGTGTGGTTAACGCCTCACCTGCGCCATCACCCGTACGAGACCGCGTACGTGTGCCAGGCGATTGTCGGTGGTGAGGGGCAGGATGGGCGTTGATGAACACGCCCGCCGCCCCGTTCGGCCCTGCCACGCAGGCCTGGTTCGACGCGGCCTTCGCCGCCCCCACCCCGGCCCAGGCGGGCGCGTGGAGAGCCGTCAGCGCGGGCGACCACGCCCTGGTGGTGGCCCCGACCGGCTCCGGAAAGACCCTCGCCGCGTTCCTGTGGGCGCTGGACCGCCTCGCCCACGAGCCGCTGCCCGAGGACCCCACCCGGCGCTGCCGCGTGCTGTACGTCAGCCCGCTCAAGGCCCTGGCCGTCGACGTGGAACGCAACCTGCGCACCCCGCTCACCGGCATCCGCCACGCGGCGACGCGGCTCGGCCTCAAAGAACCGGACATCACGGTCGGCATGCGTACGGGTGACACCCCGGCGGACGAACGACGCACCTTCAACCGCCGCCCGCCCGACATCCTGATCACCACGCCCGAGTCGCTGTTCCTGCTGCTCACCTCGCAGGCACGGGAGTCACTGCGGGGCGTGGAGACGGTGATCGTCGACGAGGTGCACGCGGTCACCGGCACCAAACGCGGCGCGCACCTGGCCCTGTCGCTGGAGCGCCTGGACGCGCTGCTGGCCAAGCCCGCGCAGCGCATCGGCCTGTCCGCGACCGTCGAACCCGTGGAGGCTGCGGCGCAGTTCCTCGGCGGGGCCGCACCGGTGCGGGTGGTGCAGCCGAAGTCCGCCAAGACCATCGAGGTCAGCGTCGAGGTCCCGGTCGAGGACATGACCGCGCTCGACGAGGGGCGGCCCGACGACGAGGGCCCGCGCCGGGCCTCGATCTGGCCCGCCGTCGAGGAGCGGGTGTTCGAGCTGATCGGCGAGCACCGCAGCACGATCGTGTTCACCAACTCCCGCCGCGGCGCGGAGCGCCTGTGTGCCCGGCTCAACGAGCTGGCGGCCGAGCGGCTGGTCACGGCGGTGCCGCCACCCGCGCAGATCATGGCCCAGTCCGGCGCGGCGTACGGCGCGGCCCCGCAGATCGCCCGCGCACACCACGGTTCGGTCTCAAAGGAGGAGCGCAAGCAGATCGAGGAGGAGCTCAAGTCCGGGCGGCTGCCCGCCGTGGTGGCCACCTCCAGCCTCGAACTCGGCATCGACATGGGCGCGGTCGACCTGGTCGTGCAGGTCGGCGCACCGCCGAGCGTGGCCTCGGGGCTGCAGCGGGTCGGCCGGGCCGGGCACCAGGTCGGCGCGGTCTCGCGCGGGGTGGTGTTCCCGACGCACCGTGGCGACCTGCTGTCCTGTGCGGTGGTCGCGACCCGGATGAGTGCGGGCCGGCTGGAGCCGCTGGCCTTCCCGACCAGCCCCCTGGACGTGCTGGCGCAGCACATCGTGGCGATGACGGCGCTGGACGAGTGGACCGTCGCCGAGCTGTCCACGCTGGTGCGCCGGGCCGCGCCGTTCGCGGCGCTGCCCGAGTCGGCGCTGCACGCGGTGCTGGACATGCTGGCCGGGCGCTACCCGTCGACGGCCTTCGCCGAGCTGCGCCCGCGCATCGTCTGGGACCGCGCCGCCGACAAGCTCACCGGCCGCCCCGGCAACCAGCGCCTGGCCGTCACCTCCGGCGGCACCATCCCCGACCGGGGCCTGTTCGGCGTGTTCCTGGCCGGGTCCGAGAAGGCCTCGCGGGTCGGCGAGCTGGACGAGGAGATGGTGTACGAGTCCCGCGTCGGCGACGTGTTCGCGCTCGGCACCAGCTCGTGGCGCATCGAGGACATCACGCCCGACCGGGTGCTGGTCTCCCCCGCGCCCGGCCAGCCCGCGCGGCTGCCGTTCTGGAAGGGCGACCAGGCCGGTCGGCCCGTCGCGCTCGGCAAGGCGCTGGGGGCGTTCCTGCGCAACCCGACCGGCATGGAGAACCTCGACCCGGCCGCCGTCGCGAACCTGACGGCATACCTGGAGGAGCAGCGGGCGGCGACCCGGCACCTGCCCGACGACCGGACCGTGCTGGTCGAGCGCTTCCGCGACGAGCTCGGCGACTGGCGCATCGTGCTGCACAACGTGCTCGGGGCGCCGGTCAACGCGCCGTGGGCGCTGGCCATCGGGCAGCGGCTGCGCGAGCGGTACGGCGTGGACGCGCAGGTGCACGCCGCTGACGACGGCATCGTGGTCCGGCTGCCGGAGACCGCCGAGGAGCCGCCGGGCGCGGACCTGTTCGCCTTCGACGCCGACGAGATCGAGCCGCTGGTCGCCGAGACGGTCGGCGGCTCGGCGCTGTTCGCGTCCCGGTTCCGCGAGTGCGCGGCCCGCTCGCTGCTGCTGCCCCGGCGCGACCCGGGCCGCCGCCAGCCGCTGTGGCAGCAGCGCCAGCGCGCCGCCCAGCTGCTCGACGTCGCCCGCGAGTATCCGGACTTCCCGGTGACCCTGGAGGCTGCGCGGGAGTGCCTGCGCGACGTGTTCGACCTGCCGTCGCTGGCCGCGATGATGCGCGACATCGCCTCCCGCAAGATCCGCATGATCGAGGTGTCGACCCCGCAGCCGTCCCCGTTCGCCCGCTCGCTGCTGTTCGGCTACGTCGGCGCGTTCCTGTACGGCGAGGACACCCCGCTGGCCGAGCGCCGCGCCGCCGCGCTGGCCCTGGACCCGACGCTGCTCGGCGAGCTGCTGGGCCGGGTGGAGCTGCGCGAACTGCTCGACCCGGAGGTCATCGAGGCGACGGCGCTGCGCCTGCGCTGGACCGACCGGCGGGTGCGCGACGCCGAGGACACCGTCGAGATGCTGCGGCAGCTCGGCGACCTGGCCCCGGACGAGCTGGCCGAGCGCGGCGTGGAGCCCGGCTGGCTGGACGAGCTGGCCCGCACCGGCCGCGTCCTGGCGGTCCGGGTCGCCGGGCAGGAGCGCTACATCATCGCCGAGGACGCGGGCCGCTACCGGGACGCGCTCGGCGTGGCCCTGCCGCCGGGGCTGCCCGCCGCGTACACCGCCGCCGTCGCCGACCCGCTGCTGGACCTGATCAGCCGGTACGCCCGCACCCACGGCCCGTTCCGGGCCGACGACACGGCGATCCGGTTCGGGCTGGGCGTGGCGGTCGTCGAGCACACGCTGCGGCGGCTTTCCGCGTCGGGGCGGCTGGTGCAGGGCGAGTTCACGGCGTCCTCGGACGGCGGGTTCATCGAGTGGTGCGACGCGGAGGTGCTGCGTACGCTGCGGCGGCGCAGCCTGGCCGCGCTGCGCAAGGAGATCGAGCCGGTGCCGCCGGAGGTGCTGGGCCGCTTCCTGCCCGCCTGGCAGCACATCGGGCGGCGCAGCGAGGGCGTCGACGCGGTCGCCGCCGCCATCGACCAGATCCAGGGCGTGCCGGTGCCCGCCTCCGCGCTGGAGCGGCTGGTGCTGCCCGCCCGGGTCGCCGACTACCGGCCTTCCTACCTGGACGAGCTGTGCGCCACCGGGGAGGTCGTCTGGGCGGGCGCGGGGCAGATCGGCGGCAACGACGGCTGGGTCGTGCTGGCCTTCGCCGACGCCGCTCCCCTGCTGCTGCCGCCGCCCACCGAACTCGCCCAGACCGGCGTACACGAGGCGCTGCTGGCCGCGCTGGGCGGCGGCGCGCTGTTCTTCCGGCAGCTCGCCGACCAGGTCGAGGCCGAGCACGACGACCTGCTCTCCGCGCTGTGGGACCTGGTCTGGGCGGGGCTGGTCGGCAACGACACGCTCGCCCCGATCCGGGCCCGGCTGTCCGGCGGCGGGGCACACCGGGCCAAGCCCGCGCCGGGCCGGGCCCGCTACCGGCGGCCCAGCCTCACCGGAGGGCGCTCGCTGTCCGCCGCTCGCGGCCCGGCGCACCTGCCCGCCGCGGCGGGGCGCTGGCACGCGCTCGGCGAGCGCGACACCGACCCCACCGCGCGTGCCGCCGCCCTGGCCGACGCGCTGCTGGAGCGCTACGGCGTGGTGATCCGGGGCGCGGTCGCCGCCGAGAACCAGCCCGGCGGGTTCGCCGCGGTCTACCCGGTGCTGTCCGCGCTGGAGGACCGGGGCGCGGCCCGGCGCGGCTACTTCGTGGAGGGCCTGGGCGCCGCCCAGTTCGCGCTGCCGGGGGCCGTCGACCGGCTGCGCGGCTACGCCGACCTGCGCGACGGCACGCACCGTGCGCTGGTGCTGGCCGCCACCGACCCCGCGAATCCGTACGGCGCGGCGCTGCCCTGGCCGCACAACACCGAGGGCCACCGCCCCGGCCGCAAGGCAGGCGCGCTGGTCGTCCTCGTCGACGGAGCCCTCGCCCTGTACGTCGAGCGCGGCGGGCGGACCCTGCTGTCCTTCAGTGACGACGAGACCGTCATGGCGGCCGCCGCGGCGTCGCTGACCGAGGCGGTGACCAGCGGGGCGCTCGGGCCGCTGACCGTGGAGAAAGCCGACGGCGAGTCCGTCACCGGCAGCCCGCTCGGCGCGGCGCTGGAGGCGGCCGGGTTCCGGATCACTCCCCGTGGCCTGCGGTTACGCGGCTGAGCGCGGTCCGGCCAGGCGGCTATCAGGGAAAGACCAGGGAAACCGTTGTCGGATTCGCGCTGGCGGGTCGCGCCGCGCCGGTGGCATGCTGCGGTTCATGACCATCGCCGCTGCCCCCGCGCGCCGAGACACCTATGTGGACTTCCTTCGGGCGTTGAGCCTGATCGTGGTCGTGGTCTGGCATTGGGCGTTCACGATCCTCGACTGGCGCGCCGACGGCCCGCACGCCACCAGCCCGCTCGGCTTCACCCGCGGGCTGTGGCTGGCGACCTGGCTGTTCCAGGTGATGCCGCTGTTCTTCTTCATCGGCGGTTTCGTGCACATCCGCAGCTGGGAACGCGCCCAGGCGCGCGGCGTCAGCATGGGCGCGTTCGTCTGGCGGCGCATGCGCCAGCTGCTGATCCCGGCGGGCATCGTGCTGCTGCTGTGGATCGCGGCCGGGGGCCTGATCGGCAGCTACTTCAACCTCACCGGCGTCGGCCGGGCGGTGAAGCTGGTGGTCAGCCCGCTGTGGTTCCTCGCGGTGTACCTGATGCTCATCGCCCTGCTGCCGATCGGCCTGTGGCTGCACCGCAAGGCCGGGCTGCTGGCGCTGGTATGGCTGGCCGGCGCGGCGATGGTGGTCGACGTGGCCCGCTTCGGCAAGGGCATGGAGGACATCGGCTGGCTCAACATGGTGCTGGTGTGGGGCCTGGCCCACCAGGCGGGCTTCTTTTACCAGAACGTCGTCGACTCGCCCCGGCGCAACGACTGGGCGCTGCTCTGGGCGGGCCTGTTCGGCCTGGTCGGGCTCGTCGGCTCGGGGCTGTATCCAGGCTCCATGGTCGGCGTGCCGGGTGAGCGCTTCTCGAACATGGCCCCGCCGACGTTCGTCATCGTGGCGCTGCTGCTGTTCCAGATCGGGTTCGCCGAACTGCTCCGGCCACGGATGCAGATACTGCTGGAACGACCACGCTGGAAGCGCCTCAACGAACTGATCAACGAGTTCTCATTGCCGCTGTACCTGGTGCACACCACCGGCATGGCGCTGTTCCTGTTCCTGACCTGGCTGTGGCTGCGCTACGACATGGACAAGCCCGCCGACGTCGACCTGGGCTGGTGGCTGACCCGGCCACTGGCCATCATCGGCCCGCTGATCTGCACGATTCCCGTCCTGCTGCTGTTCCGCAGGATCCAGCAACGGGGCGCGGCGAGCAAGGCGGCCACCACGCCGGTAGCCGTCCCCGCCCAGCGGGGCCAGGCGTCCGACGGCCCCGCTGAGCACGCCTCGGCGACCGCGGCCGACCTCGGTGAGCGTGGCACGGCTGAGGGCACCGCTGACGCCGATCGGGGCGGTGCGGACGTAGCGGAGGAGATCGGCTCGCCGCAGCGGCCATAGTGGACAACGAGCCGGATCGGTCTACCTTCATAGGCATGCCCGGATACGACTACATCTCGTTCACGACCGACTACGGGCTGTCGGACGGCTTCGTCGCCGCCTGCCACGGCACGATCGCCCGCACCGCCCCGGCCGCCCGCGTCATCGACGTCACGCACCTGATCGCGCCCGGTGACGTCACCCGTGGCGCGGCCGTGCTGGCCCAGACCGTGCCGTACCTGCCCGACGCGGTCCACCTCGCGGTCGTCGACCCTGGCGTCGGCACCCCGCGCCGCGCGGTCGTCGTACAGACCCCGCGCGGGCTGCTCGTCGGCCCCGACAACGGGCTGCTCGTCTGGGCGGCCCAGGCACTCGGCGGCCCGTCCGCGGCGTACGAACTGGCCAGCGAGGACTGGTTCGCCCCGAGCGTGTCCCGCACCTTCCACGGCCGCGACGTGTTCGCCCCGGTCGCGGCGCGGCTGGCCCGGGGCGCGAACCCCGCCGACGCGGGCCCCGCCGTGGTGCCCGACAGCCTCGTCCAGCTCCCTGAGCCGGTGGTGGCCTGGGGCGACGGCTGGCTGGAGGCCGAGGTGCTGACCGTCGACCGCTTCGGCAACGTACAGCTGGCCGCCCCCGGCTCCGCCCTAGAACTGCTCCCCGACCGGCTCACCGTCGGCGGCTGCCGCGCCACCCGCGGCACCACCTTCGCCGACGCCCCCTCCGGCGGCCTGGTCGTCTACGCCGACTCCGCCGACCGCGTCGCCATCGCCGTCAACGGCGGCCGCGCCGTGGTCATGCTCGCCGTAACCCCCGGCGACCTAGTCCGCATCTCCTGACCACCCGCGCCCCCGCCCCGCGCCCCGCGCCCCGCGCCCCGCGCCCCGCGCCCCGCGCCCCGAATAGACGTTGGCCTATCCGGATGACAATTCTGTGATCATCTTCATCCGGATAGGCCAACGTCTATGAAAAGCGGGGGCGTGGCGCTGCCCGCGCGGGCACGGCGGGGGCGTGCAGACGCGCGGGCGTGGCGGGGCCGTAGCAGGCGCTAGGGCTGCCGGGAGTGGCCTGGCGTCCTCAGACGCCGACTACCTCGCGGCCGCGGGCGTTGCCGGCGTTGCCGGGACGCATGTTGCGGGTGGTCCGCAGGGTGGTGCGCAGCGGGTTGTCGCGGCGGACCGTGACCGAGACCTGGCCGTCGGTGGCCACCTCGGTACGCGGCCGGTGCCCGACCTCGACCTTCTGGTCACCGCGCGGCAGCGGCGTGAGCACGCCCTCGACCTGCTCGGCGACGGCCATGGTGTCGCTGACCTCGCGCAGGACCTCGGACAGGCGCGCGCCCAGCGCGTCGCAGATCGAGGTCAGCAGCTCGCTGGACGCCTCTTTCTGGCCCCGTTCGATCTCGGACAGGTAGCCGAGACTCACGTTGGCAGCTGTGGAGACCTCACGCAGGGTGCGGTGCTGGCCCTGCCGGCGGGCACGGAGGGCATCACCGATCACTCGACGCAGAAGCACCATGTTCGCACCCCCTGAACTGTTCCCCGTCACGACGCTGTCGGCCGATATGCCGTCAGCCGCCGGTTGTCACCGACGGCTGAGAAGAACCGTACTCTCTTCATGCCAGTTCGACATCCCGCCCCGCCGGGCGGATCGGCGAACTCACTCGGCGGCCGACGCCACTTTCATACACAGTACGACAGTCCGGCCAAACCTCGCTCAGGTCACGAAGAGATCACACCTTACGAATCGGTCACGGCGGCGTGGAGCAGGCTCAGCGCGGCGGCCACGGCGGCCTCGCGTACGTGCTGGCGCTCACCGTCCACGTGCAGCTCACGGACCTCGGCGTGCCCGTCCGGACCGGCCAGGGCGACGTACACGGTCCCGGCGGGAACGCCGTCCTGCGGGCCGGGTCCGGCGACCCCGGTCGTGGACAGTCCCCAGTCCGCTCCGCAGCGTTCGCGGGCGCCCCGGGCCAGTGCGAGCGCCACATCCGGATCGACGGGGCCGCGCTCTGCCAGCAGCGCCGCGTCCACTCCGGCCAGGCTGTGCTTGAGATCGGTGGCGTACACCACCAGCCCGCCGCGCAACACCCGGCTCACCCCGGGCACGGTGACCATGGTCGCGGTGAGCAGCCCACCGGTCAGCGACTCCGCCGCGGCGACGGTCTGCCGCCGCTCGACAAGGGTGCCGACCAGTTCCCGAACATCGATCATGCGCCGGTCGCCGCCGCCAGATTGTCGCCAGCCGCGATGCCGGTCCCCCGCACCGCACCATCGGCGGCTGCCTCCCGCCCGTTCGGTGCGTCCTCGGCGTTCCCGGTCACGGTCGCGGCCTTGCCACGACGGCGCGCCAGCCACTCCTCGTGCGCGGCCAGCGCGCCGGGCCACAGCGCGTCGAGGTCGTCGCCGGTCAGGCCGAAGAGTTCGGCGAGCACCTCCCGCCATCGTTCGCGGGTGGCCACGTGCTCCTCGCGCCGCCCCGTGGCGTCGATCGCGAGCAGCGTGCAGCCGCGCAGGATGTCGACTCCGGCGGCGGTGCGCCGCTGCGCCGTGAGGAACCCGGTGAACGGCGAGTCGGCCGAGGTCGACAGGCGCTCGTGCGCGCCCGCGAAGTCGTCGAGCACCGCCGGAGCGGCGACGATGTCGCAGGCCGCGAAGGACCCCGCGGGGTCGTGCCGCAGCCGCCAGCCGGTCTCCGGCCGTGGCGATGCCGTCAGGGCGTACGCGAAAGGGCCCTGCTCGTGCTCCCCGTCGACCAGCGGCAGCGGGCCGTACAGCGCGTCGCCGAGCCCGGCGTCGGCCAGCCAGCGCCCGCCCGGGTTCGCCGGGTCCGGCAGGTCGTGCACCAGCAGCGCCAGATGGTTGAGTTCGGTGTCGACGACGTGGTGGGCGTGGACCACGTAGGCGCGGTGCAGGGTGACCGTGAAGCCCAGCCCGCGCAGCAGTTCGCTGAACGCCCCGTTGAGGTGGAAGCAGTAACCGCCACGGCCGCCGACCACCCGGCGCAGTGACGCGTCGGCGGCGACGGTGCCCGGCCGCCCGAGCAGGATCTCCGCGTTGGTGTACGGCACCCGTGTCACCTGTGCCCGGTGCAGTACACGCAGGTACGCCGCCGAGGGCGCCCGGCGCGGCACCCCGAGCAGGCGCAGGTAGTCCTCGATCACGACGCCGGTGCGCCGCGCCGCAGCCGGACCGCCGCGATCACGTAGTCGACCCCGGTCACCACGGTCACCAGCAGCGCCGCGCCCATCAGCCACGGGCCGACGGCCGACCACGGGGCCGGGAACGGCCACAGGTACCAGGCGATGGCGGCGATCTGCAGCACCGTCTTGAGCTTGCCGCCGCGGCTGGCCGCGATCACGCCGTACCGGATGACCCAGAAGCGCATCAGCGTGATGCCCCACTCCCGGACCAGGACCACCAGGGTGACCCACCACGGGAGCAGGTCGTACCAGCTCAGCAGGACGAGCGCGGTGCCGGTCAGAGCCTTGTCCGCGATCGGGTCGGCGACCTTGCCGAAGGAGGTGACCAGCTCGAAGCGCCGGGCGATCCAGCCGTCGACGTAGTCGGTGAACGACGCGACGCCGAAGGTGATCGCGGCCGCGATCCGCCAGCGGTTGTCGGTCATCCCAGAAACGATCACCAGTGCCACGAATACCGGCACGAGAACGATGCGCACGACCGTGAGGACGTTGGCGGCGTTGAGCAGCGGCGGCACCCGGCGTGAACGTTCCTGCACGGCAGACACGCTAACCAGCCACCACGGCCAGTGCGGGGCGACCGGCGGGAGCCGCGTCGATCATTTCGACGGGTACGGCGACCAGGTCCACGCCCTCGGTGCCCGTCACCCGGGCCCGCACCAGGTCACCCGGGTGCAGCGCGCCCAGGTCGACCCCGTCGGCCCCGGCGACCAGCATCGTCGAGCCGTCGACCTCCGGTGCCTGGTGCGCCGCGCGCCCCTCGACCCCATTTCCGTCCACCGTGTCCACGAGCACGTCCACCAGGCTGCCCAGGCGCTCCTCGGCCCGCTGGCCGCACAGCTCCTCGACCAGGCCCAGCATCCGGTCGTACCGGCCGCGGATCGTCTTCGCGCCGACCTTGCCGTCCATGGTCGCGGCCTCGGTGCCGTCCTCGTCGCTGTAGTCGAACACGCCGATCGCGTCGAGCCGCGCCTCGCTGACGAAGCGCACCAGCTCCTCGTAGTCGGCGCGGGTCTCACCCGGGAAGCCGACGATGAAGTTGCTGCGCGCGCCCGCCTCGGGCGCGAGCTTGCGGGCGCTGTCCAGCAGCTCCAGGAAACGCTCCGTGGAACCGAAGCGCCGCATCCGGCGCAGCACCGGCTCGGACGAGTGCTGGAAGGACAGGTCGAAGTACGGTGCGACGCCCGGCGTGGTGGCGATCGCCTCGACCAGGCCGGGCCGGGTCTCGGCGGGCTGCAGGTAGCTGACCCGCACCCGGACCAGCCCCCGGATCGCGGCGAGCTGCGGCAGCAGCTTCTCCAGCGCCCGCGGGTCACCCAGGTCCTTGCCGTACGACGTGGAGTTCTCGCTGACCAGCACCAGCTCGCGCACGCCCGTGCCGGCCAGCCACTCGGCCTCGGCCAGCAGCTCGTCGGGGGTGCGGCTGACGAACGAGCCGCGGAACGCCGGGATGGCGCAGAACGAGCACCGGCGGTCGCAGCCGCTGGCCAGCTTGAGCGAGGCCACCGGGCTGCTGTCGAGCCGGTGCCGCAGCACGGGCCGCAGGTGCGCCGGGGTGTGCTCGTCGTTGGTGAAGGCCGCGTGGCCGGGCACGATCACGCCGGTCTCGCGGCGCTTGGCCGGGGCGATCGGCAGCAGCTCGCGGCGGTCGCGCGGGGTGTGCGCGTCGTGCTTGTCGCCGCGCAGCACCGAGCCTAGCGCGGCGGAGATCGACGGGTAGTCGTCGAAGCCCAGCACCGCGTCCGCCTCGGGCAGGCTCTCGGCGAGCTGGTTGCCGTACCGCTCGGCCATGCAGCCCGCGGCGACCACCTTCGCGCCGGTGTCGGCGGCGGCCAGCAGGGTGTCGATCGAGTCCTGCTTGGCCTTCTCGACGAAGCCGCAGGTGTTGACGAGGACCACGTCCGCGCCCTCGCCGTCGGTGCTGACCTGCCAGCCGTCGGCCGCAAGGCGGGCGGCCAGCTCCTCGGAGTCGACCTCGTTGCGGGCGCAGCCCAGGGTCAGCAGCGCGACCCGCCGCTGCCCGTTCTCGGGCACGGGAAGATCATGGAAAGAGTTGACTGGCACCCGACCAGGCTACCGGCCCGCGACGACAGACCGAGCACTGCCTTCCATGTAAGGAAGGGCACCTTCCCACCGCTATACGTCGCAAAAGGTGCCCTTGCTAACCCCTTTGGGCTAACCTTGACCCCGGCCGCGCCCTCCGGTGCCCGCCCCGGACGAGAGCTCGCCGTACCCGGCACGACAAGACGGCGCGCAGAACACACGATCATGAATCACGACGTTCTGCAGATCATCGGCGCGCTCACCGTGCTGGCCG
Source organism: Catellatospora methionotrophica (assembly GCF_011297335.1). Lineage (GTDB taxonomy): Bacteria > Actinomycetota > Actinomycetes > Mycobacteriales > Micromonosporaceae > Catellatospora > Catellatospora methionotrophica. Next base: position 122,295 of record NZ_JAAOTJ010000017.1, on the reverse strand, counting down.
GGTACGTGGCCACCCAGCTCCGCTGGACCACGCCCCGCTCGATCGGCTATCTGACCGCGAACACCCTCGGCGCGGGCGTGCTCGCCTGGCTCGCCTGGACCAGCCGCGACTGGGGCTTCCTCCTGCTCGAAGGCGTGTGGTCCGCCGTCAGCGCAGCCTCCCTCATCGCCGTCCTCCGTACACCCAGCACCCCCGACCCCGCCTGACCCCGCGAGGGCTCTGCGCTTTCGGGGAAACCGCACCCATTCCACGGCGCGGGGGTGGGTTTCCCCGAAAGTGCACCCTTCCAAGATCGGGGCGGGTCAGTCCTCGACGCCGAGGGAGGCCATGACCTCGGCCAGTTCGTCGGGCTTGATGAGGACCTCACGGGCCTTGGAGCCTTCGGAGGGGCCGACGATGCCGCGGGTCTCCATGAGGTCCATCAGGCGGCCCGCCTTGGCGAAGCCGACGCGGAGTTTGCGCTGGAGCATGCTGGTCGAGCCGAGCTGGGAGACCACGACGAGCTCGATGGCCTGGATGAGCAGCGTCAGGTCGTCGCCGATCTCCTCGTCGACCTTCTTCTTCGTGTCCTGCACCGGGGCCAGCACCTCGGGGCGGAACTCGGGCTCGCGCTGGCGCTTGCAGAACGCGACGATCTCGTTCATCTCGTTCTCGGAGACCCAGGAACCCTGGATACGCTGCGGCTTGCTGGCACCCATGGGCAGGAACAGCGCGTCGCCGCGGCCGATCAGCTTCTCCGCGCCGGGCTGGTCCAGGATGACCCGGGAGTCGGCCAGCGAGCTGGTCGCGAACGCCAGTCGGGACGGCACGTTCGCCTTGATCAGACCGGTCACCACGTCCACCGACGGGCGCTGGGTGGCCAGCACCAGGTGGATGCCCGCGGCGCGGGCGAGCTGGGTGATGCGCACGATCGAGTCCTCGACGTCGCGTGGCGCGACCATCATCAGGTCGGCCAGCTCGTCGACGACCACCAGCAGGTACGGGTACGGCTTGAGCACCCGCTCGGAGCCCGGCGGCGGCTTGATCTGCCCCGCCCGCAGTTTGCGGTTGTAGTCGTCGACGTGGCGCACCCCGGAGGCGGCGAGGTCGTCGTAGCGCATGTCCATCTCGCGGACGACCCACTCCAGCGCGTCGGCGGCCTTCTTCGGGTTCGTGACGATCGGGGTGACCAGGTGCGGGATGCCCTCGTAGTTGGTCATCTCGACGCGCTTGGGGTCGATCAGCAGCAGCCGGACCTGGTCCGGGGTGGCCCGCGCCAGGATCGACACCAGCAGCGAGTTCAGGCACGACGACTTGCCCGCGCCGGTCGCGCCCGCGATGAGGATGTGCGGCATCTTGGCGAGGTTGGCCACCACGTAGCCGCCCTCGATGTCCTTGCCGAGCGCGACCACCATCGGGTGCGTCTCGGAGGTGGCCACCCGGGAGCGCAGCACGTCGCCCAGGGCCACGTCCTCGCGGTCGGTGTTGGGGATCTCCACGCCGACCGCGCTCTTGCCCGGGATCGGGCTGAGGATACGCACATCGGGGCTCTTCACCGCGTACGCGATGTTGCGCGACAGGGCGGTGATGCGCTCCACCTTGACGCCGAGCCCGAGCTCCACCTCGTAGCGGGTGACCGTCGGGCCGCGGGTGAACCCGGTGACGGCGGCGTCCACGTCGAACTGGTCGAACACGTGCGCCAGCGCGGCGATGACCTCGTCGTTGGCCTTGGACCGGGTCTTGGCGGCCTCACCGGGCTTGAGCAGGCTGACGGGCGGCAGCGTGTAGTCGCCGCCGAGGCTGGGCAGCAGCAGCTGCTCGGTCTTGGTGGGCGGCGGGGTGTGCTGCGGCGGGTCGGGCTTGCGCCGCTTGGCGGGCCGCTCGATGGCGACCGTCTCCTGCTCGGCGAGGATGCGCTCGTACGCCGCGTCGTCGAAGTCGTCGTCGGGGTCGGGGCCCTGGAACGCGGCGGGCGGGGTGAGCCGCTTGCGGCGGCGCGGGGCGGGCACCTCCTGCTCCTCGTCGACGTCGTCGTCGGTGCGTTCCGGCGTGGCGACGCCGAGGAAGCTGTCGCGCAGGTTCGCCAGCCGCTCCGGGATCTTGTTCACCGGCGTCGCGGTGATCACCAGCACGCCGAAGGTGAGCAGCAGGATGAACAGCAGCCCCGCGACGAAATTCGACACCACACTGCCCAGCCCGCCGCCGACGAGCTTGCCGAGCAGCCCACCGGCCTGCTCCAGCTGCTGCACGTCGACCGGCGCGAGGGTGATGTGCAGCAGCGCGGTCGAGGCGAGCGTGAGCGCCGTCCAGCCGACGATGCCGCGCCCCCGCTGGGCGGGGTCCGGTTCGGCGCGCATGGCCCGGATGCCGCTGACGGCCAGCAGGAGCGGCAGCGCGGCGGCGGTCGCCCCGATGAAGAACCGGGTCGTATCAGCCAGCCACGTGCCGAACTTTCCCCCGCTGCCCTGCCCGGACCCCCACACGGCGACGCCGAACAGGATGGCCAGCGCCATCAGCAGCAGCCCCAACCCGTCACGGCGGTGTTCAGGATCGAGATCGCGCGCCTTGGCGGCCTGCGAGCCGACGGCGCGCACCATCCAGCCCAGACCGTGCGCGATGGCCATCCACAGCCCGCCGAACAGCCGCCCGAACAGCGCCGCCGGATTGACGGTGACCCGGCTCCGGCTGCGCGCGGCAGGCCGCCGCGCCGGCGCCCGGCGAGCCGGCGCACGCCCGGTCTGTCGGGTACGCGCCGTAGCGGCCTTCGTCGGCGTGGCAGCTCGACGACTGCCCGATGAGGAACTACGGCCCGCCATGTCCACACCGTAACCCCTCCACGTTGATCATGAACTTATGGACGTGTTCGACGGCGTGTCGACATCCCTAAGCTCATGATCAACGTGGTGGAGTTCCACGGCGGACAGTGGGGATCAGACCTCCAGCACGTTCGGGACGATCATCGGGCGGCGGCGGTAGGCCTCGTTGACCCAGCGGCCGACGACCCGGCGGACGATCTGCTGGAGCTGGTGGGAGTCGGTCACCCCGTCCAGGGCGGCGCGGTCCAGGGCCTCGGTGACCAGCGGCAGGGCCGGATCGAAGGCGGTCGGGTCCTCGGAGAAGCCCTTCGCCGACAGCAGCGGGCCGCCGACGACCTTGCCGGTGACCGAGTCGACGACCACGGTCACCGCGATGAAGCCGCCGTCACCCAGCACCCGGCGCTCGGTCAGCAGGCTCTCGCCGACGTCGCCGATGGCCAGACCGTCCACATAGACGTACCGGCTCTTGACGTGGCCGACCAGTTTGGCGTGGCCCTCGACGAGGTCGACGACGTCGCCGTCCTCGCACAGCACCACCCGCGACGGGTCGACGCCGGAGTCGACGCCGAGCTGGGCGTGGGCACGCAGGTGCCGCCACTCGCCGTGCACCGGCATCAGGTTGCTGGGCTTGACCACGTTGAGCAGGTACAGCAGCTCGCCCGCGGGGGCGTGCCCGCTGACGTGCACCTTGGCCACGTCCTTGTGGATGACGTTCGCGCCGAGGCGGGCCAGCTGGTTGATCACCCGGTACACGCTGGTCTCGTTGCCGGGGACCAGGGAGCTCGCCAGCACCACCGTGTCGTTCGGGCCGACCACGATGTGGCGGTGGTCGCCGTTGGCCATCCGGCCCAGCGCACTCATCGGCTCGCCCTGCGAACCGGTCGACATCAGCACGATCTCGTTCGGCGGCAGGTTCGCCGCCTCCTCCATGTTGACGATCAGACCGGCCTTGACCTTCAGCAGGCCGAGGTCGCGGGCGATGCCCATGTTGCGGACCATGGACCGGCCGATCAGGGCGACCTTGCGGCCGTGCTCCTCGGCGGCGTCGAACACCTGCTGCACCCGGTGCACGTGCGAGGCGAACGAGGCCACGATGATGCGCCCGGTCGCCTTGCCGAAGATCGAGCCGAGCACGGGGCCGATCTGCTTCTCCGGCGAGACGAAGCCGGGGATCTCCGCGTTGGTGGAGTCCGACAGCAGCAGGTCGACGCCCTCCATGCCGAGCCGGGCGAACCCGGCCAGGTCGGTGATGCGCCCGTCCAGCGGCAGCTGGTCCATCTTGAAGTCGCCGGTGTGCAGCACCAGCCCGGCGTCGGTGCGGATGGCGACCGCCAGCGCGTCCGGGATCGAGTGGTTGACCGCGAAGAACTCCAGCTCGAACGGCCCCAGCCGCTCCCGCTGCCCCTCGGCGACGGTCAGCGTGTACGGCGTGATGCGCCGCTCGGCCAGCTTCGCCTCGATCAGCGCCAGCGTGAACTGGGAGCCGACCAGCGGGATGTCGTTCTTGTGGGCGAGCAGGTACGGCACCGCGCCGATGTGGTCCTCGTGGCCGTGCGTGAGCACGATGGCCTGGACGTCGCCGAGGCGGTCCAGGATCGGTGCGAAGTCCGGCAGGATCAGGTCGACGCCGGGTTGGTCGGCGGTGTCCGGAAACAGCACACCGCAGTCGACGATCAGCAGCTTGCCGCCGAACTCGAACACGGTCATGTTGCGGCCGATGGCTCCCAGCCCGCCCAGCGGGATGATCCGCAGGCCGCCCTCGGGCAGCGGCGGGGGCGCGCCCAGGTTGGCGCTACGCCCAGTCTCCAATTGTGGCCCGGTCAATGAACATCACTCCTTATGTTCTCCGGCGCGGGTGCCGCCGTTTCAGGGCTGCGGCACACGGCACGCCGTCGTGCTGGGGCTTCGCGCCCCGTTGGCGTCTAGAGCGGCAGGCCGGCGTCCGCGCAGTCGATGCGCAGTTGCGCCAGCTCGGCCTCGGTCGCGTCGACCAGTGGCGGGCGGACCGACCCGGCGGGCAGGCCGCGGGCGGCCAGGCCCGCCTTGACCAGGATGGTGCCCTGGGTGCGGAAGATTCCGGTGTACAGCGGCAGCAGGGCCAGGTGCAGGCGCCGCGCCTCGGTGACGTCACCGCGCCCGTACGCCTCGATCAGGTCCTTGGTGGCCGCCCCGGTGAAGTGGGTGGAGGTGCCGACGACGCCGACGCCCCCGATGGACAGCAGCGGGAGGGTGGCCGCGTCGTCGCCGCTGTAGTACGCGAACTCGGCTCGCCGCATGACCCAGGACGCGGCGGCCAGGTCGCCCTTGGCGTCCTTGACGCCCACGATGCGCGGGTGCCCGGCCAGGTTGACCATGGTCTCGGTGGAGATCGCGACGCCGGTGCGGTGCGGGATGTCGTACAGCAGGACCGGCAGGTCGACCGCGTCGGCGACCATCGTGAAGTGCTTGACCAGCCCGGCCTGCGGCGGCTTGTTGTAGTAGGGCGAGACGACGAGCAGGCCGTGCGCGCCCGCCTTCTCGGCCGAGCGGGCCAGCTCGACGGTGTGGTGCGTGCTGAACGTGCCCACCCCGGCCACCACCTGCGCCCGGTCTCCGACGGCCTCGACGACGGCCCTGATCACAGCCTCTTTCTCGGCGTCGGTCGTGGTGGGCGACTCACCGGTGGTGCCGTTGACGACCAACGCGTCGTTGCGCTGCTCGTCCACGAGGTACGCCGCGAGGCGTGCGGCACCGTCGGCGTCGACGGCCCCGTCCGCACCGAATGGCGTGACCATCGCGGTGAGCAGGCGGCCGAATGGCCGTTGAGCGTTGTTCGTCATGCACACAACCTAGCCGAATACGGTGGACGCCATCGCGGCCCTCAGGACTCCCAGGTGTAGACGCTGGAGGCGATCTCCGAGCCGTCCGGAAGGGCGCTGATGGTGAAGTCACTGAACACGCTCGGTGCGAGTTTCTGCAGCTCCCGAAGGGTGGCGATGGCCAACTCGCGGATCTCCACGTCGGCGTGCTCGGTCGCCCGCATCGCGATGAAGTGTCGCCACGCGCGGTAGTTGCCGGTGACCACGATCCGGGTCTCGGTGGCGTTCGGGAGCACCGCGCGGGCCGCCTGGCGGGCCTGCTTGCGGCGCAGCGTGGCGTTGGGCACGTCGGCGAAGGTCGCCTCCAGCCCCTCCAGCAGCTCGTTGTACGCCCGCACCGCGGCCTCGCTGGCCTCGACGAACTTCTTGTGCAGCTCCGGGTTGGCCGCGATCACCTCGGGCTCGACCATGGCCGCGTCGCGCTCGGGAACGTAGCGCTGGGACAGCTGGGAGTACGAGAAGTGCCGGTGGCGGATCAGTTCGTGCGTGAAAGAACGTGAAACGCCCGTGAAGTAGAACGTCGCGGTGCCGTGCTCCAGCACCGACAAGTGGCCCACCTCGAGGATGTGGCGCAGGTAACCGGCGTTGGTCGCGGTGGCCGGGTTCGGCTTGGACCAGGACTGGTAGCAGGCCCGGCCGGCGAACTCCGCCAGCGCCTGGCCGCCCTCGGCGTCGGTGTCCCACGGCACGTCGACCGGGGCCTGGAAGTTCGTCCAGGCGATCAGCTGCACAGCGGGCTTCACCATCTCAGTCACACGCGCCAGCTTAGCGGCCCCTCCCGTCTCGACTGCTGGTGGGTTATAGCCGCCATTGTCCGGAAGGCGATAGTGACATCAGGTCGCCGTCATCAAGACGTCAGATTGACACTTGCGTGACGTCACCTCTGACGTCATAGTGGTGTCATGGACCTGTCCCCGTATCTCGAGTCGCTGCGGCGGGATCTCGCCGCGGCGGCCGCGCCCGCCGGCGACGACGTCGCCCGCACCGCCGAACTGCTGACCCTCGCCCTCGACGCGTCGGCCCGGCTCTGCCTCATCGAGGTGCTGGCCGACGCGAGCGCCGAGATCACCACCAAGCTCGACGGCCCGACCGTCGAGGTCCGCATCCGCGGCCGCGAGGCCGACCTCGTCGTCAGCACACCGGTCGCCCCGGCGTACGAGGCCGCGCCCGTCGCGCCCGCTCCGCCGCCCATCGAGGGCGGCGATCAGGCCCGGCTCACCCTGCGCCTGCCCGAGCAGCTCAAGGAGGCGGCCGAGCGCGCCGCCTCGGCCGAGGGCATCTCGGTCAACGCCTGGCTGGTGCGCGCCACCGCGAACGCGCTGCGCCCGGTCGCCCCTCCCCCGACCTCCCACCTCGGCCGCCGGGTCACCGGCTACGCCCAGGCCTGACAGGAGCAGTGACATGAACCAGACCTTCCCCTGCACCGGCACCATCCGCGCCGACCTGCGGGTCTCCGCGGGCCGCCTGGAGGTGGTCGCCTCCGAGCGCGACACCGTCACCGTCAGCGTGGTGGCCATGGACTCCACCGAGGGCAGCGCCGAGGCGGTACGCGAGACGAAGATCGACTTCAAGGACGGGCGGCACCTGCTGGTCCAGGCCCCCGAGCACGGCGGCTGGCGGCTGTTCCGCCGGGCCAGGCTGCTCGTACGCGTCGAGCTGCCCACCGGCAGCGCGCTGTCGGTGCGGGTCGCCTCCGCCGACGCGGTGTGCGAGGGCGCGTACCACGACGCCGTGATCCACACCGCCAGCGGCGACGTCTCCCTCGGTCCGGTCAGCGACGACGTCTCCGTCCACACCGCCAGCGGCAACGTACGCCTCGGCACGGTCGGCGGGCACCTGCGCGTGAACAGCGCCTCCGGTCACGTGTACACGGGGCACGTCGGCCGCACCGCCACCGCGCACTCGGCCAGCGGCGACATCGAGATCGGCGGCACGGAGACGGACACCCGGGTGACCACCGCCTCCGGTGACATCGCCATCGGCGTGGCCCGTGGCGGCGAGGCCAAGCTCAACTCGGCTAGCGGCGACATCAAGGTCGGCGTGGCCGCCGGCACCGGGGTCTGGCTCGACCTGAGCACAGCCTCCGGCCGTACCAGCAGCGACCTGAACATGACCGCCCCCGCCACCCCCACCCCACCGGCCCCCGCCGCCACCTTCACCCTCAAGGTCCGCACCGCATCCGGCGACATCACCCTGCGCCGGGTGGTCCCGGCCTGACCCCTCCGGGAAAGATCACTGCTTCGGGTCGGAAACTGCGGTCTGACCCCAGTTCTCGACCTGAAACAGTGATCTTCGCGCTGAGGACGGCCGTTTGCGGTCAGACGAAGAAGTACGTGAACGGGGCCCAGGGCAGGTTGCGCAGCACCATGAAGACGCCCCATGCGGCCAGGAAGAACGCGATGTGCTTCGGGCCGATCTTGAGCTGGGGCAGCTTCCACTTGAACGTGGTGTTGCCCGCCCAGGCCACGTACATGTAGATCAGGAACGGCACCGCGAAGACGAACATGATGTGGTGGCGCGCCGCCGCGGGCAGGTCGCCCTGCATCAGGTACCACGCGGCGCGGGTGCCGCCGCAGCCCGGACAGTCGAAGCCGGTGAGCATCTTGACCAGGCAGGTCGGCGTCGCGTCCGCCCCGACGTTGGCAGGGTCGGCCAGCTGGGTGTAGCTCAGCGCGCCGCCGATGCAGGCCAGCGCCGCCAGCGGCCCCGCCCAGACCGGCGTGTGCGCGCGCAGCCAGTCGGTGAACCGGGTGATCCGGTCGGCGGGCGGCGGCGTGAAGGGGTCGCCCGCGAACTGCGGGCCGTGCGGCGTCACGGAGGCCTCGGTCACGAGATTGAACTTACACTGCCGCGCATACCCGCATCGGCGAGCGCGGGAGCAAGGTCACCGCGCTCGGGAGCGGCCACCTCGCCGAGCCCGAGCCAGCCCGCCAGGCGGCGCAGCTCGACCGCCAGGGCCTCGGCCGTGGCATGCTCGTCCACCCCGGGCTCGGCCCAGGCGGCGGGCACACGCAGCACCCCGGCGCGGCGGTCGGCCTTGAGGTCGACACGCGCGGCGAACCGGTCGCCGTGCAGGAACGGCAGCACGTAGTAGCCGTGTACGCGCTGCTCCTGCGGCACGTAGATCTCGATCCGGTAGCGCAGGCCGAACAGCCGCTCGGTGCGCGAGCGCTCCCAGATCAGCGGATCGAACGGGCTGACCAGCGTCGACACCGCGACCTTGCGGGGCAGTGCCGCGTCGCGGTGCCGCCACGTCCGGTGCTTCCAGCCCTCGACCCGCGTCGGCACGAGCAGCCCGGCCTCGACCAGCTCGGCGATCGCGGTCCGGGCCCCGGCCACCGGCAGCCGGAAGTAGTCGCGCAGCTCCGGCTCCGCCGCCACGCCCAGCCCCCGCGCCGCGATCTCGACCAGCGCCCGGTACGCCGCCGCGGGCTCCGGGGTCGGCGTGCTCATCACCGCGGCGGGCAGCACCCGCTCGGTGAGGTCGTACAGCCTCGCGAACTGGCTGGTCCGGCCCGCCGAGGTGATCTCGCCCGCGTAGAACAGCCATTCGAGGGCCTTCTTCGCGTCCGACCAGTTCCAGCCCCAGTTGTCCTTGGGCTTGGGCACGTCCTGCTCGATCACGGCGGCGGTCACCGGCCCCCGGTCGCGGACCTCCTGCAGCACCCACGCCACCAGGTCAGGCCGCTGTGCCGCGATGTTGCGCGGGCCGCCCCAGACCCCCTGCGCGCTGGCCATCCGCCACCGCATCAGCGGCTGCAGCTCCACCGGCAGCAGCGACGCCTCGTGCCCCCAGTACTCGAACAGCCAGCGCGGCCGCTGGGCGCTCGCCCCGTCCAGCACCGCCGGGTCGTACGCCCCGATCCGGCTGTACGCGGGCAGGTAGTGCGCGCGCTGCAGCACGTTCACCGAGTCGATCTGCAACAGGCCCGTGCGGCCGACCACCTTGCGCAGCTGCCGCGCCCCGACCGGCCCTTTCGGCGCCCGATCCGCGAACCCCTGCGCCGCCAGTGCCATCCTCCGCGCCTGCGCGACCGTCACCGTCTCCACGCCGCCCGACGCTACCCCCCACCCCCGACGCCTACCGGTGAGGAAGGACGCCTTCGTAACCTCTTTGCCCGTCGGGGCGGGTCTTCGTAGGCTCTGCGGGCATGGGGATCAGCGTTCGGCCGGAGACACCCGGCGACTGCGCAGCCGTGGCGGCGGTGCACATACGGGCCTGGCAGGTGGCGTACGCCGGAATCGTGCCCGACCATGTTCTGGCCGCACTCGACGTGACCGCCCGGACCGCGTGGCGGCTCGATCGGCTCGCCGATCCGGACAACCCCTTCCGCAACCTTGTCGCGCACGACGCAGACACCGTCACCGGGTTCGTCTGCCACGGCCCCTACCGCGCCCAGGAGCTGGACGGCAGCCCGCTGCGACCCGAGTACGGCGAGATCCTGGCGATCTACGTCGACCCCGCACACTGGGGCACCGGGTCGGGCGACGCGCTGCTACTGGCCGCGCTCGACGCGCTGCCGCAGGCCGAGGTGCGGCTCTGGGCGCTCGCGGACAACCACCGGGCGCTGCGGTTCTACGCCCGGCACGGGCTACACCCGGACGGACTTCGGGCCGCGTACCGGCCGACCGGCAGTGACGTCGACATCCCCGAGCTGCGCTGCGCCCTCAGGCGCGGCTGAACCGGCCGCCGCCAGCGGCGTGCAGCACAGCAGGGCCAGGCAGACCCAGACGTACAGGTTCGAGCCCAGCAGCGTGCCGAACCCGCCCACGTCGCCCTCCCACAGCCAGACGACCCGGCTGGACAGGATGACGTACGACACCCCGGCCAGGCCCAGCAGCGCCCACCGGCGGTGGCTGCGCGGCGCGGCGGCGAAGCCGTGCTCGACCAGCAGCACCAGCGCGGGAATCAGCCACACCAGGTGGTGGACCCAGGTCACGGGGCTGATCAGCACGCCGATGATGCCGGTGAACGCCAGCCCGGCGACCTCGTCGCCCCGGGCCACCGCCGCCCGGGACCGCACGAACCACACCGCCAGCACGGCCACCACCAGCACCGCCCACAGCGCCTTGCTCGGGTGGCCCGTGGTCAGCCGGGCGACGACGCCCTGCAGGGACTGGTTCGAGATGAACGACAGCACGCCGACCCGGTCGGTGTCCCACAGCGCACTGGTCCAGAACTCGCGCGTGGCGTCCGGCGCGACCGCCGCCGCGAGCAGTGTCGCCGCCGACGCCGTGCCGCTGGCCACCGCCGCGGCCCGCCAGCGCCTGGTGATCAGCAGGTACACGATGAAGATGCCCGGGGTCAGCTTGATCGCGGTGGCCAGGCCGATGCCCACCCCGCCCCACCGGCTGCCCCTGCGCGTGAACAGCAGCAGGTCCGCCGCGACCAGCCCCAGCAGCAGCATGTTGACCTGGCCGAACAGGAAGGTCTCGCGCATCGGCTCGTACACGGTGACCAGGCACAGCGCGATCGCCACCGCGAACCAGGGCGTCCAGCGCTGCGCCGCGATCACCGGCCCGAGCAGCAGCCGCAGCAGCCACCACGTCACCAGCGCCGTCGCGACCGAACTCACCGCGATCGCGGCGGGCCACGACAGCAGCGCCATCGGCAGCATGGTCAGCGCCGCGAACGGCGGGTACGTGAAGCCGTACGTGCTGTTCGGCCGGACGAAGTCGTAGATCTCGCCGCCGCCGGTCCAGAACCGGACCGCGCCGTAGTACACGTTCAGGTCGAAGAAGCCGTGCCGCTGCGCGAACAGCGCGACGAACACCAGTGCCGCCACCCCCAGGGCCGACACCGTCGCGATCTGCCGTCCACGGCTCAAGCCAGACCTCCTGATCAGTGCCCGGGTGGGCTCGGTACGCTTCGGGCGTGGCAGTCGGTTTCGTCCGACCGGCGCGTCCCGACGACGCCGGCGAGATAGCACGTATCCAGTTGGCGACCTGGCGGGTCGCCTATCGCCGGGTGCTGCCCAAACACGTCCTGGACGAGATCGACGAGGCGTTCCTGGCGCTGCGCTGGACGGACGCGGTCACCGCGCCCCCCACCGGCCGCCACCGGGTCCTCGTCGCCGTCGAGCAGAACGCGGTCGAGCAGGCCGTCCAAGAATACGTGGTGGGTTTCGCGGCCTCCGGTCCCTTCGACGACGGGGCGCTGGCCGCCGACGAGGATCACACCCCGGAGCGCGAGAACGTGGCAGCCGTCACGGACATGCTGGTGGAGCCCCGCTGGGGGCGGCGCGGCCATGGCAGCCGGCTGCTGGCGGCCAGTGTCGACCTGTGGCGCGGCGACGGCTTCGACAGCGCCGTCTGCTGGGCCTTCGACGCCGACGCCGCGACCCGCAAGTTCCTCACCTCAGCGGGCTGGGCCCCCGACGGTGCCACCCGCGCCCTCGACGTCGACGACCTCCTCGTCCCCCAACTCCGCCTCCACACCACCCTCTGACCCGCCCCCTCCGGGCCCGCCCGCCCCTCCGGGACCCGCCCGCCCCTCCCGAAGATCGCTGTTTGTGGTCAGAACCTGCGTTTGGACCACAGGTTCTGACCCGAAACAGCGATCTTGTAGCGGCGCGCGGGGCCGGCGGGACGGTTACAGGAGTGGGGCCAGGCCGAGGGTCAGGCCGGGGCGCTGGACGACTTCGCGGATGGCGAGCAGGACGCCGGGCATGAATGAGGCCCGGTCGAAGGAGTCGTGGCGGATCGTCAGAGTCTCGCCGGTGGTGCCGAACAGGACCTCCTGGTGGGCGACCAGGCCTGCGGCGCGCACGCTGTGGATGCGTACGCCACCGACCTCGGCCCCGCGCGCCCCTGCCATCTCGTCGGTGGTCGCGTCAGGCATCTCGGGCTTGCCTGCCGCCTTGCGGGCCTGCTCGATGAGGCGGGCGGTGTGCAGGGCGGTGCCGCTTGGCGCGTCGACCTTCTTCGGGTGGTGCTGCTCGATGATCTCGACCGAGTCGAAGTAGCGGGCCGCCCGCTCGGCGAACTCCATCATCAGCACCGCGCCGATGCCGAAGTTGGGCGCGATCACGACGCCGACCTCGGGCTTGGCCGCGAGCCAGGCCTTGACCCGCGCCAGCCGCTCATCGGTGAACCCGCTGGTGCCGACCACCACGTTGATGCCCTGGTCGATGCACCAGTGCAGGTTGTCCATCACCACGTCGGGCGCGGTGAAGTCGACGATGACCTGTGCGGAGGCGTCGGAGGCGTTGAACAGCCAGTCGCCCTGGTCGATCATCGCCACGAGATCGAGGTCGTCGGCCCGGTCCACGGCCCGGCACACCTCGATGCCCATCCGTCCCCGAGCACCCAGCACACCGACCCGCAGCGGCTCTACTTCATCAGTCACGCGCCCAACCTAGCGGATCCGACGGCCCCCAGCGCGACGACCACGCGCTTTCGGGACACCCCTCCCCCACCTGCCCCGACCCCCGAATCGATCATGAAGTTAGGGGTGGCGACACGCCGCCCAGCCCGTCCATAAGTTCATGATCGACCCAGGGAAGGGGGCTACAGCTGGAAGGCGGTCTCGTCGAAGGGGCCTACCACGGCCAGGGACATGGGGGCGGTGAGGATCGTGGCGGCTATGTGGTTCACCTCGTCGAGAGTCACGGACTCGATGCGGCGCAGGAGTTCGTCGACGGACATCAGGTCGCCGTGCATGAGTTCGCCCTTGCCGAGGCGGCTCATCCGGGAGCCGGTGTCCTCCAGGCCGAGGACCAGGGAGCCCTTGAGCATGCCCTTGCCGCGGCGCAGTTCCTCGGCGGTGATGCCGTGGGCGGCGGTATCGGCCAGCTCCTGGCGGATCAGGGCGAGGACCTCGTCGGCCTTGGCGGGGGCGCAACCGGCGTACACGGCGAAGCTGCCGGTCTCGGCGTACTGCGAGGTGTAGGAGTAGACCGAGTAGGCCAGCCCGCGCTTCTCGCGTACCTGCTGGAACAGGCGGCTGGACATGCCGCCGCCGAGCACGTTGTTCAGCACGCCGAGCGCGAACCGGCGCTCGTCGTGGCGGTGCAGGGCCGGGCCGCCGAGCACCAGGTGGGCCTGCTCGGTGTCGTCGGGGCGCACCAGCGTGGCGGCCGGGCGGTGCTTGACCTTCGCGTGCGGCGAGCGGGTCGGCTCCGGGGAGGCCGCCGGGGCGTCGCCGAGGGGCGTACCCGCGAAGGCCTCCCGCACCTGCTTGACCACGGTCGCGTGGTCCAGGTTGCCCGCGGCCGCGACCACGATCACCGGCGGGGTGTACCGCCGCCGGTAGAAGCTGTTGATCTGCTTACGGGTCATCGGCGTGATGGTCTCCGCGGTGCCCGAGATCAGGCGGCCCAGCGGATGGTCGCCGTACAGGACCTCCATGTGCAGGTCGTGGACCTCGTCACCGGGTTCGTCGGCGTGCATGGCGATCTCTTCGAGGATCACCCCGCGCTCGGTCTCGACGTCGGCCTCGGCCAGCACCGAGTCGGCGACCGCGTCGCACATGACGTCGATGGCCAGCGGCAGGTCCGCGTCGAGCACCCGCGCGTAGTAGCAGGTGTACTCCTTGGCGGTGTACGCGTTGGTCTCGCCGCCGACCGCCTCGATCTGCGCCGAGATGTCCAGCGCGGAACGCTTGCGGGTGCCCTTGAACAGCAGGTGCTCCAGGAAGTGCGACGCGCCGCCGAGCTGCGGGGCCTCGTCGCGCGAGCCGACGCCGACCCAGATGCCGAAGGTCACGCTGCGCATCGCGGGCACGGCTTCGGTGAGGATGCGCATCCCGTTGGGCAGCACGGTGCGCCGTACCGTCCCGCCTAGCGGATCGCTGTCGAGGACCCGGGTCACCGCCCGCGCACCGCTGCCGGAACGGGCGGCAGGTGCGGCGGGAGCGGCCCGCCGTCGGCCACTCGCCTGCCCGGAGGCGGCATCAGTCGGCCCGTCGGCGACACCGGCCTGTCCGGAGGCGGCATCCGCTTGGCCGGAGGCGGTGTCGGCCCGCCCAGCGCGAGGGGCGGCGGGAGCCGGTCCGGTGGACTGCGGCGTGGGCTCGCCGCCGGTGACAGGTGCAGGAGACATGGGCGGCACGGTTCCTCAGCGAGGGCGGGTAACGGGCACAGCCCGCGGGGAAGGATTCCTTCCCCGCGGGCTGTGTTCTAGCTGTTCTGGCTGGTCAACGACGTCAGTCGCGACGCTGGGTGCGACGGCGCTCGCCGCCACCCTCAGCGCTGCGGGCCGGCCGGTCGCCGCCCTCGCGACGCGGGCCGCGGTCGCCGCCGCGCTCGCCGCCCCGGTCACCCTCGCGGGGGACCGGCTTGTCGCTGACGATCGGGTTCCCGTCGGGACCGATCTTGTCCAGGTAGACCTTGCCGCGCGCGTCGATGTCGGCGATGACGACCTCGACCTTGTCGCCGACGTTGAGGAAGTCCTCGACGCGGTCGACCCGCTTGCCGTCGCCCACCTTGGAGATGTGCAGCAGGCCGTCGCGGCCCGGCAGCAGCGAGACGAAGGCGCCGAACGCCGCCGTCTTCACCACGGTGCCCAGGAAGCGGTCGCCCACCTTCGGCATGGTCGGGTTCGCGATGGCGTTGATCCGGTCCACGGCGGCCTGGGCCGACGGGCCGTTGGTCGCGCCGACGTAGATCGTGCCGTCGTCCTCGATGGAGATCTCGGCGCCGGTCTCGTCCTGGATCGCGTTGATGGTCTGGCCCTTGGGCCCGATCACCATGCCGATCTTGTCGACGGGGATCTTGACCGAGGTGACCCGCGGGGCGTACTCGCTCATCTCACCCGGAGCGGCGATGGCCGCGGCCATCACACCCAGGATGGTCTGGCGCGCCTCGTGGGCCTGCTGCAGTGCGGCGGCCAGCACGTCCGACGGGATGCCGTCGAGCTTGGTGTCCAGCTGCAGGGCGGTCACGAAGTCCGGCGTACCGGCGACCTTGAAGTCCATGTCACCGAACGCGTCCTCGGCACCGAGGATGTCGGTCAGCGTCACGTACTGGGTCTTGCCGTCCACCTCGTCGGAGATGAGGCCCATGGCGATACCGGCGACGGGGGCCTTCAGCGGCACACCGGCGCTCAGCAGCGACATGGTCGACGCGCAGACCGAACCCATCGAGGTCGAGCCGTTGGAGCCCAGGGCCTCCGACACCTGCCGGATGGCGTACGGGAACTCCTCGCGCGCCGGCAGCACCGGGATGAGGGCCCGCTCCGCCAGCGCGCCGTGGCCGATCTCGCGGCGCTTCGGCGAGCCGACCCGGCCGGTCTCACCGGTCGAGTACGGCGGGAAGTTGTAGTTGTGCATGTAGCGCTTGGTCTTCTCCGGCGACAGAGTGTCCAGCGCCTGCTCCATGCGCAGCATGTTCAGCGTGGTGACGCCCAGGATCTGGGTCTCGCCCCGCTCGAACAGCGCCGAGCCGTGCACCCGCGGCAGCACCTGCACCTCGGCGGTGAGCTGGCGGATGTCCCGCAGCCCACGGCCGTCCATGCGGACGCCGTCACGCAGCACGCGATTGCGCACCTCGGACTTGGTCAGCGACCGGAAGGCGGCCGAGACCTCCTTCTCACGCCCCTCGAACTGCGGCGCGACCTGGCCGACGACCTTCTCCTTGACCAGGTCGAGGGCCTGCTCGCGATCGGCCTTACCGGCGATCTTGAGAGCCTCGGCGATCTCGGAGCCCGCCGCCGCCTTCACGGCCGCGTACGCGTCGTCCTGGTAGTCCAGGAACACCGGGAACTCGGTCACCGGCTTCGCCGCGACCGCCGCCAGCTCGCTCTGCGCGCGGCACAGCTCGCGGATGGCGACCTTGGCGGCCTCCAGGCCACCGGCCACGATCTCCTCGGTCGGCGCCTGCGCGCCGTCCGCGACCAGCTTGACGGTGTTCGCGGTGGCCTCGGCCTCGACCATCATGACGGCGACGTCGCCGTCTTCGAGGGCACGACCGGCCACCACCATGTCGAACGTGGCGCGCGCCAGCTCGGCGTGGGTCGGGAACGCCACCCACTGGCCGTCGATGTGCGCCACGCGGGTGGCGCCGATCGGGCCGCTGAACGGCAGGCCGGACAGCTTGGTGGACATGCTGGCCGCGTTGATCGCGACCACGTCGTACGGGTGCTCCGGGTCGAGCGAGAGGATCGTCTCGACGACCTGGACCTCGTTGCGCAGGCCCTTCACGAACGACGGCCGCAGCGGCCGGTCGATCAGGCGGCAGGTGAGGATGGCGTCCTCGCTGGGACGGCCCTCGCGGCGGAAGAACGAGCCGGGGATGCGACCCGCGGCGTACATCCGCTCCTCGACGTCCACCGTGAGCGGGAAGAAGTCGAACTGGTCCTTGGGCTGCTTGCCCGCGGTGGTCGCGGAGAGGACCACCGTGTCGCCCAGCTGGGCGATGACGGAGCCGGCGGCCTGTCGGGCCAGCCGTCCGGTCGAGAAAGTGATCTCACGGGTGCCGAACGACCCGTTGTCGATCACTGCTTTGCTGGTCTGTTCGCCGAGGTTGTGCTCGGTCATGAAGCTGTGTGCTCCTTCTGTCGCGGCACGAGCCGCCCGTTGCCGGGTAGGACAGTCGGTCTTCGATCGAAGCGCCCGGAGCTCGCTCCGGACACCACTACCGAGGACCGACCCAACCGGCTGGCCTGGGTGTGTTGCTTGCGCCAGGCCCGGTGTTTCTTCCCGACGGCGGGTGCGTGCCAAAGTGTGGTCGAACATCGGGGGAGCGACTGGCGCCGCTCCCCCGTCGGAACTATCGGCGCAGGCCGAGGCGCTCGATGAGCGCACGGTAGCGCGTGATCTCCGACTTCTGCAGGTAGGCCAGCAGCCGCTTGCGGCGGCCGACCAGCAGCAGCAGACCACGACGGCTGTGGTGGTCGTGCTTGTGCTGCTTGAGGTGTTCGGTCAGGTCCTGGATCCGCTTGGTGAGGACCGCCACCTGGACCTCCGGCGAACCGGTGTCACCTTCGACGGTGGCGTAGTCCGCCATGATCTGGGTCTTGACTGCAGCGTCGAGCGCCATGGTCTCCCTAACTGGTGGTTCTTGCCACCCGATATCCCGCGGCGTCGTGCAGGCATACCGGGCCGACACCGGTGACCCGGTGTCCCTCCCAGGCTACCAGCCGGTGAGATACCACCCCGCCGGGATACGCAAACTACGCGTTCCCCGCGCCGCGCCGCGTCCACGCCGCCGCCCCGTCACCGCCTCGCAAGATCACTGTTTCGTGCCATGATCTGCGGTCCTACCCGACGAGATGACACCAAACGCCGATCATGAATCAGGCCGGCACGCCCAGGGCCGCGCGGGTGCGGGCCACGTCGTCGTGGATCGCCTCGACGAGGGCGTCGACGCCGTCGAACTTCAGGGTCGGGCGCAGGTGGCTGACGAAGTCCAGGGCCAGGCGCTCGCCGTACAGGTCGCCGCTGAAGTCGAGCACGTACGCCTCGACGCGCCGGTCCTGGCCGGAGAACGTGGGGTTCGTCCCGATCGACACCGCGGCGGGCAGCCGCTCGTTGCCGCGCACCAGCCAGGCGGCGTACACCCCGTCGGCGGGCACCGCCGCGTACCTGGCCACCATCAGGTTCGCCGTCGGGAAGCCGATCTCCCGCCCGCGCTGGTCGCCGCGCACCACCACGCCCTCCAGCCGGTGCGGCCGCCCCAGCACCGCCGCGGCCGCCGCCACGTCACCCGCGTCCACGCAGGCCCGCACGTACGTCGAGGAGTAGACCGTGCCGTCGCCGGTGACCAGCGGGGCCGACTCGACCGCGAAGCCGAACGTGCGGCCCAGCTTGGCCAGCAGTTCCACGTCCCCGGCGGCCCGGTGCCCGAACCGGAAGTTCTCCCCCACCACGACCAGCGCCGCGTGCAGGTTCTCCACCAGCACGTCGTGCACGAAGCGGTTCGCGTCGAGCTTGGAGAAGTCGAGCGTGAACGGCTGCACGCACAGCACGTCGACGCCCAGTCCCTCCAGCAGCTCGGCCTTGCGCTGCGGGGAGGTCAGCATCGCCGGGTGCGAACCGGGGCGCACCACCTCGGACGGGTGCGGGTCGAAGGTCAGCACCACGGCGGGCAGGCCCAGCTCGCGGGCGCGCTGCACGGCGTGGCCGATGGTCTGCTGGTGCCCGGTGTGCACCCCGTCGAAGACGCCGATGGTGACGACCGCGCGGCCCCAGCCGCCCGGCGCCGCGTCGTACCCCCGCCAACGCTGCATCACTGCTCGCCTCCCACCAGGACGATCTCCGCCTTGGCCCGGCCGCCGCGCTCGGACATGACCGCCAGCGCGGCCCCGTCCGGGCCCACCACACCGTACGGCCCGGCCTGGCCGACCGGAGGCAGCGGCCCGCCGTGCGACACGATCTTCGCCGCGTCCGCGTCGACCTCGCGCACCGGCATGGCGCGGCCCAGGGCCTGTGCCAGCGGCAGCGCCACCGGGTCGGCCAGCTCCGCGAGCTGTTCCAGGGTGTACGCCTCAGCGAGGGTGAACCCGCCCACGGCGGTGCGCCGCAGCGCGGTGAGGTGACCGCCGACACCGAGCCCGGCGCCCAGGTCACGGGCGATGGCGCGAATGTAGGTCCCCGACGAGCAGGCCACCTCCACGGCCACGTCGACCACGTCGCCGTCGCGGGTGATCTCGGACACGTCGATCCGGGAGATCGTCACCCGGCGCGCGGGCAGCTCGACCTGCTCGCCCTGCCGCACCCGGTGGTACGAGCGCACCCCGTTCACCTTGATCGCGCTGACCGCCGACGGCACCTGGTCGACCTCGCCGGTCATGGCGGCCAGCCCGGCGTGGATCTGCTCGTCGGTGACGTGCCCGGCGGGCGTGGTGGCGGTGACGTCGCCCTCGGCGTCGTCGGTGACCGTGACCTGCCCGAGCCGGATCACTCCCCGGTAGACCTTGGCCGTGCCCACGACGTACGTGAGCAGCCGGGTCGCCTTGCCGACACCGAGCACCAGCACCCCGGTCGCCATCGGGTCCAGCGTGCCGCCGTGGCCGACCTTGCGGGTGCCCGCGATCCGGCGGACCCGCGCCACGACGTCGTGCGACGTCATGCCGCCGGCCTTGTCGACCACGATGAGCCCGTCGGTCACCGGGCGCTGTTCCCTCTTAACGCTCACAACGGTCCAGCCTAAGGCGAGGCGGGAACCGGTCCCGGGCTGGGCACGGCCCAGCCGCCGGTGCGCATCCGCAGCAGCAGCGCGACGAGGCGCACCACCAGGAACATGGTCAGCCCGGCCCACACGCCGGGCAGCCCGAGCTGGAGGTAGTACGCCAGCCAGGTCAGCGGCAGGAAGCCGGCCACGGCGGCGATGATGGTCAGGTTACGCAGGTATGCCACGTCGCCCGCGCCGATCAGCACCCCGTCGAGGGCGAACACGATCCCGCCCAGTGGCAGCAGCACCAGGAACCACGGCCAGATCAGCGCGGCCTGTTCCCATACCGCGGGATCGTCGACGAACAGAGCGGGCAGCACCGCCACGCCCGCGCCGAGCACGACGGCGAACGCGACCCCGCACCAGCCGCCCAGCCAGGCGATGCGGCGCGCGGTGCGCTTGGCCGCGGGCGCGTCCCCGGCCCCCAGCTCCGCGCCGACCAGCGACTGGGCGGCGATCGCCACCGAGTCGAGCACCAGCGCGCTGAAGAACCACAGCTGCAGCGCGATCTGGTGGGCGGCCAGCGCGGCCGCGCCGAACCGGGCCGCCACCGCCGCCGCGGACAGGAAGCACGCCTGGAACGCCGCCCCCCGCACGAGCAGGTTGGCGTTGACCGACACCTGGCGGCGCAGCACGTCCCAGCGCGGCGCGAGCGGCACCCGCTCGACGATCAGCGCCCGCAGGAACAGCCCGCCGGAGGCGGTCTGCGCGGCCACGTTGGCCCAGGCGGAGCCGACCATGCCCCAGCCCAGGGTGTATACCAGCAGCGGGCACAGCACCGCCGAGGCGAGGTTCGCGCCGAGCACGTAACGCAGCGGGCGGCGGGTGTCCTGCACCCCGCGCATCCAGCCGTTGCCCGCCATCGCCAGCAGGATGAACGGCGCGCCGAGGCTGGCCACCCGCAGCCAGGACTCGGCCAGCGCGGCGACGTCCGCGGACTCGGGCCCGTTGCCCGACAGTGCCCGGGTCAGCGGCCCGGCGAAGACCTGCGCCGCCGCGACGAGGCCCAGCCCGGCGAGCACCGCCAGCCAGGACGCCTGCACGCCCTCCTGCACCGCCCCGGCCCGGTCACCCGCCCCGAAGCGGCGCGCTGCCCGGCCGGTGGTGCCGTACGCCAGCACGTTGCCGAGCCAGACGGCCAGCCCGAGCACCGTGCCCGCCATGCCCAGCGCGGCCAGCGGCACCCGGCCCAGGTGGCCCACCACGGCGGTGTCGACCAGCACGTACAGCGGTTCGGCGGCGAGCACGACCAGCGCGGGCAGCGCCAGTGCCGCGATCCGCCGGTACTCGGCCGACGCTGTGTCGCGCGCGACGGTCACGACGCCGCCGCAGCGGGCAGCGGACCCGGGTCGGCGCCGGGGTCGATGACGTCGGCGAGCTGCTCGATCAGTCCGGCGGCCGGTGCCGGGGCGGCGTCCGGCTCCAGCGCGCTGGGACCGGCGGCGGCCACGGCCAGGTAGGCGGCACGGCGGCGGTCCAGCTCCGCAGGTGCGCCGATGGCGGTGCGGTCCTGCGGCACAGCGCGGTAGTGCCGCGACAGGTGCAGCAGGTAGGCGGGGTCGACGTCGAGCGCGGCCAGCGCGATACGCACGGAACCGGGTGGGCGGCCGGGTCGGTCGACCACCAGCGTCAGCACATCGCACCCGCCCGAGGTGGTCACCCGCAGGTCCTCGAGCTGTGCCCAGGGCACCGAGCGCGTCATGATCCGGCGCACCCGCAGCGCGCTGGGCGTCACCGCGAGCTGCTGCGGCCGCAGGCTCACCACCGCGGCGAGCAGCGCGACGGCGAGCGCCGTCCAGACCGCGCCCGAGCCGAGCGCGAACCCGGCCACGGCCAGCAGAAGCGCTGTCGGCGCGTGGCTGACCGGCGCGGCCGCGGTGACGAAGCCGGAGGTCGCGGCCGACGGCAGGAGCAGCTGTGGGCGGCGCCAGCGCCGTAGCGGCCGGACCGCGATGGCGTAACCGAAGAACACGCCCAGCGCCATGATCGCGGCCACCGACCGCCACACCCACGCGGTGTCATCCCGGATGCCCGCGATCAACGCGGTGACCAGCAGACCGGCACCGCCGACGGCCCACGCCGCGATGCGCAGGCGGCGGGTCTGCAGTGCCAGGCCCGCGAGAGCTTCATCGATGGCGGGTGCCACGGGCACGGCTGTCGAGGACATCACGACAGCCTAGACGCCACGAAAACCCGCCGGGTCCCCGTTGTCTGCGGGGAGTACTACTGCCGGGTGTCCATCGAGGTCTGCAGGGCACGACGGGCCTGCTCGCGCTCGCGCTCTTCCTCGGTGGGCTGCGGCTGGGGCTTCTTCGACGTGGGCATGGCACGGTCCTTTCCAAGAATGACAACGGGTCAACTTCGTCGCGCGGTCGCGTACGCACGCCGCGCTCTTCTGTAGTCCGCCGCCGCTCTCGGGATCGCCGAGCTCTGTCGCCGGTGTGACTGTCGCTCAGCCGCAGGTCGTTGTGGACGACAGGTGGCTTCGCTGCAGACAAAACTATCGTTCAGTTCCACATCCTGCACAGACCTTCCCACATCCCGGAACCCCCACCACCCCCCACCCCTGCTGAACGTCACCTGAACGCACGACCAGTCGGATATGCCCGTTTGCAGATCCGTCACACCCCTCCCCCCGGCCCCCGCCCCGCCCCTTCTGTCGCAACTCTTAAAAAGTCGCGGCCTCAGGGCACGCCGGTAGCCGCGACTCTTTAAGAGTTGCGACAGAAGGGTGGGGCCGGCGGCGGCCGGGGTGGGGTGGGGGTGGGTTAGCGGGCGAGGAAGTGCCAGCCGAGCCAGAACCAGAAGCTGAGGATCGCGAGGCGGCCTACGGGGAAACCGCCGATGTCGTAGCGCATGACCAGGGCGGACACGTCGCCGAGGGTCGGGATGCGGGAGCCGGGGCGGCGGGCGGCCCACTCCACGGCGAGCACGGTCAGCCCGGCGAGGACGAAGCCCGCGATGGCGAGCAGGCGGGTCAGGCTCATCGGCGCACCAGTCCCCAGAATCCGGCAAGCCAGCCGAAGTACGCCATAGCGCGTAGCAGGTAGCCGTCGAGCAGCGGATCGGCCAGCAGGGACAGGGTCGGGTAGTCGTGCGTCGAGCCCATGGCGAACGTGACGACCTCGGCGACCACGAAGACGGCGACCGGCACCAGCCACCAGGCGACGCCCGGCAGCAGGGTCACCGGCGCGGCCCGGCGGGGCAGCCGCGAGGACATGCCCGCCAGCAGCAGCCCGCCGCCCAGCGCCAGCACGTACAGGTTCGCGGCCAGCGAGAACGACGGGAGCAGCCCGCCGATCAGCGCGAAGGGAACGAACACCGGCAGCATGACCTGCGCCCGCGCCCAGGGCGACACCGGCGCGACGGTGAGCTCAGGACGCTGTTCCATGACCTGATTGTGCTCCGTTGCCCGGTCTTTGGGGAGATCTTCTCCCCAGCCTGCGGGCAAGATCAGCGTTTCGGGTCAGAAACCGCGGCCGCACCGCAGATCATGACCGGAAACGGCGATCTTCCAGCGAGACGTGCTCAGAACTGCGCCGCCAGGCGGCCGCGTACCGCGTCGATGATCTGCTCGGCGGTGCCGTGGCCGGTGAACCCGGCCGCGAGGCGGTGACCGCCGCCGCCGAGCTCGACCGCGATCCGGCTCACGTCCGCGCCGCCCTTGCTGCGCATGGAGACCGCCCACTCGGCCGGGGCGACCTGCTTGAGCAGCAGCGCGACATCGGCCTCGGCGACACAGCGCACCGAGTCGATCAGCGCCTCCAGCACGTACGGCGGCTGCTGGTGCTTGGCCAGGTCGTCAAGCGTGGCCACGGCGTACACCAGCCCGCGCCCGCCCGCCGACTCCGGTTCCAGCTGGGCGCGCCCCATCACCTCGCCGAACATCCGGACCGCGCCGAACGGGCGGCTGTCGAAGATGCGCCGCGAGATCGCCCCGACGTCGATGCCGGCGGCCACGAGCCGGGCCGCCAGCTCGTGCACCTCGGGCGTGGTCAGGTCGAACTTGAACGAGCCGGTGTCGGTGACCAGGGCGATGTACAGGCACTCGGCCATCTCCCGGTCCAGTGGCACGTCCAGGCGGCGCAGCAGCTCCGCGGCGACCACCGAGGTGGCCGCGGCGCACGGGTCGACCAGCGACACCTTGCCGAAACCGGTATTGGAGGCATGGTGGTCCAGCACCAGGCTGACCGTCGCGGTCTCCAGCCGGTCCACCAGCGCTCCCAGCCGCGACTCGCTGGCCGCGTCGAAGGTAACCAGCAGGTCCGGGGCCGGGTCGGCCGCGCCCTCGGGGATCAGCAGGTCCATCGCCGGCATGTGCAGCGGCTCCGGCACGCTCAACGCGCCGGGGAACGTGCACTGCAGCGAGGTGACCCCGAGCTTGCGCAGCCCCTGGGCGAAGCCGAGCATGCTGCCCAGCGCGTCGCCGTCGGGGTTGACGTGGCAGACCAGCAGCACCCGGGCGCCCGGCCGCAGGCCCGAGCGCACCGCGTTCACCGCGGCGGCCCAGTCCTGCTCGGTCGGGCGGCCCGTGGTGCCTGCCGCGAGGGTCGTCGTGTTCACCGCTGGACTGCCGCGCGCAGCGCGGGCTCGTCCTCGTCATCGTCGTCGGACGCGCCCTCGTCGTCGTCCTCGTCGACCTTGTACGGCTGCGCCTCACCGGCGTACGCCGCGCCCGCGGCCAGCTGCTGCACGACCTCGTCGCGCTGCTTGGCCTCGGCGAGCAGGTCGTCGATGTGCTTCACGTGCTCCTGGACGTCGTCGGAGACGAACGCCAGCGAGGGCGAGTGGCGCAGGCCCAGGGCCCGGCCCACCACGCCGCGCAGCATGCCCTTGGCGCTCTCCAGCGCCGCGGCGGTGCCCGCCTGCTCCTCGGCGTCGCCGAGCACGGTGTAGAAGACGGTCGCCTCGCGCAGGTCGGCGGTGATCCGCGCGTCGGTGATCGTGATCATCCCCAGCCTCGGGTCCTTGATCTGGGTACGAATCACCGATGCGACGAGCTCACGCACTCGCTCCGCATGTTTGCGAACCTTGGCCGGATCAGCCATCACGTCACCTCCGCGACCGACGACCACGACGCGCCCGCGCCGACTCATGCCGGCCGCGGTGACGAGCCAGGGTCGAAACCAACACCATGACACTACCCGCCGGGCCCGACGGTCACGCGTGGGAGCTGAGCGCTCCGACGCACCCTGTGACCACGGATACACCGGCGTAAACGAACCGCCCGGGGGCGGATCAGTCGTCGTCGCCGTACCAGCGGCGCTTGACGGACAGGACCTCGACCTCGGGGCGGCCGACCACCAGGCGCTCGCAGTGGTCCAGCACCTCGTTGACGTGGGCCGGGTCGGCGGCGACCACGGCCACGCCGATCTCGGCGCGCCCGTGCAGGTCCATGGCGCCCACCTCGGCGACCGCCACCTCGTACTTCTTCAGCGCCGCGATGATCGGACGGATGTACGACCGTTTCTCCTTCAGCGACCGGGAGTCGCCGGGTAGGAGGAGGTCGAAAACGGATGTTCCGGTATGCACGAGCGTGAACAGTACGCCAGGTCACACCTTGCGGGCCACCAGAATGTCGCGGGTGATCGCCTGGTCGACGCGGTGCTCGAAGCCCTCGTAGTCGACGGCCTCCAGTCCGTGCTCCTCCAGCAGGTCCAGGGCGTCCTCACGCGGGGCGACGTGGGTGTTCCAGGACATGCCCAGCGCACCGCCGGGGCGCAGCAGCGACGTCCAGCCGGGCAGCGCCTCCTCCAGCAGCTCCTGCGGGCCCCGGGCCAGGCCCTTGGCGCTGCGGCTGCCGTGCACGACGCCGTACGGCAGGTCGGCCACGATCACGTCGACCGAGTTGCCCTTCAGCAGCGCCCGGGACTGGATCGTGTCGGCCTCGAACACCGACAGGTGCTGCGGGTCGTCGCGTACGTCGCCGATGCGCGCGTCGAAGCGGCGGCCCAGGCGCTTGCCCTCGCGGCGCAGCGGCACCATGTCGGTGGTGTGCTTGATCCGCTTGTTCTTGAGCCACGTCCTCAGGAACGCGCTGTACGCCTCGACGTCCTTGCCGTCGAGCTCGATGCCGACCGCGTCCCAGCCGTACATCAGCGCCTGGTTGAGCGTGGTGCCCCGCCCGGCGACCGGGTCGAGCACCGCGAACCGCTTGCTCAGCAGCTGCTCGGCCCAGGAGGTGGCCAGCACGGTGACGTTGAGCAGCAGCTTGGTGAAGTGCTCGTTGGTCTTGCCCGCGTACTTCTGGATGGTGATCAGGTCGTCGTCGTACCGGTCCAGCGACGGCTCGCCCAGCGGCCGCAGAAGACCACCGTCGACCATCTCGAACAGGGCGTACGCCGACGACAGGTTCGCCAGCACCCGCAGCTCGTCCGGCCCGAGCGCGTCCTCGACCTCGAACGTCAGGTACGGCCGCCCGGCGAACTCGACGATCTCGGCCGGCTCGATCCGCCCGGCCAGCGCCCGCTCGGAGAACACGGCCAGCTCGGCCGCCATCAACTCCGGCGCCGACTGCGTGTAGACCCGGTTCGCCGACGGCGCCACCAGAAGCCCGTACCTAGCCACCTGTGCCAACTCCTTCCGCCGCCTTCTCAACGACGATCAAGCAAAGACTGTGTCGTCCGTCTACCCACGGACACGGAGCGGGGCGGGACTCCGGCGCGGTTTCGCACCGGGGCCCCGCCCCGCGTCACGGGATCACACCCGCGGCTTCTCGCGCATCTCGAAGGTCTCGATGATGTCGCCCACCTGCAGGTTGTTGTAGCCACCCAGGGTCAGACCACACTCGAAGCCCTCGCGGACCTCGGTCGCGTCGTCCTTGAACCGCTTGAGCGAGCTGATCGAGGCGGACTCCGCCACGACCGCGCCGTCGCGGACGACCCGTGCCTTGCCGTTGCGGCGCAGCAGACCCGACCGGACGATGCAACCGGCGATGAGACCCACCTTGGACGAACGGAAGACCTCGCGGACCTCCGCCGAACCCAGGGCGACCTCTTCGTACTCCGGCTTGAGCATGCCCTTGAGGGCCGCCTCGATCTCTTCGATGGCCTGGTAGATGACCGTGTAGTACCGGATCTCCACGCCGTTGCGATCGGCCAGGTCGCGTGCCTGGTCCATCGGCCGCACGTTGAAGCCGATGATGATCGCGGTCGAGTTCGACGAGGCCGACGCCAGGTTGACGTCGTTCTCGGTGATCGCACCGACGCCGCGGTGGATGATCCGAAGCTGGATCTCCTCCGGGATCGGCAGCGCCACGAGCGCGTCCTCCAGCGCCTCGACGGAACCGGACACGTCGCCCTTGATGATGAGGTCGAGCGAGGTGCGCTCGCCCTCCTTGATCTTCTCGAGCAGCGTCTCCAGCGTCGCCCGGCCGCGCAGGTTCGCCTGCTCGGCAGCCCGCTTACGGGCTTGGCGCTGCTCGGCGATCTGGCGAACGGTCCGGTCGTCGTCGGCGGCCAGGAAGGTGTCACCCGCACCCGGCACCGCGGTCAGACCGAGCACCATCACCGGACGGGCGGGGCCCGCCTCGGCCAGCGGGGTGCCGTTCTCGTCGAGCATGGCCCGGACGCGACCGTAGGCGTTACCCGCCACGATCGAGTCACCGACCCGCAGCGTGCCCTTCTGGACCAGCACCGTCGCGACCGGGCCGCGGCCCTTGTCGAGCCGGGCCTCGATGGCCAGACCCTGGGCGTGCCCGTCGATCGGGGCCAGCATCTCCAGCGACGCGTCGGCGGTCAGCAGGACCGCCTCCAGGAGGCCGTCGATGTTGAGACGGCTCTTGGCGGAGATGTCGACGAACATGGTCTCGCCGCCGTACTCCTCGGCGACCAGGCCGTACTCGGTCAGCTGCTGACGCACCTTGCCCGGGTTGGCCTCCGGCTTGTCGACCTTGTTCACCGCGACCACGATCGGCACGTCGGCGGCCTTGGCGTGGTTGAGCGCCTCGATCGTCTGCGGCATGACGCCGTCATCGGCCGCCACGACCAGCACGACGATGTCGGTGGCCTGGGCGCCACGGGCACGCATGGCGGTGAACGCCTCGTGGCCCGGGGTGTCGATGAAGGTGATCGCCCGCTCTTCGCCCTCGTGCTCGACGTGCACCTGGTACGCGCCGATGTGCTGGGTGATGCCACCGGCCTCGCCCTCGACCACGTTCGCCGACCGGATCGCGTCTAGCAGCTTGGTCTTACCGTGGTCGACGTGACCCATGACGGTCACCACCGGCGGCCGGCTGACCAGCCGCTCGACGTCGACGTCGGCGTCGAGGTCGATGTTGAACCGGGCCAGCAGCTCGCGGTCCTCGTCCTCGGGGCTGACGATCTCCACGTGGAAACCGAGGTGCTCACCGAGCAGCTGCAGCGTCTCGTCCGTGCAGGACTGCGTCGCCGTGACCATCTCGCCCAGGTTGAACATCTCCTGGACGAGCGAGCCCGGGTTGGCGTTGATGCGGTCGGCGAAGTCCGACAGCGAGGCTCCGCGCGGCAGCCGGATCTCCTGACCCTGGCCGCGAGGAGCTCCCGAGCTCATCGTCGGCGCGGACAGGTTGTCGAACTCTTGACGCCGCTGCTTCTTGGACTTGCGGCCGCGCGACTTGCCGCCGCCACGACCGAACGCACCGGCAGCGCCGCCACCACGGCCACGACCACCGGCACCGCCACCCGGACGGCCTGCGCCACCCGCCGGCGGGCCACCGGTGCCACCACCGGGACCGCCGCGGTAACCGCCGCCGCCACCGGGAGCACCGCCACCGGGACGGAAGCCCGTGCCGGCGCCAGCGCCGCCACCGGGACCGCCACGGAAGCCGCCACCGCCGCCGCCACCAGGGCCGCCACGGAAGCCGCCGCCGCCACCGGGACCGCCGGGACGGCCTGTGCCGCCACCCGGACCACCGGGACGACCCGCGCCGCCACCCGGACGGGCGGGACGCTGGCTGGGCATCGACGCCGGGTTCGGCCGCGGCGGCATGGAAGCCGGGCTGGGCCGAGGCGGCATCGAAGCCGGGTTCGGACGGGGCATGCCCGCCGGGGACGGACGCGTGGGAGCGCCGCCCTGCGAGATGCCGAACGGGTTGTTGCCGCCGCTACGGGGCGGACGAGCGCCACCGGGCGCGGCCGGGCGGCCCTCACGGGCGCCGCCCTCGGGACGCGGACCGGCCGGACGGCCGTCGCGGCCGCCCTCGGGACGCGGAGCGCCGGGACGACCGTCGCGACGCTCGCCACCCGGCGCACCGGGACGGCTGGTCGGAGCGGCCGCCGGCGGGCGGGCCGCGTTCGAGCCCGGACGGGGCGGCATGAAGCTGGGCTTCGGGCCGTCGCCGCGGGGCTGGTCCTCACGCTGCTTGGCAGCCTGCTGGGCGGCCCGGACAGAGGCCTCCTGCTCGGCCTTGAGCGCCG
Organism: Catellatospora methionotrophica; assembly: GCF_011297335.1. Lineage (GTDB taxonomy): Bacteria > Actinomycetota > Actinomycetes > Mycobacteriales > Micromonosporaceae > Catellatospora > Catellatospora methionotrophica. The sequence goes on along the minus strand of NZ_JAAOTJ010000017.1, from coordinate 93,136 downwards.
AGGCGCGGGCCTCGGCTGCGGCGACCTCGATGTCATGGGCGCTGGCCGGCTTCGTCACCGGGGTCGGCGGAACCATGGAGGTCGGTGCCTTCGGCTTCATGGGCGGTGCCGCAGCCGTTGGCTTCTTGGGGGGTGCCGGACGTGCCGTCACCCGGGGTTCGTTCGCGGTCGCCGCCGTGGTCGCCGCCGCGGCGGGCGCCGACGGCGCGCTCGGGGCGCTGGGCGCTCCCGAACCGGCCGCGAAGGCGTCCTTCAGCCGACGGGCGACGGGAGCCTCTACGGTGCTCGACGCGGACTTGACGAACTCGCCCATCTCTTTGAGTTTGGCGAGAACGTTCTTGCTCTCGACGCCGAGCTCCTTAGCAAGCTCGTGTACGCGGGCCTTGCCTGCCACTGCACTCCTCACTCCGAGGTCGCCGGGCAGTGACCCGCGCGACCTCACTTGTGCACTTGAAGCCTGATCATTTTTGCGACTTCATCGTGTGCCCATGCTGGTAGTCCTACCTTGCTTGATCCTCAGACGGGGCTGATGAGGCCGCCGTCCACGGTGGGTCCGCCACCCCGTGACTGGTCTGGCGGTGATCCTTCGGATCGGTTCGTGACCCTCGGGCCGTCACGGTCCGTGGATCGCCTCGGCCAGCTCCCCGGTATCGATGACCCCGGTTATCCGCAGCGCGCGCCCGAAGGCACGACGCCGCAGCGCCAGCTCGAGACAGGCCGGTGACGGGTGCACGTGGGCACCCCGGCCGGTCAATCTGCGTCGCGGGTCGGGTCGGATGCTGAACTGGTCAGCTCCCGACGCCACCGCCACGACGCGGAGCAGTTCGGTAGCGGACGCCCGCTGCCTGCATCCGACGCACGTGCGCACCGGAGGCGGCACAGGCGTGACTGATGAGGCCGCCACAAGCGGTGCGGGCCGCGAGCGTCGTACCACCTGTTGAGTCTACCCCTATGCGGAGACGGGAGTGCCGCCCGGCTCCGTCTCGTGATCAGCCGCTGAGCGCGGTCCACGCGGCTGCGCGGTGCCGGAGTCGGCCGCGTCGGACCGGATGTCGATTCGCCAACCGGTCAGACGGGCAGCCAACCTGGCATTCTGCCCTTCCCGGCCGATCGCCAGCGAGAGCTGGTAGTCCGGCACCGTGACGCGCGCCGCACGCGTTGCGAGATCCACCACTTCGACCTTCAGGGCCTTCGCCGGGGAGAGCGCGTTGCCCACGAACTCCGCCGGGTCGTCCGACCAGTCGATGATGTCGATCTTTTCGCCGTGCAGTTCACTCATGACCGCGCGCACGCGCTGGCCCATCGGGCCGATGCAGGCACCCTTCGGGTTGACACCCTGCACGTTGGACCGCACCGCGATCTTCGTACGGTGCCCGGCCTCGCGCGCGATCGCGGCGATCTCGACGGTGCCGTCGGCGATCTCCGGGACCTCCAGCGCGAACAGCTTCTTCACCAGGGCCGGGTGCGAGCGCGACAGGGTGACCTGCGGTCCGCGGAAGCTCTTGGCGACGTGCACGACCACGCAGCGGATGCGCTGGCCGTGCGGGTAGGTCTCGCCGGGGACCTGCTCCGACTGGGGCAGCACGGCCTCGACCTTGCCCAGGTCGACCGAGACGATGCCCTTCTCGGTACGCGTCTCGTGCGCCTGGATCACGCCGGTGACCAGGTCGCCGTCGCGGTTGACGTACTCGCCGAAGTGCACCTCGTCGGTCGCCTCGCGCAGGCGCTGCAGGATGACCTGCTTGGCCGTCATCGCCGCGATCCGGCCGAAGTCGTGCGGGGTGTCGTCCCACTCGCGCAGCAGCTCGTTCTCGCCGCCGTACTCCTGCGCGTACACCACGGCCGCGCCGGACTGGCGGTTGATCTCCACGCGCGCGTGCGACTGCGCGCCCTCGGTGTGCCGGTATGCGGTGAGCAGCGCAGACTCGATTGCCTGCAGGATGGTCTCCTCGGAGATCTCCTTGTCGCGTGCCAGCGCACGGAGCGCCGCAAGATCGATGTTCACCGCTGTTCTCCTTCATCGTCTTGCTCGTCGTCGTCGAAGTCCTCGTCGTCGTCGGACGAGTCGTCGTCGAACTCCGCGAGCTCCTCATCGGAGATCTCGTTCATGCGCTTGAACTCGACCTGCACGCGTCCCGGGCCCAGCGCGTCGTAGCTCAGCGCGTGCTCCGCGCCGTCCACGTCGAGGGTGACCCCGTCGGCGTCGGCGGCGGTGACGCGGCCGGTCAGCGTCTTGTCCCCGGCCTTGACCTTGACCAGCCGACCCGTGTTGCGGGCCCAGTGGCGCGGCAGGGTCAGCGGCCGGTCGACGCCGGGCGAGGAGACCTCCAACTGGTACTCGCCCTTGATCAGGTCGGTGCCGGACTCCTCGGCCTCGTCCAGCGCCCGCGACACCGCGCGGGAGACCTCGGCGATGGTGTCCAGACCCACGCCGCCGTCGCCGTCGATGAGCACCTGGACCAGGTGCCGGCGGCCGATCTGCTTGACCGACAGGTCCTCCAGGTCGTAGCCGGTGCCGGCCACGACGGGGCCGATCACGGCCTCGAACCGGGCGCGGCGCGCCGCCAGTTCGGTGGGAGAGGTCCTGGCCGGAGCCGGTGCCGCCGCCCGAGCGGGCGTCCGGCCCGCCTGACGACCTGTGGCACGGCCACGCTGAGCCATCTTGGGGCACCCCTCTCGGTGATTCATCGATTGCGCAGAGCGTAACCCGCGAGCACGCGGCAGCTACCAGCGGCGCGCTGCGGTCGCGGCGCGCGCGTCGGACACGTGATCAAGGAGTGGCAGCCGCGGCCGTCATAGGGGAGACTGGCGCGGTGCGTACGCGGGGACATGATCATAGCTGGTCGGGGGGCTCCCGGCCGAATCGACGGCAGCTGCTGCGGGCCGGGGCGATGACGGCGACGGCCGCCGCGGCGGTGACCGCGCTGGCCGGTTGCGACCTGCTCGACCCGACGCCGGACGCGCCACCCCCGCCGGACGCCCTCATGGGCCTGCTCGCCGGGACCCACGCGCTGGTCGCCGCGTACGACGCCGCGCTGGCCGCCGACACCACGCTCACCCCGCTGCTGACCCCGCTGCGCGAGACGCATCGAGCGCACGCCGCCGCGCTGGACGCGATCATGAGCCCGCGGCCCTCGCCGAGCGCCTTCACCGCCGCCACCGCGGCTCCGGTAACCGGCGACCGCAAGGCCATCCTCAAGAGCCTGCGCACCACCGAGGTCTCGGCCGCCAAGCAGGCCGTCGAAGCCTGCGTCGCCACTACCCCGGCCCGCGCCGTGCTCGTCGGCGAGATCGCCGCCGCCCGCGCCACCCACGTGGAGGTGCTGGTATGAGCGAACGGATCATCGCCGCGACCGACGGCACCAGCGACCGCGGCGCGAAACTGGTGGAGCGGTTGCAGGCCGCGCTGGGCGCGGAGCACAGTGCGATCTTCGCGTACGCCCGGTTCGGGGTGCTGCTGGACAAGGCCGGGCAGGCCCAGGCGCGGACCGGCGAGGAGGCGCACCGGACCCGGCGCGACGCGCTGCTGGTGCAGCTCGCCGACCTGAAGGCGACCGCGCCGGTCGCGCAGGCGGGTTACGCGCTGCCGTTCCCGGTGGCCACCCGGGCCGACGCGCTCAAGCTCGCGGCCTACATCGAGGACGGCGTGGCGGCGACCTGGCGGGCGGCGCTGGCCGACGCCGAGGGCGAGGTCCGGCGGCAGATCCTGCTCGCCTACACCGACGCGGCGGTACGCGGCACCCGCTGGCGCAAGCTCGCGGCGGTCACTCCCGCCACCGTGTCGTATCCGGGCCGCAAGACCCAGTAGCAGGCCTTCTTCGCCCGTACACGGGGCTCGTCTTGCTTACCGCATACCGAGTATGCATACTCAGTATCCATGTCCATCAGGCATGGTTTGCTCGCCCTGCTCGAACGCGGTCCCCGCTACGGCTACCAGTTGCGGGCCGAGTTCGAGGACTCGACCGGCTCCACCTGGCCGCTCAACATCGGCCAGGTCTACACCACCCTCAACCGCCTCGACCGGGACGGCCTCGTACGCGCGCTGCCGGAGAACGACGGGGGGCAGCGCCCCTACGAGATCACCGGGGAGGGACGGGCCGAGCTCGCGCTCTGGTTCGCCACCCCGATCGCCCGCGCCGACCGGCCCCGTGACGAGCTGGCCATCAAGCTCGCGCTCGCCATCACCACGCCCGGCATCGACGTGCAGGCCGTGGTGATGGCCCAGCGCAGCGCGACGATGCGCGCGCTGCAGGAGTACACCCGGCTCAAGCGCACCGACGCCGAGCTGCCCTGGCGGCTCGTCCTCGAATCGATGATCTTCCAGTCCGAGGCCGAGCTGCGCTGGCTCGACCACTGCGAGACGGCCCTGGTGCGCTACGACAAGCCCGCCCCCGCCCCGCTGCCCACCCACGACGACACCCCACGGGAGGCACGGCGATGAACGCCGTCCTGCAACTGCGTGACGTGCAACGCACCCACGGCACCGGCGAGGCGGCGGTGCACGCGCTGGCCGGGATCACCCTCGACGTGCTCGCCGGGGAACTGGTGGCCGTGATGGGCCCGTCCGGCTCCGGCAAGTCGACGCTGCTCAACCTCGCCGGCGGGCTCGACGCGCCGGACGCGGGCGAGGTGCTGGTCGAGGGCGTCGCCCTGTCCACGCTGCGCCGCCGGGAGCTGGCGGGGCTGCGCCGCCGCAGCGTCGGCTACGTGTTCCAGGCCCTCAACCTGCTGCCGAGCCTCACCGCCGTGGAGAACGTGGCGCTGCCGCTGGAGCTGGACGGCCTCGCCGCCCGCAAGGCCCGGCCGCTGGCCGAAGCCGCGCTGGCCGAGGTGGAGCTGGACGGATACGCCGACCGCTTCCCCGATGAGATGTCCGGCGGCCAGCAGCAGCGGGTCGCCATCGCCCGCGCCCTGGTCGGGCAGCGCCGCCTGGTGCTGGCCGACGAGCCGACCGGCGCGCTCGACTCGGTGACCGGCGAGGCCGTGCTGCGGCTGCTACGCGCCCGGGTCGACGCCGGGGCGGCGGCGGTGCTGGTCACGCACGAGGCCCGGCACGCCGCCTGGGCCGACCGGGTGGTCTTCCTGCGCGACGGCCGCATCGTCGACGCCTCCGGCCCGCTGACCCAGCCCGAACAGCTGCTGGAGCCCGCGTCATGAGGTGGCTTCGGGGCTGGGCCCCCGCGCTGCGTATGGCCCGCCGGGAGGCGCTGCGCTCGCGTGGCCGGTCCACGCTGGTCATCGCCATGATCGGGTTGCCGGTGGCGATGATGTCGTTCGTCGCGGCCTCCTACGACATGCACCAGCTCACGCCCGTCGAGGAGCTGACCCGGCAGGCCGGGCAGTACGACGCCGTCGTCGAGTGGGTCGCCGACGGGCCGGTCAGCCAGCCCCCGCTGGGCGGTGGCTACTCCTCGACGGGCGCGATGCGCCAGTCGCCGCCGACCGCCGCCGAACTGCTGGCGGTGCTGCCCGCCGGGTCGACGGTCAGCCAGGTCGCCGAGGGCGGCGTCGACGTGTTCACCCCCGACGGCATCGGCGGCGTCAGCGCCCGCGGGGCCGACCTCGCCGACCCGCGGCTGCGCGGGTACGTCGAGCTGCTGTCGGGCGTCGCGCCCGCCCGCGCCGACGAGGTCGCCCTCAACGAGGGGCTGGCCGACCGGCTGGGCGTGGGCCCCGGCGGGAAGATCCGTACGGCGAATCCCGACTACACGTACACCGTCACCGCCGTCGTCGAGTTCCCGACATCGCTGCGCGACACCGTTCTGTTCCGCCCGGGAGTCCTCCCGGCGCCGACCGACTGGCTGGTCGACACGCCGTCGCCGGTGCTGTGGGCCGACGTGCAGCGGCTCAACGAGCGGGGCCTCGTCGTGCGCAGCCGGGCGGTCGCCCTCGACCCGCCCGTCGTCCCGGCGGACGACACCATCACGAGCACCAGCGAGGTGGAGGAGGTCGCCCTCGGCGCGATCATGGTTGTACTGATCATGTTGGAGGTCGTGCTGCTGGCCGGTCCGGCGTTCGCCGTCGGAGCGCGGCGGCGCAGTCGCGACCTCGCCCTGGTCGCCGCCGCCGGCGGAACCCCGGCACACCTGCGGCGCATCGTGCTGGCCGACGGCGTGGTGCTGGGCCTGGGCGCGGCGGTCGCCGCCGTCGGGCTCGGCATCGGCACCGCCGTGCTCGCCCTGCCACTGTTCGAGCAGTACCTCGTCCACGCCCGCGCCGGTGGCGTGCGGGTGTTCCCCGCCGCCCAGGCGGGCGTCGTGCTACTCGCGGTCGGCGCGGGCCTGGCCGCCGCGATGGTGCCCGCGTTCACAGCCGCCCGGCAGAGCGTGGTCACCGTGCTGGCCGGCCGCCGCGGCGTCACCCGCTCCCGCAAGCGCTGGATCACGCTGGGCACGGTCCTCGCGGTCGGCGGCACGGTGATCGCCGTCGCCGGAGCCGGCCTGCGCGGGACCACCGCGATCATGGCCGGCGTCGTACTCGGCGAACTCGGCCTCGTGCTGCTCACGCCGTCGCTGGTCGGGCTCATCGCCCGCGCCGGACGGTGGCTGCCGCTCGCGCCGCGCATCGCGCTGCGCGACACCGCCCGCAACCGCGGCTCGGCCGCACCCGCGATCTCGGCCGTGATGGCCGCCGTCGCCGGAGCGGTGGCCCTCGGCGCGTTCGTCGGCAGCGACGAGCAGCAGCGGTTCGACAGCTACGAGCCGCAGATGCCGATCGGCAGTGTGCTGGTGCGCCAGGACGCCCCGGACACCGCGCCACCACCGGACCTGGCTCGGGTGCGGGACGCGGTCCACCAGGCACTGCCCGGCGCGCGTACCCACGAGCTGCTGTCCCCCGTCTGCGCGGAACCCGCCCAGGGGCGTGGCTGCGCGCTCAACCTCGACATGCCCCCGGCCGCACGCTGCCCTTCGTGGAACTACCCCACCAAGGAGATTGTGCACCGGGCCGCGATCGAGGACCCGCGCTGCGCCTTGGACAACGGCACCGGCACGGTGCAGTTCGCGGTCGTGGACGACGCGGCGGCCCTGGACGCGATCAGCGACGCGCCCGCGGCCGACCTGGCCCAGGCCCGGCAGACACTGGCGGCGGGCGGCCTGGTCGTCGCCGACCCGCGCTACGTCAGCGGCGGCATGGCGACGGTCATCGTGACCGATTGGCAGGAGCAGACCACGGAGCAGGCGCAACGGGACCCGGTCGACCGGCAGCCGGTGACGGTGCCCGCCACGGTGCTGCCCGCCGGGTCGCTCAGCGCGGCGTTCGCCGTGGCCACCCCTGCCGTGATCAAGCGGCTGGGCCTGGGCGTACGCCGTGACATGGTGCTCGCCTCCGTCGGCCACGTGGCCTCCGCCGGGGAGACCGAGCGGCTCAACGCGGCCGTGCACGCCGTGGGGGGCGACCTCAGGGTGGAGGTCGAGTCGGGTGCCCAGTACGTCGAGGAGCCGATGGTCTGGATTCTCGGCGTGGTCGCGGCGCTCGTCGCGCTGGGCGCCGCCGGTATCGCCACCGGCCTGGCCGCCGCTGACGGCCGCGCCGACCTGGCCACCCTCGGCGCGGTCGGGGCCAGTCCCCGGGTGCGCCGACTGCTGTCGCTGAGCCAGTCCGGGGTGATCTCCGGGTTGGGCGCGGTCCTCGGGGTGCTCGCCGGTCTGGGCACCACCGCCGTACTGATCGCCGCGACCAACGCCGGAGGCGACCACCTGATCTACGGCGACGCTCCGATGCGCCTGGTGCTGCCCTGGGACAGCATCACGATCGTGCTAGTCGTCCCCCTGGTCGCCATGGCCGGCGCAGGCCTGCTCACCCGCTCCCGCCTCCCCATCGAACGCCGCCTGTAGTCCCACCTGCAGCGTCTGATGATCGTTGTTTGCGGTCAGGAGGTGCGGTCTGGCCGCAGTTTCTGACCGCAAACGGCGATCATGGAGGGGGCCGGACGGGGCTGCGGCGGGGATCGGGGTGGGGTTTCGCGGGCGGGGTGGTTGCGGCACACTGTGCCGATGCTGCCCCGCCTCGCCCGTCACCTGGGTCATCGCCGTTGGTTCGCCCGCATGGGCCGGTTCCTCGTCCCGGCCGACCGCGCGGTCGCCAAACTGACCAAGGGACGGGTCGTGGCGCTGGGCCTGCTGCCCACGCTGATCCTCACCACCACCGGCCGCAAGTCCGGCCAGCCGCGCACCCAACCCTTGCTGTACGTCAGGGACGGCGACAACTTCGTGGTCACCGGCTCGAACTGGGGACAGCAGGGCCACCCGGCCTGGTCGGTGAACCTGATCGCCACCGCGGACGCGACGGTCACCCTCGGCGGCCGCGAGATCCCCGTGCGCGGCGTGCTCGCCGAGGGAGCCGAGCGCGAGCGCCTGTGGCAGCTGCTGCTGACGGTGTGGCCCGCGTACGCGACCTACCAGGAGCGCGCCGCGAACCGCGTGATCCGCATCTTCAGCCTCATCCCCCGCTGACCGGCCGCAGCCCAGCTCAGCGGCCCGACACGCCAGGGTCAGGCGGCGCTGACGCCGATCGCGGAGCCGATGAGGTAGGTGGCTCCGGCGGCCGCCGCGCCGAGCAGGAGCTGGCGCAGGCCGGCGGCCCACCAGTGGCGGCGGGTGAAGCGGGCGGTGAGCGCGCCGACGACGAACAGGCCCAGGCCGCCGATGCCCAGCGCCAGCCACAGCGACTCGCTGCCGAACAGGTAACTGAGCAGCGGGATCAGCGCGCCGACTGCGAAGCAGACGAACGACGAGGTCGCCGCCGTCCACGGGCTCGGCTTGCTGTCCGGGTCGATGCCCAGTTCCTCGCGTACGTGCATGCGCAGTGCCTCGTCGGGCTGCGTACGCAGGTCCTCGGCGAGCTGCCGGGCCAGGTCCGGTGAGATGCCCCGTTCGATCCAGCGCGCGGCCAACTCGGCGGCCTCCGCGGCGGGGTTGCGCTTGAGTTCGCGGCGCTCCTTCGCGATTTCGGCTTCGATCTGCTCGTTGGCGGTGCGCACGCTGGCGTACTCGCCCAGCCCCATCGAGATGGCCCCGGCGACCAGGCCGGCCACGCCGGTGAGCACGACGGTCTGCGCGCCGACTCCGGCCCCGCCGACACCCGCGATCAGGCCGATGTTGGTGACCAGCCCGTCCATCGCGCCGAACGTCGCCGCGCGCAGCCAGCCGCCGGACACGTCGGCGTGCTCGTGGTCGATCGGCGACACGACCTGGGCGGAACGCGCCTCGGCCACGGGAGTGCCGAGTTCCGGGACAGGCACGGCCGGGCGCGCGCCGCTGTCGGCGGTCACGGCGGGGTCGGGCTTGTCGGGGTTCACGGCAGCGTCAGGATGTCCGCGCCGGACTCGGTGACCACCAGCGTGTGCTCGAACTGGGCGGTCCAGCGGCGGTCCTTGGTGACGACCGTCCAGGAGTCGCGCCAGGTCTCGTACGCGATGGAACCGAGCGTGATCATGGGCTCGATGGTGAACGTCATGCCCGGCACCATGATGGTGTCGGCGTTGGGGTTGTCGTAGTGCGGGATGAACAGTCCGCTGTGGAACGACTGGCCGATGCCGTGGCCGCCGAAGTCGCGCACCACGCCGTAGCCGAAGCGCTTGGCGTACGACTCGATGACCCGCCCGATGACGTTGATCGGGCGGCCCGGCGCGACCGCCTTGATGCCCCGCATCATGGCCTCGTGGGTGCGCTCGACCAGCAGCCGGGCCTCCTCGGCGACCTCGCCGACGCAGAAGGTCGCGTCGGTGTCGCCGTGCACGCCGTCCTTGAACGCCGTCACGTCGACGTTGATGATGTCGCCGTCGGAGATCACCGTCGAGTCCGGGATGCCGTGGCAGATGACCTCGTTCAGGCTGGTGCAGCAGGACTTCGGGAAGCCCTTGTAGCCCAGGGTCGACGGGTACGCGTCCTGGTCGAGCAGGAACTCGTGCACCAGCCGGTCGAGCTCGTCGGTGGTGACGCCCGGCTTGCAGTGCTCACCGGCCAGCTGCACGGCCTGCGCCGCGATCCGCCCCGCGACCCGCATCTTCTCGATGGACTCGGCGTCCTGGGTGAGCGGTCCGTCCCAGCGCTTCGGCTGCTTGCGGCCGACGTACTCGGGACGGGGGATGTGGGCGGGCACCTCCCGCCACGGGGAGAGCTTGCCAGGGGTCAGCGTCGCACGGCCGTTCATGCCCTGAACTCTAGCGCTCGGCGAAGACCGGGGCTCCGTCGATGCTGTGCGCGTTGCGGGTCGCCTGGTAGTGCTCGCGCTGCTCGGGCGTCTTGTGGTCCCAGAACTGGACGAGCAGGTCACGGTCGCCCTCGTACGACATCAGGGGCACACCGTAGCCGCAGGAGTCCGACACCCGCGTGACGTCGATCACGACGATGCTGCGCAGGCCGACCAGCGGCGGAGCCGGGAAGTGCGTGATCAGCTCGGCGGCCCGCGGGTCGTCGGCGAGCACCGCCTCGCCGTGCCCGTGCAGCCGGAAGATCTTGGGCGGCCCGTCGAACGCGCACACCATCAGCACGATGCGGCCGTTGTCGCGCAGGTGCGCCACGGTCTCGATGCCCGAGCCGCCGTACTCGTAGTACGCGACCCGGTGGGGGCTGAGCACCGCGAACGAGTCGGTGAGGCCCTTGGGCGAGAGGTTGACGTGCCCGCCGGGGTCGGTCGGCGCGGTGGCGACGAAGAACACCCGCTGCGCCATGAGGAAGTCACGAATCCGGTCGTCGATCTGCTCGTACACCTTGCCCATGCCCGCGACGCTACCCCGCCCCACTCCCCCGCGCCGCCCCCGGCCACCTGACGGGACGCCCCGCCACCCCGCCCCCCATCGACGCTGGACTATCACATCGACTCAGACGAGATCAAAGTCGATGTGATAGGCCAGCGTCGATCAAAAACCGGGACGGCAGACCGACCGCCGGGCGCGTCAGACCGTCGCGAAGAACTCCGCGCGGGAGCCGCGGGCGTGGCGCACCTGGGTCGCGGCGTCCACCAGGGCCAGGAACAGGGCGTTGGATGCCATGTCCTCCGGGTGCCACTGCACCCCCACCGCGAACGGGTGGTCCGGGTGCTCGACCGCCTCGATCATGTCGTCCGTGGCGCACCAGCCCGTCGGCACCAGCCGCCCCGGATCCTTCACCGCCTGGTGGTGGTACGAGTTCACCACCGACTCGGCCCCGTACAGCTCGCGCAGCCGCGAACCGGTCGCGAACCGCACCGGGTGCTCGGCGTACACCTTGACCGGTCCGTGGGTCGAGTGCTCGCCGGTGCCGGGCACGTCGGGCAGGTGCTGGTGCAGCCGCCCGCCGGACGCCACCGTCATCACCTGCATACCGCGGCACACCCCGAGCAGCGGCAGCCCCGTCTTCAGCGCGATGCGCACCAGCGGCAGCTCACCCGCGTCACGCAGGGGATTGGTGTACACCTTCGGGTGCTGCGCCTCCCCGTAGCGGGCCGGTTCGACGTCGGCGCCACCGGCCACAATCAGCCCGTCGAGGCCGTCGAGGACCTCCACGCCGCCGTCGGCCATCGGGGGCACCAGCACCGGCCGGCCACCGGCCTTGGCGACCTGCTCGGTGTAGGCCCACGGGACCACCGCGGCGCGGGTGTCGTGCACGAGGAATCGGGTGGCTTCCACATAGGTGGTGATACCGATCAACGGTCTGGTCACATCGCTCACAACGGCGTCACGTAGGCCCCGGTAATGCCTCCGTCGACGACGAACTGGGAGGCGGTGATGAATGATGAGTCGTCGCTGGCGAGAAACGCTACCGCCGCCGCGATCTCCGCGGGCTCGGCGAACCGGCCCATCGGGACATGGACGAGTCGGCGAGCGGCCCGCTCCGGATCCTTCGCGAACAGCTCCATCAGCAGCGGAGTGGCCACCGGGCCGGGGCACAGCGCATTGACGCGTACCCCTTGCCGGGCGAACTGCACGCCCAGCTCGCGGCTCATCGCGAGCACCCCGCCCTTGCTGGCGGTGTAAGCGATCTGACTCGTCGCCGCACCCATCAGGGCGACGAAGCTGGCCGTGTTGATGATCGAGCCCTTGCCCTGGGCGAGCATGTGCGGCAGGGCGTACTTGCAGCACAGGTAGACGCTGGTGGTGTTGACCCGCAGCACCCGCTCCCAGGCGTCGAGCCCGGTGTCGAGGATCGAGTCGTCGTCGGGCGGGGAGATCCCCGCGTTGTTGAACGCGATGTCCACGCGCCCGCGCCGGGCCGCGACGCCGTCGAACAGCTCGCGGACCTGCTCCTCGTCGGAGACGTCGCACTGCACGAACTCGCCGCCGACCTCCTCGGCGATCTTCTTACCGGCCTCCTCGGCGAGGTCGACCGCCACGACGTACGCGCCCTCGGACGCGAACCGCCGCGCCGTGGCCGCGCCGATGCCGCTGGCCGCTCCGCTGATGACCGCCACCCGGTCCTGCAACCGCCCCATGCCCTGCTCTGCCTTTCGCCGTGCGTGACCGGTGGCGCCCATCTCCCGTGCTTACAGCGTGCGGGACGCGGGCGGGGCACCGCTGGAGTTTCACTCGGTGGAGATGAAGACGTTCTTGGTCTCGGTGAACGCCAGCGGGGCGTCCGGGCCCAGCTCACGGCCCATGCCGGACTGCTTGGCCCCGCCGAACGGGGTCCAGTAGCGCACCGAGGAGTGCGAGTTGACGCTCAGCACACCCGCCTCGACCCGCCTGGCCACCCGCAGCGCCCGGCCCACGTCCCGGGTCCAGATCGAACCGGACAGCCCGTACTCGGTGTCGTTGGCCAGCCGCAGCGCCTCGTCCTCGCCGTCGAAGGCCAGCACGGACAGGACCGGCCCGAAGACCTCCTCGCGCCAGTGCCGCTCGCCGGTGCCGCGGGCGGCCAGCACGGTCGCGGGGTGCCAGAAACCGGCCCCGGTGGGCGCGTCGCCGCGCATCAGCACGTCCGCCCCGTCGAGGTAGCCCGCGACCCGTTCGCGCTGCTCGGCGGTGATCAGCGGGCCCATGCCGGTGGCCGGGTCCATCGGGTCGCCGCAGCGCCAGGCCGCGACGTGCGGCTCCAGCAGGGCCAGGAATTCGTCGTACACCTCGCGCTGGACCAGTAACCGGGAACGGGCGCAGCAGTCCTGTCCGGCGTTGTCGAACACGGCCCCGGGCAGCGCGGCGGCGGCCCGCTCCAGGTCGGCGTCAGCGAACAGCAGGGTGGCGTTCTTGCCGCCCAGTTCCAGGGTCACCCGGGTCAGGTCGGCGGCGCACCCGGCCATGATCTGGCGGCCCACCTCGGCCGATCCGGTGAAGCAGATCTTGCGTACGCCCGGATGGGTCACCAGCGCCTGACCGGTGACCTCGCCGTGGCCCGGCAGCACGGTCAGCACGCCCGGCGGCAGCCCCGCTTCCAGGGCCAGCTCGGCCAGGCGCAGCGCGGTCAGCGGGGTGGTCTCGGCCGGTTTCACGATGACCGTGTTGCCCGCGGCCAGCGCCGGGGCGAAGCCCCACGCGGCGATCGGCATCGGGAAGTTCCACGGCACGATCACGCCGACCACGCCCAGCGGCTCGTGGAACGTCACGTCCACGCCGCCCGCGACCGGGATCTGCCGCCCGCACAGCCGCTCCGGCGTGCCCGCGTAGTAGTCGAGCAGGTCCCGGACGTTGCCCGCCTCCCAGCGCGCGTTGCCGATCGTGTGCCCGGCGTTGCGCACCTCCAGCAGCGCCAGCTCCTCGGCGTGCGCGTCGACCACGGCCGCGAAACGCCGCAGCAGCCGGGCCCGGTCGCCCGGGGACACGTCGCGCCAGCTCTCGAACGCCTTCGCGGCGGCCCGTACGGCCGCGTCCACCCCGGCCGCGTCGACGGGTTCCACCGAGGTGATCAGCTCCTCGGTGACCGGGTTGATGATCTTCACAGCCGCTCGAACCCCCGCACCAGTTCCCAGTCCGTCACCGCGGCGTCGTACGCGGCCAGTTCCACCCGCGCGGCGTGCCCGTAGTGCTCCACCACGGCGTCACCGAACGCCTCCCGGGCCACCGCGCTCGACTCCCACCGCAGCAGCGCGTCGCGCAGCGTGGCGGGCATACGGGCGGCGGCCGGGTCCTGGTAGGCGTTGCCGGTGAACACCGGCTCCAGCGGCAGCTCGTTGTCCATCCCGTGCAGCGCCCCGGCGACCAGCGCCGCGATCGCCAGGTACGGGTTGACGTCACCGCCCGGCGAGCGGTGCTCCACCCGCAGCGAGTGGTCGTGCCCGACCAGGCGCAGCGCGCAGGTGCGGTTGTCGCGCCCCCAGCGCAGCGCCGTCGGCGCGAACGAACCTGCCTGGTATCGCTTGTACGAGTTGATGTTCGGCGCGTACAGCACGCTCATCTCGGCCGTCGTCGCCAGCAGCCCGGCCAGCACCTGCTCGCCCAGCGGGCTGAGCCGGTCGTGGTCGGCCATCACCGGCTGCCCCTGCGCGTCACGCAGCGAGAAGTGGATGTGGCACGAGTTGCCCTCGCGCTGGTTCGGCTTGGCCATGAACGTCAGCGACATGCCCTGCGCGGCGGCGATCTCCTTGGCCCCGTGCTTGTAGATGGAGTGCTGGTCGGCCGTCTTCAGTGCCTCGGCATACCGGAAGGCGATCTCGTGCTGCCCGAGGTTGCACTCGCCCTTGGCGCTCTCCGGGGCCAGCCCCGCCCCGGCCATGCCCAGCCGGATCGCCCGCAGCAGCGGCTCCACCCGCGACGTCCCCAGCAGCGAATAGTCCACGTTGTAGCCGTTGGCCGGCGTCAGCCCCTGATAACGCTTCGCCGCCGCCTGCTCGTACGTGTCCGCGTACACCACGAACTCCAGCTCGGTCCCGATGTACGCGGTCAGCCCGCGCTCGGCCAGCCGCTCCAGCTGGCGGCGCAGGATCTGCCGCGGCGACTGCACCACCGGGCTGGCGTCGTGCCACAGCACATCGGACATCACCAGCACCGTGCCCGGCAGCCACGGAATCGGCCGCAGCGTGTCCAGATCCGGCCGCAGCACGAAGTCCCCGTACCCCTGCGACCATCCCGAGACGGCGTACCCCTCGACCGGGGTCATCTCCACGTCCACCGCGAGCAGGTAGTTGCACGCCTCACTGCCATGCCCGACGACCTCGTCCAGGAAGTACGCCGCGTGCAGACGCTTGCCCTGTAGCCGCCCCTGCATGTCCGTCATCGCGAGCAACACCGTATCGATGTCGCCCGCCTCCACCATCGCGCGCAGGCGCTCCACCGACCACATGCCCACCAGTCCTACCGCCCCCACCCACCCACGTCAACAACCCCCTCTCGCCGCAACTCTTAATGACTTGCGGCGTCAGGCGAGCCCGAAGGCCGCGAGTCATTAAGAGTTGCGACAGCGGAGCGGGGCGGGCGGGGGCGGGGTGGGCAAAGTTGTGGCGTGGGGCTTCCGTTTGGGGGATGGAGGGGGTACGACTGACCAGATGGGAGCGAGTGCACGGGCGGTGATCATCGGGGGCGGCGTGGTCGGCTGCTCCCTGGCATACCACCTCGGCCGGGCCGGGTGGCGCGACGTGGTGCTGCTGGAGCAGCACGAGCTCACCGAGGGCAGCACCTGGCACACCGCCGGGTTCGTGACCTCCATGCGCGGCCCGGACGGCCCCGGCTGGCACGCGCGGCTGGCCGGATACCTGCCCGCGCTGGCGGCGATGCTGCGCGCCGAGACCGGCCACGATCCCGGCTGGCGTCCGGTCGGCGGACTGCGGCTCGCGCTCAGCCACACCCACGTCGACGAGCTGCGGCGGCTGGCCCGCCGCGCCGACGAACTGGGCGTGCCGCTGGAACTGCGCGGCGCGTCGGCGACCATGAACCTGGCCCCCCGGCTCGACCTGTCCGACGTGCAGGCCGCGGCCTGGCTGCCCGGCGAGGGCTTCGTACGGCCGAAGGACTTCGTGAACGCGCTGGTCGCGGGGGCCGTCGCGCACGGGACGAGCATCCGCACGGGCGTACGCGTCAACGGCATCGACACGACCGGCGGGCAGGTCCGCGCGGTGCACACCAGCGACGGCGTCATCGAGACCCCGCTCGTCATCAACGCGGCGGGGGCGGCGGCCGGGGCGGTCGGGGCGATGGCCGGTGTCGTGGTCCCCGTCGTGCCGATCCTCCATCAGTACGGCGTCAGCGAGGTCCTGCATCCCGCGCTCGACCCGGACAGCACGCCGACCTGCCGCATCCCCGAGCAGTCGCTCTACCTGCGGGCCGCCAACGGCTGCGTCATCGTCGGCGGCAGCCGGCCCGACCCGGTGCCCGCCTGGCCCGCCGGTGACGCCGAACCGCTGGCCAAGGCGCGCGAGCTGGCCGCGCCCGACGACGCGGCGTTCGCCCCGATCTGGCAGCTGGCGGGCGAGCGCATGCCGGAACTGCGCCGCGCCAAACTCGCCAAGATCATGCACGGGGTGGAAGCGTTCACCCCCGACGGCGTACCCCTGGCGGGCCGCTCCTCGCTGCCCGGCCTGTGGATCGCGGCCGGGTTCGGCCTGCACGGCATGGCCCTGTCCGGTGGGATCGGGCGCCACCTCGCCGAGTGGATCACCTCCGGCACCCCGAGCTGGGATCTCGACGCCCTGCTCCCCGACCGCTTCGGCGCCCCCGCCGCCAACCGCGACTGGACCACCTCCCGCGCCCTCGACACCCTCCGCCGCTAACCCGACCCCGCTCGCCCCCGACGCCGCGCGGCCATCCCGACGCCGCGCGGCCATCGCCGGCGCGGCGCGGGCGCGGCGCGGGCATGATCGCCGTTTCGGGTCAAAACCTGAGGTCTGACCGCAGATCATGACCCGAAACGGCGATCATGACGGGTGCGCGGCGGACGGCGCGATCATGACGAGTGCGCGGTGGACGGCGCGATCATGACGGACTACTCGGTGGACGGCTTGGCAGCCGGGGCCGCGGCGGGGCCGGGGCTGGTCACGGTGCTGGCGAGCTGTTCCCAGATCATGCCGGTCTGGTGGGCCAGCGCGCCGACCACGGCCGGTACGACGGGTAGCAGCCAGTCGGCGAGCCAGCCGTGGTGGGCGAGGTTGAGCACGACGATCGCGGCCACCGCGCCGCCGACCCCGTGCGCGCTCGCCCGCCAGGCCGCTCGGCCGGAGTGGGAGATCGCCGCGCGGCGGGCGGCCTTGTCGCTGAGGTTCGGGAAGCCGGACAGCGCCTTGGCGTCCCGGCGGCCGAAGTTGAACCCCGACACCGCCAGCGTCACCGAGCAGCCGATCACCACTGCTGCCAGGTTGTTGCGGGTCAGCATCATCATCAGGGCCGCGGAAGCGCCGCCGGTGCCGATGGCGACGACCGCGCGGATCCACTCCTGCTTCTCTCCGGGATACCAGTAGTACTTCGTGGTGGTGTCAGAGAGCTGTTTAACGATCCGCCCCATGGGGGTAGTCACCTCGCCGGCCGTCACATCTGGTCAGCCACTATCGTTACTTAACGTAGTTAGCCAGGTGCTCAAAGTCACGAAACTCGTCGTGGCTTCGGCGTGGCGCGCCTGCGACACCCGCCCTCAGAACAGGACGGTCGCGAACGAGCCCACCTGCCGGAAGCCCAGCCGCTGGTACACCCGACGAGCCGGGGTGTTGAAGTCGTTGACGTACAGGCTCACGGACGGCGCGACCCGGCGCAGCGCGTCACGCACCACGGCAGCCATCCCCGCGATCGCGAAGCCGCGCCCGCGCCACGACGGCTCCACCCAGACCCCCTGGACCTGAGCGGTATGCCGGGTGACGACCGCGAGCTCGGCCTTGAACACCACCGTGCCGTCGACGATCCGGGCGTACGACCGCCCCGCCTTCACCAGCTCCGCGACGCGCCCCCGGTAACCACGCCCCCCGTCGTCGCCGAGCGGCGATACGCCGACCTCCTCGGTGTACATCGCCACCGAGGCAGGGAACACGAGGTCGACCTCGTCGGGCCGAACCTGGCGCACCAGCGGGTCGGCGGCGACCGCGGGCGGGGTCTCCACCACCAGCAGCGGCTGATGGGCGCGCACGGTGCGCTCGGGACCCCAGGCGGGCCGCAGCAGGTCCCACATGCCCAGCACCGCCTCGGACTCCCCCACCAGCGACGCGCACACGCGTGGCTGCCCGGAGGCCAGCTCGGCGAACGCGGCGATCGCGGCGGCGTCCGCGCCGACCGGGGACACCTGGCCGCCTGACCAGAGCACCGCCTCGGGATGGCGGCGGTTGCCGTAGCCGTAGAGCCGCCCGTCGGCGCGCCAGCCCAGGCCACGTGTCGCTACCCGCTCAGCCACCTGCGCCGCCGCGATCGGGTACGCCGCCAGCAGGCGTTCCACTGCGGCGCGGTCAGCTTCGGCCAGCTGCCGCACCGGAAGGGTGAGCATGACCACAGCCTAGTGAGATCCGCGCGACCCGCCAGTGGTATCCCCCTTAATCGGGGTTGTCGTCGACACGTTGCCGATATATCGTAAACACATCGCCGATACGTTCGCGATAGTCAGCAGAGGCTCGCAGCGCGCGGGTCCACGGCAAGAACCAGGAGAAACGACATGTTCCGACGACACCACGGACACGACACCCACGAGCACGGACATGGCCACGGCGGCCACGGGCACGGGCACCACGACCCCCGGCTGTTCGCCTTCGGGCCGATGCGGCCCCCGTTCGGCGGCTTCGGCCCCGGCGGGCGCGGACACGGCAGGGGACGCGGCCGGCGCGGCAACACCCGCGCGGCGGTGCTGGGGCTGCTGCTGGAGCGGCCGATGCACGGATACGAGATGATCTCCGAATTGGAGACCCGCACCGGCGGCGTATGGCGCCCGAGCCCCGGCTCGATCTACCCGACGCTACAGCTGCTGGAGGACGAGGGCCTGATCGTCAGCGAGGAGACGGGCGGCCGCAAGCGGTTCACCCTCACCGAGACCGGCCGGGCCGAGGCCGAGCGGGCGGGCGAGTCGGGCCAGGGCCGTCCCTGGCAGGACTTCGACGCCGACCACATCGCCGAGTCCCAGGAGTTCCGCGAGGCGGGCTTCGCCATCATGAGCGCGCTGCGCCAGGTCGCCATGTCCGGCACCCCCGCCCAGCGCCAGCAGGCCCTGCAGACGATGCAGGACACCAAGCGCAAGCTCTACGCCATCCTCGCCGAGTGACCCTGAGCATGCGCCACCCGATCATCGCGGCGACCCTGCGCGTACGGGTGGTCCGGCAGACAGCCCCGGCGACCGGCGACGGTTCCCGCGAACTCGCCGCGACGCCGTCCGGCACCGAGCACGACGAGAGAAGGCCCCGTTCCTCGCGGAACGGGGCCTTCTCCGGTGTCTCACCCGGTCAGTGAACGGTGACCACCGCGGCGGCGGGCTCGTCGGCGAGCGGGTCGATGCCCATGTCGGCGGCGATCTTCATGGCCTCCTCGACCAGGGTCTCCACGATCATCGACTCGGGCACGGTCTTGATGACCTGGCCCTTGACGAAGATCTGGCCCTTGCCGTTGCCGGAGGCGACACCGAGGTCGGCCTCGCGGGCCTCGCCGGGGCCGTTGACGACGCAGCCCATGACGGCGACCCGCAGCGGTGCCGGGAAACCCTCCAGAGCGGCGGTGACCTGCTCGGCGAGCGTGTACACGTCGACCTGGGCGCGGCCGCAGGACGGGCAGGACACGATCTCCAGGCCCCGCTCCTTGAGGTTCAGCGACTCCAGGATCGCCGTGCCGACCTTGATCTCCTCGACCGGCGGGGCGGACAGCGACACCCGGATGGTGTCGCCGATGCCCTCGGCCAGCAGCGCGCCGAACGCGACCGCCGACTTCACGGTGCCCTGGAACGCCGGGCCCGCCTCGGTCACGCCGAGGTGCAGCGGGTAGTCGCACTGCTGCGCGAGCAGCCGGTACGCCCGGATCATCACGACCGGGTCGTTGTGCTTCACGCTGATCTTGATGTCACGGAAGCCGTGCTCCTCGAACAGCGAGCACTCCCACAGCGCGGACTCGACCAGCGCCTCCGCGGTGGGCTTGCCGTACTTCTCCAGCAGGCGCTTGTCCAGCGAGCCCGCGTTCACGCCGATGCGGATCGGGACCCGGGCCGCGGAGGCCGCCGCGGCGATCTCCTTGACCTTGTCGTCGAACTGCCGGATGTTGCCCGGGTTGACCCGCACCGCCGCGCACCCGGCGTCGATCGCCGCGAACACGTACTTGGGCTGGAAGTGGATGTCGGCGATCACCGGGATCGGCGACTTGCGCGCGATCGCGGGCAGCGCCTCGACGTCGTCCTGGGACGGCACCGCCACCCGGACGATCTGGCAGCCGGACGCGGTCAGCTCCGCGATCTGCTGAAGGGTCGCGTTGACGTCGGAGGTCAGCGTCGTCGTCATCGACTGCACGCTGATCGGGGCTCCCCCGCCGACCGGCACGCTGCCGACCATGATCTGCCGGCTCTGGCGCCGCGGCGCGAGCGGCACGGGGGGAGCGGCCGGCATACCAAGGTTGATCGCAGTCACAGCACACTCACTTGATCGAGATGGGGTTGACGAGGTCCGCGGTGACGGTCAGCAGCGTGAACGCACCGAAGATCAGGATGACCGTATAGGTCAACGGCATCAGCTTGAAGTAGTCGACCCGGCCCGGGTCTGGCTTGTGCAACCGCGCGTACACCCATGAACGAATTCTCTCGAACCACGCGATGAACAGGTGTCCCCCGTCCAGGGGAAGCAACGGCAGCAGGTTGAAGATGCCGATGAACAGGTTGAACGCGATGAACAGCGATACGAACAGATCCCACGCGCCCTGCTCGACGGCCTCGCCGCCCAGCAGGCTGATGCCCACGACGCTGATCGGGGTGTTCGGGTCGCGCTCGGCGCCGCCGATGGCGGAGAACAGCGCCGGGATGCGCTGCGGGAACTGCTTGAGCGCCTCGAACGTGGCACCGACCATGTTGCCCGCGTGCTGCGCGCTCGCGCCGACCGCGTCCACCGGGCCGTACTTCACGAAGTACGGGACCGTCGGGCTGAGCCCGACACCGATCGCGGCGACCTTACGGGTGCTGCCGTCGGTCATCTTGCGCTCGACCCCGGCAGGCGTGACCTGCAGGGTCTGCTCGGCGTCGCCGCGCTTGACGGTCATGGTGGCGACCTGGCCCGGAGCCAGCGGCCGGATCTGCTCGACGGCCTGGCCCCAGTTCGACACCGGGTGGCCGTTGACGGCCAGCAGGACGTCGCCGTCCTGCAGGCCCGCGGCCTTCGCCGGGCTGGTCGGGTCCTGCGGGGTGCAGGTGGTGGCCGTCCCGGTCACCACGCACGGCTGCACCTGGACCACGGGCGGCTGCGCCAGCTGCGGGCTCTCCGGGTGGTCGAGTGCCGGGTTCGGCAGGCCGGAGAACATGGCCAGGCCCCAGATCGCGACCGCGGCCAGGATGAAGTGCACGAGCGAGCCCGCCGACATCACGATCGAGCGCTTCCACACCGGGAAGCGCCACATCGCCTTGGCGTCGTCGGCGTCCTCGTCCTGCGGCGTCATGCCGACGATCTTGACGAAGCCACCGAGCGGGATGCCCTTGACGCCGTACTCGGTCTCGCCGCGGCGGAACGACCAGAGGGTCGGACCGAAGCCCACGAAGTAGCGGGTCACCTTCATGCCGAAGGCCTTGGCGGTGCCCATGTGGCCCGCCTCGTGCAGGCTCACCGAGATCAGGATGACAAGCGCGAAGAGGGCGATCCCCAGGGCGTTCATCAGGCGCTCTTCTCCTTGATCAATTCGTGTGCGCGCGTACGCGCCCAGTGCTCGGCGGCGAGCACGTCCTCGACGGTACCCGGTTCGTCGAAGTCGGGCGCACCGTCGAGGATCTCCGCGAGGGTGTCGACGATGGCCAGGAACGGCAGACTTCCCGCTGTGAAAGCCGCCACACATTCCTCGTTCGCGGCGTTGTAGATCGCCGGTCGGCATCGCCCCGCCCGGCCCGCGGCCTTGGCCAGTTCCACCGCCGGAAAGGCTTCGGTGTCCAGCGGCCGCAGCTCCCAGTTGTGCGCGATCGTCCAGTCGACCGGCGCGGCCGCCTGCGGCACCCGGTCCGGCCAGCCCAGCGCCAGCGCGATCGGCAGCCGCATGTCCGGCGGGCTCGCCTGGGCCAGCGTCGAGCCGTCGGTGAACTCGACCAGCGAGTGCAGCACCGACTGCGGGTGCACCATCACCTCGATGTCGTCGTACGCCACGTCGAACAGCTCGTGCGCCTCGATCACCTCAAGGCCCTTGTTGACCAGCGTCGCCGAGTTGATCGTCACCACCGGCCCCATGTCCCACGTCGGGTGCTTGAGCGCCTCCTCGACGGTGACCGCGCCCAGCTCCTCACGGCGGCGGCCACGGAACGCGCCCCCGCTCGCGGTCAGGATCAGCTTGCGCACCTCGGCCCGCGAGCCACCGCGCAGGCACTGCGCCAGCGCCGAGTGCTCGCTGTCGACCGGCACGATCTGCCCCGGCTTGGCCACCGCCCGCACCAGCGGCCCGCCGGCCACCAGCGACTCCTTGTTGGCCAGCGCCAGGATGCGCCCCGCCCGCAGCGCGGCCAGCGTCGGCGCGAGGCCCAGCGAACCGACCACCCCGTTGAGCACGATGTCGGCCGGCCACTGCGCGAGCTCCGTCATCGCCTGCGGCCCGGCCAGGATCTTCGGCAGCTTGAACTCCCCCGACGACCACCCCCGCCGCTGCGCCTCGGCGTAGAACGCCAGCTGCAGGTCCTGCGCGGCGGTCGCCTTGGCCACCCCGACCGCCTCGACGCCCAGCTCCAGCGCCTGCTGGGCCAACAGGGCCACGTTGCCGCCGCCCGCGCCCAGCGCCACCACCCGGAACCGGTCCGGGTTACGGCGCACGATGTCTATCGCCTGGGTGCCGATCGACCCGGTGGAGCCGAGCAGCACGATCTCGCGGGGGATCATGCCCTCATTCTCGCCGAGCCCGCTGGACGCTCGCTGAGCGGGCTACTCGTCCAGCAGGTCGGCGGGATCGATCTCGAACGCGAACGGCTCCCTCATGACGAATCGGGTGCCTGCCGCAGCGGCTGCGACCGGCCGATACTCCCCGTCGACGAGAGAATGCAGGGCCAGCACCGGCACCCGGTTGCGGCACTCGACCCGCATGAACCACGGGACACCCGCGGCAGCGTACTGCTTGGGCCGGTCGATGATGTCCTTGCGGCGGTTGCCCGGTGAGACGATCTCGCCCAGCAGCAGCGCGTCAGCGATGTTCATCGCCACCTTCCCGCTGCCCGAGACCCGGAACACCCCGAAGTCCGGAATGAAGAGATCGTCCCCGGAGATCAGGTTGCTCTCGGGGTATGCCCAGCAGTCGATGCCTCTCGCGGCGTGATGCAGCCGATAGACGATCTCTCGCATGATCGTCTGATGATCCATGTTCGCGTGCGGAGACACGATGACACTCCCGCAGAAGACCTCGATGGTGGGGCCGTTCGTTTCGGGGAGCAGTCGCAGTGCCAGCTCGGCGGTCCACTGCTCGACCTCGGACCATTCCTCGATCATGTGCAGTCGCCGTGCTTCTACCGGTGCCGCCATCGCGCTCACCCCCTTCCGCGGGGAGATTCTGCCGTCACCAGCCTAACGGCGCATGGCGTACGGCGGCAGATGTCGACCTTCGGATAAGGGCGTGTTACCTCACCAAACCCCCGGCGGCTTGCTGATCACGTACAGCTCCGCTTCGATGCCGTACCAGCGGTGGGTGCGGCCGAGGCGGGTCATGCCGAGACGGCGCATGACCGCCAGCGAGGGCGCGTTGTCCGGGCGGGCGATGGCGTGGATCTCGGCCAGCCCGAGCGCCCACCCGTGGGCGAGCACCGCCTGTGCCGCCTCCGTGGCGTACCCGTGTCCCCAGCTGTCCGGATGGAAGTGCCAGCCGATCTCCACCTCGCCCTCCCCCGGACCGTCGGTGGGCTTCGGCAGTGGCTTGAGCAGCACCGACCCGGCGACCACACCGGTGTCGCGCCGCTCGGCCGCCCACACGCCGTAGCCGGGCTCGGCCGCGTAGAACTCCCGCCGCCGGTCGATGACCAGCTGCGACTGCGCCGGTTCGCTCAACGGCACAGGCATGCCCAGCCAGCGGGTGACCCCTTCGCGCCGGTAGATGTCGTAGTTGCGGGCCAGGTCGGCGGAGCTGCCGGTCCACTCCCGGACGATCAGCCGCTGCGCGGCAGCCACGACGGTCATGCCGTCGCCGCCGGAACGACGGGCGGGCACACGATCCCGTAGGTGCCGGTCACAGGCATGGGCGGTCTCCACGGCGAGGGAGCCACATCCTCCCACGCGCGTACGAGGTTCGGCGGGGCCGTGCCCAGCCGCCCGCCGACGCCGGGCGACGCCTGCCGAGCCGGGTCCGCGCGGCCCGGCAGTCGCTCCGATCAGCTGCGGAAGGGGCCGGTGACCTCGTACGTGATGCCGCCGGAAGAAGAGCCCGAGGTGCCCCGCTGGGACGAGAAGTAGAAACGGTTCCCGGCCGGGTTGAAGGCCGGGCCGGTGACCTCCGAGGAGCTCTGCCCCGTGATGCGCAGGAACGGCGCGATGACGTCGTCCGGGGTGATCACGCAGATCTCCAGGTTGCCGCCGTCCTCGGCGACGTACAGGTCGCCGCTGGTCGCGCTGCCGGTGATGTTGTCGACCCCGGTCAGCGGCGGTGTGCCGCTCACCAGCGAGTCGTCGTACGCCAGCTCGATCTTGGAGGTTGCGGTGTTGTACGCCCAGACCCGGTTGTCGCCCTTGGTCGTGAAATAGACGATGCCGTTGTCGTACCAGCAGCCCTCGCCGCCGTTGAACCTCTTCACCCCGCTGACCTGGTTGCGGGTCGCGGTCGGCGAGCCGTCCGGGTCGGGCACGGTGGCCCAGGTGAGCGTGACGGCGGTGCCCGAACCGCCCTTGGCGACCTGGAGCGTGCCGGTGGCCAGGTTGCCCCAGCTGTTCGGGATGAACCGGTAGAAGCAGCCGTTGGTCTCGTCCTCGGTCAGGTAGATGACGTGGTTGACCGGGTCGCAGGCGGCGGCCTCGTGCTTGAAACGGCCCATCGCCGGGCGGGCCGCAGCCGCGTTCACGCCCCACGGGTCTGTCTCCCACACCCGGCCGGTCGACGTCTCCTCGCACGACAGCCACGTGTTCCAGGGCGTATGCCCGCCCGCGCAGTTGGTCGAGGTCCCGGACAGGATGCGGTACGCGCTGGTCACCGTGCCGCCGGAGTTGAACTTCACCGCCGACGCCCCGCCCGAGGACACCTCGGCGTTGGACACGTAGATCCAGCCCGAGCCGTCGGCGAAGCAGGCGCCGCCGTCGGGAGCGGCATGCCAGGTGTACGAAGTGCCGGGCACTGTCTGGCTGGAGCGCGCGATGACCCGGCTGGTGAAACCGGCGGGCAGCATGATCCCGTTCGCGTCGGCCGCCAGCAGCGCGCCATAGGGGCCCGGACCGGGCTGGGCGGGCGCGGCGAACGCCTCTTTCCACAGCGCGCCCGAGAAGGCGGCAGCGGCGCCGCCCACGAATCCGGCACGCAGCACGTTTCGACGGTCCACGTTAGACCTCCACGTCGGTCGATGTCTGTCGCCAGCACGCTAGGTGCCGCAGACGTCGCCCATCCCGTGGTCAGATGAACTCCTCGTGTCTCCACGGTAGCCGGGAGACAGGCCAAGATCCGCGCGCGACCGCCACCGCGATCACTGCTGAGACGCGCCGCCCGCTGGAGCCACCACCTGGTGGTACGAGAGCTCGTACCGGTGCGCGCCCTTGACGAGCACGCTCGCCTCGATCGGGCGGCCGCCGTCGGTGCGCACCGTACGGGCGGTGCGCAGCACGGGAACCTCGCCGGGCAGTTCGAGCAGCCGGGCTTCCTCGGTCGTGGCGGAACGGGCGGAGATCCGGTCGGTCCAGTCGACCGGCGGGTGTCCGGCCTCGGCCAGCAACCGCGGTATGCCGCCGCGGACCAGTCTGCGCTCCGCGAGGGCGGTGCCCCGGGCGAGGTCCAGCGGGAAGTACAGCCACGCCAGCTCGACCGGCTCGTCGTCGAGGAAAAGGACCTGCTGGCGCAACTGCGCCCCGACGCCGTCGGCGAGCCCCAGCGCCACCGCCACTGACGCGGGCGGCTGGACCTCACGCACGTCGACCAGGTGTATGCGGCCCCGGCCGTGGCCGCCGCCGTCGGTCCAGCGGGAACCGGCACCGGGTCGAGCCGGTGGCATGTAGGCGGCGGGTTCGATCGCCAGCGGCGAAAGGTCGCGCACGAACACGCCCAGTCCCGCCCGGCCGACGACGAATCCCTCGTCCTTGAGCACGGCCAGTGCCCGCTGCACCGTCTGCCCGGTCACCGCGAATCGGGTCATGAGCTGCTGCGTCGACTCCAGCCGGGTGCCGGTGGCCAGCTCACCCGACATGATCAGGGCACGTAGTTCGGCGGCGATCTGGTGGTGGCGCGGCCTAGCGTCGCGATACGCCATCGTCGTCCACCTTCATCCGGTAACGGAATACGCGTCCCTCCGGCCGCATCACCATCACCGCGACCTCATAGGGGCTGCCGTCGCGCTCATAGGTCACCCGGACCAGCTCCACCACCTGGCTGCCGCCTGGCAGATCGAGCGCGGCCGTCTCGGCCGCAGTGCCCGGCCTGACGGCCAGTTGCTCGGCCACCTCGTCGGGCCGGAAGCCGAGTTCGGCCAGTAGCGTCGGCGCGCCACCACGGATCCGTGCGGCTTGGGCGAGCCCGGTGCCTCGCGCAATCTCCAGCGGGTAGTACGAGTCGGCCAGTTCCACCGGCTGCCCGTCGAGCAGCACCAGGCGGCGACGTACCACCACGGCCGGGCCGAGCACCGAAGCCACGGCTCCCGGCGGGACCACTTCGGCCACTTCCAGCAGCCGCTGGGAGCCCACCCGGCCCTGCTGGGCGGCTTCGGTGGTCCACGCGTCAGGAGCACCCGGCGGCTGGGGCAGCACATAGGACACGGGTTCGCCCGCGTGCCGGCCCAGAGGTCTCATGGTGCGCACTCTACCCCCGACACAACCTTGATGACTTAAGTAGCAAGGCATTAAGGTTAACAGCGACGCATGTCACTTCCTTGAAGTGGAGCACCCATGAGCGCCGGACCGGCGGATCCCCTGTCGAACCTTGCGTATGGCGACCTTGCCGTGGCCCTCTACCACTCACCCATGCCAACGGACGCCGCCCTCGTGCGAGCAGCGGCGACGGCGCAGATCGAGGCGTGGGTGCGCGACGGCATCGCCGCCGCCGGAGGCTTGGCGCAGGTCGCCGTACTCGCTCAACGCTCTCGTGAGCTCGGCACACTGCGGGCGAGGGCACGGGCCACCGTCATGGAGCGCCAGGAGTACGCCGCGATGTGGCCGTCCTCTGCCCGCGCGAACCTCGCCTGCGCGCTGGCGTACCACGTGATCCGCAGGCGGATCGCCGAGCCTGGCCAACTGCCGCGGCACTAGGAAAGATCGCTGTTTCGGGTCAGAACGTGTGGTCCAACCACACTTTCTGACCCGAAACAGCGATCTTGAAGCGGCGCCTCGCGGCGCTGGGGCGGGGCGGTCAGGCCTCCTTGAGGCCGTAGCGGCGGTAGACGAGGCGGAGGGGGCCGGGGGCCCACCAGTTCCAGCGGCCCAGCAGGCGCATCGTGGCGGGCACCAGCACCGCCCGGACCAGGGCGGCGTCGATGGCCACGGCGACCACCATGCCGACGCCGAGCACCTTGATCGTCGTGGTGCCGCCGGTCGCGAAGCCGCCGAGGACCACCATCAGCAGCAGCGCCGCCGCGGTGATGATCCCGCCGGTGCGCTGGAGCCCGGACGCGACGGCCTGGGTGTTGTCGCCGGTGGCGTCCCACTCCTCGCGGACCCGCGACAGCAGGAACACCTCGTAGTCGGTGGCGAGCCCGAACAGGACCGCCAGCATCAGCACCATGTTGCCGGGTTCCAGGAAGCCGGTGACGGTGAAGCCGAGCCACTCCGACAGGTGCCCGTCCTGGAAGATCCACACGACGACGCCGAACGACGCCCCGATCGAGACGACGTTCATGACGATGGCCTTGAGCGGCAGCACGATGGAGCCGAACGCCAGGAACAGCAGCAGGAACGTGCTCAGCGCGACCATGCCGAGCATCCACGGCAGCCGCCCGCCGATGGAGTCGAGCTGGTCCAGGTCCGCCGCGGTACGCCCACCGACCAGCACCTGCGCGCCGTCGGGCACGGGCAGGTCCCGGATGGCCTGCACGACGTCGCGGGCGCTGGCGTCGGCGGGCTCCCCCGGGTAGGACGCCGTGATCAGCGTGGCGTCGCCCTTCTGCGCCGCGATCATGGCACTCGGCACATTGTCGACGGCCTGGATGCGGGCCAGCATGGTGTCCGCGCCGGGGCCGAGCACCAGGACGCTGATCGGGGCGGCGCTGCCGCCGGGGAACTCGGCGGCGATGCGCTCGGTGACGGTGCGCGACTCGGTGCCCGCGGGCAGCACCCGCTCGTCGAACCCGCCGAACTGGGCCCGCAGGAACGGGGTCGCGACCAGCACCAGGACTGCGGTGACCCCGAGGGCGTACAGCACGGGCCGGTTCATCACGCTGCGGGCGATGCGCGCCCAGCCGCCCTCCCCGGCGGGGCGGGCGCGGAACAGCAACGGCTGCGGCACGCGCAGCGCGTTGACCTTCGGGCCGAGTACGGCCAGCAGGGCGGGCAGGGCGGTGAGCGCGGCGAGCATGGCCACGAGCACGGCAGCCATGCCACCCCAGGCCATCGACTTGAGGAAGTCCATCGGGAAGATCAGCAGGCTGGCCAGCGCCAGCGCC
Source organism: Catellatospora methionotrophica (assembly GCF_011297335.1). Lineage (GTDB taxonomy): Bacteria > Actinomycetota > Actinomycetes > Mycobacteriales > Micromonosporaceae > Catellatospora > Catellatospora methionotrophica. The sequence goes on along the minus strand of NZ_JAAOTJ010000017.1, from coordinate 64,412 downwards.
ACGGTCAGCCCGGAGACCAGCACGGTCCGCCCGGCGGTGGACAGCGTGCGCGCGACCGCCTCGGCGGGACCGTGTCCGGCCGCCAACTCCTCCCGGAACCGGCTGACCACGAACAGCGCGTAGTCGATGGCCATCCCCAGGCCGAGCATCGTGATGATGTTGACGGCGAACACGGACACGTCGGTGACCTGCGCGATCAGGCGTACGGCGATGAACGCGCCGAGCACCGCGAGCACCCCGACGAACAGCGGCGTGACGGCGGCGACCAGGCCCCGGAAGATGAACACGAGCAGCACCAGCAGGATCGGCAGGCTGATCAGCTCGGCTTTGGTGATGTCGTCGTTGATCCGCGTGTTCGCGTCGTCCAGGAACGGGATGAGGCCGCCGATCTCGGTGTGCAACCCGTCGGCGGCCAGGTCGTCGCGCAGCGCGGCGAGGTCGTCGAGCTTGCTGTTCTCGTCGCCGTCGCGCAGCTGGATCGCCAGGTAGGTGGCGTGCCCGTCCGAGGAGGTGAAGCGGCCGGGCAGGTTCGGGGTGTGCGCGCCGACGACGCTGGACACCTCGGGCCGCCCGGACAGTTCGGTCGCGACGGCGGTCACCGCGTCGCGGAACGCGGGCTGGTCCTGGGTCAGGCTGTCCGAGGAGTACAGCGCCAGGACGTCGACGTCCTGGCGGCCGAGCTGGGCGGTGATCTCGCGGTGCGCCCGGCTGGACGCGCTGGCCGGGTCGTCGAACCCGCCGCTGATCAGGTCGCCGAACACCCCGCCACCCCAGCTCGCGCCGATGACCAGCACCCCGGCGGCGATGCCGAGCACCAGCCAGCGCCAGCGGTACACCGCACGCCCCCACCACGCGAACATGGGATTCCTTCCCGGAACCGATATGCTTGTTTACGGCACTCATTTGAGTGAACGGTGTTTACTTTCGCGGACGGCGTTCACTGCCGTCAAGGGAGCTTCATGTCGGACACCTCACACCGCCGCGAGCGCCTGCGCGAGCGCACCTTGACCGAGATCAAGGACCTGGCACGGGCGCAGCTCGTCGCGGGCGGCCCGGCGGCGATCTCGCTGCGCGCCATCGCCCGGGAGATGGGGATGACCGCCGCCGCGCTCTACCGCTACGTGCCCGCGCTGGACGCCCTGGTCATCGAGCTGTGCACGGACCTGCACAACGAGGTGCGCATCGCCTGCGAGGCCGCCCGCGACGCCGACGGCGACCCCGATCCGGTGCGGCGGCTGCTCGTCATGGCGCGCGAGCTGCGGCGCTGGGCGCTGGCCCACCGGCCCGAGGCGACCCTGATGTTCGGGCCGCCGCTGCCCGGCGTGGAGCAGTTCCACCAGCAGTGCGACGACCTGCAGTGCGCGGGCGCGCAGCTCGGCCAGATCTTCGTGCAGCCCATGCTGGAGCTGTGGCAGGCCGGTCGGCTTCCCGACATCGGCCACGTCGACCTCGACCGCCTCGCCGGGGCGCTACCCGCCCACGGCGAGCTGCCGATCGAGGTCACCGCCGTCTTCCTGACCTCCTGGACCCGCCTCTACGGCATCCTCGCCGCCGAACTCTTCGGGCAGCTCACCTGGGCCGCCACCGACACCCAACCCCTCTTCGAAGCCGAACTCGCCTTCTTCGCCGCCCAGGTCCACCCCACCCCCACCGCCGCCGCCGCCTCGGTCCGCAACTCTTAAAGAGTTGTGCCCAAAGAGCGCCTCGGAGGCCGCGACTCTTTAAGAGTTGCGGCTTGGGTGGGCCGGGGGCCGGGGGCCGGGGGCCGCGAGTTGCGGCAGGTGGGGGGTGGGGTGGGCGGGGGGTGACTGATTCGCTGGTCAGGAAGGTAGGCTCGCGCGCTATGACGAGTGACACATCCGGTCCGCAGTTGCCTGAGCGTGCGCGCGTGGTGGTGGTCGGGGGTGGGGTCATCGGGACCTCCATCGCGTACCACCTGGCGCAGGCGGGGTGCGCGGACGTGGTGCTGCTGGAGCGGGACAAGCTCACTTCCGGCACCACCTGGCACGCCGCCGGTCTCATGGTCACCTTCGGCTCGATGTCGGAGACGTCGACCGAGATGCGCAAGTACACCCGTGACCTGTACGCCCGGCTGGAGGCCGAGACGGGCCTGGCCACCGGGCTGAAGCAGGTCGGGTTCGTGCAGGTCGCCACGGACGCGGACCGGCTGGAGGAGTACCGGCGGGTGTCGGCGTTCAACCGGCTGTGCGGCATCGACGTGCACGAGGTCTCCCCGGCCGAGGTCAAGGGCCTGTTCCCGCTGGCGAACGTCGACGACGTGCTGGCCGGGTTCTACGTCGCCGAGGACGGCCGGGCCAACCCTGTCGACGTCACCATGTCGCTGGCGAAGGGCGCCCGCCTGCGGGGCGTACGCATCATCGAGAACGTTCCCGCGACCGGGTTCCTGAAGCAGGGCAACACCGTCACCGGCGTACGCACGCCGTACGGCGACATCAAGGCCGAGTTCGTGGTCAACTGCGCGGGCATGTGGGCCCGCCAGCTCGGCGAGAAGGCCGGCGTGAGCATCCCGCTGCAGGCCGCCGAGCACTACTACCTGATCACCGAACCGATCGACGGTATGCACGGCGACCTGCCTGTGCTGGAGGACCCCTCGTCGTACGGCTACTTCCGCGAGGAGGGCGCCGGGCTCATGATCGGCCTGTTCGAGGCGCTGTGCGCGCCGTGGAAGGTCGAAGGCGTCCCGGACACGTTCTCCTTCGGCGAGCTGCCCCCGGACTGGGACCGCATGGCGCCGTACCTGGAGAAGGCGATGGCCCGTATCCCGATCTCGACCGAGGTCGGCGTGCGCAAGTTCTTCTGCGGCCCGGAGAGCTTCACCCCGGACCTGGCCCCGATCCTCGGCGAGGCCCCGGAGCTGAAGAACTACTTCGTCGCGGCGGGCCTGAACTCGATCGGCATCCTGACCGGCGGCGGCATCGGCCGCGCCATGGCGCACTGGATCCTCAACGGCCGCCCGGACATCGACGTGACCGGCATGAACATCGACCGGCTGCACACGTACCAGGCCAACCCGGCCTACCGCGCGACCCGCACGGTGGAGTCGCTGGGCATGGTCTACGCACCGCACTACCCCGGCAAGTCGATGGAGACCGCGCGCGACGCGAAGCTGTCCCCGATCCACGAGCGCCTGCGCGCCGAGCGCGGCTACTTCAAGGACGTCAGCGGCTGGGAGAGCCCCGACTGGTACGCCCCCGAGGGTGTCGCGCCCAAGGTCGAGAAGCTGTCCTGGGGGCGGCAGAACTGGTTCGGGTACTGGGCCGCCGAGCACCGGGCCGCCCGCGAGGGCGTGATCCTCATGGACATGTCGTTCATGGCGAAGTTCCTGGTGCAGGGGCGGGACGCGGGGACGGCGCTGGAGCGGCTGAGCGCCAACCGGGTCGACGGCGAGCCGGGCATGATCACGTACACCCAGTGGCTGAACGAGGGCGGCACCCTGGAGGCCGACCTGACCGTCACGAAACTGGCCGACGACCGGTTCTGGGTGGTCGCCTCCGACACCGCGCACCGGCACGTCGAGACGCGGATGCGCCGCCACTTCGAGGCAACCGGGGCGCACGCGTTCGCGACCGACGTGACCGGGGCGTACGCCCAGATCAACATCCAGGGGCCCCGTTCGCGTGAGCTGCTCGCGGCCGTGACCACGGCGGACATGTCGAACGAGGCGTTCGCCTTCCGGACGGCACGCGAGATCGACCTCGGCTTCGCCCGCGCGCTGTGCATCCGGATCACCTACCTGGGCGAGCTCGGCTACGAGCTGTACATCCCGGCCGAGCAGGCGGTGCACGCGTACGACCGGCTGGTCGCGGCCGGGCGGCCGCTGGGGCTGCGGCACGCGGGCCTCAAGGCGCTGTCCAGCCTGCGGATGGAGAAGGGCTACCGCGACTACGGGCACGACATCGACAACACCGACTCGGTGCTGGAGGCGGGGCTCGGGTTCGCGGTCGCACTGGACAAGCCGGGCGGGTTCATCGGGCGCGACGCGGTGCTGGCCAAGAAGGCCGAGGGGCCGCTGCGCCGCCGCCTGCTACAGATCCTGGTCACGGACCCGGACGCGATGATGTTCCACGCCGAGGTGGTGCGGCGCGACGGGGTGCCGGTGGGCTACATCAGGGCCGCGTCGTACGGGCACACGCTCGGCGGAGCCGTCGGGCTGGCGATGATCGACGCTGGGGACGTGCCACTCGACCAGGGCTGGATCGACGCGGGGACCTGGACGGTGGAGGTCGCCGAGCGCACCTACCCGGCCACGGCCGCCCTGCGCCCCCTCTACGACCCGAAGAACGAGCGCGTCAGGATGTGACGCTCGCGCCCTCTATTGACACTGGCCTATCTCATCGAATTCGAGCTCAGTTTTTTCGATGAGATAGGCCAGCGTCGTTGCAAGGCGGCCCCCTCGGCGCGCCCTGCCGGTGCCCGGCGGGGTTCGGGGGTCAGGACCCCGCCGGGGCTTGAGGGGTGGGGTCAGAAGTTGCCGGTGTAGAGGAGGCGGTTCGGGGAGCCGCTGCCCGGCGAGCCGACGACGCCCGTGGTCGCGTTGGCGATCAGCGCCGCCTGCACCTGCGCGGGCGTCGCGCCCGGGTTGTTCTGCAGGTACAGCGCCACCGCGCCCGCCACGTGCGGCGTGGCCATCGACGTGCCGCTGATGGTGTTGGTGGCCGTGTTGTTGGTGAACCACGACGAGGTGATGTTCACGCCCGGCGCGAAGATGTCGACACAGGTGCCCCGGTTGGCCCAGGAGACCTTGCTGTCGTTGGTCTGCGTCGCCGACACCGTGATCGCCTCGGGCACCCGGGCGGGCGAGTAGTTGCAGGCGTTGGCCGCGAAGAGGCCCAGGATGCCGTTGCCGGCCGCGATGGCGTACGTGACACCGTCGGCGATCGACGCCTTCACCGCGTTGTCCAGCGCCGTGTCCGCGCCGCCGCCCAGGCTCATGTTGGCGACCGCGGGCTCGCCCGGGTCGTGGTCGGCGGTCACCCAGTCGATGCCCGCCACGACCTGCTCGGTGGTGCCGCTGCCCTCGGCGTCCAGCACCCGCACCGCGACCAGGGTCACGCCCTTGGCCACGCCGTACGTGGTCCCGCCGACGGTGCCCGCGACGTGCGTGCCGTGGCCGTTGGCGTCGTCGGCCGCGCCGCCGTCGATGGCGTCGAAGCCGGAGACGGCCCGCCCGCCGAACTCGCTGTGCGCGAACCGGATGCCGGTGTCGATGATGTACGCCCGCACCGACGACGCGGTGTTCGAGTACGTGTAGGAGTTGCTCAGCGGCAGATTGCGCTGGTCGATGCGGTCGATGCCCCAGGTCGCGGGCGACTGCGTCGCGCTGGCCCGGTGGATCATGTTGGGCTGCACGTACGCCACGGCCGGATCTGCCGCGATCCGGCGGGCGGCCAGGGCGCTGCCGCTGAACGAGAAGCCCTTCAGCCCGGCCCGGAACGTCTTGCGCAGGCTCGCCCCGTGCCGACCGGCCAGCCCCGTCGCGGCGGAGACGTCCGCGCCGGACTTGAGGACCACGACGTAGCTGTCGGCCACGACCTCGCCGCCGACGGCGAGCACAGCCGCCTCCGGGGGCGCGGCGGCAGCCACCCCGGGCAGCGCGGCGGCACCCAGCGCCACCGCGACACCCAGCACCAACACGCGGGCACGTCTCATGGTCGATTCCTCCCTGTCAGGCCGGACGCGCCACGGCTTGTGGCAGGGCGCCCCAGAACTGTTTTGGAGGAACGTATACATGGAATGTGAATATTTGTAGTCTTCACTTTATTCGCCGGACGCTGTTCACTGGGAGGATTGGGGTTCTCCCCGCGCCCTGCCGAACCGGTCGACCAGCACGTCGTAGAGCCACCAGACAGCTATGCCCAGCGGCGTGAAGATGGCCGCGAACTGGGACCTCGTCAGACCCCACGGCTTGATCAACATAGCCGTGCCGACGACCACGGCGACAGCCAGCGGCAGGCACACGGCCAGCGCTCGGCGCACTGCGCCACGACGCCGCAGGCTGGCCTCGTCTCGCCTACTCAGGTACGCCCGCAGCTGCCGTTCGGCATCGCCCCGGGCCGGGCTCAGCGCGCCGTGGCGCACCAGGAAGGCGACCTGCACGGGTCGCCTGGCCAGCCTTGCCGCTCGGCGGCTGCCGAGGGGCAGGCCGCCCGGCCAGCCATGACCGCCGAGGACCTCCCGCTCCAGATGTCGTTGATACGGCAACGGCGGGCGGCGTCCGCTGCGGCGGGTCCGGTAACGCAGCTGGGCTAGTGCGGCCATGGTGGCCTGCCAGTGGCGGCGGCTGCGTTCGAGCGTGTCCAGGGCCGCACACATCGCCCGCGGCCGGTCCAGCCGACCGTGTGCGCGGACCAGCAGCGCCAGCGTCCGGTGATAGCCGTAGGGCGCGTACGCGCTGACGCAGCGCTTCAGCGCGCGCAGCCGCGCGGCCGGTAGCAGCGTCTCGTCGCGGACGCGTCGGGCCTCAGCGGGGAATGCCACCGCGGCAGCGTAGACGCCGACCCCACCCGGCCGCGCCCGAGTTCTCGGCAGCGGCCGGGTCGCGCGTGCGCTAGGCGGCCGTCGCCGGGGCGGGAGCCTGCACCGCACCGGCCTGTCCGGCGGGCTCCGAGCGGATCTCGTGGCCGACACTGGTCAGGCAGCGGCCGGTGGCCAGGTTCCACTTCCAGCCGTGCAGCTGACAGGTGAGCTGGTCGCCCTCGACGATGCCGAAGCGGGTCAGGTCGGCCTTGAGGTGCGGGCAGCGACGCTGGAACGACCAGTCGCCCACGGTGATGTCCTCGGCGTCGGGCCGCTGCGACTCGTACCAGCCCTCGGCGTACTGCAGGCGCTCCTCGGACAGGCACTTGAAGAACGCGTACACGAACTCGTTGTACTGCCCGATCCGCGCCGCCGAGAAGCGGCAGGACAGGAACAGCGAGTTCACCCAGTCGCCCTCGTCGATATGCAGCAGGTGCTCGATCAGGCGGCGCTCGGTCCGGAAGCGGTAGCGGACCTTCTCGTCGGCCGCGATCCGGACCTCCTTGTTCGGGAAGTCCACCAGGATCGACTCGACCAGCTCACCCGCCGCGTCGGTCAGGTCGAAGCGCACCGGGCCGCCCACGCCCTGGGCCAGCCGGACCGACTCGTCCAGCAGCGGTTCGATGCGCGCCTTCATGCCGGCCAGCACGTCGATCTCCGGGTGCGACCAGGACGCCTTCTCCCGCTCGATGACCACCCGCTGCCGCTCCTGGTACGCCTTGAGGTGCTCCTCCTTGCGGGCGAAGAACTCCTCCAGGTCCGGCACCGGGTGCGTGGTCTCGCACGTGTCCCCGGTCAGCGCCGACACCGAGCCCGGCAGCAGCACCACGCCGTTGGTCCCGCCGACCTTGGCGTACTCCCGGACGAAGTCGGCCTGATCGGGGAAGATGTTGCCCTCGTCGCCGTGGATGTCGTTGAACTGCCACAGCTCGTCGTCGAGGAAGCACGGCGGGCCCGCGATCGGGAACACGTACGACGCCTTCAGGTCGTCGATGTAGCGCCAGGTGCGGTCGTACTGCCGCTCGCGCTTCTGCTTGCCGAACGCCGTCTTGGCCGCCTGCGGCAGCTCGTAGACCATCGGATACCAGATCGCGCCCGAGAACTGGAGCATGTGCGCGTGCACGTGACCCAGCTCGGTGAAGCGGATCAGGTCGGTGGGACGGGCGTCGTTCTGGTTGAGCACGCGTACGCCGTCGTGCTCGACCCACAGCGACGAGTCGCCGATCGGGCCGTCGGTCGGCGAGATCAGCGCCTGGATCATGACCTTGAGGCCGCCGTCGAGTTCGTGGACCTCGTCGGACACGGTCTTGAAGAAGCTGGTGAAGCCCAGCGCCCGCAGCTCGTCCTCCAGCTGCGAGGTCGGGTACTCCGGCAGCAGCACGGTGGCCTTCTTGTTCACGAAGCGCTTGAGGTGCGCCGCGTCGAAGTGATCCCGGTGCAGGTGCGACACGTACAGGTAGTCGACGTCGCCGAGGTGCTCCCAGTCGAGCTGAGAGTTGTCGGGGAAGGGGAACCACGAGGCGAAGTACGCCGGGTTCACCCACGGATCGCACAGGATCGAACCCGCCGCCGTGTCGATCCGCATGCTGGCGTGTCCCGTACCCGTGATCCGCACTGCCCGTTTCCCTTCTCGCCCCGTAGTGGACCTGATAGACGCTACCTGAGCGCTCCGGTGGGCCCGTTCACCGCCACCGCTGCGGCGGGATGCCGGACTCCCCCCGACCTAAAGGATCACGCCATGCCAGACTGTATTGCCGCCACCGCGACGCGCGCCGTCGGCGGAGGCCTGGAGTCGAGAGAGAAGGACCTGATCGTGGCCGCAGAAGAGCCGGTAACCTCGCCCGACCAGCACGCTCCCACCCCGGTGAAGGCCGCCCGGATCGCTGGGACCGTGGTCATCGTCATGCTGCTGCTGATGCTGTTCGGCAACCACGAGGGCAACGTCGAGTCCATCTGGCTGATCGGCATCGCCGGGCTCCTCGCCGTGATCATGATCATCGACATCGTGCTGCGCCGCAACGGCCTGCGCGACTGACGTGCCCTGAGCGGCTGAAATGCAAGAACGGCCCCGGCCGCGCCCCTGAGGGCTGCGGCCGGGGCCGTCACGCTTTACGCGGTCAGCGCCTGCCGACGATGTCGCGCACCTCGCGCAGCGCCTGCTCGACCTCGGCCTCGTAGTAGCCGCCCGGCACCAGGTTCAGGCGGCCCGCGTCGAGCTCGCCCTCGTTGACCGTGCCGCCGGTGCGCCCGGACAGCGAGCCCAGGACGTTCTCGAACAGCCGGTCGACCTGCTGCGGGTCGTAGCCGCTGCCGAACCGGCGCAGCTGGAACGTACGCCGCAGCTGGTCCACCCGGGCCAGCTCGCCCGTGTAGGCCGGGCCCGCGGGGGCGGCCGGAGGCGGCGGAGGCGGGGGCGCGAAACCGCCGCCGCCACCGTACGTGGACGGGTTGGCCGAGGCCGGGGGCACCGCGCCGAACGTGTTCGTGGCGTCACTGTCGTAACCGCCGCGCTGCGGCGCACCGCCGTACACCGGCTGCTGCGCGGTGACGGAGCCGAAACCGCTGCTCGGCCCGTACGGGTCGACGCGCGGGGGCTCGTTGCGGGGCGGCTCGGGCATACGCGGCGGCTGCGGCCGCTCCATCCGGATCTCGCTGGTCATGTCGGCGCGGCCGTGACCGCCGCCGAAGCCGTCGAAGCTGCCCTGCGGACCCGGCGGGACCACGGGCACCTGGCCGCCCGTGTTCGGGCCGCCCATCCCGGGCTGACCCGCGTAGGAGGGCTGCTCGTCGAAGCGCGGCTGCTCGTAGCGCGGCGCGCCCGTCGGCGCGTTGGCGGCGGGCGTGCGGGTCGGCAGCGGCGGAGGCGGCGGTCCCATCCGGTCCGGCACGGGAGCGGGGGCCGGGGTCGGCGCGGCCATGTTGGCCCGCAGCTCGGCGCCGCGGCCGGGCGCGGCAGGGCGCTCCTCCAGCTCGGCGAGCTGGCGCTCGACCCGGTCGAGGTGCAGGTCGACCTGCCACTCGTCGTATCCGCCGAAGCGCACCCGGAACACGACGTCCCGGACCTCCTGCGACCTCACGTCCGGACCGACCGGGGCGCCGTTGAGCGTCGCCTCCACCCGGTCCAGGAAGGTGTCGACCTCGTCGACCTTGTATCCGCGGCGCACCGCCCGGCGCCGGAACCGCTGACCATGCGAGCTCACGACGAAACCTCAATCCTGTTACCGCTCATGCCTCAACCTCGCTCGCAGCCAACTGTCCACATGCGCCGTCAATCTCGCGTCCCCGGGTGTCACGCACCGTAGTGGCCACTCCGGCCGCACGCAACCTCCGGACGAACTCCCGCTCGACCGGCTTGGGACTCGCGTCCCACTTGCTGCCGGGCGTGGGGTTGAGCGGGATGAGATTGACGTGCGCCAGCCGCCCCGCCAGCAGGCGACCCAGCAGGTCCGCCCGCCACGGCTGGTCGTTCACGTCCCTGATCATGGCGTACTCGATGCTGACCCGGCGGCCGGTGCGGGCGGCGTACGCCCACGCGGCGTCGAGGACTTCGGCGACCTTCCACCGCTGGTTCACCGGCACGAGTTCGTCGCGAAGGTCATCATCGGGCGCGTGCAGCGAGAGCGCAAGAGTCACGGAGAGGTCTTCCTCGGCGAGCTTGCGCATCGCGGGGACCAGACCCACCGTGGAGACCGTGATGTGCCGCTGGGACAGCCCCAGGCCCTCGGGCGAGGGGCTGGTCAGGCGGCGCACCGCGGCGATGACCCGGTTGTAGTTGGCCAGCGGCTCGCCCATGCCCATGAAGACGACGTTGCTCAGCCGGCGGGCCTCGCCGCCCATCACGCCCGACTGCGCGACCCCGGCGAGGTACACCACCTGGTCGACGATCTCGGCGGTGGACAGGTTGCGGGTCAGCCCCGCCTGCCCGGTGGCGCAGAACGGGCACGCCATGCCGCAGCCGGCCTGGCTGGAGATGCAGACGGTGACCCGGTCGCCGTAGCCCATCAGCACGCTCTCGACCAGCGAGTTGTCGTGCAGCCGCCAGAGCGCCTTGCGGGTCTCGCCGTCGTCGCAGGCGAGCTCGCGGACCGGGGTCAGCAGCTTCGGCAGCAGCTGCTCGGTCAGCCGGTCGCGGGCCGCGGCCGGGATGTCGGTCATGCCGGCCGGGTCGCGCTCCAGCCGCCCGAAGTAGTGCGTCGACAGCTGGGTGGCGCGGAAGGCCTGCTCACCCAGCTCGGACACGGCGCTGCGCCGACCGGCCAGATCCAGGTCGGCGAGGTGGCGCGGCGGCATGGAGGAGCGGCGCGCGGTCGCGCCGTCACCATCGGTAACGGAAATCAACGGAAGGCTCGTCATGACTGATCCAGTGTCCCACGTCCGCACGAGGGCGATAGCCCTCGATGGTGCCAACAGTGCTGCTCGGGGTCTTGCCACGCCTGCCTGCGCCGCCCGCTGTGTCTCACCTCACGCCGGTGGGGCGAGCACGGACAGCAACAGGTACGCCGTCGGCACGGCGAACACGATGGAGTCGAGCCGATCCATGATGCCGCCGTGACCGGGCAGGATGTTGCTCATGTCCTTGATGCCGAGGTCCCGCTTCAGCAGCGACTCGGCCAGGTCGCCGAGCACCGCCGCGACCGAGACCACCATGCCGAACAGCACGCCCTTCCACGGTGCGACGTCCAGTAGCGCCCACAGGATCGCCGCGCTGCCCACGCCGGTGGCGACGATCGAGCCGGCGAAGCCCTCCCAGGACTTCTTCGGGCTGATCGTCGGGGCCATCGGGTGCTTGCCGAACAGCACGCCCGACACGAACCCGCCGGTGTCGGAGAGCACGACCGCGGCCAGCGTCGCCAGGATCCGCCACTTGCCGTCCTCCGGCGTGGTCAGCGGAGCGGCGAAACCGAGCAGGAACGGGACGTACACCATGATCAGCGCGGCCGCGCCCATGTCCCGCTGGTAACCGGCCGGGCCGTCGCCCATCCGCCACACCATCGTGGCCAGCACGGTGATCAGCAGGCCGATGCTGAGCGCGTCGACGCCGGAGAACCAGGCCAGGCAGATCATCGCCACGCCACCGCCGAGCAGCGGGATCAGCGGCGGCCGTGCGCCGGAGGTGCGCAGGGCACGGGTCATCTCCCAGATGCCCAGGCCCGCGGCGGCCACCAGGATGACCAGGAACAGCGGCTTGAAGAAGAACAGCGGCGTCAGGATGACCAGCAGCAGCCCGACCGCGACCAGGATCGAGACGGGCACGTTGCGCCCGGCCCGGCCGTAGTCCTTGGGCGGCTCGGCCCGCTCGCCGGTCGCGGCGGAGTCGCCGCTGCCCGAGTCACCGTGACCGGAGTCGCCGTGACCGGTGTCGTCGCCGGCGGTGGCGCGGTCCGCGTCCTCACGGCGGCGGCGGCCACCCCGCGGCTCGTCGGCGGGAAGGTCGGAGGGGTCGGTATACGCGTCGGGCGCGGCATCGTAGGGCTGCCGCGCCCGGGAAGCGCCGGACCGGCGAGGGTCCGTGTCGTATGGCTCGCTCATCAGACTTCGAGCAGCTCGACTTCCTTGTGCTTGATGAGCTCGTCGATCTGCGCCGTGTACCTGGCGGTCAGGTCGTCGAGCTCCTTCTCCGCCCGGCGCCCGTCGTCCTCGCCCGCCTCGCCGTCCTTGACGATGCGGTCGAGTTCTTCCTTGCCCTTGCGGCGCACGTTGCGGATGGCGACCTTGGCGTCCTCGCCCTTGCCGCGGGCGACCTTGGTCATGTCGCGGCGGCGCTCCTCGGTCATCGGCGGCACGAGGATGCGCAGCTGGGTGCCCTCGTTGCCGGGGTTGACCCCCAGGTCCGAGTCACGGATCGCGCGCTCCATGGCGCCCAGCTGGGACGCGTCGTACGGCTTGATGATCACCATGCGCGGCTCGGGCACGCCGATCGACGCCATCTGCGGCAGCGGGGTGGGCGTGCCGTAGTAGTCGATCACGATCCGGGAGAACATCGCCGCGTTGGCCCGGCCGGTGCGGATCGCCGCGAACTCCTCCTTCGCGTGCTCGACCGCCCGGTCCATCTTCTCCTCGGCCTCGAGGAGGGTGTCGTCGATCACGGGCTTCTCCGTCTCTGATCGTGTGCCGCGTCCGACCGGTGGCGGCGCGGCAGCCTGTGGGCCCCGTTCCGCGGCGACCTGGTCGCCGGGCACTGACTCCGTGCTGTGCTCTGTCTTCGATCATGCGCCTGACGGCGGCATGATGCCCGCATCACGTCCGAGACCGCGTGAACGTGTCCGCACCCGCGCACCCGTCCACGCCCAGAACCCGTCCGTCACGCGGCCATAGGGTACCGCCCGCCACCTCCGCCCCCGCGCGAGGCGTCCACCCCACCCCTCCCACAAGCCCACCCCTCCCCCACCACCCCGACCGCCCGTCGCAACTCTTAAAGAGTCGCGCCTACCGGGCAGGGCTGATGCCGCGACTCTTTAAGAGTTGCGGCACTGGGCCGGGGCGGCCGGAGGCCGGGCGGGGGTCGGGGGGGCGGGGGTGGGTGGGGTGGGTCAGGAGGCGGTGATCAGGGTGCCGATCTTGTCGCCGCTGACGGCGCGGACGATGGTGTCGTCGCCCTCGGCGCCGAACACGAGCATCGGCAGGCCGTTGTCGGCGCAGAGGCTGAACGCGGCGGCGTCGGCCACCCGGATGTTCTGCCGCAACACCTCGTTGAACGTGATCTGGTCGATCCGCACCGCGTCGGGGTTGGTGCGCGGGTCGGCGGTGTACACCGCGTCCACCCCGTTCTTGCTCATCAGCACCACGTCGGCGTGGATCTCCAGCGCGCGCTGCGCCGAGACGGTGTCGGTGGTGAAGTACGGCATACCCGCGCCGCCGCCGAAGATGACCACGCGGCCTTTCTCCAGGTGCCGGATGGCGCGCAGCGGGATGTACTGCTCCGCGACCTGGGCCATCGTGATCGCGGTCTGCACCCGCGTCTCGATGCCCTCCTTCTCCAGGAAGTCCTGCAGCGCCAGGCAGTTCATCACGGTGCCCAGCATGCCCATGTAGTCGGCGCGGGCCCGGTCCATGCCCCGCTTCTGCAGTTCGGCGCCGCGGAAGAAGTTGCCCCCGCCGACGACCACGGCGACCTGCACGCCGCGGCGCACCACGGTGGCGATCTGGCGGGCGACCCCGGCCACGACGTCCGGATCGACGCCGACCTCACCACCGCCGAAGACCTCGCCGGAGAGCTTCAGCACGACCCGGTTGAACTGGTGTCCGGACATCAGCGACCTTTCGTCTCACCGTCGGCGACCCCGACGACGGTATGGAAAAGGGAGGCCGTGGCTGCCACCGCGACCTCCCTTCTTAGTGCGTTCCGCTCGGGGCGGCTCAGGCCTGGCCGACCTCGAACCGCGCGAAGCGGGTGACCTCGATACCGGCCTCGGCCAGCACCTGCTTCACCGTCTTCTTCTGGTCGGTGACCGACGGCTGCTCGATCAGGACGAAGTCCTTGAAGAACGAGTTCACCCGACCCTCGATGATCTTCGGCAGGGCGGCCTCGGGCTTGCCCTCCTCGCGAGCGGTCTGCTCGGCGATGCGGCGCTCGGACTCGACGACCTCGGCCGGCACCTCGTCACGGGTGACGAACTTCGGGCGCATGGCCGCGATCTGCATCGCGACCGAGCGGGCGTCGTCCGCACCGGCCTCGTCGGTCTTGCCGCTGAACTGGACCGCGACACCCACCTGCGGGGGCAGGTCGGCGCTCTTGCGGTGCATGTAGACCGCGACCGCGCCCTCCAGCACCGCGAAGCGGCCGATGACCAGCTTCTCGCCGATCTTGGCGGACTGGTCCTGCATCAGGTCGGCGACGGTGCCGTCACCGATCTTCGAGGCGAGCAGCGCCTCCACGTCGGCCGGCTTGGTCTCGGCGACGTGGGCGACGAGCTGCTCGGCCAGCGCGATGAACGCGTCGTTCTTGGCGACGAAGTCCGTCTCGCAGTTGAGCTCCAGCAGCGCGGTGCCCTTGTGGGCGACCAGGCCGTTGGCGGTGGACCGACCGGCGCGCTTGCCGACATCCTTGGCGCCCTTGACGCGCAGGATCTCCACAGCCTTGTCGAAGTCGCCCTCGGACTCCTCGAGCGCCTTCTTGCAGTCCATCATGCCGGAGCCGGTCAGCTCACGGAGCCGCTTGACGTCTGCAGCGGAAATAGTGGACATCAGTTCCCTCTTTGGTAGAAGACTTCGCAAGTCGTATCACACGGTGCAGATCGAAGATCCGCACCGTGTGACAGCGGGTCACTCAGCGGCGGTCGCGGCGGGAGCGGCCTCATCGGCCGGCGCGGCCTCAGCCGCGGGAGCCTCGGCCACGGGGGCCTCGGCAGCGGCCGGCTTGTCTCCGGCCAGCAGCTCCTGCTCCCACTCGGCCATCGGCTCGTCGGCCGCGACGGTGCCGGGCTCCGGCTTGACGTCGCCGCCGCGAGCGGCCTTGCCCGAGCGGGCGATCAGGCCGTCGGCGACCGCGGTCGCGATGACCTTGGTCAGCAGCTCGGCCGAGCGGATCGCGTCGTCGTTGCCCGGGATCGGGAAGTCGACCTCGTCCGGGTCGCAGTTCGTGTCCAGGATCGCGATCACCGGGATGCCCAGCTTGCGGGCCTCGTCGACGGCGATGTGCTCCTTCTTGGTGTCCACGATCCAGACCGCGGACGGGAGCTTGGTCATGTCCCGCAGACCACCGAGGGTCTTGGTGAGCTTGGTCTTCTCCCGCGACAGCTGCAGGGTCTCCTTCTTGGTGTACCCAGCGGCGGTGCCGGTCAGGTCGATCGACTCCAGCTCCTTCATCCGCTGCAGGCGCTTGTACACCGTCTGGAAGTTGGTGAGCATGCCGCCCAGCCAGCGGTGGTTGACGTAGGGCATGCCCACGCGCGCGGCCTGCTCGGCGACGGCCTCCTGGGCCTGCTTCTTCGTGCCGACGAACAGCACGGTGCCGCCCTCGGCGACGGTGGTGCGGACGAACGCGTACGCCTTCTCGATGTAGTCGAGGGTCTGGCGCAGGTCGATGATGTAGATGCCGTTGCGCTCGGTGAAGATGAAGCGCTTCATCTTCGGGTTCCAGCGACGGGTCTGGTGCCCGAAGTGAACGCCGCTCTCGAGCAGCTGACGCATGCTGACTACAGCCATGTGCAGGCCAATCTTCTCGGCACGGGCCAGGGGCCCGTGCTCTCCCTGGTTGAACCGGCAGCCGGTGGCTGCCGCCTGGCGCCCGGTCGTCGGCCATGGTGGAACCCCGCTAACGGGGACCAGGGAGGCCGCCGCCCTGCCTGTCTAAGGCGGGAGGGCGCGCGAAGTCGACCACGTGAAGTGGTCGCGATAACCCAGTGTACGCGGTGCCCCGGATCACCCTCGCCCGGGACACCGCGAACGCGGTCGGCGGCGTCAGGCCGCGGTGGCCGCCGCCAGCATCAGCACCGCGCCCACCAGCAGGTAGGCCAGCGGCGTGCGCAGCCAGACCCGGGGGCCCTGGAACTGCACCGCCGTGGCCGCGCCCGTGGTCAGGGCGTACAGGCCGAGGGCGAGGAACGGGAACGCCGTCATCGCCAGCAGCGGTCCCAGCACGAGCTCCGCGTCGGTCTTGAGCACGCCCGCCAGCAGCGACTTCAGCATCATCAGCTCGCCGAAGCCGGCCAGCGCCCAGAACGCCACCAGCAGCGCGGGTCGCTTGCTGCGGTAGATCCCGTCCGACTCGGCCACCGAGCGGCGCACCGCGGCCGAGTCCACGGTCGACGTCGGCTGCTGGATCGGGTCGGGGTTGCCCATGGGCGGGCCCATGAGGGCGGGCGGTGACACCGGACCGCGCTCGCGCGGGCTGCGCGGGGCGAAGTCGATGTCCGGCATCGGGTCGGCCGGGCGCTGCCCGCGCGGCGCGAAGTCCGGATCCGGCTCACCGGGACGCGGGCCGCGCGGCGCGAAGTCCGGATCCGCGGGCGGCAGGGGCGCGCCCGAGCGCGATCCGCGCGGAGCGAAGTCCTGGTCCACCGGCGGCAGCGCCTGGCCCGAACGCTGGCCGCGCGGGGCGAAGTCCGGGTCGGCCGGAGCCTGGTAGCGGTCACCGCCACGGTCCCAGTCACGATCGTCGCGGCCGCTGCCGGAGCCGCTGCTCAGGTCGGCCAGCGAGGCGTAACGGCTGTCCCCGGAGCGGGGCGCGGGCACCCGGGATTCCCCGTCGAAGTCGTATGCGTACTGGTCCGGTGCGCGCCGGTCGTCCCGGCCGCCGCGCTGCTCGCGAAAGGGGCTCGGCCAGTCGGCGAAGTCGTCATGTCCGTCCACGGCCGCAAACCGTAGAGCAGATTTCACCTTCACGCCAACAGCCGGCCGCCCTAACAGATCAACCACATGATCAGGCGCATATCCACAAGCGGTACACCGTCCACAGCGGACAACCCGGCGACCGTGGCGATCCGGGCCGTCCCCGTGTTCGCTCAGCACCCATGACGAAGGTGACACAGGCCCTCGGCGCCTGGGGAGAACGCCTGGCCGCGGCCCATCTACTGGCCGCGGGCATGGTGCTGCTCGACCGGAACTGGCGGGGCGCGGCCGGGGAGATCGACATCGTGGCGCGCGACGGGAACGCGGTGGTCTTCTGCGAGGTGAAGACGCGGCGCGGTGCGACGTACGGCACACCCGCCGAGGCGGTGGCCCGCGCCAAGATCCGGCGGCTACGCCAGCTCGCCGCGCAGTGGCTGGCCGTCAGCGGCGTACGCCCCAGCGAGGTCCGCTTCGACGTCGTCAGCGTGTACGCCCCGCACGGGGCCGACCCGGTCGTCGACCACATCCGCGGAGCGTTCTGACGTGCGCGAACGACAGGCAGGCGGATGAGCGGGCGCAGTGGGCGGGCCAGCGGGCGGGTTTGCGGGCGCAGTGGGCGGGTTCGCGGGCGCGGGGTCCGCGGAGCCCGGCGGGGCGGGGGTTCGCGGTGAGCTACGCGATGGTGCTGTGCGCCGCGTTGGAAGGTGTGGCCGGGCAGCTCGTGCGGGTCGAGGCCGATCTCGCCCCGGGTCTGCCGATGGTGGTCCTCAGCGGCCTGCCGGACACCGCCCTGAACGAGGCACGCGAGCGGGTCCGCGCGGCGATCACCAACTCCGGCGAGCGCTGGCCGCAGCAGCGCATCTCGATCAACCTGGACCCGGCCGACCTACGCAAACGTGGATCATCATTTGATCTTCCCATCGCGTTGTCGATCCTCGGCGGCACCGGCACCCTGCCGCTGGCCGGGCTCGACGGCGTCCTGGTGCTCGGTGAGCTGGGACTCGACGGTTCGGTGCGGCCGGTGCGCGGGGTGCTGCCGATGGTGGCGGCCGCCGCCCGCCACGGGGTCGCGAAGGCGATCGTGCCGATCCGCAACGCCGCCGAGGCGGCGCTCGTGCCCGGCATGCGGGTGCTCGCGGCGGACACGCTGGGCCGGGTGATCGGCTTCCTGCGCGGCAGCTGCACGCTGCTCGAACCACCGGACGCCGCACCCTTGCCGGGCCGGGCGGAACCGGACCTGGCCGACGTCGCGGGCCAGGAGATGGGACGGCTCGGCGTGGAACTGGCCGCCGCGGGCGGGCATCACCTGGCGCTGTTCGGCCCACCCGGCGCGGGCAAGACCATGCTCGCGCGGCGGCTGCCGTCGCTGCTGCCGCAGCTCGACGACGAGGCGTCGCTCGAGGTCACCGCCCTGCACTCGATCGCCGGGACGCTCGCCCCCGGCGAGCCCCTGCTGCGCAGGCCGCCCTACCAGGCACCCCACCACACCAGTTCGGTGGCTTCACTGGTCGGCGGCGGCAGCGGGCTCGCCCGTCCCGGCGCACTGTCACTGGCACATCGGGGTGTCCTGTTCCTGGACGAAGCGCCCGAGTTCAGCAGGCAGGCGCTGGACACGCTGCGCCAGCCGCTGGAGGGCGGGGTGGTCACGCTGGGCCGCTCGCGCGGCGTCGTGGTGTATCCGGCGCAGGTGCAGCTGGTGCTCGCGGCCAACCCCTGCCCGTGCGCCCGCCCGTCGGGTGACGCCGCGTGCGCGTGCACGCCGCAGGTGAAGCGGCGCTACCTGGGCCGCGTCTCGGGGCCGCTGCTGGACCGCATCGACATCCGGCTGACGCTGCTGCCGCTGAAGGCCGCGCACCTGTTCACCGACGCGTCCCTGCGCGAGTCGTCGCAGGTGGTGGCACAGCGGGTGGCGGTGGCGCGGGACACCGCCGCCACGCGCTGGGCCGGGCTGGGCGCGCGCTGCAACGGCGAGGTGCCCGGCACCGTGCTGCGCCAGCGCCGGTGGCGGCTGCCCGACGACGTCACCGGCGAGCTGCGCCATCGGCTGGACACCGGGGCGATGTCCGCCCGCGGGCACGACCGGGTGCTGCGGATGGCCTGGACCCTCAGCGACCTGGCGGGCCTGGACCGGCCCGGCAAAGAAGAGATCAACATCGCCCTGACCCTGCGCGACGGAGGCACCCTGTGAACATCCTCGACGAACCCGCCGGCGCGGCCGACGACCAGGCGGTCCGCGACGCCCGCATCGTGCTGGGCGGCCTGGTCGAGCCGGGCGGTCGCCGCCTGCACGAACTGGTCACCGCGTACGGGCCGGTCGAGGCGCTGGACCGGCTGGTCCGGGGTCACGAGAGCGGGCCGCTGGCCGAGGCGGCGGCGCTGCGGCTGCACGGGCGCACGCCCGCGGCGTTCGCCGCCCAGCTCTGGGAGCGCTCGGACCGGCTGGGCGTACGGATCCTGACGCCCGAGTCGGGCGATTGGCCCGCGCGGCTGGCCGATCTGCGGCACATCAGCGTCGACGGCCCGCACACGATCGACCGGGACACGTACCCGCCGCAGTGTCTGTGGCTGCGCGGCCCGCACCGGCTCGACGACGCCGTCGAGCGGTCCGTGGCCATGGTCGGCGCGCGGGCCAACACCGGCTACGGCGCGCACGCGGCGACCGAACTGGGCTACGGGCTGGCCGACCAGGGCTGGTCGGTGGTGTCCGGCGGCGCGTACGGCATCGACGCGTTCGCGCACCGGGCCGCGCTCGCCGCCGGCGGTGTGACCGTCGCGGTGCTGGCCTGCGGCGTCGACCGGCCGTATCCGCTGAGCAACACCGCCCTGTTCGACCAGATCGCCGAGGAGGGCCTGCTGATCAGCGAATGGCCACCGGGGACCGCACCGTTCAAGGTGCGCTTCCTCGTCCGTAACCGGGTCATCGCGGCGCTGTCGCGGGGCACGGTGCTGGTGGAGGCGGGGGCGCGCAGCGGGGCCCGGCAGACCCTGCGCCGGGCCCGCCAGCTGCGCAGGGCCGCGATGGCGGTGCCCGGCCCGATCAGCTCGGAGATGTCCGTCGGCTGCCACGAGGAACTACGCCGTGAACCGCACGAGCTGGTACGGCCGGTCACCACCGTGGCACAGGTGCTGGAGGAGGTCGGCGGCATCGGCGAGCTGGCCCCGGTGCCCCGCGGCGCGGACCGGCCGCTCGACGCCCTCGACCCGGTGGAGCGGCAGCTCGTGGACGCCGTGCCACGGCGCGGCGGGGCGTACGCGGAGCAGATCGCGATCGACGCCGGGGTGTCGCTGCGCGTGGCGCTGGCGATCCTGCCGTCGCTGGCGCTGCGGGGGCACCTGCGTGAGCACGGCGGCGGGTTCGCCCGGCCCCTGCCGACCGGCCGGAAGCCCTAGACTCCGGGTACATGACCGGTGTTCCACCCGCCCCGCTGGACGGCGCCCGCGAACTGTTCGCGCTCGACCCGGCCGTCGCGCACCTCAACCACGGCTCGTTCGGCGCGGTGCCGGTGCCGGTGCGCGAGGCCCGGCAGCGGCTGATCGACGAGCACGACGCCAATCCGACCCGGTTCGTCACCGCGGGCCTGTGGGACCGGGTGGCACGGGCTCGTGACGCCGCGGCGGCGTTCTGCGGGGCGGACCCGGCCGGCAGCGCGTTCGTCGCCAACGCCACCACAGGCACGTCGCTGGCGCTGGCGGCGGTGGCGGCAGGGGCGGGCGACGAGATCGTGGTCACCGACCACGGCTACCACGCCGTCGAGCTGGCCGTCGACGACCTGCACCGGCGGCGCGGCGTACGCGTCGTGACGGCGGCGGTCGAGCTCGGCGCGTCCGAAGCCGACACCGTCACCGCGGTGCTCGACCGGGTCGGCCCGCGCACCCGGCTGGTGATCGTCGACCAGGTGTCCTCGGCCACCGCGCAGCGCCACCCCGTGCACGCGCTCGCCACGGCGCTGCGCGAGCGGGGCGTGCCGCTGCTGGTCGATGGCGCGCACGCGCCCGGCATGCTGGACCGTCCGGTGGCCGGTCTGGAGGCCGACTTCTGGGTGGGCAACATGCACAAGTGGGCGTTCGCCCCGCCGGGAGCGGCGCTGCTGCAGGTCGCCCCGCACTGGCGGGACCGGATGGTGCCGCTGGTCGTGTCGCACTCCCAGCCCGACGGCTTCCCGCTGTTTTTGGAGCAGCAGGGCACCCTCGACCACAGCCCCTGGCTGGCCGTACCCGCCGGGCTCGACATGTTCGGCCGCTTCGGCTTCGAGGCTATCCAGCGCCACAACGTCGCCCTCGCCGCGTACGGCCAGCGGATCATCGGCCAGTCCCTGGGGCTGGACCCGGACGCGCTGCCCGATCCGGGCCCCGAGGTGCCGATGCGCCTGCTGCCGCTGCCCGCCGGGGCTGCCCGCGACGTCACCGACACGGCGAGGCTGCGCACCCGGATCAGCGTCGAACTCGGCGTCGAACCCAACGTGATGTGGTGGCGCGACCAGGCCTTCATCCGCATCAGCGCCCAGATCTACAACCACCCCGCCGACTACGACCGCCTCGCCGAAAACCTCCCCCGCCTACTACACGGCGGCTGAAGATCGCTGGTTGAGGGCAGAACCTGCGGCCAGAACATAGGTTTTGACCTCAAACAGCGATCTTCAGCCGGTTGAGCCGTGAGGGCGGTCGTGGTCAGCGGGTCGAAGTGCCGCCGGGTAGGAGTCGGACTCGGCCCAGGCCGAGTACGGCCAGTGGGTCGAGGTAGATCGCGCCGCGCCGCAGGCCCCAGTGCAGGCAGGCGGTGGCAGGGCAGCCGGGATGCCCGGCGGACAGCGTGCCGAGCGGCGTACCTCCGGCGACGGTGTCACCGGCCTTGACCAGCGGCGTGACGGGCTCGTAGGTGGTGCGCAGACCGCCCGGATGATCCACGCTGACGACGCCCCGCCCGGCGAGCATTCCGGCGTAGACGACGGTTCCGCTACCTGCGGCCAGCACCGGCGACTCCACCGCCCCGGCCAGGTCGACGCCCCGATGGCCGGGTAGCCAGGGCTGCGGGGGCGGATCGAACCTCCGCACCAGGCGCGGCGATCCCGCCAGCGGCCACCGCCACCCGCCCGACACCGGTGCCCCAGCAGGCACCGAGCCGACGTAACGCACCGCCGACACCTGTGTCGTGGTGGCACGCGGATCAGGAACCGGCGCGGACACGGCGATGATCGATAGAAGCGCCGCCACGGGCGCCAGGGTCCTCATCGCGGCAGCGTGCCCGACCGTAGAGCCTGCTCACGAGGGCCTGCCGGGCGCGCCTGTGGACAACCGGGCGGTTGGGGACAACCGCCCGATCACGCGCCCGGTGTGCTAGGACCGGATGCTCAGAATCCGCCTTCGGTGGGCAGCGAGATGTCGGGCTTCTCGAGCTCCTCGACGTTCACGTCCTTGAAGGTCATTACCCGGACGTTCTTCACGAACCGGGCAGGACGATACATGTCCCATACCCAGGCATCGTGCATCTCGACCTCGAAGTAGACCTCTCCGTCAGAGTTGCGCACGTGCAGGTCCACCTGGTTGGCCAGGTAGAACCGCCGCTCCGTCTCCACCACGTAGGAGAATTGGCGCACGATGTCGCGATACTCCCGGTAGAGCTGCAGCTCCATGTCGGTCTCGTACTTCTCGAGATCCTCTGCGCTCATCGTTCGCCCTCCTGCGGCCCACATCCTGCCGATGAACCGTACCGCGCCGCGCCCAGCGGCGCGCGTTTAGCCACGGAGGCCGGTCGGCGCCGTCAGCTCGGCCGCGCCGCGCACCCGCTCCGCCCGTGCCACGTTCTGGTACGAGCGCCGGTGCACGGGGCTCGGCCCGTGCTCCTCCAGCGCCGCCTGGTGCTCGGCGGTGCTGTAACCCTTGTGCAGCGCGAAGCCGTACTGCGGATACACCATATCGAGCTGTGTCATGATCCGGTCGCGCGACACCTTCGCCAGCACGCTGGCCGCCGCTACACACGCCGCGACCTGGTCGCCCTTCCACACGGCGAGGTTCGGCACACCGAGCCCGTCGACCGGGAAGCCGTCGGTCAGCACGTACGCCGGGCGCGTGGTCAGCGCCGCCAGCGCGCGCCGCATCGCCGCCACGTTGCACACGTGCAGG
The DNA here is from genome assembly GCF_011297335.1 of Catellatospora methionotrophica. Classification (GTDB taxonomy): domain Bacteria; phylum Actinomycetota; class Actinomycetes; order Mycobacteriales; family Micromonosporaceae; genus Catellatospora; species Catellatospora methionotrophica. The sequence continues at coordinate 41,486 of NZ_JAAOTJ010000017.1, read as the reverse complement.
CCACGCGCGTCGATCTCGTCGGGCCCGATGACGACCACGGCGTGCGCGAGCGCGGTCGCCATGACGATGTCGTAGAACCGGTCCCGCGACGCCGCGGTGAGCAGCTTCGAGTCGGTCAGTCCCTCGATCTCGGCCCGCTTCGTATCGGGCAGCACCACCGCCGCGGCCACCAGAGGCCCCGCACAGGCGCCACGGCCCGCCTCGTCGGCTCCGGCCACCACCGCGAACCCGCGGCGCTGCAGCGCACGCTCCAGGGCGTAGACGCCGCCTTCGGTACGCAGCACCGGGCGCGACGGGCTCAGCACGGGCCGACCCCCGCCCCGGTCAGCACCGCGACCAGATCGGCCGGGTAGATCATCTCGCCGGTCTCGCGCAGTTCCGGCACGCTCCACCAGTCGTGGGCGTGCACCCACCGGCGCTCGACCTCGTCGAAGCCGCCGGTGTCCACGCGCCACTGCGGCACCCGTACCAGATAGAAGTCCTGTTCCTGCCGGTAGGCGACGCCGTCGAACGAGAACAGCGCGACCTCCGAGTGCACCGCGGGCCCCAGCTTCTCGACGGGCACGGCCAGGCCGGTCTCCTCGTACAGCTCACGGGCCGCCGCCTGCGCGGTCGTCTCGCCGTCGTCCAGGCCACCGCCGGGGGTGAACCAGTAGTTCACGTCGGGGGCCGTGGGGTCGCTGCCACGGAACAGCAGCACCCGGTCGGACGCGTTCACCAACAGCACCCGTCCGGCCCGCCTCGCCCGGCGCTCCACCTGCATGTCATGCAGCCTAATTCGTACGCCCGGCCCGGCGCACTCCGGGCGCGGCCGCCTCACTTGCCGGGTGACGGATCCGGCACGGCGTCGAAGGTCTCCGGCACGGTCAGCCAGGTGGCCCTGCCGAACGGCCAGAACAGCACGAAGGCCCGCCCGACGAGCGCGTCCAGCGGGATCGTGGCCTGCATGATGTCCTGGTTGTGGCCGTTGTAGTTGGCCAGCGAGTCCGCCGACGCCTCGCGGTGGTCGCCCATCACCCAGACCCGCCCCGCGGGCACCGTGATGTCGAACGGCGACGGGGCCGCCTTGTTGCCCGGATACACGTACGGCTCGTCCAGCGGCTGGCCGTTGACGGTGATCCGGCCCTGCGCGTCGCAGCAGACCACGTGGTCACCGGGCTGGCCGATGACCCGCTTGATGAAGTCCTCCTGCTCGGTGGAGCTGCGCCAGGTCTCCGGGGCCTCGAAGACGATGATCTGGCCCCGCTCCGGCTCGCCGAACTCGTAGGCGAGCTTGTTGACCAGCACCCGGTTGTCGATGAGCAGCGTCTGCTCCATCGAGCCGGTCGGGATGTAGAACGTCTGCACCACGAACTGCCGCACCAGCAGGGCGACGACGAGGGCCACCACCAGCAGGACCGGCAGTTCTTTCCAGAAGGATCCCCGGCCGCCGCGCGGCTTCTTCTCGTCGTCGATCATGCGCGGAGCCTACGCGTCCCACGCGCGCCCGGTGACCCCCGCTCCACCCTGTGTCAGCCTCCGGACCGTCAGCCTCCGGACGGCGGCTCCGGCACGCCCTCGAACGTCTCCGGCACCGTCAGCCACGTCGTACGGCTGAACGGCCAGAACAGCACGAAGGCCCGCCCGATCACGGAGTCCAGCGGAATGGTGGCCTCCTCGATGTTCTGGCCGTGGTTGTTGTAGTTGGCCAGCGAGTCGCCCGAGGCCTCGCGATGGTCGCCCATCACCCACAACCGGCCCTCGGGAATGGTGACGTCGAACTCCTCGGGCGCCATCTTGTTGCCCGGGTAGACGTACGGCTCGTCGAGCGGGTGGCCGTTGATCTGGATGCGGCCCTGCGGGTCGCAGCACACGACGCGGTCGCCGGGCACACCGATCACCCGTTTGATGTAATCCTCGTGCTCGGGGGTGTTCCGCCAGCTTTCGGGTGACACGAAGACGATGATCTCGCCGCGTTCCGGCGTGCGGAAGTCATAGACGAGCTTGTTGACCAGCACCCGGTCGTCGAGGTCCAGCGTGTGCTCCATGGACCCCGAGGGGATGAAGAACGTCTGCACCACGAACTGCCGCACCAGGAATGCCACGATGATGGCCACACCCAGCAGGATCGGCAGCTCGCGCCAGAACGATCCCTTGCTGCTTTTGGTCTGCTCGTCAATCACGCAGGGAGCCTACGCGGCGAAACTGAAAACGACGATCACCGAAGCTGTGTTGCCCTGTCGCGTGTAAGCCTGCGGCGTACCACGACCGCCCCGAGCAGCAGCGGCAGTGCCAGCGACACCGACGCGCCGGGGCCGGGCCCGGCGGCGCCCGCTGTCAGATTCGCGTCGGGCACCTTGTCGAAGACCTCCTGGTGGGCCACCGAGTCCCAGCGGCTCAACGGCAGCGCGACGACCATCGCCTTGCCGATGACGTCGTCGATCGGCACCTGACCCTGGCAGCGCGAGTCCTGTGACACCAGACGGTGGTCGCCCATCACGAACAGCATGCCGGGATCGACGATGACCTCGTCGAAGTCGCGGGTGTTGCAGGTCTTGTCGCCCTTGTCGCCGCGCGGGGAGTTGCGGATCACGTACGGCTCGTCGATGGGGACGCCGTTGACGTAGATCCGGCCGTCGACGTCGCAACAGGACACCCGGTCGCCGGGCAGCCCGACGACCCGCTTGATGAAGTCCTTCTCCCCGGGCTGGCTGATGCCGACCAGGTCGCCGACCGTCCGGCCGAGCTTGGAGAAGAAACCGGCGTCGGGGTCGAGGCCGTTCTCCGGGGCCCAGTTGTCAGGGCCCTTGAAGACGATGACCTCACCGCGCGCGGGGTCGCGGAACTCGTACACCACCTTGTTGACCAGCACGCGGTCGCCGACCAGCAGGGTGTCCTCCATCGAACCGGACGGGATGTAGAACGCCTGCATCAGGAAGGTGCGGATGAGCACCGCCAGGCAGAACGCCACCACCAGCAGCAGCGGAAGTTCCTGCCACAGCGGCATGCCCTTGCGCCCGCGACGGCTGCGGCGGCGGCGCTTCTTCCACTGCTCGCCCGTGATGCCGTCGTCGTGGGATGGCCTGTCGGTGGGGAGGAGTGCCACAGCTGCCGCCGCTCGTGAAGTTCGCCACTACGTGATGTCGGCCGCAAGCCTAGAAGAAGAGAGAACTTTTCGGGAGTCCCGATCGGCCAGTGAAACACAGCCTTGACAAACCATCGGGTACGCGAAACGGGCGGCGACCCCGCAGGGGGTCACCGCCCGTGATCGTCGATGCCGTGGTCTCAGGAGACCTTGGCCTCGCGCAGCTCCTTGATCTTCGCCTTCTTGCCGCGCAGGTCGCGCAGGAAGTAGAGCTTGGCACGGCGCACGTCACCGCGGGTCACGACCTCGACCCGGTCGATGGCGGGCCCGTGGAGCGGGTAGGTGCGCTCGACACCCACGCCGAAGCTCAGCTTGCGGACCGTGAAGGTCTCGCGCAGGCCCGAGCCCTGGCGGCGGATCACGACGCCCTGGAAGACCTGCACACGGGACCGGTTGCCCTCGACGACCCGGGCGTGCACCTTGACGGTGTCACCAGCCCGGAACAGGGGAAGGTCGGTCCGCAGGGAGGCGGCGTCAAGTACGTCCAGCGTTTGCATCGCTGCATCCTTGAATCTCAGCGCATCGGCTGCCGATACGCGTGTGGGCGATACTGACCCAGGCTCGTGCCGCACGGGGCGGCGGTCGGCTGGAGTCCTCGTCGTCGTGCACGGCGTGCGCGACAGACGGCATACGTCACCGTCCGCGGACGGCAACCCCTCTACTCTGCCACATCGACCCGGCGGGCCGGAAATCCAGCCCCGTCGAGTAGCGCGAGGTCACGCTTGTCCAGCGCGGCCGGGTCCAGCGCCGCCAGCAGGTCGGGCCGCCGGGTGGCGGTACGCAGCAGCGCCTGGTCACGCCGCCAGCGGGCGATCTTGCCGTGGTCGCCCGAGCGCAGGATGTCGGGCACGTCGTGCCCGCGCCACGACTGCGGCTTGGTGTAGACCGGCGTCTCCAGCAGCCCGTGCGCGTGCGACTCGTCGGCCAGCGAGTCGGCGTTGCCGAGCACGCCCGGGATCAGCCGGGTGATCGCCTCCAGCATCACCAGCACCGCGACCTCGCCGCCGAACAGCACATAGTCACCCAGCGACACCTCGCTGACCGGCATCCGCTCCGCGGCGTGGTCCAGCACCCGCTGGTCGATGCCCTCATACCGGCCGCACGCGAAGACCAGGTGCTGCGCGGCCGCCAGCTCGTACGCGGTGGCCTGGGTGAACGGGGCGCCCGCGGGCGACGGGACGACCAGCCGCGCCGCGGCGCCCTCCGGCACCAGCTCGTCGAGGGCCTGCCCCCACGGCTCGGGCCGCATCACCATGCCCGGCCCCCCGCCGTACGGGGTGTCGTCGACGGTGCGGTGCACGTCGTGCGTCCACCCGCGCAGGTCGTGCAGGTGCAGGTCGAGCACCCCGGTGGTGCGCGCCTTGCCGATGAGCGACAGCTCCAGCGGGGCGAAGTACTCGGGGAAGATGCTGACGACGTCGACGCGCATGGCCGTCACAGGTCGAACAGCCCGCCGGGCGGGTCGACGACGATCCGGCCCCCGGGCACGTCCACCTCGGGCACGATGGCGCTGACGAACGGGATGAGACCGGTACGGCCGTCGGGCATGCGTACGACCAGCAGATCCGACGCGGGCGCGTGGTCGATGCGGACGACCTTGCCCAGCGGCTCGCCCCCGACGGTGACCACGTCGAGCCCGACCAGGTGGTGGTCCAGGAACTCGTCCGGGTCCTCCGGAGCGGGAACGTGCTCGGAGTCGACGTTGAGGACCGCGCTCTTGGCCAGCTCGGCCGTGTTGCGGTCCGCGATCTCCGCGAAGGTGACGATGAGCTCGCCCGAGTGCGGGCGCGCCTCCTCCACCGTGAGTGTGCCCGGCAGTCCCGCCACGGCGGGCTCGACGACCAGCGTCGAGCCCACCGCGAAGCGCAACGCGGGCTCGTCAGTGCGCGGATGCACCAGGACCTCGCCCCGGATGCCGTGCGCGCGCATGACATGTCCGACGATCAGAAGCATGTGACTGCTGATCCGCCGTCAGAACGCGTCGACGATGTCGACACGGATGCCCTTGCCGCCGACCGAGCCGACCACCTGGCGCAGGGCCCGTGCGGTACGACCACCACGGCCGATGACCGTGCCGAGGTCCTCGGGGTGAACCCGGACCTCCAGCCGCGGCCCGCGACGGTTGTCGACCATGCGCACCCGGACGTCGTCCGGGTGGTCCACGATGCCCTTGACGAGGTGCTCCAGCGCGGGCCGGAGCGCCGCGTCAGTTCTGCTGGTCGTCGCCGGCCGCAACAGTCTGCTCCTCAGCCTTGGCCTCGGCTACCGGCTCGGCAGCCTTCTCGGCCTTGGGGGCCTTCTTGGCCGGGGCGGCCTTGGCGGGCTCGAGACCTGCGGCAGCCTGGGCGGCGGCCTCGTAGGTCGCCTTACGGTCGGCCTTCGGCGCGGCCACCAGCAGCGGCGGCGGGGCCGGCAGGCCCTTGAACTTCTGCCAGTCGCCGGTCTTGGACAGGATGGCGATCACGGACTCGCTCGGCTGCGCGCCGACCGACAGCCAGTGCTGCACCCGGTCCGACTTGACCTCGATGACCGAAGGGTCTTCCTTCGGCTGGTAGATACCGACGTACTCGATCGCCTTGCCGTCGCGCTTGGTACGCGAGTCGGCGATGACGATGCGGTACTGCGGGTTGCGGATCTTGCCCATCCGCAGAAGCCGGATACGAACGGCCACGGTTTTACACTCCTGTGGGATTGAGGTGAGCGCCATCGCCCTGCGTGGGGTTGCCGGGCTCCGTTGCTCGAGACATCGCCGCGCCCCGGAAGTTAGAGGGCAGCCGGAAACGCACCGAATATCAGCTAGTCATTCTGCCAGACGGAACCGGACGGATCGCACGCGGGCGGTCCCCACCCGCTGTGCGCCGCGGCACCGGCCAGGCGGGATCGGGACGGAAATCACACCAGGTCCCGTCGAACGGGAACCGCCCCGCCTCGGCGATCTCGACGAGCCGCACCCCGTCGGCCCGGATCCGGGCGGCCCTACCGACCCGCCCGTGACCGCACAGCCCTGTCGCGCCGTCTCACCGTGAGCATGATCGCCGTTTCCGGTCAGCATGCGCGGTCCAACTGCGGATGTTGACCGGAAACAGCGATCATGGGCCGTGAGGCGTCGCGGGCGGCGAGAAGAGCCGATCGGGTGGCGGCGGAGCCGTCAGGCGGGGTGGGTGCGGGGGCGGTCCCAGCCCCCGGGGACCTCGGCGGGCACCGACCAGGACGGGTCAGGCTGGAAGTCACACCAGGTGCCGTCGAACGGAAACGCGCCCGCCTCGATCAGCTTGACCACGCGCTCGCCCTCGGCCCGCACCCCGTCGCCGTCGGCCACCCAGTAGTGCTGCGGGTACGCCAGGCGCTCGGTGAACTCCTCCTCGTCCTTCCAGCGCCAGGACCGGTCGGGGGTGACCACGATGTCGAGGTCCTGGTCCACGATGTCGACGCCCGCGACGTGGCCGTCGTCCCACCGCTGTCCGGACTCCTCCAGGTTGACGTACCACTTCGTGAAGCGGCCGTCCTCGTCGCGGAAGAACCACACCGAGTGGTCCTCACCGCGCGGCAGCCACTTGAGCAGGCTCGGGCCCGACCAGGTGACCTCCCAGAGCTTCGTCTCCGTCTCGATCCACTCCGAGAACGGCATGGCCCGCAGGCCGCGCCGGTCAACGGCCAGCCGGTCCAGCATCGGCGCGCCGCGCGGCACCCACAGCAGCAGGCCCTGCTCGTCGTCGGCGGCGACCACGGCGGTCTTGAGCAGGCCGATCCGGTGGCCGTGGAAGTGGCGGTGCAGGATCACCCGTCCGGGTTCGAAGCGCATGTGCCAACCCTAGCGAAGAACTTGATTGACCAAGTCGTACGACACTAGAGTCGACCCTGCCGCGATGCACAGCAGCGGCCTGTCCCGGCCCGCTCACACAGGAGCGGGATGGGTGGCACTCGTCCGGGCGACCGGGCCGGATCGACGAGCCTGCCACATGCCTGAGTCCTGTCCGTTCTCCACACTCAGGAGGAATGGGAATGTCGATTCCCATCGAACAGCACCAGCACGCCGAGCACAGGCGCATCCCCAAGATCGACGAGGATGCCACCGTGGTCATCGTGCAGGTCGGCGAGATCGCCGCGATCCAGCACAAGCACACGGCGATGCTGGAACGACACACCGTCTACCACCAGCAGCACCGGTCCGACCTCACGGGGCTGCGGCGCGATCTCGACGACACCCGCGCCGAGATGAACACCCGCTTCTCGGCACTGGACGACGACGTCGCCGGCCTGAAGACCGACGTCGCGGGCCTGAAGACCGACGTGACGCTGATCAAGGACAAGCTCGAGGTGATCCTGTCGCGCCTGCCGGAGCAACCGGTCGCGTGACATGACGAGAGCGGCCCCCGAGCCTGACGGGGGCCGCTCTCGTGTCGTTCGGATCAGTACGAGCGGGCCAGGATCGCGGTCAGGTCGGGCTCGTCCTGGGAGGCCGGGACCGAGCCGTCGGCCCGGAACAGGCAGCGCACCGTGATCGCGCGCTCGTTGGCCTTCGCCTCGCCGTCGACGCCGACCGCCGACCACGGCACGCGTGCCCAGCCGGTGCCCGCCGCCTCCATGGCCTCGTCCAGCGTGGACACCTCGACGGTGTTGGCTTCGCGACGCGCCAGCGCCTCGTCGTACAGCGCCTTCTGGTCGGCCTCCAGCGCGGCGGTGACCGCGCCGACCGTCTCGCCGAGCTGCAGCGGGGTCTTCGAGCCGTCGATGCGGCGCACCAGCACGACGCGGCCCTCGGCCAGGTCGCGCGGGCCGACCTCGACCCGGATCGGGTAGCCCTTCAGCTCCGCGTCGACGGCGCGGCGGCCGAACGGGGTGTCGACCCGGTCGTCGAGCTTGACCCGGACCCCGGCCGCGGCCAGGTCGTCGACCAGCGCGCGAGCCGCGGCGGTGATCGAGCCGTCGGTCTCCTTGACCACGGTCACCAGCGCCTGGATCGGCGCGAGCGCGGGCGGGACCCGCATGCCGCTGTCGTCGCCGTGGCACATGATCAGGCCGCCGAGCATGCGGGTCGAGGTGCCCCAGGAGGTCGTCCAGGCGTGCTCGCGGGTGCCCGCCTGCGACGAGTAGGCCACGTCGAAGGCCTTGGCGAAGTTCTGGCCGAGCTCGTGTGAGGTGCCCATCTGCAGCGCCTTGCCGTCGCCCATCATGGCCTCCAGCGTGTACGTGCTGGTGGCGCCCGCGAAGCGTTCACGGTTGGTCTTGCGGCCCAGCACGACCGGGATGGCGAGCAGCTCACGCATGTGGCGCTCGTACACCTCGTGGTGGATCTTCAGGGTGTATGCCTTGGCGTCGGCCTCGGTGGCGTGGGCGGTGTGCCCCTCCTGCCACAGGAACTCCGACGTGCGCAGGAAGATCCGCGGGCGCATCTCCCAGCGGACCACGTTGGCCCACTGGTTGAGCAGCAGCGGCAGGTCACGGTAGGAGTCGACCCACTTGGCCATGAACTCGCCGATGACGGTCTCGCTGGTCGGGCGCACCACGACCGGCTCGGCCAGCTGCTTGCCGCCGCCGTGGGTGACGACCGCGAGCTCGGGCGAGAAGCCTTCGACGTGCTCGGCCTCGCGCTTGAGGTAGCTCTCAGGGATGAACAGCGGGAAGTACGCGTTCTCCGCGCCCGCCGCCTTGATCCGGGCGTCCATGTCGGCCTGCATGCGCTCCCAGATGGAGTACGCCGTCGGCCGGATGACCATCGTGCCCCGGACCGGGCCGTTGTCGGCCAGCTGAGCCTTGGAGATCAGGTCCTGATACCAGCGGGGAAAGTCTTCCGCCCGGGGAGTGAGCACACGCGCCATAGCGGGTCATCCTACTGACCCGCGCCGGGCCCGCTCCCCGCAGCCCGCCCGTGTCCCGCGCCGCGGTCGGGTCAGCGGACGACCCGGCCGCGCAGCACGATGCGCTGTGGGCGGAGCAGGGTACGCAGGTCGCGGCGCGGGTCCTCGGTGTAGACGGTCAGGTCGGCCAGGCCGCCTTCGGTGAGGCCGGGGAAGCCGAGCCAGTCGCGGGCGCCCCAGGAACCGGCCGCCAGCACGTCGGACGCGGACATCCCGGCCGCGTGCAGGCGCAGCATCTCCTGCGCGGCCAGGCCGTGCGCGATGCCGCCGCCCGCGTCGGAGCCGACGTAGATCGGCACCCCGGCCTCGTGCGCCGCCGACACCACGGCCGGGAACCGGTCCCGCAGCGCGCGCATGTGCTTGGCGTATCCGGGGAACTTCGCCTCGGCCCGCTCCGCGATGTGCCCGAACGTGTCGATGTTGATCATCGTGGGCACCAGGGCGGTCCCCCGGCGTGCCATCTCGTCCAGCAGGTCGGTGGACAGCCCGGTGCCGTGCTCGACGCAGTCGATGCCCGCGCGGACCAGCGTCGCGACGCTCGACTCCTCGAAGCAGTGCGCGGTGATCCGCGCTCCGGCCGCGTGCGCCGCCCCGACCGCCGCGGTGAGCGTGGCCTCGTCCCAGGCGGGCGCGAGGTCGCCGCGATCGCGGTCGATCCAGTCGCCGACCAGCTTCACCCAGCCCGTGCCCGCCGCCGCCTGCCGGGTCACCTCTGCCGCGACCTGGTCCGCGGGCACCTCGACCCCGATCTCGGGCAGATACCGGCGCGGCGGGGCGACGTGCCGGCCCGCGCGGGCCAGTCGCGGCACGTCGTGGTCGTCGTCCAGCTGGGCGTACGGGAACGGCGAGCCCGCGTCCCGGATCGCCAGCACTCCGGCGTCACGGTCCATGAAGGCCAGCTCCCGGGCCTGCTCCAGGCTGGTCACCGGGGTCCCGCCAGGCGCGATGCCGATGTGGCAGTGGGCGTCCACCAGGCCGGGCAGCACGTAGCCGCCGTCGGCGACCGTCTGCGCCCCCGGCACCGGGGTGCGGGTCACCCGGTCGCCGACCAGCCACAGATCACGGACCTCGTCGTCGGGGAGTACCACGCCCCGCACATGCAGTGCCGTCGCCATGTAGGCACTGTGCCACACACTTGATCACTGCCGTCCATGGTGTGCGCCATCGCCATCGCCGCCACATCGTGGACGCGCACCGCCCGATCGCTCCCGCGTCACCCGAACGGGGAGGGGTCGGCGTCGATCGAGCAGGTTCGCTTGCCTTGTTCGAACATGTGTTCGATAATGGATCCAGGCGCGGGGCGTCGGCACAGCTGAGTGATGGCAGTCAGCAACTGTGCCGGCGCCTCCCCGACTGCATGCATCGATCCCATGCAGACGAAGATCGCCACCTCAGGCCCGGCGTCGGGGGGTGACCGGTAGCGGACCCTGAGGTGGCGATCTTCGAAAAAAGTGCGGGACGGACCGGACCTATTTGTCCTTGTCCTTGTCGTCGCCCTTCATCAGCTTGCCGAAGTCGAGCTTCGGCGCCTTGAACGGGCTGCCGCCGCCCATCCCCATCTGCTGCTCCAGCGCCGCCGGGTCCATGCCCGGGGGCAGCTGCGGCATGCCGCCGCCCATGCCGGGCAGACCGGCCGGGAAACCGCCGCGCGGACCGCCGCCGCTCTTGGTGCCCTTGCGCTTGTTCTTGGGCGACTTGGTCGCCTTGCGGCGGCCGCCGCCGGGCAGGCCCATCATGCCGCCCATCTGCTTCATCATCTTCTGCGCCTGCTCGAAGCGGTTGAGCAGCTGGTTCACGTCGGTGACGGTGACCCCGGAACCGCGGGCGATACGGGCCCGGCGCGAGCCGTTGAGGATCTTCGGCGTGGTCCGCTCGCCCGGCGTCATCGAGCGGATGATCGCGGTGACCTTGTCGAAGTGGCTGTCGTCCAGCTCGGCCAGCTGGTCCTTCATCTGGCCCATGCCCGGCATCATGCCCAGCAGGTTCGCGATCGGACCCATCCGGCGTACGGCGATGAGCTGGTCCAGGAAGTCCTCCAGCGTGAACTGCTCGCCCCCGAGCAGCTTCGCCGCCATCTTCTCCTTCTGATCCTCGTCGAAGGCCTGCTCGGCCTGCTCGATGAGGGTCAGCACGTCGCCCATGCCCAGGATGCGGCTGGCCATCCGGTCGGGGTGGAAGACGTCGAAGTCCTCCAGCTTCTCGCCGGTGGACGCGAACAGGATCGGCTGGCCGGTGACCTCCCGCACGGACAGCGCGGCACCACCGCGGGCGTCGCCGTCGAGCTTGGAGAGCACGACGCCGGTGATGCCCACGCCGTCGCGGAACGCCTCCGCGGTCGCCACCGCGTCCTGGCCGACCATCGCGTCGATGACGAAGATGACCTCGTCCGGGTTGACCGCGTCACGGATCGCGGCGGCCTGCGCCATCATCTCGGTGTCGATGCCGAGACGACCGGCGGTGTCGACGATCACGATGTCGCGCATGTGGCGGCGGGCGTGCTCGATCGAGTCCTTGGCGACCTGTACGGGGTCGCCGGTGCCGTTGCCGGGCTCCGGCGCGTACACCTCGACGCCCGCGCGCTGGCCGAGCACCTGCAGCTGATTGACGGCGTTCGGGCGCTGGAGGTCGCAGGCGACCAGCAGCGGCTGGTTGCCCTGGGCCTTGAGCCAGCGGGCGAGCTTGCCCGCGAGCGTGGTCTTACCGGAACCCTGCAGACCGGCCAGCATGATCACGGTGGGCGGCTGCTTGGCGAACTGGAGCCGCCGCGCCTCCCCACCGAGGACCGCGACCAGCTCCTCGTGCACGATCTTGATGATCTGCTGGGCGGGGTTGAGCGCCTGCGAGACCTGCGCGCCGCGCGCCCGCTCCTTGAGCCGGAAGATGAAGGCCTTCACCACCGGCAGGGCGACATCCGCCTCCAGCAGCGCCAGCCGGATCTCCCGGGCGGTGGCGTCCACGTCGGCGTCGGTGAGCCGGCCCTTGCTCCGCAGCTTGGAGAAGATGCCGGAGAGCCGGTCGCTCAGGGTGTCAAACACAGCGCAACATCCCCAATGGGTCGAGTTCGTCAGAATGAGCGGCCACAGGCAGCCCTGGTAAGGGTAGCCGCTGCCCTCACGGCCCGATCCCACTGCCGCCCGGTCGCCCCATACCCACCTGCCCAGCCCCCCGAACCGCCCCGCCCACCACCCGCGGCCCCGCTGCCCAAGATCGCCGTTTGCGGTCAAAACCTGCGGTTGGACTCCAGGTTTTGACCGCAAACGGCGATCTTCGCGACTGACGCGGGTTGACCGCGAAGCCCGACCAGGTCGGCCGGGCCGGGTCAGGCGGCGGCGAGGACGGCGGCTTCGGCGGCGTCGCGGTCGACGTCGCCGACGAGGTAGAAGGCGTCGACGACGTCGGCGCCGAGGGTGGAGACGCGGGCGGTGCGCACGTCGACGCCGAGTGCGGCCAGTGCCGAGGTGACCCGGTAGAGCAGGCCGGGCGAGTCCGTGGCGCGCAGTTCGAGCAGGGTCGCGCCGGTGGCCTCGCCCCAGATCACCCGCGGCTCGGCTCCGGTGACCGGCTTACGGCCGCCCGCGCCGCCCAGGCGGCGGGGCAGCGGCAGCTGGTCCAGCCCGACCCGGCGCAGGTCCGCGGCCAGCAGTTCCCGGTCCGGTGGTGCGCCGTAGCGGTTGTTCACCGCGCACTCGATGATGGCCCGCTCGCCGATCGTTGAGGTGCCCGCGGCGACGATCTCCAGCTTGTGCGTGGCCAGGCAACCCGCAACCGCGGCGAGCAGCCCGACGCGGTCGTGCGCGGCCAGCGCCACCCAGTCGTCGGCGACCTGCACCACGGGCAGCGGCCCGGCCAGCAGCGCCGGGTCGGGTGGGGTCGGCTCGGGCAGCTGCCCGCCGCCGAGCACCTTGCGTACCCGCGCGCACAGGTCGTCGATGAGCTTCGACTTCCAGCCCGACCAGGCGGCCGGGCCGGTGGCCTGGGCGTCGGAGCGGGCGAGCATCTGCAGCAGGTCCAGGGTGCCGGTGTCCCCGACGAGCTTGGCGACGTAGTTGATCGTCGCGGGGTCGTCGAGGTCGCGGCGGGTCGCGGTGTCGGGCAGCACCAGGTGGTATCGCACCAGCGCGGCGATCGTGTCCACGTCGGCGGTCGGCAGCCCGATCGCGGTGGCGATCTCGCGGGCCAGCTCCGCGCCGACCTCGCTGTGGTCGCCGGGCAGGCCCTTGCCGACGTCGTGCAGCAGCGCGCCGAGCACCAGCAGGTCGGGCCGGGCGACCTCGCGCGACCAGGTGGCGGCGTTCGCGGCGGCCTGCACCAGGTGCCGGTCGAGGGTGAAGCGGTGTACGGGGTGGTGCTGCGGGGTGCCGCGCAGCCGGGTCCACTGCGGCAGCCAGGTCGAGGTCAGCCCGAACCGGTCGCACGCCTCCCAGGCCGCGACCAGTCCGGTGCCCGCGCCGAGCAGGGTCAGCAGTGCGGAGCGCGCCGAGGCGGGCCACGGGGTCGGCAGCGGCGGGCAGAAGCGGGCCAGCCATTCCAGGGTGGCGCGGGCGATGGGCATCTGGTGCTGGGCGGCGGCGGCGGCCACGCGCAGCGACAGCGACGGGTCGGGGTGCGGGCCGACGGCGGCGCGGGCGAGCACGATCTCGCCGTCGGCGGCGACGACGTCGCGGGCGATCGGGCGGCGTACGGCCACCGCCTCGCGGGGGCGCGGTTCGCCGTGGCGGGCTCCGGCGGCGGTCCAGCGCTGCACGGAGCGCCAGGCGTCGGTCAGCGACCAGGACACGGCCCGCGCGTCGAGCCCGATCCGGCGCAGCAGCGCGTCGCCGTCGGCGAGCCCGAGCAGCTCCGCGACCTGCAGGCGCTCCTGGGCCCGCAGCCGGTCGTTGCGGCGGCCGATGCTGACGTGCAGCGCGTCGCGTACGTCGAGCAGCCGGGTCGCGGCGGCGCGCACCTGGGGCGGCAGCGCGTCGGCGACCCCGGCGACGCCGATGCCGCGCAGCACGCCGACGTCGCGCAGGCCGCCGGCGGCCTCCTTCACGTCTCCTTCGAGCAGGTACGCCAGCTCGCCGTGGGCGGCGTGGCGCTCCTCGACCAGCTCGCGCAGCCGCAGCAGCTGGCGGCGGGCGGTGCGCCGCCACTGGTCCACCGCAGCGCGGCTGAGCTGGGCGGACAGGGCCGGGTCACCGGCGATGTGGCGGGCGTCGAGCAGCCCTAGGGCGACCTTGACGTCGTCGTGGGCCGCGTCGAGCGACTCGGCGACGGTACGCGTGGAGTGGTCCAGGCCCATCCGGGCGTCCCAGATCGGGTACCACAGCGAGGCGGCCAGTTCGTCGACCCGCGGCACCCCGGCGTGCACCAGGATCAGGTCGAGGTCGCCGTGCGGGGTGCACTCGCGGCGGCCCAGCCCGCCGACGGCCACCAGGGCGACGCCGGGGGTGTCCGGCAGCAGCCGCCGCAGCCAGCCGTCGAGCACCCCGGCGCGGGCGAGCCGGGCGTCCGCGCCGATGGAGGCCTGGTCGCGCTGGGCGAGCCGCGCGTAGTCGGGCCCGGGGCCCGCCGCGCCCTCCGATGCGGAAGTTACGACGTTCCCCGGGCCCATGTGGTCCTCTTTCAGGTTGTTACGACTGATACCTCAGAGCGCGTCGAGTCCGCGCTCGCCGGTGCGGACCCGGACCACCTCGGATACCTCGGTGACCCAGACCTTTCCGTCCCCGATCTTGCCGGTGCGGGCGGCGGTGACGATGGAGTCGACGACCTTCTCCACGTCCAGCTCGTCCGTGACGACCTCGATCCGGATCTTCGGCAGGAACTCGACCGTGTACTCGGCACCCCGGTACACCTCGGTGTGGCCCTTCTGCCGGCCGTAACCCTGAACCTCGCTGACCGTCAGCCCGGCGACGCCCATGGCGTGCAGGGCCTCCTTCACCGCGTCCAACTGGTACGGCTTGATGACGGCGGTAACCAGCTTCATGCTCAACCCCTCCATCTGGGAACCTTAGCCGGAGACCTTTTCGGTGACCGGAGCCGTCTCTTCCACCTCGGCCTTGGGGGCCTTGCCCGCCGCGCCGATACCGGCCAGGGCGAAGGCGCCGGCGCCGCTGCCGCCGCCGGAGGGCGTGGTGTCGTACGCGCTCTCGGCGTGCTCGACCACGTCGACGCCCTCGAGCTCGGCGTCGGCGGAGACCCGGAACCCGATGGTCTTGTCGATCAGGAAGCCCAGGATCAGGGCCACCACGAACGAGTACCCGAGCACCGCGAACGAGCCGATGGCCTGCTTGCCCAGCTGGGTGAAGCCGCCGCCGTAGAACAGGCCGTCGACCGCGATGCCGCCGACGGCGGCGGTGCCGATGAGGCCGATCGCCAGCGAGCCGATCAGACCGCCGACCAGGTGCACGCCGACCACGTCGAGCGAGTCGTCGTAGCCGAGCTTGTACTTGAGGCTGACCGCCAGCGCGCAGACGACACCGGCGACGATGCCCAGGCCGACCGCGCCGAGCGGCGTGATGAAGGCACAGGCCGGGGTGATCGCGACCAGACCGGCGATGGCGCCGGAGGACGCACCCAGCAGCGTGGGCTTGCCGTCACGGATCCACTCGACGATCAGCCAGCCGACGAGCGCGGCGGCCGTGGCGACCTGGGTGTTGATGAAGGCCAGCGCGGCGATGCCGTCGGCGGCGAGCTCCGAACCGGCGTTGAAGCCGAACCAGCCGAACCAGAGCAGGCCCGCGCCCAGCGCCACCATGGGGACGTTGTGCGGCTTGAACTTGTCCTTGGGCCAGCCGACCCGCTTGCCCAGGACGATCGCCAGGGCGAGCGCGGCCGCACCGGCGTTGATGTGCACCGCGGTGCCGCCGGCGAAGTCGAGCGCGCCGAGCTTCGCACCGATCCAGCCACCGCCCCACACCCAGTGCGCGACCGGGAAGTAGACCAGGGTGGCCCAGGCGAACGCGAACACGAGCCAGCCGACGAACTTCGCCCGGTCCGCGATCGCGCCGCTGATCAGCGCGACGGTGATGACCGCGAACATCATCTGGAAGGCGATGAACACGTACACCGGGATGTCGAGCGCGCCCCAGAGCGCGTCGGTCGGCACGTTGGAGCCGAGGTACTGGGTCGCGTTGCCCCAGAACCCGTTGACGTCGTCGCCGAACGCCACGGAGAAGCCGTAGACCAGCCACAGGATGGAGACCAGACCGATGGCGGAGAAGCTCATCATGAACATGTTGAGCACGCTCTTGGTCTTGGTCATGCCACCGTAGAACAGTGCGAGACCGGGCGTCATCAGCAGCACGAGGGCGCTCGACGCGAGAATCCAGGCCGTATTTCCGGTGCTGAGCACTACCGGATCTTCAGCGAGCAGCACGCTGCCCTCCTAAAGTGAGTGGGTTCCTCCCAGCCAGCCCCGAGGGCGACCGCGGTGCTCCGCCGTGTCGGCGGAGTGCCGTTCGTGTCATCCCCGACCGATCGCCGCAGTGCCATCGGTGCTGGTTGGAGGGCAGCATTGCCAACCCCTGTTTCGCGCAATGACGCTGCTCGGTTTCCGGCACGTCACGGTCTGTTTCGTACGTGTGAAGAAATGTTCACACGTGAGGAGACCATTCATGGCGCGATTCAGCGCAGTGCGTGCTCCAGCGTGTACCGCTCGTAGTCAATCAGCCGAAGGTCGCGAAGCGGCCGCCGAAGGTGGCCCTTCTGCACGATCCGGACGAACGCGGGCTCCCCCGCGGTGGCGAGGCGGCGGATGCCCTCGACGTGGTCCACGATGCGCTTGCGGATGGTCCGCACCAGGCGGTGCCGGTCGCGCGGGATCAGCCCGTACGCGTCGGCGAACAGGCGCAGCCGGCGGGGCCGGTCCGGCCGGTGCCAGCCGAGCGTGATCGAGTCCCGGTCACTGAAGATCGGCACCCAGGTCCACGCGGCGTACGCCACGTCGTAGATGCGCGAGCCGGGCGACGCCAGGTCGAAGTCGATCATCGCGAGGGTGCCGTCCGGCCGCCAGATGACGTTGTGCGGGGCGGCGTCGTGGTGGCAGATGATCTCCGCGTCCGGCGGGGGCGGCCCGAACGAGCGCCACACCCCGCCCGGCGGCGTACGGAAACCGGCCTGCGCGTCGTGGAACATGCGCAGCATGGTGGCCACGGTGACCAGCGCCTCGTCGGTGACCCAGTGCGGGGCCAGCGGGTACTCCCCGCACTCGCCCGGCAGGTAGGACAGCACCTCGCGGTTGTGCTCGTCCATGCCCAGGGCGCGCGGGGAGCCGGTGAACCCGGCGTACTCGAGATGGCGCAGCAGGGCGTGCACGGTCGGGGTCCACGGGCCGGCGTTGCGCCGGACCGTCTCGCCGACCCGCACCACGGTGCTGACGTTTCCGCCACGCAGCGGGATCTCGGTGGGATCCTGAAAAGGGGCTGTCACCATGGACTCGTCAGCTGCTCGTCGCTCGTCGGTTCGTCACTCGTCGCCCAGCAGGGCGGCGACGAACTGCTGCGGATCGAAGGGCGCCAGATCGTCGGGGCCCTCGCCGAGGCCGACCAGCTTCACCGGAATGCCGAGAGCACGCTGCACCGCGATCACGATACCGCCCTTCGCCGTGCCGTCCAATTTAGTGAGCACCACGCCGGTGACGTCGGCGACCTCGGTGAAGACCCGAGCCTGGCTCAACCCATTCTGACCCGCGGTCGCGTCGAGCACCAGCAGGGTCTCCGACACCGGGCCGTGCTTCTCCACCACGCGCTTGATCTTGCCCAGCTCGTCCATCAGGCCGACCTTGTTCTGCAGGCGGCCCGCGGTGTCGATGAGCACGGTGTCGACGCCCGCCTCGATGCCCTTCTTGACCGCGTCGAACGCCACGGCGGCCGGGTCGCCGCCCTCGGGGCCGCGCACGACCTGCGCGCCGACCCGGCTGCCCCAGGTGGCCAGCTGCTCGGCGGCGGCCGCGCGGAAGGTGTCGGCCGCGCCGAGCACCACGGTGTGGCCGTCGGCCACCAGCACCCGGGCGATCTTGCCGCAGCTGGTGGTCTTGCCCGCGCCGTTCACGCCGACGACCAGGATCACCGACGGCCTGCCGTCGACGACACCGGTGTGCAGCGAGCGGTCCAGCTTCGGGTCCAGCGCCTCGGTCAGCTCCTCGGTCAGCAGCGTACGCAGATCGGAGCTGGTCCGGGTGCCGAGCACCCGGGTGCGCTCGCGCAGCTTCGCCACGATCTCGGTGGTCGCCTGCACGCCCACGTCGGCGCTGATCAGGCTCTCCTCTACCTCGTCCCACGCGTCGTCGTCGAGGTGGTCGCGGGACAGCAGGCCGAGCAGGCCCTTGCCGAACACGTTCTGCGAGCGCGACAGCCGCGCGCGCAGCCGCACCAGGCGGCCCGCGGTCGGCTCGGGCTGCTCGATCTCCGGCGCGGCCGGGGCGGGCGGCGCCTCGACCGGCGGTGCGGTCTCACCGGCGGCGGGCGGGGCCGGGGCGGGCACGGCCGGCTTGGTCGGCGTGACCCGCTCGGGGGCCTTCTCCGGCGCGGGAGCCGTGATCACGCTGGGCGGGACCTGCTCCCCGCGCTCGATCCCCGGGCGCGGCTGCTCGGTGGGCGGCAGCGCGCCGCGGCGCGGCCGGCGGACGAGGAACAGCGTCAGCCCGGCCAGCAGCAGCAGGCCGATGACCACGAGTACGGGGACGAGCGCGTCTTTCATGCTCGGCATCCTCTCAAACCTGGGGCCGTCCGGCTGACACCGGAGGCCAAGCGCGCCGATACGACAGCCCCGGCCCTGGCTCCCACCGCCCCGATCACGGAGGATGTCCGCGTGGCGAACCTCCTTCTCGGCCCCCTCCTGCGCCGCGTCGACGGTGACCAGGCGGTCATCTGGGTACAGACCGACCGGCCCGCGCGGGTGCGCGTGCGGGCCGGTGGGGCCAGCGTGACGTCGGACACGTTCGAGGCGTTCGGGGTGCACGTGGGACTGGTGGTGCTGGGAGGGCTGCCGCCCGGCACGACGTCGTACGCCGTCGAACTCGACGACGCGGCCGTCTGGCCGCTGCCGGGATACCCCGATTCGGTGATCACCATCCGCGATCCCGGACACACCGACGCGGTGATCGCGTTCGGGTCCTGCCGCGAGGCCAGCGCGCAGACGCACGCCGAGGCCGGGCACGATCCCGACGCCCTCGAAGCGCTCGGGCACCGGCTGCTCGCCCAGGCCCGGACCGGACCGGCCGACCCGCCGGACCTGCTGGCGCTGATCGGCGACCAGATCTACGCCGACGGGCTGTCCGCCTCGACCCGCGACTGGCTGGCCGGGCAGACCCGGCCCCCGTTCGCGCCCGACGGCCACGTGGTCACCTTCGCCGAGTACGTGCACCTCTACCACGAGTCGTGGGGCGAGATGCCGGTCCGCTGGCTGCTGTCCACCGTACCCAGTGTGATGATCTTCGATGACCACGAGATCATGGACGACTGGAACTCCTCGGCCGCCTGGCTCGACGCGGTGCGCCGCGAGCCCTGGTGGGACGAGCGCAGCACCACCGGCATCGCCTCCTACTGGCTGTTCCAGCACCTCGGCAACCTCACCCCCGACCAGCTTCGCCGCGACCCGGTGTGGACCCGCGTCCAGGCGGGCGAGGACGCCACGGCCGTGCTCACGGCGTTCGCGACGCGCGTCGCGACGCCTGCCGGGCCGGACCCCTACCCGTGGGGGTACACCGTGGACGTCGGCCGGACCCGGCTGGTCATGCTCGACTGCCGCGGCAACCGGGTGCTCGACGGGCCCGCGCGCCGGATGTGGCCCCAGGAGCACTGGGACGACCTCGCCGAGCAGGCCCGCGCCGACTGCGACCACCTCGTGCTGGCCTGCTCGCTGCCCTGGCTGCTCGCCCCGACCATCCACCACGGCGAGGCCGTCATCGAGGTGCTGGCCGCGAAGCTCCCCCGCATGGAACGCCTGCGCCAGCAGTACGACCTGGAGCACTGGGCGGCCGTCGGGCACTCCTTCGACGAGCTCACCGCCCTGATCGCCGGTGTACGGGGCCCCGCCACGGTGAGCGTGCTCGGCGGCGACGTGCACCACTCGTAAGTCGCCCGTGCCGCCGTCCCCGGCGCGACCGCGACCGTCCACCAGATCACCTGCTCACCACTGCACCAGAGCATCCAAGGCGTCATGCGCACCCTGCTCCGGGTCGGCTGGTCGCGCGCCCTGTCCGGCCCGGCGGCCCTGGTCGCCCGCCTGCTCGGCGTACCCCGCCCCCGAGTGCGCTGGAAGGCGTACGACCGCCCGTACTTCGGCAGCGCCGTCGCCACGCTGACCCACCACGGCCGCGCCGCGACCGTCACCATCGAGGGCACCGCCGACGGCAAGGGCCTGTCCCCCGCCCTCCGCTACGACCTCACACCCTGACCCCGATCACTGTCGCCATTCCGACACCCGCGCCCAGCCACCCCACGACCGGCCCACACGCCGGTCGCGGGGAAGCCGTCAGGCAGCGTCGGAGGCTACCGGTACGGAGACCGAGTGGTCGTCGGTGACCAGGGTGACCTTGCCGTTGGCGTGTTCGACGGAGAGCAGGGTGCCGGGCGGCAGCACGTCGAGCACGTCCGGCGGGAGCTGCACGGTCCCGTCCCCGGCGATGACCGCGAACTCGCGGCCGTCGCGGCCCTCGGAGCCGACCCGGCCGTCGCGGATGGTCACCGCCCGGCCCAGCCGCGCGCCCACGTCGGGGTCGTGCGTGACGGCGACGATGGTGGTGCCGCGCTCGGTGTTGACGGCCTCCAGCGCGGCCAGCACCTCGTCGCGCGCGGTCCGGTCGAGCTGGCTGGTCGGCTCGTCGACCAGGAGCAGGCCCGGCGAGGCGGCCATGCCGACGGCGATGGCGGCCCGCTGCGCGGCTCCGGGCGGCAGGTCCTGCACCTTGCGGTGGCCCAGCCCGGTCAGCCCGAGCAGGGACAGGATGCGCTCCGGCGGCTCCAGGTCGGCGGGGCGTACGTGCGCCGCCCGCCGCTGGGCCAGCCACACGTTGCTGAGCACGGTCGCGTACGGCAGCAGGTTGCGCCGCGCGCCCTGCAGCACCACGCCGAGGTCGGTGCCGCGCAGGCGGGCGAGTTCGGCCTCGCTGATCCGGCCGATGTCGACCAGGCCGATCTGCACCCGGCCGGCGCTGGGCCGCATCAGCCCGGCCAGCAGCGCGATCAGCGTCGACTTGCCGGAGCCGGACGGCCCGACCAGGGCCACCCGCTCGCCCGGCGCGATGTCGAGGTCGACACCGGCCAGCGCCACCACGTCGCCGCCCTCGGCGCGATAGATGTGCACCACCCGGCGGCACACCACGGCCAGGCCGGTCAGGCTGGAGTTGTTCTTCACGACGTCACTCCCTCGCTTCCGCGGGCCACCCTCGTGGCCAGCAGGCAGGTTGTCAACAGCACCAGCAGGGCCGCCACGATCGGCACGGTGACCAGCGGGCCGGGCAGGTCGGGCGGGGGCACGGCGGTGCCCCCGTCGCCGAACACGGGCAGCACCCCGCGGGCCAGCGCCCACGACAACCCGGCGGCGAGCAGGCCGATGACGGTGCCCGCGAGCACCAGGGCGAACCGTCCGCCCAGGTCCGCGTCGCGCAGCGCCCGCTGGCTCACACCCTGCCCGCGCAGGACGGCCAGTCCGCCGTCGCCGCGGCCGCGCTCCAGCACCGCGGTGATGAGCAGGCCGCCCGCGGCGAACAGCACCCCGGCGAACGCCGCCACGGCCAGGAACAGCAGCGCCAGCGCGGGAGCCTGCTCCTGGTAGAGGTGCAGCTGCCCGGCCGCGTCGCGCTCGCCGAGCACCTTCAGGCCGTTGGCCTCCAGGCGCTGGACGAGGTCGGCGGGCGCGTCGGCGGCCAGCCACACCTCGGGCTCCTGCGCGTCCGATTCGCCGCCCGTACGCAGGTCGGCGTACTGCAGGTCGACCAGCGCGCCGTGCGCCCCGTAACGGGGCACCAGTGGCAGGGTGCCCGCACGGACGATCGGGACCCGGACCGTGCCGCCCGCCCCGAGCAGTTCGGGGGGCAGGTCACCGGCGGCGACCAGGGGCAGCGGGTCGGGCGCGGGGTCGGCGGCGGCCCGCATGTCGGGCGTGAGCACACTGTCGACCCAGATCCGCAGGCCACCGGAGCCGGGAGCCATCTCGGGCACCGGCCGGGCGGCGCTGGTCTGCGGCAGCCGCCAGTGGTGCCCGGCCAGGTCCGCCCCGGACAGCAGCGTCCTGCCCGTGGGGTCGCGCAGGTCGCCGACGGTCAGGTCGACCAGATAGCGCTTGGGCGTGAACAGGTCCACCGACAGGCTCCTGACCTGGCACGGGCTGGCCGCACAGGTGGGCGTGGCAACCCGGTACGTCTGCGTGCCCGGCCGCAGTGCCTCCACCCGTACGACGGACTGGGCCCCGGCGGTGCCCACCAGCCGCAGGGTGAGTCCCGCCTTCGCGCCCGGCTCGATCCGGTCCAGGGTCACCGTGATCTCGACGTCGGCGGCGGTCAGCGTAAGCGGCGTGCCCTCGGCGGGCCGCAACTGCCGCGCCACCTCGGCGGGCGTGGCCGCGCCGTACGCGCCCGGCCACAGCGCCACCGCCGCGAACCGGGAACTGTCCACGGCCAGCAGCTTCGTCTCGGTGTTCACGTTCACCCGCATGGCCGCCATCGCGTAGCGGCCCGCCGGGTCCGCGGTGCGCACCGCGTGCACCAGGCTGGCCGCGGGCAGCGTCTCGACCTGCAGCACGCGCGCCGCGCCGACCTGCACCTCGGCCCGTTCGTGCCAGGCCTGCGCGGCCACGTCGCGGGCCGACAGCGCGAACCCGAGCAGCCCGAACACGACGGTCAGCAGGACCACGACCCAGTGCGTGCCACCGCCGCGGGCCAGCGTCAGCGCGGCCAGGCCGGTGCGCACCCGGCCCCGGCGCAGCGCCCGGCGGCCCAGCCGCTCCGCCGGGATGCCGATCGCGCGGGCGGCGACCAGGCCGAGACCCAGTGCGATGCACAGCGGCGCGAGCAGACCGATGCCGCCGGCGCCGGTGTCCTCACCAGCCGCCACCTGGTAACCGGCGACCAGCGCGAGCGCGCCGACCATCGCCTCGACACCGCCGACGAGCCCGCCGCTGCGGCGCACCCGAGCCCGGCGCAGCAGGCCGAGCACGGGGGTGGTCAGCGCGCGCACCTGCGCGAGCAGCCCGGCCAGCAGCGCGCCGAGCACGGCGGCGGCCGTGTACAGCGCCGACGCCGGGTTCAGGTAGACCGGCGGCGAGCCGGGCAGCGCGACCGTGGCGAGCAGTGCCGTCAGCGCGTACCCGAGCAGGTAGCCGGGGATCACCGCGACCAGCACCGGCACGGACGTCTCGGCGGTGGCCAGCAGCCACCGGGTGCGGGCGGGCACGCCGCGCAGCGCGGTCAGGCCCAGCTCGCCGCGCCGCTGCTCGACCCCACCGGCCACCGCGATGAACAGGACCAGCCAGCACAGCATCACCAGCGGCACCGCCGCCAGCAGCAGGCTCGACGACAGCTGCGACTCCCCGTCCTTGATCCGGCCGATGAGCTTGCTCAGCTCGCTGTCGGTGCCGAAGCCGCCCGCGTCGAGTTCGGACTCGGCGTCGCCCAGGTCGTCGCGCAGCGCGTCCATGTTCTCGAAGGCCGCCGGGGTGACCAGGAGGTCCACCATGCGCATCCGGCTGCCCTCGACGGCGGCCACGGTGCGCTCGGTGGCGAACGCGGCGGGCCGGTCGATGCCGGTGAGGATCTCGCGGTCGCCCCAGTACGGGTCGTCGAGCCGGACCGGCCGGTAGAGGCCGACGACGGTGAGCCGGACCGCCGGGGGGCGCTCGAACTCCATTGACCCGACGGGCGGTGTCCGGAACGCCAGGTCCTGGCCGAGCACCGCGTTCAGTTCGCGGGCGGCGTCCTCGCGGAGCACGACCTCGCGCTCGCCGGTGGCGCACCGCCCCCGGGCGATGGTCAGGTGCTGGCAGACCCCGGTCCGGGCGGCCAGGAACATGCCCTGCTCGCCCTCCTCGCCCTGCTCACCGGTGACGACGACCTGCGCCGAGGTGCCGCTGAGGGTGATCATGCCGGGGACGTACGGGCGCAGCGGCTGCTCGCCGCCGCGCGGATCGTCCGAGGTCTGCGCGGTGACCACGCGTTCGCCGACGGTGGCCGCGGCGACCTCGACGCCGCGCAGCGACACCGCGGCCGCCTCCTGGTAGAGCGGTCCCGCCGACGCGGCGGCCGCGGCCAGTGCCGTCAGCACCAGCGTGATGACGGCCAGCCCGCGCCGGGCCTTCACCATCGCCCACAGCAGCGCGGTCATCGCGGTCCCTCCTGAGTGCCGGGGCGGCCGGTGGTGGCCCGAGCCAGCGAGCGCCCGGCGGTGAGCGCGGCCGCCAGCAGCACCGCGGTGGCGGCGACGACCGCCGCCGCGACGACCGGCAGGCCCGGTCCCGGTGGCGCGAGCCCGCCGCTGGCGGTCAGCATCTGCCGGGCCGGGCCGCTGACGGCCCAGGCGACGACGGCGGTGAGCGCGCCGACGGGCGCCGCGATGCCGATCATGGCGAGGTTGCCGAGGCGGCCCGCACGGGCGGCCGCACCGGCGGGCAGGCCCTGCAGGCGCAGCGCCGCCAGCTCGGCCGAGCGGTTGCGGCGGTCCGTCGCGGCGAGCACCAGCACGGCCAGCGCCACCAGCAGCACGCTGAGCACCGCCGCCGCCAGGTGCAGCCGCAGGGCCAGCCCCGCACCCTGTTCGCGGTACCGGTCGACGCGCGCGGCCACCGCCTCGTCGCGTACCGGCACCAGGCCCGCGGCGCGCAGCCGGTCCACGGCGTCGGCGGGGGCCTTCTCGTTGAGCCATACCTGCAGCTGGATGGCGTTGTCGCGGCTGCCGCTGAGCCGGTCGGCGAGCTGCAGGTCGAACAGCGCCCCCGAGGCGCCCGCCCCCGGCAGCACCGGCGACAGCCAGCGCAGGTCCACCGGCCGTGGCAGGGCCTGCAGCGGCTCGATCTCGGACAGTTCGCCGGTGTGCGGCAGCCACGGCGGCCCCGACACCACCACGGGCAGCGGCACGGGCGCGTCGGACACGTACAGCCTGATGTCGGTGCTGATCTGGCGCGGGTCGCTGGGCACGTAGTTCAGGCCCACGGCGTCGTCCGAGCTGAGCACCGTGACCTCGCGCTCGGCACCCAGCTCGGGCCGCCACCGCGAGGCAGCGCCGATGGCCCGCCCCTCCAGCAGCGTGCGGTCCGGGCCGAGCTGGCGCAGCCGGACCAGCCCGAAGCCCTCCGGCGACTGGGGGAAGCTGAGCCAGAACAGGCGGCAGCCCGGCGCGACCGCACACGCGGGCAGATCCAGCTTGTACGACGCGCGCCCGGCCCCGTCGGCGATCTGCACCGCGCCGGTGACCGGAGCCCCGTCGGGTCCGACCAGGGCGGCGGTCAACCGCATCGGGCCGCCGAAGTCCGCGGTGGTGTTCACGTCGAACTCCAGGCCGCCGCCCGCCACCATCACCGGATCACCGGCGGGCGCACGCAGCAGGTTCGCCGCGTCGGCCGCGGACACGGTCGCGTTCTCGGGCCACAGCGCGACGGCGGCCAGCCGGGTGCTGTCCACACCGAGCAGCGTCATGTCGGGGTCGTCCTGCCGGGTCACCGCCATCGCCCAGGCCCCGGCGGGGTCGGCCTTGGCGACCGCCGTCAGCAGCGCGGTACGCGACTGGGCGTACACGGTCAGCGCCCGGGGCGCGCCCAGCGCCAGCTCGGCCCGTTCCCGGGCCGCGTTCGCGGCCACATCCCAGGCGCTCACCGTGTATCCGACCAGGGCCACCGCGACGACGGTCAGCGCGACCAGGCGGTCGGCACCGGGGCGGCGTGCCACCTGGAGCGCCGCGAGCCCGTGCGCGAGCTTGCCCCGGTGCAGGCGGGACGCGCCGAACCGGGTCGCCGCGGACCGCACCACCCGGGCGGTGAGCAGGCCGACCACGATCGCCAGCAGCAGCGGCGCGAGCAGTGGCAGCCCGCCCTCCTGGCTGTCCGTGGCGTACGACTGCCCGATCGCGGCCAGGGCGACCACCGCCACCGCCAGCTCGACCAGCCCGACGCGCCGCCGACGCCGGGTCGGCACCTGCCGCAGCCCCTCCATCAGCGAGCCGGAGAACACCCGCCACTCGGCGACCGCCGCACTGATCATGACGACGAGCAGCGTGCCACCCGCTGCCAGCAGAGCCCCCCGATCGAGCACGACGTCCTGGGCGCGCGCGAACGTCGCCCAGGTCAGCAACCGCACCAGCAGCCAGCCCAGCAGCACCCCGAACGGCGCGGCGACCAGCAGCACCAGGGCTGTCGGGCCGAGCGCGAGCAGGCCCCGGTGCCGGGGCAGCACGCCGCGCAGCAGGCCCAGCGCCAGCTCGCTGCGCCGCTCCGAGGCGGTGTACCCGATTGCCATCAGCAGCACGAACCAGCACACGACGAGCAGCTGCACCGCGCCGAGCGGGGCGGCCAGGCCCAGCACCTCGCGGGTGTCCTCGATCCGCTGGAGCAGCCGCGGCAGGCCGTTGTCGATCCGTACGCCGACCAGCCCCAGCCCCGGCTTGACCACCTCGGTCAGCCCGTCGAGGTTGCCCGCCGTGAAGGTCTCGTCGCCCGCGATCATGTCCACGGTCGCGACCAGCGTGGCCGCGTCCAGGGCCGCGATCGTCGGCGCGGCCACGAACATCGGATTGCCCACCCGCTGCGGACGCGGCGTGTAGTCGGCCCGCCCGGCCCAGTACGGGTCACCGGTGGACAGCGGCCCCGCCGGGTCGTACACCCCGACCACGCGCAGGGTCAGCGGCTTCGGGGCGCGCTGGGCCTCGTAGACGAACTCGCCGCCGGTGCTCACGCCGAGCCGCTGCGCGGTGGGTTCGCTGATCGCGACCTCGTTCGCGGCGGCCGGGCAGGTTCCGGCGGTGAACACCAGGTGCTCGCACACGTCGGCGCGCATCGACAGCGGCGCGTCGACCGGCGCGATGCCCGGCACCCGGCCGTCCGCGTGCACCGCGACGACCTCGGTCAGCCCGCTGCCGTCGGTGCGTTCGGCGACCTGACCGCGCAGGCTGTCGAGCTGCGCGGTGTACCCGCCGGCCGCGGCGATCTCGGCGGTGAAGGCGATGGAGCGCTCGGCCGCGGTGGCGGCGCGCAGTTCGGCGGAGACCACGGCGCGGTCGGCGGCGGAGGCGTAGAGCGGCGCGGCGGTGCCGGCGGCGACCGCCAGCACGGCCAGCACGGCCAGGGTCACAGCCTGGCTGCGGCGGCTCGCCAGCACGCCGAGTACCAAGCGAAGCATGCGCTACCTCTTCGGGGGTTCCCCGATCACGGCGCGGCAGGCGCTTCCACGGGAGGCGGATCGGGGGTGAGGTTCAAGACAGTCGGCCTGGCCCGGTGGGGCAGCCTGGATGGGTTGTCAGGCCCGGACCAGCTCGGCAGCGCCGTCGAGCAGGTGTAGTTCGGCGTCGCAGGCGGCGGCGGCTTCGAGGTCGTGGGTGGCCAGCACGACGCAGGCGCCCCGGTCTGCCTCGGCGCGCAGCAGGTCGAGCACCCGGGCGCGGTTGGCCGCGTCCAGCTCGCTGGTGACCTCGTCGGCCAGCAGCACCGCACCGGACAGGGCCAGGCCGCGGGCGATCGCCGTACGCTGCTGCTGGCCGCCGGACAGCTCCTCGACCAGCTGCCCCGCCTGCGCGGACAGGCCGACGTGCTCCAGCGACTCGGCCGTGGCCCGGCGCGCGTCCTCCGGGGTGAACCCGTTGGCCACCAGCACGACCTGCACGTTCTCACCCGCGGTGAGGATGGTGGCCAGTCCGTTGTCCTGCGGGATCAGCACCACCCGGCGACCGACCGCGTCGTCGCGGTCCCTCAGCGGTCTGCCGTCGACCGCGACCGCGCCGCTGACCGGGCGCAGCACACCCGCCATGGCCCGCAGCAGGGTCGTCTTACCCGCGCCGGACGGGCCGGTCACCGCGAGCATGCGGCCCGCCATGGCCGTCACGGACACGTCACGCAGCACCGGCGCTCCGGCGGTGTACTCCACCGTTACGCGGTCCACTACCAGCGACGACGACATCGCCGCGCTCCCCTCGCCGAATCGGGTCGTGCGCACCCCCGCATCTCCGGAAACCGCTCTCTACCCGAGAGCCGCCCATGGAGATCGTCAAGAGTCCGGTAGTAGTCACGCGCAGCACGGAGATCCGGTTGTCACCGCCCCTTACCGATTCCACATCCCGAGAGAAACTTTCACACCAACCCACCCCACCGCCCCCACCGCCACGTCGCGCCGCGCCTCCGCCCCGCCCGCCCGCCACGCCCCCTCTGCCGCAACTCTTAAAGAGTCGCGGCCTGGGGACAGTCAAGAAGGCGCGACTCTTTAAGAGTTGCGGCCCGGGGGTGGGCGCGGGGCGCGCGGGGTGCGCGGGGCGCGGCGGGTGGGGTTAGAGGTTCAGGGCGGCTCGGGCGTACGGGAGGGCGGCGGGGCCGTCCCAGCGGAGCGCGGACAGTCCGGCGGCGCGGGCGCCGCGGATGTTGCGGTCGGTGTCGTCGAGGAACAGGCAGCGGTCGGCGGGGGTCTCCAGGGCCAGGCAGGCCGCCTTGAAGAACTCCTTCGACGGCTTGTGCAAGCCCAGTTCCGCCGAGGAGACGATCGCGTCGAACTCGTCGGTCAGGCCGAGCAGGGCCAGGTCGTCGTACAGGTCGTCGGTGGCGTTGGTGGCCAGGCCGACCCTGCGCCCGGCGGCGCGCACCTCGCGTACGAAGCCGAGCACGGCCTCGTCGACGTAGCCGGGGTAGGCGTCCCACTCGGTCAGCGCCGCCGCGGACGCGCCGGTGTGCGCCGCGATCTCGTCCAGCCACTGCTGCCGGGTCCAGTGACCGGTGATCGCGGGCAGCTGGCGGGCCCATTCCAGCCCCGACTCCAGCAGCTTCGCGGGCGCGACGCCATGGCGGGACTCGAAGTCGCCGTACGCCGCGGGGTCGAAGTGGCGGAGCACACCGTCGAAGTCGATCAGCAGTGCCTCGGCGGGCCGGCGCCTCATTCGGACTCGCCCTTCAGCCGCTGGCTGATCACTTCGGTGACACCGTTGCGCATGGTCACGCCGTACAGGGCGTCGGCGACCTCCATGGTGCGCTTCTGGTGCGTGATGATGATCAGCTGACTGCGCGAGCGCAGCTCCCGGAACAGGGTGATCAGGCGGCCGAGGTTGACGTCGTCGAGCGCCGCCTCCACCTCGTCCATGATGTAGAAGGGACTGGGGCGGGCGCGGAAGATCGCGCACAGCATCGCCACGGCGGTCAGCGAGCGCTCGCCACCCGACAGCAGCGACAGCCGCTTGATCTTCTTGCCGGGCGGGCGGGCCTCGACCTCGACGCCGGTGGTGAGCATGTTGTCCGGGTCGGTCAGCACGAGGCGGCCCTCGCCGCCCGGGAACAGGATCGGGAAGACGACCTGGAACTCGCGCGCGGTGTCCTCGAACGCCGTCGCGAACACCTCCAGGATGCGGTCGTCGACGTCCTTGACCACGGTGAGCAGGTCCTTGCGGGTGGCCTTGAGGTCTTCGAGCTGGTCGGAGAGGAACTTGTAGCGCTCCTCCAGCGCCGCGAACTCCTCCAGCGCCAGCGGGTTGACCTTGCCGAGCAGGGCGAGGTCGCGTTCGGCCTTGGCGGCGCGCTTCTCCTGGATCGCCCGGTCGTACGGCTCCGGCTCGGCCAGGTCGGCGGACCCCAGCATGATCACCGGCACCGGCACGTCGGGACCGTACTCGCCGAGCAGGGTCTCCACGTCCATCGAGAACTCCTCGGCGGCGCGGGTTTCCAGCTGCTCGATGCGCATGCGCTGCTCGGCGCGGGCGACCTCGTCGCGGTGGACCTCGGAGGTCAGCCGGTTCAGGTCGTCGCCGAGCCGCTTGGCCCCGTTGCGCACCTGGGCCAGCTCGGCCTCCCGCGCCGTACGCGCCTGCGCGATGGTGTCCCGGCGTTCCGCGGCCTCCTCCAGCGCCACGTTCAGCCTGTTCAGCACGTCACGGGTGCCGGATTCGACGGCCTTGGCCACGGCGGCGCCCCGCTCGCGGGCGGCCCGGCGGGCGGCGGCGCGCTCCCGGGCGGCCCGCTCGGCGGCGGCCTGGCGCAGCAGCGAGTCGGCCCGGCCCGCGATCTGCGAGACCCGCTCCTCGGCGGTGCGTACGGCCAGCCGGACCTCGACCTCGTTCTGGCGGGCCTGCGGCACCAGCGCGGCGAGCTGGTCGCGCTCGGCGGTGGACGGGTCCTCGTCGACCGGCACCGCCTCGGCGGCCATCAGCCGCTCCTCGAGTTCGGTCAGGTGCGCGAGGTCCTGCTCGCGGGCGGCGACGGCCTTGTCCCGGGACGCGGCCAGGCGCTGCGCCTCGGCCTGCGCGGAGCGGGCCCCGGCGCTGACCTCGGCCAGCCGCCGGGCGGCGGCGTTGCGCTCGCCCTCGGCGGCGCGCTTGGCGGCGGCGGCCTCGTCGACCTCGCGCTTGCGGCCGGTCGCGACCTCGCGTGTCTCGGCGATCTCCTCGCGCAGTACGGCGATGGACTCCTCGGCCGCGGCCCGCTTGGCGCGGGCCTCGTCGACGGCCGCCTGGACCTCGATGTAGCTGGGGGCCTTGGCCGAGCCGCCCGCGCCGGAGAACGCGCCGACCAGGTCGCCCTCGGCGGTCACCGCGCGCAGCGACGGATGGGCGGCGACCAGGGCGGAAGCGGCCCGCAGGTCGGCGACGAGGACCACGTCGCGCAGGGCGCTGGTGATCGCGGGGCGGATGGTGTCCGCGCAGCGCACCACGTCGAGCACCCAGCGCGCGCCGCTCGGCAGCGCCACGTCGGGCCGCGACTGCGGGGTGGGCGTGCCGATCAGCAGCGCGGCACGGCCCGCATCCTGGATCTTGAGCAGCCGCATCGCCTCGGCCGCCTCGTCGACACCGGACACCGCGACCGCGTCGGCGAGCGCGCCCAGCGCCGCGGCCAGCGCCGCCTCGCAGCCGGGCTCGACGGCCAGCAGCGACGCGACGCTGCCCAGCAGGCCGGGCACCTCGCCGCCGCGGGCCAGCAGCGCGCCCGCACCGTCCTTGCGGTTGAGGCCGAGCGCGAGCGCCTCCTCGCGGGCCTTCCAGCCGGTGGCCTCCTTCTCGGCGGCGCGTTCGGCGTCGGAGGCGCGCTTGACGGCGGCGTTGGCCTCCTCGTACGCGGCGACCGCGACGGCGTGGGCCGTGTCGAGGTCGGCGTTGTCGCGGTCGGCGTCGGAGGTCTGCTCGGCGACGGCGTCGACCTGCTCCTGGGCGGCCTCGGCGCGCATCGCGGCGTCGCCGTACGCCGTGGACAGGCGCTCGATCTCCTCCGACGCGGTCGCGGTACGCGTGCGCGCGGCGTTGACCTGGCCGGACAGCTTGGCCATGCCCTCGCGCCGGTCCGCGATGGCCTTGACGGCGGCGACCAGGGCACGTTCGGCTCCGGCGAGCTGGCGCTCCAGCTCCTGGCGGCGCTCGACGGCCTCGGCCAGGCGCACCTGGTCGTCGGTCAGCGCCTCGCGCAGCGCCTCCTCCTGCTCGCGTACAGCCTCCGCCTCGGCCTCCAGCCGGTCGGGGTCGCGACCGGACCGCTCCTCCTCGGCCGGTGCGGCCAGGTGGCGGTGGCGCTCGGCGGCGAGCTGGGCGGTGGAGCGGAAGCGCTCCTGCAGCGCGGAGAGCTGATACCAGACGTCCTGGGCCTGGGTCAGCGCGGGCGCGTCGGCGGCGTGCGCCGACTCCAGCGCCGACAGCCGCAACTGGACCTGCTCGTACTCCTCCTCGACCAGTTCGCGCTTCGTGCGCAGGGCCGCCTCGTCGGCGACCTCCCGGTCCAGGGTGGTGCGCAGCGTGTACAGGTCGTCGGCGAGCAGCCGCAGCCGGGCGTCGCGCAGGTCGGCCTGGATGGTGGCGGCGCGGCGGGCCACCTCGGCCTGCCGGCCCAGCGGCTTGAGCTGGCGGCGCAGCTCGTCGGTGAGGTCGGTGACGCGGTTCAGGTTGGCCTGCATCGCGTCCAGCTTGCGCAGCGCCTTCTCTTTGCGCTTGCGGTGCTTGAGGACGCCCGCGGCCTCCTCGATGAACGCGCGGCGGTCCTCGGGCCGGGCGTGCAGCACGCTGTCCAGCCGGCCCTGACCGACGATGACGTGCATCTCGCGGCCGATGCCGGAGTCGGACAGCAGTTCCTGGATGTCCATCAGGCGGCAGGCGTCGCCGTTGATCTCGTACTCGCTCTCGCCGGAGCGGAACATCCGGCGGGTGATCGAGACCTCGGTGTAGTCGATCGGCAGCGCGCCGTCGGCGTTGTCGATGGTGAGGGTGACCTCGGCGCGGCCCAGCGGCTGGCGGCCGGACGTCCCCGCGAAGATCACGTCTTCCATCTTGCCGCCGCGCAGGGCCTTGGCGCCCTGCTCGCCGAGCACCCAGGAGATCGCGTCCACCACGTTGGACTTGCCGGAGCCGTTGGGGCCCACCACACAGGTGATGCCCGGCTCCAGCCGCAGCGTGGTCGCGGAGGCGAAGGACTTGAAGCCCTTCACCGTCAGGCTCTTGAGGTGCACGGCGCTCCGAAATGATCATCAGCGATCCCGCCGGTCGGCGGGTGGCACATGCTATCGGGTCAAAGCAGCAGGGTACCCGGCGAGGAGATCGGCCTTCTGACGTGCCGCCGTCGGTGCGGGTGCCACGTGCCCCGCGCCGCCCACCGGTCAAACGGGTGGCGGCGCGAAAACGGGCCGGGACAAAAGGAAGCGCGCCGCCACAGGAGTGGAGGCGCGCATAAGGAATGGTGCGCTGTGGCCGATCCGCATACATGATGTGGATGGCCACGGCCCCGCTGACGCGGGGATCGCTCAGGTGAGAGCCGGCTCGGCAATACGGAAGAACTCGTCGGCCTCGGCAGCAGCAGCCGCCAGCCGATCGTTCTCCGCACGCAACCGGGTTACCTCGAACTCCAGTGCCCGCACCGTGGCACGCAACCGGGTGACCTCGTCGAGCATACGCCGATCAGGCGCAGCAGTGACGTGGCCATAGAGGGCCTTCGCCATATCGTCTCCTTGTGAAGCGCTGCCGGTTCGCCGGCCAAACGCGCGCCCAGTTATTCGCGACTCCCGGCCCGGGCCATCCGGAATGTTTCTCCGAATATGGCTGGCGAGCGCGGTCGGGCGCGACTGGCGACGTATCCATAGTCCGCCGATACGACCGTCACGTCAAGTTGCCCTGGCTCACACATCACAAAAGGTGTCTCGACAGTACAAATCGTTCGGACTTGCTAGCGTCAGGGCGTGGCACCTCGTGGCCGTTACCACGGCCGGCATCGTGCGCCCCTGCGGTGGCGGCCCGCGCTCCTCGGCGCGGGTGCGCTGGTCGCCGCCCTGCTCGGTGGCGCGATGACCTTGGACGGATCGGTCGTCGTCTCCGCCGCGCCCGGCGCTTCCGCCGCCGCGGACGTCCAGCACGTCACCGATTCGGGTGACGCCGCCGTCTCCCTTTCCGGTGACACAGCGTCATCGCGGATCACCCCACCGGCGTCGAGACCCGCGCCTGTCGCACCGGTCGCCGCCGGGCCGAGTGCACCGGCCGTGGGCCGTCCTGTCGACGCGCGGGCCAAACCGCGTACGAGTCCCGAGGCCGACCGGATCACCACGATGGAGAACCAGGTCGCCCTCCTGATCAATCGGGAGCGGGAGCGGGAGGGCTGCCGCCGGCTGCGCGCCGACCCCCGGATGGCCGTCGCGGCCCGCCGCCACAGCGCCGACATGGCGCGCCAGAACTACTTCAGCCACACCGGCCGCAACGACAGCACCTTCGTCGACCGCCTCGCCGCCACCGGATATCCCCGCCGCGAGGCAGCCGGGGAGAACATCGCGTACGGCTACTCGACCGCCCAGGCCGTCGTCGACGCGTGGATGGACAGTTCGGGGCATCGCAGCAACATCCTCAACTGCGACGCGCGGGCGACCGGCGTGGGCCTGGCCTACCGCGGGCGCACGGCGTACTGGACCCAGGAGTTCGGCCGCGAGTAGTCGCGGGACGGGGCGGTCAGCTAGCCGACAGTCACCTGCGGGTAGTCGCGAGCCGCCGACACCGGTCGTTGAACGGGTGTGACCCCCCTGCTGACACTTTCCGCACACCCCCAGCTGAACCCGGAGCTGTGGGCGACGATCGAGGCTGCCGGCGTCGGCGCCACCGTCCTGCTCAACATCGACGCCGGGCCCGGCAGCGGGCTCGACCCGACCTGGACTGCAGCGACCACCCGGCTGGTCCGCGCCGGAGCGGGCCTGCTCGGCTACGTCGACCTCGCCTTCGGCGCGCGCCCGGCCGAGCAGGTGCGGGCCGAACTCGGCCGCTGGGCCGGTTACCCGGTCCGGGGCGTGTTCTTCGACCAGGCCCCGACCAGCCCGTACTCGATCGGACCGGTCGCCGTCGCGGTGCGCGCCGCCCGCCGCATCGGCTTCGACACGCTGCTGGTGAACCCCGGCCGCCCCACCGACTCGATCTACCGGGGGCTGGGCGCGGTCCTGTGCACCTACGAGGGCCCGTGGGACCGCTACCGGCACGGCACCGAGTCCGGCGTACGCCCCGGCGACGCGCACCTGGTGCACTCGGTGCCGCTGGACCAGATCGCCGCCTGCCACGAGCTGATGCGCGGACGTGGCGCACGGTTCGGCCTGGCCACTCACGAGGCCTCGATCCACGGCGCGTCCACGGTCGTGCCGGTGCCGGTCTAGCCGTGCGCCGGGTACGCCTGCCGGTCAGCGCGATGGTCGTGCTGGGCTGCGTCGCCTGCGCCACACCGGCCCGGCCGTCGCACTGGTACGACGCCCCGCCCCCGGCCGCCATGCCCGAGCGGTTGCACTGGCAGTGGTCGCTGACCGCGCCGCCCCGGTCCACCGCTGCCGACGTGTACGTGCTCGACGGCTTCACCACCGCCGCGTCCACCGTCGAGGACCTGCACCGGGCCCGCCGCCGCGCGGTCTGCTACCTCCCGCTGGCCGAGGTCGAGCGCGACCGGCCCGACGCCGCGCGCTTCCCCGCCGAGCTGACCGACCAGGCCGGGCGGGTGCGCTGGGACTCCCCCGAGGCGGCGCTGCGCACCCGGATCACGCCGATCCTGACCGACCGGCTCCGGCTGTGCCGGGACAAGGGCTTCGACGCCGCCGCACTCGACCAACTGGCCGGTGCCCCGGCCGGCGTCGTCGACGAGCTCGTCATCCAGGCGCACCGGCTGTCGCTGCCGGTCGGCCTGCTCGATGCCGTACACCCCGACGCCGACCTGACCGTGCCCGCCTCCCCCGACCGGCCGCCGGGCTGAGGGTCAGGCCCGGCCGACCACGCGCGGGCGGGGCTGGCAGCGCGGGCAGGAGAACGACGAGCGGTTCATGAACTGCTCGCGCCGGATCGGCGAGCCGCACCGCGTACACGGCTCGCCCTCGCGCCCGTACGCGTTGAGCGAGCGTTCGAAGTAGCCCGACTCGCCGTTGACGTTGACGTACAGCGCGTCGAACGTGGTGCCGCCGACCTCGATCGCCTCGCCGAGCACGTCGCGTACGTGCCCCAGCAGGCGCGCGGCGGCCGGTTTGGTCAGCTCGTCGCTGGGTCGCTCACCGTGCAGTCTCGCCCGCCACAGCGCCTCGTCGGCGTAGATGTTGCCGACCCCCGAGATCAGCGTCTGGTCGAGCAGGGCCCGCTTGACCGCGGTGCGCCTGCGCCGCAGCGCGGCCAGGAAGTCCGCCGCGACGAAGGCGTCGTCCATCGGGTCCAGGGCGATGTGCGCGATCTCCGCGGGCAGCGTCGCGCCACCGGGCGAGACGGCCAGCCCGCCGAACGTACGCTGGTCGACGAAGCGCAGCTGGGGGCCGCCGTCGGTGAAGTCGAACCGGATGTGCAGGTGCTTCTCCTCGGCCGTCTCGGCGGGCTGCACCAGCAACTGGCCGGACATGCCGAGGTGGCCGACGACCGCGTCCCCGCTGTCCAGCGGCAGCCACAGGTACTTGCCCCGCCGCCGGGCCTCGGTGATCGTCCGCCCGGCCAGCACGTCGGCGAAGTCCTGCGCCCCGGCCGGGTGGCGGCGCACCGCGCGCGGGTGCCGCACCTCGACGGTGGCGATGGTGCGGCCGACCACCCAGCGGGCCAGCCCGCTGCGGACCGTCTCGACCTCGGGCAACTCAGGCATCGCTCCAGCCTCCCTCTAGGCCTCGCGGGCCTCCGGGTGGGAGGTGTCCACGGCCCGGTGCGACAGCACCTGCCAGGCGTCCTCCGCGGCCCGCTGCTCGGCGTCCTTCTTGGTGCGGCCGGTGACCCCGCCGAAACGCTCGCCGCCGACGACCGCCCAGGCGGTGAACATCTTGGCGTGGTCGGGGCCCTGCTCCTCGATGGCGTACTCGGGCACGCCCCAGCCGTGCGCGGAGGTCAGCTCCTGCAGGCTGGTCTTCCAGTCCAGGGACGCGCCCCGGCGCGCGGACTCCGCCATCAGCGGGTCGAACAGCGCGCGGACGACCTCGGCGGCCCGTTCCATGCCGTGCTCGAGGTAGATCGCGCCCAGCAGCGCCTCGAGCGTGTCGGCGAGGATCGACTCCTTGTCACGCCCGCCGGTGGTCTCCTCGCCCTTACCCAGCAGCAGGTGCGGGCCGATGCCGGCGTTGCCCAGCGAGCGGGCTACCCCGGCCAGGGCGCGCGAGTTCACGACGCTGGCCCGCAGCTTCGCCAGCCGACCCTCGGGCAGGTCGGGGTGCGCGTTGTACAGCGAGGCGGTGATGACGACGCCGAGCACCGAGTCGCCGAGGAACTCCAGCCGCTCGTTGGTCGGCAGACCACCGTGCTCGTACGCGTACGACCGGTGGGTCAGCGCCCGTTCCAGCAGCTCAGGTTCGAGCGTCACGCCGAAGGCCGCGGCGAGATCGGACGCGGCGGCCTGCGCGGACCGCTCTGCGGCTCGCGTGTCCTGCGACGGCTTCGAGGCCATCACTCACTCCCCTCCCGGCGGCTGAGGGGCAGCACAGGTACGGCGACGTCGCCGGCTGGCGGTGACCAGCCGGCGACGTGACGTTTCACAGCTTCCCGGACACACCGGGATCGCCTGAGACTCAGACCTCGAGAACCTGGCGGCCGTTGTAGGTGCCGCACACGCTGCACGCGGCGTGCGGCAGCTTGGCCGACTTGCACTGCGGGCAGGCCACGGTCGCGACCACGGTCGCCTTCCACTGCGCCCGGCGGTGACGGGTGTTGCTGCGCGACATCTTGCGCTTCGGGACTGCCACTGTCTTACTCCTCAGTAGTAGTCGGCGGTCGCCGACCATTATCTCGGTACGGCCGCAGCCGTCGTACCCGGGTCTCGGCCCCCACCGCGCTGAACGCGGCAGGCAGCGGCCGATCTAGGGCGCCGGCTCAGCCGGCTCGTCCGGCCCTGAAGAGCCGGTCAGCTTGCCCAACTTCGCCCAGCGAGGGTCGAGCTGCTCGTGGGTGTGACCCTCGGGCAAATCGTCCCAGCGCACCCCGCAGCCGGGGCACAGCCCTGGGCAGTCCTCTCGGCACACCGGATTGACCGGCAACGCCAGCACCACCGCGTCCCGCAGCGACGGCTCCAGGTCGATCATGTCGTCCTGGAGGCGTCCCACCTCGTACTCGTCCGTGGTCTCGTCCGTGGCGCTGTCCTCGTACGCGAACAGTTCCTGGATCGGGACGACCAGCGACTCACCGATGTCGGTGAGGCAGCGGCCGCACTCGCCCACCACGTCGCCGGAGACCGTCCCGGAGACGAGCACGCCTTCGGTCACCGACTCCAGCCGCAGGTCCAGTGTCAGATCCGCGCCCTCGGGCACCCCGATCAGCTGGAGACCCAGCTCGGCGGGGGCCGGCACCACCCGATGGAGGGTACGCATCGCTCCCGCGCCTCGCGGCAGGTCCCGAGTGTCGAGGACGAGCGGCGCGCGCGGGTCGAGGTGTTTCATCGAGTGTGCAGGCATGAGCTTTCACTGAGCAGGTAGATGGAGGCCGTTATCGCAGGCCGACGTAGAAGATTACCTGAAGCGACAGGCCGCCGTCGAACCGCCACCACTGTCGGCGCGGTAGTGCGCCCCAGGAGCCCGTCGAGCGGCCGCTCGGTGTCATCCGGAGCGAAGCGCAGGATGACACCGATGGAGGCCGCGTACCGGGATCCGCATGACTCAGAAGGGGAGGGGGCGGTCGTCGTCGCCGGGGACGAACGAGCCGATCTCGCGCAGCGCGTGCATCTTGTCCCGGCCGCGCTCGATGGAGGCCAGCGCGCGCGTGAGGAACTGCTCGAAATTGCCCAGCGCGGTGTCGACGTACTCGTCGACCTCCTCGCGCAGCCGCTGCGCCTCGGCGCGGGCGTCGCCGACGATGCGGGAGCCCTCGTGCTCGGCCGAGACCGTGATCTCGTTCACCGAGACGAGCCGGGCGTGTTCCTGCTCACCCTCGTGGATGATCCGGTCCGCCTCGCGCCGGCCGGAGTCGAGGATCTTGTCCCGCTCCTCCAGCAGCGCGGCGGAGCGCCGCAGCTCGCCGGGCAACTCTGCCCGGAGCTGGTCCAGCGCGCCGATCAGCTCACCGCGGTCGACCATGCAGTTACGCGACATCGGCACCGATCGCGCGGCTTCCACCAGCGCGATGATGTCGTCAATACGGTCGAGTGGGTCCACCGACGGTCACTCCTTGTCCAGCGTTGTTGTCCACACCATGATGCGTCCCCCGTCCACCCGCACGGGAGACCGGGGACCCCTGCGGCGCGTCGCCGCGACGGACCTGCGGTTCAGTCGGTTCCGACGTCCCGGAACTTCTCCAGCAGACGCCGTTCGACCAACTCGGGGACGAAGGAGGAGACCTCGCCTCCCCACTTGGCGATCTCCTTGACCAGGCTGGACGCCACGAACGAGTACAGCGGGTTGGTCGGCATGAACAGGGTCTCCACCCCGGACAGGCCGATGTTCATCTGCGCCATCTGCAGCTCGTAGTCGAAGTCGCTGACCGCGCGGATGCCCTTGACCACGACCTGGGCGTCGTTGTCCCGGCAGTAGTCCACCAGCAGCCCCTGGAACGACTCGACCCGTACGTTGGGCAGGTTCTTGGTGACCTCGCGCAGGATCTCGATGCGCTCGGCGATGGAGAACAAGCCCTGCTTCGTCTGGTTGACCAGAACCGCGATGATCACCTCGTCGAACAGCCGCGACGACCGATCGATGATGTCCAGATGCCCCCGGGTGACCGGGTCGAAGGACCCGGGACAGACCGCACGCCTCACTAGCTGCTCACCCTTCCGGTAAGACCGCTCCGCCACTCTGCGCAACGGCGCGACCGTACCAAAGGGCGGTCTCGCCGTAACGGCGGCAGCGTTGCCCAGTGACGCCCTGCACCCAGCCGGGTTCCGGGGACCGGCTGGAGCGCTCCACGACCAGCACCGCGTCCTCGGCCAGCCAGCCGTTGCCGGCGAGCCCGGCCAGCACCGCGGTGAGGTCGTCCTCGCCCAGCGCGTACGGCGGATCGACGAAGACGATGTCGTATGCCCCGTCGGCCGGGCCCGCCGCCAGCACCGTCGCCGCCTTGCCCGCCGCCACCCGGGCCGCGTTCCCCGCGCCGAGCACGGCGATGTTCTCCCGGATCACCCGGACGGCCTTGGCGTCGGACTCCACCAGCAGCACGTGCGACGCCCCGCGCGACAGCGCCTCCAGCCCGACCGCGCCGGAGCCCGCGAACAGGTCCAGCACCCGCGCGCCGGACAGCTCCGTCATGGCTTCCAGGGCCGAGAACAGCGCCTCGCGTACGCGATCGGACGTGGGCCGGGTGTCGCGGCCGGTCGGGGCGGTCAGCCGTCGCCCGCCGTACCGGCCGGCCACAATCCTGGTCACGATCACGACGCTACGGCATGGCCGTGCGACGGTCGCCGTCGTCCTCTTGGTGACGCTTGTTCACCTGTTCATGCGCGCAGCGCCACCGTCGGGAAGCCCTTCTCGCAAATGCGATAACGATTCGGCAACGGTTCCTTTAACTGCACTCTGAGCACTTCGTACCCCGGATGGGGCTTCACTAGGGTCAGGCGGTCGCTTCACAGCTTCACCTCTCGTCCCACACACCCCGAACTGGAGCACGTGTGAAGAGCCCCCTCCTGCACCGCTTGGCCGCCTACTCCGGCAGTGTGCTGCTCGGCCTCGCGGGCGTCGCCGTTCTGGCGAGCCCCGCCCAGGCGCACCACACCACGGTCACCGCCAAGGCGAAGTGCACGCCGAACGAGTGGATCATCACTTGGACCGTCGAGAACTGGGACACCAAGTTGAGCGCCGTGATCGACGTCGTGGACGACAAGTCGTCGCCCGACACCGCGATCACGAACATCGTCGACGGTGCCACCCTGCCCGGCAAGACCGGTAACAAGCTGGGCAAGCTCGTCGGCGAGCAGCGCGTCAGCCTGGACACCACCACCGCCGACCTCACCGTCTTCGGCAAGTGGACCAACAACGTCACCCAGACCAACGCGGGCCACATCGCCCTCGACAAGTCCGAGTGCGGCAACTACAAGGCCGACCTCACCGGTCAGGCCGCGTGTGACACCGAGACCGGCAACTGGAAGGTCTCCTGGGCCGCGATCAACAAGCACTACACCGACCCGGCCAAGGTCACGATCATCAACCAGGCCGCCAACCCGAACGACCCGAAGTTCTCGGCGATCGAGTTCGGCACCGACAACTGGCAGCCGCTGACCGACCTGGCCAGCGTGGTCGGCCTGCACGGCGACGTCAGCATCCCGGGCGGCGGCACGGTCCAGGCCACCCAGGCCGTGCCTGGCAACGCCACCGCTGCGCGCCTGAAGATCCGCCTGAACTGGACCGGCTCGGCCGACACCCAGTCGCGCGTCGTCGCGTTCGAGGGCACCTGCGTGAAGAACGCGCCGAAGCCGTCGGCCGTGTTCGCCTCGGACTGCACCGGCGTCGCCACCGTCACCCTGATGAACGCCAAGGACGCCACCAAGGCGGCCGTGTTCGAGGTCAAGGGCGCGGGCGGCTTCACCAGCGAGAAGATCACCATCCAGCCGGGCGAGGACCCGGTCAAGGTGACCGTGCCGAAGGCCGCCGCCACGAAGATCGAGGTCTTCGAGAACGGCGTCAAGATCGACGAGTACCAGGCCGAGGCCAAGGAGTGCCCGACGCCGACGCCGTCGCCGTCGGTCTCCCCCTCCGCCCCGCCGACCCTCCCCCGGACCGGCACCAACGTCACGACCTTCGTGATCTCGGGCCTGGCCCTGGTGGCCATCGGCTTCGCCGTCTTCATGCTGGCGCGCCGCCGCCGCCTGAACATGACCGAGGTCTGACCACACTGATCACCTGAAAAGGGCGGGTCCTCCGGACCCGCCCTTTTCCCATCCCCCACCACCCCCGCGCAACTCTTGAAGAGTCGCGGCCTCAAAGCCGTCATGAGCCCGCGACTCTTTAAGAGTTGCGGCAGGTGGCCAGGCCGGGGGCGAGGCGGGGCGGGGTGGGT
>NZ_JAAOTJ010000016.1 GCF_011297335.1 Catellatospora methionotrophica | reverse complement strand
ACGCCAGCGTGATGCCGTCGTACGACGGGAAGGTCTGCATGCGGCTCTCCGATCCCGCCCCCCTCCACCTCTGCCGCAACTCTTAAAGAGTCGCGGCCTCAGGGGTGCCCGGAAGCCGCGACTTTTTAAGAGTTGTGCACGGTGGGTGGGGGGTTGGGGACGGTGCGCGGTTGTGAAGAATCAGGGGAGATCAGGGCTGCGTGCTGGGTGCATACCCAGTAGGGTGCGGGGGTCACTGATACCTAGGAGGTCGCCCGTGGCCGCTGTCTTGGAGATCCAAGGCCTGCGGAAGACGTACCGAGCCCGGGGTGGTCCCCGCCGGGCGCTGGACGGCTTCGAGATGTATGTGGAGGCCGGGCAGGTCCACGGCTTCCTGGGGCCCAACGGCTCCGGCAAGACCACCACGCTGCGTACGCTGCTCGGCCTGATCAAGCCGGACAGCGGCGAGATGCGCATCCTCGGCCAGGAACTGCCGCGGCACCTGCCCCAGGTCGTCAGCCAGGTCGGCGCGATCGTGGAGAGCCCGCAGTTCTTCGCGCACTTCACCGCACGCGACACGCTCGCGCTGCTGGCCGACGCGGGCAGCCTGCCCTCCGAGCGCGTCGACTGGGCGCTGGAGCTGGTCGGCCTGCGCGAGCGCGCCAAGGAGCGCGTCAAGACGTACTCCCTCGGCATGAAGCAGCGGCTGGCCGTCGCGTCGGCGCTGCTCAAGCAGCCGAAGCTGCTGATCCTCGACGAGCCCGCCAACGGCTTGGACCCGGGCGGCATCCGCGAGATGCGCGACATGATGGCCACCCTGTCGGCCGGTGGCATGACCGTGGTGCTGTCCAGCCACATCCTCGGCGAGATCCAGCTCATCTGCGACAGCGTCACCATCATCTCGTTGGGCCGCCGGGTCGCGGCGGGCCCGGTCGCCGAGGTGCTGCAGGCGCACTCGTCCGGTCAGGTGAAGGTCGCCCTGGAGACCCCGGCGGACCTGTCCGCGGCGGCCCAGGTGCTGATCGCGTCGGGCTTCCAGCCGCAGTTGAACACCGACCACCTGACGCTGTCCGGGGTGGACAAGCCCGCGTTGATCGCGCGGCTGCTGGCGGAGCGCCAGCTGTACGTCAGCGAGCTGACCCCGGTCACCGCGGACCTCGAAGACGTGTTCCTGGAGCTGACCGGCACCGCCCCGGTGCCCGGCCAGGTCCGCTCGGTCGACCAGAGCGTGCGCCCGGAGCTCACGCCGCAGAATGGTGGGGCAGCATGAGCTTGGTGCGTGCTGAGCGGAGGCGGTTCTTCAAGCGCCGGCTGACCCGCTGGGTGTTCCCGATCGGCCTGCTGCTGCTGGTGACGATCGCGTCGATCCTGTTCGCGTTCCACTCCAAGCCGACCGCCGAGGCCCGCGCCAAGGGCGAGACGGCCGCCGAGGCGATGTACCAGGAGCAGGTCCGCTACTACGAGCAGTACAAGCGCGAGTGTGGCGAGAAGTGCCCCGAGGACGGCTGGACCGGGCCGCAGCGCTCGGACTTCCGGGCCGAGGACTTCATGCCGCCGTCGTTCGACTTCAAGACGATGTACGGCGAGCTGTTCCTGGTCTGGGCGGCCATCATGGCGATGGTCGCGTTCCTGCTGGGGGCGTCGTTCGTCGGGGCGGAGTGGGCGTCGGGCTCGATGATGAACCTGCTCACCTGGCAGCCCAAACGGATGAAGGTGCTCGGCACGAAGCTGGGCGTGATGCTGCTGTCGGTGGCCGCGCTGTCGATCCTGGCGCTGGGGGTCTGGACCGGCATCCTGTGGGCGGCGGGTGAGTTCCGCGGCACCACGGCGGGCCTGACGCCGGGGGTGTGGGAGTCGTTCGGGCTGACCGCACTGCGCGGGCTCGGCATGATCCTCGCGTTCGCGGCGCTCGGCTTCGGGCTGGCCTCGGTCGGCCGGCACACGGGTCTGGCGCTGGGCGCGGCGCTGGCCGTGGTCATCGTCGGGCAGGTCGGCCTGACCATCCTGTTCCAGATGGTCCGGGTGCCGTTCTGGGAGCAGTACCTGGTGCCGGTGCACATCTTCGCCTGGATGAACAAAGAGGTGAAGCTGGTGGACTTCAGTTCACCGGAGACCGTCTGCGACAACGTGGGCAACTGCAACCCGCCGGAGCTGCTGATCACCTGGCAGCAGAGCGGTTCGATCGCGCTGGCGCTGGTCGCGGTGGTGCTGGTGCTCGCGTTCTGGCAGATGCGCCGCCGCGACATCAGCTGACGCACTCGGTAAGGCATAAGGCCGGGCGGTGGGGGTATCGGATACTCCTGCCGTCCGGTCGCTTTTGTGGCACGGCAACGCTGATCACAGGTCTTTCGTTGATCACGACAGGGCACCTAGACTCGTGGAGCACGGCCCATGGGGAGGGGACAAAATGGAGCAGACCAGACAGCGTACGCGAGCCGACGGCAGCGAGCTGGCAGAACTGCCCCTGATCCCGGCTCCCCGGCCCGAGCCCGCTCCCGCCGACCTGACCCCGGCCGATCTGAACCCGGCCGATCTGAACCCGGTCGATCTGACGTCGCCCGCCGAGCGCGACGACGAGGTCGACTCCGACCTGCCCGCCGCGGCGGTGGCCGTCGAGGTCGAGGCGCTGTCCGAGCTCGACCGGCACATCCTGGCCTTCGAGAAGCAGTGGTGGCGGCACGCGGGCGCGAAGGAGCAGGCGATC
Organism: Catellatospora methionotrophica; assembly: GCF_011297335.1. Classification (GTDB taxonomy): domain Bacteria; phylum Actinomycetota; class Actinomycetes; order Mycobacteriales; family Micromonosporaceae; genus Catellatospora; species Catellatospora methionotrophica. The sequence goes on along the minus strand of NZ_JAAOTJ010000016.1, from coordinate 175,778 downwards.
CGCGACCAGTTCGAGGTCTCCGCGACGCGCTACTACCAGCTGCTCAACGCGCTGCTGGACAACCAGGCCGCGCTGGAGCTCGAACCGGTGCTCGTCGGCCGCCTGCGGCGGCTGCGCGGCAGCCGGGTCCGCACCCGCAGCACGCGATAGAAGCCTGAACGCCGCCCGTACGCCTGCTGAAAGAACTCTCAGCTTGCGTGGGGGTTGTCCCCGATGGGTCCGGGGGTGCCGCGCCGTACTGTGGCGGTCATGCGCGCGCTCGCGGCCCGAGTACGGGCGAAGATCAATAGACGGTGGATCGCCGGTGGGGTCGGCGTGGTCCTGCTCGCCGGGCTGGCGGCCTGGGCCGGGTGGCCTGAGGACCCCGGCTACCGCACGGTGGACGAGCGGGTGGCGGTGCGCACCGGTCCAGCCGGTGACCAGGACGTCACCCTCGACACCCGGCTCTACCTGCCCGACGGCGCGTCCGCCGGGAAGAAGGTGCCCGCGCTGCTGCTGGCGCACGGGTTCGGCGGCACCAAGGAGAGCGTCGCCCTCGACGCGCAGGACCTGGCCGGACTCGGCTACGCGGTGCTGACCTGGACCGCGCAGGGCTTCGGTGCGAGCACCGGGCAGATCCACCTGAACTCCCCCGACTACGAGGTCCGCGACGCCCAGCAACTGCTGGACCGCCTCGCCAAGCGCGACGACATCCAGCTCGACGCGGCCGGCGACCCGCGCGTCGGCGTGCTCGGCGGCTCGTACGGCGGCGCGCTGTCGCTGCTGCTCGCGGCCCAGGACAAGCGCGTCGACGCGATCGTCCCCATGATCACCTGGAACGACCTCGGCAGGTCGCTGTTCGCGCAGTCCGCGGCGACGACCGACGACGGCGTGTTCAAGCAGGCCTGGGCTGGTGTCTTCTTCAGCTCCGGCATGTCCGGCGGCCGCGGTCGCGGTGGCGGCCTGGACCTGGAGTCGCTCGGCGCGGGCGGTGACGCGAATGGCGACGGCGACCTCGGCGCGGAAGGCGACGGTGGCGCGGACGGCGACGGCGGCGCGAATGGCCAGGCACCGGCGGGCGGCGCGGCCGGTCCGGGGAACCTCAACCCGGCATGCGGCCGGTGGGCCGCCGACATCTGCCAGACCTACCTGCGGGTGGCGGCCGCCGGGCGGCTCGACGCGGACTCGCGCCAGCAGCTCGCGGCGCGCAGCCCCGCCTCGGTGCTCACCCAGATCAAGGCCCCCACGCTGCTGATCCAGGGTCTGGCCGACTCGCTGTTCCCGCTGAACGAGGCCGACGCCAACGCGCGCGGCATCGCCGCGAACGGCACGCCGGTGCGGGTGGCCTGGTTCAGCGGCGGCCACGACGGCGGCGACGGCCCGCAGTCCGACTCCGACCGGCTGAAGTTCCTCACCGCGCAGTGGTTCGACCACTACCTCAAGGGCAACGGCGAGGCTCCCGCGGACAGCTTCACGTACTCGCGGATCACCGGGCTGGACGCGGTCGACCGGGGCACGATGGCCACCGGTTACCAGGTCACCGACTATCCGGGACTGGCCGGGCAGGGCACCGTGCAGGTGCCGGTGAGCGGCGGTCCGCGTACCGTCGCCAATCCGCCCAACGGCACCCCGGCCGCGCTGTCCTCGCTGCCCGGCACCGGTTCGGGCGCGCTGTCGAGCTTCGTCAACGGCGTCGTCAGCGACCTGCCGGGCCAGCACGCGCGCTTCGAGTCCGCCCCGCTGGAGCAGACCGTCAGCGTCGTCGGCACACCGAGCGTGCAGATCCGGGCGGCGTCGCCGACGGGCGAGGCGGTGCTCTACGTCAAGCTGTACGACGTCGACCCGAACGGCTCGGCGGCGCTGAGCATGGGCCTGATCGCCCCGCTGCGCCTGACCGGCCTGCCGACCAGCATCGACAAGGCGCAGCCGGTGCAGGTGACGCTGCCGGGCATCGTGCGCGACTTCGAGGCCGGGCACCGCCTGCGCATCACCATCGCCACCGCCGACCAGTCCTACCTGGGCCCGTCCGCGCCGGTCGACTACACCGTTGCGGTCGGCCCGGCCGACGGCGGCGGCCTGGTCACCCTGCCGACGGTGCCCGGCACCCCGATCGCCACCGCCGACGCGCTCTGGCTGTACGTGCTGCTCGGACTGCTGGCGCTGCTGGCCGTCGGGCTGGTGCTCGTGATCTTCGTGGCCCGGCGGCGGCAGCGGCGGGTGGACCACTCGGTCTCCGCCGCGCACGCCGACACCCCGCTGTGGGTGCGCGGCCTGCGCAAGACGTACGGCGACTTCGTGGCCGTGGACAGCATCGACTTCACCGTCGAGCGCGGGCAGGTGGTCGGCCTGCTCGGCCCGAACGGCGCGGGCAAGACCACCAGCCTGCGGGTGCTGATGGGGCTCACCCAGGCCACCGCAGGCGAGGTGCTGATCTTCGGGCACCGGCTGGCCCCGGGCGCGCCCGTGCTGTCCCGGATCGGCGCGCTCGTCGAGGGCCCCGGCTTCCTGCCGCACCTGTCCGGCGAGCAGAACCTCGCCGCGTACTGGCGGGCCACCGGGCGGCCGTGGGAGGAGGCCCGGTTCGACGACGCGCTGGCCATCGCCGGTCTCGGCGACGCGGTCAAGCGCAAGGTCAAGAACTACAGCCACGGTATGAAGCAGCGCCTCGCCGTCGCGCAGGCCATGCTCGGCCTGCCGGAACTGCTGGTGCTCGACGAGCCGACGGACGGGCTCGACCCGCCGCAGATCGCCGAGATGCGCCGGGTGCTGCAGCGATACGCCTCCGACGGCCGGGCCGTGCTGGTCTCCAGCCACCTGCTGGCCGAGGTGGAGCAGACCTGTACGCACGCGGTCGTCGTGCACAAGGGCCGGGTCGTGGCGTCCGGCCGCGTCGACGAGATCGTCGGGGACAGCCCGACGACCCTGCTCGACGTCACCGACATCGACCTGGCCAGCAAGACCCTCGACCGCCTCGACGGCGTCACCGGGTACGCCGTCGACGGCGAGCGCACCCTCGTGGTGGACCTCGGCGACGTCAGCCGCACCGACGCGGTGTCCGCGCTGGTGCGGGCCGGGGTCGGCATCGACCGGGTCACGCCGCGCCGGCGGCTGGAGGACGCGTTCCTGGCCCTGGTCGGCGACTCGACGGCGGGAAGTGGTGACCGGTGAGCGAGCGACGCGACAGCCTCGCCGACGATCGGCGGGCAGAGGGCACGGGCGCGCACCGCGGGCGAATGAGCAGGCTCGGCGATGCCGGCGGAGAGGCGAAGGCATGAGCACCGACGTGGAACTGAAGACGGGGCCGGCCGTGGCGCAGCCCGACGGGGCGGCGGCGGGATACCGCGCCGGACGCACCCTGACCTACGGCGCCGAGTTCGCCCGGCAGTGGCGGCGCAAGCGCACCCAGCTCGCGCTGGGCTTCATGGTCGTGCTGCCGATCATCCTGCTGATCGCGTTCGAGCTCGGCGGGGAGGACGACGACGGCCGCTCCGGCCGGGGCCAGTTCTCCCAGCTGTCCGACGCCGCGATCTCCGGCGGGCTGAACTTCGCCATGTTCGCGCTGTTCGTCTCGGCGAGCTTCCTGCTGGTCGTGGTGGTGGCGCTGTTCCACGGCGACACGGTCGCGTCCGAGGCGAGCTGGGGCAGCCTGCGCTACCTGCTGGCGGTGCCGGTGCCGCGGGCGCGCCTGCTGGGGATCAAGCTGGCGGTCGCGCTGAGCTACTCGGCGCTGGCGATCCTGACCCTGCTCGGCACCGCGCTGATCCTGGGTACGGCCCGTTACGGCTGGCATCCGCTGCAGTCGGGCATCGCCGCGGAGATCCCGGCCGGTGAGGGCACGCTGCGGCTGCTGGCCACGGCGGGCTTCCTGGGCATCAACATGCTGGTCGTGGCGGGGCTGGCGTTCCTGCTGTCGGTGCTCACCGACGCCCCGCTCGGCGCGGTCGGGGGAGCGGTGCTGCTGTACATCGTGTCCTCGATCCTGGACCAGATCGAGGCGCTGGGCGAGCTGCGCAACTTCCTGCCGACCCACTTCGCCCAGGCCTACCTGGGGCTGCTCACCACACCGATGCAGTTCGACGACATCATCAAGGGCACCATCTCCGCGGTCTGCTACTTCGCCGCGTTCTGCGCCCTGGCCTTCTACCGCTTCTCCCGCAAGGACGTCGTCTCCTGACAGTGCGGCCGCGCGCCACACCCGCTTTGTCATAGACGTTGGCCTATCTGAATGAGTTCGATCTACGGATCCTCATTCAGATAGGCCAACGTCTATTCGGGTGGGGGTCCGGCGCGGGGCGGCGCGTTCGGGGCGCCGTGGCGGGGGGTGAGGTGTGCATCTCATCCGGTGGGAACGCTGGAAACCGTGATCTCGGTTCTGATTAACTGCAAGGCACAACTGAATACCTCATCCAGAGGAGCTGAGGGACACGGCCCGACGACGCTCCGGCAACCACCATCGATGGCAGGTGCCAACTCCGTCCGGCGGGCCAGATCGGTGACGCCGGGAAGATGAGAGGAAACATCTCATGACGTCTGCCGTCATCACGCCCCTCGGTGTCGATTCCCCCGCGCGCGGCCTGGAGTGCCGGGGCTGTGGCGCCCGGTTCCCGCTCGCCGCCCAGCACGCGTGTTACGAGTGTTTCGGCCCGCTGGAGGTCTGGTACGACGCGGAGTCGCTGGCCAAGGTGACCCGCGCCCAGATCGAGGCGGGACCGCAGAACATCTGGCGTTACGCGGGCCTGCTGCCCGTCGGCCAGCAGGAGGCCGACCGGGTGACGCTCAACCCCGGACTGACCCCGCTGGTACGCGCCGACGCGCTCGCCGCCGAGATCGGCCTGCGCGCCCCGCTGTGGATCAAGGACGACTCGGCGAACCCGACGCACTCGTTCAAGGACCGCGTGGTGTCGGTGGCGCTGACCGCCGCGAAGGCGCTCGGCTTCACCCGCTACGCCTGCGCCTCGACGGGCAACCTGGCCAACTCGGTCGCCGCGCACGCGGCCCGCGCGGGCGTGCCCTCGGTCGTGTTCATCCCGCACGACCTGGAAGCCGGAAAGATCATCACCACCGCTGTGTACGGCGGTGACGTGGTCGCCATCGAGGGCTCGTACGACGACGTGAACCGGCTGTGCTCGGAGCTGGTCGAGACCGACGAGTTCGAGGACACCGCGTTCGTCAACGTGAACGTGCGCCCGTTCTACGCCGAGGGCTCCAAGACGCTGGGCTACGAGGTCGCCGAGCAGCTCGGCTGGCGCATCCCGGCGCAGGTGGTCATCCCGATGGCCTCCGGCGAGCTGCTCACCAAGATTGACAAGGCGTTCGAGGAGCTGGTGTCGTCGGGCCTGGCCGTCGCGCCGGAGGGCGGCTGGAAGGTCTTCGGCGCGCAGTCGCTGGGCTGCAACCCGATCGCCACCGCGCTGCACGCCGACACCGACGTGATCACCCCCGTGAAGCCGACCGGCATCGCGAAGTCGCTGAACATCGGCGACCCGGCCGCCGGGCTGTACGCGCTGGAGGCGGTGCGCCGCACCGGCGGCTGGATGGACTACGCCTCCGACGACGAGATCCGCGACGCGATCCGGCTGCTGGCGCGTACGACCGGGGTCTTCGCGGAGACCGCGGGCGGGGTGACCACCGCGGTGACCGCGAAGCTGATCGCCTCGGGCCGGCTCGACCCGGACCTGGAGACGGTCGTGTTCAACACCGGCGAGGGCCTGAAGACCCTGGACGCCGTCGCCGAGCTGGTCGGCCCGACCTACCGGGTGAAGCCGTCGCTGAAGGCCGCCCGCGAGGCGGGCCTACTCGGCTGATCCGAGCCACAGACAGGTGCGCCCTTCCGCAGATGCGGGAGGGGGCACCTGTCTGTGCAGTTCCCACGCGGTGCGCGGTTAGGAAGGTGCCCTTCCTCTACGTATATCGATGGGAAGGTGCCCTTCCTTCGGAAAAAGGGGGTGCGGTGGGGGACAGGGCGGAGGACGCTGGCGGGCATGAGTCTGCGTATCGCCCCCGTCAGCGTTGACGATCCCGCTTCCATCGACGCCTGGGTGGAGGTGGTGGAGCGGATACGCGAGTACGAGTTCCCGTATCTTCCGGCACGGACCAGGCGGATGGCGGAGTTGATGTTCGAGCACGCGTTTCCGGCGCGGGCGGTGGAGCATCAACTGGCCTGGGTGGACGGCGAGCCTGCGGGGCGGCTCGAGGTGTCGCGGATGACCGAGGACAACCTCAAGGTCCTCTCCTTCACGATCGAGGTGGCGCCGCGGTTCCGGCGGCGTGGCGTGGGCCGGGCGCTGTTCGGCGAGGTGCTGGCGTACGCCCGCGAGCACGGCCGCACCGTCCTGGTGACCGGCGCTTCGCTGTCCATGCCGGGGCTGCCCGCGCCCGACGAGGCGCCGGGTGCGTTCGCGGCGGCGCTCGGGTTCACGAACACGCTGCCGGAGCTGCAACGGCGGCTGACGCTGGCGGAGGTGGACGAGGACGTGCTGGCCGGGATGCTGGCCGCCGCGCAGGCCAAGGCCACCGGCTACCGGCTGGTGCGCTGGCGGGACGCGGCCCCCGAGGAGCTGGCCGAGGGCGTGGCATACCTGGATTCCCGGCTGATGTCGGATGCGCCGACCGGTGACCTGCAGATCGAGGCGGAGAAGCCGGACGTGGCGCGGATGCGCCGGGTGGAGGAGGTGATCGCGGCGCGCGGACGGCGTACTTTCCACACGGGGGCGGTGGACGAGCAGACCGGCGCGCTGGTCGCCTGGACCACGATCTCCAACGACGACGAGACGCCCTGGCACGCCTGGCAGCAGATCACCATCGTGGACCCGGACCACCGCGGCCACCGGCTCGGCGCGCTGGTGAAGGTGGAGAACCTGCGGTTCTTCCGGGCGGAGATGCCGCAGGTCGAGGTGGTGGACACGTTCAACGCGGCGGAGAACGGCTACATGATCGCCATCAACGAGCAGATGGGTTTCCGCAAGCTCGCCGCGTTCCAGAACTGGCAGCGTGACCTGGCGAAGGACGGCTCCACCGCAACGGCGGAATGAATCGGACCATATGCCTAAAACGGACTAGCCGTATACCCGGCACCCTGGGCATGTCTTGATCGTTGATCAAAGACATGAGGCCTCGATTGCTCGTGTCCCTGATCGCCGCCCTCACCGTCGTGCCCGCCGCTCTGGTCGCGACTCCCGCCGTGGCGCTAGCGCCGCCGGGCGGCGGCACGCTCACCGCCAAGGTCTTCGCGACCAGGGAGGGCCTGGTCGGCTGGAAGACCGCCAACGGCCACAAAATCACCAAACGCGACTGGTTCGCCGCGCTGCCCTCCTGGCGCGGGCTGTCCGAGCGGGGCGAGGGCGACAAGAGCGTCCGGGTCTGCCACGACGGCAACGACAGGTGCGTGTTCCTGCCGGTGTGGGACGTCGGGCCGTGGAACACCAAGGACGACTACTGGGCCGACGACCGGCACATGTGGGAGGAACTGCCGCGCGGCAAGCCGCAGGCGCAGGCGGCGTACCAGGACGACCACAACGACGGTGAGGACGAGTTCGGTCGCGAGGTGGCCAACCCGGCGGGCATCGACATCGCCGACGGCGCCTTCTGGGACGGCCTCGACCTCGACGACAACGACTGGGTCCACGTCACCTACCTGTGGACCGGCGAGGGCGACCGGGGCGTGGTGGACACCGACGGCGGCGAGTGGCTGCGCGTGCGCTCGGCCCCGAAGGTCAAGGCCGACCTGCGCGGCGGGGCGGGCGACTACGCCCAGGTGCCGATCCGGTGCCAGGTCAAAGGCGACAAGGTCAAGGGGACGGTACGCACGACCGACCTGTGGAACCGCGTCGGCGACGGCATCTACGTGTCCCACGCGTACGTCCGGCTGCTCGACGGGGCCAAGCCCCGCAAATGCTGAGCGGGCTCACCCGGCCGCGCGCGGCCAGACGGCCTCCAGCAGGGTCAGGCCGCGCGTGGTCAGCGGCCTGAAGATCTTCATCCGGGACGCTCCGACCAGGTACTCCAGGTAGGGCACGGCGAGGTCGACCACGGAGCGGGTGCGGCGCTGGCCCGGCGTGGTGTCGTGCACCCAGTACACGACCAGGCCGAGCTGGGCCAGCCACAGCAGTTGCGGCAGCCGCGCCCGCAACTGCGGGTCCATCTTCACGTCCGTGCTGTCCACCAGCCGGTGGAAGATGCTGGTGGCCAGCTCGCGGGACTCGCTCGATGCCGTGCTGAACGGGCTCACCGGCGAGCCGGGAACCGCCGCGATGCCGATGAAGCGGCCCGCGAACGCGTGGTGTGGCGCCCACACCTCGATGCCCTCGCGCAGGATCGCGGTCAGCCGGTCGCCGAAGGACGTGCCGCCGTTCAGGATCGGCTCGACCCGGGCCAGGTGCTCGCGCTGCAGTTCGAGGTAGAACTCGGAGACCAGCGCCTCCTTGGCGGGGAAGTAGTAGTAGGCGTTGCCGACCGAGACCCCGGCGTCGGCGGCGATCGCCCGCATCGTCGTCTTCTCGTAACCGGCCTCGCCGAACAGGCGGATGGCGCTGCTCACGATCGCCTGGCGGGTCTGCTCGCCGCGGGACGTGTCAGCGGCCCGTCCCCGGGCCGCCTGCTCGGCGGCGGGGGACGAGCCGTTGTCGGTGTGCGTCACGCTGCCCACGCTAGCGGTGGCTCACGCGGTCGGGGTCAGTCGGCGGGCGTCGGCCTGCCGGGCGGTGGGCCGGTCGGCGGCCTGCTGGGTGATCGCGGCGGCCGGGACCGGGTACGCCCGGGTCAGCGGCCCCTGGATCTGCCGGCGCAGCCGGGCGAGCAGCAGCACGGTGCCCAGGTGCACCAGCACCAGGGCGAGCGTGATGATGCCGATCTTGGTGGCGAGCGTCTCGACCGCGCCGACGGGGCCGGTCACCTCGTCGTAGGTCTTCATGGCGATCGCCATGTAACCGAGGTTGAGCAGGTAGAAGCCGATCACGAGGAACTTCGTGACGGCGGCGGCGAGCTCCCCGGTGGGCAGCACGTCGCGCAGGAAGGCCTGCCCGTGCCGCTGCAGGGTGTGGCCGACCCAGAGGGTCAGCGCGAGGGTGACCACCGCGTAGGCCAGGTACACGACCAGCTTCGGGTCCATGTCCCATCTCCGATGTGAACGTGTTCAACTTGCGGACGTTCTCATGCTGGCACACGACTTGAACATGTTCAACTGTGGCTCCGCTCACCCCGTCGGGCATGATGAGGGGCATGACTGTCACCACCACGGACCTCTTCACCACCCATGAGGAGCTGCTGAGCAGCGCGCTGCGGGCGATCACCGAGCGCGGCTACTGGTCGGCGTACCCCGAGTCGCCGAGCCCGAAGGTGTACGGCGAGACCGCTGCCGCCGACGGCAAGGCCGCCTTCAACGCCCTGCAGGGCTTGGACTTCCCGCTGGACCAGCCCGCCGACGAGTGGGTGGCCCCGGAGCAGTCGCCGTTCGGCATCCCGCTCGGGGTGCGATACCCCCGGACCAGCCCTGACGCTCTGATCGCCGCCGCCAGGGCCGCGCTGGGCTCGTGGCGCGACGCCGGGCCGCAGCAGCGCGCCGGAGTCTGCCTGGAGATCCTCGCCCGCCTGCACAAGCGGGTGTTCGAGCTGGCCAACGCGGTGCACGCGACCACCGGCCAGGCGTTCGTGATGGCCTTCCAGGCGGGTGGACCGCACGCGCTCGACCGCGCGCTGGAGGCGGTCGCCTACGGCTACGCCGAGCAGACCCGGCAGGCCGGTTCCGTGGTGTGGACCAAGAAGGCCGACACGCTGGCCAAGACGTACCACCTGGTGCCGCGCGGCATCGGCCTGGTCATCGGCTGCAACACGTTCCCGACCTGGAACTCCTGGCCGGGCCTGTTCGCGTCGCTGATCACCGGCAACCCGGTGCTGGTCAAGCCGCACCCGGGCGCGGTGCTGCCGCTGGCCATCACCGTGCAGGTCGCCCGCGAGGTGCTCGCCGAGGCCGGGCTCGACCCGAACACGGTGCAGCTCGCCGTCGACACCCGGGAGGCGCCGATCGCCAAGGATCTCGCGCTGCGGCCCGAGATCCGCCTCATCGACTTCACCGGCTCCACCGCCTTCGGCGACTGGCTGGAGCAGCACGCCCGCCAGGCGCAGGTGTACACCGAGAAGGCCGGGGTCAACACCGTCGTCGTCGACTCGACCGCCGACTTCGCGGGCATGTGCCGCAACCTGGGCTTCTCGCTGACCCTCTACAGCGGCCAGATGTGCACCACCCCGCAGAACCTGCTCATCCCGGCCGGCGGCATCGAGACCGAGGCCGGGCACAAGAGCTTCGACGAGGTCGTCGACGGCATCGCGGGTGCGGTCCGCGCGATCACCGCCGACCCGGCCAAGGCCGTCGAGTTCACCGGCGCGATCGTCAACGGCGACGTGGTCGACCGGATCGAGGCCGCCCGCAAGCTGGGCGACGTCGTGCTCGACTCGGCTGAGCTGGCCCACCCGGCGTACGCCGGTGCGGTGGTGCGCACGCCGATGATCGTGAAGGTGACCGACGGGTACGCCGCCGAGTGCTTCGGCCCGGTGACGTTCGCGATCCCCACGGAGTCGACCCGGCAGAGCATCGACATCTTCCGGGAGACGGTCGGACAGATGGGCGCGATCACCGCGGCGGTCTACAGCACCGACGAGTCCGTGCTCGACGCGGTCGAGCAGGCGGCGATGGAGGTGGGCGTACACCTGTCGGCGAACCTGACCGGCGGCATCTTCGTCAACCAGTCGGCCGCGTTCTCCGACTTCCACGCCTCCGGCGCGAACCCCGCCGCCAACGCGGCCCTGACCGACGGCGCGTTCGTGGCGAGCCGGTTCCGCATCATCCAGTCCCGCCGCCCCGCCTGACCCGGCTGTAACGAAGGAAGGGCACCTTCCCAACGCTTGGCGTTGCGGAAGGTGCCCTTCCTTCGTTCCGCGGTCAGGGGAGTGCGGGTTTGAGCTGGTCGGCCACGGAACGGCAGAGGTCGCGGCCGTGGTCGAAGCCGAGGCGGGACGGGTAGCGCAGCAGCACGCTCATGCTCCACTTGTCGGTGACCGCCAGGCAGGCCAGGTGCCACAGCTTGTCCTCGGTGCGCAGCAGCCAGCCGTTCTTGATGGCGATGGTCGACGCCACCTCCGGCGGGAACGCGGCCCGCGGCCCGAAGTCGCCGACACCGCGTACCAGGCGCATCTGGGTCAGCAGCCAGTCCGTCCAGTGCGGGCCCGCCGCCCGGCCGTCGGCCACGCAGACCCCCAGCCGGGCCACGTCACGGGCGGAGACCACGGTGTTCGACCAGTAACCGTCGATCTTGTAGGGCTTCGACTCGGTCAGCCCGCAGATGTCGACCATGCGCTCGATGCCGGCCCGGCCGCCGTTGCGCTCGTAGAACTCGTACGCGGCCTTGTTGTCCGAGTCGCGGATCATGATGATCAGCCGGTTCAGGCTGCGCTCGTCCGGATAGTCGGTGCGGCGCAGGAAGTCCGCGGCGAGCCAAACCTTGATCAGGGACATGGTGTCGCTGGCGGCGTCCAGGTTGTCCGATCCGGCGATCTGGCCCGTACGCCGGTCCAGCATCGCCCAGCTGGCGAAGCCCTCGGTGTCCAGCCTGACGGGGGGAAGCTCCAGCCCCGCGGGTGACGCCGACTCGTCGGCACCCCGGTCGCGGGAGGCGCCCGGCCGCGGCGTCGCGTCGGGGCCGTAATGCAGTGCCCACTGCACGGCGGTGCCGGTCACGAGTAGGGCGACGGCGCACGCCGTCGTCGCGATGAGAGGGAGAAAGGCAGCCGGCAGACGGCGCGAACGGAGGCGGCGGCGGTAGTCCACGTTCCACCCAACCCCCTGGCAGCCCGGCCGGTCACGCGATAGAGCGTGTTCATGGTCAGATTGCCGACTGTCGAACTGTAACGGGGGGACTACAGGTCCGTTTTGGGGCTGTGCGAGGGCACCGGTGCTCGTGTAGCGTGCGAGGACGGCTGACAACACCAGCCGGGGGTGGCCCGCTGAAGGACCGCCCAGCTTTACAGAAGTGAGGAAGTGCACCGTGGCACAGGGCACCGTCAAGTGGTTCAACAGCGAGAAGGGCTACGGCTTCATCGCGGTCGACGGAGGGCAGGACGTGTTCGTCCACTTCTCCGCGATCGAGATGGACGGCTACAAGGCGCTCGACGACGGTCAGCGCGTTGAGTTCGAGATCGCCCAGGGTCAGAAGGGCCCCCAGGCTGAGAAGGTCCGGGTCATCGCCTGACCGCTTGGCCATCAAAGCTTGAGTAATACGGAAAGGGCTCTGATCCCACAGGATCGGGGCCCTTCCGGCTGTCTACGGCACAGCATCGGAACGTGGGGACAGCGGCACCCGCACAGGCGTGCCACACTGGGCGGCCCTTCCCCCTCTGAGCTGGAGCGATGCAATGCCCGAGCCGATCCCCAACCCGTACGACGCGGGCGGTCCGCTGCCGCCCGACGGGGGTTTCCGGCCACCCGACGAGGCCTACCGCGTGGCCATGCCCGACCTCGGTCCCGCGCACGACCCGCTGGTCAACCCGGCCGAACAGGGGTTCGGCGGCTGGGCGTGGCGGGTCGGCGGCGTGCTGCGGCGGGGCTGGCGGCAGCTGCTCGCCGTATTCGCGCTCACCCACCTGCTGCCGACCGTCGTGTTCGGTGGGCTGACCGTGGCCGGTCTGCTCGGCGGGGCGACCATCGACCTGAACGGCGTCATCCGTGCGAGGTCCTCCGACGGCGTGCTCACCGCCCTGCTGGCGACGCTGGCCGCGTACGTGGTCGTCGTGCTGCTGCTGCAGATGCTCGGCTACGCGGCGGCCACCCACCTCGCCACCCGCCAGGCGGCCGGGCTGCCCGTCACCGTGGGAGCGGCACTGCGGCACGGGCTGCGCCGCATGCTGGGCCTCACCGCCTGGCACGTGCTGGCCTACCTGCTCGTCGGCATCGCCGTCGTCGCCGTCGCCGCATGCTGCGTACGGACCGCCGAGCTGCTCGGCGTGATCCCGGTGCTGCTCGTCGCCGCGTACCTCATCCTAATGATCGCCCTGCTCGGGCCGGTGTTCCTGTTCGAGGGCGGCAACCCGCTGCGCCGGTCGCGCGACCTGCTGCACAGCGCGTTCTGGCCCACCACCGGGCGGCTGCTGCTGCTCGGCCTCGCCCTGATCGCCGGATCCGTCATCGAGCGGATGATCGGTTCCTGGGCGCCTGGCTCCTCTACGGCGACCCCACGGTGTCCGACGCGGTGAGCGCCGCGGTGTCGGTCGGCGCCGTCGTGCTCGGTGCGATCATCAAGCTCCCGCTGACGATCGTGGTCTTCAGTGGCGTCCTCATCACGTACGCCGAGCGCCGGGGCGCGCAGGACACCGTCTCCACGGGACAGCTCGCCGAGGAACTGGCCGCACGGTGAACGAGCTCATGCACTCCCGCCCGTCCTGGCTTCACGAGACCCGGATTCTGCTGCGGCTGCACTGGCGGCCGCTGCTCGCGATCGTCGTGGTCACCGAGCTGGTCTCGGCGGGTGTCGGTATCGCGGGGACGCTGGCCGCCATCCGTGCCGTCGACGTGTTCCCAGGACTGGACGGCACCATCGGTGTCGCCCTCGTGTTCATGGTGCCCGCCGTGCTTGCCGGGATGTGCAATGCCTGGGCCTGGGCGGCGGTCGTCGAGGTGTGCCGCAGCGCGGGTGCGGGCCGCCGGGTGGGCGTCGCCGTGGCGCTGCGGCAGGGGTTGGGCCCGCGTCACGAGGGTTACTGCCAGGTAATACACGTACGGGCGGGGGAGTGCTCCAGGCGCTGGAACGTGGCCGCGAAAGGCTGTGATCATCCCGTGTTCGCTTGCACTCGGCTGGGGAGAGTGCTAAACAGGTGATTGGCACTCTCCTTGTGTGAGTGCCAATACGAGACCAGAAGTCGGAGTGGCGGGGCTGCCGCATGGTGGCAGCCGGTCGTCGCGGGCTAGCCCTCCGACCTCGGAATTGTCCAGGAGGACAACGCCGTTATGGCCAAGATTATTGCGTTCGACGAGGAGGCGCGCCGCGGCCTCGAGCGGGGCATGAACATCCTCGCTGACGCCGTAAAGGTGACGCTCGGCCCCAAGGGTCGCAACGTTGTGCTCGAGAAGAAGTGGGGTGCCCCCACCATCACCAACGATGGTGTGAGCATCGCCAAGGAGATCGAGCTCGAGGACCCGTACGAGAAGATCGGCGCTGAGCTGGTCAAGGAGGTCGCCAAGAAGACCGACGACGTCGCCGGCGACGGCACGACGACGGCGACCGTCCTGGCTCAGGCGCTGGTCCGCGAGGGCCTGCGCAACGTTGCCGCCGGTGCGAACCCGATGGCCCTCAAGCGCGGCATCGAGGCCGCCGTCGCGTCCGTGGCGGAGGAGCTCTCGAAGCTCGCCAAGGACGTCGAGACGAAGGAGCAGATCGCCTCCACCGCCTCGATCTCCGCGGCTGACCCGACCGTCGGCGAGATCATCGCCGAGGCGATGGACAAGGTCGGCAAGGAAGGCGTCATCACCGTCGAGGAGAGCAACACCTTCGGGCTGGAGCTGGAGCTCACCGAGGGTATGCGCTTCGACAAGGGCTTCAACTCGGCCTACTTCATCACCGACCCTGAGCGCATGGAGGCCGTCCTGGAGGACGCCTACCTGCTCATCGTCAACGGCAAGATCAGCAACGTCAAGGACATGCTGCCGATCCTCGAGAAGGTCATGCAGAGCGGCAAGCCGCTGCTGATCATCGCCGAGGACGTCGAGGGCGAGGCCCTGGCCACCCTGATCGTCAACAAGATCCGTGGCACGTTCAAGTCCGTCGCCGTCAAGGCCCCGGGCTTCGGCGACCGCCGCAAGGCCATGCTGCAGGACATCGCGATCCTGACCGGTGGCCAGGTCGTGTCCGAGGAAGTCGGCCTCAAGCTCGACAGCACCGGCCTCGACATGCTGGGCCGCGCCCGCAAGGTCGTGGTCACCAAGGACGAGACCACGATCGTCGACGGCTCCGGTGACGCCGACCAGATCAACGGCCGGGTGAACCAGATCCGCGCCGAGATCGAGAAGTCGGACTCCGACTACGACCGCGAGAAGCTGCAGGAGCGCCTGGCCAAGCTGGCCGGCGGTGTCGCGGTCATCAAGGTCGGCGCGGCCACCGAGGTCGAGCTCAAGGAGCGCAAGCACCGCATCGAGGACGCCGTTCGCAACGCGAAGGCGGCCGTCGAAGAGGGCATCGTCGCCGGTGGCGGCGTGGCGCTCGTGCAGGCCGGCAAGTCCGCGTTCGAGAAGCTGGACCTCTCGGGCGACGAGGCCACCGGTGCCAACATCGTGAAGGTCGCGCTCGACGCGCCGCTGCGGCAGATCGCCGTCAACGCGGGCCTCGAGGGTGGCGTCGTGGTGGAGAAGGTGCGCAACCTGGAGCCCGGCTGGGGCCTCAACGCTGCCACCGGCGAGTACGTCGACCTGCTGAAGGCCGGCATCCTCGACCCCGCCAAGGTGACCCGCTCGGCGCTGCAGAACGCTGCCTCGATCGCGGCCCTGTTCCTCACCACCGAGGCCGTCGTGGCCGACAAGCCGGAGAAGGCGGCCCCCGCGGCGGCCGGCCCCGGCGGTGGCGACATGGACTTCTGATCCGACAGGATCAGCACCACCGCACCACCTGAACACGACGAAGGCCCCCGAGCTCCGCTCGGGGGCCTTCCCGTCTCCCCACCCCACCCGCCCCGCGCCGCCCCGCGTCCCGCCGTCTGTCGCAACTCTTAACGACTAGCGGCTTCCGCAGCCCCCAAGAGCCGCGACTCTTTAAGAGTTGCGGCAGGGGGAGGGAGGGTGGGTGGTTGGTCGGGTTCGTGGTGGCGGCCTACATGGCTTCGAGTTCGCGGCCCTTGGTTTCTCGGACGGCGTTCCAGACGAAGATGAAGGCCAGTAGGGCGAAGAGGGCGTACAGGCCGTAGGCGAAGGTCAGGCCGATGTTCGACAGCGCCGGGAACGTGGTGCTGATCAGCCAGTTCGCGATCCACTGGGCCGCGGCGGCGACGGCCAGCGCGGTGGCGCGGATCTTGTTGTTGAACATCTCGCCGAGCAGCACCCAGACCACCGGGCCCCAGCTCATGCCGAAGGCGACCACGTACAGGTTGGCGGCGACCAGGGCGACCTTGCCGATCGCGGGGCTGAGCGTGGTCAGCGTCTCGCCGTTGGCCCCGATGGTCTGCGAGGCGGTGGAGAAGCACCAGGCCATCACGCCGAGCGTGAGCACCATGCCCGCCGCGCCGACCAGCAGCAGCGGCTTGCGGCCGACCTTGTCGACCAGGGCGATCGCGATGAGCGTGGTGACGATGTTGGTGATGCTGGTGATGACCGTGATCAGCAGTGCGTCGGATTCGCTGAAGCCGACCGACGCCCACAGCGCCGACGAGTAGTAGAAGATCACGTTGATGCCGACGAACTGCTGGAACACCGAGAGCAGGATGCCGACCCAGACGATGGGCTGCAGCCCGAACTTGGGGCCCTTCAGGATGCTCAGGTGGACCTTCTCGGTGGTGCCGGCCACCGTGCGCTTGATGTCGGTGATGCGCTTCTCGACGTCGCCACCGATGAGCCGCTTGATCACGTCGCGGGCCTCGGCGAGCCGACCGCGGCGCACCAGGTAGCGCGGGGACTCGGGGATCTGGAGCGCGAGCACCGCGTAGATGATCGCGGGGATCGTCGCGGACGCGAACATCCAGCGCCAGGCCGCGCCGCCCCACGGCATCGCCTCCATCGCGCCGCCGGCCGCGTCGGCCAGCAGGTAGTCGACGAGCAGGGCGACGAAGATGCCGCTGACGATGGCGAGCTGCTGCAGCGAGCCGAGCCGGCCGCGGATGTGGGCGGGCGAGACCTCGGCGATGTACGCCGGTGCGATGACGCTGGCCGCGCCCACGCCGAGGCCGCCGATGACCCGCCAGATCGTCAGGTCGACGGGGCTGAAGGCGAGCGCGGAGCCGATGGAGCTGGCGATGAACAGGCCCGCGGCGATCAGCATCACCTTGACCCGGCCGAGCCGGTCGCCCAGCGGGCCGGCGAACCAGGCGCCGACGGCGCAGCCCAGCAGGGCCGACGACACGACGAAGCCGAGGGCCACCGAGCCCAGATGGAAGGTGTTGCGCAGGGCGTCGACGGTGCCGTTGATGACCGCGGTGTCGTACCCGAAGAGGAAGCCTCCCACGGCCGCCGCGGCGGCGACCAGGATCGCCGCCCCCTTGGTCTCGTGGGGTTCCGCTATGGGGCTGGTCGGGGCTGCCACATGCCCATCGTCCCCGGAAAATCCCGGTTCGGATCTGAAATGCGAAAAAAGCCCGGCTTAGAGTGGTTTGTGGAAGAGGAAGAAGACCCGCTCGATGACCGCCCCGGCCGCTCCGGAGTAGAACGGGACCGGTCCCACCCAGCCGATCTGGGCCCGGGTGATGCCCCGGTCGGCCTGCTCGCGCAGGCACCGTCGCAGCAGGACTCCGCCGATGCCCAGGCCCGACGCGGCGGGCAGGGTGCCCATCGGGCCGAACCAGCTCGGCCGGCAGCCGCCCCAGGCGGCGAACGCGATCGGCTGCCCGTCGCGAATGGCCAGGTGGCAGCCCCCGCTGCCGCCGACGGCCCGTTCCACCTCGGCCACCCAGGCAGGGCCCCACTCGGCTGCGATCAGCGGGCGCAGCTCGGTCAGGTCGTCGGGCGTCGCCGCGCGTACGACCACGTGCGCGGCGGCCAGCCGCTCCTGCGCGGTGCGGGTCTCGCGCAGCGCGGGCGAGCCCTCGGCCAGATTCGCGGTCATGTTCCAGGCCGTACGGTCGTGGGCGTACCCGAGCGCGGTCAGCGCGCACACGGCCGGGGTGTAGCGCACGTCGATGCCGGGCCAGGCGTGCGTGGGCGGGTTGCCCGCGACCCGCACCGCGCTCAGCCCGCGCGCCCGCAGCAGCTGCTCGACCGCTCCGACCAGCTCGCGTGCCAGCCCCTGCCGCCGGAAGGCGGGATCGACGGCCAGCAGGTCGAGATGCCCGACGGTCGGGTCCTTGCGACCCGTCGAGGCCAGCGCGACCCCGACGACGTCGCCGTCGGGCGCGTCGCCGTCGACGGCCACGAAACCCGCCGAGCCTGCCAGCAGCGCCACGATGTCGGCCGACTCGGCGGCGTCCTCGGCCAGCAGCGACCGGTCGAGAAGATCGACCACTGCGGCCCGGTGCTGCGGCTCGTATGGGGTGATCATGGTGCGCAACGTTACCTGGCCGAGGCGACTACCGCCTCGGCCGCGTTGACGATGCCGGAACCCGCCTGGGTAGCCTCCGTGGCGCACGCCGGAGCGGCCGTGGCCAGCAGCGCGGGCTGCGCCGTGTCGCGCAGCAGCTGCTGGGTGCGGCTTAGGTCGCCGACTAGTTCGGGGCGCGCCGACCACAGCAGCGCGATCACCCCGGCCACGTGCGGCGTCGCCATCGAAGTGCCGCTGAGCTCGGCGTACGTGCCACCGGGCATCGCCGACAGCACCGCCTCACCCGGCCCGGCCAGGTCCGGCTTGGGCCCGGCCGGTCCCCGGCTGGAGAACGAGGTGATCCGCCGGGTCTGGTCCACCGCCGCGATGGTGATCGCCGCCGGGTCGGTGGCGGGCGGGGTGTCCAGCGAGCCGCACTGCGGCCCGGTGTTGCCCGCCGCCGCGACGAAGGCGATCCCGGCCGCGGCCAGCGCGGACGTTGCCGGTTGGAGCACGGTGGCGTCGCAGCCCTCCAGCGGCGGGCAGCCCCACGAGTTGTTGAGCACGTGCGGGGCGCGGGCCGGGCGGCCGTCGGTGAACGGGTTGCCGCCGTGCGGGTACGGCGCGAGCATGAACTGCATGCAGTCCAGGTAGAGCGACGGGCTGCTCATATTGCGTTCCAGGTTGACGCAGCCGATCCACTGGGCGTCCGGTGCGACGCCGACGTGTTCCCGGCCCACCGCCGTGGCCGTGGTGTGCGTGCCGTGGCCGTTGTGGTCGATCGGGGTACGGCTGTCCGACCACGGGTCCAGCCAGGAGTCGTCGCCGCCGCGGTAGTTGGCGGCCAGCGCGGGATGCGAGCCGTCGACCCCGGAGTCGGAGGACCCGACGACGATGCCCTTGCCCGTCACGCTGCGCTGCCACAGCTCCGGTGCGCCGACCATCTTGAGGTTCCACTGCGCGGTGGTCGGCGCCTGCCGCACCGGGCCGTGCTCGATCGGGATCTCGGCGGGCAGTGGGCGCAGCCGCTGGTCGGTCAGCACCCGGTCCACATCCGACCGGGACTCCAGCCAGACCCGTGCCTCCGGGCCGCCGTTCACCAGGATCGCGTTCACCAGGTAGTACGGCTGGTAGTCGAGGTTCCAGCGGTCCAGTTCGGTGCGCAGCGCGGCCTGGGTGCGGTCGGCGTGCTCGATCAGCCGCCGGTAGACGGCCTCGACCCGCTGGTCACGGCCCGCGCCGAGCCCGGTCGTGGTCGGCAGCCCGGCGAGCGGGGCCTGCTCCTTCATCACCACGAACAGTTGGTCGCCGAAGAAGCCCGGCTGACCCGTGGACAGGTAGTAGACGCCCGCGCCGAGGGCGACGACGGCGGCCAGCCCGGCCGCGAGCCTCCTGCTGCCGGTACGCGGCACGACATGCCGCCGCTCGGGCACGACCGGGGCGGGCGCACCCGGCCACGGTGCCTGCGTGCCGTGCCACGCGCCGGGCACGGGTGCATGCGCACCCGGCCACGGAGTCTGCGCGGCGGGTTGTGCGCCGGGCCACGTACCTGGCGCAGGGGCGGGTGGCACGGTGGTGGCCTGTCCTGGTTCTTCAGGTTCGGCGACGGTGCGGAGCAGGCCGATGCCGTAGCCGATGCCCAGGGCCAGTGCCACCAGCCAGGCGAACAGGGCCGCGAGCAGGGCGTAGTACGGCACGTCGCGGCCGATCAGCCCGAGGTTCAGCTCGTCGGGGTCGACCATGCCCAGCGGCCCGAACGCGGCGAGCGCCACCATCGTCAGCGTGGTCCAGCCACGGGGCGAGGACGGGGCGAGTGCCGCGACCGCGAAACCCAGCGGCGGCAGTACGAGCAGGGTCAGCACCTGGGCGTTCGTCGCGCCGGTGCCGCCCGCGATCAGCGCGAGCACCACCCCGGCGACCAGGCCGCCCGCGATCACCAGCGTCGGCCGTCCACGGTCGGTGAAGTGCCGCCACAGCCCCGGTCCCAGGATCACCATCGCGAGCGCGCCGGTGCCGAGCGAGGCGAGCACGGCGGCGATGGACTCGGTGAACCCGCCCAGCGCACCCGCCCACAGGTACGGCGTCAGCACCAGCACCCCGGCGAGCACGGCCCAGCCCAGCGCGCCGGGTGCGCCCACCGGGCGGTCGGCCGGCACGGCCTCGGGACGGCCGGCCGCGACCGGGGCGCTGTCCGGATCGGCGACCGCGGGCGCGATCACGTTTCCGTCGGCGTCACGCGTGGCGGCGGCCGAGGGGAGCTGCTGCGCGGTCGCGGGCGCGGCGGTGGCCGGGGCGAGCCCGGCGGTGGCGCGGCGGTAGAGCAGGAAGGCGGCAAGTCCGGCCAGCACCGCGTACGACAGCAGGTAGAGCTCGTTGGCGGTGGCCGGGATCAGGCGCAGCGCGCAGCCCACGCCGAGCACCGCCGCGCCCTTGACGAAGGCGCGGCCGACCGCGCGTACCGGCGGATGTTTGGGCAGCAGGGCCAGGATCAGCGCGGGCCCGCCGACCAGCAGGCCGACTATGATGCCCGCCAGCGGCCACAGGAAGCCGGGCAGTTCCATGCCGAGCTGGCCGAGCACCTGGCCGGTGAGCACGATGCCGTACTGGGAGAGCACGGCGACGGCGACCGCCCACACTCCGACCAGGACGGCGGCGACGATCGCGCCGACCGGGGACCGTGGGGGCACGGTCGGAACATGAGCGGGAACACCCTGACGGTCACCGTGTGGGAGCACAGCCGCACGGTACCTTGGTGGGATGCGTGACCGCAGCGTGTCCCGCTTCGCCGCGGGTGCCCTCTCGCCGGAACGCCGCGCCGCTGACCTGCGCAGGCTTCGCGACGAAGAGTTCGATGTCCTGGTCGTCGGGGGTGGGGTGACCGGCGTCGGCGCGGCGCTGGACGCCGCGTCCCGCGGCCTGCGCGTGGCCCTGATCGAGGCGAGCGACCTCGCCGCGGGCACCTCCTCGCGCTCGTCCAAGCTGATCCACGGCGGCCTGCGCTACCTGGAGCAGCTGGAGTTCCCGCTGGTGCACGAGGCGCTGCGGGAACGCGGCCTGCTCGCCACCCGGCTCGCCCCGCACCTGGTGCGGCCGGTGCCGTTCCTGGTGCCGCTGCCCGCCGAGACGCCTGGCGTCGCCGGGGTCGCCAAGCGGGCCTGGCACCGCGTCTACTACGGCGCGGGCGTGGCGCTGTACGACGTCTTCGCGGGACTGGTCGGCGGCGGGCGCGGCATGCCGCTGCACAAGCACCTCACCCAGCACGGCGCGCGCCGGCTGTTCCCGTCGCTGCGCGAGCAGGGCCTGGCCGGGGCGATCCGGTACTACGACGGGCAGGTCGACGACGCCCGGTTCGTGGTGACGGTGGCCCGCACCGCAGCCAGCCTCGGCGCAGCCGTGGTCACCGGGGTCCGGGCCGTCGGCCTGCTGCGGCAGGCCCGGCAGGTGACGGGCGTACGGGTCAGCGACGGCGTCGACGAGTTCGACGTACGCGCGAAGACCGTCGTCGCGGCGACCGGGGTGTGGAGCGACGACGTGTCGTCGTGGCTGCCCGACGCGCGGGTCGGCTTCCGGGTGCGCGCCTCCAAGGGCGTGCACCTGGTGGTGCCCCGTTCGGCGATCACCGGCGAGGTCGGGCTGATCCTGCGTACCGCGACCAGCGTGCTGTTCGTCATCCCGTGGGGCGGGCACTGGATCATCGGCACCACCGACACCGACTGGGAGCTGGACCGCGCCCATCCGGCGGCCACCGCCAAGGACATCGACTACCTGCTGTCGCACGTCAACGAGGTGCTCGACCGGCCATTGCGCCGCGAGGACATCGAGGGCGTGTACGCCGGGCTGCGCCCGCTGCTGCGCGGGGAGTCGGACTCGACGTCGGCGCTGTCGCGCGAGCACGCCGTCGTCGAGCCGCTGCTCGGGCTGCTGCTCGTCGCGGGCGGCAAGTTCACCACGTACCGGGTGATGGCCCAGGACGTGATCGACAAGGCGGTCCGGCGGCTCGGGGACGTGCGGCACAGCGGCACGGCCGACCTGCCGCTGCTCGGCGCGGACGGCTACGAGGCGATGTGGCGCGACCGCGCCGACCTGGCCCGCCGTCACGAGCTGAGCGTCGGCGCGGTGGAGCACCTGCTGGAGCGCTACGGCTCGCTGACCACCGAGCTGCTTGCGCTGATCGACGAGGACCGCACGCTGGCCGAACCGCTGCCCGGCGCGCCGGAGCACCTGTCGGCCGAGGTCGTCTACGCGGCCCGCCACGAGGGTGCGCGGCACGTGGTCGACGTGCTGTCCCGGCGTACCAGGATCTCCATCGAGACCGCCCACCGCGGCGTCCAGACGGCGCGCCGCACCGCTGAACTCATGGCCCCGGTCCTCGGCTGGTCCCCCACGACCACCGAGTCCGAGATAACCGCCTACCTGGCCCGCGTAGACGCCGAGCGCGAATCCCAGCGCATGCCCGACGACGCCGCCGCCAACACCACCCGCCTCACCGCCGTCTGACCCTTCTCGAAGGAAGGGCACCTTCTTAACGCTGGACCGGCCTTGATCGCTGTTTCAGGTCGAAACCTGTGGTCGGACCGCAGGTTTTGACCCGAAACAGCGATCATCGATCGAGCGCGGCCGCGCCCCTCAGCGGAGGACCTTGCCGGGGTTGAGGAGGTTGGTGGGGTCGAGGGCGGACTTGACGGCGCGTTGGATGTCGACGCCCACCTCGCCGAGTTCGGTGGCGAGCCAGTCGCGTTTGAGCAGGCCGACGCCGTGTTCGCCGGTGCAGGTGCCGCCCAGCGCCAGGCCGCGCTCCATGATCTCGTCGAAGACGCGCTGGCCCGCCGCGACGCTGACCGGGTCGGCGCGGTCGACCACGATGTTCGGGTGCAGGTTGCCGTCGCCCGCGTGGCCGACGACGCCGACCGGCACGTCGTGCTTGGCGGCGATCTCGACGATGTCGTCGAGCAGCTCCGCGAGCCGGGTACGCGGCACCGCGATGTCGTCGATGATCAGCCCACCGTGCTCGTACAGCGACAGCGCCAGGTGCTCCATCGCCGGGTGCGCCAGGCGGCGGGCCTGCAGCAGCTCGGCGGCCTCGGTCGCGTCGGTGGCCTGCCAGACCTCGCCGGCGCCCGCCTGCCGGGCCAGCTCGGCGATCACCTCCAGGTCGGCGGCGGCCCGTGACCCGGTGTCCACCGCCGCCAGCAGCAGCGCGGCCGCGGTGGTGTCCAGCCCCATCGGCCGGTACGCCTCCAGCGCCTCCAGGTGCACCCGGTCCAGCAGTTCCAGCAGGCTCGGGGACAGCCCGGCCGCGAAGATCCGGTTCACCGCGTCGCCCGCCGCGGCCGTGGTCGGGAACACCGCGACCATGGTCAGCGACTCCTCGGCTGCCGGCCGCAGCGCCACGGTGATCTCGGTGATGATGCCGAGGGTGCCCTCCGAGCCGACGAAGAGCCTGGTCAGGTCGTATCCGGCGACGCCCTTCGGGGTGCGGCGGCCCGTGCGCAGCACCCGCCCGTCGGCGAGCACCACCTCCAGGCCGAGCACGTACTCGGTGGTCACGCCGTACTTCACGCAGCACATGCCGCCCGCGTTCGTGGCGACGTTGCCGCCGATCGTGCTCGACTCCCACGATCCGGGGTCCGGCGGGTAGCGCAGCCCCTCGGCGAGGGCGCCGCGGGCCAGCACCGCGTTGACCACTCCCGGTTGGACGGTGGCGACCCGGTTCGCGGTGTCGAGGTCGACGATGCGGTCCATGGCCAGCATCGACACGACCAGGCAGCCGTCGACCGCGTTCGCGCCGCCCGCCAGGCCGGTCCGCGCGCCCTGCGGCACCACCGGCACGCCGTGCCGCGCGGCGATCGTCACCGCGGCGGCGACGTGCGCGGTCTCCTCCGGGCGTACGACGGCCAGCGGCATACCCGCCTCGCAGAGGTCCGCCTCGTCACGCCGGTACGAGATCAGCAGGTCGTGATCGGTGATCACGCGTTCGGGGCCGAGCGCGGCCGTCAGCTCGTCGAGGAAGGTCACCTTCGCACGCTAGCGTGGACCCGTGATCCATGTCGACAGCCCGGTCTGGCCCGCGCACGGCCGGCTGTGGGCACATCTGGTCAGCGACGTGTCCCTGGCGGAGCTGCACGTGTTCGCCGAGCTGCTCGGCGCACCCCGCCGCGGCTTCGACCGCGACCACTACGACATCCCCTCCGACCGGGTCCCGGTCGCCCTCTGGCTGGGCGCCCGCTACGCCACCTCCCGCGACATCGCCCGCATGCTCCGCGCCGCCGGCCTCCGCATCCCCAAGCACCTCGCCCGCGCTGCCGCCGCTTCGCCACGTTGATCATGAACTTGAGGCAGTGCTCGGCGGCGTGTCGCCGTCCTTAACCTCATGATCAATCCGGTGGGGCGGGGGTGAGGGAGGCGAGCTCGCGGTGCAGGTTGGCGCGGGCGGTGGACTCCAGCTCCGGAGTGCGATGGTAGAGGCCCGGCAACCCCAGCAGGGACCGCAGGACCGTGGCCCGCCCGACCCGCCACAGCTCGTCGGGCACGTGGGCGTACTCGGCGCGGACGGCGGCCACGTAGCGGACGTAATCCGGCCACGGGGCGGCCAGGATGGCCAGGTCGGCATCGGCGAGCAGGGCGCCGTTGCGGTCGCCCGGGGCCACGGCGTGCCCGGCGGTGAGGCGTACCAGGCGGAGGACTTCCTCGATCACCGGAGCCGGAACCTGGCATTCGGCCAGCAGCTCGCCGGTGAGCACGGCACTGCGCTCCTCGTTGTCGGCGGCCGTCGGGTCGTACACCGCATCGTGGCCCCACACGGCCAGCGCGACCACCGGCTCGTCGCCGACCAGGTCCAGGCAGGCGGCCAGGTGCTCGCCGGTGTGGTAGAAGCGCTGCGGCTCGGACCAGCGGCTGATCAGCTCGGTGCCGACCTCGGCCAGCACGCTGTCCGGGGCGGTGGCACCGGCGGCGCGGGCGGCGGCGGCGAACCGGTCGGCGGTGAGCGGGATCGTCTCGGCGGCCATGGCGCAATCTTGGCGCATCCGTCCGGCTCGCGGTGCGAGGTGCGCCACAGTAAAGGTCATGGACGCCGCCGAGCTGGGCCGACGCACGCGGGTGACGCTGCGCGACCGGGTCCGGCGGGTGCGCGGCAGCCTGATCCTCTCCGTCCAGGCCGCGGTCGCCGCCGGGCTGGCCTGGTACGTGGCGCACCAGCTGCTGGGCCACTACCAGCCGTTCTTCGCGCCGATCGCGGCCGTGGTCACCCTCGCCATCTCGGTGGGGCAGCGGATGCGGCGCGCGGCCGAGATCGTGGCCGGCAACGCGGTCGGCATCCTGCTCGGCGAGCTGCTCATCCTCGTGATCGGCCGGGGCGCCTGGCAGGTGTCGCTGGTGGTGCTGCTGGCGATCAACCTGGCCATCTTCATCGGCGGCTCGGCGTCGCTGGTGAGCCAGGCCGCCTCGTCGGGCATCCTGGTCGCCACCCTGCTGCCGATCACCAGCGACTACTACCTGAGCCGTTTCGTCGACGCTGTCGTCGGCGGCGGCATCGCGCTGCTGGTGATGGCGCTGCTGCTGCCGCTCAATCCGCTGACCGAGGTGAAGCGGGCGGTCGGGCCGCTGATGGAGGCGCTGTCCGACGGGCTCAACGAGGCGGCCGAGGCGCTGGCGCACGGTGACGCGGCGACCGCCCAGGAGGCGCTGGACCGGATGCGGGAGGCCGAGTCGCACCTGCGGGCGTTCGGCGAGTCGCTGAAGGCGAGCAAGGAGCTGGCGACCATCGCCCCGCTGCACTGGGGCAAGCACGGGCTGCTGTCGACGTACATCGAGGCGGCCGACCACCTGGCGCGCTCGCTGCGCAACAGCCGGGTGCTGGTACGCCGCATCGTGTCCATGATCCGTGACGCCGAACCGGTGCCCGCACCGCTCGTCGAAGCCGTGCACGCGCTGGCGCAGTCGGTGTCCTCGCTGCGCCGCGAACTGGCCGACGCGGTCGATCCCGAACAGGCCGAACAGGCCGCGGTGCGCGCCGTACGCCAGGCGCGGGAGGCGCACCAGGCCGGGCTGGGATTCTCGGGTGAGGTGGTGTTCGCGCAGGTCCGCTCGACCGCGACGGATCTGTTGCGCGCCTGCGGTATGCCCCGGGAGGAAGCGGAACGGCAGGTGCGCCGGGCGGTCGGCCGTATCGACCGGCCGGATTCCGGCCGTTCGGCTGGTGGAAGCTCGGAGAAAGCTGGGTAACGTCCCCTCCGCTTGATCATCAAGCTTCACCCACCATCCCACGGGGGCACAACAAATGAAGATCCGCACCGCCCTGGCGGCGGGCGCCTCGATGCTGCTCGCCGGTGGCCTGTCCGCCGCGCTGGGCGTTCCCGCGTACGCGGCTGACGGCATCGATGTGGCTGCCAAGGTCACGGGCAGCATGATGTCCGTCGAGGCTGAAGGCAAGTGGTTCCGTGTCGACTTCTCCAACGTCGGCAGCACCGCGTCGGGCGACACCACCGTTCGGTACGACTTCTCCGGGCTCGACAGCAGCCGCGTGGTCGCGGACACCAGCATCTACGACGGTGCCTGCGACATCTCCGGCAAGATCGTGACGTGTCACTGGGTGGGCTTCCTGCCCGGCGAGTCGACCTTCGACTTCGTCTACCTGAAGAACGTGGGCAAGGAGACCGGCTCCGCCGGATCGTTCTCGGTGTCGTTCACGACGCCGGGCGACACCGACCACAGCAACGACACCACCACCGCGGCAGTGGAGCAGGTGATTGGTGGCTGGGTCGACCTGGTGTCGATGGCCAGCGACCTCGTCGGTGGTTACAGCAACGGCAAGGTCGTCCCGCTCAAGCCCGGTGAGCAGGCACCGCTCGGCTGGGCGGTCAGCAACGAGGGTGACGCCACCGTGCAGGGCATCAAGTTCACCATCACGCTGCCCGCGTACGCCAGCTTCGATTCGGTCTACGACATCTGCGAGATCAACATCGCCGAGACCGAGTACGCCGTCTGCACCGACCCCGATGTGGTGCTCGCGCCCGGCGAGGCCTACCTGCCGGAGCAGCCGGTTCTGGTCAGCGCCAGCGGCATGTTCTATGACGGACCCGCGGCGCTGCCCGGTGGCCTGGTCAGCGTGAATGCGCTGAAGCAGGTGAGCGAGGTGCCGACCGGTAAGCAGGCCGAGCCTGCCGACGGCTTCAAGGTTGCCGAGGACCTGACCGAGGCGCAGATCGAAGCCCGGATCGCGGACCTGATCGAGGATCTGGTTCCGAACGCCGAGCAGGCCGCCGAAGCCGACCCCGGCGACAACGACGCCGCGTTCGCCATGCACGTGGGCGCGCCGCCGACGGTCGACCAGGCCATCACGGTGTCTCAGGGCATCGGCCGGGTCGGTGACACCGTCAAGATCTTCGTCAAGGTCACCAATGTCGGCAAGGCGAGTTCCGGCCCGCAGTTCTACATCAAGACCCCGGCCGGCACCTCTTTCGTGGCTCCGGCCGTGAAGCCGGGCGTCGGCAACTGCATCGACCGCAGCGGCGAGGGCCCGGCCTGGGAATACACCGGTGAGACCCAGCTGGCCTGCGGGTTCGAGTCGGAGCTGCAGCCGGGCCGCACGCTGACCCGCGAGCTGCTGGTGCACATCGACTCCGCGCCGATCGGCAACGACGGGCTGGCCGAGGTCATCACCCTGGTCGGCAAGGACGGCAACCCGAAGAACGACACCGCGAAGGTGATCATCAAGATCGGCACCCCGCCGGCCGGTGGCAACAACGGCGGCAACGGTGGCGGCCTGCCGGTCACCGGTGACAACACCGCACTGATCGCCGGTATCGGCGGCGGTGTCGTGGCGCTGGGCGCGGTGCTGTTCCTGGTGGCCCGCCGCCGCAAGGTGAGCACGGAGGAGATCGCCGCCTGATCCGTCAGGTAGCGGCATGCGGCCGGTGACCCGCCACGGGTCACCGGCCGATCCTTTTCCGCGCGTCGGCGGCTCAGACGATGGTGCGCAGCGCGCCGAGGAAGGCGTCGACGTCGGCGTCGGTGGTGCCGATGCCGATGCTGGCCCGCAGCGCGGTGGCGGGCACGCCGTCCCAGCCCGCCCGCACCGAGGCCTCGCCGAGCAGGCGGCGGGCCAGCGGGTGGGCGCAGAACAGGCCGTCGCGCACCCCGATCTGGTGCTCGCGGCCCAGCCGCTGGGCGATCTCGGCCGAGTCGCGGCCCCGCACCGCGAACGACACCACGCCGATCCGGGCCGCGTCCGCGCCGAAGGTGCGGAGCTCGGCGACGTCGGGCAGCGCGGCCAGTCCTTCGCGCAGCTTGGCCAGCAGGCGCTGCTCCTCGGCGTGCAGCGCGTACCGGTCGGCGGCCTCCAGGGTGGTGCACACCGCGGCCAGCGCGACCGCGCCGAGCAGGTTGGGCGTGCCCGCCTCGTGCCGGGCCGGGCCGGTGGTCCACCGCACGTCGTGGGTGGCGTCGCCGACGCCGCTGGTCGCCCCGCCGCCCGCCAGGTACGGCGCGGCGGCGTCGAGCCAGTCGCCCCGGCCGACGAGCACGCCCGCGCCGAACGGAGCGTAGAGCTTGTGCCCGGACAGCGCCACGTAGTCGACGTCCAGCGTGGACACGTCGACCGGCACGTGCGGGGCGAGCTGCGCGGCGTCGAGCACGATCCGGGCCCCGAACCGGTGCGCGATCAGGGCCAGCTGCGCGACCGGCCACAGCTCGCCGGTGACGTTGCTGGCGCCGGTGACGGCGACCAGGATCTGCCCTTCGGCGTTGCCCCGGCGGACCTCGGCCAGCGCCGCGGCGAGGTAGCGCACGGCGGCCTCGGGGGAGCCGGGCACCGGCAGGCGCACCGCGTTGGGCCAGGGGAGCAGGTTGGCGTGGTGCTCACCGGCGTACGTGATCACCGTCGTGCCCGTGGGCAGGGCGTGGGCCAGCAGGTTGAGCGCGTCGGTGGTGTTGCGGGTGAAGATCACGTGGTCGTCGGCGCGCCCGCCGACGAAGTCGCCGACCGTCTGCCGGGCGCGCTCGTACTCCAGCGTGCAGCGCTGCGACAACGCGCCCGCGCCCCGGTGTACGGAGCCGTACCAGGGGAGCAGGGCGGTGACCGCGTCAGCGGCGGCCTTCAGGCAGGGCGCGGTGGCGGCGTAGTCGAGGTTGATCTGGCCGGGCACGCCGAGCACCGTCAGCTCGGGCTCGGCCACGCGTACGGGCGCGAGGTCTGCGGCCTCGACCGGGCTGCAGGGTCGTTGGGCGATCGCGGTCATGGGGCACCTCCGGGGTCAGGGACCCCTGAGCCGCTGGTGGGCACGCCAGAGCGGCCGCGGTTCAGGCGGTCGCCGGACGAGCCACTAGCGGAGGCAGTGGTCCGCGCTTGCCCAGCACGTCAACGGGCTGGGCCCGGTCATCACCCGGGGCACCCCACCGCGAACTACAGAGGGTTGCCGGTCAGCAAGCCGGGGCTTTGCTCCATCTTTCGACACCTTCGACCGCTTGCGCAGGCGAATGTGAGAGCGGCTGACACTCGTGACCTTTCGCCGAGCATAGCGGAGGTAGGCTGCGGCCATGTCCGACCTCCCGACTCCTGGGACCGCACCCGGCACGGGCGACGGCGGCCCGCCTCCCGCACCGTGGCCGCCGCCCCCCGGGTGGCAGCCGACCGCACCGGCCCAGCCGTGGCAGCCCCCGGACTCCTCCGGCCCCGCCATGTCGCTGTCCAAGCCGGACGTGCCCGCACCCGTGGCGCCTGCGGCGGTGGCACCGGTCGCCTCCGAACCCGCCGCTGTCGGCACGGCCGGACTCGGCCTGCCGCCGGGGCTGCCGGAGCCGACACTGCCGGTCAAGCGCCCCCGGCGCTGGCTGCCGCTGCTGCTGGCGATCGTCGTGGTGGGCGGCTCCGCGCTGGGCATGCTCGGCTACCTCGGCTGGAAGATCGGGCCGCTGGCGTTCGGAGTCGGCCTGTCAGCGGCGCTGCTGCCGGTGCCGGTGCTGGTCGCCGCGTTCCTGTGGCTCGACCGGTACGAGCCGGAGCCGCCGAAACTGCTCGTGATCAGCTTCCTGTGGGGCGCGTTCCCGGCCACGCTGCTGGCGCTGGGCGTCAACTCGTTCTTCTCCGGCTGGCTGAACGTGGTGACGCTGCCGGACACGGTGGTCGCCACGGTCGTCGCGCCGTTCATCGAGGAGCTGGGCAAGGCGGCGTTCCCGCTGTGGATCCTGTGGCGCCGCCGCCGCGAGCTGTCCGGCATCACCGACGGCATCGTCTACTGCGGCCTGTCCGGGGTCGGCTTCGCGATGGTCGAGAACATCCTCTACCTGGGCGGGCACGGCTTCTACACGGGCAACGAGCAGTGGGGTCCGTACTCGGGGGCGCAGCTGGTCTTCGGCATGTTCCTGGGCCGCATCCTGATCTCCGGGTTCGCCCACCCGCTGTTCACCTCGATGACCGGCATCGGCATCGGCATCGCCGCGCGTTCGGCGAGCAGCTGGGTGCGCTGGTGCGCGCCGATCGGCGGGCTGCTGCTGGCGATGATCCTGCACGGCTCGTGGAACCTGATGGCGACGCTGTCCGCCGAGATCAGCCCCTACTTCTTCCTGTACGGATACATCGCGGTCATGGTGCCGGTGTTCCTGTCGATGATCGGCGTGGCGCTGTGGGTGCGGGCCCGTGAGGGGCGGCTGGCGCTGCAGGTGCTGCCCGCGTACGCGATGGCGGGCTGGCTGACGCCGCCGGAGGTGGCGGCCATGGGCACGCTGTCGCGCAGGAACGCGGCCCGGGTGTGGGCGAAGCGGGTCGCCGGGGATCCGGGCCGCAAGGCGATGAAGCAGTTCCAGTTCGCCGCGACCCGGCTGGCGCTGGTGCGCGACGGCATGAACCGCGGCCTCGACGTGAGCGCCGCCGACCGGGACCGCAGTGCCACCGAGGAGCGCGACCTGCTGCAGGTGCTGAGCACCGCGCGGGCGGCGTTCGTGGGGCGCGATCCGCAGGTGCCGCCTGCCTTCTTCGACGGCACGGCCTACCGGATGACGTTCCCGGACGGGGTGGCCCGCACGGTGCCGATGCCCGCCGAACCGGTGGTGCCGGTGCCCGTGCTGCTGCCCCCGCCCGCCCCGGCGTACCCGACGTATCCGGGCTACCCGTACCCGCCGCAGCCGCACTACCCGCCCCAGGCGGCCTGACACCGCCGTCACGACGAAAGGGCTCCGCCGGTCATACCGGCGGAGCCCTTCGTGGTTTCGTGCCTCAGGCGGCCGGTGCGGGCGGCGCTTTGACGATCACCGAGTCGGGTTCCGGCTGCGGGCGTCCGGCCAGCGACCGGATCGCCGTGTTCAGGATCGCGATCAGCGGTACGGCGATCAGCGCGCCCACGATCCCGGCCAGCACCACACCCGCGGCGATGCCGAGGATCACCGCGAGCGGGTGGATGGCCACCGCCCGTCCCATGATCAGCGGCTGGAGCAGGTGGCCTTCGATCTGCTGGATGGCGATGACCGCGGCCAGCACCAGCAGCGCCGTCAGCGGCCCGTTGGTGACCAGCGCGACCAGCACCGCGACCGCCCCGGACAGGGTGGCGCCGACGATCGGGATGAACGCGCCGAGGAACACCAGCGCGGCCAGCGGCAGCGCGAACGGCACCCGCAGCAGCGCCAGCGCGATGCCGATGCCGACCGCGTCGATGAACGCGACCAGCACGGTCGCCCGCACGTACGCCCCCAGCGAGCCCCAGGCGGCCAGCCCGGCCCGGTCCAGCGGCTCGCGGGCCTGGTTGGGCACCAGCCGCAGCAGGAAGCGCCAGATGACCCGGCCGTCGCGCAGGAAGAAGAACAGCGTGAAGATGACCAGGAACAGGCCGCTGAGCACCTCGAACACGGTCGTCGCCGTGGTGATCGCGCCGGTCGTCAGGGCTTCCTTGTTCGTCGTGATGGACTTGGTGACCGAGTCGATCGCGCTGCCGAGCTGCGCGTCCGTCAGGTGCAGCGGGCCGTTCTTGAGCCAGGTCTGGATCTGCTGGATGCCCTCCGCCGCGTTCTTGGTCAGATCGGGCAGCCCGTTGACGAACTGGTTGATCACCAGGGTCAGCGTGCCCGCGACGGCGGCCAGCCCGACCAGCACCACGATCGCGGTGGCCAGCGACCGGTGCACCCGGATGTGGTTCAGCCAGCGCACCGCAGGCCCCAGCAGCGCCGCCAGCAGCATCGCGATCAGCACCGGCACGATCACGATGCTGATCTTGCCGAGGAACTGCAGCAGGTAGACCAGCAGGAAACCGAGCACGATGATGCGCCAGGCCCAGGCCGCGCCGATGCGCAGGCTGTACGGCACGTCGACGTCGTCGCGGCTGGCCGTGGAGTAGTGCTGCAACTCGGGCTCGACCGGCTCGGGCAGCGGTGCCCCGGCGTCCTCGCGCTCGCGTTCGTCCTGCTCGCGCTTGGCGCGGGCGCTGGCACGGCTCGCCTCGTAGGCGCGCCGCACGTTCGCCTTGAAGTTGTCCAAACGACCCACTGGTGTCCTCCCGGGGACAGGCAACGTCACCACGTTAGTCGCCTGCGACCATCGCATCATGGGGGAAGTACCCTGACCCGCGTGACACTCAACCCCGCCACCGCCGAGACCGGTCTGCCGATCCGCCTGCTGCACGACCGGGTGCTGGTCAAGCAGGAGGCGGCCGAGGGGGAGCGGCGCTCGTCCGCGGGCCTGGTGATCCCGGCCACCGCCTCGGTCGGGACGCGGCTGTCCTGGGCCACCGCGGTCGGCGTCGGCCCGCACGTGCGCGCGATCCAGGTCGGCGACCGGGTCCTGTTCGACCCGGACGAGCGCTCCGAGGTGGAACTGCACGGCGAGGCGTACGTGCTGCTGCGCGAGCGCGACGTGCACGCCGTGGCGGCCTCCCGCGTGGAGCCCGACGCCACCGGTCTGTATCTCTGACCTCGGCTGACGTCCGGCGGAGCCGACGTGGTGGCAGTCGGCGACGGTCGGCAGGGCGACACATGCCCCACGGAGCGAGCCCGCGTCGCCTAGGCTGCCGCGCGTGTTCGGCATCATCAGACCCTGCGCGCACAGCCTGTCCGAGCGGCTGCACGGCGAGTGGCTCGGCCACCTGTGCGGGCTGTGCCTCGCCCTACGGGACGAGCACGGCCAGGCGGCCCGCATCGTCACCAACTACGACGGCCTGATCATCTCCGCGCTGACCCAGGCGCAGTCACCGACCGTCCAGCGGCGCACCGCCGGGCCGTGCCCGCTGCGCGGTATGCGCACCGCCCTCGTGGCCGAGGGGGTGGGGGCGCGGCTGGCCGCGACGGTCTCGCTGGTGCTGGCCTCGGCCAAGCTGTCCGACCACGTGGCCGACGGCGACGGGGCGTACGCCCGCCGACCGGTCGCCGCAGGCGCGCGCCTGGTCGCCCGGCGCTGGGCCGCGCGGGCCCACCGCTCCGGGCTGGACCTCGGTCTGGACACCGGCGTGCTGCTGGCGGCCGTGTACGGCCAGCGCGAGGTCGAAAAGGCGATCATGCTGGGCGGCTCGCTGCTGACCGTCACCGAGCCGACCGAACTCGCCACGGCCGCCGCGTTCGCGCACACCGCCGTGCTGGCGGGACGGCCCGGCAACGCCGAGCCGCTGGCCGAGGCGGGACGTTTCTTCGGCCGGATCGCGCACCTGCTCGACGCGGTCGAGGATGTGGCCGCCGACCGGGCCACCGGGGCGTGGAATCCGCTGCTCGCCACCGGCGCGTCGTTCGCGCAGGCGGGGGTGCTCGCACGGGACGCGGCGGCAGGCCTGCGGCTGGCCCTGGCCGAGGTGGAGCTCGCCGACGGCAAGCTGGTGCACCGGCTGCTGGTGCACGAGGTCGACCACGCCATCGAGCGCACCTTCACCGGTGCGGACCCCGGCTACTACCCGCCGGTCGTCCAGCCCGGCAAGAAGGGCCGCCCGCCGAAGCCCCCGCAGCCGTCGGGGAGCGGCTCGTGCTGGTGGCCGCAGGTCGAACGGCCGCCCGCGACGCGCGGCCCGATCTTCGGCTGCGCCGTGGCGAGCTGGATGTGCTGCACCTGCCAGGTCTGCTGCCGCGACCCGTACCCCGGCCCGTGGAGCGGCCTGCCCCGCGAGGGCTGGTGCACGAACTGCGACTGCAGCGACTGCGGCGACTGCTGCGACGTCTGCAAATGCTGCAAGGTCTGCAAACACTGCGACTGCTGCGACTGCGACTGCTGACCCCCGTGCCCGCGCGGCGCGCACCCGGCGGTCGTGCAGTTTCGGGGAAAGTGCGGCTATCGCGCGCCGGATTCGCGCAGTTTCCCGGAAACTGCCGGAGAGCCCGGCCGGGGTCAGCTTTCGCTGAGGCGTTTGAGGGATTTGAGGACGATGTCCTGCTTGGTGGTGTACCAGAAGGGCGGGAGGCTGGCGCGGAGGAAGGCGCCGTAGCCGCGGGCGGTCTCCAGGCGGGAGTCGAGGACGGCTACGACGCCCTTGTCGGAGGTGGAGCGGATCAGGCGGCCCACGCCCTGGGCGAGGCGGATGGCCGCGATCGGCACGCTCACGGCGGCGAAGCCGGAGCCGCCACCCTCGTCGACGGCCGCTGAGCGGGCCGAGGCCAGCGGCTCGTCGGGGCGCGGGAACGGGAGCCGGTCGATGACGACCAGCTGGCAGGCGTCACCGGGCACGTCCACGCCCTGCCACAGGGACATGACGCCGAGCAGGCAGCTGTTGCGGTCCTCGCGGAACTTGCGGACCAGCAGCGGCAGCGCCTCGTCGCCCTGCAGCAGCACCGTCAGGTTCGTCTTGGCCCGCAGCAGCTCCGCGGCCTGCTGCGCGGCCTTGCGAGACGAGAACAGCCCGAGGGTACGCCCGCCGAGCGCCTCGACCAGCGCCAGCAGCTCCGCCCCGGTCGCGTCCGGCAGGCCCGACGCGGCAGGCCGGGGCAGGTGCGCGGCGACGTAGAGGATGCCCTGCTTCGGGTAGTCGAACGGGGAGCCGACGTCGAGCGACTTCCAGCCCGGCCCGGAGGCGAACGCCGGGGGCGCGCCCGGCTTGGCGGGGGTCTTGGGGCTCACCGGCAGGCCCAGCGAGCGGGCGAGGGTGTCGAAGTTGCCGCCCAGGGTCAGCGTGGCCGAGGTGGCGATGACGGTGCGGTCCTCGTACAGCTTCTCGCCGAGCAGTCCGGCGACCGACAGCGGTGCGACGACCAGGGCGCGGCGCGGCTCGTGCTCGACCCAGGCGACGTCGTGCTCGTTGTCCTCCAGCAGCCGCTGCGCGGTCTTGGAGACCTCGTCGAGCAGCGACTTGGCCTGCTGCTTGCGCACCGGGTCGGGGTCGTCGGCCTTGATCTCGCCGATCCGGGACAGCCCGCGCCGGGTCGCCCCGTCGAGCAGGGTGCAGGCCTCGACGATGCCCGTCGGCAGCTTGCCGGTGATCCGCCCGGCCGGGGTCTCGGCCAGCCCGACGGTCAGCGCGTCGGCGGCCTCGACCAGGGACTGGTACTCCTCGCCCTCCACGTAGGCGCGGGCGGCGCGGGCGGTGCGGTCCACGGCGTCGGGGGTCAGCTCGGCCTGGGCGGCGCTGGAGACCCGGTCGGCCAGCTCGTGCGCCTCGTCGATGATCAGGAGCTTGTGCTCGGGCACGATGTGCCGCCCGGCCATCATGTCGACCGACAGCAGCGAGTGGTTGGTGACCACCACGTCGGCCTCGCGGGCGCGGGCACGCGACAGCTCGGCGAAGCAGTCCGGCCCGTACGGGCAGCGGGCCGCGCCGACGCACTCGCGCGCCGGGGTCGACACCATGCGCCAGGCCGTGTCGTCGACGCCCGGGTCAAGCTCGTCGCGGTCGCCGGTGTCGCTCTCCATCGCCCAGTCGCGGATGCGCTCGATCTGCTTGCCGAGCCGCCCCGACTCGCCGAGCCACTTCACGCCGCTGCCGCTGGTGCCCGCGTCGAACAGCGAGTCCTGCGGGTCCTGCTCGTCGGAGTGCTCCAGCTTCGCCAGGCACACGTAGTGGTGACGGCCTTTGAGCAGGGCGAACGTCGGCTCGCGGCCGAGCAGCGGGGAGATCGCCTTGCCGATGCGCGGCAGGTCCTTCTCGACCAGCTGCGACTGCAGCGCCAGCGTCGCCGTCGAGATGACGACGGGGCCGTCGACGGTCAGCGCGGGGGCGAGGTAGGCCAGCGACTTGCCGGTGCCGGTGCCGGCCTGCACCAGCAGGTGGTCGCCGGACTCGATCGCCGTGGAGATGGCCGCGGTCATGGCCTGCTGGCCGGGCCGGGCCGAGCCGCCGGGCACCGCACCGACAGCGGCCTCTAGCAGGTCGAGGGCGCTGTGGTCACGTGTTCGCTTCTTCTTCGGCGGCACCGACTGACCGTACCGGCTGGGACCGACGGTCTTCCACCTCGCCGTCGGATTTGGGAACATGGCGCATTGTGGGCGCGACCCGCGTCACCCCCGCATCGTTGCGCGGTGGTGCGAGGGTGTACGCCACCGCCGTGAAACGAGGTAGTCGGATGGGCGTCGTACGGGTCGAGATCCGCAAGTTCGACGGGAGCACGCACCGGGCCTTCCCGGCCACCCTGCTCGGCCGCGACGAGCACGGCACCTGGCTCGGCATCCCGAGCGGCACGGTCAGCGACACCGGCAAGGTGTACGAGATCCCCGGCGTGGTCCTGGTCCCGCACACCGGCTGGTGGACCGCCATGTTCAACGCCGCCCCCCGCAACACCTCCGTGTACTGCGACATCACCACCCCCGCCACCTGGAACGACGACACCGTCACCGTCACCGACCTGGACCTGGACGTACGCAAGATCCGGCTCACCGGCGAGGTGCAACTCGTGGACGAGGACGAGTTCGCCGCACACCAGGCCAAGTTCAACTACCCCGACGAGGTCGTCAAGCAGGCCCGCGCCGCCGCCCAGTGGCTGCTGGAAGCCGTCCGCACCAACCAGGAACCCTTCACCACCCACTTCCACCGCTGGCTTGCCCACGTCTCCCCGTAATGCCCCGCTGCCCGGGATCCGGTAGTTGATCACGGGGGTGGGGTAGCGGCACTCCGTCGAGCGCGTCCACAAGTTCATGATCAACCCGGTCGGGCGTGGGGGAAGTTGGGGATGTTCGGTCGGGAGGGTGGGTTGTGCGCAATGATCGGAATGTGGCGGACGTGTCCGAATTGCTGCGGGTCGGGTCGGGGGTGGACCTCGGGGCGATAGATCCGGCGGGGACGCCGGGGCTGCCGGATCGCAAGGAGGTTCGGCGGGATCCGAAGGGGTGGGCGCGGGCCGAGCTGGTGACGCTGGGGGCGGAGCTGGCCCGGCAGCAGGAGATGCTGTTCGCGAACGCCAAGTGCAACCCGGCCGACCAGCGGCGGGTGCTGCTGGTGCTGCAGGCGATGGACTGCGGCGGCAAGGACGGCACGGTCAAGAAGGTCGCCGGAACCATGAATCCGGAGGGTCTGCGGATCACCGCGTTCGGGCCGCCGACGGCCGAGGAGCGCCAGCACGATTTTCTGTGGCGGATCCGCCGGGCGCTGCCGCTGCCGGGATACCTGGGCATCTTCAACCGCTCGCACTACGAGGACGTGCTGGTGGTACGCGTGCGCGAGCTGGCGCCCCCGCGGGTGTGGAAACCGCGCTACGAAAAGATCAACAACTTCGAACGTGAGCTGACTGACAGCGGGTTCTCGCTGGTCAAGGTGATGCTGCACATCTCGTACGACGAGCAGCGCCGCCGCCTGCTGGAGCGCCTGCGCGACCCCACGAAGTACTGGAAGTACAACCCGGACGACGTCGACAACCGCGCCTACTGGCCCGCGTACCAGCAGGCCTACCAGGACGCGATCAGCCGGTGTGGGACTGATCACGCCCCCTGGCATGTGGTCCCGGCGGACCGGAAGTGGTACCGCGACTGGGCGGTGGCGAACCTCATCCTCGATGCCTTGAAACGCCTGCGTCTGAGCTATCCACCGGCCGGCTTCGACCCGCAAGCCGAGACGAAGAGGCTGGAACGTGAGGAAACGGGCAGGGTGTCGAAGGTGAACGGCAGGTGAACGGGCCATGAAGGGCAGAAGGCGCTGGGTGACCGGGTCACGAACGCCGGGTAACAGTGCTTAGCATTCCCCCCGACTAGACCGTCCGGATGACACCACCAAACCAAAGGTGCTTGCGGTGAAGTTTTCACTCCGCCCCCAAGAGGGCGCCTTCTACGAGATGTTCTCCCGTGCCGCCCAGAACCTGGTGCGGGG
This sequence comes from Catellatospora methionotrophica, assembly GCF_011297335.1. Lineage (GTDB taxonomy): Bacteria > Actinomycetota > Actinomycetes > Mycobacteriales > Micromonosporaceae > Catellatospora > Catellatospora methionotrophica. The sequence goes on along the minus strand of NZ_JAAOTJ010000016.1, from coordinate 137,419 downwards.
CACGGAGCTGCTCTCCGAGCTGGCGCTGCCCGGCGCTGACGTGCAGTCGGTCAGCGAGCGGCTGGCCGATGTCGAGCACGACAGCGACCAGATCACGCACGAGCTGTACAACAAGATCAACTCAACGTTCATCACGCCGTTCGACCGCGAGGACATCTACCGCCTCGGGTCGGGCCTCGACGACGTCATGGACCACCTGGAGGCCGTGGGCAACCTGGTCTACCTGTACGGCCTGACCAAGCTCCCGGCGCTGCCGCGCGAGATGATCGAGATGATCGACGTGCTCGACCAGCAGGCCAAGGTCACCGCCCTGGCCATGCCGCGGCTCAAGCAGATGAAGGGCCTCAAGGACTACTGGGTCGAGTGCAACCGCCTGGAGAACGACGGCGACCGCACCTACCGCATGCTGCTGGTCCGGCTGTTCAGCGGCGAGTACGACGCGCTGACCGTGCTGAAGATGAAGGAGGTCGCCGACGAGCTGGAGGCCGCCTGTGACGCCTTCGAGCACGTGGCGAACACCGTCGAGACCATCGCCGTCAAGGAGTCCTGATGCGCGCCCTCATCGCCGGTTCCGGCGGGGGTGCGTGACGTGAACGAGCTCCTCATCCCGGTGCTCGCGGTCATCCTCGCGGCCATGGTGTTCGACTACACCAACGGCTTCCACGACGCCGCGAACGCCATCGCCACCAGCGTGTCGACCCGGGCGCTGACCCCGCGGATCGCGCTGGGCATCGCGGCGATCGGCAACTTCGTCGGCGCGCACTTCGGCGCGTCGGTCGCCAAGACCGTCGGCAGCGGCATCATCACCCCGCCCGAGGGCGAGGCGGGCCTGGGCATCGTCTTCGCCGGAGTCGTCGGCGCCATCGCCTGGAACCTGCTGACCTGGTACTTCGGCATCCCCTCGTCGTCCTCGCACGCGCTGATCGGCGGCCTGGTCGGGGCGATGCTCGCCGCGATCGCGTTCGGCGTACAGGGCGAGGTGCTGTGGGGCGGCATCGTGGACAAGGTCGTCATCCCGATGGTCGCGTCCCCGGCCACCGGGTTCATCCTCGGCGCGCTGCTGATGCTGGCCCTGCTGTGGGCCGTGTTCCTGCTGGCCAAGGCGACCGCGAAGAAGAAGTCCGGGCGCCTGTTCCAGCCCACCCCGCTCAACCGCTTCTTCCGCATCATGCAGTCGCTGTCGGCGGTGGCCATGTCCGTCGGCCACGGCATGCAGGACGCCGCCAAGACCATGGGCATCATCGTGCTGGCGCTCTACACCGGCGGCTTCCAGAGCACGAACGACACCATCCCCGAGTGGGTGTTCTGGACGTCGGCCACGGTGCTGGCCCTGGGCACCTACGCGGGCGGCTGGCGCATCATCCGCACCCTGGGCCGCCGGGTCATCCACCTCGACCCGATGGCCGGCTTCGCTGCCGAGACCGTGGCCAGCGGCGTGCTCTTCACCGCGGCCCACTACGGCCTGCCGATCTCCACCACCCACACGATCACCTCAGCGATCATGGGCGTCGGCGCCACCAAGAAGTTCTCCGCCGTCCGCTGGGGCGTCGCGGGCAACATCATCATGGCCTGGATCCTCACGTTCCCCGGCGCGGCCGTCGCGGCCGTCATCGCGTACGTGGTGGTCCGCCCCATCTTCTGAAAGACCTCGCGGGTATGGCGGGCCGCTCCCGCCATACCCGCGAGATCTTTTTCAGTAGGTGACGCCGATCTGGGCGCGGACCGCGTCCAGGGTGCTCATCACCGACAACGTCGACGACAGCGGGACCAGGTCCGATTCGAGCTTGCCCGCGCGCAGGCAGCGGGTCGCCTCGGCGGCCTCGAAGTGCAGGCCCGTCGGGGCGGTCGCGAACTCCTCCGGGTCGGCGCCGGTGCGGTGCAGGACGAAGCGCTCGGCGGCGTGGAAGCCCCACGGCAGCTCGATGCGGCCCCGGGTGCCGACGATCGTGGCGTTGCGCACGTCGCCGTTCACACCGCAGTACAGCGACGCCACCGCGCCCGACGGGAAGCCCAGCGAGATGCTGGTGCGCTCGTCGGTGCCCTCCGGGAACAGGTGCGCCCACGCCCGGACCTGGTTCGGCTCGCCGAGCAGCAGCTGCGCGAAGCCGATCGGGTAGACGCCCAGGTCCAGCAGCGCGCCGCCGCCCAGCTCCGGGTTGCGCAGCCGGTGCGACGGGTCCGGGTCCAGCCCGATGCCGAACGCGGCCTGCACGGAGACGACCTCGCCGAGCGCGCCGTCCGCGATCAGCTCCTGGATCTTCAGCGTTGACGGCAGGGTGCGCGTCCAGAACGCCTCCATCAGGAACAGCTGCCGCTCCCGGGCGATGGTGACGAGGTCCTGGGCCTGTGCCAGGTCGAGCGTGAAGGCCTTCTCCACCAGCAGCGGCCTACCGGCCCGCAGGCACAGCGAGGCCGCCGCGTGGTGGTGGGAGTGCGGGGTCGCGATGTAGATGATGTCCACGTCCGGGTCGGCGGCCAGCGCCTCCCACGAGCCGTGGCTGCGGGCCGCCCCGTGCTCGGCGGCGAAGGCCTGCGCGGACGACGCTGTCCGCGAGCCCACCGCCGCCAGCTCGGTGCCGGGCACCTGCGCCAGCTCGCGTGCGAAGCGTGCGGCGATCCCGCCCGTGGCGAGAACGCCCCAACGAATCTGATCAGTCACGACCCGAAGCTACACCGGTTAAGTTCGGGTATCTCAACCGCCGACGCGGATCAGACGTGCGCTGAGGTGCGGCGTCAGGCCCTCGCCGACCGCGGCCATGTCCTGGGCGTACAGCAGCGCGCCCTCGACGACGCCGTAGAGCCGGTGCCCCGCGGTGACCTCCTTGGCAGTCGACGTACGCGCCACGAAGTCGGTGACCATCTCGATCCGGGGCGGGTTCGCCTCGACCTTGCCGAGGTAGAGCTCCATGATCCCGGTCGGGTTGGTCATGATGGCTTCCAGCTCGTCGCCGTCCTTGCCCGCCGGACGCCACCAGCCCGCCTCCCGGCCGCCCGGCCGCACCGGGTTCGACTCCGCGTCCAGGATCCACGCCTTCGACTCGTAGAACAGGAACGGACGGCCGTCGTGGCTGATCCGGATCTCCTGCGCGTAGTCGAAGTCCTCGATCGACGGGTAGCCGCCCCGCCCGCGCCCCCGCCACACGCCCACGAAAGGCAGCAGGTCCAGCAGGTCCGGGTGCAGGTCCGGCCCGGAACGCAGGTCGTGGGTCTCCTCGTACGGGTACGGGTCGACCGGCGGCGCGTTGAGCCACGGCGGCGGCTGCAGCGGATTCTCTTCAGTACTCACCGTTTCAACCCTCTTCGTTTCACGACTGCGGAACTCGCCGACCCGGTCGGCCTGCCTGTGCAGGCACTCTCACCAGCGGCCGCGCGAGATTTTGACGGCCACGTAGGCCAGGCCTCCGGCCAGCGCGCCGAACCCGGCGACCAGCAGGCTGACGAACCCGATCTCGGTGACCATTGGTAGATCCTATGAGGCGCGCCCGGCGGCCGTGCATAAGCTGTCGGACGTGGCACGCAAACTCATCGTCAAGACCACCGCCGGAGCCGACGCGCCGGAGCGGTGCGCGCAGGCGTTCACCGTGGCCGCGACCGCCGTGGCGGCCGGAGCCCAGGTGTCGCTGTGGCTGACCGGCGAGGCCAGCTGGTTCGCGCTGCCCGGCCGCGCCGCCGCGTTCGAACTGCCGCACTCGGCCCCGCTGCCCGACCTGCTCGACGCCATCCTGGCCGCGGGCACCGTCACGCTGTGTACCCAGTGCGCCGCCCGCCGCGAGATCACCCCCGCCGACGTGCTGCCCGGCATCCGCATCGCGGGCGCGGCCGTCTTCGTCGAGGAGGCCCTCTCCGACGACACCCAGGCCCTCGTCTACTGACCGGGCGGGATCAGGGGACCCGGCAGCCCGAGCTGAGGTCGACACTCACCGCGCCCTCGCCGATCACCTTGCCGCGTACCGCGACGTAGTTGCCCGCGTCGTGGTAGAAGCCCTCCTTGGGGCCGTCGGCGGGGCGGGTGACGGCGTCGGGCAGCGTCGCGGCCAGCGCCTCGACCGTGGCGGACTCGCCGCCGACGGGCCCGGAGACGGTCAGCGTGCGGGTGACGGCGACGCCGTCGCGGGCGGCGGACAGGCTGCAGGCCTTCTCGGCGTACCCCTTGTCCTGGATCGTCCAGCCCGCCGGGACACCGGCCGTGACCTGGCCGACGACCTGGTCGATGGTGGCCTTCGCCGAGGCGGCGGTGGTCTGGTCGCGCAGTGACGGCGGGTCGTTGCGCGCGGACCAGATGGCCAGGACCAGCAGCAGCAGGGCCCAGGCGCCGACGAGCACCGGCCACAGGTAACGGCGGGCGGGCGGCGTCGGCTGGGGCTGCGGGGCGGCCTCGGGTGCGGGCGCGTCGATGGTCACGCCGTTCATGCTGCCACGTGCGTGCCGCCGGGCGTGTCGCGGTGGGCGGGGGCGGGGGCGGGGACTGGGGCAAGATCGCTGTTTCGGGTCAGAAACTCGGGTTACACCGCAGACCTTGACCTGAAACGGCGATCATGCCCCGGCCGCCGCACCGGCGGACGAAGGAAGGGCACCTTCCCAACGTCATGACGTTGGGAAGGTGCCCTTCCTTCGAGCAAGTCCGCGCGAGGCGGGGGAGGAGCTAGGCGACGGCGAGGGCCACCTCGTTGACGCCGCGGGCGGCGTCTACGGTGGCGTCGCCGTTGCCGAAGCGGGACAGGGCGCGCAGCTGCCAGGTCCCGGGGGCGGCGAAGAAGCGGAACTGGCCCGCCGGGGAGGTCACGACCTCGGCGGTGAACTCGCCGCTGCGGTCGAGCAGGCGCACGTACGCGCCCGCGACCGGGTCACCGCCGGACTGGACGACGCCGGTGATCACGGTCTCCTTCTCCAGGTCGACGCTGAGCGGCAGCGGGGCGGCCTGGTCGGGCGCGGCGCAACCGGCCGCGACAGTGGAAGCAGTCTGTGCGGTCATGGTGATCACGCCTTCCCGGGCTCGTCGCCCAGTGCCACCGGCACGCCGACCAGCGAGCCGTACTCGGTCCAGGATCCGTCGTAGTTCTTCACGTTCGCCTTGCCGAGGATCTCCTGCAGCACGAACCAGGTGTGCGAGGAGCGCTCGCCGATGCGGCAGTACGCGATGGTGTCCTTGCTGTCATCGATGCCCGCGGCCGCGTACAGGTCGGCCAGCTCGCTGTCGGACTTGAAGGTGCCGTCCTCGTTCGCGGCCTTGGACCACGGCACGCTGAGCGCGGTGGGGATGTGACCGGCCCGCTGCGCCTGCTCCTGCGGCAGGTGGGCGGGGGCGAGCAGGCGGCCCGCGTACTCGTCGGGCGAGCGCACGTCGATCAGGTTCTGCACGCCGATCGCCTTGACGACGTCGTCGCGGAAGGCGCGGATGGACAGGTCCTGGTCCTGGGCGACGTACTGGGTCGCGGGGCGCTCGACCGTGTCCTTGGACAGCGGGCGGGCGTCGAGCTCCCACTTCTTGCGGCCACCGTCGAGCAGCTTCACGTCGCCGTGGCCGTAGAGCTTGAAGTACCAGTAGGCGTACGCGGCGAACCAGTTGTTGTTGCCGCCGTACAGCACGACGGTGTCGTCGTTGCCGATGCCACGCGACGACAGCAGCGCCTCGAACTGCTCCTTGTTCACGAAGTCACGGCGCACCGGGTCCTGCAGGTCGGTGCGCCAGTCCAGCTTGACCGCGCCGGCGATGTGGCCACCGTCGTAGGCGGTGGTGTCCTCGTCGACCTCGACGAACACGACGCCGGGTGCGGCGATGTTCTTCTCGGCCCAGTCGGCCGAGACGAGGGCGGATTCGCGACTCATGGAGTTCTCCCTTGAGATGTGGCTGGATGGATGAACGTCTGGTGCGGGTGACGCCACCGGGAGCGCGAGCGGGAGAAAGAAAAACGTCGCCGCGTACGGGTCCACAGGGGATTCACCGGGTACAGGGCGACGGCGGCTGACTGGGTGGCCGGCTCAGCGATGAGCGGCTGGTGCGAGTCAGTTAACAGAGCTGCTGACGATCACGAACGGTGATCGGGGTGCGCAAAACTGTGCCGCCGTCAGATGACGGGGCGACACAGGCACGTGGCCACGCGGCACAGGTCGACCGCGCGCCGCTTGGTAAGCAGCGGACTCATAGTTGCTGACCCTACCAGCAGCGCTGTGATTTCGGGAATGTGTCTTCCACCATCCGGGAACGGTGGATCACCATCCGGACGCGCTGACGGTGATTCCCGCCGTGGTCAGGCCAGTTCGACGTTCTTGGCGGTGAACCCGACGATCAGGCCGGTCGACTCGGTCTGGACCTTGGTCAGTTCGAGGTTGAACGGCAGTTTCGGCAGGGTCAGGGTCACCGCGAGGCGATCCTTGTAGGCATTGATGATCGTCTGGCTGACCGAGCCGGCCGCGCCCTTGAGGGACGTGACACGCAGCCGTACGTGGCTGCCGTCCACGACCGTGACCTCGGCGGTGCCGGTGACCTCGCCGATGATCGGCACCTTGCCGGTGACCCGGACGTCGTTCGGACCCGCGGAGGTCAGGGTGATGCCGTTCAGGCCGCTCGCCTCGACGAGGCTGCCGTACGACACCGTCGCGTCGCCGTCCACCAGCGCCGCCACGGGCCGGGCAGTGCCGTCCTTGAGCTCGGACAGCGACGCCTCGACCTCGTGCGCCGCCACGTTCAGCAGCGGCAGGGGCAGCTGGCCGCCCTTGAGGTCGCGCATCGTGATGTCGATCTGGGTGTAGCGGCCCGCCGCGACCTGGGTCAGGAAGGGGAAGCCCTGGATCTCCACCTCGGGCGGGGCCGAGGTGATGCCCTGGTCCTGCATGCGCGCCGAGACCCGCGCGGCGATCTCACGTTCGGCGTAGTGCGCACCGGCCCGGTCGGCGACCACGACCAGCACCCCGAGCACGAAGACCGCGACCGCGGTGATCACGAGGAACTTCTTCATGCCGGCACCAGGAAGAACACGCTGATCACGTAGGCGACCGGCGCGGCCAGCGCGAAGCCGGCCAGCGGGCCCTGCATGTGCCGGGCCAGCCACATGGTCGGCGCGTCGCCGGCCACTTCCCGCCCCGCCTCGGCGAAACCGATGGTGAGGTCGGCGAGCACGGCGGCCCCGGCCGCGGCCATCCCGATCATCGCGGCCTGGCTGGGCGTGAACGGCACCAGGTAGCGGCCGATGACGGCGGCCACGCCGGTGCCGAGCATCGCGCCGATCACGATGCCCGCCGAACCGCGCGGGACCTGGTCGGCCAGGCGCGGGTAAGGCGCGAAGACGTCGGTGAGCCGGGCGACGCTCAAGGCGATGCCGCTGGCGATGAGACAGACCACAATGGCCTGAGTGCCCGCCGGGAGGCGGGTCAAAACTATGAGTGTCGCGAACGAGACCACGCCGAGCACGATGACGACCGTCGAACCGAGCGACTCCGAGACGTTCATCCGTCCCTCCTGCCGCACCATCTGCCCGACCACGCCCGCGACCAGGCCGCCCGCCGCGATCAGCCCGAGCGGGGCCACCGACGCGACATCGGTCACGATCGACGCGACGTCGGCGCTGATCGCCGCCAGCACACCGACGGCGGCGACCACCTTCATACCGGGCGGGCGCAGCGCCATGGTGGTGGCGAAGACGTAGAGCAGCTGGGCACCGAAGATCACCACGGCGTACGGGATGCGGCCCGTGCCGACCCCGGCCGTCTGCGCGCCCATCACCAGGCCCACGCCGAGCAGCAGCGCGAAACCGGCCACGGCCGCCGACAGCAGCCGCCGCACCGGGACGATCTCGGGTTCCGGCCCGTCCAGCACCTCGGCTTCGGGCTCGTCGCCGCCACGGGTGCGCCGCCGGTCCTTCGTCTTCACCGCCTCGTCCCGCCGGGAACGTGGGCCCGGCTCGGCCCCCCGCTCGGCGCCACGGCTCGCGGGCACGGGAACGGGCGCAGGGCCACGGCCGGCCTGGCCAGGGCCGGGCCGGTGCGGCCCGTCGAACTGGGGGCCGGATGACCTGCGATTACGGACGCTGTCGTCGGGAGGGGAACCGAGCACGCAACGATCGTGCCACCTCACCCCCCAAGAGCGCACCTCACCGGGGTGGGAACCTTGAGACGGTGGGCGCGGCGTACGAAACACGCGCGAAAGATGACCGAAACAATGGTTCCCGATCACGCGTGGTGAGTGACAAACGTACGAGGTGCTGGTATTTCTATTGTCCTCGACTATGCTCATGCTTTACCCGCCCGTCAGCGACGCCGGGACCGACGTGAGGCCAGCCACGCCCCCCATGTGCTGCTCACGCGGCCTTGCCGCAAGGACGGAGGCGATCCGTGGAAATCCTGCTCCTGGTGACCGCACGCGCCGGTGAACCATCCACCGTGCTGCCGGCGCTCGACCTGCTCCCGCACTCCGTGCGCACCGCTCCGCGCGACGTGCGCACCCTGGTGTCGACCCCCAGCCCCGACGCCGTCCTCGTCGACGCGCGCACCGAACTGTCCGAGGCCCGTGCCACCTGCCGGATGCTGCACGCGACCGGCATCGGCGTGCCGCTGATCGCCGTGGTCACCGAGGCCGGGCTGGTCGCGATCAACGCCGACTGGGGCGTCGACGACGTCATCCTCGCCAGCGCCGGTCCCGCCGAGGTCGAGGCGCGGCTGCGCGTCGCCGTCGGCCGCCTCAACTCCGCGACCGCCGCCGCAGGCGGCCTCATCCGGGGCGGCGAGCTGACCATCGACCCCGACACGTACGCGGCCAAGCTCAAGGGACGCCCGCTCGATCTCACGTACAAGGAGTTCGAGCTGCTGAAGTTCCTGGCCCAGCACCCGGGCCGGGTGTTCACCCGCGACCAGCTGCTGCGCGAGGTGTGGGGCTACGACTACTTCGGCGGCACCCGCACCGTCGACGTGCACGTGCGCCGCCTGCGCGCCAAACTCGGCTCCGAGTACGAGGCGATGATCGGCACCGTGCGCCAGGTCGGCTACAAGTTCGTGGTCCCGTCCTCGCGCCAGCAACTCGCCGACCGCAGCCCCCTCACCAACGCCGCCGAGCAACTCCTCGCCGACCTCCCCTCCCTCTGACCCGCCCCCACACCGCCCCGGCAGCCTCCGGCCGCGGCCCCTCTCCCTGCCGCAACTCTTAAAGAGTCGCGCCCTCAGCGCGGGGACGAAGGCGCAGCTCTTTAAGAGTTGCGGCTCGGCTGGGGGGTGGGGAGGTCGTCGGGGGCGGTTAGGCTGGCGGTCATGATCGGGTATGTCGAGCGGCGCGAGCGGCTGACGCCGGACGAGGTGTCTGCTGTGGTCGCGTTGGCCAGCGCGGCGGGGGACACCGACGGGGCGTATCCGCTGTCCGAGCACACCGTGCTGCACCTGCGGCACGGGGGCGAGGCGCCGGCGGTGCACCTGGTCGCCCGTACGCCCGACGGTGAGCTCGCCGGATACGCCCACGTCGACACCACCGACGCGGTGGACGGGCCGTCGGCGGAGCTGGTCGTGCACCCGCAGCGCCGCCGCCACGGCCTGGGCCGCGCCCTGGTGAAGGCGGCCATCGAGGCGGCGGCCGAGGCCGATCCGGCCGGCCGCCTGCGGCTCTGGGCGCACGGCGACCACCCGTCGGCCGGTGCGCTGGCGCTGTCGCTGGGTTTCCGGCGGGCCCGCGTGCTGTGGCAGATGCGCCGCTCGCTGTTCGCCGAGGTGCCGCAGCCCGACCTGCCCGCGGGCGTGGTGCTGCGCCCGTTCCGGCCGGGCGAGGACGAGCAGGCCTGGCTGGCACTCAACGCGCGGGCGTTCGCCGACCACCCGGAGCAGGGCCGGTGGACCTTGCGTGACCTGCGGGCGCGGATGGCCGAGCCGTGGTTCGACCCGGCGGGTTTCCTGCTGGCCGAAAGGGACGGCGCGCTGGCCGGTTTCCACTGGACCAAGGTGCATGGTGAGCTGCGCAGCGACGCCGAGGACGCGCACCACCACGACCCGATCGGCGAGGTGTACGTGCTCGGCGTCGATCCGTCCGCGCACGGCTCCGGCCTCGGCCGCGCGCTGACCGCGGCGGGGCTGCGCCACCTGCGGGCCCAGGGCCTCGACCAGGTCATGTTGTATGTGGACGAGTCCAACACCGCCGCGACAGCCCTATACCAGCGGCTGGGTTTCGCCCGCTGGTCCACCGACGTGCTCTTCCAGCGCGCCTGAGCGACCTCTACCGCAATCCTGTGAGATCCATCACCATCTAAGGGTGTGGCCGTCCGACCCCGCGAGATCTTCCCCACGGGCTGTGTCGGGCCGGTCGCGGCGCGCACGGTGGACGGGTCAGGAGGCGGCGTGGTCGACCAGGAGCCCGACGTGCTGTCGCAGCGGGAGGAGTCGAGCCCGGCGGCCGCGCCAGCCGATTTCACGGACTGGGTGTCCCGCCGTCTGCCGCCTCTGGAACATGCCGCCCGGCAGCTGTCCGCAGACCCGACGCAGGGCGGCGCGCTGGCCCGGGACCTGCTGACCCTGGTCGCCCGGCGCTGGCCGTCGCTGCGCGGCAACGACGCCGAGCACCACGCGCCGCCGGGCGCGGCCGCGGACCGGCTGCTCCAGCGCCTCTTCGCGCGTGAGGTCGCCGATGCCGGACCGTCCTATCGGGTACGGCTGGAACTGGACCGCACACCGCCGCGCCGTGGCGGCTCCGCCCTGCCCGCGACCGCCGAGCAGGAGGCGGCCGAGCTGTGGCGGCGCGGCCGGGCCACCACCCGCCGCCGGTTGCTGATCGCGGGTGCCGTCGGGGCGGCGGCGCTGGGCGCGGCGGGAGTCCGCGCGCTGATCACCGGGCCCGACGAGAGCCTGCGGCCGTTACCGCCGCTGCCCTCCGGCCCGGTGCTGCTGGAGGGGGTCGACGAGGTGCCGCCGGTGCCGGACCAGCTCGCGCTGCGGGAGGCACTGGTCGCGCACCTGCCACGGGAACTCGCCCCCGGTGATCCGGCGACACTGCCAGCCCTGAGCAGGCAGCCGACGCCACGGGCGCAGGTCGTGCTCGACGCGGCCGTCAAGGGCGTCGGCGAGGGGCCGCTGCTGGTGCTGGGCGAGGACGGGGCCTGGCGCAGGGTCGACCAGCTTCCGGCGGAGGCCGCCGCGCTGCTGTCGCCGGGGTCGCTGTCCCCGGACGGCGCACGCGCCGCGGTGGTGACCGCCGACGAGCTGTGGGTGGTCGAGCTGGCCACCGGCCGGGCCCGGCGGCACGACATGGTGCCGCCGTCACCGGTCGTGATCTGGCTCAGCCCACGGCACCTGCTGGTCGCGGTCGACAAACTGCTGGAGGTCGGCACCGGCAGGCTGCTCGCGGTGCCGGTCGGAGTGCGTGACGCCGTCGGGCCCCGCCGCGCCAACGGCCAGGACACCCCGTCGACGGTGCTGGAACTGCTCTCGGCCGGGGAACCGATCACCGCGCCGCCGCGCGTGCGAACGTGGCAGTTCGACGGCCGCGACCAGAGCGAGGGCACGGTCGCGGTCAGCGGGCCGGGCGCCGGGCGGCTCGGCCCGTTCCTCGGGCCGGGGTTCGCCGTCGCGGGTACGGGCGGGCTGGTGGCGCGCCTCTGCGAGCCGATGGGGCTGCCGGTGCGGGCCGACTGGCGGGCCGGGATCGCGGTGGCCGTACTGGAACCCGGCTCGGCCCGGGTGCTGCGGATGCTGGCGGCCGACATCGAGGTGACCGGCGACCTGACGCTGCTGGGCTGGCTCGACCGGCGGCGCGTGCTGCTGCGCTGTGCGGGCGGAGCGGGCGCGCCATCGGGCGCGGGACAGCGGGTGCTGGTGTGGGACGTACGGGACGGCAGCCTCGCGCTGATCGCGACGGTACGGCCGGGTGGCGGCCTGTCCCTGGCCGACCTCGACGGGGCTGTGTGATCGCGTTCACTTGCTGGCCACGCCTTGCTGAGGGAGCCGACACCGGTCCTGTTTTGCCTGTTCACCCTGCGTTCACCTGGGACGGGAGAACCGGCTACCTCAGCCGTGCAATGTCGGGGTCAGGCCGGTGACGGCCTGTAATCCCTGACTAGGAAGGCACCCCTGAAGTGAACCGTACCGTGCTCTCTCGGCGCGTTTTCGCAGGCGTCGCGGTCGCTGCGCTTGCTCTTGCTGGTTGCTCCTCGAAGGGCGACCCGGGTACCGACCCCTCCGCCAGCGCCGCCGGCGGCCTGGCCTCCATCACCGGTGAACTGAAGGCGTCGGGCGCGAGCTTCCCGAACACCTACTACCAGGAGGTCATCCTCTCCCTGAAGGATGCCGCCCCGAACTTCAAGGTGACGTACAACTCGATCGGCTCGGGCGCGGGTAAGAAGGAGTACGGCTCCGGCCTGGTCGACTTCGCCGGCACCGACAGCACGGTCAAGGACACCGACGGCGTGCCGGCCGGTTCCTACCTCTACATCCCGACGGTCGCCGCGCCGATCACCGTGGCGTACAACCTCAAGGGTGTCGACAAGCTGCAGCTCAGCCCGGTCACCCTGTCGAAGATCTTCCAGCGCACCGTCAAGACCTGGAACGCGCCGGAGATCGCCGCCGACAACCCGGGTGTGACCCTGCCGGCCACCGCCATCTCCGTGGCGCACCGCTCGGACGGCTCGGGCACCACCAGCAACTTCACCAAGTACCTGGCCGCGGCCGCGCCCGACGACTGGAAGCTGGGCAGCGGCGACACCGTCGCGTGGCCGGCCGACACCCAGGCCGGTGCCAAGAACACCGGTGTGGCGCAGCTGGTCAAGGCTGCTGACGGCGCCATCGGCTACATCGACCTCAGCGACGCCAAGGACTCGGGCCTGCCGTTCGCCGCTATCAAGAACAAGGACGGCCAGTACGTTCTCCCGACGCTGGAGGGCGCCACCGCGGCCCTCGCCGGCGCCGAGGTCAAGGACGACCTGACCTTCAACCCGCTGAACGCTGCCGGTGCTGCCACCTACCCGATCACCGCGCCGACCTACCTGCTGGTCAAGCCGAAGTACGACGACCCGAAGAAGGCCGAGCTCGTCAAGGCTTTCGTCAAGTACGTGCTGACCGACGGCAAGGCCATCGCCGCCGAGGTGAACTACGCCGTGCTGCCGACGGAGCTGCAGGCCAAGGCTCTCGCCCAGCTGGACAAGGTCAGCTGAAGCTGATCTGACCTGAGCACCACCCCCGGTGCGGCGGGTCCGGAAGGACTCGCCGCACCGGCCTCGCCAGGCCACCCCCCGGAGTAGAGATGACAGTCCTAGACAAAACCGCTCAGCTGACCCGGAAAGACCGCGGCAGGCATGCCGACCGGCTCTTCTGGGCCTTGTGCGTCTCCGCGGGCTTCGCGGTGCTGGTGATCCTGGCATTGATCCTGATCACCATGGTGAAGGAGGCCTATCCGGCCTTCTCCGCCGACTTCTTCACCAGTTCGAGCTGGGTCCCCAACGATCCCGACGGCGACGGCCCGGCCAAGCCGGTCTACGGCACGCTGGCCTTCCTGTACGGCACGGTCGTGGTCTCCGCCATCGCCGTGATCGTCGCGGTCCCCGTCTCGATCGGCATCGCGCTGTTCCTGACCGAGCTCGCGCCGCGCCGCGTCCGCACCGCCATCGTCACGCTCATCGACCTGCTGGCCGCGGTGCCCTCGGTGGTCTTCGGCCTCTGGGGCATCCTGGTCGTCGCGCCCGCCCTGGTGCCGGTGTACCAGGGGATGCATGACGTGCTGGGCGGGGTGCCGGTGCTCGGCTCGCTGTTCGGCGAGCCGCGTAGCAGCGGCCGTACCTTCATGACCGCCGGGCTGATCCTGGCCATCATGATCGTCCCGATCATCACGTCGATCGCGCGCGAGGTCTTCGCGACCGTGCCGGACTCCGACAAGCAGGCAGCCTGGGCGCTCGGTGCCACCCGCTGGGAGATGATCAAGGGTGCGGTGCTGCCGCACAGCTTCGGCGGCGTGGTCGGCGCGGTGATCCTCGGCCTCGGCCGCGCGATGGGCGAGACCATCGCGGTCGCGCTGGTCATCGGCAGCTCGGTGCAGATCGCCGCGAACGTCTTCGAGAGCGGCTACGCGCTGCCGGCCATCATCGTCGACCAGTGGGGCGAGTCCACCGGCGAGTTCACCGCCGCGCTGATCGGCATGGGCGTGGTGCTGTTCGTCATCACGGTGCTGGTCAACCTGGTCGCCCGATTCGTCGTACGCCGGGCGGAGATCCGGATGAGGGGAGCGTCGGCATGACGACCACCGCTACTCGCCCGTCGGCCGCTGCCGCGCCGGTGCCGGCGGACCTGCGCCGCTCGGCGCTGCCGCTGCGCCGCCGGATGACCGACGGCTTCAGCAAGGGCCTCATGGGGCTGGCGCTGCTGATCGCGCTCATCCCGCTGGGCCTGGTCATCTACCACGTGACCAGCCGCGGCATCGCGGTGCTCGACTGGGACTTCATCATCGACGACATCCCCAACTCGGCCCGCCGGGCCGGAGGTGGCATGGGCCCCGCCGTCGCGGGAACCCTGCTCATCACCGGTGCCGCGGCCGCCATGGCGATCCCGCTGGGCGTGCTCGGCTCGATCTACCTCAACGAGTACGGCAAGCAGAACGCGCTGGCCCGGCTCATCCGGACGATGGCCGACGTCATGACGGGCGTGCCCTCGGTCGTCATGGGCCTGTTCATCTACGTCTCGTACGTGCTGATCGTCAAGGAGCAGTCCGGCTTCGCGGCCGCGCTCGCCCTGGGCTGCCTGATGCTCCCGGTGATCATCCGCAGCTCCGAGGAGATGCTCCGCCTGGTGCCCGACGAGCTGCGCCAGGCCAGCGCCGCGCTCGGCGCCCGCCGCTGGAAGACGACCGTCTCCGTGGTGCTGCCCGCGGCGATCTCCGGCATCGTGAGCGGCGTGATGCTCGCCATCGCGCGCGCCGCGGGCGAGACCGCGCCGGTCGTACTGGTGGCCGGCACGATCTTCACCTCGAACTGGACGCTCGACGGGGCCAACACCACGCTCGCCGCGCAGATCTTCAAGAACGCCGGAGAGCCGTTCCCGGCGGCACAGGAACGTGCCTGGGGCGCGGCGCTCACGCTGATGGTGATCGTGCTCGTGTTCACCGTCGTGGCCCGCCTGATCTCCAGCCGCTTCGCCATCAAGGAACGTTGAGGATGACCACCATGAGCAGCGACTTCACCCTGTCCACCCTTCTTCCGGGAGCCGTGCCAGCCATGCCCGTCGCATCCGCAACGCCGGTGATGCAGTTGGAGAACGTCAGCGTCTTCTACGGCAACTACGAGGCCGTACGGGGCACCAACATGGCGGTCCGCGAGCACCAGATCACCGCGCTCATCGGCCCGTCGGGCTGCGGCAAGAGCACCGTGCTGCGCTCGCTCAACCGGATGAACGACCTGGTGGCGGGTGCCCGGGTGGCGGGCAAGATCACGTTCCACGGCCAGGACCTGTACGCCCCCGACGTCGACCCGATCCAGGTGCGCCGTCGTATCGGCATGGTCTTCCAGAAGCCGAACCCGTTCCCGAAGTCCATCTACGAGAACGTGGCGTACGGCCTGAAGATCAACGGGATCAAGGACAACATGGACGACCGCGTCGAGCAGGCGCTGCGCGGCGCGGCCCTGTGGGACGAGGTCAAGAACAAGCTGAAGACCAGCGGCCTGGCCCTGTCCGGCGGCCAGCAGCAGCGGCTGTGCATCGCCCGCGCGATCGCGGTCAAGCCCGAGGTGATCCTCATGGACGAGCCGTGCTCCGCGCTCGACCCGATCGCCACCGGCAAGATCGAGGACCTGATGCACGACCTGGCGGGCACGTACACCATCGTGATCGTCACCCACAACATGCAGCAGGCCGCCCGCGTCAGCCACCACACCGCCTTCTTCACCGCGGAGCTGGACGAGGCCGGCGTCCGCCACGGCCGCCTGGTCGAGTTCAACGACACCGGCCGCATCTTCACCAACCCCTCCGACAAGCGGACCGAGGACTACATCACCGGCCGCTTCGGCTGACCCACCCGGCCCCACCCCTGCGACAACTCTTAAAGACTCGCGGCCTCAGGACTGTCCTGAGGCCGCGAGTCTTTAAGAGTTGAGGCGGGTGGGGTGGGTCAGAGGGTGGGCATGTAGGGAGTGGTCACGTCTCGGTGGGTGGTCAGCATGTCTGTGACCGAGCGGTAGGCCGCGAGTTCGCGCAGCGTGACCAGGGTGGGCGGGAGCATCGGGAGGTCGCCGGACTCGTGTTCGGTGATCGCGTCCTCCAGGGTCAGCCAGCGGGCCTGGTCGGCTTCGAACTCGGGGAGGGCGGCTTCCTGGCCGTCGGGCATGGCGGCGAGGAAGAACCAGGTGTCGAAGCGGCGCGGCTCGAAGACGGGGGTCAGCCAGCGGTGCCACGGGGTCAGCGCGGCCGGGAGCAGGGTCACCCCGGTCTCCTCCTCGATCTCGCGGACCGCGGCGTCGGCGGGGGTCTCGCCCGCCTCCAGGGAGCCGCCGGGGAACGCCCACATGCCGCCGAACGCCATCGCCCGCATCCGCCGGATCAGGAAGATCGTGCGGTCGGGGCGGATCAGCACCACGGTGGACGCCTCGCGGGGCGTCGCGGGCTCGCGGCCCGACGCGGCGAACTCGCGGGCCAGCGCCTCGAACCGGGCCCGCTGCTCGGGCGGCAGCAGGTCGAACGGGTTACTCGACATGGACCAGCACCGCCTGTCCCTGGCCGACGCCGATGCAGGCCGCCGCGATGCCGTAGCCGCCGCCCCGGCGGCGCAGCGTGTGGCACAGGTCCATGACGACGCGGGGCGCGGACGCGCCGAGCGGGTGGCCGTACGCGATGGCGCCGCCGTCGACGTTGACCAGCTCCGGGTCGATCTCCGGCAGCTCGTGCAGGCAGCTGAGCACCATCGCGGCGAAGGCCTCGTTCAGCTCCCAGGCGGCGATGTCGCCGAAGCCGAGTTTCGCCTTGGCGAGCAGGGCGCGGATCGCGGGGACCGGTCCGGTGGAGAAGCGCTCCGGTGAGACTCCGGCGACGGTGCTGGCCACGATGCGGCCGAGCGGCTGTACGCCGAGGCGCTCGACGGCGGCCGCCGAGCCGACCAGGGTCGCGGCCGCGCCGTCGTTGACGGGGGAGGAGTTGCCCGCGGTGACCGTGCCGTCGGGCGTGAACGCGGGGCGCAGCTTGGCGAGCGCGGCGGCGCTGGTGTCGGGGCGCACCGACTCGTCGCGGGTGACCCCGTTGACCTCGAACACCCGGTCGTCGAAGCGGCCCTGCGCCCAGGCGGCGGCGGCCCGCTGCTGCGAGCGCAGCGCCCAGGCGTCCTGGGCTTCGCGGCCGATGCCGAACTCGTGGGCCACCTGCTGGGCGGCGACGCCCAGCGGCACGGTCCACGCGTCGGGCATCAGCGGGTTCACCAGACGCCAGCCGAGCTGCGTGTTCCACAGCTTCGCCTCGCCGGGGAAGGCCGTGTCGGGCTTGGCCATCACGAACGGGGCGCGGCTCATGCTCTCGACGCCACCGGCGATGACCAGGTCGAGGTCGCCCGCGCGGACGGCCCGGGAGCCCTGCACGATCGCTTCCGCGCCGGCCGCGCACAGGCGGTTGACGGTCACCCCGGGCACCGTGGCGGGCAGCCCGGCGAGCAGGGCCGCCATGCGGGCCACGTTGCGGTTGTCCTCGCCGGCGCCGTTGGCGTCACCGAGGATCACGTCCTCGATCAGCGCGGGGTCCAGGTCGGGGTGCCGCTTGAGTAGCGCGACCAGGGGCGCGGCCGCGAGGTCGTCGGTGCGTACGCCGGAAAGCCCGCCCTTGTGGCGGCCGAACGGGGTGCGGACCGCGTCGATGAGATACGCCTGCGAGGTCATGCTCCGCAGGCTACGTCACCTGAGGGATCGTTCAGTAACCCAGGCTCGGGAAGCCGAGGTAGCCCAGCAGGTTCCCGGTGTGCGCGGACGGGGCCGACGCGACGCCGTCGATCGAGCGCAGCTCGGCGACGCCGCGCACGCTGGACAGCAGCCACACGCCGTCGGCGGCGGCCAGCCCGGCCGGGGTCACCATGCGCTCGGCGGCGGTCCAGCCGAGGTCGGCGGCGTGGTCGAGCAGGTGCCGGGCGGTCGTGCCGGGCAGGATGCCGGTCGGCTCGACGGGCACCGTGCACAGGACGTCCCCGTCGAGCCAGGCCAGCGTCGAGGTCGGGCCCTCCAGGGCGTATCCGTCCTGGGAGACCCACAGCGCGTCGTCGGCGCCCTGCGCCAGCGCCCAGCGCTGCGAGGCCATGTTGATCGCGTACGACAGCGACTTGACGCCGCCGAGCAGCCACGGGGCCGACGTTCGCGCGTCGGCCGGGTAGCCGAGCGAGATGGTGGTGACGGTGATGCCGTCGCGGCGCGCGGCCAGGGTCGCCGCGCCGATCGGGTTCAGCGACGCGAAGCAGGTGACCGGGCCGCCGCTGGCGGCGCTCGCCTCGGGGCCGCGGGTGCAGGTCAGCCGCAGCGCGCCCTCGACCTCGGCGGGCCACTGCGCGCAGGCCAGCGCGGCCAGCTCCCGCAGGGCGGCCTCGGCGGGCAGGGCCAGCTCCATCCGGGCGGCCGAGCGGGCCATCCGGGCCAGGTGCTCGTCCAGCAGCCACGGCTGCACGCCGCCCCGGCCGTCGGGCCGTACGTGCATGGTCTCGAAGACGCCGTCGCCGCGCAGCACACCGAGGTCGTCGGCACGGAGCACGGGAGTGTCGGCCGGCACCACGCCAAGGCCCTGGACCACGAGAACAGGCTGCACCACGGCCGGAATGTTACGCGGCCCGGTGTCCGCCGCTCCCGCCCACCTTGATCGCCGCGCCCGCGCCCGGCCCCCGGTGGTGCGTTCGGCGTCACCGTGCGCGGGCGCGGGGCGCTTCCGCGTGGCGAACTATGATCGGACGATGCCCGAACAAGGCTCCGCGGAGCTGGCCGAACTGCTGCGTGATCGCGGTCTTCGGCTCACCCCCCAGCGGCAGCTGGTGCTCGACGCCGTGCGCCAGCTCGTCCACGCGACCCCCGAACAGGTGCACGCCGCCGTGTGCGAGGTCGCCTCGGGGGTGAACATCACCACCGTGTACCGGACCCTGGAGCTGCTGGAGGAGCTCGGGCTGGTCACCCACGTGCACCTGTCGCACGGCGCGCCGACGTACCACGACGCGGCGGTCGTGCAGCACGTGCACCTGGTCTGCCGCAACTGCGACACGGTCACCGAGCTGGAGCAGAGCGAGCTGGCCCCGCTCGCGGAGCGGCTGCTGTCGCAGCGCGGCTTCCGGATGGACATCGGGCACGTGGCGTTGTTCGGACTATGCGGGAGCTGTGCGTGATGGGTACGACCGTGCTGATGGGCCATTTCGACCCGGACTCCGCCGACGCCGCCGTCGCGGCCCACCACGGCGACCCCAACCGGGAGCAGCGCACCCTGCTGACCGCGGCCGGGATCGTGGACCGCTCGCATCGCGGCGTGCTGGCGCTGACCGGCCCGGACCGGCTGAGCTTCCTGCACAACCTCACCTCGCAGCACCTCACCGCGCTTGCCGACGGCCAGGGCACCCGCACGCTGGTGCTGTCTCCGCACGGGCACATCGAGCACGAGCTGTGGGTGTCCGAACTCGACGGCACGCTCTGGGTCGACGTCGAGCCCGGCACGGTCGACACGCTGGTGACCTTCCTGACCCGGATGCGCTTCTTCACCCAGGTCGAGATCAAACCCGCGGATCTGGTCGTACACAGCCTGACCGGCCCCGGCGCACTGGCCGCCGCCGCGAAGCTCGGCATCGCGGTGCCCGCCGAACCGGACGTGCTCGACGTGCCCGGCCCCAAGTTCGCCACCGGCGCCCTGCCGCCCCGCCCGACCACGGTGTACGCGCTGACCCCGCTGCCCGGCGGCGGCTTCGTCCGCAGGCACTCCCTCGGCGACCTGCCCGTGCTGGACCTGCTGCTGCCCGCCGGGACCGCCGCGGCCACGCTGGCCACCCTGGACGTGCCGCCCGCCGGGCTGTGGGCGTACGAGTCGGTGCGGGCCGCCGCGAAGCAGGCCCGGGTCGGCGTCGACACCGATCACCGGACGTTGCCGTCCGAGGTCGACCTGACCGCCGCCGCCGTACACCTGGAGAAGGGCTGCTACCGGGGCCAGGAGACGGTCGCCCGCGTGCACCACCTCGGCAAGCCGCCCCGCGCCCTGCGCCTGCTGCACCTGGACGGCATCGCCACCGACGAACTCCCCGTGCGCGGCACCGAGATCACGGCGAACGGCCGTACCGTCGGATTCGTCGGCACCTCGGCCCGGCATGCGGAACTCGGGCCGATCGCACTCGCGGTCGTGAAGCGCAATATTTCCGGTGACACCCCCCTGACTGCGGGAGAATCTTCGGCCTCTATCGACCCTGACTAGAAATATGACAGGATGCGCGCATGACGAACGGCACTCTGATCACCGTCGCGCCCACCGGCGCGGAATCCGCCAAGGCTGACGTCCCCGCCCTGCCGGTGACCCTGGACGAGCTGGTCGCCACCGCCAAGGAGTGCGAGGCCGTCGGCGCGAGCGTGATCCACGTGCACATCCGCGACGACGACGCCCAGCCGAGCCTGGACCCGGTCCGGCTGCGCGAGACCGTCGCGGCGCTGCGTTCGAGCACCGACCTGATCGTGCAGCTGTCCAGCGGCGGTTCCGTGCACGACCCGGAGTCCGCCCGGCTGGCGGTGCTCGACGCGGGCCCGGACATGGCCAGCTGCACCATGGGCACCGTCAACTTCGGCGACGACGTCTTCATGAACCGCTGGGAGTTCATCGTCGGCCTGCACACCCGCATGCAGGAACGCGGTGTCGTGCCGGAGTACGAGATCTTCGACCTCGGTCAGCTGTGGGCGCTGCAGCGCCTGCTCGACAAGCACGGCCTGCCCGCGGGCGGGCACGTGCACGTCGACTTCGTGATGGGCGTGCCCGGCGGCATGCCCGGCACCCCCGCCGCGCTGGTCGCCTGCCAGCAGGCGCTGCGCGAGCTGCCCGACGGCACCACGTTCTCGGCCACCGGCATCGGCCGGTTCACCCTGCCGGTGCTGCTCACCTCGCTCGGTGCGGGCGGCCACCTGCGGGTCGGCATGGAGGACACGGTCACCTACGCCAAGGGCCAGCCGGTCGAGTCCAACGCCCAGCTGGTCGCACGCGCGTCCGCATTCGCCCGGTTGGCGCAGCGGCCGCCGCTGACGCCGGGTGAGGCACGCAACCTCCTGGGGATCCCGCCGCGCTGAAATGTGAAACACCGGTAGCGTTCCTTACCATGGGCAAGGTTTACGAGGGCGGCGTACCGCTCGTCGAGGTGGAACGCAGTGGTTTCGTCGAGGGCGGCCACCGCGGGTCGGTGATCGTCCTGGACGCGTCGGGCAACCCGGTCGCGTCGGCGGGTGACGTCACGGGCCCGATCTTCGCGCGCTCGTCCAACAAACCCATGCAGGCCATCGGCATGCTGCGTGCCGGGCTGCGCCTGGCCGACCCGGCCGACCTGGCACTGGTCACGGCCAGCCACTACGGCGAGGACTTCCACATCGCCCGGGTACGTGCCCTGCTGCGCAGCGGCGGGCTCACCGAGGCGGCCCTGCGCTGCCCGCCCGACCTGCCCCTGGACGACGCCGCGAAGATCGCCAGCGGCGGCACCCCGCAGCGGGTCTACATGAACTGCTCCGGCAAGCACTCCGGCATGCTGCTCACCTGCCGCGCCGCTGGCTGGAGCGCCGAGGACTACGTCCAGGCCGACCACCCGCTGCAGCAGCGCCTCAACGAGACCATCGAGGAGTTCGCGGGGGAGTCCGCGGCCGCGATGGGCGTCGACGGGTGCGGCGCGCCGGTGCTCGCGCTGTCCCTGACCGGCCTGGCCACCGCGTTCCACCGGCTCGCCGAGGGCGTGCCCGGCTCGCTGGAGCGCTCGGTCGCCGACGCGATGCGGGCATACCCCGAACTGGTCAGTGGCACCAACCGCGAGGACGCCCAGCTCATGCGCGCCGTTCCCGGCCTGGTCAGCAAGGTCGGCGCGGAGGGCGTCTGGGCCGCCGCCGTACCCGGCAAGGGCGCGGTCGCCGTCAAGATCGACGACGGTGCCGCCCGTGCCCGAGGCCCCATCATGATCACCGCCCTGCGCCGCCTCGGCGTCACCGCCGACGTCCCCACCCTCGCCGAACCCCGCCTCCTCGGCGGCGGCCGCCCCGTAGGCGCCCTCCACCCCCTCTGGTAACAACCCCCCGCGCCCCGCCCCGCCCCCGTCCCGCGCCCCGCCCCGTCCCGCGCCCCCGCCCCGTCCCGCGCCCCCGCCGCGTCCCGCCCCGCCGCGCCGCGTCCTGTCTAGCCCCGCCCCGCCCCGCCCCGGCGCGCCCCGCGCCCCGCCGTGTCAGACGCTCAAGATCGCCGTTTGAGGTCAGGAAGTGCGGTCACGCCCCACCTTTTGACCTCAAGTGGCGATCATCGCGGTGGGTCGGGCGGGTGGCGGGGAGTGTGGTGCGGTGGTTTGGGGGATATGGGGTTGGGTGGGCGATTTGGGGCGTGGTGTAAGTCGCTAGCGGGGAGTTAGCAATATGCTTGCTGTTGCTAGCGGTCGTGGGTAGCTTGGTGGGCGTGCAGAGTCCCGACATCGGTGCCTTCATCAAGGATATGCGGGAGAACGCCCGTATTTCCCTGCGGCAGCTGGCCGAGCAGGCCAACATCAGCAATCCGTACCTCAGCCAGATCGAACGCGGGCTGCGCAAGCCGTCCGCCGAGGTGCTGGCCCAGCTGGCTGCGGCACTGCGGGTCTCCACCCCGGCCATGTACCTCAAAGCCGGGCTGCTCGGGTCTGACGACCATCAGAGCGTGCCGACCGCCGTCGCGGCCGACCCGCTGCTGACGGTCGCGCAGAAACAATCACTCACGCAGATCTACGAGACGTTCGTACGCGAGAACGCGCGCGCCGAAGAGACCGCCGACCCGGCGGAGCAGACCGTTGCCACGGCGAGGAAGCCGGCGGTGAAGAAGGCGGTCAAGAAGGCCGTGCGGCAGCAGGCACAGGAGGAACAGTGACCATGACCCAGACGTCGAGCAAGTCCGACAGGTCCGACGACCGCACCTACCCGAGCGCGTTCTACGCGGCGGCGGGGGTCGGCGACATGGCGTACGCGCAGCTGCGCAAGCTGCCGGAGCTGGCCGACAAGCTGCGTGACAAGGCCGCGGAGCTGGCCGACCAGGCCACCAAGGCCGACGTGCCGCAGTGGAAGGCCAAGGCCAACGAGTACGGCGCCTTCGCCACCGGCAAGGCTGCCGAGTTCACCTCCAAGGTCGACGCGGCGCAGATCCGCGACAGCATCGTGGCGGGCACCCAGACCGCGGCGGAGAAGGCCACCAAGCTCTACGACGCACTGGTCGCCCGTGGCGAGCAGGCGTTCACCGAGCAGGCCCCGACGCCGGGCTTCGAGCCGAAGACCGAGTCGAAGGACGGCCACACGGCGCACGCCGAGACCAAGGCCGAGGCCACGGCCGAGACCAAGGCCGAGGATGTGCCGCCGGCCGCGAAGCCCGCCGCGAAGAAGCCGCCGCGCTCCGCCAAGTGACCACCGCACTCGTCGCGGCACGCCGATCACCGGGTCGGCGCGCCGCGACGAGGCGTATCCGGCGTCGTCACCGCTGGGATGGCGGGCCCGATGGTTCTAAGCTGTGACCCATGGTCGCCTTAACTATCAGGAACGGGATCGACACGGTCCTGTGGATCTTCATTATGGGATTCCTGCTGTGGGCTTTCGTCGACTGCGTGATCCGGCGTAAGGGCATGTTCCCGGCGATCGGCACCATGCCCAAGATCGGCTGGCTGGCCGTGATCGGGCTCGTCAGCCTGCTGACCCTCGTCAGTACCTCACTCGGGATCTTCGCCTACGTCGGTGCGGGCCTCGCCGCGTACTACCTGCTGGACGTACGCCGCGGTCTGCGTGAGGCCGCCGAGGGACCCTGGTGATTTAGTGATCAACGATCTGCGCTGGCCGCCCCCGCCGGACGGATTCCCCCGACGCCTCGGCAAGCCGCGCAACTCCGCTCCGAACACCGGCCGCCCCGCCCCGCCCGCCCTGCCCACCGAGATCGTCGACACGCCGCACGGCGTACAGCTGGAACGGCTCAGCACCGGCGTCGGCGAGCCGGTCACCGTGTTCGCGCACGGCCTGGGCCACGGCATCGCCGAGACCCGGCCGTTGGGCAGCGCCGTGACGGGCAAGCGGGTCTTCTTCCAGTTCCGCGGGCACGGCGAGTCCAGCTCGCCGCGCGGCGCGTGGGACTACGGCGACCTGGCCCGCGACCTGCGCGCCATCGCCGACATGGCGGGCGCCACCCGGGCCCTCGGGGTGAGCCTCGGCGCGGGCGCGCTGTGCCGCCTGCTGGCCGAGACGCCCGACCGGTTCGAGAAGGTCGTGCTGTTCCTGCCCGCCGTGCTCGACCGGCGGCGGCCGGAGGCGGCCCGCCGCCGTCTGGTCAACCTGCTGGAGGCGATCAACAGCGGTGACCTGCCGACCGTGGCCAACGCCGTGGTCGAGGAGATCCCGCCGTCGGCCCGCAACGGGGCGTCCGGCTGGGCGTACGTGCGCCAGCGCCTCAACACCCTGATGAACACCGGTCTGAGCAGCGGCCTGCTCACCCTGCCCGACCAGGTGCCCGTGCCGGACGTGAACCTGCTCCGGGACGTCAGCGCCCAGGTGCTGGTCATCGGCTGCATAGGCGACGACCTGCACCCGGCCTCGGTCGCCGAGGAACTGGCCTCGGTGCTGCCCGACGCCACCCTGCACATCTACAACCGGCCCTCGGTGCTCTGGCACGAGCGTGCCGACCTGCGCGAACGCGTCTCCGGCTTCCTCAACGGCTGACCCCGCGCGCGACGCCGGCCCTTACGGCTGTCATCACCGTCCACTAGGCTCCCCGTTCGTGGCAGGTCGAGCGTTCTCAGAGTTCTTCGTCGGCGTACGCCTGCTCCTGCGGGGCGTCGGGCGTTATGTACGCAGCCCTCGGCTGATCCTGCTGGGGCTGATCCCCGCAGTGTTGAGCCTGCTGTTGTTCGTGGGGCTGTTCACGCTGCTGTTCTACAACCTCGACGGACTGTCCGGCACGGTCACCTGGTTCGCCGACGACTGGTCGGCCGACCTGCGCTCGTCGGTGCGCCTCTTCGCGGGCATCGCCATCGTCGGGGCGAGCGGCCTGTTCGCGATCGTGTCGTACACCGCGGTGACGCTGCTGATCGGCGACCCGTTCTACGAGGCGATCAGCAAGGCCGTCGAGGACGACTTCGGCGGCGTGCCGAACGAGGTCGACCTGCCCTGGCACCAGGAGCTGCGACGCAGCATCTTCGACGCGCTGCGGCTGCTGGCGGTGTCGCTGATGATCGCGATTCCGCTGCTCGCGGGCGGTTTCATCCCGGTCGTCGGGCAGACGGTGGTCCCGGTGATCGGCGCGTTCGTCGGTGGCTGGTTCCTGGCGCTGGAACTCGTCGCTGTCGCGTTCAACCGCCGCGGGCTGCGGCTGCCGGACCGCCGGGTGGCGCTGCGCAGGCACCGGGCCAGCGCGCTGGGTTTCGGCGTGGCGGTGTTCTGCTGCTTCCTGATCCCGCTGGGCGCGGTGCTGATCATGCCGGCCGCCGTCGCGGGCGGTACGCTGCTCGCCCGCCGATCGCTCGGCCTGTCCATCGAGAAGTAGGCCCCACCCGTGTCACGTAGGTCCCTCGCCCTGGTCGCGCTGCTGTTCGCGGTCACCGCCCAGCTGCTGCGGGCCTGCGGTCCGCTGCTGGACCAGCTGGCCGGGCCGGTCGGCATCGTCAACGCCGCCCTGATCGCCCTCGCGATCTTCGCTGTGCCGGGCGTGCTCGTGATGGCGGCGCCGCGCGTGCCCAGCCGGATCCCGCTGCTGACCGCCACGACGGCAGGGCTGGTCCTGGCCTGGTCGGCCGGTCAGGTGTTCGGGCTGTCGCTGGCGCTGACGGCGGCCGGGGCGGTGCTCGCCATGGCCGCGCTGGCGCTGACGGTGCGGCGCGCCGCCGACCCGGTGACCGCCACCGTCGGCCTGCTCGCCGGTGGCGTGGTCGATCTGTGCATCCGCTCGCTGACCGTCACCTGGGACCCGGCCTGGGGACAACTGCCGTCCCGCCTGGGGATGACGGCGCTGGTCCTGGTGCTGCTCCTCCTGGTGATCGGCCGTCCGACCGATGACCTGCGCGGCGACGCGACCTTTGCCGCGACCGACACCAAGACCGGTGGGGCGACTGGCGGCCTGCGCGACGACTTGACCGCCGCCGCTACGGCGGCCAAGTCCGGTGGGGCGACTGGCGACCCGCGCGACGACTTGACCGTTGCCGCTACGGCGGCCAAGACTGGCGGCCCGCTCGGCGGCGCGACCGATGCGGCGACGGACGCCAAGACCGGTCGGGAGACTGGTGCCGGTGCGGAGACGGGGAGTCCTGGGGCGGCTGGCACCGGGCGGACCTGGGCCCTGGGCGGCTACCTCGCGCTGTGGACGACGACGTTGGGCAATCCGGCGTTCGCGGCGTCGCAGTCGGGGGTCGCGCTGCAGCTGTGCGTCGCGGTCCTGATCGTGGTGCTGCTGGTCGCGATCGAGCTGGTGCGCCGGTTGACGCTGCACGGCGGCACGAACGCGATCCCGGAGCCCGACCACTGGATCGCGGGCTCGGCGGCGCTCGCCGGTATGGTCGGCGGCCTCGTCCTGGCCTGGTGGGGGACCGGGCCATGGGTGCTGCTCGGGATCGCCCTCACGCAGCTGTCGGCCACCGTCGCCGTCGCACGGGCGACCGCGGCCCCCGGCAACCGGGGCGACTGGGCGTACGGCCTCGTCTGGGTCCTGCCCGTGCTGCTATTCCAGGTTCACTACGACATGCCGCTGCCGTTCGACAACAGGTGGCTGTTGATCGCGCTCGGGGTCGCCCTCGGCTTCGCCGGGATGGGGCGGCGGCCCCTGCACCCGGGCGGCTGGCGCATCGACCTGCGCGGGCTCGTCGCGCGTCCGTCCCCGGCCACCGGCGTGCTCGTGCTGGCGCTGCTGGGACCGGCGCTGATGTACGCGACCCGGCCGCCCACCACCGATCCCGTCGTCGCCGGCACCGTGGACGTGAAGGTGCTGAGCTGGAACGTCAAGTACGGGCGGGACGACGCCACCGGGCGGGCGAACCCGCGCCAGCTCGCCGACGCGATCCGGGCGGTGAACCCGGACGTGGTGGTGCTCCAGGAGGTCAGCCGGGGGTGGGCCATCGGCGGCGGCGTGGACGTGGCCGAGTACCTGTCCCGCGAGCTGGGCATGCCGTTCGTCTGGTCACCTGCCGCTGACGGGCAGTTCGGCAACCTGCTGCTGACCCGCCTGCCGATCAGCGGTGTGCGTACGGGTTCGCTGCCGTACGGGCAGGGTCCGATGGGGCGGTCCTACCTGAAGGCGACGCTCGGCCTGGATGGCCGCAGCCTCGATGTGATCACCGCGCACCTGACGCACCGCAAGCCGAACACGCCGACCCGGCTGGCGCAGATCGACGAGCTGGTGGCGCAGGTCGACCCGGCCGTGCCGACGCTGGTCGCGGGCGACTTCAACTTCTGGCCGAGCTGGCCCGAGCAGCGTTCGTTCACCGGCGCGGGCTGGGTCTCGGCGCAGGACGTCACCGGCCACGGCGCGGCCTGGACCTCCCCGACCGACCATCCCACCAACCGCGTCGACTGGGTCTTCGGCTCCCCGCAGCTGGCCTTCACCGACTTCGCGGTCCTGAACGGCGTCACCTCCAGCGACCACTTCCCGATCCTGGCCACCCTCACCCTCCGCTGACGACCAGTTTCCGCCCGGCGGTCACACCCCCCAAGATCTGTTTTTGGGGACGCTGAGTGCCGCTCTAGGGGCGGCTAGCGTCCACAAAAACAGATCTTGACCGGCCTTCGCCCCGCGTCGCACACGGCGGCGCGTTCGCCCTTCCTTTGCGAGCGTCCGTTCAGGTGGTGCCGCGGATGACCAGTTCGGTGGGGAGGATGACGCTGTCGGCGATGTCCTCGCCGGCGGCCAGGCGCAGGAGCTGGCGGGCCATCTCGCGGCCCTGGCCGACGATGGGCTGGCGGACCGTGCTCAGCGGGGGTTCGGTGTAGCGGGCCAGCGCGATGTCGTCGAAGCCGATCACGGCGACGTCGTCGGGCACGCGGCGGCCCGCGGACTGCAGCGCCTGCAGCGCCCCGTGTGCCATCAGGTCGGACGCGACGAAGACCGCGTCCAGGTCGGGGTCGTCCTCCAGGAGCTGGCGCATGGCGACCGCGCCGGAGTCGCGGGTGAAGTCGCCGACGGCCACGATCGAGCGCCGGTCGCTGCCGCGCAGCTCCTCGCGGTATCCGGTGAGCCGGTCGATCCCGGCGACCATGTCCTGCGGTCCGGCGATCGTGGCGATCCGGGTGCGCCCGGTCTCCAGCAGGTGGCGGACCGCCATCCGGCCGCCGTTGACGTTGTCGACCTCGACGTACGGCACGCGGACCTGGCCGAGCGGGCGGCCGCCGCACAGCACCGGGATGCCCATCCGGGCCAGCGTGCCGGGCAGCGGGTCGGCGCCGTGCATCGAGGCGATCAGCACGCCGTCGATGTGCCGGGCCAGCGCGTACCGCTCGATGCGGTCGTGGCTGGCCTGCGAGCCCGCGACCATCAGCACGAGCTGTTTGTCGGCGGAGTCGAGTTCCTGGCTGACGCCGCGGATGATGCCGGGGAAGAACTGGTCGTCGGAGAAGACCCGGGACGGGCTCTCCGGCAGGATCAGCGCGTACGAGTCGGTGCGCTGGGTGACCAGGCTGCGCGCGGCCTGGTTGGGGACGTACCCCAGCTCGTCGATGGCGCGGCGCACCGCGGTGCGGATCGACTCGGCGACGGTGGGGGAGTCGTTGACGACGCGCGACACGGTGGCCCGGGACACCCCGGCCCGCTGCGCGACCTGTTCGAGGGTCGGCCGGGGCATCGGTGTGCCGCTCAGCCGGTGCGCAGGCTGGTCAGCAGCGATTCGTCGCCGCTGACCTCCAGCGTGTCGAAGCCGATCCGGCCCCACAGGGCGAGCATCAGGTCACTGGCCGGGCCGGACGCGTGCACGCGGGTGTCCGGGCCGTCGGCGTCGAGCAGGGTGTCGGTGTCCAGCAGGGCGATGCCCTCGCCGCGCAGCCGGATGAACCACTCCTGGCCCTCCTCGGGCGCGGTGAGCTGCACGACGCCGTACCGGTCGGTGGGGCCCTTGCGGCGGCCCGCGGGCAGCCAGCTGTCCAGCACCTCGGTGATGCCGTCGACGGCCAGCCGGTCGTCCAGCGGCTCGGCGAGGCCCTGCGACATCTGCATGTCCCAGCGGTGCACCGCGGTCTCGTGGGCCATCCGGCGGTGCCAGAAGTCGGCCGTTTTCGCCTGCGGGGCCCAGTTCCAGGCGGGCATGTGCGGGTCGAGCGCGTCGAGCAGTTCGACCAGGCTCTTGCACTCCTCGTCGAACCAGGTCAGCGTCTCGTCCGCGCCGGGGTAGTCGTGCCGCCGGGCCGCCGGGTCGGGGGCGCTGGTGATGCCCCGGCTGGCGAAACTGCGCACCCAGCGGTAGACCCCGCCCAGGTGGTGCACGAGGTTCAACACGGTCCAGTCCGGACACGTGGGCACGATCGCGGTCAGCTCGGCCTCGCCGGCGACGGCCCGGAACGCGGCCGCGTCAGCGCGCAGCGAGTCCAGCCACAGTTCCTTGCTGCCGTGAGCTCTCATGGCCTCGTCCTCATCGCGTCTTCCCCACCTGGTCATTCGGGATCAGTGGCGGCACTAGTGTGGTGACGTGTCTGACAATAGTCCCGCCCGCCACGCGCTCGCCGACCTGACCACCCTAGGGCTGGGAGGCCCGGCCGGACGGCTGGTCACGGCCGAGTCCGCGGACGGCATCGTGTCGGCCGTGCACGCCGCCGCCCGGTCCGCCGAGCCGCTGCTGGTGCTCGGCGGGGGCAGCAACGTGGTCATCGGCGACGTGGGCTTCCCCGGCACCGTGCTGCTGGTCCGGTCCAGCGGGGTCGAGGTCGTCGGCGAGCACGGCGACGCGGTGTCGCTGCGGGTCGCCGCGGGTCACCCGTGGGACGACTGCGTCGCCCGCACGGTCGCCGACGGCCTGTCCGGCATCGAGTGCCTGTCCGGCATCCCGGGGGCGTCGGGTTCGACCCCGATCCAGAACGTCGGGGCGTACGGGCAGGACGTGTCGCAGACGATCGAGGCGGTGACGGTGTACGACCGCACCGAGGGCGAGACGGTGGTGTTCAGCCCCGCCGACTGCCGCTTCGAGTACCGCAACAGCGTGTTCAAGTACACCGACCGCTGGGTGGTGCTTGACGTGACGTTCCGGCTGCGCCGCGACCCGCTGTCGGGCCCGGTGGGGCATGCCGAGCTGGCCCGGCTGCTCGGGGTCGGGGAGAACGGCCGGGTGCCGCTGGCCGACGTGCGCGCGGCGGTGCTGGAACTGCGCCGGGGCAAGGGCATGGTGCTCGACCCGGGTGACCCGGACACCGACTCGGTGGGCTCGTTCTTCACGAACCCGGTGCTCAGCGCCGCGGCGTACGCCGAATTGTCCCGGCGGTTCGACGGCGTGGAGCCGCCCGCCTGGCCGGGCGTGGACGGGGTGATGAAGGTGAGCGCGGCGTGGCTGATCGAGCGGGCCGGGTTCGAGCGCGGCTATGCCCGCGGGCCGGTGGCGATCTCGTCCAAGCACATCCTGGCGCTCACGCACCGCGGCGGTGGCACGACCGGTGAGCTGCTGGAACTCGCCACGGAGATCCGGGACCGGGTGCACGAGCGGTTCGGTGTCACGCTGCGCCCGGAGCCGGTCCTGGTCGGCTGCGAACTCTGACCCGGCGCGGTGCCGGTCAGGGGTGCGGACGGCGTCTGCCGCCCGCGAGCCAGCCGAGTCCTCCGCACACCACGAACAGCACGACCAGGCGGATCAGGTCGCCGCGATTCATTCGGCGGACCGCCGGGCCAGCACGAACGCGAGCACGAGCAGGACGATGCCGAGCACCAGCAGCCCAATCCCGAGCAGGAACGGCGGGCTGGACTGCACGGTGAGCTGCTGTCGGCTGTGCGACGACAGTGCTACGAACTCCCCAATTAGGTTCATAACGGACGTAACGACCGGCCAACCGGGAAGGGATCATCCTCCGGTCCGCGTTCAGCCCGGCCAGGGCAGGGTGACCTCGCCGAGGCGCCAGCGGGCGGGGCGGTCCAGGACCGGCCAGCCGGCCGCCTTCAGGCGCGAGACGGTGTCCAGCCAGCGCTGGCGCGGGCCGAAGACAGCCAGCGGGGCGGCGTGCCGCCAGGCCTCGTCGAGCGCGCGCAGCAGGTCGTACACCGGCTCGCCGGGCACGTTGCGGTGGATCAGGGCCTTGGGCAGGCGCTCGGCGAACGTGGCCGGGGACTCCAGGGTGGACAGCTTCGCGGCCAGGGTCAGCGTGGCCGGGGCGGCCGCCCCGGCGGGCAGCGCGGCCCAGGCGGCGAGGCGGCCCAGCTCGTCACAGGTGCCCTCGATCAGCCAGCCGCCCGGGGCCAGCCCGGCCGTCATCGTGGTCCACGCGGCGGGCACGGCGCTCTCGTCGTACTGCCGCAGCACGTTGAAGGCCCGGACCACGACGGGTCGCAGCCCGGCCAGCTCGAACCCGCCCCGCGCGAACGTCAGCCCCGGCGGGTCCGCGGCCACCTGAGCCGCCGCGACCCGCGCCGGATCGATCTCCAGCCCGGTCACCCGCACGTCCGGCCGCACCCGCGCCAGCCGCGCCCGCAGTTCCACCGCCGTGATCGGCGTGGCCCCGTAACCCAGGTCCACCACCAGCGGGTCCACGGCCGCACCGAGCGCCCGCCCGCACCACCACGCGATCCACCGGTCCACCCGCCGCAGCCGGTTCGGATTGGTCGTCCCGCGCGTGATCTCCCCCTGCGGCTTCACCGGTCAGACGCCGACGCGGTGGACCTTGTGCTGGGCGGCCTGGGCCAGGGGGCGGACCACGAGGCGGTCGATGTTGACGTGGTGGGGGAGCTCGGCGCACCAGGTGACGCAGGCGGCGATGTCGTCGGCGGTCAGCGGCTTCTCGACGCCCGCGTACACGGAGGCGGCGCGGGCGGCGTCGCCGGCGAAGCGGTTGAGGGCGAACTCGTCGGTCTTGACCATGCCGGGGTCGATCTCCACGACCCGGACCGGATCACCGCACAGCTCCAGGCGCAGCGTCTCGACCAGGGCGGTCTGCGCGTGCTTGGCCGCCGCGTAACCGCCGCCGCCCTCGTACACGATGAGCCCGGCCGTCGAACTGACGGTGACCACGGTGCCTGCACCGGAGGCGATCAGCGCGGGCAGCAGCGCCTTGGTCAGGCGCAGCGTGCCGAGCACGTTCACGTCGTACATCGCCTGCCAGTCGGCGATGCTGGAGTTGGCCACGGTGTCCGCGCCGACCGCGCCACCCGCGTTGTTGACCAGCAGGTCCACCCGGTCGACGGTCGCCGCGTACTCCGCGACTGCATAGTCGTCGGTGACGTCGCAGGTCACGGCCGTGCCGTTGATCTCCTTGGCGAGCGCCTCGACCCGCTCGGTGCGCCGGGCCAGCGCGTGCACGTGGTAGCCCGCGGCGGCGAGGTGTCGGGCGGTGGCGGCGCCGATGCCGCTGGACGCCCCGGAGACGACGGCGATCTTCTGGTACGACATGAGCAGCATCTTAGGCGTCGCGACGTCCCATCATCCGGGCTGCGACGCTCATCACCCCCGGATCGGGAAGACACCGGCCCTGACTGATGTTGATCGACACGTGAACTCTCGTTCCCTCCCCCAGGGGCTGCCCAGGCGGATCGCCACGCTCTCCGTGCACACCTCCCCGCTCCACCAACCGGGCACCGGGGACGCGGGCGGCATGAACGTGTACATCGTCGAGGTGTCCAAACGGCTGGCCAAGGCCGGTATCGAGATCGAGATCCTCACCCGGACCACCGGCGGCGATCTGCCCCCGCGCGCCGAACTCGCGCCCGGCGTGACCGTCCGCCACATCAGCGCCGGGCCGTACGAGGGCCTGGCCAAGGAGGATCTGCCCGCGCAGCTGTGCGCCTTCACCCACGGCGTGCTCGGAATAGAAGCCGCCCGCCCGCCCGGCCACTACGACCTGCTGGCCTCCCACTACTGGCTGTCGGGCCAGGTCGGCTGGCTGGCCAAGGACCGTTGGGGCGTGCCGCTGGTGCACACCGCGCACACCCTGGCCAAGGTCAAGAACAAGCAGCTGGCCGAGGGCGACCGGGCCGAGCCGATGGGCCGCGTCGTCGGCGAGGAGCAGGTCGTCGAGCAGTCCGACCGGCTCGTCGCGAACACCCCGACCGAGGCCCGCG
This sequence comes from Catellatospora methionotrophica, assembly GCF_011297335.1. Lineage (GTDB taxonomy): Bacteria > Actinomycetota > Actinomycetes > Mycobacteriales > Micromonosporaceae > Catellatospora > Catellatospora methionotrophica. The sequence goes on along the minus strand of NZ_JAAOTJ010000016.1, from coordinate 104,101 downwards.
AGCTGATCGACCTCTACAACGCGCCGCTGGAACGGGTCGCCGTCGTCGCGCCCGGTGTCGACCTGGAGCGCTTCCGCCCCGGCGACCGCCTCGCGGCCCGTGCCCGCCTCGGCCTGCCCGCCCGCGCGAAGATCATCGCATTCGTCGGCCGCATCCAGCCGCTCAAGGCCCCCGACGTGCTCATCCGGGCGCTGTCCGAGCTGCGCGACCCCGACGCGATCGCGCTGATCGTCGGCGGCCCCAGCGGCTCCGGCCTGGACCGCCCGACCTCGCTGATCGAACTGGCCGAGACCCTGGGCGTACGCGACCGGGTGCGCTTCCTGCCGCCGCAGGCCGGAGACCGGCTCGCCGACGTGTACCGGGCGGCCGACCTGGTCGCCGTGCCGTCGCACAACGAGTCGTTCGGCCTGGTCGCCCTGGAAGCCCAGGCCTGCGGCACGCCCGTGGTCGCGGCCGCCGTCGGCGGCCTGGTCACCGCCGTACGCGACGAGGTCAGCGGGGTGCTCGTCGACGGCCACGGCGCGGCCGACTGGGCGCGGGTGCTGGACCGGCTGCTGGCCGAGCCCGCCCGCCGCGACGAGCTGGCCCTGGGCGCGGTCACGCACGCGTACGACTTCTCCTGGGACCACACGACCGCCCGGCTGCTCGACGTCTATCGTGAGGCGATGACCGAGCACCGGTCCCGCCGGCAGCTCGAACTCGCCGGCTGTGCCCGGTGGTGACCTCCTAGGAGTCCCATGACCACGGTCGCCGAAGCCTGCGCGCTCATCGAGCAGGCCTGCGCCGAGCTGCCCCTGGACCGCACCGGCGAGAACTCGTACGTGGTGACCCTGCCCGGCACGCACAAGCTCAAGACGAACGTGAACCTCATCGTCGGCGAGCACGCGCTGCGCGTCGAAGCGTTCGTGGTACGCCAGCCCGACGAGAACCGCGAGGCCGTCTGGGCCTGGCTGCTGCGCCGCAACGCCAAGCTGTACGGGGTCGCGTTCACCGTCGACGCCGTCGGCGACGTGTACCTGACCGGCCGCCTGCCGCTGGGCGCGGTCACCCCGCAGGAGCTGGACCGGCTGCTCGGAGCGGTGCTGACCGCCGCCGACGAGTCCTTCGACACCCTGCTGGAACTCGGCTTCAGCAGCGCCATCAAGCGCGAGTGGCGCTGGCGGATCAGCCGCGGCGAACCCACCGACAACCTGCGCGCCTTCCGCCACCTCATGGACGAACCACTCGCCCCCGGCGACGAGGCCGTCCTCGACACCGGCACCGACGTGCTCCCGGAACCCGGCCGGTGACCTCCCGGCGCGCCGACGCGCTGGGCATGCTGGCCGGAGTCGCGCTCGACGCGGCACTCGGCGACCCGCGCCGCCTGCACCCGGTCGCCGGATTCGGCAACTACGCGCAGCTCGTGGAGCGGTACACGTACGCCGACTCGCGGCGGGCCGGGGCCGCGTTCACCGCGCTGGCCGTCGGGGTGCCGGTGGCGGCGGCGGTGCTCGCCCAGCGGGCCACCCGAAACCGTCCGGTGCTGCGCGGCGTACTGGTGGCGGCCGGGACCTGGGCCGTGCTCGGCGGCCGCAGCCTGCGCCGCGAAGGCGGCCTGATGGCCGGGGCGCTGGAACGCGGCGACCTGCCCGCAGCCCGCGCCCGGCTGTCCCACCTGTGCGGCCGCGACCCGTCCGCCCTGGACGAAGCCGGGCTCGCCCGCGCGACCGTCGAGTCCATCGCCGAGAACTCCTCCGACGCGGAGGTCGCGCCGCTGGTCTGGGGCGCGCTCGCCGGGCTGCCCGGCCTGGTCGGCTACCGCGCCGTGAACACCCTCGACGCCATGGTCGGGCACTGCTCGCCGCGATACGCCCGCTTCGGCACGGCGTCGGCCCGCCTCGACGACGCCGCCAACCTGCTCCCGTCCCGCCTCACCGCCGCTTTGGCCGTGGCGGCCGCGCCGCTGGTGTCAGGCTCCCCGGCCCGCACCGCCCACATCTGGCACCGCGACGGCGACGCCCACCCGAGCCCCAACTCCGGCCAGTGCGAATCCGCCTTCGCCGGCGCCCTAGGCGTACGCCTAGGCGGCACCAACGTCTACTTCGGCCGCTCCGAGACCCGCCCCGTCCTCGGCGACGGCCCCACCCCGCGAGGCGGCGACATTCGCCGCGCCGCGACGCTCTCCGCCGCTATCGGCCTGCTGACGGCGGCCCTTGCCGTCCTCACCCGCTGGACCCGAAGGAAGGGCACCTTCCTGACACTGCACGCCATGGAGCAGCGGAAATGACGGCGACGACGGCGGCATCGGGCAAACCGGTGGGAGACGGTTACGACCTCGGCCACCACGGTGACACCGAGGTCGGCGACGGACTGATCGACCTCGCGGTGAACGTGCGGCAGGCCCCGCTGCCCGACTGGCTCGCCGCCGCGATCCGCGACTCACTGACCCGCCTGGATGCATACCCCGACGGCACCGCAGCACGTGCCGCGGTCGCCGCCCGGCACCGCCGCGAACCCGGCGAGGTGCTGCTCACCGCCGGTGCCGCCCAGGCGTTCACGCTGCTCGCCCAGGGACTGCGCGACGTCCGCCACCCCGTCGTGATCCACCCCCAGTTCACCGAGCCGGAGGCGGCGCTGCTGGCCGCCGGGCACCGGGTGACCCGAGTCCTGCTGCCCGAACCGTTCACGCTCGACCCCGCCGCCGTGCCCGACGACGCCGATCTGGTCCTGCTCGGCAACCCGACCAACCCCACCTCGGTCGCGCACCCCGCCGACACGGTCGCCCGGCTCGCCCGGCCAGGCCGCATCCTCGTCGTCGACGAGGCGTTCGCCGACACCATCCCCGGCGAGCCGCACTCCCTGGCCACCCGCCGCGACCTGCCCGGCCTCGTGGTGGTGCGCAGCCTCACCAAGACCTGGGCACTGGCCGGGCTGCGCGTCGGCTACCTGCTGGCCGCACCGGACCTGGTGCGCAGGCTGGCCGCCGTGCAGCCGCTGTGGCCGGTGTCGACGCCCGCGCTCGCCGCCGCTGCCGCGTGTGCCACTCCGGCGGCCGTCGCAGCCGAGGAGGCGATCGCTGACGAGTTGACCGCCCGCCGCGAGCACCTGCTCACCGCCCTGCGGCAACTGCCCGAGGTGGCCGTCGCAGGCACCCCGGCCAGCTCGTTCGTGCTCCTCAAGGTCACCGGCGGCTTGGGCGTACGCGCCCGCCTGCGCGACGCGGGCTACGCCGTCCGACGCGCCGACACCTTCCCCGGCCTGGGCCCCGACTGGCTCCGCATCGCCGTCCGCGACGAGCCCACCAGCGACGCCTTCGTGGCCGCGCTCGCCCACGCGATCTACTGACCCGCCTCTCAGCCCGTCGTTGGCTTGCCATGATCGCCGTTTGCGGTCAAAACCTGGGGCGGGACTCCACATCCTGACCGTAAACGGCGATCATGCAGGTATGCCGTACACGCCTGCCCGCCTTCTGGCAGAGATCGCTCGTCGCGACCCGCAGGTGGTCGCGGAACTGCTGCCGCGAGCGCTTCCCTGGGTGCGTTTTCTGCCCGCTTCGGCCGTCAGGGAGTTTGCCGAGGAACTCGTCACCACCTCCGGTGACTTCGGAGACATGCCTGCTTTATCGGTGCTGCTCAGCGCATGGCGGCACACCGCAGAGGCCCACTCCGACCCCGAGTTGCACGCGGTTCTCGCCGGTGAGACCAGCGGAGACTACGGCCCGGTGTCCTGACGCCGGACATGATCGCTGTCTGTGGTCAGAATCTGTGGTGTGAAACGAGGGTTTGACCGCAAACGGCGATCATGCAGGGATTCCGCGCGCGGAGAGGGCGGTTTTGTAGGTAGGGGCGTCGAAGAGGACGAGGGTGGCCTGGTCGATTTTCGTTTCGGCGTGGTCGAGGACGCCGAGGGCCTGGCGGACGGCGTCCTCGATCGGCCAGCGGTATACGCCAGACGAGATCAGGGGGAAGGCGATGGTTCGGGCGCCCAGGTCGTCGGCCACCCGTAGCGCGTTGCGGTAGCAGTCGCGTAGCAGCTCGGAGCGGTCTTCGGTGGCGCTGTAGACGGGGCCGACTGTGTGCACCACCCAGCGGGCGGGGAGTTTGCCCGCAGTGGTGGCGACTGCTTGACCTGTGGACAGGCCACGGCCGTAATGGGATGCGCGCAGCGCACGGCACTCGGCGAGGATCTCCGGGCCGCCCTTGCGGTGGATCGCACCGTCGACGCCGCCGCCGCCGAGCAGCGACGAGTTGGCCGCGTTGACGATCACGTCCACTTCCTGGCGCGTGATGTCACCCTGTACGAGGTTCACCTGCATGATCGACTCAGCTGTCGAATTCGCCGGACTTGATCCCGGTCAGGAAGGCTGCCCAGTCGTCCGGAGTGAATGCGAGCGTGGCCCCATCCCTGTCCTTGCTGTCCCTTACCCCAACCGCGTCCGGTGAGACGGCGACCTCGACGCAGTTGGCACCCTGACCGTCACTGCGGCTGCTTTTCTTCCACACGACGTTCTCGAACACGTCCATCATCCTCGATCAGCGAAAAGCCGGGCGGAGTCCTCGGTGCTCAACGCGCCCCCGACCAGCATCTCGAACGCCTGTCGATGGGTGGCAATGTGCGCCTCCTCCTCAACGTACACGCCCTTACCGAGGTGATCGAAGTAAACCAGTCCCGGGTCGCTGGGCTCGGGGAAGTCCAGGATGACGACAGGTCGTCCATACGGTGCGTACGCGGGTGAGCTGAACGGAACCAAGCGGAGTTCGATGTTCGGTGACTCACTGAGCCTGGCGAGCTGTGCAAATTGCGCGCGCATGACGTCGGGAGTGCCGACCACGCAATGCAATGCCGCTTCGCCCACGACTGCACGCAGTCGGATGGGATCATCCCCGGTCAGCCGACCCTGGCGTTTCAGCCTCGCGTCAACTATGCGATCTACGCGCTCCGCCGTGGCGGTGGGCTGTGCCTGGCGAACCAGGGCTCGGGTGTAATCGGCTGTCTGGAGCAAGCCGGGAATCAGTAGCGTTTCGAAGTTGGAGATCGACGAGGCGGCGCTTTCGAGGCCGATGTACAGGTTGAACCATTCGGGCAGTTCGTAAGCCTGCCACCAGCCTCGGCGGCCGGAATCGCCTGCGAGCTGCACGAGCAGGTCTCGCTCGTCACGCTCGATTCCGCCGTAACAGTCGAGAAGCAGTAGGACATCGCCTGGACGAAGCGGCGTCAAGCCACGCTCAAGTCGACTGATCTTGGCGTCGGACCCGCCGATGACTGCTGCGGCTTCGATCGTGGTCATACCAACCCGGTTGCGCAGCTCGCGCAGTCTGTAGCCAACGCGTCGACGAATGGCCGTAGGGCTGGGAGGCATCAGGACATTGTGCAGCGAATCCGTTGGACTGTAAAGGAGTCCAATGATTGGGTTGCCGTGTGCAGATTACATGCGGCACACTGGCTCCACCGTCCATATGTGACAGTCGGCGCATCAAGGATGCGCTGAAAAGCAGGAGGCGGGGCTGTGTGGTTGGTCCCCGACGCCCCGCCTCCCCCACAACTCCATAGGAGGTGGTTCATGGCAGTCTACTTGGCCGTCGCTGGGCTGGGCGCGGTCGTACTGCTGGCCATGCTGGCCGGTTGGGCACTACGCGGACACGCGGCGAGCTGGTGCTCGTCGTGCGGTGGGGCGGTCGGCGCGGTCTGCGGTGCATGCTCGCACCGCGTAACGCGTGAGCAGGTCATGCGCGACCAATCGCCCCGGCTCGTCCGGCACCGGGCTGACGCCGAGGCGGTGTCCGTGTGAGCGGCCCCGCGCAGGGTCACGCCCCGATCCCGGATGAGTTGGCGCGACGGTACTGGGAGGCCATCACCGTCCATGGGGACGATCCGGCCACGGACATGTGCGTGCACTGTCGGCGCAGCCGCTGCCCCGAATGGGCGTACGCAGTGGAGCAGTTGATTCTCGCTGATCTGCTGGACGGCGACATCTGAGCGCTGAGCCCACCCGCTGGACGGCGGGTGGGCTCAGCGCTGACAGGTCACTTGCAGGAGTAGGTGAACTTCGACGAACCCTGAATGACGGTGGGCTTGAGGATGCGCAGGGTGGCTTCGGCTTCGCGGGTGCCCTTGCCCTGGAAGCGCCAGAACAGGTGGACCTGGACGCTGCGCGTGCCGTCCTTGACGGCCTGCTCCAGCGCGCCGGAGGTCTCGCCGTCGTTGCGCAGCCACTCGTACGTGATGACGCCGGCCTGGCCGTCGGTCTCGATCAGGCCGACCACGTCGACGTTCACGTTGCACTCGGCGGTGGTCGGCGGGACGACCGGGGTGACGGTGACCTTGGTGACCTGGACGGCGTTGTTGCGCTCCTGCCACCAGTTCCAGCCGACGTAGCCCGCGATGACCAGCAGGGCGACCGTGGTCAGCGCGCTGAAGAACGCAGCGATGCGCTTGCCGACGGTCTTCCTGGGTCGGGGCGGCGGGGCGGCCTGCGCGGCGGCCATCTGCCAGGCGGGCGGCGCGGGCGGCACGCCCTGCCCGAACCGCAGGTTCACGTCCTGCTGCGGCTGCTGAGCTTGCGGCGGGGCGGCCCGGCCCACCTGGTACGCGCCGGATTTGCGCTGCTCCTCGGCGGCCCGGTTGCCCATGCGGGTGGCCCCGTCCGGCGGCACCACGGGCATGACGGCGGTCGGTGGCGCGGTGCGGGGCGGCTGCGGCGGTGGACCGGAGTGCGAACCTCCGGCCAGCTGCACGGTCTCCTCGGCGGCTGGGACGCCAGCGGGCGCCCCCGGCGGGAAGGCCGGTGCGGCCGCCCACGGCTGCTGGGCGGGGAAGGCGGGCGGACCCGAGACCGGCGGCGCGGCGACCGGTGGGGCCGAGACGGGCGGCGCGGACACGGGCGGAGCGGACATCGGCGAGGCCGACACCGGCGTGGTGGCGAGCGGGTGCATCCGGGCGGCGAGGGACTTGAGTGCGGCGCGGTCGCCGAAGCCGGTGATCTGCTGGGCCGCGCCGCTGAGGGTGGTCAGGGCGGCGGTGATGCCCGCGCTGCCGCCGACGGCTTCGGCCTGCTGCCCGGCCTGGCGCAGCAGTTGCTGGGTGACCGCGTCGTGGCAGGCGTCGGCGAGCTGGGCCAGCAGGCGTGACCAGCCTGCGGCGTCGTGGCCGGGGCCGGGGGTCGTGCCGAGCACCGCGTGTCCGTAGCCGGCCTCGGCCAGCAGGGCCGCGCCACCGGCGCTGATCACGACGCCGTGGGCGTTCAGCTCGCCGTGGGCCAGCTGGCCCGAGTGGAGTTTGAGCAGCGTCTGCGCGGTGTCGGTGGCGATCAGCGCGGCCACGGCGGGCGGCAGGGTCACCCCGGCCGCGAGCGCCTGCGCGACCGTCGGCGACGGGGCGGCGTTGGTGATCAGCCAGCTGTGCCTGCCCTCGGTCACCTGGTCGATGACGTTGAGCAGGCCGGGCACGCGCAGGCGGGCCTGTCCGCTGACGGCGTCGGCGAGGCGCTGGGCGGCGGCCGGGTCGGTCAGGCCCCGGTCCTCCAGGCGCAGCGCGCCGCGCTGCTTGCCCTCCGCTGTGGACACCGTGTGCCACGTGCCGAGCCGTCCGGCCCGCCCCGCATCCAGCAGGGTGTATTTGCCACCGATGGTGTCGGTCACCGCAGCGCGTCCTTCTCAGCCGATGATGCAGTCAGCGTTCTGAATGATGGGTGCAGAGTAGACCTTCGTGGGAATGGCCGGGCCACCCCGCGTGGTCTCGATCGTCACCCGGATCTGGGTGCCGCAGTAGAGCAGGCCGCTCATGTCGACGACGGTGGAGACGGTCTTGCTCTGGCTGTCCGTGGTTCCGGTGACCACGAAGGTCTTCTGCGGGATCGTGTCGATCGGCATGTTGTTGTAGTTGATCGCGGTGAACCGCAGCGTGTAGCGGTAGCTGCCCGGCTGGTCGGTGTTCACGATCACGAAGGTGCGGGACTCCCGCGCGGCGGCGTTCGGCGCGGTGCCGGCGCACGCCTCCTTGACCCACCAGCAGGTGCTCGGCCGGAGGAAGGCCGTGACGGTCGCGACCGGGTTCGCCGGGGACGGCGAGGGGGACGGCTTGCGGCTCGGGCTGGGGCTGGGCTCCGGCTCGTCCGAGGGGGACGGCGACGGCTCCGCCGACGGGCTTGGTGAGGGGGACGGGCTCGGCGACGGGCTTTCCGAGGGTGACGGGATCGGCGACGGGGACTCGGCCGCGGTGGCGCTGGGCTCTGGCGTCGGGGTGCTGGCGGTCGGCCACAGGGCCGCGGCCGCGCCCGCGCCGCCGAGGACCAGTACGAGGGCGGTGATGCTGGCCGCCGTGGTGAACGCCTTGCGGGACATGCCTAGGATCGTGGTGCCGATGGCGGTCGCCTGGGCCTGCACGGCGGCCAGCGGGAACAGCAGCGCCAGCAGCAGTGCGCGGCGGGCCAGCTTGCTGCGGCCCTCCTCCTCCCACTGGGCCCCGTAACCGGCCCCGGCGACGGCCTCCAGCTCGCGCAGGAACGTCGTGGCGTCCTTGGGACGCTGCTTGGCGTCCTTGGCCAGGCCACGGCGGACCAGGCCGCGTACCGCCTCGGGGACCATCTCCACGGGGACCGGAGCATGCTCGTGCTGGCGGCGCAGGCCCTGGAGGTCGCCGGGGGCGCGGAACGGCGGCTGCCCGGCCAGGCACTCGAAGAACGTGGCGGTCGCCGCGTAGATGTCGGTCGACGGGCTCGCGGGGGCACCGGCCCACTGCTCGGGGGCCATGTACGACGGGGTGCCCGCCAGCGGGCCCTGGCGGCCGCTGCGGGCGGAGATGCCGAAGTCGGCCAGCTTGCTCTGGCCCTCGCCGTTGACGAGCACGTTCTCGGGCTTGTAGTCGCGGTGCACGACGCCGCGCTCGTGGGCGGCGGCCAGGCCGAGCAGCGAGCCCTTCAGCACCACCAGGGCGGCCTCGGGCTCGGTCGGGCCCTGCTCGCGCAGGATCGCGCGCAGCGCGACGCCGTCGACCAGCTCCATCACGATCGCCGCGCCGCCGGGCGCCTCGATGTACTCGTACAGCCGGGCGACCTGCGGGGATTCGACCTCGGACATGACGCGGGCCTCGGCCCGGAACGAGCGGATGAAGTTCTCGTCGTCACGTAGGTGCTCGGCCAGGTACTTGATGGCGACCTTGACCCCGGTCGCCTCGTGCTCGGCGAGCACGACCAGCCCGGACGCGCCGCGCCCCAGCTCCCGGATCTCGACATATCCGGGCACGGTCCACATGTCGGGTTGAGTCATGCCGTCACCTCCGCAGTCGCGGCCTTGCGGGACTTGATGAACGCGGTCAGCTTGCGGAACAGCCGGTACCAGATCGGGAACATGATCAGGCCGATGCCCAGCACGATGACCAGCACGTCGATGCCGGGCGGCAGGTACTCCTCGACGAGTCCGCCGAGCCGGTCGCGCCAGGCCAGGAAGCCCAGCAGCACGAACAGACCGGTGCCGACGACGGCGGTGAAGCCGTACGCCGCCATGCCTATCTGCTTGATGCCGGGCCTGCGGCCCGCCTTCAGGTCGGACCAGATGCCCTTGGTGAAGTAGGCCGAGGCCTCCTCGCGCAGGCGCGGCAGCCGCAGCCCGTCCGCGAGCGCCTGGTAGCCGTCCAGCGGCATCAGCGGGTTCAGGTTGTACAGCGTGTTCAGGTACAGGCCGAAGGCCAGCTGGTACGCCATGCCGGAGACCTGCGGCACGGGCACCCAGGCGGCGGTGGCGGCGAGCATCCCGGCGATGGCGGCGGTGGACAGTGGCCCGGACAGCGTCACCACGATGCGCGACCAGCGGCTGCCGAACCACATGTCCGAGGTGTCCACGAACGCGAACGGCATGCCCATCATCAGCATGAACCCGCCCCGGGTGACCGTGCGGCCGTACGACTTCACGGCCAGCGCGTGCGCCGACTCGTGCACGATCAGCGCGAACAGGTAACCCGCCGCGATGACGACCGCGCCCCAGATGCCCGCGCCGTTGATGTCGAACAGGTTCTGCTCGGCGCTGGCCACGGTCATCGCGTAGATGCCGCCGATGATGCACAACCACAGACCCGCCACGCCGGTACGCGTGAAGAAGCGCCAGCCGAACGACCGGTACATCGCGCTGAACACCCGGTCCAGGCCCTTGACCGACACCTCGGTGCGCAGCAGCGTCCTCAGCACGGCCTGGCCGAACCGCTTGAGCAGCGGCGGCTTGTCCGCCTCGCGCTGGCCGTGCACGCCGCGCACCAGCTCCAGCGCCGCGAACGTGCGCAGCGTCCGCTCGATGCGGGGCAGCGCCAGCTCGCCGTACTGCTGGGCGTACGCGAAGAGCAGGTCGCGCACCGTGTTCTCGCCGTCGAGCTGGTGCCACAGGAACACGTCGCGCTCGTCGAGCTGCAGGTACTGCCCCGTACGAGTGTTGCGCAGCACCCACTGCTGGTCGCCGCGCATGTCCGGCACCTGCTTGAGGGCCCAGCCGCTGCGCCGCCGGGGGCGGGCCGTCAGCGGGCCGGTGGCCGTCGGCGCGGTCTCGGGCTGACCGGCGGGCAGCAGGATGCTGTGCTCGACGCCGCGCACCATGGTCTTGGAGCCGATCGCCGCCGATCGCGGCTGCGCGAACCGCAGCGGTATGTCGCCGATGTGCATTTCGGACTCGTCGGGCAGCGGGGCCCAGTCGCCGTGGAACGTACGCCGGCCCAGGGTGGTGCCGTTGAACGAGTTGAGGTCTTCGAGGTGGAAGCCCTCGGCGTTGCGGACGACCCGGGCGTGGTGGCGCGAGACGCTGGCGTCGTCGAGCACGATGTCGTTGTCGGGGGCGCGGCCGATCGTGGTGTGCGGCTTGACGAGCGGGAAGACCCGCTCACCTGCCGCGTCGTGCCAGCGCAGCTCCGGCGCCGCGAACGACTCCACCACAGCGCCCTTGCGGAGCGTGCCGCAGTGCAGGCAGTACGGGTAGTCCCGCCGCAGGTGCACATGGCAGGCGTGGCACAACATCGTTCGGCCTTTCAAGGGGTATGGAGCCGTGCGGCGAGCCGAATCATAGGCGGCCGAACGGCGGCACGCTCTCGGCTGACTGCTTTACGACGGTGATCCGTTCAGGGGGTTCGTCGATGGGTGGGAGTGTGCCGGGCAGCAGAGGTGCGACGGGGGCGCACACCCCTGCTGCCCGGTGTCTGGTGCGGACGGTCAGGCCGCGGCGGTCGCCTCGGTGCCGTCCTGATCGGACTTGAAGACCTTGCCCGCGACCGCTCCGGCGACGCCGCCCGCGACCGCTCCCGCGGCCAGGCCCGCTCCGCCGATGATCAGCTCCTGGGTGCCGATGCCGTCGGAGCTCTCGCTCGCGGCGGCCGGGTAAGCCTGGACAGCGCCCGGCTGCGGGGAGGCCGCCGGGGCGGGGTCGGCCCCGGGTGCGGCCGGGTCGCCGGACTGCACGACCACGACGACCGGACCGGCGTCCTCGGTCGGGGTGGCCACCGGGTCCACCACCGGCGCGGGGGCCGGGGCGGGGGGTGCGGGAGCCGGGTCGGGAGCCGGGGCCGGCTCGGGTGCGGGCTCCGGGGCCGGGGCGGGCTCGGGTGCGGGCTCCGGGGCCGGTGGCGGCGGAGCGGGCTCGGCCGGTTCCGCGGGCTCGGCGGGCTCGGCCGGTTCGAGTTCCGGGAGGTCCGGCAGGTCGAGGTCCGGGGGCAGGTGGATCGGCGGGATCCACGGGCCCGGGTCCGGGATGGGTTCGAGCTCCGGCAGGTCCGGCAGGTCGAGGTCCGGCGGGAGGTGGATCGGCGGGATCCACGGGCCCGGGTCCGGCTCCGGCGTCAACGGCGGCAGCCCGAAGTCCGGCGGCAGGTGGATGACCGGGGGGACGATCGGGTCCGGCTCGGGGTCCGGGTCCAGCCCCGGGAAGTTGAAGTCCGGCGGCAGGTGGACGACCGGCGGCAGGATCGGCGCGGGCTCGGGGTCCGGGTCCAGCGGCACCAGGTCGAGGTCCGGCAGGTGCAGGCCGACCTCGGGCAGCGGCAGCGGGGGCGGGGGCAGCGGCTCCTCGGGCAGCGGCAGCGGGGGCGGGGGCAGCGGCTCCTCGGGCAGCGGCAGCGGGGGCGGGGGCAGCGGCTCCTCGGGCAGCGGCAGCGGGGGCGGGGGCAGCGGCTCCTCTGCGTCCGGCGTCAGGTCGACGGGCGTGAGGTGGATCGGCGCGACCGGGGCGGGCTCGGCGGGCGGCAGCGGGGCCGTCGGCTCGTCGTCCGGCAGGTCCGGCAGGTCCGGGGTCAGGTCGGCGGGGGAGATGAGGCTGCCGAGGCCGCCGGTGCCGATGCCGGACTTGGACAGGCGTACGCCCAGGGCGGTGGGCCCGGCCCCCGCCGAGGCGTCGGCAAGGCCGCGGAGCTGGTCGGTCTCGTCGGCGGTGAGGCCGTACTGGGTGGCGACGGCGTCCGGATTGGCCCGTGCGTGCCGGGCGAACTCCGGGTCCACCGCCATCCTGGCGATGAGATCGCGGAACTGGGACATCGGAGGCTCCCTTTCAATGGGAGAGGGGGTTCGTGCGGGGGCGTTGCGAGGTGAGTTCACGCTAGGTCCGTTAGGGGACTGCGCACATCGCGGCGAGTACGTAACTTCTGCACCGGGGGTGCTGCGTACCGACCCGGAGAGGGGAGGCGCCGTGGATCGCCGACAGGCTGCCGAGCTGCTGCGGGAGCGCATCGGCCGCCCCGTCGCGCCCCGCCTCGTGGAGCAGCTGCTGCGGCGGACCGACGCGGACCCGACAGTGCTGGCCGCGATCGCCGACCAGGTCGACGCCGACGGCGACGGGCTCTACCGCCTCCCGCTGCGCTGGCCCGAGGAACTGGCCGAGCCGGTGCGGGCGGCGCTGCGCGCGCTGGAGCCCGGCGCGCGCGAGACGGTCACCGCGGCCGCCGTGATCGGCCGCGAGTTCGACCTGGCCATCCTGGAGGGCGTATGCCCCGAGCAGGACGTGCTCAGCGGCCTCGACGACGCCGCCGCGGCGGGACTGGTCCGCGAGCAGGGCCCCCAGGTGTACGGCTTCGTACGCGCCCTTGACCGCGAGGTCTGCTACGACACGCTCGGCGGCCGCAGCCGCGCGGCGCTGCACGAACGCGTCGCCGGTGTGCTGATCCGGCTAGGCGCGCTCGGCGGGACCCGAGCGGCGACCCTGCCGGAACTGGCACACCACACCGCCGAGGCGGCCGCGCTGGGCGGAGCGGCCCGGCTCGACGCCGCGGTCGCCGCTTCGGCCACCGCTGCGGCCGCCGCCGACGAGGACGGCGCGTACGACTTGGCCGCCGGCTACTACGCGCAGGCCGCCCTGTTCGCCGGGCGGGCCGGATGGACTCCTGCGCAGGCTGGAAGGCTGCTCGCCGCCTCGGGCACGGCCCGGCTGCGCGGCGCGGCCAGCGCGGCGGCCCGCGAGGCCGGTCGCGCGTCGCTCACCGGCGCACTGCGCCTCGGCCTGCGCGCGTCCGACATGGGCCTGATCGCGGCAGCGGCGCTGGGGCTGGGGCCGCGCCCGAGCCTGGGAGCCTTGGCCCCGAGCGTCGGCCCAGCGCGTGCCGGGGTCGCGGACGGCGCGGTCGGCACCGGAGACGGCATGGTGGGCGGTGGAGCGGTGGAGGGCGCAGCGGCGCGCCGTCCGGCCCTGCGCGCAGGTTCAGCGGCTGGCGGCGTACCCGGTGGATCAGGGCAGGTCGGCCACCCGGATGAGCGGGCACCCGGGGACCCGGTGCGGATGGGTGCGCTGCGCGACGCCTGTGCGGCGCTGCCCGCGTCGGGGCTGCCGCCAGAGCAGCACTCGGTGGCCGCGCGGCTGATGTCGCGGCTGGCCGATGAGCTGGGCGAGGCGGAGCTGGCCGACCGGGCGCTGGACCTGGCCCGCGCCGGGGGAGACCCGCGGGCGGTCGCGGAGGCGCTGCTGGCTGCGGGCGGTCGGCTCGACCAGGTGGTACGCGAAGCAGCCGCGCTCGGCGACGCCGAGTTGCAAGTACGGGCGTACGACCTGGCGGCCGCCGACGCGGTCCGGCGCGGCGACCGGAGCCGTGCCGTGGCCCTGCTGGCCCAGACGGCGGCACTGGGCGAAGGACGCCCCACCGCGCTCGTCCGCTGGTACGCGCTACGCGCCGCGGCGGAGCTGGCGGCCCTGCGCGGGCGGCCCGATCCGTTGGCCGCCGACCGGGCGCTGGCCGCCGGGCGGCTCGTCGACCCGGCCGTGGCCGAGGCGGCCGACCGTGCCCTGCGAGCCTGGTCGGGTCCGGACGCCGGGCCGGGCGGGCTGACCGCCCGCGAGCGCGAGGTGCTGTCGTGGGCACTGCGCGGCGCGCCCGCCAAGGAGATCGCTACCGCGCTCGTGCTCGGCGAGCGGACCGTCGAAACCCACCTGGCCAGCATCTATCGCAAGCTCGGCGTACGGACCCGGGTCGAGTTGATCACGAAGCTCGGAGACGGTAGCGCATCGTAGAGACTGCGGTTACGCAATGTTACGAATGAGATTCGCAAATGACTGGACGGCCACTTGACCAGCGGCGTAGCGTCTCTCTCAAGCGCATCGCTCGATGAAACCCGGGGGATGGCCCAGCCGATCATTTATCGGTTGTGGCGCCGAGCCGATGCGCCGGGGGATGGGTGGCACCACGCCGTTGGGGGACGGCCGCCACCTGAGACCGGTCGGCCGGCCGGCGACGCTAACGGGGGTGAGCGTCGCCGCCGGCCACCGGCACATCCAGCCCCCGCTGCCCCCGTCGCCCCCACCCCCACCACCACTGGCGCAACTCTTAAAGAGTTGCGCCTTCAGTCATGTCCTGAGGGCGCAACTCTTTAAGAGTTGTCGCAGGATGAGGGCGGGCCGGGGCCGGGGCCGACGTCGGGCGGGGCCGGGGCTGGGTTGGGTTGGTGGTTAGCGGCCCTGGTTGGCGACGGCGGCGGCGGCTTCGGCGGCGGCGGCCGGGTCGAGGTAGGTGCCGCCCTTGGTGATCGGGCGGAGGTTCTCGTCGAGGTCGTAGCGCAGGGGGATGCCCGTCGGGATGTTGAGGGCGGCGATGGCCTCGTCGGAGATCCCGTCGAGGTGCTTGACCAGGGCGCGCAGCGAGTTGCCGTGGGCGACCACGAGCACCGTCCTACCCGCGCGCAGGTCCGGGACGATCACGTCGTACCAGTACGGCAGCATCCGGCCGACGACGTCCTTGAGGCACTCCGTGCGCGGCTTCAGCTCGTCCGGCAGCAGCGCGTAGCGGGCGTCGGCCACCTGCGAGAACTCGTCGTCGTCGGCGATCGGCGGCGGCGGGGTGTCGTACGAGCGGCGCCAGAGCATGAACTGCTCCTCGCCGTACGTGTCGAGGGTCTGCTTCTTGTCCTTGCCCTGCAGTGCGCCGTAGTGGCGCTCGTTGAGCCGCCAGCTGCGCGACACGGGGATCCAGGACCGGTCTGCCGTGTTGAGCGCGATCTCGGAGGTCCGGATGGCGCGCCGCAGCACGCTGGTGTGCACCACGTCGGGCAGCAGTCCGGTTTCCTTGAGCAGTTCGCCGCCGCGGCGCGCCTCCGCCTCGCCCTGGGCGTTCAGGTCGACGTCGACCCAGCCGGTGAAGAGGTTCTTGGCGTTCCATTCGCTGTAGCCGTGCCGCAGCAGCACCAGTGTTCCAACCATGCCGCCCATCTTTCCCGATGACCGTCAAGGCCTTGTGACCAGTCCCCTAACGGCGAACGACTGCGCAGCGCAGCGGAGCGGGCGCCGAGCCGTCGACGCGGTGCAGTGACGACCACCACGTGAAATTCGGGGTGACTTCCGTCGTACCGGCGGCCTAGGTTGTAAGGCGTTAGACGGGGTTGCAATCATTACAGGAGTGCGGTGTGCGGGGCTGGTTGACGCAGACGACGGGCGGACTGCCGAAGATCTTCTGGTACCTGTGGACCGGCACACTGATCAACCGCACCGGCGCGTTCGTGATGCTGTACCTCGAGATCCACATGGTGGTCGAGTACGGCTTCTCCGCCACCTTCGCCGGGCTCGTGCTCGGCCTGTTCGGCGGCGGCATGGCGCTGGGCTCGCTGGCCGGGGGCGTGCTCGCGGACCGCTGGGGGCGGCGCTCCACGCTGCTGGTGTCCAACCTCGCGCTCGCCGCGACCGCGGTGGTGCTCGGCTTCGTGTTCCAGCCGGTCGCGGTCGCGCTGCTGGCCGCGGTGTACGGCTTCTGGAACGGACTGGGCCGCCCCGCCTTCTCCGCGACCATGGTCGACGTGCTCGGCCCGACCAAGCGCATGCGCGGCATGAACCTCAACTACTGGGCCATCAACCTGGGCTTCTCGTTCGCGGCGGTGCTGGCGGGCGTGCTGTCGCGCACCCCGCACCTGACGGTGTTCCTGCTCAACGCGGCGGCCCAGCTGACCATGGCGGCGATCGTGTTCTGGCGGGTGCCGGAGACCCGGCCGGTCCGGGCGGCGGTGCCCGGCGTGGCCGTGCCGCACCGCGCACCGGTCGAGGGAAGCATCCTCATCGTGCTGCGCGACCGGGTGTTCATGACGTTCGTGCTGCTCAACCTCGGTCTGTGGATCATCATCGAGTCCTGCAAGCTGATCCCGATCGCGATGCACCAGCGCGGCCTCGACGCCGCCGACTACGGCACCGTGATCGCGGTCAACGGCATCATGATCGTGGCGTTCCAGCTGTTCGTGCCGAAGCTGCTGGCCGGGCGCAACCGCAGCCGGGTGCTGGCGCTGTCGGCGCTGCTGGTCGGCCTGGGCATGGGCGCGACCGCCATCGCGGGCACCGTTCCGGCGCTGATGCTGACCGTGGTGGTCTGGACGGCGGGCGAGATGCTCAACGCCCCCGTCAACGGCACCCTGATCGCGGACCTGTCGCAGCCCGCGATGCGCGGCCGCTACCAGGGCGTCGCCTCGATGGGCTTCACCGCGGCCAACTTCTTCGCGCCGGTGTTCGGCGGCATGCTGCTCGACCACGCGCCGCCGATGACGCTGTGGCTGGTGCTGGCGCTGCTGGGCGTCGCCGTCGCGACCGGTCAGCTGCTCAGCGGCCCGGTCCGCGAGCGCCGCGCCCGCGCCCTGACCGAGCCGAAGCCGACCGTGGAAGGAGCCGACCTTGCCCCCGTCGCCGCGTGAGACGACACCCGCCGGTCCGGGCGGGGTGCGGCGCTGGTTCGCCGAGACCGTGGGCGGGCTGCCCGCGACCTACTGGTACCTGTGGACCGGTTCGCTGATCAACCGGGCCGGCGGCTTCGTCATCGTCTACCTGACCATCTACCTGACGACCGTGCAGGGCTTCTCGCCGTCGCGGTCCGGCCTGGTGCTCGGTCTGTGGGCGGCGGGTGGGGCGATCGGCACCCTGATCGGCGGCGTGACCGCGGACCGGGTGGGGCGGCGGATCACGCTGCTGGTCGCCCACCTGGGTGCGGTCGTGCTGCTGGTGGCTCTGGCCTTCGCGCAGGGCTTCTGGGCGATCGCACCGCTCGCCTTCCTGTTCGGCCTGGTCGGAGAGGCGTCACGCCCGGCCTTCCAGGCGCTGATGGTCGACGTGGTGCCCGCGAAGGACCGGCTGCGCGCATTCACGCTCAACTACTGGGCCGTCAACGTCGGCTTCGCCGTGGCCGCGACGCTGGCGGGCCTGGCCGCTGCGGCCGACCCGAAGCTGATCTTCCTGATCAACGCTGGAACAGCACTGGCGCCGTTCCTGTTCATCCTGCTCAAGGTGCGCGAACCGCACCGGGAGCGGCCCGCCGCCGCGCCGCACGCGCCGGTCGAGCGGGCGGGCATCGGCGTGGTGCTGCGCGACCGGGTGTTCCTCGGCTTCGTCGCGGTCAACCTGCTGATCTCGTTCGTGTTCATGCAGCACCTGTCCACGCTGCCCATCGCGATGACCGGCGACGGCATCCCCGCGCAGCAGTACGGCCTGGTCATCGCCCTCAACGGGGTGCTCATCGTGGCCGGGCAGCTGTTCATCCCCAAACTGATCAGGGCGTACGACCGTTCGCGGGTGCTCGCCGTCGCGGCGGTGATCATCGGGCTCGGGTTCGGGCTGACCGCGTTCGCCGACTCGGCCGCGTTCTACGCGCTGACCGTGCTGATCTGGACGGTCGGCGAGATGCTCAACTCGCCGTCGAACTCGACGCTGACCGCCGCGCTGTCCCCGGCCGCCATGCGCGGTCGTTACCAGGGAGTGATGTCGCTGTCCTGGTCGGTGGCCGGATTCGCCGCTCCGGTGCTGGGCGGCTACGTGCAGCAGCACCTCGGGGACGAGGCGCTGTGGCTGGGCTGCGGCGTGATCGCTATCGTCGCGGCGGCCGGGCAGCTCTGGTCGGGCCCGGCCCGCGAGCGCCGGGCCGAGGCACTACAGGCTGCGTGAGGGCGGGTATGCGGTTCGTTCGTGAGTCGGTGGCCGGGCTGCCGCGTACCTTCTGGATGCTCTTCTCGGCGATGCTGGTCAACCGGGTCGGCGCGTTCGGCATGCTGCTGCTGCCGATCTACCTGACCACGGCCCGCGGCGCGTCGGTCGCCGTCGCCGGGCTGGTCGTCGGGGCTTACGGGGCCGGTGGCGCGGGCGGCACGCTGCTCGGCGGGGTGCTGGCCGACCGGTGGGGGCGCAAGGCGACGTACCTCGCGGGCACGAGCGTGGCGGCGCTGCTGATGGTCGGGCTCGGGCTGGCCCGGCCGATCTGGCTCATCGCGACGCTGGCCGCCGCCGTCGGGCTGGCGCACTCGCTGCCCGGCCCGGCCGTGGTCGCCGCCATCGTCGACGTGCTGCCCGAGGCCGACCGCTCGCGCGCCTTCAACCTGCAGTTCTGGGCGTTCAACATGGGCAGCGCGATCGCCGCCGCGCTGGCCGGGGTGATCGCGGAGTTCAGCTTCCTCGCCCTGTTCCTGATCGACGCGGGTATGACGGCCGTGACCGCGCTGCTGGTGTGGCGACTGGTGCCGGAGACCCTCCGGCGCCAGCGCACCGCGACCAGCCCGGTCGGCGCATCGACCACCGCCCCGGCGGCGCCCACTGCCCCGGCGGCGGGCTCGGGCACCGGGCCTGCCGCCCCTCCTGGCATAGACGCTGGCCTATCACATCGAGAATCGGGCAGCCAGAATCGACGTGATCGGCCAGCGTCTATCTGGCGACGGCTGCCGATCAACCGGACCGCGGACCGTTCCGCCGATCAGGTCGGGCTCGCCGTCGTGCTGCGGGACCGGGTGTTCCTGACGTTCGTCGGCCTGACGTTCGTGCTCGCGCTGCTAACCGTGCAGGGGCAGTCGATCCTGCAACTGGCGATGGAGGGCGACGGGCTGCGGCCGTCCGCGTACGGGCTGGTCGTCTCGCTGGGCGGGGCGATGATCGTGGTCGGGCAGCTGTTCGTGCCGAAGCTGATCGGGGCACGACGGCACGCGGTCGTGCTGGCGGCGGCGTTCTCGCTGCTCGCGGTCGGTTACAGCACCGTCTTCCTGGCCGACCGGCTCTGGGTGTATGTGGCCGCCGCCTCGGTGTGGACGGTCGGTCAGATGCTGGCCGCGCCGCCGAACGCCTCGATCATCGCTGAGCTGGCCCCGACCGCGCTGCGCGGTCGCTACCAGGGTGTCTTCTTCCTCGTGTTCCCGGCGGCGGGTTTCGTCGCGCCGTCGGTGGGCGGCTGGAGCCTCCAGCACCTGGGTCCGTGGCACTGGCTCGCGTGCGGTGCGCTGGGTCTGCTCGGCGCGGCGGGGCACCTGTGGACGGCCCGCCGCCGCGAGGCGCGCGCCGCATCGATCCGCGCCGTGGAAATGACCCCACAAGCGACGGACGAGCCCGCTTTCGCCTGATCCGCCAGGGATCGCGATGTGCCATGCGGCTGAGCCGCAACGCCCTGATAACCGGGTGACATTCACTCCACCGAATGGCCGATGGGCACCTCCACCCATCGAAGGATGTCACAAGGTAACGGTTTGAAAACGGCCGACGTGACTGTTGACACAGCGCCAAATTAAGTAAGAATTCTTTCCACATACAGTTAACACTCCTTCCTAAAAGAGGTTGACGAACGTGGAACGAGGCGCGTACCCGACGGCAGGCACGGACAGCGTGCTCGCCCGTTTGCGTGCCAAACTCCCGGAGTTCACGGGCGCCTTGCGGCGCGTCGCCGAGCAGGTGCTGACCGATCCGGCCGGAGCCTCCCGAGCGACCATCGTGGAACTCGCCGAGCGCTCGCACACCTCGCCCGCCACGATCACCCGGTTCTGCCGGGCGGTCGGCTTCGAGGGATACGCCGACCTGCGGCTCGCCATCGCGGGCGAGACCGGTCGCGCCGCGCGCTCGGCGGGCTGGGCCGTCGACATCGGCCGGGCCATCGAGCCGGGCGACCCGCTGGAGCGCGTACTCGGCCAGATCATGGCCGCCGACACCCGGGCCATGCAGGACACCGCCGCGATGACCGACCTGGTCGAGGTCGAGCGCGCCGCCGACGCCATCGCCGGGGCCGAGCGCGTCGACATCTACGGAGCCTCCGGGTCGGCGCTGGTCGGTGCGGAGATGCAGTTCTCGCTGCACCGCATCGGGATCGCCGCCTGGTCCTGGCCCGACGTGCACAACGGACTGGCCAGCGCCGCCCTGCTCAGCGCCGGGGACGTCGCGCTCGGCATCTCGCACTCCGGCCAGACGCGGGAGACCATCGAGATGGTCGCCGAGGCCGGCAGCCGCGGCGCGACCACGGTCGCGCTCACCAGCTTCCCGCGCTCGCCGCTGGCCGACGTCGCCGATGTCGTGCTGACCACGGCGACGCAGGCCACCACGTTCCGGCCGGACTCGCTGTCGGCCCGCCACCCGCAGCTCGTCGTGCTCGACCTGCTGTACATCGCCGTCGCGCAGCGCACCCACGAGCGTGCGCACGCGGCGTTCCAGCGCACCGCCCAGGCGGTCGCCGGCCACCGCCTCCGGGAGGTGGTGTGAGTGATGTCCACCCTGACGGCCCTCGGCCGTTCCACAGACTCCGGCGCATTCGTGCCGGTAGACGCGGCGACGTCAAGCGACGCACCGCTGCGGTATCTGGTCACGTCCCGCGGCGTGACGTTTCCCGGTCTCCCCGGGGAAGCGCAACACCAGATCGAAGTGCAGCGACGCGCCGGATGGGCCCGACGCGCCGCGATATCTCGTACGAGGAGATTGTCATGACCGTAACCCCCGACAGCCCGTCGGAGCTGAACCGCCGCACCGTGTTGCGCCGGGCCGCTGCCGTCGGCCTGCTTGCCGCCCCCGCCTTCAGTGCCCTGGCGGCTTGCGCCAGCGAGGACGGCAACGGTGGCACCACCGGCGAGAAGACCGAGGCCAACCCGTTCGGCGTCGGTGACAAGCAGCCGCTGGAGACCGTGTTCTTCAACGGCGGCTTCGGCGAGGACTACGCCAAGTTCGACGTGGCCGCCTACGAGGCCAAGTGGCCGGGTAGCAAGGTCGACCTGAAGTTCTCCAAGACCATCCTCACCGACTACCAGCCGCGCTTCTACGGCGGCAACCCGCCGGACGTGCTGAACAACTCGTCGCCGGAGACCATCCCGGTCGGCCCGGTCGTGCAGGGTGGCCAGCTGGTCGACCTGACCGCGCTGCTGGACGCGCCGAGCTACGACGACCCCAAGGTCAAGGTGCGCGACACCCTCGTCGCCGGCGTCGTGGAGGAGGGCACGTTCAACGGCAAGATGTACACGCTGAACTACGCGTACTCCATCTACGGCCACTGGTACGACGAGGCGCTCTTCCAGAAGGAGGGCTTCACCGTCCCCAAGAACTGGGACGAGTTCGCCACCCTGGCGGAGGCTGCCAAGAAGAAGGGCATCGCCGCGTACACCTTCCAGGGCATCCACCCCTGGTACATCCACAACGTGATCACGGAGTGGATCTACAAGGTCGGCGGCAAGGAGGCGATCCTCAAGATCGACAACCTGGAGCCCGACGCGTGGAAGCAGGACGCGGTCAAGGTCGCCGCCGAGCGCATCGCGGAGATGGCCAGCAAGGGCTGGATCCAGGCGGGCGCGTCCGGCCTGGACCACACCACCACCCAGCAGGCCGTGCTCGACGGCAAGGCGCTGTTCATCTGGTGCGGCTCCTGGCTCGAGGGCGAGATGGCCAAGACGCTGCCCGCGTCGGTCAAGCTGGCCGTCGCCCCGCCGTGGGACCTGTCCTCCTCGGACAAGACCAAGTACGGCACCGTGCACGCGGCTCCCGGTGAGGGCTTCGTCGTCCCCACCAAGGCCAAGAACCCGGCCGGTGGCCAGGAGTTCCTGCGCATGATGCTCGGCAAGGAGCAGGCCCGCAAGTTCGCCGAGCTCACCAAGTCGCTGCCCGTGGTGAAGGGTGCGGCCGACGGCCTCACCATCTCCAGCGCCCTGTCGTCGGCCTCCAAGGTCGCCGCTGCGGCTCCGGAGGTCATCAACTGGCGCTACGCCGGCTGGTACGTCCCGCTGCAGAACGCGGTCTTCGCGGCCGCGACCGACCTGGCCGCCGGCAAGAGCAGCGCCGCCGCGTTCCAGGCCGCCGTGCAGAAGGCCGCCGACGAGGTGGCCAAGGACGACAAGATCGTGAAGCAGAAGGCTTCCTGATCGCGCACGGGCGGGGCCGGTTCGATCGGCCCCGCCCCACCCCCCAGTTGTGGCCAGCAAAGGACTTCCGACCATGTCGTTCGGCAGAGCCCGCTTCATCTTTGGGTTCCTCGTCGCCCCCATAGTGCTGTACGCGGTGTACGTCCTCTACCCGTACGGCCAGACGGCGTACTACTCCGTCACCGACTTCTCCGGCTTCAGCCCGGACTACTCGTATGTCGGCTTCGGCAACTACGTGGAGCTGTTCTCCGACGACGTGTTCCTGCGGGCGCTCGGCCACAACGTCGTGGTGCTGACGGTCTACCCGGTCGTCACCATCCTGCTCGCGCTGTTCTTCGCGTTCATGCTCAACGTCGGCGGGCGCGGCGACAAGGCCGGCGTACGCGGCGTGCGCGGCTCGTCGGTGTACAAGTTCATCTTCTTCTTCCCGCAGGTGCTCTCGATCGCCATCGTCGCCGTCATCTGGCGCCGGGTGTTCCAGAGCAACGACGGCGGTATGATCAACTCGCTGCTGATGAAGCTCGGCCTGGTCGACAAGGACAAGCCGCTGCTGTTCCTCGCCGAGTCCGACTCCGTCTTCCCGCCGATCCACATCGGGAACTTCGTCTTCGAGGCGCCCGTCGTCCTGGTCTGCCTGATCCTCATCGCGATCTGGGGCGGCGTCGGCTTCTACCTCATCCTCTTCTCGGCCGCGATGCAGTCGATCCCCAAGGACATCTTCGAAGCCGCGACGCTCGACGGCGCCACCCGCGTACAGACGTTCTTCCGGGTCACCCTGCCGCTGCTGCGCGAGCACGTCTCCGTCGCCTGGGTCTACCTCGGCATCGCCGCACTCGACTTCTACGCCCTGGTCGTCGGCATGACCCCCGGCCCCGGCGGCGGCGGTCCCAACGACGCCAGCCAGGTGATGAGCTCCTACATGATGTCGAACGCGTTCCGGCCCGCCCGGTTCGACTCCTTCGCGTTCGCCTGCGCCATGGGCGTCTCCATCGCCATCCTGACGCTCCTGTTCGCCGCGGCCCAGCTGCGGATCACGCGCAGCCGCGACAAGCTCGAGTTCTGAGGGGCAACACGATGTCTCACCTCGCGACCACCGACGCGCCCACGACGCCCGAGCCCACCCCGGCCCCGGCGCCCGCCAAGCCCGCGGCCAAGGACACCGGCGACACCGGCCGCGTCTTCAACGTCTTCTCGCACGGCTTCCTGTTCATCTGGGGCGCCCTGGTCACCATCCCGCTGATCTGGGCCGTCATCCAGTCGTTCAAGACCGACACCGAGATCATCAACGACCCGCTGGGACTGCCCGACCAGTGGCTCTGGGGCGCCTTCGGGCGCGCCTGGACCAAGGGGCACATCGGCGAGTTCTTCTTCAACACCGTGCTCGTGCTCATCGGCGGCGTCGGGCTGACGATGCTGCTCGGCTCGATGGCGGCGTACGTGCTCGCGCGGTATCCGTTCCGGGGTAACCGGGCCGTGTACTGGATGTTCGTCGCGGGGCTGACGATGCCGATCTACCTGGGAATCCTGCCGCTGTACCTGACGGTCGACAACGTGGCCAACGCGCTGGGGCTGGGTGAGGTCATCGGGTTGAGCACGCACCTCGGGCTGATCCTGGTGTATGTGGCGTACTCGCTGCCGTTCACGGTGTTCTTCCTGCACGCGTTCTTCCGTACGCTGCCGAGCTCGATCGCGGAGGCGGCGTCGGTGGACGGGGCCGGGCATGTGCGGTTGTTCTTCCAGGTGATGATGCCGATGGCGAAGCCCGGGTTGATCGGGATCGGGATCTTCAACGTGATCGGGCAGTGGAACCAGTTCATCCTGCCCACGGTGATCATGAAGGACGAGGACAAGCGGCTGCTGACGCAGGGGCTCCTGGAACTGGCCACGAACGCGCGATATGAGACGGACTTCGCGCGGCTGTTCGCGGGCATGACCCTGGCCATGCTCCCCATCCTCGCCGTCTACCTCATTTTCCACCGCCAGGTCCAGAGCGGCCTGACAGGCGCCACCCTCAAGTAGCCGCCGCACCACCCGAACCACACGCGCCGCCCCGCCACACGGGGCGGCGCGCTCCGTTCCCGCCCCGCCTTCCTCGCCTCGCCTCGCCACGCTTTGTATAGACGCTGGCCTATCTCATCGAATTCGAGGGCCACTTTTTCGATGAGATAGGCCAGCGTCTATGGAATGGCGATGGCGGCCCTGTGGATAACGCGCGTGTCGTCCACAGATCACCGGCGACTGGTGGACCGGACATCGTCGAGCGCCGACGCTGCCGGAATGCGCCCCGAACTAAACGAACTGATGCGCGCAGGAGCGGGTCTGTCCACGCGGGCCGCCCTCACCGGCGCTCTCCATGAGCACGTTCTCGCGTATGCGGTGCAGGCGGGCCACGTGACGCGACCCCTGCCGCGAACGTTCCTGCTGCCTGAAGCACTGGACGACTGGGAAGTAGTGCTGAGGGCAGCGCTCGTGTACGCCGGGCCGCCCGTGGCGGTGAGTCACCTGTCCGCCCTGCGGGTGTGGGGGCTGCCGGTGCCGGACGACTCGTGGATTCATCTGCTCACCGGCGACTCTCGTCATCTGCGCGGCGCACTCGGCGTCAAGGTCCATCGCCGTGAGGACTTCACCGTCGAACCGCCGTGCGTCGTCACGCGGGCCGGGCTTCCCGTCGTTCGATTGGAGGCGGCGATCGTGGACAGCTGGCCGCTGCTTCACGGTGACGCCAGGCGTGCTCCGGCGATCACCGCAGTCTCAAGCCGGATGACAACGCCTGAACGCTTGGCCGAAGAACTGCAACGAACGCCCCGCCTGGCCGGCCGTCGCCACCTGGCGCAACTGCTGGAACGGTTGGCCGCTGGTTGTCACAGTCCCCTGGAGCTGTGGGGATACGACCGGGTGTTCCATGGTCGGGCGTTCTCGCGACTGCGCAGGCAGGTGCAGGTCATGTTGGGGGGACGTGCTGTCTACCTGGACATCCTCGATGACGAGTCAGGACTCAACATCGAGCTGGACGGAACGGCTTACCATTCCTCGCTCCGCGACCGTGAACGTGACCTCCGGCGCGACGCGGCGCTGACCGCGATGGGGTTCACTGTTGTGCGATTCACCGGCGCCCGTCTGCTGCGCGAGCCCGACGCAGTGCGTGCCGAGGTGGCCCAGATGATGTCCCACCGATCGCGATGCACCTGACCGCCGCGTCTAACCCGCAGCAGCCCACCGGAGCCGTTTCCGCTCGCGAATCGCATAAACGCTGGCCTATCTCATCGAAAAAATGGCGCTCAAATTCGATGAGATAGGCCAGCGTCTACGTCAGGCGGTGCGTCCCGGGGCCACGTGGTCGCGGGGGCGGGGCGGGCGGGTGGGTCGGGTGGGGAGGTCAGGATTCGCCGGTTACGAGGTAGATGACGTGGCGGCCGGCGTTGACGGCGTGGTCGGCGTAGCGCTCGTAGAAGCGGGCGAGCAGGGCGGCGTCGACGGCGGCTTCGACGCCGTGGGTCCACTCGGTGTTGAGGAGCTTCTCGAAGAGGGCCTTCTCGAGCTCGTCCATGGCGTCGTCGTCGCGCTCCAGTTCGGCGGCGCGTTCGATGTCGCGGGAGGCGAGTACAAGCGTGATCTTGCCGGCGATGCGGTCGGCGATGTTGGCCATCTGGCCGAAGACCCCGGTGAGCTCGGCGGGTACGCAGACGGCCGGGTGGCGGCGCAGGGCCGACTTGGCGACGTGTTCGGCGAGGTCGCCCATGCGCTCCAGGTCGGTGCCGATGTGCAGGGAGGTGATCACCATGCGCAGGTCGGAGGCGACGGGGGCCTGCTGCGCGAGCAGCCGGAGCACCTTCTCCTCGACCGCGCGGAACAGGGCGTTGATCTCCTCGTCACGGGCGACGACGCGCTCGGCGCCCTCCTTGTCGGCGCTGAGCAGGGCGGTGGTGGCCGCGCTCATCGCGGTGCGGACCGCCTCGGCCATGGAGACCAGCAGGCGGCCGACCTCGAGCAGGTCGGCACGGAACTCCTCGCGCATTGATCACTTCCAGTAACGATGGGGGTCGGGTCTGCCTCACGGTAGGCGGCGTGCGCGGCCGGAAGGTGAACGCCGGTGAACGGGAATGGGCGCGACGGTGAACACTGTGCAACCAATGCCGTATACGCCCAGTTTACAGATGATTTGTACGAGAACGTTGGCTGATCGATCTGACCTACGATCGCAACGTGAAGGTACTGGCAGCGCCCCTCGATGGTGGCACGCTCACGCTGGCGATCGCCGTCGGCATCGTGCTGGGCCTGACGGCCGGTGTGCTGCTGTCCCGCTACCTGGCACGGCAGCGTGCGTCGAGTGCCGTGAACACGCTCGGGCCGTCGGGGCTGGGTGCGCCCGCGACCGGTGATCCGCTGGCCGGGCTGGGCCGCAAGAGTCTCGACGCGCTGCGGGTGGGCGTGGTGCTGCTCGACGGCGGCGATCAGGTCGTGCTGGCCAACCGGGCGGCCCGGGCCATGGGCATGCTGCGGGCCAGTGCGGTGCCGGGCACGATCGCGGCGCATCCGATCCTGCGTACGCTGGCGGGTCAGGTGCGTCACACGGGCGTGCCGCGCGAGGTGGAGCTGGATCTGCCGCGTGGCCGCGAGCTGGGCGAGTCGCAGCCGCTGGGCGTGCACCTGCGCGCGGTGGCGGTGGGCGGCGGGCTGGTGTGCGTGGAGGCGGCCGACGTCACCGACGCGCACCGGGTGGAGCGGGTGCGGCGGGACTTCGTGGCGAACGTCAGTCACGAGCTGAAGACGCCGATCGGCGCGTTGCAGCTGCTGTCGGAGGCGCTGCTGGACGCCACCGAGCCCGCGCCGGAGCAGCCGGCCGACCCGGAGGCGGCGGCGGCCCAGGCGGCCGAAGACGTGGCGGCGAGCCGGCGGTTCGCGGAGCGGATGAAGCGGGAGAGTACGCGGCTCGGGCGGCTGGTGTCGGAGCTGCTGGAGCTGTCCCGGCTGCAGGGTGCGGAGCGGCTGCCGGACCCGGAGCCGGTCATGGTGGACGGGGTGGTGGCCGAGGCGATGGACCGGGCCCGCACCAACGCGGCCGCCAAGCACATCGAGCTGGTCGTCGTCGGCACCCGCGGGCTGACCGTGTACGGCAACGACAACCAGTTCGCGACCGCGCTGGGCAACCTCGTCGAGAACGCGGTGGCGTACTCGCACGAGCACTCGGCGGTCGTGGTCAGCGCGCTGGCCGAGGGTGACCGGGTCGACATCAGCGTGTCCGACCAGGGCATCGGCATCGGGCCGGGGGACCTGGACCGGGTGTTCGAGCGGTTCTACCGGGCCGATCAGGCGCGCTCGCGGGCGACCGGCGGCACGGGGCTGGGCCTGGCCATCGTGAAGCACATCGCGACCAACCACGGGGGCCGCGTCGACGTGCGCAGCCGCCTGGGTGGAGGCTCGACGTTCACCCTCCGGTTACCTGCCCGCCCCCCGGAGGCGATGCTTCCGCTACCTGCCTCCTTTGAGATCGATGCGGCACCGGTGCCGGGTGCGGAGAAAGCCCGGCACCAGATCACCGCAGACGTGAACCACACGGCCGACGCCGTGGACCTCGCAGCCGAGGACGCGACCCCCGCGGCGGCTGCGAACCCCGCACGACCGGCACAGACCGGCTGACTGGCAACTGCGAAAGGTGGGCGTGATGTCCCGCGTACTGGTCGTCGAGGACGAGGAGTCGTTCTCGGACGCGCTGTCGTACATGCTGCGCAAGGAAGGTTTCGAGGTGTCCGTCGCGGCCACCGGCACCGCCGCGCTCACCGAGTTCGACCGCACCGGCGCGGACATCGTGCTGCTCGACCTCATGCTGCCGGAGATGTCCGGCACCGAGGTGTGCCGACAGCTGCGGCAGCGCTCGCACGTGCCGATCATCATGGTCACCGCGCGGGACAGCGAGATCGACAAGGTGGTCGGGCTGGAGATCGGGGCCGACGACTACGTGACCAAGCCGTACTCCCCGCGCGAGCTGGTCGCCCGTATCCGGGCGGTGCTGCGGCGGCAGACCACCGACGTGGTCGAGGTGACGGGCGGCACGCTGGCCGCCGGGCCGGTGCGGATGGACGTGGAGCGG
Organism: Catellatospora methionotrophica; assembly: GCF_011297335.1. Classification (GTDB taxonomy): domain Bacteria; phylum Actinomycetota; class Actinomycetes; order Mycobacteriales; family Micromonosporaceae; genus Catellatospora; species Catellatospora methionotrophica. The sequence continues at coordinate 75,488 of NZ_JAAOTJ010000016.1, read as the reverse complement.
CACGTGGTGACCGTCGACGGCGCGCCGGTGCAGCTGCCACTGAAGGAGTTCGAGCTGCTGGAGCTCCTGCTGCGCAACGCGGGCCGGGTGCTGACCCGCGGCCAGCTGATCGACCGGGTGTGGGGCGCGGACTACGTCGGCGACACCAAGACCCTGGACGTACACGTGAAGCGGCTGCGCTCGAAGATCGAGCCGGAGCCGTCGACGCCGCGTTACCTGGTCACCGTGCGTGGCCTGGGGTACAAGTTCGAGCCGTGAACCGGCTGATCTGAGCAGCTCCGCCCGGTGCCACGGGCGGAGCTTTTTTTGCGGGGGAGTCAACCTTCACGCGGGCCGCGTCGTCCTTGGTGGGCGACGAGAGGAGAGCCTGTGCGGTCACCAGACGCGTACGCCGGGCTGGCGGACCTGGTCGCGGATCGTGGCCCGGCCCTGCTGGCCACGGCGACCCTGCTCAGCGGCGGTCGCGCCGCCGGGGAGGACCTGCTCCAGGCCGCCCTGGAACGCCTGATGCGGGCTTGGCGGCGGGTCGACGGCGACCCGGAGGGTTACCTGCGCCGGACCATGTACCACCTGGCCGTGGACAGCTGGCGGCGGCGGCTGCGCCGGCGCGAGGTCGTCGCGACCGTCGAACCACCGGCCCACCCGGACGGGTCGGAGCGGTTCGCGCTGCGTCACGCGCTGGTGCAGGCGCTGGCGCAGTTGCCGCCACGGCAGCGGGCGGTGCTGGTGCTGCGCTACTGGGAGCAGCTCAGCGAAGCCGAGGCCGCCGCGGTGCTGGGCTGCTCGGTGGGCACGGTGAAATCCAGCGCCTCGCGCGGCCTGGCCCGGCTGCGTGAGATCACGGCCGCCTGGGCTCTCGACGACTCCCCACTGCGGATCGGAGCATGACCATGAACTGGGAAGATGAGCTGTCGGCCGGGATGCGCGAGCACACCGCCGACCTGAAGCCGAGCGCGGACCTGCTGGACCGGGCGGCCCGGCGCAACCGGCGGCGCACCGCGGCCATGGCGTCCGGCACCGGGGTGTTCGCCCTGGCGGCGGTCGTCGCGGTGGCGATGACGGCGCTGGGCGGCACACCCGTCGCGCCGGTCGAGCCGGGCCCGCGGCCCGCGCCGGAGCTGCTGACCGTGGCGATGGTGCAGGAACGGGCCGTCGCCGCGCTGGCCGCCGACGACCTGCAGCACGTCGTCTCGACGGTGGACCACCAGGGCCGGACCGAGCACGGCGAGTGGTGGTTCGACCAGCAGACCGGCGACTCCCGCATCACCGAGCTGCGGGCCCCTGGCGGCACGGTGACGATGGACCTCTGGCAGCTGGTACGCGACGACAAGCTCACCATGACGCAGGTCTTCCACGGCGACCGGAGCTACGTGCTCCTCGAACGCCCGCTCAACGGCCAGCGGCCGCCCGGCCCGGCGGGCAGCACCCCCGGCGAGCTGCGCGCGGCGCTCCAGCGCGGCGACGGCTACACCCTGGTCGGTCCGGCGGACCTGGACGGCCAGGCCGTTCTGCACCTGCGCCTCACCTTCGAGGACGGCTCCGACGACCTGTGGGTCGACGCCCAGACCTACCGCGCCGTACGCCGCGAGACGGTCAAGCACACCCCCGACGGTGACGCCCGCAACCGCCTGGAATTCACCTGGCAGCCCCGCACCTCTGAGTCGCTGAAGCCGCTGACGGCCACCATCCCCCCCGGCTACACCCAGCGCGAACTCCCGCCGGTCGACGGCCCGATGTAGTAAGGCCGGTTTCGGGGAAACCGCGGCTATCGGGCGACCGGTGACCGCAGTTTCCCCGAAACCGCGTCGCGGTGGCGGCTCAGAAGAGGGCGCGGAGGGCGGCGGCGATCTCGTCGATGTCGGTGAGGGTGCCGGTGCAGACGGCGATGACCAGGTCGTAGGCCGCGTTCTGGTCCAGGGCGGCGAGGCGGCGGCGGGTCACCGCGCCGTTGACGGTGAGGAAGGCGGTGGCGGTGATCCAGCCGATGCGCTTGTTGCCGTCGACGAAGGCGTGGTTGCGGGTCAGCGACTGGAGCAGCGCCGCCGCCTTGGTCCACAGGTCCGGGTAGGCGTCCGCGCCGAACACGGTGCTGCGCGGGCGGGCCACCGCCGACTCGACCAGCCCCGGATCGCGTACGGCGACCCCGAGCCGGCCGGCGATCGCCAGCACGTCGGCGTACGTCGGGACGTAGACCTCGCTCACTGGGCGAGCCGGGCGAGCAGGTCTTGGTGCGCGCCCATGATCTCGTCAACGGCGGCGGCGAAGCCGTCCGGGCCGGGCTCGATCTCGTCGACGTCGTCGAGCGCGGCCAGGCGCTCCTCGTCGTCGATCGCGGGCGTGGCGGGGGCCTGCCGCCCGCGTAGCTGCTCGTCGCTCATGGGTGCCTCCGAAGTCCTATGAGTCGAGGTTAGCCGGGCGGGCAATGAGTTTGAGCGGCGTGCGGCGGCGCGCCTCGACCGTGGCGGGGTGCTCGGCGACCAGGCCGCGCTTGTCCCGGTCGGCGCACACCTCGGCCAGTTTCGTGTACGCCTGCTCGCCGACCAGAGCGGTGAGCTCGGGGGCGTAGCTGACGTACATCGGCTCCGCGCCGACGTGGGCGTCCGGGGACGAGGTGCACCACCAGTGCAGCTCGTGGCCGCCCGCGCCCCAGCCGCGCCGGTCGAACTCGCCGATGACCGATACCAGGATCTTGGTGTCGTCGGGGCGCTTGACCCAGTTCTGGTCCCGGCGGATCGGCAGCTGCCAGCACACGTCGGGCTTGTAGGTCAGCGGGTGCACGCCGTCGCGCAGCGCCTGGGCGTGCAGGGCGCAGCCTCCGCCACCGGCGAAGTCGGCGTCGTTGAGGAAGACGCAGGGGCCCTCCTCGCCGTCGGGGCCGTGCTGGATCGCGGTACGCCGGGCCGGTTTCTCGTCGTGCAGCTCGTCGAGCTCGGTCCACTTCTCGAAGCCGCGTACGTGGTGCTGCCAGGTGTCCTTGTCCAGCCGTTTGACCGCGGCCTTGACCCGTTTGACGTCGTCGGCGTCGGTGAAGAAGGCGCCGTGCGAGCAGCAGCCCTCCTCCTCGCGCCCGGCGATGATGCCCCGGCAGGCGCTGCCGAACACGCAGGTCCAGCGCGACAGCAGCCAGGTCAGGTCGGCGCGGATCAGGTGGGCCGGATCCGCCGGGTCGGCGAACTCGATCCACTCCCGCGGGAAGTCCAGCGCGGTCTCGCCCTCATGCTCCACGATCCCAGCCTACGGCGATGGCGGGCACCGATAACGTAGGCGCATGCGGCTTGGTGTCCTCGATGTCGGATCCAATACAGTTCATCTCCTGGTCGTCGACGCGCACCGCGGCGCGCATCCGTGGCCCGCGCACTCCCAGAAGGAGCGGCTGCGCCTGGCCGAGCAGCTCGGTGAGGCGGGCGAGCTGACCATCGCCGGGTCCGACGCGCTGGTGAAGGCGTGCGAGCAGGCCAAGGCCGCGGCCGAGCAGCAGGGCGCGGAGGAGCTGATGGCGTTCGCGACCTCGGCTGTCCGCGACGCCACCAACTCCGCCCAGGTGCTGCGCCGGGTTCACGAGGAGACCGGTGTCGAGCTGCGGGTGCTCTCCGGCGAGGACGAGGCCCGGATGACCTTCCTCGCGGTGCGCCGGTGGTTCGGCTGGTCGGCGGGCCGCCTGCTGGTGCTCGACATCGGCGGCGGCTCCCTGGAGATCGCGGCGGGCATCGACGAGGAGCCCACGGTGGCGGTGTCGCTGCCGCTGGGCGCGGGACGGCTGAGCCGCCGCTGGCTCAAGGCCGACCCGCCGGGCGCGCCCGAGCTGGCCGCGCTGCAGTCCTACGTGGACGAGCAGCTCATGCACCGGGAGCTGGACGGGCTGAAGGGCTGGGAGATCGCCGCGGCGACCTCGAAGACGTTCCGGTCGCTGGCCCGGCTGGCGGGCGCCGCGCCCAGCGGCGACGGGCTGTGGGCGCCGCGCGCGCTCACCCTGCAGGGCCTGCACCAGGTGCGCGGCTTCATCCAGCGGATCCCGTCGGCAGGTTTGGCCGAACTGGACGGAGTCAGCGCGAGCCGGGCTCATCAGCTGCTCGCCGGAGCGGTTGTGGCGGAGGCCGCAATGCGCTGGCTGGGCGTCGATGAGCTGCGCATCTGCCCCTGGGCGCTCCGTGAGGGAGTCATCCTGACGCGCCTGGATCAGCTCTCGGCGGGCTGACCGGGGCTACCCTGGACAACGTGTCCGTTCCCGTACTCCTGTCCAGCTCGTCCGTTTTTCCCGAGCCCACCGCCGCAGCTTTCGAGCTGGCGGCGTCTCTGGGGTACGACGGGGTCGAGGTCATGGTGTGGACCGACGCGGTGAGCCAGGACGCCGGAGCGCTGCGCGGGCTGTCCCAGCACTACGGCGTGCCGGTGCTGTCGATCCACGCGCCCTGTCTGCTGGTCACCCAGCGGGTCTGGAGCAGCGACCCGAAGGAGCGGCTGCGCCGCGCGGTGATCCTGGCCGACACCCTCAGCGCGCCCACGGTCGTGGTGCACCCGCCGTTCACCTGGCAGCGCGACTACGCCCGGGGCTTCGCCGACACGGTGGGCAAGCTGGCCCACCGGCACACCGGGGTGCGCATCGCGGTGGAGAACATGTATCCGGTGCGCATGGGCCGCCGCCAGGTGGTGCCGTACTACCCCGGCTGGGACCCGACCGAGGCCGGCTACGACTCGTACACCCTGGATCTGTCGCACTGCGCGGCGTCGCGCTCCGACGCCCTGGAGATGGCCGACACGATGGGCGACGGGCTGGCCCACGTCCACCTGGGCGACGGCACCGGCGAGGGCCGCGACGAGCACCTGGTGCCCGGCCGTGGCACGCAGCCGTGCGCCCGCCTGCTGGAGGGGCTGGAGCGGCGCGGGTTCACCGGTTCCGTGGCGATGGAGGTGGCCACCCGCAAGGCGGGCAGTCGCGCCGCCCGGGAGGCCGACCTCGCCGAGGCGCTGGCGTTCGCGCGTACGCACCTGGCGGCGGGTGTGGCGCCGACCCGCTCCTGAGCATCGTGAGACGAAGGGCCGCTCCCCGGCAGGGAAGCGGCCCTTCGTGACGGACGGGTGGGTCAGCCGACCGGAGTGAGCGTGGGCTGGGCCGGGACGGTCGGCTTGAGCTGGGCCTTGGAGTGGGAGGCCAGCTCGGACACCGCGGCCTTCTTGCGGGCGCGGTGGGCCGCGACGTGCGAGCGCGTGGCGCAGCGCTCGGAGCAGAAGCGGCGGCAGTTGTTGGACGAGGTGTCGAGGTAGACGTTGCCGCACCGGTCGTCGGCGCACACGCCGAAGCGGGCGCTGCCGTACTCGCAGAGCCACACCGACAGGCCCCAGACGGCCCCGGCGAGGTACTCGGCGCTGACCGCGGAGCCGCGGCTGGTGACGTGGATGTGCCAGTTCCCGGACTCGTGACCGGAGATGCGGGGGTGCACCGGATGGGCTTCGAGCAGCGAGTTGAGTTCTTCGACGGCCTCGCGTTCGCGGCCGTGCGCACCGTGCTCGAAGACCTCGCGCAGGCGGCGTTGTGCCTTGCGGAATGCCTGCAGGTCACGTTCGGTGGCGTCCTCGCACATCCAGTCCGGCCCCGGCAGGACAGCGCGGAGCTGGCTCAGGTCGTCCAGCGGCGCGTTGACAAGATCAACAGCCGTTCGGGCGTACGCATCGAAGTTCACCCGACAAAGGTAGTGCACCTACGGCGTGCGTGGGGTGTCAACATAGTGGGGTATGAACCGTGCGTGACCGTCCGTGATCAGGCTGGTGCTCTCCCGTAGCCCGAGTCCCGCCGACTCGCCATCGATGATCCACGAACCCAGCACCACGTGGTTGCCTTCAAATGACGGCAGCGCACGGAACTCCTGGAAGCAGTGCCCGCCGGTGTCGTAGATACCGTCCGTGACCTGCTCACCGGCCGCAGTGACGATCCGCACATTGGCTCCCTCTCGGCCCAGCAGCGGCTTGGCGACGTACTCGGCCATGTCCCGCGGGCCGTCCAGGTATGCGGGCAGCAGCAGCTCGTGGCCGGGGTACAGCTCCCAGAGCACGGCCAGCAGCGCCTTGTTCGACAGCAGCAGCTTCCAGGCCGGCTCGATCCAGGTGGTCGGGGTGCCCGGCGCCAGCGCGAGCCGCCCGTAGGGCTCGGCGACCATCCACTCCCAGGGATACAGCTTGAAGATCGTGCTGATCGGGTCACCGCCGCTGTCCCGGAAGCGCCGCCCGTCCCAGGCGATGTCGAGCATCGGGGTCACCCGCACGTCCAGGCCCGCCTGGTGCGCGGTGTCGGCCAGGTAGCCGACGGTCATCAGGTCCTCGAACGTCTCTTCCAGGTTCGACCACGCGAAGTGCACCGGGCCCGGCGCGAAGTCGGGGCCGAGCCTGCGCCAGGCCGCGATGAGGCGCTCGTGCAGGCTGTTCCACTGGTCCAGGTCCGGCCGCGTGTCGGTGAGCCAGAACCACTGGATGATCGACGCCTCCAGCAGCGAGGTCGGCGTGTCCGCGTTGTACTCCAGCATCTTCGGCGGGCCGCTGCCGTCGTACCAGAGGTCGAACCGGCCGTAGAGCGTCGGCGGCTGCTCGCGCCAGACCCGGCGCACCTCGGGCACGGCCCAGGCCGGGATGCCGAGCTCGGCCCACCGGTCCTGCTCCACCACGTGCCGCGCGGCCGCCAGCGACATCCGGTGCAGCTCCTCGGTCGCCTCCTCCAGGCGCAGCACCTCGTCCAGGCCGAACGCGTAGCAGGCCGACTCGTCCCAGTACGGGATCGTGGTGCCGTCGTCGAGCTTGGTGTCGGCGTAGAGCATGCCCTGGGCCCGGACCGTCTCACGCCAGTCCGGGCGGGGTTCGACCTGGTGCCGCTGCACGGGCGATCAGCCGCCGCAGGAGGCGAGGTGGGTGCCGAAGCCGCCCGAGTCGGGCAGTGCCTCGGTCGGGGCGGGAGGTTCGGCCAGCCGGATGCCGGAGCCGCCGGCGGCGAAGACGGTCGGCTGCGGCTGGGGCGAGCTCGAGCAGTCGTCATCGTCGTCGAGCGCGCACGCCAGACCGGCGACGAGCAGCACGACCCCACCGATGATCACAGCAGGGGAGCGGAGCGGGTTGGAGTTCACAGCTGACGTTTGTAGCCGACTCACACAACCCTCCGGTAGTCGAGATATCGAGCCGTGTTCTTGTATACAACGGGCAGGAGTCCCGTGAGCCCGTCAGCACACGCGGGTTACGCTGCCCTCATGCTTCGCTCCGTGATCCTCGCCGCCGCCCGATCCCAGAAGGTGGAACGGCTCGTAGAGACCGCACCGATCAGCCGGGACGTCGTCAGGCGTTTCGTCGCCGGTTCCGGCACCGGCGAGGCGCTCGCCACCACCAGGCAGCTCGCCGACGCCGGTCTCTGCATCACGCTGGACAACCTCGGCGAGGATACTCTCACCGCCGACCAGGCCAACGCCACCAAGGAGGCGTACCTGGAGCTGCTGGCGGCGCTGGGCCAGGCCGGGCTGACCGCGCCCAAGGAGGGCGGCGGCCCGGTGACCGTGGCGACCGCCGAGGTCAGCCTGAAGCTGTCCGCGCTCGGCCAGGCCTTCGACGAGCAGCTCGCGGAGAAGAACGCCCGGGAGATCTGCGAGGCCGCCGCGGCGCTGGGCACCACGGTCACCCTGGACATGGAGGACCACACCACCACCGACTCGACTTTGGACATCCTGTCCCGGCTGCGACGCGACCACCCGGGCACGGGCGCGGTGCTGCAGGCGTACCTGCGCCGCACCGAGGGCGACTGCCGGGAGCTGGCCACCGCCGGATCGCGGGTGCGGCTGTGCAAGGGGGCCTACAAGGAGCCCGAGCACGTGGCGTACCAGGCTCCGCTGGAAGTGGACAAGTCGTACGTTCGGTGCATGAACATCCTGATGGCGGGCGAGGGCTACCCGATGCTGGCCACCCACGACCCGCGCCTGATCGCCATCGCGCAGGACCGGGCCCGCTGGTTCGACCGCGCGCCGGACGAGTTCGAGTTCCAGATGCTGTACGGCATCCGCCCCGAGGAGCAGACCCGCTTGGCCCGCGCCGGGCACACCGTGCGGGTCTACGTGCCCTACGGCACCGAGTGGTACGGCTACCTGATGCGCCGTCTCGCCGAGCGTCCCGCCAACCTCGCCTTCTTCGGCCGGGCACTGATCTCGAAGAAGTGACCGTCCGGCTGATCAACTCGGCTGCGCAGGTGGGTAGCGTCCTCGTCCGTGAACGACGAGGACGCCGCCCCATCCGCTGACGGGTCCTCGATCCCGCCCGCGCCCGCCCCAGCCGTGCGGATCCAGCCGTTCCCGGCGGTGCCCGCGCAGCGGTCCGCCCCCGACGCGCCGGTCGAGCAACCGGGCCCGGTCGTGCAGGCCGAGCAGCCCGCTCCGGGCGCGATGCCGGTGCCGGGTACGCAGCCGGTTCCGAACGTGCCGTATCCGTACCCCACGCTGTGGCCGGACCCGGCGGTGCTGCACCGGCCGCGCCGTCGCTGGGGGCTGGTGGTCGCGCTGGTCGCCGGTGGCCTGACGCTGGTCTGCGGTGCGGTCGGCGGGCTCGCGGTCGTGGTGGTGCCGCCGGTGCTGGAGCAGCTCGCCGAGGCGGGGACGGACACGCCCGGCACCGCGCCCAGCCCGCGGCCCGGTGACCCGGTGAGTGTGCGGCAGGCCTGGGTCAAGGAGCGCATCGACAAGGCCCTCGCGGTGCAGAACAAAGCCCTGATCGCCGGGGACGAGCAGGGCTACCTGTCGATGGTCGACCCGACCGCGACGTCGGCCCTGGACGGGCTGCGGATCCAGTTCCGGTCGCTGCGGGCGATGAAGGTCGCGTCCTGGACCGACCGCGGCTACCAGCCGAGCCCCACCGGGGACGAGTGGACCGTACGGCTCAACAGCACGCCGTGCTTCGTCGTCGCGTCGTGCTCGGAGTCCCGGACGCCCTCGGTCATGCGCTGGCGCGTCGAGGGCGACAAGGCCGTGATGGTGGGGTGGGAGCCCGGCGACAAGAACGGCGGCCCGCCCTGGCAGACCGACGAGCTGGTGGCCCTGGCCGGTGCCCGCACCGTGGTCGCCACCACCCCCGTCTACGAGCGGCAGCTGCCGCTGCTGCTCCGCGAGGCGGAGAAGGCCGCGAAGGTCGCCGACAAGTACGCCGTCGGCAGCCCGCCCGTGCGCTACCCGGTCTACTACGCCGACAGCCGCGAGTGGGAGCGCTGGTTCGGCGGCAAGCTGCCGGACTGGGCCGGCGGCTACGCCTACGCGGTCACCAACGACCGCTACGAACTCGTGCTCAACGGGGACTACCTGCTGCAGGGCGGCATGGGCGACATGATGCGGCACGAGCTGACACACGCCTCGTCGCTGGCGGGCTCGACCGGCGGCTACGGCGCGTGGTGGCTGGTCGAGGGCCTGGCCGAGGAGGCCGCGATGAACGGGGCGAAGCCGGCGGCGTACCCGTCGCTGGACGAGGTCCGCACGTTCGCCAAGACCTGGAAGGGCGACCTTTCCGTGGTGGCACCCGGCCGGACCACGGCGCAGGGCGCGGTGGCCGGGAGCTACGGCGTGGCGTACCTCGCGGTGCACCGGCTGATCGCCCGGTTCGGGTTCGCCAAGGCGATGGCGTTCTTCAAGAGCGTGCTGCACCAGAGCCGGGAAGCGGCACTGGCGGCACCGGCGGTGCTCGGCCTGAGCTGGACCGTGGTGCAGCGGGATCTGGTCGATTACGTGCGGCGTACCTCGCGCTGAGCAGCGGGTAGGGGGCGAATCGGGCGGAAGGGCTTGACCGCCCATGCCGCTCATACCGGATTCGGTGGCCGTGAGCCCTACCCGTGGCAGCAACCCGTTGGTAGCCTCCACGTCCGTGCCCCCCGAGGACGAGAACCCTTCCGCCGGTTGGCCCCCGCCCGCCGATCGACGCTCGCCCGACGAGACCGGCACGGGGGCCGTCGACCCCTGGGCGCGCAGCGCGCCCGAACTCCTGCCGCTCGACGACGAGGACCCGACCCCGGCCGCGGTGATCGCCGCCGCGCACTCCGCCGCCCCGCCCGACGACGAGCAGCCCACCGCGCCGCTGGCCGGATACGCGCAGGCCCCGGTCGGTCCGGTCCCGCTCGGCGGCCTGGAGGCCTACGTCGAGCCGCCGACCGCGCCGTTCGCCGCCTCACCCGCCGAGCCGCCCACGCTGGCGCCCGCCGCATTCGCGCCGCAGGCCGCGGCGGACCTGACCTTCGTGCCGCCGCCCGCGCCGATGCCCCCGTCCGGCTATCCGCCGCCCGTCGCGCCGCCGAGCGGCTACCCGGTCTCCGCCGCGCCCGCGGGTCATCCGGCCTCCGCATCACCCGCCGGCTACCCGACGAGCGGATCCCCCGGCGGCTATCCCGTCTCCGCGACACCGGGTGGCTATCCCGCGTCGCCGACACCGGGCGGTTTTTCGGTGTCCGGCGGGCCAGGTGGAGGGTTTGCCGCCCCGCCGGTGTCCGGGACGCCCGGCGGATACCCGCCGTATCCCGCGTCGGGCGTGCCGGGCGGTCATCCGGTGGCGTGGCCCCCGAGTGGGCCTCCGGTGCGGCCACGGCGGCGCTGGGGGCGGCTGCTGGCGGTCGTGGCCGTCGTCATGGTGGTGGTGTGCCTGGTAGTCGGCGGGGTCGCCGTGGTGGCGTTCCCGTGGCTGAAGGAACGGTTCGACGGCACCGCGCCGAGCGGCGTGCCGAGCCCCGGCCCGAACGCCCCGTTCGCCGCCCGGCAGGCCTGGATCAAGAGCCGGATCGGGTTGGCCCTGACCGAGCAGCGCCGGGCCCTGCTGGCCGGTGACGAGCAGGCCTACCTGGCCGTGGTCGACTCGACCGCGCCGCAGGTGCTGGACGGGATGCGCACGCAGTTCCGGTCGCTGCGCGCGATGCGGGTGGCGGGGTGGACCGACGAGCCCTCCAACCCGACCGCGGTGGCGGCCGAGGGCGGCGAGCAGTGGACGACCGAGCTGCGCGGCAGCCCCTGTTTCGTGACGTCCACCTGCGCGAAGGCGGGCGCGCGGGCGCAGACCCGGTGGCGTATCCATGACGACCGCGCGTGGCTGGTCGAGTGGACGCCGGTGACCGCCCAGCCGTCGCCGCATCCGTGGCAGGTCGCCGAGCTGGTCGCCGACGCGGGTGAGCGCACGGTCGTGGCGACCACCCCCGCGTACGCGGGTGAGCTGCCGGTCCTGCTGGCCGAGGCGGAGAAGGCGGCCAAGGTCGCCGACCGGTTCGCCCGCGCGGGCGCGACCCCGTCGCGGTACGTCGTGTACTACGCCGGGCCGGACGAGTGGCGGCGCTGGTTCACCTGGAACCCGGGCGACACGGTGTCCGGCGTGGCGCTGCGGGTGAGCGTGGAGCGCTGGGAGCTGATGCTCTACGAGGACAACATCACGCCCGAGGTGCTGTCCGGGGTGCTGCGCCACGAGCTGACCCACGCGTCGTCGCTGGCCGGGCCGTTCAAGGACAGCGACACCATGTGGTGGCTGCACGAGGGCCTGGCCGACTACGCGGGGATGAACGGCCGCCCGGTGCGCGACTACCTGCGCCTTCCGGCGATCAAGCGCCTGGTGGAGAGCGGCTGGGACGGCGACGTGGAGTTCGCCGATCCGCCCCCGAACACCGCCGGCTGGGTCGTCTCGGCCCGCTACGGCATCAGCGGGCTGACCATGACCCACCTGGCCGACCGCTTCGGCGAGGCGAAGCTGGTGGAGTTCTTCCACCGAGTGGTGCACGACGGGGTGACGGTGCAGGACGGAGCCCAGGAGATCTTCGGGACGGACTGGGCGGCGCTGGAGCGCGAGTGCGCCGACTTCGTCCGGCACAGCGTCGCCTGATCACCGCGTGATCCGCCCCGATCTTGACGAAAGGCTCGCATCGGTAACAACCGTCCCGGTACCGTACTTGTTACACACCGGAGGAGGTGGGCCTGCTCATGATCGGATCGACACGACAGGACGCACGGCTGGCTGAGGTCAGATTCCTCACCGTCGCCGAGGTGGCGACCCTGATGCGGGTGTCGAAGATGACGGTCTACCGCCTGGTCCACTCGGGGGAGCTGTCCGCCGTCCGGGTGGGGCGCTCTTTCCGGGTTCCTGAGCAGGCGGTTCAGGAGTACTTGCGGGGCGCTTTCTCGGAGCAGTAGGGCGAAGTGCGAGGAGTGAGCTTGCGAGCCCCGCAGCGCGAGCTTCTGCGTTTCGGTAGTGCGGCTCACCCTGACGGTGACCCCTGGCAGTGCGCTCGCGGCTGCTCGGCTACCCTGAACGGGTTCCACCACCGTCAACTTCGAGGGGATGCCGTATGGGCTCCGTGGTCAAGAAGCGCCGCAAGCGTATGGCGAAGAAGAAGCACCGTAAGCTGCTGCGCAAGACCCGCGTCCAGCGTCGCCGTCTCGGCAAGTGAGGTCCGCGCCCCGGCGCTGAGCCACCGGGCCGGTTCGCAGCGCCATCGTGCGCTCATCCGGCGGTGTCGGCAGCTCGGGCGCAGTCCCGCGTCGACCTGCTGCGGGCCAACGGCCTGCGGGAGGCGCGGTGCTCCTCTTCATTCTTCGCCGCCCCGGGGAGGCGCGTCATGACCGCGGTCGCCAACGGCTCCGCCGCCGATCGCGCACGCGCTCCCCGGGTCGTCATCGTCACCGGCGTCAGCCGGTTCCTCGGTGCGACCATCGCCGCCCGGATCGCCGCGGACCCGCAGGTCCACAAGGTGGTCGGGGTGGACCGGGCCGATCCGCCCGACGAGCTCGCACCACTGCTGCGCGATGTCGCGGTGCGCCGGGTCGATCTGACCGAAGGCGCGTCCTCCCTGGTCAAGCTCGGTGCTGAAGCTCTCGTGCACCTCGCGGTGATGTCCTCGCCCGATGCCGAGGGCGGCGGGCGGGCCGCGATGAAGGACCAGAACGTCATCGGCACGCTCCAACTGCTGGCCGCCTGCCAGCAGATGCCGTCGCTGCGCCGCCTGGTGGTGCGCTCGTCGACGGCGGCGTACGGCGTCTCGTTCCGCGACCCGGCCGTGTTCACCGAGGACACCGAGCCCCGGGACGTGCCACGGGGCGGGTACGCGCGCGACATCCTCGACATCGAGTCGTACGTGCGGGGCTTCCGCCGCAGGCGGCCCGAGGTCACCACCACCGTGCTGCGCTTCGCCCCGTTCATCGGCCCGCAGGCCGACACGGCGCTGCTGAAGTTCCTGGCCCGCCCGGCGGTGCCGACGGTGCTCGGGCGGGACCCGCGCCTGCAGTTCATCCACGTCGACGACGCGCTGGAGATCCTGCGCCGCTCGGTGCTGGAGGACCACCAGGGCACCTTCAACGTCGCCGGACCCGGCACGCTCACCCTGTCGCAGGCCGTACGCCGGTCGGGGCGCATCGCGGTGCCGGTGCTGGAGCCCGCCATGCACGCCGCCGCCTCGTTCCGGCGCGGGGTCGCCGGGCTGAGCCTGGACCAGGTGGACCTGTTCGTGCACGGCCGGGTGGTCGACACCGCGCGGCTGGTCCGGGAGTATGGCTTCACGCCCCGCTCGACGGCCGACGCCTTCGACGACTTCGTCCGCGCGCAGAAGCCGGGCGCGGTCATCACACCCGCGCTGGTCGCCGCGACCGAGCAGCGGATGCTCGACATGATCAGGTCGGTACGCGAGACGCGGGGGAGGGCAGGCCGGTGACGGTCCCGGAGGTCGACGACGAGTTCGACGAGCGGGTCGCGGCGGGCCTGGCGTTCGTGCGCCAGCGGCTGTCGGGGCAGTATCAGGTCGACGAGTTCGGCTTCGACGCCGAGCTGACCGACCAGGTCTTCCAGCCGGTGCTGCGCCAGCTCTACCGCCGCTGGTTCCGCACCGAGGTCATCGACGTCAAGAACCTGCCCGCCGACGGCGGCGCGCTGGTCGTCGGCAACCACTCCGGCACCGTCGCGCTCGACGCGCTGATGCTGTCGGTGGCCTGCCACGACGAGCACCCGGCCCACCGGCACCTGCGGCTGCTCGGCGCGGACTTCGTGTTCCGCATGCCGTTCGTGTCGGAGCTGGCCCGCAAGTCGGGCGCCACGCTGGCCTGCAACCCGGACGTGGAGCGGCTGCTGGAGGCCGAGGAGCTGGTCGGCGTCTTCCCGGAGGGGTTCAAGGGCGTCGGCAAGCACTTCGTCGACCGGTACAAGCTGCAGCGCTTCGGGCGCGGGGGCTTCGTGTCGGCGGCGCTGCGCACCGGCAAGCCCATCGTGCCGGTGGCCATCGTCGGGGCGGAGGAGATCTATCCGCTGCTCGGCAACATCAAGCCGCTGGCCCGGCTGATCGGCGCGCCGTACTTCCCGGTCACGCCGACGTTCCCGTGGCTGGGGCCGCTCGGCATGGTGCCGCTGCCGAGCAAGTGGCTGATCCGCTTCGGCGAGCCCATCGACACCACGCCGTACGCCGACGCCGCCGACGATCCCGCGGTCGTGTTCAACCTCGCCGACCAGGTTCGCGAGACGATCCAGACGATGCTGCACGAGACCCTGGAACTGCGGCCGGACCCGTTCGCGCCCTGACCGTCACAGCGTGCGCAGGTCCAGCGCGTGCCAGGTGAGGGTCTCGTTGTCGCCGGTGGACCACCAGAGCACGCCGCCCCGGCAGGCGACCCGGCCCGCGTTCGCGGTGACCAGGGACAGGCTGCGGGTCTTCAGGTCGTACAGCATGACCCGGGTCGTGATCAGACCTTGCGTGCTGCGGGTGTACACCTCGAACCGGTCCAGCACCGCGACGTCCGTGATCGCCGACGAGACCGCGCCGGTGACCGTGCGTACGCGCTCCGAACCGTCCGGGCGCACCAGCTCGATGACCGTGGACGACTCGGTGCTGCCGATGATCAGGGACCGGCACCAGGTGGCCGAGCAGCTCATCAGCTCGCCGGGCTGCACGCCGACCAGGATCCGTTCCTCGGTCCGCGGATTGTTCAGCTCGATCGCGCCGGTGTCGGCGACCGGTTCGCCGACCAGCCAGGGCCAGGCGCCGATGGCGTACCCGCCCGCCAGCTCCCGCACGACGGGTTTGCCACCGCTCAGCGGCACGGTGCGGATCGCGGAGTAGCCGGGCCGGCCGGTGTCGGCCATCCAGCTCAGCTGCCCGTCGTGCAGCGCCAGGTCGCCCTGCCTGTCGAACAGCATCACCGCGCCGGTGTCGGCGGTGACCAGGCGCGGCGTGCCGCCGTCGAGCCGAGCGGCCCAGATGCCGCCGCGGGCCGCGCCGTCCGGGTCGCTGCTCAGCTCCACCCAGGCCAGGGTCGTGCCGTCGCTGGTGAACCCGGCGAACTCGGTGGACGCGTTCTGGGGCACGCGGCGCAGCTCGCGTTCGATGCCGCCGTCGCGCAGCAGCAGGCGCACCTGGTCGCCGGACGGCGCGGTGCCGACGGACCGGGTCGCGCCGACGAAGTAGAGCGGGCTGTAGGCCGAGCCGTCGGCCAGCGCGCCCGGGGTGTCCTGGACGGTGGCGTTCGCGTACGCCTGCGCGAGCGCGGGTTCGGCGGCGGGCGGCGGGTCGGGCGGCTGCGGGCTCAGCGCGAGCATGAAGCCTGCCGCGCCGAGCGCCAGCGTCAGGGCGACCGCACGGGTGACCGGCACGGTGGCCGGATGCCGGTGCTGGCCGTGGCTCGCGGGGGAGTTCGCGAGGGGTCCGGGTGGCGGTGGGGGGCCGCTCCGTCCGGGCAGGGTCACGTTCTCTTCCGGCGGCGGCTCAGCGCCATGCCGCCCGCCACCGCGCCCGCCAGCACACCCGCGCCCAGCGCGACGGGGACCGCGACCTTGGCGGCCTTGCGCGCGGACCGGAAGTCGCGGATGTCCCAGCCCTGGGCGCGGGCCATCCGGCGCAGCGCGCTGTCGGGGTTGACGGCGACCGCGCGGCCGACGCTGGTCAGCATCGGCACGTCGTTGATCGAGTCGCTGTACGCGGTGCACCGGGTCAGGTCCAGGCCCTCGGCGGCGGCCAGCGCGTCGATGGCGTGCGCCTTGGCCGGGCCGTGCATCATCTCGCCGACCAGGCGTCCGGTGTACGCCCCGTCGCGGATCTCGGCGACCGTGCCCAGCGCGCCGGTGAGCCCGAGCCGCGCCGCGATGACCCGGCCCAGCTCCACGGGTGCGGCGGTGACCAGCCAGACCCGCTGGCCGGAGGCTAGGTGCTGGTCGGCGAGCGCGCGGGTGCCCGACCAGATCCGGTCGGCCATCAGCTCGTCGAAGATCTCCTCGCTGAGCCGCTGCACATCGTCGACCTTCCAGCCGTTGATGAAGGCCAGCGCGGCCTGGCGGGCCTGCGCGATGTCGCCGGCGTGCTCGGCGGCCAGCAGCCGGAACCGGGCCTGGCTGATGGCGAACTTGGCCAGGTCGAGGGTGGTGAAGTAGCGCCGGGAGGCCAGGCCGCGGGCGAGGTAGTACAGCGAGGCGCCCTGCATCATCGTGTTGTCGACGTCGAAGAACGCGGCTCCGGTGCGGTCGGCGACCGTGGTGGCCGGCTCGGCCGGCGGCATCGGCACGATGACCGGGGGGATGAGGGGCGGGGCGGTCTGCGGCACGGCCGTGCCGACGGCGGCAGTCGGCGGCGCGGGGCTGCGACGACGTGCCATCGGGGGCCTCCTTCTGCGCGGAACGCGGGGTGCCGGGTGCGCGAAGCCGACCGCTAGAGCCTATGCGGCACGGGCCGCCGGACGCAGTAGGGGCGCGACGCCGTTACCGGCATCGCGCCCCCGTGGTGCTCGTTTCCGGCTAGCCGAGCAGGCCGCCGAGGATCCGTCCCAGCTCGTCGAGCAGACCGTCGTCCTTCGTCTGCTCGGTCTCGCCTTCGCCAGGCGCGGGCGACGCCGAGGCGCTCGGCGCGATAGACGCCTGCGGAGCCGCCGGCGTGCCGTTGCCGTTGGGCTTGACGTTCTCCCTGGTCTCCACCGGCTGCGGCTGCTGCTCCGGCCGCGACGGCTGAGTGACCGCGTTGGCGCAGGAGCCGGGCACCGAGCCGAGCCGGTCGCTCTCCTTCGAGCCCGCACCGCAGGCCAGCGCCGTACGGGCCGCCGCGGAGCGCTTCTCGATCCGGTCCAGCAGCGACAGCGACCCGGTGACCTTCTCCCGGTCGGTGCTGCCGTCGAGCAGCTGCCCGACGAGCATCCGCTGGTCGGCGACGAAGCGGTCCACCGCGTCCAGGGCGGAGGTGTCGCGTCGCGCCATGGCGGACGTGATCAGCATCCGGATGCCCTGCGTGGTGTCGGCGTCCATGTCGGTGAGCGCGGACCCGAACCCGGTCGCGTCGGTGCGCACGGCGTGCGCCTCCGACAGGCGGGTGCGGGCGAACTCCAGGTAGAGCCGACCCCGGGACAGGTCCGATCCGGCCAGCGCGAGCTGGGCCTTCTCGGTCTGCCGCTTGACGCCGTAGAGGGCGTCGCCGGGGATCGCCTCGCCGCTGGCCACCGACACGCCGGACAGTGCCAGCGTGCCCGCGGCGATGCCGATGACGATCGCCCCGCGGGCCCGGGCCCGGCCGGGTTTACGGGCCGTCCAGGGCGCGGCGGCGCGCTGGTCCTCGACGTCGGTCCGGGCGGTCACACCGATGCCGTCGCGTTCCGCGGTGGCGATCAGCTGAGCGCGCAGATCCCGTTTGAAGTTGGCCTCGGGCACGCCGGGCAGCGCGACGGTGCGCAACTGCTGCCCGACGGTCACCAGCTCGGCGAGCTGGCTGTCGAGGCGGGACCGGGTGTGGTGACGGCGGCCGCCGTTGGCCTCGTCGACCAGTTGGGCGAAGCGCTCGGCACGCCCACGATCGAACAGGGAAATGTTGTTCACCGCGGGCACCCCCCTTCGCTGATCGCGGTGATGGTTACAGCGAACGCTGAGAATGCCGCTCGCACCCGGTCAAACGGGACCAGGGCACGATCAGTTACGGCCGCCGAGGGTGACGGGGCACCCGCAGTGATGTGAGTCACGTTCACGGTTGGAACCCCTCGGGCAGCAGACGGGCGAGCGCGCGCACGGCGCGGTACTGGAGAGCCTTGATGGCGCCCTCGTTCTTGCCCATCGACTGCGCGGTCTCCGCCACCGAGAAGCCCTGCAGGAACCGCAGCACGATGCACTCCTGCTGCTCGGGGTTGAGCTGCTTGACCGCGGTCAGCAGCGCCACGTTCGTGATGTGGTCCACCACGGCCGTCTCGGGGCTGCCCTCGGGGCCACGGTCCTCGCGGTCGGCGTCCAGCACGTCGCCGGTGGTGACCTCCAGCCGGTACCGGCCGGACTTGAAGTGGTCGGCGACCAGGTTGCGGGCGATGGTGACCAGCCACGCGCCGAGATCGCGGCCCTGCCAGGTGAAGCTGCTGATGCGCTTGAGCGCGCGCAGGAAGGTGTCCGAGGTCAGGTCCTCGGCCAGCGGACGGTTGCCGACCCGGAAGTAGATGAACCGGAACACCGTGTCGACGTACCGGTCGTAGATGAGCCCGAACGCCTCGGAGTCGCCCTGCTGGGCCCGTTCGACCAGCGTCCACACCTCGTGTGCGGCGTCGCTGGGATCGGGCCGGTCCGGGTATCCGGTGCCGCCGCTGCCGCCCTCCTCGACGGCGGGCAGCACCTGGGTCTCGCCTGCCTCCACGGCCGAACCGCTGGCCTGGGTGGGCGCGCTGCGCCCGTTGACCCGGCCGCCCACGGGCTTGGTGCCCGGGGGCTGGTGCCTGGCCGTGGCGTCGTTGGTCTGCCGGGTACGGATCCGCTGCGTGCCGCCGTCCCCACGTACCGCCGTGGCCAGCATCTCGTTGAGCGAAGTACGGAGCAGCGTCAGGCCGTCGACCAGGGCCCGGCGGGCCGCCGCCACTTCGCTGGTGACCAGCTCATCGCCGAACAACAGAGAACTCATCCCGCCACCTCCGCGTGCCCCCAGACCGATCCGTCCCGGTGCTGCGGGAGACGCACGCGTCCCCCGGCATACCGGGCAATCTCCACCATAAGCCGCTGAACACCCATGAGGTACTCGTTCGGTGCGATAAACGGCACAAAGGCCTCCTCTGGCTGAGGGGTGTCGACTCATGACAAAAAGGGTGAGCCGACCCTGAGGACTATAAAGGCCCCAACTCACCGAGCGGTGTGGAGTCAGTTACACGCCGGACCGAAATGTTGCACCGCCCCCCATAGGTGTCGTCGCACACTGTGTGCGCTGGTCCGCCTACTGGCCGAAAGTTTCGGGGCCGCTCACCCGGGTGGGTGATGCGCCCGTAGTCCCCGTGACGGTGGCGGCTGTGGCGGCGTCGTGTCAGGACGGTGAACGCGAGGGGTGGGCGGACGGGCCGGGCTGTGGAAAACTCAGCCTCCGTGAACCTCGCCACACTGCTGCGCCAGCACGCCGCCGCGACCCCGGACCGCATCGCGCTGCGCGCGGGCGCGGACAGCCTGACCTGGGCGGAGTGGGAGGCGAGGGTCGACGCTGCGGCGCGCGGCCTGCACGCGCTGGCCCTGCCCGCCTCGGCCGGGCATCCCGCGCGTGTCGCGATCGCCCTGCGCAACGACCTCGACTTCACCGTCACCCTGCTGGCCGTGCTGCGGGCGGGCCTGGTGGCGGTGCCCTGCAACCCCGGGTTCACGCCGCGCGAGCTGCGCCACGTGCTGGCCGACAGCGGCGCGCAGGTGCTGGTCGCCGCGCCGGAACTGCTGGCCGGGGTCGAGGTGGCCCACCCGCTGACGGCACTGCCGGTGGCCGAGGGCGCGACCCCGGCCGAGGACCCGGGGGACGGGCTGGCGCTGCTGCTCTACACCTCCGGCACCGAGGGCGTGCCCAAGGGCGCGATGCTGCCGCACACGGCGCTGCTGGCCAACCACCGGCAGCTCGCCGCCGTCGAGCCCCCGCTGGTCGGGCCGGACGACACGGTGCTGCTGGCCCTGCCGCTGTTCCACGCGTACGGGCTCAACACCGGCCTCGGCTCGGTGCTGTTCCACGGCGCGGCCGGGGTGCTGCTGGCCGACTTCGACCCAGCCGGCTCCGCCGCGCTGATCGCCGAGCAGCGGGTGACCGTGGTGGTCGGCGTGCCGCCGATGTTCCTGGCCTGGAGCACGGTGCCGGACATCGGCGAGCGGCTGCACTCGGTGCGGCTGGCCGTGTGCGGCGCGGCGGCGCTGGAACCCGCTGCGGCGGCCCGGTTCGCCGCGCTGACCGGGCACCCGGTGCAGGTCGGCTACGGGCTCACTGAGACCGCGCCGGTGCTGGCCTCGACCGTCGCCGCCCCGGCGGCCAAGCCGGGATCCATCGGCCGCCCGCTGCCCGGCGTCGAGCTGCGCCTGGTGAACCGGGCGGGCGAGGACGTGTGGCGGGGCGGCGAACCGCTCGGCGTCGACGACGAGGACGACGACGATCCGGACCTGGCGATGCCGGACTCGCCGGGCACCGATCCGGGCGAGATCGTGGCGCGCGGGGAGAACCTGTTCGCCGGGTACTGGCCCGACGGCCGTGGCGGGCCGGACGCCGACGGCTGGTGGCCCACCCGTGACGTGGCGTACGCCGACGGGGACGGCGACCTGTTCCTGGTCGACCGGCTCGGGGAGCTGATCCTGGTCAGCGGCTTCAACGTGTACCCGGCCGAGGTGGAGCAGGTGCTGCTGGCGCACCCGGGGGTGGCCCAGGCGGCCGTGCTGGGCGCGCCGCACCCGATGACCGGCCAGCAGGTGCGCGCGGTCGTGGTGCCCGCGCCGCGGGCCGAGGTCACCGCTGCCGAGCTGGCCGCGCACTGCGCCCGCAACCTAGCCCGGTTCAAGTGCCCCAGCGAGATCGAGTTCGCCGACACGCTGCCGTACTCGGTCATCGGCAAGGTGCGCAAGGGGCTCTTGCGAGAATGACGCGGTGACCCGACTGACTCTGTACACCCGGCCCGGCTGCCACCTGTGCGAGGACGCGGTGGCGGTGCTGGAGCGCATCGGCGAGCCGTACACCGAGATCGACATCTCGGGCGACCGGGAGCTGGAGGCGGACTACGGCGACCGCATCCCGGTGATCATGCTCGATGGCCGGGAGCACGGCTACTGGCGCGTCGAGGAGCAGCGCCTGCGCCGTGACCTCGGCCAGGGCTGAGACACGCTCGCCACGACCGGGCCGGGCACTCTGAGCAGGGGTGTCGCGGGTAATCTGACGCGATGAAGCGCGGCGCGAAGCACATCGTCTGGGACTGGAACGGCACGCTGGTCGACGACCTGCACCTGGTCGTGAGCGCCACCAACGTGGCGTTCGAGCTGGCCGCGCCCGGCCTGTCGATCAAGGTGACCGCAGACGAGCACCGCCGCGACTTCCGCCGCCCGATCAGCGAGTACTACGGCTCCGTGCTGGGCCGCCCGCTGACCGAGGCCGAGTTCGTCGAGCTGGACCGGGTCTTCCACGACGCGTACCGCACGGGCCTGGCCGAACTGGCGCTGGCCGTCGGCGCCGTGGACGCGCTGCGCGGCTGGACCGGGACGCAGTCGCTGCTGTCCATGTGGTTCCACGACGAGTTGGTCCCCACCGTCACGCGCTACGAGCTGACCTCGCACTTCATCCGGGTGGACGGGCTGCGCGAGCGGCTGGGCGGCGAGCAGGCGCACAAGGCCGGGCACCTCAAGCGGCACCTGGCCGAGCTGCGCCTGGAGGGCGCCGACGTGGTGCTGATCGGCGACTCGATCGACGACGCCGACGCGGCCGCGTCCGTGGGGGCGCGCTGCGTGCTCTACACCGGCGGCTTCACCGACCCCGCCAAGTTGCGCGCGTACGGGGTGCCCGTCGCGGACACGCTCCTGGAGGCGGTCGCGCTAGCGGCGTGACGTTCGTCTCTGGATGGCCGCGCCGACCGTCACCGCCTCGACGGTTCGAGTGATTAGCGTCTTTTGCCCATGTTCGCGCCTGATCAGGTGGGCGTGTTTTGGGAGCCTTTGTCATGGTTGCGACATAATCGCGGTGCAGCGCCCATCCGGACGCCCGCCGCGAACCGCCTTTACGGCGACTCTCCGTGACGGGTGGAGTGGGGTTCGGCCAGAGTGGGGGCACACATGCCGCGGGGGCATTCTGGCCGATTCGCGATCCCGGATGGGCGCGCTTTCAAGATCGCGATTTGTGCACCTGTTCACAAGCGCTTAGTCTGTTACCTCGACGTTCCCCGCTAGCACAGAGCCGTTCGGCCATGTGATCTGGGGTCTAAGCCTTGTTCGGCACGGAGTCTCATGAGTCAGCAGCGCACCGGTCACGAAGCCGGGATCACCGGCCGTGTCGGCGCGGTCACTTCAGGAGCGGTCCCGGATTTCCCGGACCTGCCCGAGGCGACGGTGGCCCGACTGCCCGAGTATCTGCGTGCCCTGCATCACCTCGCCGAGACCGGACACGACACCGTCTCCAGTGAGGGCCTGGCGCTGGCCGCCGGGGTCAACTCCGCCAAACTGCGCAAGGACCTCTCCCACCTCGGCTCGTACGGCACCCGTGGCGTCGGGTACGACATCGAGCCCCTGGTCGGCCAGATCGAGTACATCCTCGGCCTGAACATGCGCCGCGCGGTCGCCCTGGTCGGCGTCGGTAACCTCGGCCACGCGCTGGCCGGGTACGCCGGGTTCGCCAGCCGCGGGTTCCGTATCGCCGCGCTGTTCGACGCCGACCTCACCAGGGTCGGCGAGCTGATCAACGGCATCCCGGTGCGGCACACCGCCGACATCCCCGAGGTGGTCAAGTCCGAGGCGATCTCCATCGCCGTGCTGGCCACCCCCGCCGGGGCCGCCCAGGCCGTCGCCGACCAGCTCGTCGCGGCCGGGGTCACCAGCATCCTGAACTTCGCCCCGGTGGTCCTGAACCTCCCGGAGCAGGTCGACGTACGCAAGGTGGATCTCGCTGTCGAGCTGCAGATCCTCTCGTTCCATGAGCACCGCAAGTCGGCCCGGACCGAGCAGGCCAACTCGGCCGCCCGCAGCCGGGCCGCCGCGGCGGGCCATGCCGCCGCCGAGCAGGTGAACCCGCCGGCGCGCGCCGCCGGGCAGGGCCGGGTGGCCCGCGTCCTCGGGGAGGCCGTCAACGGCGCCCCCGTCGCCGCGCTAGGAGAGGTGGCCGTGTGAACCTCATCGTGGTCGGTGCGTCCTACCGGACCGCGCCGGTCGAGCTGCTGGAGAAGCTGTCGCTGGTCGAAGGCCCGCAGGCACTGCCCCGGCTGCTGTCCGGCGGCGAGCTCTCCGAGGCGGTCGTGGTCTCCACCTGCAACCGGGTCGAGGTCTACGCCGCCGTGCCCGCGTTCCACGCCGGGCTGAGCCACCTCGGCGAGGTGCTGTCCGAGCTGTCCGGCGTGCCCGCCGAGCAGCTCGCGAACACCCTCTACGTGCACCACGGCCAGGACGCGGTGCGCCACGTCTTCCGCGTCGCCGCCGGGCTCGACTCGATGGTCGCCGGTGAGGCGCAGATCCTCGGCCAGCTCCGCGAGGCCTACCAGCAGTCCACCGAGGCCGACGCGGCCGGCAAGGTGCTGCACGAGCTGCTGCAGCAGGCGCTGCGGGTCGGCAAGCGGGCGCACGCCGAGACCGGCATCGACCACGCGCCGCGCAGCATGGTCAGCGCCGCGCTGGACCACGCCGTGGCCAACTCCGCCGACTGCCACCGCTGGCTGATCATCGGCGCGGGCGCGATGGGCGCGCTGAGCGTCGCCGAGCTGACCAGGCGCGGCGCGGGCACGGTCACCGTGGTCAACCGCGGCCTGGACCGGGCCCAGCGGCTGGCCGACGCGTACGGCGCCACCGCCGCCCCGATCGAGCGACTGCCCGAGCTGCTGGCCCAGGCCGACGTCGTGATCACCGCCACCGCGTCGACCGGACACGTGCTCACGACCGAGAACGTCGGTGCGGCGCGCACGGGGTCCGGCAAGATCCTGACTATCATCGATCTGGCGATGCCGCGCGACGTCGAGCCGGCCGTCGCCGAGCTTCCCGGAGTGCGGCTCGTCGACGTCGCGCGCCTGGGCACCGTGCTGGATCCGGCCACCGCCGGTGCTCCGGTCTGCCCCCGCTCGTCCGCCGACCGCGAGGTCGCGGCCGTGGAGCAGATCGTGGCAGGCGAAGTCGACTCGTACGCGAGCTGGCTGCGCGGGGCCGAGGTGGCCCCGACGGTCGCCGCGCTGCGGGCCAGGGCCGAGGACGTGGTCAGCGCCGAGCTGCGCCGCCTCACCCAGCGCCGCGCCGACCTGACCGACGAGCAGCGCGCCGATGTGGCGCACACCGTGCACCGGATCGTGCAGCGCCTGCTGCACCAGCCGACCGTGCGGGTGCGCCAGCTGGCCGCCGAGCCCGGCGGGGAGGCGTACGCCAGCCTGCTGCGGGACCTGTTCGACCTGTCGGTGATCCCCGGATCGCCGGACCACACCACGGTGGCAGATGTGCCAGATTTGAAGGGGGGTGCCTGATGACCAGCACAGGCGTGCTCCGCCTCGGTACGAGAGGCAGCGCCCTCGCGATGGCGCAGTCGCAGACCGTGGCGGACATGGTGACCGCGGCGACCGGCCTGCGGGTCGAGCTCGTGGAGATCGCGACGGCGGGCGACCGCTCGTCCGCGCCCGTCCAGCAGCTCGGCGTGGGCGTGTTCGTGTCCGCGCTGCGCGACGCGCTGTCCGCGAAAGAGATCGACTTCGCGGTGCACTCGTACAAGGACCTGCCCACCGCGCCCGCCGACGGCCTGTCCATCGCGGCCGTGCCCGAGCGGGCCGACCCGCGCGACGCCCTGATCGCCCGCGACGGGCTGACCCTGGCCGAGCTGCCCTCCGGGGCCGTCATCGGCACCGGGGCGCTGCGCCGCATCGCGCAGATCAACGCGCTGGGCCTGCCCCTCACCACCATGCCGATCCGCGGCAACGTGGACACCCGGCTGCGCAAGGTCGCCGACGGCGAACTCGACGCGGTCGTGCTGGCCCGCGCCGGACTGGCCCGGCTGGGCCGCGCCGGTGAGGTCACCGAGATCCTGGACCCGATGCTGATGCTGCCCGCGCCCGCCCAGGGCGCGCTGGCCGTCGAGTGCCGGTCCGCAGATGCCGATCTGGTCGAGGCGCTCGCCGCTCTCGACCACCGGGCGACCCGCGCGGCGGTCACCGCCGAGCGGGCGCTGCTTGCCGCGCTGGAGGCAGGGTGCAGCGCACCCGTCGCCGCGCTGGCCGAGACAACCGAAGACGACGAGATCTACCTGCGCGGTGCGGTGATCAGCGTGGACGGGCGGTTCGCCCTCCGACTGTCGCGCACCGGAACGCTCGCCGACGCCGAGCAGGTCGGGCGGGCCCTGGCCGCCGACCTGCTTGAAGACGGTGCCGAGAATGTACTTGGGAGTGCAGAATGACCCGCACCCGTAAGCCCGCCGGGCACGTCGCGTTCGTCGGGGCTGGACCCGGCGACCCGGGACTGCTCACCCGCCGCGCGTACGACACGCTGCTCGAAGCCGACCACATCGTGTACGACCGCAGCGTGCCCGACGCGCTGCTCGACACGCTGCGGGCCGAGACCGGCGAACTGACCGAATACAGCCCCGCCGAGGGGGTGCCCGGGGACGTGGCCAAGGTGCTGCTGTCCGAGGCACGCTCCGGCCGCAACGCGGTGCACCTGGTGACCGGTGACCCGTTCGGCCACGACGCCGTCGTCAAGGAGGTCCAGGCGGTCGCCCGGACCAACGTGCGCTTCGCCGTCGTGCCGGGCGTGCCCCAGGCCGCCGGTGTGGCGACCTACGCGGGTGTGCCGCTGACCGGCGTGCGCACCGCGGCCGACGTCGACGACGTCACCACGCTCGACTTCGACGGGCTGGCCGCCGCGGTGCGGCACGGCTCGGTCGCGCTGGCCGTGGACGCCGGCGACCTCGCCTCGGTGCGCGACGGCCTGCTGGCCGCGGGCGTCGACGGCACCCAGCCGGTGGCGATCACCGGCGACGGCACCGGCGACACGCAGTACACGACGACCTCGTCGGTGGACAGCTTCGTCGCCGCGGCCCTCGGCTTCTCCGGCCGGGTCGTGGTGACCGTCGGCGGCGGCGTGCAGAACCTGGACAAGCTGGGCTGGTGGGAGCGGCGGCCGCTGTACGGCTGGCGCGTGCTGGTGCCGCGTACCAAGGAGCAGGCGGGCGTGATGAGCGCGCGGCTGCGGGCGTACGGGGCGATCCCGTGCGAGGTGCCGACGATCGCGGTCGAGCCGCCCCGGACCCCGGCCCAGATGGAGCGGGCGATCAAGGGCCTGGTCGACGGCCGGTACGCGTGGGTCATCTTCACCAGCGCCAACGCGGTCCGCGCGGTGTGGGAGAAGTTCGCCGAGCACGGCCTCGACGCCCGCCACTTCGGCGGCGTCAAGATCGCCTGCATCGGCGAGTCGACCGCCGAGGCCGTGCGCGCGTTCGGCATCCAGCCCGAGATGGTGCCCGCGGGCGACCAGTCCAGCGAGGGCCTGCTCGCCGAGTTCGCGCCGTACGACGAGATCTTCGACCCGGTGGGCCGGGTGCTGCTGCCCCGCGCCGACATCGCGACCGAGACGCTGGCCGCCGGGCTCACCGAGCGCGGCTGGGAGGTCGACGACGTCACCGCCTACCGGACCGTGCGCGCCGCGCCGCCGCCGGAGGAGATCCGCAACGCCATCAAGTCGGGTGGTTTCGACGCGGTCCTGTTCACGTCAAGCTCCACAGTGCGCAATCTGGTGGGTATCGCCGGCAAGCCGCACCAGCGTACGGTCGTATCGGTGATCGGCCCGAAGACCGCCGAGACCGCGCTGGAGTTCGGTCTGCGCGTCGATGTGCAGCCCGAGCACGCGTCCGTCCCCGACCTGGTCGAGGCGCTCGCGATGTACGCCGTCGAGCTGCGCGAGCGGCTCGCCGCGATGCCCGCCAAGCAGCGCCGGGGCTCGAAGGTCCAGGGCCCGACCGCGCTGCGGTTCCGCTAGAAAGACTGACGCGGCACGTCCTCGCGGCACAACTTCATCGTTGAGCTGCGAGGACGTGCCGATTTTCCACCCAGGGAGTGTGTGATGTCCTTCCCGAACGTGCGGCCGCGACGGCTGCGCACCACTGCGGCGATGCGGCGGATGGTCAGCGAGACCCGGTTGCATCCGGCCGAGCTGATCCTGCCCGTGTTCGTGAAGGAGGGCATCGCCGAGCCCCGCGCCGTGGCGTCGATGCCCGGCGTGCTCCAGCACTCGCGCGAGTCGCTGCGCAAGGCGGTCGCCGAGGCGGCCCAGGCCGGGGTCGGCGGCATCATGCTGTTCGGCATCCCGGCCGAGAAGGACGCCACCGGCTTCGGCGGCATCGACCCGAACGGCATCCTCAACGTGGCGATCAGCGACGTGGTCGCCGAGGTCGGCGACAGCGTCGTGGTGATGAGCGACCTGTGCCTGGACGAGTTCACCTCGCACGGCCACTGCGGCCTGGTGCGCCCTGACGGCTCGGTGGACAACGACGCGACCCTGGCGGCGTACGCCCGCATGGCGGTCGCCCAGGCCGCGGCCGGGGTGCACGTGGTCGGCCCGTCCGGGATGATGGACGGCCAGGTCGCCGTGGTCCGCCGCGCGCTCGACGAGGCCGGTTACCGCGACACGACCATTCTGGCGTACGCGGCCAAGTACGCCTCCGCCTTCTACGGCCCGTTCCGCGACGCGGTCGAGTCGTCGCTGGACGGCGACCGGCGCACCTACCAGCAGGACCCGGCGAACCTGCGGGAGTCGCTGCGCGAGGTCGCGCTCGACGTCGCCGAGGGCGCCGACATCGTCATGGTCAAGCCCGCCCTGGCGTACCTCGACGTGATCTCCGCGGTCCGCGACATGGTCGACGTGCCCGTCGCGGCCTACCAGGTCAGCGGCGAGTACGCGATGGTCGAGGCGGCCGCCGCCAACGGCTGGATCGACCGCGACCGGGTGATGATGGAGACGCTGCACTCCATCCGCCGCGCCGGCGCCCAGCTGATCCTGACCTACTGGGCCGTCGACGCCGCCCGCCGCCTGCGCGCCGACTACTGAGCCGGGTGCGGCCGGGCGCCGCTGGTGCAAAGATCGCTGTTTCGGGTCACAAAGTGCGGTCAGACCTCACTTTGTGACCCGAAACAGCGATCTTTCGCGGTTGAAGGCCGGAGCCGGGGTTCGGCGGGTCAGCTGCAGCAGCCGCCGCCGCAGCAGCCACCGCCACCGCCGCCCGACGGGGCGGGGATGGCGTCGCCGCGGCCGGACAGGCCGACGGTGGTCAGCAGTTTCACGGTGTCGTCGTGGCCGGACGGGCACGGCGCGGGGTCGCCCGCCGCGGCCATGGGCCGGTTCACCTCGAAGGTGTCGCCGCAGGCGCGGCAGCGGAAGTCGTAGCGTGGCATCGGATCAGCTTATGCCGAGGCTGGCGGCCAGTTCCACGACGTCGCCCTCGTACTCCAGCCACTGGCGGTCGGCGACGAAGCCGAGCTCCTGGTTGACCTTGATGAGGGGTTCGTTGACCGCGGCGTTCCAGGTCTGCACCTCGGTCAGGTTCGGTTCGGCCGAGCGCAGCTCGAACAGCATCCGGGCCTTGATCGCACGGCCTACGCCGTAGCCGCGGTGGCGGGGCACGACGACGGTGTCGTACTGGTCGGCGCGGCCGGGGCGCTGGGCCGGGACGACGACCTCGGTTAGCCCGGCGACCTCACCGGTCTTCTCCTGGACGGCGACCACGATGTAGAGCTGCAGGCCCCGGGCGGCCAGTGTGCGCAGGCTGGCGAGCAGGCGCTCCGGCTCGTAGGAGCTCGGGCGCAGGTCCAGGTCGCCGAGGTCGTAGTCGTCGCGCACCTCGGCCTTGGCGGCCGCGTACGGCGTGATCAGGTGCTCGGGCGGCCCGTCGGCGTAGAACTCGATCTGGTATCCGGCGCCGACCCCGGCGGCGAGGTCGCCGAGGGAGAACCAGTCGACCGTGTCCAGCCGCAGCACGCTGCGGATCTCGGTGAACGCCAGGGTGAAGCCGTACGCCCGGTAGAAGTCCATGGCGGTGGTGGCGCCGGCGACCTCGACGCCCAGCGTGGTGAAGCCCTTGCGCAGGGCGACCC
Source organism: Catellatospora methionotrophica (assembly GCF_011297335.1). Classification (GTDB taxonomy): domain Bacteria; phylum Actinomycetota; class Actinomycetes; order Mycobacteriales; family Micromonosporaceae; genus Catellatospora; species Catellatospora methionotrophica. The sequence goes on along the minus strand of NZ_JAAOTJ010000016.1, from coordinate 46,506 downwards.
GCACCTGCTCGGTCAGCAGCGCGCGGCCGATGCGCAGGCGGCGCGCCTTGGGGTGGACCAGGATCTCGATGACGCCGATGTCGCCCAGCAGGATGATGCTCCCGGCGCCCAGCGGCGCGACGCCGCGTGCGGCATCGCCCTCGTTCTCTTCGACGAGCCACATCATCTTGCGTTCACCGGGCATGGTGACCGCCAGGTAGTCGCGCATCCTGCCGTCTTGCCACAGCGGATCATCAGGTAGGTCGACCGCGGACACCTCGTTGAGGAGTGCGACCAGAGAGGTGATCTCAGTGGCGGCGGCGGTACGGGGATCCCATTCGCGCACCTTCACTTGTCCAGCTTGCACACTGCGCCCCCGAAACGGAAGGGTCCCACCTGTCATCGTATGCAAACCATTACGCTGAGTGGCGATCAACGATGAAGGTAGTGGCGGACGGTAGTGTTATGGGCCGTTTCGCTGAACTGTGCGAGACGTCCGGTTGATCAGGTCTGACTGCTACGACCGTACGCCTGCGCGGTGTCGAACACCTTCTGCAGGTACACCCCTACGTTGTTGTACGACAGCACCACCGATTTCCAGTTGGCCACGACGGTCAGGTCCTTGCCCGGCGCGCACAGGTAGTACGCCGCCGCCAGGGCCGCGTCGTCGAGGTCGTGCGGGTCGACGAGCTGGTCGTTGTCGGCGTCCACCGCGTAGGTCAGCCACGTCGCCGGGATGAACTGCATGGGGCCGACCGCGTGGTCCCACTTCTTGTCGAAGTCGAGGGTGCCCGCGTCGGTGTCGTTGATCTTCTTGGTGTTCTTGGTGCCGTCCAGGGCGGGCCCGACGATCGGCGGCATCGACTTGGCGTCGTCGCCGAGCTTCGCGCCCTTGGCGCGGCCGTGATCGGACTCGATCTTGCCGATCGCGGCGAGGGTGGTCCACCGCAGCTTGCACGACGGGCGGGTCGACGTCACCACCCATTCGGCGTACGCGTAGGCCTCCAGGGCCGTCACCGGCACGTCCACCTTGGGCGAGGTGGCCTCAGCCCAGCGGTGGAACACGGCGGCGGGCCGGGCGGCCGGGGTCGGCGAGGCGGTGGCCGGGGGCGTCGGCTCGGCGCTGGGACTCGGCGCGGTGGTCGGCGGCGCCTCGGCCGTCACCGAGGGCGTCGGCGTCGGCGCGACCGCGGCCTCGGCCCCGCCCAGCGAGGGGATCAGCAGCGCGCCGGACACGCCCGCCGCGGTGACCAGCAGCGCCAGGGTCGCGCCGATGGTGGTGAGCCTGCCCACGGGGCGTCGCGACTGCTGCCAGATCACGCGGCCCGCGTCCATCGTCGCGGTCCGCAACTGCACCATCGCCGCCCCGACCGAGATCGTGGGCGCGGTCCTGCCTTCGGGCGCGGTGTCCGACGTGGCCGCCGGCTCCGGCACGGCGGCGGTCCCGGGCGCGGCCTCGGCGGCTGGAGCGGCCTGCGGCCTGGTCACGGCGTCGCCGTCGGCCTCATCCGCTGTCGCGGCAACGGTTTCGGCGTCTGGCGACGCCGTCGCGCGCGCAGCATCGCCGTCGGCCGGCGTCTCAGCCCGCGCCGCCGCTTCCGTGGTGTCCTCCCCGTCCCGCACGCGTTCGAGTATGCCTCGCCCGCGCCGCATTGTCGTGCGCACGTGCTGTCCGTCGAGACGGCTTGGATGATCCGGTTGTGACCTGACGGCCCACATCCGCCCTGCGGTGTCCTCGTTACGACGGTTGGCAGCTCGACACGGCAGCGATCGCGGTCATCGTCGCGGGTGGTGACACCTCGGATGGCTCGATCAACCCGTTCTCACGATGTCCTGTGCAGGTGGGGGTACGGCAGCATGAACCGCGACTTCCAGGGGGGCGGAGGTTATCCGCGCGTGCCGCAGCGTATACACCTGCCGCGTGGGCAGGTGACGTTCCTGTTCACCGACATCGAGGGCTCGACCCGACTGGCCCAGATGCTCGGCGACGGCTACCGGCCGGTGCTCCACGAGCACCGGCGGGTGCTTCGTGCTGCGCTGGCGGCGGCCGGTGGCGTGGAACTGTTCACCGAGGGCGACTCCTACTTCTTCGCCTTCGCCGACGCCTCGACCGCGGTCGAGGCGTGCGCCTGCGCACAGCGCGCACTGGAGGCGCACCCGTGGGCCGATCCGCAGGCGCAGCCCAGGGTGCGGATGGGCCTCCACACCGGAATCGCGCAGCCGCACGGCGGCGAGTACGCCAGCGCCGAGGTGCACCGGGCCGCGCGGGTCGCCGCGGCGGCGCACGGCGGGCAGATCCTGCTGTCCGCGTCGACGGCCGAGGCCGCCGCACGGCTGCCGGACCAGGCCTGGCTGCTGGACCTCGGCCTGCACCGGCTGCGCGGCTTCGACGGCCGCGAGCGCCTGTTCCAGCTGGTCGCCCCGGAACTGGAGCAGCACTTCCCGCGCCCGCGCACCGACCGCACCGCCCCGCACAACCTGCCCAGCCCGCTGACCTCCTTCGTCGGCCGTCACCCGGAGCGGGCCGAGCTCGCCGAACTGCTGTCGGCGCACCGGCTGACGACGGTGGTGGGCGCGGGCGGCGCGGGCAAGACGCGGCTGGCCGTGGCCGTCGCGCACGACCTCATCGAGTCCTATCCCGACGGGATCTGGAACGTCGACATCGCCGGGGTCACCGATCCGGGCCTGCTGGCCTTCACCATCGCCACGGTGCTGGGCCTGCGCCCGGAGCCGGGCCGACCGGTCGTCGAGACCCTGGTCGAGCACGCCTCGACGCGCCGCCTGATGCTGCTGCTGGACACCTGCGAGGCGCAGGTCGGCACCGTCGCGCCGCTGGTGGCCCAGCTACTGGCGGGGGCGCACGAGGTGACCGTGCTGGCGACCAGCCGCGAGCCGCTGGGCATCGCGGGCGAGCTGGTGTGGCGCATCCCCCCGCTGTCGCTGTCACCGGGCGCGGGCGGTACTGCCAGCGACGCGGTGACGCTGCTGGCCGAGCGCACCGCGGCGGCGCGCGGTGGCCGACCGGTCGAACCCGCCGAACTCGCCGACCTGGCCCGCGTCGCGGCCCGCCTGGACGGGCTGCCGCTGGCCATCGAGCTGGCCGCGGCCCGGCTGCGGGTGCTGTCCGGCGGCGAGCTCGCCGCACGGCTGCACGCCGAGCTGACCGCCGAGGAGAGCGACCCGCTGCGGGCACTGGACGCGGGCGGACCGCATTCGGGCGCGCACGCCCGGCACGCCACCATGCAGGCCACGGTGACCTGGTCCTACCGCACCCTGCCGGACGACGCGGCGCACCTGCTGCGCTGGCTGTCGGTGTTCGCCGGTCCGGTCAGCCTGGCCGGGGTGGAGTGGCTGCTGGACGGCGACCCGCTCGGCCCGCTCACCGTGCTGGTGGACAAGTCGCTGGTGCAGGCCGAACCGGGTGCGCACGGCACGACCTACCGCATGCTGGACCCGATCCGGGGGTACGCCGCCCGGCAGCTGGCCGCGCACGGCGAGGAGGCCGCGGCCCGGGACCGGCACGTGGCCTGGGCGCTGCGCGCGCTGCACGCGGTCGGGCGCGGCCCGGACGAGCAGCCGGTGACCCTGTCGCTGTACTCGATCGACCCGCTGGCGGCTGAGCTGCGCGCCGCGCTGCGCTGGTGCGGCACGGGCGGCAGCGCCCGCTCCGGTCTGCAGATCTCGTGCGGGCTGGACCAGTGGTGGCGCGAGCGCGGCCTGGCCCGGGAGGGCCGCCTGTGGCTGTTCCGGCTGTACGCCCGCCTGTCCGAGACCGGCGAGCAGGTGCCCGACGCTGAACTGGCCCGCGCCTACCACGCGCACTCGGGTCATGCCGCCGTCGACGGGGAGTTCGTCGAGGAGCTGCGGTTCAGCCGCCGCGCCGAGACCGCGGGCCGCCGCGCGGGCGACCCGGGGCTGCTGGCGCGGGTGCTGGCCGGGCGCTCGGGCGCGCTGCGCGACGCGGGCCAGCCCGACGATGCCGAGCAGGCCTGCCGGGAGGTGCTGGCCTGGGCGACCCGGTACGAGGTCGCGCCGGACGCGCTGTTCGCGGTGTGCAATCTGGCCGAGCTGCTGTGGCTGCGCGGCGCGCTGGACGAGGCCGCCACGCTGCTGGCCGCGTCCCGCCAGCTGGAGCAGCTGCGCCCGGCCGAGCGCGGGCGGCGCACCCTGGACCTGCTGCTCGGCATGGTGGCGCTGCGCCGGGGTGACCTGGTGGCCGCGCACGAGCACCTGACCGTGGCGCTGCGCTCGCGGATGGCGTACGGCTTCCACGGGCGGGCCTGCGTGGCCGTGAAGGCGATGGCGGCGCGGTGTGTGCAGGGCGGGGACGCGGTGACGGCGGCGATGCTGTTCGGGGCGTCGGAGTCGGCGACGGTGCGGCTGCACTGCGGCCCCGGCATCTTCGCTCCGTTCTGGACCGCGCAGTTGCAGGCCGCTCGGGCGGCGCTGGGCGACGCGGCCTTCGACGAGGCGTACGCCCGGGGGACCGCCCTGTCGCTGGGCGAGACGGCCTCGCTGGCGCTGGCGGTCGAGCACCCGGATCTCGCGGTGGACTCCAGCCGCTTCGCCGAGCTGCCCAGCGGCTCCTGACCGGCCCCTGACGCAGTCCTGCGCAGCCTTCCCGGAGACGGATCGGGAAGCCTGCGCAGGAACCGCGGAAGCGGGCGTCGTCAGTCGTTCGCGGCGGCGTGGGCGCGCAGCGCGTCGTCCTTGATCTTCTGGGCCTTGGCGATGTCGGCCTGGCTGACCGCGCCGACGCTGCCGAAGGCCTTGACGGCCTGGTAGTAGGTCCAGGCGAGGCTCGTGCAGGCGGGGCGCACGACGGCGTTGTACGTCGCGCACTTGCGCTTGAGGTCCTCGTAGAAGGCGCTGTCCAGGCGGGACTTGTTCGCGGAGAACTGCCCCATCGCCTTGTAGTTGCGGTAGTTGAAGTCGTGCCGGTGGCAGGACAGCTTGAAGTCGAAGCCGAGCGGGTTGTCCGGGCTGGTGGAGCAGTAGTCGGTGCTCCAGTCGAACGCGTACGCCGACCATGCGCCCTGGTTCTGCCGCGCGCTGTTCCACGCGTTGTAGCTGTTGACGCTGGTCTGCGACCAGCTCGACATGACGGACAGCTTCTCGGCGGGGGTCACCGCCTGGGCCGGGGCGGCGATCGCGAGAACGGCGATCATCGCGGCCGCGGGGGCGAGCAGCAGGCGCAGACGGGACATGGCTTCACCTCGGCGAATAGGGTTCGTCAGGGGTTCAACGAGCCGATCGGCCGATGCGTGGTTGAGCATCGGTGGAGCTGAATGTAGCCGTTGCGCGGATGTTTCGGAAGTGTTGATTTTTCCGTCGCTGCATAGATGTGCAACCCCGCTGGAAGCCGCTTACGTCCCCTGCGCGGAGACGATCGGAGGAGACGACGTGAGGCGCGAGGACGAGCCCGAGTATCGGGAGTACGTGGCGGCGCGGATGGAGAGCCTGCGGCGCACCGCGTTCCTGCTGTGCCACGACTGGCATGCCGCTGATGATCTGGTGTCGACGGTGCTGTTGAAGCTGTACCGCTCCTGGTCGCGGGCGCGCGGTGCGGACAACGTCGACGCCTACGTGCGCGGGATGCTGACCAACGCCTGGCTGGACGAGCGTAGGCGGCCGTGGCGGCGCGAATGGCCGCAAGCGGAGCCGCCCGAGGCCCAGGCCCCACCCGTCGAGCCGGGTGACCGCAGCGGCATCGGCCGACTGCTGCGCTCGCTGGGCCCGCGCCAGCGGGCAGTGGTGGTGCTGCGCTACTACTGCGACCTGTCGGTCGAGCAGACCGCGCACCTGCTCGGCATCTCCGAGGGAACCGTGAAGAGCCAGTCGGCTCGGGGGCTGGAGACCCTGCGCGGCCTGGCAGTCGACGCGCATGCGGAGGGACGGCTATGAACGACTACCGAGAATGCCTGGACGAGTACGTGGGCACCGCCCCGCGTACCACGATGGACATCGACGACCTGGTCAAGCGGGGCAGGCGCGCCCAGCGGGGCCGCCGGATCGCCGCGGCCTCCGGCGGCCTGGCGCTGACCGTGGCCGCGGCGCTGTCGGCGGTCAGCGTGCTCGGGCCGCCGGTGCGCCCGCCGCGGCCCCCGGCGGCGGCCTCAGCCGCCGTCTCCGCGCATGCGGCCCCCGAGACGCCGGACGAGAGGGCGCAGCGGCTGCTGGCGGCCGTCAAGGCGGCGATAGCCCGCGAGGCGCCGGGAGTGGCCGGCCTGGCGACCCTGCGGCGGCAGATGCACGTGTGCAGCCCGGGGGCGACACCGCCCGCGCGGCTGGCCCCCTACGACGCCGCCACCTTCGACGCCGCCTGCCCGGACGACTCCCCGCTGCACCGGCTGCGCCTGGAGAACTTCGACTGGATCGGGCAGCTCACCATCGGAGGTGTCACCAGCGCGGTGCGCATCCATGTGGGGGCGATGCCGCAGGACGATCCCGCCGGGGAGCCGGAGCTGGTGCCCGGCCTGGTGGGCAAGGTGCCCGGCGGTGGCACGGGACTGTCGAGAACCCCGGGCGTGACCGTGCTGGCGAACGAGTCGGCGGTGCAGGTGGTGAAGCCGGACGGGACCCTGTTCTTCGTGGGGCACCCGGAGAGGCACGCCCTGCCGTGGACCGACCTGTGGCAGTCCGTCGGCGTGGATCCGGCCGTGCACCTCTGACGGCGTACGGAGAGGGCGCCCGCCGGGTCTCGGCGGGCGCCCTCTCACCAGCACGCGAAGGGGTGCGTGCTCACCCCTGGATCAGGGGACGAAGCGGGCCGGGCTGGGCAGGCTCTCGTTGTAGAGCCGGTCCAGCGAGGTGACGAAGTAGGTGTAGCGCTGGCCGGGCACGGCGGTGGTGTCCGTGAACGACGTGCCCCGGGTCGTGGCGACCAGGTGCGAGGCGTCGGCCAGGTCGCAGGCGCCCGGCAGCAGCCGCAGGCCGTCGAGCCGGTAGACGGCGTACGACGTCGCGGTGCCGAAGGGGCCTGCCCCGTCGGCCAGCGGCTGCCACTTCAGGGCGACTCCGGCCTCGCTCCGGTCGGCCTTGGTGACGACCGGGAACAGCAGCGGCTTGCTGGGCAGGTGCGTCATGGTGGGCACCAGGGCCGGCTTGCTGTAGTGGTCGGCCGCGTACAGGTCGGTGGCCCCGATCCGGTTGGCCCGCACCTGCACCGCGCTGAAGTGCACGTTGCCGGACACGTTGTAGTCGCGGTTGAAGGTGAGGTGCTTGCTCATCTCAGCCGGGTCGAACCACGCCGCGGGCTGGCCGGCGGTCGCGATCTTGTAGTCGGCCTGGCCGATGTAGAGCTGCGTGTTGGTGCCCGCGACCACCTCGGACCACCACGGGACGAGCTTGGCGTAGTCGGCCACGGCCAGCCCGATGTTCCAGTAGATCTGCGGGACGATGTAGTCCAGCCAGCCCTCCTTGACCCACTTGCGGGTGTCGGCGAAGTTGGCGTCGTAGGACTGGGTGCCGTTGGTCTCCGAGCCCAGCGGGTCGGCGGCCTTGTTGCGCCAGATGCCGAACGGGCTGACCCCGAACTTGACCCACGGCTTGGCGGCCTTGATGCGGCCGCTCATCTCGTGCACCAGCAGGTCGATGTTGTTGCGCCGCCAGTCGGCCTTGCTGGCGAAGCCCGCGCCGTACTGCTCGAAGGTCGCCTGGTCGGGGAAGTCCTGACCGGCCGCCGGGTACGGGTAGAAGTAGTCGTCGAAGTGCACGCCGTCGATGTCGTAGTTCTCGACCGCGTGCATCATCGCGTCCTGCACGTACTGCCGTACCTCCGGAATGCCCGGGTTGTAGTAGAGGCGGCTGCCCGCCGCGTTGACCGGGTAGGCGAGCGCCCAGTCGGGGTGCGTCCGGGCGGGGTGGCCGGGGGCGAGGTTGTTGACGTCGGTGCCCGCGCCAAGGCCGCTGGCGCTGGTCGGCATGGAGACGCGGTAGGGGTTGAACCAGGCGTGGAACTCCAGGTTGCGGGCGTGCGACTCGGCGACCAGGAAGGCCAGCGGGTCCCAGCCCGGCCCGACGTTGTCGCGCTTGCCGGTCAGCCACTCCGACCAGGGCTCGTACGGCGACGGCCAGAACGCGTCGGCGGTGGGCCGGACCTGCACCACGACCGCGTTGTGGTTGAGCCGCTGGGCGAGGTCGAGCCAGCCGCGGTACTCGGCCTTCAGCTCCTCCTCGGCCTTGCCGGGAGCGCTCGGCCAGTCGATGTTCACCACGCTGGCGATCCACATGGCCCGCAGCTCGCGCTTGGGCTGTGCGGGGTTGAGTGTGCACTCCGCCGCGCCCGGTGCGGCCGCTTGCACTGCGGACAGCGGATCGGCCTGCGCGCCGCCGGGCACCAGCAGCGCGCCGAGCAGCGCTGTCGCGGACGCGGCCGCGATCAGTCTCATGCGCATGAGAATTCCTCCAGTAGCAATGTGCAGTCCGAAGAAAACTTTCATTCTCGAGCCAAGAACGCAAGGGTCTCGATGGACAGGGTTCCCGAGGACTTCTCATCTGCCGCTACCATCTGGCGGACGGTGACAGCGTGTCGCCGGCCACACCTGTGGGGAGCTGACATGTCCTACTCCGACTACGGTTCGCGCCGCGAGGAGCCGGAGGGTCACCCGGCGGACCCGTGGCGTCGGCCCGCTGAGGACGACGGGCGCGGCCAGCCGCCGGCGTCGGCCCCGACCTCCGGCACCAACGGCACATATCCCCAGCAATACGGCTATCCCCAGCAGAACAGCGGTTATCCACAGCAACCGGGTTATCCACCGGCCGGAGGTTATCCACAGGACGGCGGCTACGCCGGATCCGGCGGATACGGCGGCGGACAGCCCGGCACGGGCCGCCCCGGATACCCCGCGCAGGGTGGATATCCGCAGGCAGGGGGCTATTCGCAGCAGGATCCGCAGGGCACCCAGGGCGGTTATCCACAGCAGGGTGGCTACGGTCGCCAGGATGGTGGTTACCCACAGCATGGCGATGGTTACCCACAGCAGGGTGGCTACGGCCAGGGTGGATATCCACAGCAGGGTGGGTACGGTGCACAGGCAGGTCAGGGCGGCTACGGCAACCAGGGCGGTTATGCCCAGGACGGGTACGCGGCCCAGGGCGGTTACCCCCAGCAGGGCGGTCAGCAGTCCTACGGCCAGCCCGCGGCCTACGGCAGGCCCGCCGGTCAGGGCGGCTACCAGGACGGCTACCCGCAGCAGGGCGGCTTCCTGGGCGACGCGAGCGCAGCCGACGACCCGTTCGCCGGTCACGAGCCACGCAGCAAGCGGCGCCACGATCCCGACCCGCCGTACAAGAAGTCCCGCAAGGGGCTGTGGATCACGCTGGTCGTGCTGCTGGTGGTGTGCGGCGGCGGCGCCGGTGGCGCGTACTACTTCCTCAGCGACACCATCGGTGACGTCAAGGACACGGTCGACCAGGCCGCGACGATCACGGTGAAGGAACCGGCCCAGCTCGGCGGCCGGGAGAAGAGCACCTCACCCGACCTGGTGAAGGGCGCCCAGGAGCTGCGCACCCAGATGATCGCCGATGAGCCCGGGGTGACCGCCTCGGTCGCGGCCTTCTACGGGGACGTGAAGACGAAGAACATGGCCATGGCGTTCGCCGCCGCGCTGCCGGTGCTGAGCCCGAAGTCGGAGATGGACGGGTTCATGAAGGCGGTGACCGGCGACTCGAAGATCACCGAGCCGTGGGTGGACGTGCCTGCGGGGCCGCTGGGTGGTGTGGCCAAGTGCGCCGGGATGACCTCGGACGGCACGGCCATGGCGGTCTGCGCGTGGGCCGACGCCGGCAGTGTCGGCTCGATCATGTACTTCGAGAAGAAGGTCGCCGACGTGAAGGCGAAGTTCGCCGCGGACCGCGGTCAGCTGGAGATCAAGACCGAGCCGAAGTCCTGACCCCCGGCACCGACAGCGCCGCCCGCGACCTTCCGGTCGCGGGCGGCGCTTCATGTCGTGCGGTCGGCTACAGGATCGTCCAGGTGTCGCCGGAGTTGAGCAGCGCGGCCAGATCGGCCTCGGGCTCGCCGGCCTTCGCCTTGGCCGCGTCGAGCTGGTTGCGCACCAGCTCGTCGTAGGACGGGCGACGCACCGAGCGGAACACGCCCACCGGGGTGTGCCGCAGGTCCGGCCCGGCCAGCCGGGACAGCGCGAACGCGTACGCCGGGTCCTCGGCGTGCGCATCGTGCGTGAGCACCTCGCTCGCGTCGACCTTGCCCGCCTCGCCGACGGCCAGCCCGAAGCTGCCCGCCGGGTGGGTCACCACGTGCGAGTCGTCCTTGCCGAACGTGATCGGCTGCCCGTGCTCCAGCCGGATCAGGTACGCGTCACGCGTCTCGGGGTCCTTGAGCACCTCGAACGCGCCGTCGTTGAAGATGTTGCAGTTCTGGTAGATCTCCACGAACGCCGAACCCTGGTGCTCGGCCGCCTGGCGCAGCACCGACTGCAGGTGCTTGCGGTCGGAGTCGATGGTGCGGGCGACGAAGGAGGCCTCCGCGCCCAGCGCCAGCGAGATCGGGTTGAACGGTGCGTCCGACGAGCCGGTCGGGGTCGACTTGGTGACCTTGCCGATCTCGCTGGTCGGCGAGTACTGGCCCTTGGTCAGACCGTAGATCTTGTTGTTGAACAGCAGGATCTTGATGTTGACGTTGCGGCGCAGCGCGTGGATCAGGTGGTTGCCGCCGATGGACAGCGCGTCGCCGTCACCGGTCACCACCCACACGGTCAGGTCCGGGCGCGACACCGACAGGCCGGTGGCGATCGCCGGGGCCCGGCCGTGGATCGAGTGCATGCCGTACGTGTTCAGGTAGTACGGGAAGCGCGAGGAGCAGCCGATGCCCGACACGAAGACCGTGCGCTCGCGAGGGATGCCCAGCTCCGGCAGGAAGGTCTGCATCGCGGCCAGGATCGCGTAGTCACCGCAGCCCGGGCACCAGCGCACCTCCTGGTCGGACTTGAAGTCCTTCGCCGACAGCTGGACCGGCACCGCGTTAGACATTCTTGATCACTTCCTCGAGCATGGTCTCCAGCTGGGTGGAGGTGAAGGGAAGCCCGCGCACCTGGTTGTAGCCGACGACGTCGATCAGGTAGCGCGCCCGGATCACGTGGGCGAGCTGGCCCAGGTTCATCTCGGGGATGACCACCTTGTCGTACGCCGCCAGCACCTCGCCGAGGTTCTTCGGCAGCGGGCTCAGGTGCCGCAGGTGGGCCTGCGCCACGTTCACCCCGCGCTGGCGCAGGGCCCGCGACGCCGCCCCGATCGGGCCGTACGTCGAGCCCCAGCCCAGCACCAGCACCTTCGCCTCGCCGGACGGGTCCTCGACCGCGATGTCCGGCACGTCGATCGCCTCGATGCGGGCGGCCCGGGTGCGCACCATGAAGTCGTGGTTGGCCGGGTCGTAGGAGATGTCACCGGTCTTGTCGGCCTTCTCCAGGCCGCCGATGCGGTGCTCCAGCCCCGGCGTGCCCGGCACGGCCCACGGCCGCGCCATCGTCTCCGGATCGCGCAGGTACGGGTAGAACTTGCCGTCGTCGCCGTTGGGGCCGGTCGCGTACTCGACCCGCAGGTCGGGCAGCTCGCTGATCTCCGGCAGCAGCCACGGCTCGGAGCCGTTGGCGACGTAACCGTCGGACAGCAGGATGACCGGCGTGCGGTACTTCAGCGCGATCCGGCAGGCCTCGATCGCGGCGTGGAAGCAGTCCACCGGGGACTGCGCGGCCACCACCGCGACGGGAGCCTCGCCGTGCCGGCCGAACAGCGCCATGTTCAGGTCGGCCTGCTCGGTCTTGGTCGGCAGACCGGTCGACGGCCCCGCCCGCTGCACGTCGACGATCACCAGGGGCAGTTCCAGGGCGACCGCGAGCGAGATCGTCTCGCCCTTGAGCGCCACACCGGGACCGCTGGTGGTGGTGATGGCCAGCGCGCCGCCGTACGCCGCGCCCAGCGCGACGCCGATCGCGGCGATCTCGTCCTCGGCCTGCACCGTGGTCACGCCGAGCTTCTTGTGCTTGCTCAGCTCGTGCAGGATGTCCGAGGCCGGAGTGATCGGGTACGCGCCGAGCAGCACCGGCAGCTGCGCCTTCACCCCGGCGGCGACCAGGCCCAGGGCGAGCGCGGTGTTGCCGGTGATGTTGCGGTAGTTGCCCGGGGCCATCTTCGCCGGCGGGACCTCGTAGCGCACCGCGAAGCCCTCGGTGGTCTCCCCGAAGTTCCAGCCCGCGTTGAACGCGGCCTTGTTCGCGGCGACCAGTTCGGGGCGGGCGGCGAACTTCTTCTCCAGGAACTTCATCGTCGACTCGTGCGGCCGCGAGTAGAGCCAGCTCAGCAGGCCCAGCGCGAACATGTTCTTGGCGCGCTCGGCGTCCTTCTTGCTCACCGGGTGCTCGGCCAGCGCGCCCACGGTCATGCTGGTCAGCCCGACCTTGTGCACGTCCCAGCCCGCGAGGGAGTCGTCCTCCAGCGGGTTGGCGTCGTAGCCGACCTTGACCAGGTTGCGCTTGGTGAACTCGTCGGTGTTGACGATGATCGTGCCGCCCTTGGGCAGGTCGGCGATGTTCGCCTTGAGCGCCGCCGGGTTCATCGCCACCAGCACGTTCGGCGCGTCGCCGGGCGTGAGGATGTCGTAGTCGGCGAAGGCGACCTGGAAGCTCGACACGCCGGGCAGCGTGCCTGCGGGAGCACGGATCTCCGCCGGGAAGTTCGGCAACGTCGAGATGTCGTTGCCGAGCTGGGCGGTCTCCGACGTGAATCTGTCGCCGGTGAGCTGCATACCGTCGCCGGAGTCACCCGCGAAGCGGATCACCACCCGGTCGAGCTGATGGATCTCCTTGGCGGGATGCCCGTGCTCGCTGAGCTGACCGGCCTGCCCGGCGCCCTCACGATGTTCGGCCACTGGACGCGACCTCCTGCTGGGGTGGTGTGCTGTTACGTCTCGATTAAGGTCAGCCTACGTCGGCGGTAGGGAATAGCGTCGACACGGCCCCCCCAGCGAAACCATGCGGAACGTGATAAACACGACAGCACGCTGTGGGACGGGTCGCGCATATCACTGCCCCATCCCACAGAGTGGCATCCCATCGCCTATTCGGCGAACAATGTGCCATTCCAGGAGTAAGTCTTCTCCACGTCGGGCCCCTCACCTGGCGGATCCGTCGCGACGAGCAGGCCGCCCGCGGTGACCTCCCACCGGCTCACGCTGTGCCCGGCCGGGGTGGGCACCCTGGCCACGGCCAGCCAGCCGTCCGGGGCGGGATCGAACACGACCAGGTTGGCGCCGAGCGCGGTCATGGCGGTCGTGTCCTGCGGGTCGCCGGGCACGCAGAGCACCGACAGCATCAGGTACGGCCGCCGCTGCGGCAGGAGAAGCGGCAGGTACGGGCCGTTGGACGGCGCTCCGGGAATCAGCCGCCACTGCCGGTCGCCGTCGCGGGCGACGCCGTCGGCGTCGAACACCGGCCGCACCGGCCCGGCCGGGGCGGGCAGACCACCGCACTGCAGCAGGTCCGCCACGCCGGTCAGGTCCAGGCGGCGGCCGTCGACCGTCGGCAGGACCGGCGGGTATCCGGCGGACACGTCCTGCCGGGCGAACTCCTTGCCGGTCCAGCGGTAGCCGTACGCCATACCCATGCGGTAGTCCTGCGGCCCGGCGTGCCAGGGCTGCATCTCGGCGTTGAGCACGTGTTCGGCGACCCAGACGCTGGTGAAGATCGCGCCGCGCTCACCCGCCCAGCCGAGCGCCCGCAGCGTGCCGCCCTGCTCGCGGGCCACCACCAGCAGGTGCGACGAGCCGTCCCCGCTGTCCTCCGCGCCCGACAGGCAGTCCGCGTGCAGCACCGCCTCGGCCGCGCCGTCCCCGGCGAGATCGCCGTACGCGACCCGCTCGGCGCTCAACTGGAGCTGCGGGTACGCCCCGCCGCTGGTGATGACCTCCGCATCCGTGGGGCCTCGCCCCGTCCGGAAGGTCAGCCGCCCGGACGGGCAGTGCGGCGCGGCGGGCACCGTGATCACCGCGGTGCGCCAGTCCACGTCCCGGATCGGGTCGTCCGCCGCCACCGGGCTCACCGCCGGCGGGCTGGGCGGCGACCCGCTCGGCAGGGACCCGCTCGGCCGGGACACGCTCGGGCTCGGACTGTGCGCGGGTTGCGGAAGCTCGTCCCGGTCGGGGAGCACGCGGATCGCACACAGCACCACCAGCACGCACGCGGTCGCGGCCGCGATGGTCTTCATCGCCTGCCGCCGCAGCCGTCGCTGGTCGCCGCGCCGCCGCACGTCCCCCGGCGGCACGGGCCGACCGTCGGCCGAGTGCTCGCCGAGCAGCGCCGCGAGCTCCGTGCGGCCGCGGTGCAGCCAGGACTTGACCGTGCCGACCGGCACGCCCATCTGCCGGGCCACCTCGGTCACCGGCAGGTCCACGAGGTGGTGCAGCACGATCGCCTGGCGCTGGTCCATCGGCAGCGCGCGCAGCGCGGTCACCAGCGCCACGTGCTCCGGTTCCACCGCGGGCACGTCGGCGGGGCGCTGGCGCACCAGGTGCGCGGCGGCCACCCTCAGGTTGCGCCAGCGGGACCGGGCCAGGTTGACGGTCACCCGGTACACCCAGGCGGCCGGGCTGTCGTAGCCGGAGATGTCCGGCCAGCGCTGCCACGCCCGGCAGTACGCCTCCTGGGCGAGGTCGCGCGCCTGCTCGCGGTCACCGGTCAGGCCGAACGCGACGGCCACGGTGCCGGCGTAGTTCGCCTGGTAGAACGCGTCGAAGTCGGCGGCGTCGAGGGCGCGCCGGACGGCGGGCCGGGGTGCGCGCGCCGACAGGGGCACGGGTCCCGCCGAGGGTGGGAGCGGCAACGTCATGCAGTGTCACACCCGATGGCCCGTCATCCGGTTGCATGAATCCCCACCGTTCCCGCCAACCGTTAGGCTGCGGTCGTGAACGGTTACCTCGACGCGTACGCGACGGTGGCGCTGCTGCTGCTCGTCGGTGTGCTGATCATCGGAGGGGCGTACACGGCGAACCGGCTGCTGCGCCCGTCGCGGCCGAACGCGGCCGAGGGCAAACTCGACACGTACGAGTGCGGACTCGACCCGGTCGAGGGCGGCTGGGCGCAGATGCAGATTCGTTACTACGTCTACGCGTACCTCTATGTGCTGTTCGCGGTCGAGGCGGTGTTCCTGTTTCCGTGGGCGGTCGTCTATGCCCGCTCGGGTCTGGCCGTGGTCGCCGAGATGGCCGTCTTCGTCGCCGTACTGGCATTAGGCCTGCTCTACGCCTGGCGCAAGAACGCGCTCCGCTGGCTGTGACGCCCGCGCCGGGCACCACGCGGCCGCGTCCAGCCGTCGGCTACCGCCGGGTAATGAGCCGGACGGTTCCCGTGCCACAGGCCGGACAGCTCGGGTGGCAGGGTCGCGCTGGAGCGCCCTTCGTGCCACGATCGTGGGCATGGGCAACCTGCTGCTGCTGATCGTCGTCGCGCTCACCGTGGGCGCCGTGGTGTTCGGGGTGATGACGCTGGTCACCGGGGGTGACCCGGGACTCGCGCCGGCCGAACCCGACGAACGGGCCACACCGCTGCCCGCCGACCGCCCGCTCGTCGAGAGCGACGTGTCCCGGGTGACGTTCGACCCGACCTGGCGTGGATACCGGATGGCGCAGGTCGACCAGACGCTGCGCCGCCTGGCATACGACATCGGCTACAAGAGCGAGCTGATCCAGGTGCTCGAAGCCGAGGTCACCGCGCTGCGCGAGGGACGCGTCGAGGACGCCGACACCCTGGCCCGCGCCCGTGCCAGCGCGCTGGGCGTGCTCAGCGCGACCCCGGCCGCCGAGGCGCTGTCCGCCGACAAGACCGTGCCCGCCGAGGACACCGACCCGGCCGAGCCGGAGGCGATCGCCGACGAGGCTGCCGAGCAGCCGGTCGACGAGGCCGACCACGCGACCGACCCGGTGGACGCCGAGGTGGACGAGGCGGCGGCCGGCGAGCCGGTCCGTCGGTGACCGGGAGCGACCCCACCACTCCCGGCGCAGGCGAGGTCACCGCCACGATCATCGTCGCCGCGCCCGCCGAGCGGGTGTTCGCCGCGTTCATGGCCTGGGAGCGGCAGGGCGACTGGATCCCGCTGACCAAGGTGCGCGTGATCTCCGGCGACGGCGGCGAGGGCACCGTGATCGAGGCGATCACCGTGGCCGGTCCGGCCGTGCTGCGCGACGAGATGCGCGTGGTCAAAGTGGACCCGCCGTACGAGGTGCGGGTCGTCCACCAGGGCAAGGTGCTGCGCGGACCCGGCGTCATGCGGTGCACCCCGATGGGCGGCGACCGCACCCAGGTCGTCTGGCACGAGTGGTTCCACCTGCCCGGCGGTGTCGCCGGGCGGCTGGCCTGGCCCCTGCTCTGGCCCGGCTCCAAGGTCAGCCTCAAACAGGCCCTGAAGCGCTTCGCGAAGATGGTGGAGTCCGGCCGCCTGCCGTGAGCCGCCGCGCGGTGCTCCGTCGCGCTGGGTCATGATCGCCGTTTGAGGTCAGAACCTGCGGTGTGGCCCCAGTTTCTGACCTCAAACAGCGATCTTCGTCAGTCGGCGGCGGCGACGGCGACCGCGACCGGCTTGGCCGTGGCGGCCGGGGCCGGGGCGGGTGCCGGGGTGGGGGACCAGCCGGGGCCGCGCAGCAGGGTCGGGAGCCAGGCGCGTACGCGGCGGGTACGCAGGTCACGGAGGATCGCGGCGTACTCGTGGTAGGCCACCCGGAGCGGGTTGTGGGTGGTGATGTTCTTGGTGAGGCCGTAGACGGGGCGTTCCAGCTCCGGGGCGAAGGAGCCGAACAGGCGGTCCCAGATGATCAGGATGCCGCCGAAGTTACGGTCCAGGTAGCCGCCCTGGGAGGCGTGGTGCACCCGGTGGTGGGACGGGGTGTTGAAGACGAACTCGTACGGCCGCCACATCTTGTCGATGCGCTCGGTGTGGATCCAGAACTGGTAGACCAGGTTGATGCCGCCGCAGAACGCGGTCACGGCCGGGTTGACGCCGACCGCGGCCAGCGGCAGGTAGAACAGGAAACCGGTGAAGCCGGTCCAGGACTGGCGCAGCGCCGTGGACAGGTTGAACGTCTGCGACGAGTGGTGCACCACGTGCGAGGCCCACAGCAGGCGGATCATGTGGTGGCCGCGGTGCGACCAGTAATAGCAGAGGTCCTGGGCGATGAGGAACAGCGGCAGCGCCCACCAGTGGAAGTCGATGCGCAGCGGGGTGAGCAGGTAGATCGCGCTCGTGGCGGCGGCGGTGCCGATGCCCCAGAGCACGTCCCAGCCGAGGCTGCCCAGGCCCATGCTCAGGCTCGTCGCGGTGTCCTTGCCGCCGTAGCCGACCTCGTCAGCATCGGGATGGAACCAGTAGGACACGCGTTCTAGCACCATGAGCAGAATGAACAGCGGCACCGAGTACAGCACCACATTGGGGAATGGCGGCAGCTCCATGAGTTCCGAAGGCTATTCGCGTTCGAGTAAGGGGGCAAGAGGGTGAGCGACCTTATCGTCGGCGACGACGGGCTGGCACGCTGCGGCTGGGCGGCGAGCGCGCCGGAGTACCGCGCCTACCACGACGAGGAGTGGGGCACGCCGCTGCGCGGCGACGACGCGCTGTTCGAGCGGGTGAGCCTGGAGGCGTTCCAGTCCGGGCTGTCCTGGATCACGATCCTGCGCAAGCGGCCCGCGTTCCGGACGGCGTTCGCCGGGTTCAAGCTGGAGGCCGTGGCCGCGTTCGGGCTGGCCGACGTCGAGCGGCTGCTGGGCGACGCCGGGATCGTGCGGAACCGGTCCAAGATCGAGGCGACGCTGCACAACGCGCGGCTGGCGCTGGAGCTGCCGGGCGGGCTGAGTGACCTGCTGTGGTCGTACGCCCCGGAGCCCGGCCGCCCCCGGCCCGCCAGCCGGGCCGACGTGCCCGCCACCTCGGACGCCTCCGTCGCGATGGCCAAGGATCTCAAGAAGCGCGGGCTGCGTTTCGTCGGGCCGACCACGGCGTACGCGCTGATGCAGGCCACCGGCATGGTCGACGACCACCTGGCGGGCTGCCACGTCGCCGCGAAGCGGCTGTGATGGGATGACGGTGTGAGCAGGGAGTGGCTGGTCAGTGTGGCGTTGCCGATCGAGGCGGACTCGGCCGAGGAGGCGGTCCGCGAGTACTGGCGCTACGTCACCGAACTCGGCCCCGACGAGCTGCCCGCGTACGTGTCCCCGGCGGGGGACGAGCTGACGATGACGGCGTACGTCACCGACGGCGTCGCCCCCCTCGACCCCGAAGAGGACTAGCGGCCCTCGAACAGCGGCTTGCGCTTGGCGACGAACGCCTCGGTGGACTCGCGGTGGTCGGCGGTCGCGCCGGACAGCTGCTGCGCGGCCAGCTCGACCAGCAGCGCGTCGGCCAGCGTGCCGGTCGCGCCGTGCAGCAGCTCGCGCTTGATCTGCCCGTACGCCACCGTCGGCCCGGCCGCCAGCCGCGCCGCCAGCTCCTGCGCGACCGGCAGCACCTGCTCGTCGTCGTCGGTCAGCCGCGTCAGCAGCCCGAGCCGGGCCGCCTCGTCGGCCTTCACCGGCTCGGCCAGCAGCAGCAGCTCGGCGGCCTTGGCCGCGCCGACGAAGCGGGGCAGCGTCCAGGACACGGCGGTGTCGGCGGCCAGACCGACCCGGGCGAAGGCCATCAGGTACGACGTCGACGGGCCGCCGATGCGCAGGTCGGCGAGGAAGGCCAGACCCGCGCCCGCACCCGCCGCCGGGCCGCGTACCGCCGCGACCACCGGCTTGTGAAGCTCGGCCAGGGCCAGCGCCATCGGGTTGTAGTGCTGCTCGACGGTGTCGAGCGGGGCCTTGCCGCCCATGGTGGCCATGTGCTCGCGCAGGTCCTGCCCGACGCAGAAGGCCCGGCCCGCGCCCGCCAGCACCACCGCGCGGCACGCCGGGTCGGCGGCCAGCTCCTCGAACGTCTCCCGCAGCGCCACCTTGAGCGCGACGTCGAGCGAGTTGAGCGAGTCGGGGCGGTTCATGGTGACGGTGACGACGCCCTCGGCGCGGTCGACGAGCAGCGGTGCGGACATCAGCTCTCCCTGAGACAGTGGTCGACGAAACGGTCGGCGGCGGGCCGCAGCCGGGCGGCCTGCCGGTCGAAGAAGGCGGCCGCGGCGGTGCCCGGCCAGTCCGGCGGCAGCAGCGAGGCGGGCAGTTGCGGGTCGCGGAACAGGAACGCGCGCCAGGCGTGGACCAGGGCGCACCGGGCTGCGTACGCGGTGCGGTCGTCGGTCAGCCGCGTGATCGCGCCGACCACCGGCGTGAGCTGCGCCACGAACCCGGCGTACGAGGCGCCCACGGCCGGCACGTTCCACGCTCTCATGATCAGCTCTCGGGCGCCGTGCTCCCCGCCGGTGTGCGCGGCGGAGAACCGCTCGAAGCGCACCCCGGCGTCGGCCAGCAGCCCGTCGACCTCGCCCGCGGGGCGGGCGGCGAGCCAGACCCCGGTCTCCAGCCGCCCGTAGCCGAGGAACGCCAGCTCGGCGGCGATCCGGTCGCGCTCGGTGCGGACCTCGGGGGCGGAGATCACCAGCAGGTCGAAGTGCCCGTCCCAGGAGCTGCGGCCGGTCCGGTAGATGCGGGCAGCGGCCTCGTCGAGACGGCGTACCGCGCGCGGGGTGAGCTGGTAGCCCGGTCCGGCGGGCAGTCGCACCGGCGCGAGCCAGCCTTGTCGCACCATGCGGGACACCGCGGTACGTACCGCCGGTGCGGCGATGCCCAGCGGTGCGAGCAGCCGGATGAGGGCCGCGATGGCCGCCCTGCCGCCACGTTGTCGCAGGTGATCGCCGTAGAGGTCGAATAGTGCGGAACGAGCCTGCATGAGGGGTGATTGTGACAGATGTGAACTGCGCTGGCGAGATGATGTCACACCGTGACCGGCCCGGTTTGGGCTTAGCGGAGTCCATCAGGGAAAATCATTGGTCGGCACCCGTTCGTGTGGCCCCACCCAACCACACGCCGGTGCCGGACGGCGTACGAAGGCGGCGCGTCGCGGGCAGGCTGCAGCAGCGGTCCCCGCGGGGTTTCGCCGGCGGAGCAGGCGGGGAGACCCGCCAAGTCTTGCATTCAACCCGAGTGCAGGTCTGGCAAGTCTGAGGGGAGACACACATGGCGGCGATGAAGCCGCGGACGGGCGACGGTCCGCTGGAGGTCACCAAAGAGGGCCGGGGAATCGTCATGCGCGTGCCGCTGGAAGGCGGCGGGCGGCTTGTGGTGGAGATGACACCAGACGAGGCCACCGCTCTCGGCGAGGCCCTCAAACTGGCCGTCGGCTGACGTCGGGACCGGCCGGGCGCCATCCCGGCCGTCCAACCCACCCCTTCGGCGACGTGTGCCGCGCGGCTCGCGCGGTCTGACGCCGTCCCACCCCCGTTGCACCACTCCTCCTGACCAGCCCTGAACGCGTCCTACAGCCGGTGTGCCGCGCGGGCGGCGACCCCTGCCGGGCAGGCGCGGACCAGCACCTCCGTCGCGGCCGGCGACGGAGGGGGCGCGGTAGGGTCAGGCGGTCGGCGGCCGGTGGGACGTCGGCGGCACAGCCAGTGAAGGGGCAGGGATGATCTCGATTCGACTGGACGGCGCGGCGGAACTCGCCGGAACCGTCGCGTGCCCGGTGGGCACCGCCGAGGGCGAGTCCGCGGCGGGCACACCGCTCGCCGTGCTGCCCTCGGACGCCGCCGCCGAGGTGGCGGCGTTCCTCGCCGCCACCGAGCACAAGGGCTCGGCCGGGGCCGTCCAGACGCTGCCGCGCCCGCTACGCGAGCCGTCGAAGGTGCTGCTGGCCGGAATCGGCTCCGGCGACGAGGCGGGCTGGCGGGCGGCCGGGGCCGCGCTGGCCCGTGCCGCCGCCAAGGAGACCTCCCTCACCGTGCTCGCGCCCGCCGACCTGACCGACGCCGCGCTGCGGGGCCTGGCCGAGGGCCTTTGGCTGGCGTCGTACCGGTTCCGGGTGAGCGAGGAGAAGCCCGAGGCCGCGCTCAAGCTGGCCGAGGTCGTCATCGCCGTCGCGGCCAGCCCCGAGCGCGAGGACGCGCTCGCCGAGACCCGCACCGTCGCCGCGCACACCCGGTTCGCCCGGGACCTCACCAACACCCCGTCGCTGACCAAGACACCCGACTGGTTCGTGCAGCAGGTGCGCGAGCGGGCCGGGGACGGCGTGACGGTCACCGTGCGCGAGCGCGAGCAGCTGGAGGCCGAGGGCTTCGGCGGCATCGTGGCCGTCGGCGGCGGGTCCGTCAACGAGCCCCGCCTGCTGGAGCTGGCCTGGTCCCCCGAGGGCGCGACCAAGCACGTGGTGCTGGTCGGCAAGGGCATCACGTACGACACCGGCGGCATCGACATCAAGCCCAACGACGCCATGCAGCTGATGCGCAAGGACATGGGCGGCGCGGCCGCCGTCGTCGGCGCCCTGCTGGCCGTCGCCGAGCTGGGCCTGCCGGTGCGGGTCACCGCGCTCGCCCCGCTGGCCGAGAACATGGTCTCCGGCAGCTCCTGGCGCTCCGGCGACGTGGTCACCCACTACGGCGGCCTGACCTCCGAGGTACGCAGCACCGACGCCGAGGGCCGGGTCGTGCTCGGCGACGCGATGGCGTACGCGGTGGCCAACCTCGCCCCCGACCTGCTCATCGACCTCGCCACGCTGACCGGGGCGTCCCGGATCGCGCTGGGCAAGAAGACGGCCGCCCTGTTCAGCGGCAACGAGGCGCTCATCGACGGGTTCACGGCGGCGGGAGCCGCGGCCGGGGAGCCGCTGTGGCGGCTGCCGCTGGCCGAGGAGTACGCCGGGGACGTGTCGTCGGACATCGCCGACCTGGACAACGCGGCGGGCAACCCGGGGACGATCACGGCGGCGCTGTACCTGCGGGAGTTCGCGGGGAGCCTGCGCGACCGGTGGGTGCACATCGACATGTCCTCGCCGGCCTGGTCGGCCGCCCCGGACGGCGAGCTGACCAAGGGCGCGACCGGCTGGGGCGTACGCACCCTGGTCCGCTGGCTCTCAACGGTCTCCTGACCCGCTTTTTGCATAGACGCTGGCCTATCTCATCGAAAATGAGCCCCGTTTTTTCGATGAGATAGGCCAGCGTCTGTTTTAAGGGCGGGGGCGTCAGGACTTGACGGCGGCTAGGAGGCCTTCGCCGAGGGGGAGCAGGGCGGGCTGCCAGAGGTCGTCGTCGCGGACGGCGTAGGCGAGTTCGCGGACGGTGAAGACGTCGCGGCCGCTGGTCAGGATGCCGTGGAGGACGACCAGGCCGCCGGGGCGGAGCAGGCGGGCGGCGGCGTTCATGAAGGCGGCGTACTCGGTGGGGTCGGCGTCGACGAAGATCAGGTCGTACGCGCCGTCGGCGAGCCGGGGCAGCACCTCCAGCGCGCGGCCGGTGATGACGCGGGCCCGCGAGGCGGAGAAGCCGGCCTCGGTGAACAGCCGCCGGGCCATCCGCTGGTGTTCGGACTCCCGGTCGATGGTGGTGAGCACGCCGTCGGGGCGCATGCCGCGCAGCAGCCACAGGCCGCTGACCCCGGTGCCGGTGCCGATCTCGACGACCGCCTTCGCGGCGCAGGCTCCGGCGAGCATGCGCAGCGCCGCGCCGACCGCGGGCGCGACCGGTTGCAGACCGACCTCGACGGCCAGTCCGCGGGCCGTCTGCGCGATCACGTCTTCGGGGACGAACGACGCGATGAAGTCGCCTGCGCTACCGGGCTGGCGATGCAGCGTCGTCATGGGGCACCTTCCGTGAACAGTGATTTTTCACGTTGAAACCATGCCATCCTGAAACCGGGAAACGGGGACGGAGGGCTGGTCAGTGACCGACGGCTGGGGTTTTCGCCGGCCGGATGACGACGACGGGACGGCAGCGCAGCACACGCCACCGGCCGTCGCACCTCCGGCGTCGTTCTGGTGGTCTGATGCGCTCAACGATCCGTGGCGCGATCCGCACTCGCCGGTGGCGCTCGTGCCACCCGCCGAGCGCGCGCACGCACCCGAGCCGGAGCCGTTGGCCGAGCCTGACCATACCCGACGTCGTACGTTGTGGACAGTCGCCGGAGCGGCCGTGCTCGCGGGCGTACTCGCCGGGGTGCTCGGCGGGGCGATGGGCGTGCGGTTCAGCGACGACCGCCTGGCCGCCCGCTCGATCCTCGGCTCGACCGCCGCCCCGCCGCACCGGGCCCCCGAGTCGCTGGCCGCCGTGGCCAGCCTGCTGCTGCCCAGCGTGGTGACCGTACGGGTGCCGGTGGACGGCAGCGTGTCGCTCGGCTCGGGCTTCGTGGCCAGCGCCGACGGCCACATCATCACCAATGACCACGTGGTGTCCGGCAGCTCCGGAGTGGTGAGCGTCATATTCGACGACGGCACCAGCTCGCCCGCGAAGGTGATCGGCTCGGATCCCGAGTCGGACGTCGCGGTGCTCCAGGTCAAGCGCGCCGAACTGCACCCGGCGATGCTGGGCGACTCCGACGCGGTCGCGGTCGGCGACGCGGTGGTGGCCATCGGCTCGCCGCTGGCGCTGCGCGGCACCGTCACCGCGGGCATCGTCAGCGCGCTGGACCGGCCCATCGCCACCGAGGCCGACAACGGCGCGACCAGGTACTACGCCGCGATCCAGACCGACGCCGCGGTCAACCACGGCAACTCGGGCGGCCCGCTGGTCGACGCCGCCGGTCAGGTCGTCGGGATCAACGCCGTGATCAAGTCGATGGCGGGCAGCGAGGAGTCGGCGGGCAACATCGGCCTGGCCTTCGCCATCCCCATCAACCACGCCCGCCGGGTCGCCGAGGAGATCATCTCCGCGGGCCGGGCGCACCGTACGGTGATCGGCGCGGAGGTGGAGGAGTCGTTCCGCGGACCGGCCGGCGGGGTACGGCTGGGCCAGGTCACGGCCACCGGACCGGCCGCCGAGGCCGGGATGCGCACCGGTGACGTGGTGACCAGTTTCGCCGGTCGCCCGCTCAGTGAGCCGACGGACCTCATCGCACTTGTGCGGAAAGCTGCACCGGGTGCGGTGGTCGAAGTGACGTACAAACGTGGCTCCACCAGCCACGATGCCGCCGTGACACTCGTCGCTGACGCCGACTGAGGGGTGGCCTGTCCGGCCCTCGCGCACGTACCCTTGCGACGGCGGACACATTCAGGAGGTAGCGGTGTTTGAGAACCTGGGCACCCCGGAGTTCATTGCGCTCCTGCTGCTGGCTTTGTTGATCTTCGGCGAGCGGCTGCCCAAGGTGATCAGCGACGGCATGCGCATGCTGCGCGGACTGCGCGCCATGGCCACCAACGCCACCGGTGACCTGAGCAAGGAACTGGGCACCGACATCAAGCTCGAAGACCTGAACCCCAAGGCGTTCGTACGCAAGCACCTGCTCAGCGAAGAGGACGAGGCCGCCCTCCGCAAGCCGCTGACCGGCATCTACGACGACCTGCGCGGCGAGCTGAACACCGCCACCAAGCTGGCCGCCGAGACCAAGGCCAACGTCAACGCCATGGCCACCGCCACCCCGTCCTCGTCCTCGACCCCCGCCGCCCCCATCGCGGCCCGCTTCGACGACGCCACCTGACCCACCCCGCCCACGGCAACCCAGTGCCCCGCGCGGCCTCGCGCCCCGCGCGGCCTCGCGCCCCGCGCGGCCTCGCGTACACAACTCTTAAAGACTTGCGGCCTCAGATGCGCTCTGAGGCCGCAAGTCTTTAAGAGTTGCGCGAGGTGGGAGGGCTGCCCGCAGGGCGGGGGCTGCCCGTAGGGCCGGTGGGTGCGGGGCGGGCGGCCTGGGGGTGGGTCAGCGTTTGGCGGGGGAGAGGCCCAGGGGTTTGCCGACGAGGGATTCGCGGCGCAGGGCCAGGCGGTCGGCGATGGCGTTGAGGGCGGTGCCGGCCGGGGAGCCGGGGGTGGCGAGGACGGCGGGGGTGCCGTTGTCGCCGGCTTCGCGTACGCCGGTGTCCAGGGGGATCTGGCCGAGGAGGGGGACCGACGCGCCGGTGAGGCGGGTCAGGGAGTCGGCGACGGTCTGGCCGCCGCCCGCACCGAAGACCTCCATGCGGGTGCCGTCGGGCAGTTCGAGCCAGGACATGTTCTCGATGACGCCGACCAGGCGCTGGTGGGTCTGCATCGAGATCGCGCCCGCGCGCTCGGCGACCTCGGCGGCCGCGGCCTGCGGGGTCGTGACGACCAGGATCTCGGCGGTCGGCAGGAGCTGGGCCAGCGAGATGGCGATGTCGCCGGTGCCCGGGGGCAGGTCGAGCAGCAGCACGTCCAGGTCGCCCCAGTACACGTCGGCGAGGAACTGCTGCAGGGCGCGGTGCAGCATCGGCCCGCGCCAGACGACGGCGGCGTTGCCGCTGGTGAACATACCGATGGAGATGACCTTCACGCCGTGCGCCTGCGGCGGCATGATCATGTCTTCGACCTGGGTCGGGCGGCCCTCGACGCCGAGCATGCGGGGCACCGAGTGGCCGTAGATGTCGGCGTCGACCACGCCGACCGACAGGCCCCGGGCGGCCAGCGCGGCGGCCAGGTTGACGGTGACGCTGGACTTGCCGACGCCGCCCTTGCCGGAGGCCACGGCGTAGACGCGGGTGCGGCTGCCGGGCTGCGCGAACGGGATGACCGGCTCGGCGGCGGCGTTGCCACGCAGCCGCTTCTGCAGGTCCTGGCGCTGGTCGGGACTCATCACCCCGAAGTCGATCTCGACCGAGGTCACGCCGTCGACGGTGATCGCGGCTGCCGTGATGTCGGTGCGCAGGGTGTCCTTCAGGGGGCAGCCGGCGACGGTGAGCAGGATGCGGACGTACGCCACACCCGCGTCGACCTTCACCGATTCGACCATGCCGAGTTCGGTGATGGGGCGCTTGATCTCCGGGTCGTTCACGGAGGCGAGTGCGGCCAGGACAGCCTGGTCGTCGGCGTGCACAGCGGTGGACATGCGCCCATGTTACCCGCGGCATCGATCATGACCGGCCGACGCGAGGGCCGGGTGGCACGCGCAACATTCTGATGACCCGTAGCGGAGCATCCCCTGGTCGTGGGACCATCGAAAGAGGTTCGGCCGCGCGTCATGCCCCTTGCGACGCGCGGCTTTTCTTGTCCTTGCGGTCGGCCTTCTCCTGCTGGTGCCGCCGGGCCGCCGCGTCGTCCAGTTCCTCGGCGAGCTTGGCCAGCTCGGAGCGGATGTAGTCGCGGGTCGCCACGTCGTTGAGGGCCATCCGCAGCGAGGCGATCTCCCGGGCCAGGT
Organism: Catellatospora methionotrophica; assembly: GCF_011297335.1. Classification (GTDB taxonomy): domain Bacteria; phylum Actinomycetota; class Actinomycetes; order Mycobacteriales; family Micromonosporaceae; genus Catellatospora; species Catellatospora methionotrophica. The sequence continues at coordinate 20,266 of NZ_JAAOTJ010000016.1, read as the reverse complement.
ACTCCGTGTCGGCCTTCTGGGCCTGGGCGCGGCGGCGGTCCTCGTCGATGGTGAGCCGGTCGCGGTCGGCCTGGCGGTTCTGGGCGAGCAGGATCAGCGGCGCGGCGTACGACGCCTGGGTGCTGAAGAACAGGTTGAGCAGGATGAACGGGTACGGGTCCCACTGCAGCCCGAAGACGCCGATCAGGTTGATCAGGATCCACACGATGACGAAGGCCGTCATGTAGACGAGGAACTTCGCGGTGCCCATGAACCGGGCGAACTTCTCCGCGAAGTTGCCGAACGCGTCGGGGTCCCAGCGGGGCAGCCGGACGACGTGCGGCTCCCGGGGCTGGTCCAGGCGGTCGCTCACGAGCCGCTGTCCACGGCGCGTTCCTGCTCCCGCCAGTCCCGGGGCAGCAGGTGGTCGAGCACGTCGTCCACGGTCACCGCGCCGACCAGCCGGTCCGCCGAGTCCACCACCGCGATCGCCACCAGGTTGTACGTGGCCATCCGGCGGGTGACGTCGGCCAGCGGCAGGCTCGGCGACAGCGGCGTGATGTCGCGCTCCAGCACCCCGCCCAGCAGGTCGCCGGGCGGCTCGCGCAGCAGCCGCTGGAAGTGCACCACGCCCAGGTAGCGGCCGGTCGGCGTGTCGATCGGGGCGCGGCACACGAACACCTGCGCGGCCAGCGCGGGGGACAGCGACTTCTCCCGGATGCGGGCCAGCGCGTCGGCGACGGTGGCGTCCGGGGTCAGGATCACGGGCTCGCTGGTCATGATCGCGCCTGCGGTGTTCGGCCGGTACTGCATCAGGGCCCGGACCGGGGCCGACTCCTCCGGTTCCATCAGGTCCAGCAGCAGCGCCCGTTCCGTGGGCGGCAGCTCGGCAAGCAGGTCGGCGGCGTCGTCGGCGTCCATCTCCTCCAGCACGTCGGCGGCCCGTTCGCGGTCCAGCCGGGCCAGGATGTCGACCTGCTCGTGCTCGGGCAGCTCCTCCAGCACGTCGGCCAGCCGCTCGTCGTCCAGCGCCGCCGCGACCGCGTGTTTGCGCTGGTCGGGCAGGTCCTGCAGGGCGTTGGCGAGGTCGGCCGGGCGCATCTTCTCCAGCACCGACAGCAGCGACGCGGTGCCCTGCAGCGCGCCGGGGTCGACCAGGCCGGTCAGCTCGTGCCACTCGAACTGGTGCAGCTGCCCGCGCCGACTCAACCGGCTGGTGACGTCGCGTACGGCGACCCGCCCGAGGTTCCACTGCCCGGCCCGGTCGGACTCCATGGCGACGTCCACGACCGTGGCGGGGGTGCCGTTCGGGGTGGTGATGCGCCGGTCCAGCAGGTCGGCGAGCACGTTCAGCTCGGCCGGGCCCTTCTGGAAGCGGCGCAGGTTGATGGTGCCGGAGCCGAGCACCACGCTGTCGGCGTCGATCGAGGTGATCCGGGCGATCGGCAGGAAGATCTGCCGCCGCAGCGGCATCTCCGCGATCAGGCCGACGACCGACGGCGGCCCGTCGGCGCGCAGCCGGGCGACGGCGTCACGCACCCGGCCCACCTGGTCGCCGTTCGGGTCGAAGACGGGCAGGCCCGCGAGCCGGGCGACGAAGACCCTGGTCAGCGTGGCCATATTGGCATGGTATGCGTATTTCTCACATCGGTTGGGTGTTATCGGCGGCGGACCCGGTGCAGCCGGAACGGCTTGCGGGTGGCGTTGGCCGCCGGGCTCGGCCGCGGCTCGGCGCGTCCGGAGTCGTCGCCCGCGGGCACCGGATCGCCGTCGGGAACCAGGGCCACCAGGGCGCATTCGCGGCCCCAGCGCTCGGCCAGCGCCTCGGCCGTGCCCGGTGAGTTGAGCCGCTTGCCCGCCAGCGTCACCGCGACCGCCGCCCAGGCCTCGCCGCCCGGCGCGATCCGCTCCACCCGCGCCGGATAGGTCACCACCGCCCCGCCGTGGTCGCCGCGCAGCGTCACCGTCGCCGCCGCGGCCTCCGCCAGCCCCGGCAGCTCCTGCTCACCCGGCCCGACCACCACGTGCAGCCGCCCGTCCTGCGGCAGACACCACACCGCCCGGGCGAGCCCGCCACCCACCGACACCCACGCGACAGCCGCCTTCTTAGCGGCCTCCTCCACCAACGGATGCGTCATGCCGCCCATCCTCCCACCCCGAACACTGCTCACCCGCCCACCGAAGGAAGGGCACCTTCCCATCGCTGGACGTGGCGCGAGCGCACCGTGTTGACGGCGTGCCGTGGGTGCGCTGCTGGTCGTGTTGAGGGCGTCCCCGGGTGAGCTGCTGGTCGGCGAGCCCGCGTGTGGAGCGCGTGCTGTCAGCGGTCGCCGGTGGAGAGGTCGATGTCGACGGGGTCGGGGGTGGGCAGGGCGGCGGGGCGGCGGGCGCCGAGGATGACGGCGGCGACGCCGGCCATGAGCAGGGCGATGCCGGGCCAGGCGGCGGTGGGCGGGGTCTGGCCGAGCCAGAGCCAGCCGAGGACGGCGGCTCCGGGCACCTCCAGCAGGATCAGCACGCTGATCGTGGTGGCCGAGACCTTGTGCAGGGCGTAGTTGAACATCGAGTGGCCGAGCAGCTGGGCTCCGGCGGTCAGCGCGATGATGGCGAGCCAGGTGCGGTCGTCGAAGCCGGTCAGCTCCACGCCGAACAGCAGGCACACCGCCAGCAGCACGACGGCGCACACCGAGTAGCAGACCGTGGTGTACGTCGTGGTCGAGGTCCGGCTGCGCGCCTTCTCGCCGAGCGACGTGTAGACCGCCGCGAGCAGGCCTCCGGCCACGGCGAGCAGGTCGCCGACGAACGCCGTACCCCCTCGGGTGAAGTCCGCGCCGGTGGCGATGGCCGCGCCCACCACGGCCGTGCCGATGCCGATCCAGGTCCACCGGCCCAGCCGCCTGCCCTGCCAGAGTGCGATCAGCCCGGCCCAGACCGGCTGCGTGGCGACCAGTGCGGTCGCGGTGGCGACGGTGGTCATCTTGACGCTGGGCACCCAGGTGGCGAAGTGCCCGGCCAGCGCGAGCCCGGCCAGCACGCTCCACCGCCAGGCGTGGTCGGTGCGCAGGCCGCGCAGCTCGGCGCGGCGGCGGGTGAGGGTGACCGGGGCGAGCACGCCGACCGCGAGGGCGTTGCGCCAGAAAGCGATGGCCAGGGCCGGAGCGGCGGCGTACGCGATCAGGGGCCCCGACGACGACACCGCGATGATCGCGACGGTGATCGCGGCGATGGTGAGCGGGTCGAGCCGGGATCGCATGAGGCCCGATCCTGCCAGGCGCTGGTGAGCGGGTTGTCGGCACATCGACATCTACGCGCCGCGTTCTTGCGCATACTGTGAGCGATCATCCGATGTACTTCGGGTGAGCCGCTGATTACGCTCGCTCGAATGGATGCAGAACCTTCGTTATCCGGCGTAATGCCGCGCGCGATCCTGTTCGACTTCTACGGCACGCTGACCTCGGCGTGCACCCGCGGACCGGCCCACGAACTGGCCCCCCGCCTGCTCGGCTGCGATCCCGCCGCGTACTTCGCGGTGCTGAACACATCCTTCTACCCCCGCTGCCGGGGCGCGTACGGCGACGCCCTGGACACCATGCGCTGGGTCGCCGCCGAGCTGGGCGTACGCGTCACGCCCGCGCGGCTGCGCGCGGCCCAGGCCGCCCGGCTGATGGCCGTGCGCGCCGACACGCGCCTGCGGCCCGAGGCGGTGCCCACGCTGTGGCGGCTCCGCCGCGCGGGCGTACGGCTGGCCGTGGTCAGCGACTGCGCCTGGGAACTGCCCGAGATCATGCGCGGGTTGCCGGTGAACCGCCTGCTCCACGCGAAGGTCTTCTCGGTGCAGACCGGCTGCAGCAAGCCCGACCCGAGGATCTACCTGGCCGCCTGCGACCAGCTGGACGTCACACCCGAGGAGTGCGCGTTCATCGGCGACGGCGGTTCCCGGGAGCTGACCGGCGCGCAGGCCCTGGGCATCCGGGCGATCCGGTTGGCCGCCCCTGACCTGGCCGACCACCTGCAGTTCGCCGCCGACGACGGCTTCACCGGCGAGTCCGCGCCGAGCCTGCCCGCAGCCGCCGCCCTCGCCATGAACCCCCAGCCCGTCGCCGCCTGACTCCGCGCCTCGCCCACCCCGCCACCGCCCGTCCCAGGCAGCCCTTCGCCGCGCGTCATCCCCGTTCAGACGTGAGGAAGGGCACCTTCCATGACGCGGAGCGTCCAGAAGGTGCCCTTCCTTTTGTGTCAGAGCGCTGGTCAGCCCTGGCGGACCGACTGGCCGCCGTCGATGACGAGCATCTGGCCGGTGATGTAGCCCGCGGCGGGGGAGCAGAGGAAGGCGATGGTCGCGGCGACCTCGTCGGGGGTGCCGGGGCGGCCCATCGGGGTGTCGTAGCCGAGTTTGAGCTCGGCCAGCGTCGACGCCGAGGTGTGGATGGTGCCGGGGGCTACCGCGTTGACGGTGATGCCGTCGGCGACCAGCTCCATCGCCAGCGCCCGGGTGAGGCCCAGCACACCCGCCTTCGCCGCGGCGTAGCCCGCCTCGGCGGGCAGCGCGTTCACCGGCCCGGCGGTGGCGGCGAGGTTCACGATGCGGCCCCAGCCCCGCTCGGACATCCCGCCGAGGAAGGCCCGGCTGGACAGGAACGCCGTGGACAGGTTGCGGTCGATCTCAGCCTTCCACTCCTCGTAGCTGAGCTGCGCCACCGGCCGGATGACCTCCGGGCTGGCCCGGCTGGTCAGACCGGCGTTGTTGACCAAAATGTCGACGTCGCCCAGCTGCTCGGTGACCGCGTCGGCCATCGCGCCGACCTCCGCCTCCAGGGTCAGGTCGGCGACGAAGCCGAGCACGCCCAGTTCACCGGCGCGCTCGTGGATGCGCCGGGTGGTGGAGACCACGGCGACCTTCGCGCCGAGTGCGGCCAGCTGGCGAGCGGTGGCGAAGCCGATGCCGTGCGGGCTGCCCGCACCGGTGACGAGTGCGACCCGGCCGTCCAGCCGGAAGAGATCCATCCGCTCGTTCATGGCTTGATCCTGCCGGTTTGTCCGAGCTGACGCCAGTAGGAGGCACCGCTTACTCTGTCGGGACCCCCACCGGACGGAGCCTGGCCGATGACCGACCCCACCGCGCCGCCACCCCCGAGCCAGGATTCCGGCCCGCCACCGCCGGCGTTCCCGGCCCCGGCGCCGCTCACCTTCGGCCCTGCCGATCCCGCTCCGGCCGCTGCCGAACCGGCGTCCGCCGCGCCCGCCACCGGAGTCACCGCGCCGGGCAGCCCGGCCACCGGTCCGGCGAGCGCTGCACCCGGCCAGTGGCCGCACCCGTACCAGGCAGTCGGGTATCCGACCGGCGGCTGGCCGCAGGTCGCCGGGCAGCCGAACCCCCACGGCGCCACCCCGCCGCCCGGCTACGCGCCCTACCCGTACGTCTACCTGCAGCGGCGCACCAACGGCATGGCCATCGGCGCGATGGTGACGGCGCTGGCGGGCGCGCTGATGGTGTGCCTCTACGGGGTGCCCGCGCTGATCCTCGGCCCGGTCGGCGCGATCCTGGGGCACGTCGCCCGGCGCAAGATCCGCCAGAGCGGCGAGGACGGCGACGGCATGGCCCTGACCGGCATCATCGTCGGCTGGATCGCCACGGCGCTGGGCCTGCTCTTCATCGCGGCGATCGTCGCGCTGTTCGTCTTCGCCGAGAGCCGCCCGGACTACTACACCGAGCCGAACGGGGCGTTCTGAGCGCCATCGCGCATCCTTGACGTATGGCAGCACTCCCTGAAGCCCTGGCCGAGGTACGCGAACTCCTGCTGGCGCCGGACCTGATCCGCGCGACGGCGGGCGGGCAGCGGCGGGACGGGACCCCGTCGGTGTCCCGCGCCACGCTGCGCCCGGTGACCCTGAAAGCCGGCGACCGGGTGCAGCTGGTCACCGAGGACGGGCAGCGCCCCACCACGGTGAACCTGGCCCCGGGCGCGGAACTGGCGGGCCGGGTCGACGAGCTGCTGGCCGAGCCGTTCGGCACCTGGACCGTGGAGACCGCGCACGGCACGGTCCGCCTGCAGACCACCAAGAAGGGCGCGGTGCTGCACCGCTCGGCGGCCCCGGCGGCCGCGCCCGCCGTCACCGCGCACGACCGGCCGCGCGAGCACCTGATCGACCCCGGTGATCCGCTGTACGCCGTGATCGGCGGCGACGCCGCCAAGCGCCGGCAGGTCGACGCCTTCCTGCGGGCGCTGGACGCCACGCTGCCCGACCCGGCCCAGCTGCCGAGCCCGCTGCACGTGGTCGACCTGGGCTGCGGCAACGCGTACCTGACCTTCGCGGCGTACCACCACCTGTCCGGGCTCGGCCTGGACGTGCGCCTGATCGGCGTGGACGTGCGCGACGACCAGCGCGAGCGCAACACCGCGCTCGCCCGCAGGCTCGGCTGGCAGGACCATGTCAGCTTCATCGCGGGCACCATCGCCGACGCGCCGGTGCCGCAGGCCGACGTGGTGCTGGCGCTGCACGCCTGTGACACGGCCACCGACGACGCGCTGGCCCGCGCGCTGTCCTGGGACGCGCGCTGGATCCTGGCCGCGCCCTGCTGCCACAAGGACCTGTCCCGGCAGCTGCGCAAGCACCCGCCGCACGGGGCGGCGGGGCTGCTCACCGAGCACGGCATCCTGCGCGAGCGCTTCGCCGACGTGCTCACCGACACGGTGCGCGCCGCCCTGCTGCGCGGCCAGGGGTACGCGGTGGAGGTGGTCGAGTTCATCGACTCGGCGCACACCCCGCGCAACGCGATGATCCGCGCCCACCGCACCGGCCGCCGCCCGACCGCCGAGCAGGCCGCCGAACTCGACGCGCTGCTGTCCGCATGGCAGGTCCAGCCCCACCTGGCGACCCTGCTGGACGTCAGGGGTTGAGGGCTTTGGCGAGCTCGATGGCGGTGTCGGCGAGCAGCGTGTCCGGCGGCATGGGCTCGCCCGCGAGCACCGCGACGAAGGTGGCGAACCCGGGCAGCGGGTAGCCGTCCTCCTCGGCGATCGCCGGATCGTGCTTGGCCAGCGAGGCGCGGGTGCGGCCCCAGGCGTCGAGCAGCTCGCGCTGCGACGGCACGCCGAAGCCGTGGCCGACCGGCGCGCTGTGGCGCAGCTTCACCACGGCCGACTCGTTGAGCGCCGCGGTCAGGCGGCAGCCGTGCGTGACGACCTCGGCCTGGCGCGCGTCGAGCCGCCGGTAGACGGTGCACCGGCGGTGGCAGGTGGTGGCGCAGACGCAGAGCGCGTGCGAGGTGTTGGAGTGCTGGCGGTCCAGGTACGTTCGCCAGCCGGCGTTGTTCTCGTGGGCCACGATCAGGCTGCGCCGCGCGGCGGACTTCTCCGGCTTGGTGTGCGGGCAGTCCCGGTCCTCGAAGTCGCCCCACGCGCTGCCGTCGCCACCGACCGCCGACGGCAGCCGCACCGGGTCGGCGGCGTGCCCGAGCACCCGCTCCCAGACCAGCAGCGGGCCGTACTCGCTGGCGATGTGCACCGCGGCGACCAGTGCCGTGGTCTCCCCGCGCCGGAAGCGCGCGTCGATGACCTCCAGCAGCAGCCGGAAGGTGGGCCGCAGGCTGCCCAGTGCGCCGCGGTGCACCTCCTTGGGCGCCTGCGGCATGCGGCAGGCCAGCGCCCGTTCCCGCAGGTGCTCGGGCACGTGGTCGCCGTGCACCTGGTCGGCGACGCCGTGCTCGGTGTTGGCCTCGGCGGCGGCGTTCAGCTCACCGAAGTCCTCGGCGTCGAGGTCGAGCAGCCGCTGCCCGAACGCGCAGAGCTGCTGCACGTGGGCGACGGACTCGGTGGTCAGCGCGCCGCCTCCGGCGCGGGGCAGCACGCCGGAGTCCGGGGCGACCAGCGCGGCCACCTCCGCGAAGGCGTAGCGCCTGGTCAGCGCGATGAGAACGTCGTGTGCCGTCTCCACACCGGCCAGTGTTCCATGCCCGCGCTCACCGGGCGGGCAGCCCGAGCAGGGCGCATGCCTCCCGGTACAGCCGGGTCACCTCGACGCGCACCTGGGCGCGCTCGGTCAGCTCCTCGGCGAAGGGCACCCGGATCGGCGTCTCGACCCCCTTGATGACGGCCTGGAACTCGATGCCCCGGTGGTCCATGCCCGACATCACCGCGGCGGTGGCGTCCGGCCGGGCCGGTTCCGGCAGCGCGGCCTGGCAGATCAGCAGGGAGTCCGCGGCGTGGTCGCCGTTCATGTGCCGCATGATCTGAGCGACGACCTCGGGCGGGAACGGGTTCGGGTGGACCCGGCCCAGGTCGGCGAACAGGTCGGTGTTGAGCCGGTAGGCGAGCTTGACCTCGTCGATGATCCGGTCCTGCTCGACGGCGTACCAGGGCGCGCCGTCGAGACGGGCGCGGTAGGCGTCCTTGGACGCGGTCAGGTCGGCGATGCCGTCGAAGGCGTAGAAGCGCAGGCCGTCGCCGCTGAGGCCGTAGGCGCGGGTCAGCGCGCGGGCCACGTACTGGCCGCCGGACAGGTCGCCCAGGTAGCGGTTGTAGTGGTGGGCCACGTAGCCGCCGGGCCAGGTGAAGGCGATCTCGCGCAGGCGGGCGGTGTACTCGGCGGTGGCGGCGACCGGGGTGAGCGCGTCGCGCCAGTCGGGTCCGAGCAGGAAGGCGAGGTCCTCGGCGAGCGCGGGCAGCCGGGTGAGCGCGCCGTCGTGGAAGCCGCCCGCGACCGGGTCGCCGCTCCAGTGCGCGGCGGCCTCCTCCAGCACCTGGTAGACGAGGTAGTGCTGCGCGGTGAGCGCGGCGTGCGCGGCGACGGTCAGCCGCCCTCGGGTCAGGTCGTCCAGGAACGTCGTCCGCTCGGCCGAGCTGTGGTCAGACCAGGTGGCGGCGCGCAGGCGGGTGGAGAAGGTCATGCGCAGCACCGTACGCGAGTAAGGTCACCCTAACCTCAAACTTTCGTTTGATCCTGGCCTGCGAAAAGGGACGCCCCCGCAGAGGAGCGTCCCTTTTCGTGTCGTACGTCAGCTCTCGACCGAGGTCTCCAGCGCGCCCTCGGCCGCGCCGCCGGAACCACCCGAGCGGCGGCGGCGACGGCGCGCACGCGAGCGCGTGGCGCCCCCCTCGCCCGCCGCGGCGGGCTCCGCCGGGCCGTCGGGGCCCTCCGGGGGAGCGGCGAACAGCGGGGCGAGCCCGCCCTCGTGGGTCACCGAGGCGGCAGTGGCCGTCCCGGTGCCGGCGCCACCCCGGCCGCGACGGCGGCGGCCGCGACGGGCCTCGCCCTCGGCGGCGTCGGTGTCGACGGGCGCGTCAGTGCCGGCCTCGGCCACAGGCGCGGCGTCGTCGTCACCCTCCAGGCGACGGCGGCGGCGCGGGGCGCGCTCGCGCGGCGGGGCGGCCTGCTCGGCCGCCGGGCCGCGCTTGCCGCCACGGTCGCGGCTGCCGCGGGAGCGGCCGCCCAGGTCCTCCTCGACCTCGGCGGACAGCCCGGCCCGGGAGCGCTGGGCGCTGGGCAGGGTGCCGCTGACGTCGGTGGGGATGTCCAGGTCGGTGTAGACCCACGGCGAGGTGTGGTACGTCTCGGCCGGGCCGTCGGGGCCGGTCAGCTCCAGGCCGAGCGTCTTGTCGACGATCCGCCAGCGGGGCATGTCCTCCCAGTCGACGAAGGTCACCGCGACACCGGTGGCCCCGGCGCGACCGGTGCGGCCGATGCGGTGGACGTAGGTCTCCGCGTCGTCCGGGCAGTCGTAGTTGATGACGTGCGTGACGCCGGAGACGTCCAGGCCGCGGGCGGCCACGTCGGTGGCGACCAGCACGTCGACCTTGCCCGCCCGGAACGCGCGCAGCGCCCGCTCACGCGCGCCCTGGCCCAGGTCGCCGTGGACGGCGGCGGCCGCGAAACCGCGGAAGTCGAGGTCCTCGCTGACCCGGTCGGCGTTGCGCTTGGTCCGGGTGAAGATCATGGTGAGGCCGCGGCCCTGCGCCTGCAGGATGCGGGCCAGCAGCTCCAGCTTGTTGAGCTGGTGCGTGCGGTACACGACCTGCTTGGTCTGCGGGCTGACGCCCGGCTCGGTGGTGTGACCGGCGTGCACCGTCACCGGCGTGCGCAGGAACTTGCGCGACAGGGTGACGATCGGGTCCGGCATGGTCGCCGAGAACAGCATGGTCTGCCGGTCGGTCGGCAGCATCTTGAGGATCTTCTCGACGTCGTCGAGGAAACCCAGGTCGAGCATGCGGTCGGCCTCGTCGAGCACGAGCGCCCGGACCTGGTCGAGCTTGAGGTGCTTCTGCTTGCACAGGTCGAGCAGGCGGCCGGGCGTGCTGACCACGATCTCGACGCCGGCCTTCAGCGCCTCGACCTGCGGCTCGTACGCGACGCCGCCGTACAGCGCCAGCACCCGCACGCCACGGGACTTGCCCGCGCCCGCGAGGTCCTTGGCGACCTGCAGGCCGAGTTCACGGGTCGGCACGACGACGAGCGCCTGCGGCTGACCGCTGCACTCGCCCTCACCGGGCGCGATCGCGCGGTCGATCAGCGGGATGCCGAAGCCGAAGGTCTTGCCGGTGCCGGTGGGCGCCTGGCCGATCATGTCGCCGCCGCGCAGCGCGATCGGCAGCGCGTACTCCTGGATGGCGAAGGCGCGCTCGATGCCCATCGCGGCGAGGGCGGCCACGGTCTCGGCACGCACGCCGAGCTCGGCGAACGTCGGCGCGAGAATGATCTTGGGAGTGCTTTCGGTGGTGCTTTCGATGTTGTCTGTCATCAGGTTCTGGGGTGCCCTTTCAGCGATCCGCGTACGGCGGACCCTGCGGGCTGCCCAGCGGATGTCGGTACGCCCGGTTCATCGAAGGGCGTATATGTAGTCTCGAGCGCGGGGCGCGGCGATGAAGGAGGTTGATCCCATCGCGCGGCGCGATCGTTGGGGATCGCGGCGCCGCACACGCGACGACATGGGCATCGGGCCCATGTCAACACAGCCATCGTACGGCCCGGTGGCCGTCTGGTCACCAGGTGTGTGTCGAATTCCCGGTTCTTAGTGGGATTTACCACGCAAAACGGTCAGTTGTTGAGGCCGACCGCCGTCATCCGCGCCGTGTGCGCGCTCGTCAACCGCCCGAACAGCACATCGACGGACTCCCCGTCCACGCCCGCCAGCACCAGCGCCGTCAGCGGCGAGCGCTCCTGGGCGACGAGCTGCGCCTGGGACAGCGCCTCGCCGGTCAGCCGCCGCGCCCACATCGACAGCCGGTTGGCGACCTTCGGATCGGCCGCGATGGCCGCGCTGATCTCCCCGGCGGCGAAGTCGGCGTAACCGTCGTCGTGCAGCACGTCGAGCACCAGGGCCCGGTCGGTGTCGGCCAGCACCCCGGCGGGCAGCACCTGCGCCACCTCGCGGAAGAAGTCGTCGGAGATGCCCTCGCCGACGTACGCCTTGGTCAGCGCCTCCAGCCAGTCGCCCGGCTCGGTGTTGTCGTGGTACGTGCGCAGCGCCGCGACGAACGGGAGCATCGCATCCTCGGGATCGGCCCCGAGCGCGGCGAGCCGGTTGGCCAGCCGCCGGTAGTTGGCCATCTCCCAGGCCGCCATCTCGGCCAGCCGGGCCTGGCGGCCCAGGTCCGGGGCGAGCCGGGCGTCGGCCGCCATGCGGTCGAAGGCCAGCAGCTCCCCGTAGGCGAGCATGCCCAGTAGATCGATCACTCCGGCGTCAGCGGACACGCCCGCAGACTACCGGCCGGGCGCTCGCCCGGCATCCGCTCACCTCGCGGGCCGCCCGAGCGGCGGAACGGCAGACGGCACGGCGCACCAGCGCCGTGCCGTCTCACCTGCGTTATGTGCGCGCTACCTCAGCGGGCCGAGAAGCCGACACTGCGCGTCGACGCCTCGGCGATCTCCACGTAGGCCAGCTTGTCCAGCGGGACGATGACCCGCCGGCCCTTCTCGTCTACCAGCGTCAGCAGCTGGGCCTTCGACGCGAGCGCGTCGGCGACCATCTGCTCGACCTCAGCGGGCGTCTGCGTGCTGTCCACCACCAACTCGCGGGGGGCGAACTGCACACCGATCTTGACCTCCACACAACCTCCTCGGCTCGTCACCGAGATTACCCCGGTGTCCCAGCTGGACGATGGCACGGCGGCCGATCAGTGCTCGGTGCCCGTCAGCGGGAAGCTGCTGATCCCGCGCCAGGACAGCGTGGTGATGAGCTGTTCGGCCTCGTCCTGGGCGATCACCCGGCCTCCGGCGAGCCACCAGCGGGCCGAGACCTGGGCCGCGCCGCACAGCCCGGCGGCCAGCACTTCGGCGCGGGCGCGGCTGACACCGGTGTCCGACATGATGGTCTCGGTTATCGCCTCGACGGACAGCCGCTCCATCCGGTCCACCCGCTCGGCCACCGCCGGGTCGTTGCGCAGGTCGGACTCGAAGACCAGCCGGTACGCCTCACTCTCGTGCGACACGAAGTCGAAGTAGGCCCGCATCGCCCCGCGGACCCGTTCCTTGTTGTCCTGGGTGGCCGCCATGGCGGAGCGGATGCGCTCGGCGAACGCGTCGCAGTGCGTGTCCAGCAGCGCCAGGTAGAGCTCGAGCTTGCCGGGGAAGTGCTGGTAGAGGACCGGCTTCGACACGCCCGCCCGTTCGGCGATGTCGTCCATGGCCGCGGAGTGGTAGCCCTGGGCGACGAAGACGTCCTGAGCAGCGGCGAGCAGCTGCTTGCGGCGTGCCGACCGGGGCAGCCGGGTCGGCCGGCCCGTGGCTGGCGAGCCGGTCGGGTTGGCGCCACTGGTGGCCGCGGTCATCGAATCTCCCTCACCCTGCAGACGTATCCTTCGACGGATCTTGCAAACTGGCCCGTCGTTGCAACTTATCGTCATTCGCCGTTCACGGTAGCCTCAGCGTGGGCGACGGAGGAGCGCACGGTGGACGTAACAGGGCAGACCGGAAACACAGCGGGAGCTGACGACCCCGCCAACGGGTCAGCCGGCGTAGTCGGACACCCGACGGCTAACGGGCATATGCCCGCGAGCTGGGCGGATTCCGACCGTACGGATGCATGGTCGAGCGCGGGGGCAGCGTTGGAACCCGGATTCGAGCCGTTGACCCCGTGGCACGCCACGGTGGCCGACCGCCGTGGCATAGACGCGCTCACCGGCGCCGACCCCGTCACCACCACGCTGGTGCGGCCGCCGGACACCGCCCCGTCCGGGCGCAACGGCCACCACCGCCCGTTCGACCGTCCCCTGCCGGAACTCTCCTCCCCCGGCGAGGACCCGTACGCCGACGAGTTCGCGCAGACCTCGGCCGAGTTCGCCCGCCACGCCGCGTTCGACGAGCCCACCCCGGTCAACGGCTCGCCCACGCTGGCCAACGACGACACCGGGCGCATCCCGGTCTTCACGCCGTACCAGCCCGGCCCCGCGGCCGTGGTCGCGCCGCCGGAGGTGATCCCGATCCCGGTCATGCCGCCGCTGCCCGCCGGGGCCAACCCCGCGTTGACCATGCCCACCGGCGGTTATCCGGTGCCGCCGCCGGGCCTGCGCCCCTCGCTGCCCGCCGAGCTGTCCGGGCCGGTGCCGGCCGCGCCGCCCGCCGACGCGCCGCTGGCCGCGATGGCCGAGGCCGCCACCAGGGCGGTTCCCGCTGAGCGCCCCGAGCCCACCGAGGCCGGACCCGCCCCGGTCAAGCCCCCGCCGCCCGTGCGGAGTGCCCTCGACGAGGTCACGGAGGACGACGAGGACGAGGACGGCGACGAGGACCTGGCGGAGGCGGACCGGCTGTCGCTCGGCGCGCGCTTCGGCATGGCCTTCCCCGAGCCGCCGCTGTCCGGACGCGGCAACGGCCGGGCGGGAGTGCCGTCACCGGAGGCAGGCCGTGCCGACGCCGACCGGCGCGGACCGGGCCAGGAGGGCGACGGCTCCGAACGCGTACGGACCGGGGAGTTCCCGCTGCTGCCCGATCCGGCGGCGGCAGCCGCCGCACGGCTCGACGCGGCCCGCGAGGGCTACGCCGCCGCCCAGCGCGGCATGGCCCGCGCGGCCGAACGCGGCGGCCACGACGCCCTGGCCGATCCGCTGAGCGCCGCCGAGCAGGCCTTCGTCGAGGGCCGGCAGAAACACGAGCAGGGCACCGGGGCGGGTCGCCAGCAGGGCATCGCCGCCCCCCGGCCGGACGGCGCCGACATCCGCGCGGGCAGCGAGGCGGACATCAGGGCAGGGCGCGAGGGCGACGGCGGTCGCGTGCCCGGCCGACCCGGCGGACGGGTCACCCCGGACACCGCTGACGCGGCCGGAGCCATCGGCCGGCTCGGCATGCCGCTGGCCCCGCGGGCCGCAGGCGACCAGACACACGAGCCGGGCCGGGCCGCCGCGCGTGGCGAAGGCATGTCTGGTCTCCCAGGCCAGCCCTCCTTCGTGTCCCAGCCGCGTCCCTACCTTCCGCCCTCGCCGCAGCCACACCTCCCGCAGACGGCAGGCAGTTCAGCGCAGCCGCACCTTCCGCAGCCCGCCGGTGGTTCCGGGCTGCCGCATGTTCCGCAGTCCGCGACCGGCTCAGCGCAGCCGCACGTTCCGCAGCCCGCGACCGGCTCAGTGCCGCCGATCGCGCCGCGGTCCGCGCAGGCGGCGGGCGAGCCCGCTGCCAAGAACCGCGCGGCCGACACCCGCGAGTCCGGGGCCGAGGCGACCGGCGCGGAGCACCTGCCGCAGCGCGTGCCCGCGGTGCCCGACGTGCCGCCCGCGATCCATCCGGTCGTCGAGGCGGAGCCGGTCGTGGCGGCGACGCCCCAGCTCGACCGCATCGCATCCCACCTGCGCCGCAGCGACGACGTGGGGACCGACGAGAGACCCGACGGCTTCGACGTCGACGCGGTGCTGCGCGCCGTGCGCGGCGTCGCCGGGGTCCGGGACGCGGCCCTGCGCACCACCGCCACCGGTGCCCACCACCTGCGGCTCGACCTCGCCGAAGGGGCCGATCCGGCCGCGATCAGCCGGATGGTCGCCCGCATGCTGCAGGAGCAGATGGGCATCGACGCCGCCCCTGCCGGGCCGCTGGTGCCCAAGCCCGCGCCGCCGTCGGACACTCCGCCGCCGACGGCGACCCTGCCCGCGCCCCGGTCGGGTGCGGGCGCGGCCCCGCCGCCGGGGCTGACCGGTGGCCTGCACCCGGATCCGCTGGCCGACCAGTCGCCGCGCGAGCCGCGCCGCCGCCACCCGGTGAGCGTGCCGCGCCGTACGCCCGGCGAACTGCGGGACCGGGTCGCCGCGCTGCGTGCGGTGAACAGCGAACCCGAGCTGCCCGCCACGGCGTCGCCGCCGCCGCTGCCGACCGAACGCGACCAGGGCCCGCGCGCCATCATCGAGCACGTGCAGACCAGCACGTTCGGCCTGGACGCGACGGTGGAGGTGCGCCTCAACACCGGCGACCGGCAGGCCGTCGGGGTGGCCAGCGGACCGGCCGTCGACGCGTACGTGCTGCGCCTGTGTGCCGCCGCGACCGCCGTGGCGATCGACGATCTGCTGCGCGAGGGGACCACGACCGGGGAGTCCGGGCGGTGTTTCGTCGAGCAGGCGACGATCGTGTCGATGGGCAGTTGTGAGGTCGCGGTCGTGGTGGTGCTGCTGGTCTGTGGCGGCTGGGTCGAGCAGTTGGCGGGCTCGGCGCTGGTCTCCGGAGATCCCCGCCGGGCGGTCGTCCGAGCCACGCTCAGCGCGGTCAACAGGCGGCTAGCGGCACTGCTGCCGTAGGGATGTGGCAGGCTGTGGCGATGCGCACCGCCCTGGCACCGCCGCCGAGGACCGAACGGGAAGCCCCCGCCCGGTCCTCGCGAGTGGAATCCGGCAGGCTCGCGCGGGCTCGTGCCCGGCAGCGCCGCCGTCGTGCGACGGCGATCTGCGTGCTGCTCGGCGCGGCTCTGCTGGTCGGGGTCGACCTGGTGCGCGGCGGGCACGACGCGGTGGTGCCGACCCGGCAGGTGGCGTCGACACCCGCGATGGCCGACAGCCCCGAACCCACGGCCGAGCCGTCGCCGGCCGCGTTGCCCTCGCCCAGCGTGACACCGGAGACCGTGTACCAGATGGACGGAGCGTTCCCGGCGTCCGGACCGGGGACCTGGGTGTACGCGAAGACGCAGGGCGACGTGCTGGGCTCCGCCGGTGGGATCAGGCGCTTCCGGGTCGCCGCGGAGAAGAACGTCGCCGGCACGGAGCTCGACGCCTTCACCAGCCTGGTGGACGAGACGCTGGGCGACGAGCGGAGCTGGATCGCGGGTCGGCAGTACCGGTTGCAGCGGGTGCCGTCCGGGTCGGCGTACCAGTTCACGATCTATCTGGCGACCGGTGAGACGACCCGCAGACTGTGCGGGGCCGGTGGCATGGACACCCGGCTCGACGGCGTGTCGTACACCTCGTGCCGCCTGCCCGGCCGGGTCGTCATCAACCTCAACCGCTGGCGCATGTCGGTGCCCGACTACGTCAACGGCAAGATCGACCTGCACACCTACCGGCAGTACGTGATCAATCACGAGGTGGGCCACGAACTCGGCCGCTTCCACGAGGCCTGCCCCGGCAAGGGCAAGCCCGCGCCGGTCATGCAGCAGCAGACGTACGGCCTCAAGGGCTGCACCGCCAACTCGTGGCCGTACGTCGACGGCAAGCGCTACACCGGGCCCCCGGTGGCCTGATGCGCGACGAGCGGGAACTCTTCGAGCAGCGCGACGCGGACGTCGCCGACCCGGCGGACGGTGAGCCCGGATTCCGGTCCCGCCGCCTGGCCGCCGTCCAGGCCCGCCGCCGTCGCACCCGGTACCTGGCGGCCGGTCTGGTGGGCCTCGTCGTGGTGCTGGTCGGCATCGACCTGTTTCGCGGCCCCGACGGCCTGATCCTGCCCGATGCCGCCACACCGGCGGCCGGGTCGCCGGACGCGGCCGAACCGTCGGTGTCGCCCGGCGCGTCCGGGCAGCCCCCCGCGCAGGGCACGCCCGCGCCCGCGGGCAGCGGCACGTTCGGCTATGCCACCGGCGCCGGCAAGGTGCTGGGCGGCGCGGGCACGGTACGCAAGTTCCGGGTGGCCGTCGAGAAGGGCGTCGAGCCCGGCGTCACGGCGTTCACGGCCGACGTCGAGCGGATCCTGGCCGACCCGCGCGGCTGGACCGGCGGCGGCAAGCACCGCTTCCAGCGGGTGGCCGAGAAGACCGCGGCGGAGTTCACCGTGTTCCTGGCGACGGCGGGCACCACGCAGAAACTGTGCGCGGCGGGCGGCCTGCACACCGAGGGCTTCACCTCGTGCCGCCTGCCCGGCCAGCTCATCGTCAACCTCGACCGCTGGCAGCAGGCCGTGCCCGGCTACGGCGCGCCGCTGCCCGACTACCAGGCCTTCGCGCTCAACCACGAGCTGGGCCACCAGCTCGGGTACGGCCACGAGGCCTGCCCCGAGCCCGGCAAGCTCGCGCCCGTGATGCAGCAGCAGTCCCAGGGGCTCAAGAACTGCACCGCCAACGCCTGGCCCTACCCGGCCGCGCCGCAGGACACCGCGCTCTACCGTGGTCCCGTCATCCCCTGAACGGCGTGTCGCGCCGGGAATAAATTCATGATCAAAAGAAGGCTGATCAGCCCGTGATGCAACTCGCATCCCAGCGGGTTGGAGATCATGGCATTCCCTACCGCGGCGAGCGAGAATGTGCCTATGTCGTTGCCGCCGCTTGTGGAGCCTGCCGAGTCGCTCTCGGTGGACGAGATCCGCCGCTACAGCCGCCATCTGATCATCCCCGACGTCGGTGTCGAGGGTCAGAAGCGGCTCAAGAACGCCAAGGTGCTGTGCGTCGGCGCCGGAGGGCTCGGCTCGCCCGCGCTGATGTACCTGGCCGCGGCCGGGGTCGGCACGCTGGGCATCGTCGAGTTCGACACCGTCGACGAGTCGAACCTGCAGCGCCAGATCATTCACGGCCAGTCGGACATCGGCCGGCCCAAGGCCGAGTCGGCCGCCAACAGCGTCCGGGAGATCAACCCGTACGTCAACGTGGTCATCCACAACACCGCGATCGACCGCGAGAACGTGTTCGAGATCTTCGGGCAGTACGACCTGATCGTCGACGGCACCGACAACTTTGCCACGCGTTACCTGGTCAACGACGCCGCGGTGCTGCTCGGCAAGCCGTACGTGTGGGGCTCGATCTACCGCTTCGACGGCCAGGCCAGCGTCTTCTGGGCCGAGCACGGCCCCTGCTACCGGTGCCTCTACCCGGAGCCGCCGCCGCCGGGCATGGTCCCGTCGTGCGCCGAGGGCGGCGTGCTGGGCGTCCTGTGCGCCAGCATCGGCTCGATCCAGGTGACCGAGGCCATCAAGCTGCTGGCCGGGATCGGCGACCCCCTGGTCGGATCGCTGATGGTGTACGACGCGCTCGAGATGTCGTACCGCAAGATCCGGGTGCGCAAGGACCCGGCCTGCGTGCTGTGCGGCGAGAACCCCAGCATCACCGAGCTGGTCGAGGACTACGAGGCCTTCTGCGGCGCGGTCTCCGCCGAGGCGCAGGAGGCGGTGGTCGACGCGACCATCACCGCCCGCGAGCTCAAGGAGTGGCAGGACGCCGAGAAGGACTTCCTGCTCGTCGACGTGCGCGAGCCGGCCGAGTTCGAGATCGTCCGCATCCCGGGCAGTGTGCTGATCCCCAAGGGCGAGATCCTGTCCGGCGAGGCGCTGGCCAAGCTGCCGCAGGACCGGCAGATCGTGCTGCACTGCAAGTCGGGCGTACGGTCCGCCGAGGCGCTCGCCGCGCTGAAGGCGGCCGGGTTCGCCGACGCGGTGCACGTCCAGGGCGGCGTGCTCGCCTGGGTCAAGACCGTCGACCCGTCCCTGCCGAGTTACTGAGGTCCGTTCCGGACCGCCGGTCCGGTGTGCGAAGGCCGGCGACCGCTGTGGTCGCCGGCCTTCGCCGTATCCGCGAGCTGTCGGATTTCCGGCTGTGACTTCGATCACCATCCATGCGTGAGGTTCGTCTCGCCGTCCGCGCCCGGACCCGGAAAACGCCCCCATACGGCGGTTATACAAGCCGTCACGGGGACTGGAAACGGCTGTTTCCGAATTTATTTCACCCGCGCGTTCTGTTGACCTTGGCCAACCTGATGAGGCCACAGCGTCACCGGGCACGTACCCTCGATCACCGTGGTGGATCTCGACGCGGCTATCGGTTTCGTGGTGAAGAAGGGCGACCCGGTCGACCGGGCACGCCTGTCATACCTGCGTACCGGCGTTACGCCGGCGGAGGAGATCCTGACCGCGGCCGAGGCCGGGCAGGCCGACGGCGGCGGCTGGTTCGGCAGCCAGCACGGCAAGGTGCCCTCGATCGACGTCACCTGCTTCCGGCTCGCCCAGCTCGACGACCTCGGCGCGCTCGCGCGCCCCAGCGTCAAGCGGGCCTTCGACTGGCTGGCCGGTCGCCAGGCCGCCGACGGCAGCTGGCAGGAGGCCAAGGAGCTCGCCGCGGACGCCCCCGAGTGGGCGCAGCCCGGTGACCCCGAGGCCACCCTCTACCTGACCGCGAACGCGACGTTCTGGCTCACCGTGATGGGGCTCGACGTGCGCTCGTCGCTGCCGTACGGCGACCCGACCCCGATCCCGTACGCCGATGCGGCCCTGCGCGGCGCGGAGTTCATCAAGAGCAGCCTGAACCCGGACGGCACCTGGCCCTCCTACCTGATGACCGGCTGGCTGGGCGCGGCCGTGATGTACCGGCAGGACATGTTCTACGAGGCCGCGCGCATGCAGGCGGTGCTGGGCGAGCGCCTGCCCTCGATGGCCCCCGCCGACGCCGCCGCGATGGCGGCCGCGATGCGCCGGGTGGGCGTCTCCGCCGACGACTGGACGATGATCGCCGCCAAGCGCCGCCTCGCCGAGACGCAGCGCACCGACGGCGGCTGGAACTCCGAGGCCGACGTGACCTTCGACGTCCACCTCACCCTCAACGTCATCCGCGCCCTCCACGAAATAACCCCACCCAGCCAATCCACCCTCCTCTAACCGCCCACCCCGCGGGCCCCTCCCTGCGGGCCCCCTCCCTGCGACAACTCTTAGAGGGTGTCTGGTTCGGGTTGGTGTTGGTTTGTGATCGGCGGGGTGGGTGTCGGGCGTGAAGGTCCCACACATTTGTGGTGGGGGCTGGTAGGACCGCGTGTCGTGACGTCTTCGCGGCGGGCCCGGCCCTATCCTTCCGATCTGTCTGATGAGCGTTGGGCGCTGATCGAGCCGTTGTTGACCGAGTGGCGGGCGGCGCGTGGTGGGCTGGGTATCAGGCCGCCGGTTCACGATCTGCGGGAGATCGTGAACGCGATCT
>NZ_JAAOTJ010000015.1:150957-206947 GCF_011297335.1 Catellatospora methionotrophica | reverse complement strand
TGTGGGAGAGTAGGACACCGCCGGACAATATTCGCAGTTCAGGGCCCGACCAGCGATGGTCGGGCCCTGACGCGTATCACCACTTCCCCTATTCGGGCCCCCTATGCGGGGCCCTTTTTCGTGCCCGGCGAAAGCGCGATGATCGCCGTTTCGGGTCGAAAGGTGGGGTCCGGCCCCAGGTTTTGACCCGAAACAGCGATCACTGTAAGAGGGGGCGTAAGGAAAAGGCTGTGTGGCCCTCAGGAGCGGGTGAGGGTGGTGGTGCGGATGGTCGTCATCAGGGGTGCGGATTCGGCGGGCGAGCGGCCGGGGAAGAGGGCCAGGGCGAGGCTGCCGTGGTCGGCCCAGCCGCAGACCGCCATGATGCCGTCGGGGCTGTCCGCGGAGCCGCACTTGAGTACGCCGCCGAGGTCGCCGGGCTCGTACTCCTTGAGGCCGGTCACGCCACCGGTCTCGTCCTCCATCAGCTTGAGGACGGTGTCGAGTTCGCGTTCGGGGCTGAACATCGTGGTGGTGCCGCCGAAGACCATGACGCTCTTGGCGGCGCCCTCGGCCGGGTCGGTGTAGATGCCCGAGGCGGACGCGTCGAGTTCGATGTCGGCGGCCAGCGCCGTCAGCAGGTAGCCGGCGGTGTCCTTGGCCGCGGGACTGTCGTCGCGGACCATCGCGCCGATCTTCTCGGGCATGGTGAGCTTCGCGTCGTTCTGCTGGGTGATCCGGATCAGCGTGGGGCCGAGGGTTACCGCGGCGGCCACCGCCCCGGCGCCGAGCACGGCCATCGTGGTCAGCGTCCAGCGCCGGCGCTTGCTGTGCCGCGCGGCGTCGTCCTCGGCTTCCACGGGGGCAGGTCCGGGCATCATCCGCACGGCGGGACGGGCGTACTGCGGTATCTCGCCGGTGTTCGACGTACCCGCTTCCGGCCGTGCCTTCTCGTCCTGCTCCGACATGTGCCCACCTTCCGCCCGACTCGCGGAGCCTAGCAAGCAACAGCCTGCCAGCGGTGGACCCAAGCGCCAGCGGCTGAAAGACGCAGCATGTGCTCTGCGTAGACTTGGCGGGTGACCGAACTCAGCCAGCAGCCGCGCGAGCCGCGCGCCCCGTTGTCCTCCGAGCTTGCCGCCGCGTACACCCCGGGCGAGGTAGAGCAGCGGCGGTATGAGTCGTGGGTAGCCGCCGGTCACTTCGACGCCGACGCCAAGAGTGACAAGCCGCCGTTCGCGATCGTCATCCCGCCGCCGAACGTGACGGGTTCGCTGCACGTGGGCCACGCGCTGGATCACACCATTCAGGACTCGCTGATCCGCCGCAAGCGGATGCAGGGCTTCGAGGCGCTGTGGCTGCCGGGCATGGACCACGCGGGTATCGCCACCCAGAACGTGGTCGAGCGCAAGCTCGCCGCGGAAGGTCTGTCCCGTCACGACCTGGGCCGCGAGGAGTTCGTCGACCGGGTGTGGCAGTGGAAGGCCGAGTCCGGCGGCGCGATTCTGGGGCAGATGCGCCGTCTCGGTGACTCCGTCGACTGGTCGCGTGAGCGATTCACCATGGACGAGGGCCTGTCGCGGGCCGTGCAGACCATCTTCAAGAAGCTGTACGACGACGATCTGATCTACCGCGCCGAGCGCATCATCAACTGGTGCCCGCGCTGCCTGACCGCGCTGAGCGACATCGAGGTGGAGCACAGCGACGACGAGGGCGAGCTGGTCTCCATCCGGTACAGCGACGAGATCGTGGTCGCCACCACCCGCGCCGAGACGATGCTCGGTGACACCGCGGTGGCCGTGCACCCCGACGACGAGCGCTACAAGCACCTCATCGGCACCGAGGTGGAGTTGCCGCTGACCGGCCGCCGGATCCCGATCGTTGGCGACGCGCACGTCGACCCGGCGTTCGGCACCGGCTGTGTGAAGGTGACCCCGGCGCACGACCCGAACGACTTCGAGATCGGCCAGCGCCACAACCTGCCCTCGATCACGATGATGGACGAGCGGGCGATCATCACGGTGCACGGGCCGTTCCAGGGCCTGGACCGGTACGAGGCCCGCCCGGCCGTGGTCGCCGCGCTGCGTGAGCAGGGGCGGATCGTGGCCGAGAAGCGGCCGTACGTGCACGCGGTGGGCCACTGTTCGCGCTGCAAGACGACGGTGGAGCCGCGGCTGTCGCTGCAGTGGTTCGTCAACACCGGCCCGCTGGCGAAGGCGGCCGGGGACGCGGTGCGCGACGGGCGTACGAAGATCGAGCCGGCCGAGCTGTCGAAGCGTTACTTCGCCTGGGTCGACAACATGCACGACTGGTGCATCTCGCGCCAGCTGTGGTGGGGTCACCGCATCCCCGTCTGGTACGGCCCGGACGGCGAGGTCGTCTGTGTCGGCCCTGACGACGAGGTGCCGACCGGTGACGGCTGGCGGCAGGACGAGGACGTGCTCGACACGTGGTTCTCGTCGGCGCTGTGGCCGTTCTCGACGCTGGGCTGGCCCGAGCAGACCGCCGATCTGGCGAAGTTCTATCCGACCAGTGTGCTGGTCACCGGATACGACATCCTGTTCTTCTGGGTCGCCCGGATGATGATGTTCGGCCTGTACGCGATGGACGGCAGGCAGCCGTTCGAGACCGTGGCCCTGCACGGCATGGTGCGGGACCAGTACGGCAAGAAGATGTCGAAGTCGTTCGGCAACGTCGTCGACCCGCTGGACTGGATCGAGCGCTTCGGCGCGGACGCGACCCGGTTCACCCTGGCCCGGGGCGCTAACCCGGGCTCGGACGTGCCGGTCAGCGAGGAGTGGTGCCAGGGCTCGCGCAACTTCTGCAACAAGCTCTGGAACGCGACCCGGTTCGCGCTGATCAACGGCGCGCACACCGAGGGCGAGCTGCCCACCGAGCTGTCGACGATCGACCGCTGGATCCTGTCCCGGCTGCAGCACACCGTCACCGAGGTCGACGAGTACTTCGAGAACTACGAGTTCGCGAAGGTCTGCGACAGCCTGTTCCACTTCGCCTGGGACGACGTCTGCGACTGGTACGTCGAGCTGGCCAAGCCGGTGCTGACCGGTGACGACGCGGCCGCCGCCGAGCGCACCCGCCGAGTGCTGGGGCACGTGCTGGACCAGCTGCTGCGGCTGCTGCACCCGGTCATCCCGTTCGTCACCGACGAGCTGTGGTGTGCCCTGAACAAGGTAGAGGGCGACAATTCGATCATGGTCGCGGCGTGGCCGGGCGCGAACCCGGCGCTGATCGACGACGCGGCCGAGGCCGAGTTGGAGACGCTGCAGCGGGTCGTCACCGAGGTGCGCCGCTTCCGCGCTGACCAGGGTCTGAAGCCGGGTCAGCGGGTGGCCGCGTCGCTGGACGGGCTGGCCGCGGCCGGTATCGCCGCGCACGAGCCGCTGATGCGCTTCCTGGCCCGGCTGGACGTGCCCGGTGACGGCTTCACGGCCACCGGCACGGTCGCGGTCGCGGGTGGCGTGACGGTCTCCCTGGACACCCGGGGCAGCATCGACGTGGCCGCCGAGCGGGCTCGCCTGACCAAGGACCGGGCCGCCGCCGAGAAGGAGATCTCGCAGGCCACGGCGAAGCTGGGCAATGAGGGATTCCTGGCCAAGGCTCCGGAGCAGGTGGTGGCGAAGTTGCGCGAGCGGCTCGCCACGGCCGAAGCCGACGTGACTCGCATCGACGCCGCGCTCGCGCAGCTAGGGTGACATTCGTGAGCTCTTCCGCTCAAGACGGGCAGGACATTACGTACGCCGAGGTGGAGGCCGCGCTGGACCGGCGCGGCTTCACCCGGATGGTCTTCGACCTCGGTCGCATCGAGGAGCTGCTGGACGTGCTCGGCAGCCCGCAGCGGGCGTATCCGTCGATCCATCTGACCGGCACCAACGGCAAGACCTCGACCGCGCGCATGATCGACAGCCTGCTGCGCGCGCACGGGCTGCACACCGGGCGGTACACGAGCCCGCACCTGGAGACGGTGCGGGAGCGGATCAGCCTGGACGGGCAGCCGGTCGACGAGGAGCGCTTCACCGCGGTGTACGCCGAGGTCGGCCCGCTCGCGGAGCTGGTCGACGCGCGCAACGACGAGCCGCTGACCTACTTCGACATGACCACCGCGCTGGCGTTCGCGACGTTCGCCGACGCGCCGGTGGACGTGGCCGTGGTCGAGGTCGGGCTCGGCGGGGCCGAGGACGCCACGAACGTGATCCAGGCGGGCGTCGCGGTGATCACCCCGATCGGGCTGGACCACACCGAGTGGCTGGGCGACACGATCGCCGACATCGCGCTGGCCAAGTCGGGCATCGTGCATGAGGGCGCCACGCTGATCTGCGCGCTGCAGCCGGAGGAGGCGATGGGCCCGATCCTGGAGCGCTGCGCCGAGGTCGGCGCGACCGTGGCCCGCGAGGGCAGCGAGTTCGGTGTCATCGAGCGCAACCTGGCGCTGGGCGGTCAGGTGCTGACGCTGCAGGGCCTGGGCGGGGTGTACGACGAGATCTTCCTGCCGCTGCACGGCGCGCACCAGGCGCAGAACGCCGCCCTGGCGCTCGCCGCGGTGGAGGCCTTCCTGGGCGCGGGCAAGGACCGGCAGTTGGAGGTCGAGGTGGTCCGGGAGGGCTTCTCGTCCAGTTCCTCGCCGGGCCGCCTGGAGCGGGTCCGCAACGCGCCCACGGTGCTGGTCGACGCCGCGCACAACCCGCACGGCATGGCCGCGACCGTCGCCGCGCTGACCGAGGAGTTCTCGTTCCGCCGCCTGGTGGCCGTGGTCGGCATGCTCGGCGACAAGGATGCCGACGGGGTGCTGGAGCTGCTGGAGCCGGTCGTCGACGAGCTGGTCTGCACCCGCAACTCCTCGCCGCGCTCGCTGCCCGCCGAGGAGCTGGCGGAGATCGCGTACGAGATCTTCGGCGAGGACCGGGTGCACATCCATCCCGAGATGCCCGACGCGATCGAGGCCGCGGTGACGCTGGCCGAGGCGGACATCGACGCGGGCATCAGCGGCGTGGGCGTGCTGATCACCGGATCGGTGGTCACCGTCGCCGACGCCCGGAAGCTGTTCCAGCGGTGACCGGCGCAGCGCCGGTGCGGCCCGGCGAGCGGCGGGGACAGGCATGAGCGAGCGCCACGGGGAGCGGGCATGACCGAGCACAGCCACCCGAGCGAGGCCGCGGCCGGCTCGACGCCGGAAGGCCCCGCCGGGCACAAACCGGGCGAGGCGCGCGAGCGTGACCTGCAACTGAACCTGGGCGGCAAGCCCAGCGGCCTGCGCAACCCGAACCGTGCGGTGCGCGGTCTGGCCGCGGGCACGCTGGTGCTGGAAGCGCTGGTGCTGCTGCTGGCGCTGATGCCGATCTGGGTGCTGCGCCCACCGGGCGGCAGCATGGCCGCGGTGACCGTGGCGCTGATCGCCGTGGTGGTGGCGGTCGCGCTGTCGGCGACCCTGCGTTTCCCGTGGGGCTGGTGGGCGGTGTCGGCGTTCCAGGTCGTACTGCTGCTGCTGGGCTTCCTGCACTGGGCGTTCGCCGTGGTGGGCGTCGTGTTCGGGCTCACCTGGGCGTACGTGCTCCACGTGCGCCGGACCGTGTCCCGCTAGGCGCGCGCCTTCCACTCGATGACGGCGATGCCGTGGCCGTCGGGGTCCTTGAACGAGGCGGCCCACAGTTCGAGGCGCTCGCCGTGGTTGACCACGCGGGGTGCGTAGGTGAACTTGACGCCGCGCACCTTCAGCTCGCGGTAGACCGCGTCGACGTCGCCGACCTCCAGGTTGAGGTGCACGTGGCGGCGGTTGACCGGGGCCAGTTCGGGGGTCGTGCGCAGCACCAGGCGGGTGTCGCCGGAGGCCAGCACCAGGTTGCTGGGCCCTCCGTCGAGCTCGTAGAAGCCGAGCAGGTCGTGGTAGAAGGCGCGGGAGCGGTCCAGGTCGGTGACGAGCAGGGTGATGCCGACGCCCTGGATCGACCCGGCCGAGGCGGGCCGGGCGTGCGGTGACGCGACGAGCAGGTCGTCGATACCGGTCGTGGCCGCGCGCGGCAGCGCCACGGGCCCGGTGAGGGTGTCCGAGATCGCGGGAGCGGGCGGCTCCGGCACGTCCGCGAAGTCGATCACATCGATCGAGGTGAAGTCCGGCGACTCCGCGTCCATGGGGGTGCGGGGGCCGGGCACGTCGGCGGTGTACAGCTCGCCTTCCAGCACCGCGACCGGCGCGGGGTCCTGGCCCGGGTCCTCGCGGGGCGCGGCCGGGCGGGGGTGCGGGCTCGGCTGCCGGCGGGGCAGCGGCTTGTCCGGCGGCACCGCGTCCAGGTCGATCGGGTCGTCGTCGCGGAACCCCGCGTAGGTGTCGTCGGCGCCGTGCGGGCCGTCCGGGCGGGGCTGATCGTCGTAGCCGGTCCCGTCGTAGTCGCCGCCGTCGCCGTAGTGCGGGTCGTCGAAGTGCGGGTCGTCGTAGTCGTCGCCCGGATCGTGGTAGAACTCGTCGTCGCCGGCCCGTTCGAAACTCTGCTCGTACCGCTCGCCGTGGGTGCCGATCTTCTCCCACTGGATCTTGATGCGCCGCGCGTCGGCGACCGCGACCAGGGCGGGCAGCGTGTCGCCCGCGTCGGGCCACTTCAGCACCGGCACCCGCGGGTCGTTCATGACCACGGTCTGGCCGGGATGGCCGGGCGCGTCGACCAGCACCTGCATCTCGCAGCGCCCGAACTCCGCGTTCAGCGGCGGCTCGGACGCCTTCACCACGTGCACCGTGCCGACCACGTACGCCTTGTCGGCGCCGAGCATCGACGCCGTGGTCAGCAGAGCCACCCCGACGACGACCATCGCCGCGCCCACCGCGCCCAGCGGCCAGCTGCCGAGGCCCGCCGACATCGAGATGACGAACAGTCCCAGCGCGCCCAGGCAGATGGCGGTGGTGACCCGGCCGGGCCGGACCGGTTTGCGCCCTAACCGTGCCAACGCGTGCCTCCCCGAGCGCTGTGTGCACGACCACAGCGCGCCGCCTCCCCGCAACGCTGTGTCTTCAATCCATGACCTTAGGCGGGTCCGTCGATCGAGGAAAGTGCAGTTCGGTAGGCTGATGAGCCCACCTCGTGTTGCCGCAGGTGGGGACATGTGTCGCCTTCAAGGAGGAAGTTCGTGGCGGAACGTTCGCTCGTGCTGATCAAGCCGGACGCGGTGCGTCGTGGCCTGGTCGGGGAGATCATCGCGCGGTTCGAGCGCAAGGGGCTCGCCGTCGACGCGCTCGTGCTGCGCACGATGGACGCGGATCTGGCCGACGCGCACTACGCCGAGCACGTGGAGAAGGCGTTCTACCCGCCGCTCAAGGCATTCATGACCAGCGGTCCGCTGGTGGCCGCGATCATCGCGGGCGACGAGGCCATCGCGGTGATCCGCCTGCTGGTCGGCGCGACCGACGGCCGGGCCGCGGCCGCGGGCACCATCCGCGGCGACCTCTCCCTGTCCAACCGGGAGAACCTGGTGCACGCGTCCGACTCGGCCGAGTCCGCCGAGCGCGAGATCAAGCTCTGGTTCCCCGAACTGTCGTAGCCCGTCCCTACGGTGGCCGCCATGTCGGTTGCCACCTATGCGTACTCCGGACCCTCCGCGCTGACCGCGGAGGGTCTCGCGTTGCAGACGTCCGGCGGGTGCGGCACGCACCCCCGGTTCTTCGACGGGTTCATGACCACCCCGCAGACCGTCGCGATCGGCCTGCTGGCCGTCGCCGAGGTCGCCCGCGCCCGCTACCACCAGCGCGTCGACTGGGCCAGCCTCGACCCGGTGGTCACCGGCAGCGAGGACATGCTGCGCTTCGAGTCGTTCAGTGGCTGCTGCGGCGTGTACGCCCGGATGGACGTGCTGCCCTCCGGCCTGGACGGTGAGCGCCCCGAGCACGGCACCACCAACGTCGACGTCAACGTGCCGCTGCAGCTGGCGCTCGCCCGCGTCGGCGGTCTGGACCCGCTGCACCTGGCCGTGGGCCCGCAGGATCTGACCGTGTCCACGATGGACGGCAGCGTCGTCGAGCGCAAGGTGCCGCTGCCCGGCCGCTGGCTGCGCGGCTTCGCCCAGGTGCACGCGGTCACCGCGGGCATGGAGCCGCGGGTGCGGATCACCGCCGCCGCGGCCGCCGAGTTCCTGCGCCGCCTGCCCAAGGGCCGCGACACGCTGTGGGTGGTGCCCGCCGGGCAGGGCCTGCGGCTGACCGCCCGGCCCGTGGCCGGGGCGATCTGCCTGGCGGGCACGGACCGGCTCGGCGCGCTGCGCGGGCTGCTGCGGCACGCGGGCAACCTCACCGTGTACGGCCCGGCCGTGCGCCCCGGCAGCGGCCCCGTCGCCTCGGTGTGGGAACTGGAGACCCCGACCCTGCGGCTGTCGCTGACGCTGTCGCCGGAGCCGTACCGTGGCTTCTCCGGCGAGGGCGCGGTGCTGTCCGCGCTGGCCTCCGACGACGCCGCCGACGCGGCGGACCGGATCAGCGACCTGCTCGCGCTCGCGCCGACCCTCGACGCCGACGCGCTGGCCACCGCCACCGGCCTGACCGGGGCACAGGTCCGGGCCGGGCTGGCGCTGCTGGGCACGGCCGGGCGGGTCGGCTACGACGTCGCCGAGGCGACCTACTTCCACCGGGTGATGCCGTTCGGCACCGCGGCCGCCGACAAGCTCAACCCCCGCCTGGCCGGGGCGCGGGCGCTGCTGGACGCCGGTGCGGTCACCGTGTCCGGCGACGTCGCGTCGGTACGCGGGACCGAGGGGGTCTACCAGGTGCGCGTGGTCGACGGCGCACCGGCGGGATGCACCTGCCAGTGGTGGGGTAAACACCGGGGCGACCGGGGACCCTGCCGCCACCAGCTCGCGGTGCGTATCGCGGTGACCTCGGTCGTGCCCGCGTGAGGGCGGCGGGCGACGTGGAGGAGCTGCGGCGGGCCGTGGACACGGGCGACGTCGCCGCCGTCGTCGGCTGGCTGCGCCGGGCCGACGAGAAGCAGCGCCGGGCGGCGTTCGCCGACGTGGCCGCCATCGCCCGGCAGCAGCCCGACGACTGGTCCGCGTGGCGGCGGCAGGCGCAGGCCCGGGTCGTCGCACTGGTGGGCTGCGCGTCCACCGCGAAGAAGGCCGGCGTCGCGCTGAACCGAGGCCAGATGCGGTGGACGCTGCGCGAGACGCAGCCCGGTCCCGTGCTGGAGGTGCTGCGCCTGCGGGAGGTGCCCTGGGTGGGCGAGCTCGCGCGGCTGATGGCCGACCGGCTGCCCCTCGACGACGGCTGGGGCTGGTCCGGCCAGTGGCGGCTCGTGGACGCCCTGGTCCGGGAGAGCGGCTGCGCCGTGCCGACCGGTGAGGCGTTCGTGGGCGGGTGGATCGACGCCATGCGGGACGCGCCCGACGCCGACGACGCGTTGCGGGCCAGCCCGTACACGGCCGTGCTGATCCCGATGATGTTCACCCACGACGGACTCGGCCCGCGGCTGGACTATCGGTACGAGGACGACGCCCGCGGCTTCGTGCCCGCGCTGCTGCGCCTGGGTGCGGGCGACGCCACCGTGCGCGGGCAGCTCGTCGAGGGCTGCCGGTCCCGGCTGCTGCGCGGGGGCAGGCCGAGCGCGCTGCGCGCGTACACCCGGATGCACGAAGCGCTGGCGGTGCCGGGGCCGGAGGCGGCGGCCGCGGTCGGCGACTACACGCGCCTGGTGGAGTCCGGTAACTCCACGGTCGCGGCCACGGCGCTGAGGGCGTTGCGCGGCGCGGACGAGGCCGGGCTGCTGGCCTGGGACACGCTGCGCGACGTCGCGGAGATCGCCCTCGCCCGGCCGGAGAAAACGCTGGTCAAAGCGCAGACGACCTGGCTGCGGCAGGTGGCGCGGCGGCGGCCGGAGCGCGCGGCGGAAATCGCCGCGCTGCTGGCGGATCCCGTGCCGGTCGCCGCCGATCCGGTGCCCGCCGCGCTGCCGGTTCCTGTTCCCGCACCGCTGGGACCGCCACTGGGCGGCGTGGCGGAGCTGGCCGAGGAGCTGTCTGCACTGCTGGCGGGGGACCGGTCGGTGCCGACCGTGGAACGGGTGCTGGCAGCGATCGTGCACTGGCGGGCGCACGACGCGCAGGCGCTGGCGCTTGCGGTGCGCCCGCTGCTGGGCGCGGAGCAGCGCTGGTGGGGTGAGCTGGCGCAGCAGCTGCACGGGATGCTGGGCGTGGCTGCCGTCGTGGATGGACGGTCGGACCGGCGTCGGCGGCTCGACAACCTCTTCCGCGCCGATTCCGGGGTCCAGCCCAAGACGCTGCGGAAGCTGCGCGGCAACGGCTCCGGTCTGCACATGGTGCTCGCGGCCCGGCTCAACGAGATGGCGGTGCAGCTCAGCCGCCAGCCGGTGCCGCTGCTCATGGCGACGCCGACCCACGCCAACGGCCGCCTGGAGGCCGCGGAACTGCTGCGGCGGCTGGAGCAGGCCGAGCGAGACGGGTGGCAGCCATGGGCGCTGGACTTCGAGCAGGCCCTGCTGCGGCTGCCCCGCGAGGCCGATCCGCAGGTGGTGAGTGCGGCGCTGCGGCTGCGTTCACCGGCCGGTGCGACCTTCGCCCGGTGGCTCAGCGGGTCGGTGCCCGATCCGGTGTCGCTGCGGCGGCAGCAGGTCGCCACCGCCCAGCCGTCGTACTACTCCTGGCACCGCCAGCCGGCACTGCGCCGGGTGGTGGCGCTCAAGCCACCGGAGCACGCCGGTCCGCTCGCCCTGGAACTGATGACGATCGCCCGCGGCGACCAGCCGACGCTGGCGGCCGGGCACATCGAGGAGCCGCAGCTGTGGACGGCCGCATTGCCGTCGCACCGGGAGGTGGTGGCCGCTTCGGCGCTGCCGATCCTCGCCGCGAACGCCGACCTGGACCTCGATGGCGGTGGACTGCTGCTGGCCCACCTGGCGGAGTGCGGTGGGCCGGTGGGCCCGGCGGTGCACCTGGCCCTGGCGTACGGGCTGGCGGCGCGCTCCGCGGCCGACCGGATCGCTGCCGTCGACGGGCTGCTGGGCCTGGCCGCGACCGGTGATCTCGACGCGGCCGCGGTCGGACGGGAGCTGGGCGAACTGGCGGCCGCAGGCGTGCTCAAGGTGAACCGCTGCGTGTCCGCGCTCGACGAGGCCGCGCAGGCGGGTGCGGTCGCCGTGGTCTGGCAACTCGCCGTGGCGGCGCTCGTGCCGCTGGTGACGCTGGACAAGGCGCGCCCGGCGACGGCCGACCTGATGGCGCTGGCCGTCCGATGCGGCCGGGCCTGCGGTGCCGGGCAACTCCCGCCCGAGGTCACGGCGCTGGCCGGGCGCGGCGGTGCGAGCCGCCTGGTGAGCCAGGCCCGCGAACTCCAGGCGCTGGGCGGTCGGTAGGTCAGCCGAGCAGCGGTCAGGGTCATGCCATCAGCCGCAACTGCGACAGCATTCTGGCCAACAGCCGTGAGATGTGCATCTGCGTTTTCCCGCTACGCGTAAGCGGCGACTATGCGGTGCCCGCGCCTAGGCGTACGCTTGGCTTGTCGCTCAGGACCTCGGTGGCCGCGTCCGCATCAATTCTCCTACCAGGGACTCTGCCTGGGTAATCCGGGCATACGGTCCTGGACGAGGGCCCGAACATGACCACTGCATCCGGCGCAAGCGCCGACATCTCCTCCCCACGTGACGCGTCACGGCTGGTGCTCGCTGATACGCGAGCCGGCCAGGCCGTGCTGGACGGCGGGTGGTGGCCTCGCTCATGGGATGCCTCCGTGGAGGTGCCTGCTCTGGTCCTCGCGCTGGCCCAGCGCTACGGCCGGATCCGGCACGTCATGCTCAGCAGCGCCACCTGGGGTTCCGGCGACCGACGGCTGGCGGTTGGCACCGGTGCCGTCCGCATGGGCTGGTTCGCTTCCCAGAACGGTGCGCTGGCGATCGCCATCACCGATCGAGACGACCAACTCGACCTGCTCGTCGTGCCGCCCGCCGCGACTGCCGCCGCGGCCGAGACCGCGTTGGCCAGAGCGGCCGATCCGGCCAACACCATGCGCGCGCCGGACATCCTCGCAGCGGCAGCGGCGCCCGGATCCGCGAAGCGGGCCACCGGCGGCAACGGTGATCGCCGCGCGGCATGGGACAACGAAGGCGGCAGCACCGCCCCCGACGTCTCGGCCGACCTCGCCGGGGCCCGTTGAGGTGACAGCGGGCATGGTGTTCGACGTCACCGTCGAGATCCCGAAGGGGACTCGCAACAAGTACGTGATGGACCGCCGCTCCGGCCGTATCAGGCTGGATCGCACCCTGTTCACCGCCACGCAGTATCCCGCTGACTACGGCTTCGTCGAGCAGAGTCTCGGCGAGGACACCGATCCCCTCGACGCCCTGGTGCTCGTGCAGGAGCCGACCTTTCCCGGCTGCGTCATCCGGTGCCGGGCGATCGGTATGTTCCGCATGCGCGACGAGAAGGGGCCGGACCTCAAAGTGCTGTGTGTCCCCACCGCCGACCCGCGCCTGGCTCACCTGGTCGACATCACCGACCTGGAACACTTCCACAAGCTTGAGATCGAGCATTTCTTCAAGGTCTACCAGGACCTCGAACCCGGAAAGAGCGCCGACACCGAGGGCGGCGTCTGGGCGGGCCGCGCCGATGCCCAGGCAGAGGTCATGCGCTCGCAGGAGCGCTTCCGCGCGTTCGCCGGATGAACCCGCTGGACCTGCATCCGCGCAATGCGCGGATGCAGGTCCGCCTCGTATGGCGATGAGAAAGCGCCCTATTCCAGCGCGGTCAGCCCTTGCCGTTGCTGACGGAGGTGTTGGTGAGGACGATCTCGGTGTCGGCGGCGACCTTGCTGCCGGCCTTCACGGACTGCTTGACGACCTTCCAGCTGACCAGCAGCGTCAGCTGCTCGCCGTTCCCGCCGACGAACTTCACGTTGGTGAAGCCCGCGTCGGCGAGGATCTTCTCGGCGTCGGTCGCCTTCTTGCCCACCACGTTCGGCACCGCGATCAGCACCGGTCCGGCGGTCGGCGACGGCGACGGTGCGGCACTCGGCGACGCGGCGGGCGCGCTGGGGCTCGCGCCGGTGCCGGTGCCGGGGCTCGCGCTGGTGCCGGGGCTGGCCGCGGCGCTCGGGTCCGTCGCGCCGGTCGGGCTGGCCGCGGGCGGGGCCACGGTGGCGGTGGCGGCCACGGACGGCGACGCCGCCGGGTCCGCGTCCTTCTTCTGCCACCACTTCATGTACGCGAATCCGCCGCACAGCAGCAGGAGCAGGATCAGGAGCAGCAGGAGGAGCAGGAGCAGCCAGCGCTTGCGGCCGCCCTTGTCGTCGTCGTCCTTGTCGTCCGCCCCGTGTGCCGGCTGGTAGTCGCCGCCCGTGCCCTTGTCGTCGGCGGGCGGAGGGGTGGGGGTGGGGTTCTCGTCGGGGTCTGACACGTCAGGTGCCTCTCGCTATCCGATGTGTACTCGCGCAGCAGCACATATGCAAACATCGGCCATGATGGCGGTTCACGCATGTCCGGGTCACTAGGCCGCCGGTCGTGACCCTGGCACCGAACGGTCAGCCGTCGACCCAGGCTGCGGCGGGGCGGCCGGTCGGTGCCCGGCTGGCCAGGTCCGGATGCCCGGCTCGGGTGCGAGTCGATCACTGTCGGGTTCCTGCGTATACACGACGTGGCGCTACTGCGCTACAGGGCTAGTAGCATGGGAGGATGCTGTTGCAGACTCCAAAGCTGGACGCCGACGACCTACGTGTGCTGGGCGAGATCGATCAGATGCGCGCCGACTTGCAACTACAAGTCCGCGCCCGCCCCCACTGGACCGGCCAGCTCCGCCGTCAGCTCACTGCGGCGGCCATCCAGGGCTCGAACACCATCGAGAAGATCACCATTGGTATGTCCGACGCGCGCGCCGTCGTCGAGGGCCTACCGATGTCAGTGGACGTGACTGACGAGACCCAGCTGGCGATTCGCGGTTACCGCGACGCGTTGACCTACGTGCAGCAGGTTCCGCACATCGCCGACTTCGAGTACCACCGCACGCTGCTGTCCGCGCTGCACTTCATGATCACTAAATACAACATGTCGAAGTGGCCCGGCCGCTACCGCGCCGGTGGCATCTTCGTCACCGGCTCCGACCCGCTGCGGCCCGTCTACACGGGGCCCGACCCCGAGCTGGTGCCAGAGCTCATGGATGAGCTGATCGACTGGCTCAACGCGGGGGACCTGGATCAGCCTTCGCTGGTCCGGGCAGCGATGGCGCACCTCAACCTGGTGTCGATTCACCCGTGGCGCGACGGCAACGGCCGCATGTCTCGGTGCCTGCACACGCTCGTGCTCGCGCGCGACGGAGTGCTCGCGGCCGAATTCTCCTCGATCGAGGAATGGCTCGGGCACGAGATCAACACCTTGGCCTACTACCAGGCGCTGCAGAGCCGGGGTGAGATGTTCCGGCCGGAGGCCGACTGCCACACCTGGCTGCGCTTCGTGCTCTCAGCGCACCACCAGCAGGCGCAGACGGTCCAGGCTCGGGTCGACTACACGGTGGTGTTGTGGCGGGCGCTCGAAGCCGTGGCCGCCGAACGAGGGCTGCCGGAGCGGACCGTGTCGGCGCTGTACTCGGCGGCGCTGGGGGAGTTGCGGCGGGCGACGTACCAGGGGGATGAGGAGCTCAGCCGGGATCAGGCCATCCGGGACGTGCAGGCGCTGGTGCGCAACGGGCTGGTGAAGGCGAAGGGCAACGCGGTCACGCGGGTGTACCTGATCGACGGTGTGGCGCGGGACGCGCACCTGGCGGCGATGGACGCGGTACGCAAGCCGATGCGGGAGCCGTACCGGCGCTGAGGTGGCACGCCAGGGGGATTGACATCGATCTTCGTCGCTTATGTAATGGATCGTGAACTCATCGTGACGGGACGGTCGCCGCTGTGCGGAACCGTTCACGCCCCCGTGCCCCGCCTCCCGGAACGGAGGACCGCCGTGTTCGCGATCCCCCCGGTCGACTGCCCGCTGACCTCGCGCATGTCGCCGCACGTGGCGCTCGCCGAGCAGGACCTCACCGGCTGGGCCCGCAAGTGCGGCCTGATCAGCGACGGGCACGGACAGAACTGGCTGGCCGGTGAGGCGTACGCCGGACATGCGGGCCGGATCTTCCCGGACGCGCGACCGGACGACCTCGCCCTGCTGGCGATGATCTTCGCCTGGTTCTACCTGGTCGACGACGTCTGCGACGGCACCGCCCACCCGGAGCCGCCCCGGCTGCGCCGCTTCGTCACCGAGCTGCTGGCCCTGCTGCACGGCTCGGACCGGCCGACGGAGGTCTTCGCGGGCACGGTGCGGCTGATGCTCACCGAGATCTGGGCCGCGCTGTGCGAGCGCATGCCCGACGCCTGGCAGCGGCGCTTCGTGGACGCGGTCGCGGTGCACCTCGACGGGGTGATCACCGAGGCGGAGAACAAGGCCGCCGGGCACCTGCCGGGTGTCGGCGAGTACGTCCAGCTGCGCCGGGCGGCGTCCGCGGCGGAGATCTCGCACCTGCTCACCGAGCTGGCCACGGGCACCCACCTGCCGGACGCGATCTACCACCACCCGACGTTGCGGGAGGTGCGGCTGGCCGGGACGGACCTGCTGTCCTGGTTCAACGACCTCTACTCACTGGACCGCGACATCGCGACCGCAGGCGGGCACAACCTGGTGCTGGCGATCTCCCACGAGCGCGAGCTGTCGATCGAGGCGTCGGTGCAGGAGGCCGTGGAGATGTGGCAGCAGCGCATGGACGGCTTCACCCCGCTGCGGGCCCGGGTGCCGTCCTTCGGCACGCAGTTCGATCCGGCGGTGCACGCGCACCTCGACGGGGTCGCCGGTTCGGTGCGGGGCACCCTGGACTGGACGGTCGTCAGCGGCCGCTACCGGGGCGACGCGAGGTAGAGCCGGCGTGACCCGGTGGGGCGACTCACCCGAAACCCGGTGGACGGTCCGGGCGGTCACAGCGGTAACCTGGACCGCACAGGCATCGACCCGGCCATCACCGGCGAGCCTCCGGAAGAACAGGCCGCACCGGCCCCAGTAGAACCGGACGGGACGGCCCGTCACAGCCGACACGAGCGGTCCGCCGTGCACCTGCGGCGGGCAAGCGAGGTGGTACCGCGGGCCGATCCGGCTCGTCCTCGCACTGTGAAACGACAGTGACGAGTGTGACGAGGAGCCCGCGATGGCTTATCCATTGCATGACGCGGCGGCCGATGGTGTGCTGGCCAGCCCGGACCTGCCCGCCCTGGAACGGCGCGTGCTCGACTACTGGGCCGCCGACAAGACGTTCGTGGCCAGCGTGGAGCAGCGCGACGCCGGGGCGAACGGGTCGAACGAGTTCGTCTTCTACGACGGCCCGCCGTTCGCCAACGGCCTGCCGCACTACGGCCACCTGCTGACCGGCTACGTCAAGGACGTGGTGCCGCGCTACCAGACGATGCGCGGGCGGCGGGTCGAGCGCCGCTTCGGCTGGGACACCCACGGCATGCCCGCCGAGGTCGAGGCGGAGAAGCAGCTCGGCATCACCACCAAGGCCGAGATCGTCGACATGGGCCTGGCCGAGTTCAACGAGGCCTGCCGCACGTCGGTGCTGCGCTACACCAACGACTGGGAGCGGTACGTCACCCGGCAGGCGCGCTGGGTCGACTTCGCCAACGACTACAAGACCCTCGACCTGGACTACATGGAAAGCGTCATGTGGGCCTTCAAGACCCTGCACGACAAGGGCCTGGTGTACGAGGGCTTCCGGGTGCTGGCGTACTGCTGGCGCTGCGAGACGCCGCTGTCCAACACCGAGACCCGGATGGACGACGTCTACAAGGACCGGCAGGACCCGACGCTGGCCGTCAAGTTCCAGCTGGACAGCGGCGAGCAGGTCGCGGTGTGGACCACCACGCCGTGGACGCTGCCGAGCAACCTGGCGCTGGCCGTCGGGCCCGACATCGACTACGCGGTGATGGAGAAGGACGGCGAGAAGCTGCTCCTGGGCGCGGCGCGGCTGGACTACTACGCCAAGGAGCTCGAAGGTTACGAGCGCACCGGCACCGTCAAGGGCTCCGACCTGGTCGGCAAGCGGTACACGCCGCTGTTCCCGTATCTGGTGGAGCACGCGGGGGACAACGCGTACCAGGTGCTCGGGGCCGAGTTCGTGACGACCGAGGACGGCACCGGGGTGGTGCACCTCGCGCCCGCGTTCGGTGAGGACGACCAGAACACCTGCAACGCGGCGGGCATCCCGACCGTGGTCACCGTCGACGAGCGGGCGCGGTTCACCGCGCTGGTACCGGCGTACGAGGGACAGCAGGTCTTCGACACCAACAAGGCGATCATCCGCGAACTCAAGGACCGCGGCGTCGTGCTGCGCCACGAGACCTACACGCACTCCTACCCGCACTGCTGGCGGTGTGACACCCCGCTGGTCTACAAGGCGGTGTCGAGCTGGTTCGTGAAGGTCACCGCGTTCCGCGACCGCATGGTGGAGCTGAACCAGCAGATCAGCTGGACCCCGGAGCACGTCAAGGACGGCTCGTTCGGCAAGTGGCTGGCGAATGCCCGCGACTGGTCGATCAGCCGGAACCGGTTCTGGGGCTCGCCGATCCCGGTGTGGGTCTCCGACGACCCGAACTACCCGCGCACCGACGTGTACGGCTCACTGGAGCAGCTCGAATCCGACTTCGGCGTGAAGGTCACCGACCTGCACCGCCCGTACGTCGACGAGCTGACCCGGCCGAACCCGGACGACCCGACGGGCAAGTCGACCATGCGCCGGGTGCCGGAGGTGCTGGACTGCTGGTTCGAGTCCGGCTCGATGCCGTTCGCCCAGGTGCACTACCCGTTCGAGAACACCGGGTGGTTCGAGAACCACTACCCGGGCGACTTCATCGTCGAGTACATCGGACAGACGCGCGGCTGGTTCTACACCATGCACGTGCTGGCCACCGCGCTGTTCGACCGGCCGGCGTTCCGCAGCTGCGTCAGTCACGGCATCCTGCAGGGCAGCGACGGCCGCAAGATGTCCAAGAGCCTGCGCAACTACCCCGACGTCTACGAGATGTTCGACCGTTACGGCGCCGACGCGATGCGCTGGATGCTGATGAGCAGCCCGGTGCTGCGCGGCGGCGACATGGCCGTGAACGAGTCGGGCA
Organism: Catellatospora methionotrophica; assembly: GCF_011297335.1. Lineage (GTDB taxonomy): Bacteria > Actinomycetota > Actinomycetes > Mycobacteriales > Micromonosporaceae > Catellatospora > Catellatospora methionotrophica. Next base: position 188,841 of record NZ_JAAOTJ010000015.1, on the reverse strand, counting down.
TCCGCGACGCGGTGCGCCAGGTGCTGCTGCCGCTGTGGAACACCTACTACTTCTTCACGCTGTACGCCAACGCCGCCGGGCACACCGCCCGGCCCCGGACCGACTCCACGCACGTGCTCGACCGCTACGTGCTGGCCAAGACCCGGGAGCTGGTGGAGACCACGACGGCCCAGCTCGACGCGTACGACCTCTCGGCGGCCTGCGCCGGGGTGCGGACCTACCTGGACGCGCTGACCAACTGGTACGTGCGCCGCAGCCGGGACCGCTTCTGGGCCGGTGACGCCGACGCCTTCGACACCCTGTACACGGTGCTGGAGACGCTGGCCCGGGTGGTCGCGCCGCTGGCTCCGCTGACCGCGGAGGAGATCTGGCGCGGGCTGACCGGGCAGCGCTCGGCGCACCTGGCCGACTGGCCGGACGCGGCGACGCTGCCCGCCGACCACGACCTGGTCGCCACCATGGACCGGGTGCGCGAGGTCTGCTCGGCGGCGCTGTCGCTGCGCAAGGCCAAGGGCCTGCGGGTGCGGCTGCCGCTGTCCTCGCTGACCGTGGCGACGCCGGACGCGTCCGCGCTGCGCGACTTCGCGGCGCTGATCGCCGACGAGGTCAACGTGAAGTCGGTGGAGTTGAGCGACGACCTGACCGGCCACTGCGAGCAGGTGCTCACAGTGGTGCCGCGGGTGCTCGGCCCGCGCGTCGGCGGCTCGGTGCAGCAGGTCATCAAGGCGGTGAAGACGGGGGACTGGTCGCTGGTCGACGGCGCTCCGGTCGCCGCCGGGGTGACGCTGCAGGAGGGCGAGTATGAGCTGAAGCTGGTCGCGGCCGACGTGGAGCACTCCGCGGCGCTGCCCGGCGACGCCGGAGTCGTCGTGCTGGACACCGCGGTCACCGCGGAACTGGAGGCCGAGGGCCTGGCCCGCGACGTGGTCCGGGTGGTGCAGCAGGCCCGCCGGGAGGCGGATCTGGCCATCACCGACCGGATCGCGCTGACCGTGCAGGCCTCGGCCGAGGTGGCGGCGGCGGTGCGTACGCACCAGGCGTTCCTGGCCGCCGAGACGCTGGCCGACAGCGTGAGCTTCGGCGCGGTAGACGGCGGCTTCACCGGCGAGGCCGGCGACGGCGAGAACGTGTCGGTGGCGGTCACCCGCAGTTGAGCGAACCCGACCGTCGGTAACTCCTGATCGAGGCGCGGCCCGTGCCGGATATGTCACAGGCCGCGCCTCGGCTCGTCCAGCGCCACGGTGTAAGACCTGGTCAGCGATCTCAGGTGCGGCCGGTGACGGCGGCGCAGTATCTCAGACTCCGGGCGCGTAGACGATCTGTTCCGGGGGTATGGGCCCGCTCAGAGGACTACGGTAAGTTCACTGCCCGGCTAGCTCATCACCTGTGGAGGCAGACAGTGCCGGTGCTCTATACGGTCGGATTGTGGACGGTGGCGCCCGCGATCAAGCTCGGCTGGCGTCCCACGATCGAGGGCGCGGAGCACATCCCCGCCACGGGCGGTGCGATCTTCGCGGGCAACCATCTGTCCGTCGCCGACGAGCTGTTCCTCGGCTCCGCCGTCGGGCGGCACATCTCCTTCTGGGCCAAGGAGGACTACTTCGTCGGCACCGGGGTGAGCGGCCTGTTCTTCCGTACGCTGATGGGCGGCCTGGGCGCGATCCCGGTGCACCGCTCCGGCGGCCGGGCCGCGCTGAGCGCGTTCGACGCGGCGATCCCGGTGCTCAAGGAGGGCGGCCTGGTCGCCGTGTATCCCGAGGGCACCCGCTCGCCGGACGGGCGGCTCTACCGGGGCCGGACCGGCGTGGCGCGGCTGGCGCTGGGCGCGGACGTGCCGATCATCCCGGTCGGCATGATCGGCACGGAGAAGGTGCAGCCCATCGGCCAGGCGATCCCGTCGCTGAAGCCGGGCCAGGTCACCGTCAAGTTCGGCAAGCCGATCGAGGTCGGGGCCTGGAAGGACGCCGAGTCCGCCAGCACCGCCGCCCGGGAGATCACCGACACCGTGATGATGGCCATCCAGGCGCTGACCGGCCAGGAGTACGTCTCCCGCTACGCTCCCAAGCGCAGTTCCGGCGACGCGGAGAAGTAGACACGCAGGTGGCAACCGGACAACGGGCGGGCAATCGCCCGAGGTCCGGTGCTCGCGTGCGACCGCGTACCCTTGATACCCATGCGTGGCGACTCGGTCTTTCCCCAGCTTGAGCAATTGCTGCCGCTTGTCAGCAAGCCGATCCAGTACATCGGCGGTGAGCTGGGAGCGGTGGTCAAACCATGGGAGTCGGCCACGGTCCGCTGGGTGCTGTCGTACCCGGACGCGTACGAGGTGGGCCTGCCCAACCAGGGCGTGCAGATCCTGTACGAGGTGCTCAACGAGCGTGAGGACGTGCTCGCCGAGCGCACCTACGCCGTCTGGCCGGACCTTGAGGCGCTGATGCGGGAGCGCGGCGTGCCGCAGTTCACCGTCGACAGCCACCGCGCGGTCGGCGACTTCGACCTGTTCGGCCTGTCCTTCTCGACCGAGCTCGGCTACACCAACATGCTCACCGAACTGAGCCTGGCGCAGATCCCGCTGCTGGCCGCCGACCGTGACGAGTCACACCCGATCGTGCTCGCGGGCGGGCACGCCGCGTTCAACCCGGAGCCGATCGCCGACTTCATCGACGCCGCCGTGCTCGGCGACGGCGAGGAGTCGGTGCTGGAGATCACCGACATCGTCGCCGCGTGGAAGCGCGAGGGCAGCCCCGGCGGCCGCGACGAGATCCTGCTGCGCCTGGCCAAGACCGAGTCGGTGTACGTGCCGCGCTTCTACGACGTGGACTACCTGCCCGACGGCCGCATCCAGCGGGTGGTGCCCAACCGGCCCGGCGTGCCGTTCCGGGTGCACAAGCGCACCACCATGGACCTCGACGCGTGGCCGTACCCGAAGAAGCCGCTGGTGCCGCTGGCCGAGACGGTGCACGAGCGGTTCGCCGTGGAGATCTTCCGGGGCTGCACCCGGGGCTGCCGCTTCTGCCAGGCGGGCATGATCACCCGTCCGGTGCGCGAGCGCTCCATCACCACGGTGGCGCAGATGGTGCACGACGGGCTGGAGTTCTCCGGCTTCACCGAGGTGGGCCTGCTGTCGCTGTCCAGCGCCGACCACTCCGAGATCGGCGACATCTGCTCCGGGCTGGCCGACCAGTACCAGGGCACGAACGTGTCGCTGTCGCTGCCCAGCACCCGGGTGGACGCGTTCAACATCGACCTGGCGCAGGAGCTGTCCCGCAACGGGCGGCGTACCGGTCTGACGTTCGCGCCCGAGGGCGGGTCCGAGCGCATCCGCAAGGTGATCAACAAGATGGTGTCGGAGGAGGACCTGATCCGCACCGTCACCACGGCGTACTCCAACGGCTGGCGGCAGGTGAAGCTGTACTTCATGTGCGGCCTGCCCACCGAGACCGACGAGGACGTGCTGCAGATCGCCCGGCTGGCGCACAACGTCATCAAGTCGGGCCGCCAGGCCACCGGCAGCAAGGACATCCGCTGCACCGTGTCCATCGGCGGGTTCGTGCCCAAGCCGCACACCCCGTTCCAGTGGGCCCCGATGGAGCGCCCCGAGGTCATCGACGCGCGGCTCCGGGCCCTCAAGAACGAGATCAACTCGGACCGCTCGCTGGGCCGGGCCATCGGCTTCCGCTACCACGACGGCGAGCCCTCGCTGATCGAAGGCCTGCTGGCGCGCGGTGACCGCCGCGTCGGCGCGGTCATCCGCAAGGTGTGGGAGGACGGCCAGCGCTTCGACGGCTGGAGCGAGCACTTCTCGTACCGCCGCTGGGTCGACGCCGCCGAGGCGGTGCTGCCGGGCTTCGGCGTGGACCTGGACTGGTTCACCGTCCGCGAGCGCGAGCAGTCCGAGGTGCTGCCCTGGGACCACCTGGACTCGGGCCTGGACAAGGACTGGCTCTGGCAGGACTGGCAGGACGCGCTCACCGAGTACGAGCAGGACGACTGCCGCTGGACGCCGTGCTTCGACTGCGGTGTGTGCCCGTCGATGGACACCAGCATCCAGATCGGGCCGACCGGCCAGAAGCTGCTGCCCATCACGCCGGTCAACACCGGCCTGCGCGTGCCCGCGGAGGCCTGACGTGGGACGCACCAAGAACCAGCCGGTGGGTGGCCAGGCCCCCGTCGTGCAGCGCATCCGGCTGCGGTACACCAAGCGCGGCCCGATGCGTTTCACCTCGCACCGCGACTTCGCCCGCGCCGTCGAGCGGGCGATCCACCGGGCGGGTATCCCGATCGGCTTCTCGCAGGGCTTCACCCCGCACCCGAAGATCTCCTTCGCCAGCGCCGCGCCGACCGGGGTCGCCTCCGAGGCGGAGTACCTGGAGATCGGCCTGCGCGAGCGGGTCGACCCGGCGCAGCTGTGCAAGGCGCTGGACGCCGCGCTGTCACCCGGCCTGGACGTGGTCGAGGCCGTGGAGGCCGTCGCGCCCGGCAGCCTGGCCGACCGGATCACCGCCTCGCTGTGGCGCATCGAGCTGCCCGGGGTGAGCGACGAGCAGCTCGCCGCCGCCGTGGCGGCCTTCGTCGCGCAGAGTGAGGTGCTGGTCGAGCGCATGACCAAACAGGGTCGGCGCACCTTCGACACCAGGGACGCCGTGGCGTCGATCGAGGCCGTCTCGTCACAGACCTCACCACCTGGCGTGGTCGAGGCAGTCCCGTGTGCGATACTCGACCTTGTCGTGCGGCAGGTCACTCCCTCCGTACGGCCCGATGACGTCCTGTCCGGCCTGCGCGTGGTTGCGGACCTGGAGCCGTCGGCGCCCCATTCACTGAAAAGTGCCAGGGCGACCCGGCTGGCACAGGGCACGCTGACCCCCCAGGGGGAGATCGTGGATCCGCTCGACGCGGATCGCGACCCCGTCGCCATCGGCGAGCGTTGACCCGACTGGTCACTGCTCTCGGCAGACTTCGGCGGATGCCCGTCCAGGCGCCTCGTAGGCGCTTGTACGGGCGACCCCGGCGGCAAACACCGGTGTTCCTGAGTGGCTGCGTTGTTACGCGCCCGGGACCGCCAGAACTGGAGAACAGTCCGGATGCTCGACCACGAGCCCGCAGATCGGCACGAGAATGCCGACAACGTTTCGCAGAACCCGCCGAGCGCGGACTCGGCTGACCAGCCCAGTGCCGTGACCGGCGGGAACACCGGCGGCGACGCCGTCACGGGCGCGCCTGCGACGCCCGAGCCCGCCGCGGTGACGCCAGAGCCCGTGATGGCTCAGCCCGCCGCTGCGGAGCCGTCAGCCGCTGACGTCCCGGCCGCTGAGGGGGCCCCTGCCGAGGCGGGGGAGCCGGAGGCCGCTCCCGCGCGGCGGCGCACCCGCAAGCGTGCCGTGGCGGCCGCTGCCCCCGAGGCGCCGGACGCCGCCGCCGAAGCGCCGGACGCGGTCGCCGAGGTCGCCGGAGAGGTCGTCGAGGCGGCCGCGCCGGTCAAGAAGGCGACCCGTCGCCGCAAGAAGGCCGCAGAGCCGGACATCTCCGGCGAGTCTGTGGCAAACGACGCGATTGACCCTGCACTTCCCGCTGTCGCCGAAGTCGCGCCCACCGTGGCCGACGCGCTCGCCGAGGAAGTCGAAGAGGACGAGGAGGCGGCGCAGGCCGCTGCCGAGGCCGCCGAGCAGGCGGGCGGAGCCCCGCGCCGACTGCCCCCGTCCGTGCTGTTCATGGCCCCCGAGGCGACCGCCGCGCCGGTGCGTCCGGTGGCCGCCGCGCGTCCCGTCGTCGAGGAGCCCGCCGAGGTGGCGGAGCCTGCCGAGACCAGCCGTCGCCGCAAGCGCCGCCGGGGCCGGGACGAGGAGGAGGCCGCCGTCGTCGAGACGGAGGCCGCCGAGCCCCTCGCCGCCGACGAGGAGACCGACGAGGACGACGGTGAGGAGAACGGCCGCGCCCGCCGCCGCCGGGGCCGTCGCGGCCGTGGCCGGGGCAAGGGCGGCGCGGACGACAACGGTGACGACGAGCAGCCCGAGGCCGTCGAGGCCGGTGACGAGGAGGAGACGGACGCCGACGGCGAGCCGCTGACCCGCCGTCGCCGCCGCCGTCGCCGCAAGGGCGCCGGGGACGAGGGTGCCGAGGCCGAGGACGGCGTGCACACCGTGGTGCGCATCCGCGAGCCGCGCGCCGTCAGCGACGAGGTGCAGGGCGTGTCCGGGTCGACCCGGCTGGAGGCCAAGCGCCAGCGCCGCCGGGACGGCCGCGAGCAGCGCCGTACCCGCCCGCCGATCCTGACCGAGTCGGAGTTCCTGGCCCGCCGCGAGGCGGTCGACCGGGTCATGGTCATCCGGGAGAACCCGGACCGTACGCAGATCGCGGTCATGGAGGACGGGGTGCTCGTCGAGCACTACGTCACCCGCGCCGCCACCGCCACCATGGTCGGCAACGTGTACCTGGGCAAGGTCCAGAACGTGCTGCCGAGCATGGAGGCGGCCTTCGTCGACCTGGGCCGGGGCCGCAACGCGGTGCTGTACGCCGGTGAGGTCAACTGGGACGCGGCCGGTCTCGAAGGGCGCGCGCGCTCCATCGAGCAGGCGCTGAAGTCCGGCGACTCCGTGCTGGTGCAGGTGACCAAGGACCCGATCGGGCACAAGGGCGCGCGGCTGTCCAGCCACGTCGCGCTGTCCGGCCGGCACCTGGTGTACGTGCCCAACGGCAACGCCTCCGGCATCAGCCGCAAGCTGTCCGACGTCGAGCGCAAGCGGCTGCGCGACATCCTCAAGAAGCTGGTCCCCGAGGGCGCGGGCGTGATCGTGCGCACCGCCGCCGAGGGCGCCTCCGAGGAGGACCTCGAGCGCGACGTGCTGCGGCTCCAGTCGCAGTGGGAGGACATCCAGGCCAAGGCGTCCGACGGCGGCGCGCCCGCGCTGCTGTACGGCGAGCCCGACCTGGTCGTGCGCGTGGTACGCGACCTGTTCAACGAGGACTTCAAGGAACTCGTGGTGCAGGGCGACAACGCCTACGAGACCGTGCAGGACTACCTCGAGCACGTGTCGCCCGACCTGGTGGACCGGGTACACCGGCACACCGGCGTCTCGGACGTGTTCGCGACGTACCGCATCGACGAGCAGATCCTCAAGGGCCTGGACCGCAAGGTGTTCCTGCCCTCGGGCGGCCACCTGGTGTTCGACCGCACCGAGGCGATGACCGTCGTCGACGTCAACACCGGCAAGTACACCGGTGTCGGCGGCAACCTCGAGGAGACGGTCACCCGCAACAACCTGGAGGCGGCCGAGGAGATCGTGCGCCAGCTGCGGCTGCGCGACCTCGGCGGCATCGTGGTGATCGACTTCATCGACATGGTGCTGGAGAGCAACCGCGAGCTGGTGCTGCGCCGGCTGACCGAGTGCCTGGGCCGGGACCGGACCAAGCACCAGGTCACCGAGATCACCTCGCTCGGGCTGGTCCAGATGACGCGCAAGCGCATCGGGGCGGGCCTGCTGGAGGCGTTCAGCGAGCCGTGCGAGCACTGCAAGGGCCGCGGGGTCATCATCCACACCGAGCCCGTCTCCGAGCGCCGGGCTCCGGCGCAGCAGCAGGCGGCACCGCCGGTCCAGCTGCCGCCGGTGCAGGTCAAGCAGGCGGCCGCGGCGCCGCCCGCGCCCAAGCAGCAGAAGGCCGCGGAACCGGCGTACTTCGACACCGAGGGTTACGACCTGTCGCGGTACGAGACGGCGGCCGGGGCGGCAGCGGCGGCCGAGGACGACGACGAGGCGGGCGACGAGCCCGGCGACGACACCGGAGACTCGCCCACCAGGCGGCGTACCCGGCGCGGCGGACGGCGGCGTACCCGCCCGTAACCGACATGGAGATCGCTCGCGACGGATGCGTCGGCGGGGGACTTGCGTAAGCTGCCCGGGGTATGTGTGCACCATCCCCCGGGCAGCCTGCTGTCCGGCACCCCTGAAGAGCCTGGAGGACACCCCATGCGACGCATCCTTGCCGCCGCCGTGCTCAGCGCGGCGCTGCTGACCGCCACCGCCTGCTCGGGCGACCCGGTGCGGCCGAACGCGGGCTCGGGTCCGTCCGCCGGAGCCTCCGCCGAGGTGAGCCCCGGTGCGAGCGCCGCCGCCCCGAGCGCTTCCGGCAGCGCGGCCACCGGCACCACCGACCCCAAGGCGACCTGCGCCGCGGTCATCGCCGAGAGCAAGAAGTTCGTCTCGAAGCTGGTGACCAAGGCGCAGCAGATGGGCGAGTCGCTGAGCGACCCGGACAAGGTCAAGGTCTTCTTCGACGAGCTGTCCAAGGACTACGTGGCGCTGTCCACCACGGTGAAGGCCGAGGCGGCGAAGACCTCGGACGCGAAGCTGCGCAAGGCGCTGGACGATCTGGCCAAGGCGCTCGACGCCGCGGTGGCCCAGCTGACCGACCCGCAGAAGCTCGCCGAGGACCCCTCGAAGATGCAGCAGATCCTGTTCAGCGCGGATCTGACGGCGGCCAACGAGGCGCTGAACGACATCTGCCCGGCTGCCTGATCCTGCCCCACCCCTCGCTAGGAGGCACCTGTCCATGCGACGTTTCCTGACCGCCGTCCTGGTGGCTACGGCACTGCTCGGCGCGAGCGCGTGCGGCGCCGACGAACCCGGCCCCGCGTCGTCGCCCGGCACGGCCGCCGCCCCCGCGCCGACCGGCTCGACCGGGGCCAAGGCGGTCTGCGCCGAGTTCGACAAGGTCTTCAACGGCAAGGCCCGCACCGACCTGGCCACCGCGATCGGCGGTGTGCTGACGGCCCGGTCCGGCAAGGACGCGGCCAAGACCCAGGCCGCGGAGACCAAGCTGCGCGAGGCGCTGACCGCGCTGGACACCCAGATCGCGGGAGTGGGCGCGGTCGCCGCCGACCCCGCGGTCAAGTCGGCCTTCGACCAGGTCGCGGCGAACGTCCGCCAGTCCGGCGTCGACCTGGCGTTCCTGGAGGGTGTCAGCAAACTGTCCGAGCTTGAGGCGAAGCTCACGCCGGTGCTCTTGTCCTGGATCATGCCTTTGGCCAAGATCTGCCCCTGACACCGTTATCCGGCCGTCATCCGGCTTCCCTAAGCTGCCCCGGGGCGATCACGCCGACCCCGGGGCAGCTTCGTCGCTGCCGTCACCACTGCGTACCAAAGGAATCTTCTCCGCACATGCGTCGCGTTCTCACCACCGCAGTCCTCGGCCTGTCCCTGCTCGGCGCGGCCGCGTGCGCCGCAGACCCCGCGCCGTCCGCGGCTGCGCCGTCTTCCGCCGCCGCGTCAGCCGCTGCCTCCTCGGCCGCTCCGGCCGCGGCCACCGGCACGAAGGACAAGGCCGGCACGTGTGCCGCGTTCAACGAGCTGGCCTTCAGCCCGAAGGGACTGGCCGTGCTGGGCGCCACCGGCAAGATCATCGGTGCGGCGCTCGGCGACGAGGCGAAGGCCAAGGAGCAGATCCCCCTGCTCGGCAAGGCGATCGAGGAGTACCGGGCCGAGCTGGTGAAGATCTCGGCGGACACCGCCGACGCCGAGCTGAAGGCCGCTCTCGAGGCGGACCTCGCGATGGTCGCGGCGGGCGGGCAGGCCGTGGCGGCCGCGAACGGCGATCTGAACAAGATCATCGAGGTTCTGGAGAGCACCGCCCTGGATTTCGAGACGGGCAGGACGGCGCGGATCTGCCAGGCCTGAGGCTGCTGATGCCGTTGTCGGCCACCGTGACTAGGCTGCCACGGTGGCCATAAACGAGGGTTCGGCGTGTACGAAGCTGAATCCCTGGTCATAAGGAAGTAAACGCGGGTGCCGCCTGCACGGCGGCGCATCCGTGTCCCCCCGTATAGATAAGGAAGAACATGCGACGGATTCTGGCAACCGCCACCCTCGGCCTCGCCCTGTTCGGTGCCGCGGCGTGCGCGGACACCCAGCCCGAGGCGACCGGCACGCCCACCCCGGGTGCGGCGGCGACCTCCGCGGCCGCGCCGGCCGGTGTCGACAAGAAGACGGCCTGCGCCAACCTCACCAAGGCCGGCAACGACTTCAAGACCCAGGGCGCGGTCATCCTGCCGGAGATGATGAACCCGGCCACCCAGCAGGCCGCGGTGCCGAAGCTCACCAAGCTGCTCACGGACTTCCAGGCCGCGTACAGCAAGGACGTCAGCACCATCGCCGACGCCGAGCTGAAGGCGGCCGTCGAGTCCGACCTCAAGGCGCTGCAGACCGCCGCGACGGCCGTGGTCGCCGCGAACGGTGACGCTGCCAAGATCGAGGCCGCGCTCTCCTCGCCGGAGTTCACCTCGGCGGGCGAGAAGGTCGAGACGCTCTGCAAGGCCTGACCAAACTCACCCGGCCGGGTGCGCGGTGATCGCGATCGCCGCGCACCCGGCCAGGGGGTGCCCGGTTTGGGCATCGGGTCGGGCATGACGTAGTCTTCTCCACGGTGCCCATCACAGGGCGCTGCATGCGTGCGTGTGTGCCGGCCGTCTTCGGCCAGGACGTGCCGAGCGCAACAAGTAGTGAAGACTCGGCCCGCCACGCGGGTCGATGAACCAACCGCCAGCACCTACGACAGGAGTCCGCGTCTCATGTACGCGATCGTCAAGACCGGCGGCAAGCAGTACAAGGTCGCCGAGGGCGACGTGATCGAGGTCGAGAAGCTCGCGGGCGCGCCCGGCGACGTGGTGGCGCTGTCCGCAGTGCTGCTTGTTGATGGCAGCGACCTGGTGACCGACGCGGCGAAGCTTGCCAAGGTTTCTGTTTCCGGAGAGCTCGTGGCCCACACCAAGGGCCCGAAGATCCGGATCCACAAGTTCAAGAACAAGACCGGCTACCACAAGCGGCAGGGTCACCGTCAGCCGCTGACCCAGGTCAAGGTCACCGGCATCAAGAGCGGGAAGTAGGCCTCGACATGGCACATAAAAAGGGTGCATCCAGCTCGCGCAACGGTCGCGACTCCGCAGCTCAGCGCCTCGGCGTGAAGCGCTTCGGCGGTCAGGTCGTCAGCGCCGGCGAGATCCTCATCCGCCAGCGCGGCACCAAGTTCCACCCGGGCGACCTGGTCGGCCGGGGCGGCGACGACACGCTGTTCGCGCTCGCCGCGGGCTCGGTGCAGTTCGGTCTCAAGCGGGGCCGCAAGACCGTGAACATCGTTCCGGTCTCGGCCTGACAGATCGTCTGAGGCGGGAGGGCGCGCGAAGCGCCCTCCCGCCTTTGCCATTCCCGCCCCTCGAACTGAGACGCGGCTAACCCCCGCCACCAGGAACACCCGCCCCCTGCCGCGCGCTGCCCCAGGGGGCGTCCACGCCCGAACCACCGCCACCCCTGCCGCAACTCTTAAAGACATGCGGCTTTGCGGAACCCTCGTAGCCGCGACTCTTTAAGAGTTGCGGCAGCGGGTGGGGTGGGTGGAAAGCGGGCATATGCTGGTTTTTGGTTTTAGAAGTATGTGGAGGATGGAACGTGGCTACGTTCGTGGATCGTGTGGTGCTGCACCTGCAGGCGGGTGACGGCGGCCACGGCTGCGTGTCCATCCACCGTGAGAAGTTCAAGCCGTTCGGGGGGCCGGACGGCGGTAACGGCGGGCACGGTGGCGGCATCCTGATGGAGGTCGACCCAAACGTGCACACGTTGCTGGACTTCCACTTCCACCCGCACATCAAGGCGACCAACGGCAAGGGCGGCTCGGGCAACAACCGGGAGGGCGCCAACGGCGGCGACCTGGTGCTCAAGGTGCCCTCGGGCACTGTCGTGCAGACGCTGGACGGCCAGATCATCGCCGACCTGGTGGGTCCGGGCACCACGCTGGAGATCGCCCGCGGCGGCCGTGGCGGGCGCGGCAACGCCTCGCTGGCCAGTTCCCGGCGCAAGGCGCCCGGCTTCGCCGAACTCGGTGAGCCCGGCGACCGGCTCGAAGTGGTCGTGGAGCTCAAGAGCGTCGCCGACGTGGGCCTGGTGGGCTTTCCGAGCGCGGGCAAGTCCTCGCTGATCTCGGTGATCTCCGCGGCCAAGCCGAAGATCGCCGACTACCCGTTCACCACGCTGGTGCCGAACCTGGGCGTGGTGCAGGCCGGCGAGCACGTGTTCACCGTCGCCGACGTGCCCGGCCTGATCCCGGGCGCGGCCACCGGCAAGGGCCTGGGGCTGGAGTTCCTGCGCCACATCGAGCGCACCGCGGTGCTCGCCCACGTGGTGGACACCGCGACCCTGGAGACCGATCGCGACCCGGTGGCCGACATCGAGGCCCTGGAGTCGGAGCTGGCGCAGTACGGCGGGCTCGGGGACCGGCCGCGGATCATCGTGCTGAACAAGATCGACGTGCCGGACGGCCGGGACCTCGCCGACATCACCACCCCCGATCTGGAGAAGTTCGGCTGGCCGATCTACCAGGTCAGCGCGGCGACCCGGGAGGGGCTGACGGAGCTGGTGTACGCGCTGGCCCGCATGGTCGAGGAGCACCGGGCGGCCACGCCGGTGCTGGAGCCGACCCGCATCGTGCTGCGCCCGAAGGCCGTCGACGACTCCGGGTTCGAGATCAAGCAGGACCGTGCTGGCGTATGGGTGGTCAGTGGCATGAAGCCCGAGCGCTGGGTGCGCCAGACCATGTTCGACAACGCCGAGGCGGTGGGCTTCCTCGCCGACCGGCTCGCGCGGCTGGGCGTCGAGGAGAAGCTGGCCAAGCTCGGCGCGACGCCCGGCGACCCGGTGCGGATCGGCGAGCGCGAGTTCGACTGGCAGCCGACGATCTACGCGGGCAAGGACTTCACCCCCGGCAACCGCTTCACCGACGAGCGCCTGGAGGACGACATCACCCGTCCGAACGCCGCGGAGCGGCTCGCGGCGCGCAAGGAGCGGCGGCAGCGGCCGGAGGGTGACACCGCGGGCGACGAATGGTTCGAAGACGAGCAGGATCTGGCGGACGACGACGACGATCAGTAGGAGTCGGCACCAGGGCGGACACTGTCAGTTAACGGTTTGGTGACGGTGTCCGTCATCTCACCGCAATCCGCCCTGGTGTGCGGAGGGTGAAACATCGCGGAAACATGCCCTGGCTAGCGTCCTGACGGTGTTGATCCAGCACCGTGAGATCACCCACCCTGATGTCACCGCGCTCGTGCTCGCCGCCGAGGACGAACTCTTCACGCGGTATCCGGGCACCACCCGTTCGCCGTTGGACCCGCACGCCCGTTTCGTCGTGGCGTACGTGCTGAGCCGCCCCGTCGGCTGCGGCGCGCTCGTCGTGTCCAGCCCGGGGGTCGGCGAGATCAGGCGTTTGTTCGTGTCACCGGCGCATCGCCGCGCCGGGGTGGCCCGCCGCATCCTCGCGGCACTGGAACGACGGGCCACCGCCCAGGGCTGGGACTCGATAATCCTCGAGACCGGCGTGAACCAGCCCGAGGCGATCACGCTGTTCGACTCGTCCGGCTACCAGCGGACCGAGCCGTACGGCAGGTACATCGACAACCCCTACTCCGTCTGCTTCGCCAAGAAGATGGTCAGAAGCTGACGAGTCCTATCGCCTCGCCGGCCCGCCGCAGCGTCGCGGCGGCCCGCGGGCGGACCCGGCGCGCGCCCTCCCGCAGCACCGCCTCGACGGCCTCCGGGCGGCGGCGCAGGGCCTCGTAGCGCTCCTGGATCGGGGTCAGCACCGCCACCACGGCCTCGGCGGTCTCCCGCTTGAGCGCGCCGTACGAGCCGAAGTCGCCGGCCGAGCCGGTGCAGGCCTGGTAGATCTCCAGCAGGTTGGTCACGCCCGGCTGGTTCACCCGGTCCCGGCGCACCGTGTCGCCGCTGTCGGTGACCGCGCGCATCACCTTGCGGCGTACGACGTCGGGGGTGTCCAGGATGCTGATCACGCCCGTGCCGACCACATTGGTCTTGCCCATCTTCGCGGTCGGGTCGGCCAGGTCCATCACCCGCGCGGCGACCGGGGCGGGCACCGCCACCGGCACCGTGAACGTCTGGCCGTAGCGGCTGTTGAACCGGTTGGCGACGGCACGTGCCAGCTCGACGTGCTGCATCTGGTCGTCGCCGACGGGGACCTGCTCGGTGTCGTGCAGCAGGATGTCGGCCGCCATCAGCACCGGATAGGTGAGCAGGCTGAGCCGCACCTGCTCGGCGCGCGCCGCCTTCTCCTTGAAGGCGACCATGCGCTGCGCCTCGCCGTAGCCGGTGGCGCATTCCAGCAGGTAGTGCAGCTGGGTGTGCTCCGGCAGGTGGGACTGGACGTAGAGGGCGCAGCGCTCGGGGTCGACCCCGGCGGCGAGCAGCACTGCGGCCTGTTCCAGGGTCAGCGCGCGTACCGCGGCGGGGTCGTGCTCGACGGTCAGCGCGTGCAGGTCGGCGAGCATGGTGATGGTCTCGCTGCCGTCCTGCCCGGCGACCAGCGGCATGATCATGCCGAACAGGTTGCCGAGCTGGAGGTGGCCGGTCGGCTTGCAGCCGGACAGGCGGCGGGCGCGGACGCGGGACGGGGCGATGGTCATGGTGGTCTCCTCGGGAGTCGGGCACCCCGTCCGGAGACCTCGGCACGGCCGGAGCCGTGCACGACGAAGGCCGCCCGGAGGGGCGGCCTGGGTTCGTCTACTGGGTTCGCGGAAGCGGGCCGCCCGTCAGGGCAGCCACCACATGGTGTTCGTTGTCCGCATGCCGACCATTGTCCCCACCACGGCCTTGATCGGCAAGAACGTTCCCGAAGGTAAGGGGCTACCGCCCGTTCACCACCTGGTGACATCAGGCAGGATGGTTGCCATGTCGCATCGTTGCCTCAGCCACTCCGAAGCCGTCGCGCGGGCCGCCACCGTCCGGAACCTCGCGTACGCCCTGGACGTGGATCTGACCACGGGAGACGAACTCTTCCGCTCGGTCACCACGGTCCGCTTCACCGCCGATCCCGGCGCCGAGACCTTCCTGGAGGCGCGGCCGGAGCGTCTGCTGGGGGCCACCCTCAACGGCGTCGCGCTGCCCGCCGACGCGTTCGCCGAGGGCCGCCTGCGGCTGGCGGACCTCGCCGCGGACAACACCGTCGTAGTGACCGGCGATTACGCCTACACCCGCACCAGCGAGGGCATGCACCGCTTCATGGACCCCGCCGACAAGCAGGTGTACGTCTACGCGCAGCCATCGATCACCGACGCGCCGCGGTTCATGGCCTGCTTCGACCAGCCCGACCTGAAGGCCACGGTGACCCTGTCGGTGACCGCCGACCCGTCGTGGCTGGTCCGGGCCAACGCGGAGGGTGTGCAGTCGACGCCGGGCCGCTGGGAGTTCCCGGTCACCAAGCCCCTGGCGACGTACCTGATCACGCTGGTGGCCGGTCCTTACGTCGAGGTGACCGACAGCCACGACGGCATCCCGCTCGGCCTGTACGCCCGCGCGAGCTTCGCCGAGGTGCTGGAGCGCGACGCGCCCGAGCTCCTGGCGGTGACCAAGGCGTTCCTGGACCGCTACCACGAGCTGTTCGGCGTGCGGTACCCGTTCGGCAAGTACGACCAGGCGTTCGTGCCCGAGTTCAGCTGGGGTGCGATGGAGTTCCCCGGCTGCGTGGTGTTCCGCGACGAGCTGCTGTTCCGGGCCGCGGTGACCGACACCGAGCGGCTGGAGCGGGCGGCCATCGTCGCCCACGAGATGGCGCACATGTGGTTCGGCGACCTGGTGACCATGCGCTGGTGGGACGACCTGTGGCTGAACGAGTCGTTCGCCACGTACATGGGCTACCGGCTGGTCGGCGAGGTCACCCCGTGGCCGCAGTCCTGGACCCGCTTCGGGGTGGGCCGCAAGGCCTGGGGGTACGCCGCCGACCAGCGCCCGTCCACGCACCCGATCGCGCCGGCCGAGGTCGCGGACACCGACGACGCGTTTGCCAACTTCGACGGCATCTCGTACGCCAAGGGCTGCTCGGCGCTGCGGCAGCTGGTCGCCTTCATCGGTGACGAGGCGTTCCTGACCGGGCTGCGAGCGCACTTCGACAAGCACGCCTGGGGCAACGCCACGCTGGCCGACCTGCTCGGCGCGCTGTCGGTGTCCAGCGGGCGGGACCTCGACGCCTGGGCCCAGGCCTGGCTGCGCACCCCGCAGGTGAACACGCTGCGCCCCGCGGTGCAGTGGGCGGCAGACGGGTCGTACGCCTCCGTCACCGTCGAGCAGTCCGCGTCCGAGGGCCACCCGACGCTGCGGCCGCACCGCATCGGCCTGGGCTGGTTCGACGAGCAGGGCGCGTGGCAGCGCACCGAGGTCGAGATCGCCGGGGCGAGCACCCCGGTGCCGCAGCTGTCCGGCGTGCGGGGCCGCGGCCTGCTGCTCAACGACGGCGACCTGACCTTCGCCAAGGTCCGGATGGACGAGCGCACCCGTGCCGAGCTGCCCGCGCTGCTGGCCGCCCAGCCCGACTCGCTGGCCCGCGCGCTGCGCTGGAACAGCGTCTGGGACGCCGTACGCGACGCCGAGTGGCCCGCCACCGAACTCGTCGAACTGGCCGCCGCGGCGCTGCCCGCCGAGCCCGACGTCGTCATCGTCGAGTCGGTCTTCGGACTGGCCCGGTACGCCGCCAGCCGGCTGGTCCCCGCCGACCAGCAGGCCTCGGCCCGCGCGGCGCTGGCCGGGGCGGCCCGGACCCTGCTGGCCACCGCCGCGCCCGGCAGCGGGCACCAGCTCGCCGCGGCCCGCTCGCTCATCGCCACCGCTGCCGAGGCCGACCGTGCGCTGCTGCGCGGCTGGCTGACCGGTGCGGACGTGCCCGAGGGGCTGCCCGTCGACGCCGAGCTGCGCTGGGCGATCCTGGGGCGGCTGGCCGTGCTCGGCGACGTCGCCGAGTCCGAGATCGACGCCGAGCTGCAGCGCGACACCAGCGACCGGGGTGAGCAGGAGGCCGTCCGGGTGCGGGCGAGCCGCCCCGACCCGGCCGCCAAGGAGCGGGCGTTCGACCTGGTCGTCACCGAGCAGGGGCAGTCCAACCGGATCGCGGTCGCGGCCGCCGACGGGCTGTGGCAGCCGGAGCACGCCGAGCTGACCGCGCCGTTCGTGGCCCGGTTCTTCGCCGAGCTGCCGCGCTCGCAGGGCCGGTCCGGCGACATGCTGGGGCACCTGGCGAAGGCGGCCTATCCGGGGTACGCCGTGTCGGAGGACACACTGGCGGCGGCGCGGGCGGCGCTGACGGGGGACATGCACCCGCTGCTGCGCCGCGCGCTGGCCGACGAGACCGACGACCTGGCCCGCTCCCTGCGCGCCCAGCAGGCCGCCTGACCTGCCCCGCCGACCCCGCCCGGCTGCCCGTTCGGCGGGGCGGGGGGCACGCGCCCTGCTGCACTTAGACGTTGGCCTATCTGGATGACTTCGATCATCGGAAGTTCATCCAGATAGGCCAGCGTCGATGACGGGCGGGGGTGGAGCACCGGGCGGCTTAGAATCGGGGTGTGGCGACACGCATTGGGATCATGGGTGGGACGTTCGATCCCATCCACCACGGTCACCTCGTCGCGGCCAGCGAGGTGGCTGACCGGTACGCGCTCGACGAGGTCGTCTTCGTGCCGACGGGGCAGCCGTGGCAGAAGACCGAGCACGCGGTCACCCCGGCGGAGGACCGCTACCTGATGACGGTCATCGCGACCGCGTCCAACCCGCGCTTCTCGGTGAGCCGGGTCGACGTCGACCGGGTGGGGCCGACGTACACCGTCGACACGCTGCGCGAGCTGCGCGACCAGTACGGCGAGAAGACCGAGCTGTTCTTCATCACCGGGGCCGACGCGCTCTCCAAGATCCTGTCCTGGAAGGACGCGGACCAGTTGTTCGAGCTGGCGCACTTCGTGGGGGTCACCCGTCCGGGGTTCGCGCTGACCGACGCGCACCTGCCCGCCGACGTGGTGAGCCTGGTCCAGGTGCCGGCGATGGCGATCTCGTCGACGGACTGCCGGCGGCGCGTCGCCTCGGGGCAGCCGGTGTGGTACCTGGTACCGGACGGTGTAGTGCAATACATCACAAAACGGCATCTATACCGCTGATTCCGGGTGTCCCGGCCCACCGCGTGACTATCTCAGCGGCATGCCGGGTAATGCTTGTGAGATTCTGGAGGCCGAGCCTGTACGCGAACATCGCGGGCAGGCCACCGACGAAAGGACCAAGGTGCCCGCAACCGAGCGTGCCGTCGAGATGGCCCTGGCCGCCGCGCAGGCGGCCGCCGACAAGAAGGCCGAGGACATCGTCCTGATGGACGTGGGCGAGCAGCTCGTCCTCACCGACGTCTTCGTGGTCGCCTCCGCTCCGAGCGAGCGCCAGGTCCTGGCCATCGTCGACGCTGTCGAAGAGGCCCTGCTGAAGATGCCCGAGAAGGCCAAGCCGATCCGCCGCGAAGGCGAGCGGGCCGGTCGCTGGGTGCTGCTCGACTTCGGCGACATCGTGGTGCACATCCAGCACACCGAGGAGCGCGAGTTCTACGCGCTCGACCGGCTGTGGAAGGACTGTGCCCGCATCGAGTTCACCGACCGCGACCTGGCCACGCAGGACGCTGCGTGAGCCTGGAGCGGGGCACCGAGCAGATCACGCGTGTCCTGCTCTGGCGGCACGGCAACACCGACTGGAACGCCGAGCAGCGCGTGCAGGGGCAGCTCGACGTGCCCGTCAACGACCGCGGCCGGGCTCAGGCCCAGGCCGCGGCCGCGGTGCTGGCCCGCCACGAGACCCAGTTGATGATCACCAGTGATCTGAGCCGGTGTACGCGGACCGCCGCGCCGCTGGCCGAGCTGACCGGGCTGACCCCCGAACGGGACGCCCGGCTGCGCGAGCGGAACTTCGGCGACTGGCAGGGGCTGACCACCCCGGAGGTGCGCGAGCGCTTCCCGGAGTCGTACGCCCGCTGGCGCGCCGCCGACCCCGACCCCGGTGACGGCATCGAGTCGATCGCCGACCTCGGCAAGCGGGTCAGCGAGACGATCCGGCAGGCCGCCGAGCGGGTGCCCGGCGGCACCGTGATCCTGGTCAGCCACGGCGGCGCGATCAAGTACGGGGTGGCGGCGCTGCTCGGCTGGCCCGAGGAGATGCTGCCCACGGTCGCGCCGGTGCAGAACTGCCACTGGGTCGACCTGATGCTGCAGCCGTCGTACGGGTGGCGGATCTCGGCGTACAACGTCGGGGTCTGACGCGGGCACTCGCGCAACTTGCCCCCGGGCGGTAGCGTCCGAACTGACATGACCACACGAGCCCCCCTCACTCATCTGTTGCTGACCGGCACGCTGCTGGGCGGTCTCCTGCTCGCCGCGTGCGCCCCGACCGAGGAGCCGGAGGTGGGTAGTTCCGTGACCCCGTCACCGTCCGCGGCGTCGGTCCCGCCGAGCAGGCCGCCCTTCACGCCCAAGCCGAGCATGTCGCCGCAGATCCCGCCGCCTGCCAAGGACGGCGAGGTCATCTCGGTCACCGGCCTGGTCGAGCGGGTCGAGCTGGAGGGCGGATGCACCGTACTGCGCGCCGACAGCGGCACCACGTACCAGCTGATGGGCGGCGACCCGAAGGTCGTCAAGCCCGGCGCGACCCTGCGGATCCAGGGACGGCTGCGCTCCGACATCATGACGATCTGCCAGATGGGCCCCGTGCTCGAGGTCGTCACGGCGCAGCCGTCGTGACGGGTTAACGTGCCCGCATGCCCGTAGCGGTCGTCACCGACTCCACTGCCTACCTGCCCGCCACCGTCGCGGACGGGTCGCTCACCGTCGTGCCGCTGCACGTCGTGCTCGGCGGCGTCTCCGGGCGCGAAGGCGTCGAGGTCAACCCGGCCGAGGTCGCCGTCGCGCTGGCCGCCCGCCGCGTCGCGGTGACCACCTCCCAGCCCACCCCCGCCGAGTTCGCGCAGGTCTACGACCAGCTGTTCGCGGCCGGCGTCGACGGCATCGTCTCGGTGCACCTGGCCGGGGCGCTGTCCGGCACCGTGGGCGCGGCGTCGACCGCCGCGGGCGAGGCCGCCGGGCCGGTCGAGGTCGTCGACTCCTGCTCGGCCGCGATGGGCGTGGGCTTCCCCGCCCTGGCCGCGGCCCGCGCCGCGGCACAGGGCGCGGACCTGTCGGGCGTACGCGACGCCGCCCTGCACACCATCGACCGCACCAGCACGTTCTTCTACGTGGACACGCTGGAGCACCTGCGCCGGGGCGGCCGTATCAACGCGGCCTCGGCGCTGCTGGGCACCGCGCTGGCGGTAAAGCCCCTGCTGGAGGTCTCCGCGGGCGGCATCTCCATGCGGGACAAGGTGCGCACCGCCGCCCGTGCGCTGGACCGGCTGGTCGCGCTCGCGCTGGAGGCGGCCGGGGACGGGCCGGTCGAGGTGGCCGTGCACCACCTGGCGGCCGCGGAGCGGGCGGAGTGGGTCGCCGACGCGCTGCGCGAGCGGCTCGGCGACCGGCTGTGCGAGCTGTACACCAGCGAGGTCGGCGCGGTCGTGGCCGCCCACGTGGGCCCCGGCCTGGCCGGGGTGGTCGTACACCGCCTCCCCGCCCCCGCCCACTCCCTCCTCGACGACCAGCTCTGACCCGCGTCCCTCCTTCGGCGCGGGCGGGGGCGGGGCGGCTCCGTTTTCCATAGACGCTGGCCTATTACATCGATTATTTGTAGATCAAACTCGATGTGATAGGCCAGCGTCTATCGGTGGGGGGCGGTGTGCGAGCCCGTTGGGCCGTACGGGTAGCGCTGGGGCGGGGGCGTGGTGATACTCAGCGTTCATGGAGAAGGCTCGTTCTGAACTTCTCGGCCGGGACCTGGCGCATGCGCTGCGTACCGGCCCGTTCTCCGCCGCACTGCACCTGGCCATCGAAGACCGGGGCGTACGGCCGGAGGAGATCCAGGAGAGGCTGGCCTCGGCAGGGATCAGCGTCAGCCTGGCCACCCTCAGCTACTGGCGGCGGGGTCGCAGCCGCCCCGAGCGTCCGGAGTCCATGAAGGCGGTGCGGATGCTGGAGCAGATCCTGTCCCTGCCCGCCGAGTCCCTGATCGCCCAGCTCGGCCCGCGCCGACCCCGCGGCCGGTGGCTCAACCAGCCGCCGGGGACCATCGACATCGACCGGCTGTTCGAGGACGGCAACAGCGTCTCGAAGATCATCCGTGAGCTGGACCGGTGGACCTACCACGAGCTGACCCGGATCAGCCTGCACGACCTGTACCAGGTCGGCGCGCAGCGCCAGGAGTTGCGGCTCAACTGCCGCCAGGTGCTGCGGGCCAACGTGGACCGGGTCGCCCGTACCGTCGGCATCTTCCGCACCGACGACCTGGGCGCGCCCACCGGCGTGCACGCCCTGCGCAACTGCCGACTGGGCCGGGTGCGTTCGGACCCGGAGTCGGGGCTGCAGGCCGCCGAGATCATCTTCGACCGGATGCTCTCGCAGGGCGACACCGTGGTCATCGAGTACGAGTTCGAGAGCGGCTCGCTGGTCGCCACGGACAACTACTACCGGGGCTTCTCGGTGCCGGTGGGGGAGTACGTGCTGCAGGTGCAGTTCGACCGCGACGCGGTGCCGGCCCGCTGCTACCGCTTCGAGCGGCGCGGCCTGCACGCCCCCGACCAGGGCGTACGGGAGGTGTGGATCGGCTCGACGCACGGCGCGCACCTGGTCGCGGCGGACATCCCGCCGGGCATCGTCGGCATGCGCTGGGAGTGGGAGTGAACGGCCGGGCATCGTCGTGAGATGCCCGGCCGCTCATTCCCCCCGTCACCGTCCCCTGGTCAGGAGACGTTGATGGTCACATCGTCGATGACCCAGCTGGTCTGCAGCGACTGGTCCTCGACGCCGTTGAACTTCAGCGTCACCGTCTGCCCGGCGAACTGGCCCACGTTGACGACCTTCTCCACGTAGGCGGAGTTGGCGTCGAGGTTGGTGGCGGTGGCCACGGTCGTGCTGCCCATGGTCACCGTCAGCCGGTCCCAGACCTGGCCGTCGGTCTCGGCGGTCTTGATGCGTACCCAGTAGCGCAGCGTGGCACTGGTGCAGCCGGCCGGGATCGTCACCGACTGCTGTACCCAGTCGGTCTGGGTCTGGCCCTGGCCGCCCAGCCAGGCGCTGCGGGTGCCGGTCTTGCCCGGGTAGCCCGAGCCCGACCAGGCGCCGATGACGCCCGTGTCGGAGGTCCACGGCGTGGTGCCGCTCTCGAAGCTGGAGTTGCCCACGACCTGCGCCGCGGTGCAGCCGCCGCCACCGGTGGTGATCGTCCAGGTGAAGTTCGTCGACCCGGTCTTGCTCGCCGCGTCGGTGACCGTCACCGTGACGTTCGAGGTGCCCGCGGTGCTCGGCGTGCCCGAGATCAGGCCGCTGGACGAGCTGATCGACAGCCCGGCGGGCAGGCCCGACGCGCTCCAGGTGTACGGCGAGGTGCCGCCGGAGGCCTGCATCTGCAGGCTGGTCGACTGCGAGATCACGCTGCTCTTGTTGCCCGGGTTGGTGACCGACGGGTTGTTGGGGTTGGTCCCGCCGTTCATGAAGCCGGTGTAGAGCAGCCGGTTCGGCGAACCCGTACCAGGCGAGGTGACCTTGCCGGTGGTGGCGTTGTTGACCAGCGCGTCACGCACCTGGGCGGGCGTGGCGTTGGGGTTGAGGCCCAGGTACACCGCGGCGGCACCGGCCGTGTGCGGGGAGGCCATCGAGGTGCCGGTCATCGTCGCGGTGCCGGTGTTGCTGGAGTACGACGCCGACACGATGCTCGTGCCCGGCGCGAAGATGTCCAGGCAGGAGCCGTAGTTGCTGCTGCTGTTACGGGCGTCGTTGCTGCTGGTGTTGCCGACGGTGACCGCCGCGGCGACGGCCTGCGGGCTGTAGTAGCAGGCGTCGTCGGAGGAGTTGCCCGCCGCCTGGACGAACTGCACGCCCGACGAGATCAGGCTCGACACGGCGCTGTCCATGGCCTGGCTGGTGCAGCGGCTCTGGCAGCCGATGCTGTAGTTGACCACGGCCGGCTTCTGGGCGTTGGTGCGCACCCAGTTGATGCCCGCGATCAGGTCGTCGTTGGTGCCGCTGCCCTGGCAGTTCAGCACCCGGACGGAGGCGACGGAGGCCTTCTTGGCCACGCCGTAGCTGGTGCCCACGGCGGTGCCGGCCACGTGGGTGCCGTGGCCGTGGCAGTCCGTCGGCGTGCTGTCGTCGTCCACCATGTCCGTGCCCTGCTTGACGCGGCCGGTGAACTCGACGTGGTTGGCGTTGATGCCGGTGTCGAGCACATAGACCGTCACCCCCTGACCCGGGTTGGTGGGGTACGTGTACGCCTGGTTCAGCGGCAGGTTCGCCTGGTCGATGCGGTCGTCGCCCCAGTTCGGGGGGTTGTTCTGGGTGTCCAGGATGCCGATGCGCTGCACCGCCTCGATCGAGGCGACCGCGGGGTCGGCGGCCAGCTTGCGGGCCTGCGCCGCGGTCATGCCGACCGAGAAGCCGCGCAGGCCGGAGGTGTAGACGTGCCGCGCCTGACCGCCGACGCGGCCGGCCAGGTCACGTGCCTTGGTGCCGACGGTGCTCGCGGGCACCGCCGCGTCCTTGAACACGACGATGTAGCGGTCGGCGACCGCACTGGGGCTGTCTGCGTACAGGATGCTGGCCCCGGGTCCGGCGGGGGCGGCGTTGGCCGGCCCACCGGAACCGAGCGCCCCGGCGAACGCGACGATGATCGCGATGCCGAGGGCGGAAACTCGATGCCGCAAGGTTCTCTCCTCCCAGAGATCCCCACCCCGCGGCCGGGTCCCGATGACGCCGACCGCGAAGGGGTGACGCAGAACCTAGGAGCCGATGAATCGGTTGCGGCAGAGCGGTTAACAGCGATCGATGATTCGTAACGTCAAAACTGTTTATAGAACCTGAACCAAGCTCGCCGTCGTGATCGGACTCCTGCGAGTGCCGCCGCGGCCATAGCACACCAGGGTCGTGATCAGGCGGTTGTCCACAACCGGTCCGCCGTCCACAGGCAAGAGAATTGAGTGGTACGCCCACCGCGAGCCCGCCCCTACCGTGGCTGCGTGCCGCCGACCCCGTTCCGCAAGCCGCCGCCCGCCGAGGCAGACCTCGACCGGCTGCACCGCGTCCTCACCCCGTCCACGGCACCGCCGCCCTGGCCGGAGCCCCTGGACGCGCCCTTCCTCGACGTACTGCCCGACGTCGCGCCACGCCGTGCCGCCCGGCAGTTCTTGCCGCTGGACCCAGCCGACTTGGACGACCCGCAGGCGCGTGTCCCACCGTCGCCGCCCACCGGGCCGCAGGTGATGCGGCTGGCCACGGCGGCCCTCGACGCCGCGCTCCCCATGGCGACGTCACACGGCGTGCTCCGGGTGCCGACCACGGCGACGAACGCGGTGCTGGGCGCCTCGCTACCGGCGGTGCCCACGGAGCCTCGGTCCCGTCTCTCACCACGTCTGTCCGCGAGCGGCACGATGCCGCCGGTGCCCACGGAGGCTCGGTCCGGTCTCTCACCACGTCTGTCCGCGAGCGGCACGATGCCGCGGGTGCCTGCGGACACCGCGATGCGGCCGGGGTCCGCGGGTAGCGCGATGCCGACGGGGCCCGCGGACATCGGCACACCGATGTTGCGTGCGGCTGCCGGCTTGCCAGACATGGCCGTTTCGTCGGTGGAGGCGGACGTGCCGAGTGCGCTGCCCGGCCGGTCGGCGTTCGATCCGGGGCGGCGCGGGATGCGGGCGCTGGCGGCGGTGGCCGCGCTGGTGGTCGCGCTCGCGGCGTACCTGGCCTGGCAGGCGCGTCCCTCGGTGGAACCCGCGCCCGAACCGGTGCCGGTGCCCGTGGCGGCCTCGGGGCGGCCGGTCCCGGCGTCCGCACCGGCGATGCTGGTCGTGGCGGTGACCGGGCGGGTCCGCAAGGCGGGGCTGGTCAGGCTGGCACCCGGTGCGCGGGTCGCCGACGCGATCGAGGCGGCGGGCGGGGTGCTGCCGGACACCGACCTGTCCGCCGTGAACCTGGCCCGCAAGGTGACCGACGGCGAGCTGATCGCGATCGGGGTGCCGGGCGCGGCCGCCGCAGAAGGCCCGGCCGCCGGGGCCGGACCGGGAGCGGGGCCGGTGAATCTGAACACCGCGACGCTCGCGCAGCTCGACGCGCTGCCGGGGGTCGGCCCGGTGCTGGCGCAGCGCATCCTCGACCACCGGGCCAAGCACGGCGACTTCCGCAGTGCCGGTGACCTGCGCCAGGTCGAAGGGATCGGCGACGCGAAGTTCGCCCAGCTGAAAGACCTGGTCACGGTCTGATGGACGGCCCTGACCTGAGGCTCGCGCCGTTCGCCCTGGGGTGCTGGTCGGCATCGCTGACCGGACTGTTCACCGGGCTCGGCGTCACCGTGGCGCTGGGCGTCGCGGGCGCACTGGGGGCGGGGCTGGCCTTCCTGCGTGATCGCGCCTCATACCGGCCGCTGCCGGGGCGGGCCGAAGAGTCGGCCGCTGGACGACGCTGGTGGGGTGCCTGGCGACGCGGCGGAACAGGCGCCGCGGGCGGGTGGCGGTGGATCGTGGCCGGGGCGTTCGTCGGGGTGGTGTGCGGGGCGGCGGCGACCGGGGCCCGGTTGGCGGCCAGGGACGCCCCCGAAGTCGTCGCGCTGGTGGACCGGCACGTCTCGACGACGGTGACGCTGACGGTGCGAGACGATCCGCGCCGGGCCGCCGTGGTCGTCGGGCGGCCCGCCACGTGGGTGGTCGCGGCGGATCTGGAGCAGGCCGGTGACCTGCGGGCCGACGTCAGGGTGCTGGTGCTGGCCAGCGGTGACGGCTGGGCTGCGCTGCTGCCGGGGCAGCGGTTGCGGGTGCCCGCGCGGTTCGGGCCGTCGCGGGGCGGGGACCTGCGGGCGGCGGTGCTGTCGACCGAGCGCCCACCGGAACTGCTGGGCGAGGCGTCGTGGGCGCAGCGGGCAGCGGGTGGCCTGCGGGCCGGGCTGCAACGCGCCTGCGCACCGCTCGACGCGGCCACGGGCGGGCTGCTACCAGGACTAGTGGTGGGCGACACCAGTCGGCTCGACCCGGCGGTGGAACAGTCGTTCCGGGACACCGGGATGACCCACCTGACCGCCGTTTCAGGAAGTAACGTCGCGATCGTCACCGGGGCTGTGCTGCTGCTGGCCAGGCGGACCAGGGCGGGGCCGCGGCTGACGGCGGTGGTGTGCGCGGTGTCCGTGGTCGGGTTCGTGATCCTGGCGCGGCCGTCGCCGAGCGTGCTGCGGGCCGCGGTGATGGGCGGGATCGCGCTGCTGGCGCTCGCGTCCGGCCGGTCCCGGGCGGCGCTGCCCGCGCTGTCGGCCGGTGCGGCGGTGCTGCTGATGGCCGACCCCGAGCTGGCCGCCGATGCCGGGTTCGCGCTGTCGGTGCTGGCCACGGCCGGGTTGCTGCTGCTCGCACCGCCGATGCGCGACGCGCTGCGCCGTCGCGGGGTGCCCGGCGGGGTCGCCGAGGCGCTGGCCGTGCCGACCGCCGCGCAACTGGCCTGCGCCCCGGTCGTCGCGGGCATCAGCGGGACGCTGAGCCTGGTCGCGATACCGGCGAACCTGGTGGTGGTGCCCGCCATCGCACCCGCGACCGTCACCGGCGTGGCCGCCGCGCTGCTGTCGCCGGTATGGCCCGCCGGCGCCGAGTTCGCGGCCTGGCTCGGCAGCTGGCCCGCGTGGTGGCTGGTCACCGTGGCGCGGTTCGGTGCGCAGGTGCCCGCCGGGGTGCTGCCGTGGCCGGGCGGACCGGCCGGCGCGCTGCTGCTGGCGGCGCTGACCGTGCTGCTCATGATCGGCTTCAGGCGGCCCGCGGTGCGGCGGCTGGCCGCCGTCGTCGCGCTGGCGGGTGTGCTCGGGGCGCTATCGGTGCGCGTGCTCACCGGCGGGTGGCCGCCCGGCGGCTGGCTCGTCGTGGCCTGCGACGTGGGGCAGGGCGACGCGACCGTGCTCAACGCGGGACACGGTGCGGCCGTGGTCGTCGACGCCGGGCCGCTGCCCCGCGACGTCGACCGGTGCCTGCGCGAGCTGGACGTCGACGAGGTGCCGCTGCTGCTGGTCAGCCACTTCCACGTGGACCACATCGGCGGGCTGGAAGGGGTGCTCGCCGGGCGGCGGGTCGGCGCGGTGGTCACCACCCCCTGGCCCGAACCCTTGTCCGGGCGCGCGGCCGTGGCACGGGCCGCCGCCGACCATCTAGTGCCGGTGTCCGACGCCCCGGAGGCCGGCGGCTGGACGGTCGGCGACGTACGGCTCGACGTGCTGCCCGCGCCGCCGGAACGGGGCACCCGCAGCGATCCGAACAACAACTCGCTGATGCTGATGGCGACCGTACGCGGGGTGCGGGTGCTGCTCACCGGGGACGCCGAGACCGAACGGCAGCACGCTCTGCTCGACGGGGGCGTGGACGTGTCCGCCGACGTGCTCAAGGTCGCGCATCACGGGAGCGCGTTCCAGGAACCGTCCTTCCTGGACGCCGTCTCACCCCGGATCGCCCTGGTCAGCGTGGGGGAGGGTAACGACTACGGGCATCCGAGCGGCTCCGTGCTGGCGCGGCTGACCGGCCGGGGCGCGCGGGTGCAGCGCACCGACGTCAGCGGCGACCTGGCAGTGGTGCTCGCCGACGGGAAGCTTTCCGTCGTTCTCCCGACGCGCCCGTTGGAGTGACGGTGGGCGGTCGCCAGTTCGCACGTGCGACGATAGCGAGGTGGTGAGCCAGGTTCCGTCCCCCGTCCTGACACCCGTGGTCCTCGTGCTGGGCGACGAGGAACTGCTGGTCGCGCGTGCGATCGCCGACGTCGCCGCGCAGGCGCGCGCCGCCGACCCGTCGGCCGAGGTCCGCGAGGTGGAGACGGGCTCGATGCTCGTCGGCGAACTCGCCGAGCTGCTCAGCCCGTCGCTGTTCGGCGGCGTACGGGTGGTGGTGCTGCGCGCCGCGCAGGACGCCAAGAAGGACGTCACCGCGGTGCTGCTGGACTACGCGAAGGCCCCCGACCCGGACGTGTCGCTGGTCGTCGCGCACGCGGGCGGCGCCAAGAACAAGGCGCTGGCCGACGCGCTCACCAAGACGGGCGCGTCCGTGGTGCCCGCGGCGAAGCTGACCAAGCACCGTGACCGGGTCGACTTCGTCACCGGCGAGGTGCGGCGGCTCGGTGGGCGCTGTGCCGCCGACGCCGCCGAGACGCTGATCGAGGCCGTGGGCAACGACCTGCGGGAACTGTCTGCGGCATGCGCCCAGCTGATGGCGGACACCGGCGGCCGGATCGACCAGGCCACGGTGGCTCGTTACTACCGGGGCAAGGCCGAGGTGAGCGGCTTCGCCGTCGCCGACGCGGCGGTCGCCGGGGACGTGCCCGCGGCGCTGGAGGCGCTGCGCTGGGCGCGGCACAGCGGCGTCGACCCGGTGCCGATCGCGGACGCGCTGGCTGACGGCGTGCGCACCGTGGCGCGGGTGGCCTCGGCGGGACGCGGCAACGCGTACCAGCTGGCGTCCTCGCTCGGCATGCCCGCCTGGAAGATCGAGAAGGCGCAGCGGCAGGCGCGCGGCTGGACCCCGGACGCGCTGGTGCTCGCGATGCGGGCGGCCGCTGACTGCAACGCCGCCGTCAAGGGCGGCGAAGAGGACCGCGACTACGCGCTGGAGCGCACCATCGTGGCGTTCGCGCAGGCCAAGCAGGCGGGAGGTGGGCGATGACACCGGGCACCCGGTCCCGGCGCGCCGGGGGGATCAGCCCCGAGGAGGCGCGCGGCAGAGCGCTGTACGCCCGGGTGCTGGGACTGCAGTATGTGCGCCCCAGCAACCTGATGTGCTTCCTGTTCTTCGAGGGCACCGTGGCGCTGGCCGTGCTGCTCTCGCTGGCCGAGCTCACCGGCTGGTGGGCCGTCGCCGTGCTGCCCGCCTCGGTGGCCGTGATGGTGAAGCTCAACGACGTGATCGCGGGCGCGACCACCAGGTCCGGTGGCCCGGCGGCCCGTTCCGGCAAGGCGGCGCGTTCCGGCGCGGCGGCCCGGTCGCAGTCCGCGACGCGGCGGGTGCTGACCCAGCCGACGGTGAAACTGCGAGTGGCCGCCCCGGATGAGCCCGAGCCGCCCCAGCGCACCGACCGGTCGCTGGCAGACGAGCGCGATCCGTACGCGAACCGTCCCGGATACAGCGAGCCGGACGGGTTCACCGGTCGTGCCGGCAACGGCGGCTCGTACCCGGACCGGCCTGGATACGGCGGGACCGAGACCTACGCGGGCTATGCGGAGCCGGACACCTACGCGGGTCAGGCCGTGTACGGCGGGCAGGGAACCTATGCCCAGGGCGGCTACGGCGAGCAGGAGACCTACGCCGGGCAGTCCGGATACGGCGCGGCCGGGCCGGGCGACGTGGCCGGGCCGGAGGGTGAGGAGCCGTGGCTCGGCACCGCCGAGCAGCGCGCCCGCCAGTCGGCGGCATACCGCTACGAGTAGCGATCGGCTCCCCGCCAGCCATCGGCTGGGTGGGCCGGGGGTAAAGCACCGCTCGACGCGTCGAACCGTCGACCTTGTCATTACGAGTAACAGGCTCTGCATACACAGATGCCCGGCTCCCCTGAGGGGCCGGGCATCACGTGATGTCTTGGCGGCGCCGTGAAGGCACGCTGCGACGATCAGGCAGAGAGCGAAGCCAGCTTCTTGGCGATCGACGACTTGCGGTTCGCCGCCTGGTTCTTGTGGATCACGCCTTTGCTGACAGCCTTGTCCAGCTTGCGCGAGGCGTCGCGCAGCAGCGCGGTGGCGTTCTCGACGTCACCGGCGACGGTCGCCTCGTTGAACTTGCGGACAGCGGTCTTCAGCGACGACTTGACCGACTTGTTACGCAGCCGGGCCTTCTCGTTCTGCCGGTTGCGCTTGATCTGGGACTTGATGTTCGCCACGCGACAGCCTCGTCCTGCTCGTTTCGGTTACTGGGTTCGGATGGGCCGACGCACGAAGCACCAGCCGCGACGTGCCAGGTTACCAGGTGGCCTGGGCGTCGGCCAAAACGGCCGACGTGACACCCGTCGCGGTGCCCTACCCGGACAGCGTACCGCGCCGGGGTCGGCAGCCGTGCCGGTGCCCGCAGGGGAGCGGCGATGATCGCTGTCTCGTGTCGAAAAGTGAAGTCCCAGCACACTTTTCGACACGAAACGACGATCATGAACGCGCGGCCGGTGGCGGCGCGGCGGGCGCGCGGGCGGGACCGTACGGGTGACGGGATGCGACACAGGCTCGTACATCGATCCGGGGCGCGGTCCGGGTGGCAGACTGTGTTGTCGTGGACATCGAGCGGTTCTGGGCTCTGATCGAGCAGGCGCGTACGGACGTCGAGGGCGACATCGGCGAGGACGGCACCGGGCTGGCGAAGGCGCTGACCACGCGGCTGTCGGCGCTGAGCCTGTCGGACATCGCCGCCTTCGCGACGCGGTTCAACGCGCTGCGCGCCGCCGCCGACCGCTACGACCTGTGGGGCGCGGCACACCTGATCGGCGGCGGGTGCTCCGACGACGCGTTCGTCGACTTCCGCAGCGGGCTGATCGCGGCGGGCCGCAAGTGGTACGAGGCGGCGCTGGCCGACCCGGACGCGCTGGCCGGGCACCCGTCGGTGGTCGAGGCTGTGGAGTGGGACGACGACAGCGCGATCTTCGCCGAGCTGGTCGGGTACGCCGCCACCGACGCGTTCCGGGAGGTCGCGGGCGCGGAGCTGGTGCTGCCCGCAGTCGCGAAGACGCCCACCGCGGGCGAGGACTGGGACTTCGAGAACGACGACCAGATGCGCCACCGGCTGCCCCGGCTGAGCGCGCTGGTGCTCGGCTGGCCCGCCAACGAGGGCTGCCGCTGCTGAACGGGACTGTCGTGACCGGGTGGCGCGGGACGGGTCGCCGCTGCGGCACCGGCGCGGTCGGGTTGGCTGGAGGGCCGCCGCGCCACCGACTGTGGCCGCTGCGGGGTCGGCGGCGGTAACGTCGTAGCCCGCTTCGGCACCGTCCGCGGGCGTGGGATCATAGGGGCGGGCGATGACCGCCTCACGCTGAACGCGGCCCGTCGCCAGCGAGCCGCTTTCCGCCTCACGCTCTAATAGAACGGATCACCGTGCCTCCGCTGCTCGGATCTAACAAGCCCGGCGACACTGACCCGGCCGCCATCCGCAACTTCTGCATCATCGCCCACATCGACCACGGCAAGTCGACGCTGGCCGACCGCATGCTGCAGATCACCGAGGTGGTGGACCCGCGCCAGATGCGGGCGCAGTACCTCGACCGGATGGACATCGAGCGCGAGCGCGGCATCACCATCAAGAGCCAGGCGGTGCGCCTGCCGTGGACCGTGCGCGACGGCGACCGGACCGGTGAGCAGGTCGTCCTCAACATGATCGACACCCCGGGCCACGTCGACTTCACCTACGAGGTGTCGCGCAGCCTGGCCGCCTGCGAGGGCGCGATCCTGCTGGTGGACGCCGCGCAGGGCATCGAGGCGCAGACGCTGGCCAACCTGTACCTGGCGATGGAGAACAACCTCACCATCATCCCGGTGCTCAACAAGATCGACCTGCCTGCGGCGCAGCCGGAGAAGTACGCCGAGGAGCTGGCGCACCTGATCGGCTGCGAGCCGGAGGACTGCCTGCGGGTGTCCGGCAAGACCGGTGACGGCGTCTCGCACCTGCTCGACGAGATCGTGCGGCAGCTGCCCGCGCCGACCGGCGGCGACGCCAAGGCCCCGGCCCGCGCCATGATCTTCGACTCGGTGTACGACGTCTACCGCGGTGTCGTCACCTACATCCGGGTCATCGACGGCCGCCTGGACGCCCGCGACCGGATCAAGATGATGTCCACCGGCGCGGTGCACGAGCTGCTGGAGATCGGCGTCATCTCGCCGGAGCCGATCAAGTCCCCGTCGCTCAGCGTCGGCGAGGTCGGCTACCTGATCACCGGTGTGAAGGACGTGCGGCAGTCCCGGGTCGGCGACACGGTCACCCTGAACTCCCGCCCCGCCACCCAGGCGCTCGGCGGCTACAAGGACCCCAAGCCGATGGTGTACTCCGGCCTCTACCCGCTGGACGGGTCGGACTACCCGGAGCTGCGCGAGGCGCTGGACAAGCTGAAGCTCAACGACGCGTCCCTGGTGTACGAGCCGGAGACGTCGGCGGCGCTCGGCTTCGGCTTCCGCTGCGGCTTCCTCGGCCTGCTGCACCTGGAGATCATCCAGGAGCGCCTGGAGCGCGAGTTCGGCCTGGACCTGATCGCCACCGCGCCGAACGTGGTCTACCGCGTGGTCACCGACGACGGCAAGGAGATCACGGTCACCAACCCGAGCGAGTACCCGCACGGCAAGGTCGCCGAGGTGTACGAGCCGGTGGCGCGCGCGACGGTGCTGACGCCCAACGACTACGTGGGCGCGGTGATGGAGCTGTGCCAGGGCCGGCGCGGTGTGCTGCAGGGCATGGACTACCTGTCCGCCGACCGCGTCGAGCTGCGCTACACGCTGCCGCTCGGTGAGATCATCTTCGACTTCTTCGACCAGTTGAAGTCACGCACCAAGGGCTACGCCAGCCTCGACTACGAGCCCAACGGCGAGCAGGCCTCCGAGCTTGTCAAAGTGGACATCCTGCTGCAGGGTGAGCCGGTCGACGCGTTCAGCGCGATCGTGCACAAGGACAAGGCGTACGCGTACGGCACGACCATCGCCTCGAAGCTGCAGAAGCTGATCCCGCGCCAGCAGTTCGAGGTGCCGATCCAGGCGGCCATCGGCTCCCGGGTCATCGCCCGCGAGACGATCCGCGCGATCCGCAAGGACGTGCTGGCCAAGTGCTACGGCGGTGACATCAGCCGGAAGCGCAAGCTGCTGGAGAAGCAGAAGGAAGGCAAGAAGCGCATGAAGATGGTCGGCCGGGTCGAGGTGCCCCAGGAGGCCTTCATCGCCGCGCTGTCCACCGCGGAGGCGCCGGACGCCGGCAAGAAGAAGTGACCTTCGCGGGACACTGTTTCCGGTGCGGCGCGGCCCTTGCGGCCGCGCCGCCCTCCGTCTGCGGGGCGTGCGGGTACGAGCACTATCTCAACGCCCGCCCCACGGCGAGCCTGATCGTGCTGGACGGCGCGGGAGGCTTCCTGGCGCTGCGCCGGGCCCGGCCGCCCCGTGCGGGACTGTGGGAGACGCCGGGCGGCTTCTGCGACGCCTGGGAGGAGCCTGCCGACGCCGCGCGCCGGGAGGCCCGCGAGGAGCTGGGCGTCGACGTGGAACTGGGCGCGTTCGTCGGCATGTACGTCGGCGACTACGCGTTCCAGGGTGAGCGCCTGCCGGTGCTGGACTGCTTCTTCCTCGCCACCCTGCCGGACGGGGCGAGCCTGCGGCTGGACCCGGCCGAGTCCTCCGAGGCCGCCTGGCTGCCGCTGGCCGATCCGCCCCCGATGGCCTTCGTCACCATGGACCGCGCCCTGCGCGCCGCCGCCGTCCAGACCCGCTGATCCGCGCCTGCGCCGAGTGTGGCGCCTGCGGGCTGATGGCCGTTTGGTCGATGAGCCCGGACGATCAGCCAAGATCTGGTGACAAAAGGCCTGCGGCCGTAGTAACTGGGCCATGTACCCATCGTTACCTCAAGTGCAGTGTTTTGCCGCTTTCGCCCGATATGAGGGCAAAGCAGGTTCCAAATGTCGCACAAGGAGTGACGATGCAGATGAAGAAGGCCGGAGTCGTCGCCACGGGCGCTCTCGCAACGCTGGCGATCCTGGGGGCTCCTGCCGCTGCGGCGCCCACCGACGCCTCTGTGCTCGGCGCGAGCAGCACCGAGGGCAAGGTCAGCGCGATGCGTCAGGTCGGCGCCAACCAGCTGCAGCTCGCCCGTGGCGGCGGCAGCTGGGACAACGACGGTTGGGACGCGCCGTGGGACATCGACCCGCAGGCTCTCGTGTCGACCCTGAACGGCACCGTGGTCACCACCGCGCCGTTCCAGGGCTGTGGCTCGACGGCGGCGTTCGGTGCCGGCGCGGCCGCTCCGATCACCTCGCCGAACACCCTGGTGGCCGGCGGTTTCCAGGTCGAGGGCTACGGTGACCGTCACGACGACGCGGTCGCCTGCGCCAACGGCAACACCCGGGTCACCCAGTCCGACGAGGTCCCGCTGACCGCGATCGGTAACAACACCGTCGTGACCGCGGCTGCGCTGCAGGCGTGTGGCTCCACCGCGTCCTTCGCGGTGGGCGTCGCGACGCCGATCACCTCGCCGAACACGGTCATCGGCGGTTGCCAGAACGGCAACGTCGAGATCAACGCCGAGCACGACGGCTGGCAGGAGTCGGCCCGGGTCGAGGGCAAGAACCTCGACCAGGTGACGGCTCGCATGGCGCTGGCCAGCAAGGTCGCCGCCCTGAAGGACCGCAAGTCCTGGAGCCGGCAGAGCGCTGCCCGGGTCACCCCGCAGGCTCGCGGTGGCGGCTGGGACGCGCCGTGGGACGTCGACCCGTTCGGTCTGGCGGCCACCGCCAACGGCACCGCTGTGGTGACCGCGACCCTGCAGGCCTGTGGTTCCACCGCACCGTTCGTCGTGGGCATCGCTGCGCCGATCACCTCGCCGAACACGGTCATCGGCGACTGCAAGAACGCCAACATCAAGATCGACCAGCAGGACGCCAGCGCGCTGGTCTCGGCGGCCAACAACACCGCCATCAGCCTCGCGAACATCCAGGCCTGTGGCTCGACGATGAGCGCCGGCGTCGGTGCCGCGGTGCCGATCACCTCGCCGAACACCGTCATCGGCAGCTGCTTCAACGCCAACACCCTCATCGACTAAGGACGTTGGCGAGGAACGGCATCTCCAAGGGGCGGGTCGCGCCAGCGACCTGCCCCTTGCGATGTCGCCCTGCTGATCGCGAGCAAAGGTGTCGCCGCGTGCTCCTCCAGCGCGCGGAGCCAGAATCCAACAAGGAGTGACGATGCAGATAGGCAAGGCGGGAGTCGTCGCGGCCGGAGCGCTCGCCACGGTTGCGGTGATGGGCTCTGCCGCATCCGCCGCGCCCGTGGACGGCCCGGCGCACCTCGCCCCCATGAAGACTGCCGCGAGCACACTGCGGCAGGCAGCCGTCAACGACGCCATGGTCAAGGCCAACACGGCCGTCGGCAAGGCCGGCACGGCCGTCGACCGCGTGGGCCGAGGACCGAAGAAGGACGTTCAGCAGCCGCTGATCTCGATCGGCAACAGCAGTTCCGTCAACGCGCTGGCCTGGCAGTCCTGCGGCTCGACGTCGGCCCTGGCCGGGGCGGCGTCGGTCGGCGTGACCTCGCCGACCACGGTCCTGGGCGACTGCGCCAACGCGAACACGCTGCTGCGGCAGGACCGGGTGCAGGGCCTGATCTCGATCCTCGACGACTCGTCACTGAGCCTCGTGCCGGTGCAGATCTGCGGCTCCAACGCCGCCATCGCAGGCGCGACCCTGGCGACGTCGTCGCCGGCCACGGTCGTCGGTGACTGCTACAACGCCAACACGTTCATCGCCGCCCCGGAGGGTGACGACGAGGATCTGCCGACCAGCCTGGTGGCGATCGGCAGCGGTTCCGTGGTCAACCTGGCCGCGACGCAGATCTGTGGCTCCACCGCGTCCGTCGCGGGCACGGCCGTCGGCGTCCAGTCGCCGACTACCGTGCTCGGCGACTGCCGCAACAGCAACAGCACCATCCAGCGGCGCAAGGCGCCGGCGCTGGTGCCGCTGCTGAACAACCAGATCATCGACCTGGTTCCGGTGCAGGTGTGCGCGTCCTCGGGCGTGATCGGCCAGCTGGGCCCGGCGCTTCCGATCAACAGCCCGGCGTTCGTCGCCGGGCAGTGCGCGTCCGGCCAGGCGACCTACCTGGACTGAGCGCTGGTCAGAGCAGTGAGGCCGGGCCGCAGTACGCGGCCCGGCCTCACTGTCTTGACGTATGCGCTCAGCGCAGCCAGGGAACGTTGCGGTCCAGCAGGCCGCGCTCCTTGAGCTCGGCGCGCAGCGGGATCGTGTCGTCGATCCAGCCACCCTCGCCGACGCCCCACATGTTCTGCACCTTCAGGTTGCCGAACGCCTCGCCGATCAGCTGGCGCTGCACGGGGGTCAGTCCGGCGTACCACGCGGACTCGCGGTCGATCGGCATGTCGTCGACCGGGCGGACCCAGCGGTAGGTGTAGCTCATGAAGAGCATCTTGCGGGTCACGTCCGAGCGGTTGCGCGAGCGCGAGTGCCACAGGCGGCGGTCGAAGATGAACGCGTCACCCGGCTTGGCCAGCCACGGCACGGCGCCCTCGGGGCCCTTGGCGATCTCCGCCGGGTCCGTCGGCCGGTACATGTGGTTGTTCAGGTGCGAACCGGGGATGCACAGGGTCTGCCCCCGGCCCGGCTCCGAGATGTCGCTGAGCACGATGGCGACCTTGATCGACAGCATCGGGCGCGGGACGTCGCCGTAGTACGGAGCGTAGTACTCCGCGTCGGAGTTCTGCCGCCAGCCGTCCTGGTGCCACTCCCAGCGAGGGGTCTCGTCCTCCTCGTACGGCGGGTTGACGTCGAGGTGGTTGTGCTGGGAGTAGATGTTCCAGCCGGCCAGACCCCAGACCCAACGGAAGGTCGGGGAGTAGTCGAGCATCCGGGCGAAGGCCGAGCTGTGGCTGACCGCGCCGAGCAGGTGCAGCGACCCGGTCTTGTCGATGTGGCCGGTGTCCTTGTTCTCGCCGTACAGGCGGTCGGCTTCGGCCTGGAGCTCGGCCACGATCTCGGGGCTGACGACACCGGGGAGGTGCTTGTACCCGTTCTCGTGGAATTCCTTGCGCTCGGCGTCGGTGAGCGGCGCGTAGTCCGTCGCCGGCTCCTGAGAGGTGATGGTCATGTCCTCCCCTTGTGTCCTTCCAGACTTGGGCACAGTCGAAGGCACAATCGGGGCGCGCGACTTGGGGGGTGGCGTGCCGGGATGAGCAACCTTCGCGAACGAGTGCCGATACTAACTCGCGTTCCCGAGTGACGTCGTCGCGCGGGGCTCGTCGGACCGGCCTGTCACCAGGGTCACCCGCCCGCGACGGCCTCTGCCACCACCTGTTCGGCCACTTTCTCCGCGCTCGACCACGCGCGGTCACCGGCAGACCACTGCTGGTCGGCGTAGGTGACGCGGGTGACTCCGGTGAGTGGTGCGTTGGCCACCAGCCAGTGCGCGAACTGCCAGCCCGCCTTGCTGTTGGCGGCCGGTACGCGCACCGCCGTGCCCTCGAAGGTGACGCCCTTGGCCTTCGTGCCGAAGTCGGCCTTCATCCGGTCGGCCAGCACCTTCGAGGTCGCGGCGTCGCCGGGGGCGTCCTCGCCGTACGTGTCGCAGGTCACACCACCGGCCTGCTGGCCGGTCAGCACCTTGGCCAGCACGGTCGCGTCGTCGGCCCACTTCTCGTACGCCTCGGGATAGGCCGAGCGCTGCACGCGCTGGGCGGCGTCGGTGACCCGCATCTTCTGCCAGCCCTTGACCTTGACCAGGCTGGTGTAGAAGCGCCGGGACGCGTGCCGGGGGTCCATGATCTGCTTCGCGGTGCCCCAGCCCTGGCTGGGCCGCTGCTGGAACAGGCCGAGCGAGTCGTGGTCGTTGCCGTCGCCGAGGTGCTCCAGGTTGCGCAGCTTCGACTCCTGCAGGGCGGTGGCCAGCGCCACCACCACGGCCCGGTCGGGCACGTTGCGGCTGATCCCGACGGCGGCGATGGTCGCGGCGTTGGCCATCTGCTCCGGGTCCAGCCGCACCTCGCCGTCGGCGCGGGCCACGCACTCGGGCGCGCCGAGCGCGGGTAGCGGGATGTTCGGAAGGTCCAGCTTGCCGTCGAGCTGCTGGCGGGTGAGGAAGCCGCCGACGCCGCACACCACGATGAGGATCACCAGGACGGGCAGCGTTTGCCGGCCTTTCACGGTGGCCTCCTCGACATCGATGCGGGGGCGGGCGTCCGGATCGACACGAGGTCGAGCACGGGCGCGGGTTCGGTGATCCGGTCCCAGACCAGGTG
>NZ_JAAOTJ010000015.1:0-150947 GCF_011297335.1 Catellatospora methionotrophica | reverse complement strand
CGTCCGGAGGGCACAGTGCCCTCCGGACGCCCGCCCCCGCAGGCTCGTGCAGACCAGCCTACGGCGTGTCCGCCACTGCGGCACCGTCCTCGTCGGGCCGCGGAACCCAGGCTGCATCCCGTTTCTCCCGGAATGCGGCGACTCCTTCCCGGCCCTCCGCGGACCCGAAGAAGCGCAGCGAGATTTCCGACAGGTACGCCAGTTCGGCGTCCAGCTCCGGCTCCGCGCGGCGGCGCAGCAGTTCCTTGGCGGTCGCCAGCGAGGCCGGCGCACCCCGGACCAGGCTGTCGCACCAGCGCGCCACGATCGCGTCCACGTCGTCGTCCGGCGCGGTCGCGGTGACCAGGCCGATCGCGGCGGCCCTGGCCCCGTCGAAGACGTCCCCGGTCAGGTACAGCTCCGCGGCGGCGCGCGGGGCCAGCCGGGGCAGCACCGTCGCCGAGATCAGCGCGGGCACCACACCCAGCCGCACCTCGGAGAAGGCGAACGTGGCCGCGGCCGTGCACACCGCCAGGTCGGCGGCGGCGATCAGGCCCAGGCCGCCCGCCCGCGCCGGTCCGCGCACCGCGGCGACCACCGGCTTGGCCGACCGGGCCACCGCGCCCAGCACGTCACCCAGCAGCGCGGCCGGCATCTGGCCCGACTTCGCCGCGGCGGCGGTCTCGGCCAGGTCGGCCCCGGAGCAGAAGGCCGGCCCCGTGTGGTCGAGCACGATCACCCGGACCCGGTCGTCGGCGTTCGCCTCGGCGAGCGCCGCCAGCAGCTCGGTCATCAGCCGGTGCGACAGCGCGTTGCGGTTGTGCGGGCTGTCGAGGGTGATCGTGGT
This sequence comes from Catellatospora methionotrophica, assembly GCF_011297335.1. GTDB lineage: Bacteria > Actinomycetota > Actinomycetes > Mycobacteriales > Micromonosporaceae > Catellatospora > Catellatospora methionotrophica. The sequence continues at coordinate 150,121 of NZ_JAAOTJ010000015.1, read as the reverse complement.
TACGCCGCGGGCGTGGGTGGCCCGGACGAGGTGCGCGTCAGGTGAGGACATGAGGGCAGACTAGAGCCGTGGCACAGCTCCCCGACGGTGAACCCGTCCCCGACGACGGCACCCTTCCCGGCTCCGCGCTGACCGACGTCGGCGGGCGCGGCTTCGGCGTGTACCTGCACGTGCCGTTCTGCGCCAGCCGCTGCGGTTACTGCGACTTCAACACCTACACCGCCTCGGAGCTGGGCGGCGCGGACACCGACGGCTACGTCGAGGCGGTGCTGGCCGAGCTGGCGCTGGCCGCGAAGGTGCTGCCCGCCCCGCCGCGGGTGGACACCGTGTTCGTCGGCGGCGGCACGCCGACCCTGCTCAAGCCCGCGCAGCTGGGCCGGATGCTGGAGGCGGTCGACCGCACCTGGGGCCTGGCCGCCGGGGCCGAGGTGACCACCGAGGCCAACCCCGAGTCCGTCGGCCCGGCGTCACTGCGCGAGCTGCGGCAGGCCGGATTCACCAGGATCTCCCTGGGTATGCAGTCCGCCGCGCCCGGTGTGCTGCGCATCCTGGACCGCAAGCACACCGCCGGACGCGCCCCGGCCGCCGCGACTGAGGCACGCGAGGCGGGCTTCGAGCACGTGAACCTGGACCTGATCTACGGGACGCCGGGGGAGACCGAGGACGACTTCGCGGCCTCGCTGGCGGCGGTGGTGGGGGCGGGGGTGGACCACGTCAGCGCGTACGCCCTGATCGTGGAGGACGGCACCCGCCTGGCGGCCCGGATCCGGCGCGGGGAGATCGCGTCCCCGGACGACGACGTGGCCGCCGACCGCTACCTGGCGGCCGAGGCGGCGCTGTCCGCCGCCGGGCTGGGCTGGTACGAGGTCTCCAACTGGGCCGCCGACGAAGCCGCCCGCTGCGCGCACAACCTGCTCTACTGGCGCGGCGGCGACTGGTGGGGCCTCGGACCCGGCGCGCACAGCCACGTCGGCGGGGTGCGCTGGTGGAACGTCAAGCACCCGGCCCGGTACGCGTCCCGGCTGGCCGAGGGCCTGTCCCCGGGGCTGGGCCGGGAGATCCTCACCGCCGAGCAGCAGCACACCGAGGACGTGCTGCTGCGGCTGCGCCTGATCGAGGGCCTGCCGCTGGACGTGCTCGACGACGCCGGGCGCGTCGCGGCGGGCCGGGCACTGGCCGACGGGCTGCTGGAGTCCTCCGCGTACGCGGACGGCCGCGCGGCGCTGACGCTGCGCGGCCGTCTCCTCGCGGACGCGGTGGTCCACTCCCTGCTGGCCTGGTGAACTGGTTACTTGACCAGCTTCAGGAAGGTCATCGGGTAGGTGTAGCTCTGACCCTCGTTGGCCTTGATACCGGCCAGCACGCCGAAGACCACGCCGACGATGGTCGCGGCCAGCGCGATGAAGATCGGGATGATCAGGCAGCTCAGGATCCAGCAGACGATCGAGACGATCGAGATGCCGATCTGGAAGTTCAGCGCGTCGACCGCGTGCGCGCGGGCCGCGGGCGACTTCGGGCCCTGCACGAGCATGGCGATCAGCGGGGCGACCCAGCCGCCGCCACCGGCGCCGAGCAGCGCGCCGGCCGCACCGCCGAAGTGGGCGACCAGGGCCCAGGTCTTGTCGTCGTTGCTGGCGAAACCGGCCGGCGCGACGTTGCCGACGACCGGCGGCGGGCCGTAGCCGCCGGGGGCCGACGGCGGGGGAGACATGGGGGCCGACGGCGGCGGCGATGCCGGGGCCGGCTTGTCGAAGGAGGGGGCCGAAGGAACCGGCGGCTCGGAGGAGCCGGGCGGGGTGGGTTCACTCATGCCCGCCAGGCTAGGTGTGTGGATCAAACGACGCCAGTCAACACCCGTGACCGATAGGCGACACTGTGCTGACCGATCGGCCGCGTTCACCCGGCGTCCACTTTCGCGACGGGTGCGCGCGGTGTCGGATGCCGCGCGGTGTCGACCCCGTCACCACGCCTATGCCGTCCGGGTGACGGCCCACGTAGACTGGCACTCGCTGACGACGAGTGCCAGCCGGGAGGTGCGTATGGGTCTGGATGACCGCAAGCTCGAAGTGCTGCGTGCCATCGTCGAGGACTACGTCGCGACGCAGGAGCCCGTCGGGAGCAAGGCACTGGTCGAACGGCACGCCCTGGGCGTGTCGTCGGCGACCGTGCGCAACGACATGGCCGTCCTCGAGGAGGAGGGCTACATCCGCCAGCCGCACACCTCGGCCGGCCGGGTCCCCACCGACCGCGGCTACCGGCTGTTCGTCGACCGGCTGTCGCGGGTCAAGCCGCTGTCCCCGGCCGAGCGCCGGGCGATCGAGCGCTTCCTGGTCGGCGCGGTCGACCTCGACGACGTGGTGCACCGCGCGGTGCGCCTGCTCGCGCAGCTCACCCGGCAGGTCGCCGTCGTGCAGTACCCGAGCCTGACCCGCTCGTCCGTACGCCATCTGGAACTGGTCCCGGTCTCCACCACTCGGCTGCTGCTCGTCATGATCACTGACACCGGCCGGGTGGAGCAGCGGGTCGTCGAGCTGCCCGGCCCGGTCGAGATCGACGAGATCACCGAGCTGCGCCGTACGCTCAACGCGACCCTGGTCGGGGTGAAGCTGGTGGACACCCCGCCGCTGGTGCAGGGCCTGGTCGAGCGCGCCGAGCCGCAGGGCAAGGCAACCATGAGCACGCTGGTCAGCGTCCTGCTGGAGACCCTGGTCGAACGGCACGAGGAGCGACTCGCGCTGGCCGGGACGTCGAACCTGGCCCGGATGGGCCCGCTCGACCTGACCACCGGCGCGCTGCGGCCGATCCTGGAGGCGCTGGAGGAGGAGGTCATCCTGCTCAAGCTCTTCGACGAGGTGAAGTCGGGCGCGGCCCGGGTGCGCATCGGCGACGAGAACGAGGTCGTCGACCTGCGGGCCACCTCGGTGGTCAGCACGGGCTACGGCCCGGGCGCGACCGTCGTGGGCGGGATGGGCATCGTCGGCCCGACCCGCATGGACTACCCCGGCACCATCGCCACCGTTCGCGCCGTCGCGCGTTACGTCGGCGAGATGCTGGGACATTGATTCCGAATTTCCTGTTGTTGCTGAACGAGGCTTGAGGACAGCGTGGCCAAGGACTACTACGGCATTCTCGGCGTTCCCAAGGACGCCGACGCCGACGACATCAAGCGGGCGTACCGCAAGCTCGCCCGCCAGTACCACCCGGACGTCAATCCGGACCCGGCCGCGTCGGAGAAGTTCAAGGACATCAACAACGCGTACGAGGTCCTCTCCGACGACCAGAAGCGCCGCATGGTCGACCTGGGCGGCGACCCGCTCGCGCCGGGCGGAGGCGGCGCGGGTGCGGGCGGCCCCGGCGGCGGTCCGTTCGTCGGCTTCCAGGACATCATGGACGCGTTCTTCGGCGGCAGCGGTTCACGCGGACCCCGTCCGCGCACCCGTCCCGGCGCGGACGCGATCCTGCGGCTGGACCTCGACCTGTTCGAGACCGCGTTCGGCGTGGAAGCGCCGATCACCGTGGACACCGCGGTGCTGTGCACCACCTGCTCCGGCGCGGGCACGGCCGCGGGCACCCATCCGCAGACCTGTGACACGTGTGGCGGCCGCGGCGAGGTGCAGTCGGTGCAGCGCACCTTCCTCGGCCAGGTCGTGTCGTCGCGCCCCTGCAACACCTGCCAGGGCTTCGGCACCACCATCCCGCACCCGTGCCCGACCTGCGCCGGCGACGGCCGCGTCCGTACCCGGCGCAGCCTGACCGTCAAGATCCCGGCCGGGGTCGAGGACGGCATGCGCATCCGCCTGGCCAACCAGGGCGAGGTCGGCCCCGGCGGCGGCCCGTCCGGCGACCTCTACGTGGAGATCCACGAGCGGGCCCATGACGTGTACGCGCGCAAGGGCGACGACCTGCACTGCAAGGTCACCGTCCCGATGACCGCCGCCGCCCTGGGCACCCGCCTCACCATCAAGACCCTCGACTCCGAGGAGCAGGTGGAGGTCAAGCCCGGCACCCAGCCCAACTCCACCCTGCGCATCCGCGCCAAGGGCGTGCCACACCTGCGCGGCGCGGGCCGCGGCGACCTGTTCGTCCACCTCGACGTACGCACCCCCACCCGCCTCGACGGCGAACAGGAGCGCATGCTCCGCGAGTTCGCCCGCCTCCGCGGCGAGGAGGTAGCCGAACTCTCCAAGCAGGGCGGCTTCTTCTCCCGCGTACGCGACGCCTTCAACGGCCACTGACCCGCCCCACTCCCTCCCGCCGCGTTGATCATGAACTTGTGAACGTGTTCGACGGCGTGTCGGTACCCGCAAGTTCATGATCAACGCAGGAGGGTGTGGCACGTGAGTGCGCCGCTGTTTCTCGTCGAGGAGCTGCCTGCCGGGCGGCGGTACGTGCTCGGTGGTGTGGAGGGGCACCATGCCGCGACCGTGCAGCGGTTGCGGGTGGGGGAGTCGCTGCTGCTCGCCGACGGGCGGGGTGGGGTGGCGTCGGCGGTGGTCGCGGCGGTCGGCAAGGGGTCGCTGGAGTTGACCGTCAGCGAGTTGCGGCACTTTCATGCGCCGGATCCGCGTCTGACCGTCGCCCAGGGCATCGCCAAGGGCGATCGGGGCGAGCTGGCCGTGCAGGCGATGACCGAGGTCGGCGTCGACGAGATCCTGCCCTGGGCGGCGTCCCGCAGCGTTGCCCAGTGGCGCGGCGACCGGGGTGCGAAGTCGCGTGAGAAGTGGGCGGCGGTGGCCCGCGAGGCCGCCAAGCAGGCCCGGCGTACCTTCCTGCCGCTCGTCGGCGGCGACCCCGACGTGTCCACGAAACAGCTCGTCCAGCGGCTGTCCTCGGCCTCCGCTGCCTTCGTGCTCCACGAGGAGGCCACCGAGCGGCTGTCCCAGGTCGAGTTGCCCGCTGCCGGGGAGATCGTGCTGGTCGTCGGCCCCGAGGGTGGCATCGACGACGCCGAACTGGCGACATTCACGGCGGCCGGTGCCGTCGCGGTCCGCCTGGGCGACAACGTGCTCCGCACCTCGACCGCCGGCGTCGCGGCCCTCAGCCTCCTCGCGACCCGCCTCGGCCGCTGGTGATCCACCCGACCACCACCCACCCCACGACCGCCCCTCCGGTCGCAACTCTTAAAGAGTCGCGGCCTCGGCCCACCCACGAAGCCGCGACTCTTTAAGAGTTGCGGCAGGGGAGGGGCGGCGGGGGGCGGCGGGGGCGGCGAGGGGCGCGGCGGCGGTGGTGGGGTGGTGGGGTGGGTTAGCGGAGGTGGGAGGCGCCGTTGAGGTCTAGGACGGTGCCGGAGGCCCATTCGGCGGCGGGGTCGGCGAGCCAGAGGATGGCGGCGGCGATCTCTTCGGGGCGGGCTACCCGGTGGAAGGGGCTCTGGGCGGCGTGGTCGGGGCCGCGGGGGACCTTGTAGGAGGCGTTGGTCTCGTCCTCCTGGACGTAGCCGGGGGCGACGGAGGCGACGGAGATGCCGTGGGGGGCGAGGGCGACGGCCAGGGACTGGCCCATGGCGTGCAGGCCCGCCTTGGCGGCGCCGTACGCGGGCTGGCCGGGTTCGCCGCGGTAGGCCCCTCGGGAGCCGACGTTGATGACGCGGGCGGGTGGGGAGCCTGGAGGGCGGGCGAGCATGTGGCGGACCGCGCACCAGGTGACGTTGGCGGGGCCGGTCAGGTTGACGGCGAGCGTGCGGGCCCAGAGTTCCTGCCACTCGCGGTAGGAGACCTCGGTGATCGGGTGCGGGTAGGCCTGACCCGCGTTGTTGACCAGCACGTCGAGTCCGCCGAGCGCGGCGGCGGCCTCGTCGACCATCGCGGCCACGGCATCGGCGTCGGCGAGGTCCGCGCGTACGACGGCATGTCCTTGACCTGGTAGTGAGGCGCGCAGGGACGCGGCGAGGCCGGCGGAGTCGCGGTGGTGGATCGCGACCCGGTCGCCGCGGGCGGCGAACGCGGCCGCGACGGCCCGGCCGACGCCGCGCGACGCCCCGGTCACGAGCACCGCACGTGGCTTCGACATGAGGTTCAGCCTACGATCTGTCTCGTGACCATTGCCGACTGCCTGTTCTGCCGCATCGTGGCGGGGGAGATCCCCGCGACGGTGGTCGCCGAGACCGAGCGCACCCTGGCGTTCCGGGACATCGCCCCGAAGGCGCCCACGCACGTGCTGGTGATCCCCAAGGAGCACTACGCCGACGTCGCGTCGCTGGCCACCGCCGATCCGGGGCTGGCCGGTGAGGTGCTGGGCACCGTCGCCGACGTGGCGACCGCCGAGGGCGTGGTGGGCGAGGGCTTCCGCGTGATCTTCAATACGGGCGCGTCGGTGGGGCAGACCGTGTTCCACGCGCATGCGCACGTGCTCGGCGGTGTCGACATGGACGGCGATCTCACCGGGTAGTCTCGCCGCCGTGGCAGACGTGAACCGCACTCTCGAACGCCTGGTCCGCGCCGTACAGGCCGAGGCCAGGGTGCCCGCCCTCAGCGTGGCGCTGCGCCGCGACGACCGTCCGGTGTGGACCTTCCAGGTGGGCGGGTCCGGCAACCCCGGCGCGCCGCTGGACGCCGCCACGCCGTTCCGGATCGGGTCGATCACCAAGACCTTCACCGCGGTGCTGGTCCTGCAGGCCCGGGACGCGGGCCTGCTGGACCTCGACGATCCGATCGGCGTACACCTGGACGTTCCCGCGCACGGCGGGCTGACCATCCGGCGGCTGCTGTCGCACACCGCCGGCCTGCAGCGTGAGCCGGTCGGCGACGTGTGGGACACGCTGTCCCCACCCGACCTGCCGGGGCTGCTCGGCGACCTGGCCCGCACCGAGGCGATCCACCCGCAGGCGCGCCGCTTCCACTACTCGAACCTGGGCTTCGCGCTGCTGGGCCACCTGGCCGCGCGGCGGCTCGGCGGCGACTGGTGGGACCTGGTCGAGCAGCGCATCTGCGGCCCGCTGGGGCTGACCGCCACCACGTACGCCGCTCCGGAGCACGCCGCGACCGGTTACCTCGTCGACGAGTACTCCGATCACGCCCGGCCGGAGCCGCCGACCGACTTCGGCGCGGTCTCCCCGGCCGCGCAGCTGTGGAGCACCGCCGCCGACCAGGCCCGCTGGGCGGCGTTCCTGACCGACCCGGCCTCGGTCGACCCGGCCGGGGCGGTGCTGGCCGCGGCGACGCTGGCCGAGGCGCGCTGGCCGCTGACCCCGCGCAACGAGCTGCTGTGGGGCTCGGGCGTCGGCCTGGGCCTGATGCTGTGGCCGCGCGAGGGCCGGGTGCTGCACGTGGGCCACAACGGCGCGATGCCCGGCTTCCTGGCCGCCGCGTGCGGTCGGCACGGCGGCTCCGGAAACCCGGGGGGTATGGCGGCAGCCGTGCTCGCCTCGTCCGGCACCGCCTCGGCGATCATCGACCTGCCGCACCGGCTGATCGAGGAGGCGCTGGCCGCCGACCCGGTCGACGTCGCGCCGTGGACGCCCGGCGAACCCGCTCCCGAGCACCTGCGCGGCGTGCTGGGCCGCTGGTGGGGCGAGGGCTACGAGTACGTGTTCCGCTGGGCGGACGGGGTGCTGACCGGCCGCGGCGCGGACGATCCGGCCGACGCGCCCCCGGCGGTGTTCGCAGCGCTGCCGGGCGAGCCGGACGTGCTGCGTACGGTCTCGGGCCGGGAGGTGGGCGAGCGGCTGCGGCTGACCCGTGACGCCTCCGGCGAAGTGGTCCGGATGCACTGGGCGACGTACCGCTTCACGCGCCGCCAGGAGACCTTCGACGGGATCTGGGTGAGCGAGGGGTGATGTGCCGAAACCACCACGCCGTCTTAACCACTGGCGGCGATGGTGGGATCGGTGACTACGATGGGACCAGGCGGGCGGCGACCTGAGGCGGCCCGGTGAGTGCAGAGAGCGGGTGCGGTAGGCCGTCGGCCGACTTATGAGCGTTGCTTCCTCTTCGAACGCGGTGCAGACCAAGATCACCGTGCCCGACCCGAGTGTCATGGTCCAGTTGCTGGGCACCGGCGACCGTGTGCTCAGGCTCATCGAGAAGGCCCTGTCCAGCGACATCCTGGTCCGGGGCAACGAGATCACCATCACCGGCCCGGCGGCCGAGAACGCGCTTGCCGAGCGCGTCTTCGGCGAGCTGCTGGAGCTTATCGAGAAGGGCGAGCCGCTGACCGAGGACGCCGTCCGACGCACCGTCGGCATGCTGACCGATGAGGGAACCACCGAACGCCCCGCCGAGGTGCTGACCCTCAACATCCTCTCCCGCCGCGGGCGCACCATCCGCCCCAAGACCCTCGGCCAGAAGAAGTACGTGGACGCGATCGACGCGAACACGATCGTCTTCGGCATCGGGCCTGCCGGCACCGGCAAGACCTACCTGGCCATGGCCAAGGCGGTCCAGGCGCTGCAGGCCAAGCAGGTCAGCCGGATCATCCTGACCCGGCCCGCGGTCGAGGCGGGCGAGCGGCTGGGCTTCCTGCCCGGCACGCTCAACGAGAAGATCGACCCGTACCTGCGGCCGCTCTACGACGCGCTGCACGACATGATGGACCCCGAGTCGATCCCGCGCCTGATGACGCAGGGCACGATCGAGGTGGCTCCGCTGGCGTACATGCGCGGCCGGACGCTCAACGACGCCTTCATCATCCTGGACGAGGCCCAGAACACCACGCCCGAGCAGATGAAGATGTTCCTGACCCGGCTCGGCTTCAACTCCAAGGTCGTCGTCACCGGTGACGTGACGCAGGTCGACCTGCCGGGAGACCAGCGCAGTGGCCTGCGTGTCGTGCAGGAGATCCTGGACGGCCTGGAGGACGTGCACTTCTCGCGGCTGACCAGCGCCGACGTCGTACGGCACCAGCTGGTCGGGCAGATCGTTGACGCATACGAAAAGTGGGACGAGAACCAGCAGCGTGAGACGCTGCCGGCGAACGTTCACCCCGTGCCGCGGCGCGGCGCGGGGCGACGCCGCTGACGACTAGGGATAAAGAGTGTCTATCGAGATCGCCAACGAGTCCGGGTTAGACGTCGACGCCGACAACATCGTCGCCGTCGCCCGGCACGCCCTGGTCCAGATGGGGGTCAACCCGCTCGCCGAGCTCTCGGTGCTGCTGGTCGACTCCGACTACATGGCGGAGCTGAACCACCGCTGGATGGACAAGGACGGCCCCACGGACGTGCTGGCCTTCCCGATGGACGAGGACACGATCGACCACGGCCCGTCGGAGTCCTCCGGCGGGCAGCCGTCGCTGCTCGGCGACATCGTGCTCTGCCCGGAGGTGGCCGCGTCGCAGGCGCTGCGGTACGGCTCCGCCGACCCGCGCATGCGCACCGGTGATAGCGTGCCGGATGCGCCCGCCCCCGGGCTGCACGGTGACTACAGCACCGCGGACGAGCTGAGCATGCTCACCATCCACGGCGTGCTGCATCTGCTCGGCTATGACCACGCCGAGCCGGAGGAGGAGCGGGAGATGTTCGCCCTGCAGGGCAAACTCCTGGACAGCTGGCAGGCTCGGGCGACGGGCGGGGCGAGCGGATCATGAATCCTGCCCATACCGTTCCGGCTGAGGACGGGACAGCACGGTGACCCAGCTGGGCAGTCTGCCCGACATTCCGCTGCTGTGGTCGGCGGCCGGTCTGGTGGTGCTGGCGGGGCTGTTCGCGATGACCGAATCAGCCCTCGCCGTGATCTCTCCCGCCCGCGCGGCGGAGCTCAACCGCGAAGGACTGCGCGGCGCCGCGGCGCTGCAGGCGGTGGCGGCCGACGCGGTACGCCACATCAACCTGCTCCTGCTGCTCCGGCTGCTGTGCGAGCTGACCGCGACCACGCTGGTGGCCCTGGTCGCCGTGGACACGTTCGGGCCCGGCTGGACGGCCGCGCTGGTCACCGCCGGGGCGATGAGCGTCATCAGCTTCGTGGTGGTGGGCGTGGCCCCGCGCACCATCGGCCGTCAGCACGCGTACGAGGTGGGCCGGTACACCGCCCCCGTGCTGCGCTGGCTCGGCCGGGTGCTCGGCCCGCTGGCCAGCCTGCTGATCATCATTGGTAACGCGGTCACGCCCGGCAAGGGCTTCCGCGAGGGCCCGTTCGCCAGCACCCAGGTGGAGCTGCGCGAACTGGTCGACCTGGCCGAGCAGCGCGGTGTCGTGGAGCACGGCGAGCGCGAGATGATCCACTCCGTGTTCGCGCTCGGCGACACCATCGCCCGCGAGGTCATGGTGCCGCGCACCGAGATGGTCTGGGTCGAGTCGAGCAAGACCGCCGAGCAGGCGCTCGCGCTGGCCCTGCGCTCGGGCTTCTCCCGGGTGCCGGTCATCGGCGAGTCCGTCGACGACGTGCTCGGCGTCGTCTACCTCAAGGACATGGCCCGCCAGGTGCAGGAAGGCGGCGCGGCGACGCCCGTCGAGCACCTGATGCGGGTGGCGGCCTTCGTGCCGGAGTTCAAGCCGGTCGACGACCTGCTCTCGGAGATGCAGGCCGCCCGCACCCACCTCGCCATCGTCATCGACGAGTACGGCGGCACCGCCGGGCTGATCACCATCGAGGACATCCTCGAGGAGATCGTCGGCGAGATCACCGACGAGTACGACGTCGAGCGGCCCCCGGTCGAGCGGCTGGAGGACGGCGCGGTGCGGGTCACCGGACGGCTGCCGATCGAGGACCTCGGCGAGCTTTTCGACGTCGAGCTGCCCGCCGACGAGGTCGAGACCGTCGCCGGGCTGCTCGCCCAGGCGCTGGGCCGGGTGCCGATCCCCGGCGCGCAGGTCTCGGTGGGCGGGCTGACCCTGGTCGCCGAGGGCACCACCGGTCGCCGCAACCACATCGACACGGTGCTGGTCACGCGTGAGGAACCCGCCGACCAGCACACCCCCTCCGAAAGGCACATGGCAGATGTCTGAGGTCACCATCGAGTCCGTCTCGGCCGAGGACCGCAAGCTGCTCACCATGGCGCGCTCGGCCCGTGCCCGGATCGGCGCGATCGAGGGCGCGGCGGTCCGCGACGGCGACGGGCGTACGTACACCGGGGTCAGCATCAGCCTCCCGTCGTTCTCGGTGTCGGCGCTGCGCCTCGCGGTCGCCTCAGCGGTCGCCGCCGGTGCGAGCACCCTGGAGGCGGCACTGGTCGTCACCGAGGCCTCCATGGTCGACGGCCAGGACCTCGCCGCCGTCCGCGACGTCACCACGGGCATCCCGGTCTACCTCGCCACCCCCGACGGCTCCATCGCCGCCGCCGGCACCGCCTGACCGGCACCGCCTGACCGGCACCGCCTGACCGGCACCGCCTGACCGGCACCGCCTGACCGGCCGGTTCCTGACCGTCGCGGGCGGCGCACGGTGCGCTTCGCGCCGTTCCACGTTCAAGATCGCTGTTTCAGGTCAGAACCTGTGGTCTAACCACACCTTTCGACCCGAAACAGCGATCTTCGCGCCGGACCCCACCCTCTTCCGTAAGGAAGGGCACCTTCCACACCGCTATGCGGTGTGGAAGGTGCCCTTCCTTCGGCGTGGCGCGGTGCGGTGCGGCGTGGCGCGGTGTGGCGGGGTGCGGTGCGGTGTGGTGGAGCGCCGGGTGGCCGTGCAGGGCGGTGGGGTGGAGGGGCGGTTAGAGGGGGCCGAGGTGGGTTAGGTGGCGGGTTACGACGGTTTTGACGGTGTCGGCGGGGGCGGTGTCCCAGATGGTCTGGTTGAAGATCTCGACCTCGACGTGGCCGGTGTAGCCCGCGCGGAGCACGGCGTCGGTGATCGGGGCGAAGTCGATGTGGCCGTCGCCGACGTGGCCGCGGCCCAGGAGCATGTCGGCGGGGAGCGGGACCACCCAGTCGCAGACCTGGTACGCCGAGATGCGGCCCTCGGCGCGGCTGATCTGGGTGAACAGCTCGGGGTCCCACCACACGTGGTAGGTGTCGACGACGACGCCGACCTCGTGCGGGGCGAACGGCGCGGCGAGGTCCAGGGCCTGGCCGAGGGTGGACACGACGGCCCGGTCGGCGCAGAACATCGGGTGCAGCGGTTCGATGGCCAGGCGTACGCCGTGCCTGCTCGCGTACGGCACGAGCTGTTCGAGGGCGCGGGCCACGTGGGTGCGGGCCGCGGGCAGGTCCTTGGAGCCCTCGGCCAGCCCGCCGACGACGAGCACGAGTTCGGACGTGCCGAGCTCGGCCGCCTCCTCGATGGCGCGCCGGTTGTCCTCCAGCGCCTCGGCGGAGCCGGACGTGACGAAGCCGCCCCGGCACAGGCTGGTGACGGTCAGCCCGTGCTGGTCGAGCAGCCGCCTGGCCGCCTTCGCCCCGCCCGCCGCCGCGACGACGTCACGCCACGGGCCGATGCCGGTGATGCCGTTGTCGGCGCAGAGTCGCGCGGCCTGGGCGAGGCTCGCCTTCTTGATGGTGGCGGTGTTCAGCGACAGCCTCATGCCGCGCCGTCCAGGTATCGGGCCAGCCGGTCGGCAGCCAGGTCGGGGTCGTCGAGCACGCCCGCATCCCCGGCCAGGCGGTGCAGCTCCAGCAGGTGGTCGCGGGAGCGGGAGTGCTCCTGCCCGCCGACCATGACGAAGCGCTCCTGGTGGCCGTTGAGCCAGGCCAGGAACACGATGCCGGTCTTGTAGTGGTAGGTCGGCGTGCCGAAGATGTGCTTGGCCAGCGGCACGGTCGGGTCGAGGATCGCGCGGAACCGGGCGGTGTCGCCCGCGTCCAGGGCCTCCAGCGCCTTGGCGGCCGGGACCGCGATCGCGTCGAAGATGCCCAGCAGGGCGTCGGAGTAGCCGACCTCGTCGCCCGCGATCAGCTGCGGGTAGTTGAAGTCGTCGCCGGTGTAGAGGCGTACGCCGTCGGGCAGCCGCCGCCGGATCGCGACCTCGCGGGCCTCGTCCAGCAGCGACACCTTGATGCCGTCGATCTTCGAAGCGTTGGCGTGGATCAGTTCGAGGGCGCTCTCGGTCGCCGCGTCCAGGTCGGCCGCGCCCCAGTAGCCGGCCAGCGCCGGGTCGAACATGTCGCCGAGCCAGTGCAGGATCACCGGCTGCTCGGCCTGCGCCAGCAGCTTGCCGTAGACGGCCTGGTAGTCGGCCGGGCCGGTGGCGGCGGCGGCCAGGGCCCGCGACGCCATCAGGATGACCTTCGCGCCCGCCTCCTGCACGACGTCGAGCTGCTCGGCGTACGCGGCTTCGATGGCGGCCAGGCTGTGCGTGCCCGGTGCGAGCTGGTCGGTGCCCGCGCCGCAGGCGAGCCGGCCGCCGACGGACCTCGCCTCCGCGCCGCTGCGGCGGATCAACTCGGTGGTGGCGGCCCAGTCCAGGCCCATGCCGCGCTGCGCGGTGTCCATCGCGTCGGCGATGCCCAGGCCCAGCGACCACAGATGGTGCCGGAACCGCATGGTGGCGTCCCAGTCGACGACCGCCGGGCGGCCCGCCCCGTTGTCGGCGGCCGGGTCGGCGACGACGTGCGCCGCCGCGTAGAAGACCCGGCTGCGCTCGGCGGCCGGGGTACGCGCGTCCTGCTCGGCGGGAGCCGGGTTCACAGGTCACCGACCAGGAGCTTGCGGCCCTCGCGGGCGGACTGCAGGCCCAGTTCGGCGAGCTGCACGCCGCGCGCGCCCGCGTAGAGGTCGTGGCCGTACGGGGCGTCGGCGACCACGTACGCCAGGAACTCCTCCCACTGCCGCTTGAAGCCGTTGTCGTAGGTGTCGTTCTCCGGCAGCTCGCTCCACTGGTCGCGGAAGTCGTGGCTGACCGGCAGGTCCGGGTTCCAGACCGGCTTCGGGGTGGTGGCCCGGTGCTGGACACGGCAGTTGCGCAGGCCCGCCACGGCGCTGCCCTCGGTGCCGTCGACGTGGAAGGTGACCAGCTCGGTGCGGTCGACGCGGGTGGTCCAGGAGCTGTTGACCGAGGCGACGATGCCGCCCTCCAGCTCCAGCACGGCGTACGCGGCGTCGTCGGCGGTCGCCGGGTAGGCGTCGCCCTGCTCGTCCCAGCGCTGCGGGATGTGGGTGGCCATCTGCGCGTAGACCGAGCGCACCGGGGCGATGACGTGGTCGAGCACGTACCGCCAGTGCGGGAACATGTCCAGGATGATGCCGCCGCCGTCCTCGGACCGGTAGTTCCAGCTCGGCCGCTGCGCTGCCTGCCAGTCGCCCTCGAACACCCAGTAGCCGAACTCGACCCGGACCGACAGGATGCGGCCGAAGAAGCCCGACTCGACCAGGCGGCGCAGCTTGAGCAGGCCCGGCAGGTAGAGCTTGTCCGCGACGACACCGTGCTTGATGCCCGCGGCCCGCGCCTCGTCGGCCAGCGCGACGGCGTCGGCCAGCGACTCTGCGGTCGGCTTCTCCGTGTAGACGTGCTTGCCCGCGGCGATGGCCTGGCGCAGCGCGGCGACCCGGGCGGTGGTCACCTGCGCGTCGAAGTAGATCTCGTTGCTGTCGTCGGCCAGGGCCGCAGCCAGGTCGGTGGTGTACCGGGTGAGTCCGTGCAGTTCGGCCAGCTGCTCCAGCTTCGCGGCATTGCGGCCGACGAGCACCGGCTCCGGCCACACCACGGTGCCGTCGGCGAGGGTGAGGCCGCCCTGCTCGCGGATGGCGAGGATGGAACGCACCAGGTGCTGGCGGTAACCCATCCGGCCGGTGACACCGTTCATGACGATGCCGACAGTTCTGCGGTCCATGCTCGTACCTCTCGGTCTGGCAGGCCGTGAGCGAGCACGGCCTGTCGGGATCGGGGAGGCCGCCGCTCGCGAGGAGCCGCGGCGAAGGGGGTGGAAAGCGCTTTCCGCCTGCGAGGCGGTACCCTACGCCCATGCCTCGAACCTCGTCAACCAGAGCGCCCGGCGGAGCCGTCACGCTGCAGCAGGTCGCCGCGGCGGCCGGTGTCTCGCTGGCCACCGCGTCCCGCGTGCTGCACGGCAGCGGCGGGCGCCGGGTGGCCGAGGCGCTGGCCGAGCGGGTGACCACGGCCGCCAGCGAGCTGCGCTATGTCGCGCACGCCCCGGCGCAGTCGCTGGCCCGTTCACGCAGCACCGTCGTCGGGGTGCTGGTGCACGACATCGCCGACCCGTACTTCGCCGCCATCGCGGCCGGGGCGATGGACGTGGCCCGTGAGCACGACCTGATGGTGCTGGTGGCCAACACCTTCCGTGATCCGGGTCTGGAGCGCGACTACCTGGCCCGGCTGCGCGCGCAGCGGGCCCGCGCGGTGCTGCTGGCGGGTTCGGCGTTCGTCGGCGAGCCGTTCGCCGAGGAGGTGGCGGCGTTCGCCGAGTCGGGCGGGCGGGTCGCCGCGATCGGCGCGCACGGCACCGGCATCGACACCGTGGAGCCCGACCAGTACGGCGGCGGCCGCCTGATGGCCGAGCACCTGGTCAGCCTCGGCCATCGCGAGATCGGGGTGATCACCGGTCCGGCGGGCCTGGCCACGGTCGCGCAGCGGCTGGCCGGGTTCACCTCCGTGGTGGCTCGACCGCGGCTGGTCCACGCGGACTTCACCCGCGAGGGCGGCCGCGCGGCGACCCACGAGCTGCTGACGCGCCACCCCGAGCTGACCGCTGTCTTCGCGCTGAACGACCTGATGGCGGCCGGAGCGCTGGCCGCCCTGCGGGAGCTGGGCCGTCCCGTGCCGGAGCGGGTCTCGGTGGCGGGCTTCGACGACCTGCCGGTGGCGACCGACCTCACCCCGGCGCTGACCACGGTGCGCCTGCGGCTCGCCGAGATCGGGGCGCGGGCCATGCGCCTGCTGCTCGACGACGAGCCGGTCGGCCGGCTGGTGCCCGCCGAGGCCGAGCTGGTGGTACGCGAGAGCACCGGGCAGGCCAGCACGCTGCACTAATAGCCCGATTTTCCCAAATAATCTGATTAGTCCGGTTTGAGGCGAACAACCGCGGGTAGTCCCTGGGCTGCGTCGAGCTCAGTGGAGGTATGCATGCGACGTCTCAACTTCCGACTCATCCGACCGGGACACCGGCCCCTCGCCGCCTGCGGGATGGCAGCGCTGACCTTCGGGATGGCGCTGGTGTTCGCGGGAACCGACCTCGGCGGCCAGCCCGCGAAAGCGTGGGCGAACGCGCCCGTCGACATCGTCCCGGCCAGCCTCGGCTTCACCGCCGCGGCGTTCGAGAACCACGTCTGCGACCCGGCATTCGGCGGCGGGCCGCTGTCCGGTCAGGACGTCTGGGTCTTCAAGCTGCCCGGCGACCACGCCGTGACCGGTGACTTCGCCAACCTCACCGCCACGTTCACGACCACCGACGGCACCGAGGCCACGGCCGCCGTCCCCGGCGAGGGCAGCGGCATCGTGCTGCGGGCCAACACCAGCAAGGCCTGGGTGGCCCTGCCCGCGGGCTGGACCCTCACCGGCGCCAAGGCCGAGGTCACCGGCAGTGCGAAGCATTTCGTACTGGCCCGCACCTGCCCGGCCGAGGACGCGGCCACGCTGCCGGGGGACCCCGTCGTGGACCCGTCGGCGCCACCGGCGGATCCGATCGTGGACCCGTCCGCCTCCGCCGCCCCGGCCCCGTCGGCCAGCGCCGACCCGCACCCCTCGCACTCCGCCGACCCTGACCCGTCGGACACCGCGAGCCCTGACCCGACCGACAGCGCCAGCCCGGCCCCGTCGGCCTCCGCGGCTCCCGAGCCGTCGATCGCGCCGTCGCTCATGCCCGAGCCCTCGGCGCCGCCGTCGGAGAAGGCGAAGCCCGCACACACCGCTTCGCGGGTGGAGCCCGCGGTAGACCCGTCGTTCGGGCCGGTGGAGCCGCCGGTCGTGGACCCGTCGGCCATGCCGTCACCGTCCGCCGACCCGTACGCGCCGCCCGTCGACCCCGGCCTGGACCCCTACGACCCGATCGTGGTCCCGTCCGTGCCGCCGGTCGAGCCGATCGTGGACCCGTCGGCACCGCCGGTCGAGCCGATCGTCGACCCGTCGGCACCGCCGGTCGAGCCGATCGTGGACCCGTCCATGCCGCCGGTCGAGCCGATCGTGGACCCGTCGGCACCGCCGGTCGAGCCCATCGTCGACCCGTCGGCACCGCCGGTCGAGCCGATCGTCGACCCGTCCGTGCCGCCCGTGGACCCGATCGTGGACCCGTCGACGCCGCCGGTCGAGCCGATCGTCGATCCGTCGGCGGCGCCTGAGCCGTCCGCGCCGCCGGTGGCTCCCGGCCGGGACCAGGCACGTCCGGCCGCGCCGGGTGCGTTCGGGCTGAGCGTTCTCGTCGGGCTGTGGGACGACATCGTCACCATGTTCCGCTGACCTGCGCAGACCCGGGGCCCCGTCTCCGCCGACCCACGCGGCGGTGACGGGGCCCCGTCCTGTCGGGCCGGTGGCTCACTCGCCGGTGGACGGCCGCGGGTAGGGGAACAGTCCGATGCGGGCGTGGTACTCGCGGCCCAGTTCGTCGGTGTCGGAGCCGACCAGCAGGCCCTTCGGGCTGTTCACGAAGGTGCGTACGCCCTGGCCGCGGGTGCGGGTCGGGTTCCAGTCCAGGGCGCGGCCGGTGACCGGGTCGAGCGCGGCGATGCCGGGCCGGTCCACCGCGCCGGGGCCCTTGGACTTCTGGCCGTACGTGTTGTCCTGCCAGAGCTGGTGGCCGCCGACGTAGACGGCCGGACCGGTGGCGGCGACGGCGTACAGGGAGTGGCCGCCGGTGTGGTTGATCCAGGTCGGGGAGTGCGCCCCGGACCCGGCGGTCTCGAACCGGGCCGCAGTGGTGCACGGCAGGTCCGGCCCGGAGTCGTGGCCGGTGGTGACCACCACGAAGTAGGAGCCGTCGGGCGAGTGGTCGATGCCGCGTACGTAGCTGTCGAAGCGGGCGTCGCAGCTGTCGACGCCGTAGAAGGACGTCGACCAGTCGCTGACCACGGCCTGCGGGCCGGTCACGTCGAGGCTGACCAGTTGCTGGCGGTCGTGGCCCTGTACGCGGGCGAAGTTGCCGATCACGACGAGGCGGGTGCCGTCGGGCGACAGGCTCATCGCCTCGGTCCGGGGATAGTTCTCGACGGCGTCCGACAGGGCCGCGTCGAAGCCCTCGTCGAGCAGGCCGGACAGCGCGTCGACGCGGGCCAGCCCGGCGCGGGGCACACCGGCGACGGAGCGGTAGTAGCCGCCGACGTACAGCGCGTCGCCGGACACGGCCAGGGTGCGCACGTCGCCGTCGACCGGGGCCCAGAAGCTGCGGTGCAGGCTGCCGGTAGCCGGGTCGAGCCGGGCCAGCGAGCGGCGCTTGCGGCCGTTGACCGTGGTGAAGTCGCCGCCCACCAGCAGGCTGCCGTCGGGCGCCTGCGCCAGCGCGTACACCGGACCGTCCAGTTCCGGCGCGAAGTCGGTGATCTGGCCGTCGGACAGCCGGAACGCCATCAGGTGGCGGCGGTTCACCGCGGCCCGGCGGTGCGCGTCCGTGGTGGCGCTGAAGGAGCCGCCGACCACGACCGTGTCGCCGATCAGGGCCATCGCCCAGACCTGCCCGTCGGTGACGTGCGGGGTCCAGTCGACCGGGTCCGCGGTGACGATGTGGGACACCGGTGGCCCCGCTCCCACGTCGGCTGAGGCGGCCACGGGGGCGAGGCCGCCGAGCAGGACGGAGGAGATGACAAGCGACACGCCGAGCAGAGAACGCATGTCTCTATGATCGGCGTGATATGGCGCTTATGTGGAGAAATGCGACAAAAGCTGCAAACCCGTTCGGGTTCACACTTCCCGGAGCAGGTCGGCGCCGAGGATCTTGCCCGCCAACGTCGGCTCGGTGGTCATCAGCGGCACCCGCAGCACCGCCGCGAGCAGGCACGCGTGCGCCAGGCCGAGGGTGCCGAGGTGATGGGCCAGCCCGCCGACCGCCTGCGCGTCCCCGGCGCTCAGCGCGACGACCTCGACCTGCGGCAGCGTACGCAGCACGTCCAGCATCGGCTCGTCGGCGCGGTCGGCCGCCCAGTACGCCTCACTCAGGCACAGCGCGGGCACCAGTGCGGTGAAACCGCCCGCCTCCAGGCCCGCCAGCGCGGCGCTGACGGTCAGGCTGTCCGCGGCCACGTAGCGCCGGATCGCACCCGTGTCCAGGACGCGGCCCGCGCGCCTCACCGGGCCTTCCGCTGCAGCTGCGCGAGCACGGCCTCGTAGTTGGCCTCCTGCTCGGCGATCCACTCCGGATCGCGGCGGCGCTGCTCCTCCAGCTCCAGCTGGCTGTGGAACTCGTCGAGCAGCTCCTGCGGGATGTCCGGCAGGCCGAGCCGCCGCCGCGTCTGGAGGTACGTCTCGCGCGCCATGTCACCAGGTTAACGCGACCGTCGGGTCAGGACCAGGACAGGCCGGTGAGCCGCTCGTACGCCTCGATGTAACGCGCCCGGGTCGCCGCGATGATGTCCTCGGGCACCTCGGGCGCGGGCGGGGTCTTGTCCCAGCCGGTGCCGACCGCCCAGTCGCGTACGAACTGCTTGTCGAAGCTCGGCTGCACCCGGCCGGGCGCGTAGCCGTCGGCGGGCCAGAAACGCGAGGAGTCGGGGGTGAGCACCTCGTCGCCGAGCACCAGCGTGCCGTCGGCGGCCCAGCCCAGCTCGATCTTCGTGTCGGCGAGGATGATGCCGCGCTCGGCGGCGATGTCGCGCCCGCGCGCGTAGACGGCCAGCGTGACGTCGCGCAGCCGCTCCGCGGTGTCCGCGCCGAGCTTGTCGACCACCGCCGCGTACGTCATCGGCATGTCCTTCTCGCCGACCGGGGCCTTGGTGGACGGGGTGAACACCGGCTCGGCCAGCCGGGACGCCTCGGTCAACCCCGCGGGCAGCTCGACCCCGGACACCGACCCGCCCGCCACGTACTCCTTGAGCCCACCGCCGGTGAGGTAGCCGCGCGCCACGCACTCGACCGGCACCATGCTCAGCGAACGGCAGCGCACCGCGCGCCCGGCGAACGCGGCGGGCACGTCCTCGGAGATGACGTGGTTCGGCACGATGTCTTCGAGCTGCTTGAACCACCACAGCGAGAGCTGGGTGAGCACCCGGCCCTTGTCCGGCACCGGCGTCGGCAGGATCACGTCGTAGACCGAGAGCCGGTCCGACGCCACCAGAATGATGTCCTCGCCGTCGCGGTAGACGTCCCTGACCTTGCCCGAATGCAGCAGCTCCACGGGGTTCACCGTACCGGAGCAGGAGTGCCCGCCGGTGAGCGCGGGTGGGCGTGTGTCAACCGTCCTGACAGCCGTTGCGATTATCGCGACTGCTCATTACGGTGATGGCCATGGATGAAGGCGTGGTCGACCGCGTTCGTTCGGTCATCACCCGAGTCTCCTCCAGCCAGGCCGCCTTCAGCGAGCTGGTCGGCATCAGCGCCGACAAACTGTCCAAATCGCTCAACGCGGTGCGCCGCTTCACCTCGCTGGAACTGGCGCTGATCGCCGACGCCGGTGACGTCAGCGTGGACTGGCTGCTCACCGGCCGCACCCGGGAACCCGCCCTGCCCACCGCCGAGCCGAGCACGGGCGACGAGATCCGCGCCCTGGTCGACCGCTACGCCACCGCGTACGAGCGGCTGCGCGTGCTGGGCCGCCGTCCGTCGCTGCCGCGGCTGTCCGCACCGCCCGCCGGGCCGCCCGCCGCGGCCGGTCGAGCGCTGGCGGAACGGGCCGTGGCCGCGCTGCGCGAGCACGGGGTGGCCCGACTGGGCGCCCTGCCCACGGCCGAGCTGGCGGCCGCCGTCGAGCAGGTCTTCGCGGTGGACGTGGCGGTCACCGCGCTGCCCGGCGGCGCGGACGCCCTGGCCTGGCAGTCCCCGCACGGGCAGCTGGTGCTGGCCAACGCCACCAGCCGGTTCACCCGGCAGCGCTTCGCGCTCGCGCACGCCTTGGGCCACGTGCTGGCCGGGGACGCCGCGCAGCCGCTGCTCGACCAGCACCTCGCGCCCGGCTGCCAGCGGGCCGGGCTGGAGCAGCGCGCCGACGCCTTCGCCGCCGCGTTCCTGATGCCCACCGCCGAGCTGCGGGCCGCGGCCGACGGCGCGCAGCTCACCGACGCCGTGTTCGCCGAGCTGGTCGGGGTGTTCGGCGTCTCGGCGGGGGCGATGGCGGCCCGGCTGGGCGGGCTCGGGCTGCTCGGCGCGGACCGGCAGGCCGAGCTGAGCCTGTGGACGGCCGCCCGCTGCCACCACGGCAGCACCGGGCGGCAGGCGCTGCTGGCCCGGCTGGCCGCGGCGCAGGCCCCACGGCTGCCCGCCCGGCTGGTCGGCGAGCTGTTCGCGGCGTACGCCGACGGGGCCACGACCCTGGTTCCGCTGGCCGAACTGCTGCAGACCCCGGTCGACGACCTGTTCGCCGCGCTGGTGGCCGAGCAGTCCACCAGCCGCCGGGGGTACGCCGATGAGCCCGCCTTCCTGCCCTGACGGTAGGTTGAGCAGGTGGCGGACAACTCATACCGTGCTGGATTCGCCTGCTTCGTCGGGCGGCCGAACGCGGGCAAGTCGACTCTGACGAACGCGATCATCGGGCAGAAGATCGCGATCACCTCGAACAAACCGCAGACCACGCGGCACATCATCCGTGCCGTGCTGCACCGCCCCGAGTCGCAGCTCGTGCTGGTGGACACCCCCGGCCTGCACCGCCCGCGCACCCTGCTCGGCGAGCGCCTCAACGACCTGGTCCGGGCGACCTGGAGCGAGGTCGACGTGATCGGCCTGTGCATCCCCGCCAACGAGCCGGTCGGCAAGGGCGACACCTTCATCGCCGGGGAGATCGCCGCGCTGAAGGCGACCGTCGTAGCCGTGGTCACCAAGACCGATCTGGTGGACAAGGAGACCCTGGCCAAGCAGCTGCTCGCGGTCACCGCGCTCGGCGAGTTCGCCGACGTGGTGCCGGTCAGCGCGGTGGCCAACTCGCAGCTCGACACGCTGGTCGACGTGATGGTCGGGCACCTGCCGAAGTCCCCGCAGCTCTACCCGGACGACATGCTCACCGACGAGCCCGAGCACGTGCTGGTCGGCGAGATGATCCGCGAGGCCGCGCTGGAGGGCGTACGCGACGAGCTGCCGCACTCGATCGCGGTGCTGATCCAGGAGATCATCCCTGAGGACGGCCTGACCAAGGTGTACGCCGACATCTACATCGAGCGGCAGAGCCAGAAGGCCATCATGATCGGTGCACGCGGCGCCCGCCTCAAGGAGGTCGGCACCAAGGCCCGCCTCCAGATCCAGGAACTCCTCGGCACCAAGGTCTACCTCGACCTCCACGTCCGCGTCGCCAAGGACTGGCAGCGCGACCCCCGCCAGCTCCGGCGGCTGGGCTTCTAGTCGGCGGGGGCCGGTAGGGTCGCAGCCATGCCGGGTATGCGCCGACCGCTCTACCGCGATGACGCTCTCGTGCTGCGCGTGCAGAAGCTCGGCGAGGCCGACCGGATCGTCACGCTGCTCACCCGGCAGCACGGGCGGGTGCGCGCGGTCGCCAAGGGCGTACGCCGCACCACCTCGCGCTTCGGCGCGCGGCTGGAGCCGTTCGGGCACATCGACGTGCAGTGCAGCGAGGGCAGCTCGCTGGACACCGTCACCCAGGTCGAGGGCCGTGACCTGTTCGGCCGCCGCTTCCTGACCGACTACCCGCGCTACACCGCGGCCAGCGCGATCGTGGAGCTGGCCGAGCGGCTGACCCCGGTCGAGCGCGAGCCCGCGCTGCGGCTCTACCAGCTCACCCTGGGCGCGCTGCGGGCCCTGTCCGAGGGCGTGCGGCCCAGCTCGCTGGTGCTCGACGCGTACCTGCTGCGGGCCATGGCGCAGGCCGGCTGGGCCCCGGCGCTGCGGGACTGCGCGGTGTGCGGGGAGGCGGGTCCACACCGGGCGTTCTCCGTACCCGCCGGTGGTGTCACCTGCCTGAACTGCCGCCCGCCCGGCGCCGCCCATCCCGACCCGGCCACCCTCGATCTGATGTCGGCGCTGCTGGAGGGCGACTGGCCCGCGGCGGAGCAGGCCGAGCCACCCGTGCAGCGGGAGTGTGCAGGTTTCGTGGCGGCGCATTTGCAGTGGCACCTGGAGCGGCAGCTACGCTCTCTGCCGTTGGTTGATCGCCGGGGACCGGGCTGAGTCCCGACCTGGCCGGATCGCCGCGGTGGCGACCGTGAACAGACAGGGGAGCGCCTTGATCAGGATCCGGCAGACTCGTGAGCCGAAGGCGCCCTCCGCGCACCCGTCCGGCGCGACCCCGCCGAAGCTGCCCGGCGACGCCCTGCCCGAGCACGTCGCCATCGTCATGGACGGCAACGGCCGCTGGGCCAAGGACCGCGGCCTGCCCCGCACCGAGGGCCACAAGCGCGGCGAGTTCTCCCTGTTCGACACCATCGAAGGGGCGCTGGAGATCGGCGTGCCCTACCTGTCGGTGTACGCCTTCTCCACCGAGAACTGGAAGCGCTCGCCGGAGGAGGTCCGCTTCCTGATGGGCTTCAACCGCGACGTGATCCGCCGCCGCCGCGACATGCTCAACGACCTGGGCGTACGCATCGTGTGGTCGGGCCGGCGCGGGCGGCTGTGGAAGAGCGTCATCGACGAGCTGGAGACCGCCGAGCAGATGAGCCGCGGCAACAGCAAGCTCACCCTGCAGTTCTGCGTCAACTACGGCGGCCAGGCCGAGATCGCCGACGCGGCCGCCGCGATCGCGCGGGACGTGGCCGAGGGCCGCCTCAAGGCCGACAAGGTCAACGAGAAGACGATCGCGAAGTACCTCTACCACCCCGAGGTGCCGGACGTGGACCTGTTCCTGCGCCCGTCGGGCGAGCAGCGCACCAGCAACTTCCTGCTCTGGCAGTCCGCGTACGCCGAGCACGTCTATCTCGACACCCTGTGGCCCGACTTCGACCGCCGCCACCTCTGGTACGCCTGCGAGCTCTACGCCCAGCGCGACCGCCGCTTCGGCGGAGCCCTGCCCAACCCGGTCGCCCCACCCGCCCCGTCGGCCTGACCGGTCAGCGGTGGGCGATGAGCTGGATCAGGACGGCGAGCAGCGCACCGGCGGCGACGAGCAGCCAGTCGGCCGGGCGCCAGGGCATGGGGCGGGCGACGGTGCGGGGCCTGCCGGAGTCGAAGCCGCGGGCGTCCATCGCCACGGCCAGCCGGGTGCCGCGCCGGATCGCCCCCACCAGCAGCCCGAACGTGGTGCTGGCGAACAGCCGTAGCCAGCGCACCGGGTTGCGCCCGGCGTCGATGCCACGGGCCCGGCGCGCCATCGCGATCATCCGCCACTCGTCGCCGAGCAGCCCGACCAGCCGGAACGCGGCCAGCGCGCCGATCGCGAAACGTGGCGAGACCCGCGCGTGCTGGACCAGCGAGTCGGCCAGGTCGGTCGGATCGGTGGTGCTGAACACCAGGATGCTCGGCAGGGCGATGGCCAGCAGCCGCAGCGCCAGCGACAGCGCGTTGGACAGCACCGTCGAGGTGATCACTACGGGCCCGAAGTCCACCAGCACCGTGCCCGACCGGTCCGCCGCGAACAGTGCCAGCGACAGCACCACCGTGGCCGCGCCGAGCAGCGCGGGCCAGCCGCGCCGCAGCAGCCCCCACGGCGTGATCCCGAACAGCGGCGCGGCGGCGAACGTCACCACCAGCGCGAACCCCAGCGCGGCGACGTCGCGGGTCAGCAGCGCGGCCGTCGTGAACAGCGCGAGCGCGACGATCTTCGCGACCGGAGCCCGCCGCGCCAGCGTGGCGTCACTGCGCTGGGCCGGGGCGGCGACGGCGGTCATGGGGTTCCGCCCAGGTCCAGGACGCGGTCGGCGAGGGTGGTGACGACGTCGGGGTCGTGGGTCACGGCGACGATGCCGTGGCCGTCGTCGCGCAGGGTGGCCAGCATGTCGACCAGCTCGATCCAGGTGCGGCGGTCCTGGCCGAAGGTGGGCTCGTCCAGGATCAGCAGGCGGGGCCGGGCGGCCAGCGCGGTCGCCACCGACAGCCGCCGGGCCTCGCCGCCGGAGAGGGTGAAGGGATTCGCCCCGGCCAGGCGGTCCAGCCGCAGGCGGGTCAGGAGTTCGTCGACCCGGTCCGCCGGGGTGCCGCCCAGGGCAAGTTCGTCGCGCACGGTGGCGGCGACGAACTGCTGCTCCGGGTTCTGGAACACCGAGCCGATGCGGGCGGCCAGGGTGCGGGCCCGCCAGCGGTGCGGCGGACCGTCGGGGCTGCGCACCTCGCCGCCGGCAGGTTTCAGCAGGCCGCCCAGGGCCAGCGCGAGGGTGGACTTGCCGCAGCCGTTGGGGCCGGTCACCGCGAGCGCCGCACCGGCGCGGACCGTGACGTCGGGGTAGGACAGGTGGCGTACCCGCAGGTCATGGGTGGAGAGCAGGGTGTCGCCGGGCGGGTTCGCGGCGTGGCGGGCGGGCGCGGGGTGGCCCGGCACCCAGACCCCGGCGGCGGCCAGCTCCGCGCCGAGCGGGCCGGTCAGCTGGTGCGGCGGGATGTCGTCGCGTACGCCGCCGCCCGGCTCCAGCACGATCACGCGGGTGACCAGGTCCAGCACCTCGGCGATGCGGTGCTCGATCAGCACCACGGCCGTGTCGGCGTCGACGGCCTCGCGCAGCGCCCGGCGCACCAGCGCGGCCCCGGCCGGGTCCAGGTTGGCCGTGGGCTCGTCGAGCAGCAGCAGCTCCGGACGCGGGGCGAGCGCCCCGGCCAGCACCAGGCGCTGCTGCTCGCCGCCGGACAGGGCGTCGGTGGCCCGGTCGCGCCCGTAGCCGAAGCCGACCTCGCGCAGCACCTCGTCCACCCGGGGCCAGATCCGGTCGGCTGACCAGCCCAGGTTCTCCAGGCCGAACGCGACCTCGTCCCCGGCCCGCGACATCACCAGCTGCGACTGCGGGTCCTGGAACACGATGCCGACGTGTCCGGCGTCGACCTTGCGTACGCCCTCGGCCTCGCCGGAGTCGTCGGGCAGCAGCCCGGCCAGCGCGTGCAGGAGGGTGGACTTGCCCGCGCCCGAGGGGCCGAGCAGCAGCACCCGCTCGCCGCGCTCGATGCGCAGGTCGACCCCGCGCACCGCCCACGCGCGGCGGCCGGCGTGCCGCCACCCGTACCCCTCGAGCGTGATCATCAGACCAGGTCGCGGCTGCGGCCGGACGGGAACCGGTCGAGCGCCCCGGTCCCGGCCAGGGCCCGGGTCAGGAAGTGCCCGCCGACGCCCGCGATGGCGACGGAGCTGGCCATGACGATCACGACGTAGATCAGCTTCCAGTCGGCGGCCCAGTCGGCGTAGTAGTAGTACAGGTCCAGACCGGCGGCGGCCGCTCCGGCGAACGCGGATGCGAGCAGCGCCTGCGGCAGGCCCCAGCGCTTGTAGCCGCCGAGCGCGAAGCCGAGCTCGCCGGCCGCGCCCTGAGCGAGGCCATACCACAGCACGGCGATGCCCCATCCGGTGCCGAGCAGCGCCGAGACTACCGCCGCGACGAACTCGGTGTAGAACCCGGCGCCGATCTTCCGAAGGATCAGCGGGGCCAGCACGGCCGGCAGCAGCCACACGCCGTAGATGACGGCCTTGGCGGGCGGGAACGCGGCGAAGAGAGCGTCGCCGGGCCCGTACCACAGCAGGCCCCAGGCCCAGAAGACGACGCCGAAGGCGACGGCGAGGATCGAGGCGACGACGATGTCGACGGTCCGCCAGCGATTGCTTGTCATGAATAACTCCTGGTCCGTTGAGGGGACGAACGAGGAGAAGTGCACACGTCGCGCCCGCGATACCCCATTTGGGGGTATCACGAAAGCAGACGTGGCGGTGAGGTGTTGACCGAACTCCCTGCGCTGGCATTACCCAGATCAGGTTCGAGGGTCTGCGGCCTGATGCCGCACTCTCAGCGCTGTGCGCTCCCCTGTCGTTACTTGTTCATATGAGGCCGCTGGACAGCGGCGCTTGTGCCGGAAAGGCTAACACCGAACGCACGCCCGGTAACCTGTGCCGGTCGGCACACCCCCGATACCGCGAAGGATCCGCGTGACCTCCGTCGATCAGCGCCCGCCCGCGGCGCCCCCGTCCGCGCCTGCCGGACGCCCGGCCCGCAGGCCGCTGCTCGGCGGCCGGATCGGCTCCGTCGAGGTGCTGGCGGCGCTGCTCATCGTCCTGCTGATCTTCCGGGAGCCGATCGCCGCCGCGATCTCCACGCCGCTGCTGCAGACCTGGACCACCGTGTTCGTATCGGTGATGGTGCAGGCCACGCCGTTCCTGGTGTTCGGTGTCGCGCTGTCGGCGGTCATCGCGGTGTTCGTGCCGCGCTCGTTCTGGTCCAAGGCGCTGCCCAAGCACCCGGCGCTGGCGGTGCCGGTGGCCAGCTGCGCGGGCGTGGTGCTGCCCGGCTGCGAGTGCGGCTCGGTGCCGATCGCGGGCTCGCTGATCCGCCGCGGCGTGACGCCCGCCGCCGCGCTGGCGTTCCTGCTGGCCGCGCCCGCGATCAACCCGATCGTGCTGACCGCCACCGCGGTGGCCTTCCCGAACAACCCGGAGATGGTGGTCGCCCGCGGCCTGGCCAGCATCGTCGTGGCCATGGTGATGGGCTGGCTCTGGCTGCGGCTGGGCAGGCAGGAGTGGATCAGGCTGCCGCACCGGCCCGAACTCGACGACCTGTCGCGCTGGCGGGCGTTCTGGGCGGCCTGCCGCCACGACATCGTGCACGCGGGCGGCTTCCTGGTGCTGGGCGCGATGGCCGCGGCCACCATCAACGTGCTGGTGCCCGAGTCGGTCCTGCAGGCCGTCGCCGACCAGCCGGTGCTGTCCGTGCTGGCCCTGGCGGTGCTGGCGGTGCTGCTGTCCATCTGCTCCGAGGCCGACGCGTTCGTCGCCGCGTCGCTGAGCCAGTTCTCGCTCACCGCGCGCCTGGCGTTCCTGGTCGTCGGCCCGATGGTCGACCTGAAACTGATCTCCATGCAGGCCGGGGTGTTCGGCCGCCGCTTCGCGATGCGCTTCGCCCCGGCCACGTTCGTGATGGCGGTCCTGGTCGCCACGGGAGTCGGGATGGTGCTGCTGTGAACCGTCAAGCCCAGGGCGTGGTGCTGCTGCTGCTCGGCGGCGCGATCCTCAAGGCCAGCCTCACCGACATGTACCTGCGCTACGTCAAGGCAGGCCTGCAGCCGTTCCTGATCGGCGCGGGCGCCCTGCTGGTGCTCGCGGCCGCGATGACCCTCTGGTACGACCTGCGCCACGGGACGACCGCCGACACCGAGTGCGCCGACCACGCCGACGCGCTGCCGAACGGTGCCGTCCCCGCCGACGCGACGCCGCACAACGGCACCGCGGACCCCGGCGGCCACGACCTGAGCGGCTCCGGCCACTCCCACGCCGGGCATCGCGAGCCGCGGATCGGCTGGCTGCTGATCGCGCCCGTGCTGGGCCTGCTGCTGGTCGCCCCGCCCGCGCTCGGCTCGTACGCCGCAGGCCAGGCCGGTTCGGCACTGTCGTCGCAGCAGGTCTCCGACTTCCCGGCGCTGCCCGACGGAGATCCCGCCCCGATCAGCGTGCTCGACTACGCCACCCGGGCGATCTTCGACAAGGGACTGTCCATCGGCGAGCGCCGGGTCCAGGTCACCGGCTTCCTGTCCGACAACCCCGCCGGTGGCCAGCTGCTCACCCGCATGATCCTGTCCTGCTGCGCGGCCGACGCCCGCCCGATCAAGGTCGGCATGAACGGCAGCGTGCCCACCGGGCTGCCCGCCGACAGCTGGGTCGAGATCACCGGCACGTACACCGACCAGCGGGGCACCGACGCGGTCAACGGCGAGGACATCCCGTTCATCGAGGTGCTGGAGTGGCGGTCCATCCCGGCCCCCGCTGAGCAGTACGAGTAGCCCCCGTCCGGTGGTTTGCCAACTGCTACCGCTCGGTAGTACTGCGAGGTAGCGTGATTCCAGGGCGCAAACCACCGAACAGGGGAGTCGCGGCGCGCAGGCCGCCCCGGTGACCCCTCGTTCGCGGACGACAGGGGAGTCGGCGATGACGACCGTGCAGCGTGAGGTGAGTGCGGAGCAGGCCCGCCAGGTGGCCGAGGCCGCCCGGGAGAGCGAGTGGCGCAAGCCCAGCTTCGGCAAGCAGTTGTTCCTGGGCCGGTTGCGGATGGACCTGATCCACCCGTGGCCGCAGCCCGCCCCCGACCCCGACGCCGAGCAGTTCCTCGCCACACTCGGCGAGTACGTCGGCACCGAGGTCGACGGGGCCGCCATCGAACGCGACGCCCGCATCCCCGACGAGGTCTTCCACGGCCTGGCCGACCTCGGCGCGTTCGGCATGAAGATCGATCCCGCGTACGGCGGACTCGGCCTGTCCCACCTCGACTACTGCCGCGCGCTCACGCTCGCCGGTTCGGTCAGCCCGGCGATCGGCGCGCTGCTGTCGGCGCACCAGTCCATCGGCGTGCCGCAGCCGCTCAAGCTGTTCGGCACCACGGAGCAGAAGCAGACTTTCCTGCCCCGGCTCGCCGCGGGCGAGGTGTCGGCGTTCCTGCTCACCGAACCCGACGTCGGCTCCGACCCGGCCCGCATGGGCGCCACCGCCACCCCGGTCGACGGCGGCTACCGCCTCAACGGGGTCAAGCTCTGGGCCACCAACGGCACCGTGGCGACGCTGCTCGTGGTCATGGCGATGGTGCCCAAGGGTGAGGGCCGCCGCGGCGGCATCACCGCGTTCGTCGTCGACGGCGACGCCGAGGGCGTCGCCGTCGAGAACCGCAACGCCTTCCTCGGCCTGCGCGGCCTGGAGAACAGCGTCACCCGCTTCCACGACGTGTTCGTGCCCGCCGACAACGTCATCGGCGGCGAGGGCCAGGGCCTCAAGATCGCGCTGAGCACCTTGAACACGGGACGGCTGTCCCTGCCCGCGATGTGCGTCGGCGCGGCGAAATGGTGCCTGGCCGTGGCCCGGGGCTGGTCCCAGGAGCGCGTCCAGTGGGGCCGGCCGGTCGGGCAGCACGAGGCCGTCGCCACGAAGATCGCCTTCATCGCGGCCACGGCGTACGGCATGGAGTCCATGCTCGACCTGTGCTGCATGCTCGCCGACGACGACCGCAACGACTTCCGCATCGAAGCCGCCCTCGTCAAGCTGTACGGCTCCGAGCTGGCCTGGCAGGTCGCCGACGAGCTGGTGCAGATCCGGGGCGGGCGGGGATACGAGAGCGCCGACTCCCTGGCGGCCCGTGGCGAGAAGGCGATCGGCGTCGAGCAGATCCTGCGCGACCTGCGCATCAACCGCATCTTCGAGGGCTCCACCGAGATCATGCACCTGTTCATCGCCCGCGAGGCCGTCGACCAGCACCTCTCCGTCGCCGGAGCGCTGATCGACCCGAAGTCGAGCGTCGGCGCCAAGGGCAAGGCGCTGCTGCGCGCCACCGGCTTCTACGCCCGCTGGCTGCCCACCCTCGCCGCCGGACGGGGCACCTTCGGCGGCTATCGCCGGTTCGGCCCGCTGGCCAAGCACGTGCGCTGGGCCGAACGCGCCGCCCGCCGCCTGGCCCGCAACACCTTCCAGGGTATGGCCCGCTGGCAGGGCAGACTGGAGCACCGGCAGGCCTTCCTGGGCCGCATCGTCGACATCGGCGCGGAACTGTTCGCCATCGCCGCCGTCTGCTCCCGCGCCACCGCCTCCGGCCGCCCCGAGGAGCGCGAACTCGCCGACCTCTTCTGCCACCAGGCCCGGGGCCGCATCGTCATCCTCGAACACGCCCTCTGGAACAACACCGACGCCGCCGACGTGGCCCTGGCCCGCGCCGTCCTCGCCGGCCACCACACCACCCTCGAACAGGGCATCATCCCGCCCCCCGACCAGGGCGAATGGGTCTCCACCTGGACCCCCGGCCCCTCCACCACCCCCACCGACGCCCGCCGCCGCATCCCACCCCACTAACCCACCCCGCTAACCCACCCCGCTAACCGACCCGACCCGGCCACCGCCCCGCGCCCTATCCGAAGGAAGGGCACCTTCCCATCGCTATGCGTAGAGCAAGGTGCCCTGCTTAACGCGCGCCGTCCGGGGTGCCGGGTGATGATCGGCGTTTGCGGTCAGAAACTGCGGTCAGACCACACTTTCTGACCGCAGACAGCGATCATCACCGCGAGCCGCGAGCCGCGAGCCGCGAGCCGCGAGCCGCGAGGCATCAGCGGCGACGCGGTGGGGCCGGCCACGGTGGGGCGGCTGCGGTGGGGGCAGCGGCGGTGCGATGGCGACGGTGTCAGCGGCGGGGGGTGCCGCGCAGGCCGAGGCGGCGTAGCTCCAGCGTGGCCAGCTGCTCGATCGCGTCCGGATCACCCGTGCGCCAGCCCGCGACCACGCCGCTGTCCAGCGACGCGAGCCGCCGCAGCGGGGCGGTCGCCAGCGCCCGCAGCGCCAGCAGCTCACCCCCGCCGGGATACTTGCGCACCTTCGCGGCGACGCTGGCCGCCCGGATCCACGACAGCCGCAGCGGCAGCCACAGCGCCAGCGCCATCAGCACCGGGATGCCCGCGGTGAGCCACGCCAGCACGGTCGCCAGGTTGGCGATGGCGTCCTGCTGGTCGCGCCCGGCCTCGGCGATCGAGTTCGCGGCGTTGGCGGCGCTGCCGAACGGTGCCCCGACCTCGTCACCGACGAGCGGGATCCGCCCCGCGCGTGCCTTGGCCTCCACCATGTCGCGCGCCAGGCTCACGCCGGCGCTCTCCAGCTTCTGGCCGGGCACCGCCAGCTTCTGGACCAGGTCGTACAGCGTGAGCGCGGCCCAGATCCAGACGGCGCTCCAGACCAGTGCGGTGACATCGGCGACGATCTGCCGGGTGAACCGCCACGGTTTCTCCGCATAGAGCTTCATGCCAGCATTGTGGTCGACTTCGGCGATCGATAAACGCCCCGCGTCAGCCCCGTGTCGTCGCGCAGCCCTGGCAGGTGCCGAAAATCTCCAGCGTATGGCTCACGTCGACGAACCCGTGCTGCGCCGCGACCCGGTCCGCCCACGACTCCACGGCCGGTCCCGCCACCTCGACCGTACGGCCACAGGTGCGGCACACCAGATGGTGGTGGTGCCCGTTGGAGCAGCGCCGGAACAGCTGCTCGCCACCCGGCGGGCGCATCACGTCGATGTCCCCGGCGTCGGCGAGCGCCTGCAGCGTGCGGTACACAGTGGTCAGGCCGACCCGCTCGCCCCGGTCGCGGAGCATGGCGTGCAGCTCCTGCGCGCTGTGGAAGCCCTCCACCTCGGCCAGCAGGGTCGCCACCGCGGACCGCTGGCGCGTGTTACGCGCCGCCGTGCCCTGTGGGCTGGTCATGCCTTCTCCTCGCTGCGCTCGTCGGCCGCATGACTCACGTGCCCGCTGATGCGCTCGCCGAGTTCGCTCATGCCTTCTCCCCGCTCCGTCACTGGCGCTGTTCCGCCGCGTGGGTGACCGCGTCGGCGACGATGTGCGCGACGTGCTCGTCCACCAAGGAGTATGCGATCTCGCGGCCGTGCCGTTCGGCGCGGACCACGCCGGCCGCGCGCAGCACGCGCAGGTGCTGGGAGACCAGCGGCTGGGCCACCCGTAGCCGTTCCACCAGTTCGTGCACGTGGCGCTCCCCGTTGGCGGCCAGCTCGGTCACGATCGCGATCCGTACGGGCGCGGCGAGCGCCCGCAGCAGCTCTCCGGCGCGGACGTAGGACTGCGTCTGGCTCACATCGACCACCGTATCCCCGCGTCCGCGTGCACACCCAATCATGAGTCGAGGACGCACTCGGGCGGATCGCATGCGGTCGCCGGGGCCGGTTCGGCGCGCCGGCGTCGGCGCAGTGCCGTGCCCACGGCCGCGACCAGCATGAACAGTGCGATGGCGGCGAGCACGATGGTCGCGCCGGGCGCGGTGTCGTACCCGGCGGAGACGAGTATCCCGGCCCCGGCGCTGATCACGCCGCCGAGCATGGCCAGGGTCATGGTGCCGCCGAAGCCGCGCGAGACGAGCTGGGCAGCCGCGACGGGCACCACCATCAGCGCGCTGACCAGCAGCAGGCCGACGGAGCGCATGGCGACGGTGACGGTGACCGCGGTCATCACGGCGAGGAGCAGGTTCAGGGCGCGTACGGGCAGGCCGGAGACCTTGGCGTACTCCTCGTCCTGGCAGATGGCGAACAGCCAGGGCCGCAGCCCGACGGTGACCGCGAGCACGCACGCACCGAGGATCGCGATCGTGACCAGGTCCGTGGCGGACGTGGTGAGCAGCGAACCGAACAGGTACGACGTCAGGTTCGCGCTGCCCTTGCCGGGGGCGAGCCCGACCAGGAAGACGCCGCCCGCGATGCCGCCGTAGAACAGGATGGCGAGCGCGATGTCGCCCGAGGTGCGGCCGCGTTCGCGGATCAGCTCGACGGCGACCGCGCCCAGCGCTGATACTCCGATCGCGGTCAGCACGGGGGAGGTGCCGGTGAGCAGGCCGACGCCGACGCCGGTCAGGGCGATGTGGCCGATGCCGTCGCCGATCAGCGACATGCGCCGCTGCACCAGGTAGATGCCCAGCGACGGGGCGATCAGGCCGGTGATCAGCGCGCCGAGCAGCGCCCGCTGCATGAAGGGCAGCGACATGATGTCGATGAGGTTCACGTTCATTCGCGTCCCCAGATGCTCGGCGGGTCCTGCGGGGCGTGCGGGTGCACGTGGTCGTGGCCTGGTTCGGCGTGGTGCCCGGCGGGGTGGGGCACCGCGCCGTCGTGCGCGATGACCCCGTCGTGCACGACCACGGCGCGGGTGATGACAGGTTGCAGCGGGCCGAGTTCGTGCGCGACGAGCAGCACCGTGCCGCCGTGCCGTACGAAGTCGCGCAGGGCCTGGGCGAACGCCTCCTGCGACTTGGCGTCCACGCCCGCCGTGGGCTCGTCGAGCACCAGCAGGTCGGGTTCGCCGGCCAGGGCCCGCGCGATGAGGGTGCGCTGCTGCTGGCCGCCGGACAGGGAGGCGACCGGGTCACCCGCTCGGTCGGTCAGGTCGACCGCGGCCAGGGCCCGCGCGACGGCCTGGCGGTCGTCGCCGCGCAGCAGGCCGGGGAAGCCCCGCCGGGCGAGCCGCCCGGACGAGACGACCTCGCCGACCGTGGCGGGCACGCCGCCGCCCGCGCCGAGCCGCTGCGGCACGTACCCGATGCGCTTCCACTGGCGGAAGCGGGGCAGCGGGACGCCGAACAGCTCGACCTGGCCTTCGGCCAGCGGGACCAGGCCGAGCCCGGCCCGGATCATCGTGGACTTGCCGCTGCCGTTCGCGCCGAGCACCGCGACGACCTCGCCGCTGCGTACGGTCAGGTTGACGTCGCGCAGCACCGGCCGGTCGTAGGCGACCGCGCCGTGCTTGATCTCGAGAACCGGGGGGTTCCCGCCGTCTGCGTTCATGAACAGCCCAACGCGGTACGCAGCGTTGCGAGATTGGCCCGCATGACCGAGAAGTAGTCACCCGTCCCGCCCTCGGCGAGCCCTTCCAGTGGATCGAGCACGGCGGTCTTCGCCCCGACCTGCTCGGCAAGGGTCTGCGCGACCTTGGGCGACACCAGCGTCTCGAAGAAGATCGTCGTCGCGCCGTACTGCCGCGCCTCGGCTGCCACGGCCGCGACCTGCTGCGGGGTGGGCTCGGTGTCGGGGGTCAGCCCGGACAGGGCGATCTGCTTGAGCTTGTACCGGTCGGCGAGGTAGCCGAAGGCGGCGTG
This sequence comes from Catellatospora methionotrophica, assembly GCF_011297335.1. Taxonomy (GTDB): domain Bacteria; phylum Actinomycetota; class Actinomycetes; order Mycobacteriales; family Micromonosporaceae; genus Catellatospora; species Catellatospora methionotrophica. Next base: position 115,548 of record NZ_JAAOTJ010000015.1, on the reverse strand, counting down.
GCTGGTCACGATCTCGTGCCGCTGGCAGTTCGCCAGCCCGGCGCTGAACTCGGCGTCGAGCTTGTTGAGCTCGGCGACCAGGGCGTCGCCGCGCTCGGCGTAGCCCGCGGCGTGCGCCGGGTCGAGTTCGGCCAGCCGGTGCGAGACGCTGCCCGCGATGGCGGCCAGGCGGGTGGGGTCCAGCCAGACGTGCGGGTCGGGGGCGTTGCCGCCCTCCTCGGTCGCGCCCTGGTGGTTCGGGCCGCTGACCAGCGGGGTGACCGTGGCGACGTCGAACGCGCGGTCCGCGGCGTTCTGCGCGACGGCCTCGTCGAGCTGCGGCTGGAAGCCTTTCAGGTAGACCACCAGGCCCGCCTTGGCGACCTCGGCGACCTGGGCCGGGGACAGTTCCATGTCGTGTGGCTCGGCGCCCGGCTGGGCCAGGTTGACCATGTCGGCGTCGGTGCCGCCGATCTTCTCGGAGACGAACTGCAGGGGGTAGAAACCGGTCACGACGCTGATGCGGCCGGAGTCGTCGGCGGGGGAGTCGGAGCAGGCGGTGAGGGTGCCCAGGGCCAGCAGCGTGGCGACACCGGCGACGGCGGCACGCTGGAGAGATCGGCTCAGCATGGCGTCAACTCTCCCTGAAAATGAGAACGATTGTCAAAAACGCATAGGTGCATATCCCTCCCCGCCCGACCAGGCGGGCGCCGGCTCGCTCGGGTCAGAAGAGGCGGGTCAGGGCTGCGGCAGTGAGCAGGGTGAGCACGACCACCCGCAGGGCGCGGGTGCCGACCGGCTGCACCGGCCAGGTGATCACCAGGAGCGAGGCCAGCCCGGCGGCGAGCGCGAGCAGCAGCAGCCCGCTGTACGGGTTCGGCAGCAGCACCGCCACCACCAGCAGCGCCAGCGTGCCGAGCACGGCGGTGAGCTTCGGGACCCGGGCGAGCCTGCGCAGCAGCGGGTTGTTCGCGACATCCTGGGGCACGACTGCGGGTCCTCTCCGGCACGGGTCAAGAGGGCACCCTTTACCCCGTAAAACGACAGGAAGGTGCCCCTCCTTACTGTAGTGAGGTGCTGATGCTCAATCGATTCGTGATCGCCGCCAACGAGGAGGCGTTCGTCGAGCGCGCCCACGCGGCGCTGGCGGCCCTCGCGGCCCGCCCCGGCTACCTGCGCGGGGAACTGACCCGGTCGCTCGACGAGCCGGAGCACTGGTGCCTGCTCACCGAGTGGGAGAGCGTGGGGGCGTACCGGCGCGCGCTGGGCGGTTTCGACGTGAAGATGACGGCCACGCCCCTGCTGGCCGAATCGCTGATGGAACCGTGCGCGTTCGAGACGCTGGCCGCGGCCGAGCCGGGCGGACAGGTCGAGACGAAGGCCAGCGACCGGGCCTGATCGGCGAGGTCGCGGCGTCGGCCGGGGCCGGGTTTCGGGCACGGCGGCGGCGGGTGGGGCGTACGCCATATGATCGCGGCCATGACCCACGCGTCCGTGCCCCCGCCCGTGCCGCCCGGTCCGGGTGCCGTGCCGCCGTTCCCGGCCGCGCCGTCGGAGGGCGGCGGGACCCGGTTGGGCTGGGCGCTCGGTATCGCGGGCGTACTGGTGGCGCTGTGCTGCGGCGGCGGCCTGGTCGCCGGGGTCGGGCTGGCCGTCACCGGCGTGCAGGCGATCAACGAGCGGGCGCATGTCACGGTCGGCACCTACCTCGACGCGCTGAAGGCCAAGAAGTACGAGCAGGCCTACGAGCTGCTGTGCGAGGACGAGCAGCAGCGGCTGGACCTGGCCCGCTTCACCAGCCGCGAGCAGGCCCGGCCGGAGCGCATCCAGTCGTACGAGCTGGGCGAGGTCGAGCTGCAGGGCACGTCGGGGATCACCCTGCCGGTCACCGAGCGCTACACCGACGGTGACAGCGAGCAGGTCGTCTACCGCCTCGCACAGGACCCCAAGACCACCGACCTGGAAGTATGCGGGCGCGAGTAACCGGGGTGTCGGCGCGCCGCACCGGCGGACTCACCACGTTGCGTGTGCAGTAGCGTTTAACCGCATGCGGGCTGTTCGAGCGGCCCGTACCGTATCCACGTCGAGCGGATCTTCCGCCGACCCTCCGCCGACAGCCAGCCGGCGGCAACCTCCAACGGAATGGAGACCTGATCATGCCCGCGGACCGCATCGACTCCGTCGTCAGCCTGGCCAAGCGCCGGGGCTTCGTCTACCCGTCGAGTGAGATCTACGGTGGCACCCGTTCGGCCTGGGACTACGGTCCGCTGGGCGTGGAGCTCAAGGACAACGTCCGCCGGCAGTGGTGGAAGACGATGGTCCAGCAGCGCGACGACATCGTCGGCCTGGACTCCGCGGTGATCCTGGCCCGCCAGGTGTGGGAGGCCTCCGGCCACATCGAGGCGTTCGTCGACCCGCTGACCGAGTGCACCAGCTGCCACAAGCGCTTCCGGGCCGACCACCTGGAGGAGGCGTTCCTGGAGAAGAAGCCCGGCGCCACCTTCGTGCTGTCCGACCTGAACTGCCCCAACTGCGGCAACAAGGGCACCTTCACCGAGCCGCGCATGTTCAACGGCCTGATGAAGACGTTCCTCGGCCCGGTCGAGAGCGCCGAGGGCGTGCACTACCTGCGCCCGGAGACGGCCCAGGGCATCTTCGTGAACTACGCCAACGTGGCGACCACGGCCCGCAAGAAGCCGCCGTTCGGCATCGCCCAGGTCGGCAAGAGCTTCCGCAACGAGATCACCCCGGGCAACTTCATCTTCCGTACGCGGGAGTTCGAGCAGATGGAGATGGAGTTCTTCGTCGAGCCCGGCACCGACGAGACGTGGCACGAGTACTGGCTGAACGAGCGCTGGAACTGGTACCTCGACCTGGGCATCTCGGCTGACAACCTGCGCTTCTTCGAGCACCCGCAGGAGAAGCTGTCGCACTACTCCAAGCGCACGGTCGACATCGAGTACCGCTTCCGGTTCGGCGGCACCGAGTTCTCCGAGCTGGAGGGCATCGCCAACCGCACCGACTTCGACCTGACGACGCACAGCAAGCACTCGGGCACCGACCTGTCGTACTTCGACCAGGAGAAGAACGAGCGCTGGACGCCGTTCGTCATCGAGCCCGCGGCCGGTCTGACCCGCGCGGTGCTGGCGTTCATGCTGGAGGCGTACGACGAGGACGAGGCGCCCAACACCAAGGGCGGCGTCGACAAGCGCACCGTGATGCGCTTCGACAAGCGCCTGGCCCCGGTCAAGGTCGCCGTGCTCCCGCTGTCGCGCAACGAGCAGCTCTCGCCGAAGGCCCGTGGCCTGGCCGCGGACCTGCGCAAGCGCTGGGTGGTCGACTTCGACGACGCGCAGGCGATCGGCCGCCGCTACCGCCGCCAGGACGAGATCGGCACGCCGTACTGCGTCACCGTCGACTTCGACACCTTGGAAGACAACGCGGTGACGGTCCGTGATCGTGACACGATGGTCCAGGAGCGGGTCTCGCTGGACCAGGTGGAGCGTTACCTGATCGAGCGCCTGCCCGGCTGCTGACCTTGGTTGACGTGCGTGGAGTCCCCCGAACCGGTGGTTCGGGGGACTTCGCACACGGGTAGTGCGACGTTTGCCGAGTTTGATTCGGGTCCTCCCCGGTAACATACGGACAGTGACCACCATCGAGCTGAAGAAGACGCCCGGAGGCCCGGCTGAGCCGCCTCCCCGGCGCCCGGCCTGGCGAGCGGGGCTGGTCATCGCGGCCGCCCTGCTGCTGGCTGCTGTGCTCGCGGGTCACCGGCTCGTCCCCAATGTGCACGGCATCGGCAGCGTGCTCGACACCATCGCCCCGCTGTTCGGCCTGGCCGTGCCGGTGCTGGCGATCGCTGCCCTGCTGGCCCGCTCCGGCAAGGCGCTGCTGGTGGTGCTGCTGCCCGCGGTGATCTGGGCGGCGATGTTCGGCCGTGCGCTGCTGCCGCCGCCGGGCGGGCAGGTGCAGTTGCGGGTGGTCACCCAGAACCTGTACGCCGACAACCCCGACCCGCAGACCACGGTGCGGGCGCTGGCCGACGGCGGCCCCGACCTGATCGCGCTGCAGGAGGCCTCCGGCGGCACCATCGAGACGGTCGCCGAGCAGCTGACGAAGACGTATCCGCACTACGCTGTCCGCTCGACGGTGGGCCTGCTGAGCAAGTACCCGATCGCGGACGTCACCGGCGTGGACACCGGTCTGGAGTGGACCCGGGCGCTGCGCGCGCTGGTGAAGACGCCGCAGGGCGACGTCGCGGTGTACGTCGTGCACCTGGGCTCGGCCCGGATCAACGACACGGCCACCCGGGACCACACCATCGACATGCTGGCGCAGGCGGTCCGCGAGGACGAGGCGCAGCGGGTGCTGGTGCTCGGCGACCTGAACACCGCGGCGACCGACCGGGCCATCGCGCCACTGGCGGCGCTGCTGGACGACGCGCAGGCCGAGGCGGGCTGGGGTTACGGCTTCACGTGGCCTTCGTCACTGCCGGTGATGCGCCCCGACCATGTCCTGTACCGCGGGCTGACCGCGACCCAGGCCGGGGTGCTGCGTACTCCCGGCACCGACCATCGAGCTGTCACCTCGGGCTTCTCCTTCTGAACGCGTCCGGAACGTGTACCTTCCTCTCCTTGGACTAGTACTTCTGGCCGACCTCTTGTATGGTCGGCAGTGCTCGGCTTGCCGAGTCGGCTGCCAAGCCGTCTAAACAGCGCTCAAGAAACGGGTGCTGTGTCCGTCACAGGCGAACCGTGTCCGAGGTCGACCCCCGTCGCCCGGAACACACGCGGTTCACTGCGCCGGAGGCCTGCAATGTCTGCAACACTGGTTCGCGAGACCGAAGCGTCCGCGTCCCCCTCGTCCCTGACCGACACCCTCGACGCGACCGCCGGCGATGTGCTGCTGCGCCGTCTCGGAGAGCTGAGCGAGCAAGACCCCGCACATGAGGACGTGCGGCAGGAGGCCATCTGTGCCTGGCTGCCGCTGGCCGAACGCCTGGCCCGCCGCTTCCGACACCGCGGTGTGGATGGCGACGACCTCGTGCAGGTGGCGACCATCGGCCTGATCCAGGCCGTGGACCGTTTCGACCCCTCCCGTGGCAGTGCCTTCGTGCACTTCGCGGTGCCGACCATCGTCGGCGAACTCAAGCGGTACTTCCGTGACCGGGGCTGGAGCATGCGGGTGAGCCGCCGCATGCAGGAGCTGTACCTGGACATCAACCGGGTGTCCCCGCAGCTCTGCCAGGACCTCGGCCGGTGGCCGACCGCCGACGACCTCGCCACGCATCTCAATGTCACCGTCGAAGACGTGGTGGCCGGGATGCACTGCGCGCAGGCGTACCGCATCAACTCCCTCAATGTCGCGGTGAGCGGCGAGGACGGCGATGTGGAGCTCGGCGAGCTGATCGGCGAGACCGACACCGTGCTGGAGTCCATTCCGGACGTGCACGCGGTCCGGCAGTACGTCAAGGAACTGCCGGAACGTGAGCAGAAGATCCTCATGCTGCGCTTCGTTCAGGGCCACAACCAGGCCCAGATCGCCGAGCAGATCGGGGTCTCCCAGATGCACGTGTCGCGCCTGCTCAGCCGGTGCCTCGCGCAGCTGCGCGAGCGCATGCTGGCGGAGGACTGATCCGCTTCTTAACGTAGCGGTTTCGTCACTGAGTTCGTGGGGCAGGAAGGAACCATGGAGCTTTTACTGTGGATCCTCGCCGTGGTCCTGGTCGTTTCCGGGATCGTCTCGCTGGTACGACGCCAGATCCTGTGGGGCATCGTGCTGATCATCATCGGTCTGCTGGTAGGACCTGGGGGCGTGAGCATCTTCTCGTAGGACGCCACGCAGTAACGCCGAAGGGCCGGATGACCGACGTCTTCCCGGCCCTTCACCATGTCCGGCCGGGTGCGAGCCGCGTCACAGGACGCTGCCCGCGCCCGGCCGTACTGTTGCGCCGTGACCGCACTCGGCCAGCCCCTAGAACTGCGCGGCGTGACGCTGCCCCACCGCATCGCGATGTCGCCGATGTGCCAGTACTCGGCCGGGCCGGACGGCCTGCCCACCGACTGGCACCTGGCCCACCTGGGCGCCCGCGCGGTCGGCGGGGCAGGGCTGGTGATCACCGAGGCCAGCGCGGTGCTGCCGGAGGGCCGGATCTCCCCGCGCGACGCCGGCATCTGGTCACCGGCGCACGTGGACGCGTGGCGTCCCGTCACCGCGTTCGTCGCCGCGCAGGGGGCGGTGCCCGCGATCCAGCTCGCCCACGCCGGGTTCAAGGCGTCCACGTACTGGCCGTTCGCGCAGGAGCGGGGCGGGGTGCCCGACGCCGACGGCGGCTGGCAGCCGGTCGCGCCGGGCACCGAGCCGTTCGTTCCCGCGTACCGCACGCCCCGCGCCCTCGACGAGGCCGGCATCCACGCGGTGATCGCCGCATTCGCGCAGGCCGCCGTGTACGCGGTCGACGCGGGCTTCCGGGCCGTGGAGATCCACGCGGCGCACGGATACCTGCTGCACGAGTTCTACTCGCCGCTGACCAACCACCGCACCGACGGCTGGGGCGGCGACCGGGCCGGGCGCACGCGCCTGGCCGTGGCGGTCGCGACGGCCGTCCGCGACGCCGTCGGCCCCGACGTGCCCGTGCTGGCCCGGGTCTCGGCGACCGACTGGACCGACGGCGGCTGGGACGTCACCGACACCGTCGCCCTGGCCCGTGAGCTGGTCACGGCCGGGGTCGACCTGATCGACTGCTCGTCGGGCGGGGTTGTGCCGCAGGCCGACATCCCGGTCGGGCCCGGCTACCAGGCTCCGCTGGCCGAGCAGGTGCGCCGTGACGCCGGGGTGCTGACCGGCGCGGTCGGCCTGATCACCGAACCGGAGCAGGCCGAGCGCATCGTCGCCGACGGTCAGGCCGACCTGGTGCTGATCGGGCGGGAGCTGCTGCGTGACCCGTACTGGCCGCGCCGGGCGCTGGCGAAGCTCGGCGGGCAGCCGCACTGGCCGGACCAGTACGCCCGCGCCTTCTGACCGCTCAGCGGCCCTCGGCCCGCAACCTGATCACCACCGCGTCCAGGTAGGCGTCGACCCGCTCGACGTCGTAGCCCCTGCGGACCAGCGGCAGGTCGGCCTCCTCGATCTCGGCGGAGGTGATGCCGACACCTCCGGCCAGCACCGGTGCGATCCGCGCGACGAGTGCGTCCACCTGCGCGGGGTCGTACCCCCTGGTGAACGGGATGGCCCGCCGGAACGCCGGGGGCCGCGAGGCGACAGGACCGACGGTCGGCACGCCGCTGTCCGGGTCGGCCAGGGGCCGGAAGGCGCCGTGGGCCTCGTGCAGCGCCGCGACCTGGGCCAGGTACGCGTCCACCTGCGCGCAGTCGTAGCCGTGCATGACCACCGGGAGGTCGAACGTGCGCTTGCCGGCGAGATTCGCCTCGCCTCGGTACACCGCTTCGATCAGACGGTCGACCCTGTCGCGTCGGTAACCGAGCACGCGGACCACGGCGAATTCCGGCGGCGGCAGCATGGCGCACATCCTGGCACACCGGCCCGCCGTATCCGTCGTGAAAGGAACGTAACCCTCCGAGGTGCGGTGAAGGTGCCGTTCCTTCTGTCCGGGCGGGGGTTGGCGCGGGGGTGGGATCATGGGGGTGCGGGGCCGTCAGTTCCGCGGGGAGGTGGTCGGCCTCATGAGTGTCGCTACGGAGCTGTTGCAGCCGTTCCCGTTCCGGCAGGAGGACCTCGAGCACAGCAGGCTCGAGGAGGGCGTGCGGCATACGCTGGCGCACTACGCGCGGTGGCGGGACGGCAACCCGTCGGCCATCGCGTCGCATGTGGAGCACTACACCGCCCAGCTCGACGCCATCGCCAGGCGCAGCACGCCGGGCGCCGCGCTGCTGCGGGGGGTCTACCCGCCGCGCCGGCGGCGCGAGCTGCGTGAGCAGGCGCTGCTGGAGCTGAACTACTTCGGGGTGTACAACCTCAGCGAGGTGCCCGACCCGGCCGACGTGGCCCGGGGCGAGGTGCTGGCGCGGGCGCACGCGCGCACGGTGCGCGAGATCGTCGAGGGCATCGAGCGCGGGCGTGGCGTGGCCGGGGTCGTGGAGTCGCTGGAGCGGCGCTTCCCGGTGCTGCGCGAGGTCGACGAGGTGCGCTGGCTGGCCGAGCGGCTGGACCGGCTACACCGCACCCTGCCGGAGACGGTGGTGCAGGCGGGCGCGATGGGCAAGGTGGTCCGCACGCTGGTCGGGGTGCTGGCCATCGGCGGGTACGACACCCGTGACGCGGGCCGGGCCGCGGCGCGCGAACACCTCACCCGCATCCTGCCCGGCGCGTACGCGTACGGAGCCGCGTACGCCGTCATCGACGACAGCTTCCAGGACCTGCCCGGCGAGCACATGCTGCCCCGCGAGCGGGACCGGCTGCACCGGCTGATCCTGCGCGGCCTGGCCACCGGCGGCGCGATCGATCCCGGCGAGGTGCCCGACCATCCGCTGGCCGAGGAGATGCACGAGCTGTACGGCATCGCGCTGCAGGTCTACCCGTTCGCCACGCACCGGCACCTCTACCACGCGGCCGAGTCGATGTACCTGGCCCAGCACCGTGACGCGGGACGCCGCGCCGACGAGCCGCTGGAGTCGGCGTACCCGGACATCTTCCTCAAGGCCGGGCTGAGCCGGGTGGTCGCGAACATCCTCGGCCGCCGCCGGCTCGACGACGGCTTCTACGCCCGCTGCCTCAACACGATCTTCCTGAGCCAGTTCAAGGACGACCTCGCCGACCGGGACGAGGACCGCCGCGCGGGCCGGACGACCCCGTTCACGCACCCCGGTGACGGGCGCACCAACCCGCTGCTCGACCTGTTCGCCTACGACGCGTACGTCGTCGACCAGGTGTACGGCGGCGACCCCGTCGCCCGCGAGGCGCTGACCGGCGTCGGTGCGATCAAGCTGGGTGTGCACCTGTGCGCGGACCCGCAGGCCACGCTGGCGCTGCTCGACCAGTACCCGGTCACCCCGGAGATCGCCGCGTTCCTGCGTACGGCGGCCGGGGCGCCCCGGCGGGTGCTGCCGCAGTTGACCACCGGTGACCTGCGGCTCAAGCGGGAGGCGGCCGTGGTGATGGGCCGCCGCGACCCGAACAGCGTCGACGCGCGCACGTTCGTGCTCGACCGGCTGGCGCGGATCAACGAGATCGTGCACGACTGCCACGCCCAGGTCAACGCCGCCGAGCTGGCGCCGATCCTGGCGTACACGATGGACGGTCCCGCCAAGCGGCTGCGCCCCGCGCTGACCCTGATGCTGGCCGAGGGCCTCGGCGTACGCGGGGACATGCCCGAGTCGCTGCTCGGCGCGATCGAGCTGTTCCACACCGCCAGCCTCATCTTCGACGACCTGCCCGCCCAGGACGACGCCACGCTGCGCCGGGGCCGCCCGGCCGCGCACACCGTGTTCGACGAGGGCAGCGTGCAGCTCGCGGCGATCTCGATGCTGTCCTCGGGCTTCGGCATGCTGGCCCGGCTCGACCGGCACTACCCGGCGCACCGGGTCACCGACGTCGTCGCGTACGTCGGCACCGTGCTCGGCCCGCAGCGCCTGTGCCGTGGCCAGTTCCTCGACCTGCGCTACGCCCGTGACGCCTCCCCGGTCACCGGCGAGGCCATCCTGGAGATGTACCGGCTCAAGACGTCGACGATGGTCGAGGCCGCGCTGGTGCCGCTGCTGATGCTGCTGGACCGGCCGCGCGTCGAGATCGAGCTGGTCACCCGCTACGCCGACCACGCGGGCATCGTGTTCCAGGCCCGCGACGACATCCTCGACGCGACCGCGTCCAGCGAGCAGCTCGGCAAGGACTCCGGCAACGACGTGGGCAAGGCCAACCTGGTCCGGGTGTACGGGCTCGCGCAGGCGCGGCGGCTCATGGAGCAGCACCGCGACGCGGCGGTGGACAGCTGCGCGGCGCTGCCCTTCGACACCCGCCTGCTCCAGGGCATCGTCGAGCACTTCGCCGCCCGCGCCCGCTGACGCCCCCGACAGAAGATTCCTTCCCGGCACCGATGAGTTCCGTGTCCGCCGCCCGTCTACATGGACGTAACGCGATGACCGAACTTTAGGGAAGGAACCCCGTCATGACCTCGTACGCCGCCCCCGCCGCCCGCCCCCGCCGTGCCGTGAACATCGCGGTGTGGACCGTTCAGATCCTGCTCGGCCTGTTCTTCGTCGGCGTCGCGGTGCCGAAGTTCCTGCCGTTCTTCGAGGCTCCGCCCGCCTTCGCCGAGGCCGGGCTGGGCATGGCGTTCATCTGGTTCGTCGGCGCGTGCGAGCTGGCGGGCGGCGTCGGCCTGCTGGTCCCGCGACTGTCCGGGGCGGCCGCGATCGGGCTGACCGCCCTGATGGTCGGCGCGACCGTGATGAACCTGTGGGTGCTGCCGGGCTCGGCTTCGAACGCCGTCATGTCGGGCACCCTGGCCGTGGTCTTCGCCCTGCTCGCCCGCTACCGCGCCCCGTACACCCGCGCCCTGCCGGCCACCTTCCGCCGCTGACCGGCCAGGTCCGGCCGTGCGGGCCGTTCCGGGCGAAGGTCGCCGTTTGAGGTCAGGATCTGTGGTTGAACCGCAGCTCCTGACCTCAAACGGCGATCTTGGCTGGGGGAGCCGGGACGCTGGGAGGCGGGGTCAGCCGCCGGAGTCGTCGTGTTCGGCGTCCTCGGGAACGGCTTGGGAGTCGCGGTCGTCGAGCCAGCCGTAGGGCAGGACGACCTTGGCGGGGGAGTTGGTGCGGCCGCGGGGCTGGCCCAGGTTGGCGACCGGGAACGGGGCGTCGGGGTCGAGCTTGCCGAGCAGGTCGTCGAGCTCCATCAGCGAGGACGCCATGGCCATCGAGCGGCGCAGCTCGGAGCCGACCGGGAAGCCCTTGAGATACCAGGCGACGTGCTTGCGGAAGTCGGTGACGGCCTCGCGCTCGGCGCCCCACCAGTGCACCAGCAGTTCGGCGTGGCGGCGCATCACCTGCGCGACCTCGCCCAGGTCGGGCATGACCCGCTCGGGGCGGCCGCCGAACGCGGCGGCCAGGTCGGCGAACAGCCACGGGCGGCCCAGGCAGCCCCGGCCCACCACGACGCCGTCGCAGCCGGTCTCGGCCACCATGCGCAGCGCGTCGTCGGCCTCCCAGATGTCGCCGTTGCCGAGCACGGGCACGTCGAGGGCCTGCTTGAGGGTGGCGATCGACTCCCAGTCGGCCTCGCCGGAGTAGCGCTGGGCGGCGGTGCGGGCGTGCAGGGCCACCCACTTCACCCCGGCCTCCTGGGCGATCAGACCGGCTTCGACGTACGTCAGGTGGTCGTCGTCGATGCCCTTGCGCATCTTGATGGTCACCGGGATGCCCGCGGGCGCGGCCGTGTCGACGGCGGCCTTGATGATCGCGCCGAACAGGCGGCGCTTCCACGGGATCGCCGAGCCGCCGCCCTTGCTCGTGATCTTCTTGACGCTGCACCCGAAGTTGAGGTCGATGTGATCGGCCAGGTTCTCGTCCACCACCCGGCGTACGGCCTTGGCGGTGATCTCCGGGTCGACGCCGTACAGCTGGATGCTGCGCGGGTGCTCGTCCGGCGCGAACTCGATCATCTTCTCGGTCTTCGGGTTGCGTACCGCGAGCGCGACCGTCGTGATCATCTCGCACACGTAGATCCCGGCCCCCTGTTCACGACAGAGCTGCCGAAACGCGACATTGGTGATGCCCGCCATCGGCGCGAGCACCACCGGCGGATCAACGGGGTAGCGCCCGAGCATCAACGTCGCAGTCACGCCCCAAGAATCTCACGCCCGACCCCACCGCCCCGAACCCCCGTAACCCAGCCCACACCCGGTCAGCGGGCACGGGCGCCGGAGCGCAGGCGTTCGGGGTCGATCTCGCGGTCCGGGAAGCGCCTGAGGTAGTCGGCCTCCAGTTCGACCAGGCGGTCGGTGTGGTGGGACAGGGCGGCGTCGGAGCCGTGGCGCAGGGTGGCGTGGCGGGTGCGGTGCAGCGCCGCCAGCTCGCGGAACAGGTCCTCGTCGGCGAGGTCGGCGGCGGGCACGCCCGTGCCGGATTCCGGCTCCTGCTGCCAGGTGTAGACCTCCACCACTTCGTCGTAGTCGCGCATCCTGGGGGAGTACCCGCGACACGGCGGCTTCAATCGGGTCAGCCCCGGCCGCGCAGGGCGGTCTGGATCACCTGGGCCTCGTACGCGGCGTCGGCCGCCTCCTGGGTGAGGGCGTGCGAGGAGACCCGGGCCACCTCGGCGGCGCGGCGGGCGTGGCGGGCCCGGGAGGCCGCGACGTGGTAGAGGCGGGCCGCCTCGGCGTCCTCGGCGCGCAGGCGGGACAGCTCGTGCGAGTGGTCCTGGCGGGACTGGTCCCAGCCGTCGACCCGCTGCCACACCGCGCGCAACTGCTCCATGGACAGGTCGCCGCGCTTGTAGGCCGCGCGGGCGGCACGGGAGACCTCGCGCAGGTTCTCCGCGGAGCTCACCGCCTCGGCGGGCTCGGGCGGCAGTGCCTCGGCCGCCTTCTCCAACACCTGCGCGGCGTCCAGGTGGGCCTGCCAGGCGACGTCGCGCTCGGCCTCGGCGGCGGCCAGCTCGGCGGCGGTGCGTTCGGCCAGCAGCACCGCGGTCCGGGCCGCCTCCAGCACCTCGGCGGCGACCTCCTCCAGCTCGCGCACCTCGACGGTCAGCTTCTCGCGGGCGGATGCGCTGAGCCGGGCCGGGCGCACGCCGTCGCGGCGGTGCTGCGCCTGCGCCAGCAGGCCCAGGAACAGAACCGCGAGCAGCGTGAACGGCAGCCCGCCCAGCAACACCACGGCGGATGAGGACACACCAGCACCCTAGTATCGATCGCTGTTGATCGTTAGGCCTGGCGGGAATTAGTCACATCCATGACCGGAGCCGCCACCCCGGTCAGCGATCTTGGCCGGTGCCGTCGAAGATGGACGGATGACCGAGAGCGCACCCCGTATGTCCACGTCCACCGCCGTCGTGATCGGAGCCGGGATCGCAGGACTGTGCGCCGCGCGGGTGCTGGCCGACCGGTACGACCGGGTGGTGGTGCTGGACCGGGACGAGCTGCCCGCGTCGGCGGTGCCGCGACGCGGGGTCCCGCAGGGCAACCACGGTGCGGTGCTGCTCGCGGCCGGGCAGCGGGCGCTCGGCGAGCTGTTCGAGGGCCTGGTCGACGAGCTGGTCGGGGCGGGCGCGGTGCCGTTCGAACCGGGCACCGAGATGATCACCTACCGGTACGGCAGCGTCTGGGCGAAGTCGCCGACCGGCATCACCCTGCTGGCCTTCAGCCGCCCGCTGCTGGAGCACACCATCCGGAGCCGGGTGGCGGCGCTGCCCAACGTCGAGATCCGGGCCGGGGTCGCGGTCTCCGGGCTGGCGGGCGCGGACGGCACGGTCACCGGCGTGGTGCTGGACGGCGGCGAGACGCTGCCGTGCGCGCTGACGGTCGACTGCTCGGGCCGGGGCGGCCGCTCCGACCGCTGGCTGGCCGAGCTGGGCTTCGCCGCCCCGGCGGTCACCGAGATCAAGATCGGGGTCGGGTACACCACCCGCCTCCTGCGCCGCAAGCCCGGCGACCTGCCCGGGGCCACCGCGGTGTTCGTGCTGCCCGCCGCGCCGGACGAGACCCGGGTCGGGCTGGCCCTGCCGATCGAGGACGGCCGCTGGCTGGTGTCGATGGGCGGCTGGCACGGCGACTTCCCCGCCCCCGGCGACCCGGCCGCGTTCGCCGCGCACGCCCGCAGCCTGCCCCACCCCGGCATCGCCGACCTGATCGACCGGTGCGAGCCGGTCACCGAGGCCGTCTCGTTCACGTTCCCGTCCAACCGCCGCCGCCACTTCGAGGACCTGACCGCCTATCCCGCCGGCTACCTGGCGCTCGGCGACGCGATCTGCAGCTTCAATCCGATCTACGGCCAGGGCATGACCTGTGCGGCGCTGGAGGCCCAGGCCCTGGGCAGGCAGCTCGACGCGCACGGCGCGGCCACCGCAGCCCTCGCCGCCGACCAGTACCAGGAGACGGCGCACATCCTCGCCACGCCGTGGGGGTTCGCCGCGGGCGGCGACTTCGCCTACCCGCAGACCCAGGGCGTACGCCCGCGCGGCATCGCCCTGCGCAACGCCTACTCCCGCCGCATCCAGCTCGCCGCCCAGACCGACCCCGAGATCCGCCGCGTCTTCACGGCCGTCCAGCACCTGCTGACCCCACCCGGCGTCCTGCGCAAACCCGCGATGATCCTGCGCGTCCTGCGCCTGGCCCGGCGCGCCCCCGGCGCCCGCCGCCCCTGACCCGCCGCTACACGCCGGCCAGGGCGGGCAGGAGCTGCTTCTCGGCGAAGTCGAGGAAGTCGGGCTGGCTGTCGCCGCCGATCTGGACGAGCGCCACGTCGGTGAACCCCGCGTCGACGAACTCGCGTACGGCGGCGACGTGCCTGTCCACGTCCGGCCCGCACGAGATCTTCTCGGCGACCATCGCCGGGGTCATCACGGCCGTCGCCGCGGCGAACGAGCGCGGATGCGGCAGTTCGGCGTTGACCGCCCAGCCCAGGTCGAACCAGCGGAACTGGTCGTGGGCGATCCGGGCGCACGCGTCGGCGTCCGGTCCCCAGCAGATGGCGACCTGCCCGTAGCGCGGGCCGGTGCCGCCCGCGTCGGCGTACTGCCGGATCAGCTCGGGTTTCGGCTCGGTCGCGATCAGGGCCGCGTCGTGGCGGGTGGCCAGCCGGATCGAGGACGGACCGGACACCGCGACGCCGATCGGCACCGGAGAGTCCGGCAGGTCCCACAGCCGCGCCTCGGGCACCTCGAAGTACTCGCCGAGGTGGTGTACGACCTCACCGGCCAGCAACGGCCGGATGATCTCCAGCGCCTCGGACAGCATCGCGTGGCGCTGCGTGGCGTGCGGATACGCGCCGACGACGTGCTCGTTCAGGTTCTCCCCGGCACCGAGCCCGAGCGTGAAGCGCCCCTGCGACATGACGCCGATGGTCGCCGCCATCTGCGCCACCACCGTCGGGTGATACCGCATGGTGGGGCAGGTGACGAAGGAGACCAGCGGCAGCCGCTGCGTGGCGTGGGCGGCCGCGCCCAGCACCGACCAGGCGAACGGGGCGTGCCCCTGCTCGTCCAGCCACGGGTAGTAGTGGTCGGAGCAGACCGCGAAGTCGAACCCGGCCGCCTCGGCGCGCACCGCGTCGTCGACCAGCTCGCGCGGCCCGCGCTGCTCGGTCATGAGGGTGTATCCGATGTTGGTCATTTGCCCTGATTACCCGCCAGCGGTCAGGCTGACACCCCCGGCTGGTAGAACTGCGGGATGGCGGACGACAGGACGGAACTACGCGAACGTGCCGAAACGGTGCTACGGCGGCTCGCGGGCGAACACGCCGAGCTGCGGCCGGACCAGTGGCGGGCGATCGAGGCGCTGGTCGCCGACGCCCGGCGGGTGCTGTGCGTGCAGCGCACCGGCTGGGGCAAGTCCGCGGTGTACTTCGTCGCCACCGCCCTGCTGCGCGAACGCGGCCACGGCCCGACGGTGATCGTCTCCCCGCTGCTGGCGCTGATGCGCAACCAGGTCGACGCGGCGGCCCGCGCGGGCATCCACGCCCGCACCATCAACTCGGCCAACCTGGAGGACTGGGACCAGATCACCGCCGAGATCGCCGACGGCGCGGTCGACGTGCTGCTGATCAGCCCTGAGCGGCTCAACAACCCCGACTTCCGCGACAGCGTGCTGCCCCGCCTGGCCGCCACGACCGGGCTGCTCGTGGTCGACGAGGCGCACTGCGTCTCCGACTGGGGCCACGACTTCCGCCCCGACTACCGGCGGCTGCGCACCATGCTCGCCGAGCTGCCCACCGGCACGCCGGTGCTGGCCACCACCGCCACCGCCAACGAGCGCGTCACCACCGACGTCGCCGAGCAGCTCGGCGCGGGCGAGACGGCCGGACACCAGCCGCTGGTGCTGCGCGGCCCGCTGGACCGCGAGTCGCTGCGGCTGGCCGCGTTGCAGCTGCCCAGCCCCGCGCACCGGCTGGCCTGGCTCGCCGACCACCTGGACCAGATCCCCGGCTCCGGCATCGTCTACACGCTGACCGTGGCCGCCGCGCACGAGGCCGCCCAGTTCCTGGCCGCACGGGGCTACGCCGTGGCCGCGTACACCGGCCAGGCCGAGGACGCCGACCGCCGCGCCGCCGAGCAGGACCTGCTCGACAACAAACTCAAGGCGCTGGTCGCCACCTCCGCCCTCGGCATGGGCTTCGACAAACCCGACCTCGGCTTCGTCGTGCACCTCGGCGCACCCGCCTCGCCGATCGCCTACTACCAGCAGGTCGGCCGCGCGGGCCGCGCCGTGGCAGGGGCCGACGTGATGCTGCTGCCCGGCCCCGAGGACGCCGCCATCTGGCGCTACTTCGCCTCGCTCGCCTTCCCGCCCGAGGACCAGGTCCGCCGCGTCCTCGACGTGCTCGGCGCCGCCGGGCGGCCCGTGTCGACCCAGGCCCTCGAAGTGCAGGTCGACCTGCGCCGCAACCGCCTGGAGATGATGCTCAAGGTCCTCGACGTCGACGGCGCGGTCAAACGCGTCCGCGGCGGCTGGGAGGCCACCGGCCAGCCCTGGGCGTACGACACCGAGCGCTACGCGCGCATCGCCAAGGCCCGGCAGTCCGAACAGGACGCGATGCGCGACTACACCACCACGACCCGGTGCCGCATGGAGTTCCTCCGCCACACCCTCGACGACCCCGAGGCCCGCCGCTGCGGCCGCTGTGACAACTGCGCGGGCCCCGCCTACACCAGCGACGTCTCCGCCGACGCCCTCAACGCCGCGCACACCTTCCTCGGCCGCCCCGGCGTCCAGATCGAACCCCGCAAGATGTGGCCGACCGGCCTCGCCGCAGCGGGCGTGCCCCTCTCCGGCAAGATCCCAGCCGCCGAGCAGACCCTCCCCGGCCGCGCCGTGGGCCGCCTCTCCGACCTCGGCTGGGGCACCCGCCTGCGCGAACTCCTGGCCGTGGACAGCCCCGACACCACCCCGCCCCAGGACCTGCTCAACGTACTCATCGAAGTCCTCAAGGACTGGTCACACGGCTCCGACCCCTGGCCCACCCGCCCCGCCGCCGTGGTCGCCATCAACTCCCGCACCCGCCCGCGCCTCATCACCGGCGTGGCCGAACACGTGGCCCGCGTCGGCCGCCTCGACAACCTCGGCACCGTCGCGGGCGGCCCGCCCCCCGACCAGCCCAGAGCCAACAGCGCCCAGCGCGTCAAAGCCCTGCACGACGCCTTCGCCATCCCCGAGGACCTGGCCGAGAGGCTCCGCCACCTGTCCGGCCCCGTGCTCCTGGTCGACGACCAGCTCGACTCCGGCTGGACCATGGCCATAGTGGCCCGCCAGCTCCTCCAGGCAGGCGCTCCCGGTGTGCTCCCCCTGGTCCTGGCCACCACCTCCTAGACCGCCGGGTCACCCCCGTGCACATTCACCTCGACCTCGTCAGCAGCCGCCTCCAGCAGCCGGTGCGCCAGACCGGACAGCGCCCGCGCCCCCGCCATCTCCTCACCGATGGAAGCCCGCGGCCGGTCGACCGGGTGCCGCCGCGCCTGCCCCTCGGCGGTCAGCAACCGCCCCGACGGCAGCCGCATGTACGCGACAGCCCTGGTCAGGTCCGCGTCCTCCTCATACCGCAGCTCCACCGTCCAGGCCCTGGCCATCGTCGCGGTGTTCATCACGCGCCCCCTCCCGCTCGCTGCGATGCAGCTCTCATTGTCCCTCCGGGAACGCGCCCCAGCCCCCGCATCCGCCCCCGATGAGGCAGGCTCGGGGCATGGAGGCTGTTCAGATCACGCAGTACGGCGACGCCGACGTGCTCACCCCCACCGACGCCGAGCTGCCCGTGCCCGGACCCGGCCAGGCGGTCGTGGAGATCGCCGCGACGGGCGTCAACTTCATCGACGTGTACCACCGGATGGGCCGCTACCCGACGCCCCTGCCGTTCACGCCCGGCGTGGAGGCGGCGGGCCGGGTCGTCGCGGTCGGCTCGGAGGTGACCGGGACGGCGGTCGGCGACCGGGTCGGCTGGGTCATGGTCCCCGGCGCGTACGCGCAGGCCGCGGCGGTGCCCGTGGACCGGCTCGTGCCGCTGCCCGACGGCGTGTCCGACGAGACCGCGGCGGCGGTGCTGCTGCAGGGCATGACCGCGCACTTCCTGACCCACGACGTCTACCAGGTGCGGGCCGGTGACACCGTGCTCGTGCACGCCGCCGCGGGCGGCATGGGGCTGCTGCTGACCCAGCTCGTCACGCACCTGGGCGGCCGGGTCATCGGCACGGTGTCCACCGAGGCCAAGGAGCACCAGGCCCGGGTCGCGGGCGCGGCCGAGGTCATCCGCTACGACCAGGTCGACGACCTGGCGGACCGGGTGCGCGCGCTGACCGGCGGCGAGGGCGTGGCCGCGGTCTACGACGGCGTCGGCGCGTCCACGTTCGACGCGAGCCTGGCCTCCCTGCGCCGCCGCGGCGTGCTGGCCCTGTACGGCGCGGCCAGCGGCCCGGTGCCCCCGGTGGACCCGCTGCGGCTGATGGCGGCCGGTTCGGCGGTGCTGACCCGCCCGACGCTCGGCGACTTCGTGGTCACCCGGCAGGAGCTGCTGGAACGGGCCACCGACGTGCTGTCCCAGGTCGACGCGGGCACCCTGCACGTGTCGATCGGCGGCCGTTACCCGCTGGCCGAGGCGGCGCGGGCGCACGACGACCTGACCTCGCGGCGCACCACGGGCAAGCTGCTGCTGATCCCGTGAGCTACTGGACCACTTCCAGGTAGTCGACGTTCGGGCCACCCTCCCGGCTGGTGGCGGTGGCCCGGACGGTGTTCGTGCCCGCGATCAGGGTCACCGTGACCGTCACGGTGTTCCAGTCGTCCCAGCTGCGCATCGCGTCGAACCGCACGTCGCGCAGCACGGTGCTGCCGTTGACGCTGATGTCCATGGCGCGGCTGCAGCAACTGGCGTTGGCGAAACGCAGCCGCAGGGTCGCCGTCCCGGCCGCGCCCGGCACGCTCCACTGCAGGAAGCTGCCGGAGGCGTTGTCGTAGTCGACGAAACCCGAGCCGCTGTAGCCGCTGTGGTCGCTGGCCGTACGGGCCTGGGACAGGCTCGCCGACTCGGCCTCGTGCCGCACGGTGCGCTGCGGCGCGGGCGGTGGGGGCTGCTGGGGCGGTGCCGGTGAGGCGGCCGGTGACGGCGGCGAACCCGTGCCCGACGGCGCGGCCGACGGGGAGGCGCTCGCCGAGGACCGGGCGGCGGGCGTACGCGGGGCGGGGGTGTGCGCCACCGGTGCGTCCGGGTTCGCCGGTGCGGCGACGGGCGCGGCGCTCGGCTCGTCGTCCCACGGCAGCGCGTCGTTCCACGTCGCGGGCCGGTGGACGGTGGTGAGGATGAGCAGGATCAGCGCGGCGGTGAACACTCCGGTGGCCACCAGTGGCAGGCCGCGCAGCCGCTCCAGCAGCGGAATGCGGATCCGCCGCCGGCCCTCGTACCCGAAATCGTCCTCCACCGCGAGCTGCCTGCCGTCTGTAGTTCCGGTCACGGTTACGAGCGAGAAACGTAATGGGCGGGTGCCCGTCGCGCACCGGCCGCTCGGTCAGCAAATCCGGAGCCGACGGTCAACCCGCCGCCGCCATCGTGCCAGTCCTCATCGACGACCGTCGTACGGGAACCACGGCGCGGCCCCGCGACTCGACCGGGCATGACGAACAGACGAGACGTCCTGGCCCTGTTCGGCGCGGGTGCCGTGGCAGCGCTGACGGGCTGCCGCACGGCGTCGCCGACGACCCCGGCGGGCGTGCCGGACCTGGTGCTGGTACGAACCGGCGGCGGGCTGGCCGTGCTGCGACCATCCGGAATGGACCACCTCGGCGCCGGGCTGGCCACCCCGGACGGCGCGACCGTGTACGCGGCCACCCCGGTGGGTGTGCACACCGAGCTGACCGCGATCGAGACCCGGACCGGGCGGCGTACGGCGGGACCGCGGCTGGCCGGGGCGTGGGAGCCGCGGGTCGCCTCGGCGAACGGGCGGCTGGTGGCGCTGGCCGCGCCCGGCTCCGGCGAGGTCACCCACGTGCCCTCCGGTCGGGCGCGCACCCCGCTCGTGATCGCGGACGGCGTACGCGAGATGGCCCGGCTGGAACTGGCCGGCAACATCGTCCCGGACGCGTTCACGTCCGGCGGCGAGGGCCTGTTCGTGCTGGACTGGCTGCCCGCGTCCGCCCCCGACCGGTATCGGGTGCGCCGGGTCGACGTCGCCACCGGGCAGGCGTCGGCGCTGCTGACCAAGGTGAAGACGCCGGTGCCGCCGGGGGCCGAGGAGGAGATGAGCGGCGAGGGCCGGATGGCGGTGTACGCCCCGAACCGGCAGGTCCTCTACACCCTCTACACGCACCAGCCGGACCACCGGCACACCCGTGACCTGGTCGCGGGCCGTCCCGGCAACGTGCACGCGTTCGTGCACACGCTGCACCTGGCCGAGCAGTGGGCGTTCTGCGTCGACCTGCCCGCGCCGTTCGGCGAGGGACCGGGGGCGGGACACGCGCTGGCCATCACGCCCGAAGGCGGCGAGTTCCACGTCGTCGACGTGACCAGCGGTCACCACGCGACGGTCGAGACGCAGGGGCTCAGCGTGCGCGAGACCGGCGCGGGGCCGCGCGGGACGGGGACCGCGTACGCCGCGGCGACGTTCCGGCAGGTGCTGGTCGCGGTCGGGAGCAGGGTGCACGTGCTGCCGCGCGACGCCGCGCCGGTGTGGCGCGACTGGGACGCCGGGGGCGTGGTGCGCGGCCTGGCCGCCAGCCCCGACGGCAAGCGGGTGTACGCCGCCCTGCCCGACACGCTCACCTGGTTCGACGCCGAGACGGGGCAGCGCCTGGGATCGGTCGCCGTCCCCGGCCTCAGCGCCCTGAACCGGGTGCTGTGACGACCGGCGGCACGTCGGGCCGAGGCTCGGTGCTCGCTGGACCGGTCCGCCGCCGGGCCCGGCCGAACGGGGCGATCCCGGCGGCGGCCAGGCCCAGCAGCCAGGCCGGGGCGAGCAGCGCGGACAGGACGGCGTACCAGGGCAGCCGCCAGGTCCACGACGGGCCGGTGGCGGCGCTGGTCTCGCCGCCGGTCCACGGACGCGCGGCCAGCGACCAGGCCAGGAACGCGTCGCCGACGGGCAG
The DNA here is from genome assembly GCF_011297335.1 of Catellatospora methionotrophica. GTDB lineage: Bacteria > Actinomycetota > Actinomycetes > Mycobacteriales > Micromonosporaceae > Catellatospora > Catellatospora methionotrophica. Next base: position 94,334 of record NZ_JAAOTJ010000015.1, on the reverse strand, counting down.
TTGCCCGCCCAGGTAGCGGCGGGTGCCGTCCCACTGCACGGCCAGCCCGGCCGCCTCGGCCAGACCGGTGAGGGCCGCGGCGGCCGGGGCGTCGCCGTAGACGACGGCGTCGCCGAGGGCCACCGCGCTCGCCGACAGGCTCAGCCCCCCGACCAGCGGCCCGGAGTCGACGTCGCCGGCGAGGTCCACGCCGCGCGGGTGCTCGCGGATGCCGGGCACGCCGGGCACGGTCGAGGCGAACCTCTCCCGGAACACCGCCCAGTCGCGCGCACCCGCCGCCGGGTCCACCTCGCGCAGGAAGCGCAGGATCATGACCTGCGAGGTGGCCCGCGCGCCACTGGTCGGCTGCCCGGTGGCCGGGTCGACGGTGTGCGGCAGCAGCCCGGTCGCCGGGTCGCGGCGGGCGTCCGCCGCGGCGAGCCAGTCCCGGACCAGGTCCGCGCGGTCGGCGCCGGTCAGCGTGCCCGCCAGCCGCACCGCGGCGAGGCCGACGGCGCTGTCGCAGGGCCAGGCCTGCCCCGGGTATGCGGTGAGGAACGGCGACCCGGTCGCGTCGAGCTGCCGCCGGAACGCCGTGGCCAGCACGTCGGCGTCCGCGCTCAGCCGCGCCCGCTCCGGCGCGCCCGACCCGTCGAGCGCGACCACGCCGCCCCGCAACCAGGTCGCCCAGCCCTGATAGAACACCCCGTACGGCGGGTCCAGCGACGCGTCGAAGACCGCGCTGCCCTGCGCCGAGTCCACGTGCGACAGGGCCCAGCGCGCCTCGGCCAGCGCCCGCGGGGTGAGCTGCGCACTGCGCGCACCGACGTCGAGCCAGGTCAGGCCGTAGAGCGTGTAACTGAAGAACCAGCCCTCGGGGAACAGTCGCTGCATCCGCGCGGCGCTGCCGCCGTCGAGCGCCGCGCGCTGGAAGGCGAGCCGGGGCAGCGCGTCCGCGACGATCTCCGCGTCGGTGCGGGCCAGCGGGCCGGCCGCGTGCAGCCGGGACACCTCGATGCCCGCCAGGCCGGTCGACGCCAGCACGAGCAACACCGTGAACGACCGCACCAGCCTGCGCATCGGGAGATCGTAGACGGGCGTGCATGCGTAGGGTCGGCCCGCAGGCCTACTATCAGCCGGTGACCCAGGGTGTGGAACCAGTGGACCTGTTGCGGCTCATCGGATCCGCGGCGCACGACTACGACAGCATGGACGAGCTGGAGCAGGTGCTGCTGCCCGCCGACGGCCTGCATCCGCTGGCCGCGCAGGCCGTCGCACCGATCCTGGCGTTCGCCGCGGACCCCAAGACGCGCCTGCCCGACCAGCTGCTTATGCTGGTCGGCGAGCTGGCCGCGCACCCGGCCGGCGAACCGGTGCGCCAGGCGCTGCGCGCGTTCATCGTCACGCTGCGTAACCTGTCCGAACTCGACGACCACAGCGTCGTCGAGGAGTCGACCGCCCTGCTCGGCTGGTGCGGCCCCGACCCGTCGCTGTCGGCGGTGCTGCTGGCCCGCGCCCGGGAGTACGCCGACGACTATCGCCGGGTCACCCCGCTGGTGACGGCGGCGCAGCTCGACCCGGCCGCCGCCGCGGACTGGCTGCCGGAGTTCCTGGACCCGTCGCGCTCGTCCACGGTGCGGGTCGCGGCGGTGCTGGCGATGCGCGAGGCCGGGCTGACGGCCACCGCGCAGGCCGCCGCCGCGCTGACCGCCGGCTGGGCCGCCGACCCGGACGCGCTGCGCTGGACCACCCGCCGCGGCAAGCTCGCCGACCTGGTCGAGTACGCCGGGGGCGGGGACGCGGCACGCGAGAACCTGCTGCTGACCGCGATCGCGCGCGACGGGCAGGCGCAGGCTCGCCGTGACGTCGCGCAGACCCTGGCCGACCGGGCGGCGGCGCAGACCCTGCCGGTGCAGGCGCAGGCCCTGCTCTGCTCGTTCCTGGACGACCCGGAGGAGCGGGTGCGCCGCTGCGCGTACCGGGCCGTGGTCGCCGACGACGCGCTGACCCGCCGCCAGGCCGACTGGCTGGCCGACGCGGTGACGCGCGGCGCCCGCATGCGCCGCTCCGCGCTGGACGCGCTGATCCGGGTCGGTGACCCGCGCTGGACCGAGCACGCGGAGGCCGCGCTGCGCGGCGGCTGGACCCCGCCCCGGCTGCCCGGCGCGCTCGCGGAGCTGTCCACGCTGGGGGAGTCCCTGCGCGAGGCGGTGCTGCACCGCGTGGTGGACCTGGCCACCACGATCGACGTGAACCGCTCGGCCAAGACCACCGCCAAGGAGCAGCGCGAACTCGTCGGGCTGCTGCGGGTCCTCGGCGTCGCGGCCGACCCGGCTGCGGTCGGCGCGCTGGCCCGGCACCTGGCCCAGATGACCTGGCCGGCCCGGCTGTGGGTGGCCGAGTTCCTGGCCGAGGCGGGCCGCGGCGACGCCGAGGTGGTCGACGCGATCGCCGCGATCGCCAACGGCGAGGTCATCTACCTGCGGCTGCTGTGGCTGGCCGGGGGCGACGACACGCCGCTGCGGGCCGCCATCGCGGTCGCCCCGCGCCGGGACGTGCTGGCGGCCGTGGCCGCGGCCGAGGTGTTCGGCGACGCCGACCCGGACGTGGCGGCCAGGCTGCGCGAGATCCGCGACAGCGACGCCGACCTGAAGGACCGGTTCGCGGCCGCGGGCGCGCTGTGGGAGCTGACCGGCGACCCGGCCGAGGCGGCGGCGACGGTCCGGGAGGCGCTGGACGCCCCGTGGCTGCGTACCCGGCAGCGGGCGCGGGAGCTGGCCGACCAGCTCGGGCTTGCCCGCGACTGATCGGGAAAGCGCTCCATAGCACAGTTGTGACCGCGCGGCGTCCACTGAGGAGACACATGCATTTCGATTGTCGACGAATGGCTGCGATCTCGTAACCAGCGCTATGGTGCCGGTTCGGAAGCGCGCCATGTCGACGAAGCCAGGATGCGCAAGTGTTCGGTCGAGCCACGGGAGTGTCCGGGATGGACCAGCGCGACCAGGAAAACTATGCGGCCCAGGCGCTGGCCGTCTTCGACGGGTACGGCACGGACGAGGCGATCGTGCACGGGCCCCGGCGGCTCACGTACGCCGACCTCGCCTCCGGCATCAGGGCCATGGCCGCCACGCTGTACGAGAACGGCGTGCGCTCCAACACGGCGGTCGGCATCCTGGCCGGCAACCCGCCCGAGTCGATCCTCGTGCAGTTCGCCCTGCACCTGCTCGGCAGCCGCTCGGTGTGGCTGGCCCCGAACGCGCCTGCGCAGCTGTGCGCCGACTACCTGGCGCTGGCCGACGTGGAGGCGTTCGCGTACGACGCGCGCACCCACGCCCCGCTGGGCGAGCAGCTCGCGGCGGACGCCGACGACCTGACCGTGTTCTGCTTCGGGCCGGGCGTCGGCATCGACCTCGCCGCGCCCCGGCGGCCCGGAGCGGCGCAGCTCGGCCTGCCTCCGTCGGTGCGCGAGCCGCAGTCGCTGTTCCAGACCGGCGGCACCACCGGGCGGCCCAAGCTGGTGCACCACCGGCACGGGTTCTTCAAGGCGGTGCAGGCGGTCGCGGCCAGCTACCAGGTCACCGACGGCCGCCCGCTGCGGCACCTGGCCGTCGGCGGGTTCTGGCACTCCAGCCAGCAGGTCGCCGCGATGATCACGCTGCTCACCGGCGGGGTGCTGGTGCTGCACGACCGGTTCACGGCCGAGGACTTCCTGGCCACCGTGGAGCAGGAGCGCATAACCAGCGCCACCCTGCCGCCGCCGATGCTCTACCAGCTGCTCGACCATCCGAACCTGGCCAAGACCGACACCAGCAGCCTGATCACGCTGTCCTGCGCGGGCAGCGCCGCCGCCCCGACCCGGTTGGCCGAGGCCGTCGCGCGCTTCGGACCGGTGCTGCGCCCGGTGTACGGCATGAGCGAGGCGACCTTCATCGCCGCGTACCCGAACCTGGCCCACGATCCGGCGCACCCGGAACGGCTCGGCTCGTGCGGGCGGCCCTATCCGGGGGTGCGGGTCGAGATCCGCAACGAGCGCGGCGGGGTCGTCCCGTCCGGGCAGATCGGCGAGGTGTGGGTGTCGGCGGCACTGATGACCGCCGGTTACTGGGGCCAGGCCGAACTGACCAGCCGCACCATCGTCGACGGCTGGCTGCGCACCGGCGACCTGGGCAGGCTCGACGCCGACGGCTACCTGTTCCTGGTCGACCGTCTCAAGGACATGATCGTCACCGGCGTGACCTCGACGAACGTCTACTCGCGTACGGTCGAGGACGCGCTGCTGCGCCACCCGCAGGTCCGGGCCGCCGCCGTGATCGGCGTACCGCACCAGAGTATGGGCGAGGCCGTCTACGCCTTCGTCGTCCCCGCCGACGACGCCGTGATCACCGCCACCGACCTGCGCGCCTGGGCGGTCACCGAACTCAACGAACTCTGGGCCCCCCACACCGTCGAATTCCTCCCCGACCTCCCCCTCACCGACGTAGGCAAGGTCGACAAGAAAGCCCTCCGCGCCCTCCGCGTCGCCCCCTCCACCGCCTGAACCCGCCGGAGGGGGTGGGAAGTGGGTCAGGGGAGGGCGGACTCGATGAGGGCGGCGGCCAGGGGGGTGCCGGGGTAGGCGCGGAGTTCGGTTTGGAGGCGCGTCAGCGCTTGGCGTACGCCCTGGTCGGTGGTCAGGTTTTCGACGGCGGTGCGCAGGGCGGCGGCGGTGGCGGTGGGGGCCAGTGGGTGGCCCGCGCCCAGTTCGGCGACGCGTTGGGCGTTGACCTCCTGCTCGGGGGTCTGCGGCACGGTGAGCATGGGGACCCCGGCGTGGATCGCCTCCAGGATGCCGCCCATGCCCGCGTGCGTGACGAAGGCGGCCGCGTGGGCCAGCACGTCGAGCTGCGGCACCGTCGCCGCCACGGTGACGTTCGCGGGCAGCGGGCCGAGTTCGGCGGGGTCGGTGCGCTCGCCGACGGCCAGTACGGCCTGCCACGGGCTGCCGGTGAACGCTTCGACACAGGTGCGGTAGAAACCGGGCAGGCGGTTGTAGACGGTGCCGAGCGAGACCAGTACGACGGGCCGGCCGGGGTCGGGGGGTGTCCAGCGGGCCTGGAACGGCCGTGGGCCGGTGCACGGCCCGGTGAAGTGGTGGCGTCCGCTGAACGTCTCCGCCCGGAACTGCATGAACCGGGGATAGAGCAGCAGCTGCGCCAGCGGCTGGAAGGCGCGGACCGCGTCGGGGTCGACGCCGTGGGCGGCCGCGAACGTGTCTAGCTGCACCTGGTGCTCGGGCATACCCGGCCGGGGCGTGACGGTCAGGCCCAGGTGCCGGGCGATGGACCAGTGTTCGTTGGCCGCCTGGAAGCTCTGGAACTGCACGGCGGGCAGCTGTTCGCCGATCGCGATGAGCCGCCCGGCGAGGCTCTGCATCCCGAAGACCATCAGGTCGGGCCGGTCGTCCCGGAAGTACGGCGCGAGCTGCGGCAGGGTGGCGCGGGCCTCGTCGAGGAACGCCTCCCGCACGGTGGTGATGTAGTCGGCCCGCTCCGGTCGCCGCAGGTCGCGGTTGCTCTCGGCGGGCAGGCCCGACAGGTACGGCAGCACTGTCGCGCCGGTCGCCGCGACCGCCTCGGCGCGCGCCGCCACGGTGGCGTAACTGACCCGGTGGCCGCGCCGGATCAGCTCCGTCACGATCGGCAGGGTCGGGTACACCTCGCCGACCGTAGGCGCGTTGACGAATGCGATGTGTCGGCCCATCCGCACAGCGTCGGGGGGCGGGGCGGTCGCGCTCAAGCGCCCATCGGACCGTCTACTGTGGCGTAACGGTCGATGGACCTCGATCAGAGCCTGCGGCCGAGGTAGGTCAGCGGCCCGGGCACGTCGATCACGTGCATGCCGACCCGCTCGGCGAAGGAGCGCGCCGCGAGGTTCTCGGCGGCCACGCCCAGGTGCACGGCGGGCACCCCGGCCTCCTGTAGCGCCAGCACGAGCCGCCCCATCAGCGCCCGGCCGTGGCCCTGCCGCCGGTGCTCGGGCAGCACGTCGATCCGCAGGTGCGCCGGGTACGCCGCGAGCGCGGGCACGACCAGGCGCTCCGGGGTGTGCAGCAGGTGCCGCATGAGCTCGTCGCCGTCCCGGGGCGCGGCGCCGTCCAGCGCGGGGTGGCGGCCGGTGACCAGCGGCAGCCACTTGCGCCGGAGACGTTCGGCGAACGCCTGGGTGTCGCCGGTGGCCAGCACGTATCCGATGGCCTTGTCGTCGGCGTCGGCCAGCATGAAGGCGAACTGCGGCTCCAGCTGGGCGTAGGTCATGCGCGGAAGACTACCTGGAAGCGCTCCCATGTGCGCGCCCGTCGATCGCCGCAGCAGTCCGATGTAGCAGAGTGCAGGGTATGACCGCCCGACCCGAGGACTACGCGCCCGCGCTGGATCACGCCGTCGCCCATACGCTCGCCTGGCTGTCCTCGCTGCCCGACCGCCCGGTGCGGCCCCGCGCCGACGCCGACGAGCTGGCCGCCGCGTTCGGCGGTCCGCTGCCGGACGGCCCCACCGACGCCGCCGAGGTCGTCGACGAGCTCGCGCGGCGTGCCGAGCCCGGCCTCATGGCGATGCCGTCGGGCCGCTTCTTCGGCTGGGTCATCGGCGGCACGCTGCCCGCCGCGCTCGCCGCGGACTGGCTGGTCAGCGCGTGGGACCAGAACGCCACCCTGCGCTACGCGACGCCCGCCGTCGCCGCGATCGAGGAGGCCGCCGCGCGCTGGGTCCTCGACCTGCTGGGGCTGCCCGGTCACGCCGACGTCGGCTTCGTGACCGGCGCGACCATGGCCAACTTCACCGGCCTGGCCGCCGGACGCCAGCACGTGCTGGCCGAGGCCGGGTGGGACCTCGACACCCTCGGCCTGACCGGCGCGCCCCGGGTGCGCGTCATCGCGGGCGCGGAGCGCCACGCCACCCTCGACCAGGCGCTGCGCTACCTGGGCCTGGGCGCGCCGACCCTGGTTCCCGCCGACGGCGAGGGCCGCATCCGGCTCGACGCGCTCGCCGACGAGCTGGCCCGTGGTGCCGGCCCGGCGATCCTGTGCCTGCAGGCGGGCAACATCCACTCCGGGGCGTACGACGACATCGGCGCGGCCTGCGCGCTCGCCCGGCAGCACGGCGCGTGGGTGCACGTGGACGGCGCGTTCGGCCTCTGGGCCGCCGCCTCCCCGGCGACCCGGCACCTGCTCTCCGGGCACGAGCTGGCCGACTCCTGGGCCACCGACGCGCACAAGACCCTCAACGTGCCCTACGACTGCGGCATCGTCGTGGTCGCGCGCCCCGCCGCGCTGCGGGCCGCGATGGGCACCCAGGCCAGCTATCTGGTACGCGCCGAAGCCGGTCCCGCCGACCCGCAGGACAAGGTCCCCGAGCTGTCCCGCCGGGCCCGCAGCGTGCCGGTGTGGGCGGCGCTGCGCTCGCTCGGCCGCACCGGCGTCGCCGACCTGGTCGACCGGCTCACCCGGCACGCCCGCGCGCTCGCCGACGGCATCGGCGCGATCGAGGGCGCCACGATCCGCAACGACGTGGTGTTCACGCAGGTCTGCGCCACGTTCGGCGACGACGCCCGGACCCGCGAGGTCACCGCCCGGCTGCTCGCCGACGGCACCGCCTGGATGTCCGGCTCCCGCTGGCAGGACCGCGACGTGCTGCGGGTGTCGGTCAGCAACTGGTCCACCGACGACGCCGACGTGGCCGCCTCGATCGAGGCCGTACGCCGCGCCGCCGCCCGATGACCGCCCCCGGCCCGCCCACGGTCGTCGGCCGCCTGCCCGCCGCGTCCCGATGACCGCGCCGTGGACGCCCGAGCACGAGGTCGACGCCGCGCAGGCGGCGCTGCTGATCGCCGAGCAGTTCCCCGCACTGGCCGGACAGCCGGTGGTCCCGCTGGCCACCGGCTGGGACAACACCGTGCACCTGGTCGGCGGGCAGTGGGTGTTCCGCTTCCCGCGCCGGGAGATCGCGCTGCGGCTGCTGGTTCACGAGACCGCGGTGCTGCCCCGGCTCGCCGGGCGGCTGCCGCTGCCGATCCCGCGTCCGGAGTTCCTCGGCACGCCGTCGGCGCGGTTCCCGTGGCCGTTCTGGGGCGCCCGCCTGTTGCCAGGAGTCGAACTCGCCGACACGGGCCTGCCTGACGACCAGCGCACCCACGCGGCTGTGGACCTGGGCGGCTTCCTGCGCCGCCTGCACGACCCGGCTCTGGCTGTACTGATCGCGACCGTGTCGCCGGCCGGAGTCGCCGCGGCCGCCACGACCACGCCAGGCGACAGGTCACCCGAGGCCGGGCCTGCGGTGGTGCTGCCGCACGATCCGATGCGGCGCGCGGACCCCGGCGTACGGGGGCCGATGGCGCGGGAGCGGCTGGCCGCCCTCAGCGCCGCGGGCCTGTGGCAGCCGGACCCGGCCGTGTTCCGGCTGCTCGACGAGGCGGAGCCGCTCGGCCCGCCGGACGGCCCGCCCGTGCTGGTCCACGGCGACCTGCACCAGCGGCACCTGCTGCTCGCCGGGGACGGGCGCGCCGCGGGCGTCATCGACTGGGGTGACGTGTGCCTGGCCGACCCGGCCGTCGACCTGTCCCTGGCGTACGGCGGCTTCGCCGGCGGGGCCCGCGCCGCCCTGCTCGCCGCGTACGGGCCCGTTCCGCCCGAGCGTGCGGCGCGGGCGCGGGTGCTGGCCGTGCACCTCAGCGCGGTGCTGGCCGAGTACGCCCACGCCGAGAACCGCGCCGCGCTGCTGCGGGAGGCGCTGGCCGGGATCGGGCGCGCGGCCCGCTGACCTGATCACCTGTAATCCGCCGGGGGAAGGTCGCTTGTGGGACGTGGACGCCGGGGCGGGCGGCATAGACTGAGGCAATGGCGATTCTGGGCATCGACATCGGCGGCTCCGGTATCAAGGGCGCCCCGGTGGACGTCACCACCGGCACCCTGGTCGAGGAGCGGTTCCGGGTGGAGACACCGCAACCGTCCGACGTGACCAGTGTGGTGGCCGCGGTCGCCCAGGTGGCCGCGCACTTCGACGCGACCGAGCGGATCGGGGTCACCTTTCCCGGCGTGGTGCTGCACGGGGTGACCCGCACCGCCGCCAACGTGGACAAGTCCTGGCTCGGCGCGCCCGCCCGCGACCTGTTCACGCAGGCCGTCGGCGTGCCCGTGACGGTGCTCAACGACGCCGACGCGGCAGGTGTCGCCGAGATGACCTTCGGCGCGGGCAAGGGCCGCAAGGGCGTCACGATCATGCTGACCCTGGGCACCGGCATCGGCAGCGCCGTGTTCATCGACGACCGGCTGGTGCCCAACACCGAGTTCGGGCACCTGAAGATGAACGGTGAGGACGCCGAGGAGCGCGCCTCGGCGCACGCGCGCGAGGTCGACAAGCTCGGCTGGAGCAAGTGGGCCAAGCACGTCGAGGAATACCTGCGCGAGATGGAGAACCTGTTCAACCCGGACCTGTTCATCATCGGCGGCGGGGTCAGCAAGAAGTCCGAGAAGTTCCTCCCGCTGATCGACATCCGCACGCCCACGGTCCCTGCGGTCCTGCTCAACGAGGCCGGGATCGTCGGCGCCGCGCTCGCGGCAACCGGATCCCAACCGGCGGGGGAGGCGTAGCGGATGAGGATCGGCAACACGGAGATCAGGCCGGTCGGCGGGGCCTGGGGATGTCTCGCCATGATCGCGGTCTCGATCCTGCTCTCGGTGCTCTGCACGGTCGGGCTCAACCTGATCGGCCGGTGACCGGGAACGCGCATATCCGCCACGACCAGGCCATCGCCGTTGGACAATGTGCGCAGCACCGGTGCCCTGCCGCCGGGCGACCGAGGAGTCGCGATGGCTTTTCAGGACCGCATGACCCTGCGCAACATGTACCTCTATCTGGTCTGCCTGATCACCCTCGTGATCTCGATCTTCGCGGCGGTCAACCTGGTCCGCAGCACGGTCGAGCTGCTCTACCCGGACCCCGGCTACTACGGCTACGTGCCCCGCTGCGCTGAGAGCAAGCCCGGCCAGGTGTGCACGCCCGCCGAGGAGTCGGCCTTCGCCGCCGAGCAGAAGAGGATCGAGGAGCTGACCCGCGACTCGCAGCGCCGCCAGGCGGTGCTGAGCATCGTCGGCTCGGCCACCACGCTGGCCATCGCGGTCCCGGTCTACATCTACCACTGGAAGCGCATCCAGGACGAGCTGCCACCGCGCGCAGCGGTCACCAGCGGCGAACCGCCGCCGGCGTGACGGCGGGTCAGGCGAGGGTCAACCAGAGCTGATCGTGGCCGCGCAGCATCAGCTGGCGGGGCGTGCCGGGCGCCTCGGCGAGCCGGATGTCGCCGAAGCGGTCCAGCAGCATGGCCAGGCCGCGCTGCCCTTCGAGGCGGGCCAGCGCCGCGCCCAGGCAGTAGTGCGCGCCGCCGCCGAAGCTCAGCGTCGACGTCTCGGTGCGGTCGGGGTCGAACACGTCCGGGTGGGCGAACTGCGCCGGGTCGCGGTTGGCGGCCGCCAGCAGCACCAGCACCCAGCATCCGGCTGGGATCGGCACCCCGGCGACCTCGGTGTCCTGGGCGGCCCAGCGCACCGAGAAGTGGGTGGGCACCTCGTAACGCAGGATCTCCTCGACGTACTGCGGGGTCAGGGACAGGTCGGCGCGCAGCCGGGCCAGTGCCTCGGGCCGTTCCAGCAGCAGGGTCAGGCCGTTGCCGAGCAGGTGGGTCGTGGTGACGAAGCCCGCGTTGAACACCACGATCAGGTTGGCGACCAGCTCCTCCTCGGACAGCTGCCCGCCGTCCGACTCCAGCGCCTGCACCAGCGCGCTGACCAGGTCGTCGCGCGGCTCCTCGCGCCGCCGCGCGGCCAGGTCGGCGAAGTACGGCGTGATCTCCTCGGCTGCCGTGTTGGCGGCGGCGACGTTGTCGGGGGTCGCGCCGCCGAGTTCCAGGATCGCGCCCAGGGCCAGCGCCCGGGGGCGGTACCAGGCGCGGTCGGCGGCGGGCACGCCGAGCAGTTCGCCGAGCACGTCGGCGGGCAGCGGGAAGGCGAACTCGCTCATGAAGTCGACCTTCGCGCCACCGCCCGCCTGCTCGGCGAGACGGTCCAGCAGCCCGGCGGTGAGCCGTTCCACGGCGGGGTCGAGCGCGTTGACCCGGCGCGGGGTGAACGCCTGGTTGAACATCTTGCGCATGCGGGTGTGCCGGGGCGCGTTGGTGAAGAAGACCGAGTCCATGAACACGGCGTGCGCCCGGTTGCCCTCCCAGGAGGGCTTGGCCCCGAGCAGGGTCTCGTCCATCACCTTGAACGTCGCCGAGTCGCGCAGCACGGCCGCCGAGGCCTCGTACCCGTGCACGACGTAGCTGTACCGGTCATCGGGCGCGACCTTGCAGACCGGGCCGAGTTCGTGCAGCCGCGCGTAGAACGGGTAGGGATCGCGGCGTACCTCGTCGGTGTGCAGCGACGCGAGCGAGACCTCGGCGACCACGTCAGTCCTCGTCCTCGTCGTCCAGCAGCAGGTCGAGCGGGATCGCCTTGGCCATCGCCTCGTTGCCCGCGTCGTTCGGGTGGATGTGGTCGCCGCTGTCCCACTCCGGGCGCAGCTTGGTCGGGTTGGCCGGGTCGCGCAGCGCGGCGTCGAAGTCGATGACCCCGTCGAACTCGGTGCTGGTCCGGATGTACGAGTTCACCTGCAGCCGCACCGAGTCCAGCGTCGGGGTGTACGCGACCACGCCCGGCGCGGACTCGAACGCGTTCCACGGGCTCAGCGTGCACACGATGACCTTCAGCCCCGCCTGCTTCGCCACCGAGGCCATCTGCTGGATGCGCGCGATGATGTTGTCGGCGTTGTCCTGGCTCAGCCACACGTCGTTGATGCCCAGCGCCAGGATGACGGTGCGCACCCCGGTCTGCCCGAGCACGTCGAAGTGGAACCGGGACGCGCCGTTCATGCCCAGCTCGTTGACGCCGAGGTCGGCGCCGTTGAGGGTGAGCCGGTTGCCGGACAGGCCCGCGTTGAGGATGCCGGGCGCGTTGCCGCCGGGCGCCTCCTTGACCAGCCGCGCGCCGAGGAAGTCGGTCCACCGCCGGTCGGCGTTGACGGTCGTCTTCAGGCCGTCGGTGATCGAGTCGCCGAGCACCACGATCGAGCCCTGCCCGGTGCGGTTGAGCACGTCGAGCCCGGCCAGGTAGTACCAGTTGTTGCGGGTCTCGGCGAGCTTCGCGCCGCTGGCCTCGCCGGCGTGGTCGCCGGTGCCGATGTAGCTGGTCTCGCGGGAGTACAGGTGCCAGGTGGCCGGGTTCGGCTTGGCCTGCGCGGGGACGTACAGGGTGACCGCGATGTCCTGCGAGGCGGGGACCTCCATCGGCACCGGGTCGCTCACCGCGCTGCCGCCGGACGGGATGGTGACCTGCTTCTGCCCGTTGAACGTCGCGTCGACCACCGAGCCGGGCTTCAGATCGCCGGGGCCCGCCTCGGGCCAGGGCAGGGCGAGCGTGGCGCGGCCGATGGTGAGCGGCGCGGTGCCGTAGCGGTTGGACAGCCGGATGCGGGCCTGCGTGCCACCGACCGAGGTGTGGACGAACATCCTGATCGTCTGGTCGGAGAAGCCGTCCTTGGACTTGCCCGCGCCGGCCGGGGTCAGCGCCGCGGACCAGGAGCCGGTCCAGGCCTCCGGCTCGGGGGCGACGGCCTGGCTGTTCGCGGTGGCGACCAGCAGGGTCGAGCCGACGGTCACCAGGGTGACCAGGGCCATCAGGAATTGCCGTTGCCGGGGGCTGTTCATCGGCGCGAAGCTCCTCGGTCGCTGAGGGGTGTGTCGACCATCGATCACCGGGACCCGGGCGTCGCGCAGCGGGCTGGTGTCAGGTCGGCAGTCTAAGCCGATCGGCGTGCCGTTGGCACCATCGGAATCGATGTGCCGTCCGCTCAATACGTCTGCATACGCAAATGTCCCGATTGGAAAATGATGAGTGTACGAATCGACGACCCGAGGTGGTGGCTGATTCATCCCGGCGGCGGTATCGTCCCCGCGTAGGCCGCTGCCACACACCAGGAACCGGCCTATCATCAGCGAATCCGCTGCCTCCTGAACGAACTGGGGTGACTCGACCGTGGGCGATCGGACATACGATCCGGCAGGCAACTACGCCGCGAAGGCATTGACGTTATTCACCGTATTCGGTGACGCCGAGGCGCTCGTCGCGGTCGACGGCCGGCGCTACTCCTACGCCGAGGTGCACGCCGAGGTGATCGCGATGGCGGGAGCGCTGTGGGCCCACGGCATACGCCCCGGACAGGCGCTGGGCGTGCTCGCCCGCAACCCCGCCGAGTCGATCTTCCTCCAGCTCGCGGCGGGCCTGATGGGTGTGCGTACCGCGTGGATCGCCAACAACGCCCCGCCCCGGTTCCGGCGCGGTTTCCTCGACCTCGCCGAGGTCGACGCGTTCGTCTACGACGCGGGCAAGCTGCCCGAGATGGGTGCGGAACTGGCCGCGCTCGCCGCGCCGCGGCCCGTGTTCTGCTTCGGGCCGGGCGGCGCGGGGCCGGACCTGACCGCGCAGCCGCGCGCGACCGAGCTGCCGTTCGACCCGGCCACGGTCACCGACGAGCCGTCGTCGCTGTTCCAGACCGGCGGCACCACCGGCTCGCCGAAGCTGGTGCACCACGGGCACCGCTTCTTCGCCGCCCTGCACGCCCTGTCCGACTACTACGTGGCCAGCGGCCAGCCCACCCTGCGGCACCTGCTGATCGCCGGGACCTGGCACGTCAGCGCGCAGACGGCGGTGTTCATGACGCTGTTCACCGGCGGCACCGCGTTCCTGCACGACGGCCTGGACTACCCGCTGTTCTACGACACGATCGAACGCGAGCGCATCAACAGCACCCTGCTCGCCCCGCCGCTGCTGTACGTGCTGCTCGACGACCCCAAGTCGGCCGGAGCCGACTTCAGCAGCCTGCACACGCTGACCGTGTCCGGCGCGGCGGCCTCCCCGGCCCGGCTCACCCAGGCCATCGAGCGCTTCGGCCCGGTGCTGCGCATCGTGTACGGCATGAGCGAGTCCCCTTTCATCTCCGCGCTGCCCGAGCTCGACCACGACGAGGCGCACCCGGAACGGCTGGCCTCGTGCGGCATCCCGTACGGCGACGTGCGGGTGCAGGTGCGCGACGAGGACGGGCAGGTGCTGCCGCCCGGCGAGGTCGGCGAGGTGTGGATCACCGGGTCGCTGATGATGAGCGGCTACTGGGGCATGCCGGAGCTGACCGCGCAGACGCTGGTCGACGGGTGGCTGCGCACCGGCGACGTCGGGCGGCTGGACGCCGACGGCTACCTGTACCTGCTGGACCGGGTCAAGGACATGATCGTGACCGGGTTGAGCAGCACCAACGTGTTCTGCCGCCCGGTCGAGGACGCGCTCGCCGCCCATCCCGAGGTGCTGGCCGCCACCGTCATCGGCGTGCCGCACGAGCTGGAGGGCGAGGCGGTGCACGCGTACGTGGTGCGTACGCCCGAGGGCACGGTCACCGGCGCGGAGCTGATCGCGCTGGCCGCCGCCGAACTCAACGCCATGTGGGCACCGCAGCAGGTCGAGTTCATCGAGTCCTTCCCGCTGACCGAGTCCGGCAAGGTCGACAAGAAGGCACTGCGGGAGCGGTACGCCGCCCGCACGGGTTCTGGAGGGCACTGATGACGATCCACGCCGCACCCGCGGTCGGTGACCCGGCGTCGGAGCAGGCCGAGCCGGCCGCGGCGCTGCCGGTGCTGGCCGCCGAGGCGGTGTCGACGCTGGCCACCCGGATGTCACTGCTGGTGGTGCCGTGGCTGATGCTGGTCTCCGGTGCCGACTGGCGCGCGACCGGGCTGGTCGCGGCGGCGCAGGTGCTGGCGTACCTGCTGGCCGGGCCGGTGGGTGTCGCGCTGGCCGACCGGCTGCGCCCGGTGCGGCTGGCGGTGTCGGCCGACCTGCTCAGCGCGCCCGCGCTGGCCGCGATCGCCTACTTCGCGCTGCCCGACTCGGCGCTGGCCGCCACGTCGGGAGTGCTCGGCACGATCGGCCTGGGTGTGCTGGCCGCGCTGGCCGGTGGGCTGCGCGCCATCAGCGACCGGGCCCGCGACGCGGTGCGCGCCGACAGTGCCGACGACGGCGGACGGCCGCCGGTCGCCGGTGCGGTCCGCGCACTGCAGGTGATCGTCGTACTGGCCGGTGGCGCGGCGGCGGGTGTGCTCGCGGTGCGCCTCGGCGCGGCCGGAGTGCTGTGGCTCGACGCGGTGCTGTGCCTGCTCGGCGCGGCGATGCTGGTGCAGGCGGTCACCGTCCGGCCGCGACCCGACGGGGTGAAGCCTCCATCCGAAGTGCTCACCGGCGAGGTCCTGCCCGCCGGTTCCGACGCGGCGCGATCCGCTGATGAGACGCGGGCATCCGACCGGGACGGCTCGGCGTCCGGTGCAGAGGGCGAAGTGACGTCCGACGGCCGTGCCACCACCGGCCAGGTCCCGGGCGAGGCGGCATCCGATGGCCGTGTCGCCGCCGCCGACCGGGTCGCCGGCGATCCACGGCTCAACGGCCGGGTCGCGAACCCGCCGGGTGACGACGCGCAGCCGTCCACCGCTGCCGACCAGTTCGGCGACGGGCCGGTCGCGCGCGGGCGGCACGCGGCGGAGGAACCCCGCCCGGACGACGGGCGGCAGGTCCTGCCCATCGCCCGCACCCAGGCCCGGGACCTGCGGCGCGGCGCCATGGCCGAGTTGCGGGCCGACGGGCTGGTACGCCGCCTGGCGGCCGTGCTGTTCGTGACGAACCTGCTGGTGCAGGCCGGTGCTGTGCTGCTGGTCGCGGCCTGGGTCGAGCACGTGCTCGGCGAACCCGACCTGCTCGGCCTCGTCGGCGGGGCGTTCGCGCTCGGCGCGGTGACCGGTGCGGTGGTGCTGACCGGGCTGACCCGCGCGCCGTCGCGCCACCTGCTGCTGGCACTGGCCTTCCTGGCCGGTGGCGGGGCCGCCGCCGTGGCCGGGGGACTGCCGCCGGTGCAGCTGATCGTCGCCGTCGTCGCGGCCGTCTGCGGGGCGACGATGTCGTCGGTGACGCCGCCGCTGGGCATGCTGCTGTCGCAGCGGGTGCCGGTGCCGGTGCGCAGCCGCGTCGGCGCGTTCGCGTCCGGCATCGCCTACCTGGGTGTGCCGCTCGGCACGGCGGCCGCGGCCTGGGCGCTGCCCCGGCTGGAGCTGCGCTGGGCACTGGCCGCCGCGGCCGGGGCCTACCTGGTGGCGCTGCTGGCCCCGGTGTTCGCGTACCGCACCTGGCGGCAGCTGAGCGCCGGTGCGCCGGCCGTGCTGACGGGCGCGGCACGGCTGCCCGCCCGGTTGTCGGTGACGCTGGCGTACGCCAACGGCCAGTGGCTGGTCGAGGTGCGCAAGGGCCGGGCCCTGCTCGGCTCGCGGCACCTGGTGAAGAGCGCCGAGGCGCTGAACATGCTGGCCCTGCTCGACGTTCCCGGCGTACGCCGCAGCGTCGAGGAGGCGCTCACCGTCGACCAGACCGAGGCGACCCGGCAGGCCGAGCGCATGCGCAGCGAGCTGGCCGAGCTGGAGGCGAAACTGGCCGGGCTGTCGGAGATGGCCGAGCTGAGCGAGGTGCGGGTGCCGGTGCAGCACAACCCCAACAGCAAGACGAACCATGGTTGACGGGTACGCCGCCACCCTGGAGGCGGCCGACCCGTACTGCCTGGATCCCGGCGAGGCGGCCGCGCTGCTGGCGGGGCACCCGTGGAAGCGGTTCGCGGTGCTCGGCGACAGCGTCGCCTCGGGCGTCGGCGACCCGGTGCCCGGATACGTGGAGCAGGCCTGGTGTGACCGCATCCGCAGCGAGCTGGCCGAACAGCAGCCCGACCTGTGCTACCTGAACCTCGGTGTGCGGGAACTACGGGCGGCGGAGATCCGCGAGCAGCAGCTTGCGGCGGCGGTGCGGTTCGCGCCCGATCTGGTGCTGATCTCGGCCGGGGGCAACGACGCGCTGCGGCGCTCGTACCAGCCGGACGCGGTCGACGCCGAACTCGGCGCGATGATCACCGCGCTGCAGGAGGCGGGAGCGGACGTCATCACGGTCGGCATGTTCGACGTCTCCTACGCCCCGTCGTTCCCCGAGCCGGTCAAACACCAGGTGGGGGAGCGGATGCGCATGCTGTCGGCGCGCACCGCGGCACTGTCCGCCCGCCTCGGCGCGATCCACGTCAACTGCACCGGCCACCCCGCCGAACGCGACCCGGCCAGCTACAGCGCCGACGGCGTACACGGCAACCTGCGCAGCCACAGCATCTGCGCCGCCCTCACCATCCGCCGCCTCGGCCTCCACCTCACCCCCTGACCAGCCCTCCACCCCCGGCCGCCCGCCCCGCCCCGCCCCTCCGCCGCAACTCTTAAAGAGTCGCGGCCTTGACGCCTGTTGAAGGCGCGGGTCTTTAAGAGTTGCGGCAGGGGTGGGGCGCCGCGCCGCGCGGCTCGGCCGGTCGGCGGGGGGGATCAGAGGTAGTCGGCGGTGGTGTGGACGCGGCCCAGGCGGGGGAAGGTGCGGCGGACGGCCATCTCGTGTTCGTCGGTGGCCAGGCCGGACATGGCGTCCTCGACGAACTCCAGGTCGTAGCCGATGTCGCCGGCGGCCCGCGCGGTGGACTCGACGCCCATCGTGGTGACCAGGCCCGCCAGCACGAGCGTGGTCGCGCCCAGGCGCTGGAGCTGCTCGTGCAGGTCGGTGGCGTGGAATGCGCCGATGGATCGCTTCACCACGAGCACGTCGCCGGGCTGGGCGAGGCCGTCGACGAGGTCGCTGCCGGGCGGCTGGGTGGCCACGTTGGGCCGGTCGACGCGGACCAGCACGACCGGGCGGCCCGCGGCCCGGAACGCCGCGGCCAGCTGGGTGCACCGGCGCAGCACGTCCTCGCCGGAGTGCGGTTCGACGGGCAGGGCCACGATGCGCGGCATCAGGTCGATCAGTACGAGTGCCGAGGTCATGGTTTTGATCTTACGTCCGTCGCCGGACCTGCCGGTCAGCCGCCAGTTCACGGGGGTGGCCGCGTCTTCCCGCCGGGCGCATGGCCTGGACCTGAGGAGATTTGGCACATGCATTTAGCAACCTAAATATTGAAGATTCTTGCGACGTTTGGCATCGTGTTCCAGGACCGAGCGCCCCAACCGGGCAACCCGGTCACCTCCGGCATGTCACCACATGCCACAACCCCGAGGAGGAACCTGTGCTCAACACTCCCACCACGCGACGGCGCTTCACCGTCCGCGCGGCCGCCGCCACCCTGCTCGCCGCAGGGCTGCTGGTCCCGGCCACGGCGCAGGCCGCTCCGGCCGGCGGCACCGGCCCGGCGCTGACCGCCGACGCGGCCACCGCGCTCGCCACCGAGCTCGGCGCGGCCGGCGTCTTCGTCGACAACGCCGGCAAGATGGTCGTCAACGTCACCGACAGCGCGTCGGCCGACAAGGTACGGGCCGCCGGCGGCGTCGCCCGCCTGGTGACCCGCAGCGCCGCGCAGCTCCAGGGTGCGACCGCCGACCTGGACCGGCTGGCCCGCATCGCCGGCACCTCCTGGTACACCGACCCGATCAGCAACCAGGTGGTGGTCACCGCCGACAGCACCGTCACCGGTGCGAAGCTGGCCAAGCTGAAGGCCGTCACCGACCGGCTCGGCGACAACGTCCGGGTGGAGATCACCGCGGGCACGCTCAGCCCGACCATCTCCGGCGGGCAGGCCATCTACGGCGGCAACTCGCGCTGCTCGCTCGGCTTCAACGTGCGCAACTCCGCCGGTGTCTACTTCTTCCTCACCGCCGGGCACTGCACCAACATCTCCTCCAGCTGGTACGCCTCGTCGGGCGGCGGCAACTTCATCGGCACCCGCACCGGCACCAGCTTCCCGGGCAACGACTACGGCATCGTGCGCTACGACAGCGCCATCGCCCACCCTGGCAACGTCTACCTGTACAACGGCAGCTACCAGGACATCACCAGCGCGGGCAACGCCACCGTCAACCAGACCGTGAACCGCAGCGGCAGCACCACCGGCCTGCGCAGCGGCCGCGTGCTCGGCACCGGCGCGACCGTGAACTACCCGCAGGGCACCGTCACCGGCCTGATCCGGACCAACGTCTGCGCCGAGGGCGGCGACAGCGGCGGCTCGCTGTTCGCGGGCAGCGTCGCGCTGGGCCTGACCTCAGGCGGCAGCGGTAACTGCAGCACCGGCGGCACGACCTACTTCCAGCCGGTCACCGAACCGCTCAGCGTCTACGGCGTGAGCGTCTACTGAGGCCTCCTCCTCAGGTAAGGGCAGCCGCCGGGACCCCCCGCCCGGCGGCTGCCGCCGCGTCAGCGGCTGGACTTGTAGACCTCCTGCACGGCCGTGAGCAGCTGGTCCTGCTGCGGCTGCACGGCCAGGTCGAGATCGCGGGCGAACGGGAGCACCGCGCCGTCGGGCCGGGTCACCCGCTTGGGCGGCACGGTCAGCCGCATCTGCTCGGCGGCGGTCGCCAGGATCTCTCCGGCGATGCCGCACATCCGGTTCGAGTCGTCGATCACCACGAGCCGCCCGGTCTTGGCGACCGAGGCCGCCAGCCCGTCCCAGTCGAACGGGTGGAGCGTGCGGGGGTCGAAGACCTCCACCGAGATCTGGTCGGCGAGCTGCTCCGCGACGGCCAGGGCCGCCTGCACCAGGTGCCCGACCGCGACCACGGTCACGTCGGTGCCCTCCCGGTGCACCCGCCCGACGCCCAGCGGCACCGGCCCGAGCGCGTCCATGTCGACGTCGGCCCGCACCCCGAGCGCCCCGGCGGGGGCGAACAGCACCACCGGGTCGTCGTCGCGGATCGCGGTCAGGAACAGCCCGTACGCGTCCTCCGGCGTAGCCGGCACCACCGTCTTCACGCCCACGTGCGCGAACAGCCCGTACGGGTGGTCGGAGTGCTGGCCCGCCCAGCCGCTGCGCGACCCCGAACCCGGCACGAAGTAGGTCACCGGCACCCTCGCCTGCCCACCGGTCATCAGCGAGAACTTGTGCGCCTGGTTGGCGATCTGCTCGAAGACCAGGAACAGCAGCGACGGGATCTGGAACTCGATGACCGGCCGCAGCCCGGCCAGCGCCGCGCCGGTCGCGAAACTGGTGAAGGCCTGCTCGGACAGCGGGGTGTCGACGACGCGCTGCGCGCCGTACTTGGCCAGCAGGCCGGTGGTGACGTTGTTGACGCCCACGCCGATGTCCTCGCCGAGCACGCAGACGGCCTCGTCGCGGCCCATCTCGTCGGACAGCGCCCGCTGCAGGGCCTTGAGGTAGGACAGTCGTGCCATCAGCGCACCGCCGTGTCGAGGAGTCCGATGCCGTCGCGGCCGCGCAGGCCGGTGGCGTAGAGGTGGTCGAGTGCCCCGGCCGGGTCGGGATGCGGGCTGTCCAGCGCGTACGCGACCGCCTCGGTGATCAGCGCCTCGACCTCCGCGTCGATCCCGGCGCGGACGTCGGCGTCCAGGCGGGAGCCGTGCACGTCGAGCGGGTCGCGGGACCGGCCGGCCGCCACCTCCTCATCGCTGCGGTAACGCACCCTGGCCTTGTGCTCCCAGGTGTGGTGGGCGTCGAAGCGGTACGCGGTGGCCTCGATGAAGCTCGGCCCGCCCCCGGCACGGCCACGGGCCACGGCGTCGCGGGCCGCGTCCAGCACCGCCGTCGCGTCGGCCCCGTCCACGCTGACCGCGGGGATGCCGAACGCCTCGGCGCGGCCGGTGATCGAGCCGGCGACGGACTGTGCCACGGTGAGCGTGGTGGCGTACCCGTTGTTCTCGCAGACGAACAGCACCGGCAGCCGCCACAGCGCGGCCAGGTTGAACGTCTCCAGTAGCACGCCCTGGCTGACCGCGCCGTCGCCGAAGAAGCTGACCGCGACCCGGTCGCTGCCCTCCTTGACGGCGGCCCAGGCCGCGCCGGTGGCGATGGCCCCGCCCGCGCCGACGATCCCGTTCGCGCCGTAGATGCCCTTGCTGAAGTCCGCGGCGTGCATCGAGCCGCCCCGGCCCTGGTTGAGCCCGGTCGCGCGGCCGGTCAGCTCGGCGAGCATGCGCACCGGGTCGGCACCCTTGGCCAGCACGTGCCCGTGTCCGCGGTGGGTGCTGGTGATGATGTCGTCCTCGCGCAGCGCCGCGCACACGCCCGCGGCGATGGCCTCCTGCCCGATGTACGGGTGGATCCCGCCGACGATCTCCCCGGCGTGGACCAGCTCGATCGACCGCTCCTCGAACCTGCGGATCAGCCGCATCGTCCGGTACAGCCCCGCGTCCTCGCTCATGCGACCCGTGCCTCCAGCACTCCCGCGCGGGCGTCGACGATCTCGAACCCGGCCTTGCCCAGCAGTTCCCGGTACTCGTTCTCGGTGCGGTCGCGGCCCTCCAGGGTGACCAGCATGAGCAGGTCGACCAGCCCCGCCGCGGAGCGGCCCGCCGGATCGGCCTCCTCGGGCAGGAACTCCTCCAGCACGATGACGCGCCCGTGCGGCGGCAGCACCGCGTGCACCCGGCGCAGGATCGCGATCGCGTTGTCGTCGTTCCAGTTGTGCAGCACCCGGGCCAGCGTGTAGACGTCGCCGCCGTCGGGCACGCCGTCGAAGAAGCTGCCCTCCACGCACGCCGAGCGCCCGGCCAGGCCCGCCTCGGCCAGCTTCGTACGGGCGGCAGCGGCCGCGTCGGGCAGCTCCAGCAGCACGCCCTGCAGGTGCGGATACCGCTCCAGCAGTTCGGCGAGCAGGCTGCCGTTGCCGCCGCCGACGTCGACCACGATCCGGGCCTCGCTCAGGTCGCAGCCGGACAGCGCCTCCGGCGGGCGCTGGTCGCCCATGGACTCGTTGAACACGGCCGCGGCGTCGGGGTTGTCGCCGAGATAGTCGTAGAACGGGCGGCCGTACACCGCCTCGAAGGCCGGGCGGCCGGTGCGCAGCGTGTGCATGATCTCGGCGAACGAGCGGAACACCTCGTCACCCTGCATCAGCGCGTTGAGGCGGACCGAACCGGGCACGTCGGCGCGCAGCAGCTCCGTGGTGGGGGTCAGCCCGTACGTGTCCGGGGCCGGGCGGGTGAACAGGCCCATCAGGGACAGCGCCCGCAGCAGGCGGCCCAGCGCGTGGGGGTCCGCACCGCACTGGTGGGCCAGGTCGCCGACGTGCTTGGGGCCGTCCGCCAGCTGGTCCGGCACGCCGAGCCGGACCAGCGCGTACACCCCCTGGGCGACCCAGCTGCCGGAGAGGATGCCGAGGAGTTTGCGCCGGGCCAGTGCTTCGTTCACGTTGTTCTCCGAGCCGAGGGTGTGCCGAAGCCGCAGCTCACCAGCGGGCGACGCCGGTGGTGAGCTGCGGCCGAAGAGATTTCAGTGCTGAGCCGAGGTCCAGAGCACCGGGCAGTAATCCGGGTCGGCATAGTCGGGGTGGCCGTCGGGCGTACGGCGCACCAGCTCGTCGTGGTTGTAACCGACGACGGAGCCGTCGCTGAGGGCGTACGGGCGGTACCGGTTCTCGCCGTCCTGCAGGTGCAGGGACACCGCGCGGCGGGGACGGTCGCTGCGGTTGCCGGCGCTGCCGTGGTACGTGCGGCAGTGGTGGAAGCTCATGTGGCCCTTGGGGATGATCATCGGGACCTTGGTGACCTGGGTGCCGTTGAACGCCGCGTTGCGCGCCAGCAGGACCTCCAGGTCCTCCTTGTCGCGCTCGGCGAAGTGCTTGGCGGTGGAGTCGTCGTTGCCGACCTCCTGCCACCGGTGGCTGCCGTCGACCATCGTGATGGTGCCCATCTCCTCGTCACAGTCGTGGAAGGGGATGAACGCGGTGAGCATGCGCTCCGAGGTCGACGACGCCCAGTAGTGCCGGTCGAAGTGCCACGGCACGACGTTGGTCGGCTCCTCCGGGCGCGGCGGCTTGAAGATCAGGGTCGACTGGAAGATCCGGATCTCGTCGGCCTGGGCGAGCCGGGCCGCGACCGCGCCGATCAGCGGCTTGCGCAGCAGCTTGGCCAGCCCGTCATGCTCGTAGTGCACGTAGTCGTTGTGCCGCTGCACGTCGCCGTGCTGCGGCTCCCAGTACGCCAGGCGGCGCGGTCGCAGCGGCAGGGAGCGGCTGCGCTCCCCGGCGTAGAAGCGCTCGCTGGCCTCGACCAGCTCGTCGACCTCGGCGTCGGTGAACAGCTTCTTCGTCAGGTACCAGCCGTGCTCGGCGTAGAACGCGACGTCCTCGTCGGAGGGGAGCAACTCCCGCTCCTCGTCGGTCAGGTAGAACTGCTCAGCCATGGGAAGGCTCCTTGCCAGGGGTGGGGGTGGGGGATGGTGCACGGGGGTGTCCCGGTCTCAGGCGGCGGCCAGGCCGGCGGGGCGGGCGTCCGGCGCGGGCACCGCTTCGGCGGGTGCCCCCAGCTCACGCTCCTTGGCCTCGTACAGCGCCTTGATGTTGCTGCTGCCGAAGGTCAGCGCACCGTGCCGCTCGATCAGCTCCAGGAACAGCGTCCGGCGCACGTGCATGGACTGGGTGAAGATCTGGTACAGCTCCCCGTAGTGGTCGGTGTCGACCAGCACCCCGAGCTGGCGCAACTCCGCGATGGGCAGGTCTACGCTGCCCAGGCGCTGCTCCAGCGCGTCGAAATAGGTCCCCGGCGTGCTGAGGAAACCGACGCCCCGCTCGGCGAAGGTGCGCACCGCGGTGACGATGTCGTTGGTGCGGAACGCGATGTGCTGCACGCCCGCGCCCGCGTGCCAGGACAGGAAGTCGTCGATCTGGCCGGGGCGGCGCGACAGGTCCGGCTCGATCAGCGTGAACGTCACCTGCCGCGACGGGCTCTGCACCACCTTGGAGTCCATGCCCTGCCCGCCGACCTCGATGTACTCCTCGAAGATCTCGGCGAAACCGAACACGTCCTGGTAGTAGCGCGAGGTGGCGGCGATCTCCCCGGCCGGTACGCAGATCGCCAGGTGGTCGATGACCTGCAGCAGATCGTCGGCGTATGACTGCTCCGGCAGCGTCATCTCGATCGTGCCGGGCAGCAGCTCCCAGCGGGAGCCATGCCGCTCGACGAGGCGGTGGGTGACGTCACCGAAGCCGGAGACGCTCGCCTCCACGACCCGGCCCGCGGCGTTCTCGTGCACGGTCGGCGCGGACAGCGCGTTCGCCCCGCGCCCGACGACGAAGTCGTACAGGCCGGCGGCGTCGTCGGTCTCGAAGGCGATGACGGCCACGCCGTCGCCGTGGCGGCCGACGTAGAGCGTGGCCGGGTGGTCGGCGACCAGCCCGGAGGTGAGCACGATCCGGATGTCCCCGTGCTGCAGCAGCAGCGAGCGCTGCCCGGCCAGGCCCGTCTGCGGGCCGCCCTGTCCGCAGATCCGGAACCCGAACGCCGTGCACAGATAGTAGGCCGTCTGGCGGGCGTCACCGACGTAGAACTCCAGGTGGTCGATGCCGAGAATGTTCATTTGCTACCTACCCCTTGGCAGTACGATGTCCTGTTTTGCACTGACTGCTAGGACTCGCTCCCCGCCAGGTGGTGGGCGCGGAACGGGTCCACGGCTCGTGACTCGTCCCTGGCGCTGCCGCTTTCGCGGCGCACGCCGAACGAACTCACCACGCTCCGATTGGCCGTCGTGCCCCTGTGACGTCCGTCGTTCACGGCCGACCCGCCGGAGCTGAGCGCTCCGGCGAGGGCCGTCTGACTGTCACGCTAGCGGGTGTCGCTGATGTCCCTCAATACCTAGCTACGCAAATATTTAATTGCGACAGTATGTTGTCTCTTGCAAACGATTCGGTGACTCCTCACTCAGCAAAACGGCTGAGTGACGTGGTGGGTCGACCCAGGACAAGGCTCACATTATGTCCGCCGAATCCGAAGGAATTGGACAGTGCAAAATCGATGGGACTTTGCCGAGCCTTGCCACGAATATGGTCTAGATCGCACGCGGGATCCGGGTCCTCGAGGTTGACCGTCGGCGGCAGCAGCCCGCGCCCGAGCGCCATGATCGTCGCCGCGGCCTCGATCACCCCCGACGCGCCGAGCATGTGCCCGGTGACGCCCTTGTTCGAGCTGACCGGCGGCATGGCAGCGGCGAACACCGTGTTGACCGCCAGCGACTCCGCCACGTCGCCCAGCTTCGTGCTGGTGGCGTGGGCGTTGAGGTAGCCGATGTCGGCGGGGGACAGCCCCGCGTCGGCCAGCGCCCGGCGCATGCACTCGGCCTGACCCGAGCCGTCCGGCCGGGGCGTGGTCGGGTGGTGGGCGTCGGTGGTCGCGCCCCAGCCGTGCAGCGTCGCGTACGCCGGGCGGCCCCGCGCGTCCGCGTCCGCGGCCCGCTCCAGCACCAGCACGCCCGCGCCCTCGGCCAGCACCAGCCCGTTGCGGCGCAGATCGAACGGGCGGCTGGCCGCCGACGGGTTGTCGGCCCAGCCCTTGGCCAACGCGCGAGTGTTGCCGAAGGTGTCGGCCAGGGTCGGGAACAGCGGTGCCTCACCGCAGCCGACCAGCACCACATCCGCCTCGCCGTAGCGCAGGATGCGGATGCCCTCGGCGATCGACTGCGCGCCCGCCGCGCACGCCGTGCCGATGGAGGAGCTGTAGCCGCGCAGGTCGTACTTGATGGCGATACGCGCGGTCGCCATGTTCGGCAGCATCCCCGGCAGCAGGTACGGGCTCACCCCGAGCCGGCCCTTCTGGGTACGCGTGATCACCTGCGCCTCCAGCGTGGCCAGCCCACCCGTGCCGGACACCACCGTGGCCGCCCGATACGGGTCCACGTCGCGGCCCACCACCAGGTCGGCGTCGGCCATCGCCCGCTCGGCGGCGACCAGCGCGTGCACGATGTACCGGTCCAGCGTGCGCGCCTCCGGGCCGGGCAGCACGCTGGCCGCCTCGATGTCCGGGCCCTTGCCCATCACCTCCAGGGACCCCTGCGCGGGGTGCCCCTCGGGGGTGGTCACGATCCCGGACCGCGCGCCGCACAGGGCGTCGAAGATGTCGTCGAGGTCGTTGCCGACCGGGGTGACCAGGCCGATACCCGTGACGACGATGTCAGGACGGTTGGCGGTCATCGCGCAGCACCGGACAGCGCGCGCTCGCGCAGCACCAGCTTGCGCACCTTGCCGGTGGCCCCGGTGGGGATGTCGTCGTCATGTACCGCGTTGACGTCGCGCAGCGTCGGCGCGGCGTGCTCGCCCAGCGCCGCCACGACCGCGTCCCGGCGGTCCGCCGCGACGTCGGCCCCGGCCTTGAGCACCAGCAGCACGTCGGTGACGACCCCGCCGCCCTCGCGCACCGCGACGACCGTGCAGTCGAGCACGTCGGGGCAGCTCGCCAGGATCTTCTCCTCGGTCAGCGACGTGTGCAGCCACTGCCCGCCGTCCAGCACGACCGAGTCCACCGCCCGGTCCACGTGGTAGTAGTAGCCGTCCTCGTCGTGGTACACGAGGTCACCGGTCAGGTAGTAGCCCGACTGCCGGGTGCGGAACTCGGTGACCGAGTCGTTCCAGTACATCAGCTTCACCGTCGGCGACTTCAGCCCCAGGTGGCCGACCACGCCCGCGCCGACCGGCTCCCCGGCGTCGTCGAGCACCGCCACGTCGGCGAACACGTGCGGGCGGCCGATGCAGCGGTCGTAGCGCTCGGTGTCGACCCGGTGGGTGATGTGGAACGCGGAGTGGCCCATCTCGGTCGAGCCGATGCCGTCGATGAACATCGAGCCCTTGACGCGGGTCACGCCCTCGCGGGTGACGGTGTTGTGGCTGCCGACGGCGACCAGCGGCCGGATGTGCGCCTCGTGCGCGCAGTCGCCGGTGTTGAACCAGATCGCCACCGAGTCCAGGTCGCGCGTGCCCAAATCATGGCGGGCCATGTCGGCCCAGGTCACCGCGAAGCCGAAGACACCGGTCGGTTTGAACCGCTCGATCGCGTCGAGCACGTAGTCGCCCCGCTGCGAGGACAGGAAGACCAGCTCGGCGCGGTTGCACAGGGCCTGGTTGATGGACAGGATGCCCGCGGTGTGCGCCGACGGCAGCGCGCAGACGACCCGCTCGGTGCCCTGCGCGCGCGGCCCTGACAGCCGGATCCGGCGGGTGGCCGCGAACAGCGTGGTGTGCGAGTGCACGATCGCCTTGGGCAGGCCGGTGGTGCCGGAGGAGTGCGTGATCGAGATCGGATCGTCCGGGTGGTGCCGGTACGGCGGGGGAGCGTCGGCCGGGTCCGCCGAGCCCATCTCGGTGATGTCGCCGAGCAGGCGCGAGCCGAAGTCGCGGCCCTCCAGCAGCGCGGCGTGCTTCGCGTCGGTCAGCACCGCCTCGGCCCGCAGCCGCCGGATGTACTCGGCCGCGATCTCGCCGCTGAGGTTGCCGTTGAGCAGCGCGGGAATCGCCCCGAGCCGGTTGAGCGCGAGGAACGACAGGACCACGTCGGCCGACGTGCTGGCGTACACCGCGACCGGGTCGCGCCAGCCGATGCCGCGCTCGTGCAGCCACGCGGCGCGCGCCGCGACCCGCTCGTCGAGCTGGCCCAGGGTCAGCGGCTCCCACGCGGGGTGGCCGTCGACGTCCACGTCGAAGGTCAGCCCCGGACCGGCCGGGTCGGCCCCGTGCGCCAGCAGCCGGGTGATGACATTGCCGGCGCCGAGGTCGGCGTCGGCGGCGAGGATCGCCCGCAGGTTGGTTCGCATCGCTGCACTCCTTCGGTCAGTTCACTTCGCTGTTGCGTACGAGCACGGCCAGCGCCCGGTCGTGCTCGCCGTCGGTCAGGGCCTGCTCAGCCACCACGATCAGGGCCTCGTCGGCGTCGCCGTCGCGGATCAGCAGCGACGCCATCGCCAGCCCTTCGGCCAGGGACTCCGCGACGGGGTCGGCCCCGCCGGCCGGGCTCAGCGACACGACCGGTCCGCCCAGCTCCCACCGCGCCGCCACGTACCCGGCCACCGCGTTCGGCACGGCCTGGAAGAACAGCAGCGGCCCCAGCCGCCGCCCAGCGTCGACCGCCCGCGCCACCTCGGCCGCCGTGACCGCGTCCCCCGTCGCCGACGAGATGATCACCGCAGTCCGCGCCCCGCGCCCCGCTGCGACCGGTGGCTCCCCATGCGCCCGTCCCAGACACCGCCGGGCCGCCTCCGCCACCAGCGGACTGAACGACGACATCACGAACCCCGCCAGCACCGGCAACTGCACGTCGCCCTCTGCCTCCGGCCACGCTCCCCGCGCGACCTCCACCAGCCCCATCACGACCCACCCCCCGTCCCCGCCGTGGCGCAACTCTTGAAGAGGCGCGCCTTCGAGGGCACCCGGTGGCCGCGAGTCTTTAAGAGTTGCGGCAGGAGGGGGCGGGTCATGGGGCGCCGACCAGGAGGGCGGTGTTCGCGCCGCCGAAGGCGGCGTTGAGGCTGAGGGCGTACGCGGGGCGGGCGGCGGTCGTTGCGGTGAGTACGTGTAGGGGGCAGTCGGGGTCGGGGGCGAGGTAGCCCGCGTTGACCGGGAGGAAGCCCTCGCGCAGGGACAGCACCGTGGCGACCAGCTCCAGCAGGGGAGAGGCTTCCAGGGCCTGGCCGTGCAGCGACTTGGTCGAGCTGATCGGCACCGCCGACGCGTGCTCACCGAGGGCACGGCGCAGCGCGGCCGCCTCGGCGACATCGCTCTGCGCGGAGCCGGACCCGTGCGCGTTGACGTAGCCGATCTGCTCCGGGGTCAGCCCGGCGCGGCCGAGCGCGGCGTCGATCGCCCTGGCCAGGCCCGCGCCGTCGGGTCGCGGCTGGACGACGTGGTAACCGTCCCCGGCGCGGCCCCAACCGTGCAGGCGCGCCAGCGGCGTCGCGCCTCGTGCCTGCGCGGCGCGGGCCGACTCCACCACCACCGCGGCCACCCCGTCCCCGAGCAGCAGGCCCTTGCGGCCCGCGCTGAACGGGCGCACCGCGCCGTCGGCGGCCAGCGCCCGGCCCGCGTCGAACAGCGCGAACTGGTCCGGCTCGACCAGGTATCCGGCCGCCACCATGACCCGTTCGGCGCCACCGGCGGCCACCGTGGCGGCGGCGTCGGCGACCGCGGTGCTGGCCGCGACGCAGGCACTGGTGTACGTGCGTGCGCCGTCCGACAGCCCCGCCTTCTCGGCGACCGACAGCGTGAACGCGCCGGTGCGCCCCGGCCGGTCGGGCAGCCCGCGGGCTCCGTCCGGCTCGCCGTGCACGGCCAGCAGCAGCGGCGTCGACGCCCGGACCGGAGCGGAAAGCCCGGCCTGGTGCGCGGCCTCGTCGACTGTCGACAGCAGCTCGTCGAGCAGCACCGGTGAGCCGGGCAGCAGCGCGCCGACACCTACCCGCCGGGCGCTCACGTCGAAGCGGGTGACCGGCGCGAACGCCGGCCGTCCCGCCCGCAGACCGGCCGCCAGCGCGGACGCGCCCCGGCCGTACGCGCTGACCGCCGACAACCCGGTGACCACGACCTGCGCGCGGTCACCGGCGGGGCGCGGTTCAGTCACCGGCAGGCTCCGCCAGCACCTCGGCCAGCACCTCGACCGCGCCGGTCACCGTGGTCATCCGCACGAGCACGTCGTCGTCGAGGTCGAGCATCCGCCCGTGGCGCTGCTCGACCTGGTGCACCAGCCACGCCAGCTCCAGCGAGTCGATGCGCTCGCGCACCTGCTCCGGGCTGCGCTCGCCGTAGCTGGCCAGCATCGCGACGACCTCTTCGCGACCCGGCGACGCCGGTTCGCCCGCACGCTGGCGCGGCACGCCGAGGGATCCGGCGGCCGCAACAGGGGCGTCCATCACGCGCTCGCCAGGTTGCCGCGCTCGCGGATCGCGGCGGCGAACTCGCCCACCGTCATGGCGGCCATCTGCTCGGCCTCCTCGTCGCTGAACTTCACGCCGTAGGTGTCCTCAACCCGCACCGCGAGCTCGGCGACGGCCAGCGACTCCAGGTCCACACCGGCGGAGCCCAGCGGCGTGTCGGCGTCGACGTCGTCGATCGGGTAGTTCATCTCCGCGATCGCGTCGATGATGAACTGGCGTACGTCGGTGCTCATGTTGACTTCCTTCCATGGTGGAACGGCCCAACGGGCCCGGATCGGGATGGCAGTCGGGGTGGCGGCGCGGCTCGGTTAGGTGGCCGGCTTCGCGTCCGCCGTACGCAGCACCGCGTGGTCGCGCACGAGCTTGCCCGTCGCGGTCCGGGGCAGCTGCTCGACGATGTGCAGCACGCGCGGCCGCTTGTACGGGGCCAGCCGCACGGCGAGCTCGCCTTCCAGCGTCGCGGCGGCTGCCGCGTCGGGCACCACGGCGTACGCCTCGATGCCGCCGTCGTAGACGACCACCGCGCTCTCGACGCCGGGCAGGGCCGCCAGCGTGTGCTCCACCTCGGTCAGGTCCACCTTGAGGCCGCCGACCGACACCTGCGAGTCCAGCCGCCCGAGCACCGTCATCAGGCCGGTCGCCGGGTCGACCCGGCCCGCGTCCTTGGTGTGCAGCCAGCCGTCGACCCAGCGGGTCGGGTCGGACAGACCGACGTACGGGCTCTCCGGCGTGGCGATCAGCAGCTCGCCGCCGGACTCCCGGACGGTGATGCCGGGGGCGGGCATCAGCGAGGGCCGGTGCTCGCCGAACAGGTCGGTGGCGATGACGCCGACCTCGGTCATGCCGTACATGTTGCCGAGCACGATGCCGTAGCGGTCGGTGAAGCGCTGCGCGACCTCGGCGCGTACCAGTTCACCGCCGGTGGTCATGCGCTTGAGCTGCGGCAGCTTCGGCGGGTTGGGGTTGGAGGCCAGCAGCTCGGTGTGGAACGGCACGCCCAGCAGCGTGGTCGGCGCGTCCCCGGCGGCCACCGCGCGCAGGATCGCGTCGACGGTCAGCCGCTCCGGCAGCACCAGCTCGACGCCCGCGTGCAGGCAGTACAGCAGCCCGCCGACCAGCCCCAGCACGTGTACCACGGAGGCCAGCAGCACCACCCGCTCGCCGGGCAACGGCACCCCGTCCATGCGGGTGTACCGGTCGATCTCGGCGACCAACTGCTCGGCGGTCCGGGCGATGACCTTGGAGGGGCCGGTGGAGCCGGAGCTGAGCTGGATCACGGCGTGGCCGGTCGCGGCGGGGTGGCCGTCGCGGGCCTGCGCGACGTCGGTGACGTCGTAGAAGGCGCGCAGCCCGCCCGGCAGCGTGCCGGTGAAGCTCACCACGACCTGCGGCTGGAGCCGGTCCAGGGCGCGGTCGGTCTCGAACGCCGTCAGCCGGTGGTCCAGCAGCGCGACCTGCGCGCCGATCCGCCACGCGGCCAGCAGGTTCGCCGCGTACGCCAGCGACGGCGGCAGCCGCAGCGCGATCGCGCCACCACGGGCCAGGCCCAGCCGCCGCAGGGTGTTCTCACGGTCGGCGACGGCGTGACGCAGGGCGGCCCGGTCCACGGGGGATCCGAAGTGGAGGCAGACGTCCCGGTCGTCTCCGGCGAGCAGGAGTTCGTCCACCCAGTCGGGGGTCGTCGTCAGGGGTGCGCCGGTCGCCCAACCCGTGTTGCTCATGATTGCTCCGCCAGGTGTCGCAAGTGTGCTGGAACCTGGGTCTGTGCGCCCCCGACGGACCCGGTGAATCCGGAGACTAGCAAGCAGATCGATGCACTTGCAATGCTGACTCTAAGTCTGTCGATACGTGAATGGACCAGGCAAAAGTCGGGCTTTTCATGGCAGATGAGAGCCCCGCAATCCGACACTTATCTGACTCATCGTCGATTCCATCCGGGCCAGTTCCGCGCGCAGCCGGGCCGCCTCGTGCCCGGCCCCGTCGTGCTCGCGCCGGGCCAGCTCGCCCACCGCCTCGTGTACCGCCGGGGATTCGAGCTGGGCCAGCGCGTGAGCCGCCGTCTTGGCGCGCAGCGCCCGCCGCGGGGCCAGCCTGCGCAGCCCTGAGCTGGCCTGCAACGTCCACTGGCCGTCGGCGTAGCGCAGCGTGACCCGGGGGCCGAGCGCGGTCGCGGCCAGCCCGTACCCCCGGGGCAGCGCCGCCGCCGGGTCCGCGGTCGGCCCGCGGGCCCCGGCGTCGTTGAGTTCGCGCCAGACCCGGTGCCGGATGACCGGGGTGAGGGTGACCGCGAAGTACAGCAGCGAGGCCAGCAGCACCCCGTTGACGAAGCCCAGCCGCTCCACGACCACCCCGGCCAGCACGCCGCCGAGCGGGATGCCGGCCATCGCCACGGCCATGATGATGCCGCCCGCGCGGGCCAGCATCGGGCCGGGTACCCGCTGGTAGATGACCGCGCCGATGGTCGGGTTCACCGAGCACATCACCATGCCGCTGAGGAACGTCACGATGACGATCACGGTCAGGTTGTCGGTGAGCGCGAAGACCAGGAACCGGGGCGCGCCGCCCACGAAATACCCGAAGACCAGCGCGCTGTAGCGCGGCAGGTACGGCGCCAGCGTCGCGAACACGACACTGCCCACAATCATCCCGATGGCGTACGCCGCCGACACCGACCCGAGCGCGACCGGCGAGTCCAGCACCGTCAGCACCCACATCGGCACGAACACCACGGAACTGGCCTGGTTGAACAGGTTCGTGAAGAACAGCATCCCGGTCACCGCCCGCAACAGCGGCTCCCGCGTGAAGTACGTGAAGCCCCCCTGCAGCGCGATCAGGTACGGCTCAGCCGGGGCCGGTTTCGGCGGCTGGCCCTCTGTGACTGCCGAGTCCGGCACGAAGAAGGCCACCAGCGCCGCGCCGACCAGGAAGCTCGCCGCGTCGACCCAGATCGCCCCGATCGCGCCGAACGCGGCGATGGCCACGCCGCCGACCGAGGCCCCGATCAGGCCCGAGGTGCGCAGCACGCCCTCGCGGGCCGCCGACACCCGGCTGAAGTCCGTGCCCGCGGCGTCCATCAACGGCTTGAGCAGGTTGTTCTTGGACCGGTCGGCCTGCGCCCGGAGCACCCCGGCGAGGCTCGACAGCACGATCAGCACGCCGAAGCCGAACTGCCCGGTCACCGCGATCAGGCCCATCACCACGGCACTGCCCGCGTCGGACACCAGCGAGGTCGCCCGGGAGCCGAACCGGTCCTGCAGCGGCGCGGCGAGCACCCCGCTCAGCACGTACGCCAGCGTCTCCGCGCCCGCCACGACGCCGACCTTGACCGGGCTGCCGGTGGTGACCAGCACCAGCCAGGGGATGGCCAGAAAGGACATCCGGCCGCCGATGACGGAGATCGCCTCCGCGGCGATCAGTCCGGGGATGGCGGCCCTGCTGCGCCAGGGCGACGGCGGTGTCGCGATGGACAACGGAACTCCTTCTCAAGCCGGGCGACTTCTTTGTACCAGCAAGAAAGGGCGACATTGAAGTATCCGTAGGTATCGAGTGGGGAGGCTCTGGACACCCATCGTCGCCGTCGATACGGTGACCTTCGATCAACGGGCGGTCAGCCCCGCATGGAGAGGCGGTCGGTCGATGCGGTTGCTCATGGTCGGCGCGGATCTGCCCGCCCTCGCCGCGGCCGGTCCCGATGTCGAGGTGACCGTGCTGCTCGGCGCGACCACGAAGGACGGCTGGCTGCCGCTGCCCGGCGGGGTGCGCACCGTGTTCGTCGACGATCACAAGAGCATCGACGCGGCCGTCAACGGTCTGCTGCGCGCCGGGTTCGGCCCCGGCTCGTTCGACGCCGTCTACGCCTACGACGACCCGGCACTGATGACCGCCGCCGCGCTGGCCGCGATGCTCGGCGCACGCGGCATCCCGCCGCGCACCGTGGCACTGTTCCGCGACAAGTCCCTGCAGAAGCAGGCGCTGCGCGCGGCCGGGCTGCCGGTGACCGCGTGCACGGTCGTCGAGGACATCCGCGAGCTGCCCGCCGGTTTCCGGCTGCCGTACCCGAAAGCCGTGGTCAAGCCGGTAGCCGGAATGGCGACCCAGTCGACGTACGTGGTCGACGGCGACGCCGACCTGGCCCGGATCAGCGCCCAGTGCCGGGCGAACAACACCGCCGCGCGCACCTTCGTCATCGAGGAGTTCGTCACCGGCGAGGAGTGGTTCGCCGACGGCTTCCTGTCCGGGGGAGAGCTGCGTTTCCTGAGTCTGGGCCGCTACGCCCAGCCGTGTCTGAGCGCGGTGCTGGACAAGGCCCCGGTGCAGACGTACTGCCTGGACCCGGTCGCCGACAAGGAGTCCTACGACCTCGCCGCGCCGCTGGTCACCGAGGCGCTGCGGGTGCTGGGCCTGGCCGACGGCGTGTTCCACATGGAGCTGTTCCACCAGCCCGACACGGGCCGCCTGGTGTTCAGCGAGTGCGCGGCCCGCCGCGCGGGCGGCCCGATCAGTGACCAGATCCGCTACAAGTACGGCGTCGACCTGGCCGGCGACGGGGTGCGCGCCCTGCTGGAGTCGGTCGGCGAGCCGGACGTGCGGGTCCGCGAGGGCGTGGTCGCCTCCACCTTCCTGCCGCTGCGGCCCGGGATCGTGCTCGGCTACCCGACCGCCGAGCAGGTGCTGGCGCAGCCCGACGTGGTGCACGCCCGGATGTTCGTGCCCAAGGGCATGCGGGTGCAGGGCGGCGCGGCCAACACCTTCGCCCGGATGGGCGAGGTCACCGTGCACACCGCCGACGCCGCGACCGCCCAGCGGCGGCTCACCGAGCTGGCCGACTGGTTCCGGCAGCACATCGAGGTGCTGCCGCTCGCCCCGACGCTGCGGGAGCTGTACACCGACCCCCGCAACGCCGACTTCGTCCACGCCGCGGCCGCCGCACACGGCGACCCGGCTCCGCACGGCGACCCGGCCGCGCACGGCGACTCGGCCTTGCGCGACTGACGCCGGACCGCGACGGCGTCGACCCGTCCGGCCGCCCACGGCCGTCCCAGCACGATCAGGAGAGCCCGATGCCACTGCACCCGCAGGTCCAGGCGATGCGTGCGCGTCGCGAAGCCAGTGACGCCCCGCAGCTGTACACGCTGTCGGTGGACGAGGCGCGCGCCGCCGACCTCGCCTCGATCCAGGCGTCAGGCGGCGACCCGGAGCCGGTCGCCGAGGTCGTCGACCGCGAGATCGACGGCCCGGACGGGCCGCTGCCGATCCGGATCTACCGCCCGGTGCTCGGCGGCGAACTGCCGGTGCTCGTCTACTTCTTCGGCGGCGGCTGGACCCTGGGCACCATCGACACCTCCGACGCCGTATGCCGGCACCTCGCCAACGCCGCGGGCTGCCTGGTCGTCTCGGCCGGTTACCGGCTCGCCCCCGAGCACAAGTTCCCTGCCGCGGTGTACGACTGCCACGCCGCGGTCCGCTGGGTCGCCGCGAACGCCGCCGCGATCGGCGCGGACCCGGCCCGGATCGCCGTCGGCGGCGACAGCGCGGGCGGCAACCTCGCCGCCGCGGTGACCCTGCTCGCCCGCGAGGACGGCGACCTGCCGCTGGCCGGGCAGCTGCTGGTGTACCCGAACACCGACCACCGCTCGCACACCGCCTCGCTGCGCGAGGGCACCGACCCGTACCTGTTCAACGCCACCTCGGTCGCCTGGTACTGGGCCAACTACCTGGCCACCCCCGAGGACGGCCTCAACCCGCTGGCCTCCCCGCTGCGCGCGGACACCCTCGCGGGGCTGCCCCCGGCCCTGGTCGTCACCGCCGAGTACGACCCGCTACGCGACCAGGCCGAGGAGTACGCCCGCCGCCTCGGGCGGGAGGGCGTGCCGGTGACGCTGACGCGATACGACGGCATGGTCCACGGCTTCTTCTGCATGTCCGGCGACCTCGACGCGGGCCGCCGCGCCCTCACCCAGGCCGCCGGCCAGCTCCGCACCTGGTTCACGCCCTGACTCCGCCCGCTGCGGCCCACCAGCCCGCACCTTGAATAGACGCTGGCCTATCACATCGAGTTTTCGCAGATCATTTTCGATGTAATAGGCCGGCGTCTATTGAAAACAGCGTGTGGGACAGGAGGATTCAGGCGTAGAGGTGTTGGAGCCAGTCCTCCAGGGACTTCTGCTCGGCGGCGGCGTCGGCGGCCTCGTCGAAGTGGTGGACGGCCACGCCGACCGGGGCGCCGAAGGCGTTGCGGCCGAAGAAGCGGTACATGGTGTCGTCGGTGCGCAGGCCGACGAAGTTCGGGTGCAGGTAGTCGACGACCGCCTCGGTCTGCCCGCCGGGCAGCGCGACCCGGACCGTGTCGCCCTGGCTGGTCTGCGCCGTCAGGCCGAGCGCGGCGCGCAGGGTGGTGAAGCCGTCGGGGGAGTTGGACGCCGCAGGGGCGTCGGCCGAGGTGTAGACGACCGGGCGGCGGCTGAAGTGGGCCAGGTACTGCCCGAGGGTGTGCAGGTAGAAGTCGGTGTGCTGACCGGCGCCGTCGTACTGGTTGTCCCAGTCGTCGGTGAACACACCGCTGTGCACGTACCGGAACCAGGTCGTGCCGCCGTCCCGGCCCTCGACGGTGTGCTCGACCTGGTTGAACCAGCCGTTATCGCCGTCCATCCGGGAGGCGAGACGGTGCGGCGGATCCCAGGCGGTGATGGTGCCGCCGAACGCGGCCGCCCCGCCGACGCGCGGCTCGAACTCCATCGGCCACAACCAGCCGCCGTTGCCGGTGGTGACGGCGTCCCAGTACTCCTCCGGGGTGGTCCGCAGCTCGCCCTCGCGCACGATCTCGAAATTCTTGCCCATGGTGCTACTCCTTCTCGGTGTCTTGCTCAGTCAGCTGCGTGCCGTCCGCGCGAGGCGGCAGCAGGCTCGGGTGCAGGCCGACGACCAGCCGGTGCTTGCGGCCGCCGGTGGCGCTCCCGTCGTGATAACGGCCGACCAGGGCGGCCAGCGTCTCGGTCAGTTCGGCGGCGAACGCGGCCCGGTCACCCGCCGACGCGAACCGGATCTCGGTGTCGACCGCGAACGTCGCCAGCGGACGGCGGGCCGCGCGCGCCCCGGTGATCAGCTCGCCGATCTCCCGCACCAGCCGCGACGCCAGCGCCAGCAGCCAGCGCGCCGACTGCTGGTCGGGGGAGCGGTCGGGGTCGGGCGCGACCGCCGCGAACGCCGCGGGCGAGATCACGTAGGACGCGGCGGTGGCCCGCAGCACCCGTTCCGTGCAGTTGCCCTTGCGCCGCTCCTCGACCAGCTCGATGAGCCCGTGGCTCTCCAGCGTCCGCAGATGGTGGTTGACCTTCTGCCGGGTCAGCCCGGCCTGCGCCGCCAGCGTCGTCGCCGACCCCGGCTCCGCCAGCGCGGCCAGCAACCGCGCCCGCACCGGATCGAGCGACACCTCGGCCACCGCCGGATCCTCGATCACCCCGACCTCGAACATGCCCCTACTCTCACACCGACAACAAAACTTGTCAAGGAGCGAAACCCGGTCGGTGCGACCTGCGCCACGGCAAACAGCCTGCAGTTTCGGAGAACTGCAGGTATCGGACGGCTCGAAGGCGCACTTTCCCCGAAATCGCAGCAACGCACGGTGCCGCGCCCTCTACGCACGGTGCCGCGCCGCCTGCGCACGGTGCCGCGCCCACAGCGTGTGGTGCCGGTGGTAGGTGAAGGGCGAGGGGCGAGGGGCGGGGCATGGTTCGGGACCCGAGCCCGTGGGTGGGGTCGGGGCGTAGGGGAGGGGTCAGGCGATGGAGTCGCGGAGGAGGGCGGCGAGGCGGCGTACGCCCTCTTCGAGGGTGTCGGGGTCGAGGCCGCTGCAGGACAGGCGGAGGGAACGGGTGCCGCCGTCGGTGTAGAAGAAGCTCATGGGGGTCCACAGGACGCCGTGGCGGGAGGCGGAGACCTCCAGCAGCTTCTCGTCGGCAGGGATGGGCACGTCGACGACGGCGAAGAAGCCGCCCGCGGGCACGTTCCAGGAGATGCCGACCGCGTCGCGCCAGGGGGCGGGCAGGTGCCGGTCGAGGGCGTCGAGCAGGCGCAGCATGTTCTGCCGGTAGAACGCGATCTTGTCCACGTTGGCCGCCTTGAGGCTGCAGCCGGACTCGACCAGCAGTCCGCCGACGACGGCCTGGGCGATGGGCGAGGTGTTGACCGTGACCATGCTCTTGATCGCGGACAGTTCCTCGGCCAGCAGGGTGCGGTTGCCGGTGGCGTCGACGACGGTCTGGTCGGCGACCAGGAAGCCGATGCGCGCGCCGGGGAAGCAGGACTTGGCGAACGAGCCCAGGTAGATGACGCGCTGGTCGCGGTCGAGGGACTTGAGCCGGGGCCGGGGGCGGTCGTCGAGGCCGAACAGGCCGTACGGGTCGTCCTCCAGGATCAGCAGGTCCTCGGCGGCGGCGACGTCGAGCAGCGCGTGCCGCGCGGGCAGGTCCAGGCAGCGGCCGGACGGGTTGGAGAAGTCGGGCACCAGGTACAGCGCGCGGGGGTGGCGGCCCTGGGCGCGCACCGCGCGGGCGACCTCGGCGACGCGAGCCGGGTCGAGGCCGTCCGGGCCTTCGGGCACCGGCACGACGTCGATGTTCAGCACTCTGGCCGCGCCGGTGATGCCGACGTAGCAGGGTTCGGCCGCCAGCAGGACGTCGTCGGGGCCCGCGCAGAGCCCGCGCAGCGCCATGATCATGGCTTCCTGGCAGCCCGCGGTGACCGAGATCGCCTCGGCCGGCACGTGGATGTCCTCGTCGACGGCGAGCATGCGTGCGATGAGCCCGTGGATCTGGCCGTTGGTGCGGCCGTACTGCATCAGGGCGCGGCGGATCTGCTCCGGAGTGCTGCCCTGGTCACCGAGGTACGCGACGTACACGTCGAGGTAGCGGGTGATGTCGGCGATGTCGTAGAAGCCCTCGTACGGCCGCCCGGCGGCCAGCGAGATCGCGTCCGGGAAGCGCCCGGCGACCTCGTTGAGGAAGTTCATCGAGGCGGCGACGGGGTCGCTCACCGAGGCGTGCATGGCCTCCTTGACCAGCTGCACCGGGTTGCCGACAGGGCGCGGCCGCGCCGCGTGCTCCTCGCGCTTCACCATGACCACGTGCTCCGTTCAGCCGTCGCGCCGGTCGGGCAGCAGCACCGCGTCGCGGCCGAGATCGCCCAGCCGCGGTCGCCCGGCCAGCGCCATCGTGTGTTCCAGCTCGCCGGTGAGCATGGTCAGCAGGCCGTTTACGCCGTCCGCGCCGTCGGCCGCCAGCGCCCACAGTGCCGGGCGGCCGACGAGCACCGCGCTCGCGCCCAGGGCCAGGGCGACGAAGACGTCGCGGCCGTGGCGTACGCCCCCGTCGAGCAGCACCGGGCAGCGGCCCGCTACCGCCGCGACCACCTCGGGCAGCGCGCGCAGCGCGGGCACCGCGCCGTCGAGCTGCCGTCCGCCGTGGTTGGACACGATGATCGCGTCGACGCCGTGTTCGAGCGCGCGGTCGGCGTCCTCGGCGGTCAGCACGCCCTTGAGCACCAGCGGCAGGTCGGTGAGCCCGCGCAGCCAGGCCAGGTCGGCCCAGGTCACGGTCTGGTCGAAGGCCTGCGCCGCGTGCGTGGCGATGGCGGACGCGCCTTCGCGGTGCTCGTGCGAGCTTGCCATGATCGCGTCGTCGAGGTTCACCGCGCGCACCCCGGGGTCGACCGCGAAGCCGTTGCGGGCGTCGCGCAGTCGCTGGCCGATGCGCGGCGCGTCGACGGTGAGCACCAGCGCGCGGTAGCCGGCGTCGCGGGCGCGGCGGGCCAGTTCGGCGAGTGCGGCGCGGCGGCGCAGCCAGTACAGCTGCAGCCACAGGGGGCCGGTCGCCGCCGCGGCGATGTCCTCCAGGCTGCGGCTGGCGAAGATGCTCACCACGAACAGCGCGCCCGCCGGGCCCGCGCCGCGTGCCGTGGCGACCTCGCCGTCGGGATGGGCCAGCCGGTGGTACGCCGTCGGCGCGATGCCGACCGGTGTGGCCAGCGGGGCGCCGAGCAGCTTGCCGGCCGTGTCGCAGACCGAGACGTCGACGAGCACCCGGGGGCGCAGCTCGGTGCGGTCGAACAGGCGGCGGTTGGCGTCGAGGGTGAGTTCCGCGCCGCTGCCGCCGTCGATGTAGTCCCAGACGTCGGCGGGCAGCCGTGGCCGGGCGAGGGCGCGGTAGTCGTCGGTGCACAGGATCGGCAACGGACCTCCACAGCTTCGTACCCGTCCGCAGCCCACGCTAAAGGAGCCGATCGACGCCGCACAATACCCAGAGATCTTTAGGAAGTGATTGTCGTAAGAGTGATTTAGGTACTGTTTTCAATGGAAGAACCCCGTGATGTGTCGGCACCGCGACACTCATTGCCGCCTATTGGGACAGTTCACAACGAGTTTTCAGAAGATCAATATTGAGGGACTTCACTGCTGAGGCAACTATCGCTACAGTCCCTAACGCGTCACTAGTGCGCTCCGGTGCCAGACCATGCAGACATCGGAGCGTGCTGTGCCGCGCCCTTCAAGATCCGAGGAGGAGGTGTGATCATGGAGGTTGCAAAGAAGGAGGTTGCCAAGCGTGAGGTTGCCAAGCGCGAGGTTGCCCAGCGTGAGGTCGACGGCGTCATCGCCTGACCTGTTGAAGTGAACCGGGGTGCGGCCATGCGCCGCGCCCCGGCCCTCCGCGGCCGCAGCCCCTGGCGGCCGCGGCGAACCCCGCCGCACTGCGGCTACGCTCTGACGCCATGAGCAGGGCGGGACGCGGGCAGGACGCGCTGACGCTGCTGCGCCGCGCCGAGCACGTGCTCTTCGCCGCGCTGCTGGCGATCGGCGCCGGTGAAGCATGGGCCGACGGCGTCGACCGAGCGGCGGTGCTGCTCACGACCCTCGCAGTGGCCGTCTGGTACGCCGTGGGCATGGCGCTGTCGCGCCGCGCCGCCGGAGTCCGCATGGCCCTGCTGTGGCTGATCGTGCTGACGGTCGGCTGGACCGCGCTGCTCGCGCTGTCACTGTCCTTCGTCTGGCTCGCGTTCGCGCTGTACCTGCTCTGCCTGCAACTGCTGCCCCCGCGCGCCGGACTGCCCGGCACGGCCGCGCTGACCGCGATCGCGGTCGCCGCCGCGGGCGCGCACCGCGGCGGGCTGGACTCCGGCACCGTCCTCGGGCCCGTCCTCGGAGCCGCCGTCGCGATCGTGATCACGGCGGTCTACCGGCGGCTGCGCCGCGAGAGCGAAGCCCGTGCCGCGCTGGTCAAGGAGCTGACCCAGGCCCAGGAACGGCTCGCCGCGACCGAACGCCGCGAAGGCATCCTCGCCGAGCGTGAACGGCTCGCCCGCGAGATCCACGACACCGTCGCGCAGAACCTGTCCAGCATCATCCTGCTGCTGCGCTCCGCCCGCGACGCCGCCGATCCCGGCCCGCCGCTGGAGATAGCCGAACACGCGGCGCGGGGCGCGCTGGAGGACACCCGGCGGCTGGTGCGGGCACTCGCCCCGGCCGAGCTGACCGGCCGCTCGCTGCCCGAGGCCCTGGAACGGGCCGTCGCCGACGCCCGGCACTTCGGCGTCGACGCCCGCTTCGTCGCCGACGGCGAGCACGGCCCGCTGCCGACCCCGGTCGCGGTCGCGCTGCTGCGGGTCACCCAGGCCGCGCTGGCCAACGTACGCGCGCACGCCCGCGCGGCCACCGTCGTGGTCACCCTCGCCTTCCAGCCCGCGGCCGTACGCGTCGACGTCGCCGACGACGGCGTCGGCTTCGACCCCCGCGACCCGGCCGCGTCGCCGTCCTCCGGCACCGGCCTCGGCCTGTCCGCGATGAGCAGCCGCCTCGCCGAGGTAGGCGGCGTGCTCGTGGTGGAGTCGACCCCCGGCGAGGGCACCGCGATCAGCGCCACCGTCCCCCTGCCGCCCCCGCGCGACCCGGCCGACACGTCACCGATCTCCGCTGCCGCTGCCGTGCCCGTTGACGCGACCATGGCCGCCCCTGTACCCGGCGCATCGTCGACGGTCACGAGCCAGGC
Organism: Catellatospora methionotrophica; assembly: GCF_011297335.1. Classification (GTDB taxonomy): domain Bacteria; phylum Actinomycetota; class Actinomycetes; order Mycobacteriales; family Micromonosporaceae; genus Catellatospora; species Catellatospora methionotrophica. The sequence goes on along the minus strand of NZ_JAAOTJ010000015.1, from coordinate 52,519 downwards.
CCTGTCGTGATCAGTGTGTTGCTGGTGGACGACCACCCCATCGTGCGAACCGGGCTACGGGCGACCCTGGAGGCCGATCCCGGGCTCCGGGTGGTCGGCGAGGCGGCCGGCGGCGACGACGCGGTGCGCCTGGCCCGCGAGCTGCGCCCCGACGTGGTGCTGATGGACCTGCAGCTGGGCCCCGGCATCGACGGCGCGGCGGCCACCGCACAGGTGCGAGCGCTGCCCGACCCGCCCCGCGTGCTGATCCTGACCACGTACGACAGTGACGCCGACATCCTGCGGGCGATCGAGGCCGGCGCGATCGGCTACCTGCTCAAGGATGCCGAACCGGCCGACCTGCTGCGGGCGCTGCGCTCGGCGGCGGCCGGCCAGACGGTGCTGGCCCCGTCAGTGGCCACCCGCCTGGTGTCACGCGAACGCGCCCCGGGCACCAGCCTGACCCCCCGCGAAACCCAGGTGCTGCAGCTGGTCGCGAGCGGCCACTCCAACTCCGCGATAGCCCGCGCACTGTTCATCAGCGAAGCCACCGTCAAGTCCCACCTGGTCCAGGTATTCGCCAAACTCGGCGTCGACAACCGCACCGCCGCCACCGCCGAGGCCCGCCAACGCGGCTTCATCCGCTGACCCACCCCACCCCACCCCACCCCCGACCCCACCCCCGCCGCAACTCTTAAAGAGTCGCGGCGTCAGGAGGGTCCCGAGGGCGCGACTCCTTAAGAGTTGCGCCGGGGGTGGGGGCGGAGGTGACACCCGGTGTGCCGCCGTATGCCGATCATGGAAGGGTGGAGTCGCGGCGGCGACCTGGCGGCCGGGAGCGGAGAGCGACATGCGGGTCAGCATCGCCGGAGAGGCAGCCACGCCGAGCGGGGTCAATCTTGACTGGGCAGGGGCGCATCCCCGGCTCGCGGTGGTCCTCGACGGGCTGACCGAGAGCCCGCAGACCGGCTGCGTACACGGCACCGCCTGGTATGTCGCCCGGCTCGGCGCGCGGCTGCTGCGCCGCCTGGACGGACCGGCGTCCCTGGTGGACGGCCTGGCATTGGCCATCGAGGAGGTGGCGACCGAGCACCCGCGCTGCGACCTGCGGCACCCGGGCTCGCCCGGTTCGACCGTGTCCATCCTGCGGCAGACGGCGCAGGGCGCGGAGTATCTGGTGCTGGCCGACTCCCCGGCGGTGCTGGACACCCCGGACGGCCCCGTCGCCGTCCTCGACGACTCCTGGAAGGCGCTGGCCACGCCCGACCTGGCCGCGGCGGCCGAGCGCGGCACCCGCGACGACCTGACCCGGTTCATCGCCGACCAGCAGTCCCAGCGCAACACGACCGGCGGCTACTGGATCGCCCGCACCGAACCCGAAGCCGCCGCACACGCCCTGACCGGCACCGTCTCCGGCGTACGCGGCGCGATCCTCGCCTCCGACGGCGCGGCCCTGCTCGTCACCGACTACGGTCTGCTGGACTGGCGCGGTTACCTTGATCTCGGCTACCGCGAGGGCCCGGCGGGCATCATCGCGGCGACCCGCGCCGCCGAGCGCGACGACCCCGACCGGGCCCGCTGGCCCCGCCAGAAGGTCAGCGACGACGCCACCGCGGCGGTCTGCCTGTTCGACACCACCAGGGAGCCAGCATGACCGACGAGCGGTACTCGGGCGAGAAGTTCACCGACGAGGAGTCGGCGTTCCTGCGCCACGTCAGGTTCGGCGAACTCCCGGCCCGCCCCGCCCCCGACGACCTCGTCGCCCAGACGGAGTCCGAGAGCGACCCCCGCCGCGACACCCCGCCCGACCTGAACCCCGCGGTCCAGGGCTGACCGGGGTCAGCGCCCGTGTGAGGTGCGGGAACGCTGCACCAGGGCGTCGATGACCACGGCGGCCAGCAGGACGGTGCCGGTGACGATGAGGCGTACGTCGGAGGACAGGCTCAGCAGTTCGAGGCCGTTGGCGATCGCACCGATGACCAGCGCGCCCAGCAGCGGGGCGTAGCGGCGGGTACGGCCGCCGAACAGGCTCGTGCCGCCGATGACGGCCGCGGCGATCGCGTTGATCAGCGTTTCGCCGCTGCCGGACTGCTGGTTGGCGAAGCCGAGCCGCATCGCGGCCACCACCCCGCTGACCGCGGCGAGCGTGCTGCACAGCGCGAACACCGAGATCCGGATGGCGTCGACGTTGATGCCGGAGCGGCGGGCCGCCTCGATGTTGCCGCCCACCGCGAAGATCTTTCGGCCGTACGCGGTGCGCCGCAGCAGCCAGTCGAAGAAGACCACCACCAGCACCATGAACACGAAGGTCCACGGCACACCGCGGTCGAGGTGGAGCTTCGCGACGACGAGCTGGAGCAGCACGAGCAGGATCACGGCGACCGCGATCGGCAGCCACAGCGGCGTCACGGGCAGCTCCGCGGCGGCCCGCCGACGCCGGGTCAGCAGGCTGAGCAGCAGGTAGAGCAGCGGCGCCAGGGCGGCCAGGGTGATCGCCAGCCATTGCGGCACGAACGAGAACTGCGCCCAGCGCACCAGCGTGCCGGTCGGGGGCAGGTTGATGGTGCCCTGCTCGCCGAGCACCCGCAGCTGTACGCCCTGCCAGATGAGCAGGCCCGCCAGCGTCACGATGAACGACGGCACGCCGATCTTGGCGAAGATGGAGCCCTGGATCGTGCCGACCAGCGTGCCGACGAGCACCGCGACCAGCACCGCCAGCAGCGGCGCGTACCCGTGGTTCACGTGGGTGACCAGCAGCACGGCAGCGGCCAGGCCGCTCACCGAGCCGATGGACAGGTCGATCTCGCCGAGCATCAGCACGAGCGTGATGCCGGTGGCCATGATGCCCAGCGCGGCGATCTGCAGGCACAGGTTGACCAGGTTGAACGCGTTGAGGAAGGTCGGGTTGAGACTCTGGAACACGATCACGATCAGGATCAGCCCGATGATGATCGGCAGCGAGCCGATGTCGCCGGTGCGCAGCGTCTGCAGCCACCCGCCGACCGCCTCCTTAGGGCTGCTCAGCTCGGTCGCCGGGGTCGGCGGGGGCACCGCCGGTCCGGTCACGGGATCGGTCATCAGGCACCCTCCGCCGAGCCGGCCGCCAGCGGGTCGTCGCCGGCGGACTGCTCGCGCAGCCGGGCCACCCGCTCGGAGACCACGTTCTGGGTCGCGCCGGTGATCGCCGCGATGATCTGCTCGTTGGTGACCTCGTGGATGCGGAACTCGCCGTTGGTGCGGCCGAGCCGCAGCACCACCACCCGGTCCGCGACCGCCCGTACGTCGACCATGTTGTGGCTGATCAGCACCACGCCCAGACCCCGGTCGCGCAGCCGCTCGATGAGATTGAGCACCTGCGCGGTCTGCGCGACGCCCAGCGCGGCGGTGGGCTCGTCGAGCAGCACCACCTTCGGATCGCCGAGCAGCGAACGGGAGATCGCCACGGTCTGCCGCTGCCCGCCGGACAGCGCCGCCACCGGCAGCCGCACGCTGGGGATCCGGGCGGCCAGCTCGCGCAGCAGCTTGCCGCTGCGCCGCTCCATCTCGACCTCGTCGAGCGACGCGCCCCGCCGCAGCTCCCGGCCCAGGAACAGGTTGTTGACCACGTCCAGGTTGTCGCACAGCGCCAGATCCTGGAAGACGGTGGCGATCCCCAGCTCCTGAGCCGCGTGCGGCGAGTCGACCCGCACCTGCCGCCCCGCGAACGTGACGATTCCCGTATCCGGCGGACTCACCCCGCAGATCGCCTTGACCAGCGTCGACTTGCCCGCCCCGTTGTCCCCGACGAGCGCGACGACCTCGCCCGCGTACACGTCGAGATCCACCTCGCTCAGCGCCTGCACCGCGCCGAACCGCTTGCTGATCCCGCGCATCGACAGGATCGGCTCCCTCGCCCCGCCCATCGCCCACCCCCTGGAAAAAGGAAGGGCACCTTCACCGCGCCATGTGTAGAGGAAGGTGCCCTTCTTAACGGTTGTCAGGCTTGGATCAGGTCAGGCCCGCGGCTTTGCAGGCGGTGGCGTACGCCGAGGTGCAGATCTGCTCTACCGTGTAGAGCTTGTCGGCGACCACCGTGTCCTTGACGTTCTGCTGGGTGACCGCCTGCGGTTCGAGCAGGAACGACGGCACGTCGACCGCGCCGTTGTTCACGGTCCGGTCGGTGCTCGGCTTCTCGCCCTTGAGCAGCGCGACCGCCAGCTGGGCGGCCTGGTCGGCCTCGGGCTTGAATGCCTTGTAGACGGTCATGTACTGGTCGCCGCCGACGATGCGCTGGATCGCGGCGAGCTCGGCGTCCTGCCCCGTCGTCGGCGGAACGGGCGTGATGCCCGCGGCCCGCATCGCCGAGATCGCGCCGCCGGCGGTGCCGTCGTTGGCGGCGTACACCCCGACGAACCCGTCCTTGCCGAGCTGCGCGATCTGGCCCTCCATGAACTTCTGGGCGTTCTCGGGCTTCCACTCCGGGGTGAAGTAGTCGGGCGTCGGCACGGTCTTGAAGCCGGACGTGTCCAGCGCCGAGTGCGCGCCCTTGTTGAACAGCTTCGCGTTGTTGTCCGTCGGCGAACCGTTGATCATCACGATGTCGCCGGACGTCTTGCCCAGCTCCTTGAGCCGGTTGACCAGGGTCTCCCCCTGCAGTTGGCCGACGCGCTCGTTGTCGAACGAGATGTAGTAGTCGACCGGCGCGTTCTGGATGAGCCGGTCGTACGAGATCACCGGCACGTTCTTCGACTTCGCCAGCGACACGATGGTCGCCGCCGCGGCCCCGTCGACGGGGTCGAGCACCAGCACCTGCGCGCCGTTGTTGAGCGCTGCCTCGGCCTGCTGCTGCTGGCGGCTCTGGTCCTGCTGGGCGTTGCTGTAGATGATCTCGCAGTCCGCGCACAGCTCCTTGACCTTGGCTTCGAACAGCGGCCGGTCGTGCTGCTCGTACCGGGTGGTCTGCGACTCGGGCAGCAGCAGTGCGATCTTGCCGCCGCTCGCCGAGCCGCCGGAGTTGCCGCTCTCGCAGGCGGTCGCGCCGACGGCGACCAGGAGTGCGGTGGTGATGGCGACTGCCAGGCGCCGGGACATGCGAACCTCCTTCACGGCCGGCTCGCCGGGCGCGTCGGCACGGGATAGGTGAATACGAGTGATCGTATAACTCACGTATTCCGCATATGTCCCAGTTCGCGAATTCTCAGCCGATCCCCAGCCCGTCCACCCCGCCCCGCCCCGCCCGCTCCGCCCCGTCCGCGGCGCCCGCGCCGCCCGCGAAGATCGCCGTTTCCGGTCGAAATCTGCGGTGGGACCCGAGGTTCTGACCTCAAACGGCGATCATGGCGCCGGTGGGGCCGGACGGGGCGGGCGGGGCGGCGGGGCGGGCGGTGGGGTGTCCCGGACAGGCGAGTGGCCCGGATCAGCGCTGATCCGGGCCACTCGTCGGGGGAGGGATGGGGGTATGGGGATGGGTGGTTCAGCAGGAGGTCTGGATCCCGCGGTCGGCCAGCCAGCCGGCCGGGTTGATCTGGTTCCACATGCCCTTGTGCACCTCGAAGTGCAGGTGCGGGCCGGTCGAGTCGCCGGTGGAGCCTTCCAGGCCGAGGATGTCGCCGGCCTTGACCTCGTCGCCGACCGACACCTTGTCCTGCGACATGTGCGCGTAGTGGGTGAGGTAGCCGTTGTGGTGGTCGACCACGACCGAGATGCCGTATCCGCTGTACGCCCATCCGGCGCTGACCACGGTGCCGGCGCCGACGGCGCGGATCGGGGTGCCGTTCGGCATGGCGAAGTCGATGCCGGCGTGCAGCACGCCCCAGCGCTGACCGAAGCAGGACGTCACCTGGGCGCCCTTCATCGGGATCAGCCACGCCGGGCGGGGTGCGGCGGCGGGGGGCTTCGGCGCGGCCTTGGCCGGCTTCGGCGCGGCGACGGGCTTCTTCGGCGGGGTGGTGACCGGCTTGGTGGTGGCCGGCTTGGTGGTGGTCGTCTCCACCGGGGTGGAGCGCTGCGCGCGGGACGCGTCGTCGGCGACGGCCTGCCGCTCGGCGAGCGCGTCGAAGGACGACACACTGGTGATCGCCTTGGCGGCGTCCACCGGGGCCGGGTCGTTGTCGCTGGCGTTGGCAGCGCCGCTGATCAGGCCGAATGCGCTGACACCCGCGAGTGCGGTGACGGCCAGTGCCTGGCGGGAGTGCCGGGCCAGGCCTCCGCGAACCATTCCGCCGGTCTGGGCGAGGCGGTCGCGGCTCTTGTCGAGGGTGCCGGGGACGCTGTGCTTGCCACGTCTGAAGTAAGTCACGGGGGTTGGGGGCCTTTCCGTCATCACCTTTGATTCGGGAGCGCCCATACTGCCTGCTCAGTGACTGGACTCACCACCGCGCTCAGGAATCATCCGTCCTGATGGGTGAACTTTCCTCCCCTTCTAGGGGCTTACTTGACGGTTCATCACGTCTTGGGAGACTGTGATCTGCATCACAGGGTGTCCGAATTGCTGTCATTTTCCCTTGCGGGATCACCTCAGGGGTGCGGCTTGATATGCCATCAAAGCTCCACTTGAACGCCCAAATCGGCACCAAATGAAGCATTGATCTTGGGGGAAATTTCAGCTCAGCGTGACGGGAAGCCGATCGAGGCCACGTAGGAGCGCTCCGGGACGCCACATCAGCTCCTCGAGCGGCTGCGTAGCGCGCAGCTTCGGGAAACGGTCCAGCAGGCCGCTGAAGGCGATCTCGCCCTCCAGCCGGGCCAGCGGCGCGCCCAGGCAGTAGTGGATGCCATGACCGAACGCCAGGTGCTGGTTGTCGTTCCGTGCCGGGTCGAAGCGCTCCGGGTCGGCGAAGACCTGCGGGTCGTGGTTGGCCGACAGCAGGCTGACCATCACGATCGCGCCCGCCGGCACGGCCACTCCGCCGAACTCCACCGGCTCGGTGGCGATCCGGAACGTCGAGGTCTTCACCGGGCTCTCGTAGCGCAGGAACTCCTCGATCGCGGGCGGGAGCAGCGTGCGGTCCGCGCGCAGCCGCGCCAGCTGCTCCGGGTGGCTCAGCAGCAGGTAGACGCCGTTGCCGATGAGGTTGACCGTGGTCTCGTGCCCGGCCAGGAGCAGCAGGAAGACCAGTGAGGTCAGCTCGTCCTCGGTCAGCCGGTCACCCTCGTCGGCCGCCGACACGAGCGCGGACAGCAGCGCGGCGTCCGGCTCGGCCCGCTTGCGCTCGACCAGCTCGCGCACGTACGCGGTCATCGAGGTCGCGGCCGCCAGCGCGTCGCCCTGCGCCATCGCGCTGGCGATGATGGTGTTCGACCACCGCCGGAAGGTGTCCCGGTCGTCCATCGGCACCCCGAGCAGCTCGCAGATGACCTGCAACGGGAGCGGGAAGGCGTACTCGCCGATCAGGTCGACCTCGTCGCGCCCGGCGAAGCCGTCGAGCAGCTCGTCGGAGATGCGCTGCACGTCGGGGCGCAGCTCGGCGATGCGGCGCGCGGTGAACACCGAGGAGACCAGGCGGCGCAGCCGGGTGTGCTCGGGCGGGTCGTTGCTGAGCATGTGCGAGTCCATCGCGGCGCGCAGCTCGACCGGCCAGCCGCTGCCGGTGCGGATCGGCGTCCCGGCGATGTTCTTGCTCAGACGGGGGTCGTTGAGGGCGCGGCGGGCATCGTCGTATCGGGTGACCAGCCAGGCCGTGAAGGTCGGGGTCAGCTGGATCTCGTGGACCGGGGCCTCCTCGCGCAGCCGTGCGTAGACCGGATGGGGGGCGGACGTCGCTTCAGGACCGAACGGATGCATGGGTCGAACGTTAGCAATCGATGTCCGTTTCGGCGGTCCCGTCCGGTCCCGCCGAACGTCCCACCAACGGGGCGGTAATGCGCGGTAGTGCGCGTGGGAACGCTCCCCGAAAACCGTGCGAACGGCACAACTGTCGATACCTGTGCCATACGTCACCAGCTCCTCCTAAATTCCCTGAGCGGCCGTTAAGTTCCCACGCAAGACTGGTTGTCGAGGTCACTACGCGGGAGGTCGCAATGACGAAGTACGTGTACGACTTCGCCGAGGGGAACAAGGACCTCAAGGATCTGCTCGGCGGCAAGGGCGCGAACCTCGCCGAGATGGTGCGGATCGGGCTGCCCGTGCCGCCCGGCTTCACCATCACGACCGAGGCCTGCCGGGAGTACCTGGCCGAGGGCCGCCCGCCCGCCGAACTGGCCGGGCAGGTCGGGGCGCACCTGACCGCGCTGGAGCAGAAGATGGGCCGCCGCCTCGGCGAACCCGCCGACCCGCTGCTGGTCTCCGTGCGCTCGGGAGCGAAGTTCTCCATGCCCGGCATGATGGAGACGGTGCTCAACGTCGGGCTGACCGACGCCAGCGTGCACGGCCTGGCCGCGCGCAGCGGCAACGAGCGTTTCGCGTGGGACTCGTACCGCCGGCTCATCCAGATGTTCGGCAAGACCGTCTGCGACGTGCCCGGCGACGCGTTCGAGCACGCCATGGACGAGGTCAAGGGCGAGCGCGCCGACATCGACCTGGACGCCGCCGAACTGCGTACGCTGGTCGGCACCTTCAAGACGATCTTCGCCGAGCACACCGGCCGCGAGTTCCCGCAGGACCCGCGCGAGCAGCTGAAGCTCGCCGTCAACGCCGTCTTCGACTCCTGGAACGCCGAGCGGGCCGTGCTCTACCGCCGCCAGGAGCGCATCCCGGCCGACCTGGGCACCGCGGTCAACATCGTGGCCATGGTCTTCGGCAACCTCGGCCCGGACTCGGGCACCGGCGTCGCCTTCACCCGCGACCCGGCCACCGGCGCCCGCGGCGTGTACGGCGACTACCTGGCCAACGCCCAGGGCGAGGACGTGGTGGCCGGCATCCGCAACACGGTCGGCCTGCACGAGCTGGAGCAGCTGGACAAGAAGTCCTTCGACGAGCTGATGGGCATCATGTCCACGCTCGAAGGCCACTACCGCGACCTGTGCGACATCGAGTTCACCATCGAGGCCGGGAAACTGTGGATGCTGCAGACCCGCGTCGGCAAGCGCACCGCGGCGGCGGCGTTCATCATCGCGTCGCAGCTCGTCGACGAGGGCATGATCGACCTTGACGAGGCCCTGCGCCGCCAGAGCGGGGCGCGGCTGGCCCAGCTGATGTTCCCGACGTTCGACGAGACGGCCGTCGACAAGCCGATCGCCAAGGGCATCGCGGCCTCGCCCGGTGCGGCGGTCGGTCACGTGGTGTTCGACAGCGAGCAGGCCGCCGAGCAGGCCGCGCGGGGGGAGAAGGTCATCCTGGTGCGCCGGGAGACCAACCCCGACGACCTGCCCGGCATGATCGCCGCGCAGGGCATCCTGACCAGCCGCGGGGGCAAGACCTCGCACGCCGCCGTGGTCGCCCGGGGCATGGGCAAGACCTGCGTGTGCGGTGCGGAGTCGGTCGAGGTGGACCTCGCGGGCAAGCGCTTCGCCGTCGGCGACGTGACCGTGTCCGAGGGCGACCTGATCTCGATCGACGGCACCACCGGGGCGATCTACCTCGGCGAGGTGCCGGTCAAGCCCAGCCCGGTGGTGCGCTACTTCGACGGCGACCTGCCCGCCGACGCCGACACCCTGGTCGCCGCCGTACACCGGATGCTGGAGCACGCCGACCTGCGGCGGCGGATGGCCATCCGCACCAACGCCGACACCGGCGCCGACGCCGCGCGGGCCCGCCGCTTCGGGGCGCAGGGCATCGGCCTGTGCCGCACCGAGCACATGTTCCTGGGCGAGCGTCGCACCATGGTCGAGCGGCTCATCCTGGCCGACGGCGAGGACGAGCAGCAGCGGGCCCTCGACGCCCTGCTGCCGTTGCAGCGCGACGACTTCGCGGAGATCTTCCGGGCGATGGGCGGGCTGCCGGTCACCATCCGGCTGATCGACCCGCCGCTGCACGAGTTCCTGCCGCCGCTGGAGGAACTGGCCGTCGAGGTCGCCACGGCCGAGCACCCCGATCCGCACCGGGAGGCGCTGCTGGCCGCGGTGCACCGGATGCACGAGCAGAACCCGATGCTGGGGCTGCGCGGCGTACGCCTCGGGCTGGTCATTCCGGGTCTGTTCGGCATGCAGGTGCGGGCCATCGCGCAGGCGGCGGCCAAGGTCCGCGCCGAGGGCGGCGAGGCCCGGCCGGAGATCATGGTGCCGCTGGTGGGCGCGGTCCAGGAGCTGGAGGCGGTACGCGCCGACGCCGAGCGCATCCTCGCCGAGGAGGGCATGACCGGCACCCCGATCGGCACGATGATCGAGGTGCCCCGGGCCGCCCTGACGGCGGGACAGATCGCCGAGGCGGCCGACTTCTTCTCCTTCGGCACCAACGACCTGACCCAGATGGGCTGGGGCTTCTCGCGCGACGACGTGGAGGGCTCGTTCTTCAGCCGATACCTGGAGCTGGGGGTGTTCGGGGTGTCGCCGTTCGAGACGCTGGACCGCGACGGCATCGGCCGCCTGGTCCGGATCGCCGTGCAGGAGGGCCGCCAGGTCCGCCCGGACCTGAAGATCGGTGTCTGCGGCGAGCACGGCGGCGACCCGGAGTCGGTGCGCTTCTTCGACGAGGTCGGCCTGGACTACGTGTCCTGCTCCCCGTTCCGCGTCCCCGTGGCCCGCCTCGAAGCTGGCCGCGCCCGCCTCTGAGTAAGGAAGGGCACCTTCCACTCGCTATGCGTTGTGGAAGGTGCCCTTCCTTACCTCCGGGTTTACGAGTGGTGGCAGACGGGAAGACGGCGGCGTACGCTTTCGGCACTCTGTCCAATCTGGCAGGAGGCGGCGATGGGGCTGCGCTGGCATGGCACCGCAGTGGACGCCGGGGATCCGGCGCGGCTGGCTCGCTGGTGGGCTGAGGTCCTCCACTTCCAGATCCTGGAGGAGCGGCCCGACGCGGTGGCGATCGCGCCCGACCAGGCGACCTATCCGGGCATGCTGTTCGTGCAGGCGCCCGCCGCGAAGGTGGGCCGCAACCGGCTGCAGGTCGAGCTGGACTGCGACGATCTCACGGCGGACATCGAGCGCCTGATGGACATGGGCGCGCGCCACGTGCCCGCGCCGACGCCGAGCACGCCGTGGACCCTGCTCGCCGATCCCGAGGGCAACGAGTTCCGGCTGCGCCCCCGGCCGTGATCCCCGCGCGCTGAAAGTTCCACCGTCGACGGCCGCTGACGTGGGAGCGCTGCCACCGCCGGTGCCGTCTCGGATCACCGCAAGGGCCCACTCGGCAGGGTGCGCGATAGATCATCGGATATCGGCTGCTCACTGACGCTTCACATGCGCGTTACATCCGGCTACATTGGTCCGCAGTTGTGGGAGCGCTCCCGTCGACTGACACCCGATCACCTACCGTGCCTGGCCGCCGCGTCGGGCGGGAGTGGACGCGCCCACGTCCGCCTCCCGCGTAGTCCCGTCGCGTCGCGCCCAGGTCCGGCTCCACGTACGAGGAGTCCTGCCATGCCCGACGCACGACCACTCTGGCGACGCCGGCTGGCGGCCACCGCCGCCGCGGCGCTGACCGCGGCGAGTTTCGCCGTCGTGGTCACTCCCGGCCCGGCCGCCGCCGCGCCGACCTTCAACTACGGCGAGGCGCTGCAGAAGTCGCTGTACTTCTACGAGGCGCAGATCGCCGGTCCCAAGCCCGCCTGGAGCCGGGTGTCCTGGCGCGGCGACTCCGCCATGAACGACGGCGCCGACGTCGGCCTGAACCTCACCGGCGGCTGGTTCGACGCCGGTGACCACGTCAAGTTCGGCTTCCCGATGGCGTTCACCACGACCATGCTGGCCTGGGGAGCGGTCGAGTACCGGGCCGGTTACGCCGCCTCCGGGCAGCTCACCCAGCTGCTCAACAACCTGCGGGTGCCCAACGACTACTTCATCAAGGCGCACCCGTCGGCCAACGTCCTCTACGGACAGGTCGGCAAGGGCGACGACGACCACAAGTGGTGGGGCCCGGCCGAGGTGATGCCGATGGCGCGGCCCGCCTACAAGATCGACGCGACCTGCGGCGGGGCCGACCTCGCCGGGGAGACCGCCGCCGCGATGGCCGCCTCGTCGATGGTGTTCCGGCCCACCGACCCGACGTACGCCGACACCCTGGTCACGCACGCCAAGCAGCTCTACACGTTCGCCGACACGGTGCGCCAGACCTACCACTCGTGCATCACCGACGCGACGAACTTCTACAAGTCGTGGAGCGGCTACACCGACGAGCTGGTGTGGGGCGGGATCTGGCTCTACCGGGCCACCGGCGACGCGTCCTACCTGGCCAAGGCCGAGGCGGCGTACGACAGCCTGGGCACCGAGCCGCAGACCACCACCCGCTCGTACAAGTGGACCCTCGCCTGGGACAACAAGCAGTTCGGCGCGTACGTGCTGCTGGCGAACCTGACCGGCAAGCAGAGGTACGTCGACGACGCCAACCGCTGGCTCGACTACTGGACCGTCGGCGTCAACGGCGAGAAGATCCGCACCTCGCCCGGCGGCATGGCCGTGCTCGACAGCTGGGGCGCGCTGCGCTACGCCGCGAACACCTCGTTCGCCGCGCTGGTGTACAGCGACAAGACGACCGACACCGTGCGCAAGGCCCGCTACCACGACTTCGCGGTCCGGCAGATCAACTACGCGCTCGGCGACAACCCGCGCAACTCCTCTTACATGATCGGTTTCGGGAACAACTCACCGAAGAACCCGCACCACCGCACCGCGCACGGCTCGTGGTGGGACAGCATGACCGTGCCCACCGAGACCCGGCACGTGCTGTACGGGGCACTGGTCGGCGGCCCGTCCTCGCCCGACGACGCGTATCAGGACCAGCGCAACGACTACGTCATGAACGAGGTCGCCACCGACTACAACGCCGGTCTCACCTCGTCGCTGGCCCGGCTGGCCCAGGAGTACGGCGGCACCCCGCTGGCCGGGTTCCCCGGCGTGCAGGCCCCGGACATGGACGAGATGACGGTCGAGACGACGCTGGTCGCCGACGCCCGCGAGACCCGCGTCAAGGCGATCGTCTACAACAAGTCCGCGTTCCCGGCCCGCGCCCTGACCACGGCGAAGTTCCGCTACTACTTCACCCGTGACGACGCCAGCGCGGTCGTGGTGACCGCCGGCTACACCCAGGGCTGCCCGTCGCCGTCCACGGCGAAGCAGGCCCAGGGCAACCTCTGGTACGTCGAGGTCGACTGCACCGGCTACCCCATCGCGCCCGCCGGGCAGTCGCAGCACCGGATGGAGGTGCAGTTCAAGGTCGGCGTCGGCGAGGGCGGCACCTGGAGTACCGCCAACGACCCGTCGTACCTGGCCACCGCAGGTGTCAACCCGGGCGTGCCGCTGTACCACGGCGGCGTGCGAATCTGGGGCAACGAGCCCAGCACCACGCCCGACACCGCCGCGCCCAGCGTGCCCGGCACGCCGAGAGCGTCCGGCGTCACGACCACCGGCATGACGCTGGCCTGGGCGGGCTCGTCCGACACCGGCGGCAGCGGCCTGGCCGGCTACGACGTCTACCGGGAGGCGGGCACGACCGACGTGCTCGTCGGCTCGCCGACGGCGGCGACGCTGTCGCTGACCGGCCTCACCCCGAACACGTCCTACACCTACTACGTCATGGCCCGGGACGGCGCGGGCAACCGCTCGGCCGCCTCGACCCCGGCGACCTTCACCACGCTGATCGCCGACCCGGTCGACACCACGCCGCCGAGCACGCCCGGCACGCCGGTGGCCTCCTCGGTGACCTCGAGCGGCCTCACCCTGACCTGGACCGGCTCGACCGACAACGTCGGCGTCACCGGCTACCGGGTCTACCGCGAGGCCGGTACGACCGACGCGCTGCTGGCCACGGTCACCGGGACCACGTACGCGGTAAGCGGCCTGACCGCCGCCACGGCGTACCAGTTCTACGTGGTCGCGGCCGACGCGGCGGGCAACGCCTCGACGGCGTCGGGCGCCGTGTCGGTCACGACCCTGCCGAACAACCCGGCGGGCAGCTGCCAGGTGACGTACGGCAGCAACGACTGGGGCAGCGGCTTCACCGGCAACGTGACCGTCAAGAACACCGGCACGGCCACGATGAACGGCTGGACGCTGCGGTTCTCGTTCACCGCCGGGCAGCAGATCAACCAGTCCTGGTCGTCGAAGTTCACCCAGACCGGGGCCGACGTCACGATCACCAACGAGAGCTACAACGGAACGCTCGCCCCCGGGGCGTCCACCTCGTTCGGCTTCAACGCCACCCACACCGGCAGCAACCCGCGGCCGGCGGCGTTCACCGTCAACGGCGCCACCTGCACCATCGGGTGACGTCTCCGGCCCGCGCCGCCGCCAGGGGGTGGCGGCGGCGCGGGCACACCGGTCCGGGCCCAAGCGGACCGGTCGGGGGGTACGCGGGTGCGGCGCGTACCCCCTAAACTGCCCGCTCATGCCCCCTATCGATCCTGCCCTGCGCACCCACGTGACCATCCTGCGCGCCGTGGTGGGTTTCTTCTTCTTCACGTACGCGTTCTTCACCCTGACGATGAGCCTGGCCGTGACCGCGGACCTGGGCTGGAGCGCCGCCGTGCTGCCCGCCTTCCTGGGCAGCGCCGTGCTGGGCGGGGCGATCTACCTGGCAGCGGGGCCGGTCGCGCGCCGGGTCCGCAGCGTCCCGGGGCGGCTCTACACGCTCACCGGGATCCGGCTGGTCGGCGCGATCATGACGGGGCAGTTCGGCATGGTGTTCGCCTTCGCGCTCAGCGCGGGCCTCACCCCGTACCTGCTGGGCGCCGGTGCCACCGTGCTGGCGCTGGCGATCGGGGTCTGGCCGCGCGCGGGCCTGCTGCCCACCGCCCCGGCTCCCGCCTGAGCACGGCGAGAGGGGGCACGCGGATGCGGTCGCGTGCCCCCTCGATCCGGTGCCGCGTCAGCAGCGGCGGCCGCGGTTGATGCAGTCGGTCGCGAACGTCACCAGCTGTGACGGCATCACGTTGACGAAGTCGGCGTGGTCGGTGAGCGGGTTGTGGTTCTGCTCGGGGAACGTGTCCAGGGCGAACGTCCGCCCGCGCGGCACGCTGTAGGTCAGCGTCATGCGCAGTTGCGCGATCGGCTTCGTGCCCTCCGGGCAGCGCCCGTCGGCGGCGGGGAAGATCGCGTGCGCGCGGTGGTTGGCGCTGTCGGCGTTGACGCCGTCCCAGCAGCTCGGGAAGTCCAGCACGCGCTGCACCTGGCTGCCCGACGGGCACAGCGGGTACTTGGTGGTGCGGCGGTTGGTGAAACCTGTGCAGGTCCACTGCGCCTTGGCGTTGGCGGGCCCGTTGGTGACCGCCTTGGCGTCACCGGTGATCAGCCGGATGAAGTCCGGCATCGCGGTGACCTTCGCGAACCGGTTGCCGCGGAACTCCAGCCGCACCGACGCCGGGCGCAGGATCCGGCCGGTGTTGCCGTCGTTGCCGCCGCCGTCGGCCGTCGCGTCGTCGCCGACGGTGCCGCGCTGGCGCAGCACCGGCCAGTAGTACGTCGACCGGTCGTCCCGGCGGCAGGTGGTGCCCGCCGCGGCGAGGCTCTCGTTGGTGGAGTTGCCGTCGGCGGACAGGTTGCCGACGTAGTCGTGCGTGTGGTGCGCGCCGTTGGACACCCCCGGCGCGACGATGAAGTTGTCGGGATTGCGGTGGTTGTTGAGGTTGCGTCCGCACAGCGAGGTGAACGTGCCCGCGGAGCCCTGGGGGGTGGCGCGGCGCTCGCGTACGTTGGGCGCGACCTGGCGGATGTCGATGAAGTCGCCGGCGACCGGCGGCCCGGTCGGGGCGTGGCAGCGCGCGGGCGAGCGCGGCCGGGTGCACTCGGCGTCGGGGCCCTGGTCGTTGGGGATGCGGGCGGCCGCCGCCAGCGCCGCGGGGACCTCGGCGGCGGGTGTGGCGCCGTCGCCGGTCGCGGCCTGCGAGACCTGGCTGATGGTGGCCAGCACGGTCGCGGCGATCAGCACGATCACCGCGGCCAGTAATCGCATCGCGCGAGGTTCCATGCGGTGCCGGGGAAAGTGGTTGCGTGGCATCGGAGATGTCCTTCCGGGGGAGGTGGGTGCCGGGGTGTGGCCGCTGCCGTGGCTGCCGTGGCGGGTCAGCGGGGGTGTCGGATGCGGGCCGCGGTGACCGCACCCGCGGCCAGGGCGGCCGCCAGGATCAGCCAGATCAGCGGGGCGGGCGGGCCGCCGGTGCGCCGGGCCGCGGCCGGGGCGGGGGTCGGCGGCGCGGGCAGGGCGGAGTAGTCGACCAGCCCGGTGCTCTCCAGCAGCGTCATGTGCCGCATCACGATGGTCACGGCCTGCTGGGCGAACTCGCGGATCATCTCGTTGCGGGTGCCCGCACGGACCGCCGCCACCACGCTGAAGACCTTGCCGTGGGCGACGCGCAGGCGGGCGGCGAAGGCGTTGTCCCACGGCTCGCCGCGCAGCCCGTTCAGTTCGTCGAGCCAGCTCTGCTGCTCGGCGTTGGGCCGGTCGGGCAGCGGCACCCCCAGTCGGTCGGCGACCTTGAGCACCTCGGCGTCCAGCGCGATGTGCTCGGAACTGATGTGGTGGCCGACCTCCTTGACCTTCTCGCTGCGGGCACGGTCCTGGGCCTGCTTACCGGCGGGCGCCTCCCAGAGACCGGCGAGGCGTACGCGGACCAGCAGGTCCCGGTCGGCGGGCCCGAGCGGGCCGAACTCGGTGACGGTCCAGCCCGCGTCCGGCTCCTCGGCATGGGCGGCCGGCGGCGGGGTGAGCGCCACCGTGACGGCGAGCGCCGCGACCGCCGCGACGGCAGCGGCCCGAGCCTGGCGAATGTCCATCCGACGCCTTTCCGTGTTCGCCCGAATACAGCTTCGACTGTCTATTGGCAGCGACAGGAGCCTATGCTCGGAGTCCGCTCGGCAGTCAATCCCCGACAGCTTTGTTAAGCCGTTATTAGGGTCCGCATAGGACGTACCTAAAAAAGTGTGCCCTGTTCGCACACCGAGTCCGCGATGTGGCCGCAGGCATTGACATTGTGTCGCGCGAGGTTGAAAGTGTCGTCCCAAAGGGATCGCAGAACTTATTCGCGATGCCATTGTCGCTTATTCGAGCAGAGTAGCGGGACGGTTATGGAGAGTGCGCATGTCATCGCCGCCACGGTGGGATTCACGTCGTTCGGGCTGCTGTGGCTGGCGGTGCTCGGCGGCGTCGCGTTGCGCAACGGATGGGGGCTGAGCCGGATCCGCCGGCCCGTCGCGTACGCCGCCCATCAGGGCATCGCGCTGATCGGGCTGACCCTCGGCCTGGTGCACGGGATCGCGCAGCTCGCCGTGCCGAACGGCACCATCAGCGTGGTCGAGGTCATCGTGCCGTTCGTGGACGCCGACGACCCGATCGGCGTCGGCGCGGGCGTGCTGGGCCTGGAACTGGTGCTGGCGGGCGCGATCTCGATCGTGATCCAGCGCAGGCTCGGCTTCAGTCGGTGGCGCGCCGTGCACATGGCCACCTACGTCGGGTTCTCGCTGGTCTCGGCGCACGTGCTGATCTCCGGCACGGACACCGGCCCGGCCTGGGTCTGGGGGCCGGTCTACACCGCCTGGCTGGCGACGGTCGCCCTGTGGTTCACCACCTGGCCGCGCCGCAACCGCCGGGTCGAGTCCGACAGCGTGCTGTCCGTCATGCGGCCCGACCCGCAGCGCGACAGCCTGGTCGTCGACGTGGACCCGGTGAAGTGCGCCCGCTTCGGCTTCTGCGAGCAGGAGGCGCCCGCCGTGTTCAGCCTGCGCGGCGACGGGCGGCTCGACTACACCGCGGCCCCGCCCGCGTACCGCCTGGACGAGGTGGTCCGCGCGGTCGAGGTGTGCCCGGCCCGCGCCATCAGCGTGCGCCGCCCCGCCGGGTCCCCGCCGACCGTGCCCTCGCCGCCGGTGACTCCGCTCATCGTGCGCCAACGCGAGCGTGCCACCGCACCACCCGAGGACGACGCGGAGGAGCGCCGCCCCGCGTTCGAGCCGGCCACCGAGCTGGACGAGTTCCGGCAGCGGGCCCGCCACAGCCGGCCATCGCACCGCACCGCCCGTGACCGCTTCCACGTCGCCGACCTGACCAGCGAGGAGTAGCCGTGATGGAGCGGTCCGACGAACCTGACGAACGCGGAACCGGCCTCGACGGGCGCATCGTGTGGAACGAGGAGCAGGCATGAGGCACCGGACGTCCGATCTGGACCGGATCGTCGTCGTGGGCGGCGGGCGGGCCGCCGTGGCGGCGGTCGAGGAGCTGGAGCGCCTGGGGTTCACCGGCGCGGTCACCGTGCTGGCGGGGGAGCCGCACTCGCCGTACCATCGCCCGGCCTGCTCGAAAGGGCTGCTCACCGGGCAGCGGCACGGCGACGTGCGGCTGTCCACCGCCGCGCCCGCGCGCTGGCTGACGGGCCGGGTCGCCGCCGAGCTCGACGCCAGGCGGCAGATCGTCTACGCGCAGACCGGCGAGATGTACGAGTACGACGCGCTGGTCGTCGCGACCGGTGCCAGCCCGGTCGTCCCGGACGGCTGGCCCGCCGGCGAGCCCGGCCTGCACTTCCTGCACGGCATCGACGACGCGCTGGGCCTGGCCGCCGACCTGCGCCGGGCGCGGCGGGTCGCCGTCGTCGGCGCCGGGCTCACCGGCTGCGAAGCCGCCCACGTGGTGCGCTCGATGGCCCGCGAATGCGTCATGATCGACTCGAACGCGCAGGTCATGACGCGTGCCGTCGGGTCCGTGACGGGCGGGCTGATCGCCGACACGATGCGGCACGAGGGCGTGCGCATGCGCCTCGGCCGCCGGGTCGGGCACCTGTCGCGCAGCCGCCGTGGCTGGCGGCTCGACCTCGACGACGGCTCGCACGTCGACGCCGACGTGGTCATCGCCACCCTCGGGGAGCGGCCCGACACCGGCTGGTTCACCGCCCGCCACGCCGACACCGGCGACGGCCTGCTCTGCGACGAGAGCCTGCGGGTGCAGGGCGTCGACCGGGTCGTCGCCGCCGGTGCGGTGGCCCGCTGGCCCAACGCCTGGTACGCCGACCAGCCCGGCCGTGTCGACCAGTGGATCGCCGCCATGGAACAGGGCCAGGCCGCGGCCCGCACGCTGCTGTCCGGCTCCCGCGCCGCCCCCGCCGCCGCCGTCCTGCCGCGTTACTGGTCCGACCTGTTCGGCCTGCGCATCCAGGTCATCGGCCGCCTCGACCAGGCCGAGGAGGTCGCCGTCAGCGAACTGCGCCCCGGCCGCCGCGACATCGCCCGCGGCGGCGTCCTCGCCGCCCACCGCCGGGGCGGGGTGACCACCGGCGTGGTCGCCGTCAACGCGCCCCGGCAGTTCACCACGCTCGCCCGCGCGATGCGGGAGGCGGGCGCCGCCGCCCGGCCGGTCGTGTCGCTGCCCGCCGTCGTCCCGAACCAGCGCCGCCTGAGCCTGGTCGGTTGAGCCGAGAGAAGGGAAGTCCCGATGCTACGAAAAGTTCGTGTCGTGCTCGCCGCCGCGCTGCTGGTGGTCCCCCTGGGGGCGATTACCGCCTGCGCGGGCCTGCGTGACGGCCCCGCGCCGGTCACCGCGCCCGCCCCGTCACCGCTCGGCCCGGCCGAGAACGAGCCCGCCGCCGAGATCGTCGCCGCCGCGGTCGGTATACCCACCGCCGAGCTGCGCGGCAAGAAGATCCCGAAGATGGGCGACGTGGTCACCGACGCGGCCGGTTTCGTGCTCTACCGGTTCGACAAGGACACCGCCGACCCGCCCGCCTCCCACTGCTCCGGTGACTGCGCCGCGGTCTGGCCGCCGGTGCTGGTCGACGAGAACCTGAAGCTGACCGGCCTGGACGCCAAGCTCGTCGGCACGATCGAGCGGGAGGACGGGGCCACCCAGGTCACCCTGGCCGGCTGGCCGCTCTACCGCTACCTCGGCGACAAGAAGGCCGGGCAGTGGAAGGGCCAGGCCGTCGGCGGCGTGTGGTTCGTGGTCGCGCCGACCGGCCGCAAGAACCTGACCTGCCTGCCGACCGCCACCCCGGTGCCGGTCAAGCCGCCCGGCGCGGACGCCTCACCGGACGCCCCGGCCTCACCCGCCGCGGCGGCCTCCCCGTCCGGCGACAGCGGCTACACGTACTGACGGCGCGAACACGTGCTCGTTTCGGGACGCTCGTGCGTCCCGAAACGAGCATGTGTCGGTGGAGGTTCACCGCGGGAGGGCCCGGCCGTTACCTGCCGGGCCCTCCCGGGACCACACCGGATCAGGTCAGCGGCGGAACCGGATCCAGTCGATGTTGACGAAGTCGTTGGGCTGCCCGCTGGAGAAGGTCAGGTAGACCGTGTGCGTGCCGGTCACCGTACCCACGTTCGCGGGAATCTCGCGCCAGCTCGTCCAGCCGCCCGTGTTGGCGATGGCGAAGCTGCCGATGGGCGCGTTGGACAGACTGTCGATACGCACCTCGACCAGCCCGCTGATGCCGCCCGCGGCACCCGAGGCGGCCCGGGTCACGAAGTCCAGCGGGCGCGGCGAACCGAAGTTCACCCCGTCGAAGCGCAGGTTGTCGCCGTTGCCGATGGCGCCGACGTAGTAGCCCTCGTAGATCGTGGTGCCGGACTGGGCGTTGCGGCTCTCGGCCTGGATGTTGGCGTACGCGTCGCGGTTGCCGGTCGGCGGCGGGCTGGCCGGCGGCGACGACGGCGGGGTGGTGCCGCCCGTGGTCTGGTAGACGGCCACGTAGTCGACGCGCATCGGCTGGCCCGACACGGTGCTGCCGGTCGGCGTCGCCGAACCGGCCACGCCGTTCGGGAACGCGCCGCCCATGGCCACGTTGAGCAGCAGGAAGTAACCGGCGTGCGAGGTCATCGCGCCCCAGTACGAGCCGACCTGGCTCTGGTTCACGGTGTGGAACAGCGTCCCGTCGACGTACCAGCGCAGCTGCTGGGCGTTCTCGTTGGTGCGGTCCCACTCGAACCGGTACGTGTGGAACGCCGACTGGCAGCTGCTGCCCGGACAGGCCCGGCTCGCGCCGATGCCGTTGAACTCGTTGCACGGCCCGCCGGGCGCGACGCCGCAGTGCAGCACGCCCCACACCGAGTTGATGCCGTTGACGTTCTCCATGATGTCGAACTCGCCGACACCCGGCCAGTTCTGGTAGTTGCCCCGGTAGGGAGCGCCGAGCGCCCAGAACGCGGGCCAGTAGCCGGCGGCCGCGGCCCCGGTCACGTTGGGCATCTGGATGCGGCCCTCGATGCGCAGGACGCGCCCCGCGGCGGGCTTGAAGTCGGTGCGGACCGTCTCGATGCGCGACGAGGTCCAGTTGTTGCCGCTCTTGATCGGCGTGATCAGCAGGTTGCCCGCGCCGTCCTGGCGGACGTTGTTCGTGCTGTTGGTGTACGTCTGGATCTCGCCGGTGCCCCACTGGGCGGGGCCGCCCGGGTAGGACGTGCCGGTGTCGATGATCCAGTTGCTGGACGAGGGCAGCGTGTTGTTCGCGCCGTTGAAGTCGTCGCTCCACACCAGCTGCCAGCCCGAGGGCGTGGACGGCAGCGAGGCGTGCGCGGGGATCGCGTTGACCGCGGCGACCGCCGCGGCGGTCAGTACGGCCAGGCCGGTGGCGAACGCCGCCGCGCGGCGTCCGGAGAATCGCGTGCTCATCAGGGCTTTCTCCTCCTGGGGAAGAGGGCGGACCGCACGCCGCGGGGCACGGCAGGCGGCGGACCGGGGACCGTGGAACGGTTGTGAGAGCGCTCTCTTGTCCCACCACTTAACGTCCCCGCAACATGAATGTCAATAACCATCGATGCCAACGTGGATGGTTCCGGTCGGCTGACGTTCACCGCGCGTGCGCGAGAAAGCGGGGGAGGGTCAGTAGTCTTGGTTGATGGTCGATCCCAGCGAGCGGTTCATCCCCGAGCCTTCGAAGGACACCGGCTTCGGCCGCAGCCCGTACGAGCGCGACCGGGCCCGGGTGCTGCATTCGGCCGGATTCCGGCGGCTGGCCGCCAAGACCCAGGTGCACACGGCGGGCAGCGGCGACTTCTTGCGTACGCGGTTGACGCACTCGCTGGAGGTCGCGCAGATCGCCCGCGAGACGGGCGCCCGGCTCGGCTGCGACGCCGATGTCGTCGACGTCGCCGGGCTGGCCCACGACCTGGGGCATCCGCCGTTCGGGCACAACGGCGAGGACGCGCTCGACGAGGTCAGCAGGGCCTGGGGCGGGTTCGAGGGCAATGCGCAGACGCTGCGGGTGCTGACCCGGCTGGAGGCCAAGGTGGAGGGCGCGGGGCTCAACCTGACCCGGGCCTCGCTGGACGCGACCTGCAAGTATCCCTGGCCACGCCGGGACGGCACCCGCAAGTTCGGGGTGTACGCCGACGACCGCCCCGTCTTCGACTGGGTGCGCCTGGGCGCGCCCGACGACGACCGGCGCTGCCTGGAGGCGCAGGTCATGGACTGGTCCGACGACGTGGCGTACTCGGTGCACGACGTCGAGGACGGCCTGTACTCCGGGTTCATCGAACTGCGGCCGCTGCTGCTCGACGCCGACGAGCGGGCCGCCCTGTGCGCGGACGTGGCCCAGGTCTACTCGTCGGAGTCCCCGGCGCTGCTGAACGAGGCGCTGATCGAGCTGCTGGCCGATCCCGTCGTCGCGCCGCTGGCCGGATACGACGGCTCCTTCAGGGCGCAGCAGGCGCTCAAACGCTGCACCAGCGTCCTGACCGGACGTTTCGTCGCCGCCGCCGTCGACGCGACCCGCGAGAAGTACGGCGACGGCCCGCTGCGCCGCTACGACGCCGACCTGATCGTGCCGCAGGCCGCCCGTATCCGCTGCGCCCTGCTCAAGGGCATCGCGCTGCGCTACGTGATGCGCCGCCGGGGCATGGAACCGTGGTACGCCCAGCAGCGTGAGATCCTCACCGACCTGGTCCGCCTCCTGGCCGACCGGGCCCCCGACGAGCTCGACCCCGTCTTCGCCCCTCTCTGGCGCGAAGCCCCCGACGACACCGCCCGCCGCCGCGTCGTCCTCGACCAGGTCGCCTCCCTGACCGACCCCGCCGCCCAATCCTGGCACCAGCACCTGACCGGCGGCTCCGCCTCGGCCTGACGCCGCTTCGCCTACCGCCGTTCCGCCTGACGCCGCTCCGCCTGCCGCCGGGACGTCGGCCGAGGCGAGCATGATCGCTGTTTCGGGTCAGAAGGTGCGGTCAGACCACAGATCTTGACCCGAAACAGCGATCACCGGTGGCGTTTACGGACCCTGGGGCGGGGTGGTCTGGCGCGGGATGCCGGGGAGGCGTGCGGCCACGAGCCGCTGGTTGGCGGTGAAGTTGGCGCGGACGGTGCGGCTGACCCACCACAGGTGGCCTACCGCGGCGACGGCGAACAGGGCCAGGGCGATGATGGTCACCGCCCAGCCGGGCAGCTTCCCGGCTGCGGCGAGCAGGCCGCCGCCCATCGCGAACAGGGCGCTGTTGACCAGGCCGATGGTGGCGGCCAGGCCGACCGCGTCGCGCAGCCGCCGGTGCGAGGAGCTCTTGGGGGGCGGGAACAGCCCGTCGTCGTCCAGGGTGGGCAGCAGCACGTACGGCGCGACGGCCGGGGCGCGGCTGAGCAGGTAGGTGCGCAGCGTCTGCTCGGCGAGGCCGTAGCGCTGCGAGGCGCCGGTGTAGCGCAGCTGGCGGGCGAAGACCGCCGGGCCCATCAGCAGCACCAGCGTGCCGAGTGCGGCCACCGCGCCGGTCTTGACGTTGTCGTCGATGCCGCTGCCGAGCAGGCCGGCCGAGACGGCGGCCACGGCGGTGGCGATGACCAGGAAGAAGTTGTAGCGGTTGTGGGCCTGGTCGCTGACCGCCCGGCGCATTTCGAGGATCTTCGTGTACTCGGCGAGCGCGACGGTGAGCTCGATGTCGTCGGCGGCGCGACGGGCCGCCTCGGGAGCGGGGGTGGGATGGGCCACGCTCGCACGGTATCGGCTGTGCGCCCGGGTGGTGTGCCCTGGCAGGATGTAGCGCATGGCCGGGGGTCGCATCCGTGATGAGGACATCGCGCTCGTACGCGAGCGCAGCTCGATCGTGGACGTGGCCGGTGAGCAGGTCACCCTGAAGAACGCGGGCGGTGGCAACCTCAAGGGGCTGTGCCCGTTCCACGACGAGAAGACGCCGTCGTTCACCGTTTCCCAGGCGCGCAACGTGTGGTTCTGTCACGGCTGCGGCGAGGGCGGCGACGTGATCAACTTCGTGCAGAAGATCGATCACCTGAGTTTCATCGAGTCCGTGGAGCGCCTGGCCGACCGGGCGGGCATCCAGCTGCGCCGGATCGAGGGCGGCCCGGCGGTCGATCGCCCGCAGCACGGGCAGCGCCAGCGCCTGGTCGCCGCGCACGCCGCGGCGCAGGCGTTCTACGCCGAGCAGCTGCTCACGCCGGGGGCGCGGGCGGCCCGGGAGTTCCTCGCCGAGCGCGGCTTCGACCGGGACGCCGCCCAGCGTTACGGCTGCGGGTTCGCCCCGGTGGAGTGGGATCTGCTGGTCAAGCACCTGCGCGGGCTCGGCTTCAGCCCGGCGGAGCTGGAGACGGCGGGCCTGGCCCGTGCCGCCCGGTCGGGCAGCCTGGTGGACCGGTTCCGCCGCCGCCTGCTGTGGCCGATCCGGGACGTGTCCGGCGACGTGATCGGCTTCGGGGCGCGCAAGCTGTTCGACGACGACGACGGCCCGAAGTACCTGAACACCCCCGAGACGCCGCTGTACAAGAAGTCGCACGTGCTCTACGGCATCGACCAGGCCAAGCGCGAGATCGCCAAGCAGGGCCGGGCCGTGATCGTCGAGGGGTACACCGACGTGATGGCCTGTCACCTGGCCGGGGTGACCACGGCCGTGGCGACGTGCGGCACCTCGTTCGGCACGGACCACATCGGGGTGCTGCGGCGGCTGCTGCTGGACACCGACGCGTACGCCGGAGAGATCATTTTCACCTTCGACGGCGACGCGGCAGGGCAGAAGGCGGCGCTGCGGGCGTTCGGCGACGACCAGCGGTTCGTCGGGCAGACGTTCATCGCGGTCAGCCCCGACGGCATGGACCCCTGCGAGCTGCGCCTGGCGCGCGGCGACCTGGCCGTGCGCGACCTGGTCGCCCGGCGCGAGCCGCTGATCGCGTTCGCGCTGCGCTCCACGCTGGCCCGCTACGACCTGGACACGGTCGAGGGCCGGGTGGCCGCGCTGCGGGCCACCGCACCCATGGTCTCCAAGATCAAAGACAGGTCACTGCTCACCGGGTACGCCCAGAAGCTAGCCGGTGACCTCGGCGTCGACGTCGACCAGGTGCGTACGGCGATCCGCAGCGCCGACGGCGCGAACGTGCCCGCGCCCCGGCCCGCCGCGACGGCCCCGGACAGCCCGCGCCTGGTCGTCGAGCGCGAGGCGCTGAAGCTCGCGATCCAGCAGCCGGTGCTCGCCGGGCCGGTCTTCGACGCGGTCGACGAGACCCTCTACGGCCACCCGCCGTACCGCGACATCCGGGCGGCCATCGCCGCGGCGGGCGGGGCCTGCGCCGGAGTCGCCGGAGCGGGCTGGGTCAACAGCGTGCGCGACGCGTGCACCGACCTGGCCGCGCAGATGCTGGTCATGGAACTGGCCGTCGAGCCGGTCCGCTACGACGGCGAGCCGGACTCGAGCTACCTGCACGTGATCCTGGCCCGGCTGCAGCTCGCCGGGCTCAACCAGCGCATCGGCGACGTCAAGTCGCGGCTGCAGCGGATCAACCCGGTGACCGAGTCCGACGAGTACCGGGCGCGTTTCACCGAACTCGTCGCCCTGGAGCAGCACTCCCGGGCGCTCAAGGAGAAGGCCGCCGGAGGGCTCTGATGAAGTTTCGACTGTTCGGCGGGCGGCGTGTGCTGCCCGTGGAGCGCCGTCCGCAGCTGTCCGCCGACGAACGGGTGCTGGCCTGGGCCGCCGCCGATGACGACACGGTCGTCGCGACCAACCTCGGGCTGTGGTGGGGCGAGCAGCGTACCGGCTGGCACCGCATCGACAAGGCGGTCTGGGACGGCGAGGCGCTGGTGGTCACCCCGGCCGAGATCGTCGCGGAGCGGGCAGGCTACGAGGTCGTCGCCGACGGCACCCCGATACGCCTGGAACTCACCGACCCGCACCACCTCCCGCACCAGGTGCGCCTGCGGGTGACCAGCTCGGTCCAGCAGCCGCAGCACCACGAGCTCCCCGGCGGCGGCGCCTGGATCTTCGCCCGCCGCGTCCCCGGCGTCGACGGCCTGTCCTGGACCGTCCGCTACGACCAGGGCACCGACGGCGATGACCCGGCCGTCGT
This sequence comes from Catellatospora methionotrophica, assembly GCF_011297335.1. Lineage (GTDB taxonomy): Bacteria > Actinomycetota > Actinomycetes > Mycobacteriales > Micromonosporaceae > Catellatospora > Catellatospora methionotrophica. The sequence goes on along the minus strand of NZ_JAAOTJ010000015.1, from coordinate 26,280 downwards.
AGCCGCCACCGACCAGCTCATCGCCGCCGCCCGAGGCGACCTCGGCGACCTCTGACCCGCCCACCCGCGCCACGGATCACCGACGCGGCCCCCACCCGCACCGCGCCTCACCGCGCGCCACGGCTTCGCCGCGCACCGCGCCCGGCACCGCGCACCAGGGCTTCGCCGCGCACCGCGCCCGGCACCGCGCACCAGGGCTTCGCCGCGCACCGCGCCCGGCACCGCGCGCCGTCGCCGCCCACCGCGCCGTCGGCCCCACCCCGTCGCGCCGCCCACCGCCTTCGCCGCCCACGGGCGGCGCGCTGTTCCAGCCGAAGGAAGGGCACCTTCTTAACGCCATGTGGTGCGGAAGGTGCCCTTCCAAACTCGCGAGGCGTGTAGATCACTGTTTCGGGTCGGAAAGTGCGGTCTGACCTCACATTTTGACCCGAAACGGCGATCATGGAGGGCGGCCCGAGCGCGGAGGCAGCCCGGGTGATCGATGAATCGGAAAAAGGCCGCGAGATTGTCGGGGCTCGGGGATAGGGTCGCCGCGTGAGTGACCAACGACCCCCGATGATCCGTGCCCGCGGCCTGGTCAAGCGGTTCGGCGACTTCACCGCGGTGGACGGCATCGATCTGGAGGTCGCGCCCGGCGAGGCGTTCGGCTTCCTGGGGCCCAACGGCGCGGGCAAGTCCTCCACCATGCGCATGATCGGCTGCGTGTCCACGCCGACCGCCGGTGAGCTGCGCATCCTGGACATGGACCCGGTGCGGGAGGGTCCGTCGATCCGGGCGAGGCTGGGCGTCTGCCCGCAGACCGACAACCTCGACCCCGACCTGACGGTCTTCGAGAACCTGACCACGTACGCGCGCTATTTCGGCATCCCGCGTGCCGAGGGCCGCCGCCGTGCCGCCGAGTTGCTGGAGTTCGTTCAGCTCACGGAGAAGTCGGGCAGCACCGTCGAGCCGCTGTCCGGTGGCATGAAGCGCCGCCTGTCCATCGCTCGCGCGATGATCAACGAGCCGGACCTGGTGCTGCTCGACGAGCCCACCACGGGCCTCGACCCGCAGGCCCGCCACCTGCTCTGGGAGCGGCTGTTCCGGCTCAAACAGCGCGGTGTCACCCTCGTGCTGACCACGCACTACATGGACGAGGCCGAGCAGCTCTGCGACCGCCTCGTCGTGATGGACGCCGGCAAGATCGTCGCCGAGGGCTCCCCGCGTCACCTGATCGAGACGTACTCCACCCGCGAGGTCGTCGAGCTGCGCTTCGGCGACGACGCACCGGCGACGTACGTGGAGAAGCTGGCGGGCATCGGCGAGCGCCTGGACCCGCTGCCGGACCGGCTGCTGCTCTACAGCGCCGACGGCGACGCGGCCGTGAACGAGGTGCACCGGCGCGGCTTCACCCCGTCCAGCGTGCTGGTGCGGCGCTCGACCCTGGAGGACGTGTTCCTGATCCTCACCGGCCGGACGCTGGTCGACTGATGGACGGCACGCTCGCGGTCTTCAACCGCGCCATCGTCTCGTACCGCAGGCTCTGGCAGGCCTCGGTCTTCTCGTCGTTCATCCTCCCGGTGCTGTTCGTGCTCAGCATCGGCATCGGCGTCGGCGGCTACATCAGCGGCGTCGACGGTGTCAGCTACCTGGACTGGATCGTGCCGGGCGTGCTCGCCTCGACCGCCTTCCAGATGGCGGTCGGGGAGTCGACGTTCCCGATCCTGGGCGACTTCAAGTGGGTCCGCGGCTTCCACGCGATGCGGGCCACGCCGGTGCGCATCGCCGACATGATCTCCGGATATCAGCTGTACATCATCTTCCGAGTGCTCATCGCCTCGGTGGTGTTCCTCGGGGTCAGCGCGCTGTTCGGGGCGATCCACTCGCCGTGGGTGGTGTTCACGCCGTTCGTGTGCGCGCTGCTCGGGGTCGCGGTGTCCGCGCCGACGTCGGCGTTCGCGGCGACGATCGAGAATGACAGCTACTTCGCGCTGCTGTTCCGGTTCCTGGTGATCCCGTCGACGCTGTTCGCCGGGGTGTTCTTCCCGGTGTCGCAGCTGCCGGCCCTGCTGCGGCCGCTGGCGTACGCGTCGCCGCTGTGGCATGCGGTGGAGCTGTGCCGGGCGGCCACGCTCGGCGTCGCGCCACCGTGGCCGGTCGCCGCGCACGTGGCCTACCTGCTGGCCTGGGCCGGGCTGGGTTACCTGCTGGCGCTGCGCGCCTTCCGCCGACGGCTCTCGGACTGAGGGGACTGACCATGGTCACCACGTACGCCGTCGCGCGGGTCGCCCGCGGCAACCGGCTCTCGCCCGCCCGGGTGGGCGCTGTCATCAACCGCAACGTCGGGGCGCTGCGCTCCGGCCCCGCGTACTGGCTGGTGCTGGCTTCGGGTTTCTTCGAGCCGGTGCTCTACCTGCTGTCCATCGGCGTCGGGGTCGGCGCGCTCGTCGGCGACCTGACCCTGAACGACGGCGAGGTGCTGCCGTACGCCAACTTCGTCGCCCCCGCCATGCTGGCGGTCTCGGCGATGTCCGGCGCGCTGGCCGAGACGACCTTCAACTTCTTCTTCAAGTTCAAGTACGTCAAGACGTATGACGCGATGCTGGCCACCCCGCTGCGCCCGATGGAGATCGCGGCCGGGGAGCTGACCTGGGCGATGATCCGCGGTTCGCTGTACACCGGGGCGTTCCTGATCGTCATGGTGGCGCTGGGGCTGACCACGCCCGGCTGGGCGCTGCTGGCCTTCCCGGCGACCTGGCTGGTCGGGCTGGCGTTCGGTGCGGTCGGCATGGCGGTGAGCACGTTCATCCGGGGCTGGCAGGACTTCGACCTGATCAGCACGGGGCAGTTCGCGCTGTTCCTGTTCTCGGGCACGTTCTCGCCGGTGCAGGACTATCCGCTGCCGGTCGAGATCCTGATCGCGATCACTCCGCTGTACCACGCGGTCGAGCTGATCCGGGGCATCACCACCGGCATGTTCAGCTGGTCGATGCTCGGCAACGTGGCGTACCTGCTGGCGATGCTGGCCGTCGGCCTGTACGTGGCGAGCCGCCGCCTTACCTCCGTGCTCTGCCGTTAAACCTGTTCGGGCGTGAATGAGGACGTGAACTAGATCATGCTCACGAACTCATTTGTTAGGTTCTATTTGTCTGATGTGGATCAGGCAGGTACGTTCTCGGCAACACGCCGCCGGGCGGAGGTGACCGATGCGCCTACGACACCCCGACGGACAGACTGTGCACGTGGCGACCGTCGTGTCCGTCGAGAACATCAAAGACGTGCGCGCGCTCCTGAAGACGCTGGACGCCCGCGTCGTTCCGCAGCGCCAGCACCTGTTCGCCGACGTGCTCAGCGTGAGTCTGCGGCTCGGCCCGATCCTGGCCGCCACCCTCGCCTCCTCGCTCGGCCTGCGCCAGCGGCTGCGCCACGAGCTGGCCGTGCGGCGGCTGGAGGTGGTCACCCTGGACACGGGGCCCGACCTCACCGCTCCCGACGGCAGCTGGCGCACCTGGTGGATGCACACCCTCGACCTGGCGCGGGTGCTGGTGGACCTGCTGCCCGAGGACAGCGCCCACGGCTCCATCTCCACCACGCTGCCCCGCTCGGCGGTGCCCGCACGTGTCGGTGACGAGGCCGACGCGGAGACCGACACCGCGGCCGACGAGGCCCGGCGCGAACTGCGCGACCGCGAGTGGCAGACGGCGACCCGGCTGATGGCCGACTTCAGCGGCGGCCTGACCGAGATCGCCTGGCACACCGGACGGCTCGTCCGGGTCGCGGTCGAGGCCGCGCCGAACACGCTGGTCACCGGCTCGCAGGACGTCGTACGGCTGCTGGAGCGGGCCGACCCGGCCCGGATCGGCGCGTGCCTGAGCGCCGAGCAGTTGGCCGACGCGAAGGAGAGCCCGGCTCAGGCGCTCACCCGGCTGCGACGCGCCCGGCTGTCGGTGGTGAAGCTGCGCCTGGGGCACCACGACGAGAAATCGGACCTGGCCGCAGTGGCCCGCTCGATGCTGGCGGCCGTGCTCGGCGGCGTGCACGCGGGCTGCGACCACCTGGAGGTCGACGGCACCGACGAACTCGACGCCGCCCGCGACGAGCTGAGCGCGGTGGGACTCGACGGCGCGGCCGACCGCCCGATGCCGGGAGTCGGCCGCGCCGGTTAGCTCCGCGCGACGGGGGCGGTCAGGCCTGCTGGTTCAGCTTGCGCAGGCCGTCGTCGTACAGCTTCGAGGCCTGTGCCTGCACCAGGCCTGCCGCCTCCTGCACCGTGGGGTGCTCCATCACCTTGCGGGTGGCGGCCACCAGGTCGTCGTAGGTCTGGCGCCCGGCCCGTGTGCCGACCACGAACCCGACGGCCGCACCCGCGGCGAACCACACCAGCTTCCCCATCGTGCCTCCTTGACCTCGATCGCGTGATGCGTCCCATCCTGCCTGTTGCGCGCGCGCCGCGACACCAGACCGGTCAGGGTTACCCGTTTGCCATACCCGGGGGACCTTCCTGTAGTCTTGTCGAGGCGCGCCGCTGAGGAGAGATCCGCAGGGTCGCCGAAGCGCATTCCCCTGTAGCTCAATTGGCAGAGCAGCCGGCTGTTAACCGGCAGGTTCTTGGTTCGAGTCCAAGTGGGGGAGCCAGCACGTCGAAGACCCCGGCCCGGGTGGGCCGGGGTCTTCGACGTTTTTCGGCATGGTCACGCTTGTCAAATGTGAAGAGTTGACATGTTCGACCGTTTCACCCTTTTTGTTGGTATCCATGACCATAAGCTCCGTCTCGGGTGTTTTTCGCACCAGGCCACCTCACCCGTTCAGCGGAGGCAACACGTATGAAGACCGCACGCTCCCACTCGGTACGCCGGCAGGCCGCCCAAGGCGCACTGCTCAGCCTGGCGCTGCTGACCTCGGCAGCCTCGGCCGCCGCGCTCGGCGCGCAGGCAGCAGCGCCCATGACCGCGGTAGGCCTGAACCAGGCGCTGCAGACCCTGACCACCGTCGCGTCCGAGGACGTGGCCATCGGCGGCGAGGTCAGCGACACGGCCACCCTGGCCGCCACCGAGGGACCCGGCTCGCTCAGCTTCTCGCTGTACGGCCCCAATGACGACACCTGCGAGAACGCCCCGGCGTTCACGGTCGGCCCGGTCGCCGCTCCCGGTGACGGCTCCTACCCGTCGGGCCCCGTCACGCCTACAGTCGCCGGGACCTACCACTGGGTCGCCGAGTACACCGACCAGAACGGCCGCACCATCGCCACGAGCTGCGACGACGAGGCCGAAGAGGTCGTGGTCACCCAGGCCGTGCCGACCCTGACGACCGTCGCCTCGCCCGGCGTGCCCGTCGGCGGCACCGCCACCGACACCGCCACGCTCGCCGGTGGCTTCGAGCCGACCGGGACGATCACGTTCCGGCTGTTCGGCCCCGGCGACGACGTCTGCGAGGCGGCCCCGGTGTTCGTCGACGAGGTCGACGTCGACTCCGGCAACGACGACTACACCTCCGACGCCTCGGGCCCGCTGACCACCGCGGGCACCTACCACTGGACCGCCTTCTACGCCGGCGACGCCAACAACGCCGCCATCGGCACCGTCTGCAACGAGCCGAGCGAGAACGTCGTGGTGGGCGCGCTGGCGACCCCGTCCCTGGTCACCAACGCGTCGGACGACGTCGACCTGGGCGGCTCCATCAGCGACACCGCCACCCTGGCCGACGGCGACGACCCGAGCGGCACCATCACCTTCACCCTGTACGGCCCGGACGACGCGACCTGCGCGGGTGAGCCCGTGGTGACCGACGGCGTGACCGTCGACGCCGGCAACGGCTCGTACACCTCGGCCGGGATCACCCCGACCGCGCCCGGCACCTACCGCTGGATCGCCGCGTACAGCGGTGACGCGAACAACGCCCCGGCCGCCACCGCCTGCAACGACGAGAACGAGAGCGTCGTCGTGCGCGCCGTGCCGGTGACCCCGACCCTGGTCACCGAGGCGTCGCGGGACACCTACGTCGGCAAGCGCGTCCACGACACGGCGACCCTGGCCGGTGGCGAGGACCCGACCGGCACCATCACCTTCACCCTGTACGGCCCGGACGACGCGACCTGCTCGCGGACCCCGGTCTTCACGTCCACGGTGGCGGTCGACGACAACGGCCAGTACCGGTCGGGCGCGTTCCGGCCGTACCAGCCGGGCACCTACCAGTGGGTCGCCGCGTACAGCGGTGACGAGAACAACGAGGCCGTCAGCACCGACTGCGGCGACCCCGCCGAGCAGGTCGTCGTGCGCCGGAAGGGCCCGTACGGCGGCAGCCCGCGCCCGTAAGGCCTCAGGACCGTGGTGGGCTCGGCGATCCGCCGAGCCCACCAGTCTGTTCAGAGCCGGGCCGTCGCCTCCCGCCACGCGGCGGTGAGCGCGGCCACCGTGGCATGACGATGTCCGGGACGCCGGTCGGTCGCCTTGGCGATCACGGCGAGCTGGCCGTCCGTGCCCCGCCAGGCGGCCTCGGCGTCACCGGAGTCCAGCAGCAGCCGCAGCGTCCGGCCCATCGTGAACACGGTCGTCCGCTCGTCGATCACCGCGCCGCGGCGGAACTCCTCCGGCGCCATGAACCGCGTCGAGCCGGGCAGCCGGTCCGCCTCCAGCGGGAACGGGCCGGGCCGGTATTCGTCCAGGTCGACCACGTGCATCCGGGACGCCGTGAAGTCGTAGAGCAGGCAGCCGTCGTAGAAGTCGACCGCGACGAAACCGGCCGCCGCGACCGCGACGTGCGCGTCGAGCACCGCGTCCAGCGCCGCCTCCACCTCGCCCGTCGGCAGCGCGCGGAACCGGGCCATGGCCCCCTGTGGGTCCGTACGCACGGCGGCCCCGCGTGGATCCGCCGGATACAGCACTCCGCCGTCCCGCCACGGGTACACCAGCGCGTGTACGCCCGACCTCAGCCGGTACGCGGCCACCGGCGCGACGATCGCCCTGTGTGCCACGGCCCCGTGCACCGCGAGCGCCCGCCGCAGTAACCACGTGCTCTGGGCGGGGAACGTCTTCACGAACCGAGGCTCGTACGGGGTGGTCACCCCGTACGAGACGCAGCCGGAACCCTGCTGCTCGAAGGCGGCGAAGCGGTCGCCGAGCGAGTCGAGCCAGGCAGGCAGGTCGGTGTCGACGGGCAGCGGGTTCACAGCGGGCGGCATGCCGCGACCCTAGGGGACCGCATTCGGCGGGGACGATCGGATATCGCGGCCGTCGGGGATATGCCCGACCGGCCGAGAGTGTCGCGCCGATATCAGGCGTGTAAGCAGCGGCCTGGATTCGCTACGCTATGCGCGCCGGGGATGATCCGGCGCGGGGCGGTAGCTCAGCAGGTTAGAGCAGGGGACTCATAATCCCTCGGTCGCGGGTTCGAGTCCCGCCCGCCCCACTTTGATCTTTTACGCGAAATCGGGTTGCCTGACGGTGCTGTGATCGAGGCGCGGCCCGGGGCAGGACATGTACTACTGTCGGTGGCGTGACGGAACGTGGTCGTGGCGTGGCGTACCAGCCGTTGACCTTGGCGCGGCTCGGGGAACTGCTGGTGGGTGCAGACGAGTCGCGGCGCTGGCGGTTGGTGGCGGAGTTCCTGGAGGAGTACGGCTGGGAACCCTCGGCCGTGCGGCAGAGCATGTTGTCGGCAGAACCGCCGGGTACTGGCGATCAACGCTGGGATGTGTTTCTGGCCGCGTTGGCTGAGCATCTAGCGGCGCGCGACGGTCGAGGGGCTCCCTCCTGGGGCGAGTCGAGATCGCTGCGGAGTTTGTGGTTTCCGTTCAACACCCGCGCGGCTCGGGTCGATGCGCTGGTCCATGCACCGGCGGCGTTCCGGCGGCGAGGCGTGTACGTCGCCGCGCAGGAACTGGAGGTCGCGTGAGTGCCGGTGATCCGCTGCTCGACCGGGTCGCGATCGAGGATGCGTTCCGTCGGCTCGGGGAGCGGCTGGCCCGCCGCGGTGTCGTTGCAGACCTCTACATCTTCGGTGGTGCGGCGATGGCCCTGGCGTACGACGCCCGGAGGTCGACGCGCGACATCGACGCCGTATTTCAGCCTCACGGTGTGGTGCTCGATGAGGCCAGGGCGGTCGCCGATGAACTCGGGCTGCCCCATTGGTGGCTCAATGAGCAGGCCAGTGCCTACGTGGCACCGGGCGGTGACGCTGCCGCACCGCGCGTGTTCGACCATCCAGGGCTGCGAGTGTCGGCGGCCTCCCCGGAACACCTGCTGGCGATGAAGGTGCTCGCCGCGCGGCGGCGGGATGCCGATGACATCCGTTTTCTCATCGAGCGTCTGAACCTCACCACGGTTGAGGAGGCGCTGGCGTTGTGCGCAGAGGTCTTCCCTGACGAGCAGGTGCCGGCACGGGCTCGCCTGGTACTCGAAGACGCCTTCGGCGACCAGTGACATGGGCGGTGCCGTGCCGATGGAGCGAATGAATCGTGACCAGTTCTATGCAACGACGGGCTCGTTGAGCCAGGAGCTCGCTTGGTTATGTGATCCGACGTGGACGCAGGTCATGGGCTATCGTCCGCGGCGCAATGCCTGCCGGGATCCGGCTGCCTTCACCGGGAACGGATCACCCAAGACGGCCAGAGCCGATCTCGCATTCTGCCGCATCAGCCCCACCCCTTCCCGCCACTGAATGCTCGGTTCATTCTGATCATGAAAATGGGGTGGGTGCCCGGCTCGCATTGGCGTGGTTCACCTGCCTACGGCTGGGCACCGGACGTGATCCGACTATCGGTGGCCGCAACGCGTCATCGTAGGATGCCCAGGCGGCGGACCTCGGGGATCCAGGACGGAAACTCGTTCAGCAGACGGTCGTACAGCTCGGCGTCGCTGACCTTGGAGATGTCGTCGACGGAGAAGAAGCCGACGTTGTCCACGACCCGGCCCGCCATCCGGTCGAGGCGTTCCAGAATGCCGTAGTTGCTGCGTCCCAGGCCGATGAACTGCCAGAAGATCGGCTGATGGGCGGCGTCGCGGATCTGGCGCTCGATTTCGGCGTTGCGGTGCACGCCGCCGTCGGAGAAGAACAGGACCAGGGTGGGGTCGGCGACCGGGTTGTCGGCGATCCAGCGGCGGACCTGGTCGATGACGACCGGCTCGTTGTTGACGCCGCCCACCCGCGACGGGCGGGTCGCGACGTTGGCCGGCAGCCAGCCCGGCATGTCGGCGATGACCAGGTCCGGCAATTGGCGGGCCAGTTCCGCGAAGGCCCACACCTGCATGGTGCCGTCGTCGTCGAGCTGGGCGGCGACGGCGGCCATCCGCTCCACCGTCTCGATGACCACTTTGCGCTTGTACAGCCCGTGCATGGACCCGGAGGCGTCGAGCACCACGATGACCCTGGCGCGGACCCCGGCCGCGCCGCGCTTGGCCAGTGATACGAGGACCTGCTGTTTGCGCAGGTTGAGTCGCTGCCGGTCGGCTTCGGGAAGCCGTTCCTCGCCTTTGGTGAGCCGGACCGTCGGCGCGGCCTGCTGGGCCGGTGCGGGCGGCGGCGCGGGCGTCTCGTCGACCGAGATGCCGAAGGCGGTCGCCAGTCCGGCCAGTCCGCTGTCCCAGCCCTGCCCGACGGCGCGGAACTTCCAGGCGCCCTGCCGCCGGTACAGCTCACCGACCACGAACGCGGTCTCCGACGCGGCCTGCATGTCGGTGAAGCGCAGCAGCTCGGTGTTGCCGACGGCGTCGTAGACCGCGCAGTAGAACCCTCGGACCTGGCCGAACGATCCACCGTCGGCGGACGCGGCCACCTCGATCCGGTCGACGCCCGGCTCCACGGCGCCCAGGTCGACGCTCACCGCGTCGTACGCCCATCCGTTGGCCTGCTGCTTGCCGTCGTGGACGACGGCGCCGCCGGCGTGTTTGGGCTGGTTGTAGAAGACCATGTCGGCGTCGCTCCGGACTTTGCCGGTGGCGTCGAGCAGCAGTGCCGTGCAGTCCACGTCGGGCACGCCGGGTCCCGGCTGCCAGCCGATGACGACGCGGACGGTGGTGGTCGGGACGGCGGCATTGCCACCCTTGGCGAGCATTGTCATAGCTGACAGCCTCGCATCGCGCGGCAACCCGACCGTCGCGCAAACGGCCACATCACAGCGTCGAACCGGCGATCATGTGGGGGCTGGGTGGCGGCGAGGTCGGCATGCGGGCCGTAATCGGGCTGGTCAGTGCTGGTCGAGCCAGATCACGATGCCGGTCAGGTCGTTGAGCACGGCCGCGACCCCCGCCCGGATCGCCGCCGCGCAGCGCTCGGCGGTGAACGAGGCGGCGTCGTACGTCGAGGACATGCCCAGTCCCTCGCCGCGGAACGACGCGCCGGACCAGTCGACAGCGGTGACGTTGTGGGTGGGTTCGGCCAGTTCCGCGCCGACCACCAGGAACTGCTGGGACAGGTGGCTGGCGGTGACCAGTGCGAGCGGGTCGATGAGGTCGTTGCCCGCGCTGACGATGAGGTCCGGGGACATCTCCAGGGCCCGGGTCACCGCGTGCAGGAGGTCGTGGGGCCCGTCGGGGGTCACCGTACGCAGGGCGACGTGCTCCTCGTCGGCCCACTGCTCGACCGCCGCCACCAGGGCCTTCGTCGGGGCGTCGGTGCCCGAGGCCAGCAGCACGACGCGGTAGTCCGCCGACGGGTGGACGCCGGTCCAGGATCCGGGCCGGGGCGTGATGGTCGCCTCGGGGGCGGGCCGGGCCGTCGGGTCGACGAACCCCGGGCCCAGGGTGCCGACGGCGGTGGGCTTGGCGTGCGGCTGGGACCAGTCGTCGCCGGAGCCGCAGCCGGTGACGAGTGCGGCGACCGCGGCCAGGATGGCGACGGCGCGAAGCGGAGGGCGCAAGGTGATCGTCCAGGAGTGGTGAGGGGCTCGGTACCCCGTATTCCTACCTCAGCGGAGGCCGCCGAAAGCCGGTCGGAAGCCGTCGCGGGCGTTTGTTCGCCAGCGGTTCGCCGCTGGTCGGGCTGGTGTTCACCCGTGCCGTGCAGCGTGCACGGGTCACGTAAGGAGCACCATGTCACCGCACCTGCGCCACCCCCTCGCCATCGCCGCGCTCGGCATCGCCGCGGCGGCGTCCACCCTGCTGGGATCCGCCCCGGCAGCAGCCCACGGTTTCTCCTCGACCGCGTACGTCGACGTCACCGCCGGCGAGCAGGGTCACGTCCGGACGAAGCTGGGTCTCGAATACGACCTGCTCGTCGTCTCCGCCGCCGACTCCGGGCACGTCGACGCCCTGTTCCGGGAGGGCACCGCCGCGTTCGAGGACGGTGACGCGGCGGCACAGGCCGCGGCGCTCGACGCCCACGCGGAGCCGGTCGTCGGGTACGTCGCCGCGCGTCTGTCGGTCACCTCGGGCGGCGCGGCCTGCGCCCCGGCGCGTGTCGGCGGTTTCACGATGGGCGAGCAGGAGGGCGTGCCGTACGCGAATCTGCTGCTCGACTGGGCCTGCCCGGACGGGACCGGTGGCCACGAGGTGCGCAGTGGTCTCTTCCCCGACGGCGAGGGCTTCGTCAAGGGCACCAAGACCATCGTCACGTACGACCTGGACGGCCACGCGGGCAGCGCCGCGCTCGATGCCGCGAGCCCGTCGTTCTCGACCGCGCAGACCTGGTACCAGCGGTTCGGGGAGTTCTTCCGGCTGGGTGCCGAGCATCTGCTCAGCGGCATCGACCACATCCTGTTCCTGCTGGCGCTGATCGCCGGGTCGCGCCGCCTGCGCGAGATCGTGCTCACGGCCACGAGCTTCACCCTCGCGCACTCGGTGACGTTCATGCTCGCCGCGCTCGGCCTGGTCGCGGTGCCCGCGTCGATCGTGGAGCCGGTGATCGCGCTGTCGATCGCGGTGGTGGCCGGCTGGCACCTGTGGCGTATCCGCAGCCGGGGTGAGCACGCCGTCGACCTGGCGTCGCCGGGACACGGGCATTTCAGCCTGGACCGTTCCGGGTGGCTGCGGCTGGCGGTGGTGTTCTGCTTCGGACTCGTGCACGGGCTGGGTTTCGCGGGCGCGCTGGGCATCGACGAGGCGTGGTCGTGGACGCTGCTGTGGTCGCTGCTGGTGTTCAACGTCGGCATCGAGGTCGTCCAGCTCGCGATCATCGCGGCGGTGTTCCCGCTGCTGATCGTGCTGCGACGCCGTGCGCCCCGGGCGGGCCTGTGGGCCACGGGCGTGGTTTCGGCCGGGGTGTCCGTGATGGGACTGGTCTGGTTCGTGCAACGGGTGTTCGCGTCCTGAAACCGCAGTGACCTTCGGGGAAGGGCTACCAGGCCGCCCGGCGGGGTTCACCACCGGTTCATCCGGCGGGTCAAGCGTAAGGACCGATCCGCCAGTTGGGGGTTGCGCCTGCGCGCCCCCACAAGCAAAGGAACAGAACCTTGAACCACTCGACACGGGCCTCCGGGCTTGTGCGGCACCGCATGGCCGCCGGGGCCACCGCGGCTCTGCTGGGCGTGGCCGTCGCCGTAGGCAGCGGCCTGGGCAGCCCGGCCGCCGCCGCGGACGGTGCCACGCTCACCGGCATCGTCCTCGGCGTCGGCGCCGACCAGTCGCAGCGCATCGTGAACTGGTACTCCTCCGCCGACACCGCGCAGAAGGTCCAGCTCGCCCCGACCGCCGCGATCGTCGACGGCGCGTTCCCGGCCGACGCCGTCACCGTCGACGCCGTCGGTGCCGCGAACACCTCCACCACCGGCTTCAACCGGCACGCGACGCTCACCAGCCTGCGGGAGAACGTCGCCTACTCCTACCGCGTCGGTGCCGAGGGCAACTGGTCCCCGGCGTACGCCTTCAAGACGCAGGACTTCGAGGGCGACTACGACTTCCTGTTCTTCGGCGACCCGCAGATCGGCTCGTCCGGCGACCGGCTCAAGGACCAGGCCGGCTGGGAGGACACCCTCAAGGTGGCCACCGCGGCCAACCCGGACGCCGAGCTGCTGGTCTCCGGCGGCGACCACGTCGAGAGCGCCAACGACGAGGGCCAGTGGACCTCGTTCCTGGCTCCCGACCAGCTGCGCCAGGTCCCCCTGGTGGCCACGATCGGCAACCACGACGTGGGCGGCAAGTCCTACGAGCAGCACCACTTCACCCCGAACACGGACCGTACGGCCCCTTACTACGACAACGGGAACCCGGCGGGCACCAAGTCCGGCGGCGACTACTGGTTCGTCTACAAGGACGTGCTGTTCATCGACATCAACAGCAACAGCTACAAGGTGCCGGTGGGCGGCGGCAACGTCGGCGACTCGGCGCACGTCGCGTACATCACCGACGTGATCAACAAGCACGGCGCGGAGGCCAAGTGGAAGGTGCTGGTCTACCACCACTCCATCTACTCCCCGGCCAGCCACGCCACCGACACCGACAACAAGGACCGTCGTGAGCACTTCACGACCGCGTTCTCGAACCTGGGCATCGACATGGTGCTGCAGGGTCACGACCACAGCTACTCGCGCAGCTACGCCATCAAGAACGGCCAGAAGGCCGACCCGGCGGAGCAGCCCGGCGCGGCCGAGGTGACCCCCGGCCCCGGCGGCGTCATCTACGTGACGGCGAACTCGGCCTCGGGCTCGAAGTACTACGACATCAAGACCCCGGACGCGACCGGCACCGGCATCCGCGGCAACGGCCCGGACCCGCTGAACCCGGGCAGCTACTGGTACAACTCCGTGCAGAACCAGGAGCACGTCCGCAGCTACGTCAAGGTGCAGGTGAAGGCCGACAAGCTGGTGCTGGAGAACCTCCGCAGCGGCACCTGCGCGGCCCCGAACGCGTCGGTCGAGGGCGGCAGTTGGTGCAACAACACCACCGCCGCGCAGCCGGTCGGCTCGATCGTCGACAAGGTGACCGTGCACCCGTACCAGGGTGACGGCCAGTCCATCCAGGTCAACGTGCCCAACCCGGCTCCGGGCGAGTTCGGCTGGACCATCGACGGCTACAACGGGCTGGTGAACCTGGGCGTCGCGCAGGAGCGCAACGGTTCGTTCTTCCAGGCCAACGGCAAGATCAACCCGATTCTGGTATCGGACAGCCGCCGCTCGCTCGCACCGTGGTCGATCTCGGCCAGCGTCGGCGACTTCCGGGACGGCGACAAGTCGTTCTCGGGTTCCTACCTCGGCTGGACGCCGTACGTGCTCGACGCCGGTGCGGGCGCCCAGGCCAACGCCCAGGTGCTCTCCGGCTTCCAGGACCAGGGGCAGGGCCTGTCGGTCTCCCGTGGCCTGAGCTGGGCCGACCAGGGTCACCCCCGTGGCTCGGCCAAGATCGGTGCTGACCTGGATCTGCAGATCCCGGACAGCGTCGCGAAGGGCAGCTACCGCGCCACCCTCACGATCACTGCGCTGAGCAGCTGACCGATCCGCTCCACCGGGGCGGGGTGAGCGCCGGCCGGTGCTCACCCCGCCCCCCAGTTCCGCACCCGCTCCATATCGCGCAAGGACCCGACATGCACGCATCTGCCCCGCGCCGCCGCTTGACCCGCCTGCTGACCGCCGCGCTGACCCTGCTCGCCGCGCTCGCCATGGTCGGCCTGGGCTCCGATCCCGCGCTGGCGGCCGACGGCGACGTCGCCTGGACGGTCCGTACGGCGTCGAACGCCTATGGTGCCGACCGGTCCAGCTACAGCTACTCCGTCAACCCCGGCGGCACCGTCACCGACGCCCTGGTCGTGGCCAACCGGGGCCCGGCCCCGCTGGATCTGGCGGTGTACGCCGCCGACGGTTTCACCACCGGCGCGGGCCAGCTCGACCTGCTCCCCAAGGACGGCAAGTCGGTCGCGGTCGGCGCGTGGCTGCACGCCGACCGCAGCAGTGTCGTGCTCGAGCCCGGCGCGTCCGTCCAGGTCCCCTTCAAGGTCACCGTGCCCGCCAACGCCACGCCCGGCGACTACGTCGGCGGCATCGTCAGCTCGCTGACCCAGTCCAGCGACGCGGCGGGCATCAATGTCGACCGGCGGCTCGGCATCCGGGTGAAACTGCGCGTCGGCGGCGAGCTCAAGCCCGGCCTCACGGTCGAGGACCTCTCCATCGCGTACGCGGGCACGGCCCACCCGCTCGGCAAGGGCGACGCCACCGTCACCTACCGGATCCACAACACCGGCAACGCCATGCTCTCGGCCCAGCAGGCGGTGTCCGTCGCAGGCCCGTTCGGACGGCTGCGCGCCGACGCGGCGCAGCCCGCCCCGTCGCCGCAGCTCCTGCCGGGGGAGAGCTGGCAGGTGAGCGTGCCCGTGCACGGCGTCGCGCCGACGGTCCGGCTCACCGCCACCGTGACCCTCACCCCGCTGCTGGTCGACGCGTCGGGCACCACCTCGCCGCTCGCGGCGGTCGAGGCGACGGCGGGCGGCTGGGCCGTGCCGTGGACGCTGCTCCTGCTGATCGTCGTGCTGATCGCGGCCGCCGTCGGGGTGCGGGTGCTGTCGCGCCGTGGCCGCGCCCAGCGCGAGCGGCGGGAGGACGCCCGCGTGCAGGAGGCCGTCGAGCAGGCCCTGCGCGACAAGGACCAGGCCGAGGGCTGAGGGCCCGCGCAACTCCGCGATCACCCCGACCCGCCCCCGCGGCCCCGCGTCTGTGCCGACGCTGAGGTCACGGGGGCGGTCCGGTCAGCCCGTGCGCCGCGGGCTCGTCAGGCGGCGGCGGAACTCGGCGTACGCCGACGACACGACCGCGTTGAGGCGTTGAAGCTCCTCCTCCGTCGGCTCGCGCCGCAGCTCGACATCGATCTTGAAGTCGTCGTCCACGACCGCCACGTCCAGGCGGGCGAGCAGGTCGGCAGGTAGCCTGCCGATGACGAACTCGCGGAAAGCGTCCGTGATCGTCGTGCCCATGTCACCACACCCGCAGGTGCGCCCGTCCAGGACCGCGCCGAGGTGGCTGCGTCCGATCATCGCGTCGGGATGCACGGGGTCCAGCACGGACAGTCCCTCCTCCAGCACCGGCCGCGCCTGCTCCAGCCGCCCCTCGTGCTGGAGGAAGAGGCCGAGCGCGACGCCGGCCCGGCCGAGCGTCTCCCCGTCGGAGCCCCGGCGGGCGTGCGCCACCGCCTCACCCAGCCGCTGCTCCGCCGGCTGCGGCTGCCCGGCCTCGCGCAGGGCGAGCCCCCAGTTGCGCAGCACCTGGCTCACCAGCACCGGACTGCCGATGCGCTCGGCCCGGGTGTGCGCCGACGCGTACGTGTGCAGCGCCCCGTCCTCGTCGCCCACCTCGCTCTGCGCCATCGCCAGTCCGAGGGCCGCCATGAGCGCCTGCTCGGCCATGCCCTGCCGGTCGTAGGAGGCCAGGACCCGCTGGATCGCCTCGACGCGCCCGGCATGGTCGCCGCGGTCGCGTCCGCTGTTGGCGAGCGCGGACAGCGCGTTGAGGGTCGCCTGGTGGTCCGGGCCGAGCCGCCTCTCCAGCACCGCGACCAGTGCTTTCAGGACGGTGGGAAAGACCGCCGGGTCGCCTTGGCCCTGCCGGTTCAGCACCGACTCCGCCACCTGCTCGAGCATCGGTTCGGGCAGCTGGTCGACCTGCGGGAACAGCGGACCCCCGGCAGGGTGGACGGCCATGACCTCCGCCCGCAGCGCCAGCGCGGACGCGACCCGCGGATGGCCGTTGCGCCACAGGTTGTCCACCGTCTCCTCGACGACCTGCCGCGCCTGCGCCACGTCGCCGCGCTGGAGCAGCACGTCGGCCAGCGACTCCAGGCCGAACGCGTACCCGGGGTGCTCCCGGCCGTAGAAGGCCAGGCGGTCCCGGGCGCCCTGGCGCAGTTCGGACTCGGCTTCGTCGAGCCGTCCCGCCATCCGCAGGGCAAGGCCCAGGTTCAGCCGGTAGGTCAGGTGGTCCCTGCGGAACTGCGGGTCGGCCGAGGACGCGGTGGTCGCGTTGCGGTAGCACTCGATCGCACGGTTCAGCTGGTCGGCGTTCAGCAGCACGTTGCCCAGGTCGCACTGGGCCGAGGCCCAGGCGGGACTGCCGTGCCCGTGCTCGGCCGTGACCGCCTGGAGCTCGCGTGCCATGAGTTCTTCGGCTTCGACCAGGCGGCCCTGCTGCAACAGGGCGAAGGCCGCCTCGATCGGGGTGGGGGATGATGTCACGTCGCGGGAGTCTAGGTGCCGGTAACGACACCGTGGGCCCCTCAGCGGCGGCTCAGGAAGCCGAGCACCCGCTCGGTGACGAGAGCTGCGGCGTCGGCGTCGTACGTGGCCAGTGAGCTGTCGGTGAACAGGTGCCGGTCGCCGGGGTACACGAACAGCTCCCCGTCGGCGGCCTCCTTGACCAGGGCGCGGGCCGCGTCGATGTCGCCCTCCCCGGCGAAGAACGGGTCCGCGTCCATGCCGTGGACCTGCACCGCGACGTCGGCGGGCCAGCCCGGGCCGAACTCCGACGCCGGGACGCAGGATTCGAGCAGCACCGCGCCACGGGCCCCGGCCCGGGTCTGCGCCAGCCGCTGCGCGGGCAGCACGCCGAGCGAGAAGCCGAGGTAGACCAGCTCGGCGGGCAGAGCTTCGGCGGCGCGTACGCCCCGCTCCTGGATCTCGCCGAAACCGACCTGCCTGGCGTAGGCCAGACCCTCGTCCAGCGTGGGGAAGACGTTGCCGTCGTACTGGTCCGGAGTGTGCACGGTGTGCCCGGCCTGCCGCAGCCGGTCGGCGAAGGCCCGGATGCCCTCGGTCAGCCCTTGCGCGTGGTGGAACAGCAGCACGTCAGCCACGTGATTCTCCTTGCCGAAGGTGTCCGTCTGGTTGATCGGCACCCACCCTAGAACCCATTGCGGACGTTCTGCGTCCGCAATGGCGCAACGCTGCCGACGTCCTCGGTCAGGCCTGGTCAGCGGGGCGGCCACAGGGCGTCGATGCGGGCGGCGGACTTGTCGATCTGCGCCGCGGTGAGCTTGCCGGTGCGGACCAGCCCGAGCACGTGCTCGACGGTCTCGGTCACGATCGCCGGGTCGTAGACCGCCTGGTTGCAGAAGACGAGCTGGTCGACCCCGGCCTGCAGGGCGTACGTGGTCGCCTCGTCGCGGTCGTACCGGCTGGTGATCGCGACGGCCTGCATGTCGTCGGTGACCACCACGCCGTCCCAGCCGAGCTGGCCGCGCAGCAGGTCGGTGACGACGGCATGGGACAGCGACACGGGCCGGTCGGGGTCGAGTTTGCGGTTGAGGAAGTGGGTGACCATGACCGTGTCGGCGGTGCCCGCGGCGATGAGCTTCTGGAACGGCACGATCTCGGCCCGGGTCCAGGTGTCGGTCACGTCGACGGCCTCGAAGTCGGTGTTGCCGGTGGCGCTGCCGAGGCCGGGGAAGTGCTTGATCGAGGTGCGCACCTTCGCCTGGCGGTAGGTGTCGATGGTGTCGGTCGCGCAGGACACCACGACGTTCGGGTCGGCCGAGAAGCTGCGCCCGAGCAGGGCGATCGCCGGGTTCTGCGGGTTGACCGCGAGATCGGCGACGGGGGCGAAGTTGAAGTTGACCCCGATCTGGACCAGGCTCCGGGCCATGCCGCCAGCCCAGGCGCGGGTGGCCGTCGGTGAGTTGAGCGCGCCGATCTCGGCCTGCGACTTCGTCGCGGGAAAGCCGTTCTGCGGCCCGAGTCGGGCGATCTTGCCACCCTCCTGGTCGATGGAGACGATCAGCCCGTGCGGCGCCGCGTCCTGGAGGGTCTTGACCAGTGCGGTGACCTGGGCCGGCGAATTGATGTTGCGGCTCTCGCCGGTGAGCTGGTCGCGGTCGAACAGGATGACGCCGCCGAGCCCGCGTTCGCGGATGTCCCTCATGATCCAGTCGTCGGGGCCGACCTGTGCGCCCCGGAAGCCGACGATCATCATCCGGGCGATCTTCTTGCGCAGGGCCCCCTCGTCGAGCGTCGGGCTGGGGGCGGCGACCGGTGTCGTGCTCGCCGCCGCGGGCGTCGGGCTCGACCGGTCGGCGCAAGCGCCCACCCCGGCGGCGACCGCCGCGGCCCCTGCACCGGTGAGCAGCCTGCGGCGGGTGATTCCGTCCCCTGTCACTCCGTCCACGTTACTTAGCCGCGTGCCTGATCAGGCCCATTTCGTGAGGCCGTCGGCCCGCTGGGTGCTCACCGGGCACCCGGTGGGGAGAGCGGGTCGCGGAGGAGAAAGTCCCGAACGGCTGCGGCGAAAGCGGCGGGCTGCTCGGCCCAGGGGTTGTGCCCCGTGTCCAGGGTGATCCTGGTGGCCCGTGGTAGCGCTCGGACCAGGGAGTCCACGGCCCGGCGCGGCCGGATGTCGTGAGCTCCGTCGATGATCAGCGTGGGGGTGCGCACGGCGGCGATCGCGGTGAGGGCCGCGCCGGAGTCGACGTACTCGTCGGTCTGGCGGGTCAGCGCGGCGTGGCAGGCGCGGTTGATGCCGCGAAACGGTGTCGCGAGCCGTTCGGCCAGCGCGAACGCCGACGCTGGCTCGGTGAAGTCCGCTGACCACTGGAGCACGGCGAATTCCCGCTCCTCCGGCGCGGTGCGCTCGCGGCCGTACAGCTCGTCGAAGCGGGGCAGGCGCGGGCCGATCCGGGCGCGCGCGGCGGCCAGGAAGTCGCCGAGCCAGGTGGCCGTCGGGTCCACGCCGACGCCGGACACGTACACCAGGTGGCTGACGTGTTCGGGATGGGCCAGGGCGTAGCGCAGCGCGAGCAGGCCGCCCCAGGAGTGGCCGAGCACGGCGACGGGGGACGGGCAGGTGCCGCGGACGACGGCGTGCAGGTCGGCGACGCTCTGCTCGATCGTGTACGGACCCGGCGACGGTGAGCGGCCACAACCGCGCTGGTCCCACTGCACGACGGTGAAGTCCCCGGCCAGCAGAGCGGCCGGTTCGTCGAAGTAGTCCCAGAGCCCCGGCCCGCCGTGGCACAGCACGAGCGGCGTGCCGCTGCCGGTGCGACGGGTCCACAGCGACGCCCCGTCGTCCGCCCGTGTCGTCTCGACCATCCCGACATCATCCGCTCGGCAGCGGGATCGATGCGATCGCTCGCTGCAATCACTTGCGTAATCTGTCGTGATAATTGCGTAAACTCTGCTGCCGAAAGGCTGTCACTAGGGCTTACGCCGCCATGCGTCACCGTACTCCATGCCTGTCCTGACGGCCGTAATGGCTTTGCCATCAGGGATAATTGCCCTCACGTCGTCGAGCTGAGGCACGCAAGCGAACCCTGGACGTTTGTTTGAATTTTGCGTTGGACTCTGGACGTGGCGACCGTAGCGGACCTAATCTGCTGACATCTTCGGAACACGCTCGCGACGTGTCCGAAACAGCCGCCGAACACCGCCCGCGACGCGTGCCGGCCGGCGATCCACATCCCCCGCATTCTTGAGCGCGCCCCCATCCGCGCAGATCAGGAGCCATTGATGAAGCTCCGCACCGCCCTGCTGGCCGCGACCACGGTCGCCGCCGCAGGCGTGCTGGCCGGACCGGCGGCAGCCGTCGCCGGTCCAGCGGTCCCGGCCCTGCCCACCCTGCCCGGCACCGCCCTGCCGCTGCCCGCCCTGTACGGCGCGCGCGGCGCGGCCGTGCCCTTCACCGAGTACGAGGCCGAGCACGCCCGCACCGACGGCCGCGTGCTCACCGCGAGCCGCGCGTTCACCCAGCTCGCCGCAGAGGCGTCCGGCCGCCGCGCGGTCGCCCTCGACGCGGGGGAGTGGGTCGAGTTCACCCTGGCCAAGCCCGCCAACGCGGTCGACGTCCGCTACTCCGTGCCCGACGGCACGAGCGGCGCGCTGACCGTGACCGCGAACGGCAAGGCCGCCGGACAGCTGGCCCTGACCTCGAAGTACGCGCACGCGTACGGCAACTACCCGTACACCAACGACCCCGCCGACCGGGGACAGCACCACTACTTCGACGACGCGCGCACGCAGTTCGGCCGCACCCTGGCCGTGGGCACGAAGGTGCGGCTGACGGCGAGCGCCGCGACCGTGGTCGACCTCGCCGACTTCGAGGTCGTCGCCCCCGCCCCGGCCGCGCCCGCCGGCTACCTGAACGCGGCCGACTTCGGCGCGGACCCGACCGGCGCGGCCGACTCCGGCGCCGCGTTGCAGACGGCGATCGACGCCGCCCGCGACCAGCAGCGGGGCCTGTGGATCCCGGCAGGCGACTACGCCGTGACCCGCCACCTGCAGGTGGACCGGGTGACGGTGCGCGGCGCGGGCCCGTGGCACACCGTGCTGCGCGGCGCGGGAGTCGGCCTGTTCGGCAACGCCGCGCCGACCCCGAGCACCGGCGTGCACCTGTCCGGCTTCGCCGTGTTCGGCGAGACGGTGGTGCGTGACGACGCCACCATCGACAGCGGCTTCGGCGGCTCGCTGACCGACTCGACCATCAGCGACGTATGGGTCGAGCACGTCAAGGTCGGCATGTGGTTCGACGGCCCGTCGGAGAACCTGACCATCGACGGCGGCCGGATCAAGAACGTCTGGGCCGACGGCCTCAACCTGCACAACGGGGTCAGCCGCAGCACGGTCACCAACCTGTTCGTGCGCAACACCGGCGACGACGGCATGGCCATGTGGTCGGCGGCCAACGCCGACACCGGCAACACCTTCGCCCGCAACACCGTCTCGGTGCCGCTGCTGGCCAACGGCTTCGCGGTGTACGGCGGCCGGGACAACACGGTCCGCGACAACGTCGCCGCCGACACCGTCACCCAGGGCGGCGGCGTGCACGTGGGCAACCGGTTCGGCGCGAACCAGCTCGCCGGGACCACGGTCATCAGCGGCAACCTGCTGGTGCGCACCGGCAGCCTGGTGCCCAACGAGCCGACGCAGATCGCCGCGCTGTGGTTCTGGGCGGCCGACGCCCCCATGACCGGCACGGTCCAGGTCCGCGACACCACCCTGCTGGACAGCTCGTACGCCGGGATGCAGTTCTTCGGCAAGGCCATCACGAACGTGTCCGTGGAGCGGGTGACCGTCGCCGGGGCGGGCACGGTCGCGCTGCAGTTGCAGGCACCGGGCGCGGCGTCGTTCGCCAAGGTCGTCGCGTTCGGACTCGGCGACAGGGGTGTACACGACTGTGCCAGCGGGTTCGTGGTGACCCGTGGCGCGGGCAACCTGGGCTGGAACGGCACCCGCTGCGGGTTCGCGCCCGCCGGGCAGCTGGAGATCGCCGAGGCGACCGGCGTCGAGTACGGCTTCCAGCCGATCGGCACCGTGGCGGTGCGGCCCGTCGCGATCACCAACCCGGGCCCGAAGCCGGTCACGATCGAGGCGGTCGTGCCGCCGCGCGGCTACACCGTCGACAGCGGCTGCGCCGTCATCGCCGTCGGGGCGACGTGCACGCTCCAGGTGCGGTTCGCGCCGGCGGCCTCGGGCAACTACGCGGGGCCGCTGACCATCCACAGCACCTCGCCCGCCGGTCCGTACGTGGTGGGCCTGAAGGGCATCGGCTTCGACCCCGACGGCAACCTGGCCCTGGGCCGCGACATCACGTCCAGCTCGCAGGCCGGATGGTGGATCGCGCCGCCGAACCTGGTCGACGGCGACCCGGCGACGTACTTCGAGAGCCTCAACGGGGCGTTCCCGCAGACCGTCACCCTCGACCTGGGCCACCAGGTGTCGGTCAGCCGGATCGTGCTGAAGCTGCCCGCCAACTGGGGTGGCCGCTGGCAGACCATCGCGGTGTCGGCCGACGGCGCGCCGCTGGTCGACGCGGCGGAGCACCTGTTCGCGCCGGAGACGGGCAACATCGTGACCATCGCGTTCCCGGCCGTCACGGCCCGGGAGCTGACGCTGACGTTCACGTCCAACACCGGCTGGCCCGCCGCGCAGATCTCCGAGTTCGAGGTCTACGCGCACTGACCGGCGCCGCGTCCGCCGTGCCCACACCGGCACGGCGGACGCGGCGGTCAGGGGTTGAGCGCGGCGGCGGTCTGGGTCGGCTGGACCGTCGCCGGGCCCCGGCGGGTGGCGGGTTTGAGCGTGCTGCGCGCGGTGTCCTGCGCCTTGCGGATCTCGGCCATCAGCGCGTCGGCCGGGACGGGGTAGGCCAGCGCGAAGCCCTGCACCTGGTCGCAGCCCAGCTCGTCGAGGATGGCCAGCGCGGTGAGATCCTCCACGCCCTCGGCCGTGACGAACATGCCGAGGTTGTGCGCGAGCTCTATCGCGCTGCGCACCAGGATCGCGTCGCCGGGATCGGTGGCCAGGTCGTGGATGAAGGTCCGGTCGATCTTCAGCTCGTCGGCGGCGAGCAGTTTGAGCTGGCTGAGTGAGCTGAAGCCGGTGCCGAAGTCGTCGATCGAGACCTGTACGCCGTCGCGGCGCACCCGGCGCAGCGCGTCCTGCGCCCGCCCCGGGTCGGTGGTCATACCGCTCTCGGTGATCTCCAGCCGTAGCAGCGTGGCGGGCAGCCCGTGCTCGGCCAGCGCGGAGCGGACCTGGCCGACGAAGGCGTCGTCGAGCAGGCAGTTCGGCGACACGTTGACCGACACGGTCATCGGGCGGCCCTGCGCGCACCAGTGCGCGGCCTGCTTCACCGCGATCCGCATCAGGTGGTACGTGAGCGGGATCTCCAGCCCACCGGTCTCCGCGACGCCCAGGAACACGCCGGGCGACAGCAGTCCGAGCTGCGGGTGCCGCCAGCGCACCAGCGCCTCGGTGGCGCTGACGGTGGCGTCGGCCAGGCGGACCTGCGGCTGGTAGTACAGCACCAGCTGGCCGTCCGGGTCGCCGTCGGTGAGCAGGGCGCGCAGGTCCCCGAACAGCGCCATCCGGCCCGGCTGGTCCGTGTCGACCTCGGGGTCGTACAGCGCGACGCCCTTGCCGCTGGTCTTGGCCCGGTACATGGCGGCGTCGGCGTGGCGCAGCATGTCCTCGGCCGACGTGCCGGGACGGCCGAGCACCATGCCCACGCTGCCGCTGACGGCCGCGGAGCCCGCGGGCAGCAGGAAGTTGCGCCGCAGAGCGCCGGTGGCCCGCTCGGCGATCTCGGTGGCCACGTCGGCCGACGCGACGCTGGGCAGCAGCACCGCGAACTCGTCCCCGCCGAGCCGCGCCACGATGTCCCCGTCGCGTACCACCTTGCGCAGCCGGTGCCCGGTCTCGACCAGTACGTCGTCCCCGGCCTGGTGGCCGAGGGTGTCGTTGACCGCTTTGAACCCGTTCATGTCGATCAGCATCACGGCGAGCTGTTCGGCGTCGGGTCGCGCCGGATCCAGCGCGTCCTCCAGCCTGCGCTGGAACAGCAGGCGGTTGGCCAGCCCGGTGAGCGGGTCGTGCAGCGCCTGGTACTGGCTGACCTCGGCGTGCTGGAGCACCCGGCGCTGGTAGCCCAGCATGACCCGCCAGATCGCGGCGACCAGCCCCAGGCCGATGGCGAACCCGACGATCGTCGCGGCGAACATCCGGGTCTGTACCTTGCGCAGGTCGGCGACCAGCTTCTGGGCCTGCGTGTGGTGGTCGCGGGCGACCTCGGTGATGTCGTGCTGGAGCGTGTAGTACGCCGGGGTGACCTCCAGCCGGTCCTGCTGGACGGCGTCGGGGTTGCGGTCGGTCACCATGATGATCAACTCGTCGGCGGCCTGCCGGTACGCCGACTGCTCCGCCTGCAGCCGCAGCGCGTCCTCCAGGGCCGCTCCGGTGCTCAGCTCCACCGCGCGGCGCAGCGTGGCGTCGGCCTGCCCGGCGGCCTCCAGATAGCGGGCGCGGCTGGCTACGGAGGGTTCGAGCTGGTAGTGGCGGGCCTGCATCTCCTGGACAGCCACGGCGGCGTTGGCCTCGCTGAAGATGGCGTCGAGCACCAGCGCCTGGCCCTGCACCTCGGTGGCCTGGGTGGCCTGGAGGGTGCCCCACAGCGTGAAGGCGCCCAGCCCGCAGAGCACCGCGGCGAGCGCGGCGGTCATACCTAGGCTGCGGCGCGGCCGCAGCACCGGATCGGCCCGGCGGGCACCCTTGCCCCGCCTGCCGAGCCGATCGACGGCCCGCCTCCAAGACGGCCAGTGCATTTTTCGGGGGTCCTCCTCCGAGTGGCCGGTCGGCCGCTCCGTCGGGCCTTGTCCGGGTGGTCAACGCGATCTTCCACGCGGCAATTCCGGCTTATCCCGCGAACTCTGATAATAATTCACGATATGGACATCCTCCACGGACCGCGAGCCCGGCGCCGACTGGGCAGGGCGGTCGCCCTGCTGGCCGCCCTGCTGCTGGGCGGATTGGCCGCCTGCGGCCAGCAGGAGAAGGCGGACACCACGCCTGATGTCGTCCGATTCGGCGCACTCGTGCCGCTGACCGGCGACAACGCGCCCACCGGGCAGCGCCTGCTGGAGGCGTTCCAGATCGCGGTCAAGGACGTCAACGACGCGGGCGGGGTGCTCGGCCGCAAAGTCGAGCTGGTCGTGGGCGACGACGCCTGCGACCCCGGCACGGCCGTGGTGAAGGCCAACGAGATGGTCGGCCGGGACATCACCGTCTCCGTCGGCGGCGGGTGCAGCGTGGCCGCAGTGCCGACGCTCAAGGTCTTCCGGACTGCGGGCGTCCCGATGATCATCCCGGCGGCGAACTCGACCGACCTGCTCGCGCCCGGCTACGACAGCGTGTTCCTGCTGGCCGGCACCACCACGCTGGAGGCCGACCGGGCCGTCGACGCGATGGAGAAGCTCGGCCGGCAGCGGCTGCTGGTGATCGACGACGGCACCAGCTTCCCGCAGACCGTGGCGGCCGCGGCCGTGGCCAGCGTGCAGAAGAAGGACGGCCCGCTGGAACTGGCCGGGCAGATGAGGGTCAGCCAGGGGGCGACCAGCTACCCTCGCGTCCTTGACAAGGTCAAAGAGGTGCAGGCCGACCTGGTCTTCTTCACCGGCTACTACCCCGAGGCGGGCCGGATGATCCGCGACCTGCGCGACGGCGGCTACCAGGGCACGATCATGCTGTCCGACGCGGGCACCGACCCGACCCTGTTCGACGTGCTCGACGCCAAGCAGTCCGAGAACGTCTACGGCATCACCCTGCCGCTGGCGCAGTTCGACCCCAAGGCCAAGGAGTGGGCTGCCAAGTACCGGGCCTCCTACGGCCACGAGCCGGGCCCGTTCACCATGCAGGGCTACGACGCGGTACGCCTGGCCGCCAACGCCGTCGCCCGCGCCGGCACGACCGACCACGAAGCCGTACGCAAGGCGATCGCCGACACCAAACCCGCCGACATCGACCTGCTCTCCGGCCCTGCCGAGTTCACCCCCAACGGCACCCAACCCCACCCCACCTTCATCCTCCTCCAGATCAAGAACGACGCCTTCGTCCTCGTCAGCGAGGTCAACTGACCCACCCCTTCCCGCAACTCTTAAAGACTCGCGGCCTCCAGACAGTCTGGAGGCCGCG
>NZ_JAAOTJ010000014.1 GCF_011297335.1 Catellatospora methionotrophica | reverse complement strand
GGTCACCGGCATGATGCGGCGACCGACTCGATCGCTACAGGGGGATCTCGATGGACCCGCCCCTCTTCGCTCCGCTCAGAATCCGGCCCTTCGGGCCAGGGACCCCACTTCGTGGGATTATCTCGCGAAGTGAAGTTTTATTCAGTTGCTGTGTCCCTTCGGGACGGTGCCTTCGGCACCTGATTAGCTCATGTCGGTCCCTTTCTTCTGGTTGTCGAATCCTCAGCCTTGACACTCCAACCCCTTCGGGGTTGTGCCGGACCTTCGGTCCGGGTTGGTCAGCTCGTGGCTTCCCCTGTCCTCATTACGAGCTCATTGAAGCCGTAATTACAATATTACTGATATTTACAATACAGAAAAGTGACTCGGGAATGGACCTCCGCGCACAGAAGGCTTTGTAGCTCTGACCAACATCTTCTCGATAGCGGAACATCCGCGCGCGCATCCACAAGGTTCTAAGTTGAGACCATCGACCGCGAGCTGTGACTGCCACCTCGCCCAACGGAAACTAAATGGAAAACGACGCCACCGCCAGGCACGCTGTTGGACCGTCGGCAAGGGACGCCGAGATCACTGACAGCCCAGTTCGTGGCCGACCAACCAATCAGACAGCGCTGCCTGCCACCCTCCAGCCGAGCGTGCTACCAGATCAGCCGGTTCTCAAGACGCCACACCAACCCAACAGGCTTCATACACCACATGACCCTGACCGCCCGGACACCCGCGTGCCCTACAGGGCCCACGACAGCAAGCACCTCCATAACACCTCCGACAACACAACAAATTTATGCAAAACATGGCAATCACTAGAAATCGACACCAGTCGGGTACTGCCCGTGCTTGATGGGTGAGTTTCTGGGCGGAGTGGGTCTGAGTCGGCAGCAGTCGAAAGTGGTGGCCGCAGGGCGGACGGATACGTACGGTGGCGCTATGGCTCAATTTGTGCCCGGGGTGCGGCTGTGTGCGGTGTTCTATGCGCAGGCGGTGCGGCCGCTGGTGGAAGAGGTACTGCCGGGGGTGCGATACGCGGCGGCGCGGGTCGGGGCCGGATCAGAGGTGCTCGGATACGACACAGAGCAGTCAGTCGACCATGACTGGGGTCCGCGGCTGGAACTGTTCCTGACGGCCACCGATGCCGTCCGATATCAGGAACGACTCTCGCTACTGCTGGCCGACCGGCTGCCGAAACAGATACTGGGCTGGCCGACACATTTCGAGCCGCCCGACGAACGCATACGCGTCATGGCACATACGGACGGGGCGGTCGCGCATCGGGTACTGATCACCGATGTGGGTAGCTGGGCCACACCGCTGCTGGGATACAGCTCGGACGAACGGCCGACGACGCTGAGCTGGCTGTCGATACCCACGCAGACGCTCGCCGAGGTGACCGGTGGGAGCGTGTACCACGACAGCGTCGGTGAGCTGACCGCTCTGCGACGACAGCTGAGCTGGTACCCGGATGATGTATGGCGGTATGTACTGGCAAGCCAATGGACTCGGATCGGGCAGGAGGAAGCGTTCCCCGGCCGGACCGCGCAAGCCGGAGACGACCTCGGCAGCCGCATCGTCGCAGCACGCCTCGCTCGGGAAGTGATGCGGCTGTGTCTGCTACTCGCACGGCGATACCCGCCGTACAGCAAATGGCTCGGAACAGCGTTCGGGCGGTTGCCACAAGCCACGGGGATCGCCCAGGCGCTGCGGGCGGCGCTGAGCGCCGACGACGCTGATGCGCGCCAGGACGCCCTATGCACCGCGTATGAGGCAACGGGCAGGTGGCAGAACAGGCTCGGGCTGGCCGAACCTGTGGACCCGACACGACGGCCGTACCATGACCGGCCGTTCCCGGTGATCGGGGCACAACGATTCGCCGAGGCGCTGCGAGCACGCATCGGCGACCCATGGCTCGCAGGGCTCGCACCCGTTGGCGCTGTGGACCAGTTCATCGACAGTACCGACACGCTCACCCAGGCCGCCCTTGCCCGAGCTGCGACACGAGCCGTACACGCAAGCGGCCCACACACGGACAGACGGTGATCGACAACGGGGCGGGTGGCATAGGTGTGTCGATCGGTTGATGTCACCTTGCTGAGGCGATGCGGCACGGGGTGCGTTCTGGCGGGCGGCGGTCAGGTCGCCGGGTGGCTGCGCTCCTTGACGGTGGCGGCGACGGCGTTCTTCTTGTCGCACCTGGCGGTGATCTCGCTGTCGTTGCCCGGTGAGGCGAGTACTACGCGGACCTGGTCCTTGGGCTGTGGAACGTCCCGCACGGTGTAATCGGGAAGCGGGGCGATGCGTACGACCGTCGGTTTCCTGTTCACGCATGTGATCCGCACGGTTCCGCCGAGCGCGGTGACGTCGGTTCCCGGCAGCACGACGGGCGGCGACGGTGAGGGCGGGGAGGTGCCCGGCGGTGAGGGCGGGTCGTCCGTGGGCGGAACCGATACGGGCGGGCCGGCGGTGATCACGGTGACTGCTCTGCTCGGCGGGGATTGCCGACCTGCGGCGTTGTGCGCCACGACGACGAAGATGTACCGGGTGCCGGCCGTCAGGTTCATGATCGTCGCGGCCGGGGAGCGGGTCCAGCCGGCGTCGGCGCCGTCCTGCATGATGCGGTAGTACGCCACGCCGGCGGTCCCGGGATCGGCCGGAGGCGACCAGGTCAGCGTCACGCTGTTCTGCGTCGCGGCCATGGCGGTCAGATCTTGTGGCGCGGACGGCGGGCTGGATGCCGGGCCCACCGTCACGGGCTGCGGTGGCGGCTGGTCCGTGATCGCCGGCGGTGGCTGCGTGGCGGAGGGCAGCACGGTCGGCAGTGCGCTGGGCTGCGTCGAGGAGCCTACGACGACCGCCGCTTCTGTGGATGATGACGGAGCCGGCGGTCCGGCCGCTGAGGGCCCCTGGGAGGTGCGGTAGACCAGCGCGAGCACGGCCACGGCGGCCACTGATATCACTGACGCCAGGGCCCATGCCCTGCGTCTGGTGCTCGGAACGCCCTGACGTGGCTTGACCGGCGGGACGGGGTCGGCGTCGAGCTTCACCGTGTAGTCCGGGGTCGCCTGCGGTGAAGTGATCGCGTCGTCGCCCGGTGCGGGGGGAGCCGACGGGCCCCGCGTGCCGGCGATCTCGGCGTAGCCGGGCACCGCGTCGGTGGCAGCGCGCGCGGCCAGCCACTGGGCGGTGGCGAGTTCAAGGTGGATCTTCTGGGTGTTCGGGGTGCTGAAGGTGATCACAGTCGGCAGGACGATCCTCTGCCAGGCGGTCCCGGGCAGCGCGAAGCCTTGCTGGATGCCGGTCCACACCTGCGTGAACTCGTCGCGCCCGACCTCGACCCCGTCGATCCGGCTGTCGTCGTGCGGAGCGTCGAAGGCGTCCATCAGCGCGTGGTGGACCTCAAGGCTGCTTCGGCCGTTCACGACGTCGTCGAGCGTGACACCTAGCGTCATGATCAATGTGCGGGCGTTCTGCGCCTCGGCCGGCCATGGCTGAGCCACGTCATCTCCCGTCGTCGGTCGCGGCGATATGCCCGGCGGCCGGTGATCCAAACCTGCTGCGCCCTCGGCGCCGTCGCCGGGGCGCTTGCTCGACGTGCGTATCGAGAAAGCGCCCCGGCGACGGTCAACTCACATGACCGTCAGGTAGGTGTCGAAGGACGACGCGAGCACCCGTCGACGCGAGTACGCCTCGGAGTTGACGCCGTTGTACTCCTCGATGATCACGTATGCGCCGTCGACGCCGGCGACCCAGGCCACGTGCCCGTAGTCCCCTCGGCTGTGCTGGGCGATGGAGCCGACCACGGGTGTGGTCCAGACTGCGCCGCCGTGCTTGGGCGCTTCCTCGTCCCAGTTCTTGGCGTGCCAGTAGTTGGTGACGACGAAGCCCGGCGGGTCGGGGTTCGGATAGTGCCGCCACACTCGCGAGGCGACGAACGAGGTGCACTGCTTGCGCCAGAACCCGTACCGGTCGATCGGTGACCAGCCGCCGTTCCAGGGATAGTCGTCGACCGTGCCGAACGCCAGGATGGTGCCGGTCGAGTCGGGGCCGTAGACGCCGAAGCGGTCGGCGACGACACGGTAGGTGTAGCAGCCTGCCGCGCCGCCGACGCGGTGGGACGTACCCGTGATCATGAAGCCGACCCGGTACCAGGTTGACGTCTTGCAGACCTGTGCCTCCACGGTGTAGCCGGTGGCGTTGGCGACCGCGTTCCACGACACGTCCACGTCGGACGAGTCGACCCGGGGCACCGCCTTGACCCCGCCGGGCCGGCCCGGTGCGGTGATGGTCAGGGTGACCGCGGCGGTGTTGGACGCCGGCGACATGCCGGTCAGGTTCTCGGCCTTGAGGTGGAACTCGTAGCGTTTGCCCGGGGTGAGCAGGCTCATCGTGAACGCGCAGCAGGTGCTCAGCGGGTACTGCGCCTTCGTCCAGGCGCTCTGCCCGGCGATGCGGTAGAAGATCCAGTAGTAGACGCTGCCGGTCGGGCTAGCCGTCCAGGTCAGCCGCGCCGCCGTGTCACCCTGCGCGCTCACCGACAGCCCGCTCGGTGCCTGCGGCAGCGGCGGCATCGGCCTGGCCCCGGCCGCGACCGACGCCGCCGAATCGCCTGCCAGGTTCGTCGCCCGCAGCCGGAACTCGTAGTACGTGCCGTTGCTGAGCAGGCCGGCCGTGAACTGGCAGCACGTGGTGACCGGCAGGGGCAGCCGCTGCCACGTCCCGCCGGCCGGGCGCTGCTCGACCCAGTAGTACACGTTGGGGGTCGGGCTGGCCGTCCAGCGCAGCGTGATCTGCCCGTCGCCCACGATGGCGATCAGGCCCGTCGGTGGCTGCGGCAACGGCGGCAGGGGCCGCGCGCTGGCCACGTTCGAGGCCGCCGAGTCGCCGTGGACGTTGTCGGCCCGCACCCGGAACTCGTACGTCGTGCCGTTGTTCAGCAGCGTCGCGGTGAACACGCAGCAGGTACTCAGCGGATACTGCAGCCGCTGCCAGGTGCCGCCCGCAGCGCGCTGCTCGATCCAGTAGTACACGTTCGCGGTGCCACTGGCCGTCCAGCGCAACGTCACCTGCCCGTCGCCCGCGGTCGCGGTCAGGCCGCTGGGCGCCTGCGGCAGGCCGCCGGTCGCCGTAGCCCGCGCCACGGCCGTCGCCGGGCCCTCACCGCCCGGGTTCTCCGCGGTCACCTTGAACTCGTACACGTGCCCGTGCACCAGCCAGCCCCAGCTGGCCGACGTCCGGTCGGTCGGATACGCCGACTTCGTGAACGACTGACCCGCCGTGACATCGCGCGAGTAGATCCAGTACAGGACGTTGCCCGAGGTGGCGTCCCAGTCCAGGTCGATGCTGCCGTCCCCGGCGGCCGTCGCGCGCAGGTTCGCCGGAGCCGGCGGCTTGGCATAGTTCGCGGTGCCCCGTGCCGCTGCCGACGCGGGGCCGTCGCCGGTCTGGTTGGTGCCCGCGACCTTGAACTCGTACACGTGCCCGTGCGTCAGCAACCCGGCCGTGAACGTGCAGCACGTGCCGACGGGCAGAGACAGCTTCGTGAACGCGGTCTCCCCCGCCGTCACGTCGCGCTGGTACACCCAGTAGTACAGGTCGGCGTCCGGCGCGGTCCAGTTCAGCCGTAGCTCGCCGCCGCTCAGCGACGTCACCGTCAGCCCGGTCACCTGACCGGGCAGCGGCCGCAGCGGCGTCGCCCGAACCGTGTTCGACGCCGCCGACTCCCCCGCCTGGTTCGTCGAGGTCACCCTGAACTCGTACACGTGCCCGTTGGCCAGGTAACCCGCCGTCATCGTGCAGCAGGTCGAGATCGGGATGGGCAGCCGCGTGAACGCGGTCTCCCCCGCCGTCACGTCGCGCTGGTACACCCAGTACCAGGTGTCCGGGCTGCTGCTGGCACCCCAGGTCAGCTGAACCTGGCCGTTGCCGGCCACCGCGGACAGGATGCCCGGCGCAGCCGGCAGCGGATACGACGACACGGCCCTGGCCAGGTTCGACGCCGCCGACTCCCCGCCGGAGTTGCTGGCCACGACCTTGAACTCGTACTCGTGGCCGTGGGCGAGGTAACCGGCGGCCAGCTCGCAGCACGACAGCGGCAGCGGCAGCTGCGTGAACGTCGTCTCCCCGGCGGTCACGTCGCGCTGGAACACCAGGTAGTACACGTTGCTGGCCGGGCCGGACCAGGTCAGCCGGATCGTGCCGTTGCCCTGCGCGACGGCGGTCAGCCCGGTGGGCGTCGGCGGCAGCGCGTAGCGGGCGATCGCACGCACCGGCGCCGACTGCGGCGAGGTGCCGCCGCCGTGGCTGGCCGTGACGGCGAACTCGTACTCGTGGTTGTGTGCCAGCCAGGTGACGTTCAGCGTGGTGTCGCCCGGGTTGGCGTCGTTGACCGCGCTGAACGCCGTCTCGCCCGCCGTCACGTCCCGGCGGAACACGTCGTAGCGCCACGCGTACGGCACCGTGCCCCAGTTCAGGGTGATGGTGCCGTCGCTGCCCGCGACGGCGGTCAGCGCGCTCGGGGCCGGCGGGGCGGCGATGGTCACCGCGACGCTGCGCACCACCGACGCCACGCCCTCGCCCGCGGCGTTGCGGGCGGTGACCCGGAACTCGTACGTGTGGCCGGTACGGAACCCGCCCAGGGTCTGGTTCGCGGCCGTCGGTGACGCGACGCGGGCGAAGTGGGACTGTCCCGCGGTGACATCACGCTGGTAGACGGTGTAGGTCACGCCGCTGCCGGACACCGCGGGCCAGGTGAGGCTCACCGCGCCCGTCGGGTCGCCGGTCGCGGTCAGGCCCGCGGGCGCGGCCGGCACCGCGGCCGGGTCCGGGATCGGCACCGGCCAGGTCACGTCCACGAACCGGGGCCGGTAGATCCGCGCGTCGGCGTACAGATCCTCGCTGACCAGGCTGTGCACGTTGTACGACACCAGCAGCTTGCCGTTCGGCGCCAGGTGCGGGTGCAGGCGCGCGTCGTACACGATCACACCCTCCCGCTGGGCGGGCTCCGGCGCGGTGAACAACTCGACCGGGCCGGTGAACGGGCCGGTCGGGCTGCTGGCCGTGTACGCCACCGCGTGCGCCGCGAACGGGGTGTTGCTCTCCATCGTCACCACGACGTACTGCGAGCCGACCTTCTGCACCCCGAACGCGGTGCCGACCCCCGACAGGGGCAGCCGCGCCGACGCCGCAGCCGAGGCCGACCAGCCGCTGCCGGTCCAGTACTGCCACGCCCCGCTCAGCCCGCCCGCGGGCACCCTGGCCAGGCGGGCGAAACGCATCGCGTCGGCGGCGACGTACTCCGAACCGTAGATGTAGGTGTAGCCGCCGTCCTCCAGCAGCGCCGCGCCCCACGCGACGGTGTCGCCCAGCGGCAGCTCGGTGACGCTGCTGACGGTCAGGCCCGGCAGTGCCATGCTCGCCAGGGCGGTGCCCGTCAGCGCGAAGTCCAGGCCGCCGTCACCGGTCTTGCGATAGCGGTTGACCAGCACCTTCATCGTGCTCGCCTCGACGGTGGCGTCGGCGATCCAGTACCACTCGCCGCTGACCGCCGACGGGATCAGCGACTGCGGGGCGGCGGCCGAGCCGCCGTGCACGGTCGAGGTCAGCGCCGCGCCGTCCTGCACCACCAGCGAATTGTTGATCATCGGGCTGGACCGGGGCCGGCTGAAGTCGGCGTTGACCGCGCCGATCATCGTGTCGGAGAACAACCACGCCACCCGCCCGTCGGGCAGCAACACCGACGCGGTGCTGTCGGCACCGCTCCACCGGCCGCTGGTGTCGCCGTAGCCGGCGAACAGCTGGGTCAGCTGCGCACCGGTCATGCCGCCCGCGGGCGGTGCCGCAGCAGCCGCCGCAGGCCGCACAGCCGGTGCGGTGACCAATCCGATCAGGATTGCCGCCAGTGCCAGACCGGCGGTGTGGCGCCTCCGACGCATGAGCCCTCCCCAGGGGTCGTCGCCGCGCTCTGGCGGCGCGCCGGAAGGCTCGACCGGGGCGCGGGCCGATAAAAGATATCAATACATCGACTGGCTGATGGCCCCTCGCCCGCGATGTGACGAAGTCGCGCTCAGGCGGCCGGGTCACCGGCGGCCAGCAGGGGGTTTGCGTGCACCGTCGCGCCCCGCGACGATACTCGTCGGGCACCAACCGACCATCGCACCAGCCGCACGGCGGCGGCAACTCTCCGATTGCCTTCAGCGGGGCCCTGACCCCTGGCAGACCGCGCTCGTAGACGGCGGCGGCAGGGGCGCGGCAGCCAGCCGCCGAGCTACCGGGCGGTTCAGTGCGGCTGCGGTACGGCCAGCACGGGCGTCGACATCCCACTCGGCACTTCTGGAGATGAAAGTCGACCGCCCTCGATGTGAACCTACTGTCATGCATGACTTCCAAGGCAAATCAGTGCTCATCACCGGCGGCGGCAGCGGCATCGGGCTCGCCACGGCCAAACGGATGCTGGCCGCGGGCGCGAACGTGGCGCTGGCCGGGCGCAGCGGCGAACGCCTGGCATCGGCGGCCAAGGTGCTGGACGCGGGAGACCGGGTGCTCACCGTCCCCACCGACGTCAGTCGGCTCGCCGAGCTCGACAGCCTCGTGGAGTCGGTGCGCGGCCGCTTCGGCAGCCTGCACGGCGTCTTCGCCAACGCGGGCGTCGGCACCGCCGGCCGGGTGGCCCAGGTGACCGAAGACGAGTTCGACCGGGTTGTCGGCATCAACCTCAAGGGCACGTTCTTCACCGTGCAGCGGGCGCTTCCGCTGCTGGAGGACGGCGGCGCGGTGGTGCTGAACTCCTCGTGGACCGCGCACCGCGGGCTGGGCATCGGCTCGCTGTACTCGGCGACGAAGGCGGCCGTCGCGGCGCTGACCGGGTCACTGGCCGCCGATCTGGCCGAGCGCGGCATCAGGGTCAACACCATCACGCCAGGCCATGTCGCGACCGAGATGTTCGAGGGCATCACCGGAGGTTCCGAGCAGGTCCGGGAGATGTTCCGCAGCCAGGTGGCGCTGGGTCGGCTCGGCGACGCCGCGGATATCGCGGAGGCGGTGTACTTCCTGCTGTCGCCGCAGGCGTCGTACGTGACCGGGCAGCAGTTCGTCGTCGACGGCGGCCTGCTCGGCGCGGTCCCCTCAGGTCCCAGTCCCCGCTGAATCAGTGCCCACCGGCGTGTCAAGGAGCATTGTCATGTCCCACAAGAGCCGAGCCGTGGTGCTCGGGGGCAGCATCGCCGGCCTGTTCGCGGCAAGAGTGCTGGCAGAGGCGTACGACGAGGTGTTGGTGGTGGACCGGGACGAGCTGGTCGGGGTGCACGGTCCCCGGCGCGGTCGCCCGCAGAGCCGCCACATCAACGCCATGCATGTGCGCGGACGGGTGGTGATGGAGGAGTTGTTTCCCGGCATCACCGACGAACTGGTGGCCGACCAGTGCCCGACCGGCGACTTCGTCGGCTCGGTGCGCTGGTACTTCCAGGGCAAGCCGGTCAAGCGGGAGGACATCGGGTTCATCGCCGTGCCGGCCACCGCACCGGTGATGGAACGACACATCCGTGAGCGTACGCAGGCGCTGCCCAACGTCGTGTTCCTGGAGCGGCGTGACATCGTCGCACTGGAGATGTCGGCCGACCGCCGCCGGGTGACCGGGGTGCGGGTGAGGCACCTCGTGGACGGCGCGCAGGACGAGGTCGTCCCGGCCGACCTGGTCGTCGACGCGACCGGCCGGGGCTCGCGTACACCCGTGTGGCTGGAGGAGATGGGCTACCCGCGGGTCGAGGAGGAGCGCAAGAAGGTCGGACTGGGGTACGTGACCCAGCACTACGAGATCGACGGCGACCCGCTCGACGGCGACCTGGCCATCATCCCGGTCGCATCGCCCGACCTGCCCCGTGGCGCCATCTTCACCAAGACCGACAACGGCAAGTACGAGCTGACCGCGTACGGGCTGCAGGGCGACCACCCGCCCACCGACCAGGAGGGGTTCTACGCGTTCGTCAAGTCCTTGGCGGCCCCGCACATCCACGACGCGGTCCGTGACGCCCGGCCGCTGGACGAGCCGGTGCCGTTCCGGTATCCCACCACCGTCAGGCGACGCTATGAGCGGATGAGCCGCTTTCCCGAAGGCCTGCTGGTCACCGGGGACGCGGTCACCAGTTTCAATCCGGTGTACGCGCAGGGCATGACGGTGGCGGCACTGTCCGCGCTGATCATGCGCGACCACGTCTACGCCGGTAGCGCACCGCGGCCACTGGACTACTTCCGGGACCTGGCCTCGAACGTGATCGACCCGCCGTGGGACATGACCAACGTGGTCGACCTCAGCTTTCCGGGGGTCGACGGCGAGCGCACGTTCAAGGTGCGGATGCAGCAGGCGTACCTCAACCTCGTTCAGGCCGCGGCGACCCGGGACGTCAAGGTGACCACGGCGTACATGCGCGCGGCGGGCATGCTCGACCGGCCGGAGGCCCTGATGCGTCCGGCGATGGTGCTGCGGGTGCTGCTCGGCGCGGTCTTCAACCGGGGTGAGCCGGTGCGGGACGTGCCGCGGAAGGTGGCGGCGCGGTCGGTGTGAACGCGGCGTGCGGCGGCCTGCGAGTCGCCGCACGCCGTCGGCCGGTGCGTGCCGTGTGTCCGGCGGGCGTCGTCGGTCGCCGGTGAGCCGGCCTGCCGCAGTGGGAGGCGGCGAAGACTGAGCATTTTGGAAGATGCCCGAACGAGGTGCCGCATGCCACCCTGCGTTCTGGCACTGGCCATCAGCTGCGGTCTAGGGTGCCGATCCCGTCCCCATCGGCTGATCAGAGGTGCCTCCTTGGCAGACTTGTCGCAACAACCGCTCAACGTGACGACCTCCGGCAGGCGGCTGCCCGCCCTGACCGGCATGCGGTTTCTCGCTGCGGCGGCGGTGTTCTTCTTCCACGCCATGTATCAGGGCTTCTTCGCCTCCCCTGGCGTGCAGGAAGGCTATGTGTCGATCTTCGGCCGGGGCGGTCACCTGGGCGTCGGGTTCTTCTTCGTGCTGAGCGGATTCGTGCTCACCTGGGCCGCCCGTGACGAGGACACGGTCGGGCGGTTCTGGCGCAGGCGCCTGGTCAAGATCTACCCGAACCATGTGCTCACCTTCGCGGTGGCGTTCATCCTGCTGACCTGGGTTTCGCAGGCGGTCGTGGAGCGCGACACGGCGATCCTCAACTTCTTCCTGCTGCAGGCGTGGTTCCCGCAGCTGGAGGTCAACAACAGCGTCAACAGCATCTCGTGGTCGCTGTCATGCGAGGTGCTGTTCTACCTGGCCTTCCCGCTGCTGTACCGCCTCATCCGGCGCATCCGGCCATCGCGGCTGTGGGCCTGGGCCGCGGTCGTGGCCGTGATCGTGGCCGCGGTGCCGCTGCTGTCGCTGCTGCTGCCCCACCAGCCGCAGCTGCCCTGGGCGCCGGTCTCGGAGAACCGGTTCTGGTTCATCTACTTCTTCCCGCCGGTGCGCCTGCTCGACTTCGTCTTCGGCATGCTGCTGGCGCGGCTGGTCATCACCGGTCGCAGGCTTCCGTTCCGCTTGGGCGGCGCGATCGCGCTGACCACGGCCGCCTACGCGCTGGCGACGCTGGTTCCGGGCGAGTACGCCCTGGTGGCGGTCATGCTGGTGCCGGTCGGGCTGGTCATCGCGGCCGGTGCGGCCGCCGACGCGGCGGGCGAGCGCTCCTGGCTGGCGAGTCCGGCGATGGTGTGGCTGGGCAACGTGTCCTTCGCGTTCTACCTGTGGCACTTCCTGGTGCTGACGTACGGCGGGAGGTGGCTGGGGGCGGGCTGGAGCACTCCGGCCGCGATCGGTGTGCTGGCGCTGCTTTTCGGCGTCACGCTGCTGCTGTCCTGGGCCACCTTCGCCCTGTTCGAAAATCCGATCATGAAGCGGTTCGCCGGCAGGTCGCGGCCGACCCCCGCCCCCGCACCGGTGCCGGAGCCGGAGCCAGAACCGGCACTGGCCAAGTAGGACCAGCCGAGGGCGGTCGTGCGGTTGTCGCCGCACGGCCGCCCTCGCTGTGCGGGCGGTGCGCAACATGGGATAAGGATCCACTCAAGATGATCGATAGAGTGGAGTCGGCCGGCGGCTGCGGCATGGGCTCGGCACCGGACCTTATCCGCTGGTCATCGCGTGGAAAGGCGCATGCTGTGAAGGCTGCTGTGATCGTCAAGGCACAG
Source organism: Catellatospora methionotrophica (assembly GCF_011297335.1). GTDB lineage: Bacteria > Actinomycetota > Actinomycetes > Mycobacteriales > Micromonosporaceae > Catellatospora > Catellatospora methionotrophica. The sequence goes on along the minus strand of NZ_JAAOTJ010000014.1, from coordinate 197,438 downwards.
AGTCCGTGGGAGCTGCGAGAGGTCCCGACACCGACGCCAGGGCCCGGTGAGGTGCTGATCCGGGTTCACGCCAGCGGGCTTTGCCACAATGACCTCTACCTCAGCAGCGGTGTGCTGCCACTGCCGCCGCTCGACCCGCTGATCATCGGCCATGAGCCAGCCGGGGAGATCGTGGAGGTCGGGGCCGGGGTCAGCTCGCGCCGGATCGGTGACCGGGTGGGTGCCACCTGGGTGCAGGCGACGTGCGGGCGGTGCGACTACTGCAGGACGGGTCTGCCGCTCACCGGGCAGTCCGCGATGAACTGCCGCGGCGCGGTGCTGACCGGGCTTACCGCCCAGGGCGGGCACGCCGAGTATCTCGTCGCCCGCGCCGAGGCCACCGTGCTGCTGCCGGACGGGATCGGCTACGAGGCGGCCGCGCCGGTGCTGTGCGCCGGATACACCGCATGGAGTGCGTTGCGGGCGGCGCAGCCGCAGCCGGGCGACCGGGTCGCCGTGCTCGGCATCGGCGGCCTCGGCCACCTGGCGCTGCAGTTCTCCCGGGCCTGCGGATTCGAGACGATCGCGGTGACCAGGACTGCCGACAAGCACGACCTGGCCGTGAAACTCGGCGCGGACGTGGTGGTGGGCGACGGCGCCCAGCTGCGCGACGTCGGCGGCGCCGACGTGGTGCTCGTGACGGGCACCTCCAACGCGGCCGCCTCGGAGGCGATGCAGGGACTGCGGGTCAACGGCCGGATGGTGCTGGCCTCCATCGACCCCGTGAGCCCGTTCGTCATCGATCCGGCCCGTGGGATCTGGGCCAGGCGGCAGCGCATCATCGGCGCCAGCCACGACGGGCTGCACCTGCTGTCGGAGGCGCTGGACCTGGTGGCGTCAGGGGCGGTCACCCCGATGGTCGAGGTCTTCGCGAGCGAGCGGATCGCTGACGCCGTGCAACGCCTCGACCGTGGCGAGGTGCGGTTCCGGGCGGTGGTCGCGTTCTGAGCGACGCCGGGTACGGCATACGCCGGGGCCCTGCCCTTCCGCCTGGAGCGGAAGGGCAGGGCCCCGGGTGTTGTCAGGAGTGCGCGGAGGACAGTGCGGGCTCCGCAGCCGGCGCCTGCTGGACGCGGGCCGCCTTGCGCTGGCTGGCCGCGACGATGGCGGCCATCGCCAGGAAGACCACGCCGCCGATCACTCCCGCGGTGTGCAGGCCCGAGGTGAAGGCCCCGTGGGCGACGGTGAGCAGTTGCGAGGCGGCTCCGGGTTCGAGCGTGCCCGCCGCCGCGGTCGCACCGGCCAGGGTCTCCCGGGCCTGCTCGGCCGCGGCGCCGGTGTAGCCGCTCTCCATCTGGTCGCGGTAGACCGCCGTGCCGATGGTGCCGAGCACCGCGAGCCCGAGGGTGGAACCGAAGTTGTTGCTGGTCTCCGACATGGAGGCCGCTGATCCGGCGCGCTCGGGCGGCACCGTGCCGACGACGAGGAAGGCGCCCAGCGCGAACAGCGGTCCCGCCCCCAGGTGCACCAGGGCCAGCCCGGCCACGACGAGTGCGAGGTCGGTCTCGCTGCGTACGAGCGCGATCAGCAGGAAGCCGACCGCGCCGACGGCGAGCCCGCCGGCGATGGCGCCGCTGTTGCCGAGCTTGCGGCTGAGGATCGGGCCCAGCTGCGAGCCGACGGCGATGGAGATGCCGGTCGGGGCCAGCCACAGCCCGGCCTCGGCGGGCGACAGCCCGAGCACGCTCTGGACGTACTGGCTCGACAGCAGGAAGGTGCCCGCCATGGCGCCCGCGGCCAGCATCATCGCGGTGAGCAGGGCGCTGAAGGCCCCGGTGCGGAACAGGCGCAGATCGAGCAGCGGGTGGTCCAGCCGCAGCTGGCGGCGGGCGAACAGGAAGCCCAGCACCAGACCGGCGACGATCGACACGATCGCCGTCGTCGGGCTGTCCAGGCCGTAGACGGCCAGCTCCTTGAATCCGTAGATGATCGACAGGACGGCCGCGAGCGACAGGACGACGCTGACCAGGTCGAGCCGGCCGGCGCCGGAGTTGCGGAACTCGGGCAGCAGCTTGGGGCCGACCAGCAGCAGCAGCAGCATAACCGGCACGCCCAGCAGGAACACCGCGCCCCACCAGAAGTAGTTCAGCATCACCCCGCCGATGACCGGGCCGAGCGCCGCCCCGGTCATCATGCAGCTGACCCAGGCGGCGATGGCCGTGCCGCGCTGGCGGTCGTCGTGGAACATGTTCGAGATGAGCGCCAGGGTCGACGGCATCAGGGTCGCGCCGGCGATGCCCAGCAGGGCCCGCGCTGCGATCAGCATCTCCGGGCTGGTGGCGTAGGCGGCCACGACGGACAGCACGCCGAACAGTGCGGCACCGATGAGCAGCAGCTTTCGCCGTCCGACGCGGTCGCCGAGGGTGCCCATGGTGATCAGGAACCCGGCGGTCAGGAACCCGTAGATGTCGGTGATCCACAGCTGCTGGGTGCTGCTCGCCCCCAGGTCGGCGCTGAGATGCGGCAGGGCCAGGAACAAGGCGCCGATGTCGAGCGAGACGAGCAGCGTGGGCAGGCCCAGTACGGCCAGCCCAAGCCACTCGCGTCGCCCGGCTCGTCGTGCTGTTCCCGTGGGCACTGTGTCGGACATGGAAGATCCTCTCGGATGGGACCCTCCGGCACGGCCGGTCCTGTCGCAGTTCCGCGGGAGGGCGAGGTTATCGGTTGACGGTGAACCTGAGGTGCGTGACGTCGGGGGAATCTGTCACCCGCACGATGCCGAGGTCGGTCGGTTTGATGTTCAGCCGGTCGAACAGGCGTGTCCCCGCCCCGAGCAGCAGGGGCGCGAGGTGGATGTCGATCTGGTCCAGGATTCCCGCGGACAGGCACTGCTGGGCGATGTCCGCGCCGCCGATGACGGTGACGTCCCGGCCGTCAGCCGCCTCTTTCGCCTGCGCGACGGCGAGCTCGACGCCGGGCACGAAGTCGAAGGAGGTCGCGCCCTTCACCAGCCGATCCCGTGTCTCGTGGGTGACCACGAAGCACGGCTTGGCGAAGGGCGGCTCGGCTCCCCAGGGCTCCTCGCCGGTGTCGAAGGTGCGCCGTCCCATGACCCAGGCGCCGGTGGAGGCGAAGAAGTCGCCGACCACCTCGGCGCTGCTGCCGGTGGGGCCGTTCTCGCCGATCAGCCAGGCCTGCACCCGGGAGAGATCACCGCCCTCTCCGGTCGAGTACCCGTCCAGCGACATGGTCATGTCCAGTTTGACCAGAGACATCGGCGTCCTTCAGGTAGACGAATCGGCTAAGAAGCCCGATTACATGGTTGATATCCGGAAATGCTAGCAAGCACACCGACATCACCATAAATCCGCTGGAAGAGGCACCTGATCGGGAAGGATTCCCCGTGGTCGCGAGCCGCTCTCGCCGCGTACGTCAACCACGCATCGAGACTCACATCGATCGTCGGGCCGGTCATCTTCCAGATTGCTCAATTCGATAACCGCAGGCAAGGCTTTGGCGGAGGACCGTCGACCCTCTTGACAGCACGGCAGGAGATGCCTCGCGGGCGCACCGGCCCCGACTATGAACCGGATTCACCCGGACTAATCATGGAGGATCGGGCATGCAGGATCCGACTGCGGCGACAGCCGACCACGCCGCGGAGATCTGGTTGCACCACTACGGCTACCCGGCATCGCTGGACGACGTCAGAGCGCTGGCCGACCGCTTCAACCTGGCACATCCCGATCACCCCGTCCGCATCGTGGGACTGGACTACCGGGAACTGCCGGCGGCGGTGGCCCGTGCCGCCGAACAGGGATGCCCGCCGGCGGTGGCGCAGTACTTCTACACATCGAGCCAGACCGCCCTGGACATGCGGGACAGCGCAGGCCAGCCGCTGTTCACCTCCGTGGAGCGGGCCGTCGGCGGGCGCGCACACATCCTCGGCGAGCGCGTCACCCTGCATGACCTGGTCCCGGCCGTGCGCGACTACTACACCCACGGCGGCGAGCTGTACTCCCTGCCGACCCACGCCTCCACCATGCTTCTCTACGCGAACACGACACTGCTGGAGAAGGCGGGCGTCGACGAGATCCCGCGCAGCTGGGACGAGGTCGGGGCGGCCTGCCGCGCCCTGGCGGAATCCGGCGTGCCCCACGGCATCACCTGGCCCAACCATGGCTGGATCTTCCAGCAGGCCGTCGCCGCTCAGGGCGGGCTGCTGGCCGACGCCGACAACGGCAGGTCCGGCCGGGCGCGCAGGGTCGATCTGTCCTCGGCCCCGATGCTCGCCTTCGTCGACTGGTGGCAGCGGCTGCACCACGACGGCCACTACCTCTACACCGGGATCATCGGCGACCAGTCCACGGCGGCCGAGGTCTGGCAGGCCAACTACGAGGCGTTCGCCCAGCAGCAGGCGGCGATGGTGTGCAGCTCCTCGGTCGAGGCCGAACGCATGGTGCAGGCTGGACGAGACGGCGGATTCACCGTCGAGGCGGCCCGCATGCCGCACAACGCCGCAGCCGTCTACGCCGGCAACGTCATCGGCGGCGACTCGCTGTGGCTGGCCGCCGGCCTGGACTCCCAGCGCCAGGACGCGGCGCTGGCCTTCATGCAGTCGCTCAACGAGCCCAGGCAGGCCGCCGAACGGCACCAGACCGGTCACTACATCCCGATCACCGGCGAGGCGCTGCAACTGCTCGACCACGAGGGATGGTTCACCGGCCGCCGCCACCGGCGGGTCGCGGTCGAGCAGATGGCCGCAGGCGACGGCTCGGCCGCGTCCCGCGGCGCGCTGCTCGGCCCCTTCGACGAGATCCAGGTCCGCATGGCCCAGGCGATGCACGACGTCCTGACCGGCGCCGCCCCGGCGGCGGACCGGTTCGCCCAGGCGACGGCCGCGGCCCAGCGGCTGCTCGACGAGTACGACGAGCACTGCGCGGGCGACGGGACAGCCCGCAGCCCGAAACACCTGTCCGTCGGCTGACCCCCGCCCGGTGGCCGCCGGACCGCCCCGCAGGCCGGTCCGGCGGCCACCGCCTGCCCCGGGGCCGGAACATCTTCACGATTGCCGAAGCGGATCCGCCTGTGCTCGTCGCCGCGGACCCGCCCCGGCAGGGCATTTCGGAAGATGCACGCCCACGGGCTCACCCCGGACCCTGGGCAGGTGAGCGAATCTGACATCTCGGTCTTCGACGATCCGGACGGCACCTTCACGGTGCTCATGAACGACGAGCAGCAGCGATGCCTGTGGCCCGAGCCGGTGCCCGTGCCACCCGGCTGGACGGTGACGCACGGACCCGCACGCCGGGACGAATGCCTCGCACACATCAACGACACCTGGACCGACACCAGGCCACGCAGCCTGGCGGACTGGGCCGCAGGCCCCGCCGCGGCCCACTGACCTGGGATTGGTGACCATGCCCGCACACCCCTTCGCCGGCCTCACGGTGGACCACGTCGAGTTCTACGTCGCGGACCTGCAGGCCGCGACCAGATACTTCGTCGACGGATACGGCTTCGCCGTCCACGGCATGTCGGACACCTCGAACCCGCAAGCCGACACCGCCTCGGTCGCACTCGGCTCGCACCAGATCCGCATCATCCTGACGACACCGCTCCGCGACGACCACCCCGGCGCCGCATACCTGGAGAACCACGGCGACGGCGTGGCCGACATCGCCATGCGCGTCGACGACGTGGCCGCCTGCTTCGCCGAGACGGTCCGCCGCGGCGGCCGCCCGGTGTCGCCGCCCACCCGGCACGGCGGCACCGTACTGGCCACGGTCGGCGGCTTCGGTGACGTCGTGCACACCCTGGTCCAGCGCGACCCGGGCGCCGACGAGCGCGTCCTGCCCTGGCTGGCCCCGGTCGTGCCGAGCGCCGCCGAGCGCGGTCCCGGGCTGCTGGCCATGGACCACTTCGCCATCTGCCTGGAATCCGGGCAGCTTGAGCCGACGGTCGACTTCTACCGCGAGACGCTCGACTTCGACATGATCTTCACCGAGCACATCGTCGTCGGCGCGCAGGCCATGAACTCGAAAGTGGTCCAGAGCCGGACCGGCGCGATCACGTTCACCCTGATCGAACCCGACGTGTCGCGTACCCCTGGACAGATCGACGACTTCATCAAGCACCACGGCGGCGCGGGCGTGCAGCACATCGCCTTCAACACCGACGACATCGTCAGCGCCGTCGCCGCGATGGGGGCGCGCGGCGTCGAGTTCCTGCGCACCCCGGCTGCCTACTACCGGCTGCTGCGGGAGCGGATCACGCCCGTGCGGCATGCGACCGGGGACCTGCAGGAGAGGAACATCCTGCTGGACGAGGACCACCACGGGCAGCTTTTCCAGATCTTCACCCGGTCCGCCCACCCGCGCAACACCCTGTTCATGGAGATCATCGAACGGGTCGGCGCGCAGACGTTCGGGTCCCGCAACATCCAGGCCCTCTACGAGGCCGTGGAGCTGCAACGAGCCGAGACAGGCACGTCGTGAGCGCCGCAGTGCTCGACGTCGACCTCACCGAACCCGCCACGTTCCTGCGGCCCGACCTGCGTGAGGTGTGGCGGCGGCTCCGGCAGGGGCCCGCCTACCGGCACCCGGCCACGGTCCACGGGCGCGCCTTCTGGGTACTGACGAGCTACGCCGACGTCCTGGCCGTGTACCAGAACACCGCGGTGTTCAGCTCCGCACGCGGCAACATGCTCGCGTCGCTGCTGCCCGGCGACGATCCCGCAGGCGGCAAACTGCTGGCGGTCAGCGACCCGCCCCGGCACACCGCCGTGCGTACGATGATGCTGCGCTCGTTCTCGCCCCGCGTACTGCAGCCCATCGTCGCCAAGGTGCGCGAACGAGCCGACAGCCTGGTGCGGGCCGCCGTCGACGCCGGCGAGGTGGACTTCGCCGCCGCCGTGGCCGAGCAGCTGCCGATCAGCACCATCTGCGACCTGCTCGGCGTCCCGGAGTCCGATCACGGCCTGCTACTACGTCTGAGTAAACAGGCCCTGAGCTCGGACGAGGCCGACCAGTCGGCGCGGTCGACCGCACTGGCCCGCAACGAGATCCTGCTCTACTTCGCAGAGCTCGCCGACCGCCGCCGGGCCGACCCCCGCGACGACGTCACCAGTGCACTGGCCACCACACCCGTCGACGGACAGCTGCTCAGCGACGAGGAGGTCGTGCTCAACTGCTACGGCCTGATCCTCGCCGGCGACGAGACCAGCCGCCTGGCCATGACCGCAGCGGTACTGGACTTCATCCGCCACCCCGGACAGTGGCGGGCGCTGCGCGACGGCCGGGTGTCGCCGACGAGCGCCGTCGAGGAGATCCTGCGCTGGAACAGCCCCGCCATGCACGTGGGGCGTACCGCGCTGGCCGACGTCGACATCGCCGGGCAGACGATCCGGGCGGGCGATGTCGTCACCGCGTGGAACGCGGCCGCCAACCTCGACGAGGCGGTCTTCGACCGGCCCGACGTCTTCGACCTGGCCCGCACCCCCAACCGGCACCTCGCCTTCGGCTACGGCCCGCACTTCTGCCTGGGCGCCTACCTGGGCAGGGCCGAGGTGACGGCGGTGATCGCAGCGCTGTGCCGAACAGCCCACGACTTCGAGCTGCGCGGCGAGCCGCAGCCGCTCTACTCCACCTTCCTGCGGGGACACATCAGCCTGCCGGTCGCCGTCACCCCGGCGCGGCGGGCGGTCACACAGATCGGAGCACGCGAGTGGAAATAGTGGCCGTACACCAGGGCTTCGAGGCGCAGGCGCGGCGCACGCCGGATGCCGTCGCCGTGTCCTGGGGTGCCGAGCAGATGACATACCGGGAACTCGACCGCCGGTCCAACCAGCTCGCCCACCGGCTCGCCGAACTCGGAGCGGGCCACGACCGGCCGGTGGCCGTGCTCATGGAGCGCACGCCGGACCTGGTCGTGGCACTGCTGGCCGTACTCAAGGCAGGCGGCTGCTACCTGCCGCTGCACAGCGCCTATCCGATCGAGCGGATGACGGCCATCCTGAGCCGCTCAGGTGACCCCGTGCTGCTGACCGACGCGGTCACCGCACGCCGCAGCCTGCCCGGCCGCGGACCGGTCCTGCTGGCCGACGCGGACGAGCAGCTGCCCGACCTGCCCGAGGACCCTCTCGACCTCCCGTGCCACCCCGCTCAGCTCGCCTACGTGATGTACACGTCCGGCTCCTCCGGCGAGCCCAAGGGCGTGGCGGTGACCCACCGCGACGTGCTGGGCCTGGTCGCGGACAGCAGCTGGGACACCGGCTGGCACCAGCGGGTGCCGATGCTGGCCCCGTACGCCTTCGACGTGTCCACCTACGAGCTGTGGGTGCCGCTGCTGCGCGGCGGGCAGGTCGTCATCCCGCCGCCGGGTGACCTCGACGTCGGTGTGCTGACCGACCTGGTCAAGCAGGCGTCCGTCACCGGGCTGCACCTGACCGCGGGCCTGTTCCGGCTGGTCGCCGAGGAGGCGCCGCAGTGCCTGGCCGGGGTACGCGAAGTGCTGACCGGCGGTGACGTGGTGTCCCCGACCGCTGTGCGACGGGTGCTCGACGCCTGCCCCGAGACCGTGGTGCGGGTCATGTACGGCCCGACCGAGACCACCCTGTTCGCCACGCACGCCAGGTTCGCCGCCCCGTTCACGGCCGCGGGCGCGGTGCCGATCGGCGTCGCGCTGGACGGCATGCGGGCCTACATCCTCGACGACGGTCTGCGGCCTGTCGCGGCCGGCAGCGTCGGGGAGCTGTTCCTGGCCGGTGTCGGCGTGGCCCGGGGCTACGCCGGGCGACCGGACCTCACCGCGGAGCGGTTCGTCGCCGACTGCGTGCAGGGCGACGGCAGGCGCATGTACCGCACCGGGGACCTCGCCCGCTGGACGGCGGACGGCCAGATCGACTTCGTGGGCCGCGCCGACGACCAGGTCAAGATCCGGGGGTTCCGGGTGGAGCTGTCCGAGGTCGAAGCGGTGTTGTCGCAGTGCCCGGGGCTGCTGGACGTCGCGGTGGTCGCGTGGGAGCCCGAACCGGGCGACAAGGCGGTCGCGGCCTTCGCCGTCGCGGCCGGCGCCGACCTCGACGCCGGCACCGTACGGGACTACGCGGCCGGCAGGCTCCCGGAGTACATGGTGCCGGGATCGGTGACGATGCTGCCCGCCCTGCCCCTGACCCCGAACGGCAAGCTGGACCGCAAAGCACTGCCGCGCCCGACGCCCCGGGCCGCGGGCCCGGCCCGGCGGGGGCCTGCGGGCAGCCTCGAAGAAGCGCTCTGCGAGCTGTTCGCCGACGTCCTGGGCGTCACGTCGGTGGGCGTCGACGACGACTTCTTCGAACGCGGCGGACACTCGCTGCTCGCGATGCGCCTGATCGCGCGGATCCAGGACCTGACGAACGTCCGGATCACCATGCGCACGCTGTTCGACACCGCCACGGTGAGCTCGCTGGCCGAGCAGCTGCGCGGCCAGCCGTCGCGCAGCCCGGCGCGCTGACGGACGGCGGTCCGGGTGCACGGATGAGGGGCAGCGGCATCGCGCCGCTGCCCCTCAAGCATGCACGGTCACGCCTTCGCGGCGTCCAGGCGCAGCGGCGCGTCCGGGTCGAGCACGGTGTCGCGCAGTGCCTCGACGTAACCGGCCACCATCGCGGCCGCCGTCGCCTCGTCGAACAGCGCACGCTTGAACTGCACGCTGCCGAGCACCTCACCGGCCGGGTCGACGTTGAGCGTCCACAGCATCCCGTCCGGGACGTCCGAGCCCACCGGCTGGCCGAGCAGCCGCTGCCGGACCTCGGTGTACTCGACGTCGCCCACCAGTTCGCCCTCCATCAGGAACGGGAACGGGAACGCCTGGAACACGACGGTGGCCCGGTCGTCGGCCATGGCCGGGGCCATCAGCTCCGGGGCCTCACCGAAGATGAACAGGCTGGGGATGTCGTAGGAGTAGGCGTCCAGGCAACTGGCCCGGGTCCGGCCGACCAGCTCGCGGAAAGTAGCGCAGCCGGCGATGTCGGTACGCATCGGCATGAAGTTGAAGAAGGACCCGACGGTGTGCTCCAGGTCCTCGCCACGTCCGGGCGTGAACGTCGGCACGGCCAGATCCGTCGCTCCAATGCGCCGATGAGCGAGCACGTAGAACGCCGACAGCAGGACCATGAACGGCGAGCTGCGGGTGGCCCGGCCAAGTTCCAGCGCGGGCCCGATGAGGTCCTTGCCGATGGCGAAGCGGTAGACCGAGGTCTCCTGGCCGAGCCCGGCCGAGCGGGGCCGGTCCGTGGGCTCGGTGTAGATCCCCGCGTGCGCGAGCTGGTCACGCCAGTAGCCTTTGGCGTCGTCGATGACGGGCCCGGCGGAGTTCTCCTGCTGCCAGGCGGCGAACTCCCGGTAGGCAGGGGTGTCGGGCAGGCCCGCGTCGGTCAGGCCGCGTTCGCGGGCGTAGAGGGCGGCGAGATCGCGCATCGTCACCCGCATCGACCACCCGTCGGTCGCCGTATGGTGCACGAGGATCGCCAGCACGCTGTCGGTGTCGTCGAACCGGGCCAGCACCGCGCGGATCAGAGGCGGTTCCTGCGAGCTGACGACACCCGACTCGATCTCGATCAGCAGCTCCTCGACCGCCTGTTCGCGCCGGTGCGGGTCGACGCCGGGCAGGTCGCGCACCTCCAGGTGCGGGGTGCTGGGCGGGAAAACGGTGGGCACGCGCGGGCCGGCGGGCTGCGCGACCAGCACCGTCCGGAGGGTCTCGTGCCGGGCGGCGAGCGCGGTCAGCGCCCGTCGCAGCGCGTCGACGTCTATCTCGCCGCGCAGCCGCCAGCCGTGCGCGAGGTGGTAGCGCGGGCCGAACGGGCCGGCATCGTCGCCCTGGTCCCACAGGCTCAGGAACTGCTGGTTGAACGAGAGCGGGATGGGCGCGGGCAGGCCGGCCACGGCCGGGGCCGTGTCAGCGATGGTCATGGCGTGCAACCTCTCTGTCGATACGATCAGGACTGCCCGGCCGGAGATGGTGGGCGGCGATGTCGCCGGCGAACATCCGCACGGGATCGACCGCTTCCCGTATCCGGTCGACCCGGGCGAGCTGTGACGGGCTGAGGTGCCCCTGCGGGTGCTCGCGGCGGCCGGCGAAGGTGGGCGCCGTGCGGCCGGTGTCCCACCGCCCGAGGGCTGTACGCACGACGGCGTGATGCTGCGCGATGGCAGCCGCCGTCTCAGCGCTGTCCGGCAGGCCCGCCCCGACGTACGCGTACGGGGCGTCGACGTGGCTGAGCACGCCGCCGGCCGGGTCCGGGACCGCGAACGCCCCGCCGAGCTGGCGCAGCTCGGCATCGACCAGTGGCGAACCCGATCCGGGGCCGGTCACGCGCAGGAACTCGCGCAGCCCGTCGTCGTCGAGTTCCGTGAGCAGCAGGTGATCGGTGCTGGTCGGAACGGGCTCCGGGGGGTCCAGATGCGCCGTGAGAACGGCTTCGGCGGTCGCCGGCCGCCAGGAGTCGACGATCGGGGCGGCGATCGAGCGCAACGGCCCGAGCAGCTCCTCGGCGTGGCTCAGCGCGTTCGGCCAGTCGTCCTCGCCGGTGGACGACACGGCGCCGTCTATGCACAGCACCGGTCCGGCGCTCAGCTCGGCCGGGATGATCCCGGGCAGCGTCGGCAGCCGCATCAGCCGCAGCGACGTGGTCGCCGCCCGGGGCGCGTGCCGGGTCCACTCGGCCCAGCGCGGCAGCAACCGGGCGGCATCCTCAGCCGGCCAGAAGGCCGCGCCGGTGACCACCCGCCCCATCGGCAGCAGGTCTATCTCGACGGCGGTGACGATCCCGAACCCGCCACCGCCACCGCGGATCGCCCACCACAGGTCCGGGTCCGAGGACGCGTCCACCCGGCGCACCTTGCCGTCCGAGGTGACCAGCTCGATCGCGCGCAGGCAGTTCACCGCCAGCCCGGTGCGCCTGCCGTAGAAACTCAGCCCGCCGCGCAGCAGGTAACCGACCACACCCACCAGCGGCGACGAGCCGTGCGGTGCGGTGAGCCCGTGCGGTACGGCTGCCTCGACGACAGCGCCCCAGCTGGTCCCGGCGGGCACCCGCGCCACGCGCCTGGACGCGTCGACCTCCACACCGCCGTCGATCATGGTCCGCACCAGCAGGCAGCCCTCCATCGGCGCCGAGGTGGCCGAAGCGTGGCCGGCGCCGTGCACGCGCACGGGCATCCCGTGCGCGGCCGCGTACTCGACCGCCTCCCCCACCTGCGCCACCGAACGCGCCGTGACCGCGACGGCCGGGTGCAGTGGGGCGGCCAGGTTGAAGACCTGTGTCGCCGACGCGTAGTCCGCCTCGCCGGGCCGGGCGACCCGGATCACGAGAACACCCCGCTCGCCGCGCCGAAGCGCAGCCGGGCCAGGTCGCGGTTGGCCACCGTCGGCAGGAAGACGCCGAAGCCGGAGTGGCTCTGCAGCATCGACAGGTCCCGCCAGACCCGTTCGATCCGCTCGCCGTGGCGTACCGCACTGGAACCCGCGGTGGGGAAGATGTGCTGCTCCACCGCGTGCCAGCAGAGCTTGATCACGTGCCGGCAGATCGTCGTGAGGCGGATGTCCTGCTCGCGGGTGAAGGCATCGGGGCCCTGGGCGGCCATGTCCTGCCACTGCTTGACGGCGTTGTCGGCAGCCGCCTCCGCGGTGGCGATCATGCCTGCGGCCTCGCCGTACCAGAACTGGTAGTCGACGTTCTCGGTCCGGCTCACGAACGGCGGCAGCAGCGTGGTACGGCTGCGCATCAGGTCGGCGTACGCGTCGAGGGCGCCCTGGGCGATGCCCACGGCGAGCACGGCGGCTTCGAGCACCATGTAGCTGAGCTGGCCGCCGCCGTACTGGGGGTTGCCGTGCAGCGCCCGGCCCGGGGTGCCCGCGGTGACGTCCACTTCGCTGATGTGCGATCCCGGCAGCACGAAGTGGTCGGGGACGCGCCCGTTGCGGATCGTGATGCTGTGCGAGCCGCTGCCGCGCAGGCCGAGCTGGCCGCCCCAGTCGTCCAGCCGCCGCCACTGCGAACGGGGGGCGATGAACAGCACCGGGATCGGCGGGGCGTCCGGCTCCGTCGCGGTCAGGGTGTGGCCGATGAAGTGCGTGGCGTACGGCGATCCGGAGCAGTAGTTCCAGGTGCCGTTGAGGAGCCAGGTGCCGTCGTCCTGCCGCTGGGCGCTTCCGCCGGGGACGATCGTGGCCGGTGCGATGAAGTCGGTGCCCTGGAAGATCTCCTGCTGCGCCCGCTCGCTGAACAGCGTCGCCGCCGGTATCGCGTGGGTGGCGCCCAGGCAGTACATCCAGGCGGTGGACGGGCAGGCCCGGGCCAGGATCTTCACCACCTGGAAGAAGGTGTCGACGCCGAACTCATACCCCCCGAAGCGGCGGGGCACGAGCAGCCGATAGAAGCCGGCCTCGGCGAACGCCCGATGGGTGTCCTCGGCGTAGTAGGTGCGTTGCTCGGTCTCGGCCTGGCGTTGCACCAGGGTCGCGGCGATGTCGTGGGCCCGCCGCAGGATGTCTTGCGGTGTCGCCGGCTCCGGGTGGGACGTCGATTCATCTGATGCCGACAGATCCGCGGCGAGAGTCATTGCGGCACGCTCCTTGGCCAATGGGGTACGGAGAACAGCGCGCGGCCGGGCGGGCCGTTGCCGTAGTGGCAGGGTCTCAGCGCCCGCCGGTGGCACGCACCTTTCAAAGTGCGGCCGCCACCCCCACCGCCGCTGTGACCGCAATCCAGCAAAGGTGAAGAAGACCCGGCAACGCGCGCCCGTTTACGGTTCTGGTGACGCTGTCGCGGACCGCTCAGGTGGAGGAATTCCTGTGGAAGAGCAATGCCCCGTCGTCATCGACCGGACCGGCCGCGACATTCACCAGGAGAACAGCCGGCTCCGTGCCCTCGGGCCGATCGCCCGGGTCGAACTGCCGGGCGGTATGCCCGCGTGGTCGGTCACCGGGTATGAGGCGGTTCGGCAGGCGCTGGCCGACCCGCGCCTGTCCAAGGACGCGCGCAGGCACTGGACCGCGTTCGCGGCCGGCGCGGTGGGGCCAGACTTCCCGCTGCTGAGCTGGGCGCTGATGGACAACCTGGCGACGGCGCACGGTGAGGACCACGCCCGGCTACGACGGCTCGTCATGCGCGGGTTCAGTGGCGGGCGGGTGGAGGCGATGCGGCCGAGCATCGAGCGGATCGTGGACCGTCTGCTCGATGAGCTGGCCGGGCTTGCGGCGGGTGCCGTGGTCGACATCAGGACCAGCTTCGCGCAGCCACTGGTCACCGAGGTCGTCTGCGAGCTGATCGGCGTGCCGGCCGGTTTCCGCGACGAGATGCTGCGCGGAGGCGAGGTGAACGTCACCACCACCATCACCCCCGAGGAGGCGGCCGCCAACGTGGCTCGGTGGCGTGGCGCGATGCAGGATTTCGTCGAGGCCAAACGGCGCCTGCCAGGCGACGACCTCACCACGGACCTCATCGCCGCGCAGGAGGCCGACGGCGCCCGCCTGACCGACGCCGAGATCATCAACACACTGCACTTCCTGCGGGCCGCCGGGACGGTGCCCACCATGAACCTCCTCGGCAACACGGTCTTCGCGCTGCTGACCCGCCCGGACCAGCGTGAACTGGTGCTCACCGGACAGGTGACCTGGGACGACGTCATCGAAGAGTCGCTGCGGGCGGAGGCACCGGTGGCCCACCTGCCGTTCCGGTTCCCGGTCGACGACGTGGAGATCTGCGGGGTCGCCATGAGGAAGGGGGAACCGGTGCTGATCAACTACGCGGCGGCCGGTCGCGATCCCGAGCTGCACGGCCAGGATGCCGGGCGGTTCGACGTCACCCGGCAGTCCAAGGAGAACCTCGCCTTCGGACACGGGATCCACCGCTGCGTCGGCGTCGCGCTGGCCCGGCTGGAGGTCCGGATCGCGCTGTCGTCGCTGTTCGCCCGGTTCCCCGATCTTCGCCTCGGGGTGCCCGCGGAGCAGGTCGAGCCACAGGAGAGCTTCATCATGAACGGGAGGCAGGCGGTGCCGGTGCTGCTGCGGCCGTCGGCGGGGTGAGCCGTCCGGTCCTGCAGGAGTGTTGCCCTGCCTGCCGTCGTGCGCGGATGCCCTGCCAGGTTGTCGGCAGCGAGCGCGCCGACACCCGTTCGGGTGAACATGGCGCCTGCGGTCGGATGGCTGTCCGCGCCCGACCGGACCGCCGTGGCACCGTCGATTGCCCGGCTCCCCGGGATCATCGCTGTCCACCAACGGCCGTCGATCCGGCTGTTGCGGAAGGAATCACCATGTCGTTACTCCGCCGTGCAGCCATCCTGGCGCTGGCCCTGGCCACCGGATCCCTGGGCGTCGCCATGCCCTCCGCCGCGGCCGCCCCACCCCACGCGATATCGATCGGCCAGGCGCGTTCGCTGCCACTGGGCAGCGTCGTCACGGTCAGCGGAACGGCGACCACTCCTTCTGGCTGGACGGAGTCCAGCTCCTTCGACAAGGGGTTCGGGCTCCAGGACCTCACCGGCGGGATCTACGTCAGCGTCCCTGCCGACCCGCACGTCAAGCCCCGAGACCGCATCCGGGTGACCGGCGCGCTGCAGGACAGCTACGGGCTGCTCATCCTCGTTCCCGACGGCCCGGCCGGGATCACGATCCACGGCCGGGGGCTGCCGATCCTGCCCAGGTGGCTTGCCACCGGCGCGGTCAACGAGCAGAGCGAGGGAAGCCTGGTCCGCGTCGTCGCGAAGGTCACCCAGGCACCCGAGTCCGACCTGCCGTACGGCCACAAGTTCCTCGTCGACGACGGCTCCGGCGAGCTCACCGTCTTCGTCAGCGTCCAGTCCGGCATCGACCTCTCCCGGATCGTGGCCGGCCCGGCTGTCGTCGTCACCGGATTCAGCGGCCAGTTCGACACGCACTACGAGATCATCCCGCGCTTCCCGTCCGACGTACTGGTCCTGCCCACCCTCTGAAGCAGCACCGCAGCCGCCTGTCGCAGGCCTTGCCGAGTCTGCGACAGGCGGCTCCGACCAACATCGCGGCCGCTGCGGCGACAGCGG
Organism: Catellatospora methionotrophica; assembly: GCF_011297335.1. Classification (GTDB taxonomy): domain Bacteria; phylum Actinomycetota; class Actinomycetes; order Mycobacteriales; family Micromonosporaceae; genus Catellatospora; species Catellatospora methionotrophica. The sequence goes on along the minus strand of NZ_JAAOTJ010000014.1, from coordinate 181,398 downwards.
TGCTGCAGTAAGCGGTGACGGGTGCGGTTTTGTGATTGCGCGGTGGGCCGCGGGTCGCCATCATCGCGGAGTGACCGAGCGACAGACCACCGATTTCGCCGTCAAACCGACCCTGGCCGGCGAGCGGGTCGTCCTGCGCCCCTTCACCGACGCGGACCTGGACGGTATCCGGGCCGCGCTGAGTGATCCGGAGGTGATCCGGTTGACGGGCAGCAGCGCCGTCGAGAAGGACGCGGGTGAGCGGGAGAAGGCGCTGCGGCGCTGGTACGGCACTGCCACCGGCGGTGGAAGGCTAGTTCGGCGACGGCGCGCAGCAGGTCGCGTTCGTCGCGGGTGAGCAGGGTGGTGTCGAAGCCGTCGGTGCCGTACGCGGCGTGGGCCAGGCCCGCGAGCGCGGTCGGCTCCGGCAGGCCGTGTGCGGCGAGACGGTCGTGTACGCGTACCAGATGGCGGTAGAGGGTGCTGCCAGGGTGGTCGATGGTCTGCGCGCCGCGCTCGCGCAGCAGGGCTTTGACGTCGTCGACGGGCATGGACGAACACTGGGGAATCCGAGAGACGTGTCGGGCGTATCTGACAGCCGCAGGTCTCAAGCGGCCGAACGGGGTCTACCGTCGGGCCGTACGGGCGATGATCCGACTTCGCATTGATCGAAGTATTGATACGAGCCCATTAATCGGCGATGATTGGATCTCGTGCGACGGGGCCTGAAACGTGACATCTGAGCAGGTTTCAGTGCCTTCGCGGCTGCGGCTGCTCGTGTCCGCGTACGCGATCTCCTCCTTCGGCAGCTATCTCGACATGGTGGCGTTGGGCCTGTTCGCCCTGCACCTGACCGGATCCCCGCTGCAGACGGGCCTGTTCATGGCCTTGCGCCTCGGGTCGGGTCTCGTCTGCGGGCCTGTAGCCGGCTGGCTGGCCACACGGCTGCCCCGCAAGCCGCTGATGGTCTGCGCCGACGTGCTGGCGGCCGTCTCGCTGCTGGTGCTCGCGGCGACCCCTTCCATGGGACTGCTGTACGGGCTGGCAGTGATCCTGGGGGCGGTTCAGGCGCTGTGGGGGGTGGCCCTGCGCAGCAGCGTTCCGGAGATCGTCGGGCACGACCGCCGGGCCCGCGCGAACAGCCTGCTGGTGACGGGCAGGTCCGCCGCCATGCTGCTCGGGTTCGCCGCGTCCGGGGTGCTGGTGACCTGGCTCGGCTATCGGGCCGTACTGCTGACGGACGCGGCAACCTACCTGCTCAGCGCCGCGCTGCTGGTCGCGGTGCCGTTCCCGCGCCGGGCCGCCGCGACCGCCCGGCAGCGCGGGACGCGCCGCCCCGGGGCCGTGCTGGCCGAACTTACCCCGGCCCTGATCGCGATGATCGGGCTGCGGGCGGCGGACGCGTTCGGCTCGGCCTCCCACAACATCGCCCTGCCCCTGTACGCCACGAAGGCTTTCCCTGCCGCCCCGGCGGCGTTCGCGGCGACGTTCACCACCGCGTGGGCGCTGGGAAGCCTGGTCACCGGCAGGTGGCTGACCCGCCGGGGCGACGTGGGTGGAACGCGCGGTTTCGGCGCGGCCACCGCACTGATGTCGGTGTTCTTCGTCGCGGCCTTCACCGGACTGCCGATCTGGCTGCTCGTCCCCGTGGTGTTCGCCGCCGGAGCGGCCGACACGTATGCCGAGGTCGTCTACACGACACGGTTGCAGGCTGTCGACGACGCGCAGCGGGCCGGAGTGTTCGGGTGGGCGGCGGCCGTGCAGAACGCGGGGTTCGGCCTGGGCATGGTCGGCTGCGCGGCACTGCTGGAGGTGTTCGAGCCGCTGCCGGTGGTGCTGGTCGCGCACGCGGTCGTCGTGGTCGTGGCGCTGGCATATCTGGCATCCGTCGTCCGGAAGGGACGTCTGCGCACCGTGGAGGCAGCCCGATGACACTGGCGATCAGCGACGGGGGCCCGCTGTCCCCCGGGCCGGACCACCCGCTCACGCTGGGGCATGCGCTAATTCGCGCGGCCCGGTGCTTTCCACGGGCGGGACTGCACCTCGATCCGGACCGTTTCATGACCTACCCGGACCTGCTGGCGGCAGCGTGCAGGGTGCTGACGGGCCTGCGTGCCGCGGGCGCACGCCCAGGCGACCATGCGGTGCTGCGGCTCGACGACGACGAGTACTTCCCTGTCTTCTGGGGCTGCGTGCTCGCCGGCGTGATCCCGGTGACCGCTGGTCCGCCGGCCGGCTACCAGCAGCCCAACCCGGGTCTGGACGCGTTGCTGCACGCCTGGGAGAGGCTGGGCCGCCCGATGGTCATCGGCGGCCGCTCGGACGTGAGCGGCCTGCGCACCCTGGTGCTGTCGGGGCGGGTGGTGGAGGCGACCGGGTTGCTGTCGGCCGAGGCTGGCGAGCCGGTGCCCGATGCCGGTCCCGACGACGTGGCGCTGGTGCAGCTGTCGTCGGGCAGCACCGGCAGACCGAAGCTCGTGCAGATCACCCACCGTGGGGTGAGCGAGTACGCGGAGGGGGCGCGGGTGCTGCTCGACATCGCGCCCGGCGATGTCCTGCTGAACTGGCTGCCGCTGGATCACGTCGCCGGCCTGATGCTGTACCACCTGGGCGGAGTGTTCCTCGGCGCGTCGTCGGTGCAGGCGGCCACCGAGCCGGTGCTGGCCGACCCGCTGCGGTGGCTGGATCTCATGCACGGGTACGGGGCGACCCACGCGTGGGCGCCGAACTTCGCGTACCGCATGGTCACCGATGCCCTGGGCAGGGGCACCGGCCGGCACTGGGACCTGAGCCGGGTACGCAGGCTCGTCAGCGGCGGGGAGCAGTGCACCCCGGACACGTTCGCGGCGTTCGTCGCGGCCACGGCGCCGTTCGGCGTCACAGCGGCGGCGCTGACGCCCGGCTGGGGCATGTCGGAGACCTGTACCGGGATCACGTTCTGCTCCTACGGCGATCCCCGCTGCACGCAGGGGTCCTACCTGTCGGTCGGGGCGCCGGCGCCGGGGGCGGTGCTGCGGATCGTCGGCGACGACGGCACGGTCCTGCATGAGGACGAGGTGGGGCGGCTGCAGGTCCGGTCGGGCAGGGTGACGCCCGGCTACGTCGGCGAACCCGACGCCGACGCGGCCGCGTTCCCGGAGCCCGGCTGGCTGGACACCGGTGACCTGGGGTATCTGCGCGGCGGGTGGCTGACCGTCACCGGCCGGGAGAAGGACCTGGTCATCCTGAACGGCCACAACCATCCCTGCCACGAGATCGAGGCCGCCGCGGCGCAGGTCCACGGGATCGCCGACCACCTGGTCGCCGCCTGCGGCGTGCCGGACGAACGGACCGGGACCGAGCAGCTGGTCGTCTGCTACGCCCCGGCACCGGGCGCCGACCACGCCCGCGTCGCGGCCGAGGTCGCCGCGGCCGTCGCGGCACGGCTGCGGCTGCCGGTGGCGCGGGTGGTGGCGGTCGCGGCGGCGGACTTCCCGCGTACCAGCGCCGGGAAGATACAGCGATCGCGGCTGCGTGAGCGGCTGCTCGACACGGCACGGCAGGCGACCGGCCCGAACCGGGGCGGCGAAGTCAGCTCTTCGCCGCAACCTGTGCGCAGCCGACAGCAGACGGGGCCAGCGGTCCGGGCGGCGGTGCTCGGCGTGCTCGGCGACGTCGTCGGCGGCCCCGTCGATCCCCGGCGGCCGTTCGCCGAGCTGGGCCTCGGGTCGGTGCAACTGGTGCAGGTCCGGGCGAGGCTGGAGCAGGTACTGGACCGGCCCGTCGGGCATACGGCCCTGTTCGACCACCCGACCGCCGAGGCGCTCGCCGAGCATCTGGGCGCAGGCCGCACGGCCGCAGCGGATCCCGAGCCGACGCCGGGTCCGGACCGGCGCGTCGCCGTGGTCGGGATGGCCGCACGGTTTCCGGGCGCGCCGGACGTCGACCGCTACTGGGCGAACCTGCGCGCCGGGGTGGCCAGCGTCCGCCGGTTCGGCACCGAGGAGCTCATCGCGGCCGGGATCGCCGCCGACACCGCCCGCGAACCCGGCTTCGTCGGCGCGAGCGGGGTGCTCGACGACGTCACGGGCTTCGACGCCGACGTGTTCGGCATCAGCGCCCGGGAGGCCGAGCTGCTCGACCCGCAGCACCGGCTGTTCCTGGAGACGTGCCTGCACGCACTCGAGGACGCGGGCATGGCCGGGGCGTCACCGGCGCGAACGGCCCTGTTCGCGGGCAGCGGCATGAACCTGTACCCGCATCACACGTACCTGCGCCACCAGCTCGCCGAGGACGCCGCATCCGATGACCCGGCCGCGTCGGTCGGGGCGGCGCTGGGCAACCAGCCTGACTTCCTGGCGACCCGGGTCGCGTACCGGCTGGGCCTGACCGGCCCGGTCGTCAACGTGCAGACGGCCTGCTCGACGTCGCTGGTGGCCGTCCACCTGGCGGTGCAGGCGCTGCTGACCGGGGACGCCGAGGTGGCGCTGGCCGGGGCCGCCGCCGTGCACGTTCCGCAGGTCACCGGATACCGCTACAGCGCCGACTCGATCCTGTCGCCGGACGGCACCTGCCGCCCGTTCGACGCCGACGCCGCCGGCACCGTCGGCGGCAACGGCGTGGCCGCCGTCGTCCTCAAACCACTGGCTGCGGCCCTGGCCGACGGCGACACCATCCATGCCGTACTGCTCGCCACGGCCATCAACAACGACGGCACCGGCAAGATCGGGTTCACCGCGCCGAGCGTCACCGGCCAGGCTGAGGTCATCAGCACGGCCCTGCGCCGCGCCGGTGTCACACCTTCGTCCGTCGGCTACATCGAGGCGCACGGCACCGGCACCGCGCTCGGCGACCCCATCGAGTTCGAGGCGCTGTCGCGGGCGTATCCCCAAGGCACCCGGCACCTGGGTTCGGTCAAGGCCAACATCGGGCATCTGGACAGCTGCGCGGGCATGGCCGGACTCATTAAAGCGATCATGGTCGTACGGGACGGGATCATCCCGCCGCAGCTCAACTTCACCCGCGCCAACCCCGCGATCGACCTCGCCGGTCGCGGGTTCCGCATCGCCACCGAGCCGACCGCGTGGCCGACCGGACCGGCACCGCGCCGCGCCGGGGTCAGCGCCCTGGGCGTCGGCGGCACCAACGCCCACGTCATCGTGGAGCAGCCGCCGCACCCCGCCCCACCGCCGGGCGCGGACGCGCCGGGACTGCTGCCGCTGTCGGCCGCCGACCCCACCGCACTCGACGAGCTGATCCGCGTCTACCCCGACCGGCTGGCGCAGGTCGCCCACGCCGACGCCGTACGCACCGCCGCGACGGGCCGCAGGCACCACCGCCACCGTGCCGTCGCGCTCGGCGCGAGCACCGCCGAACTGGCCGAGCAGCTTCGCCGGCCCGGCCTGCTGATCCGCGGGCACGTGCCGGTCACCGGGCCGGGACCGCTCGGGTTCGGGTTCCCCGGCCAGGGCGGCGGCCTGGGCGACGCCGCCAGGCTCGCGGCGCGGTTCCCGGCGTTCGCCGAGCACTGGTCGCTGCTGCCCGCCGACGTGCCGGGGCGGCTGCGGGCCGGTGAGCGCGGCACCGACGTCGTGCAACCCGCGCTGGTCGCCGCCGGGCTGGGCATGTGGGCGCTGCTGCGGTCCTGGGGCGTCGAACCCGCGTACGTGCTCGGCCACAGCGCCGGGGAGCTGGCGGCGCTGGCCGCCGCGGGGGCACTGAGCGCCGCCGATGCCATCGCGCTGGCCGGGCACCGGGGCCAGCTGATGCGCCGGCTCATGCCCCCGGGCGCGATGGCCGCCATCACCGGTTCCCACCAGCAAGTGTCGGCGCTGGTCGAGGCCACGCCGGGCCTGGAGCTGGCCGTGGTGAACGCGCCCGACCGGTTCGTCGTCGCGGGGCCGCCGGAAGCGGTCGCGTCGGTGCTCGCCCAGGGCCTGCCCGCACGGCTGCTACCCGTCGACCGCGCGTTCCACACCGCGGCCGTCGAGCACATCCTCGCCGACCTGCGCGAGGTGTCGCAGCGTATGCGCCCGCGTCCGATCCGGACACCGCTGGTCAGCACCGTCGACGGGCGGCTGCGTGAACCGGGCTGGCTGCCTGACGCCGAGTACCTGTGCGAGCAGGCCCGTCGCCCGGTGCTGTTCGACCAGGCCGTCGCGGGTTTGACCGGCGCCGGGTGCGTGACCGCCGTGACCGCCGGGCCGGGTGTACTGCCCGTGGCGGCGGACAGTCCGGTGACGTGGGTGGCCGCGCAACCGGGCGGCGAGCCGGTGGCAGGGCTGTGGCAGGGCATGGCGGAGCTGTACTGCCGCGGCGTGGACGTCGACTGGTCCGCAGTGATGCGGCACAGCGGCGGCAGGCGGGTGCCGTTGCCGCGCTACCCGTATCAGCGCCGCGCCCACTGGGCCGGTCCGCGTATCGCCGAACCCGCCGGCACGTCGGCCACCGACCGGGTCAGGGCTATGACCGCGGCCAGCCTGGGCCTGCCCGTCGACCGGGTGGGACCCGACGACGGGTTCCTCGGCCTGGGCGCGGACTCCCTGCTGCTGGTGTCGCTGGCCCGGCAGACCCAGCAAGCCTTCGGGGTACGCGTCCCGGTGCGGGAACTGTTCGGGCAGCTCGACACCCCGGCCCGGCTGGCCGCCGCCGTGACCGCCCGCGCCGCCGCGGCTCCGGACATGGACGGGATTCCGGGCGGTCACCCGGCGGCCCAGATCCCGGCCCCCGCCCCTGGTCCGGAAGGCTCAGCAGATGTGGGTTTCGCCGACCCCGCCGCAGGGACCGGTCCCGTCAGCGCGCTCGGGGAGCCGCCGCCTGTCGCCGAACAGCAGCCCACCGCTGCGGGGCCGGCTGGTGACCAGGCACTGGCCGAGGTGGTCCGCCTGCAGCTCGACATCATGCGCAGGCAGCTGGACCTGCTGTCGGGCCGTTCCCCGGCCGCCGCGAACGCCGAGCCGTCGGCAGCCGAGCGGATCGCGCCGGTCGCGTCCGCCGACCCGGTCGGCAGGACTGAGCCGGCCGACAGCGCCGCCGAGGTCGATGTCAGCCTCTACTTCTTCGGCGACCACGCCGGCACCGCCGCCCCGGCGGCATACCGCATGATCCTCGACGCGGCGCAGTTCGCCGACCGGCACGGGCTGCACGCGGTGTGGATCCCCGAACGCCACTTCCACTCCTTCGGCGGGCTGTTCCCCAACCCGTCGGTGCTGGCCGCGGCGATCGCCGCCCGGACCGAACGGATCCGGATCAACGCCGGATCGGTGGTGCTGCCGCTGCACCACCCGATCCGGGTAGCCGAAGAGTGGTCGGTGGTCGACAACCTGTCCGGCGGCCGGATCGGCCTCGGCGTCGCCTCCGGCTGGCACGCCGACGACTTCGTCTTCCACCCCGAGCACTACGGTCACCACAAGCAGGTGATGTGGGACCACCTCGACACCGTGCGCGCGCTGTGGCGCGGTGAGGCGGTGCCCGCCCGGTCCGGCAGCGGCGATCCGGTGCGGGTGCGGCTGTTCCCCGCGCCGGTGCAGGCCGAGCCGCCGCTGTTCACCGCCGTCGTCGGCAATCCTGACAGCTACCGGCAGGCCGCCCGCCGCGGCGTCGGGATCGTCACGAACCTGATGACCCAGGACATGGCCCGGCTCGCCGACAACATCGCCCTCTACCGCCGCACCCGCGCCGAGCACGGCCTGGACCCCGCGGCAGGCAGGGTGGTCCTGCTGCTGCACACCTACCTCGGCGACGACCTCGACGGCGTACGGCAGCAGGCGTTCGCACCGTTCTGCGCCTACCTGCGGTCCTCGCTGAGCCTGCTCGGCCAGGTCGCCAACAGTCTCGGGATGTCCATCGACCCCGGCGCGGACGACGACGACGTGCGGTTCGTGCTGTCGCGTGCCTACCGGCGCCACTGCGACGAGCGGGCGCTGATCGGCACCGTCGACAGCAGCCGGCAGGTGCTGGCAGCGGCACTGGCCGCAGGCGTGGACGAGGTGGCAGCGTTCGTCGACTTCGGCCTGCCGGCCGAGCACGTCCTCGCCGGCCTGCCTCACCTGGACCGGCTGCGGCGCACCGCCCGACGCCCGGCCCCACCGGCAGTCACCGCCGCCGACGGACACGCCGAAGCCGCAGACCTCCCCGGCGACGCCACGTCCCTCGAACAGGCCCCGCTGTCGGCCGGGCAGCACCGGCTGTGGCTCACCGAGCAGTTGGAGCCCGGACAGCCGGCCTACAACGAGGCGGCGGCCGTCAGCCTCGACGGGCCTGTCGACCCGGCCCTGCTGCGGCAGGCACTGGCCGACGTCGTAGCCCGGCACGCCCCGCTACGCACCCGCTACCGCCTGGCCGGAGGGTCGCCGGTGCAGGAGGTGCTCGCGCAGGTGCCGGTGGACCTGCCCGTCGTACGCTGCGCGGGCCCCGAGACCGAGGCCGTGCGCGACGCGCTCGCGCGGGAGAGCAACCGCGTGTTCGACCTGGCCGAGGGCCAGGTGTTCGCGTTCACGCTGCTGCACTTCGCGCCCACCCGGCACGTGCTGATCCTGTCGTTCCACCACATCGCCATGGACGGCCGCTCGTACGCGGTCTTCGCGACGGACGTGTCGGCCTGCTACCGGGCCCGGCTCGGCCACGCCACGGCACTCGCGCCGCTGCCGACCAGCTACCCGCAGCACGCCCGCCGGCAGGCGGTGGACCCCGCACAGCACCAGGCAGCCCTGGCCTACTGGCGCCCGCGGCTCACCCCGGCCCCCGCCCCGGTCACCGTGCCCTGCGACCGGCAGCGCCCGCCCCGCCCGTCCTCGGCCGGGCACAGCGTCTTTTACGAACTGCCGGCCGATGTGGCCACCGCCGTCCGCGCCGCCGGCCGGGCCCACCAGGTCACCGCGTTCACCGTATTGCTGAGCGCGTTCGCGATGGCCGTGTCGCGCCTGAGCGGGCAGCACGACCTCGTCATCGGCACCGGGATGGCCAACCGCGACGAGCAGACCGCCGACCTCATCGGCTTCTTCGTCGACACGGTGCCGATGCGCATCGAGATCCGGCCCGGACAGACGTTCGCCGACCTGCTCGGCCGCGTGCAGCACGACGCCGCCGACGCGTACACCCATCTGCTGCCCTTCGACCAGCTGCTCGCGGAACTGGCACCGGCCCGCGAACCCGGCCGGCATCCGCTGTTCGACATCGTCGTCGAGTACGAGACCGGCGGCGCGTTCGCCTTCGACCTGCCCGGCGTCAGGGCGACCGTGCTCGACGCGGGCCTGGACAAGGCACCCGCCGACCTGGTCCTCTACCTGACCCACGAGACCACGGTCCGCTGCCACGTCGAATACCGCACCGAGGTGCTCGACGAGCCGACGGTCCGGCGGCTGCTGGCGCTGTTCGAACAGCTGCTCGCCGCGGCCGTCGAGACCGCGGCCGTCCCGCTGCGGGACCTGCCCGCACCCGCCAGCGTGCTCACCGGACCCGCCACCGAGCCGGACGGGCAGCGGCTCGCCGACCTGATCCTGCGCCAGGCCGAACGCAGCCCCGGCGCGATCGCCGTCGTCGACGGCACCACCGGCTGGACCTACGACCGGCTGCTGACCCGCGCCCGCGACCTGGCCAAGGAACTCGACGTCCAGGCAGGCGAGATCGTCGCCGTCGCGCTGCCGCGCAGCCCCGAACTGATCGCCGCACAGCTGGCGGTGCTGCTCAGCGACTGCGCGTTCCTGCCCCTGGACCCCGCAGAACCCGCCGCCCGGCTGCGTGACCTCGTCACCCGCAGCGGCGCCCGCGTCCTGGTGACCGGCGCAGGCCTCACCCGCACCGGCAACGCACCCCGCCGCGTCGCCGAGGGCGCGGCCTGGTGCGTGTACACGTCCGGATCCACCGGGCAGCCCAAAGCGGTGGTCGTGCCGCACCGCGCCGCCGTGAACACGGTGCGCTGGCACGTGAGCGAACTCGGCCTGACCCCGGCCGACCGGGTCGCGCACGGCCTCGCGCTCGGCTTCGACGCCAACCTCGCCGAGATCTACCCGGCGCTGGCGGCCGGGGCCTCGGTGCACCTCGTGCCGGACGACGCCCGCGCCGATCCGGCGCTGCTGACCGGCTGGTGGGCCCGGCACCAGATCACCACCGCGTTCCTGACGACTCCCGTCGCCGAGGTGCTGTTCGCCCGGCGCCAGCCCGTGTCCCTGCGGACCCTGGTGGTCGGCGGCAGCCGGCTGCGCAGGCGCCCGCCCCACGGATTCGGCGCGCGGGTGGTCAACGCGTACGGGCCCACCGAGAACGCCATCGTCACCACCGCCGGCACGGTCGCCGAGCATGCGAGCGGACCCATCGACATCGGACGCCCGGTCGACAACGTCACCGTGCACCTGTGCGACGGCGACGGCCTGCCGGTGGTCCCCGGCGCGGTCGGCGAACTGTGGGTGTCCGGGCGCAACGTGGCGCTGGGCTACCTCGACGACCCGGGCCATCCGTCCTTCCGCGACGGCCGCTACCGCACGGGCGACCTCGCCAGGTGGCGGGCCGACGGCACGCTCGACTACGTCGGCCGGGTCGACGACCAGGTCAAAATCGGTGGACGCCGGGTCGAACCAGCCGAGGTCGGCACCGTGCTCGCCGCCATGCCGGGCGTCGAGCAGGCGGTCGTCGTCGCCCGCCAGGGCCACGGCGACCCCTACCTGGCGGCCTATGTGGTCGGCGCGGACCCCCGGCCCGACGTCACCGGCCTGCTGCCGGCCTACCTCCTCCCCCGCACCTGGACCTTCCTGGAATCGCTGCCGCTGACCGTCACCGGCAAGGTCGACCTGGCCGCGCTGCCCGCACCACCACCGGCCCCGGCCGGGCCGGGGCCGCAGACCGCAGCCGAGCGCACCGTCCACGACAGCTGGTGTGCCGAACTGGGCGTCGAGCGGGTGCCCGTCGACGTCGGCTTCTACGCCGCAGGCGGCGACTCGCTGGCCGCCATGCGGGTCGCGAACCGGCTCGGCGTGCTGGTGCACACCGTCCTACGGGCCGAGGGCGTCCGCGACCTGGCCGCCCGCCTGCGACCGCAGGAGGTCGCGCCCGCCACCCACCAGCAGGAGCAGATGTGGCGGCGCCAACTGCGCGCACCCGACCCTGCCGCAGTACACATCGCCCTCCGGCTCGACATCACCGGCCCGCTGGACCTGCCTGCCCTGCACCAGGCGCTCGACCTGGTCGTCAGCAGGCACGCCCCGCTACGCACGTCGCTGGTCGAACAGGACGGCAGCCTGCTACAGCACGTCCACGCACACCGCACGCTCGCCTTGTCCGTCGTCGACGTCGCCGAGGACGACGTCGACACGTGGTGCGTACGGCAGGGCCGGACCGTGTTCAGTGAACCGCCGCTGCTGCGGGCCGCGGTGGCCCGCGTCGCCGAGCACCGATGGGTCGTCCTGCTCACCGTCCACCACCTGGCCGCCGACGGATGGTCCATGCTCAGACTCGTCGAGGAGCTGCAGGACGGCTACCGGGCGAGCACCAGCGGACGGCAACGCGCGACGGCCGAGCTGTCATCCACCTACCCGCAGTATGCCCGCGCCCAGCGGGCCGCCGACGACGACCCGGTGCTGCTCGGGCACTGGCGCGAAACGCTCGCGGGCGCACCGCCGACGCTGCGGCTGCCCACCGACCGCCCCCGCCCGGCCGGCACCACCCGCGGCGCGGAGTTCACGTTCACCGTCTCGGCACAGCTCACCGCGCAGCTTCGCGAGCTCGCCACAGCGTTGGGCACCAGCCTGTTCGCCGTGCTCGCCGCCGGCTACGCCACGCTGCTGGGCAGACGCACCGGATCCGGCGACATCGTGCTCGCCACACCGTACGCGCACCGGGACGGCACCGGCGTCGAACCGCTCGTGGGCCTGTTCTCCTCGACCATCCCGATCCGGCTGCGCCCGGTGCCGGAGCGTTCGCCCGCCGAACTCGTGCGCGAAGCCGACGCAGCGCTCGCCGCCGCCCTCCTGCATCAGCCGCTGCACCTGCCGCAGCTCTACCGGCTCCTCGACCGGGGCTGGGCGCCGGGAATGCCCTCGCCGGTCGGCGACATGCTGTTCGCGTGGAACCCGCCCCTACCGGCGATCAACCTGCCGGGCCTGGAAGTCCGGGCAACCGACCAGCCTCTCGAGTGCGCGCGCCGGGACCTGGCCGTCGTGCTGAGCCCCGACGGCGACGAGTTGCGCGGGGTGGTGGAGTACGCGACCGGCCTGTTCGACGTCTCCACCATCGAGGCGTTCTGCGCCGAGTACACCGAGATCCTCGACCACATGGCCAGGGGCTCGTCTGCCCCTTGAATAGGCACCTCGTGCATGTCGTGCCGGTGGCGAACGCCGGCCTGTACGAGCATTCAGGTCTTGCCGCGACGCGGATCGATCGTCGGGTCGGTCGTCCGGATGACGCCGGACGCCCACCCGTCGCCGACACCTGGCCGTGTCGTGCCAGCCACTGCCCGCGCCGACGACCGCACAGTGCACCCACGTCGTCACCAAACGCACATGAGGATCCATTCATCGACGTGAAGGCGCATGGGCCAGCCAAGATCGACATAGGTAGAGTGACCGCTCACATCCCGATCCCTAGGCGAGGTCATGTCGGTCCCCAGCCAGTCCAGCCCCGCCCGCCCGTTCGGCTTTCCCACCTACCACCCGCCCCGGCGGCTCACCGACGACACCCGCCACCTGTGCGCAGCGCCGTACGTCGACCAGGACTTCGCCCACCAGGTGATCGCCGAGACAGTCGAGGACGAGCACCGCGCCGTGGCCCCCTCGTTCGGCTTCGACCTGGACCCGGTCATCCGGCACTGCTTCCGCGCCCGGCGGCTGCTGCTGGCCCGCCACCTCACCATCGCGGCACTGGTCGTCGCCGGGCTGTGCCTGGCCCCGCTGGCGACCATGTCCTTCCTCTCGCTGGGATACACCATCCTCGGGGTCCGCTGGTCGCGGACCGTGACTCCACAGCGCCTGCGGCGGCTGGGAATGTATCTGGCCGGCGGCCTCATCGCGCTGTGCTGCCTGCCCAACGCGCTGCTGCTGCCGCTGACCCTGCTGGCCGACACCGCGCCGGCCTCCACGCCGTCGCCGCGCTCGCCGCTGACGCCGTCGCCGCAGGAGCCGTCGCCGCTCGCCGGCCTGGTCGAGGACCTGCTGCGCTTCGCCGTCGAATCAGACCTGCTGGGGTACGCGGTGCAGGCGCAGGCTGCCATCGGCCGGATCGCACCGTTCGCGCTCACTGCGGCCTGCCTCGGCCTGCTGTGGAGTTTCCGGGTCAAGGCGTACCGGGTGATCAGCGAGGAGCTGGCCCTCGACGCCCCGCCGTCGCGGCCTGACCTGCCCAACGAGCGCATCGTGCGCCGCGTGAACACCGTCGCCGCAGCCCAGTACGGCAACATCACCGTCCAGCAGAGCGAGCCGTTCCTCGGCAGCGGGTCCCGGCTCAAGTACGGCTGGAGCTTCGCGCTCATCCTGCGGCCCGCCGACCCCGGCAGCGACGCGCCGATCGCCGCCGATGTCGGCCCGCGCATCTACCAGCGGCTCAAGGACTCCGTGACGGCCATGAACGACCCCGCCCTGCCGTACGGGGCCCGCCTGCCCAACGCGCACCAGATGGAGTACCTGGTCGCCGACGGCGTACGGACGCTCACCGACCCGCTGCTCGAACCGGTGAACTGCGTGCCCTACTCGACGGCGTCCGACGAGGTGGTGGAGGCCGTCAAGCGCCAGCCGCAGTCCGGCCTGCGTTACTACGAGCGGGTTCTGGTCACCGGAGTCGGCAACGACGTCCAGGACGCCGACGGCCGGCTGCTCGTCCGGGCCCAGGAGCTCGGCATCACGGTCTCGGCGTTCGTCCACGTGGCGGTGGAGGGAGGCATGCTTTACACCGAGTTCGTCTCCGCTGTGCTGCCGCCGATCCAGGACCGCTACCAGCTCGGCGACACCCTGCGACCGGAACGGGTCGCGACCCGCGCCCTGCTGGACACCCTCCGGGACTTCCCCGCCGACGTCGCGGCGTCCGGCTGGCGGGCCGGGCGGCTGGCCTGGCGCATGGCGCTCACCCACTGGCGCATGTACCGCTCCCCGCGCACCGAGCGCGACCTGCGCATCCGCGACTACGGTGCGCGGCGCAGCGTCCGGGAGCTGGCGGCCGACCCGCTGATCGTCAAGCACCTGCAGGAGCTCGACGCGGCCAAGTACGCCAAGCTGATCGAGCGGGCGGCCGGCGACGCGGTACTGGGCTTCCTGTCCGAGAACGGCTACGACACCGCCGAGTTCGCGCAGCGCATCGCCCAGGTGCAGAACTTCCACACCACCGTGTTCGGCGGCCAGGTCGCCGTCGCCAGCACCGGCGGCATCTTCCAGCAGCATCAGTCCTGAACAGGAGCGCCCATCGATGACTGAACCCGCACGGCCGCAGCAGGTCTTCCACACCACCGTCCATCCGCACGCGCAGGCCGCCATCGCCAGCACGGGCGGCACGTTCAACCAGTACAACTTCCGAAGCGCCGAGTCGGCGGAAAGGTACCAGGAGCTGCAGGAGCTGCTCCGGAAGATCGAGGAGCGGCTCGACGAGCTGTCCGATCGCGACACCGCGCGCGACGAGCTGGACGCCATCACCGGCGAGCTGGGCAACGGCACTCCGAACCAGGGCCGGGTCCAGCGCGGGCTGGACCGGCTCAAGGCGCTCGTGACCAGCGGCACCGACCTCGCCGAGACGCTGGCCCGCGCCACCGACATCGTGACCCGGTACTGGCCGTTCTGACCGGGTCAGATGTGCTCGCGATCGCGTTGCCGCAATCCGAACCGGTCGGCCACGGGGTTCCACATCGCCAGGAAGTCGGACTTGTGCACGCCCGCCGAGCGGGAGTAGGCGTCGCCCTGCTTGCGGGCGTTATCGTTCGCGCCCGACCCGCACCCGTACCCGACCACCGACTTGCCCCAGACGACGTACTGCTCGTCGGCCTGCAACGACAGTTCCAGCGCCCGGCGCAGCGACTGGCGCAGCCGCGCGCCGTCGGGCAGCTCCGACAGGTCGAGCGCGTCGAGCCGCCGAAGCTGGTCGCGGCGCTCGTCGCCGACTCGGACCAGGTCGTCGACGGCTCGGGCAACCCCGGAGCACCCGCCCACCCGGCCGTTCGCGGAGATGAGGCGGGTGCGGCTGGTCACGCTGTAGTCGAGCAGCCGGTCCAGTTCACGGGCCTGCACGGCGGGGTCGGGACCGGGCATGGGCGCGGGCGGCGGGGAGAAGATGGGCGACGCACTCGCGGCGGCAGACGGGGCGGTGGTCGACTGAGCGTCCGGCGTGCCGCCCCCGTCGCGCCACAGCCACACCGTGGCGACGACGCCGGCCACGACGATGAGCGTCACCAGGACGGGTGTGCGCGCCCGGGAGCGGCGTCCGTTCGGGCCGCCGGCGGACGTCGGCGTCAGCAAGTCGGGGTGCGAGGCGGCGACCGGCAGGGATTCGGCCACCGGCTCGAATTGCCCGGCCGACAGCGGCGCGCCGCAGCGGGCGCACGTGGAACGGGACGGGTCGCTGTTGGTCTGGCCGCAGCTCGCACAACGCATAGACAGATCCTATTGATCCATTTATGAGAGGGAATACCGCCAACAGTGGTCTTCCGTGAACATTGCGGTGGTCCTGGATCGGATGATCGGCAGCAGGCGGGCGGATCACCAGTACAGACACGGAGATCTTTCTGTCAGAACCCCAGCACGGTACGGGCGTCCGAGGTGACCTGCCGGGGAGGCGAGTTCGGCCCACGAGGCGACCAGGCCCCGGAATGAGTTGTTTCAGCGCAAATAACCGGAGAAACGGATAGCTTGGGGCAATGTGGGCGCGGCTCGCTTTCCGTTCATCGACGGCAAGCGGGCTGCGGCTTGGCGGTTGGCGTGAAGGAGTGCGGGATGTATTTGACACCGCGGGAACTGGACAAGTTGACGATCTTGATGGTGGCGCGCGTGGCACAGGACCGCAAGGGCCGCGGTCTCAAGCTCAATCATCCGGAGGCGGTGGCTCTCATCTCGGCCGCGGCTCTGGAGGGTGCCCGCGAGGGCAAGACGGTCGAGCAGGTGATGACCGAAGCCCGTAGCGCGCTGTCCAGGGACGACGTGATGGACGGAGTCGCCGACATGGTGCCGTTCATCCAGGTCGAAGCGGTGTTCGCCGACGGCAGTCGCCTGGTGACCGTGCACAGCCCGATCCAGTGACCGCTCAGCCCGGCCCGTCGACGGCCGGCACTCGCATGGGGGAACGATGGCCAAGGACAAGCCCGTCAAGACGCAGGCGCACCCTGCCGCCGGCGGACATGAGCAGACGCAGCACAAGCGGATACGCCCGATCGGCGGCTATGTGCTCGCCGCCGGTGATCTGGAGCTGAACGCGGGCCGCCCGGTGACCACCGTCGAGGTCTACAACACCGGGGACCGGCCGGTGCAGGTCGGCTCGCACTTTCACTTCTACGAGGCGAACCGGATGCTGGAGTTCGACCGCGCCGCCGCGTACGGCAAGCGGCTGGACATCCCGGCGACCACCGCGGTGCGCTTCGAGCCCGGCGACAAGAAGACCGTCGACCTGGTGCCCTTCGCCGGCAAGCAGCGGGTGTTCGGATTCAACGGCCTGGTGCAGGGCTGGACCGGACACGGACCGACGCCCGGCTACAACCCTGACCAGGCGCTGGCGGGCGAGCGGGCCGCGCTGCGCGGCTTCAAGAACCGGCCCTCCGCCACCACCGGCAAGGACGCGGCCACCGGAACGGCCGCCGCGGCGAAGGACAAGGAGGCGGGCCGATGAGCCGGATCTCGCGCCAGCAGTACACCGACCTGTTCGGCCCGACCGTCGGCGACAAGATCCGCCTCGGCGACACGAACCTGTATGTCGAGGTCGAGCGCGACCTGCGGGTGCTGGGCGACGAGGCCGTCTACGGCGGCGGCAAGACGCTGCGCGACGGTATGGGCCTGGACAACCAGCTCACCAGCAGCGGCGGCGCGCTCGACGTCGTCATCACCAACGTGGTGATCATCGACGCGGTGCAGGGCGTGGTCAAGGCCGACGTCGGCATCAAGGACGGCAAGATCGTCGGAATCGGCAAGGCGGGCAACCCGGCCACCATGGACGGTGTAACGCCGGAACTGGCGGTCGGACCGGCCACCGACGCCATCTCGGGCGAGCACATGATCCTGACCGCGGGCGGTTTCGACGCCCACGTGCACTACGTCTCTCCGCAGCAGGCGTACGCGGCGCTGAGCAACGGGGTCACGACCCTGTGGGGCGGCGGTGTGGGGCCGACCGACGGCACCAACGGCACGACGATCACCTCCGGGGTGTGGAACCTGGAGCGGATGCTGCGCTCGGTCGAGGGCGTGCCGATCAACATGGGCTTCCTCGGCAAGGGCAACTGCTCGGGTCGGGCGCCGCTGGTCGAGCAGATCCTGGCCGGCGCGTCGGGCTTGAAGATCCACGAGGACTGGGGCACGACACCGGCGGCGATCCGCGCCGCGCTGAGCGTGGCCGAGGACTTCGACGTGCAGGTCAGCATCCATACGGACACGCTGAACGAAGCGGGGTTCGTGGAGGACACCATCGCGGCGTTCGAGGGCCGCACCATCCACACCTTCCACACCGAGGGCGCGGGCGGCGGGCACGCCCCCGACATCATGAAGGTCGCCGGCGAGCTGAACGTACTGCCCAGCTCGACCAACCCGACGCTGCCGTTCGGGGTGAACTCGCAGGCCGAACTCTTCGACATGATCATGGTTTGCCACAACCTGAACCCGAAGATCCCCTCGGACGTGTCGTTCGCCGAGAGCCGGGTGCGGGCCGAGACGATCGCGGCCGAGAGCGTGCTGCACGATCTGGGCGTCATCTCGATGATCTCCAGCGATTCACAGGCGATGGGCCGGGTCGGCGAGAACTGGCTGCGGGCGCTGCAGACCGCCAACGCGATGAAGGCCGCCCGGGGCAGCCTGCCCGAGGACGCGGCGGGCAACGACAACTTCAGGGTGCTGCGCTACGTGGCGAAGGTGACCATCAACCCGGCGATCACCCAGGGTGTTTCGCACGTGCTCGGGTCGGTCGAGGCGGGCAAGATGGCCGACCTGGTGCTGTGGGAGCCGGCGTTCTTCGGCGCGAAGCCGAAGATGGTCATCAAGGGCGGCATGATCAGCTGGGCGCTGATGGGCGACCCGAACGCGTCGCTGCCGACGCCGCAGCCGGTCATCTACCGGCCCATGTTCGGTGCGTACGGGGGCGCGCTGACCGACACGTGCGCGACGTTCGTCTCGCAGGCCGGGTTCGACGCCGGCGTCGCCGAGCGGCTGGACCTGCGCCGGCAGGTCATCCCGGTGAAACGGACCCGGACGCTGACCAAACGGGACATGGTCCGCAACGGCAACACCCCCCGGATCGAGGTCGACCCGGAGACGTTCGCGGTCAAGGTCGACGGCGAGCACGCCACCGTGCCGCCGGCCGAGACCGTCTCGCTCGCCCAGATGTACTTCTTCAGCTGATCGGAGCAGCCATGACCACAAGTGACGTGCGCACGGCCCTCATCGAGCAGGTGCTGGGCAATGCCGCGGACCCGCACTGGCGCGAACGGCTGGCCGGGGCGAGCGTGGACACGCTGGCGCTGGACCAGTGGGAGGCGCAGAAGAACCGGCTGCGCAAGGCCACCGTCGGCGGGGTGGAGGTGGCGGTGTCGCTGGACCGGGCCGCCCGGCTGCGCGACGGGGACGTGCTGCGCTGGGATCCCGACCGCAACGCCGCGGTGGTGGCCCGCATCGAGCTCGGCGAGGTGATGGTGATCGACCTCGCCCCGCTGTACGGCCTGGCGCCGCAGGAGCTGGCGCGCACGGCCGTGGAGCTGGGGCACGCGCTGGGCAACCAGCACTGGCCGGCGGTCATCAAGGGCTCGCGGGTGTTCGTGCCGCTGACGGTCGACCGGAAGGTGACATCGGCGGTGATGAAGACGCACAACCTGCCCGGGGTGGTATGCGAGTTCGTGCCCGGTTCGGAGGTGACGCCGTTCCTGGCGCCGCACGAGGCACGGCGACTGTTCGGCGGTGCGGCAGAGGCCTCCCACACCCATGACGACCCTCGCTGAGGGCCCCGAGGGCCTGGCCGCGGTCACGGGGGTGCTGCGGGCGCTGCAGTTCGGCGACTCGATGTTCCCCGTCGGCGGGTTCTCGTTCTCCAACGGCGTCGAGACCGCGCTGGCCGAAGGGACGGTGCACGACGCGGTCACGCTGTCGCGGTGGGTCCGCGCGGCGACCCGCAATGCCGCCACCGGCGACGGGGTCGCCGTACTGCACGCCCACCGGGCAGCCCTGCGTGGCGACCTCGACGGGGTGGCCGCGGCGGACCGGGCCGTGTACGTGCGCAAACTCAACGAGGAGACCCGCACGATGACAGTGCGTACGGGACGCAAACTCGCCGAGGCCGCCGCGCGGATCGTGCCCGGCCCGATGGTCGACGGGTGGCTGGAGCGGATCAGCACCGGGCAGACCGCCGGCTGCTACCCGGCCGGTCTCGGGGTGAGCGGCGTGGCGCTCGGCCTGGCCGAGACCGACGTGTTCGCGATGCACCAGTACAGCCTCGCCGCCACCATGGTCGGCGCCGCCGTGCGGCTCCTGCCGCTGCACCACCTCGCCGCCCAGGAGGTGCTGTTCGAGGTCAACGGGCACTGCGCCGGCGACTACCAGACGGCTCGCGGGCGGGAGCTGGCCGACATGAGCGGCTTCGCGCCGCAGGTCGACGTGCTGGCCGCCGTGCACGTGCGCGCCCACGTCCGCATGTTCATGAACTGACCGGATCACTGGAGGCGACTGTGAAGAAGATCAGCCGTATCGGCATCGGCGGGCCCGTCGGGTCGGGAAAGACCGCGATCATCGAAGCGATCGTGCCGCGCCTGGTCGCCGACGGGACGAAGATCCTCGTGGTGACCAACGACATCGTCACCACCGAGGACGCCAAACACGTCCAGCGCACCCTCAAGGGCGTGCTGCACGAGGACCGCATCCTCGGTGTGGAGACCGGCGCGTGCCCGCACACCGCGGTGCGCGAGGACCCGAGCATGAACCTCGCCGCCGTCGAGGACATGGAGTCGCGGTTCCCCGACACCGACGTGGTGCTCATCGAAAGCGGCGGCGACAACCTCACCCTGACGTTCAGTCCCGCCCTGGTCGACTTCTTCGTCTACGTCATCGACGTCGCCGCCGGCGACAAGATCCCGCGCAAGAACGGGCCCGGCATCGCCAAGTCCGACATCCTCGTCATCAACAAGACCGACCTCGCCCCGCACGTCGGCGCGAGCCTGGCCGTGATGGAGCACGACGCCGCCCTGATGCGCGGGACGAAACCGTTCGTGTTCACCAACTGCAAGACCGGCGAGGGCATCGACGACCTGATCGGGCTGATCCGCCGCGACGCCCTGTTCGACCTGGCGGTCCCCGCGTGAGCACCGCCGCCCCCGCCCCGCCGCGGCATCCGCTCGACGGGCTGCCGCAGCTGGCCGATTACCAGGACCAGCCGGCGCAGCAGCCGGCCGGGGCGGTGGGCAAGGACGCCTACCTGCGGTTGGGCTTCGCCCGCCGGGGCGAGCGCACCGTCCTGGCCGACCTGCACCGGCGCGCACCGCTGCTGGTCCAGCAGGCGCTGTACTTCGACGAGGGCATGCCGGACCTGCCGTGCGTGTTCATGATCTCGACCTCCGGCGGGATCCTGCAGGGCGACCGGTACGCCGTCGACATCACCCTGGACCCGGGGGCGCAGGCGCACGTCACCACCCAGGCCGCCACCAAGATCCAGCAGATGGACGCCAACTACGCGACCATGGTCCAGGACATCACCCTGGCCGCAGGCAGCTACCTGGAGTTCCTGCCCGACCCGATCATTCCGTACCGCGACAGCCGCTACGCCAGCCGCACCCGGCTGTGCGTGGCCGCCGACGCCACCGCCCTGTACGCCGAGATCCTGCTGCCCGGCCGCAAACACCACCGCGACGGCGAGATCTTCGCCTACCGCCTCTACAGCGCCGCCGTCCAGGGCGTACGCCCCGACGGCCGCGAACTGTTCGCCGAGAACCTCGTCATCGAACCCGGCACCTGGCCGGTCGACGCACCCGGGCTCATGGGCGGCTACCACGTGCTGGCCAACGCGATCCTGATGACCCCACCCGAGACCGCGGCCCGCGTCGCGGCACAGGCGCCCGTCGGCCACACCGGAACCGGCGACGACCGCACCGCCACCGGCATCAGCGTGCTGCCCAACGACGCCGGACTGATCTACAAGGTGCTCGGCATGGAGACCGAACCCGTACGCGCCCAGGTCCGCGCGTTCTGGTCGGTGGTCCGCCGCGAGGTGACCGGCAACGAGGTTCCCGACAACTTCCGCTGGCGCTGAGCGACAACCGATCCGACGGGAAGGCACCGGCGATGACGGGCACCACCACAGCAGCCCGGTCGGCACACCCGGCCCGGGCGTTCATCGACACGAACCTGCGCGGCGCCGGGCAGGTCATGTTCATGAACAACCCGATCACGGGCGCTCTCATCCTGCTCGCCGTCGTCTGGGGCGCGATCGCCGCCCGGATGCCGCAGGTCGCGATCGGCGCCGTCGTCGGCCTGATCGCAGGAACGCTGACCGCCATGGCACTGCGCGTCGACACCGCCTCCCTGCGCCAAGGCCTCTACGGGTTCAGCCCCCTGCTCACCGGCGCGGCCGTGCCCACGTTCCTCGACAACACCCCGCTCATGTGGACCTACCTGATCATCGGAGCGGCGACGACGACGGTGGTCACCCTGGCACTGACCACCGTGTTCAACACCTGGCGGGTGCCCGCCCTGACCTTCCCGTTCGTGCTGACCTCCTGGTTTCTGATGCTCGCCGCCTACCAGTTCCGCAAGGTCAGCATCAGCTCGCTGGCCCAGCCCATGCTGCCCAAGCCCGTCTCCGGCGACCGCCTGGACATGTCCGCCGCCGACCTGGCCACCAGCATGCTCAAAGGTGTCGCCCAGGTCTTCCTCATCGACAACTGGGTCAGCGGACTGATCATCCTGGTCGCGCTCGCCGTCAACTCGCGCTGGGCCGCCGCACTGGCCGCCGTCGGCACCATCGTCGCCACGCTGCTGGCCGCCGGGCTCGGCGCCGACGCCACCAGCGTCACCGCCGGGCTGTACGGATTCTCCGCGGTCCTCACCGCCGTCGCGCTCGGCTGCGTCTTCTACCACCCCACCTGGCCCGTCCTGCTGTACGCGCTGCTGGGCACGGTGTTCACCGTGTTCGTCCAGGCCGCGCTCAACACCGCCCTCGCCCCGATCGGCATCCCCAGCTTCACCGCCCCGTTCGTGTTCGCGACCTGGCTGTTCCTGCTCCCCAAACGCGACCTCACGCCCATACCGCACCACCGGCACATCGACGACGGCGTCATCGCCGGGACACACCCGAAAGCCTGAGCCAAAGGAGCATCCGCCATGCCCGCAACCGGCGTCGAACCCGGCGACACCGCGTGGGTGCTCACCTGCGCCGCGCTCGTGCTGTTCATGACACCCGGCCTGGCCCTGTTCTACGCCGGCATGGTCCGCACCCGCACCACCCTGGTCATGCTCCAGCAGAACATCATCCCCCTCGGCGTGGTCAGCATCGTATGGATCCTGCTCGGCTACGCACTGGCCTTCGGCAACGACCAGGGCGGAATCATCGGCGACCTGGAACTGTTCGGGCTGCACGGCGCCCGCGACACCTCCCCCGCCCCCGCGTTCCACATCGTCAGCGGCGCGATCACCATCCCCACCCTGGCGTTCGTCGCGTACCAGATGATGTTCGCGATCATCACCCCCGCGCTGATCACCGGGGCCACCGCCGACCGGCTGAAATTCGGCGGCTGGGTCGCGTTCGTCGCGGTCTGGTCACTGCTCGTCTACTCCCCCATCGCCCACTGGCTCTGGGGCGTCGGCGGCTGGCTGGCCCGGCTCGGCGCCCAGGACTGGGCCGGCGGCATGGTCGTGCACGCCAGCGCCGGAGCCGCCGTGCTCGCCGTACTGCTCGTCATCGGCCGCCGCCGCGGCTGGCCCCACGCCGGCAGCCTGCCGCACAACCTGCCACTGACCATCGCCGGAGCAGGCATCCTGTGGTTCGGCTGGTTCGGCTTCAACGCCGGCGACGGCCTGCAGGCCAACGACGTCGCCGCCCAAGCCCTGCTCAACACGCATATCGCCGCCGCCGCCGGGATGATCGTCTGGCTGATCATCGAAAAGTCCATCGACGGGCACGCCACCGTGCTGGGCGCGGTCACCGGCGCGGTCGCCGGCCTGGCCACCATCACCCCCGCCGCCGGGTACGTCACCACCCTGTCCGCCCTGCTCATCGGTGCGCTCGCCGGACTGGTCTGCCACCTGGCGCTGCGGCTCAAGTTCACGTTCCGCTTCGACGACGCCCTCGACGTGGTAGCCGTGCACTTCGTCGGCGGCGTGCTCGGCACCCTGCTGGTCGGCTTCTTCGCCAGCAGAGCCGTCAACCCGGTCAGCGCCGACGGCCTGCTCACCGGCGGCGGACCCGGACTGCTCGGCGACCAGGCCGTCGCGCTGCTGTCCGTCGTCGTGTTCTCGTTCTGCCTGACCTGGCTCATCGCCACCGGCGTGCAGAAGACCATCGGCCTGCGGGCCGACCCCGCCGACGAGCACAACCTCGACCAGGTCCAGCAGGGCATGGACGCCTACCACCTCGACGGCCCGGCCGCGCTGCCCGGCACCGCCCGGCCCCAGGGAACCAGCGTCGCACCGGCACCGGTGACCGCCGCCAAGGCTCTGCCCACCGGGCGCGTACAACTGGTCACCTGCATGATCGACCCGCAGCACCTGCGAGCCGACGAACTCGAGCAGGCCATGCTCGACGCAGGCGCCTCCACCATCGTGCTATCCGACGCACACGCGCGCACCCCGTCGCGGCGACCGCAGATCTACCGGGGACTGCGGCGGGAACAGGAATTCCCCGACCGGCTCCGCGTGGAGGTCCTCGTCGACGCCGACGGCACCGCCGCCGTGCTGGCCGCCCTGGACCGGCTGGCCGGCACCCGCGACCGCTACGTGCAAGAGGTGCAGCAGGCCATCGTGGACCGCGACGAACCAGCCCGCTGACCGACCCCGGCCGTGCTTGGTTCCCGACAAGGGTCGGAGATCGCCTGAAAGGGCACCAGCGGCGACACCGAACATGCCGGCTGGGTCACCTGCCATCGGCTCGGCGAGGTGGACATCCCGGGACAACTGACGCCTCATCTGAATCTCACGCCGCGGTTCGGCCGACAGGCCGAACCGCGGCTTTGCGCCGCTCTCTCCCGGTCTCCCGCACAGCCTCAGCCTCGCCCGCGCCTCTGTCCGGTCTGCCGGCCGAGACACCGGGCACAGCCACCTGACATTACGTTGGCACAGCTCAGCTAACGTACGGCGGCGCGATGCCCTGCCGATCAGGGCGGCAACCACGCCACGCCAACGGCATCGCGGATGAACGATTCACTCATCCCCCCGCCCCCGTGCTCACCACGCGGATCATCACTTCCGGGGATCGTCCGCGCCTGCGGCCGGAGCGTCTAGTGGATCTGTCCACCCGCCCCGACCGGGAGGTACCCGTGCTGATCCCGAACCGCGTACGCCGCCGCGCCCTGGCCCTGCCGATCGCGGCGGTGCTGGCCGCCCTTCCCTCGACGGCGGCTGCGGCCCCGCCCGTCCCGCAGACCCGGACGGCCCTGGCCTTCGGCGACAACCTGCTCGTCCGGCAGGCCGTCTTCATGTCCACGCACAACTCCTACTCCGGCGACCTCGGCGGCATGCACCGGGGCACCATCGAGCAGCAGTTGAACAACTGGGTGCGCTTCCTGGAGTTCGACGTCTACAACAACGAGTACGCGAAGCACCACGACTTCCGCATCGGCCACTGGGGCCCCGACAGCGAGGTGTACAAGGAGGGAACCAACCCCCGGACCGCCCTGCTGACGCCCTGGCTGAACCAGGTCCGCTCCTGGTCGGACAACAACCCTGGACACGCCCCCATCACGGTCATGCTCGACCTGAAGAGCAACATCTCCGCCGTGGTCAACAGTGCCGACGGCAACCTGAGCACACTCAACCAGAAGGTCACCGCCGCATTCGAGGACAAGCTGGTGTGGGCCGAGGGTCGCGAGACCGAACCCGGCAGGGTGGGCGAACTGCGAAACAAGATCATGGTCGTGTTGTCCGGGAACCAGACGTCACGGGTGTCCTACCTTCGCGACACCGGGGTCGGCCCCGCCGTCTCGGTCAACACCAAGGGCCAGGTCGTCCAGGTCCACGCGGACCGCGACAACAACCTCTGGTACTGGACCGGCCAGGTCAGGGCCGCCGACAAGAAGATCGAATGGCGCGCCCACGGCCGCTACGACAAAGGCAGGAACCCGGCTGTCGCGCTGCGACCGGACGGTCTGCTCATCGAGGTCCACCGATCACAGAACTTCGCGAACCTGTACTACCACGTCGGCGAGATCCTGCCCAGCGGCCAGATCAGTTGGGGGCCGAGCACGAGGTACCAGTCCAGTGCCGAGGACCCGACCATCCGGCTCGACCCGCCCCGCGCGAACGCCTTCCTGGAGATCGACACGCCTGTCGGCGGGACCCAGCGCTACGCGCGCGTCATGACCCTGGACCCGGCGAAGCGTACCGTCACCCTGGGCGGCCAGTCACCGACCAGCGAGCGCATCAGCAAGACCACCAGCATCGTCGCCGGCCAGCCCGAGGTACGCGTGTACACGCGCGGTGACGACCGGTTCCCGGCCGACACCCTGCGGTACACCCTGCGCAACCCCGACGGCTCCGGCCGGATCACCTACCGGCAGGTCATGTACGCCGAGCAGCAGGCCAGCGACTCGGTCGCCGACACCTCCCAGCAGTACTTCTTCGGCGCACCGGTCGGCGACACCACGGCACTGCGCTCGGCCCACGCGGCGCAGAAGGCCACCCGTGGCTGGCAGTTCCGGTCCCCGGCCAACGATGCGATCCCCTGGTACGTCAACTTCCCCGCGACCGACTACCCCGACGAGCGCGAGCTCAGGGCCTACCTGTACCGCACCCGGGCCTGGGTCCACTAACCGGCGCGGCCCGCGCCAGAATCGGTGTCGGCGGTAGGGGACGGCGAGGCGTCTGGCGAGTACTCGCCGAGCAGCGTCACGGTCGGCAGCGGCTACGGGCGGCGGCGGATGGTCGGCTTGATCGGCATCGGCCCGAGGTCGCTCACCAGCCGGACGAAGGCGCGCATCGACGCGGTCTCGGACGCGGTATGCCAGACCAGACCCCAGCTCAGCGGCGCACCATCGGTGATCGGCACGTAGGCGATGTCGGGACGCGAATGGTAACGCGCGGTGTGCGCGCCCAGGCTGTGCACGGCGTCACCGTTGCTGACATGGGTGAACATCTCGTCCAGGCTCGACATCGGCAGCAGCCGCTCGATGGTCCGGCCGGTCCCGGTGGCGAAGGGCAGGAAGGCGTCGACCCAGTAGTCCGGTCCGGGCGCGTCCTTGCCGAGCACCCCGACGTCGGCGAGCGCCTCCAGCGTGACGGAGGTGCGGTCGGCCAGCGGGTGGTCGGCGGCGGCCAGTAGCACCCGGGGCTCGGTGAACAGCACGGGCCCGACGGTGAGGTCCGGTTCCTCGACGGGCAGCCACACCACCAGGAGGTCGAGGTCGCCGCTGCGCAGCCGGTCGAAGCAGTCGTGGAACGGGGCATGGCGCACCTGCAGCGCCCAGTCGTGGTGGCGGTCGCGGAACGCCTGCCAGTACGGGCGCAGGTCGTAGGCGTTGCTGGAGACGACGCCGACACGTAGCGGGGTACTGGTCGTGTGGGCAGCCGCGCTGGCCCGGCGCATACCCTCGTGCAGGCTCTGGAAGGCCGGCGCCAGATCGGCGCGCAGCTGCTCGCCGAGCGGGGTCAGGGTGACGCTGCGGCTGGTGCGGTCGAACAGCGCCGCCCCGACCCGGCGTTCCTGCTTCTTGATCGCCTGGCTGACGCGCGCGGGCGTCACGTGCAGGCGCTCGGCCGTCCGGCCGAAGTGCAGCTCCTGTGCCAGGACCAGGAAGATCTCGATGTCGCGCAGCTCCACCAGGTCCTCCTTCGTTAAGCGCCGGGTTAACGGCCGTTTCGCGTTCGCCCGTTGATCACCGTAGCGCGGTGGCAGAACATGTTCTGAGCAGCCCTTCCCGACAACCCGAAAGCACACATCGATCATGCGTAAGTTGACCTATTACATCTCCGCCACCCTGGACGGCTACATCGCCGGACCAGGCGGCGAATACGACTTCTTCCCGTTCGAGGGCGAACCGGCCGCCGCGATCCTGGCCGAGTACCCGGAGACCATGCCCACCCCCGCCCGGGTGCCGCTGGGGGTGGCCGACCGCCCGGCCCGGCACTTCGACGCCGTCATCATGGGCCGGGGAACCTACGACCCGGGCCTGGCCGTCGGCTTGACCAGCCCGTACGGCCACCTGGAGCAGTACGTCGTCAGCCGCACCCTGACCGGCGTCGACCCGGCTGTCACCTTCGTCGCCGACGACCCGGTCGGCGTCGTCCGCGACCTCAAGCAGCGTGACGGCCTCGGCATCTGGCTGGCCGGCGGCGGCAGGCTGGCCGGCGTACTGCTCGACGAGATCGACGAGCTGATCATCAAACGGCACCCGATCGTGCTCGGCGCCGGCATCGCGCTGTTCGCCGGCCCGCACGCGCCGGTCAGCTTCACCCGGACCGGCGAGGTCTCCTTCGACAACGGGTTCACCATCACCAGCTACGCCAAGGCCGCGGCATGAGCGCCGACGACCTGGTCATCCGGCCGATCACCGGACCGGCCGAGATCGCGCTGTTCAACCGTCTCGACTACACCCTCAACCACGAGCTGGCCGACGACCTCGCCGAAGGCCGCCGCCGACCGGAGTGGATGTGGCTGGCGCAGCGCGGTGACACCGTACTGGCCCGGGTCGCCTGGTGGTCGCGGCCCGGTGGCGACGCGCCGGTGTTCCTGGACATCTTCGACCTCGACGACAGCGAGCCGGACGTCGCCCGGCGACTGCTCGCGGCGGCGTTCGCGGCCGTCGTGCCGACCGGTGGCCAGCCGCCCGAATACGGTCGCTACGTGCCGGGCGACTGGCGCGACGACCCCGCCGCCCGGCGGGCGGTCGAGACCCGGATGGCGCTGCTGTCCGAGACAGGTGCGAAACTCACCGTCGAACGCCTGCGCCTGCAGTGGGGTCCCGGGACCGCGGTGCCACCAGCCGCTTCGCGGTTGGCGTTCCGGCCGGCCGACGACCCGGCCGAGCTGATCGACCTGATGACCCGGGTGCTGGACGGCACGCTCGACCATCACAGCCGGGCAGACCTGGCTACGATGCCGGCCCGCGACACCGCCACCGCGCAGTTGCACGGCGAGTTCGCGAGCTTCACCAGCCCGCGTGACTGGTGGCAGATCGCGCAGCTGCCGGGCACCGGGGAACCGGTCGGGTTCGTCATCGCCGCCCGCAACTCCTACCACCCGATCATCGCGTACCTCGGCGTGCTCCCCGAACATCGTGGCCGCGGCTACGTCGACGCCATCCTCGCCGAAGGCACCCGCGTGCTGGCCGCCCACGGTGCCGCCTACATCAGGGCGGCCACCGATCTGGACAACGAGCCGATGGCCGACGCGTTCGCCCGCGCCGGGTACGCCACCTTCGAACGCGCCATCAACATGGCCTGGCATTGACCACCGGTTACCCGGTGCGGGCGCCTACCGAGGGCGCCACCGGGCCACCCACCGAGCCGTCATCGCTGTACGTTCCGGGGCGCGCTCACCGCCGACCTCCGCTGCCCGGATCAGCGGACCGGCAACGTCAGACGGTGCCGGTGTTGGCGTCGGAGGCGGCGTGCACGAACTCGCGTACCCGGGCGGTGGTGTTGGTCTCCAGCCAGACCAGGCCTCGTTCGATCGGCGGCGCGTCGTGGATGGGCACGTAGCTGACGTCGGCGCGCGGGTAGTACAACCGGGTGTGTTCGCCGACCGGCAGCACCCCTCTGCTCATGGCGACGAGGGTGAGCATCTCCGAGAACGTGTTGCCGGCCGGCCCCTTCGGTATCGGCCTGCCTGACGGGGTGTGGTCGGGCGTGCGGTCGCGTTTGAACACCGCCGAGGTGGCCGCCGGGTACTGTACGACCGGATGGTCGGCGAGAGCCTCCAGCGACACCGATGGCACTTTCGCCAGCGGGTGCGCGGAGGGGACCGCCAGGACCCGGTTCTCGCGCAGCAGCGTCGGGCCGCAGGCCATGCCGTCGAACGGGTACGAGGCGAGGAGCAGGTCGATGGATCCGTCGACCAGGCTGGCTCGCGAGTTGTACAGCTGAACCTCGTGCACGCTCACCTCGCACTCGGGGTGGCGCCGGTTGAACAGGCTGACTGCTTTGAGCAGCGTCGGCGCGGTCCACTCGCCGAGGAACGCGACCCGCAGGCGACCCGTGACGCCGCGGCCGGCTTCGACGGCCCGCCGCAGGGCGTGCTCCAGGCCGGCTACGGCGGGCGTGAGGTCTTCGGCGAACCGGTGTCCGATCGGGGTGAGCCTCACCACGCGGCTGGTGCGTTCGAAAAGTGGAGCGCCGATACGGCGTTCCAGCTTCTTGACCACGTGGCTGATGCGCCCGGTGGTGACGCCGAGCTTCTCGGCGGTACGCCCGAAGTGCAGCTCGACGGCGAGGGTCAGGAAGGTCTCGATCTCGTGCCGTTCCAGCATGTCCCGTCCAGTTCGTTGAATCCAGGTCAACGATCCTAGACCGATCTTGGCTTGGTCGCGGCTGTCGGCTGCCGAAGAGTAGGGGTCGTCACCCGGTGCCGCAGGAGCGCACCGGACCCGCACCCCACCCCTTGGAGCCGTCACACCATGACCGCACAGATCACCGACTACCTGGCCGGTCTCGACCACCCGCTGCGCGACGTCGCCGCCGCGATGCGTCCCGTCATCGAGTCCGCGCTGCCCGGCACGACCGGCGTCCTGTACCACGGCCACCCGGTCTGGGGCCTCGGCGAGCATCCGGGACGCAGACCGGTCTGCCTGCTCAAGGCGTACCCCGCCTACGTCACCTTCGGGCTGTGGCGCGGCCAGGACGTCACCGACCCGTCCGGGCGGCTGACGCCGGGCGCCCGCCGGATGGCATCGGTGAAACTCGCCACGGCGGACGACATCGATCCGGACCTGTTCACCGGCTGGCTGCGCGCCGCCCTCGACCTGGAAAGCCGGTGAACACGATGCGCGTGATCGCCTTCGACCACCTGGTGCTCAACGTCGCCGACGTCGAACGCTCCCTGGAGTTCTACTGCGGGCTCCTCGGTCTGGAACCGGTCCGTGTCGACGAGTGGCGGGCCGGGCAGGTCGGCTTCCCCTCCGTACGGGTCAGCACGGACACCATCATCGATCTGGTCAGCTACCCGCGGGGTGAGTCGAACGTCGACCACATCTGCCTGGTCGTGCAGCCACTGGCCTGGCAGGAAGTCATCGACTCGGGCAGCTTCTCCGTCATCGAGGGGCCTGTCGGCCGGTTCGGTGCGCGAGGTGACGCGACATCGATCTATGTCCGCGACCCGGACGGCAACGTCGTGGAACTGCGCTGGTATCCGCAGGATGCCAGCACCATCTAGGCCCCCATCCATATGCTGACCCACGGAGTAGCCATGACCGTCACCGTTCCCACTCTCCCCGCTCCCACTCCCGCCGCACCGAAGGACACGGTCGCGGCGCCGACCCCGGGCACCCGCGCACTGTTGGCCGGTGGCGTGTTGGCCGGCCCGCTGTTCCTGGCCACCGTCGTGGTGCAGCAGGCTGTCCGAGACGGCGTAGACGCCAGGAGCCAGCCGATGAGCCTGCTGAGCCTGGGTGAGGCCGGGTGGATCCAGATCGTCAACTTCCTCCTGTGCGGTGTGCTGGCCATCGGCTCCGCGTTCGGCATCCGCCGATTGCTGCGAGGTCGGCCCGCGGGCACCTGGGGGCCGATCCTCGTCGCCGCCTACGGCGCAGCGCTGGTCTGGGGCGGGGTCTTCGTCACCGACCCGGCTTCAGGCTTCCCGGCGGGCACGCCACAGGGTGCGCCTGACCCGTCCACGTGGAGCTGGCACGGCACGCTGCACGCCTTCGCGGCTCCGGCGATGGGACTGGCGCTGGTCGGCGTGTGCCTGGTGTTCTCACGCCGCTTCCTACGGCTGCGCCGGCCGGGCTAGGCAGTGCTGGCCTGGGCAGTGGTGGCCGGTTACGTCCTGCTGATGGGTGCCGGGCTCGGCGCAGGCGACTTCCGGCTGGTGGCCGCCGGCGCGGCGCTGCCCATGCTGTGGGTGTCAGCTGCCATCGCCGGCCTGCTCCGCGGCCGGTTCGCGCACTGAAGGCCACCTGGTCCCGGGCGTTGATCACCGCCCGGGACCAGGCGTACCTCTTCCCTTCCATCGACAGACATTGTTTACTGTGTCGTACGACGAATAACGGATGGAGTGGGTACGGATGGGACTGTGGAAACGGATGATCGCCCGGCTCATGTGTGGCCTGGCCGTCATCGTGACGCCACTGGTCGTGGCCCCGACGCCGGCGCAGGCCATCGGGGTACGAGCCGCCGTGGTGGATGCGGCCGAGGCCTACCTGGGGACGCCATACAAGCTCGCATACGGATGGACGTGCGGCACGCAGGCGGTGGACTGCGAATGCCTGAACCGCCACGCGATCTGGGACGGCACCGAGCGCGCGACCGGCCGCGGGCTGCAGTTGAACTACTGGTTGCAGGGCCAGATCAACCAGGGACGACGTGTCACGAATCCGCGGCCAGGTGACCTGGTCTTCTGGGACACCGACCCCGACGACGGCATCCGCTACGGCGGCGACCTGGACCACACGGGCGTCTACATCGGCAACAACCGGGTCGTCGACGCCAACGCCTACTACGGCTATGTCAAACGCGACAGCGTGACTCTCGGCGGCACCGAACCCGACCCCCTGTTCATCGACGTACTCACTCCCCACGGGTACTGAAGACCGCCCGGACCTCCCACCGGGCGCTGCGCACCGGCCGGTCACCGGCCGGTGCGCACCGGCCCTGCGCGGCGGCCTTGCCGTTCGATGAGGGTGATGGTGCCGACCCCGACGCCGGCCACGTCGGTCATCGCGTGTGCGGCCCGGGTTCGCCGGGCAGGTCCAGTCCCGCATGGCGGGCGCGGAGTAAGGCCGCCGATTCTCGTGCACAACGGCAGAGAACACGTCTCGGCGGACCCGGCCGACGGCGGCGGTACGGTGGTGCGCACGCATGCGACGGGAGAGAATGTGGCACGACCCAAGCGGCAGGACGCGCGCCGCGCCTACCTGTTGGCCGCCACCCGGTCTGCGATCATGGCGCGAGGCCTGGCACATGTGCGCGTACGCGACATCGCCGACGCGGCCGGCATGTCGCCCGGCACCGTCACCTACTACTTCCGCGACGTGCAGGACCTGTTCCAAGACGTCTACGACGAGGCCGTCGAACGTTTCTACCTGCACCGCAGTCACGCCGCCACACTCCACGACGACCCCACACGGCGCCTCGCCGCGATGATCGACTCCGGGCTGCCGTCCGGACCCGACGACGAGCTGTGCTGCCTGCTGTACGAATTCTCCCCCCAGGCCAGGATGCGCCACGGCGAGGCCGCCATGCGACGCAGCCTGTTCGACCGCCAAGCCGAACTCTACGAGCACATCCTGCGCGACGGCGCCGACCGGCAGGCCTTCCGGCTCGCGGTGCCCGCGGCCGACGCCGCCCGCAATCTGGTCGCCCTAGAGGACGCCTACGGCTACCACATCATCACCGGCACGTCGGTGAACCGGCATGACGCACTGCGCCTCATGACCGGCTACGCCGCGCAGGTCGTCGGCGTGGAGCTGCCGTCGTAGGCGAGCCGGCAGGCCACAACGCACCATCGCGGCGTGACCGACCAATCCCGAGGTCCGCGAGCGCACGGGGCAGTGAGCCTTTGAGCGAAAGGGCGGGCCGCGTCGAGCGGGATGAGTTTGATTCCACTTACATCGGGTAGACAAGAGTCTTGCGGTGTAGGCGGCCAGTACGCCGTATCCGCAGCTACCAGGCGTCACGGCCGGTATAGCTCGAGCACGGCACTCAGAGCGGTGAACGATGTGAATGTGGTGAGCAGACCTTTCGACCCGCCTCCGGCCGGCGTCCCCGTTCTGGTTTTCGACGTTGCCGGCGACCTCAGCCGAGTCCGGACATTCGCGAGCGAGTGCGCCCAGAGTCTCGGGCTGTGTGCTACACGGCTACCCGCGCTGGGGGTCGCGATCAGTGAGATCGCCACGAACGTTCTGCGCCATACGTCGCAGGGCGGTGCCGTTCGTGTGTGGAGCGAGACGGGCGCACTCATCAGCGAAGTCACCGACAGCGGCACCTTCGCGCCGCCCGGACGCTCCTCCGCATCGCCTGGCGGATGGGGACTGAGGATCGCCGACGAAGTATGCGACCGGGTCGACCTCTACAGCCGACCGGGAACGAACGTATGGCGGCTCGTGATGAACCTGAACGGCTGCGCATCCGCCGTCAGCGCCTGAACCAGGCTCGATCGTTCCATCAGCCACCAAGGACGGCGATGCGGTCACGCAGCGACGCCGGTGCCGGCCGCGCGATGCGCGTCGACGACCCGGTCTTCTCACGTGGCTGGTTGCGGCCTGACCGGTGTCACCCGATCCCC
Source organism: Catellatospora methionotrophica (assembly GCF_011297335.1). Classification (GTDB taxonomy): domain Bacteria; phylum Actinomycetota; class Actinomycetes; order Mycobacteriales; family Micromonosporaceae; genus Catellatospora; species Catellatospora methionotrophica. The sequence continues at coordinate 147,717 of NZ_JAAOTJ010000014.1, read as the reverse complement.
GGCCAGCCGCAGGTCGGAGGCAGGCGACGTCTTCGCCGACGCCCAGTCTTGCGGCAGGCTGTCGCACATGGCGGCAAGCCCGTCCAGGCCTGCCAGTTCGAGGACCTGGCGAGTGATCTCCGTCGATCCGCAGAGCGTTATCGGCACGTCCGGTAGCTGCTCCGAGACGTTGTAGAGGTAATGAATCAAGCCAGATCCGCCGAAGGTGACGCGCGCAAGATCCACGTACAGAACATCGCAGGACATGCCCACCAGCTGACGCTGAGCGACGTCCACATCGACAGGGTCGACCAAGTCGACGTCGCCGGCTATGGACATGCAGGCGATTCGCCCTCCAGGGCTACGAGCGACACTGATGCTCATGGGGTGCTTATCCACGTCCTCGCCTCTGGCTCGTCCAGCAAGCTGCCGAGGTCCGGGGCAGTGGAAGATCAATCAGTCAACGTGAAGATCCTACCCTTACGGCCGCGTGGTGTACCCCAGTCGCTCGACTGGGCACGTCTGACGCGACCTGAAACCGGCGGTCGGTCCACCGGCTCATCGTCGCGATGTGCGCCAGGCGCTCGCTCACAGCTCACGGTGACGGGGCCCGGACGTCCGCCAGGCGTGCCCGCGATTGAGCGGCAGCCGCTCAGACTGCACCCGGCGCAGCAGGTCGGCGTTCCAGGCACCACCGGTCAAAGCACCGGGCTGTTCGGCCAGGCGGAGCAGTTCGGCCGCTTGGCGGCGCTGGCGGGTCGCGGCTGACCTGGCGGTGCGCATCTCGTGCACTGCCGAGGACAGGAAGACGACGGTCGCCAGGGCGCCCAGCGCCAGCGCGACGGCTCCGACCACGAGCAGATCGACGAACGAGAACATTTCTTGGCCCATTGCCAGCCCTTCATTGACGACCGTGCGCCCATTGCCGCGCCGGGGTCGGCGAATCCGAGATGGACTGTGACGCCTGACACGTGGGTCCGGCGGTGCACCGCAGTCGTCGCCGCTTCGTCGGCCGTGGAGCTTCAGCCGACAACCCGGCCGCTTGCTCAGCTTCGATGCGGTCGTGCGGCTTCGATGCCGCAGCTGGCGAGACCCTCGCGATCACCGTCGGCAGGACCGGTTCGCTGGCCTGCGGAAGTACAAGGGTTCCGACGGTCGGCTACGCACCTCGGCACGACACATCGACCCGATCCTGTCTACCGAGGACGTCCCAGCGCACTCCTTCGACCGCGTCGACAAAATCTCCCCCGGCCAGGTCGTCGACATCGAGATCGACCTGCTGCCCATCGGGCTGCGGTTCAACCCCGGCGAGCAACTGCGGTTCGCCATCAGCGTACGCAACCTGCTCGGCACCATGATGGCCGGCATCGGCGAGTACGTCGGCGCCAACACCGGTCGACACGTCATCCACACTGGAGGCTCCACCCCGTCCTACCTGCGGTTGCCAGTCCGGAAGCGCTGAGTGCGGAGCTACGCGGCCAGCAGCGCGCCACACGGCTGCCGATCGTCACGGGTGAGGTGTGTGCGCCCTTCCAGGGGCTGGGTCCTGCCGGTTTAAATATGCGCGAATCGGGTAATAAGCCTTGGCGCGGTCACGATCTTGACCTGATGCCGAGGAGGCGTTCGATGAGCACGGTGACAGAATCCGTCGACGTTCATGTGCCGGTTCGCACGGCGTACAACCAGTGGACCCAGTTCGAGTCCTTCCCGCACTTCATGAAGGGCGTCGAGTCGGTCCGCCAGATCGACGACACCCACAGCCACTGGGTCGTCGACGTAGCCGGGGCAAAGCGGGAGTTCGACACTGAGATCACCGAGCAGCACCCGGACGAGCGGATCGCCTGGAAGAGCACCAGCGGTGAGACCGAACACGCCGGTGTGGTCACCTTCCACCGCCTCGGCGAGTCCGACACCCGGGTGACCGTCCAACTGGACTGGAAGCCCGAAGGGTTCGTGGAGAACGTCGGCAGTGCGATCGGCGCGGACAGCCGCCAGGTCAAGGCCGACGCCCAGCGGTTCAAGGAGTTCATGGAAGAGCGCGGCGCAGAGACCGGCGCATGGCGCGGCGAGGTGGACATCCCGGAAAAACGCGACTGACGCCTCATCTGCGCCTGACCCCGCGGTTCGGCCTGCCGACCGAACCGCGGGTCGCGCCACGCTCTTTCGCCTTCCCTGCGCAGCCGCAGCATCGTCTGCGCGCCGCTGTCAGATCTGCCAGCCGGGGCAGACGTCACTGTCGGGGCAGCTCTGGTCGAGGCCCTCGCGACGCCGCTACCCGCTGGCCCGGCTGACGATCGCCAGGATGTCGTCTCGGATGCCGGGGCTTACCGCGATGGTCGCTGTGTACCTGGTGGTGTGCTCGGTGCCGTCCGCGTCGAGGACCAGGGCTCCGGCTTCCCGGGCGATGACGACCCCTGCTGCCATGTCCCAGGCGTTGTTGCCCATCGTGACGCTCGCGTCGAGGCGGCCCGAGGCCAGCCAGACCAGGTCGATCGCGGCGGACCCGAGCATCCTGACCCGCTGCGCCCTTGCCGCCAGCTCTGCCGTGACCGCCAGCCGTACGCGGTTGTCGTCTGCGGCGTCGGGGCTGACCGAGTAGTCCCCCGTCGCCACTACCGCGCTACCGAGGTCGGACACCTGTGACACGGTCACCGGCATGTCGTTCTCGTACGCGCCGTGGCCTTCGACCGCGGTGAACCGGGCACCCAGGAGCGGTAGCTCGATCACGCCGAGGACCGGGCGGTCACCGTGCAGCAGCGCGAGGGACACCGCGCACAGCGGTAGCCCATGGACGAAGTTCACCGTCCCGTCGATGGGGTCGAGGACCCACATCCACTCCCCCGCGCTGCCGCTGAGCCCGTCCTCCTCGCCGAGGAAACCGATGTCCGGTGTCCGCTCGGCCAGGAAGGCGCGCACGGCGCGTTCGATCGCGTAGTCGGTCTCGGTCGCCATGTCCCGATCGCCCTTGGCGGTGGATCTGCCTCGGGGCACCGACCTGATCAGGTCCAGTGCGATGCCGGTCGCCTGGACGGCAGTGTTCATCAGGTCCGCTGGGTTGATCACCGTTGGTGTCCTCGTTCCCTGTGACGGTGGAGTTCTGGTCGACTACTGGAACCTCTTGACGACGCCGTCGGCGAGCGCGTCGGCAGCTCCGGCGAGGCTCACCCCGGCGGCGTCCAGCCGTCCGAGCAGCAGTGTCGCCTTGAGTGTCTCGGCGGTGAGCGGCTGGTTCAGCAGCTCGGCCAGGGCCAGCTGGTAGTGCAGCCGTACTCCCGGCTTCTTCGCCTGCAGCGCCTGCTGGGCCGCCTGCCGGGGAGCGGCCGCCAGCAGGTGGACCGCCTCGGTGAAGTGGTCCACGCTGGTGGTCAGCGCCTGCAGTATCGCCGAGTAGGACGGCTGGGGCGCGGCGTCGAACAGGTCGAGTTCGCGTACGAAGTCGCGCAGCGCGTCGAGGACGTCGTCGACGGACCGGGACAGCCGGAACAGGTCCTCGCGGTCGATCGGCGAGGTGATGCTCGCCTGCATCCGCAGCACCAGGGCGGCTCGCCGATCGTCTCCGTCGTGCTCGACCACCGTCATCCGGGTCCGGGCCTGCGCGGCGGTGATGTCTCCGCTGGTGGCCGCATGCGCCAGGCGCACGCCCCGCGCAGTCGCCGCCAGTTGCTCCACGACCAGGGCGACGAGCACCCGGTCGGTGCGGCCCGACAGGTCGCGCAGCAGACCGGCCAGCCTTCCGTCGCTCACCGGAACGCGCTTAGGGCTGCGCTTGCCGCGGCGGCGGCCACCAATGCGGTCGGCAGCGTCAGCAGCCATGCCGCGCCAAGACGTAGGACGGACCGCCATCTGACTCTCCTTGTCTTACGTGCCAGTCCGGTGCCGATCATGGCTCCGGACAGCGACTGCGTCATGCTCACCGGCGCGCCCAGGGCGGCTGTGCCCAGGACGACCGCCGCGCCCGACATCTCGGTGACCACCACCGCGTCCTGCTGGGCGCTGGCCAGTCCGCCGCCGATGGACGCGGCGAGCCTGCGTACGCCCAGCAGCGCTCCGGTCAGGAAGCAGCCGCCGATGACGACCTGTGGCCACAGCGCTGTGGCGTAGGACTGGGGGCTGGTCGCGTGCACCGCCGCGTACACCGCGAGCATCTTCTGGCCGTCGTTGGCGCCGTAGGCGACGCAGCAGGCGGCGAATCCGGCGATGTGCAGCCACCGCAGCCGCCGTCCTGCTCCGCGCGGTGCCGGGGTGCGGGCGACCAGCCGGCTGAGCAGCAGGGCGGCGAACCCTCCCACGAAGGGGGCCAGTGCCGCCATGACCAGCACGGTGCCGATCACCACCCAGTCGACGTCGGCGCGGGCCGCGATGCCCGCGCCGGAGATGCCGCCGATCAGGGCCAGTGTCAGGCTGGTGGGCAGCCGCCGCGCGGCCAGGGCCACGGTGACGGCGACCGCTACGGCGATGCCGACCAGCAGCGGTGTGCGATCCGAGCCGAACGACACCAGCCGGGTGGTCAGCGTCGTGGCGACCGCCGCGCCCAGGACCGCGGGCACCGCCACGACGGCGACCGTGAGCATCACCAGTGCGGCCCCCGGCCGCAGGCCCCGGGCGCGTAGTCCGATCCCGACCAGCGCGCCCGCGTCGTTGAAGCCGGTGAACAGTACGAACAGCGCTGCCGCCAGCGCGGCGACCATCAAAACGCCGCTTCCTGGATGCCGGCGAGGCGGTGCATGTGCTCGCGGGTGGCCGGGTACAGCTGCGTGTAGGTGCGGTAGAGCTCGTCGTAGAGCTCCCGGTTGGCCGGGTCGGGCGCGACGGTCGAGCCCGCCCGCGCCCAGTCGGTGTCCGCGGTGACCAGCCCGGCGCCGATCGCGGCCAGCAGCGCGTCGCCGTAGCTGGCGCCGATGGTCTGGTCCGGTACGAGCTGCTCGCGGCCGGTCACATCGGACACGATCTGGGTCCAGAGCCCGCCCTGGGTGCCGCCGCCGACCGCCATGATGCGTGTTGCGGGACCGGCTGCCTGGTCGAGGAAGTCCAGGATCTGCCGGATGCCGAAGGCGATGCCCTCGTAGACGGCCCGGTAGAGGTGGCCCCGCTGGTGCCGCAGGGTCAGCCCCGCGATCACGCCGCGGGCCTGCGGATCGAAGATCGGGGTGCGCTCACCGGCGAAGTAGGGCAGCACCAGCAGCCCGTCCGCGCCGGCCGGGGTGGCCGCCGCCTCGGTGACCAGCTCTGCGAAGCTCGCCCCGCCGGTCAGCTCACGTACCCAGGCGGTCAGGCTGCCCGAGGTGGCCATGCCCGCCGCCAGCGTGTACGACCCCGGATCCACCCCGGCCGTCGTCCACAGCATCGGGTGCGACCGCAGGCGCTGGAGCACCTGTACGAAGAACATCGTCGAGCCGTACATCAGCATCAGGTCGCCGGGGCGGCGGACCCCGGCGCTGAACGCCTCGGCCCACGCGTCGACGGTGCCCGCGGAGATCGGCGTGCCGACCGGCAGCCCCGTCTGTGCCGCCGCTTCGGCGGTGACCGTGCCGACGACGTCGCTCGGCCAGACCAGACGGGGCATCGCCAGGCCCGGGGCGATGTCGTCGGCCCAGTCAGCGGACCATTGCCGGGTGGTGATGTCGTAGAGCGGATCGCACTGGCTGGCCGTGTGGTGATCAAGCACGTACTCGCCGGTGAGTTTGGCGACCGCGTAGGACGACGAGTTGTACCAGCGGGTGGCGCGGGCCCAGGCGTCGGGCTCGTGGCGCCGTACCCACAGCATCTTCGGGCCGACGGCCTGTGTGGAAAGGGCCGTGCCGCCGCGCGCGACGATCCGCTCCGCCCCGTAGCGCCCGGTCAGTTCGGCGATCTCGGCGGTGGCGCGCATGTCGATGCCGTAGAGGATCGCGGGCCGCACCGGGCGCAGCTGCTCGTCGCAGAGCAGCAGGCACGGGCCGACGCCGCTCACGCAGACTCCGGCGATCCGGTGGCCCGCGGCCTGCGGCACCAGCTCCTGGCAGACGGCCACCACGTCGCCCCACCAGAGCGACTCGGCGTCCATCTCCGCCCAGCCGGGTCGGGGCAGCGACATCGCGTGCGTGCGGGAGGCGGTGGCCAGCACGGTGCCGTCGGGGGTGGCCAGCACCGCCTTGGTGCTGGCCGTGCCGATGTCGATGCCGATCAGCAGCTCGCTCATGGCAGCAGCGATACCTTGATCGAGGTGGTGCCGTCGCCGACCAGGTCCAGCCCGGCCTGGAAGTCGGCCAGGGGGAGCTGGTGGGTGCAGATCCGGTCCATCGGCAGCCGGCCGGACTCCAGCATGCGGACCGCGGCGGGCCAGCAGTGCGGGCCCAGGTGCGCGCCCCGGACGTCGAGTTCCTTGTCGTCGCTGATGATGCTCCAGTCGACGGTCACGTCGTCTTTGAAGACGCCGTACTCGACGAAGGTGCCGAGCTTGCGCAGCAGGTTCAGGCCCTGCAGCACGGCGGAAGGGTGGCCGGTGCCCTCGAAGTAGACGTCCGCGCCGTAGCCCTCGGTGAGGTCGCGCACGATCTGCGTCGGGTCCTGCCGGGAGATGTTGACCGTGACGTCGGCGCCGCAGAGTTTGGCCAGCTCCAGCTTCGTGTCGGACAGGTCCAGGGCGATGATCCGGGCGGGGAACTTCGCCGCCGCGCCGGCGATCATGCCGAGCCCGATCGGGCCGCAGCCCGCCACGACCACGACGTCGTCGAAGCGGATGCCACCGCGCTCGACGGCGTGCAGTGCGCAGGACAGCGGCTCCACGAAGGCCGCGTGGGCCGGCGGCAGGTCCTTGGAGATCTTGTGGACGAGGGCGTCCGCCGGGAAGATCATGTATTGGGCCATGGCGCCGGGGGTGCGCCGCTTGAAGCCGTAGATGTCGTGCGGGGCGCACATCCAGTACTGCCCGCGCTGGCAGTAGCGGCACTTCCAGCACGGCACGATCTGCTCCGAGGTGACCCGGTCGCCGACGCCGACCTTCCAGCGCGCGGCCGCCGCGTCGTCGAGCTGCACGATCTCGCCGACGAACTCGTGGCCGGGGATCACCTCGGTCTCGGCCCAGGCCGGGCGGGACGCGTCGCCCCAGAACTTCGTGGCCCCGTGGTAGCACTTCAGGTCGCTGGCGCAGATGCCGACCGCCTCGACCCGTACCAAAGCCTCACCCGGTCCCGGGGTCGGCACGGGCACCTCTTCGAGCCGGTAGTCGTGCGGCCCGTGGGACACCACGGCCTGCATCGTCTCTGACATGGTTCTCTCCTCTTCGCTTATGGCGAGCGGGCAGGGTGAACCCTCGGGTGGGCACCCTGCCCGCTGTGTTCGGCTTGGCCAAATGTGGGGTTACGGCTTGGTCAGCACCAGCGACAGGTTGTCGAAGTAGCCGTCGTTGTTGGTGCCGCTGTCGCGGGTGGACGTCACCACCACCGTGATCGTGCGGGTGCCGACCGGCACCGTTCCCGTGGTGGTGCGCTGGAGCAGACCGGTGACGTTGGCCCGGTCGGCCGGGGAGACCGGGCCGATCTGCGCCGTCCCGAGCGAGGTGCCGCCGCTGTTCTTGAACGTGACGACGACCTTGGCGTTGTCGGTCTGGGTCAGGTAGCCGCCCAGGTAGCCGGCCAGGCTGTAGTTGATGTCGGCGGCGTCGACGTCGGTGGCGAGCGTCGCGATGTTCGCCGTCTGGGTGAGGGTGGCGCTCGCGGCGGTGCCGCCGCTGAAGAACGTCGCACCGCGGGCGGCCGGGCCGGGGCTGGCCGCGGTCGGGTAACCGCCGCCGACGGCGTACCCGATGGTGCTCATGCCGCCGGCGACCGTCCAGCTGGGGATGGCCACGGTGGTGGGGTGGCCGGGTCCGGCGGTGCCGGACTCGGCGTTGGGGTTGGCGATGACGTTCACGCCCAGCGGCGCGGTGAGCACCGGGCTCATCGAGTAGACCCGGCGCGGGTTGTGGAAGCCGAGGTAGAGCTGGTTGCTCTGGGTGTTGATCGCCAGGCCCTCGCCCTCGTTGGTCACCGGCACGTTGATCGAGTAGAGGTTGGTGCCGGTCGCGCTGAACACCGTGATGGTGTTGTAGGCGTAGTTCGGCCCGGAGGTGTAGTAGAGGACCTGGTCTCCGGCGACCTCGATGCCCTGCGGCGTGCCGAGGTTGGGCAGGGTGAAGCTGGAGGTGACGGTGCCGCTGAAGTTCGCGAACGCGATCGTGTACGGGCCTCCGCTGGGCCCGGCGAAGACGACCATCCGGTCGTTCTTGTTGTCGATGCCGACCATGCCGTTGTTGCCCAGCGCGGTGAAGTTGTAGGTCTTCTTGATCACCGGAGTGGCCGGGCGCATGTCGACGACGTTGACGTAGGTCGGGTTGCTGCCGCCGCCGGTGGCCACGTAGAAGTTGCCGTCGGCCTGGCGGAAGCTGATCTCGGCGGCGTGGCCCAGGGCGAGCAGCCCGCTGCGCTTGATCTCGGTGCCGGTGGTGCTGTACTGCACGATCCGGCCCTGGTCGCTGCCCATGTCGAAGCTGACGTAGAGGCTGCCGTCGGCCCAGGCCAGGCCCTGCTGATTCTGCAGGTACGGGGTGTCGAAGATCTTGGTGAAGGTGTAGCTGGTGCCGGGGTCGGCCGCGGCGGGGGCCGCGCCGATCGCGGACAGGAGGAGGGATGCCGAGGTCAGGGCTGAAAGAACGAGCTTGGATCTCACAGCTGCTCCGTTCGGGGTGCGGCGGGGGGCGCCGCTTGGGTGTAGGCCACTGGCCCGGAGTGCACCGGCTGGAACAGGCCGAATGCGGTGTCCGGGTGGATCTCTAGACGGGCGAAGCTCGGCAGCGGCAGGCCCCGGTGCGTGCCCGGGGGCGGGAACGCCTCGGAGGTGTAGGCCACCGCGCCGGCGACCCACACGGGAATGCCGCGCAGGACACCGCCCATCGGCTGGTGGTAGTGCCCGGCCGCGATCAGCCGGACGTCGGTGCCCGCGACCACGTCGCCCAGCGCCGATCGGGAGGCCGGGTCGAGGGTGATCCGGTCGATCAGCGCGGAGGTGCCGGGCAGGGGTGGATGGTGCAGGGCGAGCAGGGTGCCGTGCTCGGCCGGTTCGGCGAGTTCGGCCGCGAGCCAGTCCAGCTGGCCGGCCGTGAGAGCCCCGCCGGTCTGGCCGTCGATCGTGCTGTCCAGCACGATGACGCGCAGCCCCCGGACGCGGTGCACCGCGTCGAAGGCGGACCGGTCACCGCGCAGCAGGGTCTGGGCGAATGCCTCCTTCTCGTCGTGGTTGCCGACGACGTAGATCGCCGGGACGCCGAGCCGGTCGGCGACCGGCTCGACGAGGCTGAGCAGGCGCCGATAGGCCGCGTCGCCGCCGTGTTCGATGAGGTCACCGGTGAGCAGGAGCGCGTCCAGCGGCTGACCGGACTCTTCGATGATCTCCAATGCCCGGGTCAGGTGCGCGGACGTGTCGAGGCTGCCGCGCAGCAGCTCGCCCTCGGGCAGCAGGTGCAGGTCGCTGAGATGAGCCAGCCGGTACGGTTCCCAGTTCTTCATGATTTATCGTCCCAACACGGCCGCAAGAAAGGCGCCGGTGTCGGTCAGGTCGTCCAGCACGGCGTCGGCCCCGGCCGCGCGCAGCTGCTCGGCGGTGATCTCCCCGGTGGCCACCGCCACCACCCGGGCGCCGTTGCGGTGGGCCGCGTCGATGTCGAGCAGCGAGTCGCCGATCAGGACGATCTGCTCGGCGCTGATCGGCAGCGGCTGCGCGGCCTCGGCCCGCTTACGGGCCACCTCCACCAGGGCCGGGCGGTGGGAGTCGTCGGAGCCGTACGCCCCGATGTCCAGGTCCAGGCTGCCCAGCAGCGCGTACGCCCCGAGTTTGGCCTCGGCGCCGGGCCGCTGGTTGCCGGTCAGCACCGACTGCAGCACGTCGGGTCGTCCCGCCAGGACCGCGATCGCCGCCAGCGCGCCCGGCATGGCCCTGCCCCGGCGGCGCAGCTCGTCCCGCCTGGCGGTCAGAAACTCCAGCTCCAGGCGCAGCGCGTCCGGCAGCAGCCGGTCGGCCTCGTCCGGCGTCGCACCGCGCTGGACCAGGATGGCGCGCAGCAGCTGCGGCGCGGTGCTGCCGGGCACCACCTCAGCGGGGGCGACAGGCAGTCCGAGCAGCTGCGCGCAGAGTGCGAACCAGATCTCCCGGTCCACCCCGCCCGTCTCCAGCAGCGTGTGGTCGAGGTCCCACAGCACCAGCACCGGCCTCATCGGTTGCCACCGGCGGTCCGCTTGTTGCGGACGGTGACCTTGCCCGGGCTCGGCCGCAGCGTTATCCGGTCACTGATCGCGGTGGACGAGGGCAGCTCGACGCTCAGCCGCACGTCGCCGCCGAACGGCTCGCCGTGCACGCGCACCACGTCGCCGAGGTACTCGCACTGGCGCACCATCAGCGTCAGCTCGCCGTGCTCGTCGGCGACCAGGTCACGAGGTCGCAGCACGACCTCCAGCTCCCGGTCGAGCCGGACGGTGTCCGCCCCGCCCAGCTCGCGCAGCGGCAGCCGCCATACGTCGGCCACCAGCACAGAACCGTCGCCGGCCGACTCGGCGGGCAGCACGTTGCCCCGGGCGATGAACGCGGCCACGAAGTCGTCGGCCGGGTCCTGCCAGATCTCGGCGGGGGTGGCGCACTGCACCAGCCGGCCGTCGCGCAGGATCGCGATCCGGTCGGCGAGCGCGAGTGCCTCGTGCTGGTCGTGGGTGACCAGCACCGTGGCCCGGCCGGCGGTGCGCAGCAGCTCGGCGAGCTCGGCGCGCAGCTCGTCGCGCAGCTGCGGGTCAAGGGCGGCCAGCGGCTCGTCGAGCAGCAGCACCCGCGGGTCGGTGGCCAGGGCCCGGGCCAGCGCGACCCGCTGGCGCTGCCCGCCGGACAGCTGAGAGGGGCTGCGGTCGGCCAGTTCGGTGACCCGGGCCAGGCGCAGCGCCTCCTGCACGGCGGTCCTGCGCTGGTCGGCGGGCACCCGCCGGGCGCGCAGGCCGTAGCCGACGTTGTCGGCGACGCTCATGTGCGGGAAGAGGCCGTAGCTCTGCGGCACCCAGCCGATCCGGCGGTGCTCCGGGCGGGTGCCGGTGGCGTCGACGCCGTCGAGGTGCAGCGTGCCGCCGTCCAGCGGCTCCAGGCCGGCGATCATCCGCAGGGTGGTCGACTTGCCGCAGCCGGACGGCCCGACCAGGGCGAGCACCTCGCCCTGGCCGACGGTGAACCCGACGTCGCTCACGGCGGGGCGGGCAGCGCCCGGGTAGCGGCGGGTCAGCCCGACCGCGCGCACCGCGGCATGCTGGTCGGCCGCTCCCCCGGTACGCGAGGACTGCTCGACGTTGACGGCTGTTGTCACTTTGACCTCTTTACAGCGAGCTTGCCGAGCAGTTGCAGCGCGACAGCGATAGGGACGACGGCGACGCAGTACCACAGCGTGAGGGCTGCGGCGTTGGAGGTCTGGCCGTAGATGAACGCGCCGAACAGCGACACCGGCAGGGTCGGCTCGGCGGGGTTGACGATGAAGTAGGTGAGGTTGAACTCGCCGAAACTCAGCGTGAAGATCATCAGCGCCGCGCTGAGCAGGCTGGTGCGGATGTGGGGCAGGGTCACCGTGAGGCTGCGCCGGCCGAATCTGGCCCCCAGCGTGGCGGCGGTGTGCTCCAGGTCGACCAGGTCCCGGTCGGCCAGCACCGGGGCGACCGCCGCGGTGAGGAACGGCAGGGTCACCACCACGTGGCCGGCGATCAGCAGCATGCCCGAGCTCTGCAGCTGCGGGTAGGTGGCCACCAGCGCCAGACCCACCGCGATGCCCGGCACCGCCAGCGGCAGCCCGGTCAGCCAGCGCAGCACGCCCAGTCCGGGCAGCCTCGTGCGGGCGAACGCCCACGCCAGCGGCAACCCGATGACCAGATCGATGGCCAGCGTGTAGAGGGCCACCTCGACGCTGGTGGACAGCCCGATGGTGAACTCGGCGAAGGACTCGCCGACCCACCGCAGGGTGACGCCGCCGCCCAGCGGGCCGTCGTTCCAGTTGTCGGTCAGCGCGGCCAGCAGGGTGACCAGGATCGGCGCGACGGCCAGTCCGACGGCCAGCCATGCCGCGCCGGCGGTCAGCCAGGGCCGCTCCCGCCGCGGGCGTCGGCGGGCCGCAGCGGGCTCGGCGGGGCCCGGCGAGGCGGGACGTTGCGCGATGAGCGTCATGAGGTGCGACCTCCTGTCGCGGCGGCGACCGCGGTGGCGGCGGCCGGCTTGGCACCGCGGCGCATGTGCCGCTCGGCGGCGTCGTTGAGCAGGGTCGAGATCAGACTGACCAGCGCGAGGACGATCGACATGGCACCGGCCAGCCGGGTGTTCTGCAGCATGGTGCCCTGCTCGGCGATGTCCAGCGGCAGCACCCGGAATCCCTCCGACAGTGCGGCGACCGTGCCGTAGGCGCCCAGCGAGCTGGCGATCGCCAGTGCCGTGGCGGCGAAGATGGCCGGTTTGAGGGCCGGCAGCACCACGGTGAAGGTGACGCGGGTGCGCGACGCGCCCAGCGTGCGGGCCACCGTCACCAGGTCGGGGTCCAGCGCCTCGGCTGCGCCGCGCAGGGTGCCCAGCACCCGGGGAAGCTGGAAGTAGAGGTAGGCCAGCAGCAGGCCGGGCATCGCGTAGGCCAGCACCAGTCCCGGTTCGCCGGTCAGCGCGGTCATCGCCGCCTGGGCGAGTCCGGAGCGGCCGAACATCACGATGATGAAGAAGCCGATGACCACTCCCGGCAGGGACAGCGGGAAGGTGAGCACCGCGTCCACGACGGTGCGGGTGCGTCCGCGCAGCCGGGCCAGGTGCAGGGCCGCGGGCAGCGCGATCAGCAGGGCCAGTGCGGTGGAGGCGATCGCCAGCCACACCGAGTTGAACAGCGCGGTGCGGTAGCGGGGCTCGGTGAAGATCTCCTGGTAGCTGCCCCAGGAGAACTCGCCGTCGATGCCGGTGAGGCTGCGGATGACGAAGGAGCACAGCGGCACCACCATCAGCAGCACCAGCAGCGCGATGGCGGGGATCGCCGCCAGGAGGGGGATCGTGGGTGCGAATCGGCGGCGCTGCCGCCGGCTCGGGCTGATCGCCTGAGCTGACATGAGCCACCCTTTCTGGTGGACGCGAGGGAGTGGAGAGGTGCCGGGAGCGGTCGTCGCAGGGTCGCCGCTCCCGGCGGCCGGTGCCGGACGGCTCAGCCGGCGACCTCTTTCTTGTAGAGCTCGTTGAAGCCGGCCTGCGCCTGGGAGAGCTTGACGAAGTCGACGCTGCGCGCGCCGTCGTACGCCGCCTGCGGAGCGATCTTCGCCGTCACCTCGGCGGGCATGGTGCCGCGCACCGGGTGCACGAAGAACTGCGCGAACATCTGCTGCCCCTTGTCGGAGAGCAGGAAGTCGATCCACTTCTTGGCGCCGACCGGGTTGGGGCCGCCCTTGACCAGGCCCACGGTGTAGACGACCTTCACGGTGCCGTCGGAGGGGATGACGACCTCGATCGGGGCGTTGTTGTTGTACTTCTGGTTGTAGCCGTTGAAGTCGGTGTCGATGAGGATCGGGTACTCACCGGACGCCGCCTTGGCGGGCGAGGTGTTGGTGGGAGCCTTGGCGCCGTTCTTCTTCAGGTCCTGGAAGTACTTGATGCCGGGCGCCCAGTTGTCCTCGGTGCCGCCGTTGGCGACGTTGACCGCGACCGCGGTGGAGTAGCCGATGGCCGCGCTGGCCGGGTCGGCGTAGAAGACCTTGTCCTTGTAGTCGGGCTTGAGCAGGTCGGCCCAGCTCTGCGGGACCGGCGCGCCCTTGAGCGCCTTGGTGTTGACCAGCATCGCCACGACGCCGTAGTGCACGCCGACCCAGCTGCCGTCGGTGGCCTTGAGGTCCGCGGGGACGTCGCCGACCCCGACCGGCTGGTAGGACTCCACCAGGCCCTTCGTCGCGGCCTGAATGCCGAAGGTGACACCCCAGTAGCCGACGTCGGCCTGCGGGTGCGCCTTCTGCTCCTCGATCGCGGTGATCGCCTGGCCGCTGTTCTTGATGTCGGCGGGCACCGTGATGCCCGACTCGGCCTTGAACGCGGCCCGGATCGCCTTGTAGTTGGCCCAGGCGTCGGCACTGTTGTACTGCACTACCGTGGTTCCCGCAGCGCCGTCGCCGGTGGCGCCTGCACCGTCGGTCGCGCCACAGGCCGAGACGGTGCCGAGCACCGCTACCGCGGCGACGAAGCTAAGCCGGAGCTTCATTCCGTTCATCTATGCACTTCCTGTCAACTGAGCGGTTCTGCGGACTCGGCGGAGCCCAAGTGTGAGGTATGCCGAGGTCAGAGCGGAATCCAGGTGATCGACACCGGTCCGGAGCCCGAGCGGTGGGTTCCGCTGACCAGGTTTCGGCGAGGTTACCGAGCGCCGCTAATGTAATCAGGATCGCGTTCTAATGACAAGATGTCGCACTGGATGTTTTTTTCAGTAGTCATATGTCCAGTTTTAGCAACATCTGACAGTGGAACATGTCGAAAACAACGGCTGTACAGACTGGACCGCATCGGCGGAGATGGCGTAGCGTGCGCCGATGACGAGACCGATCGGCAGCGACCCTTCGCTTGGCCACCGGCGTCGAACTCAGCCGACGAGGAGACCTGAACCCATGGCCAAGAAGGCCGGCGCGCGCGACCCGTCATCGCGCCAGCAGATGATCGCCGACCACGTGATGAGCGAGGGCACTGCCGTCGCCCAGGAACTCGCCGAGCAGTTCGGCGTGAGCCTGGTGACCATGCACCGCGATCTCGACGAGCTGGTCCGGCGCGGCATCGTGCGCAAGTACCGCGGCGGCGTCACCGCGCTGCCGTCGAGCGTGTTCGAGAGCAACGTGACCTTCCGGCTCAACACGGCCGTACCCGAGAAGCAAGCCATCGCCCAGCTGACCCGCAGCCTGGTCGAGCCGGGCATGTCGGTGCTGCTCGACGACTCGACCACCACCCTGGCCATCGCCGAGGCGCTGCGCGACATCAGCCCGCTGATCATCATCACCAACTTCATGCCGATCATCCGGCTCGTGGTGGGATGGGACGACGTGCACCTGATCTCGCTGGGCGGGGAGTACAACCCGATGCACGACTCGTTCATCGGCGTCCCCTGCGCCCAGGCCGCCCAGTCGCTGCGGGCCGACGTCGGCTTCTTCTCCTTCTCCGGCATCGACAATGCCGGCGTCTACCACCAGGAGCAGGAGGTCGTCTTCACGAAGCGGGCCATGATCGGCGCCGCCGCCCGGCGGATCGTGGTGGTCGACCACACCAAACTCAACCGGACCGCCCTGCACCGCGTCGCCCCGCTCACCGACTTCGAACAGGTCGTCACCGACGACAAGGCGCCCAGCACCGTCGTCGAGGGCCTACGCCGGCAGATCAACGTCCTCGTGGCGAGTCCGCCACACAGCTGACCCGCGCCGAAGGCAGGCGCGCAGCTCGGGGCGCTACCTGGGCTCGCTCCCCTGTGGTCCACCGCGCCCTCGCCGACGCCGCCTGCGCCACGCGTGGCGTGCTGATGGCGTACGCGCGCGAGGAGTCGGCCCGGTCCCACCCCGACCATCGGAACCGAACCGGCCTGAGCCACGCGACCCGCGGCATAAAGTGAGCTGGTGGTCGATGCGGGCATGCGGGACTTCCTGGCAGCGCTCGCAGCGACCGCGGGTGCCCTGACGGGTCTGCTGTTCGTCGCGTTGTCGGTGTCGCCCTCCGCGCCCCCCGGCCCCCTGGCACGCCTCGTCCGCCAGGTCCGGGCCGGGGCCGCACTGATCGCCTTCACCAACGCGCTGGCCGTCTCGCTCTACGGGCTGGTGCCCGGCACCAACCTCGGCCATCCGGCCGTGGTGCTCGGCGTGATCGGCATCCTGTTCTGCGCGGCCGGCGTCAAGTCGATGCGCGCCGTACTGCGCACAGCCGGACAGTGGTCACGTCAGGTCGGGCTGATCGTCCTCCTCATGGCGATCTTCGGAGTCGAGCTGGCGGCGGGGCTCGCGGCCATCGCAGGCGCACGCACCGCCACGCCCCTGCACCTCATCGGATACACCCTGGTCACATCCTTGATCGTCGGGGTGGCCCGGGCCTGGGAACTCGTCGGCGAGCGGGACACGGGCCTGTTCGCCTCACTGGCCGTGCTCCTCGGCCGCACTCCCCCGCCGCCGTACCCACTTGAGGACGCCCCCGGGGGCGACGACCCACACTGACCGGCCAGGCGGCTGCGGGCGGGCGGAACCCGACCGTGAGGCTCTCTGACGGAGGCTCGCGCCGGTTGGCGCGGGGCGACGGTCTGCGTGAGCAGATGTGCCCGGTGCGCCAGCTCGAGTCCATCGTGCCAGGCGAAGAGGTTGTACTGATGAGGGCGCGTCGGCTCGTGGGAGGCGACCCGCCCGAGTGTCCGACCTTCTTGCCCACTCGTGATAACTTGGCCCGTGCGCCGCTCGGGTTTCGTCGACACCGTCGACGGCTCAGTCTGCCATGATCACATCTGCTGGGTGTTCGACACACCTGAGGAGTTCCGGCAGCTGTCCGCGCGGTTCCTGATCGAAGGCCTCGCCGCTGGCCAGCAGGTTCTCTACCTGGAAGACGCGGCTCGGAAAACCGAACTCGACCATATCGACGGATTCGGGTCCGCGCGGCGCCGCGGCGCCGCCGACGTACAGGACCTGGCCATCTACGAAGCCGAGCTGCCGGCTGATCCCGCCGCACCGGCACGGGCCTTCGTACGGGCATGTCAACAGGCGGTCGCCGACGGCTACACCGGTCTACGGGTCGCCGCTGATGTCACCTCGCTGGTACGCGACCCCGGCAGGGCTGCCTCCTTCGCG
Organism: Catellatospora methionotrophica; assembly: GCF_011297335.1. Classification (GTDB taxonomy): domain Bacteria; phylum Actinomycetota; class Actinomycetes; order Mycobacteriales; family Micromonosporaceae; genus Catellatospora; species Catellatospora methionotrophica. Next base: position 130,897 of record NZ_JAAOTJ010000014.1, on the reverse strand, counting down.
CGCTACGAGCACCTGATCGACACGCACATGGCCCGCCACCCGCTGACCGGCATGTGCGGCTTTCACCGGGGCCGGTTGAACGCCACGACCATCGCCGAGTTGGCCTGCCTGCATCCGCTGGCCAGTAACGGATCGACTCCCCTGCGGCTGTTCTCCACGGCCCAGGCCGGTATCTCCGCCGTGCTGGCCGGTGAGGTCGACTTCTACGGCCGCAGCCTGTTGCACTCCGCATTGACCCGGGTCGACCTGACACCCGTCGGCGGTGAGGTGATCATTGACGCGCGGGAACTGAGCTTCATAGACCATCAAGGCCTGCTCGAGTGCGTCGAGCACATCCGCGGCAAGGGCGCGGCAACCGTGCTGCATCTTGCCGCCGACAGCTCCACCCGGCTGCTTCTGGAGTTGCTGCACCTGCCCGACGTGCGGGTGGTGATGTCGTGAGATCAGGTGTTCCCAACGGGCACGTGGGCGTCTTCCATGAGGCCACGTTCTACGACTCCGACGAGCAGTTCCTCGCAGTCGTTCTGCCGTTCCTGCGGCAAGGTGTAGCTGCGGGCGAACCGACGGTTTCCCTTTTCACCGCACACAACCAGCGATTGCTCCGCGATGCGGTGGGCCCGAACAGCGGCGTGGAGTTCATCGACGGCGACCCGCACTACTCACGGCCGGCTGTGGCGATCCACCGACACCGGCAGATGCTGGCAGGGTATGTGGCAGACGGCGCGACGCAGATCCGTATCGCCAGCGAGGTGCCGCATCCGGGCACCGGGGTCCCGTGGGAGTGGTGGGCCCGCTACGAGGCCGCCGTCAACGACGTCTACAACGACTACCCGATGTACGGACTATGCCCCTACGACCTGCGCATAACCCCTGACCAGGTCCTCCGTGACGCACGACGCACGCACCCCCACATCGTCGCGTCCGACGGCACCCGCGAGCGTTGCGGCACCTACCAACAGCCCGCAGATTTCCTGGCCGATGCGGTGATGGCCTGGGTCGAGCCGCTGGAAGCCGAGCCGCCCATGGTCGAGGTCGCCAACCCACAGCCTCACCAGGCCCGTCAGGCGGTCACCGCCCTGCAACCAGTGGCACGGCTGTCCACCGACGATCTGAACGGCCTGCTGCTGAGCACCAGTGAAGCGGTCACCAACGCATTGGTACACGGTCGCGCTCCGGTGCTGCTGCGGGCATGGGCCGTACCCGGCCGGATCGTGGTCACAGTCTTCGACCACGGGCCCGGCCCAGCCAACGTCGTGGCCGGCCTGGTGCCCGCGGCCGCCCCTGGCGGGCTGGGGCTGTGGCTGGCCCACCAGATGTGCGCGTACGTCTCTCTGCGCCGCAGCGCAGAAGGCTTCAGCATCCGCCTGGTGGCCGGCTGGCCGGTTGGGGTGTAGATCCAGTTGCGGCTGATGGCTGACCGGTTGAGTGCACACCGGCCCGGGACGATCAGGCCATAGCGGCTTGCGTCCCGGCCTCAGCTTCCGAGGCGCGAGAATGCTCCACTAGGCTGCGATCATGGTTCACGTTGCGCCCCCGACTCCTGAGCAAGCCTTCGAACTGCTGCTGGCAGGCAACCACCGCTTCGTTGTCGGCGCCCCAGAGCATCCGAACCAGGACGCCGCCCGCCGTACCGAGATCGCGCCCGGCCAGCGCCCGTTCGCTGTGGTGTTCGGATGCTCAGACTCCCGGCTGGCAGCAGAGATCATTTTTGATCGTGGTCTCGGTGATCTGTTCGTGGTCCGCACAGCCGGGCACGTGATGGGCCCGGAGGTGCTGGGCAGCATCGAGTACGGGGCGGACGTGCTCGACTGCCCGCTGGTGCTGGTCCTCGGCCACGACTCTTGCGGCGCGGTGGCGGCGGCGTGCGCCGCGCTGGAGAGCGGGATGCCCCCTGCTGGATATGTTCGCGACGTCGTCGAGCGGGTGACACCCAGCGTGCTCGCCGCACGGGCGGCCGGGCTCGTGGAGCCCGACGAGATCCTGGCCGAGCATGTCAGGCATACGGTCGAGCTGCTTCTGGACCGCTCGCGGGTGCTGGCAGAGCGGGTCGAAACCGGCCGTACCGCGGTCGTGGGTCTGTGCTATCGGCTGGCTGACGGCAGCGCGCAGGTGGTAGCAGCCCGCGGCCTAGAGGTGGTCGCCGACTCCACACGCTGAGCACCGCTCAGGTGCGGTCACCGGCAGGACGTGAACCGCACCAGTGTGCCGTGGTCGCCGCGCCCGATGAAACCGGCCCTGGTCAGCGGGCGCCCGCCCCGGCGGCGATCAGGTCCGACGCGACGGTCCAGGCGGCAAGCGGCGGAGGAGGGCTTCCTCAGCCGCCTGGACATCCGCGGCCTCCGCTGACCGCCTGACAATGCGGCTGCGCAGGCTCGACGGGCGCGTGGCTGCGAGGTGCCGCCGTGGTGGCCAGGGCGACGACCGCAGTGAGCCCGAGGCCTATCGCCGCCGCGGCGCAGTGGTGGGCCGTCCACTGTCGATCACCGCGCCGCCTGGCGAGCACGAGGCCGATTACCGGCAGGGCGACTGCGCCGGTCAGCGCGATGGCGAGCATGATCGGGCCCGCCGGCCCGTGGGGCGGCTGCAGGTTGCCGCGGTCATCGAGGTAGCGGGCGACGGCGGGCAGCAGGATCAGCGGCACGCCGTAGAACCAGATGTAGAACAACGCTCTCACAGCAGCCACACTCCGATGGCCACGATTGCCGTGGCCAGCCATGAGCTGGTGACTCCGAGCCACAGGCCCGAAGCAGTCCAGTGGCGTAGCGCCATGGTGATGAGCACCCCGACCACCAGCACGGCGAAGCTTGCCGGCAGCACGTAGGTGAACCCGATCACGAACGCCAGCAGTGACATCTCCGGGCTGGCCGGCAGCGACAGCAGCGCCAACAAGTACGCGCAGGGCAGCATGGCCGCCCAGCCGAGGACCATCCGGACCGCCAACGACGTCGATGGGCCGGCTTGCCGCACTTGTCTTACCTGATCTTCAGTGGCTAGGTGGGACACATGATCAGATTTGCCGACAGCCGCGCCCGTGTCCAACATCAAGTTCGTCTGGCGCGATAGCGGATCCGATATCGCCGCTGCTCAGCGTGGCTTTCCCGGCGTCGAAACCCCTGGTTCCCGATCTTGGTTCACGACTGCGTCGATCCCGAACCACCACCACCCACAGCGCAGTTCAGAGCTCGCAACCACCCGGGCGGTTGACCCACAGCCCCATCATTCGCGGCCCCGCTCGGCGGGACCGGTGCGCCCGTTCTGCCGTGCACGGCGATCGATTAAGGCGTGACCGACGGTGACGGAACCAGCGATGGTGACGGGACCAAGGTCGGCGAGGGCACCATGGTCGGAGAAGGCGTCGGAGCTGGTGCCGGGCTGTTGTTGCCACATGAGGCCAGCAGCCACCACAGCAGCCCCAGCACGACCAGCGCCAGGATCAGTGGAAGCAGCCAACGCGGCAGACCCTGCTTGGCAGGGGGCGTGACCGGAGTCCGCCGGACCTGGTCACCGGTGCCCGTCACGTCTCTTCCGTACTCGTTGCCCTTCGCGGACGCCTGCTCGCGCATCCGGCGCGCGCGTTCCTCGGGGTCGAGCGGACCGTCGTACCCGCTGCTGTTGCTCATCGGCACTCCCAGGTCAGGTGGCGGACAAAATTCACCATATGCGACCGAATGACTTGGCGAACCTCCTTCTCACACGCTCAGTCCCCCGGTACAGCCACGCCCGGTTGCAGCAGCCAAGAGCTCTCCTCATCATGTCGGCGTATGTGACCTGGATCTATCGTTAAACGGAGTCGACTCCGCTTAGTATCACGTAACGGAGCCGGATCCGCCTACTTCCTGACGGTGCCGCCCGGCACACCCATCCAGCAGGAGGAATACGTATGAGCGACCACATCACCACACCGTTCGGGGCCACGTCGACAGCAGCCGAAGTCATCGCCGGCGTCGACCTGACCGGCCATCGGGCGATCGTGACTGGCGGATCGTCCGGCCTCGGCGTCGAAACCGCCCGCGCGCTTGCCGATGCCGGTGCGGCGGTCACCCTCGCGGTGCGCGACGTGGCGGCCGGCGAACGGGTTGCCCGGGACCTGACCGCGGCGACAGGCAACAGGCAGGTCCTGGTTTCGCCATTGGACTTGGCGGACCAGGGATCGGTGGCCGCGTTCGTGTCGGCCTGGACCGGACCGCTGCACATGCTGGTCAACAACGCCGGGATCATGGCTCCCCCGCTGTCGCGGACACCGCAGGGATGGGAGGCGCAGTTCGCGACCAACCACCTCGGCCACTTCGCCCTGGCGGTCGGCTTGCACGATGCCCTGGCAGCCGCTGGCGGCGCCCGGATCGTGGCGGTCAGCTCGGTCGGACACGTCAACAGCGATGTCGACTTCGACGACATCAACTTCGACCACCGGCCCTACGACCCCTGGTTGGCATACGGGCAGTCGAAGACGGCCAACATCCTGTTCGCCGTCGAGGCCGCCAAACAGTGGGCAGCCGACGGAATCACGGCGAACGCGCTGAACCCCGGCCGGATCATCGGCACGAACCTGGGCCGTCACATCGGTGACATCGCGAACGCCCCTGCGTCGTTCGATCCGGCCAGCACCGACGTGTCCTGGAAGAACATCGAGCAGGGTGCCGCGACGTCGGTCCTGCTCGCCGGATCTCCGCTGGTGAACAGCGTCAGCGGACGCTACTTCGAAGACTGCCAGGAGGCTGGGCCGCACCAGCCGGGGGTACGCCGCGGAGTGGCCGGGTACGCACTCGACCCCGTGGCAGCCGCCCGACTCTGGCGGGTCTCCTCTGACATGATCGCCGCTGCGACGCGTTGAGACCGGCCCTGGCGGCCCAGGGTCCACGGTCACCTCTCCGGCGCTGCGAGTAGACGCTCGCCGATACGATCAAGCAAGATCGTGGTCCGCCCGCGGCGCCAGGTGATGTCCGTTCGGCAGTGCCGTCTGGAGGAAGCGACGGGCGACCGCGCCAAGAGGACGTTCGGCAGCCGCGAGTGCGATCTCGTAGGTCGGCGCATCGTTTCGTACTCGCAGGAATCGCAGGTCAGCGGAGTCGGTGGCGAGTGAGGTCGGGACGAAGGCGACTCCGAGGCCGAGCCGGACGAGGTCGAGGATCGTCGACAGATCGTTCATCTGTACGGTGATCCGCCGCCGCAGGCCCGCCGCCCTGAACGCGTGGTCCACGGCCCAGCGCATCCCCCAGCCGGGCGGGAAGTCGATGAACGGCTCATCGATGAGTTCGGCCAGTTCCACGCCGTCCCGGCCGGCGAGGACGTGGCCGGGGGCTGACGCGACCCGTTGACCGGCGCGCCCGTACGCTGGCCGCCCTGTTCATCACCGGCTACAGCGGCCTGGCCATCCCGGTGATCGGGCTCGGCTCCGCCAGCCAGCTCGCCGGCCCGCGCGGTGCGCTGGCCGGGTTCGCCGTCCTGACTGCGATCGGTCTCGCGGCGATCACTGCCGTACGTCTGCGCAACGAGCCGAGAGCGCACGCCCTGGCAACTTAGCAGCCCGTGACACTAATGCGCAGGCCAGCGCACCTGTCACCGCCTACGCTCGTACTGACCACCAACCGGGGGACGGTCGCGGCACCTCCGACCCCGGCAAGCTGTCGTCAGGTTCGGGAGAGGGGAAGGATGCGATGGATGCCGACGCCCGGATCCGGGCTGCCATCGAGGAACATTGGCGGGCCTCGGAGTCCGGTGAGACCGATGCGGAGCACGCCATCTACGCCGACGACGCGACCCTCAGCTATCCCCAGTCGGGAGAACGATTCCGGGGCCGAGCCACGATCCAGGCGCAACGCGGCGGGCACCCTGCCGATCGGCACTTCACCGTCGTTCGGATAACCGGCAGTCGAAACCTGTGGGTGAGCGAATGCATCATCACCTACGACGGCTCACCCACACACGCGGTGAGCATCATGGAATTCGACGGCGAGCGGGTGGTGCGCGAAACGCAGTACTTCGCCGACCCCTTCGTCGCTCCCGCCTGGCGAGCCGCGCTCGCCGAGCGAGGCCCGTGACGGGCTCGGTCGTCAGCTGCCTCGTCGTTGCGACGGCCGTCGGCGAATCACGCCGGCTCCATCATGCTGTGCCGTTCCGTCGTCGCTGTCACCAGCAAGTACCGGTTGGACAGGCCCACGGGTTGAACGGCGGAGCCACTCTCCCGTTCATGCCCGTCAACGGGTGATGCGCTGCCGCTCGTACAGGTCACGTAGGGTCGGGTCGTGATCGAGCCTTTGCCGATGCGCTGGCAGCTCCTTGATGAGTACAGCGGCAGCGCAGGCGACCCGGACCGCATTGTCGCCCACTGCGTTGACGTGCAGGGACTCTTCGCCGATCCACCTTCCCTGCCGTACGAGAGATACACGCTGCACGGCTGTCAGCCCACGGGCCGACTGGCGGCGGCGATCGACCGGAACGACCATCGGTACTGGCTGGGCAACGTCATAGTGGACAGCAAGCACGATCCTGACCGGCCGCCGCCGCCCGGCTGCGACTGCGCAACGATCCGGTGCAGCTGCATGGAGGAACTTGTCGACGTCACCGTGCTGGGCTGCCGTCCCTCTGCGCACGGTGACGGCCTGGTCGACATCGACCTGGAGGGCGGGGTCCGCCTCGACTCAGGGTATACCGACCGCACACCGGCCCGACGTCCGGACGCGATCGGCTTCCACCTGACCGGCCCCGACGATGACGGGGACCTGGGTGAGTGCCTCGACATCAGTGGCCTGTTCGTCGAGCGGCCCGGCGCTTCGTATCCCCCGGCGATCCTGGTGGGCTGCCGTCCCGAACCGCCGCTGCACGCCGCCCTGGCCGCCCTTGCCGGCGGCGGCTCCGCCCGGCGCCGCCTGGTTAGGGCGTCGCTGCTGGCCGTGGAGGCAGACGGAACCGTCGTTTCGGCGCTCTATCGCAGCATCTGCGCCACGGTGACGGGAGTCCAGCCGTCGTCCATCGGCAGCGGCCTGGTGGACGTCATGTTCGATGGTCCGGTCGGCGAGCCGCTGCCGGCCCGTGCGCGAGAAATCTGGGATCTCTGGTACACGGGCGGCCCCGCCGAGCGCAACGCCTGGGCGGGTTACGACGCTGCGTTGCGGCACGAGTGGGCCGGTGCCGCCCTCGCGCACCACCGCCACGGCGCGTCAGACCTTGACGCACGGCAGGTGTACCACCTCGACGGGCGGTTCGTCACCGACCTCGACGGCTTCTACTGCGCGATCGGCGAGGCGGTCAACGGCCCTGGCGGCTACTTCGGCTGGAACCTCAGCGCACTGCACGACTGCTTAACCGGTGGGTGGGGCGCGCGAACGCCGTTCACCCTCGTGTGGCACGACGCGCACGTCGCCGAGCAACACCTGGTGCCCGGCTACGACCGGCGGCGGTGGGCCACCGCAACGACCATGGCGTATCTGCTGGGAATGCTCAGCGAGCACGGAGTCGAGGTGGAGCTGCGCTGATGCGGCTCGGATGACCAGCGGTTGGTCCACCGGCTCCGCAGGTGGGCTTGGTCCGCAGCTTGGGGTCGGCGAAGGTGGACTCGACGGGGCCCGTGGTCCGCGCCGCGCTGCCCGCGCGGCCGGAGGCTCAGCGCGGCTCGGTCGGCCGCCACGCAGAACGTCACCGGCACCACCGCCACCATCGCGGGGCTGACCGTCCCGACCCGCACGAAAAGCGGGAGGCGCAGACCACGGCTGGCCGTCTAACCGGAGACGACCGTCGGCGGGACCACCCAGCCGCACTGGTGCGATCGGTACACCTGGGCCATCACCCATGGGTGCACCGTTCCCGCGCGACGCCGCAGATCGTCGTCCCACACCCAGAACGGTGCGGACAGGTCGAGGAAGCTGTCGTATTCGGCCCTGGGATCCCACGCCGACGTCTGCGGGATTTCGATGTGGTCCCGCCGATGGCTCTTGTCCTGGCTGGTGATCTTCAGAGCCTCGACATGGTCGGCGTGGGTGCGGATCACCAGGCAGGGCCGAACCTTGCCGCCGGAGCCGTCTTCGTAGGCCACGTATGCCCACCAGACCTCGCCCGGATGCGGTCGAGCCGCCCAGACCGCATCCGGGGGCTGCGGCACGATCTTCGGCCGAGCAGCCGACCGGCGTACAGCCGCCCACACACCGATGGCGACAGCGGCGAGCAGTGCCACCACGACCAGCAGGCAAACTGCCCCAGCGACCAGCTCTCCCAGCAGACTCGACCGCGTCCCCGGTTCCATCCTCGACTCCGATACGCCTCGTCGACAGTGACGAAGAACTATATGACGACATCGCCCGGAGCAGTGCCCCGGACGCCGCCCGGGCGGACCGCCGACCGGTGCGCGACCACCTGACAGCATCGCTCATATCGGTGGACGTTATATATCGTCGCCCGATATACTTGTCGGCATGGCGAGGCGAGGAGCGACGATGCGGCGACATGTCCTGGCGAGGCTGGCTGCGGCGCTGTGGGGGCTGGCGGTGGCGCTGAGCGGCTGCGACTCCGGGCAGCCGGGTGGCGGCGGCCTGGTGACGCCGCCGCCACCCGTGTCGCCGTCGCCGAATCCGAGCGCACCGCCGATCGGCGACCCGATCCGCACCGGTGTCACGATCGCGGGCAGTGAGCTGGTCGTCTACTTCTGGGGCAGCGCGCAGCCGTACCTCGACGAGTTCTGGTACGGCCCGAACGGCGCCGAGGACGGCCCTTACTCGACGGTGTTCGCCGGCGCGCACGGGCAGCCGTTCCTCGACATGCGCGAGATCATCGTGGGCGACGGCACACTGATCGACTACGGCTCGGTGCGCGGCCCGGTCGGGCGCCTGCATTGCGAAGCCGAGGGCGAGACGGTCGCGGCCAGCTTCACCCCGTGGAGCGCGGACCGGTCGGTGTACGTCTTCTGGCTCGTGCGCCACGGCAGGCCACTGCCTGCACCGACCCTCGTCCGGGAAGGTCTCTGGCTACCGCTGGCCGACGAGGACTACCCGCTCTGCACCGCGTACGACGCCGACGGGAAGGCTCTGGGCAACTCGCGGATCAAGCCGCCGGGAGCCGAGCAGAAGGGCGGGTGATCATCGTGCTCGACCGGACGGCGCAGGACCACCACATGGCGGTAGGTACCGATGACCCGCCGGGCAGGGCGTCGCCGGCCGCGCCTCCTCCGCTGTCAGCTCGTCCACATGCGGCTGGACGCCGCGCCACAGCTGCATGAACACGCCCAGCCGCGCCCACCCCCGGCCGGTTATCGCGTGGTGTCCCTGGTGCTCTCCTGCGGACGGAGTGCGGTCAGGAGGCGGTCGAGTTGGCCCCAGGCCCGCGCGCTGGCGACGTGGTCAATGTAGTCTCGGGACTCGACGATGAGCCCGTCGCGGATACGCATCACGAAGACGCAGGGCACCGTGAACGCCTCCCCAGTCTCGGCGACGCGCCCCTGATAGGCGAACTCGGCGACGATCACCTCCGGGTCCGCGGTTTCGTGAATCGTCACGTCGACCGGTTTACGGTTCAGTGTCCGGGCCACCGGAGGCGGCGAGGTGAAGTGCTCGTGCAGTTCGCTACGGCTCCGCAGCGGTGGCGGGTCGAGCGGGTGGAACGGATGCGTGACATGGGTCTGTTCGGCGTACAGGTCTGCCAGGTCTTCGTACGGACCGTCGCAGACACCGTTCACCAGCCGGAGGAAAGTCTCGCGTGGGCTGCTCATCCCGGGTCTCTCCGTTTTGGTAGACGTCACGTGGGGCTGACCGAGGACTAACCACGGCCGGTGCCCCATCGACGGCACCTTACCGAACGCGGCCTCGATGTGACTGCCCCGAAGTCATGGGGCTGTCCAGCACCCGCACCGATGCGCCGTCATCGATACAGAGTCGAGGCGCCGACCCACGAGCAGAGGTGAGCGGCGTCGAAACCTCAGCCGGAACCGGCAGCACGCCGGTCCCGGCTGAGCCGAAGCGTCTACGGCGTCAGCCGAGGGGCTCCCAGACGGCCAGCCAGGTGTCGTTGGGAGCGCCGAGCGGCTGGCAGGCGAACTGGATGATCCAGTTCCCGGCGCCGGTGCCGCCGCTGACGTTGACGCAGGAGCCGCCCTGCACACCGACGAGCTGGTAGCCGCTGCCCTTGGCGTTGAACGTCCACTGCGAATTGGCGAAACTGCCGCAGGTGAACTGCACGATCGCGGCTCCATTGGCGGAGCCGCCGCCGGCGACGTTCATGCACAGGCCGCTGTTGACGTTCTCGAACGCGTACGCTCCGGCCTGGTAGACCCGGGGCTTCCACTTGTAGTGCGGCTGGTCCTGCACCGGCCACTGGATGAGCCGCGCGCCGTTGGCCGTCGACGCTCCGCCGACGACGGCGACCTGCTGCGGGTCGGTGTTCAGGCGCAGCGTTACGGTGCCGGGAAGTTTCGGGTCACTGGTGCCCCGGTGTTCCCACACGGGCAGCCATACGTCGTCGGGGTTGCCGACACTGCTGCAGGCAGAGGTGACGGCAGCGCCGTTGGCCGCGGTCAGGCACCCGCCGTAGCGGCGGTCGACGAGCTGGTAACCGATGCTCTGGCGGACGAACGTCCAGCCGTCCTGCCAGGCGCAGTCGCCGCCCCCGACGGGGCTGGCGGCGCCGCGGCCGGTGTGTTCGCACAGGCCGTCGTGCGCGGACTTGAGCTTGACGAACTCGCCGTCGAGCAGGGGTTGCCAGAGCTCGTGTTCGCTGCCGGTCCACGGGCCGACGGCCCACGGGGTGCCGTATCTGGAGCCGTCCGGCACTCGCAGCACCTGTTGCGGGTCGCTGGCCAGTCGCAGTGTGATGCGCGCCGGTACCTCGTTCGGGTTGATGGCGGCTGCTGCGGGGCTGGAGTTGCCCGCTACAAGTGCGGCGATTACCGCCGCGGAGAGAAGTAGATGCCTGACCATGGCCAAAAGGCCCCTTTCATCCGGTTTGCCCTGGTCAAGGTAGCAACCGAGTTCCCTCCACGCTCACGGAACGCCTTACGTGAACAGCCTTCATCGGTGAGCTCCAGCGCCTGCATCTATGCGCCGCTCTACCACCCCCGATGGCGGCGAAGCAGGCGCTGGGCGACGATCGCGCCCCGCTCCAACGGTGACCGCACCCGACCCCCGGTCCGCCGCCCGGCTCCCACTGCCCCATCTGACCGTTGCCGTCGACTGCCAGGCTTACGCCAGTGACCCGCCTACGGTTCGGAGCGGCCAGGACGTCTTGCTCACCCAGCTGGGCCCGAACAGCTCAGCTGACGAACAGCGTCCAGTACCCCGCAGTGGCGGGCTTCTGGAGACAGTTGAACTGGCTCCACTGACCCTCGGCCTGCCCGGCCTGCCCGGCGGCCACACACTCCGCGCGACTCCCGTAATCCGCCCAACTCTCCCCGAGCGGCCACGCCTGGGCCGGGGCCGCGGCCGCACCGACCGCCGTCGCAACGACGAAACTTACGAGTAGCAGCTGACGTGTCCTCATGTCACTCCCCATCGATCGTCGAATGTCTATGTCTGACAGTAGTGTGCGAATCCAGATCCTTCAACCGGCTGATGTCGTCGGGCGTGGAGGGTTACATGCGGTGCCCCTTGGCGATAGAGCGGAGGGTAGCTCGATCAGCGAAGGAGACGATCATGGAACGTACGGTGTATCGGGTAGAGGCTGCAGGCGAGCAGTGGGAGCTGCGCGAGGGCGACAAGGTCGTGGCCTCCGACGCGCGCAAGGAGGATCTCGTCCACCGGGCGCGTCAGACCGCGCGTGACAACAAGCCCAGCCAGTTGATGATCCACGACAGTCAGGGACGGATCGAGGACGAGTCGACCTACCAGGACGACCCTTTCCCGCCCGCCGGCTGACAGAGCGGCCTGCCGCATTCGTTCGGCAGCTCCGGTTGCCCGCGAGGGGGCGTACCGACGGGATGCCGTCGCTTTCCACGGCATGGGGCCGGTGGTTGGTGCGGACAGATGCGAATTGAACGTGTACACCGCAGGCAGGCGGCTCGACCGTGATGGTCGGGCCGCCTGCCTGCGGTGGTGATGGTCAGCGGGAGCGTCGGGTTTTGACGCCGGAGGCTTCGAAGTCGTGGATGGTGTCGTTGATCCGCAGGCCGTCGACCGCGCCGACCCAGTTGAAGTCGCGACCCTTGCCCACCGCCGCGGTGTAGATCGTCGCGGCTTCGCCGCCGTCTACGTCGAGCGCGGCCTTGACCGCGGCGAAGGTGCAGGGAGTGGCCAGGGCGCGGCCGGTCGCGGAAGTCGACCTCGTTGCCGAAGTCGACTTTCTCGCTCGGCGGGGTCAGGGTGGTCGAGTCGTCGGCGACTTCGATGCCGAGGCTGCCCTCGCCGTACGGGGGCCGGGCCGCGGGGCCCGTGACGCCGAACGAGCCGAGCCGCCTTCCCGCCCGCAGCGCCGTGGAGCCGTATCGCTTCCTGCTGCGGTCAGCCGCGGGCAGCGCGCCAGGTCCAGGTCGTCCGGCGGGGACGGTCCGGCAGGTCGCCACGGCCGGTGCACCACAGGAGCACGGCGGCGGGTGCGCCGTCGGGGGCGTCGGGGAACAGCCTGTGCAGGATGAGTGCGGCCTGGTCGGCGGGCGGCTGCCAGGCCGGGTTCAGGGTGCGGGTGATGTCGTGGGTGTGCAGCAGCGTCTCGGCCATGCCCATGGCGGCGAAGCCGCTCGGGTCGCACGGACCCCAGTGCCAGGCGCGCAGGGCAGGGTCGGCGGCGGCGAGCGCGGTGGCCAGCAGCCCGCCCGCAGCGGTGATGATCTGCAGGAGCTGGGTCGTGGTGGCGTCGGGCCGCACGGTCAGGTCGTAGGGCAGGTAGGCGTCGTCGGGGGCGGCGGCGAGTTGTCCGGCGTACGCGATCAGGTCGTGGGCGATGTGGGCGGCGGTGTCGCGGCAGCTCCAGTCGAGCGTGCCCGCGGGCGCGGCCCAGTCGGCGGCGGTGTGCGGGCCGAGGGCGGCTTGCAGGGCTTGCAGTGCCTGGCGGAGGTCGTCGTGGCCGGGGTCGCGCATGGGTGCACTGTGTCACCTTCGCCGGGCCCGGCGACACCGGGTTTGCCCGACCTGCTGAAACTGTTAGCAAGGTCTGCCAATTGATTTCAGTAGATCGCGGACTGTGAACACGGTCACGCAGGCATTTGATATGGGTTTGCCGGGTTTGTGGACGCCTTTCGGTAACGGGATTGCAGGAAAAGACGCAAGGACTTTCTGAATCCGAAACTTCTTGCTAACGTCCCGCGCTGGAAGGACAGGCATACCCCCGAGGAGCGAATAATGCGTCGCACCGCCAGAGGGATCGCCGTTCTTGCCTCCGCTGCCATCGCACTCGCGGTGACGGCCTGTGGCAACGACGCGACCGAGGCACCCACCAAGACCGACCCCGCGGCCCTGTCGGCCGAGCTGACGTGGTGGGACACGTCGGACCCCGCCAACGAGGGCCCGGCGTTCAAGGAGCTCATCACCGAGTTCAACAAGACCTATCCGAACGTGAAGATCAACTATCAGTCGGTCCCGTTCGGTGAGGCGCAGAACAAGTTCAAGACCGCCGCCGCGGCCAAGTCCGGCGCTCCGGACATCCTGCGCGCCGAGGTGGCGTGGGTGCCGGAGTTCGCGTCCCTGGGCTACCTGTACAACCTCGACGGCAGCGAGCTGCTGGCCGACGAGTCGGACTACTTCGCCACCCCCATGTCGGCGAACAAGTTCGACGGCAAGACCTACGGCGTCCCGCAGGTCACCGACTCGCTCGCGCTGATGTACAACAAGAAGATCTTCACCGACGCGGGTGTCACCGAGGCCCCGAAGACGTGGGCCGACGTGAAGACCGCCGCGGCCGCGATCAAGGCCAAGACCGGCAAGGACGGCCTGTTCATCAACGCCGGTGGCTACTTCCTGCTGCCGTTCATCTACGGCGAGGGCGGCGACCTGGTCGACACCACCGCCAAGAAGATCACCGTGAACTCCGCGGCCAACGTCGCGGGCATCTCGGTGGCCGCTGACCTGATCAAGTCGGGCGCCGCGGTCAAGCCGCCGGCCAACGACTCCTACGGCACCATGATGACCCTGTTCAAGGAGCAGAAGGTCGCCATGATCATCAACGGCCCGTGGGAGGTCAACAACGTCCGCAAGGCCGAGACCTTCGGCGGCATCGAGAACCTCGGCGTCGCCGCGGTTCCGGCGGGCTCGGCCAAGGCCGGCGCTCCGGTCGGTGGCCACAACTACGTGCTGTACTCCGGCATGGCGCAGGACAAGGCCGCCGCGGCGATCGCGTTCGTGAAGTTCATGTCCTCGGCGAACTCGCAGGCGTTCCTGGCCGACAAGCTCGGCGTGCTGCCGACCCGCAAGTCGGCGTACGACATCGACAAGGTGAAGAACAACGCGGTCATCGCGGCGTTCCAGCCGGTCGTGGCGTCGGCCGTGGCGCGTCCGTGGATCCCCGAGGGCGGCCAGTTCTTCGGCCCGCTCGACACGATGGCCACCGAGGTCCTGATCCAGGGCAAGGACGTCAAGACCTCCCTCGACGGGGTCGCCGACAAGTACAAGACCGAGGTCGTCACCGCCTACACGGCGGGCTGACCCTCGACCCTGAGGCCGGTCCCCGCGCGGGGACCGGCCTCGGCCCCTTCCCCACTCCCCCTCGGAGCACGCCCGTGAGCACAGACACCGCCACGCCGGCCCGGACCAGCCCCCCGCCGCGTGAGACCCGACGACCCGGCCGGCTGCGGCGCAGCTGGGACAAGCACTGGTACGCCTGGGTGATGGTCACCCCCGTCGTGCTCGTGCTCGGCGTCCTGATCTTCTATCCGCTCGGCCGCGGCATCCTGCTGTCGTTCACGAACCTGACCGAGGCCAACCAGCTCGCCGAGATCTGCAGCAAGTCGATCACCGGCACCGAGGTGTGCAAGCCGAACCCGAACGCGTGGGAGATCGTCGGCGTCGACAACTACGTCAACATCCTCACCGGCAAGGTCGGCGAGTTCTGGCAGCAGTTCGGCGTCACGCTCATCTGGACCGTGACCTGCGTGGTGTTCCACTACGCGATCGGGCTGGGCCTGGCCGTGCTGCTCAACCGGCCGATGCGCGGGCGCGGGCTGTACCGGGTGCTGCTGATCCTGCCGTGGGCGGTGCCGGCGTTCGTGTCGGCGTTCGCGTGGCGGTTCATGTTCAACGAGAACTTCGGTCTGATCAACTCGGTGTTCGAGTCCGTCGGCCTGGACCGGGTCGCGTGGTTCGCCGACTGGAAGACCGCGCTGCTGACCGCGATCGTGGCCAACATCTGGCTGGGCGTGCCGTTCATGATGGTGACCCTGCTCGGGGGGATGCAGACCATCCCCGGGGAGCAGTACGAGGCCGCCGAGATCGACGGGGCCACGCCGTGGCAGCGGTTCGTCAACATCACGCTGCCGGGGCTGCGCTCGGTCAGCATGACGGTGCTGCTGCTGGGCACCATCTGGACGTTCAACATGTTCCCGATCATCTTCCTGGTCACCGGCGGCGAACCGGCGGGACAGACCGAGATCCTGGTGACCGGCGCGTTCCGGTCGGCGTTCGAGGGCATCCGCAACTACTCGCTGTCCTCGACGTACGGCGTGCTGATCCTGTCGATTCTGCTCGTGTTCTCGGTGTTCTACCGGCGCGCGCTGCGTAAGCAAGGCGAGGTGTGGTGACGATGACGATGACGATGGCCCCCGGCACGGCGGCACCGTCCGCGGTCACGCCGAACAAGCAGAGCCGGGCCAGGCGCAGCCCGCTGGCGTCGTTCGGGCTGCACGCCACGCTGATCGGGGCGTCGCTGATCGCGGTGTTCCCGATCGCGTGGGTGGTGCTGAGCTCGTTCAAGCCCAAGCAGTGGGTGCAGAGCAGCGAACTGTCGCTGGTCAAGGAACCGACGCTCGGCAACTACTCCTACGTGCTGTTCGAGACGAACTTCCCGACGTGGATGCTCAACTCGGTGATCATCGCGCTGTGCACGATGGTGATCGGCATCCTGATGTCGGCGACGACCGGGTACGCGCTGTCGCGGTTCAACTTCCCGGGGCGGCGCAAGCTGATGATGGTGTTCCTGGTGACGCAGATGTTCCCGGTCGCCATCCTGATCGTGCCGATCTACCAGATCATGGCGACGCTGGGGCTGATCAACACACACGCGTCGCTGGTGATCGCGTACCTGACGATCGCGGTGCCGTTCTGCTCGTGGATGCTGAAGGGGTACTTCGACTCGATCCCGACGTCGCTGGACGAGGCGGCGTCGATCGACGGGTGCGGGCCGTTCCAGACGTTCTGGCGGGTGATCATGCCGCTGGCGCGGCCGGGGATCGCGGTGACGGCGTTCTACACGTTCCTGACGGCGTGGGGCGAGGTGGCGTACGCGTCGGCGTTCATCCAGACCGACGACCGGTTCACGCTGGCGTACGGCATGCAGCAGTTCGTGCCGCAGTTCAACGCGCAGTGGGAGTACCTGACGGCGGCGGCGGTGCTGGTGACGGTGCCCGCGGGGCTGGTGTTCCTGTACGCCCAGCGCCACCTGGTGTCCGGCCTGACCGCCGGTGGGACGAAGGGCTGATGGCGGCGCAGACGCGGGCGCGGCTGGCCGACATCGCCGCGCAGGCGCAGGTCAGCCAGGCGACCGTGTCCCGGGTGCTCAACGACCGCCCCGGCGCGTCGGCGAGCACCCGGCAGGCGGTGCTGACGGCGCTGGACGTGCTCGGCTACGAGCGGCCGGGGCACCTGCACCGAACCGGGGCGGGGCTGGTCGGGCTGATCCTGCCGGAGCTGGACAACCCGATCTTCCCGGCGTTCGCGCAGATCGCGGAGTCGACGCTGGCGCAGCAGGGGTACACGTCGATGCTGTGCACGCAGACGCCGGGCACGGTCAGCGAGGACGAGTACGTCGACATGATGCGCGAGCGCGACGTCGCGGGGATCGTGTTCATGTCCGGCATGCATGCCGCCGCCGACGGCGATCCGGGGCGCTACCACCGGCTGACCACCGACGGGGTGCCGTTCGTGCTGGTCAACGGGTTCCTGCCGGGGGTGGCGGCGCCGTTCGTGTCGTGTGACGAGCACGGGGCGGCGGAGCTGGCGGTGGCGCACCTGGCCTCGCTCGGGCACCGGCGGATCGGACTGGTGTGCGGGCCGCGCCGGTACACCCCGACGCGGCGCAAGGTCGCCGGGTATCAGGCGGCGATGGCCGGGCTGTACGACGGTGACCTGGAGGAGCTGATCGAGATCGCGCCGTTCGGCGTCGAGGGCGGGCACGGTGCCGCGCTGCGGCTGCTGGAGCGGGGCGTGACGGCGATGCTGTGCGGGTCGGACCTGATGGCGCTCGGCGCGATCCGGGCGGTGCGGGCCAACGGGCTGTCGGTGCCGGGGGACGTGTCGGTGGTCGGGTTCGACGACTCGCTGCTGATGGCGTACACCGATCCGCCGCTGACCACGCTGCGCCAGCCGGTGCGGGCGATGGCCCAGGCCGCCGTGCGCGCTCTGCTGGACGAGATCGGCGGGTACGCCGCCCCGCACAGCGAGTACATGTTCCGGCCGGAACTGGTCGTGCGGGGCTCGACCGCGGCGCTGCGCTGACGGTGGGCCGTACGCCCCGCCTAGGATGGCATCATGACCTTGAGCAAACCGACTGTGGAGTTCCCCGGGGGCGAGGCCCCGACCGATCTGGTGATCACTGACCTGGTCGTCGGCGACGGCGACGAGGCGGTGCCCGGCCGCCAGGTGGTCGTGCACTACGTGGGCGTGACGTTCGACGGTGGCGAGGAGTTCGACGCCTCCTGGAACCGTGGCTCCCCGTTCACGTTCCCGCTCGGCGGCGGGCGCGTCATCCAGGGCTGGGACGAGGGCGTGGCCGGCATGAAGGTCGGCGGCCGCCGTCAGCTGATCGTCCCGGCCAAGCTCGCGTACGGCAACCGAGGCGCGGGCGGCGTCATCAAGCCGGGCGACACCCTGGTCTTCGTGGTGGACCTCCTCGAGGTCCGCTGACCCACTGCCCCGACGATCTTGCGCGTACGGCGGTGACGGCACGCCCGTGTCGACATCGATTCGCGCAAGATCGTCGGGATCGCCGCAGGGCGGCGCGGTGGGATCTTGCGGGTTAGACTCCCGCGATGCCGCTGCTGAGTGTCGATGATCTGCTGCCGTGGACGCCGCGGCGTGTCCTGGTCACCGGCACCTCGGGCGCGGGCAAGACCACGCTGAGCACGGCGGTCGCGCAGGCGCTGGGGCTGCCGAGGGTGGAGCTCGACGCGCTGCACCACGGGCCGGGCTGGGTGCCCCGAGTGAGTTTCGCCGAGGAGGTCGCGGCGTTCGTGGCGCAGCCGCGGTGGGTGACCGAGTGGCAGTACACCGACAAGCTCGGGCAGCTGCTGTCCGGGCGGGCCGACACCGTGATCTGGCTGGATCATCCTCGGCCGCTGGTCATGTGGCAGGTGACCAGGCGTACGCTGCGCCGGCGCTGGCGGCGCGAGCTGCTGTGGAACGGCAACATCGAGCCCGCGCTGCACACCCTGTTCACCGATCCCGAGCACGTGATCCGCTGGGCTTGGCGCACCCATGCCAAACCGGGCCGGCGCGTGGCGGCGCTGCTGGAGCAGCGCGGCGACCAGGTCGCGGTGGTGCGCCTGCGCGGCCGGGCACAGGTGGGCAGGTGGCTACGCAGGCTGCGCGAGGGCTGTCTGCAGGGCTGACGCTCAACCCTGCGCGGACGTGATGATCACCGGCTCGTGGCGGACGGGGAAGTTCACCGAGTTCGCGATGAAGCAGGCCTTGTTGGCGTCGTGGTGCAGGGCCAGCGCGCGCTCGGTCATCGACGCGTCGGCGACGGCGACCCGGGGTCGCAGCACCGCCTCGGTGAACCGGCCGCCGTCGTCGTCCTCGGTCATCGTGGCCTGCGGGGAGTCGGTGTAGCCGGTGACGACGACGCCGTTGACCGAGCACAGGTGCAGGTACCAGAGCAGATGGCACTGGGAGAGGGAGGCCAGCAGGAGCTGCTCGGGGTTCCAGCGGTCGGGCTCGCCGCGGAAGGCCGGGTCCGAGGAGCCGGGCAGGGTCGGCAGACCGGGGGCGCTGACCTCGTGGGTACGGCGGTAGGTGCGGTAGCCGTCGGTGCCGGTGCCCTGGTTGCCGGTCCACTCGACGGTCACTGCGTAGCGGTGCTCGCGCATGGCCGCAGCCTAGTGCACCCGTCGGCATACCGGATGGGGGCAAAGCGCCTAAACTCGGACCTATGGAGCTCTCGCTGGCCGAGCAGCTGGTTCTGCTCAGTTATGACGATGCGACCGGCAGGCCGCTGGTGCCCATCAACCACATCGACTGCGGCATCGAGGGCGCGGTCCTGCTCAGCCTGGCCAACGCCGGGCGCATCGTGATCCGCCGCGGGCATGTGGAGGTCGCCGATCACACCCCGACCGGCGACCCGTCGCAGGACGCCGCGCTCGACGAGATCAGCGACGACAACAAGGGCCACGCCCCCGACTGGTGGATCTACCATCTGGCCTCGCCGCACCACCGCCAGCGGCTGCTGGACAACCTGGTCGGCAAGGGCGTGCTGCGCCGCGAGGACCACCGGGTGGTGGGCGTCTTCCACCGGCCGCGCTACCCGATGATCGACCCGACGGCGGAGAAGGCGATGGTCGACCGTATCCGCAACGTGGTCAACCGCATCGCCGAGCCCGACCGCGACTCGGTCAGCCTGCTCGCGCTGAGCCACACCATGCTGCTCGACCGCCACTACTTCCCCGAGATCAACCACGACGACATGCGCCACCGGGTGATGGAGCTGGCCGAGGGCGAGTGGGCCGCACCGGCCGTCGGCAAGGTCATCTACGCGATGAACATGGCCGTGATGGCCGCGATCACCGGCGGCATCGCCTCGTCCTCGACCGCCGCCGTCTCCGCCACCTGACCCGCTCGGCGGGCCAGGTGGCCGGGTGAGACGGCGGCCGGGTATGCGGTCAGCCCCTGCCGAAAGCGTGCGGCACGCGTCCGGGTAGCAGCTTCCGCAGCTCGGAGGCGGCATCGTCGGAGATGTCGCCCAGACCTCGCGCGACGACGTCGGCCGGATCCAGCACCCCGTAGGCGAGCCCGGCCAGCCCGGCGGCGGTGAGCACGGCCCCCTCCCCGGCACCGGGCGCGGCGGTGACGTCGATCCTGCCGGCGGTGCCGTCCAGCAGGTGCCGGCCGGTCAGCAGCGGGTCGTCGACCAGCTCGATCTCCAGCCGTCCGGGTCCGCACGGCGCGCCCCGCAGCGCGTCGACCGACAGGAGCCGGGCCATCAGCGCCGGGGACGTGGGGTACGACGTCTCGGCGGTGGTCCGGACGGTGAGAGCGGTCGCCCAGGTCTCCGGGAACTCGTCGGGCGCGACGGTGACCTCGATCTGGCAGACCTGGTGCGTGTGCTCGGCGAGGAACCGCAGCAGCAGGGTGCGCCCCAGCGCGCTGGTGTAGAGCAGCTCGTCGGCGCGCAGGCGGCCCCCGTAGCCGTCGATGCGGTAGGTGAGCAGGCCGACGGCCTGCCCGTCGACCGTCGCGACGGCCAGCCAGCGGTCGGGCGTCGCCAGCGCCCGCCGCGCCCGGTAGTGCGGGGTGTACATGAACCCGTGCCGCAGCGACAGCAGCCGCTGGTGGAACGCACGGTAGTCGTCGAATCCCTCGTCGATGCGCCGGCACGTCACCTCGCCGGGCAGCTTGCGGCCCAGCAGCGGCGACAGCTCTTCGGGGGCGAACACGGCGGTACGGTTGGCCGGCAGCCCCACGTAGCCGAACTTCTCGTAGAACGACGGGTGGAACGGGTAGAGCACAGCCAGCCGGTGGCCCGTGCCGAGCATGTCGGCGTGCAGGCGGTGCATCAGGCGGCGGCTGTGCCCCTGCCGCCGGGCTCCGGGGTGGGTCGCGACCCACGCGACGGCCGCCATGGGCAGGACGTTTCCGCGCAGGTTCTGGTGCGCCGGGATCGCGGCCGCGGTGGCCAGCGTGCGCCCGTCCTGCTCGACGACCAGGGTGTGGTTGCCGTCGTGGAAGGGCAGGATGTCGCGCAGCTGCTCGTCGGCGCCGGGTGCGGGAGTCTGGTCGAAGGCGTAGGGGTACAGCGTGAAGGCGGTGCGCAGCCGCTCCTCGCCGTGCACCTGGCGGATGGCGCTCACCGGGTGGTGTCCTGCTCGTGCCGGGTGAGGAACCGGGCGGACATGTCGCGGTCCCACCAGATGCCGTAGTACTCGAAGTCCTCCGGGCCGTCGTTGACGACCTTGTGCGTGCTGCCCGGGAGCAGGTGCACGACGTCGCCCGCGGCGAAGTCGCGGCGGTGGCCTTCGACGTGCAGCTCGGCGCTGCCGACCATGGCGATGAAGATCTCGTACTCGTGGTGGGAGTGCGGGGTGGACTCGTCGCCCGCGCGCAGGACGCACCAGGCGCCCTCGAACGGGGCGTTGAGCGCGGGCCAGGGCAGCAGGCGCTGTGAGTCCAGGCCGTAGGCTTTGGTCAGGTTGTCGCGGTCGAGGTTGCGGATCTCGAACATGTCGGCCTCCGTGGTCGGCTCAGGGGGTCCGGCGTCGGCCGGATCGGGCATCGGTCGGGATGTTCCGGACGCGGCAGGCCGCATGCCGAGCAGGGCGAACAGCGCCGACAGCAGGCCGAGGGCACCGCACAGCCACCAGACGCCGCGGCCCAGCGCCAGCCACGCCGCTACGCCGAACAGCGGGCCCAGCGCCATTCCCAGCCCGAAGGTCGCCTGGTGGGCGCTGACGTACCGGGCCTTGACCGCGGCGGGGAACGTCGCGGGGTAGGCGAACATGGTCGGCCCGTTGACCATGATCCCCAGCATGAACACGACGGTGCAGGCGAGCAGGGCCGCGACGGAGCCGCCGCTGATCCCGAAGCCGGCGACGCCGAGTCCCATCAGCACGGTGCCCGCGGTCGCCGCCACGTGGCCGGGCCTGCGGGTGACGTACGTGGTGATCTTCAGTTCGCAGAGGATGAGCACGGCTGACGCGGTCACCAGCACGGCACTGTAGACACCGGTCGGGTGGCCCTCGGCGCTGATCATGAGCGGCAGGGCGATCGTGTACTGCACGTAGATGACCGTGCCCAGCAGCACCGAGCCGAGGAAGTACCAGTACCGCCGGTCGTGCAGCAGGATCGCGTACGCCGCGCGCGTGCCGAGTGCGGAGGTCCCGGTCGTGGTGTGGCCGATCCGCAGGTCGGGAAGGAGGCGGCGGGCGAGCACGGCATAGGTGAGCGCGGTGACGGCGTCGAACCACAGCAGCAGGTTCCAGTCGATCAGGATCAGCCCGGCGGCTATCAGGGGGCTGAGCACGGCGCCGAGGTTCATCGCCGTACGCATCATCGAGAAGCCCAGGACCCGGGCGTCGTCGGGCATCAGTTCGCTGAGCAGCACGGCGGCGGCGGGTCGGTGGCTCTGGGTGGCGAGCCCGGCCAGCAGCAGCGCGGCCAGCAGCGGGGCGTACATCCCGGGGCGGCCCAGCAGGGGCACCACGGCCAGGACGGTCGCGGAGGCGAGCATCGCGGCCACGATCGTCGCGCGGGGCCCGATCCGTTGCACGAGTTCGCCGCCGATGAGCATGCCCAGGACCGAGCCGGCGCTGTAGGCCGAGATCGCCAGGCCGGCCTGACCGGTGGAGAAGCCCCGGAACACCAGGTAGAGGACCATGAACGTCTGCACGAACGCGCCGAGCTGGTTGATCAGCACCCCGGCGAGCAGGTGGCGCACCGGTGCGGGGGTCTGGCGGAGCACGGACAGGACGTGCGGCGGGCTTTCGGTGGTCGTGGTCACGGTGGTGCCTCCACGTGGTCGTCGCCGGGCTCCGTCGGACGCGGTGAGCCACCGGCTGGTTGGTAAACGGTCCTCATTGGAGCTGTGCGGATTGTTGACCGGGAGGTTTGATCTCAGAGGAGAACCAATTCGCCGGGCCCGGCCGGGGCACAGGGGGCCGCGGGCAGCACCTGCGCACCCGGCAAGCCATCGCCTTGCTTCTATGGAACGCTGCGTCGCCCGCGAGCGTGGACTCCCGAGCGCCGGGCCCTACCGGCCGCGGCCGGGTTCGGCCGGGATCTGCGGCGGCCGCACCTGCGGCACCGCGCCGGCGGGCGCGTCCCGTTGATTGTCTCTGACATCCAACGCTGTCCGTCAATGTCTTGCTCCGCTTGAGTGACTTCCCGGCGGGCCGTGTCGACCCGCTGCCGGTTCGAAGCCGTGAGGAAGTGATGGTCGATGACAGCGATGCAGCGCGAGAGCGCACGCCATGGCACGGCGACGGCGGGGCCCGCCGACGCCGCGGAGATCCTGGCCCGGGCCCAGGCGCTGGCGCCCAGGCTGCGGGAACGCGCCGTCGAGATCGAGCAGGCGCGGCGGCTGCCGGCCGATGTGGTCGAGTCGCTGCGCGCCACCGGCGTCTTCGGGATGGGCTTCACCCGCGACCGGGGCGGCCCGGAACTCGACTCGATCCAGCAGACCGAGGTGATCGAGGCGATCTCCTACGGCGATCCGGCCGCCGGCTGGTGCGCGATGATCGGGTCGGACACCGGCCTGTACGCCGCGTTCCTGGACCGCGAGGTCGCCGCGCGGATGTTCCCGACACCGGACATGGTGACCGCCGGGCTGCTGTTTCCGCACGGCCGTGCCGAGAGGGTCCCCGGCGGGTTCCGGCTCACCGGCCGCTGGCAGTTCGGCAGCGGCATCACCCACGCCGAATGGGTGGTGTCCGGGGCGTTCCGCTACCGCGACGGCCAGCCCGAGCCGGGTCCCGACGGAACCTCACCGGGGTCGCTGGCGCTGCTGGTGCCCCGCGCGGCGGTCGAGGTGATCGACACGTGGCACACCACCGGCCTGGCCGGCAGCGGCAGCTGCGACTACACGATCTCCGACGTGTTCGTGCCGCAGGAGCACACCTTCACCTTCGCCGACATCCTCGGCCAGCCGGGTGTGCTGGCCCACCCGGAGGTGCACATGCGCAACATGCCGGGCGTCGCGCTCGGCCTGGCCCGCGCCGCGCTCGACCACGCGACCCGGGCCGCCCTGACCGCAGGGCGCTCGGAGGACTACCGCACCCAGACCGTCCTGGCCGACTGCGAGGCCGACTACGCGGCCACCCGACACGGCGTGTACGGCGCGCTGCGCCGCCAGCACGACGTGCTGGCCGCCGGCGGGACGCTGGACGACCTGACCCCGCTGGAGCGCACCGCGCTGCCGCTGTCGCGCAGGCACTGCTTCCGCACCGCGCGGTCGATCGTGACCCGGCTGTACGACCTGCTCCAGACCTCGGCGATCTACCAGCCGTCGCCGCTGGACCGATGGCTGCGCGACAGCACGACCATGTGCCAGCACATCGTGGCGCAGGACCGCATCCTGCAGACCGCGGGCGCCCACCTGCTCGGCGCGCGGCCCTCGTTCCCGCTGGCGCTCGGCATCACGCCGCTGCCCCGGTGATCCCACCGCCATCCGCCCCCACCGGAAAGAAGGAACCCATGCGAAAGTCCCCGGCCGCCCTGAGCGCGGCCGTCCTGCTCAGCGTGCTGCTCGGTGCCTGCACCGATGACAGCGGCGCGCCGCAGGCCGCGGCCGACCGCGGCGCGGTCATCACCTACAGCGAGACCGAACCGGCCAACCCGCTCGTGCCCGGCAACACCAACGAGGTCGGCGGCATCGCCGTGCTCGGCGCGCTGTTCCGCGGGCTGCTGGAGTACGACGCCAAGACCGCCGCCCCGCGCAACGCGGTCGCCGACGCGATCACCACGACCGACTCCCGGATCTGGACCATCACGATCAAACCGAACTGGGTGTTCCACGACGGCACCCCGGTGACGGCCAGCAGCTTCGTCGACTCCTGGAACTACACCGCCTACTCGCCCAACCTGATGAGAAGCGCCAGCTACATGGCGAACATCGAGGGTTTCGACCAGGTCAACAACGCCGGCCCCGACGGCCGGCAGCCCGCCGCGCTGCCGCCCGCCAAGCAACTGTCCGGTCTGCGGCTCGTCGACGACCACACCTTCACCGTGACGCTCAAGGCGCCGTTCTCCCAGTTCGGCATCCGGCTGGGCTACGCGGCCTTCTACCCGATGCCGGCCGCCTTCTTCACCGATCGCCGGGCCTTCGAGGCGCACCCGGTGGGCAACGGGCCGTTCCGGTTCGTCTCGCACACCAAGGGCAAGAACCTGCTCATCGAACGGTTCGACGGCTACGGCGGCGCGCAGAAGCCCTCCATCGCCGGCATCGACTACCGCTTCTACACCGATCTCGACCAGGCCTACGCCGATGTGCTGGCCGACCGGCTCGACTTCCTGTCCTTCACGCCGTGGCGCGCCACGCAGGGCAACCAGATCGAGAAGGACCTGCCCACCACCCGCCGCGCCGCCTACAAGTACCTCGGCTACCAGGCGATCGCGTTCCCGATGTTCGACAAGCGGTACGCCGACCGCAGGCTGCGCCAGGCCCTGTCCATGGCCATCGACCGCCCCGCCCTGATCAAGCAGATCTTCAACGGGACCCGCGTGCCCGCGGCCGGGCTGGTGCCCCCGAACGTGCAGGGCTACATCCCCGACCAGTGCGGTGTGCTGTGCACCTACCAGCCGCAGAAGGCCCGGCAGCTGTTCGACCAGGTGGGTTTCACCGGCCCGATCACGCTGACGTCGAACGTGGACTCGGGCAACCGGGAGTGGGTGGAGGTCGTCTGCCGGTCCATCGCGCAGACCCTGGGGCACCCGTGTGTGTTCCAGCCGCAGACCACCCTGGGCGAGTTCCGCGCGGCCCTGAACAACCGGCAGATCGACGCGGTGTACCGCACCGCCTGGGTGGCCGGATTCCCGTCGGTGGAGAACTTCCTCAACCCGCTGTTTCGCACCAGCGGCGCGTCCAATGTCGGCCAGTACGCCAACCCGCAGGTCGACGCCCTGCTGGCGCAGGCTGACGCCGCCCCGTCGCAGGAGCAGGCGAACTCGCTCTACCAGCAGGTGGAGCGGATGGTGCTGCAGGACATGCAGACCATCCCGATCTGGTACCAGTCCGCCACCGCCGCCTGGTCGTCGCGCCTGCACGACGTCCACCCGACCCTGTTCCGCGAGCTGGACTACTTCAGCGTGACCGTCAGCAAGTGACTTTTCGCCCGTCTGTGTGGCGCACCGGTCCCGGCGCGCCACACACCCCCTTGAAGAGAGGTGCACTCGTGTCCGTGCACGACGTGGATGTCCTGATGATCGGCGCCGGCCCGGCCAACCTCGCGTTGGCGGTGGCCCTGGAGGAGTGCGGCGTGCCCGGACTCGCCGCCAGCTCAATGATCATCGAGCAGCACCAGGACGTGAAATGGCAGCGCAACCTGCTGCTGTCCTGGACCCGCAGCCAGGTGTCCTACCTGAAGGACCTGGTGACCCTGCGCAACCCGCGCAGCCGGTTCTCGTTCCTGAACTTCCTGCACGAACGCGGCGAGCTGGACGAGTTCGTCAACCTGGGCACGTTCCACCCGTACCGGTGGCAGCTGTCGGCCTACCAGCAGTGGGTCGCCGACTCGCTGGAGCGGGTGCGGGTGCGTTACGGCCGGCGCGCGGAGCAGATCCTGCCGGTACGCGCCGAGGACGGCACCGTGCTCGGCTTCGGGGTGACGCTGACCGGCGGCGACACCGTGTTCTGCCGCGACCTGGTCTTCGGCGCGGGCCGCGACGCGTACGTGCCGGGGGTGTTCGGCGCTCTGCCCACCGAACGTGTCGTACACAGCAGCCAGTACGGCAGCCGGGTCCCGGCCGCCGTGGACCTGGCCCGGCCGGGCCGGCCGCTGCGGCCCGTGGTCGTCGGCGGGGCCCAGAGCGCGGCGGAGATGTTCATGGCGTTGCACGAACACGCCCCCGGCTCGTCGCCGACCATGCTGCTGCGCTCGATCGCGCTGAAGAACTACCAGACCAGCAAGTTCGTCAACGAGCTGTTCTTCCCGTCGTTCGTGGACGAGTTCTTCGCGATGCCCGAGCAGGTCCGCGCCCAGGTGCTGCGGGAGATGCACCTGACCAACTACGCCGGGCTGGCCGAGCCGTTCCTCGACGAGCTCTACACGATGATCTACCGGCAGAAGATGCTCGGCCAGCCCGTCTCGACCGTCCGGGGGCTGACCGAGGTCGTCGGCGCGCGGGTGGAGGCCGCCCCCGACGGCGGTGAGGAGGTGGTGCTCGACGTACGCGACCTGCGCGACGGCAGCGTCGAGCAGGTCCGGTGCGACGCCGTGTTCGTCGGCACCGGGTACGACCCGCAGATGCCGGCGATGGTACGCAGGCTGGCCGACGCCATGGACCTGCCGAAGATCGTCGTCGACCGCAACTACCGGGTCGACCTCGGCGCGCACGCCCGGGGCGCGCTCTATCTCCAGGGCGTCAACGAGGACACGCACGGCATCTCCGACTCGCTCATCAGCGTGCTGGCGCAGCGCTCGGCCGACATCGCCGGCGACATCGCCGACCGGCACGCCGAGGAGCCCGCCGACGACGCCGTCCCGGCCACCCGCGCGGCGGTGATGCCGGCATGAAGCGCACCCTGGTCATCTCCCCCGCCCCGACCGCCAACGGCGACCTGCACCTGGGGCACATCGCGGGGCCGTTCCTGGCCGCCGACGTGTACACCCGCCACGCGCGGGCGCAGGGACGCCAGGTGCTGCTGGGCACCGGGTTCCAGGACACGTCCACGTTCGTGACGACGACCGCGCACCGCCGCGGCGTACGCCCGTCGGACCTGGTCGCCGACTCGGCGGCGCAGATCGCGTCGACGCTGCACACCATGGGCATCGCCGTCGACGGCTACACCGGCGACGGCGCCCGGTTCACCGGCTGGGTGCTGGAGTTCCTCGGGCGGCTGCGCGCGGCGGGACGGCTGGAGCTGCGGCGCGTGAAGTTCCCGTACTCCGAGCGGAGCGGGCGTTTCCTGCTGGACGGCTTCGCCTCCGGTGGCTGCCCGCACTGCCTGGCCGAGGGCTGCGCGGGGTTGTGCGAGAGCTGCGGGAACCTGGTCTGCGCCGGTGACCTGATCGGCGTGCGCTCGACCCTGGAACCGGCCGAGCCGGTGACGATGCGCGAGGCCGAGGTGCTGGTGCTGCCGGTCGAGCGATACCGCGACCGGCTGCGGGCGCACTTCGCGGCGCACGCGGGCGGCATGCGCCCGCACATGGCCCAGGCCATGGCGCGGATGCTGGACCAGCCGCTGGCGGACTTCCCGGTGACCTACCCGGTCGGCTGGGGCATCCGGGTGCCGTTCCCGGAGGTCGCCGGGCAGGTCGTCAACCCCAACGCCGAAGCCGTGGCGTGGAGCATGCACTGCTCGGCGCTGGCGGCCGAGGGCCGCCACGGCGGCGAGGTCGCCGAGGACGAGCTGTGGCTGGCCGGGGCCGGGTCCGAGATCGTGTACTTCCTCGGGTTCGACAACATCTACCCGTTCGCGATCGCGGCCCCGGCGATGCTGCTGGCGTTCGACGGCCGCTACACGCTGCCGACCCGCTACCTGACCAACGAGTTCTACGAACTGGACGACCAGAAGTTCTCCACCAGCCGGGGCCACGTCGTACGGGGCCGCGAGCTGGCCGCCGAGGTGCCCCGCGACGTGATCCGCTTCTACCTGGCCGCGACGAGCCCGGAACACCAGCGGACCGGTTTCAGCCGCCAGGGCCTGACCCGGGTCGCCGGACTGCGCCTGGTCGAGCCGTGGAACCGGGTCGCCGAACGGGCGAACCGGTGGGCCGGGCACGGCCCGCTGCCGGTGTCGGCGCGTTCCCGGCACGCCGGTGCGCGGATGGCGGAGCTGTTCGCGGCCGCGTACGACCTCGACGGGTTCAGCCTCAACCGCGCCGCCGAGGCGATCACCGACCAGCTGGCCAGGCTCGACGGCTGGCAGGCCGACGACGCCGACGCGGGCGACTTCTGCTTCGAGGTCGGCTGCCTGCTGCGGGCCGCCGCGCCGATCCTCATCGACCTGGCCGCGGCCGTGCACCACGACGGCGACCCGGCCGCGGACACGGTCACCCCGGTGCGGCTGCCGCTGCTGGCCGGGCCGTGAGCACCGGCGAGCCCGCGGCGGGCAGCCGGATGCGGATCGTGGTGGTGGGCGCGGGCATCACCGGGCTGCTGGCCGCGGTCCGGTGCGTACGGGACGGGCATCGCGTGGTGCTGCTGGAGCACGGCCTGATACCCGATCCGGGTGCGACGTCGTTCGACCAGCACCGGGCCCTGCGGGCACTGTCGGTCGGCGACCCGGCGGCCACCAGAGAATCGGCGGGACTGCACCGCCACTGGCGGGACCTGGACCAGCTGCTGGGCGGCGGCCTCTACCGCCGCGTCGGGGTGCTGACCGCGCTGCCCGCCGACGCGATGGACGCCGCACTGGCCACGGCCGAAGCCGCCGGCCTGCCGATCCGGGTCGCCGACCGGGCCGAGTACCCGCGCCTGGGCCTGCCCGCCGGAGCCGGGGCCGTGTTCGAACCGCACGCCGGGGTGCTGCTGGCCGACCGGGTCCTGCAGGCGGCGGCCCGGTGGCTGCGCCGCCAACCGCAGGCCGAACTGCGGCCGGGGCGCGAAGTCGTCGGCGTACGGCCGGGCAGCGGCCGGGTGCTGCTGGCCGACGGCACTGCCGAGTCCGGCGACGCCGTGCTCGTCACCGCCGGGCCGTGGTCGGCGGCACTCACCGGCCAGCCGGTGACGCTGCACCGCCAGACCATGGTGTACCTGCGCCCACCCGCCGAGCAGGCCGCGGCCTGGGCCCGCACCCCGGTCGCGGGCGGCCTCGGCGCCGACGGACGCGGCTGGCTGCTGCCATCGACCGCCGGCACCCTGCTCAAGGTCAGCACCGACGGGGCACGGCGTGAAGTGGCCGCGCTGTCCGACCCCGGCGACGGCACACCGTGGGCCGAACGGATCCTGTCGTCCGGCATCGTGTCCGGTGTGGACGAGCACACCGTCGTACGGGTGCGGCACTGCCACTACGCCACCGCCCCCGGCGGAACCGGCTTCACCCGCATCGGACCCGCCGTATGGGCCCGCCCCGCCAGCGGCGGCGACGGCTTCCGCACCGCACCCCAGGCCGTCGCCGCACTCGCCGCCGAACTGGCCGACGCCGACCCCCCAGCTCCCCTCACCCCGCAAGGACGGCACCCATGACCGAAAACGCCCCCGGCGCGCTGCTCGTCATCGGCAGCGGCCTCAAGCTCTACCGCGAGTACATCGTCCGACCGCTGGCCGAACGGGCCCGCAAAGCCGACCTACGCCTCGTGCTGATCAACAACATCCGGCCGACCTGGCAGCACGAGTACTTCGACGACATCACCGTCGCGAACGTGTTCGACCACCAGGTACTGGCCGCCACCGCCCGGGACCTGGCCCGCCGCTACCGCGTCGCCGGGGTGATGTGCTGGGACGAGCCCCTGGTCATGCCCGCGGCCGAACTTGCCGCGGAGTTCGGCGTACCCGGCCTGAGCCTGCCCGGCGTGCGCGGCTGCCGCGACAAGCACGACTGCCGCACCCGCCTGACCGCCGCCGGGCTCCCCCAGCCCGGCTTCGCGCTGGTCCTCGACCTCGACCAGGCCCACCGGGCCGCAGCCCGGATCGGCTACCCGGTGATCGTCAAACCGCGTGCGCTCGGCGCCAGCATGGGCGTGACGCTCGCCGCCGACGAACGCGAACTCGCCGCGGCATTCCGGATCGCGCACGAGGCCAGCCTCGTCGGAGACGAGCCCTACCGCGGCGGAGCGCTCATCGAGGGCTTCGCCGACGGGCCCGAGATCAGCGTCGACGGCGCGGTGCACCGCGGTGAGTACCTGCCGATGTTCCTGGCCCGCAAGAGCACCGGCCTGCCCCCGTTCTTCGAGGAGACCGGCCACCTGGTCGACGCCGCCGATCCGCTGCTGCGCGACCGGGAACTGCTGGACACGCTGGCCACGGCGCACCGCGCACTCGGCGTGGAGAACGGCATCACCCACGCCGAGGTACGGCTGACCGCCGCCGGCCCGGTGATCATCGAGGTCAACGGGCGGCTCGGCGGCGACCTCATCCCCTACCTCGGCCAGCTGGCCACCGGCATCGAGCCCGGCAGCGTGCTGTTCGACGTCGCCACCGGCCAGCGCCCCGACCTGGCACACGCCCGCGACGGCGTCGTCGGCGTGCGGTTCGGCTACCCCGACCACGACTGCGTCGTACGCGCCGTCACCGTCCCCGAGCAGCACCCCGGCCTCGTCCTGGCCGCGCCCATGGCCGTGCCCGGCACGGTGCTGCGGCTGCCGCCGGGCGGCTACATCGCGCGCCACTCCTTCGTGATCTGCGCGGCTGCGGACCTGCCCACCTGCGAACAGCGGCTCGACACCGCAGCGGCCGCGGTCGTGCTGGACGCCGACCGGGTCGACCCGCCACCGCTCGGCACCCGCCTGGTCATGCCCGCCGGACTGCTGGACGTGGACGCATGAGCATCGACTACGACGGCCGACGGTTCCGGGCGCTGGGCGGCGGCGACGGCGTCAGCTCCGCCTACTGCCAGCGCGGCGACCTCGTCTGGGCCGTATTCGAAGGCGGGCACGTACGCCGCGGCACGATCACCGGCACCTGCGACGAGCACGGGGTGCTGCGGCTGGCGTACACCATGGTGCTGACCAGCGGCGAAGTGATCGCCGGAAGCAGCATCAACACGCCACGGCGGCTCGGTGACGCCCTGGTGCTGCGCGAGGTCTGGCAACGCTACGGCGAACACGCCGCCACCGGCGTGTCCTACCTCGAAGAGGTAACCGAGGTGGCCCGATGACCGCCTGGCAGAGACTGCGCACGCTCGTGGACGGCCCGCTGCGGCTGCCCGGCGATCCCGGCTTCGAGCAGGCCGGTATGCCGGTCAACCGCAGGTTCGCCACCACCCGGCCGGCGGCGGTGCTGTCGGTCGCCCACCCCGCGGACGTGGCACGGGCAGTGGAGTGGGCCCGCGCAGCATCGCAGCCGGTGTCCGTACGCGGCGGCGGGCACAGCTACGCCGGCTACTCGACGTCCGCCGGCCTGGTACTGGACCTGCGCGGGCTCGCCGGCATCCGGTACGACCCGGACACCGGGCAGGTCACCGTCGGCGGCGGCACCTCCATGAAAGCCCTCTACGCCGGGCTGCGGCCGTACGGCGTCACCTTCCCGCTGGGCAACTCCGACACCGTCGGCATCGGCGGGCTGACCCTCGGCGGAGGCGTCACCACGATCTCCCGCGCCCACGGGCTCACCTGCGACGCGCTGGTGTCCACCGATGTCGTGCTCGCCGACGGGTCCACCGTCACCGCCTCCGCCGACCGGCATCCCGACCTGTTCTGGGCCTGCCGCGGCGGCGGGGGCGGCAACTTCGGCGTCAACACCGCTTTCACCTTCCAGACGCGTCCGGCCGTACCCGGTTCGACGTGCCTGGTGCTGTGGACATGGCCGCACGCCGTCGCGGTGCTGTCCGTGATGCAACAGATCATGCTCGCCGCCCCGGACGAATTCTCCGCCCGCATCGGCGTCGCGCGCACCTCCGACGGCGAGGCCGTGGTGTCCGTGCTCGGCTACCACCTCGGGCCCGCCGAGCAGCTGCGGGAACTGATGGCACCGGCGTTCGCCACCGCCCGGCCCTACCGGGCCGACATCACCGACCACAACTTCTGGCAGGCCGCGACACTGCTGCGCCACAGCAGCCCCGACGGCGCGTTCGCCGCGCGCAACCGCTGCGTGCCACACGCCGTCGACGACGCCGGGCTGGCCGTGCTCGTCGACGCCGTACGGCGATGGCCCGGCGGCGGCAGCCCCGGCGGCGCTGGCGCAGCGCTGTTCGCCTGGGGCGGGGCGATCAGCCGGGTGCCCGTCGCCGACACCGCGTTCCCGCACCGCGACACGCGGTTCCTGCTCAGCCTGGACACGTCCTGGATGCGCCACGACCCACCGGAGGTGGTCCGCGCCAACCTCGACTGGTTGCACGAACACTACGACGCGTGCGCGGACTTCGCGCCCGACGCGTCGTACGTCAACTTCACCGACCCCGACCTCGACGGCTGGCAGCGCGCCTACTACGGGCCCCACGCCGACCGGCTCGCCGAGATCAAGGCCCGCTACGACCCCGACCGGTTCTTCACCTTCCCGCAAGCGGTGTGAGCACCGCCGTGGCCCGTCACCAGGAGCAGCAGTGACACCTCCCGACCTGCGCGGCGTCATGCGCACCTTCGCCACCGGAGTGTGCGTGGCCAGCGCGTACCGCGACACCCCCGGCGGCCGCCGCCACGACGCGATGACCGTCAACTCACTGGGGTCGATCTCGCTGGACCCGCCGCTGATCTGCCTGTCGTTCCGGCGCGGTTCGGGCTTCCTGGGCGACCTGCTCGCCGCCGGCTGCTGGGCGGTGTCCATCCTGCCGGCCGGCGAGCGGGAGACCGCCCGCCGGCTGGCGATGCCGCTGCCGGCCCGCGCCACGCACGTCGCCGGGCTGCACGCCCGTCCCGGCGCGGCGACGGGCGCGCTCGTGCTGGCCGGGGCGAGCTGGCTGGAATGCGGGCTGCGGCAACGGTTCGACCTCGGCGACCACACCCTCGTGATCGGCCAGGTGCTGACCGCGGGCCACCACGCGCGATCACCGGCGCTGGTGTTCCTGCACGGCGGCTACCACACCGTCGACGACCCGCAGGCCGCGACCGTGCACCTGTCCGGTCCCGGGCACTGGGGCGAATACTGCTAGGCCCGGTGACCACCATCTCCGGCACATCGTATGGAAAGGCGACACCGGCGAGGCTCCGCTGATGGTAGTGAAGGCGAATGTTTCCGCGTGGGATGCGACAAAAACGCAGGCCGCGTCGAATGGGTTGTGCGGAGGGAACCATCATGGGCAGACCAGAAAAGCCTGTCAACAAGGACGCCGGACGAGCCGCTCAGTTCGCTAGCGAATTAAGACGGCTACGCGCGCTGGGCGGCAGTCCGACCTACCGGGAGATGGCCAGAACGGCCATGTTCTCGTCGTCGGTGCTGTCCAGCGCGGCCAGTGGCAACCGGATACCGTCCCTGCCGGTCACACTCGCCTTCGTGACCGCGTGCGGCGGCGACGCCGAGGTCTGGCGCCAGCGCTGGCTCGTCGCCACCGATGGCGACCTGCGGCTGCCGGTGCGCGGACGACCCGCCGCACCGCAGGCGGACAGGCTGCCCCTGCCGATGCAACTGCCCCAGCGGCCGCGCGGTTTCATCGGCCGCGCCACGGAACTCGCCTGGCTGCACACCGCCGGTGAGACGCCGATCGTCATCAGCGGTCCGGTCGGGGTGGGCAAGACCGGCCTGGCCCTGCACCACGCCTACACCCAGGCGGCGGCCATGACCAACGGGCAGCTCTACGCCGACCTCGGCGCCGAGCACACCGACGGCGCGGCCAACCCCTACGGCATCCTCGACGGATTCCTGCGGGCGCTCGGCGTACCGGGCGAGCAGATGTCGAGCACCCTGGACCACCGGGTCGGCCTGTACCGCACGCTGCTGGCCGAACGCCGCCTGCTGGTGCTGCTGGACAACGTCCGCGACGAGAGCCAGGTGCGGCCGCTGCTGACCGACTCCCGCACCAGCACCACGCTGCTGGTGAGCCGCAAGCGGCTGCTGGGCCTGCGCGACGTCCGCAGGCTGGAGGTGACCCCCCTGCCCCGCGCCGACTCCACCGCGATGATCGCCGCGGCGCTGCCGCCGGGCGCCGCGGCCGCACCGGAGGACCTCGACCGCCTCGCCCAGTTCTGCGGAGACCTGCCGCTGGCCCTGGACATCGCGCTGCGCCGGATCGCGCTGCGCCCACCGGCGGGCCTGGGACAGACACTGGACGGCTGGCGCGAGCACAGGGACGCGCTGGGCTGGCTGCGGATCGGTGATCTGTCCATGCAGGAGTGTCTGCGCTCGGCATACCTGACTCTCAGCCAGCCGGCCCGGATACTGCTGCACTGGCTGGCCCGGACCGCGGCCGAGGACGTCAGCCCACTGCCGACCGACGATGAGGAACTGGTCGACGAGCTCGTCGGCGCCGGCATACTCGCCCACACCCAACCGGACTCCACGGGGCTGCGCCTGTCGCCGCTGGTGCGTGCGTTCGCCCTCGACATCGCCGGTTCCATGCCGCGCGGCCTGCCGGCACCGGCCGGGGCGCCGCGCGCCGAGCAGTGGCCGCGGGCATCGCGCAATTCGCGGCGGCGGGTGCCGTAGCCGTGCGCGCGGTGCCTGTCCCGCGCGGCGGGCCGCTGCCCCCGGCGTCGCCCGGTTCCCGGCCAGCGGCACAGGCACTGCGCCGCGGCGCGGCCTGCCCACCGCCCCGCACGCCATTGATTGTTCTCAGCATCACGAGTGTCGACCAAGACGCTGCGCACGTGTACTTGAGCAGCCGCACCGGCATCGCCGCCGGATGCGCGCGAACGGCCAGGGAGAGGACAGGGGCCATGCCAGACGACAGCGGCACCACGCGCGACGTGCCGACGCCGGGCCGTACGCACGCCCGCGGACCGGTCCGCCAGGTCGCGACGGCCGCCGTGGCCATCGCGCTGCTGCCCGCCGGGGTCTGGCTGTCGGCCCAGGTCCGTCCCGGCCCCGCGCTGCACGACGTGGCGCTGTTCGCCCATCTCGGCTTTCTGATCCTGGGGTTCGGTGCCGTCCTGGTCGCGGACTACTTCTTCGCCCTGTGGGTGCTGGGCCGCACGACCCTGGCCGAGGCCATGGCGAACACGTCACGGCTGCACCTGCTGGTCTGGTCCGGTGTGGTCGGCCTGATCGGCAGCGGTGCCCTGCTGCGGCCGGACCTCGGCAAGGGTTTCACGATCCTGAAACTCGTCCTCGTCGCCGCCCTCGTCATCAACGGAACGCAGGCGATGGTGCTGGACCGGCGCATACGGTCACTGGCCGGGCGGCCGCCGGTACGCCTGCTGCTGTGGGGCGCGCTGACCGCCGTGATCTCGCAGGTCTCCTGGTGGGGTGCTGTGGTCATCGGCTACCTCAACACCAGACGGTGACCGTTAGGTGCACGAACGACTTGTTACTGTGATCACATGTCCGAGCCCACCCGCCTGGCCGGCCTGCACAGCTGGCTGCTCACGCAGACCGCGGCGCAGGCTTCACGCCTGGTCAACGAAGGCTTCGCCAGCGCCGATGCGCGCGGGTACCACTTCCGGGTGCTGGCCACCCTCGACGAGCACGGCCCCGCCAGCCAGGCCGCACTCGGCCGGCGCAGCGGCATCCACCTGTCCGACCTGGTCGCCGCCATCAACGAGCTGGCCGACCGCGGCTTCGTCGAACGCTCCCCCGACCCCGGCGACCGGCGGCGCAACATCGTCACCGTGACGGCCGCCGGACGCGAGCAGCTCGCCAGGCTGGACCGGCAGCTCGCCGACGTGCAGGAGCGACTGCTCGTACCGCTGACCGGACCGGAGCGCGCCGAGCTGGCCACGCTGCTGGGCAAGCTGCTCGGGTACCACCGGATGTCGTCCTGATCACGATGCGCGACGCCGGTTCGGCGGCCTACGGTACGCAGCATGCATGGGATACCCCGCGCCGACGAGGACCTCGCCCGGACCTACCGCGACTTCGCGCTGTCGGAGGCCGCCGGGCGCTCGCCGTCCTATGAGCGGCTGTGCCTCGGGGTCGCAGCCGACGACGCGGTGCTCACCCTGGTCGGCGCGCTGCCACTGGCCAAGCGCCAGCCCAACCTCCTGCTCGGCGCGGTCCGGCTGCTCGGCGGGCCGGTCGGTGACTACCCGGCGTTCCGCGACTGGCTCGTCGCGCACTGGCCCGCGGTACGCGAGCAGATGCTGGCCCGCAGCACCCAGACCAACGAGGCCGCCCGGTGCGCCGTGCTGCTGCCGGTGCTCGCCGCGCTGCCGCAGCCGCTCGCACTGATCGAGGTCGGCGCGTCCGCGGGGCTGTGCCTGTACCCGGACCGCTACCGGTACCGGTACGGCGACCGTTCGCCGATCGGCCCGCAGGGCGCGCCGCTGCTCGACTGCGCCGTCGACGGCCCGGTTCCGGTCCCGGACCGGCTGCCGCAGGTCGTCTGGCGGGCGGGCATCGACCTGAACCCGCTGGACGTCACCGACCCCGACGATGTGCGCTGGCTGCGGAGCCTCATCTGGCCCGAGCACACCGAACGGGCCGAGCGGCTGAGCGCCGCCGCGGCCATCGCCGCCGCCGAGCCGCCGCTGCTGGTGCGCGGCGACCTCAACGAGTCACTGGCGGGGCTGGCCGCACAGGCTCCGGCGGGGGCGACGCTGGTCGTGTTCCATACGGCCGTGCTGGCCTATCTCGACGAGGCGGGCGTCGACCGGTTCACCGCGCAGCTGGCCGAACTGCGGCCGGGCACGGTATGGCTGAGCAACGAGGCGCCCCGCGTAGTCCCGCAGATCGCCGCACGGCTGCCGGTGCAGGCCCCGCCGGGCCGGTTCGTGCTGGCCGTCGACGGGCGGCCGGTCGCCTTCACGATGCCGCACGGCCAGGGCGTCGACTGGCTCTGACCCGGTGCCGTCCCCCGCGAGACGGGCAGGCCTGTGGCCGGTCCGGGCCGCACCGTCCACTCGCGACCCGCGTACCGCCCGCTCGGCTCTAGAGTGTGCGGGTCGGAAGGACAGCGATGGCGGAGCACAACGGCCTGATGGCAGCCGGGCGGGCCGGGGACGACAACACCGCGGCCGACGTCGTCGCCAGTTCGGTCGCCGGGCTCGGGCTGCTGGTCGGGGCGCTGGGCGCGGCCGGGCTGGTGCTCGTGCTGTGCACGAACTCGCTGGCCGGGGTCGGGCTGACGATGGTCAACGTCGCGATTCCGGCGGTGGCGTTCGGATACGCGCTGCTCGACGCCGCCCCGCGTGCCTCCCGGCGGCCGCGGCAGGTCGGCGCGATCGTGCTGGCCGTGGTCATCGCGGCCGGTGCGGCCGGGGTCGGCTGGGGACTGTCCGGGATCGCGATGCGCCAGTTCGCCCCCGCCGACCACGTCGGCCGCTACGGCGAGCGGGTGCAGGTGACCGTCAGGGACGCCGACTGCCGCCACAGCACCATCTGGCGGCGCGGGCCGCGGGCCGACTTCTACTGCGAGGGCGCGACGTGGCAGGTCGGCGGGCGCGACGAGCGCGGCCGGCTGACGCTGTTCTACCAGGAGATGGAGCCGCGCTCGCAGTCGCGGCAGGTCGACGCGTACGTGCTGGGCAACGAGGGTTACAGCGTGGAGCGGGTCGGGGAGATCGAGTCCTGGGCGTGGTGGGCGGGGCGGCCGCTGTGGCTGCTGCTGGGCCTGCCGGTGCTGGTCGTGGGCCTGTTTACGCGCCGTGACCTGGTCGCCCGGCGGCGCTGACCGGAATGGGCGAACGCCGGTGCGGCCCGCGCGCCCGCACCTATCGTGTGGGGTATGGCGCAGCCGGGGTTCAACGGTGTCATCAAACTCGACGTGCGTGACTCGGTGCCGGACTGGACGCCCTACGAGCCGCCCAGAGCGCCCGACGGCGCGCCCAACGTTCTCATCGTGCTGTTCGACGACACCGGCCTGGCCGCGTGGGAGCCGTTCGGCGGCCGGATCGCGATGCCGACGCTGCAGCGGCTGGCCGACAACGGGCTGCGCTACACCCAGTGGCACACCACGGCGCTGTGCTCGCCGACCCGATCGGTGTTCCTGACCGGCCGCAACCACCACCAGAACGGCATGGCCTGCATCACCGAGGGCTCGATCGGCTTCCCCGGCGGCAACGGGCACATCCCCGACGAGTGCGGGACGATGGCCGAGGTGCTGCGCCGCAACGGGTGGAACACGTTCTGGGTGGGCAAGAACCACAGCGTGCCGGTCGAGGAGGCCAACCCGGGCGCGAGCCGGACGAACTGGCCGCTCATGAAGGGCTGGGACCGCTTCTACGGCTTCGTCGGCGGCGAGACCAACCAGTGGTATCCGTCGCTGGCCGAGGACAACCACTTCATCGACCAGCCGTACTCGCCGCAGGACGGCTACCACGTGTCCAAGGACCTGGCCGACCGGGCGATCCAGATGCTGCGCGACAGCCGCGCCTGCGCGCCGGGCAAGCCGTGGCTGATGTGGTTCTGCCCGGGCGCGAACCACGCTCCGCACCACGTCGCGACCGAGTGGGCCGACAAGTACCGGGGCGTGTTCGACGACGGGTACGAGTCGTACC
This sequence comes from Catellatospora methionotrophica, assembly GCF_011297335.1. Taxonomy (GTDB): domain Bacteria; phylum Actinomycetota; class Actinomycetes; order Mycobacteriales; family Micromonosporaceae; genus Catellatospora; species Catellatospora methionotrophica. The sequence continues at coordinate 91,794 of NZ_JAAOTJ010000014.1, read as the reverse complement.
GCGACTGGGCGCTGCGGCGGATGACCGAGCTGGGCGTGCTGCCGCCCGGGACGGCCCTGACCGGGCTGAATCCGATGCCGGAGGGCACGTTCGACCCCAACGACACGGTCCGGTCCTGGGACTCGCTGTCCGAGGACGAGAAGCGGCTCTTCGCCCGGATGGCCGAGGTGTACGCGGGCTTCTCCGAGTACACCGACCACCAGATCGGGCGCATCGTGGAGTTTCTGGAGCAGACCGACCAGCTCGACAACACGTTGATCCTGTACTGCGCCGACAACGGGGCGTCGGCCGAGGGCGGGCCGAACGGTTCGGTCAACGAGAACAAGTTCTTCAACGGCTGGCCCGACGACATGGCCGAGAACCTGGCCCACCTGGCGGACCTGGGCAGCCCGGACACGTACAACCACTACCCGACGGGCTGGACCGCGGCGTTCAGCACCCCGTTCAAGATGTTCAAGCGGTACTCCTACGCCGGTGGCACCGCCGACCCGCTGGTGATCTTCTGGCCGAAGGGCATCGAGGCCCGCGGCGAGCTGCGCCACCAGTACCATCACGCCACCGACATCGTGCCGACGATCCTGGACTGCTGCGGGGTGACGTTCCCGGACACGCTCAACGGGGTCGCGCAGGTGCCGCTGCCGGGGGTGTCGATGCGGTACAGCTTCGCGTCCGCGGACGCGCCGACGACCAAGCGGCGGCAGTACTACGCGATGCTCGGCACGCGCGGCATCTGGGCCGACGGCTGGAAAGCCGTCACCGTGCACGGCCCCACCTCGGGGCTCGGGCACTTCGACGACGACCGGTGGGAGCTGTACCACGTCGACGACGACCGGGCTGAGGCCGTCGACGTCGCCGGGCAGCATCCGGAGAAGCTGGCCGAGCTGCGGGAACTGTGGCTGTCGGAGGCCGAGAAGTATCAGGTGCTGCCGCTGGACGACCGGCTCCCGCCGGAGATCCTTTCCGACGCGCGGCCGCAGCCGATCCCGGCGACCGACACGTACGTGTACTACCCCGGCGCGGCAGAGGTGCCGGAGGCGATCGCGGCGAACATCCGGGGGCGCTCGTACCGGCTGCTGGCCAACGTCGAGATCACCGACCCGGACGCCGCCGGGGTGATCTTCGCGCACGGGTCGCGGTTCGGCGGGCACGCGCTGTTCCTCAGGGACCGGAAGGTCCACTACGTGTACAACTTCCTCGGTATCCCGCCGGAGCAGCAGTTCGTATCAGGACCGTTGGAGCCGGGACGGTACGTGCTCGGGGTCGAGTTCACCAAGGAGTCCGTCGGCGAGCACAAGGAGACGCTCGGGCACACGAAACTGTGGGTCGACGACGCCGTCGTCGCGCAGGGGCCGATGCGTACGCAGATCGCGTACTTCTCGCTGTGCGGCGACGGGCTGTGCGTCGGGCGTGACAGCAGCGACCCGGTCAGCGCGGCGTACCCGCAGCCGTCGGAGTTCCACGGCGGCACCATCAGCCAGGTGGAGGTGTTCGTCGGCCAGGACCAGTACCTGGATCTGGAACGGGAGGCGTCCGCCGCGCTGGCCCGCGACTGAGACGCGGCGGTGCGGTCGCTTTGACCGGCGCGCTACCGTGCGGGTCGTGATCAGACCGGTCCCCGCCCCGTACCGCGTCACGGCCACCGTCGTGGTGCTGGTCGGACTGTCGGCCGCCGCGCCGTTCCTGTACCGGACCGGGCCCGTCGGTTACGCGGCGCTGCTCGTGCCGCTCGGGCTGCTGCTGGCGCTGGCCTGGCTGGTGCGGTTGGGGCAGTGGCTGCTGGCGGCACGCGCGCAACCGTGGCCGGCCCGGTTGACCGTGCACCTGGCGCAGGGCGCGCAGGCGGCGCAGCGCGATCGGGCCGCCGAGAAGGCGGCCGGGGACCTCGATGTCACTCCGGCGGGGTACGCCGTGTGGGCGGTCCTGCGCCGGGGCAGCGCGCCGCAGCTGCACCAGCGGGTGGTGTGGGAACGGTGGCTGCGGGAGCTGTCGGGCGAGCACCGGGTGCTGGTGCGCCGCCGCGCCGGAGTCGCCGTGCTCGACGTCGACGGTCGGGGCCGGGTCTGGCCGGCGAGTTTCACGCTGCGGCGGCGGCCGTGGGGTGTGGTGCTGACCCCGCTGGGCGGCACCCCTGCGGTCAACCACATGTCGTGGTGGCGGCTGCTGGCAGTGCTGGTCATGGTGACGGCGCTGCTCAGCGGCCCGGCGGTCGGGCGCGGGGACCACCTGGACGCGGTCTGGGCCGCCGGGTATGTCGTCGTACTCGCGCTGGGGGTCGGGCAGTGGTTCGGGCTGATGCCGCCCGGAGGGCGTAGCCGGACTCGACCGGCGGCAGGCAAGGTGCCCGCCCCGCGTGCCGCACCCGCCAAGGCCCACCGCACCGCGCGCGCGGCCGGCACGCCGAAGACCCGCAAACGTTAGGAGGGGCACCTTCTACATCGCTATGCGATGGGAAGGTGCCCCTCCTTTCCCTACCCCCACGGAGGGCTCAACGGTGGTGCTGTCAGGTGGTGGTGTTCCGGCGGCGGCGGCGCACGGGGCGACCGCCCTCGTCGGCGATGAAGGTGCGGGTCAGGGCCATGGCGATGATGATGCCGATCACCGCGCAGGCGATCTGGACCAGCAGTTCGGACCAGCTCCAGGTGAAGTGCCACCCGGCCCAGTCCCAGTCCAGGCGGGCCGGCCACGTGTTCTCCCAGCCCATCTGGCGGGAGACCCAGGTGCCCAGCAGCGCGGCAAGGATGCCGACCACGAAGGTGGCGATTACCCCGATGTTCTGGCGGCCGGGAAGAACCAGCCGGCCGAGGGTGCCGATCACGATTCCGATAAGGATTGCGCTCAGGATTCCGGTCGCCGTCATGGCGGGCGACTACCCATCCGCGCGCCTTTTAATCCTCGCCGCGATACCGGTTCCGGGAGACTGTCGACCGGCCTATCCCGACGGTCTCCCGGCGGGTGTCAGGACCAGGGTTTCTCCAGCTGGATGGTGGTGACCGAGTCGACGATCACGGTGTAGCGCTCGGGGCGGTCGGTGAGGATGTAGGCGTCGGTGCGCACCGCGAGCATGGTCAGGTCGGAGTCGGCGACCTCGTGCAGGCGGTCGGGGCCGGGGCGGGTGAGGTCCATGAAGCGGCCCAGGCTGCGCCAGTCGGCGGTGGACTCGACCACGACGCAGTTGTCGTTGGTGCGCAGCACGTCGACCAGGTGCGCGTCGGCTCCGCTGGCCATGGCCTCGGCCAGCGACGCGGACGTGACGGCGAACAGTTCGCCCTCGTCGTCGAACTCGCCGATGATCTCGCCCACGGTCTCGTGCGCGCCGAACGCGCGGATCGCCGAGGCGTCGAGGATGAGGCGGATCGGCGGGATGGTGCTCTCGTCGCCGGTCTCGGTCACGCCGCCCAGCCCATGCGCCGGCGCAGCTCGTCACGGTCGGCGCTGCCGTGCTCGGCCCGCTCGGCGGCGGCGTCGAGCTGCTCGCGGGCCCACAGGCGGGCGCGGCGGCGGCGTTCCTCGGTCAGCGGCACACCGTGGTGGCGCTGGTAGGCCTCGGCCTCGGCGTCCTGGGCGATCTTGCGCCGGACCAGGCGGTTCACCTCGGCGGAGGCGTTCTCGTGCGTCCTGAGATAAGCGACGACGTCGTCGGCCAGGTAGAAGCTTTTGGTCTCACCCATGTCCAATAGACTAGCGCTCATTATCTGATAGGGCCATCAGGTGCGTAATCCATTGGCCCGCCCGGGTGCCGGGAGGCTACAACTACGGCGTGATCGTGAAGTATCCGCGTACGCCGCACCTGGCCGGGTCGCGCCTGCAACCGGGCGACGAGGACCTGGCCCAGGTGCCGTTCTCGCGTATCCGGGGGCGGCACGTGGTCGCCGAGGAGAAGCTCGACGGCGCGAACGCCGGGATCAGCTTCACCGCCGACGGCGTGCTGCGCCTGCAGTCGCGCGGCCATCACCTGTCGGGCGGGCCGCGCGAGCGGCAGTTCGCGGTGCTCAAGTCGTGGGCGGCGACGGTCGCGCCGCTGCTGTGGGAGCGGCTCGGTGACCGCTACGTGTGCTACGGCGAGTGGATGTACGCCAAGCACACCGTGTTCTACGACGCGCTGCCGCACTACTTCTGCGAGTTCGACGTGCTCGACACCGCCACGGGTGAGTTCCTGGACACGCCGCGGCGCCGGGAGCTGCTGGCCGGGTTGCCGGTGCACAGCGTGCCGGTGCTGGCCGCGGGCGCGTTCGAGCGGCTGGAGCAGTTGACGGGGCTGGTGGGGGCGTCGGTGTGCCGTACGCCCGGGTGGCGTGCCGGGCTGGCTGCTGCGGCCGCGGAGGCGGGCGTCGATCCGGAGCGGGCAGCCGCCGAGAGCGATCGGGCCGACGAGATGGAGGGGCTCTACCTCAAGGTCGAGGAGGGCGGCCGGGTCGTGGAGCGCTACAAGTGGGTGCGGCACAGTTTCCTGACCGCGGTGCTGGACTCCGGCTCGCACTGGGCGGACCGGCCGATCGTCGCCAACCGGCTCGCCGACCCGGAGGTGCTGTATGCAGGCCTTTGAGCGGCTGTGCCCGGCCGGGCCGGGCTGGGCGCTGGACTGGGCGGCGGTCGAGCAGGAGTTCGCGTGGATCCGGCGGCTGGCCGGCGTGCCGCAGGACCCGGTGCACCACGCCGAGGGCGACGTGCTCACCCACACCCGGATGGCGGCGCAGGCGCTGGTGTCGCTATCGGCGTGGCGGGAGCGGCCCCGTGCCGAGCAGGTGCGGCTGTTCGCCGCGGTGCTGCTGCACGACGTGGCCAAGCCCGACTGCACCAGGCACGACGGCGAGCGGGTCACCGCGCACGGGCACTCCCGGCGCGGGGAGCTGACCGCCCGGCGGGTGCTGTGGGAGCTGGGCGCGCCGATCGGCGACCGGGAGCACGTGGCGGCGCTGGTGCGCCACCACCAGGTGCCGTTCTGGGCGCTGGAGCGGCCGGATCTGGAGCAGATCGCGCTGCGGGTGTCGCTGACGGCCCGCAACGACGACCTGGCGATCCTGGCGACGGCCGACATCCGCGGCCGGGTGTGCGCGGACGCCGACGCGGTGCTGGACAGCATCGGGCTGTTCCGGGAGTACTGCGCGGACCTGGGGGTGCTGGACCGGCCGTGGGAGTTCGCGTCGGATCACGCGCGGTTCGTGTACTTCCGCACCCCGGGCCGCGACCCGCGTTATGCCGCGTACGACGACAGGCGGATGACGGTGACGGTGCTGTCGGGGCTGCCGGGGGCGGGCAAGGACACGTGGCTGGCCGCGAACCGGCCGGAGCTGCCGGTGGTGAGCCTGGACGCGATCCGGGCGCGGACGGGCGTGCACCCGGCCGGGGACCAGCGGGCGGTCGCGGCGGCGGCGCACGAGCTGGCCCGGGGGCACCTGCGGGCGGGGCGGTCGTTCGTGTGGAACGCGACGAACGTGTCGCGCCAGCACCGCGAGATCTGCATCGGGCTGGCCGCGGGCTACGGGGCCCGGGTCGAGGTGATCGCGCTGGAGGCGCCCGGTCCGGTGCTGCGGGCGCGCAACGCGGCCAGGGCGGCTCCGGTGCCGGACGCGGTGATCGATAAGCTGATCAGCAAGTGGGAGACCCCGGACGTCACCGAGTCGCACACCCTACACCGGCTGGACACGAATGATCGCGTACTTCACGTGATCCCGCGGTCACGGGTGGCCTAGAGTAGGCGAGTGATCGAATCGCAGAGCGTCACTGACGCACTACGTATTGCAGCCGAAAGACGCCATAACTGCGGTTTCTTCTTCGACTTCGACGGAACCCTGTCCGAGATCCGCGACGACCCCTCCGGTGTCGAACCGGTCGCGGGCGCCGTCGCGGCCGTGGCGGAGATCGCCGAACACATCCGCACCGTCGCGGTCGTGTCCGGACGTCCCGTGGAGTTCCTGCGCAAGCACTTCGGCGGCTTGCCGGTGCGCCTGTACGGCCTGTACGGCATGGAGTCGCTCGACGAACGCGGCACCCTGTGGACCGACCCCGAGGTCGTGCCGTGGATCTCCGCGGTCGCCGACGTGGCCAAACGCGCCGTCACCGAACTCGACCCCGACATCCTGGTCGAGGACAAACGGCTGTCGGTCGCGCTGCACTACCGCACCGCGCCGCACCTGCGCGCCCAGGTCGAACGCTGGGGCGGCGACCGGGCCGCCGAATACGGCCTCGCGCCGCTGCCCGGCCGCATGGTCCTGGAGCTCAAGCCGCCGATCCGCCGCGACAAGGGCGGCGTCATCCGCAGCGCCACCCGCGACCTGGACTGCGTCTGGTACTTCGGCGACGACCTGGGCGACCTGCCCGCGCTGACCGCGCTCGCCGACCGCGCCGAGGCCGACCCCGGCTTCGAGGTGTTCCGGGTCGGGGTGTCCAACCCCGAGACCGGCGACCAGGTCGCCGCGATGACCGACGTCATCGTCGCCTCGCCGCGCGACCTGGTGCCGCTGCTGCGCAAGGCCGGGCAGGCCTTCACGCCGTCGCACACCTGACCGGGCAGGCCAGGATTGGATTCCGGGCCGCCGGGGTAAGCGCTGATCATGCCGGAATCAGTCATGGTGTTCTCACCGTCCCCGCAGCTCACCGTCACCATCGAGCAGGTCGGCGATGAGGAGGAGATCCATCTTCACGCCGGCGGACAGGGCGTCTGGGTCGCCCGGATGATCAAATCCTTGGGCGTACGCGTCGTGCTGTGCTCGGCGTTCGGCGACGAGACCGGCCGCGTCGTGCGCAACCTCATCCTCGACGAGGGCCTGGAGGTCGGCGCGATCGACGTCGCCGCCCGCAACGGCGCCTACGTCCACGACCGCCGCGACGGCACCCGCAACGAGCTCGCCCAGGCCCCCGGGCAGCCGCTGAGCCGCCACGACCAGGACGAGCTCTACAACGTCGCGCTCGCCGAGGGCCTGCGCGCCGACGTCGCGATGCTCGCCGGAGTCGCCGACCCGCAGGTCCTCCCACCCGACGTGTACCGGCGGCTGGCCGGTGACCTGCGCCGCAACGGCACCAAGGTCGTCGCGGACCTGTCCGGGGACTACCTGACCGCCGTCCTGGAGGGCGGCGTCGACGTGCTCAAGGTGTCGCACGAGGAGGTCATGCGCGACGGCCGGGCCACCGAGGAGACCATCCCGGGCCTGGTCGCGGCCATGTACCGGCTGCGCGACGAGGGCGCGGAGTCGGTCGTGCTCAGCCGCGCCGAGCACCCCGCGCTGGTGCTCATCGGCGACGAGGTGCGCCAGGTCGAGCTGCCGCGCCTGGAACCCGCCGACCACCGCGGCGCGGGCGACTCGATGACCGCCGGGGTCGCCGCGATGCTCGCCCGCGGCCGCGACCTCGACGAGGCCGTACGCACCGGCGCGGCCGCCGGCGCCCTCAACGTCACCCGGCACGGGCTGGGCACCGGCCGCGCCGACGTGATCTCGCAGTTCACGACCCGGGTGACGCTGACCCCGCTGCCCGGTGCGGGCTCCGGCGCTCCCCCGCCAGGGTCCGGCCAGCGCGGCAGCGGTCACACGTCCCCCGAACAGCTCGCAGAAGAGGTGAAGCGGTCATGACCCGCGTCCTGATCACCAACGACGACGGCATCGAGTCCCCCGGGCTGCACCGGCTGGCGTACGCGGCGCACCAGGCGGGGTTCGACGTGGTCGTCGCCGCACCCGCCCGCGACTCCAGCGGTGCCAGCGCCGCGATCAGCGCCGTCGCGCAGGACGGGCGGGTCGTGGTCGAGGAGCGCAAACTGCCGGACCTGGACGGGGTGCCCGCGTACGCGGTGACCGGGACGCCGGCTCTCGCCGCGCTGATCGCGACCCGGGGCGCGTTCGGGGAGGCCCCCGACGTGGTGCTGTCGGGCATCAACCGGGGTGCGAACGCGGGCCCGGCGGTGCTGCACTCGGGCACCGTCGGCGCGGCGCTGACCGGCGCGACGTACGGCTGCCGCGGGCTGGCCGTGTCCCTGGACCTGGCCGACGGCGACCTGACCGACGACGACCGGCACTGGGACACCGCCGCGGCGTACGCGGTGGCGCTGCTGTCGCTGCTCGACGGCCTGCCCAAGGAGACCGTACTCAACCTGAACGTGCCTGACCTGCCCGCCGACCAGGTGCGCGGGCTGTGCCGGGCCCGGTTCGGCCGCTTCGGCCAGGTCCAGATGCGCATCGCCGAACGCGGCAGCGGCTTCGTGCGCACCGCGCTGGAGGACACCGGCGCGCACCTGGAGCCCGGCACCGACATGGCCCTGCTCGCCGACGGCTACGCCACCGTCACCCCGTTGCAGCCCCTCGGCGAGGCCTCCGTCGACCTGCCCGACCTGGCCGGCGTACTCACCGCCGCCTGACCAGCCGCGCACCCCGCCCCCGCCGCGTACTCATGCGGCGGGGGCGGCTGCGTTCACGGCGAGGTGGACAGGCTGGCCAGCAGGGCGCTGCCGCCGCAGCAGATCAGCAGGATCGCGGGCAGCACGACGAGCATGATGGCGTAGTTGGACCACATGCCGAACGTGGTGACGTCGGTGCCCTGGCCGTCGTGGACGCGGTTGCGCCAGCCGCCGAACCGGAACGCGAGCTGGTGGCCCGCGCCGGGGTGCACGGTCAGCCGCGTCTTGATCATCGGCATGCCGAACGGGTCGGTCACCTTCACCTCGTGCGGTCCGGCCGGAACCACCACGTGGTAGGTGCCCTCGCCGGCGAACGGCACCTGCCGGCCGTCGACCTTGAGCTTGGAGGTGGACGCCGCCGAGACGATGTACGGGCCGCGGTTGAAGCTCACGACCAGTACGCCGTGGCCCTCCGGCACGGGCACGGGCATCGGGTACGCGGTGTAGGGCATGACGGGGCCGGGGTGGAAGGGCTGCATGCGGCCGATCATGCCAGAACGCCGCGAATCCGCGCGACCGTCCACACGCGACAGGCACCCCGCCGCCGGGCGCCTGTCGGATACGTGGCTCAGTGCGCCGAATTGTCCGTGTGTGGTCGGCGGCCCAGCTGGCGCCAGCCGGTCTCGGCGACCTCGACGCCGTAGTGCCTGGCTGCGGCGAGCAGGTTGGCGAAGGCGAGGTCGCGTTCGGCGTCGGTGACGTCCTTGACCTGGTCGAAGCGGGCCAGCGCGTTGCGGACGTGCTCGGCGTCGGTCAGCGGCAGCTTGCGCTTGTCCGGGAATGCGAACACCGACTTGGGCAGGCGGTTCTTGTCGGCGGTGCTGAGTTCGCCGTCGACCTCGTACGCCCGCCAGGTGGTCTTGGTGGTCATGGCCTCACATCATCAGCTGGTCGACGGTGATCGGCAGGTCGCGCGCGCGGCGGCCGGTGGCGTGGAAGACGGCGTTGCCGATCGCGGCGGCCACGCCGACCAGGCCGATCTCGCCGATGCCCTTGGTGCCGGACGGGGTGTAGCGGTCGGGTTCGCCGACGAAGGCGACCTCGACGTCGGGCACGTCGGCGTTGACGGCCACCAGGTAGTCGCCGAAGGTGCCGTTGGCGACCCGGCCCGTGCCGGGGTCGGTCAGGGTGTCCTCGAACAGGGCCTGGCCGATGCCGCCGACGGTGGCACCGAGGATCTGGCTGCGGGCGAGCTTCTTGTTGAGGATGCGGCCGCCGTCGGTCACGGTGACGACGCGGCGCACCCGCAACCGGCCGATCATCGGGTCGATGGCGACCTCGACGAACCGGGCCCCGTACGCGGCGGCGTGGACCATGTCCCTGGCCGCGCCCTCGGGTGGCCGCAGGCGGCCGTCGGCGGCCAGCTCGACCAGGCCCGACCCGGCGAGCAGGTCGGCGATCGGCTCGCGCGCCGACGGGTCGTCGCGGCGGCACAGCGCGCCGTCACGGCAGACCACGTCGTCGGGGGCGAGCCCGTGCAGCGGCGAGTCCGGTCCGGCGAGCGCGAGCAGCTCGCCGCGCAGGTGGGACACGGCGTCGATGACGGCGTTGGACAGCGACGAGGCCAGCCCGGAGCCGCCGGAGTGGGCCGAGGCGGGCATGTCGCTGTCGCCGAGCTGGAAGTCGACCTGCTGCGGGTGCAGGCCGAGCAGGTCCGCGGCGACCTGCGTGATGATGGTGTACGTGCCGGTGCCGATGTCGGTGGCCGCGGACCTGACGGCGGCGGTGCCGTCGGCGTAGATGGTGACGCGGGCCTGGGACATGGGCATGTACGCGAAGAAGCCGCAGGCGGCCATGCCCTGGCCGATGAGCAGGTCGCCCTCGCGGGTCGACGCGGGCCGTGGGTCGCGCCGCGACCAGCCGAACAGTTCCGCGCCGACGCGGCAGCACTCGATCACCGCGTTCGACGACCACGGTTTGCCGGTGGCCGGGTCGCGTTCGGTGGCGAGGTTGCGCAGCCGCAGGTCGAGCGGGTCCATGCCGAGTTCGTGGGCGAGTTCGTCCATGGCGGTCTCGACCGCCCAGTTGCCCTCGGCCTCGCCGGGGGCGCGCATGGATGTCGGGTAGCGGCGGTTGAGCCGTACGGTGCGTTCGACGGTGGCGACGTTGGCGCAGTCGTACAGGTGCGGGGTGCCGCTGGTGAGCAGGCCCACGGCGGGGAAGTCCATCGACGACAGCGACGTGGCCCGGTGCTCGATCATGGTGAGGCCGCCGTCGCGGGCCGCGCCTAGGCGCACCTGGTGCTCGCTGTTGGGGCGGTGCCCGACGAGCCGGAACATCTGCGGCCGGGTCAGCATCAGCTTGACCGGGACGCCGAGTTCGCGGGCGGCACCGGCGGCGAGGATCTTGTACGGCCACTGGTTGAGCCCCGCCCCGAAGCCGCCGCCGAGGTAGGGCACGCGCACCCGAACGCCGGATTCGGGTACGCCGAACATGCCCGCCAGGATCGTACGCAGCGCGATCGTGCCCTGCGTGCTGTCGTGGATCTCCAGGTGGTCGCCGTCCCAGACGGCGACGCAGCCCATCAGCCCGAGCGGGTTGTTGGTGTTCTCCGGGGTCCGGTAGGTCGCGCCGACGCGCACATCGGCGGCGGCCCAGCCCGCGTCGGTGTCGCCGCGCGAGGTGTCCGGTGACGAAGGCAGTGTTTCGCGTCGCTGACCGGCCGGGTCGAGCAGCGGCGGCTCGGCCGCGTAGGTGATCTCCAGCAGCCGGGCGGCCTCGGTGGCCTCCTGCGGGGTGTCGGCGACGACGAGGGCGACCTCCTGGCCATGGAAGGCGATCCGGGCGTCCTGCATCGGCACGACCGGGGCCTCGCCGAACAGCACCTGCGTCGGGGTGTTCAGGCGCGGGAAGTTCTCGTGGGTGAACACGGCCCGTACGCCGGGCAGGGTCAGCAGCGCACTGGAGTCGATCTTCACGATGGATCCGGCGGCGATGGTCGAGGTCACCACGACGGCGTGCAGCATGCCGGGCAGGGTGACGTCGCTGGCGTACGGCGCGGTGCCGGTGACCTTGTGCGGGCCCTCGACCCGGTCGATGCCCTTGCCGACCCAGGTGCCCAGGTCGGGTTGCGTGGCGGTCATCGCTTGGCCTCCGTCATCGTGAGCAGCTGGCGGCTCAGCGTCCGGACCGCCAGGTCGACCTTGAACGCGGTGCCGGGCACGGTGAACGCCGACGCCATCACGGCCCGGCCGGCCTGCTCGAAGCGCAGCGGGTCGACGGGTGTGCCGCGCAGCATCTCCTCGGCCTCGCGGGCCCGCCACGGCACCGAGCCGACGCCGCCGAGCGCGATCCGGATGTCGGCGATCAGGTCGCCGTCCAGCTGCAGCGCGACCGCGGCCGAGGTGAGCGCGAACTCGTAGGAGGCCCGGTCGCGGACCTTCAGGTAGCCCGAGCGCCAACCCTGGGGCAGCAGCGGGATGTCGATCTCGGTGATCAGGTCGCCGTGGCCGAGCACGTTCTCGATCGACGGGCCCTCGTCGGCGCGTACCCAGAACTCGGTCAGCGGGATGCGCCGCTGCCCGGCCGGCCCGTTGACCAGCACGCTGGCGTCGACCGCGATCAGCGGGACCGCGACGTCGGAAGCGTGCAGGGCGATGCAGCGCTCGTCGACGCCGAGGATCGCGTGCATCCGGGCGACGTTGTCGACGGCCGCGCAGCCCGAGTCGGGGCTGCGCCGGTTGCAGGCCGACACGGTCGGGTCGCGGAAGTAGCGGCAGCGGGTGCGCTGCAGCAGGTTGCCGCCGATGGTGGCCATGTTGCGCAACTGCACCGACGCGCCGTGCAGCAGCGCCTCACGGACGAACGCCAGGCGCTGGGCGACGACGGGTTCGGCGGCCAGCTCCTCCATGGTGGTCAGCGCGCCGACCTTGAGCTGCTGGCTCTCGACGAGGATGCCGCGCAGCGGCAGCCGGGTGATGTCGACCAGCCGGTCCGGGGTCCACACGCCGTCCTTCATCAGGTCGACCTGGGTGGTGCCGCCGGCCAGGAACGCGGCCTGCGGGTCGGCGGCGACCGCGGCGACGGCCTCGTCGACGGCGGTGGGGCGGTCGTAGAGGAACGCGCGCATCAGTCGGCTCCCTTCGCCACGTCGCGGATCGCCGCGACGATGTTGTCGTAGGCACCGCAGCGGCACAGGTTGCCCGACATGTACTCGCGGATGGCGGCATCGCTGCCCGCGCGGCCCTCGCGCAGCAGGCACGCGGCGGACATGAGCTGGCCCGGGGTGCAGAAGCCGCACTGGAACGCGTCGTGGCGCAGGAACGCCTCCTGTAGCGGGTGCGGGCCGTCGTCACCGGCCAGGCCTTCGATGGTGGTTACCTGCCGCCCGTCGGCCTGCGCGGCCAGCGTCAGGCAGGACAGCACCCGCTTGCCGTCGACGTGCACCGTGCACGCCCCGCAGGCGCCCTGGTCGCAGCCGCGCTTGGTGCCGGTGAGCCCCGCGGTGTCGCGCAACGCCTCCAGCAGGGTGGTACGGGTGTCGACGCGCCACTGCATCGGGGACCCGTTGACGACGGTGAACACATCGACGGTGTACAGATCCTGCGCCGATGGGACGCGTGTGGTCGTTCGGGTGGTTTTCACAAGGCGCCTCCGGCCGACGCCCGGTCGCCTGCGCCCTGCCGCGCCGGCGACCGGCATGGAGTGGACACCTCAGGATGTCATCGATTCCCGCAGCTCCATGCCGCTTTCGGCGATCCGGGGCGGCCCTCGCGGGACGCCACCGAAAGAGGAGGGGTGAAACGGTGTAAAGGGTGGCGTAGAGGGCATGTGGGCTTAGGGTGTTGATGAATCACCCCCGACCGTGTTGATCGATTACGGGAGGGAACGTATGGGAGACAAGCAGTTCTTTCGCAAGGTCGCCGAGTTGTCGGGACTGACCGTCGAGGAAGCCGCCGACACCACCCGCGCGACGCTGGAGTGCCTGGCCGCGCGGCTCAGCAACGGCGAGAACCGGCATCTGGCGGCGCACCTGCACGAGGGTCTGCGTGACGCGCTGCCGCCCAGCGAGCGCATCCAGTGCTTCGACCTGCCGGAGATGCTGCGCCGGGTGCGTGAACGCACCGGGCTCAACGAACGCGACACCGAGTCCGGGGTGCGCGGCGTCATGACGGCGCTGCGCGAGGACCTGGGCGACGAGACGTTCGACCACGTCATGCAGCAGCTGCCGAATGATTTCCGGACGATGGCCATGGCCGGGACGCGGGCCACGGTCTAGGGCTTGCGGTAGGCCACCAGGTCGGTGCGGTCGGCGGCGGAGGTCTCCGACCGCACCAGCCCCACCTGCGGGGCGTACAGGCGGCGCAGCCGCACCCCGCGTTCCAGCGGCGAGGTCTGCTCGATGGCGATCACGTCCCGGTAGGCTCCGGCGGCGACGCTGACCTGCTCGCCGACACTCAGCACCCGGGCGGTGTCCTCGGCACGGCCACGGCTGTAGGCGATCCGCCAGGACTGCCCCGCCACGGGCCGGGCGGCCATCGCGACGCCCGCCTGGGCTCCTTCGGCCCCGGCCTGCCATCCGTCGACGCCGGTGAGGGTTCCTGCGGCGTAGTCACGGGCGGACTCGCCCAGCAGCCACACGTTGCCGTCGCCGTCCTGGGCGTACCAGCCGGTCAGGTCGCCGATGAGGCCGCCACCGGCGTCGGTGCTCACCGACCGCATCGCGACCGTGGCGATGCCCGCGACGTCGGGGCCGGGTGCGACGGTGACCTCGGTGCGCACGTCGCCGTCCGGGCCGGTGGCCAGGTAGCTCCACCGGCCGCCGACGGCCAGGGGCAGGTACGGGTTGTCGACGCGGGTGGTGAAGCGGGCCGGGTCGAGCCGTACCGGCTGGTCGCCCTGCGGCAGCGGTGACGGGGCCGGAGCGGGGGTCGGCGCGGCGGCCGGGCCTGCCAGCAGGCTCGCGGTCAGCGTCAGGGCGAGGGCCAGGGGCTGCAGAGGGAGCACCTGTTCATGCTCGCAACGCCGCTGTCCCAGAAATGTGCGTTTTGCGGTATCAGCCCGACTGAATACCGATATTGGAAAGATGAGCGGCGTGAGCGAGCGCAGCACCCACGTGGAGATGTCATGACCGCACCCGTGACGCCCGCGCCCGCGGACGTCTTCGTCATCTTCGGCATCACCGGCGACCTGGCCCGGGTGATGACGTTCCGGTCGCTGTACCGGCTGGACCGGCGCGGCCTGCTGACCTGCCCGATCATCGGGGTCGCGGGACAGGACTGGACGGTGGACAAGCTGCGCGAGCACGCCCGCGAGTGCATCGCCGCCACCGGTGAGCCGATCGACGACGCGGTCTTCGAGCGGTTCGCGTCCCGGCTGTCGTACGTGTCCGGCGACTTCACCGACGCGGGCCTGTACCAGCGGGTCGCGGCCGCGGTCGGTGACGCGGCGACGCCCGTGTCGTACCTGGAGATCCCGCCGTCGCTGTTCGCGGCCGTGGTCAAGGGCCTGTCCGAGGCCGGGGTCGTGCGCGGCGGGCGGGTCGTGGTGGAGAAGCCGTTCGGCCGCGACCTGGCCTCGGCCCGGGAACTGGCCGGGCAGCTGCACCAGTACCTGACCGAGGCGCAGCTGTTCCGCATCGACCACTTCCTGGGCAAGATGGGCACCGAGGAGCTGGTGTACCTGCGGTTCGCCAACACGATGCTGGAACCGGTGTGGAACCGCTCCTACGTCGACAGCGTGCAGATCACCATGGCCGAGAACTTCGGCGTCGAGGACCGCGGCCACTTCTACGACCCCGTCGGCGCGCTGCGCGACGTCGTCGTCAACCACCTGATGCAGGTCCTGGCCGGCGGGGCGATGGAACCGCCCGCCGGGCGGCACCCCGACGCGGTCAAGAACGCCAGCACGGCGCTGTGGAGCGCGGTCCTGGACGCCGACCCGGCGAACTACGTGCGCGGTCAGTACGACGGCTACCAGGACATCGACGGCGTCAAGCCCGGCTCGACGACCGAGACGTACGCCGCGCTGAAACTGGAGATCGACAACTGGCGCTGGTCAGGCGTGCCGTTCTTCATCCGCACCGGCAAGTGCCTGCCCGCGACGCAGACCGAGTTCCGGGTCGTGTTCAAGCGCCCGCCACGGCTGGGCCTGCCCGCGTTCGCCGGGATGGTCCCCGAACCGGACCAGTTCATCATCAAACTCGACCCGACCACCGGCACGCGGCTGCGCCTGGACGCCCGCCGCGCCGACGGCGACGGCCCCGAGCCGATCACCCTGGACATGGAGTTCGCCACCGAGGGCGGTGAAGGGCCGACGCCGTACGAGGTGCTGCTGCACGCCGCGCTGATCGGGGACGCGAACCGGTTCACCCGCCAGGACGGCGTCGAGGAGACCTGGCGCATCCTGCAGCCGCTGCTGGACGCCCCGTCACCGATCGAGTCCTACGCCCCGGGCACCTGGGGTCCGCCCGGCGCGGAGAAGCTCGTCGCAGGCCACGGCTGGCGCGGCCCGTGGCTCGTCGACAAGAACCCGCCCGGCAAGATGCCGTGACCTTCGCACCCGGGGCCACCGGGACGACCATTCTCGCGCAGCGGTGGGGAGAACTGTGATGGACGCCTACGACGTGATCATCATCGGGACCGGCGCGGGCGGCGGAACCCTTGCCCGCTACCTCGCCCCGTCCGGCAAACGCATCCTGCTGCTCGAACGCGGCGACTGGCTGCCCCGCGAACCCGAGAACTGGGACACCGCGCAGGTGTTCGTCGACAACCGCTACATCTCCAAGGACACCTGGTACGACAAGCACGGCAACGGTTTCCAGCCGCAGGTCCACTACTACGTCGGCGGGGCCACGAAACTGTACGGCGCGGCCCTGTACCGGCTGCGCCGCGAGGACTTCGGCCAGCTCCAGCACCACGACGGCATGTCGCCCGCGTGGCCCGTCTCCTACGAGGAGATGGAGCCGTACTACACCATGGCCGAGCAGCTGTACGAGGTCCACGGCAACCGGGGCGAGGACCCCACCGAGCCGCCCGCGTCCGGGCCGTACCCGTTCCCGGCGCTGCACCACGAGCCGCGTATCCAGCAGTTGTCCGACGACCTGGCCGCCGCCGGATACCGGCCGTTCCACGCGCCCGTCGGGGTGCGGCTCAACGAGCAGAACATGCCCTACAGCATCTGCGTACGCTGCCAGCACTGCGACGGGTTCCCGTGCCCGCTGCACGCCAAGTCCGACGCCGAGACCCTCGCCGTACGGCCCGCGCTGCAGGCCCCGAACGTCACCCTGCTCACCCACGCCCACGCCGTACGCCTGGAGACCAACCTCGCCGGCACCGCCGTCACCCAGGTCGTCGTCGACCACGAGGGCCACGAGGAGCGCTACGCCGCCGACATCGTCGTGGTGTCGGCGGGCGCGGCGAACTCCGCGAAACTGCTGCTCATGTCGGCCAGCGACCTGCACCCGCACGGCCTGGCCAACAGCTCCGACCAGGTCGGGCGCAACTACATGTTCCACCTGTCGCAGGCCGTGCTCGCCCTGTCGCGCGAACCCAACGAGACCCGGTTCCAGAAGACCCTGGGCCTCAACGACTTCTACTTCCGCGGCCCCGGCTTCGACTACCCCATGGGCAACATCCAGATGATCGGCAAATCCGAGCCCGACATGTACCGCGGCGAGAAGCCCCTCGCGACTAAGCTCGCCCCGACCTGGGCGCTGGCTGACGTCGCCCGGCACGCCGTCGACTTCTGGCTGTCGACCGAGGACCTGCCCAAGGCCGACAACCGCATCACCGTCAGCCGCGACGGGCACATCGTGCTCGACTACAGCCCCAGCAACCCGACCGCCGCCAAGCGGCTCTACCACCAGCTCAAGTCGATGCTCGGGTCGATGCGGCTGCACGAGGACCACCTGATCCACCGGTTCGCGTACATGAAGACCGACATCCCCATCGCCGGGGTCGCCCACCAGGCCGGGACGTGCCGGTTCGGCAACGACCCCGCCACCAGCGTGCTGGACGCGCACTGCAAGGCCCACGAACTCGACAACCTGTACGTCGTCGACACCAGCTTCTTCCCGAGCATCGGCGCGGTCAACCCGGCGCTGACCGCGATGGCCAACGCCCTGCGCGTCGGCGAGCACCTCGCCGGGCGGCTCGGCGTCAGCTACGCCGCACCCGCCGCGACCCCGGGAGCATCCCGGTGAGCGACGCCACCGCCGACTACTTCCACAGCCTCGCCGAACACGGCCGCTACCCGCTGCTGCGCGCCACCACCGGCACGATCCGGTTCGACCTCGCCGACAACGGGCACGCCGAACACTGGCGCGTCGCGATCAAACACGGCCACATCGACGTCAGCCGCGGCGGCGAACCCGCCGACTGCGTCGTGCACGTCGCCAAGTCCCTGTTCGACGGCATGATCACCGGTCGGGTCAACACCATGGCCGCCGTGCTGCGCGGCCAGATCAACGTCGAGGGCGAACTGCACCTCATCGTCATGCTGCAACGGCTGTTCCCCGGGCGGCCGACCACGCCCGCACCGGCAACCCGGAGGCACCCGAGATGACCACCACCGGCTCTGTCAGCACCCTCGACGGCAACACGTTCGTCGTCAGCGACACCGCCGGCGACATCGACGCCTCACCCACCGAACCCAACGGCCTGTTCTCCTGGGACACCCGCTACCTGTCCCGCTGGATCCTCACCCTCGACGGCCACCGCCTCAACCCGCTGTCCACCGACGACCTGCACTACTTCGAGACCCGGTTCTTCCTGGTCCCGGGCACCGGCACGGTGTACGTCGACGCGACCCTGTCGATCATCCGCCGCCGCGAGGTCCTCGACGGGTTCCGCGAGGAACTGACCATCCTCAACCACAGCGCCACCCCCGTCGACCTCACCCTGCGCCTGGACGCCTCCGCCGACTTCGCCGACCTGTTCGAGGTCAAGGACCACCTCAAGAAGAAGGGCACGTACTACGCCCGCATCGGGGACAACCTGCTGCTGCTCGGCTACGAACGCGAGACGTACCGCCGCGAGACCCTCATCAACACCGCCGCGTCCACCCACATCGACGAGCACGGCGACACCGCCCACACCCCTGCCGCCGCCATCGACGACCAGGGCATCACCTACACCGTCCACCTCGGCCCGCACGGCAGCTGGACCACCGAACTGCACGTACAGTGCTCGCTGTGGGGCTGGGCCGTCAACGAGCGCGTCACCGCCCGCCGCGAAGCCGCCCACACCCGCAAGGACATGGAGGAGGACCTCCACGAGTGGTTGTCCGAGGCGCCCAAGCTCGAATGCGACTGGGAGCCGCTCAAGCACACCTACCGGCGCAGCCTCACCGACCTCGCCGCACTGCGCTTCGCCCCGATGACCTCCGGCGAGCGCACCCTGCCCGCCGCGGGCCTGCCCTGGTTCATGACCATGTTCGGCCGGGACAGCATCCTCACCAGCCTGCAGGCCCTGCCGTACGCGCCGTCGCTGGCCGCGACCACCCTGGCCGAACTCGGCGCGCGCCAGGGCAGCCGCGTCGACGACTTCCGCGACGAGGACCCCGGCAAGATCCTGCACGAGATGCGCTACGGCGAACTGACCGCCTTCGAGGAACGCCCCCACTCCCCCTACTACGGGTCAGCCGACAGCACCGCGCTGTTCCTGATCCTGCTCGACGAGTACGAACGCTGGAGCGGCGACACCAAACTGGTCCGCGACCTCGAATATGAGGCCCGTGCGGCGCTGGCCTGGCTCGACCAGTACGCCGACCTGCGCGGCGACGGCTACGTCTGGTACCAGACCCGCAACCCCGACACCGGCCTGGAGAACCAGTGCTGGAAGGACTCCTGGGACTCCATCTCCTACACCGACGGCCGCCTGCCCGGCTTCCCCCGCGCCACCTGCGAGCTGCAGGGTTACGCCTACGACGCCATGAAGCGCGCCGCCCGCCTGGCCCGCGTCGTCTGGAACGACCCCACCCTCGCCGAACGCCTCGACACCGAGGCCGCCGACCTCAAACGCCGCTTCAACCGCGACTTCTGGATCGAGGACCGCAACTACTACGCCCTCGCCCTCGACAGCGACGGCACGCAGGTCGACGCCCTGTCGTCCAACATCGGCCACCTGCTCTGGTCCGGCATCGTCGAACGCCGCCGCGCCCACCACATCGTCGAACACCTGCTCGGACCCCGGCTGTACTCCGGCTGGGGCATCCGGACCCTGGCCGAGGGCGAGCAGCGCTACAACCCCGTCGGCTACCACGTCGGCACCGTCTGGCCGTTCGACAACTCGTTCATCGCCTGGGGCCTACGCCGCTACGGCTACAAGAACGAGGCCGCCCGGGTCGCCGCCGGCATCCTCGACGCCGCCGAGTTCTTCAACGGCCGCCTGCCCGAAGCCTTCTGCGGCTACGACCGCTCCGTCACCAAGTACCCCGTCCCGTATCCGACCGCGTGCAGCCCCCAGGCCTGGTCCACCGGCACTCCGCTGCTGCTGCTGGGCACCATGCTCGGCCTGCAGGCCGTCGACGACCACCTCGTCGTCGACCCGGCCCTGCCCGTCGGCATCGGCCACCTCGCCCTGCTCGACGTCCCCGGCCGGTGGGGACACCGCGACGCCTACGGCCGCGGCCGGGTCCAGGTCCGTGCCGACGACCGGCTGCGCAAGCTCCGGCCCCAGCTGTCCACCCTGCAGACCCTGGTCAACAGGCGCGAGAATTCATGACGGCCCGCGCCCAGACCACCGTCGTCGACCTCGCCGGCGTCGTACAGGGCATCGTCCTGGTGACCATCCCCGCCCTCAGCTCGATCCTCACCGACCCCGGCCACTACGCGCTGACCAGCGCGCAATACGGCGTCATGTTCGCTCCGCAGGTCGTCGCCGCGATCGCCGCCGCCCTGGCCGGTGCGGGGCTCGCCCGCCGCCACGGCACCCACGCCGTCTACCTCGCCGGGCTCGCCTGCTCCCTGGTGTCCATGGTGCTGCTGCTCGCCAGCGCCGCCGTCATGCACCAGCAGCACGTCGCCTACCCGCTGCTGCTGGCCGCCACCGCGTTCCTGGGCGCGGGCTTCGGCCTCGCCGTGCCCGCGCTCAACTCACTCGCAGCCGCCTTCCACCCCGCGAACGTCGACCGCGCCGTGCTCATCCTCAACGCCCTGCTGGGCCTGGGCACCGCGCTGGCACCGGTGTTCGTCGCCGTCTTCGTCGGCCTCGGCTACTGGTGGGGGCTGCCGATCCTGTCCACGCTGCTGCTCATCGCCCTGCTCGCGGTCAGCGCCCGCCTGCCCATGCACTCCGGCGCCCGGAGCGCTGCCGCCGCCACCGGCGGACCGCTGCCCGCCCGGTTCTGGCTCTACCTGGCGTTCGCCCTGCTGTACGGCATCTGCGAGACCGTCAACGGCAACTGGGCACAGCTCGACATGACCACCAGCGTCGGTGCCAGTACGACCACGGCCGCGCTCGCCCTCACCGCGTTCTGGGCCATGGTCACCCTCGGGCGGCTGCTGTTCGCCGCCATCACCCGCTGGCTTCCCGCCCGCGCCACGTTCCACCTGCTGCCGTTCGCCCTCGCGGGCGTCTTCGTGATCATCGCCGCGCTGCCCCGCGGCCACGACGTCCAGGGCGTGCTGGCCTTCGGGGCGGCCGGGCTGTGCTGCTCCGCGCTGCTGCCGCTGACCATCAGCTTCGGTCAGGGCGAGCTCACCGGCCTGTCCGCGACCGTCGCCGGTGGCGTCATCGCCGCCTACCAGCTCGGCTACGGCATCGCCGCGTTCGGCGCGGGCCCCCTCGTCAGCGCCGGAACCCCGCTGTCGCACCTGTACGCCATCGCCGCGTTCGTCGCGATCGCCATGGGCCTGCTGTCGTTCGCGGTCGCCCACCGCCGGCGCTCACCGCGAACGCTGCACCCGACCCCCGCGCCCGCGCACGCGCCGATCACGCGCACCGGGTAGTCCCGCCGCTCACACCGGGCGCTGTGACAGTCCCAGGCCGGCCGAAATCTCGTCCAGCAGCCCCGGCAGGTCCGCCAGCGAATCCACCACCGGTCCCGACCACACCCCGGACCGGTCGATGAACTCGGCCGTGCGGACCACGGTCAACCCGACCGCCGCCGCCCCCGCCAGCTCGCCGTCCGCACCGTCGCCGACGAAGACACACCGCTGCGCCGTCGTCCCGAGCGCTGCCAGCGCCGCCTGGTAGATCGCCGGATCGGGCTTGGCCGCCCGGACGACGCACGAGAACACCGCCGCGTCGAAACGCCGGGCCAGCCCCGAGGTCTGCCACGCCTCGGCCGCCTCGGCCGTCGCGTTGCTGACCAGGCCCAGCCGCCAGCCCGCCGCCCGCAGGCCGTCCAGCGCCACCAGCGTGCTCGACGGCGCGGAGTTCAGCAGCCACGACGCCAGTTCCAGCCGCAGTGCGGCCGCCCGCGCCACCTGCTCAGCCGACGGGTCACCGCCCAGCCGACGGGCCAGGGTCAGCACCGTCTCCTCCGCGGACCAGCAGACCAGCCGCTCGCGCCACGACGCGTGGTACGCCGCGACCAGGCCCGCCGGATCCACCCCGACGATCTCGCCCATCCGCGCCACGACCCGGTCACGCTGCCCATCGGCACCGTCGAGCAGCGTATGGAACAGGTCGAACAGAATGGTCCCCGGCACGCGCGAAGGCTACCAGCCCGTACCGCCGCCCTGATGCATCGTGACTGGCGTCTCCACCAGCCTGAACAGGCCCACGGTCATGATCGCAGGTCCCCCGGCTCCGCCGACTCCAGTGACGTCAGCGGATCCTCGCCCAGCTCGCCGCGCTGGTCGAGCACGTACAGCAGGATCAGGGCCGGGACGAGCGTGACCAGCGCCACGCCGAACCAGGCCAGGATCCAGCGCTGCGTGACCGCCGCGCCCGAGCCGTCCTCGATCGTCAGCCCGAACGGCAGCAGGTACGGGTACTGCGCCACGCCCCACGACCACACCAGCGCCGCGACCCCGCCCAGCGCCGTCAGCCGCAGCCCGCGCACCGCGCCTCGGGCGGCCATCCAGAATGTGACCCCGAGCAGGATCAGGCCCAGCACCAGCAGCACGCTGCCCCGGGTGACGAACCGGTCGAACATCTGCGGTGCGTCACCGTGCAGCGCGACCAGCGCGCCGACGCCGAACAGCACCGCCACCGCACCCGACCCCAGTGCCCTGCGGCGGAAGTACTCGCGCAGCCCCGGCAGGCCGCGCCGGTGCGCCTCGGCGATCAGGTACACCGCGGCCAGGAACGCGCCCATCGCGACCGCCAGCAGCCCGACCATGATCGACGTGGGGTTCCACCAGCTGGTCAGTTCGTCACCGGCGGCGTCACCCGGCGGCACCCGGCCGGTGATGATCCCGCCCAGCACCGCCCCGAAGCAGAACGGCGTCAGCACCGCGCCGAACCCGAACAGCACGCCCGCCGCCTGGCGGCGGCCCTCCCGCGCGGCGTCCTTGCGCAGGGCGAAGTTCGCTCCGCGCAGCACGATGCCCAGCGCGGCCAGCGACAGCGGGATGAACAGCGTGGACATGATCGAGGCGAACGCCGCGCCGAACGACGTCCACGTCACCACCAGCAGGTACACCAGCCAGACGTGGTTGGCCTCCCATACGGGGGTGATCACGGCGTCGATCAGCGACCGCACCCGTACGCCGCGCACGTGGCCGCCCGCGGTCAGGTCCCAGAACCCTGCTCCGTAGTCGGCGAAACCCGACCAGGCGTACAGCGTCACGGCCAGCACGACCAGGACCGCGACGGCGTCGGCCGCGCTCACGGCGCCGACCGTTCCACATCGGCGGCGGCCTCCGTGCGCGGCCCGTACGGAGCCGTCTCGTCAAGGAAGTCACCGATGTCGGCGCGCCGCCAGCGCCGCGACATCACCCGCAGCACCGTTATCGTGCCCACGGCCAGGAGCAGGTACAGCACGACGACGACGGCGAACGTCGCCCATACGCCGTCGGCCTTGGTCACCGCGCCGGAGGTGCGCTCGAACCCGTACACGATCCAGGGCTGGCGGCCGACCTCCGTGACGATCCAGCCGGCCTCGATGGCGACGTAGGTCAGCACCCCGGCCGCCGCCGCGCACCAGAGGAACACCTTGGACTGCGGCATGGTGCGCCTGCGCCACCAGTGCCAGGCGAACCACAGCACCAACAGCATGAGCAGCGAGCCGATGCCGACCATGACGTCGAACGCCCAGTGCACGATGTTGACGTTGGACGGCCGGTCGGCCAGCGCGACCGTGTCCAGCCCCTGCACGTAGGTGTCGGGGCTGTTGCCGGCCAGGATCGAGTTCAGGTTCGGGATGCTCAGGCCGCCGGAGACGGTGTTGGTGGCCTCGTCGTACCAGCCGAAGAAGATCTCGGGCTGGTGCGTGCCTGAGGTGGTGACGACCTCCATCGCCGCGAACTTGACCGGCATCTCCTTGAACAGCCACACCGCGATGAGGTCGCCGATCACCATCTGCACCGGGGTGATGATCGCCGCGACGGTGAACGGGATGAGGAAGCCCAGCCGGTGGTAGCGGTCGCGCCGCCCGCGCAGCCAGCCCACGGCGTACACCGACGCGACGGTGAACCCCGCCGCCATGTACGCCGCGCAGATGAAGTGCAGGAACTCGTACGGCAGGGCCTTGTTGAAGATCGCGGCGATGGGGTCGATGTTCGTCGGCCAGCCGCCGTTCGGACCGGGGGTGAAACCCGCCGGGGTGTTCATCCACGAGTTCGCCGAGATGATGGAGAACGCGCCGACCATGGCCACGAACGGGATCGGCAGGCCGAGTTTGAAGTGCGTCCACGGCTTGAGCCGCCGCCAGCCGTAGATGTAGATGGCGACCAGGATCGCCTCCAGGAAGAACGCGATGCCCTCGATGGCGAACGGCAGCCCGAACACGTCGCCGTACTTGCCGGTCAGGCCCGGCCAGAGCAGTCCCATCTCGAACGACAGCACCGTGCCCGACACCGCGCCGACCGCGAACGTCAGTCCGGCGGCGTGCGACCAGCGCCGGGCCAGGGTCAGCGCGACCAGGTCGCGCCGTTTGAGGCCCCGGTGCTCGGCGATCAGCATGATCGCGGGCAGCGCCACCCCGAGCGGCACCAGGATGATGTGGAACATCAGCGTGAACGCCATCTGCGAGCGGGCCGGCAGCAACTGCGCGGGCTCCGTCGCGGCCAGCCAGTCGACCATCTGCTTGCTCCCCCGGTGCGCTGCGGAACTCGCCCCACCATACAAGGACAATTCGCCCAAGTCGGGCTCTTTGTCGTCGACGGCCGGACGAGGCCCGGCACGGCGGGTCACCGGCGCAGCAGCAACTCCTCCAGTTCCGGGAGCCGGCCGAACAGGACCGGCAGGCCGCGTACGCCACCGCGCACCGACTCGTGCGACAGCGCGAGCTCAGGGCCGGTGCTCGCCTCGACACCGGCCAGGCAGCGCAGAATGTTCCACCTGGTGAACCCCAGCCAACCACTGATCATGAACACGAACCAGCTCGGGCCCGGCGGCGGCAGCCCGCCACCGGCTGCGGCATAGCCGTCGAGGACCGCGTGGAAGACCTCGGGACGGATGTCGTCGAAGCCTGGCCCCTTCGCGATGCTCAGCGCGGTCGAGCCGAGCTCGCCCGACAGGTCGAGCATCCCCGCGAGCTCCCAGTCGAGCACGACCGGCCGACCGGCCCGGCTGAGCAGATTCCACGGCTGGATGTCCCGATGGGTCAACACGACGGGACCTGGCCGCTCGCAGGCGCCGACGAAGCGGGCGATAGCGAGGAACGTCTCGACCTGGGCCTGGAGTTCCCCGGCCCAGGGCTGACCGGTCGCGGCCGCCCGCGCGGCGAGTTCGCGCCAGTCCCCGGGCGTGGGTTCTTCGCTCGCGACATGGGGCCACGCGACGTCGAGCGCGTGCAGGCGCGCGAGGATCCCGCCGACCTCGAACGCGTACGCGACCGGCACCGGCGCTTCGGGCACCTTCTCGCCCTCGACCCACCGATGCACGAGCATGCCGGCACTCGCCGCGATCGGCTCCGGCATCGCGATGCCCGCGGCGAAGGCGGCCCGCTCGAGCCTGAACACGTCCTCGGCGTGGTAGCCCGCGCGGCGGTCGGCGAGGTTCAGCTCCTTCACCGCGAACGACCCCTGATCGGTGTCGAGCCGGTACAGCCGGTTGGCGAACCCGCCGTGGACCCGGACCATCGGGCCGATCGGCGTGCCGAGCCAGGAGAGGTCCATCTCAGGCAACCTAGGGCCGCCCGTGACGCCGCCGCAACCGCTTTACCCAGGATGAGCGCTGGTCAGCGCGGGCAGGTTCAGCCGCCCGGTCCATCCGGCTCACCCGCGTGCACCGGGCTCTGGCCCCGGTGCGCAGCGGCGACTACGCTGCGCAGTTGATGTCCACACCGCACACCGAAGTGACGACCCGGCCTTGCGCGTACTGCGGCAAGCCGGTCACTCAGCGTGCCGCCGCCGGGCGGCCGTTCCGCTACTGCCGCGACAACGACGGGGCGTGCCAGTCCGCTGCCCGCAACAGCCGGCTGCGCCACCGCAACTCCCCCGGCCTGGCCGGGCAGGTCGCCAAGGCCTACGAGGTCGTCGAGCGGCTGGAGCAGGTCGCCGACACCCTCGCCGAAGCCCTGGAGGCCGAACTCTCGCCCACCGGTGTGGAACGCCAGCTCGCCGAGGCCCGCGCCGAGGCCGCCCGCCAGGTCGCGGACGCCCACACCGAGCGCGACGAGGCCCGCGACGAGGCCGAACGGGCCGCCCGCATCGCCCGCGACGCCCTCGACGCGGCCGCCCGCGCCACCACCGACGCCGAACGCCTGGTGCGCGAGGCTGACGAGCGCGCCGAGCAGAGCGTCCAGGCAGCTCACGCCGCCGCCGCGTCGGCGGTCGCCGCCGCCGAGGCCCGCGCCGCCGAACAGCGCGAACTCGCCGCGCAGGCCACCGCGGCGGCCGCCGGGTCCGCCCGTGCCGCCACGGCCGCGACCGCCGAACGCGACACGGCCCGGCGCGAGCAGTCCGCCGCCGAGGCGCTGCGGGCCGAGGCATACCACGACCGCGACGCCACCCGCGCCGCCGCCGACCAGGTGCAGGCCGCGTTCGACCTGGCCCGCGCCGCCGCCGAGGAGGCCGGGCGCGAGGCCGAGACATCCAGGGCCGAGCAGGTCCGCGCCGAGCAGCAGACCGCGACCGCCCAGGCCGAGACCGCGGCGGTACGCCAGGAGCAGGCACGGCAGCTGACGGCCCTGCGTGCCGAGCTCGCCGCGGCCCAGGGCTCGGCAGCGACCGCCGAAGCCGCGCGGACGGCAGCCGAGACCCTGGCACAGCAGCGGCAGACCGACGTCACCGTGCTGACCGTGCAGCGCGACGCCGCCGTCGCCGAGGCCGTCGCGCTGCGGAGCCGCGTCGACGAGCTGACCGGCCAGGTCGGACAGCTCGCCGGGACCCTCACCCAGCTCACCGCCCGCCTGACGATCCCCGCCCCGACCGAGGCGACCACCTGACAGGCTGAGCCCGACGCGGCTGTACTCAGCCTCGGGCGTTGGCGACGACCTCGGCACGGGCTCCGTCCACCGCCGCGAGGAAGGTCGTCGCCTGCGCCGCACCGGCGTAGCGGCCCTGAATCAGGCCCGTCAGTTCGTGGGAGACCAGCAGCAGCGAGGGTAGGGAGCGGCGGTCGCCGCCCAGCGCGTCCAGGCCGTGCGCGACCGCACTGTCCAGGTCGCCGCCACGTGCCGCCAGCACCCCCAGGGTCAGGCGCGCCTCGGCGAGCCGCATCGGGTGGCGTGCCGCCCCGTCCGCACCGGACGACGCCCGGATCACCTCGTCGGCGTACAGCCCGGCCCTGCGGTCGTCGCCCACCACCCGGTAGCCGTCCATCGCGTAGTAGTCGAACTTGGCGGGGTCCACGACGAAGTGGTTGTCGAGGTTGTCGGGGTGTGGTTGGCGTTCCAGCAGCGACCGGCCTTGTTCCAGGGCCTGTTCCACCTGGCGGCGGTCGCCCAGCCGTGCAGATGCCTTCGCTCGCTGTGCGGCCAACTGCACCGCCACGTCCCGGCCCGACGCGGCATTCTCGCCGCACTCGGCTGCGGTGATGGCCCCGCGCAGGTCGCCCTGGGTCAGTGCGTACCAGGCACGCATCTCGTAAGCCCAGCCGACGATGTCGGCGTTGCCTGACTCCTGGCCGAGGGACAGTGCCGCGCGGCGGGTCGCCTCGGCGCGGCCACGCTGGCCGATGTCGTACTCGACGCAGCCGGTCAGCAGCGCCACCCATCCCGCGAGAGTCAGCACCTCTTGATGCTGGGACAGGGTCAGCCGCCGGTCCAGCAGGCCGGTGATGCGCTGCAGCCATGCCCGGCTCTCGGCCAGCAGCCGTGCCGACGGCATGTACTGGTACGCGCAGCACAGCCGATCGGCGGTCAGGCGCACCGCTTCCAACGTCGCCGGTGACACGTCCGAGGCGCGCAGGCGGGCCAGCAGTTCGTGGGTGTCCATACCGGCGGTCCCGAGAACACCGGTATTGTCGTCGTTGCGATGCGGGCGTGGGAAGAACGCCCCGGTCACCGTCCCGAACGTCTGGGCGATCAGTGCCTTGTGGAAGCTGTCAGGCTCGGTGCCACCCGCCTCCCAACGCTTCCAGTTGCGCATCAGGCTGGACGGTTCGGGCAGGGGCCGGTCGGCGTGCGCTCGCAGCGCTCGTACGGCATCGGCTTGTGACCAGCCGCGGCCCAGCCGCTCAGCGCGCAGCCGCCTCGCCCATCCCGGCCGGTTATCGACGTCGGCCGCACCTTCGTCCATCAGGCCAGTATGCCCGCGACGGCCCCGACGGCGCATGGTGACAATCGCGTGTCCCCATGACGTGTCGCCCCGGTGACACCTGTCTTACCGGCGGAACCGGGCCGAAGCTCGACGGTGCGGGGTCGGGCCCCATGGCTCGCACCCCGTCCCGACCCGGCATCCGAATCCCACGGAGGTGGTCATGCACGTGCTCGATCTCATCGCCGGAATGGTCATCGGCGTGCTCTGCGGTCTGCTGATGTGCCGCCGACCGGTGTCCCGGACCGCCGGGGACGCGCCGTTGACGTGGTGTGGCAACTGCGGCCAGCCGACCGCTCCGCTGTGTCGCGCGCACAAGCACCCCGGCTGACCGAGGCGTCAGGCGGCCGGGCCTCCTCCGACAGCAGGAGGCCCGGCCAGTGGCAGGAGGACGGTCCGGGCTCGGAGCAGGAGGTTTCGGGCCGCCGGTGCCGCGAGTGTCGAGGGCATGAAACCTTTCTCGCGCACCACCGCCGTCCTGCGCACGGCCCTGCACGGCAGCCGCGCCCTCACCTGGCTGTCCGCCGTCATGGGTGTCCTGCTGCTCGTCGCCGTCGTCGGCCTGGTCGCCGACGGGCGCACCGTCGGCGGGCAGCCCACCTGGCTCAAACCGGCGAAGTTCGCCAGCTCGTTCATCGCCTACGGCCTCAGCCTGGCCTGGATGATCGGCCACCTGCGGCGCGGACGCCGAACCGCCCGCTGGGCGGCGTACGTCATCGTGGTCATGTCGGTGCTGGAGGTCGGGATCATCGTGTTCCAGGCCGCGCGCGGCAGGGCCAGCCACTACAACGAGGCGACGCCGCTGGACGAGGCGCTGTGGAACGCCATGGGTGCGACGATCGCGGTGCTGTGGGTCGCCACCGCCGTGCTGGCGGTACTGCTGTGGCGCGGCGGCATGCCGGACCGGACGAGCACCTGGGCCGTCCGGCTGGGCATGGTCCTGCTGCTGCTCGGGCTGCTGCAGGGGTTCACCATGGTGGTGCCCACGGCGGAGCAGCTGGCGCTCGACGAGCAGGGCGTCGAAACGCTGATGGGCGCGCACGCGGTCGGGGTGAGCGACGGCGGGCCCGGCATGCCGCTGACGGGCTGGAGCACCACCGGCGGCGATCTGCGGATCGGGCACTTCGTCGGCATGCACGGGCTGCAGGCGGTGCTGCTGTTCGCGATGCTGGTGCCGGCGCTGGTCGGCGACGTGGTGCGGCGCACCCGGCTGGTGGTGGTTTTCTCGTTCGCGTACGCGGGGCTGCTCGTGCTGGTGACCTGGCAGGCGCTGCGCGGTCAGCCGCTGCTCGCCCCGGACGCGCTGACGCTGGCGGTGGCGGGCGGGCTGCTGGCGGTGACCGCCGTGGCGGGTGTGCTCGCGGTCGCCCCGGCCGGGGGCATGGTCGCGGGGCCGTCACGGGTTCCGGTGTCCGGTTAGGATGGCCGCCATGCTGTGGGTGGGGCGGCTTTTCGAACAGCGGTACGCCGCGGTCCGCCTCACCGCCGTGGTCCTGACCGGCGTCGGCTACCTCACGCTGACGCCGGAGGGCCGGTCTATGGGCGCCGTCGACCTGGGCCTGGCGATCGGTGTGCTGCTGTTCGGGTATCTCGGGGTGCGGTGGCCGTTCGCCGCCGTGCTCAGCGCGGCCGCGGCCCTGGTGGTGGGCTGCTTCGCCGGCGGCGACGACGACTCGGTGCCGACGGTGGGGCTGGCCTGGGCGATGTTCGAGCTGGGCGCGCGCCGGGGCGGCTGGCGGGTGTGGGCGGGTCTCGTCCTCGGCCTGGCCGCGCACGTCGTGTCGGACCGGATCGAGTTCATCGCGACCCCGCAGACCGTGTTCTACGGTGCGGCCGCCGCGGTGGCCGCGCCGCTACTGCTGGGGCTGCACCTGCGGGCGCTGGGTGAGCTCAACCGGCAGGCCGCCGCCGTCGCGGCGCAGGAGCAGACGAGGGTACGCGCCGACGAGCGCACCAGCATCGCCCGCGAGCTGCACGACCTGGTGGCGCATCACGTCGCCTCGATCGTGCTGCGGGTCGCGGTCGCCCGCGACGTGCTGGCGGTGGACGATCCACGGGTGCGCCAGGTGCTCGACGATGTGCACACCACGGGCACCAGCGCCCTGGCCGACCTGCGCAAGCTGGTCGCCGTGCTGCGTGATCCGGGCACCGCCCAGCAGGTGTTCTTCGTGGAACCGCAGGGCCTGCCGGTGGCCCTGCGGGCGGCGGTCGAGCGCAGCAACGGCATCGGGCTCGACGTGCGGGCCGACATCGACCCTGAGGTGGTCCGGCTGGACGCGCGTACGGCGCTGGCACTGCTGCGCCTGACCCAGGAGGGCCTGGCCAACGTGGCCCGGCACGCGGGCACCGCCGCGCGGGCGCGCCTGTCGATCCGGCTCGGCGGTGACCATGTCGTGTTCGACCTGCACGACTTCGGCGGGCCGGCGTCGCCGGGCACGGCCGGTGGCGGGCACGGGCTGGTCGGCCTGCGCGAGCGGGTCGAGGTGCTGGGCGGCAGCCTGCGGGCGGGCCCGGCCGACGCCGGGTGGCTGCTGTCGGCGTCGCTGCCGAGGGCCGCCGCGTGATCCGGGTGCTGCTCGTGGACGACCAGCAGCTCATCCGGGCGGGGCTGCGGATGCTGTGCGAGTCGGTGGCGGACATGCAGGTCGTCGGCGAGGCCGCGGACGGCGCTGCGGCGGTGCGGCTGGCCGAGCAGCTGCATCCCGACGTGGTCCTGATGGACCTGCGCATGCCGGGCGTCGACGGCACGACGGCGACGGCCCGCATCCTGGCGCAGCGGCCGTCGGCGCGGGTGCTGGTGCTGACGACGTTCGACGACGACGACCACCTGTATCCGGCGCTGGCGGCTGGCGCGTGCGGGTTCCTGGTCAAGGACGCGAGCCCGGACGAGCTGCTGGACGGGGTGCGCCGGGCGGCCGCGGGCGACAGCCCGTTCAGCCCGGCGGTGCTGCGCCGCCTCGTCGCGCAGGCCGTACGCCACCAGCAGAAGCCCGTGGCCGTGCCCGCCCTGCCCGGCGTGACCGAGCGCGAGCGCGAGGTGCTGGCGCTGGTCGGCCAGGGCATGTCCAACCCGGAGATCGCCGCCCGGCTGCACCTCGGCGTGACCACCGTCAAGACACACGTGGCGAACCTGATGACCAAGACCGGGAGCGCCAACCGCGTACAGCTGGCCGTGCACGCCGCGAACGCGGCCAGCGGTTAGGTTCCAGGAGTGACCTCCATCAGAAACATCGCGCTCGCCGTGCCCCGGCGCGGCGACGACGTGCTTGTGTTCCGCGGCTACGACCACACCCGGGAACACACCTTCTACCGGCCGCTGGGCGGTGGCATCGAGTTCGGCGAGACCGCCGCGCAGGCACTGCACCGGGAGCTGCGCGAGGAGCTGGACGTCGAACTGACCGGGGTGCGGCTGCTCGGCGTGCTGGAGAACCTGTTCCACGCCTTCGACCGGCAGGGCCACGAGATCGTGTTCGTGTTCGCGTGCGACCTGGCCGACCGCTCGCTGTACGAGCGGGACCACGTCGGCGACATCCTCGACGACCCGGGCACACCGGTGATGTGGCGGCCGCTGGGCGGCTTCGACGACACGACCCCGCTCTACCCGTCCGGACTGGCGGACCTCCTCGGGCGATGAACGGCGACGCCTAATCCAGTAGCCAGTCGCGCAGCTGGCTGCCGTACGGGGTGAGCATGAGCAGGGCGGTCGCGACGCACAGCACCGTGCCGGTGAGCAGGTTCGCCTTCGCGCCACGGCTGAGGCCGTCCCGCTGACCGGCGTACTGGACGAAGCCGATCAGCGCGGCGATGAAGCCGAGCACGACGATCAGCGAGGTCATCACGATCCACCGGCAGATCTCCACCAGCCAGGCCAGCGGGTTCCACACCGAGTCCGGGCCGATCGGCGGGTTCCAGTCCTTCGGGTCGCCGTAGCGCTCCAGGCCCGGGTCGGCCAGACCGGCCCAGTCGCCGGTGCCGGCCGCCGCCGCGAGTAGCAGCGACACCGCCCCGAGCAGGAAGACCGCGACGATCGCGTACTGGAACCACCCGGTGAGGTGCGGGCCGCGGCGGGTCCGCGCGGCGTCCGGCGACTGCACATCCATCCGCGCGAGGCTACGCCACCTCCGGCGAGCGTGCTGACCGCGGTCCGGCGCGGATCAGTCGAAGTCGAAGATCGAGTTCTTGTCGTAGAAGTGCAGGATGTAGCGACAGCTCCGGCAGATCAGCAGCGTCATCCGGTGCGAGGTCAACCCCCACCGGCTGTCGAGGCGTCCCACCTCCTGCTGAAATTCGGCGCCCTTGCACAGCGGGCAGCGCAGCACGGGGATCTCCGAGGTCGTCATGTTCCGGCACGATAGTCAGCGGCGTCCACCGCCGGAACCATCGGCCTCATCGGAGGGTCCAACCACCCATGCGCCGTACCGTCACCGCTTTCGCCGCTCTGCTCGTGCTGGCGTCCTGTTCGGCACAGCCGTCGCCGGTCGAGCCGCCGTCGGCGGCCGTGCCGGGCTGGCGGGAACTGCCGGGGTCGCCGCTGAGCCCGCGGGCCATGGCGCTCGGGCTGTGGACCGGGCGCGAGGCGCTGCTGATCGGTGGGGCGGACCAGCCGTGCCCGCCCGGTGCGGACTGCGCGGGCGATCCCAGCCCGCTGCTGGCCGCCGCCGCGGTCGACCCGGACAGCGGCCGGTGGCGGGTGCTCGCCGAGCCGCCCGTGGCGCTGCGCTGGATGCAGGGCGCGGTCGTCGGCGGCATCGCGTACGTGCAGGGCGGCACGGTCGGCGGCGAGCAGGCGCTGCTGGCGTACGACATCGCCGCCGACCGGTGGGAGCGGGCCGCGCTGCCCGCCTCCGGGGTGACTCTCGTGGCGGGCGGCGACCTGCTGTTCGCGGTGCGGGGCAGCGAGGAGACCACGCCCGGACCCGACTACCGCTATGCGCCGTCGACCCGGAGCTGGAGCGAGTTGCCCGCCGACCCGCTGGGGGCGGGTTTCGACCGGTCGATGGCGTGGACGGGGAAGCACCTGGTGCTGTTCGACCACGAGCTCGTGCCGAACCCGGGCGCGGACGGGCCGCCGGTCACCCGCGCGGCGGTGTTCGACCCGCGCGGGGGCACCTGGCGACGGCTGCCTGACTCGCAGCAGCTGGCCACCGGCCCGTGGCTGGTCGAGGGCGGCAAGCTCATCGCGCCGGCGCTGGGCGGCGCGGACGGCGGCTCGGTCGGGAACTGGGGACGCACCTACGCCAACGGCGGCGTGCTCGACCCGGCCACCGGCACCTGGTCGGCGCTGCCGAACGCGCCCGGCGGCTGGCATGCCAGCGCGTTCGGCACGACCTCGGCGGTGTACGCCGACCGGCCCGGCCCGGTCCTGAACGCCGTGACCGGGCAGTGGGGAGTGATTCCTCCCCTGCCGCAGGACGACGTCAGCGACAGCACGGTCGTCGCCGCGGGCAACCGGCTGCTCGTCTTCGGGGGCGCTTCCTGGCCCAAGGAGGGCAAGGCCGAACTGAGCTCACGCGCCTGGCTGTGGACGCCGCAGGGCTAGGTCGCCAGGGCCGTGACCAGGCTCGCGGTGTCGGTGATCTCGTTGGCGACGGTGGGTCCGTTGATCTCGTGGGCGGCGTGCATCGCCTCGAAGCTGAACGCCGCGGTCGCGTCGCGGACCAGGGTGATGTGGTAGCCCGCCTCCATGCCGAACCGGGCCGTCGACTCGACACAGGTGTTGGCGATCAGCCCGATCAGGATCAGTTTGCTGACGCCGTGCTGTTTGAGCTGCACGTCCAGGTCGGTGTTGGCGAAGCCGCTCTGCGCCCAGTGCTCGTGCAGGATGACGTCACCGGGCTGCGGTTCGAAGTCGGGGTGCCACTGCCCGCCCCAGCTGCCTTTCGCGAACAGCTGGATGCCCGCCGCGCGCAGCAGGTACGGCGTGGCGTTGCGCCACTGCTCGTAGTCGCCGGGCCGCCACCGGCGGTGCCGGGAGTAGAAGATCTGGATCCCGGCGGCCCGCGCGGCGGACATCAGCTGCCGCATGTGCTCGATCAGGCCGACCGCCTCGGCGACCTCCTGGAGCTGCGGCCAGCGTTTGCCGCCCTCGCTGATGAAGTCGTTGTACGGGTCCGTGATGATCAGGCCCGTGGACGCCGGTTCGTAGGTGACCATGCTCTCCCCCGAAAGCGCAGACCACCCGAGCGTACGCCGCCCCGGTCCCGCCCACTCGGTTTCCGTGGTGCACGGCTCACCGTCGGGCAGGACCGCCGGTCACGGCGGCCTGGCTCCGGAGTGGACCGATCGGGCGGCGCTGCCCGACGGTCCGGCCTCAGTGGGCGGCCGGGACGGTGGCCACCGGGTACGGCGCATCGCGCAGCAGCCCGTTCAGCAGCGGCCAGGCCGCGTCCCCGCGCCGGCCCGGGGTGCGCAGCACGGCGATCCCGGCCGGTGTCCGGGTCAGCCCGGCCCGTCCCTGCTGGTACACCTCGACTGACGGGTGCCGGTCGGCGGCCCGCACGACGGCGTCGGCGAACTCCCCCGTCGCCGGGCCGAGGTCGCAGGCGAGCACGGGCACGCCGCGGGCCGACGCCTGCGCCATGGCGAACTCGGCCGCGTCGCCCGGCGCGTCCGCGCCGACGAGCAGGACCGGCGCGGCCGGGTCTGTGCTGCTCCCGTCGGGCACGCTGAGCACCGGGCAGCCGGCCCGCCCGGCCAGCCGGGTCGTGGCGTCCGGGTGGGCGGTGTCGCGGCCGGTCACCAGCATGGCCGCGTCGCCTGCCTCCCGCAGCATCGCACGCGGCAGCGAGCGGGCCGTGCCGTACAGGTCGACGGCGGTGCCGGGGTGATCGTGGCGCAGCCTCGCGACGGCCTCGCGGGCGAGCTCGGCGGCCGGATCGTCGTCGTCGAAGGCGGCGGGCGGGCACACGCCCATCGCGAGGTGGCTGGTCCACACGGGCACCGCGCGCCGCACCAGCACCCGCAGCCCCGTGTGTCGCACCGCGGCCTGGTCGGCGGCCATGCCGAGCGCCGCCATGTCACCGGTGTCGTATCCCGCGACGACGGGCTTCGCCGATGTCTGAGTGGCAGTCATGGGCTTCTCCCTTCCGTGGGTAAGCCCGCAACCCTGCCCAATCGACATTTCGGGCATGTTACGCAGCCACGACATGTGCGCTACGCCTGGTCACACCGGCCGCAGGGGTAGCCGGTCATCCCATGGTGCGCTGGCCGTCGAGCGTTTCGCGGATGATGTCTGCGTGCCCGGCGTGCTGGGACGTCTCGGCGATCAGGTGCAGCGCGACCCGGCGCACCGACCAGCGTGCGCCCGGCTCGAACCAGGGGGCCTCCGGCAGCGGGTACGCGGCGTCGAGGTCGAGGGTGGTCAGCAGCTCGTCGGTGTGACGCGCCACCTCCTCGTACGACTTCAGCAGGCCCTCGACCGTCTCACCGGCGGTCATCCTGAAGCCGTCGGCCCAGTCGACCTCGCCGCCGTCACCGGCACCCATGCCGGAGGCCCCGCCGACCGCGAACTGCATCCACTGCTTCTCCGTCGCGGTGACGTGCTTGATCAGGCCGCCGACGCTGAGCGCGCTCGCGGTCGGGGTGGCCGAGGCCTGCTCGTCGCTGAGGTTCTGCGCGGTGTACCGGAGGAAGAAGCGGTGCTTGCCCAGCGTCTCCAGCAGGTCGGCGCGCTCGCCGGTCACGGTCTTGGCGGATTCGGACATGATGCTGACCCCCATCGTTGCGGCTGCTACGGCCCCACCATAGGGGTGGCGGCCGACAAAACAGGGCAGGCTGCCACCCGTCGGCACGATGGCTGGCAGTGATGTCCCGATTGCAACGGGTAGAGGGGGTTTCGCACCGGCTCCGACCCCGTTACCCTCCACCGAATGACTGTCTCAGTGCGACGTTTGGCCGTACTCGTACACGCCCTTTTGGTCATTCCGCTGGTCGCGGTATTCGTGGTGGCCGGTTCCGGCCAGACCACCGGCGGCGGCTCCGGGTGGGGCACCGTATTGCTCAGCATCCCGGTGCTGCTTGCCGGCGCACCATGGAGCATCCTCACCGCGCAGTTCACCGAGGGCGCCTCGCCCGGGGTGTTCGAGTTCCTGATCGCGTTCCCGGCACTGCTCAACCTGGCCCTGCACGTGGGCATCAGCGAGCACCTGGCGCGCAAGCGCGCCGCCGACGAGGCACTCGACACGCGCCCGGCCCGCACTCCGGCGAACAGGGTGAGCGCGGCGATCCGCTGACGGCACCAGGGTTGACTAATCGGGTTGTTTCGATGAGTCTGTCGGGAGAGCGCTCTCCAGCAGGTCCCGCCGAATCGTGGCCGTCCCCCACCCGGCTGGGCCTGTCCCGTCCCGTCTCCATCAGGAGCAGCCCATGTCGCTCAGAACCTCCCTCCGGCTGCCGTGGCGCAGCCGCGCGCGCCTGGCGGCGGCCGTCGCCGTCGTGCTCGCACTGCTCGCACAGTCCCTGGCCGGGGTGCCCGCGCAGGCCGCCGGTCCGCTGATCTCGCAGGGCAAGGCGGTGCTCGCCTCGTCCGCCGAGGGCGCGGGCACACCGGCCACGGCCGCGGTCGACGGCGACCCCGGCACCCGCTGGTCCAGCGTGTTCAGCGATCCGCAGTGGATCCGCGTCGACCTCGGCGCGACCGCGGCGATCGACCAGGTGAAGCTGGTCTGGGAGGCGGCGTACGCGACCGGTTTCCAGATCCAGACCTCGCCGGACGGCAACACCTGGACGAACATCTACACGACCACCACGGGCACCGGCGGCACGCAGACCCTCGCCGTGACCGGCAGCGGCCGCTACGTGCGCATGTACGGCACGGCCCGCGCGAACGGCTACGGCTACTCGCTGTGGGAGTTCCAGGTGTTCGGCGTCATCGGCGGCCAGCCCAGCCCGAGCCCGAGCGCCAGCCCGAGCCCGAACCCGAACCCGGGAGGCACGCCGATCTCGGAGTTCAAGAAGGTCGAGGCCTCGTCGTACGAGGGCGGCAACGCCCCCGCCGCCGCTCTCGACGGCCGCACCACGACCCGCTGGTCCAGCCAGTTCAGCGACCCGCAGTGGATCCGGATCGACTTCGGCGGGGCCGCGACGATCTCGAAGGTCGTGCTCCACTGGGAGTCCGCGTTCGCCCGCGGCTACCGGATCGAGACGTCCAACGACGCGGCCACCTGGACCGTGATCCATTCGACGACCACCGGCCCCGGCGGCACCGAAACGCTCAACATCAGCGGCAGCGGCCGCTACCTGCGCCTGTACGGCACCGCACGGGCCACCGGCTACGGCTACTCGCTGTGGGAGCTGCAGGTGTTCGGCACCGTCAGCACGTCGTCGAGCACCCCGCCGATGCTGTCCGGCCCGACCCGTCCCCCGGCCACGACCGGCCAGTTCGCGCTGACCGGCCCCGCCGACGCGGCCATGGTCACCGCCACCCGGCGTCCGGCGCTGAGCTGGAACGCGGTCGGCGGCGCGGCCCGCTACCAGGTGTGGATCAACATCAGCCGCACCGACTACGACTTCACCCAGCCGGGCAAACTCATCGACCTGTACACCAAGGTCGCCGAACCGACCGGCACCACCTACACCCCCACCTGGGACCTGCAGGACCGGTGGACCTACCAGTGGTACGTGGTGGCGGTCAACGGCTCCGGCGGCACCCTGCAGGTGTCGAACATCCGCCGGTTCAGCGTCTACCTGCCGGTGCTGGAGAACGTCGCCGACGGCGTCAACGTCGTCAACGGCAGCCGGGACCTGAACAAGAACGGCACGATCGAGCCGTACGAGGACTGGCGGCAGCCGGTCGAGACGCGGGTCGACGATCTCCTCGGGCGCATGACGCTGGAGGAGAAGGCGTACCAGATGTTCTACAACGCCCAGACCTTCAACCGGTCGGGCTGGCACTTCGGCCCGGCGGAAGGCCCGGACCTGCACAACTTCCTGACGTCGTCGGCGGCGACGCGGCTGGGCATCCCGTTCGTGTCGGCGGGCGACACCATCCACGGCTACAAGACGACCTACCCGACGCAGAGCGCACTGGCCGCGACCAGGGACTATCCGCTGGCGTACAAGCTGGGCGACATGCAGCGGCGCGAACAGCTGGAGGTCGGCACCCGCGGGGTGCTCGGGCCGCTGGCCGAGGTCGGCACGAAGGTGCTCTACCCGCGCATCCAGGAGGGCAACGGCGAGAACGCCGACGTCGCCGCCGCGCAGGTGCGGGCCCTGGTGGCCGGGCTGCAGGGCGGGCCGGAGCTGAACCCGGCGTCGGTGCTGGCCACGGTCAAGCACTGGCCGGGTGAGGGCGCGGGCGGTGAGGCGCTGATCGTGTACGACGCGGTCACGATCAAGTACCACATGATCCCGTTCCGGGCGGCGATGGAGGCCGGTGCGGTCAACATCATGCCGGGGTACGCGGGCAGCTCGCTGCTCGACCCGGGCGGCCCGGGAGCCGGGGACAGCGCGCCGATCCTGGCGTACCTGCGCAACAACCTCGGGTTCACCGGTCTGATCACGACCGACTGGCTGCCCTCGGGCTCCTGGGTCGGGGCGGCCAAGGCCGGTTCGGACGTGATGGGCGGGGCGGACCCCGGTGCGCCCGGCTACTCCATCGCCACGTTCACCGCCGGGGTCCCGGCGGCCCGGATCGACGACGCGGTGCGGCGCGTGCTGCGGCTGAAGTTCCAGCTCGGCGTGTTCGAGGCGCCGTACGGCGACCCGGTCAACGGGCCGTACCGGATGCATCAGCCGACGTACACGGCGCTGGCCAACCAGGCCTCGCGGGAGGCGATGACGCTGCTGAAGAACAACGGGGTGCTGCCGCTGCGGCTCAACCGGGGCGACAACATCGTGGTGGCCGGGCCGCGTGCCGCCGACGCGCTGGCGTGCTGCATCTGGACCAGCTACTTCCATCAGGAGTACGGGTCGAAGAACATGATCGACGCGATCCGGGCCAGGGCGGCGACCGCCGGGGTGAACGTCTACGCCGACACCGGTCCCACGCCGAAGGTGGCCGTCGTCGCCGTCGGCGAGGGCTCCTACACCCACGCCACCAGCTGGGTCAAGGAGCAGCCGTACCTGCCCGCCGACCAGCTCGCGATCATCCAGAACTTCCGCAACCAGAACATCCCGGTCGTGGTCGTGCTGGTGATGCCGAGGCCGTACGTCATCACCGAGTGGGACGGGCTGGCCGGGGCGACAGTGGTCACCTACCGCGGCGGTGAGGAGATGGGCCCGGCGCTGGCGTCGCTGCTGTTCGGCGACTACGCGCCCAGCGGGAAGCTGCCGTGGCAGCTGCCCCGGGCGCTGACCGACGTGCTGCGGCCGGGCGGCACCGACGTGCCCGCCGACGCGACCGAGGCCTGGGACCTGCCGTACGACCTGGGCGCTACGGCGGCCCAGCGTAACGAGATCCGGGCGCGGATCGACGCCGGGCAGCCGGTGCCGACCACGTACGGCAACCCGCTCTACCCGTACGGAGCCGGTAGAACCGGCTGGTGAACGCATTACCGGACGGCCGCCCCGCGACACGGGGGCGGCCGTCCGGCCGTGTCCGTGGCCGGATCGGGTGATCACGAGTCGGCCTCACGGCTGAGCTTGCGGACCGTCGCACGCGGTGTGCGACCTGCGCGTAACCGGCGTTGCTACAACGAGTCGCGACTTCACGTGAACCCCTGTCGCGCCCTGTTCACCGCGGGACGCGAGCACCGCCGTCCACCCCCACAGCGTCCTCTCCCGAGCGGGTGCCATGCACGATTCCGACCCCCGACCACCCCGCAACCCCGGCCTGCGTAACAAGATCTTCGCCGTGCTCGCCTCGCTTGTGGCGCTGTGGGCGTTCGCCGCGTACGTCACCGTGGGCCAGGGGCTCAGCCTGGTCTGGCTGGCCGCGCTGGAGCAGCAGGTCGCCAAGCCGACCGAATCGCTCATCGCGGCGATCCAGGCCGAGCGCCGCGAGTCGGTCACGTTCGCCGCGTCCGGCGTCGCCGCCGACCGGGCCGCGCTCGACGCCGCCCGCACCGGCACCGACCAGGCGGTGAGCAGCCTGCGCGGCGCGCTGGAGGGCACGGTGGCGCGGTGGTCGACCAGCGAGGCCAGCGACGCCCGGCTGGCCGACCTGCTCGGCGCGCTCGACGGGCTGCCCGGACGACGCCTGGAACTGGACCGCGGCGGCCTGGACCGGGTCCGCGCCAACGCCTACTTCACCCATCTCGCCCAGCTCGGCTTCGACGTGTACGGCACGTACACCGCCTGGGACGACTCGGACGTCATCTTCCACACCTCGACGCTGGTGCTGCTCACCCACTCCCAGGAGATGATCTCCCGCGAGGACGCGGTGCTGTCGGGTGTGCTCGGCGAGGGACGGTTCACCGACGCCGACCGGGCCGCGTTCACCGAGCTGGTCGGCGCGCAGAAGTACCTGTCGACGCAGGTCGCCGAGCGGCTGCCGGAGCCCGACAAGGGCCAGTACCTGGCGCTGCTGAGCAGCCCGCAGATGACCGCGCTGCAGTCGCTGGAGAACCAGGTGATGCGGGCGCCACCGGGCGCGGTCCCGCTGCTCGACGCCGCGTCGTGGCGGGGCGCGGTCACCGGGGCCATCGACGCGCTGCGCACGCTGGTGCTCGACCTGGCCGACCAGACCGTGGTCCGGTTCCGTCCCGCGATGATCGGCATCGTGGTGCAGCTGGTGCTGGCCGCCGGGCTCGGGCTCATCGCGGTGGTGCTGTCGATCCGGTTCACCATCCGGTCGCTGCGCTCGCTGCAGACCCAGCTGTCGCAGCTGCGGGCCGCCGCGCTGGACCTGGCGCACGTACGGCTGCCGCGGGTCGTGGAGCGGCTGCGGGTCGGCGAGCAGGTCGACGTCGGCCGGGCCGCGCCGCCGCTGGCGTTCGGCGACGACGACATCGGGCAGGTCGGCCGGGCGTTCGACGTGGTGCAGCAGACTGCCATCCAGGCGACCGTCGACCAGGCGGAGCTGCGGCGCGGCGTACGCGATGTGTTCCTGAGCCTGGCGCACCGCATCCAGACGCTGGTGCACCGGCAGCTGAAGATGATCGACCTCATGGAGCGGCAGGCCGCCACCGACGAGGAGCTGGCCAAACTGTTCCAGATCGACCACCTGGCGACCCGGATGCGGCGCAACGCGGAGAACCTGGTGGTGCTGTCCGGTGTACCGGCCAGCCGCACCTACCGGGCCGCGGTGCCGATGGTGGACGTGCTGCGCGGCGCGCTGGCCGAGGTCGAGGACTACCCGCGGGTGCGGCTG
Source organism: Catellatospora methionotrophica (assembly GCF_011297335.1). Lineage (GTDB taxonomy): Bacteria > Actinomycetota > Actinomycetes > Mycobacteriales > Micromonosporaceae > Catellatospora > Catellatospora methionotrophica. The sequence goes on along the minus strand of NZ_JAAOTJ010000014.1, from coordinate 50,409 downwards.
CGTGCCGCAGAGCCGGCCGCGCTCGCGGGTCACGCCGCTGGTGACGTCATCCACCTGCTGGCGGAGCTGATGGAGAACGCGGTGTCGTTCTCGCCGCCGCACACCGAGGTCGACGTGACCGGCCGCGCCGTGCCCGGCGGCTACCTGGTCGAGATCGGCGACCGCGGCCTGGGCATGACCGACCTGGACCTGCAGGACGCGAACCTGCAGCTGGCCGACCCGCCCGACTTCCCCCTGGAGGGCGCGGCCCGGCTGGGCTTCTACGTGGTCGGGCGGCTCGCGCAGCGCTACCAGCTCGTGGTGCAGCTGCGGCGCTCGCCGCACGACGGCGTGACCGCCGCGGTGGTGATCCCGGCCGAGCTGATCGCCCGGACCGCCCCGGAGGTCGGCGACCGCCCCCGCGAGCGGCTGCTGGCCACGGTCGCCGCGGCGGCCGCGCTCAACCCGGCCCGCCTGCCCGCCGGGCAGCCGACCGGCACCGGCCCGGCGGCGGGCGCGCCGCAGCCGGCGGGCGGCGGCGAGACCCCGATGACGCCCGCCGGGCTGCCGTGGCGCGAGAAGCGGCCCAAACGCGTCGTGCCCCGTCCGCGCGACCTGGCCGAAGCCGACCAGCAGGCCGTCTCGGCGTTCCCGAACGGCCGTGAGCCGCAGGAGGTCAGCCGCTTCCTGGCGGCGTACGCCGACGGCGCGCGGCAGGCCAGGGCGCAGACCGCACTGACCGCACAGTCCCCGATCGCAGCACAGCCGGAAGGACACTCATCGTGATGGAGAAGACCGCAGCGACCGTCGACCTCGCGTGGCTCGTGGACGACCTGGTCCACCGGGTCGTGGAGGCCAGGTACGCCATCATCCTGTCCACCGACGGGCTGCTCATCGCCGCCTCGGCGGGGCTGGCCACGCCGGACGCCGAGCACCTGGCGGCGGCCGCAGCCGGGATGAGCAGCCTCGCCCGGGGCGCGGGCCGGCACTTCGGCGACAGCGTGGTGCGCCGCACCATGATCGAGTTCGGGACGGGTTACCTGTTCGTCACGTCGGCCGGCAACGGCGCCTGCCTGGCCGTGGTGTGCGGCAGCGACATCGACGTGGGCGTCGCCGCGTACGAGATGGAGATGCTGGTGGTCCGGGTGGGCCAGTACATCACCACACCGGTCCGCCAGCCCGCCGCGGCGCAGGGCTGACCGGGTGCAGGCGCCACAGGAGCAGTGGCCCGACGCTGTGCCGGTGGTGCGGCCGTACGCGATGACGTCCGGCCGGACCACCCCGGCACGCGGCGCGTTCGACCTCATCTCGATCGTGCTGGCCACCCGGCCGCCCGAACGCGACGACGGACTCCACCCGGAGTCCGCCCAGATCATCCGGCACAGCCAGGAGCCCGTCTCGGTCGCCGAACTGGCCGCCGAACTGGACCTGCCCGCGGGCACGGTCATGGTGCTGCTCGGCGACCTGCTGGCGCAGCGGCTCATCGTCACCCGTTCCCCTACCCCGGCTCGCGGTGTGGCGAGCCGACCCGTACTCGAGGCGGTCATCCATGGACTCCGTACGCTCTGACGCGGCACCGGTCGTGCTGCCCACCGCCGTCAAGATCCTCATCGCGGGGCACTTCGGTGTCGGCAAGACCACGATGGTCGGCGCGGTCAGCGAGATCCGCCCACTGCGCACCGAGGAGATGCTCACCGACGCGGGCATCGGCGTCGACGACCTGTCCGGCGTCGAGGCCAAGACGCACACCACGGTCGCGATGGACTTCGGGCGTATCACCATCAGCCGCGACCTGGTCCTGTACCTGTTCGGCACCCCCGGCCAGGACCGCTTCTCGTTCCTGTGGGACGAACTCGCCTCGGGCGCGATCGGCGCGGTCGTGCTCGCCGACACCCGCCGCCTCAAGGAGAGCTTCGCCTGCCTCGACTACTTCGAGGAGCGCGAGACCCCGTTCGTGGTCGCCGTGAACTGCTTCGAGGGCAGTGACCGCTTCACCACGGCCGACGTGCAGCTCGCCCTGAACCTGGATCCCGGCACGCCGGTGCTGCTGTGCGACGCCCGCGACCGCACCTCGTCGCGGGCGGTCCTGGTCGCACTGCTCCAGCACGTCCTGTCGCTGCCCGTCTGAGCGGCGGCCCGGTCAGGCGAACAGGGCGCTGACCGACTCGCCGTTGTGGATACGGCGCATCGCCTCGGCCAGGGCGGGCGCGACGGAGAGGACCTTCAGTTTGGGGACGTGCTTGTCGGCCGCGATGGGGACCGTGTTGGTGCAGACGATCTCCAGGACGCCGTCCTGCTCGCTGAGGCGCTTGAGGGCGTTGTCGGAGAACAGGCCGTGGGTGCAGGCCAGGCGGATGGAGCGTACGTTCAGGCCGCGCAGGTGCTCCATCAGCTCGATGACGGTGCTGCCCTTGGCGATCTCGTCGTCGAGCACGATGACGTGCTTGTCGGCGACGTCGCCGATGACCGCGCTGATCTGGACCCGGTCGTCGCTGTAACGCTGCTTCGCCCCGGCTGCCACGGGCGTGCCCAGCAGCCGGGCGAACGCGGCCGCCTCCTTGGCGTTGCCGAGGTCGGGCGACACGACGACGGTGTCGGCCAGGTCGTACTGCTTGAAGTAACCGGCCAGCTCGCGCAGCGCGTGCAGGTGGTCGACGGGCATGCTGAAGAACCCGTGGATCTGCGGCGAGTGCAGCGTCATCGCCAGCACCCGGTCGGCCCCCGCGGTGCGCAGCAGGTCGGCGACCAGCCGCCCGCCGATGGAGATGCGCGGGGCGTCCTTCTTGTCCGAACGCGCGTACGCGTAGTGCGGCATCACCACGGTGATCCGCCCCGCTGAGGCGCCACGGGCCGCGTCGAGCATCAGCAGCAGCTCGACCAGGTGTTCCTGCACCGGCGGGACCAGCGGCTGCACCAGGTACACGTCGCGGTCGCGGCAGTTCGCGCCGAGCTGCACCTCAAGGCAGTCGTTGGCGAAACGCGACACCCGTACCGGGTGCAACGGCACTTCCAGGTGGGCACAGATCTCGGCCGCGAGTTCGGGATGGGCACTACCGCTGAACACCGCGATGTCACGCACGCCGGAATGGTAACCAGCCCGGCCGAGCGGAGCGGTGCCAGCCCCGCCGCATCGGCGCACGTCATCCGATCGGGAATCCGACGCACGCCCACCCGGCAAAGCGCAGTCTCGGGGAAACCGCACGAATCATCGCGTCGGCTTCTGCAGTCTCCCCGAAACTGCAGGGCCACCGGCGATGGTCGTACGCGTGTTCGGAGGGCGGGTCGTGGGGTAACGGCAACCTCGGGCGCGGTGTTCGGCTAGATTATGTGAGTCCGATTTATGTACAAATACCGGACGTGCGTCAGGTGTGTCCGCTGGTGGCGGCCCGCGCCGATGATCATGCGTACGCGCCGGAAGTCAGCGGATGTGGAGCGGCGCCATGGCCAAGGCAGTGGGTATCGATCTGGGGACCACGAACTCGGTGATCGCGGTGTTCGAGGGCGGACAGCCGACGGTGATCCAGAACGCGGAGGGCGCGCGTACCACGCCTTCCGTGGTCGCGTTCACCGACGCGGGCGAGCGCCTGGTCGGGCAGCTCGCCCGCAGACAGGCGATCCTGAACCCCAAGGGCACCATCTATTCCGCGAAGCGGTTCATCGGCCGGCACTTCGACGAGATCAGCCAGGAGGCCAAGGCCGTCGCGTTCGACGTGGTGGCCGGTCCGGACGGGCTGGTCCGCTTCGACGTCAAGGGAAAGATGTACTCCCCCGAGGAGATCAGCGCCCAGGTGCTGCGCAAACTCGTCGACGACGCGTCGAAGTTCCTCGGCGAGAAGGTCACCCAGGCCGTCATCACGGTGCCCGCGTACTTCAACGACGCGCAGCGCACCGCGACCAAGGACGCCGGGCGTATCGCCGGACTCGACGTGCTGCGCATCATCAACGAGCCGACCGCGGCCGCGCTGGCGTACGGGCTGGACAAGAAGGGCCACGAGACGGTCCTCGTGTTCGACCTCGGCGGCGGCACGTTCGACGTGAGCATCCTCGACGTCGGCGACGGCGTCGTGGAGGTGCGCGCCACCGCGGGCGACTCCCACCTGGGCGGCGACGACTTCGACCGGCGGCTGGTCGACCACCTCGCCGACGAGTTCAAGAACGACACCGGCATCGACCTGCGTACCGACCCGCAGGCGCTGCAGCGGCTGTTCGAGGCCGCCGAGAAGGCCAAGGTCGAGCTGTCCTCGGTCACCCAGACGCAGGTCAGCCTGCCGTTCGTGACGGCTGACGCGTCCGGTCCGAAGCACCTGACCACGACGATCACCCGCTCGAAGTTCGAGGACCTGACCAAGGACCTCGTGCAGCGCTGCCTGGGCCCGGTCGAGCAGGCGATGACCGACGCGCAGGTGACCGCCAACGACCTCGACGAGGTCATCCTCGTCGGCGGGTCGACCCGCATCCCGGCGGTGCAGGCGCTGGTGCGCAAGCTGACCGGCGGCAAGGACCCGAACATGAGCGTCAACCCCGACGAGGTCGTGGCGCTCGGTGCGGCGATCCAGGCCGGGGTGCTCACCGGCGAAGGCCCGGACGTGCTGCTGCTCGACGTCATCCCGCTGTCGCTCGGCCTGGAGACCCTGGGCGGCCGGATGACGAAGGTCATCGAGCGCAACACCACGATCCCGGCGCGGCGGGCCGAGACGTTCTCCACCGCCGAGGACAACCAGCCCGCCGTCGACATCCACATCCTGCAGGGCGAGCGTGAACTCGCCGGGGACAACCGCACGCTGGGCAAGTTCCGGCTGGAGAACATCCGCCCGGCCGCGCGCGGCGTGCCGCAGATCGACGTCACGTTCGACGTCGACGCCAACGGCATCCTGAACGTGTCGGCCAAGGACAAGGACACCGGTGTCGAGCAGGCCGTCACTATCACCGACAGCGGCAACCTGGACCGTGGCGACGTCGACCGGATGGTCTCCGACGCCGAGTCCCACCGCGACGAGGACGCCCGCACCCGGCAGCTCATCGACACCCGCAACGAGCTGGAATCGCTGACGTACCAGGTCGAGCAGCGCCTCGGTGAGCTGGGCGAGGCCGCGCCCGCGCACGAGAAGGCCCGCGCGGACCTGCTGGTCACCGACGCCCGGCAGGCGATCAAGGAGGACGCCCCGGTCGACCGGCTGCGCTCGCTGATCGGGGACCTGCAGCAGGTCGCGCAGGGTCTGATGGCGCGGCCCAGCGCACCGCCGCCCGGCGGCGACGCGGGCCAGGGCGGGCAGGGCGGTCCGACCGCGGGCGCGCGCACCGGTCAGGGCCAGGGCGACGACGACGTCATCGACGCCGAGTTCTCCCCGAGCTGAGCGCCGCGATGGCAGACCACCCGCACGGCGGCACCGGCCCGCAGGCCGACACCGAACCCGAAGCCGCCGGGGAGCACGTGCCCCGGCACGGCCTGGACGCGCCGGGGCCGGTCGCGATGGAAGCCGAGGAGGCCGCGGTGCACGACGGGCACGCCGGGGAGCCGTCCGCCGAGGCGCCGGACGTCGAGGCCGGGCCGACGGTGGCCGAGCTCGAGGGCCGGTTGCGGCGGGCGCTGGCCGACCTGGACAACATGCGCAAGCGGTACGAGCGCCAGCTGTCCGCCGAACGGGAGCAGGAACGGGCCCGCACCGCCGCGGTGTTCCTGCCCGTGATCGACAACCTGGACCTGGCCCTGACGCACGCCGACAGCGACCCGGCCGCGGTCGTCGACGGCGTGCGGGCGGTCCGCGACCAGGCCGTGAACACGCTGTCCACGCTCGGTTTCCCGCGCCGCGAGGACACCGGCGTGCCGTTCGACCCGGTCTGGCACGAGGCGGTCAGCGTGGTCCCGAACACCGGCGAGCCGGACGGGACGGTGCTGCAGGTGGTCCGTCCCGGCTACGGCGAGGTCGACCGGCAACTGCGCCCGGCCACGGTCGTCGTGGCCGGCAACACCCAGAGGTGAGCCGTGGCCCGTGACTTCTACGACGTGCTCGGGGTTTCACGCGGCGCGTCCACCGACGAGATCCAGCAGGCGTTCCGCAAGCTGGCCCGCAAGTTCCACCCGGACGTCAACAAGAGCCCAGACGCCGAGGACCGGTTCAAGGAGATCAACGAGGCGTACCACGTGCTGCACGACCCGAAGCAGCGCGCCCGCTACGACCGCTTCGGTGAGGACTTCCGCAAGGTGCCCGAGGGGTACGAGGAGATGGCCGGGGCGGGCGCGGGCGGTTTCCGCGGCCGTGGCGCGCCGGGCGGGTTCGGCGGCGGCGGGTTCGGCGGCGGGGGCGGCGGCGAGCCGTTCTCGTGGTCGTACGAGGGCGGCGACGTCGACCTGGAGGACCTGCTCGGCGGGATGTTCCGCGGTGGCGGCCGGGGTCGCGCGGCGGGCCCGATCCCGGGCGCGGACCAGGAGGCCGAGCTGCCGCTGTCCGTCGAGGAGGCCTACCAGGGCGGTAAGCGCACCATCACGCTGTCCGGGGCGCAGGGGCCGCGCAGCTACGACGTGAACATCCCGGCCGGGGTGACCGACGGGCAGCGCATCCGGCTGGCCGGGCAGGGCGGGCAGGGGCGCGGCAACGCCCAGCCCGGCGACCTGTACCTGGTGGTGCGGCTCGAACCGCACCAGCGCTACCGGCTCGACGGCCGCCACATCCACGTGCCGCTGCCGGTGAGCCCGTCCGAGGCGGCGCTCGGCGCGACCGTCGAGCTGACGACCCCCGGCGGGCAGACCAAGGTCACCGTGCCGCCGGGCACGTCCAGCGGCAAGCGGCTGCGGCTGCGCGGGCAGGGCATGCCGCACCGGCGCGGCGAGCACGGCGATCTGTACGCCGAGGTGCGCATCGTGGTGCCGGGCAGCCTGAGCGACCGCGAGCGGGAACTGTACGAGGAACTCGCCAAGGCGTCCACGTTCGACCCGAGGAGCGCGAGATGAAGGTGTACGCGCTGGCCGTGCCGTCCCGGCTGAGCCTGGACCGCTTCGCCCGCGAGGCCCGCCTGCACCCGGTGCTGGTGCAGCGGTACGTGACGCTGGGCCTGCTGGAGGCGACCCGCGACGCGGGCGGCGGCCTGTGGTTCTCCCCCACCCAGCTGCACCAGGTGGCGCGGGTGCAGCGGCTGCACGCCGACCTGCCCCTGAACTACACCGCGATCGGCCTGGTCATGGACCTGCTTGACCGCGTCGAGGAGCTGCAGACCGCACTGCGAAGGAGCGAGCGCCGTGGACATGAACAAGCTGACGCAGAAGTCGCAGGAGGCGCTGCATGACGCGCAGACGATCGCGCTGCGGATGGGCCATACCGAGGTGGACGGCGAGCATCTGCTGCTGGCGCTGCTGGACCAGCCCGACGGGATCGTGCCGCGGCTGATCGCCCAGACCGGCGCCGATCCGGCACGGCTGCGCGGCGAGGTCGAACAGGATCTGCAGCGCAGGCCCAAGGTCAGCGGGCCGGGCGCGCAGCCGGGCCAGGTGTTCGTCACCCAGCGGCTGTCGCGGGTGCTCGACACCGCCGAGCGCGAGGCCAAGCGGCTCAAGGACGAGTACGTGTCGACCGAGCACCTGCTGCTGGCGCTGGCCGACGAGGGTTCGGCGTCGGCGGCCGGGCGGCGACTCAAGGAGAACGGCGTCACCCGCGACGCGTTCCTGGCGGCGCTGACCCAGATCCGCGGCAACCAGCGGGTCACCTCGGCGATGCCGGAGGTGACCTACGAGGCGCTGGAGAAGTACGGCCAGGACCTGGTCGCCGACGCGCGCGCGAACCGGCTCGACCCGGTCATCGGCCGCGACGCCGAGATCCGGCGGGTCATCCAGATCCTGTCCCGCAAGACCAAGAACAACCCGGTGCTGATCGGCGATCCGGGCGTCGGCAAGACCGCGATCGTGGAGGGCCTGGCCCAGCGCATCGTGCGCGGTGACGTGCCCGAGGGGCTGCGCGACAAGACCGTGTTCGCCCTCGACATGGGTTCGCTGATCGCCGGGGCGAAGTATCGCGGGGAGTTCGAGGAGCGGCTCAAGGCCGTGCTCAACGAGGTCCGCGCGGCCGAGGGCCGGATCCTGCTGTTCGTCGACGAGTTGCACACCGTCGTCGGGGCGGGCGGCGGCGCGGAGGGCGCGATGGACGCGGGCAACATGCTCAAGCCGATGCTGGCGCGCGGCGAGCTGCACATGATCGGCGCGACGACCGTCGACGAGTACCGCAAGCAGATCGAGAAGGACGCCGCGCTGGCGCGGCGTTTCCAGCAGGTGTTCGTCGACGAGCCGTCGGTCGAGGACACCATCTCGATCCTGCGCGGGCTGCGCGAGCGCCTGGAGGTGTTCCACGGCGTGAAGATCCAGGATTCGGCGCTGGTGGCCGCGGCGACGCTGTCGCACCGGTACATCACCGACCGGTTCCTGCCCGACAAGGCGATCGACCTGGTGGACGAGGCGTGCGCGCGGCTGCGTACCGAGATCGACTCGATGCCCGCCGAACTCGACGAGATCACCCGGCGGGTCATGCGGCTGGAGATCGAGGAGGCGGCGCTGGCCAAGGAGACCGACGCGTCCAGCCTGGCCCGCCTGGACCAGCTGCGCCGGGAGCTGGCCGACCTGCGCGCCGAGGCCGACGCCAAGCACGCCCAGTGGGAGAGCGAACGCCAGGCCATCCGCCGGGTCCAGGACGTACGCGAGGAGCTGGAGCGGCTGCGGCACGAGGTCGAGGAGGCCGAGCGGGCGTACGACCTGAACCGGGCCGCCGAACTGCGCTACGGCCGGATCGCCGACCTGGAACGGCGGCTGGCGGCCGAGGAGCAGAAACTCGCCGACCGGCAGCAGGGACAGCCCGGCCTGCTGCGCGAGACCGTCACCGAGGACGAGATCGCCGAGATCGTGTCGGCGTGGACGGGCATCCCGGTGTCGCGGCTGCAGGAGGGCGAGCGGCAGAAACTGCTGCGCCTCGACGAGATCCTGCACGAACGCGTCATCGGCCAGGACGAGGCCGTGCAGGTCGTCGCCGACGCGATCATCCGGGCCCGGTCCGGCATCAAGGATCCGCGCCGCCCGATCGGGTCGTTCATCTTCCTGGGCCCGACCGGTGTCGGCAAGACCGAACTGGCCAAGGCGCTCGCGGAGGCGCTGTTCGACTCCGAGGACAACATCGTGCGCCTGGACATGAGCGAGTACCAGGAACGGCACACGGTCAGCCGCCTGGTCGGCGCGCCGCCCGGGTACGTCGGCTACGAGGAGGGTGGGCAGCTCACCGAGGCGGTGCGGCGCAAGCCGTACTCGGTGGTGCTGTTCGACGAGATCGAGAAGGCGCACGCCGACGTGTTCAACACGCTGCTGCAGGTGCTCGACGACGGCCGGATCACCGACGCGCAGGGCCGCACCGTCGACTTCCGCAACACCGTCATCATCATGACGTCCAACATCGGCGCGGAGTACCTGCTGGAGGGGTCCGATGCCGACATCTCGGAGCAGGCCCGCGCGAAGGTGCTCGGCGAGCTGCGCGCGCACTTCCGGCCGGAATTCCTCAACCGTGTCGACGACATCGTGCTGTTCCACCGGCTGACGCTGCCGCAGATCGAGAAGATCGTCGACCTGCAGTTCGAGGACCTGCGTAGGCGTCTCGGCGAGCGGCGGATCACCCTGGACCTCACCGAGGACGCCCGCAAGCTCATCGCCGAGCACGGCTTCGACCCGGTGTACGGCGCGCGGCCGCTGCGCCGCTACATCGCCCACGAGGTCGAGACCCGCATCGGCCGCGCCATCATCGCCGGTGACCTGCGCGAGGACGCCATGATCCACGTCGGGGTACGCGACGGCGAACTGGCGGTAACCTTCGACGCGGCACCGGCTCCGCAGCTGGCGGAGGCGGGCGCGGGAACGGGAGCGTGACCATGGCACAGGCACCCCAGCAGGACACCCGGGCCGATCTGGTCGCCTGCCCACACTGCGGCAAGCGCAACCGGCTGCGGGCGGCCGCGACGGGACTCGCCCGCTGCGGCAGCTGCCGCGGCATGCTGCCCTGGTTGACCGACGCCACCGATCACGACTTCGACGCCGTCGTGGTCACGTCGTCGCTGCCGGTGCTGCTGGACCTGTGGGCGCCGTGGTGCGGCCCGTGCCGGATGGTCGCACCGGGCGTGGAGAAGGCGGCGCAGGCGTACGCGGGAAGGCTGAAGGTCGTCAAGGTCAATGTCGACGACTCGCCGCAGACCGCGGCGCGTTACCAGGCCCAGTCGATCCCGCTGCTGCTCCTGCTGAACGGCGGCGAGGTGGTGGCCCGGCAGCTCGGCGCGGTCCCGCCGGACGCGCTGCTGCAATGGGTGGAGCGCTCACTGCCCGCGGCGAAACCGTGAGCACGGCGGGGCGGCCGACGCCGCCCCGCCGTCCGCCTAACGCGACAGCCAGTCGGTGACGATCGCGTCGACCCGCGCGGCGTTCGCGGTCTGCGGGGCCGCCTCGACGCCGGGTTCCTCGGCCAGGGCGTGTCCCATGCCAGGGATCGCGACCAGCGACGATCCTTCCGGCAGCGCCGCCCACAGCCGCTCCGCGGGGTCGCGGAAGCCGTCCCGGCCGTCCTCGTCACCGATCACCATCAGCAGCGGCCGCTCGATCTCACCGGCGCGGGCCACGAAGTCCAGCCGGTCGGCCACGGCACGGCTCTCGTCGGTCCACACGTACGGCGTGCCGAACATCCGGGAGTTCGCGTCGACCAGTGCTGACAACTGGACCGCAGGGCTGACCAGCGCGACCCGGTCGACTTCAACGGTCGTCTCGGTCAGCAGGCGCAGCGCCGTCATCGACCCGATCGAGCCGCCCAGCAGGCTGAGCGGGCCGTGTACGGCCAGCACCGAGCGCAGCTCGGCCAGCACGGCCGGGAACTCCGCGACCGCCTGGCGGGTCAGCGGCTCGAACAGGTTGAGCACCGCGTCCTCCATGACGAGCTTCATCAGCTCCTCGGGGCCGCCGGGCACCATCCGGTCGCCGGTCATCGGCAGGCCCAGATACACCCGCCAGGCGTTGAGGCCGTTCAGGGGCAGGGCGGCGGCCATGGCGGCCTCGCTGCGCGGCGGGTCGAGCAGGTGCCATGCCACGACCAGCGGCGAGTCCGGGGTCGGGTCGGTGGGCGGCAGGGCGACGTACGGCACTCCGGCCGCGGTTCCTCTGAGTGTCATGTCCCCCAGTCAAGCCTCCTTGCGGCCCAGCGTCGAACAACCGTGCTGATCTATTGGACAACCGTTGGTTGTCAGGCCAGGCTGTGCGCTGTGGATCTCGATCTGGCACAGGTTCGGGCGTTCGTGCGCGCCGCCGACGAGCTGCACTTCGGCCGCACCGCCGCCGCGCTGTACCTGACCCAGCAGGCACTGTCCAAACGGGTGCGGCGGCTGGAGGAGACCCTCGGCGTCACCCTGTTCGTACGCGGCCGCGGCCCCGTCGAGCTGACCGCCGCGGGAGAGCGGTTCCTGCCGCACGCGCGGGAGCTGCTGGTGCTCGCCGCGACGGCGGCCCGGTCGGTGCGCGGCGAGCCGCTGCCGCTCAAGGTCGACGTGTGGGGGCCGGTGCACCGGCCGCTGAGCCTGCTCGGGGAGCTCGTGTCGGCCCACCCGGAGCTGCTGCTGGAGCTGAGCATGCGGCGCAGCCTCGGCTCGGCGCTGGACGCGGTGGCCCGTGGCGACCTCGACGTCGCGTGGGGGCGGCCGCACGACCTGGGCCGGCCGTGGCTGGACGGGCTGCGGCGGCGGCTGGTGTGCCTGGAGCCGATCGCGGTCGGGGTGCTGGCCGGGCACCCGCTCGCCGACGCCGCCGTGGTCGGGGCGGACGAGCTGCGCGGGTACGGGCTGTGGATCCCGTTCGAGGACCGGCCGCCGGAGCTGACGGGGCTGCTGCGCGCGTACGCGGCGGCCCTGGACGTGCCGATCACGGGGACGGCGCTCAACCTCGGGGTCGAGCATACGATCGCCGACCTGCGCCGCCATCCGCACCGGGTCACGCCGCTGGGCGCGTGGTGGCAGTTGCCCGGCGACGTGGTGCGGATCCCGCTGCGCCCGACGCCGTATCTGCCGTGGTCGGTGATCTGGCGGGCGGGCAACCCGCACCCGCTGCTCCCCCGGCTGCTCAAGGTGCTGCCGGGGCCGGGCACCGTCCGGTTCGACCCGGCCGTCGACTGGCTGCCCGAACCGGACCGTGCGGACCTGCCCCGCTCGGTGGCACGAACCCACTGACTACACAGATTGACTGTATATACAGACAGTCTATATTGCAGTCATGTCCATGCAGGAACCCACGTTCTTCATCCTGACCGCGCTCGTCCGCACCCCGTTGCACGGATACGGCGTCATGCAGGCCGTCGAGCAGCTGTCCAGCGGCCGGGTCACGCTCAAGGCGGGCACGCTGTACGCCGCCCTGGACCGGCTCACCGCCACCGGGCTGATCGCCGTGGACCGTGAGGAGGCCGTGGCCGGGCGACTGCGCCGCTACTACGTCCTGTCCGACGACGGACGGGCCGCACTGGAGGCCGCGGTCGAGCGCATGCGCTCCGACGCGACCGTCGCGTCGGCCCGCCTGCGGGAGGCGTTCGGCTTCGGCGTGGCGGTGCAGCATGGCTGAGCAGGACCGGCTCGAACGCTGCTACCGCCGCCTGCTGTGGGCGTACCCGCGCTACTACCGGCGCGAACGCGGGCTGGAGATGCTCACCACGCTGCTGGACGCGGCCAGGCCGGGCCAGGATCGCCCGACGCGCGGCGACACCGTCCACCTGATCCTGTCGGGGCTGCGGTTTCGCCTCGTCCCGCCCGGCTGGGCCGCGAAGATCGCGACCGGCGTCGCCGCACTGTGGTTCGCGGTGGTGCTCGGCAGTGCGGGCGCGTACGTCGCCTGGCTGCCCTCGGCCAGCTCGGTCGACGTCAGCGATCCCGGGCTCGCCGCGCTCGCCGACGGGCTCGTCGGCCGGCCGGCCGAGCGGGTCTCCTTCGACAGCGGCGAGCCACTCGACTTCGCACGTGGCTACACGTCCACCGGCCTGTTCTGGGACCTCGACCGCGAGACGCTGCCCGGAGGGAAGCCGGTGCCGTCCGGCCAGCACCGCTCCTATCCGACGACCTTCGTGCCGGGCGGTGTCATGAAAGGCGCGCTCCCTCGCCTGCGGGCTGATGGCTGGCAGGTCGGCCCGATCACCAGGTCGCCCTACTGCGGCTGCGTCGTATTCTGGGCCGACCGGGACGGGCTGCTGCTGCGTATGCAGGAGGCCCGCACCGTCGGCCTGAGTTCGGTGGTGAGCGTGGAGCTCTTCCCCGTCGAGCCCGAGGGCGTGACCGCCGCCGCGGTCGCCGGGGTCGTCATCGGACTGCTCGCAGCGTGGCCCGTGCTGGCCGCGTTGACCCGCCACTGTACCCGCGTCTCGAACCGGGACCGGCTGCTGCTCCTGGCGTTCGGCCTGCCCGCCCTGTTCGCCTGCTTCGCGAACACGCTCGACAACGTGATGAGCATGGTGCCCGACACCGAGGGTGTGCTGCTGGCCGCCGACCTCCTCTATCCGCTGGCTAACCAGGCCGTCAACCCGGTCGCAGCGACGGTGATCGCGGTCGGCTTCGCCGGCTGCGTCGCCGTGGTCGTCCGCGCGGCGTGGCGGCGCCGCCACGCGACGACCAGCGTGATGGCGGCACGACCGGCGGCCGCGGGTAGGTGAACCGGTCCGGGACCGTCTCTCGGGCTGAGCCCCAAAGCCGGCCCCGGACCAGACGCCTTGATCACACGGTCAGCGCCGCCAGCAGACTGGCGCGAACCCCGGCCGGGTCGGGGCGGCCGGGATACCAGGTGCAGGCGAGATCGACGGCGGCCACCCGGCCCGTGTCCAGAACCCGCCGCGCCGCCGCGAGCACCCCGGCCGCCGTGGGGCCTCCGGGCACGGGGAAGCGCAGGTCCGGCAGTTCCGCCGCGTCGATCACGTCGAGGTCCAGGTGCAGGACCAGTGGGCCGGGCGGCAGCATCGACTCGTCCAGGTCGTCGACGCCGCATCGGCGTACGGCCGAGGTGGCGAGGTATGCGGCCTCCGGCGGGTCCAGGTCGCGGGCGTCGACGAGCAGCGCCCGGTCCTCGGCCAGCGGCCGCAGGCCCAGCCGCTGCGAGATCAGCTCGGGCCGGTAGCCGACGAGGATCCGCAGGGGCATACCGCCGACGTAGCCCGACGTTGTCGTCTCCAGCGTCTGCACGTCGCCGTGCGCGTCGAACCAGACGATGCCCGCGTCCACTCCGGCCTGTTGCAGGCCCGCCATGGTGCCCAGCGACACGGTGCAGTCGCCGGACACGACCGTCGGGATCTCACCGGTCTGCACGCAGTCGGCGACCTGCCGGGCCACCGGCTCGTAGAGGTGGCCGAGCCGGGCCCAGACGTCCCCGTCGGGCAGCTGCTCCGTCACGGTACGCACGGGGTGGCCGTCCGGCAGCGGGAAGTCGTGATCGGGTAGTCGTTCGTCGAGGTGGTACGGCACGAAGATGATCGTCACGCGGCCACGTTATCGGATGCCATCCCGCCCGTGCCGTGGGCGAACAGGCGGTCCAGGTGGTAGGTGAGGATCGCGAGCGCGGCGTCGCCGTCGCGCTGGCCGCCGAGCACGCTCGAACCGAGGCCGTTGGTCAGGGCCAGCAGCCCTGCCGCGACCGTGGGGGCGTCCAGGTCCGGATCGACCTGGCCGGCTTGCTGGGCGGTACGCAGTTGCGTGGTGAGGAAGCGTTCCAGCAGGTCGGGATAGGCCGTGCCATGGTCGGCGGCGAGTTCGGGCTCGGCCAGCACCAGGGCGTAGTACGCGGCGTAGGTCCTGGTCAGCCTGCGGCTCTCCGGGTCGGTCGGCAGGATCGCGGTGAGCGTGCCGTAGACGAGGCTGCGCGGGCTGGGCGGCAGGCCCAGGGCGCGGATGTGCTCCTCCACCCGCGCGGACAGCTGTTCGCCGAGGTAGGCGAGCGCGCCGAGCAGCAGTTCCTGCTTGGTGTGGAAGTAGTACTGGACCAGGCGCAGGGATACGCCCGCCTCGGTGGCGACCTCGCGCATGCTCGCCGCCTGCAGGCCCCTGGTGCTGGCGATCCTCAGCAGGGCCTCGCCGATCTCACGACGCCGCAGGTCGTGGTCCACGCGCTTGGGCACGGTGCTCCGTCCGTCGGGCCTGTCCGGTCGGCCTATCATGCACTGTCGGTTTGATGATACGGTCGTATCACAAAATCGTGGCGATCGGAGGCAGCACGTGACAGAGACCCGGCTCAGCGGATTCACCAGCGACAACGCGCGCGCCAAGTTCCTGGCGGCCTACCAGCGCACGTTCGACCGGGTCTGGCCCGCCGAGCACGATCGCCTCGACGTGCCCACCTCCTTCGGCGTCACCCGCGCCTACCGGACCGGACGGCCCGACGGCGTGCCGTTCGTGCTGCTGCCCGGCGCGGGCGGCAACGCCCTCGGCTGGCACCGGCACGTGACCCGATGGGGCAGCAGGCGACCGGTCATCGCGATCGACCCCGTCGGCGAGCCCGGCTGCTCGACCCAGGACACCCCCATCACGGACGGCCGCGACACGGCACGCTGGCTCGACGAGGTGCTCGCCGCGCTGAACGTCGACCGGGCGCACCTGGTCGGATGCTCCTACGGTGGCTGGGCCGCGCTGCAGCACCAGCTCCACACGCCCGGCCGCGCCGCCACGATCACGCTGCTGGACCCGGCCGGGTTCGGCCGGGTCACCAAACGGTTCCTCGCCTGGGTGATCGTCGGCGGGCTCGCCGGGCTCACCCCGCGCCCGCTGCGCCACCGCGCGGCACGGTGGCTGCGCAACGCCACCCTGCTCGACGACGACCTGATGGGCCTGGCGCTCGTCTCGGCCGGCTTCCGGCGGCGGCTGCCCACCCCGCCCCCGCTGACCGACGACGAACTGCGCGGGCTCGCCGTCCCCGTGCTCGCGCTGCTCGGCGGGCGCAGCCAGATGTACGACGCCGGGCAGGTCGCCGACCGCATCCGGGCACTCGTACCCGAGGCGCACGTCGAGGTCGTCGCCGACGCCGGGCACGACCTGCAGGTGCACAGCCCCGAACTCGTCACCGACCGGACCCTCGCGTTCGCCGACCGCGCCGAGGCGGTGGCCTGACGCCGAACCCGCCAGTGATCACACCAACCGCGGCACGCGATCAGGCCACGCAGAACTCGTTGCCCTCAGGATCCAGCATCACGACGTGCCCGAAGTCGTCGCCGTAGAACTCCTCGCGCACGAGCGTGGCACCGGCGGCGACCAGCTCGGCCGTCTTGGCCCGGATGAGCCGCTCGCGCTCGGCCATGTCCCACGGCGGCTCCCCCGCCGGTCTGACGTCGATGTGCATCCTGTTCTTGGCCGTCTTGCCTTCCGGCACCCGCAGGAAGCCGATGGCGGGTCCGACGCCGTCGGGGTCGATGATCGAGGCGCCGTCGGGGTCGCCGTAGCCGGGCTCGGCCACATAACCCAGCGCGAGTGCCCAGAACGCGGCGATCCGGTGCGGGTCGGCCGCGTCGCAGCCCAGTGTCCAGTGTGTCGACATGTGCGCACCGTACCGCCGAACACCGGCACCGGCCGCGCCGCTCAGCCGAGGGCGGCGACGAGCCGTTCACCGTCCGGCCAGGGGCCGTGGCCGGATGCCGTCTCGATGTGGCCGGCGTCGCCCGCGTCGTACAACTCCGCGCCCCAGTCGGCGGCGTACTGCTCGAACTGTGCGAACGTCGTGTAGGGATCGGTGCGGCTGGCGACCAGGATCGCGCGGAACGGCAGCGGCTCGCGGGGCACGGTCCCGAACACGGAGTCGGAGGGGCGGTCCGGGGACCATAGCGGGTCGATGTAGGGCGGCGTGACCAGCAGCGCGGCGCGCACCGGGCCGACGTGGCCGGCGGCCCAGGTGACCGACGTGATGCACCCGGCGCTGTGCGCGATCAGTACGGCGGGTTCGGGGTCGGCCATGACGGCCTCGTGCAAAGCGGCGACCCGCTCCTGAACCGTGAACGGCGGGCCGGGCGGGTAGGGCGCCCACCGGTACTGCGGGTTCGCGTCGGCCCAGCGACGCTGCCAGTGCTCCGGTCGGGGAATGCCCCTTCCGGGCACCAGGAGATGTCGGACCATCCGCCGACCATAGCCTCTGGTCGATCGTCTGCTGCGAGCCGCTTTTCCGGTGATCTGGAACCCTGCTGCGATCTATACGGTCGGCGGGGTGCGGAGCAGGTCGGTGAGGCGGCCGCTGCGCAGGGACGCGATGTCACCGTCGTTGTCGAGGGCGACTTCGAGCAGCGTCGCCAGGCTCGTGCCGTACAGCCAGACCTCTGCCGGGTCGTCGTCGAACGTGAAGTTGCGGACGCTGATCCCGTTGCCACAGTCGGTGATCACCTCGGTGATGCGGCAGATCGCCCAGTGAATCACCTGTCCCCGCCAGCGGCGGACCCAGCAGATGCTGCGTCCGCCGGGCAGGTCGAACACCGGAGTCACGATGAGGTCGTCGACGTCCCCCTGGCGGTGCCATCTGGACGGGGCAAGCTGCCAGGCTCCGCCGAACAGGCTCGCCGTCGACACGCGCTGGTATATCGCCACGACCTCGGCAGGACCGTGCCCGTCCGGACCGTCCGCCGGGGTGGTGACGTGCTCGCGTTCGATCCGGTCCAGCAGGTCGTCGATGTCGGCTCGGGCCTGGGCCAGGTGCCAGCCGGCCACCGGACGCAGCGCGCCGCCCGGGTCCTGCGCCACGGCGACGACCCCTGCGTGCAACGCCCGTTCGCGGAACCGACCCGTCATCAGGTCCGCGACGTTGACCGCCACCCGGGACAGCGTGGCGGGCACGTCTGACGGCCGCACGCCGGGCCCGGAGTACAGGCGGCCGACGGCCGTGACGTCACGCGGCTCGTCCAGCGGCAGCTCCAGCAGCGGATTCGGCTGCTCGGCGGCACCGCGCTCGTTCAGGTACGGGTACAGCCGCGTGATCCAGCCGGTGGTGACCGCACCGCCGTACGCGTCGGCGGGGTTGTAGATCCGCTGCCAGAACGCCGGGTCGGCCTGCCCGCAGGCAGCCAGCACGAACTGGTCGGCGATCGGCGCGAGCGAGCGGTGCCAGTCGCCCAGCCCGAAGCGGGGCAGCTCGTCGATCCGGGAACGGATGGTGCGCCAGTCCTGCTCGGTGCCGGTCAGCGTGATCGTGGGGATGCCGCACCCAACGAACAACCAGATGCTGAAGTACGCCGAATACGCGTCCAGCAGCACTACCCGCGCGGCGGTGCGCTCGACATCGGTGCTGGTGGTGAAGTCGCAGGCGAACAGGGCCGCGTCGGACACCTCGGCGTCGAGCAGCTTGGCGTACTGCGCGATCAGATACCGCCAGGAGTCGGCGTCCTGCGGTTCCGGTCCGTCGAGCGTGATCTCCAGCCGCTGCCGTCCGGTGTGGTTCACCAGCAGCGGCCGCAGTTCCTCGGCGTGCAGCCGGATGTGCTGGGCGAGGCCCTGGGTGATGGTCAACCACACCGCGTCCGGGGACAGCACCAGGGGGCGGTGTTCGGCGAACGCCTGGCCGACGGCGCGCAGCAGCGGGTGCACGCCGTTCGAGGCCAGCACGGCCAGGTCCGGGTCCCCGCCGATGGCGATCGCCTCGGGGAACAGCTCGCGCAGCGGCACGGTGGGCAGCGGCTCGGCCGCCTGTACGACGTCGTCGACCGGAAAGATCATCACGGGACGACACTACCGTCCGGCGGGTTGTCCTGCCGTCCCATGGAGACGGCAAGGGGGCCGCGTGGAATTGACCGCCAAAAATATCATACCGGATGATTACGTACTATTCGCGACCCTGCCAGGTGGCGACGCACGCCTCGTTGCCCTCGGCGTCGGCCAGGGTCCACCACCTCGGCGCGTACGCGTCAGAGACGAGGTGACCGCCTGCGGCCAGTGCCGCGGCGATACGGGCCTCCGCCTGCTCGTGCGGGACGGCGACGTCGAGGTGGATCCGGTTGCGCTGCGGACGGGCGACGTCCATCGCTTGGAACTCCAGGCCGGGGCCGCGGCGCAGCGGGTCGGCGAGGTAGTCGTCGCCGAGCTGGTCGTAGCCGAGCAGTGCGCGCCAGAACGGCAGCACGTGCTCGACGACGAGGGCGTCGACGGTGATGCCGACGAGCTGGACGGCGGCCGGGTCGGCCGGGATGCCCAGTTTCACGGCGGCGGCCGAGATCTGCCGGGCCATCGCGACGTCGCGGGTCGTCAGGGACACGGTGACACCGGTGTCGCGCAGGTCGACCCGGGGGCGATGATCGGCGTCGGCGACGAGCCGGTCGATCTCACCGACGAACGCGGCGCCTTCGGTGAACGTGCGCGTCCTGAAGTGGGCTGAGACCAGGTGGTACAGCACGCGCCAATCGTCTACGCCGTCGGCCGCGTGGAACTGCTCGGCCGTGATCCGCTCGCTCATGTCGGCCAAACTACCTCGGTGCCGCGTCCCGGTCGGCTACATCCGTTCCGGCTGGACGCGGGCACCGGCGCGGGCGGTGCCGGACAGGTAGAGCGCCATCCCGGTGGCGACCAGCAGGGCGGCCAGCGGCGGGATCGCGCCCAGGCCCCAGGCGTCCAGCGCGAACGCGCCGGTCAGCGCCCCGGCGGCGACGCCGACGTTGTACGCGCTGGCGTTGATGCCCGAGGCCTGTTCGGTGTGGTCGGGTGCGACGCGCAGCGTGGCCGCCTGCATGAAGATCGGCAGCAGGCCCATGCCGAAGCCGAGCACGATGACCGCGGTGATCGCGGTCCAGGCCGCGGCGCCGTTCAGCCACATCAGCACGAGTCCGCCGAGCAGCAGCCCGCTCGCCGCGACGATGCCCGTACGCAGGTGCCGGTCGGCGATCCAGCCGGCGACGGGGAGCATGAGCGTTCCGGCGAGGCCGTTGGCCAGCAGCACCGGGGCGATGCCGTCCTCGCTGATCCCGGCGCGGTGCAGCAGCGGCGCCGTGTAGGTGATCATCATGTAGGTGCCGAGCATGACGACCGCGGTCATCACGACGATCGGCGGGAAGTTCGGCACGCGCAGCACCTCGCGCATCGGGGTGCGCACGGTGGCGGTGCTGCCGGGCACCTCGGGCAGCAGCCACCACACCAGTAGGGTGAGCACGACGGCCACGCCGGTCAGCAGGGCGAAGGCGGCCCGCCAGCCGGTGGCGGTGCCGAGGCTGGTCCCGGCGGGTACGCCGATCAGCACCGCCATGCTGCCACCGGCCGAGACCAGCGTCACCGCCCGGCCGATCCGGTCGGGGCTGACCAGCCGTGCCGCGTACCCGCCGACGACCGCCCAGAACAGGCCGTGTGTGACGCCGCCGAGCAGCCGTGCCGTGAACGCCACGGGATAGTTCGCGGCCAGCGTCATGACCGCGTTACTCGCCGTGTACGCCGCGAGCGCCACCACCAGCAGCTTCTTGCGTGGCATCCGGGCGGTGAGCGTGCCGAGCGGGGCCGCGAACAGTGCGACCATCAGTGCGTAGCCGGTGACCAGCAGGCCGAGCTGTGACTCCGAGACGGCCAGGTCGCGGCTCATGCTCAGCAGCAGGCCGGTCGGCACCAGCTCGGTGGTCACCGATACGAACACGGCGGCGCTGAGCAGGGCGAGGGACGGCCACGGGCCGGGTTTGCGGATCACATGCCGCATTTTGTATCGCGGGTGAACTAACGCGCAATCGAGATCAGCGGTGAATTCGTCCGATCATCGGACTGAAAAGTCACAGCGAGCCGGACTCCGGCCAGTACGACCAGTGCGTGTTCGGTGCGTGCGTGGGCTGGTACGCGGCCACGTCGCCGGTCGTGAGCACCTGCGCCAGCTGCTGGAACGTCTCGGTTTCGCTGGGGAGCTGGTCGAAGCGGTCGGGGTCGCGGTGCCACCACTGCTCCAGCACCAGCACGCGCGGCAGGTCGGCGGGCAGCCGGTGGCGCAACTCGACCTCGTCGGCCAGCAGCAGGTCGCGATGCTCGGGCACGAGACGCCGGAACACGTCCTCCAGCCGCTCGCCCTCGACGGCGTCGACGTCCAGCGCCTGCCCGCGGACCACGACCGGTGGCCGTCCGCCGCGCAGCCGCTCGGGCTCGGCGTGGTGTTCGAGCTGGTACATGTTGTCGACGCGGGCCAGGAAGTCGCCCTCGCCGTAGCCGGGTTCGCCCTCGGTCAGGCAGTTGCCGAAGCAGTGCAGCACGTCCAGGACGTTGCCGGCGCGGGGGCTGTAGCCGACGAGTTCGACGACCAGAGCCCAGCGGGTCGCGTCGCGGAACGCGTGCAGGCGGCTGTCGATCGCGTAGTAGTAGCCGTTCTCGGGGTCCGGGAAGTCGAACCGCTTCGCGGCACGGTCGAACTGCGCCAGCACCTCGTCGGACGTGATCACGGGCGGAGACGGTACACGGGCCGGGCCGCCCGTACTCGTCGGCCACGCGGGCGGGGTGGGTCCGATCACTGTCGGCGACCGTGGGCGGTCAGTGCCAGCACGCCCTGGCCGGACACGCGGGTGTGCGGGCCGAACGTGCTCGGGTCGACCGACGTCAGTGCGGCGATGTCGGTGGCGTAGCAGACCTCGGGCAGCGCCAGCCGCTCGTACAGCTCGGCCCGCCGCGCCATGACGGCGTCGATGTCGTCCGCGTCGATCCCGTCGTACGCGTCCGGCGGCAGGCCCTCGTCCTCGTCGGGCAGCCGGTAGCCGTCCTCGGCGGGGTGGGACCCGAGCCGCTCGCCCGTCTGCGCGTCGTAGTAGCGCCGGACGGTGCCCGCCTCGGCCAGGCACCACATCGTCCAAGGGCCGCCGCAGCTCATGCCGTAGAGGTGGGCCGCACCGAACCGGGCGCTGAGGCGCGCGCACAACGCCTGTACATCGCGCGCCCACGAGCCTGCGGCGGGTGGGGCCGAGCCGGGCAGGTCGCCGAACACCAGGGTCCAGCCGTCGGTCACCGGCGAGACGTACACCCGTGCGGGCCGGTCCTGGTGGTCGCGGTCCCAGGAGTGGTGGTCGCGATTCCAGGCGGCCTCGCCCTGCCCGATCGTGACCGGCACCGGGTCGGACAAGCCGAGCTCCACCAGCACCGACTCCTGCTCGCCGGTACGGATCGCGAGCCAGGTGCCACACAGGTGCACCGGCGCTCGGCCGACGGCGGTAAGGGTCCGGCGGCCGCGGAGAGGAGGGGTCCGCATAGGACATCACGCTACGCCCGACGCCTGACAGATCTTCAGAACCGCTGGCCACGCACGCTGACGGGGGGTCGGGGTGGGCCGCGTGACGGCCCACCCCGCCCGGCCGGGTCTACGGACATAGGGTCCCGGCCGACGCTGGGTGTGGTCCGGACAAGGACACGATCCCTGCGGATCGCCCTCGGATGAGGTAGCTCAGCGCACTCCTACTATGCGGGAGATCCACTTCGATCGGAAGGGCCTGTTGTTCGCGTCGGGCCGCACCGCGGGCGAAGGTGCGGCCCGGTGGTGCGCCAGGGCAGGCAGGGAAAGATCGAGCTCCGGCGGCACTCATCGGTGAGCTGCAGGTATCACGTTGAGTCAGCACGGCTGCGCCGATTGTTCGGAGTTTGTGCAACACGGCGCGCGGATCCGGCAATCGGGAGCCGGTCACCGTGTTGCACAGACCCGGCCGCCGGTCATGTTCCGGTGAACATCGCCCAGCCGATCATCGATCGGACAGACGTCGATCAAAACCGCTCCGGCCTGCGTTGACATAGCAAGGTCATCGATTCCAGCGGATACCGGTTCCACGGTCGCCAGATCGCGAACAAGGTTCAGTTGTGTTGTGGAAGTTTCCCCTCCAACATTCCACATGAGATCCCGCGGCCCGGCGGACACCGGGCCGCGAACACGCGGTCTCGGGTCCGGACAAGGACACGGGCCCCGCCGACAGGCGGGGCCCACCCCTCACAGGAAGTGATGAGATGCGCAAGAGTGCACAGCGGGTCCGCTCCACACTGCCCGAACAGCCCCCGGCCCCGCCGGGGGTCGACCGGGCGGTGCTGATGACCCGCCTCTGGGTCGTCGTCGTCACCGTGGCGTTCGTGCTCGGGCTGGTTTCGCTCGACTGCGATCCCTACCTCGCGCTCACCGGCGGCGTCGCCGTGATCGCCGCGGCGATCCGGCTGACCCGGAAGTAGCGGGGGCGACGAGCGACATGCCACGGACTCTGGCTCCGATCCCGCCAGAGCTGACCGGCCCCCTGCCGGATCTCGCGCAACTGCTGCGCGAGATCTGGCACGGGGCGGGTCAGCCCAATCTGCGGGCCCTGGCCAAAAGCGGTCTCTGCAGTGCCTCGACGCTCTCCAACGCCATGAGCGGCCGCCGGGTGCCCACCTGGACGACCTGCCAGGCATTGCTGCGCGGCTGCGGGCGTGCGAGCGACCCCTACCTGACCCAGGTGAGGACGGCGCTCGACGACGCCGTCCAGTTCAAGTCCGACCAGCGCAGGCTGGCCGCGGCGCGGA
Organism: Catellatospora methionotrophica; assembly: GCF_011297335.1. Taxonomy (GTDB): domain Bacteria; phylum Actinomycetota; class Actinomycetes; order Mycobacteriales; family Micromonosporaceae; genus Catellatospora; species Catellatospora methionotrophica. Next base: position 26,970 of record NZ_JAAOTJ010000014.1, on the reverse strand, counting down.
TCATGCCCATACCGGTCAACCCGCTGCGCAAGGCCGCCCGGCCGAACCCGCGGCGTGTCCAGACCCCGCAGGACCTGCAACGTGCGCTGGTAGAGGCGCACATCGCGGTAGGCCGCCCGTCGCGCCGCAAGCTCCAGGCGATGGCCGCCGCCGCCGGTCAGAAGCTGCCCGCGAGCACGGTCGGCGACCTTCTCAAGCGCAACAACCCACACCTGCCCAAGTGGACCTCGGTAGGGATCTTCCTGACCGTCTGCGAGGTCCCCAACGACGAGTTCGAGGACTGGAGGCACGCGTACATCCGGGTCCACCGCGCCGTGACCGCGCAGCGGCGGCTTCCGCCGCCGGTGACGCCCGTCCCCGCCGCAGCGACCTACCCGGCTGCCGTGGTCAACCCGCGCAGCGGCCTGCCGCAGCGACGGCGGACCGGGCAGCGGTCACGTGGCGGTCCCGGATCGCCGGACCCGGCGACGCCGTGGACGCTCTCCGACGCCATGCCGCCGCCGGTCGCCGCGCTGCCACGCTATCTGCCGCAGGAACCCGCCCCCACCCGTGAGTGGCTGGAGCCGTCCGGCGGTTGGCAGCTGCGTCCCGCGGAAGCCGAGCGGACCAGGTACATCGGCCGCTGCGCCGTCAGCGTGGCGATGCTCGCGGCACCGTCGGGCGGTCTGCGCCGCAGCGACATCCAGCCCGCTGCTGGTGCCGATCCTTCGACGCCGCGGATACCTGCGGCGCGACCGGCACCGGTGATGCCCCCGCACCCGGGGGGACGTCGCCGTGCGGGGGTCGACGGTCACCGCTACCCCTGGCCGAACCGGCCGGGGTCACCGGCATACCGGGAACGGCCCCGGCTATCGGCGCGGGAAGCGCTGCCGTCACGGCTGGGGCGGATCTTCGGGATCCCGAGCGGACGGGCGCCCTTCACGCTCGCCGCCGACGACGCTTTTCGGCTGCCCGTACCGGCCCGGACCAGGCAACCGGATCTGCCCGCCTACGCGGTGGTGACCGGCCGCCGCAGAGGCCCGCGGCACCGAAGGCACGAGCCCCGCACCACGCCCGCGCTGCGCCGTCCCGCCCCCGCGAGCCCGGACGCCGATCGACAGATCGTATGGACCGACGGCGAGGACTGGGCAGGGCAGCCCCACCAGGCCATCACCGGCTGGCCCGCCCTGAAACTGCTGGTGTTCGTCATGGTGCTGCTCGGCGCGCTATGGCTGGCGTCGACGGTCGTACTGGCCTGGCCCGGCACCGCCTCGGCCACCGTGCCCACGCCGCAGGTGCTGACTGCCGCGACGGCGATGACCGTGCCCGACCTCACCCCGGTCGACGCTGCCACCTCCGCCCCCGCGGCCTTCACGTGGCGAACGCCGACCGGAGTCGGCACAGTCGCCCGGGCCTTGACCCACCCGAGCAATGCGACCCTGATCGGGGCCGTCACACTGGTCGTGATGGTCCTGCTGTTCGCGGGGCTGCTGCTGGCCGACCGGTATGCCGACCGAAACGACCGGGCCGACCTGCGCGCCTGGAAACGCGCGCAGGCGGCCACGGTGCCCCGGCGCCCGGCCCGCGGCGCGGTCCCGCCGAAGCCGGTGGCCGCGCGCCGACAGCCGCCATGACCGGTCACGCGTGGCTGCGGTGGGCGGCGTCGGCGGTGCCGTGACGCACCACGGCCGCCGGCGTGGTCTCCCCCGCCGGCGGCCGGTCACCGGTTACAGGCCCGACGTGTGGAAGCCGCTGACCTCCGACGCCGTCAGCACCCGGCTGTAGACACGGAACGAGTCCACCGCGCCGTCCAGGTACGGGTCGGCGTACTGCGAGCGGCCGATCCAGTTCTGGGTGGTGCTGCCCAGCGACGCCGGGCTCAGCGTCATCGCCGTGTTGCGGGCCACCTCGGCCCCGTTGACGTACAGGATGCCGACGCCGCCGCCGACGGTGACCGCGACGTGCGTCCACACGCCGGTGGGCAGCGCCGCCGGGGCGTTGATCCGCTGCTCGCCGGCCGCCCCCGACGACGTGATCGCGAACCGGGCCGTGCCGGTGCTGCTGGCCGGAACCAGGAACATGTTCGCGGTGGTGCCGGTGCCGAAGTCGAACAGCCGGGCCCAGTTGGTGACGGCGTCCAGCCGTACCCAGGTGGCGATGCTGAACGCGGTGGCCCCGGCGAGGATGCCCGACGGCAGTGACACGTACTGCGAGCTGCCGCTGAGGTTGACCGCGTTGCCGGTGCGCCCGGCGACCCAGGTCGCTCCCCCGGCCAGGGTGGCGGTCTTGCCGTTGCCGGTGGCGTCGGCCGCCGAGGTGCCCGAGGTCTCGTTGAACAGGTGGTGCGACACGAACGCGGGCAGCGGGTTGGTCGTGGTGACGTTCCAGTAGACGGTGTAGCGCTGGCCGTGCACCTTGTAGAACGGCAGCAGCATGACGTTGCCGGTGGACGCGGCCGCGGTGAACTGCAGCGGGGTGGACGTCGCCGCGATCGAGGACGCGGTGAGGGTGGGCAGGGCGGACAGGTTGGTGCTGCCGTACGCCCCGGCCAGCACGATCGGGCCGTACTTGACCGCCTGCGTGGTGGAGCTGTCCGGGGTGGCCTCGCGTACCAGCGCCATCGGCAGTGCGACGTCGACGACGTCGCCGGTCGCCCAGGTGCGGTTGACCACGGCGTACGACCCGGGGGTGACCCCGCCCTGCACGGTGCCGTTGACCCGGATCGTCGCGCCGCTGGCCCAGGCGGGCACCCGGATCCGCATCGCGAACGTGCCCGAGCCCGCGGTGATGGTCAGCCTGCTGGACGCCGCCTCCGGGAAGGTGGTGTCCTGCCGGATCGTGACGCCCTTGGCCGACCAGTTCAGCTGCGAGGCGATGAACAGGTTGACGTACAGGTTGTCGCCGGAGTGGAAGTAGATGGTGTCGCCGAGCTTGGTGTTGGTCTCCATGCCCGTGCCGTGGCAGCAGGTGAAGTTGCTGTAGTCGTTGCTGTAGGTCTTGATGCCGCCGGCGCGCAGCGGGATGTAGTAGCTGTGGAAGCCGTGCGAGGAGTTCGGGTCCTGCGCGCCGAGCAGGTGGTTGTAGAGCGCCTTCTCGTAGTAGTCCATGTAGTCGGCGCGGGCCGGGTTGGTGAAGAACAGCTGCCGGGACAGCTTGAGCATGTTGTAGGTGTTGCAGCACTCGGCGGTGTTGTCGGACAGCTCGCTGGCGATCCGGTTCGGGGCCTTGAAGTATTCGCCGTTGGAGTTGGCGCCGATGGCGTAGGTGTGGCGGCTGACCACGATGTCCCAGAAGTTGCGGGCGATGTCGAGGTAGCGGGTGGTGCCGGTGGCGTGGTATTCCCGGATCGCGCCGAGGGCCTTGGGGATCTGGGTGTTGGCGTGGTAGTTGTTCAGCGCGTCGGTGTTGGCGGCCAGGGGGTCGAAGACCTCGGCGTGGTCGAAGTGCTGCGCGGCGGTCAGGTGCGCGGTGTTGGAGCTGAGCTGGTACAGGTTGGTCAGCACCTCGTTCATGCCGCCGAACTCGGTGTCGAGCATGTTCTGCCGCTGGGTCTGGGTGAGCCGGTCGTTGCGGAATTTCACCCACGACGCCATCGCGGTGAGCACGGTCAGCGCCTGCGCGTTCCCGGCGAGCAGGTGCATGTCCAGCAGCCCGGCCATGATCTTGTGGAGGGTGTAGTAGGGCGCCCACACCGACTGGCGCGCCTCGACCCGGTCGATGAAGCTCTCCGGGTACGCCGACAGGTAACCGGTGTTGTACCCGGCCGTCGTCGCGCGGGCCTGGCAGATCGCCAGCTGCGCGACGAGGTAGTCGCCCTTGGTCTTGAAGCTGGCGGTGCCGGTGCTGGCGTACGCCTGGGCCAGGCCGGTGAGCACGTGGCCCATCGAGTGGCCGCGCAGCTCGGTGGTGGGCGACTCCCAGCCGCCGCACGCGGTCGCCGAGGAGGACAGGCCGTAGTTGAGGCGGAACGTGTGCAGCAGCCGGTCGGCGTCGAGGAAGCTCAGGTAGCTCTGGGTGCGGCCGGTGTTGGCCAGGAACGGGCCGGACAGCAGGGTGACCGCGCCGAGGGGGAACGGGTACACGGATACGCCGATGTCGGTGCGGGCGGCGTGGGCGGGCGACGCGGGCAGGCTGCCGGAGACAGCCGCGGCCGCGGCGCCGACCGCGCCAGCGCGCAGCACGGTACGGCGGGACAGTGCGGACATCGATTCGCCTTTCTCAGGACAGGGCGGTGAGAGCGACGTGTCCGGCGCATCGACGATGTCCTACGAAAACCATTTCGGCAAGATGTCCGGCTGATTAACCTTCATCTCGAAACGTTTCGAAACCTTGCGCGGCGAGCCGCGCCTCCCACATGTCCACGAATAGCCGATAGGAGGCGTCCGTCTCCTGCGGGTCGGCCCCGGCCAGCAGCTCCAGCAGCAGGCCCCGGCAGGTGGCCACGCCCAGCCGCAGCGCGTCGCGGTCCACGACCAGGCCGAGCCGCCTGACCACCGCCTCGCTCTCGTCGAGCCACGGGCCGGTCAGGTTCGCCAGGAAGCCGCCGGTGCCCGGCGCGTCATGCACGGCGACACCGACGACCTCGAAGAACAGCCGCACGTACGGCCGCAGCTCCGGATCGGACAGCCGCGCCCAGAGCAGCAGCATGAGTTCACCGGCCTTCGTCCCCTCCGCCGGGGTCCCGCTGGCCGCGACCCGGTCGGCGAGCTCGGCCAGCAGGTCGCGCTGCTGCTGCTCGATGAGGCCGACGACGGCCGCGAGCAGGCCCTCGCGGGAGCCGAAGTGGTAGAGCAGCATGCGGTGGCTCGTGCCGACTCCGGCGGCGATGTCGCGCAGGCTGCGGCCGGTGATGCCTTCTGCCGCGGCGTGCGTGACGACCCGTTCCAGCAGCTCCTGAGCACTCGCACCAGCGATCATGTACCAGATGGTACATTGGCGTCATGCGATGGGAAGACGCACTCGTGATCGACGCGCCGCCGGAAACGGTCTGGGCGCTGACTGCCGACGTCGAGCAGTGGCCCGCCACCACGCCGACGATGACCAGCGTGGTCCGCCTCGACGAAGGACCGCTGCGCGTGGGCAGCCAGGCGCGCATCAAGCAACCGGGCCAGGGCGAGGCGGTGTGGACCGTCACCGCACTTGACGAGGGTCGCGGGTTCACCTGGGAGTCCACCCGGATGGGCCTGACCGTCATCGGGTCACACCTGCTGGAGCCTGTGGGCGCCGGTTGCCGCAACACGCTGGGCATCGAGCTGCGCGGCCGGGGCGCGGGCCTGTTCTGGGCGTTACTCGGACCGCTACTGCGCCGCGCGGTCCGCACCGAGAACCGCGGCTTCCGCGACACCGCACAAGGGCAGCACGCCACCTCCTGACCCCACTCGCGATGATCGCGCGGCGCCAAGGCATCTAGATTGTCGCCGTGACGCTGCTACTCAAGCTCCTGCTGGCTCCCGCCTTGGTCGTCGGCTCGTCGCTGGCCGGACGGCGGTGGGGTGCGCAGGTCACGGGCGTGCTGGTGACGCTGCCGATCGTGGCCGGGCCGATCCTGCTGATCAGCTGCCTGGAACACGGCACGGCGTTCGGGGCCGCGGCGGCGGCGTCGTCGCTGCTCGGGCTGGTGACGCTGGCGCTGTTCGCGGTCGTGTTCGCCTGGTGCTCGCGGCGGCTGGCCTGGGTCGGCGCGCTGGCGGTGGCCTGGTCGGCGTGCTTGGCCGCGGACGTGCTCGTCGCGCAGGTGACCGTGCCCGCCGGGTGGGGCCTGCTGCTGGCGCTCGCCGGGATCGCCGCCGCCTCCCGGGCGCTGCCGCCGCAGGCGGCTTCGGTGGGCGTACGCCCGGCGACGGCTTGGCCGTGGTGGGACCTGCCCGGCCGCGCGGCGGCGACCGCGACCCTGGTCGTGCTGGTGACGACGCTGTCGAGCGCACTGGGGCCGGCGATGACCGGGGTGCTGGCCCCGTTCCCGATCGCCACCAGCGTGGTGGCGGCGTTCGTGCTGGCCCGGCACGGTTCGGCGGAGACGGTGCGCACGCTGCGCGGGGTGCTGGCCGGGCTGGTCGGCTTCACGGTGTTCTGTTTCCTGGTCGCCGTGCTGGTCGACCGGTGGGGCGTCGCCGCGGCGTTCAGCCTCGCGCTGGCCGTCACGGTCGCGGGACAGCTCACCTGGTTGCGCGTCAGACGCGCACGGTCAGATCAGCGGCGCAGCCAGCGCCGCCAGGAGGCGGGGGTGACCGGGGCGGTCGGGTTGTCCAGCGCCCAGCGCAGGTAACCGGCGCGCAGCCGGACCAGGCCGTCCAGGCTCCGTTCGGCTGATTCGATGATCATGCGAACCATGGGTTCGTGCAGCGTGCGGGCGATCTTGAGGTAACCGAGGTCCTCGCAGCGGTGCTCGCGGCCGATCGCCGCGGCGAGCAGGCCCAGCAGCTCGGCATGGGTGTCCAGGGTCGGACCGTCGGCGGCGAGGGTACGCAGGATGTGCCGCTTGGCCTGCCAGCTGCGGGCGTGCTCGGCCCACTCCTGCGGGTACTCGGTCTCCCAGCGCAGGTAGAGCACGGCGAACCGGGCGAAGGGGGTGCGCTCGCCCGGTGTCGGTGCGGACAGGTAGTGCCAGATCGGGGCGGCGAACATGCGGTCGTGCACGTCCCGCTTGGCGGCCTCGGTCTGGTCGTGCTCGGCGACCAGGCGCGGGTCGAGGGAATCGGCGTCGCCGGTGCGCGGACGCACGATGCGCGACCAGGAGTGCAGGCGCGCCCAGTCGTCTTGGTAGCCCCGCTCCCGCTCGATGGCGGCCCGCCGCCGCTCGGCGTCCGGGTGTACGACGTCGAAGGCCCAGGTGAAGTCGGCCAGCTGCTCTGCTTGCACGCGGCAAGGTTGCCAGCTCAGGGGGCTTGTCGCCAAGAAATCGGCAGGCACTGTGAGCCACCATCGCCCGCTGTTAACCAATCGAGATCAGACGACTACGCTGCGTGCTCGGCGAGCTGGCCGCGTATGAACGACGGGGGCTGCCCGTGCCGCGCGGTGAAGCATCGGGTCAGATGCGCGTGATCGGTGAATCCGCAGGCCGCGGCGACCTCTGCGAGCCCCAGATCCGTCCGCCGCACCAGTCCCCCGGCCAGGCCCAGCCGGGTGGCGGTCAGCAGTTCCCGGAAGCCCGTGCCCTGCTGCCCCAGACAGCGCTGCAGGGTGCGGGTCGAGTAGCCGAGGTGCACCGCCATCGTGTCGAGCCGCCAGCGCCGGGCCGGGTCCGCGGCGATCAGCTCACGCACCGCCGCCACCGCCGACGGGGCGGGTCCCCGCAGCGCCGCCAGGTCGAGGGTCCAGCCGATGACCCTGCTCCGGCCGGTCAGCCTCAGCTCCACCGGACGCTCGCCGGTCAGCGTCCTGCCGTCGGCGAACCGCACCGTCACTGCGGGTCGCCTGCCCAGGCAGGCGGTCACCAGCACGTCGTGAATCGCGGCCGTGAACAGGCTCTCCGCCGGTGCTGGCGGGCCGCCCAGCAGTGCCCCGTGCGACACGACGAGCCGGCCCGGTTCGAGCCGCAGCCGTGTGGTGTGGCCCACGTGGTAGCTCAGCTGCAGCTCTGGCAGCCGGTCGGCCAGGTCCGGCAGCGAGCCGCGCTCGATGATCTCCGCGAGTTCTCCCTCGCGGGGACGGTCCAGCAGATGCGCGGCCGCCTCGCGCAGCGCCTGCCACCCGTGCCCCGCCAGCTCCGCCAGCAGCGCGTGATGCAGCCGCTCCGGCACCGGCTCCGCCTGCCGGCGGGCCACCGCGTCGGCGGCCGGGGACGGGCCGTGCCGCCGTACGCCGAGCAGCGCCGCGCGGGCCAGGTCTGGATGCACGGTGCGCTCGTGCGCGGGAACCAGGACCTGCATGGCGGGATCGTACAAGCGTCCCGGCCGGGTGCTCGGCCAGCCTTCAGGCATGTCCTTCCATCCCACCCGCGTCCTCGTCACCGGCGGCACCAGCGGCATCGGCGCGCACCTGGTCTGCCTGCTCGCCGAACAGGGCGCCCTCGTGGCGACCTGCGGCCGCGACCCCGACCGGCTCGCCGAGACGACCCGGCAACGCGGCGTCACCGGCTGGATCACCGACCTGGCAGACCCCGGGAGCACCGCGGCCCTGGTCGCCGACACGGTCGTCGCGCTCGGCGGGCTCGACCTCGTCGTCGCCAACGCCGCCGTGCAGCACCGGCAGTCGTTCACCGGCGGGTGGACCGCCGCCGACAGCGCGGCCGCGCTCACCGAGGTGCACACGAACCTCGTCGGGCCGGTCGTGCTGGCCGCCGCGGCCTGGCCACACCTGCGCCGGTCGGGCGGTGTGTTCACCGCGCTCACCTCGGCGCTGGCCTACTCGCCGAAGAAGTCCGCCCCGGTGTACTGCGCCAGCAAGGCGGGGCTGGGGGTGTTCCTGCGGGCGCTGCGTTACCAGTGGCAGGACGCCGACGCCGCGGTGACCGTGCAGGAGGCACTGATGCCGCTGGTCGCCACGCCGATGACGGCCGGCCGCGACGACGGCGCGATGCCCGCCGAGCAGGCCGCACGGCAGATCCTGACCGGGATCGCCAGGCGCGTGCCGGTCATACCCGTGGGCCGGGCGCGGCCCTTCCGGGTGATCCACCGGCTCGCGCCGCGGATCACCGATGCGATGCTGCGTGACTCCTGACCGGGGTCAGCGGGTGAAGCCCGTGCGGTACGCCCAGACCACCGCCTGGGTCCGGTCGCGGGCTCCCACCTTGCCGAGCAGGCTCTTGACGTGGCTTTTCACCGTCTCCAGCGAGATGAACATCGCCCGCGCGATCTCGGCGTTCGACTTGCCCGCCGCCAGCGCCAGCAGCACCTCCGCCTCCCGCTCGGTGAGCCGGGCGGCCGAGACCGCGGCGGGGTCGGCGGGCGGGCGCCGGGCGGCGGCCTGCATCAGGCGGCGGGTGACCGCGGGCGCGATCAGCGCGTCCCCGGCCGCGACCGTGCGTATCCCGGCCACCAACTGCTCCGGCGTGGCGCGCTTGAGCAGGAACCCGTCCACTCCGGCGGCGATGGCGTCGTCGACGACCTCGTCGTGGTCGAAGGTGGTCAGCACCAGCACCCGGGGGCGCGGCGGGGGCCAGGACACGATCTCGCGGCCCGCCGACGTGCCGTCCCGCACCGGCATCCGGATGTCGAGCACGACGACGTCGGGTCGCTGCGCCCGCGCCACGGCCACGGCCTCGCGCCCGTCGGCCGCCTCACCGACCACCACGATCCCGGGTTCCGCGGCCAGCAGCGCCCGCAGCCCGCCGCGCACCAGGGCGTCGTCGTCGGCCAGCAGTACCCGGATCACGGCCGCACCGCCGCTGCCGCGGGCAGCGCGGCCCGCACCCGGAAACCGCCGTCGACGGGTCCGGCCTCAAGCAGGCCGCCCTCGAGCCGGGCGCGTTCGCGCATGTTGACCAGGCCCCGGCCTCCGGTCGGGGCGGGCAGCGGCGGTGTCTCGTTGACGACCTCCAGTACCACGGTGTCGGCGGTCTGCCCGATGTCGACGGTGATGCGCCCAGTGACGGTGTGGCGCAGCGCGTTGGTGACGGCCTCCTGCGCGATGCGGAACAGCGCGCGCTCGCCGCTGGGCGACAGCGACACGGCCGCCGGGTTGAGCACCAGCTCGCGTCCGGCGGCCCGCACCCGGTTCGCGAGGTCGGCGAGGTCGGTCAGCGCGGGTTCGGGCGTCGCGGGTTCGCCGTCGCGGTCGGGGTGCAGCACCCGCAGCAGGCGGTCCAGTTCACCGAGGGCGTCGCGGCCGACGTTCTCGATGTGCCCCAGCGCCTCCGCGGCGAACTCCGGGTTGTCAGCGAACACCCGCCTGCCCACCCCGGCCTGCATCACCATCACGTTGACGGCGTGCCCGAGCGCGTCGTGCAGTTCCCCGGCCAGGCGGTGCCGCTCGCGGGCCAGGATCCGCTCGGCCGCGTCGGCCTGTTCCCTGGCCACGGCCGCCGCCCGCAGGCGCTCGGCCTCGGCGGCGGCCCGGCGGCTGCGTGCGGCGTCGCCGGCGACGGTCGCGATCAGGAAGCACATCGCGATGCCGAAGTAGTCCAGGGTGCCGATCGCGCCGCCGTCGGCCAGCGCGAACCCGCCGACGGACAGGCTGGTCAGCGCGGCCGCCACGGCCCGCCGCCGCCAGTGTCCGCTGCCCGCGAAGCAGGTGTACAGGGCGATCCACGCCGCCCACTGGACCGTGGTGACCGCGTAGCCGAGCGCGGCGGTCAGCGGCACCAGCGCCCCTGCGACGGCGAGCACGGTCAGCGGCGCGCGGCGACGCCACAGCAGCGCCAGTGGCGCGAGCGCCCCCAGGGCGAGCCCGAGCGCGTCGGCGGGCCGGTACGGCGGGCTCACCGGCATGAACAGTCCGGCCAGGATGGAGACGAGCGCGAGTCCCACGGCCGGTCCGACGTCGGCGGTCGTGAACCGCCGGGCTGGTGCGGGGGTGACGGCCATGGCGGTCATCCTGCCCGACCGGGTGCGCCGCGCGGCAGGCACGCGGGCACAAACCCCTCGCGGGAGGGAGGCCGAACCCCTGCTCCGAGGGGCGTACCACGGTCGCGGGCCTGCCTACGCTCACCGCGTTCGATCCGCCGACCTGAAGGAGTTCCCATGGTGACGACCGGGCTGCCCACCGGCCGCCGGACGGGCCGTGTCATCGGCTTCTGGTGGTTCGCCCTGAGCGCGGTGGCCGTCGCCGCGTTCGCGGCGCTGCCCTACCTGACCGCCTCCCTGACCCGGCTCGCGGCCCAGGACACCGGTCTGGCCGCCGCGTACGCGCAGCGCCCCGGCTGGGTGCACGTCGTGCTGTATGTCCACATCGTCGGCAGCGGAGCCGCGCTGGCGGTGGCTCCGCTGCAGTTCGCGGCGCGGGTACGGACCCGGCTGCCCCGGGTGCACCGCGTCGTCGGCCGAGTCGCCGTGACCGCGATGCTGCTCGGGAGCGCCGCAGGGCTGGTGCTCGCGCCGATGAACCAGGCCGGGGCGGTCGGCACGGCCGGGTTCGGTGGACTCGCGGTGCTGTCGCTGTGGTTCGCGGCGGCGGCGCTGCTGGCCGCGCGGCGGCGGGACTTCACCGCGCACCGGCGCTGGGCTGTCCGCGCGTTCGCGCTGCTGTACGCGGGGGTGATGCTGCGGGTGTGGCTGCTCGTGCTGATGCCGGCGATGGTCGCCTGGGGTGGAGTAGCGCCGCACGACGCGTTCACGGCGGCGTACGCGTGGGTGCCGTTCCTGTGCTGGGTGCCGAACCTGGTGGTGGCGGAGTTCGTACTGCGGCGGCAGGTGCGCTGACCGAGGGTGAGGGGGCTGCGAACTGCTCCCGAATTTATCGACGGATGTAGGCAGCTGTTGTCACGGGTAGTGGCTGCCTGAGGCCGTAGTGGGCTGCGGACCCAGACACCGCAGCCCCCTCTGTCCTCAGGCCGCCGGGCGCTTGCGGCGGGTCAGGCGGAACAGTCCCGCGCCCAGGGCCAGCACCAGGAGGCCGACGCCGACGATCGTGGTGACTTTGGCGCCGGTGACGGGCAGGCCGCCGCCCTCGCCGCCGTCGGCGGGCGGGAACACGCCCGGGAACACGGTGGTCGCCTTGCCGAGGCGCAGGAACACGGTCTCGCCGGTGGCGTCGTCGATGCCGTCGTTGTCGGTGACGGCGTACACCTGCCCGTCGCCGCCGACGGTCAGGCCCTCCAGCTTGTCCTGGGTCCAGCCGTGACCGGCCCGCAGCGCGGGCAGCACGTCGGCGGCGAGCTTCTTGGTCACCGGGGTGAGCTGCGCGCCGAGCGTGGCGGGCACGTCGAACGTGTACACCTTCTTGAGCGTGGCCAGCTCGCCGCGCTGGTTGTCGCGCTCGATCACCGCGAACGTGTCCGCGTCGAGGGCCACCAGTTCGGACAGGCCGACCCACGCGCCGGTTGGTGCGGCGTCGAGCGGGTAGCCCAGCCAGGCCCAGTCGCCTTCGGTGACCCGGTAGCGGCCGATGCGGGCGGTGCCCTTCTCGCCGGTCAGCTCGCGCTGCACGGCGACCCATACGGTCTCGGTCGCGCCGGAGCCGGTGACCGCGACGCCCTCCAGGCCGTTGCTGCCGAGCTTGGCGGTGACGTCGGCGGGCAGCGCCACCTCCTGCTGCACCGCGCCCGCTGCGTCGATGCGCACCAGCTTGTTCTCCGGGCCCTTCGCGCCTTCGACGGCCAGCCAGAAGCCGCCGCCGGGCCGGGTGGCCAGGCCCTCGGCGTCCAGGGCGACGCCCTGGCCGTCCTTGGTGACGGTCAGGTCCTTGGTGATCACGGCCGGGGTCGCGGCGGTGTCGATCGCGAACAGGCGCGTCGGGGCGTACACGCTGTCGCTGACGCCCCACAGTGTGGTGGGCTCGCCCGCGGCCGGGGTGAGGCCGGACAGCGCGCCCCAGGCGATCGGCAGTCCGCCGGACTTCGCCGAGACCAGCGACGGGTACGCCGGAGCCTGCCCGAACCGCGCGATGGTGACCGCGCCGCGCAGCCCGTTGTCCGGGTCGTCGAGCTCGCTGGAGATCACGACCAGGCCCCGTGACGGCACCGCGATGACGCCCTCGGGCTCGTTGGCGGTCGGGATGATCTGCACGAACTTGGGTCGGGCCGGGTCGGTGACCTCGTACACGGCGGTGAAGTTGCCGCGCTCGGCGTTGACGAACAGGTACGGCCTGCCACCGAACACGCCCGTGGCCACGTTCTCCGGTTCCACGCCCTTGGCGTCGGAACGCTTGTCGGGGTAGACGCCGTGGGTGACGGCCAGGTGCTCCAGGCTGTTGCCCGCGTCGTAGACGACCTTGCCGCTGGTGTCGAAGACGGTCCAGCCGCGCGAGCCGCCCTCGTAGTCGCCCTCGTTGGCGGTGGCGAACCGGTCGGCGCCCAGCCAGACGACGCCGTCGGGCTCGCGCCGGGCGGTGATGGCGCCGGTCAGCGCGATGCGGTCGTCGTCTTCGGTGTCGACGGCGGAAACGGTGACCTGCCCGGCGGTGAAGTGCTTGTCGACCTTGCCTGCGGCCAGGTCGACGATGGCGAGGTGGTTGTTCTCCTGCAGCGAGACGACCGCCTTGCCCGCGCTGTTGATCGAGACGTACTCGGGCTCGGGGTCGGTCGGCGCGACCTCGGCGAGGCCGGTCAGCCCGACGGTGCGCAGCGACCAGTCGGCCACGGCGGGCTTGACGTCGACGACCGCCAGCCACCCGGCGGGTGCCTGCGGGATCTCGCCGTCGTCGACCTCCTCGTCGCGCTCGTTCTCGATGGCGATCGCGACGAACCTGCCGTCGGGCGAGACCGCGACCGAGTCGGGCTGGCCGCCCAGGTCGATGCTGCGCTTGACCGACCGGGAGGCCACGTCGACGACGAGCAACTCGCCGTCCGGGTGGGTGAGGTCCGCGCCGGTGCTGACCGCGACCAGGGCGTACTGGCCGAGCACGGCGACCGAGGTCGGCGAGCCGGGCAGGCCGAGCACGCCCGCCGGGGCGGGGGCAGCGGGGTCGGCGATGTTCACGAAGCCGATCCGGTCGCCGGACGCGTCGGTGTAGATCACGGTCTTGCCGTCGGCGCTGACCGCGGAGATCTCCGCCGACGCGGCGTCGGCGGCCGAGGTGTTCAGGTAGACCGGGAAGGTGGCGATGCGATTGAACGTCTGCGGCGTGTCGGCGGCCTGGGTGGGTCCGCTGAGCAGGAGCGACGCGACGAGACCGGCGGCACCGGCTCCCGCGAACACCCGGGTGTGAAATGACATCGTGGCTCCAAACCAAGAAATGACGTGGTCTTGGTATCGAGCACGGCTGACCGGCTGGAGTCGACCGGGACAACGCGTGGTGAACAACCACCGACGGGCGTCCCGCTACCCCGGTATGACCTGCGCATGGCTCCCGGGTATGACGACCGCCACGCGGGGCACGCCGTAGTCTTCCGCCGGTGGACAGCGTGACGCGGCGACCGGGTGGGCAGGTGCTGGGCGATCTGCGCCGGCTGCTGATCGGCGCGGACTACCCGCCGACGTCGTCGGCGGGCCCGCGGTGGGCCCGGGTCCGGCCGGTGCTGGTGCCGGTCCTGCTGCTGGCCCTGGTCGGGCTCACCAGCGCCGCCTTCGAGTACCTGTCCGACAATCGGAATCTCGCCTACGGCTGGTCGATCGCGCTGGCCACGGCGGGGACCGCGCCCGCCGCGCTGATGGCGTACCGGCCGCTGCTGGCCTGGCGGATCGGGTATGCCGCGCTGCTGTTCGGCACGACCGGGTATGCCCCGACGGAGTCGTGGCCGTGGAACCCGGTGCAGATCCTGGCGCTGCTGGCGGTGCTGTGGTTCGTCGCCCTGCGCGCCGACGCCGGGATCAGCGCCTGGTGCTGGCTGCTCAGCCTGCTGCCGGTGTGGGTGTACGTCGGCAACCCCGGCAACGCCTGGGGGGTGACCGTGCTGCTGGCCGCGATCATGCTGGTCGGTGACCAGGTCCGCCGCCGCCGCCGCAGCCAGCGCGCCCTGGCCGAGCAGGCCGAACGCAGCGAGCTGGAGCAGGCCCGCCGCGCGGTGCTGCAGGAACGCACCCGTATCGCCCGTGAGATGCACGACGTCGTCGCGCACTCCATGTCGATGATCGCGGTACGCGCCGAGACCGCCCCCTACCGCGTCGCCGAACTGACCGGTGCCGCCAAGGACGAGTTCACCGAGATCGCCGCGTCGGCGCGGACCGCGCTGGACGACATGCGCCGCCTGCTGTCGGTGCTGCGCCAGGCCGACGACCCGGCCCTGACCGCGCCGCAGCCGGGCCTGGCCGAACTCGGCCCGCTGGTCGACGACGCGCGGGCCGCCGGGGTCGACGTGCACCTGGCGATGGAGCTGCCGCTGCGGCCGGTCGGCGAGGCGGCGGCCCTGACGGCGTACCGCATCGTGCAGGAGGCGCTGGCCAACGCGACCCGGTACGCGCCCGGCGCGCGCGTCGACGTGTCCCTGGCCACCGACGAGCAGGGCCTGCGGGTCACGGTACGCAACGGGCGGCCGACCGGGCGCCCGACCCGGCCGCCCGGAGCCGGACACGGCCTGGTCGGAATGCGGGAACGGGTCGCGATCCTGGACGGTGGACTGACCGCGGCGCCGACCGGTGACGGCGGGTTCGCGGTGGCGGCGCTGCTGCCGGACGGAGGAGTGCATTGATCAAGGTCCTGATCGTCGACGACCAGGCCATGGTGCGGCAGGGATTCGGGGCGCTGCTGGCCGCCCAGCCCGACCTGGTGGTGCTCGGCGACGCGGCGGACGGGGCCGAGGGCGTGGCCGCGGCCCGCCGCCTCGACCCGGACGTGGTGCTGATGGACGTGCGCATGCCGGTGATGGACGGGCTGGAGGCCACCCGGCGGCTGGCCGGTCGCGAGCGCCCCAAGGTGATCATTCTGACCACGTTCGACCTCGACGACTACGTGTACGAGGCGCTGCGGGCCGGGGCCAGCGGTTTCCTGCTCAAGGACGCCCCGGCCGCCGACCTGATCCACGCGGTGCGGGTCGTGGCGGGCGGGGAGGCGCTGCTGGCCCCGTCGGTGACGCGGCGGCTGATCGCCGCGTTCGCGTCGCGGCCACGACCCGACCGGCCCCGGCCGGTGTCGCTGAACGGGCTGACCGCGCGGGAGACCGAGGTGCTGCGGCTGATCGCCCGGGGCATGTCCAACCAGGAGATCGCGGAACTGCTGGTGCTCGCCGAGCAGACGGTCAAGACCCACGTGAGCCGGGTGCTGGGCAAGCTGGGCCTGCGCGACCGGGCGCAGGCCGTGGTGCTGGCGTACGAGTCCGGTCTGGTCGCCGCGGGCGAGTAGTACGGCGGTA
Source organism: Catellatospora methionotrophica (assembly GCF_011297335.1). Taxonomy (GTDB): domain Bacteria; phylum Actinomycetota; class Actinomycetes; order Mycobacteriales; family Micromonosporaceae; genus Catellatospora; species Catellatospora methionotrophica. The sequence continues at coordinate 11,168 of NZ_JAAOTJ010000014.1, read as the reverse complement.
GCGGGCGCGGAATGGCTCCGTGGCGCGACGCCCGCGTGGTGGCCGGGCGCAGACCGTGGCGCTCATGCGATCCCGACTCCTGTCCGTCAGCACCGTCAGCGCGCTCGCCCTCGGACTGGTCGCCGCGCCCGCGGCAGCGCCACTGCCCGACACCGTCGACTACGCGCGGGCGGCGTCCGCGATGACCGCCGCCGGCGAGCCGTTCGCCGGGTGGGCCGCGCATGGCCGCCGGTTCCTGCTGTTCGACCCGGCCGGTGACGGATACGCCGTCGAGGTGCTGGGTGATCTGTCCACCGCGGACCGGGTGGCGGTCCTGGTGCCGGGGGTCGGCACGGTGCTGGCCGACTTCGACCGGGGGCTCGGCGGCGTCGCGCGCCGCGCGCCCGGCGTGCAGGCCCGGCAGCTGTACGCGGAGCTGCGACGCCAGGCGCCGCAGGCCCGGGTGGCGGTGGTGGCCTGGCTGGGCTACGACCCGCCCGGCGGCTGGGGCCTGGACGTGGTCACCGAGTCCAGCGCGGCGGCCGGGGCGGCGGCGCTGACCCGGTTCGTCGGGCGGCTGGCGGGTGAGCGTCCGGCGGTGGCGATCACGCTGGTCGGGCACAGTTACGGCTCGACCGTGCTGGGCCTGGCCGCGAGCGCCCTGCCGGCCCAGGTCGGTGACCTGGTCGCGATCGGCAGCCCCGGCATGGGCCACGACGACGTGAGCGACCTGGGCACTGGCGCTCGGGTCTGGGCCGCGGAGGCCCCCACCGACTGGATCCGCCGGGTGCCGGGCGTACGCGTGCTGGGCCTGGGCCACGGCACCCGGCCCGGTACGGCGGAGTTCGGCGCGCGGCCGCTGCCGACCGATGGTGTGCGCGGCCACGACGGCTACCTGGAGACCGGCAGCGCCACCCTGCCCGCGCTCGCCGAGGTCGTCCTCGGCACCCGCCCCTGATGTCTGCCCGCTTACACCCCTCGTGGTGGTATTCGCCGAGGTGGGGCAGGCCTCGTTGTTTGGGTTTCAGCTCCGGGTGGGAACTCAGGAGGGCACAGCACCGCGCCCTCGCGGTGCCCGGCGTACGGGGGTACGGCCATGAGGTTCCTGCGAAACATCTGCCTACCGGCTGCCGCGCTGGCCGCCGCGCTGCTCGCGACAGCGGGACCGGTCACGGCCGCGCCGGTCACGGCGGCACCGATCGCGCCGCAGGACGCCGCGTACCTGGCCGTCGCGCACCAGGCGAACCTGTCCGAGATCGCGGTCAACAACCTCGCGGCCACCCACCAGGGCGCTTCGGTGATCGTCGTGCAGCTCGGCGCCGAGTTCAAGGCCGACCACCAGAAGCTGGACGACGCCCTGCAGTCCGTGGCGCAGCAGCAGGGCGTCGCGCTGCCCGCCCGGATGAACACCGAGCAGCAGGCCGACTTCCAGAAGATGGTGCTGCTCGAAGGCGCACTGTTCGATCAGGCGTGGGTCCCGTCGCAGCTCAAGGCGCACGAGGCGGCGATGGCGGCGACCGAGGCCGAGATCGCCACTGGCAAGGACCCCGCGGTCGTGCAGCTCGCCAAGGACGCCCTGCCGGTCATCGCCGAGCACCACCAGCAGCTGATCAGCGCGGCGTCTGAGCTCAACGTGCTGGTCGGCTGACGGCTACGCCCGCTGGTACTGCTCCCAGGTCACCTTCGGGTCGACCACGGGGCCGTCGTCGGGGCCACGGTTGGCCAGGCCGTTGAGGCCGAGGTAGTAGTCGCCCGCCTGGTTGCGGGCCGGGGTCGACAGGTCCGTGTCGGCCAGCGCCACCGCGTGGATGTGGTACGGCCAGTTGCCCTGGGACGGATTGCGAAGCCAGGCGGCGAAACCCACCTGCCGCAGCCGCCGTACGGCCGAGGTGCGCTGGGTGCTGGTCAGGCCGTCGACGGACAGGTCGAGCGCGCCGCCGCCGTCGTGGGTGCCCGCCGACGTCGGGTCCTCCCCCGCGCTGTACGAGCCCTGCGTGATGGTGAACTGGCGGCCGAGCAGGCGTTCGGCTTCGAGCAGCATGGCCTTGGTACGCGCGTTGATCGGCACGCCCCGGAAGGTGAGCTCCGCGCCGGGCGACAGCGGGCGGACCACGGTGAACCGCTGCTCGCCGAGCCGGGTCAGCGAGGTCGGGCCGGGCAGGCCGGTGGCGTCGAGGCCGGTGTAGCCCAGCGAGCGCTGCCAGGCGGCGTACGCGTCGATGGTCTTCGTGCCGAAGTGCCCGTCGACGTACGACGCCGCGAGCAGCCCCTTGGCCTGCAGGGCGCTCTCCACGAGCAGCACGCTGTCGCGGCTGCCGGGGGTGATCGCCGAGTCGGCGCGGCGCGGGTCGATCTGCGCGGCCTTGACGACGGCTTCCATGTCGGCGGTGGGCAGTGCGGCTGAGGCGTCCGCCGTCCACAGGGCGACCGGTCCGGCCAGCGCGCACGCGAGCGCGGCTCCTGTCAGCCGTCTTCTGGTGACCATCGCGGTCCTCCCCCTCGGTGTGCAGGCCTCACGGCCCGGCTGTCGTGATCGACTGTGGCGAGGCTAGGCAGGCCCCCTACATCGGCGGTACACAGTCGCTACAGGCCGGCCCGTTGCCAGCTTTCGTTCAGCGTCCTCTGATCAAATGGCGTGCTGCGCGAGAGGAGCGGGAATGACCGGGAGCGTGCTGCTCGGGCTGGGTGTGGTGGCGGTGCTGGTGGTGGCCGCGTACGCGGTGGTGTGCGCGATGCGCCCGGCGGCCGGGTACCTCGCGGGGCGGCGCTGGACGCAGGCGTCGGACCGGCACGGGCGGGCCGCGCTGTCCTGGCTGACCGCGCGGGTGGCGGCCGAGATCGTGCTGCTGGTCATCGGCGCGGCGCTGGTGTTCACGCTCGCGTCGGTGTTCGTGGAGGTGCTGGACGCGGTCGTGGACGACGACGACCTGACGGTCATCGACCGCCCGGCCGTCGCGTGGCTGGCCGGGCATCGCACGCCGGGCCTCACCCACCTGCAGATCGCCATCACCGACCTGGGCAGCGCGGTCGCGCTGACCGTGGCCGCCGTGATCGCGGTCGCGGCCGTCGCGTGGCGTACGCGTTCCTGGTATCCGGTGGTCCTCGGGGTGCTGACGCTGGGGGTGCTGCAGCTGATCGTGTACGCGATCAAGGAGATCATCGGCCGGGACCGGCCGAACCCGCCGGACCAGGTGGTGACCGCCGCCGGTTACTCGTTCCCGTCCGGGCACAGCGCGAGTTCGCTGGTGGGGTTCGCGCTGCTGGCCTGGCTGGTGTGCATGCTGACGAGCAACCGCACCGTGTGGGCGACGGTATGGGTCGCCGCCGCGGCGGGCACGGTCCTGGTCGGACTGTCCCGGGTCTACCTCGGCGTGCACTACCCCAGCGACGTGCTCGGCGGCTGGGCGCTGGGCCTGACCTGGCTCGCCGTGATCGCCGTGGCGACCCGGGTCTGGCAGATGCGCGCCGCGTCGCGTGAAACCGCATGAAACTTTTCTCGGCGATACAGCAGCGCTCTGGAACTAATTGACATTCAAGGATGTCGAATATACGTTCCGGGAATGCACCCTCCTCACCTGCGCGCACTGATCGTCGCGGCAGTCGTTGCGCTCACTCTGACCAGCACCTCGACGCCGACAGCGGCGAAACCGCCCACCGCCGCGCCCGGCGTCGCCGCCATCGCGGACAAGGGCCCCGTCGGGTGGGACGCGTACCGGCGGCTGGACCTGCTCCCGCACCTGGCGGCCGGGACCCGTACCGCGCAGTTCTCCAGCTTCGGCCGGGACGGCTCCAACGACGACGGCTTCAGCGGGGCGTACTCCTGCCTGCGCCAGTCCGGCGGCTGCGTCCTGGCCGAGGACCGTGGCCCCGGCGAGGTCCAGTCGATCTGGTTCACCCGTGACGAGGGCAACGTCACGGCGACCGGCTGGATCCGCATCGAACTGGACGGGGTGACCGTCGTGGACACCGGGTTGCAGAACCTGGTCAACGGCAACCTCGGCGCGCCGTTCAGCTTCCCCCTGGTCACCAACGCCGACCAGACCTCCGGCGGGGTCACCGTCAAGGTGCCGATGCCGTACCGGACCTCGATGAAGATCACGACGCAGCACAATCCGCTCTTCTACCACGTGGGCTACCGCAGGTTCGCCGACGCGGCCGGGATCAGCACGTTCAGCACCGCGGACAAGGCGAACGACGTCATCACGCTGCTGCGCGCCGCGGGCACCCGCGATCCGAAACCGACCCAGACCGGGGCGGCGACCAGCAGCACCACCGTGTCGGCCCCGGCGGGCGGCCAGGTCACCGTGGCGAACCTGACCGGCCCCCGGCTGATCACGGCGCTGCGGCTGCGGGTGCCCGACGCGTCGGCGACCCCGGCGGTGCTGGCCGGGCTGCGGCTGCGGATCACCTTCGACGGGCGGCGCACCGTCGACTCGCCGATCGGCGAGTTCTTCGGCTCGGGCCTGGCCGAGAAACACGTGCGCTCACTGATGTTCGCGATGGACACCGCCGCGGGCGGCTGGTACAGCGCCTGGTGGCCGATGCCGCTGCGCAGCACCGCGACGATCGAGCTGGTCAACACCACCGGGCAGACCGTCTCCGGGATCGGCGCCGAGGTGACCTCCGCGCCGGGAGCGCAGTGGACCGACCTGCTGGCCGCCACCGGCGACGCGGGCTACTTCACCACCCGCTCGGCACGCGCCGAGACCGTCATGGGCCAGGACTGGACACTGGCCGACCAGTCCGGCCGGGGCCGCCTGGTCGGGGTCACCCAGACCATGCGCGGGCACATCACCGGCGGCAACACCCGCAACTACCTGGAGGGCGACGAGCGTATCCACGTCGACGGCTCGCCCACCCCGCAGTGGTACGGCACCGGCACCGAGGACTTCTACGAGTCCGGCTGGTACTTCAACCGGGGCGAGTACAGCGGGGTGTTCACCGGCAATCCGGCCCACCAGTTCCGGGCGGCGGGCTGCGCCGACGAGTGCGACGGGGCATACCGGCTGCTGATCGGCGACGCGGTCGCGTACACCACGGCGCTGCGGTTCGGCATCGAGCACGGGCCCGGCAACGACATGCCCGCCGACTACGGCTCGACGGCATACCTGTACACGCAGACCAGCGCCGCGTCGCGGCGCACCGACACACTGGTGACAGGCGACGCGGCCAGCCGGTCCGCGCACGCCTGGACCGACAGTGGGGCGTCGCAGTACGCGCTGGTCTCGGCGTTCGAAGGCGACGATCCGACAACGGTGTCAGGGCAGGTGCGGGCCGGTGGGACGGCGGTCGGCTTCCGGCTCGCGGTCGCGTCCGACAACCAGGGTGTACGCCTGCGCCGCACCGGCGACCAGCAGTCCCCCGGACAGCAGGCGGCAGTGACGGTCGACGGCGTGTCGGCCGGGACCTGGCTGCAGCCGCTGGGCAACGGCACACACCGGTGGCTGGCCGACGAGTTCACGCTGCCCGCCTCGCTGACGGCGGGCAAGACGGCGATCACCGTCACGCTGACCCCGGTCGCCGGTTCGCCGGCCTGGACCGCGTCCCGTTACGAGGCGCTCAGCGTGGTCAGCCCGTTCGCCGACACGGTCGCGCCGGGTCAGGTGAGCGGGCTCGCGCTCGGCGGCGGCCGCGTGCACGCCCTCGCCCTGAGCTGGGCCGCCGCCACCGACGACGTCGGCGTGGCCGGTTACCGGGTGTACGCCTCGCGCAGCTCCGACGTGGCGATCACCGCCGCCAACCTGGCGGGCACGGTGGCCGGGACCGGGTTCCGGCACGGGCCGCTGCCCGCGAGGCAGGCCTGGTACTACCGGGTCGTCGCGGTCGACGCGGCGGGCAACGCCGGGCCCGCGTCCGGGGTGGTCTCGGCGACGACCCGCGTCAAGGCCGTCGCCGACGTCAACGGCGACGGCCGCGACGACGCGCTGCGATTCACCCGAGCCGACACCAACGACGTGTTCACCGCGCTGTCCAGCGGCTCGGCGTTCACCGGCAACGCCAAGTGGCACGACTTCTTCGGCCTGCCCGGCGAGGTCCCCATGACCGGCGACGTCAACGGCGACGGCCGGGCCGACCTGATCACGTTCACCCGCGGCGACCTCGCCGACGTGTACGTGGCCCTGTCGAACGGGTCCTCGTTCGGGGCGGCCGCGAAGTGGCACGACTTCTTCGCCGTCGGCACGGAGGTCCCCGCGGTCGGCGACGTCGACGGCGACGGCCGGGCCGACATCGTCACGTTCACCCGCGGCGGGACCGGCGACGTGTACGTCGCCCTGTCCACCGGCAGCGGGTTCGGGCCGGGCGTCAAGTGGCACGAGACGTTCGCGTTCGGCACCGAGACACCGGTGCTCGGCGACGTCGACGGCGACGGGCGCGACGACATCGTCACGTTCACCGGCGGCAGCGCGGCCGACGCGTTCGTGGCGCTGTCGGACGGCACCCGGTTCGTGCAGAACGCCTGGAAGTGGCACGACCAGGTGGCGGCGGGCACCGACCTGCCCGCGCTGGCCGACGTCGACGGCGACGGGCGCGACGACGTGGTCTCGTTCAGCCGGGGCAGCACCGCGGACGTGTTCGTGTCACTGTCCGACGGCGGCCGGTTCGTGCAGACCGGGTGGAAGTGGCACGACAACTTCGCGATCGGCGCGGAGACGCCCGGCGTGGGCGACTTCGACGGCGAGGGCCGGGCCGACGTGGTCACCTACACCGGCGGCAGCGCTGCCGATGTGTACGTGTCGCTGTCCGATGGTGGGCGCTTCGTCCAGAACGGCTGGAAGTGGCACGACAGCTTCGCCACGGCCACCGACCTGCCCAGGCCGGGTCTGATCCTGTCCTGAGCGAAAGCGGAAGGGCCGCCTCCGGTGGTGCGGAGGCGGCCCTTCTTCATGCGTCGCGGTTACAGCGTCGTCTCGCCGTTGAGGCCGAAGAAGTCGTGCCACTTCGCCCCGCCCAGGAACCCGGTCCCGGTGGACAGACCCACGTACACGTCGTTGAGCGAACCCTTCGTGAACACGACGATGTCGTCCTTACCGTCACCGTTGAAGTCACCCAGGAACGGGAACTCCCCCGCCGTACAGAAGAAGTCGTTCCACTTCACCGTCGTACCCACGAACGCCGAACCGTTCGACACCGCCGCATACACATCAGCGTCGGCGTTGCACGTGAACGTCACGATGTCGTCCTTACCGTCACCGTTGACGTCACCGACCCGCGGCTGCTCCGCCCCGACCGCGAACAGGTCGTGCCACTTCAGACCCGGCCCGAACGAGCTGCCGTTCGACAGACCCACGATCACATCCGCCGCACTCGCCGGACCCTGCGTGAACGTGATCAGGTCATCCTTACCGTCACCGTTGACATCGCCCAGCGCCGGAAACTCGTTGGCCGGGGAGAAGAACTCGTGCCACTTCACGCCCGCCCCGAACGACGAACCATTCGACAGGGCCACGTACACGTCACCGTTGGTGTCGTGGGTGAACGTCACGATGTCGTCCCTGCCGTCACCGTTGACGTCACCGACCGCCGGGACCTCCGCACCAGGGGCGAACCAGTCATGCCACTTCGACGCCCCCAGGAACCCCGACCCGTTGGACAGCGCCACGTACACGTCACCTGCCGCCGTGCCGGTCGTGCCGTGGGTGAACGCGACGATGTCGTCCTTGCCGTCACCGTTGAAGTCACCGGTCAGCGGCGTCTCCCCGGTCAGGGCGAAGAAGTCGTTCCACTTCACCGACGTGCCCGCGAAACCACTGCCCGTCGACGGCGACACGTACACATCAGCCAGGGTGCCGTGCGTGAACGCGACGATGTCGTCCTTGCCGTCACCGGAGAAGTCCGTCGGCGAACCCGCGTAGTACTTCGCGCCCGCCGGTGCGCCGCCGCAGTTGTCGCTGGTCAGGTAGCGCTGGTTGTAGGAGCCGGGATACGGGGCCAGCGACACCCCGTTGATGGCGATGACCTGCCCGACGCCGTTGAGCAACTGCTCGTAGTGGATGTGCGGGCCCGACGAGTTGCCGGTCGTGCCGGTGATCCCGATCTGCTGGCCCTGCTGCACGACCGCGCCGTCGGGCACCGAGTAGGAGGTCAGGTGGAAGTAGTAGGTCTTCCAGCCGCCGCCGTGCTCGATGGCGATGTAGTTCCCGGCCCCGCTGGGCTGCGAGAACCGGTATGCCGTACCGGCGGCGGAGGCCATGACCGGAGTGCCGCCGGTGACGCCGCCGTCGGCGCGTACGAAGTCGAGGGCCTGGCGGACCTCGGCACTGTGGTGGCTGTAGGTCCAGCGCTGCCCGCACGGGAACGGGGCCTTGAAGTTGGGCGCGGCGAACGCCGCGGTGGGGGCGACGACGACCGAGGCCAGGGCGAGAAGCCCGACCAGGGCGCGGGCCAGCAAACGTGCCGATGGGGGGTGCACGATCACGTCCTCAGGGGGTGTGGAGGGATGCGACGCGTCGCCGCGCGGGCGATCAGGGCCACGGCGTCCGCCATGGCACGCACGTGATCCACACACGTCGATCGAACTCGTTGAAACTATCAACCCGTGGAATCGATTTCAAGAAAAGATTTCTTCATCGCGGCGCGAGAAAGGGCCGGACGGGCAGCAGGCCCGTCCGGCCTTTTCGATCAGGCGATCCCCCGTCTACTTCACGGGTGCCGAGGGGCAGGTGGGTCCTCGTACCGCGTCCCGAGTTGCGCCACGACGGACACGGGCAGGAACGACAGCGCAAACAGCACGGCCGCCGTGCTCGCGCTCACGTGCCCGGCGGTCGCGATCAGCAGTGTCGTGAAGAAGGTGGCCGCCCACAGGACATCGGCCACCGCGTCGGCGAACCGCAGCCAGCGCGGGGCGAAGTTCCGCCAGCCCGGGGCGTACCACATGGCATCTCGCCGCTTCAGCCGCTGCGACCAGCTGACTACCGTGGCGATCACGGCGATGGCCACCCACGCGACGGCGATGAAGCGTTCGTCCAGCCGTCGCGGGGTGCCCTCGCCGAGCAGCGCGATGCCCAGCAACCCGAGCAGGTGTAGCACGCTCACCGCGACAGTGATCTCCGCCAGCACCGACCACCAGCCCAAACGCTTGCGCAGTCGGCTCAGCACGGTGCGTCCTCTTCCGAGATCCGATTGATCATGTGGCGGAGTGTAGGAAGAGGACATCACCGGCGGCACAGCCGTTCGGGCAGGATCATCGGAAGTCGCCCCGCCGGGCCTAGCAGGTGGGCGAATCGGATGACCGAGGTTGCCTCAGGTGTTGGCTCCCCGCGCGGCGACCGCCCAGCGGTCGACGACCTCGCCGCCGGAGACGACGATCAGCTCGTCGGCGAGGTTGACGGTCGCGCACACGTGGTTCGGCACGACGCGCAGCCGGGAGCCGCGCTCGGGCAGTTCGGCGCCGGGCGGCACGGTCACCGTGGCGTGGTGTTCGGACAGGGCGGTGATGCGGGCGTCCGGCAGGTCGGGCAGGCGGCCGTGCCCGGTCGCCCAGGCGGACCGGTCGGCACCGAGCACCTTGCCGCCCGCGTCGAGGATCACGTGGTCGGCGGACCGGCTGACGACGGTCGCCACCACGGCCAGCGACACGTCCCCGAAGTCGCATACGCCGAGTTCGACCTGCTGGGCGTCGTTGAAGACGTACACCCCGGGCCGGATCTCGTTGAGCGCCGCGACGTGGCTCCACGCGGCCGTGGGCGTCGACCCGCCGCTGATCACGTCGGGTTCGAACCCGGCTGCCCGCAGCGCGTCGGCGGCCTCGACCAGTGCCACGGCCTCCTCGGCGGCGACGCCCTCGGCGAGCGCCGGGCCGTAGCCGTGGCCCGGGAACGTGAACACGCCGCGTACCCGCAGTCCGGCCTTGTCGGCGGCCAGGGCGACCGTGGCGGCGTCGGCGGGACGTACGCCGCTGCGGTGGTGGCCGCTGTCGATCTCGACCATCACCTCGATGTCGCGCCCGGCGTGCCTGGCCAGCGCCTGGGCGCTCTCGGCGGAGTCGACCCCGACGCGCACGGCGGCCCGCGCCGCGACCTCGCGCAGCCGCGCCCCCCGCGCCTGGTCCACCCACAGCGGGTACGCGATGAACAGGTCCTCGCAGCCGCCCGCGCTGAACACCTCGGCCTCGGCGACGGTCGCCACGGTCAGCCCCACTGCCCCGGCCGCGAGCTGCCTCCGGGCGATCTCCAGGCACTTGTGCGTCTTGGCGTGGGGGCGCAGTGCGAGGTCGCGTTCGCGGGTGAAGGCCGCCATCCGGGCGATGCCGCGGTCCAGCACGTCGACATCGACCGACACGTAAGGGGTGGGCAGGTGCGTCATGCCCTCATGCTGCCATCGCCCACGGGGCGCGCGCCGCTCGGCGGGCAAACGCCCGGTCGCGTCGCCGTGTAGCCGCCCGTCCGGCCGGGTATCGGCTGATCATGAGAGCACGCACCGTCCTGGCCGGACTGACGTTGACCCTGCTGGCGACCGGCTGCGCCCCCTGGCACGACGACGACGGCCCTGAGCACGGCCGCGACGGCCTCGGGCAGACGCACCTGGTCTCGGCCGCCCGGGGTGACCGCGATGCCGCCTCGCTGACCGTGGTCAGCGGCGCGACCACACTGGCCGTGCGCGCCGCGGACCTGGGTGACGACCTGTACCGGATCAGCACCCCGGACAACTCGGGCATCGCCCCCGATGTGGTGGAGTCGGGCGGCCGCTTCCAGCTGCACCTGCGTAGCACCGGCGACAACGGCCCGGCGGCGGTCGAGATCCTGCTCGACCGGCGGGTGCGCTGGGATCTGCGCTTCTCCGGCGGCGCCAACGAGACCCTGGTCGACCTCGGTGGCGGCCGGGTCGCCGGGCTGGACTTCACCGCCGGTTCGAGCCGCATCGAGACGATCCTGCCCAAGCCCGAGGGCCCGGTGACGGTCCGGATGGCGGGCGGTGCGAGCGAGCTGCTGGTACGCGCCCCGGAAGGGATTCCGGTGCGGGTCACCGCGGGCGGCGGCGCGGCGAACGTCACCGTCGACGGCAACCGCCGTTCGGGGATCGCCGGCGGCACCGTGTTCGCCCCGCCCGGCTGGGACAGCGCCGCCGACCGCTACGACGTCGACGCCGTCGCGGGCGTCTCCACCCTGACCGTCACCCGCCCCTGAACCCCGCTATCCCCCGCCCCCGCCCCCGCCCCCGCCCTCGCCTCGCGATGATCGCCGTTTCGGGTC
>NZ_JAAOTJ010000013.1 GCF_011297335.1 Catellatospora methionotrophica | reverse complement strand
CGGCTACAAGGTCACCATCGAACCGGCAGCCGCCTGACCGCGATACAACGACAAACCCTGTCCCGGCTCCGCTGCGCTACGCCGAGACGCTGCCGCCTGCCCACTCACCCTCAAGTTTTCGGACTAGGTGAGGAGTTGGAGCATGGCGGCTAGGCCGATGATGACGATCAGGGTGCGCAGGGCGGCGGGGGGTAGGCGGCGGCCCCAGCGGCCGCCGATGAGGCCGCCGACGACCGAACCCGCGGCGATGAGCAGCGCGGGCTGCCAGGAGACCATGCCCAGGGCGATGAACAGCACCGCAGCGACGCCGTTGACCAGCGCGGCCAGCAGGTTCTTGATGCCGTTGACCCACTGCAGGTCGGTGGACAGCAGCACGCCGAGCAGCCCCAGCAGCAGCACGCCCTGGGCCGCGCCGAAGTAGCCGCCGTACACGCCCGCACCGAAGACGCCGAGCAGCAGCAGCGGGCCCACATGCCGGTCCCGCTCGGGGCGGCGCGTAGCCAGCGACCTGGCCAGCCTCGGCTGCAGGATCACCAGCACCAGGGCCAGTCCGATCAGCACCGGCACGATCGCCTTGAACGCGCCCGGCGGCAGCCACAGCAGCAGCACCGCGCCCAGCAGCGCGCCCAGCGCGGAGGCGGTGCCCAGGCGCAGCAGCAGCGGGCGCTGCCCGGCGAGCTCCTTGCGGTAGGCGTACGCCCCGGAGAGTGAACCGGGCACCAGGCCGACCGTGTTGGAGACGTTCGCGACGACCGGCGGGTAGCCCAGGGCCAGCAGCACCGGGAAGGTCACCAGCGTGCCGGAGCCCACCACCGCGTTGATGCCGCCCGCGGCCATGCCCGCCAGCAGCACCGCCACGCCCTCGGCGACGGTCAGTGTCGTCTGCATCCTTGCCACGCCTTCCCCGGGCCGGTCGCCGCCGACAGGTCGCCGCCACCCGGTTCATCATGATCCGATGACGAGAGCCTAGGCGGCCGGGCAGCACGGCCCGCCACGATGCGGCGTAGGTCACCGTGGCCGTGTCGCGGCGCGCGAGCAGAGGATCAGCGGAAGCCGAACATCTGGGTCCAGTAGTAGCGGTAGCCGCCGCCGGTGGCCCGGCCGACACCCATGGCCTTGTACGAGCAGTTCAGGATGTTCGCCTTGTGGCCGGGCGAGTTCATCCACTGGTTCATGCTGGCCTTGGCGGTGGCGTTGCCCGCCGCGATGTTCTCCGCCGACGGCTGGGTGTAACCGGCGGCCTTGGCCCGGTCCCACGGGGTGACCCCGTCCGGGGTGGTGTGCGAGAAGTAGTCGCGCTTGACCATGTCGGCGCTGTGCAGGCGGGAGGCCTTGTCCAGCTTCGGCTCGGCGCGCAGCGCGCCGCATCCGGCGCTCTTGCGGGCCTGGTTGACCAGGGCCAGCATCTGGGCCTCCAGCGTCGCCGGGGCGGCCTTGGTGGGGCTGGGCCGCACCGACGCGGTGGGCGACGGCGACGGCGCGGCCGACGGGCTGACCGGGGCGGTCGAGGGCGAGGCCGAGGCCGGCACGGCGCCCGACGGGGAGGCGGAGCCCGAGGCGGCACCCGCCGCGGCGGCGACAGCGGCGGCGCCCGGCCGGTCCGCGCCGGGGCTGTGGTCGATGACGGGGACCAGCGCGTACACGCCGGTCGCGGCCAGCACGGTGGCTGCCGAGCCGAGGGCCAGCTTGCCGGGCAGGCGCAGGCCGCGCCCACCCGCGGCGGCGATCGCGGCGGCCGGGCTCTGCTGCGCCGAGCCGCCCGGCACGGGGCCGTCGGTCAGCGCCAGCAGCGCGGCGAACACCGCGTACGCGCCGTTGCGGGCGGACAGGCGGCTGCACTGGTCGCAGCCGCGTACGTGCCGGTCGACCTGGGAGCGTTCGCGGGAGGTCAGCCGCCTGCGGCCGTGCACGATGGCGTCGAGCCCGGCGCAGCGGCCGTGGCGGCGGGCGATGAGCACGGTGCGCACCGCGCTGCCCAGCGCGGCACGGGACCGGTGCACCAGCACCGCCGCGTGGGCGGTGCCGACGCCGAGGACTTCGCCGATCTCGCGGGTCGACAGGTCCCAGCGCACGTTGAGTTCCAGGACCGCACGCTGGCGCGGTTCGAGTCCGTGGGCGGCGGCCCAGACCAGTTCGTACGCCTCCCGCTGCTCGGCGGCCTGCTCCGGGTGGCGGCCGGGGGCGTCGTCGACCAGCAGCGCCGGATCGGGCAGCGGCGCGGGAGCCACCCGGGCCGCGACCGACATGGCCCGGCGGTACGCGATGGAGAACAGCCAGGTCCGGATCACGTCGGGATCGCGCAGCTTGGCCAGGTCGCGCCAGGCCACCAGGAACGTCTCCTGGACCACGTCCTCGGCGGTGTGCCGGTCGCCTACCTGCCGGAACACGAAGCCGAGCAGGCCCGGCCGGTACAGGCGGTAGAGCCGGTCGAACGCCTCACGGTCGCCTGCCGCGGCGGCCCTGGCGAGGGACGTGTCTGACCGCATGACTGCCTCCCGAGGTAGCGGTGTGTCGCTGATAAGTCCCGCCACCCGTCGCGCCATTACACCCAACGCGAGAAATTCTGTCCACGCGAGCGGCCCGTCCGTTCGCGTGACGAGGATCAGATCGCCGTGGTGACGTTGCGTCGGCGGATCGTTCCGGGCGGCGGCGGGGCCGCCGGTGTCGGTGTCCCGCCATACCCTGTCGCGATGACGATCGATGAGGTGGCGGTGGTGTCGCGAGTCCGGCCGCCGGAAGACGGCACGGAGCGCGAGACCCTGGCCGGGTTGCTGGACTTCCTGCGCGCGACCGTGGTGAACAAGGTCGCCGGGCTGACCGACGAGCAGGCGTTCAGCCGACCGGTGCAGCCGTCCGCGCTGACCCCGGCGGGGCTGGTGCGCCACCTGACGGGGGTGGAGCGGTTCTGGTTCAGCATCGACTTCGCCGGGCTGGACGTGCCCTGGCCCTGGACCGAGCAGGAGCCCGACGGGGCGTTCCCGGTCCGGCACGGAGAGACGCTCGCCGGGATCGTGGCGGGCTACCTCGCCGAGTGCGAGCGGTCCCGGCAGGCGGTACGCGACGCCGGGCTCGACGAGCGGGCGAAGGCCGAGGGCAACACCTTCAGCCTGCGGTACGCGTACGCGCACATGATCGAGGAGACCGCACGCCACTGCGGCCACCTCGACCTGCTGCGCGAAAGCCTCGACGGGCAGACCGGCGCGTGAGCTAGTAGACCGACAGGTGCACGTGGTCGGTGTGGTCGGCCGACGGCGAGTCCCCGCACTTCGCCCCGGTCGGGGAGTACCGGTGCCAGCCGCCGCCGGTGGCGGTCCACACCTGGCAGAACCAGATGACGTACATGACTCCCAGCGCCCTGGCGTTCTTGACGAAGTATGCGGCGAGCTTGTTGCCGTAGGTGCGGTCGCCGCCCGCGGCCGTGCCGCCGAAGCCGCCCGCCGCGGCCGAGAAGTCGCAGGCCCGGCCCTTGGGGTGCTCGTACATGTCGCCGGGTCGCCAGCACGAGGTGTAGCGCTTGAACCCGTCCTCGCGTGCCTGCTCGTAGGCGTGCAGGGTGCGCGGGGTGATGCACGCGCTCGACGACGGCCGGGTGGGGTCGTTGATGCTGCAGATCTCCTTGGGCCAGGTGCCGTCCGCGTTGCGTTTGGCAGGAATGGCCAGCGGCGAGTCCGGGTCGACCCAGCCGAGGGTGGCCCCGCCGCCCAGCGCGCTGAGCGCCTTGTCGGCGGCCTTGCGCAGCTTCGCCATCTCGCCCAGGTGCTTGGCCTGCTCCTTGACGGAGGCGTCCACAGCCGCCTTGGCGGCGGAGATCTCGGCCTTGACCTGGACCAGTTCGCTGATGCGGGCCTCGTCGCGGGCGGTCATCTTCTCCAGCGCGGCGGAGCGGGTCAGGAACTCGTCGGGCGAGTTCGCGTTCAGCATGACGCCGACGACGCCCAGACGCCCCGACTTGTACGCCTCGGCGGCGTACTTGGCCACGCTGGTCCGCACGCGGGTGTACCGGTTCTCCGCCGCGAGCAGCGTCTGGTTCATGGTGCTCTGCTCTTTTTTGGCCTTCGCCAGCGCCGCCTCGGCCTCCAGATACTGCCCGGCGGCGCTCTCCAGCGCCTGGCGCGCCTGGCCGACCTTGGTCGACGGGATCTCGTTGGGCTCGGCGTAGGCGGACGTCCCGAAGCCGGTGATCAGCAGCACGGCGGCCACGAGCAGGGCGAACAGGGACGCGGGGCGGGGGCTGCGCACCGGGGTGGGCACGTACTGGATCCTTCCGTCGTCCGCCGCGCAGGAGCCGGGGCGCGCAGCGGCGGCCGCCAGGGGTGAGGGGGACTCTGCACGGGCGCGGCCGCCTGGCAGATTACCGCGATGCGGCGGCGCGGGAAAGTCTTCGAGGTCGCGGTACGTGACCGCGCAGCGCTATCGGACCCTCACTCTGCCGGATTCACCAGGTCACGGACGTACCGCTCGCCCGGCCGATCACCGAGCGTGATCGGGCCGTCGACGGTGAACCCGTTGCGCCGGAGCACCGCGGCCGAGGCGGGGTTGTCGAGGGTGGTCACGGCGGTGAGCCCGGTCAGCCCGTACGCGTTCGCGGCCAGCGCGCAGACCTGCGCCACCATCGCCGTGGCCAGTCCCCGGCCGGCGGCGCTCGCGGCGATCCGGTAGCCGAGCTCCGCGCTGCCGTCGGCGACGTCGACGAGGTTGACCCGGCCCGCGATCTCACCGGCCGGGTCGACGACCACGTGGAAGTGGTGCAGCCCGGCCGCCTGCTCGGCGAGGATCGCGGTGTGCCGCTGCGCGAAGTGCGTGAAGTAGTCCTCGCCCCGGTCGGGGATGGTCCGGGCGAACCAGGCCCGGTTGGCCGTCTCGAAGGCCAGCAGCGCCGGGGCGTGTTCGGCGGTCAGCCGCCGCAGCGTGTACATGCGGGTGGACGCTACCCGAGCGGCACCGCCGGTCGCGTCGTGCGGCGGACACGCGAAAGCCGGCGCGGTCCCGCAGGACCTGCGCCGGCGTCGGCGGTATCCGGGATCAGCGGCCGCGCTTGGTGCGCACCTCGGCCAGGCGCTCGTTCAGGATCTCCTCGAGCTCCTCGATGGAGCGGCGCTCCAGCAGCATGTCCCAGTGCGTACGCGGGGGCTTGACCTTCTTCTGCTCCGGCTCGGTGCCGTCGACCAGCCGCGCCACCGCGCCGTCGAACTTGCACTCCCACGTCGAGGGCACCTCGGCGTCCACGGCGAACGGCACCTCGAAGCGGTGTCCGTTGACGCAGGAGAACTCACGGGTCTGCCGGGGCGCGAACTCGGTGTTGCGGTCAGACTCGTAGCTGACGGCGCCCAGTCGGCTTCCCCGCAGCACGCGCTCGCCCATACCAGCTCCTCACGGTTGAATTGGCCTCTGGTGACGCAACGACGCGCACACCCGTCGTGTTTCCCAGCGGCAGACGACAGTACGCGTCCGGCGCCAGCCTCGACAACCCGACACGACACGGCGCGGCCCCCTTCGCCGGGCACGAAGGGGGCCGCGCCGCTGTTCAGGGGCGGGTCAGCTGGTCGGGAAGTTGTCGGCGGTCCGGATCCGGCTGCGCATGAAGTTGCCGGACTCGGTCAGCACCGAGGTGCCCGCGTACTGGCTGCCGTTGCAGGTGCCCGGCTTGAACGCGGCACTGCCCTCGCTCGCGTCGGAGTAGGTCCAGTTCGCGTAGCCGATCTTCAGCCGGTCCAGCATGTCCAGCCAGGCGGTGCTGCTGGACTGGTCGACCGCGCCGCCGCCGGTGTAGGTGACCGTGCCGAACTCGGTGACGAAGATCGGCAGCGCGGCGGCGGCCCGCTCGACCTCGGCGCGGTAGTTGTCCTTGTGCGACGCGGCGTAGAAGTGGAACGCGTACATGATGTTGGTGGCGTTGACCTTGTTGTTGATGATCTCGGTGGAGTTGCCGCCCTCCGAGACGCCCAGCGACGACCAGCCGCGGGTGCCGACGATGACCACGGCGTCCGGGTCGTTGGCGCGGATCACCGGGATGACCTGCTCGGCGTAGTTCTTGATGGTCGACCAGCTCACGCCGTTCGGCTCGTTGGTGATCTCGTAGATCACGTTGTTCTTGGCCGCGTGGCGGGCCGACACGGCCGCGAAGAAGGTCTTCGCCCGCTCCAGGTTGTACATCGGGTCACCCGGCGTCAGCGTGTGGAAGTCGATCATCGCGTACAGGCCCCGCTCGGTGGCCTCCTCGACGAGGTTGTTCACCTGGTTGGTGAACCCGGCCGGGTTGGTCTCGTAGCCCTGCTCCTGCACGTACATCGACACCCGCAGCAGGTCGGCCTGCCAGTCGCCGGCCAGCGCGTTGAGCGAGTTGTCGTTGTAGCAGTTCGCGAACCACTGCAGGCCGTGCGTGCTCATGCCGCGCAGCTGGATCGGGCGGTTGAACCGGTTGCACAGGTTCACCCCGCAGACGCGCAGCTGGCCGTTGATCGCGACGGGCGTCTGCCCGACCGGCTGCGACGGGCTCGGCGAGGCGGACGGCCGGGGCGACGCCGAGCTGCTCGGCGCGGGCGAGCTGGGGGTCGTCGAACCGGTGCACACCGTGCCGTTGAGCGTGAACGACGTCGGCACCGGGTTGGCGCTGGTCCAGCTGCCGTTGAAGCCGATGCCGGTGGAGGCGTTGGTGGCCAGCGAGCCGTTGTAGCTCATGCTCGCCGCGGTGACGTTCGCGCCGCTCTGGGCGTACGTGGCCGACCAGCCCTGGGTGACCTGCTGGCCGGAGTTCGGGAAGGTGAAGCCGAGCGTCCAGCCGTTGAGCTGGTCGCCGAGGTTCTTGACGGTGACGTTGGCGGTGAAGCCGCCCTGCCACTGGTTGGCGATGGTGTAGGTGACGGAGCAGCCGCTGGCGGCCATCGCGTTGACCACGGGCAGCGCGACGGTGACGCCCATGGCGAGCGCGCCGACCGCGCCGGCCGCGATCAGGGCGCGCCGGGACGCGCGCGGGAGGAGTCTCATGACGAGCCTTTCGTCGGGATCGGGCATGGGCGCGCGCAGACGCGACCCTCGTCGGGCAACAAGGGGGCAGCAAACGCCCTGGCCAGCGACCGGGAGCGCTCCCATCGACCAGAGCTTAAGGCTCCGGTAATCCCTTCGCAACATATGCATCCATCGAAGCCTCATATCGCCGCAGAGCCACTGAAACTTTCAGAAATACGTCTCGTCGTGATCGGATGTAGCGCATACGCCGCACCACGGGAGGAACACGCATGGGCAAGGTGCTGTGGCACATCACGATGTCGCTGGACGGCTTCGTCACCGGACCGGGCGGCGACATGTCGTGGATGGCGGGATACGAGGGCCCGAACCCTGCCGTCGACGAGGTGATGTCGCGCATCGGCGCGGTCCTGATCGGCCACCGGACCTACTTCGGCCCCGACGGGCAGGGGCCGAGCGACGAGGGCCGGGTCTACGGCGGAGCCTGGACCGGCCCGCAGCTGGTCTACACCCGCGACGCCCCCGACGACCCCGACCCGGACTACATCTTCGTCGACGACCTGGCCGAGGCCGTGGCCACCGCGAAGGCCGCCGCGGGCGACGGGTACGCGGTGCTGATCGGCGCGGCCATCGCCCGTGACTGCCTGGACGCCGGACTGCTGGACGAGGTCCTCATCCACGTGGTCCCCACGCTGCTCGGCGACGGCACCCGACTGTTCGACCGCCCCGGCGGCGACGGCACCCGCCTGGAGCAGCTCAGCGTCACCCACACCCCCGCCTGCACCAACATCTGGCTCCGCGTCCCCCGCTGACCCCGCCCCCTTGATCACCTGACCTCGGCTCACGGCCAGGTTGGCGATCTCGCCTACACGCAGGTCGAACGCGAGCTACATTACGCAAACCAGGGCAATAGGGTGATCCACCTGAAAGGCCGGCGCTGCGGCGTGATGGGACGGCGAGCACGATGAGTGAGGTTCCCGGAAGGTTCTCCCGCCGCACGGCGCTGCGGGCACTGGCAGCAGGATCGTTCGTCGCGCTCCCCGGGCTGTCCGCGTGCAGCCGGTCCGCGCCGACCGGCCCGCCCGCCCAGGGCCCCACGCTCAACCGCTACGGCACCACCCCGAACGACTACGCGCTGCTCAACCTCAAGCCTGACACGTTCTACGCCTGGGAGGACGGCTTCCGCACGGCCGCCACCAACGAGGACCCCAGGACGTACGAGTGGTGGCACACCGAGCTGACCGGCGACGACGGCATCGTGGTCTCGTTCACGCTGAAGACCCGCCCCGGCGACGGGCTGGGCACCGAATCCGACCGGCGACCGGCGGTGAACCTGCTGATCACCACCCCGTGGGGCAACGAGTTCAGCGTGTTCCAGACCTACGACTGGCGCGAGTTCGCCAGCGCCCCGGACCACTGCAACGTCAAGGTGGGGCCGTTCACGCTCACCGGCGACCTGAAGAGCTACCAGCTACGGGGCAAGGCCAACGACATCACCCTGAACCTGAACCTGACCAGCACCGCCGCGCCGTTCCGGCCGGGAACGGGCTACGTCTACCTGGGCGGGCCGGAGCAGTACCAGGCCTGGTTCGCCGCGGTCCCGTCGGGCAAGGCCGAGGGCCACATCGTGTTCTACAACGAGAAGCGCGACTTCATCGGCACCGGCTACCACGACCACACGTGGGGAAACCTGCCACTGCCGCAGTTCGTCGACCGGTGGCGCACCGGCATGGGCGTCGCCGACCGCTACTCGGTGATCGCCCGCGACATCCACCTGCGCGGCAAGTACGACTCGACGGACCTGACGGTGCTGCTCATCGACGACATCGAGGCGGGCAAGCGGCTGGTCGCGGCGTACAACGACGACACGCTCAACGCCACCGAGATGCAGACCGGTGAGGGCGACGACGACTTCGCCGAGGTGCAGTGGAACTACACCGGCGACAACTCCGCGATCGTGACCATGTCGGCGACCGAGCGCCTGGTGCCCGGACGGCCGTACGTCAACGGGACCGGCTCGGTGCTGCCCGCCTCCCGCACCAGCGAGGCCCCGCGCAAGCGCTGGTACACCCGCAACGAGGCCGAGATCGCGCTGAGCCTGGGCACGATGGGCCCCGGCTACCGGGTAACCGGCAAGGGCACCCTCGACAACGCCCAGTTCGAGCTGCTGTCGGGGCAGCCCACCCCGAAGCCGAAGCCGTCCTGAGCGGCCGGCGCGCGGGGCGACGCGCGCCGGCCGCCGCTTTCAGGAGGGGATCACGCCCCACGCGAGCGACGAGCCCACGTGCGCGGTGATCTTCGGGGCGTCGGCGAAGGAGCTGCCGGTGCCGTAGCTGTAGTCGTTGTTCTCGTTGAACGCCGACCAGTCGTTCTTGTTCATCCGGACCTGGATGTCACCGGTGCCGCCACCGGCGGCGAGGCTGCCGCCGGTGAAGGCGATCTCCAGGTACGCGTCCGCGCCGTTCTTCGGCGAGGCCATGCTGACCACGGTCGCGGTCAGGTTGCCGCAGCCGACCACGGCCCAGTCGCAGTACACGCTGATCGGGGCCGAGCCGTCGCGGGTGAAGTAGTAGCGCACCTTCACCGTGTTCAGCGCGACCGCCGACGTGCCGGTGTTGAGCACCTGCACGACCGGGCGGATCTCCCCGTCGGAGGCGTTGCCGCCGCCGTTGCGGTACTGCACCTTGAGCCCGCCGGCCGGCGTGGACGGCTGCGTCGTCGCGCTCACGCTCGACGAGGCCGCCGACACGTTGCCCGCCGCGTCACGCGCCCGCACCGAGTAGCTGTACGCCGTCGCGGGCGTCAGGCCCGCGTCGGTGTACGCCGTCGCGGTGACCGGGTTCGCGTTGACCTTCGTCGACCCCCGGTACACGTCGTAGCCGGTGACGCCGACGTCGTCGGTCGACGCCGTCCACGACAGGGACACGCTGGTCTGCGTGGTGCCGGTGACGGTCAGCCCGCCCGGGACGGACGGGGCCTGGGTGTCGCCGCCACCGCCGGTGGTGGTGCCGGTCGCCGAGGCGGACGCCGCCGAGACGTTGCCCGCCGCGTCCCGTGCCCGGACCGTGTAGGTGTACGCGGTCGAGGCGGTCAGGCCCGCGTCGGTGTAGGTCGTGCCCACCACCGGGTTGGCGTTGACCTTGGCAGTGCCCCGGTAGACGTCGTAGCCGGTGACCGCGACGTTGTCCGTGGACGCGGTCCACGACAGCGACACGGTCGACGACGTGGTCCCGGTGACGGTCAGGCCGCCTGGGACCGACGGGGCCTGGGTGTCGGTGGTGCCGCCGTACAGGTCGGTCAGGCTGATGCCCGTCGTGCTGCCCGTACCGCCGAGCTTGACCTGGTGGTCGAGGCTGACGAACTTGCCGCCCGAGGACCACAGCGCCGGCTTGAGCATGGCGTACTTCGCCTCGTCCCAGGTGGCCCAGTCGTCGAGCAGCAGGCCGCCGGTGTCACCGGAGTTGGGGTTCAGGCACCAGAACGTCTGGTGCAGCCGGTGCTCGACGATGGTGTCGCGCAGCGCCAGCATCCACTTGTCCTGCCGGGCGTCCATGCCCAGCCGGCCGCCCCACTCGCCGATGAGCAGCGGAGCCTTGTTCTGCTTGTGGATGTAGAGCCAGTTCGGGTCCCACACGTCGGTGGTCAGCGAGGCCTTGTCGAACGGCTTGTCGAACCACGGCTGGTTGTAGACCAGCGGGCCGTAGTCGTGCGGCGAGTACACCAGCTGGTCCTGGTTGACACCCAGGTTCACCGGGTAGTTCGCGACGCCGCGCAGGTTGCCGCCCCACCAGTTGAAGTGGTAGTCGCCCTCGACGGTCGAGGACCAGTTGGTGCCGTTCTTCGGGAAGATCTCGATGCCCTCGCAGAGGATGAGCACGTTCGGGTTCTTCGCGAGGATCCGGTTGCCGGCGACCTGGCAGGCGTTCTTGAAGTTGTCCTGGTCGGTCGAGTTGTCCCACTTGGCGCGCGGGCTCTCGTTGTGCTTGCCGTGCGGCTCGTTCTTGACGTCCATGGCGACGACCGTGTCGTTGTTCTTGTACCGGTCGGCGACCCACTCCCACGCCTGGTAGAACTGCTCGCTGGTGACCGAGCCCTTCCACCACACCGGGTAGATGTGCCCGGAGTTGTCGGCCTCGGCGCTGTGCACGTCGATCATGACCTTGATGCCGTACTGCTCGCACAGCCCCAGCCAGTAGTCCCACACCTGCAGCGTGGTCTTGCCGACCAGCTCGGGGTTGGCGAACGTGTTGACGCCGCTGGGCACCGCGGCCTGGCCGTTCTTCCACTCCAGCAGCAGCTGGGTGGAGATCGGCACGCGCACGATGTTGATGCCGCGCTGCGACATCGACCGGGTGATCGAGGTGATGTTGCCCGACCACAGGCCGTGGAACACCTTCTCGGTGGCGTTGAAGCCGAACCAGTTCACACCGGTCAGCCAGACCTCGTTGCCGCTCTCGTCGACGATCTTGTTGCCGACGGTGTGCAGCCAGTCCTTGCCGGTGCCGCCGCCGGTGCCCGAGGTCGTCGCACTGAACGCCGCCGAGGCCGCCGAGACGTTGCCCGCCGCGTCGCGCGCCCGGACCGTGTAGCTGTACGCCGTGGAGGCGGTCAGACCCGTGTCGGTGTAGCTGGTGCCGACCACCGGGTTCGCGTTGGCCTTGGTGGTGCCCCGGTACACGTCGTAGCCGGTCACGCCGACGTTGTCGGTCGAGGCGTCCCAGGCCAGCGTGATGCTGGAGGTGGTGACCGCACCCGCGCGCAGGTTCGCCGGGACGGTCGGCGCGCTGGTGTCACCGCCGCCCGCGGTCGTGGTGCCGGTGACGGACGCCGAAGCCGCCGAGGTGTTGCCCGCCGCGTCCCGCGCCCGCACCGTGTAGCTGTACGCCGTGGAAGCGGTCAGGCCCGTGTCGCTGTAGGTCGTGCCCGTGGCCGTGCCGACCTTCGTGGTGCCCCGGTACACGTCGTAGCCGGTCACGCCGATGTTGTCGGTCGACGCGGTCCAGGCCAGCGCCACGCTCGAGGCGGTCGTGCCGGTGACGGTCAGCCCGCCCGGCACGCTGGGCGCCTGGGTGTCGTTGACCGGTGCGGTCGGCACCGCCGGGTTGGCGTTGGCGACCAGCATCGCGAACTGGTCGTGGAACCAGTGCCCGGCCAGCGGCGCGTTCGGCAGCGCCCCGGTCTTGTTGCCGCCCCCGGCGGGGGCGTTGAAGTCCGGGTTGCACATCGGGTCCGCGAGCTTGCCCTCGTCGTTCGGGATCGTCGAGCTGGAGCCGTCGGACTCGCCCGGCGGCTTGACCCAGATGTAGGCGTCCAGGTGCGAGGCCGCGAACCCGCCCGGCGCCGACTGCGGCGGAGCGCCCAGCCCCGCTCCGGACGTGTTGCACCACAGGCCCCGGTGCACCCGTCGGTCCACCTTGGACTCGGTGACGTACGTGTTCAGGTTCGTGCTGGTGGAGACGGCGGTCGGCCGTCCCGCACCGCCCCAGCCGTTGCGGGACGTGTCGACGACCATGCCGATGCCCGCTGGCCAGCCCGCCCCGGTGAACGCCGTGTACAGCGCCGCGGTGAAGTCCGACTCGTCGAACTGCGGGTTCCACTCGTAGTACGTGCCGCTCTTGATCGGCTGGCCGCCCACGTTCAGGCTCGGGTCGGTCAGGAACGGCTCGGCGGTCGGCGTGTAGTTCGACACGTTGGTGACGAAACCGTCGACGCTGGCGAGCCCGGCCGTGGTGCCCTGCACCGTCTGGGTGTAGAGCTGCACCACCCCGGTCAGGTTGTTGTCCCAGCCCAGCCAGCCCGAGTGCGCGATGTCCATGTACGTGTACACGTTCGAGATCGCGTGCAGCTTGTTCAGCGCGTACTGCACCGCCTGCACCTGGAGGCCGGACGTCTTCGCCGCCTGGCACTCCGGGTCACTGGCCACGTTGGTGACCAGGTTCGGCAGGCCGTCGGGCTCGATCACCGCGATGATGCGCACGTTGGCGTACGCCGGCTTGGCGAACTCGGCCGCGATCGCGTCGATGTACTCGGTCTTGTACCGGGCCAGGCCCGCCGCGGTCAGCGGCAGTTCGCCGTTGGAGGCCAGCGCCGCGCAGTCGCGGCCGGGCAGGTCGTAGACGACGAAGGTGGCCGTGATCGGGCCGGTCCCCTTCTGCGCCACGGCCAGGTTCAGGTGGTCGGCCAGGCTCTTGCGCCCGGCGTTGGCGGCCCCGCCGTGGATGGCGGCGATCCGGTCCAGCCAGACCGCGGTCGGGTACGACTTGACCGTCTGCATCTTGGCCTTGAGCGTCGCGTCCGGCGTCTGCGCGATGGACCCGTCGATCAGGGTCGCGTAGTCGGGGTTGACGTAGGTGGTGGCCCCCGCGAACGGGTTGTCCATGTGGGCTTCGGCGGCCTCAGCCGCGCTCGCCACCGCGGTGACCAGGGCCGCCGCGGTCGCCACGGCCAGGGCGGCCGCGCCGAGACGCCAACCTCCCGGCCTTCTTCTGGTGCCTCTCATCATCGAGCCTTCCGAGTGGAGCGGATGATATTGGGAGCGCTCCCAATCTGCCCACGAGGCTGCCTCCTCGTTTCACCGCCTCAACGGCGCAGGCACTGGTGCGAGTACGGTCCGCTGGACCGGCTCCACGGGCATGACCACCAGGCCATACGCCGGAAGGAGCGCTCCCGTGGCGGTGAGCCTAGGAGCGGAATTCACCGGCGGGCAACGCACCGGCAATCGTTGGCATCAATGTCCCCGGAAAGCCGGGACAGTCGCGAAAGGATGTCCCGGACGCGCGGGGACGTACGTCGCCGCCGGTGACAGCCCGTTCACGCAATCTCTGGCCCACGGGCGGATACGCCGTTACCTTGAGCCCATGGACGAGCCCACCACCGTGCTGGTCGCCGACGACAACAGCGTCGTGCGCTCGGTGCTGCGGGAGATGCTGCACGGGCAGGGGCCGCTGTCGGTCGTCGGCGAGGCGGGCGACGGCGAGCGCGCCCTGGAGCTGGCCAGCACCCTGCGCCCCGACGTCACCCTGCTCGACCACCGCATGCCCCGGCGCGACGGGCTGTCGGTGATCGCCTCGATCAGCGCGCACAGCCGGGTTCTCATGCTCACCCGCACCGTCGACGAGGACGTGGTGCTCGCCGCGATCCGCGCGGGCGCGGCCGGTTACCTCGTACACGGCCAGTTCGGACCGGCCGAGCTGCGCCAGGCCATCCAGGCCGTCGCCGGTGGCGAGGCGCACCTGTCCCCCACCGCCGCCCGGGTGCTGGTCAGCAGCGTCCGCCGGGCGCCCGAGCCGCGCACCGCCGACCGGCACGGCCTGTCGCGCCGTGAGCGCGAGGTGATGGAGCTGATCGCAGGCGGCCTGTCCAACGGGGCCATCGCCAACCGCCTGGTCGTCGCCGTGAAGACGGTCGAGAACCACGTGAACCGCGTCTTCGCCAAGCTCGGCGCGCGCACCCGCGACGAGGCCACCGCCATCTGGCGCGGCCCCCGCCGCCGCGCCTGACCCGGCGGTTCACCCCCCAATTCCGGCCCGCCGACACCCAGCGGCTCTGGGTGCCGCCAGCGCCGCCACCTGCACCGCCGCAGCAGTAACGCGCCGAGTCGCACCCGTCTCGCACATCCGCGCACCGTCGCCGGTCCGCGCGCGGCGTGGTCTGCTCTCGATGCCCCGCGCCCGACGCGGTCACCCCGGACGGGTGGGCGCCCGCGACTCCGCCGGGCCGGTGAAGTGGTGCCGACAGGACGAGGTGACGGGATGACCGGGTGGGAGGGGCGCGTGGTGCGTCCGGCCGCCGTCGCGCAGCCGGGCGCACCACGCATGCTGGTGGTCGCGTCGCGGCCGGACGAGATCGCCGCGCTGGTCGGGTCCGCGGCGGCGGTGACCGCCCAGCTCACGCCCGCCGACCTGCTGCCGGGACGCCCGCTGGCCGTGCCCGACCTGGTGCTGCTGCACAGCGCCCAGCCGCTGCGGGACCTGGGCGCGCTGGGCCGCCTGCTCGCGCACGTGCCCTGCCTGCTGATCGCGCGCTCCGCCGCGGCGGACACGGTCGCCTGCCTGCGCGCCGGGGCGACCAGCGTGCTGGTCGAGGGGCAGTTCACCCGGTGGGAGCTGCTCGACGCGGTGCACGCCACGACGCACGGCCAGAGCCGCCTGTCCCCCGCCGCCGTCGCCGACGTGGTCGCCCACCTGCGGCGCGGAGACTCCGCACCGCCCCCGGCCCGGCCGGACCTGTCCCGCCGCGACCGCGAGATCATGGAGCTGCTGGTCGCCGGGGAGTCCAACGGCCAGATCGCCGTGCGGCTCGCGCTGGCCGAGAAGACGGTGCGCAACCGGGTCAGCCGCATCTACGGCAAACTCGGCGCGCGCAACCGCGCCCAGGCGGTCGTGTCCTGGCTGGAGGGACGGCCGTCGCCGTACGCGCCGGTCAGCCGCAGCGGCGGCCGTTCAGGGTGAACACCGACGGCGCGGGGTTGGCGACGCCCCAGGTGCCCTGGATGCCGAACGTGACGGCCTCGCCCGGCGCGAGCCGCGGGTGGTAGCCGCCGTCGTTGGCGGTGACCTCCCGCCCCGACTGGCCCACCGTCGCCGACCAGCCGTTCATCAGCTGCTGGTCGGCCGGGAACGCGAACCTCAGCGTCCAGCCGTCGACGGTCGTGCCCCCGGTGTTGGTGACCGTGATGTCGGCGATGAACCCCGGATCCCACTGGTTGCGGATGCTGTACCGCACCCGGCAGGCGGCGGCGTCCGGCTGCGGCTTCGCGCTCGGCCGCGAACTCTTCGGCGGTACGCCACCGGCGGCTGAGCTCGTCGCCCGAGGTGACCCCGCCACCGGCGAGGCGGACGGTCCCGCCCCGAGCGACGGCGACGGCGACCGGGTCACCATCGCCGACGGCGACGGCACGGCCGGCGGGAGGGCGCTGGGCGGCCGCTGCCCCGGACTCAGCGCGACGCTCACCGCCGCCGCGACGAGCGCACCGGTCACCAGCAGCGCGACCTTGGCGGCACGACCGGCGCCGACGGCCACGACGCCCGGTGGCCTGATCGGCATCCGGGCCGTGATTACCGTGCCCCGGCCCGGCGCGCTGACCACGTCCAGCTCACCACCTCCGGCGGCGGCTCGTTCGGCCATACCCACCAGCCCGTATCGGCCGCCTTCCGGGACGGGGCCCGGGTCCGCCACCGACCACGATCCCGGCCCGCCGGTCACCGCGAACCCGACGCCGTCGTCGGCGACGCGCAGCAGCACGTCGTCGCCCTCGCGGCGCAGCAGCAGCACGCCGACCCGGGCCGCTCCAGCGTGCCGGGCGACGTTGCGCAGCGCCTCGCGCAGGATCCAGCACAGGTCGACGGCGGTCTGCGGGTCGGCCTCGACCGCGCCGACCGTCAGGTCCACCGCGACTCCGGTGTCCGCCGACCACCCCCGCGCGATGTCGCCGACCAGGTCTGGCAGCGGCGCGTCGGCGGGGTGTGCGCGCAGGCCGTCGATGATCGCGCGGGCGTCCCGGGCCGCGTCGAGCGTCCCGTCGCGCAGTACGCGGGCCAGCCGCCCGGCCCGGTCGGGTTCGTCGAGCGTGTCCGGCAGCGCGGCCGCGCCCAGCGCGATCGCGTCGAGGGTCTTGCCGAGCGAGTCGTGCATCTCGCGGGCCACCCGTGCCCGCTCGGCCGCCACCGCCTCGGCCCGCGCTGCCAGCCGGTCGCGGGCCGCCCTGGCCGACGCGATCCGCCACAGCCCCGCCGCCCCGGCCAGGACCAGCGCCGCCACGGGCATACCGAGGACGACCACCGGCTCCGGACGGCCGAACACGGCGAGCACGACGAACCCGGCCAGCACGGCCGCGATCCCGCGCGCGCCCCATACCGCGCCGCACAGCGCCGACAGCCCGACCAGCACGGCCGACACGATCGGCTGCCCCGGCAGCGCCGACTCCACGCCGACCGCCACGGCCAGGGCGGCGACGCCCGCCACCGGCCACCACGCGGGCTGCCCCGCCAGCACGGACCGGCCTGCCATCACGCTCCCCATCCCGCCGACGGTCGGACTGTGGAGTGTAGATGGCCGTCGAACTCCAGCATCGCAGCGGAGTCGGCTAGTAGACACTGTCTACCGGGTCTGGTAGACAGTGTCTATGCCTGATCAGGACACCACCCTGCGGGCCCGTCTGATCGAGGTGGGCGTGGACCTGCTCACCCGGGAAGGGCCCGGATCCCTGACACTGCGCGAGATCGCCCGGCGGGCCGGGGTGTCGCACGGCGCGCCGCGCCGCTACTTCCCCAGTCACCTGTCGCTGCTGTCCGCCATCGCCCAGGTCGGCTACCAGGACCTGGGCGGGCGCATCGCCGGACTGCGCGACGAGCACGACCCGCGTGACGGGCTGCTCCTGCTCGGCCGCGCCTACCTCGACTTCGCCCGCACCCAGCGCGGCATGTTCGAGCTGATGTTCCGCCACGAACTGCTGCGCGGCAACCAGATCGGCCTGCGCGACGCCAGCCGCCAGCTATTCGGCGTACTCGTCGACCTGGTCACCCGCGCCCGCCAGGGCCTGACCCCGCCCGAGCCCGTCGTCGTCGCCGGGGCACTCTGGGCCAACCTGCACGGCATCGCGCAGCTCTGGCTCTGGGGCAGCCTGCAGATGACCGTGCAGACCGACGACGTCGACCCGCTGCTGCGCGCCGCGCTCGACGCCCACCTGGGCCAGGCCTGACCATCGGAGGACACGTGTCGATCCAGTCACTCACCCGGATGCTGCTGCTCCCGCTCTCGCGGGTGGCGTTCCGGCCGATCGTCGAAGGCCGCGAGCACGTCCCGCTGGACGGACCGCTGATCCTCGCCGCGAACCACCTGTCGTTCCTGGACAGTTTCATCATCCCGCTGATGACACCCCGCCCGGTCGCGTTCCTGGCCAAGGCCGAGTACTTCACCGGCACCGGCCTCAAGGGCCGGCTCACCCGCGAGCTGATGACCGGCCTCGAAGCCATCCCCGTACAGCGCGGCGGACACCGGGCCGCCCAGGAGTCCCTGGAACTGGCCCTCGGCGTGCTCAACGACGGCGGCGCGTTCGGCATCCACCCCGAGGGCAGCCGCTCGCGCGACGGCCGCCTCTACCGGGGCCGCACCGGCGTCGCCTGGCTGGCCCTGGCCTCCGGCGCACCGGTCGTACCCGTAGCCGTCCTCGGCACCGACCGCATCCAGCCCGTCGGCGCGAAACTCCCCCGCCCCGGCCGCGTCACGATCCGCTTCGGCGCCCCACTGCGCTTCACCCAGCCCCCCGGTCTCAGCGTCGCCCGCGCCCGCCGCCAGACCACCGACGACATCATGCGAGCCATCCAGACCCTCTCCGGCCAACCCACCGCCGACACCTACAACGACCTCTCCGCCGCCGCCTGACCGCCTCGCCCCCATGCCCCGCCGCGCCGCCGCGCGGCCGCGCGGCCCCCGCTTCATGATCACCGTTTCGGGTCATGATCTGCGGTTCCACCAGAGGTTTTGACACGAAACAGCGATCTTCGCCGGGGAAGGGTCCGGGGAGACCGCGAAACCGGGTCGCCGAGGTGGAGCCAGGTGGCGCATGCTCGGCGGTGTGGTGGTGGTTCAGCGGGTCAGGGTGCGGTGGTCGGCGGACGCGCGCGGGGCGGGCGACGCTGACCTGCGGCGCGGGTTGTCCGAGGCGCGTCGTATGCCCGAGGCGCTGCCGGACGGGCCGGTCGTCGTGCATGACGTGTTCGCCGATCACGCGGACGGCTACCGGTTCAGCGAGCAGGTCAGGTCCGGTGGGGACGCGGCGTCGCTGGAGTTCAGCGAGAGCGAGCAGGGCGTGACGGTCCGCGCGTGCGTACGCGATGCGGTGTATCCGCCGCACGATCGCGCGACCCGGCTGTTCACCCTGGCCCCCGGCAAGGTCGGGCTGTACCGGGCGAACTTCCGGTTCCGGGGACAGTGCTGCTGCTCGGCGTCCTGGTGGTACGAGGACTGGACCGTACGCGTCGCGAACGCCCCGGCCTCGCCGGAACTGTTCCTGCACCGGTCACCGCAGTACACGGCGGACCACCGGGTGCAACTCTACGGCGGCCGCGCACGCCGCACGGCCGCCTGACGAATTCACGGTTCAGGACGGGAGCAGGCACCAGGTGACGTCGGAGGGGCAGTTGTTGGCGGTGCGCTCGTAGTAGACCTGGGCGGCGGGCTCGTCGTAGCCGCTGGTGCGGAACGGCTTGCCGTGGTCGTCGATGACGAGGGTGCCGCTGCGGCCGTCGCCGACCCAGCGCAGCCGCAGCCGCCACGTGCAGTCGCACCGGCCCGGGTTCGCCTCGATGAGGAAGATCTCGGGATCGCTGTCCGAGACGCTGAACGGGAACGCCGCCGCCGGGATCTTCGCGCCACCCACGGCGACGCCGTCCTGCGGCTTGGCCTGCGGATTCGGCTGGTCGAGGGCGATGTTGAACAGCCGCGGACTCTCCTCGGCCCCGCACCCGTCCTCGATGATGAACACCGCCGGGGCGGCGGGGGCGGGCGACCGCTCGACGATCTCGACGTCCAGCCCCTGCAGAACGACGGCCTTGCCGGACACGCCCTGCACGGTGAGCACGAGGTTGCCCTTGCTCGGGGTCGCGCCGACCTTGCCCATCCAGGCGACCACCTCGTCGTCACTGGGCCGGGAACCGCGGGCGGCGCTCGCGTCGCGGTGCGGGCTCGCCAGCGTCGCCGGGTCGGCGTCGACCACGTACGGCAGGCAGACCTCGCCGCGCGACAGCATGTTCACCGTGAAGGGCTGGTCGGGCGCGGGAGGGGACGACTGGGTGCCGCCGGGCGGCTCCGCC
The DNA here is from genome assembly GCF_011297335.1 of Catellatospora methionotrophica. GTDB lineage: Bacteria > Actinomycetota > Actinomycetes > Mycobacteriales > Micromonosporaceae > Catellatospora > Catellatospora methionotrophica. The sequence continues at coordinate 191,961 of NZ_JAAOTJ010000013.1, read as the reverse complement.
GTCGGGGTGACGAACGCGAGCACGACCCCGCTGATCACCGAGACGGCCACCGCGGACGCGACCCCGGCGAGCCAGTTGCGCAGCACCCGGTGCCGCCGCCACCAGCTCATAGGCGGGCGCGCGACCGGGTTCGGCGGCTGCGGCGGGCCCGGCACGGGGCGGCGCTCGTAGGGATCGATCGGCAGCGTCACAACGCTCCCCTGTCCGGTGTGGGGGCAGTACCGGACGATGACCCTACTGAGTGGCGGGGGCCGGTCGCAGCGCCGCCATGGGCAGAGTTGCCCGGCCGATCGACCAACTCCTGTCGGGTGACGACACACGGGCGGCGCGACCCATCCTGGCCGCGCCGCCTGCGTACCCCCGATCAGTTCAGGGTCGAGGCCTGCGGCAGCGGGCCGTCGGCCCAGCGGGCGCCGAGCAGCACCGTCCAGCTGGCCGCCCGGTTGCCGACCCACGACTCACGCGCCAGGGCCTGGCCGGTAGTCCGGTCGACGATGAGGCGGGCCTGCGACTTGCCGAAGTCGCCCTGGCGGGTCAGCCCGATCGCGATACCGGCACGGCCGTGCTGGTCGGTGACCGGCCCGAGCGACGTCATGCCCGGCAGCGCCGCGAGCATCCGGTATGCGGCGGCACGCACCCGGGGTGGCACCGGCAGATCGATGACCAGGCCCATACCCGCGTGGAACAGGTACACGTCGCCGCCCTCGGCCTCGCCGTCCTTGCCGTCGTACCAGGTGAGCAGCTTCTTGCGGAGCAGTGCCGGGTCGGTGGGCAGGGCGGCCAGTTCCGCGACCGTCCGGGGCGACCCGGCGAGCAGGAAGTTGTTCGCCGCGCTGTGGTCCTGCATCGGGCGGGCGGTCCACGACCCGTCCGCGTTGCGGAAGTAGCCACTCGACGGCAGGCCCTGCACCGTGGCCAGCCACTGCTCCTCCTCGACACCGGGGCGGGAGTTCTCGCCGTGCCCGCGCCGGATCACCCAGTACCGGCCGGTGGTCGCGGGCGTGGACTCGCTGCGCTGGGCGGCGACCAGCAGCACGCCGCCCGCGTCGGTGGGCAGTTCGGCGGCCGTGCTGGCAGGAGGTGCGGACGGCTGCGCCGTCGGAGCCTGGCCGGACTGGTTGTTCAGCAGGATCGCGCCGGTCACGGCGAGGGCGACGGCGGGCAGTCCGGCGGCGAGCACGAGGCGGCCGACCGGGCGGCGGGCGGTGCGGGTCACGGTCTTCTCCTGGGGGTACGCCATGATCAGGGCGGGGTCGGCGGCCTCGGTCGGGTCGAGGCTGTTCGGGCGGGCCGCGGTCAGGGCCCGCAGGGTGTCGCGGTGGCTCATCGGGAGGACTCCTGAGCGGTGAGGCGGACAGGGCGGCGGCGTTCCACCGGGGACGCGACCATGGCCTGTTCCAGGCGTTTGCGGGCCCGGTGCAGGCGGACGAAGAACGTCGCGGACGAGCAGCCGACGACCCGGGCCGCGTCCTTGGCGGACAGGCCCTGCCAGGCGGTCAGCGTCAGCGCCTCCCGGTCGTCGTCGCCGAGGCCCGCGAGCGCGGCCAGCATCGTCGCCCGGTCGGCGACGCCGTCGGCCACGTCGGCGTCGGCTTCCACCGCCCAGGCGCGCAGCTCGGCGGCGATGCTGGCCTGTCGGATGTCGTCGCGGAAACGTTCGCGGATGACGTTGCGGGCCACGCCCAGCAGCCACGGCAGCGGCCCCTCGGGCACGGCCTCCAGCCTGCGCCAGGCCACCAGGAACGTGTCGGCGACGACGTCGTCGGCCAGCGTGCGCCCGGCGCGGCTCACGGCGTACGCGTACACCTGGCGATGATGTCGGTGGTAGATGGCGGTGAACCGCCCGTTCGGGTCCCCTGGGGTCACTGGTTCGTGCTCCTTCGCTGCGAAGGTGTTCCGTCACCAGGTAGTGCGCCCGGGGCCCCGATTCTTACCGGAAACGGCGAAACTCCGACCGCCTCGCGACGTACACCCGCGTTGTCGTCGTTGCCGCAGCCCGCACGGAGAGTCTCGGTGGGCACATCTCTGGTCAGCAAGTCCTTGCCCGGTTTGCCACTGCCCTCGGCGGGCGACTGCACCAGGCGATCTACTTCGACAACGGAGACATCGCCGCAGCGGCCTGATACCGCAACCCGCCCATGGAGTGCGACTTGTGGATTTGTGGTTCATACTCGTAAGCGCCGGGCTCGGATCGAGGGACAGGAGCCTGCCATGACCGTCGCCTCCGACCGGGAGAAGATCGCCGCGCTGCTCGCGTCTGTCGAGGAGCTGGAGGACATCGCCCGCACGCTCGACGACGAGCGCCGGGCGCGGCTGCTGCGCGTCGCCAGGCAGTGGCTCGCGACCTGCGAACCCATCCGGCCCGTGATCGCGGCCGAGCTGCTCGACCTGAGCGAGCCGACGATCCGGGAGTGGGCCCGCACCGGCATCTTCGCGATCGTGGAGGTCAACGGGCAGCCACGGCTGGAGCCGCGCCGCTTCCACGAGGTCTGGCACCTGATCCGGGACCTGCGCGCGGCCGGGCAGACCCGAGGGCTGCTCGACGCCGTATGGCGCTACCTGGAGGACACCGCGTTGCTGGAGCGCGACGACGTGCGGGAGAGCCTGGCCCAGATGCGCCGCGGCGAGGGCCGGGCCATCGACACCGGCGAACTGCTCGCGCGCACCCGCCCGAGCCAGGCCTAAGCAGGTAGCCGACGTGCCCGTCGCCCTCGACTGGACCCCCCGCGCCGAGCAGCAGTTCCACGGCCTGCGCAACCGCCAGCAGCACCAGGTCGCCCAGTTCCTGCGCCACCTGGAGGTTGAGGGCTGCGCGGCGCTCGGCTACCGGCTCACCGGCGGGGCCCCGCTGGACCGGCTGTGCGTGAAGCACGTCGGCGACCTGCGTATCGTGGTCGCGTTCCGGTCCGGCAGCCGGGCCTGCGTGATCCTGATCGGCCGCCACGACGACGCCGACCCGGGCCTGGACGTGTACGCGGTGCTGTATGAACTCGCCGGGGTCAAACCGCCGACGGACCCGCGCACCAAACCGCCGTGCTGCGAGGACGGCGGCCTGCCGCCCGAGATCGGCGCGGCCGTCGACGAGCTCGCCGACCGGGCCGTCCGGATCCGCCGCACCCGGCGCGGCGACAGCCGCTAGCCTGCGACAGCCGCCCGTCGGCATGATCGGATCGGTCCGCCACGATCGGGCGCGGGCAGGGGTCGACCGGCCAGGCTTGACGTCGAAGGGAGGCCACATGATCTCGGCACTCAACCGGCTCGTCGACGTCGTCGAACAGCACCTCACCGAGGAACTCGACCTCGGCGGGCTGGCCGCGTCGCTCGGCACCACCGAGTACCACCTGCGCCGGATGTTCTCGTCGCTGTCGGGCATGCCGCTGTCGGAGTACGTACGCCGACGCCGCATGACCGTCGCCGCCGCCGACGTGGTCCGGGGCGAGGACGACCTGCTGGCCATCGCGGTCCGGCACGGGTACGGCTCCACCGAGGCGTTCGGCCGGGCGTTCCGGGCGGTGCACGGGGCGAGCCCCGGCGACGTCCGGCGCGACGGTGGCCCCCTTCGTACACAACCGCAGCTCAGGTTCCGCCTGACCGTCGAAGGGAGCATCCCCATGGAAACCCGCATCGTCGAGCGCCCCGCGTTCCGCCTCATCGGGCACGCCGCCCGGGTGCCGCTGATCCACCACGGCGTCAACCCGCACATCCAGCAGCACATCGCCGGACTGCCGGTGACCGAGCACGCCCGGCTCAAGGCGCTGAGCGCCGCCGACCCGGCCGGTCTGCTCCAGGTCACCGACGGCGTCGACCCCGACGCGGTCGAGGGCACCGAGCTGACCTACCTGCACGGCGTCGCCGTGGCCGCCGACACCCCGGTGCCCGGCGACCTCGACGCCATCGAGGTGGCGGCCGGGCGGTGGGCGGTCTTCAGCAGTTCGGGACCGCACCCGCAGACGCTGCAGACGACCTGGGCCGCGACGGCCACCGAGTGGTTCCCGTCGAACCCGTGGCGGCTGCGGCCGGGTCCGTCGATCGTGGCGATCCTCGACCACGCCGACGACTTCAGCACCGCGACCTGCGAGCTGTGGCTACCCGTCGAAGCGGCGTGACCACAGCGGACTAGCCCGGCCCGGTCCGGGCCGGGCTAGTCCGCCGGACGGGTCCGGCCGGTCAGGCGCTCGTAACGCTGCCGGGCGGCCTGCGGGGTGCCTAGACCGAGGCCGAAGGCGATCGCCTGCCAGGTCAGGCCCCGGGCACGGGCCAGGTCGAGCAGGCCGATCTCCAGGGCGTCGAGATCAGCGCGTACGCGGGGAAGCAGGGTCAGCGCGGCGGTCAGGTCGGCCTCGTCGAGCGCGGCCTCGTCCGGCTCGGGCAGCGCGGAACCGGCCGCGAGCGACACCGTGAGGCAGACCGCCTCGTACGGGTCGAGCACCATCGCGTTGCGCCAGCGGTCACGCTGCCCGCCCGTCGCGGCGTGCCGTTCGGCGATCCGCGTCAGCGCGGCGAAGTCCCGCATCGCGCGAGCCCGCCCCGCATCCGGCGGCGTGAAGAGGTCATCGTTCTCAGCCATACCCCCCAGTCAACCTTCACAACTCGCCGTTGTCAACACTTCGTGTTGAACACTTCGTTTCACGAGGCTCGGCGCTGCAGTTTCGGGGCACTGGGGGGGTTAGGAGCGCATGAGGGGGACCATCAGGTGGGTGCCGAGGACATCGTTCATGATCGGCGGGGTCGCGGTGTCGTACTTGCCGGTGCCGGAGCGCACCGACAGCAGCATCCGGCCGAGCGCGCCCGGCGCGGTCTCGTACGCCTGCAACGACGAGCCCCGGAAGATGACCGGCTTGCCGTACTGCGCGCCCAGCCGGACCATCACCCCGCCGATGAGTTTCTGGCAGGTCGAACACGGGCTGTTGGTCTGGTGCGCCTCGATGACGACCGCCAGCGTCGACGCCTGGTTCAGATTCACGGCTGCCGCCTCCACCCAGGCCAGGAACGCCTGGAACTCGGAGTGCGCGACACCGGAGACGCCCTTGAGCTTGTGCGGCTCGACGGTGTCCTTCGCGGCAGCCGACTCCTGCTCGATGGCCCCGCCGACGGTGCGGACCACGGTCAGACCGGCGAGCAGCGAGTTCCCGGACGCGCCACCGGGCAGTGCCGTCCGGTGCAGCGCGGGGGCGGTGACGGTGTAGTACGTGTCCGGGGCGGTTCGGAGTAGCACGTCGAGGGTGTCGGCGACAGCCCACAAACTGTCCCCGGTATGGGCCTGGCCGCCCGCCTCGTACTCGTACTGCTCGCCGGTGAAGCTGAAATGACTGGGCATCTGCGCCTCCTGTGTCGGTCGGACGCCGATTAAGAGGAGGAACACTGAGCGGTGATACGGGACTTCGCCCCGGAGCCGGGTCGGGTCGGCGACTGCGCGGGCCCTGCCACTGGACGGGAATGGCCTACCTCTACCGGAGGCTCGTCTCGGGTAGAGGCGAACAGGCACCACCTCACACAGGAGTAAACGATGATCGACATGACCCCCGTCGGTACCGTCCGCAACAGACGGCTCGACCCCCAGGACTCCGACCACTGGGGCGGCGAGGAGAGCACCATCGTGGTCGACGAGCGCTTCGGTGACGCCGGGCTGACCGGTCTGGCCGAGTTCTCCCACGTCGAAGTCCTCTTCTTCTTCGACCGGCTCGCCGAACGCGATGACTACGCCAAACCGCTGCACCCACGCGGCCGCATCGACCTGCCCGCCGTCGGCGTCTTCTCCGAACGCGGACCCCGGCGGCCGAACCGCATCGGCACCACCATCGCCGAGATCATCGCGGTGAACGGCCGGGAGCTGCGCGTACGCGGGCTCGACGCGATCGACGGCACCCCCGTCCTGGACATCAAACCTGTCATGCGACAGTTCGTGCCCAGCGGCGTCCGGCAGCCCGAGTGGGTGGACCAGATGATGTCCGAGTACTTCGACTAACGGCAGACCGAGCGCCGTCAGGCGTCACCTGACGGCGCTCGTGACGTGTCGCCGCCGCCCGTTCCGTCGGTGAGGTGCCGGGTCAGTGCGGCCAGCTGTACGCGCAGGTCGGTCAGTACTTTCACCTCTGCCCGGAGCTGGGCCAGCTCGGCGAGCACCGCGTCGTCCGTGGTGGCGGGCTGCTGGGGCGTGGGCTCGCCGGACTGGAGGCCGAAGAAGTTCGCGAGCGAACCGGCGAGCAGGCCGAGCAGGGCGACGCCCATGAACATGATCGCGGTCGCGTCGACGCGGCCCGCGGTCGTGATGGGCACGATGTCGCCGTACCCCACGGTGGTCAGGGTGACGGTGGCCCACCAGATCGCGTCGCCGAAGGTGGCGAACTCCGGGTTCGTCGGGTGCTCGGCGAAGTAGGCCATGGTCCCGCCCACGAACAGGACCGACGCCGCGACGATCGCGACCCGGCCGAGCCGGGCGAACAGGCGCCTGACGCCCTTGGTGGCGATCAGCAGGCGGCTGAGCCTGGCCAGCCGCAGGATCACCACGAAGCCGCCCGCGTGCGCACCGGCGACCAGGAACCAGGGTGCGGTGAGGACGACGATCGTGAGGTCGAACTTGCCGACGCGGGTGCCCATGAAGTTCACGAGCAGCCGCTCGTGCACGAAGAAGTCGACCGCGAACACCAGCCAGGAGACCACGCCGATCAGGACCGCGACCCAATTCCCCTGCTGAGGGGCGATGATCAGCGGGAGTACGGCGGACAGGATGATCGGAAGCCGGGCTCGGCGGTCATACCTCGCCAGGGCATCCGCAGCGGCAGCGGTTCGGGGCTGGCCACGTGCAGGAACCTTGCCCGCGCTCCCCTCCTCCGTCGCTCTCACCCCGTAGATCCTGCCCGCCCGAACCTTCCCCGCTCGGTAACCGCGCAGGTCACGACACAGCGTGTTGCCGCCCGAAGGGGACGTGAGGCGGCACCACGCGCGACGACCTGAGATCGGTGGCTAGCGCGGGCCGTCCGCGGTTGCGAGCCGGGGGCCACGCACTCGCCACCTCACCTGCCACCAGCAGCAGGAGCACATGGTGTGGGCGGCAATGGGGAGCTTCGCCCCTAGGCGGGCCGCCTTTGGTGCCCGGCTTGTCCACTCTGCCCGGCTTTCCGGAGCGCGGCCTTAGCGAAGATCGCTGTTTGAGGTCACAAAGTATGGTGTGACCCCAGGTTTTGACCACAAGCAGTGATCTCCGCCCGCATCCCTCCCGGAACCGCTCCGCCGAGCGGCCCCACCGCGCAGCCGAGGGCACCGCCGGTCCCCGTTCAACTTGCGCGGAGCGTTGGGCACACCCAGTACCAGCCTGCCCGTGGTGAGCTACCTGACGCCAGCCCTGAATGACGGATGGAGGCCTGCCGGCGATGTCGCCGGCAGGCCTCCACTGTTCCTAAGCGACCAGCTCAGCTTCCCGAGAAGGTGAACGTCGAGCCCGGCTGGGTGACGATGTTCCCCGTACCCGAGTTCGTGATGGTGACGTTCGTCAGCGTCGCACTACCGCGCGCCTGGGCCATGGCCAGCATGCCCGCGCCGTTGTTCGACTTGTCGATCTTCACGTTGGTGATGATCACCCCCGGAAGCTCACCGGCCTTGAACTGGATGCCGTCGTACGTCGAGTCGTAGATCTCGGTGTCGCGGATCGTGACACCGGGGATCGCGACGGTCGCCGCGAACAGCGTGATCGCGCCGAACTCCTGGTCCTCGTTCCAGAACGCACCACCCGTGCGGTACAGCGCGTTGTTGGCGATCAGCGTCTGACCCGTGAAGGGGATCGGGTCGTGGTCGGTCGCCAGCATGATGCCCGGGTAGTTCATCGTGTCGTAGATCAGGTTGTTCTCGATCTTGTTGCCGTAGCCGCCGTACACCGCGATGCCGTTCGCCCGCCACGGCAGCTGCACCGTGTTGTTGAGGAAGCGGTTGTCGTGGCCGATGTCGACCGAGGTGTCCTTCACGTACTTGCTGGCCCAGACCGCGAGCGCGTCGTCGCCGTTGTTGCGGAACGACGAGTTGAACACGGTGGAGTTGCGGGTGCCGTTGGTGAAGTTGATGCCGTCGGCGTACGTGTTGCGCACGCGCATGCCGCTGAACTCCAGCCCGTCACCGGGTCCCCACAGCTCGGGGATGTTGGAGTAGTCGCGGCCGACCCAGGCACCGACGTTGGCGTGCTCGATCCAGACATTGGTGATCTTCGTGCCGACACCGAGCCGGCCGTTGATGCCGACGCCGCCTTCGGCGTTGCCGTCACCGCCGCGGATCCGGCCGGAGCCGAAGATCGCGATGTCGGAGATCTGGGTGTTCTTGTCGATGTCGAAGCCGAAGTTGCCCTCGTGCGGGTGGTTGATGCCGCCCGCGTTCTGCGGCTGGGTCAGCGTGTAGAGGCGGGAGTGCCACATGCCCGCGCCCTTGATGGTGACGTTGCTGATGCCGACCTGGTTGTGGGTGCCGCGGTTCAGCGGGTCGTCGGTCAGGATCTTCTGCTCCTGCCGCCACTGGCCCTCGGGGATCCACACGCAGCTGATCTGCCCGTTCTGGTCGGCGGTCACCGCGGCCTGGATGGCTGCCGTGTCGTCGAGGCCGTCGTTGGGCACCGCGCCGTAGTTGGTGATCGAGGTGCACTCGGCGGGCTTGCTCAGCGGCGCGGCCACCTGCTCGAGATCGATCATGTCGATCACGTAGAAGGAGGCGTTGTCGCCGGAGTCGCGCTGCAGCTTGAACTTCGTGCCCGCCGGGTACGAGGTGCCCAGCAGCGCGTTCGACTCGTCGAACAGGCGGCGGGCGTTCGTCTGCGGGGTGTTGGACAGGCCCTCGGGGTCGTCGGTGGTGCCGTAGAGCCAGCTGTGCACCGAGGACAGGGTCAGTTTGCGGTTGAAGGTGCCGTTGACGTACAGGCTGATCGTGAAGTCCTGGCCACCGCCGCCGGCGGCGTCGGGGACCGAGTTGCGGACGACGATCGAGTTGGCCTGGTTGGTCGAGGTGAACTCGACGTACTGGCCCTGGCTGGTCAGACGCACCGACTTGCGGCCCGAGGACTCGGTGGCGAAGTTGGTGTGCCCGAAGGTGCGCAGGGCGTCGGTCTGCAGCAGCTCGCCCTGGTAGGCGGCGGACTCGGCCTCGTACGAGGTGTACGGGACGGCCGCGCCCCGGCCGACGACGATCGACTGGGTCCGCGAGTTGTTGGTCTCGTTGGTCTCAGTCACGACGTTGGTCGCGTCGGCGCTGGCCGTGATGGTCGCGCCGCCGGAAGTGGCGGTCCAGGTGCCGTTGACGGCCACGTTGACGGTGGCGCCCGCGGCGACCGAGGCGGTGTTGGTGTTGAGGGTGGTGGAGCCGACCGTGACCCGGGTGACCGTGGTCGCGCCGGTGGCCGAGGTGCCGCGGTTGTTGAGGGTCACCGTGAAGCTGACCGCCGCGCCGACGGCCGGGTTGGCCGGGTTGGTGGAGATGGCCGTGACCTGCAGGTCAGGGCCGGGCGCCTGGGCCACGACGAGGTTGCTCGCGGCGTTGGCGGTGTTGTTGTTCTCGTTCTTCTCGGTCACCGTGCTGGCGTTGTCGGCGCGGGCGCTGACGGCGTACGTGCCCTGGCCGAGGTTGCCGATCGGCAGGCTGACCGACTGCGAGCCGCCCGCCGCGATGGCGGCGACGTCGACGGTGCCCTTGAGCGCGCCGTCGAGGTACAGGCCGACCTTGGAGGCCGGGGCGGCCAGGTCGCCGATGTTGTTGACGGTGGCGGTCAGCGCGATGCTGGACGCCTCGTTCGGCGAGGACGGGGTCCACGACACGTTGCTGACGGTGAGGTCAGGGTTCGGCGCGGGGGTGCCGCAGACCTCGAACTCGGCGACCTGGCCCGAGGGGGCGCCGGTGTTGGAGTTGAAGGACAGCCGCACGTCGGCGGTGGTCGCCGAGACGGGGACGCTCACCACGTTGTTGCCCTGGGTGAACTGGTAGCTCGCCGCCGACACCAGGTTGGTGTAGGTGGAGGAGGACTGCTCGCGGCCCAGGATCTGGAAGTTCTGGGTACGCGTGCCCCACGAGGAGTCCGGGTTCAGCTTGACGTTGACCTGGGTGACGGTGTGGTTGCCGCCCAGCGCCACGGTCAGGGTCGCCGGGAGCGCCCCGCCCTCCCAGTAGGTGGCGAGCTGCCCGTCGTTGGCCTTGTCCGGGGTGAACGTGAAGATGGACCCGTTCGCGGACATGGTCTTGCCGGACGCGACGTTGACGCAGCCGGGCTGCTGGGTGCCGGTGCGGGTGACGGTGTTGCTGTTGCCGGAGACGTTGCCCGCGTTGTCGCGCGCCCGCACGTAGTACTGCACGGTCGTCGTGGCGGCCTGGGTGTCGTTCCAGGTGGTGACGGCACCGACCTGGGTGGCCAGCGCGCCGTTGCGGAAGATGTCGTAGCCCGCCAGGCCGCTGCCGCCGGTGTCGGTCGACGCACCCCAGTTGAGGGTGATCGTCGTGCCGGACGTGCTGTGGCTCAGCGTGCCGGGGATGCTCGGCGCGGTGACATCGGTGGTGGTGCCGGTGCGGGTGACCGTGTTGCTGTTGCCCGAGGTGTTGCCGGCGTTGTCACGGGCCCGCACGTAGTAGGACACCGTGGCCGTGGCGGGCTGGGTGTCGTTCCAGGTCAGAACAGTGCCCACCTGCGCCGCGAGGGCGCCGTTGCGGAAGATGTCGTAGCCGGCCAGGCCGCTGCCGCCGGAGTTGTCGGTCGACGCGCCCCAGTTGAGGGTGATCGTCGTGCCGGACGTGCTGTGGCTCAGCGTGCCGGGCACGCTGGGCGCGGTGGTGTCGGGCGAGGTGCCGTTGCGGGTCACCGTGTTGCTGTTGGCGGAGATGTTGCCCGCGTTGTCGCGCGCCCGCACGTAGTAGGACACGGTCGCCGTGGTCGGCTGGGTGTCCTGCCAGGTGGTGACGTTGCCGAGGGTCGCGGCGAGGGTGCCGTTGCGGTAGACGTTGTAGCCCGCCAGGCCGCTGCCGCCGGAGTCGGTCGACGCGCCCCAGTTGAGGGTGATCGTCGTGCCGGACGTGCCGAGGGTCAGGTTCGACGGCACGGTCGGGGCGGTGGTGTCGGGGGTGCCGGTGCCGGGCCCGTACACCTCGATCTCGGAGAGCTGGCCCGCCGGCCACGCGGAGTTGGCGGTGATGTTGATCCGCACGTACCGGGTGGTGGTCTGGGTGAAGTTGATCGTCACCGCGTTGCCGGCCACGGCCGGGTTGAAGGTGTACGACGCCGAGCCGACGATGTCGGTGAACGTCGAGCCGTTGGTGCTGCCCTGGACCGCGAGGGTCTGCGAGCGGGTGCCCCAGCCGGAGGTCGGCAGCTTCAGCACGACGCGGTTGACGGCCACGGCCGCGCCGAGGTCGATGGTCGCCCACTCGGGGAAGGAGTTGTTGACGCTCTCCCAGTAGGTGCCCTGGTTGCCGTCGACGGTGCGGCCCGCGTCGTAGACGTCGGCGTGGCCGCTCTCGGTCGTCGGGCGGCCCTGGGCGAGGTTGGTCGACGAGCTGGCGGTGCCGTAGATCTCCAGCTCGGACAGCTGCGCGGCGGCCCAGCCGGTGTTGGCGCTGACGGCCACGCGCACGTAGCGCGGCGAGGTCGCCGGGAAGTTGATCGTCACCGCGTTGTTGGCGACCGACGGGTTGAAGGTGTAGCCCTGCGACGCGACGATGTCGGTGAAGCTGGAGCCGTTGGTGCTGCCCTGGACGGCCAGGGTCTGGGTGCGGGTGCCCCAGCCGGCGGGCAGCTTCAGCACGACCTGGTCGATGGCGGTGGCGGAGCCGAGGTCGATCTGCGCCCACTGCGGCAGGGAGCCGGAACTCTCCCAGTAGCTGCCCTGGTTGCCGTCGTTGAGGTTGCCGGTCACGTAGGGGCCGTTGACCGAGCTCGCGGAGGTGGATTTGCCGAGGCTGAGGTTGGGCCCGCCGGCCGCTTGCGCGACCGCTGCCCATCCGGCCGTGGCGATCATGGCAGCGGCGACCGCGGTCGCCACCGCCCTGATCGGATTCGAGGTTCTCATGGCTGTCCTTTGTCACGGAGGGACGGTTCCGCGTGTGGAGGGGGTTCCGCACGCGTGCGGTGGAACGGGTGTGACTGATCAGCCGCGACGGTGAGCGGGGCCGGGCGGTTGATGTTTTGCAGGCATGGTGTAACCGGTGACGTGGTGTGGGCGTGGACTCAGCCCGGACCACGCGGAGGTGATCGACCAGTGTTTACGAACGCCGACGTCATACCGGGCCTCTCCTGAACGTATGGAGAACACCGGCAGGTGAGCGGCCTGCAGGGAACTTGCACAAGCTAACGACAAAACTAAACATTCGTTTGTCGAAATCTTGCACTGCGTCGGGGGCAACGTTACCGACACGTCACGAACACGTCAACAGTTCGACAGTCGTGAGCCGACGAACGGATGAACGGCACGGACGACAACAGGGCCGTCCGGCTGAAAACCGGGCGGCCCTGTGTCCATTCTCGACGGTACCTTCAGATCGCGGCCAGCACCTCCCGCAGCCGCACCGCGAACTTCGCCGGGTCCCCGGCGAAGCCGACGTGGTCACCGGGGAACATCGTCGGGTCGATGCCCAGCCGCGCCGCCAGTGCCCGCGAGGTGCGGTCGCAGAGCTGGCCGGTGGAGTCCTCCCCGATGCCGACGACCACCCGCGTGCCGCGCAACGCGTCGGTGTCCGGGACGAAGCTGACGGTCGGCAGCAGCATGTGGGCGTACTGGAAGTGCTCGTCGGCGACCGTCTGCTCGTCGCGCTCCCCGCCGACGATGGCCTCGAACACCGGCGGCGGCAGCTCGATGTTCGCGATCCTCAGGAACTGCGCGAACGCGCCCCGGTGGTCCCCGGCGAGGTAGGTGGCGATCATGTCGTCGGTCTGCGCGCGCAGCTCGGCACGGTCCTCCACCAGTTCGTCCAGCGGCGGCTCGTGCGCGATCACGGTGCTGACGAGGTCGGGCCGGGTCTGGGCCAGGGCCAGCGCGCTGACCGCCCCGCCGCTGGAGCCCAGCACCACGGCCGGGCCCGCGCCGAGGTGGGTGATCAGCCGGGCCAGGTCGTCGCCGCGCTGCTCGGGCGTCGCGTCGGAGTCGCGGTCGTCGACCTGGCTGCGGAAGATGCCCCGCGGGTCGGTGGTGAGCACCGTGTGGTCGGCCGCGAGCAGTTCGGCGAGCGGGGTGAAGGCCCGCGCGTCCATCGGCGCGCCGATCAGCACCAGCAGCGGGCCGCTGCCCCGGACCTCATAGTGCAGCCGGGCTCCGGGCACCGCCAGTTCGCCGGTCGAATAGTCGTTCATCAGGTCTCCCTACCAGGTGAGATGGCTCTAGTACCTGAATGTGACCGGCGCGGTGCGGCACAATCGTCGCTGTGAGCGAACCTTTCTCCGCCGTGACAGAGGACCTGGTCCGGGCGCGGGGCGGGGACGACGCCGCGTTCACCCGGCTGGTCGGGCCGCTGCGGGCGGAGCTGCACGCGCACTGCTACCGGATGCTCGGCTCGGCCCACGACGCCGACGACGCGCTGCAGGACGCGCTGCTGCGGGCCTGGCGGGGGCTGGACGGCTTCACCGGGCGCGGCACGCTGCGGGCCTGGCTCTACACCGTGGCCACCCGGACCTGCCTGGACCTGGTACAGGCGCGGGGGCGGCGAGCGCTGCCGATGGATCTCGGGCCGTCCAGCGCGCACGCCGTGCTCGGCGAGGCCCCGCTGACCGAGGTCGCCTGGCTCGGGCCGTACGCCGACGCGGGTCTGGGGGCGGGCCCGGCCGGGCCGGGCGCGCGCTACGAGCAGCGTGAGGCGGTCGAGCTGGCGTTCGTGGCCGCGTTGCAGCACCTGCCGGGCAACCAGCGGGCGGCGCTGCTGCTGTTCGAGGTGCTGGGCTTCTCGGCCGCCGAGATCGCCGAGATCATGGACACGTCGGCGACCTCGGTGAACTCGGCGCTGGCCCGCGCCCGGCGGGTCATCGCCGACAAGGCCCCCTCCCCCAGCCAGCAGCAGACCCTGCGCAAGATCGGCGACGCGCGGGTGCGGGACCTGGTCGGCCGGTTCGCCGGGGCCCTGGAGCGCGGCGACGCCGACGCCCTGATCACGCTGCTGGTCGAGGACGTGACCTGGTCCATGCCGCCGCTGCCGCACTGGTATCACGGCCTGGCCGCGGTCACCGACTTCGCCGTACGCGTGCCGCTGGTGTGCGGCTCCTGGCGGCACCTGCCGGTCAGCGCCAACGGGCAGCCCGCGGTGGGCTGCTACCTGCTCCCCGGCCCCGACGGGGCGCACCTGCCCTGGGCGGTCAACGTGCTGACCCTGCGCGGGGACCGTATCGCGGCAGTCACCTCGTTCATCGGCGCGGAGCACTTCGCCCGGTTCGGCCTGCCCGGTTCGCTGCCCTAGGCGGGTGCGGGGACGGGTTCGTCCTCGTGGGCGATGCGGGTCAGCTCGCGCCACAGCAGCACGACGAAGGCCGCCGACCCGGCGAAGGCGAACCAGAACGGCGCGGTGACGCCGTAGTGGGTGGCCAGCACGCCGCCGATCACCGAGCCGACGACCAGCCCGCCGAACACGCAGATGGTGTTGAGGCTGTTCACCCGGCCCTGCAGCTGCTCGGGCACGGCCCGCTGGCGCACGGTGACCGAGGTGGTGCCCCAGACGAACGCGTGCGCCCCGAACACGAAGAAGATGGCCGAGGCCAGCACCGGTGAGGTGGTCACGGCCAGGCCGAGGTGGGTCAGCGTCTCGATGATCAGGCCGACCCGCATCACGTTGCCCAGGCTGACCCGCTTGGTGATCGCTCCGTACAGCGCGGTGCCGAGCAGGCCGCCGACCGCCGAGACCGTGGTGAGCAGGCCGAACCCGATCGCGCCGAGTCCCAGCTGGTCCTGTGCGTAGAGCACGAGCACGGACCAGGCCGCCCCGAACGTCACATTGAAGATCAAGATCGTGAGCACCAGCGTACGCACCGCAGCGTGGTTGACCGTCCAGCGCCAGCCCTCGGCGACGTCACGCCGCAGGCTGCCGCGTTCGACGTCCGGGCGTTCGCGCAGCGGCAGCCGCACCCGCGACACCAGCACCACGCCCGCGGCCACGAGCACGACCTCGGCCGCGAACGGCCACGCCGTGCCCGCGGCGAACAGCGCCGCCCCGATCGGCGGGCCGATCAGCTGGTTGAGCGTGATGAAGCCGGTCTGCAGGCGGGCGTTGGCCAGCGCCAGGTCGTCGCGGCGGACCAGCATCGGCGGCAGCGTGCCCGCGGTGTTGTCGGCGAACACCTCGCACACGGTCAGCAGGCCCAGCGCCACCAGTGCGCCGGTCGCCGACAGCGTCCCGGCCAGCAGCGCCGCGACGAGCCCGGCCAGCACGGCGACCCGGGCCACGTTCGCCGTGATCATGATGCGGCGGCGGTCGTGCCGGTCCGACAGCACGCCCGCGTACAGCCCGAACACCAGCGGCGGGGCCCAGCGCAGCAGGGCGGCCAGCGAGATCAGGAACGGGTCATCGGTCAGCGAGGTGACCAGCAGCGGACCGGCCGCCAGCGCGACCCCGTCGCCGAGGTTGCTCGACCATGACGAGGCCAGCAGCCAGCGGTAGCTGCTGCCCAGCCGGGCGGGCACGACGGACTCCATCACCTTGCGCATCAGGCCGGGACCCTACGGGCAGGCGTCATGCGTCCGCAACGGCAATGCGGCATGTGCGGCAGGGTGCCCGATGCCGCCGCACCCCGCCGGGTGGCGACGGTCACACCAGCCATGGTCTCGGGGCGGCCGAGGTCCCCCGAATCTCGGCCAACCCCGAGAGCATCGGCACGCCGGCGTGCCAGCCGACGCACACGCACGGTTCGTCACAGGCGCTTGTGCGCCGTGCCGTACGCTCGCCGATAACGCGCATCGTGCCCGATGGCGGTACAGGCGATGTACAAAGCGGAAAGTCACCGCCTGGGCACGTGTCGTTATCGGAGTCGCGGTCGGGGAAGCGAGACGGCAGTGGAGTTCCAGGTCCTGGGACCCCTTCAGGCGGTACAGCGCGGACAGCCGGCCTACCTGCCCACGGGCCGCAAACCACGGCTCGCGCTCGCCGTCCTGCTGTCCCGGCTGGGCCGGCCGGTCGCCATGGACACCCTCGTCGAGGCGCTGTGGGCCGACCAGCCGCCGGCGTCGGCCCGGCGCAACGTGCACCAGTACATCAGCCAGCTGCGCGGCGCGCTGGGCGCCGAACGCGTCCAGAACGCCGGGGACGGCTACACCGTGCCCTCCGCCGAGCTGCTCGACGCGGACCGGTTCGACCAGCTCAGCGCCGCAGCGGCGGCGGCCCTGGACGGCGGGGACGTCGAAGCCGCCGCCCGGGACTGGCGAGCGGCCCTGGACCTGTGGCGCGGCCCGGCGTACGCCGAGTTCACCGGGTGGCCGCCGCTGGCCGACGAGGCGACACGCCTGGACCAGCTGCGGCTGGCCGCGTACGAAGGCTGGGCCGAGGCCGAGCTGGCCCTGGGGCGGCACCGGCAGCTCGCCGCGACCCTGGAGGCGCTGGTCGCCGAGCAGCCGTTCCGCGAGTTCTTCCGCTGCTGCCTCATGCTCGCCCGCTACCGCAGCGGCCGCCGGGCCGAGGCGCTGGAGCTGTTCCGCGAGACCCGCACGCTGCTGCGCGACGAACTCGGGCTGGAGCCCGGACCGCACCTGCGGGCGCTGCACGAGGCGATCCTGCGCGACGACGAACGGCTGACCCTGCCCGGCCGGTACGCCTTCGCGCCCGAGCCCGCACCCGAAGCCGACCCGGTGGCGGTCCCCCGGCAGCTGCCCGTCGACGTCGCCGGGTTCACCGGCCGTACGCAGCCGCTGCGGGAGCTGGACCGGATGCTCGACACCGACGCCACGACCGGCCCGGCCCGAGTCGCCGTCATCACCGGCAGCGCCGGGGTCGGCAAGTCCTGCCTGGCGGTGCACTGGGCACACCGGGTCGCCGACCAGTTCCCCGACGGCCAGCTGCACGTCAACCTGCGCGGCTTCGACGCGGGCCGGCCGCCGTCGAGCCCGTCACAGGCGGTGCGCGGTTTCCTCGACGCGCTGGGGGTGCCCTCGACGCGGGTGCCCGCCGACCTCGCCGAGCAGGCCGCGCTGTATCGCAGCCTGCTGGCCGGGCGGCGGATGCTGCTGGTGATCGACAACGCCCGCGACGCCGACCAGGTGCGCCCGCTGCTGCCGGGCGCGCCCGGGTGCATGGTGCTGGTGACCAGCCGCAACCAGCTGTCCGGCCTGGTCGCAGCGGAGGGCGCGCGGCCGGTGTCGCTGATGATGTTCACCGCCGCCGAGGCGCGGCAGCTGATCACCCACCGGCTCGGCGACACCGCGGTCGCCCGCGAGGCCCGCGCGGTCCGGGACCTCATCGCGCGCTGCGGGGGGCTGCCGCTGGCCCTGGCGATCGTGGCGGCACGGGCCGCGACCAGCCCCGCGCTGCCGCTGGCGGCACTGGCCGCGGAGCTGGCCGAGGGGCGCGACAACCTCGACGCGTTCAGCGGCGACGACACGGCCACCGACCTGCGCGCGGTGTTCTCCTGGTCGTACCGGCAACTCAGCGACGGCGGGGCGCGGATGTTCCGGCTGCTCGGGCTGCACCCCGGGCCGGACGTGTCACTGGCGGCGGCAGCCAGCACCGCCGGGCTGACCGTGCGGCAGGCGCGCCCGCTGCTGGCCGAGCTGACCCGCGCGCACCTGGCCGTCGAGCACGGGCCGGGGCGGTTCCTGCTGCACGACCTGATGCGGGCGTACGCCGCCGAACTGGTCGCCGACCACGACCCGGAACCGGACCGCTTCCTCGCCCTGCGCCGGGCCTACGACCACTACCTGCACACCGCCAACAGCGCCACGCTGATGGTCTACCCGCACCGGCACCGCATCGCGATCCTGCCGTGCGACGAGCACGTCACGCCGGAGGTGCACGCCGACCGGGACCAGGCCTACGCCTGGTTCGCCGCCGAGCACGCGGTGCTGCTGGCCGTCATCCGGCAGGCCTACGAGCTCGGCTGCGACGGGCACACCTGGCAGCTGGCCTGGACGCTGATCACCTACTTCGACCGGCAGGGACACTGGCTGGACCAGGCCGCCACGCAGCGCGTGGCACTGGACGCGGCGCTGCGCTCGGGTGACGTCACCGGCCAGGCGCACGTCTACCACGGCCTGGGCGTGTCCAGCACCTGGCTGGAGCGTTACGACGAGGCGCAGCAGCACTACGACCAGGCCATGTCGCTGTTCGCCGAGGAGGACGACGCGGCCAGCCAGGCCAACACGCTGCTGGCGCTGACCTGGCTCGGCGAGCGCACCTCCCGCTACGCCGACGCCTACGGGTACGCCGAACGCGCCTACCAGCTGCACCGGGCGACCGCGGACCGGTCGGGGCAGGCCAAGGCGCTCAACACGATGGGCTGGTTCCAGTCGCTGCTCGGCGACCACGCGGCGGCGATCACCGCCTGCGAGGAGGCGCTCGCCCTGCACCAGGAGGTCGGCGACCTGGCCGGGCAGTGGGAGACCTGGGACAGCCTGGCCCACGCCCACCACCACCTCGGCGACCACGCCAAGGCGGTGACCGGCTTCAGCAACGCACTGGACCTGGTCCGCCAGACCCGCGACCGGTACTGGGAGGCCTTCATCGCCGACCACCTCGCCGACGCGCACCTGGCGCTGGGCGACCGGCCGACCGCCGACGGCCTGTGGCAGGACGCGGTCCGCATCATGGAGGACCTGGCCCACCCCGACGCCGAACGCATCCGCGCCAAACTAGCCCCACCCCACACCCCGTGACCCGCCCCACCTCCGCCGCCCCAGACCCCGGTTCGCGGGTGATGATCGCCGTTTGAGGTCAGAATGTGGGGCTGAACCACGCCTTTCGACCTCAAACGGCGATCATGGCTGCGGAAGCGCGACGGCGATGATCGCCGTCGTGGCCGAGCGGGGCGTGGCCGAAACGGCGTCGGGGCCGCACCGATGTACGGTGCGGCCCCGACGAACTCAGTTTCAGCGGGTGGACAGGCGCTCTTCGGCCTCGATCTCGGCCTCGCGGTCGAGCTTCGCCTCGCGGGCGAGCTTGGCGTCGCGGGCAGCCCGCTCGGCCTCGATCTCGCGCTCGGCGTCGGCGGCTCCGGCCTCGGCGGCACGCTGCGCGGCCAGCTCCGTGGCGATGGAGTCGTGCTTGCGCTTGAGGTCGAGGTTCTCGGCGCGCTGCGCCTGCAGCTCACGACGCGACGCCATGCGGCGGCGGGCACGGCGCCCAGCCCCGCCGAACAGCATGAACAGGCCGACGAGCACCAGCGCGCCCGCGCCCGCGCCGATGAGGAAGACCTCACCGACGGACAGGTCCGCCTGGTAGCCGAACATCTCGACCGCACCCACCGAGGTGGAGAACAGGCCGTCATTGTCCATGAAGGCCACGAGCGCCAGTCCGGCGAGGCCGAAGACCAGCAGCAATCCGAGCAGAATCATGGTGGTGCCTCCTGCGTGCCGACAGCGGTGGTGGTTCGTGGTGACGGCGCGCAGATACCCGCCCGGCGGTGGGCTAAACCGCTGCGGAAACGAAGGTTCCCCGCCGACCACGGGGGAAGTCGGCGGGGAACGTCTATGACGATACTCCTCCGGGCGCGAGCCCGAAAGTCCACGGTGCGAAGCAATCCGTTCGGATATCCACCGTCGACATCGGAGCTGTCGCCCGGTGGCCGACAGTCGTGATCGGATGGCTGTTCAGCGCCCTGCGAACAGGCGGTCCACCAGCCGGGCCGCCAGATCGTCGTCGAGCGTCCACGGTCGGAACAGGACGCGGTAGACGACCGGCGCGATGACGTGGTCGATCACCTCGTCCACCGGCAGCCCGCTGCCCGCCCGGTCGAGCAGCATGGTGGCCTCGGCACGGCGGTTGCGCAGGCAGTCGGAGTCGCCGTCGCCCGCCGCGGCCGCCCCGCCGCGCAGCAGCGCCGCCGCGGCCGGCTGCCGGAAGTGCTCGACGAGTTCCTGCGCCCAGCCGGTCAGGTCGGCGCGCAGATCGCCGGTGTCGGGCAGGGGCCGGTCCGGCGCGATCCGGTACGTCGCCAGGTCGTTGATCATCGAGGCGGCGTCGCCCCACCGGCGGTAGATGCTGGTCGGGTTGACCCCGGCCCGTTCGGCCACCATCGGGATGGTCACCTGGGCTATGCCGCGCTCGGACACCAGGTCCTCGACCGCGGAGCGCACCGCGGCCAGCACGGCGGCACTGCGGCCGCCGGTGCGCCGGGCGGGTCCAGGAGTGGCGGGACGGGATGTGGCAGACATGACTCCACTCTAACGCAGAAATATTTGCTTTAAGTCGGGCGCTGTGGCTACGGTCGCCTGGCGACGTAAAAGCAAAGACTTTTGCCTTAGGGAGCCCACGTCATGACGATCGCCGCGCGGACCACGCCATACCAGGCCCGCCACACCGCCTCAGCGCCACGTTGGGCACTGTCACCGACGGCCGCTTTCACCGGCGCCGCACTCGCGTACGCGTCGCTCTACCTTGCCGCAGGTGCGCCCACCCCCCTGCTCGTCCTGTTTCAGCGCGAATGGGGCTTCCCGGCGTCCATGCTGACCGTCGCCTTCGCCGCGTACGCCTTCGCGCTGCTCGCCGCCCTGCTGGTCGCCGGATCGCTGTCCGACCACGTCGGCCGGCGTCCCGTGCTCGTCGGCGCGCTGCTCGTCGAGCTGGTGTCCATGGTCATGTTCGTGTTCGCGCCGAACCTCGGCTGGGTCATCGCCGCCCGCGTCGTACAGGGCCTGGCCACCGGCGCGGCCAGCAGCGCCTTCACCGCCGCACTGCTCGAACTCGCCCCGCCGCGCTTCCGCCGCTGGGGCGGCCTGATCGGCAGCGCCGCCCCGGCGGGCGGCCTGGGCCTGGGCGCGCTGCTCACCGGTGCCGCGGTCCAGTTCACCCACTCCGCCAACGTGATCGTGTTCAGCACGCTGACCGTGATCATGGCGCTGGGCACGGTCGTGCTCTACCTGACCGCAGAGACGTCCGCGCGGCGGCCGGGCGCGCTGGGCTCGCTGGTGCCACGGGTGACCGTGCCGCACCCGGCCCGCCGCGAGTTCACCGCCGCCGTCCCCGTACACCTGTCGGCCTGGATGATGGCCGGGCTGTTCATGGGACTGGGCCCGACCATCGTGCGGGGCGTGTTCCACCTCGACAGCGGCCTGGTCAACGGCGCGACCGCGTTCCTCGCCCCCGGCGCGGCCGCCGTCGCGGGCGTGCTCACCGGGCGGCTGCACGGCCGCCGGGCGACCCTGCTCGGCACCACCGGCGTGCTCGTCGGCACGCTGATCGTCGCGGCCGGGATCGCCGGGGGCCTGCTACCCGTGGTCTGGCTCGGCGCGGCCGTCAGCGGGTCGGGCTTCGGAGCGGCGTTCGGCGGGGCCCTGCGCCTGATCGGCCCGCACGCCCAGCCGCACCAGCGCGGCGGCCTGTTCGCCGCCGTGTTCCTGGTGGCGTACCTGTCGTTCGGGCTGCCGCTGATCGTCGCCGGACAGGGCGTCGCGTCGCTCGGCCTGCTGCCCACCGTGCTGACCTACAGCGGGATCGCGGTGCTGGTCGCCGCAGCGGGCCTGCTCACCCAGCTCCGGCTGGGCCGCCGCGACGCACGTGTGCCCGTGGCGGCCTGACGGCCTCCGCTCCCTGGCACCCGCGCTTCCCCGCCGCTTGCGACATACGGCCTGGCAGACCGTCGATGCCACCCGCGCCGGCTGGGGACCGTCTAGTGTAGGCGGCCATGACCTCCCAGGCCGATGCCGCAGCCGGTGCCGAGCGGGTGCGCCGCTACTACGACAACAACGCCGCCGCTTTCGAGCGGCTCGGGCAGGGCGGCGCGTCCATCCACCGCGCCGTCTGGGGTCCCGGGGTCGAGAACCGGGAACAGGCCTTCCACCACGTCGACGAGCTGCTGCTCGACACCCTGCCACCGGACCTGGACCGGCCGTCCGTGGTGGACCTCGGCTGCGGGCTCGGTGCGAGCCTGCTCTACCTGGCGTCGCGCAGCGGCCTGACCGGGCAGGGCCTGACCATCAGCCCGCTGCAGGCCGCGCGGGCCGCCGAGCTGATCACCCAGGCGGGCATGGACGCGCGCGTACGCTGCCGCGAGGGTGACTACCTGGCCGTGCCCGAAGACCTCGACGGGACTGCCGACCTCACCTTCTCCATCGAGGCGTTCATCCACAGTCCCGACGCCGACGGCTACTTTCGCGAAGCCGCCCGCACCCTGCGCCCCGGCGGCCGCCTGGTGATCTGCGACGACTTCCTGACCTCCGCCGCCGCGCCGGACTCCCCGCGCGTCGCACGCCGGATGGCGGAGTTCCGCACCGGCTGGCACGTCGGCTCGCTGCTCACCGTCGGGCAGGTGCGCACCATGGCCGCGGCGCACGGCCTGGAGCTGGTACGCGACCTGGACCTGACGCCGTATCTCGAACTGCGCCGCCCCCGCGACCGTGCGATCAGCGCCCTGCTGGCGGCCGGCCGGGTGTTCCGTCCGAGCGGCCTGTACTGGCAGTCGCTGGTCGGCGGCGACGCGCTGCAGTGGGCGCTGATCCACGACCTGCTCAGCTACCGCTTCCTCGAACTGCGCCGCCGCGGCTGACGGCTCACTCGACCTCCATCGAGCCGTATTCCGGCGCACCGGCCAGTTCGAGGGTCTGCACCGTCACCCCGGTCGGGGTCGAGGTGAGGTCGGCGAGCCGGAAGCCCGACGGCGTACGCCCCGGCGCGAACAGCCGCGTCCCGGAGCCGAGCACGACCGGGAACACGATGAGCCGCACCAGGTCGATCAGCCCCGCGTCGAACAGCGTCTGGGCGAGCGCGCCGCTGCCGTGGATCTGCAGCTCCCGGCCCGGCTGCTGCTTGAGCGTGGCGACCTCGGCGGCCACGTCCCCGCCGAGCACGGTGGTGTGGTGCCAGTCGGCGCGGTCCAGCGTGCGCGAGGCGACGTACTTGGGCAGCGTGTTGAGGGCCCGTGCGACCGGGTCGGCCGGGTCGGTCGACTTGGGCCAGGCCTGCGCGAAGATGTCGTAGGTGCGGCGGCCGAACAGGAACGCGTCGGCCTGGCCGAACACCCCGTGGATGAACCCGCCCAGAGTGTCCTCGAAGAACGGCACCACCCAGCCGCCGTGCGCGAAGCCCCCGTCGGTGTCCTCCTCGGGGCCGCCCGGTCCCTGGTACACGCCGTCGAGGGTCACGAACTCCGTCAGTGTCAGTCTCATACCCGTGATGACGATCCGGCCGCCCGGAAGTCATCGGTCCGGGCGGGCGATCTCAGGCGTCGACGTCCAACCGGACCGTCACGGTGTCACCGGCGTCCAGCCCCTCGGCGCGGCGCACCACCGCCTTGACCGGCACCAGGTAGCGGCCGTCCTTGGGGAACAGCGACGTCGTCCAGCCGGTCGCGCCGATCCGGGCGGTCACCGGGATCATGCCCCAGCCGTAGCTGACCTGCGACGACGCGTCCTGCAACGCCTGGCACTGCTCGTCGGGCACGGTCACGAAGTACCAGGGCGCGGGGCCTCTCCAGAACCAGATCTCGCCGCTGAACTCCATGTCCATCGGGCCAGGATAACGAGCCCGTCCGACAACGCCGTGGGCGTCACGAGGGTCGGCGCGGGACCTTGCTCCGGCCGTGGGAACCGTTCGAGGCGGCGGGCTCGTGCCGGACGGCGGGCTGCGGGTGGTCGGGCGGCGGGCTGCCCTTCTTGCGGGACCCCCGTGCCCGGCCCGCGGGTTTCGCCGGCTGGTCGGCGGGCGGGACCGGCGCGGGCGGCCCGGACCGCGGCTGACCCGACGGCTCCGTTGCCGCCTGCACCAGCGGCTCGGCCGGCGGCTCGGCGAACAGCTCGGTCACCGGCTCCTCGATCGGGTCGGCCTCGTCGAGCGGCTCCAGCGCGTGCAGCGGGCTGCGGTTGATCCGGCCGCCGCTGTCGATGATCCACTGCTCGGTCGGGAAGGCGTCGCCGCGTACGCGGGCGGCGAGCCAGTCGGCGACCAGGCCGGGCGCGGACGGGCCCAGGCGCGCGGACGGCACGCCGCCGATGTGGTGCGGCGAGTCCTGATAGATCACCAGCAGGCGCGGGCCCTGCACCGCGTCGAGCAGGTCACGGGTCCAGTCGAGCGGGCTGAGCTCGTCGTGCTGACCGGCGACCGCCAGGAAGGGCATCCGGATCCGCTCGGCGCGGCCCTGCCAGGTCAGCGTGGGGCTGAACCGGTCGAACTCGGCCTCGTCGGTGTGCCCGGTCATGTACATGAACCGCATCTTGTACGTCGGCGACGCCTGCTCGAACACGGTCGTCCAGCCCGGCTCGTGGCAGACCTCGACGACCGCGCAGGCCAGGAACCGGGGCTCGTGGGCGGCCACAACGGTCGCGGCGAACGAGCCGAAGCCGCTGCCGGTCAGCACGACCCGCTCCGGGTCGATCTCGTCGCGCCCGGCCAGCCAGTCCATGCACGCCGGGCCGACCTGCGCCCAGGCGGGCACGCTGAAGTGGGTGCCGAGCATGGCGCACTCGTACTGGCCGGGCCCCTCCATCGCGAGCACGGCGAAGCCGCGGCTGAGGAACCGGTCGCCGTGCAGGGCCACCGTGGCCTCTTTGCAACTGTCCAGGTCCGCGAGCACGACGGCCACGGGCAGGCGGCCGCCACGGTAGCCGGGCGGCAGGTGCAGCCAGGCGGGCAGCGAGCCGCGGTGGGTGCCCGGAAACGGGATCGACACCGCTTCGACGTGGTGGTCGGCGAGTTCGGCGTAACGGCGGTAGCAGGCGCGTTTGCGCTCGTGGTAGCCACGGCTGGGGGCGTCGTCGGCGTGCGCGGGCCACTGCGCCGCGCTCCAGTGCACGGCCGCCATGAAGTAGTTCTCCCGCGCGGTGACCAGGTCGCCCATGGCTTCGGCGGAGCGGGCCCGGTCCTCGCGGTGGCGGGCCGTCGCCGCGAACGCGGGCGCGATGGCGTCGTAGGTGCGGGCCTGGCGGCGGATGGCGGCGAAGTCGGCGGCGGCCTCGGCCCCGCACGCCGCGTTCCAGTGGACCGAGCGGGGGTGGTCCCAGTCCACGCCGCGCTCGGCGATGGCGGCCGCCCACCGCGGGTGCTCGGCGTGCCAGCGTCTGACCACCGGCGCACTCCCGGCCTGGTCACGCTGGTCCACGGTGCTGTCGGCCGCCCTGGTCCGGTCGGCGAGAATCCTGTCCATCCCGGCTCCTCTCCTTGCGACCAATCTGCCCTGACTCGGCCGCTTAAGTGACGGATTCGGGCATATCAGACGCAAATCGGCACACGGGCGGCGCATGTTGATCAGCAGGTCGTCGCCCGAAGCCGTGCCGGCAGCCGACCGCGGCGGAATAGTCGGTCACACCCCGAAGGGTGCCCGCTGAGCAGGCCGGAACCTAACCGCGGGTGCCCCGGTCCCGGGACGGCGGCCAGCGGGACAGACCTCGGCGGGCGCTCGGCCGACCATCTGATGTGGAGGAACGATTTGGCGACCCGTTGCCCCCGCATGTGAGACTCCAGGGGTGACGCTGCCTCCACCGCCGCATCCCTCCGGCTACCCCGGCGCCGCGCCATGGCAGCCGGGCACCCCGCCGCCACCGCCGAAGAAGAGCAACACCCCGCTGATCGTCGGCCTGATCGTCGGCGTCGTGGTGCTGGCTGTGATCGGCCTGTGCGGCGGCGGAGTTGCTTACAACCTCCTCAACGGGGACACCAGCCCGACGCCGGGACCGTCGCCGTCGGCGTCGGCGCAGCGCACCAGGCCGTCGGACCTGTACTCCCCGGAGGAGCCGATCCCCACGAGCGAGGCCGCGCTGCCCGCGCCCGCCGCCGTCGGGGACTGCATCGCCGTCGACGTCAAGGGCACCTTCCTGGGGCTCGGCAACTGCAACGGCTCGCGCGGAACCTACCGGGTCCTGTCGGTCGACAATGCCCAGGGCACCTGCGCCGACCCCGACGGCCCGTGGATCACCAACTCCGGCTACCGGCTCTGCCTGGAGCTGTATCTGGTGAAGAACTTCTGCTACAAGCTCCCGACGGACACCGATTTCGCCGTCGCCGCGACCAAGTGCAAGGACAAGGGCACCGTGCACATCGTCGACGTCGTGCCCGGCGGGGCCGACGGCGACAAGTGCACCAAGGCCTACAAGTGGAACCACTGGTACCGGTTCGTCCACCCGACGGTCGTGTACTGCGTCATGAAGTACTGACGCACCCCGACGACGAAGCCCGCCGGTGCGTGTCACCGGCGGGCTTCGTCGTGTCACCGATCAGGCGAGGTCGTACCGGCCCAGGTTCATGACCTTGACCCAGGCGGCGACGAAGTCCCGCACGAACTTCGCCTTCGCGTCGTCGGCGGCGTAGACCTCGGCCAGCGCCCGCAGCTCCGAGTTGGAGCCGAAGACCAGGTCGGCACGGCTGCCCGTCCATTTGACCTTGTCCGTGGCGAGGTCGACGCCCTCGAAGGCGTTCGCGTCCCCGGCCACCGGCCGCCACGCCGTGCCCAGGTCGAGCAGGTTGGCGAAGAAGTCGTTGGTCAGCGTGCCGGGCCGCTCGGTGAGCACCCCGACCGGCGACTGCTTGGCGTTCGCGCCGAGCACCCGCAGGCCGCCGACCAGCACGGTCAGCTCCGGCGCGCTCAGCGTGAGCAGGTTGGCCCGGTCGACCAGCAGGTACTCGGCCGGCAGGCGGTGGCCCTTGCCGTGGAAGTTGCGGAACCCGTCCGCGGTCGGCTCCAGCGGTGCGAACGACTCCGCGTCGGTCTGCTCGGCCGTCGCGTCGGTGCGGCCCGGCGTGAACGTCACCTCGACCGCGTGCCCGGCGAACCCGGCGGCCTGCTCGACGGCGGCGGAGCCGCCCAGCACGATCAGGTCGGCCAGCGAGATCCTCTTGCCGCCGGTCTGCTCGGCGTTGAACGCCTGCCCGATGCCCTCCAGCGTGTGCAGCACGCGGGCGAGCTGGTCGGGGTCGTTGACCTCCCAGCCGTTCTGCGGCTCCAGCCGGATGCGCGCGCCGTTGGCGCCGCCGCGCTTGTCGCTGCCGCGGAACGTCGACGCCGACGCCCACGCGACCGAGACCAGCTCGGACACCGACAGGCCGGAGGCCAGGACGCGGGCCTTGAGGTCGGCGACGTCGGCGTCGTCGACGAGCACGTGGTCCACCGCCGGGACCGGGTCCTGCCAGATCAGCGTCTCGGCGGGGACCTCGGGGCCGAGGTAGCGGGCGATCGGGCCCATGTCGCGGTGGGTGAGCTTGAACCAGGCACGGGCGAACGCGTCGGCGAACGCGGCCTGGTCCTGCGCGAAGCGGCGCGAGATCGGCTCGTAGACCGGGTCGAGGCGCAGTGCCAGGTCGGTGGTCAGCATGATCGGGGCGTGCCGGCGGGCCGGGTCGTGCGCGTCGGGCACCGTGTCCGCGCCCGCGCCGTCCTTCGGCTTCCACTGGTGCGCGCCCGCGGGGCTCTTGAACAGCTCCCACTCGTACGCGAAAAGGATCCGGAAGAAGCTGTTGTCCCACGCGACGGGAGTGTCCGTCCAGGCGCCTTCGAGGCCGCTGGTGATCGTGTCGCCGCCCCGGCCGCTGCCGAAGCTGTTCTTCCAGCCCAGGCCCTGCTCCTCCAGCGCCGCGCCCTCCGGCTCCGGGCCGACGTGGTCGGTGGTGCCTGCGCCGTGGGCCTTGCCGAAGGTGTGCCCGCCGGCGATCAGCGCGACGGTCTCCTCGTCGTTCATCGCCATGCGGGCGAAGGTCTCGCGGATGTCGCGGGCCGCGGCCAGCGGGTCCGGGGTGCCGTTCGGGCCCTCCGGGTTGACGTAGATGAGGCCCATCTGCACGGCGGCGAGCGGGTTCTCCAGCTCGCGGTCGCCGGTGTAGCGCTGGTCGCCGAGCCAGGTGGTCTCCGGGCCCCAGTAGACGTCGGTGTCGGGCTCCCAGACGTCGGGGCGGCCACCGGCGAAGCCGAACGTCGCGAAGCCCATCGTCTCCAGGGCGACGTTGCCGGTCAGGATCATCAGGTCGGCCCAGGAGATCTGCTGGCCGTACTTCTTCTTGACCGGCCACAGCAGGCGGCGGGCCTTGTCCAGGTTGCCGTTGTCCGGCCAGCTGTTGAGCGGCGCGAAGCGCTGCATGCCCGCGCCCGCGCCACCGCGGCCGTCGCTGATGCGGTAGGTGCCCGCACTGTGCCACGCCATACGCACCATGAACGGGCCGTAGTGGCCGTAGTCGGCGGGCCACCAGTCCTGCGAGGTCGTCAGGACCTCGGCGATGTCGCGCTTCACGGCGGCCAGGTCGAGCCCGGCGAACGCCTGCGCGTAGTCGAAGTCGGCGTCCAGCGGGTTGGCCACGGCCGGGTTCTTCGCCAGGATCTTCAGGTTGAGCTGGTTCGGCCACCAGCCGCGGTTGCCGTCACCCTGGGTCGGGTGGGGGGCACGCCCGTGCGCCACCGGGCAGCGCGACTCGGCCCCCGCCTCGGCGTCGTGGACGACGGCCTCGTGGTTCTCAGACATCGATTTCCTTCCATGACTTGCGGATCAGGTGATCAGGCCCTGACAGCTAGCCGCCCACCGGTGACGCATGGCAGGCGGCTCGGGCCGCATCCGCTCGGCGTCCGAGGGCGCGGCCACGTCCCGTAGTCTGGTCCGCTTTCTGGAATGAGTCAAGAATATGGAAGAGTGTCCGCGTGTCGCCCGATGTCGGTGGTCACCGGCATGATGCGGCGACCGACTCGATCGCTACAGGGGGATCTCGATGGACGACGGCCGCGCCGACTTCGACTTCATCTTCGGCCGGTGGCAGGTGCGCAACCGCAAACTGCGCGACGTCACCGATCCCGGCTGCGCCGAGTGGGTCGAGTTCGACGCCCGCTCGCACGTCGAGCCGGTCCTCGGCGGACTCGGCCACGTCGACCGCATGTGGACCGAGGCCCCGCCCGGCGAACAGCCGTTCGAGGGATACACGCTGCGGCAGTTCGACCCGCAGGCCCGGCTGTGGCGCATCTGGTGGGCGTCCAGCCGCAACCCCGGCCACCTCGACCCGCCCGTGGAGGGCGCGTGGCGCGACGGGCGCGGCGTGTTCGACTGCGAGGACGTGCTCGGCGGTCATCCGGTCCGGGTCCGCTTCGAGTGGGCCCGCGAGGGCGCGGACGCCGCCCGCTGGCAGCAGTCGTTCTCGTACGACCAGGGCGCGACCTGGCGCACCAACTGGATCATGGAATTCACCCGCGCGGCGTGACCCGGACCGCAGGTCCGGGCGGGGCGGCCCCGTGGCCCGCCCCGCCCGCGGCCGTCAGGCGGCCAGCACCTCGCGCAGCTTGACGGCGAACTCCGCCGGCTTGCCCGGCATGCCGAACTCGTCGCCGAGGAAGCCACCGTGGTTGCTGGGGAACACGACCGCCGTGGTGCCCAGCTTCTCGGCGACCGCGACCCCGCCGCGGCTGGCCATCGTGCCCGCGGACTCCTCACCGACAGCGAGCACGATCCGGGTCGGCGCGGCGCGCAGGGCGTCGAAGTCGTGCTCGTAGTGGGTGCAGCTGATCAGGTTCTGGCCCAGCAGCACGTCGTCGCGCGAGCCGTCGTCCTGCGCGGGCATGCCGAACTGGGCCGGGTCCGGCGCGACCGCGTAGCCGTCTGGGAACTCGCCCTGGTGGCCGACCGCGGCGATGAACGCGGCCATGCCCGCGCCGGAGCCCTTGGCGTGGTACAGGTCGGAGATGAACCGGATCGCGGCCAGCGCCTGGTCGCGGTCGGGCAGCGCCTGGGCCGCCGGCGGCTCGTGCGCGACCAGCGTGCGCACGTCCGCCGGGTGCCGGGCGACCAGGGCAAGCGCGTTGACCGCCCCGCCGCTGCTGGCGAAGATGTCGACCGGCCCGCCGAGCTCGGCGATCAGCCGGTGCAGGTCGTCGGCGTGCTCGTCGGGGGTCGACTCCGTCGCGCCGTCGGTGCGCACACTGCGGGACACCCCGCGCGGGTCGTAGGTGACCAGGGTGCGGCCGGGAATGAACCCGGCGAGCGTGCCGAAGCCCTCGGCGCCCATCGGCGAGCCGATCAGCAGCAGGGCCGGTTCGGTGGTGCCGCCGTCCTCGCGCACGTCGTAGTGCAGGACCGCGCCGGGAACAGCAAGGGTGTACGTCTTGGCCTCAGTCATCGGTGCCACTCCTTCTCGGGTCATGTACAGGCAGACCGCCCCGGCCCGCGAAACTCATCGGTCCGCGGCCGAGAAATTTCCCGGCGTCGCAAAACACGCAAATGCCGAAAAGCATAGTCGCGCGGCGGTACGGCGACCGTGCGGTGAGCGGGATCGCCGCCGCGTGAGGTATCAAGACCCGATGAGATACGTGCTGTTCCCCGGACGCCATCACCTGCTGACCCGCTTCCAGGCGGACCGGCTCGTCGCGCTGGCCGCCCGGCACGGCGCGACCATCGTCTGGGCGGTGACCTCGGCAAACCACGACAACACCCGCCGCAACCCGGTCCCCTACCACCGACGCGAGGCCGCGATCGAGCGGTTCAGCGCCGTCACCGGCCTGCGCTCTGTGGTCGTGCCGGTCTTCGACGCCGCGCCGACCCCGCGCTTCGCCGAGGTGACCCTGAAGAACATCACCGCGGCCACCGGTATCGAGCTGACCCCGCACGACACCGTCGTGGCCTGCTCCACCCCCGACGTCGCCGCGATGTACGAGCGGCTCGGCTTCGCGATCGACCCGGTCGAGGCCGGGCAGGAGCCCGCCGCCGAACGGCCCTGGGATGTGCTGCTGCGCCTGGCCGCCGGCGACGAGACGTGGCGTGAGCTGGCCCATCCCGCCACCGTCGACGTCTTCGACCGCTACCGGCTCGTCGAGACCGTACGCACCGTCGTCAACGATCCGGTCGTCGGCGACGAGGGCGGCCTGACCGCGACCCGCGACTACCGCGCCTACGTGGAGGCGTTCGCCGACAGCGCCGCCCGCAAGTGGGCCGTGGCCCGCGAGCACGTGCAGCCCGGCCGGGTCGTCGACATCGGCTGCGGCGCGGGCGCGGTGCTGGAGCTCGCCGACCGGGAACCGGCCCTGCGCGAGAGCGACCTGATCGGCGTCGAGGTCGCCCGGCACCTGTTCGACGAGTGCGTACACCGCAAGGCACAGGGCGTGTTCGCCAACCCGAACGTGTTCTTCTACCGCCGCAACGTGCTCGGCGGGGCCGTGTTCCCGGCCCGCTCGATCAACACGACGCTGACGTTCGCGCTGACCCACGAGATCTGGTCGTACGGCGACCAGGAGAAGTCGCTGCGCGCCTTCGCCCAGGCCATCTACGAGCACACCGCCCCCGGTGGCGTCTGGATCAACAGTGACGTCTGCGGCCCCGACGACCGCGACCGGCAGGTGCTGCTGCGCCTGGAGCACGGCGACGGAGCCAACCCCGGCGGGCCGCGCCACGACCTCGCCAGGCTGCCGTCCGCGCAGGTCGCCGAGTACGTCGCCGGGCTGTCCACCCGCGCCCGGTTCGACCAGTTCACGGTCGACTTCGCGTTCGGGGTGCCGCACACGGCTCAGGGCGACACGGTCCGGCTGGCGCTCGGCGACGCCATGGACTACCTGACGCGCAAGGACTACCACGCGAGCTGGCTGTCGGAGACCCGCGAGCAGTTCTGCGGCCTGGCGTACGCCGACTGGCGGCGGCTGCTGGACGACGTGGGCTTCGAGCTGGACCCGGCGTCACGGACCAGCCGCAACGACTGGATCGTCGCGAACCGGATCGCCCCGGTCGCCACACTCACCGACCTGGACGGCACCCCGCTGGACTGGCCCGTGACACACCTGCTGCTGGTCGCGCGGCGGCCGCTGAACTCGTGACGGCCCTGTTCAGCGGATCCGGCCACCTGCGGTGACCAGCCACTGCCCCGTCTCCCAGTCGTCGGGGCCGCCGTCGCCGCGGTAGCAGAGGTCGAAGCGGATGCCCAGGTCCGGCCACGGGTGGCGGACCGGCACGACGCGGAACACGTCGTCCAGGCCGGGGAAGGTCAGACCCTCGGGGAACATCAGCTCCAGTTCGGCCCGCGTCAGGTCGGTGAACAGGGCGATCTGCCACGAGGTCTGGGTGAGGTGCTGCTCGTACACCAGCTCGAAGCGCGGTTCCCGGCCGACGACGAAGTCGGTGATGTCGGCGTCGCACTCCTCGGCCGTCGCGGGCAGCACGAACGGCCACGGCTCACCGGTCGGGTAGCGGTAGGTCGCCGACGTCGCGGCGACGTCGCGGAGCAGGTCGTCCCACTGGCCGGGGGCGGTGCCGACGGGCAGGTTCACGCCCGTGTGGTCGACCCGGCGCACGTGCCCGGCCAGGCGGCGGGCCAGCTCGGGCAGCTCGATCCGGCCCGGCAGGGTGACCGCCCCGGTGCCGGGGCCGGTTTTCAGGCCGATGACCTGGCCCGTGTTCAGCGCGACCTCGGGCCCGGGCACATCGGCTAGCGCGAACACCGTCACCGGCAGCGCGCCCTCGGGCACCGGCGGGGTCAGCGTCAGCCGGTCCGGGTCACCGGCGTCGGCGTAGAGGACGTCGGCGAGCAGCAGCCGCAGGCCGTCGAGGAACGCGCGCGACTCCACCGTCGCGGGCAGCCGGAAAGTGATCGCGGAAAGTCGGTCCATGCGCCTGACCGTAACCACGTCCGCGCCGTCGGCGGCAGGACAATTTCGTCGGCGGCCGCGCGCCGGGTCGGTGCTGGACGGCCCGTCTACTGTCGATGTGATGAGACAGCGGCTGGGTGCGCTCTGCTGGATGCTGACGATCGTCTACTTCCTGGTGCAGCCGTTCGTCGCAGCGGCCTGGGATCCGGCGTACAGCTTCAGCGCCAACACGATCAGCGATCTCGGCTACGCCCGGTGCGAGCCGTCCGCAGACGTCTG
The DNA here is from genome assembly GCF_011297335.1 of Catellatospora methionotrophica. Taxonomy (GTDB): domain Bacteria; phylum Actinomycetota; class Actinomycetes; order Mycobacteriales; family Micromonosporaceae; genus Catellatospora; species Catellatospora methionotrophica. Next base: position 159,092 of record NZ_JAAOTJ010000013.1, on the reverse strand, counting down.
GCGGCAGGCCACGATGCTGTGCTCTCCCCGGCACGCGCTCATGAACGCGGCTTTCGTGCTCGTCGGCGTGTGTACGGCGGTCGGCGCGCTGGCGACCCGGCGCTACTGGCCGCCGCAGCGCCTGGCCGGGGCGGGCCTGGCGCTGATCGCGGTCAGCGGCGTCGGCGCGGTGCTGGTCGGCCTGGCTCCGGGCGACGTGAACATGCCGCTGCACCTGGTCGGGGCCGGGTTGCAGTTTCCGGGCGCGCTCGGCCCGCTGCTGGTCGGGCTGGCCACACCTCGCGAGCGGCGGCGCGAACGCGCCTTCTCGCTGGCCATGGGCGTCGTCGGCATCGTCGGCTGTGTGCTGTTCGCCAGCGGGCAGCATCTGGGGCTGGGCGTCGGCGGGGCCGAACGGCTCGGCTTCGACCCGCTCACGGTCTGGACGGTCGTGCTCGGCGTGATCGTCTGGCGTGCCCGACCCGCCGGGAACCATTCACCGTCTTGATTGCCATGGTTAGAGTCGGCGCAGCGCTCACGCCGACCCGAGGACGCCCCATGGCCGATCCGCTCGACGACCCCGTACGGTCCGCGCTGACCGGGCCGCATGCCCACCTGGCGCAGCGGCGGGGACGTGTCATGCGCTACCCGCCGGAGCTGTCGCGGTTCATCGCGATCCCCCACCCGACCACGGCCCGGGACTGGGCCGACGCCGCCGCGCTGGTCGGCCCCGAACAGGCCCCGGTCGCCGGGATCGTCGTCGCCCCGCACGACGACTGGAAGGTCACCGGCGTCGGTCCCGGGCTGCAACTCGTCGAGGACGGCGCTGAGCCGCGCGCCGACGCGGACGCGGTGCGACTCGGGCCGGACGACCTCCCCGAGATCGTGGCGTTCGTGGCCCGGCACCGTAACGGCCGCGTGTTCACGCCGCGCACCCTGGAACTGGGCGTCTACCTGGGCATCCGCCGTGGCGGAGTGCTGGTGGCGATGGCCGGGGAGCGGCTGCGGCCGCAGGGCTGGAGCGAACTCAGTGCGATCTGCACCGACCCCGCGCACCGGCGGCAGGGCCTGGCCACGCGGCTGGTCCGGGCGATGACCGCCGTGCTGCACGAGCGCGGCGACAGGGCCTTCCTGCACGTACGCCTCGACAATCCCGGCGCGCTGGCCATGTACGAACGGCTCGGGTTCCGGATACGCCGCGAGATCTCGATGGGTGCGGTCCACCTCCCACCGACCCTCTGAACCTGACTGCGGACAAAGCAGAAAGGGCGCCCTCCGCATCGGAATCGATGAGAAGACGCCCTTTCCTGCGGCGCTCAGCGCCTGGCCCACCTGCGGCAGCTCAGCCCCAGCAGCAAGCAGGTGAGACCGACCAGCAGCAGCGACACGACGCCGGGACCACCCGTCACCGGGAGTACGCCGGTCGCCGCCCGGTCAGCGAACAGCCTGAAACGTCACGTTCCAGTTCGTCGTCCAGGTCATGCCCTGGCACATCAGCGGCGCGTCGCCGAGCCGCACCCCGTCGACGACGTACACGTCGGTGCTGGCGTCCTTGTCGAGAGTCGGCAGCGTGGCCGGGACCGTGTTCTGACTGCTGGCCACGACGTAGTCGTCGCAGGTGTCGACGGATGCGGCCGGGATGTTGCCGATCACGATCGCGCCCGGCGTGATGCTGGTGATCAGGGCACGCACGTTGCCGTTCGGGTTGCGGATGGCCAGTTTCACGTGCGAGGCCTCCCCCGGCAGCAGCGGCGAACTCTGCTGCTGCCCACTGACCGTGATCTCCTGGACGGTCTCGGCGCCGCCGTTGGCCACGGCGACGATCGTGGAACCGAAGACGGCCCACGCCGCGGTGGCGGCCAGTACGGTGCCGATCAGGGCCGCGCCGACGATGGCGGTGGTCCGCTTGCTGTTCCTGGCGTGCTTCATGGTGTCCTCCTGGACAGGCTGCATCGGCCCGCGCGCCCACACGACGCGCCGGTTGCTGGTGACGGGTGTTACGTGACGTGGTGCTGTACCGCGGACCCGGAGGTCGCGGGGATGGTGACGGCGGCTCGACCGCCGAGGTCCGGCCACCGAGGTCCGGCCGCCTAGGTCCGGCCGCCTAGGTCCGGCCGCCTAGGTCCGGCCGCCTAGGTCCGGCCGCCTAGGTCCGGCCGCCGCGACGGGGTCAGCCCGTCGCGGGCTCGGCCGCGCCACCTCCGGCCGGTGTCGGCTCGGTCGGCGCGGGTTCGGGTGTCGTGGATTCGGGTGTCGTGGATTCGGGCGTCGTGGATTCGGGTGCGGGCGGCTCGGGTGCGGGTGCGGGTGCCGGTGGCTCGGCCGGTGCCGCGCTCGGTGCCGGAGCAGGGTCGGCGGGTGACCCGGGGCCAGGTGGGCCGGTCGGCGTCGAGGAGGCGGACGCGCCCGGCGTGCCGGAAGGCGACGGCCCTCCGGAGGCGGAGGGGTCGGCAGACACAGCGGGGGCGGGGGTCGGCGTCGGTGCGGCCGGGTCCGCCGTCGGCTCGGCGCTCGGCGTCGGCCACCGACCGGCGTGGCCGTCGACCGGCGCGTGAGCGGCACCCCGCCAGGCGGGCGAGGCAGCGACGGCACCGGCGGTGACCAGCACGGTGGCTGCGGCGAGCGCGCCCGTGAAGGCGAGCGTGCGCCGGCCTCGCCTGGTCAGCGGCTGGTGCGCCACGGGCTGCCTCCTGTGTCGGGTGCCGCTGCGCGGATCGCCGGGGGGCGTCCGGTTGCGGCCACGCGAACAACCCTGCCGCATCAGCCACGGAAAGGGGCATAGTGCACACGGTGCGTAATCGGCGACAGTTACGGCAGCTCGACAGCCCCAATACGCACCCACCCGCCGCCAGGCGAATTACCCAGAAAGGGTGAACCGCCCCAAACTCCATCCACCATCGACGATGGCACCTTGTGATGATCGTCGTCTATGGACAAAAAGTGATGCCTAGCCGCGGTTTCTGACCTCAAACAGCGATCATCGTCGACTGCCGTACGGCAGGCCCGGGTCCAGGCCTCGCTCCTCGCGTTCGGATTACCTCGTATAGCTACACGAAACGGACATTCTTACTACGCTGGGCAGCACACGTGACGCCGTCTGGCTGTACCGGCCCATCGGCCGAAGGACCCGCAGGAGACCAGGTGGACACGCTGCAGTTGCTGCTCAACGCCGTCACCGTCATCTTCATCTCGGCGACGATGTTCGCCGCCGGGCTGGGCGCGACCCTGCCCGCCCTGCGCTCGGCGTTCACCGACGTGCCGCTGCTGGTGCTGGTGCTGGTGGCCAACCTGGTGGTCGTCCCGCTGCTGGGCTGGGGGCTGGCCGCCCTGTTCAGCCTCGCCGCCGCGCCGGCCGTCGCGCTGATCCTGCTGGCGTGCTCGCCGGGCGGGCCGTTCGGGGCCAAACTCGGCATGATCCAGCGCGGCGACGTCACCACCGGTGCCGCGATGCAGGTGCTGCTGGCCGCGGTCGGCAGCGTAACGTTCGCGTTCACGGCCAACGCCCTGCTCACCGCGGCCGACGTGGGCGGCGGCATCACGCTGGACGTCGCCACGCTGGTCCGTACGGTGGTGCTCCTGCAGCTGGTGCCGTTCGCGATCGGGTTGCTGCTGCGGCACAACGCCGCCGACACGGCGCTGGCCTGGCATCCGGGCGCGGTCAAGGTCTCCAACGTGACGTTCCTGATCGTGCTGGCCGGGATGCTGCTGGGCAACTGGGGCGACGTCGTCGCCCTGCTCGGTTCGCGCACGCTGCTGGCCGGTTTCCTGTTCTCCGTGCTCGCCTTCGGTGTGGGCACGCTGCTGGCGACCGGTTCGCCGGAGCGGCGCACCACGATGGGCGCCGTGTCGGCCGTACGCAACGTCGGCCCGGCCCTGGCCGCGATCGGGCTCGCCTTCAGCGACCAGCCCGCGGTGCTCGGCGCGCTCGCCGCGCTGCTGCTCAGCGGGCTCTGCGCGGCCATTCCCATCACTGCGGCCCTGGGCCGCCGCCGCACCGGCAGCCGAGCCTGATCGAGAGGAACGCACCGATGACCGAGCGCAGTCGCCGCCGTCGCGCCGTGACGGCCGTGTCCGTCGTGGCCGCGCTCCTGCTGGGAGCGTGCACCGTGACAGCGGACGCGTCCACGCGTGTACAGGCACCGTCGCCGCAGGCGGAGGCCATCGCGAAGATCGTGAACGAGGCGATGGGGTCCCAGTCGCTGCGCGCCGTGATCGTGAAGGTGACCAAGGGCGACGAGGTCGTCACGACGCAGGCGTTCGGCCAGTCCGTGGAGGGTGTGCCCGCCACGACGGACATGCGCTTCCGCAACGGCGCGGTCGTGTTCGCGTACCTCGGCACGTTGTTGATGCTCTTCGTCGACGAACGCCGGGTCACCCTCGACGACACCATCGAGCGCTGGATGCCCGCGCTGCCCGAGGCCGCCGAGGTGACCCTGAGGATGCTGGCGAACCAGACCTCGGGCTACCCGGACTTCGAGACCGACCCCGCCTGGAACGCGGCCTTCAACGCCGATCCGTTCCAGTCCTGGACGGTGCAGCGCAGGCTCGACTACGCGTTCTCCCGCCCGATGCAGTTCGCGCCGGGCACGAACTGGAGCTACTCGCACACCAACTTCATGGTGCTCGGCGAGATCCTGGCCAAGATCGGCGGCAAGCCGCTGGACGTGCTGCTCAAGGAGAAGGTCCTGGACCCGATGGGCCTGCGGGCCACCACGGCCAGCCAGACCGGGGCGATCGCCGAACCGGTCCTGCACGCGTACGGCTCGGAGCGGCGCGCGGCGCTGGGCATCGCGCCGAAGACCGCGTTCTACGAGGAGGAGACGTTCTGGAACGCCGACTGGGGCACCCCGCCCGGCGCGAACCAGACCTCGACCATCGACGACCTCGCCACCACGGCCGTGGCCGTCGGCACCGGCAAGCTGCTGTCACAGGCGAGCTACCAGGCGATGACCGGCCCGCACCTGCTGGGCTTCGGCCATGCCCAGGCCGACTGCGCGCCGTCCTGCTTCCAGCAGGTCGACGGGTACAACTTCGGTCTCGGGGTGATCCGCTCCGGGGACTGGATCATGCAGAACCCGCTGGTGGGCGGATACAGCGCGACGGAGGCGTACCTGCCGCAGGAGAAGATCGGCATCTCGGTGGCGGTCACGTTCCTGCCGGGCGCGTTCGACTGCAAGGGAGACTACGCCGACTCCAGCGACCACGTGTTCCGGCTGATCGGCGCGTACCTGGCGCCCGCGTTCAGCCCGCCGATGCCCAAACCTTTCCAGAAAGCCTGCTGACGGCCAGGGGCAGGCGCTCTGCCTGCCCCTGGCCGTCGGGTTCGCCGGTCAGCCGGGGCACCTTGCCGTCAGGCGTCGAGGGCCTTGGTGATCTTGGTGATCATGTCGGCCACGACCGGGCTGGGCTCGCTGCGGTGGGTGGCGGCCCCGATCGCGGTGACGACGGCGCCCCGGAAGTTGTCCGCCTCCGCCGGAGAGTGCCCCTTGAGCAGGCTCATCGACGCGGTCAGCGCCGGCAGCACCCGGTCGGCGATCTCCGCCACGGACTTGCCGTTGAGGTCCTTGGCCTTCGGGTGCTTGGCGAGCACGTGCCCGACCAGGCCGGTGGCCGCGCCGAGCGCGATACTGCCGTTCGTGGCCATCTTGTGAGGCGAACCGCCCGCGGCGCCCGCCGCCGCCAGCAGCGTCACGGCGCCGTACGCGGCCAGCCGCAGCGTGCTCTGGTCCTGCTCGGTGAGGGTGATGGTCATGTCGGTGCACTCCTTCGTACGGATCTGGCCGGAACCGGCGGAACCGGTGTCTGTCATGGCTCCACCATCGGCGGCCCGCCTGACACGGCTCTGCCACCGCGCTGACACGGGCGCTGACACGGCGACGCCGAACCCGGCGGAAGTCGGCCGATTCCGGGCTGATCATCATTCGTGGCAGGATCTGCAGCGTGCAGATCGCGATGCTCGGACCGTTCGAGGTGCGCACGGACGACGGCACCGTCGCCGACGTGCCGGGCGCGCGGCTGCGCGGCCTGCTCGCCGCCCTGGCCCTCGAACCGGGCCGGGTCGTGCCGAAAGGCACCCTGCTCGACTGGATCTGGGGCGAGCAGCCGCCCGCCGAGGCGACGAACGCCCTGCACCGCCTGGTCTCCCGGCTGCGCAAGGTGCTGCCCGACGGCGCGATCGAGGGGCTGACCGACGGCTACCGGCTGGCCGTGCCGCCTGACGCCGTCGACGCGGTGCGCTTCGAGCGCCTGGTGGCCCTGGCCCGTGACGAACAGGGCCCGCAGCGCGTACGGCGGCTGCGCGAGGCCCTGGCCCTGTGGCGCGGTGCGGCCATGCAGGACGTCGGCCTGCCCGACAGCGCCGCCTTCGACGCGGCCGTCACCCGGCTCGACCGGTTGCGCCTCAACGCGCTGGAGGACCGGTGCGACGCGGAGATCCGGCTCGGCCACGGCGCGCAGCTGGTCACGGAGCTGAGCGACCTGGTGGCCGCGCACCCGCTGCGCGAACGGCTCGCCGCCGCGCTGATGCGGGCGCTGGCGGCGTCCGGGCAGGACACCGAGGCCCTGCAGGTGTACCAGCGCACCCGCGAGGCGCTGGTCGACGAGCTGGGCGTCGACCCCTCCCCCGAGCTGTCCGCGCTGCACGTGGCGCTGCTGCGCGGCGAGTCCGGCCGCCGGGAGGGCAACCGGACCACCAACCTGCGGGCCGAGCTGGCCAGCTACGTCGGCAAGGACGCCGACGTGGCGGCCGTCGCCGGGCTGGTGGCCGAGCACCGGCTCACCACCCTGATCGGCCCCGGCGGCTCGGGCAAGACGCGGCTGGCCACCGAGACCGGCCACAGGCTGCTCGGCGACCTGCCCGACGGAGCCTGGATGGTGGAGTTCGCGGCCATCGGCGGCGACGGCGACGTCGCGCAGGCCACGCTCGCCGCGCTGGGGCTGCGGGACGCGCTGCTCGGCGAGCCGTCGAGCCTGGAGCCGCGCGAACGGCTCATCGCCGCGATCCGCGACCGGGAGATGCTGCTGATCCTGGACAACTGCGAGCACGTCGTGGCACCGGCCGCCGAACTCGCCCACCGCCTGCTCGGCGAGTGCCGCCACCTGCGGATCCTGGCGACCAGCCGGGAGCCGCTGGGCATCACCGGTGAGGCGCTGTGGCCGGTCGCGCCGCTGGCCGTGCCCGGCCGGGACGCCGGCCCCGACGAGATCGCGGCCGCCCCGTCCGTGCGGCTGCTGCTGGACCGGGCCGGTGCGGTCCGCAGCGATCTCGTGGTCGACACGCACACACTGGTGACGATGGCGCGGGTCTGCCGGGTGCTGGACGGTATGCCGCTGGCCATCGAGCTGGCCGCGGCCCGGCTGCGCACCATGTCGATCGAGCAGCTCGCGAACCGGCTCGACGACCGGTTCCGGCTGCTGACCGGCGGCAGCCGCACGGCCCTGCCCCGGCACCGGACCCTGCGCGCGATGGTCGACTGGAGCTGGGAGCTGCTCACCGACGCCGAACGGGCCGTGCTGCGCAGGCTGTCGGTGTTCTCCGGCGGCGCGGGACTGGAGGCGGCCGAGCAGGTCTGCGCCGGGCAGACCGTCGCACCCGAGGACGTGCTGGAGCTGCTGACCGCGCTGACCGAGAAGTCGCTGCTGGTCGCCGCGGGCGGCAGCGCGCCGCGCTACCGGATGCTCGGGACCATCAAGGAGTACGCCGAGCAGCGCCTCGCCGAAGCCGGGGAGACGGGCCCGGCCCGCCAGGCGCACCTGGCGTACTTCACCGCGCTCGCCGAGACCGCCGACCCGCACCTGCGCCGCGCCGAGCAGCTGGCCTGGCTGGCCACGCTCGACGCCGAACACGACAACCTCACCGCCGCGATGCGGGGCGTGCTGGCGGCCGGGCACGCGCAGGCGGCGATGCGGCTCGCGGCCGGAGCGGGCTGGTACTGGTGGCTCAGCGGGCACCGGGCCGAGGGCCTGGAGCTGATCACCGCGGCCGCCGCCCTGCCCGGCGAGGTCGACGACGAGATCCGGGCCACCGTGTACGGGCACGCCGTGACATTCGCCAGCTCCGGGCGGGCCGCCGACGAGCACCAGGTCGCGGACTGGATCCACCGGGCGTACCGGTATGCCGTACGCACCAGTTCACGCCACCCCGTGCTGGCCGTGGTCGTCCCGCTGGAACGCAAGCTGACCGGGCCGGACGCGCTGCTGCCCGCGTGGGAGTCGATGCTCGACCACGAGGACCCGTGGGTACGCGCCCTGTCCCGGCTGCACCTGGGCAAGTCACGGATCCTGCTCGGCCACGCCGGAGACGACGCGGACACCGACCTGCGGACCGCCCTGGCCGCGTTCGAGGCGATCGGCGAGCGGTTCGGGATCTCGTTCGCGCTGACCGTGCTCGCCGACCGCATCGCCACCCGGGGCGACTTCGCCCAGGCCTGCGCGTACTACGAGCAGGCCGTCGCGGTCGTCACCGAGGTCGGGGCGGTCGAGGACGTCATCCGGATGCGGTCGCGGCAGGCCCAGCTGCACTGGCTGCGCGGCGACGACGGCGCGGCCGCGGCCGCGATGGCCGAGGCGGAACGCCACGCCGCGCGGGTCACCTGGCCCGAGGCTCTGGCGGAGCTGGCCCTGACGAAGGCGGAACTGGCCCGCTGGCAGGGCGACGCCGAGCAGGCCCGCCGCCAGCTCGACACGGCGACGGCCCTGCTCGGCGACAAGGCCGACAAGCTGCGCGCGCTGACCCACGACATGCTGGGCTACCTCACCGACGACCTGACCGAGGCCCGTGCGCACCGCGCCGCGGCCTACCGGGCGGCGGCCGAGACGGGTCACCTGCCGATGATCGCCCAGGTGCTCGTCGGGCTGGCCGACCTGGCCCTGCGCCGCGACCAGCCCGAGCAGGCCGCGCGACTGCTGGCGGCGGGTGACGCGGTGCGCGGGCTGGCCGACCACGCCCTGCCCGACACGGCCCGGATCGAGCTGGCGGCACGCAGCCGCCTCGGGAACCCGGGGTTCGCCGAGGCGGCTGCGAAGGGTGCTGCGACGAGCTGGGCTCAGCTGGCCGAGGTCACGCTCGCTTCTTGAAGGTGGAGCTCGCCCACAGGTAGCCGGCCAGCGCGATCGCCGCACACCAGCTGACGGCCACGATGGTGGCGGTGGTGTCCGGCGTGCCGTTGAGCAGCCCGCGCATCGTCTCGATGATCGGCGTGAAGGGCTGGTACTCCGCGAACTGCCGCAGGCCTGGGCCCATCTTCTCGGCCGGCACGATCGCGCTGCTGAAGAACGGCAGCATGACCAGCGGCACGGCGGCCATACCGGCCGTCTCCGGCGACTTCGCCGACAGTCCCAGGGCGACCGTGAGCCAGCCGGCCGCGAAGCCGAGCAGCACGACCATGCCGGCCACGCCGAGCCACTGCGCCAGGTTCGCCGCCGGGCTGAAACCGAGCGCGAACGCCACCCCGACCAGTGCCGCGATCGCGATCACGTTGGTCAGCACGCTGGCGATGACGTGGCCGGTCAGCACCGCACCGCGCGACACGTCCATGACCTTGAACCGGTTGATGATGCCCTTGGTCATGTCGGAGTTCACCGCCGTCGCGGTGCCGCCGAGCCCGTAGCACACGGCCAGCAGGATCAGGCCCGGCGTGGCGTAGTCGATGTAGTCGACGCCGACGCTGAAGGCGTCACCGAACATGTACACGAACATCAGCATGATGATGATCGGCATGAGCACGGCGTTGAAGACCGAGGTCGGGTTCCGGGCGATGTGCTTGAAGTTGCGGCGCAGCATCACCAGCGCGTGTGACTTGCTCATTTCGCGTCCACCTCCGTGGTGTGGCCCGTCAGGGCGAGGAAAACGTCGTCGAGGTCGGGGGTGTGCACCGAGCACTCCTCGGCGCTGAGGGAGTACTCGTCGAGCCGGTCGAGCAGGGCCCGCAGCGACTTGGTGCCGCCGTCGCTGGGCACCCGCAGGGCCAGCGCCTCGTCGTCGCGCGTCGCGTCGGTCAGCACCCGCGCGGCGGCGTCGAGTTCGGCGGCGGTGGAGAACCGCAGCCGGATGTGGGTGCCGGGGATCTGCCGCTTGAGTTCGTCGGCGGTGCCCTGGGCGACCAGGCGCCCGGCGTCGAGGACCGCGATCCGGTCCGCGAGCTGGTCGGCCTCCTCCAGGTACTGGGTGGTCAGGAAGACCGTCACGCCGTCGGCGACCAGGCCGCGGATGATCTCCCACATGGTGCGGCGGCTGCGCGGGTCCAGCCCGGTCGTCGGCTCGTCCAGGAAGATGATCTGCGGGTTGCCGACCAGCGTCATCGCCAGGTCGAGCTTGCGCCGCATACCCCCGGAGTAGGTCGCGGCGGGTTTGCCCGCCGCCGCGGTCAGCTCGAACCGCTCCAGCAGGTCCGCGACGATCCGCTTGCCGTCGCCGGTGACCGCGCGGTTCAGGTCCGCCATCAGCTGCAGGTTCTCCTGGCCCGTCAGCAGCTCGTCGACCGCCGCGAACTGGCCGGTGACCCCGATCGCCGCCCGCACCGCCTTCGCCTCGGTCGCGATGTCGTGGCCCGCGACCCGGATCGTGCCGCCGTCGGCCTTCATCAGGGTGGTGAGCACGTTTACCGTCGTCGTCTTGCCCGCACCGTTCGGGCCGAGCAGGGAGAACACCGTTCCCGCGCGGACCTCGAAGTCGATGCCGTCGAGCACGACCTTGTCCTTGTACGCCTTACGCAGTCCCGAGACCGCGATCGCTGCAGCTGTCATGACGGCAACTATCGAGAGCCGGCCTGTCACCCCTCTGACATGGCTCTGACACGGCCGCTGACACGACGGGCTCACCCGCGAGGATGATCACCCGGACCGTTAGGCCGATCCGCGTACACCCGAGATCATTTACGCTTTCGCGGGTTCACGACCTGGGAGGTATGGCGATGCGGGGACGCCTCACGGCCGGTGCGACGCTGGTCGCGCTGCTGGCGACGCTGGCGCTGGCGGGCTGCGGGCAGGCGCTGCCCGCGGAGGTCGACGCGGCGCTGGTCGACGACTGGAAGCCGGTCGCCGAGGTCACCGGCTGGACGCCCGAGGCCGGTGCGTGCCTGGCCACGGTGTCCGTCGACATCGCCCTGCGCAGCGCCGCCGTGAAGGACTGCGCCGAACCCCACTACGGCGAGGTGGTGCACGTCGGGAAGTTCCCCGGCGACACCTACCCCGGGCCCAAGGAGAAGGCCGCCGCGCTCTACGAGTGCGACCTCAAGGCCATGCTGTACCTGGGCCGGGCCTGGGGCCACGCGGCGAAGCTGGAGCTGCGGCTGTCCACCCCCAAGGTCGACACCTGGACGAGCGGGGCACGCTGGTATCGCTGCGAGATCAGCGAGCAGGCCAGCACCGAGGACGCCGAGCGGTTCGTCCTGCGTACGGGCAGCCTGAAGGGCGCCATCCCGCCCGCGCTGCTGAACAACTGCGTCAAGGCGGTCATCGCCGACGACGCGGTCTCCCGGATGGACGACATCGCCTGCACCACCGCGCACAACGCCGAGTACGTCGGGGTGTTCCGCGAGCCCGCGACCGCCGCCTACCCGGATGGAAGCGCCAAGACGTGGGACCGGCTGCACAAGACCTGCGGCACGCTCATCACCCAGTATCTGGGCGTCCCGGCCTCCCGCGCCGTGTACTACGGCTCCATCGCCCTGCCTGCCTCCGGCGAGCGCTGGGCGGCCGGCGACCACACCGTGCAGTGCGCGGTCTTCTTCGACAAGACGCTGCGCAAGTCGGCCCGCGACAGCAAGGGCAAGGGCCTGCCGTCCTGACGGGACACCGGCCGCCCTCACTCGTCTGGCCGGGTACGCCGAATAACCATTGCCGACCGCCTTTTCGTGCAGTCCGGCCGACCTTCCCGCTGCCTGGAACCGGTGGTCGGGCGGCTACTGCGATGTGGACGGCCATAAAGCATCGATGACGCTGGACGGCGCAATGCCGGGTGCCGCAGGGTGGGAATCGCGCCATGCCCCACCCGGCTGCCCGGTGGCCGGACGAGTGCTCCGCACCCGTCGCGCCGCGCGTCAGCCGGATCGTCCGCGCCCCGATGGAGTTGCCCATGAGTCATCGATCGTCCCTGCCCCGCCGCGCCCTCACGGCGCTGGTCGCGATCGCGGTCACCGCCGCCGGTCTCGGCACCGCGGCCCCGGCGTCCGCCGCGCCCGACCACACCACGATCGTCACGGCGGTTCCCTCCGCCGCGTCGCCGGACATCAAGGACGGCACCGTCTACGCCATCCACGACGCCGGAACGAAGATCATCGCGGCCGGTGACTTCACGACCGTACGCAACCGCGGCACCGAAGTGGACATCACCCGCAACTTCATCCTCGCCTTCGACAAGGCCACCGGCACGGTCGACACCGCGTTCGCGCCGACCGTCAGCGACCAGATCGAAGCGGTGATCGCCGGACCCACGGCGGGCACGGTCTTCATCGCGGGCAAGTTCAACACCGTCAACGGGGTCACCCGGCGCAAGGTGGCGCTGCTCAACGTCAGCAACGGCACCCTGGTCACGAGCTTCGCGGGCCCGGCCTTCAACGGGGCCGTCAAGGACATCGCCCTGGCCGGCAGCCGGCTGCTGGTCGGCGGCATCTTCACCAACGCGGGCAACGCCACCCTCGCGCGCGGCGGCCTCGCCTCGGTCAACGCCAGCACCGGCGCGCTGGACAGCTACCTGACCACGGCCCTGACCGAGAACCACAACTACGACGGGGTCAGCGGCGCCGTCGCCGGGGTCGGCGCCAGCAAGCTCGCCCTGGCCCCCAACGGCCAGCAGCTCGTGGTCGTCGGCAACTTCAAGAAGGCCGCCGGGGTGCTGCACGACCAGATCGTGAAGCTGACCCTGGGCGCTAGCGCGGCGACCATCACCGACTGGAACACCACCCGGTACACCCCGCGCTGCGCCTGGGGTGCGTTCGACTCCTACATGCGCGACGTCGCGTACGCCCCCGACAGCAGCTACTTCGTCGTGGTCACCACCGGCGCGGCCAACGGCGGCACCCTGTGCGACGCGGCCGCCCGCTGGGAGAACGACGCCACCGGCGCGGACCTGCAGCCCACCTGGGTCGACTACGCGGGCGGCGACACCCTGCTGTCGGTCGGCATCAGCGAGCAGGCCGTCTACGTCGGCGGGCACATCCGCTGGCTCAACAACAGCTTCGGCGGTGACAGCCCCGCCGCCGGCGCGGTCGGCCGGGCCAGCATCGCCGCCCTGGACCCGCTCACCGGCCTGCCGCTGGCCTGGAACCCGGGCCGCCACCCGCGCGGCGTCGGCGTCGCCGAGATGCTGGTGACCCCCGCCGGCATCTGGCTCGGCTCCGACACCGCCTTCATCGGCAACTACCAGTACCGCCGGGAGCGGATCTCGTTCTTCTCGCTGACCGGCGGCAACGCCCCGCACGCGACGACGGTGGCCACGCTGCCCGGCAACGTGTACCGGGCCGGGGTCCCGGTGCCGACCAACGTGCTCTACCGGGTCAACGCCGGCGGTCCTGCGGTCGCCTCGACCGACAGCGGGCCGGACTGGGCCGACGACGGCGGCAGCCCCAGCGCGTACCACAACAACGTGAGCAACACCGCCGGCTACGGCACGGTGCCGATGATGGACGCCACCGTGCCCGTCAGCACCCCCGCGGCGCTGTTCTCCTCGGAGCGCTGGGATCCGGGTTCGGCCCCGGAGATGAGCTGGCAGTTCCCGGTGCCTGCGGGCACCGAGGTCGTGGTGCGGCTCTACCTGGCCAACCGCTACGGCGGCACCGCGTCGGCCGGTTCCCGGGTCTTCAACGTGACGCTGGACGGGACCACCGTGCTGCCGAACCTCGACCTGTCCGCCACCGTCGGCCATGACGTCGGCACCATGCGCTCGTTCACCGTCGTCAGCGACGGCACGATCGACCTCGGCTTCGGCCACGTGGTGGAGAACCCGCTGATCAACGGCATCGAGATCGTGAAGACCGGGCCGCCGCCGTCGGGCAACGGCGACGAGGTGCAGGTCCGCTCGTACGACGGGAACACCACCGTCGGCGCGGCGAGCGCGGTGGCCAACCCGGACAGCACCGCCTGGTCGACCGCCAAGGGCGGCTTCTGGGTCGGCGGCACGCTGTTCTACGGGCTGAACGGCGCGCTGTGGCGGCGCACCTTCGACGGCTCCACGTTCGGCACGGCGACGCTGGTCGACCCGTACCACGACGCGTACTGGGACACCGTGGCGTCGGGCACCGACGCTCCGACGTACGCCGGGGTGACGGTGAACTTCTACGCCGAGATCCCGAACGTGACCGCGATGTTCTACACCGCGGGCCGGTTGTACTACACGCTGTCGGGCCAGAACGGCCTGTTCTGGCGCTGGTTCACCCCGGACAGCGGCATCGTGGGCGCGGACAAGTTCACCGTCGCCGGGGTCGGCGGCATGGCCGACGCGGGCGGGCTCCTGCTGTCCGGCAGCACCCTCTACAAGGTCAACCGCAGCACCGGTGACCTGTCGGCCACGGCCTGGGCGGGCGGGGCGCCGACCGGGTCGTTCACCGTGCGCAGCGGCCCGGCCGTCGACGGCAACGACTGGCGCGCGAAGGCGGTGTTCGTCGGCCCGTAAGCATCGGCGCAGGTGGCGGGGCCCTCCCCAGGCTGGGGTGGGCCCCGCCACCGTGTCGGGCGCCGGACGGGCGAGCCTGGCTAGGATCCACCAGTGCCCACCTCACCCGTCTTCCGCACCGAGCGGCTGCTGGTCCGGCCGTTCGACCAGGCCGACGTGGCCTCGGCGTACGCGATGTGGTCGGATCCGGAGGTCTGCCGCTTCACCGGCGACGACCCGCCCAGCGGCATCGAGGTGATCGCCGCCGACATCCCGCGCTGGCAGGCGGTCGCCGAGCGCGGCGCGGGCTGCGGCTTCTGGGCCGTCACCACGCTCGACGGCGGGTTCGCCGGTGACGTCTACGTACGGCCGTTCGACGGCCGGGCCGGGGAGCACGAGGTGGGCTGGCATCTCGCCCGGTCCTGCTGGGGTCGCGGCTACGCCACGGAGATCGCGGCCGGGGTGCTCGCCCATGCCCGGCGGCACGGCCTGGACCGGCTGGTGGCACTCATCGACCCCGGCCACGCTGCCTCTCGCCGCGTCGCGGAGAAGGCCGGGATGGTCTTCGAAGGACTGTCGGACCGGTACGACCCGGGCGACCCGCCCGTGGCGGTGTACGCCGCCCCGCTGCCGTGACCGGCAACACCTGGCCCGGCCGACCGTAAGCTATTGCCGTCACGTCGGGCCGGTAAACCTGTTTCAGGCCAGATTCACCCGAACGTGTGTCGCCGATCGTAATGAGACGATGGCACCCTTTCCGGGTGACTGGATTTCTGACCCTCCGCCAGCGCCGCGGAATGTGGGCCGCGTTCCTGGTGATGGCAGCGTATGCGCCGTTCACCGCCTGGCTGTCCGACGACGACACCTGGTTCCTGAGCATCGTCGTCGCGTGCCTGGTCGCCACGGTCTTGATCGCCGACGACTCCGCACGCGCCGCCCGCCGGGTCAAGCGCGACTGACGCCGGGCCGGGACACCGCCGTCCCGGCACCAGCTCAGGTTCTCAGGCCTGCGCATCGCCGCCCGCCGGGTCACCGCCGGGCTCACCGCGCCGGGCCAGGCCCTGCCGTTGCCCGTCGTGCACGTCGGCGACCCACTCCCAGCCGGGCTTGGCCGACGGGCCGACGCGCGGGTCGGCGGGATCGCGGCCGTCACGCAGGGCCAGCACGTACGCCCGGTCCAGCGCGAGCCGGGCGCGTGCCTGCCCCGCCCCGCCGACCGACCCGTGGCCGGGCACGACGGCTCCGGCGTCGTCCACCACCTCTTCGAGCAGCCGCAGCGCCGCGAGGTAGTCCTCGACCGGATCGTCGGCGGCCAGGTCGAGCATCGGCACCAGCACATCGGAGAGCATGTCACCGGCGAGCAGGACACCGCACTGCTCGATGAACAGCGCCGCGTGGCCCGGCGCGTGTGCCCGGTGCTCGATGATCCGCACCTGGGGGCCGTCCCACGGCAGCCGCGCCGCACCGGCGGGCAGGGCGGTGATGAGGCCGTACAGGTCCAGCGGCACGTGCTCGGCGATGCCCGTCGGTTCCAGGTGGGCGGTTATCTCGGCCTTGATCCCCGGGTCGGACAGCTGCTCCTGGACGGCTGCCGCGCACCGGGCCGTGCCGTAGCGGGGGGCTGCGCCGAGCCGCTCGTGCCACAGCAGGTGGTCCCAGTCCGGATGCGTCGAGAAGCCCGCCACCACGGCCTGGCCCAGCTCGGACAGGTCGTCGGCGAGGCAGGTCAGCTCGTGGTCCTGCAACCCGGCGTCGACGAGCAGCACGCCGTCGCGGCCCCGCACGACGATCGCGTTGCTCTGGACGAACTCGCTCTCGTGGACCAGCACACCGTCCGCGACCTGCCTCAGCATGGGGTTGGCTCCTTCACGTCCTGGATGGCGTAGCGATGCATCGTGACGCCCTGGGCGAACGACCGCTGCTCGGTCAGTTCGAGGTCGATCGGCAGGTCGTAGTCGTCGAACAGCGGCCTGCCGAAGCCGAGGATCGCCGGATGGGTCCAGAGCAGCAGCTCGTCGAGCAGTCCCGCCCGCAGCAGCTGTGTCGCGAGCGACGCGCCGCCGACGCTGACGATGCCGTCCGTGTTCGCCCGTACGGCGGCGAGCTGTGCGATCGCGTCGTCGCCGCCGATGACGCGGGTGTTGTGGCCGGCGCTGTCGCGGGTGCGGGAGACGAGCACCTTGGGCTTGGCGGTCCAGATCTCGCCGTACTCCCGCAGGTAGTCCGGCAGCGACGCGTCCTCGTGCGCACGAGGCCAGAACTCTTCCATCGCCTCGTAGAAGATCCGCCCGTGGACCATGAGCGCGAGCTCCTGGCACTGCGCGTTGGCGGCGCGGTGCATCTGCTCGGTGATACGCAGCCACTCACCCGCGCCGTTGTCCCCGGGCACCTGCTCGATGCGCAGGTCGAGGGACACGTTCATCGAATAGACGAAGCGGCCCATCCTCTTCCCATCGCTAGTGGTTGCATTATGCAACCACTATAGTGAGGGCCATCGACCTGTCAAGGAGGACGTGTGGAGCCGCGGTCCGAGTCTCCGATCAGCGCCGCCGTCGAGGTGCTCGGCGATCGCTGGGTGCTGCTCGTGCTGCGCGACGTCATGTTCGGCGACCGCCGCCACTTCCGCGCACTGCTCACCGGGTCGGCCGAGGGCATCGCCTCGAACATCCTCGCCGACCGGCTCGTACGGCTCGTCGACGCGGGACTGCTCGCCCGTGGCACGGCGGTGCGGGGCCAGCGCGCCCGCTACAGCCTCACCGAAGCCGGCATCCGGACCCTGCCGATCGTCTGCGCCCTCGGCGACTGGGGCCTGGACTGGCGGCCGGGCGGCGGCGAACTCCACCACCGGCAGCGCTTCCTGCGCGAGCAGGGTCCGGCGTTCGCCGAGGAACTGATGGACGAACTCCGCGTCCGCCACCTCGGCGCCCCGCCGGGGCCGCACGACGGTCCGGGCCCGTTCGCCCGCCTCGACGCGGCGGGGCGGCAACACACCGATCTGCCGTGACCGCCCCGGCGTTCGATTAGTACACTTGTTCTAATCGATCAGCTGGAGGTGGCATGGAGTTCGGGCTCCTGGGCGAGTTCACGATCGGCGACACACCGGCGGCCACCGTCGCCGACCGGCCGCAGCGGCGGGCCCTGCTGGTCTACCTCCTGCTGCGTGCCAACCACAGCGTCGGCTACCCCGAGCTGATCGACGCGCTGTGGGGCCAGCGCCCGCCGCGTACGGCGCGCGCCCAGCTGCACACCATGACCTCCGCGCTGCGCCGGATCCCGGTCGTCGGCGCGGCCCTGTCCACCCGCGACCACGGCTACCAGCTCGACCTGCCCGCCGACCACGTGGACGTGGCGCGGTTCCGCCGACTCGTCATCCAGGCACGCTCCACCGCGGCCGAGGGCGACACGCAGGCCGCGTCGCAGCAACTGCGGGCCGCGCTGGACCTCTGGCGCGGACCGGCCCTGACCGGGGTGCACGCGCCGTTCGCCGAACACGCGCGGGTCCGGCTGGCCGACGAGCGGGTGGCCGCGTTCGAGCAGCTCGCCGTCGTGGAGCTGGCGCTGGGCCGGCACCAGCAGCTCATCGGGCCGCTCACCGAACTCGCGCGGACCTGCCCGGAGCGCGAGGAGATCGCCCGCTCCCTGATGGAGGCGCTGTACCGGGGCGGCCGGTCCCGGGAGGCCCTGGCCGTGGGCGCCCGGCTGCGCCGCCTGCTGTCGCGGGAGTACGGCCTGACGCCCGGCCCCGAACTGCAGGCCCTGGAGCAGCAGATCCGCACCAGCACACCGGTCGGCGCGCCGGTCTCGTCCCGCACCCCCGCCCAGATCCCACCGGCGGTGCGCGGATTCGTCGGCCGCGACGACGAACTGCGGGCGCTGGAGAAGCTGCGCGACAACACCCACAGCGGCGCGATCGCCATCGTCGCGGGCCCGGCCGGGGTGGGCAAGACCGCGCTGGTGATCCAGTGGGCGCAGACGGCCCGCGAGCACTTCCCGGACGGTCAGGTCTACGTCCGGCTGCGCGGTCACGCCGACACTGCGGCCACCGAACCCGCGGCGGCGCTGCGCCGGATGCTGTCGGCGCTCGGGCGGCCACCCGCCGCAGCCGCTCCCGGCACCGACCCCGCCGAACACCTGGAGGCACTGTCGGCCGCGCTCCGCTCGGCCACGGCGCAGCGCCGGGTGCTGTTCGTGCTCGACGACGCCGCATCGGCGGCCCAGGTGCTGCCGCTGCTGCCCGGCGTGCCCGGCTGCGTCACGGTCGTCACCAGCCGCATCCGGCTGCGCGCCGTGCTGGTCTACACCGGCGCGGTCCCGATCGACGTCGAGCCGCTGCCCGAGACCGACGCGCTGCGGCTGCTCGGACGGGCCGCGGGCACCCACCGCGTCGGCCAGGAACCGCAGGCGGCCACCGAACTGGCCCGGCTGTGCGCCGGGCTGCCGCTCGCACTGCGGATCGCCGGGGCCCGCCTGATCGGGCGGCCGCGCGGCGCCGTCGGGGAGCTGGCGCGGGAGCTGTCCGACGCCGACCGCAGGCTGCCCGGCCTGACCCTGCACGGTGAACAGGTCGGGCTGACCCGCGCCTTCGAGCAGTCGTACCGACGGCTGACGGCCGAGCAGGCCGGGGTGTTCCGCGACCTGGGCCCCATCGCCGAGCTGGCCGGCGAGGCCGGGGCCGCGACCGAGCACATCGCCGAGCGGCTGGCACGGCCACCGGACCGGGTGCGCGCGGCGCTGCGGTCGCTGGCCGCCCGGCACCTGGTGATCGAGTGCCGGCCCGACCGGTACACGATGCACGAACTGCTGCGCCTGTACGCCCGGCAGCAGCCCGCCCCGGCGGAGCCGCCCGTGGTCAGCGCAGCGCGGCCAGGTCGTCCCACCGGGTGACCAGCACCGCGGCCAGTGCTCCGATCCCGACCGCCAGCACCGTGCCGACCGTGTCCGGCGTCCCGTCCGCGACGGCCGCGCACCCCAGCCCGACCGCCGCCACCGCCATCAGCAGCACGTTGCGTGCCACGAACGACCCGGTCGTGCCGCGTCCGGCAGCGCCGAAGCAGTGACAGTCCCCGGCGCTGCCCGACCGGACGGTCGCGACGGTGAAGACCGCGAGCACACCCAGCGCGGCCGCGAGCCCGACAACGTCACCACCGGGCGCGGCCAGCGCCACGACCAGGGCCAGTTCCACGACCAGCACCGCGTACGCCACCGGCCCGCGCCAGCGGAAGCCGACGCCGTACGCGCCGATGCCGTCGACGAACTCCCGGCGGCCCCGACCGGTCGCCAGCTTGCCGACCAGCGCGACCGCGAACACGACACCGAGCACGGCACGGGCCGCCAGCACCACATAGATCATGACGGGACCCTCCGGGACACGGGACGGACCACGACCCCGAGCAGGTCGGCCCGCGCGATGACGCCCAGCTGCGCCGAGCCCAGACTGCGCGGGTTGTCACCGGCGACGGTGAACTGCTCGCCCTCCACCTCGGTCACCCGCTTGACCAGCCACGGCGGATCACTGCGATGACGGCGTACGGCCGCGAACACCACGACCTGACCGGCGTGGATCCGGTGCGACCGGCGCACCAGCACCCGCTCCCCGTCGCGCAGCGTCGGGCTCATACTGTTGCCGCGTACGATCACCAGCGCGAAAGCCGCCCTGGCCAGCACCGCGGCCATGCCCAGAGCCGCCCCGCAGGCGGCCGCCACCAAGAAGATCATCGGCTGGCCTCCAGTTGGAACCCGGCCGCCTGGGCCGTGAACAGCTCGGCGTAGAGCCCGTGCGCGGCCATCAGCGACGCGTGCGCGCCACGTTCGGCGACGATGCCGTCCGCGAGCACCACGATCTCGTCCGCTTCGCGCAGCGCGGCCATCCGGTGCGAGACCAGCACGCTCGTCCGCCCCTGCCGCAGCAGGGCGAGCTGCCGGTGGATCCGCTGCTCGGCCAGCGCGTCCAGGCCCGAGCTCGGCTCGTCGAGGATCAGCAGGTCGGCATCGGCGCGCATCAGCGACCGGGCCAGCGCCAGCCGCTGCCACTGCCCGCCCGACAGCAGCACCCCGTGCTGCTCACCGTCGGCGAACGACCGGCTCAGCAGCGTGTCGTAGCCCCGGGGCAGGGCACGCACCGCACCGTCGATCTCCGCGCGGGCCGCGGCCTGCTCGATCCGCGCCCGGTCCGGCAGGTGCTCCACATCGCCGAACCCGACGTTGTCGGCGGCGCTGAGCTCGTACGTCATGTAGTCCTGGAACGTCGCGCCGATGCGGGCCCGCAGGCTGGCCAGCGTGACGTCGCGGATGTCCACCCCGTCCCAGGTGATCCGGCCACGCTGCGGGTCGTAGAAGCGGCACAGCAGCTTCACCAGGGTGCTCTTGCCCGCGCCGTTCAGGCCCACCACGCCCAGGCTGCGGCCGTGCTCGATGGTGAGACTCACCCCGCGCAGGATCCACGGCCCGTCGGGTCCGTAGCGGAACCACACGTCGTGCAGCCGCACCGCCCCGTGCAGCGGCGCCAGCTCCGCGTCGCCCTGCGCCAGGTCGGCCGGACCGGACAGCAGCTCGTCGAAGTGCCGGAACAGCCGCAGCGACGCGCTGACCCGGCCCAACTGGAAGATGACGCCACGTACGGCGGCCTGCACGCCCGCGACCGCCGCCAGGTAGAGCGTCATGTCCCCGAGCGAGATGCGGCCCCGGTACACCCCCAGCACCACGAACACGGTCACCCCGGCCGTGACCGCGGTGGCCAGGACCGCGAGCCAGGCCTGCGCCACGGTCTCGCGCCGCTCGACCGCGTACCGGACGCCGGAGGTGTCCCGCAGCAGCGCCATCGCGCGCCCGTGCAGCAGCCCGCCCGTCCCGTACAGGCGCAGTTCCTTCGCCGCCCGCAGATCGGTGAGCAGCGAACGGTAGAAGAACTGCCGCCGCTGCGGGGCGGCCACACTCTCGGTCGCGGTCGCCGAGCGGCGGGCCAGCCACAGATGGGTGAGCAGCGCCGGAGCCTCGGCGACCAGCAGCGCCACCCCGAGCGGCGGCCACATCGCCAGCAGCACCGCCACGAAGCCGAGCACCGACACGACACCGACGACGGCGTCGATGACCCCGTCGACGATGTCGGTGGGCGCCGACGTGGCGGCCTCGTCGGCCAGCCTCAGCCGGTCCTGCGTCCCGGGGTCCTCGAACGGTCCCAGCCCGCCGATCGCGTTGACCCTGCTGTACAGCAGATCCTGCGAACGCAGCAGCAGCCCGCGCTGCGCGGCCCCGGCGGCCAGCTGGCGCAGCATCGCGGCCACGGCCAGCGCGCCCGCGCCGAGCCCGGTGGCCACCGCCAGGCCGGCGACGGTACGCGCACCCGCCGGGCTCGGCGCGACCAGCGCGTCGATGAGCAGCTTGGACAGGTACGCGAGCCCGGCCGGTCCGGCACCGGCCACCAGTGCCAGCACCAGCGAAACGCTGACCGCCACCGGCGCCGCCCGCCAGCCGAGGGCGAACGCCCGCCGCGCCAGACCCCACCGGCTCATGGACCCACCCGCCCCGCCCCGGCGAGCGAGCGCAGCTCGTCCAGGTCGTGCGCCGCGGCGCGGATCGTGCCGTCGCGGATCTCCAGCAGCGTCGGATAGCCGTTGACGCCGCCGAAGGCCCGCAGCACCGGGTCGGCCCCGTCGACGACGGCCACCGGGCCGCTGCCCGACAGGCCCGCGACCATCGCCTCAGCCGCCGGGTCACCGGCGTCGGCGACCACGAACCACAGCCGCTCGCCGGACGGCAGATCGTGCTCGCCCGCCGCGATCCGCGCGATCGTGGTCTTGCACGGGGCACAGGACGCGCTGAAGAAGCCGGCGACCACCGCGCCGGGCAGCGCGGCGCGGCGCAGCACGGCCCCGCCCGCCGGGACGGTGAAGTCGCCGACCGCCGTCCCGGCCACCGGCAGGTGCGGGTCCTCGGCCACCCCGGCCGGCGCGGCGCGGAGCTTGCGGATGACGGCCAGGCAGAGCAGCAGATTGAGCACGGTGGCCACCGCCAGCACGGCCACCACGCCCCACAACGAAGCGAGCACGGAATCCTCCTCGGGAAGAACAGAGGGCGGGCATCCGTGGACGCCCGCCCCTCGACAGCCGGGTCAGTGCCCAGTGATCAGCACACTGCCTGGGTCCGCTGGTAGCGGTCGAAGACACCGGTGCTCAGGCAGCTGCCGTAGCAGTTGAACTTCGCCTTGCAGTACTTCTGGTACCAGCGGCCGTCGCTGGCGCAGTAGCCGCCGCTGCAGGTCACGGTGCCGCAGCTCTGCCCGTTCTCCGGCACGCAGGCGCCGGCCTCGGCCGTGCGCAGCAGCGCACTGAGCATCCGGTCACCCAGGCCGTTGATGACTCGCGTCATGGTTGCCTCCTGTGGACTGTGGCGTGGGATCTCCACGCGCTCCGTCGATCGTCGGGCGGCCTGCTCCGCGTCTGCTCCTCACCCGCTACGCGGCGGCTATCCGTGCGCCAGGCGCTTGCCCATGCTGATGTCGTCGACGTAGCCGCCGTCGATGAGGAACTCCTCGGCGTGGCGGCCCTCGACGCCATAGCCGTGCCGCTCGTAGAGCCGTGTCGCGCCGGTGTTGGTCGCCAGGACGCGCAGCCCGATCTTCCTCGCGCCCTGTGCGACCGCCCGGGTCTCGGCGGCCGCCAGCAGGGCCGAGGCGACGCCCACCCGGCGGGCGTGCTCGGCGACGATCAGGTTCCACACGCCGAAGACGTGCGCCCCCTCCGGGAACGGGCTCGCCGGGTGGGTGCTCACACTGCCGACGAGCTCGCCGCCTAGCACGGCGACCAGGTGGGTCTCGGGCCTCCGCCGCTCGCTGAAGTACGCCGTCCGATCCTCGGACCGGGTCGAGGCGAGCCCGGACCCGGTGGTCCACGCGGCATCGTCGAGGGTGAGCAGTGCGGCGTCGTCGTCGGCTGCGGCGGGCCGCACCAGCGGCCGCCAGTCGACGGTGAGCTCGTCCTTGGTCGCGAAGCGCAGCAGGTGGCGGGTCATGGTCTCCTCCACCGCCGCGACGGCGTCCGCCGCCCCGGCTTCGACGATCATGTCAAAGTGGGCGGTGGAGGCCACGAGCAGGCAGCGGCCCAGGCTGAAGGTTATGGACCCGCGCTGCTCGTCGAGTGCGGTGGGCACCTTGCGCCCCATGTGGGAGACCAGTTGCTTGAGGTAGCGGTGCGGGCGGTCGGTGGCAACGCGGGCGGTCGTGTAGAGCATCTGATGCCTTTCCGGCAGTGGTGGCTTCGGTGGGTACGCCGATCAGGCAGGAACGAGTTCGTCGGCGCGGTGCTCCACCGTGCGCTCCCGTTCGGCGCTGCCCCGCAGCGCCGCCTCGACCCGGCGGTTGCCGGTCATCGTCGCCGTGACCGCGGTCATGGCCAGGAGCAGGCCGGCGGCCGCGAACAGCGGGCTGCGTACGCCGTAGCCGGTGGCCAGCCAGCCGCCGAGGAACCCGCCGAACGGGGCGGCGCACATGGCGAGCATCCGGGACGTGGCGGCGACCCGGCCCATCAGGTGCGCCGGGACGATCGCCTGCCGCAGGGAGGGGCCGAGCACCATCGTGGCACCCATGCCCGCCCCGCAGACGGCGAGCGCGAGCCCCGCCAGGTACGGGTTCGGTGCGGCGGCCAGCCCCAGAATGGCCAGCCCCTCGATCGTCGCCGTACAGGTCAGCGCGGTCCCGGTGCCGAGCCGCCGACCCAGGGACGAGGCGACGCCCGCACCGAGCAGGCCGCCGGTCGCCTCCGCTGTCAGGAGCAGACCGAAGCCCAGGGCCCCGACGCCCAGCCGCTCGTGTGCGAACAGGGCGAGCACGGTCTCCACCGCCAGGAAGGCGATGTTGCCCACCGCCGGGCGCAGCGCGAGCCCGAGCAGCAGCCGGTCCCGGAACACGTACGAGGCCCCGGCCCGCGCCTGCCGCAGCAGCGACTCGCGGGCCACGGGCGCGGGCCGGGGCGCGACCGGCAGCGACCGGACGAGCACGGCGGACAGGGCGAACGACACCGCGTCGGCGAGCAGCGGCACCGCCCGGCCGAGCACCAGCAGCGCACTGCCCGCAGGCGGGCCCGCGAAGCCGGACATGGCGGTCTGCGCGCCGCGCAGGCGGGCGTTCGCGCGCTCCAGGAACGCCGGATCGCGGCCGAGCAGGTCCGGCAGGTAGGCCGAGGCGGCCGTGTCGAAGAACAGCCCGCCGAGGCCGAGCAGGAACGCGACCGTCGCGAGCAGCGGAATGCTCAGCACGTCGAACACCGCTGCCGCCGCCGGTATCACGAGCAGGCCCGCCCGCGCGGCGTCCGCGATCCACATGGTGCGCCGCCGGTCCCAGCGGTCCACCAGCGCGCCGCCGAGGATCCCGAACAGCAGCCAGGGCAGGGTCCCGGCGGCCGCGACGACGGCGAGCGCCATCGGATCGCGGGTCAGCGTCAGCGCGAGCAGCGGCAGGGCCGCGTGCATGACCCCGTCGCCGAGCGAGGACACCGTCTGCGCGCTCCACAGCCGCCCGAACCCGGCGGGCAGCTTCCTCCCGCCCGCGCTCATCGGGCGTGCCCTGCGGCCCGCCGGTGCGCCCTCGCAGGGCCTGGTCGGTGCGGTAACGGGTGATCGCCGGGGTCGCGGGTGGCCAGGGCCTGGTCGGCGACAGAGATCTTGAGAAGACCGAACATCGTTGCTCCAGTGCGTGAGGCGTGCTGTCACGTGGTTGCTACGACGATCGCGGTCTGTCCTGTCACGGGGCCGCCACGGCGCTGTCATGACCTCTGACACGGCTCACAGCGCATCGGCCGGGACAGCCACAGTGCCCCTTCCTCCGCCCGCAGGGGAGGAAGGGGCACTCAGTTCGCCCGCGGCGATGCCAGGTCAGTGAGAACCCGACGACTCACCTGCGGCGACGCCAGGTCAGTGAGAACCCGACGACACCGGCAGCGGCGGCCAGCACACCGCCGACGGTGGTCCAGATCCAGCGGGCGGACAGGTCGGGCAGCCAGTCCAGTGCCTCGGCCGCCTCGCCGGGGTTGGCGCTGGGGCTGGCCGAGGGGTCCTCCGAGCCGGACGCGGCCAGCACCCCGCCGGGCTTGACCTGCGGCACGAGCGGCGCCTTGAGTTCACCGTCGTCCGCGGTCACATCGCCGTGCGCGCCGAGCAGCATGTCGACCTGAACCGGCAGGCCCAGATCCTGCTCGGGCAGGTCGGTGACCGACAGCCGGAGGTAGTACGTGCCGGGCAGCGGGTCGCCGGACCACGGCTCGGCCCACGATCGCACCCGGCGCAGCGTGCAGCCGAGGCTCACCTCGGCGGCCGTGGCGGAGGCGACCGGCGTCTGCACGCCGTCGGTGCAGGCCTGGCGGCGGCGCAGCCCGTCGAAGACGTCCACGGTCCACGTCGACGCGCCGGTCCGCTTCGTGGCAGGCGGCAGTGTGACGGTCAGCGCGATCTCGGTGATCTGCCCCGCGGTGGCATTGAACGACCAGTAGAGGTAGTCACCGGTGGAGGCGGTGACCCGCACCGGCTGACCGACGCTGACCACGGTGGCGGTGAGGAACGAGGTTCCCGACCGGTTGACGGCGGCCGACCCCGGAGACGGACTCGGTGCCGCCACCGCCGCGGCGGCAGGCAGCAGGGCCGCGAATGCCGCGGCGAGCACCCCGGCCGCGAGGCGGTGACGCGTACGGGCAGGTCCCTGACGGTGATGGGTCAGCATTAGTTGGTCCTCCAGGTCGCGATCCACCAGCGGGTCAGCCAGCCGCCGAGCAGGCCGGTGAGCAGGCCGGCGATGGTCAGCACCAGCAGCAGCAGCCAGCCTCGCCCCAGCCCCGGCGCGTCCGGCGCGGGCGAGGTGGCGACGACGTCGATGGTCAGCTCGAACGGCATTCCCGGCGCGTCGCCCGCCGTCGAGCTGGCGAACGAGTTGCTGATCACCAGACAGACGTGGGCCGGGGCGGTGGAATCCGCCGCCGGGTCCGACTCCTCGTCGGGTTCCAGGGCCGACCAGCGCAGGCCGGTGGACAGCACGTCGGTGCGCCCGCTGCCCGCGTCGGTGCCGCGGACGAGCTCCCGGCCGTCGGCGGCGGTGGCCCTCAGCAGTACGCCGTAGTCGGGGTTGACCTGGCGGTCCAGGGCGATGCTCACGGAGGCGCGCAGCTCCTGGTCCTCGCGGACCGGCACCCGATACCAGCGGTGCTCGGAGATCTTCTCCCGATCCGTGTAGACGCCGGGTGCCAGCAGCGGCGCCCCGGCGCACTCCTTGCCGCCCGCCACGATCGCGGGAGGCTTGACGGCGGTGTCCTTCGCCCGGTCGACGAGCTGCTGGATCCGGTCGGTCAGCTCCGCCGGGGTCTGCGCGGAGGCGTACGTCCCACCGGTCGCCGCGGCGATGCAGAGCAACTGCCGCCGCACCGTGTCGTCCGGCGCCAGGCCGAGCGTGTCCACGACCAGGCGGGTGCCCTTGGCGGCCAGCTCACGAGCGACGTCGCAGGGGTCCGGCGGGGCGCAGGTGTCCTCACCATCGGTGATCAGGATGATCCGGCGGCTGGCGTCACCGGTCCCGAGATCCTCAGCCGCGCCACGCAATGCCAGGCCCACGGGGGTGAACCCGGTGGGCCGCAACGCGGCGATGGCGCTCTTGGCGGCGGCCCGGTCCACCGGAGCCACCGGCACGATCTGCTGGGTGTCCTGGCATCCCTTCTTCTTGTCCTTGCCCTGGTAGGTCGCGCCGAGCACGCGGATGCCGAGCTCCGTGCCATCCGGAAGGGCGTCCACCACCTCGTTGAACGCCTGCTGGGCGACGGAGATCCGCGTACGGCCGTCGATGTCGGCGGCGCGCATCGACCCGCTGACGTCGAGGACCAGCTCCACCTTCGGCGGCGCGGCGGGTTCGGCGGGTTCGTTGTCGTCGGCGTGGGCCGCCGTGGGGAGGAGGGTCGACAGTGCGACCAACGGTCCGGTGAGGATGGCGCGTAACCATCTACTGGTGATCACCGCGGTGATCATACTGACGGCGTATGCCCCGCCAGCAGCACCGTCGATGCAAATCGATCATCCTCAAACGACTGTCGAGAAGCGACCCACCGCACCCACGGATGGGCCTCGTCGTGACCGCGGCCGCGAGTGATGGCCTCGGAGATCCAACCCGGAGCGAGATCTTCGGCGTCTATCCATGGTAAACGCGAAGTTTGTCGTTGCCGCTGTCGAGCATGCGATGACAGACAGACGTGGGACCCTCCCGCGCAGAGCAAAGGATGAGTTCTTGGACGTCACACACAAGCACCGCATTCGCCGGGTCGGCATGCTGCTCACGTCGACGATCATCGCGGCAGGCCTCGGGATCTTCCCGGCCAGCCCGGCGCACGCCGTCGCCAACAGCGACATCGTGCCCAACGGCCAGTTCCGGTTCGCCGTCAAACTGACCATGACCGGGATCCCCACGGCCAACGGTGGCCGCCGCAACAGCGCCTGCTCGGGCGCGCTCATCGCACCGCAGTGGATCGTCACCGCGGGACACTGCTTCCGTGACTTCAACGGCGTACGCGTGGAGCGGCCGGTCGCCGACCTGACCACCGCCACCGTCGGGCGGGCGGATCTGACCACCGACATCGGTCACGTCGCCACGATCATCGCCGTACGCCAGTCCCCCACCACCGATCTGGCGCTGGCCAAGCTCAGCTTCCCGATCACCGACATCCGGCCGCTGGCCCTGAACCACCGCAGGCCGCGGGCCGGCGACGTCCTGCGGATCACCGGTTTCGGCTCGCTCACCAGCTCCAACCCCGTGCCGTCGCCGCAGCTGCGGACCGGCCAGGTCACCGTCGTCACGGTGACCGAGCCCAGCGTCGGGGTGACCGCGCTGGCCCCGGCACCCGACACCAGCGCCTGCCCGTACGACTCCGGCGCGCCGTACTTCATGGAGCACGGCGAGGGAAACCCCACCCTGGTGTCGGTCGAGAGCGGCGGACCGTCCTGCCCGCACTCGCTGGAGGAACGGACCTCCCGGGTGGACAACATCGCCCACTGGATCAAGGACATCATCCGGGGCTGACCGGCACCGACCGGCCGCGTAAGCCGAGGAGACCGCGCGGTCTCAGGTCTGGACGCGCGGTCTCCCCGACAAGTCCTCCCGCAGCGGCCGCGTCAGCAGCCGTCGTCGACGTAGCGCTGGAGCAGGGTCATCGCGGGCAGTCAGGTGCCATGCAGTCACGACGCCAGCGGTGTATGCGCAGGTCGTTCGCGCTGATCCGCACCACGCTCAGCCGTGGGCGCATCGGGCCACGCCGCCAGTAACGGTGATCGGCGAAAGCGGCTCGTATCGCCTCGGCTTCAGTCAGCCGGGGCCGGAGGTACTCGTGGGTGGCCGGATGACGCCAGTCCCGGCGCACCGCGTACAGCACCTGGTTGTCGCGCACGGGCAGCCCGAGCTCGCCCCGCCGGATGCCGCCTGACCATAGGCTTCTCACGCCGACCCCACTTCGCCCCGAGACAGACGAGCATCGGCGGCCCATCTTGTTCGAACACCTGTTCGAACAAGATGTTAGCAGTGAGACCGACGTCTACGTCAATGTCCGGACCGACTCGAACAGCGCTGACCCGCCACGGTCACCTTCCGGCGCGTCCGCTCGACACCATTCCCAGCACGCCTGCCACACCGGTGGTCCAGAGCACCCGGCGTACGAATTCCTGCGCGTCGGAGACCACCAGCGGAACGTCGCTGGAGTGCGCGTAGGCGTTGGCGTGGATCAGGTAGCGGATGACGGTCGAATCGATGAACGGCACCCCACCGAGATCCAGGCTCACGCGACGGCAGCCCGGTGCGTCGATCGCCTCGCAGATCCAGCCGAACATGTCCTCAGCGTTGGACGCGTCGAGTTCGCCCGTCACCGATATGACAGTCGATCCATCCACGGTGTTCAGGGTGTGCGTCGCAGGCATCACAACCTCCTCTAGCGGGTCGTTGACACCGGGCACGAGCCGAGCGGCGATCTGCACGGTTTGACAAGGTTCACGGTACGCCACACGGGCGTGGGAAACGGTCACGGCCAGCTGAGCTCTGCCACCGCAGCGACATCGGCCGCATCGCGCCAAGTATGGCACGGACGGCCCGCCCCCAGGCGGGTGGCGGATCGCGCGGGCCGTAACCCGCGCTACGACTCGGGCGAATTCTTGACAGCCCACCGTCGCAGAACATCCGGCCAGGAAGCTGTTTCGACAACCCGTTTGGAAGATGTTCAGACCGGGTATATCCGTTCGTTATCACCCGGCGGGCGTACCCGTCCCGGTTGTTCGAACGCTGACATGGCCCGGGGCCCGAACGTTGAAGTTCGGGCCCCGGGCCACATCGGACGTTGCTCAGACGGTGCTGCGGCCACGGAAGCCGCTCAGCAGCGCGACGCCCAGCGCTGCGAGGCCGATCTGGAAGGCGAGCTCGATCCAGTCGATGCCGTCGGTGACGGCGACGCCCACGGCCTGCGCGATGGCGGTGCCGATCAGGGCGGCGACGATGCCGACGACGATGGTCAGCCAGATTGGCAGGCTCTGGCGGCCGGGCAGCACGAGCCGGCCGAGCGCGCCGATGACCAGACCGACGATGATGGCCGAGATGATTCCGGCGACAGTCATGACCTTCTCCTTGTCTGCGTGAAGTCTTCTGGCATCCATCTGCCCCCTGGCCCCGTCACGCAAACGCGTGTGCCCGAGCGCACATCCGAGTAGCGCCTCCAGTCTCGGCACCGAGCCGTCGCGCCACGGGGTGTTCGGGCAGGCGGGCTATTCCGCCGGTACGGCCGACTCGTCGGCCGGGGAGGCTGTCGCTGTCGGCAGTTGCGACGGGGACGGCGAGGGCTCGCTCGTCGGCGACGGCTCGGGTGGCGACACCGATGACGCGGACGGCGAGGCGGGCGGCGGGACGGCGGTCGTCACCGTGATCTGGTTGCCCGGCACGGACTCCAGCCCCGCGGCGTTACGTGCCACCACCGCGAAGGTGTACGAGGTCCCGGGCGTCAGGCCGGTCACGGTCACACTCGTGTCGCTGGTCCAGCCGATGAACCGGCCGTCGCGCTGGACACGGTAGAAGGCCACGCCACCTGACCCGCCATCGGCAGGGGCTGACCACAGCAGCCAGACGGTGTGCTCATCAGCCGCGACCGCGGTCAGGTGCCGAGGCGGCGACGGGGCCACCGGCGGCGCCGGCGTGGTCCCCGGCGTCGTGACCGCGGGGGCGGGCGGCGTCCAGGTGGGGGTCGGCATCGGGGCCCCGGAGATGACCGGCGACGGTTGCGGGCTCGCGGTCGGCGGCGTGGTCGGCAGCAGGGACGGCTGACCGGCGTCACCGGACACCGCGCCCGACGACAGGTCGGGCAACGGCATGGCGGCTTGCGCGGGCACCGACGGGTCGCCACCCGGTCTGACGAGCAGCAGTACCACGAATACAGTGACCAGCACGGCAGCCGCCACCGCGACGAGGACCCGGCGATCCGGGCCGGTGCGGTTCTGTCCCTGCGGATCCGGGCCCTGGAGTGCTGCGACGTCGCGGACGGCCTCCGGGCTCCCCGCACGCGGTGCGGCCGAGCGCGGCACCACAGCTGACGGCGTACTGGAGACGACGGTGGAAGACTCGTCGGCGGCCAGTGCGGCGGCGGCGGCCGGGTAATCCGGCACCGCGTCGACGGCGTCGCGCGCGGCGAGCCAGTACGCGGTCGCCAGCTCCAGGTAGATCTTCACGGTCTGGGCGGTGCCGAACACCACGACGGTGGGCAGCACCACCCGTTCCCAGGCTGCGGCGGGCAGGTCAGCGCCGTCGCGCAACGCCGACCAGGTATCGGCGAACACCTGCCGGTCCAGCTCCAGCGGCCCGATGCGCCGGTCGTGCTCGACGGCGTCGAACCGGGCCAGCAGCCGCTGGTGCACCGCGTCGACGTCATGTCCCGCCGTCAGGTCAGCCAGCAGCTGGCCCAGTTCGACGACCAGAGCGCGGGCGTGCTTCACCCGCGTGGATTGCGGCTGCGGCACCGCTGCCTCCCCTTGCACATACCGATCAAGCGGAGGGCCTGACTCGTGCCGACTCCCTACCCGACTTCAGCGTGCCTAACCGGCTTCGGGCCGGAAAGTGCCCGCCGTCGCACCGAGCGGCGTGCCCGCCGGGCCGGAGGTGCTCCCGAAACGCACCGGTTCGATGGGGTGATGGCCCGCTGCAGCGGGCCATCACCCCGTGACGTCGGGAAAGCCCTAGTCGGAGGCCGACTCCGACACATCGGCCGCCCGCGCACGCTGAGCAGGCACCGCTTTCTCCGCAGGCGGGGCGGCCACGGGCACGGCAGGATCGTCAGCCGTGCCGATGCCGCTGCCAGGCCCTGCGGGCTCTGGTTCTGGACGGCGTACGTGGACGATCTTGCGCATCCGCTTCATGCCTGCTTCACCACCGACCGCCTCCATGACCGTCAGCAACGCCGGGGCCAGGATGGAGCGGACCACGAACGCGTCGATCAGGATGCCCACGGCCAGGGCGAACGCCAGCTCCCGGAACGGCCGCAGCGGCACGATCGCCAGCAGCCCGAAGCTCACCGCCAGGGTGAACGCCGCCACCCGGATCGCTCGCGCCGACTGCGGCAGGGTCATCGCCAGCGCCTCCCGCAGCGGCCTGCGGCGGGCCTCGTTCCAGGCAGGGCCGATGCCGAAGATGTTGTAGTCCGACCCCAGTGCCACGAGCAGCACGGCAGCCGCGAACGGCACGTAGAACGTCAGCCCGTCGGCGTCCAGATGGTCCTGGAACAGCCAGGTGGTGACCCCGAGCGTCGCGCCGATGGCCAGGACGCTACAGGCCAGCAGCGCCAGCGGCGCCCACAGCGCACGCAGGTAGAGCATGAGGAACAGCAGGTTCGCCGCCAGTGCCGCGAGCGCGATCCGGCCCAGGTCGGACACGGTCTGGTCGACGATGACCTGGGCCACGGCGGTGTCGCCGCCGACGCTGGTCCGTACCCCGTCGAGCTGTGCCGCCTGGAGCAGGCCGGGAAGCTCGTCCTCCAGCCGCGTCAGGGTCTGCACCGCGGTCGCGCCGAGCGGCTCGTCGGCCAGGATGAGCAGGTAACGTGCCGCGCTGCCGTCGGCGGCCTGGAACACCTTGAGGTCGGAGGGCACGAGCTTGTCGCCGGGCCCCATGACCGCGGCGATGCCGGGCCGCTTGGCCAGCGCCTCCTGCAGTCGGGTCAGCTGCTCGGTGCGTCCGGCGACGCCGTCGCCTTCCAGCAGCACCTCGGTGGGTGACAGGATGCCGGCGGAGAAACCGGCTTCGGCCGCGTCGGCGGCCTGCCGGGCCGGATGGTCGGCGGGCAGCGCTTCGACGAACGACACGCCCAGGGCCATGTGCCGGGCGGGCAGGGCAGCCGCGACCAGGCCGCCCGTACACAGCAGCAGCACCGGCAGCGCCACCCAGGGCCGGGTCAGCAGCCGAGCCCAGCGGCCACCGGTGTGCTCCGGGTCGACCTGCCCGTCGTCGTCTCGCGGGCGGCCCGAGCGACCCAGCGCACGGTGGCCGACGATGGCCAGCAGCGCGGGCACGAGCGTGACGGACACGAGCATGCCGATGAGCACGGCCAGGGCCATACCGGGCCCGAAGGCTCTGAACGCGGCCGAGTCCGCCACGATCAGGGCACCGGTGCCCGCCGCGGCGGTGGCGCCGGCGGTGGCGATGATCGGGGTGAACCGGGCTCCGGCCTGGCGCGCGGCTTCGAGGCGGTCCTCACCGGCGGCCAGCCGGGTACGCATTCCCGACAGGTAGAACACGACGTAGTCGGTGACGACGCCGAGCAGCAGCGCGACCAGCAGCGGCTGTGTCTCCTGCGGCACCGGCACCCCGAACCGGCCGGCCAGCTCGCCGCCGACGTGCATGGTGAGCATGATGGCGACCCCGGCGACGGCCAGCGCCAGCAGCGGTGCGATCAGGGACCGGAACGCGAACGCCACGATGATGAACACCGCGGCGATGGTGATCGCCTCCAGCCATGGCAGGTGGGACAGGACGATGTCGCCCTGCTCGACGCGGGCCGGCACCGAGCCGGTCACGCCGACCACGTGGTCGTCGGCGTCGTAGTGTCTGGCCGCGAAGTCCTGGGCGGCCTTGAGCTGGCTGGCGAAGCTGACCTCGGGACTGGTGAACAGCATGGTGATGACGGTGGTGCCGTTCTCCCGCGAGCCGGGCAGCAGCTGCAGGCTGTTGGTCACCGGGATCGCGGCCAGGATCGGCCCGGCGTCGGGCAGCGTGCCGTCGCTGAGCGCCTTGGCGCGTTGCAGCGCTTCGGCCTGCACCGCCGGGGACAGTCCGTTCGGGTCGCGCTGGACGATCGAGACCCGGCTGAGCAGCGGGAAGCCGAACTTGTCGAAGGAGCGGACCTCACTCTGCACCGCGGGGTTGTTCACCGACACGAGCTGGCCGAGGTCGCTGCCGCCCTGCCCGAGCGGCGGCAGGTAGATCATCGCGGCGGCGGTGGCCGCCAGCCACCCGGCGACGATGGGCCAGCGCAGCGCGACCACGATGCGGGCGTACCAATCCAGCAC
This sequence comes from Catellatospora methionotrophica, assembly GCF_011297335.1. GTDB lineage: Bacteria > Actinomycetota > Actinomycetes > Mycobacteriales > Micromonosporaceae > Catellatospora > Catellatospora methionotrophica. Next base: position 124,984 of record NZ_JAAOTJ010000013.1, on the reverse strand, counting down.
CAGGCTGGGCCGCCACCGGCTGCGCGGCATCTCGTCCTGGGTCATCGACGCGCTCCTGTGCGACACATGGATGGCATGATCATGTTCCTTCCGCCAGCCCGTCCCGGCTGGCTGTCATGGGTCGAACGGCACCCCGGCGGTGCCTGCCGTGCGGTCGGCGCGACGGCCCGTCGCTGGTAGATCGAGTGGTGGTGGCGAGGCGGCACCCCGGCACGATGCCGTACGGCAGAGCCCGCGCCACCGGCCGGGAGGCACGGACTCCGCCGTACGGACGCTCAGTCCGGCCGGCGGCCGCCGGGCGAGGTGACGCCAGGTGCTCCGCTACGGTCCACGCCCGCCTCGGCCACTGCTCCGCCGACGACACCGACGGGTCCGTACGCCACCGCGTGCTTGTTCATGACCGCCGCATACCCGCGCCGCGACGCTTCAGTCGCCGCCACCGGGATGGCTCGCGCACGCCATCCGCCACCGGAGACGTCGTCGGACGCCGGCGCGGTGCACTCCTCAACGACAGCGCAGTCGAGCACGCGCCCTGACAGAGGCGTCATCTCCTGTGCGGTTGCCTGCCCTTTGCGGCGATTGCTTCCCGCCAGGGTGCATACGGCCCTGTATCGCCCAGGTTGTACTCACGACTCGACAGGCCCAAGCTTTACCAAGGAAACGGAACATCGTGGAGATCAGCGCCGACACCCGGGCCAGGGTCCACCGCTGGTCCTGGACGGAACGCCGCCGCCAGGCCGGCATCCGGCTGCACTCGGACACCAGCGCATCGGCACCGTCAGACCGTCGAACCAGCGCGGCCAGTACCGCTCCGCCGAGCGCGAACGGCACATGTCACCACGATGACCGCGGCCGTCGCAGCGACGGCCCATACCAACAGCTTGACCACCCCCGCCGCAGGGCTCTCCGCCGCAGGGGCGTCCACGACCACGCCGAGCGCTGCACCAAGGGGAACGACAAGGGCCGCGAGGGCGCCCACCCAGCCCGGCCGCCGAATCGCGGCTCCCACCGCCCCGAGGGGCAGTCCCAGCACCACGCTCAGGACGAGCCAGAAGAGCAGTGTCCGTACGCCCAGGGTGACATGTTGGAACAGCGTCTCCAGGATCGAGTAGACCAGCGTCGCGCCCAGGAGTGCGATACACCCGCCCAGTGCTCCCACGAGCAGGGCCGACGCGGGTGACCGGAGGCCCTTGCTCACCAGCCAACCAGCGGCCACGGCGACCGCGGCCCATGCCCATCCCGAGTCGAGGATCAGGCTCAGGAACTCTGCCGTCTGTGACCAGCCACTCCGATTCTCGCGGCTCTCATGCACCTCGCCGAGGAAGATCGGCACGTTGTTCACCAGAGCCGCACCGGTGCCCAGCGCCACACCGACGGCCAGAGCGGTCGCCATCCACCGAATCGATCGCATCGACGCACGATAGCGGTTCGACGAAGACCGGCACGCGATGACAAGCATCTAGGTCGCGCTCCCGGTGACGGGATTCCGGCAGCCGGTCGAGGAGGCCGAGCAGCTCGCCGTTCGGAGCGAGCAGCCCTTGTCGTGTCTCAACCGCCTGCTGTTGGACGTGGCCCGGCACGCGACCCGGTGAGCTGGCGGCCGGAGCCGCCAAGGTGGTCGTCGCTGAATCTCCACCGGGACGCGGTCGACGGGTCGTGGCCGCCGAGGGCGTCACCCACGTGCCCTGATCGGGACTCACCCAAGCTTGACCTGGTACTGGTCGTGCCGGGCCCAGAAGTCAATCCACTCGTCCTCGGTGAGGGTGCGCCCTGACGCGCCGATCTCGGCCAGCTCCCGGAAGAACTTTTCCCGGGGCGGCGCGGGCGCGAACAGCACCAGCATCGAGGCGGTCTCGTCGGTGTCGTTGCGGAAACCGTGCGCCACCCCCTCGGGCACATGCAGGAAGTCGCCGCTGCGCGCGGTGATCCACTTGGTGCCGTCGTAGAGGGTCAGCGCTCCGGCAGTGACGTAGAACGACTCCGAGAACGTCTTGTGCAGGTGCGCGTCGGTTCCGCCGGTGCGGGGCGCCGACACCCACTCGAACAGGCCGAACCGGCCCTGGGTGGCCCCGCCCGGTGCGACGAACCGGGCGATGCTGCCCGTGGTCATCGTCACGCCCTCGGCCGCGTCGGCTGGGTGGAACCCGGCGCTCGTGGCGGGCGAGAGGTCTGTCATCGTGATTCTCCTTCGTCGATCGACTCTGTCGATTGCCGGGGCGCCGGCTCGGCGTCCGCGAGATACCCGGCGATGAGCTCGTCGAGGTGGTCGCGGGCGGCGCGGTACAGGTACGGGCCGAAGCTGACGCGGGCGACCCCGAGCGCGGCCAGCCTGCCCGGCTCGGCACCGCCCCGGGCCAGGATGTTGACCGGCGCCTCGGCTGCGGCGACGACCTCTGCGATCGCTGGCAACCGCGACAGCCCGATCGGGTAGACGCAGTCGGCACCGGCCTCGCGGTAACGCCGGGCGCGCCGGATGGTGTCGTCCAGCACCGACACCGCGTCGCCGGCGGAGCGCAGGTGCGTGTCGATCCGGGCGTTGAGGACCAGGTCCAGGCCCCGTTCCCGGGCGGCGGCCCGGACGGCGGCCAGGAAGTCGGCCTGCCGCCCGGCGTCGACGAGCTCACCCGTGCCCGGGTCGGAGTCCTCCAGGTTGCACCCCGCCGCCCCCGTGGCGGCGAGGCGCTCGACCAGTTCGGCGGGGCTCATTTGGTATCCGCGCTCCAGGTCCGCGGTAACGGGGACTCCTACCGCGGCGGCGATCCGGGCGACCGCGTCGAGCATCTGCCCGACCGGGGCCGCCTCGCCGTCGCGGTAGCCGAGGCTGTCGGCGATCGCCGCGCTGCTGGTGGCCACGGCCGGCAGCCCGGCGGCCACCATGGCGTACGCCGAGGAGCAGTCCCATACGTTCGGCAACACCAGCGGCGCGCCGGGCCGGTGCAGGTCGCGCAGCACCGCGGCGTGCCGGTTGACCGTGGCGGCGGGATCCCTGGTCTGCCCGCGCTCGGCGGCGGGAGACCACCGACCGTGCGACGTCACGACAGCGGCCAGGGCCGGGCGGCGGCACCGAGCCGGTTCCAGGCGTTGATGACCGTGATGGTCCACATCAGCTCGGCCAACTCCACCTCGCTGAAGTGCTCGGCAGCCGTGGCGACGACGCCGTCGCCGACCGGCGCCTCGGTGAGGCGGGTCATCGCCTCGGTCAGGGCGAGGGCGGCCCGCTCGCGACCGGTGAAGAACGGCGTCTCGCGCCACACGGGCAGCGCGTACATCCGGCGCGGGTCCTCGCCGCCGGTGACCGCGTCGCGCGAGTGGGTGTCCACGCAGTACGCGCAGCCGTTGAGCTGGGAGGCGCGGGCCCGGACCAGCTCCAGCAGCCCGGCCTCCAGGCTGACCTCGCGGGAGGCGGTGTCGAGGGCGTTCATGGCCTTGTTGATGTGCGGGGCGAGCGTCCCGACGGCGAGGCGGACGGGGATCTCGGTGTACGTGTCGGTCATGACCATGACGCTACGAGGTAAATGGCTCCCTACTAAGGTCCACTTGTATGAGCATCGAGTGGGCCATTTCCATCGACCTGCATCTGGACCTCGAAGCGGCGGGCGGCCGCCGGCAGGCGCTGGAACGGGCACTACGCGAGGCGATCCGGTCCGGACGGCTGGGCCCGCAGACCCGGCTGCCCTCGACCCGGGCGCTGGCGGCCGGACTGAACCTGGCCCGCAACACCGTCGCCGCCGCGTATGAGCAGCTCACCGCCGAGGGCTATCTCAGCGCCCGGGTCGGCTCGGGCACCGAGGTGGCGGGTGCGCCGCCGCGCCCGGCACCCGCCGCGACCCCCGCCCCGGCCACCGCCCCGCGTTTCGATCTGCGCCCCGGCAGTCCCGAGGTGGGCACCTTCCCGGTCGACGCGTGGCTGCGGGCCGTCCGGCGGGCCCTGGCCGCCGCACCGGTGTCGGCGTACGACTACGGCGATCCGCGCGGCCGCCCCGAACTGCGCGCCGCCCTGGCCGCCTACCTGGGCCGCGCCCGAGGCGTGCTGGCCGACCCTGAACGAATGATCATCTGCTCCGGGTACGTCCAGGCGCTCGGGCTGCTGGCGCGGACGGTCGGCGGTCCGATCGCGATGGAGGATCCGGGACTGGGGTTTCACCGCGAGGTGGTCCGCCATCAGGGCGCGGACGTGCTCGCGCTGCCGGTCGACGAGCTGGGCGCCCGTACCGACCTGCTGGGCGGCGCGGACCTGCCGGTGCGGGCAGCGGTGCTGACCCCGGCCCACCAGTACCCGATAGGGATGACCCTGCACCCCGCCCGGCGCCGGACCGCGGTCGCCTGGGCGCGGACGCACGACGCGATCGTGATCGAAGACGACTACGACGGCGAGTTCCGCTACGACCGGCAGCCCGTCGGGGCGCTCCAGGCCATGTCGCCGGAGCACGTCGTCTACGTCGGCACCGCGGCCAAGACCCTCGGCCCGGCGCTGCGGCTGGCCTGGATGGTCCTGCCCGAACGCCTGGTCGGGCCGGTGTCGGCGGCCAAGCGGTTGGCCGATCTGCACACGGAGTCGATCGGGCAGCTCGCCCTCGCCGACCTGATCACCACGCACGGCTACGACCGGCACATCCGCTCCTGCCGCCTGAACTACCGCCGCCGCCGGGACCTGCTGATCGAGCGGCTCGGCCGACACCACCAGTTGCACGGCATCGCCGCCGGGATGCACGCGCTGCTGGGCCTGCCGCCGGGCAGCCCCGACGAGGCTGCCGTGGTGGCGAGCGCCGGCGCACGCGGACTGGCCGTGGGGACGCTGGGACCGCACTGGCACCAACCGGACCCGGCCGCCGCCCAAGGCCTGATCATCGGGTATGGCACCGCGAGCCGGGCGAGCTACCCGGCCGCCATCGACCTGTTAGCCCGCACCCTGCACGGACTCTGATCCGGATCAGCGCACCCTGCGCACAGATCGTTTGATAGCTGGTCGCGGCGATCGACCAGGCACCACGGCTGCTGATGTATCAGGTCGACAAGAAGCGCGCACAAGGCTGTCGAGCGCCCCGCTCTGCGGCTGGTCAGCCCGCTGTTGCGTCGACGCTGACGGGGGCGGGCGTGCTGCTTCCCACCGGGCGGTGCCCGCCGGTCGGTCGCATCAGGATGATGACGAGCAGGCCGGCGAGGATGCCTACGGCTCCGGCGACGGCGAACGTCGCCTGGACGCCGGCTACCGCCGCGACGTGCGCCGCATTGTCAAAGAGCTGTCGCCCGCTTGGCGGGGCAGCTTGCAGCAGGCCGGGCGTGCGTCCGCCGGCGATGGCGTGAGCGACGTGCGCGGGGTCCGGGATGCCGACTCCGGCCAGGGTGCTCTGTGCTCGAGCGGTGAAGACGCTGCCCAGCACGGCGATGCCGAACGCGAAGCCGAGCTGGCGGGTGGTGTTGACCGCGCCGGCGGCCATGCCGCCGCGTTCGGCGGGCACGAGGGACATGGAGACCGAGCCGAGGATCGGCGTCGCCATACCGACGCCGATGCCGATCAGAGCGAAGCCCGGGATCAGCGCCGGCCAACTGGCGGGACCGCGCATGAGCGCAGCGGTGAGCAGGCCGCCGAGGCCGATGAACAGCAGGCCCGCGCCGATCACCAGATCTGGTCGCCGGCCGTGCAGCACGCGCCCGAGTCCTGCCGAGACGGCGAACGCCGTGATCGACATCGGCAGGCCGGTGAGCCCCGCCTCGAGCGGGCTCAGCCCCACCACCGACTGCAGCCAGATCGAGGTGTAGGTGAATGTGGCGAATGCTGCGAACGTCAGCAGGAGTCCGGCGAGCAGCACTGCGACGAACGCGCGGTTGCGCAGCAGCGCGAGGTCGAGCATGGGGTGCGGCGAGCGCGCCTGTAGTACGGCGAACGCGGCCAGGCCGAGCGCCGCCAGTAGGAGCAGCCACCAGACTCCGGGCTGGGCCCAGCCGTCTTCGTTCGCGCGGATGAGGGCGTACGTCGCGCAGCCTGCCGCGGCGGTGAAGCTGGTTATGCCACCGATGTCCACCCTGCCGCGGGCCACGCCGTGGGCGCGGGCGAGGGTCGTGGCGCACAGCACGATCGCGATGGCGCTGACCGGTAGGTTGACGAAGAAGATCCAGCGCCAGGAGACGCCCTCGGTGAGCAGTCCGCCGAGGATCGGGCCCACCGCGGCCGAGGCACCGGCCACCGCGCCCCAGATGCCGTAGGCACTCCCGCGGTCGCGGCCCGCGTAGGCGCTGTTGAGCAGAGCGAACGTGGTCGCGAACATGGCGGCCGCGCCGATGCCCTGCAGGGTGCGTGCGGTGATCAGCACGCCAGGGTCGGGTGCGAGTCCGCATATCAGTGATGAGATCGCGAAGATCGCGAGTCCGGCGATGTAGACGCGGCGGTGCCCGACGAGGTCGGCTACCGACCCAGCGCCGAGCACCAGTGCGGCCAGCGCGAGGGCGTAGGCGTCGATGACCCATTGCAGCGCCCCGAAGGACGCGCCCAGGTCCCCGACCATGTCCGGCAGGGCCACGTTCACGATCGTGACGTCGATCAGCAGCATGAACGTGCCCAGACAAACCGTCAGCAGGGGCAGCCACCTGCGCATGTCGATACCTGTGTTTCTCGTGGTGGAGGCGGCGGCTTCAGCGGGTGGAGGGGATGAACTCGGGCTGGTCGAGTACGCGAAGCCAGGTTCCGTCAGGTTGGCGCCGGACGACCTGCGCGCGGGCGCCGGCCCCGTCCCTCGGCGGGGTCGAGGTGAGGGCGATGTCGCCGCTCAGCAAGGTCGGCAGCGGCTGTTCCGGCTCGAAGCGGGGACGGTTGACCAGCACCCTCTCCCACAGCGCGCGGATCGCCTCCCGCCCTACCGTCTGGCCGCCGGGCGGGTACGCCATCACCGCGTGCTCTTCGTAAAGTGCGGCGACTCCGGCCGCGTCACCGGCATTGGATCGTTCGACGAACAAGCGGGTGAGGTCTTCGGGCCGCACGGCCTTCTCGTACTCCGGCATGGGTTCCTCCTGGGTCAGACTTGGTCGTCTCCCAGCGTCACCGCACGCCGATCAGAAGTCCAACAGATGGTTCTACTGCTAGCTAGAATCTCCAGTCATGGAATTGAGGCAGCTGGAATACTTCGTCATGGTCGCCGAGGAGCAGAACTTCACCCGGGCGGCCGAGCGGGTGCACATCAGCCAATCCGGCGTCAGCGCCCAGATCCGCCAGCTGGAACGGGAACTCGGCGCCGAACTGTTCGACCGCTCGACGCGCGCCGCCACGCTCACCGTCGCGGGAAAGGCCGCACTCGAACACGCCCGCGCTGCGCTCGCCGCCGCGGGAGCGGTCAGCCAGGCAGTGGGCGAGGTCACCGATCTGATCCGGGGTCGGCTCACCATCGGGATGGTCATCGGCTGCACCGTCACCCCGCTGTTCGACGCCCTCGCCGCATTCCACCGGGCGCATCCCGGGGTGGAGATCTCGCTGCTGGAGGACAACTCCGACCGGCTCGTCGAGGCAGTACGTGCCGGCGCGCTCGACCTCGCCCTCATCGGCACGGCGACCGCCACCCCCGACGGTCTGGACGCACTGACGATCATCAGCGAACGGCTCGTCGCGGCCGTTCCGGCCGGGCACCCCTTGACCAGGAAGCGGCGGGTGAACCTGCGTGACGTAGGCGCCTACCCCCTCGTGTGCATGCCACCCGGCACCGGCCTGCGCACCGTGTTCGACCAGGCCTGCGCGGCACAGAGCATGCAACCGGTCATCGCGCTGCAGGCCAGCGCCGCCGACGCCATCGCCGATCTCGCCACCCGCGGACTCGCCGTCGCCATCCTCAGCGACTCCATGGCCGCACGCCACCGCGACCGGCTTACCGCCATCACCATCGACGACGTACCAACACCCGCTCTGCTCGCCCTGGTCTGGAGGAGCACGCGCAGCCCGATGATGCGCGAGCTACTGGTACACAGCCGACAAGCATTCGCCAAGACCGACCCCGGCAAGAAACAACTCCGGTGAACGCCGGCAGCGTCACGCCGCACCGCGTCGACGAAGACCGTAGGGCTGCCATCTGGACTTGCGGTGCCACACCCCGGCGGTTGCGGGGTGTGGCACCGGTCCCGCGGTCGGGATGGGTCGAGGCCTCACGGTGGCAGGAACGCCGCCTTGCCCGGGCACAGCGACCGGCTTGCCGTGAGACGACGCCTAACCGCGGCGGGTCTGCCAGTCCTGGTCGAAGGCGGTGTCGAGGACGTTGACACTGCGCACCCCGGTCGTCGCCACCAGGGTCCGGGCCAGCGACAGCGGCATCCTCGGCACGACGAACGCATAGACCATGCCCGCATCGGCCGCCTTCTTGATCACATCCGAGGACGGCGCGCCGATACGGTTGAGCTGCGCGTCGTCGGCGGAGGACAGCCCCGCCGCCCATTCCCTCAGCTCACCGAAGCCCGTGCTCGACCAGGAGACCGGCACGCCAATGCCAGTGCCCTCGTGGTACGGATCGGACAGGAACACCGGCGCGCTACGGTTCGGCACCTCGAACACCGAAACGTACTTGTCGAAGAACAGCTCGTACGCCTCCACCGACAGCGGCCCGTCGAACTCGATCAGCGCCGAGGCGATCATCGGTTCCGGCAGCTTCTGCAGGTACGCGGCGGTTGCGGACAGGGTCGGCCGTCCCCGGGCCAGCCCGCCGATCAGCGGAGTGTCCGACGAGTCGATGCTGGCGTGGATCTCGCCGCTGACGTCCCCCTCGACCACGACCGTCGTGGTGCCCACGTGGTTGAGCGCACCGAGCGGCCGGAAACGCAGCGTCATCTCGTTGGCCAGGCCCAGGTTCGTCAACCCGAACAGCGGCCCCGCGGCGCAGCAGTTACCGTCCTGCTTCATCTCCAACTCGGGATGCGCCAGCCTGGTGCCGTAGTACGCGAAGCCGAAGAAGCTGCGGCCGCGTACCCCGCTGACGCCGAACGACACGAGCGTGACCAGCACCATCAGCGAGGTCAGCGCGGCTGTGACGATCGCGGCGGTACGCAGTAGCCCTCTCCACACGGCCCGGCGCATCGCCCGCCGCACGGCCCACTCGTCGAACTCCGGGATGTCGGTCACCTGCTCAGCGTTCATCGGCGTATCCCTGCCGGGCGAGTTCCCGCAGCGTGTCCCGTGCCCGCCAGACCGCGGTGCGCACGGCCGCCGGCGACTGGCCCGTCATCGCGGCCACCTCGGCGTGGCTGAATCCGTCCAGGTAGACCAGTTCCAGCAGGCGTCGGCCGGTTTCGGGCAGCCGGCGCAGCAGATCCCGGACCTCGATCGCCGTATCCGGGAACTCGATCGGCGGCAGCAGCGACTCCTCGATCGCGACCAGCGGCCGCCCCCGGCGGTGATGGTCGACAACGACGTTGCGCGCGATGGCCAGCAGCCACGGCAGCGTGGACTCGCCCCGCCACCCCAGGAACGCCGCCGCCGCCCGCGCGAACGTCTCCTGGCTCAGTTCCTCGGCCAGCGCGCGGTCCCCGGTCCGCCGGCTGACGTACCCGTAGACCGCGCCCCAGTGGGCCCGGAACAGGTCTGCCATGGTCGTGGCGATCGTGACCTCCCCGGCCCGGTAGATGCTCTCTCATACCAGGAAAGACGGAGCCAGACCCCCGAATGTCACACACCCATCGCAGGAGACGACGGCACGATCCCGCGCGGCCGTACGCTCACCACGTAGGCCAAGGCCGCCATACTCAGCAGCAGCACCGTTCGCCCGTCTGCACGAATGCCTCAACCGCGCGGTCACCGCGCTATGGCACGCGACAAGGTGAAGCGCAACGATGTGACGCTGTCCGGCATCCCGAAGGGGCTACCCGGCCGTACGTCGAAGTCCCTCAACCTTGACCAGGCCAAGGCGCTACTCAGGGCTGCCGAGGAGAGCCCGCTGTGCGCCTACATCGTGATCTCACTGCTGGTCGGTGGCCGAACAGAGGAACTGCGCGCGCTGACGTGGGATCACGTCGAACTAGACCGGCCGCCGCACCTCCATGCATCCACGTGTGGCGGTCGGTCCGCGCTGGTGGCGACACCAAGACCAGGAAGTCACGCCACCCCCAGCGCTGCCCCGACGCGGCACCGACGCCCTCGCCCGCCACAAGCGCCAGCAGGACCAGGCCCGCCAGCACGCAGGCGACACCTGGCGCTATACCGGCCTGGTCTTCACCTCCAGCGTCGGCACCGCCCTGGACGCGGCCAACGTCCGCCGCGCCTTCCGCCGCGTGGCGAAGGCCGTCGGACTGGCCCACACCGACTGGACACCGCGCCAGCTACGGCACAGCTTCGTGTCGCTGCTGTCAGACAGCGGGATGCGCCTGGAGGACATCGCCGAACTGTGCGGCCACGCGGGCACGCGGGTAACCGAAGCGGTCTACCGCCACCAACTCCGCCCGATGCTGCTCAGCGGAGCGACAGCCATGGATGAGATTTTCGCCGAAGCGGACAGCGATGAGCACGAGCGGAGAGGCTTAGTCACTCAGTTAGTCACTCGGCAATGAGAAAGGGCACATCCGGCTACCGGATGTGCCCTTTGAGCTGGCGGACCATACCCGGCAGAATCCGAACCGTATTCCAACAGCTCACGGCACGGCCGTGTTCGTAGCGCCGGTTCGAGCCCGACGGATCGGCCCGACCGGAATGCGTTGATGAACGCCCAGCGAACACCACTCGTGCCACCCGCTGCTACCGCCACGCGGCCCACTCTCCAGCATCCGTCCGAATTCGGAAGTCCCCGGCGTGGTGCACCGCGCCCGGCTCGCATCGTGCAGAATCCGCCACGTGCAACTTGATCTGAGCAGCATTGACTGGGCGTCGCTGACGCACGCGTACGGAAGCGCCGAGGACGTGCCCGACCTTATCGGCGCCCTGCGGTCATCTGATGCCGATGTCCGCGGCGAGGCGATGACCGAGCTGTACGGCAACATCTTCCACCAGGGCAGCCGATACGAGGCCAGCGCGTACGCCGTCCCGTTCCTGCTGGAGCTGGTGGCCGACTCGACGACGCCGGACCGGCAAGAGCTGATCCGGCTGCTCGCCAGCCTCGCCGTCGGATACGGGCACCACCACGCCGCGACCGGCTTCCCGATAGCCGCGATGCGCGACACCATGGCCCAGGTTCCCGACCAGACCTGGCAGAGCTGGTCGCAGGCGATGAAGGAATGGTACGACATCGTCAGCACAGGGCAGCGGCAGCCGATCCCGCTCAGCAAGCCGGAACGGCGCGCATTGGAAACCCGGCACGAGCTGGCCGCGTACGACGCCGTCCGGGCCAGCGTCCCGGTGCTGCTGGACTGCCTGGACGACCTGGACGCCGAGGTGGCCGGCGAGGCGATCCACGCCCTGGCCTGGTTCCCCGAGGAGATCACCTCGATCCGCCCCCGCCTGCTCGCGATCACCTCGGACAATCAGCAGCCGGAACAGATCGCTGGAGCAGCACTGGTCGCCGTCGGCCTGCTCGGCGGCACGCTCACCCAGCCTGTATCAGACCTGTTTGACACGCACCTGCGTACCACCGATCCGCACCTGAGATGGTCGGCTGCCGTGGCCTGGGCGCACCTTGCCTTGGAGGACGTGCCGGACACGGCAGTGGCCGAACTCCGCGGCTGGGCGGCCATCAGGGGCCAGGACACCGGCCAGACCGTCTGGGGTGCCCGACGCGGCGATCTGGCGCTCACGATGCTCGACCGCGTCGCCCGGCCGGTAGCCGAAGCGGTACGCGCGGAACACGTCGCCGCCGTACTGGCCAAGCAGCCCACGTCGAACTGGCACAACCACTTCAACGTGGTCCTGAACCGCGCCTTCCCCCGGATGGAGCCGGACCACGGCCGCACCTTCCAGGAACTGGCCCCAGCGCAGCGGGCCGTGGTCATCTGGCTCACGGAGAACCCGCACGTATTCGGCACGTCAGGCCCCGAGGGCCCGCTGCGCCAGCACGGACTTCCGACGACTTACGCGGCGTTGCGGACCTATGCCGAGCTCGACGAGTAACCGCCACGCACCACGCGAACCTGTGGGCTGCTGCCTCCGGGCCGCCGGAGGCAGGATCCCGCCGGGCAACCCCGCATTGAAGGCGGCCCATCAAGCCGGGATCAGGTAGATCTACTCGCCTGCGAGCTCGTCGATGTCAACTGCGGCGACCAGGAGCGCCAGGTCGGGCTCAGCTGCCAGATTGATCGGCGCGAGTTCTCCACTGCGGCCGCGCTCGTTGAAGATTCGGTCCGCGGAGACGTCGTTGACAATCCTGCCCGCGTCCGTGGTCTGCCACTGCACGCCAGCTAGCGCGGCCTTCTGGAACGTGGCCGCCATGATCGCCACGGCCCGCGGCCTGCCGTAGGCGTCGTCCCCGTCATTCCTCAACACCGCAACACGGGCCGTCGTCAGCGCCGGTGCCACGGCGAACGCCTCTCGTACAGTGACCAGCATCTGCCCGCACACGAACACCTTGTAGTAGTCGGCGCGGTCGCGTTGAGGAAGCTTCTTGAACGAGAGGTTCCCTGCCTGGGTAGTCGTGGGCATCTGCTCGGGCACCACCTGGTCGACCGACGGTGCCAGGATCACGATCGAGGTGTCCGCTCCGGTAACGCCCAGGGCTAGCGTGGGGGCTTCGTTGTCCTCGAACGCTAGGTTGAGCGTCTCGAGGACGACGTCGGGATCGTTCGTGGTGAGCAGGTGCCACCGGTGGTCGAAGTACTGCTGCACCTGTGCCCGCTGTTCGCAGGCTGCTGTCCACAGCCGCTGCACTTCTGCTTCTGTCCACCCCGCCGCGCGTTGCTTGGCCTGAGTGCGCTCAGCACGTTGGAAGATGCTCAGCCCGGCCAGCGCATGCTTCTCGTAGTGAACGTAGATCGCTGCGCGGTTCGGCTGCTGCGGTGCTGGCGCCACAGGACGTGCCGCGGGAGTGAAATCGGCACGGTGCAGGTTGAGGATGCGCAGGAACGCGTCAGCCAGACCACGCGCCCGATCGGCGCGCTCAACCTGGACTGCATGCCGTTGCTGAGCCGCGAGCTGTCGCTGATAGCCGGCTGCCGCAGAGACCCCGCTGCTGGTGCCTCCCCCTCGCCGGCGGCCGCCGCCCAGCGACGTGTAGAACCCGACCGGGCCAAGACCCGTGGAGACGCCGGTACGTCCCGCACCAACGTGAACCCGCGCGATCCGCGGTCCCACGCTCGTACGGATACCTCGGGACGACGCGCGGATCCGCACACCCGGCGCTAGCTTGATCGAGAACCCCATCATGCGAGCGTAGGACCGGCGATAGCTTGTCGTCGCCCTCCCAACAACCGCCGAGCGGGGCGAAATGGTGGATTACACGCAGCACGGTTGCCCACTGAGTTCGTACAACTGGTCACCCCGTCGCTACCGACTGACGCCTTCGGAGTCCCCACACGCACGAGCTCCACGGCACCTGCAGAGCAGCCGAACTCAACAGCCCTCCTTGCTGCCAGGTTGCCACCACTGGCAGCAAGGAGGTCAATTGCTTCGTCTAGCCGGGCCATCTCGCTTTGGCTGCAGCAGTGGTTCGCGCTGAGCTAATCGGGCGTTGCAACGCTATAGCCACTTACCGGACCCGAAGAACGGACGAAGTCCCAGCTCAACGAGCTTGGACTTCAAACGGCCATATGTCCGCATTGTATGGGTCGACCATGCCCCGAACAATCCGAACCGCGTCCCCGAGCTCAGGGGCCGGTTGTGACCGTCACCGCGGTGCGATCCCGGCGAATGTAGTCCGTCGGTGCCCGGCGTGCCGTGTATTGGTGTCGGAGGGGCCACACGACCCAAACAACGACGTCGATCGCACGACCTCGCGCAGGTCCCCGTCGCCGCCACGGTCATGGCCGGGCGGGTCACCCACGATCGCGCGGCAGCTGCCGGGCCTGCCGTCCGGCTGACGCAGACAACCGGCCCCGGCCCCGGCCACGACGCGTACGCCGCTGGAGCGTGCTGCTGCTCCATGAGCAGGGCGCTGCGTGGCGGAACCGACCTCAACACCAAGGAGTTCACATGAAGGCACGAACACTACCGCGCCGGTGAGACCGCCCGGGTCGTGACTCCATCGGCCGGTGCGGGGCACGCCTCCCGCAATACGGATTCGGGATTCGATTCACATATACGAACCTGTCGCAGTGATGTTCGAGTATATGGACGAGGTTCACTTACTTGTGTTAAGAAGTGTTTACGTTCAATCCCTCCGGTGGTGGTATCCGCCATGCCGAACCCCAAAGGACGTCTCATGAAGGTGCCCCGGTACTCCCCGCTCCCCGTCCTCGCACGTGCCGTTCGATGGCGGGTGTTCGCCCCGGCGTTCGTCGCGCTGGCGCTGGTCGCCGGGACGACGGCCTCCATCGCCGCCCCCACCGCAGCCCTCGCGGCACCCGGCGACGACGGTCGGCTCGCCGTACTGCTGTTCTACAAGTCCAATTTCCACGCCTCCCACGTGCAGGCCCGGCAGGCCGTGCGTGACCTGGCCACCCAGCTCGGCACGCAGTACAACCTGCCGGTGGACATCCAGGAGACCGAGGACCCCGCAGCCTTCACCACCGTGAACCTCGCCACCAAGGACGCCGTGGTCTTCGCGCAGACCGGTGGCGTGCTGTTCGACGCGGCCCAGCGCTCCGCCCTGGAGGCCTACATCCGCGGTGGCGGCGGCTACATGGGCATGCACTACGCCGGCTGGTCGGTCGGGCAGAGCGAGCACGACGTCAACCCGTTCTACTACCGCCTCGTCGGCGCCGTCTCCGAGGGACATCCGGAGAACCCCGGCGTTCGGCCCGGTCGCGTGTTCGTGCCGGACACCAGCCACCCGCTGACCCAGGGCGTGACCGCCTCGATCACCCGCAGCGACGAATGGTACGACTGGGTGGTCAACCCCGCACCCAACGTCCGCACCCTGATCGAGGCCGACGAGTCGTCCTACGGCGGTGGCGCCAACGGTTCCCCCCACCCGATCACCTGGTGCCAGAAGATCGACTCCGGCCGGTCCTGGTACACCGCGATGGGCCACGAGGGCTCTGCCTACTCCGAGGCCTACATGCGGGCCCAGATGAAGAACGGCCTCGCCTACGCCGCCGGGCTGCTGAGCGCCGACTGCTCACCGCCGCCGCCCCCGGCCGGTGTCCCGGTCCGCTATGAGTTCGAGGAGGGCACCGGCACCGTCGGCGCCAACTCCGGCAGCCTCGGCAGCATCGGCTCGGCCGTGCTGACCGGGACCACCGGCTGGTCAACCAACGGCATCCTCGGCAAGGCGGTCAACCTGCCCGGCGGCAGCACCGCCAACGCGGTCGACCTGCCGGACAACCTGCTGCAGAACGCGGCGAACTTCACCGTCGGGTTCTGGGTGCGTCCCGACACCAAGAGCAACTGGACCAGCATGTTCCACATCGGTGACGGCCTCGGCGGCACCGGGAGCTACTTCCACATCCAGATGCAGACCCAGGTCAGCGGCAACACCGGACTCGCCGCCAGCTTCAAGGCGAAGACCGGTCCCGAGGAGCGGGTGTACGCCAATCCCGTCCGGGACGTGGTCGCCAACCAGTGGAACCACGTCGCGTTCACCCGGCAGGGCTCGACCGGCACGCTGTACCTCAACGGCGCGGCGATCGCGAGCCGTTCCGACCTGACCGTCACCATGACCGGCATCGGCTCGACGGCCAACAACTGGCTGGGCCGCAACGGCTACGGCGACGCCGCCTTCGACGGGCTGATCGACGACGTCCGGGTGTACACGTCGTCGGCGCTGAACGGTTCGCAGGTGACGGCGATGTACAACGAGGGCAGCGCCGTGCGCTACACCTTCAACGAGAACACCGGCACCGCCGCCGGGAACTCGGGCGCGAAGGCGTCGATCGGTGCGGCCGCGCTGCAGGGTGCGACGTCCTGGGCGGCCGGTCGGTTCGGCAGCGCGGTGAACCTGCCGGGCGGCGCCGCGAGCTCCGGCAACCAGGTCAGGCTGCCCGACAACATCCAGGCCGGACTGACCAACCAGTTCGCGGTGTCCTTCTGGGCGCGTCCGGACACCCTCCCGAACTGGGTGCCACTGCTGCAGATCGGCAGCAGCACGGACACGTTCTTCCTGCTCCAGTCGGGCACGAACAGCGGAACCACCGGCTTCGGGGCCACCTTCAAAGCGGCGGGAAACCCGGCGCAGGAGCGCCTCACGCTCGGCTCCGGCCGGGACCTGCCGCTCAACCAGTGGACCCATGTGGTGTTCACGATGAACGGCTCTACCGGCAAGATCTACTTCAACGGCGTGCTCCAGGGCACCCGTACCAACTTTCCCATCGGCATCGGCAACGTGGGCGTAGGAGGCACCACCACGGCCAACTTCATCGGCGGAACGAGCTGGGGCGACCCTCGGTTCGACGGACTGATCGACGACTTCCGGCTATACGGCTACGAGCTCAGCGCCGAGCACGTGACGCAGCTGTACTCGGGTCGCCGGTGAACGCGCTGCGCTAGTCCCAACGCCGCTCGGTTAGAGCGGCGTTGGTTGTCAGGGTGACGTGTCGCGCGATTGAGAAAAGCGGAGTTCCGGTTTCGAGGTGAGTCATTCCAAGACACCCTCGAGACCAGGGACTCCGCTTTCGTCGATCAGGCCTCCGTGAGACGGGTTCGGGTGGGGTCGTAGAGGGTCTGAAAGTCAGCTGTCGGCAGGTCGGCTGCGCCGCTGTGAGGGTCGGGCACATCGACCTATCGACACCATCAACGAGCGAAGTCCCAGCCCATAGGGCCGGGACTTCGATACGGCGAAATGTCCGTATTGTATTGGTGGGCGATACTGGGATCGAACCAGTGACCTCTTCCGTGTGAAGGAAGCGCGCTCCCGCTGCGCCAATCGCCCGCAACGAGATGGAACTCTACAGCACCCGGGGCGGCTGACGCATCTCGGTACCCCTCCCGCGTGTCGAGTCCGACAAAACACCCGGACAGCACGAGACGAGGTGCTCAACGTGAGCACCTCGTCGGAGTGCTGACCGGGTGTCCGGCCGGAGTTCGCCTAGCTCAAGGGAGTGATCATCCTGCTGACCGCCGCTGGTCAGCAGTTGATCATCGTCCGGCGAGCAGCCGGTTGACCGCCGCGTCGACGTCGAGGTGGTCGGTCTCGCGACCGCGGGGAACCACGACGTAGGTGCGGCGCAGGAAGCGTACGAGCACGCTTCGCGGTACTTCGAAGAGCGCGTTGCCGTCGGGTGACGACAGGGCGAGCGCGACGAAGTCTCCGCGCGGGGTGGCCCAGGGCCAGACCCGCACGTCGCCGATGCCGGCCGGTTCGTCGAGTCCGGTGACCAGCAGTTCTCGGGCGAACGACCAGCTCACCGCCTCGCCACCGGCAGACTCGGCATGGAAGAGCACATGCACCGCGTACGGGTCGACCGGGTCGTAGCGAAGACTCGCCCGCACCGGAAGCGAGGTCGCGTCGGGCGCGACCAGCCGCAACGATGTCTCGACCTCGACGGTCGTAGGACGGATAGCACTCATGGACGTACTCCCCCCGGCACTGCGGCGGAGCTTGACCGCCCCGCCCCTCCCATACTCAAGGTGACCCTCCCCTATACGCTCCGTCATCGTTCGATCTCACCCGATAGCGGGAAGATCGATGATTACGGGGGCACGGACCTACCTACAGGGAGTAAGATGCCGTGCTTTTGCCGGTATTGCTGATATGCGATGCCGGCCAGGACCGTCGACACACTCCGGTAACGTCCAGTCATCGGGGTTGGTGACGGGTGATTCCGCGACCCTGGCGACATGGCTGACAAGGGTGGGGAGATGAGCGACAAACCGGACTTTCCTCAGGGCTCCAGCTCCTGGCGGGACCGGGCACGGATAGCGCATCAGACCGTTCGGGCTAATCCGACCGGGGCAGTAGCGCTCAAAGTGATCATCGGGGTGCTGGGCGCGGTCGTGGTCGCGATCGGGATCCTGCTCATCCCGCTGCCGGGGCCGGGCTGGCTGATCGTGATCGGCGGTCTGGCGATCTGGGCGATCGAGTTCGTGTGGGCACGCCACCTGCTGCAGTTCACCAAGGACAAGGTGCGCGGCTGGACCGGGTGGGTCACGCGCCAGTCGCTGCTGGTCCGCGTGCTGATCGGGCTGGCCGGGCTGGTGTTCGTGGCCGCCGTGCTGCTCACCACACTGCGGTACAGCTTCGGCATCAACGTGGTCAGCCAGGCGTGGGCCTACGTGAACACCCGTTGAGCGGGCGGCCGGACGTGCCGGACGCAGCACCGAGACCACCGGTGAGCGGGGCGGGCGAGCGCTCCGGACAGCAGGGCCCGTACGTCCGGAGGACTTGACCGGACGCGTGGCAGGCGGTGTGATCAGAGTGATCCGGCCGCGCCCGTCAACCTCCCCAGGTCAGCGCGGCCGGGTCCGTGCGTTGTGGCTGATCCGTGGCTCAGCGCCCCATCTTCTCGATGATCGGCTGGAGTTCCCGGCGTTCGATCGCGGCCGCCATCAGTTCCGGGAACGCGTCCGGTGTGCACGCGAACGAGGGGACCCCCATCGCGGCCAGGGCCGAGGCGTTGCTGTGGTCGTACGCCGGGGCACCTTCATCGGACAGTGCGAGCAGGACGATGACCTGCACCCCGGCGGCTTTCATGGTGGCGACGCGGCGCAGCATCTCCGCGCGCACCCCGCCCTCGTAGAGGTCGCTGATGAGGATGAAGATGCTGTCCCGGGGACGGGTGATCAGGCCCTGGCAGTAGGCGATGGCCCGGTTGATGTCGGTGCCGCCGCCCAGCTGTGTACCGAACAGCACCTCGACCGGGTCGTGCAGCTCGTCGGTGAGGTCCACGACCGCGGTGTCGAACACGACAAGCGACGTACGCAGGCATTTCATCGACGCCAGCACGGCGGCGAACACTCCGGAGTAGACCACCGACGCGGCCATCGAGCCGGACTGGTCCACGCACAGCACCACATCACGGTGCACGGACCGGGTCTGGCGGCCGTAGCCGATCAGCCGCTCCGGCACGACGGTGCGGTGTTCGGCCTGGTAGTGCTTGAGGTTGGCGCGGATGGTGCGGTTCCAGTCGATGTCGCGGTGACGCGGGCGGGTGATCCGGGCGGCGCGGTTGACGGCACCGGTGATCGCGGCCCGGGTGCGCTGCGCGACGCGGCGTTCCAGCTCCGCGACGACCTTCGCGACGACCATGCGGGCGGTGGTGCGGGCCTTGTCGGGCATCACCTTGTTCAGTGACAGCAGCGTGCCGACCAGGTGCACGTCGGGTTCGACGGCCTCCAGCATCTCCGGTTCGACCAGCAACCGGGTCAGGTTGAGCCGTTCGATCGCGTCGGCCTGCATGACCTGGACCACGGTGGAAGGGAAGTACTGCCGGATGTCGCCGAGCCAGCGGGCCACCTTCGGCGCGCTGCCGCCCAGCCCGGCGCTGCGGCCGGAGCCGCCCTCGCCGTCGCCGTCGCGGTAGAGGGCGGCCAGGGCCTCGTCCATGCCCTTGTCCGTCCCGGCCAGTGCGACGCCGGTGCCTTCGGCGCCCTCTCCGCCCAGGACCAGCCGCCAGCGGCGCAAACGCTCGTCGTCGCTCACCGTGCTCCCCTTCCCGCTGCCAGCAGCAGTTCCAGCGTCGGCAGCACCCGCGCGACCCGTGCCGGGTCCAGGTCGCCGAGTTCGTCCACTTCGGAGGCCGGGCGCGACGCGCCCGTGCCCAGGCGGCGGACCTGCTCGCCGACCGCGCGCCGCTCGGGGGCGGCGAACGCGGCGAAGGTGCGCCGCAGCAGCGGCAGCACCGCCGTGAACACGTCCGGGGCGAGCCCGGCCAGCCAGCGGTCGGTCAGTGTCAGCAGTGCCTCGTCGTGCACCAGCAGCAGGCCGCCGCCGGACAGGAAGCCTTCGACGTAGCCGGCCGCGGTCACCGGTGGCACGCCGACGGTCAGCGTGCGGGCCAGCCGCAGTTCGGCGGCGTCGGCGTCGAGGGTGCCCGCGTCGCGCAGCAGCCGCAGCAGCCGCCCGGCGAGCAGGCCGGGCAGGTCCGAGCGGTCGACGAGGCGGGACAGGGTGTCCAGCCACTCCGTACGCAGCGGCAGCCGGTCGGCGAGCAGGCCCAGCGCCTCGTGCGTGGCGTCGAGGTGGACGCGCATCGCGCGGGCGGCGTCGTCGTCGAGGCCGGTCAGCGCGCCGGGCAGGCCCAGCCGGATCCGGGTGACCAGGCCGGTCAGCACCTCGGCGAGCGCGTCGGTGCTGGTGGCGCGGACATCGCCGTAGCGCAGCGAGCGGGCCAGCGCCGGGACGGCTGCCATGAGCTGGGCGACGTCGGTGTCCAGGGCGGCCCGGTCGGACAGGTGGCGCAGCACGGCGGGCTGGGCGTCGGGCAGCTGCGCGAGCAGGCACGACTCCAGCAGGCCGGTCAGCGCCGCGAGGTCGGCTTCGGCGGCGGCCTCGATCGCCTTGGCGGTCGCGGCCTGTTCGACGGTCGTGCCGTAGCCGCTGGCCGCGATGAGGTCGACGGCGTACTCGGGGTGCCATTGCAGCTGCCAGGACTCCCAGAAGGTGCCCTTGCCCGTCTTGGGCGGCTTGGCGGTGCCCCAGCCGACGCCGAGCAGCCGCAGCCGGTGCAGCAGCCGGGAACGTTCCAGGTCAGTCGGTTTGCGCAGGTCGAGGTCGTGTTCGCTGATCAGGGCCTGCTGGGCGAGCTTCAGGCGGCGGGAGGTGGCGTCCAGGTCGCGGGCCAGCGGCACCGCGGGGGCGTCCGGGGGTACGGCGCCCAGCCGCTCCCCCACCACGACCTTGCGCTGGACCAGCTCCAGGCGGGTGTCGTCGCCGTCGCAGAGCACCGCCCGGGTCGCCTCGGTGACCTCGGCCAGGCCCGGCAGCGGCCGCCCCCGCAGCACCGCCAGGGTGTCGGCGAGCCGCGCCGACTCGATGACGTGCGCGCTGGAGACCGCCAGGTCCTCGGCGCGCAGCACCCCGGCGACGCCGACGAGCCAGCGCTCCACCGGCTGGTCCTCGGCGGTGAACAGGTGGTGGTACCAGCCGGGCGCGGTGACGCCCGCGCCGTAGCCGCTCCACGACGCCAGGCGCCCGTGCGTCCACGGCACCCAGGTCACCGTCGTCGGGGTGCTCGGCAGGCCCTTGAGCAGGGCCGCGTCGTCCCTGGCGGGTGGCAGGTCACCGGTCAGCGCGGGCACATGCCACGCGCCGCAGACCACCGCGACGCGCTGGTGGCCCTCCTTCAGGGCAGCGCGCAGCACCTGGCGCATGTGCGCCTCCCGGACCAGGTCCTCGGTGATCGCCGGGGCGACCTCGCGGACCGCCGCCATCGCCTCGGCCACGGCCGCGAACGGCGGCACGTCGCGCCGGTGCTCGATCACGTCCTCCCACCAGCGCTCCGGGTCGTCGTACCCGGCGGCGTGGGCGAGCCCGGCGATCGGGTCGACGCGCAGTTCCTCCTCGGTGTCCGTGACGGCCGCCGTGCCGCTGTCGTCGACCGGCCCGGCCGGTTCGGTGGCGGCGGGCTCGGCGGCGCGGGCCGCGAAGCGGTGGCCTGCGGGCAGGTCGCAGAAGCGCAGCGGCACGTCGTGGGTGACGGCCCAGCGCATCGCCTGCCATTCCGGGGAGAAGACCGCGAAGGGCCAGAACGATGCGGTACGCGCGTGCTCGCCCTTGGCCGCGCTGGTCGGATAGGCCAGCAGCGCCACCGGCGGCTCCAGCCGCTCGTCGGCCGCCAGCGCCACCAGACCGTCCGCCTCGGGCGGGCCCTCCACCAGGATGACGTCGGGTTTCAGCTCGTCCAGCGCCCGCACCAGCGCCCGGGCCGAACCCGGCCCGTGGTGGCGTACGCCGAAGACGTGCACCCGGTCGGTGCTCACTCCGCCTCCCGGGCGGCGCGGTAGAAGTCCTTCCAGCCGTCGCGCTCGCGCGCCACGGTCTCCAGGTACTCCCGCCACACGACCGCGTCGGAGACGGTGTCGCGGACCACCGCACCGCGGATGCCCGCGGCGACGTCGGCGGCCCGGACGGTGCCGTCGCCGAAGTGCGAGGCCAGGGCCATGCCGCTGGTCATCACCGAGATCGCCTCGGCGGTGGACAGGGTGCCGCTGGGGCTCTTGAGCTTGGTACGCCCGTCGGCGGTAAGCCCTTCGCGCAGCTCCCGGAACACGGTCACCACCCGCCGGATCTCGGTGATCGCGTCCGGCACCTCCGGCAGCTCCAGGGACCGGCCCAGCGACGCGACCCGCTGCGCGACGATCTCGACCTCCTCCTCGACGGTGCCCGGCACCGGCAGCACGACGGTGTTGAACCGCCGCCGCAGCGCGCTGGACAGCTCGTTGACGCCCCGGTCGCGGTCGTTGGCGGTGGCGATGACGTTGAAGCCCTTGACCGCCTGCACCTCCTCGCCGAGCTCCGGCACCGGCAGCGTCTTCTCCGACAGGATCGTCAGCAGCGTGTCCTGCACGTCGGAGGGCACCCGGGTCAGCTCCTCGATCCGGGCGATCGCCCCGGTGCGCATCGCGCGCATCACCGGGCTGGCCACCACCGCACCCGCGGTCGGGCCCTCGGCCAGCAGCCGGGCGTAGTTCCAGCCGTACCGCATGGCCTCCTCGGGCGTGCCCGCGGTGCCCTGGACCAGCAGCGTCGAGTCGCCGCTGATCGCCGCCGCCAGGTGCTCCGACACCCACGTCTTGGCGGTGCCGGGCACCCCGAGCAGCAGCAGCGCCCGGTCGGTGGCCAGCGTCGCCACGGCCACCTCCATCAGCCGCCGCGGCCCGATGTACTTGGCGCTGACGTCCTTGCCGTCGCCGAGCAGGTACGTCACGACGGCCTGGGGCGACATCCGCCAGCCGGGCGGGCGGGGCAGGTCGTCGGCGGCGGCCAGCGCCTCCAGCTCCGCGGCGTAGAGCTGCTCGGCGTGCGGGCGCAGCACCGTGGGCGTGGCGTCGATGGTGGAGGTCATGAAAGCTCCTGGTGGATGTCGAGGCGGATCTGCAGCATCGTGGTGAAGCGGACCAGCAGTTGCTGGTCCGCGGTCGGCAGGGAGTCGTGCAGGGCACGGGCCTTGCCCGCGTACGCCGGGTCGAAGCCCCACTCGGCGTGGCGCAGCAGCTGCCACCAGCCCGAACGGCGGCGCTCGGTGTCGGCCAGGCATTCGAGCACGGCGTCGGCGACCGGCGCGGGCCACGGCTGCGGCAGCACGTCGAGGAACCGGACCACCGCGTCGACCTTGCGGCGCAGCTGGGCGGCGATCAGCTCGGCAAGGTCCTGCTCGGGCATAACAGCGGCGAGTTCGCGCAGCTCGTTCATGTCGTGGCGGCCGATCCCGTCGAGGATCAGCACCGCGGCCCAGGCCGCGTGGCGCTGGGTGATCGCGGCGCGGGTCAGCCCGGCGCGCAGCACCGCGCCCCAGGTGTCGTCGAACTTGCGGCTGAGCAGCCCGGCCGGGGTCGGGTCGAACGCGGTCCAGCAGTCCAGCGGCGCGTACTCGATGATCTGGCGCAGCCAGTGGGTGCGCTCGCCGACGCCGGTCGACGGTTTGGCGCTGATCCCGTCGCGGCGCATCGTGTCGTCGTACTCGGCCGGTGGCGTCGCGACCAGCCGCCGGTCCGCGACGTGTACGCAGGCCAGCGCCCGGTCGGCCATCCGCTGCCGGTATGCCGAGCCCGGCAGCGCGCCGAGCAGCCGCGCCGCGGCCTCGCGGACCTGCGCGCGCCGGTCGTCGAGGGTGTGCTCCAGCCACGGCTCGTCGTCGGGCCCGAGCCCGGTGCCGCAGGCGGCGAGCAGCGCGGCCAGGTCGGACGCCTTCTCCTGCGGCCATGCCTGCGCCAGCAGGTCCCGCCCGGCGGCGGCGTCGCGGGCGCGCAGTTCGGTGAGGTAGCGGACGCGGTCGGCGAGCCGTCCGGTGTCCCAGTCGGCGGCCTGTGCCGGGGCGTCCTGCTGCACGGCCCAGGCCCAGCGGCCCGGTCCCTGCAGGGCCAGCCAGCCCAGCCGGGCCCCGCCGACCGAGCGCACCGCCGCGCGGGCGGCGGTGTCGGCGCTGCCCAGGTCGAGCAGCGCGACCAGGATCGCCGGTCCGGCCAGCAGGCCACGGTCGGCGGCCACGCGCAGCCACTCCCCGGCCAGTTCCCGGGTCGTGGTCCGGTCCAGTTCGACGCTGCCGCCGGACAGCAGTGCCGCGAGCCGCTGCTGCGCGGCGGGCGAGGCGTACGGCGCGGTCTCGGCGGTCGCGGGTTCGGGACGCGAGGTCCGGGCGGGGGTCTGCCCCGCGCGGCGGGCCACGGTCACCGCGGCCGCCGCCGACAGCAGCCCGTCGGGGCCGAGTTCGCCGCCCAGCGCCGCCAGCACGGTGGCCAGCGGACCGTCCGTGCCGGGCAGCACCAGTCTGCGCCGGTCGGTGCCGACGAGGGCGCTGGACATCAGATCGGACCAGATGCTCGTGCTCATGCCGACACCCCTGGCTGCGCGCCGTAGTAATAAGGCCTCATGCGCGGGACACCTCCGTGCCGTCGTACACGGCCAGCGGGCGCAGCCCGGCCGGTCCCCACTCGGCGGCGAGGGTGATCTCCTGTCCACCCGCGACGGCGGCCAGCCGCCACGGCTCGGCGAGCGCGGGGTCCAGCGGCAGCGCGTCGCCGTCGGGGTCGACCAGGTGCCAGGGGCTGCCGGGGGCGAGCACCCCGCGTACCAGCACCGGCCACTGGAACAGCCACGGGTCGGCGGCCAGCGCCGCGCCGACCTCGTCGAGGGCCTGCGCGACGGTCTGCGCCGGTCCGGGCACCGGGCAGGACCGGGGGGCGCCGTGCCGGGCCGCGACCACGGCCCGCAGCGGGGCCGCGCCGGGGTAGTAGGTCAGTTCGGCGTCGAGTTCGGTGCCGAGCACGAGGTCGACGGGCAGCGCCTGGCCGGGCATCGCGAACGACAGCACCAGCGCCGCGCGTCCGGTGTCGCGGCCGCGCAGCCATACCCGGCGGCTGGTCAGCTTGTCCTCGGTGTCGTCGCGGGTGCCGACGACTTGCCACCGGTCCCGCACCGGCTCGCCCGCCAGCACCTGTTCGGTGGTCACGGCCTGGCCGACGCGGCTGCTCACCGTCGCGGCCAGTTCCTCGGGCAGCGCGTCGGGGTTGGCGGCGGCACCGGCCAGCAGGTGCAGCAGCGACAGCTCGGCCAGCAGCCGCTGCTCCCAGCCGGGGCCGGAACTGGGCAACGGGGCGAGCCGTCGCACCGCGGCGGCCAGGCCGGGGGCCTGCGCGTCCACGAGCCGCGCCGCGACCTGCTCGAACGGCCGGTAACCGGCCTGGTCGAGCCCGGCGATGCCGTGCCGGACCTGATCGGACAGCCAGGTGCGCAGCTCGGCGATGCCCGCGGCGACGGACTCGGCGCGTTTGCCGGCGCGGCGCTGTGCGGCCCGCTCCTGGGCCTCGGTGCGCGGCGCGGCGGCCTGCTCGGCCTTCTTCGCCGCGCGTGAGCCGCGCGAGTCGGTCCACTCGGTCATCCACTGCGGCGGCTCGGTGTCCGCGACCTGGCCTGACGACCAGCGCAGCAGCAGCGCGAGCGCGTGCTTGCAGGGAAACTTGCGGCTCGGGCAGGAACAGCGGTAGGCGGGCTCGGTCAGATCGATGCAGATCTGGTACGGGTTGCTGCCGCTGCCCTTGCACAGCCCCCACAGGCCGGCCGGGGTGCCGCCGTGGCCGGTGGCGCTCCAGCCGGACGCCCCGGCGAGTTTGCGGGCCGCGGTGAACGACGACGCGTCGGGGGCCAGTCCCTGGACCTGTTCGGCGGTCCAGGGCGGCTCGGTCGGTTCGGACATGCGCGCCACCGTAGCCACCCCGTCCGACAACGACTGTCGCGGCCTGCCCGCGCGGGCACGCTCAGAGGGTGGCGGGGGCGGCCTGTGCGTCCTGTGGCTGGCCCGGCGGCACGGTCTCGTCCAGCTTGGCGCGGTCGTCGGGCAGGCGGGTGCGGGCCGGGTCGAGGAAGTCGATGAGGTCGATCAGCGCGTGCTGGGCGCGCAGCAGCCGCTCGTTGCCGGTCCGGTCGTGCGTCACGATCTCGGCGACGTCGTCGAGCAACCGGCGGAACCAGCGGCGGAACTCCAGGCTCTGGTCGAGCCGGGCGCAGAAGACCGGGTAGGTCATGCTGTCGGCGCGGCCGTTGGCGGACTCGATGAGCAGCTCGCCGATGGCCCGCTGCTGGCCCTTGAACAGCCGGAAGTGGGTGCCGGGCAGCTTCAGCGACGAGAACGCCGCGCCGACCGAGGTCAGGTGGCGGTTGAAGGTGCGGTTGCTGTCCTCGTCGCCCAGGTCCAGGAAGCGCAGGTCACGGCGGATGATCTCGACCCAGCACAGGTAGTCGGCCAGCACGTAGACGGTGTAGTCGCGGGCGTAGCGCCGCTCGTCCTCGTCCTCGTGATTGAGGTATTCGGCCAGGTAGGTGCCGCCGACGGCGTTGTGCAGCCGGGACTGCAGGTTGAACGCGGCCAGCAGCAGCGGCTCGCGGTACCGGCTGATCACCTCCTGGGCCTGCTCGGCCTTGGTGGCCTCGTGGCGCTCGGCGGCCAGGCGGTACTCGAACATGGCGTTGCGGCGGGCCGACCAGGTCGTCATCACACCGGCGACGATCGCGCCGAGCACGGACAGCGCCGCCGATACCACGGTGACGATATCGCCCATCGATGATCCTCCAGATCTGACGCCGCTGCCGTGCGACAGTGTGCCGGGCGGCCGGGTACGTGCCAAGCCCGTACACCCAGCGCAAGCACTCCATCGCCTTAAGTGACTTCGTCCACAATGGACATCCACCGCAGTGGACAGGAATGCCATCGCCGACTAGGTTCACTGCCCGGAGGCATTGTCAAATAGCGACCTGTGGCGTGTCATGGTTCCGTTTCGTGCTCCGGCTGGCCCCCGGACCACGATGTTGACGTCGCGGTGAGCCGTACCTTGGACGTGGTCAGTGTGAGAAACCGTGGCTGGAGCATTCGCGCCAAGATCATGACCCTGGCGGTGGTGCCATTGGTTGCCATCACCGGCCTTTCCGTCTTCGGAGTGGCGGTCAGCGCGGGCGACGCGCTCAACCTGCTCGCCGCCCGCGACTACGAACAGGTCTTCGGCGCATACGGCGAGCGCATGATGGTCGAGATGCAGAAGGAGCGGCGGATCTCGGTCGCCGAGAAGCCCGGCTCCCCCGTGCTCGCCGCCCAGCGGCGCGCCACCGACGAGCGCGAGCAGCAGTTCCACACCCGACTTGCCGACAGCAAACTGCGCGACGACCTGCCGCCGGACCAGCTCGCCGCAGTCGACGCGTTCCTGGCCAAGCTTGCCAAGCTGCCCGAACTGCGCACCGAGGTGGACGCCGGCGACCTCGACGCCGCGGCCGCCGTCCGCCGCTACTCCGAGATCATCGACACGCTCTACCAGGCGTTCACCCCGATGACCAAGCTGGCCGACCCCGAGCTGGCCGCGCTGGCGCACAGCATCTTCGCCATCAGCCGGGCCCGCGAGCTGCTGGCCCGCGAAGACGCCGTCATCACCGGCACCGTCGCCGACGGCAAGCTCACCCTGATCGAGCAGAACCATGTGCTGCGCGCCATCGGCGCCCGCCGCCAGGTGCACGACGAGGCGCTGGCCGCGCTGCCCGAGCCGCACCGCGAGCACTTCCGGCAGATCTTCGACAGCGACACCTACGGCACCCTGTTCGCGATGGAGGAGACGCTCAGCACCTCCCGCCCCGGCAAGGTCCTCGTCGACCCCGCCACCTGGCGCAGCACGAACGACGCCATCTACCAGCAGATGGACTCCACCGAGGGCGCGGCCGCCGCGGCCACCTCCAACCTGGCCAACGAGCTGGGCATCGCGGCCTTCGCGCAGACCATCGTCGCCGCCCTGCTCGGCCTGCTGTGCGCGGCGATCTCGCTGGTCCTGGCCCTGCGCACCGGCCGCTCGGTGGTCCGCCGCCTGGAGCGCCTGCGGGTGTCGGCCCTGGAGGTAGCCCACGAGCGGCTGCCCCGCGCCATCGCCGCCCTGCGCCAGCCCGGCGCGCTGGTCAACGACCCGTCGCTGACCGACGTGCCACTGGTGGCCGTCGGCACCGACGAGGTCGGCCAGGTCGGCCACGCGTTCGGCGCGGTGCAGCGCACCGCGGTGCGCGCCGCCGTCGACGAGGCGGTGCTGCGCCGCGGCATCAGCGAGGTCTTCCTCAACATCGCCCGCCGCTCGCAGGCGCTGCTGCACCGCCAGCTCACCCTGCTCGACCGGATGGAGCGGCGCACCACCGAGCCGCAGGAGCTCGAAGACCTGTTCCGGCTCGACCACATGGCCACCCGCATGCGCCGTCACGCCGAGGCGCTGGTCATCCTCGCCGGTGCCGCCCCGGGCCGCGGCTGGCGGCACCCGGTCCCGGTCATCGACGTCGTGCGCGGCGCGACGTCCGAGATCGAGGACTACCAGCGGGTCACCATCGACCGGCTGCCCGACGTGAAGGTCGTCGGCCGGGCCGTCGGCGACATCATCCACCTGCTGGCCGAACTGCTGGAGAACTCGACCTCGTTCGCCCCGCCGCACACCCGTGTGCGGGTGTTCGCCGAGCAGGTGAGCAACGGCCTGGCTCTGCACGTGGAGGACCGCGGCCTGGGCATGAGCGACGCCGAGCTGGCCGAGGCCAACACCAAGCTGGCCGAGCCGCCCGCATTCGACCCCGCCAGCAGCTCCCGCCTGGGTCTGCTGGTCGTCGCCCGGCTGGCTGCCCGGCAGGGCATCACCGTGCGGCTGCGCCCGTCGTCATACGGCGGCATCACCGCCGTCGTGCTCATCCCGACCGAGCTGGCGCTGACCGACCCGACCGACAAGGGCGAGCCGGTGGGCATCTTCGCCCCGCGCGCACCCCGCGCCGTCGAGGCGGCCCCGGCCGTCCCGGTCGAGGAGCAGACCGTCGACCTGGGCGGTCGCGGTGGCGACGAGACCACCACCGTGCTGCCCAAGCGGGTCCGCAAGGCGGCCGTGGAGACCGCCCCGGCCGCGTCCGAGGAGACCACCGCCGCGCTCGGTTCCGCCGAGCCCGCCGTGGTCCCCCGCCAGCGCAGCGCCGACCAGGTCCGGACGATGATGTCCGCGTTCCAGTCGGGTACCGTGCGCGGGCGCGCGAAGGCCTCCACCGAGAGCCTCGCGAGCGCGGACGAGCCCACCGCAGCACCCACCCCGCAAGACAGCGCCGGTATGGAAGACAGCTCCACCCTGGAAGGACGTGCCTGACGTGGTACCGACGACGACCCGACCCGCGACCGACTGGCTGCTCGACGACCTGCTCGCGCGTGTGCCACAGGCCCGCTGCGCCGTCGTGCTCTCCGTCGACGGCCTGCTCACCGGAGTCTCCAGCGGCCTGTCCCGCGACGACGCCGAGCACCTGGCCGCGATCGCGTCCGGGTTCTCCAGTCTCGCCACCGCCACCGGCCAGCGCTTCAAGGGCGGCCAGGTGCGCCAGACCATCGTCGAGATGGAAGAGGCGTTCCTCCTGGTGAGCACGGCCGGACAGGGCTCCTGCCTCGCGGTGCTCGCCGACCCCGACAGCGACCTGGGCATCCTCGCGTACGAGATGGCCATGCTGGCAACCCGCGTGGGCACGCACCTGTCCACGCCGTCGCGGACGGGCACCGATGTCCACTGACCCGCTCGACGGTGTCGAGGAAGGCCCGGCCTGGTGGGACCACGAGGCCGGCCCCGTGGTGCGCCCGTACATGGTCACCGGCGGGCGGGTCCGGCCCACCACCGTCGACTTCGACCTGATCACCTACCTGGTGGCCACGGCGACGCTCGCCGCGGACACCCCCAGCCCGGAGCACCAGGCGATCCTGGCGCTGACCCAGGAGCCGCGCGCGGTCGCCGAGGTCGCGTCCCGCGTCGATCTACCCCTGGGTGTCGTCCGCGTGCTGTTGTGTGATCTGCTTTCCGACGGGCTGATCGCCCGCTACGATCCTCCCTCCACAGACCATCTCCCCAACGTCGAAACCCTGCAGGCGGTGATCCATGGACTCCGTGCGCTCTGACACCGCACCGGTCCCCCAGGCTCTCAAGATCCTGGTCGCCGGGGGCTTCGGCGCCGGCAAGACGACCCTGGTCGGCGCGGTCAGCGAGATCGCTCCACTGCGGACCGAGGAGGTGCTGACCACGGCGGGCGTCGGCACCGACGACACCACGGGGGTCGCCACCAAGACCACCACGACGGTGGCGATGGACTTCGGCCGGATCACCATCAACCCGAGCCTGGTGCTGTACCTGTTCGGCACCCCGGGGCAGAACCGGTTCTGGTTCCTGTGGGACGAGCTGGCCACCGGCGCGCTGGGCGCGGTCGTGCTCGCCGACACCCGGCGGCTGGCCGACTCTTTCGCCGCGATCGACTACTTCGAGCAGCGCAACACGCCGTTCGTCATCGCGGTGAACTGCTTCGACAACGACCAGCGCTACACCGCCGAGCAGGTGCGCGAGGCGCTGGACGTGGACGGCCACGTGCCGGTGCTGCTCACCGATGCGCGCGACCGCATGTCGGTGAAGAACGTGCTGATCACGCTGGTCGAGCACGTGCTGACGATGGTCCGCAGCACCGTCCCCGCCTGACCTGCGACGACAGACGCCGGTGGACGCGCCCCGCGCGCGCCCACCGGCGTCTTCGCGTCACTTCTTGCGGCTGCGCATGACCAGGAAGACGACGCCGACGATGATCGCGACCACGACCAGGCAGCACAGCACGCTGAAGATGCCGCCGAAGCCGAAGCTGCTCTTCTTCTTGCGCACGATGTCGGCGACGCCCGACTCCTCCGCCCACGCGGTGGCCGGGATGAGCACGGTGGCGAGGAAGCCGGTGACGACAGCGGCCCAAACACGAGAGATACGTTCCATGCGCGCCAGCGTAGAGGGCGGCCGCCACGGTAGGTCCGTACATCGTCGGCATTCTGCTACCGTCGCGCTGTGAATGATCTTGAGATTCGCCGTGCCACCCTCGCTGACGTGCCCGTCATCGTCGCGATGCTCGCCGACGACCCGCTCGGCGCGACCCGTGAGGGCGACCCGGCCGACCCGGCGTACGCCCGAGCCTTCGCCCTGCTCGACGCGGACCCGCACCAACTGCTGGCCGTCGCCGAACGCGACGGTCAGGTCGTCGGCACGCTGCAGCTCACCGTCATCGCCGGGCTCAGCCGCCGCGGGATGAGCCGGGCCCTGATCGAGGCCGTGCGGGTACGCGCCGACCAGCGCGGCCACGGCACCGGACGGCAGCTGATCCAGTGGGCGATCGACCGCGCCCGCGCCGAGGGCTGCGGCCTGGTCCAGCTCACCACCGACCGGTCCCGCACCGACGCGCACCGCTTCTACGAGGGTCTGGGCTTCGCAGCGACCCACGTGGGCATGAAACTGGCACTGTGACCACACCCGCGCCCCGCCCGCTGCTCGTCGTCGACGCCGCCAACGTCGTCGGCTCCGTACCCGACGGCTGGTGGCGCGACCGCCACGGCGCCGCGACCCGGCTGCGCGACGCCGTCGCCCGAGTGGCCGAACCCGGCCTGCCGCAGCTGCCCGGCCCGATCGACGTCGTGCTCGTCGTCGAGGGCGCGGCCCGTGGCGTGGCGGCCACACCCGAGGTGCGCGTGCTCGCCGCGCCCCACAGCGGCGACGACGCGATCGTCGACCTGGTACGCGAGGAGGTCGCGGCACGGCCCGTCGTCGTCGCCACCGCCGACCGCGGGCTACGCGACCGTGTCACCGCCCTCGGCGCGCAGATCGTCGGGCCCCGCACCCTGCCCTACCCCTGAGTCCCGTAGCACCTGTACGGCCCGCCTGCGGCGGCGCAGCACCATGAACAGCAGCGCCGGTGGCGCCACGCACGCCAGCAGCACCCCGAACGCCCACGGCTGCGCGTCCACCGGATTCGCCGACCGGCTGCCGAGCGTCCCGTGCTCCACGACGCCCCGGGGCACGTTCAGCCCGCCAGCGCCGGAGGCCAGGGTCAACAGCACCCGCGCCGACCCGTCCGGCCTCGCGGCGACCAGCTTCGCGGTGTCCTCCGTGCCGCGCTGGTCGACGAAGACCGGCTCGCCGTCCCGCCAGCCCACCAGCCCGGTCGGCCGACCCTGCCGTGCGGTTGCCGCCTCGTCGACGGCCTTACCGGTCACCGGATCGACATACTGCATCCGCCAGCCCCACAGGCCGTCCGGGTACACGTCGCAGGCCGTCCAGACGCAACCGTCCGCGACCATCAGCACCACCGAGCGGCCGTCCGGCGTCCACGCCGCCTCCCCGGCCAGTCGCTGCCGGTCTGTCAGCTCGAACAGGATGTTGGGCGTCCCGCTGGTGAGGTCGACCACGGTCAGCGTCTGCGGCTGCCCGGCCCGGCCCGTGGTCACCGCGACCCGCTCCCCGTCCGGCGAGAACGCCGCCGCCGGGGTGTCCGCAACGGTGAACAGCACAGGCTTGACCGCGCCGGTGGCCAGCTCGAAGTACGCGACCGCGTCCCGATCGCCCGGGCGCTGCTCGATGACGCCGTCGTCACGGTCGAGCACCAGCAACAGCCGCCGGCCGTCGGGTGACCACGCCAGCGGCCTTGCCTTGTCCACCGTCTGCACGCTATGCCCGGTGACCAGGTCCACGATCTCGGACCGGCGCGCCAGGTGCCTGCCGTCCGGCGAAAGCAGGCCCAGGTCCGCGTCGGGATCCATCGGGAACAGGCGGTACGAGCCGTCGCGGCCGACCAGGACCCCGGCCCCCTCCAGATAGACCGTGTGCGCGTCGACGAACGCGGCTACCACCGGCCCGTTCGGATCCTGCTCGTAGGTCAGCTGCCACGGGTACGGCCGACCCAGCACCCCCGGCGCGGGGCCGTCGGCCGGTTGCGGGCCCGTCCCGCCCACTACCAGCCCCGGCAGCGCCGCCAAGCTCACGACCAGCAGCACCCCGGCCAGCGCCGTCGCCGCCCGGCGCACCCGCCGCCGACGGCGCCCCCGCCGCCACAACTGCTCGCCAAGCCGCGGCGCGGGCGCGGACTCAGCGGCCCGCCGCAGCGCCTCCCGCAACGCCTCGCTCACCCGTTCACCTCCGCCAGCGACCCCGACAACTCCGGGGCGATCACCCGCAGCCGCGCCAGCGCGTCCCTGGTCTGGCTCTTCACCGTGCCGACCGCGATGCCAAGCGCCGCGGCCGTCTCCACCTCACTCAGATCCTCGAAGTAGCGCAGCACCAGCACCGCCCGCTGTCTCGGGGCCAGCCGGGCCAGCGCCTGGCGCACCGCGAGCGCGGTCACCGTCTCGCCGGAGAAGTCCACGGCCGCCCGCTCGGGCAGCACCGCGACCGGCAGCGCCTCCCGGCGCACCCGCCGCCACCAGGACACATGTTGGGTGTAGAGGATGCGGCGCACGTATGCGTCCGGCTCACGGGCCTCGGACACGCGCTCCCAATGCGATGCCAGGCGCAGCAGCGTCAGCTGCACCAGATCGTCGGCCAGGAACGGATCGCCGGTGAGCAGGTACGCCACCCGGCCCAGCATGGGCAGCCGGGAGCGCACGTACTCGTCGAACGACGCGGCGTCGGTCATCAGCACCTCCGCCTCGTACACGCGGCGGCGCGGCCTCGCGGAGGGGTCCCGGTGCGGCCTATTCGATCGACGGCGGTGCCGCGCGCCGCTACGGTGGTCGGTGTCATGGACGTGAAGAAGATAAGCAAGCAGCTGGCGTACGTGCTGCGCCACCGCCCCGACACCATCGGCATCACCCTGGGCCCCGACGGCTGGGTGCCGATCGACACCCTGCTGGCCGCACTGCGCGCCCACGGCAAGGGCATCAGCCGTGCCACGCTGGACACCGTCGTGGCCGACAACGACAAGCAGCGCTTCGCCATCGACGGCGACCGCATCCGGGCCAGCCAGGGCCACTCCGTGCAGGTGGACCTCGGACTCACCCCGGTCACGCCGCCCGCGCGGCTCTACCACGGCACCGCCCGCCGCAACGTCGACTCGATCATGGCCGACGGCGTACACCGTGGCAGCCGCCACCACGTTCACCTGTCCGGCGACCCCGGCACCGCCCACACCGTCGGCAGCCGCCACGGCGCACCGGTGATCCTCATCGTCGACGCCGAAGCCATGGCCGCCGCCGGCCACACCTTCTACCGCAGCGCCAACGGCGTCTGGCTCACCGACGAGATCCCCCCGACCTACCTTCTCGGCCAAACCCCCACGCCCTGAGCCCCTCTCTCCCCCTTGCCGCAACTCTTAAAGAGTCGCGGCTACACGGCCGCCTGGTAGCCGCGACTCTTTAAGAGTTGCGGCAGGAAAGGGGCGGGGCCGGGCGGCGGGGTGGAGTGGGGTGGGGGTGGAGAAAGGCGAATCGCCGGTGACCCCGTGGGGTTCCGGCGATTGCGGTGGAAGAGAGCGGATGACGAGATTCGAACTCGCGACCCTCACCTTGGCAAGGTGATGCGCTACCAGCTGCGCTACATCCGCACGTCCGTCAGCCTGCCTCGCGGCCCGCTGCCTGACAGGACAGAACTTTAACGGATCGTTCCCGGGCCGCGCCACCGGGTATCCCCCCGGTCGCCGAGAACCCGGTCAAGACGGTGATGCGAAACGCCCTCACCTGCCCGTACCCTCGTGCCCGTGACCTCCCCCCGCGCCCCTCGCGCCGCGCGTCTCACGCTGGCCCTCGCCCTCGCCGCGGCCCTGGCTGCCTGCTCCGCCGACCCGCCCGCCGTCTGGCAGCCCCCCGCGGCCAGCGCGCCGGTGCCCGCCCCCGCCGACAGCGCCGCCCCCAGCAGCACCCCGCCCGCCGAGGAGATCACCCTGGCCTTCGCCGGGGACGTGCACTTCACCGGCCGCACCCTGCCCCTGCTCAAGGACCCGGACACCGCCGTCGGCCCCTACGCCGAGCAGCTGCGCGCCGCCGACTTCGCCATGGTCAACCTGGAGACCGCGGTCACCGACCGGGGCACCCCGCAGCCCAAGGAGTTCCACTTCCGCGCGCCGACGACCGCGTACGCGGCGATCCAGGCCGCCGGAATCGACCTTGTCTCCATCGCCAACAACCACACCCTCGACTACGGCCAGGTCGGCCTGCTCGACACCCTCGACTCGGCCAAGACCGCCGGAATGTCGATCGTCGGCGCGGGACACAACACCACCGAGGCGTACGCCCCGCACCTGGTCACCGTGAAGGGCGTCCGGCTGGGGATCGTCGGGCTGTCCCAGGTCCACGAGCTCAAGGAGCAGTGGAAGCCCACCGCCACCCGCCCCGGCATCGCCATGGCGTTCGACCGGAAACTGTCCGTCGCCGCGATCAAGCAGGCCCGCGCGCAGGCCGACGTGGTGATCGCCTTCATGCACTGGGGCACCGAGGGCCAGGGCTGCCCCAACGGCGACCAGAAGTCGATCGCCAAGGCCCTGTCCGACGCGGGCGCTGACCTGATCATCGGCACGCACGCCCACGTACTGCTCGCCGACGGCTTCCTGGGCGGCGCCTACGTGCACTACGGCCTGGGCAACTTCCTCTGGTACTCGACCTCCAAGAGCACCGACACCGGCCTGCTGACCGTGACGATCAAGGACGGGAAGGTCAAAACCCGGAAATTCACCCCCGGTGTCGTATCGAACAACGGCCAGCCCAAGCCCGTCACCGGAGCCGCGCTGACCGCCGTGCAGGGCAGGCTCGAACAGGCCGCACGCTGCACTGGACTGGCCAAGAGCCCCGCCACGTGACGCGCCGGGGGACCCCGGTTTGTCAAGACCTCGCCGGACCGGCTAAAGTTCTCAACCGTTGGGCAAGCACGCCGGAAGGCGGGCGAAACTGACAAGCGGATGTAGCGCAGCTGGTAGCGCATCACCTTGCCAAGGTGAGGGTCGCGAGTTCGAATCTCGTCATCCGCTCGGAGAACCGCCGCAAGGCGTCACCACGGTGGAGTGGCCGAGAGGCGAGGCAACGGCCTGCAAAGCCGTGTACACGGGTTCAAATCCCGTCTCCACCTCGTAGTACCGCAGTACCGCACGGGCGATTGGCGCAGTGGGAGCGCGCTTCCTTGACACGGAAGAGGTCACTGGTTCAAACCCAGTATCGCCCACCAGCAAAGAGGGCCTGTCCGATCATCGGACAGGCCCTCTTTCGTCTTCCTGTGGAGAGGCTCAGCAGAGATCGACTAGCTGATCAGGCGGTGTCCGCGACGGTCGTCAGGTCCTACGGTGGTGCCGTGAGAGTGCGGAAACGGGCACGGACGACCGCAGTGGCTGGCCTTGTCCTGGCGGTTTGCGGGCTGGTCGAGTTGCCGCTGACAATGAACGCCGTGATGCCGCCGGTGACCCTGGTGTTCACCCTGCCGGTCGCGCTGTACTACGCGGTGTTCGTGGCGCTGCCAGGTGAGCGCTACGGCATGGGAACTTGGCGGCCGGTACGGCGTATGCCGTTCTGGGCGAGGGCCACGTTCGCGGTAACTCTCCTGGCCCCGTTGGCGTTCCTACTGCTCTCGTCGCCGCCGGGCCCCCGGCGCGAGACCGCGACGACAGCTCCGTTCTCCCTTCTCGCGGTGCAGTTCGGCGTCTTATTCGCGTTGCTGTCCTGGGACCGTCTGCGTCGACTCGGCAGCGCCCAGGACTCTGGCTCATGACCGAGCCCCCGGATTGCCGCTGACCTAGCCGCCTCCGGTTCAGACCATCACGAAGGCGTGCGGCGGGTGAGCACGATCGGCATCGCGTTCCCCCACCCTCGACCAGTGGAATCAGGGTGGATACGACCGCCCGTGGGCACCGGAGGTTCGCCGGAACCGATCATCCGATCTCGACCACCCGCGCCCAGTCCGGCGGCAGGTCCGGCACGTACTCCGAGTCCTCGTCCCAACTGCTCTCGCGGGGGAACAGGCCCACCACCGTCCGGCAGGGCGGCTCTGCGGACGGCCAGGGGGTCTGGCCGTCGGTCAGGACGACGATGACGTCCGGGCGCGGGGTCAGGCGCAGCGCCTTGGCGAATCCGGCCCGCAGGTCCGTGCCACCACCGCCGGTCAGCGGAATCCCCTCGGCCCGGCACAGCGCGTACGCGACCCCCGCTGCCGCGTCGCAGGACAGCACGGTGACCAGGTCCCGCCGCCCACCGACGGCGCGGGCGATGGCGGTGACCTCCAGCAGGGCGCTGCCCAGTTCGGCGTCGCTGACCGAACCGGACGTGTCGATGACCACCACGACCCGGGGCGGCCTGCGCCGCAGGCTCGGCAGCACGATGCCGGGCAGGCTAGCGGACCTGCGTGACGGGCGGCCGTAGCTGTAGTCGTCGCCCGCGCCGGGGGCGGTCGCCGCCGAGCGGACCGCCGCGCCGAGCAGTTCCCGCCACGGCTGCGGCGGGTGGAACGCCTCGTCGGCCCAGCGCTTCCAGCCTTTCGAGGCGTGGCCGGGTGACCCGACCAGGCCCTGAGCGACCCGGAACCGGACCGCGTCGCATTGCTGGTCGTCTAGCCCGTGCGCGCCGTTGGGCCCGAGGTCCCACTCCCGGTCCATGCCGTCGGCCCCGCTGCCGCAGTCGAGCCAGACCAGATTCTGGGTACGCGGCCCGAGGCGGAACTGGCGCAGGTAGTCCTCCATCAGTTCGCCGTCGGACAGGCCGAGCAGTTGCGGGTCGACGGCGTCGGCGGGGCGGGCCAGACCGTCGCCGTACACGTCGTCGTTGATCTCGCAGTCGGCGGCGATGTTGATCCGCAGCCGCTCCCCCGGGCCGGTCAGGCCGCGTTCGGCGGCCACCCGGTCGCCGCGCCGGTGGTGGTCGCGCAGCAGGTGGGAGACTTCGTGGACCCATACGCCGGCGAGTTCGTCCAGTGGGGTGCGGTCGACGAACGCCGGGGACACGTAGCAGCGCCAGTGCCGGTCGACGGCCATCGTCGGCACCCGTGACGATGCGACCGGGTGCAGTGCGAACAGGGCCGTGGCCAGGTAGGGGCGGACCCGGGCGGCGTGCAGGCGGGCGGCGTACAGCTTCTCGGTGTCCATGTCAGGCACCGGTGAGTGCGGCGGCCTGGTCGGCGCGGCGGGACAGGGACACCGCACCGGCGAGGCGTTCGATGTCGGCGGGCAGTGTCCAGTCGTCGGTGCGCAGCGCGGCGAGCGTGGACGCGGGTACGACGACCAGGTCGGGTGCCCCGGTCTCCAGGGCGCGCACGAGCACCGCCCAGGCGGCGTCCCAGCGGGACTGGTCGGGCTGCCTGCGGACCGCTTCGACGACGCCGTCGAGCACGGCCTGGCGCAGGTCGCCGCGGTCGGGCAGGACGGCCGAGGCCGGGTCGGCCAGCAGGGTCTCCGGGTCGGGCAGGTCGAGTCTGTCCAGGCCGGCCAGCAGTTCCAGGCCGGGGCCGTCGCCGACGGTGCCGCGGACCAGCATGGACAGCACCTCGCGGGAGGTGCCCGCCGCGGTCGCGAACGCGATCAGGCGCAGGGTCATGTCCCAGCTGCGGGGTGAGGGCCACGCTCCGCCGCGGCGGGTCTCGCTGTTGGGCAGCCGGTGGACGAGCGCGGGGCGGGTAGTCAGCAGCGCGCACACGGCCCGGCGGGCGTACGCGACGGATGCGGCGAGCCGTTCGGGGTCGAGCCGGGGCAGGGTCGCGCGGGGCCAGGTGCCGCCGAGGCCGCGTACCACGACGTCGTGGTCGTGGACCCACTGCAGGTGGACGAACCGGTTGGCGAGGGGCGCGCTCAGTTCCCAGCCGTCGGCGGCCGACGAGCGCGGGTTCGCGGCGGCGACGATCCGCACGCCGGGCGGCAGCTGCAGGGCGCCGACCCGGCGTTCGAGCACCAGCCGCAGCAGCGCGGCCTGCACGGCGGGCGGGGCGGTCGACAGCTCGTCCAGGAACAGCAGCCCCCGTCCGGCCCGCACCAGGCGTACGGCCCAGTCCGGCGGGGCCATCGGCACGCCCTGCACGGCGGGGTCGTCGCCGACGACGGGCAGGCCGGAGAAGTCCGACGGCTCGTGCACGCTGGCGATGACCGTGGTCAGCGGCAGGTCGAGGGAGGCGGCGAGCTGGGTCAGCGCGGCGGTCTTGCCGATGCCGGGCTCGCCCCACAGCAGCACCGGCAGGTCGGCGGCCACGGCGAGGGTCAGCGCCTCCAGCTGGGTGTCGGGGCGCGGCTCGGTCGCGGTGTCGCCGAGCAGGGCGAGCAGGTCGGCAGCCACGTCGAGCTGCCGGACGGTCGCGTCGGAGATGGCGGGTTCAGCGATAACGGTCATGTTTGATCACCTTGGGTTTGTCGGTGCCGCGGGACGGCATTGGTCGAGCGGGGATGGGGCGTGCGCTGGTAGGCCGGGTGGTGGTGCGGGTGGCACACGCGAGTGCGGCGCACAGTCGGGGGCGCTGCGGCGGGTCGCCGCCGACCGGTGGCTGCGGCCGACGGCGCGGCACGGTGGGCAAGGAGGCGGCTTGGCCACCGTGGAGGCCGCTCGGAGCAGCGGGCAGGGAACGGCGACGCGGTGTCAGCGGCCCGTGGTGTGGCGTGGACGGAAGCGGGTAGCGCGCCGCTCGCGGCGGCGGCCGACGCCTCGTGAGGTGGGATGAGGTCCGGTGCCGGCCAGCCCGGCCCGGAACAGCCCGTGCGTGACCCGGCCCTGGGCGGCCGCCTCCAGCTCGTCGCGGAGCGCGCCGCTGCGCAGCAGCGCGTCCGGTCCGAGCAGGCCCTCGACGGCGGCGAGGGCACCAGCGGCGTCGCCGTGGTCGAGCCGGGCACGCACGTCGACGAGGCTCTCCGGGTGGCGGTGGGTCTCGTCGATCGCCCGCAGGCACGGCAGCGGCGGGCCGCCGAGTGCGGTCAGCAGCTCCTCGCGCCTGATCTCGGCCGGGTCGTGGTCGAGTGCGGTGAGTACGCCGTCCACCAGGGCGATCCGGTGCCGTTGGCCACGGCAGTCGACGTGTCGCGGGCCGCCCGGCTGGTGGGTCGGCGGCCGCAGGGGCGGCGGGTGGTCCGGCGCGAGCGCCGCCGCGACCAGCGGATGCAGGTTGTCGGCGTCGACGAGCCCGTGGTGCAGCAGCTCCAGGTCGGGCAGCAGCCACGTCGCGGCGTCGGGCAGCACCAGGGTCGCGGCGCTCCGGTCCCGGGACGGCACGGCTGAGATCCGTGCCGTGTCCTGTTCGGAGCAGACGTCCACCCGGAACCGCTGCCTGCTGTCGACTCGTACCGTGACCGTGCCGCCGGTGTGGCCGTCCGCGTGGACGACCAGCGCCGCTTCGGCTGCCCACCGGTGCACTGCGCAGCCGCCGGGCAGCGGGCCTGCCGACGCGTGGTCGACGGCCCACCGGTCGGGGCTGACGGCAGAACCTGCTGTGTCCGGCCAGGTGTCCGCGCCGCAGCGGTGGGCCAGTTCGGGAGCCCGGCGCACGTCCCACAGGTGGCGGTGCAGGTCGAGGCGGAAACGCCGGTCGGGCTGCGGATGCGGGTGCAGGCGCGGCGCGTCGCCGGACCGGTCCCACAGCGCGAGACTGATCCGCTGCCCGGCGTCGGCCCACGCGGGTGGCGTACGGACCACGAGCTGGGGGCCGCCGTAGCGGGCCAGGGAGATGGTCAGGCCCGGGCGCAGCAGTCCGTCCGGGGCGATCCTCGGCATGTGTGAGCGCAGCAGATCGGGCGCGAGATGCCGCAGGTCGTCACGGACCTGGGCGGCGAGTTCCCGGCCGTGGGCGTGTGCCACGGCGCGCAGGTTCAGATCGACGTCGACACGTGCGGCGGCGCAGGCCCCGGCCCAGTCACCGGCGGCCCGGCGGGCGGTCGCACTTTCGATCATCGAAGGCGGCACGGCGAACTCGCGCACGCGCAGCCACAGGGCAAGACGGGTATCCGTCGTCGCAGCAGAAGAGCGCATCAGCACTCACCTTTTGCGGACGGGACCCCCGATCT
Organism: Catellatospora methionotrophica; assembly: GCF_011297335.1. Taxonomy (GTDB): domain Bacteria; phylum Actinomycetota; class Actinomycetes; order Mycobacteriales; family Micromonosporaceae; genus Catellatospora; species Catellatospora methionotrophica. The sequence continues at coordinate 84,143 of NZ_JAAOTJ010000013.1, read as the reverse complement.
GATCGCGAAGGTAGTCATCGCGGGGAAGCGTACAACGCCGCGCCACCGTTGTCAGGTCCCATCGGCGCACCGGGTTCGGGAAGGGTCATCCCGGCTCACCGGTCTGCGCGGCGATCGCCCGCCGCTCGGCCGCGACGGGCACGATCGCTGCGGCGACCAGCGGAAAGGCGGCTACCACGGCGAAGCTCGGGGCGAAGTCGACGGCGGCGATCGTCACCGCCAGGACCGGCGGAACGGCGGCGGCGAGGGTGTTCTGTCCCGTGGTCTGGATGCCCAGCGCCCGGCCCGCCCACGCGGATCCCGCGTACTCGGCGACGGCGGTGAAGGACAGGCCGTTGCTGCTCACGGCGACCACGGCCAGGAACAGCAGGAGCGGCACCGCCAGGCCCGATCCGGCTACGGCGGCGGCGGCCAGCGCCAGCATCCCGGCGCCGGTGGTGACCGCGATGAGCCGCATCGGCCGCAGCCTGCTGCCGGTGCGGTCGGACCAGTAGCCCGCGCCGAGCCGGCTCAGCGCGCCGCACAGTTGCGCCCCGGCCAGCAGGTGCCCGGCGTCCAGGGCGGCCCAGCCCCGGGCGTCGGTGAGGAAGACGAGCGCGAACGTGGTGATCGTGAACTGGGGGATGACCAGCAGCGCGCTGGCGGCGTGGATGCGCCACAGTCCCGAGGTGCGGTAGGGCGAGGCCGGCCGCGTGCCGGGGGTCGGCGGGGCGGCGGACGGCGGTGGCGGGGCCGGGTCGCGTACCAGCAGGAAGGACGCTGCCGCGGCGGCCAGGAACAGGGCCGCGAGGAACAGCAGCGGGGAGCCGATGCCGCCCGTGGCCAGGGCGGGCAGGGTCGCGGCGGCCAGCGCCAGGCCCAGCGGCCCTGCGCTCTGCCGCAGGCCCATCGCCAGGGCCCGTTCGTGCCGGGCGAACCAGCCGAGGATGAGCCGCCCGCTCGCCAGCACCGAGGCCCCGAACGCGCCGGACAGCGCCAGGCACACGCCCAGTCCGAGCGTGCCGGGCACCCACCGGGCGGCGAGCAGGACCAGCCCGGCCAGCCCGAGGCCGGTCGACAGCACGATGCGCTCGCCCCACCGGTCGGCCGCCGCGCCCCAGGCGATGAGGGTGAGCATGACGCCGATGGTGGGGCAGGCGACCAGGACTCCGGCCTGTTCCAGGGTCAGTCCCTGGTCCCGGAACGCGGGGATCAGGTACGCGATGCCGTACTGGGCCGTGCTTCCGGCGGTCATCGCCAGCATGCCGACGACCAGCATCAGCCAGCGCCATCGCGCGTTCTCCATCGGTCGGCCCGTCCCGTCTCGGCACGCGGCGCGGCGCTGCCTTCGCGGAGCCGGCCGAGCGTGCGGTGTCCCATCCGCACCGATGATGATCCTCGACAAGCCGCCGTCGCGCTGCCCGCCCCTGGCCGTGCGCGGTGCGGGCCGCGTCGCGGTGTCGTCCAATGTGGCACGTTCCAGGCCTTGACCTGGCGTCAGCCGACCTCCTTAATCTTCCCTAAGGGAAACGCTGTTCCACTAAGGGAAACCGGAGGCACCATGTCGTTCCGCAGAGCCGCCCTCGCCCTGGCCCTGGCCGCCACGATCCTCGCCGCACCCGCGCCCGCGACCGCCGCACCCGGCGTCGTCGAGGTCAGCAACACCGTCGACATCCGCTGCGCCTTCTACACGATGAAGGCCGACGCCGACTGGTACTTCCCCGCCGGGACCCCGCGCGGGCTCGTCTACCTGCAGCACGGCTTCTCCCGCAGCAACGGCAACCTGCAGGACCTCGCCGAGCACTACGCCACCGCGGGTTTCGTGGTCTTCGCGCCGACCCTGCCGTCGGCGAACCTCTACGGCTGCACGGTCAACAACATCGGCAACAACACCGGATTCCTCGACAACGTCGCCGACCTGCTCGGCAAGGCCGCCGACAGCGGTGACAAGCTCGGCCGCAGCTTCGCCGACGCGCGCGCCAGGGCCGGCCGCACCGGGCTGGCGCTGCCGACCAGCTACGTGATCTCCGGCCACTCGGCCGGCGGCGAGGTCGCCGCCTACGTCGCCAACCGGCTGCGCACCTCGTACGCCGCCCAGTTCGCCAAGGTGAAGGCGCTGGTGCTGCTCGACCCGGTGAAGTCGCCGGTCGGGCAGAGCATGGCCGACGCGTTCAACGGCCTCAGGAACACCGCCCTGCCGATGTACGCGATCTCGTCCCCGCCGTACCTGGCCAACAGCAACGCCAGCGGCACCGTCGCGCTGACCTCCGCCGTGTCCCGCCCGTTCCTGGGCGTACGGCTGAGCACGGGCTGCCACTGCGACGCCGAGGGCGGCAGCACCGACGGCCTGTGCACGCTGACCTCGGGCACGCCACAGGCGCGCAACGTCGCCGCGTTGCAGACCCTGGCCGTCGGCTGGGCCGTGGACGGCGTCACCGGCACGAGCACCGCCGCGTACTACCCCGGCGGCGCGTACTACGACGGCCTGCTGGCCGACGGCGTGGTGCAGACCCTCAGCGGCGCCTGACGCGCGGCTCTCGACGGGTAGGGCGCGGCGGATGAGGGCACGTCGGGGTCGCGGCGCCGGGTCGCCTGGGCCTAGCATTTCGGCGAGCCAGCGTCCAGAAAGGCCACCTCGTGCAGATCGCCGCCGCTGAAGTCATCGTCACCAGCCCGGGCCGCAACTTCGTCACCTTGAAGATCACGACGGAGGACGGCATCACCGGCCTGGGCGACGCCACGCTCAACGGCCGCGAGCTGTCCGTCGCGTCCTACCTGACCGACCACGTCGTGCCGCTGCTGCTCGGCCGCGACGCGCACCGCATCGAGGACACCTGGCAGTACCTGTACCGCTCGGCCTACTGGCGGCGCGGCCCGGTCACCATGGCCGCCATCGCCGCCGTCGACGTGGCCCTGTGGGACATCAAGGCCAAGGCAGCCGGGATGCCGCTCTACCAGCTGCTCGGCGGCGCGTCCCGCAACGGGATCATGGCGTACGGGCACGCCTCCGGCCGGGACCTGCCCGAACTGTTCGACTCCGTACGCAAGCACCTCGCGCTCGGCTTCCGGTCCATCCGCATCCAGACCTCCGTGCCCGGCATCGACGCGGTCTACGGCGTCGCCGCGGTCACCGAGGGCGCCCGCTACGACTACGAACCCGCCCGGCGCACCCCGCTGCCCGTCGAGGAGGACTGGGACACCCGCGCCTACCTGCGCCACCTGCCCGGCGTCTTCGAGGCCGTACGCAACGAGTTCGGCCCCGAGCTGCCGCTGCTGCACGACGGCCACCACCGGATGACCCCCATCCAGGCCGCCCGGCTCGGCAGGGACCTGGAACCGTACGACCTGTTCTGGCTGGAGGACTGCACCCCGGCCGAGAACCAGGACGCGCTGCGCCTGGTCCGCCAGCACACCACCACGCCGCTGGCCATCGGCGAGGTCTTCAACACCGTCTGGGACTACCAGACCCTGATCCGCGAACAGCTCATCGACTACGTACGCAGCGCGGTCACCCACACCGGCGGCATCACCGCCATGCGCAAGCTGCTCGACTTCGCCGCCCAGTACCAGATCAAGTCGGGCATCCACGGGCCGACCGACATCTCGCCGGTCGGCATGGCCGCCGCGCTGCACCTGGACCTGGCCATCCACAACTTCGGCATCCAGGAGTACATGCAGCACAGCCCGCTGACCGACGAGGTGTTCCGGCAGTCGTTCACCTTCACCGACGGCTACCTGCACCCCGGCGAGCAGCCCGGCCTCGGCGTCGAACTCGACGAGCAGGCCGCCGCGCGTTTCCCGTACGTGGCCGCGTACCTGCCGGTCAACCGGCTCAAGGACGGCACCGTCCACGACTGGTGAACCCACGGATCATCCGCCGGGCGGGCGCGGCGTCAGGCGGCGACCAGAGCGAGCATCTGCTTGATCTGCTCGTCGCGGGACAGCGTGATGCGGTTCGCCAGGTCCTTGACCTGCGGGTTCGCGCCACCGTCGGTCTCCGTGCGGGCCATCTCGACGGCGTTGTGCTGGTGACCGATCAGCAGGTTCAGGAACGTCGTCTGGAACCGCGCGCCGGTGGCCGCGCGCAGCGCCGCCATCTCGTCCGCGCCGGTGATCGGGAGACCGCCGTGCGAGGCGTGCGCGTTCGGGTCGTGACCCGCGCTGACGGGCTCACCCCAGCTGTTCAGCCAGCCCCGCATGACCTCCAGCTCGGTGGTCTGGGTGACCTCGATCGCGCCCGCGAGCATGGCCACCTCCTCGCTGGTCTGCCTGGTCCGGGCGAGCTTGACCATCTCCAGCCCCTGCGTGTGGTGGGTGACCATCATCTGCAGGAACATCACGTCGGTCGCGTTGAACGTCGCGTCCGCGCGCGGCGGGCCGGGCGGCTGGTAGGCCACCGGCTCCGGCGCGGCGGTGCCGCACGCGGCCAGCAGGGTCAGCGCGGCGGCCGCCAGCGCGAAACCGATCCTTCTCATCGTCATGTTCCTGTTCGCAGGCGGCGTCATCGCCGGGGTGGACGAGCGGGGACGGCGGAACCGGCGGGCCGGGGGACGGCCCGCCGGGGTCCGGTCAGACCGGCAGCCAGAGCGCCAGCGTGTAGTACGACGGCTCCCAGGTGACGATCGAGGTGTGCGACTGCCGGCAGCGGTAGCGCAGTCCCTGATAGGTCACCTCGGCACCGGTCCGGTAGGTCGTGCCCGCCGCCCACTCCGTACCGGGCACGGTGCCCGTCGGGCGGCTCGACGGCGAAGCGGCCGGGCCCGACGGGCGCACCGTCGGCCGGGAGCTCGGCCCGGTGCTAGGCCGAGCGGTCGGCGACGCGGTCGGCCGGGCCGTCGGCGACGGGGCGGCGGTCGGCGACGGGGCCGGGCCGCCCCCGCCGATCTGCAGGTCGATGCAGTTGTAGAAGGCCATCGGGGTGTCGCCGATGTTCCAGATCTCCAGCAGCGTCTGCCGGCCGCTGAACCCGGCCAGGCTCACCTGGTGCGACACCGTCGCACTCGGCTGGCGTCCGCCGTCGGAGAAGAACGCGATCCGCCTGCCGCCGATGAGATACTCCCAGCTGCTCGTGGAGTGCCGGGCGGTGAGCACCCAGCTGAAGGTGACCGCGGTGCCGACCGAGGTCGCGGGCCAGTTGCGGCCGTTGTCGTTCAGCACCGCGAACTGCGCCAGGCCGCCGTGACAGTTGCGCTGGCCCTTCGGGCCCTCGACGCTCTGCGGCTCGTACTGGATCGGGCCGCAGTCACCGACCCGGCCCGCCGCGCACAGGGCCTGGCGGCTCGGCGGGGACGACACGTACCCGTGGGCGGACGCGGGCGACCCGATCATCAGGGACGCGGTCACGAGTCCCAGCGCCGCCAGCGGATAGGCGATCAGTCTGCGCATGCGGTGAACTCCGATCAGGGCGGGGGCGTGCGGCGGCCGCGATCCGGCCGACGCCCCGAACGCTACGGAGAACTCCCTTGTGGAGACCTTAAACGGCCCCCAAGATCCGCCTAAACCTCGGCGGAACCGGGTCGCCTGCGCGACACAGCGCCCGACGCGGACGGGTGACATCGCCGCGAATCGGTTTGCGGGCCGCCGCCACGGGTAGGACCGGATAATGGGCAGACTGCTGGGTGCCCGGTACCGGGTCGACGAGGAGATCGGGCACGGTGGCATGGCCACCGTCTGGAGCGGACAGGACCTGCGCCTGCGCCGCCCTGTCGCGGTCAAGATCCTCGACCCGGCCCGGTTCGCCGACACCGCCATGCGCCAGCGCTTCTGGCGGGAGGCACAGGCCGTCGCGGCCCTGCCGCACCCGCACATCGTCGCCGTCTACGACGTGGCCGTCGAGACCGAGGACGCCTACGTCGTGATGGAACTGGTCGACGGCCCCAGCGTGCACACGCTGCTCCAGGACGGCCCGCTGCACCGCGACCAGGCCGTCGGCATCGCCGTGCAGACCTGCGCCGCGCTCGCCGCCGCGCACTCCGCCGGGATCGTGCACCGCGACGTGACCGCCGCGAACCTGCTGGTCAACTCGTCGGGCACGGTCAAGGTCTGCGACTTCGGCATCGCCGCCTGGCAGGAGGCCGCCTACCCGTCGCTGGTCGCGGGCACCCGTGGCTACACCGCACCCGAGCAGGCCGCGGGCGGCCCCGTCGACGCCCGCACCGACGTGTACGGGCTCGGCTGCTCGCTGTACGCGATGCTCACCGGAGCACCACCGCCGACCGGGCGCGACGGCGACGGCGTACGCGAAGACCTGCTGCGTGCCGGGGTCCCCGAGCCGCTCGCCGCGCTCACCGGCCAGCTGACCTCCGCCGACCCGCGCCACCGCCCGCGCAGCGCCGAGCAGGTCGCCGCGCAACTGCTGGCGATCGGCGAGACGATCCCCGACCCGCACACCACCGCCCAGCTCACCGACACCCTCATCGCCGCACCGGTGTCCCCGGCCCGGTCGGGCACGCTGGTCGGGGTGGCCTCCGTGCCGCCTCCCCTGCCCGCCCGGCCGACACCGGTCAGGTCCGCCCGGCCCGCGCGGCCCGACCGCTGGCTGCGCCCGGTCCTGTGGGGCACGATCGCGGTCGTCGCCATCGTGGCGGGGCTGATCCTGATCGCGTTCGCCTCGGCCAGTGCGCCCCCGGGCAACGCGGCGGCAGAGCCGTCGAGCGCCGGCAGCGCGGCGAGCGCCACCCGTCCCGCCGCCGCCAAACCGTCGGCCAAACCGTCGCCCGCCCGGCCTGCCGATCCGCTCGGCGAGTTGCGCCAGCAGATCGACCGGCTGGCGCGGTCCGGCGGCATCGCCGGTAAGGAAGCCGCCGAGCTGCGCAAACAGGTCCAGGACGTCGAGAAGCGGTTACGCCGCGACGGCAACGCCGACGCCGCCGACGAGGCCCGCGAGCTGCTGACCAAGCTGCGCGACATGCGCGGCGACGGCGACCTGTCCGCCGGTGCGTACCAGGTGCTGGAACCGCTCGCCAACCGGCTCGCCACCGCCTTGGACGGCGGAACCGCCTGATCGCCGACTCACCACCGGGCCTTGGCGGTGAGCGCGGCGGCGACCAGGCGGGCCGCCGGGCTGGGTTCGTGGCGACCGCGCCGGTGCATGAGGTCGAGGCGGCGCGCGCCGACCAGCGGGGTGGTGATGGCGCGGACCGCCGGATGCTGTTCGGGCAGGGCCAGCGCGGGCACCACGGCGGCGGCCAGGCCCGCGGCGACGACCGCGAGCGCGGCCGGGAACTCCAGGCACTCGTGGCGGCGGTCCAGGGTCACGCCGTGCTGGGCGCTGACCCGGTCGAGCACCCGGCGCACCGCCGTGTCCGGCGGGCCGTCCACCCAGGGCCGGTCGCGCAGCACGTCGAGGTCGCTGACCGGACCCCAGCGGCGGGGCACCACGATGCGGTACGGGTCGTCGAACAGTTTCACCGTGCGCAGCCCCGCCGGGTCGCGGGCCGGGGTGGCCGCGTCGGACTCGGTGATCAGCAGATCCAGCTCGCCGGCGCGCAGTGCCGCGCGGCCGGGCTCCGGCTCGTACTGCCGGATGCGCAGCCCGACCGCTGGCGCGCTCTCCCCCAGTTCGGCGGCGACCGGCACCAGCAGATGCCGGATCGCCGTCGGGAAGGCTCCCACGGTCACCGGCCCGGCGACCTGCCCGGTGAACGCGGCCAGGTCGTGCTCGGCGGCGGCGAGCACCTGGCCGAGCTTGGCGGCGTGCCCGGCCAGCAGTCGCCCGGCGGCGGTGAGTCCGGCGGCGCGCCGACCGCCGAGCCGCGATCGGTCGAGCAGGGTCACGCCGGTCTCGGCCTCCAGCCGCGCGATGTGCTGCGAGACCGCCGACGGGGTCAGGTGCAGCACGGACGCGGCGGCGAGCACCCCGCCCGCGTCGGCGACGGCGCGCAGCACGGCGAGGCGGCGCGGGTCGATCTGCATGCAGTCAGGCTACATGCCGTATGAAGAGATCGTCGCTTGTGCTGTATGCCGACCGAGGCGGATCATCAAGCCATGACCGAGTACCGGGCGTCCTTCGACGCGGACGTGACCTTCCTCAACGGCGGCGGCATGCAGGCCCAGGGCTTCCGCCTCGACGTGCCCGGCCCGGCCGTCAGCGCCGATGACCTTGCCGGCCTGTTCGTCGGCCACCTCGGCCTGCTGATGGTGGACCAGGTGCGGCTGTCGGGCGTCGAGGTCTTCGCCGAGGCGCACAAGGGTTCGCGCGGCGGCCCGTCGGCGGACGCGCCCACCGGGCAGGGCACCCGGCTGGTCGACCTCAGCCACGTGATCGAGGCCGGGATGACGACATACCCGGGGCTGCCGGGGCCGGAGATCCTGCCGCACCTGACCCGCGCCGACTCGCGCGGCGTCTACGCCGAGGGCACCGAGTTCACCATCGACCGGATCAGCATGGTCAGCAACACGGGCACCTACGTGGACAGCCCGTTCCACCGGTATGAGGGCGGCACCGACCTGGCCGGGCTGCCCCTGGAGTCGCTGGCAGACCTGCCGGTCGTCGTGGTCCGCACGACCGGCGCGGCCGAGCGGGCGATCACCGCACAGGCCCTCGCGCCCTACGACGTCGCCGGTAGGGCGGTGCTGCTGCACACCGGCTGGGACCGGCACTGGCGCACGGCCGCGTACGGCGTGGGAGCCCCGTATCTGACCGAGGACGGCGCGAAGCACCTGGTCGAGGCCGGCGCCACGCTGGTCGGCACGGACAGTGTCAACATCGACTGCACCGACGGCAGGACCCGGCCCGCGCACTCGATCCTGCTGCACGCGGGCATCCCGGTGCTGGAGCACCTGACCGGGCTGGACCGGCTGCCCGTGCACGGGGCCCGGCTGCACGCGGTGCCCGCGCCGGTGCGCGACTTCGGCACGTTCCCGGTGCGGGCGTACGCGCTGGTGCCGCGATGAGCGGGCCACGGACGTGAGCGCCGACCTGCTGGTGGAGGTGTTCGGCTGGCTCGGCGCGGCGGCGCTGCTGGTGGCGTACGGGCTGCTGTCCAGCGGGCGGATCGCCGCCGGGACGACGTACCAGCTGCTCAACCTGGCCGGGGCGGTGGCGCTGGCGGTCAACGGGATCGTGCACCGGGCGCTGCCGTCGGTGGCGGTCAACGTCGTCTGGCTCGTGATCGGCCTGGCCGCCCTGCGCGGCCTCGCCGGACGCCGCCACGCCCGCCGCGACGGCGGGCACCACGACGAGCCTGCCCAGCCGCGTTAGGGACGAAGGAAGGTTCACCTGCTACCTCGCGGAGCGATGGGAAGGTGCCCTTCCTTCGTTCTCGATCGCGCGGGCGGTGAGGTGGCGGCGCTCGGGCAGGTTCGTGGCGAGGGCTGCGGCGGCACGGTAGGCGGTGGCCGCAGCGGGGTGGTCGCCGGACTGTTCGAGCAGGTGGGCACGGGTCGCCCGGAGCCGGTGGTGGTTGGCCATGCGGGAGTCGGCGTCGAGGGTGGCCAGCAGGTCCAGGCCCGCCTGCGGGCCGTGCACGTGGCCGACGGCGACAGCGCGGTTGAGGGTGACGGCGGGGCTCGGCGCGACCTGTTCGAGCAGGCCGTACAGGGCGAGGATCTGGGGCCAGTCGGTGTCGGCCAGGGTCGGCGCCTCGTCGTGCAGGGCGGCGATGGCGGCCTGGAGCTGGTACGGCCCGACCGCCCCGCGGGGCAGCGCCTCGCTGAGCAGGGCCACGCCTTCGGTGATGCGCGCACGGTCCCACCGGGCACGGTCCTGCTCGGCCAGCGGAACGAGGTTGCCGTCGGGGGTGGTGCGGGCGGCGCGGCGGGCGTCGGTGAGCAGCATCAGCGCGAGCAGCCCGGCCACCTCGGGATCACCGGGCAGCAGGTGGCGCAGCCAGCGGGTCAGCCGGATCGCCTCGCCGGACAGCTGCGGGGCGGTGAGGTCGGGACCGGCCGTGGCGGCGTACCCCTCATTGAAGATCAGGTAGAGCACCTGCAGCACGGCCCGCAGCCGAGCGTCCCGGTCGGCGGGACCCGGCAGCGGGAACGTCGCGCCCGCCGCCTTGACGCTCAGTTTGGCCCGGGTGATGCGCTGCGCCATGGTCGCGGTCGGCACCAGGAACGCCGTGGCGATCTGCTCGGTGCTCAGGCCGCCGACCGCGCGCAGGGTCAGCGCGACCTGGCTCGGCGCGGCCAGCGCCGGATGGCAGCACAGGAACAGCAGCCGCAGCGAGTCGTCGGTGTCGAGTTCGGCGTCGGCGGGCGCGCCCAGCAGCGCCGACTGGGGCGTGGCCAGCGCGATCGCGTCCTCGCGGCGGCGGCGCGCGGACTCGCTGCGGACCTCGTCGAGCAGCCGGTGCGCGCCCACCGTGATCAGCCAGCCGCGCGGGTTGTCCGGCAGCCCGTCGACCGGCCACTTCTGGGCCGCCACCAGCAGCGCCTCCTGCACCGCGTCCTCGCAGGCGTCGAACATGCCGTAGCGGCGCACCAGCGCGCCGAGGACCTGCGGCGCGAGTTCGCGCAGCAGTGCCTCGACGCGCCGGTCGGCGATCACAGGTCGTTGACCGGCGACTCGTGCAGCACCGGCCACAGCTCGACCGGGTCCTGGTCGGCCCACGGCAGGTCCGCCGCGAGCTGCTCCGCGCGCTGCTGGCTCTCGCAGTCCAGCAGGTAGAAGCTCGCGATGTACTCCTTGGTCTCCAGGTAGGGGCCGTCGGTCACCGCGGGCTGCCCGTCGGCGCGCCGCACCAGCCTCGCCGCGGCCGCGTCGGCCAGCCCGTACGCGCCCAGCAGCTCGCCGGTCTCCTTGTACTTCGCGTTCCAGGCCTCCTGCTTGGCGACCTCCGCCGGGAAGACCTCCGGCGGGATCGAGGCCCACTTCTCCTGGTTGCCGTAGATCATCAGCAGGTACTTCACGATGTCTTCCCTCCGGTCCGGCAGGCCCGCTCGGCCCGCCCCCACCACACGGTCGGAGCCGGCACGCCGGGCTCTACATCCGCCGGGAGGATTCTTCCAAGATTTTTTACCGGATCGCCGAGGATCACGATTTCCGCAGGTCGAAACGCCAGTCGTTGCTGCGCATGAGGCTGCCGGGCGGGTACTCGAAGTCGTACGGCCCGACGAGCTCGAACCCGGCCCTGCGGCAGATCGCGTTCGACGGCACGTTGTCCACCCCCGGATAGGCGTGCAGCCAGCGGTGCCGCCCGTCGGCGCGGGCCGCCTCGACCAGCGCGCGGGCCGCCGCCACGGCCAGCCCCCGGCCCTGGAACTCGGGCAGCACGCTCCAGCCCGTCTCGTACACCTGCTCGCCCTGCCACTCCCGGTCCCAGTGCCCGATGGTGCCGACCGGCTCACCCGTCGCCGCCAGCGCGACCCGGAACATGCGGCCGTTCGGCAGGTCCAGGTAACGCTGGTGCCGGGAGAGCACCTTCTCCTCGGTCTCCGGGCCGCCGAGGTGCTGCTTCATCTCCGGCGTGTTGACCCGGCGCAGCAGGTCGAGGTCGGCGTCGGACCAGGGTACGAGGGTCACCAGTCGATCAGTCACGCCGTCCACCCTGCCTCAGCGGTCCGACATCGGCTACAGGGCCGCCTTCGCCAGCGCCGCCGCCGAGCTGACCACGAGCGCGCCGAGCACCATCCGCCGGAACATGCCCGCGTCGAACCGGTCGAACAGCCGGTTGCCCAGCCAGCCGCCCAGCGCCGCCGCGGGCAGCCCGACCACGGCGACCAGCACCGCCCGCATGCCGAGCAGCCCCGCGATGCCGAAACCGACCAGTGCGATCGGCGACACCACCGCGAACAGCAGCGCCAGCGTGGCCCGGAACGCGCGCGGCTCCAGCCGCATCGCCTGCAGCGCCGCCACCAGCGGCGGCCCGTTGGTCGCGGTGGCGGTCGTGAGCACCCCCGACAGCAGGCCCGCTCCGCGCAGCGTCCAGCCGCCGGGCGCGATGCGCCAGCCTCGCCAGACGACCACCGTGCAGGCCAGCGTCACCAGCGCGATCACCGCGACCAGCGCGCCCGAGGGCAGCAGCCGCAGCGCCAGCACCCCCAGCGGCAGCCCCGGCAGCGCCCACAGCAGCAGCCGCCGGGTCGCGCCGAGGTCGATGTGCGTGCGGTGGTGGTACGCGTTGGCGGAGTTCAGGCCCATGCTCACGATCGTGGCGGCGATCACCGCGGGCTGCGGGTCGACGATCATCGCCAGCAGCGGCACGGCTACCAGCGAGAAGCCGAAGCCCGAGATGGCCTGGGCGAAGGCCGCGACGGCGATCACCGCGAAGGCGAGCAGGTACAGGGTCACGCGCGGCACCGTACCCGCGGCGTCACCCCGGCTGGGCATCCCGTGAACAGAATGTGAATCAGTACCCACCGGTGACCGGCCCCTGGCGGCGGAAACTCGCGGGACGTCGACCGTGATCGCTGCTACCGTCGCCGCCATGACAACGCTGGTTCAGGTCGACCTGAGATCCGGAAACCGGATGCTGACGTGCTGGGTGGAGCCCAAGGTCAGAGTCGGTGACCGGATCACGCTGAAGAGCTCCGAGGAGCCGCGCCGCCACTGGGACGTGCTCCGCGTCGGCACCCCGCACGCCGCCACCGACATCAGGCGCGGCTGGAACGCCGACCTCAAGCGCGGCTGGCGCGAAACCCGCTGACCACCGCCGCTCCGGCTCCGGCTCCGGCTCCGGCTCCGGCTCCGGCTCCGGGGCGATGATCACTGTTTCGTGCCATGATCTGCGGTTGGACCGCAGATCATGGCACGAAACGACGATCTTCGTGAGAGGGGCGGCGGTTCAGGGCCGCTTGGCGGGCAGGGTGTCGGCGGGGTCGGGCGTCACCGACGGCTGTACGCCGGGCGGGTTGGCGCGCTGGTTACGGGTCCGCTTGCGGCGCGACTTGTTCGACCCGTTGTGGAACCGCTCGACCGGCTCCTCGATGACCGGATACTCGTCCTCCAGCACCTCAGGCACCGCCCGCGCCGCGACCTCAGGCTCGGCACGCTGCACCGCCGCATCGTGCTCGGCACGCGGTACCACGACGTCAGTATCGGCACGCTGCAACGCTGCGTCGGAGGCGGCATACGGCACCGGCGGCTCGGGTTCGTCGCGTCGCGCGCCGGGCCCGACCGGCTCCGGGGCTGCGGTCACCGGGGCCACGGGCGCGGGCCCAGGCACCGGCTTGCGACCAGCCACCGACTTGGGACCGGCCACAGGCTTGGCACCGGCCACGGCCTTGGGGCCGACCGCAGGGGCGGCTTCGCGGTCCGGTGCGGGATCCGGGTCCGGTCCGGGTTCCGCCGCCGCTGCGGCGACAGGTTCCTTGCGCTCCGGCTTGCGGTTGTTGGCGGCCGCGAACAGCTCGCGCATCCCCGCCGCGGCACGCTCGGACTGCGGTTCGGCGCTCGCGGCTTCAGCCTGGAGGCTGGCGAGCAGTTCGTCGCGGTCATGCTGGCGGCGGTGCGCCAGGGCCATCTCGTAGTCACGTTTGGCCTGGTAGGCCTCGTCCTCGGCCTTCTGCCGGACTTCGCGCGCCTCCTCGTAGGCCTTGCGCAGGACCTCGAACGCCGTCCGGCGCAGCGTCTCGCCCTCCCGTTCGGCCATCCGCAGGATCGCCTGTACGCGGGGGCCGACGCCGGCCAGCGGCCGTGCCTCGGCGAGTTCGGAGGTCAGTTTGGAGATCTCGATCCGGGCGGCGCCGAGCTGGTTCTCCGCGATGGACAGCCGTTGGATCTCGGCGGCGAGCCGGCGCAGGCGCCGGGCGGTGTCCTCGACGTAGGCGTCCACCTCGTCCATGGAGTATCCCCACAGCGCGGTGGTGAACAAGTCTTCACTGCGCACCTGGTCAGCGGCGGTACGAGCCATGACGTAAGCCTAGGCAACGACCCCCGTCCCGCCGAGCCGAATCCAGTGATTCGCGCATTCCGGTCAGGACCCGGCCGTGGCGTGGGTCAACGGGTCCGCCAGTGGGTGCGCAGCGTCTCGACGGCGGTGGTGAACGCCGTACGGTCGAGGACCGCGCCGCGGTGGGGGCCGGTGGTGACGGGTTCGTCGAAGAAGCGGGCGGGCAGGGTCGCGGCGGCCACGCCGAGGCGGTCGTTGATCTCCTGCTGGGCGCGCAGCCGGTCCCGGCCGAGGGCGAACACTCCCTCGGGGTTGATCGGGCGGCCGGAGGTGGCCCGGACCAGCGCGCAGATCCGGTCGAGGGTCAGCGGGCGGGTCGGGGTGCTGGCGTACGGGCAGATCAGCAGCGCGTCCAGGCCGCTCCACAGGTCGGCCAGGCGCGACGTGCGGGCGACGTCCAGAGTGGACGCCGGTGCGGGCACGGACAGCCCGATCCGCTCGGCCTCGTCGTAGCAGTGCGGCAGGCCGTACACCGGATCGAAGTCGAGGTCGTGCTCGACGGCGTCGTAGCGCGGGCCGAACGGCGCGGCCGCGTACATCAGGCCCAGGCCGGGCTGGACGCGCGGATCGAACGGCGGCAGTTCGACGCCCCGGCACGTCATCGCCAGCTCGGGCACGCCGAGCCGGGCGGCCAGCGCGGTGGCCCCCTGCCCCAGCGGATGACCGGGACGTGCGGCACGTTCGACCAGCTCGGCCAGCAGGTCCGCCGCCCCGAACCCGGCTCCTGCGGGCAGGTCGAGCCAGGACGGCAGCGGCCCGCGCGCAGCCGCCTCGAACACGCACGCCAGCGTGCCGCCGAGCGACACCGGGTCGAGCCCCAGCTCCTGGCACCGGGCGTTGGCGGCGAGGATGGCGCCGAGGTCGCCGATGCCGAGGTTCGGGCCGAGCATCGCCACGGCCTCCTGGTGCAGCCCCGCGCCCGCGTACCCCTTGACGCAGTCGTTGGGGCAGCCCGGACAGCCACCGGACCAGTTCAGGAATGCCGCGTATCGGTCGGGGTGCAGGCCGGGCCAGGACGCGGGGGCGGTCGCGGTGTCGGCGAAGTTGCGTACGGCGGCCGTGCCCGGTGCGGCCGACGTGCCCGGCCAGGCCCCGAAACCCGGGACCGCGAACTGCCATCCGGCCAGCGGGTGGTCCGGCATCTCCCGGCGGTACGCCGTGAACAGCGCCTGCGCCGCGAGCACGTCGTGCGGCCACGGGGCGCGTCCGGCGGTCTCGCTGCCGGGCGGCACGCACACGACGGCCTTGATCCGCCGGGCTCCGAGGACCGCCCCGAACCCGAGCCGGGGCAGCGGAAACGACCGGCAGGTGACCACATTGGCGTAGCGCGCACCGGCCTGCCCCGCGGGCCCGATCACGGCGACGGCGGCGTCGGGCCCGTGCCTGGCCAGCAGCAGATCGGTGGCCTGTCCGGTCGTCATGCCCCACAGCTCGCCCGCTGGGAGCACGGCGGCCCGCCCGGCCTCCACGACGACGTACGAGGGCTGCTCGGCGGCCCCGGTCAGGCTGATGCCGGTGATGCCCGCCGCGCGCAGTCCCGCCGCGAAGGGGCCTTCGGCCCGGGTCTCGGCGACCGCGCCGGACAGCGGCGACACGCCGACGGCCGCGCACCGCGCGGTGCCGACCGCGCCCAGCCCCGCGACGGTGCTGGTGACCAGCGCGACCGGCAGCCGTGGATCGGCGGGGTCGACCGGCCCGTCGATCGCCTTGCGCAAGGTGGACAGTGCCTGCAGCGGCCCGCCCCAGCCGACCTCCGGCTCGCTGTACTGGCCGCCGCCGGCCAGGTCCAGGTGCAGACAGGTCATGCCGGGACGGGAGCGTCCGGCCGTAGCAGGCCCGTCTCCACCAGTTCCGCCCACAGCTGCGGCGGCGGCGCGGGCAGGGCGAACCAGGCGGCGCTGCGGTCGACGTGGTCGGGTTTGCCCGCCCCGACCACGATCGACGCCACGGCCGGGTGCGCCGCGGCGAACGCGAGCGCCGCCTGCGGCAGGGTCACGCCGTGGCGGCGGCACGCGGCGGCGATGCCCTGGGCGCGGGCCAGGACGCCGGCGGGCGCGGTGCCGTACTCATACGGCCGGGACTCGTCGGGCCACTCGACGGCGAGCAGGCCGCTGTTGAACACGCCCACGTTGAGCACCGCGACGCCGCGCGCGGCGCAGGCGGGCAGGATGTCGTCGAGTGCGGGCTGCTCCAGCAGCGTGTAGCGGCCCGCGACCATCAGCGCGTCCACGTCGGTCCGGGTGGCGAACCGGGCCAGGGTCGCCGGGTCCTTGGAGCCGACGCCGATCGCGCCGACGGCGCCCTCGGCGCGCAGCGCGGCCAGCGCCGGGTACGCCTCGCGCAGCACCTGGTCCGGGTCCGGGCTCTCCTCCGGGTCGTGCATGAGCACGAGGTCGATCCGGTCCAGCCCGAGCCGGGTCAGGCTGTGCTCGATGCTGCGCCGCACCCCGGCGGCGGTGTAGTCCCACACCCGCCGCCGGGTCGCGGGCACCGCGAAGCCGTTGGCCAGGTCGTCGCCCACGCCGCCCGGCTCGTCGACGAGGATCCGGCCGACCTTGGTGGAGACGGCGTACTGCTCACGCGGACGCCCGGCCAGGGCCCGGCCCAGCCGCTGCTCGGACAGGCCCAGGCCGTAGTGCGGTGCGGTGTCGAAGTAGCGGATGCCCGCCTGCCAGGCGGCCTCGACGGTGGCGGCGGCCTGCTCGTCCGGGACGGCCCGGTAGAGGTTGCCGATGGAGGCCGCGCCGAAACCGAGCGCGCTGACCGCGACCGCGGAGCCGCCGAGCAGGTGGGTCATGGTGGGACTGCCTCTCAGATCGCGGGGTGTACGCAGACGATGTCGAGGCGGCGCGGCCCGTGTACGCCCTCGACCCGGTTGAGCTCGATGTCGCTGGTCGCCGACGGCCCCGAGATCATCGTCAGGGGACGGGTGGGATCGGGCAGCGCGGTGATCATGTCGGGCACGTCGGCCACGATCTGCTCGTCGCGTACGACGCAGACGTGGTGGTCCGGGACCAGCGTCAGCAGCCGCCTGCCCTGCCCCGGCCCGGCGTCGAGCACGATCGTGCCGGTCTCGGCGACCGCCACCGCGCACCCGGTGAGCACGGACAGCCCCGCCTCGTCGAGGTCCGCGGCGGTCAGCCCGCGATCGTCGAGCAGGGTCGGCACGGCCAGGCCGCTGGTCCACGCCGCGGGCACACCCGGCGGCAGGACCACCTTGGCGGCGGCAGCCAGCAGCCCGGCCAGCACGCCGGGCAGTTCGTCCTCGGTGCAGTGGTGCATCCCGGCGCGGTAGTCGCCCGCCCGCTCGGCGAACAGGCCGGGCAGCCCCGGAGCCGCGTGGTCAGGACTGTTCATGGGTGCGCCTCCACCAGTCGCGGAAGGACTCGGCCGCGGGCAGCGGCGCGTCCCGGTGTGCCGTCCACGCCGACAGCGGCCACGGTGCGCGGCGCAGCGTGCCGCCGTGGCGGCGGGCGATCAGCCGCAGGGGGGCGCTGCCCGAGCGGGCTGCCCGCAGCGCGGCCCGCCACCTGCGGCGGTCGCGCATCACCCAGCTCAGCGTCGACATCGCGGCCCGTTCGGCGGCCGGTTTCGGGCCGGTCTGACGTAGGTGTACCAGGATCTCCGGGATATTGATCTTCACGGGGCAGACGTCGTAACACGCCCCACACAGCGTGGAGGCGAACGGCAGCGTCTTGTTGAAGCCCGCGTCCTGCCCGGTGAGCTGCGGCGACAGGATCGCCCCGATCGGACCGGGATAGACCGAGCCGTAGGCGTGCCCGCCCGCGCGCTCGTACACCGGGCACACGTTCAGGCAGGCCGAGCAGCGAATGCAGCGCAGCGCAGCGCGCCCGGCCGGGTCCTGCGCGACCTGCGTGCGGCCGTTGTCCAGCAGCACGATGTGCAGCCGCTGCGGCCCGTCGCCCGCCGTCACCCCGGTGAAGATCGAGGTGTACGGGTTCATCCGCTCGCCGGTCGACGAGCGCGGCAGCAGCCGCAGGAAGTCGCCGAGGTCGGCGAAGCGCGGCAGCAGCTTCTCCACGCCGACGACCGCGATCAGCGTCTCCGGCAGCGTCAGGCACATCCGCCCGTTGCCCTCCGACTCGACGATCACCAGCGATCCGGTCTCCGCGATGGCGAAGTTGGCCCCGCACACCGCGACCTTCGCCGCGAGGAACGTCCGCCGCAGGTACTCGCGCGCCGCCCCCGCCAGCACCGCGGGCTCGTCGGACGTCGCGGTGAACCCCGGCATCCGCCGCGCGAACAGCTCCCGGATCTGGCTGCGGTTGTAGTGGATCGCCGGGACCAGGATGTGCGACGGGGTGTCGTCGGCGAGCTGCACGATCAGCTCGGCGAGGTCGGTCTCGATCGGCGTGATGCCCGCGGCCTCCAGCGCCTCGTTGAGCCCGATCTCCTGGGTCGCCATCGACTTGATCTTCACGACGTGGTCGGCCTGCTGTTCCTGCACCAGCTCGGTGACGATCGCGTTGGCCCGCGCCGCGTCGGCGGCATGGTGCACCGTCGCTCCGGCCGCGACCGCCGCCGCCTCGAACCGCGCCAGCAGCTCGTCCAGGTTGTCCAGCACCTCGTCCTTGACGGCCGCGGCCCGGTCCCGCATCGGTTCCCAGTCGGCGACCTCGGCGACCACCCGCGCCCGCTTGTCGCGAATGGTCCGCGTGGCCCGCCCCAGGTTGGCCCGCAACTGTGTGTCGGCCAGTTCGTGCGCGGCCGCCTGCGGGAACGGCGTGATCGCGACGATCGGCAGCTGTCTACTCACGGATGCCTCCGGTGGCCGCGAGGATCTCGGCGTAGTGGATCGGCTTCGGCGCGCCGGGATGGCGGGCCAGGCCGCCGCCGATGTGGGCCAGGCAGGAGTTGTCGGCCGCCGCCAGGTACTCCGCGCCGGTCGACGCGGCGCTGGCGCACTTGTCGGCGAGCATCGCGCCGGAGACGGCGGCGTTCTTGAGGGCGAAGGTGCCGCCGAAGCCGCAGCACTGCTCGGGTTCGGGCAGGTCCACCAGGTCGAGGCCCCTGACGGCGCGCAGCAGCGCGGTGGGGCGGTCGCCGAGGCGGAGCATGCGCAGGCCGTGGCAGGTGGGGTGATAGGTGACCCGGTGCGGGAAGGTCGCGCCCACGTCGGTCACGCCGAGCACGTCGACGAGCAGTTCGGACAGTTCGTAGACGGGCAGTGCGGTGTGCGCGCGCAGGTGGGCGACGCAGGAGCCGGACGGCGAGACGATGGCGTCCTGACCGGCGAACGCGTCCTCGGTGAGGCGTTCGAGCTGCCGGGCGGGGGCGGCGTAGCCGGTGTTGGCGTGCATCTGGCCGCAGCAGGACTGCGCGGCCGGGAACGCGACCGTGTGGCCGAGCCGTTCCAGCACCGTCACCGTGGCGATCCCGGCCTGCGGGAACAGCGCGTCGTTAAGACAGGTGACGAACAGTGCGATCCGCACGGGGCCGGTCCTCCTTCCGCGACGACACCTTGCTCTTGAGGCTAGATCCTATAGGATCCAGGATGTAGCCGGAAGGAGCCAAACACATGCCGAACCACCACTCCCCACCCCGGGGCGGGGCGCGATGAAGATCATTGATCTGCGCGTACGCGACATCCGCTTCCCCACCTCCCGTCACCTCGACGGATCTGACGCGATGAACCCGGATCCCGACTACTCGGCCGCCTACGTCGAGCTCGTCACCGACGGCGACACCGCCGGGCACGGCTTCACCTTCACCATCGGGCGGGGCAACGACGTCTGCGCCGCGGCGATCGAAGCGCTTCGACCGTACGTGGTGGGCCAGGACCTGGACACCCTCGACCTCGGCGAGTTCGGCCGCCGGCTCACGCACGACTCGCAACTGCGCTGGCTCGGCCCGGAGAAGGGCGTCATGCACCTGGCCGCCGGGGCCGTCGTCAACGCCGCCTGGGACCTGGCCGCGCGCCGGGCCGGGCTGCCCCTGTGGCGCTACCTGACCGACCTGACGCCGGACACCGTCGTGGACTGCGTCGACTGGCGCTACCTCACCGACGCGCTCACCCCCGACGCCGCCCGCGACCTGCTCACCGACCGCGCCACGGGCAAGACCGCCCGCGCCGAACAGATCACCGCCACCGGCTTTCCGGCGTACACCACCTCGGCGGGCTGGCTCGGCTACGACGACGCGAAGGTCACCCGGCGCGCGCTGCGCGCCGTGGCCGACGGCTTCTCCATGGTCAAGCTGAAGGTCGGCGCGGACCTGAACGACGACCTGCGCCGGTTCACCGCCGCCCGCGAGGCGCTGGGACCGGACTTCCCTATCGGCATCGACGCCAACCAGCGGTGGGGCGTCGACGAGGCGATCGGCTGGGTCAGCGCCCTGGGCCACCTCGACCCGTACTGGATCGAGGAGCCGACCAGCCCCGACGAGATCCTCGGCCACGCCGCGATCCGCACCGGGCTGTCCCGGTCCGGCCCCGGCGGCACGCCGATCCGGGTCGCCACCGGCGAGCACGTGCACAACCGCATCATGTTCAAGCAGCTGCTGCAGGCCGACGCGATCGACGTGGTGCAGATCGACTCCGCCCGCGTCGGCGGCGTCAACGAGAACCTGGCGATCCTGCTGCTGGCCGCCGCGTACGGCAAGCCGGTCTGCCCGCACGCGGGCGGTGTCGGGCTGTGTGAGCTGGTGCAGCACCTGTCGTTCTTCGACTACACCTCGGTGGCCGCCACGCTGGACGGCCGGATGATCGAATATGTGGACCACCTCCACGAGCACTTCGCTGACCCGGTCCGCATCGTGAACGGCCGCTACGCCGCTCCCGAAGCGCCCGGCTTCTCGGCCAGAATGCACGAGGAGTCCCTGGCCCGCTATACCTTCCCCGACGGCCCGGAGTGGAAAATTGACTGAGTACACAGGCCTGGTCGCCGCCGTGACCGGTGGCGCGTCCGGCATCGGCGCGGCAGTCGCCGACCTGCTCGCCGACCGCGGCGCGGCGGTCGCCGTGCTCGACCGCACCCCCGCCGGGGGCGGCCGCCACCTGGCCGTCACCGCCGACGTGACCGCTCCCATGGACGACGCCATGGCCCTGGTCGCCGGCACGCTGGGCGGCCTCGACATCCTCGTCAACTGCGCCGGGATCAGCGCGGTCGGCACGGTCGAGCAGGCCGCCGACGACGATTGGCAACGTTGCCTCGACGTCAACGTCGTCGGCATCGCCCGCGCCAGCCGCGCCGCGCTGCCGTACCTGCGCGGCTCGAACAGCGGCGTGATCGTCAACATCTCCTCGATCGCCGCCACGGCCGGGCTCGTGAACCGCGCCGTGTACTCCGCGACCAAGGGCGCGGTGCACGCGCTGACCCTGGCCATGGCCGCCGACCTGGTCGGCGAGGGCATCCGCGTGGTCAGCGTCGCCCCCGGCACCGTCGACACCCCGTGGGTGGCCCGCCTGCTCGCCGGTGCCGACGACCCCGCCGAGGAGAAGCGCCGACTAGCCGCCCGCCAGCCCACCGGCCGCCTGGTCACCGCCGACCAGGTCGCCGAGGCCGTCGCCTACCTCGCCTCCCCCCGCTCCGGCGCGACGACGGGCACCTCCCTCGCGGTGGACGGCGGCATGAGCGGCCTCCGCCTCATCCGCTGACCCCCACGCCCCACCACGCCCCACCCCACCCCACCCCAGCCCACCCGCCCGCACCCGACCCCGCTCCGCACCCGGCCCCGCTCCGTGCCCCGCCGCCCGTCCAGCATCCCGTCCCGAATAGACGCTGGCCTATCTCATCGAAAATCAGCCGCGATTTTTCGGTGGGATAGGCCAGCGTCTATGGAAAACGGGGGTGGAACCGGGGCAGTCGGGCAGCTGGTCGCCCCGAGAAGCGGGGCGGGTCAGGCTTGGGTCATGGTTACGCGCTGGCGGCCGAGGCCGTCGATCTCGACCTCGACGACGTCGCCCTCGGCCAGGTACGGGAACCGGCCGGACAGGCCCACGCCCTGCGGGGTGCCCGTGTTCACGACGTCACCCGGGTCCAGCACCGTGTACTGGGACAGGTGCCAGACCAGATACGCCACGTCGAAGATCATGTCCTTGGTGTTCGAGTCCTGCCGGACCTCGCCGTTGACCCACGACCGCAGCCCGAGCCCCTGCACGTCGCCGACCTCCTCCGGGGTGACCAGCCACGGCCCCAGCGGCTGGAACGTCTCGCACGACTTGCCCTTGGACCACTGCCCACCCGACTGGTGCAGCTGGAAGTCCCGCTCGGACACGTCGTTGGACAGCACGTACCCGGCGATGTGCTCCAGCGCCTGCGCGGGCGAGTCCAGGTAGCGCGCCCGCCGCCCGATCACCACGGCCAGCTCCACCTCCCAGTCCGTGGTCGTCGAACCACGCGGGATCAGCACCTCGTCGTACGGGCCGACGACGCTGTTGGGGGCCTTGTAGAACACGATCGGGGTGGTCGGCGGTGTCGCGCCGGACTCGGCGGCGTGCGCCGCGTAGTTCTGCCCCACGCACAGCACCACGCCCGGCCGGGCCACCGGCGCGCCGACCCGTAGCCCGGTGACGTCGATCTCGGGCAGTTCCGCCGTGGCGGCCCGGACCCGGTCGACGCCGCCGCCGGCCAGGAACGCGCCGTCGATGTCGGGCGTGATCGCGGACAGGTCGTAGTGCCGGCCGCCGGACAGCAGCACCGGCTTCTCCGCGCCCGGGGCGCCGACCCGCATGAACTTCATTGATTGATCTCCAGACCGTAGGTGCGAATGGCGGTGCCGCCCTCCACGGCGGCCCGCTCCGAGGGCGACAGCGCCGACAGGCAGGAACCGACCGCACCCAGCGCGTCGGCGTACGAGGCGACCAGTTCGCAGACGGGCCAGTCCGAGCCGATCAGCAGCCGGTCGGGGCCGAACAGCTCCAGCGCGGTGTGCACGAACGGCTCGATCGCCTCGACCGTCCAGTCCGGACCGGCTTCGGTGAGCAGCCCCGACAGTTTGGCGGCGGCGTTGTCGCAGGCCGCCAGCGGCTCGACCGCGTCCCGCCATGCGCGCAGCCCGTCCGGCGTGATCGCGGGTTTGCCCAGGTGGTCCAGCACGAACATGGTGTTCGGGGTGGCGGCGACGGCCGTGGCGGCCGACGGCAGTTGGTCGGCGCGTATGACGAGGTCGAAGGTGAGCCCGGCGGAGCCGATCGCGCGCAGCGCGCCGCGTACGTCGGGGCGGGCCAGGTAGCCGGGGTCGGTCATACCCTGGACCTGGTCGCGCAGGCCGACGAGCAGGTCGCCGCCGTCCCCGGACAGGAACGTGGCGATGGTGCCGGGCAGGTCGGGATCGGTCAGCGAGGCCCAGCCGACCACCCCGGCGATCTCGGGCGCGTCCTGGGCGAGCGCCAGGAAACGCACGGTCTCGTCGTGGTGGCACAGTCCGGCTTCCACCAGCACGGTAGCGTCGACCTTGCCGGTCGGCAGCTCGCGGCGCAGATCGTCGACGGTGTAGTCGCGGCGCAGCGGCTCCAGCCCGGGTGCGGCCAGCCAGCCGTAGTCGGCGGTCCACAGGTGGTGGTGCGCGTCGATCCGCACGTGACTGCCCCCTGTCAGGTCCAGATTAATCATAGATCCTATATCATCGGCGTATCGGTAAGGTGTACTCGCTCACGACGGTGACAGTCAAGGGGTGTCTGATGGCCATTACGCCCATCTCCGGCCGGGTCCGGCCCGCGCAGCGGCTCACGTTGACCGACGACGTCTACGAGTCGCTGAAAACGCTGATCATGGAGCACGCCATCGAACCCGGCGAGCGGGTGAGCATCGACGGCCTTGCCCGTACGCTCGAAGTCTCCCCCACCCCCGTGCGGGAGGCGCTGGCCCGCCTGGAGTCCGACGGCCTGGTGCGCAAGCGCGCCATGTCGGGCTACACCACGACGCCGCTGCTCACCCGCACCGAGTTCGACGAGCTGTTCGAGATGCGGCTGCTGCTGGAGACCGCCGCCGCCCGCCGCGCCGCCGGGCACGCCGACGCCGAGCAGCGCCGCCGGGTACGCGAGGAGGCCGCCGCCACCGTCGCCGTCGAAGCCGGAGACGGCTACCGCCGCCACGCCGCGTTCACCGCACTCGACGCTCGCTTCCATGACCTGGTTGCCGAGGTCTCCGGCAGCGGCCTGCTCCGCGAGTCCATCATCCGCCTGCACTCCCACCTGCACCTGCACCGCCTGTACTTCCCCTCCGCAGGCACCGGCGACACCGTCGGCGAGCACAAGCGCATCGCCACCGCCATCGCCAAGGGCGACGCCGACGCCGCCGCCACCGCCATGCACCAACACCTCATCTCCGCCCGCGACCGCCACCTCCCCGCCTTCCCAGCCTGACCGCCCTCCCACCCACCGACCCACCCCCAGCCCCCTCCGCCGCAACTCTTAAAGAGTCGCGGCATCAGGGTGCCCAGAAGGCCGCGACTCTTTAAGAGTTGCGGCAGGGCTGGGGGGTCCGGCGGGGCGGGAGAGGGCTGGCGGGGCGGTCAGGAGGAGGCGAGGTGGTCGCGGGCCTGCATGAGGGCGAAGCCGAGGAGGTTCAGGCCGCGCCAGCGTTGGGGATACCATGCGTCGGCGTCCTTGGCCGACAGGCCGATGCCCCAGATCGCGTCGAGCGGGCTCGCCTCGACCAGCACCCGGTCACCCGTCGACAGCAGATAGGCCCGCAGCGCGTCGTCCTGGCCGAATTTCGCGACACTGCCCGCCAGCACGACGGCGTACCGCTCCCGCTCCCAGACCGCCTGGTCGAAGCCGCGCACCTCGCGCCCGAGGCCCTTGGCCTGCTGCGGGTGGCCCGCCGCCAGCACGCGCGACGCGACATCGGCGTCGCCGAACAGCGTCGCCTTGCG
Source organism: Catellatospora methionotrophica (assembly GCF_011297335.1). Lineage (GTDB taxonomy): Bacteria > Actinomycetota > Actinomycetes > Mycobacteriales > Micromonosporaceae > Catellatospora > Catellatospora methionotrophica. The sequence continues at coordinate 59,496 of NZ_JAAOTJ010000013.1, read as the reverse complement.
CCACATCATGTAGTGCTCGGCGGTCGCGAACGCGATCCCGTCGACGGTGAACGCCGACTCCCACCACTGGCTCAGGCAGCTCGGGCCGATGCTGCCGTCGGCCTTGGGCTGGTGGCCCCAGAACATCAGGTACTTCACCCGCCGCCCGCGCTCGGCGAGGGTGACGAGTTCGGTGACGCTGCGAGGTGACATGCCTGCCAGTGTGGCCCAGCGCGGCCGGACCGCGCGTCACGATTTCAGGTCGACCGGCGTCGCACCCCGGCAGAGTGCCGGGCCTAGGTCGTACGGCTGCTCGTCCGGCAGCAGGCGGCGGGCAGCGTCCAGGTCGTGGGCGGTGACCAGGGCGTGGATCTCGTGGGCGAGCGCGGTCACGTCGGTGATGCCGACGGTCCACTCGTCGACGTAGCCGTCGACCGCCGAGCCGGACAGGCCGATCTGGATCGCGCGGTGCTCCAGTGGACGCAGGTGCAGGTCGCGTTCGGGGTCCCACTGCACGCGCACCGGGGAGCGTTTCAGGGCGCGCTGCCAGGAGGCCTGGTCGGCGTACACGTCGCGGTCGTGGTGACTCGGTACTGCCTGGCGCACGGCGCTGTCGAACCCGGCCCGGCGCAGGCGTACGGCGAGCACCCGTTCCTGGCCCTCCTTCGTCGCCCAGCCGCAGCGGTACATCATCCACAGGAAGGAGGGTTTGATCCAGGTCATGCGATCGCGGCGGTACCAGTCCGGGAAGCGTCCCAGCGAGGCTGCGGCCTCGCCTATCTCCGGCCGGTACGCCTGGTAGACGGTGATCGTCTCGTCGTCGTGCAGCGCCCGGATCTGTCTGGTCGGCACTGTCATACCCGGCATGATCCGGCGTCGGCGCGCTGCCGTCGACCGGGTTTGCGGGTAATGCGGTTGTCGGGCCGCGTCACCTGGGCAACCCTGGCAGCTGTGCATGATGATCCCGTGGCCGCCGCGCGCCGCCTCGTCGAGGACCGCTTCCCCGCCGCCCGGTGGGCGATGCTGACCGGCAGCGTGCTGACGGCGGCGCGTACGCCCGGATCCGATCTCGACATCCTGGTCTTCCACGACGAGGGTGACGGGCTGCCGTTTCGCGAGTGGCGGCGGTGGGAGGGGTTCAACGTCGACCTGTTCGCCTACGACCAGGCCGGGCTGGACCGCTATCTCGCCAACGACCTGCGCGACGGGCGGCCCGCGCTGCACCGCATGCTCAGCGGCGGACAGCTGCTCACGGGTGACGACGAGCAAGCGGCCCGTTTGCGGTCGCACTGCGCGGATGTGCTCGCGGCTGGGCCGAGGCCGCTCACCGTGGATCAGCTGAACATGACGCGTTACGGCCTCGCGGACCTGTCGGACGACCTGGTGCACGCGACCGACCCGGTCGAGGTCGCAGCGACCGCAGCGGTGCTGTGGCAGGCGGTGGCCGACGCGGCATGCGCTACCGCGTCGCCGCCGCACTGGCGCGGCACGGGCAAGTGGCGGGCTCGGGAGCTGCTCGCCTGGAACCCGGCGTACGCCGGCCGCTGGCTGGATGCCCGGCACGATCCGCGGACGCTGCTGGCCATGGCGGCGGAGCTGATCACCTCGACCGGCGGGCCACTGGTCGAGGGCTTCCGCGTCGCCGGTGAGCGCTGACCGGAGGCGGCTGCGCACGCTCGTCCACGAGGTGCGTCCCGGGCACCCGCTAGACGATGACCTTCGTGGTCAGGGCGGCGGCGAAGGCGGCGACGACACCGTCGAGCAGGGTGCGGGCGGGCTCGGCGATGACGATCTCGCCGTCGGGGCCGTCGCTGATCAGCTGGTCGTGCACGAAGTAGCCGGGCAGCACGTGGGTCGCGCCCATCGTGGTCAGCACGGGCCGCAGCGCGTAGTCGATGGCCAGCACGTGGGCCACGGTGCCGCCGGTGGCCAGCGGCAGCACGGTCTTGCCCGCGAGGGCGTACTGCGGCAGCAGGTCGAGCAGCGCCTTGAGGATGCCGCTGTAGGCGGCCTTGTAGACGGGCGTCGCGACGATCACGCCGTCGGCGGCCTGGAGGCGCTCGGCGATGTCGCGGATCACCGGATGCGACGGGTCGCAGCCGAGCAGCACCTCGGCGGGCAGGTCCCGCACGGCGATGGTGTCGATGTCGGCGTCGATCGCCCCGGCCACGCTGGCCAGCACGAGCGCGGTCCGCGAGGTCGGTGACGGCGAGCCGCTGATCGCGACCACAACTGCCACGTCCATCTCCCCTGTCTCCGCCGGTGCCGCAGCCACCGTATCGCGCCGGTACCCGTGCCCGCACCGCCGAGGGCGCTCGATGCTTGCAGAATAATGTTTGCAAAGAAAATTCTGTATTGGTACCGTGCCAGGCATGGATGAGAATGCAGGTACGGCTAAGGGTGTTCGCCAGGTCGGCGAGATCGAGGAGTTCAAGGCGCTGGCGCATCCGCTGCGCGCGCGGCTGCTGGGGGCGCTGCGCGAGCACGGGCCCGCGACCGCCACCGAGCTGGCGCGCAGGTTCGCCACCGACACCGGCTCGACCAGTTACCACCTGCGCAAACTGGCGCAGGCGGGGTTCATCGCGGAGGCCGGGGAACCGGGCCACCCGCGCGCCCGGCGCTGGCAGGCCGTGCACCGGGTCAACGAGTGGAGCGCCGTCGACATGGCGGCCACCGCCGAGGGCCGGGAGGCGTCCGCGATCATGCGCCGCCAGCAGGTCGACATCCTGATCAGAGACGTCGAGGCGTACGAGGCTGCGCTCAGCTCGCTGCCCACCGCGTGGGTCGACGCGTCCGGCGTCGGCGACCTGCTGGTCCGGCTCACGCCCGACTCGGTGAATACGCTCTGGGCGCGCTTCTACGCCCACGTCGACGAGCTCGTCGCCCAGGACGCCACCGACCCGGCCGCACGCCCGGTCAGCATCGTCGTGGCCGGACTGCCCCGGAACGCGTCGTGACGACCGCGGCGGCGGCGCGCCGCCGCTACGTGCTGATCACGTTCCTGACCTGGCTGCCCGCCGGTCTCTACTCCGCTCCCCTGGTGCTGCTCCTGCTCGACCGGGGGCTGAGCCTGGGCACGATCGCGGCCATCGGGGCGGTGTACTCGGTCGCCGTGGTGGTGCTGGAACTGCCGACCGGAGGCCTGTCCGATGTGCTCGGGCGCCGTCCGGTGCTCGCCGCGTCCGCCGTCGCGGGCCTGGCCGGGCTGGCCCTGCTCGGGCTGGCCGGGGCGGTGTGGCTGCTGATGGCGTCGGCGGTGCTGCGCGGCGTCGCCCGCGCGCTGTCGTCGGGACCGGCCGAAGCCTGGTACGTCGACGCGGTCCACGCGGCGCAGGGGCGCGACGCCGACCTCGGTCCGGGCCTGGCGCGCGGCGGCATGGCCGCATCGGCGGCGCTCGCCCTGGGCGTGCTCGCGGGCGGGGTGATCCCGTTCGCCTGGCCGGGTGGGGCGACGGTGACGGACGCGGGCGGCTCCGGCGGGCTCGCCGGGCTCGCGGTGCCGGTGTTGCTGGCGGCGGCGTGCGAGCTGGTGCTGCTGCTGGTCGTCGTGTTCGCGATGACGGAGACGCGGGGGCCCCGGCCGGGGTTCGGGGAGGTGCTGCGCGGGGTGCCCGCGACCGTGGCGACCGGGCTGCGGCTGGCCGGGCGGGACCATGTGCTGGTGCGGGTGCTGCTGGTGGCCGCCGCGACGGGTGTCGGGCTGGCGGTCGTCGAGCTGCTGACCCCGGCGTGGATGGCGGTGCTGTCGGGCGGGGCGGGACGCGGGGTGCTCGCGTACGCGCTGGTGGCGGCGGTCGGCTTCGCGGCGGACGCGGCCGGCAGCGCGCTCGGGGTGCCGTTGACGCGGTGGCTCGGGTCGCCGGGGCGGGCCGCGTGCGCCGGCACGCTGCTGGCGGCGCTGGCGCTGGGTGGGCTCGCGGGCACGGCCAGGCTGGCCGGGTGGCTCGGGCTGGGCGCGGCCGGGGTGGCGTACCTGCTGATGTTCCTGGGGTTGGGGGCGGCGGTGGCGCCGATAGGGCGGCTGCTGCACGACCGGGTCGAGGCGGCCGAGCGCGCTACCGTGCTGTCGGTGCAGTCGCTGCTGCTGCAGCTCGGCGCGGCCGGGGGCTCCGTCGCGCTGGGCGCGCTGGCCGCGGCGCGCGGTCCGGGAGCGGCGTTCGCCGTGTCCGGGGTGCTGCTCGCGGCGGCGGCGCTGACCGTGTGGGGGCTGCCGCGCCGTCGCGACGTTCAGCCGAGGGCTCTACTGTTACGCCATGTCGGACCGCATATACCCACCCGTGATCGCCCTCGCGAAGACCGCATTTCGCGTTCTTGACCTGCGCATCGACGTGCAGGGGGCCGAGCACGTGCCCACCACCGGGGGCGCGGTCATCGCCTGCAACCACATCAGCTACCTGGACTTCATCCTGTGCGGGTTCGCCGCGCAACCGTCGAAGCGACTGGTCCGGTTCATGGCGAAGCAGGAGATCTTCGCCAACAGCGTCGCCGGGCCGCTGATGCGTGGAATGCATCACATCCCGGTGGACCGCGAGGCGGGGCTGTCGTCGTACAAGGCGGCCCTGGAGGCGCTGAAGCAGGGCGAGGTCATCGGCGTCTTCCCCGAGGCGACGATCAGCCAGTCGTTCACGGTCAAGGAGCTCAAGGGCGGTTCGGGCCGGATGGCGGCGGCGACCGGGGTGCCGCTGATCCCGATGGCCCTGTGGGGGCCGCACCGCCTGTGGACGAAAGGACGGCCGCGCAACCTGACCCAGCGGCATGTGGCGGTCAAGATCCTGGTCGGCGAGCCGATGTATCCCAGCAAGCGAGACAAGTCCGACATTGTCACAGCCGAGCTGCACCGCCGTATGCAGGAACTTCTGGACAGGGCACAGCAGGAGTATCCGGACAAACCTCGGGGTACCCAGGACTCATGGTGGCTTCCCGCGCACCTCGGCGGCACTGCTCCCGCTCCGGCCCAGGTCAGTGACTCCGACGACGAGGACTAGTTACGGTGCCGTAGGTTACGGTACCGTAGTTACCAGCCCATCTCAGGAGGACTGCGTTGACGACCGAGACCACCGACACCCTGGTGCTGCTGCGCGAGCTTGAGCCGGTGGTGGAGACCAACCTCAACCGCCACCTCTCCACCGCGAAGGAGTGGTTCCCGCACGAGTTCGTGCCGTGGAGCCAGGGCAGCGACTTCGACGGCCCGCTCGGCGGCCAGGCCTGGGAGCCCAGCCAGTCGAAGCTGTCGGAGGTCGCCCGCACCTCGCTGATCGTCAACCTGCTCACCGAGGACAACCTGCCCAGCTACCACCACGAGATCGCGACGCTGTACGGCCGCGACGGCGCGTGGGGCACCTGGGTGCACCGCTGGACGGCCGAGGAGGGCCGGCACGGCACGGCGATCCGCGACTACCTGCTGACCACGCGCGCGGTCGACCCGATCGCCCTGGAGCGGGCCCGCATGACGCACATGGAGACCGGTTTCACCGCCGACCACCCGGACGTGCTCGGCTCCCTGTCGTACGTCTCCATGCAGGAGCTGGCCACCCGCGTGGCGCACCGCAACACCGGGCGCGTCAGCGGCGACCCGATCTGTGACGCGCTGCTGGCCAAGGTCGCCAACGACGAGAACCTGCACATGCTCTTCTACCGCAACCTGCTGATGGCCTCGTTCGACCTGGTGCCGAACGCGACCATGGAAGCGATCCTGCGCGTGGTGAAGTCGTTCCAGATGCCCGGCCACACCATCGAGAACTTCGGCCGCAAGTCGGTCCAGATCGCCATGGCGGGCATCTACGACCTGCGCATCCACCACGACGAGGTGGTCATGCCGGTGCTGCGCCAGCTCAAGGTGCTGGAGCGCACGGGCCTGTCCGCCGAGGGCGAGCGCGCCCGCGAGGAGCTGGTCGAGGTCCTCGGCAAGCTCGACACCGCGGCCTCCCGCTTCGAGGACAAGCGCGCCGCCCACCAGGCCCGCGCCGCCGCCCGCGCCGCCTGACCCGGCTCCGGCTCCGGCTCCGGCTCCGGCTCCGGCTCCGGCTCCGGCTCCGGCATGATCGCCGTTTCCGGTCAGAATCTGCGCTCAGACCACAGGTTTTGACCGGAAACGGCGATCAACGCCGGGTCTTTCACCCGCTGGCGGGGGACGGCGAAGCGCCGCCGACCGGGGGTCGGCGGCGCTTCGGGCGACTTCTACTTGGCGATGGCCACCAGGGAGATGTCGTCGTTCAGGTCCGCCCCGACGTACTTCTGGTCGCCGGTGTACAGGCGGCACGGGTTGATGTCGGCCTCGCCCTTGGCGCTGTCGTGGCGGCAGACCACGGCCTCGTGGTCGGCGGCCACCTTCAGCGAGCTGATCTTGTCGTTGCCGACCGGGCCGATCTCCGCCGACTCGTAGAGGCCGATGCCGTACTTGTTGGACAGGCCCTTGAAGTCACGGTCGCGGTAGACGGTCATCCGCGCGCCGTTGCTCGGCCCGGCCAGCACCGCCATCAGCGAGATCTTGTTGTCGAGCGTGCTGCCCTGCAGGGTGTGGTCGCCCGCGCCGAAGGTGCGGCAGGGGCCGAGGTCACCCTTGTTGGTCAGCGTCTTGCCGTCGTTGGAGCAGACCACGGCGCGGTAGCCGGGCTCGACCCGGAACGAGGTGATCGCGTCGTTGCCGACGATGCTCAGGTTGCCCAGGTAGGCCTGGTGGATGCCGGGCGCGAACAGCTGCGAGTTGCCGGCCAGCCCTGCTTCGCTGTACGCCGTCATCGCCGGGCCGCCGACCGCGATCAGGTGGACGTTGTCCTCGAAGTTCGCGCCGAGCGCCGGGTGGTCACCGGCGGTGAAGAAGCGGCACGGGCCGACCTGGCCGCTGTTGACGCCCGCGTCGCGGTCGTGCTGGCAGACGATCGCCTCGTGGCCGGTGGCCACCTTCATCGAGGTGGTCTCGGTGTCGACCTTGTTCAGCTCGCCCGCGCTGGCCTCGAAACCGCCGACGCCGAGCGGCTGGGAGTCGCCGGAGAAGTTCGGTCCGGTGTACGCCGTGACGCCCTTGCCCTTGGCGGGGCCGGACAGGACGGCGATCATCGACGCCTGGTCGTTGAGGTCCGCGCCGACGAACTCGTGCTGGCCGGGGCCGTAGTAGCGGCACAGGCCGAGGTTGAGCGCGTTGGTGCGGCCCTGCGAGCTGTCGTCCTGGCAGACCACGACGCGGTAGCCGGGGCCGACCCTCATCGAGCTCATCTTGTCGTTGCCGACCGAACCCAGCTCGCCCTTGGCGTTGTCGTGCACACCCGCGCCGAGCGCCTGGAAGGAGCCCTTGAAGTCGCGGTCGCCGTAGATCATGACCGGTGACGCGGCCTGCGACGGCGCGTACCGCACCCGGTAGATCTTCGCACCGGCCTTGGTCGGGTCCCCGGCGTCGGGGTAGAGGCCGGTGAAGTAGAGGCCGTCCTGGCCGACGGCGAGGCCGGCGACCGTGGTCTTGCCACCGCCGTTGTACTCGACCAGCGTCTTCGGGGCGGTGACGGAGCCGTCGCCGTTGAACCCGAACTCGACGATGCGCTTGCCCTTCTCCTGCGGGCCCGTGGCGTACGTCGGGCCGCTCTCGGAGACGAAGGCGTGGCCCCACTTGTCCTCGGGGAAGCCGCCCGCGTGGTGGTCGCTCTGCTCGGTGAAGGTGATGTTCACCGGCGCGTGCGTGCGCTCCCAGTAGTAGAGCGCGTTCTTCTTCATGTCGTTGACGCTGCCGCCCCAGCCGTAGTCGGTGCCCTTGGTGATGCGGGCGAGGCGGTCGTTGGCGCCGGGGCCGTTCTCGACGGAGTAGTGCTGGCCGTCGGTCGCGCGCCACGCGCCGCCGAACGGGTTGCGCAGGCCGTACGCGAAGATCATGTCGCGGGCGCTGATGCCGTCGTCGTCGTCGAAGAACGGGTTGTCGCCGGGCACCGTTCCGTCCAGGTTCAGCCGCAGCACCTTGCCCCGGGCCGAGTCCTTGTCCTGCGCGGTGTCGGGCTCGAAGCCGTCACCCAGGTGTACGTAGAGCTTGCCGTCAGGGCCGATGCTCAGGTTGGAGATCTGGTGCGAGGCGCTCTGCGGCTCGTCGTCGAAGTCGAGGATCGTCTTCTTCGTCGAGACCGTCTTGCCGCCGTCGGTGCTGTGGAAGCGGACGACCTTCGGGTAGTAGTTGTTGCCGTCCTTGTAGACCATGGACGCGAACAGGTCGCCGCTCGCAGGGTCGATGGCCAGACCGGCCAGGCCCATCTCGCCGCTGCCGGGGAAGACCTTGGACGGGTCGTAGTTGAGCAGGTCGTCGGCGTAGGTGGACACCGAGTAGTCGGCCTTGACCACCTTGATCTTGCCGTACAGCTCGGTCACGTAGAACATCGGCTTGGACGGGTCGGCGACGTGGCCGGGCACCATGGCGATGTTGACCGGCAGCGAGAAGCCGCCCGCCACCTCCTCGACCTTGTAGCCGTCCTGCTTGACGACCCATTCGGGCGCGTCGGGGCGGGGCTTGAGCTCCTTGGCCGTACGGAACGGGCGCTCGGTCCAGACACTCCACTCGGTGCCCGGGTCGCCGCTGTTGTCCTTGAACCGGACCCGCAGCTCGTAGTCCTTGTCGGGGATCAGGTCCCCGCGTCCGGCGTGCGAGTTCTCGAACACGCCGTCGCCCATGTGGATGTGGTTGCGCAGCACGCCGCCGGTGCAGCCGCTGGCCCAGACCCGCTCACCGCCGGTGAGGATCTCCCACTCGCTGCACAGGTGCGCGTCGCCGTCGGGGTCGCTGAACGGGGCGGCCTCCATGTGTACGTCGGCGGCGCTGACCAGGGTGTTGTCGGCACCTGGCTCGGTGATGGTCGGCGCGGCGGGCGGCGCGGCGGCATGTGCGGCCGGGGCGGGCATGGCGACCGACAGCAGTCCTGACATCAGCGCCGCACCGACGGGCAGCGATCTCCGATGACCCATAGCGTGAAAGCCCTCCATCTCGTGTGGTGTCGCTGACAGTGCGCCAGGCTAACGAGCGGAATGCATAATTCAGCCTCTTACACGCTGATGACTCCAAATAAGCCCGAATTTCCCCAATACGCGTTGAGAAAGGATTTGTCGGGAACTAAACAGCCGCGCCCGCCCCTCGGGTACGGGGCGGGCGCGGCTGTTCGCAAAGCGGGTCTCAGCTACGCGTACAGGTCAGCACCGGCACCGCGTTGGTCGTGTTGTTCCAGGTCGCGTTGAAACCGAACGACGTGGACGCGTTCGGGCCCAGGTTGCCGTTGTAGCCCACGTTGCGCGCGGTGTGGCTCGCGCCGCTCGCGGTGTCCGTCGCGCTCCAGATCTGGGTGATGGTCTGTCCGTTCGCGAACGTCCAGGTCACCGCCCAGCCAGTGCTGGCGGTGGCGCCGTTGGTCACGGTCACGTTCGCCCCGAAGCCGCCGGGCCACTGGTTGGTGATCGCGTACACCGCCGTGCAGCCACCCGAGCCGCCGCCGGTCTGCGTGGTCACGCTGACCGTGGCCGAGCGCGCCGAGCGGTTGCCCGCGGCGTCCTTGGCGTACACCGCCAGGGTGTACTGCGTCGCGGCGCTCAGACCGGTCAGCGAGGCGGAGTTGCTGCTCGGCGAGGCCAGCACCGTCTCGGTCGAACCCGACACCCGGACCACGTCGTAGCCGGTCACGCCCACGTTGTCGGTCGACGCCGACCACGACAGGCTCAGCGACGACGAGGTCACGCCCGACGCCGACGGCGTACCCGGCGTGGATGGGGCCTGCGTGTCGCCCCCGGTGCCCGAGGTCGTGACGCTGACCGTCGACGAGCGGGACGAGCGGTTGCCCGCCGCGTCCTTGGCGTACACGGCCAGGGTGTACTGCGTGCCCGCCGACAGGCCGGTCAGCGACGCGGAGTTAGCGCTCGGCGAGGCGAGCACGGTCTCCGTCGAACCCGACACCCGCACGACGTCATACCCGGTCACGCCCACGTTGTCGGTCGAGGCCGACCAGGACAGGCTCAGCGAGGAGGAGGTCACGTTCGACGCCGACGGGGTGCCCGGCGTCGACGGGGCCTGCGTGTCGCCGCCGGTGTTGTAGATGGTCGCCTGGGTCGAGGTGGTGGACAGGCCGTTCGCCCCGGTGATGTAGCGGTTGCCCCAGGTGCTGCGCTGGGCCGGGTTGAAGCTCGTCACCATGTCGAGGTACTCGACGCCGCCGCCGTTGCCGCTCCACGACCAGCCCATGTTGCCGATACCGGCGGACTGGGTCTTGGCCAGGATGGTGTCCTCGTCGGGGTTGCCGTCGGAGTGCATGTCACCGAACTCGCACACGCACAGCGCCAGGTTGCGGCTGGTGAACGAGTCGACGTACGCGGTGACCTCGGCGGCGGTGTCGAACACGCCGTACATGTGCACGCTGAAGATGGTGTTGCCGGTGGTGTCGGCGGCCAGCACGCTCGGCGCGTTGTCGCGCATCGTGAACGACCAGTCCTGACCCCAGTTCGGCGCGTCGACCATGATGGTGTGCTGGAAACCGGCGTTGCGCAGCCGGACGATGGCACTCTTGGTGGCGTCGGTCCAGTTCGGGGTGGTCGCGTTGTTGCCGATCGGCTCGTTGCCGATGTTGAGGATGACGTAGTTCTCCTGGCCGGTCAGCGCGCTCTGCACGCTGATCCAGTAGTTCACCGCCGCGTCCAGGCTGACCGCGCCGCTCTGCTCGCCGAACCCGGTCGTGTCGTGGTTCTCCAGCACGCAGATCAGCTTGTTGGTCTTGCACAGCCCGATGACGTTCGCGACGTCGGACGCGGTGTTGGTGGTCCAGCGCCCGCCGGACAGCACCACCCGCACGGAGTTGGCCCCGGCCGCCTTGATGTTGGCGAACGAGCTGGTCTGGGTGGCGTACCAGGCGTGCGGGTGGTTGATGCCGCGCAGCTTGAGGGCGGTGCCGTTGGCCTCGACGAGTTTGCCGTTGGACACCCGGATGCCGGTGGCGGCCTGGGCCGGCTGACTGAACGCCACCACGGCGGCGGCGAGCGTCAACAGGGACGCAGCGGCCAGCGCGATCTTTCTTTTCATCTTCACCTCGGAGGGAGCAGCCCCGTCGGCGTCGCCGACGCGGGGGACGGACACCAGGAATCGGAAATGACGCAGCCCGACGGCTCCCTACAAGCGTCGGCATCAGCATAGGTGGATGCCGCGATGGGCGCAACCGGTTAAGGTGCCTCTTCCGGCCTACGCACGCCCTGGCGACACATACCGCTGAACCGGTTCATCGTGGTGCTCGACCCGGGCACCGAGACCAGGGCGAAGCTCGGCCACACCAAATCTCCGCGCCGGTGGCGTTGACCAACTCAGGCCTGTTCGACCTCGAACTTCAGTCCGGCCGCGACCAGCCGCGCGGTCAGCGCCTCCCCCATCGCCACCGCCGTGGTGACCTGACCCGAGGTCGGCGGCAGCTCGTCGAAGGCGAGGCACAGCGCGGACTCGGCGAGCATCTTCGCGGTCTCGCCGTAGCCGGGATCACCACCCGACACCTCGGTGACCACGCGCCTCCCGCCGCCCTCGCCGACGAACCGGACACTGAACCAGTTCTTCTCCCGCTGCGTGGGGCCGGGACCCTGCCCGCCCGGCAGCCGCCGCATCAGCCAGCGCCGCACCGGGCCGAGCTGCGCGAGCACGAACAGCACCGCCGCCCCGGCGAGCGCCGCCAGCGCCACCGGCAGCCGCCGGACCACCGCGCTGTGGGTGTACGCGAAGTCGGGTCCGTAACGCTCCAGCGCTGTCGCGGACCGCCCCACGAGCTGCGGGTCGATGGTCGGCAGCGGCACCGCCCAGCCCTGCAGGCCGCTGCCCGGGTGGACCCGGCGCAGCCCGCCGAGCGGGGTGCGGACGCGCCGGTCCGCCGGGCGCGGGTCGAGCGGGCGGCGGGCGCGGGCCGCCCGCGCGGTCTGGCCGCGGCGCGAGAACGCCAGCAGGGCCGAGGCCAGCGTGCCGCCGGAGATCGAGCCGCGCGCGCGGACGTGGCCGTCGACGCGGATCGGCGCGTCGGCGGGCAGCCGCCCGACCGTCAGCAACACGCCCAGGTCGTGCGGCACCGAGTCGAAGCCGCACGCGTGCACGAGCCGGGCCCCGCTGGCCACGGCCGCAGCGTGGTGGCGCACGTACATGTCGTCGACGAACTCGGGCTCGCCGGTCAGGTCCACGTAGTCGGTGCCCGCCGCCGCGCACGCGGCCACCAGCGGCTCGCCGTGCAGCACGTACGGGCCGACGGTGCTGATCACGACCCGGGTCGCGGCGGCCAGCGCGGCCAGCGACGCCGGGTCGGCGCTGTCGGCGTGCAGCAGCGGCAGGTCGGCACAGCCGGGCACGGTCGCGGCGAGCCGATCGCGCACCGCCGCGAGCCTGGCTTCGTCCCGCCCGGCCAGCGCCCACCGGCATCCCTGCGGCACGTGCCGCGCCAGGTAGTCGGCGGTCAGCCCGCCGGTGAACCCGGTCGCCCCGAAAAGCACGACGTCGTACGGCCGGTCGGCCCGCGCCCGTCTGCTCGATTCGCCCGACGCCCCGGCTCCGGCGGGTTCGGACCGTGCACCGCCCGAAACCGCGCCGGCGGCCGTCGGCTCGCCGCCCGAAACCGCGCTGTCGGCGGCCGCCGGGCCTCCGGTCGCCGCCGGGCCGGCCGGTCGCGTCGCGCCGAGTGGCGTGGCCCGCGCGGTTCCGGTCGGCGGGTGACCGGTCAACAGCACCGTCGCGCCGTCGAACGCCAGGGGCCGCCACGACGGCGCGCCGTTGCGGCCGTGCTTGGGGTCGACGCCGATGAGCACCCGCCCGCCCGCGCGCACCCGGACGTGCCGGGCCTCCCAGTCGACGGTGGCCCGCTGCCGGATCCGGCCGGTGACCCGCCAACTGCGGTCGCGGAAGCCCACGATCTGCGAGTGCCCGTGGACCTGCCCGAACGGCACGAACCCGCCGGTGGCGTAGAAGTCGAGCCATTCGCCGTACAGTTCGGAGCCCGCCTCGGCCCACAGCGGCCCCGACTTGCCGTCGGCGCCGGTGTCGAAGCCGCGCCACAGCATCGGCTCGGGCCGCTCGTCGAGCAGCCGCGCGGCGGCCGCGGCGGTGGCCGGCTCGCCCAGCTCCTGCCAGCAGGCCACGGTCAGCCCGGCGTGGCTGAGCAGGTAGTCGTCGTCGTCCGCGGTGCGCACCGCCGCCGCGACCCGCAGCCGACCGTCCTCCCACCAGGTACGCAACAACCGGGCGTCGGCTTTGGACAGGCGCTCGGGGAAGAACTGTTCACCGCCGGGCAGGTACTGCGACTCGTGGTTGCCCAGCAGCTGGATCCACTGGTCCGGCTGGTCGTCGAGGCGCTCGCCGACGATGCGCAGCACGCCGGAGCTGTCCGGGCCGCGGTCGACCAGGTCGCCGACCTGGATGACGGTCAGGTCGGCGGGCAGCCGCAGATCCTTCCTGCGTGCCCCGGCCGCGATCAGCGCCGCCCGGAGCTGATCCGGGAAACCGCCGACGTCCCCGATGACGATGACCCGGCCCATGCGCCCGCCCTCCTCAGCCTCGCGCCGCAAACATTACCCACGGTCCGCCCGGCGAACCGCGCCGCCGGTGACCCGGTCGGGACCGGACCCGAGGACGGCGTCATGGCATGGGTGTCCGCTCGCGGACCGGGATGACTTGGCGTCGATGGCCGACAACGGCGAAGATACGGGCGTGCAGACAGACCGCGCGTTCGTCGGGCGCACCGAGACTCTGCAACGCTTCCTGCACGCCGTGGCGCAGGCGCCCGCGGTGCTGTTCGTCGCGGGTGAGGCGGGCAGCGGCAAGACCCGGCTGATCAACGAGTGGCGGCGGCAGGCCACCGGGACGGTGCTCGCCGCCGCCTGCCCGCCCATCCGGCCGCCGCTGCCCCTGGCCGCGGCGACCGGGCTGCTGCTGAGCGCCGAACCGCACCTGGCCCCGGCGTCCGCGTTGAACCCCCTGCTCGGTGCGCTGCGCCCGCTGCTGCCCGAACTCGCCGACCGGATGCCGCCGGACCTGCCACACCTGGCCGACCCGGCCGAGGACCGGCACCGGATGCTACGCGCGATCCGGGCGCTGCTGGGCTCGCTGGGCCAGGTCACGCTGGTCGTCGAGGATCTGCAGTGGATCGACCCGGACTCGCGGGACCTGCTGTCGCTGCTGCTGTCCGCGCCGCTGCACGACGTGTGCCTGGTGCTGTCGTACCGGCCGGAGGAGCTGGCCGTGTCCGGGCTGCCGCTCGGCGTCGCCGCCGCGTACGCGCCGCAGATGCGCTCGGCGACCGTGCGCGTGCACCCGCTGCAGCCCGACGACGTGCGCCGCCTGGTGCGCCAGGTCCGGCGGACCGATCCCCCGGCCGACTTCACGGCCCGGCTCACCGCGCTCACCGGCGGCGTGCCGCGTGTCATCGAGGACGTGCTCGACCAGTTGCGTGTGCCCGGCGAGGAGAGCGACGGCAACAGCTTCGGGCGGTTCGCCCCGCCCGCGCGGCTGCGCGAACTGACCAACGCCCGGGTCGCCGCGCTGTCGGCGGCCGGGCGGCGCATCGCCGAGGCAGCCGCGGTGCTGGACGAGCCCGTCGCCGAGGAGCTGCTGACCGAGGTGTCCGGGATGGACGCCGGGCAGGGCCGCGACGCCCTGGTCGAGGTGCTGACCGGGGCGGTGCTCGCCGAGGCCGAGGACGGCCGCTACGGCTACCGGATCCCGCTGGCCGCCCGTGCCGTGTACGAGGTGATGCCCGGCCCTTGGCGGCGTGAGCTGCACAGCCGCGCCGCGGTCGCGCTCGCCCAAGGCAACGCGGCCCCGCAGCTGGCCCGGCTGGCCCACCACCACCGCCGCTCCGGCCAGCACAAGGCGTGGATGCGCCACGCCGAGGCGGCCGCCGAACGCTACATCGCCGACGGCGACAACGAGTCCGCGATCGCCACCCTGGAGGAGGTGCTCGCCGACCAGACCGTGCCGCGCAACGTGCGCACCCGCCTGACGATCCGGCTGGCGCAGACCGCCGAGGTCGGCCGCCGCTCCGACCAGACCGTGGCCCTGCTGCGGCGCATCATCGCCGACGACCGGCTGCCTGTCGCGGCCCGTGGCGAGCTGCGGCTCAAGCTGGGGCTGGTGCTGATGAACCAGGCCGGGGAGTACGCCGAGGGCGCGGCCGAGGTCGAACAGGCCGTCGAGGAGCTGCACGAGCGCCCCGCGCTGGCCGCCCGTGCGATGGCCGTGCTGTCCTGGCCGGTGCTGCACTTCTCCTCGTTCAGCAACGACCTCGGCTGGCTCGAACGCGCCGAGGAGGCCGCCGCGGCCTGCGACGACGACGCGATCAAGATGGCCGTGCTGGCCAACCGGGCGACCCTGCTGATGAACCGCGGTGACCCGGCGGCCTGGACGGTGGCCCAGCGGCTGGCCACCGAGGGCGGCTCCCACCTGGCCGTACGCCAGCAGGTCGCCCGCGGCCTGCAGAACCTCGCCGACGCGACGACCCTGCTCGGCCGCCACCGCGCCGCCGAGGACTTCCTGCGCCAGGCCACCGACCTCGCCGATCAGGTCGGCGCGTCGGTCACCAGCACCACGGCCCGGTGCACGATGCTGCGCCTGGACTGGGCGATGGGCCGCTGGGCGGGCCTGGCCGAGCGGGCCGTCGAGTTCACCGTGCCGGACGGTCCCACCACGGCGGTCGAGGGCCACCTGGTGACCGGTCAGCTCGCGATGGCCCGGGGCGACTGGGACACCGCCGAGTCCTCACTGGCCGCCGCGGGCGTCGCCGCGCCGTACACCAGCACCGTGCCGGTCGTCGCCGCGGCGTCCGGGGCCCACATCCGGGTGCTGGCCGCCCGGGGGCAGCTCGACGAGGCCGTCGCGGAGACCCGCCGGGCCGTGGCCCGGGTGCGCGCCAAGGCCATCTGGAACTGGGCCGCCGAACTGGCCCCGTACGCGGTGCACGTGCTGGGCCAGGCCGGGCTGACCGGGGAGGCGCGCGAACTGGCCGAGGAGTTCGCCGCAGGCATGCGCGGGCTGGAGTCGCCGCTGGCCGAAGCCGCGCTGGAGCTGTGCCGGGGGCACCTGCTCGCCGCCGAGGACCGTCCTGCCGAGGCGGCGGTCCACTTCGCGGACGCGGCCAAGGTCTTCGCGGCGCAGCCGCGCCCGTACGAGGCGGCCCAGGCCGAGGAGGGCCGGGCCCGCAGCGCACTGGCGATACGGCCGGGCGACGGCGACGCGCTGTCCGCGCTGTCCGCGGCGGGCAGCGCGTTCACGGCCCTGGGCGCGAGCTGGGATGCCGCCCGCTGCCAGCACACGCTGCGCGAGCACGGGGTCGTGGCGAAGGGCGGGCGGCCCGGCTACGGCGGCGGCCTCACCCCCCGCGAACGGGAGGTGGCCAGGCTGGCCGCGCAGGGGCGCACCAACCGCGAGATCGCCCAGATGCTGTTCCTGTCACCGCGCACCGTCGAGCAGCACGTGGCGCGGGCGCTGCACAAACTCGGCGTCCATTCCCGGGCGGAACTCGCCGGGGTGGAGCTGGACCTGCCCGGTTGATGCGAGCGGCCTCCGGAACCGTTGCCGGCACCGGAGGCCACCTCCTCCCCAGGCCCCGTCGGCGGCCCTGGCACTGACCGGACGACGGTGGATCGAGCCTGTTGTTCGTGCTGGTGGTGAGGGAGCGACGATCGGCCGCTCCCCCACCTCAGGGTCGTACGCCGTCAGCTCTGGATGACGACGCATCTCCCTGCCACACCGCTCAGCGAGAGCATTGGTTCCGACCGGCGGTGACCGGCCGTTACCGCAAACCGTTCGGGAACCCCCGACGGGGGTGCGAGTCCACCCAGCGGCACGGAGACTAGGTCACGTGCCGCTGGGGAGTCGCTCGGCGGTTCCCAGGTGGTCCACCCATGTGCATAACGATCGCTGAGTACGCCTGTGGCGACAATCCGTAGAGCGCTACGTAGCCATACGCAAGTAACCGTGAATACCTACGGATGCCCGTGTTTCCTGCAAATTGCAGGTCAGCCCCAGGGTGCGGTGACCGCGAACGCGCACTCGCGCTCGAAGCGGTGGTCCCGGTCGCGCCACCGGTCGATCCACAGCTCGTCGCCGCGCAGGTGGATGTAGTAGCCCCGGTAGTTGTACGACTCCAGGTAGAGCGTGTCGGGCGTGGAGCCCGGCCGGACGCAGAACGTCGCGTCGGCCCGGAACAGCGCCGACCCGTCGTTCTTGTCGTGGCGGATGCGCCAGTCACGGTGCCGCAGGTAGCCGCCGTCGACGCCGACGAACGAGAAGCAGTTCGCGTCGGCCAGCCCCTTCGCCACCGTGAACGTCGCCTCCTGGCGCACCCCGCCGGCGCTGGTCAGCGTGACGCTGACCAGCGAGGCCAGCCCGCCGCTCTGCCGCACGAACCGGTCGGGCCGGTCGGCCGCGCGCAGCGACCGCTGGCTGCCCGCGAGCAGCTCCGTGGAGGCCAGCGGCTGGCCCGGCGAGGCGAGCACCGACGGCGCACCGGCCGCCGACGGGCGCGCCGACGGCCGGGCCGCCGGGCTGCGCGGCCACGACCGCGACGGCGGCTCCGCCGACGCGCTGACCTCGCCGAACCCGTCGACGAAACTGCGTGAGCCCGCAGTCGGCAACGCCCCCGGCACCGGCGTCGACTGGTCCGCGGGCTGGGCCAGCGCCCAGCCGGTCGCCGCGGTGGTGAGCACGGCCGTGACCGCGGCGACGATCACGACCGGCCGCCGGGACCGCCGGGACCGCGGCGCGCGCTCGGCCGCCGCCAGCTCCTCGACGGTCTCCGGCAGGCTCACCCGAGGGATGATCGTCGTCGCGTCGTCCTCGTTCAGCCGATGCTTGGTCACGCCAGGACGCTACCCACGCGCCCCGTCGATCGCGATCGGCTGTCCGACTGACGTCACGCCACCGCCCCGCCCGAGGCCTTCAGCGGGGCCACCGCACGGGCCGGGAAGCCGCGCCGCAGCAGCGCGTTCTCGGCGACCGTCCACGCCGTCGACGTGACCAGGTAGAGCACCGCTGCCAGCGGCAACACCACGGCACTGATCAGGATGGCGTACGGCAGCACCCGTGGCAGCGCCGCCAGCAGGCCCACCGGCGGCGTCTCCTGCAACGCCGCCAGCCGCACCGCCCGCTGTGACGAGACGCACGCCAGCGCCGTCAGCACCGCCACCACCCCACCGAACACGGCCAGGTGCGGCAGCCACGCCGCCGCCGGGACGACCAGGTGCGCGCTCAGCGGCACCCCGAACAGGGTGCTGTCCAGCAGCACGTTGGCCTGCCCGGCGACGGTGGCACTGGCGAACAGCTGGTACAGCACGATGAAGACCGGCATCTGCAGCAGCATCGGCAGCAGCCCCGCCAGCGGCGACACCCCCGCCTCACGATGCATCTCGGTCATGGCCTGGGCGAGGGCCGTGGTGTCCTTGCCGTGCTTCTTACGCAGGACGGCCAGCTGCGGGGCGAGCGCGGCACGGGCCCGCTCGCCGCGTACGGCGGCCCGGGTCAGCGGGTGCACCAGCAGGCGGACCCCCATCGTGACGGCGACGACGGCAGCGGCCGTGCCGCCGACGGGCGCGAGCAGCGTGGACAGGTGGACGACCGCCGCGTGGGCGGCGTGGAACAACGCGTCGAACATGGAAGAAGAACCCCTCTGCGGGTACGGCTGCCCGGCCGGGACGTCGGTCTACCGGCGGGGCGAGGACGAGGACCGTGTGCCCGTGCCCGGTGAAGTCCGGGTCAGCAGGCGAGAGGGGTCAGTCCGGGTGCTCGGGGGCGGGGACGGCCCGCCGCGTCGGGGTCCCGCTGGCGCAGGACACCGGTGTGCTTGGACAGCTCGCGCAGCGCGAGGTCGAGCGCCGCCCGGCCGGCAGGCTGACGGCCGAGGCCGTGCGCTGCCGCCACGGCCAGAGCGGTGACGAGCAGCAGCGCCGCCGCACCGGCGAGCATCGCACCGAGGCTGGACCGGTCAGCCGCCGCGCCGGTGCACAGCACGGCTACCCACAGGGTCAAGGCCCAGCTGGACGCAGCGGCGATCGGCACGCGCCAAACGGTACCCCCGTCACGCAAACGAACCCGCTTGCGGTGGTCGCAGCGGGCAGGTGCGCCTGTAGACGGCTTGTACGCGGCATATACGCCCGTCTCTGTAGCCTCTCGGCGACCTTGATCGATCCAGTGAGGAGAACGGCTGTGAAACGTCACCGCCTGTCCCGCGCCCTGCCACCGTCGCCGCCGCTGGAATGCTGAGCACCGCCGCCATCGTGGGCCTGGCCAGCCCCGCAGCCGCGGCATACCCGAGCTGCATCACGTCGGTCGAAGGCCCGACGGTGACCGCCTACTGCGCCCCGAACGGCTCAGCCTTCCTGTGGAAGCTCGCGGTCAAGTGCGCCTCGGCGCGATCATCATCGTCGGCAACCGCGAGTACTACACCTACAGCGCCCTGATGGGCCCCGGCCAGACCACGTCACTCTCCTGCAAGAACCCCGGCCAGGCCCTCTGGCGCAACGTCATCATCACCGGCTGACCCCTCCGGCTTGGCCCGGCAGCCGCCACCTTCGAAGATCGCTGTTTCGGGTCGAAACCTGTGGTTGAGCCCGAGGTCTCGACCCGAAACAGCGATCTTCCTCTGGTCGCGCCGTCAGTCGCGCCGGCCGACTACCGCGACCGCCCCGCGATCGTCGCAGCGGGCGACGCGGGGGCCGAGGCCGGCGGCCCGAAACAGTTCGCAGGACTCAGCGAGCTGTTCGTCGCTGGTCTCCAGCAGCAGGTGACCCTGCGGGGCGAGCCAATCCCCCGCGCCTGCCAGCATGCGCCGGGCGATGTCCAGCCCGTCGGCACCGCCGTCCAGGGCGACGGCAGGCTCGTGCAGCCGCGCCTCCGGCGGCATCAGGGCGATCGCTTCCGTCGGGACGTACGGCACGTTGACCACGAGCACGTCGACCCGGCCACGCAGGGAGCTGGGCAGGGGTTCGTAGAGGTCGCCCTCGTACACGTGGCCGCCGAGCGGTTCCAGGTTGCGCCGGGCGCAGGCCACGGCGGCGGGTTCGATGTCGGCCGCGTGCACCTCGTAGTCGCCGTACCCGGCCAGCACGGTCGCGGCCGCGCCCGACCCGCAGCACAGGTCCAGCACCACCGACCCCTGCCGCAGTAGCTTCGCGGCCTCCTCGACCAGCAGCTCGGTACGCCGACGCGGCACGAACACGCCCGGATCCACCGCGATGCGCCGGCCGCAGAACTCGGCGAAGCCGACGATGTGCTCCAGCGGCAGCCCGCCGACTCGGCGCGTGATCATCACGTCCAGCTCGTCCGGGCCAGCCGCCGACGCGATCAGCAGGTCGGCCTCGTCCTCGGCGAACACGCAGCCCGCCGCCCGCAACCTGGTGATCACATCTGCTCGCATCCACACGTCCGACCCGCTTTTCATCTGCGCAGTTCTTCTGGTCGACGAGGCAGACTCAATAAGGATCTATCGGCGGCTGCCATTGCGTGAAGCAACCGCAGACCCTCTTCTGCGGTGACCACAGCGTCCGCGACGGCATGCCGCATCACATCCACCGTGTCTTTCGTCATTACGCCTTGGCGCTTTGCGTAGGCATGAGCTTCTCGGTCGTCCGTTACCCAGATCGACGATCGGAACTCCGCTCGGTTCTGGAGCACATAGAGGGTCTGGGCTTCCCCAAGATGCTTCCTCGGCTCCGTCGCCTGGCCACCGAAAACGGTTCTGCGGATCACATCGACTGCGCGGATCTCATGAATGTGATCGATCTCGATGGGATCCCCGAGCCAGCCGCCACGAACGATCTCGTCCAGCCCAGGAACAACCTGCGCCGATCGGCCGGCCTCGTATGCGACGGCCTCGGTCCACCGCCCGCGGCTGGCAAGCGTCTTTTCGAGGACATCGACGCGACGAACAGCCGCATAGCTGCAAAGCACCGTGTTGTCCGGGAACCACCACAACGTCACAGCGAGTACACCAACTCGCTGTTCGATTCGCGATCACCCTGCTGGTCGATGAACTCAGGTGTGCCAGACAGGACCTCATGAAGACCACCGACGTCGACACTCAGCAGATTCGCGAGTGGTCGCAGAGTGGTCCGACCGTCCCGGTAGGCCTCGAAAAGCGACTGCACCAGCCGCGACGGCAGGCGTGCCGCAATCGATCCGTTCACCTGAGCGACGTAGTCCTCCAGGTTACCCGCCAACTCATGGCAGTCCAGCGAAGTCAATCTTCGCAGCGCCTCGAAGGACTCCTTCTGCAGCAGCCCGAGCGATCGCAATCTCGCAGCCATCGCACTCGGCGAAACCTTGAAGCTCACCACGAGCTCCGCGAAGGCGTCGCGATCAATTCGCCCCGAAACCAGGCCCCTGAGCTCCTTGGCAGGCATCAGAAATGCTGCGGCAAAGCTGTTCGCCCGCCGCTCGGATGGATGTGCATCCTTTCCCGGAGACAGATTCTGGTCAACCAGAATCTGTTGCGCGTCTCCCGCGAGTACGTGACAGAGCTCATGCGCGAAGGTGAACCGCTGTCTGGTCCATTGGCGAGTAGACGGTAGAAATATCAGTCTTCTGCCGTCTTTTTGCCACGCGAGACCATCCAAACCGTCGGGAAGGCTGCCGACCACGACATCAATGCCGAACAACTGTTCGACACTGTTCGCCAATACCGCAAACTCGAGCTTGTGGACCGTCAGGCCACTGCCGTACATCCGCTCCAAAGCATGGGTAGCCAGTGCCTCACCCTGCTCCCACAGCTGCAACTCCTCAGACACGGGCGGAAGTTCCGAGACGACAGACCCCTCTCCCAGCAGGTCCAACACGTCGAAGGCCGCCATGTGCCTATCGACGAGCTCAGTAATCGATGCGATGTCGAGTGACGCCTTGTCGATCGTGCGGGCGGCAACCATCGGTCGGGCCGGCGCCTTCCCGGAAAGCAGCCAGTCCACAGAAACCCTGCCGACTTCTGCGACCAGTGCCAATTCAAGAGAGGTGAAGCGGCGAGTGCCCTTCAAGGACTTTGACAGCTTGTCCTCGGTCATTCCGACCATCGACGCGAACGATGACTGATTTTCCCCCACCTGCTCGATCACGACGCGTACACGATCAATGATTGAGTCACCGGTCATGGCATCGATGCTAACGCGCTTCTTGCGATTATCGCAAACACTTCCCACGTGTCAGGACATAGACGCTCGCCATGCTCACCATTCCAGGTGAGGCGGGCATCCCACCGTGGAACTGCTCAGTCCAGTCCCGCCATCGCTTCGCGGGCCTCGTCGCGTACCACCGGGGAAGCCGACGTGGTCAGCACGTGCTCCAGGGCCATGCGGTAGGCGACGGCGTGGGCCTTCTCGGCCGGGACGGCGATGTCGGGGACGACGCCGACGCCCTCCCAGTTCGTGCCGGTCACCGGGTTGATGGAGCGGGCCAGCGGGACGGTGATCTCCAGGGTGGGGGTGATCGAGAAGCGGTCGGTGGGGTGGGCTCCGCCACGGGTGGTCTCGCCGATCAGCGTCGCCCGGCCCTGGGACTGCAGGTTGTAGCTGACCTCCTCGCCTGCGGAGAAGGTGCGGTCACTGGTCAGCACGTACACGGGGCGGTCGAGGTAGCGCTCGCCGGGCAGGTAGGCGACGCTCCAGTACTGCCGTAGCGAGGTGCCCGCGCCGGACTCGATGCTGTTGAGATGGGTCTCGCCGTCGGGGAAGAACCAGCTGGTCCAGAAGATCGCGCCGTCGGGTGAGCCGCCCCGGTTGCGGCGCAGGTCGAGGATCAGCGCCTCGGTCTGCGAGACCAGTTCCATGGCCGCCGTGATCGCCCGGCCGCCGAGTCCCGCCGCGGTGACGCCGCGCAGGTCGATGCAGCCGACGTTGCCGTCGAGGCGTTCCACGCGGGCGATGCCGTGGTTGGTGACCCGCAGGTGCTCCCGGTACACCGCGTCGGCCTCGGCGGGGTCGACGGTGACGTGCAGGCGGGGGTCGCGGGTGCGTACGCGCAGGTGCTTGTCGGCGCAGTGCTCGGCCAGGGTCAGGGTGAGCGCGTCGGCCAGCGCCGCCTCGTCCATGCCGTCGTACTCGCCGTCGGTCAGGCGGCGGCGGATGTCGGCGGCGGCCGGGACCGCGCGTTCGGGGAACACGTAATGCGTGCACAGCAGTTCCATGGCACGTTCGACCAGAGCTCTCGGCATGGCCGCCACCGTAGACGATCTCCCCCGCGCCCCGCTGCCGCCTTTCAGCGCAGCCGGTGGCGCGGGCCGCTGGTCGTCTGCACCGGCACCCGTGCGACCTGGGCCAGCCCGGCCACGTGCGCGGCGAGCCGGGCGCTGGTCAGCTCGCACGCGGTGATGTCGGTGACGGCCAGCCAGGACATGTGTACGCCGCCGTCGGAGGAGATGGTCGCCGACCAGCGGGTGCCGGTGGGGTGGGTGGCGATGACGGCGATGCCGACGCGGCCGAGGTCGGCCAGCAGCGCGTCGAGGTCGCGCAGCTGCTCGGTGTGCTCGCCCCACGGGTCGGCGATGAACAGCAGCTGGATGCCCCACGCGTCGCCGGTGACGTTGTTGATGCGGGCGGTGGGCATGTCGGCGGTCTGCGAGTCGTGCAGCACGGCGGCGTTGGCGGCGGCCCGTCGCCCGATGCGCGACAGGGCGTCGCTGACCGATGAGCTGGTGCGTACCCGGTCGCTGAGCGAGCCGAGCGCGCGCATGTCGGCGTTGCTCAGCCCGGCGACGGTCACCGTGGCCTCGTCGGTCCAGGTGGCTGTGGCCGCTTCGGCGACCAGGTAGCGGAGCAGGTCGTCGCAGCGCTGCGGGTCGCCGAGCAGGGTCAGCAGGCCGGTGCGCTCGCCGTCGACGAACAGCTCGCCGCCCTGCGGCCAGCTACCGATCTTGAGCAGGCCGGGCAGCAGGGACGGGGTGTCGACGCGGTCGGGCAGCCAGGACGAGGCCGCCAGCGACCAGGTGTTGGGCCACTGCACGTCGAACGGCTCGGGCGGGTCCGCGCACGGGGCGGCCAGGATGATCGCGAGGTCGCCACCGTGTTCCCAGGCGGCGGCGATGTCCGGCATCTCCCACGGGGAGCGGCCGCGCAGTCCGGCGGTGAGCTGGCGCAGCCCGGCGTCGAGGCGTTCGGTGGCGCGGTGGCGCGGCGGGACCTCGCGGGAGCGGTAGCCGAGCGGGCTGCGTACGCCGCCGACGCCGCGTCGGCGGCCCACCCGCATCCGGTGCAGGCGGCGGATCCGGCGGCGCACCACGACGTGCCCGGCGAGCACCCCGGCCAGCGCCAGCCCGGCACCGGCGGCGAGCACCTTGACCTTGCCGGTGCCGGGGTCGGTCTCGTCCAGCGGCACGATGTTCGGCCGGGTCGCCGGGGCGGGCACCACGGACGGCGACGGGGCTGCGGCCGACGGTGCCGCGGCGGGCGGCGCGGCCTTGGTCGGCGCGGCCTTGCTCGGCGCGGGAGACGCCGGAGGCGGACTGGCCTGGGCGGACGGGGTGACCGGTGGCGGGGTCGCGGGCGACGGCGGGGTCGCTGGCGGTGGCGGGGTCGCGGGCTGCTGCGGGGCGGGGGTCTCCACGGCGGGCAGCAGGAGCCGCCCGGTCGCGTGGCGGATCTGGCCGCGGTCGTGCGCGTCGGCGGGCAGCACGATCCGCCAGCCGGGCTCGATCTGGTTCGGGTTGCGGATCAGCTGCGGGTTAAGCGCCACGAGCTGCTGGTAGCGGTCGAAGTCACCGGTGAAGCGCTGCGCGATGCAGCCGAGGTAGTCGCCCTTCTTGACGACGTACACGGCGCGCTCGACGCGCTGGCGGGGCGGCGGGGCCTGGTACCGCTGATAGAGCGCGGCTGCGGTCACGGCGGCGGGGGCCGGGGCGGCGGCGGCCGGGGCGGCCAGAGCGGCGGGTGCGGCCTGGGGCAGGGCCGGTGGGGCGTACGCCAGCGCGGGCGCGACCCGGGGCACGGCCACCACTCCGGCGTACGGTGCGGCCGCGACGGCGCGGGTGGGACTCGGGCCGGGCAGCGCGGGCAGGGCCGCGGTCGCCACGCTCGCCCCGGCGAACACCGCGATGAGCGCGCCGACGAGCACGGTGGCGGCCCGCTGTTGCAGGCCGAGGCCGGGCAGCCGGGCGGCGCGGCGGCCGCTGATGCGCGCGCCGATCTCGATCAGGATGCTGAGGGTGAAGGTGGCCCAGGCTGCCCAGCCCGCGAGCGTGAGCACGCGCAGGAACAGGTCGCCGTTGTCGGGCGAGGTCAGCGCGGTGCCGAGCTCGTCGAGCGTGGGCAGGTGCCGGGGCAGCGGGTTGCCTGCGAGCTCCACCAGCAGCACGGGCACACCCGCGACGATCGCCACGATCCCGGTCAGCGCTGCGAGGCCGGCGAACAGGCGCAGCGTCCAGTGGGGCCGGTTACGCCGGACTGGTGCCATGGTTGCGCCCTTTCGTGTGGCTGCTCGACCGGCGAGCAGGTCTATCCGATGAGGAGTGTCGCGGTGGCCTCGCCGGTGGCGCGCCAGGTTGCCCCGCCAAGGAAGGCCAGGCCGGAAGGGTTCTGGTAGGTGATGGTGGCGCGTACGGTGACCGATTCGCCGTCGGGTGCGACGGTGATCGTGCCGGTGGCGCCGACGCTGTTCAGGTAGGCCTGCGCGGCGGCGGTCGCCAGGGTGCTGTCGATGGTCTTGTCGTGGCCCTGGATGGCCTCGGCCGGGTCGATGGCCTGCCCCGCGCTGCGCGCGGCTTCGGCGGCGACATTGTCGGCGCGCTGGTAGGCACGCAGCCGCCCGCCGCCGACGACGACCATGCCGAACATGAAGACCCAGGCCTGCGCCATGATCACCACGAACACGGTCGCCTTGCCCGCGTCACCGCGCCACCTGGTCATCGGCGGCTCCGGTAGGTGTCGAGCGGGCTGGTGAACGAGGACTCGATGAGGAAGCTGCCCGGCACACCCGGCATCGAGATGTCGGCGAACTGCACCTGACAGCTCACCCGTACGGTGACGGTCGCGGCCACGCCCACCGGCTGCAGGAACCCCGACGCGTCGACCTGCGCGTCCAGTGGCTCACAGCGCAGGCCCGCGGCGTTGTAGGAGGCCATGGCGGCGTCGTAGGCCTCGGCGCGGGCGGCGGACTCGGACCGGGCCAGGCTCGCGGTGCGCGCGGCGTCGTACGCGGCCGCCTCCCCCGCCTGGCGGGCCAGGCTGTACCGGCCGCCGACGACGACCGCGGCGAAGAACAGCAGCACGGAGGGCACCAGGATGGCCAGCTCGATGGCGGCCGAGCCGCGGTCCCCACGCCGGCGCATGATCACGGCACCCACCTCTCGACCGGTCCGTGCGCCTGCTGCCGGATCTCGAACGGGTTCACGAACGGGAGCACGCTGACCGCCCGTCCGGTGACGACGACGGTGACCTCGGTGTTGGCGGCGTCGCGGGTCACCACGACCACGGGGTTCTGCAGTCCCGGCCCGATCCGGCCGAGGAAGTCGTTGGCGTTGGCCCTGGCCGCGTCGTTCGTGCTGCCGTGCTGGCGGCCCGCGTTGGCACCCTGCGTCGCCGCGGCGAGCGCGACCGAGCGGGCGTAGAAGTACAGCCCCGTCTGCACCACCATCAGGGAGACCAGCAGCAGCGGCGCGGCGATGATGGCGAACTCGACGGCGCTGCCGCCGCGGTCCGGGCACGCCCGTGACCGGCTCCGTCGCCGGAGCCGGTCACGGAACGCGCGGAAGATCACGGGGCGCCGCCACCCGGGCCGGCCGGAGCGTCGGTGGGGACCTGGTCCATCCAGCCTTCGGCGATGCCCCACACCGCCGTGGCGATCGCGACCGCGGCGAGCGCCATGATGGCGACCAGCACGATGTGCGGGACGGGGCCCTCGCCCCGATCCCGGGCGTCGGAAGCGAGAAGGGCACGCAGGCGGACCTCGGCCGCCGCGTAAAGGGTCATGAACATGTCGTGACTACTCCTCATCGTTGGTTGAACAGGCTCATCATCAGCGGATAGCCGACCAGGACCAGCAAGATCATGATCATCATCGTCGATGGGATGTCCAGCTTGGAGGTACGCGTCTTCGCCACCTCCAGGGCACGGACCCGGATCTGGTCGCGCAGCGACGCCGACTGGGCGCGCAGCGTCTGGTACACCTGGGCGCCGTCGTTGCCGGCGCTGCCCATGATGTCGGCGAAACTGGTCAGCTCGACCACGCCGATGGCCGTCGCCAGCCCCTTCAGCTCGTCCCAGGGCGCGCGCATCTGCAACTGCGCGCTGAGCAGTGCGCTGCGCAGCCGCACGTACGGCCAGCCATCGCAGATGCGCGCCGAGCGCTCCATCGCCTCGACCGCGCCATGCCCGGAACGCACCTGGTGCGCGGTCAGCGTGGCGTAGGTGCACAGCGCCCGGACGAACTCGGCCCGCGCGGACTTCGCCTTGGCCAGCATGTCGTAGTGGGCCAGCGCGCCCATGCCCAGCGCCAGCAGCAGGGTCACCGCCACCGGCACGGCCACCGGCAGCGAGCGGCCCGTCACGACCAGCACCACCGACACCAGCACCGGCAGCACCAGGCCCAGCAGACCCGACAGCGCGACCGCGGACACGTGCCGCTCCGGGGTCTTGTCCAGGATCGCCAGGTCGGCCATGGGCAGTTTCAGTTTCGAGATCCAGTCACCGTCGACGACCGGCAGGTCGGCCGGGGACGCGTAGTGCGGGTCGACGCCCGGGTGCAGCCGCCGCAGCGCCGGGCCGAGCGCGGGTGTGACCGGCACGAACTGGGCGATCAGCAGGTACACGCCGAACCCGGCGATCGCGCCGCCGGTGATGCCCAGCGCCAGCCACAGGTTGCCGCCGATCATGACCGCACCTCCGCCGGGCCGGTCTCCGAGCGCAGCAGGCGCGGCAGGCGCTCCGGCAGCGACAGACCGCGGATCCACATCATCAGCGCCACGTACAGGCCCGCGAGCAGGGCGAGGATCAGCTGGCCGAGCACGGTGCGGTAGGGCGCGGCGTAGCCGGGGTTCAGCACGCCGAACAACACCAGCGCCACGGTCACGCCGGTCAGGAAGCGCACCGTGAACCGGGCCGACGAGCGCTCGCTGTCCACGGTGGCCCGGGACACGATCTCCTCGCCGAGGCCGTTCGCGATGTCCAGCAGGGCCAGGTGCAGGCCCTCCCCGCCGTCCGCCGACTGCAGGATGAGCGGGGCCACGACCTCGTCGCAGCTGGGGTCGTCGAGCTCGTCGGCGAACTGGCGCAGCGCGATCGCCAGACCGGTGCCCGCCTGGACCCGTGCGGCCAGCGTGCGCACCTCGGTCGCCAGCAGCGGCGGCGCCGTGCGGGCCGTGGCGACGATGGCGGCCTGCAGGCCGATGCCGTTGCGCACGTAGTCGCTGACCCGCCGGGTCCACGCCTCCAGCGCCGCCAGCCGGGCCAGCGCCTTCTTCTCGGCGGTGGCCGCGGAGAACAGCCACGGCACCCCCGGCACGGCCAGCGCGACGATGACACCGCCCACCGGCCATCCGGTGATCAGCCACGCCGCCGCGCCCGCGCACACCGCGAAGATCAGCACCCCCTGGTGCGTACGCCGCTGCGCCACGGTGCGCCCCTGACCGCGCCAGAACCGGCGCAGCCACAGCCGCGACGGTGACGCCGGACCGGCCGGACGGCGGGTGCCGATCAGGAACAGCACCGCCAGCACGATGCCGGTGCCAGCCGTGATCACGGACAGCGCCGCGAGGATCTGGGTCATTGGCGCACCCGCTTGACGTGCAGCTCCCTGGTCCACGAGCCCCGGTTGTGCGGCCCCGCCTCGATGTAGGGCACCAGTTCGCGCGGGTCGTAGCCGACATCCATCAGGTCGTCGCGGATGCGCTCGGGCAGGTGGCGCGGCACGGCCCGGCCGTCCGGCCCCGGCCCGAACACGACCGTGGTGACCACCCGGTCCTCGCGCATGCCGCCGACCTCGATGACGTGCGAGACGAACCGGTGCTCGCCGCCGCCGATGGCGCGCTCGTCGACCACCGCCGTGTACACGATCAGGTCGATGCCCTGCGCCGCCATACGCAGCGCCTGCTCAGCCCCGATGTCGTTGCCGTACGAGCAGGCCAGCTGGACGATGGAGTCCATCACCTCGCGGGCCTGCCGCGCGTGGATGGTGCACATCGCGCCCCGGCTGACCGTCATCGCGCGCAGCATCGGCACGATCTCGCGGCCACGCGTCTCACCGACGATGACCCGCCGCACCCCGAGCCGCTGGGTGATCGGCATCATGTCGTGCAGGGTCTTCTCGCCGCGGCGCTTGCCGCTGTTGTCGTACTCGCCGTGGCCCTGCAGCGCTTCGAGGCTGATCACCCAGTTCTCGTCCGACGGGTGCAGCGACTCGTGCAGGCCCAGCTCGCGCGACTCCTCCAGGGTGATGTACGGCTCGCCGGCCGGGATGGTGCGTCCCAGCGCGCGCAGCAGCGTCGTCTTGCCCGACGCCGCCAGCCCCGCGATCATGATGTTCGCGCCGGACTCCAGCGCCTTGATCAGGAACCGGTACAGCAGCAGGTCGATCATGCCCCAGCGGTCGCGCAGCTCGTCCAGCGTCGCCGTGAACAGGCTGTGTTTGCGGATGTAGACGATCGGGCGCGGCGACACCTTGTACAGCACCGTCATCCGGGAACCGTCGGGCAGCTGCATGTCGAGTTCGGGATTGGACTCCGACAGCTGCCGCTCGGTCGCCGCCACCCGCATGGCCAGCACCTGCAGCATGCCGATGAGCTCGTCGTCGGTGTCGGCGACCGGCTCGCCCCGGCTGCGGCTGCCGTCGGCGTGGTGCAGCAGCACCTGGTCGCAGCCGATGATGTGCACGTTGGTGATCTTCGGATCGTCCAGCAGCCGCTGCAGCCGCCCGGCCCCGAACATCCCGGCCACGACCGCGTCCATCAGCGCCTGCTCGTACGCGGGGCTCACCGGCTGGCCCGCGTGCGCCATCGCCACCACGTAGTCGGCGATGACCTCGCGGCCGATGCGCGCCGCCGTCTCCCGCCGGTAGGCCGCGGTGACGTTGGCCGAGTCCTCCAGCAGCCGGGTCAGCGTCTCGGTGACCCGGCCCTGCAGCTGGCGCACCACCGCGTAGTCGACCGGAGCCGCGGGCGCGGCGTGCGCCCCGGGCGGCTGAGCCGGATAGGACCCACGGTGGTGGCCGTTGGCCCGGGGCACCGCCGCGGCCTCGGGCGGGATCGGGATGAACCGGGGGGCGGTCACGGCAACACCGGCAGCGGCTCGGTGTCGCGCCGCGACAGCGCGCTGTCCATGCGGCGGGCCGCGATCAGCGAGGTGACGTTCTCGTACGCCGCGGCGGACTTGCGCATCAGCGCGGCCCGGCGGCGGCCCCTGCCGTCACCGCACAGCGCGCCCGCGGTCGCCGGATCCCACGGCAGGCTCGCCACCACGGGCACGCCCAGGTGCCGGGAGACCTCCCGGCCGCCGATACCGCCCCCGATCAGCAGCAGGCCCAGACTGTTCTCCACGAAACCGGCCGGCAGCTGCCGGCGCATCGCGGTGACCGCCGAGACGGCCGGCGACACCGAGCGCAGCGAGTGCGGCCGCACCGCCAGCAGCACCAGGTCGGCCTGCGCCAGCAGCGCCCACGGCGGATGCGCCGCCGACAGCCGCCCGCAGTCGGCGATCACCAGCTGCGTGGTCATCCGCGCGAAGAACTCGCCGAGGCTGGTCCAGGCCAGGCTCAGGGTGGCGGCCTGCGCGGGCTCGGTCAGGCCGGGCAGCGCCATCCGCTGCTGGCGCGGGGCGTCCAGGTCGATCAGGTTGCCCGCGAGTTCGGCGTCGGCCGACCCACGCAGCGCGGCCGACGCCAGCGGCAGCACCCCGCGGTTGGCGGGCAGCTCGTAGCGGGCCAGGTAACCGGCCAGCAGGTCACCGCCGGCCGGGTCGCACTCGGCCAGCAGCACCGGCGACGGCCAGGTCAGGGTGAACGCCAGGGCGGCCGTGGAGGCCCCCGGCGAGCCCTTGGCGGAGACGATCGCGATCAGGGTCATCGGCGTCCGCTCACGATCCGTCGAGGACGAGCACGATGCGGTCGCCCGCGGCCAGGGCGGCGACGGTGGGCGCGTCCACGGTGGCCACCTCGACGTTGATCACCCACTGGCCGGACCTGCTGCCCGCGGCCAGCTGGACGATCGTGGCGGTGATGGTGCGCGGCGGGACCAGGTCCGGGCCGTCGCCGGTGCTGCGTTCGGGCACCACCACGAGCAGCACCTCCGCGCCGACGGCCAGCCGGGACGCCGAGGGCATCCGGTCCTCGCCGAGCGCGATGCCGATCAGCTGGTGGCCCGGCGCGGGCACGGGCGTCTCGGTGACCTGGTCCAGGGTCAGCAGCGTGCCGGGCACCAGCGCCATGACCGCGCGCTTGCCGATCACCTGCCCGGCGTTCGCGGCGGGGATCGGGCGCAGGCCCACGGCCTGGTTGATCCGCACCACGACCAGGTCGTCGCGGGTGATCTGCGCGCCCTTGCCGACCGGCCGGGCCAGCCCGAGGTAGTCGTGCGTGCTGCCGATGCGCTGTGCGACGTACGCCGCGGTCAGTGCACCGACGATGATCAGGAGCACGGCGAGCGCGCCCTGGGCCACCGACCGCCGCCGGGGAGCGGTGCGGGGCACCGCGATCGGCGCCGCGGGCAGTGCCCTGGCCGGTGCGCTCGTGTTGACGCTCATGCCGCCTTGCCTCGTTTCTCGACACTCCGGCCGCCGTGCCGCCGGTTCATGAGTTCACTACCTGCATCTCGTCGATCCGGACCTGGGCCGTCGCGGACCGCTCGATGTCGATGTCGCCGCTCGCGCCGCCGCCGGCCACGCGCCACTCGACGTGCCAGGTGGTGACGGCGGTGATGTGGTAAACGCCGCCTTCCTCACCGCGGGAGGGCTCGGTGTACCGGTGCCCGCACGTCGGCGACGGCTCGTTGCCCCGGGCGGGGTCGTATGCGGTGCCCGGCGACCGGCACACCACCGTGGCCCCGTCGCCCATGCTCCAGCGGATCTGCGTGGAGACGGCGGTGGCGATCACGCGCAGTCCGGGCACCTCCGCATCCCGCGTGACCGTGCCCCAGGCGAGGTCGCCCGTCGCGGTGACCGCCGGGGTCCACATCCAGACCGGCAGGCCGACCAGGCCCGCGCTCCCGGCGGCGATCTCGGGCACCATGGTGATCTGCGGTTTGGTGATCGGCATAGCCCTGATCGCCCGCACGGCCAGCGCCATCGGCGAGGGCATCGCGCCGTATCCCGGCGGCGGGTCCTCCAGGTATTCGGTGCTGCCCTGCTGCCAGCCCGCCGACAGGCCGCCCCAGCACCAGACCGCGTACATGAAGCCGTCGGCGGGGTCGTTGCCGCCCCACAGCGGGTCGTCGGCGGTCAGGTCCAGGCGGTTGTAGTAGCAGCTGTCGGTGTGGTTGAACCAGCCCATGCTCAGGTCGTGGCAGGGGATCGGGCCGAGGTCCTCGTGCTCGCAGTCGATGCCGTCACCGCCGCCTCCGCCGCCGCCACCACCGCCGCCTCCCCCGCCGCCACCGGTGACGACGAGGATGCAGGGGCCGTTGTTCGGCGGGCAGTAGATGTAGTCGGCGTGGGCCGGGCTCTGCACGACCAGGGTCAGCGCCAGCGTGCACACGACGGTGGCGAGCGCGGCCAGCAGCGCGCGGGGCCGGGTCAGCATGACGCCGCCCGGTCGGTGTGCGAGTCCACCCAGCGCCAGACGCTGTCGGGGTAGAGCCCGGCGCGCAGGGTCACCGGGTAGCGCTTGTTCTGCCCCGGGGCCGCGACGGATTTGCGGGTCTTCTTGTTGACGGTGTCCGTGCCGGCGTCGTCCACGCAGGCCTCCACGACGATCGAGGTGGCGCTGACCGAGACGACCCGGCGCAGCGTGACGGTGGGTGTTCCGGTGCGTATCAGGCCCTGCTCGGACAGCAGCCCGAGGTCGCGCTCCAGCAGGGCCATGTAGCGGCCACCGGCGTACCGGTAGAGCGGGCGGCGGGTGGCGTCCTTGTTCCAGTCGTACCTGCCGGTCTGGACCGCTTTGAGGTAGATGCCGTTGAGCTTCTCGAAGGACGTCCAGGCGGTGTCGACGGTGCGCTGCTGGTCGCCGCTGAGCGCCGGTCCCGGAGACGGCTTGGTCACAGCGTGCGTCGGCAGCGCCGCGGGCTGCGGCACCTCGGCCGAGCACGCGGCGAGCGCCAGACAAGAGACAGCGGCCGACAGGGCCACGGCGGCGGCCGACCGTCCTCTTCGGCTGTACGGAATCATGCGCCCCCCTCGTCCACGACGAGCCTCGCTGAGTCCTTCACCTGCCAGAAGTTGTTGCCTGACAACCGGACCCCCCCGTGCCAGACGGCCGATCGTACGATGAACTCCGCCGATATAACAAGGGGTGAGGAATGACCACACGGACAGTGTTTGTCATCGGATCTTCCATTTACGACTCACGATCGTTCCGATCTCCACGGCCCGTATGCGTGTACGCAATCCACCTGCCAGCAGCCCGTTATAAATCGACCGACACAAATGGTAAGCCTGGTTCCCCGAGTCGTTAATGTGACGGCACCGGACGGCCTGGCACACCGCCCCACCGCCGACGAAAAGCATGCGGAAACCGGACCAACCAGCCTGGATAGTAAAATCCGTCAAATCACCCGTGATACCCCGCTAAGATGACAAAGTTATCGACGGGGAGTGATGGCTGTGGTGGCGGTCGACAGGAGCACGGGCTTCGCCGAGGTGCCCGGACGATGGGACGACGTTCTCGACTGGTACGCGCGGATGCGCGAGGACGACCCGGTCAGCTGGGACGAGCGCTACGGCGCCTACCACGTCTTCCGGTACGCCGACATCGCCAGGGTGCTGTCCGACCCCGCGGTCTTCTCCTCCGACCTGACCGGGCTGGTCCCGCCGCAGGAGGAGGTCGACCTGTTCAGCCGGGGCAACTTCGTACGCATGGACCCGCCCCAGCACACCACGATGCGCCGCATCGTGAGCAGGGCGTTCACCCCGCGCGTCGTCGCCGGGCTGGCCCCGCGCATCGAGACGATCACCAACGAGCTGCTCGACCAGGTGGCCGGGCAGGACCGCGCCGACCTGGTGCAGGCGCTGGCCTACCCGCTGCCGGTCACCGTGATCGCCGAACTCATCGGCGTGCCCGCCGCTGACCGCGACACCTTCCGCCGCTGGGCCGACGGACTGCTCAGCGCGCAGGTGCCGGAGACCGTGATCCCGGACGAGAAGACGATGCAGCAGGCCGGAGCCCGGCTGCGCGGCATGATCGACTACCTGCTGGCGCACATCCGGCAGCGCCGCGCGTCTCCCGCCGACGACCTCACCAACGCGCTGATCGAAGCCGAGGTCGACGGCGCACGCCTCACCGACGAGGAGATCGTCGGCTTCCTCGGCGTGCTGCTCATCGCCGGGCACATCACCACCACCACGCTGCTCACCAACACTTTGCTCTGCCTGGACGCCAACCCCGGTGCCGCCGCGGCACTGCGCGCCGACCCCGAGCGCATCCCGGCCGCGCTGGAGGAGGTGCTGCGCTACCGCTCGCCGTTCCCCCGGCTGGCCCGGCTCACCACCACCGACACCCAGGTCGGCGACCGGCAGGTGCCCGCGGGCAAGGTGCTGATGCTGTGGGTCGCCTCGGCCAACCGGGACGCCGCCCAGTTCGCCGAGCCGGACACCTTCGACCTCACGCGTACGCCGAACCCGCACCTGAGCTTCGGCCACGGCATCCACTTCTGCATCGGCGCGCCGCTGGCCCGCCTCGAAGGCCGCATCGCCGTGCAGACCCTGCTGCGGCGCTGCCCCGACCTGGCCGTCGACGACGGCGTGGAACTCTACGACCCGCGCATCATGACCGGGGCCCGCGTCCTGCCCCTACGCCTGCGCTGGTCCTGAAGCCGGGCCGGTGCGCTGGTGGGCGCTGACGGCGAGCTCGACGCGGGAGTGGACGCCGAGTTTGGCGAGGATGCTCGACACGTGTGACTGCACGGTGCGCCGGGACAGGAACAGCCGCGCCGCGATGTCGGGGTTGGACATGCCCGAGGCGACCAGCAGCGCGACCCGGTGCTCGGTCTGGGTGAGCGCGTCCCAGCCGTGCTTGGGGCGCTTGCGCGGGCCCTGGCGGCCACGGCGTACGCCCAGGCGGCGCAGCCGCGCGTCGGCGCGGAAGATGTCGCGGCTGGCGTCCATCGCGGTATAGAGGTCCAGTGCCCGGGTCAGCGCCGCCCGCGCCAGGTCGAGGTCGCCCCGCGCGGCCAGGGCCACCGCGGCGTCCTCGTCGGCCTGAGCCTGGTACAGCCGCCAGCCGCAGTCGCGGTAGGACGCGGCGGCCGACAGCAGCAGGTCGGCGTCATCCTCGGCGAGGCCCCGGCACAGCAGCGCGGTCGCCGTCAGGCTCAGCGCGGGCTGCGCGGCGGCCAGCTCCTCGGTCTTGGCGACCAGCGCCGCGGCGCGCTCCCGGTCCCCCGCCGTGGCGGCCAGCCGGGCCAGGTCGGGGCAGAGGTGGTACATCACCCGGTGCGGCAGGTGTTCCAGCGCGGAGGCGTGTTCCCAGAACGGGTAGAGCAGGTCCAGGCTGTGCTTCGCCCGCGCGGGCTCCTCCTGCAGCACCCGCGCCCAGGTGTCGAGGTAGACGTACTGCGCCTCGGCGGAGCCGCCCTGCCCCTGCGCCACGATGGTGGCCCCGGGCTGCGGCTCGCCGCGGTGGATCGCGATGAGCCTGCCCAGGCCGCGCAGCCACGGCTCGTCGCCCAGCGGATCGGGATACTCCAGCCCCGCCTCGATCTCGGCGCGCGCGTCGTCCCAGGCCCCGGTGAGGAAGCGCAGCTGCGCACGCAGCGCGTGGACCAGCGTCAGGTACGGCCCGCCGTAGCGCTGGTTGCTCTCCAGCGCGTCGGCCAGCACCCGCTCGGCCTCGTCGAGCCGGTCGAGTTGCAGCAGGCAGTAGCCGCGCAGCACGGACTGGCCCGCGGGCATGTCGGGCAGCACGCTGTGGCCCAGGTCGGCGATGGCCTGCTCGCTCAGCGCCAGGCCGCGCACCACGTCGCCCTCGACGAACCGCAGCCCACCCTGCACCAGCCTGCCCAGCCCCACCGCGTACCCGTCATCGGCCCGGGTGCCGTGCTCGATCGCCAGCGCGGCCGCCGACGCCGCGGCCTCGTGCTGGCGCAGGAAGAACCGGCACTTGGCGCAGAACCCGTGGAAGCGCCCGACGTCGGCCGCCGGCAGGTCGGCGGCGGCCAGCGCCACCGTCGCGACCTGCACCGCCTCGGCCTGCCGCCCCTGCCGGAACAGCGCGTCCATCAGCAGCCAGTAGAGGGCGCCGCGCCGCTGCGGGTCCGGGTCGCGGCCGATCGCCTCGCGGGCCTCCCACTCCGCCTCGGGCAGGCTGCTCTCCCAGATCAGCGCCCGCACCAGGTGGAACCGCAGCTCGGCGGCGCGGTCGTCGGCGACCGCCGCCAGCGCCCGGCGCAGCAGCCGCACGGCCGCGCCCGGCGCGCGGGTGATCAGCTCGTCGGCCGAGGACACCAGCCAGTCCAGCGTCGCGGCGTCCAGGGTGGTGCCCGCGACCAGGTGTTCGGCGACCCGCTCCACCGGGGCTCCGGACGCGGTGAGCACCTGCCCGGCGCGCAGGTGCAGGGCGGTGCGCATCTGCTCGGGTACGCCGTCGCTGAGCGCCTGGCGGATCAGCGCGTGGCGGAACTCCAGGTGCGGCCCGGCGTCGACGACCACCCCGGCGTCCAGCGCCGCGAACATCACCTCCGACAGCGCCATCACCGGCATGTCCAGCACCGCCGCCAGTTCGGGCACGTCGATGGCGCGGCCCAGCACGGCGGCCTGCCGCAGCGTCTCGCGCTCCTTGCGGGGCAGGAAGGCCAGCCGCCGCACGACCATGTCCAGCAGCGAGCGCGGCATCCCCGCACCGTCCACGCCCGGGGTCAGCTCGGCGCTGCCGCCGGTCACCCGGATCCGGCCCTCCCGTTGCAGCGCGGCCAGCAGCTCGGTGAGGTAGAACGGGTGCCCGCCCGCGCCGTCGGCCAGCCGGGCCAACCGTGGGCCGGGTGGTGCGCCCAGCCGCTCGGTGACCAGCGCGGTCACCGCGTCGTCCGGCAGGGCGGTCAGCTCGACCAGGTCCGCCCCGCGCGAGCGCAGGCTGCGCAGCAGCCCGGCGGCCTCGGCCCGGCCGGTGGGCCGGGCGGCCACCGCCACCAGCAGCGGGTACTCCTCGATGCCACGGCCCAGCCGGTGCAGCACCACCAGGCTGGCCGGGTCGGCCCACTGCACGTCGTCGACGAGCACGGCCACGGGTCCCGCCGCGCACCAGGCGTCGACCAGGTCGAGGATCGCCTCGGTGACCGCGAGCTGGTGGTTGGCCGCGGCCACGGTCAGCGCCAGCGCGCCCTCGCCGCGCAGCAGCCGGGCGACTTTGGCCTGAGCCGGGTCGGCGGTGACGACCAGCAGGCCGAGGCACGCGCCGATGGCGGAGAAGGGCAGCCGCTGTTCGAGGTCCTCGGCCGCGCCGCGGCAGACCCGCATGCCCAGCCGCCCGCACTCCTCGGCGGCCGCGTCGAGCAGGCTGGTCTTGCCGATGCCGGGTTCGCCCTCGACGAGGACGGCGGCACCGGCTCCGGCGGCCGCCGCCCGGGCCATCGCGCGCAGGCGCCCGACCTCGGGATCGCGGCCCACGAAAACAGGCGCCGCCATGGGACAAGCCTAGTCTTCAGGCAGGTCCCAGGCGGCGCCATGGGGCCGAACGTGGGGCGTCCCTGCTCTCCCGCGGGGGCGGGACAGGGACACACCGTGTCCGGGATGGGGTGGGATGGGTGCGAGGAACGTCAGTGGTCCGCGCGTCCGGCGTACATCTCGTTGACGACGGTGATCACGTCATGGATGGAGGTGCGGGCACGGGTGGCGATGTGTTCGACGGGCGCGTTGCTGGCGAACGCCTCCCGGATCGCCGCGCGCAGCGAGCCGGCGTCGCGGCCGGTGGACAGGGCCTGGTCGATCAGGCACAGCGCGTGGTCCGCGGTGACGTACATGCTCGATCTCCCAGCTGCGGCTCGTCGGTCAAGATCCGGTGCGGGCGCACCCGCCGCCGATCGACCCGCTCTCGCGGCCGGGAGGCGACGGTGCTTCCGTGTCCTCCACGATCCGGCACCCGGCCACCCCGAAACATCCGCCATTCGGCGGTACTGAACGCCCGAGTTCATACCGTTTTAAGGAAAAAGCTCCGCTCGCGCCGATATTTCGGGCGAGAACGGAGCTCACGATCATGGACCACGGACCTAGCCGGGATGCACGCCCACCGCGTCCCGGATCTTGAAGCCCTCCCGCGCGTCGGCCGACCGGGCGCAGTGCGCGCAGCAGTAGAAGTGCCCCGACACCTCGACCCCGTGCCCGATGATCTTGCAGGCGCAGTGCTCACACACCGGCGCGAGCAGGTGCACCGCGCACTCGAACGAGTCGAAGACGTGCACCGCACCCCCCGCGGTGTGCACCTCGAACGACAGCCAGTAGTCGTTCTTGCAAACCTCACACGTGCCCACAGACAACCCCTCCCATCGGCGTATCCACGAACAGTGTCGGCCCCGCCACCCCCCACCAGCAGCGAAACAACCTATTTCGCAGGAAGGGCGCCCTCTTGACGCCAGGCGTTGTAGAAGGCGCCCTTGCTTCGTCGCAGGGTCAGTGCAGGCAGGCGACGGGGATCTGCTGCACCGCGTTGTTGGCGAAGCCGCCACGGTTCCAGGCCTGGTCGATCGGCTGCTCGCCGCCCAGGGCGTCGACGGCGCGGGCGGTCAGCAGGTGGCTGCCCGGCACCGCGTCCCAGGCGTACGTGAAGCGCCGCCACGCCCACCGGTGACCCGTGTCCGGCTCCAGGTCGGCGGCCGACCAGGTCTGCCCGCCGTCGACACTCACCTCCACCGACGTCACCGGGGCCCGGCCCGACCAGGCCCGCCCCTCCACCAGCACCGGACCCGGGCGCACCACCCGGTTGCGGGACATGAAGTCGGGGAAGCCGGGCGGGGCCACCAGCGCCCGCGGCGCGATCCGGGTCACCGGCACGCCCGGGTCGTCCGCGTCGCGCCGCACCCGGTAGGCGACCGCCTGCTGGTAGCCCTCGAACGGCCGGTCGGTCAGCGTGATCCCGCGCAGCCACTTCACGTGCGCCATGCCGTACCAGCCCGGCACCACCAGCCGCACCGGGAAACCATGCTGCGGCAGCAGCGAGGAGCCGTTCATCGCGTACGCCAGCAGCACGTCCTCGCCGAGCGCCTCGTCCAACGCCAGGCTGCGCTGGTAGTCCTGCTCGACCCCGCGCTCCACCCCGTGGTCCGCGCCGGTGAACACCACCTCGACCGCGGCCGGGTCGACCCCGGCCGCCGCCAGCACGTCACGTAGCGGCACGCCCGTCCACTCCGCGGTGCCGACGGCCTCCACCAGCCACGGCTGGCTGACCGGGCGGGGCAGCAGCCGGGCCCGGCCGTTGCCCGCGCACTCCATCGTCACCCGCACCGTGCGCGACGGCATCGCCCGCAGCGCGGCCAGGTCCAGCGTCAGTGGCCGGTCCACCAGCCCGTCGACGGCGATCCGCCAGGACTCCTCCTCGGCGTACGGGATGTCGTAGTGGATCAGCAGGTAGTGCAGTCCAGCCGGGGTCACGTCGTAGCGCAGAGCCTCCAGCGGCATGCCGTGGTTGCGGGCGGCCAGCGCCAGCTCCTCGGCACTGATGCCCTCATCAGGCTCGGCCAGGCGACCGGGGCGGCTGACGTCGTTCAGAGTCATGTCCACCCGACCAGCATCTCCCTTCACCCCCCGCACACGGAACCCACCCCGTGCCCAGCGCTCCGCCCATCGGGCTGCGGAATCCGGTTGTGGGGCACGAGATCATCTAATGATGACTCCGAACCGCGCCGCGGCGCTGCGCTCGCTGCGCGGGCTGGCCCTGGGTGACGCCTTCGGCGAGACCTGGTTCTTCCAACCCGCTGACAAGTTCGCGTGGCTGGTCTCCGAGCGGCAGGCCCGCTCCGGGCCCTGGCCGTGGACCGACGACACCGCGATGGCCCTGTCCCTGACCCGCATGCTGCTCGAACACGGCGAGGTACGGCAGGACGAGCTGGCGGCGGCGTTCGCGAACGCGTACGACGCCGACCCGTACCGCAACTACGGGCCGTCGATGCACGGGGTGCTGCGCGCGATCTTCGAGGGTGAGCACTGGCGCGAGGTCACCGGGCGGCAGTTCGGCGGCCAGGGCTCGTGGGGCAACGGGGCCGCGATGCGTGTCGCGCCGCTGGGCGCCTGGTTCAGCGGTGACCTCGACCTGGTCGTGGCGCAGGCCAGTGCCTCGGCCGAGGTCACCCACGCCCACCCCGAGGCGGTGGCGGGCGCGGTCGCGGTCGCCGTCGCGGCCGCCCTGGCCGTCGCCGGGACCGCGCCGGGTGAGCTGATCGGGGGCGTGCTCGCGCGGACCCCGGACGGCGAGGTCGCCGCCGGGCTGCGCCGGGTCGCGCGGCTGCCGTTCGACCGGCACCAGTCCTGGGTCGCCGGTGAGGTGGGCTGCGGCCTGCGCATCTCCGCGCCGGACACCGTGCCGTACGCGGTGTGGTGCGCCGCGCGCCACCTCGACGACCTGCCCGAGGCCCTCTGGACCACGGCCTCGGTCGGCGGCGACATCGACACGACCTGCGCCATCGTCGGCGGCATCGTGGCGGCCCGCACCGGCCTCGCCGCGGCCCCCGCCACCTGGCTGGAGGCCTGCGAACCGCTACCGGAGTGGGTGGCCGCCGCACACTGAGCCCATGATCGCCGTTTCGTGCCGATACCTCGGCTCAGAGCCCAGGTTCGGACCCGAAACGGCGATCATCACGGCCGGAAGGGGCGCAGGGTGCCGGTGGGTGGGAGGCCGGCGGAGGCCGTGACGTGTACGGCGGTGGTCCACCAGCGGCTGTCCAGGCGGCCCGCGGCGGTCCAGTCGATGACCCAGTCGAGCATGCACAGCGGCGGCTCGTCGTAGGCCTCGGGCAGCGGGACCAGCGTGATGCCGCCGTCCGGTTCGACGTAACCGTCCAGCGGGAGCTGCTGGGGCATCGCCAGCCGGGACGGCAGCAGCTTCCACGCCCGGTGTGCCGGGTAGCTGTGGTCGGTGGCCCAGGTGTCGATGATGCCCGCCCGGACCAGCGGCCGCAGCAGCGACGCGGTGTCGGTGCACAGCCGGTCCCGCTTGGGCTGGTACGGCGTGAAGCTCAGCAGCCGGGCCCGGGTCAGCTCGCTGCCCGCCCGCTCATCCCAGGACGCCGTGTCGGCCGGGTCGCCGTCCCACGGCTCGCCCCCGTCGCCGGGCTCGGCGTACGCCCGCCGCCCGCCGCGCACCTGCCGGTCGTAGGACTCGGCGAGCGCCGCCTGCTCGGCCGACCCGAGGTCAGCGCCGTGCCGGGCGCGGCGCGGCGCGTCGGTGTACGGCAGCTCCTCGACGGCGGCGGGCACGGGATCGTCCTCGGGCCGCACGGCCGGGTCTCGCTGTCGCGTCGCCCACATCGGCGCACCTCCTGAGGTCCCGGTGAAGGGGACGGGACGGGATGAATTCCTGTCCTTCAGAAGGAGTAACGGCTGATCTTTCCGCCGGGTTAGCGGTGATCAGGCAGTACAGAAGGCCGGTGTGAGAAGTTTCTCTTCGGTAACATTCGTCCGAACGTATGTGGCGAGACGCCTTCACGTTGACGAAACATAGCTTCTTGTGCCGGGCCGCCATCGCAACGTACGCCGTATCCACCCCGTCACCAGCGCCATTGCCGCAGTCTTCGCGGTCGCGCTGGTGGTCTCCGGGGCCTTTCTCATCTATCGCCAGGTCTCCGACCCAGCCTGTTCCGGACAGGCGCCGCTGACCGTGGCCGCGCCCGCGGAGCTCGCGCCGGCGCTGCAGGAGACGGCCTCGGCGCTGACCGCCGAGAAGGCAGAGGTCGACGGGGCCTGCATCGCCGTCCAGGTGACCGCGGCCGACCCCGCCGACGTCGCGGCCGCCGTGGCCGCGCTGCGCGGGCTCTCGCTGACCGGCGTCGGCCAGCCCAGCGGCAGCACCCAGGTGCCCGACGTGTGGATCCCGGACTCCGCGACCTGGCTGTCCCGGGTCAGTGCGGCCGCGCCCAACACCGCGGTCCAGGAAGCGCCCTCGATCGCGCGCAGCCCGATCGTGATCGCCATGCCGGAACCGGCCGCGACCGGCCTGGGCTGGCCGTCGGCGAAGCTGACCTGGCCCGCCCTGCTCCAGCAGATGACCGCGGGCACCAAGCTGCACGTCGGCATCGTCGAGCCGACCCGCGACTCCGCCGGGCTGTCCGGCCTGCTCGCCATGGCGTCGGCGGCGAGCACGTCACCCAACGCCCAGGCGGCCACCACCGGC
Source organism: Catellatospora methionotrophica (assembly GCF_011297335.1). Lineage (GTDB taxonomy): Bacteria > Actinomycetota > Actinomycetes > Mycobacteriales > Micromonosporaceae > Catellatospora > Catellatospora methionotrophica. The sequence continues at coordinate 17,135 of NZ_JAAOTJ010000013.1, read as the reverse complement.
GCGCTGCGCACCCTGGCCGCGGGCCGCTCCGTGCTGCGCCAGGACCTGCTGGCGAAGTTCCCGCGGGCCAACGACCCCGCCGCGATCGCGTCCGCGCTCGGCGCGGCCCCGCTGTCCGAGCAGGCCGTCATCGCCTACAACGCGGCGAAGCCGCCGGTGCCGCTGGCCGGGCTCTACCTGGAGCCCGCGCCGATCGCCCTGGACTACCCGTACGCCGTCATGCCGGGCATCGAGCCCGCGCGCCAGGCCACCGCGACCCGCCTGCTGGAGGCGCTGCAGAGCCCGGCGTTCCGCGACCGGCTCGCCAAGGTCGGCCTGCGCGGTCCCGACGGCGGCTTCGGCACGGGCGCGACGACCCCGCGCGGCGCGCCCGACGTGATGGGCGCCCCGGCCCCGTCCGCCTCGCCCACCGCGGCGACGACCACGGCCGCCGTCGAGCGGCTGCTGTCCACCTGGGTGGCCGTGACGCTGCCCGCGCGCATGCTCGCCGTGATCGACGTCTCCGGTTCGATGCTCCAGCAGGTCGCCACCGCGGGCGGCGCGACCCGCGCCCAGGTCACCCTGGAGGCGGCGCGGCGCGGCCTGGGGCTGTTCGACGACTCGTGGGCGGTCGGCCTGTGGACCTTCTCCACCGAACTGGTCGGCAGCAAGGACTACAAGCAGCTGATGCCGATCGGCCCGCTGGCGGCCAACCGCACCAAGATGCTGTCGACGCTGGCCGCCATCCAGCCGAAGCCGACCGGTGACACGGGCCTCTACGACACGATCCTCGCCGCGTACCAGACGGTGCAGAAGGACTGGGATCCCGGCCGCGTCAACTCCGTGGTGCTGATGACCGACGGCGACAACGACGACAAGAACGGCATCTCCGAGACCGCGCTGCTGGCCAAGCTCAAGGAGATCGCCGACCCGGCCCGCCCGATCCAGGTCGTCATCCTCACCATCGGCGAGGTCAGCACCGACCCCCTCAACAAGATCACCAAGGTCACCGGCGGCGGCGTCTTCTCCGCCAAGGACCCCGCCAAGATCGGCGAGATCTTCCTGAAGGCCATCTCCCTCCGCTCCACCCAACCGAGCTGACCCGTAGCGAGTGCTCCGCGGGTCGATCCGACCGGTCGGCCCACCGCCACCCCGCATAGACGCTGGCCTATCACGATGAATTCGAGCGCCGAATTTTCAACGTGATAGGCCAGCGTCTATTGCAGAGGGCGCGAGGCGCGACGCGGCGCGGCGCACGGAGCGACGCGAAGCGGGGCGGCGCGGGTGGGACGGAGCGGTGGGACGGAGCGGTGGGACGGAGCGGTGGGCGAGTCGGCGGGTGGGGAGGGTCGGTGGGGCGTGGGAGTATGCGGGGATGGTGGGTCAGGAGCTGCGGCGGTTGCCGGGGGTGGCGAGGGGGATCGCCGAGGCGGCGGTGGACGCCGTGGACGCGGCGCGGGCGCGGGATGCCGAAGGGCTGCGGGAGGCGGCCGACCGGCTCGCGGCGGCGGACTCGGAGCACGTCGAGGTGGTGCTGGGCAGCGTGGTGCGGGCGCTGCTGGAGGACCTGCACCCGGACGGGCTGGCCGGCGAGGACGTCCAGGACGTGCTGGAGCAGTGCGTACGCGACACGCTCGCGTGGACCGATGAGTTGGACGTCGACACCCTCGTCCTGGTGCTGACGGGCGCGCTGGGCGTGCACCAGCAGGAGGACGGGGCGCCCCGGCCCGATCCGCGGCTGCTGGCCTGGCACGCGCCGGTGCTGCTGGCGTACCTGTTGACGCTGTCGGGGCGGCGGCTGGAGCCTTACCTGGTGGCCGCGTTCGCGGAGATCATGCGAGCTGAGACGGTGGAGATGCCGTAAGGCGGCGCACCCTTTGTCCTAATATGAGGCGCGGGGGTGCGTGGATGCTCGACTGGCTGGGCGACCTGCTGCGCAGCACCCCGGGACTGGCCCTGTTCGGCTGCCTGGCGGCCGGGTTCGCGCTGGGCCGGGTGCGCTTCTGGAGGATCACCCTCGGCGGCGTGGCGGGCACCCTGCTGGTCGCGCTGATCGTCGGCCTGCTGGACGTCACGCTGACTCCCGAGCTGCGCAACGTCGCGTTCGCCCTGTTCATCTTCACCCTGGGCTACCTGGCCGGACCGTCGTTCTTCGCCAGCCTCAACCGCAGGGCGCTGCGGTATGCCGTGTTCACCGTGATCCAGGTGACGACCCTGGTCGCGCTGGTCTGCGTGGCGACCGTGGCGCTCGGACTGGACCAGGGCACCGCCGCCGGGCTGCTGGCCGGGGGCACGACCTCGTCGTCGGTGCTCGGCACCGCCGGGGAGGCGATCGGCGCACTGCCCGTCGGCCCCGAGCGGGTTCGCGAGCTGCAGTCCAACCTGGCCACGGCGTACTCGATCGCCTATATCTTCAGCCTGGTCACCCTGATCCTGTTCACCAGCCAGTTCGTGCCCATGCTGATGCGGGTCGACCTGCGCGAGCAGGCCCGCGAGCTGTGGCGCAAGCTCGGCGGCGAACCGGAGCGCTCGGAGAGCACGGCTCGCGCGGTGCCCGGCGTCGTGGGCCGGGTGTACGTGGTCGACGCCGCACACGGGCTCACCCTCGCGCAGCTGACGGAGGCGCTGGGCACGGAGGCGGCGGTGGAGCGGCTGCGCCGTGACGGCGAGATCACCGAGGCCGCGCCGGAGACGGTGCTGCGGGCCGGGGACCGGCTGGTCGTGGTCGGCGAGCGGGAGGCGCTGCTGCGGGCGGAGCGGCTGATCGGGCCGGAGACGCTGGGCACCGGCAACGATCCGCTGAGCCTGGACGTGGCGGAGGTCGTCATCACCGACCGGCGCTACCGGGGCTGGACGCTGGAGCAGCTGCACCGGCAGGTCCCGCCGCGCGGCGTGTTCGTGACGGGGCTGTCCCGGATGGAGCACGCCCTGCCGGTCAAGCCGTGGACCGACATCACCACCGGCGACACGGTACGGCTGACCGGCGCGGGGCCGGACCTCGACGCGTACACCCCGCTGCTCGGGATCCGGATCAACCCGGCGGTCAAGGCGGACCTGAGCTTCATCGCGCTCGGGGTGGTCGTGGGGATGCTGATCGGCAGGCTGTCGATGCCGGTCGGCGGGGTGCCGCTGTCGCTGGGCATCGGCGGGGGCTGCCTGTTCAGCGGGTTGTTCTTCGGCTGGCTGCGGGCCCGGCACCCGACCTACGGGCAGTACCACCCGGCGGCGGCGCAGGTGATCCAGCAGTTCGGGCTGGCCACGTTCGTGTGCGCGGTCGGCCTCGGCGCGGGCCCGGGCGCGCTCACCCTGATCGAGCGGTACGGCGTGCTGCTGCCGCTGGTCGCGGTGCTGGTCACGGCGATTCCGGCGCTGCTGAGCCTGTGGGCGGGCAGCCGCCTGATGAGGCTGCCCGCGCCGCTGGTGGCAGGCGCCATCGCGGGTCAGCAGTGCAGCACGCCCGCGGTCGACGCGGTGCGCGAGGCGGCGGGAAACACCACACCCCTGTTGTCGTACACCATCGTCTATGCCTTTTCCGCGGTGCTCCTGCCGCTGCTCGGGCCACTGATCGTGGCCCTGTCCAGTGCGCTGGTCGCGGCGTGAACTTTGGCAGACTGCCCGGTTAGCGCGTTATGGTCGCTTTGTGAAGTGCCAGGTCAGGCGGCCCCACCGGGCCGGATGCCGGGAGTGATCATGCCTGTGGAGATACCCGCGCCCCGGCCCGCCGCCGCCACCGCCACCGAGCCGCTGCGGACGGGCGTCGGCTACAGCGACGCCGCCGACGCGGTCGAGGCCGGGCGGGCCGCCGCCGCCGAGGCCCTGGCCGGGCTCCAGGGCTACCCGCCAGAACTGATCATCGTGTACACCTCCGTCTCCTACGACCTGATCGCGCTGCTGCACGCGGTGCGCCGGGCCACCGGCAAGGCGCCCCTGGTCGGGGCGACGACCAGCGGGCAGTTCCACGACGGCAGGCTCATCGACCCCGGCCTCGGGGTGTCGGTGCTCGCCCTGTCCGCCGGGCGGTACCGCTTCGGCGTCGCCTCGGTCACCGGGGTCACCGAGGACGGCGACGACGCCGGTCAGCGGCTGGCCCGCGCGGCCCGCGCCGCCGCCGGGCCGGAGCCCACCCCGCACGCCGCCCTGCTGCTGCTCACCACCGGGCTGGCCGGGCACCAGCAGGAACTGCTCAACGGCGTACACAGGGTGCTCGGCGCGCCGGTGCCCGTGGTCGGCGGCAGCGCCGGGGACGACCGGCTGCTCATCCGCACCTGCGTCTTCGAGAACGACAACGTGCTCACCGACGGCGGCGCGGCCGGGGTCTGGATCGCCTCGCCCGATCCGCTGTCGGTCGTCGCCGAGCACGGCTGGTACGACGTGGGCCTGCCGCTGCTGGTCACCAAGTCCGACGGCCTGGTGATCCAGGAGATCGCCGGCCGCCCCGCCGCCGAGGTGTTCCGCGAGCACTTCCACGACGACGTCGACTTCGAACGGCCCGGCCTGATCAAGCCCGCGCCCGGCTACCTGTCGGCGTACGCGTTCGGGCTCATCCAGCCCGACGGCAGCAAACTGGTGCGCGGCGCGTACATCGACGAGGACGGGCAGCTCAAGACGTTCAGCCCGCTGCCGCTTTACGCCCCGGTCCAGATCGTGTCCTGCCGGGCCGAGGACCTGCTGCGCGTCACCGGCGACGTGGTCCGCCGCAGCCTCGCGGGCCGCGACGCGTCGGTGCTGCTCGCGTTCAGCTGCGTCGCCCGGCTCGACGTGCTCGCCGAGCAGGGGGCGCGGGAGGCGGCGCTGATCCAGGACGCCGCCGGGGAGGTGACGACGTTCGGCTTCTACACCTACGGCGAGTTCGCCCGGACCACGCGCGTCGCCGGATACCACAACGCGACCCTGACCGCGATCGCGCTGTGACGGCCGCCGTGCCCGCAGCCGTGCCCGACGAAGGCGAGACCGAGCAGCTCAGGCAGCAGCTCGCGGCAGCCGTCGACGCGGCCCGCGACGCCTACCGCGACACGACCCGGCTCATCCAGGTGCTTGACCTGCTGGGCCGCCCGGCCGGATCCGCGGAGCTGATCGGCGACATGCTCAACGTGCTGTCCGACGCGTTCTTCGCCGACGTCGTCTGCATGGCCCGGGTCGCCGGGGAGCGGCTGGTCGTGGCCGCCTCGTGCGGGCTGCCCGAGGACGACCCGGCGTACGCCCAGGGCTGGCCCGTGGGCGAGGCCGCCCGCCGCACCCTGGCCACCACCGAGCCGACCGCACGGCACGGCACCATGCCCGACGACGACGCCCCGGGCTCGGTGACCGGCCTGGGCATCCGGTCGGCCGCCTGGATCCCGCTGTCCACCGAGCCGTACGCCGACACCCTGCTCATCCTGTTCCGCAGCCTCGACCAGCCGTTCGCCATGTCCGACCTGCGCATGCTGACCTCGGTCGCGGCCCGCCTGCAGATGGCGCTGCAGGAACGCGAGCGCCACGCGGTCATCGAGCAGCTCGCCCACTACGGCCACCTGCTGGCCCGCCACCTGGAGGTGGACCCGCTGCTCGACGAGGCCGCCGAGCTGCTGCTGCGGCTCACCGGCGCGGACCGCGCGTGGGTGGTCACCGTCGAGGGCGGGCAGGGGCGGCTGCGCGCCCACCGTGGTCTGCCGCCCGCGCTGCTCGCCGCCTGGCCGGTGCCCGCCCGGAGCCTCGACGACCTGCCCGCCTGCGACGCCGGGCTTTCCGAGGTGCTCAAGGTCGCCGTCTCCCGCGAGAACGGCGCCACCGCCCTGCTGTACGCCGGCCGCGAGCGCCCCCGCCCGTTCGCCCAGGGCACCCTGGAGATCATGACGATCTTCGCGAACTATCTCGGGGTCGCCCTCACCAACGCCGAGCTGTACCTCGCGCTCACCGACCGGGCCACCCGCGACCCGCTCACCCGCCTGGCCAACCGCAGCGCGCTCGTGTCGCACCTGGACACCCTGCTGTCGGCCGCCGACCCGACGCGCATCGGTGTGCTGTTCTGCGACCTCGACGGGTTCAAGTCCGTCAACGACCTGTTCGGCCACGAGGCCGGCGACGAGCTGCTGATGCAGGTCGCCGACCGGCTGCGCAGCAGCGTACGCCCCGACGACCTGCTCGCCCGCTTCGGCGGCGACGAGTTCGTGATCGTGCTCGACCGGGTCAAGCAGCTGTCCGAGGTCGCCGAGATCGGGGCCCGGATCTGCGCCGACCTCGACGACCGGCTCGTCGTCTGCGGCGAGCAGGTGCACGTCTCGGCCAGCATCGGCGGCGTGCTCGGCATCCGCGGCGAGGCCACCCCGAGCACCATGCTGCGCGACGCCGACGCCGCCATGTACGTCGCCAAGGCCCGCGGCAGCGGCCAGGTCGAGGTGTTCGACGAGGACGCCTCGCACCGTTCCCGCGACCGGCTCGACCTGCGCGCCGAACTGCTGCTCGCGCGCACCCGCGGCCAGCTGCACCTGGCGTACCAGCCGATCTTCGCCCTGGACAGCCGGGCCGTCGTCGCCTTCGAGGCGCTGCTGCGCTGGACCCACCCGCACCACGGCACGGTCCCACCGGACGTGTTCATTCCGCTGGCCGAGGAGACCGGGGCCATCGTCGAGATCGGCCAGTGGGTGCTGGCGCAGGCCTGCCGCCAGCTCGCCCACTGGCACCGCCTGCCCGAGGGCCGCGGCCTGGGCATGAGCGTCAACCTGTCCCCCGTGCAGCTGCACCAGTCCCAGGCCGCCGAACGCACCCTCGACACCATCCGGACCGCCGGGCTGCACCCCGCCGACATCTGGCTGGAGATCACCGAACACAGCTACCTGCGCCACGAGGTCACCGAGTACGCCGGGGCGCTCGGCGCAGCCGGGGTGCACCTGGTGCTCGACGACTTCGGCACGGCGTACTCGAACCTGAGCTACCTCAAGCGGCTGCCGATCGAGATCCTCAAGATCGACAAGTCGTTCGTCAGCGGGGTGACGGGCCCCGGGGGCGGGCAGATCGATCTGAGCATCGTGCGGGCGATCCTGGCGATCGCGGACTCGCTCGGGCTGGTCGCGATCGCGGAGGGCATCGAGACCGAGGACCAGCGCGCCGCCCTGCGCGCCCTGGGCTGCCGGCTCGGGCAGGGCTACCTGCTGTCGCGGCCCCTGCCGGCCGCACAGGCCGGACTGCTCCTACGCCCCCAGCCCCAGATGCCCGCCCGCGCCGCCCAGCGCGGCGCCTGACCGCCTCGCGCTGGACGGGCGTCAGCAGGGGCGGCGGCCGGCGAAGCCGGTGTCGGTGCGGTGGTACCAGTCGATGCCGTCGTCGCCTTCGAGCCAGCACCAGCGCACCGGGCGGCCGTCGAGCTCGCCGGGGAAGTCCAGCAGCAGCGGGGCGAAGCCCTTGACCTCGATGTCGGCGTCGGCGATCTCCTCCAGCGCGGCGTAGAGCCGTGCTTCCAGGGCCTTGGCCTCGGGCAGCCCGCCCAGTGCGCTGTGCCCGCCGGTGTCCAGGTCGGCGCGCAGTTCGGCGAGGTCGGCGCGTACGCCGATGAGCTCGTCGAGCCGCGGCATCAGCGCGGCCAGCCGGGAGCGCGCTTCGTCCAGGGTGAACATCATCCCAGTATGTCGGCCTCCCGCCCGCCCACCGCACCAGGGCCGCCCGTCCCGCGCCAGGCGGCAGGATCGCTCGACGTGCCTGGCAGACGGTCGAAGCGGGACCACGCTACGCACACGTGCCCGGCAAGTCCGGTGACCGAGGGCGAGCCGGATTCACTCACGGACGATTTGGTCACTCTGCGCGATCCTAAGACAACGCTGAAGCGTCGGAGGTGTCGTGATCACCTACTATCGTGATGAGACGGTGGCGGTGACCTCGACGTACGTGCAGGTCGAGGACCGCCGGTACCGCCTCTCCGAACTGCGCTACATCTGGCACCGCCAGGAGCGCCCGGACTGGCGGGTGCGCCGCCGTACGGCCGGACGCGGGATCCTCAACATCCTGATGATCCTGTCCGCCTTCGCCGGTTTCATCGCGCTGATCGGATTGATCGCATCCGCGTACGGCGAGTCCCGCGTCGCCGCCGCGCTCGGCAAACTGCCGTTCCCCCGCGACACCCTGCTGCTCGTCGCGGTACTGCTGCTCGCCCTCGGCCTCGTGCCGCTGCTCTGGGAGTGGGCCCTGCACCGCGTCGACGACAGCTACGACCGCGGCAACGCCATCTACGAGGTATGGGCCGAAACCCAGGGCACCCAGGTCCTCCTCATCCGCATAGACGACGCCACCCGCTTCGGCAAGATCTACCGCGCCCTCCAACGCGCCCACGGCCAATGACCGCCCGCCTCCCCGCCACGCGGCCCGCCGCCACCCGGCTACTCCACGGCCCGCGCCAGCGTCACCGCGAAGCGGCCCTGCGGGTCGGTCCACCAGCGCGCCGCCTTGAACCCGGCCCGGCCCAGCTCCGCCTCGACCCGGACCCGGTCGAACTTCGCCGAGACCTCGGTGCGCAGCTCCTCCCCGGCCTTGAAGTCCACGTCCAGCTCCAGCGCGGGCACCTCGACCCGCATGTCCCGGGTCGCCCGCAGCCGCATCTCGATCCAGTTGTGCTTCGGGTCCCACAGCGCCACGTGCTCGAACGCGGTGAGGTCGAAGTCCGCGCCCAGCTTGCGGTTGAGCACCCGCAGCACGTTCAGGTTGAACTCGGCGGTCACCCCCGCCGCGTCGTCATACGCCGCGACCAGGGTCTGCGGGTCCTTGACCAGGTCCGTGCCGAGCAGCAGCCACTCGCCCTCGTGCAGCACGTCGCGCAGCTCCTCCAGGAACGCGGCCCGCTCCACCGGGGGCAGGTTGCCGATGGTGCCGCCCAGGAACACCACCATGCGGCGGCCGCCCTCCGGGATGCGGTGCAGGTCGTGGCTGAAGTCGCCGACGATGCCGTGCACCTCCAGGTCCGGGTAGTCGCCGTCGATCGCCTTCGCGGCCGAGCGCAGCGCCGTCTCGGACACGTCCAGCGGCACGAACTGGGCCAGCGTGCCCGTGTCGTGCATGGCGTCCAGCAGCAGCCGGGTCTTGTCCGACGACCCGGAACCCAGCTCCACCAGCGTCTTCACACCCGTCTCGGCGGCGATGTCGGCGGCGTGCTCGGCCAGCACGGCGCGTTCGGCCCGGGTCGGGTAGTACTCGGGCAGCTGCGTGATGCGTTCGAACAGGTCGCTGCCGTACGCGTCGTAGAAGTACTTCGGCGGCAGCCACTTCGGGGACGACGTCAGCCCTTCGCGGGCGTCGGTGCGCAGCTGCTCGCTCAGGTCGTCGGGTGTGAGGTAGACGTCGAGCTTCATAGCTCCTCCACGGTGTATGTAGCCGGGTGCGCCACCACCAGTCGGCGGTCGGGCACCTGCACCCAGCCGGGGTCGTCATCGAAGGGCTCGGAGGCGACCACCACCCTGCCGGGCGAGTGGTGCACCGCCAGCGCGTGCCCGTAGGTCGTCGCGTATGCCTTGTCGCCCTCGGTGAGCAGCAGGTTCAGCCGCGAGCCGGGGGCCGCCGCGCTCACCTCCGCCACCGTGGCGCGCAGTGCCTCGGCAGGGCCGTACCCGGCGCGCAGCCGGTTGCGGACCAGCGTCCACACGAACGCCGCGTCGGTCGGCGCGTCCATCGTCATCAGGTCCGTCACGGGCAGGCGCTCGGCGAGCTTCGCCACCGTGTCCGGCCAGCCCGCGACGAAGCCGTTGTGGCTGAAGAACCAGCCGTCCCCGCTGAACGGGGCACAGGCGTCGTCGGTGACCGTCAGGCCGGGGGTCGCCGAGCGCACCGCGGCCAGCAGCGAGCCGGTGACGGTGACCCGCGCGAGCGCGGCGAAGTTGCGGTCGGTCCACATCGGCACCGCCCGCCGGTAGCGCACCGGACCGGCCGAGGTGAACCAGCCCGCGCCGAAGCCGTCCGCGTTGATAGTCCCGCCGCCGCGCATGTCGCGGGGGGCCCAAGACTGGTGCTGCAGCCCGTACGGCGGCTCGACCAGCAGCGCCGCCAGCGGCACCGGCGGACCGAGATAGACCAGGTGGCGGCACATCAGTCGGCCAGCTCCCCCGGTCGCGGGTCGCGGGCGCAGCGGAAGCCGCTGAAGATCTGCCGCCGGATCGGGTAGTCCCAGTTGCGGAACGTGCCCCGGCAGGCCGCCGCGTCGGTGCCGAACGAGCCGCCGCGCAGCACCCGGTAGTCGTCGCCGAAGAAGACCTCGGAGTACTCCCGGTACGGGAACGCCCGGAAGCCGGGGTAGCCGTACAGCGGGGAGCTGGTCCACTCCCAGACGTCGCCCATGAGCTGGTGTACGCCCGCCGGTGACGCCCCTGCCGGATACGCCCCGGCCGGGGCCGGGGACAGGTGCCGCTGGCCCAGGTTCGCGTGCTCGGGCGTCGGATCGTCGTCGCCCCACGGGAAGCGGCGCGAGCGCCCGGTCGCCGGGTCGAAGCGGGCCGCCTTCTCCCACTCGGCCTCGGTGGGCAGCCGCCGACCGGCCCAGGCGGCGTACGCGCTGGCCTCGTACCAGTCAACGTGCACCACCGGCTCGTCGCCGACGATCGGCTCGCGCCGCCCGAACCGGGTGTACGTGCCGTCGCCGTGCCAGTGCGCCGGCCCGGACAGCCCGGCCTCCTGCCGGTGCGCCCAGCCGTCGGCGCTCCACCAGCGCGGGTCGCCGTAGCCACCCGCGTCGATGAACGCCTGGTACATGGCGTTGGTGACCGGGGCGCGGTCGAGGAAGAACGGCGGCACGTCGACCGGGTGCGCGGGCCGTTCGTTGTCCAGCGCCCACGGCTCCAGCGAGGTGCCCATTTCGAACGGGCCGCCGGGGATCAGCGCCTCGCCCGCCACGATCGCCCGCGAGCGCGGTGGCGGCTCGGCGACCAGCACCGGCTCACCGACGCGTAGCTGGTGGGTGGCCAGCATGGTCTCGTCGTGCTGCTGCTCGTGCTGGATGATCATGCCGAACGCGAAGCCCTGCTCGACCAGCGGGCGGCCCTCCAGCTCGACGGTGTCCAGCAGGTCCAGCACCTTCTCGCGTACCTCGCGCACGTAGGCCCGCGCCTGCGCCGGACTCAGCAGCGGCAGGGCCGGGCGCTCCCCGCGCGGGTGCTTGAAGGCGTCGTAGAGCTGGTCGATGTCGGCGCGCACCGGCTCGCGGCCGCCGACGTCGCGGACCAGCCACAGCTCCTCCTGGTTGCCGACGTGCGCCAGGTCCCACACCAGCGGCGACATCAGCCGCGAGTGCTGGCGCACCAGGTCGTCGTCGTCGACCGCGTCGGTCAGCCCGACGCTGCGCTGCCGCGTCCGGGCCAGTTCCGCCGCGGCCCGCTCCCGCAGTCCGGTGCTCATGCCGTCACCTCACTCCGCTCGTCGCGCCGGTTCAACCCAGGCCGCCTTCCCGTAGCCGCCGCCCGACCACGGCCCGCACCGCCTCGACGGTCGCGGGTGGCAGATCCGTGTCGTCCAGCGCGTCGCAGGCCAGGCCCAGCAGGGGCGGGGCGGCGGCCGCGATCGCCGGGTCGGCCAGGCCGTGCCGGGCCGCCTGTATCCAGCGCCCCGCGGCGGGTGCGGCCAGCGCCGCCGCCACGTCGACGGTCTCCTCGCGGGCGAACAGCGCGGCCAGCACCGCCACCGGGGCCACCCAGTCCAGACCGGACTGCATGTCCAGGTAGCGCACCTCGAAGTAGCCCCGGGCCCGGACCGGCGGGAAGATCGTGCTCAGGTGGTAGTCGAGGTCGGCATAGGTCGGTCCGGGTGTGATCGCGCCGCCGATCCAGTCGGCGAACGTCACCCCCGCCGGGGCCTCCCACGAGCCGTCGCGGCGTACGCACAGCAGCGGCGTGTCCAGCACCCGCCGTGCCCAGCCCGCGACCGGATCGGCGGCGTCGGCGGGCGGCCCGTTGCGCATCGGGTCGGCGGCCAGGCAGGCCCGCATCCGCGCCGACGCCCAGCCGGTGTCCACCCCGGCCTGCCGGGAGGAGTTCGCGAACGCGGCGACCAGCGCCGGTCCCACCGCGTGCAGGGCGTTCCAGCGCGGCGCGACCCGCTCGGGCAGCCCGGCGTCGAGGCACACCTGCACGCTGGCCGTCCCGCACATCCACTGCCTGCCGTACGGGCCGAAACGGTCGAAGACGCGCTCCATGGCCGCGTACCGCGGGGTGTCGAGGATGCGGCCCGGCTGCCGGTGGGCGTCGCAGCCCCGCCCGTCCAGTGCCAGGCCCGCGCCGTCGAGGAGGCCGGTCAGCTGCTCCAGATCCGCCATCGTGGCGTCGAGCAGCCCGGCAAGGGAGTCGCTGGTGTCGGTGGAGATCTCCACCTGCCCGCCCGGTTCGAGGGTGACCCGGCCGCCGTGCGGCAGCGGAGTCTGCGGGCTGTCCGGCACCAGGTTGCGGGGGGCGTGCTCGCCCAGCGCCGAACCCAGTGCTCCCGGATCGACCGGCCGCGCCGGATCATCCAGGTGGTGCGTGGTCCATTCCAGTTCGATGCCCACCCGCCCCGGCGGCCCGGTCTTGAAGCACACCTTGGCCACGTAACCCTCGGCCTCGGCCCGCCCCGCGATCCGCACCGCCGCGTCGCGCGCCATCTCCTGCTGCACCATCACTTCACCCCCGTCCACCGGTACGTGAGACCGCCCAACCTACTCCCCCAATTCCACCCCTACCCCGTGATTCCCCCTCACTCACCCACCCCGCACGGTTCGATCATGAACTTGACGGCGTGTCGGCGCCCCTGCCTTCATGATCGACGTCCGGTGCCGGGATGGGGCTGACAGGGGGATTCCCCGATCGGCCGATCTCGAACCATCGGGCGGGCGGACAATTGCTACATGCAGCCCGAACCCCGCGATTCGACGAGCCTGCTGGAAGAGGTGCTGGCCGAGGAGGCCGACTTCGCCAGCGAACACGCACGCCTCAACACCAGCGACGCGGTCAGCGCGGGCGAGGATCTGCACTCGGATCCCGACATACCACGCGGCCTGGGCGGCATGGACATGAAACGCCTCCGCCTGCTCGACTGAGGTCCCGATGTGGCGCACAGGCGAGCCCCGCCTGCCCGGTGGGGCCGGCGGGGCTCGGGGTGACGCGGTTACGGCAGCGAGTTGAGGAACGGCTCGTGGGAGTTGCTGAACTCCCAGTTGTAGTAGCGGTCCCAGTTGATCGACCAGGTCATCAGGCCGCGGAAGTCGGGGCTGGTGCCGCCCCGCAGCGTGTACCCACCGCAGTTCTGGTTTTTGACCAGGCAGTTGACGGCCTGCTGTACCTGGGCGGGGGTGGTGTAGCCGCCACCGGCGCTGACCGCGGCGGGAACGCCGAAGGCGATCTGGTCCTCGCGCAGAGCGGGGAACGTGACGCCCGTGTTGGCCACCGGGAAGCCCGCGGCCAGCATGTCGGTCATGGCGATGTGGAAGTCCGCCGCGCCCATGTTGTGGTACTGGTTGTCCAGCCCCATGATCGGGCCCGAGTTGTAGTCCTGCACGTGCAGCACGGTGATGTCGTTGCGCAGCGCGTAGATGACCGGCAGGTACGACCCGGCCCGGTTGTCGCAGCCACTGCACGTGCCGCCGTAGAACTGGTACCCGAGCTGCACGAAGAACGTCTCCGGGGCCATCGTCAGCACGAAGCCCGAGCCGTAGCGCGCCTTCAGCGTGCGCAGCGCCGAGATCAGGTTGACCACGACCGGGGTGGTGGGGTTGCGGATGTCGCCGTCACCGGCGTTGAGGTACAGCGAGTGGCCCTCGAAGTCGATGTCGAGGCCGTTCAGGCCGTACTTGTCGATGATGGCGCTGACCGAGCTGACGAACGTGTCCCGGGCGGCGGTCGAGGTGAGCTGGACCTGCCCGTTCGCGCCGCCGATGGAGATCAGCACCTTCTTGCCCTGGGCCTGCTTGGCCCGGATGGCGGCGATGAAGTCGGCCTCGCTCTCCACATTGGGGCACTCGGCGACCGGGCACTGCCGGAACCGGATGTCACCCGAGGTCGCCGAGGTCGGCTCGCCGAAGGCCAGGTTGATGATGTCCCACGAGGACGGCACGTCGGCCATCCGCATGTACCCGGACCCGTTGGCGAAGCTGGCGTGCAGGTAGCCGATGAGCGCGTGCTTGGGCAGCCCGGTGTTGACGCAGCCCGTGGTGGTCGCGCTGACCGCACCGGACTTGGCCGACTCGCCGGAGGCGTTGTACGCCGCGACCGTGTACGCGTGCGCCGAGCAGGTGCCCAGGCCGCTGATCGTGGCCGTGGTGCCGCTGCCGGAGGCGACCTGGGTGGAGCCCTCGTACACGCGGTAGCCGGTCGCGCCGGACGACGCCGACCAGGACAGCGACACGGCGGTGTTGGTCGTGCCGGTGACCGTCAGGCCGCTCGGCGTCGCCGGGACCGTGGTGCAGCCCGTGGTCGTCGCGCTTACCCCGCCGCTCTTGGCGGACTCGCCGGAGGCGTTGTACGCGGCGACCGTGTAGGTGTGCGCCGAGCACGCGGCCAGGCCGGTGATCGTCGTCGAGGTGCCGGTGACGGTCGCCCGCACGGTCGTGCCCTCGTACACCCGGTAGCCGGTCGCGCCCGAGGACGCGTTCCAGGACAGCGCGATCGACGTGTTGGCGATCGTGCCGACGGTCAGGCCGCCCGGGGTCGGCGGCACCGAGGTGCAGCCGGTGGTGGTGGCGGTCGCCGCCGACGTCTTGGCGGACTCGCCGGTGGCGTTGTATGCCGCGACCGTGTAGCTGTGCGCCGAGCACGTCGCCAGACCGGTGATCGTCGTCGAGGTGCCGGTGACGGTCGCCCGCACGGTCGTGCCCTCGTACACCCGGTAGCCGGTGACGGTCCCGCTGGACGCGCCCCACGACAGGGCGATCGAGCTGTTGGTGATCGTGCCGACCGACGGGTTGCCGGGCACACCGGGCACGCCCGTGCCGCCGGGGCCGTCGAGGCTGACGTCGTCGGCGAAGTAGGTGCCCTGGCCGTACCAGCCGTGCGTGTAGACGACCACGCTGGTCTGCGACGCGCCGGTGGTGAAGTTGACGGTGAGCTGCGTGTACGCGGCCGCACCGGGGGTCCAGGTGGACGCGCCGCCGTCGACGCCGAGGTAGACGTAGTTGCCGCGCACCCAGCCGGTCAGCGCGTACGCCGTGTTCGGCTGCACCGCGACGGTCTGGCTGCACTTGGCGTTGTCCGACGCCGACGCCGCCGCCTGCAGCGCCTTGGTGCCGGAACGCACCGGGGTGCCCACCACGGAGCCGAGGCCGCCGGTGCAGCTCCACGGGGACAGCGTGCCGGTCTCGAAACCGGGGTTGGCCAGCAGGTTGGCCGCCGAGGCCGGGGTGGCGACGGCGAGGACGCCGACCGCGACCAGCAGTGACAGGGCGGCGGATATGGCAAGTGGTCTTCTGGTCACGGGCCCTCCTCAAGGATGGATGGCCCTGATTATTAACTCTCTTAACTGTTAATGTCCATGCCAGATTGATGAAGCTCCACACCCGACGGTCAGGCCAGCAGCGCGCTCGTCGCCACGCCGACCCCGACCACGATCACCGCCGACGACGTGACCAGCGGCAACAGCCGCCAGGCGCGGTGCGACAGCCAGGCGCGCGGCACCCGGTCGAGGCGGTCGCGCAGCCGGGTCAGCAGCAGGCCGAGGCCGAGCAGCGACACCGCCATGCCCGCCCCGTACGCCACCACCAGCAGCACCCCGTACCAGGCCCGCCCCAGCGCCACCGCGCCCAGCAGCACCACCACCGCCGACGGGCTCGGCATCAGCCCACCCGCCAGTCCCATCGCGACGATCCCCCGGCCGCCCGGCCGCCGCTGCCCGTGCCCGGCACAGTCCTCGTGCCCGTGCCCCGCGTGCCCGCCGTCGCGGTCGCGCCAGGCCCGGCGCAGCAGCGACAGCCCCACCGAGACCACCAGCGCGCCGCTCAGCACGGTCAGCAGCGTGTAGACCCGGTGCGGGACGAAGTGCAGCCCGGCGGCCAGCACCACCCCCAACATCAGGACCCCGGCGGTATGGGTGAGCGCCACCGTCCCCGCCACCGACACCGCCTGCCGCAGCGACCCCCGCTCGTTGACCAGGTACGTCGCCATCAGCAGCTTGCCGTGCCCCGGAGCCAGCGCGTGGCCCGCGCCGAGCGCCAGCGCGACCGCCATGGCCAGCAGCGCGAACCCCGGCGTCAGCTCCTGCCGCCCGACCAGCGCGGCGAACTCGGCGCTCAGCCGCCCCAGCAGCACCCCGTGCTCGTGCTCCTCGACGGGCAGGCCCGCCGCACCACCGCCGTCACCGGTCGCCCACCAGACGGCCAGCCCCAGACCGGTCAGCCCGGCGGCGGCCGCCAGGGCGGGCCCGGCGCGCAGGCGGCGTCGCGCCGTCATCACTGGTTCCGTCATCACCCGTGCCTCTCGCTCTGCGGGGTCAACGGGGTGGGCACCGGCCGGGAAACGCGATCCCGCATGCCCGTTAGATCGTGTATGCCCAGCTCATGCGTATCCGGTCGGGTACATCCGCGTTGACCATGTGGTGCCGCCGCCCGGCCAGCCCTCCTACCCGCCGCCCGCCCGGACGGCCAGAGAAGGACTCACCCATGCGCATGTCCCGAGAGCAGTCCCGTCTGGCCTGCCTCGCCGCCCTCGCGACCGCGGTCACCGCGATGGTGGTGGCCTCCGTGATGTTCCTGTTCGTCGCGCCCGGCTACTCCGCCGCAGGCCCCGACGACCGGGGCAAGCACCGCGGCTACGGCTCGCACAGCCCCTCCGCGATCCCCAGCGAGGCGCCCTCCCAGTGGCCCTCCGACGGCCCTACGGAGTCGGCGGCCCCGTCGACCGGCGTCTCGGGCACCTTCCAGACCGACGACGGTGACGACGGCGGCGATGACGGTGACGACGACGGTGACGACCACGACGGCGGCGGTGACGACGAGCTGCCACGCACCGGCACTACGGGTCCGTCCACGGCGACGCTGGTGCTGACCGGCCTCACCGTGCTGCTGCTCGGCGCGGGCGCGCTGTGGCTGGCCGCCGCGCTGTCCCGCCGTCTGGAGGGCACCCGCCTGCGGGCCCAGGCTGCCGGCGCCGTCGCCGCCCTGCGCCGCCGCCCCTCCCCACGCCCTCGCGACTGACCCACCCACCCAGCCCCTCACCCCACCCACCCAACACCCCACCCCGCGCCGAGCTCCCCGC
>NZ_JAAOTJ010000012.1 GCF_011297335.1 Catellatospora methionotrophica | reverse complement strand
GGGGCGGGTGGGGCGGGGGCGGGTGGGGTCAGTGGCGGCGGGCGAGGCGGGCGAGGATGCGGCCGGGGGTCATCGGGACGACCGAGAGCATGAGGCGGCCGGAGGGGTCCTTGGCGGGGGTGATGGCGTATACGCGCAGGCCACGGCGCCAGATGAGGGGGCGGGGCAGGCGCAGGCCGGCGGCGCGCAGGGGGGCGGAGCCCTCCTGGCCGCGGGCGTGCACGTGGACCCGGACCGAGCGGCGCTGGCCGCTCAGCGCGCTGGCGGCGATCACGTCGGCGACGGTGAACTCGGCCTCGACCACGGTCGCCGGGCTTGTCTCGGTGATCTGGACCGGCGCGGTCAGGTCCTCGGCGCGGACGCTGATCTCGCCGTGCGCGGCGAGCTCGGACAGCGGGCTGCGGGCCGTGATGGCCAGCACCGTCGCGCCGTCCGCGCCGCGCCGCCACACCGCCTGGGTGGCGTCGAGCTTCGCGGCCCAGCCTGCCGCGTGCGCGGTGATCTCGAAGGTCTCGTCGGGCAGCGCCGAGCCGGGGGTACGGAATCCGGGGTAGGCGGCGTACCAGCGGTCGCCTTCGACGACGATCGGGGCGATGCCCTGATCGACGTCCTGGCGGATCACGGCGAGCAGGTCGTCGACGCCGCCCGCCTGCACGACGGCGATGCGCAGCCGGGTCTCGACCTCCAGCTCCGCGCCGGTCTCGGCGGTCAGGTGCCGGTCGGCCAGCTCGCGTACGCAGGCGTGCACCGCCTCCTGCACCGAGCGGTCGACGGTGAGCAGGTCGTCGCGCAGCACGACGGCGACCTCCAGCGCGAACAGCCGGGACAGCACGGCGTCGCGGTCCTTGCCGGGCGCCATCAGCCCGACCGTGAAGTCGACCAGGCGGCGCAGGCAGTACAGCCGGTCGGCGGCGTTGCTCAGGTGGGTGACGTTCTGGGCGTTGAGCCGCCGCACCGCGTAGTAGCAGTCGTAGTCGGCGACGACCGAGATCCGCGACGCCCGGTAGCAGGCGTCCAGCGTGAACGGGAAGTCGCTGCCGATCGGCATGTCCTCGGGGTAACGGATGCCGTGGCGCTCGATCAGGTCGCGGGAGAACAATTTGATGTTGGCCAGCGACCAGGGCAGCCCCGACCCGGCGAAGCTGATGTCGGCCTCGTTGCGGGCGAAGACCTGCTGGTAGATGAAGCGGCTGTTGACGCCGACGGTCTTGCCGAGCACGACCTCGGCGCCGTACCGGTCGGCGGCGTCGACCATCCGTTCCAGCGCCTCGGGGCCGAGGTAGTCGTCGGCTCCGACGAAGAAGACGAAGCGCCCGGTGGCCAGGCCCAGGCCGTTGTTGCAGGGGCTGGCGGGGCCGCCTGAGTTCGGCTGGCGCACCACGCGCACGGTCCCGGGGTAGCGCTCGGCGAAGCGGGCCAGCTCCCGGTCGCTGCCGTCGGTGGAGCCGTCGTCGACCGCGACGATCTCCAGCCGGTCCAGGCCGATGGTCTGCTTGACCAGCGATTCCATGCAGCGCCGCAGGTAAGGCATCGTGTTGTACACCGGGACGATGACACTCACGTCAGGGGTCACGTATTCGCCTCCAGCGCTCGGCAGGGGTGCCGGGGTTCGTGTGGAGACACCCGGGTGCGGCTTGCTGGCGACTACGGTAACAATAAGCCCGCAGCACGCGTAGATCAGGAGCGGACCGCAGCGGTCCACGGGCTGCGCTCGAACCGGCAGCACCCAGAGAGGCGGACCAGTGGGAGTCGAACGTCGCGGCCGCGGCCGTGTCGTCATGATCGTCGACACCGGGGTCCACGGCGACTCCCGCGTGCAGAAGCAGGCGATCTCCGCGGCGGAGGCCGGCTGGGACGTGACCCTGATCGGCCGTTCTCCGACCGACGAGCCCCAGCAGTGGCAGCTCGGCGGCGCACAGGTGCGACTGATCGTGGTCGGCGGCGGCTCGGGTGGCGGCACCGGAGGTGGCGGCGGCGGTGCCAAGGCCGTCCTGCGACGGGTGCGCACGGCCATGCCGGGCCCGGTCAAGCACGCGCGCAAGCCGGTCGACGTGGCCCTGGTCTGGTACTGGCAGCGCAAGCTCGGCGACAAGTCGTGGCGGCGCCTGGAGCCGGACCTGTGGAGCTTCGAGGCCGCTTTCGGCAAGGTCATCGACGAGCTGGACCCGGACCTGGTGCACGCCAACGACTTCCGGATGCTGGGCGTCGGGGCCCGCGCGGTGCAGCGCGGCCGGGACCGGGGGCGTGACGTCAAGCTGGTCTGGGACGCCCACGAGTACCTGCCCGGCGTGATCCCGTATCGCGACCACGCCCGCTGGCTGCCCGCGCACCTGGCCTACGAGCGCGAGTACGCCCCGGTCGCCGACGCGGTGATCACGGTGTCCGACGAGATCGCGGCCCGGCTGCAGCGCGACCACCGGCTGCCGGTCACCCCGGCGGTGGTGCTCAACGCGCCCGAGGTCAGCCACGATCCCGGACCGGCCGGCCCGACGCTGCGGGAGCTGTGCGGCATCGGCCCGGACGTGCCGCTGATGGTCTACAGCGGGGCGGCGTCGCCGCAGCGCGGCCTGGGCCTGGTCATCGAGGGCCTGCCGCAGCTGCCCGGCCTGCACCTCGCGATGATCATCAACCAGCCGGACGGGCCGTACGCGACGGCGCTGAAGCAACGGGCCGCCGAGCTGGGCGTCGCCGACCGCATCCACCTGATGAGCTACGTCCAGCACGACCGGGTCGTGCCGCTGCTGGCCACGGCCGATCTGGGCGTGATGCCGATCCGGCACCACCTCAACCACGAGATGTCGCTGGCCACCAAATTCTTCGAGTACTCCCACGCCCGCCTGCCGATCGTGGGCAGTGACGTGCGCACCCTCGCGGCGACCGTACGCAGCACGGGGCAGGGCGAGGTGTTCCGCGCCGACGACGTGGCCGACTTCGTACGGGCAGCCAGGGCCGTACTGGCCGACCCGGAGCGCTACCGGGCCGTCTACGACAAGCCGGGCCTGCTCGACGGCTGGACCTGGCAGCACCAGGCCGACGTGCTGGAGCGCGTCTACTCGTCCCTGCTGCCCGGCCACTGACCGGTCGCGATCACCGACGCGGGCGGCGCTCCCTCAGGACGCCGCCCGCGACCCGTCTCAGCCGCCGTACCAGCGGCGGGCCGTGTCGTGCCAGAGGTCTTCGCGTTCGGGTTCGGTGCACCCGGTGAAGACCTGCTCGTAGGCGTCGTACAGGTGGGTGAAGCCGCCGCGCAGGCGCTCGATGGGCAGGTCCGAGCCGAGCATGCACCGGCTCGGGCCGAACGCGTCCAGGGCCCCGAGCAGCCAGGGGCGTACGCGGTCGGCGGTCCAGTCGCCGAAGATCGTGCCGAGCGCGTCGACGCGGGTGGCGGTGTTCGGCGCGGCGGCCACCTCGGCCAGCCGTGCCGCGTGCGCGCGTGAACCGGCGGCGGTGAGGTCGGTGGGCCAGCCGAAGTGGTCCAGCACCACCCGGACCTCCGGCAGCTCGCGGGCGAGCCGCGCCACCTCGCCGAGCTGGTCGGCGGTGGCCTCGACGGTGAGGGTGAGGCCGTGCTCGGCCATCAGCCGCAGGTGGGCGACGGCGTCCCCGGCCAGGACCGTGCCGCCGCCCAGCCCGCTGACGAGCCGGATGCGCACCCCGGCGGCGGCGGGCAGTTCGGCGAAACTGCGCAGGAACCCGGGCCAGCCCGCCGACGCGGGATCGGCGAGTGTCACCAGCAGCACGTCCAGGCCCGGCCCGGCGGTATCGCGCCGCGCTCCGGTGGCGGGCGGCTCGGCCGCGCCCGGGGCCTGCCCGTCTGCCTGGCGCTGGACCCAGGCGGCGGCGTGCAGCGGGTCGGCGCTGCCCGCGTCGGACCAGACCACCCCGCGCACCGGGTACGCGGCGGTCTCGGCGCGGTAGTCGGCCAGCGGGTAGACCTCGGGCAGGCTGTCGTAGTCGCCGAGCAGGTCCCGTACCGCGGTGCGGTCGGCGAGCCAGCCCACCGGGTCGTCGCGCTGGTCCCACAGATGCACGTTGCAGTCCATGATCGGCCTCACCGGCCGACGGTAGCGGCCCGGCGGTCGACGGCGCTGCGGACACGCGCGGCTTACTCCAGGATCTCGACGTGGCACATGCAATTTTTGCGCCACGCGTTGACAGCATCAGCGTCATGGGTGCAAATTTGTGACTGCCTCGAAACATCGGTGCAATCCATGCGCCGCAACGGCTCTGCCGCACCCTGCTCCACCGCACCGCTCCCCTCCGGGGCCGCTCACCCGCGCCAGGGGTTTCCGCCGTCCATTTCCGACGAGGAGACCGTCCATGCCCCTCGCGTCATCGTCCCTGCATCCACCCCTGACCAGGCTGTTGCGCCTGCTGGCCGTAGTCGTGCTGGCCGCGGCCGCGGGCCTGCTGGCCGCGCCGCAACGCGCCGACGCGGCCCCGTTCTCGGTGCTGGTCTTCTCCAAGACCGCCGGGTTCCGCCACGACACGATCCCGGCCGGGATCACCGCCATCCGCAACCTCGGCACCGCGAACGGCTTCACCGTCGACGCGACCGAGGACGCCACCGCGTTCAACGACACCAACCTGGCCAAATACGCCGCGGTGGTGTTCCTGTCGACGACCGGCGACGTGCTCGACGCCACCCAGCAGTCCGCGTTCGAGCGCTACATCCGCGCGGGCGGCGGCTACGCGGGCGTGCACGCCGCCTCCGACACCGAATACGGCTGGTCCTGGTACGGCAACCTGGTCGGCGCGTACTTCTCCAGCCATCCCGCTGAGCAGACCGCCACGGTGAAGGTCGAGGACCCGGCGCACCCGTCGACGGCGGGCCTGCCGCCGCTGTGGTCGCGGTTCGACGAGTGGTACTCGTTCCAGACGAATCCTCGGACGAATGCGCACGTGCTGGCGAGCCTCGACGAGCGCAGCTACGCCCCGGGCGGCTCGGCGATGGGCGCGGACCACCCGGTGGCCTGGTGCAAGCCGTACGACGGCGGCCGGTCCTGGTACACCGCGCTCGGGCACACCGCGGCGGCGTACACCGACACGAACTTCCTCAACCACCTGCTCGGCGGCATCCGCACGGCTGCGGGCCAGGTCGCGGGCGACTGCACCGCGACCAGCGCGGCCAGCTTCCAGAAGGTGAGCCTGGACAGCAACACCAGCAACCCGATGGAACTCGACGTGGCCGCCGACGGCCGGGTCTTCTACATCGAGCGCGACGGCCGCGTCCAGATCATCAAGCCGAGCACCGGCACCACGGTGACCGCGCTGACCCTGCCGGTGTTCACCGGCAACGAGGACGGCCTGCTCGGCATGCGCCTGGACCCGGGCTTCGCGAGCAACGGTTTCATCTACCTCTACTACTCCCCCACCACCGGCTCGGCCCGCAACCAGCTGTCGCGGTTCACCGTCTCCGGTGACACGATCAGCACGGCGACGGAGAAGGTGCTGGTCCAGGTCGCGACGCAGCGCAACACGTGCTGCCACGCGGGCGGCTCGATGACCTTCGACGCGGCGGGCAACCTCTACCTGGCCACCGGCGACAACACCAACCCGTTCGAGTCGAACGGCTTCGCGCCGCTGGACGAGGGCGCGGGCCGGTCGGACTTCGACTCGCAGAAGAGCTCGGGCAACACCAACGACCTGCGCGGCAAGGTGCTGCGGATCAAGCCGCAGGCCGACGGGACGTACACGATCCCGAGCGGGAACCTGTTCGCGCCGGGCACCGCGCTGACCCGGCCCGAGATCTACGCGATGGGCTTCCGCAACCCGTTCCGGATCGGCACCGACCCGGCGACCAACACGCTGTACGTCGCCGACTACGGCCCCGACGCGGGCGCGAACGACCCGAACCGGGGCCCCGAGGGCACCGTGGAGTGGAACATCGTCGGGCAGGCGGGCAACTACGGCTGGCCGTACTGCATCGGGGCGAACTACGCCTACAACGACTACACGTTCCCGTCGGGACCCGCCGGGGCGAAGTACAACTGCTCCGCACCGGTGAACAACTCGCCGAACAACACCGGCCTGACCAACCTGCCGCCCGCGCAGCCCGCCACGGTCGACTACGACTACGGCGGCAACCCGCTGTTCGCCGAGATCGGCGGCGGCGGTGCGCCGATGGGCGGGCCGGTCTACCGGTACAACGCGGCGTCGACGTCGGACCGCAAGTGGCCGCAGTACTTCGACGGCAAGGCGATCTTCGGCGAGTGGAACCAGAACAAGCTGTACACGATGCAGGTCACCCCGAACGGCAAGCAGCTGGTCGACATCAACCAGCTGTTCGGCTCGATGAGCTTCCTGCGGCCGATGGACCTGGAGTTCGGGCCCGACGGCGCGATGTACCTGATCGAGTGGGGCACCGGCTTCGGCGGCAACAACGCCGACTCCGGCGTCTACCGGATCGACTACATCGCCGGGGACCAGAACCCGATCGCGGTCGCCTCGGGCAACCCGACCTCGGGCGGGGTGCCGCTGACCGTGCAGTTCTCCAGCGCGGGCTCGCGTGACCCGGCCGGGCAGCCGATCACGTACGCGTGGACGTTCGGCGACGGCGGCACCTCGACCGCGGCCAACCCGTCGCACACGTACGCTACGGCGGGCAACTTCAACGCCCAGCTCACCGTGCGCGACCCCGGCGGGCGTACCGCCGTGGCCAACGTGCCGATCACCGTGGGCAACACCGCGCCGACGGTCACGTTGACCGCCCCGGCCGACGGCGGCTTCTTCGCCTGGGGTGACCAGGTGCGCTTCACGGTGACGGTGACCGACCCGGAGGACGGCACGATCAACTGCTCGCGGGTCAACGTGCAGTACTACCTGGGTCACGACGCGCACGCGCACCCGCTGCAGGGATACACCGGATGCACCGGGGTGATCCAGACCTCGATGGGCACCGGCCACGGTGACGACGCGGACATCTTCGCCGTGATCGAGGCCAGCTACACCGACCTGGGCGGGGGCGGCGCCGCGCCGCAGACCGGCCGGGCCACGATCAAGCTGCAGCCCAAGCACAAGCAGGCCGAGTTCTTCAACAGCACCGGCCGCGCGCCGGGCGCGATCGGCGGCGGCGACCCGGGCGTGCAGCGGGAGACGACCACCGACGCGGCGGGCGGCTTCCAGAACATCGGCTTCATCGAGGACGGCGACTACTGGTCGTACAGCCCGGTGAACCTGCGCAACATCACCTCGGCGCGCTTCCGGGTGGCCTCGCCCGGTTCCGGCGGCCGCATCGAGGTGCGCACCGGCGCGCCCAACGGCACTCTGCTCGGCACCGCCACGTTCGGCGGCACCGGCGGCTGGCAGACGTTCGCCGACGTCACCGCGACGCTGTCGGCGAGCACGGCGACCGGGCCGCTGTACCTGGTCGCGAAGAACCCGGTCGGCGACACCGGCCAGGGTTCGATCTTCAACGTGAACTGGGTCGACTTCATCGGCCAGGGCGTCGCCGACGGCTCGCAGTTGCAGATCACGCCGGGCAGCCTGGCCTTCGGCTCGGCGAACGTCGGCACCACCACGGCGGCGCAGACCGTCACGGTGAGCAACCCGGGCACGGCGGCGGCGAGCATCAGCGCGATCACCGTCTCCGGCCAGTACACGCAGACGAACACCTGCGGCAGCTCGCTGGCCGCCGGGGCGTCCTGCACGGTGAGCGTGCGGTTCGCGCCCACCTCGGCCGGGGCGCAGAGCGGCACGCTGTCGGTGGCCAACGCGACCACCGCGCAGCCGCTGGCGGTGTCGCTGACCGGCACCGGGGTCAGCAGCACCACCAACCTCGCCATCGGCGCGGCGATGTCGGCCAGCACCGCCAACGGCGGTTTCCCCGCCTCGGCCGCCAACGACGACAACACCGGCAGCTACTGGGAGTCCAACAACAACGCGTTCCCGCAGTGGCTGCAGGCCGACCTGGGCAGCGCCAAGCAGGTCGGCTCGGTGACGCTGAAGCTGCCGCCGCCGGCGGCATGGGGTGCCCGCACCCAGACGCTGTCGATCACCGGCAGCACCGACGGCACGAACTTCAGCACGCTGAAGGCGTCGGCGGGTTACCAGTTCGACCCGGCCACCGGCAACACGGCGACCGCGACGTTCACCGCGGCGTCAGTGCGCTACCTGCGGGTGACCATCACCGCGAACACCGGCTGGCCCGCCGGGCAGCTCTCCGAGCTGCAGATCTTCGGCGGCGGCGGGCAGCCCGGCCCGGCCGTGCTGGCCGCGAACCCCGGCTCGGTCGCGTTCGGCAACCAGAATGTGGGTACGACCAGCGGCGGCTCGGCGGTGACCGTCACCAACACAGGCGGCACCGCGGCGGTCATCTCGGCGGTGTCGGCGTCGAGCCAGTTCGCCGCGAGCGGCTGCGTGGGCACCCTGAACGCCGGGGCGTCCTGCACGGTCACGGTCACCTTCAGCCCGACCTCGGCCGGGGCGAAGAGCGGCACGCTGACCGTGGCCAGCAACGCGTCCAACCCGTCCCTGACCGTCAGCCTGACCGGGACCGGCACCACGGTGCAGACCCCGGCCACGCTGGCCGCCAACCCGACCAGCATCGCGTTCCCGAACACGACCGTGGGCAGCACGGTCACCCGTACGACGCAGATCGGCAACACCGGCGGCACCACCGCCTCGATCTCGTCAGTAACCGTGTCCGGGACCGGGTTCACCCTGTCGGCCAACGGCTGCGGGTCGGCGCTCGCGCCCGGGGCGAACTGCACGGTGACGGTCGCCTTCAACCCCGCTACCGCGGGCGCGAAGACCGGCACGCTGACCGTGGCCAGCAGCGCGTCGAACCCGACACTGTCCGTCGCGCTGACCGGCACCGGCACCACGGCGACCAGCTCCAACCTGGCGCTGGGCAAGCCGGTGACGGCGAGCCACGTGCAGAACTACGTGCCCGGCAACACGGTCGACGGTGACGCGAACTCGTACTGGGAGAGCCCCAACAGCGCCTTCCCGCAGTCGATCACCGTCGACCTGGGTGGTTCCGCCACGCTCAGTTCGGTCGTGCTGAAACTGCCGTCGGCGTGGGGTGCCCGCACCCAGACGCTGTCCGTGCTGGGCAGCGCCAACGGGTCGACGTTCACCACGATCGTGGGCTCGGCGGCATACCAGTTCAACCCGGCGGGCAACACGGTGACGATCACCCTGCCCGCGACCACGACCGCCCGTCACGTCCGGCTGACCTTCACCGCGAACACGGGCTGGCCCGCGGCGCAGCTGTCGGACTTCCAGGTGATCGGGGTGTTCGGCTAGGCCCCGGCCGGTGGCGGCGGGCGCGACGCCCGCCGCCACCGTCCATAGCCGAGGGTTGTTCCCCTGCGGCCCCGGATGGTCCACGATGTGACGATGCGTATCTCCTGGCGTGCCGCCACGGGCGGGCTGGCCGGTCTGGTCGGGGCCGTGACCTGGGCGATCAGCTCAGCCGTCTACCAGCCGATCATGGAACCTGCCGGCGTGTGGTTCAGCGACTCCGGAGGCACGGCCGACCCCTTCGGCGTGCTGCCGGAGGTCGGCGGGCTGGTGCAGCAGACCGCCTCCAACAACACCTACTGGCCCCGCGAGCTGCGCCAGCTGGCCATCCTGCTGGCGGTCGCCGCGATCATCGTGCTCTGCCGCACGTCCTCACGAGCCGTCGCCATGGCGGCTGTCGCTGCGGGCGGCTGGCTGACCGCCGACGTGCTGCTCGACCGGGCCGACGTGCACGGCGGCGACACCGCGTTCGTGCTGGCGGCCGCCGCGGTGGCGTACCTGGCTGCCGTCGCGTTCATCGCGGCCCGGCTGTCGCGCGCCGAGCCCGGCGGGCCCGCGCTGCGGCACGTGGTGGCCGGAACACTCGCGGTGCTCGCCGCGGCCTCGCTGCTCGTGGTCACCCCGTGGACCGAGCAGACCACCCCCACGGAGGTCCGGGTCGAGGCCGAGATGACCGCGCTGAAGATCGCGTTGTGGGCGCTGTTCGCGCTGCTCGCGGCCGTCACCGTCGGCCGTCCGGCGGCTCGCCCCGCCGTCGCGCTGGGCTTCGGGCTGGTCTCCGTCGCGGCGGGGCTGTGCCTCGTGGTCGGCGAGAGCAGCAGCGCCTACCCGAGCGTCTTCGTCTACGCGCTGCCGGTCGCCGTCGTCGCAGCGATGACGGCGGTCGCCGCGCCGCGCGTCCGCGGCGTCGGCGGGCTGGTCGCCGTGGCCGCTGTCAGCGCCGTCGGGGCCGCCGCCGCGTTCGTGGCGCTGATCTTCGGCGGCATGGTCGTAGGGAGCCTGCTCACCCGGCTGGCCGACAATCCGCCGGTCAACGGCGCGGACACCGACATCTCCGCGCCCCTGGTGGTGACGGTGGCCGGAATCGCGCTGTCGCTGCTCACCCTCGCGGTGACGGCACTGCCCGACGCGCTGCGCGCCGTCCGGACCGGACCGCCCGAGAGCGCCGCCGTAGCCGGGTGACCTCCCGGATCGGGATGCCCGCCGCGGCCTTACCATCGACGCGAGTGCTCGTGACGGACTCCGCCGCGTCGTGCGGCCCTGCGGCCTGCCACGCCTTACGCTCGGCAGATCGACACGGCGAGGAGATGAAGTGATCCGCTGGACGTACGCGTTCATCGACCGGCCCGCTGACGCGTTCACCGAGGCGGCGTCATTCTGGTCCCGGGCGACCGGCACGCACCTGACCGCGCGCCGGGGCGGGCACGGCGAGTTCGCGTCGCTGCTGCCGATCGGCGCGGCCGACGCGTGCGTCAAGCTCCAGGCGGTCGACGGCGACGGCGGCGCGCACCTGGACCTGTGCGTCGACGACCCGGCGACCCTGGCCGCGCGGGCGATGGCACTGGGCGCGGAGCAGGTCGCGGACCGGGGTCACCCGGTGCTGCGCTCGCCTGGCGGGCTGCTGTTCTGCGCGGTGGCGTGGCAGGACGAGTTCCGCCGCCCGATGGCGCACACCACGCCCGACGGCGCGCTCAGCCGCCTCGACCAGGTCTGCATCGACGTCGGCCCGGCCGCGTACGACGCGGAGGTCGCCTTCTGGGCGGAGCTGACCGGCTGGGACTCCGCGTTCGGCTCGCGGCCGGAGTTCCATGTCGTCGCGCCGCCCGCCGAGCTGCCGGTGCGCATCCTGCTGCAGCGCCTCCAGCAGGAGCGGCCGACCTCGGCGCACCTCGACCTGGCCTGCTCGGACATCGAAGCGGTGCGGGCCTGGCACGAGAAGTGTGGGGCCGTACATGTCGCCGACGGCGCGCGCTGGGCCGTCATGCGCGACCCCGCCGGAGGCGTCTACTGCCTGACCGCACGAGACCCGAAGACGGGCGGCCTGCCCGCAACATGATCCACCCGGCTGCGCCGTGGCCCGACGGTGCGGTATCTTTGGCGATTCGAGCACAAAAAAGAACGGCACGCTGAAAGCGTCCGTTCGGGCTTCAGTATAGACCCGAAGGAGCCAGGTTTGTCAAGCGACGTCGCCGACGAGATTCACCACGAGCAGGAGTACGTCACCGACCTGTACCGCCGCCTCGACAACCTGCGTGAACAGGCCGAGCGGCGGCTGTCGCAGGCGCTGCTCCAGACAGGCGGCACCCAGCAGGAACGCTCGCAGCGCGAGTCGACGGTCGCCCTCTACGCCGACCAGCGGGCCTCGCTCGGCGCGGTCGAGAGCGGGCTGTGCTTCGGCCGGCTGGACCTGGCCGAGGAGGGCGCGCGCTACATCGGGCGCATCGGCATCTTCGACGAGACCGCCGAGTACGAGCCGCTGCTGGTCGACTGGCGGGCTCCCGCCTCCCGGCCGTTCTACCTGGCCACCGCCGCCTCGCCGCAGGGAGTGCGGCGGCGGCGGCACATCCGCACCAGCGAGCGCACCGTCACCGCCCTCGACGACGAGGTGCTCGACCTGGCCGACGCCGCCGCGACCACGCCCCACCACGAGGGGCTGACCAGCGAGGCCGCGCTGTTCGCGGCGATGGACGCGGGCCGCACCGGCCGCATGCGCGACATCGTCGAGACCATCCAGGCCGAGCAGGACCACATCATCCGCGCCGACCTCAACGGGATCATGGTGGTGCAGGGCGGCCCCGGCACCGGCAAGACCGCCGTCGCCCTGCACCGGGCGGCCTACCTGCTGTACACGTACCGCAAGGAGCTGCAGAGCCGGGCGGTGCTGGTGGTCGGCCCGAACACGACGTTCCTGAAGTACATCTCCCAGGTGCTGCCGTCGCTGGCCGAGACCGGGGTGGTGCTGCGCACCGTCGGCGGGCTGTTCCCCGGTGTCACCGCCACCGGCGTCGAGCCGGACGAGACCGCCGAGGTCAAGGGCCGGGCGGTGATGGCCGAGGTGCTGGCCGCCGCGGTACGCGACCGGCAGCGCGTGCCCGACGACACCGTCGAGGTCGAGTTCGACCGCGAGCCGCTGGTGCTGGACCGGGCCGCCTGCGAGGCCGCCCGCGACGTGGCCCGGCGCAGCGGCAAGCCGCACAACCTGGCCCGGCCGCTGTTCGACGTCGAGATGATCCACGCCCTGTCGGCGCAGCTCGCCGACCGGATCGGCACCGACCCGTACGCCGACGACCCGCTCGGCGGCGACGACGCCCCCGGCGACCCGCAGCTGCTCGACGCCGCCGACCTCGCCGAGCTGCGCCGGGAACTGCAGGCCGACCCGAACGTGCAGACGGTGCTGGACTGGCTGTGGCCGGTGCTGACCCCGCAGCGGCTGCTGGGCGACCTGTACGCGAGCGAGGCCCGCATCGCCTCGGCCGCGACCATGCTCACCGAGCACGAGCAGGGGCTGCTGCGCCGTGACCGCGACGCCGGGTGGACCGCCGCCGACGCGCCGCTGCTCGACGAGGCCGCCGAACTGCTCGGCGAGGACGACCGCGACGCCGAGGAACTGGCCGAGCGCCGCCGTCGGCAGCGGCTGGCGTACGCCGAGGGAGCCCTGGAGATCCTGCACGGATCACGCTCCATCGACCTGGAGGACGAGATCGACCCCGAGATCCTCACCGCCGCCGACGTGCTCGGCGCGATGGAACTCGGCGAACGCCAGGAGGACGCGAACCGGCTGACCGCCGCCGAGCGGGCCGCCGCCGACCGCCGCTGGGCGTTCGGGCACGTCATCGTCGACGAGGCGCAGGAGCTGTCGCCGATGGCGTGGCGGCTGCTGATGCGGCGCTGCCCCAGCCGGTCGATGACCATCGTCGGCGACGTCGCGCAGACCGGGGACCCGGCGGGGACCTCGTCCTGGGACGCGGTGCTGCACCCGTACGTGGCCGACCGGTGGCGGCTGTCGCAGCTGACGGTCAACTACCGTACGCCCGCCGAGATCATGGATCTGGCCGGTCAGGTGCTCAAGGCGATCGACCCGGCGCTGGAGCCGCCGCGTTCGGTGCGCCACACCGGCCAGGCCCCCCAGCTGACCGAGGTCAGCCCGGAAGAGCTGGCGGCCCGGCTGGCCGACGAGGTACGCCGCGAGGTCGCGGCGCTGGGCGACGGCACGCTGGGCGTCCTGGTCCCGACCGGCCGGCTCGACGAGCTCGGCGCGATCGTCACCGCGGCCGTGCCCCAGGCCCGCGTCGGTACGCAGACCGAACTGACCGACCAGGTCGTGGTGCTCAACGTACGCCAGGCCAAGGGCCTGGAGTTCGACGCCGTCGTCATCGCCGACCCCGGCGGCATCCTCACCGAATCCCCCCGTGGCCACAGCGACCTCTACGTCGCCCTAACCCGCCCCACCCAGCGCCTGACCGTCCTCCACCACGGCGACGCCACGTTCTAACCCCACCCCACCCCTCAGGCCCGGCCCCGCCGCCGGGCTCCGGCCCCTTCCCGCGACAACTCTTAAAGACTTGCGGCCTCCGAATGACTCGGAGGCCGCAAGTCTTTAAGAGTTGCGGATCGGGCGGGGCCGCAGGCGGGGCGCGGACGCGCGGGGCGGGGCGCGGGTGGGGCGGGGTGGTGGTTTGGGTCAGGTGGTCCCGGTCAGGTGGCTCGGATGAGTGAGAGGAGTCGATGTGGACGGTCGTGGGGACGTAGACTGCGGCGGTGGGATCACGCTGGGTGGCGGTCCTCGTCGCCGCGCTGCTCGCGGTGGCGGGGTGTGGCACGTCCGCGAACGGGACGCCGGAACCACGGCCCGCGCCGCAGGCGGCGGCGATACGGCTGGAGCTGGTCATGGACGTCACGGGGCCGCAGCGCACCGCCGTCGAGTCCTGGCTCAAGGCGCGGCCGGAGGTCGCGTCGTTCACGTTCGAGTCCCGCGAGCAGGCGCTGGCCCGGTTCCGGGAGGCGTACCGGGAGTCGGGTGAGCTGGTCGGCTCGCTCAGCGCCGCCGACCTGCCCGAGTCCTTCATGGTCACCCTCGCCGCGGGCGCCGACGCGGACGGCTTCGTGGCAGCGGCCCAGCCCCTGGACGGCGTCGACCACGTCGAGCACGACACCGGCGAACCGCCGCCGGGCTGACACTCCGCCGACTGGTGGACTCGCCCGCCGGGTGGTGGACCCCCCAGGCCATGCGTCGTGTGTCACGGCCGCCAGCGGTGGATGTGCACCGCTGCCGCGCTCTGCCACGCTGCCCGCACTTGCAGCGCAGGACTGCGGTGCTCATGGAGGCCATCGTGTTGGATTCGCCGCCTGACGTCGCGGGCCGGTGCGCAACCGACGGTATGGCGACAGACCGCAGCCGTCGCGCCGGGTGCTTTGCCAACCTGGGGGCGACGTGACGCCGCACAGTGCCCGGACGGTGTCGCGACGGAACGGAGGCCGCCATGGACGCCACCGGCACCCGCCCGCCGACCGCTACTCCGCTCGCGCGCGAGACCGGGGTACGCATCCTCGGTCCGATCGAGGCGGCGGGTCGGGACGGCCCGGCCGCGCTGTCCGGAGCGCGCCAGCGGGTCCTGCTCGCGGTGCTGGCCGTACACGCGGGCACCGTCGTGCACCAGTCGCGCCTCATCGACGCGCTGTGGGGCTGGGACCCGCCGCGCACCGCGGTCAAGACGCTGCACAGCCACATCGCGCGGGTGCGCCAGGCGCTGGACGCCTGCGGCCTGCCCGCGGCCCTGCACACCCGGCATGCCGGTTACCTGCTCGACATCCCCGCGCTGGCGGTCGACGCGCACCTGTTCGAGTCCATGGTGGCCGCCGCCCGCCACCACCTCGCCGACGGCGCGCCCGAGGCGGCGGCCCGCGAGCTGCGCGAAGGGCTCGCGTTGTGGCGCGGTGACGCGCTGGCCGACGGCGAGCCGACGGGCTGGGCGGCCGCCGAGGCGGCCCGGCTCGACGAGGTGCGGCTGTGCGCCGAGGAGGACCTGTGGGAGGCCGAGCTGCGGCTGGGCCACCACCGCACCGCGACCGGCGAGCTGGACCGGCTCCTGGTCACCCACCCGCACCGCGAGCGCCTGGTCGGACTGTCCATGCTGGCTCTGTACCGGTGCGGGCGGCCCGCCGAGGCGCTGGACGCCTACCGGCGGCTGCGCGCGTACCTCGCCGACGAGCTGGGCGCCGATCCCAGCCCGGACCTGCAGCGACTGCACACCGCGATCCTGCGCGAGGATCCGGCACTGCGGGGCCCGGCCGGCTCCGTGCTGCCGTCGGCTTCGGCGACGGCTGTGCCCGGCGGGCAGCTCGCGCGCGGCGTCGAGCCTGTGCCTGCGGAGCTGCCTGCGGCTGCCGGGCACTTCACGGGCCGGGACGAGGAACTGTCGGCACTGGATCAGCTGATGGAACACGAGGGCCCCGAGCCGCGTATCGGCTTCGTGGCCGGTCCCGGTGGCATGGGCAAGACCGCGCTCGCCGTACGCTGGGCGCACACGGCCGTGCCCCGGTTCCCCGACGGCCAGCTGTACGTCGACCTCGGCGGCCACGACCCCGCGACCGCGCTGCCCGCCGCGCAGGCGCTGGCCCAGGTGCTGGTCAGCCTCGGTGTGCCCGCCGGGCGCATCCCCGCCGACACCGCCGCCCGCTCCGCGCTCTACCGGACGCTGCTGAGCGAGCGCCGCGTGCTGGTCGTGCTCGACGACGCGGCCGGACCCGACCAGGTGCTGCCGCTGGTGCCGCCGAACGCGGCGAGCCTGCTGCTGGTGACCAGCCGCAGCCGCCCGACCCCGCTGGCCGTCCACCACGCGGTGCACGCCGTGGCTCTCGACGCCCTCGACCGGCACGCGGCCGTCGCGCTGCTGGCCCGGGTGCTCGGCCGGGCCCGCGTCGACCGCGAGCAGGCCGCCGCCGTCGCGCTGGCCGAGTTGTGCGGCGGTATGCCGCTGGCGCTGCGGATCGCCGCCGCGAAGCTCGCCGCCCGCCCGGGCCGCCCGCTGGCCGAGCTGGCCGCGGAACTGGTCCACGACGACCGCCTCGACGAGCTGTCGGTGCCGGGTGACAGCCGCGGCGTGCGTACGGTGTTCGGTTCGGCGTACCGGGCGCTGCCCGCTCCGGCGGCCCGGCTGTTCCGGCTGCTCGGCCTGCATCCGGGGGCCACGTTCACCGGCGACCTCGCCGCCGCCGTGGTGGACCTGGCGCTGCCCGCCGCGCGGCGGGTGCTTGCCGAGCTGGTGTCGGCGCACCTGCTCGCCGAGGTCGGCCCGGACCGCTACCGCTGCCATGACCTGCTGCGGCTGTACGCCCGCGAGTGCGCGGACGCCGACGAGACCGCCGAGGCCCGCGCCGAGGCAGTCGACCGGCTGCTCGACTGGCACCTGGCCGTCGCCGACGCCGCGAACCGGCTCGTCGATCCGGGCCGCGACCGGGTGCGGGCGGCACCCCGGTTCCCTCCGGCGCGGCTGCCGTTCGGCGACGACCCGGCTGCCGCGCTGGCGTTCCTCGACGGCGAGCGCGCCGGGATGCAGGCCGTCGTGCGGTATGCCGCCGAGCACGGGCACGACGCCACAGCCTGGCAGCTCACGTATCTGCTGACGGGGTTCTTCGACTCGCGCGGGCACTGGGCCGAGCGGGTCGAGCTGTGCCGCTGGGGGGTCGCCGCCGCGGCGCGCTGCCACGACCCCGGCGCGGAGGGGCTGATGCGCAGCGGCCTGGGCGTGGCCCTGATCATGACGCGGCGTTTCGACGAGGCCCTCGACGTGCTCCAGGCGGCGCTGGCGCTGACCCGCCGGTGCGGGGACGCGCGCGGCGAGGGCCACGTGCACAACAACATCGCCGTGGCCCATGCGGGGCTGCGCCGCCATGACGAGGCGGTGGAGGCGTACCAGCAGGCCCTGGCCCTGCACACGGCGCGCGGCAACGCGCTCGGGGTGGCGCTGGGGCTCAACAACATCGGCGACGCGTACGTCCGGATGGGACGCGCGGAGCTGAGCCTGCAATACCTGGCCCGCGCCCTGCCAGCCGCCCGGGAGCTGGGCAACGCCCGGCTGGAGGCGGCGGCCCTGAGCGGCCTGGGCCAGGCCCACGCGGCCCTGGGCGACCTCGACGCCGCGCTCAACCACCTGCGCCAGGCCCTGGCGGTACGCAGGCACCGCGGCGACCGCCGCCACGAGGCCGACACCCGCAACACCATCGGCACCGTGCACCTGCGCGGCGGCGACCACCGGGCCGCGCTGGACGAGTTCGGCCGGGCGCTGGAACTCAGCCGCGAGATCGCCGACCGGCACCTGGAGGCGTGCGCGCTGGCCAACCTCGGCCGCACCCACCTGCAACGCGACGACCCGGTCGCCGCCGCCGGTTACCTGCGCCTGGCGCAGACCCTGCGCGGCCTCGCCCCGGACCACTTCGAGGCCGCCCGCATCGCCCGCGACCTGGGCGAGCTCGCCCACCGCGGCGGCGACCCGGCCGAGGCACGCACGCAGTGGGAGCTGGCCGTCGACCTGTTCCGCAAGGCCAACGCGCCCGCTGAGGCGGACGCGCTGGCCGACACCCTCGCCTGAGCGCGGCCGTCAGTACGCGGCCGGGTCGCGCACGGTCACCGTCGACGTGGCCAGGACCCGGCCGTCCCCGTCGAGGAACTCCACGGCGAACGCCTCGTCGCGCTCGCGCGCCGCGTCACCGGCCACGAACACCCGCAGATGGGTCGAGCCTCCGGCGGGCAGCGAGATCTCCGCGGACGGCACCGCGACATAGTCACCGGGTGCGACGGCGGTCCCGTCGGCGGTGCGGTATCGCAGCACCGCCCCCGACCCGGCCGGGGTGCCCTTGACCACGAGCTGCACGGCGCACCACTCCTTCTCCCAGCAGACCGCGTCGCGGTTGATGGCCACGCACTGCGGTCCGCACGGCGTGCTGCCCGCCGCGGACGCGGGCTGCGGCAGCAGCACGATCATCGCGAGGAGAGCCAGGGCTGAGGCGCTGAGCCAGCGCGCGATACGAGTCATGGCCGCACGGTAGGAAAGCCGGGTTGTGGAAAGGTTGTGCCGCAGGGTGGGTGCAGGAAGCTGCAGCGATCGGGGGTTACCCGCCGGGGCGGGCGGCTGGCATGATCTCGCCCATGACCGAGGCAAACGACGCCGACCAGTACGGCCACGTCCGGCTCACCGTCACCGAGCCCGACGGGCAGCTCATCACGGAGGTGCTGCCCGCCAGGGCGCTGCCGGGCGGGCTGGCCGAGCTGCTGGGCAGCCCAGGCCTGGTCATGGGCGCGGCCGCCGGTGACGTGCTGGTGCTGCAGGCCAGCGGCTTCCAGGTGGTGCGCCGCGGCCCGAACGACTGCGTGCAGGTGTACGCC
This sequence comes from Catellatospora methionotrophica, assembly GCF_011297335.1. Classification (GTDB taxonomy): domain Bacteria; phylum Actinomycetota; class Actinomycetes; order Mycobacteriales; family Micromonosporaceae; genus Catellatospora; species Catellatospora methionotrophica. Next base: position 195,673 of record NZ_JAAOTJ010000012.1, on the reverse strand, counting down.
GACCCGCCGCTGGACGACCACGCGATGGCGTGGCTGGCCAAGGCGTTCGAGGCGGCGGGCGGTTACGTCGAGGCCCCGCCGCAGCGGCAGTTCGCCGTGGTCACCGTCCCGTCGGCGGCGGGCCGTGAGCAGGTCGAGGCGATCATGGCCGAGGCGGGGACGCAGATCCCCGGCCTGGAGTGGCAGTTCGGCACCGCCTGAGCCCGCTCAGAAGGTCACGATGATGCCGACGACCGGTTTCTTCGGCATACGCAGGACGCGCGCGGCCCAGTTGCCGAGCCGGGACAGCAGGTACTTGCGGGCGATCAGCGCGCGTACGCGCGCCGTCCCGGCGTCGTCGAGGACCCGGGCGCTGCCTTCCACGGGTACGGCGCCGGACGCGACGCGGCCCCGGACGTCGCAGGGGGTCAGGGAGACCCGGCTCGTGCGGCGGATGCGCTTGACCTTCCACGCGTCGGCATCGGACACGATGAACAGCTCGCCGCCGTCGACTGCCAGCCAGACCGGGGTGGCGACGGGCGTGCCGTCCTTGCGGTAGGTCGTCAGGCTGACGTATTTGGCGCGGGCGAACTGCTCGGCAGGGGTCACGCGGATCAGCTTAGGGGCTTCCCGCGCCCGTCCGGATGCGGGAAGCCGTGCGCTGTCAGCCGCCGACCTCGGCGAGCTGCTTGAGGGCGGCGGCGGTGCTGTCGGGGTGGGCGTCGAGCAGCGGCAGGCGTACGCCCGGGGTGGGGATGCGGCCCTGGGCGTGCAGCGCGGCCTTGACCACCGTCGGGTTGGGCTCGGCGAACAGCGACTTGGACAGTGGCGCGAGCCGGTGGCCCAGTGCGCGGGCGGCGGTCGCGTCCCCGGCCTGCCACAGCCGGATCAGCTCGGCGAACTGCGCGGTGGCCAGGTGTGCCGAGGACAGGATGCCGCCGTGTGCGCCGAGCGCCAGCAGCGGCGAGATGAACGTGTCGTCGCCGCCGAGCACCGCGAAGCCCGCCGGAGCATCGGCCATCAGCGCGATGGTGTCCTCGTTGATCCCGCCTCCGGCGTACTTGACCCCGGCGACGTTCGGGATGGCGGCCAGGCCGCGCAGTGCGCCCGCGGTCAGGTACTGGCCGGTGCGGTACGGGATGTCGTAGACGATCAGCGGCACCGGGCTCGCAGCGGCCAGCCGGGCGAAGTGGGCGAGCACGCCCGCCTCGCCGGGGCGCACGAACGGCGGCACCACGGTCAGCGCCGCGACCGCCTCGGTGCGGTCGGCCAGCTCGGCGAGGGCGTCGGCGGTGGCCGCGCCGACGGTCAGCGGAGCGGACCGCTCCCGGCACACCCGGGCCACGGTCTGCACGACGGCCTGCTTCTCGGCCGTGGTCAGCGAGCCCGGTTCACCGGTGGTGCCGAGCGCGACGAGGCCGGTCGCGCCGTCGTCGAGCACCTGGTGCGCCAGCCGCTCCAGCGCGCCGAGGGCGACCGTGCCGTCGGTCTCGAACGGGGTGATCAGCGGGAGGTGGAGGCCATGCAACGTCATGCCCTCATGCTGCCGAAACCCTTCCGGAAGGACCAGTTCCGATTCCTGACGCAACCAGTAAGCTGAGCTGATGCTTGACGTGCGCCGCCTGCGCCTGCTGCGCGACCTGGACCGGCTGGGCACCATCGCGGCGGTCGCCCAGGCCCACACCTACTCGCCCTCGGCGGTGTCGCAGCAGCTCGCCGCGCTGCAGCGGGAGGCGGGTGTGCCGCTGATCGAGCGCACCGGCCGGGGCGTGACGCTCACCCCGGCGGGCAGCGCGCTGGTGCGGCACACCGAGACCGTGCTGGCCGCGCTGGAGGCCGCGTCGGCGACGCTGGCCGCGGCCCGCACCGGCCTGCACGGCACGATGCGCATCGGCGCGTTCCCGACCGCGGTGCGCACCCTGCTGCCCGCGGCGCTGGTCGCGCTCGCCCGCGACCATCCGGCGCTGGACCTGATGGTCACCGAGCTGGACCCGGTGGCCATGCCCGACGCGCTGCGCGACCGCAGCCTCGACGTGGCGCTGCTGCACGACTACGACCTGGCCCCGGTCGCGCCCGACCCGACCGTCGACTCGACCCCGCTGCTCGACGAGACCGTGTACCTGGCGGTGCCCGTGGCGTTCGCGGTCGACGGCGATCCGGTGCGGGCGGCGCGCGAGGCCGACTGGATCGTGGGCACGCCGGGCACCCTGTGTCACACCGTCGCGCTGCGGGTCTGCCAGGCCGCGGGGCACCAGCCACGGGCCCGCCATCACGCCGACGACTTCACGGCCGTGCTGGCGCTGGTCGCCGCCGGTCAGGGGGTGGCCCTGGTCCCGCAGCTCGGCGCGGTGCAGCCACCGCCGGGCGTCCGGCTGGTGCCACTGGACACCAGGCGGCGCACCAGGATCGCGTACCGGCGCGGCGCGGGCGAGCACCCCGCGGTGGCCGCGTGCGTCGCCGCCGTACGCACGGCCACCGCGGCGTTCCTCGCCCAGCACGCCTAGACCGCGCGCCGCAGGCCTCCCCGGCACCCGATCATGACGGGTTAGCATCCTGGGCATGTCGACGCGGCTGGTACAGATCAACATGAAGGCACACGACGACGCCGCGCTGGGCGGTTTCTGGGCGCAGGTGCTCGGCTGGGGGATCGCCAGCGAGGGACCCGGCGTGACCAACCTCGAACCGCACGGCTTCGGCTACCCCGACCCCACCGCCGTGTGCATCGACCTCATCGCGTCCCCGGAACCCAAGACGGCGAAGAACCGGGTGCATCTCGACCTCGCCACGACCTCGGCGGCCCACCGCGCGGAGCTGATGGCGCGCCTGACCGAGCTCGGCGCGACCCCGGCCGACATCGGCCAGGGCGACGGCGCGTGGACGGTCCTGGCCGACCCGGAGGGCAACGAGTTCTGCGTGCTGGACCCGCAGGACGAGGACACCGGGCCGATCGCCGCGGTGGTCGTGGACTGCGCGGATCCCGCTGCCATGGCCCGGTTCTGGGGTCAGGCCACGGACTGGACCGTGCACGGGGTGACCGAGCACAGCGCGGTCATGCGTTCCACCGCGGGCGTCGGCCCGTACCTGCGGTTCGTCCGCACCCCTGACGTGAAGACCGGCTGGAACCGCGTCCACCTCGACGTCCGCCCCTATCCCGGGGACAGCCCGGAGGCGGAGACGGCCAGGTTGCTGGCGCTCGGGGCGACCGTCGCCGACCTCGGCGGGGGCGAGGTCCCGTGGACGGTCCTGGCCGACCCGGAGGGCAACGAGTTCTGCCTGCTGTCCCCCGCCTGATCCCGCCCCGGGCGGGCCACCCGGATGCCGGCTGGCCCGCCCGGTCCGATCAGTGCGCGACGGGGCAGCCGCCGGTGAGCTTGCCGAGGAACTGGTTCGGGTCGTAGTAGTGCTCGACCTCGACCAGCTTCAGGTCGTCGCTGACCTTGGCGACGCTGACGCCGAACATCTCGATCGTCTTACCGTCGGGCTGGTGGCCGTGGTACTCGCCCTCGAACGCGCCCCAGTGCCGCCACTTGAACGTGACGACCGGCGGCGGGCTGAGGACCTCCAGGACCTCCCAGTAGAACCCGCCCGGGAACGCCTTGTGGAAGATGTGGTGCGAGGACTCGAACGACTCCTGGCCGCTGCGGTAGAACGGGCTCTCGCCGATCAGGATGTTGTAGCTGCCGATGTCGACGATGTCCTGCGCGCTGGCCCAGGCTCCGCCGTTGACGTTCGTGCGGAAGTGCTCGGTCACCATCGAGACCCAGGTCGCGGGGTCCTTCTTGTACGAGACCTCCATCTCGAAGACCTGGACGATGCTCTCCACGATCGCCTCGAGCGAGTCGGGCGCGTGCTGGGTGCTGCGCTGCCCGGGCATGACCGTGTGGGACAGGTGGTAGTCGGGGGTGGTGCCGTCACGCCAGGCCGACGGGTCGGCGGCGTCGATGACGGCGGTGCGGCCCTGCAGCCACAGTGGGGTTTCAGACATGAAACGCCCGTCCTTTCAACAACGTGGGGGGTGAGGGTGCCCGGCAGGCCGGCCGCCTGCCAACGCGTACGGCCACCAGCCACGCGCGGTCACCGGCCGTCGGGTGCCGGTGGACGCCGCGTGGAGCGGGGGCGATGTCGTGAGGGTCCGGCCGTGGCACCAGTCCGCGCCGGCGGACGGGCAGACGTCATGGCACACCGGAACACCTCCCCCATCAGGTGGTCGCAGTGAGACTATCGAGGTTGCGACCGCTACGGAACCCCGAACATCATCTTCCTGAGTGGACGGAACAGCGTTTCCACCCCAGGCCGCAGGCGTGCACGACGGCCGGGTCAGACGACGACGATCGTATGTGGACCACGCATGACCTCGATGGAGTAGTACGTCGGACGCAGCCGCGGCGCACCGCCCTCCCCGCTCACCTCGAAGAACCGCAACTGGCCGCGCCGGTGTACGAGGTCGAGGTGGTCGAACACGGTCACCACGACGAACTTGCCGTCGGCGTCGAAGGCGACGCCCTCGGGCCGCAGCCCGTCGAACAGCTCCTCGTCCACCGCCGTCAGCCGCCCGCTCGCCGGGTCGAAGGTGAGCAGGCTCAGCGAACCCTGCCGGTCCAGCCGTGGATCGCCCCAGGCCAGGTGGCTCATCCGCAGGTTCGAGGTGACCACGTGGCGGCCGTCGGGGCTGACGGCCAGACCGCCCGGATTGCGGCCCACCCCGGCCTCGCCGATCTTCTCCCCCGCACCCGTGTCCGGGTCGATCCGCAGCACCGACAGCCTGCCCTCGGACGGCTCGCCGTCGGCGGCGTCGCGCCCCCACAGCACGTCAACGGTGAGGAAGTGCCGCCCGTCCGGGGTGAACCAGCCCAGGAACGGGAACCGCCCCGTCCTGATCGGCGGCCCGACCGGCTCGATCCACAGCTCGGGCGTACGGTGCGCGGCGTACAGGCGCACCTCGTCCCGCCACGGATAGCACACGGCCAGCAGCTCCCCGCCCGGATGCCACTCCACGTACGACGGCACCGTCGGCGCGCCGTCCTCGGCGTGCGGCACCAGCACGGCCCCGTCGCCGAACCCGTTCGGCCCGATCGGCACCAGGCGCAGCGACGGGTACGGGTCCGGGCCGAGGATGGCGAAGACGTCGCCGCAGGCCAGCGCGAGCAGGCCTCCGCCGGGGTGCAGTGACACGGCCTGCGGCATGTGCCCGGCCGGGTAGGCGTACAGCAGCTGCGGCTTCGCCGCGTCCCCGATGTCGTACGCCCGGATGGTGCTGCCCGCCTCCAGTTCGGTCAGCAGGTGCGCGTCGGGGCCGCGCGGGCCGAGGGTCTCCACGACGTACGCGTACTCCCCCGCGCCGTCGACCGCGAGCACGCTCGGCGGCGGGGTCACCGAGTTCGACGCGGCGATGGTGCCGATGACCGGCGGGGTGCCGTCGAACGCCAGCGGCAGCGCGATGACGGTGAGCGTGTCCTCCTGCCCGGCCTCGCGGGGACCGAGCTGTGCCTGCAGCGGCGCGGACGGCACCGCGTCGGCGTCGCTGACCACCACGATGCGCCGTCCCTGGAACAGCCCCGCCGCGGGTGGCCCCTGCAGTGATCCGGCCCTGGCATAGGTGCTCATGTGCGGCTCCTTCCGGTCCTGACGACCAGCGGCGGAGGCCGCGACAGACAGCCCTCGCGTTCACGGCCAGGCTATGCCCGCCGGGCCGACCCGGCCGGAGCGTTGCGCGATCTGTGCCGCCGCCCGATCCCACCCGTCCCGTCAGCCACTCGGGGAACCACCGGCCCGTCGGCGTGTGCAGCACCCGCCGACGCGTCGGCGGAGCCATGGCGCGGCGTTGATAGAAACATGTCATGTCTTGGATGCTGGTGCCGCTGGTCGCGGCCCTTGCGCCTGGCGGTCGGGGTCATCCCGCCGCCGGCCGACTGACCACAGCTCGGGCGATCGCCCGCTGAGCGTGGCGGGCGGTCAGTGCGGGATGGGGCGGCGCTCGCGGCGGCGGTCCAGGCCGTCGCGGTACTCCTCGATGGCCAGGGCGACCTCGGCGCGGGTGCGGGTGTGTTCGAGGCCCGGCAGGTAGTGCACGTGCCGGGCCAGGCCGTCCAGGTCGACGGTGAAGTACATCGCCATCAGCGGGTTGACGAACAGCTCCGTGCCCTCGGTGCGCGGCAGCGTGTGCACGTCGCCGAAGTCGCCGCGGACCGCCGAGGCGATCTGGGTGTTGACGATGCTGGCGGTCAGCGGCGTTCCGGCGGCGGCGTGCGCGACGGCGTCGCAGTACGCGGCGGCCTCGGCACTGCCGGGCGGGATCGAGAACGCGCCCAGGAACGCGCCCTCGCGCTGGAGCGCGGCCAGGTTCTCCAGCACGTGCGCGTGGCAGACGCCGTGGTGGGAGTCGATGCCGAAGCCGAGGCTGACGACCAGTTTCTGCGGCACGGGCAGGCCCGCGACGGCGGCCAGGCTGGTCATGTCCTCCTCGGGGGTGCCGAGGCCGGACTCGTCGCCGCGCATGAGGATGTCGGTGCCGCCGTCGGCGAGCACGATCGCGTCGATGCCGAGCAGGTCGACGAGCTTGCGGTACGCGGCGCGCAGCGGGCGTACGCCGGTGCGCTCGAAGGCGTACACGACGGGGTCGTGGCCCTGGGTCGCCAGCCAGCGGGCCAGGGTGCGTTCCGGGAAGTAGCGGTCGTTGCCGGCGCTGTCGGGGCGCACGGCGGCCAGGCCGGTGCGCACCCAGGACGACAGGCTGAGCGCGCCCAGCTCGCTGACCGCGTAGCTGGCCAGGGTGACGCGGGTGCCCGCGTTGCGCAGGGCGAGGGCGAGGGGCAGCCCGGCGTACACGTCGAAGCCGCCGCCCGCGCCCGCGATCAGGACGTGTTGCGCGTCGCGCAGGCGCTGGGACAGCGGTGGCTCGAAGACGGCGGGCATGTCCGGCACGGTAGTGCGCGGCGTCGAGGCGGGCACCTGCTTATTCGGATACCCCCGGATGTTCCGACACCCGTCTTCTAACATGAAAAAGGATCAAACAGACGAAGGTGGATCAGGTGGACGCACTGCGGACAATCGGCTCCAAGGCGTGGGCGATCGTCGGCATCGCCCTGGCCGCCGCCGTCTTCGTGTTCCTGATCATCCTGCTCAAGCCGCTGGTCATCGCCCTGGTCGCCGCCGTGATCGTATCGCTGGCGCTGTCGCCGGCCGTGGAGGCGCTGGCCCGCCGGGGGCTGCGCCGCGGGCTTTGCGCGACGCTGGGCGTGCTGTTCCTGATCGCCCTCGGCTTGGGCGTGCTGTTCCTGGTGGTGAAGGGCCTGGCCAGCCAGTGGAGCGAGCTGAGCGCGGCGCTGGGCAAGGCGGTGCACCGGCTGCACGAGTCGCTGACCTCGCTGGGCGTGCTGGGCTCGAACGCCGAGACGGCGCGCGACTCGCTGACCGACCGCACTTCGACGCTGGTGTCCGGGCTGCTGCCCGCGCTGGGCAACCTCGCCGGAACCACGGCCAGCGTCTTCATCGGCACGTTCGTCTTCCTGTTCACCACGTTCTTCATGCTCAAGGACGGCCCGGCGATGGTCCGTGCCGCCCAGCCGTGGATGCCCCTGGGCCGCCCGTGGATGGACCAGGTCGGCCGGATCATCCGCGGGTACGTGGTCGGCTTGACGCTGCTCGGGGCGTTCAACGCCGCGGTGGTCGGGCTGGGCGCGCTGTTCCTGGGCGTACCGCTGATCGCCACTCTGATCATCATCACGCTGCTCGGCAACTACGTGCCCTACCTGGGCGCGTGGGTGGCCGGGGCGTACGCGGTGCTCATCGCGCTGGCGTCGGGCGGCGTGAAGACCGCGGTGATCATGATGGTGGTCGTGTTCCTGGCCAACGGCACGCTGCAGACCATGCTCCAGCCCTTCGCGTACGGGGCCGCGCTGCGCATGCGCCCGCTGACGATCCTGCTGGCCACGGTCGTCGGCGGCCTGATCGCGGGCATCCTCGGCGTCATGCTGGCCGCCCCCGCCGCCGCCATCATCCAGCACACGTTCGAACTGCTGCGCGCCCGCCGCGACGGCGGCCCGCCCGCCGCCGAGCCCGACGAGGGGCCCGGCGAGGGGCCCGGCGAGGGGCCCGGCGATCTCGCACCCGCCTGAGACGAGCCGCGTCCGCGCCGTGCGCGAGATCGCCGGGACCGGTCAGTAGGTCAGGCCGAAGCCGTACGCGAACAGCGGCGTCTTGCCGTCGCCGTGGTTCACCGGTTCCTGCGCCGCGTTCGCGGGCCAGGACATCGGCAGCTTGCCGGTCGGGGCGTACGCGCCGAACAGCACGTCGGCCACGCCCGCGCCCTCGGTGCCGGGCAGCCACGCGGCCACCAGCGCCCGCACCTGCGGCAGTTGCGCGCTCACGTCGACGGGGCGGCCGGAGACCAGCACGACCACCACCGGCACGCCGGACTTGCGCAGCGTGGCGAGGGTGTCCAGGTCGACCTGGTCGAGCTTGACCCCGTCCGGCCGGTCGCCCTCGTACTCGGCGTACGGCGTCTCGCCGATCACCGCGATGGCCACGTCGTAGTCGCGGGTCAGCCCGGAGCCGTCGGCGCTGTAGGTCACCGTGCCGCCGGGCTCGACGGCCTCCTTGACGCCCTGCAGGATCGTGGTGCCCTCGGTGATCGCGCCCGAACTGCCCTGCCAGCTCAGCGTCCAGCCGCCGGACTGGTTGCCGATGTCGTCGGCGTTGCGGCCCGCCACGAACACCTTGCCGGTCTTCGGCTTCAGGGGCAGGATGCCGCCGGTGTTCTTGAGCAGCACCTGCGACTTGCGTACGGCCTCCCGCGCCAGTTCCCGGTGCGCGGCCGACCCGACCTTGTCGAACTGGGCACGGTCGGCGAGCGGGTGCTCGAACAGGCCCAGCTCGAACTTCTTGGTCAGGATGCGCCGGTTGGCGTCGTCGATGCGCGCCATCGGCACGGTGCCCGTGTTGACCTCGTCGCGCAGCACGCCGATGAACTCGCGCCAGCGCTCGGGCACCATCACCATGTCGATGCCCGCGTTGATCGCCGCGCTGACCTCGGCCGGGGTGAACGCGTCGCGTACGCCGTCCAGCTGGTCGATGGCGTTCCAGTCGGAGACCACGAAGCCGGTGAAGCCCAGCTCACCCTTGAGCACGTCGGTGATCAGGTAGCGGTGGCCGTGCAGTTTCTCGCCGTTGAACGAGCTGAACGAGACCATCACCGAGCCGACGCCCGCCTTGACCGCTGCCCGGAACGGCGGCAGGTGGACCTTGCGCAGCTCCTCCTCGGAGATCTGCGCGTCGCCCTGGTCCTTGCCGCCCAGGGTGCCGCCGTCGCCGACGTAGTGCTTGGCGGTGGCCAGCACCGAGTTCGGGCCGCCCAGCTTCTCGCCCTGCAACCCGGTCACGATCGTGGTCATCGCCGACGCGATCTCGGGGTCCTCGCCGAAGGACTCGTAGGTGCGCCCCCAGCGGACGTCGCGGGCCACGCACACGCACGGCGCGAAGTCCCAGTCCAGGCCGGTCGCGGTCACCTCGGTGGCGACCGCCTCGCCGATCCGGCGGGCCAGCTGCGGGTCGCGGGCCGCACCCAGGCCGATGTTGTGCGGGAAGATCGTCGCGCCGCGCACGTTGTTGTGGCCGTGCACGGCGTCCACGCCGTAGATCATCGGGATGCGCAGGCGGGTGGCCAGGGCCTCGTGCTGGAAGCCGTCGTACATGTCGGCCCAGCCCTGCGGGCTGTTGTCGGACGGCACCGAACCGCCGCCGGACAGCAGGGAGCCCAGCGCGTAAGCGGTGACGTCGCTTCCGACCACCTCGCGGCGCTCGGCCTGGGTCATCTGGCCGATCTTCTCGTCGAGGGTCATCCGGCCCAGCAGGTCGTCGACCCGCTCGGCGACCGGGCGGGAGGCGTCGAGGTAGGGCGCGTCAGGGTCGTACGCGCCGTCGTCGGTGTCCCTGGTGAACCAGTAGACGGCGGCGGCAGCGGCGAGCAGGAGCACCAGGCCCGCGGCGAGCAGCCGGACGCGGCGGCGGGACGGCGGCGGGGGTGCCGCCGTCGGAGCGGTGACGGTCGTGGTCATGATGCCTTCCAGGGGCGTCGCGGCAAGGGTCGGACGTGCTGCCGCGAGTGCCCTCATCGCCACGACGGCGTCAGTCAGCCAACACTTGCCGCGTTCCGGTGTCAATGGATTGCTGGAACAGAATGCCGCACAGATGAAACAGAATCTGAAACAGAAACCTGTCCCCATAGGAGTACGCCCCGGGACGCGCCGCCGGAGGTTGCGCGGCGCAGAAATTGCATCGACACGTTTGCACGGCGGTCCTACCGTTCGTGGCATGACCCATCGACATCCACGGGTCCTCCCGCGCAGGCTGGAGGGCGACTCGCCGATCGACGGACGGCACGCGGACTACCTGGCAGCGCGGAGGCGCCAGGTCCCCGCGGGCGACCATCTCCCCCTCACCCTCACCCCCTGGGCCGGTGGCCCGCAGGCCGAGCAGTGGCGCCCCGACGCCGCCCCGGCCGCGCACGAGGCCACCCCGGCCGTCCTCCAGCACGTCCCACGCCCCTGACGCGCTATGACCCCAACACCGGGAACACGGGGCATCTCGGTGTAGCCGCAGCACCACGCCGCTGAGCGAACCGTCGCGAGCCGCCCGGTCGCGCCGGTGACTCGCAGCTCACAGGCTTACCGCGAAAGGAAGGGCACCTTCCACAACGCATGGCGTTGGGAAGGTGCCCTTCCTTCGCTTCGGTCAGTGGCAGGAGCCGGTGCCGGAGTCGTTGTAGGTCTTGCCGGCCTGCGGGACGAACTGCCAGTCGTAGCTGTCGGCGTGCAGCGTGAACTTCAGCACGCCCCAGGTGTCGCTGTTGCGGGCCTGGCTGTTGGGCTGGATGGTGCCGAAGCCGTAGAAGCCCGCGCCGCCCATGCCCGCCACGAACGAGCGGATGCCGCGCGAGCTGTCGGCGGCACCGCTGGCGTTCATCGGGGCGAAGCGCTCGTACTGGTGGTTGTGGCCCCAGACGATCACGTCGGCGTTGTAGTCGTACAGCGCCTGGTAGAGCGGGCGGGTCGAGGTGGACGGGGCGTGGTTGGCACCCGAGGTGAACAGCGGGTGGTGCCAGTACGCGATGGTGCACGGCTTGCCGCTGGCGGCGAGGTCGTTGCGCAGCCACGTCTCCTGGGCCGAGCCCGCCGACATGCTGATGTTGGAGTTCAGCGACACGACGTGCCAGTTGCCCAGGTCGTAGGAGTAGTAGCCCTGGCCGGACGGCCCGGCGACCGAGCCGAAGTAGTTGTAGTAGCCGGTCGCGCCCGAGGTGTTGTAGTCGTGGTTGCCGGGCGCGGGGCGGGTACGCGCCTTGTGGCGGCCCCAGGTCGGGTTGTAGTAGCTGCTGAACTCCGACGCGGTGCCGTTGGTGTAGACGTTGTCGCCGGTGGTGAACACGGTGCCGGAGATCCCGTCGAGCAGCGCCGCGGTGGCGGTGTCACCCGAGCCGGAGTCGGCGATGTCGCCCGCGCCGACCAGCACCGGGTCACCCGAGGGCGGCGGCGTGGACGGGCTCGGCGACGGCGTCGTGCCGGTGGTGACCACCAGTTGCGGCGAGTCCGCGCCGCTCTCGCGGGTGTCGTAGTAGGCGCCGTCGCTGTTGGTCGAGCTCGCGCCGATGCTGAACGTGCCGTTGCCCTTGACGTACGAGGTCACGTCGACCTCGTACCAGCCGTTGGCGACGACCGAACCCAGCGTGCCCAGCGTCGCCCCGTCGAGGGCGGGCTTGTTGTTCCACGTCGTGCCGGTCTCCGACCACGACGTGTTCGACATCGCCTTGAAGGTGCCGCCCGCGACGCTGCCCTCGTTGCCGCTGATGTGGCGCAGCCGCAGCTTCGCGCCGGTCACGGTGCCGCTGACACCGCTGACCGTGAACCGCAGGAACATCTGGCGCTGCGGCGAGCTGTCGACGGTGATCTGGACGGAGGTGCCGTAGTTGGTCGACGCCGTGTCGGCCTGCACGTACGTGTCGGCCACCGGGGTGAACGTGGTCGTCGCGGCGGCGGCGGTCTGCGCCGACACCGTCAGCACCGTCGCGACCGTGGCGGCGGTCAGCACGAACGCCGTGCCGGCCGTCAAAGCCATTCGGCCCTTGCGGATTCCCATGACTCGAGCCCTTCTGGGGGTGTACGGCCGCGCGGTCGGCGCAGCCGTGCGAGGAATGTAGGGAGTCCCGGGAACGGGTGACCCACGTTCGGGTGAACGGCGTGGGTGAGTCGGATGAGCGTCCACAGCCGACCGGCTGCTGTGACACCGTCTGTTCATCGGAAGCACGCCCGCTGGTGGCGTGCGCGAAGGCCCTGCGTACCGCGGGCGGCTCAGGATGTGCCCGACGCGGGGTGCCCGCGGCGTGCCGCGACAGCGGTGGCCGTGGACCGTCCACGTCGACCGACCCGTCGTCGCGGACGCCATGCCGCGGGAGGAGCGCAAACGCGTGTACCTGTCCACCGTCACCAGTCCGGCCGCCACACCCCCGGCGGGCAGGTCCGGACGACGCCGGTTCGCCAAGGTCAGCGGGAACGTGATCGCGCTGGGCACGGTCAGCCTGATCACCGACGTCTCGTCCGAGATGGTCACCGCGATCCTGCCCCTGTACCTGGTGCTGGGCCTGCAGTTGAGCCCGCTGGCGTACGGCGTGATCGACGGTGTCTACACCGGAGCGACCGCGCTGCTGCGCCTGGTCGGCGGATACGTCGCCGACCGCACCCGCCGCCGCAAGACCGTGGCCGGGTTCGGCTACGCGCTGTCGGCCGTGGCGAAACTCGCGCTGCTGGCCGCAGGCCGATCGGTGCCCGCGATCGGGCTCGTCATCGCCGCCGACCGCACCGGCAAGGGGCTGCGCGCCGCACCCCGCGACGCCATGATCACCCTGTCCACGCCGCCGGCCGAGCTGGGCCGCGCGTTCGGCGTGCACCGCGCCATGGACAGCGTCGGGGCGTTTCTCGGCCCGCTGGCCGCCCTCGGCGTGCTCGCCCTAGCCGCGAACTCGTTCGACGCCGTGTTCGTGGTCAGCTTCTGCGTCGCCGCGCTGGGCGTGATGGTGCTGGTGCTGTTCGTCCGCGACCGCCGCGAAGCCGTACCCGCCACGGCGAAGGTCTCCGTCCGCGAGGCGGCCACCCTGCTGCGCAACGCACCCGTACGGCGGCTCGTGCTGGCCGCCTGCCTGCTCGGGCTGGCGACCATCGGCGACGGGTTCATCTACCTGCTGCTGCAGCGCCGCGAGGAGCTGAGCACCGTGTGGTTCCCGCTGCTGGCCGCCGGGACCAGCCTCGGCTACCTGCTGCTGGCCGCCCCGCTGGGCGTGCTCGCCGACAGGGTCGGCCGCCTGCCCGTGATGCTCGGCGGCTACGTCGCGCTGACCGGGGCTTACCTGCTGCTGTTCGGCCCGCTGGGCGGCACGCCGCTGCTGGTGGTGACGCTCGGCCTGTACGGGTTGTTCTACGCCGCCACCGACGGCATCCTGATGGCCCTGGCCGGACCGGTGCTGCCCGACCGGCTGCGCACCACCGGCATCGCCCTGATCCAGACCGGCCAGGCGCTGGCCTACCTGGTGTCGTCGGTCCTTTTCGGACTCGCCTGGCAGACCTGGGGCCCCGCCACCGCCTCCCGCGTCGCCGCCCTGGCCGTGGTGCTCGCCGTCGCCGCGACGCTGCTGCTGCTCCGGCCCCGAGGCCGGGGCGCGGGCACAGTGGCCGCCACGGCACCGACGGGACCCCACGACCGCAGCACGGCCACCGAGCCCGCCGCGCCCTTGCCCGGCGGATCCACGCCGACGGCCGAACCGGACGATCCCACCGGCCCGACCACCCCGGCACAGCCCGGCGCGGACCGCGCCGACCGGAACGCGGAGGCCCAGCGATGACCGAGCTCACCACCCGTGCGCGGGTCACGCTCGCCGCCGTCACGACCCTGGTGCTGGCCGCCGTCGCGATCGGCTACGTGCAGCTCGCCAAGGGCCGCGCCGACATCCCCGACACGGTGCCCGCCGCGTCGATCACCCTCGACCCCGGGCCCCGGCTGCTGGTGGTCAGCGACCGCCACGCCGCGACCGTGTCACGCGGCGAGCCGTCCGGCTCCCGGCAGGTGTCGGGCGTCGCATGTGTACGCGTGTACGCGGCGGCGGGCACCGGCGTCTGCATCCAGCCCGACACGGCCTGGTCGTACCAGCTCGTCGTGCTGGACCGCGAGCTGAGGCCGACCCGCTCGTTCGCCGTGCCCGGCCTGCCGAACCGGGCGCGGGTGTCGGCCAGCGGCCGGATGGTCGCCTGGACCACCTTCGTCGGCGGCGACTCCTACAGCAGCGGCGGCTTCTCCACCCGCACCGGCATCCTGGACACCCGCACCGGCACGCTGGTGTCCACGCTGGAGGAGTTCGCGGTCACCCGCGACGGCAAGCCCTACCGCAACGTCGACGTCAACTTCTGGGGTGTCACCTTCACCGCCGACGACAACGCCTTCTACGCCACCATGGCCACCGCGGGCAGGCGCTACCTGATCCGGGGCGACTTCGCGGCACGCACGGTACGCACGGTCACGGACAACGTGGAGTGCCCGTCGCTGTCGCCCGACGGCACGCGGATCGCGTTCAAGCAGGCCGTCGGCGGCGACCCGCAGCGCGGCTGGCGCCTGTCGGTACTCGACCTGGCCACCATGGCCGTGACCAACCTCGCCGAGACGACCAGCGTCGACGACCAGCCCGCCTGGCTCGACGACCACACCGTCGCCTACACCCTGCGCGCCCCCGACGGCACCCCCTCCATCTGGTCCACCCCCGCCGACGCCACCGGCCGCCCCACCAAACTCCTCGACCAGGCCGAATCCCCCGCCGCCCTCGGCTGACCGGCCAACCGCACCACCCCGCCGCCCGGCCGGCGTCCCCCTTGGAGATCACTGTTTCAGGTCACAAACTGGGGTCTGACCAGAGGTTCTGACCCGAAACAGCGATCTCCAACGGAAACCTGCCCGCGACCAACGCGGCTGCCGCGGCCGCCGCCGGGAAGTGGCGGTCAGCGCCACCAGGGGCGGCGGCGCTGGTCGGCGAGCTCGTGGGCCGGGGCGACCAGGTCGGCGAGGTGCAGTTCGAGGTGGCGCAGGTGTTCGCCGACCCAGCGGCGGCGCAGCCGGTGCAGGGGCAGCCCGTCGCCGCCCGCCCCGAGCACCTCGTCGTCGGGCGGGCTCGGCGGTGCCAGCAGCGGCGGCATCGGCCCCGACGGCCTGCCGACCTGGTCGGCCAGCGAGGCGTAGAAGGCGGCGAGCGCGTCGGCGTGGCGCAGCAGCGCGTCGCAGCGCGGGTCCGGGGACGCGTCACGCGGGGTGAGGTCGTCGAGGGCGTTCGCGGTCTGCCGCAGGCGTACGCCGGAGATGACCAGCCGCCACAGGTCCTGCCGGTTCATCCGCTTCGAGCCGGGCTCGGCGAGGTAGCCGCGCAGCGCGTCCTCCAGCCGGAACGCC
Source organism: Catellatospora methionotrophica (assembly GCF_011297335.1). Lineage (GTDB taxonomy): Bacteria > Actinomycetota > Actinomycetes > Mycobacteriales > Micromonosporaceae > Catellatospora > Catellatospora methionotrophica. Next base: position 180,220 of record NZ_JAAOTJ010000012.1, on the reverse strand, counting down.
GACGCGGCCGCGCGGGCCTCCAGGTGGGGCGGCTGCGTACGCCGTCCCAGCGCCCAGGCCACCGACTCGGTCAGGTGCACGCCGCCGTCGCGGAACATCTCGGCGACGTCGTCGCGCACCAGGTCACCGGCCCCGCGCGGCCAGACGAGCAGACCCGCGACCAGGCTGACCAGGCAGCCGATGGCCACGTCCTGCAGCCGCACCAGGCCCAGGGTCCAGCCGGTCGGCGCGAGAATGTTGTAGAGCACCAGGATGACCACGGTGAACGCCGCCTGGCTGACGATGTCGGGCACCTTGCCCGGCCCGTACCCGACCACGAACACCGCGAGCGCCAGCGCGCCCCAGCTCGTCCACGGCGACGGGCCGACCAGCGGCAGCAGCGCCGCGCCGACCGCGACCCCGGCGGCCGTGCCGACGACCGCCTTGACCGCCTGGGTGCCCGTCGACGCGGCGCTGGTCCGCAGCACCGACAGCGCCCCCAGCAGCACCCAGAACCCGCTGCGCACCCCGCTGAGCTGCACGATCACCACGGCTGCGGACAGCGCCAGCGCGCCGCGCAGCGCGTTGACGAACCAGACCGAGCGCAGGCTCGCGTTGCGCAGCACGATCCCGGCGACCCCGGCGGGGGTGACGAGGCGGCGCAGCGGCGGCCGGTCCGGCCGGGCGAGGGTGTACCAGCGCCGTACGCTGCTGGCGGCGGTCAGCGGATCGGCCCCGCGGGTGGCGATGAGCACGTCGGTGGCGAACGCGCGTACGCAGTTGGCGGTGGTCTGCCCGTAGAACGCGACGACCAGCTCCATCGGGTCGGCGTCGGGCCCACCGGGTCCGGTGAGCCGGGCGATGCTGTCGGCGCTGGCCTGTTCCAGCCCGTTGAGGTCCGGGTCGACCTGCTCGCCGCGCAGCACCGCGGCCGCCTGCCGGAGCACCTTCGCCGAGGCCTCCAGCGGGGCGCGTACGGTCAGCGGCGCGTCGCGCAGGTCGCCGACCCGGTCGATGCCGTCGCCGACCAGCCCCTTGCACCACTCCAGCTGGTTGACCGCCCCGGCCATGGCCTGGTCGGCGATGACCAGCCCGCTCGGCCGGTTCGGCGCGGACACGAACAGCGCCATCATCTTGTGCGTGGCGTCCACGACGGCGGCCCGCAGCTCCGGCAGCGCGGCCCGGAGCGCCCCCGCCTCCAGCAGGTCGGCGAGCCCGACGGCCAGCGTGGCGGTGGCCTGGCGCAGCTCCGCGCCCGCCGAACGGGGCGCGGTCAGCACCACGGCCAGACCGCCGACCCCGGTCGCCAGCACCCACCCGGCGACCCGGTCGCCGATGACGCCGGGCGGCGCGGCCGCCGAAGCCGCCAGCATGTACGGCAGCATCGCCGCGGCCGCCCCGGAGGCGTCGTTGGGCCCGATGACGGCGGCGAAGTACGAGGTGAACGCGACGACGGCGGTGGCGATGGCGGCGGCCACCACCGCGTGGCTGGCCAGCGTGCCGATCACGATCAGCACCGCGCCCACCAGCGTGAGCATGGTGTGCGCGACGGCCCGGTCCCGCCGCGTGCCGCCGAAGGCCGCCAGCACCAGGCTCGCGAACCCGCCGAACGCCGTGAACGTGGCCACCGGCGGCGACTTGATCACCAGCAGCGCGAACGCGAACAACGCCGGCACCAGCACCGCCGCCCGCACCGCGCGCACCGCCGCCGCGGGCGACCACAGCCCCCGCCACCAGCTCACCCGGCCACCCGCCCGGCCGTGATCGTCCGATCTGCCGGGCACCTGTGCGTATCTTGCGCCCTCATGCGCACAGGTGCCTGGCGAGTCGAGTGATCCGGGTGCGGCATCCCATCAGCGTCCCGCGAATCGGGGCGCGGCGCGGTCAGTTCCGCACGAGCGGGGTGACCTCCTGCGCGACGAAGGCCATGAAGGCCTCCGGGTCGGGATCGTCGGGGGTGGGCTGCAGCACGACCGTGTCCGCGCCCGCCCCGGCCCAGGTGCGTACCGCCCCGGCCACCGCCTCGGCGTTCCCTGCCACGCCGTGGCCGTCGATGACGTCGTAGCCCCAGCGCACCCGCTCGGCCTCCATCCGCGCCGCCGCGTCCGGGCCGGTCGCCGCGTGCAGGTAGACCACGATCTGGTGGTGGTCGGTGCGCCCCGCCTTCGCCCGGCCCTCGTCGATCAGGCCCCGCGCGCGCCGCACCTGCGCGGGGGTGGTGCCGCCGGTCAGGATCGTGCCGTCGGCGACCTCCCCGGACAGCCGCAGCGTACGGTCACCGGTCGCGCCGGACAGCAGCTCGGGCCGCCGCGGCGGCGGCCAGTCCAGGGCCACCCCGTCCAGCCGCACGTACCGGCCGGAGACGGTCACCCGCTCCCCGGACAGCAGCGCCCGCAGCGCGGTCAGCTGCTCGCGCAGCAGCGCCATCGGCGACTCGGCCCGCGCGCCGACCTGCCCCATCCAGTCCTGCACGCCGTGCCCCACACCGACCCGGGCCCGGCCGGGGAACAGCCGGTGCAGCGTCGCCAGCTCCATCGCGGTGATCGCGACGTTGCGCAGCGGCACGGGCAGCAGCCCCACCGCGACGGTCAGCCGCTCGGTCCAGGCCAACGCGGCCGCGACCGCCGTGATGCCGCTCTCCAGGAAGCAGTCCTCCCACAGCCACAACTCGTCCAGCCCGGCCTGGTCGGCGGCCTGCGCCACCGCCCGCAGCCGCTCGGGCGGCAACTGCGGCACGAACACCGCGCCCACCCTGACGCCCCTGCCCACCGTCACATCAGTCACGCCGCCATCATGGCGCACGGCACCGGGCATCGGTCAAGATCGCCGTTTCGGGTCAGGAAACGCGGTGCCACCGCACGAAATGACTATCTCCGCTGGCCCCGCCCCGAAACAGCGATCCACCGCGCAGCGCCGACCTGCCCGGTAGCGTCAACAGAGGGCCGCCGGCCAGCGCGGACGACACAGAGCCCGGTAGCACCTCACCGGTCCGGCGACCCGTCAGTGATCATGGAACGGGGGCAGTGCCATGGCCGGATCGACTCTCGAGCAGTTGCGGACACGCGTCTCCGGGCAGGTGATCACCCCCGGCGACGACGGCTACGACCAGGCTCGCACCGTGCACAACGCCATGTTCGACCGGCGACCGCGAGCCGTGGTCCGCTGCACGAGCACCACCGACGTGCAGGCTGTGGTCGACTTCGCCCGCGAGAACGGCCTGGATCTGGCCGTACGCGGCGGCGGGCACAGCGTGCCCGGCTTCGGCACGGTCGACGACGGCATCGTGGCGGACCTGTCCGGGATGCGCGCCGTCGCCGTCGACCCGCACGCCCGCACCGCCCACGCGGGCGGCGGCGCGACCTGGGGCGACTTCAATGCCGCGACCGGCGAGTTCGAGCTGGCCTCGACCGGCGGCATCATCTCCACCACGGGCGTCGGCGGGCTGACCCTGGGCGGCGGCATCGGCTATCTCGCCCGCGGTCTCGGGCTGTCCTGCGACAACCTGCTGTCGGCCGAGGTCGTCACCGCCGACGGGCGGGCGGTGGTGGCCAGCGAGAAGGAGCACGAGGACCTGTTCTGGGCGCTGCGCGGCGGCGGCGGCAACTTCGGGGCGGTGACCTCGTTCGAGTTCGCGCTCAGCCCGGTCGGCGACATCTTCGGCGGGCCGATGTTCTTCGAGCTGGCGCACGTGCCCGACGTGCTGGGCTTCTTCCGGGACTTCATCGCCGACGCGCCCGAGCAGTACGGCGGCTTCCCTGCGTTCCAGATCGCGCCGCCGCTGCCGTTCATCCCGGCCGACCGGCACGGCGAGCCGTTCATCGCGCTGGTCAACTGCTGGATCGGCTCGACGGCAGACGGGCAGCGCATCATGGACCGGATCCGGGCGGTCGCGCCGCCGGTCGCCGAGATGGTCGGCGTGATGCCGTACGCGGCGCTGAACACCGCCTTCGACGGCCTGGTCCCGGCGGGGCTGCAGCACTACTGGAAGGCCAGCTTCGTCAAGGAGCTGACCGACGACGCGATCGCCGCGCACGCCGTGCACGGGGCGAACGTGCCCGTCGTCAACTCGACGGTGCACATCTACCCGATCAACGGGGCCTGCCACCGGGTCGCCGCCGACGCGACCGCGTTCGCCTACCGCGACGCGAACTTCGCCGTGGTCATCGCGGGCATGTGGCCGGATCCGGCGGAGAACGACGCCAACACGGCCTGGGTGCGCGACTACTACGCGGCCACCGCCCCGCTGTCGGAGGAGGGCGGGTACGTCAACTTCATGTCGGGCGACGACCAGGGCCGGATCCGAGCCAACTACGGCGGCAACTACGACCGGCTGGTCGAGGTCAAGCGGGCGTACGACCCGGACAACCTGTTCCACCTGAACCAGAACATCCGTCCCTGAGGCGGGGCCGCTTGACAACGTACAACCGATTGGTTGTATGTTTGAGGGGTGACCGAGCAGAGCGAGGACCGGGCGGACGCCTTCTTCCACGCCCTGGCCGACCGCACCAGGCGCGACATCATGCGCCGGGTGCTGGCCGGACAGCACTCGGTCTCCGCGCTCGCGGCGAAGTACGACATGAGCTTCGCCGCGGTGCAGAAACACGTCGCCGTCCTGGAGAAGGCCGGCCTGCTGACCAAGCTGCGCAGCGGACGCGAGCAGCTGGTCAGCGGTGACGTGGCGGCGGTGCGCTCGGTGGCGTCCCTGCTGGCCGAGCTGGAGCAGGTCTGGCGCGGCCGCATCGCCCGCATCGACGACCTCATCGCGTCCGATCCCGAACCGGAGGACTGAACCATGCCCGTGATCGACGTCAAGCACGACCTCGACGCGCTGACCTTGACCATCGTCGCCGACTTCGCCGCCCCGGTGGAGCGGGTCTGGCAGGTCTACGCCGACCCGCGCCAGCTGGAGAAGGTGTGGGGCCCGCCGACCTACCCGGCGACCGTGGTCGACCACGACCTGCGGCCCGGCGGGCGGGTCAACTACTTCATGACCGGCCCCGAGGGCGACAAGCACGCCGGATACTGGCTGGTCACGGCCGTCGACGAGCCGGACGGCTTCGCGTTCGAGGACGGCTTCGCCGACCTGGACTTCACCCCGAACCCGGACCTGCCCGCCTCCCGGAACGTCTACACGTTCACCGCGCACGACGGCGGCACCCGCGCGACGTACCTGGGTGTCTACCCGTCGGCCGAGCAGCTGCAGCAGGTGCTCGACATGGGTGTAGTCGAGGGCGCGTCGCTGGCCATCAACCAGATCGACGACCTGCTCGCCTCGTGACAGGCCGTGGCCCGCGCGCAGGAACGGCCGCCGTGCCGGGCACGCCTGGGGCAAGGCGGGTCCGGCACGGCGGCCGCGAGTGCGGCCCGCGGTCCGACGTTCGGCGTCGTGGACCGCGGGCCGGTCAGCGCCCGCCGGGAACGGCGGGAGTCAGCTGGCCCAGACCTCGAACTCCGAGAGCTGACCGGCGGGCCAGCCGGTGTTGCCGGTGAAGTTCAGCCGCACGTAGCGGGTGGACGTCGCCGGGAAGGTGATGGTCACGGTGTTGCCCGAGGACGGGTTGAACGTGTACCCGGCGGAGTTCACGACGGTGCTGAACGTCGAGCCGTTGGCGCTGCCCTGCACGGACAGCGTCTGGGTGCGGCTGGCCCACGACGCGGCCGGCGGCAGCTTGAGCACGACGCGGCTGACCGTGGTCGCCGCGCCTAGATCGACCTGCAGCCACTGCGGGAACGCGCTGTTGGCGCTCTCCCAGTACGTGTCGGCGTTGCCGTCGACGGTGTTGCCCGGCCCGTAGTTCTGCGTGTAGCTGCTGGCCTGGGTGGGCTTGTTGCGGGCCAGGTTCGACGCGGGCGCCGAGCTGGTGGTGGCCGTGGCGGTGTTCGACGGCGACGACGTGTTGCCCGCCGCGTCCTGCGCGGTGACCGTGAAGGCGTAGGTCGTCGCCGGACTCAGCCCGGTCACCGTGTACGCCGTCCCGGTCGCGCCCGCGACCACGTTGCCCGCCTGGCGCACCTGGTATCCGGTGACGCCGACGTTGTCGGTGGACGCCTGCCAGGACAGCGACACGCTGTTGGCGGTCTGCCCGGTGACGGTCAGGTTGCCCGGGGCGCTGGGGGCCTGGGTGTCGCCCTGCGGCGCGGTCCCGTACACCTCCAGCGTGGACAGCTGCGCCGCGGGCCAGCCGGTGTTGCCGGTGACGTTGATCCGCACGTACCGCGTGGTCGCCGCCGTGAACGTGATGGTGACGGTGTTGGCCGCGCCGGGGTCGAAGGTGCGCCCGGCCGAGGCCGACAGGGTGCTGAACGTCGAGCCGTTGGTGCTGCCCTGCACGGACAGCGTCTCGACCCGGCTGCCCCAGCCCGCGGGCAGCTTCAGCACGACCCGGCTGACCGTGGCGGCCGCGCCGAGGTCGACCTGCAGCCACTGCGGGAACGCGTTGTTGACGCTCTCCCAGTAGGTGGCCGGGTTGCCGTCGACCGCGTTCTGCGGCACGAAGTTGGCGTTGACGCTGCTGGCCGTGACCGGCTTGTTCAGCGCCAGGTTGCCCTCGACCGGCGGCTGCCCGCCGACGACCGGCTGGGTCGGGCGCACCGCGGTCAGCGCGAGCTGCCCCTTGAGCATCCGGCCGCCGTCGGCGGTGATGCGCAGGTAGTAGTCCGACGAGCAGACCGTGCCGTCCTCGTCGAGGGTGACGATGCCCGAGTTGGTGGGCACCTGCGAGGCGTTCTCGGCGGTCTTGGCGATCTGGTTGCCCTCGTTGTACTCGTCGAACATCGACACGTACAGGCCCTGCGCCCCGACGCGGATCATGTTGTACAGGTGCCGCCAGTAGAAGTCGCCGTGGAACCGGTGGTGCGAGGACAGGTCGCCGGGCATGACGCACGGCTGGTAGTCGATCCCGCGGTTGTTGCACTCGGCCTGGTCGGGCACGTTGACGTTGGTGTAGAACCAGTCCAGCCCGGCGACGTCACCGGTGCGGCCGACCATCCACGGCGAGATCATGTTGAACGCGGTGTAGACGTTGAAGAAGCCCGCGCGGGAGTCGTTGATGCCCTGCCGCCAGTACGTCGGCACGCCGCCGATGACGTAGCAGCCCTGGGCCTTGAACCAGTTCAGCACCTCGAGGCAGACCTCGGGCGCGAACGGGCGGCCGGGGTCGTTGAAGCCGAAGCCCCAGATGCAGACGACCGGCTTGCCGTTCTGCCGGGCGTACGCCGACGAGGCCGTGTACGCCGACATCTTCGTGGTCCAGTCGGTCTTCAGCTCCGACTGCATGTTCGCCCAGTTGGTGACGTCGTACATGATGTAGAACTTGCGCCCGTTGGCCTCGGCGGCGGAGCGCACCTTGGCGGCCATCGCGTCGCGGGTCGGGCCCTCGCCGCCGAACGGGTTGAACCGCTGCAGCGCCGCGGTGTCGCAGCCGTGCTGCGCCATCCACTGGAAGTGCAGGTTCACCGTCGACTGGTCGTAGGACGAGAACAGCTTCGCGGGCTGGCCGCTGCCGAGGTTGGCGTACGCGGTCTGGTATTGCGCCGGGTAGTCGCGCATGTCCGGCCAGGACACGATCGCGTTGTTGCTCGGCGACGGCGGCTGGCCCCAGTTGTTGCTCCAGTGCCACCAGCCGTTGATCGGGGCCCCGTCGCCGGTGGCCGCGAACCACCCCTGGTAGCCGACCGAGATCTTGCCGACGACGTCGCCGGGCGGGCTGGCCGCCGCGGCCGGGCTCGCCGCGGTCAGGCCGCCTGCGACGGCTCCGCCGGTGGCGGCCAGCGCCGAACCGGATGCCACGGAGGTCACGAACCTCCGCCGGGATACTGCCATTGCGCACACCCTTCCTGCACAGCCGGAGGGTGGCGCGGGAGCGTGGCACCCTCCGTCGCCGGAACATCGGATGTCCGGCGGCGAACGGCGGTGAGCGGGACCGCATCCCCGGGCGGGGATTGGCAAAACCCTATGCCCGCGCCCCAGGCTCGGCAAGATGTCGACGGAAACAATTCCAAAACCGACCCGCAACATCACCGTTTACCGCAACGGAGCGTGCAACCGCTTGCACACGCCGAGTCATCGGGTCAGTGCACGGGCGACCTCGGCCGCCGGGTACGGCGCGTCCATCTCGCCGTCGAACAGCCGCCAGTAGAAGCCGTTCAGCAGCGCGGCGACCGGCGCGTGCCGGACGATCATGTCGGCGAGCTCCGGCGCGACGCCCTCCGGCCGCCTGCCGGAGGCGCACTCGCGGATGTAGGCGTTGCGCTCGACCGGCCCGCCGACCTCCGGCACCGGCACGCCGACCACGTGCTGGACGAGCCAGTTGACCAGCCGCATCCGCACGTAGCCCGGATCGTGGGTGGCGTGGCGGGTCAGGAACGCCGACTCCCGCGGCGACAGCGCGAAGCGCGGTGACACCGCCAGCCCGAAGTCGACGAAGTAGACGTGGCGGCCGTCGGTGAGCAGGTTGCCCAGGTGCGCGTCGAAGTGGTGCAGCTCGTGCGCCTGCAGGAAGTCCACCCCGCCGAGCAGCTCTCGCTCCATCATGTGGCACGCCGCGACCAGTTCGTCCCCGCCCGCCGCGAGCGGTCCGGCCAGCCAGTCACCCAGCCGGTGCGGGAGGTGTTCGAGGAACAGGACCAGGCTCGCCGAGGCCCCCGCCAGCGCCGCCAGGCGGTCGCGGACGGCGGCGTCGCCGCCCAGGAACGCGACCGTGGCCTCGGCGTCCTCGTGCTCCGCCGCGACGGCCGGGGCACCGGGCAGCACCCGCCAGTGGTACATGAGCGCGAAGCCCGGATGCCGTCCGGCCAGCACCCAGTTGGTGGTCAGCGTGTTGGCGGCCAGCTCGCGCCAGGCCCCGAAGCCGGGCGAGACGATGCCGTACTGGCAGTGCGGGGCCAGGCCGTGCAGGTTCGCGGTGGAACGCACGTGCTCGGGACGGCGCTCCAGGTCGGTCAGCGGGATCCGCTTGACGAACACCGGTGTCCCGTCCAGGTCGAGCCGGGCCGCGACGCCGCCGATGCCCGCGCCGACGACCTCGGCCGCGGTGACCCGGTCGGCGAGTTCGGCGTCGCTGAGCAGCGCCAGCGCGGCCGAGGCCGCGTAGTGGCGGGCCAGCCGCGCACCGTAGGCCAGACCGTCGCGCATGGGGTGGTCCTCCCGTCGTCGTGACGGCAGGCTACCCGCAGATGATCACTTTCGCTCGTCGGCGAAGGTGAGACCGCGCTCGGCGAGCGCCTCGCGCAGGATCCGGATCGCCTTGGGCCCGACGCCGTGCAGGGCGAGCAACTCTTTCTTGGTCAGCTCCGCGATCGCGGTCAGGGTCGTGTGCCCGGCCAGGGCCAGGGCGCCGTTCGCCGGGCCGCTGATCTTCGGGATCTCGTCGCCCGGGACTGCGCTCATGGTCCCGATCGTAGATCAGCGGACCGACAACGCCCGGCCCGGCGATGATGGAGGCGTGGACACGATGGCCGCCTGGGAGGTCGCCGCACCCGGCCCGATCGCGACCAGGCCGCTGCGGGCGGTGCGCCGCCCGATGCCCGTCCCGGCCGCGGACGAGCTGCTGGTACGCGTACGGGCCTGCGCCGTGTGCCGTACCGACCTGCACGTCGCGGAGGGCGACCTGCCGCCCCACCGCAGTCCCGTGATCCCGGGCCACCAGGTCGTCGGCGAGGTCACCGCGCTCGGCGACGCCGTGACCGGCTGGGCGGCCGGCGACCGGGCGGGCATCGCCTGGCTGCGCCACACCGACCAGACCTGTGTCTACTGCCGCCGTGGCCGGGAGAACCTGTGCCCCGCCTCCCGCTACACCGGCTGGGACGCCGACGGCGGCTACGCCGAGTACGCCACGGTGCCCGCCGACTACGCCTACCGGCTGCCGGACGGGTACGACGACGTGCACCTCGCGCCGCTGCTGTGCGCGGGCATCATCGGCCACCGGGCACTGCGCCGCGCGGACCTGCCGCCGGGCGGCACCCTGGGCATCTACGGCTTCGGCTCGTCGGCGCACCTCACCGCACAGGTCGCCCTGGCCCAGGGCGCGACGGTGTACGTGATGACCCGCTCTCCCGCCGCCCGCGAGCTGGGCCTGAGCCTGGGCGCGGCCTGGGCGGGCGGCGCGGACGAGCAGCCGCCCACGCCACTGGACGCGGCGATCCTGTTCGCCCCGGTCGGCGACCTGGTGCCACCGGCGCTGTCGGCCCTGGACCGGGGCGGCACCCTCGCCATCGCGGGCATCCACCTCACCGACATCCCGGTGCTGAACTACGAACGGCACCTGTTCGAGGAGCGCCAGTTGCGCAGCGTCGCCGCGAACACCCGCGACGACGGTCGCGAGTTCCTGGCCCTGGCGGCCACCCATCCGCTGTCGGTCACCACCAACGTCTACCCGCTGGACCGGGCCGACGAGGCACTGGCCGATCTGGCGGGCGACCGCTTCGAGGGCGCGGCCGTGCTCGTACCATGAAGTTCAGAATTTGCTCTGGCAGGTAAATTTCTTGCAGATTTTCTATCATTTTCCCTACGCTGTCGATCGTGTCAGACGTGATCGCACAAGCCACGGGGCTCGTCAAGACCTACCCGCCGCGGGACAAACGCTCCGCCCCCTTCACCGCCGTCAACGGCATCGACTTCACCCTGCACCGGGGCGAGGCCTTCGGCTTCCTCGGCCCCAACGGCGCGGGCAAGTCCTCCACCATGCGCATGCTCGCCTGCGTATCCCCGCCCACCGCGGGCACGCTGCGCGTGCTCGGCCTCGACCCGGCCGCCGACGGCCGCCGCATCCGCGCCCGGATCGGCGTCGTGCCACAGGACGACGCCCTCGACACCGAACTCAGCGTCCGCGAGAACCTGCTCATCTACGGCCGCTACTTCGGACTGTCCACCGACGTCATCGACGAGCGGGCGACCGGCCTGCTGGACTTCGCGCAACTGTCCGACAAGGCCGCCGAACGCGTCGACGCGCTGTCAGGCGGCATGCGGCGGCGGCTCACCATCGCCCGCTCCCTGATCAACGAGCCCGAGATCCTGCTGCTCGACGAACCCACCACCGGCCTGGACCCGCAGGCCCGGCACGTGCTGTGGGACCGGCTGTTCCGGCTCAAGCAGCAGGGCGTCACCCTCGTGCTGACCACCCACTACATGGACGAGGCCGAGCAGCTCTGCGACCGGCTCGTCGTCATGGACGGCGGGAAGATCGTCGCGATGGGCTCCCCCGCCGAGCTGATCGCCGCCCACGCCACCCGCGAAGTCCTCGAACTGCGCTTCGGCATCGGCGAGCAGGCCGCCGCCCTGGACAAGCTGCGCCAGGCCGTCACCGGCGACCGCATCGAGGAACTGCCCGACCGGCTGCTGTGGTACACCGCCGAGGGCGACGCCGCGCTGGCCGCCGCGCACACCCTCGGCCTGACCCCCGTCACCGCGCTGGTGCGCCGATCCAGCCTGGAGGACGTGTTCCTCGCGCTCACCGGCCGGACGCTGGTCGACTGATGACGACCGACACCGCCCCACGGGGCATGGCCCTGCGCTTCTACCGCTACTGCTGGCTGCACTACCGCCGCAACTGGAAGGGCACCATCGTCATCAGCGTGGCCAACCCGCTGCTGTTCCTGATCGCCATCGGCGCGGGACTGGGCACCATCGTCGGCTCGCACGTCGCCGCCCTGGGCGGGGTGAGCTACCTGGCGTTCTTCGCACCCGGCATGCTCGCCGCCGCGTCCATGCAGAACGGCATCATCGAGTCGGCGTTCCCGGTCAGCTACCACCGCATGCCCGGCCGCGCCTACCCGGTCGCGGTCGCGACCCCGCTCGAACCCGTCGACGTGCTCAACGGCCACGCGCTGTTCATGGCCGTGAAGGTCGCCATCGGCGCGACCGCGTTCTGCGCCGTCATGTTCGCCTTCGGCGTCGCGACCTCACCACTGGCCGCGCTGACCCTGCCCGCCGCCGCGCTGACCGGGTTCGCGTTCGCGATGCCGGTGACCGCGTGGGCGGTGACGCTGCCCGACGTACGCCCCGTGCAGACGCTGTTCAAATGGGTGGTGATGCCGCTGTACCTGTTCTCCGGCACCTTCTTCGCCACCACCCAGCTACCCGAGGCCGCCCAGCACCTGGTCGCGCTCACGCCGCTGTGGCACGGCGTCGAACTGTGCCGCACCCTCACCCTCGGCACCGCCACCTGGGCGGGCAGCCTCACCCACACCGCGTACCTGTCGGCCATGGCGCTCGCGGGATACCTCCTGGCCCGGCGCAACTTCCGCCGCCACCTGCACCCGTGAAGGGGACCATGATGCCCGCCGCGCACGTGATCGTCCTGCGGCACCTGTGGGTGCTGCGCAAGGGCCGGCCGTGGAACCTCGCCGTCAACGGCGTGTTCGAGCCGTTCCTCTACCTGATGTCGATCGGCGTCGGCATCGGACAGCTCATCGACGGCGGCGGCGGCGCGGTCGCGTACGCCGCGTTCGTCGCCCCCGCACTGCTGGCCACCTCCGCCATGAACTCGGCCATCGCCGAGACCACCGGCGCCGTCTGGTGGCGGTTGCGCTTCGAGAAGTTCTACGACGCGATCATCACCACCCCGCTGACCGTACGCGATATCGCGTACGGCGAGATCGCCGCGTCGGTGCTGCGCAGCACCCTGTCGGCGGCCTGCTTCCTGATCGTGATCGCCGCGTTCGGGATGGTCCACTCGTGGTGGGCACTGCTCGCCCTTCCCGCCTGCATGCTCATCGCGTACGCCTTCTCCGCCGCGGGCATGGCCGCGATCACCGTCATCCGCGAGTTCCACCACCAGCAGTACCTGCAGCTGTTCATGCTGCCGATGTTCCTGTTCGCGACGACGTTCTACCCGCTGTCGGTCTACCCCGCCGCCATCCGCCCCGTCGTCGCCGCCCTCCCCCTCTACCAGAGCATCGAACTCCTACGCGGCCTCACCACCGGCCACCTGCACCCCGGCATGCTCATCGCCGTCGCCTACCTGCTCGCCATGGCCGCCCTCGGCTCCTGGCTCGCCACCCGCCGCCTCTCCCACCTCCTCCTCCCCTGACCCGCCTCCTCCTACCCCGAGCCGCCGCCTCCTCCTGCCCTGAGCCGCAACTCTTAAAAACTCGCGGCCTCCATGACGAGTGGAGGCCGCGAGTTTTTAAGAGTTGCGAACGGGTGCCCCGGGCTCGCCCGGCGTGGGCTGGTCGTTCGGGGACCGTCCGGCGGCGGGCGGCGGGGCTAGGGGGCGTCGCGGGGCGTCGCTTCCACCTGGACCAGGCCGAGGGCCGTGAGCAGGGCGCCGAAGGCCTCCTCGGCGAAGATATGCTGCGCGACCAACGCCTCGCCGACGGCTGCCGCGGCGAGCCCCGCCTCGGCCGCCCACGTCAGCACCTGCGCCAGCAGCTCGTCGTGCGCGTACGGCAACGGCGGCGCGCCGTACTCCGCCGCCGACCGCTCGTTGAGGTAGGCGCGCCACCGGGTGCCGCCCGGCGTCATGCCCACCACCTCGGCGAAGTCGCTGTCGAGCACGTACGCGGACAGCACCGGCCGCCCGGTCTCGGCCGCCAGGGCGCGCAGCATCGCCACCGGCCGGTCACCGTCGCCGTCGAGCTGGACCTGCCACCATCCGTCCTGGTAGGCGCACTGCCAGAGCACCCTGACGCCGTACTCCCGCAACGTCTTGGACCGCAGCGCTGCCAGCTCGGACCGTCCCACCACGATCCGTCCCGTGTAGCCCATGGCCCGCCCTATCGGTCGTCGCGCCGCATCGACGAATGATCTCTCACTCCCGGTCGGTCCGCTGCCCCGCCCCGGCGTACGGGTACGAAGGTGCCCGCTCACATGCTGTCAGCAGACATTGCCATTCCTCACGCCTGCCACTGCGGAAGTGTGCCGCCCGAGAACCCGTGGCTGCGGCGCAGACCGACTTCTGCCAGCCCGCATCTCATAGCGTCACTCGTTCCAGGCAGCGCCCCAGTACGCGGTGATTTTCCGGAGATCGGCACCGTAGCGGGTGATGCCCTGCCGGTCCCAGGCGCAGTTGCGCGCATGCAGGATGACCGGCGCACGGTCCTGGTAACCGAAGACGATGATGTGCGCGGTGCTCTGGGAGGCCGAGCAGACGGTGTCCGGCTGGGCCTCGGCCGCAAGCCCATTGAGATACGCGCCCACTTCGTTGGCTCTGTCCGTGATCCTGCGGCTGACGCCCAGCGCCAGCGGCGGGTTGCCCACAGGCGGGTAGCTGCACAGCAGCGCCTCGGCGGCCCCGCCCGGCACCAGCGTGCCTCGGCGCGAGGTCGCCGACGGGGTTAGGTCGTCCCAGGTCTGCGGGCATATCGCCGGTGCGGGCGTTCCCATTGGCGGCTCCGCACCTGAGTCGGTGGCAGTAGTGTCCGGCGCACATCCAGTTGCTGCGAGAGCGGTTGCCAAGCACAGCGCGCGAAGGCCCGACCGTCGGCGAAACCTTCGCGACGGCCGCCAGATCGGCGGTAGAAGCGGGAACATGGCGGCGACCTCTCCACCGAAGGACCGGCAGTACGCGTGACCAAGCCGGTGGCGACGCAGTGCCGGCCGCCACCGGAGGACGACATTACGACGTAGTGCTGCTGGTATTGGGGTATGCCCCGAACACGCGGATGACGTCCGCCCAGTCTTGGAAATACATCTTGGTGCCGCTACCAGCTGAGACTATGCCCTTCGCGCGAACCCCGGAGCCGTCCAGGGTGAACACCGGGCTCCCACTGTCACCAGAACGCACCGCTGTCGCTCCATCGATCTGTGTGGTCTCGATAAGACCCTCGATTACGTAGTTGCAGTCGCCGTCAGAGTCAGGGTTGCTGCAACTGACATTATAATTTCCGGACTTTACCTGCTTTAGCCCCCATATCGTGCCACTGATCATTCCAGAATGGCATACCAGCTGGTCCTTTGCCCAGTAACCCCAACTGTTGACTTTCTTGGTCACGCTGGTCGTGGGCGAGCCATCAAAGATCTTGTACCAGCCCGGTGCGTCGATGAGCAGCAGATCCGACCGCCAGTCGTCATCGAAAACTGGGCCCATGTTCTCGAACTTGCTTGTGCCGGTGTAGCTGGAGTAACCCTGGAACGCGTAGTCTGGCGGACTCGCGCAGTGTCCGGCGCTGAGTACGAAACTGCGCGAACCAGCATGTACGCCGAACCCCGTGGTACAGGCCCCGCGGAAGTCCAATCCGCGCCACGCCTCCCAACGGCTTCCCCCATTCCAGGCTGCAAAATCGTCGCCGCGGGTGACCATCAGCGCGATACGGTCAGTCGCGGTTGACAATCGCACCGGAACAGAAATCCGCGCCTCGGCCACAATCTGCTCAGCACGAATCAATTCCGGTTTGCCCTTGGCTGCCCTGGCGTTCGCCAGCTCCGCAACGTGATCGGCGGGCTCACGGCTCACTTCGAGGCCGCTGCCATCTGGATTGAAAGTGATCGACTGGATGTCAGTTGCGCCACGAGCCTTCATTACGGCTGCGATCTTTCTCGCGGCACCTTTGAGTTCGGCCTCAGAGAAGGCCGCCGTTCTGACCGTTACCGGACCGAACCCGCGGGCCCTCTCAAGCGCTCCTGCCATGGCCGGAGCGAGGTCGCCTTTCCAGTAGACTGTCAGGCCTTCGCCCTCGAACGCGAACCCGGCGAAGCCCGACTGCAGATCGCCGAGCTGCGCATCGCCCAGGGCTTGAAGCGCAGGCTCCAACTTCTCCTGCCGACGCATCGTTGCCAGCATCGTTACATCGAGGTTTTCTGTCGCCTGCGGATCGGACACCTCTGGGACCGATGAATTCCCTACGCTCGCAGCTGCAATGGGATTCGAAACGGTCATGGATATGACGAGCAGCGCGACTGCCGCCATCGTGATCGAACCTTTGCGCATCAGGCCGCGCGGAGTTGAGAACAGCGGGTCCATAACACTCCGAGAGTGGTGGGTCGCTCTAAACAGGACTCAACGATTTTAGCCCGTCGAGAAGATCATTGGGGGGCAGCGCATCTGACCCTCCCGGGCTTCCGAAGCAGTGGCATGCCGATCTCCTTGTGGCCGTCCATCGACGGGTCTAACATCCCTGTCGGGAGCAGGGCACGCTACCGCGTATTGGGCGAAACGGATGCACCGGGCTTGCATCCGAGCCAGGCCGGGTCCACCCGGCTACGCACCCATCCTCGGAGAGGCACATGCCCACTCGTACCCGACGACGGCTCGCGGTGCTCACCGCCGCCACCGTCACCGTCCTGACCGCCGGCGTCGTGACCGCGGTCAGCGCCCAGGCGGCCGCAGGCTGCCGCGTCGACTACGCGGTCACCAATCAGTGGGGCGGCGGCTTCGGCGCCAACGTCACCATCACCAACCTCGGCGACCCCGTCAACGGCTGGACCCTGACCTGGGCGTACACCGCCGGGCAGGCCGTCACCCAGCTGTGGGGCGGCAGCTTCACCCAGTCCGGCGCGAACGTGTCCGTCACCGACGCGGGCTACAACGCACAGATCGCCACCAACGCCAGCACCGCGTTCGGTTTCAACGCGTCCTGGAACAACTCGTCGAACCCGGCCCCGGCGAGCTTCGCGCTCAACGGCACCACCTGCACCGGCGCACCCGCGCCGACCTCGGCGGCACCGTCGGCCTCGGCGTCCCCACGGCCGTCAGCGTCACCGTCCGCGCCCGCCTCGCCGAGCCCGTCGCCGTCCGGGCAGCCGCCGTCCGGGGCCAAGCAGATGGAGGACCTGAATAGGGGCCTGGTCAGCGTCCGGTCCGGTAGCGCCAACCTGGTCTCCTGGCGGCTGCTGGGCACCGAGTCCTACAGCACCGGCTTCAACGTGTATCGCGGCGGCACCAAGGTGAACGCGTCGCCGATCACCAACTCGACGAACTACCTGGACAGCGGTGCCGCCGCCGACGCGTCCTACACGGTGCGCGCCGTGGTCAACGGCACCGAGCAGGCCGCGTCGGCATCGTCGCTGCGCTTCGCGGGCGGCAACTACCTCGACGTGCCGATCTCGGCTCCGGCCAGCGGTTACTCCGCCAACGACGCCTCTGTCGGCGACCTCGACGGCGACGGCCAGTACGAGATCGTGCTCAAGTGGGACCCGGACAACGCCAAGGACAACTCCCAGTCCGGTGTCACCGGCAACGTCTACGTTGACGCCTACCGGCTCAACGGCAGCCGCATGTGGCGCATCGACCTGGGCCGCAACATCCGCGCCGGGGCCCACTACACCCAGTTCCAGGTGTACGACTACGACGGCGACGGCCGCGCCGAAGTGGCTATGAAGACCGCCGACGCGACCCGCGACGGCGTCGGCACCGTCATCGGCAACGCGAGCGCCGACTACCGCAACTCCAGCGGCTACATCCTGACCGGCCCCGAGTACCTGACCATGTTCAACGGCCTCAACGGCGCGGCCCTGTCCACGGTCGGCTACGAGCCCGCGCGCGGCACCGTGTCCGCGTGGGGCGACAACTACGGCAACCGCGTCGACCGCTTCCTCGCGGGCACGGCCTACCTCGACGGCACCCGCCCGTCACTGATCATGTCGCGCGGCTACTACACCCGTACCGTCATCGTGGCATGGGACTTCCGCAACGGCTCGCTGACCCGGCGCTGGACGTTCGACTCCAACAGCGCCGGCAGTGCGTACGCCGGGCAGGGCAACCACCAGCTGTCCATCGGCGACGTCGACGCCGACGGCCGCGACGAGATCATCTTCGGCGCGATGACCATCAACGACAACGGCACCCCGCTGTGGAACACCGGCCGTGGCCACGGCGACGCCCTGCACGTCGGGGACTTCGTCCCAAGCCGGGCCGGGCTGGAGGTGTTCAAGGTCAGCGAGTCGACCAGCCAGCCGGGCTCGTGGCTCGCGGACGCGCGTACCGGCCAGGTGTTGTGGTCCACCGCGACCGGCGCGGACAACGGCCGCGGCGTCGCGGGTGACATCTGGGCCGGCAGTCCTGGCGCGGAAGCCTGGTCGGCCAGCGACACCACCCTGCGCAACACCGCCAACGGGGCGTCGCTTGGCCGGGAACCCGGCTCGATCAACTTCCTGGTCTGGTGGGACGGCGACCCGGTCCGGGAACTGCTCGACGGAACGCACATCGACAAGTACGGCACCAGCGGCGACACCCGCCTGCTCACCGGCAGCAACGTCGCCTCGAACAACGGCACCAAGTCGACTCCCGCGCTGTCAGCGGACCTGTTCGGCGACTGGCGCGAGGAGGTGATCTGGCGTACCAGCGACAACACGGCGCTGCGCATCTACGCCACGACCAGCACCACCGACCGGCGCATCCACACCCTGATGCACGACCCGATGTACCGGGTCGCCGTCGCCTGGCAGAACACCGCCTACAACCAGCCGCCCCACCCGAGCTTCTTCCTCGGCGACGGCATGAGCACCCCGCCCTCCCCGAACATCTACCTCAGATGATCTCCATCCCGGCCTGATCATTCGGATCAGGCCGTCGACAGGCCGTCAGGGCCGGGCTCGTCGAGCATGTCATCGACGACGTGGCGGGCCCGGTCCTGACTGCCCGATAAAGAGATCTGGGTATACCGCTCGGACCTCAGTCGCGCGTCACCGATGTCGCCCTGGCAAGTGACTCCACATCAGCCCGCAGGGTCGACGGCGCGCTCAGCAGCAGGCGGTCGATCATCTCGCGGGCGGGTGGAGTGAACTTCACGGTCTCGGCGCTCACCGATGCCGCACGGGACAGCAGGTGCACGGTCCCCTCCTTCGACCCGTCCAGGTCCGCACCCCGCGCGAGTTCGATCAGGTGCCGCGCCTGCCGGTCGACGGACGGAATCGACGCCGGGTCCAAGTTCTGTGCGCGACGCCGGGCCTCCTCGGCGTCGCCGAGTTCCGTTGCGATCATCACCGCGTACACCTCCGACAACACCGTGCCGACGCGCGTCCACGGGTGGACGTAGCCGGCGGGCAGTGCCGCGACGGCGCGCTCGCCGTTGGACCAGTCCGCCCAGGCGCTCTGGTCGTGGTCACGTGCCCTGGTCAGGGCCGAGCAGTTCCAGAGGTCGGCGAGCATCGCGAGCTGTTCGGTGGTCGGGTTGTCGCCGGCCGCTGCGGTCACGAGCGCACGAGCGTCGGCAAGCCGCTCCAGTGCCTCCTCGCTCCGGCCGACCGACCGCAGCAGGTGCGCGCTGTACCAGGTCGCGAAGGCAATCGTCACCGGGTCGTCGGACTCCAGGGCGGTGGTCATGCCTTTCTCCACGGTCAGCCAGACCAGTTCGCGTTCGCCGTGCCAGGCCATGTACGCCTGGGCGAGGTGATAGGTCTGGGCAAGCATCGACTTCGCCCTGCGGCGCTCGGCGCCCTCCAGCAGCCGGACAGCTCGCTGACCCTGCTCGATCATGCCCGGCAGCAGCACCGCGACCTCGGACCGCTGCTGGCGCGAGTGATGCCAGGTCGACCACGCCATGTCGACGGCACCCCGCAGATACTCGGACGACACCGGCTCGCCTTCGACGTGCAACTGCCAGGTGGTGAGGACCCGTCGCAGGTCGTACATGCCTTCGTGGGTGGCCCTGGTGCCCATGGGCAACTGCACGGCATCGCCGTACAGGTCGGACAGGTCACGCACGCCGAGGATCGGTGCCAAGCGCTGCGCGGTACGCAGGGTCAGCGTGCGCTTGCCGGTCTCGATGGCCTTGACCAGTGCCGGTGAGACCTCAGCCATGGCGGCCAGCTTTTCCCGGGAAAGCCCCTTCGCGCGCCGGTGCACTTCGACGCGGCGTCCGATGTCGATGCTCGGCTCCAACACGGCAACCTCCTCAGGGGATACAGCGGTGTATCCATGATGCAGCATGCCCAGGCGCTGATGAATACGTCGATGGGTACACGTTGTAACCGGTGACGCGACGTAGCTTGTACTACATCGATCAATCCCTAGGCTCTGGATGCGTTCGATCGTCGGCTCAACCTCCGACGATCAGTGAGCGGGCCACCTCGGTGGCTTGCTCGTCGCCGACCCGTCCGACACGAGGGAGCCCACCGTGCTCGACAACCCGCTTTCCGCGATTCGCACCGCTTTACGGTTGGGCAACGCACAACACCGAGCTGCTACGTCAAATCATCAGCGGCCTGCGAGCGCTGGACTGATGGACACCCCGAGGGCTCAATGGTTCGTCGCAGACGGCAGCCGCGTCACGATCGGCGATCTCGTGCGGATCGACCTCAGCCCCGATCTGCTCGCAACGATCGTCGGCTGCGACTCCCAGTTCGGATTGCCGCTGGTAAGCGTGCCGGTTGAGGGTGGCCCGGCCCAGGTACGACTCCTCTACCCAGGCCAGATCCTGGGCAAGGCGCAGAAACGACGTCGCCGAGTCGCGGAGCGTTGATGTCGACTCCGACCGGCAAGCTTTCGCCCATACCGTGAACCGTGGAGCTGCACATGGCCTTAGCCACTCCCCCATCGACTGCCCCGGTAAAACCGCCCCGATGGAACTTCGCAGGTGTCTGTATCAGCTGCGGTCGCCGGGGCTGCGCCCTGCCGTTTTGCCTGTCCTGGTATGCCGCCTCCGCCTGGATAGTCTGCCCGCAGTGCCACGGCGTCCAGCAGCTGTCCGATGGTTCGACCTGCTGGATCTGCCTCTTCGGCGTGATCGAAGCCGATTGACGCCAACTAGGCGGCCACAGGCTGACCAGGCACGTCCGAGTGGTTCAGCCTTGCCACCTGAGCCTGGCGATGATTGGCTGCACGCACGCCAGGTGTGATCCGTTTTGGCAGGTTAAGCGGCTGTAGTCAGATTGTATGCAATGTGTAATCCGTCTCCGTAGATTCGCCTCACCGTGCACCTCAGCTCCATCCTCGGGGAGGGGAATCCATGTCAACGAGAGTCGGACGCGCGCTGCGCGCCATCGGCGTATCCGTCGCGCTGGCCATCGTCGGCGTCGGCACCGCCGCGGCACCGGCCCAGGCGGCGTCGCGCGACGGTGTCTGCGACAGCGGCGAGTTCTGCTACTTCTACAACAGCGACTACGCCGGGTCGATCTCCGACCACGTCGCGTCGCAGGCTGACTACGGTGCCACCCAGCCGTCGTGCTTCGAGTTCAAGAGCGCGGGCAACGGCCAGGGCGTATGCGTCAAGAACAATGCCGCGTCGGCCTGGAACCGCACCGGCTCCACGATCCGCGTCTACTTCAACAGCGACTTCGGCGGCACGAGCCAGGACATCGCGTCGGGCGCGAAGGCCAACCTGAACGCCTCGCTGAAGAACAACAACGCCTCGCACCAGCCCGCCCCGACCGGTGGCGGCAGCAGCTACCCCGCCAAGGACGACTACCCCTACCGGGGTGCGACGACCGGCGTCGACCCGTGGAACTTCTACAAGGGCCAGTGCACCAGCTTCGCCGCGTGGGCCGTGCGCAGCCGCCTCGGCATCGCCTTCCACAACTACTACGACGGCGTGCACTGGGGCAACGCGAACAACTGGGCCGCCGCCGCCCGCAGCGCGGGCATCCCGGTGTACGGCAGCCCGAAGGCCGGTGACGTCGCGGTCCGCCTCGGCGGCACCTGGGGTCACGTCGCGTTCGTGACGAGGGTGAACAGCAACGGCACCTTCGAGGTCGACGAGTACAACTACAACGGCGGCTCGGCCTACAGCCACCGCACCGTCTCGGTGGGCACGGCCAACAGCCAGTTCTCCCAGTTCGTACGCTTCAAGTGAGCCTCGCCGGGTGACCCGCCCGGTCAGTATCCAGGTCCCCGGCGCGCTCGTGCCGGGGACCTGGCGCGTCACGGTCACGGAAATTCCCCGGTGCGGACGCAACCCGGAGCGCGGGGACTTCGTGTTGTCCCCGTCCGGCCTGACAGGGTCGGCGGGACGGAACGGATGGACAGGGATGGGAACTCCATGAACGCGGCCGGGACGCCGACGCACGGCGCCCGCCGCGCTCCTGAGGGCGCGAGGTCCGGGGCGCCAGGCGAGCAAGGGCGCCACGACTTCGACGAGTTGTACGCGGCGCACTTCACCTCGGTGACCACGCAGCTGTTCGCGTACCTCGGCGACCGGCAGGAGGCGCAGGACGTCACGCAGGAGGCCTTCTGCCGGGCGCTGCATCGGTGGAAGGACGTCAGCGCGTACGACGACCCGGTCGCCTGGGTCCGCCGCGTCGCCTGGAACCTGGCCACCTCGCATTTCCGGCGGTCCAGGATCGCCACCGCGTTCCGGCGCAGGCATCGGGAGGTGCACGCCCCGGAGCCGAGCCCGGACCGGGTGGCGCTGTTCGCGGCGCTGCGCTCGCTGCCGCCGCGCCCGCGTCAGGCGGTGGTGCTGCACTACCTGGCCGACCAGGCCGTCGTCGATGTCGCCGAGACCATGCAGGTGTCGACGGGGACCGTGAAGTCGTGGCTGCACCGGGCGCGGATCGCGCTCGGCGAGCAGTTGCGGCCCAGCGCGGAGGAGGTCCGCAATGCCTGAGCAGATGGAGCACGAACCGCTGGCCGAGGCCTTCTTCCAGTTCCGGATGCAGGCGCCGGACGAGATCGTCGTGCCGGGGGTGCCGGTCGCGCGCCGTACCGTGCGGCGGCGACGGACCGCTCGCGTCTCAGCCGTCGCGGCCCTGACCGCCCTCGTCCTGGCGGTGGGCGGCTACTCGGCTACGCTGCTGGGCGCGCCCGCGCCGGTCCAGCCGGCCGTGCCGTCCGCGAGCCCGTCTCCCACGGTGTTCGCCGGGCCGGCGCTGAACGCGGACCAGTTGCGGCAGCTCGGCGTGAAGGCGCTGGATCGCCTGGGTTTCACGCCCGAGCGGCTGCGCCGAGGGGTCGCGTTCGGACCGGTGGACGCCGCCGCCGGGGGGTCCACCCACCTGCTCGGCACTGCCGCGCAGCCCCTGCCTGCGGGCAGATACACCCTGGTCGCCGTCTGCCGGGGAGTCGGCAGGATCACCGTGGACTGGCGGACCGATGACGACGAGGGCACCATGGACGCCCCGTGCACCGATCCGCCCGCCGACGGCAATGTCGACTCCCCCGCGGCACGTGCCGAGGTACAGCTCCGGGCACCGGGGCTGATCACGCTGTCGGTTACCGGCGACGGCCTGGCACGCTCTCGCGCCGGGTTCGCAGCGATGGTCACCGACCCCTTGATGGCCATCGCGGACTACGCGCTGGCGCGACCCAGCGGCGATCACGTGGGCGGCGTCAGCATGGTCATCGACCGGACGGAGATCGACACGGACCCAGACGCCAAGGCCGGCATCTACGTGCTGACCTTGACCTGCGCCGGGACCGGCACGATCAAGGCGACGCTCAGGGTGGGTGAGGCTGGCAGCACCAGGACGGTTCGCTGCTCCGAGCGGCCCTCGCCGATCACGATCACGGTCACGGCGAAGCGCGCCGCCACGCGGAAGGTGATTTTCGACCGCCGTCCTGAGGATCCTGCCGTGGCCGTCGCCTACTACCTGGTCACCAGATGAGCGCGGCACGTCGGCGGCCTTTGAGGTGACCACACCGGCGGCCTGATCGCGGTCAGGCCGCCGGCTCGTACGCCGTCGCGGGCGCGGTCGCCGCCGCCAGCGCGTGCGGCGACGCCCTGTCGGCTCGGGGCCGTGCTCGCGGTCGCCCTGCCCGCGCTGGCCGCCGGTTCGGCGACCGTGATCGCCACCCGGCTCCGCAGGCCGGAGACTCCTCCTAGCGTCACAGACCAGGAAGGAGACCCTTCGTGAGCTGTCGAACCAGTGGTCACGGATGTCGTGCCGAGCTGGCAGACTTGCCCGTAGTCGATCACGAGGGGGTCCGGTGTCCGTCAAGGTGCTGCTGCATCAGGAAGTGCATGTCTCCTACCACCAGATCTACGTCGAGAGCAGTGAAGCCACCATCGAAGGCGACGTGAACGGCGCTTTCCTCGGGCAGGTCAACGGGCTGTGCGGGGCGGGCATACCCGGCACGCTGCTCATGTTCACCGGCACCCACACCGGCCGCATCGGGTTCACCGTCGAGCTGCACCGCGACCGCCCGACGCTGCCGGGCGTCTGGGAGGACGCCGTCGAGGTCTCCTTCACGACGGACAGCGACGGTCTGGAACTGGTCGAGTGCTGCGGCGACCGGTATCCGCTCGATCTGCCGGACGGCGACTACCGGGTCCGGTACAGCGCTCGCGGCATGACAGAGGGCCACCAGGGCGGTGTGCCGCAGGAGGGCCAGCCGCCCTGGGACCACTACCTGCTCCAGTTCTGGCCGGCACCGCCCGCCCCTGACCGCGTGACGCGCATGACGACCGAGCACGCGGAGTACTGGCACAAGTCCGCGCGCGCCCGGTGACCGCCGACTCCCGTCCGGCGCGAAGAACGCCGAGAAGCGTTCCCCGGCCACGACAGCCGGTAACTCAGGATGCGGAGTGGACTATTCGGCCGACGCCCGCGCCGGACTACCCGACGCCGGAGCCGGGTTCGGCTGCCGACGCGGGAACAGGGGTGTGAACAGCGCGGTCGCCGCCGTGGCCGTGCACAGGGCACCGGCCGCGATCAGGGTCGCCGCCGAGCCGTAGCCTGCGGCCGCCGCCGTCAGCGCGGCCGCGCCCAGTGGAGTCAGGGCCGAGTGCAGGGTCCAGAATGCCGAGGTGACGCGGCCGAGCAGCGGTGCGGGGGTCACCTCCTGGCGCAGTGACATCGAGACGATGCCCGCGACGGCGGTGCAGCCCAGCACGGCGGTCGCGGCGGCGGCGACCAGCGGCACCGGCCGGGCCAGCCCGATCGCGGCCATGGCGACGCCGCACAGGGCCCAGGCGGCGGTCCACGTCGGCGCGAAGCCGTACCGCCGCCGCAGCCGGGCCACCGCGACCGAGCCGAGCAGCGTGCCCACGATGCCGACCGCGAGCACGTAGCCGACGGTGCCGTCGCTCTGGCCGAGGTCGTGTTTCAGCCGGTAGATCACCACGTCGGTGAGCCCGAAGGTGAGGCTGCTCAGGATGGTCAGCAGCACCGTCAGCGGCCGCAGGACCGGGTGCCGGGCGATGAACCGGACCCCGGCGAGCAGCACGTCGATCGGCCGCTCGCCGTCGGTGGGGTGCTCGGCCGGCCGCAGCCGGAGCAGGACCAGCACCGCTGCGGAGACGGCGAACGTCGAGGCGTCGAGCGCGATGGCCGTCGTCGGGCCGAACCGCCCGGACAGCAGACCGGCCAGGGCCGGGCCGACGAGGTATGCGGTCGACGACGCCGCGAACAGGCGGCTGTTGGCGCGGGTGATCTGGTCGGCGGGCACCAGGCTCGGCACGACGGTCACGTGCGCCACCCGGAACACCATGCCGCACGCACTGGCCAGCGGCAGGACCAGGTAGAGCAGCCAGACCTGGGGACCGGCGAGCCAGGCCAGCGGGATGCTCGCGTACAGCAGGAGTCTGGCCAGGTCGCAGCCGACCAGCAGCCGCCTGCGGTCGAACCGGTCCACGACGACGCCCGCGAACAGGCCGGTGACCAGCGACGCCGCGCCGCCGAGCGCGGTGACCACGCCCATCTGCGCGACGGAACCGGTGGTGTGCAGGACGAGCAGCGGGATCGCGACGTACGAGAAGGAGTCGCCGAGCGCGGACAGTGTCTGCGCCACCAGCAGCGGCCACAGGCCATGTACCGGCGTCGTCTCGGTCGCTGCCAGAGCCGCCTCCCCTGCCGGTCGTCGCCGTCAACGTACCGGAGTGGGGCCACTGCTTGACAACGGACGATCGAGAGTTAATGCTTACACTAATTAAGTAGTGAATTGAGGATGCCCTGATCGAGTTTCATCTGGACCGCGCGTCCGGCATCGCCAGCTACCTGCAGATCGTGCAGCAGGTCAAGCACGCGATCCGGCTCGGCGTGCTGCAACCGGGCGACCAGCTGCCGACCGCCCGGGAGGTGGTCGACCGGCTCGCCATCAACCCGAACACCGTCCTGAAGGCCTACCGCGACCTCGAACGCCAGGGCCTCGCGGTCGGCCGGCCCGGCCTGGGCACTTTCGTCCAGGGCACCCTCGGCGTCGCCACCGTCGCCGCCCAGGACGAGACCCGGCGGGAGCTGGACCGGGTCGTGCAGGCAGGCCGGGCGGCGGGGCTGGACCGCGAGGACGTGAAGGCGCTCTTCGCCGCCGTACTCAATGAGGTGTTTCGAGAGGACAGCACATGACAGCACGAACGAACGCCTCCGGCCTCGGGCCGGCCGCTCTGGAGGCCGTGAACCTGAGCAAGCGGTACGGCAGCAACCAGGCCCTGCTCGACTGCACGCTCACCATCCCGGCGGGACGGGTCGCGGCCCTGGTCGGCCCGAACGGTTCGGGCAAGACGACGTTCCTGCACCTGGTCGTGGGGCTGCTGGAGCCGACCTCCGGCGAGATCGCCGTGTTCGGCGACACCGTCGGGCGCGACGCGCAGGCGCTGACCAGCGTGGCGTTCCTGGCCCAGGACAAGCCGCTCTACCGCAACTTCCGGGTCCGGGAGATGCTGCGGTTCGGGCGCGACCTCAACCCCCGCTGGAACGGTGAGCTGGCCCGGCAGCGGCTGGACGAGCTGGAGATCCCGCTGGACCGCAAGGTCGGCAGGCTGTCGGGCGGCCAGCAGACCCAGGTCGCGCTGACCCTCGCCCTGGCCAAGCAACCAAGCCTGCTGGTACTGGACGAGCCGCTCGCCGACCTGGACCCGCTCGCCCGCCACGACGTCACCCGGCACCTGATGGCCGCCGTCGCCGAGACGGGCCTGACCGTCCTGCTGTCCTCGCACGTGGTGCCCGACCTGGCGGACACGTGCGACTGGCTGGTCGTGCTCAACCGCGGCCGCCTGCAGGTCAGCGGCGACATCGACGAGCTGCTGGCGAGCCACCACCTGCTCGTCGGACCGGCCGACGGGGCCGACGCGGTGGCGGCCGAGCAGCAGGTGGTGACCCGGCACACCGTCGGCCGGCAGGCCAGCCTGCTGGTGCGCGGATCCGCACCGGCAGCCGGTCCGGACTGGACCACCCGCCCGGTCGAGCTGGAGGAACTAGTCCTGACCTACCTTCGCGACCCCGCCGCCACGGCGCTGCAACCGGCCATGTGCCAGAACTGAGAGGACACCATGTACTGGTTGACCTGGCGTCAACATCGTGCCCAGGTGCTGGCCACCACCGGTCTACTGGTGGTGCTGGGCGCGCTGCTGCTGGCCTCGGCGCTGGACGCGACCCGCTACCTGGCCGAGCACGTCGTCGCGGGCTGCCCCGGTCCGGCCGAGCAGTGCCGCGCGGTCAACGCCGCGCTGACCCAGCGCTACGGGCTCGTGTACCAGGCGGTGCTCGGCATCCTGCCGCTGCTCGGCCCGGCGCTGGTCGGCGCGTTCTGGGGAGCCCCGCTGATCGGCCGCGAATTCGAGCGCGGCACGAACAAGCTGGCCTGGACCCAGTCGGTCTCGGTGCGCCGGTGGCTCGGCGTCAAGGTGGGCCTGCTCGCCGTGCTGGTGGTGGCGGCCGGACTGGCGCTGTCGGCGATGGTCGGGGCCTGGCTGTCGGTCTTCGACGACGTCGTCGGCCCGGCGTTCTCCAACGCGGGCCTGTTCAACCTGGTCGGCGTCGCGGCAGCGGCCTGGTGGCTGTTCGCGTTCACCCTGGGCGTCGCGGTCAGCACGATCGTGCGGCGGACCCTGGCCGCGATGGCGGTGACGTTCGCGGTCATCGCGCTGGTGTTCCCGGTCATGGTCTTCGCCCGCGACGCCTACGCCGAGCCGCTGCGCGCGTCCTACACCGAGTACCAGGCGATCCTCGACCAGGGCGCGATCCTGACCGGCAACGTGTGGACCGACACGTCAGGCCGGGAGATCGCCGACCCGCCGTCGGCGCTGTGCCCGCCCGCGCCCGGCGAGGCCGACACCGAGGCCGGGCAGCGCAAGCGGGACAGCTGCCTGGCCGGGCAGGGGTACCTCGCGACGGTGGAGTACCACCCGGCCAGCCGCTTCTGGCGGTTCCAGTGGACGCAGGCGGCGATCCTGGCCGTCTCGACGGCGCTGCTCGGCGCGGTCGCCTTCTCATGGACGCTGCGCAGACGACAGTGACGCGGGCCCCCTGAGCGTGCTGCGCGGCGCACGTCACCGGGAGCCTTCGCGGCAGCTGAACAGCGGACCGGGCGGCGCGACGGATGTCCGTCTCGCCACCCGGTCCGGATCGCGCATGTGGCCTGCCGTCAGGACAATGCCTGCCACCACGGGTCGAGGGCCGGTGGGGCGGTCGCGTCGACGCGTTCGCCGGGGCGCGGAATGGCGAGGTTGACGTCGCGGGCCTTGGCTTCGGCCCAGAGGCGCTCGACGGGCTCGGCCCACGGGTGCAGGGCCAGGTTGAAGGTGGCCCAGTGGACCGGGATGAGCAGGTCGCCGCGCAGGTCGAGGTGGGCGGCGACGGCCTCCTCGGGGAACATGTGGATCTCGGGCCAGCCCTTGTCGTACGCGCCGATCTGCATCAGCGTCGCGTCGAACGGGCCGTGCCGCTCGCCGATGGCGGCGTAGCCCTCGAAGTAGCCGGAGTCGCCGGTGTAGAAGACGCGGCGCTGCTCGCCCGCGATCACCCAGGAACTCCACAGGGTGCCGTTGCGGCGCAGGGTGCGGCCGGAGAAGTGGCGGGCCTCGGTCGCGGTCAGGGTCAGCCCGGCGACGTCGGCGCTCTCCTCCCAGTCCAGCTCGATGATCCGGTGGTCGGGCACGCCCCAGCGCTCCAGGTGCGCGCCGACGCCCAGCGGCACCAGGAACGGGGCCTGCTGGCTGCGGGTCAGCGCCTGGATCGTGGGCATGTCGAGGTGGTCGTAATGGTCGTGCGAGATGACGATCGCGTCGACGCGCGGCAGGTCGGCCAGCGCCACCGGCATCGGGTGCAGGCGCTTGGGGCCGATGCCCGGGGTCGGCGAGCACCGGTCGCTCCACACCGGATCGAGCAGCACCCGCGCGCCCTCGATCTCCACCAGCACCGTGGCGTGGCCGTACCAGGTCAGGTGCAGCCCGTCGGCGGAGGTCGACGGCTCGGCGGTGACCAGGGGCACCGGGGCGCTCGGGCGGCGGCGCTCACCGCCGGTCAGGAACTCGCGCACGCTGGGGCGGCTCTCGCCGCCGACCATGGTGCGGGTGGGCGTGCTGTTCTGGAAGGAGCCGTCGCGAAAGTGCGGCGACTGGCGTACCCGCTCGGCGCGGGCTCCGCTGGGGGTCGCGCCCAGCGCGGCGAGGATGGCCGGCATCGGTGTGTCCTTAGTGGTCGGTGGGTCGGTCAGACGGGGAAGGTGACGCCGGTGAGCTCGAGCGATTCCTCCCACAGGCGGCGCTGGACGAGCTTGTCGTGCGAGCGGGCGGAGGAGCCGACGCGCTTGGGGAAGCCTTTGACCTCGCCGATACCGTCCGGTCCGTAGTATTCCCCGCCGCGCGTGACCGGGTCGGTCGCCGCGCGCAGGGTCGGCAGGGCGCCCCGCTCGGCGCTCTGCGTGACCAGCGGCTCGAACAGCGGGTAGAGGCGGCGGATCAGCGACGGGGCGTTGCGCACCAGTTCGGTGCCCGCGCCGCCGGGGTGGGCGGCCAGCGCGACGGTGTCGGCGCCCGCGACTTCCAGGCGGCGCTGCAGCTCGTAGGTGAACATCAGGTTGGCCAGCTTCGAGGCCCCGTAGGCGCGGTGGCGGCCGTACCTGCGCTCGGACTGCAGGTCGTCGAAGTCGATGCGCCCGGTGCGGTGACCCACGCTGCTGACGGTGACCACACGGGAGCCGGCGACCGGCAGCAACCGGTCGAGCACCAGTCCGGTGAACGCGAAGTGGCCCAGGTGGTTGGTGCCGAACTGCAGCTCGAAGCCGTCGGCGGTGGTGCTGCGCGGCGTCCACATCACGCCCGCGTTGTTGATCAGCAGGTCGATCGCGGAGTGGCGGGTGCGCAGCTCGGCGGCGGCCTCGCGGACCGAGGCGAGCGAGGTCAGGTCCAGGCGCAGGAACTCGACGCGGGCGACGGCGTTCGACGCGGTGAGCCGGGCGAGCGCGTCCCCGGCGCGGTCGGGGTTGCGGCAGGCCAGCACCACGGTCGCGCCCCGGGCGGCGAGCACCTTGGCGGCCTCGAAGCCGATGCCGGTGTTGGCCCCGGTGATCACGGCCACGCGGCCGGTCTGGTCGGGCACGTCCGCGGCGGTCCAGCGGCCCGGCCTGGTGGCTGTGGCGTTCATGGCGTCTCCTCGGAGTGCATATAATCGGAACGTGCGCCCCACTTACTATACGGAACGTGCGCCCCGCTTTGCCAGTGACCCACGTCTCCCCCGCCGGGAGAAGTCGTGACCGGCACCGTGGGGCGGCCGCTGCGCGCCGACGCCCGCCGCAACCGCGACAAGGTGCTGCGGACCGCGTACGAGGTGTTCGCGGCCGAGGGCCTCGGCGTGCCCATCGACGAGATCGCGCGGCGGGCCGGGGTCGGCGCGGGCACCGTCTACCGGCACTTCCCCACCAAGGAGGCGCTGTACCAGGCCATCGTGGTGGACCGGGTCGAGCACCTGGTGAACACGGCCCGTGAACTGGCCGCGACCACCGCACCGGGCCAGGCGTTCTTCGACTTCTTCGACCTGATGACCACCGCGGGGGCGACCGACAAGGGCCTGGTCGAGGCGCTGGCCGGGGAGGGCTTCGACATCGAGGCCGTCATGCCCCGGCACGAGCAGGCGTTCATGGACGCCATGCGCGAGCTGCTGGAACGGGCGCAGGGCGCGGGCGCGGTGCGCGCCGACGTCACGGTCGCCGACGTGAAGACGCTGATGGTCGGCTGCCAGGCCATGCAGCGCTACGGCGGTGACAGCACCCCCGCCCGCGTGCTGGAGGTCGTCCGGGAAGGGCTGCGCCCCGGGCGCTGAGCTGGAGACTCCGCCGAGCGCGATAGGTTCGCCCCATGAACGACTACGAGCACGCCGACGTCGGCGGGGTGCGGCTGGCATACCGTGCGTGGGGCGCGGCGGACGCGCCGCCCGTGGTGCTGCTGCACGGGATCGGCGGCGGAGGGCCGGGCGACTGGGACACCGTCGCGCGGCGGCTGGCCGACCGGTGGCGGGTGTACGCCGTGGACCAGCGCGGCCACGGACTCAGCGACCGCACGTCCGGCTACGCGATCGACGTGCTGGTGGCGGATGTCGCGGCCCTGCTGGACGCGCTGAAGCTCGAACGTGCCGCCGTGATCGGGCACTCGCTGGGCGGTGTGGTGGCGTACCTGTTCGCCGCCCGGTTCCCGGAGCGGGTGGCCGCGCTGGTGGTGGAGGACGCCGGGCTGATGTACCCGAGGACTCCGGTGCCGCCGCAGCGGCCCGAGGGCGAGCTGCCGTTCGACTGGGACGCGGTGCTGGCGCTGCGCTCGCAGATCGACGAGCCCGACCCGCGCTGGCGCGACGAGGCACGCGGCATCACCGTGCCCACGCTGCTGATCTCCGGCGGCCCGGCCAGCTACGTACGCCAGGAGACCATCACCGAACTGGCGCGGGCCCTGCCGGACGGCGCGCTGACCGTCATCGACGCCGGTCACATGGTGCACCAGGACCGGCCCGACGAATTCACCGCCGCCGTGCGGGCGTTCCTCACCGCCCGTACGTGACGTAGTCCTGGTCGTCGTCGGGCGGGTTGCCCAGGCGGCAGATCCGGCCGTACTTGGCCAGGACCAGGCGGCCGTCGCGGGCGTCGGACTCGTCGTCGAACAGGTGCAGCACGTTGTCGTCGTCCTTGACCCGCCAGCCCTGCCCGCCACCCATGTCGTTGACCTGCAGATTCCCCCGGTCGTACGACGAGCAGGCGTCGTCCTCGCCGGGGATCGTGGTGCGCTTGCCCGACGAGTCGCGCCAGTAGTCGAACACGAAGGCGTTGGCGTCCTCACGCCCGTTGCCACGCCCGATGAAGCAGTGCCGCTTGTACCGCTGGGCCAGGGCCAGCCCCTGGTCGCCGATGTTCTCGCCGGGGCCGCCGTGCAGCCGCGCGACGATCTTCGACCCGTCCATGACCTGGTGGATGCCCGCCTCGTACTGCACGGTCAGGTTGTTCGGGTTGTAGGAGACGCAGTCGGCCGGCGACGGCCAGGACGGCGCGGCCGGTGATGGGCGGGCCGAGCTCCGCGCGGGAGCCGGGGACGCCGCCGCCGACGCCGACGCGACCGGGGCGGCGGTCGGGCTGACCACGGTGGAGAACGTGGGCGCGGTGACCGGGTCGCCCTCGTCGCCGCCACAGGCGGTGGCGGTGGCGAGCACGCAGACGGCGGCCAGCGCGAGCAGAGGGGTAGGGCGCATGCCCGGCAGCGTAGGCCCGCGCGCCCGCCGACGCAGTCGCCTACCCGTCGCCCCGAGCGAACCGCGCCGATCCGACACCACCGTCCACACCCGACCACCGCACCACCGCGCGTCAGTTCATGTGGGCGATCTGGATGAGGTTGCCGCAGGTGTCGTCGAGCACGGCGGTGGTGACCGGGCCCATCGACGTCGGGGGCTGGGTGAAGACGACGCCGAGCTTGGTCAGGCGCTCGTACTCGGCCTGCACGTCGGTCACCGCGAACGAGGTGAACGGGATGCCGTCGCCGACCAGGGCCGCCTTGAACGGCTTGGCCGCCGGGTGGGCGTCGGGCTCCAGCACCAGCTCGACGCCGTCGGGGTCCTCGGCCGAGACGACGGTGATCCAGCTGAACTCGCCCATCGGGACGTCGTTCTTCTTCACGAAGCCGAGCACGTCGGTGTAGAACGCCAGCGCCTTGGCCTGGTCGTCGACGAGGATGCTGGCAAGGTGGATCTTCATGGGTTCTCCTGTGGCTTGTCACGGAGCCAGCGTTGCGCGATCTGCGCGAGCGGGCGGGTGTCGAGGGTGTGGAACTTGTAGCGCCCCTCGCGGCGGGTACGCACCAGACCGGCGGCCTCCAGCAGGTCGAGGTGCTGGGAGACGGCCTGGCGCGATGAGGTGAACTGGTGCTTGGCGGCCAACCGGGCACAGATCTCGAACAGCGTCTGGTCGTCGCGCTCGGCGAGCTCGTCGAGGATGTGCCGCCGGGTCGGGTCGGCCAGTGCCTTGAAGACGTCGCCCACGTCAGCCACTATAGGCAAGTAATCACTTGCCTATCAAGTCGGCTCGCCGGACGGCTGAACGGCGCCTGCCGTGGCCGGGCCGCCGGGTCCGATAGGTTGCCGGGATGGTGACCTTCGAGCCGGGTGAGCTGGTCTGCGTCCGCCACTTCCAGAACCTGCAGGTCGGCGGCCTGTATCCGATGCGAGCGGTGCGCCACGACGAGCGCGGCCTGCTGCTCTGGTGTACGCGCGGCACCTACGGCTGGCACCTGAACCGGCTCGACGACCGCCACATGTCACACGTGCCGCTGGCCGAGTGGGTCACCGGGCCGAAGCGGCCGATGCCCTTCGTCGCCCGCCACGGCGTGCTGTCGTGGCACCCGGCCGGGGCCGACTACTCCGTCCGCTGGTTCTTCGACACCGACGGGCGCTTCCGCAACTGGTACGCCAACCTGGAGCGGCCCGGCATCGCCTGGCGCGACCCGCTGCTGGCCGGGCTCGACACCGCCGACTGGGACCTCGACGTCTGGATCGACGCCGACCGCACCTGGCGTTGGAAGGACGAGGACGTGTTCGCCGAGCGCCTGACCCAGCCCGAGCACTACTGGGTCGACGACGAGGCCCGCGTGCGCCGGGCCGGCCGGGAGATCATCGACCTGGTCGAGGCTGCCGCCTTCCCGTTCGACGGCACCTGGTGCGACTTCCGCCCCGACCCGGCCTGGACAGCCGAGACGCCCGACACGCCACCGCCCGGCTGGGACCGCCCGCGCGCCTGGTGACCCCGGCAGGAGACATGTGCGCGCCGGGGCGTGCCCGTTTCGGGACGCGCAAGCGTCCGAAAACGAGCACGCACCACAGCGAACATGTCCCCCGGCCGAACCGGGGCGCTGACCGGCAGGGGATCGTCGTGGCGACGTGGGCACCCGGCGGTCGCGGTCCGGCAGTTTCGGGGAATCAGCGGGCGAGGGTGGCGTCGAAGAAGGCGAGGCGGGCGGCGTCCTGGACGGCTTCGCCGCCCTCGTGGCCGTTGAAGGGGTAGATCTCGATGCGTTTGGGGCCCGCGTAGCGGTGGTAGGCGGCGTAGACGGTCGACGGTGGGCAGCTCGCGTCCATGTGGGCGACGGAGAACAGGGCCGGGGCGGTCGCCCGTTCGGCGAACAGGACGCCGTCGCTGTAGGACAGGGTGCGGAACACCTGCTCCTCGTGGTCGCGGTGTACCGCCAGGTACGCGGTGACCTCGCGGTACGGTCCGGCGGTGGCCAGTTCCGCGCCACGCCGGTGGTCACAGAGGAACGGCACGTCAGGTGCGACGGCGGCCAGGTCGGGGACGAGGGCTCCGACGGCCAGGGCCAGGCCGCCGCCCTGGCTCTCCCCCGTCACCGCGACCCGTGACCCGTCCACCAGCGGGAACGCGCGGGCCGCCGCGACGGCGCGGACCGCGTCGGTGATCACGCGGCGGTAGTAGTGGGTGTCCGGGTCGAGCACGCCACGGGTCATGAACCCGGGATGCTGCGGTCCGGTCCCCACCGGGTCCGGGGTGTCGCCGTGGCTCCAGCCGCTGCCCTGGCCACGTACGTCCATGTACAGGTGGGCGTATCCGGCAGCGGCGTACAGCAGGCGCTCGTGGGCGAGGCCGCGCCCGCCGCCGTAGCCGGGATACTCGACCACGCACGGCAGCGGTTCGCGGGTCCCGGCGGGCAGGGCGAGCCAGGCCTTGACGGGGTGCCCGCCGAACCCGGCGAAGGTGACGTCGTGGACCTCGATCGTGCGCTGCCACGCGGGCGTGAAGCGCGCGTCCAGCGCGAACGCGCGCGCCTGCGCCAGCGTGCGCGCCCAGAAGGCGTCGAAGTCGTCCGGCGCCCGCAGCGTGCTGCGGTACTCCCCCGGGTTCGGCTCGGTGATCGGCATGGCTATCCCTTGAGGCCCGTGTGGGCCAGGCCCTCGATGAACTGGCGTTGCGCGATGACGAACACGACCAGCACCGGCAGCGCCGTCAGCGACGCCGCGCTGAGCTGGATGTCCCACATCGGGCCGCCGTACGCGTCGACGAACTGGGTCAGCGCCTGCGGCAGGGTGAACATCTCGGAGCTGGACAGGAACACGATCGGTTCCAGGTAGAGGTTCCAGCTGTGCAGGAAGGTGAAGATGGCGACCGCGCCCAGGGCCGGGCGGGCCAGCGGCAGCGCGATCAGCCGGAAGATCGCGAAGCGGCCGAGGCCGTCGACCTTCGCGGCCTCCTCCAGTTCGCCGGGCAGGGCGAGGAAGAACTGCCGCATGATGAACGTCGCCAGCACGCTGGGCGCGCCGAGGATCGGCACCAGGATCAGCGGCCAGTGCGTGTCGACCATGCCCCAGGCGTCGAACATCTTGAACAGCGGCACGATGGTGACCTCGCTCGGGATGAGCAGGCCGACCAGGATCACCACGAACCAGAGGTTCGCGCCCTTGAACTTGATCCGCGCGAACGCGTATCCGGCCAGCGACGACACCGCGAGCGTGCCGACCGTGACGAGCGCGGCGATGTACATGCTGTTGAAGTACTGCCGTGCGAACGGCTGCAGCTCGAACGCCTTGGCGTACGCGTCGAAGCTGACGTCGGTCGGGAACAGTGTCGGCGGGAAGGCGAAGATGTCGCCGACCGGTTTGAGCGACGAGGTCACCATCCACCAGGTCGGGAACAGGAACGGCAGCGCCAGCAGGCACAGCACGCCGTACACGGCGGTCTTGGCCCTACGACTCATGGAACACCCACTTCCGGCGCATACGCCACTGGACCAGGGTCAGCAGCAGCACGATCGCGAACAGCAGCACGGACAGGGTGGCCCCGTATCCGAAGTGGTGGAACTGGAACGCCTGCTGGTAGAGGTAGTAGACGAGCACCGTGGTCGACGTTCCCGGGCCGCCCTGGGTGAGCACCGCGATCTGCGCGAACACCTGCAGCGAGCCGACCACCGTGATGATCGACGTGAGCAGGATGGTCGGGCTGATCATCGGCACGGTGATGCTGAGGAACTGCCTGCGGCGGCTCGCCCCGTCGACGGTGGCCGCCTCGTACAGGTTGGCGGGCACGCCCTGCAGCGCGGCCAGGAACAGCACCATGTTCAGGCCGACGTTCTTGATCACCTGGACCACGATCACCGCGACCATGGCGGTGCCCTCGCCGCGCAGCCAGTTCGGCCCGTCGACGCCGACGGTCTCCAGCAGGGCGTTGATGCCCCCGTTGTCCTGGAGCAGGAAGTTCCACACGATGGTCCAGGCGACCAGGCTCACCACGACCGGCGAGAAGAACACGGTCCGGAAGAACACCGTGCCGCGCAGCCGCTGGTTGAGCAGCACCGCCAGCAGCAGGGCCAGGCTCAGGTTGAGCACGACCAGCCCGGCGGAGAAGAAACCGGTCGCCACGAGCGCGTCGGCGAGCTTCGGGTCGTCGGCAAGCGCCTGGTAGTTCTCGGCACCGACGAACGTGAAGGTGTCGGCGAGCACGTTCCACTCGTGCAGGCTGTACCAGAACACCAGGCCCAGCGGCACGAACACGAACAGCACCGAGCCGAGGAGCTGGGGGGCGATGAACAGGTAGCCGGCGAGGGTGTCGCGCCGGCTACCCGTCCAGAAGCGAGTGCTCACTTGGCCAGTAGGGGGTTGATGGCCGAGCACACGCCGCCGAGGACCGCCTTGATGTCGGCGTCGGGCTTCCACAGCGGGTCGAGCGCGGCCCGGACCGCCTGGGCGATCTCGGCCTGGCCGGTGTGGCTGGGCTTGACGACGCCGGTGGAGATGCCGTCGATGACGACCTGCTGCAGCTGCTCGGGCTTGAGCAGCGGGTTCGTCTTCGCGAGGGTCTCGGCGGTGAGCTGGGAGGTGCGCGGCGGCGGGAAGTACGCGGCGAGCTTGGCGGAGTTGTCGGGGTTGGTGAAGAAGGCGAGGAAGTCGGCGGCGACGTCGGCGTTCTTGCCCTTCTTCAGCGCGCCGAGACCGGCCTGGCCGATGACGGCGTACTCGCCCTTGGGGCCGGTCGGCAGCGGGACCAGGTCCCAGCCGAACTTGGCGTCCTTGAGCAGCGAGGCCCGCGAGATCTGGGTGATCGTCATGGCGGCCTCACCGGCGAAGAAGTCCGCGGTGGTGCCGGGGCCGGGCAGGGCCTTGTCCGTGAAGATCGACTTGTGCAGGAAGGTCATCGCGTCGACCATCGGCTGCTGGTCGAATCCGCAGCCCTTGCCGTCCGGCGTCCACGCCTGCGCGCCCCAGCCGGTCCACACCGTCGACAGGTTGTCCCAGTTCTTGTAGTCGAAGTCGCGTACGACCAGGCCTGCCTTGCCGCTCTTGGCCGACGACGCGGCCGCGACCGACACCGCCTTGTCCCAGGTCCACTGGTTGGCGGCGATCAGCTCGGCCGGGGTCTGCTGCCCGGCGGCCTTGAGCTGGTCGGTGTTGACGAAAACGCCGAACGGCGAGGTCGAGAACGGGTACGCGAACAGCTTGCCGTCGGCCTTCCAGAGCGAGGTCGCCGACGGGCTCAGGTCGGCGGCGTTGTAGCCCTCGGCCTTGCCCAGCGTGTCGTCCAGCGGCACCAGCGCGCCGGAGTTCACGAAGTCGGGGGCCGAGTTCTCCAGCAGCCAGGCCAGGTCCGGGCCGTTGCCGCCCGCGATCTGCGTGGTCAGGGTGGTGGTGTAGCTCTCGAACGGGATCGGGTCGAACTTGACCTCGGTGACCCGGGGGTTCTTCGCCCTGTAGGCGTCGGCGATCTCGTTGAACAGCTTCAGGTGCGCCTCGTTCGAGGACCACACCGTCATCCGCAGCGACACCGGGCCGGTGCTCGGCTCTGGATCGCCGCCGCAGGCGGCCAGGCCGAGAGACAGCACGCCCGCGGTCGCGGCGGCGAGGATTCCACGTATCTTCATCGATAACTCCAACTCAAGGTGGCCGGTCAGTAGCCGGAGACGTCGGGCCAGCGCAGTTCCACGCCGTCCCGGATGAGCTGTGCCTGGAACCCGGACAGGTGCTCCGGGGTGTTGCGCACGCCGCGCGGTGTCTGCCCGTTGTTCAGGCAGTACGCCGCGAGCGCCCCCGCCACCTCGCCCACGTTCCACTCGACCGGGTGTAGCCGGTACGAGCCGTTGGTGATGTGCGTGGTGCCGATGTTCTTGCCCGCGGGCAGGAGGTTGTCCATGCGGCGCGGGATGAGCGCGCCGAGCGGGATCTCGAAGGGACAGGACCCGACGTCGATGTAGTTGTCGCCGCCGGTGGAGGGGTGCAGGTCGATGCGGTACATGCCGACCCCGACCGCGTCGGGGTACTCCACCGCGCCCTTGTCGCCGCGTACGGCCAGCGACAGGTCCTGCTCGACGACCGTGTACTCGGCCCGGATACGCCGCGACTCCCGGATGTAGGGGGCCATCGCCAGGCCGTCGGCGCCGCCGGTGACGTCGCCGCGCAGCCGCAGGCCGGGGAAGCCCGCCTCGGTCTGCAGCCAGTACAGGACCGACAGCGACAGCTGCTTCGCGTTCGCGATGTGCGTGTCGACGTCGGGCACGTCGATGACCGGGCTCTCGAAGTAGTCGATCATCGGCCAGTTGACCAGGCAGATGTCGCTGTCGTAGGTGCCCGTCGTGAACAGCTTGCGGGCCGCGATGCGCCGGAACGTCCACAGGTTGCCGTCGCCCGGATTGACCCGCTGGTCGGCGACGACCGACAGCGGGTCGTCGTCGGGGTTCGGGGTGAAGCTGCGCTCGCTGATCGCCAGGGTGCGCGGGTTCGGCGACCGGAACGACAGGAGCCGGTCACCCCAGAAATCCGGCTGGTACGCGCGCCAGAAGTCGTACTGCGCGGGCTTGTCGATGGTGTTGTCGCCGTCGACGTGGTCGATCGCGAAGCACACCGACACGGCCTGCATGTTCATCGGCTGCGCCGTGTCCGGGGCGCTCGGCTCGCCGGTCTCGTGCTGCGACTCGAACCCGGTGACGTACTCGGTGCCGGTCAGCGGCAGCAGCTCGCCGGTCTCGGTCGCGTCGAGGGTGTACGCCGCCTCGATCGTCAGCCGGTCGCCGGTGCGCACGTGCTCGACGGTCACCGCGGTGACCCGGTCGCCGCCGGCGTCGGCGGCCACCGGCCGGTACGGCTGCAGCACCGTCAACCGGCCCGACGACCGGTACGGGGCCAGCATCGCCTCGATCACCGCGACGGCGACGCGGGGCTCGTGGCACAGGCGGCTGACGTGGCCGCCGCCCGGGTTCAGCTCGCGCCAGGCACGGGCCGCCGGGATCAGCGGGTAGTTCGCCCGGTAGTAGTCACGGATGCCCTCGCGCAGCGCGCGGTAGCTCGCCGTCACCCCGAACTGCTCCACCCAGCTGTGCTCGTCCGGCGGCACGGCCTGGCTGGTCAGCTGCCCGCCGAGCCAGTCGTACTCCTCGGTCAGCACCACGCGCCGCCCGGCCCGCAGCGCGCCCAGCGCCGCGGCCACCCCACCGAGGCCGCCCCCGACCACCAGAATCTCGGCCTGCATCGTCAGTTACCTCTTTCGCTGAGCGTCTCGCCGGGCACGACCTCGCACGGCAGCAGCCGCTGCCGCCCGCCGGGCGTGCCCTCGATCAGGGCGGTCAGGACCTCGACGGCCTGCGCGCCCATGGCCTGGCGCGGAATGCGCAGGCTGGTGAACTCCACCGCCGTCGGCAGCGCGGCCCGGGTCGGTTCCCCGAGCGTCGCCACCGACAGCGCGACCCCGCGTTCACGGGCCAGCTCGTACAGCGCGACCCCGTCGGCGTGCTCCTCGGCGACCACCGCGGTCACCCCGGC
The DNA here is from genome assembly GCF_011297335.1 of Catellatospora methionotrophica. Classification (GTDB taxonomy): domain Bacteria; phylum Actinomycetota; class Actinomycetes; order Mycobacteriales; family Micromonosporaceae; genus Catellatospora; species Catellatospora methionotrophica. The sequence continues at coordinate 140,493 of NZ_JAAOTJ010000012.1, read as the reverse complement.
GGCCAGCGCCGCGTCGAGCACAGCGGCGGTGTCGCGCACGGGTTCGCCCTCGGCGGGGGGTGCGAAGTGGCCGCCGTACACCCCGGCCGACGCGACGGTCTCGCGGAAGCCGCGGCCTCGGTCGGCCCACGATTCCGGACCCGCGCCCAGGCCCAGGTAGGCGAGCCGGTCGTGGCCCAGGACGATCGCCTGCCGCACGATCTCGGCGGTCGCGGCCGCGTAGTCCGCGCCGACATAGGGCACCGGACCGCCCGCGTCGTCGCGTCGGCCGATCGACACGAACGGGATCTCCTCGGCCAGCAGCCGGGCCAGGTCGGCGCGGTCGATGGTGCGGCCGAGCAGGATGCTGCCGTCGGCCAGGCGCAGCCGGTTGTCGCCGTGGAACAGCCGCCGCCGCCCGTCGACGACGGGGGTGCTGGTCATCAGCAGCAGGTCGCAGCCCAGGACCTCGGCCTGCTGCTCGATGCCGACCAGGAACGGGTGGTAGAAGTCGCTGTTCGCGCTGGGGAACACCGGTTCGTAGGTGAAAACGCCGATGATGCGGTTGTGCCGCGAGGCGAGCCGCCGGGCGATCGGGTCGGCCACGTAGCCGGTCTCGGCGATGGCCCGCAGCACCTTCTCGCGGGTCTCGGCCGAGAGCTTGACCTCGGCGTCGGACCGTCCGTTGAGGACGAGCGAGACGGTCGCCTGGCTGACGCCGGTCATCCGGGCGATGTCCTGCTGGGTCACCCGCCTGCGGGCTCCGGTCACGGTACGTGTCCAATCCTCGGGCTAATGCGCATTAGTTGTTGCGGTGAGATGAGATCCTGCGGCCTTCCGAGCGCTTCGTCAAGGCCCACCGCGAAAATCGTTCGCACAGAAGTTCCTGAGCTAATTCGTATTAGCCCCTTGACGCCCGTGCGCCGCGAGCCCGAGACTCACCGTTACTTTCGGTTATCTCCATCGATGGGAGGCACCACCGATGAAACCGCTCCTCAACCGCCGGCAACTGCTGGTCGCGGGCGCAGCCGCGGCGGCAGGCGGGCTCACCGGGACGGCACTGGGCAGCCCGGCCCAGGCCGCACCCGCAGGATTCCCGACATACCAGTACATCGGGACCCCGTTCACCAAGGCCAACCTGCGCTACAACCCCACCAACGAGCTGATCTTCCCGTGCATCCGCGGGGTGTACGACAAGATCGCCTCACCGCTGGGCCGGTACTACCTGTACTACGCCCCGCACGACGCGCCCGGCGGCATCTGCCTGGCCTACGGCAACTCCCTGAGCGGCCAGTTCACCGAGTACCCGAACAACCCGATCATCTCGAACAACTGGGCACCGCACTACTCGGTCAGCCACGTGTCCAGCTCGCACGTCATCTGGAACGCCGCGAACAAGAAGTTCTACCTGTACTTCCACGGCGAGAACAACACCACCCGGATGGCCTGGTCCACCGACGGCGTGAACTTCACCTACTTCGGGCGGGTGCTGCACACCGGGGTCATCCCCAACTGCACCGAGACGTCGTACGCCCGGGTCTTCGAGCACACCGTGCCCGGCCTGGGCAACAAGTACGTGATGGTGTTCATGGGCGTCACCAACGGCACCCGCAAGATCTTCTGGGGCTGGTCGAACGACGGCAAGACCTTCTCGTTCGACCCGGTGCCGCTGGTCACGCCCGGCCCCGACGGGCAGGTCGACATCGCCGCCCCGCACGTGCTCAAGCGCAACGGCACGGCGTACGTCGTCTACCACGGCAACGGCGGCGACATGTACCTCACCGAGGTCGGCAACAGCTTCGACCGCGAGGTGCACCTCGGCGTCTTCCACCACGCCATGGACGCCTGGCCCGACCGGGGCCGCAGCGCCGCCGCGAGCTTCGGCACCGACGGCGGCGTCGAGTACATGTTCTACGAGGCCGGCCCCCGCCTCGACGGCACCATCGCGGTAGCCCGCGCCGTCTGACGTCGCGGTCGACGGCTCGGTTCAAGATCGCTGTTTGCGGTCGAAAAATGCAGCTAGACCGTACTTTTCGACCGCAAACAGCGATCTTCGCGGGGCTCCCGCGATATTCGCCACTCCCGCGACAGGGGGTCGGCGGGCTAGGTTCGCTGGCGTGACCCCCGACTCCTGGTTCCTGTCCGCCGACGAGCGCGGCAACCCGGCCACCGGCATCGACCGTCGCCACGCCGACGGACTCGCCTGGAGCCCCGGCAACCTGGCCCGGCCGCTCGTGCACGGGGCGAGCTACTTCAGCGAGCTCGCCGAGGTGCTGGCCGGGACCCAGGCCGGGGACGTGGTCATGTTCACCGACTGGCGCGGCGACCCCGACGAGCAGCTCGACGGGCCGCGTACCCAGGTCACCAAGGTCCTCGGCGACGCCGCCCGGCGCGGGGTGCACGTGTACGGGCTGCTGTGGCGTTCACACCCCGACTGGCTGCACTTCAGCTCGCCACAGAACCGCCAGCTCGCCGAACAGCTGCAGGACGCCGGGGCGCACGTGCTGCTCGACATGCGGGTCCGCTTCGGCGGATCACACCACCAGAAGCTCTTCGTCGTACGCCACCCCGGCCGCCCCCACCTGGACGTCGCCTTCGTCGGCGGCATCGACCTGTGCCGGGGCCGCAACGACGACGCCGAACACGGCGGCGACCGGCTCGCCCCGCCGATGGCCGAGGTCTACGGCCCGAACCCGCCGTGGCACGACATCCAGCTCTCCCTGCGCGGCCCCGCCGTCGGCGACGTCGAGCACGTCTTCCGCGAACGCTGGCAGGACCCGAGCGCGCTGTCGCTCAACCTGGCGGACTGGGTCCGCGACAAACTGTCCCGGCTGCGCACCGAGGTCCCCGCGCTGCCCGACCCGCTGCCCGACCCGCCGCGCGCCGGCACGCACAGCGTGCAGACCCTGCGCACGTACCCCCGGCGGCGGCTCGGCCGCTACCCGTTCGCGCCGCGCGGCGAGCGCAGCATCGCCCGCGGCTACCTCAAGGCCCTGGCCCGCGCCGAGAAGATCATCTACGTCGAGGACCAGTACCTGTGGTCGGCCCGGGTCATCCGCCCGTTCGCGCAGGCCCTGCGCAACAACCCCGAGCTGCGGCTGATCTGCGTCGTGCCGCTCGCACCGGACGCCGCCGCGCCCGCCATCTCGCGGGCCGAGTCGTGGGGGCGCAAGCAGGCGATGAAGGTGCTGGGCAAGGCTGGCGGCGACCGGGTCGCGATATACGGCCTGGAGAACGCCGCCGGGACGCCGATCTACGTGCACGCCAAGTCCTGCATCGTCGACGACGCCTGGGCGACCGTCGGGTCGGACAACTTCAACCTGCGCTCGTGGACCTACGACTCCGAGCTGACCTGCGCTGTCGTCGACGAGGCGGCCGACCCGGCGTACGCCCGGGATCTGCGTCTGGAACTGATGGGCGAGCACCTGGGCAGGCCGGACCCCGGGCTGGCCGATCCCCGGACCGCGTTCGACCTGTTCGCCGCCGCCGCGAAGGAACTGGACGACTGGCACGCGTCCGGCCAGACCGGGCCACGCCCGCAGACCCGGCTGCGCCGCTACGACCCGCCGAAGGTACGCGGCTGGCGGCGGCTGCCCGCCCGGCTCGTCTACGAGCTGATCTGCGACCCCGACGGGCGGCCCAGCACCATGCGCGTACGCAACCACTTCTGACCGCTCACCAGTACGCGGTGCTGCCGTACGCCTCCGGGCGCGGTCGGCGCAGCACGTCCGGGCCGACGACCGCCGCGTACACCGCCACCTGGTACGGGCAACAGTCGCTGGGCGTCGCCAGCCACTCCCGCACCGGCACACCTGCCACCTCGGTGTCGGCCCACCACTGCCCGGCGTGCTCGCGCCAGAAGCCGTCCTCGAAGCCGACATCGAGCACCCGCAGCCGCCGGACCTCCGGCACCGCCGCCCGGACCAGGCCCTCGTCGCCGGCGGCGTCCTGCCGGGCCATGGCCTGTTCAAAGTCCTCGTCGTCGCCCGCCGCGTCACCGTCGGCGAGCAGCCGCAGCACGAACCGCCGCACGGCGTCCTCGCTGTCCTGGTCGTCGGTGTACGGCGGCAGGCCGGCATCCGGGTGCACGGTCACGCACTCGACCACGACCCGCTGCCAGCCGATCCCCGCGTCCGGCCCGGCGGTCACCGGCTCGTGCTCGATGACGCGGGCAAGGTAGAGAGTGCTCACCCGGCAGAGTATGGCCACGCGCCCGCCGCGCCGAGCACGCCGGCCCCACAGGCGGACGGATCTTCGCTATCGTCCCGCCCCATGACCGAGACCCCGCTGTCCGATGCCATGACCGCGCACGCCGACTCCGGCACTCCGGAGTCCTACGACCGGTTCATCGCGCTGTTCCGCGCGTCCACGGTCGGCGTGCTGTCCGACAACCTGCCCGAGCCCGAGGGGCGTACGAGCGTGACGTCCGCCGGTGACATCAGGGTCTCCAGCACCGCCTACGGCGACGGGCGCGATCGGATCATGACGTTCGCCGATCCGGAGGTCTTCCTGCGCACCTACGGACCGCGTTTCAACGCCGGGATCGCCGGTGAGGTCCTGCTGCGCATGGCGGCGGCGTCTCCGAACGGTCACGGTGTTCTCGTCAACTGCGCCACCCGGGAGATCTCCCTGCTAATTAGCAAGGAGACCGCGCAGGCGCTGTGCGCACCGCCCGGCGACGCGCTACCCCGCCGACCCTGGTGGAAACGGCGTTGAGCCCAGCGTCGGCGCAGCTCCGGGCGTACGCCATGATCGTGACGTGACCACCGAAGACCAGATATCGATCGAGCTGACCGACGCCGAACGCGACCTGCTCGTCCGCGGACTCGGCGAGTGGGGCGGGCCCGCCCACGCGACCGGCGCGCTGGCCGTGGCCATCGGCTTCCGCGGCGTCGAGGACATGCACGAGCAGGTTCGCCGTATCGGAGCATCCCTCCACGCCGGACAGCCGCTCAGCCGGTGGGACTGGCGGCGGGCGCTGATCGCCACGGAGATCGTCTTCGTCAGCGACATCTTCGGCTCGGGCTTCGAGTGGTCGACCACGACCGGGCTGTCCGACGAGGAGACGGTGCGAACGCTGCGCGGCCTGCAGTACAAGCTCACGAAACAGGCCCGCGTACACAGTGCCTGACACCACACGGCGATCTCCATGTGCCGTTGAGCGGACGTTCTCGGCGGGTTCAACCGGGGTGTCTAACGTCCGGGGCGATTTCGGCGTTCGAGGAGGATTCGATGACCCGTCTGCCCCGGCTGGCCCTGACCGGCCTGACCGTGCTGACCCTGGCGCTCGCCCTGCCCACCGGCGGCTCGGCGGCCCCAGCCGAGAGGGAGCGGTCAGGTGACTTCGGCCCGGCCGTGCTGACCGGCTTCGCGGCGCTGCCCGCGCTGACGTTCGTGCCCGCCAGCGACCCGTCCGGCGCACTGCTCGGCACGGCCCCCGTCAACGGGGTCACGCCGCCGTTCGCCGACCAGCCCGTACAGGGCTTCAGCGGCATCGCCCGCAACAGCGACGGCAGCTACGACGTGCTGTCCGACAACGGCTACGGCAACATCGCCAACAGCGGCGACTTCGCGCTGCGCATCCAGCGGCTCATCCCCGACTTCGGCACCCGCCGCGTCGACGCCGTCGGCGGGATCAGCCTGACCGACCCGTCCGGCTTCGTCTCCTGGCCGCTGACCCGCCCCGACCGCGTGCTGACCGGGGCCGACTTCGACGTCGAGTCGATCGTGAAGGCCAAGGACGGCAGCTACTGGATCGGCGACGAGTTCGGCCCGTACCTGCTGCACTTCGACCGGGCCGGACGGCTGCTGGCCGCACCGGTGCCGCTGCCGGGCGTCACCGCGCCGGAGAGCGCCGCCCGGCTGGGCGTGACCGCGAACCTGGGCAGCAGCAAGGGCTTCGAGGGCATGGCCGCCTCGGTCGACGGCAGGCACCTGTATCCGCTGCTGGAGGGCACCGTCACCGGTGACACCGCGGGCACCCTGCGGATCAGCCAGTTCGACCGCACCACCGGCGCGTACACGGCCAAGCGCTGGACCTACCGGCTGGAGGCGACCACCAACGCGATCGGCGACTTCATCGCCGTCGACAAGCAGCGTTTCCTGGTCATCGAGCGGGACAACAACCAGGGCGCCGCGGCCGCGTTCAAGAAGATCTACCTGGTGGACCTGGCCGACCGCGACCGCGACGGCCTGGTCGACAAGACGCTGGTCGCCGACCTGCTGAACATCGCCGACCCGAAGCACCTGGGCGGCAGTGCCGACACGTTCCGCTTCCCGTTCCAGACGATCGAGGACGTGCTCATCCTCGACGACCGGACGCTGGCCGTGCTCAACGACAACAACTTCCCGTTCTCGTCGGGCCGCACCCCCGGCCGCCCGGACGACAACGAGTTCATCACCATCCGCCTCGACCGTTCCCTGCACGCCGACCACCGCGTCCTCGGCTGACGCGCCACGGCTGGGCGCGGGTGCCGAACACGGTCCCGCGCCCAGCCCGTGGGGTCATCCGGCTGTCCCGCAGAGACTCGACCGCTCAAGGCACGATCGCGTACAGCCGGTCGGCGGGGTCGACCACGGCATTGAGCCGCGCCCCGACCTTCAGCACCTCGTCGTCCTTGCACTTGGAAGTGGACTCGAACGGCTCGAAACCGGTCCCGCTGATCAGCAGGGTCAGCTCGACCCCGCTCTCCTCGCCCAGTGACGTGGCCCGCACACCGGTGATCTCCGCCGTCGCGGGCAGCCCGGCCGTCTCCAGCCGCAGCCGATCCTGTCTCGCACGGACGTCAAGCCGCGACTCATGGTTGATGAGCCTGAGGCACGAGACGGTGACGGCGAGACCCGCGACACCGAGGATCCAACGGTTGCCGACGGACTCGCCGGTGGCGAGGAAGACCGCGGCGAACGTCATGAACGGGCCGACGAGCAGCAGCGCAAACCCCAGAACACGCAGCATCGTACGCCCGGCCGGGCTCGATGGCTGCGTCGCCTGACGCGGTCCGTGACCCGTGTTCCACTCGATGAGCGCACTCCGGCCGGGCACATATCCCCCTGGCACCATTGACATGCCACCACCCTAATCGGAGCGCGCACGACGCAGGTGTCCGCGCCCGACCGGGCTCATCCGCTAGTCGGCCACGTGAATGACGATCTTGCCGCGGCGGCGGCCGTGCTCCAGCGCCTCGTAGCCCGCCCGGGTCTCGGCCAGGGGCAGCACACGGTCTAGCACCGGCCGCACCCGGCCGTCGTCGACGAGCTGCGCGATGGAGACCAGCGCCGCCCGGTCGGGCTTGACGACGAAGTACGCCGAGCGTGCTCCACGACGGGCTGCCTCTGCCTCGTCGGGAGGCGCGGCGATGGCGACCAGGATGCCGCCCTGCTTGAGCACCGGCCAAGCCTGCGCCTGCGCGGCCGCTCCAGCCGCGTCGACGATCACGTCCACGTCGCGTACGTGGTCGGAGAGGTTCGGCGACTCGTAGTCGACGACCTGCTCCGCGCCGAGTCCTTCGACGAATTCCAGGTCGGCCGCCGATGCCGTGGCGCTCACCTGGGCGCCGAGCGCGGCCGCGAGCTGCACCACGTACATGCCGACGCCACCACCGCCGCCCAGCACCAGCACGTGCTGGCCCTCCCGCAGCCCGGCATGCTCGTGCAACGCCTCCCAGGCGCTGAGCGCCGCCAGCGGCAGCGCCGCCGCATGATCGTGGTCGACCGTGCCGGGTTTGGCGGCGACGACGTCCGCGGGCAGGGTGACATACTCGGCCGCCGCGCCGTTCTGGGCGAACGGGATCAGGCCGTAGACCGCCTCGCCCACGGCCGGGCTGTCCACCCCCGCCCCGATCGCGGCGACGACACCGGAGAACTCGTGCGACGGGATCACCGGGGTGCGCTCCGGTCCGGAACCGTCCGGGGTGTATGTCCAGGTTTCCGGCCAGCTGAGCTCGTCTGCCGTCATGGACGCGGCCTTGACCGCCACCAGCACCTCTCCCGGTCCCGGCTCGGGCCGCGGGGCCTGCTCGTAGACGAGCTGCTCCGGCCCGCCTCTGGTATGCGCCCGCACTGCGAACATCGTGCTCATCCGGCGCTCCTCTCCGAGTTCACGCCACAGCCCTCATTATCGGGCTGAAGGTCCGCCAGTCGTCGGGGTTCTCCCCTAGTCAGGTGGTTCCGCGACACAGTGGGCCACGAGTGACGAGGCGCTCGACGGCGGCCGTGATGACGTCGCAGTAGTCCACGATGAGAGCGCGGGTCACCGGGGCGGTCGCTGTCGTGAGCGCCGTTGCTCCACGGTGGGGTCGGTCAGATGAGGGCCGGGCGCGGGCTGGTCGCCCGCAGCCGCCGGCGCAGCAGGCGGAACAGGTCCTGCACGGCGTCGTAGTCGGTGGCGTCCCAGCCCTGCGCCAGCTCGGGCAGGTGGGGTTCCAGGGCGTGGGCCGCCGCCGGCAGGTGCCGGACCCGGCCGCCGCCGAGCTCGATCCCGTCCCGGCGTCCGGCGCGCACGTTCCACTCGATCGCCTCGGCGGGACTGAGCCCCGGCAGGTTCAGGGCGAGCCCGCCGTCGGCGAGCCGGACCGGGTAGCCGCCGGGCAGGCCGAGCGGTCCGGGCAGGCTGGTGTACACCTCCGCGCCGGCCAGCAGGTCGACGAGCAGCCGTGCGGCGGCGTGCCCGGCGACGGCGTTGAGCTGGGCGCGGGGCAGCGCCCGGTCGGGTGCCAGCAGCGCCGACACCCCGGACACCGGCCTGCCGTCGCGCCAGGCCAGCACGTCGTCGCCGAGGTCGCCCGGCACGTCGAGGTGCGCGTGGTGGCCGAGCACCGCCAGGCGGCGCTGGTCGGGCAGCCCCAGAGCCGCCTGGAGGCAGGCCGCCAGGGTGGCGACGTTGCCGATGCCGCACAGCACCGGCAGCCCCATGGCGGCCAGCAGCGGGTTCACCGCGTCGGGGAAGCAGCCGTTGATCAGGGCCGTGTGCGGGCTGGCCGCGCCGATCGCCCGGGCCAGCCGCACCGCGACGGTGGCCTGCAACGGCAGCGTCACCCCGAACCCGGCCGCCTTGACCAGCCCGGTCCACGGCGAGGGCCGGTGCACCTTCTCGTACGGCGACTGTGCCGACGCGCAGCACACCAGGTAGGTCGGCTGGAGGCGGGCCAGGGTCGCGGTCTCGTCGCCCAGGCGCTCGCCGGTGAAGCTGATCGCCGTCCCGGCGACGGCGGACCGGGCCCGGCAGTGCCGGGCGATGGCCGACACCGCGTCGGGGTTGCGGGCCAGCACGGTGACCTCGATCGGGGCCGCGTTCAGCGCGCCGAGCGGTGGGGCGAGCGAGGCCAGTGACTCGCAGATCGAGGTCGCCAGCGAGCCGCTGCCGACGATGGCGATGTGGTGCCGGTTCGTCATGGCTCAGGCGGCGGTATCGTCGTGCGCGGCGGCGGTGCGGTCGGTCGCGGCCCGGGTGACGGCGGCCCGGCGACCCTGGGGCTTGAGCATGGGGCGGTACATATTCCGCGCAGCCTCCGATGACACGACACGCCGAGTGGGGGTTCGCGGACGAGGGCTCCGTCCGTCGCGGAAGCCATTGTCACATGGAAATACTCGCACAGATAGTTGCTGTCACCGATATGCCACAGCACGCTCCAAGGTGCGTCAACACCCCTGCTGTCCAGGTGTTTTGGCCGCAACAGCCGTTTGTCGATCTTGCCGAGTGCGGTCAGCGGAAGGCGTTGCACGATGTCCATCGCCTGCGGCGCCCACAGTGAATCGAGGCGCTCCACACATCATTGCCGCAATTCGTCGATGTCGACCGAGTCGCCCGGATGCAGCCGCAGCACGCGTGCACCGCCTCGCCCAGGCGCGCGTCGTGCACGATCACCTCGGCGGTGCCGTGACCGGCGAAAGTTCCAGGCCGCGCCGGACGTAGCCGTCCTCAGCGGCCATGGCAGGCGACGGCGAGCGTGTCGTGCCCGCGCAGGATCAGCGGCTTGGGCGCGTTGCCGACCTGCTGCGCCAGCGCCAGGTCGGGGAACCGCTCGAACAGCGCCGGGAACGCGACCTGCCCCTCCAGGCGGCTCAGCGCCGCGCCGAGGCAGTAGTGCGGGCCGAAGCCGAAGCTCAGCGAACCGGGATCGGGCCGGGCCGGGTCGAAGGCGTCCGGGTCGGCGAAGCGCGCCGGGTCCCGGTTGGCCGCCCCGATCATCGCCAGCACCGCCTGACCCGCCGGGACGGGCACGCCTTCGATCTCGGCGTCCTCGGGCGCGTACCGGACCAGGATCTGCACCGGCGGCTCGAAGCGCAGCATCTCGTCCACGTAGGAGCCGACGTTGCCCGCACCCAGTTCCGCGCGCAGCCGTGGGCGTTCCAGCAGCATCGTCAGGCCGTTGCCGAGCAGGTGCGTGGTCGTCACGAACCCGGCGTTGAACGTGGTGATCAGGTTCGCGACCAGCGCCTCGTCGCTGAGTTCGGTGGCGGCCAGCAGGCTGATCAGGTCGTCGCGCGGGTCGGTGCGCCGCAGCGCCACCAGGTCCGTGAAGTACGCCGACAGTTCCCTGGCCGCCGTGTCGGCGCGGACCATGTTGCGCCAGTTCGCGCCGTCGAGTTCGAGGATCGCCCCGATCGCCAGCACCCGTGGGCGGAACCAGGCCAGGTCGTCCTGCGGCACGCCCAGCAGCTCGGCCATCACGCTGCTGGGCAGCAGGTAGGCGAACTCGCCCATGAACTCCACCGGGCCGTCGGCGGCCAGCTGCGCCAGCCGGTCGAGCAGCCGGTGCGTCAGCTCGGTCACCGCGCCTTCGAGCGCGTTGACCCGGCGCGCGGTGAACGCCCGGCCGATGATCTGGCGTACGCCGTCGTGGGCCGGGCCGTCGGTGAAGAACATCGAGTCGCGCAGCACCCGCAGCGCCGGGTGCCGCCGCCACTGGGGCGTTGTCAGGTCCAGGTAGTCCGCGTCGAGCTGGCGGAACCTGCCGTCCTTGAGCACCTGGCTGACCGCCTCGTAGCCGTACACGGCCGCGGCGAAGCCACGCGCGGCCCCGTCGACGGGCTGCGCGACGCCGTCGCGGTGCAGGCGCGCGTATAGCGCGGGCGGGTCCACCCGCCCCTGCTCGGAGAGCAGCATCCCCAGGTCCATGGGCACAGTCCTACCACATCGGGGAATCCTGCGGGAGTGGGAGTCATCTATGGCCGATCAACCGGTCGACATTGGACAGTACACATGCGAGGGACAGCCATCGTGCAAAATCTTGTGAGACTTGAGCGCTAAATATTTCAACTCAATGTCGGTATCTTGCGCGCAGGTATCGACAAGATTACCGTTCGCTCCATTCAGGCCGGACGGTGCCCGCCGCCACGGCCCACCCGGATCCGCCGGTCACCGGCGTCCCACCGAGGAGTAGGTCGTGCATCACTCCACCCGCATACGTCGCTTGCTGGCCGGGCTGCTCCCAGGAGTGATGCTCCTGGCCACCGTCCTGGCGCTGCCCCAGACCGCCGCCGCCGACGAGACCACGGTCTCCGTCGACAATTTGCGCACCGGATGGGACCAGAACGAACCCGGCCTGGCGCCCTCGGCGGTCTCGGCCGCCGACTTCGGCCAGCTCTTCTCGACCCAGCTCGACGGCCAGGTGTACGCCCAGCCGATCGTCGTTGGCGGCACCGTCATCGCCGTCACCGAGAACAACTGGGTCTACGGACTCAACGCGGTGACCGGCGCGGTCACCTGGTCGCGCAACGTCGGACCGTTCTGGCCCGCCTCGGCCATCGGCTGCGGCGACCTCGTGCCGAACATCGGCATCACCAGCACCCCGGTGTACGACCCGGCGACCAACGCCGTCTACTTCATGGCCAAGGTCAACGACGGCCCTGACACCGCGCACCCGCACTTCTACCTGCACTCGGTCAACCCGGCGACCGGCGTCGAGCGGTCCGGTTGGCCGGTCACCATCCAGGGCTCGCCGACCAACGACCCGGCCAACGTGTTCAACCCGCGCACCGCCGCCCAGCGGCCGGGCCTGCTGCTGCTCGACGGCGTGGTCTACGCGGGCTTCGCCAGCCACTGCGACTACGGCCCGTACGTCGGCTACGTCGCCGGGGTCAAGACCAGCACCCCGGCCATGTCCACGCTGTGGTCGACCGAGGCCGGCCGGTCCAACGGCATGGCGGGCATCTGGCAGTCCGGCGGCGGCCTCGTCTCCGACGGCCCCGGCCGGATCATCGTGGCCACCGGCAACGGCGTCTCCCCCGCGCCCGGCCCCGGCTTCAGCCCGCCCGGCACGCTCGCCGAGTCCGTCATCCGGTTGCAGGTCAACGGCGACGGCTCGCTGGCCGCCCGGGACTTCTTCAGCCCCTTCAACAACTCCCGGCTGGACCAGGACGACACCGACTTCGGCTCCGGCGGCCCGATGGCGCTGCCCGCCGGGTTCGGCACCACGGCACACCCGCGCCTGCTCGTGCAGACCGGCAAGGACGGCCGGGTCTACCTGCTCGACCGCGACAACCTCGGCGGCAACGCGCAGGGCCCCGGCGGCGGCGACGCCTCGGTGGGCGCGCCCGCCGGGCCGTACAACGGCGTCTGGGGCCACCCCGCGTTCTGGGGCGGCGACGGCGGCTACGTCTACAACGTCGAGAACCAGGGCTTCCTGCGCGCGATGAAGTACGGCGTCAACGGCAGTGGCCTGCCCGTGCTCAGCTCGGCGGGCACCAGCTCGTCGACGTTCGGCTACACCTCTGGCTCGCCGGTGGTCACCTCGACCGGGACCACCTCGGGCACCGCCATCGTCTGGGTCGTCTACAGCGACGGCTCCAACGGCGCCAACGGGCAGCTGCGGGCGTACGACGCGCTGCCCGTCAGCGGGCGGCTGAACCTGCGCTACTCCGCGCCGATCGGCACCGCCACGAAGTTCGCCACCCCCGCCACCGACAACGGCCGCGTCTACGTCGGCACCCGCGACGGCCGCATCTACGGCTTCGGCAGGCCCACCACCTCGGCGCTGAACAGCCCGCCCACCGACTTCGGCAACGTCGCCGTCGGCGGCACCGCCAACGCCACCGTCACGGTGACCGCCACCCGCGCGGTGACCATCTCGGCGGTCACCACCGCGGCCCCGTTCGGCACCACCCCGCCCGCCCTGCCCCGCACCCTGGCCACCGGCCAGACCCTGGCGGTGCCCGTCCGGTTCACCCCGACCGGCACCGGCGGCGCGACCGGCAGCCTCACCTTCACCACCGACAGCGGCGTCGTCTCGTTCGACCTGCACGGCACCGGCACGCAGACCGGCCTCGGCGCGACCCCGTCCGCGCTGTCCTTCGGCACCGTGCCGACCGGCGCGAACAAGACGATCAGTGTCAGCATCGCCAACACCGGCACCTCGGCGGTCACCATCACCGGGTCCACCCCGCCCGCCGCGCCGTTCACCGCCACCGGCTTCCCCGCCAACGGCTCCACGCTGGCCCCGGGCGCGTCGGTCTCGGTGTCGGTCAAGTACACCCCGACCGTCGCCGGCAACCAGAGCGGCTCCCTGAAGGTGACCAGCAACGCGGGCTCGGTGACCGTACCGATCTCCGGCACCGCCGTCACCGGCGCACCGCACCTGACCATCACCCCGAACCCGGTCGCGTTCGGCGCGGTGCCGATCGGCCAGACCGCCACCCACACCTTCGACATCGCCAACACCGGCAACATCGCGCTCACCCTGACCAAGGCCGCACCGCCGGTCGGCGCGTTCAACACCAGCACCCCCGTCTCCGAAGGCCAGCAGCTCTCCCCCGGCGACGTCATCCACCAGACCGTCACGTTCACCCCGACCATCGCGGGCGCGCAGTCGGCGATCTACTCGATCACCGGCGACGACGGCCAGGGCGCGATCGCCGTCCAGCTCACCGGCACCGGCGTCACCGGGACCGGCACCGTCAACGTCGCGGCGGGCAGGCCGACCTCGGCGTCCTCGGCGCAGGGCGGCTACCCGGCGGGCAACGTCACCGACACCGACCCCGGCTCGTACTGGGAGAGCGCCAACAACGCGTTCCCGCAGTGGGTCCAGGTCGACCTCGGCGCGTCGACCAGCGTCGGCAAGGTGACCCTGAAGCTCCCGCCACCGGCGGCCTGGGCGACCCGCGTACAGACCCTGTCGGTGCAGGGCAGCCTCGACGGGTCGAACTTCTCGACCGTCGTCGCGTCGGCGGGCTACACCTTCGACCCGGCCACCGGCAACACGGCAAGCATCGTGTTCCCGGCCGTCAACGCCCGCTACCTGCGGCTCACCATCACCGGGAACACCGGCTGGCCGGCGGGGCAGCTGTCGGCCTTCGAGGTGTACGCCACCGGCACGGGCACCGGATCGGCCACGTTCGCGACGAACCCGTCGTCGCTGACGTTCGAGCCGACCACCGTCAACGACAACAGCGAATGGCAGACGGTCACCCTGTCCAACACGGGCACCGCCACCGCCACCGTCTCGTCGATCACCGCGACCGGCGACTACACCCTGGTCACCACCTGCGGAACCACGCTGGCCCCCGGCGCGAACTGCACCATCACGGTGACGTTCCACCCCACCGCGGCGGGCGTACGCAACGGCACCCTGACCGTCGCGGGCAACGCGACCAACAGCCCCCGCACGGTCGCACTGACCGGCACCGGCACGGCGAACGGCACCGCGTCGGTGTCCGCCGCGCCCAGCTCGATCACCTTCGCGGCGACCACCGTCGGCGGCTCCAGCACCGGCCAGACCGTCACGGTGTCCAACAGCGGCAGCGCCGCCGCGACCGTCACCTCGATCACGGCGAACGGTGACTTCACGCAGACCAGCAACTGCGGCAGCACCCTCGCGGCCGGGGCGTCCTGCCTCGTCACCGCCGTGTTCCGGCCGACCGCCACCGGTACGCGCACCGGCACCCTGACCGTCGTCACCAGCGCGCCCAACAGCCCCGCCACGGTCACACTGACCGGCACCGGCAACCCAGCGGCCAGCGTCAACCTGGCCCTGAACAAGCCGACCAGTCAGTCGTCGAACACGCAGAACTACGGGTCGGGCAACGTCACCGACGGCAACCCGAGCAGCTACTGGGAGAGCGTCAACAGCGCGTTCCCGCAGTGGGTGCAGGTCGACCTGGGCTCCACCCAGACGGTCGGCCGGGTCGTGCTCAAGCTGCCGCCCGCCACCGCCTGGGCCACCCGCACCCAGGCCGTAGCCGTCACCGGCAGCACCGACGGCGCGAACTTCACCACCCTGAAGGCCACCGCGACCTACACCTTCGACCCGGCCACCGGCAACACGGTGACCATCACCTTCCCGGCGTCATCCGCGCGGCACCTGCGGCTGACCTTCACCGCCAACAGCGGCTGGCCCGCCGGTCAGCTGTCCGAATTCGAGGCGTACACCTCGTAGACGGCCCCGCCCCCGGGAGCCGGTGCTGCGCGCATGCGCGGGCCGGCTCCCGGAGCCGGGTCACCAGCGTGAGTTGAACCGCACCTCGCGGCGGGTCGCGTCGGGGGCGGCGAACGCGAGCAGGCGCTCGCCCTCCTCGGTGAGCTCCTGCACGTCGCGGGTCGGGATCTGGAACAGAGGACGCACGACCAGCGTCGCCACCCCCTTCTTCCTGGTGATCGACCAGATCGCCTGCACGAACCCGTCGACCAGCGCCGTGCCCGGCACGACCCCCGGCACGGCGAACACGTCCCGCCGGTCCCGGTCGTCCATGATCCGGAGGCTGTCGTCGTAGGCGTCCAGCGTCGCGTCGAACTCCGCCAGATAGCGCGCGGGCGCGGGGGTGTCCGGGTGCGGCAGCGGCGCGTCGGGCAGGTCGAACAGCTCCGCACCCTGCTCGTCGCGGTCGAATACGAGCCGGTCGCCGAGCCGGTCCACGACCTCGCCCAGCCCGCCGAGCCCCGACCAGGCCTGCATGTCGCGTATGGTCGCGGGCCCGAACGCGGCCAGATACCGCAGGACCAGATCGTCGACGGTCGCGCGCTGTCCGCCGCCGTCACCGAGCCAGTGCCCGGAAGTCGTGTACGCGGGCTGCCCGAGCGCACCCCACAGCCCGTGCGGCGGCACCTGCACCAGCGGCAGCCCGGCCCGCGCCGCCGCGCCGAGCGCGACCGGATCGGCGTCGGGCCAGCGCCCCGCCAGCGCCGCACCGAGCTCCTTTACCGTGTACGGCCGCTCCTCGACCAGTTCCCTGGCAGCGGCGGCGACCTGGCCGAGGCCGGCGCCGCGCAGCCGCTCGCGGGACGCGGCCGCGAGGTGCCGCTCCTGCACACCCTCCAGCAGCGGCCGGAAGGCCACAGCGTCCCGCGCGCTGACCAGCTGCGGCGTCGCCTGCATCAGCGCTGTCCGCACCGCGGCCCGCGAGGTGATCAGCTCCGACAGGTCCTCGATCCGGAACTCCCGCAGCCGCGTCCACAGCCCGACGTACGGCGGGTTCGGCGACTGAGCGGGCAGGCCGACGAGGTGCTCGATCGCCCCCAGCGGGGCCAGGGGCGAGCGCTCCAGCAGCAGCTGCCTCGCGAGCAGGGCACGGTTGAGATCGCGGCGGGTCAGCATGGGTGGATCATTTCACGCCACACGACCCTGACCGCCACGAGCGGGCCGGCGGCGGGCCGCGTCACCAAGTAATGCCGCAGGCCCCGCGTCATGGAAACGATGTGTGTCACGAACGCCGGTGGCCGCCGAAGGCCGACCGACGCCTAGGCTGCCAGGTCGGCCGATACCGACTCCGGTTCTGTCGCCGCCTGACGAAAGTGATCGAGTAACACGAGTGAGCCGTCGGCGGCGGCGAGATGCCAGAACGTCCAGCCGTTCCAGGACGGCTTGCCGAGCACCGCCGCCGCGGCGGGCGACACGGCCTCGAACTCCTCTCCCGTCTCCACTCGAATCTTCGCCTCGGACGTAACCTCAGCCTTGTATTCAGTACCCCCATAGGTGCCGGTCAGCTGCGAGCCGACGGGCACATGACCCGCTTCGACAAGCCTGCGCAGCGAACGGCTGAACCTTGCCCGCGCGCTCTGGGGTGCTGAGGTCGGCACGACCAGTCCGTACTGGGCCGGATCCCAGACGAGCTCGCACAAGCTGCGGTACAACGCTTGGCGATGCTCGATGGCCTCGGCGTCGAACGCATCGGGGAAGGCCTGGAACGGCAGCTGGTGCCGGTCGATGAGGCGCAGGAAATTCGGATTGTTCGCGTAGCAGTCGGGGTGCAGAGACCGCGCGAGCAGGTGGTGCCCCATGTAGAGAGGTAGCTTCGCCGCGTATGGCTTGTCCCCGAAGCTCGCGTTGAAGTCCTTGGGGAGCAGCAACAACGCGCCGAAGCGGTTACGCAGATCGGAGAACCGGCGGCGTGGGACATCCGGCTGGTAGGCGTGTTTGTCGGCCCAGATGTGCTCGATCTCGAAGGGTTGCTGGCCTTTGGCTGAGCGGGTGTAGTCCGCGAAGGTATACCCCGTCTGGCACTCCGCATCGATCCATGCAGCCATGCGCGACAGCAGGTATTTGACGTATGTCCGGTTACGCGACCGCAACGCGAAGGTGCTCACGGCGTCGAAGGAGTCGGTGATGGCGGCGACCTCCTCACCGAGCCGAAGCGACAGCGCGTCGGCGTCCATGCCACGGATCTCCCGGGCCAACGCGAACAGGCGGTGCTCTAGGCTGCGGTAGCGGAAGTCATGCGCATTGACCATGCTGCGGGCCACGAAGACATCGAGGTATCCGGCGACCAGGCGCGCCTTGCGACGGAAGGTCGCATCATCGTCGCCCACGGACAGCGTTGCGAGAATCAACGGCATCTGGAGTGTCACCGAGTTGAACGCGTTGTAGAACACCGGCTCCAGGCCGGTTCTCAGTTCCTGCGTGGCCGATAGCAACTCGCAATACCTGCCGGCCATGTAGTCCATGTCGCGCAGAACGAAATCCCGAGCGCCGGCGGGCCGGTCGAGGTCCATTCGCGCAGAGGCATTGCGCACCCATTTGTCGAAGGCCGAACCGATGCTGGTGTCATCTTCCGAACCTGACGAGTACTTCGCCCGCAACCATGCCTTGAGGAATGCCGAGTTTGCCCCGGTGTCGATGTCGGCCAGGTCGGTCAGTCTGCGCCGCCACACCTTGTTGACATCGTCGCGATCAGCGACCGCCACCTTGCCCAGCAGGAAACTCTTGAGCATGTCGAGGCTGGTCAGGCGCAGTCCGCGGTCGTTCATCGTCTCAAAGATCTCTAATGCGAGACTGCTGTCCTTCGCGGAGATGTCGACGATGGCGACCCTGTCCAGCAACCAGTAGATGAAGAAGGGCAACTCTTCGTCGCGGAGGTCCTCCGGAAACAGTCGCTCGATGTCGGCAAACCGATTCCAGAGATTGCGCACCGAGGACGACTGCTCCGATGCTTCGTCGAAGTCCAGTCCGTTCAGCAGCGGCAGGAGGCTACGGGCCCGTTCGGACCTGTCGTCGTCGATCGCGAACTTCTTCTTTCCGAATTGATCGGAGTAGATGAGGGAATCAAGTCCACTGACCGCGTCGTCTCTACCCTCCTGCGTCCGCCGCAGCCAGATCAGGAGCAGCATCACGGTCGTCAAGCGCTGCTGTCCGTCGATGAGATAGGGGATACCCCCACGGCTCGACGTGATCACAGGGCCGAGAAAATACGGCGCATAGGAGGCGACATCCGGAAGTTCGTGCTTAGGGGACCACTCTCTACTGAATCGACTGGTCAGGTCGTTGACCAAATCCTCGACCTGCTTCTCGGTCCAGGCATACTCGCGCTGGTAGGAGTCGAGTCCGTATCCCTGACCGCTGAATGTCGTCCGGATGGTCATGGTGGTACTGACGATTTGGTCGCGCATGATACCCACGCCCTTCACAGACTCCGATGGCCGAGAGTCACTGACGGTACCTACACGCTTACGTGCGGCCTATCATCGTTCCGGCCACTAATCCTGTCTAGACAGATGCCGACTCTCGGCCGAGCAAGGGCAATCGTCGAGCAACTCCACGCCTGCTGGCCGCCTTGTTCCCGTCGAGTCAGGTGGCTCTTAGCATGGCAGCGTGCGCTCTGCAGGACTGGTTCGTGTGCCCGGTGCCGTGGTGGACGTCGCGGTCCCGGCAAGATCGCACCGCGCGTCGGGGGTCGGCCTGGCCGGGTTCCGCAGCCGCGCGGAGGGACCCGTCGACCTCAAGATGATCCCGTACCCGGCCTTCACAGTATTGCGTCGATCCAGCAGCGGTCGCGGTCATGGGTGAGAGCGCCGGTGGCACGATCGCCGCGCTCGTCGCCCTGCGCGCCCGGCGGGAGGGTCCGCCGCTGCGTATCCCAGGTGCTCAACAGTCCGTGCACCGACTGGACGGAGACGATGGCCGACTACCCGTCGTTCACGGCGAACGCCGACAATCCCACACTGTCGCCGTCGCGCATGCGCGCGTGCCGCACGCTCAGCGTGCCGTCGACACTCGACCCGCGCACCGTGTCGCCGGTGAAGTTCGACGACCTCACCGGCCTGCCACCTGCACTGGTCGTGACCGCCGCGCTGGACCCGCTGGACGACCACGGCCGCCGGTATGCGCAACGGCTCCGCGAGCACGGCACTGACACCCGCCTTAGCTGCTATCCGAAGGCCGTCCACAGCTTCCTCAGCACGCCCCGGCTGGTGCCGGCGGCCCAGCCCGCGCGCCGCGAGATCCTCGCCTTCCTGCACCGTCACCTGCACCCGGCAGCGACCGCTCAGCCGTGAATCGAAGCCCGACGCCGTCGGGGCGACCGCGGCCGTGATGGCACCGTCCACGGTGGTGCCATCACGGCCGCGAGGACGTCAGCCGATCCCGGTCGCCGTGGCCAGTGCCGTAGCCGACTCCGGATACCGGGCCAGCAGCTCATGCACCGGATCAGGGCCGAGGTCCGCCACGGCCGGTGCCCACTCGCCGGCACAGCCGAGGAGGTCGGCGAGCGCATCGGTCGGCACCGGGTGCGCGGCCAGCAGTGCCGCGAGCGGGCCGGACCGGACGAGCGGCGCACCGGCAGCCGGTTCCACCGCAGCTGCCGACCACGGCGGGGTCCACGCGTCCAGAGTCGCCAGGTCTCCCGGAAACACCCGGCCGGCTTCGCGGACCAGCAGGCCGACGTGGTCGCCGCCCTCCTTGCGCAGGGTCGTGATCAGCGTCGGCAGCCAGGGCAGCAGCACCGCGTCCGGCAGCCGCCCGAACGCCTGCGAGATCGCCTCGACGACGAACCCGGCCAGCGCCGGAACGGGCTCCAGGGCCTGCACGAAACCGCTCAGGTACTGCGGATACGCGGGCAGCACCAGCGGGTTGTCCAGCAGCGACGTGCAGCGTTCGCGCAGTTCGCCCCGGGACAGCATGCCGAGCTGGTGCTGTGCCGCCCACAGCAGCGCGGTCTTGCCGGGCGTGGTCGGATGCGACTGTGCCATGGCCAGCTCCAGCTGAGCCCGGTCGCACCCCAGCGACAGCGCGAGGCTCTCCATGCTGAACAGGAAGCCCAGCATCGCGGCGACCTGCCTGGTGCCGGTCTCCTCCTCGACGAACGCGTTCGGCAGCAGGGTGCAGTAGTGCGCGTAACCGGCTTTGACGAACGCCTCCAGCCAGGCGGGCAGGACCGGTTCGGTGGCCCGGTAGTGGGCCAGCAGGCGGCGGGCCCGGCGCAGCACGTCCGGGGCGTCGTCGACGGTGCGTTCGGCGGCCAGCAGGTCGACCGCGCGGGCGCCGAGTTCGTCGGCGAAGCGGCGGCTGCGCAGGTACAGCGTGGCGTCCTCGACCGCGCCGAGGGCGATCGCGGCGGTGGCCTGCGGACCCCAGACCGCGCGGCGCAGGCGCTGTTCGAGGACCTGCTCGACGGTGATGCCCTCGTAGCCGAGTTCGATCAGTTCCCGGCTGTGGGTGCCCAGGGCCAGGTCCCAGGACTCCTGGATGGCCCGGTGGCCTAGCCGCCGCTCGCCCATGATCGGGCGGGCGGCACCCTTGGGCAGCAGGTGCCGCAGGATCCACAGCAGGTCGGAGCACCTGCCCAGGACGGGGTCCCCGGCGATGTCGAGCAGGGCCCGCTGCACGCCGCGCTGCTCCAGTTTGAGGCCGAGCGGCGCGAGCCGGTCGTGCACGTCGCGGGCCAGCGGCGGCAGCGACTCGTAGCCGACCTGGCCGATCCGGTCCCCGCCGAGCATGATCTCGCAGAGCCGCCGTACGTCGCGGCGGCCGGGCACGGACTCCTTCTCGATGCAGGTGACGGCCGCGTCCTGGAAGTCGTACGGCGTGGGGCGGGCCCGGCCGCGCATCCCGGCGAGCAGGATCGACGTCTCGAACACGGCGATGGCGTCGGCGGTGCTGGCCAGGTAGCCGTTGCGGCGGGCCAGCCGCACGATCTCCACCGACCAGCCGAGCAGCTCGTCCTCGTCGAGCGTGTCGAGCACCGGCGGCCGGGCGAGGAACCCGGACAGCCGGTCGGCGACCTGCTGCGACTGCGGCGTCACCACCGCCGCCGGTTTGGGCTTCTTCTTCGCCGACGCGCGGCCCTGCTGGCCCTCCAGCCGGTACGGGACCACGCCGGTGCGGGTCAGCGACTTCGCGAACACCGCCGCGGCGATGGACACCGACCCGGAGGCCAGCCCGAACTGCGCCTCGATCGAGGAGTGGCTGGACGGGATCAGGCCGTAGTGCCACTTCGTGGCGGTCCGGGGGCTGATCTCGTACGTGTCCGCACCGTGCAGGCCGAACTCGTCGACGTGGCTGGCGGCGTGGAACGCGCCGCACACGTACAGCGTGTCGGCCGCGCTGACGCCGGACGTGGCCAGGTGCCGGCGCATCCGGGTCCACATGTAGCGCTCGCGTTCCTCGTCGGAGGTGACCCGGTCGCGGGCGCCGGGCGCCAGCCGCCGGAACAGGCTGCCGATCAGGACCATGACCTGCCGGTACGTGTCATAGTCGGCGTCACCCAGGGGCTGCTCGACGTACTGGTCCCACCATTCCGACCAGTGCCGCACCTTGCCGTGGTGCAGCAGGTGCTCCTCCAGTTCGGCGAAACGCGGCCGCAGGTCGCCGATCTCCACACCTACGGCGTCGCCGTGCAGGTCGGCGTCCTCGACCGGCTCGACACCGGGTTCGGCGGGCGCGGCGGCCCTGTCCTTGCGCGGCTGCCACTGGAACACGTGGTCGGTGGACCGGTCCACGAGCACCAGCTCGACCCCGGGCGTGTCCAGGGCGTACGCGATGGCCTGGTATTCGGCCGACGCCTCGGTGATCGGCGCGACCACCGACAGGGGTGCCCAGTCCTGCGGGAAGCCGTCGAGTTCGGACGCGAACGCCTGCACCGCCACCGGCGGCCGGCAGTTGCGCAGCTCGGTGAGCAGCGGCGTCATGTCCTCGCACAGCTCCAGGTAGATGACCTTGGGCTGCTTGTCGCGCAGCCTGCGGGCCATCGCCATCGCGGACGCGGGCGAGTGGTGGCACACCGGGAAGATCTCCAGCGGCTCGGCCAGCGCCCGGTCGACGTCGTCCACGATGCCGGACAGGATCCCGGCGAGCGCGTCCGGCCCGTCGGCGAGCGCCGCCGCCGCGTCGAGCAGCTGCGAGCGCAGCGCCCCGAAGGTCGGTGTGCTCATGACAGGGTCTTGATCGCTTCGCGGCCGCCTTCGAGGAACTCGGTCCACGAACCGCCCTCGGCCTTGCTGCGCGGCTCGACGACCCCGTGCCAGTACTTGTTGAGGATGGCCAGGTCCTCGGGGGTGCGCCGGGCCAGTGAGCCGACCAGCGAACCGGCCAGGGTCTGCGCGCGCAGGGCGCGGTCGCCGAAGAAGTTGCTGTGCAGGATCGCGTCTTCGAGCACGCCGATCTGCTCGGCGGTCGACAGCGCCGACTCCAGCTTCTCGTCGTCGCTGCCCGCCGACGCGGCGGCGGCGCGCAGGTCGGCGAAGCTCTGCAGCAGGATGTCGAGCAGCGTCGGCGGCACGTCCAGCTCGATCTGGTGGCGGCGTAGCAGCTCGACGGTGCGGAAACGTACGATCTCGGCTTCGCTCTTCTTGTTGGTCACCACGGGGATGCGCACGAAGTTGAACCGGCGCTTGAGCGCCGAGGACAGGTCGTTGACGCCCCGGTCGCGGCTGTTCGCGGTCGCGATGATGGAGAAACCGGGCTTGGCGAACACGATGTTGTCGTCGTCGAGCTCGGGAATGGACACGTACTTCTCGGACAGGATCGAGATCAGCGCGTCCTGTACGTCGCTGGTGGAACGGGTCAGCTCCTCGAAGCGGCCGATGACGCCCTGCTCCATCGCCGTCATGATCGGCGACGGGATCATCGAGGCCCGGGACTGGCCGTTGGCGATGACCGCCGACACGTTCCAGGAGTACTTGATGTGGTCCTCGGTGGTGCCCGCGGTGCCCTGCACGACCAGCGTCGAGTTGCGGCTGATCGCGGCGGACAGCAGCTCGGCCAGCCAGCTCTTGCCGGTGCCCGGGTCGCCGATGAGCAGCAGCCCTCGGTCGGAGGCAAGGGTCACGATGGCGCGTTCGACGAAACTGCGGTCGCCGAACCACTTCTGGGCGACCTCCCGGTCGAGGCCGTCGGCGCGCTCGCTGCCCAGGATGAACAGCCGGACCATCTTCGGGCTCAGCCGCCACGAGAACGGCCTGGGACCGTCGTCGATCGACTCCAGCCAGTCCAGCTCCTCGGCGTACTTGGTCTCGGCGGGGGCGCGCAGCATCTCGGTCATGGTGCAGTTCTCCTAGGCGAGGAAGTTCTTGAGTTCGAACACGAGCTTGCGGATGTGGCCGGACACGACCGGCGTGCCGAGGTCCTTGAAGCGCTGGCGGAACCACGGGTTGACGATGTTCTGGCCGGAGCTGGTCACCGAGCCGACGGGGATGAACCGCACGCCGGAGCGCCGCACCGCCACGATGCTGTCGTACAGCGGCTGGGAGGCGCCGAACTCGTAGAAGTCCGAGATCCAGACCATCGCGGTGTTGGCCGGTTCGGCGATCTTCGGGCGGGCCATCGCCATCGCGACCGGTCCGTCGTTGCCGCCGCCGAGATTGGTGCGCAGCAGCACCTCGAACGGGTCGTGCACCCACGGCGTCAGATCGACGGCCCTGGTGTCGTACGCGATCAGGTGCACGTCGACTCTCGGCAGCCCCGCGAAGATCGAGGCGAGGATGGTGCAGTTCACCATCGAGTCGACCATCGAACCGGACTGGTCCACCACCACGATCAGCCGCGACGGCGTGGTCTTGCTGGCGGTGTGCCGGTAGAACAGCCGGTCGACGTAGAGCTTCTGGTCGTCCGGGCTCCAGTTGGTCAGGTTCTTCCAGATGGTCCGGTCCAGGTCCAGATTCCGGAACACCCGCTTGGGCGGCACGCTCCGGTCGACCTTGCCGGTGGCGGTGCGTTCCACCTGCGTACGCAGCACCGCCGCGACCTCGTCGACGAACCGCCGGATCAGCGACTTCGCGTTGGCCAGCGCCACGCCGGACAGGTTCGACTTGTCGCGCAGCAGCTGCTCGATCAGCGACATGCTCGGGGTGAGCTGCGCGGCGAGTTTCGGGTCGGCCAGCACCTCGCGCAGCTGCATCCGGCTCACCAGGTCACCTTCCAGCTCACCGAGCGTGCCGCCCATGCCCTGCCCGGCTCCCCCGCCCTGGCGGCGCAGGCTGCCCGGCTCCTCACCGAGCGCCCGCTCCAGCCAGCCCGCGTCGGACTGCCAGCGCGCGAGCTGCGTCGCCGACACCGAGCCCGCCCCGGTGTCGAACACGTTGAGCAGCAGTTTCGCCGCGAGCGCGGCCCGGCGTACCTCGGCGGCGGTGTCCCGGCCGTCACCCGCGCTCCCGTCGGCGACTTCGCCGCCGGTCGCCGCATCGGCGGCGGGGTCGAGATTCTGGGCGGTCATCAGGCCGTCGAACTCGGCGGCCAGGTCGGGGTGGCGCTGGACGATGTTGTCGATCGACACCGACGGGTCGAGCAGCGCGGCGGGCAGGCCGAGGTCCTCGACGACGGCCAGGCTGGCCGCTTCCAGGGTGCCCTGCTCCTCGCGGCTGAACAGCCGCGCGATGAGCCGCCAGTAGATGACCTGGCGGCGGTGGAAGTCCGCGTCGGCGGTCATCGGCGCAGCAACCTTCCGGCACGTTCCCGCAGCACCTTGACCGCGTCGGCGGCGGCGGCCTCGGCCTTGGCCCCGGCGGCGTCGGCCGCCCCGCCCGCCCACGCGCCCGCGTGCACGGCGACCGTCTTGCGCTTGACCTGCGCCTCGACGGCGAGCGGCTGGATCGTCCAGCCCCCGTCCCAGCGCAGCAGCCCTACACAGGCTGTCGACGCGGCGACCAGCGCGGGCGTCAGCGGCCCGGCGCCGTGCATCCGCTCGACGTCGACCTCGACGGTCAGCCCCGGCAGGGTGATCGTGACGCCGTCGTCGTGCGCGGTCGCGGTGTACCCCTCGATGAGAACCGGCTCGGCCAGGCGCACCGGGTGCCGCTCCAGCGGTGGGACCGGCGCGGCGGACGCGGTCGCGAGCTGCACCCGTGCCGTGGCGAACGGCTCGGCGGGCGCTCCTGGTTTGGCGTGCGCGTCCGACCAGATCAGATCGCCGCCCGAGGTGATCGGCATGTCGGTCAGGTCCATGGCGCGCTGCTCGGTGACGGCCGCCAGCAGTGCGCTGTGCCCGCGCAGCAGCTGCCATACGCCGGACCCGACGAGGGTGTCCACCTTCGGCGCGGACACGCTCGCCCGGACCAGCCTCGGCCCGTCCGCCGTCTCCAGCACCGCGTGCACCTGTGCCTGTACGGCTGTCGGGTGCTCGTGCAGGTCGACGCCCAGCGGTAGCAGCCGCCCCGACACCGTGCCCGGCTCGACGGCGGCCAGCGCGCCGGGCTGGGCCAGCAGCACCGCCCGCGCCCACAGGTCGGCCCAGCGGCGCACCGGCACCCGGGGCATCGTCGCGCCCGGCGCGCACGCCCGCAGTTCACCGGCGAACCCGTCGAGCAGCGCGCCCAGCCTGCGCAGCCGTGGTTCGGCCAGGAGCGCCTGCACTGCCTGGTCGGCGTGGGACACCAGGTCGTGGTCGATGCCGCGCCAGCCCGCGATGGCCAGTTCGGACAGCCAGGACCGCGCGGCGGCCAGCAGGTTGTCCGCGCCCGCCGGGGTGCCCGGCCCGGCCGCGGGCCACGGCTCGCGGCTGCGCCCGGCCGCCTCGTCCAGGCGTGCCAGCAGGGCGTCGTGGGACGCGCCGAGCAGCGCCGAGCGGGCCGCGACCAGTGCCGCCAGGTGCTCATCGGAGATCGAACCGGCGACGGTCTTGTCGACCGCCTCGGCGACCCGCCCGGCCAGCGGAGTGCCCGACAGCGCGGCCGCGAGCGCGTGCAGCGCCGCGATCTGCTCCGTGCCCGGCCGCAGCAGTCCCGCCACCAGCACGCCGTCGAATCCGGCCACCACCTCGTACGCCTCGGTCACCCCGTCGACCGGGGACGCCAGCAGGTCGAACCTCATCAGCGCACCGCCCCGCCCGCCGGGAACCAGTGCAGTTCGGGCAGTGGTTCGGTGGTCGGGGAAAGCTCCAGGTAGGCCAGGTGGCGCAGGAAGCGGCTGAACACCGGCGCACCCGCCGACGGCTCGTGCCACGCGTTGACGGCCGCGAGCACCGCCGCGCCGGTCGTGGCGTCGTCGGCGACGTCGGCGCGCAGGTAGCGGGCCACCCGCGCGACGCCGTACTGCAGCACGGCCTCGTCGGCCAGGGCACGCAGGTGGTTGCAGCCGCCGGTGCGGATGCCGCCGCAGGGGCGGTTGTTGTTGGTGCTGCAGTGGAACGAGTGGTTCGCGGCGGTCAGCGAGGACACGTACACCCGCTCGATGTCCGAGCCGCTGGACACCACTCCCTGCAGCCGCCCGTCGGCCAGCTCCACGAACGGCACCTTGGCGAGTTTGCGCGGCCGCGCGGGCGCGACCACGCGCGCGGCGCTGCGCTCCTCCCACGGTTTCTGGGCAGCGTTCACCCTGCCTGCACCTCCTTGAACGGCGGTTCCACCGGCCAAGGTCGGCTGCGGCGGCGCGGTGAAGTTACCGTCGCCGCCCGACAATTCCGCGCTCGGGGTTACCAGCCGACGCGCGCCGCCACGGGCAGGTGGTCGCTGCCGGTGGCGGGCAAGGTCCACGCGCTGCGTGGCTGCACGCCGCTGACCAGGATGTGGTCGATCCGCACTGCCGGGAACCCGGCCGGCCAACTGAAACCGAAGCCGTTCCCGGCTACGTCCTGGGCCGAGTCCATGCGCGAGGTGAGGCCGTCGAAAGCGCGGTCGTCCGTGCTGCCGTTCAGGTCGCCGAGCAGCACCACCTTCGCGTTGCGCTCGGCGGCGAGGGCCTGCCCGAGTGCCTGTACGCCCCGGTCCCGGTCCCGCGTGCCGAAGCCGACCCGGGGAAACACCCGCACCGAACCCAGGTGTGCCACATAGACCGCGAGCGGACCGTGCTTCGTGGCGACGGTGGCGCGCAGTGCCCGGTTGTCGGGCAGCTTCTCGTCGGCGGACTTGGCGTCGCCCAGCGGCCCGACGTCCTGGCCGGTGTCGACCGGCTGGACGTCGCTCAGCGGCAGCCTGCTCCACAGCCCGACCGTGCCCTGCACCGTGTGGAACGGGTAAGCCTGCGCGAGCCCCTGCTCGTACGTGCCCCGGGCCTGCTCGCCCAGTTCCACCAGGGCCAGCACGTCCGCCCCGGACGCGGCCAGGGCGCGGGCGGTGCCTACCGGGTCGGCATTCTCCGCGCCGACGTTGTGCTCGGCCAGCACCAGGTCCCCGCCCGGCTGGGACCGGTCACCGAGCGTCCCGCCGAACAGGCCCACCCACACGACGACCGGCACCAGCAGCGCGACGACAGCGGAAGCGGAGCGCCGCCACAGCGCCCCGGCCAGCAGCACCGGGATGAACAGGCCGAACCATGGCAGCAGCGTCTCCACCAGGCTGCCGAGGTTCCCGATCCGGTTCGGGACCAGGCCGTGCAGCAGCATGAGCAGACCCAGCAGCACCGCCAGCCCCGCTAGCACCAGGCCTCGCCGCCAGGCGTCTGGCCGACCGGCGGCGCGCCGCAACCGGTCGAGCCTTCTGCCCGAGCCGATCTCCTTCGGCTCGGCCGCCACCATGTCCACCTGCGTCATCGGCTGTCCCTGTTCACTTGCCCGGTCACTGCCGCCCACTTCATCACGCTGCGTGTTACCGGGCTGTGAGCAGCCCCGACAAGGGGGCTCGACGCACGGCTGCGCGACGACACCCGTTAACCGAACCTTGGACGCACGCACCGTAGTGATCGATGTCACGCTCTGTCACAGTCTTCGAGGTTGCCCTGTCTTAGCTGTTTGAGCAGGGCAAACCTTACGAACGGAGAAGCACATGTCCGACCAGAAGCCGACCGTCGTCCTGGTGCACGGCGCCTTCGCCGAATCCGCGAGCTGGTCCGGTGTCGTCGAGCGGTTGCGGGGCCGGTCCATCGACGTCGTGGCCGCCGCGAACCCGCTGCGCGGCGTATCGGGCGACGCCGCCTACGTACGCGACGTGGTGGCGGCGATCAGCGGGCCGGTGGTGCTCGTCGGCCACTCGTACGGCGGCGTGGTCATCACCGAGGCCGCCTCGGGCAGTGACAAGGTCCGGGGGCTGGTCTACGTCTGCGGGTTCGCGCCCGAGCACGGCGAGTCGGCGATCGCCCTGTCGGGCATGTTCCCCGGCAGCACGCTCGGCCAGGCGCTGACCGGCTACCCGGTCTCGACCGGCGGCAACGAGCTGGCGATCCGGCCGGACGCGTTCCACCAGCAGTTCGCCGCCGACGTGCCGGCCGCGCGGGCCGCCGTGATGTGCGCGACGCAGCGCCCGGTCACGGAGCAGGCGCTGGCCACGGGACTGCCGACCGCCGCACCGGCGTGGAAATCCCTTCCGTCGTGGTTCGTCATCGGCGACGACGACCGGTGCATCCCGGCGCAGCTGCAGCGGTTCATGGCGACGCGGGCGGGCGCGAAGGGCGTCAGCGCGGTGCCCGGTGCGTCGCACGCGATCGCCGTGTCGCAGCCCGACGTCGTGACGGCGGCGATCGTCGAGGCCGTGGAAGCGGTCTGACCTGATCCGGGGTGGGGCCGTGGCTGTCTCCTCGGGCCCCACCCCCTACCCGAAAAGGAGGGCAGTGCGGTGAGAACCAGTCGGGTGGAGGCGTTCAGTGACGGCGTGCTCGCCATCATCATCACGATCATGGTGCTGGAGCTGCGGGTGCCGGCGGGCCACGAGCTGTCCGACCTGCTGGGCATGACCGGTACGGGACTGCTGACGTACCTGCTCAGCTTCGTCTACATCGGCATCTACTGGAACAGCCACCATCACATGTTCCACCTGGTGCACCGGATCGGCGGCGGGGTGCTGTGGGCGAACCTGGCGCTGCTGTTCTGCCTGTCGCTGTTCCCGTTCACGACGGCGTGGGTGGACGAGTCGGGGTTCGCGCAGACCCCGGTCGTGCTGTACGGCGTCAACCTGTTCGGCGCGGCGCTGGCGTACGTCGTGCTGCAGAACGTGATCATCAAGGGCCAGGGTGCGGATTCGCCGCTGCGCCGGGCCGTGGGGAGCGACCGCAAGGGCAAGGGCTCGCTGGTGCTGGACGTCGCGGGCATCCTCAGCGCCGTGCTCATCGGCGGGCGGGTCGGGGTGTGGATCGCGCTGGCCTGCTACGTCGCCGTCGTGATCATGTGGGTCGTCCCCGACCCGCGCATCGACCGGATCGTGCGCGAGCACGCCGATCAGGCCGACAGCACCTCCGCCGCGGCCCGCTCGCCGGAGGAGATCGCCCCGTCGATGTAGCCGCACCACCGCTCGGCGGTCTCGGTCCCGGCCCAGTGGACGCGGCCGACCGGCTCGCGCAGGGCCGCGCCGACCTGGGTCCACGCGCCGGGCGGCAGGTGCGCGCCGTAGCAGCCGCGGGTCCACTCCTCGGCGTTCCAGTCGCGCTCCAGGAACGCGACCGGATCCAGGGCGCGCGGGCCGACGAAGCGGGTCAGCGAGCGCAGCACCTCGTCGCGCCGCTGCTCGGGCGGCAGCTCGCCGAGGCGCAGGGACTCGGGGCCGTCGAGGAAGGCCAGCAGGATGCCGGGTGCGCCGTCGCCGGGCGGGGTGGCGTCGAAGGCGACCTTCACCGGGCCCCGGTCGCTGGCGGCCTCGGCGGACAGGCCGTCGGCGCGCCAGAACGGCTCGGCGTACACCGCGTGGCACTTGATGATCCCGCCGTGTGGCGCACGCTGGGTGAGCTGGTCGCGGCGCGCGGGCATGGCCGGGGTGTACGCGATCCGCCCGGCCAGCGTCGGCGGCACCGCCACGACGAGCCGCGCGGCGGTCAGCTCGCCGGTGTCGGTGCGCACCCGCACCCCGTCGGCGTCGTGGGACACGGCCCGGACCGGCGTGTTCAGCCGGACCCGGTCGCCGAGGTGCGCGGCGAGCCGGACGGCGAGGGTGCCCATGCCTTCGGTGACCCGGTCCTGCTGCGCACCGCCCGTCGTGGTGATCAGGTTCTCCAGGCTGGTGCCGCTGGCGGCATAGAACAGCGCGTGCAGCAGCGACAGGTTCGACGGCAGCGTGGCGAAGACGGCCTCGCAGGCGGTGCGGAAGAAGTCGCGGCCGCGCTCGGTCCAGCAGACGCGGCGCAGCCAGGTCTCGAAGGTCTGCCCGTCGAGCTGCTCGGCGCGCGGGGTGCGCCACGGCGCGGCCAGGTCGACGGTGCGGGCGAGCCGGTCGAAGCGCAGCTGAGTCTGCCCGACGTCGGCCAGCGTCAGCGGGTCGAGCTTCGGGATGCGCCCGGTGTACCGGCGGGCCTTGCCCCGGAACACCACCACCGCCGCGCCCCCGCCGGACTGCTGGGCGTACGTGGTCAGCCCGAACCGGGCCAGCTCCTTGTACAGCAGGTCCTGGCCGGGTCCGGCCCACTGCCCGCCCTGGTCGACGACCTGGCCGGGGAAGCCGGGCACGTCGGCGGTGAGGGTGCGCCCGCCGACCCGGTCACGGGCCTCCAGCACCAGCACGCGGCGGCCCGACGCGGCCAGCCGGTCGGCGGTGACGAGCCCGGCGACACCGGCTCCGACCACGATCACGTCTGCGTCCATGGTGGGGGATGGTATGCGAAGCATTCTCGCTATAGGGTCCTCCGCGTGACCGAGTCAGTGATCATCCCTGCGGGCCTGGGCAGGCGGCTCGCCGGCTTCGCGCTGGAACTTCTGCTGTGCGCCGCGACCCTGGTGGTGGGCTGGCTCGTCTGGTCGGTGCTGGAGTGGCGGCACGGGCGCACCCCCGCCAAGCGGCTGCTCGGCCTGCGCGTCGTCGACGCGGTCACCGCCGAACCCGCCGACCTGCGGACCATGGCGCTGCGCCAGGGGGTGTACGCCATCGGTGTGGTCGGCCTGTTCGGCGCGGCGACCCTCGGCCTCGGCCTGGTCATCGCGGCCCTGTTCGCCCTCTCCCCCACCCGCCAGGCGATGTGGGACCGCCTGGCCTTCACCTCCGTCGTCCGGGCCGACGCGTGAGCAGCGGCGACGCCGCGGCTCGGCGGCGCATCTCCGCGCCTCTGGGCCGGGGCGGACGGTTCGCCCGGCTGCTGGCGCTGCTGGTCGTGGTGCCGTGGACGCTGGTCGCGCTGAGCAGCCACGGTCCGGCGCTGGTGTCTGCGCTGTCCGGGACCGCCACGGGCACGGGCCGCCCGAGTGCCGCCGAGTGCGCCTCCTACCGCTCGCCGGGACGGGTGCCGGTCACCGGGCACCAGGCGCCGGGGGCGAAGCTGCGCGTGTTCGCGGTCGGCTACCACCTGAACCTCGACCACGCGGCGTCGTACGCGACCTGGCGCACCGCGATGCGCTGCCTGATGGAGGACACCGTCGTGCCGCACCTGTCGCCGGGTGTGCCGACGCTGGTGGTGTTCCCCGAGGACATCGGTCTGCCCACGATCGGTGTCGGGGCCCGGGGCGCGGGTGTGCGCGCGCAGGCGGGCAGTCCCGCGCGGGCCGCCTCCGACGCCGTGCCGCTGGGCATGGCCGGGGCGCTGGCGCAGCTCAACATCGCCTACGCGCCGCAGATCGCGGCATACCAGCTGCGGTTCGGCGGGCTCGACCCGCGCAAGCAGGCGATGCTCGCCGCGACCGACACCTTCGCCCGCGCCTTCAGCCGGACCTTCTCCGAGATCGCCCGCGACTACGGCGTGTACGTCGTCGCGGGCAACAACCAGGCCCGCTACCGGGTCAGCCGCGACCCGGCCGAGGTGGCGCTGTTCGCCGACCCGGCACTGAAGAGCACCGGCGTCGCGTACGTGGCGACCTCGGCCCGGGTCACCAACAGCACGTTCCTGTGGGGGCCGCGCGACGTCGACGCCGCCGCGCCGCAGTTCGAGACCAACCTGCTGTTCCGCAACGAGAAGGTGCCGCTGACCGCGCTGGAGCTGGACCTGCTCGGCCTGGACGAGGGCCCGGCCACCGGGCCTGCCGCGCTGGCCAACGCGAGCGGCGTGGACGTCGCCGGGTTCACCGTCGGCTTCGCCACCTCGCTGCCCGCGTTCGCCTACGGCTACCCGTTCGGGCAGCGCCCGGCGGGCTTCGACCCGTGCGCGGACCTGCGGGTGTCCTATGCGGCCTGCCAGGACCACCTGGGCGTGGACCTGATGGTCCAGGCTGACGCCAATCCGGGCCGCTGGGCGACGGCGGCGCAGAGCGGCGGCTGGCAGCCGCTGGAGTGGATGGGCTCGACCTGGCGCGCGGTCGCCGACCCGACCGTGGGCTTCCGCTACAACGTGACGCCGATGATGACCGGCAACCTGTTCGACCTGGTCTTCGACGGGCAGAGCGCGATCACCGGACGCGGCGCGCAGGCCGTGCCGCGCCGGTATGTCGGCACCGCCGCGGCCGAAGCAACCGACCCGGCCGCGTACGGCGTCTACGCCGGCGCCAAACCCGAGTTCCTGGCCCTGTCACCGTGGGCGGCCCCCGACGGCGACCGGGCCGGGCTCGCCGCGGCGGCGGGCACGCTGGCGCCCGGTTCGGGGTCGGCGCGGGAGGACGGATACGCCGAATCCGTGATCTACGCCGATCTGACCTGACCGGGGCCTGCACGCCCGCCGCTCATCCACTACGTTGGCCGCCATGGGATTGCTGGGAAGGCTGTTCGGATCGCCCCGGGACCGGTTCGCGGCCGAGGCGCTCAGGATCACCCGGCAGGTTCCGGGCGTCCACCGGGTGCGCTACGACGCGGCCAAGTTCGCCGTCGCTGCCTGGCGGGAGGGCACCACCGCCCCGGTCTGGATCTACCTGTCGAACGTCTTCGCCGAGTGCGAAGGCTCCGCGGCGCCCGCCCGGCGCGCCCGGATCACGCAGCTCGTACGGATCATCCTGACCCCGCACGACGACGAGACCTGGGAGCAGGTGCGCCCCCGGCTGCGGCCGGTGCTGCGCGCGGCGACCTTCGGGCAGGGCGGCCCGATGGGCATGGTGCCGCCGCTGTCCCGGGCCGCGCTGCCGCACCTGCGGGAACTGGTCGTCGTCGACCGCCCCGAGTCCATGGCGTACGTGACCCCGCCGCGCCTGGACGAGTGGAAGGTCAGCGCCGACGAGGTCTTCACCGCCGCCCGCGAGAACCTCCAGCGCATCGCCGAGCGCTCGCTGAGCCGGAACTGGCCCGACGCGGGCGCGCTGATCCGCATGGTCGACACCGGCGACGGCTACTTCACGTCGCTGCTGCTGGCCCCGGGCTGGCTCGCCGGGATCGGCGACGCGATGGACGCCCAGGTGGTCGCGTTCGTGCCCGACGTGAACACGGTGCTGCTGTGCCCGGTCGGCGAGGGCGGCATGCCCGGCCTGTTCTCGCTCATCGAGAACGAGTTCAACGAGGCCGCCCGGGCCGTTTCGCCGGTCGGCTACGTCGCCGACGAGCGCGGCCGGGTCACCGCGTACGCCCCGCCGCCCGGCCATCCCGACCACGTGCCCGCCCGCCGGGCCGCGGTCGTGCTCGCCCACAACGAGTACGGCGCGCAGACCCGGTGGCTGTCCACCCAGTACGCCGAGCACGGCATCGACGTGTTCGTGGCGTCGCTGATCGCCGCGGCCCGCCCCGACGAGCCCGCGATCACCGTCACCACCTGGACCGACGGCATCACCTCGCTGCTACCCGAGGCCGACTTCATCTCGTTCGTCCGCGACGGCGAGGCCTGGGGCCGGGTGCCCTGGCGCGACGTCGCCAAGCTCGTGGACCTGGAACCCGAGCCGCTGCTCGCCCCCACCCGCTACCGCGTCACCGACTGGCCCCCGGCCGAGACCATGTCCCAGCTGCGCGCCCACGCCGTCGACTGACCACCGCCCCACCCGCCGAAGATCGCCGTTTCGGGTCAAAACCTCAGGTCTGACCTCGGGTTCTGACCGGAAACAGCGATCTTTGAAGCGGTCCGCGGCGAGCGGGACCGACGGCGGATCAGGTGAAGATGCTGACGCCTCCGGGGCCCACCAGCAGGCCGATGACGATCAGCACGATCCCCCAGAGGATCTCCCTGCGCAGCAGGGCGAAGATTCCCGCGACCACCAGCACGACCGCGAGGATCCACAGCAGCGTGGCCATCTTTTTCCCCCTCGTGTGACCTGCCCGGACGAGCCTGTACGACATTCGGGGTACCCCGGGGTGAAACATGTCAAACCGAGGGGCCTCAGGCGACTTCGACGGGGTCCAGGCGCAGGCGCTCGATGAGGTTCGCGCGGTGCATGTTGGCGACCTGCGCGACCAGGTCGGGGTGGCGCAGCAGGGCCGCGGCGCGGCTGTCCTCGGCGTCGGGGCAGGTGAGGCGGCTGAAGTCCCGCTGACCGGACTCCGCGTGCTCACAGTCCGCGGTCGCGGCAACGGCGTCGGCGGCCAGGCGCGGGTCGGACAGCAGGCAGGCGGCCCAGCTCGCGACGACCTCGTCGACCCAGCCGCGCCAGATCCGGTCGCTCGCCTCGTCCTCGACGTGGTCGTCGCGGCGCATGACCCGGTCCAGGCCGCCGGACCCGCCCGGCCCGACCATGGCCAGCAGCCCGGCGTCCAGCGACGTCGGGTAGCGCAGCCAGGCGGCGACGGTGGCGGCCTGTCTCGCCTGCGCGAGCAGCCGGGCCGACTGGGCCGGGCCGCCGTCGGACGGGTAAGCCCGGGTCAGCCAGTGGGTGGTGGCGGCGATCACGGGGGCAAGGCCTGCGGTCACGACTACCTCATTCGGGGTGGCACGAGGCCGCACCGATGCGGCCCGCCCCGCCGGGGCCAGCGAGGATCCGCAATGTTAGCCACCCTGCGGCCCGCAACAAGATCACGATCTTGGTGGCGTACGCTCACCGGCCCGCCCGGATGTGACATGTCCGATACGCCGGGGTACAACTCGGGGGTGAGCCGTGACCCCGCCGCCGACCTGCTGGCCATCGCCGTCGAGCTGGAACGCGCCGGGGAGGCGGCCTACCGCGTCCGGGCCTTCCGCCGGGCCGCCCAGACCGCCGCCGCCACCGATCCCGCCGACCTGGCCGATCGGGCCGCCCGGGGCACCCTGGCTGAACTGCCCGGCCTGGGCGAGGTGACCGCCCGCTGCGTCGCCGAGTCGCTGGCCGGGCAGGAGCCCGTCTACCTGCGCCGCCTGCTGGCCACCGCCGGGACCCCGCTCGACGAGGCCGTCGAGGCGCTGCACCGCGCGCTGCGCGGCGACTGCCACAGCCACTCCGACTGGTCCGACGGCTCCGAGCCGATCAGCGCGATGGCCGACGCCGCCCGCGCCCTGGGCCGGGAGTACCTGGTGCTCACCGACCACTCGCCGCGCCTCACCGTCGCCCGCGGTCTGACCGCCGAACGCCTCGAACAGCAGCTCGCCGAGGTCGCGCGCCTCAATGCGGGCTACGGCGACGGCTTCCGCCTGCTGTCGGGCATCGAGGTCGACATCCTCGACGACGGATCCCTGGACCAGACCGATGAGCTGCTCGGCCGCCTCGACGTCGTGGTCGCCAGCGTGCACAGCAAGCTGCGCGCCCCGACGGAGGTGATGACGCCGCGGATGCTCGCGGCCGTCGCCGACCCGCACACCGACATCCTGGGCCACTGCACCGGCCGGGTGCTGCGGCGCGAGGGCGGCGGCAGCGCCACCGAGACCCGGCCGGAGAGCACGTTCGACGCCGAGGCGGTGTTCGCCGCGTGCGCGGACCGCGGCGTCGCCGTCGAGATCAACTCACGGCCGGACCGGCTCGACCCGCCCAAACGGCTGCTGCGGCTGGCCGTCGAGGCGGGCTGCCTGTTCGCCATCGACTCCGACGCGCACTACAGCGTCCAGCTGGACTGGCTGCGGTTCGGCTGCGAGCGCGCCGCGCGCTGCGGCGTGCCGGTGGACCGGGTGGTCAACACCTGGCCGCTGGACCGGCTGCTCGCTTGGACGCACCGCGAGCGCTCCTGAGTCAGCGGGTGCCCTCGCGGTGCTCCAGCCCCACCGCGTCGCGCAGCTCCACCATGTCCTGCACCAGCTGCTCCTTGTCCTCGCTCTGCGCCTCCATCAGGTCGGCCAGCCCGTCGGCGATCGCGTTCAGCTTGTGCTGCACCGCCTCGTTGGCCCGCGTCTGGCTGTTCTGAAGCAGCGCCACCATCAGGAACGTGACGATGGTCGTCGCCGTGTTGATGATCAGCTGCCAGGTGTCGACCTTGCCGATGAAGATGATCGACGGGGCCCAGACCAGGATCAGCAGCACGCACAGCGCGAAGAACCACGCCTTCGACGCGAACTCGCTGGCCGCCTCCGCGAAGTGGTCGAACAGCGACATGTCCTTCCCGGACACCGATGACGGCATGTCCCCCTTGCGCCCGGTCATGGCCGGTCCTCCCCTCGTCGTGACACATCCGGGTATTGCCCACCCGCCGCGCTTTCCATACCTGGGCCGCCGCCGCAATGCCGGAGAAAGCCGAAAAATCCGGTTCATGGCCCGTCGGCGCACGCTCCGCCGCACGGCGGTCGGCGCACGCTCCGGCGCTAGGATCTGCCCATGCCACTGACCCCGGACGACGTCGACCGGTTCGTGGCTGCCAGGCCGCGCCTGGAGGCCATCGCCTACCGCCTGCTCGGCTCCGCCGCGGAGGCCGAGGACGCCGTGCAGGAGACGTTCCTGCGCTGGCAGGCCACCAACGCCGACCGGATCGAGGTCCCCGAGGCCTGGCTGACCAAGGTCCTCACCAACCTGTGCCTCAACCAGCTCACCTCGGCGCGGGCCCGCCGCGAGACGTACGTCGGCGAGTGGCTGCCCGAACCGCTGCTCGCCGGTGACCCGATGCTCGGCCCCGCCGACACCGCCGAGCAGCGCGAATCGGTGTCCTACGCGGTCCTCACCCTGATGGAGCGCCTGTCGCCCAACGAGCGCGCCGTGTACGTGCTGCGCGAGGCCTTCGACTAC
Organism: Catellatospora methionotrophica; assembly: GCF_011297335.1. Lineage (GTDB taxonomy): Bacteria > Actinomycetota > Actinomycetes > Mycobacteriales > Micromonosporaceae > Catellatospora > Catellatospora methionotrophica. Next base: position 103,137 of record NZ_JAAOTJ010000012.1, on the reverse strand, counting down.
CCGCACCGGGAGATCGCCGAGATCCTCGACCTCACCGAGTCCGCCAGCCAGCAGCTCCTGCACCGCGCCAAGCAGCACGTCGCCGACGGCAAGACCCGCACCGAGATCGACGCGGCCGCCGCCCGGCGCATCGTCGAGGAGTTCCTGGCGGCCGCCGTCAGCGGCCACACCGCGCCGCTGGTACGCCTGCTGACCGCCGACTCCCTCGCGATCGGCGACGGCGGCGGCAAGGTCCCCGCCCGCGCCAAGGCGTTCGAGGGCGCGGTCGCGGTCGCGAAGTTCCTGCGGGGCCTGTTCAAGCCCGCCGAGGCCAAACGGGCCATCATCGGCGGCTCGCCCGAGGTGTACGCGTCGACCGCCAACGGCGACCCCGCCGTCGTGGCGGTGCTCGACGGCCGCGTGGTCGGCATCATGTGCCTGCAGGTCACCCCCGACGGCATCGCCGCGTTCCGCAACCAGGTCAACCCCGACAAGCTGGTGCGCGCGACCGCGCACTGGGCGACCGCCGACCACGGAAAGCCGCTGCTCCACGCCTTCTGAGCGTCAAGTGAGGTGCTTCACAGCAAGTCCTGTCAGGAAACGGCGGGCCGCCCGGTTCAGGAGGCGAACCCGCGAAGGACAGGAGCCAGAAATGAAGCACCGCATCGTCGTCCTCGGCGCCGGATACGCCGGAGCCATCGCCGCCGGCCGCCTCGCCAAGCGCCTGCACCGCGAGGACGTCGCCATCACCCTCGTCAACGCCGACCCCGACTTCGTCGAGCGGGTACGCCTGCACCAGCTCGCCGCCGGCCAGGACCTCAAGCCCCGCCCGCTGGCCGACATGTTCTCCGGCACCGGCGTGGCACTGCGACTCGGCCAGGTCACCGCCGTCGACCCCGACCGCAAGGCCGTCACCGTCACCGACGGCACCGGCGAACTGCCCTACGACACGCTCGTCTACGCCCTCGGCAGCGGCTGGAACAGCCAGAATGTGCCGGGGACAGCCGAGTACGCGTACCAGATCGCCAGCCGCACCGGCGCGCTCCGGCTGCGCGAACGCCTCGCGGGGCTCGCCGCCGGGCAGACCGTGGTCGTCGTCGGCGGCGGCCTCACCGGCCTGGAGGCCGCGACCGAGATCGCCGAGGCCCGCCCCGACCTCGACGTGGCCCTGGCCGCCCGCGGCGACCTGGGCGACTGGCTCTCCCCCAAGGGCCGCGACCACCTGCGCAAGGTCCTTGGCAAGCTCGCCATCACCGCGTACGAGCACGCCGCCGTAACCGAGGTGACCGCCGAGCACGTCGCCACCGCCGACGGCCGGATCATCCCCGCCGCCGTCACCGTCTGGACCACCGGCTTCGCCGTGCACCCGATCGCCCAGGCGAGCACCCTGAAGGTCACCGGCACCGGGCAGATCGTCGTCGACGGCACCATGCGCTCGGTCTCGCACCCCGACGTGTACGCCATCGGCGACGCCGCCCTGGCACTGGGCGCCGGGGACAAGCCGCTGCGCATGTCGTGCGCGTCGGGCACCCCGATGGCCTGGCAGGCCGCCGACACCATCGCCGCACGGCTGACCGGAGGCAAGCTCCCGACCGGCCACCTGCGCTACTTCAACCAGTGCATCTCGCTGGGGCGCAAGGAGGGCCTGATCCAGTACGTCACCGCCGACGACGTCGCCAAGCCCGCCGTGCTGACCGGGCGGCTCGCCGCCGCGTACAAGGAACTGATCTGCAAAGGCGCAGCCTGGGGCGTGGCCAACCCGACCCTCGGGCTGCCCGCCAAACGCCACCACGTCACCCGGGAGCACACCGGTCCGGCCGTCGCCGCGACCGCGTAGCCGCACCCGGCGAGCGGCTTACCAGCCATGATCACTGTTTCGGGTCAGAACCTGCGGTCTAATCCGAGGTTTTGACCCGAAATAGCGATCATCGGCCTGGCGTGGGGCGTGGATCAGCCGTCACTCGCCCTGGCGACGGACCATCTCTTTGATCCACTCCGGCGCGAACGGGGAGGTGCAGCCGCGTGGGGTCGGATAGTCCTTGAGCACTTGCAGGCGCTCGCCGATGTCCAGCGCGCGGGCACGGTACGCGGGGTGCTCGATGCCGATCTGGGCCAGGCAGTGGTTCATCGCCCACTGCAGGCGCTCGGGGGCGTCCCCCATCTCCGCCTCGATGGTGTCGAGCAGGCCGGGCAGGTCCAGGCCGTCGGGCTGCTTGGCCACCCGCTCGACGGTCAACGCCCAGCCCGCGCTGGCGACCACCGGATCCGGGTCGGCGAACCAGGCCCGACGCAGGTCCTCGGCATGCGCGCCCTTCTTCACCACATAGTTCACCAGCCAGTCGTGCACCTTCGGGGCACGCGCCTCGCGCAGCATCGCGTCCAGCTCGTCGCGGGTGTACGCCTTCGGGCGGCAGACCAGCAGCGCCAGCAGACGTGCTGCGGTGTCACCGGTGGCCCAGAGGTCGCGGGCGAGATCCTGCTGCGTCTTCAGCCGCTTCGCGATCCCGCGCAGCTTGCCGAGGTTCACGCCGTGATCGTCACCGTGCTTGGCGTTGATCTCTCGCGCCCTGGGTTCGTCGAGCGTGGCCAGCTCGGCCATCAACTCGGCGACCGTCGTCCCGGCCAGCACCGCCTCGGCCATGTCAGCTCCCTGTCCCTCGTCTGGCGCGCCCAGCCTACGACGGCCGCCGTGCCTGGATGCCGGGCGCCGTGATTTGTGGCAGCCTACGGCCCGCAAGCACCGTCGGGCCTCCCGCTTCGCCGGACAGGCGCGGATCAACTCGCTTCCCTCGAACACCGCCACACCAACGGCGGCTAGGTGTTCCGTAGGCTGGTGCCAGGCAAGCAGCCGCGACGAGTCGTCGCCTACCGGATCATCGCCCGGAGCACGCATGAGGGGAAGCCGGCGTGACAGAGACGAGCGTGCCGCTCGACGTTCGCGAGGACGTCGAGATGCTGTGGGACTACCACGACCTGCACCATGCCGCCCGTCGATGTGACGTGGGGATCGGCCTGGGCAGTCACGACCTGGGCGTGGCCGTGGTCGCGGTCGACCTGTTCCACCGAGGGATGTTCCCACATCTGGTCTTCACCGGGGCGAACGCGCCGACCACCGTGGAACGGTTCCCGCAGGGTGAGGCCGTGGCATACCGCGAATACTCCGTCGCCCACGGGGTGCCCGAGAACGTCATATTGATCGACACCATGGCGGCCAATACCGCAGAGAACCTGACCTTCTCCCGCGCGCTGCTGGCAGCCAACGGCATCGAGGTGCGCTCGGTGCTGCTCATGTCCCGCCCGTATCAACAGCGGCGGGCTTATGCGACGTGCCGGAAGATGTGGCCCGAGGTGGATGTCGTGTGCCGGTCACAAGCACTGGGGCTGGATGATTACCTGACGAGTATCGGCGATCCGAAGAAGGTCGTCGACATGCTGGTCGGGGACACACAGCGCGTCGAGGTGTACGCCGATCGCGGCTTCGCCATCCCACAGCCGATGCCCCCGCAGGTCAGGAAAGCTTTCGATCGTCTTGTGGCGAAGGGATACACCAGTCGGCTGGTGTAGTCACCAGGGCGTCGAAGAACTCACGCCCATGCGACAGGCGAGGTCGACGGCCACCCGTGGCGGCCGGGGCCTGGTCAGTATTTCCCTGACGACCATGCGGGAGAGCTGGTGGTATCGAACTTGGTCAGGTGAGATCAGTTCAGCTTCAAGCAGGTGCCTCAGCGACTCGTCCACCCGGTTGTGCCGGACGAACGCACGGGCGAGCTCAATCGAGTGCCTTACTCGACGTTCCACGGGCAGGGCGCTGGTGTCGAGATCGGGACCGATGGCAATGGCACGCTGCACGTCCCCGAACTCCAGCGCCACGCATACCTGATGAATGGTGACGTTGGTAGGGCCGAACGCGGTCCATACGTGGTTGGCGTCACCGCCCAGACGGAAGGCAGAATCGCCTGCTTCGGCGAGATGTGTGTTGGCCGACTGGCGGTCATCATCACGTGCTGCCGAGAGCGCGCACATCAGATGAAGGCTGCCGTAGACCGACAGCAAACGTGGCGTGGGCCGCGACGTCCAGGGCTGGAGAAACTCAGCTGCGGCGGCACCGAGGGCACGCGCCTCCCGGTACTCGCCATTAGTCGTCAGAGCATGCGCTGCCGAACGGCTCAATGACCCGACCACCACAATGTCCTCGCTGGCGTTCGCGGCGGTCAGGCCACGGCTTGCGGCGATCCACGCCAGATCAGCCTCGCCCAGTTTGGTCAGAAACAGCGTTGCCACCTGATGGGTGTAGGCCACGAGCGCATGGGCACGCAGGCGCTAATCGCCAACCAGGTGGTGTTCTGCCGTGAGGCAGTCGGCTATACGCAATTGCTTCCGACCTACTCGCTGATACGGCCGTACACACAACGGAATGGCGGCTGATCCACGCTCCTGACCCCCATCTCCCATGGACACGGTCAGGAAGGAGAGACCGGGCGACGAAGGATCGCATCACCTTCCGGAGCTCGGTCTCTCCCGGCGTTCACCGCGCCGCGAGCACCGCCAGCTGGGCCAGGATCGACGGGTCGGTGATCTTCTCGTCCTCGGCCAGCAGCAGCACCTTGCTGAGCACGACACTCGTCATCGGATCATCGTCGGCGAACGGCAGGAACAGCCGCCGGTGCGGCTTGCCGCCGAACCCGGCCGGAACCACGCACAGGTAACCGCCCGGCTCGACGTGGATGCTGCCGCTGGTCAGGTGCACCCGGTAGACGGCCCGCGAGCCGCGTACCACCGCGGTCGTGCCCTCGACGGTGACCCGCCGCAGGCCCAGGTCGTCGATGAGGGCGGCGAGCACCTCGGCGCGGCTCTGCGCACGGGCCGGGGAGTCGAACCGCGCGGGGCCGGTGCCCGCGACCGAGACGACCAGATCCAGGTCCCGCATGACCTCGGAGAACACCACCGGCGGCACGTCGGCCAGCGGCACGGTGTCACGGCCCGACAGGAACCGCAGCGCGCCGATCTCCACGTCGCCCATGCCGAAGTAGCCGTGGAAGTCGCAGCTCAGGGCCGCGGTCAGCTTGCCCGCCGGACGGGTGGCCTGGTGGTCGGCGTAGTCGTCGTGGGTGCGCCAGCCGCGCCCGGACAGCAGCTGCCCGGCGACACGGCCGGTCACGGTGTGACCCGCGAAGCGCTGCGAGGCGTCGACGGCCTCACGTTCGGCGGGCGTGAGCACATACAGCTCACGGAAGGCCTGCTTGACGGGCTGTCGCAGGCGGCGGCGGACGACCTCTGCCTGCCAGTGTGCGAGCTGCGCCGTGTCGTAGAGGTCGTACGGGTGCACCGCGTTGACCGGGCCGGTCGGATCGACGTCATCGAGCAGTCCCACTGCTCCGTTCCGGTCCCGCCACAGCAGCGCGGGCAGCATCGACGCGCCAGCGGGCAGCCTGCGCAGACCGGCGAGTTCATCGGGCGTAACCGGCGCGCCGGTGGCGACGAGCCGTTCGATCACGCCGGTCCGCAGCCGCCTGGCCTGGTCGCGCAGCAGGTCCTGGTATTCGCGGCTGGCGGTGTAGCGGGCGTCGGCGCGTACCGCTGCGGGCACGGTCTTGAGGGGTTTGGCGCTGCTGGAAACGGCGATGACCGGGTCGGGGCCGTCCATGACGACCGCGACGGTGTAGTCGCCGCACGTCCACGGGGGCGGGGTGGCCTCGGCGAGCTGGATCTCGCACTCGGTCTCCAGGCGGCTCGCGTCGGGCAGGCCCGCGACCTGCGCGAGGTGTTCGAGAGCGACCTCGACGGCGGCGGCGTGGCTGTGCCGCCGGTTCGGGCCGAGCTTCGGTCCGCGCTTGGCGACCTCCCGCAGCGTGGTGTAGCGGTCGGGCACCGTCTCGCCCTCGGCGAGCGGCAGCATCCCGTACGCCGCGATGCCAGCCAGGGCGTTGTTCTTGACGCGTTTGAGCACCGCCGCGCGGTTGCCACCCAGGGCCGCGCTGACCAGCTCCGACGGTGTCAGTTTCAGCAACTTCGCGGTCACATCGGGTCCGGCTGTCGCGGCCGCCGCCAGGATCTGCGCGCGGTCGTGGCGGGCCACCCCGGCCGCCTCGATCTCGTCGATCAGCCGCAGCAGCGCCACCGCCGGGGCGAGCCCGAGCACGGGCAGCAGCGCCTCGGCGTCGCCGGCCGGGCGGCGCAGCGCGAAGGCGCGCAGCTGGACCTCCAGGGGCTGCCCGGCGAGGTGTGCCGCCAGTTGGGCCCGCTCGGCGTCGGACAGCTCGGCTGCGCCGAGGCGCTGCCCGGTCCGGTCCTCGCCGGTCCAGTCCAGTGCCCGCAGCACGAACCGCAGCCCGCGCGGCACGATGACCTGCGGCAGCTCGTGGTCGGGCACTCCGGCGGCGGTCATCCGCCACAGCATCGCGTCGACGTACGGCCGCACCGCGTCGGCGCAGGCCGCGGGCGAGGGCGGCGGGCCGCCCGACGGGTCGCGGCCCACGATGGTGTTGCCCAGCCACCGGTCCACGGTGAAGGCGTGCTCGATGAGCGGCGCGTCGAGCGCGTCGTGTGCGTGCAGCGCGTCGAGCAGCCGGGTCACGGCGGGCCGGGTGACCCGACCGAGCGGGGTCAGCACCAGCACCCGCATCGCGGCGGCGTCACCGGCCGCGATGAACGCGTCGGCCACGTCGTCGAGCTGCGGCGTGACCCAGATCGAGCAGCCCAGCAGCGCCCGCAGCGCCGCGTCGCGCGAGGCGGTCGGCCACGGCGTGTCCAGCACGGTACGCAGGTCGGCGTCGGGCGGCAGCGGGAAGGCCTCGTCGTAGGCGTCACTGAACGCCTGGTCGAGGTCGGCGGTGCGGCGTTCCAGGTTGCCGCCGGTCCGGTCGTCGCCGCGCCGCCGCTGCTCCAGGACGAGCGGGCCGAGTTCGCGCAGCAGCCCCAGGTCGCCGTCCTTCAGCGCAGCGCGCACCTGCTCGACGCGGTCCGCGAGCGCGGCGCGCTCCTGCGCGAACGCCTCGCGGTAGATGTCGTGGATCGGGTCATGGCGCAGCAGCCGGTGCGGTTCGGCCATGTCAGCCGCCGACCAGGGCGGTGAGGCGCACGAACACGACCGGCTCACCCAGGCGGAGCACGACCTGCTCGTCCAGCAGGTCGACCTGCCGCCCGCCGATGAACAGCGCGAACGTGCCGCGTTCGAACGCCCGCCAGGCGCGGGTGACCTCGGCGTCGGCGTCGGGCACCCCGTGCTGCCGGTCGGGCAGGCGGACCACACCGGTCGCGGCCTGGGCGCGGATGTCGTCATCGGTCAGGTACTGCCGGTCCAGTAGCGCCCGGCACCGGGAACTGTCGGCCTGCCAGGCACGGACCTGCTCGGCGACGGCGGCGCGGATCAGCTCACGCACCGTCGTCCGCTCCTGCGCCAGTTCCACCAGGACATCGGGCAGGCGATCCCCGCCGGGGACCCTGCTGCGCACCTCGACCCGCACCCGCGCCTCCTCACTAAGACGGCCCCGACCCTAACCGGGCCGTCCGACAACAGCGGATCACTCCGAAACGGACGTATCACCGTCCAGCCGGTGATGGCGGTCACCGTGCGTAGGCATACCTAGGCGGTCCCGGACACCCGTCTAGGTAGGTCTCGGGCAGGCAGGATACGCCGTCGCTGCGGATGGAACGGCGGTCGGGAAGGACGAGTATTTACCTCGTCAGCAAGAGGGAAAGTCAAGGACTGAGGAGTCTGCGATGTTCGGATCACCCGAGATGTACTTCGATCTCGCGAAGCTGCATCACCGAGAGCTCATCGACGAGGCCGCGAAGGAGCGGGTAGCCAACAGGCTGCATCGCCACGGCCGCAAGCGCGGCCAGGCGCGCGACAACACGACACGATGAGCACGACCAGACAGGCCCGGAAGCCGGATCACGGCTCCGGGCCTGTTCTTCTGCCCGGATGACCTGCCTGCCGCTGCCTGAGGCGTCCGCTACGAGCGTGAACGCGTCCGGCTGGCGGGAGCCGACCGGCGTCGCGGCGACCAGGATCGATCCTGACAGTCGCCACCGACCTGGAGGTCTCCCATGCTCATCGCCATCCTCGACTTCCGCACCGCTCCCGCCGACCGCGCCGCGGCCCTGGCCCAGCTCGACGCCGAGAGCGACGCGGTACGCGCCATGGCGGGCAACGTCGCGTTCCGGGTATACGCCTCCCGCGAGGACGCGTCCGCGATCGCCGTCGTGCACGAATGGGACGACGAGCAGTCGTTCGCCCGCTACCTCGCCTCGGACGCCTTCACCCGCTCCGGTGAGGTGATCCGCCCGCTGATGACCGCACCGCCGGTGAGCCGCCGCTTCCACGCCGAACTGCGGGAGACGGTGGCCTGACCACCTACGATGTGTCCGTGCGAGGCAGCCGATGACCCGCGAGGCGTACAGCTTCGTCCGCACGTTTCCTGCGGAGCCCGCCCGTGAACTGCGCGTGGACCGCCACTACCTGCTCTGCGCCTCCGCGGGCACGCTGCGGCTGGAGGCGCAGGGCCAGGCGTGGCTGCTGCCCCCGGCGCGGGCCGCCCTGATCGAGGCGGGCCGCCCGATCCAGGTCAGCATCCCGCAGCCGGTCACCACGGCATCGGTGCTGTTCGACCCGGCGTTCACCGCCGCCCCGCCGTCGCCGCTGACGGTGTTCGACCTCGATCCCCTGGCCCGCGCGCTGGTCGGCGAGTGCGCGGCCTGGGGCGAGAGCGACGAGCCCCTTCCGGCGTACGCCAGGACGATGTTCGCCGCACTCGCCGCCGTGACCTGGCGGCTGGCCGAACGCCCGAGCCCGGTCGTCGTGCCCGCCGGACGATCGCCGGAGCTGCGCCGGGCTCTCGCGGCGACCGAACGGCTGCTCGGCGGCGAGGTGACCTTCGAGGACATCGCGGCCGAGGTCGGCCTCGCGCCGCGCTCGCTGGCCCGGCGGTTCGCCCAGGAGACCGGCCTGACCTGGCAGGCGGTGCTGCGCCGGATGCGGGTGCTGCGCGCCGTCGAGGAACTCGCCGGCGGCGACGCCCCGGTGACCCGGATCGCGTACGCCGTCGGCTACACCTCGCTGTCCGCGTTCAACACCGCTTTCCGCGACCTGACCGGCCGCACCCCGACGCAGTACCGCGCCAGCTTCCGCCCCTGACGGGCCTCAACGGATCACTCCGAAAGGGACGTATCGCCGTCCCGTCGGTGATCGCGGTCACCGCGCGTAGGCATACCTAGGCGGTCCCGGACACCCGTCTAGGTAGGTCTCGGGCAGGCAGGATACGCCGTCGCTGCGGATGGAACGGCGGTCGGGAAGGACGAGTATTTACCTCGTCAGCAAGAGGGAAAGTCAAGGACTGAGGAGTCTGCGATGTTCGGATCACCCGAGATGTACTTCGATCTCGCGAAGCTGCATCACCGAGAGCTCATCGACGAGGCCGCGAAGGAGCGGGTAGCCAGCAGGGTGCACCGCCACGGGCGCAAGAGCCGCCAGGCGCGCGACCACACGGCGCGATGAGCACGACCAGACAGGCCCGGAAGCCGCACGACGGCTCCGGGCCTGTTCCTTTTGCGTCTGCTGTGGCGGTCAGGCCTTGGCCATGGCGGCACGGGCGCGCATGAGGCCGGGGATCAGCTCGCCCTCGGCACGGGCCCGGTCCAGGATGCGCGACCACCAGGCGAGATCGTCTAGCATAATCTTCATGCTGACGTCGGCGGCCGGGTTGACCGGCGCACCGGCCGCGTCGAAGGCGGCGTTGACGAACGGCAGCACCACAGTGTTGCGCAGGGCGACCGTCTCGGTCTCGACGAACACGTGCGCCAGGTGCTCGATGGCCCGGATCGCGCCGCTGATGCCGTTGCTGTAGCCGACCGTGCCGACGGGCTTGTTGCGGAAGCCGAACGACAGCCACACGCTGTCGATCGCGTTCTTCAGGCCGCCGGGGATGCTGTGGTTGTACTCGGGGGTGACGACGAGGAACGCGTCGGACTCCTTGATCTTCTTGTTCCACGCGCGGACGACCGGGTCGGAGTAGGTCGGGTCGCTGATGTCGCCGATGGATCCCATGTGCTCGGCGAAGATCGGCAGTGGCCAGTCGCGCAGGTCCGCGACCTCCACCTCGAAGCCGCCGTGTTCGCGGGCGCGGGACACGACCCACGGGGTGACCAGATCCGCGGCCCGGTTGGGGCGGACGCTGCCGACGATGACCAGAAGCTTCGACATGAGTGTTCTCCCTGGTGAAACGGTGCGCATGCAGACCTCGACCGGCCCGATAAAGTCAACGTAGCATACTGTACGTGCCACGTACTATCGCCACCGTGTACCGTAGAGCCGTGAGTGAGACGGCACCGGTGGCGACCGGCACCCGCGCGGCCATCGGCCCTCATCTCGCCGCACCCGGCACGCTCGACCTGGCCGCCGGGCTCATCCAGCTCACCGCCAGGGTCCAGGCCGTCTACGCGCGTATCTCCGAGCGCCACGACCTCACCCCGGTGCAGGCGAAACTCCTGTGCACCCTGCTCGCCGGCCCCCGGGGCATGGCCGAGCTGGCCCAGCGCCTGGGGGTGGAGAAAGCGGCGATGACCGGCCTGATGGACCGGGCCGAGCGGCGCGGCATGGCACGCCGGTCAGCCGTGCCAGGCGACCGGCGGTCCCTGCAGGTGAGCCTCACCGACGCCGGACGGGACGCCGCCTCCGCGTTCCATGCCGAGGTCGGCGCGGAGCTCCAGGAGCTGGTTGCGCCCCTCGCACCGGCATCCCGTGAGCAGTTCCGCGCGGCGCTGGCGGAGATCGTCGGCACCGGCTGCGGACCCGCGCCCAACTGCCGCTGACGCGGGCCGGGATCGCGCGAGGCTCCGTCCGGTTTCGCCAAGAGTCCGGTGGGCACCTGTATGCCATGCATCTGCCCATCAATCATCGCAAGCGGCCCCTGTGGCGACTGCTGGCCGGTTTGTCCAGCCTGTACCTGCTGGCGTTCGGCCTGCTCGGCGTGATCGCCACGGCCGGGCTGGGCTTCTTCGACGACAGCGACACCCGGATGCTCGGCCTGCGCGTCAATCCCGCCCTGGCGTGGCTGTGCGCCGTGCTCGGCGCGGTCGCGCTCGCCGCGACGATCATCGGCCGTGACGCCGCGATGATCGTCCACCTCGGCGTCGGCGGAGTGCTGATCCTCGGCGGACTGGCGGCGCTCGCGCTGCTGTCCACATCGGCGAACAAGCTCAGCCTCGACCTGTCCACCTGCGTCGTCGCGTTCCTCGTGGGCTCTGTCCTGCTGACCGCCGGGCTTTACGGCAAGACCGGGCCGCCCCGCGAAGCCGTCGTCGAGGAGGTGCTGCGCCACAGCACCCGTCCCGGTGACAAGTTCGCCGTCGAACCGAACGCCGAATAGTCAGGCGTCTCCGTCGGGCGTTCACCGGGGCGAGGTCCGTAGCCAGAGACCTGTGCCCCGGAACCCGCCGGACAGGAACGCCAGCGCCACCGCCAGCACTGCGAAGGTGAGTGCGGCGCGGCCGAAGCGCTCGGACGACAAGGCGTCGACCGCCAGCGGGCCGAGGGCCTGCCCCGCCAGCAGCACCACGGCCACGCCGATCCGGGCTGTGCGTACGCCCCGTCATGAGGCCCGATCGTGCCACGTCCCCGGCCCACCGGCCAGGCTCCACGTGGATGGAGGCCTGGCCGGTGGTGTCGGTTACTGGAACGAGATGTGGTCGATGACGACCGTGGAGTTGCCGCCGTACCAGAAGCCCATGGCGAGCTGGGACGGACTGTTGCGGTTGATGCCGTTGGCGACCATCGGGATCTTGATGTCCTGGTAGGACGTCGTGATCACCGGGTGCGCGCCGCCGTCGAGGGTGAAGTCGGCGAACAGCTTCGTCGACCCGCCCAGGCCCAGGTTGAAGTGGTTCTGCTCGCCTCCGGCCGCGCCCTTGACGCGTACGACGAGGTAGGTGCGGGTGCTAAGGTCCACGCCGACGTCGGAGCCGAACCAGCCGCAGGCGTTGTAGCGCAGGCTCAGCGCCCCGCCGGTGACGACGCCGGAGCCGCCGCCGTCGAGGAAGCAGTTCGCCCCGGTCCACTTGCCGAGGTCGTTCTGCGTCGCGGAAGGGTACGCGGGGGTGCCGTCGAAGTTGTCGAGCACCAGCCCGGTCGGCGGCGGCGGGGTCGCGTCGGTGGTGACCGTGACGGTGTTGCTGGCCGCCGACCGGTTTCCGGCCGTGTCCCGGGCCTTTACGGTGTAGCTGTACGCCGTCGACGCGGTCAGGCCGGTGTCGATGTACGACGTGCCCGTCGGGCTGCCGACCAGCGTCGACCCGCGGAACACCTCGTATCCGGTGACGCCCACGTTGTCCGTCGACGCCGTCCAGGACAGCGACACGCTCGTGTCGGACTTCGACGGCGAGGACAGGGTCGGGGTGCTGGGCAGGGTGCAGTCGCCCGAGCAGCCGGTCGTGGTCGCCGACACCGTCGCCGAGGAGCCGGAGGCGTTGCCCGCGGCGTCGACCGCGCGGACCGCGTACTGGTAGGTCTGCCCCGGTGAGCGGCCGGGGTCGGTGAACGTGGTGCCGGTCGGGGTGCCGACCTGCGTACCGCCACGGAACACCTGGTAGCCGGCGACCCCGACGTTGTCGGTGGACGCGGTCCAGGACAACGACACGCTCGTGTTCGTCACCCCGGACACGGTCAGGCCCGACGGGGTCGACGGGGCCGTGCAGTCGCCGGTGCAGGAGCCGACGGTCACCGAGGAGGCGAGCACGTTGTAGCCCTTGGCCGCGTCCCAGATGCCGGTGTTCGCCAGCCGGATCGCGTACTCCGGGCGGGCCTGCAGCGCCGAGGCCGGGTCCGGCAGCCACAGGGCCAGCTTGTAGCTGCCCGCCGCCGCGCCGCCGGGCACGGTGACGCTGCCGGTGACGGTGCTCGCGCCGGCCAGCCAGGTGCGCGGGTCGACGCTGCTCAGGGGCAGGTTGTAGCGGTTGGTGCCGTTGTCGAGCACCAGGTACGCGGTGCGGCCTTTGACGAGGCCGGACCAGCCGTCGTTGGACAGGTGCGCGGTGAGGGCGAGGCTGCCGCCGGGGGCCACCGTGGTGGGGAAGGTGGCGTCGAGCAGCCTCAGCCGATACCCCATCTTGCGTTTGATGCGGGTGAAGCAGGTCTCGGCCGGGTCGTTGCCGCTCGCGGCGAGGTTGGCGGCCTTCCACTTGTCGGTGTTGACCGCCGCGTAGTCCTCGTTGATCTCGGTGAAGTTGAGCTTGTTCATCTCGGTCTGCGCGTTGACGCAGGCGGCGTCGTTGTAGCCGTCCGCGCCGCAGGTCTCACCGCCGACCATCTTGTTGAACCCGGTCGAGGTGGCCAGGTCGTACATCCACTGCTTCTTCTGCTCGATGTAGAACCAGCCCATCCACGACGGGTTGTCGTAGGTCCCCATGTCGTTGAGGTCGGCCAGGAAGCAGTCGTTGTGGAAGCTGATCCGGTCCTTCTGCGCCTGGGTCAGCGTGCAGCCCTCGGGCACCACGCAGGAGGTCGGGTCGATCATCTCCTTGATGTAGATCGGGTAGCGCATCGCCAGCGGGATGCTCGCCGGGGTGGTGTCGGCGATCTTCTTGACGATGCGGTACCGGGCGGGGGCCTCCTCGGCCGAGGACGGGTTGGTCAGGGTGCCGGTGTGCCACTCCCCCCACGCCCCCAGGTAGCCGGTCTCCAGGTGCAGCACCACGTCGGCGTTCGCGGTGATCACGGCGTTGAGCTGGGCGATGTGGGCGAGGATCTGGGATTCGGCGACGCTGGCGTAGCCGTCCCAGGTGTACGCCGGGCGGAGCACGATCTTCATGCCCGCGGTGCGGACCGCGGCCAGGCCGGAGGTCAGGTTGTCCAGCAGCGCCTGCGGCAGGGCCTGGGTCTTGTACTTGTCGAGGTGAACGTAGCTGTGCACCAGGGTGTTGCCGTTGGCCTTCGCGCGGGCGAAGGTGCGGTCGAGCAGGTCGGGGTTGAAGCCGGGGATGGTGGCGGCGTTGACGTAGTCGTTGACCGCCGGGTCGTTGATGATCTCGTAGCGGTTGTGGTAGCCGCGTTCCGGGTTGGCGAACGCGGTGGACAGATCCGCCTGGTAGGTGACGGTGGCGGCCTGGGCGGGCGCGGCACCGACCGTCACGACCGCGAGCGCGGCCAGTAACGTTGTCGCGGTGAACATCCGCAGACTGCGGGTGGGCATGGATGGCCTTCCTGTGCGTCGGGAGGGTAGGCCGCCTGGCCGGGTCGGGAGCCCTGCCAGGCGGCCGGCTTGTGTTACTGGAACGAGATGTGGTCGATCGAGACCGTGGAGTTGCCGCCGTACCAGAAGCCCATGGCGAGCTGGGACGGGCTGTTGCGGTTGATGCCGTTGGCGACCATCGGGATCTTGATGTCCTGGTACGCCGTCGTGATCACCGGATGCGCTCCCCCGTCGAGGGTGAAGTCGCCGAAGACCTTCGTCGACCCGCCCAGCCCGAGGTTGAAGTGGGCCTGCTCGCCACCGGCCGCGCCCTTGATCCGCACGACGAGGTAGGTGTACGGGCTGAGGTCGACGCCGACGTCGGAGCCGAACCAGCCGCAGTTGTTGTAGCGCAGGCTCAGCGCGCCGCCGGTGACCGCGCCGTTGCCGCCGCCGTCGAGGAAGCAGTTGCCGCCGGTCCACTTGCCGAGGTCGTTCTGGTTCGCCGACGGGTATGCGGGGGTGCCGTCGTAGTTGTCGAGGACCAGGCCGGTGGGCGGCTGCGGTGCGCTGCTGGTGGTGACGGCGACGGTGTTGCTGGCCGCCGACCGGTTCCCGGCCGCGTCCCGGGCCTTGACGGTGTAGCTGTACGCCGTCGACGCGGTCAGGCCGGTGTCGGTGTACGACGTGCCCGTCGGGCTGCCGACCAGCGTCGAGCCACGGAACACCTCGTAGCCGGTCACGCCCACGTTGTCCGTGGACGCCGTCCAGGACAGCGACACGCTCGTGTCGGACTTCGACGGCGAGGACAAGGTAGGTGAACTCGGGGCAGTGCAGTCACCCGCGCAGCCCGTGGTCGTCGCGGACACCGATGCGGACGAATTGGACACGTTTCCGGCGGCGTCGACCGCTCGGACCGTGTACTGGTACGTCTGCCCCGGCGACCGTCCGGAGTCCGTGAACGTGGTCCCCGCCGGCGAACCGGCGAGCACCCCGTCGCGCAACACCTGGTAGCCGGTCACACCGACGTTGTCGGTGGACGCCGACCACGACAGCGACACGCCCGTGTTGGTCACCCCGGACACGGCCAGGCCGGACGGGGTCGACGGGGCGGTGCAGTCACCCGTGCAGGTGCCCGACGTCGACACGTTGCCCAGGTTGACCCAGCCGTCCGCGCCCTGGTTGCTGTTGGCGAACGACAGCGGCAGGCGCGGCCGCCACTGGTCGATGATCCAGTCGGTGAGCCGGCTGGCCGCCGGGCGGGCGCGCAGCACGTCGGCAGTGACCGCTTCCAGGGGGTTGCGCACCTTCAGGACCAGGCTGTACGCACCGGCGGGAACGCCCGCCGTGCTGACGGTCGTGGAGAAGTTCACCGGGCGGCCGAAGTCGAGGTACTTCGGGTCGGCGCCCACGTTCCAGTCCGGGAACGCGCGGATCTTCAGCGGCTGCACGGTACGCAGGTCCCAGCTGGTGTCCCAGGTCTTCACCACCGAGCCGGCGCTGTTGCGCAGGCCGAGCTGCACCGTCCACGGGTAGTAGAACGGGGCGACGCCGTCGTTCTGCATCGTGACGCCGACCTTGAAGCTGCCCGCGGCGGTCGCGTTGAAGTTGGCCTGCGGGATGTGCAGGTTGTAGCCCATCTTGCGGACCCCGGCGGAGACCTTCGGGTCGCTGGTGCTGTAACCGCCCGCGCCGGTCTGGTTGATCATCCAGGTGATGTGGGTGAGCTCGGTCGCCGCGAGCACGTCGTCGACCTGCCCGGACCCGCCCGGCCAGTTCGCGTAGAGGGTGCCCTGGATCTCGGGCCGGGCCTCGCCGCCGATGGACTGGGTCACCCACCGGTTCTCGGTGCCGGTGTTGAGCTGGAGCTGCAGGAACGCGTCCTCCCAGCCGTTCATCGACATCGGCAGGGTCATGCTCTTGAGCTGCCCGCCGTTGCGGAACTCCTTGTACGGCCAGGAGTCGTCGTGGAAACCGATGTTCGCGGTCTCCGTGCCCGCGAGGGGGTAGCGGACCTCCAGCTGGATGTTGTCGAACGCCGTGTCGTACGCCCCGATGATGGTGCGGATCGTGGCGTCGGTCGGCATCAGGTCCGGGTAGCCGTCGGCCAGGTCACGGTCGTACGGCCAGGTGTGCCACTCGCCCCACAGGCCGACCAGGCCCAGCGACATGAACCCGATACGCGGGTCGGCGGTGCCGCCCGGCCCCGCCTTGTCGTAGCGGGCCGCGAACGCGTTGATGAAGGTGACCAGCGCGTTGATGACGTCCGGGTCGTCGTAGTCGGGGCTGATGGTGCCCCAGAACCCGTTGTTGCGCAGCGCCATCTTGCCGTTCAGGCACGGCGGGATGCCGTTGCCGGGGTGCGTGCCGCTGCCGCCGGGATACTCCAGGTAGAAGCGGAACGCGGTCTGGCGGCTCCAGACGGCCGCCTCGTCGAGCGCCTTGTCGAACACGCTCCAGTCGATGTTCGCGCAGTTGGCGGGGTCCTTCATCACCTCGTTGAGGGCGAAGTAGCTCCAGACCAGGCCGCCGGGGTACTTGGTGGACAGGTTGTCACCGGGGAAGAGGTAGGGGGCGAACCCCTTCAGCGGCTGGCCGAGTGCGGCGTCGGCGTAGGTGTAGGAGTGGGTGGCCAGGCTCGTGTCGGGGCCGGGCCCGGCCGCCGGGCGCGGCGGTGGGCCCGCCGGTGCGGCGGCCGCGCTGGTGGCGACCAGCGCGAGGGTCAGCGCTGCCGCCGTGGTGGCGAGCACTGTGCGCAGAGTTGGCATGAACCGTTGTTCCCTTCGGGGACGAAGTTCAGGAACAGGAAAGGGTTCGGTGCGGGGTGCCGTCGGCGGGCTGCCGACGGCACCCTGGTGCGGTGGTGCGGGGTGCCGTCAGCGGGTGGTGACGGCGCCGAGGTGCAGCCAGCCGGTGTGGGTGTCCTGGCTGGTGTTGGCGAACCGCAACGGGATGCCGTTGGGCAGCGGGTTGGCCACGCGCAGCACGATGTCGTAGCTGCCGGGGCGCAGGCCGCGGGTGTCGATGCGGGCGGTCAGCTCGGTGGGGTCCTGGCCGGGCTGGATGCCGGTCACGGTCCAGTCGGTCTTCCAGCGCTTGACGGTGCGGCCCTGGCTGTCGACGGCGGCCAGCTCAGCCCGCCAGTCGTAGTAGAAGGGCGCGGTGCCCCGGTTGGCGACGCGCACCGACACCCGGTCGCGCGACAGCGCGGCCTCGGTGACGGTCAACTCGTAGCCCAGCGACTTGGCCGCGGCCAGGGCGCGGAAGTACTCGTCGCCGGTGTAGCCGTCCGGCGCGAACGCCGCGTGGTTGATCATCCAGCTGATGTGCGTCTGGTCGACCGAGGAGGTGAAGTCCTCGTACTGGCCGCAGCTGACCGGCTGCTCGAACAGGCAGGCCTGGACCTCGGGGCGCAGCTCGCCGCCGATCGGCTCGCGCTGCCACTTGTCGGTGACGCCCTCGTCGATGAGCCGCTGCACGAAGTGCCACGACTGCACGGGCAGCGTCTCGAAGGCGAACGAGTCGTCGTGGTAGCCGATGCCCAGCTCCTTGTTCTGCGGGCTCGGGTAGCGGGCCAGCAGCCGGGTCCTGTCGAACGCGGTGTCGAAGGTGTTCAGGATCCCGGCGAGGACGTCGGTGGAGGGCATCCAGTTCTCGGGCTTGGTCCAGCCGTCGTACGGCCAGGTGTGCCACTCGCCCCAGAAGCCGATCAGGCCCAGGGTCAGGAAGCCGATGCGCGGGTCGCCGTCGTACCTGCGCCCGAGCGCGGTGATGAAGTTCTGCACGGCGCTGACCAGGCGCGGGTCGCTGTAGTCGGGGGCGACGCTGACGCCGTTGTTGCCGAAGTCGTCGTAGGCGTGCGTGGCCAGGCCCTGGTCGAGCAGGTACTGCGGGATGCCGGTCGGCTTGCCGGGGTAGTCGAGGTAGAACCGGAACACGGCCTGGTGTCCACGCGCGGCGATGGCGTTGAGCTGGCGTTCCACGGCGTCCCAGCGGAACTGCTGCGGGCCGGTCATCACGTCGCGGACCGGCAGGTAGAACCATTCCATGCTGTACGGGAAGGTCTGGTAGCTGCCCGCGTACGGCATGAAGCCCTTGAGCGGGTTGTCGGCGGGCGCGGAGGTGTACGTCAGCGGCGTCCACTGCGGCGCGGTGGGCGCGGGCCGGGCCACGGCGGGCGTGCCCGCCGCGAGGGTGAGCGCCGCCAGCACGGCGACGGTGAGGCGGACTGTTCTTCTCATGGTGGCTTTTCCTCGGTCGAGGGTGGCCGGCCGGGCGCCGTTGCCCGGCCGGTGCGGGACGGAAGGGGTCAGCTGACCGTGATGCGGTCGATGTCCGCGGTCCAGTTGGCGGAGTTCGAGATGGTGACCGTGTTGTTGCCCGCGCCCAGGTTCACCGTGACGGAGGCCGTGCCGACGGTGCTCCCGTTGGCGAGCGCCGGGAAGGTCACCGCCTGCCCGTTGACCGACGCGGTGCGCGCCACGGTCGACAGGTAGTGGAAAGTGATCGTCCGGTTGCCGCCCGAGCCGCCGGCGACGTTGTTGAACGACAGGGTCGCGCCGTTGCCGACGGAGCCGACCTTCGACCCGCCGGAGCAGGTCGCGCAGGAGACGACCACCGCCGTGCCGGTCCGGGTGTTGCCGGAGGACTCCGCCTCGTAGCTGACGGGCGTGGTGCCGCCCGCGTTGGTCGTCACGGTCAGCGATCCGGAGACGGCCGAGTAATTCCCGGCGGCGTCATAGGCCTTGACCGTGTACGTGTACGCGGTCGACGCCGTCAGCCCGGTGTCGGTGAAGCCGGTGGTCGCCGACGTGCCGACCGGGCTGCCGCCGCGCAGGATCTGGTAGCCGGTCACCCCGACGTTGTCGGTGGAGCCGCTCCACGACAGCGTGATCGCACTGGCCGTCTTGCTCGGCGAGGCCAGGCCGCCGGGGATGCTCGGCGCCGTGGTGTCGCCACCACCGCCGCCGGTCCCGGACACGGTGATCCGGTCGATGTCGGGAGCCCAGCCGCCGGGGTTGGCGATGGTGATGCTGTTGCTGCCGGCGGCGAGGTTGAGGGTGACAGTGCTGGAGCCGACCGTGGTCCAGCTGCCGGTCGACGGCAGGTTGACGGACTGCCCGTTGACCACGGCGGTGCGCGCCTCGGCCGACAGGTAGTAGATCGTCACGGTGCGCGAGCCGCCGGTGCCCCCGGCGACGTTGGTGAAGGCCATCGAGCCCCCGTTGCCGAGGTAGCCGACCTTCGACCCGCCCGAGCACGTGCCGCAGGACGCCACGACAGCGCCGCCGGTCAGCGTGTTACCCGACGCCTCAGCCTCGTAGGCCACCGCACCGCCGCCGCCCGCCGAGGTGGAGACGGTGACCGTGCTACTGGCCGCCGACCGGTTACCGGCGGCGTCACGGGCCTTGACCGTGTAGCTGTAGCTCGTCGACGCGGCCAGACCGCTGTCGGTGTACGACGTCCCGGTCGGGCTGCCGACCAGCGTTCCACCACGGAACACCTCGTAGCCGGTCACCCCGACGTTGTCCGTCGAAGCCGACCAGGACAGCGACACCGACGACGACGTCTGCCCCGTGGAGGTCAGACCGCCGGGCACCGACGGTGCCGTGGTGTCGCTGCCGCCGCCGGTGCCGACGGTGACCGCGCCCATGCCGAGCCAGCCGTCGGCGTTCTGGGTGGCGTTGGCGAACCGGAGCTTCTTGGCGTCGGCGTCGACGGTCTCCAGCGGGTTCTTGACCCGCAGCACCCACTGGTAGCTGCCCTGCGGGACCGCGGAGAGGTTGACGCTGGTCTGGAAGTACTGCGGGTAGCCGAAGTTGCGGTAGGTGGGGTCGGCGCCGACGTTCCAGTCGGGGAACGCCCGGATGGAGAGCGGCTGGACGGTACGCAGGTCCCAGGGGGTGTCCCAGGTCTGCACCACGGCACCCGAGCTGTTCTTGAGCCCGAGGGTCATGGTCCAGGGGTAGTAGAACGGGGCGACGCCGGTGTTGCTGATCTGCACGCCCACGTTCGTCGTACCGGAGGCGGTGTCCTTGAAGTAGGCGTTGCCGACGGTGAGGTTGTAGCCCATCAGCCGCACCGCGGCCGAGACGTTCGCGTCGCCGGGCGAGTACGCGGCGCTGCCCTCGTTGATCATCCAGGTGGCGTGCGCGAGCTCGATACACGCCTTGAGGTTGTCGACGCTGCCGGAACCGTTCGGCCAGGACTGGAACGCGTAGGTCTGGATCTCGGGGCGCAGCTCGCCGCCGATCGAGCTGTTGATCCACTTGTTCTCGGTGCCGGTGGCGATGTTGCGCTGCAGGTGGGCGTAGGACGCACCGCCCAGCGACGTCGGCAGGGTCACGCCCTGCAGGGGTGAGCCCTCCCGGAAGCAGAACGAGTCGTCGTGGTAGCCGATGTCGCGGCTGTTGGCAGCACCACCGGCGGCGTCGGCGTACCGGATCTCGACCTTGGTGGTGTTGAACGCGTTGTCGAAGGCGGCGACGAGCTGCGCCCCGTTGGCGTCGGTCGGCATGTAGTTGGGCAGCCCGTCACCGGTGTCGGTGTCGTACGGCCAGGTGTGCCACTCCCCCCACAGGCCGACCAGGCCCAGGTGGATGAAGCCGAGGCGGGGGTTGCCGTCGTAGCGGGCCCCGAACGCGGCGATGAAGTTCTTCAGCGCGTTGATCAGGAACGGGCTGTCGTAGTCGGGGTGCGAGACGTTCCAGGTGGCGTCGGCGCGGGTGGCGACGTTGCCGTTGAAGCACGGCGGGATGGCGTTGGCCGGGTGGCTGCCGGTGCCGCCGGGGTAGGTCATGTAGATCCGGATGGCGGCCTGGTTGCCGTAGCCGGCGGTCTCGGCCAGCATGCTGTCGATGATCGACCAGTTGTAGCTGCCGCAGTTCGAGGCGTTGTTCATGATCTCGGAGAGGCCGAAGTAGCCCCAGGTCAGCGAGTGCGGGAAGCCGTTGTTCTGGTCACCGCCGGGCGAGTAGAACCTGGCCCAGCCCTTGAGCGGGTTGTCGACCGGCCCTGCGGCGGCCGACAGCGGGTGGACCTGCAGCGTCGCGTCGGGACTCGCGGGCGCGGCGGGGCGGGGCGGCGGCCCGGCGGGGGCGGCGAGCGCGGCGGCCGGGCTGACGAGGGTCAGCGCGGCGGCCACGGTCGCTGCGGCTAGTGCGGCCAGGACGATCCTGCCGCGTGAACGGGTTTTCATGCAGCTCTCCATCGGGAGTGGGGCGGTTCTCCGGGTGGTTCAGGTGCGCGTGCTGTGCGGGCATACCGCAGCGCCGTTCCGTCAGGTACGCATAGACCCTGGTCGGAGCGTTGGCACTGCGGTTCACAGCGGGTCGGCCTCCTCGTCGTTACCGAAGTAATACGAAGAGGTGTTGACAAAATTTCGAAGGTCTACATCATTATTCGAGAGCGGGGCGGCTGGCAAGAGCCGACCGATAGACGGATCCGAGGACGTGGATGATCACGACAAAACCGCGAGACGACCGGCGGGCGGCATGGCTGTTCCTGCTGCCGGTGCTGGTCGGATTCGCCGTCTTCTACGGCTACCCGGCCGCCCGGGGCGTGTGGTACTCGGTCACCGACTACAACATGCTCAACACGGCGACGTACGTCGGCGCGGAGAACTACGCCAAGCTGCTGGCCGACGAGGCCTTCTGGAACTCCATGAAGGTCACGGCCTGGTACGTGGTGCTCAACATCGGCTCCCAGACGCTGCTGGCGCTGGGCATCGCGACGCTGATGCACCGGCTGACCCGCTCGGTGATGCTGCGGGCGACGCTGCTGCTGCCGTGGCTGGTCCCCAACGTCACCATCGGCCTGCTGTGGATGTGGCTGCTGGACACCAACCTCGGTTTCGTCAACCAGCTGCTGCACGCCGTCGGCCTGGGCCCGGTCGGCTTCTTCACCGACGAGACCTGGGCGATGCCGACCGTGGCGGGCATCAACACCTGGGCGTACACCGGCTACACGGCGCTGCTGCTCTACGCCGGGATGCTGCAGATCCCGCAGTACCTCTACGAGGGCGCGTCGATCGACGGCGCCGGGGAGTGGCGGATGTTCCGCGGCATCACCCTGCCCCTGCTGCGGCCGGTGCTGGCGCTGGTGCTGGTCGTGTCCCTGATCGGCTCGTTCCAGATCTTCGACACCATCGCGGTGACCACCAAGGGCGGCCCGGTCTCGGCCACCCAGGTCATCTACTACTTCATCTACCTGCAGGCCTTCAAGTACTTCCACCTGGGCTACGCCGCCGCGGCGGCGGTCTTCCTGGCTCTGATCCTCGGCGTGCTCACCGCGATACAGATGCGCCTGCTGCGCGCCTCGCGCTCGGACCTGGCGTGAAGGGGACGACAGACATGACCCGCAGAACCTTCAACCCCGGACGCGCGCTGGCCTGGGTGGCGATGACCGTGGTCATCGTGGTGACGGTCTTCCCGTTCTGGTGGATGATCCGCACCGCGCTCACCCCGGCCGCCGACATCTACACCGACAACGCCAGCCTGCTGCCCGAGCACCCGACAATGATCAACTTCCTCCGGGTGCTCGGCCTGACCAGCGAGGCCGAGGCCCGCGCGGCGGGCGGGTCCGGCGCGCACCTGAACTTCGCCGGGTACCTGTGGAACTCGATCGTGTACTGCGGCCTGATCGCCGGGGTGCAGACCCTGTTCTGCGCGATGGCCGGGTACGCGTTCGCCCGGCTGCGCTTTCCCGGCCGCGACCTGGTGTTCGCCATCGTGATCGCGGCGCTGATGGTGCCGCCGATCTTCACGCTGCTGCCCAACTTCATCCTGGTCAAGGACCTCGGCTGGATGAACACCATGGCCGGCATGGTCGCCCCGACGATCCTGATGACCCCGTTCGCGGTGTTCTTCCTGCGCCAGTTCTTCCTGTCGCTGCCGCGCGACGTGGAGGAGGCGGCGATCCTCGACGGCAACGGGCCGTGGGGCATCTTCTGGCGCATCGCGCTGCCGATGAGCCGCGGCCCGCTGATCACCATCGGGCTCACCACCACCGTGTGGGCCTGGAAGGACTACCTGTGGCCGCTGCTGGTCGGCCGCGACGAGGAGAACCGCCTCGTCACCGTCGCCCTCGGGGTGTTCCTGCAGCAGTCCCCCAACACCCAACCCGACTGGACCGGCCTGATGGCCGCCTCGACGCTGTCGGTCCTGCCCGTGCTGCTCCTGCTGGTCTTCGTGGGCAAGCGGCTGGTCCAGTCCCTGAACTTCACCGGTAGCAAGTGAAAACACCCCCCTCAGAAAGAAGGATCGAATGAACCGCAGATCACGGGCCGGAGCAGCGCTGCTTTCCCTGGCCGTGGTGGCCGGCCTGGCCGCTTGCAGTGGTGCCACCGAGGAGCAGGCGGGCGCGCCCGTCACCCTGAACTACTGGCTGTGGGACGACAACCAGAAGGCGTCGTACCAGCAGTGTGCCGACGAGTTCACCAAGGCCAACCCGAACATCACCGTCAAGATCAGCCAGGCCGCGTGGAACGAGTACTGGCAGAACCTGACCACGCAGATCGCGTCGGGTGACGCGCCGGACGTGTGGACCAACCAGGGGTCGTACTACCCGCAGTTCGTCAGCTCCGGCCAGATCCTCGACATCCAGCCCTTCGTCGAGGCCGACAAGGTCGACCTGTCGCAGTACCAGGGCGGCCTGGCCGACCTGTTCACCAAGGACGGCAAGCGCTTCGGCCTGCCGAAGGACTGGGACACCATGGCCCTGGTCTACAACACCGAGCACCTCAAGGCGCAGGGCATCGACGCGGCCGGCCTGGCGAACCTGACCTGGAACCCGACCGACGGCGGCTCCTTCGAGCAGGCCATCGCCAAGGCGACGGTCGACGAGAAGGGCCGCAACGGCCTGGACCCGGCGTTCGACAAGACCAAGGTCAAGGTCTTCGGCTTCCTGCCGGAGTGGGCCGACGGCTCGCAGGGCCAGAACGGCTGGGGCAACCTGGCCGCCAGCAACGGGTTCACCTACCTGGACAAGAACCCGTGGGGCACCCAGTACAAGTACGACGACCCGAAGCTGGCCCAGACCATCGACTGGTTCAAGTCGCTGAGCGCCAAGGGTTACGCCCCCGCGCTGGACAAGGCGTCCACGCTGAGCCGTGACTCCCTGCTCAACGCGGGCAAGGGCGCGATCACGTTCGCGGGCTCCTGGATGATCAACAGCTACCTGGGTGACGGCGCGAAGCTCAAGTTCGCGTTCGCGCCGCTGCCGACGGGCCCGCAGGGCCGCAAGACCGCGATCAACGGCCTGTCCGACGCGATCTGGGCCGGCACCAAGCACAAGGACGAGTCCTGGAAGTGGGTCAAGTTCCTGGGCTCGGCCGACTGCCAGAACATCGTCGGCGGCAACGGCGTGGTCTTCCCGGCCATCAAGTCCGCCAGCGAGAAGGCCCTGGCCGCGCACACGGGCAAGGGCCGTGACGTGAAGGTGTTCGTCGACGAGGCCGCCGCGCCCGGTGGCACGTTCTTCGTGCCGATCACCGAGCACGGCAACGAGATCAGCCAGCTCGTGCAGGACGCGATCCAGGCCGCGATCCTCGGCCAGACCGACTCGGCCACCTCGCTGAAGAAGGCCAACGACCAGGTCAACGCCCTGTTCAAGTAAGCCGCCCCACCGGTGCGGCGGGAGTGATCCCGCCGCACCGCCGCATTCGGACACCGCTGCGACTCACCTGCCAAGGAGAACCATGGCACTGCTCATCGAGCTGGCCGGCCACACTTTCGCCCTCGAACACGACGGCCCCGGCAGCCCGCAAGCAGCCGACGGGGGCCTGATTCTGCCGCCAGGACGCGTCGCCCTGCTGCACGGACTGGGCGACGCCCTGTTCTACCGGCACGGGCAGAACTCCTGGAGCCCTTGCGGATGGCGGCGGCTGAGCGAAGCACCGCTGCGCATCGCCAACCCGCAACGGCGCCTGACCGCCGACGACACCGTGTGGGACGACCCGTCGCACCACCACTCCTCCGCCGTGGCCGCCGTCGACGCCGGTGACGGGAACATCCTGCTGCTCGGCGCGCTCGGCCTGGGCACCCCGCGGCTGTCGGCCGACCGCGACACCCTGGCCGGCTGGTACGAGCACGGGGCGCAGCCCTGGTTCGCCGCGTACGGGCCCGAGGACGAGGTGTTCGCCGCGTACACCCGGCACCTGGCGCAGCGGCTGGGCAGCAGCGCCCGCCGCGCCGGCAACGTCTGGTGCTCCTGGTACGCCTACTACGAGACCATCACCGAGCAGCAGCTCGCCAAGGACGTCGACGACCTGCGCGGGCTGCCCTTCGACGTGGTGCAGGTCGACGACGGCTGGGAGCGGCTGGTCGGCGACTGGCAGCCCAACCACAAGTTCCCGTCCGGCATGAAGGCGCTGGCCGACCGGATCACCGACGCGGGCATGACCGCCGGGTTGTGGCTGGCCCCGTTCATCGCCCTGCCCGGCTCCGAACTCGCCCGCGAGCACCCGGAGCTGCTGCTGCGCGACGACCGGGGCGAGCACGTGATCGCCGGGCACAACTGGGGCACCGGCTACCACGCCCTGGACCTGTCCCGGCCCGCCGCGCGCGACTACCTGACCGAGCTGACCCAGCGGGTGGTGCACGAGTGGGGCTTCAAGTACCTGAAGCTCGACTTCATCAACGCCGGGGCGGCGCCGGGCGTACGGGCCGACGGCGGCGAGCGCGAGCAGTCCTACCGCGACGCCCTCGCGCTGATCCGCGAGGTCGCCGGCGACGACGTGTACCTGCTGGGCAGCGGGGCGATCCTGCTGCCGTCGCTGGGCATCCTCGACGGGCTGCGCAGCGGCCCCGACGTGGCACCCATGTGGCAGAACTACGCCAGCGACGACCCGTCCGACGCGATGGCCCGCAACGCGGTCGTCAACACCCTGCACCGGCTGTGGCACCAGCCGCTGGCCGAGGTCGATCCCGACGTCGTCTACTTCCGCAGCCGCCTGAACCTGCTCACCGAGCAGCAGTTGGCGTGGCTGCGGGACCTGGCCGACATCTGCCGGTTCCGGGCCGTGTCCGACCCGCCGAGCTGGCTGTCGGCCACGGAGCTGGACGACATGGTCGGCTACCTGTCGGCACGGCCCGACATCGCGCGGCTGGGCCGGTACGAGTACACCGTCGACGGGCGGACGGCCGACTTCACGCCGACCGTCACTCCCGCGGCGCAGGCCTATCCCATCTCCTGACATGGTCGCGGCTGTCGATGGCAGGCCCGGTCGCGCTCCCCCGCTCGGGGGCGGCGCGGCCGGGCGGCGGCGTCTGCGACGTCACCGTCTGTGGGCTTGCCATCACTCGGCGATTTTGTAAAGATCAAAGCGTATTGTGCGGCACGTCTCGCACGCAAACAAGGGACAGAACGTGACAGAACTAGCTACCACCGGCACGGATCTGCCGCGGCTGCGCGAGCTCAACTCGTTGAGCATCGTGCGCGCGCTGCGCGACCACCCGCCGTCGACCGTCACCGAACTGTCCCAACGCACCGGGCTGTCGCGGCCCGCCGTCGACGTCATCGCCCAGGGACTCGTCTCCGACGGGTGGGCCACCGTGCTCGAACCCGGAGCCAGCAGCGCCGTCGGCCGTCCGGCCCGCCGCTACCAGTTCCGCGCGGGTGCGGGCTACGTGCTCGGCGTCGACGTGGGCGTCCACAAGATACTGGCGCTGCTGGCCGACCTCGACGGCAACATCGTGCAGACCGTACGCCAGTCCGTGACCGCCGAGGCCGCGCCCGCCGAACGCCTCGCCGTGCTCGACGAGGTCGTCACCGCCTGCGTGGCCGGAGCGGGCAAGACGCCCGGCGACATCTGGGCCGTCACGGCCGCGGTCACCGGCGCGGTCGACGCCTCCGGACGCACCAGCTTCTTCACCCCGCTGCCCGGCTGGAAGAGCGTCAACCTCGCCGCGCACCTGGGCACCCACTTCTCCTGCCCGATCGTGGTGGAGAACGACTGCAAGCTGGCCGCCCTGGCCGAGCAGTGGAAGGGCGCGGCCCGCGACGCCGACGACATCGTCTACCTGCTCGCCGGTATGCGCACCGGCGCGGGCCTGATCATCGACGGCGTGCTGCGGCGCGGCTTCGGCGGAGCGGCCGGTGAGATAGGCGCACTCAAGCACGTACGCTGGCTCAACGCCCCCGAGCACCTGCAGAACTGCCCCGGCGTGCCCGCGACCGTCAGCCCCGACGACGCCGCGGCCTGGGTCTTCAACGCCGCCCGCGAAGGCGACCGGGCCGCGCGCGCCGCGGTCAACCGCTACGTCAAGGACCTGGCCGTCGGCGCGGCCGCGCTGGTGCTCACCCTCGACCCGCAGGTGGTCGTGTTCGGCGGCGGCTTCTCCCGGTCGGCCGACCTCGTCCTGGACCCGCTGCGCAACGAACTCCAGCGCCTGTGCCTGCGCATGCCCGACGTGCGGGCCTCCACGCTCGGCGCGGACTCGGTCGCCCTGGGCGCGCTGAAGCTGTCCCTCAACGAGGTCGACGTCCGGCTGTTCAGCGCGGGCCTGTCCGCCCCGGTGGCCCCCCGCCGCCAGTAGGGCCGGTTCGGCGCGCGGGTGGGGTCGGATCGCGCGCCGGTTGCGGATGGAGATCGCTGTCTCTGGTCACAAGCCGCGTTCCTACCAGAGGTTCTGCCCACAAACAGTGATCATGCCCCGGCGCAGCCGGACCGATGGGAACAGACGGTCACCGCAGGGTGAGAATGAGGCGTGAGAGCGACCCTTTCCACGCCTGCGGCCATCCCCGCCGGAACACTGTCCGCCCACCCTCAACCGGTGCTCTCCGGCCCAGGTGATCTGGTGCTGAGGCCGTGGGAGGACGACGACGCGCCGGTCTTCCTCGCCGCATACCAGGATCCCGCGATCCGGCACTGGCACACCCGCCAGCCCAGCTCCGCCGACCAGGTCCGCGAGTGGTTCGCGCAGTATCGGCAGGCGTGGGCGGAGGAGACCGCCGCGAGCTGGGCGGTGACCCGTGGCGGCGGCGAGGTGCTGGGACGGCTGGCCACGGGCTCGTGGAACCTGGACGACGGTGTCGCCGGGTGCGCGTACTGGGTGCTCCCTGCCGCCCGTGGCGCGGGGGTGGCGTCGCGGGCGCTGAACGTGCTGAGCGCGTGGGCTTTCGGCGAGGCCGGTTTCCATCGGCTGCACCTGGATCACTCGACCCGCAACGAGGCGTCCTGCCGGGCCGCGGTCAACGCCGGGTTCCTGCTCGAAGGCACCAAACGCAGCGACGCGATCCACGCCGACGGGCGGCACGACATGCACCTGCACGGGCGCGTCCGCGGCGACGCCGCACCGGCCGAGCGCGTGCCGCGCGACGGCTGACCATCATCGGAATGCGGGCACGGATCGCCTGGTTGATGCTTGTATGAGTGTTTCCGCGCGCACCCGGATCGAGCACGGCGCCAAGCGCGTACGCGTGTACTTCAACGGCCAGGTCGTGGCCGACACGAGCAGTCCGGTGCTCGTCTGGGAGGTGCCCTACTACCCGGCGTACTACCTCCCGGTCGCCGACGTGCACAGCGACCTGCTCGCACCGTCGGGCCACACGGCCGACTCGTCGACCCTGGGCACGGGAACGCTCTACACGGTGCGGGTCGGCGACCGCAGCGCCGAGGACGCCGCGCTGCGCTACGAGAAGTCGCCCCTGCCGGAGCTGCGTGACCTGGTGCGGTTCGAGTGGGACGCGATGGACGCCTGGTTCGAGGAGGACGAGGAGGTCTACACGCATCCGCGCGACCCGCACACCCGCCTCGACATCCTGTCCAGCTCCCGCCACGTGCGCGTGGAGGTCGACGGGGTGACCGTGGCCGAGTCGCACCGGCCGACGATCCTGTTCGAGACCGGACTGCCGCCGCGCTGGTACCTGCCCAAGACCGACGTACGCGCCGACCTGCTGACGCCCACCGACACCGTCACCCACTGCCCGTACAAGGGGCAGGCGGCGTACTGGTCGGTGCGGGCCGGGGACACGGTGCACGAGGACCTCGCGTGGACGTACCGCACGCCGCTGCGGGAGAGCCAGAAGATCGAGGGCCTGGTCTCGTTCTACAACGAGAAGGTCGACCTGTACGTGGACGGCGTGCTGCAGAAACAGCCCCGGACCAAGTTCAGCTGACCACCGGTCACCGCAGCGGCCGGCGGGCGGGGGCGAAGGTCAGCCGCATGCCCGGCCGCGCCTGCGCGACCAGCCAGAAGTCGTCGGGATGGACCACCCCGGCCACCGGGTATCCCCCGGTGGTCGGGTAGTCGGCGAGCAGGACCACCGGCTGACCCGAGGGCGGGACCTGCACCGACCCCGCCGTCATCGCCTCACTGGGCAGCTCGTCCAGCCGGGTCCGCTGGAGCACGGGCCCGTCCAGGCGCACGCCGACCCGGTTGCTCTCGCCGGTGACCATGTAGGCCAGGCCGTACGGGCTGGTCGCGAACCAGTCGTCGCGGGGGCCCGGCAGCAGGCGGATCGTCGCATGGGCGGGAATGGCGGGCGCGGGCGCGACGTCGACCGCCGCGGGTCCGCGCTGGGGCGGGCCGAGCGGCAGCGCGCTACCGGCCTGCAGCGGGTCCGGTCCCAGGCCGGACATGATGTCGGTGGACCGGCTGCCGAGCACCGGCGCGACGTCGACGCCGCCCGCGACGCCGATGTAGACACGGGCCCCGCTGGTGGCAGCGCCGACGCGGAGCACCGACCCCGCGCCGACGAACACCGGCGCGTACTGGGCTGCCGGGCGGTCGCCGACGAAGACCGGGCTGGGCGCGCCGGTCACGGCGATCCAGCGGTCGCCGGTGAAGCGGACGTCGACGCCGAGCAGGGTCGCCTCCAGGCCCGCCCGGTTCTCGTCGTTGCCGACGAGGCGGTTGGCCAGCCTGAGGCTGGGCTGGTCGGCGGCTCCGGACCGGGGCACGGCCAGGCGCGCCCAGCCGTGGCGGCCCAGGTCCTGCACCGTGGTCAGCAGACCGGGGCGGGTGATCACCACATCGGTCATACCGCCGTGAACCTCACTCGTGAGCCCGGTGCCAGCAGCGTGGGCGGCTCCCGGTCGGCGTTCCAGAACAGGGTGTCGGTGTGGCCGAGCAGGCGCCAGCCGCCGGGCGAGCGCCGCGGGTACACGCCGGTGAACCCGCCCGCCAGCGCGACGCTGCCTGCGGGCACCGCGGTGCGCGGGTGCTCCAGCCGTGGCAGGTGCAGCAGCGGGGGCAGGCCGCTGATGTACGCGAACCCCGGCACGAAGCCGCAGAACGCCACCTGGAACTCGGAGCCGGTGTGCGCCTCGACGATCGCGGCCTCGGACACGTCACGCAGCCGCGCCACCTCGGCCAGGTCGGGCCCGTCGTAGCGGACCGGGATCTCGACGACGTCGGCGGCGGTCCGGCCCGACGGTGTTCCGGGGTGCCACCGGTCGAGCAGCGCGGCGACCTCCACCCGGCTCAGGCCGGGCCGGTCCAGTTCGAGCAGCACGGTACGCGCGCCGGGGATCAGGTCCGTGATCAGCGCCGCCGCCCCTGTCGGCCGCAGGGCGTGCAGGTAGTCGTACAGCGAGGTCGCCTCGGCGGTGGTGTCCACTTCGACCAGCCAGCTGACCAGGCCGTACGGCAGCAGCCTCATGCGGGGGTGACCGCCGCGACGATCTCGCCGCGCGCGGTGTGCAGATAGTGCCGCAGCATCTCGCGTGCCTCGGCGAGCTGCCCCGCGCACACGGCCGCGCAGATCCGGCCGTTGAGGTCGAGGTAGGGCTCGTGCAGCGACCGGGGGTCGGCCACGGCGAGGAAGCCCAGCCGCATCTCGGTCATGACCCGCTGGAAGAACTCGTCGAGCCGGGGGCTGCCCTGCAGCGCGACGATCTGCGCGTGGAAGCGCAGGTTCGCGGTGCCGACGGCGACCCAGTCGCCGTTGTCGGCGGCGTGCCTGCCCTCGGCGACCGCGGCCGTCAGCAGCGCGGTGTCGAGCTCGGCGGGCGTGGACGTGATCAGGTCCAGGGACGACAGTTCGAGGATCTCTCGGATCCGGTAGATGTCGGCGGCGTCGGCGGGGGTCAGCCGCCGCACCGAGACGCCCTTGTTGACCTCGTAGTCGAGCAGATGTTCGGCCTGCAGGGTGCGGAACGCCTCCCGGACGGTGTTGCGGGAGATGCCCAGCGCGTCGGCGAGGTCGGTCTCCGGCAGCGGGGTGCCGGGCATGAAACGGCCCTCGAAGATGCCGTCGCGGATCACCTCGGCGGCGCGTTCGGCGGCGGTGGGCTGCGGTTTCAGGCTCGGCAGGTCGGCCAGTGCCGCGCGCTGCGGGCGTACGCCTCTAGGGTTGCCCATGGCTCCTCGTTCAACAATCGACAGCAAAACGTGCCACAATCCTTGCGATCACGCTGCGCTACTACTTACACTCAATCCACATTGTTCAACAATCGACATCTCGCGGTCGGCAGTATATCTTGCCTCGCCGCGCGCTCCCCCGTACCGGCACCACGTCCCAGGTCGTGTTCCGAACGCAGCAAGAGGGAGTACACCCGCGATGAACGACCCCCGCACCGCCCGGATGCGTTTCCGGACCGGGCTGAAGGCCAGCACCTCGGGCTTCGCCCCCGGTTTCACCCAGGCCAACCTGATCGCCGTCCCCGCCGGGCTCGCCGCCGACGTCGAAGGGTTCATGCACGCCAACGCCCAGGCCTGCCCCCTGCTCGAACGGACCGAGCCCGGAGCGTGGACCTCGCTGCTGGCCCCGGACGCGGACCTGCGCACCGACCTGCCCGCTTACCTCGTCCGGCAGCACGGCGAGCTCGTCGCCGAGGTCACCGACGTGCTCGCCTGGTGGCGCGAAGACCTCGTCACGTTCCTGCTGGGCTGCAGCTTCACGTTCGAGAACGCGCTGCTCGCGGCGGGCGTGCCGGTGCGCCACCTCGCGCGGGGCAGCACCGTCCCGATGTACCGCACCAACGTGGACTGCATGCCGGTCGGGCGCATGCGCGGGCCGCTCGTGGTCTCCATGCGGCCGATCCCCGCCGACCTGGTCGGCCTCGCCGAGCAGATCACCGCGCGGTATCCCGAGATGCACGGCGCGCCCGTCCACGTCGGCGATCCCGCCGCGATCGGCATCGCCGACCTCGACCGGCCCGACTACGGCCAGCCGGTCACCGCCCATCCGGGCGACGTACCGGTCTTCTGGGCCTGCGGCGTCACCCCGCAGGCCGCGCTGCTGGCAGCGGCACCCGACCTGGCCATCTCGCACGCCCCCGGCCACATGTTCATCACCGACCTACCCGACGAGCGGTTCCGCACCGCGTCGCCCGACGAAAGAGATCCCGCATGAGCACCGTCACCACCGCCGAGCAGGCCGTCGAGACCGCCGCACGGGCCGCCCACCGGGCCGCGCCGCAGCTGGCCGGCAGTTCCGCCGAGATGACCGACCGCGCCCTGCGCGCCATGGCCACGCGCCTGGCCGAAGCCGCCGCGCCGCTGCTCGCCGCCAACGCCGACGACGTCGCGGCGGCCCAGGCGCGGGGCGACGGCCCCGGAGTGATCGACCGGCTGCGGCTCGACAGTGGACGCCTCGCCGCCATGGCGGACCAGTTGAACCAGCTGGCCGCCATCGACGCCCCCGCCCACCGGGAGGTGGTGCGCACCCTCGACGGCGGGCTCGTCGTCGAGCTGCGCCACCGGCCGGTGGGCGTGATCGGCGCGAACTTCGAGGCGCGGCCCAACGTCGTCGTCGACATCGCCTCGCAGCTGATCAAGTCACGCAACGCCGGTGTCCTGCGTACCGGCACCGCCGCGCTCGCCTCGGCCATCGCCCTGCACGACCACGTCATCGCACCCGCGCTCGCCGAGGCCGGGCTCCCCGCCGAAGCCGTCCAGCTCATCCGCGTGCCCGGCCGCGAGGCCGCCACGGCGCTGGTCACCCAGGGCGCGCTGATCCCGCTGGTGATCCTGCGCGGCAGCGGCGACAGCACCCGCAGCCTGGCCGAACTGGCCGCCCGCAACGGCGTACGCACCCTCGCCCACGCCGACGGCGGCGCGGTCCTCTACCTGGACCGTGCCGCCGACCCGGCGAAGGCGACCGCGCTCGTCGACGCCGGGCTGGATCGCCTGGGCGTGTGCAACCGGCTCAACCTGCTGCTCGTCCACCGTGAACTCTGGGACGACCTCGTGCCGCGCCTCGTGGAGCGGCTGGCCGCGCGCACGCCCGCGATCCGCGCGTCGCTGCCGCCGCACGAGCACGCCCTCGGCTACGAGTGGGCGCTGGACTCGGCCGCCGAGGCCACCGTCACCATCGCCCCCGCCGACGGACCCCTGCACGCGGCCGACCTCGCCAACGAGCAGACCTCGGGGCTGGCGGCGGGCATCGTCACCGAGGACGGCGCGGCCGCCGCCGCGTTCCTCACCGCGTACAGCGGCACGGGCGCGTTCTGGAACGCGACCACCCGGCTGCTCGACGGGTTCAAGCTGCTCGGCATCCCCGAGACCGGCATCAACATCGACAAGGTCCCCGGCCCCCGCGGGCCGGTGACGTTCCGTGACCTGGTGCTGCGCCAGTACGTCGTCGCAGAAGAAGGCAGACTCTAACCCCCTGGAGTTCTCATGACCCTCGCCGGCATCCTGCTCCGCCGCGACCCGGTGGCGCTGATCGGCACCCTGCTCTCCCTCGGGCTCTCCCTCGCCCTGGACGTCACCGGCGCCGCCAGCGGAGTCGAATCGCTGCTGGCGGCGCTGGGCGGCATCACCCTCGCGTTCGTCCTGGACTCGATCGTGCGCGCGGAGCGCCGCTTCCAGCTCCGGGAGACGGTCGAGGCCACCCCGTGGTTCGGCGACGCGATCCACCCGCTCGCCGCCAGCGCCCGCAAGATCGATCAGCTGTATCCCGGTTCGCACGTCAGCGCCGAGGCACGGCTGCGGTTCGAGCAGCTCGCGGAGAACCTGGCCGACCTCACCCGGGGCCGGTTCGAGCGCGAGGGCTCCGACTACACCTACCTCATCCAGCCGACGCTGCAGGCGCAGCTCACCATCGAGGCGGTCACCAACATCCTGCCCGGCAACAACCGCCTGGATTGGTGGGAGGCCTCGGACGGGCGCGAATACTGGCAGGCCAACCTGGACGCCATCGCCCAGGGCGTGCGGATCACCCGGATCTTCACGCACGCCGGGATGTCCCACCGGCTGGAGCAGCTGATCGAGGCGCAGCGCGCGGCGGGCGTGCACGTCGTCGTCCTCGCCCGCGCCGAGGTCCCCGAGGCGCTGCAGATGAACTTCACGGTCTGGGACGGCAGGCACGCCTGGGAGGCACGCCTGAACGCCGCGGGCACGGTCGTGGCCAACATCTACACCGTGAACCCGACCGACGTGTCGCGGATGCGCGCGGCGTTCGACAGGCTCGTCCACGCGTCGGGCCAGCTGCGGCGATGACCCTCGTCTCGTGCCTGGTAGTCACCCTCATCGTGTGGACGATCAGCCTGATCAGGTCGGTCCGGCTACGCGCCGTCGTCTACAGCCTGCCGATCCCGATGACGCTGGTGCTGCTGGCGACACCGACCGTCGTGGACGGCGCGCAGCTGCTGGGCGTGGTGGCGCTGAACCTGTTCTTCGTGGTGGTCGCCGTCGCCCACCACCGGTTCGGCTGGCCGATCCTGGTCGCCGACGCGGTGGGCGTGGCGACCTACGTCGCGCTCGGCGCGTCGATCGCCGCCGTCGCGCCGTGGCCGCTGGCGCCGACGCTGGTGGCGGTGGTGCTCGGGTGGATCGCCGTCAACGCGGTGCTGGCCCGCCGCCCCGGCGACGACGCGCCCGCGCGGCCGGACCTGCGCCCGGCCGCGGTCAAGCTGGCCATCGCGTTCGGCGGTTCCGTGCTGACGATCGCGCTGGGCGGCGTGCTGCACGGGCTCGTCGTCACGTTCCCGTACGCCGGGGTGCTGGTCGCCGTCGAGTCGCGGGCCGACCTGCCGCAGTTCTGCCGGCACTTCGCGTACAGCTGCCTGGGCATGATCGCGTTCGTGGCGACGTTCGCGGTCGCGCAGACGTCCTCCCGGGCGGCCGCGCTGGCGCTGGCGTGGGCGGCGTACGCCGTCTGCGCCGGGCTCCTGCTCGTGCTGCGTGCCGCCGGTGCCCGGGTGGCCCGGCGGCGGCCGTGACTCAGTAGGCGATGCCGACGGCCCGGCCGATCGTGGCCGGGTCGCCGAGCGCGGCCAGCATGGCGTGCGCGACGTCGGCCCGCGAGATCGTGTGCCCCCGGGGCACGTTCCCGCCGAGGACGGTCCGGTAGTGGCCGGTCAGCGGCTTGTTCACGAGCTTGGGCGGCCGGAACACGGTCCACTCGGCACGGCTGTCGCGGATCAGCCCCTCCATCACCGTCAGATCGCGGTACACCTCGGCGAGGACCGCGCTGATGATCGGCAGCAGGATGCGGCGGTTGAACAGGTCGTCGCCCTCGGCGGGCGGGCCGACCGGGGCGGCGCTGACCGCCACGAAGCGCCGGGTCCCGCTCGCGGCCATCGCGGCGAGGATGCCGCGCGTCGCGTCGGAGGCGATGGTGCCCGCCTTGCGGCCGCGCGGGCCGACGCCCGACAGCACCGCGTCGCTGCCCGTCACCGCGGGCAGCAGCGCGTCGGGGTCGCTCAGGCCCGTGACCGTCGCGACTTCAAGCGCGGGATGCCGCGGCTCGAAGCTCGCCGAGCGGCGGACCACGGCCGTCACCTGGTGCCCGGCGTCCAGCGCCTGGCGCACGATGTGCCCGCCGATGCCCCCGGTGGCTCCGAAGACCGTGAGTTTCATCGGTTGTCCTCTCCAAATACGGCACGTTGGTGATTGTTACCGTACACGACAATTTCTCGGCCGTACAATATCGGGGTGCCAGAGAATCGACCGCTGGGTGAGCGGACCAATTTCCTGCTGTCGCAGCTGGGCTTCCACACCGCGGCGCGGTTCACCGAGCGCCTGGCCGACCTCGGCATCCATCCGAGCCACTTCGGCCTGCTCATGCACCTGTCCCAGGGCGAGGGCCGCACGCAGCAGCAGCTCGCCGAGGCACTGGGCATCCACCGCAAGGTGATGGTCGGCCTGCTCGACGACCTGGAGCAGCGCGGCCTGGCCGAGCGGCGGCGGCATCCCGCCGACCGGCGCGCCCATGCGATCTTCCTGACCGACGCCGCCCGCACCCTGCTGCCCGACGCGCAGGCCAGGGCCGATGCCGAGGAGGAGGATCTGCTGACCGGACTGGACAGCGCGGAGCGGCGGCAGCTGCTGGGACTGCTGCAGCGGCTGGCCGAGCGGACCGGCAACCCGCGCGGCGTACACCCTGGTCTGCGTCGCCACCCCGGCCGGTAGCAGGCGGGCGCTCGACCGGCCCCGCCCAGCTGAGCGCCCCGCGTTCACAAGTCAGCAACATATTTCGATTTTTCGCTCATTGACGGAGGAATCGGCCGGCTATAGCGTCGCCTCGCGGCACCACGGCCGCGGGGAACGGGGGCCACGCCATGTCCGACACCAGGATCGAACGCCGCACCGTCCTGCGCGGGCTCGGGGCTGCCGGGCTTGGCGCGGCCGCGGGCTGGGCGGCGGGGGCGAACCCGGCCGGGGCCGCCGCACCGCTCAACGTCATCGTCGTGCTCATCGACGACCTGGCCCGTCGTGAACTGGGCTGCTACGGCAACACGTTCAACGAGACGCCGCACATGGACCGGCTGGCCGCCGACGGCACCCGGTTCACCAACGGATACGCGGCCGCGCCGGTCTGCTCACCGACCCGCGCGAGCATCATGACCGGGCAGTATCCGGCCCGCGTCGGCATCACCGAGTTCCTCGGCCCCTCCGGCGACGACTTCCTGCCGACCACCTTCCGGACGCTGCCCGCGACACTGCGCGACGCCGGCTACCGGACCTGCCTCATCGGCAAGTGGCACCTGTCGGAGACCTACACCGGCCCGGTCCGCGACCGCCCCGGCAACCCCTGGTCGCACGGGTTCACCGACGTCATCGCCTCGGAGCAGAAGTACATCGCCGGCGGCGACTACTTCCACCCGTACTTCATGCTGCCCGACCTGCCGCAGCGCAAGCCGAACGAGTACCTGACCGACCGGCTCAACCTGGAGGCGGTCGACTTCATCACCGCCGCCCACCAGCAGGGCACCCCGTTCTACCTGCACCTGGCGCACTACGCCACGCACACCACCCTGGCCGCCCCGCAGGCGCTGGTCGACAAGTACGCGGCCAAGCCCGGCGCGGGCCAGCCCGGCCGCAACGCGACGCTGGCCGCGATGCTGGAGGTCATCGACGACGGCGTCGGCGCGATCCGGGCGAAGCTCGACCAGCTCGGCATCGCGGACAACACGCTGATCCTGCTGCTGTCCGACAACGGCGGCGACGGCGGCGTGGCGACCAGCACCCCGCTGCGCGGAGCCAAGGCCACGTTGTACGAGGGCGGCGTGCGCGTCCCGATGATCGCCTACCACCCCGCAGGTCCGAGCGGGCGCGTCGTCGACGCCCCGTTCAGCACGGTGGACTTCATGCCGACGCTGCTCGGCGCGACCGGCGTCGCCGCCCCAGCGGGCGCACGGTTCGACGGGGTCAGCTTCGCCGGGCTGCTCACAGGCGGCACGGCACCGCAGCGCGACACCCTGTACTGGGTGTACCCGCACTGGCACAACCCCGGGGCGCCGACCGCCTCGGTGCGCCGCGGCAACCACAAACTGCTGCGCTACCTGCACGACAACCGCACCGAGCTGTACGACCTGGCCGCCGACCCCGGCGAGACGGCGAACCTGGCCGCCACCCAGCCCGCCAAGGTTCAGGAACTGCAGGCCGCCCTCGACGCGCACCTGCGCGACGTCGACTTCTTCCCGCCGGCGCCGACCCCCGCCAACGTGCCCGTGGTGGTGACCGAGCAGGAGTTCGACACCGGCCTGAGCGGGTTCACCGTGCTCGCGCCCGCCCCCGAGAGCCGGGCCGGGACGGTCCAGGCGGGCGGTGGCGTGCTGACCGTCGCGGCCGGGGGCGCACCGGCGTTCGCGCTGATGCGGTCGAGCGTGGCCGCCACGCACACCGACGTCGCGATCATCGCGAGCCAGCGCTCCTGGGCCAACAGTGCCGCGCCCGGCCAGGACACCCTGTTCGCCGGGCTGGTCAAGGACGCCGCCAACTATCTGCTGGTCTGGTACAACCACAAGACCAAGCGCGCCGGGTGGGACGTGCGGATCGGCGGCGTGCTGACCGCCAACCGGGTCACCCAGCTCGACGGGAAGATCGACTATCCGGGACCGAACGCCCGGCTGGCCTGCATCGTGCACCGCGACGAGCTCACCGCGTACGCGATGGGCAACAACGGCGTCTACCAGTACCTGCTCACCGCCGACGTCGGCCGCCACGCCCGCCTGGACGACCCGGCCGTGCGGGCGCAGTACCGCTACGGCTTCGGGGTGCGCGTCGACGGCGGCACGGTCACCGTGGAGCGCTTCGCCGTCCGCCGGAGGTAGCCTGCCGCCGGTACCATCGTCGGCGCATACACCGGCGCGGCTGTCGATCGGGAGGGGTGGCCCGTGGCAGACGCAGCACCGCCCGGTGACGGGAGTTCGAACAAGGTCGCCTGGACCATCGCCGGCACCGCCGTCCTGCTGCTGGTGGGCTTCCTCGCCGACTCGGCGGGTCTGACCGCCTTCTTCACCGGCAAGCAGGGTCCGCAGCTGTTCGGGTCGTCGCCGAGCGCGTCGGCGCCGCCCGCGCAGCCGTCGGTCGCGCCGTCCCCGCCGCCGGGCAGCACACCCGTGCGGCCCGCGGCGACGCCGTCGCGCGACCGCCCGCGGATCTCGCCCAAGGGCCCGCCGAACGCCGCCCTGTCGGTGTCGGTGAACCCGGTGCGCTTCGCCAATCGGGGCGTCAAGCACGACGTGACGGTCACCGTCCAGGGAGCCTCACGCGGCGAGTTCATCGACATCGACCTGTTCTACCCCGACGACGTGCCGTTCAGCGGTGGCGTCTGCTCCCGCATCAGGGACTCCGACCGGTGCAGCGTCTACGTCAGCAGCGGCACGACCGCGAACAACCTCGGTGTCGCGACGCTGGACACCGAGTGGTTCCCGGCGGTGGCCTACCGGTCGGCGGCGACCGACGTCGTCGGAACCTACCTCGTGTACGCGAAGGACCGTGTCACCGGCAAGGTCGCGCACACCACGTTCACCATCTACAACGACGCCGACACTCCCCCGGTCGAGGAGTGGGACCTGCCGCCTCAGTAGACCTCGAACGCGCGCCGTACCCGTTCGACACGGCCTGTCCGGTCGTCGTAGGCGACCACGTCGTACCAGCCCTTCTCGTGGCCGCCGCCCTCCCACGGGAAGTAGATCTCGCAGACCCCGGCCGCGTCGGCCACGTAGTTGTCGGCGTACGCGACCGCGCAGGGCCCGGCCGTCAGCTTCGGGCAGGCCCCCGAGCCGTCCCGCTTGCCCGGCAGGATGACCTCGACCGCCACCTGCCCGCCCGGGGTGGCGTTGCGGACGGTCACCTTGAACGACAGCACACTCTCCCAGCTGCCCGGATCGACGGCGACCGACAGCCGCACGGTCTTCGCACCCGGCGTGGCGGGCTTGGCCGCAGCGGTCGTACGCGCCGGTCGGCCGACAGGTGCGGGGCTGGTCACGGCAGTCGGCGCGGCCGATCCGGCGACCTGCGGCCGATCGAAGAAGTCGGGAAAGTTCAGCCCCGTCGAGAAGCTGACCAGACCCGCCAGGTCCGCCGCCACACCGACCGCGGCCAGCACGAACAGCACGATCGCGGCAGGCAGCGCCTTGTTACGCTGAGCGCTCATCCTCGGCTCCGATCAGCAGTGAGGGTCGGCGGCATCGACCGCCACTACTGTATCCGCAGATCATGCCTCGCTTGACTTCAAGCGTTGTTGAGGTTGCAAGCTCGTGAACATGACAGACGGGGTTCTCGACGAGGTATACCAGCGACTGCAGCAGACCGGCCCGGAGCGTGACGGCTGGCTGTCCAATCACGCCC
Source organism: Catellatospora methionotrophica (assembly GCF_011297335.1). Classification (GTDB taxonomy): domain Bacteria; phylum Actinomycetota; class Actinomycetes; order Mycobacteriales; family Micromonosporaceae; genus Catellatospora; species Catellatospora methionotrophica. Next base: position 63,029 of record NZ_JAAOTJ010000012.1, on the reverse strand, counting down.
CGATGGCCGCCGAGGCGCTGGTCCGCCACGGGCACGGGGCGCGGGTGCACGCCTGGATCGACGGCTACGCCGACCGGCTCAGCGAACGCCCGCGCGGCATCCAGCGCATCTCCGCCGGGCAGTGGCGTGAGCCGCTGGGCGACCCGGTGCGCACCGGCGACTGGCTGACCTTCTTCGCACGGCAGCTCACCGAACGCCCCTGGCGCGAGGTGCTGGTCGAATGGTGGCCGAGGCTGCTACCAGGTGTGGCGGCCGGGGCCACCCATGGTGTGATCAGGGTCGGGCACGCCGTCCGCGCCCTGCTCGACGCCGAGCAGGACGGCTCGGCCACCCCCGCGCGGGTCGCCGAGCTCGGCGCGGGCCTCGGTTACTGGGCCGCCCGCTGGCAGCCGCTGGCACCGGCGGGCAAGGGCCCGTACCGGTCGACCGACCCGCGCTCGGCATTGGACGCGGTCCCCCGCGTGCCGCACCAGTGGTCGGGCATCCGCACCCGGCTGGCGCAGCTCGCGGACCTGCCCGGCTGGGCAGCGTCGGCCGGGGCGGTCCCCGGCGCGGGCACGGCCGAGCCTGCCCGGCTCGCCGCGATCGTCGAGGCGGCCGTGCTGCGCTTCGGCACGCACGGCCACGGCAACCCGGTGATGCTGGTGCACGCGGCCACCGCGCCCAACGCGATCGCCCGCGTGCTGCCGGTGCTGCCCACGGCGCTGTGGGAGCCGAGCGTGCAGGCCGCCTGGGCCGCCACGGCCGCGGTGACGAGCGCGTACTCGCCCGCGACGGCGCAGCCGATGCCGGACCGGGCCGCCGTCGACGCCGCCGACCTGATGGCACGAGGGCTGCACGACCAGGACTCGCACGGGATCAAGTTCATCGACGCCGCCCTGGACGTGCACCGGCGCACCGGCGAACAGGCGGTGCTGGACGTGGCCGCGTACGCCAACGACCTGATCGTGCGCGGCTGAGCCCTACTGCTCGGCGGCGAGCTGCGCGGCGTCCTGGATCTGCTGGGCGTTGGCGGCCACCGGGCACGGCGCCAGCTCGCCGCAGCTGCCGCAGTACGGGCCGCCCGCCATGACCGGCTGGTGCACGCGGAGGAGTTCGGCGGCAGTGCTCACGACCACGCTGTCAGCATCGAACAGATACACGGATAGCTCCCTGGGACCCGCACCGGCTGAACTAGCCGCTTGGCCGTTGATATCCACGCGGGCCGCCGTTCAAACCAGGCCGGGCCGCCCGGCCGGGTCCAGCTCTGCCAGCTGTTCGGACAGGAACGCCCGCTCGGTCTCGTTCGCCGCGAGCGCCAGTGCACCGGCGTAGGCCTGCCGCGCCAACGCGAGCTGTCCGGTGCGCCGCAGCAGATCCGCCTTGACGGCGGGCAGGTAGTGGTAGCCCGCGAGGACCGGATCGGATTCCAGCCGCTCCACCTCGGCGAGCGCGGCCTGTAGCCCAGCGGCCATGGCCAGCGGCACCGTGCGGTTGAGCGCGACGACGGGCGAGGGCCAGACCTCCAGCAGCCGGTCGTACAGCGTCACGAGCTGCGGCCAGTCGGTCCGGTCGAAGGAGGGCGCCTGCGCGTACAGCGAGGCGATCGCGGCCTGCAGCACGTAGCGCCCGGCGCGGCCGCCGCGCAGCCCGGCCACGATCAGGTCGTGGGCCTCGGCCATCGCCGCGCGGTCCCAGCGGGACCGGTCCTGTTCCGGAAGCCGTCGCAGCCGGCCGGTGTCGTCGAGCCGGGTGGCCCGGCGCGCGTCGGTGACCAGCAGCAGGGCGAGCAGGCCACGCGCCTCGGGCTCGTCGGGCATGAGTTCGTGCAGCATCCGGGCCAGGTGCAGGGCCCGGTCGACCAGGTCGGCGCGGACCAGGTCCGGGCCCGAGGGGGCGGTGTGCCCGGTGGTGAACAGCAGGTGGACCACGGCGAGGACGGCACGCAGGCGGTCGGGCAGTTCGGCGGGGCGCGGCACGCGGTACGGGATGCGGGCGCCGGTGATCTTCTTCTTCGCCCGGGTGACGCGGGCCGCCATGGTCGTCTCCGGCACCAGGAACGCCTTGGCCACGTCTGGTGTCGGCACGCCGCAGACCAGCCGCAGGGTCAGCGCGACCTGGGCTTCCTGTGCGAGCGCAGGATGGCAGCAGGTGAAGATCAGCCGCAGCCGGTCGTCGGGCACGGCGTCGGCGCCGTCGTCCCGCGCGTCGGTCACGGACTCCTCGGGCTCCACCAGCAGCGGGAGCTTCGACCGCAGTGTCCCCGCGCGCCGTAGCGCGTCCACGGCACGCCGCCGAGCCGTGGTCGTCAGCCACGCCGCGGGGCTGCTCGGCACACCGTCGCGGGGCCAGCCGCGCAGCGCGGCCGCGTACGCCTCCTGGACGCACTCCTCGGCCAGGTCCAGGTCACCGGCGACGCGCACCGTCGCGGCGAGCACGCGGGTCCACTCGCGACGGTGCGCGTCGGCGATCGCCGCGGCGACGGCGGCGTGGTCGCTCATGCCGCCGGGCGCTGCACGAACCCGCCACCGGCGACCGGGCGCACCTCGACGCCGCCGCCGAGCCGGCAGGCCGGGTTGAGCCGGGCGATGGCCAGCGCCTCGTCGAGGTCGGCCGCTTCGAGGATGTAGAACCCGGCGACGATCTCCTTGGTGTCCACGAACGGGCCGTCGGTGACGGCGTCGCCGCGCACCGAGGTCGCCAGGTCCCGGGGCGTCAGGGCGTACGCCGCCACCACCGCACCGGAGCGCTCCAGCTCCTGCGCGTGCCGATCGTGCACCGCGGTGTCCTCGGCGGTGGCGTCGGAACTGTGGGCGGAGTCGCCCGCGTAGATGAGAACCGCGTACTGGGCCATGTCGGGCCGCCTTCCTGTTGCCGCGTTGTCGGTACACCTGTACGTCGAACGCCCGGTGCGCATTCGACAGCATGCGCGGCGGGATTTCCAAGAACTTCGGCGACGCGCCCAGAGCGTTACCCTCGAAAGTTCCGAGACTTCTTGGTGAAGGCGCTGCTGCTTGTCCTATAGAGACAACGGCGAACCGTTTCCATCAGCATCCTTATCAGCTCTTTAGCGGTCAAGCATCAACCGAAAGTTCCCGGAAGTCGTTGACTTGACGATCGGCGCTGGTGACGATGCATCTATCGATGGACGTGAGCGTCACCGCCCCGGCGCTCCGGCCGTCGCCCCCGCACCCGCCCTGGCGATGCCAGGCCTCCCGAGTAGGTGGATCACATGCCCGACGCCCCCGCCAGCCTGAACCGCCGCAGACGCGGCCGGATCAGGCTGCTCCTCAGCGCCGCCTGCGCGGCGGCGCTCGCCGTCACCATGCTGGCCCCGAGCGCGTACGCCGACACGACCGTCACCACGAACCAGACCGGCACCGACAACGGCCACTTCTTCTCGTTCTGGAAGGACAGCGGCAACGTCTCCATGACCATGGGCTCCGGCGGGCAGTACAGCACCCAGTGGAGCAACGTCAACAACTTCGTCGCCGGCAAGGGCTGGAAGCCCGGCACCCGCCGGACGGTGACCTACTCCGGCAGCTTCAACCCGTCGGGCAACGCCTACCTGACGCTCTACGGGTGGACCCGCAGCCCGCTGATCGAGTACTACATCGTGGACAACTGGGGCACCTACCGGCCCACGGGCACGTACATGGGCACCGTCACCAGCGACGGCGGCACCTACGACATCTACCGCACCCAGCGCGTCAACCAGCCCTCGATCGACGGCACCGCGACGTTCTACCAGTACTGGAGCGTCCGGCAGGCCAAGCGCACGGGCGGCACCATCACCGCCGCCAACCACTTCGACGCGTGGGCGGGCAAGGGCATGAACCTCGGCACCCACGACTACCAGATCATGGCGACCGAGGGCTACCAGAGCAGCGGCAACTCGAATATCACCATCAGCGAAGGCGGCGGTGGTGGCGGCGGCGGCGGCGGTAACGGCTGCACCGTCAGCGTCTCGCGCGCCGACGAGTGGTCCGACCGGTTCAATGTGAACTATGCGGTCAGCGGCAGCAGCGCCTGGACCGTCAGCATCGGGCTCAACGGCGGGCAGAGCCTGCAGAGCAGCTGGAACGCCACCGTCAGCGGCAGCACCGGCACGCTGACCGCCCGGCCGAACGGCTCGGGCAACAACTTCGGCACCACCATCTACAAGAACGGCAACAACACCACGCCGACCGCGAGCTGCTCAGCCACCGGCGGCGGCAACCCCACACCGACGCCGTCCCCCACCGGCGGTGGCGGCGGTGGCAACGGCTGCTCAGCCGGTTACGTGGGGCTCACGTTCGACGACGGGCCGACCTCCGGCAACACCACCCAGCTGATCAACACGCTGCGCCAGTACAACGGAACCGGCACGGTGTTCCCGACCGGGTCGAACGCGCAGGCCAACGGTTCGCTCATGCAGGCGTACCGCAGTGCGGGGCTGCAGATCGGCAACCACAGCTGGGACCACCCGCACCTGGTCAACCTGAGCTCCAGTGAGATCCAGTCCCAGCTGACCCGGACTCAGCAGGCCATCCAGCAGACCGCCGGGGTCACCCCGAACCTGTTCCGGCCGCCGTACGGCGAGACGAACTCGACGCTCCAGCAGATCGAGTCCTCGCTGGGGCTGCGCGAGATCATCTGGGATGTCGACTCGCAGGACTGGAACAACGCCAGCGCCAGTGCGATCCGCCAGGCCGCCTCCCGGCTGACCAACGGCCAGATCATCCTCATGCACGACTGGCCGGCCAACACCGTCGCGGCGCTGCCCGGCATCCTGCAGGACCTCCAGGCCCGCAACCTCTGTCCCGGCCACATCTCCGCCAGCACGGGCCGCGCCGTCGCGCCGTCCGGCGGTGGCGGTGGCGGCGGGGGTGGCGGTGGCAGCTGCACCGTCAGCGTGTCGCGCGCCGACGAGTGGAGCGACCGGTTCAACGTGACCTTCGCGGTCAGCGGCGGCAGCAGTTGGACGGTGAGCATCAACCTCAACGGCGGGCAGAGCCTGCAGAGCAGCTGGAACGCCACCGTCAGCGGCAGCACCGGCACGCTGACCGCCCGGCCGAACGGCGCGGGCAACAACTTCGGCGTCACCCTCTACAAGAACGGCAACACCAGCACCCCGACCGCGAGCTGCGCGGCAGCCTGATCACCAGAGGTGGGGGCACCGGATTACGGTGTCCCCACCTCTGTCCCCACTGCATCCACGTGCGCTCCCCACACCAGGCTTGATCACTGTTTGCGGTCAAGATCTGCGGTTACACCCGAGGAATCGACCGCAAACAGCGATCTTTCTCCGATGCGGGCTCGGACCACACCGCCGCTTCGGTCGTCGGGGGGCGTGGTGTTGGCGGTCAGGCAGGCGTGGGACTGCTTTGGCTTGACGCTGGGTTGTCGGCGGTGCGGTGTAGCGTCGGGCCGGTGACGTTCTGGCAGCTCACCATCGATGCGAACGACCCGGCGCGGCTCGCGCGGTTCTGGTCTCTGGCGCTGGGCTACCAGCCCGTGCCGCCCGACGGCCCAGCCCCCTGGCACGCCCACTACCGCCACAGGCTGGGCGATGAGGCGGCGTTCGACAACCGGCTGTTCGACCCGGAAGGGCTGCGCCCGCCGCTGTGGTTCCAGCAGGTGCCGGAAGGCAAGGCCGGCAAGAACCGGCTGCACCTGGACCTCTATCCCACCGGCCGCGACGACACGCTCGGCCTGGCACAGCGGATCGCGATCGTGGAGGCCACGGTCACCGCGCTGGTCGCGGCGGGCGCGCAGGTCCAGCAGCGCACCCGCGGCGACGAACCCGACGACCCCTTCTACTTCGTGACCCTGCACGACCCGGAGGGCAACGAGTTCTGCGTCAGCTGACGTCGCGCTACGTGGCCGGTTCCGTGCTCACCACGGATGCCCGGTGGACGGCCCGGCGGGATGCTGGAGGCACGACATCGAGGTGAGGAGTACGACCATGAAGAGCTCGAAGCCCGCGGCGGAGAAGTACGACGGGTTCACCGAGGAGGAGCGGGGCGCGATGAAGGACCGCGCCGGCGAGCTGAAAGCCGCCGCCCGCCGCCCCCGGGGCGCCAAGGCCGACGAGGAGAGCGCCGTCCTGGAGAAGATCGCCGAGATGGGCGACGCGGACCGGGCCATCGCCGAGCGCCTGCACGCGATCATCAAGGAGAACGCCCCGGACCTGACCGCCCGGCTCTGGTACGGCATGCCCGCGTACGCCCGCGACGGCAAGGTGCTCTGCTTCTTCCAGAACGCGCAGAAGTTCAAGACCCGGTACTGCACGCTCGGCTTCAACGACGTCGCCTCGCTCGACGACGGGACGATGTGGCCGACGGCGTACGCGCTGACGAAGCTGACCGCCGCCGACGAGACCCGGATCGCGGCGCTGGTGAAGAAGGCCGTGAGCTGACCCGGACAGCTGGCAGGGGTCCCGCACGCCGGTGCGGAACCCCTGTCAGGTCGGTCTGCGGGTGTTCAGAAGGGGGCCTGGTCCTCGCCCATCAGCGCCAGGATGGTGTTCTTGGAGCCGCCCTTGCGGCTCTGCACGACGACCTTGCCGGACCTGCCGTCGGGCATCTCCAGCGTGAGGGCCATGCCCACGGGGATCTCTACGCCCGCGGACTCGGTCGCGACCCGGAAATCGCCCGCCCAGGGACGAAGGCCACCCTTTCGCCCAGGCTCGGAGAAGAGGGCGGCGGTGCCGGACGTTCTGGTGCCGTCAGCGGACAGCAGCACTGCGGGACTTCGATAAGTAGCCATATGCCCGCTACTTTAGCCGAGATCGGCACCGAGCAGGGCCGTCGCGGTCAGTGAACCTCGACCGGAGTACTGGGCCTAACATTGCTGACACGTTCGCCGCCGGAGGGGGCTCGATGCGGGTCGAAATGATCACGTCAGCAGACGGTTCGCCGGTCGCGCTGCATACGACGGGCACGGGGCCCGACGTCGTCGTCCTGCACGGCGGTGGCGTCCCGCTGGCGCACTACCTCCCGCTGGCGGACGCGCTGGAACACCGCTTCACGGTGCACCTCTACCCCCGCCGTGGCCTGCCCGACGCGGCCCCGCTCACCGGTGCCGAGACGCTGGCCACCGATCTGGCCGACCTGTCCGCCGTGCTCAAGCACACCGGTGCGCGCAGCATCCTCGGCCACGGCAGCGGCGGCTTCCTCGCGCTGCGCGCCGGTCTCACCCTCCCGCTGTACCGCATCGCCGTGTACGACCCGACCGTGTCCGTCAACGGGCGGCCGTCCTACGACTTCCTCGACGCCTTCGAGCAGGCCGTACGCGACGGTGACCCGGCCCGCGCGCTGACGCTGCTGAGCCGGGGGACCTCGGCCGGCGGACCGGCCGCCAGGCTGCCGTACGGCATGTCCGTGCTGGTCAACCAGATGATGCTGCGCCGGTCGGGCCCGCGCGCGGCCGCCGCGCTGCTGCCCACCGTGGCCCCGGAGATCCGCCGTGTCCGCGAGCACGACGGCCCGGCCGGGGACTACGCCACGATCACCGCCGAGGTCCTGCTCGCCGCAGGTGCCCGCAGCCCCGAGCACTTCGCCGAGAACTGCCGCACGCTGGCCGAGGCGGTGCCGCACGGCCAGGCCGTCATCATCGCGGGCGCGGGCCACGACGCCCCGGCGGCCGCCCACGACGAGTTCGTCCGGCCCGTCTCCCGATTCCTGTCGGGCTCACCCGTGACCGCCTGAAACCGCGGCCGGGCAGCGGCTGAAGACCCCCTGTGATCTGCGCCATCTCCCGACAGTCGGGGAACATACCCGCCGGTATCCAGTTGTTGTCAGCGTGACCTCCACTCCCGCCACGTCCATGCCCGGCGACCTCATGAGCGGCGGGCAGCGGCTGCGGCTGGTCCTCGTCCTCGGCTCGCTGATCGCGATCGGGCCGCTGACCATCGACATGTACCTGCCCGCGCTGCCCGCGATCACCGACGACCTCGCCACGACCTCGACCGCGGTGCAGCTCACGCTGACCGGCACCCTCGCCGGGCTCGGCCTGGGGCAGCTCGTCGTCGGGCCGCTGTCCGACGCGTACGGCCGCCGCCGCCCGCTCATCGCGGGCCTGGTGCTGCACGTGATCGCCTCCGCGCTGTGCGTCGTCGCCCCCGACGTGGTGACCCTGGGCGGGCTGCGGGTCCTGCAGGGGCTCGGCGTCGCGGCGTCGTCGGTGGTGGCCATGGCGGTGGTCCGGGACCTGTTCAGCGGGACCGCGTTCGCCCAGCTCTTCTCCCGGCTGATGCTCGTCATGGGAGCCGCGCCGGTGCTCGCGCCGACGCTGGGCGGGGCGGTGCTGCGCTGGACGCAGTGGCGGGGCGTGTTCGTGGTGCTGGCCGGGTTCGGCGTCGCGCTGACCCTGGTGGCGGTGTTCGGCCTGCGTGAGACCCTGCCGCCGGAGCGGCGGCACACCGGCGGCGCGTCGGGCACGCTGCGCATGTACGGCACGCTGCTGCGGGACCGCACGTTCGTGGGGCTGGTGCTGGTGGCGGGCCTGGCGATGGCCGGGCTGTTCGCGTACGTGGCCGGTTCGTCGTTCGTGTTCCAGCAGCAGTACGGCCTGGACGAGCAGCAGTTCGCGCTCGTGTTCGGCGCGGGCGCGGTCGGGCTCATCGGCGCGACGCAGCTCAACGTACGGCTGCTGCGCCGGTTCACCCCGCAGCGCATCCTCGTCGGCGCGCTGGTCGCCGGGTCCGGCGCGGCCGCGGTGCTGGTCGTCTTCGCCGTCACCGGCCTCGGCGGGCTGCCCGCACTGCTGGTCGCCCTGTGGGCGGTGCTGGCCGCCAGCGGCCTGGCCCTGCCCAACGCGCCCGCCCTGGCCATGTCGCGCCACGGCGAGGCGGCCGGGACCGCAGCGGCACTGCTGGGCGCGGTCCAGTTCGGGGTGGGGGCTGTCGCCGCGCCGATGGTCGGGGTGCTGGGCGCCGACGCCCTGGCGATGACCGCGGTCATCCTCGCCGGGATGACCGCGGCACTGCTGATCGGCGTGCTGGTGGTGCGCACGGCCCGGTTCGACGACGTCCTGGCCGAACCGGCCGCGGTGCACGTCGGCTGACCGCCACAAGCACCCGTGGGCAGCGGCGGAGGCACCCCGCCGCTGCCCACGGGCCGTGATCAGGCAGCGGGCGTGTTCTCCCAGGCCCGGTGCAGGCGGCCGGTCAGGGCGGTCTCGGCCGCCTCCATCCGTTCGACGGCGCCGCGCAGCGCCTCGGTCTCGCTCTGCGGGCGGGCCGCCGTATTGGCCCAGTCCTCCTGGGTGGCGGTCGCCGCTGTGGCGATCTCCCGGTGGATGTCGGCGAGTGCGGCGAGGTAGTCGCGGGCCGCGGTCTCGATCTCCGCGTCCAGCACGCTGCGCTTCTCGATCAGGAAGATGTTGAGGTGCCTGGTCTGCTCCCCCAGCGCCTCCGCTGAGATCGCCCCGCCCCGCGACAGGATCTGCAGCTGCCGCAGGCGCGTCTGCAGCTCTTCGATGGCGGCCGCGCTGCGCTGGCTCAGCTCGCGGGTGCGCCGGTTGCGCTCGGTGCGCCGCCACTGCAGGAAGCCGAGCCCGACGGCCAGCGCGCCGCCGAGGAATCCGAGCACGGGTCCAAGAATGTCCACGGTCGACATAGTGCAGCAGACCGGTGATCTGTCGCGAGGGGGTCGCCGCCGTCTGTCGGCTATCCGGCCGTAGCCCGATCTTGGACGTCCCGGCCCGCCCGGCTGTCGGCCGTCCAGCGCGGTGTGTCCGCCCTGCTGGGAGCGGGCAGGCGGCAGAGCAGCACGCCGGTGACCACGACCCAGGCCACCACCGGCACGAGCGCGACCCGTTCCAGCACGCTGGTGAACGTGCCCCGGCCGATCGCGAGCAGGCCGTAGACCAGCACCAGGGCCAGCGGCAGGGTCACCGCGAAGAACCACCGCGCACTGGTACGCAGCACCGACTGCAGCGAGATCAGGGCCACCACGCCCATCGCCAGCACCGCCAGTCCCACGGCGACCACGCTCGCCCCGGCGTGCACCAGATCCGTCGGCGTGGAGGGTTCGTAGGGCGGCAGCGGGCAGCCGGGCGTACACGAGACCGCCGAGGAGACGCCGCCGAAGACCCCGGCGGTGACCAGCATCGCGAAGACGAACGGCACCAGCCGCCGCAGCGCCACCCCGAGCAGGGCCAGTGATCCGGCCAGGGCCAGGATGCCGAGCCGGTAGAGGCCGTCGCGCGGGCTGGTGGCGACACCGCCCTCACTGATGTAGCCCCGCGTCCACGGCTCCGGCAGCACGCCGAGCGCGTACACCACGGCGGCGGTGCCCACGACCGCACCGATGGCGACGATCGCCGCCGCCTGCCGTGATCTGTCCGAGGTCATGATCCACCCTACCCGGGGCCGGGCCGGGCACACCTCGCCGCGGTCGATCGTGCGCCACGTCACGGCACCGGGTGGGTCGGCCCCCCGTCGCGGGCGGCCCGCACGGTGCCTACGCGGCCGGGACGATGATCGGCGTGCCCGCCACCGGATCGGGCACGATCACGCAGGCCAGGCCGAACACCTTCGCGATCAGCTCGGCCGTGATGACCTCGCCGGGCGGGCCCTCGGCGACGATCGCGCCGCCGGACATCGCGATGATGTGGTCGCAGTACCGGCTGGCCAGGTTGATGTCGTGCAGCACCGCGACGATCGTCTTGCCGCTGCGGCCGTTCAGGTCGCGCAGCAGCCGGAGCAGCTCCACCTGGTGGTTGATGTCCAGGTAGGTCGTCGGCTCGTCGAGCAGCAGCAGGTCGGTGTCCTGGGCCAGGGCCATCGCGATCCAGACCCGCTGGCGCTGGCCGCCGGACAGCGCCCGCAGCGGCCGGTCGACCAGGTCCGCGGTGCCGGTGGCGTCGAGCGCGCGGGCGACCGCGTCATGGTCGCGGTCGTTCCAGGTGCGGAACCAGCCCTGGTGCGGGTAGCGGCCACGGGAGACCAGGTCGGCGACGGTGATGCCGTCGGGGGCGAGCGGGCTCTGCGGCAGCAGCCCGAGCACCTTCGCGACCTGCAGGGTGCTCAGGTCGGCCATGGCCTTGCCGTCGAGCAGGACGTTGCCCTCGCGCGAGCGCAGCAGCCGGGCCAGGCCGCGCAGCAGCGTGGACTTGCCGCAGGCGTTCGCGCCGACGATCGCGGTGACCTTGCCGTCGAGCACGGTGACGTCGAGGTCGCGGATGATCGGGTCGGCGTCGTAGCCGAGGGTGAGGCCTTCGGCGCGCAGTCGGCTCATCCGCCTGCTCCTCTCCGGTTGGTCGTGGCCAGCAGCCACAGCAGGTACGGTGCGCCGACCGCGCCGGTGACCACGCCGGTCGGCAGCGGGGTCGGCAGCAGGTGCACGGCGACCAGGTCGGCGATGAGCAGCAGCATCGCGCCGACCAGGGACGCCGCGACGATGCCGCCGGTGGCGGGGCCGAGCAGGCGGTTGGCGATCGGCCCGGCGACCAGCGCGACGAACACGATCGGCCCGGCGACCGCGACCGCGAGCGCGACGAGCAGCACGGCCGTGGCCAGCAGCGCGGCGCGGATCAGCTCGACGCGGGAACCGAGCGCGCGGGCGGTGTCGTCGCCGAGTTCGAGCACGCGCAGCTTGCGCGACAGGAGCACGGCCAGCGGCAGCAGCACGACCAGCGCGCCGCCGAGCAGTCTCAGCTCGTCGTCGCTGGCCTGGCCGACCGAGCCGGTCAGCCAGTGCATCGCCTGCCGCGCCTCGAACAGCTCGGCCTTGATCAGCATGTAGCCGGTGAGGCCTTCGAAGAACACGGCGACGCCGATGCCGATGAGGATGAACCGGTAGCCGCTGACGCCGTCGCGCCAGGCCAGCACGTACATGACCAGGGCCGCGCAGATCGCTCCGCCCAGGGCCAGCAGGCAGACGGCCAGGCCGCCGACCTGGAACAGCACGATGCCGCTGACGGCGGCCAGGCTCGCGCCGGAGGTGATGCCGACGAAGTCCGGTGACGCGAGCGGGTTGCGCAGCAGCTGCTGGAACACGGTGCCGGACGCACCGAGGGCCAGGCCGACGGTCAGCGCCGACAGGGCGGTCGGCAGGCGCAGGCCGCGTACCACGAAGTCGACGCTGGGGTTGTCGGCCAGGTGCAGCACTGACGTGACGACCTCGGTGGCGGTGAGGCGGAAGCTGCCGACCATCATGGTGAGCACGAACAGCGCGGCCACGGCGGCGGCGAGGCCGGTCGTCGCGGTGAACGCGCGCACGGCGCGGTGGCGGCGGGTGGCCCGCAGGGTGGCCGCGGTGGCGGGGCTGGTGCGGGTCGCGGTAGCTGTCATTTCAGGCCTCCGACAACCTGCCGTAGCGGACGATGCCGATGAACACGGGCGCGCCCAGCACGCCGAGCACGACACCGACCTGCAGCTCGCCGGGGCGGGCGACGACCCGGCCGACGATGTCGGCGAGCAGCAGCACGATCGGCGACAGCAGCATCGAGTACGGCAGGATCCAGCGGTAGTCGGGTCCGCAGATGAACCGGGCCAGGTGCGGCACGATCAGGCCGACGAAGACGATGGGCCCGCAGGCGGCGGTCGCGGCTCCGGCGAGCACGGCGACGATCGCGAACGCGGCGGCACGGGTCAGGCCGACGCGCTGACCCAGGCCGCGCGCGGTGTCCTCGCCCAGGGCCAGGCCGTTGAGCGCCCGCCCGCAGGCCAGCGAGGCGACCAGGCCGACGATCAGGAACGGCGCTACCCCGGACAGGATCGGGGCGTACCGTCCGGCGAGTGACCCGACCTGCCAGAACCGCAGCTCGTTGAGGGCGTCCACGTTGGTCATGACGATGCCGGTGGTCAGCGAGCCCATGCCCGCCGTCACGGCCGCCCCGGCCAGCGCGAGCTTGACCGGCGTCGCGCCTTCGCGGCCCAGTGAGGCGATGGCGTACACCAGCAGGGTCGCCAGGATCGCCCCGGCGAACGCGAACCAGATGTAGACGCCGACGCCGCGTACGCCGAGCACGGTGATGGCCAGGACCACGAAGGCGGCCGCGCCGGAGTTGACGCCCATGATGCCGGTGTCGGCGAGCGGGTTACGGGTGACGCCCTGCAGGACCGCCCCGGCCACGCCCAGTCCCGCGCCGACTCCGATGCCCAGCAGGGTGCGCGGCACGCGCATGTCGACGGTGACGGTGTGCTCGATGGAGCCGTCGCCGTCGAGCCCGAACAGGGCGCGCAGCACATCGGACAGGCCGATGTCACGCGAGCCGAGGGTGATGCTGGCGAAGGCGACCAGGGCGAGGATCGCGCCGAGCGCGGCGAGCCCGGGCCCGAGGGCCAGAGCTCGCCGCGCTCGTACTGTTGAGCTGCTCATGTGCGGTGGATCAGCTGCCGACGTTCTCGCCCGCGGCCTTGATCGCCGTGGTGAGCTTGTCCAGCTCGGCGGCGAAGTGGCCGTAGGTGTGCAGCCAGTACGCGGGCCAGGAGGCGACGGCGCCGGCCTTGGCGGCCTTGATGGCGAACCACGTCGGCTGCTTCTTGCCCCACTCGGCGTTGGCGGTGGCAGTGTAGGAGCGGCCGTCCCACAGGATCAGGTCGGGCTGGTACTTGTCGGCGTTCTCCCAGCTCAGGTTCTCCCAGTACGGGAAACCGGGGTCGGGCTTGTCGGGGTTGACGACCTTCAAACCCCACTTCTGGAAGTCCAGCAGCTCCGGGGCGTACTCCGGGTTGGCGACGTAGACCTTGTCGTCGGCCGGGGACATGGCCAGCACGGTCAGGTTCGGCTTGCTCGCGACGGCGGTCTTGAACGCCTCGACGGCGTCGCTGAACTTCTTCTTCGACGCGGCGATCTCGGGGGCGTCCACCTTGGCGCCGAGGCTCACGGCCAGCTTCTCGTAGCCCTCGGCGAGGTCGACGATCGACTTGCCCTGGGACACGCCGACGACCGGGGCCAGCTCCTTGAGCTTCTTGCTCTTCTCGTCGACGCCCTCTTCGAGGCCGCTGTGGGCCTTCTCGGCGGGCCACCAGTCGCCGACGATCAGGTCGGGGCGCAGCGAGGCGGCCTTCTCGACGTCGATCTTGCCCCACTCCTCGCCGAGGATCTCGATACCGGTGAGGTCGAGGTCCTTGAGGTTGGGGTCGGTCTTGACCGACTCGTCGGCGTAGACGCCGACGGGCTTGATGCCGAAGGACATCAGCGCGGCGGCCTCACCGGCGTGGGCGATGATGCGGGTCGGGGTCTTGTCGGCCTTGACGACCTCGCCGTTGCCGTTGGTGAACTGCCAGGGGCCGGCCGAGGTGGGGGTCGCGGCCGGGGTGTCGGTCGAGCCACAGGCGGCGAGCGTCAGGCTCAGCACCGCCGCGGCGACGATCGGGCGCCAGATGCGCATGGGGGAATCCGTTCTGACTGAGGAAGGGCTGCCTAAACTTAGGTAAGGCTTACCGTTCCTGCAATATCAGGGAAGGCAACAGGTGACCCAGGTCACTAGCCATGGGAAAGCCCGTTTCCCGCACCCTCCGAAAGCGATACTCCGATGTCCCGGGCGCGAGAAGGGGCTATTTACCGCCGCCGATGCGACACGAGACGTCATGGACGAAGCCGCCCTGTCGCGGCCTCGTCGGCCGCCTGTCAGCGTGTGGCCGATGAGAGCGAGCACACAGGTCCGGGAGCCCGAAAAGGCCCGCGGGCCTGTCCGTCTGCGCCGGTAGTGTGTCGCGCGTGGGAAGTCAGCGAGGTGGGGCGAGCTCGACGATGGTCGGGCGGGACCGCGAGCTGCGTCAGCTGACGCAGCTGGTGGCGTCACGCCGCCCGGCGGTGGTGTTCGTCGGCGGCGAACCCGGCATCGGCAAGACCAGGCTCGTCCGCGAGCTGCTGCCCACCCTGCCCGAGCAGGCCGTGGTCCTCGTCGGCCAGGCCGAACCCGACTCCCTGGCCCGGCCGTACGAGCTGCTGCTCGACGCGCTCGACGGCACCGACGGCACCCGCGTCGACCCGGACCAGGTCACCGCGCTGACCGACGCCCGCCGCAGCCCCGTCGAGCGCCTGCACACCGGCCTCGACCTCGTCGCCGACCTGGTCGGCAGCGATCCGTCGGTGATCGTGTTCGAGGACCTGCACTGGGCCGACTCCGAGAGCGCCGCGCTGTTCGAGCGCCTGGCCGATGCCGACGGCCCCCGCCTGCTCATCGGCACGTACCGGCCCGACGAGGTCAGCAGCCGCCACCCGCTCGCGTCGCTGCTGGAGCGCATGGAGCGCCGCCACGCCGTCGCGCACCTGCGCCTGGAGCGGCTGACCGAGGCCGAGACCGCGGCGCTGCTGGCCACCGTGACCGGCAAACCGGTGTCGTACCGCACCGCCGCCGCGCTGTACCACCGCACCGGCGGCAACCCGTTCTTCCTGGAGGAACTGCTCGGCTCGTGCCAGCCCGAGGACCTCGACTCCCTGGTCGAGCAGCCGCTGCCGTGGAGCCTGGCCGAGGTGCTGCGCCGCCAGGTCGCCAGCCTCGACGCCGACGCGCAGCGGGTCGTCGAAGCCGCCGCGGTGCTCGGCCGCCGGGCCCCGTTCGACCTGCTCGCGACCGTCACCGGCGCGGGCGAGAACGAGCTCATCGGCGTCCTGCGCGACCTGGTCGTACGCGGGGTGCTGGTCGAGGCGGGCGAGGACGAGTTCAGCTTCCGGCACGCGCTGGTGCGCGAGGCCATCACCGGGCAGATGCTCGGCCGCCAGCGCCGCCGCCTGCACGAGAGCGCCCTGGAGGCGCTGCTCGACGGCGGCGACGCCGACCCGGCCCTGATCGCCCACCACGCCCAGGCCGCCGGCCGGTACGCCGACATGGTCTCGGCCGCACGCCGGGGAGCTGTGCTGTACCTGGCCATCGGGTCGGCGTACCAGGCACTGCAGCTGGCCGAGATGGGCATGGCCGAGGACCCCGAGGACCTGACCCTGCTGTCAGCGGCCGCCCGCGCGGCATGGCTGGCCGGGCTGCTCGACGACACCGCCGGATACGCCCAGCGCTGGCGCGACCTGTCCACCGGCCCGACCGACCGCGCCGACGCGCTCTACCTGCTCATCCGGCTCGCCTGGGAGGCCGACGACGAGCCGTGGATGGAACGCGTCACCGCCGAGATCGAACGGCTCATCGCCCAGCTGCCGCCGGGCGCGGACAAGGCACGCGCGATGACCGCCGTCGCGCAGTCGGCGATGCTGCGCGACCACGACGACGCCGCGCTCGACTGGGCCGACCGGGCGCTGGCCCTGGCCGCCCAGTTCGACCTGCCGCAGATCCGGCTCGCCGCCCTCGTCGAGAAGGGCACCGTGCTGTCGGGCTACCCGGACCGCTCCGAGGAAGGCCGGACCATCCTGTCCGGGCTCGTCGACGAGGCCGAGAAACTGGGCGAGTGGGTGCTCGCCGCGCGGGCACTGAACCGGCTGGTCAACATGCCGCAGACGGCCTCCCTGACCGAGCAGGCCGAACTGCTGGAACGGATGCGCGGCGACGCCGAGCGGGCCGGGTTCGAGTCGCTGGCCGTCGCGGCGTACTTCCAGGGCCGCGCCCGCCTGGCCATGCGCGAAGGCGACCTGCAGGCCGCGATCGGCGCGCTCGACGAGGGCCGCTCCCGCGACCGCGGCTACCAGTACTCCGGCCGCCGCGCCGACTACCACGCCGTGTTCCTCGCCGGGCTGTGCCTGGAATCCGGCGCGCTCGACCGGGTGCAGCGCCTGCTGACCGACCTCGCCGGGATCGAGAAGGTCGACCCGATGGTGCTCGACTGCCTCGGCTTCCACCTCGCCTGCCGCCGCGACGACCTCGACCGCGCCGAGACCCTGGTCGCACCGGTGCTGGAAGGGCTGCGCCGCCAGCCGTGGCGCAGCGGCGAGCAGGCCCACGACCTGCTGTCCGCGGCACTGCATGCCGGGCTGCCACTGCCCCGGCTCAAGCAGCTCGCCGAGGAACTGCTCGACGGGCAGGTCTGGGACCACTGGCGGGCCCTGGTCGAGGCGCAGCTCGCCGAGGTCTGCGGGCAGAGCACGGCGTCCCTGGACGGCTACCGCTCGGTGGCCGAGTCCCCCATGCTCGCCCTGTCCGTACGCGGCACCGCCCACCTGGGCGTCGCCCGCTGCCTGCTGGCCCTGGGCCGCGATCCCGAAGCCGCCGACAGCGTCGAGCGGGCCGGGGAGCTGCTGCGGCGCTGGGGCGGCTGGCGGGTCGAACACCTCGCGCAGTTGCGTACGCAGCTCGGCCTTGCTCCCGCCGACGGCCGTCACACGGTCACCGGCGTCGCCGCGCTGACCACCCGCGAACGCGAGGTCGCCGTGCTGGTGGCCGACGGCCTCACCAACGCCGAACTGGCCCGCCGCCTCTACATCTCGCCGAAGACCGCGGCCGTGCACGTCTCCAGCATCCTGCGCAAACTCGGCGTCACCTCGCGCACCGAGGTCACCTCCGCGCTCACCCGCTGACCCTGCCGAACCCCGACCCGCCGCGCCCGTGACGCGACCGGGTCCGGTTCGTTGTGTGGGCAGGCGACCCCGTGCCGCACCGGCGCGTAACCCAACATTCATCTCAAACAATCTCATATCCCCAGTCTTCACGACAATCCACATTAGACTCGCGGCATGAGCATCCCCACCGAACCCATCGGCAGCATCCCCCGCTCCGCCGAGCTGCAGGCCGCCGCGGCCGGGCACGCCGCAGGCCGGATCTCGTCGGAAGCACTCCAGGACCTGCACGACGCGGCCGTCCGCGACACCGTCAAGCGGCTGGAGGAACTCGGATCGCCCGTCGTCACCGACGGCGAGCAGAGCAAACCCAGCTTCGCCACCTACCCCCTGGCAGGCCTGGCACTGGACCCCGACGGCGCGGTCATCCCCTTCGCCGACGGGCACACCCGCCAGCTGCCCCGCCTCACCGCCGCGCCGTTCCGCTACGGCGTCCGGTCCGGCTCCTACCTCACGGCGGCGCAACGGCACGCCACCGTCCCGGTCAAGCAGGCGGTCATCGCCGCCTCGGCGCTGAGCCTGCTCTACCCGCAGGACGGCATCGACGGCTACGACCGGGACAGTTTCCTCGCCGACCTGGTCGACGAGGCCGAAGCCGACATCCGCAGCGCGCTGGACGGCGGGGCGCACCGGGTCCAGATCGACTTCACCGAGGGGCGGCTGGCCCTGAAGCTGGACCCGTCCGGCGGCGTGCTCGACTCGTTCATCGACCTCAACAACCGGGTGCTGGCCCGGTTCGACGACGCCGAGCGGGCCCGGATCGGCGTGCACACCTGCCCCGGCGGCGACCAGGACTCCACGCACAGCGCCGACGTCGACTACGCGCTGCTGCTGCCGCGGCTGTTCGCCCTGGACGCGGGCGCGTTCTTCCTGCAGCTCGCCAGCGAGGCCGACCCCGACCGGGTGCTGCGGATCGTCGGTGAGCACGCCCGCGACGGCCAGCAGATCTTCGTCGGCGTGACCGACCCGATCCACCCGGTGGTCGAGACCGCGCAGCAGGTCCGCGACCGGGTCCTGCGGGCCGCCGAGCACCTGGGCACCGAGCGGCTGGGCACCACCGACGACTGCGGTTTCGCGCCCTTCGGCGACGACACGTCGACGTCGCGCGAGACGGCCTTCGCCAAGGTCCGTGCTCGGCTGGAGGGGACGGCGCTGGCCGCCGCGGCGCTGGGCGTCTGATGAGGGGCCCGGTGGCGTCCTCGGGCGGCGCCACCGGGCTTCTTCGAAACAGCTCAGTCGGCTGTGGACACGACGTGCCGACCAGCCCGGACGCGGGACGGGCATTCTGGAACAACTTCAGCCGCGCCGCACACGCTACCAATGGGACACATCCCACCCCCGAGTGATGGAGTTCCCATGCACAGGCGCACACTGCTGGCCGCGGCACTGGCCGCACCCGTCGGAGCCGTCGTCGGCGCATCGGCGGCACAGGCCCACCGCCCGTCCCGCCCGCCGGCCGTCATCGGCCTCCCGGACGGGTTCTGCCCCCAGGGCATCACCCGCGGCAGCGGCACGAAGGCATACGTCAGCTCACTGGGCGACGGCGCGATCCACTGCGTCGACCTGCGTACCGGTGGCGGCATGCCGCTGGTCGCGGGCAGTTCCGGCGGCCAGGCGACCGGGCTGGCGTTCGACACGTCCTGCCGGATCTGGGCCGGCTGCGGCACGATGGGCGGCGCCGCGGTCTACGACGAGTCGGGCACCTGCCTGGCCATGTATCCGCTCGGCGGCAACGTCCACGGGGTCGCCGCCACCTCCGGGAAGGTCTTCTTCACCGACGCCGACCAGGGCAAGGTGTACTGCGTCGGCCTCGGCCGCCACGGCCAACTGCCCGGCTCCGAGGGCGTGCGGACCCTGGCCCTGCCGCGTGGCCTCGGTGACGCCGGCGCGTGCAACAAGGGCGTCGCCGTGGCGTGGAACGGCTGCCTGATCATCGCGCAGGCCGCCGCCGGACGCCTGTACGCGTTCGACCCGGTGACCCGCGCCGCCAAGCGGATCGACACCGGCCGCGCGTCCGTGGCGGGTGCGGACGGCCTGCTGCTGCGCGGCAACACGCTCTACGTCGTACGGCCCGGTGGCGACAGCGTGTCGAAGTTCCGGCTGAGCCACGACCTGTCGCGGGCGACGCCGGTGGCGCGGATCGGTGACGCCGACCTCGACTGCCCCTCGACGATCGCACCGTTCGGCGGCCACCTGTACGCGGTCAACGCCCGGTTCAGCACGCCGCCGACGCCGAACACCGAGTACTGCCTGGTCCGCCTGCCCGACTGACGACCGGACGCCGCCGCCGGGGCGGGCGGGGCCGGCGGCCTGACGGGGTGCCGCCGAATCCGGTTGCTGAGCGTCGTACGGGTGGCTAGCGTCCACAGCCACCCGTCGACGCGAAGGCACCTCCATGGCGCAACCTCTGCCCAGACCCGTCTGGCTCTCCTCGTACCTGCTGGTCGCCCTGGCGACGGTGGCCCTGGTCGACGTCATCGTCACGGTGATCGGCCTGGCCCGGCTGGCTGACGAGGCGCCCGGCTTCCTGGCCTCCCCCATCGCGGCGCAGGTCGCCGATCCGCGACTGGTGGTGGACACCATCGAGTTGGGGCTGTGGTGGAACGCTCGGGTGGCCGGGGCGCTCGTGGTCGTCTTCGGGGTGGTGGGCCTGCTCATCCGCCGCCCGTACGCAGTGGCCCGCAATCTGGTGTGGATCGCCGGTTCGGTGGCGCTGTTCGTGCTCTCCTGCGGCGTCACCGTCAACCCCGACTACGCGGCCCCCGCCGACGGTACGCAACGCTGGTGGTCGCTGACCGAACTCGGCCTCATCCCGGCCTGGCATCCCGGCGTACGCAGCGCGCTGACCGCCGCCGAGCTGGCCCTGCTGATCCTCGGCTGCCTGCAGCTGCTCCGGCCCGACGCGCGCGACCACTACCGGAGGCAGACCACCGAGGTCAGCCTCGGCACGGTGCTCGCCCGGCGGCAGGAACGACTGGAACGCGAGGGCCGCTGACTCCGTCGCCCGGTTTCTGTGCTGACCGGCGCGGCCGGGGGCTTCAGCGGGCGAGCGCCAGGAGTTTGCCGCGGATCTCCACCGCGCCGGGATGGTCCAGGAACTCGAATATGGCCAGCGACTGCTGCCACGCGTGCTCGGCCTGTGCCTGGTCCCCTGCCGCGGCCAGGCATTCGCCCAGGTGGTCGAGGGCGTCGGCGGTCCCGTGCCGGTCGCCGGTCTCCTGGAACAACGCGACTGCCCGCCGCAGGTGGTCGGCGGCGAGACCGGAACTGCCGAGCCGCTGGTACGCGTACCCGAGGCTGTCGTGGGTCGCGGCGCGGCCGCGCCGGTCGTCGGTGTCGTGCAGCAGCGCCAGCGCGCGCAGGCAGTACTCGACGCAGCTGTCGTAGTGGCCGGCCAGCGCGTGATACCAGCCCGTGCAGTTGAGCGCGATGCCCAGGGCATGGCCGCCGCCGGCCCGCTCGAACAGCGGCACGCTCTGCTCGGCGCGCGCCAGCGCCTCCGCCGAACGCCCGGCCGTCTCCAGGGCGAGCGCGATGTCCAGGTGGATCTGGCCTTCCTGGGCGGGCTCGTCGTGCAGGAGGGCGAGCGCCTGTTCGAGGCAGCCGATCGCGTCGTCATGGCGGCCCACGGTGGCCAGCGCCCGGCCGAGTCCCCGCCTGCTGTGGGCGCGGGCGGCCGGGTCGCCGCCGTGCTCGGCGGCGGCAACGCCGAGCTGCTGGGCTGCCATCCAGTCGTGCCAGAACCCCTGCCGGTCTTGGAAGGTCGCCAGCGCCCAGGCGAGCTGCCAGGTGTGGGTGTCCGCGCCGTCGACGGCCGCCGCCTGTTGCACCGCCATCAGCACGGTGTGCTCGACGACGAACCAGGCCTGGGCCCTGGCCGCGTCGGCCAGGTCCTCGGGCCGGCCGGGCGCGCGCCGCAGCGGGCAGGGCCGCCTCGGCGCGAGCAGCCGGACGCCGAGCAGCGCGGTGTCCAGGTAGTGGTCGAGGTAGCGGGTCGTGGCCGCGCGCCGCACGGCCGGGGTGTCGTGCTCGTGCAGGAGTTCGCGGGCGTAGACGCGCAGCAGGTCGTGGAACGTGAAGCGGCTCGGCGCGTGCTGCTCGATGAGGTGCGCGCGGGTCAGTTCGTCGAGCAGCGTACGGGCCGCCGCCGGGGGCGCGTCGGCGATCGCGGCGGCGGCCGCCAGGGAGATGTCCGGGCCGGGATGCAGGGACAGGCGGCGGAACAGCTCGCCCGCGCCCTCGCTGAGGGTGCGCATCGAGCAGGCGAACGCGGCCCGTACGTCGGTGGCGAGGTCGCCGCGGTCGAGCGCGTTCAGGCGGGCGTCGCCGTCGAGTTCGGCGGCCAGCTCGGCGAGGGAGAACGAGGGGTAGGTCGCCGCGTGTGCGACGACGACCGCCAGCGCCAGCGGCAGCCCGGCACACCTGGCGATGAGCGTGTCCACCGCGGTCTGCTCGGCGTCGATCCGGTCCCGGCCCAGCCGGTGTACGAGCAGCCGGTGCGCGTCGGCGGCGGAGAAGACGTCGAGGGTCAGCGAGTGCGCCGCCTCCCCCGCTACCAGGCCCTGCATCTGGTCCCGGCTGGTGACGATCACGAGGCAGCCCGGTGCCGCGGGCAGCAGCGGGCGCACCTGCTCGGCGTCACGGGCGTTGTCGAGCACGACCAGCAGCCGCCGGTCCACGGTGAGGCTGCGGTACAGGGCGGCTTTGGCCTGCTCCTCGAAGGGTATGCGCTCACCGGCGGGAAGCAGCGCCTCAAGGAGTCCGTGCAGCGCGCTGACCGGGCTCGTCGCGGCGCGCGCGGGATCGTGCCCGTGCAGGTTCACATACAGCTGCCCGTCGGGGTAGCGGTCGGCGTTGCGGTGGGCCCAGTGCACGGCCAGCGAGGTCTTGCCGACCCCGGCGGTTCCGCTGATGACCGCCAGCGCGCCCGGCCGCCCGGCGAGCAGGTCGAGTTCGCGCAGCTGCCCCGACCGCCCGACGAACGCCCCGCAGGCGGCGGGCAGCTGCCGTGGCACGATCGTCGGGTGGTGCGGAGCCGCCCCCAACGCGACCGCGGGTGGCGACGGCGCGTCCAGGGCCGGGTCGGTGGACAGGATCCGCTGGTGCAGCTCGCGCAGCGGCGCGCTGGGAACCACCCCCAGTTCCTCGTCGAGCAGGGTGCGCAGCCGCTGGTAGGCGTTGAGCGCGTCGGCCTGCCTGCCGCAGCGGTACAGGGCCAGCATCTGGTGGTGCCACAGCTGTTCGCGGAACGGGTGCTCCTCGACGAGCAGCGTCAGCTCGCCGATGAGCTGGGGGTGGCGGTGGCACAGCAGGTCGGCGTCGATGCGGGCCTCCAGTGCGGCGAGCCGCTCCTCCTCCAGGCGACCCGCCTCGGCGGCCACCGCGGCGGCGGGTGGCACGTCGGCGTACGCCCGGCCGCGCCAGTGCGCGAGGGCCTGGGTGAGCAGGGTCGACGCGCTCGCCGGGTCACCGGAGCGCAGCGCCGCCGTGCCCGCCGCGGCACCCGCGGTGAACAGGTCGGCGTCCAGATCGGCCGGTGCGACGGCGAGGCGGTAGCCGGGCGGCCGGGTCATCAGCACCCGCCCGTCGGCGTCGGCCAGGGCGCGGCGCAGCCTGGCGACGTAGCCGTGGATCTGGTTGGCGGCCGTGCGGGGCGGGGACTGCCCCCACAACCGGTCGGAGAGCTGGTCGACCCCGACGATCCGGTCGGCGTCGACCAGCAGCGCGGCCAGCAGGGCCCGCGCCTTGGCCGGACCCGCCGACAGCCACGCCGTCCCGTCGTTGACCTCCACCGGCCCGAGTACGCGAAACCTCATCAAGCCCCCAGGCCGCAACTTTTCACCAGCGAATACAGCGGGAACAAAGATTAACCACATGTTGCGCACACGGTCGACCGCCAATATCGACGACGTCAGACCAAGCCCGGACCCCAGGAGGTCTCATGAAGCGTCGTCTTCTCACCGCAGCGGCCGCGATTCCGCTGGTGGTGGCCGGTACGGTCACCGCGCTCGCCGCACCCGCCTCGGCTAACTGCGGCAGCCACTCGTGGTCCAATAAGGACAGTGATTCCGGATACACATTGGACTCCTCGCCGATCCGCAGCGGCCCGCACGAGTCGTGCGGCACGGTGCGCACCGTCGGCGCGAGCACGATGCTGTACTACCACTGCTTCACCACGAACGAGTCCGGCAACACCTGGACGCACGTACGCATCGCCGGCACGGAGACCTACGGCTGGGTCTTCGACGACCACCTGAACGACCACGGCAGCTTCAAGCGCTGCTGATCCCGAGCGCCGGGGAGGTCCAGCCGACGAGGCGGCCTCCCCGGCGCTACGCGATGAGTCGACGCGCGGGTGGGACAGGTGACGCCAGCCCGGTGCGCGGGTCGAACAGGTGCTCGCGCAGATGGTCCAGTGACAGTTTCACCGCCCCGAGGGCTACCGCGTCGTCGCCGAGCGTCGAAGCGACGATCTCCGGGAGGCGTACGCACCGTTGCTCGATCTCCCGGCGCAGCGGGCCGAGCAGCACGTCAGCCGAACGGGAGAAGCCTCCGCCGAGCACCACCAGCTGCGGGTCGAGCGCCAGGACCAGGGCCGCCGCGCCCAGCGCCAGCTCCCTGGCGTACCGGCCCACTACGGCGGCGGCCGTACGGTCACCTTCGCGCGCGGCGGCGAAGACGAGCCCGGCCACGTCGTCGGGGTCGGTCCCGGCGGGCACCCCGGTCCACCCCCGCAGCAGCTCCGGCGCGCGGATCCAGCCCAGCTCGGGCAGCGCCCCGATCTCGCCCGCGGCCCGCCCGAACCCGCGGTGCAGCCGGCCGTCGACGATCAGGCCGGCACCGGTACGCAGGCCTGCCAGCAGGTACACCACGTGCGCCGCGTCGCGCGCCACGCCCCGCCACGTCTCGGCCAGGGCCGCGAGCCTGCTGTCGTTGTCCACCAGCACAGCCCCGCCGACCAACCGCTCCACGTGCTTCGCCAGCCGCACACCGGTCCACTGCGGGTACGCCACCGACAGCACCACCTGGCCCGCCGCGTCGACCAGCCCGCTGGTGCCGACCGTGGCTGCCCAGATGTCAGCACCGGTCAGCCCGGCCCCGGCCAGGCACTCGGCGACCGCGGCATCGACGGCGGCCAGGCGTTCGGCGCGGCCCGCGGTGATCGCCACGGCGACGCGCACCGCGTGCCCGACGTCGCCGTCCAGGTCGGCGGCCAGCACCCGGACGGTGTGCCCGCCGACGTCGACGCCGAGCACCCAGCCGGCGTCGGAGCGGAACCGGTAGCGCCGCGCCGGGCGGCCCATCACCCCCGGCTCGGGCCGCACCTCCTCCAGCCAGCCCTGGTGCTGGAGCTGCGACACCACGTCCTGCGTGGACGGCCGGGACAAGCCGGTCTCGCGGGACAGCTCGGTCAGGGTCAGCGCCGACCGACCGCGCAGTACACGCACCACCGCGAGCGCGTTGAGCTGCCGCAACCGTGAGAGGTCCCCGCCCGCGAGCTGTTCGGCCACCACCTGCCCCTTTCGCATACCGCGCAGTGATGTTACTTATTATGGAGACCTTCATAAGTGACGACCCACGGGACGGCCAGGATGACAGTTGACGGAGTGCGGCTGGTCGTGGCAGGGGCCGGGCTGCGCGGCATCGGATACGCCCGCCGCGCGGCCGCCACGGGGGCGGCCCGCGTGGTGGCCGTCGCCGAGCCCGACCCGGCCCGCCGCGCGGCCTTCGCCGCCGAGTTCGACGTGCCCCCCGACCAGGTGTTCACCGACTGGGCCGAGCTCACCGCCGCCGGGCGGCTAGGTGACGCGGCGGTCATCGCGACCCAGGACCGGATGCACGCCGACCCGGCCGTGGCCTTCGCCGGACTGGGCTACCACATACTCCTGGAAAAGCCGATGGCGACCACCGAACCCGACGCGCTGCGCATCGCCGCCGCCGTCGACGCCGCCGGGGTCATGCTCGCCGTCTGCCACGTGCTGCGCTACACGCCCTACACGCGGGCGCTGAAAGCGCTGCTCGACGGCGGCACGATCGGCAAGCTGGTCAACGTCCAGCACCTGGAGCCGATCGGCTGGTGGCACTTCGCGCACTCGTTCGTACGCGGGCACTGGAACAACGCCGACACCTCCGCGCCGCTGCTGCTCACCAAGTCATGCCACGACATCGACTGGCTGCTGTACCTGGTCGGCGCGACACCCAGCCGGGTCAGCTCGTTCGGCGGTCTCGCGCACTTCCGGCCCGAGCAGCGCCCCGCCGAAGCCGCCGACAACTGCCTGGACTGCCCGCTCGAACGGACCTGCCCGTACTCCGCGCCCCGGCTCTACCGCTCCTGCCTGGGCGACCCGGCCCGCGAGTTCTGGCCCCTGTCGGCGGTCACCACCGACCACACCGAGGCGGGCATCGACGCCGCGCTGCGCACCGGGCCTTACGGGCGCTGCGTCTACGGCAGCGACAACAACGTCGTCGACCACCAGGTCGTCACGATGGAGTTCCCCGACGGGGCGACCTGCACGTTCACGATGACCGCGTTCACCCCGATGGAGCACCGGCGCACCCGACTGTTCGGCACCCACGGCTACGTCGACGGCGACGGCCGCCTGCTGCACGTCACCGACTTCCGCACCGGCGAGCAGCACACCGTCGACACCGGCACGCTCGCCGGCGGCACCGCCGGGGACGGCCACGGCGGCGGTGACGAGGGCATCATGGACGCCTTCCTCAAAGCCGTGGCGACCGGCGACGCGTCCGTGCTGCACTCCGACGCGGCCGCGAGCCTGGCCAGCCACCGGGTGGTCTGGGCCGCCGAGCAGGCCCGCACCACGGGCACCGTGACCGGGTCACCGCACTGACCGACCGCAGCCGCCCCCGACGCACGGTCGCGGGGCGGCTGCGGTTCCTGTCACGGCTGTCAGGGAACGAGTTCCGCGTGGGCGGGCCGCTCGACGATCACCGGTTCGCCGTAGCCGGAGTACTCCAGAACCGCCGTGTTGCCGCTGACGTGGCCACTCCTGTCGGTCAGCGCCCAGTCGTACGCGATCCGTGCGATCCGCTTGTCACCGCCGACGGTGATGTCCCCGACCAGCTTCGCCGTGCCGCCGGTCACCGGCCGCGTCGACTCGAAGCGGTAGGTGGCCGCCCCGGTCTTGGTCACTCGGGCCTCGCCCTCACGCAGCGCCTTCAGCAGTTGTCCCGCGTCGGCGGTCAGGCTGAGCTGCCCGCGCAACTCGTCCGAGTCGGTGGCCAGCGTCCGGTGCCTGCCCATGTGCTGCCGCCATCCCCGGCCGTAATTGTCGTAGCGCACGCCGTCGACCAGGCGCATCTCGAACGGCACCGGACCGCCGCCACGCAGGTAGCCGTTCGCGGTGGCGGGATCGAAGGCGGTGACGGTGACACCCGACCCGGGATTCGCCGACGCCTCTACCTTGCCGCCGTTCCCCCTGCTCCCGGCCGTGGTCCGCAGGCGGAAGCTGATGTTCTGGCTGTTCGTGATCGCGGCGACCAGCTCCAGTTCCGGCGACGTGCCGGGGGCGCTGACCCAGGTCGGGTCGGCCGTGACCGCCGGAGCCGCCGGGCGGTTCGCCACGGCCACCCCGGTGACGGCGCCGACGGCGACCAGGGCCAGCGAGGTGGCCGTCAGGGCCGTCCGGCGGCGGCGTGCCCGCTGTCCCCGTGCCAGCAGCAGCCCGGTGGGCGGCGTCGACTCGGGTCCGGTCGCGGCTAGTTCGCGCATGCCGTGCGAAAGCTGCTCGTCGATGTCGTACAACGGGATCACCTGCTCTTCTCGAAGTGGGGTGCGACGTCGGTCATCGCCTGCCGGAGCTTGGCGATCGCCTTGGCGTGCTGGCTCTTCACGGTGCCGACGGCACAGCCGAGCACCTGGGCGACCTCGCGTTCGGGCAGGTCCTCGTAGTGGCGCAGCACCACGACCGCGCGTTGCCGGGGTGGCAGCGCCCGCAGCGCGTCGCGCAGGACCAGCGCGTCCGGCCCGGCCGGGCCGTCCGCGACGGCGTGTTCGGGCACGTCGGCGACCAGGTTCTCGCGCCGTCGCCGTCGCCACAGCGAGGTGTGGTTGTTCACCAGCACCTTGCGCAGGTACGCGTGGAGGTCGTCGGTGCGCGACAGCCGCCGCCACCGCTCGTACAACTTCACGAGACTGTCCTGGAGCAGTTCCTCGGCCTGCCACCGGTCGCCTGTCAACAGCAGCGCCAGCCGCAGATGTCGCGGCCAGGCAGTCTCGACGAAGGCCACGTACGCCGCGTCCGCGCTCGTCATTGCCTTACTCGGGTCCGTCACGGTCCTACCACGGTTCAGGCGTCCCGATGGTTGCCCGGCCGTCCGGATCGACGGCGACGGCTGGTGGGCACCGTCCCGGCGGCGTCTGCCAGACGTCGCTCAGGCGGCGAGCGCGGCGAAGTAGCGGGCTGCGACCGCGGTGTGCAGGCTGAAGGCGAGCGGGGTGGCGGCGGTGACCAGCTCCCAGCCCGCCGATTCCGCGTTGGCGACCGGCGCGGGCAGGTCGGCGACCTCGCGGCGCGGCAGCAGCCCGAACACCAGCAGCGTGCCGTCCGGAGCGCTCAGGGTGTCGTAGAGGGTCACGTCACCGGCGTCGGCTCGGATCTCGGTCTCCTCCCGGAGCTCCCGGACCACGGCCTCCTGCCACGACTCACCGAGGTCGATGAAGCCCCCGGGCAGCGCCACCCGTCCCGCGCCGGGCGGGATGACCCGCCGCACGCCGAGCAGCCCGTCGCCGACCGGCAGCACGGCGACGGCGACCGGCACCGGGTTCACGTAACTGACCTGCTCGCAGGCCTCACACCGGCGTGGCCAGGCCAGGTCGGCGGCGTAGGCGCTGCCGCAGTAGGAGCAGTGCGAGTGACGTTCCGGCATGGATCCCACGCTAGTCCTCTCCTGCACGCCGGAGCTCCGGCTCCGGGCATCGGGTGATCGTCTCGCCCACTCGACACTCCTGGCGGCTCGGGGTGCGTGCCATGGCCTGCCGGATCCGGTCAGGATGGTTTCATGCCAGATGACAGTGCGAGCAGCGGGCCGACCCCGCCTTCCCACCGCCGGATGTCGTTCAACGCGGGTGCGAGCGTCTACCATCGCGGCCGCCCGCCGTACCCCGGTGAGGTGTTCACGATCCTGGCCGAGCGCTGCGGGCTGCGGCCGGGCGTACGGGTGCTGGAGATCGGCGCGGGCAACGGCCTGGCGACCGGTTCGCTGCTGGCCGCCGGTGCGCACGTCGTCGCGGTCGAACCCGGCGAGCACCTGGCCGCGATCCTCACCGCCGAGCACGGCGGCGACCGGCTCGACGTCACGATCTCCGACTTCGAGACGGCCGCCCTCACCGGCCCGTTCGACCTGGCGGTCGCGGCGACCGCGCTGCACTGGCTCGATCCGGTCACCTCGACCGGCAAGATCGGCGAGCTGGTCCGGCCGGGCGGATGGCTGGCCGTGTGGTGGACCGATTTCGGCGACGTCGAGCGGCCGACGGTCTTCCGGGACCGGCTCGACGCGGTGTATCGCGATCTGCTGCCCGCCGAGGCGGGTTACCGGCAGAGCCGTTCGTACATGCTGGACACCGACCGGTGGCGGCGTCAGCTGACCTCGGGCGGGTGGTTCGGGGACGTCACGGTGGACGTGATCTCCTGGCAGCAGGTGCTGACCCCGCAGAGCGCGCGCGACCTGTGGTCGACGTTTCCCAACATCGCCGAGCTGTCCCCCGGCGACCGTGAGCAGTTCCTGTCCCGGCTCGCCGGACTCGTCGACGACCTGGGCGGGCGGGTCGAGGACCCGCGGCTGACCGTCGTCTACACCGCCGCCCGATCCGGTGAACCTGCTCCGAGCGCGGCGATCCACGGCTGAGCCGCAGCGAACCTGCCGCGCCCTCCCTAGCGGCGGGCTCGCTGGCGGGACAGGTTCGCTGCCATCCGGCCCGGTGCGGCCGAGGACGTCAGGTGGCGCTGGAACGCGACGAAGAACAGCAGCACGGGCAGCAGCGACAGCACGGCCATGGCGAACATCGGCCCCGGGGCGCTGAGCCCGCCCGCGACCGCGTACTGGTGCAGCCCGGACGGCGCGGTGGAGTCCTCGACCATCGGCAGGTACACCAGTTGGGGGAAGAAGTCGTTCCAGGTCCAGATGAACGTCAGGATCGCGGTGGCGGTGATCGCGGGGCGGCTCAGCGGCAGGATCACGTGACGGAACAGCTGCCATGGGCTGGCGCCGTCGGCGCGGGCGTACTCGTCGTAGCTCTCCGGCAGCGACCGCAGGAACTGCACGATGAGGAAGATGAAGAACGAGTCGGCGGCCAGCAGCTTCGGGACGATCAGGGGCAGCGGGGTGTTCAGCCAGCCCAGCTCGCGGAAGATCATGTACTGCGGCACCATGAGGACGTGCTGCGGCAGCAGCAGGGTGCCGATGACGATCGCGTACCAGAAGCGGCGCAGCGGGAACCGCAGCCGGGCGAAGGCGAAAGCGGCCAGCAGGCAGGTGACGACGTTGCCCGTCACCGCTCCGACGGCGACCACGGTGCTGTTGAGGAAGAACCGGCCGAAGCCGACCCCGTTGATCCCCGACCAGCCCGCGGCGTAGTTGGACCAGGTGAACTCCTGCGGCCACAGGCTCATCCCGGTCGCCGTCTCGCCCGCCGAGCGCAGCGACGACGCCAGGATCCACAGCAGCGGGTAGGCGAGGACCAGCAGGACCACGACCAGGACGGTGACGGTCGCGGCGCGGGCGAGGCGGCCCGTGCCCGGCGTCGCGACGGGCAGGCTCACGGGCGTCCTCCGGGGTAGTGGACCCACCAGCGGCTGGTCCAGAAGATGAGCGCGGTGAGGGCGCCGACCGCGACCAGGAACACCCAGGCCATCGCCGAGGCGTAGCCCATCTCCAGGCCGGCGAAGCCGCGCAGGTACAGGTAGAGCGTGTACGTCAGGGTCGCATCGCCGGGTCCGCCGCCGCCGTCGCCGAACACGAACGCGGCGGTGAAGCCCTGGAACGCCGCGATCGTCTCCATGACCACGGTGAGCAGGATGACCGGGCTCAGGGCGGGCAGGGTCACGCTGCGCAGGATCCGCCACCGGCCCGCGCCGTCGAGCCGGGCCGATTCGGCGTAGTCGGTGGGGATCTGCCCCATGGCGGCCAGGTAGATCACCATGGGTCCGCCGAACTGCCAGGCGGCGAGCAGGATCAGGGTCGCCAGCGCCGTGTCGGGTTCGGTGGCCCAGGACCGGTCCGGCACGCCGAAGACGCCGAGCACCTGGTTGACGGCGCCGCCGCTGTCGAACATGGTGCGCCAGGTGATGGCCAGGGCGACGCTGACGCCGAGCAGCGACGGCAGGTAGACCATGGCGCGCAGCGTGCCCGCCGCGCGGCGGCGGCCGTTGAGCAGCGCGGCGACCGCCATCGCGAGGCCCAGTTTGAGCGGCACGGACACCGCGACGAATACGACCGTGACCTGGACCGAGCGCCAGTACCGGGGGTCGGCGGTGAACATGCGCTCGTAGTTGGCCAGCCCGATCCAGTCGAGCTCGCCGGTGATGACGTTGTAGTCGGTGAAGCTGAGGGCCAGCGAGTACAGGACCGGCAGGATCGTGATCGCGGCGAGCCCGGTGAGCCAGGGGGTGAGCAGCAGGTATCCGGCGACGCTCTCCCGGTGCAGGATGCTGCGCCGGGGCCTGCGGTGCGGCACGGGCACCGGCTTGGTCCAGAGCCGGGCGGCGGGCTGGTCAGTGACAGGCACTGCCGGCGCTCCCGGGTGCGGGCATGGCGGAACGGCGCATGGATCGGTGCTCTCTTCCTGCAGTACGAGTACCGACAGGGCGTGCGCCGATCACGCCGGTGTCTGACGATGCGAAGTCGTCGTGAGGTTATGGGCTCTGATCGATGGCGTCCAGAGGTTTCGCCGAAACCAGCTCAACTTCTGCCCGATCATGCAAAAGATGCCACCGGTAGGACAGGCCTCAGAATCCGAAGTGGAGGTAGTCGTCGGCGTTGTCGCGGGTCACCGTCTCCGCCGCCAGCACGAGCTGCCGGGGGACCTCGAACTCGGCCAGGTCCGCCAGCCCCCGGTCCTGCGCGATCAGCCTGGCCAGCAGGATCGCCGACGACGCCATGGACGGGCTGTAGGTGACGGTGGCCTCCAGCACTGTGCCGCCCGCCTGGATCGTCTGCATCGCCTGCCGCGATCCGGCCCCGCCCACCATGAAGAACTCGCCGCGCTTGGCGGCCTCGACGGCGGCCAGCACCCCGACACCCTGATCGTCGTCGTGGTTCCACACGGCGTGCAGGTGTGGCAGCGCCTGCAGCAGGTGGGCCGCCTCGCGCTGGCCCGAGTCGGCCGTGAACGCGGCCGCGCGCCGGTTGGCCACCGACATCCCCGCCGCGGCCAGCGTGTCCCTGAACCCGCGGGACCGCTCCTGGGTCAGCTCCAGAAAGTCCAGCCCGGCGATCTCGGCGATCACCGGCTGCTCCACCTTGCGCGTCCGCAGCCGGGAGATGATGTGCCGGGCGGCTGCCACGCCCATGCCGTAGTTGTCGCCCTTGATCTGCAGCCGGAACGCCGCGGGGTCGGGAAAGGCCCGGTCGAGGTTGACCACCGGCACACCGGCCCGCATGGCCTCCACCCCGAACGCGTTCAACTCCTTGCCGTCGTGCGGCAGCACGACGATCACGTCGGGCCGCTCGGCGATCAGCGTGGACAGCGCGGCACGCTGGGCACCCGCGTTCGCCCCCGACGCGACCATCTTGAACTCGACGTCGGGCAAGGCCCGCGCCTGCCGCCGGGCGTTGTTGGTGATCGCCGCCAGCCAGCCGTGATCAGCCGCCGGCGCGGAGAAGCCGATCACCACGCGCCTGCCGGGTGCCGTGTTCTGGCCGGGGCCGCCACCCGCGAGCGGCTGCGCCGCCGGAGGGTCCTCGCCGCCGCCGGAGCAGCCCGCCACCAGCGCCGTCGCACCCGCGACGGCCACGCCGGCGATGACCGAGCGACGCGAATGGCCTGCCATGGCGGTCTCCGATTCGTGAGGATCGAGACGTCATCGCGGGTGCGCCGACGGCTACCGGAACGATGACGCACCGGGCCGAACGACTGTTGATCAAGTCAGACTCGGCTGGGTGTCGCACACGTTACGAGCTTTCCCACACCGTGTCCATATCTTCTACTGCAAATGTTCGAACTTTTAGATAGATCGACAAAAGTCGTGGTGGTGAGCCGGAAACGACACAGGGCCCGCAGCCGTCGCCGGCGCGGGCCCCGCATCATCCGGTCAGGACACGTCGCGGCTGCGGGTCAGCAGGGTGCCGACGAGGCCGGTGACCACCGCCCAGCCGACCAGCACCAGCGCGCCGACCCAGTAGTCCGGCTGGCCGGGCAGGCTGGTGCCGCTGGTCATCAGGCCCGACGCCAGGGACGGCATGGCCCACTGGACGTCGGCGAGCCAGTCCCAGTCCAGCAGGTTGGTCAGCACGTTGATGATGATCGACACCGCGACCGTGCCGACGGTGTAGACGACCATCGCGGTGATGGTCGCGCCGATCTGGCTGCGGATGAGCACGCCGATGCCGATGCCGATCAGCGCCCACAGCGCGTACGCCAGGCCGTTGAGCAGGACAGCCCGGATGACGTCCCCGTCGCCCAGCATCGGGGTGACGCCCTCGGCGTTGAGGAAGATCGCGGTCGCGGGCACCGTCAGGGCCGTCGTGACGAGCCACAGCACGAGGCCGAAGATGCTGCCCGCCGCGGCCTTGGCCAGGATGACCGAGGTCCGGTGCGGGGTCGCCAGGAACGTCGTCGTCGCGGTCTGGTGGTGGAACTCGTTGGTGACCGTGATGATGCCCAGCAGCATGACGAACATCAGGCCGAAGTACTGCCCCGAGGTCACCATGTAGGAGGTCAGCGCGACGGGCTCGGCCAGCGCCGCCAGCGCCGCCGCCGACTCCGGGTCCATCTGCTGGCCCGCCTCGGCGGGCGGCTGCAGGACGCCGAAGTGCATGTTCAGCGCGTTGATCGCGAACGCCAGCACGAGCAGGCCGATCGCGCCGAGCGCGAACAGCCACCACACGTTGGTCGTACGGATCTTCAGGAACTCGCTGCGGATGAGCCTCATCGGATCGCCTCCTTGCCCGCGGTGAGGTCGAGGAAGACGCGCTCCAGGTCGGGACGTTCGGTGACCAGCTCGTGGATGGCCACCCCGGCGCGCAGCGCGGCGTCGCCGACCTGCTCGGCGGTGACCCCGGTCAGCAGCAGCGCGCCGTCGTCGCCGTGGCTGCTGCCGATGCCGTCGAGCGCGCCGAGCAGCGTGTCGGGGTGGGGCGTGCGGACGCGTACCGTGCCCGCGGTGCCCGCCTTGCCGATCACCTCGGCCACGGTGCCCTGCGCCACGAGCCGGCCCGCGGCGATGATGACGACGTCGTCGGCCAGCAGTTCCATCTCCGAGAGCAGGTGGCTGGAGACCAGGATGGTGCGGCCCTCACCGGCGAGCTTCTGGAGCAGGTCGCGCATCCAGCGGATGCCCTCGGGGTCCAGGCCGTTGGCGGGCTCGTCGAGGATGAGCACGCGCGGGTCGCCGAGCATCGCGGCGGCGATGCCGAGCCGCTGGCGCATACCCAGCGAGTAGCCCTTGAACTTGCGCTTGGCCGCAGGGGTCAGCCCGACCAGTTCCAGCGCCTCGTCGGCGCGGGAGTCCGGCAGGCCCGCCGCGGCGCAGACCACCCGCAGGTGGTTGCGGCCGGTGCGGCCCTTGTGCGCGCTGGAGGCCTCCAGCACCGCACCGACCGCGTGCAGCGGCTCGGCGAGGTCGGCGTAGCGGGAGCCGCCGATCGTCGCGGTGCCCGCGGTGGGCGACACCAGATTCAGGATCATTCGTAACGTGGTGGTCTTGCCTGCGCCGTTCGGTCCGAGGAAGCCGGTCACCCGACCCGGCTGGATGGTGAACGAGAGGCCGTCGACGGCTTTGACCTGTTTGTAGTGCTTGGTCAAGCCGGACACGACGATCTCACCATCGGTGATCACATTGCCCATCCGCACAGTGTGCTCGGCGGGGGCAAGCCCGGCGTCCACCGCCAGGACGAGAACGGGTCCACCCCGAGACCGACAACAGCGTCCCTCGCCGGACCGACGGCACGGCAACCGGCGTCGGACACCATGGACTCTGTCCAAAGGGGAGGGAAATATGTCCAGAACGCCCATCCGTGCCGCTTTCGGCGCCGCCGTCGCGCTCGCCCTGCTGGCCGGGGCCGCACCCGCCGGGGCCGCCACCGGCTCGACCCTGCGCCCGCAACTGGAAGCGATCACCGCCGCCGGTATGCCCGGCGTGTTCGCCCAGGCCGCCGACGGCCGCCACCGGCAGTCCGCAGCCGCCGGAGTGGCCGACGTCACCACCGGCGCGCCGACCCGGCCCGGCATGCGCCACCGCGTCGGCAGCATCACCAAGACCTTCACCGCCACCGTGCTGCTCCAGCTAGCCGGGGAGGGGCGGCTGCGGCTCGACGCGCCGCTGGGCCGCTACCTTCCGGCGTACGCCGTCGACGGGGTCACCGTCCGGATGCTGCTCAACCACACCAGCGGCATCGCCGACTACGACCACGTCATCTTCGCCACCGACGCCTCGCTGGAGGAGAACCGCCACCGTACGTTCACCCCGGCCGAACTGGCCGCGATCGGGCTCGGCCAGCCCCCGACCAACGCCCCGGGCGCGACCTGGAACTACTCGAACACCAACTACGTGCTCGCCGGAATGATCCTGGAGAAGGTCACCGGGCGTACCGTCGCCCACGAGATCAGCAGGCGGATCATCCGGCCGCTGGGCCTGCGCGAGACCTACCTGCCCGGCACCGGCGAGCGCATCCACGGCCCGCACGCCGCCGCCTACATCCCCTGGTACGACGGCGTGCTGGCCGACTTCGCCGACTACAACATGTCCTGGGCGTGGGCCGCCGGGGAGATCGTGTCCACCACCGGTGACCTCAACACGTTCTACCGGGCGCTGCTGACCGGCAGGCTGCTGCGGCCCGCCCAGCTCGCCCAGATGCAGACCACCGTGCCGTGGGTGCCCGGCGCGCCCGAGTACGGCGGCTACGGCCTCGGCCTGTACTCCAACGCGCTGCCGTGCGGGCTGGTCTGGGGCCACGACGGCCTCGTGCTCGGCCACGCCACGATCTCCTGGCACAGCCCCGACGGCCGCCGCCAGGTCACCGTCGCACAGAACATGACCCACTACGTCGCGCCGGGACAGCCCGACCCGATCGCCGACGCCACCTTCGCGATGCTGACCGCGCAACTGTGCGGCGAGCAGCCCGCCACGACCCGCGCCGCCGTACGCCCGCACCTGGCGGACACCGCCTTCCGCCGCTGAGTGACCGCTGACGCGGCACAGTCCACGTGCCGCGTCAGCGCCATCGGCGCGTACCCGCACAGCCCTGACCCAGGCGTGACGGCGCGGCCCGGTGGGCATGGGGATGGCGAACGGCAGGCCGTGAGCGCCGGCGAAGCCGGTGCGGCGGCGCTCGGGGCTCGGCCACCGGACGGGCCCGCGGCACGTAGAGTCCGTGGCCGTGCCGTCCTGGCGCGGCAGAAGGGAGACGAGGTCACGATGGTCGCCGCTGCCCGCAGCCGTGAGGCGCGTGCCCTGGTCACCGAAGCCGCCGACACGCAGCGGGTGGCCCGGACGCTGCTCGACGCCGAGCCGGGCCTCGTCGCCGAGATCCGCGAGCTGGCCGCGAGCCACCGCAGGCAGCTGCTGGAGGAGCGCCTGCACCAGGCCGACCTGGCGCGCCTGCGGGAGACCGCCGACGGCAAGCTGCGCCTCGGGCCGCTGCGGGCGGCCGGTTTCACCACGGTCGGCCAGCTCATCACCCGGCGGCACCAGCTGCACCAGGTCCCCGGCATCGGGCGGACCACCGTCGGCCAGATCGAGGCCGCGATCGAGGCCCTGTCAGCGTCTGTCGAAGCCGACACGGTGCTGCGCCCCGATCCCGACCGCCGCTCCCCCGGCGACACGCACCTGCTGCGCTCGCTGCACCGGCTGGCGCTGGTCCGCCGCCGGGTGCGTCCCGTACTCGGCCGGACCGGCGAACTGCACGCCGCCCTCACCGGCAGCATCGACGCCGCCCGGCGGGCCAACAGCCGCTGGCGCAGCCTGTTCCGCGGCCGGCAGGGCCGCCAGGAGGACGTCGCGGCGCTGCACGCGCTGGAGACGGCGCTGCGCTCGCCGAAGCTCGACGCCGCCCGCACCCGGATGCTCGCCGCCGCCACCGCCCTGGACCGCGAGCCGACCGACACCCAGCTGTGGCGCAAGTACCAGAGCGACGCCGCGACCTACCTGACGCTGCTGGCCGAGGTCACCGGCGAGCGGACCGGCAGCGGCCCGGACGGTCGCCTGTCGGCCGACGACGCCGCCCGCATCGACGAGCTGCGGCTGGACACCAGCCTGCTGAACTCGACGCTGCGCGGCTACCAGTCGTTCGGCGCCCGGTTCATGATCGTGCAACGGCGGGTGATCCTCGGCGACGAGATGGGGCTGGGTAAGACCGTAGAGACGCTGGCGGTCATGTGCCACCTGGCCGCGCAGGGCGAGCGGCACTTCCTGGTGGTCTGCCCGCCGAGCCTGGCGGGCAACTGGATGCACGAGATCCGCCGCCACTGCAAACTGACCCCGCGCCTGCTGTACGGCAACGACACCGCCAAGAACACTGCCGTGTGGCGGGCCAAGGGCGGCGTCGGCGTGACCGCGTACACGGCCCTGGAGCGGCTCGACCTCGGCGACACCAGGGTCGCCATGGCGGCGTTCGACGAGGCCCACTACATCAAGAACCCGGACGCCAAGCGCACCCGGCACGGCCGCCGTCTCATCGAGCGGGCCGAGCGGGTCGCGCTGCTGACCGGCACCCCGCTGGAGAACCGGGTCGAGGAGTTCGCGGTGCTCACCGAGCACGTCAACCCCGACGTCGCCCGCGAGGCGGCCGCGGCGACCACGCCCGACGCGTTCCGCTCCGCCATCGCCCCGGTGTACCTGCGCCGTAACCAGTCCGACGTGCTCGGCGAGCTACCCGGCCGGATCGAGACCGTGCAGCCGGTGACCCTGGCCCCGGACGAGCTGACCACCTACCGCAAGGCGGTGTGGGAGGGGCGGTTCATGACGATGCGCCGGGCCACGTTCGGCGACCCGGCGGCGACGTCGACCAAACTCGACCACATCCGCGAGATCACGGCCGAGGCCCTGGCCGGGGGGCACAAGGTCCTGGTGTTCTCCTACTTCCGCGACGTGCTCGCCGCGGTCGCCGAGGCGCTGGGCAGCCGCGCGCACGGCCCGCTGACCGGCTCGACGCCACCGTTGCAGCGCCAGCAGGTCATCGACGCGTTCACCGCCAGCCGCCGCCCGGCGGTGCTGGTCAGCCAGATCGAGGTCGGCGGGGTGGGCCTGAACCTGCAGACCGCGTCGGTGGTGATCCTGGTCGAGCCGCAGTGGAAGCCCAGCACCGAGGAGCAGGCCATCGCGCGCTGCCACCGGATGGGCCAGGTGCGGCCGGTGCAGGTGTTCCGGCTGATCGCCGAGGACACCGTGGACACCAGCATGCGGGAGCTGGTCGCGGGCAAGGCCGCGCTGTTCGACGAGTACGCCCGGCCCAGCGCCGCCAAGGACGCCAACGCCCAGGCCGTCGACGTGAGCGACGGCGCGGGCACCCGCGCCGCCGAGCACCAGATCATCGAGCAGGAGCGGGCGCGCCTGCGTGAGGCGGGCGACTGACCTCGCCGGGGACGGTGAACAGGTCTCCGGGCTGGCAGTCGAGCGCACGGCACAGGGCGGTGAGGGTCGAGAAGCGGATCGCCTTGGCCCGCCCGTTCTTCAGCACGTGGAGGTTGGCCACGCTGATCCCGACCGCCTCGGACAGCTCGGTGACGGTCATGGACCGCTCGGCGAGCAGGCGGTCGAGGTGTACGACGACCTCGTGCTCATCCTCGGGTGGCACTAGATCACCGCTTCCAGTTCCCGGGACAGCAAGACCCCCCGTTTGATCATCTCGGCGACCACGAAGCAGATGAAGGCGCCGAAGACCCACCCGACGGGGTAGCCCAGCAGATTGGTCGAACCGCCGCCGAGCCGCTCGGAGAGCGCGATGCGAGCGTTCTCCGCCACCAGGTCGGCGGCGGCGCCCGTCAACAACACCACAGCGGTCAGGCGGAGCAGTGTGACCGTGCCCGCGGTGAACGGGCCGCGGTGACGGGCGCGGTGCACCGTGATGTTGATGAGGATCAGCGCGGTCATCAACACCAGCGTGCCGGGGGCGGTGGCGGCGAGCCACAGCCATCGCTGCGGCCAGGTCGGATGCGCCAGGTGCACGGTCGCGTCGCCGACCCGGCCCAGCGAGACGCCCGCGGCGAGGTCCGGCAGGGGGCCTCGGGACCACCGACGAGCGTCGTCTGCACCGGCTCGCCGTTGAGCACGCGGTAGCCGTCGAACAGCAGTTGGAGCAGCAGGTACAGCCAGCCGAGGAAGGACAGGAACTGGAAGATCACCAGCAGGTCGCGGCGCACCGAGCCTCCAAGTATCGATTATCGATCGTATCGATAATCGATAGCCGAGCCGCGGATGTCAACCCGCCCCGGGTTCAGTCCGACGCCACGGTCCATTCGTGGCCGTCGCGGGCGTAGTCGGCGCGACGGCGGGTGTCGAAACGCGCGCCGTCCCAGTGGTGCGTGGTCACCGACAGCCGGTCGCCGTCGGCCTCGATCAGGTTGTAGCTGTTGGGCTCACCCTTGAGCCGGTCGGAGCAGGCCGTGCCGCTCTGCGCCACGACCAGGCCGTCGACGACACCGCTGTACGCCAGATGAATGTGCCCGCCCAGCAGCAGGTCCGCGCGCCGTCGCAGCCGGCGCAGGGCCGTCTTCGACCGGCCGACCAGGCCCCGGTGCAGTCCCGCCTCGGTCAGCAGGAACGGGTGGTGTGCGACGACCACGCGCAGGTCGTCGCCGGGCGCGTGATCGAACTGCGCCTCGATGGCGGCGAGCTGCCCCGCGTCGATCCGGCCCCGTGACCAGTCGGGATGCGGGCCCCACTGCCGGGCCGTGTTGACGCCCACCGCGACCAGCCCGTCGGCCGTGTGCGCGGTCGCGCCGCGCGGATCGGTGCTCAGGTGCCGCCGCCACGGCCGCCACGGCCGCGTGAACCGGGACCACACCTGCCAGCCGGGCAGATCGTGGTTGCCGGGCACGACCAGCGCCGGTGCGGGCAGCCCGTCCAGGAAGGCGCGCGCCGCCCGGAACTCCGCGTCCCGCGCCCGCTGGGTCAGGTCGCCGCACACCGCGATCATCGTCGGCGCGGCCTCGTGCAGCTCCGCTAGCAGCGTCTGGGCGACCTCGGCGACGTCGCGGCCGAAGTGCAGGTCGGAGATCTGCGCGATGCGCACGTTCGCGGGCTTCATCCGGCCGCCCCGGGCCTCGGCACCGTCAGCGCCCGCGGCCGGATCTCACCACGCGGCGGCGTGGGCAACCGGGCGATCTCACCGTCACTCATCACGCTCATCACCGCCAGCTTCGACGAAGTCACGTGAACAGTCTTACCCTGGCCCGCCCGAATCCGCCGGTCATGCCGCCCGCTCCCGCGTCACGTCCCCGGTGGCGGCGCTGTCGTCGCGGCGGCCGTGCGGATGATCCGCACGGCCGCCCGAACCGTCAGGACAGGAAACTCCCGTACGGCCCGTTGAGGATCTGGGTCTTCTGCGCCTGGCTGAAGTGGGTGTTCGGGTAGCTGTAGAACGACGCCGACATGGGGGTGCCGTCCGTCGACGCCGCGTCGGGCAGGCCGAACGCGTGGCCGAGTTCGTGCACCATGCCGCCGTACCAGCGGTTCATGGGACCGTTCACGCCCGCTGCCCCGTCCGCGTCGTGCTGGCACAGGATCACCCAGCCGCCACCGCCGCCACCGCCCGCGCCGGGCCCTTCCGCGCTGATCAGGCCGACGTTGATCCAGCGGGTGTCGGGGGCACGCAGCGACAGCTTGCGGCGCAGCTCGTCCTCCATGTTGAACACCGACCACCAGTAGCGGTCACCGCCGTTGGGCGTGTTCTCGTACCAGGACTTCACGTGGTCGCCGTTGACCACCTCGACGACCGTGGTGTTGAGCGTGAACGTCCTGCCCAGCTCCTGGCGGTAGTAGCGCTGCGCCTCCCGCATCACGTTCGCGATGCCGTCGGGCCAGCGCTGGTCGTACGCCACGTCCGAGGGCTTGAGCCAGTACACCCGTACGGTCTTCTCCGGTGGGGTGGTCGGCGTGCCGCCGGTGCTGTAGCCGGACAGCCGCCACACCCGCGAGGTCGCCGAACCGCACGGCAGCTGGACCAGTCCGGCACCGGCGCTCGCCGAGCCCGCCGCGGGCACGACGCACTTGCCCGAGTGCACCGGCTGCAGGCTGAACGTCTTGTCCGTGCCGGAGATCGCCACGGGCACCAGGCGTACCCGCTGGTTGGGGTTGCTGTGGCAGGTCCACTGGATGATCGTGGCGTTGTCGGCCGTGGACGCCCCGTTGACGTCCACGCACTTGCCGGCGGTCGCGGTGGCGACCGTGTACTGGTCGACGGTCCCGCTCACCGGCGTGAAGGTGAGGTTCTGGCCGGCTGCGCCGTTGCAGGCCGACTGGATGAGCTGGGTGCCGTTGGCGGTGCTGTTGTTCGGCAGGGTCGCGCAGTTGCCGCCGTTCTGACTCACCGCGGTCGAGGTGAAGGCCGTCGCGGCCTGCGCGGGTTGGGCTCCGGCCAGCACGACGACGGCGAACGAGACGACCGCCGTGGCGAGGGTGCAGGCGAGAGCACGGACACGTCCGGGCTGATGCATGATCACATCCTTCGAGGTGTGAACGAACGCCTACCCGCCCGTGATTAAACTGACCGCCGCGCCGGTGCGCAATACACCGCCATCGATCACCATCGTGCATCCGGGACAGTTCCCGAGGTCAATGGGCATGCGACAGCGGCAAGAAAAATCGGCCGAAATCGTTTCGGGACAGACAAAGAGGCGATGTCACCGCTCGGCACCGTCAGGCCGGGATGTCCTGCACCCCTCGGTGGCCCGGACCGAGCAGTCCGGGCTGCCGCGCGCAGCGCCGGGCGGCCGTGCCCGCACCGGCGGCGGCGAACAGCGCGACCAGCCCGCCGCCGAGCCATCCCACCAGCAGTAGGAAGATCGCCAGACCGACCGCCGCGACGGCCAGTCCGTAGCCGACCCGCACGGCGGTGCGCCTGCGGTACTCGACCGGCGGGCAGGCGACGCCGTTGCTCAGCCCGACCGCGAAGACCGGATCGCTGGCGCGGGTGAACTCGGCCAGCCCGTCGAGACGTGCCTTCTCCTCCGGGTGCAGCGACATCGCTCAACCTCCTCGTGTGCTCCCCTCCTACCCAGCGCAACCGGTCGCATACCGCCCAACGGCGGCCGAACTTCCGGGCGGCCCGGTTTCGCGGAGTCCGGTTCCGGGGTACGGCACTGTCATCGTCAGCAGGAGGCAGAAGATGTCGACCATCACCGATCCGAGCGATCCCATGCAGCCGCCCGTACCGGCGCCGGAGCCGCCTCAGCCGCCGCTGCCGGGGCCGCCGCCTGTACCGGCACCGCCGTCCCCGTCACCCATCCCGCCCGTGCCGCCGCCGCCCATGTGACGGCCTGACCCGGGCGCCCGCAGGTCCCGCACGATCGTGCGGGACCTGCGGGCGCGTGCCGGCACGCGCCCGCGAGGCAGAATGAAAGGCGCACCCGGAGGTGGAGGATGGCGAACAGGACGCGCTGGATCATCGAGCTGGACATCGAAGAGGACAGCGAGGAGCGCAGCACGTACGCGGTGGCCCGGCTGCGCCGCGACGGAGCGGTGCTGGAGGCCACGGGCACGGCCCACCGCCACCCCCGCGACCTGGACCTGGCCCGGGTCGGCGACGACCTCGCGGCCGCGCGGGCCCTGGTCGAACTCGCCAGCGCGCTGCAGACTGACGCCGGGCAGGTCCTGGAGAAGTTCGGCGCGAACCCGCCGCCGCAGCCCTGAGCATCCCCGGCCGCACGTGTGACCGGCTCCGCATCGGGGTACGCACCTGATGCTCCGAGCACAGGACGGCTGGTGGCGATGTGGACGACGTCGATGCGGTCGTGGTGGGCGCCGGGCCCAACGGGCTCGCCGCCGCGGTGACCCTGGCCCAGGCCGGTCTGCGGGTCAGCGTCTACGAGGCGGCGCAGACCGTCGGTGGCGGGGCGCGCACCGAGGAACTGACCCTGCCGGGCTTCCGGCATGACCCGTGCTCCGCCGTGCACCCGCTGGGCGCGGGTTCACCGGTGTTCCGGTCCTGGCCGCTGGCGGAGCACGGCCTGCGCTGGCTGCATCCGGACATCGCGCTGGCGCACCCGCTGCCGGACGGCACCGCGGCGACGCTGGCCCGTTCCGTGGCACAGACGGCCGCCTCGCTGACGATCGACGCCGAGCCATACCGGCGGCTGGTCAGACCGTTCCTGGACCGCTGGGACGAGCTGGCGCCCGACGTGCTGCGCCCGCCGCTGGGCGTGCTGCCCCGCCATCCGCTGCTGCTGGCCCGGTTCGGCGCGACCGCCGCGCTGCCCGCCGCGGTCCTGCTGCGCCGCCTGGCGGGTGCGCGCGGGCGGGCGCTGCTGGCCGGGATGGCCGCGCACACGACCTCGCCGCTGGACACACCCGCCACCGGCGGCGTCGCACTGCTGTTCGCGCTGGCCGCGCACGCCGTCGGCTGGCCACTGCCGCGCGGCGGGTCGCAGGCCGTCGCCGACGCGCTGGCCTCCTATTTGCGGGAGCTGGGCGGGCGCATCTACACCGGGCATCCCGTGACCAGTCTCGACGAGCTGCCGCGAGCACGGGCTTATCTGCTCGACGTCGCGCCGCAGCACCTCGCCGTGCTGGCGGGTTCCCGGCTGCCGCGGCGTTACCGCGACCGGCTGCTGCGCGCGCGGCCCGGCCCGGCCGTGTACAAGATCGATTATGCGCTGTCGGGGCCGGTCCCGTGGACGTCACCGGCCTGCCGCCGGGCGGGCACGGTGCACGTCGGCCCGTACGACACCGACATCGCCGCCGCGCTGCGGACCGTGCACCGCGGCGGCGCGCCGGACCCGCCGTTCCTGATCACGGCGCAGCCCAGCGTGTGCGACCCCACCCGGGCCCCGGACGGCGCGCACGTGTTCTGGGTGTACGCCCAGGTCCCCAACGGCTGGACCGGCAACCTCACCCACGCGATCGAGGCCCAGCTGGAACGGTTCGCGCCCGGCTTCGCCGACCTGGTGCTCGCCCGTGCCGTCGCCGGGCCGCCCGAGGTGGCCCGACGCAACCCGAACTACCTCGGCGGCGACATCGCCGGCGGCCGCTGCGACGGTCTGCGGCTGCTGTTCCGGCCGACCTTCGCACCGGTCCCCTACGCCACCCCGGACCCGGCCGTGTTTCTGTGCTCGGCGTCCACGCCGCCCGGACCCGGTGTGCACGGCATGTGCGGCTTCCACGCCGCCCGGGTCGCGCTGCGCAGGGTCTTCGGAGTGCGGATCCCGGCCGGGGAGTACTGAGCTGGGCCGGGCACGGGCCTGCCTGCTGGTGCTGGAGTAGGCCCTGGCGGCTTCGTAGGCGGCAATGCGGGGTTTCCGGCACGGCACGGCGTGGACGGTGCGACATTCGAAGGGCACGTGTCGCCTGCCGGAAGGACCCCACGTGACGTCATCGCTGGTGTTCCTCGGCCATTCGACGGTGCTGCTCGACCTCGGCGGCGTCCGGGTGCTCACCGATCCGATGCTGCGCAGGCGGCTGATGTTCCTGCGCCGGGTCGCCGCCCCGGTGGCGCCGGGCGACCACGCCGACGTCGACGTCGTCGTCCTGTCCCACCTGCACCACGATCACTGTGACCTGGCCTCGCTGGCGCTGCTCGACCCGAACGTGCGGATCGTCGCGCCGGACGGGGCCTACGACTTCCTGCGGCGGCACGGCTTCCAGCAGATCGTCACGCTGCGGGTCGGCGAGTCCCACACGTACGACACGGTGACGATCACCGCGACCCCGGCCGCGCACGACGGCAAGCGGGAGCCGTTCGGGCCCCGGACCGCCGCGGTCGGTTACCTCATCGAGTCCGCGGACACCGCCGTCTACTTCGCGGGCGACACCGACCTGTACGCAGGGATGCGCGGCCTGTGTCCCGATCTCGACCTGGCCCTGATCCCGGTGGCGGGCTGGGGTCCGAGCCTCGGGCCCGGACACCTCAACCCGCAGCGGGCAGCCGACGCCGTCGCCCTGCTGCGGCCGCGCCACGCCGTGCCCGTGCACTGGGGCACCCTGCTCCCCCTGGGGCTGCAACCCTTCTACCGCGACCGGATGCACGAACCCGCCCGCGCCTTCGCCCACGCCGTCGCCGACCGCGAACTGCCCACCGAGGTGCGGCTGCTGGCCCCGGGCCGTGGCATGACGTGGCAGAACTGAGCCTGCGCCGCGCGGGCACCCGGCTGCGTACGGTGCTGCCGGTCCTGCTGCTGGACTGGGCGGCGCTGAGCATCGCGATCGCCGTCACGCCGGGACTGTCCGCGA
Organism: Catellatospora methionotrophica; assembly: GCF_011297335.1. Classification (GTDB taxonomy): domain Bacteria; phylum Actinomycetota; class Actinomycetes; order Mycobacteriales; family Micromonosporaceae; genus Catellatospora; species Catellatospora methionotrophica. The sequence continues at coordinate 18,052 of NZ_JAAOTJ010000012.1, read as the reverse complement.
GCACCGGCTGGGACGTGCTGGCGGCGGCGGTGCTGCTCGCGCTCGCCGCCGCGGTGCTACGGCCGACGCTGGCCGCGTTCGCGGCGCGGCTGGGCTGGGCCGGGGTGGTGGCGGGCTGGCTGGCGATCCAAGCCGTGCTGGTCTACCTGGCCCTGTCCCTGGCCCCGCACATCCAGGTGAACGGCTTCTGGCCCGCGTTCTGGGCGTCGTGGATCTACTCCGTCCTGGTCAGTGCGGGCATGTGGGTGGTCACCGCCGGCGACGACTCAGCGGTGCTGGCGCATCTGCTGCGGACCACGAGCAAGACCCGCCGCGAGGCCGTGCCCAGCGCGGTCCCCGGCGTCGTGATGATCCAGATCGACGGCCTGTCGGCCCCGCTGGCCCGCTGGGCGATCCAGGCGGGCAACCTGCCGACGCTGACCCGCTGGATCCGGTCGGGCAGCCACGTCCTGGCCGAATGGCACGCCCAACTGCCCGCCACGACCCCGGCCAGCCAGGCCGGGCTGCTGCACGGGGCCAGCGCGCACGTGCCCGCCTTCCGCTGGCTGGAGAAGGAGACCGGCCGCCTCGTCGTCACCAACCACCCCAAGGACGCCGAGTACGTCGAGCAGGGCTTCACCGACGGCCGGGGCCTGCTCGCCGACGGCGGGGTGAGCCTGTCCAACGTCTTCTCCGGCGATGCGCCGACCAGCCTGCTGACGATGAGCACGGTGAGCCGCAAGGGCGCCCGGCGCGGCCCGACCCGCGAGGTCAGCGCGTACCTCGTCGACCCGTTCGGGCTGACCCGCTCGCTGGTGCTGACCTGCGGGGAGATGGTCAAGGAGGTGTTCCAGGCCCGGCGGCAGCGGGCCCGCGACATCGAGCCCCGGGTGCACCGGGCCGCGTCGTACGTTGCCCTGCGCGGGGTGACCAATGTGCTGCTGCGCGACCTGAACCTGAACCTGGCCGCCGAGCACATGATGCGGGGCGCGCCGTCGGTCTACTGCGACTTCGTCGACTACGACGAGATCGCCCATCACGCGGGGCCGACCCGGGCCGAGTCGCTGGCCTCGCTGGACGGCATCGACTGGGTGCTGGGCACGCTGGAGAAGCTCGCGGCCGCCGCGCCGCGCCCGTACCATCTCGTGGTCCTGTCCGACCACGGGCAGAGCCAGGGCGCGACGTTCCTGCAGCGCTACGGGATGACGCTGGAGGCGCTGGTCAGGCGGCTGATTTCGCCCGAGGACACGGAGCTGGTCACGGCCGGCGACGCCGAGCAGTGGGGCCGGGTCAGTGCCCTGCTCGCCGAGGTGAGCGGCGAGCGGCGGCTCGTCGGCAGGCTGACCGGCAGCGTGCTGCGCGGCCGCGACGAACCCGCCCCTGCCGCGGGCACGGACCTGGTCGTGGTCGCGTCCGGCAACCTGGGCATGGTGTATCTCGCCCGCGAACCCGGCCGCCTGACCCTGGAGGAGATCGAGGCCCGGCATCCGAACCTGCTCACCGGGCTGGTCAGCCACCCGGGCGTCGGGTTCGCCATGGTCCGGTCACGAGCGCGCGGCGCGGTCGTCCTCGGCCGCGACGGGGTGCGCCATCTTGCCGACGGGCGGGTCGACGGCGCCGATCCGCTGGCCGCGTTCGGCCCGCACGCCGCCGCCGACCTGCGCCGCCACGACACGCTGCCGCACGTCGGCGACATCGTGCTCAACAGCCTGCTCGACCCCGCGACCGGCGAGGTGGCCGCGTTCGAGGAGCTGGTCGGCTGCCACGGCGGGCTGGGCGGCTGGCAGACCCGCCCGGTGCTGATCCACCCGGCCGCCTGGACGGCCGCCCCGCCCCTTGACGGGGCTGATGCGGTCCACCGGCAGCTCGTCCGCTGGCTGAAGGATCTCGGCCAGCGGCAGCGGCTGTGAATACGAGCCCTTATTGCGGGTATGCGCCGGGTTATGCTGGCCTTTGACCGGCCGCACCGAGTGGAGCCGGGAGGAGCCATGAGCCAGGACAGCGGGCAGGACGACATCGACGGCATCGAGCAGTGGGACGCCATCGAGGACGAGGGCGTGCTGGACGCCTCGGACACCCTCGACGACGACCGGGTCGCCGATCCGCTCGACACGGGCGTGGTGGCCGCCGACCACTGGTCCGGGGCCAACCGCTTCGGCACCACGGCGGCGGAGGCCCTGGCCGGGGAGTCGCTGGAGCAGCACCTCGCCGAGGAGGAGCCCGACATCGACCCGTACGCGGAGACCGCCGACCCCGACGAGGACGAGCTGATCCGGCGCGGCTACGAGCGCGAGCCCCGCGCGGGCCGCCTGGTCGCCGACGACCAGGGTTTCGGCGAGGACGAGCAGGCCGACTCGGTCGCGTGGGACGTGGGCATCGACGGCGGCGGCGCGAGCGCCGAGGAGGCCGCGATGCACGTCGTCGACGACCCCGACGGACCTGGCGACGGACCCCTGGACTGAGTCCTCACAGCAGCTCCGCCAGCATGCCCGCGGCGCGGGCCGCGCCGTCGCCGTGCACCGGCCGGTAGTCGACCTCCCGTCCGATCTCGGCGGCGATCGCGTGGGCGAGGGTCTCCGGCGTCAGGTCGTCGTAGTCGAGCCGCAGCCCGGCCCCGTGACGCCGCAGCCGGTGCGCCACATGGAAGTTCTGCTCGAAGTGGTGCCGCAGCGGCACGTAGATGAACGGGCGGCGGGCGGCGGTCAGTTCCATGCACGTGGTGAGTCCGCCCTGGACGACCGCCAGGTCACTCGCTGCCAGGTGCCGGTGCAGATCCGGCACGTACGCCCGCACGTCGAGCCCGTCGGCGGCCGCGACCGCCGACGGGTCGATGCGCGGGCCGGTGACCACCAGCATCCGCAGCCCCGGCACCAGCCTGGCCGCCTCGCGATGGGCGTCGGCGACCCGGCGCAGGAGGTGGTGGCCCACCCCGGACCCGCCGACGGTGACCACGCACACCCGCTCGTCGGGCCGGTAACCGAGCTCGGCACGCAGCGCCGCCCGATCGGCGACCGTGCCCGGATCGAACCCGGTGACGTAGCCGGCGAAGTCGTAGTGCTCGCGCGTCCATTCCCGGATCATCGGCAGATCCGGGCCGAACCGCTCGTCGACGACGTCGTCGGGGTCGCCCACGAACACGGCCCGGTCCCTGATCCTCGGATACCGCGCGATGTGCTCGATCATCTCCGCGTTGTAGTCCGCCGCCACCATGGCCTCGCGCGGCCCGCCGTCGGGCATCGGCAGAAACCCGACGAAGTCGGTGAACCACGCGTACGCGAACCGCTTCAGCTCCGGGTTCTCGTGCAGGAAATGGTCGACGTCCCATGCCTCGTCCCCGACCACCAGGTCGTAGTCGGTCTCGCGGACCACGTCGTGGAACACCATGAAGTTCGCGACCAGCACCTCGTCCATCCGCCGCAGCGCCTCGAAGCAGTGCAGGTCGTGCTCGCCCGCCTCGCTCTCGATGTGCGCGGACTCGTTGGCCAGCCACCGGCTCGCCGGATGCACCCGCTCCCCGGCCTGCTCCAGCACCCGCGTCACCGGATGCTGGGCGAGCCAGTCGATCCGCACGTCCGGGTGGCGCAGCCGCAGCTGCTCGGCGATGGCCACGTCACGGCGGGCGTGGCCCAGCCCGATCGGCGAGCTGAGATACAGCACCCGTTTGCGCCGGTGCCCGAACCGCGACCAGGTCCGCCGCTGCGACGCCGGGACCCTAAACCGCGACGCGAACCGGTGCAGCAGCAGGTTGACCTGCACCGGGTCGCGGGCCAGCGGAATGTGGCCCGCGCCCGCAACGGTCACCAGCTCGGCGCCGGTCAGTTCGGCCAACACCCGGCTGCGGTGCACCGGGCTGATCCGGTCGTCGTCGCCGTGGATCAGCAGCAGCGGGCTCTTGATGCGCTCGCACCAGCCGGTGAGGGTGCGGTTGTCCGGCCAGGGCACGTGGCTCTTGGCGATCAGCACCTCCGGCGCGGTCTGCCTGCCCCAGCCGACGGCGTCCTCGATCTGCTTGGTGGAGTGCGGTTCCGGGAAGCACTGGCCGAAGAAGAACCACAGGAAGTCGTCGTAGTCCTGCTTCCAGTACTCGCGGTTGTACTTGAGCCAGCCCTCGGCCGGGTCCTCGCCGAGCACCGGCACCCGGGACGGGGCGATCGCCGGGGCAGGTCCGTCGACCCTGTTGAAGGCGGCTCGGGGCGAGTCGGGCGGGCTCGCGATCGGCACCGTCGGGCCGATCAGGACGGTGCCGTGGACGCGGTCGGGATGCTCGGCGGCGAGCCCGAGGGCCCAGTTCGCGGCCATGGACAGCGCCACCGGGACCGCACGGGCGGTCCCGGTGGCGTCGAGGACCTTCAGGGCGTACGCCACCTGAGGGTCCTGCCCGTAGGCGGCCGGATCGAGCGGGCGGTCGGAGCGGCCGTTGCCGGGTCCGTCGTAGACCACGACCCGGTGGTGGCGGGACAGGTAGGGCACCTGCGCCTTCCAGAACCGTTTGTCGATGACGGTCCAGGTCGGCATGAGCAGCAGGGTGACCTCGCCGTCGCCGTACACCTCGTAGTGGATCCGCACCCCGTCGTGCTCGACGAACCCGTCCGCGTCCGCCTCCCGGGCCCGCATCCTCAGACCTCCGCCCGCTCCGCGGCCGCGCGCACCCGCGGGATGAACCCCGGCACCTGCCGGGCATAGCGCTCGTACGGCTCCCCCAGGCTCCTACGCAGGTCATGCTCCTCGAACCGCACCCCGATCAGGATGTATCCCGTCCCGGCCGCCGCGAACAGCAGGTGCCCGGCGGTCATGTCCGGGGTCGCCCAGAACGCGACGATGAAGCCGACCATGATCGGGTGGCGGACGATCCGGTAGAGCAGCGGCTGCCGGAAACCGGGCTCGGCGTACGCGGTGTCGCGGGCGCGGGCCAGCACCTGGCGCAGCCCGAACAGGTCGAAGTGCCCGATGACGAACGTGCTCAGCACGAGCAGCCCCCAGCCGAGCCCGCACACCGTCCACAGCAGCGTCCGCAGCCACATCGCCTCGACCGACCACATCTGCGCGGTCAGCGGCCGCCACTGCCACAGCAGCAAACCGACGGCCAGACTGGACAGCAGCACGAACGTGCTGCGCTCGACCGCCGCGGGCACGAAGCGGGTCCACCACCGCTTGAACCACGGCCGCGCCATCACGCTGTGCTGCACGGCGAAGAGGCCCAGCAGCCCGGCGTCGATCGCCACCGCGAGCCAGACGGTGCCGGTGACACCGTCGTCGACGCCCTTGGGCACGGCGAAGTTCGCCAGGAAACCGATCGTGTACACGATCGCGGCGAGAAACGCGGCATAGGCGAGCACGCCGTAGCCGACTGCCAGAATCCGCCGGAGCATGGGATCCTCCCCTTCGTTCGGTCGACCGACCGAATCTGCGGTACGCTAACATTCGGTCGACCGACCGAACAAGGGGTATCGATTGACCAGCGCATCGTTGAAGATCATGGAATCGGCCCGGTCATGTCTGCTCGCCGAGGGCTACGCGAACCTGTCCACCCGCAAGGTGGCCGACCAGGCCGGCGTCTCCCTCAGCCAGATCCACTACCACTTCGGCGGCAGGCAGGGCATGGTCCTGGCCCTGCTCGACCACGAGAACGCGCGGCTGGTCGACCGGCAGCGGCAGATGTACGCCGCCTCCGAACCCCTGTGGCGGCGCTACGAGCAGGCCTGCGACTTCCTCGACGACGACCTGGCCTCGGGCTACGTACGCGTGCTGCAGGAGATGATCGCCGCGGGCTGGTCCGACGCCAAGGTGGCGCAGGCGGTGCTCGCCATGCTGCAGGGCTGGCTGACCCTGCTCGAAGAGGTCGCCCGCGAGGCCGAGACCCGGATCGGCTCCCTCGGCCCGTTCACCGCCGCCGACATCGCCGTCCTGGTCGGCACCTCGTTCCTCGGCGGCGAGGCGATGATCCTGCTCGGCGACGACGGCTGGACCCAGCGCGTACGCACCGCCCTGCGCCGCGTCGGCGACCTCATCCGCACCTGGGAGACCTCGTCGGCCACAGCCTAGACAGGCTCGCCCGGTGGGAGGATGCGCTGCCACTCGCTGGAGTAGGCCGCGCCGAACAGGCGCAGCTCGTCGCCCTTGCAGTGGTAGGTCTCGGGTGTGATCGTGGCTTCGAGCCTCTGGCTGGCGCGCTGGCGGCCGTTGACCTTCAGGACGGTCGTGCCGGTGGTGACGGGACTGCTGTAGTTGATCGTCTTGTCGTCGGCCACGTAGTGCAGCGACGTCGTGCCGCTGTGGATCATCTCGTACCGGTCGCCCTGGTACGCGCCGCGCCGGGTCGTCTTGTCGACGGTGCTCATCGTGCCGTCGGCCTTGATGCGCATCAGCGTTCCCGAGCCAGTGAACTGGACCCGGTTGCCGTAGATCTCCCACTTGACCGTGTACGACGTCTCGCGCCAGTCGCCGATCAGGCAGTCGGCCGGGGCCGCGCTCGGCGGCGGGGGCGGCGGGATCGAGGGGGCCGCCGCCACCGGCGACACGCTCGGCGAGGCGACGGCAGGCCCGCTGCGCAGCCCGAAGTACGCCGCCGCACCGCCGACCAGGCAGACCACGAGGACGACCACGACCAGCAGCACGACGCCGACGATGACCAGCGCGGTCCGATCACGACGGCCGGAAGGCGGTTGCATCAGGCCAGCATCACCAAGTGCGTCCCCGACCACAAGACCGTGCGAGCCGTCTCACGCTCCGCCGACGCCACCACCGCCGGGCGCGTCCGCGTGGCCCGCGCGCCTGGGGAGATCGCTGTTTCGGGTCAGAAAGTGGCGTGTGACCGCAGATCATGACCAGAAACGACGATCATCGGCGGCTCGGCACCCAGGCAGGGCGGGGTACTCACCAGGACGGAGGGGGTGTCCGTCCGGTGGGAGCGGACGGACACCCGTCAGGCCGTCAGCTCCACGCGATGGAGAAGCTGTTGTCCGTGAACGCCGACGATCCGGCGGTTCCGCTGATCTCGAAGCCGAACTGGGCCTCGCCGACGGTCACGTCGCCCCACCAGCCCTGGGTGCGCAGCCAGTTCATGATCGCGCGCAGGTCGATGGTGCCGGAGTTGGTGTTGCTGGTACGCAGGAACGAGAACACCGCGTTGGCCCCGTTGGAGCCCCGGTAGATGTTCCAGGTGTGCCCGCCCAGGCTGACGTTGCGGAACGCGGGCACCGCGCCGTCGGCGTCGTACTGGTCCGCGATCGGCCCGACCGCGCCGCTCCAGTTCAGCCACAGCATGACCTCGTAGGCCCAGTTGTTGGCCCAGATGTCGTATGTCGTGGAGTAGTCGCCACTGCCGGGCACGCTCACGTTGAACGAGCTGGTCATCGACGACAGCGAGCTGACCGTGCGGTTGACCGAGCCCTTGACCGTGTGCGGGTAGGACTTCACGCCCGACGTGCGCGGATGGTTGGCGATGACTCCCCAGTTGGTGCCGGAGCGGGCCCACACCGTCTGCGAACCGGCCCCGGAGCCCCAGATGTTGTTGTACACGGTGTAGCCGTTGTTGACCCAGGTGTCCCACTGGCCGGACGCGCTCCACACCGCGTCGGACGGCACGCCCGGGGTGCCGCTGCTCGGCGACGGCGTCACCGAACGCGACGGCGACGGGGACGGCCCGGCCGTCCGGGTCGGGGTCGGCGAGTGGGAGACGCCGCCGGTGCAGGCGACGCCGTTGAGGGTGAAGCTCGCCGGTGCCGGGTTGCTGCTGGTGAACGATCCGTTGAAGCCGAACGAGGTGCTGGCGCCGGTGGCCAGCGAGCCGTTGTAGGACACGTTGCGGGCGGTGACCTGGGATCCGCTCTGGGTCAGCGCGGTGCTCCAGTACTGGGTCACCTGCTGGCCGCCCGCGTAGGACCAGACGAGCGTCCAGCTGCTGATCGGGTCGCCGAGGTTGGTGACGGCGACGGACGCGCCGAAGCCGCCCGGCCACTGGTTGGCGACGGTGTACGTGACGCGGCAGCCGGTGGCCGCGTACGAGGGGAGTGCCGTGACGACGCCGGTGCCGACGGCGGTCAGGACGGCCGCCGCGACGGCCGCGGCGGCGGAGGTGCCTCTGCGCATGACGGGTTGACCCTTCTGGAGTCGGTCGCCGGGATGTCCGACCGGTCGGCGCGCTGGCACCACGTGCGGCCTTGGCCCGGACCGCTGCGACCTGGGATGGCTTACCGAGGCGACGCATTTAAGTTTATCGTATTAACAAACTTAAGCGCTCCCGTCGGCGCGGTCAACCTGCGCCCGCAAGACGGCATCGACCGACGTGACCCCGACCCGCCGGTCAATCATCGATATCCGACACTTCGCCCACGGCGTGTCAACCCGTCTGCTGACGGGGTGCGGCGGCACCATCGAGCCATGAGCCGCGCCAGACATCCCACCGCCGTCGATGTCGCCGAACAGCTCGACTACTACCTGGTGTTTCCCAATCTCCGGGCCCGCGAGCGCGCCCTGCCACCGGAGGGCATCGTCGTCGAGGAGTTCGTTCTGCGCGCCGACGGCACCACGTCCGCGCTGGACAGTGCGGGTTGGACGGCGGGTGGCACGTGGTGGAGCGCCGCCGCGTTCAGCCGGGGCCTGCGCGAGGACGCCCGGCTGCGGGCCAGGGTCACCCCCGTCGGCCGGGCCGGCGCGCAGACCGCGTACCGGCTGCTGGGCGGCGGTGACCTGCTCGCCGAACCGCAGCTGCGCCGCCACTTCCTGGACCGGCTGGACCTGCCCGCGGCCGCGCCGCTGAACCTGGTGCCCGCGCAGGCCACCGCCGACCGTCGCATCTACCGGGTGCTGCTCGCGGGCGAGCTGGCCGAACCCGGGCTGGCCGCGCTGCGCAGCGGGTGGCGGATGCAGCCGTTCGACCGCTCCGACGACGCCGCGCAGCGGATAGCCGGGCGCACCCGGCGCACTCTGGACGGGCAGACGGTGACCTGGACGCTGCGCCGCATCGGCGTCGACCTCGCCTGGGCCGTCGACCTGGCCACCGACCGCCCCGACGACACCTCCGCGCACACTCTCGCCCCGCTACTGTGCCGCCTGCGCACCGAAGCCCGCGGCCAGGGCCTGATCCCGGTCACCGTGGAACGCCTGCGCTGACCGCGGCGGCGCACGCGCATCAGCGCCGTTTCAGGACGGGGTGTCAGGGTGGGGCAAATCCGTTCCGTGTGAAGGAGAACAGCGATCGTGGCCCACCTCAGCAGGATGCTGCGCCTGTCAGCCGTCGCGGTGCTGGTCGCCGCCGTCGTCGCCGTCGCGCCCCGCGCGGCCGTCGCCGGTGAGGACCCGCCTGCCGGGGGGATCGAACCCAAGATTCTGGCCGCGGTGTGCGCGGAGTTGCAGGGCGGCTTCCACCAGGACCCGCGACCGCCGTACCGCTACGGCTGCGGCCTGGTCGACGGCGAGTTCGACTGCCTGGAGACACGCTGCGGCTTCCGTCCCGCCGGTGACCTGCTGCCCCTCGAAGAGAGCTGCACCCGCTCCGGTGGCGGATACCTGCGGGGCAACCTCACCTACGTCTGCCTGATCGACATGCACGCTGTCGAGCTGACGTGCGACGAGGACCTGACCGACTGCGGCACCAGCGTCGCCAACGAGCAGCCGATGCCACGACCACGCCTGGTCACTAAGCCAGCTTGAGCCGGACCCGGCCCGCGTCGGCGTGACCGAGCTGCTCGAACAGCTCCACCGCCCGCGCCCACGCGGACCGGGCGGCGGCCGGGTCGCCCGCTGCCCGGTGGGCGTCCCCGAGGTGGTCGAGGGTGTCGGCCTCGTAGTAGCGGTCGTCGTGCCCCCGGTACAGCTCCAGGGCACGCAGGTAGTGCGTGATGGCCAGGTCGTGGTTGCCGAGGTGGTGGTGGATGTAGCCGAGGCTGTCGGAGGTCCCGGCCTGGAACGCCAGGTCGCCGAGGCGGCGCATCTGGGCCAGCGCCAGTTCGCAGCGCGGCCTGGCCCGTACGAAGTCACCGGCCAGGGCGTAGCCCCAGCCCAGCGAGTTCAGCGTGCGGGCCGCCATCATCGGCTGCCCGGCCGCCCGGTACAGCCGCAGGGCCTGGCGGGCGTGGCGCACCGCCTCGCCGTGCCGCCCCTGCCGGTTGCACAGCCAGCCGAGCTGGTACTGCACCTTGGCCTGACCGGCGAAGTCACCCAGTCCCGCGAACAGTTCGAGAGCCTGCTGCAGGTGCGCCTGCGCCCGCTCGTGGTCACCCAGCCGGGCGTACGTCGTGGAGGCGCTGATGTGCGCGTGGCCCTGGGCGGCGGGCAGCCCGAGCCGCCCGGCCGCCCGGGTCGCCAGGAGCTGGTTGGCCACCTGCTCGTCCCAGTGCCCCCAGCGGTCGAGAAAGTCCTGCGCGGCCCAGGCCAGCTGCCACACGTGCGTGTCGTGGCCGCCCTCGGCCGCCCGGCCCACCAGGGCCGCCAGTGCCGCCCGCTCGTCATGGAACCAGGCCACGGCCGCGTCGCGGTCGCCGGGCGCGGCGACGACGACGCCGTCCTCCGGCGGACCCAGTCCGCTGACCGGCTGCCGGGCCGGGGTGAGCAGCATCGCCGCGCGGACCGCGGTGTGCAGGTAGTGGTCGCGCAGCCGCCGGTCGGCGGCGCCGAGCGCGGCGGCGCCCTCGTCGCTGTCCGCCCGGTCGCGGGCGTACGCCCACAGCAGGTCATGGAAGCTGTACCGGCCCGGAACCGTCTCCTGCAACAGGTTCGCCCCGATGAGCTCGGCCAGCAGCGGCCGGACCGCGGCCGGCGGCGCGCCGGTCAGGCTCGCGGCCACGGGCTCGGTGAAGTCCGGTCCCGGATGCAGGCCCAGCAGGCGGAACAGCCGCGCCGCGGCAGGCCCGACGGCACGGTAGGACCAGGAGAACACGCTCTGCAGCGCGTCGAACGGCCCCGCCTCCCCGCGCAGCTGGCTGGTCACCTCACCCACCGCCAGTTCGGGCCGGGTCACGCAGCTCGCCGCGGCCAGGGCCAGCGCCAGCGGCAGCCGCGCGCACAGCGTGATGATGTCGCGCACCGCCGCGCTCTCGGCAGCCGTGCGGTCCGCGCCGATGCGCCGCGCCAGCAGGTCGCGGGCCTCCTCGTCGGTGAGCAGCCCCAGCGTGACCGGTTGCGCGCCTTCGAAGGCGACCAGTTCGGTGAGCTTGTTGCGGCTGGTGACCACGACGGCGCAGCCCGGCGAACCGGGCAGCAGCGGGCGCACCTGCTCGGCGTCGCGGGCGTTGTCGAGCACCACCAGCACCCGCCGGTCGGCCAGCACGCTGCGGTAGAGCGCGGCCAGCTCGTCGAGCCCGGCAGGGATGCGATGCCCCGGCACCCCGTACGCGTCGAGGAAACGCCGCAGCACCGCGGGCGGGTCGGCCAGTGCGCCACTGCCGAACCCGCGCAGGTCGACGTAGAGCTGGCCGTCCGGGAAGTGGCGGCGCACCTGGTGGGACCAGTGCACGGCGAGCGAGGTCTTGCCCGCGCCCGCCGTGCCCGACACGACCGTGATCAGCATCGCGGCGGCGGCGCGGCTGTCGGCGAGCATCGCGTCGAGGCGGGCCAGTTCCCGTACGCGCGGCGCGAACGCCCTGGTGACCAGCGGCAGCTGCGCGGGCACCGGGGTCGCCGCCGTGGCCGTGATCCGCGCCGGGGCGTCCAGCGCCGGGTCCTGGCGCAGGATCGCCGTCTCCAGTTCCCGCAGCGGCTGGCCGGGATCGATGCCGAGCTCGTCGGCGAGCACCTGCTTGAGCTGCTGGAACCGCTCCAGCGCGGCGGCCTGCCGGCCCGACCGGTACAGCGCGGTCATCAGCAGCCGGTAGAGGTCCTCGTCGAACGGCCGGGCGGCGACGAGCTGGTCCAGGCCCGCGATCAGCTCCTGGTGCTCGCCGAGCGCGAGCCTGGCCTCGGCCAGTGACCGCGTCGCCTCGTGCGCCAGGTCGTCCAGGTGGGCGGCCTGCTCGGCGAACCAGCCCAGCGCGGTGACGCCGGTCAGCGGGCTGCCCCGCCACAGTGCGAGCGCGGCGCGCAGGCACTCGGCGCGGCGGGCCGGATCCGGGGCCTGCCGCGCCGAGGCGATGAGCCGCTCGGCGGCGAGCACGTCGGTCGCCTCGCCACCGAGGTCGAGCACGTAGCCCGACGCCTTGCCCACGATCGTGTCCTTGGCCCCGAGCAGCTCGCGCAGGTAGGAGACGTGCCGTTGCAGCGTGTTGAGCGCGGTGGCGGGTGTGTCCTGCTCCCATACCGCGTCGATGAGCCGGTCGCTGCTGACGATCTGCCCCGGGTGCAGGCCCAGCATCGCCAGCACGGCCTTGCGGCGCAGCCCCGGCACCGGCCGCACCACACCACCGGCGACGACCTCCACCGAGCCCAGCAGCCTCACCTGCATGCGCGCGACCTCCTGTCCCCCTGCGGCAGCAACCCACCATAGGGGAAGAACAGGCGGCAATCGCCCGCCGCGTGATGTCAGAAAGGGGCGCTTTCGCGTTCTCCGGTCATCGGCTCCAGGTGGCACCCGCTAGCCGGCGCTGCGCACGGCACGCCCCGCCGCCCGGTGGCCGAGCCGCGGCTCCGCGTCGGGAAACGAGCCGTCACCGAACAGCACCCGCGCGGCCGCTGCCCGGCCCGCGCCGAGCCGCAGCGCGGCGACCGCGACCTCCGCCGCGGCAGGCGACCGGACTCCGGCGAGCACGCGGCGCAGCAGCAGCCGCCCCCGGAACCGGCTGCGCAGCGCGCCGCCGTCGTAGCGGCGCAGCTGGTGTTCGTCGCCGGTGCGCAGGTAACCCGCCGCGACCGACGCGGCCAGTTCCGACATCCGCAGACACGGGTCGAGCCCGCCCGCGGTCAGCGGCGACACCGCACCCGCCGCGTCCCCGACGAGCAGCCCGGACGGGCACGCCAGCCGCCGCAGCACGCCGCCGACCGGGATCGGGCCGCCGCGCCGCTCGACCGGGCCGGTCGGGGCGGTGCGGCCGGGGGCGTCGGCGGCGAACTCGTCCAGCAGGTGGCGTACCCCGGTGCGCATCGCGTCGGCGTATCCGGCGACGCCGACGTGGGCGTGCTGGCCGTCGTCGATGACCCAGCCCAGATAACCGGGGGCGACGCGCGGGTCCAGCACGCAGTGGAAAGCCGGGACGGTGGTACCCGACGCGATCGGGTGCACCAGTTCCGCGCCGACGATGAGCCGCCGGTTGACGTCCAGCCCCAGGTCACGGGCGACCCGCGAGCGCGCCCCATCGGCGCCGACGATGAACCGGGCCCGCACCGGTTCCGCGCCTTCGAGCCGCACCACGCCCCCCGTCGAGCCGTCGTACCGCACGCCCAGCAGGACGCGCGCCCCGGCCGCCTGCGCCGACTGCCGCGCGTGCTCGTAGACGCCGGGCATGTCGGCGACCCGGTACTCGTCGCGGTCGCTGCTCAGCCGGATCGGGGCGCGCCGCGACGGCGGATACAGCAGCACATCGCGTACACCGGGGCCGAGCAGGTGGTCCGGCAGGTCGAAATCCTCGAGGGTACGGCGCACGAAGATCCCGGTCGTGCGGATGCCCGCCGACAGCGACCTGCGGCGGTCGACCACCAGCACGGTCAGTTCACGTCGGGCGAGCAGGCGGGCCGTGTGCAGCCCCGCCAGACCCGCGCCGACGACCAGTACGTCCACAGTCTGCATACCTAGAGAAGCTAGGTATCGAAACCCGCGCGGACCGGTCTCTTCACGCGATCCGCCTGCGGTCTCCACACCTCCACCACATCGGCGGCCGGTCAGCCTGCCGGGGGCAGCGTGACGCGCAGGAAACGCGTGCCGGTGCCGGCACCGCCGACCAGCCACAGCGTGCCGCGGCACCGGGCTCGACCGTGAACAGCCGCCCGTACGCGCCGACCAGCATCGGCTGCGCGTTGGCCAGGCCGTCGCCGTCGAGGTCGGCCCGGTACAGTCGCGAGCTGCCCGCGCACGCCAGGTAGACGACGTCCCGCACGAACGCCATGCCACCACAGCCACCCTCGGCGGCGGCGAACCCGAGCCGCGGCGCGACGAAACCCGGCGTCTCGCAACCGCCGGTGGACCGTGACTCGGTGCCCTCGCACGCGGGCCAGCCGTAGTTGCCGCCCTTCACGACGAGGTTCGTCTCATCCGTGAGACCGTCCCCGGACTCCTGCACCCACAACCGGCCCCGCGCGTCGAAGGCCAGCCCCTGCGGGCTGCGGTGGCCGAGGCTCCAGATGTAGCCGCCGAACGGATTGCCCGCCGGGACCGTGCCGTCCGGATTGAACCGCAGCACCTTGCCCCCGAGGCTGCGCTGGTCCTGGGCCAGGCGCGGATTGCCCGCGTCACCGGTCGCCGCGTACAGCCTGCCGTCGCGCCCGAACCGCAACCGCCCGCCGTTGTGCACCTTCCCCCGCGGGATGCCGACGACCAGCGACTGCATCGACGCGCCGTCCAGTTCGTCGCCGCGCAGCCGCAGCCGCACGACCCGGTTGTCGGCCGCCGTCGAGTAGAACACGTACAGCCAGCGGTCCCTGGCGAACGTCGACGCGACCGCGAGACTCAGCAGGCCCCCGTCGCCGCCGGTGCCCGCCGCTCCCGGCATCGTGCCCAGCGGCGTGGCCTGGCCGGTGCCCGGATCGAGCCGGACGACCTCGAAGGTGTCACGCCTGCCGTAGAGCACCGAGCCGTCGGGCAGCACCGCCAGGCCCGACACGACCCCGGTGTCCTCGGCGACCGGGGTGACCGCGCACAGCACCGTACAGACCGCACCCGCGGTGACCTCGACCCCGGCGCTGCGCGACGACCCGTTTCCCTGCCCGTCCCGGGCGCTGACCTGGTAGCGGTGCCTGGCCGACGCGGGCACCCCGAGGTCGACGAAGGTGAACTGCGGGCCCCCGCCGCCGTCGACGGAGCCGACCTTCGCCCCGTCCCGGAACACGTCGTACGCCGCGACCCCCACGTCGTCGTTCGCGGCGTCCCAGGTCATGGTGACGGTCGTGCCGTCGGCCGTGGCCTTGACCCCGCTGGGCGCACTCGGGGCCTTGGCGTCCGAGCCGCACTGGGGCGGTGTCACCGATACGGTCGGACCCGCTGTGGACACGTTTCCTGCCTCGTCGCGCGCCTTGACCTGCACGCTCCAGGCGCCTGCGGGGACGTCCGAGAGCACAGCGGAACGCGTGCCGCCGCCGACGCTGGTCACGACCTGACCGTCGCGGTGCACGTCGTAGCCGGTCACTTCCCTGTCATCGGTCGACGCGGCCCAGCTCAGCGCGACCGACGTGCAGGTCGTCTCGCCGACGCTCAGTTCGGCGGGCGCGGACGGCGGCTGCACGTCCGGCGGCGGCTCCGGCCACCGCACGATCAACACCGCCAGACCGGCGACCGCGACCAGCAACAACCCGCTGATCAGTTTGGAACCACCGGAATCCGACTCGACCGGCGACGCAGCGACGGGTGTCATTTCCGGAATGTACAAGCCGGACACCCCGCGCACCAGACCTTGTCTGCCGCAGCGGCCACCGGCCGCCTCTGCGGGCGCGGACACCGTGCCCACCAGCGCCGGAGGCCGCCCGTGTCGCACCGGGGATCTATCCTTCGCGTACCGGCTGGGCCGCAGACCGGGGTTGAGAAGGAGCCGCGCACCATGTCCGACGACCGCACCACCGACGGCACCGCGACCGCCCCGATCGTCGACCCGGCCCGCGCCCTGCCACACACCAGCCGCGACGACTACGAGGCGGCCGTCGCGCAGGCCCGCCGCGCCGCTGCCGCGTACTACGCCGGTGAGCAGAGCATCGACGACGCCGACTACGACGCGCTGTACGCCCGGATCACGGCCAGCGAGCGCGAACACCCCGCCTGGCGGGTCGCCGACTCCCCGACCGCCGTCGTCGGCACCCCCGGCGGCGACATCGAGCACAGCACCCCCATGCTCAGCATCGGCAACGTCTTCAACAGCGAAGGCCTGCACGACTGGGCGGCCAAGCTCGACAAGGCCCTCGGTCACCCCGCGACCAGCTACTCCGTCGAACCGAAGATCGACGGCCTGGCCATCGCCGCCCGGTATGCCGAGGGCAGGCTCGTGCTGATCGCCACCCGCGGCGACGGCCACACCGGCGAGGACGTCACCAGCCAGGCCCGCCTCGTCGCCGGCCTGCCCGCACGGCTGTCCGCGCCGGTGACCATCGAGGTGCGCGGCGAGGTCTACATGACCGACGCCGACTTCGCCAAGGGCTGCGACCTGCGGCTCGCGCACGGTGAGCCGGTGTTCGCCAACCCGCGCTCGGCAGCCGCCGGATCACTGCGGGCCCAGCGGGTCTATGACGTCCCGCTGTCCTTCATGGCGTACGCCGCCCACGGACTGCCCGACGAGCACGCCCACAGCCACTCCGCTTCGATCGCCTACCTGGGCACCCTCGGCGTGGCCACCACCGCCCAGTCGTCCGCCGGGCTCACCGTGTGCACCGACATCGACGAGGTCACCGCCGCCGTCGCCGCCCTCGGGGCCCGCCGTGGCGAGCTCGGCTTCGGCATCGACGGCGTCGTCGTCAAAGCCGACCTCACCGCCGACCAGGCCAAGGCCGGTTTCTCGACCCGCGCGCCGCGCTGGGGCACCGCCTACAAGTTCCCCGCCGACACCCGCACCACGAAGCTGCTCCGCATCGACGTGCAGGTCGGGCGCACCGGCGTCATCACCCCCGTCGCCGTTCTCGAACCGGTCCAGGTCGGCGGTGTCGTGGTCACCTCCGCGACCCTGCACAACTTCACCGACCTGGAGCGGCGCGACGTCCGGGCCGGTGACACGGTGCACGTGCGCCGCGCCGGCGACGTCATCCCGGAGATCACCGGTGCCGTGCACGAGGCCCGGCCCGTCGACGCCGAGCCGTACAGCCCTCCCGTGCAGTGCCCGCGCTGCGGCGGCGACATCGACCGCGGCAACCTGCGGTGGCGCTGCGCCCGCGGCCGCGCCTGCGGCGAGAAGGCCACCCTGCTGTACTACACCAGCCGCGACGCGATGGACATCGAAGGGCTCGGCGAGAAGATCCTCGACGCGCTGCTCGCGACCGGCCACATCACCGACGCCGCCGACCTGTACGCCCTCGACGTGCCCACCCTGGCCGCGATGGACCGGCTCGGCACCGTGTCGGCGACGAACCTCGTCGGCAGCATCGCCGCGACCAAGGCCCGGCCGCTGTCCCGGGTGCTGACCGGCCTCGGCATCCGCATGACCGGCCGCACCCTGTCGCGCCGCATCGCCCGCCACTTCGGCACCATGGACGCGATCCTCGCCGCGACCCCGGCCGAATGGGAGCAGGTCGACGGCATCGGCAGCGAACGGGCCGCCGTCATCATCGCCGAACTCGCCGAGGTCGCACCGCTGATCGCCAAGCTCGCCGGGCACGGCGTCAACATGACCGAACCCACCGGCCCGGCCGTGAACGCCGCACCCGACAGCGCGGCAGGCTCGGGGTTGCCGCTGCGCCGCCCGGACGGGACACCGATGACCGTGGTGGTCACCGGTTCCGTGCCTGGCCTGACCCGCAACCAGGGCAACGAGGCTGTCGAGGAACTGGGCGGCAAGTCCTCGGGCTCGGTGTCGGCGAAGACCGACTTCGTCGTCGTCGGCGACGGCGCCGGCTCCAAGGCCACCAAGGCCGCCGATCTCGGGCTGCCGATCCTCGACGCCGACAAGTTCGCCCAGCTGCTCACCGCGCACCGCACCGGCGACCACGACACCGCCACGACCATCCTCCACACCGTCGCGCGCGTGACCCAGCCCGCCGCATGACCGTCCACCTGCCTTGATCGCTGTTTCGGGTCAAAACCTGGGTCCGGACCCCACCTTCTGACCCGAAACAGCGATCATCGCCGTTGCGCGGGCACGAAAAAGGGCCCCGCATAGGGGGCCCGAATAGGGGAAGTGGTGATACGCGTCAGGGCCCGACCATCGCTGGTCGGGCCCTGAACTGCGAATATTGTCCGGCGGTGTCCTACTCTCCCACAACGTCCCCGTTGCAGTACCATCGGCGCTGGAGGGCTTAGCTTCCGGGTTCGGAATGTTACCGGGCGTTTCCCCTCCGCCATGACCGCCGTAACTCTATC
>NZ_JAAOTJ010000011.1 GCF_011297335.1 Catellatospora methionotrophica | reverse complement strand
CTTCGCTGATCCACTGGGCGATGATCGGCACCATGAGCAGGCGGTTGACCGGTGAAGCTGTCCCGTCTTGGCGCGATCCCGCACCCAAAACGGATACAACCTCACCGATCTGAACCAGTCACCCTCTTAAAGACTTGCGGCCTCAGATGCGCTCTGAGGCCGCAAGTCTTTAAGAGTTGCGCCAGGTGAGGGGGGCTTGGGCGGCGCAGGGGTGGGGTGGGGTTAGGGGCGGATGTGGCCTTCGCCGGTGATGACGTATTTGGTGCTGGTCAGTTCGGGTAGGCCCATGGGGCCGCGGGCGTGGAGTTTCTGGGTGGAGATGCCGATCTCCGCGCCGAAGCCGAGTTCGCCGCCGTCGACGAAGCGGGTCGAGGCGTTGACCAGGACTGCGGCGGCGTCGACCTGGGCGGCGAAGCGGTTCGCGGCGGGCAGTGAGGACGTGATGATCGCCTCGGAGTGGCCGGAGCCGTGCCGCCGGATGTGCGCGACCGCCTCGTCCAGCGACGGCACCACGCGCGCGGACAGCTCCAGGGCCAGGTACTCGGTGTCCCAGTCGGCCTCGGTGGCGGGCACGACGTCGTCGGCGTACGCGGCGACCTCGGGGGAGCCGTGCACCGTCACGCCGTGCTCGCGCAGCGCGGCCAGGGCCACGGGCAGGAACGCGTCCGCGACCGCCGCGTGCACCAGCAGCGATTCGGCCGCGTTACACACCGAGGGCCGCTGCACCTTCGCGTTGAGCAGGATGGTCAGCGCCATGTCCAGGTCGGCGGACTCGTCGACGTAGAGGTGGCAGTTGCCGACGCCGGTCTCGATCACCGGCACCGAGGACTCCTCGACGACGGTGCGGATCAGCGATGCCCCGCCGCGCGGGATCAGCACGTCGACCAGGCCGCGGGCGCGCATCAGCTCCTTGACCGTGTCGCGGGTGGTCGCGTCGACCAGCTGCACCGCGTCGGCGGGCAGTCCGGCCGCGAGCAGCGCGTCGCGCAGTACGGCGACGATCGCAGCGTTGGAGCGGGCCGCCGAGCCGGAGCCGCGCAGCAGCACCGCGTTGCCCGACTTGAGGGTCAGCCCGGCGGCGTCGGCGGTGACGTTGGGACGGGCCTCGTAGATGATGCCGACCACGCCGAACGGCACCCGTAGCTGGCGCACCTGCAGGCCGTTGGGCAGCGTGCCGCCGCGGACGACCTCGCCGACCGGGTCCGGCAGGCCCGCGATCTGGCGCAGGCCGTCGGCCATCCCGGCCAGCCGGGACGCGTCGAGCGCGAGCCGGTCCACGGTCGACTCGGGGGTGCCCTGCTCGCGCGCCGTCGCGACGTCCAGGCCGTTGGCCTCCAGGATCTCGGGGGTACGCGCCGTGAGCGCGTCGGCCATCGCCACCAGCCCGGCGTCCTTGGCCCTGCGCGAGGCCGTGGCCAGCACCTGTGCCGCCTCGCGGGCTCGTGTCGCCTGCTCGATGACGCTCATGTCGTTTCCAGCCTTCCAGTGAGTGCCCGGCTTCGCATGACCACAGCTCAGCCAGCAGGCAGTGTTAAGAAGGTGCCCTTCCACCACGCACAGCGTTAGGAAGGTGCCCTTCCTTAGAGGAGGACGAGGTCGTCGCGGTGGATGACCTCGCGTTCGTAGGCGGGGCCGAGGGTGGCGGCCAGTTCGCCGGTGGAGCGGCCGAGGAGGCCGGGGAGTTCGAGGGCGTCGTAGTTGACCAGGCCGCGGGCTACCGGGTGACCGGTGACGTCGACGAGGTCGACGGGGTCGCCGGCGGTGAAGGCGCCGTCGACGCGGGTGATGCCGGCCGGGAGCAGGGAGGCGCGGCGGTCCACGACGGCGGTGACCGCGCCCGCGTCCAGGTGCAGGCGGCCGCGGGCCGTGGTGGCGTGGGCGAGCCAGTGCAGTCGGGCGGTCGCGCGTACGCCCGCGGCGTGGAACAGCGTGCCCACCGCCTCGCCGGACAGGGCGGCGGCGGCCAGCGGGGCAGCGGTCAGCACCACCGGGATGCCCGCGTCGGTCGCGATGCGGGCCGCCTCGACCTTGGTGACCATGCCGCCGGTGCCCAGCCCGCTGCCGACGCCGCCGACCGACACCTCGGCGAGCTGCGCGAAGTCGGTGACCTCGTCGACCTTCCGCGATCCGGGAGCCGACGGGTGGCCGGTGTAGAGCGCGTCGACGTCCGACAGCAGCACCAGCAGGTCGGCCTGGACGAGCGCGGCGACCAGCGCGGCGAGCCGGTCGTTGTCGCCGAACCGGATCTCCTCGGTGGCCACGGTGTCGTTCTCGTTGATGATCGGCACAGCCTGCATGTCGAGCAGTTTGCGCAGCGTACGGTGCGCGTTGCGGTAGTGCGCCCGCCGCGTCACGTCATCGACGGTCAGCAGCACCTGCCCCACGGTCCGCCCGTGCCGCCCGAACTCCTCGGTGTACGCGTGCATCAGCCGCCCCTGGCCCACGCTCGCCGCCGCCTGCTGGGTGGCCAGGTCGCGTGGCCGCCGCGTCAACCCCAGCGGCGCCAGCCCCGCCGCGATCGCCCCCGACGACACCAGCACCACCTCCCGTCGCCGCTCCCCGTCCACGCTGCACAGGGCCCCGACGAGCCCCGCCAGCCGCTCCGGATCCAGCCCACCGGTGGCGGTCGTCAACGACGACGACCCCACCTTCACCACGACCCGCCGAGCCCGGGTGACCACACCACGCATCCGCCCATTCCACCACCCGCACCGCTCCTGCTCGCGCACCCATCTCACCTGCTGGCGCGCCCTACCGCGTTGATCATGAACGGGTGGACGTGCTCGACGGCGTGTCACCGCCCCGGGGCCGTGGTCAACTAGCCTGACCCGCATGACGCCGGAGGAGTACACCGAAGCGGTGCTGCGGATGGTCGAGCGGATTCCCTCCGGCCGGGTGATGACCTACGGTGCGATCGCCGACGCCCTGGCGGACGAGTCGGGGCGCAACTCGGCCCGCCGCGTCGGCACGATCATGGCCCGGCACGGCGGCGGGGTGCCCTGGCACCGGGTCGTCGGCGCGGGCGGCCGCCTGCCCCCCGGCCACGAGAACGAGGCCCGCCGCCGCCTGACCGCCGAGGGCGTCCCCTTCCGCGGCGACCGCGTCGCCCCCACCGCGATCAACTGACCGCGGCCCACCCGCGGCAAGGTCAACCCAGGAGGCGGGCGGTGCCGCCGCGGCGGGGGTCGCCGGAGGCGCCGGTGGTGCCGATGGCGGAGACGCCTCCGAAGTAGTGGCTGCGGGCGGCCCAGCGGTTGACGGTATAGCCGGAGTCGGCGAGGGCCATCTCCTCGGGGACGGGGAAGTGGGGCTCGACGTGGACGACGTCGTCTACGGGATGCAGGCGGGGGGCGCGTACGGCGTCGCGGGTGGGCAGGTCGTCGATCAGCACGCCGACCAGGGTGCGCAGCAGGGCCGAGCGGATCCGGGAGGCTCCGGCGGAGCCGATGGCCAGCCGGAGCGCGCCGCCGGGGCCGAGCACCACGAGCGGGCACATCATCGAGGCCAGGCGCTCGCCGGGGGCCAGCTCGCCGGAGTACAGCTCGCCCTCACCGAGCATCGAGTTGAGGTGCACGCCCAGGCCGGGCAGCCAGACACCGGAGCCCAGGCCGAGCGTGGTGGTGATGACGCAGGCGTTGCCCGCGTCGTCGACGGCGGTGACGTTGGTGGTGTCGCCGAGCCGGTCGTCGGGGCCGCGTACGTCGAGCGCGTCGGCCAGCACCACGGCGCGTTCGGGGTGGGGCAGGTCCGCGAGGTCGGGGGGCAGCGCGCGCAGGGTCTGCACGGTGCGGTTGAGGTCGGCCCGGCCGAGCACGGTGCTCCCGCCCAGCTCGGCGCTGTTCACGGCTCGTTCGAGCACCTGGTACGCGGACAGGTCGAGTGGCCCGAGCGCCCCGCCGTCGGCGCGTACCGACTCCACGACCGCCGCGCCGAGCTTGCCCGTGTAGCAGGTGCCGGGGCCGTCGGCGGCGAGGATGTCGAGCGCGTCGGCCAGCCCGGCATGGAACAGCCGGTCCCCGCCCTGCAGCAGGCGGCCGCCGGGGGCGTACGCGGAGCCGCCCTGGCCGGGCAGCATGGCCTCGATCAGGGAGGGCAGCGTGACCGCGTGCGCCACCGGCATGGCCACTCCGGCGCGGGCCAGCTCGGCGGCGGGTGCGACGACATCGGCCCAGGACAGGGCACCCCAACGTGAGTGAATCTCGCCACATCCGGCGGGTAGGCCGGGCACCGCGACCGACGCGCCGCCGATCTCGTAGGGCAGCGGCACCTCACCGAACCGGACGGCGATCGGTCTCATGGGCTCAGCCTTACGATCCCCATCCAGGCCGGGCATCGCGACGAAGAAATCAAGGCAGGTGACCCGCCCCGTCGAAGCTTCGAAGTACGTGGCGTATCCGCCGCCGCCCAGGCCCGTGAAGATCGTCTCAGCCACGCAGGCGGCCAGCGTCGCGGCGACCGCCGCGTCGGCGGCCGTTCCGCCCATCCGCAGTACCCGAAGGCCTACATCAGCGGTGGCCGGATGGCCCGCTGCCACACCGGCAGGTACCAGCATTCACTCGCCTCCCGTACCATCCGCGCTCATGACATCCAGTGTGGAGGTGATGGAGGCCCCGGACGAAGCGCTTCCCACTCGTGTGCGAGTCGGATATTCGCTCGGCTCCCTGGTGACCGGTGCTTTCGGCACCGTCCCTGGCCTGTTGCTGCTGCCGTACCTGACCGACACCCTAGGTGTCGCGGCTGGCCTGGCGGGCCTGCTGGTGCTGCTGCCCAAGGCCTGGGACGTCATGCTCAACCCCGTGGTGGGCCGCATCTCGGACCGCACCCAGACGCGCTGGGGTGCCCGCCGCCCCTACCTGCTCTTCGCCGGCCTCGGCATGGCCGTGCTGTTCGCGCTGCTGTTCATGGCGCCGTTCGGCGACGGCGGCCAGGCGGGCCTGTACGTCGCGGTGATGTTCCTGCTGACGGCCACCGCGTTCGCGTTCTTCCAGGTGCCCTACGTGGCCATGCCCGCCGAGATGACCAGCTCCTACTCCGAGCGCACCCGGCTGATGACCTGGCGGGTCGCGCTGCTGGCCACCTCGATCCTGGTGTCCGGCGCGATGGCTCCGATCATCCGCGACGCGATGGGCGGCGGCCTGCCCGGCTACCGCTGGATGGCGCTGTTCGTCGCGACGATCATGGTGGCGGGCACGCTGATCGTGTTCGTGAGCACCCGCTCCGCCCCGACCGGCGCGATCACCGCGAGCGAGCCGTCGCTGCGCGCCCAGCTCAAGGTCGTCGCCGCCAACCGGCCGTTCCGGGTGCTGGTGGCCTGCTTCGTGGCCCAGTCGACCGGAGTGGCCTGCATGCTCGGCGGCGTCGAGTACTTCGCCAAGCACGTGCTCGGCGACGCGGGCACCACCACCGCGCTGTTCGTGGTCGTGGTCAGCCCGGCCCTGTTCGTGATGCCGCTGTGGCGGCGCGTCGGCGAGCGCCTGGGCAAGCTCAAGGGCTACGTGGTCGCCTCGATCACGCTCACCGTGGCGACGCTCGGGCTGTCGGCCGCCCCGCTGCTGCCGCACTGGGCGATCTACTCGATCATCGCGCTGATGGGCTTCGGCTACGCCGGGCAGCAGCTGTTCGGCCTGTCGATGCTGCCCGACTGCATCGCGTACGACACCGCGCGCACCGGCAAGCGGCAGGCGGGCGTGTTCACCGGCGTGTGGACGGCGGGGGAGACCCTGGGTCTGGCGCTCGGGCCGTTCATCTTCGGCGTCGTGCTCCAGCTGTTCGGCTACATCTCCACCACCGCAGGTGAGACGGTCGCGCAGAGCGATCTGGCGAAGACGGGAGTACTGCTCGGGTTCACCGTGGTGCCGGGTCTTATCGTGGGCATCGCGCTGGTGCTGCTGCGGGGGTACGACCTCGGTGGCGACCCGGCGGTCAACGACCTCGCCGACCCGCTGCCCGAGGTGGCTCCGGCCAGGTAGCTCCACGTTGTGTCATGACCTCAGGGGAGGGTGCACGCCACATGTTCGTGCAGCAGGTTCAGCGGTTCCACCAGCTCATCCTCGGCCAGGACGTGAACTCCGCGCTGGCCGCGGTGGCACCGCTGGTGCAGGCGGCCCGCCTGGCCCCGGCGCACGAGCTGACCCCGGCGGTGACCCATCTGGCCCCGGCCATCGGGGCGGCGCCGATCCCGTTCGTCGCGGCCACCGCGGCCACGGCCGCCGGTGCGCTGGTCGAGCTCGGCGGGTCACCCGGCCCGCTGACCAGGATCGTGCTGGAGCGCCTGGGCAGTGCGCTGACCGGCACCCACGCGTTCATCGACGCCTGGATGGCGTACGGCGGCGGACGGTCGCTGCCCGAGCGCACCCAGCTGGACATCACCATGGCGACCGGCCTGCTGGCCGCACAGCTCGGTCCGGACCGGGCGATGCCGCTGGTCGCGGCGTGGCGCGACGCGCCGCACTGGGCGCTGGCCGCGGTGGCATGCCTGCACCACGCCGAGGCGCGGGCGCAGCTCGGCGACCGGGCCGCGTGGACCGCGCAGGTCGACCCGCTGCACTCGGCCGCCCCCGCGTTCATGCGGCTCATCCTGGCGCTGCGCATCGTCGACGAGCACCTGCTGGTGCTGCACCGGCCGACCCGGCGCGGGGCGATGGTGTACATCAGCGGCGTCGCCGACAACTTCCAGCTGCAGACCCTGCTGGCCGACGCGCTGATCGGGGCGGGCCTGGTGCAGGGCAAGCGGCCCGACGCACGCTGGGTCAGCGCGTTCCAGCACGGGCCCGACGGCACCGTGCTGGAGCACGTGGACGACAGCTTCCACCTCACCGACGCGACCGGCGCGACCATGCGCAACGAGGCCGGTCCGGCCGACATCGCGGTGGTCAGCGGCTCGCGCATCCTGGTGCTCGACGACGCCCGCTACAGCCGGCACTGGCGGCCGGGACGGCGTTTCCCGATCACCGCGCAGGTGCGCGTCGACCGCATCCTGACCCAGGAAGAGGTCGAGGCGTGGTTGGGCTACGTCCCGCCCACCGCGGCGGTCTAGGCTGACGCGTATGGCCCTGCCCTCGGTGCTCGGAGATCCGATCAAGTTCGTGCTGAACTGGGGTCGGCGCTACTCGCTGTGGGTGTTCAACTTCGGGCTGGCCTGCTGCGCGATCGAGTTCATCGCCAGCAGCATGGGGCGGCACGACTTCATGCGGCTGGGCGTCATCCCGTTCGCGCACGGCCCCCGCCAGGCCGACCTGATGGTCGTGTCGGGCACGGTCACCGACAAGATGGCCCCGGCCATCAAGCGGCTGTACGACCAGATGCCCGAGCCCAAGTACGTCATCTCCTTCGGCGCGTGCAGCAACTGCGGCGGGCCCTACTGGGACTCGTACTCGGTGACCAAGGGCGTGGACCAGATCATCCCGGTGGACGTGTACGTGCCCGGCTGCCCGCCGCGGCCCGAAGCACTGCTGCACGGCATCCTGCGCCTGCAGGAGAAGATCGCCGCGGAGCAGTCCGGCTTCGGCGGCGTACACCGCCCGGACCCGGCCGCGCTGACCGCCCCGATCGTGGCACCACCGGCCTGACCTGTCAGGTTTGTGCCGCGCCCGGTTGCGATCACGGGTTAGCGTCCACACCATGACGCGTTCCGAACAGATCCTGGACGTGCTGGTCACCGAGTTCGGCCCGCTGATGAGGGCCGAGCCCGCCGCGTTCCGGCGAAAGTTCCGCAAGATGGCGTCCAGCGCGTTCGCGTTCTACCGCGGCAGCGCCGCGCTGTTCTACGCCGACATGAACGGGCAGTACGCCGACGACACCTTCCTGACCCCGCAGACCAGCCGGGTGTGGATCCACGGCGACCTGCACGCGGAGAACTTCGGCACCTACATGAACGCCGAGGGCGTGCTGGTCTTCAACGTCAACGACTTCGACGAGGCGTACGTCGGCCCGTTCCTGTGGGACCTGCGGCGGCTGTGCGCCAGCATCGCGCTGCTCGGCTACGCCAAGGCGCTGTCGGACGAGACCATCGGCTACCTGATCCAGGACTTCGCCGCGTCGTACCTGGCCGAGCTGCGGGCCATCGCGCTCGGCGGCGACGACGCCATCGGCTCGCTGACCCTGTCCACCACCACCGGCCCGCTGCACCGGGTGCTCCAGCAGGCCCGCCTCAACACGCGGGTCGACCTGCTGCAGGGCATGACCGTCATCGACCGGTACGAGCGCCGCTTCGCCGAACGCGACGGCGTCTACCAGATCGACGCGCCGACCAGGGCCGCCGTCGAGGAGGCGTTCCGCGGCTACCTCGGCACGCTGAACCCGTACCACGCGCACAACGGCCACACCGGGATCGAGCGCACCATCAAGGACGTGGTGCTGCGCAAGGGCGTGGGCATCGGCTCGGCCGGGCTGCCGTCGTACAGCCTGCTACTGGAGGGGCACACCCAGGCGCTGGAGAACGACGTCGTCGTCTACATGAAGCAGGCGCAGACCCCGGCGGTCGCCCGGCACATCGACGACGCCCGGGTGCGCGGCTACTTCGTGCACCAGGGCCACCGCACCGCCGAGTCGCAGCGGGCCCTGCAGGCAGCCGCCGACGCGTGGCTGGGCTACACCGCGCTGGACGGGGTCGGTCAGCTGGTCGCCGAAGTGTCGCCGTACGCCGCCGACCTGGACTGGTCCGACGTCAACGAACCCGACGAACTGGTCAGCGTGGTGCGTGAGCTGGGCCGGGCGGTGGCCCGCATGCACTCGGTCGCCGACGACGAGTCCAGCCACGACCTGGTCGACTTCTCCACCGAGGAGGCGATCGTGGCCGAACTCGACCGCGACGAGACCGGGTTCGTCGGCGGCCTGGTCGCGTTCGCGCACGCGTACGGCGCCCAGGCCCGCGGCGACCACCAGCTCTTCGTCGACCTGTTCCGCAACGGCGCGATCCCGGGCGTATGACGGCGCGGGCTCAGCAGCCCGGCTGCGGCACCAGGTAGTGGCGCAGGAAGACGCCGGTGGTGCGGCCCGGCGCCCACGACGGCAGGTCCAGGTGCTCGCCTCGGGGGAACGTGTCGGGCAGGGTGGGGAGGCTGCCGAAGGAGAAGTAGCGGTCGCCGGTGCAGCCGTACTCACTCCACAGCCGGCCGGTCCGGGTCGGCGACGCGGCGGTGAGCACGAAGTCGCCACCGCTGGTGTACATCTGGGTCTCCGCGTCATACGTGCGGTAGGCCGCCCAGCTCACGTGGATCTGCCAGCCCTCGCAGAGCCGGTCCAGGTCGGCCGGGGCGATGCTGAACGTCATCGTGGCGGGTGCGGGCGTCGTCGCGTTGGTGATCTGCGGGATCACGAGGTCCACGCAGGCGGGCTCCGGCGGCGGTGAGGGCGACGGGGACGGACTCGGGCTCGGGCTGGGATCCGGGTTCGCCACCGGCTGCCCGGTCGGCCGTGGCGTGCCGCTGGGCAGCGCCCCGGGTGACGGCGTGGCGCCTGCGCCCGTCGAGGGCGTGAGCACCGGCGACGGCGTGGTCGTCGGCGTCGGTGCGGGCCAGGACGGCGAGGCGGACGGGTCGGCGGTGGGTCCCGTGGACGGGGTCGGCAGCAGCGGCGGCACCGGCGACGTGGACTGCGGGATGAGGTTCGTGCCGAGCACGAGGGCCAGCGTGAGCACCACGGCCAGCCCGGACACCCGGGTGACCCGGCGGCGTCGCAGGGTGCGCCGGGCGGCTTCGTGGCCCGGCGGGCGCACGTACGGCGACGCGGCCCGGCTGGCGTCGGCGAGCAGGCGGCGCAGGTCGTCAGACACGGTCGACCTCCTCCGGGGCCAGCTCGGACAGCCGGTCGGCGAGGGTGGTCCGGGCTCGGTGCAGCCAGGACTTGACCGTTCCCTCGGCCACGCCGATCATCGCAGCGATCTCCGCGATCGGCAGATCCTCCAGATAGTGCAGGATCACCGCCTGCCGTTGGCGGGTGGGCAGGTCGGAAAGTGCCGTGACGATGGCCACCCGGTCAGGTTCCGGACCCGGCGAGAGCTCCTCGCGGTGCCCCCGGGAGGCCAGCTCGAAGCCGCGCCGCACCCGCCGCCAGCGGCTGGTCGCGATGTTCCAGGCGACCCGGCGCACCCACGCGGCGGGCTCGTCGTACGTGGACACCGTCGACCATCGCGACAGTGCCCGGATCATGGCTTCCTGCACCACGTCCTGGGCCTCGGGCAGATCCCCGGTGTACACGTACAGCGCGGCGGCGAGCTTCTGGAACGACGCGCTGTAGAACTCCGCGAATTCGCGGTGTTCGTTCACGGGCAGCTCCAGAGGTGTCGGAAATCCGCCGCAGCATAGCGGGTGCGATCAACACTGCTGTAGTGCCATCGGGGCAGCCGTGGCCGGTGAGGTGGGGCGTGGCGGGCCGTCGCGGGCATAGGATGCCGGGCATGACGCCGGAGGAGATCGGAGCGCGCCTGGCCGGGTCCGTGGCAGGCGCGGAGGCGGGCGTGTCGGGCGGCGGCCCGTACGCGCGCGCGGTCGTCGACGTGCCCACCGGATCCTGGCTGCCCGCGCTGACCGCCGCGCGCGACGAGCTGGGCTGCGACTTCTTCGACTGGCTGTCGGCCGTGGACGAGCTGGCAGCGGGCTACGACGTCGTCGCGCACGTGTGGTCGACGGCCGAGCGGCACGGGGTGCTGCTGCGCACCCGGGTGCCGGTGGACGGGGCCACGCTGGAGTCCGCCGTCGGCGTGTACCCGGGCGCGGCCTGGCACGAGCGGGAGACGTACGAGATGTTCGGCATCGGCTTCCCCGGCCCGCTGGAACCGCTGCTGCTGCCGCCCGAGTTCGAGGGCCACCCGCTGCGCAAGAGCTTCGTGCTGGCCAGCCGGGTCGCCAAGCCGTGGCCGGGAGCCAAGGAACCGGGCGAGTCCGAGACCGGCTCCAAGCGCCAGGCCATCCGCCCGCCGGGCGTGCCCGCGCCGGGGGAGTGGGGGCCGACGGCATGAGCGAGCGAGGCGAGCGAATCAGGCGTTCTCTGGGCCATGTCGGCGCGCAGCGGAGCGGAGCGACGGCATGACCTGGGAAGTGGTGTTGAGGGTCGGGCTGGTGGCGGTGGCGTTCCTGACGCTGCCGCTGATCGTCGGGCAGACCGAGCACAAGGTGATGGCGCACATGCAGGCCCGGCTGGGTCCGATGTACGCGGGCGCGTTCCACGGCTGGGCGCAGCTGATCGCCGACGGCGTCAAGTTCGCGCAGAAGGAGGACGTGACCCCGCGTGCCGCGGACGGTCCCGTGTTCCGGCTCGCGCCCGCCGTGGCGCTACTGCCGTACCTGCTGGTGCTGCTGGTCATCCCGCTCGGGCCGGGTGACCTGGTCGGGCAGCAGCTCGACGTGGGGCTGTTCTTCGTGCTGGCCGTGGTCGGCGTCGGCGTGGTCGCGGTGCTGATGGCGGCGTGGGCCTCGGCGAACAAGTACTCGCTGCTCGGCGGCCTGCGGGCGGCGGCGCAGCTGCTCGGGTACGAGCTGCCGTTCGTGCTGTCGGCGGCCAGCGTCGCGATGGCCGCGGGCACCCTCAGCCTGCCCGGCATCGTGGCCGCCTGGCAGCCCTGGTGGCTGCTGTGGCAGCTGCCCGCGACGATCGTCTTCTTCGTGTCGGGGCTGGCTGAGATCCGCCGCCCCCCGTTCGACATGCCGATCGCCGACTCCGAACTGGTCTTCGGCTACATGACCGAGTACACCGGCCTGCGCTTCGCGTTCTTCCTGCTCGCCGAGTACGTCGGCATCGTGGTGATCTCGTCGCTGACCGCGGCGCTGTTCCTCGGCGGCTGGCACGGCCCGTGGGCCGAGTCGGTGGGCTGGCTGTGGATGCTGCTCAAGACCGGCGCGGTGGCGTTCGTCGTGATCTGGCTGCGGGTCGCCTGGCCCCGGCTGCGCGAGGACCAGCTCCAGCGCCTGTGCTGGCTGGTCCTGGTGCCCCTGGCGCTGGCCCAGCTGGTGCTGACCGCCGGCGTGCGCGTGGCGCTGAGCTGACGGCGCTCGCGTGCCGACCCCCTACACGGCAGGATGGAAGCCATGAGCATTCCCGGCGCGGGACTGGGCAAGGGCCTCGCGGTCACGCTGAAGACCCTGGTGACCCCGTCGACGACGCAGCAGTATCCGGACGTGGCACCCGAGCTGCCGCCGCGCTCCCGGGGCGTGATCGCCCTGCGCGAGGAGAACTGCACGGTGTGCATGCTGTGCTCGCGGGAGTGCCCGGACTGGTGCATCTACATCGACTCGCACAAGGAGGAGGTCGTGGTGCCCGGCGCGGCGCGCCCGCGGCAGCGCAACGTCCTCGACCGGTTCGACATCGACTTCTCGCTGTGCATGTACTGCGGCATCTGCATCGAGGTGTGCCCGTTCGACGCCCTGTACTGGTCGCCGGAGTTCGAGTACGCCGAGTACGACATCCGGGACCTGATGCACGACAAGGACCGGCTGGGCGAGTGGATGGCCACCGTGCCGCCGCCGCCCCCGCACGATCCGCTCGGCGAGCCGTCGAAGGAGGAGACCGCCGTGGCCAAGCGCGCGAGCGCCTCGTGACCCTGCAGGACGTGCTGCTCGCGGTCGTCGGCCTGGTCGCGGTCGCGGGCGGGGTCGCGGTCGTGAGCACCAGGCAGCTGGTACGGGCCGGACTGTGGCTGGTCGTCGCGCTGGGCGCCGTCGCGGTGGAGTTCCTGCTGCTGGGTGCCGAGTTCGCGGCCTGGGTGCAGGTGCTCATCTACGTCGGCGCGGTGGTCGTGCTGCTGCTGTTCGCGGTCATGCTGACCCGCGCGCCGATCGGCCCCAGCACCGACCTGGATCGCCCCGCGCTGCCCGCCGTGCTGGTCGGCGCGGCGGCCGGACTCGGCCTGGCGGCCCTGTTCGTCGGCGTGTTCGGGCAGTTCCAGGTCCCGTCCCCGGCGGTCGGCACGGCCGAGCGCATCGGCGACGCCGTCTTCGGCGACTGGGTGCTGCCGTTCGAGGTGCTGTCGATCCTGCTGCTGGCCGCCCTGGTCGGCGCGATCGTGCTGTCGCGCCCGTCCGCGCCCCAGGAGACCCCCGTCGCGCAGGGGAGCAGCCGATGATCCGGCCGGTGATCCCGCTGGTGACCGCGGCGCTGCTGTTCGGCCTCGGCGCGTACGGCGTGCTGCGGCGGCGCAACGCGGTGCTGGTGCTGATGTCGGTCGAGCTGATGCTCAACGCGGTGAACCTGATCCTGGTCACCGGCGACACCATGCGCGAGCGGGTGACCGGCCAGGTGTTCGCGCTGTTCGTGATCGTGATCGCGGCGGCCGAGGTCGGCGTCGGCCTGGCGCTGGTGCTGCGGCTGTTCCGGCTGCGCCAGGACATCAACACCGATCAGGTGGCGCTCGACGACGAACCGCGCGCCGCCACACCGGCCGGTGAACCCGCGCTCGCCGGAGCGTCCGACGGGGAGCAGGCATGATCGCGACACTGGTGCTGGCCCCCCTGGTGTGCGGGCTGGCCGGGCTGCTGCTGCCGATGCGCAACCGGCCGCTCGGCGCGGGCCTGGGCATCGCCGGGGCGGCGGTCAGCCTGGTGCTGACGGTGCTGCTGCTGGCCGTCGGCACGCGCGGGCAGTTCTCGTCGACCTGGGCCCGCTTCGGCGACCTCGGCGTGACGCTGACGGCGCTGGTGGACACCCGGGCACTGCTGATGTCCCTGGCCGTCACGGTGGTCGCGCTGTGCGTGCAGGTCTACTCCGTCGGTTACCTGGCGGGGGACGGGCGCTACGGGCCGTACGCCGCGCAGATCTCGATCTTCACCGGCGCGATGCTGACCGTGGTGTTCTCCGGCGACCTGATCTCCCTGCTGATCGGCTGGGAGGTGATGGGCGCCTGCTCGTACCTGCTCATCGCGCACGACCGCACGCTGCCCGAAGCGCCCGCCGCGGCGGTCAAGGCGTTCCTGGTCACCCGCGTCGGTGACGTCGGCTTCCTGCTGGGCATCGTGCTGCTGGGCGTCACCGCGGGCAGCTTCCGGATCACCGACGTGCTGGCCGCGGTGCCGTCGATGAGCGGCGCGACGGTGACGGCGGCGGCGCTGCTACTGCTGGCCGGGGTCGCCGGCAAGAGCGCCCAGTTCCCGCTGCACACCTGGCTGCCCGACGCGATGGCCGGCCCGACGCCGATCTCCGCGCTCATCCACGCCGCCACCATGGTCGCCGCCGGCGTGTACGTGGTGGCCCGGCTTTTCCCTGTTTTCGCGGCCTCCCCGACCGCGCTGGCCGTGATGGCGGCGATGGCCGGAGTCACCCTGCTGCTCGGCGCGCTCGCCGCGACCGCCGCCGACGACATCAAACGGGTGCTCGCCTGGTCGACCGTCTCGCAGCTCGGCTACATGATGGCCGCGCTGTCCGCGAAGGCCGTCGACGCGGCGCTGTTCCACCTGCTGGCCCACGCCGCGTTCAAGGCGCTGCTGTTCCTGTGCGCCGGATCGGTGATCCACGCGGTGGGCAGCAACCTGATGTCGCGCATGGGCGGCCTGCGCAAGGACATGCCGGTCACCTTCTGGACCATGACGATCGGCCTCGGCGCGCTGATCGGCCTGCCGCCGTTCACCGGCTTCTTCAGCAAGGAGGCCGTCGTCGGCGCGCTGCACACCCAGCCCGCGCTGTGGCTGGTCGCGCTGCTCGGCGTCGCGCTGACCGCCTGGTACTCCACCCGCCTGTGGCTGCTCACCTTCTTCGGCCCCGCCCGCGACGCCTCGGTGCACGGCCACGAGCCCGGCTGGACCATGCTGGCCCCGCTGCTGCTGCTCGCCGTGCCCGCGGCCGGGCTGGGCATCGGCGCGCTGGTCGCCGACTACGAACTGGCCCACCTGGGCGTCGAACTGGTGCTGCCGCTGGCGCTCGCCGTGCTCGGCGTGGCAGCCGCGTGGTGGGGCTGGCGGCGGGCGGACAGCGGCGACCCGGCCGCGGTGCTCGGCAAGGCCGGGCCGTTCCTGGCGAGCGGCCTCGGCCTGGACACGGTGCAGGACCGCCTGGTCGTACGCCCCGTCCGCGCGCTGTCGCGCGCGGTCACCTTCGTCGACGTGTCCGGTGTGGACGGCGCGGTCAACGGCCTCGGCCGGGCGACCACCGGAGCCGGGGCCGGGCTCGCCGCCTGGCACCGCGCGACCCTGCCCCGGGCGCTGGCCGGGGTGCTGATCGGAGCGGTGCTGGTGACGGTGACCGCGGTGGTGTTCGCATGAACCGGGACTTCGTACGGCTTGAGGTGGCGGCATGAACACTTCCGCATTGCTGCTGGCCGGGTCGCTGGCCGTGCCGCTGCTCGGCGCGATCGCCGCGCTGCTGGTGCGCGGCCGGGCGGGCACCGTCGTGGCGAGCACCGCCGCCGTGCTTACCCTGCTGCTGACGGTGCCGCTGATCCTCGACCGGGGGATCGCAAGACCGGTCGGGCGCTCCTCCGCGCTGTGGCACGAGGTCGACTGGGCCTGGGTGCCAGATCTGCACCTGAACCTGCACCTAGGCGTCGACGGCATCTCGTACCCCCTGGTCGTGCTCACCGCGCTGCTGACCGTGCTGTGCTGCGGCTACCTGGTGTGGCAGCGGCCCGAGCGGGCCCACCAGCTCGCCGCGCTGCTGCTGGTCATCGAGGTGGGCATCCTGGGCACCTTCCTCGCCCAGAACCTGGTGCTGTTCTTCCTCGCCTTCGAGGTGGTGCTGCTGCCGATGGCGGCGGTCATCGCGGGCTGGGGCGGGCCCGCCCGGCGGGCGGCGGCGCTGAAGTTCGCGCTGTACACCCTGGCCGGGTCGGTCCTGCTGCTGATCGGCGTCGTCGCGGTGGTGACGCAGACTGGCACCGCCGACATCGGCGTGCTGACCGCCGACTCCGGGCGGCTGTCCCACGACGCCCAGCTGTGGATCTTCGGGCTGTTCGCGGTCGCGTTCGCGATCAAGAGCCCGCTGTGGCCGCTGCACACCTGGCTGCCCGACGCGCACACCGAAGCGCCCACGGTCGGCAGTGTCATCCTGGCCGGGGTGCTGCTGAAGATGGGCACGTACGGGCTGATCCGGGTCGGGGTCGGGATCACGCCCGAGGGCGCCGCGGCGTTCGCGCCCGCGCTGGGCGTGCTCGCCGTCGCGGCGATCATCATCGGGTCGCTGGTCTGCCTGTCCCAGGTCGAGGTCAAACGCCTCATCGCGTACTCCTCCGTCGGCCACATGGGCTTCGTGCTGCTCGGCATCGCCACCCTCAACGAGATCGGGCTGCAGGCCGCGCTCATCGGCAACATCGCCCACGGCCTGCTCACCGGCCTGCTGTTCTTCCTCGCCGGAGCCATCAAGGACCGCGCCCACACCGGCCTGCTCGCCGACCTCGGCGGGCTGCGCGAGCGCCAGCCGTGGCTGGCCGGGGTGCTCGGTTTCGCCGCGCTGGGCAGCCTCGGCCTGCCCGGCCTCGCCGGGTTCTGGGGCGAGGCGTTCGCCGTCGTCGCCGCCGTACGCCGCGACGGCACGCTGTGGACGGTGCTGGCGGTGCTGGCCGCGATCGGCGGCGCGCTGACCGCGGCCTACCTGCTGCGGCTGCTGCGCCGGGTCAGCCACGGCCCGCAGGCCGCGACGCTGGTGGGCGCGCCCGAGGCCAGACTCCCCGAACTGGTCGCCTGGTCGCCGCTGGTGGCCCTCGCGCTGCTGCTCGGCGTCCTGCCGATGCTGGTGCTGGGCCTGTCGGCCGGAGCGGTGGCCGCCCTGACGACGGGACCGATGACGCCGTGAACCTCGCCCTGATGCTGCCCCTGCTGGTCGCCGCCGGAACCGCGCTCGCGGTGCTGGTCGTCGACCTGGTCACGCAACCGCGCTGGCGCTGGCCGCTCGGCGTCGGCCTGCTCGGCGCGGTTGCCACCGCGGTCACCGCGGCGCTGACCGAGCCGCGCCAGATCGGCACCTTCTGCGCCGGGCTCGCGGCCCCCGGCAGCGACGCGATCATGCCGGTGGACTGCGCGCTGGTCTTCGACTCCCGAGCCCGCCTCGTATCGGTGCTGATCGCGGCACTGACCGTCGGGGCCCTACTGCTCTACGCCCCGGCCCTGCGCCGCGGCGACGCCCCTGCGGGCGAGACTGTGTTCCTGTTCGCGTGCGCGATGACCGGCGGCGTGGCCCTGGCCGCCGCCGGAGACCTGATCACCCTGATCGTGGCCCTGGAGACGCTGACCATCCCGCTGTACGCCCTGGTGGCGCTGCACCGGCGGCGCGCCGGGGAGGCCGCGGCGGCCGCGGTGACGTTCTTCGTCAACAGCGTCGCCGCCACCGCCGTCTCCCTGCTCGGCGCGGCGCTGCTCTACCTCGCCTCGGGCACCGTGCAACTGCGCGGGCTGGTCTCCGCCCCGCTGTTCGCCACCGGCGAGTGGCGCCCCGTGGCGCTCACCGGCCTGGCGCTGATCCTGGTCGGCCTGGGCTTCAAGGTCGCCGCCGCACCCCTGCACGCCTGGGCCCCGGCGACGTACGAGGGCGCGCCGGTGCCCGTCGCCGCGTTCCTGTCCACCGCCTCCAAGCTCGGCGGCGTCGTGGCGATCCTGATCGTCGTCGACGGCGTGCTGGCCACCGGCGCGGCAGGCGACGACCGCAGCATGTTCATCACCGCGGGTATCACCCTTGCCGTCCTGGCCGCCCTGTCGATGCTCGTCGGCACCCTGGTCGCGCTACGCCAGCGCCGCACCGTACGCCTGCTCGCCTGGTCGTCGATCGCGCAGGCCGGGTTCATCCTCGCGCCGCTGGGCGGGCTCACCGGACTGGCCCTGGCCGGGCAGGCCGACGGGCTGCTCGACGCGGCGCTTGAGTACACCGTCTTCTTCCTGGTCCTGGAGTTGGCCGCGTTCAGCGCCGTGGTGGCCCTGCGCCCCGAGGCGCCCGACGGCGGCACCCTGGAGGACCTGCGCGGCCTGGGCCGGACCGCGCCGTGGCGTGCCGCCGCGCTGACCTTCGCCCTCGTCGGCCTCGCCGGACTACCCCCGATGCTGGCGGGCCTGTTCGCCAAGATCACAGTGATCCAGGCCCTCCTGCGGGTCGACTCCTACCGCCTTGCCGTGCTCGTCGCCCTCATCTCGGTCGTCGGCCTCGCCGTGTACTGGCGCCCGATCGCCGCCCTCTACCGCGCGGCCCCCGACCTCGCCCCGGCCACCCGCGTCCCATGGGCCCCGGCCGCAGCGCTCGGCCTGGCCATCGCCGCCGGCCTGCTGCTCACCGTGGACCCCCAACTCGTCTACACCGCCGTCTCCGCCTGGCGCTGACCCGCTTCAAGACCAAGATCGCCGTTTGGGGTCAAAACCTCTGGTCAGACCGCACTTTCTGACACCAAACGGCGATCTTGCGCTGCTGCGTGCCGCAGGTCAGGCGAATTTCAGCATGTTCACAGGGCTGCGGGGGAACGTGGGTGGCAGGAGTAGTGGTTGCAGTTGATGCGCGGGTGGATCACTCGCGCCACTCGTGGAGGGAAGGCATGCACAGCCACAACGGCTTGAAGACGGCGGCCCTGCTGGGCCTGCTCTCAGCGCTCATCCTCGGCATCGGCTACTGGTTCGGCGGCAGCGCGGGCCTGTTCATCGCCGTCATCGTGGCGCTGCTCATGAACGGTGTGAGCTACTTCTTCTCGGACAAACTCGCACTGCGCTCTATGCGCGCCCAACCGGTCAGCGAGTCCGAATTCCCCCAGCTCTACCAGATGGTGCGGGAGCTCGCCCAGCAGGCCGGACAGCCCATGCCCCGCCTGTACGTCAGCCCCACCATGCAGCCCAACGCCTTCGCCACCGGCCGCAACCCGCAGCACGCCGCGGTCGCCGTGACCGAGGGCATCACCCGCATCCTCGACTACCGCGAGCTGCGCGCCGTCATCGGCCACGAGCTGTCGCACGTCTACAACCGCGACATCCTCATCTCCAGCGTCGCCGGTGCGCTGGCGGGCATCATCACGATGCTGGCCAACCTCGCCTGGTTCATCCCGCTGGGCGGCGACGACGAGGACGGCCCCAACCCGCTGGCCCTGATGATGATGCTGATCCTCGGCCCGCTGGCCGCCACGATCATCCAGCTCGCCATCAGCCGCAGCCGCGAGTTCCAGGCCGACGCCTCGGGCGCGAAGCTCACCAACGATCCGCTGGCCCTGGCCAGCGCCCTCAAGAAGATCCACATGGGTGTACAGCAGATGCCGCTGCCCGCCGAGGGCCAGCTCGCCAGCTCCGCCCACCTGATGATCGACAACCCGCTGAAGGGCGGCGGCATCGCGTCGCTGTTCTCCACGCACCCGCCGATGGAGGAGCGGGTCCGGCGGCTGGAGGCCATGGCCGCCAGCTCCGGCCCCGTCCAGCACATGCGCTGACGCTCCATACGAAGGGCCCCGCCAACCGGCGGGGCCCTTTTTCGTACCGCTTCGTCCGACCGGGGAATCGGGCGAACACGCATGGAGGCGGTTCACGCGGTCGTAACTTCGCTCCGGACGATTACGGGAACGTTTCAGGCAGGCCATGGCCGTCCGACAGGTGGCGGCGAAGGCCTGCTCGGCAGTGGCGAAGCGTGACCAGTCGAGCGCTTACGGCGATGAGTGCTGCCCGGAATGATTCCTCCGATGACGAACCACACGCCGGGAAACCCCCACACCGTCCCCTGGCAGCCCGCCCCCAAGACCGGCTTCCTGGCAAGTCTCGGTCCCGCGCAGAAAGCCGCCCTCTTTGTCGGCGGCGGTCTCATGAGCATAGTTCTGGCCTGCTGCGGAGGCTCCACCCTGATCGGGGCGCTCGGCGGCTCGCCGGACCCTAAGGCGAGTCCCGCCGCGGCTGCCGCAGCGCGGCCCAGCGCGCTGCCGACCAAAGGTGCGGCGGCGGAGGGCCTCACCGTCTCGCCGTCCGCTGAGCCCGTCGTCGAGCCCACCCTGACCGGGCCCGTCGTCGAGAAGCGCACCGTGACCGAGACCAAGACCATCGCGCACGGCGTGAAGCGGGTCAACGACTCCACCCTGGCCAAGGGCAAGAACAAGGTACGGACCCAGGGCGTGAACGGGACCAAGAAGGTCACCTACGAGGTGACCGTGACCGACGGGGTGGAGACCTCCCGCGTGCAGGTCCGCGAGGAGATCACCAAGCAGCCCGTCACCGAGGTCATCCTGGTCGGCACGAAGAAGCCGTCTTGCCATCCGAGCTACACCGGAGCCTGCGTGCCGATCGCTTCTGACGTCGACTGTGCTGGTGGTAGCGGAGATGGTCCGGCCTATGTCGAGGGGCCTGTTTATATCAAGGGCAGTGACCCCTATGGGCTCGACGGCAACGGCGACGGCGTCGGCTGCGAGTGAGGCCCTCAACAGTGTTTTGGCCCCGTACCGTCGCCGGAGGGCGACCGTGCGGGGCCGGGCTCTGCTCGGGTGAGCGTCAGCGGTAATTCGTGAACTGGAGGGCGACGTCGAAGTCGCCTCCCTTGAGCAGGGCGATGACCTCCTGCAGGTCGTCCTTCTTCTTGCCGGTCACCCGGAGCTGGTCGCCCTGGATCTGCGCCTGCACGCCCTTGGGGCCCTCGTCGCGGATCTTCTTCGAGATGGCCTTGGCCTTCTCCTGGTCGATACCCTGGATGATCTTGCAGTCGATCTTGTAGATCTTGCCGGAGGACTTCGGCTCGCCCGCGTCCAGCGACTTCAGCGAGATGTTGCGCTTGACCAGCTTCTCCTTGAAGACGTCGAGGGCGGCCTTCGCCCGGTCCTCGGTGCTGGCCTGGACGGTCACGCCCTCCTCACCTGCCCAGGCGATGGATGCTCCCGTGTCACGGAAGTCGAACCGCGTCCCCAGTTCCTTCTCGGCCTGGTGAAGCGCGTTGTCCACCTCCTGCCGATCAACCTTGCTGACGATGTCGAACGACGGGTTAGCTGCCATGCGTACCGTTTTAGCAGATCCGGCCGCGCGCCGCGCTCATGGTCCAACCCCGTTGCACATCGCCCCGGACGTACCGCTATCCTTAGCGAGCCAACATCGCTCTGCGGTGCTGGCAACGCTGTACCAGGCGGGTTGCCCGAGCGGCCAATGGGAGCGGACTGTAAATCCGTCGCGAAAGCTTCAGAGGTTCGAATCCTCTACCCGCCACCAGCAGCAAAAACGCGGCTCTGACCAGCAAGACCGGTCGGGGCCGCGTTTCGTTTGGGGGCCAGGTGTGTCCGGCTGAGTCCGGCCGTCTACGGCGGTGCTGGGGAACATAGGGGGAACACGCTAGCCGCGCGTGTCCGTGGTTTTAAAGATCAGGTGGCACCTAGTTCCCCGTCTGCCGTCGGCCCGCACCCCGTGGTCATGATCTCCGGCCGTGGTCAAGGTGGAGCACTCCACGACTGAACGACCTTGACCACGGCCGGAGATCATGAAGGCTTCGCCCGGGTCGATGGTGGGCGGGGTGCGACTCCCCGGAGCCCGAGGTTGAGAGGTTGACTTTGACCTTGGAGACATCAGGTGTTCGGAGGTGACGGCGGCGGGAGCAGCGGTCAGATAGTCCAGCGGCCCTCGAACTCAAGGTTCTTGCTGGCCCGAGCTTCGCTGGCGCTTCCGAGACTTCACCGCTATGAACACATAGCCGGCAAGGAGTAGCAGCGCCCATAACGCGTTCACCGCCGCCCCGAACCAGTTCCCAAATTCGATCTTCGTCACCGTGCTGAACATGAGCAAGGCGATCGCTACAAGTCCGCCGACGAAATACAAGATCGCCTTGGTCCTGCCGGATGGTCTCATTTTGTGCCTTCGGCTGAAGTTGGTAGGCCGCGATCGGCTTTCGGCGGCCTTCGCAGATGCTAGCCAGTGTCGCCAACGCGCCGACAGGTGATCACCAGATGCATTGATCGCCTAGCTGACCTGCGGCAACTCTTCGCCTTCGGCAAAGTCGATCTGCTCAGTCGAGAAATGGCGTAGCTGCTGGCTGCCGGGTCGGGCGCGGGCCTGGCGCGGCCGGAGGCAGAGCGCCGAGGCCCAGTGCCCGGACCCGGCGCGGCGCTTCAGCGCCGCCTTGACCTCGTAGGGAAAGTTTCGACACATGCCGATGGCTGAGAGGCGTCGAAGGTAGAGCGAGACGGTCAGGCGTGTTGGTGGATCGATCGAGGTGCGGGGCCGATGGGACTGTCTGGCGTCCGACAGACGAGGGACACCGCGATGCGTTATCGCTCGGTATCGTGCTGTAAATGTCGCCCATCCCACCCCTAGACGAGCGGGGGCATCTGCCCATCGGTCGGTACACGGTGACTCTGGACGATGTGCGCCGCCGCTTCGTTGATGATGATGTGTTCGCGAACTCGTCCACTCGTGAGGCTCTGTGGCAGGGGCTTACGAGCTACCTCGCGCTCTGGCGACGAGTGGAGGACAAAGCGGCTGCTGTGCTAGACGGTCGCACCATTCTTATGTCGGTGTGGCTCGGCGGTAGCTTCATCAGCGCCAAAGACAGCCCTTCGAACGTTGACCTAACTATCATCGCAAACGGCGACACGTTGGATGAATGCGACAAGTGCGGCATCAAGTCACAGCTGAGCGAGCTTGCGAAACGGGAATCGATGACCCGCAGGCTCGGAGTAACGCCTACCATCCTTAAGTATCGATGGTTCCGCAGCCCCTGGGACATGATGCGTAGCGCGAACTACACGCTTGACCAGCGCGCTTACGCTGCGTTCCGAGGTTCTATGGACGACTGGTGGTTACGAGCGAGACGGGACGGGGAAGCGAAGTCTGAGCCGACGATGGAGACTGGTTCGTGGAGACGCGGCTATCTGGAGGTGATCCCGTGAGCACGTGCGACGACGCAGGCCGGTATTTCGGTCATGATGTGCAGTCGCTCGATGCCCTGTGGGCGGACCTCGGAGCTGACGCGACACCTGAGGATCAAGTTGATCTGACGGAGGTCTTCGACCGGCACCTCTTCGAAGCTCTCCAGGAGTATCACCCTGGCCAACGGCTAGACCGAACGCTCGACCTACGCCTGTCTGGTCAGAGCGCTGAACTCGGAACGCTCGACTTCACCATCACCAATGAGGTGTACGAGGAGTTCGGCGCTGAGGTCTCCAGCGCAGCCGTGTTCTTGGGCATGCCGGTCGCTCCGACTTTTGCGCTGGTAGGGGTCTCGCCGGGAAGCGTCGTTCTTCATCTCGCTCCCAGCCTCCCAGAGCTGGACGATGCGGAGGATGGAGCACTGCCAGACCTCGTGGCGGACCCCGTTGACGGACTGCTTGAGTGCCTAAACTCGCTGCACCAGTATGCCGAACAGAACGAGCTACAAAGGTTCGTAGCCTCAGGGAGGGACGCAGGTCGACGGGGGAAGAACCAGGAGAATCCTTCGGAACCGGTTCTAAAGGCTCTGCATGGACTAGTGAAGGTGCTAGACAAACACAATCTCTCGCTCGATCTGCGTTGGCGTGCAGGCGACGGACGGAATCGCAGGTCGCAGCTGACAGAGCGCGGTCGTGCCTACGTGCGCCGACTGTGGGACACGCATGAGGTTGTCAGCCCGAAAGAGTTTTCAGGGCGCATTGTTGGGATGTCGTTGAACACTTTCACGATCAAACCCGGCTCCGCGCGCAAGGTCGACATCACGGTTGAAGGGGACGAAGGTGTGCTGAGGCTTAACCTGCCCTTCGGGGAACCCGTGACCGTCCTGGCCGAGGAAGTCCACGAGGTCAACTCCCTAGGCATACAGACCAAGTCGAAGCTCATATACGTTAGCCACGTGCGGCCGAACCAGCTGTTCTGATCGCGAGCAGCTCTGCTGGGGGACGTTAGGGCGGGTGTTACGCAGCTCTGATTTCTGGGCTGCGTGGGTCCAGAGCGCGGCGAACGCCGGGCCACTCCTCGGCTATGACGCTGTAGTACACGGAGTCGCGAACGTATCCGTCACGCAGGATGCGATGGCTTCTGAAGATTCCCTCACGCGTCGCGCCCAGAGCCTCGATGGCGCGCTGAGAGCGTTCGTTCCGGCTGTCTGTCTTGAAGACCACGCGGATCGCGCCGGCCACCTCGAAGGCGTAGCGCATCAGCAGGTAAGAAGCCTCACGCGCAGCACCAGTGCGCCACCTGCTGGGCGTTACCCATGCCCAGCCGATCTCGACGCCTCGGTGCTTACGCTGGATGTCGATGAAACTGATGCTCCCGATTACTGCACCGGTCTGGCGCTCAACGATGGCGTAGGGCATGCGCATGCCCTGGTCCTGCTCCTCTAGCGCTTCCGCGATGAGCGATGCGACCCCGTCGACGTCGGGCGTGGCCTCGTCAAGGTAGGTCCAGACCTCTGCCGAAGCTGCGGCCGCGGCTAAGGCGTCAAGGTGCTCAAGGGCAAGCGGTTCCAGCCTAATTAGCTGACCTTCGAGGACCGATGCTGTGATCTCCATCGGACTCATTCAGCCGACACCTCGTACACCAGGACGTGCTTGTCCCCCGCGAGAAGCTGATCGAAGGCCTCCAGCGGCTTGTCGTCGCGGTCGTAGGCGATGCGCACGACGCGTACCACGCTCACACCGGGATCAAGCCGCAGTATTGACGCCTCGTCCGGCGTCGGCATACGGAAGCTCAGCTCATCAATGAAGTAGGAGATGGGCTGGCCGTGAACTCGCTCCAGGACGGCTAGCACACCCTCCTCGACGGGCTCGGCAACCGCGATCGGGGTATCCGCCACGAGGTCATGCGGGTAGTAGCTGTCTCCCAGCTGATACGGCTCCTCATCGACCAACATGAGACGCCGCCGGGCTAGCACGGCAGCTCCTTCCGGCACACCAAGCCACTTGGCGACCTCAGCAGTAGCAGGCTCGGGCTGCACGGCCAGAAGTTCATCGAGTTCGGCCGCGACAAGCCGCCATTCTTGCCAGCTTCCGAGCCTCAGGAAGTTGAGGTTGAGGCAAAACTCGCCCACCGCAAGACCTGGCAGCCGCTGCTGAGGTTCAAGCTCCAGCTCAATCACTTGGGCTCGTCGTACATCGCCCACCACAATGACCCGGATTGGATGCCTTGATACATCGGCCTCCCCGCTCAACCCAGTTGCGTCGCGGGGCAGCTAGGCGTGGCATCGGTGACCAGATCCTAGGGACCCAGCTCTGCACGCCCTCGTTCTGTCCAAGATCCGGGGAATACGTGGGGGATGGGACCGACTCCGGCAAGTATGGGCAGTTCACGCGATATCTGGCGCACGGACTGTAAATCCGTCGCGAAAGCTTCAGAGGTTCGAATCCTCTACCTGCCACCAACAGCACCCGAGCCCCTGACCGGAAAACCGGTCAGGGGCTCGTCCGTACCGGTGTCGAGTGCCGAGTCACAGGCCTCCGCCGCAACCTCCACCGCAGCCGCCGCCGCACGCCCCCAGCCCCACTCCACCGGACCCCTCGTCGCGCCGGTGCTGTTCCGTGCGCAGACTCAGCAAGGGCCGGTATGTGGCGGTGTGGGCAGGGGCGGCCTCCGGTGGAGAACCTCATAAAGGTGGGGGTCGATGCGGTCCCGTTCGAGTCTGAAGATGACGTCGGCCAGCGCGGTCTGGGCCGGGCCGTAGGTGGCGTAGGCGGGAACGTGGATCGGGTCGAGGTGCGCGTAGCGCTTGCGCAGCTTGCCGGTCAGCTTTTCGGCGGCTCGCGTCGTGTATCGCGAGTGGATGTGGTCCAGCAGCGCCCAGGCGGCCACGAACGCCAGCGCTGCGACCAGCAGGTACAGCCAGCTCAGCCAGGACCATGTGATCACGGCGAGGATCGGCCCGGCCGCCGCGGACACGAACAGGGCTCCGGCGATGTTCCGCCACCATGCGTTCCGCTGCCGCTCGGTGAGGATGTGGCCCTCGGCCGTGA
Organism: Catellatospora methionotrophica; assembly: GCF_011297335.1. Lineage (GTDB taxonomy): Bacteria > Actinomycetota > Actinomycetes > Mycobacteriales > Micromonosporaceae > Catellatospora > Catellatospora methionotrophica. The sequence continues at coordinate 190,572 of NZ_JAAOTJ010000011.1, read as the reverse complement.
GCCGTTCGCGCGTCTCCTGCAGGGCTGCCTCGACGCCCGGATCGGTGTCGACGCGATGGAGGACGGATCGCTCGGGCTGGTCTTCGATGATCTGGTCGTCCAGTTCCCGCAGGGCGGCGTGTACCGCACGCACGATGCCGTCACCATCGACGGCCGGTGTGGCGGAGACGATCAGCCGTGAGCCGTCGACCCGCAGGTTTCCGGCCACGACCAGATGGTCGAGGGCCACGCTCACGGGGTGGAGGCTCCGCGCGCCCCACGGCCATTTCATGGCGTGTAGCAGGGCAAGCTCGGGGCCTGTGACCGTGCCTGCGGCTGACGCCGAGGCGTCGCGTGTCTCCACGTGGTCCAGCCGGGCTCCGCGATCGAGGAGCCATGCGGGAAGCAATGCCAGGAGCGCGATCAGCAGCGAGATCAATAGATAGATGCCAACCACTATCATGGATGGAGTATCGCTGGTCGTCGGCTGCTTGGGAATGTCGCGGCACGTTCGGGCGACGGTGCTCGCGGCCGTCGCGGGGTGTGGTCACCGGCGTGGCGTACCGGCGTTCGTCTCCCGCCACTCGCTCGCGAGCAGCGAGTAGACCTGGACGTCGTGGTTCTCGCCGCGATAGGGGAAGGCCTCGCGCAGTACGCCGTCGAGGGTCATGCCCAGCCGCTTGGCGCAGGCGATGCTGCGGGCGTTGGCAGGCACGGTGCGCCACTCGACGCGGTTGATGCCGCGCTCCTCGACCGCCCAGGTGATCATGCGTTGGGCGGCCCGGGTGATCAGGCCGTGTCCCTGGGCGTCCGGGGCGAGCCAGACCCCGATCTCGGCGGTGCCGAAGCGGACGTCGAAGGTGCGGAACAGGGTGCCGCCGACCAGTTCGCCGTCGAGCCGGATGGCGTAGATGCGAGGGCCGTCGTGGGCGGTGTCGTCGGCGTAGCGCTGCAGCCAGGCGCGTGTCAGTGGCTCGTCGGTGAGTCTGGCGGCCCAGGGCAGCCAGGGGGAGAGGTGGGTGCGATGCCGTTCGATGAAGGCGGCGAACTCCGGGGCGTGGTGGGGCTCCAGAGGGCACAGCTCGGCGGTGTCGGTGAGGGGGAAGGTGAACACGGGCGCTCCCTGGTCGCGTACCAAACGTTTGTTATGTATCTTCGTGACAGCCTAACCGACGGAGGTGGGAAGCGGATGCCCGCACGGGGTGATCATGACGCCAGGCGCCGCGACGTGTCGCAGGCGGTGTGGGAGGTGCTCGCGGCACACGGCTTCGGCGGGCTGACCCTGCGCGCCGTCGCCGCGCACATGGGCGCCTCGACCGGGCTGCTGACGCACTACTTCCCCAGTAAGAAGGCACTGGTGCGGCATGCGCTGGAGGTCGCGCAGGAGCACACGCAGGGGCGCGACCGCTTCCCGGCCGAGGGCGAAGGATTGCCCGGACTGCGCGCGGCGCTGCTGGACGTCATGCCGCTGACGCCGGAGGCCGTCGCGATGAGCCGGGTGTGGGTCAGCTTCTGGGACGCCGCGCTGGGCGACGACGAGCTGGCCGCCGCGGAGCTGCGACGGTACGAGCGGTGGCGGGGGATGCTGCGCCCGCACGTCGAGGCGGCGCTGCGGCTTGGCCAGCTGCCCGCCGACGCCGACCCCGAGGACGTCGTGGCCACCGCAGCCGGGTTCGGGCACGGGCTGGTGGTCCAAGCCCTGTTCGATCCGGCCCGCTTCCCCCCGCGGCGGCAGGCCGCTCTCGTCGACGGTTTCGTGGCGCTGCTGGGGCGCTGACCGTCCACCGCGGACGGAGCCGGCCGCGCCGTCGCGGCCTCACCCGTCCGGGTGATCGTGGGACGCCTCGCGGTGGCGTCCCCGGCGCCCGGTCAACGGTGCAGGTGCTCCAGGTTGCGCCACTCGCCCTGCGCGCACAGGCCGTCGGCGACGCGCCGCGCCTCGCGCTCGGTGGCGTACTCCCGCATCACCGACCTGCCATGCTGTCGGTGTTCGACCTCCCACGGCCCGGCCGGATTGGCGCGCAGGAACACGTCCTGGCGGCGGTAGCTGGCGGTGGTGCCGTTCCATCGGTGCTCTACCAGTCGCATCATGGCGCGTATCGTACACATGTACGAACAGACGTAGAAGGCTATCCGGGGGCGGGTCGGAGACGTAAAGTGTTGCTTCGTGTTCCTGGCGTCGGCTGGGCTGGTTCGGGCGTACACGCGAATCACCACCGAACGGCTAGAAATCCGCGTGTCCGCGGCGTGGCACGCCCTGTGGGCTTCCTCCCGTGCCCGCCGCTGTGGCACGATCCATGACAGCCCCTGACCTAACGCTGTTCCGTGGAGTCGATGATGCGTACGAACAGACTCATTCGTTTGATGAGCCGTGGTGCGGTCCTTGCAGCCCTCGGCGTGGCCTCCATGGGTGTGGCGAGTTCGGCCGCGGCCGCGGAACCGGCTGCCGCCGACCCGACCGCGATCAGCCTCGCCTCGATCGAGTGGAACTCGATCTCCTCGGTCGAGTGGAACGCGATCCCCCTGCGGCACGCGCAGGACACCGAAGACGACGGCCAGGCGCCCACGACGGGCCTGGAGGAGAAGTCCGTCGAATGGAACTGACCGTCGCCGTCTAGGCGAGTCGGCGCGAGCGGAGCGGACGAACGGCATTGGTACGGCATGACCGGCGCGTCCAACGTTCTCCTGAGCTGGCTTGGCTGATCACTGGTCCGCTGGCCCTGCTGACGTTGGGCCTGAGCGCCCTGACCTACGTTCGATCACCCGCTCCCACCGGCGCGTGGCTGCTCGGCCTGCTCTTCTTCGGCCTGTTCCTGGTGACCGAGCTGACCGGGCTGCAGTTCGAGATCCGCCGGCAGGGCCTGCTGCTCACCCTCGCGGACGTGCCGCTGCTGCTGGCGCTCGCCTACGTACCACCCATGACGCTGCTGCTGGTGCGGCTGGCCGTGTGCGCCATCGCGCAGTGGCGGCGCGGGACGGTGCCGGTCAAGGCGGCCTTCAACATCGCGCTGATGGGCGCGAGCACGGCCTGCGCCAACCTGGTCATCGTCGAGGGCGGACCGGTGCTGCTCGACGAGCCGTCGAGCTGGGTCGTGCTCGTCGTGGCGGTGCTGACCAGCGTGGTCGTCGCCGTGGCGGGTGTGGTCGGCGTCATCACGCTGGTGCAGGGCCGGTTCGCGCCGCAGGAACTCGCGCTGTCGGCGGTGCCCAGCCTCATCGTGGCCGGCCTGAACACCGCGATCGGCCTGGCGGTGCTGCTGATCCTGCGCCAGGGTCCGGCGGCGTACGCGCTGCTGGCGGTTCTGGTGGCGTTCTTCTTCGTGGCATACCGGGCCTATTCCGGGGCGATGAACCAGCACCGCACACTGACCGAGATCTACGACCTGACCGCGGCCATCTCCGACACCCCGCAGGACGGCACGCTGCCCGACGTGCTGCTCGGCAGGGTCCGCAAGCTGCTGCAGGCCGAGTACGCGACGCTCTGGCTGCCCGCGCAGGGCAGGCACCCGGAGGTGCTGCTCAGTGCGCGCACCGACGACAAGGGCCTGCTCGACGTCGCGGGAGCCCCGGAGAGTCTGCGCCGCCAGGCGGTGGAGACCGGGCAGACCGTCGCGGCCAGCCCCAAGCTCGGCGACGACCAGGTGCGTGCCCAGCTGCGTGACTTCGGCGCCAAGGACGCGATCGTGGTGCCGCTGCGGGCCAGTTCGGCGGTCATCGGCACGCTGGAGGTGTCCGGCCGGCTCGGCGACACCCGGCACTTCGGGCCCAATGACGTACGGCTGCTGGAGGCGGTCGCCGCGCACGCCGCGGTGGCGGTGGAGAACAACCGCCTCGTGGACCGGCTGCGCTTCGACGCCTACCACGACACGCTCACCGCGTTGCCCAACCGCCGCCGGATCAGCCAGGCGCTGGAGGAGGCGGTGCGGGTCCGCGCGCCCGGCGAGGTCGTCGCGGTGCTGATGTTCGACGTCGACGGGTTGCGCGACGTCAACGACTCGCTCGGCCACGCCGCCGGTGACCAGCTGCTGGCCGAGGTAGCCAGCCGGCTGCGCACCCTGTCGCCGCCCGCGGCGCTGGTGGGCCGCGTCGGCGGCGACGAGTTCGTGGTGACCCTGCGCCTGCCCAACGCCGAGGCCGCCCTGGAACTGGCCGTCGACCTGCGCGGGCGGATGCAGGACCGGATGACGTTCGGCTCGCTGACCCTGGACGTGGACACCGCGGTCGGGGTGAGCCTGCACCCGGAGCACGGCTCCGACCCGGCCACCCTGCTGCAGCGCGCCGATGTGGCGACGCATGCCGCGAAGTCGCTGGCGGGCGGGGTGCAGCTGTTCGACCTGGCGCTGGAGTCGCGGTCGGTGCGCCGCCTCGGGCTGGCCGGTGACCTGCGCCGCGCGCTGGACAACGACGAGCTGGAGGTCTACTTCCAGCCCAAGGTGACACTGCGCGACCGCCGCCTGGTCGGCGTGGAGTGCCTGGCCCGCTGGGAGCACCCGACCCACGGCGCCGTGCAGCCCGAGGACTTCGTGGCCGTCGCCGAACACACCGGGCAGCTCTCCCGGCTCACCGAGGTCGTCATGCGCGAGGGCCTGCGCCGGGCGCGCCAGTGGGTGGACGCCGGGCGGCCCCTGTCGGTGGCGGTGAACCTCTCGCCCCGCACGCTGGTCGACCCGGCCTTCCCGGACCGGGTGGACGACCTGCTCCAGGAGTACGGCGTGTCACCTGACCGGCTGACCCTGGAGATTACCGAAGACGGCGTGGTGGACGGCGTGGACCGGCTCCTGCCGACCCTGCGCCGGCTCTACGACCTCGGGGTGCACCTGAGCGTGGACGACTTCGGCACCGGCTACTCGTCGCTGTCGTACCTGCGGCGGCTGCCGGTGCACGAGGTGAAGGTGGACCGCTCGTTCGTGCAGGGCATGGCGACCGATCCGGGCGACCTGGCCATCGTGCGGGCCGTGGTGGACATCTCGCGGCACTTCGGGCTGAGCGTGGTCGCCGAGGGCGTGGAGAGCGAGCTGACGCTGGAGCTGCTGGAGGAGATCGGCTGCGACATCGGCCAGGGCTTCCTGTTCAGCCGCCCGCTGCCGTACGAGCGGCTGGAGGCCTGGCTGGGCGCGCAGACCGACGCCGAACCGACCCCGCTGGGCGAGGTCCGGCGGCTGCGGGCGGTCGGCTGAAATCAGCCTCGGCGCGTCGGGGTAACCCGATTTCCGGTGCGGCTGGTTGTTGTGTACTCTTACCAAGGCGCGCGACGGGGTGGGAAACCACCTGGTTACGAGCACGCCCCCTTAGCTCAGTCGGCAGAGCGTCTCCATGGTAAGGAGAAGGTCTACGGTTCGATTCCGTAAGGGGGCTCGACCGGACTCCCGGTGCTTCCACCGGGAGTGCCCGCCACGGCGGTGTAGCTCAGATGGCAGAGCAAGCGGCTCATAATCGCTGTGTCGCCGGTTCAATTCCGGCCACCGCTACGTTGTGTTGAATCGCTGGTGCGTATCGCCAGTCAACGCGAGATCGCAGACCGGCGAGGTATTCCCTGGTCGCGGTGTAAGGATCGCCACGGCGGCCCTTTTTGCATGTCTGGATGGACGTCGTCTATCTTGGTATGCCGGTAACTCAAAGCAGCTTGTTCTAGAAAGGCACTCCCGTGGCCAAGGCGACTGACGTACGTCCAAAGATCACCATGGCGTGCGTGGACTGCAAGGAGCGGAACTACATCACCAAGAAGAACCGGCGTAACGACCCGGATCGGATCGAGCTGAAGAAGTTCTGCCCGCGCTGCGGCAAGCACACCGCGCACCGCGAGACCCGCTGACCTTTTCAAGGTCGCGTAGACGTTCCCGGCAGGGGGCGGCCCATCAGGGCCGCCCCCTGTTGGCATAGGTTCACGGGTATGCCGCTGGACCAGTCATTCACCGGTCGGACCTATCCGCCGACCGAGCCCTACCAGGTGGGCCGCGAGAAGATCAGGGAGTTCGCCACCGCGATCGGCGCCGACGACGCCCTGTACCACGACGTGCAGGCCGCGCAGAAGGCCGGCTACCGCGACGTGGTGGCCCCGCCCACCTTTCCGATCATCCTGAGCTTCGCCGCCATGGAGCAGATCGTCACCGACCCGGAACTGGGCATGGACTACACCCGCGTGGTCCACGGCGACCAGCGGTTCTCGTACCGGCGCCCGATCGTCGCCGGGGACGAGCTGGTCGTCGTCAGCAGCATCGACGACATCACGCACCGTGGCGGCCACGACTTCCTGACCACCCGCGCGGAGCTGGCCACACCGGCCGGCGAGCCCGTGGTGACCGTGGTGTGCAAACTCGTCGTCCGAGGGCATGGTGAGTGAGATGGCGTTCGCCAAGGGGCAGCAGCTGCCCGTGCAGACGTTCCGGGTGACCCGGGCCGACCTGGTTCGCTACGCGGGCGCGTCGGGCGACCTCAATCCGATCCACTGGAGCGAGCGCACCGCCGTCGGCGTGGGCCTGCCGGGCGTGATCGCGCACGGCATGTACACCATGGCGCTGGCGGGCCGGGCGGTCACCGGCTGGGTCGGCTCCGCCGACGCGGTGCTCGACATCGGGGTCCGGTTCACCCGCCCGGTGCCGGTGCCCGACACCGACGAGGGCACCGAGGTCGCGTTCACCGCGGTGATCAAGAGCGTGTCCGAGGACGATCTGGTGACCTTCGACCTCACCGCGACCTGCGCGGGCGAGAAGGTGTTGGCCCAGGCCAGGGTCGTGGTCAAGCAGATCTGAGGACTGTTCGGCTGGGCGGTCGGCCGGTGGCGAGAGAAAATAGGGAGTGCCAGTTGGCCCACTCGCCTGTCTACCCGTACACTGGTCGGCCGTGGGGTAGTGAACTCCGACGGTGGCTTTCGGCCTACGTCGGGGTGCTCTTCCCGCACAGGGGTGTGGCGCAATTGGCAGCGCAGCGGTCTCCAAAACCGCAGGTTGCAGGTTCGAGTCCTGTCGCCCCTGCTGGCTCTGGCCTACCGGCCCGCGGTGGGCGATCATGGAATCGGCCCACCGGTTGTCTTCCGGGACGACCTCGGCTGGTGGACCATGGTCGTATGGCCCGTATCGGCCCCACAGCGTGGGGGCGGGCCCGTTGGACAGGTGCTCTTCGTGCGACTGCGTCGGGCACACGGGATCGTGTCCCTGCACGGTTCTGACACCACCCCGCGAGATGGAAGTAGGGCGAAGTGGCCGAGAGCAACCGACGTGGCGAGGACGCCGCGCCCGAGCACGTTGACGACGTGTTCGACGACGCTGTCGACGACGACACCCAGGACGACGACGAGTCCGGCGTCTCCGGCGGTGGCACCGCGACCAAGTCCCGCAAGGTGACTGACGGCAAGGGCTCCCGCGCGGTCAAGAGCACGGAGAAGGCCGAGAAGGTCGGCTTCTTCGGGCGTATCGGACGGTTTGTCCGTGAGATCGTCGCCGAGCTGCGTAAGGTCATCTGGCCGACGCGCAACGAACTGCTGACGTACACCGCGGTGGTCCTGATCTTCGTGACGTTCATGATGGCCATCGTGACGCTGCTGGATCTCGCCTACGCCCGGGGCGTGCTGTTCGTCTTCGGCGAAGCGAAGTAACACAAACTACGGAAGTGAGCGGCTACGTGCCTGAGTACGACGAGACGGCCCAGACGGAAGACACCGAGGTGACCTCCGCGGTCGCGGTGACGGACGAGCCGGAGCTTGAGACGGCACCCGCTGACGACGAGTTCGACCCGGCCGCGGAGCTGCGCCAGAAGCTGCGGTTCGCGCCCGGCGACTGGTACGTCGTGCACTCCTACGCCGGTTACGAGAACAAGGTCAAGACCAACCTCGAGACCCGGATCACGAGCCTCGACATGGAGGAGTTCATCTTCCAGGTCGAGGTGCCGACCCGTGAAGAGGTCGAGGTCAAGAACGGCAAGCGCACCCAGGTGCAGAGCAAGGTCTTCCCCGGTTACCTGCTGGTCCGCATGGACCTCACGCCCGAGTCATACTCGTGCGTGCGCAACACCCCGGGGGTGACCGGCTTCGTCGGCGCGACGGACCGGGCCGACCGCCCGGCGCCGCTGAGCCTCGACGAGGTGCTCAAGTGGCTGCTGCCCGCCGTGGAGGCGCCCGGCACCGGCAAGTCCAAGGCCAAGGCCGAGATCCGGGTGCTGGACTTCGAGGTCGGCGACTCGGTCACCGTCACCGACGGCGCGTTCGCCTCGCTGCCGGCCACGATCTCCGAGATCAACGCCGACCAGCAGAAGCTCAAGGTGCTGGTGTCGATCTTCGGCCGGGAGACCCCGGTCGAGCTGAACTTCAACCAGGTCGCCAAGATCTAGTTGTGTACGCGATCACGCGGCGGGCGCCCCTCGGGGCCCCGCCGCGCGGCGTTTTCGCCGCGTCGCAGCTCACCTCGGGTGTGAAGGTCCCACCTCGCTGAATAGGCGCGTACGAGTATGCGCTAACCTAGAACGTCCGGCCTGTGCCGCGCGCTGACCGTGCGCGCGAAAGCACCGGCCGGTCCGGTGTAAACCACCCTGATCCGCCGAGACGGCGGGTCGACAAGTCCCAGGAAGTAGACATGCCTCCGAAGAAGAAACTCGTCAAGACGTTCACGCTGCAGCTGAAGGCCGGCCAGGCCACCCCGGCTCCGCCGGTGGGTCCCGCGCTGGGTCAGCACGGCGTGAACATCATGGAGTTCTGCAAGCAGTACAACGCCCAGACCGAGTCGCAGCGCGGTGACATCGTCCCGGCGCAGATCAGCGTGTACGAGGACCGCTCGTTCACGTTCCTGCTGAAGACGCCGCCGGCCGCCCGACTCCTGATCAAGGCTGCCGGTGTGCCCAAGGGCTCCGGCGTGCCGCACACCACCAAGGTCGGTTCGGTTACCCGCGCCCAGGTGCGCGAGATCGCCGAGAAGAAGATGTCCGACCTGAACGCCAACGACCTGGACATGGCCGAGCGCATCATCGCCGGCACCGCCCGGTCGATGGGCATCGTCGTCAAGGACTGAACGCCGTACGCGGCGTCCGCCGCCTGACGGTTCGATGTTTCGTGGGAGGGCCCGGAAGGGCTCGACACAACCACAGGAGATCTGAGAAATGAAGCACGGCAAGAGCTACAACACTGCCGCTGAGAAGGTCGACCGGGACAAGCTGTACACCCCCGTCGAGGCCATCAAACTGGCGAAGGACACCACCAAGGTCAAGTTCGACGCCACGGTCGAGGTCGCGATGCGCCTCGGCGTCGACCCGCGCAAGGCGGACCAGATGGTTCGCGGCGTGGTCAACCTGCCGCACGGCACCGGTAAGACCGCCCGCGTCATCGTCTTCGCCTCCGGCGAGAAGGCCGCCGAGGCGACCGCCGCCGGCGCCGACGCCGTCGGGACCGACGAGCTGGTGGCTCGCATTCAGGAAGGCTGGCTGGACTTCGACGCCGCGATCGCGACGCCGGACCAGATGGCCAAGATCGGTCGGATCGCGCGGATCCTGGGCCCGCGCGGCCTCATGCCGAACCCGAAGACCGGCACGGTCACCATGGACATCGCCAAGGCGGTCTCCGACATCAAGGGCGGAAAGATCACCTTCCGCGTGGACAAGCACTCGAACCTGCACCTGATCATCGGCAAGTCGTCGTTCACCGCTGAGCAGCTGGTGGACAACTACGCCGCGGTGCTGGAGGAGGTGCTGCGGTCCAAGCCGTCGGCGTCCAAGGGCAAGTACCTGAAGAAGGTCTTCGTGACCACCACGATGGGCCCGGGCATCCCGGTCGACCCCAACGTGACCCGCAACATCCAGGAGAACAACGAGGCCTGATCCGCCCCGTACTCCACCCGGAAGGCCCCGCCTCGCACCGCGAGCGGGGCCTTCCGCCTTCCCCGCCTTCCACCCGCCCGGGCGTCCCGCGTCTGCCGTTCCTCTCGCGCCGCTCCGCCCTTGCCGAAGGGAGGGCACCTTCCCATCGCCATAGGTGGATGAAGGGGCCCTTCTTAACCTCGCGGTTGGCGATGATCGCTGTTTACGGTCAGAAACTGTGGTCCGACCTCACTTTCTGACCTCAAACAGCGATCATCCCGAGCGCCGGACGAGCGCCTGACCCGGACCCCCACCCGGACCTGGACCCGGACCTGGACCCGGACCTGGACCCGGACCTGGACCCGGACCCGGACCTGAGTACCGGGGGCCCATAGCTCCGAGCCTTGTCAGGGGCGAGGCCAGGCGGCGCGGATTGCGGCCAATGCCTCGTCGAGGTCGGCGCCGAGCGTGAGAGCGGTGGTGGTGAAGCCGTTCGCCGCCTGTGCCAACGGCCCCCGTCGGTCCGTCGCCACATCAGAGGTTCGCGCGGCCACCACCGTGCCTGCCGCGCGCCGAGTCGTCACCAGCCCGGCCGCCTCCAGTTCCTGGTACGCCCGAGCCACCGTGCCGGGGGCCAAGCCGAGATCCGCAGCGAGCTGCCGGATCGGCGGCAGGCGGTGTCCCGCCTCCAGCAGCCCGCCGTTGATCAGAATCTCGATCTGGGCCCGGATCTGTTCGTAGGGCGGCACGGGGCCCGGCCGGATGGTGATCGTGGGGTTCACGCCAGAGCCTCGGCGGGTTCGCGCGGCGCGGCGGCGGTCACCTCACCGGATGGACCGGGGTGGATCAGCAGGTGCAGGTAGTGCGCGAAGACCAGGAACGAGGCCATGGCCAGCGCGACGACGCCGAGCATCCACCAGCCCCAGCCGCCGAGGAACACCATCCAGTGCCGCTGACCGTAGAAGAACATCGCGCCGCTGAGGGTTCCGGCGAGCAGGACCCCGGTGGTGCCGTGCACCAGGCGTGCCGCGCGCCGCCGCCAGGCCTCGTCCGCGGCGAGATGCTGCGGATCCAGCCCGGCGTGCCCGGCGTCGGTGATCCTGCGCTGCAGGTGCCGGGCGAGCAGGCCCCAGCAGGCGAGCACCACCGCCGTGGGCGCCAGGCGCAGCAGCCCTCCGGCGGCGTCGAACTGCCCGATGGGGTCGATCGGGCTGTCGGCGATCAGCACCGCGACGGCGGGCAGTGCTACCAGCACCGCGAGGCTCAGCCAGCGCAGCTGCCGGCGCGCGCCGGGCGGCAGGTAGGTGTCGATGTCGCGGGCGGTGAGCTGTGCCGTCGGCCGGCCGGAGCGGGAGGGCCGGGGCGACATCAGCTCGCTGACGGCCACCCCGGCCAGCACGAAGGCGGCGAACAGGGGTGTGGCGAGGGGGACCAGCGTGCTGTTGGCGGCGGTGAAGGCGACCGAGGTGCCCAGTACGACACCTGCCGACCGCAGGTAGGCGGCTCCGTTCATGATTTACCTCCCCGTTGTATCAAGCAACTGATACAAGTGAACGACATCGCTGTGTCTTGTGTCAATCGATTGATACAAGACAGGTCACACCACCCCCGATTTGGCGGGCGTCCACCAGGTCACGTATCGTTCCTGTCAACAGTTCCACCCAAAGACCGCTGGTCATCTGATCCGGATCACTCCCGGAGCAGGATCGAAGGCCCCGTCGCTCGGCAACGAGCGGACCACGGGCGGCCCGCGCAGGGAAGAACGGTGAGCCTGACCGGCCTCGTGCCGTGCAAAGCCCCGTGCGCCCTGCGCCGGGGCGTTTTGTTTGTCCGCTCCTTTCGAACGCCGGGTCCCGCGAGACCAGCCTGGAGTACGAGAGAGGAGGGGACATGGCGGACAAGATCCGTGCCGACAAGGCCGGCAGTGTTGCGGAGCTCACCGAGCGCTTCCGCGAGTCGAACGCCACGGTGCTCACCGAGTACCGCGGCCTGACCGTGAAGCAGCTGACCGAGCTGCGTCGTTCGCTGGGCGGTGCCGAGTACACCGTTGCCAAGAACACGCTTGCCAAGCGCGCCGCGACCGACGCCGGTCTGACCGGTCTCGACGCTCTGTTCACCGGTCCTACCGCGCTCGCCTTCGTCTCCGGCGATGTCGTCGAAGCCGCGAAGGGCCTCAAGGAGTTCGCGAAGGCGAACCCGCTGCTCGTCATCAAGGGCGGCGTCTTCGAGGGCAAGGCGATCACGGCGGCCGAGGTCGCCAAGCTCGCCGACCTCGAGTCCCGCGAGGTGCTGCTGGCCAAGCTGGCCGGCGCCATGAAGGCAAGCATGAGCAACGCCGCGGCGCTCTTCCAGGCCCCGCTGGCGCAGGCCGTTCGCACGGTCGCCGCTCTGCAGGACAAGCGCGAGAAGGAGGGCGCCGACGCCTGACGGCGTCGACGTCATCCGAACCATCCAGCTCGCGGCGCCCTGCCGCGGCATGTAGACCCGTTACGAAAGGACGCCTGACATGGCGAAGCTGAGCAGCACCGAGCTCCTCGAGGCCTTCAAGGAGATGACCCTGATCGAGCTCTCCGAGTTCGTGAAGGAGTTCGAGACCACCTTCGACGTGAAGGCCGCCGCGCCGGTCGCCGTCGCCGGCCCGGCCGGCCCGGGTGCCGCCGCGGTCGAGGTCGAGGAGCAGGACGAGTTCGACGTCGTCCTCGAGTCCGACGGTGGCAAGAAGATCCAGGTCATCAAGGTCGTGCGTGAGCTGACCGGCCTGGGCCTGAAGGAGGCCAAGGACGTGGTCGAGGCCGCGCCGAAGGCCATCATCGAGAAGGCCAACAAGGAGACCGCGGAGAAGGCCAAGGCCAAGCTCGAGGCCGAGGGCGCCAAGGTCACCCTCAAGTGATCTGAGGTCACGCCGGGCTTTACGCCAAGAGCGTGACCGCATCGAGGGGCGGGCATCCACGTGATGTCCGCCCCTTGTTTGTACTGCGCAAACGCGCAGTGATACGAACTTGACGCAGTGTTGGACACTGGAAGACGTCGCCGGGTCTTGACGTGAACGACGACGCCAGGCAGTCTTTCTTCAGTACGACCTTCCGAGTGCGTAGCGGGCGGGGTACAGAGCGTGGTGGACACCGATCTGAAGGTGGTCCAGGGCACGTTCTGCGGAAGCCTGCCGTGGGGACTCGACAGCGGTCCGTGCTTCTGCTACAGTGCTAGTTTGCGCTGCCCTTCGACTTTCCCCCTGCCCGGAATGCCGGATGTCTTTTGACGTCGGCTCTGGACCAGGGGTTGTCGGGTTGCTCGCGTAACGGCCGTTGCACCACCGGTCCTCGGAAGGACGTATCTTGGCAGCCTCCCGCCCTGCGAAGACCAGTCGATCGTCGAGCGCGTTCGCTCCCCGCCGGATCTCCTTCGGCAGGATCACCGAACACCTCGAAGTACCCAATCTGCTCGCTATCCAAACCGAGTCTTTTGACTGGCTTGTCGGCAATGAGTCCTGGCAGTCCCGTTCGTCGGCTCTCGCAGACGCCCGCTCGGGACTCGCGGAGATCCTCGAAGAGATCAGCCCGATCGAGGACTTCTCCGGCACCATGTCGCTCAGCTTCTCCGACCCGCGCTTCGACGAGGTCAAGGCCTCCATCGAGGAGTGCAAGGAGAAGGACCTCACCTACTGCGCGCCGCTGTTCGTGACCGCGGAGTTCACCAACAACTCGACTGGCGAGATCAAGAGCCAGACCGTGTTCATGGGTGACTTCCCGATGATGACGCCGAAGGGCACCTTCATCATCAACGGCACCGAGCGCATCGTCGTCAGTCAGCTCGTCCGCTCTCCTGGCGTGTACTTCTCCAAGGAGCCGGACAAGACCTCCGACCGCGATCTGTCCAGCGTCAAGGTCATCCCCAGCCGGGGTGCCTGGCTGGAGTTCGACATCGACAAGCGCGACACGGTCGGCGTGCGTATCGACCGCAAGCGCCGGCAGGCCGTCACGGTCCTGCTGAAGGCGATCGGTTGGACCAACGACCAGATCCGCGAGCGTTTCGCGTGGTCCGAGTTGCTGATGACCACCCTCGAGAAGGACCACATCGCCGGTCAGGACGAGGCCCTTCTCGACATCTACCGCAAGCTGCGCCCTGGCGAGCCGCCGACGCGCGAGAACGCCCAGACCCTGCTCGACAACCTCTTCTTCAACCCGAAGCGGTACGACGTCGCCAAGGTCGGTCGTTACAAGTTCAACAAGAAGCTCGAGCTCGAGATCCCGATCACGACGGGAACGCTGACCGAGGACGACATCGTCGCCACCGTGGAGTACCTGGCCCGCCTGCACGCGGGTGAGGACGGCTACGAGGCCGACGACATCGACCACTTCGGCAACCGTCGTCTGCGCACCGTCGGCGAGCTGATCCAGAACCAGGTTCGGGTCGGTCTCTCCCGCATGGAGCGCGTCGTGCGCGAGCGCATGACGACGCAGGACGTCGAGGCGATCACGCCGCAGACCCTGATCAACATCCGCCCCGTGGTGGCCGCGATCAAGGAGTTCTTCGGCACGTCGCAGCTGTCGCAGTTCATGGACCAGACCAACCCGCTCGCGGGTCTGACCCACCGTCGCCGCCTGTCGGCGCTCGGCCCGGGTGGTCTGTCGCGTGACCGCGCCGGCTTCGAGGTCCGTGACGTGCACCCGTCGCACTACGGCCGGATGTGCCCGATCGAGACGCCGGAAGGCCCGAACATCGGCCTGATCGGCGCGCTGTCGACGTTCGCGCGGGTCAACCCGTTCGGTTTCGTCGAGACGCCGTACCGCAAGGTCGTCGAGGGCCGGGTCACCGACCAGATCGACTACCTGACCGCGGACGAGGAAGACCGTTACATCAAGGCGCAGGCGAACGCCGTGCTGATGGGTGACGGCTCCTTCGCCGAGGACCGCGTCCTGGTCCGCCGTAAGGGCGGTGAGGTCGACTACGTGCCGCCGGCACAGGTCGACTACATGGACGTGTCGCCGCGGCAGATGGTGTCCGTCGCCACCGCGATGATCCCGTTCCTCGAGCACGACGACGCCAACCGAGCGCTGATGGGCGCGAACATGCAGCGTCAGGCGGTGCCGCTGGTCAAGGCCGAGGCCCCGCTGGTCGGCACGGGTATGGAGTACCGTGCCGCGACCGACGCCGGCGACGTGGTCGTGGCCGAGGTCGGCGGCGTGGTCGAGGACCTGTGCGCGGACTACATCACCGTGCACCAGGACGACGGCTTCCGCCGGACCTACCTGCTGCACAAGTTCCGCCGGTCCAACTCGGGCTCGTGTGTGAACCAGAAGCCGGTGGTCCCGGAGGGTGCCCGCGTCGAGGCCGGTCAGGTCATCGCCGACGGCCCGTGTACCGACAACGGTGAGATGGCGCTCGGCCGCAACCTGCTGGTCGCCTTCATGCCGTGGGAGGGCCACAACTACGAGGACGCGATCATCCTGTCCCAGCGTCTGGTGCAGGAGGACGTGCTCACCTCGATTCACATCGAGGAGCACGAGGTCGACGCCCGCGACACCAAGCTGGGCCCGGAGGAGATCACCCGCGACATCCCGAACGTCAGCGAAGAGATGCTGGCGGACCTGGACGAGCGGGGCATCATCCGGATCGGCGCCGAGGTCGTGCCGGGCGACATCCTGGTCGGCAAGGTCACGCCCAAGGGCGAGACCGAGCTGACCCCGGAGGAGCGGCTGCTCCGCGCGATCTTCGGTGAGAAGGCGCGCGAGGTCCGCGACACCTCGCTGAAGGTGCCGCACGGCGAGACCGGCACGGTCATCGGTGTGCGCACGTTCTCCCGCGAGGACGGCGACGAGCTGCCCCCGGGCGTCAACGAGCTGGTCCGGGTGTACGTCGCCCAGAAGCGCAAGATCCAGGACGGCGACAAGCTCGCCGGCCGCCACGGCAACAAGGGTGTCATCTCCAAGATCCTTCCGGTCGAGGACATGCCGTTCCTCGAGGACGGCACCCCGGTCGACATCGTGCTCAACCCGCTGGGCGTGCCCGGTCGAATGAACATCGGCCAGGTTCTCGAGGTCCACCTGGGCTGGGTCGCCAAGACCGGCTGGAAGGTCTCGGGCGACGACGCCGAGTGGAAGAAGGCACTGCGCTCGATCGGCGCGCACGAGGCCGAGGCCAACACCAACGTGGCCACCCCGGTCTTCGACGGCGCGCACGACGACGAGATCGCCGGTCTACTCGGCAGCACCCTGCCCAACCGCGACGGCACCCAGCTGATCGGCGAGTCGGGCAAGGCGAGGCTGTTCGATGGCCGCTCGGGTGAGCCGCTGCCGGACCCGATCTCGGTCGGCTACATGTACATCCTGAAACTGAACCACCTGGTCGACGACAAGATCCACGCTCGGTCGACCGGCCCGTACTCGATGATCACGCAGCAGCCGCTGGGTGGTAAGGCGCAGTTCGGTGGCCAGCGGTTCGGCGAGATGGAGTGCTGGGCGATGCAGGCCTACGGCGCGGCTTACGCGCTGCAGGAGCTGCTCACCATCAAGTCCGACGACGTGCTGGGTCGTGTGAAGGTCTACGAGGCCATCGTCAAGGGCGAGAACATCCCCGAGCCGGGCATTCCCGAGTCGTTCAAGGTGCTGCTCAAGGAACTGCAGTCGCTGTGCCTGAACGTCGAGGTGCTGTCCAGCGACGGTGTGGCCCTGGAGATGCGCGAGACCGACGACGAGGTGTTCCGGGCGGCGGAGGAGCTCGGTATCGATCTGTCCCGGCGGGAGCCGAGCAGCGTCGAGGAAGTCTGATGTAAAAGGCGTCCTCCGCGCGCTCCGGCGTGTGGAGGACGCCTCCGCCATCAACTGACACTGATGAAGACACGAGCAAAGAGGGACATACAACGTGCTCGACGTTAACTTCTTCGATGAGCTTCGGATCGGCCTGGCAGGTGCTGAAGACATCCGGCGCTGGTCGCACGGCGAGGTCAAGAAGCCCGAGACGATCAACTACCGCACTCTGAAGCCCGAGAAGGACGGACTCTTCTGCGAGAAGATCTTCGGCCCGCAGCGGGACTGGGAGTGCTACTGCGGCAAGTACAAGCGGGTCCGGTTCAAGGGCATCGTCTGTGAGCGCTGCGGCGTCGAGGTGACCCGTTCCAAGGTGCGCCGTGAGCGGATGGGCCACATCGAGCTCGCCGCCGCGGTCACCCACATCTGGTACTTCAAGGGTGTGCCGAGCCGGCTGGGTTACCTGCTGGACCTCGCCCCGAAGGACCTTGAGAAGATCATTTACTTCGCCTCGTACGTGATCACGAGCGTGGACGCCGAGGCGCGTCACCGCGACATGACCACCATCGAGAACGAGATCTTCGCCGAGAAGCGCCAGGCCGAGAACGCCCGTGACGCCGAGATCGAGAAGCGGGCCGTCAAGCTCGAGTCCGACCTGGCCGAGCTGGAGGCCGAGGGCGCCAAGGCCGACGTGCGCCGCAAGGTCAAGGAGGCTGGCGAGCGCGAGATGCGCCAGATCCGCGACAAGGCGCAGCGCGAGATCGACCGCCTGGACGAGGTGCTGGACACGTTCCGCAAGCTCGACTCCAAGCAGCTGGTCACCGACGAGCTGCTCTACCGCGAGCTGCGTGACCGTTTCGGTGAGTACTTCACCGGCGGCATGGGCGCCGAGGCCATCAAGGCCCTCGTGCAGAACATGGACCTCGAGGCCGAGGCCGAGTTCCTGCGCGAGACGATCCGCTCGGGCAAGGGCCAGCGCAAGCTGCGCGCGCTCAAGCGGCTCAAGGTCGTGGCCGCGTTCCTGGCCACCGGCAACTCGCCGCTGGGCATGGTGCTGGACTGCGTCCCGGTCATCCCGCCGGACCTGCGCCCGATGGTGCAGCTCGACGGTGGCCGCTTCGCCACGTCCGACCTGAACGACCTGTACCGCCGCGTCATCAACCGCAACAACCGCCTCAAGCGTCTGATCGACCTCGGCGCGCCCGAGATCATCGTGAACAACGAGAAGCGGATGCTGCAGGAGGCCGTCGACGCGCTGTTCGACAACGGCCGCCGTGGCCGGCCGGTGACGGGTCCGGGCAACCGCCCGCTCAAGTCGCTGTCCGACATGCTCAAGGGCAAGCAGGGCCGGTTCCGCCAGAACCTGCTCGGCAAGCGCGTGGACTACTCGGGCCGTTCGGTCATCGTCGTCGGTCCGCGGCTGAAGCTGCACCAGTGCGGTCTGCCCAAGCAGATGGCGCTGGAGCTGTTCAAGCCGTTCGTGATGAAGCGGCTGGTCGACCTGAACCACGCCCAGAACATCAAGTCGGCCAAGCGCATGGTCGAGCGTCAGCGCCCGGTCGTGTGGGACGTGCTGGAAGAGGTCATCACCGAACACCCGGTGCTGCTCAACCGTGCGCCCACCCTGCACCGTCTGGGCATCCAGGCGTTCGAGCCGCAGCTGGTCGAGGGCAAGGCCATCCAGATCCACCCGCTCGTCTGCACCGCCTTCAACGCGGACTTCGACGGTGACCAGATGGCCGTGCACGTGCCGCTGTCCGCCGAGGCCCAGGCCGAGGCGCGCATCCTGATGCTGTCCAGCAACAACATCCTCAAGCCGGCCGACGGCAAGCCGGTGACCATGCCCACCCAGGACATGATCATCGGGCTGTACCACCTGACCCACACCCGTCCCGGCATGCTGGGCGAGGGTCGCGTGTTCAGCTCCGAGGCCGAGGCGATGATGGCCTTCGACAACGGCGAGCTGCACCTGCAGGCGCCGGTGCGGATCCGCCTGCAGGGCATCACCTCCGTGGACAACGGCCCGGCCGGGCCGGTCTGGGAGGCGCCCGAGGGCTGGGAGCCGAACGAGCAGGTCATCCTGGACACCACGCTGGGCCGGGTCCTCTTCAACGAGACCCTCCCGGTGGGCTACCGCTTCGTCAACCACGAGGTCCGCAAGGGCCAGCTCTCGGGCATCGTGAACGACCTGGCCGAGCGTTACCCGAAGGTCGCCCTGGCGGCGACGCTGGACGCGCTCAAGGAGGCCGGCTTCCACTGGGCCACCTGGTCCGGCGTCACCATCGGCATGGAGGACGTCATCTCGCCGCCGCGCAAGGGCCAGATCCTTGAGCGGTACGAGAAGGAGGCCGAGCGCTTCGACAAGCAGTACCAGCGTGGTCTGATGACCGCCGAGGAGCGCCGCGGCGAGCTGATCGAGCTCTGGACCAAGGCGACCAACGAGGTGGCCAAGGAACTCGAGACCGCTCTGCCGCTGGAGAACCCGCTGTGGCGCATGATCCACTCGGGCGCTCGAGGCAACATGCTGCAGCTGCGCCAGATCGCGGCGATCCGTGGCCTGGTGGCCAACCCGAAGGGTGAGATCATCCCGCGGCCGATCAAGTCCTCGTACCGCGAGGGCCTGAGCGTGCTGGAGTACTTCATCTCCACGCACGGCGCCCGCAAGGGCCTGGCCGACACCGCGCTGCGTACCGCCGACTCGGGTTACCTGACCCGTCGTCTGGTGGACGTGTCGCAGGACGTGATCATCCGTGAGGACGACTGCGGCACCGACCGGGCGATCCCGATGCAGATCGGGGCGCGCCACGACGGTGTGCTGTCGGTGCACGAGCACGCCGAGACCGGCGCGCACGCCCGCACCCTGGCCGAGGACATGTCGGACCCGTCCGGCAACCTCGTCGCGGCGCGCGGCACCGACCTCAACTCGATCGTCGTCGACAAGCTGGTCAAGGCCGGCATCGAGGGCGTACGGGTGCGGTCCGTGCTCACCTGCGAGTCCAAGCTCGGCGTCTGCGCGGCCTGCTACGGCCGTTCGCTGCCGACGGGCAAGCTGGTGGACGTCGGCGAGGCCGTCGGCATCATCGCGGCCCAGTCGATCGGTGAGCCGGGCACGCAGCTGACGATGCGTACCTTCCACACCGGTGGTGCGGCCTCGGGTGAGGACATCACCCAGGGTCTGCCCCGTGTCCAGGAGATCTTCGAGGCGCGTGTGCCCAAGGGCAAGGCGCCGATCGCGGACACTCCGGGACGCATCCGGATCGAGGCGGGCGACCGGTCGAAGAAGATCATCATCGTGCCGGACGACGGCAGCGAGGAGATCGTCCACGACAAGATCTCGAACCGGGTGAAGCTGCGGGTGCACGACGGCTCGCACGTGGAGGTCGGCGAGAAGCTCACCGAGGGCACCATCGACCCGCACGAGCTGCTGCGCATCATGGGCCCCCGCGCGGTCCAGGTCCACCTGACCAATGAGGTCCAGGAGGTCTACCGCTCGCAGGGTGTGATGATCCACGACAAGCACATCGAGATCATCATCCGCCAGATGCTCAAGCGCGTGACGATCATCGACTCCGGCGCGACCGAGTTCCTGCCGGGTGTGCTGGTCGACCGTGCGCAGTTCGAGGGCGAGAACCGCCGCCTGGTCTCCGAGGGCGGCGAGCCCGCGGCCGGCCGTCCGGTGCTGATGGGTATCACCAAGGCGTCGCTGGCGACCGAGTCGTGGCTCTCGGCGGCCTCCTTCCAGGAGACCACCCGGGTGCTCACCGACGCGGCCATCAACGCGCGCAGTGACTCGCTCATCGGTCTCAAGGAGAACGTCATCATCGGCAAGCTCATCCCGGCGGGTACCGGCATCAGCAAGTACCGCAACGTCCGGGTGGAGCCGACCGAGGAGGCGAAGGCCAAGGTCTACTCGATGACCTCGTACGGCGAGACCGACTACGGCTTCGGCCCGGCGTCGGGTGTCGCGGTGCCGCTGGACGACTTCGACTTCGGGTCGTACCGGTAATCGCTTGAAGTGATCGCGGCGTCCTCCCTGTCGTTTACACGGCATGGGGGACGCCGCTTTCGTATGTGCAGCCACCCGGGATCCGGCCGATCCCGAGCCGGTCGCCGACACCAAGGCCACCGCCGCGTTCGGGCTCGGCCTGCTGGCCGCGGTGACGGGGCTGGCGGTCGGCGGGATCGTGCCCGCCACCATCGCGCTGGCGCTGGCCCGTGCGGCCCGTACGGAGCTGCGCGACGGCCAAGGCTGGCGCACCGGTGCGGGCCGGGTGCGCTGGGCGGAGCGGCTGGCCTGGCTGGCCCTGGGCATGGCCGGGCTGAGCCTGCTCACGCTGACCGTGTGGCTGTTCCTGCGCGGCGTGCACTTCGGCAGCCAGGACTTCCCGCCCACCGTCGACTGAGGTCCACCGCCGCCGGGACGGGGCGCGGGCGGCTTGGTCGGCGGGCAGTGGGCGGGACGTGGCAGGATCGGCGGCGTGACGTATCCGCAGTCTCCGGCGCCGCAATGGCCGTCCGTGCCGCCCACGGGCGAGCAGCCGCCCGCGCCGCAGCCGTCGACGCCGCAGCCGCCCGTACCGCAGTGGCCCGAGGCAGGCCAGCAGCCTGGCTCGCCGCAGTGGGCACAGCCCGGCCAGCAGCCTGCCGCGCCGCAGTGGCCGCAGCCCGGCCAGCAGCAGCCGCCTGTGCCGCAGCCTGGCCAGCAACCCGCAGTGCCGCAGTGGGCCCAGCCCGGCCAGCATCAGCCGCCGGTGCCGCAGCCAGGTCAGCAACCCGCAGTGCCGCAGTGGCCGCAGTCCGGTCAGCAGCCGCTGCCGCAGGCGGCTCAGCAGCCGCCGGTGCCGCAGTGGCCGCAGGTGGCTGCGAAGCCGCAGCTCGTGCAGCCCGCCGGGCCGCGACCGGTGAACTATCCGCCGCCGGTGCGCGTGGAGATCGTGCCGGGGACGCCGTACGCGCTGGCGGTGCTGGGTGCGCCGAAGACGGCTTCCGGCGTCGCGGCCAGCGCGCTGGTGGTGGGCGTCGGCTCAATCCTGGTGTCGCTGGCGGTGTGGTGCTTCGGGCTGGTCGGGTCGGAGAAGGGCTGGGGTGGTCTGGTCGCCGGGGCGTTCGCGGTGCTGTCGATCCTGCTGGGGGCGGCGGGCGTGCTGCTCGGCTGGCTCGGGATGCGCCAGATCCGGTTGGCCGCGGGCAACCTGACCGGGCGCGGGGTCGCCATCACCGGCCTGGTGTGCGGCGCGGTGGGCCTGCTGCTGGCCGTGGGAGGCCTGATCACCGCCATCGCCCTCAGCGCCGGCTGAGCCGTACAACCCAGCCCGCCGCGCTCCCACCCCGGCACCGCAGCCCGTCACGGTGCCCGGAGCCCCTGGCCCGGCCGGTGTGGTAGCCGCCCCGGCCGGTGTCGTCCGGTTGGAGATCGCCGTTTGTGGTCAGAAACTGCGGTACAGCGCCAGATCATGACCGGAAACAGCGATCATGGGCTGGCGGCGAGCCGTGGCCGGGGTGGCTGGGCGGTGCGAGCTACCTCACGGTGCGGTATCCCGTTCGGGGCTCGGGAATCGAAGAGGTAGACTGGCTGGCGGAGTTCGCACTGACGGCGGGCTGGTCGCTCGGAACGACTGGTTGCCTCGCATCGACGAGGGGTCGGGTCACCCCGTTTTGACCAGTGGGCCATCGGTTCGGTACTCTTTCCCCTCGTGCCCGGGCTTGCCCGGGCCCCTCGTGCGTGCGCCGACGCGGGAGAGTCCGACCACCGGTCGGGCGGCCCGTAGCACCACGACAACGACAGACTCCGACAGCTCGGGAAATCGAGCCGCCGGGCCCGTGCGCCGGACGACACGCCCGACCGCGGGGGTCGGCGCTTGTCGCGGATCACTCCGAGACAGCGCTGATCGCAGCAGTTCGGGCCGCATTCGCGGCCACGGCCACACATAAGTTTCCGCGGCGGGAAGCCGCGGAGAGAAAGCAAAAGGGAGCGGAGAACACCGGTGCCCACAATCCAGCAGCTGGTCCGCAAGGGCCGCCAGGCGAAGACGAGCAAGACCAAGACGCCGGCGCTGAAGGGGAGCCCCCAGCGGCGCGGTGTGTGCACGCGTGTGTACACCACGACGCCCAAGAAGCCGAACTCGGCACTGCGGAAGGTCGCTCGCGTCAAGCTGAGCAGCCAGATCGAGGTCACCGCGTACATCCCGGGTGTCGGTCACAACCTGCAGGAGCACTCGATCGTGCTCGTCCGCGGCGGCCGTGTTAAGGACCTGCCCGGCGTGCGCTACAAGATCATTCGCGGTTCGCTCGACACCCAGGGTGTGCGTAACCGCAAGCAGGCACGTAGCCGCTACGGCGCGAAGCTGGTCAAGGAAGGGAAGAAGTAATGCCTCGTAAGGGCCCCGCTCCGCGTCGGCCGCTGGCCGCAGACCCGGTGTACAACTCGCCGCTGGTCACCCAGCTGGTCAACAAGATCCTGCTGGCCGGCAAGCGCCAGCTGGCCGAGCGTGTCGTGTACGGCGCGCTCGAGGGCTGCCGGGAGAAGACCGGCACCGACCCCGTCGTGACGCTCAAGCGCGCCATGGACAACGTCAAGCCGACCCTCGAGGTCCGCAGCCGCCGTGTCGGTGGCGCGACCTACCAGGTGCCGGTGGAGGTCCGCCCGGTCCGCGCGACCACGCTGGGCCTGCGCTGGCTGGTGACGTACTCCCGCGCCCGCCGCGAGAAGACGATGATCGAGCGCCTCATGAACGAGCTGCTCGACGCCAGCAACGGTCTGGGCGCCGCTGTCAAGCGTCGCGAGGACACGCACAAGATGGCCGAGTCCAACAAGGCCTTCGCGCACTACCGCTGGTGAACAACGTGGAGCCGGGCCGATCCGTCGGTTCCGGCTCCACAACCTTGACTTTCCGGGACCGAGTCCCACTCCGAAAGGATCGTGAAGTGGCCGCCGTAGACGCCGCCCTCGCCACAACTCGCAACATCGGCATCATGGCGCACATCGACGCCGGTAAGACCACCACCACCGAGCGGATCCTGTTCTACACCGGTATCACGCACAAGATCGGTGAGGTTCACGAGGGCGCTGCCGTCATGGACTGGATGGAGCAGGAGCAGGAGCGTGGTATCACCATCACCTCCGCTGCTACCAAGTGTGAGTGGAAGGGCCACACGATCCAGATCATCGACACGCCCGGCCACGTCGACTTCACCGTCGAGGTGGAGCGTTCGCTGCGCGTGCTCGACGGCGCCGTCGCCGTGTACGACGGTGTCGCCGGTGTGGAGCCGCAGACCGAGAACGTCTGGCGCCAGGCTGACAAGTACAACGTGCCGCGTATGTGCTTCGTCAACAAGCTGGACCGGACCGGTGCGGACTTCTTCCGCTGCGTAGACATGATGATCACCCGTCTCAACGCCACCCCGCTGGTGCTGCAGATCCCGATCGGTCTCGAGGGCGACCACATCGGTGTCGTGGACCTGCTGGGCATGCGCGCGCTGACCTGGCGCGGCGAGACCCAGAAGGGTGAGGACTACGCGATCGAGGAGATCCCGGAGAACCTCGTCGAGCAGGCCAACGAGTGGCGCGTCAAGCTGCTCGAGACCCTCGCCGAGGCCGACGACTCGATCATGGAGGGCTACCTCGAGGGTGCCGAGTTCAGCGTCGACGTGCTGAAGGCCGCGATCCGTCGCGCCACGATCGCCGACAAGCTGAACCCGGTCGTCTGCGGTTCCGCCTTCAAGAACAAGGGCGTGCAGCCGATGCTGGACGCGGTCATCGACTTCCTGCCGTCGCCGCTGGACGTGCCGGCGATCGACGGCACGCTGATGGACGGGGAGACCCCGGTCGCCCGGCACGCCGACTCGACCGAGCCGTTCTCCGGCCTGGCCTTCAAGATCCAGACGGACAAGCACCTGGGCAAGCTGACCTACGTGCGCGTCTACTCGGGCACGCTCGACTCGGGCACCGCGGTGATCAACTCGACCAAGGACCGCAAGGAGCGGGTCGGGAAGATCTACCAGATGCACGCCAACAAGCGCGAGGAGCGCCCCCAGGCGTTCGCGGGCGACATCATCGCCGTGCAGGGTCTCAAGCAGACCACGACCGGTGACACGCTGTCGGACCCGGCGCACCCGGTGATCCTCGAGTCGATGACCTTCCCGGACCCGGTCATCTCGGTGGCCATCGAGCCGAAGACGAAGGCCGACCAGGAGAAGCTGGGCGTCGCGATCCAGAAGCTCGCCGAGGAGGACCCGACCTTCCGCGTGAAGCTGGACGAGGAGACCGGTCAGACGGTCATCTCCGGCATGGGCGAGCTCCACCTGGAGATCCTCGTCGACCGCATGAAGCGCGAGTTCAACGTCGAGGCGAACGTCGGCAAGCCGCAGGTGGCGTACCGCGAGACGATCCGCCGCACGGTGGACAAGCTCGAGTACACCCACAAGAAGCAGACCGGTGGCTCGGGTCAGTACGCGAGCGTCATCATCGGTCTCTCGCCGCTGCCGCTGGACGCTCCGGCGCAGTACGAGTTCAACAACGCCGTCACCGGTGGCCGCATCCCGAAGGAGTACATCCCTTCGATCGACGCCGGTGCCCAGGACGCGATGCAGTACGGCGTGCTCGCCGGGTACCCGCTGGTCGGTGTCAAGCTGACGCTGATCGACGGTAAGTACCACGAGGTCGACTCGTCGGAAATGGCGTTCAAGATCGCCGGTTCGATGGCGCTGAAGGAAGCGGCCCGCAAGGCCGACCCGGCGATCCTCGAGCCGATGATGGCAGTCGAGGTCGTCACCCCCGAGGACAACATGGGTGACGTCATCGGCGACCTGAACTCCCGCCGTGGCATCATCCAGGCCATGGAAGAGCGCAGCGGCGCCCGCGTCGTCCGCGCCCTGGTGCCGCTGTCGGAGATGTTCGGCTACGTCGGCGACCTGCGGTCGAAGACTCAGGGCCGGGCTAGCTACAGCATGGTATTCGACTCCTACGCCGAGGTTCCCGCGAACGTGGCGAAGGAGATCATCGCTAAGGCCACCGGAGAGTGACCGCGGTGGTGAGGCCGGTTCACGCCGGCCTCACCACGGCTGAGTTCTCCACGGTCTCAGCACAGCAAGGAAGCGCCGGCGACCCCGGCGGGCAAAGGTCCTAAGCGCCAGTCGGCGCCGTCGGGCGAACGAACCAACAGTCCACAGGAGGACACCAGTGGCGAAGGCGAAGTTCGAGCGGACTAAGCCGCACGTCAACATCGGCACCATTGGTCACATCGACCACGGTAAGACGACGCTGACGGCGGCCATCACTAAGGTCCTGCACGACAAGTTCCCGGCACTCAACCCGTACACCCCTTTCGACGAGATCGACAAGGCGCCGGAGGAGAAGGCTCGTGGTATCACGATCTCCATCGCGCACGTCGAGTACCAGACGGAGAACCGGCACTACGCGCACGTTGACTGCCCGGGTCACGCTGACTACATCAAGAACATGATCACCGGTGCCGCCCAGATGGACGGCGCGATCCTGGTGGTCGCCGCTACCGACGGCCCGATGCCGCAGACCCGCGAGCACGTGCTGCTCGCCCGTCAGGTCGGCGTGCCCTACATCGTCGTGGCGCTCAACAAGAGCGACATGGTCGACGATGAGGAGCTGCTGGAGCTGGTGGAGCTCGAGATCCGCGAGCTGCTGTCGAACCAGGAGTACCCGGGTGACGACCTGCCGGTCGTCCGGGTCTCCGCGCTGAAGGCGCTCGAGGGCGACCCGAAGTGGTCCGAGGCGCTGCTGGGCCTGATGGACGCGGTCGACTCCGCGATCCCGCAGCCCGAGCGTGAGGTCGACAAGCCGTTCCTCATGCCGATCGAGGACGTCTTCACGATCACCGGTCGTGGCACCGTCGTCACCGGTCGCGCCGAGCGTGGCATCCTCAAGCCGAACGAGGAGGTCGAGATCGTCGGTATTCGCGAGAAGTCGATGAAGACCACCTGCACCGGCATCGAGATGTTCCGCAAGCTGCTCGACGAGGCCCGCGCGGGCGAGAACGTCGGTCTGCTGCTGCGCGGCATCAAGCGCGAGGACGTCGAGCGCGGCATGGTCGTGGTCAAGCCCGGCACGACCACCCCGCACACGGAGTTCGAGGCGTCGGTCTACATCCTCTCCAAGGAGGAGGGTGGCCGTCACACCCCGTTCTTCCAGAACTACCGGCCGCAGTTCTACTTCCGCACCACCGACGTCACCGGTGTCGTCACGCTGCCCGAGGGCACCGAGATGGTCATGCCCGGCGACAACGTCGAGATGTCCGTGAAGCTCATCCAGCCGATCGCCATGGAGGAGACCCTCCGTTTCGCGATCCGCGAGGGTGGCCGCACGGTCGGTGCCGGCCGAGTCACCAAGATCACCAAGTGATCTCCGCGGGCGCCCTGCTTTCGGGCAGGGCGCCCGCACCTTTACATGTACGCAGGTCGGGCCTGTTTTAGTGAGCCCCGGCACCCTGATTTCACAATGGCGTACCCGATACGGCATAATGAACAGGTTGCGTTGCGGCCGGTCGCGCCCAGTGGGTGCGTCGCGCCGCGTGACGTGGGGGTCCTCGGGCCTCTGACGTGAAGCTCCTGTGATCGGGCTTGATGCCCGCTTAGCCAAGGCAAATGACCTTTTAATAGGGAAATCAGTCTGGTTCAGCGCGCGACACGCCCGACCGCGGGGGTCGGACAGGGGGCAGG
This sequence comes from Catellatospora methionotrophica, assembly GCF_011297335.1. Lineage (GTDB taxonomy): Bacteria > Actinomycetota > Actinomycetes > Mycobacteriales > Micromonosporaceae > Catellatospora > Catellatospora methionotrophica. Next base: position 163,381 of record NZ_JAAOTJ010000011.1, on the reverse strand, counting down.
CCCCACCGTCTGCCGCCGCAGGTAGCGGCTTGAGAGAAGGAAACAGAAGCCACCATGGCGGGACAGAAGATCCGCATCCGGCTCAAGGCCTACGACCACGAGGTCGTCGACTCCTCGGCACGGAAGATCGTCGAGACGGTGACCCGTACGGGTGCTCAGGTCGCAGGGCCGGTGCCACTGCCCACGGAGATCAACCGCTTCTGCGTGATCCGTTCGCCGCACAAGTACAAGGACTCGCGCGAGCACTTCGAGATGCGCACGCACAAGCGTCTGATCGACATCATCGACCCGACCCCGAAGACGGTCGACTCGCTCATGCGACTCGATCTGCCGGCTGGCGTCGACATCGAGATCAAGCTGTAGGGACCGGACTGATGGACAGGCAAGTTAAGGGCATCCTGGGCGCCAAGCTCGGCATGACTCAGGTCTGGGACAACAACAAAGTCGTCCCCGTGACCGTGGTGCAGGCCGGCCCGTGCGTCGTCACCCAGGTTCGTACCACTGAGAAGGACGGCTACGAGGCCGTTCAGCTGGCTTTCGGCGCGATCAACCCGCGCAAGGTGAGCCAGCCCAAGGCGGGCCACTTCGCCAAGGCGAACGTCGCGCCCCGTCGGCACATCGTCGAGCTGCGCACCACCGACGCCGGCTCGTACGAGCTCGGCCAGGAGGTCCTCGTCGACACGTTCGCGGCCGGACAGGCCATCGACGTGACCGGCAAGACCAAGGGCAAGGGCTTCGCCGGTGTCATGAAGCGCCACGGCTTCCACGGCCTCAAGGCCAGCCACGGCGTCGAGCGCAAGCACCGTTCGCCCGGTTCGATCGGCGCGTGCGCCACGCCGGGTCGCGTGTTCAAGGGCGTCCGCATGGCCGGCCGCATGGGTGGCGTGCGCTACACCGCGCCCGGCCTCACCGTGCACGCCGTGGACCTCGAGAACAACCTGCTGCTCGTGAAGGGCGCCATCCCGGGCCCCAAGGGTGCGCTGGTGCTCGTTCGTAGCGCCGCGAAGACGAAGAAGAAGGGTGGTGCCTCGAAGTGACCACGGTTGACGTGATCAGCGCCGAGGGCGCCAAGAGCGGCTCCGTCGAGCTGCCGGCCGAGATCTTCGACGTGCAGGCGAACATCTCGCTGATGCACCAGGTCGTGGTGGCCCAGCTGGCCGCCGCGCGCCAGGGCACGCACAAGACGAAGCGTCGCGGTGAGGTCGCCGGTGGCGGCAAGAAGCCGTACAAGCAGAAGGGCACCGGTCGCGCCCGTCAGGGCTCGATCCGCGCTCCGCAGTTCGCCGGCGGTGGCGTCGTCCACGGCCCGCAGCCGCGTGACTACAGCCAGCGGACCCCGAAGAAGATGAAGGCCGCCGCCCTGCGCGGTGCCCTGTCGGACCGGGCCCGCAACGGCGTGCTGCACGTGGTCGACGCGTTCGTGACCGGCGAGAAGCCGTCGACGAAGGCCGCCCTGGCCACGATCCAGAAGGTCGCGGGCGACGCCCCGCGCGTGCTGGTCGTGCTGGGTGCCAACGACGAGGTCAACTGGGTGAGCCTGCGCAACGTGCCGCAGGTGCACCTGATCGAGTCCGGGCAGCTCAACACGTACGACGTGCTCGTCAGCGACGCGGTGGTCTTCACCACCGAGGCGCTCGAGGAGTTCCTGGGCGTGCCCGCTGAGGAGGGTTCCAAGTGACGACGATTGCCGACCCGCGCGACATCATCGTCGCTCCGGTGGTCTCGGAGAAGAGCTACGGCGAGCTCAACCGCAACTGGTACACCTTCCTGGTGCACCCGGACGCGAACAAGACCGAAATCAAGATCGCTATTCAGCAGATCTTCAATGTTCGGGTGCTGACGGTGAACACGCTCAACCGTGAGGGCAAGCGCAAGCGCACCCGCACCGGCTGGGGTCAGCGCAAGGCGACGAAGCGCGCGATGGTGAAGCTCGCCGAAGGCGACCGCATCGAAGCCTTCGGCGGACCGGTGAGCTGAGGGGTATAAGACAATGGGTATCCGTAAGTACAAGCCGACGACGCCCGGTCGCCGTGGCTCCAGCGTCGCCGACTTCACCGAGGTCACCCGGTCGACGCCGGAGAAGTCGCTCGTCGTACCGCTGCCGAAGAAGGGCGGTCGTAACGTTCACGGCCGCATCACCACGCGGCACCAGGGCGGCGGCCACAAGCGTCAGTACCGTCTGATCGACTTCACGCGGGTGGGCAAGGACGGTGTGCCGGCCAAGGTCGCGCACATCGAGTACGACCCCAACCGCACCGCGCGCATCGCGCTGCTGCACTACGTCGACGGCGAGAAGCGCTACATCGTCGCGCCGAAGGACCTGAAGCAGGGCGACCTGGTCGAGTCTGGTCCGGGTGCGGACATCAAGCCGGGCAACAACCTGCCGCTGCGCAACATCCCGGTCGGTACGACCGTGCACTGCGTGGAGCTGCGTCCGGGCGGCGGCGCCAAGCTGGCCCGCTCGGCCGGTGTCGGTGTCCAGCTGCTGGGCCGCGAGGAGGACTACGCCACGCTGCGTATGCCGTCGGGCGAAATCCGCAAGGTGGACGTCCGGTGCCGCGCGACGGTCGGCGAGATCGGCAACGCCGAGCAGTCGAACATCAACTGGGGCAAGGCTGGTCGTATGCGGTGGAAGGGCAAGCGCCCGACCGTCCGTGGTGTCGCCATGAACCCGGTCGACCACCCGCACGGTGGTGGTGAGGGCAAGACCTCCGGTGGTCGCCACCCGGTGAACCCGGCTGGTAAGCCCGAGGGTCGTACCCGCCGCAAGGGCCAGGCGAGCGACAAGCTGATCGTCCGCCGCCGCTACGCCACCCGCAAGCGCGGGTAATAGGGAGAGCTGACAGATGCCTCGCAGCCTGAAGAAGGGCCCCTTCATCGACGACCACCTTCTCAAGAAGGTGGAAGTGCAGAACGAAAAGGGCACCAAGAACGTCATCAAGACCTGGTCGCGGCGTTCGACGATCATCCCGGACATGCTGGGTCACACGATCGCCGTGCACGACGGGCGCAAGCACGTCCCGGTGTTCGTGTCGGAGGCGATGGTCGGGCACAAGCTCGGCGAGTTCGCGCTCACCCGCACGTTCAAGGGTCACGAGAAGGACGACCGGAAGAGTCGCCGTCGCTGACGGCGGACCGTAATAAGGATTTAGGGGAAACACGATGCCTACGAATGACGCGCAGGCCGCGCCGGGCGCCCGTGCGGTCGCCCGCCACGTGCGCCTGTCCGCCAGCAAGGCGCGCCGTGTGGTCAACCTCGTCCGCGGTCTGCCCGCGAAGGAGGCACTGACGGTGCTCCAGTTCGCGCCGCAGGCGGCGAGCGAGCCGGTCTACAAGGTGCTGGCCAGCGCTATCGCCAACGCTGAGAACAACGAGCGTCTCGACCCGGACGCGCTGCTGGTCAGCGCTGCCTACGTGGACGAGGGTCCGACGCTGAAGCGGTTCCGGCCGCGGGCGCAGGGCCGGGCTTACCGGATCCGCAAGCGCACCTGCCACATCACCGTCGAGGTGGAGGCAGTCGCGCCGAAGGCGCCGGTCCGCAAGGCCACCGCCGCCGCGAAGGCGACGCCGGCCAAGGCCACCAAGGCCGCAGCGTCGCCCGAGGTTGAGGCCGCCGAGCAGGAGGAGACCAAGTAATGGGTCAGAAAGTCCACCCGATTGGGTTCCGGCTCGGCATCTCGACCGACTGGAAGTCCCGCTGGTACGCCGACAAGCTCTACAAGGACTACATCGGCGAGGACGTCGCGATCCGCCGCATGATGGCCAAGGGCCTCGAGCGTGCCGGTATCTCGAAGGTCGAGATCGAGCGCACCCGTGACAAGGTTCGCATCGACATCCACACCGCCCGGCCGGGTATCGTCATCGGCCGTAAGGGTGCGGAGGCCGAGCGCCTGCGTGGGGAGCTCGAGAAGCTCACCAAGAAGCAGGTCCAGCTGAACATCCTCGAGGTCAAGAACCCCGAGTCGGACGCTCAGCTGGTCTCGCAGGGCATCGCCGAGCAGCTCTCGGGCCGCGTGGCGTTCCGCCGGGCGATGCGCAAGGCGATCCAGTCGGCCATGAAGAACCCGATGGTCAAGGGCATCCGTGTCCAGGTCTCGGGCCGCCTCGGCGGTGCTGAGATGAGCCGCACGGAGTTCTACCGTGAGGGTCGCGTGCCGCTGCACACGCTGCGCGCCAACATCGAGTACGGCTTCTTCGAGGCCCGTACGACCTTCGGCCGCATCGGCGTGAAGGTCTGGATCTACAAGGGTGACGCCGTGCCGGGTCGCGAGACCCCGGCCGAGGCCCCGGGCCGCCAGCGCCGTGAAGGCCGTGGCGGCGAGCGGTCCGAGCGACCGCGCCGTGGCCGTTCGGGTGCCACTGGTACCACCGGTGCAGGCACCGAGGCCGGCCGCGCGGCCGCCGCGGAGCTCACCAAGGACAGCGCCGACGTGGCTCCGGCCGCGCCGGTTGAGCAGGAGGGCTGAACAATGCTGATGCCGCGTAAGCCTCCGAATGGCTTCCGCAAGCCGCACCACCCCGACCGTTCCGGTCGGAGCAAGGGCGGCAACCGGGTGGTGTTCGGCGAGTTCGGCATCCAGGCGCTCGAGCCGGCGTACGTCACCAACCGGCAGATCGAGTCGGCGCGTATCGCCATGACCCGTCACATCAAGCGTGGTGGCAAGGTCTGGATCACGGTCTTCCCGGACCAGGCCCTGACCAAGAAGCCCGCCGAGACCCGCATGGGTTCCGGCAAGGGCTCGCCCGAGTGGTGGGTGGCGAACGTCAAGCCGGGACGCGTTCTCTTCGAGATGGCGTTCCCGAACGAGGAGATTGCTCGCGAGGCCATGCGCCGCGCGATCCACAAGCTCCCGATGAAATGCCGAATCGTGAAGCGCGAAGTGGGTGAGGCGTGATGGCAGCCACTACCAAGGCAGCCGAGCTGCGCGAGAGTTCCTCTGAGGAGCTTGTCGTGAAGCTGCGGGAGGCCAAGGCGGAGCTGTTCAACCTCCGCGTCCAGGGTGCGACCGGCCAGCTCGACAACAACCGTCGGCTGGATGTGGTCCGTCGCGAGATCGCCCGGATCTACACGATCATGCGCGAGCGTGAGCTGGGGCTCTCGGCCGCGCCTACTGAGGTGGCGTAGGGAACATGAGCGAGACCAACGAGAACGCAGTCGACCGGAACCGGCGTAAGGTACGCGAGGGCCTGGTCGTCAGCGACAAGATGGACAAGACCGTCGTCGTGGCGGTTGAGGACCGGGTCAAGCACTCGCTGTACGGCAAGGTTCTGCGCCGTAGCAGCAAGCTGAAGGCGCACGACGAGGCTAACGCGTGCGGCATCGGTGACCGGGTGCTGCTCATGGAGACCCGTCCGCTGTCCGCCACCAAGCGGTGGCGGGTCGTGGAGATCCTCGAGAAGGCCAAGTGACCCTGCCGCCTTCGGCAGGTTCGCCGGCCGCCTAGCGGCCGAAGATCAGATAGCCGGCCGGGGCGCCCTGAGGGGCGTTCCGGGCGGTTCGAGTTCCGCCAGGCTCCGCCCGCGCAGTACGGGTCCCCCCGCAACCGGGCGGGCGGAGAACCGGCAGACATACAGGAGTTGACGTGATCCAGCAGGAGTCGCGACTGCGAGTCGCCGACAACACGGGTGCCCGGGAGATTCTGTGCATCCGCGTTCTCGGTGGTTCGGGTCGGCGCTACGCGAGCATCGGCGACGTCATCGTGGCCACCGTCAAGGACGCCATTCCCGGTGCCGGTGTGAAGAAGGGTGACGTCGTCAAGGCGGTCATCGTTCGCACCGTCAAGGAGCGGCGTCGTCCGGACGGCTCGTACATCCGCTTCGACGAGAACGCCGCCGTCATCATCAAGGACGGTGGCGACCCGCGCGGTACCCGTATCTTCGGCCCGGTTGGCCGTGAGCTGCGGGACAAGCGCTTCATGAAGATCATCAGCCTTGCCCCGGAGGTGTTGTGACCATGAAGGTCAAGAAGGGCGACAAGGTCAAGGTTATCGCCGGCAAGGACAAGGGCAAGGAGGGTACGGTCATCGCGGCCTACCCCCGGACCGAGAAGATCCTGGTCGAAGGCGTTAACCGGATCACCAAGCACGAGAAGATCCGTACCACCCAGCGTGGCGCCAAGACCGGCGGCATCATCACCCAGGAGGCGCCTGTTCACGTCTCCAACGTGATGGTCGTCGAGGACGGCAAGCCCGTCCGCGTCGGCTACAAGATCGACGAGAACGGCGTGAAGACGCGCGTCTCCCGTCGTACCGGCAAGGAGCTGTGATGACGACGGCGACCGAGACCAAGACCATGCCGCGTCTCAAGGAGCGTTACCGCGCCGAGGTTGTCGGCCAGCTGCGTGAGCAGTTCGGCTTCGCCAACCCGATGCAGGTGCCGGGCCTGGTGAAGATCGTGGTCAACATGGGCGTCGGCGAGGCGGCCCGTGACTCGAAGAAGATCGACGGTGCGGTCAAGGACCTCACCGCGATCACCGGTCAGAAGCCGCTGATCCGCAAGGCCACCAAGTCCATCGCGCAGTTCAAGCTGCGTGAGGGTATGCCGATCGGCGCGAAGGTGACCCTGCGCGGCGACCGGATGTGGGAGTTCCTGGACCGGCTGCTGTCGATCGCGCTGCCGCGTATCCGCGACTTCCGCGGTCTGGACGGGCGCAAGCTCGACGGTCACGGCAACTACACCTTCGGTCTGACCGAGCAGTCGGTTTTCCACGAGATCGACCAGGACCGGATCGATGCGGTCCGGGGCATGGACATCACGTTGGTGACCACCGCCAAGACCGACGATGAGGGCCGGGCGCTGCTCAAGCTCCTGGGCTTCCCGTTCAAGGAGAACTGAGCACATGGCCAAGAAGGCGCTGATCATCAAGGCTGCGGCCAAGCCGAAGTTCGCGGTGCGCGCGTACACCCGGTGCCAGAAGTGCGGTCGGCCGAAGGCCGTCTACCGCAAGTTCGGGCTCTGCCGGATCTGTGTTCGGGACATGGCTCACAAGGGTGAGCTCCCCGGCGTGTCCAAGGCTTCCTGGTAAATCCAAGGCTTCCCCTTCGCCGTAGGCCCGGTGTGACACCGGGAACCGCGGCGAGAAAGGCTGATAAACAATGACGATGACCGACCCGATTGCAGACATGCTCACGCGTCTGCGCAACGCCAACCAGGCGTACCACGACCGGGTGGCGATGCCCTACTCGAAGATCAAGGCGAACGTCGCCGAGGTTCTCAAGGCCGAGGGCTACATTGCCGCCTGGGCTGTCGAGGACCCCGCCGAGGGTGCCGTTGGCAAGAGCCTGATCGTCGAACTGAAGTTCGGCCCGAACCGGGAGCGGAGCCTGGCCGGCATCCGGCGTGTCTCCAAGCCCGGCCTGCGGGTTTACGCCAAGTCCCCGGAGCTGCCGCGTGTTCTCGGCGGTCTGGGTGTGGCGATTATTTCGACGTCTCAGGGGCTGCTCACCGACCGGCAGGCCCGTAAGCGCGGGGTGGGCGGGGAAGTCCTCGCCTACGTCTGGTGAGGAAGGTCTGCAATGTCGCGAATCGGACGTAAGCCGATCACGGTGCCTTCCGGCGTCGAGATCACCATCGATGGCCAGACCGTCAAGGTCAAGGGCCCCAAGGGCGAGCTTCAGCACACGCTGAGCGAGCCGATCATCGCCGAGCGCGGTGAGAGCGGCGAGCTGCTCGTCACCCGCCCGAACGACGAGCGTCGTGCCAAGGAGCTGCACGGTCTCTCGCGTACCCTGGTCGCCAACATGATCGTCGGCGTCACCGAGGGCTACAAGAAGAGCCTGGAGATCAACGGTACGGGTTACCGCGTCACCGCCAAGGGTTCGGAGCTCGAGTTCGCGCTCGGCTTCTCGCACCCCGTCGTGGTCGCGCCCCCGGCCGGCATCACCTTCGCGGTGGAGCGGCCGACGTTGTTCCACATCTCCGGCATCGACAAGCAGCTTGTCGGTGAGATCGCCGCCAACATTCGGAAGATCCGCCCGCCGGAGCCCTACAAGGGCAAGGGCGTCAAGTACCAGGGCGAGGTCATCCGCCGCAAGGCCGGTAAGGCTGGAAAGGCAGGTAAGAAGTGACCGCCACGCTGCTCAAGCGCCGCAACGGCGTCGCCGCCAAGCGGGCCGTCGGCAAGGCGCGTCGGCACTTCCGCATCCGCCGGAACCTCAGCGGCACCGCTGAGCGCCCCCGTCTGGTCGTCACCCGCTCGCTGCGCCACATCTGGGTCCAGATCGTGGACGACACCAAGGGTCACACCGTGGTGTCCGCGTCGAGCATGGACGCCTCGATCAAGGGCGCCGAGGGCGACAAGAGCGCCATCGCCGGCAAGGTGGGCGCTCTGCTCGCCGATCGGGCGAAGGCCGCCGGTATCACCAAGGTCGTCTTCGACCGCGGTGGCAACCGCTACGCGGGCCGCATCGCGGCTCTGGCGGACGCCGCACGCGGTGCTGGACTCGAGTTCTAGGAAAGGTGGCTGGGATAATGCCAGGACCACAACGCCGGGGCACGGGTTCCGGTTCCGGTGGCAGTGAGGGCGGCGACCGCGGTGGACGCGAGCGGCGCGGCCGTGGCGACGGCCGTGGCAACGCGCCGGTCGAGAAGACCCCGCATCTCGAGCGGGTCGTCACGATCAACCGTGTCGCCAAGGTCGTCAAGGGCGGTCGGCGCTTCAGCTTCACCGCTCTGGTGATCGTCGGCGACGGTGACGGCAACGTCGGCGTCGGCTACGGCAAGGCCAAGGAGGTGCCCGCGGCGATCGCCAAGGGTGTCGAGGAGGCCAAGAAGCACTTCTTCCGGGTTCCCCGGATCGGCTCCACCATCCCGCACCCCGTGCAGGGTGAGGCGGCTGCCGGTGTAGTGCTGCTCAAGCCGGCCAGCGCCGGTACCGGTGTCATCGCCGGCGGCCCGGTTCGCGCCGTGCTGGAGTGCGTGGGCATCCACGACGTGCTGTCGAAGAGCCTCGGCTCCTCGAACCCGATCAACATCGTGCACGCCACGGTCGCCGCGCTGAAGATGCTGGAGTCCCCGGAGGCCATCGCGGCCCGCCGTGGGCTGCCGGTCGAGGACGTCGCGCCGGCCGCGCTGCTGGCCGCGCGTGCGGGAGCGGGTGCGTAACGATGGCACGTTTGAAGGTCACCCAGCTGCGGTCCGACATCGGGCGCAAGCGCAACCAGCGCGAGTCGCTGCGTTCGCTCGGGCTCAAGCGGATCAACGACGTGGTGGTGAAAGAGGACCGTCCCGAGATTCGGGGCATGATCTTCGCGGTCAGCCACCTCGTGAAGGTCGAGGAGGTTGAGTAATGACGATCAAGATCCACCACCTCCGCCCGGCGCCCGGTGCGAAGACCGCCAAGACCCGCGTGGGTCGTGGTGAGGGTTCCAAGGGCAAGACCGCCGGTCGTGGTACCAAGGGTACGAAGGCCCGCTACCAGGTGAAGCCGTCGTTTGAGGGTGGGCAGATGCCTATCCACATGCGGCTTCCGAAGATGAAGGGCTTCCGGAACAAGTTCAAGGTCGTGTTCCAGGTCGTGAACCTGGACCGGCTCGCCGAGCTGTTCCCCAACGGCGGCCAGGTCGGCCCGCTGGAGCTGGCCGAGGCCGGTGCCGTCCGCAAGGGCCACCCGGTCAAGGTGCTCGGCACCGGCGAGCTCGGCGGCGTGAAGCTCCAGGTGTCGGCGCACGGTTTCAGCGCCACCGCCAAGGAGAAGATCGCAGCCGCCGGCGGCTCCGTGACGGAGCTGTAAGCGACAGTCGCAGACGTGGCGCCCGACCGACCTAGGTCGGGCGCCACGCTCGGCTTTCGGCCTTTCTGGGCAAGACGCAGGTCGTAGCCACTGGGCACGAGCGCTGCCAAGGCCTAGGCTGGCACAGATATGTGCCGTGCAGACCTGACCATTGAGGGTCGGGACTGTTAGAGTCCGATCCCAGCTACGCGTAAACTGCGCGTGGCGCGGTGAAGGCCGACCGTAATGGTCACGGCTCGCACCACATACCCAGTCACGCCCCTTACACGACAGCCACCGGCCCCCGGTGCCGCGCGCAGGAGGAAGAAGTTGCTCTCCGCTTTTGTCAGTGCGTTCAAGACGCCTGACCTGCGCAAGAAGATTCTGTTCACGCTCGGGATCATCGCGCTCTATCGCCTCGGTGCCACGCTGCCCAGCCCCGGTGTCTCGTACGGGAACGTGCAGAAGTGCATCACCGCCATGGAGTCGGGTGCCGAGAACGGCGTCTTCACGCTCCTTAACCTCTTCTCCGGCGGCGCTCTGCTGTCCCTGTCGGTCTTCGCGCTCGGCATCATGCCGTACATCACGGCGTCGATCATCCTGCAGCTGCTCACCGTGGTCATCCCGCGCCTGGAGCAGCTTCGCAAGGAGGGCCAGTCCGGCCAGGCGAAGATCACCCAGTACACCCGCTACCTGACCCTGGGCCTCGCCGTCCTGCAGTCCTCGGCCTTCGTGGCCCTGGCCCGCTCCGGCCAGCTGTTCCAGGGCGCGTGCGACGAGTTCCCGATCGTGCCCAACACGGCGCTGCCGCAGTGGGTCACGCTGACCGCGCTGGTCGTCACCATGACCGCCGGCACCGGCGTCGTGATGTGGCTCGGCGAGCTCATCACCGACCGCGGTGTGGGCAACGGCATGTCCGTCCTGATCTTCACCTCCATCGCGGCTCGCCTGCCCAGTGAGGGCTGGCAGCTGAAGGAGTCGAAGGGCTGGTGGGGCTTCGTCGGGGTGCTCGCGCTCGTCGTCGTGGTCATCGCGCTGGTGGTGTACATCGAGCAGGCGCAGCGCCGCATCCCGGTGCAGTACGCCAAGCGCATGGTCGGCCGGCGGATGTACGGCGGCACGTCGACCTACATCCCGCTGAAGGTCAACCAGGCGGGCGTCATCCCCGTCATCTTCGCGTCGTCGCTGCTCTACCTGCCCACGCTGGCCCTGCAGTTCATGGACCAGAACAACCCGGGCACGGTCCAGATCTGGCTGCGCGACTACCTGACCGTCCCCAGCAAGTGGAGCTACATCCTGCTCTACTTCGTGATGATCATCTTCTTCACGTACTTCTACGTCTCGATCACGTTCAACCCGACCGAGATCGCGGACAACATGAAGAAGTACGGCGGCTTCGTGCCGGGTATCCGGCCGGGTAAGCCGACCGCCGACTACCTGGACTTCATCCTCAGCCGGATCACTCTGCCGGGTGCGTTCTACCTGGGCATCATCGCGATCCTGCCGAACCTGTTCTTCATCTGGCTAGACTCCCAGGCCTACCAGAACTTCCCCTTCGGCGGCACCGCGGTGCTGATCATGGTGGGTGTGGGTCTGGAGACGGTAAAGCAGATCGAGAGCCAGCTCATGCAGCGCAGCTACGAGGGATTCCTTCGGTGAGCAAGCGGGCGCAGCGGATCGGCGGCGCGTTCTCGCGCCGCCGGTTCGCCGGTTTTAGTGAGGTGTCGTAATGAGGCTGGTGCTGGTGGGTCCGCCGGGCGCGGGCAAGGGGACGCAGGCGGAGTTCATCGCCTCGCACCTTTCCGTGCCGAAGATCTCGACGGGTGACATCTTCCGGGCCAACGTCTCGCAGGGCACCCCGCTGGGCCTGGAGGCCAAGCGCTACATGGACTCGGGCGGCCTGGTGCCGGACGAGGTCACCATCAACATGGTGCGCGGCCGGCTGGCCGAAGCCGACGCCGCCGACGGCTTCCTGCTCGACGGCTTCCCGCGCACCGTGCCCCAGGCCGTCGCGCTGGACAAGATGCTCGCCGACACGGGCGCGAACCTGGACCTGGTGCTGGAGCTCATCGTCGACAACGACGAGGTCATCCGCCGCCTGTCCGGCCGTCGCACCTGCCACGGCTGCGGCAAGATCTGGCACATCGAGTTCGACGCGTCGAGCCGCGAGAACCTCTGCGACCGCTGCGGCGGCGAGCTCTACCAGCGCGACGACGACAAGGCCGAGACGATCGCGGAGCGGCTGAAGGTGTACGCCCGCGACACCGCCCCCCTGGTCGACCACTACGGCGCGCAGAACCGCCTGGTCGGGATCGACGCCATGGGTCCGGTGGAGGACGTCACCGAGCGGGCCATCAACGAACTGCGCTCGTTCAGCGCGTAGCATTGCCTGGCGCTCGGCGGTGGGGCCGGCGCCTGCGGGGATCACGACTTCTCTGACGCGACGACGCGGCATGACCGCCGCCGCACCGGCCGTTGCCGGTCCGGCGGCGGGCTGCCGCGGTCGACGCGGCGGTCGGAGGTCGGCTCCGCGGCCGTGACGCGACGACAGCACCGGGCGGTCCCCGCCGGGCAGCAGTCACCCGGCAGCAGCCGGGCCGGTGGGAAGGCAATGGCCGAGCACATGGACATCGAGATCAAGACGCCGGAGCAGCTGCACCTGATGCGCGCTGCCGGGCTGGTGGTGGCAGCCGCGCTGGCGGCGGCCCGCGAGGCGGTCAAGCCCGGGGTCAGCACCGCCGAGCTGGACGCCGTCGCCGAGGACGTGATCCGGTCGCACGGGGCGATCCCGTCGTTCAAGGGCTACCACGGCTTCCCTGCCACCATCTGCTCGTCGGTGAACGAGCAGATCGTGCACACGATCCCGAACCCGAAGCACGTGCTGGCCGAGGGCGACCTGATCTCGATCGACTGCGGGGCCATCCTGCACGGCTGGCACGGCGACGCGGCGATCACCGTCGGCGTCGGGGAGACCCGCCCGGACCTGCTGCGGATGGCCGAGGTGGCCGAGGAGTCGATGTGGGCGGGCATCGCCGCCGCGGCCCGGGGGGTGCGTTCGGGCACCGGCCGGCTGACCGACATCTCGTGGGCTGTGGAGTCGGCGGTGCGCAAGGCGCCCCGTAAGTACGGCATCGTCAAGGGATACGGCGGCCACGGCATCGGCACCGCCATGCACCAGGAGCCGCACATCCACAACCACGGGCGCCCCGGTCGCGGCCCGAAGCTGGTCGCTGGCATGGCCCTGGCCATCGAGCCGATGATCACGATGGGCTCGGCCCGTACCGCGGAGCTGAACGACGGCTGGACCGTGGTCACCACCGACGGCTCGCACGCCGCGCACGTCGAGCACTCCATCGGCCTCTTCGACGACGGCGTGTGGGTTCTCACCGCCCCCGACGGCGGCCGCGCCCGCCTCGGCGACCTCCTCACGGCCTCCGCCACCGCCTGACCCTCGAACCCGCCGCCGGCCTAGCCGCGCCCGCCCCGCCCCACCCCGCCCACACTGCTTCCGCAACTCTTAAAGAGTCGCGGCTTCGAGGGGCACGAATAGCCGCGATTCTTTAAGAGTTGCGGAAGCAGTGTGGGGAGGGTTGGCGGCGCAGGGCACGGCGGTCGTGGTGTGGGGTGTGACACTCCCGGCCGCGGGGGTCGGGGGGTGGTTTGGTGTCGATGCCGAGGTGGGCGTAGACTGGCCAATCGGCGCACCGCGTCCACTCCGCCATGCTCCCCGCGCTTCGGGGGTCCGGCGGAACCGCGGCTGGCGCGATCCGGTCCTACCGGGTCGTGATGGACCAGGTGAGCCGACCCATTCACCCTATGTCAGGTAGCGGAGGATATGCCGAAGAAGGACGGGGCCATCGAGATCGAGGGCCGAGTTATCGAGCCACTCCCGAACGCAATGTTCCGGGTCGAGCTCGCTAACGGCCACAAGGTCTTGGCCCACATCAGCGGCAAGATGCGTCAGCACTACATTCGCATCCTGCCCGAGGACCGGGTCGTCGTCGAACTCTCGCCGTACGACCTCACCCGCGGGCGGATCGTCTACCGCTACAAGTAATCGAACTGACTCCACCGGGGTGAGTCCGTGTCCGTCTTTCCCTGGCTCGACCATGCTCGGGCCGGGAATAGCAGCAAAGGCGAGCCGTGAAGGTCAAGCCGAGTGTCAAGAAGATCTGCAACAAGTGCCGCGTCATCCGTCGGCACGGCCGGGTCATGATCATTTGTGACGACCCGCGCCACAAGCAGCGCCAGGGCTGATTCCAGCTCCCTGGCGACGCCTTGTCGTTGCAGCATCACCAGCAATAGCTCGTTCCAGCCGCGGGAACGCTCCGACTTGTCGGACAGCTCTGCGGATCAACCCCCGGTCGGAGGCCGGGGCCCCACCTGGGCAGGTGGGGGATGGATCGGGCGCAGACCTCCGCAAGCTACGAGGAGCAGCCCACCATGGCACGTCTCGTCGGCGTTGATCTCCCCCGCGAAAAGCGGCTGGAGATCGCGCTTACCTACGTTTACGGCATCGGCCGCACCCGCTCGGCGCAGCTCTGCTCCGCCACGGGCATCGACCCGAACAAGCGGGCGAAGGACCTCACCGACGAAGAGGTCGTTCAGCTTCGTGACTACATCGAAGCGAACTTCAAGGTTGAAGGTGACCTGCGCCGCGAGGTCGCCGCTGACATCCGCCGCAAGGTGGAGATCGGTTGCTACGAGGGCATCCGGCACCGCAAGGGCCTGCCTGTCCGTGGACAGCGCACTCGCACGAACGCTCGTACCCGCAAGGGCCCGAAGCGCACCGTGGCCGGCAAGAAGAAGGCCGGCAAGAAGTAAGCCTGTCCCGTTAGCAATCGCATCTAGAAGGAGCGCATAAAGATATGCCACCCAAGGCACGCGCTGGGGCCGCTGTAAAGAAGGTCCGGCGTAAAGAACGCAAGAACGTCTCCCACGGGCAGGCGCACATCAAGAGCACGTTCAACAACACCATCGTGTCCATCACGGACCCGACCGGTGCTGTGATCTCGTGGGCCTCCGCCGGCCAGGTCGGCTTCAAGGGCTCGCGTAAGTCGACTCCGTTCGCCGCCCAGCTGGCCGCCGAGGCCGCCGCGCGTCGCGCGATGGAGCACGGCATGCGCAAGGTCGACGTGTTCGTCAAGGGTCCGGGCTCTGGCCGTGAGACCGCCATCCGTTCGCTGACCGCTGCCGGTCTCGAGGTCGGGCAGATCTCCGACGTCACGCCGCAGCCGCACAACGGATGCCGTCCGCCCAAGCGTCGCCGGGTCTAAGGGGAGATAGACAAATGGCTCGTTACACCGGCGCAGACTGCCGCCGTTGCCGTCGTGAGAAGGTCAAGCTGTTCCTCAAGGGCAGCAAGTGCGATGGGCCCAAGTGCCCGTTCGAGTCGCGCCCCTTCCCGCCCGGCCAGCACGGCCGCGGTCGTACCAAGGAGTCCGAGTACCTGCTGCAGCTTCGTGAGAAGCAGAAGGCCCGTCGTATCTACGGCGTGCTGGAGAAGCAGTTCCGCGGCTACTACGAAGAGGCCAACCGCAAGTCGGGCAAGACGGGTGAGGTTCTGCTGCAGATCCTCGAGTCGCGCCTCGACAACGTGGTCTACCGGGCCGGCCTGGCCAAGTCCCGTGACCACGCCCGCCAGGTCGTGAAGCACGGTCACTTCCTGGTCAACGGCAAGAAGGTCGACATCCCGTCGTACCGCGTCACCGAGCACGACATCGTCGAGGTCCGGGGCAAGTCCCGCGAGCTCACGCCGTTCGTGGTGGCGCAGGCGGAGGCCGGCTCTCGCGGCGTTCCGGCCTGGCTGGAGGTCATCCCCAGCCAGTTCAAGGTTCTCGTTCACTCGCTTCCGGCCCGTCAGGTGATCGACACCCAGGTCCAGGAGCAGCTGATCGTCGAGCTCTACTCCAAGTAGTAGTGCTCTGGCCGGTGCGGCGATTCGCCGCACCGGCCGCCGTTACGCGTGGCGTCAAATAGTGGGCGCCCAACGTAGAGGAGTTCACCCAGTGCTTATCTCTCAGCGGCCGACTCTCACCGAAGAGTCGATCAACGAGACCCGCTCCCGGTTCACCATCGAGCCGCTCGAGCCCGGGTTCGGCTACACCCTCGGCAACTCGCTGCGTCGTACGCTGCTCAGCTCGATCCCGGGCGCGGCCGTCACGAGCATCAAGATCGACGGTGTGCTGCACGAGTTCACCACGATCCCCGGTGTCAAGGAGGACGTGGTCGAGCTGGTCATGAACGTCAAGGACCTGTGCGTCTCGTCGGAGCACGACGAGCCGGTCAGCATGTACCTGCGCAAGCAGGGCCCTGGCGACGTGACCGCCGGCGACGTCCAGCCCCCGGCCGGTGTCTCCGTGCACAACCCGGACCTCAAGCTCGCGACCCTGAACGGCAAGGGCCGGCTCGACATGGAGCTGACCGTCGAGCGGGGCCGGGGTTACGTCACGGCGGCGCAGAACAAGAACGCCGGCGCCGAGATCGGCCGCATCCCGGTCGACTCGATCTACTCGCCGGTGCTCAAGGTGACCTACCGCGTCGAGGCGACCCGTGTCGAGCAGCGCACCGACTTCGACCGTCTGATCATCGACGTCGAGTCGAAGGCGTCGATCTCGCCGCGGACCGCGCTGGCGTCGGCCGGTTCCACCCTGGTGGAGCTGTTCGGCCTGTGCCGTGAGCTGGACGAGACCGCCGAGGGCATCGACATCGGCCCGTCGCCGCAGGACGCGCAGCTCGCTGCCGACCTGGCGCTGCCGATCGAGGAGCTGGACCTCACCGTCCGCTCGTACAACTGCCTCAAGCGCGAGGGCATCAACTCCGTCGGTGAGCTCATCGGGCGCACCGAGGCGGACCTGCTCGACATAAGGAATTTCGGGCAGAAGTCCATCGACGAAGTCAAGATGAAGCTCGCCGGGATGGGTCTGGGGCTGAAGGACTCGGCTCCGAACTTCGACCCGGCCCACGTCGTGGACTCCTACGGCGACGCCGATTACGACACTGACGACTACCGCGAGACCGAGCAGCTGTAACCAACCTGCCTCGGCAGCTCGGATAGACATCAAGGAGCACCAATGCCTACGCCCACCAAGGGTCCCCGCCTCGGGGGCAGCCCCGCGCACGAGCAGCTGATCCTGGCCAACCTGGCCCAGGCGCTGTTCAAGCACGGCCGCATCACCACCACCGAGACCAAGGCCAAGCGGCTGCGCCCGCTGGCCGAGCGCCTCATCACCAAGGCCAAGCGGGACGACCTCGCGGCTCGCCGTGAGGTCCGCAAGACGATCGGCGAGCGGGACGTCTTCGTGTCCCTGTTCGAGCAGATCGCGCCGCGCTTCGCGAACCGTCCGGGTGGCTACACCCGGATCGTGAAGGTCGGCCCGCGCAAGGGTGACAACGCTCCGATGGCGATCATCGAGCTGGTCGAGGAGCTCGAGGTGGCGGCGCCCGCGGCGCCGGCGAAGGCTGCCAAGGCCCAGGCCAAGAAGGCCGCCCAGGCCGACAAGGTCGCGGTCCTGTCCGGCGAGGCTGACGAGGCCGCCGACGAGGCTGCCGACAAGGCCGCCGACAAGGCCTGAGTTTCATCCGGTCGGAGCTCCTCTCCCGCTGCTCGCGCAGCCGGGAGGGGAGCTTCGCCGTTTCCGCGGGCGTGCGCCCGCCAAGGTGCGCAGACGAAGGAGCAGGACATGGCGCGGGTACGCCTGGACGTCGGTTACGACGGCACGGACTTCTCCGGCTGGGCGGCGCAGCCGGGGCGGCGTACCGTCGCCGGGGTTCTGCTGGCCGAGCTGGAGAAGGTGTTCGGGCCGGGCAACCCGACCGGCCTGACCGTGGCCGGGCGCACCGACGCCGGGGTCCACGCGACCGGTCAGGTCTGCCACGTGGAGCTGCCCGACGAGCGGTGGCAGGCGCTGGCCCCGACGCTGGTGCGCCGGCTCGCCGGGCTGCTGCCCGGTGACGTGCGGGTGTGGGCCGCCCGCGAGGTGCCGCCCGCCTTCGACGCACGTTTCTCGGCACTGTGGCGGCGCTACGAGTACCGGGTGACCGACACCGAGGCCGGGCCGAGTCCGCTGCGCCGCCGCGACACCCTGTTCTGGCTGCGCCCGCTGGACCTGGACCGGCTCAAAGCCGCCGCGGCCGGGCTGTGCGGGGAGCACGACTTCGCGGCGTTCTGCAAGCGCAAGGAGCACGCGACCACGATCCGGCACATCACCCGGATGTCGTGGCGGCGCGAGCCCGACGGGGTGCTGGCGGCGACGGTGCAGGCCGACGCGTTCTGCCAGGCGATGGTGCGCAGCCTGGTCGGGGCGATGCTGACGGTCGGCGACGGGCGGCGGGAGCCGGACTGGCCCGCGTCGCTGCTGACCCGTACGGAGCGCGTCAGCGACGTGCTGGTGGCCCCGCCGCACGGGCTGAACCTGGTCGAGGTGGGCTACCCCGACGAGGCGGAGTTCGCGGCCCGCGCGGAGCAGACCCGCAACCTGCGCGGCGTGCCCGCGGGGCAGCGCGCCGCCGGCACCGCCTGACGGCACGCCGGGCTCCCTTCCTCCGGCCTGTCAGCTGGCGGAGGGAGCGGCGCTGGTGACGGGGTCGCTGGCGCGTTCCTCCAGGACCTTGCCGCGCAGGTAGAACTCGATCACGTCGAAGAGGATCTGCTTGGCGAACGGGTCGCCGATCGGGATCTCCTCGCCGTCGGACCGGGCGATCACGCAGTAGACCAGGTAGTGGCCGCGGATGTTCCAGCCGGCGTGGGTCGAGGCCAGGGCCAGGGGCTTGGTGACGCTGTTCTTGGCCTGGCGGTCGGGCGCGTAGCCGAGGAAGCGGCCCTTGCCGTCGTCGACGATCGGCTTGATCGCCTCGTACGCCTTCTCCGCGTTGGCGACCGTCTCCAGGTTCACGATGCCGCCGGTGACCAGGTACGCCCCGTTGGGGGAGCGCATCGTGCCGCGTACCACCTGGGAGCAGCCCAGGCTCGTGATCAGTTTGCTGATCTCGCCGCTCGCGGCTGCCCGGCAGTCGGTGAGCACCTGCGGCTTGATGACCGCGTACACCTCGGTCGGCTTGGCCGGGTCGATGACGATCTGCTTGCCGGGGAAGACCTCGTTGGCGGTGAGCGGCTTCGGGTCGACCTCGCGCGAGGTGATGTCGATCGGCGTGGCCGTCGGCGGCGGCGAGCTGTTGGCCTGCGCCTCGGAGCCCTTCTTCTCGTCCAGCACCATGAGGAACGAGCCGACGCCGCACACGGTCAGCACGGCCAGCACGCCGAGCACGCTCAGCGCCTTCTTCCAGCGGCTGGACATGTTCGGGTTCGCGGCGAGCCGCTGCCAGCCGGCGGCGACGCCGGGCTCGCCCGCCGCGGCCGGGCGCGGCCCGGTACGCCGCGGCGGAGGTGGCGGAGGCGGTGGCGCGATGGTGGGCCGGGTAGGCGGCGGGGGCACGACGCGCACCGGCATCGCCGGATTCGGCGCGGTGCGTGGCGGCATGCCGGGCGCGACACCGGGGGAGACCGGGGTCGCGGGCGGAGCGGACCGCTGACGCGGCTCGGTGACATTGCGGCGGGGCGGAGCCCCGGGCGGGGCCCCAGGAGGCGCACCGGGGGCGAAACCGCGCCGCATGGTGGGCGGAGGGTCCTCGACCCCGCGCGGACGCGCCAGCGCGCCGTTGCGGGCACCGGGCGGCTCGCCGGGCAGATTGCGGCGGGGCGGTTCGCCGATGCGGGGCTCACCCCGGCGCGGCGGCTCGTAGCCGCGCGGTCCGGCCGGGTTGCGGGGTCCCGGCGCGGGGCCGGGTCCGGGCTGCTGCGGCGGCATGGCGCGGGCCCCGGCCCGGCCGGGCACCGCCCCGGGATGTTCGCGTGGAGGTTTCCGCTCCGCGAACCCGTCGAAGCGATCGGGGTCCTGCTGCGGGTCGGGTGCGCGGCGGCGGCCAGCTCCTCCGGCGGCTCCGCCTCGGGCGGCTCCCGTCCGTCTTGGTGACTCAGAGTCATGGGCACTGTCGCGTAGTGACCCGTGCTGACCGGCGCCCGTGTCCCCGGGTAAGCGGGGACCGGGCGTGTCTCGGTCGCGCGGGTCACGACGGGAAGATGGCGGCCAGTCCCCCGAACCGGCGCCGTAGCCGTGAGCCATGTCGCACAGCGTAATGGACGACACAGTCGCCAATAACCCTGCGGCCGACGAGTCCGTCCGTTCGGGGGAGAATGTGCGGGTGGGCGAGCATTACTTCACTGCGGATCCGGGCGCGTCGGCGCGCCCGCGCGACATCTTTTTCAACATCGAGGGTCAGGAGTACGACCTGGTGGCAGCAGGCGGAGTGTTCTCCGCCACGCGGCTCGACCCCGGCACGACGGTGCTGCTGAAGAAGGGCCCGCTGCCCACCGCGGAGGTCGGCGGAAACTTTCTGGACCTCGGGTGCGGCTACGGCCCGATCGCCGTGGTTCTGGCCACTCGCGCCCCGGCGGCGCAGGTCTGGGCCGTCGACGTCAACGCGCGGGCCCGCGAGCTGACCGAGGAGAACGCCCGGCGGTTGAAGGTGGCCGAGCGGGTCCACGTCGCCGAGCCCGACGGGGTGCCCGACGGCGTGGCGTTCGACCAGATCTGGTCCAACCCGCCGATCCGGGTGGGCAAGGAGGAACTTCACCAGCTGCTGCTGCGCTGGCTGCCGCGGCTCGCCCCGGACGGCACGGCGTGGCTGGTCGTCGCCAAGCACAAGGGCGCGGACTCGCTGCAGCAGTGGCTGGCCGCCCAGGGCTGGCAGGCCGACCGGCACGCCAGCGGCTCGGGCTTCCGGGTGCTGAAAGTGACTCGCCCCCAGGCGGTGTGATCAGGCAGTATTCCCGCGTGGGATACGTGGATGTTTCCGGCGTGGCGTACACGCTGCCGGATGGGCGCGAACTCTTCTCCGACGTGTCGTTCCGCGTCGGCGAGGGGGCCAAGGTGGCACTCGTCGGCCCGAACGGGGCGGGCAAGACGACGCTGCTGCGGATGGTCTCCGGCGACCTGCCGGTGACCGTCGGCGGCATCGCGCGCTTCGGCGGCCTCGGGGTGATGCGCCAGTTCATCGGCATGCTCGGCTCCTCGGCCGCGACCGGGGTGCCCGGCGGTCCGGAGATGACGCTGGCCGAGATGGCGCTCAGCCTGGTCGAGCCGCGCCTGCAGGCCGCCGGTGCGCGCCTGGTCAAGGCGGAGCAGGCGATGCGGGTGGCGGACTCGCGGGGCAAGCTGACCAGCAGCGCCCAGCAGGCGCAGCTGCGCTACGCGGAGGCGCTGGCGGCGTTCGGTGAGGCCGGTGGGTACGAGGCCGAGGTGCTGTTCGACACCGTCGCCACCTCGATCATGGGTTTGTCCTGGGACGAGTGCCGGGACCGGCCGGTGCGCACGCTGTCCGGCGGGCAGCAGAAGCGCTTCGCCCTGGATCTGCTGCTGCGGGGCACCGACGAGGTGCTGCTGCTCGACGAGCCGGACAACTTCCTCGACGTGCCCGCCAAACGCTGGCTGGAGCAGCGGCTGCGCGAGTCGAAGAAGTCCGTGCTGTACGTCTCGCACGACCGGGAACTGCTCAACCAGACCGCCGACCGGGTGGTCGCGGTCGAGGGCGGCAGCGCCTGGACGCACGTCGGCTCGTTCGCGGCGTGGCACGAGGCGCGGGTCGCCCGGCACGACAGCATGGAGGAGCGCCGCCGCCGCTGGGACGAGGAACACGAGAAGCTGCGCGCGCTGATGCTGATGTACAAGCAGAAGGCGGCGTACAACGACGGCCTGGCCTCGCGCTATCAGGCGGCCCAGACCCGGCTGCGCAAGTTCGAGGAGGCCGGCCCGCCGCCGCTGCCGCCCAAGGACCAGCAGATCCAGATGCGGCTCAAGGGCTCCCGCACCGGCAAGCGCTCGGTCATCTGCGAGCAGCTGGAGCTGGAGAACCTCACCTTCCCGTTCGACCTGGAACTCTGGTACGGCGACCGGCTAGCGGTGCTCGGCGCGAACGGCACCGGCAAGTCGCACTTTCTGCGCCTCCTGGCGCAGAGCGGAGAGCACAGCCTGCGGCTGCTCGCGCAGCAGGCGCACGGCGGCGAGGACTCCGGTCGCTCGGCCGACGGCGCGACTCACGCGAAGGTGAGGCACACCGGTGTCGCCCGGCTCGGCGCGCGTGTCGTGCCGGGCCACTTCTCGCAGACCCACGACCGGCCCGACCTGGCCGGCAAGGAGCTGCTCGACATCCTGTGGCGCGGTGACACGCACCGGCCGTCGCTGGCCCGCGAAGCCGCGTACAAGGTGCTCGACCGTTACGAGCTCGCCAAGCAGGCCGAGCAGCGGTTCGGCACGCTGTCCGGCGGCCAGCAGGCCCGGTTCCTGGTGCTGCTGCTGGAGTTGAGCGGTGTCACCCTGCTGCTGCTCGACGAGCCGACCGACAACCTCGACATGGCCAGCGCCGAGGCGCTGGAACAGGGTCTGCTCGGCTTCGAGGGCACCGTGGTCGCGGTGACCCACGACCGCTGGTTCACCCGGGGCTTCGACCGGTTCCTGCTGTTCCAGGCCGACGGGGAGGTCGTGGAGACCCCCGAGCCCGTCTGGGACGTGCGCTGACCTCTCGGCCGAGGGGTCAGCGCACGCGCTGGAAGGCGCGGCGGTAGGTGCGCGGGGGTACGCCCCGGCGGCGGCTGAAGTGTTCGCGCAGGATGCTCGCGGCGCTGAAGCCGACGCGGCGGGCCACCTCCTCGACCGGCAGGTCGGTGGTCTCCAGCAGTTCCTCGGCCCTGTTGAGCCGCTGCGCCAGCAGCCAGGCGTGCGGGGTGGAGCCGGTCGCGTCGGCGAACCGGCGCAGGAAGGTGCGGCGGCTGGCCAGCGCGCGGGCGGCCAGCCCGTCGACGGTCAGCCGCCGGTGCAGGTTGTCCCGGGCCCACGCCAGCACCGCGCCGAGCCGCCCGTCGTCCGCGCCGTCGGGGACCGGGGCGGCCACGTACTGGGCCTGGCCGCCCTCGCGGTGCGGCGGGATCACCATCTCGCGGGCGATCTCGTTCGCGGCGGCCGCGCCGTGCTCCCGGCGGATCAGGTGCAGGCACATGTCGGCTCCGGCGGCCGCGCCCGCGCCCGTGACGACGGAGCCCTCGTCCACGTAGAGCACGTCGGAGGCCAGCCGTACGGCCGGGAAGCGGGCCGCGAAGTCGGCGGCGAACCGCCAGTGCGTCGTCGCCCGCCGCCCGTCGAGCAGTCCCGCCCCGGCCAGCGCGTACGCCCCGACGCAGTGCCCGGCGACGATCGCGCCGCGCGCGTGCGCGGCCCGGAGCGCGGCGACCGCGGACGGCGGCGGGGGCTCCCGGAAGCGCCCGCCCGGCAGCGCCAGCACCAGATCGGCCGTGGCCAGCCGGTCGAGCCCGGCGTCGACGCGGATGTCGAGCCCGAGGTCGGTGCGCAGCGGGCCGGGCCGGTCGGTGCACACGGCGAAGTCGAAGCGCCCGGTGAAGACCTCGCCGACCAGCCCGAGCGAGAACGCCAGCACACCCTGGGGCGCGTACGCCGCCACGGACCGGAACACCATGCCCGCGATGATGGCACGTTTCCAGCGATCGGTGGCATCCGTGCCACTCGTCATGATCCTTTTTGCTCGCGACGATGTACGCATGACTGACGCACCCCTGGGCCGCGACGCCGCCTTCCACGTTCTGGCCACCGGATACACCAGCTCGACCGGCCCCGGCGTGGCCGCGACCGTGTCCCTGATCCGCGACGGCGACCTGCGTATCGTGTTCGACCCCGGCATGGTCGCGCACCCGTCCGTCATCCTCGACGCGCTCGCCGCGCACGGGCTGGAACCCGGCGACGTCACCGACGTCGTGCTCAGCCACCACCACCCGGACAACGTCATGAACGCCGGGCTGTTCGCCGGGGCGCGGATGCACGACCACAAGGCGATCTACGAGGGCCACGGGTGGACCGACCGGGACGCCGAGGGCTACGCCTTCTCCGGCTCGATCCGGCTGATCAGCACGCCAGGCCACAGCCACGAGGACATCACGCTGCTGGCCGGCACCCCGGAAGGTGTCGTGGCACTCGCCGGCGACCTGTGGTGGCGAGCCGACGGCCCCGCCGACGACCCGGTCGCCCCCGACCGCGCCCAACTGCGCGCCAGCCGCGACCGCGTCCTAGCCGTAGCCGACCTCATCGTCCCCGGCCACGGCGCCCCCTTCACCCCCACCCCGACCACCCCCCGCTGACCCGCCGCTGACCCGCCGCCCCATCCCGCCGCCGACGGGTCGGCCGGAGGCCGATGAAGATCGCCGTTTGCGGTCAAAACCTGTGGTCCCACCAGAGTTTTCGACCACAGACGGCGATCTTCACGGCTCGCCCGGCGGGCAGGCGTTGGGAAGGGCACCTTCCACATCGCACAGCGTTGGGAAGGTGCCCTTCCTTCGATGAGGCGAGGGGTGACGGGTATTTAGCGATGGCGATCTATAGAGTGGGGGTATGGCGCTGGGGAGATTGCATCTGATCACCGATGGCAGGCCCGGACGGGATCCGGTCGCGCTGGTGCGGGCCGCGTTGAGCGTGGCGACGGCGGACCTGGTCATCCAGTTCCGGCCCGCGGACGACTGGACCGACCGAGTCGCGTACCAGCTGGCCAGCCAGATCGTCGCGCTGTGCCGCCCGCTCGGGGTTCCGGTGCTGGTCAACGACCGGCTGCACGTCGCGGTCGCCGCGGGCGCGAAGGGCGGGCACGTGGGCGCGGACGACCTGCCGGTGTCGGCGGCCCGGCGGCTGCTCGGCCCCGCCGCGGTGCTCGGCGCGACCTCGCGGCTGCCCGCGACCGCCCTGCGCGCGGTCGGCGACGGGGCGGACTACCTGGGAGTCGGCCCCTGCTACGCGACGTCCACGAAGGACGGTCTGCCGGTGTCCATCGGGCCCGAAGGCCTGCGCGCGGTGGCGCGACAGTGCGCGGGCACCCCGATCATCGCGATCGGCGGCATGACCGCGGCACGGGTGCCCGAGCTGCTGCTCGCTGGCGCGCACGGCGTCGCGGTCATCGGCGCGGTCTCCGACGCCGCCGACCCGGCCCACGCGGTCGCCGAACTGCTCGCCGCCGTGGCCTCCGGGCCGGTCGCCGCCTGACTGCTCACCCCGAGCGCTGGGTGCGCCAGACCATGCTTCTCGATCTTCCAGGCGGGCATGCCGAGCGAGGACGCCAGGCCGTGGCCTCCCCACCGGTCGCTGCCTGACCGCTCAGCGCGTGGCTTTCGGGGCGGTCGCCGCACTGCTCGCCGCTGGAGTTCCCGACCTGCGGGGAGTGCCTGCTCCGTGCGTCGCATCGGGCCCTGCCGGGCGGCGGTGCGAGGTGTGGCGAGGGTCGCGGTGGGCGGGCGACGGGTTGCCTCGGGGTGCCTGCGGGGTTACGCTCCCGGCAGTCGTCACGCACGGCAACACACGCGTGACACGTGAACCACATTGGAAACAAGAACCCCACGGGAGCCCGGTGAACCGGGCTGAGAGGGGAGCTGATTCTCGCTCCCGACCGTAGAACCTGATCCGGGTAATGCCGGCGCAGGGAGGAGGCCGCGGTGGCACCCCTTTCCGTATCCGTCGTAGGCGGCGGCGTCATCGGGCTCAGCATCGCCTGGGAGTGCGCCCGGCGCGGGCACGCCGTCACCGTGTACGACCCCGATCCGGGCCGTGGTGCGTCGCACGTCGCGGCGGGCATGCTGGCCCCGGTCGGGGAGTCGTACTTCGGTGAGCGGGAGCTGACCGCGCTGCTGCTG
Source organism: Catellatospora methionotrophica (assembly GCF_011297335.1). Taxonomy (GTDB): domain Bacteria; phylum Actinomycetota; class Actinomycetes; order Mycobacteriales; family Micromonosporaceae; genus Catellatospora; species Catellatospora methionotrophica. The sequence continues at coordinate 137,936 of NZ_JAAOTJ010000011.1, read as the reverse complement.
GAGTGCGCGCGGCGCTGGCCGGGATACGCGGCGGAGCTGGCGGCGGCGAGCGGGCACGAGCTGGGGCACCGGACCGAGGGCACGTTGCAGGTCGGGCTGACCGCCGACGACCTCGCCGAGCTGCGCCGGTTGTGGACCCACCAGCGGGAACTGGGCGCGGACGTGGTCGCGCTCGACGCCGACGGATTGCGGGAACGTGAGCCGCTGCTGAACCCGCGGGCGCGGGGCGTGCTCGTCGAGTCCGACCACCAGGTGGATCCGCGCCGGGTGGTGGCGGCGCTGCGCGAACTGGTCCCGGTGCGCCGCGAGGCGGTGCGGCGGCTGTCCGATCTGGAGGCCGACGTCGTCGTGCTCGCGGCGGGATGCGCCAGCGCCGCGCTGGGTGGGCTGCCGGTGCGGCCCGTGCAGGGCGCGGTCCTGCGGCTGCGCGGCCAGGCCGCGCCGCGCCACGTCATCCGGGGGTACGCCGACGGCAGGGCCGTCTACCTGGTGCCCCGCCGCGACGGCGAAGTGCTGGTCGGGGCGACGGTCGAGGAACGGGCCGACGGCCACGCCACCGCGGGCGGCGTACGCGACCTGCTCCGCGCGGCCACCGATCTGGTGCCGGAGCTGGCCGAGCACGCGCTGGTCGAGGTGTCGGTGGGTCAGCGTCCCGGCACCGCCGACAACGGACCGATCGTGGGCGAGCTGGCACCGGGTGTGCTGGTCGCCACGGGGCACTACCGGCACGGTGTGCTGGCCGCCCCGTACACCGCGTCAGCCGTCGCCGACCTCGTCGACGGCGCGACGCTGCCCCTGCTGTGGGAACCCTTCTCCCCGCAGCGCCTGACCGGCCGGAGGTAGCTGATGATCACCGTGGTCGTGAACGACCGGCCCCGCCCCACCAGGCGCGGCGAGACCGTCGCCGATCTGCTGGCCACCCTCGACGTGCCGCCCCGCGGCGTCGCCGTCGCGGTCAACGGCGAGGTGGTACGCCGCACCGACTGGCCCGCGCACCGGCTGCTCGACGGGGACCGGGTCGAGGTCCTGACCGCGGTGCAGGGCGGCTGACCGGCATGGACGACCGTTTCGTGCTCGGCGGCGTGGAGTTCGGCTCGCGGCTCATCCTCGGCACCGGTGGCGCGAGCAGCCTGCACGTGCTGGAGCAGGCACTGCTGGCGGGCGGCACGGAGCTGATCACGCTGGCGCTGCGCCGGATCGACCCGGGGCTGCCCGCCGGGCTGCTCGACGTGCTGGAGCGCTGCGGCGTACGGCTGCTGCCCAACACGGCGGGCTGCTACACGGCGGCTGACGCGGTGCGTACGGCGCACCTGGCCCGCGACGCGTTCGACACCGACTGGATCAAGCTGGAGGTGATCGGGGACGACCGCACGCTGCTGCCCGACGCCGTCGAGCTGCTGCGGGCGGCCGAGCGGCTGGTGGACGACGGGTTCACGGTGCTGCCGTACACCACCGACGATCCGGTCCTGGCCCGGCGGCTGGCCGACCTGGGCTGCGCCGCGGTGATGCCCGCCGGCGCACCGATCGGGTCGGGGCTGGGCATCTCGAATCCGCACCACATCGCGCTGATCCGCGAGGCGGTGCGCTGCCCGGTCATCCTCGACGCGGGGATCGGCACCGCCAGCGACGCCGCCCGCGCGATGGAGCTGGGCTGCGACGCGGTGCTGCTGGCCAGCGCCGTGACCCGCGCCGCCGACCCGGTGGCGATGGCGACCGCCATGCGCCACGCGGTCATCGCGGGACGTCTGGCGTCGCAGGCCGGACGTATCCCGGTGCGCCGCCACGCGCTCGCCTCGACGCCCGCCGACGGCCTGCCGACATGGTGACCGCACAGTCTCGTGACGCCGCCCGGCCGGGTGGGGTGACGGGGGAGCCAGCACCGGGCGGTGTCACGCCCACCGGCCGGGTCGGCACGACGCCGTCGGGGGAGCTCGGTGTGGGTGACGCGCCGACCGGCCGGGTCGGCGCGACGCCGTCCGGAGAGTTCGAGCCCGGCGACGTCGGGCGGACGGGCCGGGTCGGCGCGTTGGGTGGGGTCGTGGTCGTGACCGATCGGCGTCAGGCGGCGCTGCCGCTGGTCGACGTCGTCGCCGGGGTGGTCACCGGTGGTGCGCGGGTGGTCCTGCTGCGGGAGAAGGATCTGCCGCGGGCACAGCGGCTGCGCCTGGCGGTCGCGCTGCGCGCGCTGCTGCGCCCGGTCGCCGGGCTGCTCATCGTGGCCGGTCAGGACACCCTCGACGGGGAGGCGCTGCACCTGCGCGCTGGGGCGGTCGCACCGCTGGGGCGGCCCCGGCTGCTGGGCCGGTCGTGCCACGACGAGGCGGCCGTCGGCCGACTGTCCACCGAGGACTATGTGACCCTGTCACCGGTGCATCCGAGCCGCAGCAAGCCGGGTTACGGGCCGCCGCTGGAGATCGCGGGCCTGCGCCGCCTGGCCGCCCGCACGGGCCGCCCGGTGCTGGCGCTGGGCGGGATCGAGACATCCGAGCAGGTGGCGGCGTGCCGCGAAGCCGGGGTGGCCGGGGTCGCCGTGATGGGTGCGCTGATGCGTGCCGCCGACCCGGCTGCGGCGTACGCGCGAATGTGCGCCGCATGGGACGGCGTGTGCGACGGATCATCCCGCGACGGCGGGAGAGTGCTGGCATGAGCGAACACATCGAGCGAGTCCCGCGCAGGCCTGCCGCCCATCCGCAGTCCGGGGGGACGCCATGAGCACCCCGCGCCTCGCGCTCACCATCGCCGGATCCGACAGCAGCGGCGGCGCGGGCATCCAGGCGGACCTGAAGACCTTCGCCGCGCTGGACTGCTACGGCGCGAGCGTCATCACAGCGGTGACCTCGCAGAACACCAAAGTGATCACGGATGTGCACCCGATGCCGGCGACCGTGGTTGCCGCGCAGCTCGGCGCGATCCTGGAGGACATGCCGGTGGCGGCCGTCAAGATCGGCATGGTGGCCAGCGGGGAGATCGCGGCGACCATCCGGGCCCGCGCGCGCAACGGCGAACTGCCGAAGATGGTGCTGGATCCCGTGCTGACCGCGTCGACCGGGCGGCGGCTCGGCGTGGTCAGCGCGATCGAGCGGCTGCTGCCGTACGCGACCGTGGTGACGCCGAACATCGAAGAGGCGTCCGCGCTGCTCGGCTGGCAGGTGAGCACCCCCGCGGACATGGCCGGCGCGGCGGCGCAGATGGCCTCGCACGGCCCGCAGTGCGTGGTGGTCACCGGCGGTGACCTGGGCGGCCCCGAGGTCGTGGACGCGGTGTGGACCGCGAGCGGGGCGCGTTTCCTGCGCTCGCCGCGCCTGGAGACCCCGAACAACCACGGCACGGGCTGCACCTTCTCGGCGGCGATCGCGGCCCGGCTGGCGCACGGCTACCCGATCGACGACTCGATCGCCTACGCGAACCGCTATGTCCGGTCGGCGCTGCTGGCGGCGGCGGACTGGCGGCTGGGCAGCGGAGCCGGTCCGCTGAACCACTTTCCCCGCCTGTAACACGAGGAGGCAGCATGAGGCGCAAGGTCTACGTACCGGGGTCCCGCCCCGACATCCAGGTGCCGTTCGCCGAGGTCGACCTGACCGACGGCAGCACCCCGGTCCGGCTCTACGACACGTCCGGCCCCGGGGTCTTCGACCGCCTGCCGCGAGTGGACTGGGCCGCCGACCGGAGGCTCCACGGCGCGCCGGTGACCCAGCTCGGCTGCGCCCGCGCCGGGATCATCACGCCGGAGATGGAGTACGTGGCCGTGCGCGAGGGCGTCGCGCCCGAGCTGGTGCGGGACGAGATCGCGGCCGGCCGGGCCGTGCTGCCCGCCAACGTCAACCACCCCGAGGTCGAGCCGATGGTCATCGGCAAGGCGTTCCTGGTGAAGGTCAACGCCAACATCGGCACGTCCGCGGTCACCTCCGACGTCGCGGAGGAGGTGGAGAAGCTGACCTGGGCGACCCGCTGGGGCGCGGACACGGTGATGGACCTGTCGACCGGTCCGCGCATCCACGAGACCCGCGAGGCGATCGTGCGCAACTCGGCTGTGCCGATCGGCACCGTGCCGATCTACCAGGCGCTGGAGAAGGTCAAGGGTGACCCGCTCAAGCTGACCTGGGAGGTCTACCGGGAGACCATCATCGAGCAGGCCGAGCAGGGCGTGGACTACATGACCGTGCACGCGGGGGTGCTGCTGCGCTACGTGCCGCTGGCGGCGGACCGGGTCACCGGCATCGTGTCGCGCGGCGGCTCCATCATGGCGGCCTGGTGCCTGGCCAAGCACCAGGAGAACTTCCTCTACACGAACTTCGAGGAGCTCTGCGAGATCTTCGCCCGGTACGACATCACCTTCTCGCTCGGCGACGGGCTGCGTCCGGGCTCGATCGCCGACGCGAACGACGAGGCGCAGTTCGGCGAGCTGCGCACGCTCGGCGAGCTGACCGAGATCGCGTGGCGCCACGACGTGCAGGTGATGATCGAGGGTCCGGGGCACGTGCCCATGCACAAGATCAGGGAGAACGTGGACCTGCAGCAGGAGGTGTGCCACGAGGCGCCCTTCTACACGCTGGGCCCGCTGACCACCGACATCGCCCCGGCCTACGACCACATCACCAGCGCCATCGGCGCCGCGATGATCGCCATGTACGGCACCGCGATGCTCTGCTACGTCACGCCCAAGGAGCACCTGGGGCTGCCCGACCGCGACGACGTGAAGGCGGGCGTGATCGCGTACAAGATCGCGGCGCACGCCGCGGACCTGGCCAAGGGGCATCCCGGCGCGCAGGCCTGGGACGACGCGCTGTCCAAGGCGCGCTTCGAGTTCCGCTGGGAGGACCAGTTCAACCTGTCTCTCGACCCGGAGACCGCCCGCTCCTATCACGACGCGACGCTGCCCGCCCCGGCCGCGAAGACGGCGCACTTCTGCTCCATGTGCGGCCCGAAGTTCTGCTCGATGCGCATCAGCCAGGAACTGAAGGAATACGCCGCCAAGGGCATGGCCGACAAGTCCGCCGAGTTCGTCGAGTCCGGCGGCAAGGTCTACCTCCCCCTCGCCTGACCCCCCGCGGCAACTCTTAAAGACTCGCGGCCTCACGTCGTCTGTGAGGCCGCGAGTCTTTAAGAGTTGCGGAAGGGGGTGGGAGGGCGTGGGGTGGGGTGGGTCGGGCGGGTGGGGTGGTGGTGGCGGGATTCGGGGCGGTGGGGTTAGGTGCGAGGGGTCCAGGCGGCGGGGCGGCCCAGGTAGGCCAGGAGGGTCGTGGTGGGGGCGGCGTCGGCGGGGGCGGGCAGTTCGGGGGCGTATGCGCCGTACGCGCGGAGGGGTTCGACGATCTGCTTCGCCACGGCGAGCAGCTGCTCGGCGTCCTGGGCGGTGAGGGGTGAGGGGCGGCCGGTGGCGACGGCGATGTCCCAGGCGTGCACTGCCGCGTCGAGGGCGGCCGCGCCTGCGGCGATCCACAGCGGGAGCGGGCCCTGTGGCAGCGGGACGGGCACCTGCTCGGCGTCGGCGTCAACGGTCGCGAAGGCGGTGGCCGACGCGGTCAGGGCCTGCTCCAGCAGGGCGGCGGCGTCGCCGTCGATGCTGCCGGACGGCTGGAACGGGTCCTCGCTCGGCCACGGGCCGACGCCGATGGCCGCGGCGTACGCGATCTGGTCGCCGGTGGCGTGCTGCAGGACCTGGGTGACGTTCCAGTGCTCGCAGGGCGTCGGCAGGTCCCAGCCGTCGGCGGGAATCTGCGCCACGGCCGTCCGCAGCGCGGTGTGCGCCGCGTTCAGCAGGGTGATCGCGTTCGTGCCGGTGATCGTGGTCATGGCTCCGCCCTTCGTCTGGGCAATCCCGGAACGGAATGCCCTGTTCCGTTTCAGCCTAGCAGAGCGGAACGATCCGTTCCACTGTTAACCTGAGCGGGTGACGGAGACGAACGCGGCCCCACTGTCGGGACGCAAGCAGCAGGCGGCACGCAATGACACGGTCATCCTCGACGCCGCCCGCGAGGTGTTCCTGGCCGATCCGAAGGCGCCCATCGCCGCGGTGGCCGAACGCGCGGGCGTCGGCATCAGCGCGCTCTACCGGCGCTACACGGGCAAGGAGGAACTGCTGCGCCGCCTGTGCCACGACGGGCTGCTGCTGTTCACGGCCCAGGCCGAGGCCGCCCTGACCGAACCGGACCCGTGGCGCGGCCTGACCGGCTTCCTGCGGGAGATCGTCGACGCCGACGTGCACTCGCTCACCGTGCACCTGGCCGGGACGTTCACCCCCACACCGGAGATGGGCGCGACGGCCCGCCGCTCCGGGGAACTGGTGGCGCGACTCGTGCAGCGCACCCACGACAACGGCAGCCTGCGACCCGACGCCGTGCTCGGCGACATCACGCTGCTGCTGGAGAGCTGTGCGGCGGTACGCGTGCCCGACCCCGTACGGACCCGCGAGCTGCGCGCCCGCCACCTGGCGCTGCTCCTCGACGGCCTGGCCGCCGACCCCGTACGCGCGGCGCTGCCCGGCCCCGCCCCGGCCGCTCCCGAACTCAACTGGCGCTGGCGAACTCCCTGACCTGGTTGAGGCGGGTCAGCGGAGTTCGGCGAGCAGGGACCGGCCCAGCGGCCAGGAGGCGAGGCCGGAGTCGGCGTTGAGGTGGCCGCCGCCGGGGACGACTACCAGGCGGGAGCTCCACGCCTGGGCGAAGGTCTCGCTGCGGGACAGGGTCGCCCAGGGGTCGTCGTCACCGGCGACCAGGATGCTCGGGAAGGGCAGTGGCACGAGCGGCACCGGGCGGAAGTTCACCAGCTCGGGCACCTCGGCGGTGTCCACATCGGCGGGCGCGACCAGCAGCGCGCCGCGTACCCGCGTGGTGTCGCCGCCGCGGGCGACCCAGTGCGCGACGGTCACGCAGCCCAGGCTGTGCGCGACCAGGACCACCGGCGCGGGCGCGGCCGCCACGGCGGCGGCCAGCGTGTCGACCCAGTCGCCGACCAGCGGGCGGAACCAGTCGGCCTGCTGGACCCGCTGGTGGCCGAACTCCTGCTCCCACCGGGTCTGCCAGTGCGCCGGACCGGAGTCCTCGAAGCCGGGCAGGATCAGCACACTCGTCACGTCAGCAGGGTAGACGGGGCCGATCAGCCGATCACGACGACGGGTACGCGTTCGCCGCCGCGCCCGCCCCGCCCGCCCGGAACGCGGCAGGCGCATGAACCACGCAGGTCTGCGCGTACTCCGCGATGCCCTCGTCGCCGTACTCGCGGCCGTACCCGGACCGCTTCACCCCGCCGAACGGTGCGCGCAGTGACATGCCGGTGCGGTTGTGCGTGTTGACGAACACGAACCCGGCGTCCAGCCGTCGCGCGACCGTGAACGCCCGCTCCTCGTCGGCCGACCACACCGACGCGCCGAGCCCCAGCTCACCGGCGTTCGCACGGGCCACCAGGTCGTCGGCGTCGCGATAGGCCAGCACCGGCACGGTCGGCCCGAACTGCTCCTCGGCGACCAGCGGGGCGTCCTCGGGCACGCCGGTGACCAGCGTCGGCGCGACGAAGTGCCCAGCCCGCAGGTCGGTGCCCGGATCGGCCCGGCCCACCGGCAGCGCCCGGCCGCCCCGCGCCACGGCGTCGGCGACCAGGCCCGTGATCCGGGCAGCCGCCTCGGCTGTCACGACCGGACCCATGCTCACGCCGTCGGCGAGCGGGTCGCCCAGGCACAGCACCTCGTCGGCGGCCTGGAGGTACGCGGCGACGAACTCGTCGTGCCGGGTCTCGGGCACGTACAGCCGTTTGGCCGCCATGCACACCTGGCCGCTGGTCGCGTACGAGGCCATGACCAGCCGGCGCATCGGCTCGGGTGACAGGTCGGCGTCGTCGAGCAGCAGCACCGGATCGTTGCCGCCCAGCTCCAGCACGGTCGGCGTGGTCTGGGTGGCGGCCGCCGCCGCGACGACCCGGGCCGTCGCCGCGCCGCCGGTGAACGCGACCTTGCCGACCAGCGGATGCCCGACCAGCGCGGCCCCGGCCTCGGCGTCGCCGTGCACGACCTGCAGCAGCGCGTCGGGCAGCGCCGACGACAGCAGCCGCACCGTACGGTCGATCGCCAGCGGGGCGAGCGGCGACGGCTTGACCACCACCGCGTTGCCCGCCGCGAGCGCCGGGGCGATCTTCAGGAAGGACAGGATGATCGGCGCGTTCCACGGGGTGATCGCCGCGACCACGCCGTACGGGCGGCGGCGCAGCAGCAGCCGTCCCGCCGCGTCGTCGAGCGCCGTGTCGGCGAGCACGCGGGGGGCCTGGTCGGCTACCCAGCGCAGGAACGTCAGCGCGAAGCCGAGCTCGCCACGGCAGTCGGCCAGCACCTTGCCCGACTCGCGGGCCAGCAGCTCGGCGAGCTGCGGCAGCTCCGGCTCGACCGCGTCGGCGGCGGCGCGCAGCGCGGCGACCCGCTCCGCGATGTCGGCACGCGCCCAGGTCCGCTGTGCCGCGTCGGCGGCCCGGACGACCGCGTCGACGCGGGCCGGGGCCGCTGACGGCACGGTGCCGACCAGCTCGTACACCCGGGCCGGGTTGTGGCGGGTGATCCGCCCCGTCATGCCGGGACCGGGCGCAGGGAGGCGATCATGCAGGCGCGCAGCAGGTGGGCGCGGGCGCGGACCGGGTCGGCGGCGATGGCGCGGATCTCGTCGAGGTACGCCGCGCGGGCCACCGGGTCGGTCGCGGTGAGCCGCTGGTAGTTCTGGTGCGAGACGGTCTGCACGTACTCCAGCGCGATGCGCCGCCGCTGCGTGGTCGCCAGCCGGACCGCGCCGTCGCCGGTGACCAGCGCGCGGGTGTACGCCATCGCGTCGTGGATGCCCGAGTTCATGCCGAGCCCGCCCAGCGGGTTGTTGACGTGCGCCGCGTCCCCGGCCAGCAGCACCCGCCCGACCTGGAACCGCTCGGCCACCCGCTGGTGTACGCGGTAGATGCTGGCGTGAGCGACCTGCCACGGCCGTCCCGGGTCGGCGACCTGCCGCAGCCGCCCGTCGAGCCGGTCCAGCTCGTCGCGGTCCGGGGTGCCGTCCGGCGTCGGCAGCAGCACCCGCCAGTGATCCGGCGTACGCAGCAGCACCGACCAGTCGACCGGGTCGAACACGTAGTTGACCTCGGCGAGGTGGTCGAGCAGGCCCGGCAGGTCCTCGTCGGTGGACGCGACCAGGAAACGCTCCGGGTAGGTGATGCCCGCGAACGCGACGCCCAGCGAACGGCGTACCGCCGAGTGCGCCCCGTCGGCGGCGATCAGCCACCCGCCGCGCTCGGTGCGGCCGTCGGCGGCCCGGACCACGACCCCGTCCGCGACCTGGTCGACCCCGGCGACCGGCCAGCCGAACCGGATCACGCCCCCGGCGGCCTCGACCTCGGCGCGCAGGATCGGGGTGAGTTTGGACTGCTCGCACTGCACGCGGTACGGGTACGGGGTGTCCTGGGCGAGCACGCTCAGGTCGAGCGTGGCGACGTGGCCGGCCCGGTCGCGGTAGGCGAACGTCGGCGCGATCAGGCCGCGCGCCAGCAGCGCGTCGACGACGCCGAGTTCGGCCAGCATCTCCAGGGTCGGCGGGTGGAACGTCGACGCCCGCGACTCGGCGGCCAGCTCGTCACCGGCCTCCAGCACGGTCACCGCGACCCCCTGCCGCGCCAGCGCCAGCGCGGCGGTCAACCCGACCGGCCCCGCCCCGGCCACGACGATCCTGCTCATGCCCTCTCCTCCCGGTTTGCGATCGTGCGGCGCTCTGCGCCCGGCGAACAACGCGGGGGGACGCCGCCCCCGCTTCTGATAGACGTTGGCCTATGACATCGAAAATTCGTGCCCGAAAATCGATGTAATAGGCCAGCGTCGATTGAAGCGGTCACCGCCCGCCCCGCGCGTCCGGAGTGAGCGCGCCATCCGGACCCAGCGCTCCGTCCGGACCCAGCGCCCCGTCCAGCGCCAGCGCTTCGGCCTGGCCGACGAGGTCGGTGAAGGCGGACCAGGGGAGCCGGTCCACGCTGGTGCGGCCCGTCGCGGCGATCTCGTGGTAGGCGCGATCGGCGGCGTGCAACGCGGCCAGCAGCGGCGCGACCGGGTGCAGGACCAGCCGCACCCCGACGGCGGCCAGCGCGGTGTCGCTCGCGGCGGCGGTGGGCCCGCCCGCCTCGGACCGGTTCAGCACCAGCGCGACGCCCGGCAGCGCCGCGTGGGCGCGGGCCAGCTCGTCCAGCCCGGACACGCCCTCCAGGAAGACCGCGTCCGCCCCGGCCGCCGCGTAGGCGCGGCCACGCGCGATCGCGTCGTCAAGACCGGTCACCGTGTACGCGTCGGTCCGCGCGACGACCACGATCCCCGTCCCGTCCGCCACCACCGCCCGGATCTTGCGCGCGGCGGTGTCCGCGTCGACCAGCTCCTTACCCGCGAGGTGGCCGCAGCGCTTCGGCATCACCTGGTCCTCCAGGTGCAGCCCGGACACGCCCGCCGCCGCGTACCGCCGAGCCGTCCACACGGCCTGCAGCGCGTCGCCGTAGCCGGTGTCCGCGTCGGCGAGCAGCGGCACCCCGCCCAGCGCGGGCGTGATCCGGGCGGCGCGGTCGGCGATGTGCGTGCCGTGCACGTAACCCAGGTCGGGCAGTCCCAGGTCGAGGGCGGCGCAGGCGGCCCCCGACAGGTGCGCCGCCCGGTGCCCGGCACGTACGGCCAGCGCCGCCGTGGGCGGGTCGTACACGCCGGGCAGGTGGGTGACGAAGCATGCGGCGAGCAGGGCCCGCAGCGCCGGGGCGGTCACGGGCGGCCGTGCAGCGCGTAGCCGCCCTCGACGCCGACGACGCGCGGGTTGGTGAAGAAGCGCAGCGTCTCGGCCGTGCCCTCCTCGGAGTAGCCGGACAGCCCCCAGGCCGGTCGCGGGGTGAACAGGTGCAGGCTCATCACGCTGGACCCGTTGACCTTCACCTCGCCCGCCCGCAGCCGCCGCGCGACGGCCAGCGCGGCGTCGGTGTCGGTGCCGGACACGTACGCCTCCAGCCCGTACGGGGTGCCGTTGGCCAGCGCCACGGCCTCGTCGACGGTGGTGTACGTGTGCACGGCGGCGACCGGCCCGAAGACCTCGTGCGTGGTGTGCTCCGGGCCGACCCCGGTGACCAGCGTCGGGCTGAGGTAGTTGCCCTGCTCCGGGACGGCGAGCGAGGTGTGTGCGGTGCCGCCGTGGCCGACGAGCGTGTCGCGGGCGGCGGCGACCAGGTCGCGGTGTCCCGAGTGGACCAGCGGCCCGAAGTCGGTGTCGGGGTCCAGCGGCGGCCCGACCCGCAGCGTCGCCAGGCGGGCCAGGGTCGCGTCGAGGATCTCGGCGGCCCGGTCGGCGGGCACGATCAGGCGGCCCAGCGCCCGGCACCACTGCCCGTTGAGCGTGGTCAGCAGGTCGGCGGCGGCACGGGCGGCCGCCGCGGTGTCGGCGTCGGGCAGTACGAGCAGCGGGTTGTTGCCGCCGAGTTCGAGCTGCACGGGCTTGATGTCGTACGCGCAGGCCGCCGCTACGGCCCGGCCGCCGGACAGCCCGCCGGTGAACGACACGGCCCGCACGCGCGGGTCGCCGACCAGCCGCGCCCCGGCGCCCGCGTCGCCGTGCAGGAGCTGGAACAGCCCGCCGGGCAGCCCTGCCTCGGCCAGCGCCGCGTGCACGGCCCGCGCCAGCAGCTGCGTGCCGTACGGGGCGTACTCGCTGGGTTTGACGATCGTGGGGCAGCCGGCCGCGAGCGCGTTGGCGGCCTTGTGCGCGGCCATCGGCGCGGGCGCGTTCCACGGCACCAGGCAGGCGGCCGGTCCCCAGGGCAGCCGGTCGACGTGCGCGAGGCGGCCGTCCTCGCGGGGCATCGCGCTGCTCAGCCAGCCGTCGCGCAGCTGCATCGCGGCGAGCCGGAACGCCCCGCCGAGGATGACCGACAGCGGCATCGTCTGCGCGATCGGCACGCCGGTGGCGAACGACTCGATCGCGGCGATCCCGGCCCCGGCCGCCTCGACCCGGGCCGCGACCGCGTCGAGCACGTCGGCGCGCTCGGTCGCGGGCAGGCCGGACCAGGCCCCGGAGTCGTGTACGGCGGTCGCGGCGGCGATGGCCGCGTCGACGCGTGCGGGGTCGCTGCCCACGGCCGCGCCGACGGGTTCGCCGGTGGACGGGTCCTGCAGGGTGAAGCCGAGCGGGGCCGCGCAGGCCGCCCAGTCGCCGTCGACCAGGTCGGCGACGGCCTCGGGCCGGGCGCTCACTTGGGCACGCTCGCGAACAGGTCGTTGGACCGGTCGGCGGTGATCATCCCGGCCGCCTCCAGCCGCCCGCGCTCCGGCGGGAACGTCATGACCAGGCCCATCGACAGGTCGCGCAGGGCGCGGCCCATGGTCCCGTGCAGGGTCGCACCGGACGTGCCGCAGGCCTTGAACGCGCCGACCGCGACCGCGAACGCGTTCTCGCAGATGGAGCCCTTGGCCAGGCGCCACTGCCGGTAGACCTCGTTCTTCGGCGCGATGGGCGGCTCGGACGTCTCCAGCAGCAGCTGGCGGCGCAGCCACAGGTACGCCGTCTCCAGGTTCTCGGTCATGTCCCCGATGATCACCTGGTGCATGGGGGACTCGGCAATCGGCCGTCCGGTGTCGGCGAACGTCTTGCTGGTCAGCCGCTGCAGCGTCTCGTCGTACACGCCCTGGGCGCAGCCGACGTACACGGCGGTGATGGCGAGCTGGTTGCCGACGAAGCTGCCCCGGCTGCACTGGAGCATCTTCACGAAGGCGCCCGGCACGGTCAGCGCCTCGGTCGCGGGCACCCACACCTCGTGCAGGGTGATGCCGTGGTTGGCCGAGCCGCGCATGCCCAGGCCGTCCCAGGCCGGGCGGGAGGCGACACCCTCGGCCTCGCGCGGGACCAGGAACAGGGCCAGCCCGGCGGCGGTGTCGGTGCCGTCGAGGCGGGCGGTGACCAGGTAGGTGTCGGCGACGCCGGTGGCGCAGCCGAACGACTTCTCGCCGGTGACCAGCCAGCCGTCGACGCCGTCGCGGGTCGCGGGGCGGGCGGTGGTGGAGATGGCGATGTTGGCGCTGGCGCTCTTGACCGACTCGCTGGCGAAGTTGGCCAGCCACATGCCGCCGGCCATGCGGCGCAGCACCTGCTCGGCGAAGGCCCGCACCACGGGCACGTCGGCGTCGTCGAACAGCCCGGCCTCGATCGCCTCCAGGGGCAGCAGGCCGCGCGAGGCGCTGGTGTTGTGGAAGAAGAAGGCCAGCGCGGTCGACGGGCAGGCACTGCCCATGGCGTACGTCGCCGCGGCCAGGTCGCGCAGGCCGCCGCCGAGGCCGCCGTACTCCTCGGGCACGACCAGGCCGAGCAGCCCCGCCTCGCGCAGCAGCGCGACGTGGCCGGCCGGGAACTGCCCGGACGCGTCGGCCTGCTCGGCCGCGGCGCGCAGCGCGGGCAGCACCGATTCCACGCGGGCCGCGCGGTCGCGTTCGGCGTCGGTCATGTCGTCGACGAGGCGCTGGCCGATGAGCCGGTCTGCCATTTCGTGCACTCCCTTGTGGATGGTCAGGCGAGGTCGGACGGACGCGGGCCGGGCAGCGGCGCGCATGTCACGCCTAGTTGCCGGGCCAGCAGCAGCAGGTCCTGCGCGGGCAGGCCGCCGGAGTCGGGGTCGAGCACGGTGTCGAAGCGGTGCACCCCGCTCTTCATCGCCACCAGCGCGTTGACCAGGCCGAGGCCGTGGTGGGCGAGCAGCCGTACGCGCACCGGCGCGGGGCGGGTGCGCACCACGGCGTCCTGCAGCACCCGGCGCACCTGCAGCGGGGACGCGGGACTGGTCTCGGCGCAGCCCAGCGTCACCCCCGGCACCCCGGCGAGCGCGTCGATCGCGGCCAGCACGTCGGCCTCGCGCGCGGGGGAGAAGGCGTCGGTGACGTACGCCAGCACCGGCGCGTGCGCCGCGGCGGCCGCGACCTGGGCGACGTCGCCGCGGTCGCGGACGAGCAGCGGATGGGCCTGCTCGGCGGCGGGGTCGTCGAGCACCGTCATGGTGATCTCCTCGGGCAGCGGGTCGGCCAGTTGGCCCCACGCGCGCGAGTGGAACAGCAGCGGCGCGGTGATCCGGGGCACCGCCGCGTCGACCACCCGGCCGACGAAGATGGTGTGGTCGCCACCGGGGTACGCGTGCTCTACGGTGCAGTCCAGGCGGCCGGTCGCGTCGGCGAGCATGGGGCAGCCGGTCGGGCCGGTCAGCCAGTCGAGCCCGGCGAAGCGGTCCTCGCCCGGCCGCGCGCCCGCGAAGCGGCGGCCGATCTCGGCCTGGTCCTTGCCCAGGAAGCTCAGCGCGAAGACCCCCGCCTGCTCGATCATCAGCCGGGTGGGCAGATGATTGCCCAGACAGATGGAGACCAGTGGCGGATCGAGGCTGACGGAGGAGAATGAGCTGGCGGTCATGCCGTGCGGGCGGCGGGTGCCGTCCGGGCCGGTCACCATGGTGGTGACCACGGCGACGCCGCTGGGCCACTGGCTCAGCACCGAACGCAGGTGTGCGCCGTCCACCGTCACCGCCCTCCGTTTCGCATTAGGAAACGCTGTTGCCGTGAAGGTAACGACTTGGCCGCGCCCCTGTCAACGCCCGTGCGGCCTCTGCGCGCCGCGCACGGCTGGATCTACACTGGCGACCGTCCGCGCTCACAGGAGGACCCGTGCCCACTGCCGCTGCGAAGTCGACCGTCACCACTGACGACGACAGCCAGTCCCGCTCCATCGCCGCCGTCGAGCGGGCCATGGACGTGCTGCTCTACTTCGGCCGCAGCGGACACCCCGACCTCGGCGTCACCGAGATCGCGACCGCGCTGGGGCTGACCAAGGCCGCGGTGCACCGCATCCTCACCGCGCTGCGCAGCCGGGACCTGATCACGGTCGACCCGGTGACGCGGCGATACGCCCTGGGCCACGCCGCGGTCTCGCTGGGCCGGGCCTACCTGGCCCGCACCGACCTGCGCGCGATGGCCGCACCCGAGCTGCGCCAGCTCGCCGAGGCGACCGGTGAGACGGCGACGCTGTCGCTGCGGCGGGGCGACACCCGCCTCTACGTCGACCAGGTCGTGCCCGACCAGGAGCTGCGCATGGAGGTCACGCTCGGCATCCCGTACCCGCTGCACGCGGGCGGGTCGTCGAAGGCGTTCCTGGCCTTCCTGCCCGACAGCGAGGTCGACGCCTATCTCGACCGGCACCCGCTGCAGCCGCTGACCGACAAGACCGTCACCGACCCGGCGAAGCTGCGCAAGGAGCTGGCGGCGATCCGCAAGCGCGGCTACGCGACGTCGCTCGGCGAGCGGCAGGCCGGGGCCGCGTCGATCGCCGCGCCGGTGTTCGACCACGACGGCCACGTCGTCGCCGTGCTCAGCGTCGCCGGACCGGCCGCCCGGTTCAAGCCCGAGCAGTCCGGCAACGCCCAGGAACTGATGGCGGCGGCGGCCCGGATCTCCGAGCAGCTCGGCTACGTGGCCGCCTGACGGGCCAGGTCCGCCTGCGGCGGCCGCCTGACGGCTAGATCCGCCTGCGGCGGCCGCCCTGCGATTCGTACCGGTCGCCGCCGCGCGCCGGGTCGTAGCGGCGCGTGCCGTCGTAGTCGGGGGCGGGCGCCCACTGGCGCGGCACGGTGTCGGCGGCGGAGAAGTCCTTGCCCTTGCCCTTCGCCGCGCGGTAGGTGAGCAGCGCGGCGACGAAGAAGATGCCCTGGGCCATCGTGTTCATGCCCTGCTGCACCCACTGGAAGGCCAGCGCGTCGCTGGCCGCGTGGCCGCGCAGCGGCACCAGCGCGATCACGGCCAGCACGCTCACCGGGAACAGTCCGGCGGCCAGCGCGTTGCCGTGCTTCCAGGCGCGGATCGCGCCGAGCACGCTGATCCAGATGACGATCGCGGTCGCGAAGACGAACGCGGGCTGCACCGAATGGGACTGCACCGCCAGCGTCGCCACGCCCGCGCCGATCAGCAGCAGCGGCCAGCGCCACCAGCGCAGCGATCCGTGCAGCGACAGCGCCAGCAGCAGCCCGCCCGCCGCCAGCAGCGGGAAGAGCAGATCGTCGAGCCAGTTGACGTCGATCGACCAGGCCGCGTGCAGCAGCTTCCACGTCGACTTCGCCGCACCGCCCGCACCCATCAGGACGGCGCCGATCCGGCCGAGCGCGGACGGGGCCAGCAGCAGGAACCCGGCGAAGGCCAGCAGCGTGGGGGCGAAGTCCTCCACGGCCAGCGCCACGCTGAGCGCGGGGGGCTGCTCCTCGGCCGCCGACGCCAGGATCGGCAACACATCCATGAACATGCGCGCGATCTTATGCGTATCCAGCGACGTCGTTCCAGCCTGCGAAACAGACAAGAATCTGACCGTCTTATTTAGACGTTTGCACCTTGCATTTGCGGCGTCGATGCGCAGTCGCTTGATCACTTCAGGTGATCATATTTCGAAGTATCGAAAACCAGCGGTATTCTGCCGCGCCCTTCTTAGCCTGGCGACACCATCCCGCTCCCCGGGACACTCCCGCACGGAAGGTGTACCACCGTGAGACGTCTAGCCACCGGCCTGGCCTGCGCCCTGCTCGCCACGGTCGCCCTGACCGGCGTCGCCGCCCCGGCGACCGCCGCCACCTTCGCCCCCGCGAACGGGCGGCTGCTGTTCATCGGCCAGTCCACCCAGGCCTCCTGGAACGACTACACCTCGTTCGCCCAGCCGCCCGCCGGAGGCTCGGTCTACTACGAGGTCAAGTCCGGCACCTGGGTCAACAACGGCCACCGCGACCACGCCACCTGGCTCGCCCACCAGGGCAAGATGATCCAGATCGGCGTCAGCTGGAAGGACAACCCGCCCGGCTTCAACGGCGGTGACGAGAACGCCAAGGCGGCCCGCTCCCGCGCGGTCACCCAGGAGATCGCCAACGGCCAGCACGCCGCCCAGTTCACGAACCTGATCAACTTCATGAACGCGTACCCGCAGGCGAAGTTCTTCCTGCGCCTGGACTACGAGGTGTCGAGCTTCTACCACTGCACCGACGCGAGCTGCAGCTCCTACCGCAACGCCTTCGCCCGGCTGCGCAGCCTGATCGACGCGGGCACCGTGCCGGACAACGTGACCTACGTGTACCACCCGGTGCGCGGCGAGTACGAGAAGCTGTATCCCGGTGACGCGGTCACCGACTGGGTGGGCGTGTCGGTGTTCGCGCACGAGCTGTGCATGCCGATCTACGACAACGGCTACCTCTACAACGGCACGCCGCCGCAGAACTACGACACCGCCGCCCTGCAGTGCCGCAACGCGTACATCGGCAAGGACGCCAACGGCAACGACACCGCGGTCTGGAGGAACTGGGACCACGACGGCAACGTGCTCAAGATGATGAAGTTCGCCAAGGACCACGGCAAGCCGATGATCGTGTCGGAGTCCGGGATGATGAACTTCACCGACAACGGCGGCGACACCGTCGGCCTGGAGGCCGCACGCGGCGAGACCTGGGTACGGCGGCTGTTCAGCCTGATGAACTACGTCGGCCCCCTGCCGAACACCTCGGGCACGTACGACCTCAGCAACGTGATCAAGGCCGCGACCTACATCGACCTGGACTTCCGTTACGGCTGGGACGGCATCGACGACGGCAGCTTCGACTTCCCGGTCAACTCGACCTGGTTCGTCGACGGCCGCCTGTCGCGGTACACCGGCGCGAAGAGCGCCTTCTGTGCCGGCCTCACCGACCGGGCCTTCACCACGACCTGCACCGGCGGCGGCACGACCGAGCGCACGTTCGTCAACGTCGGCTCCCACCGCTGCCTGGACATCTCCGGCGGCCGCACCACCGACGGCGCGAAGGTCCAACTCTGGGACTGCCTCAACAACCCCGCCCAGAAGTGGCGCGTCGAGCCCAACGGCTCCCTGCTCAACCCCAACTCCGGCAAGTGCCTCGACGTCTCCGGCGGCAGCACGGCCAACGGCGCCCTCGTCCAGCTCTGGACCTGCCTAGGCAACGGCGCCCAGCGTTGGACCGTCAACCCCGACGGCACCCTCGTCAACCAGCAGTCCGGCAAATGCCTCGACGCCGACGGCTGGGGCACCGCCAACGGCACCCAAATGATCATCTGGACCTGCGGCAACCCCGTCCAGTCCAACCAGAACTGGCGCTGACCCCCACTGCCCCGTCCCGCCTGACCCTTCCCCACCGCGCCAACTCGTGAAGATCGCCGTTTCGTGTCGAAACCTCGGGTCCAACCGCAGGTTTCGGCACGAAACGGCGTTCATGCCTTCCACCCCCGCCTACAGCTCCGCGAACGGCTTGAGCACCCCCAGCGCGGCCGCCGCCAGCACACTTCCCCAGATCCCCCACACGTACGGCAGGCACCCGTCGATCGACCGCTTCAGGGCGCTCTCCACCTCCGGCGTGGACCCCGTGGTCATCAGCGCGCCGAACGCCGGGCCGAACGTACGCAGGGTCAGCCGGATGCCCAGCCCGCACCCGATGGCCACCGTGTAGAGCAGCAGCTTCCCGCCCAGCCAGCGCGGATTGGTGTCGACCCCGAACGGCTGGTCCGCGACCAGCGTGTAGATCGCGGTGGCGCCCAGCGCCGTGATCAGGGTCAGCCGGATCGTCCAGTCGGCGCGGCGCACCCAGGGTCGCCGGCCGGGGTGGTGGTGGTCGGTGATCGTCGCGGCGAGCCACGCGGTGGCGAACAGCCACACGGCGACGACGACCGGCCAGCCGAACGGGTTGACGCCGTACACGGTCGCGCCGTGCGGTTCCAGGGCCATCAGCGTGACGCCGCTGGGCAGGAACAGCACGAGGCAGATCTTCGGCCCGAGATCGAGGCCGCCCATGATCTTCAGGGCGGTGGCGCGGGCGGCGGGGGTGAGGTCGGGTCGGAGCACGAAGCGGCTCGACCAGAACACGCCCAGGTCACCGCCGAGCCAGAAGACGAAGAGGACGATGTGGAGCAGAATCCACCAGCCATGCGTATGCGGTCCCACCGAGTAATGGAAACACTGATTCGCTGTGAGAAACAAGCCCTTGACGGGCTGCTCAACGCGTGGCTAGCGTCGGCCCCATGGTCGGCCGTTATTGCGAGGACTTCACCGTGGGTAACGTCTGCCAGCACCTTCGCGAGGAAGGCCCCGTAGGCCGGCTCATCGTCGACTCCGGGCTGTCCATGGTGATCGTACTGGGCCTGACCGGCGCGCGGCTGCGCGCGGCGGGAGCCCGCTGTGCCTGACCTGATCACCTGGGCCGCAGGCCTCACCTGGGCGGACATCCCCGACCACGTGCGCACCGCCGCCCGCCACCGCCTCCTCGACGGCCTTGGCTGCCTGATCGCCGGCGTACGCCGCACCGAAGCCCTCGCCGCCGCCCGCGTCGCCCTCAGCCTCGGCGGCCCACCTGAATCGACCCTCCTCGGCGGGGCGGATGGCGAGGGGCCGGTGCGGGTGGGGGCCGCTGCGGCGGCGTTCGGCAATGCGGTGGCGATGCACGCGCTCGACTTCGACGACACCCAAGCCACTGGACTGGTGCACGCGACGGCGGTGACCGCGCCGGTGGCGCTCGCGCTGGCCGAGCAGACCGGGGCGAGCGGTGAGGAGATGCTGGCCGCGTACACGGTGGGGCTGGTGGTCGCCTGTCGGCTCGGTGCGGCGGTGCCGCACGCGTTCCACGCGCGGGGGGTCCATGCGACCTCGGCGTGCGGCACGATCGCCGGGGCCGTGGTCGCGGCGCGGCTGCTCGGGCTGGACGCCGCGACCACCGCGCACGCCGCGGGCATCGCCGCCAGCGGCTCGTCGGGGCTGCTGGAGTTCCTGCACACCGGTGGCTCGACCGAGCAGCCGCACCCGGGCTTCGCGGCCCACGCGGCCGTGGTGGCCGCCCGGCTCGCCGCCGCCGCGCCCGGCCGCATCCGTGCGCCGCTGGCCCACGGCAGGGTGCCCCGGTGCGGCGGCGGGCACGACGACCCCCGACTGGACGTGCTGCCGCGGGCCCCGGCCCGCGCCGATCTCGGCGAACGGGCCGACGCGGTGCTCGCGGCACTGGCCGCGCTGCCCACCGCACCCGACGTGAAGGAGCTGGTCACATGCCTGGCCTGACGATCCACCTGCCCGCGGTCGGCGGCTACGCCCACGCCGCGGCCTTCCTCCAGGCGATCCGGCTCAAGGCGGCCGACATGGCCATGACGGTGCAGTCGTCGCGGCTGCCCGTGCACTGGGCCGCGCCCCGCGCCGACGCCGGGCACCGGGTGGACCTGGAGGCGGGCATGGTCACGGCGCACGCGTCCGAGGCCGCCGTCGACTGCGCGCTGCTGGCGGGCAAGGGGGCGATCGGATGAGGTCCTACCTGTACGTGCCCGGCGACAACTCGGCGAAGCTGGCCAAGGCGCTGACGGTGGGGGCGGACGCGCTGATCGTCGACCTGGAGGACGCCGTACCCCCGTCCGGCAAGGACGCGGCCAGGGCGGCTGTGGCGGCGTTCCTGGCCGGTGCGGGGGCGGCGGCCAGTGGCGGCGGTGCGGTCGGGGGAGACGGCGCGGCGGGCATGATCGCTGTTTCGGGTCCAAGAGCGGGGTTGGACCACGCCTTTGGACCCGAAACAGCGATCTCCGCGGGAGAAGCGGGGCGGCCGCGGGTGTGGGTGCGGATCAATCCGGGGGAGATAGGGCATATCGACGCGGCTGCGGTGGTGGGGGCGGGGCTGGCGGGGTTGTGTGTGGCGAAGGTGGAGTCGGTGGCGCAGGTGGCGGCGCTGGACGGGGTGCTGGGGGAGTTGGAGCGGGCGGCGGGGTTGGGGGTGGGGTCGGTGAAGGTGGTGCCGCTGCTGGAGTCGGCGGCGGCGGTGCTGGCCGCGCCGGAGATCGCCCGGGGGCCCAGGGTCGTGCGGCTGCAGCTCGGGGAGGCCGATCTGGCGGCGGACCTCGGGGTGACGCTCGGGCCGGACGAGCGGGAGCTGCTGTGGGCGCGTTCGCAGGCTGTGCTGGCCAGCGCGGCCGCTGGGATCGCGCCGCCTGTCGCGCCGGTGTCGGTGAACTTTCGCGACCTCGACGCGCTGCGGGATTCCACGGTGGCGCTGAAGCGGCTGGGCTTTCGCGGGCGGGCCTGCATACACCCGGCGCAGTTGTCCGTGGTGCATGAGGTCTTCACGCCGACGGAGGCGGAGCTGGCCGCCGCCCGCGACCTGGTGGGCCGCCACGAACAGGCGCTGCGGGACGGTTCCGGGGTCTGTCTCGACGCCCACGGCCGCCTCGTCGACGAGGCCGTCGTCCGCTCCGCCCGCCGCCTGCTCACCCGGGACTGATCCGGACTGATCCTTCGACCTGCCCGGCACCTGTGCGGATCACTGGTCGAGATACGCACAGGTGCCGGGCAGGTCCGGTGATCTAGGGGGTGACGGCGGTGGTGGCGTCGTCGTGCAGGCCCTTGAAGGCGTCGGTCTGGATGGCGTCGTCGGGCACGCCCGCGTTGCGCAGGTGCTCGACCGTGCCGGAGAGGAACGCCTCCGAGCCCGCCACCAGGTATGCCGCGGGCGGTTCGACGTCGGCGACCGCGGCCAGGGTGTCGGCCAGCTCGGCCCGGCCGACGCGATGGTACGCGATCGGCATGGCCGCGAACTCCTCGCCGAACAGGTAGTCACCGCGCGCGGCGTGCACCAGCGCGACCGGGGTCTGCGGCTGGTGTACCCGCAGGTGGCGCAGGATCGAGCGGAACGGCGTGACGCCGATGCCACCGCCGACCAGCACCAGCGGCCGGGCCGGGTCCTCGGGCAGTTTCAGGTGCCCGCCGATGCCGAAGACCTGCATCCGCGCGCCCTCGGTCAGCGACCGGAAATGCTCCTGGAACGGTGACCCGGAGCTGTGGTCGAGGGTGAACCACACCTCGTCGTCGCCGGGCGCGGAGGCGAACGAGATCTCCCGCACCGGCTTGGTGAACCGGCGCAGCAGCTGCGGGAAGAACAGGTGCCCGTACTCGCCGGGGGCGAAACTCAGCGTGCCCTGCGGGCGGAAGCGGTACGTGAAAACGTCGCCGTACTCGTGGGTGCTTCCGATCAGGTGCAGTCGTGCCATCAGGGGCCGTCCCTCCTCGTCCGATGCCGCACATCCTCACCCGGTGAGGCCGTGCGGGTCCAGCCGCCGGGCGCCGCGCCTACGAGTATCGAAAACCGTCGACTCCGTGGGAGGGGCGTGGATAGCTTCTGGGCTCCATCCCCTTCGGAGAGGAGCCACGCCCATGGCTCTGCAACTACCCCGCGGCCGGGCGGTCGCGCCGCTCGCCGCGGCCGCGCTGCTGCTCCTGGCCACCGTGCTGACCGGCTCGGCCACCGCCCGTCCCGCCGATCCGGCCCCGGAGTTCCGCGCGTTCGGCGCGGACGCCAAGCCGATCCCGCTGCCCGCCGACCAGCCGGACCGCGGCCTGGTCTACAAGGGACTGACGGCGGACACCACCGGCCCCTGCGTCGGCGGTATGCGTGTCGTGGCGGTCACCCCGCTCATGTGCACCCACGGCCCGGACGCCCCGCCCGCCGGGCTGGCCGTCAACCGGCGCATCCCCGCCACGCAGGCCCTGTCCGCCCCGGCGGCGCTGGCCGTCTGCGAGGGCGACGGGGTGTCCGGCCGCCGCGTCGAGGTGCTGTACGTGCACGGCAACACCAACCGGTACGACCAGTACCGGGAGACGTTCCGGACCCTCGCCGAGGGCATGGACGTCATCTACAACGAGAGCGCCCGGGAGACCGGCGGCGAGCGGCACATCCGTTTCGTCACCGAGAACGTCAACGGCGCGTGCCGTCCCGTGGTGCGCCGGGTGCAGGTCGCCCAGTCGGCGCTGGGCGAGTTCGGGGCCAGCGTCAACGCGGTGCGGGCGGCAGGCTACAACCGCACCGACCGCAAGTACGTGATGCTGGTCGAGGCGAACGTGTACTGCGGCATCGGCGGGTTCGCCGGCGACACCCGCAAGACCGACGACAACCGGTCCAACTTCGGCCCGGAGTACGGCCGGTCGGACAACGGCTGCTGGACCGCGGCGGTGGCGAGCCACGAGCTGGGGCACAACCTCGGCGCGGTGAACAACAACGCCCCCAACGCCTCCGGTGGCGCGCACTGCACCGACGAGTGGGACGTGATGTGCTACTCCGACGAGCCGAACCACCCGCCGATGCGCTTCGTCTGCGGTGACCGGGCCCACGACGAGCGGCTGGACTGCCGGCACGACGACTACTACAGCACCAACCCGGCAGCCGGGTCGTACCTGGCGAACAATTTCAACGTCGCGGACAACCTGTTCCTGATCCGTGGCGGCAGCACGGCCGCCCGGCCGATCTGGAACCCGGTGTCGGGCCGCTGCCTGGACGTGTCCGGTGGGCGTACCGAGGACGGCACGAAGACGCAGCTGTGGGACTGCCTGAACAACCCGGCGCAGCTGTGGCGGCAGGTCGGCAACACGCTGGTCAACCCGAACTCGGGCAAGTGCCTGGACGTGGCGGGTGCGAGCACCGCCGACGGGGCCGTGGTGCGCCTGTGGACCTGCCTGAACAACTCCGCGCAGCAGTGGATCATGCAGGCGAACGGCAACATGGTCAACCCGGCCTCGGGCAAGTGCCTCGACGCCGACGCCTGGGGCACCGCCAACGGCACCACCACGATCCTGTGGCCCTGCGGCGCCGGTCCGCAGACCAACCAGGTCTGGCTCTGGCGCTGACCGCCACCCCCACCTGCCGCAACTCTTGAAGACTTGCGGCCTCAGGACTGTCCTGAGGCCGCAAGTCTTCAAGAGTTGTCGAGGGGGCGGGGGCTGGTGAGGGGGAGTAGGTGGGCGGCGGGTTGCTGGGCGCGGACGGCGGCGGCGAGGTCTGCCGCGCGCGAGGTAGGCAGGCCGGACGCGTTGAGCTGGAATTTCAGGTCGAGGTCGGCGGGGGCCAGGGGGTAGGCCTCGCTGCCACGGGACGCGTCGACCCGGTGCTCCAGCAGGCGGCCGTCGACGGTGCGTACGCGCAGCACGGCGGCGAAGGCGTTCGGGAACAGCTCGGTGGCGCGCTCGTCGGCCACGCAGGTGACCCGGGCCGCGAGGGCCAGCACGGCATCGTCGAGCCGCTCGAAGTCGGCGGTGCCCACGCCGAGCCCACCGCCGCCGAGCAGCGCGGTCGCGACCGTGTAAGGGCCCGAGAACTTCCCGTGGTACGCCGTCTGTGGCCGGGCCTTGTCAGCGGCCGGTTCGGCGATCGTGCGCAGCACGGGTGCGGCGACGCCCAGTTCGACCGAGGCCACGTCGGCGGCGCGCAACCCGGCGGCCCGTAACGCGAGCGCGCAGTCGATGCCGGGGTGGGTGAAATGGTTGGTCGGATACGGCTTGTAGACGGTGCGGGACAGTTCCCACCGCTCGCCGAGGCCGCCGAGCAGGGCGTCGGCGTCGAAGGCCCCCGAGGTGTACGCGGCGAAGAAGCCGAAACGCCCCTCCAGCACCGTCGGCGGGCCGGTCAGCCCGTCGGCGGCGAACACGGCGGCGCTGACCGCGGCGTGCGCCGCCCAGCCGCAGTGCGTCTTCTTGACCGTGCCACCGGTGCGGTTGGCCTCCAGCAGCCCCGCGCCCATGGACGCCGCGATCCCCATGGCGTGCGCGATCCCGGCCGCGTCCAGCCCGTACAGCAGCCCCGCCGCGGCGGCCCCGCCGATCGTGCCGCAGATCGAGGTGGCGTGCAGGCCCCGCTCGAAGAACACCGAGTTGCGCAGCTCCCGGTCGTACGCGGCCATGCCCAGCCGGTTGCAGATCTCGATCCCGGCGGCGACCGCGCGCACCAGCGACGGCCCGTCCGCGCCGGTGGCCTCGGCGGCGGCCAGCGCGGCGGGCACGATGCTCGCGCTGGGGTGCAGCACCGACGGCAGGTGCGTGTCGTCGAAGTCGAGCGCGTGCGCCATGACCCCGTTGACCAGCGCGGCGGCGGGCGCGGGCAGCCGGTCGCCCGCCCCGATCACGGTCGCCTCGGGCGTGCCGCCCCAGCGCCGCACCGACGCGAGCACCGCCCGCACCGCCGGATCGTCCTGCGCCGCCAGCGCCAGCCCGAGAATGTCGAGGATGCGTCCCGGCACCCCGTCCGGAATATCGGCCTCGCGGCAGGCCGCCGCGAACTCCGCGAGCCGCCGCACAGCCGTGTCGACGGCGACCGACGGACCAGCTCCGCCCGAAGCGGCACCGCCGGGGGCGGCGCCGACAGGCGAGGCGACGGTGTCGCCGGTCGGGCGGTCTGCGGTCGTCATGCGAGCACCGCCAGGGGGCGGACCGGGGCGCCGGTCGCGCCGACCAGGGGTAGCGGGTTGAGTACGAGCAGGATCTCGCGGGCGCCGGTGGCCAGCAGCGGGTCCAGGTTCATCGTCTCGACGATGTGGATGCCGTGCTCGACGAGCAGCACCCGGTGCGCGGGCAGCACGGCGTGGCCGCGTCCGGCGGGGATGTGCTCGAAGGCGATGGTCTCCGCGCCGACGGCGGCGGGGGAGTGCGCGGCCAGCCAGTGCGCGGCGGCCTCGTCCGGTCCCGGGGTGCCGTCCCGGACGCCGATGAAGGCGTCGTGCTCGGACCAGCGGCGTGACCAGCCGGTGCCGATCAGGATCACCTCGCCGGGGGCCAGGGTCAGGCCCGACGCGGCGCGATCGAGGTCGTCGGGCGTGATCGCGTACCCGGCGGGCAGCACGTCCACGCCGTGTACGCGGGCCACGTCCAGGACCACGGCGCGGCCCAGGTAGGGCGGGAACGTGTCGATGCCGAGGTCGCTGAAGCCCAGGTGGGACTGCAGGGGACCGGCGGGGCGGCCGCCGTGCAGCAGGCCGTCCTGCGACACGTGCGACAGCGCGTCGACGTGCGTGCCGACATGGCCGCCGGTGACGATCAGCTCGTTGGCCGCCGAGCCGCCGTCGGGCCGGTTCATGTCGCCGTGCCGCCGTTCGAGGGCCATCCGGTACGGCGGATGATTGGGCGACTGCGGCATGCCCCGCCGCATCGGCTGCGCCAGGTCGATCACCTGCCGCCCCCGTACCGCCTCCCACGGCGTGACGACGCCGCTGCGGGCTCGGCCGCTCGGGGCGGGTAGCAGTGCGTGCCGGTCCTGGTCGAGGCCCTGCATCAGATCACTCCGGTGTCGCGCAGTGCGGTCAGCTCGTCCGGGGTGAGGCCGAGCCGTTCGCGGTAGACGGTGTCGTTGTCGGCCCCGCGGGGGCGGCCGGTCCAGCCGATCCGGCCGGGGGTCTGCGACATGCGGTAGAGCACGTTCGGCATCCGCAGCGGGCCGAGGACCGGGTCGTCGACCGTGGTGATCGAGTCCAGGGCGGCGAACTGCGGGTCGGTGAACACGTCGGTGATGTCGTAGATGGGCGCGACGGCAGCCTGGGCCTCGTCGAACGCCCGGGTGACCTCGTCCAGGTCGCGCCGGGCGATCCAGCCGCCGACGTGGGCGTCGAGCTCGTCGGCGTGCGCGGCGCGGCCCGCGCCGGTGGCGAACCAGGGTTCGGCGATCACCTCGGGGTGGCCGACCAGGTCCATGACCCGTTCGGCGATGGCCTGGGCGCTGGTGGACACGGCCACCCAGCGGCCGTCGCGGGTGCGGTACGTGTTGCGCGGCGCGTTGTTGACCGAGCGGTTGCCGGTGCGCTGCTGCACGAGCCCGAGCTGGTCATACGCCATGGCCTGCATGCCCAGCACGGTCAGCATCGGCTCGACGATGGCCAGGTCGATCACCTGCCCGGTGCCGCCGCGCGCGTCGCGGTGGTAGAGCGCGGTCATCACGGCCTGCGCGCAGGTCAGCGCGGAGATGCCGTCGGCCAGCCCGAACGGCGGCAGGGTGGGCGGCCCGTCGGGTTCGCCGGTGATCGCCGCGAAGCCGCTCATCGCCTCGGCGAGCGTGCCGAAGCCGGGCCGGTGGGCGTACGGGCCGTGCTGGCCGAACGCGGTGACCCGGGCGACGATCAGGCGCGGGTTGACCTCGTGCAGCACCTCGGGGGACAGCCCCCAGCGCTCCAGGGTGCCGGGCCGGAAGTTCTCGATGAGCACGTCGGCTTCGGACAGCAGCCGCTTGGCCAGTGCCGCGCCCTCGGGGCGGCCCAGGTCGAGGGTGACCGTCTGCTTGTTGCGCCCCAGCATGGTCCACCACAGCGGCACGCCGTCGCGGGCCGGGCCGTGTCCGCGCGACGGGTCGCCCTTGGCCGGGTGCTCGATCTTGATCACGTCCGCGCCGTAGTCGCCGAGGATCGTCGCGGCGAGGGGTCCGGCGAAGAGCGTCGCGGCGTCGACGACGGTGACGCCGGACAGGGCGGCGGGCGGCATGGGGGAACCGTACACGGCCTACCCTCAAAAAGGAAACCTCGTTACAGTGTGCGAAACGCTCTCCTGGGAGGATCGCCGTGGCACGATACGATCTGCTGGTCAAGGACGGAACACTGGTGCTGCCGTATGTCGGCACGGTACGCGCCGATCTCGCCGTACGCGACGGGAAGATCGCGGCGATCGGCGACGACCTCGACCCGGCCTCGGCCGACGAGGTGATCTCGGCGCGCGGCCGGCTGGTGTTCCCCGGGGCCGTCGACGCCCACTACCACCTGGGCATCTACCGGGACCTGGCCCTGGACGCCGCCGAGGAGACCCGGTCGTCGCTGGTCGGCGGCGTGACCACGGTGCTGTCCTACTTCCGTACCGGCCAGCACTACCTCAACCGCACCGGCCCGTACGGCGAGATCTTCCCGCAGGTGCTCGACGCCGTCGCGGGGCACGCCTGGACCGACTACGGCTTCCACCTCGCGCCGATGGACACCGCGCAGGTCGGCGAGGTGCCCGCGCTGATCGACGAGCACGGCGTCAGCTCGTTCAAGTACTACATGTTCTACAAGGGCTTCAACCTGTCCGCCGACTCCCGCGACGCCAAGTCCTTCACCATGAGCGACGAGTACGACCTCGGCCACCTGTACCAGATCATGGAGGCGGTCGCGGCCAACCAGCGCGACGGCCGCCGGGTCTCGCTGTCGCTGCACTGCGAGCAGGCCGAGCTGATGCGCCTGTTCATCGACCGGGTCCGCGCCGCGGGTGACCCGCAGACCCTGAAGGCGTACTCCGACGCCCGCCCGCCGCTGACCGAGCAGGTCGCCATCGGCGAGGCGACGACCCTGGCGGGCGCGACCGGCTGCCCCGTCAACCTGCTGCACCTGTCCTCGGCTGAGGCCATCGCCGCGGCTGCCGCCGCCAAGGCCACCGGCCGCCTGGACCTGCGCTGCGAGGTCACCCTGCACCACCTGTGCCTGGACCACGAGAGCCTGGACCGCCGCGGCGGCCTCGGCGCGAAGGTCAACCCGCCGATCCGCTCCGTATCGGACACCGAGGCGCTGTGGGCCGCCGTGCTCGACGGCACCGTCGACTGGGTGGCCTCCGACCACGCCTGCTGCCTGGAGGAGAACAAGGGCGACGCCCTGTGGCCCGCGCTGCCCGGCTTCGGCGGCACCGCCCTGCTGTACCCGATCCTGCTCAGCGAGGGCATGCACAAGCGCGGCCTGTCCCCCCAGCGCGTCGCCGAACTCGCCTCCGGCAACCCCGCCCGCGCGTACGGCCTCGCCGGCCGCAAGGGCAGCCTGATGGTCGGCCACGACGCCGACCTCACCATCGTCGACCCCGACCTGGAACAGGAGGTCACCACCGACCTCCTCCTCTCCGGCCAGGACCACTGCCCCTTCGAAGGCCACAAGGTCAAAGGCTGGCCCGTCGCCACCATCGTCGGCGGCCACCTCACCTACCGCGACGGCAAGATCCTCGGCACCCCCACCGGCCGCTTCATCGCCCGCTGACCCCCGCCCCGCCCCGCCCGGCCCAACCCCGCCCCTCGCGCAACTCTTAAAGAGTCGCGGCCTCCAGAGCCCCTGGAGGCCGCGACTTTTTAAGAGTTGCTGCAGGAGGGGGTGGGGCGAGGCCTAGGCGGGGAAGGTTCCGGCGCGGCCGAGCATGGCCGGGGCGGTGATGGCGAGCCGGTCGGCGATCCAGGTGCCGGTCGCGGCCAGCGCGTCGAGGCGTACGCCGGTGTCGATCCCCGAGCGCTCCAGCAGGTAGGCCAGGTCCTCGGTGGCGATGTTGCCGGTCGCGGCCGGGGCGAACGGGCAGCCGCCGATGCCGCCGGTGCTGGCGTCCAGTGCGGTGACCCCGTGCTCCAGCGCGGCCATCGCGTTGGCGTACCCGGTGTTGCGGGTGTTGTGGAAGTGCGCGCGCAGCGCGACGTCCGGCGCGACCGCGCGCACGGCCGTGACCAGCGCGGCGACCTGGCGCGGCACGCCGACGCCGATGGTGTCGGCCAGGCAGATCTCGTCCGGGGCGACCCGCGCGGCGGCGACCAGCCCGGCCACCTGCGCGGCGGTGACCTCGCCGGTGAACGGGCAGCCGAACGCGGCGGCGACGGTCAGCGTGGTGCGCAGCCCGGCCGCGCGGGCGCCGGCGGCGACCGCGTCCCACTGGGCGAGCGACGCGGCGCTGGTCATGCCCTGGTTGCGCTGCGAGAACTCGTCGGTGGCGACCAGCACGTAGTTGACCTCGTCCACGCCCGCCGAGGCCAGTGCGCGATCCAGGCCGCGCCGGTTGAGCACCAGGCCGATGTAGGACACGTCCGCAGGCCGGGGGATCGCGGCGAGCACCGCCTCCGCGTCGGCCATCTGCGGCACCCGCGCCGGGTGGGCGAACGCGACCGCCTCGATCCGGCGCACTCCCGCGGCGAGCGCGCGCGTGATGTACTCGACTTTCAGCTCGGTGGACAGCAGCGTCTTCTCGTTCTGCAGCCCGTCGCGCGGGCCGACCTCGACGATCTCCACGGCACCCTCGGTTCCTCTAGCGAAACAGCGTTTCCAAAGCATAGGATGCGGCCGTGACAGGCGCACTATCCGACATCAGGGTTATCGAGACGGGCACGCTGCTGGCCGGCCCGTTCTGCGGGCAACTGCTCGGCGACTTCGGCGCCGAGGTCATCAAGCTGGAGGACCCCGGCAAGGGCGATCCGATGCGGCAGTGGGGCCGGGAGAAGCCGCACGGCCAGTCGCTGTGGTGGCCGGTGGTCGCCCGCAACAAGAAGTCCGTCACCTGCAACCTGCGCGTGCAGGAGGGCCAGGACCTGGTGCGGCGACTGGTCGCCGACGCGGACGTGCTGCTGGAGAACTTCCGGCCGGGCACCCTGGAGCGCTGGGGGCTGGGCTGGGACGAGCTGTCCGCGATCAACCCGCGGCTGATCCTGGTCCGGGTCACCGGCTACGGCCAGACCGGCCCGTACTCCCCGCGCGCCGGATTCGGCTCGATCGGCGAGGCGATGGGCGGCATCCGCTACGTCACCGGCGAGGCCGACCGGCCGCCGTCGCGCTCGGGCATCTCGCTGGGCGACTCGCTCGCGGCGACCTACGCGGCGTACGGCACCCTGGCCGCGCTGCACGCCCGCGAGCGCAC
Organism: Catellatospora methionotrophica; assembly: GCF_011297335.1. GTDB lineage: Bacteria > Actinomycetota > Actinomycetes > Mycobacteriales > Micromonosporaceae > Catellatospora > Catellatospora methionotrophica. The sequence continues at coordinate 107,511 of NZ_JAAOTJ010000011.1, read as the reverse complement.
CGGCCGTGGCCAGGTCGTCGACTCGGCCATCTACGAGGCGGTGCTGGCGATGATGGAGTCGCTGCTGCCGGAGTGGGCGGTGGCCGGATACCAGCGCGAGCGCACCGGTGCGGTGCTGCCCAACGTGGCCCCGAGCAACGCGTACCCGACCGCGGACGGCACCGAGGTGCTGATCGCGGCCAACCAGGACACCGTCTTCCGGCGGCTGTGCGAGGTCATGGGCACCCCGGAGCTGGCCGCCGATCCGCGCTACGCCACGCACGGCTCGCGCGGCGCGCAGCAGGCCGAGCTGGACGACCTGATCGCCGCGTGGACCCGCACCCAGCCTTCGGACAAGCTGCTGGCCGCCCTGCACGAGGCCGGGGTCCCGGCGGGCGGCGTGTACACCGCCAAGGACATGCTGGCCGACCCGCACATCGCGGCCCGCGAGGCGATCGTGCGGGTGCCGCACCCGGACTTCGGCGAGCTGCCCATGCAGAACGTCGCCCCCCGCCTGTCGGCCGACCCCGGCTCGGTGCGCTGGGCCGGTCCCACGCTGGGCCAGCACAACGACGAGGTGTACGGCAGCCTGCTCGGGCTGTCCGAGGCGGAGCGGGCCGCGCTGCGGGAGCGGGGCGTCATCTGATGGCGCTGGACGCCGACTACGCGCAGGCCGGGTTCGCCCGGCGGCTGGGCTGGGGCGAGCGCCCGGCGGTGCTGCTGGTCGACCCGGTCGCGGCGTACACGGCGGCTGGTTCGCCGCTGCGGCTCGACACCGGGCAGGCCGCGCTCGACGCGATGGCCGCGCTGCTGGCGGCCGCGCGGGCGGCCGGGCTGCCGGTGGTGCTGACCGGCGTACGGTACGCCGACGCCGGTTGCGCCGAGGCCCCGCTGTTCGCGGCGAAGGTGCCCGCGCTGGCGGCGTTCGCCGAGGGCAGCCCGCTGGGGGACTTCCCGGTCGAGGTGGCCCCGCGTCCGGGCGAGCACGTCGTGCTCAAGCACTACGCGAGCGCGTTCGCGGGCACGTCGCTGGCGGCCTGGCTGACCGCGCACCGGGTGGACACCCTGGTCCTCGGCGGCTTCTCGACCAGCGGCTGCGTACGCGCCTCGGCCGTGGACGCGCTCCAGCACGGCTTCCGGCCGATGGTGGTGCGCGAGGCCTGCGCCGACCGTGATCCCGGCCCGCACGAGGCGAACCTGTTCGACCTCGACGCCAAGTACGCCGACGTGGTGGCGCTGGACGAGGCGCTGTCCCGGCTGGTCTGAACGCAGGGGTGCTCCCCGGCCCGGTGCGCGGGCCGGGGAGCGGTCCGATCAGGTCAGGACGACGGCATCAGCACGGAGTCGACGATGTACACCGTGGCGTTGCGGGTCTGCACGTTGCCGCAGACCACGTTCGCGCTGTCGTTGACCTTGAAGTCCGTGCCGCTGCCGGACACGGTCAGGTCCTGGCCCTCCAGGGTCTTGTGCATGCCCGCGAGCTTGTCGGGCGCGGTCTTCCCGGCCACCACGTGGTAGGTCAGGATCTTCGTGAGCGTCGCCTTGTCGGCCAGCACCTTGTCCAGGTCGGCCTTCGGGATCTTCGCGAAGGCGTCGTTGGTCGGCGCGAAGACGGTGACCGCCTCGGCGTTGTTGAGCGTGTCGACCAGGCCAGCCTGCTTCACCGCGGCGACCAGCGTGGACAGCAGCGGGTTGCCCGAGGCCGCCGTGGCCACGGGCTGCTGGGCCATCGCCTCGAAGCTGCCGGGGTTGTTCGGGTCCTTCGGCACGGCCGCGCAGCCGGCGCCGAACTCGTCCGCGGCCATCGCGGAGCTGCCGGTCGCCGTGGGCTGGGTGGCCATGGTGTCGTTGCCGCAGGCCGTCAGGGCCAGCGTGAACGCGAAGGTGCCGGCTGCCGCGAGCGCGGTCAGCCTCCTCTTGCCGAGCATGTCGGTGTCCTTCCTCCGGTAAGACTTCAGGAGGGATTCGGCACCGGGCCCGGCATGGTTTGGTCAGATCGCCAGATTTTTTATTTTTCTGCTTTCTGAGCGCTTTGCGAGATTCTTTCGGGTGAGCGGTAGAGCTGTTCGAGCACGTCGGCGTACTTGCGCACGATCGCGGCCCGGCGCAGTTTCAGCGTCGGCGTCAGCTCGTCGCCACCCGGCGCCCACACCGCGTCGAGGACCTCGTACCGCTTGATCTGCTCGACCCGGGACAGCTCGGCGTTGCCCGCCGCGACCCCCGCCGCGACGGCCTCGGCGACCGTATCCGCGCCGTGCCGCGCGGTGTGCGACGCCACCGCCTCCGGGTCGAGCACGACCAGAGCCACGTTGTACGGCCGCCCGTCGCCGACCACGACCAGCGCTCCGATCAGCGCGCACGCCGACTTCACGACGCCTTCGATGTTGGCCGGGGACATGTTCTTGCCCGCCGCGTTGATGATCAGTTCCTTCTTGCGGTCCACGATGGAGACGTAGCCGTCCCCGTCGATCGTGGCCACGTCCCCGGTGTGCAGCCAGCCTTCGGCGTCGAACGCGTCGGCGGTGCGGGCCGGGTCGCGGTGGTAGCCGCGGGTCACCAGCGGGCCGCGGATCAGCAGCTCGCCGTCGTCGGCCAGGCGCACCAGCACGCCGGGGGCGGGGATGCCGACGGTGCCGGGGCGGATCGCGCCGGGCGGGTTGAGGGTGCTCGCGCCGCAGGTCTCCGACATGCCCCAGATCTCGCACACGGGCAGCCCTAGGTCCAGGAAGAACTCCAGCACCGGCACGGGCAGCGCGGCCGCCCCGCACATCGCCCAGCGCATCCGGTCCATGCCCAGCCGTTGCCGGACCCGGCCGAGCACGAGCCGGTCCGCGATCCGCGCCAGCGCCCGCGCACCCGGCCCGCCGCGCCTGCCCCGGCCCCAGCGCAGCGCGAGGCTGAACGCCCACCGCCGGGGCGCGGGCGCGTCGAGCAGCGCGTCGGTGATGCGGGCGCGCATCTTCTCGAACACCCGCGGCACCGCCGCCCAGTACGTCGGGCGCACCTGCGCCAGGGCCGCGCCGAGCTGGGTCAGGTCGGCCAGGCAGGTGATCCGCGCGCCGTACAGCAGTTGCAGGTAGTGGCTGGCCAGCCGGTCGGCTACGTGCGCGGCGGGCAGGTACGACAGCCCGTGGTCGGCGCGTTCCAGCGGGAACAGCGCAGTCACCGCGTCGGCCTCGGCCAGCAGGTTGGCGTGGGTCAGCTCGACGCCCTTCGGCGGGCCGGTGGTGCCCGAGGTGTAGATCAGGGTCAGCAGGTCGTCGGGCTGCACGGCCTGCCACGCGGCGTCGAAGTCGAAACCGGGCTCGGCCATCGCGCACAGCTCGTCGAGGGTGACCGTGCCGTCGGGCCTGCCGTCGACGCAGACCAGGTGCTCGTAGGCGGCCCCGCTGGCGACGATGCGTGCCGCGTACTGCTGCTCGCAGATCACGACGCGGGCCTGGGCGTTGCCGAGCACGTAGGCGATCTGCGACGGCGACGAGGTGTTGTAGATCGAGAACGGCACGGCACCGAGGTGGATCGCGGCCGTGTCGGCGAGGTGGAACTCGGGCCGGTTGGCCAGCATCAGCGCCACCGTCTGCCCCCGGTGCACACCGGCACCCGCCAGACCGGCCGCGATGGCGCGCACCCGGGCGGCGTACCCGCGCCAGGTGATCTCGACAGCGGAGCCGAACGCCCCGAGCGCGACGGCGTCCGGCGCGACGGCGGCGGTGGCCTGAAACGCCGCGCACAGGGTGGTGGGGGTCATTGCTGTCCTCTCCGGAGTGGTCAGCGCAGGTGGAGCAGTTGCATCGCGCGCACGGCGGCGGTCAGCGCGCGGGCGTAGCGGGCCTGCCCGGGACCGGCCGGTGGGGTGAGGTTCAGCCGCTGCTGGGCGATGGTCTGGGCGGCGGTGTACGCGAGCAGCCCGGCGGTCCCGTGGCGGCGGCCGAGCCCGGACGACTTCATGCCGCCCATGGGCGCGTCGTGCGAGGCGTACGCCGCCGCGTACCCCTCGTTGATGTTCACCGTCCCGGCCCGCAACCGCCGCGCCAGCGCCCGCGCCGCCGGAGTGTCCCGGCTGAACACGGCCGCGTTGAGCCCGTACTCGGTGTCGTTGGCCAACTCGACGGCCGCGTCGTCGCCCGGCACGCCGTACACGGCCACCACCGGCCCGAACGTCTCCTCGCGGTACACCGCCATGGCGGGGGTGACCCCGGTCAGCACGGTCGGCTCGTGGAACAGCGGGCCCAGGTCGGGGCGGGCCGCGCCACCGGCCAGCACCGTCGCGCCGTGCGTGGTCGCGTCCTCGACGTGGCGGCGCACCGTGGCCAGCACCCGGGGCAGGCTGAGTGAGCCCATCTGCGGGCCGTAGTCCAGGTCGGCGCCCAGCCGCAGCCCGCGCACCAGGGGCAGGAAGCGGTCCAGGAACGCGTCGCGCACGCTGTCGTGCACGATGATGCGCTCGGCGGACAGGCACAGCTGCCCGGCACTGGCGAAGCAGGCCCGTACGGCGGCGTGGGCGGCCTGGTCGAGGTCGGCGTCGGCGCGTACCAGCAGGGCGTTCTTGCCGCCCAGCTCCAGCGAGCAGCCGATGAGCCGCCGCCCGGCGCGGGCCGCCACCGCCCGGCCCGCGGCCGTGGAACCGGTCAGGCACAGGTGGTCCGCGCCGTCGAGCAGCGCGTCGCCGATGTCGGCGGGCTCGCCGACGACCTGCTGCCACACGGCGCTCGGCAGGCCGGCCTCGGTCATCAGGTCACGCGCCCAGGCGGCGGTCCGGGCGGTCTGCGTGTCCGGCTTGTGCACGACGGCGTTGCCCGCCAGCAGTGCGGGCACGATGTCGGTGACGGCCAGCGCCAGCGGATAGTTCCACGGCGTGATCACCCCGACCACGCCGAGCGGATGGCGCACCTCCACCGCGTACGTCAGCAGCGGCAGCGCGCCGCCCCGGCGGCGGGGCCGCAGCAGGCGCGGCGCGCGGCGGGCGTAGTAGGTGCTGACCAGTGCCGCGTCCAGCACCTCCTCGTGCGCGTGCAGCCTGGCCTTGCCCGTCTCGCGCTGCACCAGGTCGAGGATCTCGTCCTGGCGGCGCAGCAGCAGCGCGGCGAAGCGGCGCACCGGCCGGGCCCGCTCGCGCGGCGACAGCGCCGCCCAGCCGGTCTGGGCCGCGCGGGCGCGGACGTAGGCCAGTGCGACGTCGTCGGCAGTGGACTGCCGCACGGGCGGCAGCGGCTCACCGGACAGCGGTGCCAGCGGGGTGGCGTCGGCCCCACGGGACTGAGGGGTGCCCATGCGTGCACGGTAGCCCTTCGCGCCGCAAACGCAAGAGGTAGCCGCATCAACGCAGGTCAGCGCAATATAAATCAAGCGCGCTTGACTTTTATCGGCCTGGTGATGAGGGTGGACGCCGTGCTGAACCTCGTGACCTCGACGGTCGAGCGCGCCGTCGCGACGCTGACATTGGACTCCCCGCACAACCGCAACGCCCTGTCGTCGGCGCTGGTCGCACAGCTCGGTGACGCCCTGGCCGCCGCCGCGGCCGACCCCGGCGTACGCGCCGTGGTGCTGACCCACACGGGGCGGGTGTTCTGTGCGGGAGCGGACCTGACCGAGGCCGCCGGCGGCGGGATAGCCGAGGGCACCGCACGGCTGTCGGCACTGCTGCGCACCATCGTTGAGCTGCCGAAACCGGTGGTGGCGCGGATCGACGGGCAGGTGCGCGCGGGCGGGCTCGGCCTGCTCGGCGCGTGCGACATCGCGCTGGCCGGGCCCGCGTCCGGGTTCGCGTTCACCGAGGCCAGGCTCGGCGTGGCCCCAGCCGTGATCTCGCTGACGACGCTCACCCGGATGCCCGAGCGGGCCGCCGCGCGCTACTACCTGACCGGCGAGGTGTTCGACGCCGAGGCCGCCGTCGCCTGCGGACTCGTCACGCAGACCGGGGGCGACGTGGATGCGCTGCTCGGCGAGGTGCTGGACGGGCTGCGCGCCGCGTCGCCGCAGGGGCTGGCCGCGTCCAAGCTGCTCACCACGGCTGTGGTGCGCCGCGCGCTGGACGAACACGGGGCGCGGCTGGCGCAGGAGTCGGCGCGGCTGTTCGCCACCGATGAGGCGGTCGAGGGTATGACCGCGTTCCTGCAACGGCGCAAGCCGTCCTGGGCGGCCTGACCTGGATATCGACACATTGGCATACATCATTGCTTGTCTCGTAGAGGGAAACGGTGTTCCACTGTGCGAACCAGATCCCCTCGATGAGAGGAATATCGATGTTCAGACGAGCGATCCTCGTGCTGGCACTGATCACCGCGGGGGTGGCGGGCTTCGGCTCGCCCGCCGCGGCCGACAGCTCCACCCCCGGGGCGTACGCCGTGGGCTATGTCGACGCCTCGGTCAGCGCCTCCGGCCGCTCCTTCAGCGCCCGGATCTACTACCCGGCGGCCGCCGCGGGGCAGAACGCGGCCGTGGCCGCCGGGCGCTTCCCGGCCATCGCGTTCGGGCACGGCTTCCTGCAGAGCGTCAGCAAGTACTACAGCACCATGCAGCACCTGGCCTCGTGGGGCTTCGTGGTGGCCGCGCCGACCTCGCAGGGCAGCCTGTTCCCGAGCCACAGCGCCTTCGCCGACGACCTCAACGCGCAGCTCACCTGGTTGGTCGCGCAGGACACCACGACGGGCTCGCGGTTCAACGCGCACATCGTCACCACCAGGCTGGGCCTGTCCGGCCACTCGATGGGCGGCGGCGCGAGCGTGCTGGCCGCGTCCCGCAACCCCGCGGTGACCACGGTGGCCAACCTCGCGGCAGCCGAGACCAACCCGTCGGCGGCGGCCGCCGCGGCCTCGGTGCGGGTGCCGATGATGCTGGTCGCGGGGGAGAAGGACGGCACCGCGCCGATCGCGAGCCACCAGCGCCCGATCTACAACGGCAAGGCCGCGCCCAAGCAGCTGCGCACCATCAAGGGCGGCTTCCACTGCGGCTTCATCGACACCTCGTCGGCGTTCTGCGACAGCGGCACCATCACCCGGGCGGTCCAGCTGCAGATCACGCGGCGGGTGCTGACCGACTGGTTCCGGTACTACCTGGCGGGCGACACGTCGGCGTACGACGCCGTGTGGGGCCCTGGCGCGACCGGCGACCCACAGGTCGTGTTCGAGGGCGTCGCCTAGGTGAGACAGGGGTGCCGGGTGCGAGCCGCCGATCGGGGGTCCGCGCCCGGCACCGCCGGTGTTCGGGAGCCGGGCGGGTCAGACCCGGCCCGCCGCGTAGACGCGGGCGCCGAGGTCGGCGAGCACCGCGTCGGCGGCGCGGCGGCCGGAGACCAGGGCACCCTGGATCGAGCTGGTGTCGCGGTGGTCGCCGCAGACGTAGCGGCCGGGGCCGTGGCGCACCGGGCGGCGCATCCGGTGCGGGGCGGGCATCGCGGGCAGCGCGTGCGGGATGCGGTATGCGTCCAGGAACTGCCAGCCGTCGGTCGGCACCTCGTACAGCACCGACAGGCGGGCCCGGATCGCCCGTTGCAGCACGTCGACCGGGGTGACGGTGTCCAGGGTGGACGTGGCGATCAGGGCGCGGCCGTCGGTGGAGTAGCCCGCGGCCGCGGCGGTCATGACGACCGTGTTGGCGATCAGGCCGCCGCCGCCGGGGTCCACGGTCAGCATCGGGTGAGCCGACGGGGCCCCGAAGCACGCGTGGTAGAACGTCGTCACCCCGTGCCAGGCGGGCGTACGCAGGCCGGGCAGCAGGGCGGCGGCCGTGTTCCCGTCGGTGGCCACCACGACGGCCCGCGCGGCGATCTCCTCGCCGCCGTGCACCGCCACGCCGTGCGGGGTCAGCGCGTCCACCCGCGCGCCGGTGCGGATCGTGCCCAGCGGCAGCCGGGACGCGAGCAGCCGGGGCAGGGCCTGCATGCCCTGGGCGGGCACGGCCGCGCCGCCGCGCAGGAACATGCGCCACATGAGGTGGAAGAAGCGCCCCGAGGTGTCGAGCCGGTCCTCCAGGAACACCCCGGCCAGGAAGGGCCGCAGCACCCGGTCCACGGTCACCGGCGACACGTCGGCCGCCTTGAGCTCGTCCAGGGTGGACAGGTCGGGCTGGCGCAGCACCGCGGCCGTCGAGCCGAGCGTGTCCCGGGCGGCCAGTTCGACCAGGGTCAGCCCGTCGGCGGGCGGCACCAGCCCGGCGGCCAGCGCGAGCGCGGCGGTCGGGCCGGGGCGCAGCTGGTGGGTGCGCCCGCCCCAGTGCACCGCGACCCCGCGCGTGAACGGCCGCAGGTGCAGCTCGGACAGGTCGCACTCCTCCTGCAGCGCCGGGTACGCCGGGCAGATGGTCTGGAAGCCGCGGTCGAGCAGGAAGCCGTCGACGGTGTCGGTGCGCACCCTCCCGCCGATGTCGTCGGACGCCTCCAGCACGGTCACCCGCAGTCCCGCCTCGGTGATCCGCCGGGCGGCGACCAGCCCGGCCAGGCCCGCGCCGACGACGGCCACGTCGCACTGTTCCGCCATACGCCCAGGCTAGGCCGCCGTACCTGCGGCGCAGCGCGTTTCGGGGGAGTGCGTCGCTTGATCGCGCGCCGGTTCCTCTAGCGAAACGCCGTTTCCCGTACATAGGATGCACGGCACCGGGCCGCACGCCCGGTCGAAGCCCTGGAGGTAGGCGCATGGCCGTCCCCGCCGTCGACGAGCAGGTCCGCGAGATCGCGGCGTATCCGGGGCGGCCCCCGGTGCGGGTGGCCCGCGGCAAGGCCGCTCCGTTCGGCTGGTGGCCCGCCGTCTGCATCGCCCTGGTCGCGCTCATCGACCGGATCGAGTACAACCTGCTGGCCGGGGCGCTGCCCGCGATCCAGCGCGAGTTCGGATTCGACGACGGCGCGGCGGGCGCGATCGCCACCGCCGGGGCCATCGCCGCGGTGCTCCTGCTGCTGCCCGCCGGGCGGCTGGCCGACACCGGGCGGCGCACCTGGACCGTGGCGGCCGTGGTGGCGGTGTGGGCGCTGCTCACCCTCGGCACCGGGCTGGCCGGCTCCTACGCCATGCTGTTCGGGGTGCGGGTGCTGCTCGGCGCGGCCGGGCAGCTCTACAACCCGCCGTCGTCCAGCCTGCTCGGCGACCTCTACCCCGGACCCAGCCGGGCCCGCGCGTACGGCCTGGAACGCGCCGCGTACTTCGCGGGCCTGCCGATCGGGGTCATCGCGGGCGGGGCGCTGGCCAAGGCGTACGACTGGCGGACCGGGTTCTTCCTCGTCGCGATCCCCGGCGCGGTCATCGCGCTGCTCATGCTCACCGTGCGCGAGCCCGTCCGGGGCGTCGGGGACCGCCTCAGCTCCTGGTACGCCGACCCGGACGCGGTGGACGCGGGTGCGGTGCAGGCCGCGCCGCCCAAGCCGGGCATGGCCGGGCTCATGGGTCAGGTGCGCGAGCTGTGGGCGATCCGCACGCTGCGGTCCGTGGTGAGCGGGCTGAGCATCCTGTTCTTCGGGCTCGGCGGGCTGTTCTTCTGGATGCCGTCGTTCTACCAGCGCGAGTTCGGGCTCGACGAGGCCGCCTCGGCGGCGGTGGGCGGCGGTGCGGGCCTGGTCGGCATCCTCGCCGGAATCGGGCTGGGCAGCTGGCTCGGCGACCGGGGGCACGGCCGCCGACCGGGCTGGCGGGTGCGCCTCGGCGGCTGGTCACTGCTGTTCGGAACGCTCGCGCTGGCCGGGGCGGTCGCGGTCGGCCCGTTCGTGCCGCAGGTGGTCTGCTTCGGACTGGCCAACGTCGGCTTCGCCGGGGCCATCGCGAACCTGACCGCCGCCAACGCCGACGTGGTCGCCGCGTCGCGGCGCGGCCTGGGCTTCGCGGTGCTGCAGTCGGTCATCACGCTGGGCGGCGCGCTCGGGCCGTGGCTCATCGGCGAGGCCTCCGACGCGACCGGTTCCCTGCGCTGGGCGTACGCCGTGGTCATCGCGCCGCTGGTGGTGGGCAGCCTGATCGTGCTGCGCGCCTGGCCCGGCTACGACGCCGACGCCGCCGCCGCGCTGTCCTCCCGCGACACAGCCTCGTGATCGTCGGACTCGCCAGGCAGGTGGGCGATGACGGCCCCAGCTACGCACACCTGCCGGGCGAGTCCGACGATCGAGGCCGGGCACCCTGGTGGGTTCCCTAGGTACGGCGGGCAGGGAGTGTCGGTGACCTTGCAGAAGCTCGATCACCGGCCGGGCGGCTGACAGCATCCGGGCCATGACACGCACAACCCACACCCTCGCCCGCAGGCTGCTCGCCGCTGCGGGCGCGCTGACGTTCTCCACCGCCGCCCTCGCCGCCCCGGCCGCCGCGGCCGAGGAGCCGCCGCGCCGCCCGTACAAGCAGGTCAAGTTCTGCGACCTGAGCATGTGCTACATCGCCTGGCGGGTCATCGACTCCGACGGCGACGGTTACTGCGACGCCGACGAGCTGGTCGCGCGCACGGACCCGTTCGACCCGAAGAGCCACCCGTCCCCGCAGGTGATCGCCGAGCTGGCGATCGGGCGGTCGCTGCCGTCGTTCGAGTACGGCCAGGGCGTCTTCGTGCTGCTGCCGCTGGAGACGGTCAAGCTGCGCCAGCAGGTCGACCGGGGCTGGCTGGAGTCGTTCCCGCTGCCCACCCGCAAGGACTCGCTGGCCCGGATGGGCATCAGCGCGGAACTGCTGTCCTCGTTCGGCCTCAACCCGGGCAAGGACGGGATGACCCTGGGCCTGGACCTGCCCGGCTCGGGCGGCAGCGGGCTGCCCGCCGGGCTCAAACTGGGCAGCCTCGACATCTCGCTGATCAGCGCGGGTGGCGGCGCGTCGTTCGCGGCCAACCGGGGCGGGGTCAAGGACAACCAGCGCGACGACGACGGCTTCGGCGACGTCACCCAGTACTACGACGGCTCGTCGGCGCACACGCGGGTCGACCGGGACACCGGCCGGACCGAGATCGCGTACACCAACCCGGACGGCTCCAACGGCCCGATGGTGAGCATCGACCGGGACTTCGGCTACGACGGCGACACCCGCGTCGAGACCGAGACCACGACCGTGACCGGCGCTGACGGCAAGGTCGAGTCGGTCTCCACGACGGTCACCCGCACCGATCCCGACGGCGGCAAGGAGAGCCAGACCGACAAGACGACGTACAAGCGGGACGAGGACGGCAAGGTCACCGGCACCGTCGTCACCCACTCCGAGTCCTCGACCCCGGCGGGCGGTAACACCACGGGCGGGTCGACCACCAGCCGGTGCGACGAGAACGGCGAGAACTGCACCCAGGTCGGCTCGTCGGGCGGCTACTTCGACGAGAGCCAGGCTCCGGTCGTGGTCACCGAGGAGATGATCCAGGGCGTGCTGCGGGTACGCGGCGCGGCCATCAACGTGGTCCAGGGCTGGACCCCGCCCGGCGGCGGCAACCCGGAGGTCCCCGACCCGAGCGTGATCGTCAACATCGACCCGGACTACGTCGGCGAGTTCGTCCTGGTCGAGCCGAAGCTGACCACGCACGCCCAGCCGAGGTACGCCAACGACCTGCCGCACCCGATGGACGGGGCGCAGTTCCCGCCGACCGGCGGCTGCGGCGGCCTCTGCTGACCCTGATCCCGCCGGGCCCGGCCATCTCTTCCCCGGTCGGGCCCGGCGGGATCAGCCGCGTTCGAGGACCAGCAGGTTCTGCGCGGTCACCACGGCGACCGCGAGCGTCTTGTAGCCGACCTGGTCGAACAGGACCGTCATCCGGTCCTTCTCGTAGCCGAGCACCATGCCCTTGCCCCAGTCCGCGTGCCGCACCGTGCTGTGCAGCGGGTACGGCAGGCCGTCGTCGGGCAGCGCCTCCGAGGTTCCCTCGTGGCAGCTGTCGCAGTGCCCGCAGACGTCGTTGAGCTGCTCGCCGAAGTAGCCCAGCAGCGCCTGCACCCGGCAGCCGCGCATCTCGGCGAAGCGGCGCATCATGTCGGTGCGCGAGCGCTGCCCCGCCTGGTATCGCCCGTGTTCGGCGATCGCGTCGCGGGCCGCCTGGTCGGGCAGCGGCGCGAAGCGCGGCACGCTCAGCTCGCCCTTGGCGCCGGTGGCCACCGCGCCGACCTGCTCCAGCAGGCTCAGGTGCGCGGCGAGCTTGCGGGCGTTGTAGCCGGTGGTCTTGGCCAGCGCCGTCTTGGTGACCGGGCCGCTGTGCAGGGCGGCGGCGACGGTGCGCAGCTCGGCGAGGTCGGGTGCGCCGCCGTTGAAGAATCGTTGCAGGGCCACGTCCTCGGCCCGGTGCAGCAGCAGCGCGTGCGCGGGCTCGCCGTCGCGGCCCGCCCGGCCGATCTCCTGCAGGTAGCTGTCGGGGGAGTCGGGCAGGGCCATGTGCACCACGAAGCGGATGTTCGGCTTGTCGATGCCCATGCCGAACGCGGAGGTGGCGACCATGATCGGCACCCGGTCGGCGAGGAACGCCTCGTGCGCCCGCGTGCGCACCCCCGCCGCCATGCCCCCGTGGTATGCCGTGGCCTCGTAACCCGCCTCGTTGAGCCGCTGGGTCAACTCCTCGGCGGCGCGCCGGGTCGGCACGTACACGATGCCCGGCGGGGTGGCCTCCTCCAGCAGCTTGAGCAGCCGCCGCCAGCGGTAGTCCTCGCTGGGGCAGTGGGTCGACTCCAGGAACAGGTTGGGCCGGTCCAGCCCGGTCAGCACCACCTTGGGCTTGCGCAGCTGGAGCCGGGCGATGATGTCCTCGCGCATCGGCGGCGACGCGGTGGCCGTCAGCGCGACCACGGGCGGGCGGCCCAGGCCCCGGATCAGGTGCCCGATGGTCAGGTAGTCGGGCCGGAAGTCGTGGCCCCACGACGAGATGCAGTGCGCCTCGTCGACCGCGACCAGCGCCGGGCGCAGCGCCTTCACCTCGGCCATCCGCTCCGGCGAGCTGAGCTGCTCGGGCGTGATGAACAGGAACCGGGCCGTGCCCGCGCGCAGCTCCTGCAGGGCCGCGGCCTGCTTGGCGGGGGTCTCCACCGAGCTGATCCGCACCGCCCGCAGTGCCGGGTTGCCGCGGTCGTTGAGGTTGGCGATCTGGTCCTGCTGCAGGGCCAGCAGCGGCGAGATCACCACCGTCGGTCCCTTCAGGAGGGACGCGGTGACCTGGTAGACGGCCGACTTTCCGCCACCGGTGGGCAGCACCACCACCGCGTCGCGGCCGCGCAGCAGGGCGCGCATGGCGTCCAGCTGCGCGGGCCGCAACCGGTTCCAGCCGAAGTGGTCACGGGCGGCGCGACGCAGGCGCAGGGAGCGGAATAAGAACATCATCGCCGCGACTCTAACCAGTTCGGGCGACACGCAAACGTCACCGGCATGCCGTCCGTAGACGCGTATGGATGAAGATCAGCCGCCCGCAGCACCCGTGACCAGGTTCGCGATCGCGGCGGCGGCCGCTGGCATATTTTCGTCACCGGGGCAGTCGGTGAAGGCGACGATGACGGTCCCCGCGCCGCCGGTCCGGTCCACGGTAACCGTGTACTGGAAGGCATCCGCGCACTTCGGCGGGGTGGTGGGCCGGGTGGCCTCGGTGTCCAGGCGCGGGTCGGCCGCCAGGGCCTGCAACTGCTCCCGCTCCGAAGTGGTCAGTTCACCCGATTTGCGGGTTCTGGCACGGTCCGTCGCTGTCCAGACCCCTGCCGGGTCGACCGTGATCTGGTCGTCGACGCCCGCGAAGCCGCCGGTCCGGTGCACGGCGACCGAGGCCGGGCCGGGTGGGGACGCCTCGCCGGGACTGGGCGACGCGCCGGGGTCGGCGGGGCCGGGAGCGCAGGCCGTGGTGAGCGACAGCAGGGCCACCAGGGCGGCGATACGCAGTGCGGTCATGTGTCCTGGGACGCCCCGGATCGCGGGCCGGTTGCCGGACAGCGGTGTCAGATCCATGAGCGCCAGTCTATGCCCGCTGCTAGATCGCGGCGCGTGCGCCGACCCAGTCGGTCGAGTCCATCAGCAGCCGGGCGATGCCCGCGGCCACCGGCGGCGCGGCCGCGTCCGGGCACTCGGCGTACCCGACGGTGAAGGTCCGGTCCGGGTGTACGACGTACACCCAGACCCGCAGGGCTTCCGGGCACCCGGCCGGCGGGTAGCTCTGCAGCCCCTCCTCACGCAGGCGCGGGTCGGCCAGCAGCGCCGTCAGCTGTGCCTGCTGCTGGACGGTCAGCGTGCCGGAGGCCCGGTCCAGGCCGCGGTGGTAGGTGCGCCACGATCCGTCGGGCAGCACCACCGCGCTCTCGTCGCGGAAGGGCCGGCCGCCGTTGCGGACCACGTTGATGACGGTGTCGTGCGCGACCGGCTCCGGGCCGGGCGGCGGCGCCTGCTCGCCGCCGGAGCAGGCGGCGAGCACCGGCAGTAGCACGGCGATCAGGGCGGGCAGCAGGCGGCGGCCGGGGCGCGGACGTCTCCGGGCGGATGTCAGTGAACGGTGCACACAGGGCAATCTACTCAACCGGGCAGTCCGGCGCGCGCCCGCAGCGCGCCCAGATCCAGCACGGTCACCGACATCCGGCTGGTGCGGATCCAGCCCGCGGCCCGCAGCACCCCCAGCGCCTTGCTGACCGCCTCCCGCGACGCGCCCACCCACCCCGCCAGCTCATCCTGCGACAGCGGCAGCGCGATCGCGATCACGTCGCCGTCCGCCCGGCCGAACCGCTCGGCCAGCTCGACCAGGCGCGCGGCGACCCGGCCGGTGCTGTCCTGCGCGCCGAACTCGACACGTTTGCGGTCGGCGTCGCGCAGCCGCTCGGTGAGCAGCCGCATCAGCAGGAACGCCACCCGCCCGTGCGCCTGCAGGTATGCCTCGAACTCCGGCAACGCCATGACCAGCGCCGTCACCGGCTCCAGCGCGGTCAGCGTCGCCGACCGCGGCGCGCGGTCCACCGCGGACAGCTCGCCGAGCAGCGCGCCGGGTCCGCGTACGGCGAGCACGACCTCGCCACCGGAGGCGGTGTGCGAGGACGCCTTGACCCGCCCACCGCGCAGCATGGCGACCCAGTCGGACCGGTCCGCCTCCCGGCACAGCACCTCGCCGCGGCTCCACCGGCGCAGCATGCTGCGGCGGGTGAACTGCTCCTGCTCGGCAGGCGTGAGCAGGCTCCAGAAGTCGCCGCTCACGGCTGCTCCGCGCGGTGCGGCCGGGCCTGTGCCGGGATGTGCAGGCCGGTCACGGTGTACGCGCGTACCGTCGCGACGCGGCCCTTGACCGGCAGGTCGCCCAGCGGCTGGGCGGTGATCGCGGCCCCGGCGGCCAGCCGGGTCGCCTCGCCGATGACGACCTGGCCCGGTTCGGCCAGCGTCTGCAGGCGGGCCGCGACGTTGACCGCGTCGCCCATCGCGTTGAAGCCGCGCAGCTGCTCGCTGCCGATGTTGCCGACCAGCGCCGGGCCGGTGTTCGCGCCGACCCGGAAACGCGGCCAGTCGGGGTGCCCGGCGGCGATCGCGTCGACCCCGCGCTGCATGGCCAGTGCCGCGCGCACCGCCCGCAGCGCGTGGTCGGGCTGCCGGGCCGGGGCGTTGAACAGCGCCAGCAGGGCGTCGCCGACGAACTGCACCACGGTGCCGCCGTTGTCGAGGATCGCGGGCACGGCCACGGCGTGGTAGCGGTTGAGCATGCGTACGATCTCGGCCGGTTCGACGCCTTCCGAGAAGGTGGTGAAGCCGCGCAGGTCGGCGAACAGCGCGGTCACCTCGACCACCTCGCCGCCCAGCGCGGCCTGGTCGGGGTCGGCCAGCAGCGCGGCGGCCACGTCCGGCGACAGGTAGTGCCGGAACAGGGTGCCCAGCGTGCGCGACACCTCGCGCTCGGCCGACAGCGCGGCGGCGGCCCGGTCGAGCACCGCGGTCTGGCCCTCGGTCAGCCCGAACCGCTCGGCCAGCCGGGCGGCGACCGGCCCGGTGGCCGCCCCGGTGCGCTCGCGCTCCTGCAACGCGGTGACCAGCTCCTCCAGCGCGGCACCGTACTCGGCGCGGATCGCGCGGGCGGTCTGGTCCAGGGTGATCGCGTCGAACAGGCCCGCGCTGCCGCCCTCGCGGCCGTACTGCACGTACGCGCTGTAGGCGACGAAGCCGAACGCGAACGCCAGCAGCAGGTGCCACTCCCACCAGGACAGCTGCCACTTGTACGCCAGCAGCACCGCCACGCTCGACTCGGCCAGCAGCGTGAACGCGGTGACGATGCTGATCAGCATCGCGGCGGGCTTGCGCCGGTGCATGGCGAAGTAGCGCAGCGCGGCGACCAGGTAGAGCACGACCGTGACCGCGGTGACCCAGGCCATCACGCCCTGCACGTCGCGCGGGCCGGGCCGGGCGTTCAGCGGCGGCAGGTCCAGCAGCTCGACCGTGCCCCAGCCCAGGATCAGCAGCCACAGCCCACCCTGCAGGAACGGCCGCGCCCGTAGCACCGCCGCACCCCGCGCGCCCTCCAGCGGCAGCGCCGACACCAGTGCGAACACCGCCGCGACGGCCAGACCGACCGGCTGCGACAGGTCGAAGCCGACGGACGGGTGGTGCACCAGCACACCGGGCGTGGCCAGCGCGTGCAGCAGCAGGAACCCGGCGCTGGCCAGGAACGCCAGCGACACCAGCAGCAGCCGCGCGTCGGCCCGTTTACGCGCCACGGCCGAGATCCGGATGCCCAGCACCACGTTCACCGCCGCCACGATCAGCACCAGCCAGAAGTGGCTGTGCGCGTCGTGCCAGGAGATGTCCGCGCCGGGCACGGCCAGCAGCAGCCACAGCCCCGCCATCGGCAGCGCCAGGTGCAGCAGCCAGACCAGGGCGCGCACCGGCTGGACGGCGGGAGGGAGGAAGGGCCGCGACACGCCGACACCCTACGCCGTACGGCAGCACCGCAGCACTGTCGCGAATCCGCTGTGTGGACTAGTACGCAGACCCGCCCGCGCGTACGCGGTTGGCTGGACGCGCCGCCGGTGTCCGGCGGCGTTAGGAGCTGACCATGAAGCGCAACGGGCCTCTGCTCACGCTGCTGGCCGGCCTGGCCCTCGCGGCCGTGCTGATCACCGTGAACCTGACCGTCACCGCTCGCGGCGGCGACGAGCCCGACCCGGCCGGGTTCGGCGCGCCGCCCGCCACGACCGCGCCCGCCACGACCGCGCCCGCCGCGTCCGCGCCACCCTCGGCCGCACCCTCGGCGGAGCCGTCACCTGAGGTCGCGCCCGCCGCGAAGGTGAACGCCGTCTGGGCGGGCACCGTCGACGGCGGCGGGGCGAGCATCGCGATCTCGGTCACCGACGGGGTCGCGGTGGCGTACCTGTGCGACGGCAGGAAGGCCGAGGTGTGGCTGCAGGGCACCGCCGCCGACGGCAAGCTGTCGCTGACCGGCAAGAAGGGCGCGATCCTGACCGGCGCCTTCGGCGGCGGCAAGGCCACCGGCACGGTCGCCGCGAACGGGCGTAGGTGGACGTTCACCGTCAAGGCCGTCGCCAAGCCGTCCGGGCTTTATCGCGCCACCGCGACCGTACGCGGCGCCAAGGTCGTCGGCGGCTGGATCGTGCTGCCCGACGGCAGCCAGGTCGGTGTCGTCAGCGTCGACGACGTGCCGCGGCCCGCACCCGCGATCGACCCCGCCACCGGCGCGGTCACCGTCGACGGCGCGAAGCTGACCGCCGCGCCCGTCACCGGCGCGCTCGCATGACCACGAGCGCCGACATGACCGTGCGTCAATGCGGGCCCGTCGCGGTCCGCGCGGGAAGGGGACAGCGATGAGCGAGCAGGCCAGACGGGTCTCGACGGCGGGGCTGTACGTGCCGCTGCTGCTCGGGGCGGTGGTGACCGTGACGCTGGGCGTGTACGGCAGCGTGCACACGCCCACCGGGATCGCCGTGAACGTGGCGGGGTTCTCCAGCCCGCAGACCGTCAAGGTGTGGCTGGCCACCGGCGCGGCGCTGCTCGCGCTGGTGCAGCTGGTCAGCGCGCTGTCGATGTGGGGCAAACTCGGTTCGCCGCCGTCCTGGATCGGCGGGCTGCACCGCTGGTCCGGCCGGTTCGCGTTCCTGCTGACCGTGCCGGTGGCCGTGCACTGCCTGTACGCGCTGGGCTTCGCCACCTACGACACCCGTACGCTGGCCCACTCGCTGTTCGGCTGCTTCTTCTTCGGCGCGTTCACGGTGAAGATGCTGAGCCTGCCCAAACGGGGCCTGCCCGGCTGGACCCTGCCGCTGCTGGGCGGCGCGGTCTTCACCGCCCTGATCGGACTGTGGCTGACCTCGTCCTTCTGGTACTTCACCACGATCGGGGTGAACCTCTGATGAGCCCGACACCGAGGCGCGACCACGCGGCCACCGGCGGCTGCGCGGCGGGCTGCGCCACGCGGCGGGCCGTGCTCGCCGGTGCCGCCGGGGCGGCCGCCCTGCTGGCAGGCTGCCAGACGTACGGCGAGAACACCGCCCAGGAGCCGCTGCCCGAACCCGCCCCGGCCACCACCGGCCCCGGCGGTCCGGCTCCCGCCACCACAGGACCCGGCCCTGCACCCGGCACCACGGGCCCCGGCACGACCGCTGCGGCCCCGCCGAAGGCGAATCCACTCGTCGAGAAGGCCAAGGTGCCGGTCGGCGGCGGCGTGGTGCTCGACGCCGAGCGCCTGGTCGTCACCCAGCCCCAGGAGGGCGTCTTCAAGGCGTTCTCCGCCGTCTGCACGCACCAGGGCTGCATCGTCTCCAGCGTCGCCGGCGGCGTCATCGAGTGCGGCTGCCACGGCAGCCGCTTCCGCGCCGCCGACGGCTCCGTCGCCGGCGGCCCCGCCACCCGCCCTCTCCGCGAGATCCGCACCACCTCCGACGCGACCGCCGTCTACCGCGCCTGAGGCGAAGGAAGGGCACCTTCCTATCGTTGTCGGTAGCGGAAGGTGCCCTTCCTGCCGCCCTGCCGCACGGGGGACCCGATGAGCTTCACGTATGCCGAGGTCGGCGCGACGCGCGACGCCGTACTGCCGAGCGGCTACCACCACCTGCGCTACCGCACCCGCGTCGGCGACGCGCCGATCATGGCGGCCGCCGCCGAGGCGGTGCTGACCTTCGCCCCGCAGCGCGCGATCGGCGTGCGCGTCACCGCCGACGGCCCGCGCGCCGTCGAAGGCCTCCTGGTGACCTCCGGCCTGGGCATCGCCTCGCTGCGTATCCCCGCACCCTGCCGCGTGGTGTGGGTCGAGGACACCCCGCACCGGGCCGGTTTCGCCTACGGCACCCTCGCCGGACACCCCGAAACCGGCGAGGAGGCCTTCCTCGTCGAACTCGCCGACGACGGGGTCTGGTTCTCGGTGATCGCCTTCAGCCGCCCCGCCCGCTGGTACACCCGAGCCGCAGGCCCGATCGTCGTCGCCTTCCAACACACCTACGCCCGCCTCCTGGCCCGCGCCCTCCGCCGCCTCGTCGCCACCCCGCGCTGAGCGGAGGGGGAGGGGGCCACGCCCGGTAGGGAGCCGGGCGTGGCCGTCGGGGAGGGGGAGGGGCTAGAGGCGGGAGCTGGCGCTGATGGTGAAGCCGGTGTTCACGGCGGCGCCGGCGTTGGTGTAGCAACTGACGTCACGGACGTAGAGGTCGACGCCCGCGATGGTCCAGGGGAAGTTCAGGCCGCAGAAGTTCGAGTTCGAGCCCGCCGCGGTGACCTGCACGGTGAGCGGCGCGAAGCCGATCTGCCGGAAGGTGACCAGGGACAGGCCGGGGCCCGCCGAGATGAGCGTGTTCGCGCTGTAGCCGAGCACCGAGTTGAAGTTGGTGAACGCGGGGCCGACCGGTGGCGCGTTCCAGAGGTAGCCGAAGTACTGCGGCGGGAAGCCCGCGCCGTACAGCGACGCCTTCTGCTGGTACGACACCGTGAAGCGGCTGTTGGCCAGCGCTCCCGCGGCGTTGAAGCAGAACACGATGACCTCTTGCTGAGCCGCCGTCGAGGTCCAGTTGCGGATCTTGCAGCGGGTGCCCACGGTGGCCACGGCGGTCACCTGGGCGCTGCCGTCGACCGGTCCGCCGGAGCCGATGTTCAGGAACTTCACGCTCCACTGGCCCACGCCCAGCGGGGTGACCACGTTGGGCGCACCGGCCGCGTTGTACTGGCTGATGATCGTGCCGGTGGGCTGGGTGTCGACGTAGCCGTAGGGACCCGGTGCACCGGGACCCGAGCTGTTGGTGAAGATCGCGCTGAAGCCGCTGTTGTCGGGCACCCCGCCGACCCGGTAACAGCGGATGATCGCGATCTCGTTGACGCCCGACGGGCCCCAGGCCTCCGCCTGGCACCAGCGCGGGCCGTTGGTGATCGCGGTGACGTGCACGACGCCCCCGGTGATCCCCTGACCCGGGAACGTGACCTGGTAGCGGCCAACGGCCAGCGGCACGACGGTGGTCGCGGCGGGGTAGGTGCCCCCCGGGACCACGGCCGCGCCGTTCCACAGCACGAAGCCGAACCGGTTGGGCACGGCAGCCTGCGCGGGCGTGCCGGCGACCAGCAGCGTGCCGAGCATGGCGACGATCCCCACGAGGGTGGAGAGCACGCGCGTCGGTCTTGGCATGTTCGATACCTTTCCGTGACGGGACGGTAACTCGATACATGCAAACATGTTGATCTAACGATCTCAATGAATGTGTCGGAACCTGACTGAGCGCGGCTACACGTCCTGCGAACGGTGCTGCTCGACGACGCGATAGCCCAGCGAGTCGTACAGGCGCATGGCGACCGTGTTGTGGCCGAACACGTTCAGGCCGAGCTGGGCGTCGCCGGCCGCCGCGGTCGCCCGCTCGCCGATCAGCATCGCCGCCCGCCCGTAGCCGCGCCCCCGGAAAGCGGGGTCGACGTCCACCCCGAACACGAAACTCAGGCCGGGCAGGAAACCGTGCCGCAGCCAGATCGTGCCGACGGCCACGTCTGCGGCGAGCACGGACCAGAGCGTGTGCCCCGCGGTGTCCAGACCGTCCGGCAGCAGCTCGGCGTACTCGGCGATGGAGGCGGTCAGCGCGTCGGCGGCCGACCGGCTGCCGGAGGCGACCATCTCCTCGGCATACCCCCTGATGTCCTTGTCCTTCCACGGGCCGAACTCGGCGGTGGTCATCGGGCGGCCGGTGACGGCGGTGGGCAGGGACACCGCGGCGGGCACGGTCTTGACCATCAACTGCGACCGCAGGGGGTACGCGCCGAACAGCGCCTCGGCGGCCGGATCGCCCGGGGCCACCGTCACGGCCAGGCGCTCGCCGCCGTCGGCCGCGGCGCGTTCGCGGGCCCACGCCGTCAGCTCACGTGCCAGGCCACGGCCGCGGAACTCCGGGGCCAGCCACAGGTCGTGCAGGCTGCGCTGCTCCGGCCGGCGCGGCCGGGAACCGCCCAGGGCCAGGAAACCGGCCGTGGTCCCGTCGACCTCGACCGCGTACACCCGGCCGCCCTCGTCGTCGCGCTGGCCGCCGACGTTGCGCTCGACCTCTCGGGTGACCGCCGCCGGGTCGGTGTAGCAGGGGGCGTAGCGCTCGCGCAGCCGCCGCGACCAGTCCGCCCGCCACCGCTCGGTCTCCGGGCCCGTCGCCTCACGTATGTCGATCATGCAGCGACCCTACGAGCACCATGCGCCCCGGTCCAGCCGGTTCCGGGCGGCGACGCCCGCCCGGCGTGCCGGAACCGTCGGCGCGGGTCGGCCGTTGACCACCGTGGTGCCGGCGATCATGCCGGGTTGGGGCGAGAGGCAGTGGGCGATGACGACGATCGGATGCATCGGCAGCGGGAACATCGGCGGCACCGTGGCCAGGCTGGCCGTGGCCGCTGGGTACGACGTGGTGCTGAGCAACTCGCGGGGCCCCGAGACCCTGGCCGGGCTCGCCGCCGAGCTGGGTCCGCGGGCCCGCGCGGGCACCGTCGCGCAGGCCGCGGCGGCGGGGGACCTGGTGCTGGTCAGCGTGCCGCTGCACGCGTACGACAGCGTGCCGCCGGAGGCGCTGACCGGCAAGGTCGTGATGGACACCAACAACTACTACCCCGAGCGCGACGGCCAGATCGAGGTCCTCGACGACGGCAGCGCCACCAGCAGCGAGCTGCTCCAGCGCCACCTGCCCGGGGCGCACGTGGTGAAGGTGTTCAACAACATCTTCTTCAAGCACCTCGGCGCGCTGGCCCGCCCGGCGGGTGCGCCGGACCGCACCGCGCTGGCCATCGCCGGCGACGACCCGGCCGCCAAGGCCGCGGTGACCGCCTTCCTCGACGCGATCGGCTACGACGCCGTCGACGCGGGTCCCCTGGGCGCGGGCGGCCGCAAGTACCAGCCCGGCACCCCCGCCTACGGCACCCCGTACGGGCCCTTCAGCAGCGAGACCGGCACCCCCGCCTCCGCTGCCGAGGTGCGGGCCGCCGTCGAAGCCGCCTGAGAGAGGAAGGGCACCTTCCCCACGGTGGGCGTTGGGAAGGTGCCCTTCCTTCAGCTCGCGGGTGGGGGGTTGCGGAAATGTGGTGCGGTGCGGGTGCCGGCGATGGCAGGATCGGGCGCGTGCCCGCGCCCCACGGATTCGACTTCGCCGTACGCGCCGACGGAACCGTCGCCGTGTCCCACCACCGTGCCGTCGTGACCCTGCTGCGTGGCGAGCGCGCCAAGCGTTTCCTGGACGAGGTGCGAGCCGGTGACCCGCAGGAGGTCATGGCCCGCTGGACCGGCAACTACCGGCACGGCAACGAGCGCACCGCCCGCAACCACCCGCGCAACGCGGGCCGCTGACGCGCGTCGCGGCTCAGCCCTGCACCGGCACGTTCTGCTCGTCCGTGGTGGCGACGTCGGCTTTGCGCGGCTCGACGACGGCTGCCTTGCGACGCCGGACGAGCAGCACGGACACCGCCGCGACGGCGAGCACGATCAGCGGCAGCACCATGGTCGACTTCATCGCCGCGGTGAAGCCCTCGTGGAACGTGGTCAGCGCGAGCTGCGCGATCTCCGGCGGGGCGCCCGCGGGCAGGTGCGCGCCGCTCTGGCCCGCACCGACCTCCATACCGTGCGATCCGGCCTCGGCGAACGCGGCGACGAAGGGCTCGCGGAACGGCTCGGGCAGCGCACCCGCGTTGGCCTGCGCCTGCGCGGCCAGGTCGACCGCGAGCCGGGCCTGCAGCAGCGCGCCGACCGCGGCCGCGCCGATGACCGCGCCGAGCTGCCGGGTGGTGTTGAAGACGCCGGAGGCCGCCCCGGCGAAGCGCGGCTCGATGTCCCGCATGGCGATGGTCTGCAGCGGGGCGAAGACGCCGCCGAGGCCGAGACCCGCGACGAGCAGGCCGGGCAGCAGGTCGCCACGGTCCGAACCGGCCTGCGCGGCCAGCACGACCCAGGTGAGCCCGGCCGTCCACAGGATCATGCCGACCAGCAGCACGTACTTGCCGTGCCGGTCGGCGGCGCGGCCCGCGACGGGGGCGACGAACATGGAGATCAGCGACATGGGTGCGGTGGTGAGCCCGGCCTGCAGCGCGGTCAGGCCCAGCACCGACTGCAGATAGATGGTCAGCGGCAGGAACAGCCCGAGCATGCCGAACGAGACCGCGGCGACGACGCCGTTCATCACCGAGAAGTTCCGGTCGGCGAACAGCCGCAGCGGGATCAGCGGCTCCTGGTCGCTGCGTACGTGCGACAGCCAGACGAACAGCGCCAGGATCACCGCCCCGGCCGTGATGACCATCGGAATCGTGACCGGCCCCCACACCCGTCCCCAGTGGTGCGACTCGCCCTCGATGAGGCCATAGCAGATGAGGAAGAGTCCCGCGGTGACCAGGGTGGTGCCGGGCAGGTCGAGCCGGTGGCGGCGGTTGAAGCGCAGGTCCGGCATGATGACCGCGGCCATGGCCAGCGCGATCACGCCGACCGGCACGTTGACGAAGAAGATCCAGCGCCAGCCGAACTCGGAGACCAGCCAGCCGCCCAGCGTCGGCCCGGCGACCGTGGCCAGGCCCGCCACGCCGCCCCAGACGCCGAACGCCGCGCCGCGCCGCTCGGCGGGGAAGATGGTGGTGATGACGGCGAGCGTCTGCGGGGTCAGCAGCGCCCCGCCGAGGCCCTGTACGACGCGGAACACGACGAGCTGGGTCGGGTCCTGGGCGAGGCCGCAGGCGATCGAGGCGACGGTGAACAGCGCCAGGCCGATCATGAACAGCCGCTTGGGGCCGTGGATGTCGCCGAGCCGCCCGGCGGTGATCAGCAGGACGGCGTACACCAGGATGTAGGCGTTGAGGATCCACAGGATCTGGTTCAGGGTCGCGCCGAGGTCGTCGATGAGGTCCGGGATCGCGATGTTGACGACGGTCGTATCCAGAAGGATCATGAAAAAGCCCAGGCACAGCACCGACAGGATGAGCCACGGGTTGCGCTGCGGGGCCTGCGGTTCCGGAGCGGTCCCGGCCGTACGCTGAGTGATCATGGCGGTCTCCTGTCTGCGTCCGAGCGGGTGGAGCATAGTCCTCAGACGATGAGTTCCGCCGCAGCGCCGCCGTGTCGCCCCCGCGTCGCCGGGGACGGCGACGGCCACACGCGGTGATAAATTGACATATTCAAGATGATGCGTAAGGTCTGATTCGACCGCTACGGGAGCCACGTAGCAGCGCGGAAGTGGGGCAGCCTTCCGCGGCTGATGTCGAAGTCCGACCATGCGTGCGTACGTCCGCGGTATGACGGCTCCGGGCTCCCTCGGTATCCGCGCCACGCGTGCATGGCACTCCGTACGAAGGAGTTCCCATGTCCACCACACTCGCCGCTCGACGGCGGGCCGCCATCTCGGCGCTGATCGTGGCCGTCGCCTCGGTCCTGCTGCTCACCACGGCGCTGGCGAAGATCGCCGACGCGCACGGCAACATCGTCAGCCCGGCCTCGCGCAACTACGGGTGCTGGCAGCGCTGGGGCAGCGACTTCCAGAACCCGGCGATGGCCACCCAGGACCCCATGTGCTGGCAGGCCTGGCAGGCCGACCCGCAGGCCATGTGGAACTGGAACGGCCTGTTCCGCGAGGGCGTCGCCGGCAACCACCAGGGCGCCATCCCGGACGGCCAGCTGTGCAGCGCGGGCCGCACCCAGGGCGGCCGCTACAACGCCATGGACACGGTCGGCGACTGGAAGGCCCAGTCGATCGGCAACAACTTCAGCGTCAAGCTGTACGACCAGGCCAGCCACGGAGCGGACTACATCCGCGTGTACGTGACCAAGCAGGGGTACAACCCGATCACGCAACCGCTGGGCTGGGGCAACCTGGAACTGGTCGGCCAGATCGGCAACACCCCCGCCGCGCAGTGGACCCCGGAGAGCGCGGGCGGCGTGTCGATCCAGGTCGGCGGCACCGCCAGCGGCCGCACCGGGCGGCACATCGTTTACACCATCTGGCAGGCCAGCCACCTGGACCAGTCGTACTACTTCTGCAGTGACGTGACCTTCGGCGGGGTCACCCCGAGCCAGTCGGCGTCGCCGTCCGCTCCGGCCTCGCCGTCGGCGTCCCCGTCGCCTAGCCGCCCGCCGTCGCCGAGCCCGTCCGCGTCGCCCAGCCCGTCGTCGTCCCCGCCGCCGCCCGGCGGCTGCGCGGCGACGTACGCGCTGACCGGCCAGTGGCCCGGCGGCTTCCAGGGTGAGGTCAAGGTGACCGCGGGCTCCTCCGCGATCACCAAGTGGACGGTCACGGTGACCTGGACCAACGGCCAGCAGATCACCAACGCCTGGAACGCGACAGTGACCACCAGCGGTTCCACGGCCACCGCCAAGAGTGTCGCCCACAACAGCGCCCTGTCGGCGGGAGCCAGCACCACCTTCGGCTTCCTCGGCAGCTACACCGGCTCCGCCAACGGCGCTCCCACCCTCACCTGCTCCCCCTCCTGACGAAGGAGGGGCACCTTCCACATCGCCACGCGATGTGGAAGGTGCCCCTCCGAACCGTCGAGCCGCAGGCAGCGCCCCCGTGGCGCTGCCTGCGGGCGTGATCGGCTCAGGACGGGGTGCTCTGCGGGGTGAGGCGGGCGTCGCGTTCGGCGGCGCGGCCCAGCGCGATCAGGTGCGCATGCCGCTCGGCGCGCTCCACCAGCAGCGCCCCGAGCAGGAACAGCACCAGCGGGAACGCTACCAGGAACACCCACTGCCCGGCTGCGAGCAGCACCGGCGGGTCGAACCGCTGCGTCGACACCAGGAATCCGTTGAACCACACCGGCACGACCAGCTTCAGCACCAGGGCGGGCACGAACATCGCGATCAGCCTGCGGCGAACGGACGCACCGGCCCGCACCAGGCAGTACAGGACCACCAGGGTGGAGACCCCGCCCAGCACGACGGTGAGCGAGCCGGTCACCGGGAAGCCGCCGAGTTGGAAGGGTGCGTTGTAGCCGCCGAACGCGCCGAGCGAGTAACCGCCGCCGGGGTAGCGGTACACCTCGGCGAGCAGCGCTTCCAGTGTCGGCACGACCGCCAGCGTGGTGAAGGCCGCCGCGAGGGCGATGCCTCGGCGTACGCCGAGCGCCTCCTGCGGCCGAGCGCCTGCCCGCAGGGTGAGGGCCAGCGCGCCGCCGACGCCGAGCACCAGCATCCACCAGACGTTCACGAGATGGCTGGGCCAGCTCGCGTACTCGCCGAACGCCACCACCACCTCGCTCAGTGCGGCGATCCAGGCTCCCACGGCCGCGACCAGGCCGAACCTGGTGAACGCGAACCCGACGGCCACCGCCCAGCCCGCCACGGCGAGCCACCACTGCGCGGGGAACGGCGGCACGCGCTCGTCCATGCGCCAGTTGCCGAAGAACTGCGCGCCCATGACACTCAGCCGGTAGGTGAGCATGACGAACGCTGTGACGAGCCCGAACACCGCCGCCGCCGAGGCCCAGTGGCGGTCCGCGCCGCCCGCGCCGCGTCCGCCGAGCCGCTGCCAGGCCGCGCAGCGCAGCAGGTCGGCCGTCTCGCGCAGGCCGGGGTAGCGCTGCTGCGGCTTCGCGCCGGTCAGCAGCACGCCGATCATCTCGTCCCCGTACTCCTGCCGGTGCGCGGCCGGGAACAGGGCGAGCAGCCGCTCGTAACGTGCTTCGAGGCGCGGGTCGTGGGTCATGCCGCCCCCGTCCCGGGACGCAGCGAGAAGCCGGACAGCCGGGCGAGCGCCGCGTCGGCGTTGCGGCGCAGCCGTGCCGATTCGGCGGCCAGGCGCGCCTGCCCGACCCCGGTGAGCCGGTAGTAGCGCCGCAGCCGGGAGGCGACGATCTCCTCCCGGTCTACCTCGATCAGCCCGCCCTCGCGCAGCCGGTCCAGTACGGAGTAGAGGGTGCCGGTGTGCAGGCGGACCTGCCCGCCGGAGATGTCGAGCACGTCCTCGATCACGGCGTAGCCGTGCTTGGGTTCGGCCGCCAGCGCCGTGAGGATCAGGAAGGCGGGTTCACCGATGGGTACATCAGCCATGCCGGGAGCATATACGTCGAGCAAACATATGCAACTGCGGAAGATGTCAGATGCTCGGATGTGGATGGTCGGCTTCGGATGTCCCGCCCAGTCCCATCAGCTGCAGGCAGGGCGCGACACCCTCGACGGTCACCTCGGGGCGTACGCGCTCCAGCCACGCCTGCCGGGTCAGCCGCAGCCGGTGGATCACCCGCAGGCGGCCCTGGTCCTCGTGCCGCTCGATCCCGTCGGGGGCGTAACCGAGCTTCGCCGACACCCCCAGCGACCCGGCGTTGTCGGTGAAGGCCGACGAGACCAGCTCCGTCGCGCCGAGATGGGTGAAGGCCAGATGGGCCACCGCCGCCCGCATCTCGGCCCCGATGCCCTGCCGCTGGTGCCGGTGGCCCAGCCAGCTCGCGGTCGAGCACTCGGCGGTCACCGCCAGGTCGACCGCCTTGAGTAGCTGCACGCCGACCGGCACGCCGTCGCGGAAGACGGTGAACGGGAGCTTCCAGGACCGCGGCGTCCACTGGCCCAGCAGGCTCCAGTGGTGCAGCACGACCGAGCGGGCCCGCTCGGCGGGCGGCAGCTCGGTCCAGCGGATGCGGAACGGCATGTAGGCCGGGTCGTGTACGCCGTCGGCGGCGGTGTCGGCCAGCGCGGCCAGCTCCTCCGCGTCGGGCAGGCGCAGCTCCAGCCTGGGAGTGGTCAACCGCAACCCGACCAGCGGAAAGTGATCGATGAGCATGAACCCGATGGTCGGCGCGGGGCGGGGCGCGGGTCAACGCGATTTCCTCGCGTCGGGGTTGCGCCGGAATGGGCCGAGACGCGCGACCCCGGGTCGGATCCCGCCGGGCTGGTCCCGCTGGCCGGTCCGCTGGGTCGGTCCCGCCGAGCCGGATGGTGATCGTCGTTTCGGGTCGAAAGGTGGGGTGGGGCCCGAGTTTTCGACCCGAAACAGTGATCATGGCGGCTTGAATCGGGCATAAGGTGCGAGTCGGCCCGGCCGGCGCAGCGGAAATCCGGGCGGGGGTCGGTTGCATTCCGGCTGAGCAGGTGATTTAACCGATATCCGCGGTTCTGGGAATCCGGACCGGCTCGCAGGTAGCGTTCCGCCCATGTTGATCCAGGATCAGGCAGTGGCGTCCGCGCCCTGGACCGGCCTCACCGCCGCGCACCAGGTGGGCATCGCCCCTCGGCGTCGCTCGGCGGCACTGGCGGTGCAGAACACCCGCGTGATCGTCCAGGAGTACCTGACGCGGCTCGCCGAGGGCGACGCGGAGCGCATCGCGGAGCTGTTCGCCGAAGAGGTCGAGTGTTACGTGGCAGCCGCCGAGGCGGCTCCGTGGCTGGCCAGCCGGGGGCTGGCCGCCGACTTCCTGCGGCTGACCATGCCCCGTTTCGAACTCGGCCGCAGCACCGTCGAGGCCGACAAGGTGCTGGTCGACGGCGCCGACGCGGTCGTGCTGGGCCACTTCGTGCACGTGATCGAGCCGACCGGCCGCCACCTGTCCACCCCCGTCGCCATCCACCTGAGCGTGGCCGCCGGCCGCATCCACACGATGCACCTGTACGAGGACAACGTCGCGCTCGTCTCGCGTATCCGCGGCAAGCGCCCCATCACCGCCTCGGCCTGCGGCACCGTCAAGAACGCCCTGAACGCGGCACACGCCCCCTGATCGCCGCTGCCGGGGACGGGACCGCACGCCGCCGGGTGGACCGGTCGCGGGCGCCCCGGCGGCGAGCGCGAGGATGGCCTCATGACCAACGAGATGACGGTGAAGCTGGCCCACGGCGCGGTGATGCCGCGTATCGGGCTGGGTACCTGGCCGATGGACGACGCCCAGGCCGCGGTCAGCGTGGTGCAGGCCGTCGAGGCCGGATACCGGCTGTTCGACACGGCGGAGAACTACGGCAACGAGCGCGGGGTCGGGCAGGGTATGCGCGACTGCGGCGTGCCCCGCGAGGACCTGTTCGTGACCACCAAGTTCAACGCCCGCTGGCACGGCCGCGACCTGGTACGCCGGGCCTTCGACGCGTCCGCCGAACGCCTCGGCGTCGACTATGTCGACATGTTGCTGATCCACTGGCCGAACCCGGAGCAGGACCGCTACGTCGACGCCTGGAAAGGAATGATCGCGCTGCTCGACGAGGGGCGGCTGCGCGCGGTGGGCGTGTCGAACTTCAAGCCCGCTCACCTGGAGCGCCTGCGGGTCGAGACCGGGGTGCTGCCCGACGTCAACCAGGTGCAGCTAAGCCCGCGGATCGCCCGCAAGCTGCCGCGCGCCTACCACGCTGAGCACGGCATCGTGACGCAGTCATGGAGCCCGCTCGGCCAGGGGCGGGAGCTGCTGGCCGAGCCGGTGATCGGGGAGATCGCGGCGGCGTACGGCCGCAGTCCGGCCCAGATCGTCCTGCGCTGGCACCTGCAGCTCGGGCTGACCGCGGTGCCCAAGTCGGCCGATCCGCAGCGTATGCGCGACAACCTGGCCGTCTTCGACTTCGCGTTGACCGAGGAGGAGATGGAGCGCATCTCGAGCCTCGACCAGGGCGAGCGAGCCGCAGTGGACTCCGACCTCGTCGGACATTGACCGACATTGGAGGCCCCGGGGCGAGCCTGGCGGTGTGCGACACACGCTTGCGGGCTCGCTCCGGGGCAACCTTAATCAGCCTATCCGTCGGACCATTCCACGGGTACGAAGTTGAATCCCGTAGATGCAGAATCCTCTATGGCCTGTCTCACCGCCTCTCCGATGACAATTATTGTCGCCGAACCTGGGACCCTGAAAATGCGCTCGGCCACCAAGGGGGCAGCACTGCGGGGTAGGACCGGGAAACGCAAGATCTCGTAGGTGGGGTAACGGTCGATGATAGATCTTTCTCTGTCGATCACGTCAAGCACCGTCGGTGCCTGGACAAGGTATAACGGGTTGCCGTCGAGCGCCCCTCTTGCAATCAAGTGCAGATCTTGTGAGGCGACGCCCGTCATTGCTTGGTATGCGGATCCCGACAGCACCCAGTCGCGCATCTGCGGATACCAGAATGCGTCAGGGGTCTGTCGTTTGTCGCCTGGCTCCCACGAAAACGGTATCGTGCCCTCTATCTGCGGGTAGCGGTCGCCACTCATCCAGTTGTGCTGGGTGACGTCCCGTGGCCACACATCGTCGGGCGCATCGAGTGAGCCGTACGCGTCCACGTCAAGCCGAGTAATGTATGCCATGCGCCACTCTCAGTAGAATTCCGTATGGGCAACTTGGTCGACGTCGTGCAGTGTTTTCTTCAGGTCAGCCAGGAAATCTAGGACGCCCTGCTTACCCCCCGCGAGATCGGCGTCCGTTATTTCGTCGTTCACCCAGTCATAATAGGTCCTGCGGAATGTTGCCGCATGTCCCTTCTGGCTCATCCATACCCCGTTTACGGGCGAGTTGATGTCAATGCCGTGCTTGGCAAGGATCTTCTGTGCCGGCAATGCCAGCTTGCTGCCGCACGGCACGATGTGGTGAGCTTGAGCGCTTACTCCGGCAGGCTTCTTTTCGCCGATTCCTCGGAGGTTCTTGCCGAGTCTCCTGCTATTGCAGTTGTGTACGAGTACGGACTCGTCATCCACCACAACGTAGTACGTGTGGATGTCGGTGATCGTGAGGTTGTGAACTTCTGCCCGAGCGCTGTAGACACTGACCCCGGCAATACGCACGCGAGAGCCGTCGGGGGTCAGCAGCGCGTCACCCGGTTTGAGTTCGAGGCTGCTGAGCCACTCGCCCCGGTCCGGCAACCACCATGGGTGATTATCCGTGGAGGAGATCGTCGAAGTTTCGCCTCCAGCGTCGCCATCAATGTCGATCTTGACGTCGACTAGGATTTTGTCACCTTCGCTTGTGCGCTTGGTAGCGACCGGTTTGTGCGCCGTCTCGCCGGTGTCGGGATCAGTGGCCAGCACCTCGTCGCCAGCCTCGACACGCTCGATGGGCTTACTCGAGCCATCGGACATCAGTACCAGCGTGCCGGGCAGGAAGCTCATCTTGGCGCAGGTCTCACCCGCATCCTTAGCCTTGTTCTTCAGTTTTTCCGCAGCTTTCCGGGCTGCGGCCTGTGCTTTCTCCTTTGCTTCCTTTGCGGCGGCGTCGGCGGCCTTCTTCGCGTTCCGCGCCCGGGTTGCCGCAGCTTCCGCTGCGTCTTTCGCCGCCTTGCGGGCGAGCTGGGTGAACTCGTCGACCTGGGCCATGATCCGTTTGGCCCAGCGCAGCTTCTCCCAGAACATCTGGACTGCTGACCATGCGCGTTCGATGGCTTTGACGATCTTGGGGAGTTTGAAGAGTTTTGCCCAGGGGATGACGTTGGCGACGATGGATACGCAGGCGATGATGTCGCCCTTGCCGAAGCAGTCCTTGATGTCGTTGATGCCGAGCAGTTCCATGAGGATGTCGCCGCCGGCTTGCAGGATGATGTCGAGTAGCGACATCTTCTGCAGTTTGCGGGCTTCGTCGAGCATGGCCTGCAGGTCGGGTGGGAGGGTGATCTCCCCGTCGCCGGTCTCGGTCCCCTGGCCGTCGCCGTCGTTTGGTGGCGATCCGGGGTCGTCGGGGATGTGTTTCAGTCCCGAGGGGTCGGAGAAGGTGGTGGGGTTGTTGTTGGAGTAGGCGTAGCCGTTCATCTGCTGGGAGTCGCCCTGATCGACGATCGGGTCGACGGAGACGAACCGGCCGGTGTCTGGGTCGTACTCACGGGCGCCGAGATGAGTCAGACCAGTGCCGTCCTTGGCACCGCCGAGGAACCCCCGATCGCCGGCCCAAGTGCCAGGTGTGGTCCGTTCCTCGCCGAAAGGCGTGAAGCGGCGGCGCTGCACGGTGGTCGTATTGGCGGCGTTGATGAGCAGATTGGTGGTGCCTTGGTTGTTGCCGCACGCCCATTGCAGGCTGTTGCCGGTCCGGATGGCGATTACCTGTCCGGCGAAACTGTAGTACCGGGTGGCATTCTTGGCCGTGCCGGTGAGCTTCAGTTCGGTGTCGGGCAGGTAAAGGGTAGTGGTTCCGCTCTCCCTGCGAAGTAGTCGATTACCTGCGGCATCGTAGATGTAGGTGGTGGTGTCGCCATCCTCGACGACCTCCTCCAACCGGCCCTCGGCGTTCCAGTGCAGTTCCTGGTTTCCGGATGGGGTGGGCCTGCTTTCGACGTTGCCGGATGCGTCGTGTTCCCAGTCGAAGGTGTGGATGCCGGTGTTGTCGCTGATCTTGGTCTGGAGGAGTTTGTGCGGGCTGCCCTGGCCGGGTAGCGGGTAGGTGTAGTCGGTGGTGATGTCGCCGGTCGGGGTGTCGTGTTCGACCTGCTTGGTGCGGTTGCCGTAGTTGTCGTACTCCCAGTTGGTCCAGTACTTGGCTGGTCCGCCCATGGCTGCGTTGGAGACGGCGGTGGCGCAGTCTCCGCTGGTGGGGGTCCAGGCCTGCTTCAACCGGCGGAGTCCGTCGTAGTTGAAGCACTGGGTGTCGCTGGTCTGGCCGGAGCCGGTGTCGACGGTCTTGGCGAGGTTGCCGGTGGCGTCCCAGGTGTAGACGGTCTTGGCGACGTTGCCGATGAGTCCGTCGCGGGTGACGGAGGTGTTGTCCAGGCGGCGGGTGCCTTCCTGGTAGACGAAGTTGAGGTTCACCCGGCTCGGGTTGAGCCCGAGGGTGATCTTCGTGACCTCGCCGAACGGGCTGTACTGAGCCGTATTGACGTAGGTGCCCAAACCCGATGTGAGGGTAAGCGGCATGCCTTCAGGCGTGTAGCCGTGGTTGAGGATTTCCTCGCCCAGATCGCCGACCTGCGGCAGCGTCGTCGTCGCGACTGATCCGTCCGCGTTGAAAGTGGCCTTGTACTGGTAAGTGCCGGCTAGTAGGCCTTCCGTCGCCGGGATCGTGACAGCGGTTTCCAGCGGGCGGAAGTATTCGTCGACATCCAGGACTTCGGTCTTATAGGCCGCACCATTGACGAACCTGGTGGCGGAGGCGAGCAGGCCGGCACCGAGGGTGTCGTAGTTCATCTCCGTCAAGACGACACCGTTGTTGGCGTCCTGGCGGGTGCGGATGACGCGGCCGAGATCGTCGTACTCGTAGAAGATCTTTTTCCCGTTACTTTCGGTCGAGATCAGATCGCTGTACGAGTTGTAGTTGAGCTTGCTCGTGCCCTTGTCGGGGTCGGTTTGCTCATACATGCGGCCGCGGAGGTCGTACTTGTAGGTCCAGGTGTTGTTGTTGGAGTCCTTGACCGCGGTCATCTGACTGCGCTTGTTGAACTCGTAGGTGGTCTTGACCGCCGGGCCGGTGTGGCTTGCGGTGCTGTACTCGTAGAACTCCTTGGCCCGGCCGTGGGCGTCGAATTTGACGCGGGTCGGGGATTGGCCGGCGGCGGGGAGGGTGACGATCTCGTCGCCGTCATAGAGGGCGCGGGTGCGCCACTGCTCGGTGCCGCCGACGCGGTAGACCTCCGCGGTGCGCCGGCCCGCGCTGTCGTATTCGGTGGTGACTGTCGTGGCGCCGGTGGCGGGGTGGTAGTCGACGGTCGGGGATGCGGTGTTGTAGAACGGGTTGTCTTGTTTGACGACCTGTCCGCGGGAGTTGTAGTAGGTGTTGACGATGGTGCGTCCGCCGCCGGGTGCGGCGATCTGGGTCTGCACCGGTCGCATCATGCCGTCGTACAACTCGACACTGACGTTGTAGCCGCCGTTGGGGCGGAGACCGCGAGTGGTGACGGCGTTGATCTGGTTGGACGTGCCGGATTTGCGCACCGTGTAGTCGTATTCGGAGCTGGGCAGGTCGACGCCCTTGGTCCGGCCGGGCAGCCATGCCTGCTTCATCCGGCCGAGGCCGTCGTAGACGATGTCGGTGCGCAGGCCGTTGGCGTCGATCTGTGCGGTGGGCTGGCCGTTGCCGACCTCGAACTCGGTGCGGGTCTTGTGTCGCAGCGGGTTGTAGTTCTCCACGGCAGTGACTGGTCCGCCGGTGGTGGGGGTGTAGACGGTCTCCGACATCTTGCCGGCCTCGTCCCAGGTCTTCAGACCCCGGCCGTAGGCGTCGACCTCGCTCTTGGTGACCGTGACGTAGGTGCGTCCGGTCGGTGACCATGTGTCGATAGCTTCGACCGCCGTGACCACGCCCTGGGTCGGGACCTGGTTGGGAGACCAGGTTGCCGCGCCGTCGTAGCGGGTCCGCTCATCGGAGATCAGCAGGTCCTGGTTGGCGATCTCGGTGACCGGAACGCCCGTGGTCGGATTGAGGACGGGGATGTTCGCACATGCCAGGGCGTACTTCTCGACGCGGGACGTGAGTCCCTGGATGTTCTTGGTGGGGTTGGGTGCGTAGGTGAGGCGGGTGCACTCCTCGTCGCCTGGGACGTTCTTGTCGCCCTGGTCCTCCATCAGGGTGACCTGACCCTGGGCGTCGAACGTCTTGACGACCTGGTTGTCGCGTTCACCGCCCTTGATCACTGAGCGGACCAGGGTGTTGTTCATCCCGGACCGGGTCGCCTTGACCGTCGCCCACGGGTGCGTCGACGTCGCCGTCGCAGCCGACACCCAGCCATCCGAGATCGACCGGTTCAGAACGGTCTTCGTGGCCAGGTCGGAGTCGTAGGAGATCCGCTCGCGGGGCTGTCCGGCCAACTCGTCGAGGTCGCGGACGACCCCGCCGAGACCGTCGGTGATGTCGGTCTCCGACTGCGGCCGGTAGGACGTGGCGTTGGTCGGGTGGTTACGGTCGCCGTCCATGCCCCGGTAGAAACGGGTCACTTCAAGGGTCCGGCCTTCGGCGGTGATGCCGGAGCGGGTCTCCACGGCGCCGTAGCCGCGCCACTGCGACCACGTCTTCTGCTCCGGGATCGTCAACCCGTCGTCCTCGGCGTAACGCCACGCGGCGTTGCCGACATAGTCGTAGCTGGTGGTGGTGGACGTGCCGATGCCGTGGCCGTCCTGCTCGTCGATCTGGGCGATCACATACTTGTGGAACCAGTACAGGCCGATCGAACCACCCGGCGGGGTCCACCACACCGGCATACACCGCTTGGTGTTGGTCTGCGGACTGGCCGGTAGCGTCGTGATCGTGCAGTCCAGCGGCTTGTAGGTGATCACCACCGCGCCACCGGACTCGTTCTTGATGTTGTTCATCCGCCACTTACGGACCTGATTGCCCGACGCCGACGTCACCCGGTTGATCATCGACATGCCGTCGAAGACCACCGGCGGCATCACCGCATCCGTCGTGCCCAGGTGACCCGTCTGCTGGATCTGGTTCAACCAAAGAACAGGCGTGCCGATGCTGTCACCGGTCGCGGGGAAGCTGTGGGTCAGCGTCCACGAGTCCACATCATCGTAGGCACCGGAGCGGATGACCTGCGTGGTCACCTTCGACAGGCGCTTGGACGACCAGAACGTCGGCGCGTAGTCGTCACACGCCCCGACCAGGCACTCCTGATCCCACGGCACATCGCGGTAGTCGGCCGGCTTCACACACGACGAACCCGGCACACACCGCTCGACATTGGTGAACTTCACCCGCGACGGAGCCGCCGTAGCCGTCCACGTCTGCCCCGCCCGCAGCCCGTACTCGATCCGGTCGACCGTGCCACCACGGGTATACGACCGCGGACCACCCACGGTGATGTTGTGGTACCGGTTGGTCTCCGGATTGTAGAAATACGCCAGGGCGTTGCCGTGCACATCCACGACATAGTCCAGGTTCCACCGCCACGCCTGGTCACACACCGACGTCGACGGATGCGTCAAAAAGCACGGCTCACCGGTGTTGTTACCAACCACCGGCACCGTCCACGCCGAATTCGAGTCCGGCGCACCCGCCATCCCGGTCACACCCGCGTTCGCCGGCAGGGCCGACAGCTTGTGCAGACCGAAGAAGTACTGCGTACCGTCGGTCGTGGTGACCTTCCAGTACTCACCCTCGGTCGTACCGTCACGGTTCTTGTCACCATTGTTCGCACCGAGCAGCCGCTCGATCTTCGAACCGTCGTCGTTACGGAACTTCCACACCCCAGTGGTGTCGTCCTTGACCAGCTCACTGGCCCGGCCGTTCAGCGAGATCGTCGCGTTGTCGCTCAGCCAGCACTGGTCATAGGTCGCCCAGCCATCAGACTGGCAGTCCTTGTACTTACGCTCGACATAACCCGGCCAGTAGTCGAAGCCCTCACCGATCGCCGAGGGCTGCGAGTTCGCAGAACTGGTCCGGCCGTCCACCGCACCGGCCGAGTACCCGAACGAGATCGACGGCGACGGCCCGCCCAGCGACGGCGGCACCCGCAACCCGTACGACCACGAGAAGTCACCGGTGTTGCTACCCGACTGCCACGTCGCCGACGCCGACAACGGCGAACTGGAGTAGCTACCGCCCTCACCGTCCGCACCGGCAGCGAGCGCCACTAGCGAACCACCCGACGCGACCAGGGAACCGCCCGCAGCCTCGGTCCGGTCCAGGGCCGACACCGTCGACCCGGTGACCGCCACATCGGCGGTCACGTTACCGGCGGCGGTGTCGTTGACACCCGGTAGGGGCTTGCCCTGGCACTCGGCCCGCTCGGGCGTGGTCAGCGCACAGGCGGGCAGCGACACCAGCCGCAGCCGGGTCGCCCAGTCCGCACCGTAGGCCTCACGGAAGCCCCGGTAGTCGACCTGCACCGACACCCGCGACGCACCCACACCACCGTCACCACGGCCCAGACGGAACACCAGACCGTCACGCGCCGACACCGGCAACGACGCCTTGTCCAGCAGCGACACCGACACACTGCCCGGCACACCAGCCGAAGCGGCGGCACCTGCCAAGCCCTTCGACACCGCAGCACTCGGGCCACCCACAGTGACCGGCAAGGCCCCAGCCTTGACCCGGCCACCAGCCGCACCCGACGCACCAGCCGCCCGCGCAGCAGACGGCAACAC
Organism: Catellatospora methionotrophica; assembly: GCF_011297335.1. Classification (GTDB taxonomy): domain Bacteria; phylum Actinomycetota; class Actinomycetes; order Mycobacteriales; family Micromonosporaceae; genus Catellatospora; species Catellatospora methionotrophica. The sequence continues at coordinate 70,304 of NZ_JAAOTJ010000011.1, read as the reverse complement.
CACCGTCGCCGAACCCGGCGCGGGCCATGAAACCTGCGGGCGGCCCTTCACCGCCAGCTTCTCAGCATTGGTCGGACCAGCGGCCACCGACTTCGGTGTCCAACTGGCCGGGACCGACTTCTCCACCTGAGGGATGTCGTCAGGGTTCGGCGCCGCCGCCGCGGGCAACGCCACAGCCAACGACGACATCATCAAAAACGGTACGGCGAAAGCCAACCGCGCCAAACGCGGTCTAGGCCTACGCCGCGCTAACAGATGTTGCACAGCTCCTCCGAGAGGTGGTGGGGAAACCGGGCCCATGGCAGACACAGGCAGCACGACACCGCCGCGCGATGCCGTGCACAAAAGACAGAGATGTCAGAAAGACGGTGGATTACCGAGAAGCGTGCTCTCGCCTAACAAGCCGCCGTCATCGAGCCGAGCCGGGAGCGTTCTCGCTCCGTAATGGCCGGACGGCCAGCGCCGTATCGGGATGCGTACACAGTCACCCGATTTCGGGCACAGACCGCCGCAAGCACTCGTTTCATGACCTACCGTCCCCCGTGAACCATGGTCGTTGGCGATGACCGTAGGGCCGTCCGGCGGACCCGTCAAGACTCTCGTGCGACGCGGTATCACCTCTGCGCATACCCGCGATCCCTAGGCGCCTGGACTGTTGAGCCTACATATTGCACAGATGACGACCCATACGACCAGGCTTGTGCCATCGACGAAAGAGCATGTCTCGGCAGGTTGCAGTGGCAATGCACTCACTCGCTCACCCTGCCGTAGACATGACCCGCTTCCCGGCCCTAGCCTCCTGCCACCATCAATATCCAGGAAGAGGTTTCATGTCCCACAGATCACGGGGGAGCCAGGCCAGAAGAGCCGTCGCGGTCACCGCGGTGATGCTCGCAGGCCTGACACTGTCGGCCGTGTCACCGGCAGTCGCCGCATCGGCACCGCAGAAGCCAGCCGCACCCGCTGTTGCCGATCCGGCGTCCGCGAGCATCCTCGCCGCGCGCAAGGCGGCGAAGCAGACCGGCAAGTCGGTGCAGATCCCTGCCCTGACCACCGAGACCACCAGGGTATGGGCCGAGCCCGACGGCACCGAGACCGCCGAGATCCACACCGGCCCGGTCCGCCTGAAGCGCGACGGCAAATGGCTCGACTACGACTTCACCCTCGTCCGCCGCCCCGACGGCACCGTCGGCCCCAAGGTCCACCCCCACGACCTGGTCATCGCCGGAGCCAAGACCGCAGGCGAACACGACCTCGCCACCCTCAACGCCCACGGCGAGAAGCTCGGCTTCGGCTGGACCGGCACCCTGCCCGAACCCGTCCTCGACGGACCCAAGGCCACCTACCCCGAAGTAGCGCCCGGCATCGACCTGGTCATCGAAGCCCGCACCACCGGCTTCGAACAGTTCTACATCGTCAAGGACCGCACCGCCGCCACCCGCGTCGCCACACTGCGCACCCCGCTGCGCACCGGCGCCACCACCTTCGCCGGCAAGACCGACGGCTCCGGGGAGTTCCGCAAGGCCGACGGCAAGATCGCCGCACGGATGCCCGTCGCCCTCATGTGGGACAACCAGGGCCTCGACGGCCGAGGCGACCGCAAACGCCAAGCCAAGGTGAACGTCGACGTCGCCGCCGTCCAGCAGCGCGGCGAGACCGTAGGCCATGACATGCGCCTGCGCCCCGACACCACCTGGCTTAGCGACCCCGCCACTAAGTACCCGGTGGTCGTCGACCCGGGCATCGACGTCGACGTCACCGTCGGGTTCGACGAGTTCGTCCAGAACACCATCGACGTCTCCGACAACTCCACCAAAGACGAGCTCAAGGTCGGCTACACCAACGACGGCTGCCAGTGCTATGCCCGCAGCTACCTGCGCTTCGACGGCCTCACCGCGTACAAGAACGCAAAGATCTACTCGGCGATGCTGAACCTGTGGGAGACCCACTCCCACAACTGCACCGCCACCAAATGGCTGGCCAAACGCACCGCACACGTCACCAGCTCGGTCCAGTGGGGCAACGAACCGGCCGTGCTCGAAGCCGCCGGGGATTCCTCCGACGCCAAGGGCTGGAGCAGCAGCTGCGCTGCGGGCTGGGTCGACGTCGATGTCGCCGCGGCCCTGGACGACACGTTCAACAGCGGCGGCAGCTCTGCCAGCATCATGATCCAGTCGGAGAACTGGGACCTGGGCTCGTGGAAGAAGTTCGACTCCTACGAGGGCACCCGCCGCCCCCACATCAAGCTCAACTACAACCGCCTGCCGACCGTCTCCCAGGTCAAGGTGGACCTCGACCCGACCTGCCGCAGCGGCACCGGCCAGCGCCTGTACCTCAAGACTCCGACACCGGAGTTCTCCGCCCACATCGGCGACCTCGACGCACAGAACGTCCGGCTCCAGGTCGAGATCACCCCGGCGGGCGGGGCCACCTGGCCACTGATCGAGTCGACCAACGGTGCCCGCGACAGCATCAGCAAGGTGCGGCTGTCAGCCGCCCAGGCACTACAGCAGAACACGATCTACGCCTACCGGGTCCGCGCCGCCGACCTGACCTCGGCCGGAGCGGTCGTCGACTACTCCGCCTGGAGCCCGTCCTGCGAGATCCAGTACGACACCACCGCACTCGACGGCGTTCCGCTCATCGACGGCATTCCGACCCTCGACGTCGACGGCGAGGTGTACCACCTGCTCAAGTTTGGCCGCAGCAACGTGCTGACGCTGCGACCCGATGCGGCCGACGGCGGTGAGGTGGTGCGCTACAGCTACGGCTTCAGCGCCGACCGGATCGGCGACAGCAGCGCCAGCATCCCGGCGGGGCTGGACGGCACCGCCACGGTGTCCGTCATGCCGTGGGAGGTCGACGGGCACAACGCCCCGGTCGGGGACACGACCCTCTACGTCCGTGCGTACGCGGGCAACGGCAACTCCCGCACGGCCTCCGTGCAGGTCTATTTCGACCCGGAGTCGCCCGCGCCGGACCCGGTGCCGCATGTGCGGGACGATGTCGACGGTGACGGGGTGCCGGATCAGGCAGGGTTCCGGGACCTGGGCAACGGCGAGGGCATGTTCTACACGTACCCCGGCAAGCCCGATGGTTCCCTGCGCGAGCCGGTGGCGCTGATGATCAGCAACAGTTACACCGATGCCAACTCCGACACGGTCCAAGGTGACTTCGACGGCGACGGCAAGACCGACTTCGCGGTCTTCAAGTCGATCAGCACCAACCGCACCGACGTGTCGCTGCTGTGGTCGCGGGGCAACGTGCCCTACGCCGACATGCTTGCCGATACGCAGGTGAAGACGATGGCCCTCAATCTGGCCAACATGAAGGTGCTGGCGGGTGACGTCGACGCCGACGGCAGGGACGACCTCGTCTTCGGGTACGCCAACAGCACCACGAGCTGGAACATCAAGGTCATGCTGGCCTCGGTCGACAGCCACGACGACCCGTCCGACCCCACCGACGACGACGACCCGCACGACGACGAGGTCCTCTTCGCCGACCCGGTCGACTGGATGGCCGCGAACGCCACCTCCAACCTCGCCAACGGCCAGCTGGTGATCGGCCAGTTCGACACCGAGCCGGGCGTCGACGTGATGGAGTTCATCGAACTCGGTTCCTGCCGGACCGGAGCCTTCATGCACTGGAACGAGAACGCCTCGTTCACGGCCGGGCAGCAGGTCTGGGACTCGAACGGCACGGGGAGCTGGTGCGCCGCGAAGTTCAAGTTCACCGTCGGCAGGTATGCGACCGGGAACGACGACTTCGACGGCGTCGTCGCGGTGTACGACATCGGCGCCTGCCAGATGGGCGTCTACACGTTCACGCCCCAGCAGTCCTCGCCGACCGGCACCTGGACGTTGGAGTCGCGCGTCGAGCAGTTCGCGACCGGGGCCACCGGGCAGTTCTGGTGCGGGCCGTGGATGGAACTGGCGATGCGGGACCTCAGCGCGGACGGCCGGGAGGACCTGATCATCTCGTACAAGTGCTGCGGCCTGCAGCAGCAGCGGATGTGGCAGTTCACCTCCACCGGCACCGGACTGGCCACTCCCGTGCTCAAGTGGCAGGGCTCGCTCGGCAAGGCGGGCGTCGGCAGCGTCACATCGAACGGCGTCAGCCACTACCAGCTGGTCGCCAAGCATTCGGGGATGTGCCTGGCCGTCAACGGCAGCCCGATCGACGGCACCGCGCTCGTGCAGCAGCCCTGCGCCCGCAACCTGCTCGACCAGCGGTTCGTGCTGGAGCAGCGCGGAGCGGGCCATGTCCGGCTGCACCCGCAGCACATCCCGTCCAAGTGCCTGATCTACGACGTCATCGCCGCGGGCGGGCCGGTGATCCAGAAGACGTGTTCGACCGGCATGTCGCAGGAGACGTTCCAGGTCGAGTACGTGGGCGGGTTCACCAACGACCCGGCAGACCCGAAGCCGACCGACATCACGGTGCGGATGGTGTCGAACACCACCGCGAGCCGGTGCATCGCCGTCCAGGCCGCGAGCATGGCCGCGGCCGCACCCGCGGTGCAGGACACCTGCCAGGCTCCCGGTTACCTCGGGCAGTCGTACTACCTGCGGGAGCTGGCGGATCTGCAGTCCGTGTCGCGTGCGGCGTGGGCGATGAACGACAGCGGTGGCACGCTCCTGGCCGATGCCACCGGCAACGGCGCGAACGCGAAGATCACCGGTGGCGGGGTCGTCGGTGGGGGTGTGCTGACCCTGAACGGCACCAGCCAGTTCGCCTCCGTCACCGGTCCGCCGCTCTACACCAGTGCGAGCCCCTACACCGTGTCGGCATGGGTGAAACTCGACGTGGGGGCCCGCGCGCAGACCGTGGTCGCCCAGGAGGGCTCCACCAACAGCGGGTTCTCCCTGAAGCTCAACGCCAATGGCAAGTGGAACTTCACCGTCCTGTCCAACCCGAATTCCACCACCTTCACGGCGTACACGGCGGCGTCGACGCAGAGTGCCCAGGTAGGTGTGTGGACGCATCTGGTGGGGGTGTACGACGCGGCTGCGGGCGAGACACGCCTGTACGTCAACGGGGTGCTGGCGGGCACGGCGACGGGCAGCACGTCGGGTTACGCGGGCGCGCTGATCATGGGCGCCGCCAGGGTGTCGGGCGCGCGGGCGGAGTACCTGGACGGCCAGATCGACGACGTGCGGGTATGGAACCACGAACTGGCGGCGACCGAGATCACGGACCTCGCTGCGGCGCGGTCCTGACGTGGTGACGGTGGCCCTGCGCCGCCGACTCTGACGAGCCCGCCCCGGACCTCCGGGGCGGGCTCGTCCTTCTCCGCACAGCGGGCCTCGCGGTCGCTGCGGTCGTCGGGCCGCCGTATGTCGCTTGATCACGAAGCGTTCGTCGGCTACACAGTCCGCATGACCGTGAAGATTCACAACATCACCGTTGACGCCCACGACGCCTACGCCCAGTCACTCTGGTGGACCCGGGTCACCGGATGGCAGGAAGCCTCCGACGACCCCAACGAGCCGCACCACACCCATTGCTGGATCGGCCCCGGTGACGGCTCACCCGGTCTGCTGTTCGTCAACGTTCCCGAACACAAGACCTTGAAGAACCGCATGCACCTCGATGTCCAGCCGATCGACCGTAGCCGCGACCAGGAGGTCGAACTACTGGTCGGGATGGGGGCGTCCGTGGTGGATGATCACCGTCAGCCCGACGGCCGTGGCTTCGTCGTCATGGCCGATCCCGAAGGCAACGAATTCTGCGTCGAGCGCAGCCTGGCCGAACGTGCCGCATCCGCCTGAGCTGGCCCCGTCGGCTCAACGCCGGCCCAGAGGCGACGTGGTGTCAGCCGGCGCAGCGGGCCAGCGCCCACTCGCCCTCGGCGACCAGTAGCGGCCAGTTCAGCGGGGCGGGATCGTCGGCCGTGGCCGCGTCGAGCCGGGTCACCAGCTCGGCGAAGCCGATGCCGCGTTCGACCGCCGCGCAGCGCGCGACCAGGCACAGGTAGGCCGCCTCCAGGGCCACGGACAGGCCGTACGCGTCGGTCATCGGCTCGCCCCGGTGGGCGAAGGCATGCCGGGCGCGCACCGCGCGGGCCATGTCCCAGCGGGCCGTGCGGCGGATCCGGGGCACCGCCGGGCGCGGGTCGGTGACCAGCGCCAGCAGCTCCGCCCGGCGCTGCAGGAACAGCCCGTTCCACGCGTACGCCGCCGCCAGCTCGTGCCACCGCGGCCCGGTGAGCAGCGCGAGGTCGGCGGCGTCGTCGCCGGTGGCCCACGGCCCGCGGGCGCCCTTGGCGTTGACCGGGCAGGGGCGGCGCAGGTACTGCTGCAGGTGCCGGAACAGTGCGCGGGGAGTCTGCGCGGCGAGCAGGATCGCGGCGATCTCGATCGTGCGCGCGAACGCGGTGCGCTGCGCCCACGGGCCCTCGTCGCACTCGAAGCCGACGTCGAGCAGCGGCAGCAGCGCCTGGAAGGCGTCGCGGACCGAGCCGCGCTCCAGCTCGCGCAGGGCCATCAGGTACTGCAGCAGCAGCGTGTGGATGCGCGGGTCGGTCTCGGCGGCGGCCAGCACGCGCTGGGTCATCCTGCCGTCGACGGCCTCGGGCTGGTCGTAGGCGTAGCGCGGCGGCATCGGGAAGCGCACCGTGCGGCCCTGGGGGGCCGGGTACTCGTCGTGCACGACGACGATGTCGCGGCCGATGTTCACCGGCCGGTGCGGCGGCCGGAGCTGGAGCCGGTAGCGGTCGTAGTGCTCCAGGAAGGTCATCGCGGCGGCGGTGGGGTCGTTCGCGGTCACCTCGGCGACCAGGTAACGGGGGGTGCGCGCGGCGTGTCCGGCGGTCTCGGCGGCGGTGACGAGCTGCTGGAACACCGGCCCCAGGTTGTCGAAGTACGGCTGCGACCAGCCATAGCTCTTGATCATGGTGCCGCCGCGGGTGACCGGGACCGCGAGCCGGAAGGTGCGGGCGGCGGTCCGCTCGGCGTGCCAGCGGTGCAGCTCGTCGAGCTGGTCCTGCAGCCGCTGCCCGTTGAGCAGGACGCGCTGCGCGCCGAGCAGGGTCTGCGGGCTGTATCCGGCCAGGATCAGGCCGTGCGCCATCTGTTCCGCGCTGCCGAGCGGGTCGGCCTGCACCTGTTCGGCGGCCAGCCGTCCGAGCATGACCTGCGGCGTGTGCCGCCACTCGTCGTCGAGCAGCGCCGCGTACAGGGTGCTGCCGTTGAGCCGCCGTTTGTCCGCGCCGGTGGTCTCCACGGCGGCGAGTTCCCGGCGCAGCAGGCCGTCTGAGACCGGCCGCAGCCGCCAGCGGAAGTCGACCTCCGGCGAGGTCATCTCGATCCATCGCTGCAGGAACAGCCGCTGCGCCGCGGGCATCTTGACGTACTGCGTGGGCTGGTTGCCCGGGGTGGGGGTCCACACGGGTCTGCTCCCGGATTCGGCTCGTAGGAGGCTGGCGGGCTTGAGGGCGGGCGGGCCGGTTCTCCGGCCCGCCCGCGAACGGGCGTCGTGGCGTCTACGCCCACGCCCGGGTACGCAGCACCCGATCGACGAGTGCGGCGAGCAGCGCGGCTCGCTCGGCCATCGCGGGCAGGTCGACCCATTCGCCCTCGGCGTGGGCGTTGCCGCCGACCGGGCCGAGGCCGTCCAGGGTGGGGATGCCGTATCCGGCGGTCAGGTTGCCGTCGGACGCCCCGCCGACCGCGACCCCGGCGAGCGGGGCCAGGCCCAGTTCCGCGGCCACCGTCCGGGCCAGCCCGTACAGCCGGGCCGAGGCGGTCGGCGGCAGCGCGGGCCGGTGTACGCCGCCGTGCACGGTCACCCGGCTGCCCGCCAGTACGGGACGCAGTCCCTGCATGGCCCGGTCCACCCGCTCGAACTCGGCCTGGTGGAAGGCGCGCACGTCGACGGCCACTCCGGCGGCCGCCGGGACGGTGTTGTCGGTGCTGCCACCGGACAGCACCGTCGGGGTCACCGTGGTGTCGCCGTCGCCGAGCCCGGCCACCGCCAGGATCTGGTGGGCGAGCTCGACCCCGGCGTTGACGCCCCGGCCCGGGTCCAGCCCCGCGTGGGCGGCCCGGCCCGCGATCTCCAGGCGGTAGCGGGCGATGCCCTTGCGGGCGGTCTTGAGCGCGCCGTCGGCGCTGGGCTCGCAGATCAGCGCGGCCCGCGCGCCACGGGCCGCCCGCTCGATGAGCACCCGGGAGTCGGGCGAGCCGACCTCCTCGTCGCCGTTGACCACGACGGTGACCCCGTCGAGGGAGGGCAGCGTGGTCAGCGCGTGGAACAGCTGGACCAGTCCGGCCTTCATGTCGAAGCAGCCCGGCCCGGTGGCGCGGTCGCCGTCGACCTGGAACGGCCAGCGGGCCAGGGTGCCGACCGGCCAGACGGTGTCGTGGTGGCCGACCAGCAGCACCCGGGTCGGGCCGTGGCTCCAGACGAGGTGGGCGCCGTGGCGCTCGGGGGCGCTGCCCAGCAGGCGGCTGCCCAGGGCGGTCACCGCGTCCGCGCTGGCGGCCGTGGCACGGGGGGTCTCGAAGGGCGACTCGACGGCGACCAGCTCGGCGAGGTCCTCGACCAGGCGGGGCAGGCGGGTCCGCAGAGCGGCCAGGGTGGGGTCGACGGGCGCGAGGTCTGACATGGGATTCCCTCCGAGCGCAGTTCGGCAAGAACATCTACATTGACTAGACAATGTAGATGTTGCGTATGATGGTGCAGTGGTCTTGGATCGGTTGTCAAGACATCGATGCGGTCGGGTGCGAACCTCGGGAAGGCAGGGCACGTGGAGACGGTCCGGAGTGCGGGGATGCCCGCGTACCAGCGCATCGCGGCTGCGTACCGCAGTCAGATCATGTCGGGGGAACTACGGCCCGAGGACCGGCTGCCGACCGAGCACGAGATCGCCGACCGGTTCGGCGTGGTGCGCCAGACCGTGCGCACCGGGCTCGGCATCCTGGTCACCGAGGGGCTGATCGTCGCGCGGCGGCCGCACGGCTACTTCGTACGCCGCCGCGAGCACATGGTCTACCGGCCGCAGGAGAAGTCCCGACCCCGCCCGGCCTCGCCCGAGATGGACCGGTTCTCGCAGCAGATCGTCGACGAGGGCCGCACCCCGCACCAGGCGATCGAGGTGTCACTGGTGCAGGCCGCGCCCGATCTCGCGGAGCGGCTGGGCATCGCGGCCGGGGAGACCGTGGTGGCGCGCCGCCGGGTCAGGTTCATCAACGGCGAGCCGGTCAACATCAACGACTCGCACTTCCCCATCGAGCTGGTCAAGGACTCGGAGATCATGTCCCCGGCGTACCTGCCGCGCGGCACCGACCAGGTGCTGGCCGACCTCGGCTACCGGCAGGACCGGGCGATCGACGAGATCTTCATCCGGATGCCGACGCCCGAGGAGATCCACCGCCTCAGCCTCGGCCCCGGCACCCCGGTCGCGGCGCACTACGACACCGGCTACACCGCGGCCGGTACGCCGGTGCAGTGCACCGTCAACGTGCTGCCCGGCGACCGACACAAGATCGTCTTCGAGCGGCACTGGCAGGGGGAACCCGCCGGCTGAGCGTCACTCCGGCTTGGTCTGGCGGCTCATCAGGGTCACCAGGGCGACCTTCGGGTCGACGCCCTCGTGGCAGATGCGCTCGACCTGCTCGGTGATCGGCATCTCCACCCCGTGCTTGTGCGCGAGGTCCCGGATGGCCAGGCAGCTCTTGACGCCCTCGGCGGTGTACCGGGTGGCCGCCTGGGCCTGCTCCAGGCTCAGGCCGCGGCCCAGGTGCTCGCCGAACGTGCGGTTGCGGGTCAGCGGCGAACAGCAGGTCGCGACCAGGTCGCCCAGGCCCGACAGGCCCGCGAAGGTCAGCGGGTCCGCGCCGAGCGCCACCCCGAGCCGGGTGGTCTCGGCCAGGCCACGCGTGATCAGGGTCGCCTTGATGTTCTCGCCCAGCTCCATCGACGTGGCGATGCCGTATGCCAGGGCGATCACGTTCTTGACCGCGCCGCCCAGTTCGCACCCGATGACGTCGTCATTGGTGTACGGCCGGAAGTAGGGCGTGGTGATCGACTCCTGGACGGCGGTCGCCCGGCTCAGGTCCGGGCAGGCGACCACGGCCGCGGCGGGCTGGCGTACGACCAGCTCGGGGGCGATGTTGGGGCCGGTGACCACGGCGACCCGGCGCGGGTCTACCCCGGTCGTCTCGACGATGACCTCGCTCATCCGCTTGGTCGTGCCCAGCTCGATCCCCTTCATCAGGGAGATCAGCGTCGCGTCGGCGGGGATCAGCCCGGCCCACGCGCTGAGGTTGGCGCGCAGCGTCTGCGAGGTCACCGCGAGCACGACCTGGTCGGCTCCGGCCAGCGCCGCCGCCGGGTCGGACGTCGCCGTGACGTTGCGCGGCAGGGCGGCCTCGGGGAAGTAGTCGGGGTTGCGCCCGGTGCTGCGGATCGCCTCGGCGATGGTTTCCCGCCGGGCCCACATGGTCACCTCGCCACCGGCCTCGGCCAGGATCTTCGCGAAGACACTTCCCCAGGAGCCCGCTCCCATGACCGCGGTCCGCACCCGTCGCCGCCTCTCCCGCCACGGCAGCCGCCGGGGCACGATCCTCGCCGCCGGGCAGTTCCGGCCGTCGTCGCTCGAAATCATGCCACGCCGCCGGTGCGGGCGGCCGGGGCCGGATCGGCTGCGCCGTTTCGGCTCAGGCCGGGTGCGGCTCGCCCGCGGGGCCGTGCTGCTCCCGCAGCGCCTGCTGCACCCGCAGCTCGATGGCGTGCAGCGCCTCGATGGCCCGCAACTGCCCGGCGATCTCCGGATCGGCGGTGGCGGGGCCGAGACCGATGAGCCCGCAACGTACGCATTCGACCCGCGCCGCGGCAGCCGGGCACGGGGTCAGCGTGCCGCAGTCGACGCAGGTGTGCTCGGTGTCGTCGGCGAGCACCTGGTCGGCCGAGATCGTGTCGACGTAGCCGCACTCGGCGCACTGCCAGTGCACAGGGCTGCGCCAGTCGACGGTGCCCTGGTCGCTGAGCTCGTATTCGAGGTCCTCGGCGGGGCCGACGAGCTCGCATCCGGGACAGCGAACATAAGGCCGTGGTCTCATGAACGGCTCCCCGTGTTCGCACGACAGTTCGATGTGGACCCTAAGACGGTTCAGCCGCCGCACGGGCCAGCCGATCGGCCATCGTTGCGGTGCGAACAAACGAGGACGTCCCGGCGGGTGGCGGCCGGCTGACGCCGTTGATCACGTGCGGGCGGTGGCCGGTGGGCGTCCGCTGCCGCCGCCGGGCTGGCCGCCGCCGCGCGTTCCCGCCGTGGCTGTTGACCTGCGCGTTCGGCGGTGCGGAAGAGATGAACAAATGGCGAACAACGGACGGACAACAAGCCACATCCGTTGATCCGAAGGGGTGACCGGCCTAGCGTCACCGTCGTGCCGCCCATGACGATCGATCATGTCGTACCGGTCCGGGCCAGGTGGCTGGCCGAGGAACTGCTGGCGGACCTGCCGCAGCGGCGCGCACACAGCGCCGGAGTGGCCGGGCGCGCCGCCGAGCTGTCCGCGGCCGTCAGCCGGGTCGACCGGGACCTGCTGCTGTGCGCGGCGTGGCTGCACGACGTGGGATACGCCGCCGCGGCGCTGGACACCGGATTCCATCCCCTGGACGGAGCCCGCCTGCTGCGGCGGCTGGGCTGGCCGCCGCGCCTGTGCGCGCTGGTCGCCCACCACTCGGGCGCCGCGTTCCTGGCGCAGGCGCAGGGAGTGCCGGGCCTGGCCGAGTTCCCCGACGAGGCGTCGGCCGTCACCGACGCGCTGGCCAGCGCCGACCAGACCGCGGGGGTATGCGGGGAGCCGGTGTTCCTGGAGGAGCGGCTGACCGAGGCGCTCGGGCGGCACGGCGCGTCCTCGGCGTACGGCCAGGCGCACCTGCGTCGCGCGCCCTACCTGCGCGCCGCCGCGGCCCGGGTGCAGAGTCGCCTGCTCACGCTCGCCGTCGCCTGACCGTTACCCAATAGCAATCGAAGCCTCCCGCTGCACCGGCCCGCTTGTCCATAGGTTCGCGGGATGCCCGCAGAGACCCGACAGCAGACGGCCCCCGTCGATGCCGATCATCCCGTCGCGGAGGTTCCCGTCGCGCCACGTGACCGGGGCGGTGCCGTCGAATGGACGCTGTTCGGCCTCGGCATGTTGTCGCTGGTCTTCGCCAACCACAAGGTGACCTGGGACGCCCGCCGCCGCTACGACGCGCTCGACCAGCTGCTCAGCGGCGACGGCCTGTCCGAGGACCGGTACTCGCTGCTCGGGCCGCTGTTCGCGACGCCGATGTGGCTGGCCGGGCAGGTGATCGGCCGCCCGGACGTCTGGCTGGCGTACTTCAACCTGGTCGTCTTCGCCCTCGCCCTGCTCGCCCTGCACCTGCTGCTGCGGGGACGGGTCGACGCCGGGCTGCTGCGGCGTTTCCTGCTGCTGCTCGTCGTCGGCAGCATGATCCCCGCGCACATCTCGAACTTCTACGCCGAGACGTTCTCCGCGATGACCGTCGGCGTCGGCCTGATCGCCGCGTACCTCGCGGCCACCCACCCGTGGTGGCGGCGGCTCGGCTGGGCCGGGCTGGCGCTGGGCACGGCCAACATCGCGGCGACCCTGCCCGCGCTCGCGCTGACGGCCGCCGACCGTGCGGTGCGGCTGCGCCGCCTGCGGTACGCGGTGCCGGTGGTGACCGCGGTGCTGCTGGTGCTCGGCGAGGCGTGGCTGCGCCGGGGCGACCCGCTCGACCAGGGGTACACCGGCGAGCGGTTCGACTATCCGATGGCGCTGGGCGTGCTGGCGATCCTGTTCTCGTTCGGCAAGGGACTGGTCTGGTTCACCCCGGGCCTGTTCCTGCCGATCCGGCGCAGGCTGCGCGGGCTGTACGACGCCGGCGCGGTCGACCTGTGGGGCGCGTACCGGTCGTGGCTGATCTACGTCGGGGCGATGGTCGCGGTGTACGCCAACTGGTGGGCGTGGAGCGGGGACCTGTACTGGGGACCGCGCTTCTTCCTGCTCGCCGTGCTGCCCGCGGCGCTGGCGCTGGCGGTGTGGCTGACCCGTCCCGACGCCCGCGCGTGGCCGAACGTGATGCTGCTGGGCGTGCTGTCGCTGTCGGTCTGGGTCGCCGCGAACAGCAGCGTGTTCGAGTCCAGCGGCGCGCCGCGCTGCTACGACAAGGCGAACCTGCAGGAGGACTACTGCCGCTTCGGCGTCGTCGAGAGCGACCTGTGGTACCCGCTCACGGACTGGCCCGGCAACCTGGCGCCCGGCCGGTACGCCCAGCTGGCCTTCTTCGCCGTCGTCTGGGCCTGGCTGGCCGCGCCGATCGTGGCCCGGCTGACCCGCTCGGCCACCGCCTGGCTGCGCGCCCATCCGGTGGCGTCCCCGGCCCAGTGGCGCTGGTAGACCCGCCGCCGCGACAGGCGGCGCAGGGCACCTTCCAACACGGGGTCGACACGGGTGAAGGCGGTGCCCGGAGCGGCGCACCGGACCCGGTGCGCCGCAACGGTTACGCCGTCAGCGCAGCGGGTCGACGGCGACGGCGGCCGTCAGCGCGTCGACCAGCGCGCCGGTGGCGGGCAGCAGGCCGCGTCCGTCCGGCTCGGACAGACTCGCCGTGGACTCCAGCCGGGCCAGGATCGCACCCGGCAGCAGCGTCACCCCGACCGCAGGCAGGCCGGTGACGTGCACTCCGGCGTACGAGTCGGGCCGTGGCACGTCGCGCACCATGCCACCCGGACCGGTCCAGCGCACCAGCAGGTGGCTGCCGGCCGTGGGCAGCACCGGCCGCGCCGCGTCGGCGGGATCGAGCGGTTCGCCGAGCAGCGCCTGCAGGTGCTGGTGCAGGCATGGGTTGAGCCCGTGCCGTTCCTGCAACCGGCTCAGCAGCCACGACGAGCCCTGGATACGCGGGTTGACCTCCAGGAACGCCACATCCCCGCCGGACACCGCGATGTCGGCCCCGAACAGGCCCCGGTGCCCCTGCGTGGCCAGCCACGCTCCGATGCGCTCGGTGTGCAGGTAGGCCTGGGCCAGCGCGCCGGGGTCGACGCGCGGCATGGCGAAGTCGCTGCCGCAGTAGCCGCCGAACGCGTAGCCGAGCTGCGCGATCCCGCTGATCTGCAACGAGGCGGGCAACAGCCGTACGCCGTCGGCGTGCACCACCCCGGCCACGTTGATCGTCACGTCCCCGGCGTAGCGCGACAGCAGCCACCGCGTCACGTGCGGGTGCGCCTGCCGTGCCGCGGCCAGCTCGGCGGCGTCGCGGACCAGGTAGGTGCCCTGGCCGCCCGCCCCGTTCGGGGTCTGCGCGATGAACGGCGCGTCCAGCCGCCGGGCGACCGCCGTGAAGTCGAGTTCGTCCCGGTCGAGCGCCAGCGCCTCGGGCACGGGCACGCCGAGCCCCTGCAGCGCCTGGCGGATGTACACCTTGTCCTCGGCCAGCCGCTCGACCACGTCCAGCGGACCGGCGGCCAGCCGCACCCGGCCCGGCCAGGCCGCCGCGGCGGCGTCCCAGGCGGTGCTGGCGCGCGGCGGCACCAGCAGGATCGGCCGGTCGTCGGCCGGGGCCTCGGCCAGCACCTTCGGGACGAAGTCGGCCAGCCGCGCGACGTCGCCGAAACGCCACCGGCGGCGTACGCCGTCGAGCCGTTCCAGGGACAGTGTCCGGGTGCCGGGCAGGTCGGCGTCGGCGTCGCCGGACAGCACGCAGACACACGAGGGGTGCTCGGTCAGCGGCGCCATCATGCCGGGATACGCGCTGGCGGTCACCAGGCGGTAGTCATGCAGGTCCCATGCCATGGCGGCAACTGTGGCCGATCGCACGCGGCTTCGCGGCAGGTCGCAGGCGTACTTCCGGCGAACGGCGGGGGAACTCTTCGACACGCCCCGGTGCGTCCTCACGTGTTGGACGGGACGCGCAGGGTGGGCGAGTAGGCGAGCAGGGCGACGCCGGTGGCGATGGCGGCTCCGGCCAGGGTCAGGGTCCACAGGGCGGCCAGGCCCGCCGGTGGGGCCTCGTCGAACAGCAGTGCGCCCCACAGCCAGCTCAGCACCGGGTCGGCGACGGTCATCGCGGTCAGCGCGGCGGGCAGCGAGCCGCTGCCGAACGCCTCCTGCGCCAGCAATGCCGCGACCAGCCCGGACAGGCCCAGGGCGTACACCGGCCAGTCGAGCACCGTCGCGATCGGCCCGCCGGTGGCGAACTGGTCGGCTACGACGACGGTGAGCACGGCCGTGGTGCTGAAACCGGTTCCTGCGGCGACGCCGGTCAGCGCGGTGCGGGCGGTCCGGCCGGGGCGGCCACGGGCCGCGGCCAGCAGCACGCCGATCAGCACGACCGCGGCCAGCAGCACGGCGGGCAGCGGCTCCCGGCGTACCGTCTGCGCGACCCCGCCGCGCCAGCACCAGCACCGCCAGGCCCGCGCAGACCGCCGCCGTGCCCAGCCAGTCCCGGCCCGACGGCGGGCGGCCGGTGCGGGCGTACGCCATCGGCAGCGCGAACATCAGCTGCACCGCCAGCAGCGCCTGCACGATGGAGATGGACCCGGTGTGCAGGGCCGTGGCGTGCGCGGCGAAGCCCAGCACGTTGCAGCCGAGCCCGGCCAGCCACACCGGGCTGCGCAGCAGCCGCGCCACGACGCCCAGCACCGGCAGCCAGTGTCCGGCGATGTCACCGCGGGCCTGGGTGACGGCGCGGGTCACCCGGTGCTGCAGCGCCGCCGCCGCCGCGAACAGCCCGGCGGCGAGCAGGCCCAGGATGGTGCTGAGGATGGTCATTGTTCCCCGTTCGCACACCGCCACGGCCGGACGGCGTGCGGGCATCATGACCGGGCAGCCGATACGCTGATCGACTCCTGCGCCGCCGGTCGGTGAACGGCAGGCGTCGGCGAGCGCAGCGGCATCAGCACCAGCAGCCCCAGCGTGATCCACACGTACGCGCTGCCGCCGACGAACCCGTCCGGGTCGCCGGACCTGTTCGCCCACACCCACACCACGCTGCTGCACAGCACCACGTACGCCGCCCCGGCCGACCACAGCAGCTTGCGCCGCCGGCGGGGCTCCGGCTCGCGCAGCCCCGCCCCGGTCAGCAGGACCAGCGCGGGCACCACCCAGACCAGGTGATGCACCCAGGTGACCGGGCTGACCAGGCACGCGGCCAGGCCGGTGAGCGCGAAGCCGCCCCACACGTCGCCCGCGCGGGCCGCCCGGCGCACCCGCCAACCCCACACGACCAGCGCGCATACGACCGTGACCAGCCAGAACACCGGGTGCGAGTGCTCCGGGTCGAGCCGGGCGATCACCCCGCGCAGCGACTGGTTCGAGATGTAGAACAGGTCGCCGATCCGGCCGGTGTCACCGAACGCCGACGTCCAGAACGTCCACGACGGACCCGGCGCGACGAGCACCGCCAGCAGCGTCGCGGCGGCGGCGGTGGCGCTCGCCGTCACGGCCGCCCGCCGCCGCCCGGCCAGCAGCAGATACCCGATGAAGATCGCCGGGGTGAGCTTGATCGCGGCGGCGAGCCCGATCCCGATGCCCGCCCACCGGCCCCGGCCGCTGGTCAGCAGCCACGCGTCGGTGAGCACCAGCGCGACGAGGATCAGGTTGACCTGGCCGAAGCTGACCGTGTCGCGGGCCGGTTGCAGCGCCGCCAGCAGGCACACGGCGATCCCGAATGTGAACAGCCGGGGCCAGCCGTGCTCCCGGGCGATCGGGTCGACCAGCCAGTACAGCACCAGCGCGCAGGCCACCGCGGTCAGCGCCACGTTGACCGCGATCACGGTGTGCCAGCCGAGCATGCTCATCGGCAGCATCACCACCGCCGCGAACGGCGGGTACGTGAACCCGTAGTGGGTGCCCGGCACCAGGTAGCCGTACAGGCTGCCGCCCTCGTGCACCCAGTCGTTGACGGCTCCGTAGTAGACCAGCACGTCGAACCAGCCGCGATGCCCCGGGATCAGCGCGATGAACAGGCCCACCGCGGTGGCCAGCGCGAGCACGCAGAGCAGTCGGGCGCGGGGCGTGCTCACCATGCGGTGGGCTCCGTTCCTCGATAGGGACGCACCGGCGCGGCGACGTCACCGGCGTACAGGACCAGGATCGGCACGGCCAGCAGCGCCCCGGCCAGCGCCGCCGCCAGCTCGTCCACCGACGGCGTGAACCCGCTCGGGAACACGGTGACCGTCAGCGCGAGGCAGGCCAGCGCCGTCCAGCGGCGCACCCGCCCGTGCGGCGGTGCGGCGGCCGCGATCGGCACCAGCCCCCACAGCAGATACCAGGGCCGCAGGGCCGGTCCGAGCAGGGCGAGCGCGGCCAGGCTCAGTCCCAGGGCGTACACCAGGCCGAGCCGTCGCCGGTGATGCCAGGCCAGCAGCGTCGCCCCGGCGGCGGCGGCCAGCCCGATCCAGCGCCACGCCGGGATCGCCGACGCGGCCAGATCACTGCCCGCCGCCTCCAGCAGGTTCCGGGTGATCCGGCCGACGGTGCTGCTCAGCGACCAGTTGTGCGCCGAGATCGGCGTCGTCAGCGACCGCACCCACCCGTAGCCGGTCCCCGTCACGGCGGTCACCAGCGCGGTCGTCGCGGCGGCCAGGCAGGCGGTCGACCCGAACGCCCGCAGGGTGGCCGTCCGCCGCCCGAGGGCCGGGCGATCCGACACCGACCCGGCGCACGCCGGCCGCGACGCGGGCAGGATCGCCGCGGGCGGATCTGCCGAGCGGTGCAGCGCGCGCTGCCACAGCCAGACCACGACGACCAGGCCGAGCGCCGCCGGGGCCTTCACCAGGCTGGCGAGGGTGATCACGACGGCGGCCAGCGCGAACCGGTTGGCGCAGGCGGCGGTCAGCCCGGCGATGAGCAGGCCCAGCATGACCGCGTCGTTGTGCGCCCCGCTGACCAGGTGCAGCAGCACCAGCGGATTCAGCGCGCCGAGCCACAGCGCGGCGGCCGGGTCCACGCCGCACGACCGGGCCAGCCGGGGCAGGCACGCGATGAGCAGCACGACCCCGGCCAGTGCCACCGCACGCATGCCGAACACGCCCAGCGGCACGTCCGTCGCCGAGAACCCCGACACTCCGGCGGCCAGGGACAGGAATGCCGGGCCGTACGGCGTCGGCGTGTGCTGCCAGATCACGGGCACCTCCGCCAACAGCGGGCCGCCCATCGCCGACGGGCCCGCCTGGTAGACGTCGAGCCCGGCCGTGACCATTGCCCCCTGCGCCAGGTAGCTGTAGACGTCGCGGCTGAACAGCGGCGGCATCGCCACCAGCGGCACCGCCCACGCGGCGAGCACCAGCAGCAGGGTGCGCGGGGAGGGCGGGTCGCCGCCGCGTACCGCCCGGCCCAGCCGCCACCAGGCGGCCACCAGCAGCGCCAGCCCGAAGTAGGCGCAGACCAGCCCGGCGCCCTGGTGCTGGCGCAGCGCGCTCAGCCCCAGCGCGGGTGCGAGGGTGTCGCGCACCGGCAGCGCCCCCGCCGCCAGGCCGCCACCGGCCAGCGCCGTGGCACCGGCCAGGCCCAGGACGAGGCACCGGCGCGTCTCGTCGGGCAGGCGGATGGCGGACAGCACCAGGGCAGGCTGCCAGCAGGCGGTGTACGGCAGACGACGGCGGCCCCAACCAGTCGTGGCCGCCGAGTTGCCGCGACCGGTCAGCTCCCGTCGATCGTGATGTCGAGCGCCGCCGCCAGCGTGTGCGCGAGCCCGGCCAGGTCGTGCGCGCTGACCACGGCGCCCTTGAGGCTCGCCACACTGCCGATGCCGCCCAGCTCGCACCGGGTGAACCGGGCCCCGGCACAGTCGGCCTGGGCGAACTGCGCGCCCGACAGGTCGCAGCCGGTGAAGCTCGCCCCGCGCAGATCGGCGTTGGTGAAGTCGGCCCTGGTCAGGTTGCAGTCGATGAACGCGACGTCCTTGAACGAGGTGAACCGGAACGTCGCCAGGTCCATCCGGCACTCGCGGAACGTCACGTCGCGCAGCGTGCCGTCGACCCAGTGCAGGCCGGTGAGCCTGCCCAGCGACACCTCGACCCGCAGCAGGCCCGACTTGGTCGCCTTGAGGTTCGCCCAGTCGGAGGTCTCCACCAGGCAGTCGGTGAACATCGCCCGGTCCAGCACGGTACGGGCCAGGCCGGTGCGGGTGAACCGGCACTGCTCGAACTCGGCCGCGTCGGCGGCCTGCCCGTTCAGGTCGTGGTCGAGGAACGCCAGCCGCCGGAACGTGGCCTCGTCCTCCAGGTCGTGGTCCGGCGACACCGCCGTGTCCATGGCCGCCGGGGGTTTGGGCCGGGTGGGCACGCGGGGCGGACGGCTGGTGTCTCTGCTGGTTGCTGACCGAGGCGGCACGGGTCGACCCTAACCCGGCCCTTGCCCGTCGCCGGCGGCGGAGACGGGCGCCGGTTAATGATCCATCTGCCCGGGGTACCCGGAGCGGGTCGAGCCGTCAGAAGTCGAGGGAAGGCAGGACAGCATGGTGCACCCGTCAGTCCGGGAGTTCGTGGTCGCGGACGTGAGCGCCGGCCCCTACAGCATCACGACCGGGTCCGACGGCGCGCTGTGGCTCACACTGATCCACAGCGGTGAGGTCGCCCGGTTCTCCACACGCGGGGAGACCACCCGGTACCGGGCCGGACCCGAGGGCTGCCGGCCGGGCATCATCACGGCGGGTCCGGACGGGGCGCTGTGGTTCACCCGGTCCGCCGACGGCCACATCGGGCGCATGGGGACCGACGGGACGCTGACGGCGTACGCGCTGCCCGACCCCGGCAGCAGCCCGTTCGGGATCTGCGCGGGCCCGGACGGCGCACTGTGGTTCACCGAGATGAGCACCGACCGGATCGGCCGGATCACCACCGACGGCCGGATCAGCCACTTTCCCGTGACGGGACGGCAGACGTTCCCCTCGATGATCACGGCTGGCCCCGACGGGGCACTGTGGTTCACCCTCAACCAGGCCGGCGCCATCGGCCGTTGCACCGTCGACGGCCTGGTGACGCTCCACAGCCTGACCGCCATCGGTGCCGCCCCGGTGGGCATCGCGTCCGGCGACGACGCGGTCTGGTTCGCCGACATCGGCACCGGGCAGCTCGGCAGGCTCGGTATGGACGGCGCCGTCCAGGATTTCCCGCTGCCCGACCGGGGCGCGAAACCGCACGCCGTCGCCGTGACGCCCACGGGCGACTGCTGGTTCACCGAATGGGGCGGCAACCGGATCGGCCGTATCACCGCCGCGGGTGTGCTCACCGAGTACGACCTGCCCACCCCGGCCTCGGAGCCGCACGGCATCACCGTCGGCCCGGACGGTGACGTGTGGGCCGCCCTGGAGACCGGTGCCGTAGCCCGGATCAGCGTGCACTGACCTGCGGCTGTTATCAGGGCAGGAGATCGAGTTCGGTGCCCCACGCGTCGAGGACGTCGCCGTGCCCGCGCTCGCGGGCCAGCCTCGCCAGGTCGCAGCGGCGGCAATCGGATTTCGGCCGGCATGATCGCCGTTTCCGGTCGATACGTGTGGTCAGACCGCACTTTCCGACCGCAGACAGTGATCTCCGCATCCGGCGGCCGCCGCGAGCCGCATCGACTCGCGGGGCTCGCGGGCCGCGAGTGCGCCGCGCATCGCGGCGTGGATGTTGTCGTGGTCGGCGGCCAGGTCGGCGGGGTGGGGCGGGTGACGGTCGGCTGTTTCGGCGAGTTCGGTGAAGTAGGCCAGGTGGGCGTGGCGGGACTGGTCGGTTTCGCCCGCTTCGGCGAGGCGGTCGCGGGCGTACTCCCGGATGGTGCCCAGCATCCGGTAGCGCGGCGCGCAGCCGCCCTCGGTGAGCACGAGTGACTTCTCGGTCAGTGCGGTGAGCAGCTCGAACACCTGGCCGGGCGCGATCGGGCCACCGGCGCAGACCCGCTCGGCCGCGTCCAGGCTCGCCCCGCCGGAGAACACCGCGAGCCGCCGCAGGACGGTCCGTTCGGCGTCGGTGAGCAGTTCCCAGCTCCAGTCGATGACGGCGCGCAGCGTGCGGTGGCGGGGCAGGGCGGTGCGGCTGCCGCCGGTCAGCAGCCGGAACCGGTCGTCGAGGCGGCCTGCGAGCTGGTCGAGGGACATGGTGCGCAGCCGGGCCGCGGCGAGTTCGATCGCCAGTGGCATGCCGTCCAGTGCCCGGCAGACGCGCGCCAGGGTGGCCGAGGTGGCGGCGTCGGTCCCGAGGTCGGGGCACACCGCCCCGGCGCGGTCCCGCAGCAGGCGTACGGCCGCAGCCGCCTCGATCTCGCCCTGGGTCGCGTCGTGGGCGGGCAGCACCGACGGCGCGACGGCCCACAGCGCCTCGCCGGTGATGCCGAGCGGTTCCCGGCTGGTCGCCAGGATCCGCAGCCTGCGGCACTCGCCGAGCACGCGGTGGGCGAACGCCGCCGCCGCCTCGACGACGTGCTCGCAGTTGTCGAGGATCAGCAGCATGGCCTGCTCGCCGACCGCGGCGGCGACCTGCCGCACCGGGTCGGTGCCCGGTGCGGCGTCACGAAAACCGAGCCCGGCGAGCACCGCCTGCGCGACGTCGCCGCCGGCGCCGACGGTGGCGAGTTCCACCAGCCAGATCCCGCCGGGCAGGTCCCGGGGCAGGGTGTGCGCGGTCTCGGTGGCCAGCCGTGTCTTGCCGGAACCGCCGGGTCCGATCAGGGTGGTGAGCCGGTGCCCGGCGACGAGGTCGCGGACGGCGGCCAGGTCGGTCTCCCGGCCGACGAAGCTGGTCAGTTCGGCCCGCAGGTTGGTCCGCCGCCTGTCGTCGCGCTGCCCCAGCTCGCCGCGCAGCAGCGCGACGTGCAACGCGGACAGTTCCGGTGCCGGGTCGACGCCCAGCGTCTCGGCCAGGGCGTCCCGGGTGCGCTGGAAGACCAGCAGCGCCTCGGTGCCGCGTCCGGCGGCCACCAGGGCCCGCATGAGCGCGGCGGCGAGCCGTTCGCGCAGCGGATGCGCGGCAGCCAGGTCGGTCAGCTCGCTGACCAGGTCCGCGCCGTCGCCGAGGCTGGTCTCCGCGTCGCACCGGTCCTCGACGGCGGTCAGGCGCAGCCGCTCCAGCCGGGTGACCGCCGCGTCCAGTGCGGTGCTGTCGGGCAGTCCCACATCCTGCATCGCCGTGCCGCGCCACAGAGCCAGGGCGTCGCGCAGCCGCCGTACGCGCTGCGGCCCTTCGCCGTCGCGGGCCTGGCCCACCAGGCGCGCGAAGCGCACCGCGTCGACGGCGTCGGGTGCCAGCAGCAGCCGGTAGCCGTCGGTGTGGCCCTCGATCATGCCGTCCGGCAGGGCCCGGCGCAGGCGCGAGACCAGGCGGTGCAGCGCGTTGGTGGCGTCGGCGGGCGGGTGGCCGCCCCAGATCCAGTCGAGCAGCGCGGCTTTGGGGACGACCCGGCCTGGTTCGAGCGCGAGCGCTATCAGCAGCCCGCGCAGGCGCGCGCCTGGCACGTCGGCGGGTGCTCCGTTCACGCGGACCTCGAGCGGCCCGAGCATCCTGATGTCCACGACGGCGGTGTCGCGGGGATCGTCGGCGTCGGTCGGCGGCTGCCTGCCGGGCGGGCTCACGGCTGCCGCCCCGACCGGTGGGGTCAATACGGCCACGGACATGGTGATTCGTCCTCTGACTCGGTGGCGGAGGGAGTCGTGGATCAGCGCAGGGGGAGTTCGTAGCGGCGGGTTCGCCGTACGGGGCGGAAGCCGAGATGCTCGCGCAGGGCGAGCAGCGGGGCGTCGTCCTCCGGGGTCACGGTCTCGATCTCCTCGACGTGCGGGTGGACCTCGCGCAGCCGCTGGATCAGGGCGGCGTTGACCCAGCGGCCCAGCCGCCGTCCGCGGTGGGCGGGCAGCACGGCGGGCCCGTACTGGCGGGCGCGGGGCCGGGGGTCGACGACGGCGACGGCATAGGCCGCCAGGTCTCCGCCGTCGTCGGCGACGGTCAGCACGGTGTCACCGGGCCGGCTCGGACTGCCGATCAGGTCCGCGACGCTGGAGTCGGGGGGCACGTCGCCGCTCCAACAGGTCAGGCGGTAGCCGCGGTGTCCGGCGTCGACCAGTTCGCCCAGCCACGCGCGATGCACGTCGGCGTAGGCGAGCAGGTCGTGGCGCACGGTGCGGGCATGCCGGAAGCCGTGCCGCAGGCAGAACGCCTCGGCGGGAGTGCCTGCGGCCACCTCGACGGCGAGGTGCCGTTCGGTGGTCTGGGCCCGGACCGCGGCCAGCAGCCGGGAGCCGATGCCGCGCCGGCGCCACTGCGGCTCCACGTACAGGTTCAGGTCGGCGGCGCACGGGGTCACGCACAGGGCGGGCGGGAGCAGGAGACCGTGCGGGCCGGTCGGCCGCAGCCCGGCGACGCCGGCGACGAAGCCGTCGGGTGTCACGGCCTGCCACCACGGCACTCCGGGATGGTCCGGCGTCGCCACGATGTCGATCATGCACTCGGTCATGGTGTCACCATCGCCGTCCTGGCCGGCCGGAACAACGCCCAAGATCGCACCGTCACATAAGCGCGGGTTATCGTTCGAGGCCGCACGCGGCGCTGCGACCGGCCGTGGTCCGGGTCACGATCGCGGTCCGGCCCCGCACCGCCGCCGTAGACTGCCGCTTCGCGGCGCGACGCGGGTGAGCGGTGACAGGGGGCCAGGTGGAGTTACGCGACATCGAGATCTTCCTGACCCTGGCCGAGGAGCTGCACTTCGGGCGTACGGCCGAGCGCCTGCACCTGTCCCAGGCGCGCGTCAGCCAGTCGATCAAACAGCAGGAGCGCCGGATCGGCGGCGCGCTGTTCGAACGGACCAGCCGCAACGTGCAGCTCACGCCGCTGGGGCAGCGGTTGCGCGACCGGCTCGGCGCGGGCTACCGCGAGATCATGGCGGCCGTCGACGAGGCCGTCGCCACCACGCGCGGGCAGATCGGCACGCTGACGCTGGGCGCCATGGCCGTCGACCACCACCAGATCGCGCCGGTCCTCGACCTGTTCCGGCAGCGGCATCCGCGGTGCGAGGTGCGCATCCGCGAGATCCTGCCGACCGATCCGTTCAGCGCGCTGCGCGCGGGCCGGGTCGACATCGCGCTGGCGTGGCTGCCCGTCGACGAGCCCGACCTCACTGTCGGGCCGAACCTGCACACCGAGTCGATGGTCCTGGCCGTCTCGCCCGGCCATCCGCTGGCCGGCCGGGACCAGGTCACGATGGAGGACCTCGGCGACCACCCGGTGGTGTGGGCGGACGGGCCGATCCCCGACTACATGTGGCGGGCGCACACCCCCGCGGTGACCCCGGCCGGACGGCCCATCCCGCGCGGTCTGGGGGTGGCCACCCTGGAGGAGGCCCTGACCGCGATCAGCGGCGGCACGGTCGTGTCGCCGGTCGGCGTGCACGCGGCCGCCACCCGGTCGCGCCACGACATCGCCTTCCTGCCGCTGGCCGACGGCCCGGTCCTGCAGTACGTGCCGGTGTGGCGCACCGCCGCCGAGACCACCCTGGTCCGCGCCTTCGCCCAGGCGGCCGCCGACGCCTAGCGCGTGTTTCAAAAGTGTGCGGCTCGTGCGGCCGATGTGATCGTTGTCGGCTGGGTGTTGTCGGTGGTGTGTGGCAGGGTGTGCTGCCGTGGCCCGTTTCACCACGTTCCAGTTCTGTTTGGACCCGACCGTCGAGCAGCAGACGATGCTGCGTCGGCACGCGGGTGCGTCCCGTTTCGGGTACAACCAGTGCGTGCGGCTGGTCAAGCAGGCCCTGGACGCCAAAAGCCATGGGATGGGCTGCAGGGTGCCGTGGTCGGGCTTCGACCTGATCAACGCGTTCAACGGGTGGAAGACCTCGGCCGATGCCGGCCGGGTGTTGGTGGCCGCCGCGGACGGGACCACCACGGTCAACGCCACGGGCCTGTCGTGGCGGGCCGAGGTGTGTCAGCAGGTGTTCGAGGAGGCTGCGGTCGATCTGGGCCGCGGACAGGGCCTCGCGGACCGGCGAACGCAAGGGTCGGGCGGTGGGCTTCCCGAGGTTCAAGTCCAAGAAACGGGCACTGTTGTCGTTTCGGGTCCGCTGCAAGACCTCCACCGCTGGCCGGGCCAGTATCAGGGTCGGTGACCACGCTCCACGTACCGTGACCCTGCCTGGTATCGGCACGGTCGCGGTACGCCAGGACACCCGGCGGCTGCGGCGCATGCTCGCCAAAGGCCGGGCGAAGATCCTGTCCGCGACCGTCACACACCGGGCCGGGCGGTGGACGGTGTCGGTGACCTGCGAGGCCGCGGACCTGCACGCTGCCGCCTGTCACCAGCCGCGCACGCCGACCACGGGCTGGGTGGGCGTGGACCGGGGTCTGACGGCGTTCGTCGTGGCCGCCACCGCCGACGGCACCCCGACGCTGCGTGTGGATGACCCACCCCGGCCTGCGCGCTCGGCGATGGTCCGTCAGCGGCGTCTGGCCCGCGCCGTCACCCGTAAACAGCGCGGCTCCCGCAACCGCGCCGACGCCGCCGCCCGGCTGGGCCGCCATCACGCCCGCGTGGCCGCGATCCGGCGTCGTTTCCTGCACGAAGTCTCCAACAAGCTGGTCAAGACCCACGACCGGCTCGCGATCGAGACCCTCACCATCACCGGCATGCTCACCAACCGGCACCTGGCCGCTGCGGTCGCCGATGCGTCGTGGGGCGAACTGGCCCGGCAGTTGACCTACAAGCAGCAGTGGCACGGCGGGCATCTGTGCCCGGTCGATCGCTGGTACCCCTCGACGAAGACCTGCTCGGCCTGCCGGACCGTCGCCGCCGCGGTGCCGCTGGGCCAGCGCGTCTTCACCTGCCAGGCGTGCGGGTACCGCGCCGATCGTGACCTCAACGCCGCTGTCAACCTCGCTATCTGGGCCGAGCAGCACCACGCCCGGGTCCGGGACCTCCCCGCAGGGGGCCCGGTCACCAAAGCCCGCCGAGGGAAAGGCTCTGGCCCACGCACCCGCGCGGACGAAACCGGCCCCGATGACGCAGGAACCGCACCCACCCCACCCGGGGTGAGGCACGGACGCCCGAGAAGGGCGCTGTCTCACAACTCCACCGAGTTATGAAACAGGCCGTAGCGGGGTCGGCGCGCGGCGTCGGCCGGTTCGAGGGCGCTGTGCACGCCGAGGAAGCCCTGTATGGCGGCGTCCCAGCCGAACTGCTCGGCACGGGCGCGGGCGGCGTCGCGGCGGCGGCGCTCGTCGCGGCCGAGCAGCTGGAGCACCCCGTCGGCGAGATCCTCGCCCGCGACCGCGACACCCGCGTCTCCGACGACGGCGGGCAGGGCGCTGGACGCGCTCACCACGGCCGGGGTGCCGCAGGCCAGGGCCTCCAGCGCGGCCAGCCCGAACGTCTCCATCGGACCGGGCGCGACCACCACGTCCGCGCTGGCCAGCAGCGCCGCGAGCCGCTGCCGTTCGCTGATCCAGCCGGTGAACGCCACCGGCAGTCCGGCCGCGGCGGCCTGCAGCCGGGACCGCAGCGGCCCGTCGCCCGCGATCACCAGCCGGGCGGCGACACCACGGTCGAGCAGCGTGCGCAGCGTGGTCAGGGCCCGTTCCGGCCGCTTCTCCGGGGACAGGCGTACGCAGGCGACCAGCAGCAGCTCGCCGCCGGGCACGTGCTCGCCGCGTACGAGCGGGTCGCGGCGGTCGGGGTGGAACAGGTCGAGGTCGACGCCGAGCGGCACCTGCGTGACGTTGTGCGCCCCGACGCCGGTGAACTCCCCGGCGGCCCAGGCGGTGGTGCAGACGATCCGGTCGTACGCGGCGGCGCTGGCGCGGTTGAGCCCGGCGGCGATCCGGGCGCGCACCCCGGCGGGCAGCTTCACGACGCCGAGCAGCCCGTCGACGCTCTCGTGCGACACCATCACCGACGGCACGCCGTGGCGGCGCGCCCAGTCACCGGTCCAGCGCAGCGTGGTGCGGTCGGACACCTCGATCCGGTCCGGGGCCAGCGCGGTCAGCAGGTCGGCCAGCGGCCTGCGGCGCACCAGCAGCCGGTAGCCGCCGCCCAGCCCCGGCGCGACCGGCCCCGGCAGGGTGATCACCCGGCCCTGCTCGCTCGGCTCGTCGGTGTGCCGGGCGCCGGGGACGACCAGCACCGGTTCGTGCCCGGCTGCGGCGTACCCCCGGCCCAGCTCGCGCAGCGCGGTGCGCAGGCCGCCGGAGCTGGGCGTGACGAAGTTGGCCAGCCGGACGATGCGCAGCCCGGTCACGGGACGTGCACCGGTACGGCGACGGGTGCGGGCACGCGGCCGGGCACGCGCACCGTGGCCGTCGCGGCGGCGTAGTGGCCGATCAGCTCGTCGCCCAGCGCCGACCAGGTCCGGCTGGCCACGGCGGCGCGGGCGGCCCGGCCGTAGTCGCGGCGTACGGCCGGGTCGGCGAGCGTGCCGACGGCGGCCGCGAACGCCGCGCCGTCGTTCGGCGGCACCAGCAGCCCGTCGACGCCGTGGCGCACCAGGTCGAGCGGCCCGCCGATCGCGGGTGCGACCACCGGCACGCCGCTGGCCTGGGCCTCCTGCACGGTCTGGCAGAACGTCTCGTGCGGTCCGGTGTGCACGAACACGTCGAGGCTGGCGTACAGCCGGGCCAGGTCGGTGCCGCGCCGGGTGCCCAGGAAGTCCGCCTGCGGCACGGCCCGGCGCACCGCCTCGCGGGTCGGGCCGTCGCCGACCACGACGACGCGCACGCCGGGCAGCGCCGCGGTCCGGGCGAGCAGGTCCACGCGCTTCTCCCGCGCCAACCTGCCGACGTAGCCGACGATCAGCTCGCCGCCCGGGGCGAGTGCGGCGCGCAGGCTCTCGTCGCGGCGCGACGGGTGGAACAGCTCGGCGTCGACGCCGCGCCCCCACCGGCCGACGTTCGGGACACCGTGTGCGACCAGCTCGGCGGCGGTCGTCGACGACGGGGCCAGGGTCGCGGCGGCGCGGCCGTGCACGTGCCGGATCCAGCGCCAGGACAGCGCCTCACCGGGGGCGACCCCGTACGCGCGGGCGTAGCCGGGCACGTCGGTCTGGTAGATCGCGACGACGGGGATGCCGAGGTCGGCGGCGGCCTTCGCGCCCCACGCGCCGAGCACGAACGGGCTGGCCAGGTGCACCACGTCGGCCCGGTGCCCGGCAAGGGCCTCGCGGAGGCGGCGGGTCGGCCAGGCCAGCCGCACGTTGCCGTAGCCGGGCATCGGCAGCGAACCCAGCCGTACCACCGGATAGGGCTTCTCGGTGATCGCGCGGCCCGCCCGTGGTGCCGGTCGCGGCGCGATGACCAGCGGCTCGTGGCCGCGCGCGAGCAGGTGGTCGGCGACGCGGGCGACGGAGTTCGCGACGCCGTTCACGTCCGGGGAGAACGACTCGGTGATGATCGCCACGCGCATGGCCGCCACGCTAGGTTCGCCGCCGGGAGCCGAGGCGAAGCCAAGGAGTCGTCCCGGCGAAGCCCAGGGGAACTGTTCCCCAGGCTCCGCCGGGCACAGGTCACGGGTTGCGCCGGTACTGCGCCGCCGAGCCCTTCGTCGCGGGGTCCTCGTACGCCCCGGCCCGGCCCCGGTCGACGTGCCAGCTGGTCAGGGTGCTGACCGTGGCGTTCGGGTTGGCGCGGTCGCTGACCACGCGCTGCCGCGTCGTCCACCGCTGCGGCGTCACCTCGTACAGGTCGTAGCCGTACCGGTTGCCCTCGAAGTACTGCAGGTGCGGGTTGACCTGGCCCAGGCGCGGGCCGTTGGCCGCGTTCCAGCTCGCCGGGTACGCGCCCGAGGTCGTCGAGTGCGCCACGAACTCGGTGCCGATGACCGGGGCGGCCAGGTTGTCGAAGTCGGGGCGCACGTCCTGCACGAACGCGCTGTGCCAGTCGCCGGTGATGGTCACGAAGTCCGCGATGCCCTGCTGCTGGGCGTACGTCAGCAGTTCGGTGCGCTCGGCCCGGTAGCCGTCCCACTGGTCGGTGAACAGGTACCCGCCGTCGGGGTTGCGCTGCTGGCTCAGGAAGATCGAGTTGACCCAGCAGTGCCAGCCGCCGCTGCGCTGGGACACCCGGTCCTTGACCCACTGCTTCTGAGCCGGGCCGAGGATCGAGCCGCCGGTGAGGTTCTGCTCGGTGCGGTGCTGGCGCAGGTCGAGGATGACGAGTTCGAGCAGGTCGCCCCACTGCCGGTGGCGGTAGATGCGCGGGTCGGGCAGCGCCGTGTCGGAGCCCTCGAGCCGCAGCGGCAGGTGCTCGTACCAGCCCTGGTAGGCCGCCGACCGGCGGGCCACGAAGCTCGCCGCGCCGCGCGAGCCGGTGTAGTCGTTGACGACCTCGTGGTCGTCCCAGGTCAGGTAGAACGGGTGCGCGGCGTGCACGTCGCGCAGCAGCGGGTCACCCTTGTACAGCGCGTGCAGCCTGCGGTAGTCGGTCAGCGTGTACGCGGTGCCCAGCTCGGAGCCCTCGTACACGTAGTCGCCCAGGTGCACCACGAAGTCGAGGTTGCTGTCCGCGGCGATGTCGCGCATGCCCGGATACTCGCCCGACTGGTAGTTCTGGCAGTTCAGCGACGCGAACCGGACCAGGTTCACCGCGCCGACCGGTGCGGTCTTCGTCCGCCCGACCCGGCTGTACTGGCCCAGCGCCCGGAACCGGTAGTGGTAGCGCCGCCCGGGGGTCAACCCGTCGACGACGACGTGCAGGCTGTGCCCGAGCAGCACCGACGCGGCGACCGAGCCGGACGCGACCACGTTGGTCATGGCCGCGTCGGTGGCGACGCTCCAGTCGACCTGCACGATGTCGGGCAGCGGCTGCACGTCGGCGAGCGGGTCCGGGGCCAGCCGCGTCCACAGCACGACGCTGGTCGGCAGCGGGTCACCGGAGGCGACGCCGAGGGTGAACGGGGCCGGGTCCCAGCTCGCGCCGAGTGCGGCCGCGGCGGCGTAGGCGGCCTGCGGGCCGAGGTCGCGGGCCAGCGGCCAGGCGGTCGCGAGCGCGCCCGCGCCGACGGCGGCCTGCAGGAGTTGGCGGCGGTGCAGGGCCATCAGGCTCCTCCGGTCGAGACGCTGAGGGACAGGGAGTCGGCGTAGCCGTCGTTGGAGGTGCCACCGGCCCGCACGAACAGCAGCTCGACCTGCGCGGTGCGGCTGCCCACGGGCACCGTGCCGGTCGCGGTGCGCGACAGCATCCCGGTGACGTTCGCCCGCTGCGCGGCGGTGACCGGGCCGAGCACGACCGTCGACAGGGTCTGCCCGGCGGCGTTGCGGAACGCGACGGACAGCTGCGCGGTGTCGTTCTGGTCGGCGTACCCGCCGAGCCAGGCCGCCGCGTCGTAGCGGGCCGTGCCCGCGTCGATGGCGCCGGTGTTCGGCAGGGCCACGCTCTGCCCGAGGCGGCTGCGCGCCGACGTGCCGCCGCCGAGGAAGTTCGCTCCCCGGTTCGCCGGACCGGGGCTCGACGCGGTCGGATAACCGCTGGTCCCGTACGCGATGACGGCCGTGCCGCCCTCCAGGTGGGTCCAGCCGGGAATCGACGCCGTCGCGCCGCCGGTGCCGCCGGGACCGGCGTCGCCGCCCGGGTTGGCCAGCAGGTTCACCGCCGGGGTGGACAGGGTCAGCCACAGGCTGTCGGCGTAGCCGTCGTTGGACGTGCCGCCGTCACGGGTGAACAGCAGCAGCACCCGCGCGGTGCGGCTGCCCGGCGGCACGGTGCCGGTCTGGGCGCGCCGCAGCAGGCCGGTGGCGTTGCCGCGCTCGGCGGCGGTGACCGGCCCGAGCACGACCACGCCCAGCGGCCGGGCGGCGGCGTCGAGGAACTCCACCGACAGGCGTGCGCCGTCGTCCTGGGCCGCGTACCCGCCCAGCCATCCGCCGGTGTCGAACAGCGCGGTGCCCGCGTCGATCTGTGCCGTCATCGGCAGCGTGATCTGCTGCGTCAGCCGGGTGCGGGGCGCGTCGCCGCCGCCGAGGAAGTTCGCGCCCCGGTCGGCCGGACCGGGGCTGGACGAGGCCGGATAACCGCTGCTCCCGTACGTGACGACGGCCGCCGCGCCCTCGATGGTGGTCCATCCGGGAACGACCGGGGTGGGCTGGCCGGTGCCGCCGACGGCGGCGTCGCCGCCCGGGTTGACGATCAGGTTCGCTGTCTGCATCACGCCTCCTGGCAGGATCGCGAGCAGCGTGAAGGCGCCCGCTGTCGTGCCGGAGACGGGCACGTGGCGGGCGCGTGAAGCGCGGACGGCCACCCGGCACAGCGGACCCGCGCCCTTCACACTGATCTGCATCAATATGCCACGACCGCATAGGATCAGACCATGCTCGCTGAACTGCAGTGCGTCGTGCTGGACTGCCGTGAACCGAAGCGGCTCGCCGAGTTCTACCGGTCGCTGCTCGGCGGCGACGTCAACCGGCCGGACCGGCGCTGGTCACTGGGCGACGACTGGTCGACCCTGCACGCCGCCAACGGCCTGGTGCTCGCCTTCCAGCGGGTCGCCGAGTACCAGCAGCCGCAGTGGCCCGACCCCAGCAAACCCCAGCAGTTCCACCTCGACTTCGGCGTGCCCGATCTGGACGCGGCCGAGGAGGAGGTGCTCGCCTGCGGCGCGACCGTGCTGGACGCGGGTTCGCCCGGCCAGAGCTGGCGCGTGTACGCCGATCCGGCCGGGCATCCGTTCTGCCTCGTACGGCACTGAGCACGCGCCCGGTGACACCGGGCGCGTCCGGGGGGTCAGCCGACGTTGACTCCCGCGCCGACGCGGTGCAGTTCGTTGACGTGCGTCATGAACATCTCGTCGGACTGCCGGGCCAGGTCCTTGACCCGCGGGTCGAAGCCGTAGTTCAGCTCGGTGCGGGCCGCCTGCAGGCTCTCACCCTGGGTCACGATCTCCCGCGTGATCCACACCTGGTCGAAGGTGGGCCCGGTCGTCGCGGCCAGCTCCTTGAGCACGTCCATCTGCTCCTGGGCGGGCTTGTCCGGCAGGGCCACCTTGACCTGGTCGGCGACCGCCACCACCGCGGCGTCGAACCGCGTGTGGTCGGCGGCGATCAGCTGGCCCAGCCGCCGCACCTCGTCGGTGGTGCCCTTCTGGGCGGCCAGGTTCCCGGACGCGATCTCGTAGAGGTTCGCCTGGTGGATGCCGACCAGGAAGGAGGCGTCCTGCGCCGAGGGCACCGCGGCGGCCGGCGCTGCCGCGCCCAGCAGGATCCCCACCGTCGCGAGCACGACGAACAGCCCTCTGCTCCGGTTCATGACCAAGCCTCCATCCCCCGGGACCGCGCGGCGCAGCCTGGTGCCGCGGGTGGCGCGCGGCCGCCTGCGCCCAGCTCAGTACCCACCAACGCGGTAGCCGACACCTGCCCGCCGAGGGGCAGCGGACGGTGATCTTCCCGGATTAGAATGCCGCCCATGCGCCACCACCTGATGCCGCCGGCGGTCGTAGA
Organism: Catellatospora methionotrophica; assembly: GCF_011297335.1. Lineage (GTDB taxonomy): Bacteria > Actinomycetota > Actinomycetes > Mycobacteriales > Micromonosporaceae > Catellatospora > Catellatospora methionotrophica. The sequence continues at coordinate 37,926 of NZ_JAAOTJ010000011.1, read as the reverse complement.
GGTGCGGCCCGCGGCGGCGGGGGACTGGGCGGCGGTCGCCGAGCTGGTCAACTTCTACATCGCCACCACGACGGTGAACTTCCGCACCGAGCCGCAGACGCCGCAGGTGTGGGCCGAGGACTGGGCCCGTGGCCGCGACCGCCATCCCTGGCTGGTGGCCGTGGTCGACGGCGAGGTCGCCGGGATCGCGTACGCGGGCCAGTGGAAGGCCCGTGCCGCGTATGACTGGTGCGCCGAGGTCACCGGTTACGTCGCCGACGGCAGGCGCGGGCAGCGGGTCGGCCACGCGCTCTACCGGGCGCTGCTGGCCACCCTCGACGCCCAGGGTTACCGCACCGTGATCGGCGTGATCGGCCTGCCCAACGAGCCCAGCGCGCGGTTCCACGAGGCCTTCGGGTTCCAGCACACCGGCACCCTGCGGGGCGTCGGTTACAAGCAGGGCCGCTGGTGCGACATCGGCTTCTGGCAGCGTGCGGCGGCCACGGACGCCCCGCCCGGGGAGATCAGGCCCTTCGCGGCGGTATGGCCGCAGGTCCGCGCGGCCCTCGACGGTTCCTGACGTGCGGGCGCGACGGCTTGTCGTCATCGGAGACGGTCTGTATAACGTTATAGAGCGAAGGCGGTTGATCGCGAAGGGCTGCTGAACTCGTGATACCAGTCGGTGGTCGGCGGCGGCACCTGCGTTGACGTGGCGGACCCGCCAGTGGTGACAATGAGCGGTGAGTGGAGGAAACCCGCCGATGGCGGTCAGTCTCAAGGACATCGCCAGACGGGCCGGTGTGTCCCAGGCGACCGTGTCCAATGTCGTCAACGGCTACCGGCCCGTCGGCGAGGCCACCCGCGAGCGGGTGCAGCAGGCCATCGACGAGCTCGGCTACACGCCCAACCTCAGTGCCCGTCACCTGCGCCGGGGCCGCACCGGCATCATCGCGCTGGCCCTGCCCGAGCTGAACAACCCGTACTTCGCCGAGCTCGCCGACGCGGCGATCCGGGCGGCCACCGCACGCGGGTACACGCTGCTGCTCGACTACACCGACGGCGACCGGGAAAAGGAACTGCTGGTCGCCGACGGGTTCCGGGCCCAGATCATCGACGGGCTGATCCTGTCGGCGGTGCACCTCAACCGCGACGACATCGCCAGCCGTACCAGCCAGACCCCGATGGTGCTGGTCGGCGAGGCCATCTACCACGCCCCGTACGACCATGTGGTCATCGACAACCTCGCCGCCAGCCGCGAGGCGATGCGGCACCTCATCGCGCTCGGGCGGCGGCGGATCGCCTTCATCGGCGCGCACATCGAGGCCAGCCGGGCCCCGTCGCTGCTGCGCCTGCGCGGCTACACCGAGGCGCTGGCGGCGGCCGGGCTGCCGTTCGACCCCGACCTGACCGTCACGACCAGCGGTTTCGGCCGCGGTGACGGTGCGGCGGGCATGCGGGCGCTGCTGACGCTGGCGCAGCCGCCGGACGCCGTGTTCGCCTTCAACGACCTGATCGCGCTGGGCGCGATCCGGGCCCTGCACGACCACGGGCTGCGGGTGCCCACCGACGTGGCCGTGATCGGCATCGACGACGTGGAGGAGGGCCGGTTCAGCATCCCGACCCTGACCACGATCTCGCCGGACAAGGAGCTGATCGGGCGGCTCGCGGTCGAGAAGCTGCTCGACCGCATCGAGGGCCGCCCGGCCGGGCCGCCCGCCGAGTTCCAGCCGCCGTTCCGGCTGGTCGTCCGCGAGTCGGCACCGGCGCCCTGACCGGCCCGGACCGGTTACGAGGCGGTGGCGGCGTCGGCCGCCCAGTCGGCGACCGGCGGCGGCTCGCGGTCGGCGTAGCAGGCGGTGACCCGGCAGCCGAGCTTCGTGTGCAGGCCAGGGCGGTAGCTGACGACGATCTCTTGGCGAGCGGCGCGCCCTTCGGTGGTGCGGCCGAGGGCGTACAGGTTGCGCTGCAGTGCGTGCAGGGCCCAGATCAGCAGGTCGGTGGCGTGGTGGTCGTCGTCGGGATCGATCAGTCGAGCGTGCGCGACCGCCTCCTCGGCCAGGCGGAGCCGGTCCGCCGGTGAGTCCGTGACGCGCTCCAGGCGCAGCAGCGCGCCGACCAGGCGGCTGCGGTAACCGGCGGTGCGGGCCACCAGCGTGCGGCAGGCCCATACCTCGGTCGGCAGGTCCGGCCCGGCGGACGAGAGGAGAACGTTGCGTGCGATGAGCTCAAGCTCGATCAAGTTGCCTCCGCGGCTCGGTCGACATGACACGTCGCCCACCGCGTACGGCGGGCGACGCGTGCCGGTCTGCCGAGGGGCGCCACCTCGCAGACAGGCACGAGCGGGAAGCTTAGGCAGCTCAGCCCGGGGGTCGCGACGGTCGAACGGAGGAGTGAAGATCACGCGGAACCGCCTTATGCTGAAGGCGGCTCAACCTCCGGTGTGGATCAGACCGGCGGGCGGCGGGTGGTGGTGGAGGTCTTCTTCACCTGGAAGTCGTCGCACGCGGAGTCGGTGACCTCGCCGCGGATGCTCTGCCCCGCCGCCGCCGCGAACGAGGCTTCGAGCCCGACCATGACGTAGTCGCCCGGCCGCTTCACCCAGTGCCCCGGCAGCAGCGTGAAGCCCGTCGCCGTGTACGTGCCGTCCAGCACGAACGACCCGCGCGGCACATCCGGGTTGCTGCTCACCGGGAAGAACTCGAACATCGCCTCCACCTCGTGCTCGTCGACCACGAACACGGTGAGCTTCAGCCCGGTCAGGCCCTGCCGACAACGGTAGGTGCCCTCCCAGGTCCCCGACAGGAAGGTCCGCGCCGCGGCGAGGTCGTCCACCTCCGGGCTCGCGCTGGGAGAGGGCGACGGGGAGGCGTACGCCGAGCGCGACGGCGCGACCACCAGGTCCCCGTCGGACGGTTCGTCGATCTGCGCGATCAGATACCACGCGCCCCCGGCGAGCAGCGCGATCGCGAGCAGCGCCGCCACCCCCGCGAGCACCCAGGTCAGCCCCGACGAACTGCCGGACGGGCTCTTGGCCGGTGGCGACCACGGCGGCAGCGGCTCGCCGGGCGGCGGGTACGCCCCCGGGGCCGGTGGCAGCGCGCTGGTCATCGCCAGGGTCGGCGGGTTCAGGTCGTTGAGCAGCGCCTCCAGCCAGGTCGTCAGGCTGGACGGCCGGTCCGCGGGTGCGGCGGCCAGCGCGTTGAGGATGCGGTGGCCGAACGCGGGGAACGCGGCGCACAGCGGGTGGGTGCGCAACTGCTCGCTGAGCTGCTGAAGATCGGGTCCCTGCGGCGCGAACCGCACCGGCGGCGGCGCGCCCAGCGCGGCGTGCGCGACGGTCGCCGCGAAGGCGAAGCGGTCCGCGGCCGGGCTGGTCACCGCGCCGGGCAGGAACAGCTCCGGGGCGGCGTACGGGGTGCTGCGCGCGGCGATCAGGGAGCCGTCGACGGTCCACAGCTGGCCGAGGTCGGCGGGGCTGGACGAGCCGTCGGGGCGCACCACGACGGTGGCCGGTGTGACGTCGCCGTGGGCCACCGGCACCCCGGTGCGCCGCCCCGAGTGCAGCTCGTCGAGGACCGCCGCGGTGCCGGTCAGCGCCCGCAGCCGGTGCGCCGGCCCCTCGTACGGGTTGAGCGCCAGCCAGTCGAGATAGGACAAGTCGCCGAACCGGTTGTCATACACGGCATCCTCCATCGCGGCGCTGACCCGTCGACAATATAGACGGCCGTGTCATCCTGGCGGCCCGCCCGCGCTCGCCGTGGTCAGAGCAGGCTGGACAGGGTGCGGAGCTGGGTCGCCACGGACTGGGCGATGTTCTCGCCGTGCTGCTGGCCGCCTGAGGCGTACCGGGTCAGCACGGCCATGGTCCAGGTGTCGCCGAGCGCCAGGCAGTTGACGTTCCAGAAGCCGTAGGGCGCGCCGCGCCACACCCAGCCGTTCTTGATCGCGATCTTGGGCTGCTCGGCGGCCGGGAACGCGCGGCGGATGCCGAAGGTGCCCTCGCCGCGCACCGCGCGCATCTCGCCGATGAGGTAGTCGGTCCACCGGGAACCGGCCGCCGTGCCGGTGCCGATGGCGTGCGCGATACGGCAGGTGTCGCGCGCCGAGAGCTGGGTCTTGCTCCAGTCCGGTCCGGCCGCCGAGTCGGTCAGCTTGCAGATGGAGATCAGTCGGGTGATCGTGGCGCGCCCGCCGAGTTCGGTCCACAGCGCCGTGGCGACGGCGTTGTCGCTGTCGCGGATCAGCTTGCGGAGCTCGGCGAACCGGGCCGCGCTCGGGGTCTGGCCCGCGTCGGTGGCCCGGCGCAGGTAGTCCGCGGCGAGCCAGGCCTTGATCATCGAGGCGGTCATGTTCGTCTCGGACAGGTTCTTCGCGCCGACGATCTCGCCGGTGGCGCGGTCCATCAGCGCCCAGCTGTACCAGCCGCTGGTAGTGATCTTGATCAGATCTCCGGCGTTGGCGGCGGTCAGGATGCGGGCGCGCTCGGCCTTCGGCGGGCCGGGCTGGGCGGGCACCGTGGCCGGTGTGGTGTCCACCGGTGCGGGCGGATCGTGCCAGAGCGCCGCCGCGCCGGGGTCCGCGCCGCCGCGCCCGGCCAGCCAGAGACCGCCGGTGGCCAGCGCGGCCACGCCCACGCCGCCGGCCAGCAGGGCACGGCGGCGGGTGTGCTCGGTCATGAGGCAAGCTCCGAGGGGGCGGAGTGGCTGCCGATGGCGGGGGTGCGCGTCGGCGGGGCGGGGGTTACGCCGTCGATGATGCCCCACGCGCGGGCTTCGCGTGATCCGTAGACCGGGTCAGTCCAGGCTGATCGTTCCGGTGATGGTGGTCGGGCCGGTCGCGGCGAGCGCGTCGGCGATGCCCGCGGCCCAGTCCCGGATCGCGTCCCAGTCGCGGAAATCGCCCTCGGGTGCGCGTAGCGCCACCACCAGGGCCTGCTCGGCGATGCTCAGCCTGCTGTGTTCGAGCCGCCCGGCGAAGACCTTGTGCTCGCGGGCGCCGGTGGCCTCGGCGATGGCGGTCACGTCGACCGGGTCCTCGTCGGGCATCGGCGGGTCGCCGACCGGGCCGCTGGAGAACAGCCACACCGGGCGCGTGGACAGCACGGCGGCGTGGCTCTGCACGAACCAGCGGGCCGGTTGCAGCCAGTGCCCGGAGTAGACCGCGCTGCCGACGACGAACGCGTCGAAGCCGTCGACCTGCAGTGACGGGTCGATCTCGGTGGCCTCGGCGTCGAAGCCGCGTTCGGTGAGCACCTTGGCGATGACGGTGGCGATCTCCGCGGTCGCCTCGTACTTCGACGCCGCGGCGACCAGGACCCGGCGCGGCGGGCCGGTCTGGCCGGTGAGCGCCTCGGGCAGCTCCTCCAGCTGCGCCATGACCAGGCGCTGCAGCGGCGGTTCCAGCAGCGGGGGCGCGGTGGCCGGGGCCGGCGCGGTGGTCATGCGGGGGTCCGTTCCAGGTCGGCGTCGGCCTGCGCGAGCAGCCGCTGCCCGAGTTCCACCAGGGCGCGGCCGACCGCGAGCTCGTCGCCGATCACCGGCACGTCCTCGTCGAACCGCTGCCGCGCGGCGCTGCCGTCGCCGCGCAGCGCGGTGATCGGGCCGCCGGTGTCGAGGCGGGCGTGCGCCTGCGTACGGCCGGAGCCGTCGTCGTCGATGGTGATGTCCACGGTCCAGTGCTTCGTGCTCATCGGCCCGGCCTCCCGGCAGTGACGCGCCGGCACGCCGTCAGGTCGCGTGCCGCCCCTGCCATTGTCGCGCTCGTAGCGCTCGGGGTGGGCCGGTTGGCCTGCACAAAGGGCGATTCGGCGAGATCGCGGCCGCCGCGCCCGGCGGTGCGGTGGCGGCGGAACGGGCCCGTGCTCACTATGGTGTGCGTGTGTCCAGCGAACAGGTGTACGCCGGTGTGTTCGGCACCGTCCTCGGCATCGCGCTCCTCGTGGCCGCCATCCGGTGGATGTTCGGTAAGCGGTGACGCCGAGCGATGTAAAGAATTCCTGACATGGTGTACGCTCCGGCGTACCGGTGGTGTAAAGAATTCTTGACATCGCCGGGCCGACCGGGAGGATGTGCCATGACCTCGTGCAAGCCCGTGCCCGCCGCCGACACCGACCGCGTCCCGACCACCTACGAGGAACGCAACACCTGGTTGATGGCGATCCTGGTGCCCGCAACGTCACTGGTCTACTTCGCCGTGGTCATCCCGCGCCTGTGGCGTCACCCCGCCGCGGAGGTCGCCTGGGTGACGCCGATGCTGTGGGCGATGGGCGTGACGTTCGCCGGGACGATCCTCGGCTCGATCGTGTCGGCCATGGTCGCGCGGGACAGCCACACCGAGTCCGACGTACGCGACCGGGAGATCGTGCGCCACGGCGACCGCATCGCCCAGGGCGTGCTGGGCGTCGGCGCGGCGGTCGTGCTGGTGCTCGCGATGGTGCGCGCCGACCAGTTCTGGATCGGCAACGCCCTGTTCCTGCTCGGGGCCGTCGGCACCACCTGGGGCGCGATCGCGAAGATCCGGGCCTACCGCGGAGCCTTCCATGGTTAAACCGACCCGCGTCACCAACCGCATCCGGGCGCTGCGGCTCGAACACGGCGAGATGACGCAGGCCGAACTGGCCGAGCGCGTCGGCGTCACCCGGCAGACGGTGATCGCCATCGAGCAGGGGCGCTACTCCCCGTCGCTGGAGATGGCGTTCCAGATCGCCCGCGTCTTCAAGGCGCCGCTCGACGACGTGTTCGGTTACCCCGGCGACGCCGACTAGCCGGCACAGCCCGCGACCCGGCGTACGGCCCGTAGTGGCATCATGGCCCGATGGCTGCTGAGGATCCCGCGGAACGCCGCTGGCGGACGATGCGCGGCTGCGACCGGATCCTGTCCGGGCATCGCACGGCGTCGGTGCGCGAGCGGCTCGCCGACCTCGCCGCCGTCGACTACGAAGGGCTCGACGACCGGCCCGACTTCTACGGCGGCGGCCCGGTCGCGGCCCTGGAGCGGCGGGTCGCCGGGCTGCTCGGCAAACCCGACGCGGTGTTCTTCCCGACCGGCACCATGGCCCAGCAGGTGGCGCTGCGCTGCTGGGCCGAGCGCACCGGCAACCGGACGGTGGCCCTGCACCCGCTCGGGCACCTGGAAGTACACGAACGCAAGGCGTACCAGACACTGACCGGGCTGCGCGGGGTGTGGGCGACCACCGAGCCGCGCCAGCCCACCGCGCAGGAGGTGCGCGACCTCGACGAGCCGTTCGGCACGCTGCTGGTCGAGCTGCCGCTGCGCGACGCCGGTTTCCTGCTGCCCACCTGGGACGAGCTGAACGCGCTGGTCGCGGCGGCCCGCTCGCGCGGCGCGAAGGTGCACTTCGACGGGGCCCGGCTCTGGGAGTCGGTGTTCCACCTGGGCCGGGACCTGCCGACCGTGGCGGGGCTTGCCGACAGCGTCTACGTGTCGCTCTACAAGACCCTCGGCGGCCTGTCCGGCGCGCTGCTGGCCGGGGCCGAGGACTTCACCGCGCAGGCCCGCGCCTGGCGGCACCGCTACGGCGGGCAGCTGTTCCAGCAGTGGCCCGCCGCGCTCGCCGCGCTGGGCGGCCTCGACCGCGAGCTGCCCCGGCTGCCCGAGTATGTCGCGCACGCCAGGACCGTCGCCGCGGCGCTGGCCGAGCTGCCCGGCGCGCGGGTGTTCCCGCACGTGCCGCACACCCACCAGTTCCAGCTGTGGCTGCCCGGCCCGGCGACGGCGCTCAACGCCGCCGTGCTGGCCCTGGCCGAGCAGCAGAAGACCTGGTTCGCCAACGTGTTCACCGACCGGTCGCCGGGCCTGGCGATGACCGAGATGACCGTGGCCGCCCCGGCCCTGGAGTGGACCGCCGCCGACGTCACCGCGGCCGGTCTGGCGCTGCTGGAACTGGCCGCCGGGGCACCGGGCTGACAGACTGGCCGTGATGCTCACGACGCTGCTCGACGAGGTGCACCGGCTGCGCGCGCGGCGGCCGGGCCGCCTGGTGATCGGCATCGCCGGTGCGCCCGGCGCGGGCAAGTCGACCCTGGCCCGGGACCTCGCCGACCGGCTCGGCCATGCGGCGGTGGTGCCGATGGACGGATTCCACCTGGCCAACACGGAGCTGCGGCGGCTCGGCCGGGCCGACCGCAAGGGCGCCCCGGACACCTTCGACGCCGCCGGTTACGCCGCGCTGCTGCGCCGACTGCGCGAGAGCACCGGCGAGACGGTGTACGCGCCGACGTTCGACCACGTCCTCAACGAACCCGTCGCGGGGGCGATCCCGGTCCCGCCGGACGTCGAGGTGATCGTCACCGAGGGCAACTACCTGCTACTCGACACCCCGCCGTGGGACCGCGTACGGCAGCTGCTCGACCTGGCCGTCTACCTGTCGGCCGACGACGGACCGCGCGTCGACGGGCTGCTCGCCCGCCAGCACGCCAAGGGCCTGGACCCCGCCGCCGCCCGCGACTGGGTGTACCGCAGCGACGAGGCCAACGCCCGCGTCGTCGAGTCCACCGCCCCCCACGCCGACCTCCACCTCCACCGCGCCTGAGACCCCGCGCCGTGCGGCGATATACGGCTTATGCACCGATGGTCGGCTAGCCTGCCAGGGTGTATTCGAAGCTGAGTGAGCGGCAGCGGCGCATCCTCGAAGTCATTCAGGACGGCGTGACCAGTCGCGGCTACCCGCCCACCCTGCGCGAGATCGGCCGGGCGGTGGGCCTGGCCGCGTCCTCGACGGTGGCGTACCACCTGCGCGAGTTGGAGGAGAAGGGCCTGCTGCAACGCGACCGGGGCCGCCCGCGCGCGCTGACCGTACGCCTGCCGCTCGACGACGACGGCATCCCGCAGCAGCGCGGCGCGAACACCGTGCAGGTGCCGCTGCTCGGCACGATCGCCGCGGGCGGGCCGATCCTGGCGGAGCAGACGCTGGAGGAGACCCTGACCCTGTCGCGCGACCTGGTCGGCCACGGCACCCTGTTCTCGCTGCGGGTGCGCGGCGACTCGATGGTCGACGCGGCGATCTGCGACGGCGACGTGGTGGTGATCCGCCAGCAGCCGACCGCGTACAGCGGGGAGATCGTCGCGGCGATGATCGACGGCGAGGCGACCGTGAAGGTGTACCGGGTCAGCCGCGGGCACGTCGAGCTGGTGCCGTGCAACCCGGCGTACGGCGTGATCCCCGGCGACGACGCGGTCGTGCTGGGCAAGGTCGTGGCGGTGGTACGCCGGGTGCGGTGACCCAGCAGGCGGGAGGATCTGCCGCGAAGCGCATTCGTTGTGTTGACTGTCGGAATGCGTGCCTGGGAGGACGAGTACGCCGAGTTCGCCACCGCGCTGGTCCCCGCGCTGCGGCGGCAGGCGAGGGAACGGTGCGGCGACTGGGACGTGGCCGAGGAGCTCGTCCGGCGCACCCTGCTGCGGCTGTACCGGCGCTGGCCGGCGCTCGGCTTCGAGCCGCCCGAGGCGTACGCCCAGCGGACCCTGCTGCGCGCGCTGCGCCGCCACCGGCCCGGCGAGCCCGCGCAGGGACCGGAGCCGCCGCTCGGCCTGGCCACCGCGGAGTTGCTCACCGCCGGACGGCGGCTGCGCCGCCGCGACCTGGCGGTGAGCACCCTGCTCACCGTCGCGCTCGCGGTCGGCGTCGGCTTCGCGGTGGTGCTGCTGCGGCCCGACCCCGGCGGCACGCCACCGCCCGAGGAGGTCGACTGCATGGCGGGGGTGCCCGGCCCGACGCCGCTGCCGTCGCTGACCCGATCCCCGGTGCCGCCCGCGCCGCCGCAGGCAGGAGGCCGCACCGGCGTCGACCGGTTCGCGGTGCTGTCCGGCGACATGCCGCTGCCCCAGGGCGAGCCGGTCGCCGCCGACCCGGCCCGCACCGAGCGCCACGCCTGCCTGATGGCCGAACTGGTCCTCACCCGCATCAACCCGCTGGGCCTGCGCCGCATCGACCTCGGCCTGGCCGACGGCGGCGACACCCGCGACGTAGCCCCGCTACCCGACCCGGCCCTGGCTCCGGGCGCCCTGACGACGAGCCTGCAACTGATCAACGGCAACGGCTACGGCACCCTGACCATCTCGGTCGCCCCGACCACCTACGTGCCCGACCTCGCCCACTGCGACCGCCTCACCTGGTGCGGCTTCAGCGCCGAACTCGACAGCGGCGCAGTCCTGGAACAGTACGGCCTGCGCGAACAGCCCGAAGGCCGCCGCGCCGGCTTCGCCCTGGGCCTCGACGCCCAACTCTGGACCGTCCTCGTCTACACCGGCCACACCCTGGTGATGGTCACCATCACCAACACCCCCGACCCCTCCGCCGCCCACCAGGCCACCCAGCGCAACCCCGCCCTGGGCATGACCATCACCCAGTTCGCCGCCGACCCCCGCCTAGCCCTCTTCGACCCCCGGTAGGCCCCCCCCTGCCGGGTCGATCATGAACTTGTGGACGTGCTCGACGGCGTGTCACCGCCCTCGCTTCATGATCGATCAGGGGTGGGACGGCCAGTAGGGGTCGGGGGAGTGGATGAGGGCGGCGGCGCCGATGAGGCCGGCGTTGCCGCCCAGGTGGGCGGGGCGTACGTCGATGTCCTGGAGGAAGCCGAGGCGGCCGAAGCGGGCCAGGGCCTCCTTGAGCGGGGGGAACAGCAGGTCGGCGGCGTTGGCGACGCCGCCGCCGATGACCACCTGGTTCAGGTCGCACATCGCGGCCGCCGAGACGATGCCCGCGGCCAGCGCGTCCGCGGCGCGGGTGAACGCGGCCACGGCGACCGGGTCACCGGCCCGCGCCACGTCGGCCAGGTCGCGGGCGGTGCCGTCGCCGGTCGGCGACCAACCTTCGCGACGGGCGTACCGCACCATGCTCGGACCGCTGGCGATCGCCTCCACGCAGCCGCGCCCGCCGCACGGGCACTCGTCGCCGCCGAGGTCGACGACCATGTGGCCGACATGCCCGGCGTTGCCGGACGCCCCGGTGAAGGGCCGCCCGCCGTGCACCAGACCCCCGCCGACCCCGGTCGACACCACGAGGACCAGCAGGTCGTCATGGCCGCGCCCGGCGCCGCGCCAGTGCTCGCCGATGGCCGCGCAGACCCCGTCCCCGGCCAGCCGCACCGGCACCCCGGGCACCTGCGCGGCGAGCCGGTCCACCAGCGGGAAGCCCCGCCAGGCGGCGATGTTGACCGGGCTGACCGTGGCCCCGGCCAGGTCGAACGGACCGGCGGTGCTGGTGCCGACCCCGGCGATCGGGCGGCCGCCGGTGCGGTCGAGCAGGCCGTCGAGCATCGCCGACAGGCCCGCCCACACCTGCTCGCCCGCGTCCGGTCCGAGCAGCGGGCGCGGGGTGGGGATGCGGTCGGCGGCCAGCATGGTCCCGTCGGCGTCGACGAGTCCGGCGGCCATCTTGGTGCCGCCGATGTCGACGGCGAGAGCGAGCGGTGCGGCAGCGCGGTGCGGCATGGGGGCTCCAGGGAGGAGGAAGGCGTTGGAGAGATTATGACAACGTTGTCCGTCTGTCGCTTACCCGCCCTCGGTGACCGGGTAACGTTCCTGCCGTGACGAGCGAGCACAGTGTTCCCCCGGGCCGGGCCGGCCGCCGCCCCACCATGGTCGACGTGGCCCGGCTCGCCGGGGTCAGCCTCAAGACCGTGTCGCGGGTCGTCAACGGCGAGCCGCACGTGCAGCGGGCCATGGCCGACCGGGTCCTCGCCGCCGTCGCCGAACTCGGCTTCCAGCGCAACCACATGGCCAGCGCGCTGCGGGCGGGCCGGGCCAGCGCCACCATCGGCCTGATCATCGAGGAGCTGGCCAACCCGTTCTACTCCACCATCGCCCACGTCACCGCCGCGATGGCCCGCGACCGCGACACCCTGCTGCTGTCCGCCTCCTCCGAGGAGGACCCGGTGCGCGAGGAGCAGCTGCTGCGCGACCTGTGCTCGCGGCGCGTCGACGGGCTGCTGGTCGTGCCCGCCGGATGCGACCACTCGTTCCTGAACGCGCAGGTCGACATGGGCATCCCGGTGGTGTTCCTGGACCGTCCCGGCACCAACATCGAGGCCGACGCGGTGCTGCTGGACAACCGCGGTGGCGCGCGCAACGGCGTACGCAGACTCGTCGCCGACGGCCACCGCCGCATCGGCGTGCTGCTGGACTCGGTCGACGTGCACACCATGCGCGAACGCCTCGCCGGGGCGCAGGACGCGCTCGCCGACGCCGGGATCGGCTACGACGGCGCACTGGTGCGCGGCGGCGTACGCGACCCCGCCACCGCCGCGGCGGCCGTCGCCGACATGCTCACCCAACCGAACCCGCCGACCGCGTTCCTGGCCCTGAACAACCGCATCACCGTCGGCGCGGTCCAGGAACTGTGGCAGCGCGGCAGCGACGCGGCCCTGGTCGGCTTCGACGACTTCGAGCTGTCGCACCTGATGCCGCGCCCGCTGACCGTCATCGGCTACGACACCCGTGAACTGGCCCGCCGCGCCGCGCAGCTGCTGTTCGCGCGGATCGACGGGGACCGCTCGCGACCGCGCACCGTCGTGCTGCCCACGGAACTCGTCGAACGCGGCCTCACCGCGGGCAGCACCCGCCGCGGACCGGCCGCAAGTGGCGTGAGGCGTTGAGAGGGGCACCTTCCCTCGCGTACAGCGACAGGAAGGTGCCCTTGCCGCGTCAGGCGGCGGCGTTGCGGAAGACGGGGTAGTAGCCGCCGGAGTGGCCGGTGGCCATCGGGTGGTACGAGATGCCGAGGCTGGCGAAGTTGAGGGCGTGCAGCCACTTGTCGCCGCTGCACAGCTGGTGTCCCACGAAGATCGAGCGCACGTCGGCGAACACGAACCCGTGTCGGCTCGCGGCGCTGCGGGTGAGGTCGTCGACCAGGTTGATGCCTTCGTTGATCTTCGCGTGGGACGTGGCGCTGAGCCCGACGCAGACGGTGCCGAGCTGGTAGAACACCGGGTAGCCGAGGACCACCACGCGAGCGCTGGGAGCGCGTGAGCGGATCGCGTTGTAGACGTTGTCCAGCAGGCCGGGCAGCGACGCGCGGGCCTTTTCCTCGGCCGCCTGCACCGCCGCGACGCACTGCGTGGTGCCCTTGAGGGCGCACGTCGACATGATGTTGGCGAAGCCGACGTCGTTGCCGCCGACGCTGATGCTGACCAGCGTGGTGGATCTGCTGAGGGCGGACAGCTGCGAGCTGGTGACGCTGGTGGTGGTCGCGCCGGAGCAGGCGACGAAGGCGTACGAGGCGGGGGCGTTGGCGGCGGCCCACAGGGCGGGGTAGGCCTTGGTGCTGCGCTGGCACGCGCCGCTCTCGGACGTGTAGCTGCCGGCGCCGACGCCGGACGCGTAGGAGTCGCCGAGGGCGACGTAGCGGACGGTGGAAGCGGCCTGGGCGGGGGTGGCTGCCAGGGCGACCAGCACGGTGAAGGCGGTGGCGAGGGTCGCCGTGAAGGTCAGCAGGCGCGATCGGGACAAGTCGTCCTCCGGGTCAGGGGCGAAGCGATCGCATATAGATATCAGTTGAAACGCCTGTTGTGAAGATCTCAATTCGCAAGCGTTGCAAGATGTTTCGAACCTCTGGCGCACCGCGCGACCGATGGCTACATTGGATCCGTTTACCCAGGTGCCAACCCCACCAGGGTCCGCACCGCGCTGCCCGCGAACCCTCGCGCGCACGCCTCGACCGCGCCCAAGCGGCACCGGTCGACCCGACCCGCAGCAACTTCTTGCAATCCGCACCGCCGTCGCCGGGCTCGCCCGCGCTGCGCGAACCTCATAGACGCTGGCCTATTACGTCGACTGGGACGAGATCAAACTCGATGTAATAGGCCAGCGTCTATGCAAAGCGCGGGGCGGGGGCGGCGGGGCGGCGGCACAGCGGGGCCCGGCGGTCGGTGGGCCTGGTTAGGCTGGCCGCCATGCAGATCATCGAGAGGGCCGGGCGGTGGATGCCGCCGCCGGTCGGCACGGCCAACGACTGGGTGGAGCACCTGAAGACGCCGGACCTGTCCGTGGGCACCTACTGCATCCCGGCGGGCGGCCTCGACGACCAGAGCCCGCACACCGAGGACGAGGTCTACGTGGTCACCGCAGGCCGGGCCCGGATCGTCACCCCGAGCGGCGAGTCCGCCGTCGGCCCCGGCTCGGTCGTCTTCGTACCGGCGCACGAGGAGCACCGCTTCGTCGACGTCACCGAAGACCTGACCCTGCTGGTCTTCTTCGGCCCCGCCTACGGCTCGCGCGGCGGCGCAGCCCAGGGCTGACCGCCGCACCGTCATGATCGCCGTTTGTGGTCAAGACATGTGGCTGGACCACAGATATCGACCCCAAACGGCGATCATGCCACCGACCTCAGCGGGCTACAGCCCCACCTCGGAGGCGGTCATCGGCGGGCCGGGCTGCACGGGCACCTTCGGGCCGGCGGACAGAGCGGCGGACAGCTCGTCGACCTGCCGCCACACCGCCGGGTCGTCCCAGTAGCCGGTGTGCCGCCGGGCCAGCGGCAGCGGCTGGCCGTAGATGTACCAGCAGGTCTCCGGATCGGGTAGCAGGACGTCCACGTCCTGTGCCGGCTCGGTGGCCAGTGCCGCGCCGCCGATGAAGTCGGTGTCGTAGTAGAAGTTGCGCCACGCGTGCACCCGCGACTCCAGCGAGCGCAGCACCGTGTCGGTGAAGTACGCCGGGAACGCCCACCCGTACAGGGTGCGCAGCGGCGAGCCGAAGGTGACCAGCGCGAAGCGGCCGTCGGCGGGCAGGTTGTCGCGTTGCAGCAGGGCCGCTGCGGCGATGACGCTGCCCTGGCTGTGCGCGGCGACGACGGTCTTGCCGCCGTTGCTGTGCAGCCGCCACAGCCGCCGCTGCACCTCGGGCACGGCCCGCTCGGCGTACGACGGCGGTGCGAGCGGGTGGAACGCGCGCGGCCAGAACGTGCACACGTCCCAGATCACGCCGATGCGGCGGCGGCTGGCCAGGTTCGTCCAGCCGCGCCGCAGCAGCAGTACGACCAGGATCGGCAGCGCCGCGGTGAGGTAGCTGCCCGCGGTGACCGTCCACTGGGTGCCCCAGGGGAGCTGGTGGAACACCCAGTAGCGGATCTGGATCGCGATCAGCAGGACCACACCGGTGACCGCCATCGCGGTCAGCAGCCGGTCGATGTGACGCGGTATCTGCGCGAGCTTGCGGGCTCGCACCACGCCGGCGATCCAGCGCCGCTGCCCGGACGCGTTGTCGTACCAGTCGGGCTCACCGTCGGGCTGCGGGTAGCGGTCGACGGCGTAGAACTTCTCGGCCTGCTCACGGGCCTTGCGGCTCGCACCCGCGCGCCAGTACGCGATCAGCTCGAAGATCCCGAACAGCACGATCAGCGCCAGCGGGACCAGGGTCAGGTACTGGTGCAGCGTGGTGATGATCGGGTAGACGTACAGCTCGCCGGGCGCGGCCGGGAACACCGGCACCAGCGACAGCGAGTTCACCTCGCCGAACAGGTCGGTGATGCGCAGCATCGCGCCCAGCATCACCGCGTTGAGCAGCGCGATACTGACCGCGAGCACCACGAACGGCCCGAAGATGAAGAAGATGCCCCGCTTCCACCCGCCGAGCAGCGTGGACACCAGGGTCAGCCCGAGCGCGCCGAAGATCGCGCCGAAGGCGGCGTTGCTGGTGTACCGCATGTTCGGCAGGTAACCCCAGTTCCGCCCCATCTCGGGCTGGGCCAGCAGGAACACCGCTGCGGCGAGCAGCGCGCCGACCGCCAGGGCGATCAGCAGTCCGGCCGCCCACCGGCGGCACTCGTCCAGCGCGGTCACCACCAGCGCGCCGAGCACGGCCGCGCCGCCGAGGACGATCGTGGCGTACAGCGCCCACCTGGTCTCCATCGGCGGAAGGTCAGCGTCGTAGAACATGCCGTGGCCGGCGAAGCCCAGCGTCAGCGCGATGAACGCCAGCGCCGCGGCGACGTGCGCGCAGCCCAGGTCGAACGCGCTGCGGCGGCCGTCCCAGAAGGTGCGGTCGGCCAGCGTCAGCCGCGGCTGGGCGGCGCTGGTCGCGGCCCGGGGCGGCTTGTGGCCCACCTGGTACGGCGGGTCCACCTCCTCGTAGCGGTTGATGCTGCGCACGGTCAGCACCGCCAGGAACGCCACGAACAGCACCGGCACCAGTGCGCCGATCAGCACCCGCCGCCCGGCGTACTCGGCCAGCAGCGGGCTGCGCAGCCAGCTCAGCAGCCAGTTGTCCCCGGCGCAGTCGTCGCGCCCGCCGCACTGGTAGGCCAGCAGCTCCATGGTGCCCATCGCCATGATCAGCACGACGTTCACGGTGAGGCCGAGCGACGCCCAGCGGACGAAGGTGCGGTGCAGCCGGAACCGCCAGCCCGAGCCGTGGGTCTTCGGCGTGCACATCCACCCGGCCAGGTTCGCCATCGCGAACGGGAGCAGCAGCAGCCACAGCACCCGCGAGCCGCTGCGGGAGGTCAGCCCGCCCCACGAGTACGCCTCGACGTGGCGGGCGGGCAGGTCGGCGGTGCGGTAGAAACCGGCGATGCGGTCACCGGAGACCTGCTGCGGGGCGAGGTCGCCGAGCAGGTCCTCCGCGGTGGTGCCGCCGACGCCGTGCAGGCGCAGTTCGGTCACCCCGGACAGGTCGACAGGGGGCGGGATCAGGCCGGACGGGCGGTCCACCGGCGCGGCGTCATAGCGGGGTACGGGCACGGGGAAACTCTGTTGCCGCGCAACGCCTCTGGCAACCGTCCGAATCGGCATACCGGCCGTCGCTAGCGCGACAGGACCGCGCCTGATCGCCCGATGGGGCAGGATGACGGCATGGCGCGCGCTGTGATGATCGACTGTGATCCGGGGATCGACGACATGATGGCCCTGCTCACCATCTGCGCCAGCCCCGAACTCGACCTGCGCGGCGTCACCACCGTCGGCGGCAACGTCGGCATCGAGCTGACCACCCGCAACGCCAGATCCGTGCTCGCCCTGGCCGGGCGCGGCGACGTCCCGGTCGCCGCCGGTGCGGGCCGCTCGCTGGTACGCGTACCCGTCAGCGCCAAGAAGGGCGCCCACGGCGACGGCGGGCTCGGCGGCGTCGTGCTCCCCGAGGCGCCCGGTGCCGCCGACCCCCGGCCCGCCGCCGCGTTCCTGGCCGCGACCGTGGCCGCCTCCACCGAGCCGCTGACCCTGTTCGCGGTCGGCCCGATGACCAACGTGGCCCTGTTCTACGCGATGTATCCGCAGCTCGCGGCGCGGCTCGACCGGCTCGTCGTGATGGGTGGGTCGATCGGCGCGGGCAACATGACCCCGGCCGCCGAGTTCAACGTGTGGTTCGACCCCGAGGCCGCCCACCGGGTGCTGACCGACCCCGGCGTATCCGTCCCGACGACCCTGGTGCCGCTCGACGTCACCCGGCGCACCGGCCTCGTCGACGCCGACCTCGCCGTGCTCGCCGGGTCCGGCCGGGTCGGCGCGCTCACCGCGCGGGCGCTCGGCGGCTACCGCCACGGCCTCGGCGCGGTCACGCCCGTGCACGACGCGGTCGCGGTGCTGACGGTGCTGCACCCCGAACTGGTCACGACGCAGCCCGCGCGGATCCACGTGGACGCGGGGTACGGTCCCAGCCGCGGCAACACCGTCGTCGACCTCGACCCCGCCGACGGGCCGACGGTCGACGTGGTCGTCGACGCCGACACCCGCGCCGTCGTGAACGCCCTGCTCGACCGGGTGACCAGCCTCGACCGCGAGGTTTAGGCGACGCCCGGGCGAGGTAGCCGTCAGGCATGGACGAGGACCGCACCACCTCACGTGCCGAGAAGCTGCTGCCCGAGGAGCTGGCCGTCGGCAGCGACGACCCCCACGCCCAGGCGGAGGCGATCCTGGCCGAGTCGGACATCCGCACCCTGCGCGCCGCGAAGGGCCCCGACCTCTACGCCGAACGCCGCACCTCGGAGGAAGCCGCCGAGTAACCCGGCGCTCAGGGCCCCCAGCTGGACCCCCGTAACCGGTCGACGGCGGCTCGCCGCTCCCGTTTTTGATAGACGCTGGCCTATCTGGATGAAAGTGATCACCGTTTTTTCATCTGGATAGGCCAACGTCTATTGGTGGAGGGTGGTGGCGTGGGAGGGTGGAGGCGCGGTCAGGGTGGTGGGGTGAACTCGGCTCGGACGCCGAGGAGGCGCACCTCGCGGTCGGTGGGGAAGGCGTCGAGGGCGGCCAGGGCGGCGCGCTCGATGGCGGCCGGGTCGGTGGTGGGGACGTCGAGGGTGTGGCCGTGGGTGCGGGTGGTGAACGGGACGTAGCGGATCTTCACCACCACGCGTCCCACCGGTCGCTCCTGCTCAGCCACGGTGTCCGCGACCCGCGCGGCCAGCACCAGCACCTCCCGGCGTACGTCGGCCCAGTCGGCCAGGTCGGTCTGGAACGTCGTCTCCTTGCTCAGCGACCGCGCCACGTAGGGCGCACCCGTCACCGGGGTGTCGTCCTCGCCGTGCGCGAGCCGGACCAGCCACGGGCCGGTGGCCGGGCCGAACGCGGCAGCCAGCACCTGCGGATCGGCGGCGGCCAGCTCAGCCACGATGCGAAGGCCGAGCACGGCCAGCCGCTTGGCTGTCTTCGCGCCGACGCCCCAGAGCGCGTCGGTGGGGCGTTCGCCCATCACCTCGTCCCAGTTCGCCTGGGTCAGCCGGAACACCCCGGCGGGTTTGCCGAACCCGGTGGCGAGCTTGGCGCGCAGCCGGTTGTCGCCGATGCCGACGCTGGAGTCGAGGCTGGTCGCCTCCCGCACGCGCCGCTGCAGGTCCCGCGCTGCGGCCTCGGGGTCGACGGTGTCCAGGGCGAGGAACGCCTCGTCCCAGCCGAGCACCTCGACCACCGCGCCGCTGTCCCGCAGGGCCGCCATCACCAGCGCCGACGCCGTCTCGTACGCGGGGGCGTCGACGGGCAGGAACACCGCGTCCGGGCACTTGCGGGCGGCGACGCGCAGCGGCTGGCCCGAGTGCACGCCGAACGCGCGGGCCTCGTACGAGGCGGTGCTGACCACGCCGCGCTTGCCCGGATCGCCGTCGCCGCCGACGACCACCGGCCGCCCCCGCAGCTCGGGGCGGCGCAGCACCTCGACCGCGGCGACGAACTGGTCCAGGTCGACGTGCAGCACCCAGCCGGTCACCGTCCCATCGTCGCGCCGGTCCGGCCGCCGACCGGTGCGAACCGGCAGAAAAGAGGGCGTGGTCGCGGGCCGTTGCTCCCCGGGCCGCCGGAGCGGCGCCGGCCGCCCCGCAGCCGGGTCTGCCCGGTTGACGTCTTCCCATGTCAGCGCCCTATGGCGGAGCTGTACGGATGCGGTCCACATTGTTTCCTGGTGCTACCGGTGATCCATGCTGGATACTGCCAGGACGCAGATGATCACCCATGGCAAGGCGTCACATGCCCCGTCCCAAGGCTGCCGCACCCGACCGAGCCTTCCTCCGACTCGCCCTCGACCTGGGTGACGCGCCCACATCCTCGGAACTCATCGAAGCCGTCCGGGCCCTGACCCATGTGTACGAGGTCGGCATGCTCGCCGAAGCCGCGCGCTCCGACACGCGGTTCCGCGACGACGCGCTGACCCTGCTGCGCATCAGCGAGCGGACCTGGGACGCCCCCGACGGCGACGTCGATCACGAGAGCCTGCGCGACCTGGCGTGGCAGCGCTACGACGAGTCCGCGAACCGGATCGTCTGGGCCAACCCGCTGCGCATCGCCACGATGGCGCTGGACGGCGTGCTGGACCTGACGCTGACCCACGACGCCGCCGTGTCGCCGTGGGACCGCTACGGCGACGCGGCGCTCACCGGCGTCGCCGCGGCGGTGCGGGAGATCCAGGACTTCGCGTCGTTCGTCGAACGGCACCGGTCCGCCCCGGCCCAGCGGCGTCACGCCGACCGGGACCGCGCCGCGTACGCCCGCCCGCCCCGGCAGCCCGAACCCGACCCGGTGCTGCAGCGCGAGCAGGAGGGCTTCCTGCACCGGCTGGCCGAGGACGGCTTCTTCGACCCGTACGGCCGGGAGACCGGGGACCTGATCGTCGCCGAGGACCGGGACAAGCTGGAGCGCTCGCTGGCGTTCCTCAGCCGTCGCGGGGTCCGGCTCAGCGAGAACTGACCACGGGCGCGGCCGGGTCGGCGGGAGTTCGTGGAACGTCGAGCCGACCAGCGCGTTGCGCAACGTGCGGGCCGGGCCGGGGCCGCCGTCCGGTGTGACTGCCGACGGCGGATCGGGCGACCGGCGTGGTCGGCTCGCCGTCCACAAAGCCCAGTGAACCACTGTATGCAGTACTGCGCATACATCCGTATGGCTAGTATATGAACTTTGTGTTATCGAGCCGTGGCGCAACGTAGCCGGAGTCAGCGGTGGCGGACCCAGACGTTGGGTTCGGCGTACACGCCGGTGTCCGCCGCGCGGTCCACGCGCAGCGTGCTCAGCCCGTCCGGGATCACGTAGTCGCCGGAGTCGGGCAGCGCCAGGCCGGTCCAGCTCTCCCAGTCGGCGACCGCCCCGCTGATGACCTGCGAGCGCGGCGCGGCGGCCAGCACCCGCGCGCCCATCCGGACGTGGGTGCGCAGCCACGGGTCCCGCGGCAGGCCGTCGGGGCGGGTCCACGCCTGGTAGCGCTCGATCGGGGTGAGCGGGTAGCGGGACTTGTGCGTCGGCCGGACGGGACAGATCACCCGGCCCCGGCCGCGCCGCGCGGCGTCCTCGCACAGCGCGGTGAGCAGCTGCGCGGCCAGTCCGCCGCCCTGCCGGTCGGGGTGCACCTGCGCGGCGAGCACGGCGTGCGTGTCCGGCGTGGATCCCGCGTCCTGAGCGGCCAGGGCACGGGCGAGGCTGTCGTTGTACCCGGTGGGCAGGTCGGGCACCTCGCCGTTCCAGCACAGCGGCACGGCCCAGCCCGCCGCGACCGGCTCGTCGCCGTCGAGCAGCACCAGCTCCAGGTCGGCGAACAGCGCGCGGACGCGTCCGATGTGCCGCGCGGTCTCCTGGTCGTGGAAGATGAACTCCGGCCAGCCGCCCGCGAACAGCCGGTCGAGCTGCTCCTGCGGCCGGGGGCGGGCGTGCAGGGGCTCCACGGTCAGGCTCACCGGGGCAGGCTAGACCTTCACCCGCGTGCCGTCGAGCTGCGGGTGGCGCAGGCCGGGGTGGCCATCGGGCAGTGACCTGCGCATCACGTACCAGCTGACGGCCAGGCAGGCGGCGACGACCGGCCAGGTGAGCGCGACCGTGCTGAACGCCAGCGCCTTGGCCTGGCCCATCCAGTACAGGGGCAGCCACACCGCCAGCCGCAGCACGTACTGCAGCACCCAGATCCAGCTCGCCCGGCTGTACGCCCGCAGCAGCGCCGGGTCGCGCCGCCACGAGCCGCGCTGGCCGAGCACGGTGCCCACGACCACCCCGAGCAGCGGCCAGCGCAGCACGATGCTGACCGCCCAGGCCAGCGCGCTGGCGGCGTTGGTGGCGATGCGGATGAAGAAGAAGTCCTCCGGCCGGTTCGTGTGCAGCGCGATCAGTGCGGCGACGACCACGCCCAGCAGGCCGACCAGCACCGCCCGCAGCTTGTCGCCGCGCAGCACCCGCCACACGCCGATCAGCGCGGTGACCGCTACGGCCGCCCCCACGCCCCACTCGATCGACTCGCCGCCGGCCACGAAGGCGACGCCGAAGGCCAGCGGGCCCAGCGTGGCGTCGATCGCGGCACGTCGCCCGCCGAGCAGGTCGGCGAAGCTCTCACCGGCGGGGTCGGGCCGGGTGGCGGTCACGGGATCTCCAGCGGGTCTCGGGGTTAGGGCAGCCTAGCCTGTTCTCCGGCGGCCGGGAAGCGGGTCGCCTCGGCGCTGGGACATTCCGGCCCGACCTGGTAGGAAGATCCTTATGCGTACGCCCGCCACTGACGAGGTTATCGACCTCTGCCGCGACCTGATCCGCATCGACACCACGAACACGGGTGATCTGGCCACCAGTGCGGGGGAGCGGGGCGCCGCCGAGTACGTCGCTACCAAGCTCAGCGAGGTCGGCCTCGACCCGCAGCTGCTGGAGAGCCGTCCGGGCCGCGCCAGCGTGGTCACCCGCATCCCCGGCGCGGACCCCTCGCGCGGGGCGCTGCTGGTGCACGGGCACCTGGACGTGGTCCCCGCAGACGCGAGCGAGTGGTCGGTGCACCCCTTCTCGGGGGAGATCAAGGACGACTTCATCTGGGGCCGGGGCGCGGTCGACATGAAGGACTTCGACGCGATGACGCTGGCCGTCGTGCGCGACTGGCAGCGGACCGGCTACGTGCCGCCGCGCGACATCGTGCTCGCGTACACCGCCGACGAGGAGGCGGGCAGCGACTGGGGTGCGGCGTTCCTGGTCAACGAGCACCGGGACCTGTTCGAGGGCTGCACCGAGGCGATCGGCGAGGTCGGCGGCTTCTCGTACACGGTCAGCAACGACCTGCGCCTGTACATGATCCAGACGGCCGAGAAGGGCATCGACTGGCTGCGCGTGCACGCCACCGGCCGCCCCGGCCACGGCTCGTTCGTGCACGACGACAACGCGGTGACCGCGCTGTCCGAGGCCGTCGCCCGGGTCGGCCGGCACCGCTTCCCGGTCGTGGTCACTCCGACCGTGCGGGCCTTCCTGGAGGAGGTCGGCGAGGCGCTGCAGATCGAGATCGACCCGGACGACCCCGAGGCGGCCATCGCCAAGCTCGGCCCGATCGCCACCATGATCGGCGCGACGATCCGCAACACCGCCAACCCGACCCGCCTGAGCGCCGGGTACAAGGACAACGTCATCCCCGGCCGGGCCAGCGCCACGATCGACTGCCGGACCCTGCCGGGGCAGTTCGAGCTGTTCCGCGAGCAGTTGGCGCAGGTGCTCGGGCCGGATCTGGAGATAGAGTCGATTCACCGCCAGCCCGCTCTGGAGACCGGGTTCGACGGGGCGCTGGTGGATGCGATGGCACTGGCGCTCAAGGCCGAGGATCCCGGCGCGCACGCCGTCCCGTACATGCTTTCGGGTGGCACCGACGCCAAGTCGTTCGCCCGGCTCGGCATCCGCTGCTTCGGTTTCGCGCCGTTGCGCCTGCCGCCGGACCTGAACTTCTCCGCGTTGTTCCATGGCATCGACGAGCGCGTGCCGGTGGAGGGACTACAGTTCGGCGTGCGGGTACTGGACAGGTTCCTGCGGCAGAGTTAGGCCCGGTCGTGCGCGGCCGGGAACCGGCCTGTCTCGTCGTATGAAGGAGTAACCGAGTAATGAGCGACAACCACGCCGCCGTCGAGGCCGCGCTGGAAGAGATGATCACCGCCGCCCGGGCGCACCTGGCCGCTGTACGCGACGCCAAGGGTGAGGTCGACAGCGATGACGTCTGGCGTGCCTACGTGGCGTTCAACAACGCTGCCGTCACCTACGACGACGCCCTCTCGGAGACGTACGGCGAGCCGCTGCCCTGGGAGGTCGAGCCGATCGACCTGGAGAAGGCCGACCGGTTCATGGCCGACCTCGTCGCCGCCGAGCAGGCCCCGACCGACCCGCACCCGAAGGTGATCTCGGTCCGCCAGCGGCGCGACTACCTGATCCCGAGCGTCTCCGCGCTGATCAACGCCGCCGAGCTGGCCCGCCGTGAGGCCGGTCTCAGCGACGCCGACTCCGAGCCGGTGGCCTCGGTCGCCGACGCCGTGCTGGAGCTGCTGCAGAGCTCCGACGGCTCGCTGGCCGCCCTCGACATCCCGGAGCTGGAGCCGCTGGACGGCATCGTCACCGTCGCCGAGGTGGACAAGTCCCTGGAGCCCGACGACTTCGAGGAGACCGACGCCAACGGCCCGTTCACCCTGGGTGCCTCCGACAAGCTGGTGGCCCGCCTGGACGAGCACCTGAACGGCGACATCATGGAGGACCAGGACTGACGTCCTGACCCAGCCGACGACGGCGCGCGCCCCGAAAGGGCGCGCGCCGTCCGCGTATGAGGCCGCTAGGACGTCGTCTCCAGGACGGGCGTACGCGGGGCGAAGCGCTGGTGGCGGTGGAAGCGCACCGCGGACTCGTCGTTGCGGTAGCCGTCGAGCGCGATGCGGTCGGCGTGCCGCTCGGCGGCCCAGGCGCGGAACGCGGCGACCAGGCGCGCGCCCACGTTCGCGTCGCGGTGCGCCGGGGACACGTACATGCCGACCAGGGTCGCCACCCGCAGCGGGCGGATCGCGGCGGAGGCGGCGACGGTGCCGGTCAGGTGCCCGACGATCTGGTCGCCGTCGGCCGCGACCAGCACGAGCCGGTCCTCGTCGGCGATCCCCAGCGTCAGTTCGGTGGCCGCGCGTTGCCGCGGCGGGCGGTCGAGGGTGTGATCACGGGTCCCTGCTTCGTCGGCGAACAGGCTGGCCACGGAGCTCACCAGTCCGACGACGTCCCGCGGGCGGGCCTCACGGATGTCGATGCCTGTCATGTTCGGCAGATTACCGTCGGGGTACGTCAAATTACGCGAGGTGATCGTTCAGGAGTGCGACCGGCCCGTGCTCCGTCGGCCGGCGGGGGCAGTGCCACCACGTCAGCACCGTCCCCGCCTGCGGAGATCCCGGCGGAGTGCGCCGGTCAGGCCGTCAGACGGAGAGGCCGGGCAGGGGAAGGGCCCGCAGCGGCCGGCGGAGCAGCACCTTGCGGGTGCCGTCCCTCATCAGCTGCACGCGGGCCAGTTCCCAGCCGCCGTACTCAGCCTGGATCGCGAGCCGCACCGCGGCGGTCAACCGATCTACATCCGGAGGCAACCGCAGCGGTGCGTATTCGTAGTCCATACAGCGATGGTGCACCTCCGCCCCAGGTCAGGCAAGCAGGGCGGGGTTCGGCGTGCGGGCGGATCGTCCCGTTCCCGCACGTTGATCAGTCCAGCTCGGGGTAGCCGTGGGCGATGGCGGAGACGTCGTCGAGGGCGCGGGAGATCTCCGGGGGCAGGGTGATCTCCTCGACCTGGAGGGCGGCGACGAGCTGGCCGACGTTGCGGGCGCCCACGATGGGCGCCGTCACACCGGGACGGTCACGTACCCAGGCCAGGGCCACTTCGGCGGCCGACACGCCCAGACCGTCGGCGGCGGTCGCCACCGCCTCCACGATCGCCGAGCAGCGCGGCTGCAGGTACGGCAGCACCGAGCGCTCGAAGTGCGGCGACGCGGCCCGTGAGTCGGCCGGGCGGCCGTGGCGGTACTTGCCGGTCAGCACCCCTCGGCCCAGCGGAGACCAGGGCAGCACGCCCAGGCCGAGCGCCGCCGACGCGGGCAGCACCTCGCGCTCGATGCCGCGCTGGAGCAGCGAGTACTCCATCTGCGTGGCCACGATCGGGGCCCGCCCCGGCCAGGCCCGCTGCCAGGTCGCGGCGCGGGCGGTCTGCCAGCCTGAGAAGTTCGACACACCGGCGTAGCGGGCCCGGCCCGAGCTGACCGCGTGGTCGAGCGCGGACAGCGTCTCCTCCCACGGCGTGTCCGGGTCCTGGCCGTGCACCTGCCACAGGTCCACATAGGAGACGCCGAGGCGGCGCAGCGTGGTGTCCAGGGTACGCAGCAGGTGCCCGCGTGAGCCGTCGTGCCGGCGGTCGGCCCGTGCCCGCAGCCCCGCCTTGGCCACGATCAGCACCTCGTCGCGCGACACCATGGCGTCCAGCAGCGTGCCGAGCACCGCTTCGGCCTCGCCGTCGGCGTACACGTCGGCGGTGTCCAGCAGCGTGCCACCCGCGTCCACATACGCCTTGAGCTGGGCGCCCGCATCGTCCGGATCGGTGTCCAGACCCCAGGTCATGGTGCCCAGGGCGAGGCGGGAGACCACCAGCCCGCTACGGCCGAGCGGTCGTTGCTGCATGGGTGAACTGTATTCGGCTTGACACCGTGGCGGGGATCGGCGGGTGGCGTACGACACCGCGCGGGCAACGGTTTACCGAGCCGGCTTTGAGGGAAGTGAGCTGTGGTTGAGGTGTCCGGTCGACCCAGCCCCAGGAGCGCCGAACCATCATGTGGAGCAGTACGGCCGCAGCCAGCCCCGCTGAACCCGGCACCGCCCGTACCCGAAGCCCCTACATCGACACCCTCCGCGCCGCCGCGATCGTGCGCGTGTTCCTCCAGCACACCGCTCCACTGGGCGCGCTGACCACGCTGCTGCCCGCGATGTGGGTCATGTTCGGCCTGGCGGGCTACCTGACCGCGGTCTCGCTGCGGCGCGGTGGCGCGGCGCGCACGGTCCGTTCGCGGGTGCGCCGCCTGCTGCCGCCGCTGTGGATGCTGGCAGCGGTCGCGGTGCCGCTGATGCTGCTGCACGGCTGGCACCCGTTCGTCTGGACCGACCTCATCCCGTGGGTGTTCCCGCTGGTGAACCCACCGGGCAGCGAGTGGGGCGCGGCCTTCGTCATCACGCTGTGGTACCTGCGGGTCTACCTGTGGTTCGTGCTGCTCTCCCCGCTGCTGTGGTGGCTGTTCCAGCGCGCGCCGGTGGCGACGCTGCTGACCCCGCTCGCCACGGCCGTGCTGCTGTCGACCGCGGTCACGCTGCCGGGTTCGCGGATCGGCGACGTGGTCTGGAGCACCGCCGCGTACGGCACGGCCTGGGTGCTCGGGTACGCCCGAGAGTCGGGCCTGCTGGACCGGCTCACCTGGCCGGTCTGCCTGGCGGCCGCGGGCTCGCTGGGCGCGGCCGCGCTGCTGCGCGCCGCCACGGACCTGGACGGCCTGCAGGACCCGCTGGTACCGGTGCTGTGGGGCACCGCCGTGGTGCTCGTCGCCCTGCGCGCCCGGCCGAAGCTGGCCTGGGTGACCGCCGTGGAGCCGGTGCGCCGGGCGGTCGCGCTGCTCAACGCGCGGGCGGTGACCGTCTACGTGTGGCAGCTGCCGATGATCGCGCTGGGCACCTGGCTGCTCGGCGCGCTGGCCGGGCCGCCGCTGCTCACCATCGCGGTCGGGGCGGTGCTGACGCTCGGCGCGGTGCTGTGCTTCGGCTGGGTCGAGGACCTGGCCGCGAAGCGCCCGCCGTCGCTCGTACCGGCTGTTCCGGCAGCTCCGGGGGGCGCGGTGGCGCGTGTGCCGGTGCCGTCGCGGGTGCCGGCGGCCTGAGACACGGGTCATCCTTCCCATGATTCTTACTACTCGGTAACCTGGGGCCACCGCCACCGACGCGGCCCGGCCAACGGAGGTCACCATGCGACTCGGTCTCAACATCGGCTACCTGACGCCGTGGTCCACGCCCGACAGCCTGCTGGCCCTGGCGCGGGAGGCCGACCAGCTCGGCTTCGCGGTGGTCTGGGCGGCCGAGGCGTACGGCTCGGACTCGCCGACCCTGCTGTCCTGGATCGCCGCGCAGACCGAGCGCATCGACATCGGCAGCGCCGTCATGCAGATCCCCGGCCGCACCCCCGCCGCCAGCGCAATGACCGCCGCGACCCTCGACACGCTGTCCGGCGGCCGTTTCCGGCTCGGCCTGGGCGTGTCCGGCCCGCAGGTCTCCGAGGGCTGGCACGGCGTGCGCTTCGCCAAGCCGCTGGCCCGCACCCGCGAGTACGTCGACGTCGTCAAGCTCGCGCTGTCGCGCAAGCAGGTCACCTACGAGGGCGAGTTCCACACCCTGCCGCTGCCCGACGGCCCCGGCAAGGCGCTGCGCCTGAACTTCCACCCGCTGCGCACCGAGATCCCGGTCTACCTCGCCGCGGTCGGCCCGAAGAACCTCGAACTGGCCGGCGAGATCGCCGACGGCTGGCTCGCCGTGTTCTACGCGCCCGAGTTCGCCCAGGAGCAGCTCGGCCAGATCGCGGCGGGCCGCGCCAAGGTCGGCAAGACCCTCGACGGCTTCGACATCGTGCCCAGCGTGCCCGTCGTCATCGGCGACGATGTCGAGATGTGCGCCGAACTCGTGCGCGCCTACGCCGCGCTGTACGTCGGCGGCATGGGCAGCCGCCAGCAGAACTTCTACAACCAGCTGGCCACCCGCATGGGCTACGGCGAGGCCGCCGCGCAGGTCCAGGAGCTGTATCTGGCCGGGCGCCAGCGCGACGCCGCCGCGGCGATCCCGATGGAGTTCATCGACCGCACCTCATTGCTGGGCCCCAAGGACCGCATCGCGCGACGCCTGCGTGAGTTCGCCGAATCGGGCGTGACTACGCTGTCGCTGGCGCTGTTCGTCGCAGACGCCGACTCCGGCAGGGAGACCTTGCGTACGGTGGCCGAAGCGTACGCGGAGAGCGGACTGGGAGACTAAGTGGAGATCGAGATCTGGCAGGCGATCGTCCTGGGCATCGTGGAGGGGATCACCGAATTCCTCCCGATCTCCTCAACGGGACACCTGACCATCACCGAGAAGCTGATGGGCCTGCCGATCGACGATCCCGCCGTCACCGCCTTCACCGCCGTGATCCAGATCGGAGCGATCGCGGCGGTGCTGGTGTACTTCTTCAAGGACATCACCCGCCTGGCCGGAGCCTGGTTCAAGGGCCTGTTCTCGGCCGAGGCCCGCCAGATCTTCGACTACAAGTTCGCCTGGTACGTCATCGCGGGCTCGATCCCGATCGGCATCGTCGGCTTTCTGGCCAAGGACTGGATCACCGGCCCGCTGCGCAGCATGTGGTTCGTGGCGGGCGCGCTGATCGTGTGGAGCGGCGTGATGGCCTTCGCCGAGTACGCCGCCACCCAGACCCGCGGCGAGAAGCAGCTGCGCCTGGTCGACACGATCGTCATCGGCTTCGCCCAGTGCCTGGCCCTGATCCCGGGCGTCTCCCGCTCCGGCGCGACAATCACCACCGGCCTGCTGCGCGACATCGACCGGGTCACCGCCACCCGGCTGTCGTTCTTCCTCGGCGTGCCCGCGCTCGTCGCCGCCGGCATCTACGAGCTACCCGAGGCGGTGGGCAGCCCGGCCGTCAGCAACGCCGCGCTGATCGTCGGCACGGTCGTCAGCTTCCTCGTGGCGTACGCCTCGATCGCCTGGCTGCTCAAGTTCGTCGCCCATCACTCACTGATGGCCTTTGTCTGGTATCGGGTGATCCTGGGTGGTGCGATCATCGCATTGCTCGCCACGAACACCATCTCCGCGACCTAGGCTGGCGATCGTGGCCACGCTACTGCTGCTGCGGCACGGACGCACCACCGCCAACGCCGACGGCATCCTCGCCGGGGACCTGCCCGTCGAGCTGGACGAACTCGGCGTCGCCCAGGCCGAACAGGCCCGCGGGCGGCTCGCCGGGCTGCCGCTGGCCGTCGTGCTGAGCAGCCCCCTGGTCCGCTGCAAGCAGACCCTCGAACTCGCCCTGCCCGGCGTCGTCCCGGTGGCCGAGGAGGGCCTGCGCGAATGCGGCTACGGCGAATGGTCGGGGCGCTCGCTCAAGGAGCTCGCCGACAACCCGCTGTGGTCGACCGTGCAGCACCACCCCGCCGCGGTCGTGTTCCCCGGCGGCGAGGCGATGGCGGCCATGGCCAACCGCGCCGTCACCGCCGTACGCGCCTGGGACGCCCGGATAACCGAGTCGCACGGCCCGGACGCGGTGTGGCTGGCGTGCAGCCACGGTGACGTGATCAAGGCGATCGTGGCCGACGCGCTGGGTATGCACCTGGACCTGTTCCAGCGCATCTCGGTCGAGCCGTCCTCGGTCACCGCGATCCGCTACACCCCGCAGCGCCCGTTCGTGCTCCGCGTCAACGACACCGGCACCCCCGTCTCCGCCCTCCTCCACAAGCACCGCCCCCCAGCCGAGGAGACCGCCGAGAGCGACGCCGTCCTCGGCGGCGGCGCCTGACCCACCGGCTCCTTCCCGGCGAATGGTCGACGCACCCCGTTTTAAATAGACGCTGGCCTATCTCATCGAATTTTTGGGGCTAAATCTCGATGAGATAGGCCAGCGTCTATTTCTGGCGGGGGCCGGGCGGGTAGGCGGGGCGGGGTTAGGGGTGGGGGAGGGGTGTGGCTGATGAGGCGCGCAGGCCGTCCAGGGATACGTGGAGGATGCGGCGCCAGGACGGCTCCGGCACGACCGGGGCTATGCGGCCGAGCGCGACCAGCAGCAGGGACACGTCCTCGGCGGTGATGTCGGGGCGCAGGTCGCCGGAGGCGTGGGCGGCGCGGACCAGCTCCGCGATCAGCGGGCCGACCTGCTGGCGGCAGTGCTGGCGGGCGGTGTTCCCAGCCTGGCCGGGCAGGGCCTGGCAGTACGCGTCGAGCAGGCCGGGGGAGGCCGTCTGCCGGGTCAGGGCGTCGCCCAGGAAACGGCTCAGGTCCGACCAGGCCCGGCCGGTCAGCGCGGCCGACGCGGCGGCGGCCCAGGAGGTGAACACGTGCTCCAGTGCCGCGTCGAGCAGGGCTTCCTTGGTGGGGAAGTGGCGGTACAGGGTGCCCATGCCGACCTCGGCCCGGCGGGCGATCTCGCGTACGTCGACGTCGCTGCCGCGCTCGGTGATCAACCCGGCCGCCGCGTCGAGCAGCCGCACCCGGTTACGGGCGGCATCGCTGCGGGTGGCGGCCGGGGGTGACGTCATGCACACACCCTACCGGAGCGGCTGCTCCGCTTCGGTGCTACGGTCGTAGGGCAGGCGGAGCAAGTGCTCCGTTTCACGCCGACCGGGATCACCGGCCACGCTCGGCGGGACCGTGCCAGGTCCCGCCGGGCACCGGCCCGGTCCGGCCGGTGCCCGCCACGTCAGAAGGACGGCCGCATGACGATCCCGCTCTCCATCCTCGACCTGGCCCGCATCGGCCCCGGCGAGACCGCGCGCGACAGCATCGCGGCCAGCGTCGAACTCGCCCGCACCGCCGAGGAGCACGGCTACCGGCGCGTCTGGTACGCCGAGCACCACAACATGCCCAGCATCGCCTCGTCGGCGCCGGCGGTGCTGATCGCGCACGTCGGCACGTTCACCCGCGAGATCCGGCTCGGCGCGGGCGGCGTCATGCTGCCCAACCACACACCGCTGACCATCGCCGAGCAGTACGGCACCCTCGACGCGATGTACCCCGGCCGCATCGACCTCGGACTGGGCCGGGCTCCGGGCTCGGACCAGAACACGATGCGCGCGCTGCGCCGTGACGCGCAGTCGGCCGAGGGCTTCCCGAACGACGTGCTGGAACTGCAGGCGTACCTGGCGGGCAGGTCGCGTATCCCCGGCGTGGACGCGGTGCCGGGCAAGGGCTCGAACGTGCCGCTGTACATCCTCGGCTCGTCGATGTTCGGCGCGACGCTGGCCGCCGCGCTGGGCCTGCCGTACGCGTTCGCCTCGCACTTCGCGCCACAGGCCCTGGAGGCCGCCGTGGCCGCGTACCGGCGGGAGTTCCGGCCGTCCGAGCAGCTCGACCGGCCGTACGTGATCGCCGGGGTCAATGTCGTCGCCGCCGACACGACCGCCGAGGCGAGGGAGCAGTTCCAGGGCACCCGGCGGGCGTTCGCCACGGGACTGTTCGGGCGGGGCCAGACGTTCACCGACGAGCAGGCCGACCAGCTCCTGGCGCAGGGCGCGGGGGCGCACGTCGACCAGATGCTCCAGTACGCCGCCCTCGGCACGCCCGCGCAGGTCCGCGACTACCTGGAGGCGTTCGCCCGGCAGGCGGGGGCCGACGAGCTGATCGTCGCCCACCACGCCACCGGCGAGGCCCGCCTGCGCTCGGTCGCCCTGACCGCCGAGGCCCTGGACTCCGTCCGCGCCTGACCGGGTCAGGTGTCGAGGCACAGGGCGAGGTAGAGGTCCACGCGGTCGGTGAAGCGGTCGAGGTCGCGGCCGGTGAGGTCGGCGATGCGGCGGATGCGGTAGCGCAGCGTGTTGACGTGCAGGTGCATCTCGGCGGCGCAGCGGGTCCAGGAGCCGTCGCAGGCCAGGAACGTCTGCAGGGTGCGTACCAGGTCTGCGTGGTGATCGGCGTCGTAGGCCCGCAGCGGCGCGAGCAGCCGGTCGGCGAACGCCTGCCGGGTCGCCCGGGGCACCCCTGCCAGCAGCAGGTCATGTGAGGCCAGCTCGTCGCTGCCGATGACGGCCACCCGATCCCGCTGCTCCACCGCATACCGGTGCGCGTGCCTGGCCCGCGACAGCGCCGCGGGCAGCTCCGCGACCCCCGCCGCCTCACTCGACCCGGCCGCGAACCGCGTCCCCCGCGCCGCCGTCGTCAGATGCCGACCCGCCTCCCGCAGCCCTCCGACCCTGCCCACGTCCGCCGCCACCGCGACAACCTCCCCGCCCACCACCGCGACAGCAGCCCCCGGCACCATCTCCTCCACGACCGCGACGGCTACACCGTCCGCGTCGTGCGGTTTCGAGGAAACCGCACGCTTCACCGCCCCGATTCCTGCGGTTTCCCCGAAACCGCAACCCGAACCCGAACCCGAACCCGCGCCCGAGCGCGAGGCGGAGGCGGGGAGGGTGGCGACAAGGACGGTGTAGGGGCCGGTGAGGGGGAGGCCGCAGGCGTGGAGGGCGGCGGCTAGTTCGGGTGGGTCGGCGGCGCTCGTGAGGGTGGCGGCGAGGTGGACGGCCAGGCGGCGTTCGATGCGGCGGGCGCGTTCGGAGCGGGCCGCGTCGAGGGCGGTCAGCTCGACGAGTTCTTCGAGCAGGGTGGGGTCGGCGCAGGCGACGAACCGGGTGCCCGGGGTCGCGGTCGGGCCGGGGGCGTCGAGGTGGAAGTCCCGGTCGCCGATCCGGCAGCGGGCGGGCAGGGTGTCCGCGCGCAGGAACGCGGTCGCGAGCCGCCGCCCGATGGCCAGGTCGCGGGGCGTGTCTTCGGGGTCGCCGACGATGACGCGGCCGGTGCTGGTCAGCACCCAGGCTCCCGTGGCGGGCCACACCTCGGCCAGGTCCGCACCGGCGGCGAGCGTCGCGACCATGCCGCGGCGGCGGCTGCGGGCGGCCAGCGCCCCGGCCTCGCGCTCGGCCCACAGCACCGTGTTGATCCGGTCGGTGACCTCGCGGAACGACACCTCGGCGGGCACCGCGAACAGCGGCAGCCGGTGCCGGCGGCAGGCTTCGACGAGGTCGGCGGGGACCGGGCCGAGCAGCGCCTCGCCCGCGCCGAGCGCGGCCACCCCGGCCCCGGCCAGCGCGGCGACGAACAGCTCCGAGTCGGCGGGTTCCCGCCGCCACATCATTCCGGTCAGCACGACCTCGCCGCCCGCGAGGTAACGGGCCGGGTCGAGCAGGTCGGTGGTGTACGCGAGGTGGGCGGGGCGGTCCAACTCGCCCTCCCCGGCGAGCACCGGCAGCCGGACACCGGGCTGTTCCAGCACGTCACGTAGCCGCATGGGCACCGCCTTTGTCGTAACCTCCAAAGAGCCTAGCCAGGCTTTGTTGCAGTTTCGGTCCTTCTCACCCTTCACCGCCAGGGGGTAGGGCAGTTGACTCATTCCATGTCGGCGGCCGAGTTCAACGCTCTGCCCGCGCCGGACGCCGTACGCGAGTTGCTGGCCTGCAACGCGTCGAGTGCGTGGGCGCGGGCGGTGGCTGCCGGGCGGCCGTACGCGGATCTCGGTGAGCTGCGCGAGGTCGCCGCCGGGGCGGTCGGCGCGCTGACCTGGCCGGACGTGCGGGAAGCTCTCGACGCGCACCCGCGTATCGGTGAGCGGGCGGTGGGCGAGGGCCGGGAGGCGGCGTGGTCGCGCCGCGAGCAGTCCGGTGCCGCGTCCGCCGACGAGCGGACCGCGAAGGAACTGGTCGAGGCCAATCGGGCGTACGAGGACCGCTTCGGCCACGTGTTCCTGATCTTCGCCAGCGGCCGGACGGCCGACGAGATGCTCGCCTCGGCACGGCAGCGGCTGCGCAACGACGAGGCCGCCGAGCGCGACGTGGTACGCCGCGAGCTGACAGCGATCACCTTGCTGCGTCTCGACCGGTTGTTCGGGACATGAGGGGAAGCGCGCGATGACCCTGTCGACGCACGTGCTGGACACCTGCCGTGGCGAACCGGCCGCCGACGTGCAGGTGACGTTGCAGCGGCTGGGGCAGTACGGCTGGGTGACCGTCGCGACCGGGTCCACGAACGCCGACGGGCGGCTGGCCGACTGGGTGCCCCCCGAGCAGTGGCTGGTCGGCCGCTACGGGCTGCGCTTCGACGTCGCCGCGTACCAGGGGCTGGGCAGTTTCTTCCCCGAGGTGACCGTGGTCTTCGACGTCACCGAGCCCGACCGCCACCTGCACGTGCCGCTGCTGCTGAGCAAGTTCGGCTACACCACCTACCGGGGGTCCTGATGACGATCCGCCTTGGCCCGAACCGGTACGGCAAGGCCGAGTGCCGCCTGGTCACCGTGGTCCGCGACGGGCCGCGCCACGAGCTGACCGACCTGAACGTCAGCACCCGCCTCGCGGGCCGCCTCGACGCCACGCACCTGACCGGCGACAACGCCGACGTGCTGCCCACCGACACGCAGAAGAACACGGTGTACGCGTTCGCCCGCGACGGCTTCGCCGGCATCGAGGAGTTCGGGCTGCGGCTGGCCCGCCACTTCGTGACCGGGCCGATCGACCGGGCGCAGGTGCACGTCGAGGCGTACGGCTGGCGGCGGCTCGGCGGCCACACGTTCGCCCGCGCCGGGGACGAGGTGCGTTCCGCGACCCTGACCGCGACCGCCGGGCAGGCCTGGGCCGTCGGCGGGCTGCACGGGCTGACGCTGCTGAACACGACCGGCTCGATGTTCAAGGGCTTCCCGCGCGATCAGTACACGACGCTGCCGGAGGCCGACGACCGCATCCTGGCCACGGCCGTGGACGCCCGCTGGCGCTTCGCCACGCTCGACGTCGACTGGAATGCCGCGTTCGCGGCGATCCGCGAGGGCCTGGTCGGCGCGTTCACCGACACGTACAGCCGCTCGCTGCAGCAGACCCTGTACGCGATGGGGGAGCGGGTGCTGGAGCGGGTGCCCGAGGTCGCCGAGGTGCGGCTGGCGCTGCCGAACCGGCATCACTTCCTGGTCGACCTGTCCCCGTTCGGCCTGGACAACCCGGACGCGGTCTACGTCGCGGCCGACCGCCCGTACGGCCTGATCGAAGGCACCGTGCTGCGCGACGACGCACCCCTGCCGGGGCTAGCGTGGGACCTGGGAGCGGCCTGATGGACTTTCTTACCCCACCGACCTGGGCCGACGCCCTGGCGATCAGGGCGGAGCGGCCGGACGCCGTGCCGATCGCGGGCGGCACCGACGTGATGGTCGAGCTGAACTTCCACCGGCGGCGGCCGGGCGTGCTACTCGACCTGACCCGCATCGGCGACCTGACCACGTGGTCGCTGGACGGCGAGCTGCTGCGCATCGGCGCGGGCGTCTCGTACACCCGGATCATCGAGGAGCTCGGCGACCGGCTGCCGGGCCTGGCCATGGCCGCGCGCACGGTCGGTTCGCCGCAGATCCGCAACCGGGGCACCCTCGGCGGCAACCTGGGCTCGGCCTCGCCCGCCGGGGACGGCCACCCGCCGCTGCTGGCCGCCGACGCCCACGTCGAGCTGGCCTCGGTGCGCGGCACCCGGCTGGTGCCCGTCGACGGGTTCTTCACCGGGCCCAAACGCAGCGTGCTCGCCCCCGACGAGCTGATCGCGGCCGTGTGGGTGCGGCCCGCCGACGGCCCGGAGCAGTTCTCGAAGATCGGCACCCGCAACGCGATGGTCATCGCGGTCAGCTCGTTCTCGCTGGCTCTGCACCCCGGCCGCCGCGCCGTCGGCACCGGCATCGGCTCGGCCGCGCCGACGCCGCGCCGGGCGACCGACGCCGAGCTGTACGCCGCCGGTGAGCTGCCCTGGGACACCCTCGCCGCGCTGGAACCCGGCGTTGCGCGGCGCTTCGGCGAGCTGGTCGCCGAGGCGGCGTCGCCGATCGACGACGTGCGCGGCACCGCCGCGTACCGCCGCCACGCGCTGGCCGTGCTGGCCCGGCGCACCCTGACCTGGGCCTGGAGGGACCTATGCGGGTGACCTGCACGGTCAACGGCACGAGCCGGACCGCCGACGACGTCTGGGAGGGCGAGAGCCTGCTCTACGTGCTGCGCGAGCGGCTCGGCCTGCCCGGCAGCAAGAACGCCTGCGAGCAGGGCGAGTGCGGCTCCTGCACGGTGTACCTAGACGGCACGGCGGTCTGCGCCTGCCTGGTCGCCGCCGGTCAGGCCGCCGGACGCGACGTGCGTACCGTCGAAGGGCTGGCGCCCGAGGGCGACCTCGACCCGGTGCAGCGGGCATTCCTGCAGGCCGGGGCCGTCCAGTGCGGCTTCTGCACGCCGGGCCTGATCGTTTCGGTGCATGACCTGCTCGCCCGCGTGCCCCGCCCCACCGACCCCCAGATCCGCGAGGCGCTGGCGGGCAACCTGTGCCGCTGCACGGGCTACGAGAAGATCATGGATGCGGTACGCCTGGCCGCGGCCACGGCGAGCGAGCCCGGCGCGGCAGCGGCCGGCCCGGACGGGGCGGGGAGCCGATGAGGACCGTCATCAACGGCTGCGCCATCGCGACCGTCGACGCGGCGGGCGCGGAGTATCCGCGCGGGCACCTCGTCGTCGACGGCGACCGGATCACCGAGGTCGGGCCGGGGGACTTCGACGGCCCCGCCGACCAGGTCATCGACGGCCGGGGCTGCCTGGCCACGCCCGGCCTGGTCAACACCCACCACCACCTCTACCAGTGGGCCACCCGAGGTCTGGCCCAGCAGAGCAACCTGTTCGACTGGCTCGTCGAGCTGTATCCGGTGTGGGCCGGGCTCGACGACGAACTCGTGTACGTCACCACCAGCGCCGGGCTGGGCGCGCTCGCGCTGTCGGGCTGCACCACCGCCGCCGACCACCACTACGTCTTCCCGCGCGGCTCCGGGGACCTGATCGGTACCCAGGTCGAGGCGGCGGCTTCGGTCGGCGTACGGCTGCATGCCTGTCGGGGTTCGATGGATCTCGGCACGTCGCAGGGCGGGCTGCCGCCGGACAGTGTCGTCGAGTCGACCGACGCGGCGCTGGCCGCGACCGCCGCCGCGATCGAGCGGCACCACGACCCGTCGCCCTCGGCGATGGTCCGCGTCGCGGTCGCGCCGTGCTCGCCGTTCTCGGTCACCTCCGACCTGATGCGCGAGGCCGCTTCCCTGGCCCGCGCGCACGGCGTACGCCTGCACACGCACCTGGCCGAGACCGTCGAGGAGGACGCGTTCTGCCGCGAGCGTTTCGGCGTCACGCCGGTCGAGTACGCGGAGAAGCTGGGCTGGCTCGGCGAGGACGTGTGGCTCGCGCACGGCGTACACCTCGACGACAACGCGGTCGCCCGGCTCGGCGCGACCGGCACCGGCGTCGCGCACTGCCCCAGCTCGAACGCGCGCCTCGGCGCGGGCATCGCCCGGGTGCGCGACCTGCTCGACGCGGGCGCGCCGGTCGGCCTCGGCGTCGACGGCGCGGCCTCGCAGGAGGCCGGTGAGCTGGGCCCCGAACTGCGCCAGGCGCTGCTGGCGGCCCGCCTGCGCGGCGGCCCGGCCGCGCTGACCGCCCGCGAGGCGCTCGCCCTGGCCACCACCGGCGGGGCCCGCTGCCTGGGCCGCGACGCCGAACTCGGCACCCTCGAACCCGGCCGCCTGGCCGACGTCGCCCTCTGGCGCATCGACGACCTCGGCCACGCGGGCATCGAGGACCCGGTCGCCGCCCTCGTCTTCGGCCCACCCGCCCGCGTCGAAGCCCTCCTGGTCGGCGGCGCCCTGGTCGTCCGCCACGGCCACCTCCTCCACACCGACGCAGACTCCCTCGCCCGCGACCTCACCCGAGTAACCCACACCCTTCTCCGAAAGGCGGGCCGATGACCACCCCCCGCGCCCCGCGCCCGCCTCACCTGTCGCAACTCTTAAAGAGTCGCGGCCTCAGGACCCCTTCGACGGCGCGACTCTTTAAGAGGGTGTCTGGTTCGGGTTGGTGTTGGTTTGTGATCGGCGGGGTGAGTGTCGGGCGTGAAGGTCCCACACATTTGTGGTGGGGGCTGGTAGGACCGCGTGTCGTGACGTCTTCGCGGCGGG
>NZ_JAAOTJ010000010.1 GCF_011297335.1 Catellatospora methionotrophica | reverse complement strand
GGTTTCGCGGCCCCCTAACCGGGGTCCGCCCCACTCCGGGCGGCCAAGCGATCCGGCCTCCACCCGAGCATTTCAGCCCCGGTGTTTTTGTCCGTTCCTCGCTGGCAGAGAGAACATTACGCGGCCCCTCCGGCGGCATGCAAATCGGGGTCGGTTGTCCCCCGTCACATCATCACCACCTGCCGATACCCGAATCCGATTCACTCCGGGCACTCCCGCATAACCCCAGCTCAGCTACCTAATCAGTAGCGCAATCGGGTGCCGTGGAGGCCGTCCCGGACCGCTCGACCAGGTCGGCGACCTCCACCGGGTGACTCAACGGGACCAGGTGACCGCCCGGCAACAGCTCCGCCTCGACCCCGAGCCGTTCGCGGGCGACGCGCTGCTGGAACACGGCCGGGAACATGCGGTCGTCGCGGCCGGTGAGCACCCGGATCGGCACCGCCGGCCAGGCCTCGAACACGCACGGGTCCCCGAAGATGCGCTCCGACTCGTCGCGGTCGTGGCTCAGGGCGTACGCGATGAGGTCTTCCGGCACGTCCTGGAAGAAGTCGGCCCGCAGGTCGACATCGGCGTCGGGGTCCCTGCCCTGCCGCAGGGCCAGCTCGCGCCGCGCCTCGGCGGATCCGGTGACCTCACCCCACGCGCTGGCCGTCTCGCCGGGCAGCGGGATCATCGCGTTGACGAACACGATCCCGGCCACCGGACGGCGGGCCGCCACCGCCGCTGCGGTGAACCCGCCCAGGGACAGCGCGACCAGCACCGGCTCCGCGCGCTCTCCCACGGCCGCGTCGACCGCGTCGGCGTACTCCGGAAGGCCTGCCTTGTCGTCCTCGGCGGGCAGGTCGACGCTGATCGCCTCGTGGCCGCGTGCGGTGAGCTCGGCGGCGACGCGGTGCCAGTACCAGGCGTCGCCGCCCGCGCCGGGGATGAACACGAAGGTCGTCATCCGTCCGACGCTACGCATTCCCACCGACAGAACAGCCGGCTAACGGGGCGTACTGGTGAGCAGGTAGTCGTCGGCCTCGGTGTCCCAGCGCAGGTCCACGACCCCGGCGGTGGCCGCGGCTTTGCAGAACTGCAGGAAGCTCCGGTAGCCGAGCTTCTTCTCGCTGAAGTCCGGCTGCGCGCGGCGCAGGTGGTTCTTCAGCCCGGACAGCGCCACCGGCCCCGAGCTGCGGCTCAGGTCGGCCACGACGCCGCGCAGCAGCCCGAACTCGGCCTCCGGCCCGCCGTGCTCGGGCAGTGACACCTCCGGATCCCCCTTGGCGGGTCCCTCACCCAACTCGACGACGTCCCGGCCGGCGAGATAACGCAGCAGCTCCCCGAAGGTGCGGAAGCCGTAGTCGCCCTCGGTGAACGTCGGGTCCTTGCGCAGCAGGGTGCGCTTGAGTGTCGAGGCGGTCACCGCACCGCCCGAGCTGCCCTCCAGCCCGGCTACGGTCTGCGCGACGAACACCGCGAGGCCGTCCATGTCGCGGGCCGGCTCGTCGGCGGGTGCCTGCGGTTCGAGCTCCTGCTCGACCGGCTGAGGGGTGGCCTCCTGCGGCCGGGCCTGCGCGGGCGTCCGGCCGCCCCGGGTGCGCGCGGGCCGGACCTCGACGCCTTCGAGCCGGTCGTAGTAGAGGAACTCGTCGCAGGCCGGTGGCAGCAGCGCCGAGGTCGACTGCTCGACGCCCACGCCGATGACGCGTTTGTTGAGTTCGCGGAGCTTGTGCACCAGCGGGGTGAAGTCGCTGTCGCCGGTACCGAACACGAAGGTGGAGATGTAGTCGCGCTCGAAGGCGAGCTGCAGCGCGTCGACGGCCATCTTGATGTCGGCGGAGTTCTTGCGCGAGGCGCCCATGCGCTGCGGAATGTCGATCAGCTCAACATGTGACCTGGTCAGCAGGCGGCGGTCCTCGTCGAAGTAGGACCAGTCGGCGTACGCCCGGCGCACCACGACGCGGCCGCGCTCGGCGAGCGCGTCGGCGATGGGGCGCAGGTCGAACGTCATCCCGCCGAGGTGTTCACGGGCGCCGATCGCCAGGTTCTCGTAGTCAAGGAACAGGGCAATACGATCCTCTTGATCCACGCGCTCAGCGTACGCCGAACCGCGGCGGGCCACGTCTGCCCGCACCCGGTTCGGCGTGACGCGTTCCCGCCAGGTCAGCGGTCGAGGGCGTTGATGGTGACGCGGTCGGTGGGCGAGGGCCAGTTCGGGACGGTGAAGTGCTGGGTGCCGCCGCCGGCCCGGGACTGGATGGTCACGGCGATCGTGCCGGAGGCGTCGGCGGAGGCGGGGATGTAGACGTCGGCGGCGCTGATGAACACCTCGTCGAAGTCGGCCAGCGCGGTGCTGAGGTCGGTGCGCTGGTCGACGAGCTGGTCGTGGGCGAACAGGCCGATGGCGCGCTTGTCGCGCGGCGCGGTGACCGCGTTGAGGATGTCGACGCCGCCGATGGTCAGGTGGTCGCTGTCGGCTCCCTGGTCACCCCACCATTCCTTGTATCGGGTGAGCGAGATCGCGCTGTGCCGCGGGTCGACGGGCACCCGGGCGCTGATGCCTTCGCCGGGCCGGTTGGTGAGCAGCCGCAGCAGCCGGTCGGTGCGCTCGAACGGCTGGAAGTAGTGGTGCTGGGTGTGGCCCCCGGTGTGCACGATCGCGAACTCGTAGCGGGCCTGCGGCCCGGCGGTGAACGGGCCGAACGTGCCGTCGGCGGTGATCGTGAACCGGGCGGCGGGCGCGGCGGTCTGGCGGCGGCCGGTGGCGGCGTCGATCGCGTACACGTCGACGCGTGCCCCGACAGCGGCCGCGTTGGACGGGAACAGCACCGTCCTGCCGGACAGCGTGATCGGGCCGGTCTCGGGCACGACCGCCGTGGTGGCGGGGTCCGCGCCGGTGAAGAAGCGGTGCATCTGCGTGAAGCTCTGCGTCGAGGTCACCGTCTGGGTGTGGGACTGGCCGCTCTGGTACACGTTGGTGGCGCCCCAGATGCGTCGGGTGGTGCTGCCCTCGCCCCAGATGGCCAGGGTCGGCACGCCGCCGGGGCGGCTCAGCGCGGTCGCGCCGTCGAGGTTGACGTAGTGGGCGACCTTGGCCGCGCGGGACCGCGTACGCAGGAAGGTGTGGCTCAGGAAGGTGCCCAGCGAGTGGGCGACCAGGTCGACCTGGGTCGCCCCGGTCTGCGCGCGGAGCTGGTCTATCCGCTGCTCCAGGCGGTTCAGCACGGCGGTGCTGCTCTCCGCGCCGAACGAGTAGTCGTAGTCGATGCCGTCGATGATCTCGACCGGGTAGCCGTTGCCAGCGAATCGTTTGGCCTGGGTCTCGAACTGGGCGGCGG
This sequence comes from Catellatospora methionotrophica, assembly GCF_011297335.1. Taxonomy (GTDB): domain Bacteria; phylum Actinomycetota; class Actinomycetes; order Mycobacteriales; family Micromonosporaceae; genus Catellatospora; species Catellatospora methionotrophica. Next base: position 252,968 of record NZ_JAAOTJ010000010.1, on the reverse strand, counting down.
AGCCGGCCGCGCCGTGCAGGAACACGATGGGCCGCCGTACGGCAGCGGCGGGCGGCTGCTCCGCGAAGCCCGCGGCGGCTGGTGCGGCGGTCAGCGCCAGGGCGGCGGTGACGGTCAGCAGGACGGTGCGCATCAGACCTGCCCTCCATTCTCAAGCGTGGATATGGGGAGGTCCGATGCTATGGCGGCGGCAATATCGGCCGAGTCGGCAGAATCACCAGCCTTTCGCCCATTCAGGCGACAACCGGCAGCCTGTCCGCCGACGCACCGGCATTACGAAGCAGTGACCGTCGGTCATATCGGTGGTCGCAGCCGTGCCGCGGGACGACGATGGATGGACCGGCAACTGCCCGGGGAACACGTGGTGGTCGGTGGCCGTTGAACGTGCCGACCGATAGTAGACCGGTCGACTTATTGGACCGCCGAGGAGAAGAACCATGAACCTCAAGCTCGAACTCATCGTCCTGCCCGTGTCGGACGTCGACCGCGCCAGGGCGTTCTACGAGCAGGCGGGCTTCCGCCTGGACCTCGACAAGGCCGCCAACGAGCAGTGGCGCGCGGTGCACCTCACCCCGCCCGGCTCCGAGGCGTCGATCATGTTCGGCAGCGGGCTCACCTCCGCCGCGCCCGGCTCGGTTCAGGGCCTGTACCTCATCACGCCCGACATCGATCAGGCCCGCGCGGACCTCGTCGGCCGCGGCATCGCGGTGAGCGAGGTCTTCCACGACGACAAGGGGCTGGTCTACCACGGCCACGGGGGCGGCGGCATCACCCACGACGGCCCCGGCCAGGGCCGCGTGGCCGGGCCACACCCGGAGCGCGCCGACTACGGCTCATTCGCCACCTTCAGCGACCCGGACGGCAACGGCTGGGTGCTGCAGGAGGTCAAGAACCGCGCCCCGGGGCGCTGAGGCCGTCCGCGATGATCGGGCGTACGGGGGCCCAGGATCCACATCCGACCGCAGGAGAGCAGTGATGACGCAAGCAGCGGCGAACGACGCCGACCGCACCTATGACGTGATCGTCGTCGGAGCCGGGCCGGTCGGCGAGAACGTGGCCGACCGGACCAGCGCCGCCGGGCTCAGCACCGTGATCGTCGAGCGTGAGCTGCTCGGCGGCGAGTGCTCGTTCTGGGCCTGCGAGCCCAGCAAGGCGCTGCTGCGGCCGGTGATCGCCCGCGCCGAGGCCCGCCGGGTTCCGGGGCTGCGCCAGGCGGTGGCCGGGCCGCTGGACGTCGCGGCGGTGCTCGCCCACCGCGACGAGATCGTCAACCACTGGCACGACGAGGACCAGGTCGGCTGGCTGGACTCGGTCGCGGTCGACCTCATCCGCGGCCACGGCCGCCTCGACGGCCCCCGCCGCGTCACGGTGCGGACCCCCGACGGCGGCACCGTCCGGCTGACCGCCCGCCACGCCGTCGCCGTGTGCACCGGCACCACCACGGCCCTGCCCGACACCCCCGGGCTGGACTCCGTACGGCCGTGGACGAATCGGGAGGTGACCAGTGCCGATCATGCGCCGGAACGGCTGGTGATCGTGGGCGGTGGCGTGGTCGCCGTCGAGATGGCCGCCGCGTGGCAGGGGCTCGGGTCCCAGGTGACGATGCTGGTCCGCGGCGACGCGGGACTGCTGTCGAAGATGGAGCCGTTCGCCGGGGAGCTGGTCGCCGACGCGCTGCGGGAGGCGGGTGTCGACATCCGCTACGGCGCGAGCGTGGCGTCGGTGTTCCGCGAGGGCCGCGAGGTCCGGCTGACGCTCGGCGACGGCACCTTGCTGGCCGCCGACGAGATCCTGTACGCCACCGGACGCAGCCCGGCGACCCGCGACGTGGGACTGGACACCGTCGGCCTCACCCCGGGCGACTGGCTGCCCGTCGACGACACGGGCCGGGTCACCGCCGTCGACGGCGGCTGGCTCTACGCCGCGGGCGACGTCAACCACCGGGCGCTGCTGACCCACCAGGGCAAGTACCAGGCGAGGATGATCGGCGACGCGATCGGCGCCCGCGCGAACGGCGAGCCGGTCGACGACGCCGCGTGGGGCGCGCACGTCTCGACCGCCGACCACACGGCGGTGCCGCAGGTCGTCTTCACCGACCCCGAGGTCGCCTCGGTCGGCCTGACCACCCGTGAGGCGGACGGCTCCGGCCGCCGGATCGAGGTGGTCGACTACGACATCGCCCGGGTCGCGGGCGCGCACCAGTACGCGCAGGGCTATCGCGGCCAGGCCCGGCTGCTCGTAGACCTGGACCGGGGCACCGTAGCCGGGGCGACGTTCGTCGGGCCGGGCGTCGCCGAGCTGCTGCACTCGGCCACCGTCGCGGTCGTCGGCGAGGTGCCCATCGACCGGCTCTGGCACGCCGTGCCCGCCTTCCCGACCATCAGCGAGGTCTGGCTGCGGCTGCTGGAGACCTACCGCGACCGGCACCAGCCGCGCCGCCGCCCGCCCGCGCACACCTGAGCATCCACCAGCACGAAGGAGATCGACCCATGGCAGCCAGTGACCTGGTTCTCATCGCCGGCGCCGGCGGCGTGGGCAGCGCCGTCCTCGAAAGACTGCGCGCCGGGGACGTACCAGTGCGGGCGATGGTCCGCCGTGACGGCGAGCACGCGGCCGCGCTGCGCGAGCTCGGCGCGGAGGTCGTCCTCGGCGACCTGACCCGGCCGGAGTTCGTCGCCGCCCATCGGGACCTCTACCTGGACTGAGCATCACCTGTCGCGAAGGAGACGACGCCATGCGCACCGCACCCGAGCATCCCGACACCACCGAGACCGCCCGCCGGGCCCGCTTCGGCACGCTGCCCCAGCAGATCCGCCCCGAGGAGATGGTCGAGGAGCGACCGGCCTCGACCCCGGCGGACCACACCTACAACTCCGACGACTGGCTCGTCCGCTACTGCTGGTGAGCCCACCCCGCGATGGAGGAATCCGATGCGACTGCCCAAGCCCCTCATGGTCCTGTCGATGGCGGTGCTCACGGCGAGCGTGGCGATCGGCTGCTTCGCCCACCTCACCTGACCGCCCTCAGCTCGCCCCGGCCGGTTCCGCCGGGGCGAGCGCCAGGCCGTGGTTCTGGACGCGCTGGCACCTGCCACAGCCGCTGACGGTGCCCCTGTTCGACAGCGGCCTGTCCCGCTAGGAGGGCCGGGGAGCGCGGTCCGATGCGCCGACGGCGCAGTCGGGGGCCTTGCAGTCGCGGCGGTTCCGGTGGATGCGCAGGTCGTTGGCGCTGATCCGGACCACGCTCACCGTTGGCCGGGCGGGCCCGCGCCGCCAGTAGGCGTGCTCGGCCTGCGCGGCGCGTTCGGCCTCGGCCAGCGTGAGCCGGGGCGCGACGAACTCGTGCGTACGCCAGTCCGGCCAGTCGCGGCGTACCGCGAACACGACCGTGTTGTCGGCCACGCGCCGCCGCGCCAGGCCGAACCAGCCGACACCCACCCACAGGCCACCCATGCCCCGTCCCCCGTCCTGCTTCCGTCCCCGCCGCGCCGGCCACCGGACCCGCCGCCGCGATTCCAGCGTCGCAGCGGACGCCCGATCACCCACCGTTACGTCGGCGTTCTGTCCACGGCCGGGTGAACGTGCCCACCGCATCGGCGCGGCCCATCCCGGCAGCATCGACCAAACATCGATACATTGACAACTGTGATACTAGTTCCCGTCGCAACCCAGCTCAAGGGGACCACTGAGCAAAACCGTTCCGGTCTGGACCGCGCATGGGTATCTCGGCTCGTCCCTACCGGTCAGGCGGAGGGCGCGCCGTTCCAGACCGGCGGGGCGTATCCGGCGGGCTTGTCGCCGATACCGAGACCGGGGCTGACGATCCAGGACTGGTACTGCGGCGTGAACATCGCGTACGGCCCGCCCGGCTCCGGAGCTCCGGCCTGTTCGAGGCGTTCGCGCAGCTCGGCCGGGATGGTGAAGTCGAGCGCCGCGAGGTTCGCGTCGAGCTGATCGGCACTGCTCGCCCCGATGATCACCGAGCCGACGGCGGGCTGGGTGGCCACCCAGTTGACCGCGACCTGGGCCATGCTGCGCCCGAGTTCGGCGGCGACCTTTTCCAGGGCCTCGATGACGGCCCAGTCGCGCTCGGCGACCGCGACGCCGCCCAGCCGCCCCTGGCCCGCCAGTGCGTCCCCGGTGCGGCGGTACTTGCCGGTCAGCAGGCCGCCGCCGATCGGGCTCCAGGCGGTCAACCCGATGCCCAGCGTCTGCGCCATCGCCGGATACTCGGCCTCGATACCCCGGTTGACCAGCGAGTACGGGAGCTGGAGGCTGATCATCGGGGTCATCGCGTGAGCCTCGGCGAGGCTCTGCGCGCGGGCGGCGTACCAGGCGGGCACGTCGGACAGGCCCGCGTAGCGGATCTTCCCGGCGCGGACCAGGTCGTCGAAGGTGCGCACGACCTCCTCGACCGGGGTGATCCGGTCCCAGGTGTGCAGCAGGTAGAGGTCGAGGTAGTCGGTGCCCAGGCGGCGCAGCGACGCGTCCAGGGCCCGGATGATGTGCTTGCGGCCGTTGCCCGCGGCGTTCGGGTCGCCCGGGTCGACGGTGTTGGTGAACTTGCTGGTCAGCACGACCCGGTCGCGGACCCCGGCGGCGGCGATCAACCGGCCGAGGATGGTCTCGCTCTCGCCCGCGGTGTAAAAGTCCGCCGTGTCGATGAAGTTCCCGCCCCCGTCGAGGTAGCGGCGGAGGATGGGTTCGGCCTCGCTCTCGCTCTTGCCGTAGGCCGCGTGGAAGCCGCCGGTGCCGAAGTTCATCGTGCCGAGCGCCAGCCGGCTCACCCGCAGGCCGGACCTGCCGAGCAGGTAGTAGTCGTTCACAGCTGCCGTCCTTCTTGTTCGCGTGGCGGCCCAGGATTGGACCGCTTAGTCCAACCTAGGTCGACAAAACTGGACCGTCAAGTCCAGATCTTGCGTAAGCGCAGGTCACCGCCGAACAGACGGCGGATCGCCGCTTTCGCGTACGCCATGAGGGTGTCACGCACGTGGTGTCTTGCCGGACTTAACCCGATTTGTGGGGCAGGATGTCGGGCGTGGAGTGGCCTTCGCGCGGAGGTCGCCCTCGCCGCCCATGAGAACGGCTTTCCGGGGGCTGAGCGAGGCCGCACGCGCGAACCACGCGGCGGACCGCCGCGCCCGCACCGGCCCACCGGCCGCGGAGCCCTCCCCCCTGTTCCCGCATCCAGCAACTCCCCGACCGGAAGGGTTCGCACCATGACCTCGCCCCCGGCACCCGGCTCGACCGGCGCTGCGGCACCGTCCGACGGCCCCACCAAGCAGCCCGGCCCCAGCGCCGGCCCGACCGCCCCCGGCAGCGTCCGGGCTGGTCGCAGTGGCGGCCCCGCGCCGACCGGCCCCGCACCGCTGCGCCCCGTCGCCGGACGCGCCACGGTGCCGTCCGCCACCGGCCGGACCGGCGGCAGCGGCCGGATCGCCCCGGGCCGCGCGAGCGTCGGCGGACCCGGCCGACCGGCCGCCAGCAGCACGACCCGCGTCAACACGCTGCCCCCCGGGCGCGAAGCGCCCCACGGCGGCGGCAAACGCCCCAAACGCAAGATCAGGCTAGGCCGGTGGAAGTGGCGCAGCATCGTGCTGGCCGCTGTGGCGGTCGTCGTCATGCTCGCCGGTGGCGGCCTGGTCGGCGTCGCCTACCTCTACGACTCGGTGCCCGAGCCCGCCGACTTCAGCCCGAACGAGAACACGTTCGTCTACTCGGCCGACGGCGTGCAGATCGCCAAGCTCGGCGGCGAGAACCGCGAGATCGTCTCCATGGCGTCCCTGTCCGACGAGGTGAAGGTCGCCCTCATCGCGGGCGAGGACAAGAACTTCTTCAACCACCACGGCATCGACCTGTGGGGCGTGGCCCGCGCCGCCTGGAACAACCTGACCGGCGGCGAGACCCAGGGCGCGTCGACCATCACCCAGCAGTACGCCCGCAACGCGGCCAAGGACCTGGAGGTCACCTACGCGCGCAAGCTGCGCGAGGCGGTGATGGCGCGGCGGCTGGAGGAGGAGCACTCCAAGGACGAGATCCTCGGCTTCTACGTCAACACCGTCTGGTTCGGCCGCGGCTCCAGCGGCGTCGGCGCGGCGGCCAAGGCCTACTTCAACAGGTCGGCCGCCCAGCTCACGGTCGAGCAGGCGGCGGTGCTCGGCGCGGTGCTCAAGCAGCCCGAGCCCAACGACTACGACGGCACCAAGGGCTACGACCCGCACCTCAGCCCCGAGGCGGCCAAGATCCGCTGGAACTACGTGCTCGACAACATGGTCGAGATGGGACGCCTCGACCAGGCCAAACGCGCTGCCATGGTGTATCCGGACAAGACGCTGCGCAAGTACTCCGCGCGCTCCGGGGAGACGGGCATCCAGGGCACCGGCACCGGCTTCGTGATCAACAAGTACGTCGAGCGGGAGATGGCCGCCTGGGGCATCACGGACTGGCGCAACAAGGGCTACCGGATCACCACGACGATCAACTCCAAGGCGCAGCGGGCGCTGGAGGCGCAGCTGTTCCGCACGTTCGAGTGGAAGGAGACGTGCGAGGGCAAGGGCGACGAGAAGGAGTGCGTCAACGACGTCGTCAAGGCGGTCGACCCCAAGGTCGACGGGGCGTACACCAAGATCAAGGGTTATCCGAAGAACGTGATCGCCGCCGGGGTCGCCATCGACCCGCGCAACGGCCGGGTGCTGGCCTACTACGGCGGCGCGGACGGCACCGGCATCGACTACGCCGGGAAGATCAACGAGGGCACGATCTGGGAGGACGGCGGGCACCCGCCGGCGTCGTCGTTCAAGGTCTACACCCTCGCCGCCGCCATCGACGCGGGCATCTCGCTCAGGTCCACCTGGGACCCGACGCCGATCGTGGCCACCGGCAAGAAGCGCAACTGCGACAAGTACCAGCTGTGCCCGTACGAGGTGGAGAACGCCGGGCGCGAGGCCGGCAGCCTCAAGTGCAAGCGCAAGTGCACCCTGATGGACGTCACCCGGATGTCACTGAACGTGCCCTTCTTCAAGATCGCTAAGAAGATCGAGCCGAAGAACGTCGTCGCCATGGCGCACGCCGCCGGGATCGACACCATGTGGGCGCTGAGCGACGGCAAGGCCCGCGACCTGACCAAACCCGAGACCGACACGAGCCGGGCCTCCTTCGACTACCAGGTCGGCTTCGGGCAGTACCCCGTCACCGTGCTCGACCACGCCACCGGCATGGCGACCTTCGCCAACCACGGCGTCTACAACAAGCCGCACGTCGTGCTCAAGGTCGAGAAGAAGGACGAGCGGACCGGCAAGTACGCGCTGGTGCCCAACACCGGCGAGGTCAGCCGGGCCGAGCGGCGCATCCGGCAGGAGGTCGCCGACGAGGTCACCGGCATGCTCAAACAGCTGCCCAAGTCCTACTACCACGCGCTGGCCGGGGGCCGTGAAGCCGCCGCGAAGACCGGCACCTGGGAGAGCAAGGTCCAGGACAAGGCCCACTCCAACGTATGGACCGTCGGCTACACCCCCCAGATCGCCACCGCCATCTGGGTCGGCAACGTCAAGAACGCCTCGGACCCGATCTACCGGCCCAAGGCCCTGGGCGGCGGCAACATCACCAGCGTCGGCCTGCCCGCCGACATCTGGCAGGGCTTCATGAACCAGGCCCATGCGGACATGAAACTGAAGCTGGAACCCCTGGCCACCGGCACCAACGGCAAGCTCGGCGAGGTCGAGGGCGTGGGTGACGGCGTCGAACCGTCCAAGAAGCCGAAACCGGACGACGACTGCGACCCCAAGCCGGCCTGCCTGGCCGCCAGCCCGACCATGCCCGGCAACGCCGCCGTGGTGCCACCGACCCCGTCGACCGGCCCACCCGGACCCGCCACCCCCCTGGCTCCCCTACCCTCCGCCTCCGGCTGAACACCACCCACCCCCACCAACCCACCAACCCGCCCCACCCACCCGCCCGACCCGCCCGGCAATGACGCTGGCCTATCCGGATGACTTCGATCACGAAAAAGTCATCCGGATAGGCCAGCGTCTATCGCTAGCGGGGCGGCCGCAGCCCCTGCCCCCGAGCGCCAGGGCGTGGCAGTATGGCGGCACCCGTCACATACGGGCCGTCACTGATGCCGCGACCGGGAGCCCTCATGGACAACGCCATCGACCACGCTCCCCTGCACCACGACGGCGACGACGGCATCGGCGTCGTGGTCTGCCACGGCTTCACCGGTTCGCCGCACAGCATGCGGCCCTGGGCCCGGCACCTGGCCGCGCAGGGCTGGTCGGTGCGCCTGCCGCTGCTGCCCGGCCACGGCACCACCTGGCGCGACGCCAACCGCACCACTTGGCAGGACTGGTACGGCGAGGTCGAGCGCGCGCTCACCGACCTGCGGCAGCACTGCTCGTCGGTGTACGCCGTCGGCCTGTCCATGGGCGGCACCCTCGCCCTGCGGCTCGCCCAGCAGCACCCCGACCTGGCCGGGATCGTGCTGGTCAACCCGGCCGTCACCATGCTGCGCTGGGACGCCAAGCTGCTGCCCGTGCTCGGCCTGGTCGTGCCGTCGGTGCCCGCGATCGGCAACGACATCGCCAAGCCCGGCGTCGACGAGGGCGCCTACCCGCGCACCCCGGTGCGGGCGGCCGCGCAGCTGCGCCGCTTCCAGGCCGTCGTCCGCGCCGACCTGCCCAAGGTCGCCCAGCCGGTGCTGCTCTACCACTCCGCCGACGACCACGTCGTGGAGCCCGTCAACAGCGAGATCGTCCTGAAGGGCATCTCGTCGGCCGACGTGCGGGAGGTCGTCCTGCACGACAGCTACCACGTGGCGACCCTCGACCACGACGCGCCGCAGATCTTCGACGGCAGCGTGGCCTTCATCCAGCGCCTGAGCAGCTGACCGCCGGTCAGCCCGGCACCCGTGCCGCGGCCAGCCCACGCAGCTCGTCGAGCACGATCCGGGCGGCGGCGGTCAGCGCCGACCCACGGCGCACGGCCGCGTACACCTGCCGGGTCAGCGGCTCACGCAGCGGCCGGACGTCGACCCGGTACCGGCGGTCGACGGCCAGCTCGGGCAGCAGCGACACCGACAGTCCCGCCTCGACGTGCGCCAGCAGCAGCTCGTAGCTGGCGAAACGGCCCGCCACCCGCGGTTCGAAACCGGCCTGCCGGCAGCTGCCGGTCACCAGCCGCGACAGGTAGGTGCCGGGCAGGTCGACCGACCAGGCCGCCTCGGCGTAGTCGGCCAGGTCCACCGGCCCGCCGTCGTCGCCGGTCTGCGGCGTGACGAGCACGACGGCGTCGGCGAGCAGCGGGATGGCGTGCACGTCGCGGTCCAGCGGGGTGGAGCCGTCGATGACGTCGGCGGTCACGATGATGTCGCAGTCGCCACGGCGCAGGGCCGGGTGACCGGCCTGCGGGTCGAGTTCGCTGATCTCCAGCTCGATGCGCGGATGCGCCTGCCGCAGCCGGGCGGCGAGCGGGATGACCAGGGTGCGTACGGCGCTGGAGAACGCGGCCAGCCGCACCGGTCCGGCGGGCTGCCCGGACAGGTCGCGCAGTTCGGCCTCGGCCGCCTTGACCTGGTCGAGGATGACGCGGGCGTGCCGGGCCAGGGTGCGCCCGGCGGCCGTGAGCTGCACCCGGCGACCGACCCGCCGCAGCAGCTCGGCGTGGGCCTCCGCCTCCAGCACCGCGAGCTGCGCCGACACCGCCGACGGGCTCAGGTGCAGCGCCGCCGCGACGGCCCGCACCGTGCCGAGGCTGTCCAGCAGGCTGAGCATCTCCAGGCGAGCGGTGTTCACGGCGGCTCCTTGTGCAGATAATCCGCACAGGCTAGCCGGATATCGGAGCTTTTCGCGTACAGCGGCGATCCCTATCGTGAAGCTCATGACGCTGATGAGCGAGCAGGGCACCGCCGAGCAGTTCTGGTCCGACGCGCAGCGCCACCTGGTGCGCTACGGCGGCCCGTTCACGCCGGAGATCATCGAGAGCGCGGCGGGCAGCTACGTGTTCACCGCCGACGGCCGCCGCATCCTCGACTTCACGTCGGGTCAGATGAGCGCGATCCTCGGCCACTGCCACCCGGCGATCGTGGCGACGGTGCAGCGGGAGATCGCGAGTCTCGACCACCTGTTCAGCGGCATGCTGTCGCGCCCGGTCGTCGAGCTGGCCCGGCGGCTGTCCGAGACGCTGCCCGCGCCGTTGGACAAGGTGCTGCTGCTGACCACCGGCGCGGAGTCCAACGAGGCCGCGATCCGGATGGCGAAGCTGGTCACCGGCAAGCACGAGATCGTCGCGTTCGCGCGCTCGTGGCACGGCATGACCGGGGCCGCGGCAGCCGCGACGTACAGCGCGGGCCACCAGGGCTACGGCCCGACCGCGCCGGGCAACTTCGCGATCCCGACGCCGAACCCGTACCGGCCGGACTTCACCACCGCCGACGGCGAGCTGGACTGGCGGCGGCAGCTCGACCACGGTTTCGCGATGGTCGACGCGCAGTCGTCGGGCAGCCTCGCGGCCTGCATCGTCGAGCCGATCCTCAGTTCCGGCGGGGTCATCGAGCCGCCGCCGGGCTACTTCGCGGCGCTGGCCGCCAAGTGCCGCGAGCGCGGCATGCTGCTCATCGTCGACGAGGCGCAGACCGGGCTGTGCCGCACCGGCGACTGGTACGCGTTCGGCCGCGACGGGATCGTGCCCGACATCCTGACGCTGTCCAAGACGCTCGGCGCGGGCCTGCCGCTGGCGGCCGTGGTGACCAGCGAGGAGATCGAGCAGCGGGCCCACGAGCGCGGTTACCTGTTCTACACCACGCACGTGTCCGACCCGCTGGTCGCGGCGGTCGGCAACACGGTGCTCGACGTGCTGCAGCAGGAGCGGCTGGACCTGCGGGCGCAGGAGCTGGGCGCGTTCCTGCGCGCCGGGCTGCTCGACATCCAGCAGCGGCACGAGGCCGTCGGCGACGTACGCGGCCGTGGCCTGATGCAGGGCCTCGAACTCGTCGCCGACCGCGCGACCAAGCAGGGCGCGGACCTGCTGGGCGCGCAGGTCACCCGCCGGTGCCTCGAACTCGGCCTGCACCTGAACGTGGTGCAACTGCCCGGCATGGGCGGCACGTTCCGCATCGCCCCGCCGCTGACCGCGACCCGGCAGGAACTGGCCCTCGGCCTGGAGATCCTCGACCAGGCGCTCGGCGAGGCCACCGCAGCCGCCTGACCGCGGAACGGGCGGGAGATCGCCGGACCGGCGGCGGAGCGCCGTGCACGCCTGCGCCGGCCGCTACGTCAGAGCCTCGCGTAGCTCGTCGTAGGTCGGGGCGAGCAGCCGTAGCGCGGCCGCCGCCGTCGGGAAGTCCTTGGTGACGATCGGGTGCTGCAGCGAGCCGACGATGCGGGCCTGCTCCGCGGCGATCCCGGCGGCCTTGTCGTAGCCGGCCAGCAGCAGGCAGTCGGCGGTGTCGGCGAGGCGGCGCGCGCCGACCCGGATCGCGAAGTACATCAGGTGCTCGCGCAGCCCGTCACCGGCACCGGCCTCGACCAGCTCGGCGACCCTCTCGGCGGCGGCGCCGTTGGCTAGGCTGCCCGGCGGCATCGCGATGTCGGCGCGGGGCGTCAGCCAGGCGATCGCGGCCGGGATGATCGACCGGATCGCGTCGGCGTCGGCGACGTCGGCGATCTTCACGAAGTCGGTCCGCATCGTGTACGGGTCCCCGTAGCTGACCGTCTCGGCCTGCCACGCGGTCATGAAGTCCCCCACCGGCACCTGCGCGTACGGGAACCCGTGCGGGTCGTGGATCAGCACCCGCTCGTCGTCCACGTCCAGCGCGACCACGAAGTGATCGGCCCCGATCGGGCCGTTCATCTCGGGCTGGTGGCGCAGGTGCCCCATCTCGACCGGCCCGACCCACACCGGCCCGCGCTCGACGGCCGCCGCCAGCCGGGCCAGCGCCGCGTCGGCGTCCCCGCCCTTGCTGACCGTCGACGTCCAGCCGATCGCGGCGAGCGCCTGGTCGAACCCCTGCTCGGGATCCCACCCGTACGCGTCGAAGAAGACCAGCGTGCCGCCGATGAGCTGCATGCCGAACGGCCCGCCGGTGGCGACCTCGATGACCGCCGTCGACGGCGACCGCTCGCCGAGCAGCATCGCGAACGAGTTGGCGTAGCAGTACGGGCCGCTGCCGACATAGGGAAGGTGGCGCATGGGGAACCTCTCGCTTCAGGGGACGGTGACCGGGTACGCGACGTCGAAGCGCGTGCCGGTGCCCGGATAGACCTCGTAGGGGTGGCCGGTGCAGACGACGCCGGGGCGCGCGTCCGTCCAGGCCTCGACGGTGTCGTAGACGCGCAGGATCAGCGGCAGGTCCTCGCACGAGGCGGGCACCGGCAGGTAGACGGCGGTGTGCGCCGGGATGAGGCGTACGTGCAGGTCGCCGACGGGTTCGACGCTGCCCGTGCAGGCGAGGGCGACCTCGACGTACCCGTCGCTGTCAGGGGTGATCAGGTCCTCGAAGAACACGTACCGGTGGCCGTCGGCGGCCAGCCCCGAGGCGCGCAGGTGGGCGCGGGCGTCGCGCTCGGCGGCGGCGGTGAACCCGGCCAGCGCGGTGGAGTGGATCCGCTGCCGCCGCCCGAGCACCTTGATCGCGGGCACCTCCCGCACCGCCACGGCGTCGGCGAGTCCGGTGTCGACCGACGAGCCCTGCACCGCCTCCACGACGGCCGCCCGGTCGTCGAGCAGGGCGCGCTGGGCGTGCAGCCAGCCCCGCAGTTCCAGGGCCCGGTCCTGCGGCGGCAGGTCGGCGAGCACGGCGATGCGGGCCAGCGGCAGCCCGAGCCGCCGCAGGCGCGCGATCACGCGGGCACGAGGCAGCTGGTCGGGGCGGTAGTAGCGGTAGCCGGTGGCCGGGTCGATACACGCGGGCGGGAGCAGGCCCTGTTCGGCGTAAAGGCGCAGCGCTTTGGGCGACAGCCGCGCCGCCGCCCCGAACTCCCCCGCCAGCAGGTGGTCCCGTGTCACCCGGCCAGTCTGCGGCGTGCCCTTGGGGCGAGGTCAAGCCGCTCGGAAACTTTCTACTTGCACAAGTGGAAAGTATTAGCCTATGGTTTCCGTCATGGAAAGTATTAGCCTTGCGGAGCAGCTCAAGGCAGCCGAGCGCGGTGCCGCCGCCCCGTACGTCGACTACCCGGCCACCCCGTGGTGGTACGCCCCCGCCGTCGGCGCGTGGGCCGCCGCGATGATCGGCACGTTCACCTGGTGGCGCGAGAACGCGGTCCTGTTCGTCGGGTCACTCGTGGTCCTGATCGCCGCCGAGCTGCTGTTCGTCACCTGGATGAAGCGCCGCCACGGCGCGCTGCCGATGCCCGGCAAGGGCACCCCGCCCGCCGAGATCTCCGCGTTGTGGCGCGGTTACGCGCTCGCCCTGCCCATGACGGTCCTGCTCGTCGCCGCCGTCTGGTGGCTCGGTGGCGTCCCGGCGGCGGCCGGTGCCGCGTTCGTGCTCGTGACCGCCGGCCTGGCCCTCTACGAGCGGCGTTATGCCGCGGCCGCCGCCCGGACCCGGGACCGCCTGCGGTGATCGACGGCCTGGACCCGGTCATCCACGTGCCCAAGCGCCTGGCCGCGATGGCGGTGCTGGCCAACGCCCCGTCGGTGTCGTTCCGCTTCCTGAAGGACCACCTGAAGCTCACCGAGTCGGACCTGTCCAAGCAGATGTCCGCCCTTGAGGCGGCAGGCTATGTCAGCGCGGCCAAGGACGGGCACGGCCGCGGGAGCAGCACCACCTACCGGATCACCAAGGCGGGACAGCAGGCGTACGAGACACACTGCGCGGTCCTGCGGGCGCTGATCGGCGCGGCCTGACCCGGTCCGGGCCGGACGCCCGCCGACCCGGCGGACGTCCGGGCACCGGGCCTACTCGCCCTTCGGGTCCGGGCAGTTGATCTGCACGGTCACGGTGCCGGTCTGCCCGTTGGCGGCGACCGTGATGACAGCCTGGCCGGACCAGGTCGGGTGGACGTCGGCCCAGGCGTTGTGCAGGTAGCCCAGGCCGTTGCCGCTGCCGTCGGTGGTGAAGGTGTCGTCGTGGTCGAAGCCGTACGCGGTCGACGCGGTGTAGACGGTGTTGGGCTGGCCGCCGGACACCGCGACGTACACCTGCGCGCCGAGGTCGTTGCAGCCGTCAAGGGTGCTGGTCAGCTGCCCGACCGGCGTCTGCGCGGTGTCGGCGAGCGCGACCTCGTGCACGGCCAGTGTCGTGGCGAGCGCGACACCGGCGATGCCGAGCGCGCGGAGGGCGTTGATCCGAAGGGTGGACACGTTGACCCCGTTTCGTCCCGGTCCCGGCGGCGTGTCCGCCGCGACTTGCGACCACAGTAGACAGACGGGCGCGGCCGTGGGGGGCGTGAGTAACCGATGGCGGCACGATCTTCACCGGAAGTCGTCGGGCGCACACGACTGGCGTGACGGGTGACGAGGTCGCGGGTTGAGCGGCGGCCGTCACCGGTGCGGGTGGCTCCGCTGTCGGGCATGCGTCGCCGCACTGGCCACTCGCCGTAAACAGTGGCTGTAATCGATGTATGATCCCGGCCGCTGAAAGTGCCTTCGCCCGACGTTCCAGCTCACCGGCCGCACTGGGGCGCACCCTGGCGGCGGTCGGCGAGCGGGCACCGATCGTGTTCGACGAGCTGATGAACGCGCCGCTGGTGCTGCGGCACCGGGACGTGAGCGCCGCGCTGCGCGACACCGCCACGTTCAGCACCCGCTTCTACGGGATGGGCCCGATGAGCGCGGCGATGATCGCCCTCGACGGTCCGCCGCACCAGCGGCTGCGCCGCGCGCACAACCGCTTCTTCAGCGCCGCCGCGAGCGCGAAATACGCCCAGGCCATCGCGCCGATCGCGGCCCGGGTATTCGGCGGTCTGCCCGCCGACGCCGAGGTCGAACTCGTCGAGCAGGGCATCGCCCGGTATCCGATGGAGGTCTTCCTCACCCTGCTCGGCATCCCCGACGACCTGGGCGACCAGGGCCTGACCTGGGTACGCGAGATCATCACGTGGCTGGGCTCGCCGATGGACGAGTCCGTGGCCGCACCGGGGCAGCAGGCGTTCGCACAGCTCAGCGAGTACACCGCCACGCTGGTGCGGCGGGCGCGGGTGGACCGCGGCGACAACATGCTCGGCGAGATCATCCGGGCGTTCGAGGCCGAGGACGCCTACTCCCTGGACGAGGTGACGACGGCGGTGGTCAGCCTGCTGCTCGGCGGGTTCGAGACCACCATCCAGATGATGTCGGCGACCGTCTCCGCGCTGCTGCTCAACCCCGACGCGCTCGCGCGGGTACGGGCCGACGCGAGCCTGACCGAGGCCGCGATCGAGGAGGCCTTCCGCTGGGCCAACCCGACAGCCGGGCTCTACCGCCTGGTGACGCGCGACGTCGAACTCGCCGGAACCCCGCTGGCCGCGGGCAGCATGGTGTACGTGTGCATCGCCGCCGCGCACTTCGACGCGCAGGTCTACCCCGAGCCGGCGGCGTTCCGGCTGGACCGGCGGGGCGGCGTGCACCTGGGCTTCGGTCTTGGCCCGCACTACTGCGTCGGTGCGCCGCTGGCCCGCATCGAGGTCAGCGCGGCCGTCACGGCGCTGCTGGACGCCTGCCCGCGCCTGCGTCTGAACCCGGCCGCGCCGCTGAGTTTCCACTACGGCGCGCGGGGCTTCGTCCAGCACGGCACCGAGGCCCTGCCGGTGCTGACCTGACCTCAGCCGACCCGTTCCTCCTGCTCCGCGATCTGCGCGAGGACGGTCTCGTAGCGGTGCCGCCGGTCCGGGCGGGCATGCCCGGCCGCGTGCCGGAGCGCCGGAGTCGCCGTAACCCCGAACCGGACCAGAGCCTGAGTCGCGGAGGTGCGGATCGAGGGATGGGCGTGTGCCAGCAGGCCGATGATCTCGGGGATCGCCGCCTGATACCCCGCGTGGCCCAGGGCTTCGACGGCCGACCGGACCACGGCGGGCTCGCGGTCGCCGAGCAGCAGTGCGGTATGGCGCAGGTGGGTCGGGCGATCCAGGAGTCTGCGGCCGATGCGATGCGCGTGCAGGCGGACGCCGGTCTCCGGGTGATGCAGCAGTTCGGCCAGCAGGCCGACCAACTCCGGGTCCGCGCCGGAGCGGTCGTCCTCCCGGGCTTCGGCCAGGCGGGTCAGCGCCCGGCGGACCTGTTCGGGACGGCCGGTGCGGATCAGCGAGATCAGCTCGTGGCCGGCGGGTCCGGGCGGTGCGGGCTCCACGGTCGGCCGCTCCCGCAGCGCCGCCAGCCGGGCGGCGTCGTCGGCGGCCGCGCTGGGCTCGCGCAACGGGCCGTCCACCAGGGTCAGCTTGTCGGCGAGGTCGTCACGCCCCTCGGCCCGCAGCCGCCGGACCGTCTCGACCAGCGCCGGGGTGCGCAGCAGGGTCCGTCCGGCGATCAGATCGAGAAGACCCCAGGCTCCGGCGTACAGGCGTCCGCCGAGATTCTGGGCGACGGCGTCGGGCACCCGCCCCAGCGCCTGCGCGGCCGCCGCGCGCGTCGCGGGCCCGCCGTTCTCCCACGAGTGCACCAGCAGCGCAATGAGGCGGTGCAGGTCCGGAGCGTCGAGGTGGAGAGCCGCAGCGGCGATGCGCTCCCGTCCGGTGTCGCTGCCGGAGGCCAGGGTCCGCAGTTCGGCCTCATCGATGGTGGCCAGGGCCCGTGCCAGGTCGACACGGACGGTGACGTCGACGCTTCCGCGCAGGTACGCGCGCAGCACAGCGCGGGCCGTCTCGGGTTCGGGCCAGGTAAGCAGTGCCGTGGCCGCCGTGTCGCGGCGGCCCGCGTCCGCGCCGTCGAGCATCGCGAGCAGGCGGTCACGCTGTGCGGCCGAGCGTGGCTGGTCGAGATCGCCGTCGCGCGGTGCCCGTGGCGCGGGAACGGGCCGGCGGGCGTCCTCGGCGATGGTCCAGGGCGGTGCGCCGACCGGCTGGAGGGTCTCCATCCAGTCCAGCAGCGCGTCGCGGGCGTCACGGTGCGCGGCGGGAAACAGGTCGATCAGAGCGTCGAGCCGGTGGCGGGACGGGACCGTGCCGTCGTCACCGGCCCGGAAGGCACCGAGCGCCTCGGTGGTGCGTACGGCCGCTTCGAGCCCGCGCCGCCAGGCCGCGGCTTCGCCGGTCCCGGGAGTGGCGGTGATGGCGAAGGCGTCGCGCAGCACGGCGGTCTCGCCGCGCCACGGGTCGGCACCGAGCCGCGCCCCGGCCAGGGCCTGCTCCACGTCGGCGCGGGTCAGCACCGCGCCGCACCCGCGCAGCACGGGCAGCGCCGACCGTTTCCCAGCGGCGGTGGGCGGCAACGCGCGCAGCCGGGCCGCCAGGTCGACCGCCTGGGTGCGTGGCAGCGTCGGCGCGACCGCTTCGAGGACCGCGAGCAGATCGTCCCGGTCGTCGCCCGTGGCATCGGCGAGGGCCGCCACCAGGGTCCGGGCCGACCGGCCCAAGAGCTTCAGCTCGTCGGACGGCCACGGGGCGGGGCAGAGCCGCAGGGTGAGCCGCAGCGTCGCGGGCCGTAGGGCCGGTTCGTCGGCGGCCAGCCGGAGCCAGTCGGCCAGCATCGGACGCAGCTGGGCGGACCGGTGTGCCCGGCCCGCCGCGACGCCGCGCGGTTCGTCCAGTGCGCGCAGGTGCTCGGGCTGCCGCGTGTGGCTGCTCACGATCCGCAGCGCGGCAGCGGTGTCCCAGCCGTCGCGCACGAGCGTGGCGATGTCCTCGTCGGACGGCCCGGCGGGCGGCGGCGCGGCCGGTGCCGCGATGCCGTGTGCCGCGAACTGCGCCGCCAGGTCGCCTACGGTTCCGCAGGCGAGCCTGACCTGCTGTGCGGCGATCAGCGCCAGCAGCACCGGCGCGACCGGTGAGCCCTGCCGCGCCAGAGCGCCGACCGCCCGCGCCGACGGGACACCGTCCAGGCCGCGTAGCAGCAGTTCCCGGCTCCGCTCGTCGTCGGACTGCTCGGCCGCCGCCAGGACGGTCGCGGTGTAGGCGTCGCCGAGGATCGCTCGCAACGCCCTGATCAGGCTCGCGCGCAGGCCGGGATTGTCGTGGCGGCCGAGCCAGAACAGCAGCTCGGGCACCGTGGCCGGGGTGCCGGCGTGGACCAGTACGTCCGCGGCGGTCTTCTTGATGTTCATGACGGGGTGGTCCAGTGCCGCCGCGATCACCGGTGCCGCCCAGTGGGCCCGGACGTGACCGAGGGCGAGCAGCGCCTGCCGGACGGTCTCCCGGTCAGGGGCGGTGACCAGCGTGATCAGGCTCGCCGACAGCGCTTCGGCGTCCCCGCCGGTGGTGTCGGCGGCCAGCAGCGCGATCACGTGCTTGCGTACGTGGCGGTCGCGGTGGCGCAGCAGCCGGTGCACCCGTGCGCGGGTGCCCGCGTACGGCACCCGTCGCAGCAGGACGAGCAGTGCGGCCTGCTCGCCGCCGGACAGGCCGGGGCGGTCGAGCAGGTCCAGTGCCGTCGTCGCGAGCAGCGCACGGCCCGCCTCGGCGGCGTCGGCGGCCTCGCGCAGGCAGAACGGGCGCAGCTTGCCGCGCTCGCGCAGGCGTTCGCCGAGTGCCTGGATCGCGTCCACGACCTCGTCCGGCACCGAGGGCTCACCGGACGGCGGGACGTCCGGGTGCTGCGCCTTGGGCGGCCACGGTGACGCGGGGCCACTCGGCTCACCCGACGCCGCCAGGTCTGCCACGATCCGCAGCAGCAGGTCGGCGATGGTCGGCAGGGTCGCCGTGTCGCCCTGCCGGGCCAGGCTGAGCAGCGCCTGCACCGGGTCGTCCTCGGCGAACCCGGCGGCGAGCAGGGCCAGCTCCCGGCGGTCGGGCGCGCCGAGGTCGGCCGCGATGCGGCGCGGCACGTCGCGGGGGTTGAGCCGGGACACGATCACGGTACGGCGGCGGGGATCGTCGACGAGATGCCACAGCAGCTCCAGGGCCTGGTCGCGGACCGGCCACAGGTGGGGCGCCATGACACTGACGGCGTCGCCGTCGGGCAGGCCGAGTCCCTGCCACAGCACGGCCGCCGTCCGCGGGCCGCCGATCGCCTCCAGCGTGCGCAGTGCCGCTCCCGGTGTGCGGGGCAGCATCTCCAGGACCGACGCCTCGGCAGGCACGTGACGCAGCGCCCGGATCGCGGCCAGCAACGGCTCGGGACGCGCGGCCCCGGCGAGCAGGCCGGTGATCGCCTCGCCGACCGGCAGGTCACCGCCGCCCTGGCGGGCGAGGTCGACGAGCAGGTCCAAGCGACGCGGCCAGGAGTCGTCGGCGGCTTCGGCGGCGAGCAGCGCGTCGAACGCCGCACCTCGGCACGTGAACACGATCGTGGCCACGTCGGTGGAGGGCACGCTGTGGTCGGCGAGCGCCAGCCCCACGACCGCTTCGGCGTCGGCGGCGGCCGGGAAGTGGCCGCGCCGGTGCATCGCCCGCAGGCAGGCGATCGTGGGTGCGGCGAGCAGCAGCGGATCGGTGGCGGCGTAAGCGGCCAGCGCGCCGACGTCCTCGTGTGCGGCCAGCTCACCCAGGGCCCGCATCGCCTGCTGCCGCGTCGCGGGCGGCATCGCCTCGTCGGCGACGACGTCCCGGAGGAGGTCACCGTGTCCGTGCCGGGCCGCGACGGCGATCGCCGCGTCGGCGGTCTCGGGCGCGTCGGCGGTCAGCAGCGTCCGGAGCCTTTCCGGCCCGACGGCGGCGAGTGCCGCCCACGGCTCGGCCAGCTCACGGAGCACCGGCACGGCCACGCTCGGCGACGCCAGCAGCCCGGTGAGGTGCTCGCGGGCACGGGCCGGGGCCAGCAGTGCGGCGCGCAGCCCCTCGCGGGCCAGCCGCAGCGCCTCGCGGTGCAGCACCAGGTCACCACCGGCGACCAGCTCGCCGATCAGCTCGTCCAGCAGGTCGGTGTCGACGGCGGCGATCCCGGCCACCGCCTGGTACAGCAGTTCCCCGGTTTGTCCCTGAACCGTCGACGGCGCGTCGGCGATCTCGGCCCGCAGCCATACGAGACGCACGCTGACCGGCAGCTCGCCCGGCGGGAAGCCGCCCGCGCCGAGGTGGCCCGTCAGCCAGCCGAGGTCGCCCCGCCGCACCGCGGCCCGCACCTGCTCACTCACCGACGTCATGCCGCCAGATGCTAGTGCGCGCGCGGCCGGCCGGAGCTGTCGCTCCGGCCGGCCGCGGTGGATGGTGCCGGTGTTACGGAGCCGGGTACTGGTTGACGTACACCGGCGAGCCGATGCGCGTCGTGTCGGCCGGGTCGCCGAGACCGTTGACCACGTGGTCGATGATGCCGGCGCTGAGGTTGACCGTCATGACGTGGTGCAGCTGCACACCGGGCCGGTTCGGCACCTCGAAGCCGTTCTCGGTGTGGATGGACGGGTTGTTCTGGTTGAACACGTACACGCCGCCGCCGTAGAGGGTGTGGGTGCGCACGTGGTCGCCTACCTTGTAACCCGCATAGCCTTCGACGTCGCCGTTCATCCAGTCGGCCTGCGTCGGCGGGTCGTAGGGCAGCTCGTTCTGGTACAGGATGGTGCGGCCGCGCTCGCCGTTCCAGACGGTGTTGTACTTCTGGAAGTGCTCGACGAACAGCCCGTTGGCGTTGACGTCGTCACCGTTGATGACAGCGCCGTACCGGCCGGTGTTGGTGTTCCACCGCTCGGTGTCGGTGAAGCCCTCCACGCCGTGGTCGCCGCGCCACACCCAGGTGTGGTCGATGAGCACGTTGTTGCTGTTGACCTGCAGCGCGGTGTCGGTCTTGCCGATGTGCGGGCCGCCGACGCGGAAGTACACGTCCGACAGGGTGGTCGGGTTGTTCGGGTTCGACCAGCGCAGCAGGTTGAACTTGCGGCCGACGCGCAGCAGCACCGGCGACTCCTTCAGGCCGGCGTCGATGGTGACGCCCGCGATGATGACGCCGGGCACGTCGGCGACGTCGAGCGGCACCGACCCGTTGACGGCGGTCAGCGTCGCCTGGCCCAGGCCCAGCACCACGGTGTCGGGGCGCCAGACCTCGATGCTGCGGGCGATGTCGTACACGCCCGGCGTCAGCAGCAGGTGCTTGCCGAGCGCGAGCGCGACGTTGATCTTCGTGACCGAGTCGCCCGGCTTGGCGACGTAGAAGTCGCTCAGCGGCACGGTGCGGCCCGGGGTCATCCCGTCGGCCCAGGAGACGCCGCTGGTGTCGAACCGCGCCGACGGCACGCGCACCTGGTACTTACCCTGCGCGTCCACGAACAGGTACGGCTTCTCCCGGCTGACCGGGGTGGTGGCCAGCGTGGTGTACGGCGGGTTCGGGAACGCCTCGTCGGTCGGGGCGCCGACCACACCGCTGAACACCTGGTTCCACACGCCGTTGGACCAGCCGTCGACCTGGCTGTTACGGGTCAGCCACTGCTGCTGCGACCCGCTGACCACGAACGGCAGCTTCGAGTCGGCGATGAAACCGCCACTGGCGTACTGCGGACCGGCGGTGCAGTAGTCCATCAGCGACAGGTTCGCCCCGGTGATGTTGAGCCGGCGCATGGAGACCGCCTGCGACACCCCCCAGAAGTTCGCCGAGCCGCGGCAGCCGTCCTGCCCCGCCGAGTTGACGTTGATCGTCAGGTTGGACAGGGTCCGCCAGAAGTTGACCAGCGCGAGGCAGTTGCTGGTGCCGCCGTCGGCCAGGCAGCGGTTGTAGACCTCGACCTTGCCGTTGATCACCACGTCGGTCGGCGACGCGCCGAGACCGGCGATCTCGGTGTAGTAGCCCACCTTCACCTGCAGCGGCTGCTCGGCGGTGCCGTAGGTGCCCGGCTTGAACAGGAACGCGTACCGGTTGGGGGCCATCTCCGCGTCGACCTGTGCCGTGTGCACCGCGTCCAGGGTCGCCTGGATCTGGCTGACCGGCATGCTCGGGTCGAAGACGGTGACGTTCGCGCCGAAGTTCGGCGCGGCCGCGGACGGTGCGGTCGCCGCGGCGGCGGGGCCGGTGGAGCCGACGACCACCACTGCGGCGGCGAGTGCCGCCGTCAGACCGAACGACACCTTCCGGCGTACGGCGCGGCGGCCCGGGGACGGTGCCGTGCCGACACCGCCGGGACTCGTGCTCATCATGGAGTGCAGGTCCTCTCTGCTGGGACTGGGACCGCACGGTGACAGCGCTCTCCGCCTATGCGAGGTAGGCGTGACAAGGAAAGTGCGATGTCAGAGAGAGCGCTCTCCGGACGGATCCTCTGGAGCGTAGCGGAGCGGACTCGTTCTGGAAATCTCCGTTGTGGACACCGATACATCGATCCCGGTTTGCTCGGAACAGCAGCCTTGGTCGCACCTCGCCCCGCTTAGCACCGACCATCCACCCCGTGACCCGCCCCACCCACCACCCCCACCATAGACGCTGGCCTATCTAGATGAATTTAATCTTCAAAAAGTCATCTAGATAGGCCAGCGTCTATTGCGATTCGGGCGGGGCGAGCGGGACCGACTGCCGGATGTCAGCATGACCCGGTGACAGTGTGGGAGGAACTCACGTTGGAGCAAGTGGCCGTCATGCACGTCGCCGCCGAGGAGGGCGAGCTGCGCCACGTGATCGGCGAGTGGGACCTGCTCGCCAACCGGCTGCCCGTCGGCCGCGGGCACCAGCCTTCGACACTGACGTACGGCGATCGGCTCGCTCTCGTGCCGCGCTTCGCCGACATCGTCGCCGACGTGGTCGAGCGCGGCTGGATCGCGGTACGCGAGCCGTACTACCGCGACGGCTGGCAGTGCGGCGATCCGATGACCCCGGCGGCGCTGCGCGCCCTGCGGGACCCCCAGGTCTGGGTGCTAGCCGATGCGGGCCCTACCCGCCTGATCTGGCTGGAAGCCACCGACTACTGGCTCGACCTGTCCCGAAGGCCTTGACCGGCGTGAACGGTGAAGCGTCAGAGGTCGGGGGCGAAGTGGGTGGCGGCGGCGGTCACGGAGGCGTTGATCTCGTCCTCGGTGGCGGTGCCGGAGGCGCGGATGGCATCGGCCCAGGCCTGGATCGAGCGGCGGGAGAACTCCTGGCCGGGCAGGGAGTTCTGGTCGGCGAGGGGGTCTTCGGTGGTGTCGCCGGCAAGGTGGCGGGCGAGCATGAGCAGGCCCTGGTCCCAACCGGGGCCGACGTAGAGGGCGCCCGCGCCGCTGCCCGCCATCGCGACCGGCACGGTGTGCTCGACCTCCAGGTCGGTGGCGTCCGCGCCGGACGCGGCCAGGCGCACCTCGACGATGCTGGTGGGGCCGCCGTAGGTCATGCGCAGCAGCTTCGGCGGGCGGCACTGGAGGATCTCGCCGGAGGCCATGTTCTCCACCTGGAAGCTGCCGCCCTCGCGGAAGTCGCCGCTGACGGGCGCGAACCAGCGCGGCAGGCGGTCGGGGTTGGTGATCGCGTCCCAGACGTCGGCGGCGTCAGCCTGGTAGGTGCGCCTGACCAGCACGGCAACGGTCTCGCCGGAGTCGCCGCCGCGCCGGGCGACCTCGCGCCGGATCGCCTCAAGCTGCTCGGTGATGTCCTGCATCGGGTTTCTCCTCGTCGGATCGTTCACTCGGGCGGCGTTCGCGGCGGCCCCGGGCGAGTTCGGTGCCCAGCGTGTCCAGGCGCTGGTTCCAGAACCGGCGGAAGTGGTCCAGCCAGCTGTCCACTTCCCGCAAACCGGTCGCGTCAACCGCGTACCGCCGCCGGGTGCCCTTCAACCATGGTATTCACGTCGCCGGCAGGTGGAGCATTCCATCGGTCAGCGCGGCCGTGCGGTCGGTGCCGTCAGCAAGGGCGGTGACGACCACGGCTGCCGCGCCGGTGCGTTCCCGGTCGCGGGCGCTAGGCGCAGCCGCCGGGCAGGGTCGCCAGGTAGTTCATCCCCACACCGGCCAGCGCCGCGAACGGCACCAGGCTCAGCGCCCAGCCCGCCAGCACGGCCCACCGCCTGCCGTCCGTACGGCGCAGCGCACCGGCCAGCAGGATGCCGCCCAGCAGCAGGTCGAGCAGCACCGCCAGCGCCCAGCCCGCGGCCAGGCCGTCGGCCCTGTCGCAGCCCTCCAGCCGCAGTAGCGAGAGCGTCCCGTAGACGAGCAGCGCGAGCACGTGTACGCCCGCGCCGATCGTCAGGTTCGCCGTCAGCCCCAGCGGGACGGAGGGCCGGCGCACCGTGTGATCCGCCACGTGACCGCCTCAATCACTGCCGTCGCGCCGGTGGTCCGGCGCGGGCCCAGTGTCCCACCAGGAGGTTACCGTTCGTTTACTGGTCGTCGCCGATGCCCTCCATCACGCGCAGCCGCTCGACGACCTCGGCCGCGAGGTCCAGGCTCGCCGGGGACAGGCCGGTCATCCGGTGCAGCAGGCGGCGCACCTTGGTGTCGCGCAGCGCGCCGAGCAGTTCCAGCTCCCGGTCGACGAGCGCGGCCCGCTCGGGGTCGAGGAAGTAGGCCACGTCCACGCCGAAGTACGCGGCGATCCGGCCGACCAGCTCGTGACCCGGATTGGTGCGCTTGCCGGTGCGCAGCATGCCGATGTACTGCGCGGACACGTCGACGGCGCGCGCGACCATCTCGTCGGTGTGGCGTACGCCGCCGGGCTGGATCGCGTCCAGCAGCCGGTTGTAGCGCTGGGCGAACAGGGGCAGCACAGGTCGCGCGCGCATCTGGACATCATCTGACGGGCAGGCCGGGCCGGTCATGTTCACTCCATTTTGGACACGACGACAGCGGCGGTGTGTCGCTCAGTCGGGTGACGGCGTCAGGTGCTGGAGCTGGTGCGCGAACGCCATGATCACCGCGTCGAACTGGGCCTCGATCGCGGGCAGGTTCGACCGGGCCGCCTCCAGCGAGCGCAGGCAGGTCGCCAGCATGGCCACGTCGCGTGCCTGGCGTTCCAGGTCGGGGCTGTACGCGCCCCCGGCCGACGCACGGTAGCTGGCCGCGGCCCGGTCCGCGTCGCGGCGGGCGGCGTCCAGGATGTGGGTGGCCTGCTTCTCCGCGCTCTCCACGATCAGGCGGCTCTGCTGCTGCGCGGCGGCGATCACGGTGTCGGCCTGAGCCTGGGCGCGGGCGGTCAGGGTGACCGCCTCGGCGGCGACCTGCCGGGCCCGTACCGCCGGGTCGACGGGCTGCAGCCGGTCGCCGAGCCGCTTGACCCGGTCCAGTTCGGCCTGCTGGGCGACGATGTAGGCGTTGAGCGCGTCGACGTCCTCGGCCAGGGTGCGCCGCAGCCGGTCGACGGCCTCCTTGTCGTAGCCGCGCCGCCGTCCACTGGCGTCGGGCAGGTGGTGGCGGACGATCGACTCGGGCGTGTGCGGCACCCGCTTGCGCAGGTCCGGCTGCTCGTACGCGCTGACTGTGGTCACTGCTCCCCCTGTGTCAGGTCATCGGGCCGCGGCGGTGCTCGCCGCGGGCGCCGGGGACGGCAGGTAGGTCCCGCCGTCGTTGTCCTCCAGATGGATCTGCGCGACGGGCACTCCCGCCGCGGCGAGCGCGCCGCGGGCCTGCCCGACCAGGGCGGGCGGGCCGCACACGTACACCTCGCGCTCGGGCAACCGGAAGGTGCGCAGCGCCGCGCCGAGCACGTCGTCGCCGCCGCGCTCCTCCGGTGTCACGGCGAGCACGCTCAGCCAGCGGTGCGCGGCCTCCAGGCCGCGCAGGGTCGGCAGGTCGTAGAGGTCGCCGACGTTTCGCGCGCCCGCGAACAGCTGCACGGACCGGGGCGGCACGCCCGCGGCGGTCTCGACCTCGACCTGCTCGACCAGGGCCCGCAGCGGGGCCAGTCCGGTGCCGGCGGCGATCAGCAGCAGGTCGCGCCCGCCGCCCGGGGTGAGGGTGAGCCGCCTGCCGACCGGCGCGCCCAGCCGCACCTGGTCGCCCTCGCGCAGCTGGTGGACCAGGGCGGGGCTGAGTTCGCCGCCGGGCTGGGCGCGGACGTGGAATTCGATGGTGCCGTCGGCGCGCGGGGTGTTGGCCGGGGACAGGAAGCGCCAGACCCGTGGCCGCAGCGGGCATTCGACGCTCACCGACTGTCCGGGACGGTAGGTCAGCGGCATGTCGGGGCGCACGGTGAACACCGCCAGGTTCGGGCCGCGGCGTTCGTGTTCGAGCACCTCCGCGGTCCACCAGGCGGGCTGGCTGCGGGCGGCGTGCTCGGCCGCCCGCAGCATGGTGCCCGACACGAGGTCGTACGCCGCCGACCACGACGCGGCCAGGTCGTCGGTCCACTCGTCGCCCAGGAAGTGCTCCAGGGTGGCGAGCAGGGCCTGCCCGACCTGTGTGTAGTGCGCCGCGACCACCGAGAACCGGCGGTGGTCGCGGCCCAGGCCCTCGATGTAGGGCGTGGCCTGGTCGAGCCGGTCGACGTGCGACACGACGTGCCCGAGCGCCTGCAGCAGCCGGTCCCGCTGGCCGGCCATGGACACCGGGAACAGGTCGCGCAGCTCGGGATACGCCACGAACAGGAAGGCGTAGAAGTGCTGGGCGGCTCGGTCGCCGTGCGCGGTCACGACGGCGAAGCTGCGCTGCAGGCGGTGGGCGTCCATCCTCAGGCCGCCGCCGGTGCGGCGACGATCAGGGGCTGCACACTGGCCAGCACCTGTCCCACCTGGAGGATGACGTCCATCGGGGCGTGCAGTTCGAACAGCACTCCGGCGGCGTACTGTGCGACGCGCTCGTAGTGCGCCACGCTGATGTTCAGCCGGGCGTGCGCGGGGCCGAGGTTCTCCACCGGGTAGCCGGTGGGGCCGCCGAGCACGTGGGTGAGCAGCATGACCATGTGGCCCTTGAGTTTGGGCAGGTCGATCCCGTCGAAGTAGTCGGCGAGCTGCTCGTCGGCGAGCAGGTAGGTGTAGAGCCGGTCAACCGCCTCGCGCACCGACGGCGCGCCGCCGATGAGGTCGTATGCGCTGCTGACCGTGGTGGTCGCTCCGGGACTGTCTGACATGTCGCGCCTCCGTCATCGCAGTGGTGAGCAACGCGGAGCCGGCGGTCGCCCGGTCCGGGCCCGCACCCGGTTCGGGACGTGGTGGAGCACACCGGCACAACCAGCGGTTTGCCCGAAGGCCGCCAATCAAACCACTGGTTATCCGCGCACTAGCAGGATATATAGATGCATCACTTTGGTGTCAACCAGTAGTCGACAAATACACGGTGTGTGTTTTAGAACACACGTTCGAACGCCGTCCACATCGGATGTTACCGGTCGGGCGGGCCGTGTGCGCCTCAGCCCGCGCTGGTGGCCGTGAACTGCGCGGTGAGGGATCCGGCGATGCCGTCGGCCACCCGCGTGCCACGGACCGACAGCGCCAGGTCACCCGACAGCGTCGCGCAGTCACCGGCCCGCGGCGTGAACCGCCCCTCGACCGCCAGCTTCGCCGTCGTGACCGGACGGTCGCCGACGGCCCACTCCAGGGTGCCCCCGGTGTGGGCGAACGTCGCGGCGGCCGGGCCGCCCGCCGGTCGGGCCGTGCCGTCCAGCGTCGCCGTGACCCGGCCGCCGGACAGCTCGACGACCTGACCCACCTCGCCGTCGATCACGTTGCCGCCCGAGACGACCAGGCGGAAGGTGACCTGGCCGCCGACCGGCCGCACCGTCGCGCCGCCCACCCGCACCGCGCCCGACACCGTCGCGGTGCCGCTCCACTCGCCGTCGGTGAACGTCGCGCAGTCCTCCCTGCCGTGCCAGGCGACGGTCACCGGAAGCCGCCCCACGGTCCGCGGCATCGGCGCGAGGAAGTCGGCCAGCGCTTCCGGCGCGCCGGAGAAGGCCGCCCGGAACAGCCGCAGGTTGTCCGTCGGCACGGCCTGCAGCACCCCGGTCACCGCCCGCTCGGGATCGGCCGGCGCGCCCGGATCGGCCGTCGCCCGCATCCGCAGCGTCGCCCGGCCCGCCGCGTCGGTCACCACGCGCCGCGGTGCGAATCCGCCGTCGCCCAGCTCCACGTGCCCGGCCAGCTGCGCGGGCGGCAACCAGGCCAGGTCCACCACGCCGGGGGCGGCGTCCGCCGTCAGCAGCGGCCGCGCCCCGAACTTCGGCGCGCCCTGGACCACGTCCACGGTGGCGACCACGTCCACGGCGTCACCGGGCCCGCCCGGACCCTGGGTCAGGCGCGCGGTCTGCGGCGACAGCCTGATCCGCACGTCCTGCCAGGACAACAACGCCTGGGCGTACGCCGTCGCGGGCGCACTGCCCAGGGACAGCTCCCGGCCACCGGCGGCGTACGCCAGCCCCCACCCGGCCGTGTCCGGCGCGGGCCGCTGCCCGGAGCCCATCGGCGCGCGCGCGGGCACCCGCGCCCCCGCGTCCGGGATCACGAACGCGTCCAGCAGCATCAGCCACTCCGACAGCGCGTCCACCGACGGCCCGAGCTCGCCGTCGCCGGAGAAGTCCACCTTGCGGGCCTGCAGCAGCCGCACCAGCCACCACGTCCGCCCCTGCCAGTACGCCGTCCGGTACAGCTCCAGCAGCGCGGCTGGCTCCCGCCGCACGCCCAGCGCCGACAGCCGCCCGGTGAACGCCAGCATCGGCTCACGGGCCGTGCCCGCCATCTCGGCCAGCGTCTCGACCTGCGAGTCCAGCACGTACACCCCGTCGGCGCCCGGCCGGACCCCGGCGAGCACCTGCTCCCCCGTCGGCGTGTAGACCGCGACGCCCAGGTTGGCCAGCAGCGACCAGGCACCGCGGCGGCGCTGCGCCGGATCGGGCGAGGCCAGTGCGGCGGCGGTCTGCTCGGGTGACAGCGCGACCTGCGCGCCGTCGCCCCGGCTGCCGCCGCCCGTACACGCGGCCAGCGGCAACAGCAGCGCGAGGACGAGCCCGCCCACGATCGAACGCCGGGCCATGCGCTTCCCCCGTCTGCCGCACGCGGACACGTCCTGGGCCGTCACCGTAGTGGCCCGCGCCGGGGCCGCGCCAGGGGTCGGTCAGTCCTCTTCGAGCACGGACAGGATGTTGCCCGCCGGGTCCCGGAACCAGGCGATCCGCGGGCCGGTGTCCGCATCGGACACACCGGTGCCGTCGGTCTTCAGGTCGGCGGTGTCGTACTGCTCGAACGCGACGCCGCGTTCCCGCAGCTCCCCCATCGCGGCCTCCAGGTGCGTCACCGGGAAGTTCAGGATGGTGTACGTCGCGGGCTCGTGATCGGGCTTCGGATAGATCAGCACCTGGCCGCCCCCGGCCAGCTCCAGCCGCAGCATGCCGCCCCCGACGTCGGTGACCTCCAGACCCAGCGTCTCGCCGTAGAACCGCCTGGCCCGGTCGGTGTCGTCGACCGAGAACCCCGAGAACGCTCGCGTCCTGCCGAACATCGTCCGCTCCTCCTGCTGTGTCGCACCGGCCCCGGCGGGGCCGCCGTCAAACCTCGGCGGTCCGGGCGTCGATCGCCGCCTGCGCCTTCGCGGTGCGGCGTACGGCCGCGGCCAGCGCGCGTTCCGCCGCCGTACGGGCCGCCCGCCGCCCGTTCGCCTCCTGCCGCAGCAGCGCCCGCCGCTCCTCCAGCGCCGCCATCGCGTCCCTGAGCTGGGTCAGCTCGTCCTCAGCCGACGCCTCGGCGGCCCGTGCCCGGTCGGCCTCGGCACGCGCCCCCTGCTCGGCCTCACGCGCCGCCGCCAGCTCCCGCCGCATCCCGACCGGCACCGTCGGCGTGGCCGGACGGGGCGGCGGCGCCGGGCGGGACGGTGGTGTCGGCGCGGGCCGGCGTGCGGGCGCGGCCCTGCGCGCGGGTGCACGTGCTGCCCGGTCGCGGGTGCTCACGGACGGTTCATTGTCGTCGGGTTCGTCGCCGGGCGGCGGCGGCGCGCCGAAGCCGGTGTACGACACGGCTTTGACGACCGTGCCTGCCCGGACCTGTGCGGCCACCTCGTCGTCGGCCAGCGCCGCGGCGAGCGTCTGCTCGACCTCGGTCATCGGCAGCTTCGCCGGGCTCAGCGCCGGTTGCGCCCGCACCGCCAGGTCGGCGGCCTGGGCGGCCAGGGCAGACAGCAGCTCGCGCCGCTGCACGGTCAGCGTGCGCAGGTCAGCGCCGCGCAGCTGCCGCTGGGCGGCGCGCAGGGCGTCGGCCAGCGCGGTCAGCTCCGCGATGCGGTCCGGGGCGCGGTGGGCCAGCAGGTTGACCAGCCACGCGGCGACGGTCGGGCGACGCAGCCGCTTGATGGCGGTGGCCTGTGCCGCGTGACCGGCGGCGCGGGCCTCGGCGGCCGCCGCGTCCCGGGCGGCCGTGAACTCCTCGGGCAGGGCCGTGTACAGCTCGCGTACGGTCTCCTCCGGAACCTCGCCCACCTTGCCATGATATGAGCAGATCAGTCGGCGGCCAGGTAACCGTGGGCCTGGATCGTGAACAGCTCCGCGTACCGGCCGCCGGCCGCCATCAGCTCGTCGTGGCGGCCCGACTGCACCAGGCGGCCCTCGTGCAGCACGTGGATGGCGTCGGCGTGGCGGACGTTGGCCAGCCGGTGCGTGATCAGGATGGTGGTCCGCCGCCCCTGCCGGTCCCGGATCGCCTGGAACAGGGCGTCCTCGGCACGCGGGTCCAGGGCCGAGGACGGCTCGTCCATGATGAGCAGGTCCGCGTCGCGCAGGAAGCCGCGCGCGGCGGTGATGCGCTGCCATTGCCCGCCGGACAGGTCCTGCCCGTCGGCGAACGTACGGTCCAGCAGGGTGTCGTACCCGAACGGCAACTGCATGATCATGTCGTGGGCCACGGCGCGGCTCGCCGCCGCCTCGACCCGCTCGTGGGACACCGGCGCGCCCGCCTCGCCCAGGCGGATGTTCACCTCGGCGGTGAACGGCCACTTCCAGTAGTCCTGCGACACCACCGTGATCCGGGCGCGCAGCTGGTCGGCGTCCAGTTCGGCGAACGGCACGCCATTCCAGGACACGGTGCCTCCCGACGGCTCGCGCAGCGCGGCGATGATCGCGGCCAGGGTCGTCTTGCCGGAGCCGTTCTCGCCCACGAACGCCACCGTCTGACCCGCCCGCACCACCAGCGACACTCCGTCGACCGCGGGGGCCGCCCGGTCGGGATAGCTCAGGCTGACCGCCTCGACCCGCAGCTCCTCCAGCTCCGCCGCGGGCAGGGTGCCGTCCGTGGCGGGCACGTGCGCCCTGGCCCGCGCCATGAACCCGGTGTAGTCGTCGAAGTGCCGCCCCTCCATGTACAGCGCGTCCACCTGGTAGGTCACCGTGGCCAGCGAGTGCCGGGCCGCCTGCAGGGCTATCACGGCGGTCGCCGCGGCCGCCAGCGGGATGGCGCCGTCCAGCAGCAGCCAGCCCAGCAACCCGTACACCGCGCCCCCCGCGACGCCGCCCGCCATCGCGCCGAGCGCGTTGGTCGTGGTGACCCGCCGCGCCAGGTCGAGCTGGATGCGCGTCTCGGTCTCCATGACCGTGTCGTACTGGCCGAGCAGGAAACCGCGCAGCCCGTACGCGCGCAGCTCAGCGGCGGTCAGCCGGTCGGCCATCAGCCGGTTGAGGATCCACATCCGCCGCCGCCGCACCGACCCGGCCAGATACGTCCGGTACTCCAGGTGCCCGGTCTTCAGCGCCGCCCACGCGTTGGGCACCGTGGCGACCAGCATCGCGCCCAGCAGCAGCGGATGCACCACGACCAGCGCCACCGCCACCGCGAGCACCCCGATCGTGCCCGCGGCCAGCGCCATCATCGCGTTGACCAGGCGGATCACCGAATCCATGCCGCGCGCGGCCCGCTCCATGTCGTCGGCGAACGCGTCCTCGTCGAACGCGTCCAGCCGCACCGCCGTCGTCGCCTCGAACAGCCGCCGCTGCACCTCCCGGTCCACCCGCGGCGTCAGCCCGTTGAGGGCGTACCCGGTGGCGATGCCCATGCCCGCGCGCACCGCCGCGGCCCCGGCCAGCACGACCAGCGCGGGCAGCGCCGTGGCGACCCGGTCGGGCGTCGGTGCGGCGGAGAACAGGCCGACCAGCACCTGCTGCGTGGCGAGCAGCCCCGCGGTCGACATCACCCCGGCCAGCACGGTGCAGGACAGCACGATCGCGGTGCGGGCCCGGTCGGCGCGCCAGGCGATGCGCAGCGCGGTGCCGACCAGGCGCGGCAGGGCCTGCGCGAGCGTGCGCAACCCGGCGTCGGCGCGGGCCCGCAGGCCCTCCTCCCACCACATCGTGCGCATCTTCGGCAGCACGGAGTCGACGGCGGACGTCGGTTCGGCGGCGGCCACGGTAGCGGTCACGGTGGCGGCTTCGGACGGTGCGGACACAGGCATTCCTCCCCTGAGCCGCCTCCCACCGGCGGCCTGGGGAAAAGTTATGCCCGATCAGGAATGATCGGTCGATTCGTTCACGTCGGTCCGGTGGGCGGCCATCCAGCCGGTCGCGAAGTCCACCAGGTCCCGCTGCCGGGCCAGGCGCGCCGTGGCCCCGCCGACCGGGCCGACCCGCATCGCGCCGGTGGCCTCGAAAGCGTCCCCGACCTGGGTGAAGTCGCTCTCGTCCGGGTCCACCTCGGTCCAGGTCACCCAGTGGCTGGTGCCGTCCGGCCGCCGCACCGACGAGCCGGTGCGGTGCGTCGGCGGCTCCTGCTGGCGGCACTCGGCCAGGTGCAGCGACGTGTTCGAGTCGTGCCCGCAGCCCAGCAGCAGCACCCTGCCGTCGAGCCGGTAGACCGCGCCCAGCGGCGAGCGCTCGCCGAGCGCGTCGTCGAGCGGGTGGTCGGCGACGATGTCGGCGGCGTGCGCGCCGAACGCGGCGAAGGAGACCTGCGGATGGCCGCTGCGTTTCGCGCCGGGCCAGGTGCGGACCGTCTCGGCGAGCACACCCATCCAGCGGCTGGGGGTGCACGCCGGGTCGAAGCCGGGGGCCTGCTCGCGGATCACCGGCCACCATGATTCGGGGACCGGCGGGTGCTGCCATACGGCCGGGTCGGTGTTGTCGGGGGTGTGGGTCGGCACGACCAGGGTGCCGCCGGGGCCGAGCACGTCGAGGAACGCCTGCACGACGGCCTGCGTGCCACCGGCGACGAACCCGACGTTCTTCATGGACGAGTGCAGCAGCACCACGTCACCGGGGGCCAGGCCGAGTCGGGTCAGATCGGCGGCGAGGGTGGCCGTGGTGTGCGGCGTGGTCTGCTCCATCGGCGCATCGTAGCCGCGTCCCTCGCCGCGCCCCGCATGGTTTTCGCGCGGTCAGGGGCTGTCCGGGCGGGCCGGTTTGCGCAGCATGAACACGTCGTACGCGTCCTCGGCCTCGACGGTGAAGCCGTGCCGCTCGTACAGCCGCCGGGCCGGGCTGCCCTGCAACACGATCAGCCGGACGGCGACGCCGTCGCGGTCGCACCGCGCCAGCAGGCCGGTGAGCACGGCCGTGCCGACGCCGCGGCCGTGCAGGTGCGGGGCCAGCAGGAAGTTCTCCAGCCAGTGGGCGTCCTCGGCCGGGCGCAGCGTCACGCAGCCCGCGAACGCGCCACCGACCTCGATCACCGACGTGTGCTCGGCCGCGAACTTGTCCCGCAGCCGCTGGCGCACCCGGTGCTCGTCGTAGCGCCCGATCCGTTCCAGGTCGGCCCGCAGCACCACGGCCCGCAGCTCCGCTACCGTCTCGACGTCCGCGGCCGAGGCCGGGCGGGTGGTCCAGCCTGCGGTGATCATCGGGCCGCCGCCGGGCGGAAGTTCTCCAGGCCCAGGATGTGCAGCTTCTTCGCCGGGTCGAGGCGGTACGGCACGATCTTCCCGGTCGCGGTGAACCCGATGCGGCGGTAGAAGGCCAGCGCGCGCTGGTTGTCCTCGTGTACGCCCAGGGTGAGCCACGCCGCGTCGGTGTTGTCGCGGGTCCACCTGATCCCCGCGTCCATCAGTCGGGCCGCGAGGCCCGCCTGCCCGCCACGATGCGCGGGCGCCACGTAGACGCCGTGCAGGCAGGAGGTCCCGGGGACGTCCGGCAGCGGCGCGCAGCCGGTCATGCCCACCCAGTGGCCGTCGACGGTGGCGGCGACGAACATCGCCGAGGTCGCCGACGTCGCGTTCAGCTCCGCCTGCTGCCGCCAGTCCTCGTCGGGCAGCGCGGCGGCGTCGGCGTACGTGACGCCGAAGGCCGTCGGGGAGTCACGCAGCGCCTCCAGGCGCAGTGCGCGCAGCTCACGCCACTCCCCCGGCGCGGTCCGGCGTACGACATAGGTCATGGATCTGCTCCCTGCGGGTCGGATTCGCATGATGCCACCCGCCCCGCGCGCCGGGACGCCGCTCGGCCGACCTTGTGCCGCAGCGCACTCAGGCGGGCGTGGACCGCTCCGAGCGCAGCTCGTTCTGCGGGCGGCCGCCGACGCCGACGATGTGCCAGCCGAGGTCTGGGAACCCGGCGCTGCGCGCGGTGCGGTCCGAGGCGGTGTTCTCCGGGTCGTGCAGGTAGATCGGCACCGCCCCCTGCGCGATGATCCAGCGCGCGGCCTGCGCGACCAGTGCGGTGGCCAGCCCGCGGCCTCGGTGCGCCTCCTCGGTGCCGACGGAGATCTCCATGCCCGCCGGGTTGTGCCGTTTCACGCCCACGCCCGCCGCGTACCGGCCCGCGCCGTCGAACGTGATCAGCACGTGACCGCCGAACGGGTGCAGCCACTCCGGCACGCGCGGATCCAGCGCGGGCACCCACTCACCGGCGTCGGGCAGCTCGGCGGGGCCGGTGGTCCACCGGAAGACCCCGCGGTAGGCGGTCGCGTCGGGCCGCCCGAGGGCGGCGGGCAGCCGGGCGGCCACGTCGTCCCAGGTGCGGACGGCGTCGCGTACCGCATCGGCGGTGTCCGGGGCGACCGACAGGACCCCGCCGCGCGGCGTGGACACCCCGACCACGTCGCGGACCTTGCCGTCCCAGCCGGGGAGCGTCCGGGCCGGGCTGCCGACCACGGTCAGCCCGTCCGCCTCGGTCCACCGCCCCAGGTACTCGACCAGGAAGTCGGTGAGGCGGGGGTCCGTGCAGATCTCGCGGCTGTCCACCGCCCGAAGAATACGTGCCCGGCCGTACGCACACCCGCAACCGGTCCGCCGTCACCCCGTCTCGGCGACGGTTGTTGTCGGGCGGCGGGTGTAGGTTCGCGGGCGTGGAGGAGATGCTCGAGGCGCACCGGCGGGAACTGACCGCCTACTGCTACCGCATGCTCGGTTCGGCGTTCGAGGCCGAGGACGCGGTGCAGGAGACGCTGATCCGCGCCTGGAAGGGCTACGACCAGTTCGAAGGCCGCTCCGCGGTCCGCTCGTGGCTGTATCGCATCGCCACCAACGTGTGCCTGGACATGCTCGGCAGCGCGCAGCGCCGGGCCCGCCCGATGGACCTGGCCTCGGCCGGTGCGCCCGAGCGGGTCACCAGCGCGCCGGTGCCGCTGGCCGAGTCGGTGTGGGTCGGCCCCGCGCCCGACGACCGGCTGCTGCCCGACACCGCCGACCCGGCGGACCTGACCGTCGCCCGCGAGTCGGTCCGGCTCGCGTTCGTCGCGGCGCTGCAGCACCTGGCGCCCAAGCAGCGCGCGGTGCTGATCCTGCGCGAGGTGCTGGCGTGGAGCGCCGCCGAGACCGCCGAACTGCTCGGCCTGACCGTCGCCTCGGTCAACAGCGCCCTGCAGCGGGCCCGGGCCAGCCTGAGCGCGGTCAGCGCCACCGACGCCGACGTACTCGTGCCCACCGACGCCGATCAGGCCGCCCTGCTCGCGCGGTACGTGGAGGCGTTCGAGCGCTACGACCTCGACGCCCTCGCCACGCTGCTGCACGAGGACGCGACGCTGTCCATGCCGCCGCTGGACCTCTGGTTCCGGGGGATCGGCGACATCAGCGCCTGGATGCTCGGCCTCGGCTCCGGCTGCCGCAGCTCGCGGCTGGTGCCCGTCGCCGCCAACGGCCTGCCCGCCTTCGGGCAGTACCGGCCGACCGAGGACCCGGACCGGCACGATCCGTGGGCGCTCATCGTCCTGGAGATCTCAGCCGGACGGATCGCCGGGGTCAACAACTTCCTCGACACCGAGCGGCTGTTCCCGCTGTTCGGCCTGCCCCCCGTGCTCGTGCGGGGCCGGGAGGCCGAACTCGTCGGCTGAGCCGTCCGGGTGCGACGGCAGCACGCTGCGCAGGCCGGTCAGCTCCAGCAGCAGCCGCAGGTGCGGTCCGGCCCGCCACAACCGCAGCGTGCCCCCGGCCCGGCCGGTGTGCAGGCGCAGCCGGGCCAGCACGTCCAGCCCCGCCAGGTCCGGCCGGGCCAGCCCGGCGACGTCGCAGAGCACCACCAGCTCGCGGCCCGCCGGCACGTCGCGGTGGGCGTCGTCGACCCGGGCGCACAGCGCCGCAAGGTCCCCCGCCCCCAGCGAAGGACCGAGGACCAGCACCGCGTACGACTCCCGCTCGCGCACCGCTCGCCTCCTTGACGGCGCACCCGCCCGCCGCCGGACGCGAGCCGGGCACGGGGCACCTCGCCAGATAGGACGATCGGCGACGCCTCGATTCATCGCAGCCTAGCCGTGTCCCCGTCATCGCAGTTCAGCGCCGTTTTACGCAGCCGACAAATTTTTCTTCCCGGAACCGATGAGTTTCCGGACGCTGCTTCGTCTGAGTTGGTGAGACAGCAGCCGCGCCACCGGGGCGCGGCGCTGACATCGCTGGAGGACATCATGCGGAAGATCGTCGCTGGGCTGTTCGTGTCGCTGGACGGCGTCGTCCAGGACCCCCACACCTGGCACTTCCCCTACTTCGACGACGCCATGGGCGCCGCCGTCGGCGCGCTGATGGAAGGCTCGGACGTGATGCTGCTGGGCCGCACCACCTACGACGGCTTCGCCGCGTACTGGCCGCAGAGCGAGGACGACTTCGCGGCCGTCATGAACGGCAAGCGCAAGGTCGTCGTGTCCAGCACCCTGCAGGACCCGACCTGGGAGAACACCACCGTCGTACGCGACCTCGACGAGCTGCGCGCCCTCAAGGCCGAGCCCGGCACGAACCTCGGCATCACCGGCAGCGTCGTGCTGGTGCGCTCGCTGCTGCGGGCCGGCCTGCTCGACGAGTTGCACCTGCTGATCCACCCGATCGTGGTCGGCCACGGCCAGCGCCTGTTCGACGACGGCGAGACGGTGCCGCTGACCCTGCTGTCGTCCGAGACGTTCAAGACCGGCGTGATCAACGCGGTGTACGCCCCTGCCACCGAAGCCTGAGCCGGAGAACCGGACCATGAGCGAGAAGACCATCGCCGCGAAGCTGCCGACCAAGCCGAACACCAGTTACTGGACCGCGACCGACGAGCAGCCGGCGCTGCGATTTCGCGCGAACAAGCCGGGCGGGGTGCCGTTCACCAGCGGCGCGACGGCCTGACCCGCACGACGCAGCGGGCCGGTGCGGGCACCGCGGAATGTCTCCGCGATGCCCGCACCGGCCCGGCGTGGTGTCAGCCCGCCGTGGACCGGCGGACGGTCACGAGATCGAGACGGGCGTGAACCTGCTGTGCGTCGGGTCGAGCAGGTGGATGCGGCTGGTGGCGATGTCGAAGTACATGCCGACCAGTTCCAGCCGTCCGTCCCGGACGCGCTCGGCCACCGCTGGATAGGTCATCAGGTTCTCCAGTTGCTGGACCACGTTCTGCTGGCAGAGCCGGGTCAGGTGGTCGCCGTCGCCTTCGGGCAGGCCGCCCCGGTGCAGGCTCGGCTGGGCGTGGCGCAGCCACCGGCGCAGGTCCGGCATCGGCGTCGCACTGGTCGCCGGGCGCAGCAGCGCGGCCAGCGCCCCGCAGCCCGAGTGCCCGCACACGGTGATGGTGCGCACCTGGAGCACGTGCAGCGCGAAGTCCATCGCCGCCTGCACGCTGCCGTCGTGATCGCCGTCGTCGTGCCTTGGCACCAGGTTGCCGACGTTGCGCACGGTGAACAGGTCACCGGGCCCGGTCGACGTGATCATGCTGGTCACGATGCGCGAGTCGGCGCAGGTGATGAACAGCTGCGTCGGCTGCTGGCCGGTGCGGGCCAGCTCGGCCAGCAGCGGCCCGACCCGGCGCGCGCCGTGCCGGTGGAACAGCCGCGCGCCTCGGGCCAGGCGCTCACGGGCCCCGTGCGGCACCGCCCGGTGTACGCGGGGCAGCAGCCACGCCGTCGGGTGGACCTTGCGGGCGGGCGAGCGGCGGCCGGTGATCGCGTCGGCGTACCAGTTGTGGTGCAGTTCGTGCACCTCGACGCTGCCCCCGCCGCGCTCGTGCGCGGTGCGCCAGTCGTGTAGCGCGGTGACCGCGGCGTGGTCCATGAAGTCGGCGTTGAGCTCGACGCCGACGGCGACCCCGGTAGGCACCTGGGCCAGTGACCGGGTCAGCTGCGGCACGGCCAGGAAGGTCAGCGAGCCCTCGATGGCGACGTGCCAGCCGTGCTCGTCGGCGTACGCGCGCACGGTCGCGTGGGTGAGCCGCCAGATCGACAGCAGCAGCGCGCACCCCATGCCGACCAGCACCCCCTCGAACAGGCCGAGCACCACCACCGACAGCATCGTCAGCACGTACACCGGCATCTCGCGGTGCTGGTGGACCTGCTGGGCGTGGGTCAGGTTGACCATCTGCACGCCGGTGTAGACCAGCAGCGCCGCGAGCGCGGGCAGCGGGATCAGCTCGATCACCGGAGCGGCGGCGAGCACCAGCACCAGGATCCACACGCCGTGCAGCACCGTCGACAGCCGCGACCGGCCACCGGCCTTGACGTTGGTCGTCGAGCGCACGATCACCCCGGCGACCGGCAGCCCGCCGAGCGCCCCGGCGACGATGTTGGCCGCGCCCTGCCCGGCCAGCTCGCGGTCCAGGTTGACCCGCGGGCCGTCGTGCATCCGGTCCACCGCGACCGCGCACAGCAGCGACTCGACGCTGGCGACCAGTGCCACCGCACCCACCGCTGCCAGGAACACCGACGGCGACGCGTCGGGCCAGACCGGGCCCATGTCCAGGGCGAGGATGTCGTCCGGGATGTCCACCCGCTGCAGATCCCACCCCGTGGCGGCCGCGACGGCGGTGCCGATGACGATCGCCGCGAGCGGCGCGGGCACGATCCCCGCGATGCTCGGCACCGCCCGCCAGCCCCACAGCACGACCAGGGTGAGCACGCCGACGAAGACCGCCGGGGTGTGGTTGTGCAGCAACTCGGCGGGCAGCTCCCGCAGGTTGGCCAGCGCCGAGGCCTGCGGGGCGTCGCCCAGCAGCACGTGCACCTGGGACAGGACGATCACGACGCCGACCCCGGCCAGCATCCCGTGCACGATCGCGGGCGAGACGGCAAGCGCGGCCCGCGCCACCCGTGACGCGCCCAGCCCCAGTTGCAGCACCCCCGCCGCGACGGTGATCGCGCAGGCCCCCCGCCAGCCGAAGGTGGCCACGGTCTGCGCCACGATCAGCGTCAACCCGGCCGCCGGGCCGCTGACCTGCACCACCGACCCGCCCAGCGCACCGGCCACGATCCCGCCGATCACCGCGCTGATCAACCCCGCCAACACCGGGGCGCCCGACGCCACCGCGATACCCAGCGACAGCGGCAGCGCTACCAGCACCACCACCAGGGACGCGGGCACGTCCGTCCGCAACCGCTCACGCCATTGTGCGCTCATGTAGACGACCACCTCTCCTTACGCGCTTTGCCCTCCTCAACTGCCGCAAGCTGAGAAAACGCTGATGAAGAGATCGTCGATCAATCCGAGGGGCCGTCCGGATCGTGCGGTCGGTAGAGGCCCAGCAGCAGGCCATACCGTATGCCGTCGTCTTCGGCGTCAGGAGTGTCCTCGGCCAGGGCGGTCAGCGTGGCGGTGAGTTCGCGGACCTGCTCGGCGGTCAGCCGCAGGTGCCGCAGCACCAGGAACGGGTCCGGCGCGGCGGCGGCGATCTCCGCGCCGAGCGCCTGGAACGCGACCGCGGTGTTCTCGGCGGCGCCGGGGCCGGTGTAGTGCAGGGCGCGGGCCGGGCGGGCGTAGTACTGCTCGGTGCCGCCGCGCACGGTGCGGGTGCCCGCGGGCCGCACCAACCCGGCCTCGACGAGCACCTTCAGGTGGTGCGCCACATTGCCCTTGTTGGTACGCAGCACCGCCGCGAGCCGGCTGATCGTCGCCGGACGCTCCAGCGCGAACAGCAGCCGGTGCCGCATCGGGTGCGCGAGGGCCCTGTAGTGCTCCGGGCCGTTCACCTGCATGACCGCCGGGTCCTCGGATGCGGCGGCGGGCGTCTCGTCGGGCGATGTCATGCGTCAAGCGTCAAGAACTCTTGACGCTTTGTCAAGCGGCGTGCTTCCCTGAACGGCATGCAGACCCCTGAGGTGACCGAGATCGTCGACCGACTGCGGACCCTGGTGCAGGAGCGCTACGTCTTCCCCGACGCCGCCGCCGACATCGCCGCGCGGCTGGCCGCCCACCGCGACGGCTACCCCGCCGACCCGGCCGCGCTCGCCGCCGCGGTCACCGCCGACCTGCAGTCCGTCAACGGCGACAAGCACCTGCGCCTGCTCCACCACACCGAACCCCAGCCGGAGCAGGTCCCCGGCGACGACGCGGCCGAGTACGCGGCGATGGCGCAGTGGGCCGAGCGCACCTGCGGCGGCGTCGCCACGGCGCGCCGCCTGCCCGGCGATGTCGGGCTGCTGGAGATCACGCCGGTGCTGTTCCCGGCGGTGCTCGTCGGTGACGTGTATGCCGCCGCGTTCACGCTGCTCGCACCCGTGCAGGCACTGATCGTGGACCTGCGCGGCTGCCTGGGCGGTGAGCCGTCGGCGGTCAACCTGTTCTTCAGCTACCTGTGGGACCACGAGCCGGTGCAGATCACGGGCATGTACGAGCGGGCCACCGACCAGGTACGCCAGTCGTGGACCTCGGCCCACGTGCCCGGTGGCCGGTACGGGCGGGAGCGGCCGCTGTATGTGCTGACCAGCGGGAAGACGTTCTCCGGGGGCGAGGCGCTGGCGTACGACGTGCAGCAGACCGGGCGGGGCACCGTCGTCGGCGAGCAGACCCGCGGCGGCGCGCACCCGCGCGAGGGCTTCCGCCTGCACCCGCACCTGGAGGCGACGATCTCGGTGGCCCGCGCGGTCAACCCTGTCTCCGGCACGAACTGGGAGACCGTCGGCGTCACCCCGGACGTGCCCGTCGCGGCCGCCGACGCGCTGTCGACGGCATACCGGGCGGCCCTCGAACAGCTCGCCGCCCAGGACGGCCCGCCCGCCGCCGAAGCCCGCACCGCCCTCGACGCAGGCGCACCGCTCTGACAGGCGAAGGAAGGGCACCTTCACATCGCTAGGCGTTGTGGAAGGTGCCCTTCCTTTCACAGCAGGCGTTCCAGGTAGGACTCCATGACGGGGAGCGGGGCGGCGTGCGGGCCCTCCCACTCCATGTCCAGGAAGGCGAGCAGGTCGGCGGCCGGGTCGTGGCCGTCGAGCAGCGGGAGCAGGGCGTCGGCGGCGTCGGGGCCGTGCGCGATGAGCAGGTTGACGCGCAGGTAGCCGAAGTCGTAGCCGGGCAGGCCACGGGACGCGTTGGTCCAGTCGACGATGCCGGTGAGGCGGCCGTCGCGCCACAGCGTGTTACCCGGATGGTAGTCGCGGTGGAGCAGAGTGGACCGGGCCGGCGGACCGATCGCGGCACCGGCCGTGAACGCCCGTTCCCACAGCTCCGGCCGCGTGCTGGCCCGGGGCGGCTCCGCCTCCTCGAGCATGACGTACGGCTCCCACGGGGCGACCTGCGTGCCGTCGACCGCGTGCACGGCGCGGGCCGCGTCGACGAGCTGGCGCAGCATGGCGGCCGACGGGGGCGGTTCGGTGGCCGCGCGGTGGGTGGCGCTCGGCAGCATGGAGCCGGGCAGCCAGGTCATCAGCAGGGCGGGGAAGTCGGTCTGATCGCCC
Source organism: Catellatospora methionotrophica (assembly GCF_011297335.1). GTDB lineage: Bacteria > Actinomycetota > Actinomycetes > Mycobacteriales > Micromonosporaceae > Catellatospora > Catellatospora methionotrophica. The sequence goes on along the minus strand of NZ_JAAOTJ010000010.1, from coordinate 211,136 downwards.
GCCGGGTCCACCGCGACGACCTCGGGGACGGGCAAGCCCGTGTCGGCAAGGGCGGTGAGCGCCGCGACCTCGTTGGCCGGGGTGAACCACGGGTCCTCGACCTGCCAGCCGGGACGGCACCAGCGGCGCAGGGCGTACCGCCGCCCATCGGTGGTGTCGACGGCGCTGATGGCGTGCGCGATCCCGCCGACCAGCGGAGTCACAGCGGCGACCGGCACACCGAGAACACGCCGCAGCCAGTGCAGCGTGGCGGGTGTGGGCGGCGGATACGCGTTCGCAGTCATGGCGACTATGGGACGAAGTAGCCGATGCCCTGGTGCGAGGTCAGTTCACCGCTCGCCTTGAGGCGGTCGAGGGCGTTGCGCACACTGCCCAGGCTGCATCCATAGTGCTCCCTGAGCGCGGGCAGGCTTGGCAGCTGATCACCGGACTTGAGCTCTCCGGCCGCGATCTGGCGTCGGATGTCGGCGATGATGTTGGCAGCGTACGGCGGGCTGATGGGCATGGATGTACTCCTGGCAGGTCGGCCCCGCCATCAAATCACCGACTGAGGTCAGCCGTCTACTAGCACTGCCAACACTGATCACAGAGTTGTGGTTGACACTGCTAGCAGTGTTAGCAGAAACTGAGGACGGTGTCTGGCAGGTCGGCAAACTCGCCAGCAGCACGAGCCTTCCCCCAGAGGTCGGCTCAACGGGTGGCCTCCCATGGCAAACCACCCGTAATCAGCGCCCCGCCGCCTCGACAGAGTTACGGTGCGGCGGGGCGCCCAGCGGACGCGTGGAGGGCACCATGCAACGGCAGCGGCTTCCGCGACCCAGCTGGGCCGACGAACGAGCACGGGAGTTGACTCCCGCGGATCTCGTCGCCCGGGACTTCTCCCAGTTGGTCGCTTGGAACAGGTCGACCAGCGTCGTCCGCGCGGTGCTGGCGCGCCTGCGCACCGACCTCGGCGGCGAGACATGAGAGCACCGTCGTTCTGGGTGCTTGCCGACGGCGCCGGCGTGCGGCTGGGCGACATCGTGGCCACCGAGGACGGCGAGGGTCCGATCGTCGCCGTGACCGCCACCGGCTACCCGATCATCGAGGTGACCTCGGGCCGCCGCACCGGCAGCCGGCCAGCCGTTCGACATCATCGCCCTGGTCCGGCGCCCCGCGCCGAAGGACTGAGGACAAGCCTCGCCGGACCCGGCCACGATGATCGCTGTTTCGGGTCAAAACCTCGGGTGGAACCGCAGGTTTTGACCCGAAACAGCGATCATCGTCGGGAGCCGCCGCGCGGAGGGTCCCACGGTCAGCGGCGAGCGATCATGGCCGGGCTCGGCGCGCAGGTCGGGTGAGTCAGAGGCGGAAGGTCAGGTCGGCGGGGAGGACGGCTACCTCGATCTGGGCTTTTTGGAGGCGGCCGGAGTAGTCCCAGTTCAGGGCCTGCCAGCGGGTGAACTGGTCGAGCACCCACATGCCGGACTGGCGGCTGCCGTTGCCGGAGCGGCCGTTGCCGCCGAACGGCAGGTGCGCCTCCGCGCCGGAGGTCGAGTTGTTCACGCTGACCATGCCCGCGCCGATGCCGCGCCGGAACGCGAACGCCTTCTTCGGGTCGGTGGTGTAGATCGCGCTGGACAGGCCGTAGCCGGGGGCGTTGGCCAGCGCGATCGCCTCGTCGAGGGTGCCGTAGCTGGTCACGCCGACCAGCGGCCCGAACGTCTCGTGGTCGAACAGGTCGTCGCCGGGACGTACCCCGTCGACGATCACCGGGTGGTAGAACAGCCCGGCCGCCGGGTCGCCGACGAACCCGGCCCGCGGGTTGTCCGCCGTGATCCGCCCGACCGCGCCGAGCACCCGGTGCCCACCGGAGATCCACCCCAGATACTTCTCGTACGCCGCCGCGAAGCGCTCGTCGAGCATCGGCCCGTACAGCACGTCCCGGGTCGGATCGCCGACCGCGGCGGCGGCCGTCGCCGCGGCGAAGCGGCGCAGGAACTCCCCGTGCACCGACTCGTGCACGATCGCCGTGCCCAGCGACGTGCAGCGCTGCCCGGCGGTGCCGAATCCGGCGAACAGCGCGCCCTCCACGGCCAGGTCCAGATCGGCGTCCTCGGTGACGACCATCGGGTTCTTGCCGCCCAGCTCCAGGCACGGGCTCTGCAGGTGGCGGCCGCACAGTGCGCCGATGGCCCGGCCGACCTCGGTGGAGCCGGTGAAGCCGACCTTCTGCACCAGTCCCTCGTCCAGGGCCTGGGACAGGCCGTTGAAGGTCTCCGTCCCGTCGGCGTGCACCAGGTTGAGCACCCCGGCGGGCAGTCCGGCTGAGACGAACAGCTGGTAGAGGGCGTCGGCGCTGGCCGCGGCGTACAGGGCGGGCTTCCAGACGACGGTGTTGCCGCACAGCAGCGCGGGCACCAGGTACCAGGACGGCACGGCGACCGGGAAGTTGCCCGCCGTGATGATCATCGCGGTGCCGACCGGTTCACGGAACGTGAACAGCTGCTTGTCGGGCATCTCCGAGGGCACGGTCTGGCCGTAGAGGCGGCGGCCCTCGCCGAGGAAGAACCGGCAGGTGTCGACGATCTCCTGGACCTCGCCCCGGGACTCGGCCAGCGGCTTGCCGATCTCGCGGGTGACCAGCCGCGCCAGGGCCTCGGCATTGGCTTCGACCAGGGCGCCGATGTTCGCGATGACCTGGCCGCGGACCGGCGCGGGCACGTCGGCCCAGGCGCGCTGGGCGGCATGTGCCGACCGGGCGGCCGCGGTGACCGTGGCCGGATCGGCGAGCACCACCTGCGCCACCACGTCGTCCAGGTGGGCGGGATTGCGGCTGTCCAGCACCCGGGATCCGGCCGCAACCGGTGAGCCGTCGACGATCGAACGAAGCATGCCAGCATCATGGCCCCTGCGGGCAGCGTGCGCCAAGGTTCGGTGGGGTGCCCGCCAGCCGTGGCAGAATGTCCGAATGCAGCGAGTAACAGGTATCGGCGGCGTCTTCCTCCGCGCCCGCGATGCCGAAGCCCTGCGGGCCTGGTACGCCACCCACCTCGGCATCGATGTCAGCGAATGGGGTGGGCATACTTTCCGCTGGCACGCGGGAGGCACCACGACCTGGACCGTCCTGGAGAAGGACAACGACTACATCGTCGACCCCGACCAGCCGTACATGATGAACTTCCGGGTGGACGATCTGGACGCCATGCTCGCCCAGCTGCGGACCGCCGGGGTCAGGGTCGCCGAGGAGGTCGAGGACGGGGAGTACGGGCGGTTCGGCTGGGCGTACGACGGCGAGGACAACCGCTTCGAACTGTGGCAGCCGCCGCGCGGCCGGTGAAACGCTTCCTCACCGGCGACCGGGTCTGGCCTCCCGGTTGGACCCGGCTGCACGTCTACCTGCTGCCCGAGCTGGAGCAGAACCAGGACCTGGCCCGGCTTGTACGCGACTGGCGGGCGGCCATGGCCCCGTTCGGCTTCCTCGCCCCCGTGCCCGACCCGTGGCTGCACGTCACCGTCCAGCCGGTGATGGGCATCCCCGCCGCCGAGATCAGCCCCGGTGAACGTGCCAAGCTGACCGCCCTGCTCACCGAGGCGCTGGCCGACGTGCCCGCGTTCACGCTGACCGCCGGCTGCGCGCTGGCCAGCGTGTCCGTCGTGCTCGCCGACCTGGACGGCGACCTGCCCGGCGAACCCCTGCACACGGTGCACGCCCGCACCCGTACCGCGATCTCCGATGTGCTCGGCTCCGAGGCCGTCGCCTACCAGGCCATGCCGGGGCATATGACGATCGCCTACGCCACCGGCTCGGGCGACTCCGGGCGGGTCCAGGCGGCCCTGCGCCAGGTGCGCCCCGCCCACGCCGCGCTGACCGTACGCGAGGTGCACCTGCTCGACGTCACCCAGGACACCCGCGCGGCCGTGTACCGGTGGACGCCGGTGGCCCGGATTCCGCTGCGAACCTGATATGCGCACGTCAGGTGCCGTTTCACCGTCACTGACGTGGGATGAGCCGCGACAGCGGACCCCGGCACGTGCCATCATCGCGACATGCTCGAGCAGTGGCGCACCATCGCGGACCTGGACGCGGCACGGCAACGCTTCGAGGCGGCGATCCCCGGCTGGCAGCCACCGGCCGCGTTCGGGGTCGCCCGGCTCGTCGCCGGACGGCCCGTGTTCGCCCGGGTCGCGGTCGGCGACGGCTTCCTACCGGCCGTCGTGCTGGCCAGCGTATGCGGGCACGCCAGCGGCTCGGCGTCCTACTCGCTCACCCCGGCCGACCTGGACCGCGTGATCGCGCTGCTGACCCCGGCCGTGGCCTGCACCGACCTGCCGCACCCCAACCTGCACGCCTGGCGGGGGCTGCGCCAGCAGCTCAGCCTCGGCGAGGACGCGCTGGCGGTGTTCGCCGCCGACCTGTCCACGCCGTCGGAGAACCCTCACGTGACCGCGATGCTCGAACAGGCCGCCGTCGCACGGTGACGGAACCCGCAGGGGGTCCGTCCACGTCGGAGGCGGCATGAAACCACGCGCCGCGATCCTCCTCGTCCTGGCCTCCCTCGTCACGAGCCTCGTCGTGGTCCTGTCCCCCGCCGACCCGGCCTGGGCCTGCTCCTGCGTGTACAACCCGGTCGAGCAGGATGAGCGGGCCGAACGCACGGTCAACGGCACCGTGACGGAGGTGACCGACACCGCCATCCGGCTCGCGGTCGACACCGTGACCAAGGGCGACGCCAAGGTCGGCGACACGCTCACCCTGCGCGTGGCACGCAGCGAGGCGAGCTGCGGCTACGAGTTCCGGGTGGGCGCTCGATACCGGGTGAACGCGAACAGGAACGAGACCGGCCTGTGCATAGGCGCCTACCCGCTGGCCGCCATGCCGCCCGCGCCCGCCGCGACGACCGCCGTCCCCGTGGCGGCGCCGATGATGACGCCCGCATTCGATCGTCCGAGCCCCTGGTGGTTCGTGCCCGGTGCGCTGCTGCTCGTCGCCGCCGGGCTGATCACGCTGTCCCTGCGCGGCCGCCGGGGATCAGCCGGGTAGCACCGGCCGCGTTCAGCGGGCCATACGGCGGGTCAGCTCGGCCGCGCGGTGCAGCTGCACGGAGCGCGCCTGGCCGGTGACGAACCCGCGCATCGGCGCGGCCATGGTGATCTCCATCTGGTCGTCGATCGTCGCGCCGGCACCGTCGGGCGTGAGCCGCACGGTCCACTCCAGCCGCACCCCACCCGGGCTGACCACGCTCTGGCGCAGCGCCGTGCCGGGTGCGACCACGCGCATGCGTACCCGGATCAGGTTGTCCCAGTGCAGCACCTTGAGGAACCGGAAGCGCTCGACCGCGACGTAGTCCGTCACCGGCTCGCCCCGCTCGCCGGTGCCGGGCCGTACGTCGCGCACCGCCACGATCAGCGGCGACAGGCCGATGTAGTTCTCCGGCGCGGTCAGGTGGGCGAAGACGGTCTCCGGAGCGGAGTCGACGTGCCAGGAGTGGGCGAGGTGTGCGACGGCCATCGCGACAGCGTAGTGGCCGCCGTCCGCCCGCTCAGGGCAGGAACCGGTAGTGCGTGGTCACCCGCAGATCCTCGTCAAGCACGTGGAAGGCCAGCCCCGGCGGCGCGTCGAGGTCCATCGGCTGATCCGTGCCCTCCCAGGGCAGCCGCAGCCGCGAGGCGACCCCGGGCGCGACCAGCAGCGGCCTGCCCGCGAACGTCGTCGCGGCCGGGGTGTGCGCGTGACCGCACAGGACCGCGACCACGTTCGGGGACTGGGCGACCAGTTCGGCCAGCGGCTGGGCGTCGTGCAGCCGCAGCGCGTCGATGAACGGGATGCCCAGCTCGACCGGCGGGTGGTGCAGGCAGACCAGCACCGGGCCGTCGCTTCCCGCCACGACCCCGCGCAGCCAGCCGAGCGTCTCGGCGTCGAGGCGCCCGTCGTCGCGGCCGGGGATGCTGGAGTCGCAGAGCGCCAGGGTCACGCCGTTGACCACGACCGCCCGGTTGACCGGGCCGCCGTCGGCGGGTTCACCGAACAGCCCCTGCCGGTAGGCCGCGCGCACGTCGTGGTTGCCGGGCAGCGTCAGCGCTTCCGGCACCGCCGCCAGGGCCTTCGCCGCCTGCTCGTACTCGTGCGGCAGGCCGTGGTCGGCGATGTCTCCGGTGACCAGCACGACGTCGACGGGATGCGGCAGTGCGGCCAGGTAGGACAGCACCCGCGCGCTGCGCTCGGCCGCGCGTGTGCCGCCGTCGAAGTGGGTGTCGCTGACGTGCGCGATAACGATCATGAGTTTTTCTCCGTCCCGGCTTCAGTGGGCTCATCATCGTCGGCCAGGGCCAGGAAGACGTCCACGACCGCGGGGTCGTAGCGCGTGCCGCATCCGTCCAGCAGCGTCTGGCGTGCGTGTGGTGACACGCCTGCTGCGGCGTCGGCCCAGCCGTCGCAGACCGCGATGATCCGCGCACCGATCGGGATGTCGGATCCGGCGAGCCCGCGCGGGTGGCCGCTGCCGTCGTGGCGCTCGTGCACGGCGGCCAGCAGGGGTGCCAGGTCCGGCCGGTGCGCGAGATCGGCCAGCAGGCACGCCGACTGCTCCGGCCCGGCGCGGGCCGCATGGCCGTCGTCGGTTGCCGGGCCCGGTTCGCAGGTGGTGGTGAGGCAGCCGATGCCGTGCAGGCGGGCGGCGGCGGCGATGCGCAGCCGGGTCGCCTCGTCCAGGCCGAGCGCGGCGGCCGTGCGCCAGGCCCAGCCGCTGACCGCCGCACTGCGGCCGTCGCCGCGGATCCGGTCGAGTTCGTCGGTCAGCCAGACCAGTTCCGGCGGCAGGTCGAGGGTCGGTGAGACTTCGGCCGGTTCGCGCGGTCCGCCGCCCACCACGCGGTCGCGCCCCTGCGCCTTGGCGCGGTACAGGGCGCGGTCGGCGGTGTCGACGAGTTCGTCGACGCTGAGCCCGCTGGGGTCGGCCGGGTCGGCGCAGGCGACGCCGAACGACGCGGTCATCGCCAGTGGCTCGGCGACGCCGGGGACCGGGATCGGGGTGGCGCGCAGGCCGACCCGGAGCCGCTCGGCCAGGTCCCACGCGGCCGGGCCGCCGGTGCGGGGCAGCAGGCACACGAACTCCTCCCCGCCATACCGGCAGAGCAGGTCGCCGGCGCGCAGCGACCGCCGCAGCCGCTCGGCGACGGCGGTCAGCACGGCATCGCCGACGAGGTGGCCGTGGGTGTCGTTGACGGTCTTGAAGTGGTCGAGGTCGATCAGGACGACGCTGAGCGGGCCGCGGCGGCGGGCGGGGTCTGCTTCGGCGGCGAGCATCTCCTCGAAGTAGCGCCGGTTGTAGAGGCCGGTGAGCGCGTCGGTGATGGCGGCGGTGCGCAGCTGCTCGGTGAGCCGGGTCCGGCCGCGGGCGGCGACGATCTGGCGTACGAGCAGGCCTATCAGCAGCAGCAGGGCGACCGTCAGGGTGACCCGGCTGAGCTGACCGGACAGGATCAGGTCGGCTGCGGCCAGGCCGCCGACGACCAGCACGGCGACGAGCGCGGGCAGGAAGGACACCTCGCGGGCCGGTGGCCGCTCCCGTTCGTCGCCGGGATGCCGCGCGGCGACCAGCGCGGCCAGGCACAGCAGCAGGATCTCGCCCTGCCAGCCGACGTTCAGCCAGGTCGTGCTGGTGTAGTGACGCAGGACGCTGGAGTAGGCGTAGACCCCGTCCATCACGACGGCGATCCCGAACGCCACGGCGAACAGGACCATGGCGGGGGGCACCCGGCGGTCGCCGGTCAGCATCAGCGCGACCAGCACGCTGAAGATGACCACCGAGAAGACCGGGTACAGGAATGTCACGAACGCGCCAGGGTCCCAGCTCGGCGGCACCAGCGGGCTGATGACCAGTTGCCAGCCGATGGCCGCGCCGGCGGCCGCGACCAGCAGCGCGTCGAGCAGCCCGCGCAGCTTGAGCCCGAGCGCGATCATGATGGCGGGCATGGTCAGCAGGAAGCGCAGCAGGTAGAAGGCATCGGCCAGGGTCGGCACCGGAGGGTCGCCGCCGGGGGTGGTGTAGACGTAGTACGCCCAGACGGAGTCACCGCACAGCCAGGCGACGTTGGAGGCGACGAGCAGCCGCCACGCGGTCCTGCTCCGCCCCTCGGTGCGCCGGGCCGCGTAGACGCTCAGCCCCAGCAGGGTGGCCACCGGCACCAGGTACAGCACCTCGCCGGTGAACCGGGCCAGCCCGGGTCTGTCCTGGCCGAGAAAAGTCAGCGCGGCGTAGAACACGAGCCAGGCGAGGCAGCCGAGGCCGAAGACGGCGAGAACCCGATCGCCGACCAGCGGCACCCGGCTCCTGTGCACCATCCCGCGCCCCCGTGATGACCCGTCGGCATGGGTGGCAGCTTGCCCCACCATCTTGTCAGGAATGATCAGCAGGCATCCGGTTTAGGCGAATTACCCCTGGTTCAGCAGACGTCGACGATGACCTCGGTGCGCAGTCGCTCATAGACGGCGGGGTCGACGACGCCGGCGACCGGCGACAGCACCGCGGCGGCGGACAGGGCCACCGCGTCGCGCAGGCGCTCGGGCCAGGGCTGCCCGGCGAGCAGGCCGCGGGCCAGGGCGGCCACGCACGCGTCACCCGCGCCGGTGGGGTTGCCGGTGAGCGGCTCGGCCAGCCGGGCGCGCCATACGCCCTGCTCGCTGACCGCGACCAGGCCGCCACCGCCCAGCGACGCGACCACGTCGCCCGCGCCCAGTTCGCGCAGCGCGGCGACGGCGGCGCGGGCCGCGTCGGGCCCGTCCACGCGGATGCCGGTGAGCGCGTGCAGCTCGGCGGCGTTCGGCTTGACCAGGTCGGGCTGCACGCGCAGGCCCTGGCGCAGCGGGTCGCCGTCGGCGTCGAGGATCGTGGCGGCTCCGGCCGCGTGGGCCAGGGCCAGCAGTTCGGCGTACGCCGTCGCGGGCACGCCCGGCGGCAGCGAGCCGGACAGCACGACGACCTTCACCCCGGCGAGCAGTGCCGCGAAGTGTGCGGTGAACCCGGACCACTCGGCGGCTGTCACGGTCGGGCCGGGCTCCCAGAAGCCGGTGGCGTCGGCCCGGTCGGCGACCACGACGGTGCGCCGGGCGTCGCCGGTCACCGGCAGGAACGCCTCGGCGACGTCGTCGGCGATCAGCAGCTCGCGCAGCCGCTGCCCGGTCGGTCCCCCGGCCAGGCCGGTGGCCAGCACCGGCGTGCCGAGCCCGTGCAGCACTCGGGCGACGTTGACGCCCTTGCCTCCGGCGCGCTCGGCGACGGCCCCGACGCGGTGCGTGGCGTACGGGGTCAGGGCGTCGATCTGGTAGGTGACGTCAAGCGCGGCGTTGGGCGTGACGGTGAGGATCATCGGGTTACCTTAACCGGCGTTACGGTGACCTCTTCGAGGCTCGTCAATACATGGCGGCCGGGAGCGTCCGGAATGTCCTGAAGGTGCGGTACGGCGACCGTGGTGCAGCCCGCGCCCTCGGCGGCGGCCAGCCCGGCCAGGCTGTCCTCGATGGCGACGCAGCGCGCCGGGTCCACGCCCAGCAGCGCCGCCGCGGTGGCGTACGGCAGCGGGTCGGGCTTGTGACGCGGCACGTCGTCGGCGGTGACCGTGACCGCGAACGCCGCCCGGCCCAGCACGTCGAGGATGATCTCGGTGTCGGCCCGGCCCGACGAGGTGACCAGCGCGCACGGCACGCCCGCCGCGATCAGGTCGTCGAGCAGCCGCCGTGCGCCCGGCCGCAGCCGTACGCCCACTTCGGCGATCTTGGCTTTGACCGCCTGGTCGATCCACCGGTCCAGGTCCGCGGCGGCGTGCCGCCCGCCGGTGGCCACACCGACCACCGCGACGATCGACGCGACCGTCCCGCCGATGAGCCGCGCCCGGTCCAGCGGGTCCGCGCCCAGCTCGGCGGCGACGCCGAGCACCGCCTCGATCCACAGTGACTCGGTGTCGACCAGGGTGCCGTCCATGTCGAACAGGACGGCGTCGAACGCGCCCAGGTCGAATCGCATCATGACTCCATCGCGAAGGTGCTCAGCACCGCCCAGTGGTCCGAGGTCCACTCATTGTCGCCATGGTGCGGCATCAGGCGCGGCTCGCCCACGCCCACGGTGTCCGACGCCACCGGCCGCAGGGGCCCCGTGTAGTGCACGAAGTCGATGCGGTCCTGCGGTTCGAGCACCCCTTCCTCCTGCTCGTGCCAGTGGTTCAGCGGCGACCAGGTGTGGCCGGGCTTGGCCATCGCGTCGGGGTGCACGACGCGGTAGGAGTCGCGCAGCCCGGCCCGCTCGACGGCGACGCTGACCTGCCAGGGCAGCTCGGGCCAGTCCAGGTGGGAGGGCACGTTGAAGTCGCCGGTGAGCAGCACGGGCAGGCCGCGCTCGGCCAGCGCGGGCCGCATCGCGTCGATGATGTCGGCGATCTGGCGCGGGCGGCCCGCCTCCTCCTCGCGCGCCAGCACCTGCGGCACGCTCATCCCGGCGAGGTGGAAGTCGTACGGCCCGTACGGTTCGTGGTTCAGGTGCGCGCTCCAGGCCACCAGCTCACGGCCGGAAGGCAACTGGACGCGCGCGCCGACGCCGCGCAGGGACTCGTCGCCGTAACGCGCGGTGATCGGGTGGGGCGAGATGATGCCGCAACTGCCGCCCTGGTGGAAGTGCCAGCCGAGTTCGGTGGCCAGCTCACGGGCGGCCTCGCCCATGGTCTCCTGCAGACCGACCACGTCCGGGGCCTGCTCGCGCAGAAACGCGAGCTGCTTGGTGCGGGCGTCGTCGACGAACCGGCCGTCGAGCCACAGGTTCCACGACATGACCTTCAGGTAACCGCTGTCTGGGCTCATCGCTGATCAGCACTCCTGCTCACCTACGCCGTGACGGTCGTTATCGGACCGGCCTCGCAGCGCAGCAGCGTATACGGTTTCGCCCCGCCGGGGACACCCTGCCCGTCCCCGGCAGGTCACGACGAGGCGATGTCGGGGATGTCTAGTTCGCGGCTGTAGGCGGCGTCGAGGGCGGCCCAGCCGTGGCTCTTGGCCTCGTCGCCGCGGATCGGCGGCACCGGGTCGCCGTCGAGCAGCCGCTCCGCGACCACCAGGCACAGCTGCCAGCCCGCGGCGACCTTGGGCACCCAGGTGCGGTCGGCCATGGTGTGGCGCAGGGTCAGCCGGGTCCCGGTGGCGGTGGCGGCCAGCTCCCAGCGCAGCAGGTCCTCGCCCCAGGTATATACCAGCAGGTGCGGCGGCTCGGCGCGCTGCACGGTGGCCGGCAGGTCCTCGGTGTGCTCGCCGTCGATCATCGTCAGGGTCGCCGCGCCGGTGCGGCCGAGGTCGCGGTCGGCCAGGTAGGGCGCCCACCGGGCGAGCTGTCCGGGTTCGGTGAGCGCGGCCCACACCTTCGCGGGCGGGTGCGCGAGGTCGCGGTGCAGCACCAGGGTCCAGCGCTCGCCCGACGGGTGGCACTCGACCGGCCAGATCGGGCCGGGGTCGATGGCGTTCATGGTCGTCACTCCTGGTCGTCGAGATGCCGTTCCAGCGCGTCGAGGTGGCGGTCCCACAGGCGGCGGTACTGCGCCAGCCAGTGCTCCAGCTCGGCGAACGGCTCGGGTTCTATGCGGTAGATCCGCTGCTGGGCGGCGACGCGGCTGGACACGAAGCCCGCGTCGCGCAGCACCCGCAGGTGCTTGGAGACGGCGGGCTGGCTCATCCCGAGCCGGTCCACGAGTTCCCCGACACTGCACTCGGCGCCGCGCAGGTGATCGAGGATGCGCAGCCGACTCGGCTCACCGAGCACTGCGAACGCCCCCACCACCGCCACGCTCACAACATGCCTTCCCGGTTATATGCCTGTCAAGTCGTACACAGAAATCTCGCGAAATCGGGAAGGAGTATTAACAGTTCTGGGTTCATGATCGGCATGACCGTCGTGACACCGGATCGCATGTGGACGCGTGACTTCAGCCTGTACTTCGTCGCCCGTGGCGTCGCCCTGCTCGGCGACGGCATGCTGCCCGTCGCCGTGGCGCTGGCGGTGCGCTCGGCGGGGCACGGCGACTCCGGCGTCGGGCTGGTGCTCGCCTCGTGGATGACCCCGCTGGTCGCCCTCATCCTGTTCGGCGGGGTGTTCGCCGACCGCTTCGGCGCGCGCCGCCTGATGATCGGCGCGGACGCGGTGCGCGTCGTCACCCAGTCCGTCGTCGCGGTCGCGCTGATCACCGGCAACTCGCCGCTGTGGCTGCTGGTGACGATGTCGGCGCTGGCCGGGGCGGCCGCCGCCATGTTCCAGCCGGGCGTGGCCAGCATGGTCCCGCGAGTCGCCACCGACGTGCAGCGCGCCAACGGTGCCCTGCGCGTGGCCGACGCCGGGGCGCAGCTGCTCGGCCCCGCGCTGTCGGCGACGCTGGTGGTGCTGACCGGGCCCGGCACGGTGTACGCCATCAACGCCGCGACGTTCGCCGTCAGCGCGGTGTGCCTGCTGGCGCTGCGGCTGCCGCCGGTCGTCCGCGCCCCGCGGCCCGACGTCACGATCCGCCGGGACCTGCGCGAGGGCTGGCACGAGTTCCGGGCGCGCAGCTGGATGTGGAGCGTGATCGGAATCTGGGTGGTGTTCGGCGTGACGCTGTTCGGGCCGTACATCCCGCTCAGCTCGGGTGTGATCACCGGCTACCTGGGCGAGAGCGCGTACGGGTGGGCGATGTCGGCGATGGGCGGCGGCACCGTGCTCGGCGGGCTGGTCGCGATGCGGGTGCGCCCGGACCGGCCGCTGGCCGCGGGTGGTGTGGCGATGTTCGGCTTCGCGCTGATCCCGTTGTCGGTGTCGGTGCACGCCCCGTTCTGGCTGCTGCTGGCCGCGCACGCGGTCGGCGGCGCGGCATGGGCGTTCTGGTCGGTCATGTGGGCCACCAGCGTGCAGACCCAGGTCCCCGGCCCGGTCCTGAACCGGGTCTCGGCGTACGAGGTCGCGGGTTCGGTCGCGGGCATCCCCGTCGGCCAGGTCCTCGCCGGCCCCGCCGCCGCGCTGGTCGGAGCCGACCAGGTGCTGGGCGCGTCCGCGCTGGTCGGCGTCGTCGGCTGCGCCGTCCTGCTCGCCCTGCGCCCGGTCCGCCGCCTGCGCCGCGCCGCCCCCGCCTGAGAAAGGAAGGGCACCGCTATACGTTGTGCAAGGTGCCCTTCCTTTCCTGGACGCGGAGGGCGCGGGATGCGGCCGTCGGCGTCGAGGAACGCCTCCAGGTGGAAGACGCCGCCGGTGTGCCCGAGGGCTCGCATCGCGGCTTCGGCCAGTTTCCCGCCATCGCCCGGCAGATCGCCGTGGACCACGGCGGCACGATCGGGCTGGTCAGCGAGCCCGGTCGCGGCACGACCTTCACGATCCGCCTGCCGGCCACGTGAGGCCGCAGCCGCTCGAACGCGCTACTTCGGGGGTTCGCGCAGGGCCACGTAGGGTTCCTCGTCGGCGGGGTGGCCTGCGGCGATGGCGCGGGCGCGGTGGAGTTCGGCGTCGAACTCCGCGCCGAGCAGCAGGGCGACGTTGCTGATCCAGAGCCAGATCAGGAAGACGATGATGCCGGCCAGGCTGCCGTAGATCTTGTTGTAGGAGCCGAAGTTCGCGGCGTACAGGGCGAAGCCTGCCGAGGCGAGCAGCCAGATGAACACGGCGAGCAGGCTGCCGGGGGTGATCCAGCGCCAGCCGCCCTGCCGGGCGTTGGGCGAGGCCCAGTAGAGCAGCGCGAAGATCAGCGCGATGACGAGGATTACCAGGGGCCACTTGGCGATGTCCCACACCCGGACCACACCCGTGCCCAGGTGCAGGAACTCTCCGGTGCGCGCGGCGACGGGACCGGTGAAGACCAGCGCGACGGTGACCGCGACGATGGCGATCACGGACACGATGGTGACGCCGAGCCGGACCGGCAGCATCTTCAGCATCGACCGGCCCTCGGGCACGTCGTAGATGATGTTGCTGGCGCGCATGAAGCCCGACACGTACCCCGAGGCCGACCACAGGGCCAGCAGCACACCGATGACGGCGACCAGCCCTGCCGCGCCCTGGCCGCGCTGCAGTTCGGTCAGCGCGTTGGCCAGCACGTCGCGCACCGCCCCGGGGGCGTACGCGCCGACCTCGGCCAACGCGCGCTGGGCGGTGTCGGCACCGGTCAGGCCGAGCAGGGCGACGAGCACCAGGATGCCGGGGAACAGCGACATCACCGCGCGGTAGGTCAGCGCGGCGGCCCAGTCGCCGAGGTTGTCCTGCTGGTACTCCTTGCCGGTGCGTTTGAGCACGTCCCACCAGTCGCGCCGGGTCAGGTCGCGGGGGCTGTCGGGCACGGCGGTGGTCGGCAGGGGCACGGTGTCCTCCGGTGGTCGGGTGTCAGACCGGGTCCGTACCCGGCGGGCCGTGGTCCGAACCGCCGGGGTGCGGCCCGTGCTCGGGTGGCAGCGGTTCGCGCAGTTCGGCCAGCACAGTCTTGACCGTGGCCGCGATCGGGATGGCCATCAACGCGCCGATCAGGCCGAGCAGTCCCGCGCCGATGAGGCTGGCCAGCAGCACCGCGAGGGCGGGCATGTCCAGGCTCTGCTTCATCACCTTCGGCACGATCACGTAGTTCTCGATCTGCTGGTAGATGAGCAGCCAGACGACGATGCCGACCGCGGCGGGCCAGACCCCGGACGCGACGGCGGCGACCACGCCGCAGACGGCGGTGCCCAGCGTCGCCCCGATCAGCGGGATCAGGTCGGTGACCGCGACGATCAGGGCCAGCGGCAGCGCGAACGGGATGTCGAGGACGAGCAGCCCGGCGTACGCGACGACACCCGCGATCGCCGAGATCACCAGATTGCCGATCATGTACGAGCCGACCTTGTCCACGACGACGTCGACGATGCGCCGGGTGCGCTCGCGGTGCCGGTCGGGGGCCAGGAGCTGGACGCGGCGGCGCAGGCGCGGCATGTCGGCGAGGAAGTACAGCGACAGCACGAGCACGGTCAGCGCGGCGGCGAGCACGCCGAGGAAGGTGCGGAACAGGCTGAGCAGGCTCGCGCCGACCTTCTCGGGGATCGTGGCGGCGAGGTCGTTGAGCCGGTCGCCGAGGCCGTAGCGGGCGGACAGTTCGCGGAAGGCGCGGGAGCGGTCGTCGAGGCTCTGGATGTGGCCGGGCAGGTCGGCGGTGAGCTGTCCGGCCTGGCGGGCCAGCGGCGGCCCGATGCCGACGAACAGCAGCGCGAGCAGGGCCAGCAGGGCGATCAGGATGATCGTGACGGCGTACGGGCGGCGAACGTGGTGCCGGACCAGCCAGCGCACGGCCGGGTCGAGGCTGACGGCCACGAACAGCGACACGAGCACGAGGATCAGGATGCCGCGCACGGACCAGACCGCGGCCAGCGTCAGGCCCACCAGCGCGATGCCGCACGATCCGGCGACCGCCCAGCGGAACACATCGGCGGCGCTCACTCGACGCCCGTTCACCACCGAACGTACGTTCCCTCACCTGCTACTTTCCCAAACCTGTTCATAATCTGGGATCGTTCTCCTATATATCGGGATGAGCTCTCTAGACTCTCCCGGTAGGAGGGATCGACGATGACGACCTACACGCACGGACATCACGAGACGGTGCTGGTGTCACACCGCTGGCGCACCGCGGCCAACTCGGCCGCGTACCTGCTCCCCCACCTGCGGCCGGGCCGCACGGTGCTGGACGTGGGCTGCGGGCCCGGCACCATCACCGCCGACCTGGCCGATGCGGTCACCCCGGCCCGGCTCACCGCGCTGGAGCTGACCGAGGACGCCCTGAGCCTGGCCCGCGCCGAGATCGCCGCCCGGGGCACGGCCAACGTCGACTTCCTCGTCGCCGACGTGCAGGCCCTCGACCTGCCCGACGACGCGTACGACGTGGTCCACGCCCACCAGGTGCTGCAGCACCTCGGCGATCCGGTCGGCGCGCTGCGCGAGATGCGCCGGGTGTGCCGAGCGGGCGGGACGGTGGCCGCCCGCGACAGCGACTACGCCGCGTTCACCTGGTATCCGCTGATCCCGGCCCTGGACGAGTGGCTGGCGCTGTACCGGCGGATCGCCCGCCACAACGGCGGCGAACCCGACGCCGGGCGGCGGATGCACGCGTGGGCGCGGGCCGCGGGCTTCACCGACGTCACCGCGACCGGCAGCGTCTGGTGCTACGCCTCCCCCGAGGAGCGGGCCTGGTGGGGCGGCATGTGGGCGGAGCGCGTGGTGCGCTCGGCGCTGGCCGGGCAGGCCGTCGCGCTGGGCTGGGCCACCGAGGCCGACCTGCGGCGGTTCGCCGACGGCTGGCGGGAGTGGGTGGCGGCCGAGGACGGCTGGTTCCTGGTGCCACACGGCGAGATCGTCTGCCACGTCTGACCATACCCCCAGGGGGTATATCGAGGTATCCTGGGCGGCATGGATCAGCACGACCATGCCGCCCACGGCCACGCCCCCGCCGCGACCTGGGGCACGGCCGCCTCGGCGACCCTGCACTGCCTCACCGGCTGCGCGATCGGCGAGGTGCTGGGCATGGTCGTCGGCACCGCGCTGGGCTGGTCGGCGGGCCCGACGGTGGTGTTGTCGATCGCCCTGGCGTTCGTGTTCGGCTACGCGCTGACCATGCGCGGCGTGCTGCGCGCCGGGGTCGGCTTCCGGCAGGCGCTCAAGGTCGCCCTCGCCGCCGACACGGTGTCCATCGTGGTCATGGAGCTGATCGACAACGCCATCATGGTCGGCGTGCCCGGCGCGATGGACGCGGGCCTGACCAGCGGCCTGTTCTGGGGCGCGCTGGCGTTCTCACTGCTGGTCGCGTTCGCCCTGACCGTCCCGGTCAACCGCTGGCTGATCTCCCGCGGCAAAGGCCACGCGGTGGTGCACCAGTACCACTGACCGCGTCGCGCCGCGGTGATCGTCGGACGTGCCAGGCAGGTGTGCGTGACTTGAGCCGCTTTCGCACACCTGCCCGGCACGTCGAGCGATCATGGGCCCGGCAGGCGGTGGGCGACGAAGCAGTCGCGCGGGGTGCGGTCCTCGGTGGTCTGCTCGGTAACCCGGTCGGCGGTGAAGCCGGCCTCGGCCAGCAGCCGCAGCCACACCTCGCGGGCGAACACGCCGGTGCGGTGGGTCTCGTGCGTGGTGCGCACGCTGCCGTCGGTCTCGCGCAGCAGGAACGCGTACTCGGTGACGGTCCACGTGTCGGCGGGGTCGGGGTCCCAGGACCATTCCAGCAGGCGCGCACCGGACCCGTCGGCCGCGTCGGCGCCGCCGTGGTCGGTGCCGGGCTCGTAGGTCTCGGCCGTCTCGTCGGGCATCAGGACCACGACGCCGCCGGGGCGGCAGTGGGCGTACGCCGTCGCGAAGGCCTGGCGCAGGTCGTCCTCGGTGGTCAGGTAGGACACGGCGTCGTGGACGAACACCGCGTCGAACGTGCGGCCCAGCCGCAGGGTGCGCATGTCGCCGAGGTGGTGCTCGCAGTCCGGGTTCAGCGCCTGCGACACCTGCAGCATCTGCGCCGACAGGTCCGACAGCGTCATCGTGAAGTGCTCGCGCAGGTGCACCGCGTTGTGGCCGCCGCCGCTGCCCAGTTCCAGCACCTCGCGGACCGGGATCGCCGCGCCGCGCAGCAGGCCCGCCGCGTACGCCGTCTCCTCGGTGTAGTCCTCGACCGGTGAGATCAGCGGCCACCACCGGGCCAGCTCGCCGTAGAACCGGTACTGCCCGTCGTCGGTCATCCGCCCATGTTAGGAAAGCGCCCCAGCGCCGCGCATTCCGTTAACAAGGTGCCCTTCCTTTCTCGGGGGACCGCTCAGGTATCGTCGGGGCATGTTCTCCGCTGTGGTGTGTGCCGGCCGTGCTGCCGTGCGCCCGCAGGGTCGCGTCGCCGTGATCGAGCGACGACGAATCATGGCAGCTCGCTGACGCGTTTCGCGTCGCGCTGCCTTCTTCGCCAGTTCCCTGCTAGACCCTTCTGCCTGCGCGGAGCGCTTCCGTCCGGCCGTGCCTGCCCGGCCTGACCGCCGCGCTGCCCGTTCCTTCCTGTTTCCGTGGGCCCTGCCTGCTTTCTTGAGAGAGCCGAGATCGATGACTGACCTGGAGAGTGTCCTCAACGACAGGCTGGCGGTCGCGTTCGCGGCGGTCGCCGGCGCGCCCGCCGACCCGGTGGTGCGCCGGTCGCAGCACGCCGACTTCCAGGCCGACGGCGCGCTGCCGCTGGCCCGGCGGCTGGGCCGCGCGCCGCGTGACGTCGCCGCCGACGCGCTGGCCCGTGCCGACCTGGCCGACCTGGTCGCCACGGCGCAGATCTCCGGGCCGGGGTTCATCAACCTGACACTGCGCGACGACGCCCTGGCCGGGCTGCTCGGCGTGATGAGCGGCGACGAGCGGCTCGGCGTGCCCACGGCGGCCGTGCCCGAGACCGTGGTGATCGACTACTCCGCACCGAACGTGGCCAAGGAGCTGCACGCCGGGCACCTGCGCACCACCGTGATCGGCGACGCCGCCGCCCGGATCCTGGAGTGGCTCGGCCACGACGTACGGCGGGCCAACCACATCGGCGACTGGGGCACCCCGTTCGGCATGCTCATCGAGCACCTGCTGGACCTGGGCGAGACCGAGGCGATGCAGGAGCTGTCGGTCGGCGACCTCAACGGCTTCTACCAGGCGGCGCGGGTCAAGTTCGACGCCGACCCCGTGTTCGCCGAGCGGTCCCGGGGGCGGGTGGTGGCGCTGCAGGCAGGCGACGACACGACGCTGCGACTGTGGCGGCTGCTGGTCGACGAGAGCGAGAAGTACTTCCTCGCCGCGTACGACAAGATGGGCATCACCCTGACCGCGGACCACTTCTACGGCGAGTCGTACTACAACGACATGCTCGACCCGGTCGTCGACGCCCTCGACGGTCTGGGTCTGCTGCGCGAGAGCGACGGCGCGCAGTGCGTGTTCCCGCGCGGGTTCACCGGCCGCGACGGCGAGCCGATGCCGATCATCGTGCGCAAACGCGACGGCGGCTACGGCTACGGCGCGACCGACCTGGCGGCGATCCGGCACCGGACCCAGGACCTGAAGGCGACCTGGCTGCTGTACGTGGTCGGCTCGCCGCAGCAGCAGCACCTGGAGATGGTGTTCCAGTGCGCGCGGGAGGCCGGCTGGCTGGCCGCGCCGGCGCGGGCCGTGCACGTCGGCTTCGGCCAGGTGCTCGGCGCGGACGGCAAGAAGCTCGCCTCGCGGGCCGGTGACACGGTCAAGCTCGTGGAGCTGCTCGACGAGGCCGTGATCCGGGCCGCGGCGATCGTGCGGGAGAAGAACCCGGATCTGGACGCCGAGACCAGGGCCGAGGTCGCGCGGATGGTCGGCATCGGCGCGATCAAGTACGTCGACCTGTCCAGCGACCGGATCAAGGACTACGCGTTCGACTGGGACCGGATGCTGTCGTTCTCCGGCGACACCGGGGCGTACCTGCAGTACACGTACGCCCGGATCAACTCGATCTTCCGCAGGGGCGGGGTCGTGCCCGACCGGTCGGCGGCGGTGCTGCTCGACCAGCCCGCCGAACGGGCGCTGGCGATGGAGCTGCTCGGCTTCGCCGCCGTGGTCACCGATGCCGCCGCGACGCTGCAGTTCCACCGGCTCACCGGCTACCTGCAGCATCTGGCGGGGGCTTACACGGCGTTCTACGAGAACTGCCCCGTGCTCAAGTCCGAGGGCGCGGTGCTGGCCAGCCGCCTGCTGCTGTGCGACCTGACCGCGCGGGTCATCGCGCAGGGCCTCGACCTGCTCGGTATCGAAACTCCCGAGCGCATGTGAACCACCGTCGGGGTCCACGCCGACACGGCGTGGACCCCGATGGTGTGATCCGGGGCCGGTCCGGGTACGCAGACCGCCATGAGCGAACCGCGTTTCACCGAACCGTCCGAGGACTTCGAGCCGCCGCCCGAGCGTGAGCCGCTGCCCGAGCCGCCCGCCCGCGAGCTGCCCCCGGACGAGCAGGACGACCTGGGTTCCCCGGCGGGCACGCAGGACCGTCTCGACGGCGGCGGAACCGACGTGGTGGGCGAGCCGCCGGACTGACGCCGGTCAGACGTCGGCGCTGGTCAGCTCCTCACGCAGGGCCTGGAAGGCGCGGGCCAGCAGCCGCGAGACGTGCATCTGCGACACCCCGACCTTGTCGGCGATCTCCGACTGGGTCAGGTTGTCCACGAACCGCATCCGCAGGATGAGCTGGTCACGCTCGGGCAGGGTGTCGATCGCCTGGCGCAGCGCCTCCCGCTCGGGCAGCGCCTCCAGGGTGTCGTCGCACTCGCCGAGCAGGTCCTGCAGTTCGCCGTCGCCGTCCTCGCCGGTCGCGGGCGCGTTCAGCGAGCTGGCCGTGTACGCCGCCGCGCACTGCATGCCGCGCAGCACCTCGGCCTCGGTGACGCCCAGGTGCACGGCGACGTCCTCGGCGGTCGGGGTGCGCTGCAGCGACTGGCTGAGCTCCGGGATCGCCCGGCACACCGCCAGGTGCAGCTCCTGCAGCGAACGCTGCACGTGCAGGGTCCAGGTCCGGTCCCGGAAGTAGCGTTTGATCTCGCCGAGCATCGTCGGCATGACGTAGTTGGCGAACGGGACGCCGCGGTCGGGCTCGAACCGGTCCACGGCCTTGATCAGGCCGATCGTGGCGACCTGCACCAGGTCCTCGACGTCCTCGCCGCGGTTGCGGAAACGCATCGCCAGCCGCCGCGCCACCGGCGCGCACCCGCAGATGATCTCGTCGCGCAGCCTGCCGCGACCGGCGTCGGCGGCGGGCAGGCTGTGCAGCAGCAGCAAGGAGTCCTCGAACTTCGCAAGCGCGTCGACAGAGCTCACGGCTGACTTCGGGGACGAAACAGTATCGGTTCGCATGGGTCACACCTGCCATCGCCCGCATCACGTCACCCGTGCACCGCACGGGCCGGCCGGCATCTTCTGGCGGGTCTCGGCGCCCTGCTGCTAGAGCGCCGCCGCAGCCCGGTCAAGCCCGGGCCGCGCACCGCTGTTTCACGGCGGCGACTCGAAGTCTACGCCCCGCACCGGTCAGGATGCGGCGACGCGCCCAGGCGGCCGCACCGATGCCAGCGCCCACACGACCTTCCCGCCGCTGGTCAGCAGGCTTCCCCAATCGGTGGCCATCGCTGAGACCAGCTCCAGTCCGGCGCCCCGGTCCTCGGGGCCGGACTCGTGCGGCAGCCGCGGGTCACCGTCGCGGACGGCCACGATCACGCCCTCACCGCAGCGGCGCAGCGTCAGCTCCATCTCGGTGCGCGCATGGGTGACCGCGTTCGCGGCCAGCTCCGAGGCCAGCAACTGCGCCAGCTGCCCCAGGCGGGGCAGCCCGAACGCCGTACACGCGCGCTGGGCCAGGTCACGGGCGCGGGCACAGCTCGCCGGGGTCGGCGGCAGGCTCACCGAGCGGCGCGGGCTGACCGGCAGCGCCTCGGCGGCCTTCTCCGCCATCGCGACGTCGTCGAACACCGACAGGCCCGCGTGGTCGACCGACACCGGGCACGGCGGGGCCGCGACCATGATCGGCACGGCGGGCCACCGCGACGCGCTGACCGCGGCCCGGTGCAGCCACGGCACCAGCCGCTCGTCGGCGCAGCGCGTGTCACCCAGGTCGAGCACGACCGCCTCGGGCTGGGCGGCCAGACAGTCGGCCACCGTGACACCCGCCTGGATGAGTGTGTCCTGGTCGAGCGTCCCGGCCATCGCGATCACCGCGAAGGGCTGCGTTCGCCGCACATGGCACACCAGCATGGACATACTCCTCACGTGCCCCTCTGGCACGGCGACCAAGCCTGCGCCGGTGAAATTTTCGGAAATAGGTCCACGACGCCGCGTCGCGGTCGAAACCGCGAGCTCAGGCGGGTGGGGCCAGCAGCTTGCCGACGCCGGTCACGTCGAGGACCTTCGCCACCCACTGTTTGGCCCCGGTCACGTAGAAGCGGTGACCGAGCTCGTTGGCGGCACGGTAGGCGTCGAACAGCGCCCGTACGCCGGTCGAGTCGAGAAAGCCCACACCCTGCAGGTCGACGACGACCTCGGGGGACTGCTTGACCGCGTCGCACAGCTCGTCACGCAGGGCGCCCGCGGTCATCAGGTCGATCTCGCCCCGGACCTTGACCACGATGCGGTCCGCGTCCACGACCCGTTCGACCCCGAAACCCCGGTCCATCCCACTCCCTCCGCCACTGCGAACAGTTCCATTAACGCACGCCCGGCCCGGTTCGCACACCCGCCGTCCCACCGGTCACGCTCCTACCGGACAATGAACCGATCACCGTTTCGGCGCCGAGCGCGATGGGCAGGGTACGAATCATGGCACGGCAAGCCGAACCCCGGCCCGCAGAGGCAGACTGGGTGACCCGCGTGCAGCGCCTGGAGGCCGAACTCGCCGGCCTGCGCAAGGCGATGCGCACCCGCGGCCTCATCGAACAGGCCAAGGGGCTGCTCGCCGAACGGTACGGCTGCGACCCCGAGACCGCCTTCGGCCGCCTGTCGGCGATGTCGCAGCAGAAGAACGTCAGCGTCGTCGACCTGGCCGCCGACCTCGTCGGCGCGACCGTGCCGGACACCCCCGAGGCCCAGGACCCGCCCGTCGCCGCGGCCGCCGCCACGTCCATCGACCTGCCCGGCCAGGACGCCCCCGGGCTGCGCACCGTCGTCGGCCTCGACGACGACCCGGCCCGGACCCTGCCGCAGGCCCGCGCCCGGCTTCTGCGCAAGACCCTCGCCGCGCTCGACGCCGCGCCCGACTTTCCCACGCTGACCGACGTGCTGGTCACCCTCGGCCTCGGCGACGCGCCCGGTGCGGCCGCGGCCGTGTTCACCGCCGAGACAGACGGCGCGGTGCGCCTGCTCGCCAGCCACGGCTGGCCCGCGCAGGTCGCCAGCGAATGGCAGCGCTCCCCCAGCTCCTTGAACACCACCATCGGCGCCGTCGTACGCACCGGACGGCCGCTGCTGCTCGACGGCCTGCGGCCGCACGACTTCGTGCTGATCGGCCCCGGACCGGCCCGAGCCGTGTTCCCGCTGTCCGTCGACGACCAAGTCGTCGGCGCGCTGTCCCTGGTCTGGGCGCAGCCCCGCGAGTTCACCGGCCCCGACCTCGCATTCCTGGACCGGCTGGCCGCCGGGGCGGGCCGGGCGCTGCGCCGCCTGTGGTCGGCGGCCGACACCGGCCCCGCGAACCTGCCGGTGTGGCTGGCGACCGCGCTCGACGTGCTCGGCGGGCGGGGCCACCTGCTCACCCCGGTACGCGCCGACGACGGCACCGTCGAGGACTTCGTCATCGCCGCCGCCGGGCCCGCCGTACGCGCCTCCGACGGCGACACCGTCGGCCGGCTGCTGCTCGACGTCTACCCCCGGCTGCGCGTCAACGGCGTCTTCGACGCCTACGTCGACCTGCTCACCGATGACGTGCCCTTCGCCCGCGACGCCGTCGTCGAGGACGCCGTGGTCAACGGCCGCCCCCGGCGCGTCATCCTGAACCGCCGCGCGGCCCGCGTCGGCGACGCGCTGCTGGCCGCGTGGGAGCGCATCGACGCCACGGTCAGCAACGACGCCCGGATGGCCCGCCTGGAGACGCTGAGCCGCTCCGGCTGGGCCGAATGGGACCTGCAGGCGGGCGACGCGGTCTGGTCCCCCGGCCTGCACGGCCTGGTCGGCCGCGAGGAGGCGCACGGCCCGACCACCCTGGACAAGTTCGCGTCGTTCTTCGCCCCCGCCGACCGCGGGCTGCTGCGCGAACTGCTCGCCGGGCTCGCCCAGGGCCGCCCCGACCTGGCCCTGCTGCGGCTGAACACCGCCCGCGGCGTGGTGCCGGTGCGGGTGTTCGCCGAGGCCGACCTCGCCGGTGACGACATCCGGCTCATCCGGCTGGTCCTGCACGACGTCAGCGAGCAGCACGCCGCCGAGGACCGGTGGACCCGCAGCGAGACCGTCGCCGCCGCCCGCCAGATCCAGCTCGCCGCCGAGCAGTCCCTGGTCTCGAACCTCAGCCGGCTGCTGTACCCCAGCCGCGAGCTGGTGCTGCACGCGCCCGGCGCGGAGGTCACCGGCCGCCACTACGCGGCCACCGCACCCCGTACGCAGCTGCGCGGCGACTTCTGCGACGCCGAACGCCTCGACGACGGCTCGCTGCTGTTCGTCATCGGCGACGCGTTCGGCACCGGCCTGGTCGCCGCCGCCGCGGTGGTGCGCCTGCGCTTCCCGGTGATGACGCTGGGCTCGGCCGGGACCGCGCCCGCCGAGATCCTGCGCATCGTCAACGGCATGCTGATGGGCGCGCCCGACGGCCCGCTGGCCAGCCTGCTCATCGGCCACTACCGGCCCGAGGACCGCACCCTGCACTGGGCGTCGGCGGGTCACCTGCAGCCGCTGCTGGTGCGCGACGGCGTCGCCGGGGTCGTCGACGACCCGGCCGGGCCGCTGCTAGGCCTGCTCGACGGGCAGCGCTTCGACACCCACACGCTGCGGCTGGAACCGGGCGACAGCTTCGTGTCGTTCACCGACGGGGTGCTGCACAAACGCAAACGCGACCCGCTGGCCGAGTTCGCGACCCGCGTCGCCGGCGCCTACCGCAAGTCCGGCACCGCCGGGCTGTGGGAGCTGACCCCGCCCGAACGCGACGACGAGGCCTGCCTGCTCGCCCTGGAGATCACCGCGGGCTGACCCGCGCCGGGTCAGCGCGTGCGGCGGGTCAGCGGCTCCGGATCGTGCGGCAGCGCCGCCCGCAGCCCTTCGCGGGCGCGTTCGATGTCGTCCAGACCGGGGTCTTCGAGCAGGCGCACCGCGTCCTGGGCCGCCCCGGACAGCCGGGCCCACTGCTGGGCCTGCTGGCGCAACTGCTGCGTCTTGACCCACAGGTCCACGAAGATGGCGACCTTGGCCCGCAGCACCCACGGGTCGAACGGCTTGGTCAGGTAGTCGACCGCGCCCGCCGCGTACCCGCGCAGCGCCAGCCGGGCGTCACGGTCGGCCGCGGTCAGGAAGATGATCGGGATGTGCCGGGTGCGCTCGCGGCGTTTGATGTGCCCCGCCGTCTCGAACCCGTCCAGGCCCGGCATCTGCGCGTCCATCAGGATCACCGCGAAGTCGTCGACCATCAGCCGTTTGAGCGCCGCCTCACCGCTGCTGACCGCGACCGGCTCCACCGGCAGCCCCTGCAGCATCGCCTCCAGCGCGATCAGGTTGTCCTGCCGGTCGTCGACCAGCAGCACCTTCGCCAGCAGAAAACCCTGCTCCAAGTCGCTCATGCCTTCTCCCCGCTGCGCTCGTCGGCGGCACGACGCCCAGACCACATGACTCGCTCGCTACGCTCGCTCATGCCTTCTGCTCCGGGCGGCCGATCCAGCGCGCCATCAGGCGCAGCAGCTCGTCGAGGTCGACGGGTTTGGTGATGTAGTCGCTGGCGCCCGCGCCGAGCGCCGCCTCGCGGTCGCCGGGCATCGCCTTGGCGGTCAGGAACACCACCGGCAGCGTGGCCAGGTGCGGGTTGCGCCGGATGATCCGCGTCGTCTCGTAGCCGTCCTGCTCGGGCATCATCGCGTCCATCAGCACGATGTCGATGTCGGGATGCTCGGCCAGCAGCTGGATGCCGTCGTTGCCGTTGTCGGCGTACAGCACCTGCATGCCGTGGTGTTCCAGGGCGCTGGCCAGGGCGAACACGTTTCGCACGTCATCGTCGACGATCAGGACCCGGGCCCCGTCCAGGGTCGAGGACACCTCGGCGCCCAGCGTGTCGGTCGCCGCCCGGCCGATGATCGGCCGCGACACCGGCGTCGCGTAGTGCGCCTGCGCCGACGGGCTCACCGGCACCGCCCCGGCGGGCGCGCCGACCCCGGTCAGCGCCGGCAACAGCGGCAACGTCGGCGCGGTCGTCGGACCGGTCAGCATGCCCGGCAGGTACAGCGTGAACGTCGAACCCTGGCCCGGCGCCGAGGTCACCGTGATGGTGCCGCCGAGCAGCCGCGCCAGTTCCCGGCTGATCGACAGCCCCAGGCCCGTCCCGCCGTACTTGCGGCTGGTCGTCCCGTCGGCCTGCTGGAACTCGTCGAAGATCAGCGCCAGCTTGCTGGCCGAGATGCCGATGCCGGTGTCGTGCACCGCGAACATCACCACCTCCCCGGACTGGCTCAGCGACGGCTCCTCGAACACCAGGTCCGCCGGGGCGGGCCCGATCTCCAGGTGCACGGTGCCCGCGTCGGTGAACTTGACCGCGTTCGACAGCAGGTTGCGCAGGATCTGCTGCAGCCGCTGCGCGTCGGTGATCATCCCGGCGGGCAGCTGCCCGGACAGGGAAAGCTCCAGCTCCAGGCGCTTCTCCTCGGTCTGCGGCCGGAACGCCTGCTCCACGTAGTCGCAGATGTCCTGGAAGCGCACCTCGCCCGGCTCGACGTCCATCCGCCCGGCCTCGATCTTCGACAGGTCCAGGATGTCGTCGATCAGCGCCAGCAGGTCCGACCCGGCGCTGTGGATGGTGCGCGCGAAGTCGATCTGCTTCGGGGTGAGGTTCGCCTCCGGGTTGTCGGCCAGCAGCCGCGACAGCAGCAGCAGCGAGTTCAGCGGCGTACGCAGCTCGTGGCTCATGTTGGCCAGGAACTCCGACTTGTACTGCGAGGCCGCCGACAGCTGCCGCGCCTTGTCCTCCAGACCGAGCCGCGCCAGCTCGATCTCCCGGTTCTTGATCTCGATGTTGCGGTTCTGCTCCGACAGCTGGGCCGCCTTCTCCTCCAGCTCGTTGTTGGTGCGCTGCAGCTCCACCGAACGGTCGCGCAGCTCCTGCGCCAGCCGCTGCGACTGGGCCAGCAGCTCCTCGGTACGCCGGTTGGCCAGGATCGTGTTCAGCGCGATGCCCAGCGTGCCCGCGAGCCGGTCAAGGAAGTCCAGGTGCAGCTCCGAGAACGGGGTGACGCTGCCGAACTCGATGACGCCCAGCGCCTCGCCCTCGAACACGATCGGCACCACGATCAGATCGGCGACCTTCGTGTCGGCGATGCCGGACCGCACCGCCATCTTGGTGCGGCCCGCGCCGACGCGGATGGTGCGCCGGTCCACGGCCGCCTGGCCGACCAGCCCCTCCCCGACCGCGTAGTGCGCGGCGGTGCCGCCCCCGGCGTACCCGTAGGCCGCGGTCAGTTGCAGCCGGATGTCCTCGCCGTCGGGCTCGGACAGGAAGAACGCGCCGATCTGCGCCTCGATCAGCGGCGTCACATCCGACATGATCATGCGGGAGACCTGCTCCAGGTCCCGCTGGCCCTGCAGCAGCTCACCGGCGCGGGCCAGGTTCGAGTCCAGCCAGCCCTGCTCGGCGTTCTTCGTGGTGGTATCGCGCAGAGTGACGATCATCTGGTTGATGTTGTCCTTGAGCTCGGCGACCTCGCCCTGCGCCTGCACCGAGATGCGCTGGGTCATGTCGCCGCGGGTCACCGCCGTGGACACCTGCGCGATGGCCCGCAGCTGCGTGGTCAGCGTCGAGGCGAGCTGGTTCACGTTCTCGGTCAGGTGCCGCCAGGTGCCGGACACGCCGCGCACCTGCGCCTGACCGCCGAGCTTGCCCTCCGAACCCACCTCACGGGCGACACGGGTCACCTCGTCGGCGAACGACGACAGCTGGTCGACCATCGTGTTGACGGTGTTCTTCAGCTCCAGGATCTCGCCGTGCGCGTCGACGGTGATCTTCTGCGACAGGTCGCCCTTGGCCACGGCCGTGGTCACCTGGGCGATGTTGCGGACCTGGCCGGTCAGGTTCGACGCCATGAAGTTCACGTTGTCGGTCAGGTCGCGCCACGTACCGGCGACCGCGGGCACCTGGGCCTGACCGCCGAGCTTGCCCTCCGAACCGACCTCACGGGCGACACGGGTGACCTCGTCGGCGAAGGCGGACAGCTGGTCGACCATCGTGTTGACGACGTCCTTGAGCTCCAGGATCTCGCCCTGCGCCGCCACCGCGATCTTCTGCGACAGGTCACCGCGGGCCACCGCCGTCGCGACCTGCGCGATGTTACGGACCTGCGCGGTCAGGTTCGACGCCATGACGTTGACGTTGTCGGTCAGGTCGCGCCAGGTGCCGGACACGCCGCGCACCTGCGCCTGACCGCCGAGCTTGCCCTCCGAACCGACCTCACGCGCGACACGGGTCACCTCGTCGGCGAACGACGACAACTGGTCGACCATCGTGTTGACCGTCGACTTCAGCTCCAGGATCTCGCCCCGCGCGTCGACCGTGATCTTCTGCGACAGGTCACCCTGCGCCACGGCGGTGGTCACCTGCGCGATGTTGCGGACCTGAGCGGTCAGGTTGCCCGCCAGCTGGTTCACGTTCTCGGTCAGGTCCCGCCACGTACCCGACACCCCGGCCACCTGCGCCTGACCGCCGAGCTTGCCCTCCGAACCCACCTCACGCGCGACACGGGTCACCTCGTCGGCGAACGACGACAACTGGTCGACCATCGTGTTGACCGTCGACTTCAGCTCCAGGATCTCGCCCCGCGCGTCGACCGTGATCTTCTGCGACAGGTCACCCCGCGCCACGGCGGTGGTCACCTGTGCGATGTTGCGGACCTGAGCGGTCAGGTTGCCCGCCAACTGGTTCACGTTCTCGGTCAGGTCCCGCCACGTACCCGACACTCCGGCCACCTGCGCCTGACCGCCGAGCTTGCCCTCCGAACCCACCTCACGGGCCACCCGGGTCACCTCGTCGGCGAACGACGACAACTGGTCCACCATCGTGTTGACGACGTCCTTGAGCTCCAGGATCTCGCCCTGCGCCGCCACCGCGATCTTCTGCGACAGGTCACCGCGGGCCACCGCCGTCGCGACCTGCGCGATGTTACGGACCTGCGCGGTCAGGTTCGACGCCATGTAGTTCACCGCGTCGGTCAGGTCCTTCCAGGTGCCCGCCACGTTCGGCACCTCGGCCTGACCACCCAGCTTGCCCTCCGTGCCGACCTCACGCGCCACCCGCGTCACCTGCTCGGCGAACACCCGCAGCGTGTCGGTCAGCGAATTGATCGTGTCGGCGAGGTCGGCCACCTCGCCCTGCGCCGAGATCGCGATCTTCTGCGACAGGTCGCCCTGCGCGATGGCCGTCGTCACCTGTGAGATCGACCGCACCTGCGCGGTAAGGTTCGACGCCATGAAGTTCACGTTGTCGGTCAGGTCCCGCCACGTGCCCGACACACCCCGCACGTCGGCCTGACCGCCGAGCTTGCCCTCCGTGCCGACCTCACGGGCGACACGCGTCACCTCGTCGGCGAACGACGACAGCTGGTCCACCATCCGGTTCACGGTGCGGCCGATGGTCAGGAACTCGCCGCGCAGCGGCCGGCCCTCGATGTCCAGGGTCATGTGCTGGCTCAGGTCGCCCTCGGCCACGGCCACGATCACGCGGGCGATCTCCGCGGTCGGCCGCCCCAGGTCGTCCATCAGGCTGTTGACCGCGCGTACACCGTCGGCCCAGGCGCCCTCGTACGCCTCCTCGTCCAGGCGCTCGGTGACCCGGCCCTCCCGGCCGACGACCCGCGAGATACGCAAGAACTCGCGGTTACGCTGCTCCTGCAGCATCACCACCTCGTTGAAGGCGTCCGCGACCTCGCCGACGATGCCGGAACCACGGGGCAGGCGCACCTTGAAGTCACCGTCACGCACCGCCCGCAGCGCCGCCGCGACCTCGTGCCACCGCGCGTCGGCGTCATCCGCCCGCCCACGCTGTGCCGTCGTCCGATTCGCCGTCACCAGGACCCACTCCCCTCGATGGCCGACTCGCGCCTACTGGCCCATCGCCGCGCCGCACCGTCGCGACGCACGCTTCATCATTGTCCGAACGACCCCCGGATGCGAGCCAGCCCCGCGCGGCAAGCAGCCCACGGTGGAAACCCGGCGCTGATCGGCGGACACTACTAGGGTGCCGAACCGCGCTCCCGACCCGGAGCACTCCCCCCGCCAGCCCGCCGACGCACCGCTGGCCGCCGTCGACGCCCTGCTCGACGTCGCCACCACCGCCGACGAGACCGGCACCGTGCACGGATTCACCGGCGACCTGCTGCGCGTCCTGGCCCAGCACACCGGTGCCGGCGGCAGCGCCGTCTGGCTCGACCGCGGCGACGGCGACGGCGCACAACTGCTGGCCGCCCAGGGCAGACGGCTGCCACCCGGCGCCACGATCCGGCGCATCACCGTGCCGGTCAGCCTGCCCTGGTCCGCCGAACTGCGCCTGGACGCCCCCGACACACCCGAGGCCCGCACCCTGGCCCACCTGGCCACCCAGCGGCTCGGCATGACCCTCGAACACCAGCGGTTGCGTGACAGCGACCGGCGGCGGCAGACCTCACTGGCGTTCCTCTCCGAGGTCAGCGAACTGCTCGCCCAGTCCCTGGACCTCACCCTCACCCTGGCGCTGATCCCCCGCCTCGTCGTGCCCCGCCTGGGCACCTGGTGCATCCTGCACCGGGCCACCCCCGGCCGCCGCCTCGAACCCGCCGCCGCCGCCCACGCCGACGAGGCCCTCAGCGGCTGGCTCGACGCCGTCAGCGACGACCTCACCCGCTCGCTGCTCACCCCGCCGCTGGCCGAGGCCCTGCTCGCGGGGAAGAACGTCCCCCTGCCGGGTGCCCTGTCCGGTATCGCCGTGCCTCTGTTCGCCCGCGGCGAATGGCTCGGCGTGCTCAGCATCGGCCGCGACACCGACTCCCCGCGCGACCCCGACGAGATCCCGGTCGCCGAGGAGGTCGCCCGCCGCTGCGCGCTGGCCATGGACAACGCCCGCATCCACGAGGAACGCCAGACCGTCTCGCACACCCTGCAGCAGGCGCTGCTGCCCGCCAAACTGCCGACGATCCCCGGCCTGGGCATCGGCGCCGAGTACGTGCCCGCGGGCCGGGGCGTCGAGGTCGGCGGCGACCTGTACGACATCATGCCCATGCCCGACGGGCGCTGGCTGGTCATGGTCGGCGACGTGTCCGGCAAGGGCGTACACGCCGCCGCGGTGACCGGGCTGATCCGCGAGGTCATCCGGGTGCTCGTCAAGGACGGCAGGCCCCTTGAGTCGGTGCTCGACGCCCTCAACGAGACCCTCAGCGAACGCTCCGAGCGCTACTGCACGCTGGCCCTTGCCGCCTTCGACACCCGCAGCCGCGGCTCCGGCGTCGAGGTCTCGCTGCACCTGGCCGGGCACGACCGGCCGCTGATCCTGCACGCCGACGGCCGCGTCTCCTCGGCCGGCCGCTGGGGCACCGCGCTCGGCCTGGTCTCGCCGGTCACCTGCCCGCCCGCCCGGCTCGTGCTGCAGCCCGGCGAGACCCTGGTCTTCTTCACCGACGGCGTCACCGAGCGCCGCAACAGCCAGGAGTTCTTCGGCACCCAGCGGCTCGCCCAGCGGCTGACCTACCTGGCGGGACACCCCGCCGACGTCATCGCCGCCCGGCTGCGCACCGCCGCCGTCGACTTCTCCACCGACCCGCCCCGCGACGACATGGCCATCATGGCGGTTCGCAACGACGCAGAAGGGTAAGGCGTACCTATCGCCCCCCTCACGCGCCGGCTGACCCGGCGGACCCGGCCGGACGGCGGGTTCAGGGTCGCGGGCACGGAGCAATAGCATTGTCTTACGGCTTGACAAAGCCGGACGACGGGCCACAAAGCGGGCTCGGGAAGGACCAGTGGTGGACGCAACGGCGCTCGCGGGACACACCGACGGCGACCGCCGCGCGGTGCGACCGCGCAGGCGGCGGCCCACCCCGGCGACGGGGGTGGCCGGATGAGCCTGCCGCAGCAGCCGCTCAGCCGCCACGACGCGTTGCAGTACGACGACGACGGCGGGCTGCTGGACGCCGTGGTGCCGTTCCTGCGCGAGGGCGCCGCGGCCGGTGACAGTGTCGTGCTGATCTGCCGCCCCGACAACGCCGCGCGCCTGCGCGACGCCATGGGCCCGGACCGGGTCGCCGAACTGCCCCGCGAGGACGTGTACGGCGGCACCGTCGGCGCGATGAACGCCTACCGCGAGCTGGTGGCGCGCGAACGGGAGCGGGGCTGTGAACGGGTCCGGGTGGTCACCGAGATCGACTTCGGGCCGAAGCCGAGCGGCCAGTGGGAGTGGGCCCGCTTCGACGCCGCGCTCGGCCAGGCCCTGACCAGCTACCCGGTCTGGAACCTGTGCCTGTACGACCGCCGCCGCGTGCCCGCCGACATCCTGCGCGCGGGCGAGAGCAGCCACTCCCACCTGCTCGCCGACGGCGGCCGGGTGCCCAGCGCCGGGTACACCGACGCGCTCACCCTGCTCGGTGAGGCCCGTATGCGCTGGCCCGATCCGCTGGAGGACAGCCCGCCCCGGCTGGACGTCACCGGCCCGCACGACCTGGCGGCCCTGCGTGCCGCGGTCGAGCAGGCGCTGCTGCGCGACGGTTTCGCGGCGTACGCGGTGCAGGGGTTCATGCTCGCCGTCAGCGAGGTGGCCACGAACGCGATCCTGCACGGGGTGGCCCCGGTGCGGGTGCGGCTGTGGTCCGACGCGCGCCGGGCGCTGTGCGCGGTGTCCGACGGTGGCACCTGCTTCAGCCCGTACAGCGGTTACCTGCCGACGGACCGGGAGGTCGGCGCGGGCGGCATGGGGCTGTGGCTGGCCCGTCAGATGAGCGACGACCTCACCGTCGACGCGGCCGACGGCGGCTGCGTCGTGCGCCTGGGTCTCAACGGCTGAGGGCGGATCACCCGTCGGGCCGGGTCGACCAGCCCACGCCCGTGGCGCCCTCGTCGGAGTCGGGCGGCTGGTGGCGCTGGCCGCGCGTCAGGTCGTTCCAGGTGATGACGCCGATGACCCGGTGGCTCTCACACACGGGCAGGCGGCGCAGCGAGCGCTCCTTCATGATCCGGGCGGCCTCGCCGGTGTCGTCGTCGGCGTGCACGGTCACCAGTTCCCGGTCGGTGAGCTCCCCGGCCACGATCGTGGCCGGGTCGCGTTCGGCGGCCACCACGCGCACGATGTCTCCGCTGGTCACGATGCCGACCAGGCGTTCGCCTTCGGCGACCAGCACGTCGCCGATGGCGTTGTCGCGCATGAGCCGGGCCGCCTCGGTCAGCGTCGTGCCGGGTTCGACGCACACCGGGCGGCCGGTCATCACGTCGCGGACCGTACGTCCCGTCAGCTGCTCCCCCACGTTCCCAGTGTCGCCGGGTCCGATCCGCGACGGGCTCGGTTCCCGCAGCGTGGGGCCGTTTCTGGCGGTGTCCGCCGACACCGCGCCTGGATCTTCCTAGGCTGCTAGACCATCAGACCGCCTCGCGAAAGGGATGCTTACGGCAATCACCACTTAAACTACGGAGCAGGATGTTTTGGACTCAGCGCCGCCGGGTAAGGCCGCCGAGTGCGCAGAGCAGAGATCGACGGCAGCTCCACCGGCATGTTCGACGCGGTCCTGTTCGACCGGGACAACACTCTGATCCGCGATGTGCCGCAGCTCAGCGATCCCGATCTCGTCGTGCCGATGCCCGGCGTACGCGCCGCGCTCGACCTGCTGCGCGAGGCCGGGCTGCGGATCGGGGTCGTGTCCTACCAGTCGGCCGTCGGCTTCGGGTTCGTCACCCGCGCCCAGGCCGAAGCCGTCGACGCCCGCATCGGGCAGCTGCTCGGCCCGTTCGACACCTGGCAGACCTGCTGGCACACCCCCGCCGACGGATGCGCCTGCCGCAAGCCCTCACCCGGCCTGATCACCGCCGCGGCCCGCGCCCTCGGCATCGGCGCGCACCGCTGCGTGATGGTCGGCGACCTCGGCACCGACCTGCTGGCCGCCGCGGCGGCGGGGGCGACCGGCCTGCTGGTGCCGACCGGGCAGACCTGCGTGGCCGAAGCCGCCGCGGCCCCGTACCGCGCGCCGACCATGTTCGCCGCCGCCGAGTGGATCCTCGCCCGTCGACGGCTGCTGCGCCCCGGCCCGGCGGGGGCCGACGAGCCCGGCAACGTGCTCGCGGTGCGCGCCGGCTCGGCGGGCGACGTGCTGCTGGCCGGGCCCGCGCTGCGGGCGCTGGCCGCGCGGGCGTCCTCGGTCACCCTGCTCACCGGGCCGCCGGGGGTGCCCGCCGGCCGGCTGCTACCCGGCGTGACGCGGGTGCTGGAGTGGCGTACGCCCTGGGCCGAACGTGACCCGGCGCCGGTCGACCCGGCGGCGGTGGACGGGCTCCTCGACGCGGTGCGCTGCTGGCAGATCGACGAGGCGGTCATCTTCACCTCGGCGGCCCAGTCGCCGCTGCCCACCGCGCTGCTGCTGCGGCTGGCCGGGGTCGGCCGGATCAGCGCGGTCTGCGACGACTATCCCGGCGCGCTGCTGGACGTGCGCCACCGCGTGCCCGACGACCTGCCCGAGGCGCAGCGCGCCCTGTCACTGGCCGCCGCGGCCGGATACGGCCTGCCCCCGGGCGACGACGCCCGGCTGCGTACGGTGCTGCCCTCGCCCGCCGCGCGCACCGGACGGGTGATCGTGCACCCGGGTGCGAGCGCCGCGGCGCGGGGACTGCCGCGCAAGGTCGCCGTCGAGATCGTGCGGGAGCTGGCGCGCTCGGGACGCGAGGTCATCGTCACGGGCGGCCCCGGCGAGACCGAACTGACCGCCGAGGTGGCCGGTGACGTCGCGGGCGACCTCGGCGGGCAGACCGACCTGGCCGCCCTCGGGCGGCTGCTGGCCGGATCGGCGTGTCTGGTCGTGGGCAACACCGGCCCGGCTCACCTGGCCGCGGCGGTCGGCACGCCCGTGGTGAGCATGTTCGCGCCGACGGTGCCGTTCGCCCGGTGGGGCCCGCACGGTGTGCCGCACGTACGGCTCGGCGACCCGGACGCGCCATGCCGCGACACCCGCGCGCTCACCTGCGCCCAGCCCGGTCACCCGTGCCTGGGCGAGATCGACCCGGCCGAGGTCGTCGCGGCCGTGGAGCTGCTGGCGCGGAGCCGGTGACCGGCCCGGCGCTCACTCCTCCGGGTCGACGAGCGCGCGGAAGCGGTAGATCCAGGCCGGTTCACCAGCGGGGTTGGCCTCGCGCACATACACGGCCTCCCACGGGTCGCCCGCGACCCACTGGCCCGGGGCGGGGTCGAGGCCGTTCGCGACCCAGATCGAGTACGTCTCCGGCGGGTCGACAGCCGAGTCCACCTCGATCTCCCGAGTGATCTCGGCGGCGCCATGGACGAACTTCGCGGCGATCCTGTCCACCCGAACGACTCCCTTCGATCAGCACCCGGCCGCGGGGACGCCGTCCCCGCCGGGCCGATGTCATGACCTCACCATGCCGGAGCGTCGCCGCGTGGGAGTTCGGCACGGCCGGACCCGCCCAGCGGCATACCGGCTGGTTCCCCGCCGACGCCAGAACTGAAACGTGTTCGCCCGGTTCGTCCTGGCGGATACGCCTCGCGGTGATGCCGCGAGGCGGACACTGGGGAGGATCGCCGCCGGGTCGCACACGGGAGGGGGCGGGCGATGGCCGAGGACCGCGAGATGCTGGAGACACTGCTGGACACGCTGTTCATCGGGGAGGAGCGGCTCAGCGTCGCCGAACTGCGCCGCCGCGCGGTCGCCGAGGGCATGCCCCCGGACGTGCTGCAGTCGGTCGGCACGCTGCCCGAAGGCGAGTACGCCCAGGACGAGGTCCTGGACGCACTGCACACGCACGCGGTGATCACACCACCCGCGCCGTGAGACCGGGCCGGGTCAGCGGTCGACGGCGCGCTGCAGCTCGGCCTTGGTCATGGTCGAGCGGCCCTTGACGTTCTTCTTCTTCGCCTCCTCGTAGAGCTGGTCGCGGGTGCGTCCGCCCTCGCCGCGATGCGAGCGCAGCCCGCCACGCCGACCCGACGAGATGTCGTTCCTCGACAGCGCGCTGGACTGCCTGGCCTCCCCGGCACGGGCCCGTTCCTTGTTGACGGTGCGCGCGGCGATCTCCTGCGCGACGTCCTCGGACTTGCCACGTTCCTCGGCACTGGCCTTGATGTGCTCGTACTGGCGCTCCCGCTTGGCACTCCAGCCCTGCTGCGGCATGGCAGATCTCCTCTCACGCTGCGCTAGGGATTCCCGCTGCCCGCCCGACCGAAACGTACGGCGCGCCCGGAAGATCGCTTCACGGCGCGCCGACCAGGCGCAACGCCATCGTGGGCCGCTCCGTTAAGACGGCATGCGGGATTGCGGATCATGCGAGGAGAGCGGGGGTGGCCGCGCCGAGCGGTGCCCGCAGGACGGCGACCCGGGTCGTGGCACGGCGTGGGTCGGGGCCGCGCCGGCGCGCTCCGCCCCGCGCCGCGGTCCGCTGCACCGGGCCGCCGCCGGGCTGCTGGCCGCCGTGGCGGCGTTCGCGCTGGCCGCGCCCGCCGCGGCGGTGCCTGACGGGGCCGACGATCCGGACGTGCTGCGCCCGCAGGGCGTCGACGCGCAGGGCCTGCCGATGCAGCCCGACGGCATGGCCGGGCCGGCGCGGGGGCTCGGCCAGCCGATCACCCGCATGCAGATCCTCGCCCGCGCCGCGATCTGGGCCGACGACCACGTCGGCTACAGCCAGCTCACGTTCCGCAAGGGCTGGCGCACCGACTGCTCCGGGTACGTGTCGATGGCCTGGGATCTGGGCCGCAACCACTGGACCGGGGACCTGCACCAGGTCGGCGAGCGGATCGGCTTCGCCGACCTGCGGCCCGGCGACATGCTGCTCCACCACAACCGGTCCCGGCCCAGGGACGGCTCGCACGTGGTGCTGTTCGAGCGCTGGACCGACCAGCCCGGCGGCGACTTCGTCATGTACGAGCAGACGCCGCCCTCGGTCAAGCACCGCACCTGGTCGGAGTCGGGCTACAGCCGCAAGAAGTACACCTCCTACCGCTACCGCAACGTGATCGAGAACGAGGCGGTCTGGTATCCGGTGACCGGCGACTGGGACGGCGACGGCCGGGTCACCGCCGGAACGGCCGTGCCCGAGGGCGAGTCATGGCGCTGGCGGCTGTCCGACGACCCGCGCGGGGCGACGACCGACGCCGACTTCCTGTTCGGCGACGTGCGGAAACTGCCGATCGTCGGCGACTGGGACGGCGACGGCCGGTGGACGCCGGGCACCGTCGACCTGACCGGCGAGCACCACGACTGGTACCTGTCCAACTCGCTGCGCGGCGGCGAGCCGGACGTACGCGTCGGCTACGGGGACACGGAGAAGGCCCCGGTCGTCGGCGACTGGGACGGCAACGGCACCTTCACCCCCGGCGTGGTCGACGCCGACGGCGACGTACGCGACTGGTACCTGTCCAACACCCTGGCCGGTGGCGAGCACGACCTGCACGTCGGTTTCGGTGACGTGGACAAGGTCCCGGTGGTCGGCGACTGGAACGGCGACCGGGTCAGCACGCCGGGCGTGGTCGACCACGACGGGGAGCACCGCGACTGGGAGCTGACCAACAGCCTCGACGACCCGGAGACCGAGACCGAGGTGTCGCTGGGCGACGTCGGGCAGATCCCGGTGACCGGCGACTGGGACGGCGACGGCATCGTGACCCCCGGCGTGGCCGACCCCGCGATCCGCGAGTGGCGGCTGTCCAACGCGCTGGCCAGCGGCATCGCCGACACCGTCTTCGCGTACGCCGGTACGCCCGCCGCCCCCGGGGCGGCCGGGCCGTCCCCGAGCCCGGCGGTCCCGCCGAGCCCCGTGCCCAGCCCTGCCACCCCACCGGCCGCCCCGAGCCCCGGACCGGCCGCGCCGTCCGCCGGTCCCGTCGTACCGCCGGTGGCAGACCCGTCGCCGAGCGCGTCGGCCTTCGTACCGCCGCCCGGCGTACCGCCGCTGGACCAGCCCACCGTCCTGCACTGAGGAGAGCCGTGAACCTTAACCGCACCGCCGCAGCCCGCCGTGTCGTCCTCGCCGCGGCCGGGCTGCTCCTGTCCCTGGCCGCACTGCCTGCCGGGGCCGCGCCGCCGACCGACCCGCTCGGCCCCGACGGCAAGCCGATCACCGACGGCTGGGCAGGCGCGGGCACCCCGGCCGACCTGGCCCCGCCAGCCGCGGCGCGGGCGCTGGCGGGCGCACCGGGCGGCTACCCGGTCACCGGCATCGACGTGTCGCACCACCAGGGCAACATCGACTGGGACAAGGTCGCCGACAAGGGCGCGAAGTTCGTCTACGCCAAGGCGACCGAGGGCGTGCACTACGTCGACGCCTCGTTCAAGGACAACTACAGCGGGGCGCGGGGTAACGGCATCCTGTTCGGGGCGTACCACTTCGCGCGGCCCGACAAGACCAACGGCCGCACCCAGGCCGACTACTTCCTGGACCGGGCGCAGTACCGCAACGACGGGCGCAGCCTGCCGCCGATGCTCGACATCGAGTGGCCGTACAAGCTGGGCGGCAAGCTCGTCGCGCCCGGCCCGTGCTGGGGCAAGTCCAAGAACGAGCTGGTCCGCTTCATCCGCGACTTCACCGAGCGGGTACGCGAGCGCACCGGCAGCGCCACGATGATCTACACGAACCCGAACTGGTGGAACCCGTGCACCGGGCGCAACGCCGACTTCGGCGACCACTACCTGTTCGTGTCCAGTTACACCGACAAGGTGCGCGGGCTGCCCGCCGGGTGGGACCGCTGGACGCTGTGGCAGTACGCCAACCACGGCAAGCTGCCCGGCGACCAGAACGTCTTCAACGGCAACCTGGCCGACCTGGCCGCCCTCGCCGCCAACCCCGGCGGTCCGCTGCCCCGGCCGGTCGTCGGCGACTGGGACGGCAACGGCACGATGACGCCCGGCCTGGTCAGCGCCGAGGGTGACACGTGGCGCTGGCGGCTGTCGAACACCCTGGACGGCACGCCCGACCCGGCGCTGGACTTCACCTACGGCGACGCGGAGAAGGCCCCGCTGGTGGGCGACTGGGACGGCAACGGCACCTACACGCCGGGCACGGTCGACGCCGAGGGCAAGCGGCGCGACTTCTACCTGGTCAACAGTTTCCGCAGTGGTCCGGCCGACATCCACACCGGTTTCGGCGGCGTCGAGGACATCCCGGTGGTCGGCGACTGGGACGGCAACGGCACGTTCACCCCGGGGGCGGTCGGCCGCGACGGCAAGCTGCACTCGTGGCAGCTCACGAACACGTTCGCCAAGCCGGTGACCGAGATCGCGTTCACGTACGGCGACGCGGGCAAGACGCCGATCGTCGGCGACTGGGACGGCAACCGCACCTTCACGCCCGGCACGGTCGACATGGACGGCGACCGGCACGACTACTACCTGAGCAACGTCACCACCGGCGGGGCGACGCAGGTCCACGTGGGCTTCGGCGCGGTGTTCACGGTGCCGCTGGTCGGCGACTGGAACGGCGACAGGGTCTTCACGCCGGGCGCGATCGACGCCTCCGGTGACGCGGGCCTGGTCTGGCAGCTGACCAACAGCCTGACCGGCGGCAGCGCCGTGGAGATCACCTTCACGTACGGCGGCACCGGCGCGGCGGCGGCTCCGGCACCCGCCGCGAACCCGGCTCCCGCCGCCTCACCGCGGCCCAGCACGTCGCCGAGCACGCCGCCGTCGCCGTCGGACGCGCCGGTGGCCGCCCGGCCGTCGGTCTCGCCGAGCCGGACCCCGGCGGCGAGCCCGTCGCCGAGTCGCACCCCGGCCGCCGTGGCCGGCCCGAGTCACGGCCCGGCCGGCTCGTCCGGTCCGAGTCACGCTCCGCCCACCGCGCCGAGCCCGGCCCGGTCGGCGGGCCCGGCTCCGTCGGCGAGCCGCGCAGGCGCGAGCCCGAACCCGAGCGCGCACCACCCGGCTGCCCGCACCGCGCCTCGGCCGTAGCCCACCGGCTGATGGGAAGGGCACCTTCCACAACGCGGAGCGTTGTGAAGGTGCCCTTCCTTCGCTTCGGGTGAGGGCTGCCCCCGCTGCGGGAACAGGCGATCCGGCGCGAAGGACATGAAACGGACGTAGCATTCGGGGCAGCGGCGGGGGCGGGAGGGCTGCGGCGAAGGAGTGCGCGATGACCGGATTCGGAGTCCACTCGGAGGTCGGCACGCTGCGCAAGGTGCTGGTGCACCGCCCCGACCTGGCGCTGCGCCGCCTCACCCCGTCCAACCGCGGCGAGCTGCTGTTCGACGACGTGCTGTGGGTCGAGCGCGCGCAGCAGGAGCACGACCAGTTCGTCGCCGAGCTGCGCGCCCGCGACGTCGAGGTGTTCCTCCTGCACGACCTGCTCACCGAGGCCCTGGCCTCGCCCGAGGCGCGCGAATGGGTCATCGGGCACACCGTCAGCCCGTACACGGTGGGCCCGGCCATGGTCGACGCGGTGCGCGAGGCGCTGGGCAGCATGGACCCCAAGACCCTCGCGACACATCTGACCGGCGGGGTGACCCGGGCCGAGCTGATGCAGTTCGCCGACGACGACCGGCTCGCGGCGCGCTCGCTGGCCGTGGCGACCACGGTCGGCTCGTCGTTCATCCTGCCGCCGCTGCCCAACCACCTGTTCACCCGCGACACCTCGTGCTGGATCTACGAGGGCGTCTCGCTGAACCCCATGTACTGGCCCTCGCGCCAGCTGGAGACCGTCAACCTGGGCACGGTGTACCGCTTCCACCCGATGTTCCGGCAGGAGAAGATCAACTTCTGGTTCCCGGACGCGGGCAGCGACGAGCACGACGAGTTCGACATACAGTCCTTCGGGCGCTCGTCGATCGAGGGCGGCGACGTGATGCCGGTCGGCAACCGCACCGTCCTGATCGGCATCAGCGAGCGCACCACTCCGCAGATGGTGGAGATCCTGGCACGGCGGCTGTTCGCCAAGGGCGCGGCCGAGCGCATCATCGCGGTGCAGCTGGAGCGCAAACGCCAGTTCATGCACCTGGATGTGGTGTTCACGTTCATGGACCGCGACACCGTCACCGTCTACCCGAAGGTCATCGACGGCACCACGGCGTACAGCATCCGCCCCGGCGACAAGGAGGGCACGCTCGCCGTCACCGCCGAGGACAGCTTCCTGGGCGCCGTCGCGCACGCCATCGGGCTGGCCCACGAGAAGGACCTGCGGGTCGTCACCACCGGCGGCGACGAGGCCCAGCAGGAGCGCGAGCAGTGGGACTGCGCCAACAACGTGGTCGCGCTGTCGCCGGGCGTGGTCGTGGCGTACTCGAAGAACGTCTACAGCAACCGCCGGTACCGCGAGGCGGGCATCGAGGTCGTCGAGATCGACGGCTTCGAGATCGGCAAAGGACGCGGCGGCGGCCACTGCATGACCTGCCCACTGCTGCGCGACGCCTGACGGCAGGGGCCGTTCGGTCGGCGGCGGAAGCGGTGACGAACGGGGGATCGTCGTGGCGAGGGGTGACATGATCGGGCGCGTCCGCGCCGGGCTACGGGCCGTCGCGGTCGCCGTCGCGGCCTGCCTGGCCGCCGGATGTGCCGCGACGCCCGACGCGATGACGGCCGCGCGGCGTGAGCCGCCCGGTATCGTGTGGACCGGCTGCGAGGGCCTGGCCGAGCGGTTCCAGTGCGCCAAGGTGCCGGTGCCGCTGGACTGGTCCGAACCGGACGGGCCGCGGATCGAGCTCGCGGTCATCCGCCACCTGGCCAGCCGCCCGCAGGAGCGCATCGGGTCGATGTTCATGAACCCTGGCGGACCCGGCCAGAGCGGCGTCGAGCTGGTGCGCGGCGGCGGGGACGACTTCGACGCGTGGGGCGGCGGGCGCTTCGACGTCATCGGCTGGGACCCGCGCGGCACCGAGGGCAGCTCGCCCGTCAGATGCTTCCCCAGCGAGGCTGAGCAGACCACGTTCTGGCAGGGCGTATCGATCCCGTCGACCACCGAGCAGTCGAAGGCGTACGAGGCCAGAGCCGTCGACCTGGCCCGCCGGTGCGGCGAGGTCAGCGGCAAGCTGCTGTCGCACATCTCCACCGCCGACACGGCCCGCGACCTGGACGCGCTGCGCGCCCTCGTCGGCGACGAGCAGCTCACCTACGTCGGGCTGTCCTACGGCTCGATGATCGGCCAGACGTACCTCAACCTGTTCCCCGGCCGGACCCGGGCGATGATGCTCGACGGCATCGTCGACGCGGTCGAGTACACCACCAGCGCCGAGACGCGCACCGCCGACAACGTCTCCTCGGCCGACGAGGTCTTCGCGCAGTTCATGAAGCTGTGCCAGGAGGCCGCGCCGGGCCGCTGCGCGCTGGC
This sequence comes from Catellatospora methionotrophica, assembly GCF_011297335.1. Lineage (GTDB taxonomy): Bacteria > Actinomycetota > Actinomycetes > Mycobacteriales > Micromonosporaceae > Catellatospora > Catellatospora methionotrophica. The sequence continues at coordinate 168,984 of NZ_JAAOTJ010000010.1, read as the reverse complement.
CGGGCACGGCGAACCCGTCACGCAGCGGGTCGAGGCGCTGTTCGCCATGGCCCGCCGCGCGCCGATCCCGGCCCCGCACGCCGACCCGCCCGGCACGCTCAGCTACGGCGACCTGCAGATGTCCACGTTCAACCCGCTGCGCCTGCCGCTGACCTGGCCGCAGTTCGCCGAGGACCTCGACGCCGCCGCGGCGGGCGACGCGTCGGCGCTGCTCACCTCGGCCCGGCAGATGCAGAGCCCGGCGGGCTTCGCCGCGGCGACCACGTCAGCCGCGATCAGCTGCGTCGACGGGAGCGCCCGCACACCGGTGTCCCAGTGGCCGCAGGAGATCGCCCGGTTCACCGCGGCGGGCAAGCTGTGGGGCGCCGTACTGGGCTGGTGGCTGTGGGCGCCGTGCGCGGCGAACTGGCCCGCCGACGACACGGACCGCTACGCCGGGCCGTGGAACGCCCCGACGAAGACGCCGGTGCTGCTGATCAGCGCCCGGCACGACCCCGGCACGCCGTACCACAACGCCCAGGCCACCGAGAAGCTGCTCGGCAACGCCGTACTGCTCACCCTGAACGGCTACGGCCACCCGAGCTACCAGGTCCCCAGCGCGTGCGTCGACCAGGCCCGCGAACGCTACCTCGTCGACCTGGTCACGCCGCCGAAAGGCACGGTCTGCCAGCCCGACCAGCAGCCCTTCGGCTGACCTGGGCAGTCACCGCAAGGCCGATGGGAAGGTGCCCTTCTTCGTTCAGCGGGCGCGGCGGGCGCGCCACTGGCGCACGGCGTCGTCGGCGTCGACCAGGGCCAGGGCGATGGCGGGACCGGCCAGTTCGCCCCGGTGGGCGCGGACCACGCGCACGTTCAGTTCCGCGACGTACGCGCGTACCGCCTGCTCGGAGGTCTTCTTCGCGACGGCCTCGGGCAGGTCCTCGAGGTCGCGGCGCAGCAGCAGGGTGGCCGGGATCGCGGCGGACAGGTTCTCGCGCTGGACCAGGTCGCGCAGCCACCAGTCGTCGGGCAGCACCTCGCCCGCCCCGGGCAGCGGCTTGCCCGCGCCGGGCAGGTCGTCGAACTCGCCGCGTTCGGCCGCCTCGCGGATCTGCCGGTCGATGCTCGACTCGTACCAGTGCCCCACGGCTCACCTCCGGGTCCTCACGTCGAAAGTACCTCGGTGACGGATATCGCTTGCCCCGGGGCGCGGCCGCTGCGCTATCGTGCTGTCATGCATCAGCGTCTGGTCAGCACGACGACGCCGGGACGTCCCGGCGTTCGTACGCGTTGACCTGCTGAACTTCAGTCGACCGTCGGCCCCGGGGCACACGCCCCGGGGCTGACGCGTATCCGCCCCACGTGTGCCCCGGCCGTTTCTCACCCAGGGAGCACACCGTGAAGGACCACCGCCGCCTCGGCCGCGAACTCGAGATCTACCACTCCGAGCCGATGATCGGCGCGGGGCTGCCGCTGTGGCTGCCCGCCGGGGCCGCCGCCCGCCACGCCATCGAGGAGCATGTCCGCGAGGAGGAACGCCTCGCCGGATACCAGCACGTCTACTCACCGCCGCTGGCCAAACGCCAGATGTTCCAGAGGTCGGGGCACCTGGCCAAGTTCGGCGACGACATGTTCCCGGCGATGTCCGACGATCCTGACGCCCCGGACGACGACGCCGAGGCGCTGATGCTGCGCCCGAGCCTGTGCCCGCACCACGCGATGGTGTTCGGCTCCCGTGGCCGGTCCTACCGCGAGCTGCCGGTGCGCATCGCCGAGATCGGCGGCATGTACCGCGCCGAGCGCTCCGGCGTCGTCGGCGGGCTGAGCAGGGTGCGGGCGATCTCGCTCAACGACGCGCACGTGTTCTGCTCGCTCGACCAGGTCGGCGCCGAGGTCGCGCTGGTGCTGGAGATGTGCGCGCGGATCCATCCGGCGCTGGGCTTCGCGGCCGACGGCTACCGGCTGTCGCTGCGCGGGCCGGGGGCGGGCTACCTGGGCGCGGACGAGGACTGGGCGCGGGCCGAGGCGCTGCTGCGCGACGCCCTGGTGCAGGCGGGGGTGCCGTTCGAGGAGGCGCCGGGCGAGGCCGCGTTCTACGGGCCGAAGATCGACATTCAGGTACGGGATCTGGCGGGTCGGGAGTGGACCCTGGCCACCGTGCAGGTGGACTTCGCGCAGCCGGAGCGGTTCGACCTGTCGTTCACCGGCCGGGACGGCAACCCGGCCCGGCCCGTGATGGTGCACCGCAGCATCGTCGGCAGCATGGAGCGGCTGATGGCGCACCTGCTGGAGGTGCACCAGGGGGCGTTCCCGGCCTGGTACGCGCCCGTGCAGCTGGCCGTCGCCCCGGTCGGCGAGGACCAGGACGCGGCCGCGCGGCAGTTCGCCGACCAGGCGCAACGCGCCGGGCTGCGGGCGTCGGTAAGCTTCGACGGCTCACTGGGGCTGCGCATCCGCGAGGCCTCGCAGCGGCGGGTTCCCTATCTGGCGGTCATCGGCTCCCGCGAGGCCGACGCGGGCGAGGTCTCGCTGCGGCTGCGCGACGGGCGGCGACTGCCACCGATGGCGTACGCCCAAGCCTTGGACCTGATCGGCGGCGCGGTCGCCGGCCGCTCAGCCGAACTCGCGCCCGCGCTGGTCGCCTAGCCCGACGGGCAGCCCAGGGGCCACGGCCACTGGGCTAACCGCAGCGGGACACACACCAGCCCGGCCGGGGCAGCGACCTCACACCGCCCACAACGGTTAGCAAGGTGAGAATCCCGCGTCAAAAGGAGGAATCGCCCATGAGGTCGTCGCGCGTGCTCGGATACGGGCTGGGAGTGTGGCTCGGCATGGTCGGCATCTCGCTGATCCTGCTGCCCGCCGAGGGCAAGCACGAGGCACTGTACGAGTCGATCAAGCTGACCACGATGGTCGCGCTGGTCCTCGGCTTCGCCGTCCGTTACCTGCGTAAGCGCCCCGACGCGGCGGGCCCCGAGGGCGTTTTCGTCGGCCTGGTCTGGGCGGCCGTCACCACCGCCGGTGATCTGGGCCTCTACCTGGGCGGCGCGTTCAACATCGGCCTGGACGTCTACTTCACCGACGTCGCGTCCTCCTACTCGGTGATGCCGGTGATCACCGGCCTGGCCATCGGCCTGCTCGCCCCGAAGCCGGGCACGTCCGCCGCGCTCGCCGCCGAGCTGCCCGCGGCCGAGCCGTCGGCCACGGACGAGTTCGCGGCGATGATGGCCGCGGGCGCCGCCTCCTTCGACACCCCGGCCGCACCCGCCGAAGCCGCGCCCGCGGCCGACCAGGGGACGCCGTCCGTGCCCGCGGCGCGCTCCGAAGCCGCGCCCGCTGCCGGGGCCGCCGACGTCGAGAACGCGAGCCAGACCGAGGTCGAGATCCACACCGCGCCCGGCGGCCAGCCCGCACCCGAGGGCCACGCCGAGCCCGGCCAGGCCGCAGCCGAGGTCCACGGCGAGTCCGGGAGCCAGGCCGAACCCGCCGACACGCCCGAGCCCAGCCACGCCGAGGCCACGCTGGTCGAGGCGACGCTGGTCGAGGCCGCGCTCGTCGGCGCGCCCGGTGCCGAGGAGACCGACCGGCCCCTGTACATCCCGCGCGGGAATTGCTGACCCGCACGGCGGGTTGCCGCCGTTGAGGCCGTTGCCCGGTCCTCGATCGTCCGACTTGCCTGGCACCTGTGCGCATGGCGCCGCGAGATACGCACACCTGCCAGGCAAGGCGGACGATCATGATGCGGGGTGCGAGCGGAGCGCGGGGCGGGAGTGGCGTGGGTCACACGCTTTGGTTGAGGGAACAACCAAGGTCGTCCTGGACTTGAGTGGGTAAGACTCAAGTTCAGAATGGCAGGTGTCGACGATGACCACACTCCCCGTTCTTCCCCTGGACGACGCCGTTCTGCTGCCCGGCAACGTGGTGGCGGTGGCGCTCCAGCCGGACACCCAGGCCGCGATCGACGCGGCGCGGGCGTCCGGTGACAAGACCGTGCTGGCCGTGCCGCGCCTGGACGGCGAGTACGGCACGTACGGCGTGACCGCCGTGATCGAGAAGGTCGGCCGCCTGCCCAGTGGCGAGCGTGCCGCTGTGCTGCGTGGCGTGACCCGGGCCAGGATCGGCTCCGGTGTGCCCGGACCGGGCGCGGCGCTGTGGGTCGAGGCGACCCTGGTCACCGAGCCGGAACCGGCCGGCCGCGCCAAGGAGCTGGCCCGCGAGTACAAGGCCCTGGTCGTCGCCGAGCTGCAGCAGCGCGGCGCGTGGCAGGTCGTCGACGCCGTGGAGCGGATGACCGACCTGGGCGAGCTGGCCGACTCGGCCGGGTACGCCCCGTGGCTGACGCTGGCGCAGAAGGTCGAGCTGCTCGGCTCGCCGGACGTGACGGCGCGGCTGGAGCTGCTGGTCGGCTGGGCGCGTGGGCACGCGGCCGAGCAGGAGGTCTCCGAGAAGATCAACAGCGAGGTGCGCGAGGGCCTGGAGAAGTCCCAGCGCGAGTTCCTGCTGCGCCAGCAGCTGGCCGCGATCCGCAAGGAGCTGGGCGAGGACGAGCCGGAGGGCTCGGCCGACTACCGGTCCCGCGTGGAAACCGCCGATCTGCCCGCCAACGTGCGGGAGGCGGCGATGCGCGAGGTCGGCAAGCTGGAGCGCGCCAGCGACGCCTCCCCGGAGACGAGCTGGATCCGCACCTGGCTGGACACGGTGCTGGAGATGCCGTGGAACGTGCGCACCGACGACAACACCGACCTCGCCGCGGCGCGGGCGGTGCTGGACGCCGACCACGCGGGCCTGGACGACGTCAAGGAACGCATCCTGGAGTACCTGGCGGTGCGCAACCGCCGCGCGGCCCGCAACCTGGAGAAGGTCGGCGGGCGCGGTTCCGGTGCGGTGCTGGCCCTGGCCGGTCCGCCCGGGGTGGGCAAGACCAGCCTCGGCGAGTCCGTCGCGAACGCGCTCGGCCGCAAGTTCGTCCGGGTGTCGCTGGGCGGCGTGCGTGACGAGGCCGAGATCCGCGGTCACCGGCGCACCTACGTCGGCGCGCTGCCGGGCCGCCTGGTCCGGGCGCTGCGCGAGGCGGGCTCGATGAACCCCGTGGTGCTGCTGGACGAGGTCGACAAGATCTCCGCGGGGTACGCCGGCGATCCGGCCGCGGCCCTGCTGGAGGTCCTCGACCCGGCGCAGAACCACACCTTCCGGGACCACTACCTGGAGGTCGACCTCGACCTGTCCGACGTGCTGTTCCTGGCCACCGCGAACGTGGTGGAGACCATCCCCGGCCCGCTGCTGGACCGGATGGAGCTGGTCACCCTGGACGGCTACACCGAGCAGGAGAAGGTCGCCATCGCCCGGGACCACCTGCTGCCCCGCCAGCTCGACCGGGCCGGCCTGACCGCCGACGAGGTGTCGATCAGCGACGGGGCGCTGGGCGCGATCGCCGCCGAGCACACCCGCGAGGCGGGCGTACGCCAGCTGGAGCGCGCCCTGGCCCGCATCCTGCGCAAGGTCGCCGTCAAGCAGGCGGCCGACAGCGGGCAGGTGCAGGTCGACAACGGCAACCTCAAGGAGTTCCTGGGCCGTCCCCGGTTCACCCCGGAGTCGGCGGAGCGTACGGCGACCCCGGGTGTCGCGACCGGACTCGCGGTCACCGGGGCGGGCGGCGACGTGCTGTTCATCGAGGCGACCTCGATGGACGGCGAGCCGGGGCTGACCCTGACCGGCCAGCTCGGCGACGTGATGAAGGAGTCGGCGCACATCGCGCTGTCCTACCTGCGCTCGCACGGCCGCCAGCTGGGGCTGGACCCCAACGCGCTGGCCGGGCGGCGGATCCACCTGCACGTGCCCGCGGGCGCGGTGCCCAAGGACGGCCCGAGTGCCGGTATCACCATGGTCACCGCCCTGGCGTCGCTCGCGTCCGGACGGCCGGTCCGGCCGGAGTTCGGCATGACCGGCGAGGTCACGCTGAACGGGCGGGTGCTGCCGATCGGCGGCGTCAAGCAGAAGCTGCTGGCGGCGCACCGGGCGGGCCTCACCGAGGTGATCATCCCGGCGCGCAACGAGCCGGATCTGGACGACGTCCCGGCGGACGTGCGCGAGGGTCTGACGATTCACGTGCTGTCCGATGTCGCCGACGTGCTGGCGCTGGCCCTGCGGCCGGTCGAGCCCACGGTGGGCATCGACACCGGTGCCCCGGTGGAACCGGCGCTGGCCGGGGCCTGACGTCGGGGCCGAACGGGAAGGGCGTCCCCGTCACCTGTACGGTGACGGGGACGCCCTTGTGCTGCACTGATCAGAGCGGGTGAACGTTGGCCGCCTGCGGGCCCTTCTGGCCCTGGGTGACCTCGAACTCGACCTGCTGGCCCTCTTGGAGCTCGCGGTATCCGCCACCGGAGATGGCGGAGTAGTGGACGAAAACGTCCGCACCCCCGCCGTCCTGCTCGATGAAGCCGAAGCCCTTCTCAGCGTTGAACCACTTGACGGTGCCGGTTGCCATGAATCCCTCTCAGGGGCCGTCGACTGCCCCGCACCGCACTGCGCGGTGCGGCCATTGCCCCACAACCGCTGACCCTAGCGCGCCATGCACGGGAAGGATGACTTTTGCCGACGAACAGGGCGATTCTGCGACCGATGGAGCGACGAGTCCGGCATGCTGAGCGGGTGACAGGTCGCGTTGATTACGCAATGCACGACCTCAAGGACAAGACACTCCCCGCGCACAGCGACGGGCTGGACCGGCTCAGCCTGACCCCCGTGCCGCTCGTGCCCGAGATCCGCCTGCACCTCGCGGTCGACGCGATCGTGTGGTGGGCCCGGATGGAAGCCGAGGCGGGGCAGGCCCTGACGACGCCGTTCTGGGCGTCCGCCTGGGCCGGTGGCCAGGGCGTGGCGCGCTATGTCCTGGACAACCCCGAGGTGGCGCGCGGACGCCGGGTGCTCGACCTCGCCGCGGGCTCCGGCCTCGCCGGGATCGCGGCCGGGCTGGCCGGGGCGGCCACGGTGACCGCCAACGACATCGACCCGTACGCCATCGCGGCGGTCGAGCTGAACGCGCGGGCCAACGGGGTGACCGTGACAGGCCGACAGGGCGACCTGCTCGACGGTGACGGCGGCGACGCCGACCTCGTGCTGGCCGGGGACGTGTTCTACAGCGACGAGATGGCCGAGCGGGTGCTGCCGTTCCTGCGGCGGGCCGCCGACCGCGGCGCGCGGGTGCTGGTCGGCGATCCGGGCCGGGACTACCTGCCCACCACGGAGCTGACGCTGGTGGCCACGTACGACGCGGAAAGCGCGCTGACCTTCATCGACGCGCAGCTCAGCCGCATCAACGTGTTCCAGCTCGGCGGCTAGCCCACGTCCCGTCTGCTGTCCGGGTCCGGCCCGGACAGCAGGTGGTGCAGGTACAGCCGCGGCTCGGCCAGGAACGACCGGGTCAGTGCCACGGGCTCGGCCTCGTCGAAGCCGACCGGGGTGATCGCGCCCGCGCCGTCGAACTGCAGGATGCGCGCCCGGGGAACGGCCAGCAGGATCGGCGAGTGCGTGGCGATCACGAACTGCGAGCCCTGCGCGGTCAGCTCCTGGATGCGGGCGATCACGGCCAGGCAGCCGTACACCGACAGCGCCGCCTCCGGCTCGTCGAGCAGGTAAAGCCCCTGCGGCCCGAACCGGTGCGTGACCAGGTCCAGGAACGACTCGCCGTGCGAGCGCTCGTGCGGGCTGTGGCCGCCGTAGGAGCCCTGCGCCTGCAGCCGCTCGATCTCGGTGGCGACGTTGTAGAACGACTCCGCCCGCAGGAAGAACCCGGTGCGTGGCTTGCGCAGACCGCGGACCAGCGTCAGGTGCCGGCCGAGCACGGACTCGCTGGCGCGGGTCGCGAAGGCGAAGTTCTGCGAGCCGCCCTCCGGGTTGAACCCGGCCGCCACGGCGATCGCCTCGATCAGCGTCGACTTGCCCGTGCCGTTGTCGCCGACCAGGAACGTCACCTTCGGGTCCAGTTCCAGCCGCCCCGCCTTGCGCAACCCGGCCACCACGGGCAGCGCGAACGGGTACGCCGTCAGGTCCGCCCCGTCCTCGTCGAGTTCCACCCACCGCAGAAACCCGCCGTCCGCCTTCGCCATCCACCGACGGTAACGCCGCCGACCGCGCCGAACGGCCGCCGCGCCCGGCCCGGCTCCGGCATGCTGGACAGGTGACCAGCAAGGGAGTCTGGCCTGCGTTGACGCTCGCGCAGTGGTCGGACACGCGGGACACGCTGCACCTGTGGACCCAGGTCGTGGGCAAGGTGCGGCTGGCACTCGAACCGATGATCAACCACTGGTGGCAGGTGCCGCTCTACGTCTCCACCCGCGGCTTCACCACGTCGCTGATGCCGTACGGATCCGCCGGGCTGGAGATCACCTTCGACTTCCAGCGGCACGTGCTCGACCTGCACACCACCGGCGGCGAGAGCCGCGAGGTGGAGCTGCGCCCGCGCAGTGTCGCCGACTTCTACGCGGCCGTGATGCTGCAACTGGACGCGCTCGGCATGCCGGTCGACATCATGGCCCGGCCGGTGGAGCTGCCGGTGGCGATCCCGTTCGCGGCCGACGAGCAGCACTGCGTCTACGACCCGGTGTACGCCCACCGGTTCTGGCTGGCGACGGTGCAGATGCACCGGGTGTTCACCGCGTTCCGGGCCCGCTTCCAGGGCAAGGTCAGCCCGGTGCACCTGTTCTGGGGCGCACTGGACCTCGCGGTGACCCGGTTCTCCGGCGAGGAGGCTCCGCCGCATCCGGGCGGGGTGCCCAACTGCCCCGACCGGGTCAGCCGCCTGGCCTACGACCACGAGGTGAGCAGCTGCGGCTTCTGGCCCGGCGGGGGCGAGGAGGGCGCGTTCTACGCGTACGCCTACCCCGAGCCGCCCGGCTTCCGGGACTGGCCGATCTCGCCGGGGCAGGCCCACTACGACACGGAACTGGGCGAGTTCCTGCTGCCGTACGAGGTGGTGCGCACCGCCGACGACCCGGACGCGACGCTGATGGCGTTCCTGCAGTGCACCTACGAGGCCGAAGCAGAACTGGCCAACTGGGACCGGCACGCCCTGGAGGCACCGGTAGCCGCGTGAGGACGGGCTCGTTTCCGGACGCTTCAGCGTCCGGAAACGAGCACCGCCGGGCACGTCGGTCATCCCGCCACGCTCACCGGGCGAAACACCTAGCGTGGTTATATGTCGGAAGTGTCCCCACAGCAGGTCCGGGATCGCGCCCTGGAGCTGATCCGCCACCCGGACTACCTGCGCCTGCTCGGCATCGCCGGGCTGCTCGGCGTGCCGGTGTCGCTGGTCGCGTTCGGCTTCCTGGCCGTCCTGCACGCCGCCGAGCACCAGATGTGGCACACCATCCCGCAGCACCTGTTCGGCGGTGACCAGCCGCCCTGGTGGTGGCCGCTGCCGCTGCTGGCCGTGGCCGGGCTGGGCGTCGGTGCGGTGGCCCGCTGGGCGCCCGGCCACGGCGGGCACACCCCCGTCGACGGTATGGGCGGCCCGCCGCCGCAACCCGCCGAACTGCCCTGGGTGCTGGTCGCGGCACTGCTGAGCCTGCCGCTCGGCGCCGTCCTCGGGCCCGAGGCTCCGCTGATCGCCGGTGGCGGAGGACTCGCGCTGCTGGCCGCCCACGCGTTCGGCGTCGCCCCCGGCAGCCGCCGCGCCCTGATCATCAGCGGCGCGGGCGCGGCGGCCGCCATCGCCGCCATCTTCGGCAGCCCCATCGTCGCTGCCGTACTGCTGATCGAGATGGTGCAGCTCAGCGGCGCGGCGCTGTCCGCCGTGGTGATCCCGTGCCTGCTCGCGGCAGGTGTCGGCGCGATCGTGTTCACCGGTCTCGGGCTGTGGTCCGGCCTGCCCATCGGCTCGCTGACCCTGCCCATCCCGCCCGGCAGTGTCATCCGCCCCGACATCGCCGACCTGCTGTGGGCGCTGCCGGTGGCGGTCGTCGCGGCCGTCGGCATCCGCCTGGTACGCGGCCTCGCCAAGCAGCTCGCCCCCCGCGTCGCCGCGCGCCCGCTGTCGGCGACGGTGCTGGCCGCGCTCGGCGTCGGCGTCTGCGCCTCCGTGTACGCCCTGCTCACCGGACGGTCCCCGGCCGAGGTGGCGCTGTCCGGCCAGCAGACCCTGGCCGCGCTGGCCGCCGACCCGCACGCCTGGCCCGAAGCGGCCCTGGTCGCCCTGGTCGTCTTCAAGGGCCTCGGCTACGCGCTGTCCCTGGCCGCCCTGCGCGGCGGCCCGATCTTCCCCGCCGTCAGCCTCGGCGGCATCCTCGGCGTGCTCGCCGGCCCGCTACCCGGCTTCGGCGCGGTCCCCGCGATGGCCGCCGGCATGGCCGCCGCCACCGTCGCCATGCTCCCCCTCCCCGTCAGCGCCGTCGTCCTCGTCGTCCTCCTCCTGGGCCCCCTCGGCTTCGCCATGACCCCCGTGGTCCTCATCGCCACCGTCGTCGCCTACATGACCGAACAGCTGACCGAACACGGCCTCAACCACTCCCCCCTCGCCCCATGACCCCACACCCCTGCCGCCCACACCCCTGCCGCCCACACCCCTGCCGCAACTCTTAAAAAGTCGCGCCTACCGGAGTCCGGGGTAGGCGCGACTTTTTAAGAGTTGCGGATCAGGGGTGGTGGGTGGTGGGTCATTCGGGGCGGGTTTTGCCGTAGAGCCAGGGTTGGAAGAAGGCGTCGAGGGGGCGGGCGGCGATGCGTTCGGCGAGGGTGACGAACTCCGCGGTGCTGGCGTTGCCGTCGCGCTGCTCGGCGGTCCAGGTGCGCATGATGGTGAAGAACCTGTCGTCGCCGACGAGCTTGCGCAGGGCGTGCAGGGTCATCGCGCCGCGCTCGTAGACGCTGCTGGAGAAGATGCCGTCGCTGCCGGGGTCGGCGGTGGGCACCCGCCACATCCGGTCCTTGCGGTCGCGGTAGCGCCGGTCGTAGTGCTCCTGCACGGTCCGCCCGCCCTGGTGCTCGTCCCACAGCCACTCGGCGTACGTCGCGAAGCCCTCGTTGAGCCAGATGTCGCGCCAGTTCTGCACCGAGACGCTGTCACCGAACCACTGGTGCGCCAGCTCGTGCGCCAGGATGATCGTGTCCGACCCCTTCTCCCAGGTCTTGGGCAGGTAGATGGGCCGGGTCTGGTTCTCCAGCTCGTCGGAGACCCGGTTGTCGCCGACGACGATGCCGCCGTACGCGTCGAACGGGTACGGCCCGAACAGCCCCTCCAGGAAGTCGGCGACCTCCGTCGTGCGGGCCAGGTTGCGGTCGGCCTCCCCCGCCGGGATCGCCGAGGCCACCGCGTAGATCACGGGCTTGCCCCGGTGCTCGGTCTGCGTCACCCGGTAGTCGCCGACGACCATCGTGGCCAGGTAGGACGCCATCGGTGAGGTGACGTTCCAGCTCCACGTGGTCCAGTCGCCGTCGGTCTTCTTCCCCTTGAGCAGTCCGTTGCTCAGCCCGGACAGCTTGTTCGGCACGGTCAGGTCGATGGTGTACAGCGCCTTGTCGCTCGGGTGGTCGTTGACCGGGAACCAGGCCGCCGCGGACTGCGGCTCGCCGATCGCCACCGCCCCGTCCTTGCTCACGTAGAAGCCGTTGTGCTCGGCGTCGCGCGCGCGGACCTCCCCGGGCTTGCCGCTGTACTTCACGACCGCCGTGAACGCCTGCCCCGAGTCGATGTGCTTGGCCGGGGTGACCACCAGCTCGTCGCGGTCCCGCCTGACCTCGGCCGGATCGCCCTCGACCACCACGGACGCGACGTCGAGACCGATCAGGTCGAGATGGAACCGGTCCAGCGGGACGGTCGCCTTGGCCTTGACCGTCGTGGTCCCGTCGAGCTGCCCGGACGCCGGGTCGAACGTCACCTTCAGCGCGTACGACGCGACGTCGTAACCGCCGTTGCCGTAGTTCGGAAAGTACGGGTCCCCGATCCCGGCGAGGTCGACCTCGGCCGGGGTGTCGCCTTCCAGGCCCGGTTCGATGCCCATCGGCCCCGGGCGCGCGGGCGGCGAGCCCGTGCACCCGCCGAGCAGCAGTGCGCCCGCCAGCAGCGTGGCGCTCCAGAATCTGACATCACGCACTACTGGGACGATTCGCATGAAATCACATTAGAACGCGATCATCCAAGATCGGGCGCAGCCAGCCGAACCTCCTCGGCCGACTCGTCGTCGGGCTCCTCCTGCGACTGCCGCTCGGCCTGCACGCGGGCCGCGTACACCTCGATCTCCTCTTCGATCTCCTTGTCGGTCCAGCCGAGCACGCCGCCCATCAGCCGGGCCACCGTCGGGGCCGCCTGCACCCCGCGCGACCAGGTCTCGATCGACGCCCGGGTACGCCGGGCCAGCACGTCGTCGACGTGCAGCGCGCCCTCGTGCGAAGCCGCGTACACGGCCTCCGCGCCCAGGTAGTCGTCGGCGCCGGGCAGCGGGTCGGCCAGCGTGGGATCGTCGGCGATCAGCCGCAGCACCTCGTGGATCATCGAGCCGTACCGGTTGAGCAGGTGTTCGATGCGCACCACGTGCAGGCCCGACTCCTGGGCCAGCAGGTGCCGCCGGTTCCACAGCACCTTGTAGCCCTCGGCCCCGGCCAGCGGCACCTCGTGCGTCATCGACTCCGGGATGCGCTGGTCCATGCCGCGCACCGCCTCGTCGACGGCGTCCTTGCCCATCACCCGGTACGTGGTGTACTTGCCGCCCGCGATGACGACCAGCCCCGGGACCGGGTGCCCGACCAGGTGCTCGCGGGACAGCTTGCTGGTCTCCTCGGACTCCCCGGCCAGCAGCGGGCGCAGCCCGGCGTACACGCCCTCGACGTCGGCCTGGGTCAGCTTGGTGACCAGCACCGAGTTGACGTGCTCCAGGATGTACTCGATGTCGCTGGCGGTGGCCGCCGGGTGGGCCAGGTCCAGGTTCCAGTCGGTGTCGGTGGTGCCGACGATCCAGTGCCGCCCCCACGGGATCACGAACAGCACACTCTTCTCGGTGCGCAGGATCAGCCCGGTGCGCGACTGGATGCGGTCCCGCGGCACCAGCAGGTGCACGCCCTTGGAGGCGCGTACGTGGAACTGCCCGCGGGTGTCGGCCATACGCTGCGTCTCGTCGGTCCACACCCCGGTCGCGTTGATCACCTGTTTCGCGCGGATCTCGTACATCTCACCGGTCACCACGTCCTCGACCTGCGCGCCGACGACCCGCTCCCCCTCGCGCAGGAACTCGTTGATCCGGGCCCGGTTGGCGACCATCGCGCCATAGGACGCCGCGGTGCGCACCACGGTCATCGTGTGCCGGGCGTCGTCGACCTGGCCGTCGTAGTACTGCACCGCGCCGACCAGCGACGCCTTCTTCAGACACGGGGCCTCGCGCAGCGCCCGGCGGTGGCTCAGGTGCCGGTGGTGCGGCACCCCGCGACCGTTGCCGGTGCCCAGACCCATGATGTCGTACAGCAGCACGCCCGACCCGACGTACGGCCGCTCCCACACCCGGTGCGTCAGCGGGTAGAGGAACTTCACCGGCTTGACCAGGTGCGGGGCGAGCCGGGTGAGCAGCAGCGCCCGCTCCTTGAGCGCCTCGGCGACCAGGCCGAAGTCCAGCATCTCCAGGTAGCGCAGGCCGCCGTGGATCAGCTTGCTGGACCGGCTGGACGTGCCCGAGGCCCAGTCCCGCGCCTCGACCAGCCCGGTGCTCAGGCCCCGGGTGGCCGCGTCCAGCGCCGCCCCGGCCCCGACCACGCCCCCGCCGATCACGAGGATGTCCAGTTCACGTGCGGCCATGTCGGCCAGCGCCTGACGGCGCGACTCAGCGGAAAGCGCGACGACGTCCATCGTGGGCCCCTTACCCGACCTCGACCCAGTTCAGGGTCCGCTCGACGGCCTTCTTCCAGCCCTTGTAGCCCTCTTCGCGCTGCTCGTCGCTCCAGGTCGGCTCCCAGCGCTGGTCCTCGTGCCACTGCTCGCGCAGCTGGTCGGTGTTCTGCCAGAACCCGACCGCGAGCCCGGCCGCGTACGCCGCGCCCAGCGCGGTCGTCTCGGCGACCACGGGCTTGCTGACCGGCACCCCGAGGATGTCGGCCTGCAGCTGCATGCACAGCTTGTTCGCCGTGATGCCGCCGTCGACCTTGAGGAACTCCAGCGCCACCCCGGAGTCCTTCTCCATCGCCTCGACCACGTCGCGGGACTGGTAGCAGATCGCTTCCAGCGCGGCGCGGGCCAGGTGCGCGTTGGTGTTGTAGCGCGACAGGCCGACGATCACCCCGCGCGCGTCGGAGCGCCAGTACGGGGCGAACAGGCCGGAGAAGGCGGGCACGAAGTACATGCCGCCGTTGTCCTCGACCTGCCGGGCCAGCGACTCGCTCTGCGCCGCGCCGCTGATGATGCCGAGCTGGTCGCGCAGCCACTGGATGGCCGAGCCGGTCACCGCGATGGAGCCCTCCAGGGCGTACACCGCGGGCTGGTCGCCGAACTGGTAGCAGACCGTGGTCAGCAGGCCAGACTTGGAGCGGACCAGCTCCGTGCCGGTGTTGAGCAGCATGAAGTTACCGGTGCCGTAGGTGTTCTTCGCCTCGCCGGGCGAGAAGCACACCTGCCCGACCGTGGCCGCCTGCTGGTCGCCCAGCGTCGCCGGCAGCGGCACCTCCCCGGCGAACGGCCCGCCGGCCCGGGTCGTGCCGTACAGCGACGGGTCCGACGACGGCCGGATCTCCGGCAGCATCGAGCGCGGGATGTCGAAGAACGACAGCAGCTCGTCGTCCCAGTCCAGCGTCTCCAGGTTCATCAGCATGGTGCGGCTGGCGTTGGTGACGTCGGTGATGTGCACGCCGCCGTCGGAGCCGCCGGTCAGGTACCACAGCGTCCAGGCGTCGGTGTTGCCGAACAGGGCGTCGCCGCGCTGGGCCGCCTCGCGTACGCCCTCGACGTTCTCCAGGATCCACTGGATCTTGCCGCCGGAGAAGTACGTCGCGGGCGGCAGCCCCGCCTTGCGCCGGATGGTGTCGCCGCGGCCGTCGCGGTCGAGCGCGGACGCGATGCGGTCGGTGCGGGTGTCCTGCCAGACGATGGCGTTGTAGTACGGCCGCCCGGTCCGGCGGTCCCAGACCACGGTGGTCTCGCGCTGGTTGGTGATGCCGACCGCGGCCAGGTCGGAGGCCTGCAACTTGCTCTGGGCCAGCGCCGTGCGGATGACGGCACTGGTCCGCTCCCAGATCTCCAGCGGATTGTGCTCCACCCAGCCGGCCTGCGGCAGGTACTGCTTGTGCTCCAGCTGGTGCTTGCCGACCTCGTTGCCGCCCCGGTCGAAGATCATGAACCGTGTGCTCGTCGTCCCCTGATCGATCGCACCCACGAAGTCAGCCATCTCGCGTCCTCTCCCTGATCGTCCCTGGCACGGCTCACGCGTCGTTCTCGGACGTGCCCGACTCCTTCACCCCGACCGTGCCGACCGGCGTGCTCGCCTCTTCCACCTGCTCGGCCGTGAGGTACCGGCCGACCAGGACCTGGTACAGCCAGGCGCCCAGCGGTCCGCCGATGAGCGGGGCGACGATCGGCACCCAGAAATAGAGATTCCCATACTGATCTCGGAACGCGGACTCGTAACCGGTCAGATAAGACGCCAGCCGGGGCCCGAAGTCACGGGCCGGGTTGATCGCGTAGCCGGCCGCGGTGCCCCAGGCCATCCCGATGCCGACCACCAGCAGGCCGATCATCAGCGGGGCCAGGTTGGCCAGCGGCGGCAGGTTGAGCAGGTCGGTCAGCGCCAGCACCACGAACAGCAGGATCGCCGTGCCGATGATCTGGTCACGGAACGCCCCCCAGGTGCCGATCGGCAGCGCGCCGTTGCCGGGCAGGGTGGAGAACACGCCCTGCGTCTTCATGGTGAGGCCGGGGTCCACCTTGTGCAGCACCTCGGTGTAGTTCCACCGGACGATCAGCGCGGCCACGAACGCGCCCAGGAACTGCGCGACGATGTAGGGCAGCACCTTGATCCAGGGGAAACCCTTGAACAGGGCCAGCGAGAACGTCACCGCCGGATTGAGGTGGCCGCCGCTGATCCGCGCCGCGACGTACACACCCATCGTCACGCCCAGGCCCCAAGCCCAGGAGATGCTGTCGTGGTCGCCGAGGCCGCCGCCGACGACCTGGGCCACCACGCCGACGCCGAACAAAATCAGGATCATGGTGCCGGCGAACTCGGCGCTCAGCTCGCGCCACAGTCCCTTCGTGTGGCTCGGCCTGTCCACTGTTGCCGTCCCGGAACTTGCCATGTCTGTCCGCCCCCCAGAGGTGTCCGCGGGTAAGGGCGGCGAGGCCGTGCGGCGCGCGGAGATGTCGTGTGCCGTCGCGGCAAAACCGCCGCCGACCACCGAAAACGGTGATCCACTCGCGCTACGAGTCCAGCATAGAACGAATCACGTCCTGCCTGGATCGCTCTCCGATACCCGCTGCCGGGTATGCGTTCGTCGGGGGTGATGCGTACTAGATGGGCTTTATTTCGCCGGGGTCCAGCGTCGTGTCACGAACCGCCGCGCGCACCTCGTCCAGCGCCGTCGGGGCCGCCGACAGGATCCGGCACCCCGCCGACAGCAGCAGCGGCACCAGCGCCGGGTCGCCCGCCGCGTCCCCGCACACCGACACGTCCCGGTCGTGCCGGCGGCCCGCCCGCACCACCGCCACCACCGCCGACAGCACCACCGGATCGGCGATCCGGCCCGGCGTCAGCGCCGGATCACGCCGGTCCAGCCCCAGCAGCGCCGCCGTCAGGTCGTTGCTGCCGATGGACAGGAAGTCGGCCGCCGCCGCCAGCTCGTCGACCGCCACCACCGCCTCCGGCAGCTCGATCATCGCGCCCAGCGGCGGCGACGGCACCCCGTGCGCGGCCGCCGCCGCGTCGAGCAGCTCACGGCAGCGGTCCAGCTGGGCCACCGAGACCACCATCGGGATCATGACGCGCAGCCTCGCCCCGTCGGCCTCGTCGAGGATCGCCGCGAACTGGTCTGCCAGCGCCCGTGGGGCGTCCAGCATCAGCTCCAGCCCACGATGGCGCGACGAGGTGCCCCACAGGAACGGTGGCAGCTTGTCCGGCGCGAAGTCCAGCGTGCGTACGGTCGCCGTGTGCCCGGCCAGCGCCGCGAGCACCGGCCGCAGCGCCGCGGCGTGCTCGGACCGGGTCGGCCAGTGCCCCGCGTGCAGGAACGCCACCTCGGTGCGGATCAGCCCCGCCCCCAGCGCCCCGGCCGCCAGGCCCGCCACCGCGTCGGCCGCGGTGGAGACGTTGACCAGCAGCCGCACCGGGGTGCCGTCCCGGGTCACCGCGGGCTGGTCGCGCAGCGCGGCCAGCTCGTCGCGCCGTTGCCGGGCCGCCGCGGCGGCCCGCTGCGCGGCCTCCAGCCGGTGCGGCGTCGGGGACACGGTCAGGGTCGCCACCACCGCGTCCAGCACCGCCTGGCGGCCCCCCGACGACGCGGGCACGTTCACCCCGAACAGCAGCGGCACGCCCAGCGCCCGCGCCACGATCGCCACGTGCGCGTTCGGCCCGCCCAGTCGCGAGACCCCGCCCACCACCGGCACCGACGGGTCGAGCAGGTCGTCGGCGCCCAGTTCCTCGGCGACCAGGATCACCGGCTCCTCGCCGGGCCCGGCGGACCGCCCGGCCCCGGATCGCAGCTGCTCGACGACGCGGCGTCCGATCTGGCGCACGTCGGCGGCGCGGGCGGCCAGCGTCGGATCCGACAGCCCGGCCAGCACCCCGGCGTACCGTTCCGCCGCGTCCAGCACCGCCCGGTCCGCCGGGGTGCCGTTCTCGACGCCGCCGATCGCGGCCGAGCGCAGGTCCGGGTCGTCGGCGATGAGCGCGGTCGCCTCCAGGATGTCGGCCGGGGTGCCGTGCTCACCCCGTTCGCGCATGCCCTGCGCGGTGCAGCGCAGCCGGGCCGCGACCGCGTCGAACGCCGCCCCGACCTGGTCCGCGGTGGCGGCCACCGGCTCGCCGCTGCTGCCGTACGCCTGATGGCGCAGCACACCGACCGCGACTCCGGGCGCGCCCGCGACCCCGCAGTAGACCTCGGGCCTCATGGCGCGACGGCGTCCGCCAGGGCCTGGAAGATCAGCCAGGTCGAGGTGGCGCCGGGGTCCTGGTGCCCGATGCTGCGCTCGCCGAGGTACGACGCGCGCCCCTTGCGGGCCTGCAACGGGACCGTGGCCCGCATGCCCTCGGCGGCCGCCGTCGCGGCGGCACGGGCGGCGGCGGCCAGCCCGCCGTCGGCGTCACCACCGTGCTGGCGGACCGCCGCGTCGTAGGCGTCCACCGCCGGCAGGTACGCGTCCACGATGGTCTTGTCGCCCGGCGCGGCCCCGCCCAGCTTCCGCAGCGCCTCCAGACCCGCGCGCAGCCCCGCCCCGAACGCCGCCGCGTCCACCTGCGGCCCGTCCGGCAGGGACTTGCCCAGCGCCCGCAGCGCGCTGCCGTACAGCGGCCCCGCCGCCCCGCCGACCTTCGACACCAGCGTCGACCCGGCCAGCGTGAACACCGCGCCCACCCCGTCCGGCGCGGCCCCGTCCAGCGCGGTGCGCACCGCACCGAACCCGCGCTTCATGTTCACCCCGTGATCGGAGTCGCCGATCGCGGCGTCCAGCGTGGTCAGCTGATCGGCCTGGGCCGCGATGGCGTCCGCCGCCGCGTCCAGCCAGGCCCTGGCCAAGGTGACGTCCATCAGACCCCCCAGCGCAGCGCCGGCGTACGCACCGGGGCGTCCCACAGCCGCAGCAGCTCCGGATCGGCCCGGCAGATCGTCAGCGACATGCCCGCCATGTCCAGGCTGGTCACGAAGTTGCCGACGAGGTTGCGCGCGATGCGCACCCCGGCCGACTCCAGCAGCCCCGCGAACTCCCCGTAGAGCAGGTACAGCTCGATCAGCGGGGTCGCGCCGAGCCCGTTCATCAGCACGATCGCGTCCTCGCCCGCGGCGACCGGCTTGGCCGCCAGGATCGCCTCCAGCGTCATCGTCGCGATGTCGCGGGCGGGCAGCAGTTTCTCCCGGCGGCGGCCCGGCTCGCCGTGGATGCCGACGCCGACCTCCATCTCGTCCTCGCCCAGCTCGAACCCCGGCCGCCCGGCGGCGGGCGTGGTACACGGGCTCAGCGCGATCGCGAACGACGCACTGGCCTCGTTGACCCGCGTACCCAGCGCGGCGACCGAGGCCGCGTCCCCGCCCTCCTCGGCCAGCGCCCCGGCGATCTTCTCGACCAGCATCGTCGCGCCCGTACCCCGGCGGCCCGCGGTCCACGTCGAGTCCTCCACCGCCACGTCATCGTCGACCAGCACCGAGTGCACCTCGATGCCCTCGTCGGCCGACAGCTCCGCGGCGAGCTGGAAGTTCATCACGTCACCGGTGTAGTTCTTCACGATGTGCACCACCCCGGCCCCGCCGTCGACCGCCTTGCCCGCGGCGAGGATCTGGTCCGGCACCGGCGAGGTGAACACCTCCCCCGGGCAGGCCGCGTCGAGCATGCCCAGCCCCACGAAACCGGCGTGCAGGGGCTCGTGGCCCGACCCGCCGCCGGAGATCAGTCCGACCTTGCCGGCCCTGGGCGCGTCGGCCCGGACCACTATCTGCTGCTCCAGGTCCACCCGCAGCTCCGGATGGGCGGCGGCCAGACCCACCAGCGCCTCACGGACCACCGCGTCGGGGTGGTTGATGAACTTCTTCACGGCCGGGCTCCCTTCACTCCGCCAGTGGCTCGTCCCGGCGGCCCGCCTGAACGGCGAACCACCGAGGACTCCCCACCAGCGTCGCCCCTGACCCGTCACAGCGGCCCGGGGACGCGACCGTCGCGCCGCCGGTGGGCGTCGTAAGTCCATCCTGCCCCGACTCGGCGCACCCCGCCCGGTTTACCGGCCCGCGGGGCTACCATCCCCACATGAGCGGCACCGTGGGGCTGGTCCTCGTCTCGCACAGTCCCGATCTGGCAGCCGGGCTGCGCGAGCTGCTGCGGCAGGTGGCCGGCGACGCGGTCGCGGTGACCGTGGCGGGCGGCGACGACGACGGCGGCCTGGGCACCTCGTACGAGCTGATCCGCGACGCGATCGCCGAGGCGGGCTCCGGTGCGGGCGTGATCGTCCTGCCCGACCTGGGCAGTTCGGTGCTCACCGCGAAGGCCCTGCTGGAGGACCATCCCAACCCTCAGGTGCGCCTGGTCGACGCCCCGTTCGTCGAGGGCGCGGTGGCCGCCGCCGTCATCGCGGCCACCGGCGCGGACCTGGACACGGTCGCCGACGCGGCGGAGGAGGCCTGGCATGCCCGAAAGCTCTGAACTCACCGTCGTCCTGCCCGCCCACCTGCACGCCCGCCCGGCGGGCCAGATAGTCGTCACCGCGGCCAGGTTCACCAGCACGGTCGAGATCGTCTACGGCGCCAAAGTCGCCAACGCCCGCGGCGTCCTGGCCCTGCTGGCCCTCGGCGCCACCGCGGGCGAGACCGTCACCGTCCGCGCCACCGGCGACGACGCCCCCGCCGCCGCCGAAGCCGTGGCCACCGCCCTGCGCACCACCAGCTGACGGGGGCGCGCCGCCCTCGTTTTTCATAGACGTTGGCCTATTACGTTGAATTTGATCTACTTATTTTCGACGTCATAGGCCAACGTCTATCGCAGTGGGGTAGGTGGGGTGGGGTCCGCGCGGCCGAGGCGGTGTGCGGCCGGCGGGGGCGGGGTCAGGTCCAGGGCAGGGTGGCGCGGTGCTTCCAGTAGTGGTCGGCGGGTTCGGCCAGGGTCGCGAGCCGGGTGAGCTGGTCGGCGGACAGGTCCACGCGGGACGCGGCCAGGTGGGACGCCAGTTGTGCCGTGGTCGCCGCGCCGGACAGGACGACCCCGGACCACGGCTGGTGCAGCACGGCCGCCAGCGCGACGGCGTCCTGCGGCGCACCCGCCTCCGCCGCCACCTCGGCCAGCACCCCGAGCTCCGCGGACGGCTCGGCCAGCCTCCCGTTGGCCATCGCCTCCTTGACGATCACGTGGCACCCCGCGGCGCGGGCGGCGGCCAGGGCCCGGCCCGCCGACGGCTCCAGCAGGTTCCAGGTGGCCTGCACGCTGCGGAACAGCGGCACCCCGTCGACCTCGATCCGCAGGGCCGCGTCGATCGCGTCGGCCTGCCTCGGCCCGCTGCTGGAGAAGCCGATCGTCACCCCGGTCGCGGCCAGCTCGGCCAGCCGCCGGTGCAGCGCGGTATCGGCCAGCGCCGGGCTCTCCACGGTCAGCGAATGGATCTGGTACACGTCCAGCCGCTCCCCCAGCAGCGCACGCGTCTGCACGAGCTGCCGCTCGTACACCCCGAGTCCGTGGTCCTTGGTCTCGTGCACCTCGGCGTCGACCCGCCAGCCCCCGGTGTACGTGTAGCCCCACTTGCTCCCGACCACCATGTCCGCGACGTCGCGCGAGCCGAGCCAATCGGCCAGGAACTCCTCGGCGCGGCCGTACGAGCGTGCCGCGTCGGCGTAGCGCACCCCGGCCGCGTACGCGGCGTCGAGCAGCGCGTACGTGCGTTCCCGCATCGCCTCGACGGTCCGCGCGACGGGCAGATCCCGGTCGCGGTGCAGGTTGATGTATCCCGGCCGACCCACCGCGGCCAGCCCGAATCCGAGCCGGGCGACGGGGCTGCTCAGATCGAGCCTCTCCAGCGACATGCCTCCATCATTCCGTCCGCGCCGCGATCGCGCCCGCACGGTGGCACGGCGCGGCGGCATGCGGCGGAAACCGCCCGCTTGCCAGCCTGGCGAGGTAGCGTCCGAGGCCGGGCACAGCAGCCCGCGCGTCGCCACGCCGCGGTGGTTTTCGCACCCGCTGTCCTCCGTCGACACCTCGTGGGAGGTTCCGGATGATCGACCGGCGCACCTTCGGCAAGATCCTCGGCTCCGGGGCGGTGGCCGGGCTGGGCGGCCTCGTCGTGCCGCCCGCCACGGCTCACGCCGCAGGCGCAGCCCACGCAGCCGGACCGGTCCCGGCGAGTCCGGCGGCGCACGGGGTGGCGCGGGTGCCGCCGGCGTTCGGCCCGGTACGCCAGATCGACGCGGGCGAGCTGAACGTCGGCTACGTGGAGACCGGCCCCGCCGACGGACGCCCGGTGTTCCTGCTGCACGGCTGGCCGTACGACATCCACAGCTACACCGCCGTCGCGCCGCTGCTGGCCGCCAAGGGCTACCGGGCGATCACCCCGCACCTGCGCGGCCACGGCACGACGCGGTTCCGCGACGCGGCGACGCCCCGGACCGCCGAGCAGTCGGCCTTCGCCCTGGATCTCGTGGCGCTGATGGACGCGCTCGGCATCCGGCAGGCAGTGCTGGCCGGGTACGACTGGGGTTCGCGTACCGCCGACATCGTGGCCGCGCTGTGGCCGGAGCGGGTCAAGGCGCTGGTCTCGGTGACCGGCTACCTGATCACCAACCGGGCGGCCCAGGCGCAGCCGCTGCCACCCAAGGCGGAGTGGGCGTGGTGGTACCAGTACTACTTCAGCACCGAGCGCGGCAGGCTCGGCCTCGACAAGAACCGGCACGACCTGGCGAAGCTGATCTGGACGTTCAACTCGCCGACGTGGAAGTTCGACGACGCGACCTTCGACCAGACGGCGGCGTCGTTCGACAATCCGGACTACGTGCCGATCGTGATCGGCAACTACCGCTGGCGGCTGGGCCTGGCGCAGGGCGACCCGCGCCACGACGAGCTGGAGGCACAGCTGGCGAAGGGGCCGACGATCGGTGTTCCGACGATCACGGTCGACGGCGAGGTCGACCCGTTCACGCCGCCCGGCGACGGCGAGGCCTACCGGGCCCGGTTCACCGGCCCGTACCAGCACCGCACGCTCAAGGGCATCGGCCACAACGTGCCCCAGGAGGCGCCGGGGCCGTTCGCCCAGGCCGTCGTCGACGCGGACGGCCTGCGGTAGCGACCTATGAGAAGCAGGAAGGGCGCCTTCATGACGAAGGCGCCCTTCCTTTCACCCGCACCGGGCGCGCGGCGGGGAGGCCGTCGCGCGCCCGGGGTCAGCGTCAGCTGATGTTGAGGGTGAAGGTGGTGGTCGTGTTGCGGATGTTCTGGAAGTTGTTGCTGAAGGTCAGGCCGGTGAAGGTGGCCGAACCCCGCGCCGGGCCCTGACCGGTCTCGGGCATCTCGTTGACCCAGATGCCGATGCCGGACTTGGCGTCGTACGCGTCACCGCTCTTCTGCGCGCCACTGATGTTGACGTTGGTGAAGATGGTGTCGGTGACCGGCTGCTGCTCCGGGTACTTCGACTGGAACATGATGCCGGAGTACGTCGGGTCGACGATGTCGACGTTGCTGATCCGGATGCCGCGGAACTCCTTCGAGGCCGCGAAGATCCAGATGGCGCCGAAGGTCTGGTTGCCCCAGAAGTGGCCACCGGCCCGCACGAGCGAGATGTTCTCGAAGCGTGTGGGCGTCGTGCCGAACCCGACGAACGGGTATCCGAAGTCCAGCGAGCTGATCGTGATGCCGGAGTACGTCAGCATGTCCGCGATGTACAGGTTGCGGAACACGTTGTCGTAGCCGCCGTACACGGCCAGACCAGCGGCACGCCAGGTCAGCGTCGCCGAGAGGTTCTCGAAGACGTTGCCGTGGTTGCCGACCGAGCCACCGGAGTCGATCGCGGAGAACAGCGCGAACGCGTCGTCGCCGTTGCCCCGGCCCTCGACGTTGGTGACGAGGTTGTTGTTGGAGTCGTTGGTCAGGTTGATGCCGTCGGCGAAGGTGTTGCGGACCCGGCTGTTCTTGACGGTCCAGCCGCTGACGTTGACACCCCACCAGCCGCAGACGGTGTGCTCGACCCAGACGCTGTCGAAGGTCAGGTTGTTGACCGACTTCAGCTCGCCCCAGACCTTGCCGGGACCGTCCTGGCGGATGGTGTAGTTGCCGAAGAACGCCAGGTGCTCGAAGGACGAGCCGTTGGCGCTGCTCTCCACCCGGAAGCCGGCGTCGGTGTTCTCCTGGCCGGTCGGGGTGTTGAAGCGGGTGTACCACATACCCGCGCCGACGACCTTGATCGGCTTGCCGTAGACGCTGAGCTTCTGCGCCGTCTCGTAGTTGCCGGCGGGCAGGTAGACACCGACGAAGGCACCGGTGGTGTCCATCCGGACCGCGTCGAGGGCGTTCTGGACCTCCTGGTGCGAGGTGCCGGTGGGCACCTTGTACTTCGCCGGGTCCGGGTTCGCCCGCGGGCTCACCAGCTCCAGGTTGATGAAGTCGATCGCGAAGGTGCCGCTGTTGGCCGCGTCCTTCTGCAGCTTGATCGTGGCGCCCTGCGGGATGGTGGAGTCCAGCAGGATGTTGGCCTCGTCGTACAGGTGGCGGGCCGGACCGGCGCCGGGCGAGTTGCTCGGGCCCGCCTCCGCGCCGTAGAGCCACGCGTACTTGGAGGTCAGCGTGATCGACTTGTGGAACACGTTGTTGACGTAGATGTTCAGCGTCGACGTGGTTCCGGTGCCGCCCGCGTTGTCCGGGATGGAGAAGCGGGTGACCAGGGCGTTGGCCGCGGACTTGGTGGTCCACTGCACGTACTGGCCGTTGCTGTTCAGCGTGACGGCCTTGCGGCCGCTGGCCTCACCGGCGAGGTCGCCGATGGTGCGGTTCGGGCCGACCACGGACGCGCCGCCGCCGGTCGAGCCGTCCTCGGCCTCGTACATGTCGTAGTTCATGTTCGCGCCACGCCCGACGAACAGCGGCGTGTTGCTGGTGTTGTTGGCCTGCTTGACCGGCAGCTCGTTGGCGTCGTTGGCGAGCACCACGCGGACCGTGTACCGGCCGTTGGCCGCGGTCCAGGTGCCCAGGGTGACCGCCGCGGAGGTGGCCCCCGCGTTGATCACGCCGGTGAACGAGCCGGTCAGGGTGCGGACCACGGTGCCGGCCTCGTTGAGGACGGTCAGCGTGATGCCGTGCGCGCCACCGGCCGAGGCCGTGGTGCCCTGGTTCTTGATGGCGACCGAGAAGGTCACGTTGTTGCCGGCAGCCGGGTTGCTCGGCGTCCAGCTCACGTTCGCGACCAGGTCGGAGCTCTGCACCGGGCTGACCGTGAGGTTGCTCGACGCGGTGAGGCTGTTGTTGGTCTCGCTCTGCTCGACGACCGTGTTGGCCTCGTCGACCTTCGCGGTGACGGCGTAGGAACCGGCGTTGCGGGTGCCGATGTTGGCGTTGACCGTCGTCTGCGCGCCGGCGGCCAGCGAGCCGACCGCGCCGGTGCCCACCAGGGTGGTGCCCAGGTAGAAGTTGACGTTGGTCGCGCCCGCGGTGTTGGTGCCCGCGTTGCGCACGACCGCGCTCACCGTGATCGCGTCGGTCTCCACCGGGGAGGCCGGGGACCAGGTGACCGAGGTGACCGTGAGGTCCGGGTTCGGCGCCGGGGTGCCGATGACCTGGAACTCGGCGACCTGGCCGCCGGGGGCGCCGGAGTTGCCGGTGAACTGCAGCCGGATGTCGGCGTAGCTGCCGGCGGCGTTGATGGTCACCGTGTTGCCGGTGGCCGGGTTGAAGCTGTACGCCTGCGCGGAGACCACGTTGACGTACGACGACGAGCTCTGCTCGCGGCCCAGGACCTGGATGGTCTGGGTACGCGCGCCCCACGCGGCGTCCGGGTTGAGCTTGACGACGACCGAGCTGACGCCGACGTTGGAGCCCATCGCCACGGTGAGCTGGTTGGGCGACGTGCTGCCCTCCCAGTAGGTGGTGAGGTCACCGTCGTTGGCGTTCTCCGGCGCGAAGATGTGCGTGTGGCCGTTGTCGGTGATCGGCTTGTTCAGCGCCTGGTTGGTGCCGCCGCCACCGGAGCCGTTGCGGGTGACGATGTTGCTCATCGGCGAGATGTTGCCCGCCGCGTCCTTGGCCCGCACGTAGTAGCTGACCGTCGCGGAGTCCGGCTGGCTGTCGGTGTAGACCAGCGTGGAACCGCTGACGCTGCCGCGCAGCGCGCTGTTGGCGTAGATGTCGTACCCGGTCACGGCGACGTTGTCGGTCGACGCGGTCCAGGTCAGGCGGATCTGGCCGGAGGCGGGCTGGGTGAAGGCGAGGCTGCCGGGCGCGGTGGGCGCCTGGGTGTCGCCGGTCTGGCCGGTACGGGTGACGGTGTTGCTGTTGCCCGACTGGTTGCCGGCCGCGTCGCGGGCCCGTACGTAGTAGCTGACCGTCTGGCTGTCCGGCCGGCTGTCGGTGTAGACCAGCGTCGAGCCGCTGACGCTGGTCAGCAGGTCGCCGTTGGCGTAGATGTCGTACGCGGTGACGCCGACGTTGTCGGTGGACGCGTTCCAGGTCAGGCGGATCTGGCCGGACGCCGGAGTCGTGTAGGCCAGGCTGCCCGGCGTGGACGGGGCCTGGGTGTCACCGGTGGTCGGGCCGTAGATCTCGAACTCGGAGATCTGGCCGGCCGGCCACGCGGTGTTGGCGGTGATGTTGATCCGCACGTACCGGGTGTTCGCGGTGGCGAAGTTGATCGTCACCGTGTTCGCGCCGGTGAAGGTGTACCCGGTCGAGGCCACGATGTCGGAGAACGTGGTGCCGTTGGTGCTGCCCTGCACCGCGAGGGTCTCCGTACGTGCGCCCCAGCCGCTCGGGATCTTCAGCACGACCCGGTTCACGCTGACGGTCGAGCCGAGGTCGACGCGCAGCCACTGCGGCCACGCGTTGTTCACGCTCTCCCAGTAGGAGCCCTGGTTGCCGTCGTTGGCGTTGCCCGCGCCGTACACGTCGGCGTGGCCGCTCTCGGTGATCGACTTGCCGATCGCCAGGTTGCCCGACGTGCCGCCGCCACCCGCGCCGTAGACCTCCAGCTCGGACAGCTGCGCGGCCGCCCAGCCGGTGTTGGCGGTGATGTTGATCCGCACGTAGCGGGTGCTGGCCGCGGTGAAGTTGATCGTCACCACGTTGCCGGAACCGGGCTGGAAGTTGTACCCGGCCGAGCCCACGATCGTGCTGAACGAGGTGCCGTTGGTGCTGCCCTGCACGGTCAGCGTCTGGGTGCGCTCGCCCCAGCCCGCGGGCAGCTTCAGCACGACCTGGTCGACGCTGACGGCGCTGCCGAGGTCGACCTGCGCCCACTGGGGCAGCGCCCCGGAGCTCTCCCAGTAGGAACCCTGGTTCGAGTCGACGAGGTTACCGGTCCCGTACGGACCGTTGGTGCTGCTCGCCGCGGTCGGCTTGCCGGCGGCCAGGTTCGGCCCTCCGGCAGCCGTGGCCGACGTCGTCGGCCCCGCCACGACAGCCAGGCTGGCGGCGACGACCGTCGCGAGCAGCCTGGTGCGGACATTCTTGAGTTTCACTGCACTCCTCCCTGCATTGCCTCTCCTGCGTTTCATCCCGCCGCGAATCCGCGGTCACCGTCGCGGACGACGGCCACCCCGTGGTGCGGAAGGCGACCCGGCCGGGAGCGGATTGCGGCGACGTGCCAGCTGCTGCGCACACGCCGCCACGGCCGAGGAGCACCTGCCTGTTACGAGTTCAAGTCATCGGTGTTGCTGACTGTGGTAGCAAAACGTTAGAGCCTTGGTAGTTAGAAGTCCACAGTGCAATGCAAAAAACGTAGCAACAGTCGGGTGAGGACGGACAGTGATCATCTGGTGTGCGTACGGCCACCACCCCTGCCCGACCAGCACCGGTCACCGGCCGTGACGCCCACTCATGACCACTGATCTCGAAAGGTCTCCGTTGTGGACGGCCCGCGGCATCGTCGGGCGCGGATGAGCAGGGGCGGCCCATGGACCCGGCGGGCCCGTCCCACGCGCCTGCCGCGATGGCAACCGTTGCGCCGTCACCGTCCGCAACGTTTCGATTGGCATTGCAAACTTGCACGCAACTCTAGAGTTTTTGCGAACACGTATCTAAGGTTTTGCCTACACCGCTCCCCCCGGCCGCTCCCGGGCGACAGCACCGTCCCGACCCCGTAACGGAGAGGATCCGTCATGTCCGTCTGGGCACGACCTCTACGCGTGGTGCTCGCCGCGCTGATGGTGGCCGCCGGGCTCACGGCAGCGCCGCAGGGCGCGTCGGCCGCCGACCCGCCGCCGTCGCCGAACGTGCACGTCTTCTACTACTCCTGGTACGGCAACCCGGCGACCTACGGCCAGTACCGCCACTGGCAGCAGGGCGGCCACACCCCGCCCGCCGACGTCGGCGCGAACCTCTACCCCAAGCTCGGCGCGTACGACTCCGGCGACTACGCCGGCGCGGTCGCCCAGCACATGCAGTGGATCCGCCAGTCCGGCGCGGGCGTGCTCGTCTACAGCTGGTGGGGCCAGAACTCCTACGAGGACAACCTCGCCACCGGCGTGCTCGCCGCCGCCGCCGCGCAGGGCCTGAAGGTCGCCTGGCACCTGGAGCCCTACGCCGGGCGCACCGCCGCCTCCACCGTCGCCGACATCAACTACCTCAACACGAGGTACGGCGCCAGCCCGGCCTACTACCGCGACGCCGCGCACGGCAACCGCCCCGCGTTCTACGTCTTCGAGAGCCTGCTGATCAGCGACTGGTCGGCCATCGCACCGCTCAAGAGCAGCAACATCATCCTGGCGCAGACCACGGACACCTCGAAGGTCGCCGGCTTCGGCGGCATGTACACCTACGACGGCATCGCCGGCTCCACCGCGCCCGGCTGGGCGAACGCGAGCGCCTTCTGCAAGGCCAACGGCCTGGTCTGGGCCCCCTCGGTCGCACCCGGCTACCTCGACGACCGCGCCGTGCCCGGCAACACCACCCCGACCGTGGGCCGCGCCAACGGGGCGACCTACGACCTGCAGTGGAACAACGCGCTGAACCCGGCCACCGGCGGCCTGCCGGACTGGGTGTCGATCACGTCGTTCAACGAGTGGCACGAGGGCTCGTCCATCGAACCCGCGCACGCCACCCCGCCCGCGGGCTTCGGCTACCAGACCTTCGACGGCGCGTACGGCCTGACCGGCGCGGCCGCCGAGACCGCCTACCTGACCCGGACCCGCTACTGGGCCACCGAGTTCGCCAACCGCTCCGGCCCCGGCGACGTCGTCCCGCCGACCGTGCCCGGCAACCTCACCGTGACCGGCAAGACCTCGACCAGCGTCTCGCTGTCCTGGACCGCGTCGACCGACAACGTCGCCGTCGTCGGCTACACCGTCTATCAGGAGCTCGGCGCGGTCGACAACGTCGTGGCGTCGCCCACCGGCACCTCCGTCACCCTCAACGGCCTCACCCCGGCCACCGCCTACTCCTACTACGTACGCGCCCGCGACGCCGCAGGGGCGATCTCCGGCCCGAGCAACACCGTCACCGCCACCACCGACCCGGCGTCGCCAACGGTCAACCTGGCCCTGAACCGCCCGGCCGTCGCGTCGAGCGGCAACGGCGGCTTCCCGCCCGGCAACGCCGTCGACGGCAACGCGGGCAGCTACTGGGAGAGCGCCAACAACGCGTTCCCGCAGACCCTGACCGTCGACCTGGGCGGCGCGCAGCCGGTCAGCCGCGTAGCGCTGAAGCTCCCGCCGGGCTGGGGCGCGCGCACCCAGCAGATCGCCGTGCACGGCTCCACCGACGGCGTCACCTGGCAACCCCTGTCCGCCGCCAGCGGCCGCCTGTTCGACCCGGCCACGGCCAACACCGTGACCATCCCCGCCACGGCCACGGTCCGCTACGTGCGCCTCACCATCACGTCGAACACCGGCTGGCCCGCGGGCCAGATCTCAGAATTCGAGGTGTACGGGGGCGGCACCGTCGACACCCAGCCGCCCAGCGCCCCGGGCAACCTGACCGTCACCGCCAAGACGCAGACCACCGTGTCGCTGTCCTGGACGGCGTCCACCGACAACGTCGGCGTCACCGGCTACCGGGTGCTGCGCAACGGCACCCAGGTCGGGACCGCGAGCGGGACGTCGTACACCGTGTCGGGGCTGGCCCCCGGCTCGGCGCACACGTTCACCGTCACGGCGCAGGACGGCGCCGGCCTGGTCTCCGGCCCGTCGAACGCGGTCACCGTCACCACCGACCCGGCCGGCAACGTCAACCTGGCCGCCGGGCGGCCGACCGCCGAGAGCGGCCACGTCCAGTCCTACGGCTCGGGCAACATCACCGACGGCAACCGCGACACGTACTGGGAGAGCCCGAACAACGCCTGGCCGCAGTGGGCCCAGGTCGACCTCGGGTCGAGCACCGCGCTGTCGCGGCTGGTGCTGAAGCTGCCCGCCCCGGCCTCGTGGGCCACCCGCAGCCAGACCCTGTCCGTACTGGGCAGCGACGACGGCATCACCTGGCGCACCCTCGTGCCGTCGGGCACCTACACCTTCAACCCGGCCACGGGGAACACGGTCACCCTCACCTTCGCGGTGACCCCCACCCGCCACGTCCGCGTGGTCGTCACCGGCAACACCGGCTGGCCCGCAGGCCAGCTCTCCGAGCTGGAGGCCTACGCCTCCTGACCGAACCGCCCGGTCCCGTCGCCGCCTCCCACGTGAGCGCCGGGGCCGGGCTCACCCACCGCCCGCGCGCACCGCGCTCGCAGTCGGTGTGCGGCCTCGACCCTGTGTGGATCAGGAGTCGGCGTCAGTCGTCGAGCATGGCGTGGTGGATGATCCAGCCCAAGGCGAGGACCTCCTCGCCGTGGAATTCGAGGCCGACGATGCGGCCGAACAGCTGGTCGAGCTGGGAGTCGCCCATGCGGTGCACGGGGCAGGCCACCCAGCCGGAGCGGGGCGAGGCGGGGGCCGACAGCAGGATGTGCTTGCCGCAACGGTGAGACATGGGCTGACCTCGGGGTTCAGGGGCTGTCGACGGTAGCACCGCGGTGGGCGTACGCCCAGGGGCGCGATCCCGGCCGAGGGCCGGCCCCGCCATGTCGGGGCCGGCCGTGGTGCGGTTACGGGAGCTGGTAGTTCGCGTTCAGGGCCGCGCCGCGACCGGGCTGGGTCTCGTCGTAGCCACGGGCGTTGCACTGCAGGCCACCGCGTACGCAGTGGTTGACCAGGGCGGCCTGCGTGGCCGGGTCCCAGGCGTTGAAGAAGTCGTAGTGGAACGAGTAGCCCCGTCCGCTCGACAGCCGCACCTGCGACATGTCCCCGCTCGCCGGGAACGCCATCTTGAACTCGATCATCGGCAGCGCGACCGGGTGGCTGGCCGGGCAGACCAGGTTCACCGGATACGCCATGTGGCTCTTGTGGTCGGGGGTGTCCAGGTAGAGGCCGTTCCAGCAGCTCGGGGCCTGGTAGCGGACGTTGACCTGGGTGCCCACCGGGCAGTACGCCGGGAAGTCGGCGTTGTGGTAGCTCTCGCCGCACTCCCAGCCCTCGACCGACCCGAACATGAACTGGTCGGCCGTGGCGTTCGGGCTGCCGACGACGAAACGCAGGCCCGGCGGGAACGGCCGGACGCTGGTGTAGTCGTTGACACCCGTCTTGTAGTAGATGACCTGCGGCCCGACCGGGTTGACGACCTGGCTGCCGTTGTACATCGTCGGCATCCAGTACCCGGACTTGTCGCCCGGCGCCAGGCACGTCGTGCCGCCCGCGTTGAGCGACGTGAGCGTACTGGCCGCGTTGGTGGTGCGGTTGCCCATGAACGTGTGCATGTGCGACGCACCCGGCAGGCCCGGGTAGACGATCGGGTCGTCGGGCTTGTCGTGGCTCGTCGCGCAGTTGGCCTGGAACTCGTGGAAGTAGGCGTGCGGCGGGTTGTAGGTCGACGGCGTCACGCCGGTGACCTGCGGATTCGCCAGCACGTATCCGGTGGCGGGCGGCGTGGTGCCGTTGTCGCCGTACACCTTGAACTCCCACAGCGAGTACCCGTAGCCGCCGTTACGGGCGGTGCCGTACACCCGCACGTAGCGGCCGCTGCCCGTGACGTTGACCGTCTGGGTGCCGCCGGTGCTCGTGGTGGTGCTGTAGATCGAGGTCCAGTTGTTGCCGTCGCCGGAGACCTGGATCTGGTACGCGGTCGCGTAAGCGCCCTCCCACTGCAGCACGACCTGGGTGATCGCGGCGGTGGAACCGAGGTCGACACGCAGCCACTGCGGGTCGCTGAACTGGCTGGACCAGCGGGTGGCGGGATTGCCGTCGACCGCCGCGGTGGCGGGGGTGCCGCCGTTCTCGGTGGACGACGCGGTGGCCGGCCTGCCTTGCGAGAGCAGGGTGACGGCCGCCTGGGCGGACTGCATGGGCACGACGGTGACCAGTGACGCCAGCAGGGTCGCGGCGGCTAGTTGCGCGAACCTGGAGCGCCTCGGCCGGCTGTGGCCGATGGATGTCATCGGATCTCCCGGAGGATGGGGGGCTCGGCGCACCGGGACCGGTGCGGCGAGCCGGGACGGACGGGTCCGTACCGCGGGCCGATGACGGGCATGGCGTCTCCACACCGCAGTACGATGGAGAGCGCTCTCCAACAGTGTTACGCCACGGCTGCACTTCCGTCAATGTCCTGTCTATTTTGCGCGTTGTGCCGGGTATCGCATCGCGGGTGCGTCGGGCTGTCGCCGCGCCGGGACCACGCTGTGCGCCAGCGGAAGCCACTGCAAAATCAGTGGTAGCGGTTTATTTCGGACGGAATTTCGGCAGGTATTGACGAGCGGCAACATCCGCGTAACATCTGCGCTGTGGAGAGCGCTCTCCATCGCCGGTGCCGCTCCTGGATCCGAGGCGGCGGCACCGGCGTCACGCACCGGCCCAGGCTCTCGCAGGCCTGGCCAGTGCCGTGGGAGCGCCCGCCATAGTGGCGCGGACCCCTCCCGCCGCGAAGAACACTGCTTCCGGTCAGGACCTGTCGGGCGCCCGCTGGTCCTGACCGGGCAGGTGACCGCCCGTCGGGCGGTGAGGTAGGCCACCCCTCCGACGAAGATCACTGTCTGCGGTCAAAAGGTGCGGTACAACCCCAGGTTTTGACCAGAAACAGCGATCATCGCCAGCCACCCGAGCGCCACGCGTTAGGAGGGGCACCTTCCTCAACGCAGAGCGATGGGAAGGTGCCCCTCCTTCGGCTCGGAAGCGATGGGAAGGTGCCCTTCCTTCGGCCGGGGGAGCGCGGGTCGCGCGGCGCTGGGGGTACGCGCTTGAGGGACAGTCGAGTCAGCGGGTGCCGTCGGCTCGGGCTTCGAGCGCGTCCAGGGCCGCGCCGGTCCGGTCGGCGTCGGCGGGGGCCAGGCGCTCGACGATCGCGCGGATCTCGCGGAGCTGGTTCTTGATCTCTTCCTGCTCCTCGTGCTGGAACGCGTCGTTGTCGACGATGAGCTTGCTCGCGAAGTGCGCCGTGATCAGCGGGATCACAAAGAGGATCATGACCGAGATGAGGATGCCCGCCATCACCCGGCCGGGCCAGGTCGTCGGGTAGGTGTCGCCGTAGCCGACGGTCGAGGCGGTGACCACCGCCCACCAGAGCGCGTCCCCGGGCGACTTGTCGACCTCCACCTGCCAGTAGATGGCGCCGGAGATCACGATCAGCAGCAGGTAGCTGAAGACGAGCGCCTTGGGCGAGTTCGTCAGGCGTTTGAGCAAGGTCACCGCCACATTGTGCAGGCGCGCGCAAGGTCCCGTCAGTGGCCGACCGGAGGGCTCCGAAGACGTCCGATCGGGCGGTCGCGGGGGGTCGGAAATGTCAGTGCCATCGATTAGAATGTGTGTACGAAAAATAATCGCTGAGCTGCGAACGGAGCCGACATGCCTACCCCTCAAGCGACCGTCGCCGACACCCCCGCCAAGCCCCTGCTGCCCTACGCCACCCTGCTGGCGTTCACGCGCTACGTCGACCGGTCCGGCCCCGCCAAGGCGGCCTTCGTCGGCAAGCTGCGCAAGCAGCGGGAGACCGGCGGCGGGTTCAACCCGCACAGCCGGCTGATCAAGGCCCTCAAGACCGACATCGACCAGCACACGCCCGGCACCCACCTGGTCGAGGTCAACGGCGTCGTCGACCCCCGCTGGCAGCGGCTGTACGCGTCCCTGACGGCGGGCGCGGCCAGCTACCTGACGTCCATCGAGGGGCAGGGCTGCCGGGTCACCCGGACCAACGACGCGCTCGCGATGATCGGCTCCCTGCCCGTGCGCATCGCCGCGCACTTCGGGCTGCGTTACGAGGACGGCCGCAGCGAGGCGGTGCGGCTGCACTTCGACGAGGACCCGCCGACCGCCGACCTGATCATGGCCACGCTGCACCTGCTCCGGGCGAACATGGACCAGATCCTGCCGCACGCCGAGCCGGTGCTGGTCGACGTACGGCGCGGCATCGCCTATCAGAGCGAGGCCACCAAGGGCGCGGACGTGGACCGCTGGCTGACCGGTGAGGCGGCGGGTTTCGCCGCGATGTGGAACGCGCCGCAGCACTGATCCACGGCGCACGACGCCCCGGCCCGCGAGTTCGCGGGCCGGGGCGTTCACGTGCCACCGGTACACCGGCCTGAGCGCGACGGACGGGCAGCGCTCAGACCGGGTCGTTCACAGGCCGTTGTCGCGGATGACCTGCGAGTACCAGCGCGCGCTGTCCTTGGGCACCCGGCGCTGGGTGTCGTAGTCGACGTAGACCAGGCCGAAGCGCTTGTCGTAGCCGTACGCCCACTCGAAGTTGTCCATCAGCGACCACGCCAGGTAGCCGCGCACGTCCGCGCCACGCTCGATGGCCTTGTGCACCGCGCGCAGGTGGCCGTCGAAGTAGGCGATGCGGTCCGGGTCGGCGACCCGGTCGCCCTCCAGGATGTCGTGGTACGCCGAGCCGTTCTCCGTGATCATCAGCGGCGTGCCCGGGTAGTCCCGCGACAGCCGGACCAGCGTGTCCCCGAGGCCGGTCGCGTCGATCGGCCAGTCCATGCCGGTGACCGGCAGGCCCTGCGGCGGGAAGTCGATGCCCTCGCTGCCGGGGTAGTTCGACTGGCCGACCGCGCCGACCTTGGCCCGTACCAGTGCCGGCTGGTAGTAGTTCACGCCCAGCAGGTCGATCGGCGTGGAGATGACGTCCAGGTCGCCGTCGCGGATGGCGTCCGCGGCGCCGAAGCGCTCGAACAGCGGCAGGATGTCGGCCGGGTAGTGCCCGCGCAGCACCGGGTCCAGCCAGATCCGGTTCTGCAGGCCGTCGACGAGGCTGGCCGCGTCGCGGTCGTGCGGGTCGTGCGGGTTCTGCGGGTTGACCCGGGTGAGCACGTGCACGATCGACAGCTCGCGTGCGCCGCCGGCCCGCAGCGCCTGCGCGGCCAGGCCGTGGCCCAGCAGCAGGTGGTGCGCGGCCAGGTAGGCGGCCTGCGGGTCGCGGCGGCCGGGGGCGTGGTCGCCGCTGGCGTAGCCGAGGAAGGCCGAGCACCACGGCTCGTTGAGCGTGGTCCAGGACGCGACCCGGTCGCCGAGCCGCGCGATCGTGGCCGCCGCCAGGTCGGCCAGGTAGTACGCGGTGTCCCGGTTGGCCCAGCCGCCCCGGTCCTCCAGCACCTGCGGCAGGTCCCAGTGGTACAGGGTGACCATCGGCGCGATGCCGTTGGCCAGCAGTTCGTCGACGAGGCGGTCGTAGAAGTCGAGGCCGCGCGGGTTGACCGGGCCGGAGCCGTCGGGCTTGATCCGCGGCCAGGCGACCGAGAACCGGTAGGTGCCCAGGCCCAGCTCGGACATGAGGCGCACATCGTCGCGGTAGCGGTGGTAGTGGTCGCAGGCCACGTCGCCGCTGTGGTTGCGGAACACCCGGCCCGGCTCGCGGGACATGGTGTCCCAGATCGACGGCGT
Source organism: Catellatospora methionotrophica (assembly GCF_011297335.1). Classification (GTDB taxonomy): domain Bacteria; phylum Actinomycetota; class Actinomycetes; order Mycobacteriales; family Micromonosporaceae; genus Catellatospora; species Catellatospora methionotrophica. The sequence continues at coordinate 133,317 of NZ_JAAOTJ010000010.1, read as the reverse complement.
ACGCCCGTCCTCGGTCGCCGCGCCCTCGATCTGGTACGACGCGGTCGCCGCGCCCCAGCGGAATCCCTGGGGGAAGGACAGCCGCGATGGCGCGGCGATCTCCTGTGGCAGAACGCTGGTCATCCCTTGATCGCCCCTTGCATGATGCCTCCGATGATGTGCTTGCCCAGCGCCACGAAGACGACGAGCAACGGGACCGTCGCGATGATCGTTCCGGTGAGCGACAGCGAGAAGTCCGTGATGTAACCGCTGGCCAGCGCGGACAGCGCGACCTGCACGGTCGGGTCCTCGGGGGTGAGCACGACCAGCGGCCAGAAGAAGTCGTTCCAGGCCGTCATGAAGGTGAGCATGCCGAGCACCGCCGCGGCGGGTTTGGACACCGGGAGCACCACGTGCCAGAAGATGCGCAGCGTCGTACAGCCGTCCGCGCGGGCCGCCTCGATCAGCTCGGTCGGCACCGCCTCGCCCAGGTACTGCGTCATGAAGAAGACGCCGAAGGCGCTGACCAGGCCAGGTGCGACGACGGCGTACATGGTGCCGGTCCACTCGATCTTCGCCATGAGCATGTACAGCGGGATGATGCCGAGCTGGGTCGGCACCATCATGGTCGCGATGACCATGACCAGCAGCGCGTTACGGCCCCGGAAGGCCAGTTTCGCGAACGCGAACCCGGCCAGGGTGGAGAACAGCACCACGCTGATCGTGATCGCGCCGGACACCATGAACGAGTTGGCCAGCGCCTTGGCGAAGTCGATGGTGCCGAAGGCGCGCTCGACGTTGGCGAACAGGTTAGGGCCAAGGCCCAGCGGCGGCGGCACCTCGCCGAGCACGCCGTTGTCGTGGGAGCCGACGACGAACGACCAGTACAGCGGGAACGCCGAGAACAGGGCCAGGCCGGTCAGCGCGAGGTAGGTGAGCTTGCCGGGTCGGCGCTCCACGAACCCTTTGTAGCGCCGCGACGGCGGGGTGGGCGCGACGGCCTCGGCGTCGCCCTTCGGACGGGTCATGGTGACGGTCATCAGGACCTCCGCAGGCGGCTGGTCAGGAAGTAGTTGATCGCCGCGACGATCACGATGATGCCGAACATCGCCCACGCCGCGGTCGAGGCATAACCGAAGTCGAACCGGGAGAACGCCACCTCGTACAGATACAGCGACAGCGTCTGGAACTGCCGGTCGCTACCGCCGGTCATCGAACCGCCGCCGAACAGCAACGGCTCGGCCAGAACCTGCATGCCGCCGATCGTCGAGATGATCACCGTGAAGATGATCGTCGGACGGATCGCCGGGACCGTGATCCGGGTCAGCTGCTGGAAACTCGACGCCCCGTCGAGCGAGGCAGCGTCGTAGAGGTCCTTGCTGACGGCCTGCATCGCGGCCAGGTAGATCAGGGCGTTGTAGCCCGTCCACCGCCAGATGATCATTACCGAGATCGCGATCTGCGACGACGCCGTCCCAGCCTGCCAGTCGATACGCCCCAGGCCCAGGGTCTCCAGAATCCAGTTGACCAGGCCGTAGTCCTTGCCGAAGATCTGCGCGAAGATGATCGCCACCGCGGCCACCGACGTGATGTTGGGCAGCACCGCCGTCATCCGCCAGAACGTCGGGGCACGCAACCGCTGGTTCAGCACATGCGCGAGCAGCAGAGCCATGAGCAGCTGGGGAACGGTGGACAGCACCCAGATCTGGGCGGTGTTACGCAACGCGTTCCAGAAGTATTCGTCGGCGAACAGCTCCCGGTAGTTCTGCAGGCCCAGGAACGTGTGGGTCTCCGACAGCAGGCTCCACTCGTGCAGCGACACCCACGCGGTGTACGCCAGCGGGAAGATGCCGAACGCGGCGAAGAGAAGGAAGAACGGGACGATGTAGAGGTACGGGGACCCCTTCACGTCCAGGCGGTACATGAGGTTTTTCATCGGGGGTGTCCCTTCGAGGCGGCGGTGCGGGCGGGCCCGGCCACGGCTGCTGCCATGACCGGGCCCGCCCCCAGCTCACAGGAGTGCGTTGACGTCCTTGACGGACTGCGTCCAGGCCTCGTCAGCCTTCTGCTTGCCCTGCTCCACACGCGTCAGACCATTCTGAATCGCCGTGTTGATGTCACCCGACTTCGGACCCATGTACTGCGGCACCATCGTCTTCACCGAATTCGAGAAGATCTGACCCACCGGCGCGTTGTTGAAGAACGGGTTCTTGAAGTCCTTGATCACCGACTCCTCGTACAGGGAGACGGTCGACGGGAAGTTACCGAGAGCCCGGAACACCTTCGCCTGCTGCTCGGGGGCGACCAGCCACTTGGCCAACTTCGCAGCCTCCTGGACGTTCTTGCCCTGCTTGGGCAGCGTCAGGAACGAACCACCCCAGTTACCGCCACCACCAGGAACAGCGGCGATGTCCCACTTACCCGAGGAGTCCTTGGCCTGCGACTGGATGTAGGCCATCATCCACGACGGGCACGCCAGGGTCACGAAGCTGCCCTTGGCCATACCGGCGTTCCAGTCAGCCGACCACGGAGCGATCTTCGCCGACAGACCCTTGTTGATCGCATCGATCGTCAGGTCCCAGGCCTTCTTCACACCGGGATTCGTCTCCACGACGACCTTGTCGGCGTCGTAGATGCCGACCGGCTGCTGACCCAGAACGGACCGGTACATGATCGTCGGGCCGTCCATCCACGCCGAGCCCTTGATGTTGGCGTTCTTGAACTTCACGCCCGTGGCGATGTACTCCTCCCACGTCGGCCACAGCTTGCTCACGGCCTCACGGTCGGTGGGCAGGCCCGCCTTCTCGAAGATGTCACGCCGGTAGCACATCGCCATACCGCCGACGTCGGTGCCGAGACCGACGACCTCGCCCTTGGCCGAGGAGCCCTGCTGCCACTTCCATGCCGGCCACTGCGCCTTGATCTCAGCAGCGCCGTAGTCGTTCCAGTTGTAGAACTTGCCCGGGTTGGCCGTGAACTGACCCGCCCAGCCCTCCTCGATCGCCTCGATGTCGGCGGCACCGGTGTTGGTCGCCAGGTGCGCGGCCAGGTTCTTGTGGTGATCCTCGGCCTTGGTGATCCGCTCCACGATCTCCACATTCGGGTTCGCGGCCATGTACTCCTTGTACAGGTCCTTGTACCCGAACTCACCGAACGTCGCGATGGTGAGCTTGACCTTCTCACCCGGCTTCGCCGGATCGTCACTGCCACCACAGGCAGCCGTGGTCATGACCAGCGCGGCAGCGAGCAGCGGAACCGCGACCGTGACGGCGCGGCGGCGCAGGCTTCCGCCGTTGAGGGCTGGACGCATGCTTTTCCTCCAAACACAGGAAGGGATGGTGCGTTCTTTTGGGGTAACGTGCTGAGGAGCTTCGTGAGAGCGCTCTATCGGAGAGCGCTCTCCCACGGCAGAGCATCGCCCGCCGCCCACCGCCTGTCAAGGGTCAGTTGCCACTCTGTTACAGGAACCGACATCGGCGCAGGTTACGGCCTGGCGGTCGATACGATCAAGGGAAGTTGATCTTGATGGACACGCCGCGATCCGCGCCACGGATTCATGCGCGGTGGGAAACGATGATCCAACCCGGAGGGTCAGGCGGAGGCGCGGGCGACGAGGTCCGGATCGAAGATGACACTCGTGGTGCGGTTGGCACGCTGGTCGATCCGGGTCAGCAGGAGGCGGGCCATCTCCGCGGCCATGTCCTCGACCGGCTGGCGCACAGTGGTCAGCTGCGGGCGGGTGGCCAGGGCCGCGCTGCTGTCGTCGAAACCGATCACGGCGACGTCGTCGGGCACGGCCTTGCCGGCCTCGCGCAGCACCGTCATCACGCCCTGGGCCATCACGTCGCTGGCGACGAAGACGCCGTCGACCTCGGGATGCTCGGCGAGCAGCCGCTCCATGGCGCGCTCGCCGCCCTCCTGGGTGAAGCCGCCGTCGTACGAGGGCACGTAGGCGACCCCCTGCTTGGCCATCGCCTCACGGAAGCCGTTGAGACGGTCCACGCCCGCGGGCATGTCCACCGAGCCGGAGATCGTCGCCACGTGCTGGCAGCCGCGCGCGATGAGATGATCGGCGGCGAGTTTCGCGCCCTGGTACGTGGCGACGTCGACGTAGCTGATCGGCATCGGCGCGGCGGGGCGGCCGTAGAGGACCGCGGGCACCGCCGCGTCGGCGAGCAGGCGCGGCAGCGGGTCGTGCGGGTGCAGTGACAGCACCACGACGCCGTCGACCTGCCCCTGGCGCACGTCCGAGACGACCTTCGCGCAGGCGTCCTCGTCACCGGCGAGCACCAGGGCCAGGTGTACCCCGGACGGCCGCAGCACGCTGAGCACGCCGCCTACCACGCGGCCGAAGAACGGGTCGGAGAAGAAGGCGCCCAGGAAGGGATCGTCCGCGGCGCGGTTCTCGGCCTCGGAGACGACCAGGGCGATCGCGCCCGTACGGCCGGTGACCAGTGATCGCGCCGCCCGGTTCGGCACGTAGCCGGTGGCGGTGACCGCGTCCCAGACGACCTTGTGCAGCTGCGGGTCGACGTTGCGGATGTTGTTGATCACCCGCGAGACGGTGGCCCGGGACACGCCCGCCACCTGCGCGACGTCCTCAAGCGTCGGCAGCCGCTGCGCCGGCGTCTGGTCACTGGTCATGAACGCCTTTATAGCACAGAGGGAGAGCGCTCTCCGCTCCCGACCTGCACCGACTTGGGCCGGTTTCCCGGTCCGGGTGCCTTGAACGCCCGACTTGCCAGGCAGGTACGCGAACGGCTGTTCAAGGTACGCCCGGGTGCCTGGCAAGTCGAGCGGTTACGCAACCTCGGCAGGATGACGGTGCGGCGGGCGGGTCGAGGCCTCCACCCGCCGCACCTGGTGCGTGGTCCGGCGTCAGTTCTGGTAGACGCCGAACTCCCACAGTGAGAAGCCGTACGCGGTGGCGCGTTCGACGCCGTTCATACGGACATAGCGGCCGGTCGCGGTGACCGGGAGGATGTCGAACCCGCCGTTGCCGGCGGTGGTCGAGTAGACCGTGTTCCAGTTGGTCCCGTCGTTGGAGACCTGGATCTGGTAGGACTTGGCGTACGCCGCCTCCCAGCCGAGCAGGACGTTGTTGAACGTCTTGACCGAGCCCAGGTCCACCTGCAGCCACGCCGTGGTCAGCCACTCGCTGGCCCAGCGGGTGCCGTAGTTGTTGTCCACAGCGTAGGAGGGCAGCTGCGGGCCGTTGGTGCCGGTCGGCTGGTACGTCGACGCGGTCGCCGGGCGGCCCTGGGCGATGTTGGTGCCCGGCACCGTCGGCGCGACGACGCGGATCGACTTCTGTTCGATGCCCACGTTGCCGTGGCCGTCGAACACGTACACGTAGATCTTCCAGACGCCCATCTGCTGCGGCGCGGTCACCGAGAACTCGTTGCTGCCACCCAGCTGGGTGAAGCGCACGTTGTCGAAGCCCCGGTTGCCGTTGATGTGCTTGTTGCTGTACATCAGGTTGTAGCGCAGCAGGTCGCCCTGCGGGTCACTCGCGCCGACGTACAGCGTGAACTGGCCGCCCGCGGGCACCGAGGTGGTGTTCGACAGGGTCAGGCTGGTGATCTCCGGCGGGGTGTTCGCCGAGGGTGTGCCGCTGTACGCCTGCTTGAGCGCGTGCCAGCCGTGCCGGCGCCAGCCGCCGGTCAGCGTGTTGAGCCATACGCCGCCGAAGTCGTTCTCCAGGCCGTAGTGGAACTCGGTGCCGCCCAGCGCGACACCCGGGTGGCTGAGCAGCGCGTTCCAGCTCGCCGTGTACTGCGCCCGCTTCTGCAGGTCGGTCGGCTCCAGCGGCACCCCGTTGGCGTCGTTGGGGACCTCCCACTCGCCGTCCGGGCCGCCCTCGGTGAGCACGTACGGCTTGGTGTAGCCGCCGTCGATCCAGGCCTGCTTGAGGCCGCCGACCGCACCGTAGGAGTTGATGCCGTACACGTCGAGCGCGGGCGCGTTGTTCTTGTAGTACGGCCACGCGCCGACCCACGCGTCGGTCGAGGTGACCGGGTGGTTGGGGTCCGCGGCGTGGATCGCCACGGCGACCTCGTTGACGAACGCGGCGTACGCGTTGCGGCGCGCCTCGACCTCGGCGGCCGGCAGCCCGAAGTCCTGCATGGTGAGCAGCACCTCGTTGCCGACGTCCCACATCAGCACGCCCTGGTTGTTCTTGAGCGTGTTGACCCGGGCCACGATCTCGGCCTTGACCGCGTTCTTGTACGCGGTGTCGTTGACGTAGTCGGCGCCCTGGTTGAGCCAGTGCCCGACGATCACCTTGATGCCCTGGCGGGCGGCGGTGTTGAGCAGCACCGGGGTCTGCGTGTCGTCCACGCCCCAGGTGCGGATCGTGTTGACGCCCATGTTCTTCAGGTCGCGCATGTAACCGTCGGCGGCGCCCTGCGGCGGGCCGTAGGTCAGGCCCTTGACCAGGAACGGCGCGCCGTTGACCTGGAGCTGCCAGTTGCCCTGCGTGCCGGTGATGCGCACGACGCTCGGCCCGGCCGGGATCGCCGGGTCGGTCATCGCCGGGGCGGTGGCCCCGACCTGCTTGGACACGGTGACCTTGTCGACGGCGAGCACGCCGCCGGAGGTGGTCTCCGAGGTCGGCACGGTCTCGCCCGCGACGGCGTTCGGGTAGAGGCCGCCCATGGCCAGGTCGAGCCGCAGGTAGAAGCCGTGGTGCACGGCGGCCTGCCAGGCGGCGACGCCGACCTGGCTCTCCCGGACGACCCAGGTCTGCCGCCCGTCGAGGTAGAAGCGGATCTCCTCGTCGGTCTTGGTGCGGTCGATGACCTGCGCGTACTCGTGGAACGCGGTCTGGCAGCCGAGGCAGGTCGCCAGGCCCGAGGTGCGCCCGTTGTACTCCCCGCACGGCCCGTCGGGGGCGGTGCCGCAGTGCAGGGTGTTCGACAACTGGCTGCGGCCGTTGACCCCGCTCATGATGTCGGTCTCGCCGACGCCCGGCCAGTTGTTGTAGTTGCCGCGGTACGCCGCGCCGGTGGCCCGGAACGCGGGCCAGTAGCCCAGGCCGTTGGCCACGTTCGGCTGCTGGATGACGGCGGAGAAGCGCAGCAGCTCGCCCGGCTGCGGGGCGAAGTCGGTGCGCTGGGTCTCCAGGCGGCCCGACGTCCACGCGCCCGCGCCGTCGCGGATCGCCTTGATGTTGAGCTTGCCGTCACCGGACAGGGAGACGTTGGCGGTGGAGTTGCTGGCGGTCTCGACCTCGCCGGTCCCCCAGTTCGCCGCGCCGCCCGGGTACTGCGTGCCGGTGCGCATGAGCCAGTTCGCCGCGCTCGGCGAGGTGCCGGCCGCGCCGTCGAAGTTCTCCTCCCAGACCGTGGTCCAGTTGCCCGACGGGCTCGGGCTCGGGCTGGTCGGCGTGCTGGGGCTCGGCGACGGGGAGGTCACGACGCCGCCGACGTAGACCTTGAACTCCCACAGGGAGTAGCCGTAGCCGTTGGCGCGGGTGGTGCCGTACATGCGGATGTACCGGCCGGAGCCGCCGACGTTGAGGGTCTGCGTGCCGCCGGTGCCGGTGGTGGTGCTGTAGATGTTCGTCCAGCCGCCGGTGCCGGTGGCCGAGGTCTGCAGCTGGAAGGCGGTCGCGTACGCGCCCTCCCACTGCAGCACCACCTGGCAGATGCTCTGCGTGCTGCCGAGGTCGATCTGCAGCCACTGCGGGTCGGCGTACACGCTGGACCAGCGGGTGCCCGCGTTGCCGTCGACGGCCGCCGAGGCCGGGGTGCCCGCGTTCTCGACCGACGAGCTGGTGGCGGTCTTACCCTGGGCGACGTTGGTGGTGCCGCACGCGCCGGGGTTGGCGCTCGGGCTGGTGGGCGGCCCGAACGAGCCGATCACCTTGAACTCGAACAGCGAGTAGCCGTAGCCCGCGTTGCGCACCGTGCCGTACATGCGCACGTACCGGCCGGAGCCGGTGACGTTGAGGGTCTGCGTGCCGCCGGGGCCGGTGGTGGTCGTGTAGACCGGCGTCCAGTTGACGTCGTCGGCCGAGGTCTGGATCTGGAACGAGCGCGCGAACGCGCCCTCCCACTCCAGGACGACCTGGCTGATCGAGGCGGTCTGGCCGAGGTCGATCCGGATCCACTGCGGGTCGGCCCACTGGCTGCCCCAGCGGGTGCCGGCGTTGCCGTCGACCGCGTTGGCCGCGGCGAGGTCGGCGCCCTGGACCGAGGACGCGGTGACGGGCTTGCCCTGCGAGATCAGCGAGTCGGCGGCGCTGGCGCTGGTCAGCGGGATGACGAGGGCAAGGGACGAGATCACCGTGGTGATCGCGACGGGTATCGCTATCCGCCAGCGGCGGGCGAGATGCCGCGCACCCGGGCGGTGACTGACGGGGGTCATGGGGCTCCTACCTGTTGCAACGGGGAGAGCTCCGGCCGGAGGGCCGTGAGGTGGAGAGCGCTCTCCGAGTGTTACGCCGATATTTCTCCGCTGTCAAGACAACGACTGTCGGCTATGCCGAACTGTCCGCATGAGAGCGATTTGTATACCACCTCGTCGATTCCCTCATCGGCGTAGCGCGATCCGCTCTTGACATCCACGGCCCGTAACCGGGAGCCTGGGACACATTCGGAGAGCGCTCTCCACTGCGTTTCCCGGCTCTCCCCGTCTCCACGAAAGGGACTCCATGCCCACCCAGACCGAGGCACCAGCCGCAGCCACCACACAGGAGCTGCGGTTTCCCCCCGACTTCTGGTGGGGTGCGGCGACCGCCGCGTACCAGATCGAAGGCGCCGTGGCGGAGGACGGCCGCACCGCGTCGATCTGGGACACCTTCTGCGCCACCCCCGGACTGGTGACCGACGGGCACACCGGCGAGGTCGCCGCGGACCACTACCACCGCTACCGCGACGACGTCGCGCTGATGCGCGAGATCGGGCTGTCGGCGTACCGGTTCTCGGTGTCCTGGCCGCGCGTGCAGCCCGGCGGCCGCTCCGGGGAGAACCCGGCCGGCATCGCGTTCTACGACCGGCTCGTCGACGAACTGCTGGCCGCCGGGATCAAGCCCGCGGCCACGCTCTACCACTGGGACCTGCCGCAGGAGCTGGAGGACCGCGGCGGCTGGACCGCCCGCGACACCGCGCTGCGCTTCGCCGACTACGCCGCCGTCGTCGGCGCGCGCCTCGGCGACCGCGTCCAGCTGTGGTGCACCCTCAACGAGCCGTGGTGCTCGGCGTTCCTCGGCTACGGCGCGGGCTTCCACGCCCCCGGCCGCAAGAACCCCGCCGACAGCCTGCTCGCCACCCACCACCTGCTGCTCGGCCACGGCCTGGCCGTGCAGGCGCTGCGCGCGGCGGTGCCCTCGGCGCAGATCTCCATCGCCCTCAACCAGGGCGCGGTGCGCTCGCTCACCGACTCCCCCGCCGACCGCGACGCCGCCCGGCGTATCGACGGCCTGCTCAACCGCATCTACCTCGACCCGATCATGACCGGGGCGTATCCGGCCGACGTCATGGCCGACACCGCGTCCGTGAGCGACTGGTCGTTCGTCCGCGACGGCGACCTGGCCGTGATCGCCGCGCCGATCGACGCGCTGGGCGTCAACTACTACGCCCCCGACCTGGTCAGCGCCGCCACGACACCGCACGAGGAGCCCTCGGTGTACCCGGCCAGCCAGGACATCACCTTCCACCAGACCCCCGGCCCGCGTACCGAGATGGGCTGGACCGTCGACCCGACCGGGCTGCGCGACGTGCTCACCGCCGTCCACCGCCGCTTCCCGGACCTGCCGATGTACGTGACCGAGAACGGGGCCGCGTACGACGACAAGGTCGACGGAGACGGCCGGGTCCGCGACACCGAGCGCATCGCCTACCTGCGCGCCCACCTGGCCGCCGCGCACGAGGCGATGACCGCCGGAGCCGATCTGCGCGGCTACTTCGTGTGGTCGCTGCTGGACAACTTCGAATGGGCGTTCGGCTACGGCAAGCGCTTCGGCATCGTCCGCGTGGACTACGACACCCAGCAGCGGCTGCTGAAGGACAGCGCGCACTGGTACCGCGATGTGATCAGCGCCGGCGGCATCGCGGCCTGACACCCGCCCGGGGCTGGGCCGGTGTCAGCACGGGCGGCGTCGCCCCTCTCAGGCGACGCCGCCCCTTTCTCTGCCGCAACTCTTAAAAAGTCGCGCCCTCAGGGGCGTCCTGACAGCGCGACTTTTTAAGAGTTGCGGCAGGGGGTGGGGTGGGTTTGCGGGTGGTGGGGTGCGGGTGGGGGATGTGATCTAGGCTCTCGGGTCATGGCGACCGACGGGACCAACTGGGCCGGGAACGTGACGTTCAGGGCGGCGCGGTTGCACCGGCCGGTGACGGTCGATGAGCTGCGGGGTGTCGTCGCGGGGGCGCGGCAGGTGCGGGCGCTGGGGACCGGGCACTCGTTCAACCGGATCGCGGATACGCCTTATGACCTGGTCACGGTTGCGCGGTTGCCGCGGGTGGCCGAGCTGGACCGGGGGCGGTCGACGGTGCGGGTGTCGGCGGGCACGCGTTACGGCGAGCTCGCGCCGTACCTGCACCGGCACGGGTACGCGCTGCACAATCTGGGGTCGCTGCCGCACATCTCGATCGCCGGGGCGGTCGCGACGGGCACCCACGGGTCCGGGGACCGCAACGGCAACCTGGCCACCGCCGTACGCGGGATGGAGCTGGTCACCGCCGACGGTGAGCTGGTCACGGTCGGCACGGAAGACCTGCCGGGCAGTGTGGTGTCGCTGGGTGCGCTGGGGGTGGTGACCGCGCTGGACCTGGCCGTGGTGCCGACGTTCGAGGTGCGCCAGCGGGTGTACGAGCACCTGCCGCGCGCCGCGCTGGAGGAGCACTTCGACGAGGTGTTCGGGGCGGCGTACAGCGTCAGCCTGTTCACCCGCTGGCGCGGGCCCGACGTCGAGCAGGTGTGGCTCAAGCAGCGCGCCGGCGCCGAGCCGATCGACGGCGACCTGTTCGGGGCGCGGCCCGCCGACGGGGCGCGGCACCCGATCGTCACGATGTCGCCGGTGCACTGCACGCCGCAGCTCGGCGAGCCCGGCCCGTGGCACGAGCGGCTGCCGCACTTCCGCCTCGACTTCACCCCGAGCGCGGGCGACGAACTACAGTCGGAGTACTTCGTGCCACGCTCGCAGGCGCTGGCCGCGTTCGCCGCGCTCGACGAGATCGCCGACCGGATCGCGCTGGTCGTGCAGGTCTCGGAGGTCCGCAGCATCGCCGCCGACGAGCTGTGGCTGAGCCCGGCGTACGGCCGCGACAGCATCGCGTTCCACTTCACCTGGATCGCCGACGAGGCCGCCGTCGCCCCGGTCGTCGGCGCGGTCGAGGATCGCCTGATCCCGCTGGGCGCGCGCCCGCACTGGGGCAAGGTCTTCGGCATCGACCCCGCCCTGATCCGCGCCCAGTACCCCCGCCTGCCCGACTTCACCGCCCTGACCACCCGCCTCGACCCCGAAGCCAAGTTCCGCAACCCCTTCCTCACCCGCCACCTCCCCTGACCGCCGCCGCCGGACGCGGAGCGGCTGGGGTGGGTCAGGTCAGGGATTCGGTGAGGCGGTGGGTGGTGAGGTGGTGGACCAGGGTGGGGAGGGCTTGGCCCAGGGAGGCGTCGACGGTGAGCGTGGCTTGGGCGTCGGAGCGGGTGGGGCCGCGGTTGACGATGGCGACGGGGATGCCGAGTTTCACGGCGCGGATGACGAAGCGGCGGCCGGACATGACGGTCAGCGACGAGCCGAGGACAAGTAGCAGGCGGGACTGTTCGACGAGGTCGAAGCACTGCTGCACGCGGGCGGGCGGCACGGTCTCGCCGAAGAAGACGACGTCGGGTTTGAGCATGCCGTCGGCGCATCCGGCGCAGTCGACGGTGCCGAAGCCGGCCAGTTCGTCGTCGCCGAACTCGACGTCGCCGTCGGGGTGCACCGCGGTGATCCGGGCCGAGAAGCCGGGGTTGGCGCGGTGCAGCCGCCGGTCGAGGTCGGCGCGCGGGGTGATCTCTCCGCAGTCCAGGCAGATCACCCGGTCCAGGCTGCCGTGCAGCTCGACCACGTCCTGCGCGCCCGCGGCCTGGTGCAGGCCGTCGACGTTCTGGGTGACGATGCCGGACAGCAGGCCGTGGCGCTGGAGCGCGGCGACCGCCTCGTGGCCGGTGTTGGGCGAGGCGCGGGCGATGGTCCGCCAGCCCAGGTGGCTGCGTGCCCAGTAGCGGACGCGGGACTGCGGCTCGCGGGTGAAGGCCTGGTAGGTCATGGGCGCGTGGCGGCGCTGCACCCCGTCCGGTCCCCGGTAGTCGGGAATGCCGGACTCGGTGGACAGTCCGGCGCCGCTGAGCACGGCGACACCGCCGTCGGCCATCATCGCGGCGAGCTCCGCGACGCTCTCGTTCAAGGCGTGCACTCCCCCATGCTGCCCTGCCGGGCCGACCGGTGACCAGCGTCGATCACCACAGTCGAGGCGACGCATCATGATTCATTGAAGGCTGTCTTTACTATTAGGTTTGTTTAATTTATGTTGGCGATTACATGAAATCCCCTGCACCCCCAAGGTAGGTGGTAGCTCATGAAACGCCCCGTTCAGAGCCTTCGCACCCGGATACTCGCGGCCGCGGCCGCCACCGTCGTCGCGATGGGCGCGTCACTGGCCATCTCGACCGCCGCCTCGGCGGCCAACCTGATCGCCAACCCGGGCCTGGAGTCCGGCAGCCTGTCCCCGTGGAGTTGCAGCGGCGGGCTCGGCAGCGTCGTCACCACCCCGGTACACGCCGGCACCCGCGCCCTGCAGGGCGCGCCGAGCGCCGGGAACCACGCCCAGTGCAGCCAGACCGTCTCCGTGCTGCCGAACACCGCGTACGTGCTCAGCGCCTGGGTGCGCGGCGGCGGTGGTTACGTCTACCTCGGCTACACCGGCGGCACCGAGACCTGGAACCCGGCCGCGGCGAGCGCCTGGACCAAGCTCAGCCTGAACCTGACCACGGCCGCCGGGCAGACGTCGCTGACCGTCAACGTGCACGGCTGGTACGGGCTGGCCGCGTACCAGGCCGACGACTTCTCGCTCGACGGGCCGGGCACGCCGCCGAGCAACCCGCCGAGCGCGTCGGCCTCGCCGAGCCCGCCCCGGCCCAGCGCCTCCCCGAGCACGTCGCCGCCGCAGCCGTCCCCGTCCGGGCCGACCGCGCCGCCCGGCGGCAAGAAGCTGCTCGGCTACTTCGTCAACTGGGGTGTCTACCAGCGCGGTTACCACGTCAAGAACATGGTGACCAGCGGCTCGGCCGCGAAGCTGACGCACATCAACTACGCGTTCGGCAACGTGACCAACGGTCAGTGCGTGATCGGCGACTCCTACGCCGACTACGACCGGGCCTACTCGGCGGCCGAGAGCATCGACGGTGTCGCCGACACGTGGGACGCCGGGGCGCTGCGCGGCAGCTTCAACCAGCTGCGCAAGCTCAAGCGGCAGTACCCGAACATCAAGGTGCTGTGGTCGTTCGGCGGCTGGACCTGGTCCGGCGGCTTCGGCCAGGCCGCTGCGAACCCGACCGCGTTCGCGAACAGCTGCTACAACCTGGTCGAGGACCCGCGCTGGGCGGACGTGTTCGACGGCATCGACATCGACTGGGAGTACCCGAACGCCTGCGGTCTGTCCTGTGACAGCAGCGGCCCGCTCGCGTACCGCAACCTGATGCAGGCGCTGCGCAACCGGTTCGGCAGCAGCTACCTGGTGACCTCCGCGATCACAGCGGACGGCAGCAGCGGCGGCAAGATCGACCTGACCGACTACAACGCCGCCGCGCAGTACGTGAACTGGTACAACGTCATGACGTACGACTTCTTCGGCGCGTTCGCCGCGCAGGGCCCGACCGCCCCGCACTCGCCGCTGACCTCGTACACCGGCATCCCGCAGGCCGGGTTCAACTCCGACGCCGCCATCCAGAAACTCAAGGGCAAGGGCGTGCCGTCGGCGAAACTGCTGCTCGGCATCGGCTTCTACGGCCGCGGCTGGACCGGCGTCACCCAGGCCGCACCCGGCGGCTCGGCCACCGGCGCGGCCCCGGGCACGTACGAGGCGGGCATCGAGGACTACAAGGTCCTCAAGAACACCTGCCCGGTCACCGGCACCATCGCGGGCACGGCGTACGCCAAGTGCGGCAGCAACTGGTGGAGCTACGACACCCCGTCGACCATCAACGGCAAGATGTCGTACGCCAACAACCAGGGCCTCGGCGGCGGCTTCTTCTGGGAGCTGTCCGGCGACACCAGCAACGGTGAGCTGATCACCGCCATGCGCAACGGCCTCGGCTGACGCGCGCCGTCCCACCACATCGGAGCGGCAGGCGCCTTTCCCACGGGGCGCCTGCCGCTCTCCCGTCCCCGGCGGACGGGCCACTGGCCGAACGGCCGACGACCGGTGTTGCGTACCATCTGCGCAGCCCTTCGTCACCAGGAGTCAGCAGATGTCGAGCCCGGAGTCCCCGGCCCCGCTGAAGCGTACGGCCGCGATCGTCACCCTCGCGGCCACCGTGCTCGGCACCGTCCTGGCATACCTGTCGCTGGCCGCCGCGGTGAAGTGGCCGCCGTTCCAGGAGGACCCGAAACCCAGGGTCACCGTCTTCCGGGGCCACAACCCCCAGCGACCGGACTGCTCCGTGCCCGCGTGCGCCTACGTCGGTCTGCGGGTGGAGGGATTCGATCCCGGCAGTGCGGTGCGCTGCACCTTCGACAGCGCCGACGGCGCCGGTTTCTTCGGCGCGTACGTGATGGCCGTCGGCGAGGACGGCAGCGGCCAGGCCACCACCACCAACTACTACGGCACCCCCGACGGCTGGGTCAGCGTCACCTGCGGCGACGCCACCGGCGCCCTGAACCCGTGGGGCGTCTCCTGACCCAGGCGGTCGGCCGCCCTCGGCTCCCACGCCCCGGTCCCACGGGTTGGAAGAAACCGCCTGACCCAGGGTGACATCTGTCACTTTTCGGCACCGCTGTCGCGCCCGCCCACGTCCCCTGCGGCGTGGCGGCACAGCGCGTCCGATCCCCACGGTCGACGCCCCGGCGAAGGCGGCGAACTGCGCCGACTGTCGCACCGGCGACGCGGTTAGGCGGCCTGCCCACGCCGGTCGGCGGCGGGTGCCGGGCTCCACCACCCGCCGGATGCATGCCCACCTGCGCTCGCAACGGTGGCGCGGGCACTCTACGGTCCTCAGACGTTGGTTTGAACCCCGCAGATCAAGTGAATGGACTTAATCGTGAGCGACCCCTACGCCCAGCCTCCCGGCCAGCCCGACCCGTACCGTTCGCCGAGCGACCCGTACGCGCAGCCGGTGTCGACGCCGCCCGTGCACCCGCAGCAGTACGGTGTGCCGGGCCAGCAGCCGTACGGCGGCCAGCCCGCCTACGGCCAGCAGCCCTACGGACAGCCCGGCTACGCCCAGCAGCAGCCGCCGAAGTCCAAGAAGGGCCTCATCATCGGAATCGTCGCCGGTGTCGTGGTGCTGCTGCTGATCCTGTGCGGGGTCGGCGTGTGGCTCGTCGCCAACGCCGACGACGACCCGGAGATCCCGACCACGCCCACGCGTACGTCGTCGCCCGGCGCGGCCACCTCGGCCGCCCCGCAACCGGGCAACAACAACGCGATCACCGCGGACTCGTCCAGCGACTTCGGCGACGTGTGCTCCGGCGGCGCGATCCTCAACGCGGCCGAATACACCACCCCGGCCACCGCCAAGGCGTACGTCTTCGGCAACAGCCCGACCCGGCCGACCAGCTACAGCTACAAGTCGCTGGACTCGCGGGCGTCGTACTACGCGAAGTCCGCCGACTACGCGCAGGTCAGCGTCGTGGGGTGCCTGAGCTACGTCGAGGGCAGCGAGGCCGCCGGCCCGAAGTGCCCGATCAAGGCCAGCGACGGCACGAAGCTGACCGTGGACTACCTGTCCTCGCGGTACACGCTGACCTTCCACAACGCCAGGACCGGCGAGAAGATCGGCGACGGCGGCACCATCAACGCCCCCGCCACCAAGTGCCCGTCCTTCCTGACCTACAACAAGGAGACCCTGAAGTCGTACGCGCTTCCGGACTCCGGCTCGATCGACGCCGCGGTCAAGAAGCAGCTCTCCTGAGCGAACCCCGCACGGCCGACGGCCGCGTCCCGCCCGGGACGCGGCCGTCGGCCGTCTGCGCCGACCATTCCCGTCTCCGAGCCCAACGCGCAGCCCCTGACGCTGGGCAACGCTCGGTGTCAGGCCCGTCCGGTGGCCGAACGGCAGCTTCGGCAGGACGGTCAGGCAGGTTCGTGCGAAATGTTCAACCGGTGAGATCGACATCTTGACGGTGTTGACGGATCTCCATACCTTCACTGCCAACAGTCGTCACCACGGGGGGAACAACCATGATGCCTAGAGCATCTGCGATTCATGCTGCCTGGAGACAGGCGTGCGCTGCCGCTGTACTCGTTCTTGTCACGTCGGCGGGCAACGTCGCCGCGGCACCGGCTCAAGCTGCGCCGATTCCGGCCGCCAAGCCTGCGGCGGCCGAGCCCGTAAACCGGTCCGCCGCCGCGGCGTCGGGCATCTCAGCGGCGCGGCGGTCTGCTCGGGAGATGGGCCGGGCGATGGAGATCCCGGTGTTGACGTCGGCGACCACGCGGGTGTGGGCGCAGCCGGACGGCAGTGAGACCGCTGAGATCTCGGCTGGTCCGGTGCGGTTGCAGCGTGATGGCCGGTGGTTGGACTACGACTTCACGCTGGAGCGTCGTGCTGATGGCACGGTGGCGCCGAAGGTGCACCCGCATGATCTGGTGATCTCGGGTAAGGCCGGTGCCGGTGAGCATGACCTGGCGACGTTGAGCGCCGGGGGTGAGCGTCTGGGCTTCGGGTGGAGCGGCGTTCTGCCGGAGCCGGTGCTCGAGGGCGCGAAGGCGACCTATCCCGAGGTGGCGGCCGGTATCGATCTGGTGGTCGAGGCGCAGCCGACGGGTTTCGAGCAGTTCTTCATCGTGAAGGACCGCGCGGCGGCGGCCCGGGTGGCGGGCCTGCGGGCACTGTTGAAGACGGGCGCGACGTCGTTCGTGGCGAAGTCGGACGGCTCGGGTGAGTTCCGGGGTGCGCGTGGTGGTGTGGTGGCGCGGATGCCGGTGGCGCTGATGTGGGACGCCCAGGGTCTGGGTGCGCGCGGCGAGCGTAAGCGTGAGGCGAAGGTCGCCGTCGACGTCGCCGAGGTCAAGGCGGGTGGCCGGACGGTCGGTCGGGATGTGCGGCTGGCTCCGGATCTGGCGTGGCTCAACGATCCCGCGACCAGGTATCCGGTGGTCGTCGATCCGGGTATCGAGGTCGATCACGGGGTCGGGTTCGACGAGTTCGTGCAGAACACGATCAACTTGTCGGACAACCAGTCGAAGACGGAGTTGAAGGTCGGCTACACCAACGACGGCTGCCAGTGCTACGCGCGCAGCTATCTGCGGTTTGACGGGTTGACCGCGTTCGGTGGGGCGAAAATCCACTCGGCGCAGCTCAACCTGTGGCAGACGTGGTCGCACAACTGCACGGCAACGACGTGGAAGGCCGCGCGTACCGATCATGTCGCCGGTTGGGTGCAGTGGAACAACGAGCCCGCCCATTTGGAGGCGGCCGGTTCGTCGACCGATTCCAAGGGCTGGAGCAGTAACTGCGCGGCTGGTTGGGTCGATGTCGACGTCGCGGCGGCGATCGATGACACGTTAAGCGCCCGTGGCGACTGGGCCAGTATCGTGATCATGTCGGACAACTGGAACATCGGGTCGTGGAAGAAGTTCTCCTCCGCCGAGGGCGGCATGACCCCGCACATCAAGCTGAGCTACAACCGGGTGCCGTGGGTCTCCGACGTCAAGGCCCAGGGTGATCCGACGTGCCGTACCGGTGCCGGGATGCGGCTGTATCTCAACACGCTGACCCCGACGTTCTCGGCCTACGTCGGTGATGAGGATGCCCAGAACGTCAGGCTTCAGGTCGAGATCACGCCGCTGGGCGGCAGCGCGCGGCCGCTGGTGGAGTCCACGGTCGGGGCGCGCAATTCCTTCCTGGAGGTGACCGTGCCGGGCGGGCAGGCGCTGGCGGTGAACACGGTGTATACGTACCGGGCCCGTGCGGTGGATCTGGCACCGGACGCGTCGGTCGTCGACGTGTCGGGCTGGAGTCCGCCGTGTGAGATCCAGTATGACGCGACGTCGCTGGACAACGCCCCGGTGATCGAGGGTGTGCCGATGGTCGACGCGAACGGTGACGGCGAGTTGTGGCCGGTGCTGAACTTCGGGCGTAGCACCCCGGTGATGTTGCGGCCCGGTGCCGGTGACGGCGGGGAGGTGCTGCGTTACAGCTACGGCTTCAGCCCCGACCGGGTCGGTGACAGCAGTGTGAGTGTGCCTGCCGGGCCTGACGGGTCGGCCACGGTGATGGTGACCCCGTGGGAGGTCGACGGCGGCAACGTCCCGGCGGGCGACTCGATGCTGTATGTGCGGGCGTTCGCGGCCAACGGCAGTATCGCCAGTTCCAAGCTGGCCAGCATGCAGGTGTTCTTCGACACCACCGGCATGGTCGACGGCAACGGGCAACTCCTGGCGCAGCCGCGCAGCAAGGACGACGTCAACGGCGACGCGACCGCGGACCTGTCCGGGTTCCGTGACCTGGGCAACGGCAAAGCCATGTTCTACCAGTACTCAGGCAGGGCAGACGGCAGCCTGCTGGAGCCGATGTCGCTGATGACCACCAACTCCTACACCGACGCCGACACCAAGGTCGTGCGCGGCGACTTCAACGGCGACGGCAAACTCGACTTCGCCGCGTTCAAGAACGTGGGCCCGAGCAGCACCACGGTGTCGCTGCTGCGCTCGACCGGCAACATCCCGACCGGCGACATGCTCGCCGACACCCAGGTCAAAACCCTGCCCTACGCCCTGACGTCGATCAAACCCGTCGCCGGCGACGTCAACGCCGACGGCAAGGACGACCTCGTCTTCGGCCAGGCCATCGACAGCACCCGCTGGATGCTCAAAACCATGCTCGCCTCGGTCGACGCCCACGGCGACACCAACCCCAACAACGACGAGGTCCTCTTCGCCGACCCCGCCAACTGGCTCGCCGCCGACGTCCAGTCGAACCTGGCCAACGTCACCCTGCTGATGGGTCGGTTCGACAAGAACCCCGGCGCCGACATCATGGAGGTCTACGACCACGGCGGCTGCCGCACCGGCATGTACCTGCATGAGAGCCAAGGACTGACCACCTTCGCGGCAGCACACGTGGTCTGGGACTCCATCAACACCGGCGGATGGTGCTCGGGCAACGCCAGGTACACCGTCGGCTCCTACGCCCCCGGCGCGTACGGCCTGGACGGCATCGTCGCCACCTACGACATCGGCGGTTGCAACCTGGCTCTGCACACCTTCACCCCGAAGTACGTCTTCAGCCCGCCGCAGGCGCCGAACGACACGTACGTGTTCGAGCCGCACCAGCAGCACTTCGCCTCCTCGGGCACCCAGTTCTGGTGCGTGCTCCCGTCAGCCGCGCTGCTGTCGATGGTCGACCTCACCGGCGACGGCAAGGAGGACCTGATCTACGAGTACGGCTGCTGCGGCCCGCACCAGCAGCGGGTGTGGATGTTCACCGCCACCGGCGACTCCGCCGCCGGCACCACGTTCCAGACCCGCACCCTCAAATGGCAGGGAGCACTCGGCCCGGCCGGCACCGGCTCGGTCAAACGCGACGCCACCACCCGCTACCAGCTCGTCGCCAAGCACTCGGGAATGTGCCTGTCGGTCACCGGCGGCAGCACGGTCGAACACTCCGGCACCTCACAGCAGCCCTGCTCGGCCTTTCAGCCCAGCCAGCAGTACACCATCGACGAGCGCGGAGCGGCCTACGCCAGGCTGCGGCCCATGCACGACTCAGGCAAGTGCGTCAACGTCTCCGGGGGCCTCGGCGACGACGGACGCCCGATCGTCAGCAGCACCTGCAACCCCTCGGGGCTGGGCAGCGAATCGTGGTCGCTGACCTACCACTCGGGCTTCACCAGCGTGCCGGGTGTCCCGCAGGCCGGCGACATCGTCATCGAGCTGAAATCGAACAATACCGGCAAATGTATCGGCATCGCCGGTACCAGCATGGCACCCGGCACCCCGGCCATCCAATGGACCTGCAACGGCTCAGCCGACCAGCACTTCTACCTGCGCCCCCTGCGGCAGCCCAGTTTCACGGGCGACGGCACGGCCGACATCGCCTGGTACGACGCGTCGAAGAACGGCGGCACCATCGACCTGCTCCCCACCCGCGCGGCCGGTCCCCCCGGCGCGACGCGCACCTTCGCCACCGGGCTCGCCGCTCCCGAATGGGCGGGCGCGGGCGACTTCAACGGCGACGGACGGACCGACGTCGCCTGGTACGACGAGCAGGACGGCGGCAAGGTCAAGGTCGCGTTCTCCAACACCACCGGCACGTCCACGATCGTGGACTGGATCAGCGGCATGGGCAAGCCCGACTGGGCTTCAACGGGCGACTTCAACGGCGACGGCAAGGCCGACATCGCCTGGTACGAAACGCGCTACGGCATGGTGGGCATGCTCATCACCAACGCGGCGGCGACCGGCCCGTTGGGGGCGACGACGTACGTGTCGGGCTACGGCACGCCGGACTGGGCCGGGGTCGGCGACTTCAACGGCGACGGCAACGACGACATCGCCTGGTACCACGAGTGGCAGAACGGCAAGATCCATGTCAACTTCTCCAACAGCTCCGGCGGCAGGCAGTCGGCCGCGGACTGGGTCACCGGCTACGGCAAGCCCCAGTGGGCCGGAGTCGGTGACACCAACGGCGACGGTAAGGCCGACATCTTCTGGTACCACTCGTGGAACGGCGGCGTGCTCGGCGTGATCATGACCAACCCGGCCGGCACGGGGCCGGCTTACGCCGTGGGGTACATGTCGGGCTACAGCACTCCCGACTGGGCCGGTGTGGGCGACTTCAACGGCGACGGAAGGGCCGACGTCGCCTGGTATCACGAGGGGCAGAACGGCAAGATCAATATCAGCTTCTCCAACAGCTCGGGCACCAGGGACTCGACCGTGGACTGGGTCACCGGCTGGGGCGATCCCGACTGGGCGGGCGTCGGCTGAGCCGCCATCGCCCCGTGCCGACCGCGATCCTCCCGAGAGCTGCCGGCACGGGGCCACCCGCCCCGCCGCTCCCGCGATCGGCCCGGGGCGGCGGCGACCGGTAGGTCCGCCGATCCGACCCGGTGGCCGCCCGCACCGCTACGCGGTGGCGGCGACCGGGTCGGCCAGGAACGCCAGCAGCAGCGCGTTCATCGCGTCGTCGAGCAGTCCGACGCCGTGGTAGTGGGACGCGGGCAGCACCAGCTTCTTGTGCGCCGAGACCGACAGCCCGTGCAGTTCGCGGGCGGCGTCGGCGAAGCGCGCCTCGTTCGCCCCGGCCGCGATGATGACCGGCACCGCCAGCGTGGCCACGGCGGCGCGGGCGTCGGCGTCGTACACGGTCGGCGCAGACAGGCTGACCACGCCGTCCACGGGCGGAGTCAGCCCCGCCGAGGCGGCCAGGGCGATGGTGCCGCCGCGTGACGCCCCGACGACGAAGACCCGCTTGGCCCCGGCTGCGCGCAGGTGCGCCACCGCCGCCTGTGCGAACTCGACCGCGTCACGGGAGTCGACGTCCACCGACAGGGCGCGGTGGCCCTTGCCGGTCACCAGGGCCGCGAAGGTCGACCACTGGCACAGTCCGGCGTCGGCCTGGTGCAGCAGCACCACGCCGGTGTCGCCCTGGCCGGTCTGCCACGCGGCGGTCAGATCGTGCTTGGCGTTCTCGATCGCGACGAGCTGGCCGCGGTCGCTGACGCAGGGCGCGTCGGCGTCGTCGATCACCCGCTGGCGCGCGGCCGCGGCCGGGTCGAGCGGCGAAGCAGGCCGCCCCTCACCGCAGGCGCTGGTGCCGATCACCATCGTGGCCAGCGCCACCAGCGCGGCCGTCCTCCACGTTGTCCTCATACCCGCCTCGATCCGGTGGGCACCCGATACCGTGGGGTCCTTCCCTAAAGTTTCCTAACTGTTATTCTCCGTCGCCCGACGCCGGAAGATCTGCCGGTAGGTCTGCGGGGAGATCGAGGTGAAGCGGCGGAAGTGCTGGCGCATGTTGACCGCCGTGCCGAACCCGGTGCGCCACGCGATCCGCTCGACCGGCTCGTCGGTGGTCTCCAGCAGCTCCTGTGCCCGGCGGATGCGCTGCTCCAGGATCCACTGCAGCGGGCTCACGCCGAGATTGTCGCGGAACCGGCGGGCGAACGTACGGGGGCTCAGGTGTGCCTGGCGGGCCAGGTCGGCCACGGTCAGCGGCTGGTCGAGGCGGTCACGGGCCCAGTCCAGCACCGGCGCGATCTCCGAGCGGGCCTCGCCGCGCGCCAGCGGGTGGGCGAACTGCGCCTGCCCGCCCTCACGGTGCGGCGGCACCACCATGCGCCGGGCGACCTCGTTGGCGACCGCCGCCCCGAAGTCGCCGCGGACCAGGTGCAGGCACAGGTCGATGGCCGAGCCGGTGCCCGCCGAGGTGAGCACGTCGCCCTCGTCGACGTAGAGCACCTCCTGGTCGACCTTCACCTCCGGGAAGCGGCTGGCGAAGTCGACCATGTTCATCCAGTGCGTGGTCGCCCGCCGCCCGTCGAGCAGCCCCGCCGCGGCCAGCACGTACGCACCGCTGCAGATGGAGGCGATGCGTGCGCCCCGGGCGTGGGCCCGGCGCACCGCGTCGACGACGGCCGGCGGGGGCCCGCACTGCACCATCCGGTTGCAGGCGGGGACGATCACCGTGTCGGCGTCGTCCAGCCCCTCCATCCCGTACGGCGGCTGCACGGTCAGGCCGCCGCGCACCGCCAGCGGGCCGGGCTCGGCGGCGCACAGGCGCAGCTCGTACCAGGGATCCACCAGGTCGGAGCGGTCGATGCCGAACACCTCGCACGGCACCGCCAGCTCGAACACGGGGATGTCGTCGGTCAGCGCCAGGGCGACCACATGCCGCTTCATGGCAGAATCCTAGCGCAGGGCGGCATTCCTGCCACTGTTGTGCTCACCCCGAACGGAACACGCTCTACCCATGACCGAGACCCTCCACCAGCCGCAGTCCACCACCGCGGCCGGACCCGCGCCCGCCGGGCGGCTCACCACCGCCCAGGGCGCGGCGCTGTACGTCGGGGCGGTGCTCGGCACAGGCGTCATCGCGCTGCCCGCGCTGGCCGCCCAGGCCGCCGGACCGGCCTCGCTGATCGCCTGGCTGGGCCTGGTGCTGCTGTCCATCCCGCTGGCCATGACCTTCGCCGCGCTCGGCGCACGACACCCCGACGCGGGCGGGGTGTCGACGTACGTCCGGCTCGCCTTCGGGCCCCGGGCCGCCGGAGCGATCGGCTGGTGCTTCTACTTCGCGGTGCCCGCCGGAGCCCCCGCCGCCGCCATGTTCGCCGGGGCGTACGTCGAGGCCGCGCTCGGCGGCGGGCAGCGCACCGTGCTGCTCACCGCGGCGGCACTCATGCTCGCGGTCACCGTCACCAACCTGTTCGGCGTCACCGTCTCCGGCCGGGTCCAGCTCGTGCTCGCCGTACTGCTGGTCGCGCTGCTGCTCACCGCGGTGATCAGCGCCGCCCCGCACGGCGACACCGCCCATCTGCGCCCGTTCGCCCCGCACGGCTGGCTCGCCGTCGCACCCGCCGCCGCGCTGCTGGTGTGGAGCTTCGCGGGCTGGGAGGCGATCACGCACCTGGCCGCGGACTTCCGGCGGCCCGAGCGGGACCTGCCCCGCGCCGCCGCCATCGCGGTCGCCGTCGTCGGAGTGCTGTACCTGGCCGTGGCCGGTGCGGGCATCCTGGTGCTCGGCCCCGACGCCACCGCTGACGCGCCGCTGGCCCGGCTGCTCGCCATCGGGCTCGGCGGCCCGGCGAGCGCGCTGGCCGCGGCCGCCGCGCTGCTGCTGACCTTCGGCACGATGAACGCCTACTACGGCAGCGCCGCCAAGCTCGGCGCGGCGCTGGGCCGCGACGGCGCGCTGCCCGCCTGGCTGGCTCGCGGCGCGAGCGCCGGTGACGTGCCGCGGCGCAGCCTCGCCGTGACGTCGGGCCTGTCCGCGGTGGCGATGGCCGTGGTCGCGCTGACCGGCACCGGGGCCCAACCGCTGGTGCTGCTGGCCACGGGGGCCTTCGTCGCGGTGTACGCCCTGGGCGCCGCCTCGGCCCTGCGCCTGCTCCCGCGCGGCTCGACCGCCCGCAAACACGCGCTGGTCGCCCTCGTCGCGGTCGTCGGCCTGCTGGCCGCCACCGGCTGGTACCTCCTCTGGCCCCTGGCCCTCACCGCCGCCGCCCTCCTCTACCACCGCCGCCACCGCACCCCGTAACCCGACCGCTCCCCCACCGCGCCCGCGCCGCGCCGCGCCGCGCCGCGCCCCGATTTACATAGACGTTGGCCTATCTGGATGAGTTTGATCTACAAAATCTCATCCAGATAGGCCAATGTCTATGCGAGGCGGGAGTTGAGTTGAGCCGGCCCGGGCCAGGCGGGTGGAATGGGCGAAGCTCCGTCCGCGCCGGGGAGGCAGCGTGGACGGAGCTTCGTCAGAGGGCCGCGGGGGACTCGGTCACTTGCCGAGGGACTCGCAGCCGGTCTCGTCGGGCAGCAGCGGGCGCAGGGTGACGGTCCAGTTCTTGCCGCCCGAGGTCCACTTGGTGATCGCGGTGGCCTTGGCCGCCGCGGCGAGCACCGCGGGGGCGTCCTTGTCGGCGACCACGCAGCCCAGGCTCAGGCCCTCGCCCAGCGACGCGCCCGGCAGCGCCGGACCCGGCCACGCGACGGCGGGACCGGCGTCGACCCCGGCACCGGGGTCCTGCCACTCGGCGGCGACGGCCGCGACCTTGGCCGGGGTGTACTCCTCGACCGGGCCGACCTTGCCCGCGCCGAGCGTGGTCTCCAGGTCGGTCAGCGACTTGATCAGGTCGAGCAGCTTGCGCCGCGCCTGCTCCTGGGCCGGGGTCAGCCCGGCGTTGGTCATGTCGTCGAGCAGCGCGTACGCCTCGGTCTTCTTCACGCCGTCGGCGGTGGTGACGACGATCCGGGTGTTGGGCAGGTCGGTCACGCCGGGGGTGCCCAGGTCGGTCGGCTGTCCGACGCCCGCTTCGACGGCCTTGGCGACCAGCGCCTGCACGTCGCCGCTGGAGATTCGGCGCACCTGGACGTTGGGCAGCGCCCGGCCCGGGTACTCCATCGTGGTGGGGCCCTGGGTGATGACGCGGCCGTCCGCGTAGACGCTGACCGCGGGCAACCGGGTGAGGTTGACCGTCGCGGGCACGAAGCCGCCGACGTGGTCCACGCGCAACGCGACCGTGTCGCCACCGGGGAACGAGTAACCGCCGCCGTCGCCGTCGGCGGCGTCTGTCGCACGCCCGCACCCGGCGGCCAGCAGCACGAGCGACGCGAGCGCCACCCGCAGTCCTAGAGTCGTAGCCTTCATGCCCCTGTGACCGTCCCGGATCCGGTTCGGTTCCCGGCCCCGCCGGAGAATTTCGGCGAGTCCTCCGGTCGGGTGTCAGCCCAGGTCAGCGAAGCGCGTGGCGGCCAGGTCAGCGAGTTCGTCCAGGGCCCGCCAGGCCTGCGCCGCGGCTTCGGGGTCGCGTTCGGTCAGACCGCTGGCGAGGAACTCGTCCTCGTCCAGGCGCAGCGGCGGATCGTCGCCGTCGGGCACCCACAGGTCCAGGTCGAGGTCGGTGACCCGGAGCACGCCGCCGTGCAGCGAGGCGGGCCGGGTCACGTCGCAGTACCAGCCCTTGCGTACGCCGGTGACGTCGCGCACCTCCTTGACGGCATACCAGCGGTCGCGCCAGAAATGCTCGGTGAACACGTCGCCCTGCTCGAAGCGTACGAAGCCGAAGTCGCGGGCCGCGTCACCCGCCCACGGCGCCCGGACGACCAGGTGCGTGCCGTCGTCGGCGAGCACGTCGGCGGTGTAGCGGATCTTCTCGCGGTCCTCCTTGAGCAGGACCACCTCGACCCGGTCGCCGACCGCCAGCGCCTGCCCCATCGTGTCGCCCCCTGCCCGGCGCGGGCCGGGCCACCGGACCGCGCGAAATGATCTCCAGTTGACGCAGCCTACCGGCGGCCGGGTGGCGCGCACCAAGGTTTTCGCGGCCGCGCGTCCGGCGTCGCCCCGTGGAACACGTCGGGGGAATCCGCCCCACGGACGGCGCGGCGTCACTAACCTCAGGGCATGAGCCCGTTGCCGCGCGCCCTGCTGTGGGACCGGATGGTCGAGGTCGGCACCGACCTCTCCCTCGTCGACCTGCGCCCCGAGAAGCTGATCGCCCACGGCCAGGTGGTCGCCGCCGAGCCGGTGGCGCACGCCTGCCGCTACAAACTGACCACGGTGGACGGTTTCGCCACCGACACCATGACCGTCGAGTCCGAGGGCGCCGGCTGGGAGCGGGAAGTCCGGCTGGAACGGTCCGGCAGCTCGTGGCGCGTC
This sequence comes from Catellatospora methionotrophica, assembly GCF_011297335.1. Lineage (GTDB taxonomy): Bacteria > Actinomycetota > Actinomycetes > Mycobacteriales > Micromonosporaceae > Catellatospora > Catellatospora methionotrophica. Next base: position 106,809 of record NZ_JAAOTJ010000010.1, on the reverse strand, counting down.
ACCACGAGCGAGCAGGGCAGGTTCGGCTCGGTGCAGCTGCCCGGCATCGTCGACCCCGGCCGGCTGGCCGGGATACTCGACGTCGATCTGGAGGCGACCGCGCTGACCAACACGCTGCCGATCCGGCGGCTGGGGCTGCTCGGGGCGGAGCCCGGCACCACGCACACCGTGCCGATCGCCTGGATCAGGGTGCCGTCGCTGCAGGTCATCCCAGTCGAGCAGACGTACACGGTGATCGACGCGGACACCATCCGCTACTCCTCGGGCAGCTTCACCGCCGAGCTGACCGTCGACAAGGACGGCTTCGTGGTGAACTACCCCGGATACGCGAGCCTGGTGGTCTGAGACGGCTCAGCGAGCCACCGAGCGCGCCTGCGTCATGCCCTTGTTGGCCAGGGCGTCGGCGCGCTCGTTGCCGGGGTCTCCGGCGTGCCCGCGCACCCAGTGCCATTCCACGGTGTGCCGCGCCACGGCCTCGGCCAGCCGCTGCCACAGGTCGGCGTTCTTCACGGGCTTGCGCTCGGAGGTGAGCCATCCGTTGCGCCGCCACCCGTGCATCCACTTGGTGATCCCGTCGCGCACGTAGGTGCTGTCGGTGTGCAGTTCCACCGTGACCGGGCGGGTCAGCGCCTCCAGCGCCGAGATCGCGGCGGTCAGCTCCATCCGGTTGTTGGTCGTCGGGCCCGGATCGCCACCGCACATCTCCCGCTCGTGGCCGCCGTACCGCAGCAGGGCGCCCCACCCGCCGGGTCCGGGATTGCCGGAACAAGCCCCGTCGGTATAAACCACCACAACCCGCCCGTCACCCTCAGCCACCCCGGCACCGTACCAGCCTCGACCTCCGACGATCTCGCGTCAGCGGCGGGGCCGACACGTACGACCCGGCTGCCCGCAAGATCGTCGCGATCCTGGGCTGCCGGGTCGGCCGGACGTCGTGGACCGGAGGTCAGGGGATCGTCTTGGGGCCGTGGGGCGGGTGCGGTGCACGGTTGGCGGCGATGGCGTGGTCGACGCTGTAGAGGCCCGCGCCGACGGCGGCGAGCAGGAGGCTGCCGACCCCGAGGGCGATGACGAGTTCGGAGCCGCCGGAGCCGACGAACAGGCCGTGACCGATGTGCACGGTGAGGAATGCGCCCAGCATGTCGAGGAACAGCAGCACGCCCACGATCGGCACGAGAAAGCCGATGATCATGAACAGGCCGCCGATGGACTCGACCAGCGCGGCGAACCAGGCCGACAGGGTGGGCAGCGGCACGCCGATCTTCCGGAAGCCGGCCGCGGTCGGGCCCACCCCCACCGTGAACAGTTTCTGCCAGCCGTGGGCGAGGAAGATGAAGCCGATGCCGAGCCGGGCGATCAGGATCGCCGCGTCACGGATCTGCGCGGGGAAGACGAACATCACGCTGCCTCCGGTCGGGCGACGGAGCTGAATGGCATGAACATCACTTTTACACAGCCTTGGCGTGGTTCGCGGAGTTATCGAGCATCAGCGAACGCGAGCGACACGCGCGTTGAGCACGGAGAGGACCGCCCGGGTCTCCGCCGGGTTCGCGGACATGGTGAGATGCGGTGGTGCGTACGGGTCGTCAGGATCGCGCCCGGTTCGCGGAGCCTGTTGGCATCGCTGCCGTTTCGGCTTACCCTGACGTGGCTGTACGAACATCAACCTGGGGAGAACGGAGGACCCGATGTCGTCCGATCGTCTGATCAACCGGCGCTTCGAGTACAACGGCCACCATTGCACGGTGGCCGACTACGACGGCGGAAAGCGCCTCGCGATCGTGATGGACGATCAGCCGCACGTGGTCTACTCCGTCAACGTCGACCTCAGCGACCGCAACATCGGCCGCCAGCTCGACCTGTACCTGGCCGGGGGGCAGTACTACGCCTGGCCCGCCCGCGGCCGCGGCAAGCCGCCCGCGCTGCTCACCCCCGACGCGATGGTGGAGCCCACCACCGAGGCGTGACCCGTCTCAGGCGTCGAGTTCGGCCAGGGCGAGCGGGAGCGCTTCGGTGAGCTTCTCCATGTCGGGCATGGCCACGCCGTCGGCGTAGAGGCCGATGTGGACCCCGTCACGGTAGCGGGACAGCCCGATCGCCAGGGCGTGACCGCTGGCCAGCGGGGCGATCGGATACAGCTCCTCCAGCCGCGCGCCGCCCAGGTGCAGCGGCAGCGGCGGCAGCGGGACGCTGGTCACCACGATGTCGAACAGCAGCGGCGCGGCGTGCGCGGCGAACGGGGCCGCCAGGCGGTTGAGCGCCGACGGCAGCATGCCCGCCAGCACCGGGATCGCCCCCGCGCCACGGCGCGGACCGGCCGCCTTGTTACGGTCCATGGCCTCCCGGACCCGGGTCAGCCGCCGGGCCGCGTCGGCCTCGCCCACCGGCAGGTCCAGCAGGTACGCCGAGAGCTGGTTGGCGTCGTCGCTGCCGCCCGAGCGCACCCGCTGGCTGGCCGGGATCAGCGCGCGCAGCACCTCGACCGGCCGGTCGTGCCCGATCAGCCAGTGCCGCAGCGCCCCGGCGACCACCGCCAGCAGCAGGTCGTTGAGCGTGCCGCCGTGCTTGCGGCGGATGCGCTGCAGCTCGCGGGTCTCCAGACTGACGAACGCGGCCCGGCGGGTGCCCGACGGGGCGGCCAGCAGCGGCGTCGCCGCGGGGGCGCGCATCCGCCCGACGATCGCCGAGGCGATGTCGAACATCGTGCTCGCCCGGCCGACGACGTCGCCGACCACGTGCTCGGGGCGGCTGATCAGGTCCGCGCCCTGGCGGGCCAGGGCCGACAGCGGCGACGGCGCGCTGCGGCGCACCGGCTCCTCCGCCGGGGCGAGCAGGTCGCCGCCGTCGAGCAGCCCGAGTCCGATGCCGACGGCGCCCTGGCCGTCGCACAGCGCGTGGTGCATCTTGGCCAGCAGCGCGAAGCGGCCGCCTTCGAGCCCGCTGACCAGATGCAGCTGCCACAGTGGCCGGTTGCGGTCCAGCGGGTCGGTCATCAGGTCGGAGACCAGCGCGGCCAGGTCGTCGCGGCCGCCGTACTCCAGCCGGTGGTGCAGGATGTGGTTGCGCGCGTTGAAGACCGGGTCCTCGCTCCACGCCGCGCCGCCGAGCACGGTCGGGCCGACCTTGCACCGCATCCGGGGCACCCGGCTCGCCCGCTCGGCCAGCAGCGCCACGAGCTGGTCGGGGCGTACGGACGCGGCCGGGTGGAACACCGCGACCGCGCCCAGATGCATCGGCGAAGCGCTGTTCTCCAGGCACAGAAACGACATGTCCAGAGCGCTGAGCCGCCCGTCCTCCATGGTCACCCTCGCGTCGTCGTCTTGGGACGTGGTCGGTTCGCCGAGCGGCAGCTCTGCCGCGTCGAGGCGACCTGACCTTGATACAACGTCTGAGACCACGTTAAGGCTGCGGTTTGTCGACGGTGTTACAGGCCTGTATGAAGGTGTCGCCGAACACCCCCGGCACGCATCATCGCTGGTGGATTGCTAGGCGTCGTCGCGGCGCTCCAGCCGCAGCCGCTCGTCGTGGCTGATGTGCCCCGTGGCCTCCTGCGCCTTGGCGACGTCCTTGGCCCGCTGGCGGACCTCTTCCTCGTCGACCGCGGCGACCCGCGCCCGCCCCTCCTGCTCCCAGCGCTCGTTGTGGGTGACCCGGCCGGCCACCTCCTCAGCCTTGCCGGCCACCCGCTGGGACATGTTGTGGATCTTCTCGTCGAATCCCATGACCCGCCTCCACCTCGATTGTGGCGCGTCCGGGGCGTCAGTGCCCGCCTGTCCGCCGAGTCCCCGCATCTCAGGCGCGGGTCCCCGGACACGGCGAGGCGGGTGCGGGGCCTCCGCCATCGGCGTCAGCCCCGCACCCGCCCGGGTTCCGGCAGTTCGGCGTGTCAGCCGACGTACTCCTGCACCTGCTCCTTGCTGTGGCTGAGCTGACGGCGCAGCGAGGCGACCGCCTCGTCGACCGGGTGTCCCCGCAGCAGTTCCGCCACGGCCAACCCGGCCAGCACGCCCACGCCCGCGGCTGCCGCCACCCAGCCCCAGCGGACCGGGGCCGGACGGCCCGCGAGCGCGTCGAGCGCCAGCGACGCCCGTTGCCGCGCCTCGGTGCCGGTGCCGGACAGCGTCTCACGGACGCTGCCCGCCTTCTCCCTCGCTCGTTCGGCTGCCACGTCACGGGTGGTGCCCAGCCCGTGCAGGAACTCGTTCCATGTGGCCGAGGCGACATTCTCTTTGTTCCGGGTACGGAGGAACATCATGATCTCCTGACGTCAGACGTCGTGCGACAGCGAGTCGATACCCCGCCCGGCACCCTGTGAAACGGGCGTTCGGGCCGGTGGGGCCGCTTCGAGCTGATAAACGCTGTACGCCTGCCGGATCACCGGGTGCGCCACGTTGCGTACGCGCACCCCGCCCGGGGTCACGCCGCGCTCCACGCCCGCGTGCGCGTGCCCGTGCACGGCCAGCGAGGTCGGCGCGGAGTCGATCGCCTGGCCGAGCAGGTACGAGCCGAGGAACGGGTAGATCTCCAGCGGCTCGCCGAGCAGGGTGTCGGGCACCGGTGCGTAGTGCGTCAGCGCGACGAGCACGTCCGCGTCCAGCGACAGCAGGGCAGCCTGCAGCCGGGTCGCGGCCTTCTCCGTCGTACGCACGAAATCCTTGATCTCCTGCTCGCCGAACATGGACGCGCAGCGCCCGGCGAACCCGCCGCCGAAGCCCTTGATCCCGGCCACCCCGAGCTTCACGTCGCGGCAGCTGATGGTGATGCCCTCGCCCTCCAGCACGCTGATGCCGCCGGCGGCCAGCACCTTGGTGACCTCGCGCTGCTGGTCGCTGTGGTAGTCGTGGTTGCCGAGCACGGCCACCACCGGCACCGGCAGGTCGCCGAACTCGCGGGCCACGCACTCGGCCTCGTTGACGGTGCCGTGCCGGGTCAGGTCACCGGCCAGCAGCAGCACGTCGGCACGCTCGCCGAGCTGCTCCAGGGACGGGCGGTAGCGGCCGAGCACGTCGACGTCCATGTGCACGTCGCCGACCGCCGCCACCCGGATCACGTGATCACCTCGGGTTCGGACGGTCCGGCGACCGCGGTGACCACGATGTCGTTGCAGACGGTCTTGTCCGGGAACATCGCCGCCACCCGCTCGCCGATCGCGTCGCGCCGGTGCACGGTCTCCACCTGGCCGCGCAGCAGCACCGCGCCGTCCCGGCGGATCACCTCGATGCCCTGCTCGCAGATGGTGCCGTCCTCGGTCAGCATGCGGTGCACCTCGGCATCGGCGTACTCGTCGACCACCCTGGGCTCGCTCACCACGCCCCCGTCCTGTCCGCTCCGGCAGGAACCGAGTCCTGCGTGGGTTGTCCGTGCTGTCCGGGTGCGCCGCCCTCGGCCGCCGGCGGGATGATCTCCAGCAGGCTGAGCAGGTACAGGCAGGCCTCGGCGTACACCGAATGGGCGGTGTCGCGCCGGACCTGGTCCCAGTCGATCTGCTCGCGCAGCGAGCGGGCCAGCGGCAGCGCACGGGAGTAGTCGCAGTGGTGCTGCGAGAAGGTCAGCAGCTTGTGCTCCATCAGCATGGTCGCCGACAGCACGGGGATGTGCAGCGCGCCGACCGGCACGATCGAACTCTCGGCCAGCACCTCCTCGGTCACCTGACGCTGCACCGGCCGGAAGATCAGGTCCACCAGCCGGTCCTCGTCGTACACCTTCACCAGCCAGTCCTCGGGCGGGCGCTCGGTGCGGAAGCCCTCCTCGGCATACGCCTCCAGGGTTCGTTCGACGTCCTCCTCGCGGATGACGAAGTCCACGTCATGCTCACTGGAGGTGCCGCCACGGGCGTACACCGCGAAACTGCCCGCCAGCGCGAAGGGCACCTCGGCGCGGCGCAGCACACTGGCCGCACGCTTCATCGTCTCCAGGAGCTCTGCACTGATCTCGCTGAGCATGGGGTCGCTATACCCGACGCGTGTTCCTCTCACACCTCCCCGGCGGCCGAACCTCCCAGACAGCACCAAACACCCCAGCAGGGCAGGCGGCGAGGAGTGCCGGGCCGCGGCCGATGTCGCCGCTGTGCGTACTCGGCCGCCATGCCCGTGGGCGAGGGCGGGCCCGCCGGTAGCATGGCGATCATGGCAACGGTAAGGGTCGAACGCACCGACGACGGTTTCGTCGCCACCAACGAGCGCGGGGCCTCGGTCGCCGTCGGCAGCTCCGATCAGGACGGCGTGTTCTCCCCCGTCGAACTGCTGCTGGCAGCCCTGGGCGGCTGCGAGATCGTCACCGTCGAGCCGCTGACCGCCAAGCGCGGCCACCGCCTGGTCAAGCTGGCGGTTCGCGTCGACGCCGAGAAGGTCGCCCCGACGAAGCTCGGCCCGATCACCACCACGTACGAGATCGAGCTCCCGCCCGGCGACGACAAGGCCGCCGCCGTGTTCGAGTCGGTGGCCCACCGCGTCCACGAGAACCACTGCACCGTCGGCCGCGCCCTGCGCGACGGCACCGAGACCCACCAGGTCCTCCCACCCCACTGACCCTGATGTCCGGTTCCGGGGTCCTCGTCCCGCGATGCGGCGTAGCGTGAGGGCACGAGGGCCGGCGACGCGGCTGGGGGCGGTCCATGCAGCACCCGTGGGGTCAGGCCGCGCTGGCCAACCTGGTCGACCTGCTCGTCACGCTGGTCGAGGCGGCCGGCGCGGTGGTCATCTTCCTCGGCGCGAGCGTCGCGTTCGTCCAGTTCGTCGGCGCGGCGATCCGGGGGCGGCACACCGTCGACTTCGTACCGATCCGGCTGGGGCTCGGCCGTTTCCTCACCCTGGGCCTGGAGTTCCAGCTCGCCGGGGACATCCTGCGCACCGCGGTCGCGCCGACCCTGCGCGAGATCGCCGAACTGGCCGCCATCGCCACGATCCGCACCGCGCTGAACTACTTCCTCAACAAGGAGATCCAGGAGGCCCGCGCCGAGCTGAGCGGCGTCGCCGACCTGACCGCGCCGGGCCGGGCCGCACCGTGATCCTGCTGCCCGAGGTGGTGGTACGCGGCGCGGCCCTGCTCTGCGTGACGGCGGGTATCGCCGCCGGGGCGCTCATGTTCGCCCGGCGGCACTCGGGCCGGATGGCCCTGTCGGTGGCGATGGACTTCTGGCTCGCCGCGGGACTGCTCACCCTGTCCGTGGCCTCCACCTGGGCGGCGATCCTGACCGCCGCGGTGATCATCGCACTGCGCCGGACGCTCGTGCTGGCCCTGGCCCAGGGGCGTGCCCCGGTGCGACGCCGCGACGACTGACGGGTCGGACCCGCGTGACCCACCGAGCGCACGATCCCCAGGACTAACCGCACAGCCCGCTGAGCGAGGCCCCGACCAGCAGATTCCGGCGGTATACGGGCAGGTGACGTGACACGATTCGCGGAGGGTGACTGCGGGGAGGTCGGGTGGGCAGCGTCGAGTCGCAACCGGTGCTGACGGGCATCACCGAGGCCGCCGTGTTCCTGGTCGTGACGGTGCGCGACGGGGCCGAGGACGACGTCCGCGATGTGCTGGAGGACGTGTCGAGCCTGGCCCGCGCCGTCGGTTTCCGGGTCCCGGACGGCCGGCTGCAGTGCGTGGTCGGGATCGGCTCGCTGCTGTGGGACCGGCTGTTCGGCGGCCCGCGCCCGGCGGGCCTGCACCCGTTCCAGGAGCTCACCGGCCCGCGGCACGTCGCCGTGGCCACACCGGGCGATCTGCTGTTCCACCTGCGGGCCCGGCGCATGGACCTGTGTTTCGAGCTGGCCAGGCAGCTCATGGTCCGGCTGGCGGGGCGGGTCGACGTCGCCGACGAGACGCACGGCTTCAAGTACTTCGACGAGCGTGACCTGCTCGGTTTCGTCGACGGCACGGAGAACCCGACCGGCACCGCCGCCGCCAGGGCCGCGCTGGTCGGCGACGAGGACCCGGACTTCCTCGGCGGCAGCTACGTCATCGTGCAGAAGTACCTGCACGACCTGGCCGCGTGGAACGCGATCTCGGTGGCCGAGCAGGAGCGGGTGATCGGCCGGACCAAGCTCGACGACATCGAGTTCCCCGACGCGGCCAAGCCCGCCGACTCGCACCTGACGCTGAACACGATCGTGGACGCCGACGGCAACGAGCGCAAGATCGTGCGCGACAACATGCCGTTCGGCTCGGCCGGGTCGGGCGAGTACGGCACCTACTTCATCGGGTACGCCGGGCAGCCCGAGATCACCGAGCAGATGCTGCGGAACATGTTCGTCGGAGACCCGCCCGGCACCACCGACCGCATCCTGGACTTCTCCACGGCGGTCACCGGCAGCCTGTTCTTCGTCCCGTCGGCGGACCTGCTCGACGACCTGCCGCCGCCGCCGGGTGCCGCCGCCGAACCGGCCGGGCAGGGGCCGGGGGCACCGGCGGTGGAACTCGGGCCGCTGGGCGTGCCGGGCGCGGTGGCCGTGACGCCGGGCGAGACGGTGGTGGCGGAGACCGGATCCGGCGACGGGTCGCTGGGCATCGGCAGCTTGTAGGCCGGGGTCGAGCTCACCGGCCGGGTGAGGCCGCAGTGCCCGCGTTCGGGCCTGCCGAAGGCCGCTGACGTGGCACGATTCCGGTGAGGAGGCGTGCGGTGACGCGCCCGCCGGACCGCCCGTGAGGGGATGACGATGATGCTCTCCGGCAAACGCGCCCTGGTGTTCGCCGCCGACGAGCGGCTGGCCGAGAGCGTGGCCCGCCACCTGGGCAGGCTGGGCGCGCAGGTGTGGGTCAGCGGCCTGGACACCGAGGCCGTCGAGGCGCTGGCCGAGAAGGTCAACGCCGACGGCGGCGAGGCCCATCCGGCCACCGTCGACCCCACCGACCCCCATCATGTACGCGAATACGTCGCCGCCGTGGCCGCCAAGGGCCCGGTCGACGTGTGCTTCAACGGTTTCGAGCTGCCCGCGCACAGCTCCGGCGTCGGCGTGCCGTACCGCGACCTCGATCCGGCGGTGCTCACCGAGGCGCTGGGCGAGGTGATCGGAGCGCAGTTCCTGACCGCGCGGGAGGCCGCCCGGGTCATGGTCCCGGCCGGGCGCGGCTCGATCATCACGGTCGCGTCCACCAACGGCAGCAGCGGCCGCCCGCACACCGGGGCGCTCGGCGCGGTCGCGGGCGCGCTGGAGGCCCTGGCCCGCAGCATGGCCACCGAGTACGGGCCGTCCGGCGTACGGGTCAACCACGTGCGGGCCACCCGGCTGTCGACCGGCCCGATGTACTACGAGAACGCGCTCGGGCGGCCGGTGACCCTGGACGAGGTCGCCGGAACCGTCGCCTGGCTGTCGTCCGATGTGTCCGGAGGCGTCACCGGGCAGGTGATCGAGGTCAGCGGCGGGGAGCACGGGCTCAGCGAGGCCGTGGCCGCCCGCGGGCCGAGGAGGGAGCGCCATGTCGAACTCGATCTACCATGACGAATACGGCACGATCAGCCGCGACGACGGCGACGTGCTGGCGCTGACCTGGTCGGCGGCGACCGACCACATCAGCGACGACGCGTTCCGGGCGCTGATGTCCCGCTTCGCGCAGACCGCCGAGCAGGAGCCGACCCGCTACGCCGTGGTCGACGCGCGCGAGCTGCGCCACCGGCCGGACGCCGACTTCGACGACTGGTACGACCAGCACGTCGTGCCCAGCCTCGACCGCGCCGGGCTGGCCAAACTCGCCTACCTGATGCGCCCCGCCGAGGCGGCCGAGGCCGAACCGGCGCCCGAGGGCCCCGCCACGTTCCCGACGGCGTACTTCGACTCGATGGAGTCCGTGCGGGACTGGCTCACGTCCGGCTGAGATCCGTGGCGTGACAGTGCAACAGGACGGCCCCGCCCGGCGTACTTACCGGGTGGAGGTGGCGACTGGTGCCGGATCAAACGTTCGACGAGTTCGTCCATGCCGCCCTGCCCGCGCTCAGCCGCTACGCGTACGCCCTGACGGGTGAGCGCGCGGCCGCCGACGACCTGATCCAGGACACGCTGGTCAAGGTCGCCGGAGCGTGGCGGCGGGTGCACCGCGACGGCAGCCCGCTGGCGTACGCGCGCACGACGATGCTCAACACGTACCTGAGCGCGTGGCGGATCCGCCGCAGGCGGCCGGTCAGCGTGCCGATGGAGGTCGACTGGCCGTCGCCTGACGCGTACGGCCCGGTCGATGTCCGTGATCAGCTGCGCCGCGCCCTGGACGCGTTGCCACGCGCCCAGCGGGCGGTGCTGGTGCTCGGTTTTCTCGACGATCTGTCCGATGAGGAGATAGCCGCGATGCTGGACCGGCGTCCGGCCACGGTGCGCTCGCTGCGCCACCGGGGCCTGGCCGCGCTGCGCCGCCAGCTCGACAGCGACCAGGTGGAGGGCGGCCCCTATGCACGACGTTGAGCGTCTCCTGCGCGACGAGCTGCGACGGCGCTCGCAGCTGCCGCCGCCCTCGGCCGCCGCGGTCGTCACGGCCGTGCACGGCCTGCGCCGCCGCCGCCGGATCACCGGTGTGGCGGCGGTGTGCGCGGTCGCGGTGCTGGCCACCGTGGCCGGGACGGTCGCCTCGCTGCGGCCCACGGCCGGGTCGGCGCCCCCGGCGTTCCCGTCCCCGCCGCCGGTGGGCGCGGTGTCGCTGCTCGCGGAGCCGGAGGTCCACTTCGCCGACGCCGATCACGGGTTCGCGCTGGCCCAGGCCTGCCCGACCGACGTCTGCCAGCTGTACCTGGCGCAGACCGTCGACGGCGGTGCGACCTGGCAGCCGCGCCCCGTGCCCGGCGCGACGTTCCCCGCCGGGCAGGGCGGCTCGCCGGCCACACTGCGGGTGCTCGGCGCCACCACGGTCGCGCTGGACACCTTCGAGAGCCCCACGCGCAGGTTCACCGCCGACGGCGGCCGGACCTGGACCGAGCAGCCGGTGCAGCCGCGGGGCACGGTGCCGGAGATCCCCGAGGGCGGGCTGGCGGAGGTCCGCTCGGAGCCCGGCAAGCCGATCGGCATCGTCGTGCTGCTGCCGGACGGGACCTCGTCGACGCTGGCCACCCCGCCGGTGACCAGGCCGCTGACCTCGATGTGGTCGAACGTGCTGCGCGCCGACGACGGCAGCGACTGGGTGTACGGCGGCGACGACAACCGGACCTGGCTGTGGGTCAGCCGGGACCGGGGCCGTACGTGGCGGGAGGTGCCGCTGCCCGGCGACGCGGCGCTACCGGGCAACGGCCAGGGACCGGAGATCGCACACGGCCGGATCGTGTACGTCGTGGAGTCGTACCCGAAGCGCCGGGTCTGGCGCAGCGTCGACGACGGCGCGCACTGGGCTGACCTGGGCAGGGACCTTCCGCCCGACCCCGGCGGCGACATCGGGCTGGGCGCGGTGGTCGCGTTCGACGGCACCCTGTTCGTGTTCGGGCCGCCGCTGCCCGTGACCGTCTACCGGGCCATGCCGTCCGAGGACCGGCTGGGCCGGGTGGGCGACGTGCCCCCCTGGCAACGCGTCGGCGCCCGCTACCTGCAGGGCAGTGGGCCGAAGGGCACCGAGCAGCCCTTCCGGCTCTCCGCCGACGGGCTGACCTGGACCGAGTTGCGCCTGTAGCCGTACGCCGATCAAGGCTCCGTTCGCGCCGCTCACCCGGCGAGGACGGAGCCTTGGTCATGTCCGGGGCGGGTGCACCCTAGCAGAGGACGATCACCACTTCCAGACCTTTCGTTCATACCACTTTTACGATCAGAATTAGTGCGAACCGGACACCGGCGGGGATCTCCCCGCCGGTTCGTACTACCAGAAGTGGGTGATCGTGGTGTCTGTGGATTCCTCCGCGGAAGTCGAGAGTGGACAGGCACGGTCGAGTCTGGCCACGGCAGCGGCCCGCAATCTGGCGACGACGACGAAGTCGGCGCCCCAGATGCAGGAGATCTCGTCCCGGTGGCTGCTGCGCATGCTGCCGTGGGTCCAGGTCAAGGGCGGCACCTACCGGGTCAACCGGCGGCTGAGCTACGCCGTCGGGGACGGCCGAGTCAGCTTCACGACAGTCGGCGCGCAGGTCAAGGTCGTGCCGCCGGAGCTGTGCGAGCTGCCGCTGCTGCGCGACTTCGAGGACCTCGGGGTGCTCGGCGCGCTGGCCGACCGGTTCACACAGGCGGAGTACGCCCCCGGCGACGTGATCGTGGAGGCCGGCCGCCCGGCCGACCAGGTGCACCTCATCGCACACGGCAAGGTCAACAAGCTGGGCACCGGCAAGTACGGCGACCGCATCGTGCTCGGCGTGCTGGCCGACGGGGAGTACTTCGGCGACCAGTCGCTGACCAAGCTCGGCAGCACCTGGGACGTCACCGTCAAGGCGGTGACCAGCTGCATCGTCATGTCGATGAGCCGGGCCGCGTTCGACGAGGTCGTCGGGCAGTCCGAGCAGCTGCGCGACCACGTACGGCGGTTCCAGGCCAACCCGGTGCCGCCGCAGAACAAGCACGGCGAGGCCGCGATCGAGATCTCGGCCGGGCACCTCGGCGAGGCGCAGCTGCCCGGCACGTTCGTCGACTACGAGCTGTCCCCCCGGGAGTACGAGCTCAGCGTCGCGCAGACCGTGCTGCAGGTGCACACCCGCGTCGCGGACCTCTACAACGAGCCGATGAACCAGATCGAGCAGCAGTTGCGGCTCACCATCGAGGCCCTCAAGGAGCGCCAGGAGCACGAACTGATCAACCACCGGGAGTTCGGCCTGCTCCACAACGCCGACCTCAAACAGCGCATCCACACCCGGTCCGGGCCGCCGACGCCCGACGACCTCGACGAGCTGCTCAGCAGGCGGCGCAGCTCGCACCTGTTCCTCGCCCACCCGCAGGCCATCGCCGCCTTCGGCCGCGAGTGCACCCGCCGGGGCCTCTACCCGCAGGGCGTGGAGATCAACGGCAGCACCGTGCCCGCCTGGCGCGGCGTGCCCCTGCTCCCCTGCAACAAGATCCCGGTGAGCCCGAACCGGACCACCTCGATCCTGGTCATGCGCCTGGGCGAGGCCGAGCAGGGCGTCATCGGCCTGCACCAGACCGGCCTGCCCGACGAGTACCAGCCGAGCCTGTCGGTCCGGTTCATGGGCATCAACGACAAGGCGATCCTGTCGTACCTGGTCAGCGCCTACTACTCCGCCGCGGTGCTGGTCCCTGACGCGCTCGGGGTGCTGGAGAACGTGGAACTCGGCCACTGATCACAACCGCCGGGCACCTTGCCCCCGTGTGCGCACGTTGGACAGGGTGCCCGGCGTCTTTGTCGTAAGCCCTTCGGGAGAGGTGGGACCACCATGAGCACAGTGGAGATGGCACGCGGCCAGTCCGCACGGGACGTGCTGGCGTGGAGCCGCACGCTCGTCGACCCCGCGTTAAGAGCCGCGGTCGGCACGCTGCGGCCCTCGATGCGCCGCATTTCGGGGTATCACTTCGGCTGGTGGGACGCCGACGGCACGCCCGCCACCGGCGACGCCGGCAAGGCGATCCGGCCCGCGCTCGCGCTGGTCGCCGCCGAGTCCGTGGGCGGCGACGCGGCCCGCGCGGTGCCCGCGGCGGTGGCCGTGGAGTTGATCCACAACTTCTCGCTGCTGCACGACGACATCATGGACGGCGACGTCACCCGGCGGCACCGGCCCACCGCGTGGACGGTGTTCGGGCAGGCCCCGGCCATCCTCGCCGGGGACGCGCTGCTCGCCCTGGGCTTCGACGTGCTCGCCGGGTGCGGCCACCCGGCCGTGCCCGAGGCCGGGCGGCTGCTCAACTCGGCCGTTCAGGAACTGCTCGACGGGCAGAGCGCCGACCTCGAATTCGAGGAGCGCGACGACGTACGCCTGGCCGAGTGCCTGTCGATGGCCGAGTCCAAGACGGCCGCGCTGCTGGGCGGGGCGTGCGCGCTCGGGGCACTGCTCGGCGGCGGCACGGCCGAGCAGGTCGCGGCGCTGACCGAGTTCGGCCGCCGGATGGGGCTGGCCTTCCAGTTCGTCGACGACCTGCTCGGCATCTGGGGCGACCCGGCGGTCACCGGCAAGTCGATCCACTCCGACCTGGCCAGCCGCAAGAAGTCGCTGCCGGTCGTCGCCGCGCTCACCTCCGGCACCCCCGCCGGCCACGAGCTGTCCCTGCTGTACCAGCGCCAGGGCCCGCTCGACGGCCCCGAACTGACCCGCGCGGCCGAACTGGTCGAGGCCGCCGGAGCCCGCGCCTGGGCCCGTACCCGCGCCGACGCCCTGCTGGCCCAGGCCCTGCGCCGCCTCCACGCCGCCGACCTGGCCCTCTCCCCCGCCTCCCAACTACACGCCCTGGCCCGCCTCGCCACCCACCGCCAACACTGACCACCACCACTCCCTCGCCACACCACACACAGGCCGCGCCGCACAGCGACGCCCCGCCTTACGTAGACGCTGGCCTATCTCATCGAATTTGATCTACTTATTTTCGATGTGATAGGCCAGCGTCTATGCGAGACGCGGAGCGCGGAGCGCGGAGCGCGGGACGCGGAGCGCGGGACGCGGAGCGCGGAGGGGGTCAGGTGAGCAGGGTGGTGAGTTTGGTGACTGTGTTCCAGTTGCGGGCGGTGGCGACGGTTACGCCCAGGCGTTTTTGGAAGAGGAGGTGGGTCAGTTTGGTGTCGGCTGCGCCGTCGGGGAGCCACATGTGGACCTCGCGCTCGCCTGCCGCCAGGCGCTCGCCGGGTTTGGCGAGGGCTTCGACCTCGGCCAGTTTGGCGGGGTCGGCCTCGCCGGACAGGAAGACCACGAAGTGGCGGGACGGGTTGTCGGCGACGTCGCCGAGCGGGTTGGCGGCGATGATGCGGGCCAGGTCGGCCCCGTCGCGGACCAGGCAGCCGACGGACATGCCGAGTTCGGCCTCGATGGCCTTCTCCAGCTGCGTGGCGAGCGCCTGCTGATCCGGGGAGTCACTGCCGAAGACGACGTTGCCGCTCTGCAGCAGCGTCTTGACGTCCTCGTGGCCCAGGCCCTCGACGAGCTTGCGCAGGTCGGCCATGGAGATCTTCTTGTGGCCGCCGACGTTGATCCCGCGCAGCAGCCCGGCGTATCGCTTCACGAAGCACCCTTCTGACAGGTCGCGCACCAGTACGAGTTGCGCCCGGCCAGCTGCCCGCGGCTGACCGTGGTGCCGCAGACCAGGCAGGGCTGGTCGGGACGGCGGTACACGTAGACCTCGCCACCGTGCCGGTCGACCCGGGGCGGGCGGCCCATCGCCTCCGGCTCGTGCTCGGGGCGTACCGTGTCGATCCGGCCGCTGAGCACGGCCTTGCCCATCAGGTCGACCAGGTCGGCCCACAGTTCGCGCCACCCGGCGGGGGTCAGCGTGCGGCCGGGCGCGGTCGGGGCGAGCCCGGCCCGGAACAGCGCCTCCAACACGAAGATCAGGCCGGTCCCGGCCACGATCGACTGGTCGAGCAGCAGGGCGGCGAGGGCGTTGTTGCTGCGCTTGATGCGCTCGTACGCCTGATCGGGTTTGGCGTCGGCTCTGAGCGGGTCCGCGCCGAGCCGGGCGCGCAGCGCGTCGACCTCAGGCGGGTCGAGCAGTTCGCAGGCGGTCGGGCCGCGCAGGTCGAGCCAGTGCCGGGGGTTGGCCATGCGCAGCCGGATCTGCCCGACCGGGGGCGGCACGGGCCCGTCGCCGTCGGTGACCTTGCCGTAGAGCCCCAGGTGCACGTGCAGGCTGACGTCGCCGTAGTGGTGCAGCAGGTGCTTGCCGTACGCCTCGGTGTCGAGCAGGACCGCGCCGCTGATCCGGGCCGCGCCCTCGGCGAACCTGCCCTGCGGGCTGGTCACGGCGACCGGCTGACCGGCGAACAGTTCACGGTGCCGGTCGGCGAGCCGGCGTACGGTGTGTCCCTCGGGCATCGGTACACGATAGCCGGGCGGCCTCAGCCGAGCAGGTGGGCCCGCATGCGGGTGTACGCGTCGCGGACGTGGGCCCGGTCCTCGGCGCTGAGGTGGTCGAACATGTGCTCGCGGACCGCGCCGACGTGGCCGGGGGCGGCCTCGGCGAGTTTGGCCGCGCCGGCCGCGGTGAGTTCGGCGTGCATGCCGCGCCGGTCGTCGTCGCACTCGACCCGGCGCACCCAGCCCGCGTCTTCGAGCCTGGTCACCGCACGGGTCACGCCGCTGCGGGAGGTGAAGCTGGCATCGGCCAGGTCACGCATGCGCAGCCGGTGCCCCGGCGCTTCGGACAGGTGGACGAGCAGCTCATAATCGGTGAAAGAGACCCCGGCGTCCGTTTCGAGCTGCCGGTCGAGCGCCTGGATCAGCAACCGGGTCGCCTCCAGGTATGCCCGCCAGGTCTCCTGCTCGTCGTCGTCGAGCCACCGCGTCTGCGCCATGCCTCCAGTCTAGCGGGAATAGTTGACCGCGCAACAATGTCATGTATGCTGAATTCGTTGACAACGCAACGACCCGATCGAAAGGCACGGCCGTGAAGACCTCCACCGCCAAGCCCCGCCGCGAGCTCATCGACGTCCGGTACGCCGACGAGCGGGCCAAGACCCGCATCGGCTGGCTGGACTCCAAGCACTCGTTCTCGTTCGGGCGCCACTACGACCCGCGCAACACCCACCACGGGCTGCTGCTGGTCAACAACGACGACATCGTCAAGCCCGGCTTCGGCTTCGAGACCCACCCGCACCGCGACATGGAGATCGTGACCTGGGTGCTGCGCGGCTCGCTGGTGCACCAGGACTCCACCGGGCACAACGGCATCATCTACCCGGGCCTGGCCCAGCGGATGAGCGCGGGCAGCGGCATCCAGCACTCGGAGAAGAACGACTCCTGGCGGCTCGACGGCGACCGGCACGCCGACCCGGTGCACTTCATCCAGATGTGGGTGGTGCCCGACACCGACAACATCAAGCCCGGCTACGAGCAGCTGGAGATCGACGACGAGCTGCTGCGCGGCGGCCTGGTGACGGTGGCCTCCGGCATGAAGCAGCACTCCGGCGCGTCCGCGATCCGGATCCGCAACCGCCACGCGGCGCTGCACGTCGCGCGGCTGCAGGCGGGCGACAGCGTCCAGCTGCCGAACGCGCCGTACCTGCACCTGTTCGTGGCGCGCGGCGCGGTGACCGTGGAGCAGGCGGGCCCGCTGGCCCAGGGTGACTCGGTGCGGCTGACCGCCACCGGCGGCCAGCGGATCACCGCGAGCACGGCCGCCGAGGTCATGATCTGGGAGATGCACGCCGCGATCTCCGGCTGAGCACCCCACCGAAGTCACCGGACCCCCGCCCCTGCGCCCCAACGCGGCCGGGGGTCCGGTCTCCACTCCACTCGGATGATCGACGTATTGACGTACGTGCGCCGGTCGGACTTTGATGACCTCCTACCCGGACATCGCGCGACGGCGCGCAAGGTCCCTCCTGGAGGTCGATGTCCGTGGCCAGCCCCTCGCAGCGGCGGGTCGCCGTCGCGGCCGCCGTGCTCGTCGCCACCGCGCTCACCCTGGCCGTCGCCTGGGGCCGGTCGGGCGAACCCGCGCAGGCCGCACCGGGCGAGGGCTGGGTGGGCACCTGGGCGACCGCGCTCGCCCCGGCCGGTGGCGGCATCGCCGCCAAGGGCTTCACCAACCAGACGGTACGCATGACCGTACGCGCCTCGGTCGGCGGCGACCAGGCCCGCATCCGGCTGTCGAACGTGTTCGGCACGCAGCCGCTGACCGTCGGCCGGGCGACCCTGGCCCTGCCGGTCGCCAACGACACCCCGCAGATCCAGCCGGCCACCCTGCGCGAGCTGACCTTCGACGGACGCCAGCAGGTCACCGTGCCCAAGGGCGGGCAGGTGCTCAGCGACCCGGTCCCGATGGGCGTGCAGGCCCTGCAGGAGCTGACCGTCAGCGTGTTCCTGCCGGTGGCGACCGGTCCGGTGAGCTTCCAGTTCAACGCGCGTGAACCGGCGTACGTCGGCGCGGGCGACCAGGCTGCCAAGGCCGAGTACGCGGTCACCGACAGCCGCAACTACTGGTTCTTCCTCAGCGGCGTGGACGTGCGCACCGCCCACGACGCCGGAGCCGTGGCGGTCATCGGCGACTCGCTGACCGCCGCCAACGGCTCGACGCTGGGCCTGCACCGGCGCTGGACGGACTACCTGTCGGCCCGGCTGCACGACGACGCGGGCGAGGCCGACCCGGCCGTACTCAACCTGGGCCTGGCCGGCAACGCGCTGACCCACGACGGATCCGAGATCGGCTTTCCCGAGCTGGGCGTGAACGGTTTGGCCAGATTTCTGCGCGACGGCCCTGGGCAGACCGGCGTGCACACGGTCGTCGTCGCGCTCGGCATCAACGACATCCAGATCTACGACGAGTCTCCCGAACGGATCATCTTCGGGCTGCGCCAGCTGGCCACGCAGGCCCGTGAGCTGGGGTTGCGGGTGATCGGCTGCACGCTGGGGCCGTTCCAGGGGTTCAGCTCGTGGACGCCGGGCAAGGAGAACACCCGGCTGGCGGTGAACGCCTACCTGCGCGACAGCGCGCAGTTCGACGACGTGATCGACCTGGACGCGGTGCTGCGCGACCCGGACGCGAGCGCGAAGCTGCGGGCGGCGTACGACAGCGGCGACCACATCCACCCCAACGACGCGGGCAACGAGGCGATCGCGAAGGCCGTACCACTGGATCAGTTGGCCGGATCGTAATCAATTTAAATATCTAGTTGCTTGACACTTAGTTGCACGCGCAGGAAGCTGAGTTCACGCACGTCAGGCATCCTTCGGAAGGTGGTGTTCACCATGTCCGCATTGGAGTTCGCTCTCGAGTACGCACTGGAGTTCGCACTCGAGTAGGCCGCTCACGGCCTCTGACACGACGGCGGCGGCGCACCCTCTCCGGGGTGCGCCGCCGCTGCCGTACGGCGGATGTCACCTGGCCCACAACGCCCTTGAGCATTTGCTCAAACAAGCCTACAGTGCCGTTTGAGCACACGCTCAAACACTGAAGGAGCTGCCGTGAAGCTGCCGCGCTTGCAGAGCGAGATCCAGCGCCGCCTGCTGGTGAACTACCGCGCCGACCCCGACCTGGTCGCCCGGATGCTGCCCGAGCCCTTCCGGCCACAGCTCGTACACGGCTCGGCCGTTGTCGGCATCTGCCTGATCCGGCTCGGCGGCACCCGGCTACCCGGCATGCCGTACGCCACCGGCCTGCGCCCCACCGAGAACGGCGCGCACCGGATCTCCGTCGCGTGGGACACCCCCGAGGGCGAGCGCACCGGCGTGTTCATCCCCCGCCGCGACAGCCACTCCCGGGCGACCGTCGCGCTCGGCGGACGGCTCTACCCCGGCTGGCACCACCGCTCGATCTTCACCGTCGCCGAGACCGACACCGACCTGCGGGTGTCCTTCCGCTCGACCGACGACGAGGCATACGTCGACGTGCACGCCCGCATCACCGACCACCTCACCGGCAGCGCCCTGTTCAGCGACCTCGCCGACGCCTCGCGCTTCTTCCGCACCGGCTCGGACGGCTACTCCCCGTCCCGCCACCCCGGCATCCACGAGGGCCTGCGCCTGGTCGCCACCCGCTGGCACCTCGAACCCGCCGACATCCTCCACGCCGCCTCGTCCTACTACGACGACCCCCACCTCTTCCCCGCCGGAACCATCGCCCTCGACAGCGCCCTGGTCATGCGCCACCTGCCCGTCACCTGGCAATCCCTGCCCGCGCTGGAAAGGAAGGGCACCTTCACATCGGTATAGGTGATGCAAGGGCACCTGCCCGGCGGCCGGGAGGCGCTGGCGCACGAACTGGCCGACTGCCTGTGGTCGGTGCTGGTACTGGCCCACCGTTACGACTTCGACCTCGCCGCCGAGTTCGACCGCACCATGGCGGGCGTGGCGCAGCGCGTGACCAGCCGGCTGGATGCACTGCCCGCTGCGGACTGAGTCCGGTCCGGTCTTGCTCTCCGGCGTGCCTTCCGGCCTCGCTCGTCCCGGGACAACCGCCGTCACCTCCCACACCTGAGCCGGGTCGAACAGCGACGGACCCGGCATCCCGTGGCTCACGCGCCGCTACTCGACGAAGATCTGTTTTTGCGGACGCCTGCTGCCCCTCTGGGGGCACTCAGCGTCCACAAAAACAGATCTTGTAGCGGCCACGCCATGCGGCAACGGCAAGCAGCGGCGTGTCCTTCCTTTCCTCAGAGCGTGTGGTGGCCGGGGAGGAGGGGGATGGTGCGGTCGGGCAGAGAGAGGGTGATGGGGGCGGAGGTGGTGACGGTGAGGGTGGTGTCGTCGGAGATGAGGGTGACGCGGGTGTCGCCGACGCGGAGGTTGCGGATGCCGGTGCGGCCGGGCAGGTGGGGGCGGTAGTGGACGGTGCTGGTCAGGGCGTCTACGCGGAAGCCGAGGACGTGCTCGATGAGCATCGAGATCGGGGCGAGGGCCGACCAGCCGCAGAAGTCGGGACGCACCGGGGTGCGGTCGTCCTTGGCCGTGGACGGGGCCGGGCGGGTCGGCGAGTACGCCTCCCAGATCGTCGACGGAGAGTATGACGACCACGTGCGCGCCATGTGGCGGATCAGGTCGAGGGACGCGCGATGGGCCAGGTCCGCGTGGCCGTGGTCGGCCAGGGCACGGGCGCTCGCATAGGCGACGGGAATCCACACCCCGCCCCGCCAGTACATCCCGTCGGGCCGGAACGCGGGGTCGTCCCGCGCGACCGACGGCCAGGGCACCTCTCCCCCGAAACAGGAAGGGTCGGCCAGCGCCGCCGCCAGCGCGTCGGCCTGGTCCGCGTCACAGGCTCCGGCCAGCAGCGGCCAGTACACCGCGGGAGTGCGTACCCGGTGGAAGTCGTGCGGGGCCTCGCTGAAGCGGTCGAAGTAGCAGCCGTCCGACGCCGACCAGAAGTCGTCGACCAGCGCGACGAGCCGCGCGTGGTGCGCGTCGTATTCGGCGGCGAGGTCGAGTTCGCCGATGAGCCGGGCCAGGTCCGCGATCGAGCGGGCCGACAGGGCCTGCTGGGCCGCGACGTCGAACCACAGGATGCCGCCCGACGTGCCGTGCTCGCCCTGGATCGGCGCGCGCGGCGTGTTGTCCATGCCGCTGGTCACGCCCTCCCACAGGTAGCCGCGCGGCACGCGCTCGATCGTCGTCGCGATGTTGCTGTGTGGGAAGCGGCTGCCCGCCGCGGTGCCCTCCATGAACGCGAAGTGCTGCTGCAGGTAGGCACGGTCGCGCAGCAGCCAGCGGACCCGGTCCAGGTCACCGGTGTGACGCACGTATTCGGCCTCGGACCAGGCGAACAGCGGCGGGTTGTCCGGATGGTGGATCTTCAGGGACGTCGGCTCACCGTCGTACATCGGGCGGTAGAAGTTGTCGAAGCTCTCCACCCCCGGGAACAGGTCGGGGGCGTACTTGCAGAAGTGCGCCATGAAGCACGTGTCCCAGATCCAGATGGTGTCCGGATCGAACCCCTCGTCCATGTACGGCGAGCGCGGCGCCCCCTCCCGCGTGACGACGTGCTGGTAGGCCAGCTCCCACGCGGCCCAGTACAGCTCGACGAGTTCGGGTTCGGCGTCGAGGACGGGCGCGGGCAGGGCCGAGCGGTCCAGCGGCACCTGGGCCGCGACGGGCTGGGGGGCGTTCATTTGATCTCCGCGATGGCGACGCCCTTGTCGATGTACTTCTGCCCGAGGGCGTACAGGACGACGGGTGGGATGAGCGAGATGACGATGGCCGCCATGAGCATGGGCAGCGACGAGCCGAACGGCGAGGTGAAGTACAGCAGGCCCAGGGGCAGGGTGCGGTTCTCCTCGCCGGTCAGGTAGATCAGCGGGCCGAACAGTTCCCGCCAGCTGCCCAGGAACGTGAACACCGCGACCACGATGATGACCGGCTTGGACTGCGGCAGGATGATGTGCCACCAGGTGCGCAGGGTGCCGCAGCCGTCGATGCGGGCGGCCTCGTCGACCTCGCGCGGCAGGCTGAGGAAGAACTGCCGGAACAGGAAGATCTCGAACGCGGCCCCGAACAGCTTCGGGATCAGCAGCGGGTAGAAGGTGTCGATCCAGCCGATCTCGCGGTAGAAGCGGTACAGCGAGATGGTCATGACCTGGCCGGGCAGCATCATCGTGGCGAGCACGACCATGAACAGCGCGTTGCGGCCGGGGAAGCGGAAGCGGGAGAAGCCGTACGCGACGAACGACGACGACAGGATGTTGACCACGACGGCGTACACCGCGAGCCACAGGCTGTTGCCGATGTAGTGCAGGAAGTCGTACTTGAAGATGACGTCGCTGAAGTTCTCCCAGCGGAACGGGCTGGGGATCCACTCGAACGGCACCGCGAAGTACTGGTTGGTGTCCTTGAGCGACTGCGACACCAGCCATACGAACGGGAACAGCAGCAGCAGGCAGAACAGGCTCAGCGCGGCGACGCGCGCGGTCAGCTCCCAGCGTGCCCGGCTGTTGCGGCGGCGCTTGAGGGTGCTCGTCGCGGGCGGGACGGGTGTCGTGGCGGGGCGCTCCAACAGGTCTTGCATGGCAGTCCTCCGGATCAGTTCTGGTCGGCGTCGCCGTACGCGGTGAAGCGCCGGGCCAGCCAGAGCACCAGGCCGGTCAGCACCAGGGTGGCGGCGAACATGATGAACGCCAGCGCCGAGGCGTAGCCCATGTCCTGGTAGACGAAGCCCTTGACGTACAGGTAGGTCACGAACGTGCCGAGGCTGTTCTCGTAGCCCAGCGGGTTGCCGGTGGCGACGCCGCCGCTGTTGGCGAACGCGAGCGGGGTCTCGAAGACCTGGATGTGCCCGATCAGCGCCATGACGGTGTTGAACACGATGACCGGCGACAGCAGCGGCAGGGTCACCTTGCGGAACATCTGCCAGGGCCCGGCCCCGTCGACGCGGGCGGCCTCGAAGTAGCTGGCCGGAATGCCCTTGAGGCCGGCCAGGAAGATCAGCATGGTGCCGCCGGTGAACCAGATGTTGACCAGGATCAGCGCGACCAGGGCCAGCCAGGGCTTGTCGGAGTCACCGAGCCAGTTGACCGGCTCGGTGCCGAACACGCTGAGGAACATGTTGGCCAGGCCGACCTCGCCGCCCCGGAACACCTGCTTGAACAGGTACGCGGTGGCGATGCCGACGAGTAGGCTCGGCACGTAGATCAGGGTGCGGAAGACGTGGTTGCCGCGGAAGTCCTTGAACAGCAGCAGCGCCAGGATCAGGCCCAGCCCGATCGAGATGACCGTCGAGCCGATGACGTAGATCAGCATGTTCCCGGCGATGGTCGCGAACACCGGGTCGTCGGTGAGGATCTTGGAGTAGTTGTCGGTGCCCACGAACCGGATCGTGCGGAACACGTTGGCCTTGGACAGGCTGGTCATGAACGCGGCGATCAGCGGCGCGACGCCGAACATGAGGAAGCCGAGCAGCCACGGGCTGATGTAGAGGTATCCCTGCACCCCCTCCCGCCGCCACCAGCGGCGCTTTTGCCGCTGCGGGTCAAGAGCCATGGTCATGGGGTACGCCTCCGGTCGGAACCTGCGCCGAACGGGCGCGGATGGGGTCGGGCGGGGTGGTGGGCCCGGCCGCCCCCGTGGTGGCCGGGCCCGGCCGGTGCCGCCCCGCGCGTGTGGGGCGGCACCGGCGAAGGGCTACTGCGTCAGCAGCGCGTTGCCCTTCTTCTCGATCTCACCGGCGGCCTGCTCGGGGGTGAGCTTGCCACGGCCGAGATCGTCGATGATCAGGCCGACGTCCTTGCCCAGTTCCTCCTTGACGGTCAGCAGACCGGGGCGGAAGGCGGGCACGGAGGCCAGCAGGGTCGGCGCGAAGTCCTTCGGGGTGATGAACTCGGGCAGCTTCTTCAGCGCCTCGACGTCGACGGGCACGTCGCTGAACTTCGCGAACTCGACCTGGTTCTCGGTCTTGAGCATCCACTTCAGGAACGCCCAGGCCTCCTTGGGGTGCTCGCTCTCACCGGAGATCGCGTACCCGTTGGCGCCGGAGTAGAGGACCAGGCTGTCGCCGATCTTCGGCAGCGGGAAGACGCCGATGTTCGGGGACTTGGCGGCGATGTCGGCGAAGTTCCACGGGCCGACGCGGGCCATGGCGACCTTGCCGGTGCGCAGGCTGTCCAGGTCGCCGTTGAGCCACTGGTTCTCGCGCTGCTCGTCGATCGGCGGCACGATCTTGTCGGTGAACAGGCTGGCGTAGTCGGCCAGGCCCGCGATGCCCTGCGGGCTGTTCACGGTGACCTTGGTCGGGCTGACGAAGTTGTCGTACATCGAGCCGCCGCGCATCGCGATCAGCGACTCCCAGAAGTTGATGCTGCCCGGGTGCAGGGCGTACTGGGTGACCTTGCCGGCCGCGTTGACCTTGGTGAGCTTCTTGGCCATCTCCTTGAAGGCGTCGAAGGTCATCGGCACCGACGGGTCGGGCGTGGCCACCCCGGCGGCCTTGAACAGGTCCTTGTTGTAGCCGACCAGCGGCACGGAGATGCCGACGGGCATCGCGTACTGCTTGTCCTTCCAGCCGAACACGCCGACCGGGCCGGGCTGGGCGCCCTTGGTGGCGTCGGCGTAGCCGTCCATCTTCTTGAGGTCGGCGAAGACCTCGTTGTCGAAGTACGACGCGGCGAAGCAGGAGCACAGGCCGACCACGTCGTAGGCGTTGCCGCCGGCGGTGGTGGTCTTCACCTTGTCCCAGTACGCGTCCCAGGGCAGGAACTCGGACTTGATTTTGATGTTCGGGTTGGCGGCCTCGAAGCCGTCGAGCCACTTGCGGTAGAGCGCGTCCTTCTCGGGGGTGTTGCTCCACCAGCCCCAGCTGATGGTGACCGGGCCGTCGGTGGCCTCGGGCTCGTCGCCGCTGCCGCAGCCCGCGGTGACGAGCGAGGCGGCCAGCAGCAGCGCGGTCAGGACGGCGCCGGGCCTCCGGCGGAACTTCCTGGATCGAGCATGCTCCATAGTGAACTCCTGTGAGGTGCGATGCGCGTGGAGAGGTGCGGAAGCGTTGCGTCCGACCGGCATCGAGCGGACCCCCGGAGTGAATCCCCCGGCGGCCCTGTCGCGATCCATCAGACGCGATGTTGAACTAAATCGAAACAGTGACCGGGACCATAGCCCGCGCCCACAGGTACGTCAACACCGTGTTACGCCGGAAACTTTTACGCCATGTCCCCAGAGGAGTATCACCGCAGATGAACGAGTATTCGCACGGGCACAACGGATCCGGGAGCACCGGAACCCGATCGACCGGGGTCTTCCGCACGACGGAGAGCGCTGCTACTGTCCCGGTCCGTAACGAAATCGGTTTAGTAACGAGGGAGCTGCCCATGCGGAACGGAGGACGGCCGTGAAGCGCCCGACCATCGCCGACATCGCCGGCCGCGCGGGGGTCTCCCGGTCGGCGGTCTCGTTCGCGCTCAACGACCAGCCCGGCGTCTCCGAGGAGACCCGCCAGCGGGTCCTGGCCGTGGCGTCCGAACTGGGCTGGCGGCCGCACAGCGCGGCCCGCGCCCTGCGCGGCGGCCGGGCCGGGGCGATCGGCCTGGCCCTGCAGCGGCCCGCGCGGCTGCTCGGGGCCGAGCCGTTCACCATGGAGCTGATCAGCGGCCTGGAGTCCGAGCTGTCGGCCCGCTCCTGCGGCCTGAACCTGCAGGTCGTCGAGGACACCGAGGCCGAGATCGCCACCTACCGCCGCTGGTGGGCCGAGCACCGCGTCGACGGCGTCATCGTGCTCAACCTGCTCGACGACGACCCGCGCGTCGGGGTGCTGGAGGACCTGCACCTGCCCGCCGTCGTCATCGGCGGACCGGCCGGGACCGGCTCGCTGCCGAGCATCTGGTCGCAGGACGCCGCCGGCATGACCGACGTGGTCGAATACCTGGCCGCACTGGGTCACCGCCGCCTCGCGCACGTCGCGGGCGACCCGAACATGCGCCACATCGTGGACCGCACCACCGCCCTGCACGAGGTGTGCCGCCTGCGCGGCCTGCCCGAGCCGGTGACGGTGCGCGCCGACTTCTCCGACGAGGACAGCGCGCAGGCCACCCGGCGGCTGCTGGCCGCACCGGACCGGCCGACCGCGATCATCTACCACACCGACCTGACCGCGGTGACCGGACTCGAAGTGGCGCTGGAGATGGGCCTGTCCGTGCCGGACGAGCTGTCGCTGGTCGCGTTCAACGACTCCCGGCTGTGCCGCCTGGTCAACCCGAAGCTGACCGCGCTGGCCCACGACATTCCGGGCCGGGGCGCGCAGGCGGCGCGGATGCTGTTCGCCGCCATCGACGCCGGGCCGGGAGCCGAGTCCCAGCCCGCCGAGCCCTACCGGCTGCTGCCCCGCGGCAGCACCGGGGTGTACCGCACGCGCTGACCGCCCGACAGGGCCCTGACCCCCAAGGAGTGCCGCCGATGACCGCCCCCACGGAGACCGCGCCCGACCGCCGCCACGCACCTCCGGAGTTCCCCGCGGGATTCCGCTGGGGCGCGGCGACCGCGGCGTTCCAGGTCGAGGGCGCCCTGGACGCCGACGGGCGGACGCCGTCGGTCTGGGACACCTTCACCGCCGTCCCCGGTCGGGTGGACAACGGCGACCGCGCCGACCTCGCCGTCGACCACTACCGCCGCTACCGCGACGACGTGGCGCTGATGGCCCGGCTGGGCCTGACCACGTACCGCTTCTCGGTGTCCTGGCCGCGGGTGCAGCCCGACGGGCGCAGCGCGGCCAACACCAAGGGGCTGGACTTCTACTCGCGGCTGGTGGACGAACTGCTCGACAACGGCGTCGAGCCCATGCTGACCCTGTACCACTGGGACCATCCGCAGGTGCTGCAGGACGCGGGCGGCTGGGCGAACCGCGACATGACCGAGCGATTCGCCGACTACACGGCACTGGTCGCGGCGCGCCTCGGCGACCGGGTGCCGCTGTGGATCACGCTGAACGAGCCGTGGTGCACCGCGTTCCTCGGCCACGCCTCCGGCATCCACGCGCCGGGCGTCGCCGACGACGCCACCGCGCTGACCGTGGCGCACCACCTGAATCTGGCGCACGGCCTGGGCGTACAGGCACTGCGCGCGGCCCTGCCCGCCACCGCCCAGGTGTCGGTCGCGCTCAACCCGGCCCCGGTCCGCACCCCCGTCGACACCCCCGAGAACCGCGACGCGGTGCGCCGGGCCGACGCGCTGCGCAACCGGATCTTCCTCGATCCGCTGCTGCGCGGGGAGTATCCGGCCGACCTGATCGCCGACACCGCGCACGTCACCGACTGGGGCTTCGTGCACGACGGCGACCTGGCCACGATCACCGCGCCGATCGACCTGCTGGGCGTGAACTACTACACGCCGCTGTACGTCGCCGCCGGTCCCGGTCCCGCCGACCCGTACAACCGCTGGGTCGGCAGCGACGGCCTGGTGCACATCGCCCCCGCCGACGGCCCGTCGACCATCCACGGCGTCGTCGACGCGGGCGCGCTGCGCGAGCTGCTCAACCGCATCCGCCACGACTACGGCCCGGTGCCGATCATCATCGCCGAGAACGGGGTCGCCTCGGCCGACCAGGTAGGCCCCGACGGCAGCGTCGACGACGCCGGCCGGGTCGCCTACCTGCACGCGCACCTGGCCGCCCTGCACGACGCCATCGGCGACGGCGTCGACGTGCGCGGCTACGTGATGTGGTCCCTGATCGACAACTTCGAGTGGGTGTACGGCTACAGCCAGCGCTTCGGCCTCATCCACGTCGACCGCGACACCCAGCACCGCACCATCAAGAACAGCGGCCACTGGTTCCGGCAGGTCATCGCCGCGAACGCCATCCCGCCACTGGACCCGCCCGCAGCCGGCTGACGGGCGTAGCAAGAACCGGACCCGGGGACGCCTGTGTCCGTATTGGTTGAAAGATGCGCATTAATCGAAGCACGTCGTGTTCGGGGCGCCCGGCCCCGGACGCGGCGCTCCCCCCAGAGCACCAGGAGCACAGGTAGGAGACCTGCATGAAAGCTCTTCGGCTCAACCGGCTCGCCATCCCGCTCATGATTGCGATGGTCCTCGCCGTGGCACTACCACTGCTCGTCGGCAACAAGGCGAACGCCGCCCCCGGCTTCGTCACCACCTCCGGCACGAAGTTCATGCTCGACGGCAAGCCGTTCTACGTCGCGGGCACCAACAGCCACTACCTCGGCTGGGGCACCCGCGCCGAGGTCGACTCGATGCTCGGCTACGCCGACGCCAGCAACTACAACGTCGTACGCGGCATCCTGCACTCGGTCACCGGGTCACTGGACGGCACCACCAAGCCGCACATCTGGAACCCGAACAGCACCGGCGACGCGTCCAACATGGGCATGCACGGCACGTACCTGATCTACTGGGACACGGCCACCAACACGTACGCGTTCAACCCGAGCACCGTCAACGGGCTGGGCCGCTACGACTACGTCATCGCCAAGGCCGGGCAGCTCGGCCTGAAGCTCAACATCGCGATGATGGACTTCTGGCAGTGGGCGGGCGGCACCCAGCAGATCAACTCGTGGTACATCCCCGGCTACAACGGGTCCAGCCACGCCCAGCGCTACACGTTCTTCTACAGCGACCCCCGCACCAAGCAGCTGTACAAGGACTGGGTCAGCTTCGTACTGAACCGCACCAACAGCATCACGGGCGTGAAGTACAAGGACGACCCGACCATCTTCGCCTGGGACCTGATGAACGAGCCCGAGGTCAGCTCGGTGTCGCTGGCCCAGGGCTGGTTCCAGGAGATGGCGTCGTACATCAAGGCCCAGGGCGCCCAGCAGCTGGTCACCACCGGCAGCGAGGGCTTCTACGGCGGGCAGGCGGGCTCGGACCCGAACACCGAGGCGGCCAACGTCCCGGCGATCGACTTCCAGACCTGGCACACCTACCCGACCTACCACAACATCTCCCCCGCGCAGGTCAACAACCTGATCAACCAGCACTGCGCGACGGCGGTGGCCAGCGGCAAACCTGTGCTCATGCAGGAGTTCGCCTACCCGGCCCGCAGCGCGGCGGAGAAGGTCACCCGGTCGAACATCTACAGCGGCTGGGCCGACACGATCTACAACAACAACGACTGCGCGGGCTGGCTGTCCTGGCGGGTCGAGGGCAAGGTCGTGCCCCCGGCGACCCGGCCGCACCCGCAGGACGACAACGTCAACCCCGCCACGTTCATCTGGCCGCCCGACAACGGCGAAGGCTTCTCCATCTACGGCGAACCCGACACGTCCAAGGCGCAGTACGACCCGGCGTACCAGATGTTCGCGAACCAGGCCGCACGCCTGACCGCGAAGAACGGCGGCGTCCTGCCGTCGTCACCGGCGCCCTCTCCCCCGGCCTCGCCGTCGCCGTCGCCGAGCGCGTCGCCGCCGCCCCCGGGCACGGTCAACGTCGACGACTCCATCCAGGGCACCGGGCAGAACCAGTGGAACTACAGCGGCTGGACCCACTGCACCGGCTGCAACGAGACCGCCCCGGCCACGTTCTACAACGCCAGCCAGAGCTGGAGCCTCACCGCCGGTGAGACCGCCACCCTGGCCTTCAACGGCACCCGGGTCGTCTACCGGGCCGTCACCGGCGCGAGCCACGGCATCGCCGCGGTGTCCATCGACGGCGGCACCGAGACCAACGTCGACCTCTACTCCGCGACCAAGACCGGCGACGTGGCGGTCTGGACCAGCCCGGTGCTGTCCGCGGGCAACCACACGCTGCGGATCCGCAACACCGGCACCAAGAACGCCAGCGCCTCCGGCACGGTCGTCACCCTCGACCGCGCCGTGGTCACCGGCGGGTCCACCACCTCCCCGTCACCGTCGGCACCGCCCGCCTCGCCGTCCCCGTCCACGCCGCCGGCCACCGGTTTCGTCAAGGGGATCAACCTGAACGGGCCCGCGGTCGTCGTCGAGGGCAACCAGTGGGTCAGCCAGACCACGGCCCAGTCCACCGGGTTCGCCGTCACCGGCGGCACCGCCCACACCAACACCGTCACGCCCAGCCCGCTGCCCGACTCGGCCACCGTGGACATGCTCCACACCGGCCTGCTCGGCACGGACCTGGGCACCATCTCCATGTCGCAGACCGTCGCCAACGGCACCTACCAGGTGTACGTCTGGGAGATGGAGTCCGTGCAGGGCAACACCCGCCGGTTCAACGTCACCCTGGAAGGCGTCCTCAAGGCGAGCAACCTCGGTGACCTGGCCCTGGGCCACTGGCGCGAGAACGGCGCGTACACCATCACGGTGACCGACGGCGTCCTCAACGTCAACGTCACCGGCGCCTACGGCAAGCCCGCCATCATGGGCCTGGCCATCTACCGCATCTAACCTCCGGCCCGCGCCCCGCGCGGTCCCCTTATCAAGATCGCCGTTTCCGGTCGAAAGGTGAGGTCCCGCCTCACTTCCCGACCGGAGACGGCGATCTTCGTCAGCGGGCGGCCAGCCAGGCGGCGATCGCGGCGAAGTCGGCGGAGGTCAGGCCGCGGCGCGGGTCGACGCGGTGCAGGAGGGCGCGGCCCTCATGGTTGGCCGTGACCCAGGTGCGGTCGTGGCCGGTCAGCTCGTCGTCGACCCAGACGAAGTCCCGCCCCGCCGCCCAGGCGACCAGGCCACGGGTCTTCCAGTGCACGCCGTCGCGCGGGTCGTCCTCGTCCGGCCAGTCGACGACCGGCAGCCGCGGCAGGCCCAGCCGGGGCGCGATCACCTCGTTGGCATCATCCCCCCACGTCGTGGCCCAGACCAGCTCGCACGGAAGGTCCGCCAGCGCGCGGCCATGCCCGGGATCGAGCCGCGACAGCAGCGGATGCGCATCGTCCAGCGGCGGTTCCGCGCTGCTGGGCGGCACGGTGACGCCGAACGGGATCAGCGGCCCGTCGACGTCGAGAAACAGCAGCGGCCGCTCCGGGGAATCCGACACCCGCGCAGGATAACCGCAGCGGGCACGCCCGGACTCCGGCAGCCGACCGGGTGGCCGCGCGGGAACGCCGACGCCGATCCCGATCCGCCACTACGCTGAGGACGATCTGCGACATCGGGGGAAACCGCAGGACATGACGGGTCGCCTGCTCGGTAGGGGTGTCATCGACGACGTGGCCGACGTCGCCGCGAGCTGCGACACGGTCGTGCGCGCCTGCAACGCCGCGGTGTCGGTGCTGCACGGCCACACCGGAGCCGCCGTCGACGTGCTGCTGCTCGGCCCCGGCCAGCTGTCGGTCGTCGCGTTCAGCGGCGCGTGGCAGGCCCCCGCCGCCGTGCCGAGCCACTACGGCGTCGTCGGCCACGTGCTCGCCACCGGTCGGCCCGCCGCGATCCACGACGCCTCCGTCGCGTACGCCGGTCTGCACGCCGGCCGCCCCGTCGGCTCCGTGGTCTGCGCCCCGCTCAGCGAGCCCACCGACCAGCCCATCGGCGTCGTCAACATCGAGTTCGACCACGTCGTCGCCGACCCGGTGCAGTGGGCGACCGAGCTGGCCGAGGTCGGGCGGCGGCTGCGGCACCGGATCGACGAGCTCGGCGGGCTGCCCGCCGAGTCGGCGGCGGAGCTGCTGCTGCGCCATACGCTCGGCTTCGCGGCAGCCGGCAGCGGCGCGGAGCTGGCCGCACTGGTCTGCCGGGCCGCCGTCGAACTCACCGGCCTGGGCAGCGCGACGGTCCTGGCCCGGCGGATCACCCCGCCCGGCCAGCCCCGGACTCCGCTGCGCACCAGCGCCGCCCACGTCGCCGCCGGGGCCCGCGACCTGCCCGCCCGCGTCGCCGAGCTGCCGCCCGACGTGCTGTCGGCGCTCGTCGACGCCGTCTGCCGGCACGGCGCCTCGCACACCCTCGGCGACCCCGACAGCGAGGACGTCCGCGGCTTCGAACCGCTCGTGCGGGCCGGGGTGCGGACGCTACTCGCCTTCCCGGTCCGCGCGACTGCGTTCGACCCCCGGCTGGAGGTCGCGATGCTGGTCATGGACGAGCTGGAGGTACGCGTCGAGCCGAGCACCGTCACCGTGCTGGAACTGCTGACCGCCAACGCCGCCGAATGCTACGAACGCCTCGAAACCGTGCACCAGCTGCAGTCCCTCGCCGAAACGGACCCCCTGACAGGGCTGCGCCACCTCGGCCCGTTCACCAAACGCCTGGCCAGGGCCAGGGTCGGCCGCACGGCGCTGCTCGTCATCGACGTCGACAACTTCAAACAGATCAACGACCGGCTCGGCCACGCCGAAGGCGACCGGGTGCTCGTCTCACTGGCCGCGGCCATGCGCGCCTGCCTGCGCGAGGGCGACGAGCTGTTCCGCGTCGGCGGCGACGAGTTCGTGGCGGTCCTCGACGTACCCGACGCCGCCGAGGCGGTGCGGGTCGCCGACCGGCTGGTCGCCGCCGCCCGCGAGACCGGCGGCGCGGTCAGCGCAGGGGTGGCGCTGCGCCGCCCCGGCGAACCCGCCGACGCCACCCTGCGCCGAGCCGACCTGGCCATGTACACCGCCAAGCAGGACACCCAGTACGCCGTGTGCGAGGCGGAGTGAGCCGCCACGACCGCGAGTCCCCACCCGATCGTGGAAACTGGACACATGGCCGACGTCCCGTCCCCCACGTTCTACCACCGCTGGCTGGGCTGGCACGCCCCGGCGCTGCGCCGCGCGGCCGTCGTCGCCTGCCTCGGGCTGCTCGCCGGCGCGGGACTGGCCATGATCACTACCTGGGAGCTGGCCGCGATCGGCGGCTGGAACGTGATGGCACTGACGTTCCTGCTCGCCACCTGGCCGATGATCATCAAGGCGAGCAGCAGCACCACCCGCAAACTCGCCGTACGCGAGGACGAGAGCAGGGGCTCCGCCACGCTGCTCCTGCTCGCGGCGAGCGTGGCCAGCCTGACCGGGGTGTTCGTCGCCCTGCGGCTCGCCGGGCTGACCAGCGGGTCGTCGCGCGGGGTGTTCGTCGCCGTCGCCGGGTCGACGGTCATCATGTCCTGGGTCGTGGTCAACACGGTGTTCACGCTGCGCTACGCCCACCTGTACTTCCGGACGCAGGGTGGGGCGATCCAGTTCGGATCCGACCAGTCCGACCAGCCCGACTACCGCGACTTCGCGTACGTGGCGTTCACCATCGGCATGACCTACCAGGTGTCGGACACGACGCTGCGCGACCGCCGGGTACGGCGGACCGTCCTGGTGCACGCGTTGGTGGCCTACCTGTTCGGGGTGGTGATCGTCGCGGGCGCGATCAACCTGATCGCAGGTCTGGTGCGATGACGCCGAGGACCCGGCCTGGCGGCAGCCGCACTCGATCCCGGTGACGTGATCATGATGGTGGCTCGGCGCTAACGCACCGCGGCCGCCGGACGGGTCAGCTCCAGATCGCCGCCGCCCACTCCGGGTGGTCGATGAACGGGTTGCGGTTGTGCTGCCAGTTGTTGTAGATGACCTGGTTGCGGCGCTTCTCGAAGGTGTCCGGCGGATCCTGCTGGTTCCACTGCAGCAGCACCGACAGCTTGCCGATGTAGGGCACCGACCCGTTGCTGGTGGAGTTGTTCAGCTCCAGGTTCGGCCAGCCGTCCTCGCCCTCGTACCGGATGGCCATGTACATCAGCATCCGGGCGATGTCGCCCTTGACCGCGTTGCGCGGCTCCCACGAGTCGGTGTCGGTGTAGTTGCCCGGTGCCTCGCCCACCGCCGAGCCGCCCAGGTCGAAGTCCTTGTTGCCACGGGTCGAGTTGACCGTCACGTCCTCGGGGCGCAGGTGGTGCAGGTCGGTGCCGGGGCCGGTCGCGGTGCCGAAGTCGCCGTGCGACTGCGCCCAGACGTGCTCGCGGTTCCAGTCGTTGACGCCGCCGCCGTTGGTCGTCTTGCTCTGCGAGCGCCCGCTGTAGATCAGGATCACGTTGCCGGCGTTGTTGGGATCCTGGTCGGTGGCCTTCAGCCCCTCCCACACCTGCGTGTACGTGATCTTCGTCTGCGTCTTGATGATGTTGTGCAGCGCGGTCCGCAGCGCGGGCCCGGTCTTGCCGAGCGCGCTCGCGTAGTACGTGGGGTCGTACGGCCCGGTCGAGCCGGTCGGCACCGGTGACGGCGACGAGCCGCCGCCGAGGCTCATCGCGGTCGGGTCCTTGAGCCCGCCGTGCGAGAAGTACGCCGTCAGCGTGCCCGTGACGGTGACCAGCCGACCCATCAGGCCCGGATTGCTCTGCAGCCCGAACGCGCCGCGGTAGGCGGCGGTGACCTGGACGTACAGCATGCGCGACGTGCTCGACTCGGCCGAGGAGTCGGCGATCGCGATCGCGGTGTCGCCGGTGAAGCCCGACTTGATGACGGTGTTCGTCGCGGTCGGCTGCCCGACGACGTAACCGGAGACGGCGGCGCTGCGACCGTCCTGGGCGGACAGTGCTGCGGCGACCGTCAGCGGGGCCGCCGCCGAAGCCGACATGGTGGCGGCACCCGTGGCGAGCGCGACCGCGGTGGCCAGTGCGGCGGCGAGTCGCTTGCCGCCGACAGAAGTCAGCTTCAACGCATCCATGCCCAGAATGCTATGGGTCACGGCGCTCGTACAGAAGAGGCCCGCTGTCCCATCGGGACAGTTCACTCTCCCGGCGCGGATACATCCAGCTCAGGCAGACATTCCACTGTGGTCATACCATCATCGGATCGCCCCGGTGACGTGCTGGCTCCAGCGACCCGAGGGCAGGTCCAGCGTCAGCGTGTACGGCATGTCGCCGGGCAGCTGATTGCCAGTCCGCCAGCGGACGTCCACCGGCGCGAGCGCCAGCTCGACCGCACCCGCACGGACCTGCGCGACCCTGCCGACCCAGGCACTGCTGACGGCCAGCAGTGCGGCGGCCAGCGCCACCGGCGGCTGCGGCACCACGACGTCCTCCGCCGCCAGGTCCCCGTCGATCAGCAGCGCCGTCCCGGCCCGCAACGCCAGCAGCCGGGCCAGCAGCAGCGACACGAGATCGGCCGACGCCGTCTCCAGGTTCAGATAGCAGTCGTCGTGCCCGCCGAACCACAGATTCGCACCGGCGACGGTCGGCAGCAGCGGCGCATCCGGCGCACGGGTGTTGACCGCCAGCGCCAGCTCGGCCACCTCGGCGGCCGTCAGCGTTCCGGCCACATCCAGGATCTCGATGTCGTACGGATACCACCCGTCCAGGAAACGCGGCAGCTCCGCCCACGGCATCACCAACAGGTCATCGGACCAGTACCGGGTTGCCGCCCAGCGGATGTCGTGCACCTGCGCGGCGACACCCTGCTCCCCCGCGATCCGGCCCAGCGGCAGTTGCCCGTAGTCGTCGTTCAGCCAGCTGTTCGTGCCCACGTTCAACACCACCGCCTGCCCCCGGGCGTACGCCGCCAGCAGGTCCACCAGCTCCGACGCGCTCGCCGCGGCCGCGACGACGTCGAACACGCCCCCGGCCGACGAGACACTGAACGACAGCGGAAACGGCAGCGTGCCCTCCCGGCTTCCCACCCCGTTGACCGCGAACGCCGCCGACCGGTCCACCCGGACACAGCCCTCACTCATCGGCGTACGCGTGCCGACGGCGGGTCGCAGACAGGACAGTGACTCGGAACGGTACGCAGGTCGCGGGGCACCGGTGCAGTGTAGGCGGGGCGCCGCCGGGGGTTTGGCCCTCTCGGCGCGTTGGGCGATGATCGCTATTTCGGGTCAAGATCTGCGGTTTCACCTGACGAAATGACCCGATACAGCGATCATGCGGCCCCGCTACGCCTTGACGACGTACGGGAAGGCGGTGGTGCGAAGGCGGTCGTTGGTGGACGGGCTCAGGCCGTCCGGGGTGGCTTTGCCCAGGACCAGGGAGAACATGACCTCGGGGGCGTTGTCGGCGAGTGAGCGGCCGTTGATGCCCGCGAACCCGAACGAGGCCGGAGTGCCGACGACGTACGGCATCACCTCGGGAAAGATCCGATGCATGACGGTCCAGCCGTAGCCCTGCGGATCGGCTGAGTTGCCGTTGGCGGCGACGACGGCGGCGATCTGGTCGGCGATGTACTTGCCCGCGCCCTCGCGGTCCTCCGACGGGTGACGGTCGTTGGCCGGGTTGGAGAAGTCCGCGTCGGTCGGCCAGAAGATCGGCCACATCATCGGCAGGCCGAACCGGTTGATCTGCCGCCATCCCCCGGCGTCGGTCGCCAGCTTCGTCGCGCCCCACACGGCCACCCGCGCACCGGGATGCAGCACCGGATGCTCGTGGGAGACCTCGACGACGATCGCCTGCACGGTCGTGTTCGCGAACGAGTTCGTCGCGCGCTGCGGATCCCAGGCCGCGCCGTCGATCCTGCTGCCCTGGGCGACGGCGGCGTTGATCGTCGCGAGCTGGCCGAGGTCGATGTAGAACGGGTCGGCGACCCGGCCGGTCCAGACACGTACGCCCCCTCCGGTGACCTCCTCGCCGGTGCGCCCGGTCGCCAGCACGGTGCCCGTCGCGCCGTCGTCGCGAGCCTCGTCGCCGGTGAGGCTGGACACCGTGATGGTCTGCCTGCCGTCGGCGTCGGGCTCGGCGTCGGCGGCGATACGCAGGGTCAACTGCTCGAAGGGGCTGTCGTCGACGTGGACCTTGAACTCGTACCGGGCCTCGGGGTGCAGCCCCGCCTGTACGTCGGGGCCGGTGATGGTCGAGTTGACGTCGAGGATGAAGACGGTCGACGCGTCGCCCTGGAAGACGTAGAGATCGTCGATGTAGAGGCGCCCGTTCTGCCGGGCAAGTGGGGTATCGAGGTGGTGGGACATGGTTCGCACCCTTCCTACCTAGGCATCCTTCGAAAGCTATCAGCGCAGGTGGAGCAGCGTTCGACATCCGGGGAACGCGACGGGTCGGCGCATCGCGCGAGTCGATTCGTGTGACGGGTGGTGATCAGTGCCGGATTTCGGGCTCTTGATCGGGAAGCCGCGTGGCCCATCGTGGCCTGCGGTTCCTGCCGAGAATGCGCCGTCTGGTTCCCGCCAGACCCACAAGGCGGGGTCCAGCAGGCTTGGCTCATGAGCAGAGTTCTTGACGGAAAAGTGGCATTGGTTACGGGTGGCAGCAGGGGCATCGGGGCGGCGGTCGCGTTGCGCCTGGCCGAGGACGGTGCCGACGTGGCACTGACGTACCAGCAGAACGCCGACCGGGCGGAACAGGTGGTCGAGCAGATCAAGGCCGCTGGACGCCGCGCGCTGGCCGTGCGGGCCGACAGTGCCGACACGGCCGCGCTCACCGCGGCGGTCGACCAGGTCGCGGCCGAGTTCGGGCGGCTCGACATCCTCGTCAACAACGCGGGGATCTACCTCACCGGGCCGGTCGAAGACCTCGGCGTGGCCGACTTCGATCTGACCGTCGCCGTCAACGTCCGCGCGCCGTTCGTCGCCGCCAGAGCGGCCGCCGGGCACATGGTCAACGGCGGCCGGATCATCAACATCGGCAGCAACGTCGCACAGCGGACGACGTTCCCCGGCCACAGCCTGTATGCGATGAGCAAGACGGCTCTGATCGGGCTGACCAAGGGGCTCGGTCGTGAACTGGGGCCGCGTGGGATCACGGTGAACCTGGTCCACCCCGGTCCGACCGACACGGACGCGAACCCGGCCGACGGCCCGTACGCCGAAGTGATCAAGGGCTTCACGGCTGTCGGGCGCTACGGCGCACCGGCCGACATCGCGGCAGCGGTCGCGTTCCTCGCCCGCGACGACAGCCGTTACGTCACTGGTGCGACGATCGACGCCGACGGCGGGTTCGCGATCTAGCAGTTCGTTGCGGTGCCCGCCAAGGAACGCGCTGGTGGGCACCGCAGCCCTGCCCGGTGGGTCAGCCGCCGTACTCGTCGACGTCCAGCACGGCGTGGGTGCGCATGAGGAAGTCGAGCACCCGCGCGTCGAGGTGCCAGCCGAACAGCTTGAGGTCCACCGGTAGAGGCGTCATGACCAATCTTCTTTGAGACGTGTTCCGCGATAAGGCTGAGCTGGGCGCTGGAAGCAGGCACCAGACACACGGCTGGTAACGGTGCGGACGTGTTCGAAGCCGAGCCCTGTGTAGTACGCGTGTAGGTCGGTGTTGCTAGTCCAGGCGTCAAGACGCAACCAGAGGACCCCAGCGTCATAGGCGCTTCCTGCGGCCCAGTCCAGCAGTTCGGAACCCAGTCCTGCACCGGAGTATCCGAGAGGAACCATCATCTTCGAGGCGTAGAGAGCGTTGACTGGATCGTCGATCGGATGCCAGATGGCGTCCGCGTCCGGTGTTCGGTCGGACTTCCACAGCCCGTCGAGGTCGGTGAACGCAGCCAGCGTGATCGAACCCGCCGGTACGTCATCGTCCCAGACCAGCCATGTCTGGCCCGCTTGGATCGCCGCAGCCACCGCCGAGCGAGGCCATGGCGTCTGCCACTGAGCCTGGCCGCGTTCAGCCAGCCAGGCCGCGCGCTGAGTGCGCCAGTCGAGGATGGTGTCGATGTCTCGCAACCGCGCACGCCGAATGATCATCGACGGAGCCTGGCGATGGTTTCGATGTCGCCGTGAGCCGAGATCAGCCGGACCTTGTCCGCTGCGAACACAGCCGCTGAGATGCGCAGCGGCCGATCAGCGGTGTAGCCGGTCAGCACGTTGTGCAAGACCGGTGTACCCGCCACGACGGGGATCTGCAACAGCACGGCCTCGACCGGGGTGGGCATACGGGCGCTGGTCGTGGTCAGCGCGGCAACCTGGTGGTAGCCACGCTCCCTCAGCAGTTTGGTCGTCCCCTGGGCGATGTTGTGCGGGCTGAACAGCTGCGGAACCTTCTCACACAACCACTGTGGATACCACGAGTCCTGGATCGAATGCGGCACACCGTCGACGAGACGCAGACATCGGCGCACGGCAGCCGTACTACCCACGTCGACGTGCAGCAGAGCAGCGTAATCAGCCGGCATCGGCTCGACCCGAGTGGAAAACTCCTGGCTGGGCTCATGCCCCTGTTCGCGCACCGTGCGGAAGAAGAGATCAGCCTCTGAGGTGGTGCTCATCGGCTGGTCATCGCGCCACGCGTAGGCCTCGATCATCACCTGCTCACGGACGAACACGCCACCACCACGCCCTGGGCGGCGTTCAACCAGCCCAGCCGCTTGTAGCACGTCGGTCGCGTCTCTCACCGTCGGACGAGACACCCCGTATGCAGCTTGGAGCTCTTC
Organism: Catellatospora methionotrophica; assembly: GCF_011297335.1. Taxonomy (GTDB): domain Bacteria; phylum Actinomycetota; class Actinomycetes; order Mycobacteriales; family Micromonosporaceae; genus Catellatospora; species Catellatospora methionotrophica. Next base: position 67,732 of record NZ_JAAOTJ010000010.1, on the reverse strand, counting down.
CTCCGTGGGCAGCTTCGCACCAGGTGGCAGCCCACCGTCGTCGATCTGGCGGCGCAGTTGTTCTGCGATTCGCTGGTACTTCGGCTGGCCCGGCACGTCGACCCACCCCTCATCCGAAAACGTCCTAACCAATCTAGCGGCAACCCTTGACCAACCAAAGAGGACAATGCAAAGGTAATTACCAATCTGATGTCACAGCCGGTCGATCATAGATCGACGAGGAGTCGCCATGAGCAGTCCAGTGGACCTTGCGAACGAAATGCAGACCGTTCTTCGCGCCCTCGAACAGGCCCGCGTGCTTGTCGCTGGACTCGACCAGGCGGACACCGCTCGCAAACTCGCTAACAAGGTGGCGTACTCACCGCTGCGCACGCTTCTCGAACACGCCGAGCAGGCCGCCGCGCGCGTTGTCGGCCATCTCGGCACACAGGTGCCGTCACCGCTTGACCAGCCCTGCTTGAGCAGGGACGGCGGACCACTGTAGGAGCCGGTGCCGGGACGGCCCATGGCTCGCACCCCGACCGTCCCGGCACCCACCTCGGAAAGAAGGCAACACATGTTCGTCCTGAGCGCCGTCGCCGGGCTCATCGCCGGGCTCCTGATCGGGGTACTGACTCGTCCGCGCCGAACCCGTGAACCGGCCGGTGTACCGATCACATGGTGTGGCAACTGCGGCCAGCCAACGTCCGCCTTGTGCTACGAGCACAAGCAACGAGTGTTACGGGCAGTGCGAGAGCTAAAAGGAGCCTCTGGTCTCGATGCACCAACCCATCTGACCTGAGTGGAACTGCGAAGGCCACGTGGCCCAGTGGGTCTGTCACCCGACGGTCCGTAGCCGCGCCGCCGATCGAAAGAGTGCTCGTCGACCGCCAGCGCTAATCTCACGTACTCAATCGAAGTAGCAATACCCAATTATGCGCGCTAGCTGTTGGCCACCCCAGTGGGCGGTCGGGCGACGCGGTGCAGCACGTGACGGTCGCACTCAAACACCGACGGCGGTAAACCGCAGAAGCACGACCATGAGTCGTGACGTCGCTCATTCCCCTTGCGATGTGCTCGCTCGCACGGTTACGGCGTTCAGTTCATACGGATACCTGCATGCCGACCATGCTGTCGATGAGGTCCTGCATCAGTTCGCTGCCAGAGCGTCCTCCGACGCTAAACGACACTTCATTCAATGTCGTTGTGAATAGTCGAGCCCGGCGAGGGTTATAAAGACTCAATCTGTCTACCGATCTGCCGGATGCATAAAGCATTGCCGAATATGTTAAAAGCTGGCGAATGTCTGTTGACCTAAAGGGCCGTGTTACTGCTTTTATCTCAGCTAGGTGACCTTCATCCTTAATGTCACCAAAGGCCGCGTCAACAATCCCGCAGCCAGGCACAGAGTAGAAAAACTTCGGATCGGCCAAATTACCACAATATAGTTGTATGTTCTGCTGCACTAGAGTTGTCTCAGTGCGCTCGGAGCGCGTTAATGGAAGATCGCCGAATTGACCTCTTGGTAGTAGTGCTAGCATTTCGCTGGCCTTGACTTCAGCGTCTAAGTTCTCTTCGAAGAGCGGAGCTTCTACAGCAGCTCGCCGGAACGCCGTTTCAGCTATGAGGGCGTTCCTGTTCGGGTGATTTTGAACCATCACTTGGCGCCCATAGGACGTTTCATGGAGGTTGATCCAACGTACCAACTGTTCCATCATCGGCGCGTGCTGCCGCCATAATGATGCTTGGAGTGAAAAGCGGCGAACCGAAATCATACCGGAATCACCCAGGCGGGACTTGCCGAGCGTGCCGCCGCCCAGTCCTGGGCTATAGCATCCAGAGTATCGACAGGCACCCTGTTTGCTCCCCGCCAATGCCTTCCCTCGTCGCCTAGGCGATAGCTACTAAGCCGGAACGCCCTTCTAACCCAAGCGTGATCTACGCCAAAGGAATGCTTCCTTTCGCTAAGCCAGTACCTAACATCCCATTTCGCAAGAGTTAGCATGACATCGCGTTGAATGTTGGGGGCTGACTGAGTCCCGTAACCATGCGGCTCATCGTACAAGCGAATTAGCAGGCGCTCGTTTTCTACGGAGTGATGGGAGGCCAGAACCCGCACCATGTAGGACAGGTTAAGGTCGTTCTTAGCTATATAATGGCCATCAGTAATCAGCTGCCTAATCGCACGGTGGATCGAGTTTATAGCACCTATATCACGAGTATCGTCGAGACATTGACGGATTGAGAGCATCACTTGAGGTACGACTGGCGCCAGGGTGTCGATGTTGTCGAGCAGAGAAACAACTGCCTGAATCCGACTCGATTCGTCTAAATAACGCAGCGCACCAACGAGCTTCTTAGTAAGCGCAACATGTACTCTTCCCTTGGTGATCTCCTCGCGCAGCAGGCCGAGAATGTCGAACTCTGCGACCTGAGCCATCATTCTCTCGTAGTCTTCGACTGCGGTGGTAGAGTAGGGATCGAAGTGGAGTCTGAGGCCCAGAAACTTGCCGGGTCCACCTGGTTCCGCAATTTGATTAGGCTCTGTGACGAGTTGATACTCGGCGGAGGTCATGATCCGGGTCTTGGCCTTTTGCAGCGAAAACCCTTCGTTCCTCATTAATTTCTCTGAAAGCATTCCGATGCACCGGTGTGCTGACTGAAGATCCTTGACAAAGAACCGGTAATCATCTGCGTACCGACAGAACTCTCCAAGGTGCGGGTCGGCCATCAGTAGCCTGTCAACGCGATTCAGCACGAGTTCGGAAAGCAAACGAGCCGCATTTCCGCCTACCGGGAGTCCGTAGGACGTGCCGTTGCTCAATTTTGTTAAAATGGCGATGATCTGCTTGGTACGAGTGAGACCAGAGTCGTCCACCTCACGCAGGGCATTGTCAAGCCGATGATGGTAGATGCGCGAATAGAAATCAGCTATATCGACGCTGACGATGTAGGCGTGCTGACTGGCTAGCTCGTAGCAGCGCTCTTGAAACTTACCCCAACCGTCGATCTCGAAGACCCCCGACAACGAGGTGTCGTCATATCGGTAGGAAAATACAGTTTGTTCTGCCGGATCTATTCTAGCCGCCTCGATCTTGGGCGCTAGTGATAGTACGAGAGATAAGAGATAGGCGTTCCACAAAGGGTCAATCGGCGTTGCCCATCTATAGCCAGTATAGCCAATCGGAGCAAGGCATGAATAACTTGCAAGAGGAATCCGGTCGAGGGATCCGTTAAAGTCGACCGACATCTTCTCAATTAAATCTGATATCTCATTGGCGCGATCGTGAAACACGTGATTCTCGATTGGATACGGGAACACGTCAGTGTCGCCTCGGTTCGCGACGTTTAATACTGCTCGCTCGATGGCTGCTCGACCGACTGATGGCACGATTCTCCTCCAATGGGCAGAGCTCCACAATCTACTGAGTTCGGAGGCCCTTAGGAAGCGGCAACCTGGATGCCGGGCCGCAATCTGGCTGAACGAATGAGCCGAATTGTTCTTTTGGCCTACCCCACATCGCCACGGCCGCCTCGTTCGCGTTCTAGGTGCCCATGATTAGCCTGGTCTACGAAGTGTCGACATTTGCCGAACAGTTCCGGCCTCTGATCGGCGAGCGCTGGCCGGCCCCGCATGCAATGCTCGCTGACGAAACTGCAAGTTGAGTACGGAGTACTGGAGAGCAGCAGACGCAGTCGATCTACAACAGACGGCCTAGTTGGTGGAATGCTTCCTATGGCAAGCTGGTGACATTTAAATGTCTGGAGCTGAGCTCGGCTGCGCGCGAACGAGACTCAAAAGCCGACAACAGTTAGCGCCATCCTGAGCCGCGCGCCCAATCCGGGCTTCACGATTCCATCCAGGTAGCCGGACGTGTTCACATCCCTGGGGACAGCCGTTGCTACGCGCACGATTGTTTATTGATCTTGCAACCCTGCTATGGCCTCTTCCACCTGATTGAGCCTAACCGTTGCATCCATGATCAGGGTTCGCAGCCGATCAGCCTCAGTGCGGGCTTCCTCGCGTTGGCCTGCAACGATGCGCTCTGCAACGAGGTACGCCTCGGCAGGTGCCAACGCCTCCAGAGCGCCCAGCGCTATACCAGCATCGAGTTGTCGTGGCGCTCCCAGTCTTACCCGACCCTGGTTAGCCTTTATCCACCACGCGCCTCCTGTGTAGGCAAGCGTCACCGCTAACGAAGGCCCCAGCACCGGCACCTCGAACACCGACTCGGTGTCGTCGAGTTGCCGCCAAGTGCGATACCCGAACACCGGGCCAAGCGTCGCAGCGAGCAAAATGAGCCCGCACGCCATCAGACCCGCAGTAAGACCTACGTCTTTAGCGAGCCACCCGCCGACCAGGCTCCCCGCCGCCAGCCCGAACACCCGCGCCTGATACGCCACCGGCACCCGCTGATACAGCACCGCCCCGATGATCGGGTTCACCGCCGCCAGCCCGACCCCCGACAGGAACAACACCGTCACCACCACGGGCAGCGAATCCGTGAACGCCAGCACCAGCATCCGAGGCGCCCCGCCCACCAGGTATCCAGCGGTCAACGTCCAATACCGGGGCAGCCTCTTCGCCATGGCCGTGAACGCGATGTTCCCGAGCACCGCCCCCAGCGCGAACGACCCGAACACCACCCCCAGCCCTGCCGGCGTCCCCAGCCGCTCGCTGACCCACAGCGGCACGAACACCACCTGGTGCGCCTGCGTCGCCAGGTTGCTGACGAACAGCATGACCAGCACCCCGAGGATCAGCCGGTCGTACTTCAAGTACGTGAACCCACCCCGCAGCGACTCCAGGTAGGACTCCCGAGCCCCGGCAGGCTCCGCCACCGCTGCGGGCTCCGGCATCCGCACCAGCGCAGCGACGATCAGCCCGGACGCCGCGAACGTGGCAGCGTCCACCCCCATCACCGTCAACGGATCAGTCCACGCGATGAGCAGCCCACCGACCGGCGCACCGATCAGCGTGGTCAACCGCCCGATCCCGTCATAGAACCCGGTGACCCGTGCCGTCTCCGCTCCCGCCAGCTCGATCATCGGCCGCAGCAGCACCGCCCGCGCCCGGTCACTGAGCCCTCGGAGCCCACCGGCGATCGCCACGAGCACGAGCAGCGCCCCGAACCCGAGGTCCCGATACCCGAGCACGATCCCCATCAGTGCCACCGCGCTGAGCAGGTCGGCGTCGACGGTGACCCGCCAGGCCCCGAGCCGGTCGATCCACGGTGCCCCGAGCACCCCCGCCGCCACGTACGGCACCATCTCCGCAGCCGCGACCAGGCCCATCATCGTCGGGCTGCCGGTTTCGACGAGCACGAGCCACGGCAGGGCCACGAACGTCATCTTCGTGCCGACCTGCGAGATCGCCTCGGCGACCAGCACGCCGACGAGCCCGCCACGACGGCGGGCGACGGCCTCGGCGGTCACGCCGTTGCCGGGGCCGACGCCAGGTACCGCGCCCGCAGCGCCTTCTTGTCGACCTTCCCCATCGCGGTCAGCGGCAGATCGTCGACGAACTCGATGGTCCGCGGCGCCCACATCTCGTTGAGTTCCCCGATGACGAACCCGCGCAGCTCGTCGGGACTGAGGTCGGCACCGGGCTCGGGCACCACATATGCGTGCACGGCCTCACCGGTGTCGTCGGCCGGAACCCCGATGACCGCTGCCGCGCGGACCTGCGGGTGCGCGACGAGCGCGTCCTCGACGGGGCGGCTGTAGATGTTCGTCGACCCGTACCCGGTGATGATCATGTCTTTGACGCGGTCGACCAGGAACAGGTAGCCGTCGGCGTCGAGGCGTCCGACGTCGCCGGTGCGCAGCCAGCCGTCGACCAGGGTCTGCGCGGTCAGGCCGGGTTCGCCGTGGTAGCCGTCCATCATCAGGCTGCCGCTGATCCACACCTCGCCGGTCTCGCCGTCGGGCAGCGGGGTTCCGTCGGCGGCGCGGATCTCGACGCGCATGTCGCCGAACGGCAGCCCGCACGAGCCGAGCCGTTCCGGGTGCGCGGGGTCGACGGTGAGGCCGGCCTGCGCGGTGATGAACGGCGCTTCGGTCATGCCGTACACCGGGCGCAGCACCGGCCCGAAGCGGTCGACGGCCTGGGCGAGGCGCGCGGGGGCGGCCGCGCTGCCGCCGCAGGAGATCATCTGGAGGGTGGACGTGTCGGCGGCGGCCAGGCGCGGGTCGTCGAGCAGCTGGTAGAGCAGGGGCGGCGGGAGCAGGATGCTGGTGATCCGGTCGCGGGCGATGGCGTCGAGGAACGGCTGCGTGTCGTACTTGTCGTGCATGACCAGGGTGCCGCCGGTGAACAGCGTCATGAGCACCGGCACCTGTGCGCTGACGTGCCAGAACGCGGACACGGCGAGGTGGCGCAGGGGGTGGCCGCCGGAGGCGGTCCAGTGGTCGGAGTACGCCGCGAGGGTCTGGAAGAACGTGTGCCGGTGCAGGACGAGTTTCGGGGTGCCGGTGGTGCCGCCGGTCTGGAACAGCGAGTGCGGTTCGGCGGCGGGGCCGTCGCGGCCGATCGGCGGCTCGGTGGCGGGTGCGTGGGCGAGCAGGTCGGGGCCGAGGCCGCCGTCGCCGAGGCACAGCACGGACAGGTGCGGGACTTCGGCGAGCAGTTCGCGGCCGAGCTGGTCGTGGGTGCGGGCGTCGTAGACGAAGACGTCGGCTTCGGCCAGGCGCAGGAATGCGACGCGGTGCCGGTGCGGGGCGGACGGGATCATCCAGACCGAGCGGCAGCCGAGCAGGTGCAGGCTGAGCTGGAGGAAGATCGCCTCGTGGGGGTTGCCGACGAGGATCGCGACCGAGGTTCCGGCGTGGACGCCCTGTTCGTGCAGGGCGGTGGCCGTGGTCAGCACGGCGGTGCGCAGTTCGCGGTAGGTGAGGGTGCGGCCGGGGGCGCGGATCGCCTCGGCGTCGCCGTAGCTCTCGAACTGGTCCAGTGCGCGCCACACGTAACTGCGGGCTGCCACGTCGTCGTCCACAGCCGATGCCCTTCTGCCAGGTCAGAAGGGTCACACTAGCGACGGCGTGTCGGCACGTCTAGATCTTTCGATGTCAGCCGGGCGACAGGTCAGCGTGGCGTGCCGCGTTCGGCGGGGCGGCCGACGAGGGCGGCGAAGTCGGCTTCGTTGCGTTCGGCCAGGCGGGTGTAGACCAGGCCCGCGCCGGCCAGGAACGGGAACGCGGCGACGCCGAGCAGCAGCCAGGGCAGCGGCATCCCGGCGACGGCGACGTGGGTGCCGGCGGGCCAGACGGTGAACAGCAGCGGCAGGCCGCCGAGGGCGACGGCGACGACGGCGGCCAGGCGCAGGGCGAGGCCGAGCTGTACGCGCATCAGTTCGCGCACCAGCGCGTCGCCCATCGGTGTCTGCTCGACGATCTCGTCGTGCGCGCCGGGACGCGGCCGGACCCGGCGGTGTGCGGCGAGGTCGACCCGTACCCGGTCACTCACAGGAGTCACGCTACAACCGCGATGTTTCCGGGGTGTGCAGGGTTTCGGGTGCGTGCAGGCGCAGCAGCATCGCGCCGACCGCGCCCGGTATGCGCCGCCGGGTGGCCAGCGACACGGAGACCATGACCGCGAACGCCAGCGGGACCGTCCACGCGGCGGGCTGGGCGAGCAGGTCGGCGGCCAGGCCGGGGGCGGGCGGGAGGAAGATCGTCCAGAGTACGGCGACGACGGCGCTGCCGCCTCCGGCGAGGATGCCCGCGGCCGCCCCGGCGGCGGTGAGGCCGCGCCACCAGATGCCGAGCACCAGCATCGGGCAGAAGCTCGACGCGGCCACGGCGAACGCGAGCCCGACGACCTGGGAGACGTTCAGTCCGTGTACGGCCAGCGCCAGGCCCATCGGCACCGCGCCCGCGAACAGCGCCGCCGCCCGGAACTGCGTCAGTGGGCCCCACGACAGCCGTGCCTTGCCCAGCACGTCGTTGGCGAGCACCCCGGCGACGCTGGTCAGCAGCCCGTTCGAGGTGGACAGGAAGGCGGCGAAGGCACCGGCGGCGACGAGGGCGCCGAGTGCGTCGGCGGCGACGCCCGGCCCGAGGGCTGCGGCCGGGAGGAGCAGCACGACGGTGTCGTTGCGGCCGGTGGCCAGTTCGGGGGTGTAGACGCGGCCGAGTACGCCGTAGACGGTCGGGAACAGGTAGAACAGGCCGACGAGGCCGAGCACGATGGTGGTGGTTCTTCGGGCGGAGCCGCCGTCGGGGTTGGTGTAGAAGCGGGCGAGCACGTGCGGCAGGCCCATGGTGCCCAGGAACGTCGCGAGGATCAGCGAGTACGTGGCGACCAGGCCGCCCGCCGGGGCCAGCCACGCGTCGTCGACGGGGATCGCGGGACGGCCGTCGTCGTTCCATCTCGCGAGCAGGAAGAACGCGGGGACGGCGATGGCGGTCAGTTTCAGCCAGTACTGGAAGGCCTGTACGTACGTCGCCGAGCGCATGCCGCCGAAGGCGACGTTGCCGGTGACGACCGCACCGACGAGCACGACGCCGACCCAGCTCGGCGCACCGGTGACGATCTGGAACGTCAGGCCCGCGCCCTGGAGTTGTGGCAGCAGGTAGAACCAGCCGATGAACAGCACGAACGCGGTCGCCAGCCGCCGCAGCCGGGGGGAGGCGAGCCGGGCCTCGCAGAAGTCGGGCAGGGTGAACGCCCCGGAGCGGCGCAGCGGCGCGGCGACGAACAGCAGCAGGGCCAGGTAACCGGCGGCGAATCCGACGGGATACCAGAGCATCTGCGCGCCGTACGCCAGGATCAGCCCGGCGACGCCGAGGAAGCTCGCCGCCGACAGGTACTCCCCGCCGATCGCGGCCGCGTTCTGCGTCGGGCTGACCATCCGGGACGCGACCAGCAGATCGGAGGTGCTCCGGACGAGCCTTATCCCCCACGCGCCGATGGCGACCGTCGCCACGGTGACGGTCGCTATCGCGAGCAGGGCATAGGCATTCACGGCCGCTGGATCGTAGCTTCGAGGCGGGTGCGGAGCCAGCGCAGGGTGGCGTCGCCCTGGGCGCGCTGGAAGGCGCGGACGGTGGGCAGGCCGGGTGGGGCGGGGCGGCGGGCGGCGTCGAGGAAGTAGCCGGTCATGCCTGCGAGCAGCCCGTTCAGGTCGGCGGGGCGGGCGCCGAGCGGGTGGGCGTGCTCGGCCAGTAGCGCGTCGACGTCGTGGCCGCCGAACAGGTTCACGTTCACCATGATCATGGCGGTGTCGAGCCAGGCGGGGCCGACGCAGGCCCACGGCCAGTCGACCACCGTCACCGTGCCGTCCGGGGCGACGAGCAGGTTGTCGGCCCGCAGGTCGGTGTGCGCGATCGTGTCGCCGCCCAGCGCCGCCACCCCGGCCGCGCCGAGCGCGACCAGCTCGGGCAGGCGCGCGGCCGCCCACGGGTCGAGGTCGTCGGGTGGGTCAGCGGCCAGGCGGTCCCAGCCGGACAGGTCCACGCCGAGCAGGGCGGCGACCGTCGGCAGCTCCGGCATCGGGCACGGGGTCGTGGCCGCCGCGAGCACGCGCAGGGTGGCCAGCACCGCGTCGAGTTCGGACCGCGTCCACGGCGTCACCGGGTGGCGGCCGTCGACGTCGGCCAGCACCAGGGCGATCCATTCGCCGTCGTCGTAGCGGCCGAGCAGTCGCGGCGCGGGCACGTCCGGCGGGAGGGCGGCGCTGACCAGTGCCTCCTGGCGGTGCAGCTCCACCGAGCGGGCGTTCTGCGTGGGGCTGACGGCCTTGACGAAGGCGCGGCCGCCGCTCGCGGTGCGGACCCGGTCGGCGGTGCCCGGCGAGAACCCGCCCGACTGCGACTCTGCGGCCACGACCCGGTCGCCGAGGATCGCCTCGACCCCGGCCTGGACGTGTTCGGGCAGTTCCTGCCACGTGATCCGTACCCCGCTCGCCACCACCATCCGACGATGGTCGCACCGCCACCACCTGCGTCGCAGCTCGGTTTCCGCCAGGTCCCCCTGTGCCAAGATCGATCGACTTGCCGGGCAACCGGGCGAAAGCGAGGTCAAGCTGCGCGCAGGTGCCAGGCAAGTCCGATGATCAAGGCGGGGGTGGAGTGCGGGGGCGGGGCGTGGCACGATCGCTGCCATGTACCCAGCGCTGGGCGCCGCCGCCGTGGCGGCCGTCATCGCCGCGACCGCGGTGGTGATGATGCGCGGGCGGCGGCGCGTCGTGACGCCGGAGGAGCGGGCGACGTACCAGGTGCTGCACCTGGCGACGCTGGCCAGTGAACCGCTGCGGCAGGGGCTGCGCGACGAGACCGCGGCCGCCGCGCTCAAACACCTGCGGACACTGGTCGGGGCGGCGGGGCTGGCGCTGGCCGACGGCACCGGGTTCCTGGCCCACGACGGCGAGGGCGGCCACCACCGCGAGGCGCTGCTGGCCGCGGCGCAGCGGGCGCTGTCCACCGGGCGGCCGGTGCTGGTGCGGCCACAGGAGCTGACGTGTGTACGCCTGGACTGCCCGGTGCGCGGCGCGGTCGCCGCCCCGGTCTCCAAACCCGACGGGGGTACGGTCGGGGCGCTGGTCGCGGTCACCGAGGCGCGGCCGACGCCGGGCCTGGTCCGGGTGGTGCTGGAGACGGCGCACTGGGTCGGGTTGCAGCTGGAGCTGGCCGAGCTGCAGGAGGAGCGGGCCCGGACGGCACGGGCCGAGGTGCGGGCACTGCGCGCGCAGATCAGCCCGCATTTCGTGTACAACGCGCTGACGGCCATCGCCTCGTTCGTGCGCACCGACCCGGAGCAGGCCCGCGAGCTGATCCTGGAGTTCGCCGAGTTCACCCGGTACTCGTTCCGGGCGCACGGGGAGTTCACCACGCTGGCCGAGGAGCTGCGCTCGATCGACCGGTACCTGACCATCGAGCGGGCCCGGTTCGGTGAGCGGCTGCAGGTGCGGCTGCGGGTCGCGCCGGAGGTGCTGCCGGTCGAGGTGCCGTTCCTGTGCCTGCAGCCGCTGGTGGAGAACGCGGTGCGGCACGGACTGGCCCCGAAGCCGGGAGTAGGCACGATCCGGATCATCGCCGCGGACGCGGGCGCGGACTGCGAGATCATCGTGGAGGACGACGGCGTGGGCATGGACCCGGCGGTGCTGCTGAACGGCGACGGCACGGTGGACGGCGACGGCGGCCAGCACGTGGGGCTGGGCAACGTGGACGACCGGCTGCGGGCGGTGTTCGGGGACGCGTACGGCCTGGTCGTGGAGACCGCGCCGCAGGCCGGGACACGGGTGAGCCTGCGCATTCCGAAGTTCCGGGGCGGCGCGGTGATGAGCGAGCCGGCGATGCCGGGCGCGCGTCCGGCGGCGGCGCGCGACGGGCGGCGGGCATGACCGGCCGGACCCCGCCGCGGCTGCGGGTGCTCGCCGTCGACGACGAGCCCCCGGCCCTGGACGAGCTGCTCTACCTGCTGCGCAACGACCCGCGCGTGGAGTACGTGTACAGTGCCGCCGACGCGGCCGAGGCGCTGCGGGTGCTGCACGAGAACGACGTCGACGTGGCGTTCCTCGACATCCGCATGCCGGGCCTGGACGGCATGGACCTGGCCCGGGTGCTGCAGCGCTTCGCCCGCTCCCCCGCCGTCGTGTTCGTCACCGCGTACGACGACCGGGCAGCGGACGCCTTCGACCTGGGTGTCGTCGACTACGTACGCAAGCCGGTGCGCGCCGAGCGCATCGCCGAGTCGCTGCGCCGGGTGCTGTCCGAGCGCGCCGCCGTCGAGGAGCGTCCGGCCGCCCCACCCGAGGCCAGCCCGGCCGGCGGCGATCCGATGATCCCGGTGGAGCTGGGCGGGGTCGTACGGCTGCTGCCGCGCTCGTCGGTGTGCTGGGTGGAGGCGCAGGGCGACTACGCGCGCCTGCACACCACCGACGGCTCGCACCTGGTGCGGGTGTCGCTGACCCAGCTGGAGGAGCGCTGGACCGACGCCGGGTTCCTGCGCATCCACCGCTCCTACCTGGTGCGCCTGGACCTGGTCACCGAGCTGCGGCTGACCGGCTCCGGGTACGTCGTCACCGTCGGCGGGCACCAGCTGCCGGTGGCCCGGCGCCACACCCGCGTCCTCAAGGACCGCCTCATCCGGCCCGCGAAGCAGCACTGGGGCTGACGCACCCGCCGTTCGGCGCGTGGGAGCGCGCCGCTGGGCGCGGGAGGACGACCGCTCGGCGCGAACGGCGCACATGTCCCCTTCAGGCCGTTCACAGATCGACACGACGGTCCCTAGCCTGCGGGCAACCGCACTGTGACCCGTCGCACACACACGTCGACGTGCCACGTTGCTCCCTCCCCTCACCGAGGCTGGTGATTCATGAGCACCGACGCTCCCGACCGCTACGAGCGCATCGCGGAAAGCCCCGAGTTCAGCGGGCTGCGGCGCGCCCTGCGGCGCTTCGTGTTCCCGATGACGATCGCGTTCTTCAGCTGGTACGCCCTGTACGTGATCCTGTCGGCGTACGCGCGCGACTTCATGGGCCGGATCCTGTTCGGCAACATCAACGTCGCGCTGATCTTCGGCCTGCTGCAGTTCGTGACGACGTTCCTCATCGCCTGGCTGTACGCCCGCTACGCCGACCGCAAGCTCGACCCGGTCGCCGAGGACCTCAACACCCGCATCACCGCCGGCGAGTTCGACGCCGACGAGCAGCCGAAGGAGGTCGTCGCATGAGCTCTCGCACGCTAACGATCGTCCTGTTCGTGGTCTTCGTGGTCATCACGCTGGCGATCACGATCTGGGCGAGCCGGCAGACGAAGACCGCGGCGGACTTCTACGCCGGCGGCCGGTCGTTCTCCGGGTTCTCCAACGGCCTGGCGATCGGCGGCGACTACATGTCGGCGGCGAGCTTCCTGGGCATCGCCGGCATCATCGCGCTGTTCGGCTACGACGGCTTCCTGTACTCGATCGGCTTCCTGGTGGCCTGGCTGGTGGCGCTGCTGCTGGTGGCGGAGCTGCTGCGCAACTCGGGCAAGTACACGATGGCCGACGTGCTGGCGTTCCGGATGCGCCAGACGCCGGTCCGGGTGGCCGCCTCGATCTCCACCATCGTGGTGTCGATCTTCTACCTGCTGGCCCAGATGGTCGGCGCGGGCGCGCTGGTGGCGCTGCTGCTGGGCATCAAGCCCGGCGCGCACTTCCTGGGCATGGACGCCGACACCGCGAAGATCGCCACGATCATCTTCATCGGCATCCTGATGATCGTCTACGTGACCGTCGGCGGCATGAAGGGCACCACGTACGTTCAGATCGTCAAGGCGTTCCTGCTGATGGTCGGCGCGGCGCTGATGACCGTGCTGGTGCTGGCGGCGTTCAAGTTCAACCTGTCCGACCTGCTCGGCGAGGCCGCGACCAAGTCCGGCAAGGGCGCGTCGTTCCTCGAACCGGGCCTGCGCTACGGCAAGGAAGTGGCCGGGGACGCGGCACAGACCTTCTACAACAAGATGGATCTGCTGTCGCTGGGCATCGCGCTGGTGCTCGGCACGGCCGGCCTGCCGCACATCCTGATCCGCTTCTACACGGTGCCCAACTCCAAGGCCGCCCGTAAGAGCGTGCTCTGGGCCATCGGCATCATCGGCACCTTCTACCTGATGACCCTCGCGCTGGGCTTCGGCGCGGCGGCGCTGGTCGGCGGCGAGGCCATCACCGCCCAGGACAAGGGCGGCAACACCGCCGCCCCGCAGCTGGCACAGGTGCTCGGCGAGAAGTTCCTCGGCGGTGCCACCGGCGGCGCGGCGATGCTGGCCATCATCGCGGCGGTCGCGTTCGCCACCATCCTGGCCGTCGTCGCCGGTCTGACGCTGGCCTCGTCCAGCTCGCTGGCGCACGACATCTACGCCAGCGTCATCCGCAAGGGCCAGGTCAGCGAGGGCTCCGAGGTGCGGGTCGCCCGCATCGCGGCGTTCGCCATCGGCGCGGTCGCGATCGTGCTGGCCATCTTCGCGCAGAGCCTCAACGTGGCGTTCCTCGTCGCACTGGCCTTCGCGGTGGCGGCCTCGGGCAACCTGCCCGCGATCCTGTACTCGCTGTTCTGGAAGCGGTTCACCACCGCCGGGGCGACCGCCGCGATCTACGGCGGCCTGATCACCGCCGTGGTGCTGGTGTTCTTCTCGCCGGTCGTGTCCGGCAGCCCGACCGCGATGTTCCCGAACTCGGACTGGCACTGGTTCCCGCTGTCCAACCCCGGCATCATCTCGATCCCGGTCGGTTTCCTGTGCGGCTGGCTCGGCACCATCCTGTCCCGCGAGCCCGCGGACCCGCAGAAGTACGCCGAGCTCGAGGTGCGTTCGCTGACCGGTGTCGGCGCGCACTGACCATCCGGCACGTCAAGAGGGGCGCCCCGCATTCCGGGGCGCCCCTCTCCCGTCCGCTCAGCCGCGCGTCGGCGGCGCTGCCGTGATCGTGGCGACGAAATGCGCCAGCTTCTCGTTCGACAGGTGCTGGGCCAGGTCCGCCTCGCTGATCATGCCGATGATCTGGTGATCCTCGATCACCGGTACGCGACGGATCTTGTGCTGTTCCATGGTCTTGAGGATCTCGTCCTCGTCGGCCTTCGCGTCGACCCAGATCGGCGTGCCCTTGGCCATCTCGATGCAGGTCATCGTGTTCGGGTCGCCGCCCGACGCGATGCACTTGATCACGATGTCACGGTCGGTGATGATGCCGCGCAACTTGTCGTCGCTGCCGCAGATCGGCAGCGAGCCGACGCCCATGTCCCGCATCAGCTGCGCCGCGCGGGCCAGCGTCTCGTTCTCGGGCACGCACTGCGCACCCAGGTGCATGATCTGCTTAGCCGTGGTCATGATTACCCCCTGTAGCCAGTCCCCTGGGGTCATCCTGCGCTCTCGGCCCGTGGCGGCGCTGCCTAATCGACGGACATGATCGCCGGATGGCGGGCGTCGTCGACCTTCACCACCAGGTCCGCGAACGTCTGCGGGGCCACCTCGTCGGCATAACGGGCGTACGCGGGCAACGCCCAGTCCAGCTCCGGCGGGGTGTGCCGGGCCAGCGCACCCGCCGACATGACCAGGTGCGCGGTCAGCTCGAACGGCAGCCCAGCGCCGAGCAGCAGATCCCCGCTGACCAGCAACACCGCCCCCGGCGGCAGGGTCAGGTAGGCGGCGCGGGTCGCCCGGTCGCGCACCGGGTCACGCAGCGTCGGCAGCACCCGCCCGGAACCACCCGGCCCGAGCGGGTCGAGCACCTCCCGGCGCAGCCCCGAGTCGTCGAGCCAGCCCTCGTAGTAGGAGTCGGCGTTGGTCCGCCCGAACTCCCAGCGCACCGACTTCGGCCGCAGGAAGTCCTCGGTGCGTACGTGCAGCACCTCGTGTCCCAGCGCGCGCAGCGGCTCGACCAGCGCCTCGGCCAGCCGGTCCGGCCCGGCGGCGGGTGCCCCGTCCAGCGCGACCCGGGTGAACCCGTCCGGGTCCGCGATCGCCGCGATCCGCTCGACCAGCTCATCCACCAGCCCGTCAGGCGTCACCGACCGCACTCGCACCCGCTCACCCTACCGACACCCGCCCCGCCGCAGCCGCCCCGCCGGCACCCGCCCCGCCCGCCGCGCCCACCCCGCCCGTCATAGACGCTGGCCTATCTCATCGAATTTGACCTCCTTATTTTCGATGAGATAGGCCAGCGTCTATTAAAACCGGTGGGGCGGAGCGGGAGCCGGGCGGCAGGGCACGGCCACTGTGGACCGTGGGACGATCACCGGCATGGAGATCACGCGCGAGGTCATCCCCGTGTACGCAGGCGACCCGCCCCCGGACTCCTGGGCGGCGGCCCTGTTCCTCGCCGGGCCGACCCCGCGCTCGCCCGACGTCGCGTCCTGGCGGCCGCAGGCCGTGGAGAAGCTCCAGACGCAGTGGAAGGGTCCCGGCCGCCTGGTCGTGTTCGTGCCCGAGCGGCCCGAGGGCGGTATGCCGCACGGCTGGCTGGACCAGGTGCGATGGGAGGACGCCTGCCTGCACCTGTTCCGACACGGTCGTGTTCTGGGTGCCCCGTGACCTCGCCACACTGCCCGGCTTCACGACGAACGTCGAGTGGGGCCGCTGGGAGTCCAGCGGCCGGGTCGTGCTCGGCGCGCCCGCAGACGCCCCCGGCATGCGATACCTGGCGCACTATGCCCGGCTGCACGGCGCACCCGTCGCGGACACCCTCGACGGCGTACTCGCCGCCGGTCTGGCGCTGCTGCGCGGCGGGAGCACCCGGTCGGGAACGCACCGCGAGCTGCCCCTGCCACTGTGGCAGGACCAGACCGTACGCACCTGGCTGAGCGCGCAGGAGTCGGCGGGCAACCGGCTGCGCTCGGCCCGGGTCGTCTGGACGTGGCCGGGCGGGGACCAGCGACCGTTCTGGTGGGCGGCCCACGTCGGCGTCGAGATCGCCGCCGAGGGGCGCGTCAAGGACAACGAGGTGGTGCTCGGGCGGCCCGACGTGAGCGCGGTGCTCGCCTACCTGCCCGGCGATACCTTGGCGCAGACCCGGATCGTGCTGGTACGCGAGTTCCGATCCAGCGCCGTGACCACCGACGGCTACGTACACGAACTGCCCGGCGGTTCCCAGCCCGGCACAGCCGACCCACGGCAGACCGCCCTCGCGGAACTGGCTGAGGAGACGGGCCTGCACGTGGACCCGGCACGCCTGCACTCCCACGGCGTACGCCAGCCCGCGGCGACCGTGTCCGCGCACCGGATCCACCTGTTCAGCGTGCAACTGACCGAGGCGGAACTGGCCGCGCTGGAGACGGGCCCGCAGTCGCACGGCGTCACCGCCGACGGCGAGTCCACCACCCTGGAGTTCACCACCTACGCCGCCCTGCTGACCGACCCCGACGTCGACTGGACCACCATCGGCCTGATCACCGCCGCCCTCACGGCCCGCTGACCCGGCCCGGGCTCGGCGCGGCCGCAGAACCCCGAACCGGAGGACGCGGGCGCTCGGGTCAGGTGGGGTTGAGGGCGGAGAGGACGAGGCGGGCGGTTTCGGGGTCGGGGGCGACGAGGAACGGCAGGGCGTTGCCGCCGCCGATGCGGACCGGGCTGCCGTCGGCGGCCAGGGCGACGCCTCCCGCCTCGGCGTGCAGCAGCAGCCCGGCGGCGTGGTCCCAGGGCAGTTCCCAGGTGAGCACCATGGCGGTGCGCCGCCCGCTGGCGAGCTGGATGTACTCCAGCCCGGAGGTGTCGAAGAAGGACAGCGCCACGCCGCGCGCGCTGAGCCGGTGGAAGCCGTCGCGCTGCGCGGGTTTCCACCAGATCGGCGGGGACACGCTGACGTCGAGGTGGCGCAGCACCGGCTCGACGGGGCGCACCCGGACGCGCTGGCCGTCGACGTACGCCCCGCCGCCCGCGGTGGCGACCGCCATCAGGTCGAGCACCGGGGCGTACGTCCAGGAGGCCAGCAGGCGGCCGCGGTGGGCGAGCGCGACCAGGGTGGTGAACCGGGGGCTGCCGCTGACGAAGTTGTGGGTGCCGTCGATCGGGTCGACGATCCACACCGGGGCGTCGCCGTTGATCGCGGCCAGCAGCGAGGGGTCGGCGGCGACGGCCTCCTCACCGACCATGATCGAGCCGGGGACGGCGGCGGTCAGGTGTTTGGCCAGCTCCTCCTCGGCGGCCCGGTCCGCGACGGTGACGTAGTCGGTCTCGGAGGTCTTGAAGGCGATGTCGGCCGCGGTGAGGCGGCCGAACCTGGGCAGGATCTGCTCCTCGGCGACGCGGCGCACTGCCCGCTCGACCTCGGCCACCTCTGACGCGTCCAGCACGCCCCCACCCTCCCACCACCCCGCCACCGGCCTGCGGCCGCCCCCGGACGGCGTTGACAAGGTGCCCTTGCGGTACGGATAGCGATGGGAAGGTGCCCTTCCTTGCCATAACTCACAGGAGATGTACAGGCAGGCGTGGCGGATCGGTGATCACGATCGTTATTACGGCGTGATCTTCCAGGTGCCCGGACGGTCGGCCGTGTTGGCCGCGATATCCCGCAGGTCGGTGGACCTGCTCCTGCCGCGTGTCAAACGGGCCGGCGGACCGGCGGAACGGTGGGCGCGCTCGGCCGTGCGCTGGCACCTGACCAGCCGTTACGACACCAGCGAGCTGCGGCTCGTGCCGGGCCTGCACGGGCCGGTGCTGGCCCGTCCGCTGGCCGAGGCGACGCCCTTGGAGGCGCGGCGGCTCAACCTGGAGACGGTGCTGACGGTGCTGCGCGACGCGGGGGTGGACCACTTCTGCGTACGCGGCTACGACGACAAGGCGTCCGCGGTCGCCATCGGCTCGGGTGGGCGCAAGCAGGCGTGGGCGGCGCTGCGGCGCGAGGCGCTGCGGCGGCCGCTGTTCGTGGCCGCGGTGACCGAGCAGGGTGTGCAGAAGCCGATGCCCGCCACGTCGCACCACGCCTGGCGCACGCTGCACGGGCAGCGGGTGATCCGGCTGATCCAGTACGTCTGCGACCCGTCGGGCAACCTGCTGCTGGGTGAGGCGCACGGCTGTGACCTGGAGGTGTGGTCGCGTACCCCGCAGGGCCCGCTGCACGCGCCCCGGCCCAACCGGGTCGCCGACCGGGTCGCCGCCACCGGCCCGGCACGCACCCTCGACGAGTCCGCGTTCACCCGGATGACCTCGGCGTACGTGCCCGGCCAGCCGCAGCGCCCGACCCGGGCGGAGTTCGCGGGCACCCTGCTCGACGACATCACGTTCCCGGTCGACGTGGTCTACACCTGGGTCGACGACAGCGACCCGGCCTGGCAGGCCCGCCGTGACGCGGCGCTGGCCAGCGCGGACCGGCCGATGACGGCGCAGGCGGCGGGGGTGTCCCGGTTCGCCAACCACGACGAGCTGCGCTACTCGATGCGCTCGCTGCACCTGTACGCGCCGTGGGTGCGCCGGATCTGGCTGGTCACCGACGACCAGGTGCCGTCGTGGCTGGACGTGAGCCACGACCGGGTGCGGCTGGTCAGCCACAAGGAGCTGTTCGGCGACCACGGCCGCCTGCCGACGTTCAACTCGCACGCGATCGAGAGCCGGTTGCACCACCTGGACGGGCTCTCCGAGCAGTTCGTCTACTTCAACGACGACGTCTTCGTCGGCCGTCCGGTGAACACGCTGAAGTTCTTCCAGCCCAACGGGCTGTCCAAGCTGTTCCCGTCGCGCGGCAAGGTCGATCCGGGCCCGGCCGACGCCGCCGATCTCGCGCCGACGGTGGCGGGCAAGAACAACCGGGCGCTGATCGCCCGCGACTTCGGGCGGCACCTGACCTACAAGATGAAGCACGTGCCGCACGCGCTGCGCCGCGACGTGCTCGCCGAGATGTCCGACCGGTACGCCGAGGAGCTGGAGCGCACCGCGGGCAACCGGTTCCGGGACCCGACCGACGTCTCGCTGGTGTCCTCGGCGTACCACTACTACGCGCTGGCCACGGGCCGGGCCGCCATCGACCGGATCACCAGCACGTATGTGAGCCTGGCCGCGCCGGACACGAAACGTCAGCTGGCCCGGCTGCTGGCCGCCCGCAGCCACGACGTGTTCTGCGTCAACGACGAGGACGGCACGCCCGGGCAGCGCCAGTCGCGGCACGAGCTGCTGCGCGACTTCCTGACGGCCTACTACCCGGTCGCCGCGCCGTGGGAGCTGACCGCGCCGAACGGCGCGCGACAGGACGGTTGACCTTGCACCGTCGCACGGCACTGTCCGCCCTGCTGCTGACCGGCGGCGGGGTGATCGGGCTGGGCCTGACCCGGCCGTGGGAGCGGGTCTGGTCGGCGGCCGCGCCGCCGCGGCAGGCCGCGTTCCTCAACATCTGCGCGCACCCCGACGACGACCTGTACTTCCTCAACCCGGACGTGATGCAGGCCCTGGACCGCGGCAACGCGGTGACCAGCGTCTACCTGACCGCCGGGGAGGCCAACGGGGTCAACGCGCCGCTGGGTGACGGCCGCAGACCCGCGGCCGACTTCGAGGGGTACGCCGCGGCGCGCCAGTACGGGATCCGGTCGGCGTACGCGGCGATGGCGACCGGGAACCGGGACAGCGCCTGGCGACGGGAGGTCCGCCAGGTCGGCGGCGCGGTGTACGAGACCGCCACGCTGGCCGCCGCCCCGCACGTGACGCTGGGGTTCCTGAACCTGCGCGCGCCGCTGGACGGGCCGGGGTCGAACCGGCTGGAGTGGCTGTGGGACGGCCGCCGCGAGGCGCAGCCCTACCTGCGGCCCACCGACAGCCCGCTGGCCGCGGCCGGGGAGCTGACCCGCGCGCAGGTGCTGGCGATCCTGGCCTCGCTGCTGGACACGGCCGAGCCGACGGTGGTGCGCACCCTCGATCCCACGCCGGAGCACCTGAAGTACGCCGAGGGGCACGTCGACTACTCCGATCACACCGATCATCTCTACGCGGCCTGGTTCGCGTACGAGGCGGTGCGCCGCCACCGGCGGGCCGGTGCCGCCGTGCAGGTGCAGAGCTATCGGGGCTACTTCAACAAGTACTGGCCGCGCAACCTGAGCCCGGCGGTGTACGAACGCAAGTTCTCCTATCTGGACGTCTACGGCTGGGCCGACGAGCACCCGTGCGCGGTGCCGTACGGGTGCGGCGACCTGCAGGTGGGCACCCGCTCGCGGGCCAAGCGCTACGGCCGCAGCCAGACCCACCGGCACCCGGGCGGCACGGACTGGCTGATCCCGTACGGCGACGGGCTGGCCGCGTTCGCGGTGTTCGGCGGGACGGCGCTGATGTGGCGGCGCGGCGCGGACCCCGGTTCGTGGACCGCACCGGAGGCGATCGGCGGTGAGAACCTGCTCCCGCACCTGTGCGCGGTGTCCACGCCGGACGGCCGGACACACCTGTTCGGCGTACGCCAGGATCTGTCCGCGAGCGGCCCGCGCCTGGCCGTCGTGCACGGCGAGCAGGCCGCACCGGGCGGGTCGTTCACCTGGGCGGAGGTCGGCAATCCGGATGCGGGGGGCGACCCGGCGCGGGGCCGGGAGGTGGGTATGCCGGTCGCGGTGGCCCACCCCGACGGGGGCCTGAGCGTGTTCGCGCGTGACTTCGACCGGGACGCCGCGACGCGTACCCGGACCGCCGACGGGCGCTGGGGTCCGTGGATGCGGCTGGGCGGCAACGGCATCCGTGACGCGCTGGTCGCGGTGGCGGCCGGGCCGCGCACCGCGCTGTACGCGGTCACCAACGACCAGCTGCTGTGCTGGCGGCGCGACACCCCGGCGGGCCGGTTCGGCCAGCCGGAGGAGCTGATGCGCGGGGTGATGGACGGCGCGCTGTCGGCGGCCCGCACCGCCGCCGGGGCGGACGGGCCGGTGCTGGCCGGGCACGCCGACGGCGCGACGCTGACCGTGGTGCAGGCCGGTGTCTGCACGACGGTGCCCGCGGGCGGGGGTTCGGGCGCGTTCGCCGGGCTGTTCCGCGACGGCCGCCTGCGGCTGCTGCGCCGCGACGACACGGGCCGGGTGGGCATCACCGCCGCGCACCCGATCGGCGCGACCGCGGCGTGGCCCGCGTCGGGGGCGCTGTTCACGGGCGCGCCCGCGGTGGCCGTGGACCCTCGCGGTCGGGCGTACGCGGCGGCCGTCGGCGCGGACGGGCACCTGTGGACGTGTGCCCTGGACGGGGCCGAGGCCCGCTGGCAGGCCGCGCCCGCGCCGGTGCCGGCATGAACGTCACAGCGGCCGGGCAGGATCAGGGCATGGACGGTTATCTCACCCTGGACGACCCGACCGCCGCCTACGACACGATCGTGGACGAGGTCGGCGGGCTCATGGCCACGGTCACCCCGCAGCGGATGGACGACCCGACGCCGTGTGCGGACTGGACGGTCCGGCAGCTGCTGCGCCACCTGGCTTTCATCAACGACCGGTACGCCACGCTCGCCGAGGGCGGTCCGCTGCTGGAGGAGCATCCTGACTACGCCGACCCGGTGGCCGCGTTCGGCGAGCACGCGGTGCGGGCGCGGGCCGCGTTCCGGCGGCCGGGTTACCTGGCCGAGGTCGGGCCGACGCCGATCGGGCCGCAGCCGGGCGAGGTCACCGTGCAGCACGTCGTCAACGAGCTGACCACGCACGGCTGGGACCTGGCCCGCGCGCTCGGCGCGGACACCGACGTCGCCCCGGACCTGGCCCGCCGCGTGCGCGCGAGCTGGGCGTCCTACCTGGACGGGCAGCCCCGCGACGGCGGGCCGTTCGGGCCGGAGCTGCCCGCCCCGGCGGGCGCGACCGAGGCCGACCGGCTGGCGGCATACCTGGGCCGGGCAGCCTGACCTTCGTTACCGGCCGGTACGCCAAGAATGTCCATTCTGCCGCAGCGGCCGCCGCCGCTCTTCTAGCGTGGTGCCGTGGGTGTCAGCAAGGTGCTGAGGCCCGGCCCGAGGAGGCACGGCAGCATGGTGAAGAACAACCGACCCGAACGCGACCCGCGCGCAGCACAGCACGAGGACGCCCAGCACGTGGGCGGCCAGCAGGGTCACGCGGCCGGTGGCATGAACGCGCATTCCATGAACCACGCCGAGGGCGAGCATGAACATGCGGCTCCCACGGCGACGATGCCGCAGAAGAAGGACCAGGCGGGCAGCACGCCCACCTCGATGAAGGCCAAGAAGGGCAACCAGCCCAAGCACAACCAGCCGAAGCGGTAGTCCCTTGCCGGGGGTGGCGGGCCGCGTCGCGGTCCGCCACCCCCGTGTCGGCCGGTGCTCATCGCGTCACCGGCTCGATCGCGTCGCGGCCAGGGCGTCGCCCAGCGGGGTGCGTTCGTAGCGGACCGACCGGCCGGTCCGGACGCGGGTGACCAGGCCGGTGTCGCGCAGCACGGCCAGGTGACCGCCCACCGCGCCGAGGCTCAGGCCGAGCTGGCGCACCAGCTGCGTGGTCGTCGCGGGCACCGCCAGGGCCCGCAGCACGTCGGCCCGGTGCGGGCCCAGCAACCGGCCCAGGCACTGCCCGGCCACCTCGGCCGGCGGCGGCCCGATCAGGTCCGCGATCCCCCGTGCCGGATACACCAGGGCGTACGGCCACGGCGGCTCCACGTAAGTGATCATCGAGCCGAACACCGTCGGCATCAGCAGCAGCCCTTGGCCGCCCAGGCGGTGCCGCTCCCACGTGGTGCGCGAGCCGGTCCGCACCTCGATCGTCCCGGCGACGCCCTCCGAACGCCAGCTCACCCGAGCATCGAGATCGGACAGCGCGGCGGCCCAGCCGTACATCGCCAGGTGCCCGGCGCGGCGGACCAGGTCGCGCTCCAGCACGGTGCGCACCCGCGCCCAGTCGGGTGCGACCAGCGCGTGCCAGGCCGCTTCGATCGCGTCGGCGAGCCGGTCGACCACGTCCGGGGCGTCCAGGATCTGCTGCACGTAGCGCGGCGGCGGGCGCAGCCCGGCCAGGTTGCGGGCCAGCTCCGCGCGGGCCTGGGGCAGCGGCGTCGCGCGCACCGCGGCCAGCTCGGCGGTGAAGTCGCCGCCCGGACCGGACGGCGGCGGGTGGATGAAGTCGGCGTTGTAGCCGCCGCGCCGCATCAGCGCCGTCAGCGCCCCGACCGCGGGCACGTCGGCGCGTAGGCGCTGGTAGAGCGGGGCGATGCGCTCGGCCCAGGGGCGCAGCGCCCCGGCCGGCTGCGCGCCGGACGCCACCCGGAGCGCCTGCATCGTCTCGCCGAGCGGCGAGATCGCGTAGCGGGTGTGCGCCACGTCGACCGGGCCCACTTCGATGGCCAGCATGTTTCGCCTCCACGCGAAAGCTTAGCCAGGCCGGGCGGGGGCCGTGATGCTGGCGGGCATGACCGTCACCGCCGCGCCCCCGCAGGCCACCTACCGCGAGGTCTTCGCCGTACGCCAGTTCCGGGTGCTGTTCACCGGCTACACGCTGTTCCTGATCGGCGAGACGGTACGCATGCTCGCGCTGTCGGTGCTCGTGTACGCCGGAACGGGATCGGCGCTGCTGTCGGCGCTGGCGTACGTGTCGGGCTTCCTGCCGTACGCGCTCGGCGGGACGCTGCTGCTGGCGTACGCCGACCGGTGGCCGCCCCGCGCCGTGATGGTCGGCTACGACCTGCTGCGGGCCGTCGTCGGGGTGGTGCTGGCGATCGGGGTGCTGCCCGCCCCGGCCATGCTGGCGCTGGTGTTCGTCACCGGCATACCGAGCGCCGTCGCCGCGTCGGCGCGCACCGCGCTGCTGCCCGACCTGCTCGACGGCGACCGGTACGTGCTGGGCCGGGCCGCGTTCGGCATGGCCGCGGGCGGCACGCAGGTGCTGGGCTTCGCCGTCGGCGGGGTCCTGATCGCGGCCGTCGACGCGGCCGGGGCGATGTGGATCACCGTGGTGACGTGTCTGCTGTCCGCCGCGCTGATCCGGTTCCGGCTGGACGATCATCCGAGCCGGGGCGGGACCGGTGGCACGGGTGTCGCCGCGACCTGGCGGGTCAACCGGAGCCTGCTGGCCCGGCCCGAGGTCCGGTCGCTGCTGCTGGCGCAGTGGCTGCCGCCGTCGCTGATGGTCGGGGCGGAGGGCGTGCTCGTCCCGTACGCCGTCGAGGCGGGCCTGCCGGACGCGGCCGGGCTGCTGTTCACCGCCGTCGCGGCGGGCATGCTCGCGGGCAACCTGGTCGTCGGGCGGCTGCTCGCCCCCGAGCGCCGGGAACGGCTGGCCGCGCCGCTCGCGCTGCTGCTCGGTGCGCCGCTGCTCGGCTTCGCGCTGTTGCCCGGACCGGTGACCGCCTCGGCGCTGCTGGCGGTGTCCGGCTTCGGCATCGCGTACCAGCTGGGGTTGGCCCGCAGGTTCCTCGACGCGGTCCCGGAGGCGACCCGCGGCCAGGCGTTCGGCCTGGCCCTGACCGGCACCATGACCCTGCAGGGCCTGTCCGCCGCCGTCGGCGGCGCCCTGGGCGAGGTCCTGCCTCCCACCGCCGTGATCGCCCTGTGCGGCGCGGCCTCCCTGATCGCCGCCCTCGCGCTGCGCCGCACCCTCACTGCCCGCAGGTGGGATGCGCCACGCTCCGCGGGCACGGCAGCCGGGCTGCGGGCGGGCGACGTGAGACAATTTCCGGACCATGACGCTCACTGATCACCTCCCCCGCGACACCGATCCCGACTCCCTCTTCGACGCCTTCTCCGGCTGGGTGGCCGAACAGGGCATCTCGCTGTATCCGGCGCAGCAGGACGCGCTGATCGAGATCGTCTCCGGGGCGAACCTGATCCTGAGCACGCCGACCGGCTCCGGTAAGAGCCTGGTCGCGCTCGGCGCGCACTTCGCCGCGATGGCCGACAACCGGCGCACCTTCTACACCGCCCCGACCAAGGCGCTGGTCTCGGAGAAGTTCTTCGCGCTGTGCGCCGCGTTCGGCCCGGACAACGTCGGCATGATGACCGGCGACGCCGCCGTCAACCCGGACGCGCCGATCATCTGCTGCACCGCGGAGATCCTGGCCAACCTGGCCCTGCGCGACGGCGCGGACGCCGACGTCGGCCAGGTCGTCATGGACGAGTTCCACTTCTACGCCGAGCCCGACCGGGGCTGGGCCTGGCAGGTGCCGATCATCGAACTGCCCGACGCGCAGTTCGTGCTGATGTCGGCCACGCTGGGCGACGTCACCCGGTTCGTCGACGACCTGTCGCGGCGCACCGGCCGACCCACCGCCGTGGTCAGCTCCGGCGAGCGGCCCGTCCCGCTGATCCACTCGTACGTCACCACGCCGCTGCACGAGACCATCGAGGAGCTGCTGTCCACCAAGCAGGCCCCGGTGTACATCGTGCACTTCACCCAGGCCGCGGCCCTGGAGCAGGCCAGCGCGCTGATGAGCATCAACATGAGCACCCGCGCGGAGAAGGACGCCATCGCCGAGCTGATCGGCACGTTCCGGTTCACGGCGGGCTTCGGCAAGACGCTGTCGCGGCTGGTCCGGCACGGCATCGGCGTACACCACGCGGGCATGCTGCCCAAGTACCGCCGCCTGGTCGAGCAGCTCGCCCAGGCCGGGCTACTCAAGGTCATCTGCGGCACGGACACCCTGGGCGTCGGCATCAACCTGCCCATCCGCACGGTGCTGTTCACCGGCCTGAACAAGTTCGACGGGCAGCGGATGCGGCTGCTCAAGGCGCGCGAGTTCCACCAGATCGCGGGGCGCGCGGGGCGGGCCGGCTACGACACGCTCGGCACGGTCATCGTGCAGGCCCCCGAGCACGTGGTCGAGAACGAGAAGGCCGTCGCGAAGGCCGCCGGTGACCCGAAGAAGATGAAGAAGCTGGTGCGCAAGAAGCCGCCGGAGGGTTTCGTCGGCTGGGCGCAGCCCACCTTCGAGCGTCTGGTCTCCGCCGAGCCCGAGCCGCTGACGTCCAGCTTCAACGTCAGCCACGCGATGGTGCTCAACGTCATCGAGCGCGGCGGCAACGCGTTCGCCAACATGCGCCACCTGCTCACCGACAACCACGAGACGCCGACGGCCCGCCGCAGGCACATCCGCCGCGCCGTCATGATCTACCGGGCGCTGCGCACCGCGGGCATCGTCGAGCAGGACGGCGACGGCCGCATCCGGGTCACCGACGTGCTGCAGCTCGGCTTCGCGCTCAACCAGCCGCTGTCGCCGTTCGCCGTGGCCGCGATCGAGCTGCTCGGCAGGGACGACCCCGGCTACGCCATGGACGTCGTGTCGATCATCGAGGCGGTGCTGGAGGACCCCCGGCAGATCCTGTACGCGCAGCAGGACCGGGCCAAGGGCGAGGCCGTGGCGCAGATGAAGGCCGACGGCATCGAGTACGAGGAGCGCATGGCGCTGCTCGAGAACGTGACCTGGCCCAAGCCGCTCGAGGAGCTGCTGGAGGTCGCGTTCGAGTCCTACCGCAAGGGCCACCCGTGGGTCGACGACCAGCGGCTGTCCCCGAAGTCCGTGGTCCGGGACATGTTCGAGCAGGGCATGACCTTCACCGAGTACGTCAGCTTCTACGGCCTGACCCGCTCCGAGGGCCTGGTCCTGCGCTACCTCGCCGACGCGTACCGCACGCTGCGCCAGACCGTGCCCGAGGACAGCAAGACCGAGGAGCTGCACGACGTCATCGAGTGGCTGGGCGAGCTGGTCCGCCAGGTCGACTCCAGCCTGCTCGACGAATGGGAGCAGCTGAGCAACCCCGGCGACGCTCCCGTCGAGGCCGCGCCGCCCGC
Organism: Catellatospora methionotrophica; assembly: GCF_011297335.1. Taxonomy (GTDB): domain Bacteria; phylum Actinomycetota; class Actinomycetes; order Mycobacteriales; family Micromonosporaceae; genus Catellatospora; species Catellatospora methionotrophica. The sequence continues at coordinate 40,613 of NZ_JAAOTJ010000010.1, read as the reverse complement.
GGTCACCCGCAACGTGCGCGCGTTCCGGGTCCAGGTGCGCAACGCCCTGTTCCGCCGCGTCGAGCTGGCCGCCCGCAGGCGCTGGGAGGCGCTCGGCGAGCTGGACGCCGCCGACGGCTGGGACAGCGCCGCGTGGCGCGAGGCACTGGAGCCGTACTTCGAGCTGTACGACGAGATCGGGATCGGGCCGGACGCCCGCGGCCCCGCCCGGATCATCATCGAGCAGGGCAAGGACGTCTGGAAGGTACGCCAGATCCTGGACGACCCGGACGGCCACCACGACTGGGGCATCAGTGCGGAGGTCGATCTGGCCGCCTCCGATGAGCAGGGCCAGGCCGTCGTCACGATCACGGACGTCGGGCAGCTCGGCGGCTGACCACTCCCACGACTCGCCCCGTGCGCGGCACGTCCGCGACCCGCTTTTGCATAGACACTGGCCTATTACATCGAGTTTGATCTCGTCTGAGTCGATGTAATAGGCCAGCGTCTATGACAAACGGGGTCGGGCCGCACCCGTCGAGCGGGGTGGGTCAGGTGGAGCGGGAGGTCAGGAGGCGGGAGGTGGCGGTGACGTTGGAGAGGAGGCTGGAGCCGACGAGGACGCCGAGGGAGACGGCGACGACGGTCAGGAAGGCTGTGACCAGGTTCGAGCGGCCGGTGTCGGAGAGTTCGACCAGGCCCGTGACGCCGGTGACGCCGACGAGGCTGAGCGCGCCGGGGACCAGCAGCCAGAACGAGGGCAGGAAGACGACCTGGGCGGGCGGGCCGTGCAGGCGCTGCACCGCGTTGGCCAGCGGCACGATCAGCAGGCCGCCCGCGAAGGCCGCGAACAGGCCGCCGGCCCACAGCCCGGCGAGAAACTGTCCGGCGTACGCGATGACGAGCGTGACCAGCAGCCACGGCAGCGACCGGGGCGGCGCGGAGCTGTTGAGGTAGATGCCGACGCCGAAGACCAGCACCCCGACCCACGGCGCCCATACGCCCAGCGGCTCGGTCTCGGGCAGGCCCTGGGCGGGCCCGGCGATCTGCATCCCGGCGTAGATGCCGAAGGTCAGCAGGAGCAGCACGTACACGCTGGACACCAGGCGGCTCGCGCCGCTGATGATGGACCGGGTGACCATCTCCTGCGCGCCGAGCGTCAGCGCCGCCCCGGGCAGGAACGTGGCCAGCGGCGGGATCAGCAGGCTGGCCGGGTCGGCCCCCAGCTCGGGGCTGTACCGGTAGGCCAGCACCGTGACCAGCATCGCGGCGGCCACCGGCAGCGCCAACGACAGCACCTGCACCCGGTCGGCCAGCAGCCGCAGCACCCCGACCAGCAGCCCGAGCAGGGCGAGGCTGATCAGGGCCCGGCCGTCGCGGACGAACAGCAGGCCGATACCGACCGTCAGCACGCCGTGGCCGAACACGGTGACGAGCGCGTTGAAGCGCGGCGGCGCGTCGATGATGTCCTGCACCCGCTCGATGCCCTCGGCGGGCGGGATGGGATGGGCTTTGACCTGCTCGAACAGCGTGTACAGCCGGGCCACCTGGTCCAGGCGCAGCGGCGGGCCGTCGGCGTTGGCGAAGTCGACGGTGACCCCGCCCTCGCTGCCCGCCCGGACGAACACCCCCGTCGGCACGACCAGGAACTCGACGTCGCCGACCCCGTACGCGTCCGCGAGCGCGACCAGCTCCTCCGGGATGCGGTTGGCCGTCTCCCCGGCCAGGCACAGGGCGACCCCGCATTCACGAAGGAACGCGAGCAGATTGTCCGGCGGCATGGTCACCGCCGCAGTATGGATCACTCCACCGCCCCGCAGAAGCCCCGTCGCGCCCCCTGGGACGGGTTCGGGTCCGGGTGGCTCGCGTGTCGGCGTGGTGGAAGCGGCCTGTGCGGGTGGCCGGAAGCCGACAATGAACGCATGGGTGACGAGAATGCGATGCGGCGTGAGCTGGAGCAGGTCGACGCGATGATCGCCGAGTTGCGGGGTCAGGCGCGGCAGATCCGCGAGGAGGTCGGCAACCGCGAGGACGGGCCGGTCGATCCGGGCGACACGGCACTGCTGATCAGCAGTGCGGAGGAACAGGAGGCGCTGATCGAGGTGCTGGAGGACCGGCGCGGCAAGCTTCGCGAACGCCTCGGCATGGGCACGCAGGGCTGAACCCCCGCCCGCCGGGGTGACGGCTGGCGGGTCAGGCCACGTTCACCGGGCGGAACTGGACGCTGACCCGCGGCCCGACGTGGCGGGCCGTCTTCGGGACGCAGTGCTCCCAGGTGCGCTGGCAGGAGCCGCCCATCACGATCAGGTCGCCGTGGCCGAGCGGGAAGCGGATGCTGGACTCGCCGCCGCCGCGCGGGCGCAGCAGCAGGGGCCGGGGCTCGCCGAAGGACACGATGGCGACCATGGTGTCGGTGTGCGAGCCACGGCCGATGGTGTCGCCGTGCCAGGCCACGCTGTCGCGGCCGTCGCGGTAGAGGCACATGCCCGCCGAGACGAACGGCTCGCCCAGTTCGGCGGCGTAGTGCTCGTTCAGGGCGGTGCGGGCCTCGGTCAGCGCCGGGTGCGGCAGCGTCTCGTCGGGGCCGTACCAGCGCAGCAGCCGGGGCACGTCGACTTCGCGCTCGTACATCTCGCGCCGTTCGGCGCGCCAGTCGACCTGTTCCAGCAGCGCGCCGAGCACGTCTTCGGAGCCGTGCACCCAGCCGGGCAGGTGGTCGACCCAGGCACCGCGGGCCAGCGGGTGCCGGGTGACCGCCCCGGCCAGCGGGCCCAGGGTCGCCCGCTCATCAAGATCAAAGATCGACGGTTGGTGTACGTGCGCCATGACCAGGGATTCTATACCCGCTTCGAACACGGGTACCAATCCACGGGATTCGCTACCCTGGCTGGTCGGCCGACGGGACGGCAGGGCATGATGACTCCCGAAGCTCTCCCAGACGGCAAATCCGATCACGACTGTTGTATGTGGTGTCGAACCGCCCGCCGAGGATCGACGGCGATAGTATGCCGCGCGGGAACGTAACTGGGAGCCGACTTAAGGGGTCGTATGAGGCCGCTGGGAACCACCGACCCGCACTCCGTAGCAACGTACCGGCTGGTCGGCGTACTCGGCGGCGGCGGCATGGGCCGCGTCTACCTCGGACAGTCGCCGAGCGGCCGGTACGTGGCCATCAAGGTGATCCGCCCCGAGCTGGCGGCCGACCCGATGTTCCGGCGCCGGTTCAGCCGCGAGGTGGCGGCCGCGCGCCTGGTGAACCCGCTGTTCACCGCCGCGGTGGTGGACGCCGACACCGAGACCGAGTCGCCCTGGCTGGCCACCACGTACATCGAGGGGCCGAGTGTGGAGCAGCGGGTGCGCTCCAGCGGCCCGCTGTCGGTCACCGCCGTGCTCACCCTGGCCACCGGCCTGGCCGAGGCGCTGGCCTCGATCCACCGGGCGGGCCTGGTGCACCGTGACCTGAAACCGGCCAACATCCTGCTCGACGACACCGGCCCGCACATCATCGACTTCGGCATCGCGCTGGCCAACGACGCCGAACGGATGACCACCGGCGTCAACGTCGGCACCCCGTCGTACATGGCCCCCGAGCGCATCCAGGGCGAGGACGCCGGTTCGCCGGGCGACATCTTCTCCCTGGGCGCGACGCTGTTCTTCGCCGCCACCGGCCGCACCCTGATCAACGGCGGCAGCATGTTCGAGCAGATCAACCAGGTCACCCAGGGCCGGTTCGACCTGGCCGCGCTGCCGGTGCAGCTGCGCCCCTTCGTGGTGCGCTGCATCAGCCTGCGCCCGCAGGACCGGCCCACCGCCAAGGAACTGTCCCGCATCCTCATCGGCACGGGGGTGTCGACGCCGACGCCCGGCTGGTTCCAGCCGCTGATCGCGCTGCCCAGCGGCGAGCAGCCGCCGGTCCTGGAGCAGCCCGCGCCGACCTGGGGCACCCCGAAGGTCTGGCAGCGGCGGCCGGTGGTGGCGGGCGCCGTGCTCGGCGTGCTCGGCCTGGCCGCGGGCGGCGCGTGGGCGGTCACCCGCGGCGGCACGGGCACCCCGGCCGGCCCGGACCCGACCGGTCCGGCATCGGCGTCGCCGACCGGCCCGCTGCGGCCGGGTGCGCTGCGCTGGCGGGCCAACTCGGGCATGGCACCCGGACCGCTGCGCCGCGTGGTGACCGACGGCGGGCGGCTGATCGGCACCGACGGGCCGCGCGTGTTCGCCACCGACCCGCCCGGTCCGGGCCAGAACCAGGCCTGGAGCGTACGGATCGACGCCGAGCCGGTCGCCGTGCGCGACTGGGGACCGGCCGTGCTGGTCAGTGTGGACAGCCGGCTGTGGCGGGTGCAGAACGAGACCGGCAACGTGGAGTTCTCCGCCGTCGACGCGGGCGGGACGGTGGCCGACGTCGCGCTCGCCCCCGACCGGGCCTTCGTCGGGCTGCCCGACTCGGTACGCGCGTTCAACCGGGTCGGCGCCTCCGTGTGGCGGCAGGACGTGATCGAATCACCGCTGGTCGCCGACATGTCGTGGCTGGTCACCCGCCAGGAGCGCAACGGCACGGTGTGGATCACGCTGCGCGAGGCGGCGACCGGCAAGCAGAAGTGGCAGGTGACGCACAAGCTCGCGCCGCCGCCACAGGACGGCGGCCGGGGCGGGCCCGGCGGACCCGGTGGCGGACCGGGTGGGCCCGGCGGCCCGGACGGCGGGCCGCCGGAGGACGCCTGGGAGGCCGTCGAGGCCCGGCTGGGCACCACGCACCTGCTGCTGCGCGAGGGCGGCGACGTGCGGGTGATCCGCCTGTCCGACGGTACGACCCGGTGGAGCAAGCCCTGGCAGAAGCCGGTGACCAGTGTCGAACTGATCGGCGACACGGTGCTGATGGCCGCGGACCGCATCTACGGGTTCCGCACCGACACGGGCGTGGAACGCTGGAGCATCCAGGCGCGCGGCGGCCGGCTGGCCCCCGCGCAGGACGGCAGGCTGTGCTACGTGGTGGCCCAGCAGAGCATCGCCGCGGTCGAACCGGCGACCGGCCGCAACCTGTGGTCCGAGCCGCTGCCCACCGACGCGCGGGAGGAGAACGTCAGCGGGTTCGTGGTGCGGCATCCGACCGCGTACGTGCTGCTGCGTCCGCCGCCGTTCGACAACCCCGACATGCCGGACGTGCTCGCGCTCTCTCTGCTCACCGGACCGTGAGGGCGGGCGGCGGTGCGCCGCCCGCCTGCTGACTCAGCGCTCGGCGGGCTGGTCGCCGTCCTGGCGGACGGCCTGCGCGGGCACCCGGGCCGCGACCAGCGCGTCACGGATCTCGGTGAGCAGCCGGATGTCCTCGGTCACCGGCTTGGGCTCGGGCTCGACGCCCCGGTTGCGCCGCTCGGCGAGTTTGTTCATGGGCAGCACGACGAGGAAGTACAGCACCGCGGCGGTGAGCGCGAATGTGATCGCCGCGTTGAGGAACGCGCCCCAGGCGATGACGCTGTCGTCACCGATCCTCCACTCGCCGCCGACCTTGTCGCCGCCCGCGCCGACCAGGTTGATCACGGGTTTGAGGAACGAGTCCGTGAACGAGGTGACCAGGCCGGTGAAGGCCGCGCCGATGACCACACCGACCGCGAGGTCGATGACGTTGCCGCGCATGATGAAGTTTCTGAAGCCGCTTAGCATGTCCCACACCGTATCCGAGAGTCCGGCGCGACCCCCGGCGGCGACACGGTGACGCCTATCCCGCCAGCACGTTGACCGCGCCGCGGAACAGCGGCGGGACAGCGACGCACAGCGGCACCACCGCGCCGCGCACCGGCCGGGCCGAGGTCGCCAGCACCAGGGCGCGGGTGAGCAGGCGGTAGGTGCGGGTACGCCGCCGCCACTGCGTCTCGTATCCGGCGAGGTCGCCGCTGACCAGCGCGGACACCGCCGCCTCGGCCTGGTTCAGGGCGAGGCTGACCCCCTCGCCGGTGAGCGCGTCCTCGTAGCCCGCCGCGTCGCCGACCAGCAGCACCCGGCCCCGCACCCGCGCGGCGACCGTACGGCGCAGCGGCCCCGCACCGCGCACCGGACCGGCGGGCGCGTCGCCGAGCCGCTGTCTGAGCTCGGGGAACCCGTCGAGCAGCGTCTCGTAGCCCAGCCCGGAGCGGCGGTGCAGGATCGCGACCCCGACCAGGCCGGGCGCGACCGGGGTCACGTAGGCCTCGGCGTGCGGCGACCACCACACCTCGACCAGGTCCGACCAGGGCGCGACGGGATAGTGCCGCCGCTGCCCGAAACGGGCCGGGGCACCGGCCGCCGACGCGATGCCGGCCTCCCGGCGTACCCGCGAGTGCAGGCCGTCGGCGCCGACCAGCCAGCGGGCGCGTACGCCCGCCGCTTCGACGCCGTGGGCGTCCTGCCGCAGGTCGGCGACGCGGCCGGTGATCCACGCGATCCCGGCCTGTGCGGCGCGTTCGCGCAACGCGGCCTGCAGGGTGGTGCGGCGCACGCCGCGGCCCGGTCCGGCCGCGAAGCGGGCGTGGGCGCAGCGCCGCCCGGCGCGATAGGCGATGCCGTGCAGCGGCACCCCGGCCGGGTCGACGCCCAGGGCCAGCAGCCTGGCCAGCCCGCCGGGCATCAGGCCCTCGCCGCAGGCCTTGTCGATGGGGTCGGCGCGCGGCTCGACGACCGCCACCGACATCCCGGCTTGCCGCGCCAGCAGGGCCGTCGCCAGCCCCGCCGGGCCACCCCCGGCGACCAGCAGGTCGGCGTCGAAGCTCACGCCGTGGCCTCGGCCAGCGCGGCGTCCTCCACCCGGATGCGCACGGCCAGCAGGACGAAGTTGAGCAGGGTGAAGGTGAGCGCGGTCAGCCACGCGGAGTGCACCAGCGGCAGCGCGAAGCCCTCGACGACGACGGCCAGATAGTTGGGGTGCTTGAGCCAGCGGTAGGGCCCGCGGTCCACCAGCGGCAGCCCCGGCACCACGATGACCAGGGTGTTCCACCGCCTGCCCAGGGTCGTCACGCACCACCAGCGCAGGGCCTGGCTCGCGGCGACGAGGGCCAGCATGGTCCAGCCGAGCACGGGCAGGAACGGCCGGTCCAGCAGCCACACCTCGGCCAGGCAGCCGACCAGCAGGGCCGTGTGCAGCGCCACCATGTACGGGTAGTGCCCGCGCCCGAACTCGCGGCCCCCGCTGGCCAGCGCCCAGGCCGCGTGGCGCTTGGACACCACCAGCTCCACCAGGCGTTCGGCGGCCACCGCCACGATCAGCAGCGTGTACGCGAGCACGCTCACCACCCCAGCAGAACGAGTTCGGAGCAGAACCCCGGCCCCATGGCGATCATGAGTCCGGGCTGGTCTTCGCGGGGCGGGGCGGCCATCGCCTCGTGCAGCACGTCCAGCACCGACACCGACGACAGGTTGCCGCGCCCGGCCAGCGACCGGCGCGTCGGCTGCAGCGCCTCGGGCGGCAGGTCGAGGATCTTCTCGATGGTGTCGATGACCTTCGGCCCGCCGGGATGGCAGATCCACGTGGCCACGTCGGTCTCGTCGACGTCGTGATCGGCCAGGAATCCGCGCACGTCGCCGCCGAGGAAACGCTCGGCGATCGGGGCGACCTCGTTGGACAGCACGATCTGGAAGCCGGTGGACCCGATGCGCCAGCCCATCACCTGCTCGGTGTCGGGGTAGAGGCGGCTGCGGGTGGCCAGCACGCGCGGCCGTCCCGGCTGCGCGGTGGCGCGCTGCCCGCCGACCATCACGACCGCGGCCGCGCCGTCGCCGAACAGGCTGGAGGCGACCAGGTTGGCCGGTGTGGTGTCCTGCTGCTGCACGGTCAGCGAGCACAGCTCCACCGCGAGCAGCACCGCCACCTGGTCGGGAAAGGAGCGCAGGTAGTCGTGCAGCCGGGCCACGCCCGCCGCGCCCGCCACGCAGCCCAGCCCGAACAGCGGCAGCCGCTTCACGTCCGGGCGCAGGCCGACCCGTGCCGCCAGGCGCGCGTCCAGAGACGGCACGGCCAGGCCGGTGACGCTGGTGGTCGCGATGAGATCGACCTCGTCGGGGCGCACCCCGGCCGCGTCCAGCGCCTCGCGCAGCGCGGCCTCGCCCAGTTCCTGGGCCACCTCGATGAACGCGTCGTTGGCCTCGGTGAACCCGCTGAGCTTGGCGTACCGGTCCAGGGGCAGCGCCAGGTTGCGGGTCTGCACGCCGGTGGTCCGGCCGAAACGGGCGAACACCTCACGCCCGGGATGCTCGCCGGGCAGGCACATCGCGGTGAACTCGGCGACGATCTCCTCCTGGCGGTAGCGGTGCGCCGGAAAGGCCAGCCGCACCGCCGACACCTGCGGCGCCGACTCATCGATGTGAATCATGTACTGACAGTACCGTCCGCAGCTCCCCTTGCCCACGAACGCCGCGTCGCCCAAGAGGGCACATCGGAGGGTGCGCCCCTCCTGGGCCGTGCTACCGCCTGCGGGCCGCTTACGGACGATGATCGCTGTTTCGGGTCAGAACCTGCGGTCTAACCCGAGGTTTTGACACGAAACAGCGATCATCGAAGGTGATACGGGTCAGCCGTGGGTCTTGCCGCGGCCGCCGGGGCCCTTTTCCTTGCGGGGCTTCACGGCGATGTCGATGGGGCTGCCTTCGAAGCCGAACTCTTCGCGGAGTTTGCGCTCGACGAAGCGGACGTAGCCGGGGTCCAGCGGCTGCGTCGTGAACAGCACGAACTTCGGCGGCGAGATGCTGGGCTGGGTGGCGAACAGGATGCGCGGGGCACGGCCACCACGCACCGGGTGCGGGGTCGCCTGCACCAGCGCGGTCAGCCACTGGTTGAGCTGGCCGGTCGGGATGCGCTTCTCCCAGCTGACCAGGGCCTGGCGCAGCGCGGGGGCGAGCTTCTCGACGGCACGGCCGGTCAGCGCGGAGATGTTGACGCGCAGCGCCCACGGGATCCGCTTGAGCTCCCGGTCGATCTCCTTGTCCAGGTAGTGCCGCCGGTCGGCGTCGACCAGGTCCCACTTGTTGAAGGCGAGCACCACGCCGCGGCCGGCCTCGGACACCATCGACAGCAGGCGCTGGTCCTGCTCGCTGATGACCTCGCTGGAGTCCAGCAGCACGACGGTGACCTCGGAGGTCTCGATCGCGGCGGCGGTGCGCAGCGAGGCGAAGTACTCCGTGCCGCTGGCCTTGCCGACGCGCTTGCGCAGGCCCGCGGTGTCGACGAACTGCCAGGTCTCGCCGCCGATGACGACCAGGGAGTCGACCGGGTCGACGGTGGTGCCGGCGACGGAGTCGACGACCGAGCGCTCCTCCCGGGCGAGCCGGTTGAGCAGGCTGGACTTGCCGACGTTGGGGCGGCCGACCAGGGCCACGCGGCGCGGGCCGCGCGGGCCGGGCACGTGGTCCTCCAGCGGGGCCTGCTTCGGGAACGCGGCGAGCACCGCGTCGAGCAGGTCACCCGAGCCGCGGCCGTGCAGCGCCGACACGGGCCAGGGCTGGCCCAGGCCGAGCGACCACAGCGCGTGGACCTCGTACTCCATGTTCTGGTTGTCGGCCTTGTTGGCGACCAGCAGCACCGGCTTGGAGCTGCGGCGCAGCATCTTCACCGCGGCGGCGTCCTCGTCGGTCGCGCCGATGGACGAGTCGACCACGAACAGCACCACGTCGGCGGCGGCGATGGCGGCCTCGGCCTGCGCGGCGATGGCCGCGGCGCGGTCCTTGGCGTCGGGCTCCCAGCCGCCGGTGTCCACGACGGTGAACTTGCGCCCGGCCCAGTTGGCGTCGTATGCCACCCGGTCCCGGGTCACGCCGGGGATGTCCTCGACCACCGCCTGGCGGCGGCCGATGATGCGGTTGACGAGGGTCGACTTGCCCACGTTCGGGCGGCCCACCACCGCCAGGACCGGCTGCGGGGTGACGACGTGCGTCGCCGGAGGTGCCTCCGGCGTCGGCTGCTCGACGACCTCCAGCTCGCTCCACTCAGTGTTGCTGCTCATGCCGGTTCCTCGCTTCGCTCACAACCGTCATGAGCAGCCATGAGCACTGCGCCCATGATTCGCTCGCTGCGCTCGTTCATGCTGCCTTCCTTGTTGTCAGCAGGCGGTACAGCTCGCTGACAACCTCATCGATGCCCAGCTCGGTCGAGTCCAGCACCACCGCGTCGGCGGCCTGCTGCAACGGGTTGACCTTGCGGGTGGAATCCAGGTGATCGCGACGGGCCAGGTCGGCCTCGGTCGCAGCGTGGTCGCCGGCGGTCTCGGCGCTGCGGCGGCGCGCCCGCTCGGCGGAGGAGGCGGTCAGGAAGACCTTGAGGTCGGCGTCGGGCGCGACGACGGTGCCGATGTCGCGGCCCTCGACGACGATCCGGTCCGACTCCTCGATGATCGCGCGCTGGCGGGCGGTGAGCACCTGCCGGACGAACGGCACCGCGGACACGGCGGACACGGCCGCGGTGACCTCGCCGCCGCGGATCGGGGCGTCCACGTTCTCGCCGTTGACGCTGATCGAGGGGTGCTCGGGGTCGGTCATGATGAGCAGCTCGCAGTCGACGGCCACCTTGGCGATACCGTCGGGGTCGGTGAGGTCCACCCCGGCCTGCAGCACGGCCCAGGTCAGCGCCCGGTACATCGCGCCGGTGTCGAGGTAGCGTGCGTCCAGGCGGCGTGCCAGCCGGCGCGACACCGTCGACTTGCCCGAGCCCGAAGGCCCGTCCACCGCGACCACGCAGCGCAGTTCAGCCACGACACATCCTCCGCCCCTAGGTTTGATGCTCCCATTCTGCCCGGTCCGTCCGGACGCCGATCAGGCAGAGGGCCTCCAGGCGGTGCAGAACACGTCCCGGCGGCCCCGACCGCCCCTCGCGTCACACGGTGAGCTGCCCGAACACGGCCCGCCCAGCAGCCCCGACGTGCTCGGCGGCACCCTTGCCGGTGACGATGGACTCACTCATGTCGGGCACCCGGTGAGCCGCGTCACCCACTGCCGTCAGCGGGTCGCCGGCAATCCGCCGAGCAGCCGCCGGGAGATCTGATCGGCCTGCCTGGTCGTCTCGGGCAGCCGGAACCGCGGCGACAGCGTCAGGGTCAGCGCGGTGGCCGTGTCCAGGTCGACGCGGTGCCCGACGGAGACGAAGACCGGTTTCACCTTCGGCTGGGTGCGCAGCACCCGCCCCAGCACGTCGCCGTCCTCGGTCAGCGGGGACCAGTCGCCCCGGACCGGCCCCGGTGCGGCGAACGCGGCCGTGAACGGCGTCTTGGCCACCCCGAAACGCGGGCAGCCCGGTGAGCACGCCCAGGTGGCAGGCCAGCCCGAACCGGCGCGGGTGGGCCACCCCGTAGCCGTCGCAGACCAGCACGTCGGGGGTGACCGTCAGCCGCTCCAGCGCGTCTGCCAGCAGCGGAAGCTCCCGGAACGCCAGCAGGCCCGGCACGTACGGGAAGGCCACCGCCCCGGTCGCGGTCGCCGTCTCGACGACGGTCAGCGTCGCCAGGTCGAGCACCACGACGGCGGCGACGGCCCGGCCGGTCTCCCCGTCGTACGACACGTCCAGCCCGGCCACGGTCCGTACGGTGAACGGCCCGCCCGGCTCGACCCGCTCCCGCAACGCGAGCTGCTGGCGCAGCGCCTCGGCCTCGTCGGCGGGCCACGGCTCGTGCGGCACCCTCATCGCGGGGCTCAGCCGAGCCGGGCCATGGCGTTGCGCACCACGCGTGCGGTGTCCGCGCCCAGCGGGCTCGGCAGCGCGTCCGGGGCGAACCAGCCGAGCTCGTGGGACTCCTCGCTGACCTGCGCCACCGCGTCCGCCGGCGCGTACACCAGGAAGATCACGTCGTAGTGCCGGTTGGGCTCGCCCGCGCAGTTCACGTGGTGCACGTCGACGTCCACCGGCACCGGGTCCACGACCAGCCCCGCGATGCCGCTCTCCTCGGTGGCCTCGCGCAGGGCCGCCGCGGCGAGGTCGCCGTCCTCGGGCTCCAGGTGGCCGCCGAGCTGGCACCAGATGTCGTGCCTGCCGTGCAGGCAGAGCAGGATGCGGGAGCGGTCGTGCGAGACGATGACCGCGCTGGCGGTGACGTGGCCGTCGGGATGCGGCTTGGCCATGACCTCGGGCCCGTGCTCCAGCAGGGTTAGCGTCTGGGCGAGGTCGGCCTCCGCGTCGGCGGGCGGCTGCCACCCGGTCAGCAGGCGTACGGCATCGGCGTGCAGGGTCTGCGTCACCCGGCCGATGCTAGTGCCCGGTGCGCGCGGTACGGCGCAGGCCGGTGACGGCTCAGCCGATCGGGCTTCCACCAGCACGAACGGGGCTCACATAACCCCAGGTCAGAAACAATCTTGAGAACAAGTGCCAGCAATTCGGGCTAAATCAGCCCCACCCTGGGAGAAATCTAACAGCACCCCCTTTTACCTGGGCTTATGCCTTCTTAATATCGGCCAATGCCCCCGCATACCCCCCGTGATCAGCAACACCTTCGTTCCGATCGCACCGCCGACTCCCCCGCCACCGGCCGGCACCGTCGCGACGACGTCTGGCAGGCCCGTCACCGCCGCCCGCGGGCCGGGGCGCGCCGCCTGCTCGCGCCCGTACTCACGACCGCGGCACTCGCCGGAGTCGGCGTGGTGGCGATCCTGTCCGGCAACGCCCGGCCGGTCGTCGTCGAACCGCCGACCGCCTCCGGGCTGCTGCCCGGCAACGTGGCCTCCCCCGCCATGCTCGCCGCCAGCGACGTGACCAGCAGCGCCCTGCTGCACCGCATGCCGCAGCTGCGGGCCGCCAAGCCCAGCGCGCCCGTGGTCAAGCCGAAACCCAAACCGAAACCCCAACCGAAGCCGAAGCCGAAGCCGAAACCCAAGCCGGTGGTACGGGTCGTGCAGCTGGTCGCCGGCATGGACCGCCAGCAGATGGACAACGCCGCCGCGATCGTCAAGAAGGCGCAGTCCATGGGCCTGACCAAGTGGGCGATGATCGTCGGCGTGGCCACCGCCATGCAGGAGAGCCGCCTCTACAACGTGGCCAGCCACGTCGTGCCCGAGTCGCTGAACTACCCGCACCAGGGCACCGGTTCCGACCACGACTCCATCGGCCTGTTCCAGCAGCGCGCCAGCGGCAGCTGGGGCTCCGTCGAGGAGATCATGCAGCCGCAGTACGCGGCGGGCGCGTTCTTCCGGCGCCTCGTGCAGATCGACGACTGGGAGGACATGTCGCTGACCCGCGCCGCCCAGTCCGTGCAGATCTCGGCGTTCCCCGACGCGTACGCCAAGCACGAGGACAACGCCACGCTGATCGTCAACGCGCTGCTGAACTGAGTGCCGCGTCGCGGCGGCTCACCCGGCCGCCGCGACGGCCGCTCAGATGACGCGGGTGATGCCCTCGGCGGCGATCCGGGCGTCGAGGTTCGCGCGGTCCAGGTTGGCGCACAGCACCACGGACGCCCCCGCCGCCAGCGGCGTCAGCAGCCACATCACGGGCTGCTCGTGCTTGGCCACGTCGACCAGCAGCTTGTCGCCCGCACGCAGGCCGAGCTGGTCGGCGACCCCCTGCGCCAGCCCGCCCCACTGCCGGTAGGTGGTGCCGTCGGGGCTCGCGGCGTCCGCGCTGCCGATCCCGCCGTACGCGGGCAGGTGCGCCGGGTGGCGTCCGGCGTCGGCGACGAAGTCCCGGTAGCCGTCCGGCACCGCGTCGAGCGGCGCGCCACCCGGGGCGAGGCCGAGCACGTAGCGGTGCCGCGCCTCGGGCACCTGCTCCAGCCAGCTGTCCATCCGCTTACGGCTGACGAACAGCACGTCGAGCGGGTCGTTCTCGCCCACCCCGACCGGCGCGAGACCCGCGGTCGCCCACGGGCGGAAGGAGACGGCCGCCCCGATCGACCACGCGCCCAGCAGCACCGCGGCGGTCTGCCAGTGCGGCGGGAGCAGCACCGCCACCCGCGAGCCGGTGTCCAGGCCGCAGTCCTGCCGCAGCAGCCCGGCCGTCTGCGCGGCCAGCCCGCCGAGCTCGGCGGCGGACAGTTCGGTGCGCTCGCCGGTGGCGTCGTCGCAGTAGGTCAGCAGCGGACGATCAACTCCGGCCACCGCGTTCCCACCGAGCAGGGCGGGCAGGTCGGTGACGGTCGTCGGCTGCATCGAGCGGCTCCCAGCGGTAAACGGTCAACGGTCCCGCCCACCCTACCCACCGACCCTCAGCCCCTGCCCCACCCCGGCGCGCGCCGCGCCAACGACCCGTTTTGCATAGACGTTGGCCTATCTGGATCACTTTTTGCGGATCGAACTCATCCAGATAGGCCAACGTCTATTGACGGCGCGGGGCGGAGCGGCGGTCAGTCCTCGAAGACCTCGGGGGCCTCGCGGATGACGTCCTCCTGGGCCGCGGCGCGGTTCTTCCGATCGGTGATCTTGAACAGGGCGGCGATCTCGCCCGCGTTGAGGCGGCGGTGGCGGCCCGCCTTCAGGTCACCGAGCTTGATCGGGCCGATCGCGGTACGCACCAGACGCTGCACCGGGAAGCCGACGTGGTCGAACATGCGCCGCACGATGCGGTTGCGGCCCTCGTGCAGCACGACCTCGATCAGCGCCTGCTTGTCGATCGCCTGCTTGAGGCGGTAGTCGTCCAGCCGCGCGAGCCCGTCCTCCAGCTCCACCCCGGCCATCAGCTCACGGCCGACCACCCGCGGCAGCGGGCCCACGACCTCGACCAGGTACGTCTTGGGCACCTCGTACGACGGGTGCATCAGCTTGTGGGCCAGGTTGCCGTCGTTGGTGAGCAGCAGCAGGCCCTCGGAGTCGGCGTCGAGCCGGCCCACGTGGTAAACCCGGGCCGTGATGTTGCCGATGTAGTCGGCGACCGCCTCGCGGCCCTTGTCGTCGGCCATCGTCGAGACCACGCCACGCGGCTTGTTCATGGCCAGGTAGACCAGGTTCGCGTCGGTGACGATGCGCTGGCCGTCGACGTGGATGACGTCGACGAGCGGGTCGGCCTTGTCGCCCAGCTTGGCGACCTTGCCGTTGACGGTGACCCGCCGCGCGGCGATCAGGTCCTCGCTGGCCCGGCGGGAGGCGACCCCGGCCTGGGCCATGACCTTCTGCAGCCTCTCAGCGCCCTCAGTGCGTACTTCAGCGCTGCTCATCAGCGATCTCCTCGACGTTGTCAGGTAGGAACGGGGCCAGCGGCGGGAGCTGGCCGACGGAATCGAGGCCCAGCTTCTCCAGGAACAGGCTGGTGGTGCGGTAGAGGAAGGCGCCCGACTCGGGCTCGGTGCCGCACTCCTCGATCATGCCCCGGGTGACCAGGGTACGGATGACGCCGTCGCAGTTGACGCCCCGGATAGCGGAAATCCGCGAACGCGTCACCGGCTGCTTGTACGCGACCACCGCCAGGGTCTCCAGGGAGGCCTGGGTGAGCCGCAACTGCTGCCCGTCCAGCACGAACCGCTCCACGTACGGGGCGAACTCGGCACGGGTGTAGAGCCGCCAGCCACCGGCGGCGCGGCGCAGGTCGAAACCGCGGTTCTGCCGGGTGTAGGAGGCCGACAGGTCGATCAGCGTGCCCGCGATCAGCTCGGCGGGCACGTCCAGCACCTCGGCGAGGGTCAGCTCGCTGACCGGCTCGTCGACGACCAGCAGGATCGCTTCGAGGGTCGGCACGAGGTCGGCTTCGGCCAGGCCGGGGGGCGGGGTCGCGAGCTTCGATCCGGCGTACGCGACGGCGGCCTCGCCGCTGTCGTCCGCCCCGTCGACGTCGAACGCCCGAGCGGCCGCCGAGCCGTCCAGGCCCAGCGCCTCGGCGAGATCCTCGACCACCGCGATCTCGGCGACGTCCTCGGCCTCGTCCGCAGCCTCGTCCTCGGCGACCGGCCCGCCGTGCGCGGCAGGCACCGGCACGACCACGACATCCGCCACGGCCAGGTCCACCGCCTGGTCCAGCGTCAGCTCCTCGACCGGGGCCTCAGCTTCTCTGGATGCAGGTTCGCCGGCCAGAGCCTCGCTGAAGGCAGGTTCGCCGGCCACAGCCTCGCTGAAGGCAGGTTCGCCGGCGTCGGGTTCGCCGGCGTCGGGTTCGCCGGCGTCGGGTTCGCCGGCGTCGGGTTCGCCGGCGTCGGGTTCGCCGGCGTCGGGTTCGCTGGCGTCGGGTTGGGCGGCGTGCGGGTCCTCAGCGTCCGGCTCGTCGGCTGCGGGCGCATACGTTTCCAAGCCGTCCGCGTCCAGGGGTCCGGCCAGGTCGTCAGGTCCGCAGTCGAGCGGGCTGTCGGCAGCCGGTGACTCCTCCGCCGGGCCAGCGTCCAGCGAGCGCTCCGCGTCCGGGTCTGCCTCCGCGATGGGAAGGTGCCCTTCCTCGACGGAATCCGTCAGGAAGGAGCCCTTGCCCTCTTCGGGGGCGGGGGTACGGGCCCAGGGGGGAACCCAGGATGCGGCCTGTTGTTCCAGGGACTCGTTGTCAGTCATCGTCGTCTGCTCCCCCACCCTTGCCCGGCTGGCCCACCGAGATCTCGGCTTCGTCGGCCGTCTGCTGCGTACCCGGCTCGGCCGGGTCCTCATCCCGCTCGTCGGCAAGATCTCCGTCGTCAGGATCCTCGTCGTCAGAGTCATCGTCGTCGTCGAGGTCGTCGTCAAGGTCGTCGTCGTCGAGGTCGCCGTCGGGTGCGGCGCTGTCGGGGACCTCGGCGGCCAGGGCCTGCTTGGCCTCGTCGTCGCCGTCGTAGTCGTCGACCGCGAGGTCGCCCGCGGCCGTCTCGCCACCGGTCCAGTGCACGGTCAGTTCACCCAGCGCCAGCTCCTGATCGAAGCCGACCAGTCCCTCGCGATACAGCTCCAGCAGGGCGAGGAAGCGGGCGACCACCTCCAGGGTGTTCTCGCAGTCCTCGGTGAGCAGGCTGAACGTCGCGCTGCCGAGTTCGAACAGGCGGTTGCGCAGCATCTCGGCGTGCTCACGGACGCTGACCCGGACCTGGTGGATGTGCGCGACGGAGACCAGCGGCGGGGCGGCCTTGGGCGTGAACGCCTTGAGCGCCAGCTTGGCCAGCCGGTCCACCCCGATGCCCACGATCAGGTCGGGCAGCGCCTGGGCGTACCGCTCCTCCAGCGCGACCGACCGAGGCCAGCGGCGTCCGCCGGTGGTCTCCAGGTCGGCGATGAACGCGGCCGCCTGCTTGAACGCGCGGTACTGCAGCAGCCGGGCGAACAGCAGGTCGCGGGCCTCCAGCAGGGCGAGGTCCTCCTCGTTCTCGACCTGGGCGGCGGGCAGCAGCCGGGCGGCCTTCAGGTCGAGCAGGGTGGCCGCGATGACCAGGAACTCGCTGGCCTCGTCGAGGTCCCATTCCTTGCCCATGGCGCGGATGTGGGCGATGAAGTCGTCGGTCACCCGGTGCAGCGCGACCTCGGTGACGTCGAGTTTGTGCTTGCCGATGAGCTGCAGCAGCAGGTCGAACGGGCCCTCGAAGTTGGTGAGCCGCACGGTGAAGCGGCCTGAACCGGCAGGTTCAGCCGACTGCTCTCCGGCCGGGTCGGCCGTCACCACGGGATCGCTCACGTCGCCAGTATCCCAGCAGCTCAGTTCACCGGCGCACGCCGGTGGGCCGAGGTCACCTGCGGGCGGCCTCGGCGGCGATGACCTCGCGTGCGAGCTGCCGGTAGTTGCGGGCGCCCGACGAGGCGGGATCCAGCGACGTGATCGGGGCGCCGGCCACGGTCGACTCCGGGAACTTCACCGTCTTGGTGATCACGGTCTGGTACACCTTGTCGCCGAACGCCTCGACCACGCGCTGCAGCACCTGGCGGCAGTGGGTGGTGCGGCTGTCGTACATGGTGGCCAGGATGCCTTCGAGTTCCAGGTCGAAGTTGAGCCGCTCGCGCACCTTGTCGATGGTGTCCAGCAGCAGCGCGACGCCGCGCAGGCTGAAGAACTCGCACTCCAGCGGGATGAGCACGCCGTGCGCGACGGTGAGGGCGTTGATGGCCAGCAGGCCCAGCGACGGCTGGCAGTCGATGAGGATGTAGTCGTACTCCTTGCGCACCGACTTCAGCACCCGGGCCAGCGCCATCTCGCGGGCGACCTCGTTGACGAGCTGGATCTCGGCGGCCGACAGGTCGATGTTGGCGGGCAGCAGGTGCAGCCCGGCGACGTCGGTCTTGATGATGACGTCCTCGGCGGTGACGTCGTCCTGCATGAGCAGGTTGTAGATCGACAGGTCGAGGTTGTGCGGGTTGACGCCGAGGCCGACGGACAGCGCGCCCTGCGGGTCGAAGTCGACGAGCAGCACCTTGCGGCCGTACTCGGCCAGGGCGGCCCCCAGGTTGATGGTCGTCGTGGTCTTGCCCACGCCGCCCTTCTGGTTCGCCATCGCGATGATCCGGGAGGGACCGTGCCGATCGGTCGGCATCGGCTCGGGGATCTCCTTGCGGGCGGTGTAGGCCGACGGATCGGCCGGACCCAGGTCAGCGCCGAGGTCGAGGCGGGACTGTTCTGCCCGCAGCGTCGAGGTCCATGCCTCCGCGCGCCCGTTGCCTGCCATCTCCGCTACGCCCTTCCCGACGACATCCGACCGGCCGGATGAGGCACCGTCGTGGGTGGACCGCCAGCTCCCCGACCGGCCGCCTGGTGTCGTCGTCGTCGTCCGACTGTACGTCACCGACCACGCCGGTGTGCCGCCACGGCTCGGCGTGTCTTACGCAGACCGGCCGGACCGGGCGGGCGCGCGCTGTGAACAGCATGATGCCGGTGACGCTCCAGCGCCACCGGCATCAGGAAAGCACTGCTCAGAGCAGCGAGTCGACGTCCACGGCGGTGAGGCCGTGCGCCTCGGCCACCGGGCCGTAGGTGATCTCGCCCGCGTGGGTGTTCAGGCCCAGCTTCAGGGCGGGGTCGCGGCGCAGCGCCTCCTGCCAGCCGTAGTTGGCCAGCTCGACGGCGTACGGCAGGGTCACGTTGGTCAGCGCGTAGGTGCTGGTGTGCGGGACCGCGCCGGGCATGTTCGCCACGCAGTAGAAGATCGACTCGTGCACCTTGTAGACCGGGTTGGCGTGCGTGGTCGGGTGCGAGTCCTCGAAGCAGCCGCCCTGGTCGATCGAGATGTCGACGAGCACGCTGCCCGGCTTCATCCGGCTCACCAGCTCGTTGCTGATCAGCGTCGGGGCCTTCGCGCCGGGCACCAGGACCGCGCCGACGACCAGGTCGGCCTCCAGCACCGCCTGCTCCAGCTCGAACGCGTTCGACATGACCGTGCGGACCTGGCCGTGGAACTGCTGGTCGACCTCGCGCAGCTTCTTGATGTTCTTGTCCAGGACGGTGACCTCGAAGGCCAGGCCGTGGGCGATGGTGGCGGCGTTCATGCCGGACACGCCCGCGCCGATGACGACGGCCTTGGCCGGGCGCACGCCGGGCACGCCGCCGGGCAGCACGCCCCGGCCGCCCGCGAAACGCATCAGGTGGTACGCGCCGACCTGCGGGGCGAGCCGTCCGGCCACCTCGCTCATCGGGGCCAGCAGCGGCAGGGCGCGGTCGGCGGTCTCCACCGTCTCGTACGCGATGCCGGTGACCTTCTGGGTCATCAGCGCGTCGGTGCACTCCTTGGACGCGGCCAGGTGCAGGTAGGTGAACAGCACCTGCCCCTCGCGCATCCGGTGGTACTCCTCGGCGATGGGCTCCTTGACCTTGAGGATCAGCTCGGCACCGGCCCACACCTCGTCCGCGGTGGACAGGATGGTCGCACCGGCGGCGACGTACTCCGCGTCGGTGATGGACGAGCCGAGCCCGGCGCCGGTCTCGATGACGACGTCGTGTCCGTTGCGGACGAACTCGTGTACGCCCGCCGGGGTGATCGCCACCCGGTACTCGTGGTTCTTGACCTCGCGGGGGATACCGACCTTCACGACTGCACCTTCCTCGATCCTGCGCTGTGCGAGGGGGCCGAACGGCGCCGTTGCCGCTGGTCTACCCCCCGCGGCGGCAGTCTAGGCCCGGAAAACAGGCCCCAGTGCCTGACAGGATGACAGCCGATGACTGCTCGACTTGACATGGTGTCAACACGGCACCCCACCGCCCTGCGGTACCACCAAGGATAGTGCTGAATCGGATAATTGCCTCTTACCGCCCAGCCCTCACCGGGGTGGCAGGGGCGCGTCGGCGGGACGGAGGTCCTTGAAGTCCGTGTCACGGGCGCGAGCGGCGGCGAGCAGCCCTCCGACGGCGGGTCCGTTGCTGATCCGGCCGTCGAAGACCATGGCCAGCGCCTCGTCGAGGGGGACCCGGTCGACCGTCATGTCGGCCTCCTCCTCGGTGCGCACGTGCCGCTCGTGCTGCGGGATCTCGGCCAGGTCGCGGGCCAGGAAGACCCGGATCATCTCGTCCGAGCAGCCGGGGGTGGTGAACATGTCCACCAGCAGGTCGACGCGGCCCGCGGTCAGGTCGGCCTCCTCGGCCAGCTCGCGCAGCGCCGCGGCGGCCAGGCCCTCGCCCTGCACGTCGATCAGGCCGGCGGGCAGCTCCCACAGGTAGCGGCCGACCGGGTGCCGGTACTGGCGGACCAGCACCACGCGGCCCTGCTCGTCCAGTGCGACGACCCCGACCGCGCCGACGTGGCGTACCACGTCCCGCCCCGCGACCTCTCCCCCGGGCATCGTCACCCGATCGGTGACGACCCGGAAGATGTGCCCCTTGAACCGCTCGGTGCTGCCGACGACCTCGTACACACGATCTCCTGTCCTGCAAGACGACGCTGGCCGCAGGCAGTGCCTGCGACCAGCGTGGTTGTTCGGTTGTCCGGCCGGGTCAGCGCTTGGCGGCCACCGGCTCGGCCGCGTCCGCCACGCCGGGCAGCTGGTCGGCCTGAGCATAGGCGATCGCCGCTCCGACCAGACCCGAGAACAGCGGGTGCGGGTGTGTCGGGCGGCTCTTGAGCTCCGGGTGCGCCTGGGTGGCCACGAAGTACGGGTGCAGCTCGCGGTCCAGCTCGACGAACTCGACCAGCCTGCCGTCCGGCGACGTGCCGGAGATGTGCAGCCCGGCCTTGGTCAGCGCGGGCCGGTAGGCGTTGTTGACCTCGTACCGGTGCCGGTGCCGCTCGCTGACCTCGGTCGCGCCGTACACCTCGGCCACGATCGAGCCGGGTGTCAGCTTCGCCGGGTAGGCGCCCAGCCGCATGGTGCCGCCGAGGTCGCCCTTGCCCGCGACGATGTCCTCCTGGTCGGCCATCGTCGAGATGATCGGGTCCGGGGTCTGCTCGTCGAACTCCAGCGAGCTGGCCTTGACCACCCCGGCCACGTGCCGGGCCACCTCGATGGCCATGGTCTGCAGGCCCAGGCACAGTCCCAGGGTCGGGATGCGGTTCTCCCGGGCGTACTTCACCGCGCCGATCTTGCCCTCGATGCCGCGCACGCCGAAGCCGCCCGGGATCACGACGCCGTCGACATGCGCGAGCGCCTTGGCCGCGCCCTCGGCGGTCTGGCAGTCGTCGCTGGGCACCCACTTCAGCTTCACCTTGGCCCGGTGGCCGAACCCGGCCGCCCGGATCGCCTCGGACACCGACAGGTACGCGTCCGGCAGGTCGATGTACTTGCCGACCAGCGCGATGGTGACCTCGTGGACCGGGTGGTGCACCCGCTCCAGCAGGTCGTCCCAGGCCGACCAGTCGACGTCACGGAACGACAGGCCCAGCCGCCGCACCACGTACGCGTCCAGGCCCTCCCGGTGGAGGACCTTGGGGATGTCGTAGATGCTCGGCGCGTCCGGGGCGGAGACGACGGCTTCGGCGTCGACGTCGCAGTACAGCGCCAGCTTGCTCTTCATCCCGGCGGGGATCTCCCGGTCGGAGCGGCAGACCAGCGCGTCGGGCTGGATGCCGATGTTGCGCAGGGCGGCCACCGAGTGCTGGGTCGGCTTCGTCTTCAGCTCGCCCGACGGCGCCAGGTACGGCACCAGCGAGACGTGCAGGTAGAAGCAGTTGTCCCGGCCCACGTCGTGGCGGATCTGCCGGATCGACTCCAGGAACGGCAGCGACTCGATGTCGCCGACCGTGCCGCCGACCTCGGTGATCACCACATCGGGGGTGCGGCCGTGCTCGTCCGGCTCGGCCATGGCCCGGATCCGGGACTTGATCTCGTTGGTGATGTGCGGGATGACCTGGACGGTGTCGCCCAGATACTCGCCGCGCCGCTCCTTGGCGATCACCGCCGAGTAGATCTGTCCCGTGGTGACGTTGGCCTTGGCCGACAGGTCACGGTTGAGGAAACGCTCGTAGTGCCCCACGTCGAGATCGGTCTCGGCGCCGTCCTCGGTGACGAACACCTCGCCGTGCTGGAACGGGTTCATCGTGCCAGGGTCGACGTTGAGATAGGGGTCGAGCTTCTGCATGACCACCCGCAGACCGCGAGCGGTGAGAAGAGTGCCGAGGGAGGAGGCCGTCAGGCCTTTGCCCAGTGAGGAGGCGACGCCCCCCGTAACGAAAATATGCTTGGTCGTCCGCGCTGCTACCACGGGGTTTCACCCTAACACGGGTCCCGCGTTCACCTGCGGGCTACGGCCCCGAAACCGCTTCGGGGGTGTCGCCGCTCACCGGCGCGGGCGACGACGCCGCCTCCGGCGTGGCGACCCGCAGGGCCGGGGGCTGGGTCGCGGCCGGGTCGTCGCCCATCGTCGCGGGAGCGGTAGGCGTGTCCTCGGAGATCCGGGTGCGGTCCGCGGCGTGGCCGAGCACCCGCATCGCGCCCAGCGTGAGGATCGGGACCGCCGTGGCGGCCGCCGCGCCCATCACGTTGAGGGCCGCGCCGCCCAGCAGGCCACCCACGATCGAGGCGAGCCACAGCCCGGCCACCGCCGCCCGGATGGGCGGGTAGATGCCGTACAGCCGCTTCAGGCCGCCCCACGGGCGCATCAGCACCACCCACAGGAACACCGCCGAGACCAGTGCCAGCACGGTCAGCGGGCTGGTGAACAGCGCGATCCGGTTCGCGCCGCCGAGGCGGGCCAGGGTCGGGCCGGAGGTGCCGTCGGAGAGCTGGGTGAGGAAACGGCCCAGACTGCCCTGCTGGTCCACCGGCTGGCGTACGTCGATCAGCGCGAACACCACGGTCGCGGCCAGCCCGGCGAGCATGGCCAGGGCGAGCCGCCGGAAGGTGAGCCAGCCGCCGGGGCACAGCGCGGCGGTCAGGCATACCCCCGCGGTCAGCGCGACCGCGCCGCCCGCGTCCGCGCCGAGCGCGGGGATGCCGACCAGCAGCACGCCGGCCGCGCCGATCGCGGCGACCAGGCCCGGGCGGTTGCGCTGCGGCACGAGCTGGGCCAGCGTGCCGGCGGTCAGCAGCACCCCGGCGAAGAACACGCCCATGCCGACCATGCCGATGCCCGCATACCGGGTGCCTTCCAGCACCGAGTACCCGGCCACGCCGTTGAGCTGCAGCCGCGCGCCGGTGATCAGGTCGATGCCGACGACGGCGGCGGCGATCGCGGCGACCACGCCGACCGGGCCGAGGGTGCGTCTGCGGTACACCGGCAGCCGGACCGTGACGACGGTGAGGACCAGGGTGATACCGGCCGTGACCAGGCCGAAGATCAGTCCGCGGCGGCCGAAGCGCCACCACGGCACCACCCCGGCGATCAGCGCGGCGGGCAGCGCCAGCGAGGCCCCGGTCAGCAGCACCTCCAGCAGGCTCACCAGGCGCGGTGGGGGCGAGCTGGGCCCCGTCGGCCCGGCATGGCGGTAACTGCGCCGCAGTAGCGGCACCACGGCCGTGAACAGGCCGATCTGCACCAGCGCCAGCAGCCAGAAGAACCAGGCCGACACGGTACGCGAGGCGGCCGCGCGCCGGTCGGCGTCGGTGCCCGCGGCGGTCGCCTGGTCCAGGTCGGCCGGGCGCCCGTCGGTCAGCACCGCCGGGTGACCGACCATGATCCGCTTGGGCACGTCGCGGCCCAGCAGGTTCAGCGCCGTCGGCGCCAGGTCGACCAGCTGCAGGTATCCGGCGCGGCCGGTGGACGCCGACGTCAGGTAGCCGCCCTCCCAGCCCTTGCCGTCGGCGATGACCGCGTGCAGCCGGGAACTGGCCTCGGTGTCGGCGACCCCGGCGACCAGCAGCGTCGAGTTCTTCGGGCGGGCCGCGAGCAGCTGGCCGAGCTGCTTGTCGGCGGCGGCCGCCTGGCGCAGCCGCTGCGCCGGGGTGCGCCCGTCGATCGCACCCAGGTCGACGATGGTGAGCAGGCACTCGCTGAGCGCCTTCTTCGCCTCCTTCGCCGCGGGCAGCGCGGGGTGGTACCGGTCGACCCGGCCGAACGAGCGCGCCGCCGCGACCGCCGCGCCCTCACCGACCGCGGTCGTGCAGCGCACCGACTCGGCCAGCGCCCCGGGCACGGTGCCGTACGGCAGCTCGCGCTGGCGCTCCACGACCGCCTCCTGGTCGGGCAGGTACGCCCCGACCGCGTCCGGGCGCTCGATCGCCACGTCCAGCTTCTCGCACTGCACGGGCAGGTCGGGGTTGGGCTCTACCTGCCCGTCGGCGGGCTTCTCGCCGACGCCGGTCCGCTCGGCCAGGTTGCCCGCGCCCAGGGTCAGCCAGCCGTCGGCCGGGCAGGTGGGCGTATGCGCGGACCGGGTCGACAGCGAGCCGATCGAGCCGCGCTCGGCCAGCTTCCACAGGTTCGGGGTCCGGTCGGCGTCGATGTCGTCCCAGCGCAGCCCGGCCGCACCGGCGATGACCACGTAGTCGGCCTCGTCGTCCTCGACCGGCCCGGCCGCCGCCGCGGGCGCCGCGAACAGCGTCCCGGCCAGCGGCACGGCGAGGCCGAGCAGCGCCAGCAGGGTCAACAGGAGGGCCGTGGGGAGGGGAACCGGCCGACGGAGCATCAGGGGAGCTCCGCACGGTTCGGGGCGGCCAGCTCGGCGTACACGGCGCGCACGCCGTCGATGCTGGCCTGCTCGTCGGGCCAGGTGGCGGCCTGGGTCTGGCCGCGCTCGCCGAGCCGGGCCCGCGCCTGCCCGTCGCCGAGCAGCTTGCGCACCGCGCTGTCCAGCCCGTCGGGGTCGCTCGGCTCGATCAGGTGCGCGCCGTCGCCGACCAGTTCGGGGATGCCGCCGACGGAGGTGGCGACCAGCGGCAGTCCCCCGGTGAGCGCCTCCTGCGCGAACAGCTGGCGCGCCTCCCAGACGCTGGTGACCACGCCCAGGTCGGCGGCGGCGATCAGGTCGCCGATGTCGGTGCGGTGCCCGAGCAGGGTGACCGGGGCCCGCAGCTGCGAGATCTGGGCGGCGAGGTCGAGGTAGGCCGGGCCCTCGCCGGCGATCAGCACCCGCGGCACCGGGGACATGTCCCGCCAGCGGGCGGCGACGGCCACGAGCATGTCGTACGCCTTCTGCGGGTGCAGCCGCCCCACGGACAGCACCAGCGGCACGCTGTCGGCCAGGCCGAGCCCGGCGCGTACGGCGGCCCTGGTGCGGCGGCTGCGGCGCAGTCGGGGGGCGGCCACCGGGGCCAGCCGGGCGTCGCTCGCGCCGACCGCGTGTGCCCGCGCGACCAGGTCGCTGGACGCGCCGAGGGTGACCGCGGACGACCGCGCCACGATCCGCTCGACCAGGGTGTGCACCCGGCCGCGCAGCCCGGCTCGCAGCGGGGCGTTGTGCCAGGTCGTCACGAGCGGGCACGGCGGGCGGGACAGCGCTGCGGCGAGCCCGGCGCGCAGGCCGTGCGCGTGCACGACGTCGGGGCGCTGGGCGGCCAGGAACGCGCGCAGTGTGCGTACCGCCCGCATGTCACTGGGATGCAGTTCGGCGGGGATCTCGACGGGGTGGAAGCGCGCGCCGCGGTCGGTGAAGTGGAACTGCTGCTCGGTCGAGGCGGGACCGCAGACGGTCACCTCGCACCCGGCCCGGCTAAGCCCCTCGGCCAGCGCGGCCACATGCTGGCCGATGCCGCCCGTGCTGGAGGCGAGCAGCAGCACCACGCTGCCGGTCCATTCCGTCCCCGTGGTCAACGGTCCTCCTGCCCTCGCCCGCCGCGTCCGCCCGGTCATCCGCGTCGGCGGCTCAGCCGCTCGAGCAGCGGACGCAGGTCCGGCAGGTCGAGCAGGGCACACACGATCAGGAAGACGACGAGCGACACGCCACCGGACAGCATGCCCTGTCCGACCAGACCCATGATGCCTGGGGTCCCGGAGACGACCGCCCGGCCCGCCTCCACCCCGGCCACGGCACCGGCCAGCCCCGCCGCGCAAGCGGCCAGCCCGGCACGGAACAGGCCGGTCAGGGAGCTACCACCCGTACGGGCCCGGACCGCCACGGCCAGCAGCACCGCCATCACGATCATGCCGAGGGAGTTCGCCGCGCCCAGCGCCGCCGCCCGTTGCCCGTCCGGCAGCACCGCCGCCAGGATCACCGCGCTGACCAGGGTGACCGCCCAGCCGCCACTGACCCCGAGTGCGGCGAGCCGGTTCGCGCCCACGGCATACAGGGTCCGCTGGTGCAGGGCGGCCAGCCCGTAGCCGAGCAGGCCGGGCGCGAACGCCAGCACGGCCGTGGTCAGCGCCCCGGTGCCCTCGCCCTCGGTCAGGAACGCCGACGCGGGCGCGGCGACCGCGGCCAGCCCGGCCGCGCCGAGCCCGCTGAGCAGCAGCACCGCGCGGCTCGTCCGGGCGACCGTGAGCCGCAGCGCGCCGTGGTCGGCGGTGGCGAACGCGGTCGCGATCGCCGGGTACGCGGCCGTCGCGGCGGGCACCGCGAGCACCGCCCAGGGCAGCAGGTACAGCGTCATCGCGAAGTTGTAGAGCGCGTTGGCCGACGCCGCGTCCCCGGCCGGCACGACCCGCCCGGCCAGGATGATCGCGACCAGCAGCGCGACCTGCTGGGCCACCACGGTGGCCGCGCCCGCCAGCGCCAGCGAGCTCATCCGCCGCCGCTGCGCGGGCTCGACCCGCAACACCGGCCGCAGCCCCAGGCCCAGGCGGCTCACCGGTACGATCAGGCACAGGGTCAGCACGACCACGCCCAGGGTGGTGCCGACCGACAGGATCGCCAGCTCACCCGCGCTGACCGTGCCCGGCAGCGGATCGGACCCGGCCTCCGCGGCGAACAGCAGGTACGCGCCGATCACGGTCAGGCTGGACAGCAGCGGTGCGAGCACCGGCCAGGCGAACCGGCGGTGGGCGTGCAGCACGCCGGTGAGCACGATGCCGATGCCGTACAGCGGCACCTGCGGCGCGAACACCCGCAGCATCGACACGCCCGCCTCGTGCAACTCCGGGGTCGCCGTGGACTGCAGCAGCGTCACCACGGGGTCGGCGGCCAGCCACAGCAGCGCGGCCAGCGGGATCAGCGCCACCAGCGCCCAGGTCAGCAGCGCGGACACGGTACGGCGCACCTGCTCGCGGTCCCCGGCCGCCAGCGGCCCGGCCAGCAGCGGCACGACCAGCCCGGCCAGCGCCCCACCTGCCACGATCTCGAAGATGATGTTGGGGATGGTGTTGACGGCCAGGTACGTGCCGCCGAGCCCGCCGTCGCCGACGGTCTGCGAGAACACCAGGGTGCGGCCGAATCCGGCCACCCGGCTCAGCACGGTCAGCAGCGCGATCAGCGTCGCGGCGCCCGCGATCCGGGCCGCGGCCGGGCCGGTCCCCGCGGCGACCGAGGCCCTGTCGTCAGCGGTCACGGTCATGAAGCGGTACGGCGCGGCGCCCGTGCTCGTGGCTTCGGCTTGTCGGCGGCCGGGGCCGCATCCGTGGCGTGCTCGGCCTCCACCGCCTCCGCGACGGTCGCCGCCTCGTCAGCGGGGGCTGCCGGGACAGCCCGGACCGCCTTCCTGGCCGTCTTCGGTTTGACGGCTTCCTCACCAGTGGGGGTCATCGGCTCGCCCGCCGTCCCGCCCGTGAACAAGGGCAAGGGCGCGGCGGTCTCCCGCACGGCCGGTCGCGGCGCGATCGCCGAGTGCACGACACCGCCGCCGGGCCCGTCAGCCGGAACGACGTCCGCTGTACCACTGTGGTCAGTCTCATCCGGACCCAGGCCGCTGGGCGTGCCACCGGTCGGCGTGTGATCGGTCGGCGTGGCCGCCGCGATGATGCCGGTCGGCGTGTGATCGGTCGGCTTGGCCGCCGCGATGATGCCGGTCGGCGTGCCACCGGTCGGCCTGGCAGCCGGGATGCGGCCCCAGGCGTCGATCTCGCGGAGCACCGGGGTGCGTTCGATGACCTTGGTGAAGCTGACCTTCTCGCTGGCGGCGGTCAGCGCGGCGATGCCCGCGAGCAGGACGGCGCGGCCGAACAGGCCGGTGCGCGCGGTCGCGCTGACCCCGAGCAGTGCGCCGAGCGCGTTCGCGCCCGAGTCGCCGAGCATGATCTCTTCACCCAGGTCGGCGGGCAGCAGGCCCACGCTCGCGCCCACCGGACCGGCGGCCAGGCCGCCCGCACGGGTCGCGGTCAGCGGTGCGCCGACCAGCACACCGACCTTGAGCGCCCGGCCGGGGCGCAGGTCGAACAGGTTCATCAGGTTCGCACTGCCCGCGATCACGCCCGCGCCCAGCGCCACCTCGGCCGCCCGGCCGAGCCTGCCCCGCTCGTGGCGGTTCGGCAGCAGCGCGGCAGCGGCGAGCGCACCCGCGCCCACTCCGGCGATCTTGACCAGGCCGCTGGTGACGCGGCCTTCGCGTAGCGCCCGCAGGTGTCCACGGAAGCCCTTGTCGGCCTTCTGGTCGGGGCGTGCGCCGACCACGTCGTCGTACAGCCCGACCGCGCCGCCGGACAGTCCCGCCGCCAGCGCGGCGGCCGCCGTACGGGGGTCACCCGCGCCGAGGGCACTGGTGACGCTCGCGGAGACCGCCAGCGCGGGACCGCCGGCCAGGGTCAGCGTGCGCCCCCTGAAGTTCGTGCGCTCCAACTCCCTGGCCCGGGGCTGGTCGCGCACCACACGCAGTGCGGCCCGGGCGCCGTAAGCGCCCAGGCCGATCAGTGCCGCTCTGGCGAGCAATCCCACGTCAGCTCACTTCTGCAACTGCGGCAGCAGCGCGCTGGCGTTGGGCCCGACGCCGTAGTGGCCCGCCTTGCTGTCGGAGAACTGCTCGTACAGCGCCAGCGCCGCGGCGACCTGCCCCTGCACCGTCTCGGCGTTGTCGACGGTCGAGATGGTCTTGGCGAGGGTGGCGTCGTCGCGTACCTCGATCATGAGGTTGCCCTCACCGCCGAGCACGCCGCCGACGACCGCGACCCCGGCGTGGTCGAACTGCACCGCGGTGGTGACCACGGAGGCGTTCTTGCCCGCAGCCTGGCTGTCGGTGTACGGCGAGCCGCTGACCAGGACGACCGCCTCGGCGGGCCCGGTCACGGCCCCACTGGTGGTCAGGTAGCCGAGCTTGCTGTACGCGGCGAGCACCGCGGCGCGGTCCGGCGCGGGCACGGCCGGGCTGCGGTCCAGCAGCACCGCGGCCAGCAGCGCGCTGGACGACTCGACGCCGTCGCTGTTGGCCGGGATGGCCGTGGTCGGCACGCTGGCCGGCTCGGCCTTGTTCTCCAGGTCGAGCAGTTCGACGCTGTTGTCGGGGTTGAAGAACTTGTCGGTCAGCTCGACGGTGCCCGCGATCTTGGCTCCGGCGGTCTTGAGGATGTTCTCGACGCCCTCGACCTGGTCGCGGCCCGAGGGCAGCACCAGCAGCAGCACCCGGCGGTTGGTGAGCTTGCCGTTCAGCAGGATCGGCGCGGCCTCGGTGACGAACTGCTCCTCGCGGTTGGCCTGGTCGCGCAGGCCGGTGACCTGGTCACGCAGCTGCGAGTTGGTCGCCCGCAGCGCGTTGACGTTCTTCTCGAGGGCGTCCGCCGCCGGGCCGTTGAGCGCGGCGGTGCCGACGACCAGCCCGATCGCCAGCGCGAGGAACACCGCCGTCATGGACACCACGTGGTACCTAAAGTTGATCACGTCAGAGCCTCTTGATCGTCCGGGTTCCTAGAACAGCCGCTGCAGATGGAACATCACGTCGTCCCACCACTCCGCGGCCAGCGACAGGTAGGCCTTGCCGACCGTGGACACGGCGACAGCCGCGGCCATAGCCGCGATGGCGGACAATACCAGCAAAAGCAACGAGGAACCTGAAATGCTCTGCCGGTAGAGCCGGCTCACACCCTTGGCGTCGACGAGCTTGCCACCCACCCGCAGCCGGGTGAGGAACGTCGAAGCCATGCCCCCGCGGCCCTTGTCCAGAAACTCGACCAGCGTCGCGTGGGTGCCGACCGCCACGATCAGGGTCGCGCCCTTCTCGTCGGCCAGCAGCATCGCGATGTCCTCGCTCGTCGCCGCCGCCGGGAAGGTGATCCCCGACACACCGAGCTGGTGCACCCGGTCCAGACCCGGAGCCCGGCCGTCGGGATAGGCGTGCACGACCACCTCGGCACCGCAGCGCAGCACGTCGTCGGTCACCGAGTCCATGTCACCGATGATCATGTCGGGCGTGTAGCCCGCCTCGACCAGCGCGTCCGCGCCACCGTCCACACCGATCAGCACCGGCTTGAACTCGCGGATGTAGGGCCGCAGCACGTCGAGATCGGCCTTGTAGTCGTAGCCGCGCACCACGATCAGGCAGTGCCGGCCGGAGATCTGAGTCTTGATCTCGGGCACGCCGACACCGTCGAGCAGCAGCTCCCGCTCCTGCTTGAGGTACTCCATGGTGTTCGCGGCGAACGCCTCCAGCTGCACCGACAGACCCTCGCGGGCGTCGAGCATGGCCTTGGAGATGGAGTCGGCGTCCTGGCGCACCCCGTGCGCCACCGGCTCACCGCGGACGAAGACGGTGTTGCCCTCGACCCGGACCGAGTCGCCCTCGCGGATCTGCTGGAACACCCCCTCGCCGAGATCGTCGAGCAGGGTGATGCCGGCCTCGACCAGCACCTGGGGACCTAGGTTGGGGTAGCGGCCCGAGATGGAGGGCTTGGCGTTGAGCACCGCCGCCACCCCCACGGCCACCAGGGAGTCGGCGGCGACCCGGTCGATGTCGACGTGATCGATCACGGCGATCTCGCCAGGGCGCAGTCGGCCGACCAGACGTTTGGTCCGGCGGTCGAGCCGTGCGGTGCCGGTCAGGATCCCCGGTTCGGCGGGCCGGGTCCGGCGCAAGGTGGGAAGACGCATCGCAGCCATCCTGGCATGTCAGTCCGGTATTGGCGCGTACGACACCCCTTGATCGGCCCATACGGGCTGAATTGTGATGTCTGAAACCTCGCGCGCCGTCAACGGTAACCGCATCGCGCCGCTCGCGCCGACCTCCAAGATCGACGCTTACAGTGAGCCTCGTGATCTACCTCATGCTCGCCGGAGCCATCCTCGCCGAAGTCGTCGCGACCGTGTGCCTGCGGGCGTCCGCAGGCTTCACCAAGGTGTTGCCGTCCGTCGTGGTGGTCGTGGGGTACATCACCGCGTTCGCACTATTGAGCCAGGTGCTCAAGCGCGGCATGGCCCTCGGCCTGGCGTACGGCATCTGGGCGGGCATCGGCGTCGCCCTGGTCGCCCTGGCCGGCGTCGTCTTCTTCCAGGACCGCTTCAGCTGGCTCCAGGTCCTCGGCCTGGCCCTCGTCGCCGCCGGCGTAGTCGCCCTCGAACTAGGCCAACAACACTGACCCGACACCCCCCACACCCACACCCCCACCCGCCCCGCCCGCCCGCCAATCCCCCGCTTCGCATCGACGCTGGCCTATTACATCGAATTTGAGCTCAAAATAATCGATGTAATAGGCCAGCGTCGATGACATCGGAGGCCGCCGTGACAGACGACGAGGGCGGCGCGCGCCACGGGTGTGGGCGCACCGCCCTCGGCGGTGGGTACGGGGTCAGGAGGTGCGTTCGCGGGCCGCTACGGCCAGCAGCTCCTCGGCGTGGGCGATGCCCAGGTCGGAGTCGGGCAGACCGGCCAGCATGCGGGCCAGTTCACGGGCCCGCTCGGTCTCCTCGACGACGCGTACGCCGCTGGTGGTGATCGCGCCGCCGGTGTCCTTGGCCACCACCAGGTGGCGGTCGGCGAACGCGGCGACCTGCGGCAGGTGCGTGACGACCAGCACCTGGTGGTTACGCGCCAGGCGGGCCAGGCGACGTCCGATCTCGACCGCGGCACGGCCGCCGACACCCGAGTCGACCTCGTCGAAGACCAGCGTCGGCGGGCCGCCGACACCGGCGAAGACGACCTCGATGGCGAGCATCACCCGGGACAGCTCACCGCCGGACGCACCCTTCTGCAGCGGCAGCGCGGGTGCGCCGGGGTGCGCCAGCAGGCGCAGCTCGATGTCGTCGGCGCCGTCGGGGGTGATCCCGGACGCGACGCCGTCGACGACGAGGCTGATGTCACCGGCGGGGCGGGGCACGACCAGCACCGAGATGCGCGAGTGCGGCATGGCCAGGCCCGCCAGCTCGACGGTGACCTTGTCGGCGAAGCGGCCGGCGGCCTCCACCCGTGCCGCGCGCAGCTTCGCGGCCAGCTCGGCGACCTCGCCGGCGAGCCGGTTCATCTCCCGCTCCAGCTCGTCGAGCAGCTCGTCGGAGGTGTCCAGTGCGGCCAGGCGGGCCTTGGCGTTGTCGGCCCAGGCGATGACGCCGTCGACGTCGTCGGCGTACTTGCGGGTCAGCGAGCGCAGCGCGGCGCGGCGCTCGTAGATCTGCTGCAGCCGGGCCGGGTCGGCATCCAGGCTGGCCAGGTACGTCGACAGTTCGACGGAGACGTCGCCGAGCAGCGACGCGGCCTCCTCCAGGCGGGCGGCGTACTCCCCCAGCTTCGCGTCCACGCTGGACTGCGACTCCAGGGTGCGCCGCGCGGTGCCGACGAGGCTGGTCGCGTCCTCGCTGTCGGTCTCGCCGCCGCCGGCGATCGCATGGTGCGCGATGTGCGCGGCGGTGCGCAGGCCCTCGGCGTGCTCCAGGCGCTGGGCGTCGGCGCGCAGCTCCTCGTCCTCGCCCTGCTGCGGGTCGACCCGCGTGATCTCGTCGAGGCCGAGGCGCAGCAGATCGGCCTCCTGGGCCCGGGTGCGCGCGTTGGCCCGGCGGTCGGCCAGGTCGTCGGCGACGCCGCGCCAGCGGCCGAACAGCTCCTTGAACTCGACGAGCAGCTTCTCGTGCTCGGGCCCGGCGAACCGGTCCAGCGAGCCGCGCTGCTCGGCCGGGCGCAGCAGGCGCAGCTGGTCGGACTGGCCGTGCACGGCGACGACCAGCTCCCCGACGTCGCTGAGCAGCGACACCGGCACGGTGCGCCCGCCCACGTGGGCCTTGGACCGGCCCTCGACGGTGACGGTGCGGCTCATCAGCAGCGTGCCGTCGTCGTCGCCCTCGGCCCCGGCGTCGGCGACGCGGGCGGCCACGGCACTGGCCGCGCTGCCCGTCAGCCGCAGCCGGCCTTCGACGGTGGCCCGGCCCGGGTCGGCTCGCACACGGCCGGCGTCAGCACGCCCGCCGAACAGCAGCCCCAGCCCGGTGACGACCATGGTCTTGCCGGCACCGGTCTCACCGGTGATGACATTCATGCCACGGGTCAGCGGGAGGGTGGTGTCCTCGATCACGCCGAGACCGGTGATACGCAACTCTTCCAGCACAGCAGATGACAGTAGCCCGCACCTCCGACAGTGTCACGCCGGGCCGCCGTCGGGCCTGCCGATATGGGGACGTTACCCACCATGAACGCCCCGGATTCACCCCGTCAGTGGCCGGTCGCGTGCCGCTGGCCGTGCGCGCGCCAGCCCTCGACCGGCAGCCCGAACTTGGCCACCAGCCGGTCGGTGAACGGCTGCGGCCGCAGCCGCGCCACACGCACCGGCAGCACGCCGCGCCGCACCGTGACCCGCGCACCCGGCGGCAGCGCGAACACCCGGCGGCTGTCGCAGCTCAACACCGCCTGCTCGGTGTACGGGTCGACCGTGATCTGGATCGTCGAGTCCGGCGCTACGACCAGCGGGCGGCTGAACAGCGCGTGGGCGCTGATCGGCACCAGCAGCAGCGCCTCCACCCGCGGCCACACCACGGGCCCGCCCGCCGAGAACGCGTACGCCGTCGAACCGGTCGGGGTGGCGCACACCACACCGTCGCAGCCGTAGCGCGACAGCGGGCGGCCGTCGACGTCGACCAGCAGTTCGAGCATGCGCTCGCGGCTGCCTTTCTCGACGCTGACCTCGTTGAGCGCCCACGACTCGGCGATGACCTCACCGGCCAGCTCCGCGGTGACGTCGATGGTCAGCCGCTCCTCGACGCTGTAGTCGCGGGCGACCACGTCACGCACGGCGGTGTCCAGGTCGGCGATCTCGGCCTCGGCCAGGAAGCCGACCTTGCCGAGGTTGATGCCCAGCAGCGGCACACCCGCCGGACGGGCCAGCTCCGCCGCCCGCAGCAGGGTCCCGTCGCCGCCCAGCGCGAACACGATCTCCGCACCCTGGGCGGCACACGCGCCGGACATCGGCGCGACCCCGGACAGTCCGAGGTCCTCGGCCTCCTCGGCCACCACCCGCACGCTGAACCCCGCCGTGATCAGGTCCCGCGCGACGGTGCGGGCGTGATCGGTGGAATCCTTGCGGCCGGTATGGGTGACCAGCAGCGCCACGCGCTCCGCCATTCAGTCCTCCGTGTCGAGTGCGTTCGGCACCCCAGCCTCCACCACGGTGCGGATGTCGTCCACCGCGGGGGCTGGGGCGTCACGCCGGAACCATACGAAGAACTCCACATTGCCCGACGGGCCCGGCAGCGGGCTCGCCGTCACCCCGGCCACGCCCAGCCCGAGCGTGCCCGCCGCGGCGGCGACGTCCAGCACCGCCTCGGCGCGCAGAGCCGGGTCGCGGACCACGCCGCCGGTGCCGACGCGCTCCTTGCCGACCTCGAACTGCGGCTTGACCATCAGCACCAGGTCGCCGTCGGTGCACGCGGCCAGCGCGGGCAGCACCAGCCGCAGCGAGATGAAAGACAGGTCGGCCACGGTCAGCTCGACCACGCCGCCGATCGCCTCAGGGGTGAGCGTGCGCACGTTGGTGCGCTCGTACACCTTGACCCGCTCGTCGGTCCGCAGCGACCACGCCAGCTGGCCGTAGCCCACGTCCACGGCGGCGACCTCGGCCACCCCGTTGCGCAGCAGCACGTCGGTGAAGCCGCCGGTCGAGGCGCCCGCGTCCAGGCAGCGGCGACCGGTCACGGCCAGCCCGCGCGGCATGAACGCGGCCAGCGCCCCGGCCAGCTTGTGCCCGCCCCGGGAGACATACTCCTCGCCGGTGGGCTCACCGACGACCCGCACCGCGTCGGCCGGGTCGACCATGGCCGCGGCCTTGTGCGCCACGGAACCCCTGACCTCGACCCGGCCCGCGGCGATCAGCTCACCGGCCTGCTCGCGGGAGCGGGCCAGCCCGCGTCGGACCAGTTCCGCGTCCAGGCGCGTACGACGTGCCATGTGCCTCAGGCCTCGATCGCGGTCAGGACTTCCCGCAACGTCTTGTGCGCCGCCTCGTACGCCGCCAGCTGCTCTGCCAGCGGCAGGTCGGTGGCGTTGGCCACCCCCCGCACCGCGGCGTCGACCGCGTGGTGGCCGGTCGGGCCGGGCATCAGCGTCGCCGGGGACGGCATCGGACGAGGTCCCGGCACCGACGGCGAGAACGACAGCGGCAGCTGCGGTGAGGTCACGCGCCGGCCGCCCTGCGCGCGGAAGCCTTCTTGGCGGCGGCCTTCTTGCCGGGAGCCTTCTTCGCGGCCACCGGCACGTCCGGAGCATCGCTGAACGCGACCGCGGCGACCGGCTCGTGGGCGGCGATCGCCTTGGTGGCGTCCGTCACGGTGACACCCTTGGCGGCCACGGCCTTGACCGGCGCCTTCTTCGCCACGGCCTGGCCCGGCTTGCGGGCCGCCGCGGCACCCTTGATCGGGGCGTCGGTGGCGGGCTCGGCCGCCACGGCGGCCGTCTTCCGTGCTGCCGCCTTCTTCGCCGGGGCTGCCTTCACCACGGGCGCGGCCTTCTTGACACGCTTGGCGACCGCGGCGGGCGTGGTCGTGACGGGCTCCGCCGTCGCGGCTGGTTCGCCGGCGGCGTCGGCCGGTGCGGATGCGGCCTCAGCGGATGCGGCAGGCTTCGCGGGGCTGGTGGCCTCAGCCGGTGCGGCAGGCGCGGCGGGCTTCGCCGGGCCGGTGGCCTGCGCCGGAGCGACCGTCTTCTTGGCCACGGCCTTCTTCGCGACCGGGGTCGCCACGGCCGTCGCGGTGCCGTTGCTGCCCGACGTGCCGTTGCTGCCGGACGTGCCGTTGCTGCCGGAGGTGCCATTGCTGCCGGAGGTGCCGTTGCTGCCCGAGGTGCCGTTGCCGGCTGCCGTGGCAGCGGCGGACGCGGGCCGGGTGTCGGCCCTGGCGTCGCGCAGCTGGCCTTCGAGGTCCTCGATGCGGGCGGTCAGCGTCGCGACCTCCTCGGCGGTGGCCAGACCGACCCGGCCGAGCGCACGGTCGAGCTCCAGGCGCACGATGCGGGTGATCGCCTCACGGTTCTGTAGACCGGTGGAGACCAGCTCCTCCGCCACGGTCTGCAGCTGCGCCGCGGTCGCGCCGCCCTTGCCGAGCAGACCCTTCGCCGCCTTCTTGACGGTCTTCTCCGCCTTCTTCTTCGACGCCTCGGTCAGCCCGAAGGCCAGCTCCAGGTACGCCTTCACCACGTCCTGCATCGGTTCGCCCGACTTGCTCGCCACAGCGGTCGCCACCTCTCCTACCGACTGATGTCCGGTACGCGGCGCCGACAGCGCCCCGTACCGTTTCGCGGACCAACGCTACAGTGCCGGAACCGCAGGTGCCGTGAACAGGCCCCCCAGATCCGCCGACACGTATGTCGGACGCAGTGCCCCGCTCGCCGCGGCCGCCTCGACAGCCGTCGAAACCCCGGTCAGCACCAGCAGGCTGTCCATTCCGGCACGGTGCGCACCGGCGATGTCGGTGTCCAGCCGGTCGCCGACCACCAGCGCCCGCCGCGCGGACGCCTGCGCCGCCGCGGTCGCGAACAGGCCCGGCTCGGGCTTGCCCACCACCACGTCGGGCTCCCGCTCCAGGGCGTGCGCCAGCAGCGCGACCAGGGAACCGTTGCCCGGCAACGGCCCGCGCAGCGTCGGCAGGGTGCGGTCGGTGTTCGTCGCCACCCACCACGCCCCGGCCCGGATCGCCACGCACGCCTCCGCCAGCTGCTTCCAGCCCAGGTCAGGGCCGAAACCCTGGACGACCGCGCGGGGGTTGTCGTCGGCGCTGTCCACCGGCCGCAGCCCCACGTCGGTCACCTCGCCACGCAGCGCGGGCGCGCCCAACACCAGCACCGGCGCGCCCGGCTCCAGCCGCTGCGCCAGCAGCGCCGCGGCGGCACCGGCCGACGTCAGCACCTCCTGCGGCGTGGCAGCGATGCCCATGCCCCGCAGCAGCGCCGCGACCTCGGCCGCGCGACGCGAGGCGTTGTTGGTCGCGAACCGTACGGCCATGCCCTGATCCCTGAGGCGTGCCAACGCATCGACCGCCCCGGGAATGGGGCGGTCGATGAGGTAAAGCACGCCGTCGAGATCGAATATGACCAGGTCATACTTCTCGACGAGCGATGTCACTTGTCTGCTTCCGCCTTCGTGGCAGGGGTCTCGCCGGCAGCGGGCGCGGGCTTCTCATCGGAGTCCGCGAGGTCGTCGTCCTCGCCGCCGTCACGACCCTCATCTTCGTCGTCGTCCTCGTCGAGGTCGTCGTCGTCCTCGTCATCGTCGTCGTCGTCGAGGTCGTCGTCCTCGTCATCGTCGAGGTCGTCGTCATCCTCGTCGTCGTAGTCCTCATCGTCATCGTCATCGTCGTCGGAATCCGAGTCGGAGTCGGTGTCGGAGTCGGTGTCGGAGGCCTCAGCCGAGGCGGGACGGGCACGGTCGGCGGACTCGTCGTCGCCCTCGTCCTCGTCCTCGATCTCCACGCCGTCGAGTTCGAGCAGCCGCTCGGCCGCGTCGGTCACCGCGTCGGAGTCGGCGGCGGCCGCCTTCGCGAACCACTCCCGCGCCTCCTCGGTACGACCCGACGCCAGCAGCGAATCGGCGTACGCGTACCGCAGCCGCGGCGACCAGTCCTCGCTGGACTCCATGGTCAGCTCCCGCACCTGCAGCATCGCCGCAGCGGCCTCGTGCTGGCCCATGTCACCCCGCGCGCCCGCGGCCACGATCAGCAGCTCCAGGGCCTCGCCCTGGCTCAGCTTGTCGCGCTCGACACCCCGGAACAGGTCGATCGCCTTCTCCGGACGGCCCAGCGCGCGCTCGCAGTCGGCCAGCACGGCCAGGTGCGTCTGCCGCCCGGTCATCCGGTGGTACGTACGGATCTCCGCGATCGCGCTGGCCCAGTCACCCGACTGGTACGCGGCCAGGCCGACGGCCTCACGGACGACGGCGATGCGCGACGCCAGCCGGCGGGCGGCCAGCGCGTGCTCCAGCGCCTTCTCCGGGTCGTCGTCGATCAGCTGACCGGTCGCGACCAGGTGCCGCGCGACGGTCTCCGCGACCGGCTTGGCCAGCGACAGCAGCTCGGCGCGCACGTCGTTGTCGAGGTCCGCGGCCGTGATGCTGTCCGGCAGCTCGGGGCCGGGTCGACCCGTACCCTCGAATTCGCGGGTCTGCTCGCCCTCGCGGCTCGCGGCGGGCCGCTCACGGTCGCCACCGCTGAAACCGCCCTCACGGCGGTCGGCACCGGCACGGTCCCGGTCACCGCCACGGAAGCCACCCTCACGGGCAGCGCCACGGTCGTCGCCACCACTGCGGAAGCCGCCCTCGCGGCGCTCGCCACCGGCGCGCTCGCCCGCACCGCTGCGGAAACCACCCTCACGACGGTCGCCGGACGCGGGCCGGTCGCCGCCGGAGAACCCGGCGCGGTCGCCGCCGCCGGAACGGAAGCCACCCTCACGGCTGTCGCCGCCACGGCTGTCGCCACTGCGGAAGCCGCCCTCGCGGCTGCCCCCGGAGTTGGGACGGTCGCTGCGGAAGCCACCCTCACGACGGTCGCCACCGGCACGGTCCCGGTCACCGCCACGGAAGCCGCCTTCACGGCTGCCACCGGTACGGTCGCCGAAACCGCCGCTGCGGTAACCACCGCGGTCATCGGACGGACGGCGGAAGCCGCCCTCGCGGCTGCCACCGGAACGGTCGCCGTAGCTCGGACGGTCACCACCGGTACGGCTGTCGCCGCCACTGCGGAAGCCACCCTCACGGCTGCCACCGGAACGGTCGCCGTAGCTCGGACGGTCGCCGCCGCTGCGGAAACCACCACGGTCACCACCGGCACGGTCGCCACCACTGCGGAAGCCACCCTCACGGCTGCCACCCGAACGGTCGCCGTAACTCGGACGGTCGCCGCCGCTGCGGAAACCACCACGGTCACCACCGGCACCGCCACTGCGGAAACCGCCCTCGCGGCTGCCACCGGAACGGTCGCCCGAACTGGGGCGGTCGCTGCGGAAACCGCCCTCGCGACGGTCGCCGCCGGAACGGAAGCCACCCTCACGGCTGTCGCCGCCACGGCTGTCGCCGCCACTGCGGAAGCCGCCTTCACGGCTGCCACCGGAACGGTCGCCGTAGCTCGGACGGTCGCCGCCGGAACGGAAACCGCCTTCACGGTGGTCGCCGCCGCCGAAGCGCTCACGGTCGCCACCGGAGCGGAAACCGCCCTCGCGGCTGCCACCGGAACGGTCGCCGTAGCTCGGACGGTCACCACCGGAACGGAAACCACCACGGTCGCCACCGGCACGGTCGCCACCACTGCGGAAACCACCCTCACGGCTGCCACCCGAACGGTCGCCGTAACTCGGACGGTCGCCGCCACCACTGCGGAAGCCACCTTCACGGCGGTCGCCACCGGAGCGGAACCCGCCCTCACGGCTGCCACCGGTGCGGTCACCGCTGCCCGAGCGGAAGCCACCCTCGCGGCTGCCACCGGAAGCTCCGCCACTGCGGAAGCCGCCACGGTCACCACCGGTACGGTCACCGGCGCTGCGGAAGCCGCCTTCACGGCTGCCACCGGGACGGTCGCCGTAGCTCGGACGGTCGCCACCGCGGGAGAACCCACCACGATCGGCGCCACCGGAACGGAACCCGCCGCCACTGCCTTCACGGCTGCCGCCGGAACGGTCGCCATAGCTGGGCCGGTCGCCACCGCGGGAGAAACCACCACGATCGCCACCCGCACCACGGTCCCGGTCACCGCCACGGAACCCGCCGCGGTCGCCACCGGTGCGGTCGCCTGCACCACTGCTGCGGAAGCCGCCCTCACGGCGCTCGCCGCCGGCGCGGAAACCGCCGCGGTCGTCGCCGCCGGTACGAGGTGCGCCACGCTCACCGGCGCCGCGCGGCTTCTCGTAGCCGCCGTCGAAACCACGGGCGCGGTCGCCGTCGCGCCGGAAACCCTCACGCTTGCCGTGAGAACGGTCGTACCCGCCCTTTTCGGAGCGAGACCCGCCGCCTCCGCGGCCGGCCTGGCCGGACGAGTCCTGTCCGGGCTTGTCGTTGGAACTCGAGTTCACGGGTACATCCTTCCTGATGCCGCCGTGAATCGGCGGCACAACGCATACGAGGGCCTACCCCTCGCGGGGTGGCCCTCGTATGGAACGTTTGTCCGGCGGTGTCCTACTCTCCCACAACGTCCCCGTTGCAGTACCATCGGCGCTGGAGGGCTTAGCTTCCGGGTTCGGAATGTTACCGGGCGTTTCCCCTCCGCCATGACCGCCGTAACTCTATC
>NZ_JAAOTJ010000001.1 GCF_011297335.1 Catellatospora methionotrophica | reverse complement strand
CGGGGCGGGAGGGCTGGTGGGGTGGGGTGGGGGGTGGGGTTAGAGGAAGCGCCAGAGGCGGTCGGGGGTGGGGGAGTCGTCGGCGGTGATGATCTGGGCGCCCTGGGTGGGGGAGGAGGAGGTGACGGCTAGGACTTTGGCGCCGTTGGCGCACTGGATGCGGAAGGTGCCGTTGGTGGCGTGGCGCAGGCGCCAGCGGTGGTCGGCGGTGCCGTTGTCCGCCCATTGCATGATGCGGGCGCCGGTGGCGGTGGACATGTTCTCGACGCCGAGGACCTTGGCGCTGTTGGTGTTGCGCAGTCGCAGGTAGCCGCCGGTGTCGACGACGGCGGTCCAGAGGTGGTCGGCGGTGCCGGTGTCGGCCCACTGGAGCACCAGGCCGCCGTCGGCGGTGGACATGTTCTGTACGCCCAGGACCAGGCCCGAGCCGACGTTCTGGATGCGCCGCGCGCCCTCGGGCACGAACCGCCACAGGTTGTCGGCGCTGCCGTTGTCGGGATCCTGCACGGCCTGCGCGCCGTTGGCGGTGGAGCCGTTGAGGATCGCCAGCAGCTTGCCGGTGTGCACGTTGCGGAGCTTGTGGGAACCGTCGCCGTTGTCGGTGATCGTCCAGCGGTGGTCGGCGGTGCCGTTGTCGGCCCACTGCATCACGCGGGCGTTGTCGGCCGTGGACATGTTCTCCACGCCGAGGACCCGGCCGCTGTTGGCGTTGCGCAGCCGCAGCGCCGAGCCGTCGACGATCAGCTCCCAGTGGTGGTCGGCGGTGCCGCTGTCGGTCCACTGCAGGGCTAGGCCGCCGTCGGCGGTGGACATGTCCTGGATGCCGAGGACGAGTCCGCTGGCCGCGTTCGCGAGCCGGAACACGGCCCCGCCGGTGCCGCTGCCCTGCCCGGAGGCGTTCCAGTAGACCGTGTAGTTGTAGCCGTGCGCGTCGTGGAACGGGGCGAGGTTGACCGTCGCGCCGTTCGCCGTGGCGGTGAACGCCAGCGCGCTCGTGCTGCTGCGGGTGATGGTGCTCGTGGTGAGGGCGGGCAGCGCGGACAGGGCGGTGTTGCCGTAGTTGCCGGCGAGCACGACCGGGCCGTACGTGACGGCGGAGACGTTGGCGTTGTCGTTGGCCGCCTTCATGATCACCCGCATGGGCAGCTTGACGGTCACGGTGTCGCCGGAGGTCCAGGTCCTGGTCAGGGCCGCATAGGTGCCCGGAGTCGTGGTGATGGACTGGACGGTGCCGTTGACGCTGACGGTGGCCCCGGTGGTCCAGGACGGGATGCGCAGCCGCATCGTCCACGATCCGCCGACGCTGCCGGTGACGGCCAGCGTGGTGGTGTCGCTGACCGGGTACGTGGTGGTCTGGGTGACCGTGATGCCGCGCGAGGACCAGGTGAGCACCGACGGCGTGTAGAGGTTCACGGTCAGCGTGGTGCCGTTGTAGAAGTAGATCGAGTCGGCCAGCTTGGTGTTGGTCTCGATGCCGGTGCCCTGGCAGCACCAGAACGTCGTGTAGTCGGTGCTCCAGGTGCCGCCGCCCCAGGCCGGGCCGACGCCCCGGCGGCCGCCGGGGTTGAGCGGGGTGAAGTACGTGAAGTGACCGTGGCCGTCGGCCGGGTTCTGCTGGCCGATGAGGTGGTTGAGCAGCGCGCGCTCGTAGAAGTCGAAGTACGCGGCGTTGTCGGGGTTGAGCAGCCACAGCTCGCGGGTCAGCTTGAGCATGTTGTACGTGTTGCAGGCCTCGGCCGTGTCGCCGGTCAGGTATGCGGCGATGGCGTTCGGGGCGCGGAAGTGCTCGGCCTGGCTGTTGCCGCCGATGACGTAGCTGTGCGCGTTGACGGTGATGTTCCACGCGTTGGCGGCGATGTCGCGGTAGCGGGTGGTGCCGGTGGCCTTGTACTCGCGGGCCGCGCCGATCCACTTGGGCACCTGGGTGTTGGCGTGCAGGCCGTTGAGCTGGTCGGAGTTGGACGCGAGCGGGTTGAAGACGGCGGCGTGGTCGAAGCGCTGCGCCGCGGTGAGCCAGCGGGCGTCGCCGGTCTGCTGGTAGAGGTCGGTCAGCACGGCGTTCATGCCGCCGAACTCGGTGCCGAGCATCGCCTGCATCTGCGTGCCGCTGAGCCGCCCGGTGCGCCAGTCGACCCAGCCGGCGAGGCTCAGCAGCACGTCGCGGGCCTGGGTGCTGCCGATCAGCCGCCACACGTCGAGCAGACCGGCGAGGGTCTTGTGCAGGGCGTAGTAGGGCACGTTGCCGTTGCTGAGGGTGCGGGCCTCCAGGGCGGTGAAGTCGGATTCGGGGAAGCCCGACAGGTATCCGGCGCTGAACCCGGCGGTGCCGTTGTTGGCCTGGCAAGCGGCCAGGGCGGCCACCATCTGGTTGGCCTTGTCGCGGCACGTGGTGTCACCGAGCACGGCCCAGGCCTGGGCCCACGCGGTGAGGAAGTGGCCCTGGCTGTGGCTGCGGAACGGGAAGGTGGGGGCCTCCCAGCCGCCGGTGGCCGCGGCCCCGTTGGTGGACAGGCGGTGGTTGGCGCGGAACACGTACAGCAGCCGGTCGACGTTCACGTCGCGCAGGTAGCTCAGGGTGCGGTTCTGGTTGTCCAGCCAGCGGCCGCTGGTGAGCCGCACCTGCCCGAGGTCGAACGCGTACGCCGAGACACCGGCGTCGGCGCGGGCCGGGGGGATCGCCGCCGCCGCGGCACGGGTGGCGACGAGCGCGGGTGCCGCGGTGGCGGCGGTGGCGACGCCGGCGGCTTGCAGCAGGCGTCGCCGACTGAGGGACGGTGACCACATGGGA
Source organism: Catellatospora methionotrophica (assembly GCF_011297335.1). Taxonomy (GTDB): domain Bacteria; phylum Actinomycetota; class Actinomycetes; order Mycobacteriales; family Micromonosporaceae; genus Catellatospora; species Catellatospora methionotrophica. The sequence continues at coordinate 1,638,490 of NZ_JAAOTJ010000001.1, read as the reverse complement.
GCTCCTTGACAGGGATGGCGTTACCGATCACACAAGGGGAAGGGGAGGTGACGGCAGAACGGCAGTTCTGTCCGACACGGAGCAGCTTGCAGCAGTGGATATCGGATGCCCTCGATCCCGCCCCATGAATGTGACCGATAACAATCGGGGCGTCAAGACGTTCCGAAAATGTTTCCGCCGGGTTGCTGGTGAGCGCGAGGTTTGCGGGCGGCGGGCGAAGATCGAAGGTGCGGTACGATGCGCCGACTAGGGGGTCGTTTTGAGTCAGCAGCCGGCCGCCCGAGCGGCAGTGATCAAGGACGTCGCGCGCCTGGCGGGCGTGTCGCACCAGACCGTGTCCCGGGTGCTGAACGACCATCCGTCCGTACGCGACGAGACCCGCGAGCGCGTCCTGGTGGCCGTCAAGCAGCTCAACTACCGCCCCAACGCGCTGGCTCGCGGCCTGGCCGGGCGGCGCTCGCGCGTCATCGGCGTGGTCAGCTTCGACACCATCCTGCACGGCCCCGCCGCGACCCTGCTCGGCATCGAGCGGGCCGCGCGGCGGGCCGGATACGGCATCAGCATCGTGGCACTGGAACGCCTCGATCGCAGCGGTGTCATCGAGGCGGTGAACCGGCTGGCCGAGCAGTCCGTGGCCGGCGTCGTGATCATCGCGCCGCTGCTGACGGCGGCCGCCGCAGCCGGCAGCCTGCCGACCGGTGTGCCGGCGGTCGTGGTCGAGTCGGACCTCGCCGGTGACCTGCCGACCATCTCCGTCGACCAGGTCGCGGGCGCGCGGCTGGCCGTGGAGCACCTACTGGAGCTGGGGCACGAGACGGTGTGGCACCTGTCCGGGCCCAAGGACTGGCTGGAGGCGCGCGACCGCATCGACGGCTGGCGGGCGACGCTGGAGGCGGCGGGGCGGCGGGTCCCGCCGGTGCTCGCCGGTGACTGGAGCCCGAAGTCGGGTTACGAGGCGGGCCGCCAGCTCGCCGAGCGCGGCGAGGTGACCGCGGTGTTCTGCGCCAACGACCAGCAGGCGCTGGGCATGCTGCGCGCGTTCAGTGAGCGCGGCGTACGCGTGCCCGAGGACGTCAGCGTCGTCGGCTTCGACGACATCCCCGAAGCGGCATACCTGTCGCCGCCGCTGACCACCGTGCGGCAGGACTTCGACGAGGTCGGCCGCCGCTGCCTGGCGGCACTGCTGGAACTGCTCGGCGTCGACCGGCCACCGGGCGTCGCGCGCCACCCGCGGGTGCCGCCGTCGCTGGTCGTGCGGGCCAGCAGCGGCCCGCCACGGGCGGCCTAAACCGCTGCGCGCGCGTCGGTGAGCCGGACCTCGGCCACGCCCGTCGCGTCGTCGCCGTCGCCGTCGAGCCGGGTCGTGCCGTCGAGGGTGAATCCGGCCCGCTGGTAGAAGCGCACCGCTCCCTCATTTGGCTGGTAGGCGTACACGCAGACGGGCTGGCGGCCCCGGGACCGCAGGTCGGCGACGGCGTGCCCGAACAGCGCGGCGCCGATCCCCGCGCCCGTGCGGTCGGGGTCGACGTACAGCCCGTACACCTCGGCGGCGGCCGGGCCGAGGTCGGGATCGTCGGCGGCGGGGCCGGTCCGGCAGAAGCCGACGACGGCACCGTCCTGACCGGCGACCCACAGCCGGTGCTCGGCAGGCATGGCGGTGACATACCCGGCCCAGTCGCTGGCTTCCTGGTGCGGGTCGAGTGCGCCGAGCACCGTCGCGGGCATGAACGCCGCGTACGCCGCACGCCAGGCGCGGACCTTGATCCGGCCGATGGGGGCGGCGTCGTCGACAGTGGCAGCACGGATCATCAGCACAGGCTACGGACCCTCGGTGGCCGTGGGTCAGCGGATTGCTCACATTGATGCACTGAAGATGCAAAAACAGCGGCGGATCGGTTACCGTGACGCCGTGACGGAATCGTGGACCCTCGCCATCGCACGTGACGACCTGTCCCGCACCCACCTGGCGCGCCATCCGGTGCCCGAACCCGCTGACGGCGAAGCGCTGCTGCGGGTCGACCGGGTCGGCATGACCGCGAACAACGTGACCTACGCCGTGCTCGGCGACGCCTACCGCTACTGGGACTTCTTCCCGGCCGCCGCCGCAGGGCTCGACGAGCGGTGGGGACTCGGTCCGCTGTGGGGGTTCGCCGAGGTCGTCGCCTCGCGCACCGACGGCGTCGACGTCGGGCAGCGCGTCTACGGCTACCTGCCGCCCGCCTCGCACCTGCTGGTCCGGCCCGGCCGGGTCGACGAGCGCGGCTTCCGCGACGCCAGCCCGCACCGGGCCCACCTGCCCTCGCCCTACAACGCGTACGCGGCGACCACCGGCGACGCGTCCTACGAGGCCGACCGCGAAGACCTGCTCATCCTGTTCCGGCCGCTGTTCGTGACCTCGGCGATGCTCGCCGACCGGCTCCAGGACGAAGGTTTTCACGGCGCGGGCACGCTGGCGCTGTCGTCGGCGTCGAGCAAGACGGCGTACGCGGCCGCGTTCGAGCTCCAGGGCAAGGGGCCGCGCCTGATCGGCCTGACCTCACCGGGCAACGTGGCGTTCACCCGTGACCTGGGCTGCTACGACGCGGTGCTGCCGTACGACGGGCTCGGCGAACTGGACCCGGCGGCCGCGACGGCCTATCTCGACCTGGCGGCGAACCCGGCCGTGCGCGCGGCACTGCGCGCGCACCTCGGCGACCGCCTGGTGCACGACGTCGCGGTGGGGCTGACCCACCAGGAGCGGGCGACCGACGCGCCCGCCGTGTTCTTCGCCCCCGACCAGCTCCGCAAGCGCACGATCGACTGGGGCCGCCCGGAACTGGACCGGCGGCTCGCCGAGTCCTGGCGGCGCTTCGCCCCGGTGGCCGCCCGCTGGGTCGACATCACCGTCAGCCACGGCCCGGACGGGCTGCGCGACGCCTGGCTCGGCACCCTCAACGGCACGACCCCGCCCCGCGTCGGCCACATCATCGCCGTCTGACGGCTCCCCGCTTCGGTGGAGATCACTGTTTGCGGTCAGAAAGCGCGGTCTAACCCCAGGTTCTGACCCCAAACGGCGATCATGCCACCGGGCGTCTGCCTGCGGTGAGGTCGGTGAGGGCCTTGGCGAGCCGGTTGGCGCGGGTCTGCGGGTCCACGGCCTTGAGCAGCGGCAGCATGACCAGGTACTGGTCGGTCTTGCCGAGCTGGGTGAAGAAGTCCCCGGCCGCCGGGTTCGCCGCGAGTGCCGCCGCCAGGTCCGGGGGTACGGTGGCGTCGCTCTGCTTGACGTACGCGGCGTCCCAGCGCCCGTCGGCCTTAGCCGCCTCGACCTCGGCCAGTCCCGGCGCGCGCATCCGTCCCTGCGCCGTCAGCGCCTCCACGCGTTCCACGTTGACCCGTGACCACGAGCCCCGAGGGCTGCGCCGCGAATACCGCTGCAGGAAGTGGTCGGCGTCGTGGGACTTGCGGTGGCTGTCGATCCAGCCGTAGCAGAAGGCCACGTCGGCGGCCTCGGCCACGGTGATCACCGGCTGCCGGGCGTTCTTCCTGCGCACCTTCAGCCACGCCCCGTCGGGGCTGGTGTGGTGCTCGGCCAGCCAGGCTTCCCACTGGTCGGGGTGCTCGAACGTCAGGATCTCCACACCGCCGACTCTAGGCGCGGCGGCCGACGGGAACCGTCCGGCCGGTCCCGATCGGACCGGCCGGACGGCGGGTTCAGCGCGTGGTGCAGAGGTTGCCGTTGAGCTTGAACAGCGGCGGGAGCACGTTCGGTCCCTGGTAGTTGCCGACGAAGCCGATGTTCACCGTGGCTCCCGGTGCGATGAGTTTGTTGAAGTCGGCGTTGGAGACGGTGACCGTCGAGCCGGTCTGCGTCCAGGTGCCGTTCCAGCCGCTGCCGAGCTGCTGCCACGCGGTCGGCCAGCCGAACGCCAGCGTCCACGTGTCGACGGGGTTGGTGCCGGTGTTGGTGATGTCGACGCTGCCGACCCAGCCGTTGCCCCAGTTGGAGGCGTCGGTGAGGGTGACCGCGCACGGCGCGGCGGCCGGGGTGCCCGTCTGGAAGGTCACCGGCGGTGAGGCCCAGGAGACCCGGCCGGAGCCGTCCCGCGCGACGACGTTGACGGTGTACCGGGTGCCGGGCGTGAGGTTGTGCACGGTGAACGTGGTGCCCGTGGTCTCGCCCCACTGCTCGGTGATCGCGCCGAGCTGCCGGTGGATCTCGTACTTGACCCCGGCGGCCCCGGCGGGCCAGGTGAGGGTGGCGGTGCCGGCCGTGACGGCGGAGGCGACCGGCCGGCCCGGTGTCGCGGGGCGGGCCGTGGACGCTGCCGGGCGCAGGACCAGCGTCGTCAGGGAGTTCGGGGCGAGCGTCACCGCGGTGGCGCTGCCGGAGCCCGTCGTGATCGCGGTGTCGCCGTTGCCGAAGGTGTGCACCTGGGCGGTCGCGGCGGGGGAGTATCCGGCGTAGCTCAGGCTGACCTGTTTGCTCGCCGTCTCGTCGGTGTTGACCAGCAGCACCGCGAGATCGCCGTTGGCGCGCCGGGCGGCGTGGGCCCGGATCGCCGGATCGGACGCGGCCGCCCTGACGAGCTGGTCGCCTGTCGTGACGAAGCGCGAGGTCATGGCGAGCCCGAAGTACGGGGCGAACGGGGTGTTCATCGGAGGTTCGCAGACCGTGCCGTCGGCGTTGCAGGAGGCGCTGGAGAGCAGGCCGAAGTCGCCGTAGTCGGTGTGCCCGGCGACCGTGGACACGGTGCCGATGCCGTTGTGCACGTTCCACCAGTCGATGTTGAACACGCCCGCGGCGAGCAGGCTCGCGTAGGCGTCGGCGGCGAACAGGGCTCCGGGCTGCGTGTTCTGGCCGTACCCGGTGTTGATTTCGGTCAACGCGATGCCCAGGTTCTTGCCCGCGTACCGGTTGATCTGCTGGCGGGCCAGCCAGACCGCGTCGGTGACCTGCGCGGTCTTGGACAGCGCCTCGGCGGAGGAGGAGCCGCCGGGATACCAGTGCAGGATGGCGAAGTCGACCGACGGGCCCGCGATGGACAGCACGACCTGGTTCCAGGTTCCGGCGTCGCCACCGGCCACGATGCCGTCGGGCCAGTTGCCGGGCGTGGTCAGTACCAGACCGATCTTGATGGTGGGGTCGACGGCCTTCATCGCCTCGGCGTACTGCTTGGCGACCGTGGCGTAGCCGGCCGGGCTCTTGTCGGCGTGGTCGTCGGCCTCCCAGCCGGAACCGTAGTGGCCGTTGCCGTAGAGCTCGTTGCCGATCTCCCAGTACTTCACGCCGTAGTTCTTCTCGACGTTGGCGTAGTGCACCCACTCGGCCGCCTCCTGCGGCGTGCCGGTGCCGTAGTTGGCGATCACCATGGCCTGCGCGCCCGCCCGCCGCACCCCGGCCATGAAGTGGTCGAAGTCGGTGTCGGGGGCGACGTAGCCGCCGGGTGCGGTGTTGGTCTTCCAGTGGTAGATGTCCGAGTAGGACCCGCCGGGGTAGCGCATGGTCTGCACCCCGGCATCCTTCATCAGGTCGGCGACCGCGTTCGTGCCGAGCTGCGAGTCCCAGACGGCGTGGTTGACGCCGATCGCGGCGTCGCCGACGGTCTCCAGCCCGGCGCGGGCGTTGACGGTCACGGTGACGGCGGGGTCGGCGGTGGCCGGGGACGGGACGGTGAGGGTTGCCGCTGCCAGCGTGAACGCCAGCAGGGCGATGCGGCTCTTTCTCATCGTCGGACCTCCTTTCGGGAGTATGGATTGGAAGCGCTCCCAAGAGTCGTACGCCCATCGATCGATGTCAACCGTGCAGCCCGGACGGTTCTGCTGGCAGATCAACGTCGCTGCATCGAAAGCGGGCGATGGGTGCCCTAGATTGACGGCACCCTATCCCACCTCGTCGGAGGTACCCCGTGAAACTCCGTCGCGCCCTAGTGGCGCTGCTCACCACCGTCACGGCGGCCGGTGCCGCAGCGGTCGTGCAGGCCCCGGCCGCGCACGCCGCCACGCCCGACCGCTGGGCGTTCGCGTTCATGAACAACCCCGTCCCGCCCGCCGGGTTCCTGATGGACCCGACCCGGCAGTGGAAGAGCGACAACATCCCCGACAGCACGGTCAGCCCGCTCGTGGTCGGCCGGTACCGGGTGAAGTTCCCGAGCATCGCCTCGGCCAACGGCGTCGCCCACGTCACCGCCGTCGCCGGTGACCCGCGCTGGTGCCAGGTCTGGAACTACTTCCCGTCCGGGGCCGACCAGATCGTCGACGTGCAGTGCTACAAGTACACCGGCGCGGCGATCACGCCGGACTGGTCGGCGTTCACGGTCATGTACTCGACCAGCTCGGGTCCGCTGGCCGGACCGGGCACGTACGCGTACGTGCAGGGCAAGTCGACCGGCGGCACCCAGACGTCGTACAACCCGGTCGGCGGTGTCAACACCGTCACCCACGGCGGCATCGGCACCGGTGTCTACAAGGTCTGGTTCCCGGGGGTCGGCACCGGAGTGCAGGACGGCAACCTGCAGGTGACCGCGCAGCACCCGAACAGCCCGCGCCGCTGCAAGATCGACAACTGGATTCCCGGCGGGGGCGGGCTCGACGTCGTCGTGCGCTGCTACGACCACACCGGCGCGCCCGCCGACAGCTGGTTCGACCTGACCTACCACCGCGCCCGCTCGGTGTACGGCGCCTTCAACCCGCCGAAGAACTTCGCGTACCTGTGGACGCCCGGATTCCCCGGTCCGTCCAACTACAACTCCGTCGGCTCGATCAACACCCTGTCGGGGGCCGGTGCGGGGCTGCAGTACGTCGAGTTCCACAAGGTCGGCTACCGGGAGGGGCACGTTCAGGTCAGCGGACACAAGAGCGGCTCGGACTACTGCAACCTGCAGAACGTGTGGACGCTGTCCGGCGCCGTGGTGAAAGTCCGCAACGTCATCTGCTGGAGTCCCGCCGGTACGCCGGTGAACCCGGAGTTCTTCATCAGCTACAGCTCACGGGTCTGATCCACGCCGGACATCCTGCGGTCGGTGTCCCGGCCGCAGGATGTCGGTGCGGAAGCCCGAGGTGGGCTAGGCGTCGCGCCGGGCGCCGAAGACGCCGCGCAGGGCCCACAACACCCCGATGACGATGCCGCCGATGGCGGCGAACCTGCCCACGAAGTCCGAGCCGAGGATCGCCAGCACGGCGATCGTCGCACCGTAGGCGATCGACAGTGCGATGAGCGCCCGTGAAGTCATGTCCTGCATGACCGGCACTGTGCCATACCGCGGCCAGCTCCGCTAGATCGTCCGACCTGCCAGGCACCCGTGCGTATCGTGACGCCGCATTCGCCCATGTGCCGGGCAGGTCGAACGATCAAAGGCGGTCACGGGGTCCGGGACGGCGTCGGTGTGGGTGCGGCCGGTGGTGGAGGAGTCAGTGCGGGCGGGCGGGGAGACGCCGGGGCGGGCGGGGCGGGTGCGGGTGGCACCGGGCCGGGGCCGGGCGGCACCGGGGCAGGCCACGGGTGCTGCCGGTCGCGGTCCCACCATTCGGGGCGGTCGTGCCACCGGTCCCGGTCGTGCCAGCCGTGCTCCATGCGCTCGTGGCGCATCGCGTGGGACGCGGCGACCAGCGCCGCCCCGGCACAGCAGGTCAGCACGGACCCGGCCAGGAACGCCCCGACCAGTGCGAGGGCGAACCTGCCGGTCGGCTCGCGCCGCTCGGGACGCGTGACGACGGGTTCGTCGGCGACGGGTGCGGGCTCATCGGTCATGTCTCCATCGTGGGGCAGAACCGGGCCCGGACCGGGCCGCGTCGCCAGATGACCCCGGATTCAGTGCCTGGTGGGACGTGAGACACCCACCGTGACGCGTCCGGTCGCGCTGTCCACGCCGTCGGCTTGATCGTCCGACTGGCCGGGCAGGTGGGCGAATGGCGGCCCAGGATACGCACGGGTGCCAGGCAAGTCGGACGATCACGACGGCGGTGGGGCGTCAGTGGGCGTGTTCCTCCTCGCGGGCCTGGCGAGGGAGCAGGAACGCGGCGAGGAAGGTGACCGCCAGCAGGGCGACCTCGACCCAGAGGACCAGGTGCATCGCGTCGGCGAAGGATGTCGGGTCCGGGCCGAGCGGGCCGAACCGGACGGTGTCGAAGAACAGGGTGCCGAGCAGGGCGATGCCGATCGCGCCGCCGAGCTGCTGCACCGCGGTGAGGGTGCCCGCCGCGGAGCCGGTCTCGTGCGGCTGCACCCCGGCCAGGATGATGTCGAAGAACGGGGCCATGACCAGGCCCATGCCGATGCCGAACACGCCGAGCGCAGGGGAGAGCTGCCACGGTGTGACACCGGCCCCGGCCTGGTCGAGGGTGATCACGAAGCCGAGAGTGCCGGCGGCCATCACGGCCAGGCCCAGGTGCAGCAGGCGGCGGCCGAGCTTGCGGGTCAGGCCCGCGCCACCGGCGATGCCGAACCCGATGACGATGCCCAGCGACTGCGGCACGCTGGCCAGTCCGGCTTTGAGCGGGCTGAAGCCCAGGCCGAGCTGCACGTACAGGCTGAAGGCGAGCCCGAAGCCGATCATGCCGGAGAAGAAGGCGAGCCCGGCGACCAGTCCGCCGGTGAACGCGCGGCGGCGGAACAGCGACGGCTCGACCAGCGGGTCGCCACCGGCGCGGCGGCGGGCGATCTGCTGGCGGCCGAACAGGAGGAAGACCGGCAGGCTGGCGGCCATCATGACGAAGGTCCAGGCGGGCCAGTCCAGCTCACGACCCTGGACCAGGGGGTACAGCAGCAGCAGCGCACCGGCGCTGACCAGCGCGACGCCGCCGAGGTCGAGCCGGGACGCCTGCGCGGAGCGGGACTCGGGCAGGAACTTGGCCGCGCCGAGCAGGGCTAGCAGGCCCAGCGGCAGGTTGATCAGGAAGATCATGCGCCAGCCGGTGCCGAGCAGGTCGGCGTCGACCAGCCACCCGGCCAGGATCGGGCCGCCGACCGCGGACAGGCCCATGACCGGCCCGAACGCGCCGAAGGCCGCGCCCGCCTCCTTCGGCGGGAACATCTCCTTGATCATGCCGAGGCCCTGCGGGAGGAGCACGGCGCCGAGCAGGCCCTGCAGCACGCGCGCGCCGATCAGCATCTCCGGCGTGGTGGCCACGGCGCACAGAGCCGACGCGGCGACGAACCCGGCCGCGCCGATCATGAACATGCGCTTGCGGCCGTAGAGGTCGCCGAGGCGTCCGCCGGTGATCAGGCCGACGGCCATGGCCAGGGTGTAGCCCGCGCCGAGCCACTGGATCAGGCTCTCCGAGCCGCCCAGCTCGGCCTGGATCGAGGGGCCCGCGATGGTGGTCACCAGCGCGTCGAGCAGGTCCATGACCTCGGCGGCGAGGATCACGAACAGGGCGGCCCAGCGCCAGCGGTACGCCGCGGGCCGGGTATCGGGTGGGGCGGCGGGGTCGAGGGCGGTGGTCATGAGGATGCTCCCTACTATCGAACAGTGTTCGTTGAACGAACACTGTTCTACAGACCGAACGCTGTTCGCGTCAAGTACGATGTGCGCCATGTCCGAGATCCCGGCCCCGCCCTGGCGTGCCCCGCGCCGCAGCGTCAGCGCCCGCAAGCCGCTCAGCCGGGACACGATCGTGGACGCCGCGCTGGCCCTGCTGGACCGCGAGGGCCTGGACGCGGTGAGCATGCGGCGGGTTGCCGAGGAGCTGAACACCGGCGCGGCCTCGCTGTACGCGCACGTGGCGAACAAGGAGGAACTGCTGGAGCTGGCGTACGACCGGGTGCTGGGCGAGATCGAGCTGCCCGAGCCGGACCCGGCGCGCTGGCGCGAGCAGCTGCTGGAGATCGCGCGGGCGTCCTACCGGGTGCTCGGCGCGCACAGCGACATCGCCCGGGTCAGCCTCGCCAGCGTGCCGACCGGCCCCAACGCGCTGCGGATGGGCGAGGCGATGCTCGGCGTGCTGATCAGCGGCGGCGTGCCGCCCCAGCAGGCGGCCTGGGCGGTGGACCGGATCGCGCTGTACCTCAGCGCCGACGCCTACGAGGGCTCGCTCTACCAGGCACGGCAGCGGGCCAGCGGCAAGCCGGTCGACGAGTTCGTCGCCGACTACTTCGGCCAGGTCCACGACTACTACCGCACCCTGCCGACGGGCCGGTTCCCCTACCTCAACAAGTACGCCGACGTGCTGGTGCAGGGTGACGGCGAGGTGCGGTTCGAGTTCGGGCTGGAGCTGATCATCAACGGGCTCGCCCGCTACCTGCCCGGCGGCGGCTGAACCGGGCGGCCACGCCGCGCTTGGCGGCGGCGGGGCGGGGCCCGTCGACGGGCAGGCCCAGCGCCTCGCGCTCGGCGGCGGTCAGCATGCGCTTGCCGCTCTCGGCGACCGGTGTCGGCGCCACCGCGGATCGGGGCTCCGGCTCCGGCTCCGGGCTCGGCTCCGACTCCGGGTCCGGCTCCGGTGGTTCCGCGACGGGGGCGGCTTTCGCCTTCTTCGGCTTGGCGGCCGCGGCGGCGGCCTTCACCCGCTCGGTCTCACCCGCCACACTGATCAGTTTGCGTACACGCGGCACGGTCGCGAGGTTGGTCTTCGCGGCCACCTGCTCCACCGGCATGCCCGAGACCACGAGGTCGGCCAGGGCGCGGCCGCGGGCCAGCTGGATCGCCGCGACGATGCCGTCGAACAGGACCTGCTGGTGGGTGAGGTCGGCATAGCGCTGCAGCGGATCGGGCTCGCCCAGCGCGTACGCGCAGAGGTTTCGCACCATGCCCTCGATCTCGGCGGCGCTGACCGTGTAGCCCTCGGTCGTCGGGTCGGACATCGTCGGCTCCTTTCACCGTGCGACGGTGGGTCCTCGTCGGGCGGCGAAGGGACTGTATCGGCAACCGCCGACCTTCGGCCACGATCGACCGGCGGCTTGTGCAGGTAGCGGTCCTGGGCCAGGATGACGCCGTGATCGACGACACCACGGTCCGCCGCGCGACGCCCGCCGAGTTCCGTGCCGCGGCCGTGCTGCGGTGGCGTAGCGAGTACGAGCGCGAGGCCGATCCGCCCCCACCGTCCGAGGACTACGTGTCGCGCTTCGCGCAGTGGGCCGCGGAGCACGCGGACACCCATCACTGCATGATCGCGGTACGCGGCGACAGCGTGCTCGGCGCGGCGTGGCTGGCGCTCACGCCGCGGGTGCCGATCCCGCCCGCGTTCGACCGCCGGTCCGGCGACGTGCAGAGCGTGTACGTGCTGCCCGCCGAGCGCGGCCGGGGCCTGGGTGACCGGCTCGTCGGCGCGGTGTTGAACCTGGCCGCAGAGTTCGGCGTGGGGCGGGTGACGGTCCACTCCGGAAGCCGGGCGGTCGAGGTGTACCGCCGCCGGGGGTTCGCCTCGTCACCCCAGCTGCTCCAGGTCGATGTCAGCGCCTGACGGGCCGGGCAGGCGTGCCCGCCCTCCCGGGTTCGGCTGCCCGGGAGGGCGGGGGTCACGGGTGGCGAGCGGTCAGCTCAGCCGCCACTGCTGGTTGCCGCCCAGCGGGTTGCCGCAGTCCCAGATCTGGAGCCGGGTCCCGTTGCCGGTGCCGAGCTCGACCGCGTCCAGGCACTTGCCCGAGTTGGGGTTGACGATCGAGCCGTTGCTGTTGACGACCCACTGCTGCGCGCCGTTGTTCAGGCAGGTCCACAGCTGCACGGCCGCGCCGTTGGTGGTACGCCCGCCCGACACGTCCAGGCACTTGCCCGAGTCGAGGCTGACGAACGTGTTGCCGGACCGCCGCCAGCGCTGGTTGTTGTTGTTCGGGAAGCAGTCCCACAGGTGCACCACGGTGCCGTCGGTCTTGCCCCAGCCCGCCACGTCGACGCACCGGTGGGACGCCGCGCCCCGGATCACCGAGACGTCGTCGCCGCCGCCGCCACCCGCGGCGTTGCCGTTGACGTTGAAGTCGAACAGGTTCACCGCCAGGCCCGCCGCGCCGATCCACGGCTCGAACCCGGCCTGCACGCTGGTCATGAACCAGTTCGGGTCGATCTTGCCGCGGCCGACGGAGTCGTTGATGAACGCCTTCAGGCTGAAGTTGGCGAACGTGTTGCCGGGCGTCGTGCGCACGTACGAGATGACGTTCCAGCCGATGTTGCCGAACCAGACGTCCCAGGTGCCGCCTTCGAGGTTGACGGTGGCGATCCGGCCGCCGATGGGCTGCGGGCGGCCCCGGTGGTTGGTCCAGATCATGACCTCGGCGCCGTAGTTCTGCCCCGGCGGGTTCGCGCTGGCGTCGAACCACAGGTCGAACGCCGCGTCCCACTCACCCGCGTTCGGGGTGCTGATGTTGAACGTGGCGCGGGGGTTGTTCAGCGCGTTCACCCGGGCGGGCAGGCCGCTGCCGGCGGTGCACGCGCCGTAGTGGCAGCCCGCGTAGATCGACGGGTACGACGCCGGGGGGCCGTTGGTGGCGTTGTTGTGGTCGGCGCGGGTGACGGTGAACCCGGCGTTGGTCACGTCGATGCACTGGGCCGTGCTCGCACCCCAGCGGTTGTTCTGCACGATGTACTTGCCGCCCTGGACGGGCGCGGTGCCGTACTGCTCGCAGATGACCGGGGCGGCGGTGGCCGGCGAGGCTCCGGCGGACAGCAGGGCGGCTGCCACGACGGTGCCGAGCGCGGCGGTGAGGGCGATCGGGCGCAGTCGCCACTTCATACGCGTTCTCCTTGGAGCGGGAACGCCGTGGGAGGGCTCCCACGGACATCCGCCAGGGTCCATCCGCGACCCGCGATACATCAATCAGTTTCGAAACTTCACGGCCGGTCGTGGGCGAGTCGCTGGAACAGGATGTGGTCCTGCCAGACGCCCTCGATCTGGAGATACTTCTCGGCCAGGCCGAAGCGCACGAAGCCGTTGCGCGCCAGCACCTTCTGCGACGCGACGTTGTGCACCAGCGTGCCCGCCTGGACGCGGTGCAGGCCCTGCTCCTCGAACGCGACCTGGATCATGGCGGCCGCCGCGGCGGAGGCGACGCCCCGGCCGTTGACGTCCTGGCTGACCCAGTAGCCGAGGTGGCAGTTCAGGAACGGGCCGCGCACGATGTCGTTGAGGTTGATCCGGCCGACGATCCGGCCGTCGAGCAGGATCACGTGCGGCACGCACTCGCCGCGCGCGTGCCGCTCCAGCGCGGTGGCGAGCACCTCGCGCTGGCCCTCCGGGCCGAACCAGCCGTCGGGGCGGATCGGCTCGAAAGGCAGGAGGAACTCCATGTTCGCCTGGTAGAGGGCGCTGACGGCGGGCGCGTCGTCGAGGGTCGCGAGCCTGGTGCTGACAGTCATCCGACCATGATCGCAAATCGACCGGCGGCACGCCCTGTCGCCGATGGGATGATCGCCGCTGACCTCGGTGCCTTCGGTCGCACAAACTGGCCGATTGATGTCGCCGACAGTGGGCATCATCGAAGGATGCTGGAAAAGCTCGACACCGTCGGCTGGAGCGGGCTGACGCACGCCTTCGGCACGGCCGAGGAGATCCCCGCCTTCATCACCGCGCTGCGCGCCGAGGACCCGCAGGTGCGCGGCGACGCCCGCGACGAACTCTGGACCAGTCTGCTGCACGAGGGCAGACGCTACGAGGCCGACGTCTACGCGGTGCCGTTCCTGGCCGACCTCGCCACCGACCCCGCCACCTACGACCGGGCCGCGATCGTCGATCTGCTCACCGCCATGGCGATCGGCTCGGACCACCCGTACCTGCTGACCGGGTTCCCCATCGAGCGGCTGCGGCCCACGCCCGACGCCGTCGACGAGTCCTGGCACCTGCTGCACAGCGAATGGAGCGGCCGGGCCGTGGGCGAGCCGCGAATGCCGGGCGAGGCCGACGAACTGCGGGTGTACGACGCGGTGCGGGCCGAACTGCCCCGGATCGCGGCGCTGCTCGACGACACCGACGGCGACGTCATCGAGGCGGCGGCATACCTGCTGGCCTGGTTCCCGGAGGCGGCGCACGACACCGTCGTGCCGCTGCTGGCGGTCGCGGGACACCACGACTGGCGGCGCGACCTGCGGGTGACCGCGCTGCTGGCGGCAGGTCTGGCCGCGCGCGGGCCGGTGCCGGAGTCGGCGGTGATCACGAGTTTGGCGCACGACGGCGACGAGGAGGTCCGCTGGGCCGCCGCGGTGGCCTGGACGCTGACCGCGGGCACGGCCGTGCCCGAGGATCCCCGGGCCGTGCTGCGGGCGCGGGCCGGTGCCGGGATCGGCCCCGACGAGCCCGTGCTGGCGCCGTGGGGGATGGGCCGGGCCGAGTGGTCGGTGCGCCTGCTGGAGCACCTCGGCGATCCGGGAGCCGCCGACGCGCGGGCGGCACTGGTGCGGGCGGAGGCCACCCGGCGGCCGCACGGACCCTGGGCCGAGCGCCTCGGCGAGGCGTTCTACCTGGCCTTCGGCGACGACGAGCGGGCTAGCCCGGCGGGCTACGCCGAGCTCACCGCCGCCCAGCGCTGGCTCGTCGACCACCTGGTCCGGCACCCGGACGCGCTGATCGCCGAACCCGACGAGGTGACCGAGCTGCTGCGCTGGCACGGGCTGCCCGACAGCCACCCGGCGCTGACCGCGTACGCGGCCTGAGCGGCCTCAGCCGCCGGCGGTCAGGTGGTCGTACACGGCGACGATCTCCAGCACCTCGCGGACGGCGCCGGACGCCCTGGTGAGCCGGAACGTCCCCCCGTGCTGTGCGGCCACGGCGTGCGCCTGGAGCAGCACCCGGATGCCGCTGGAGTCGATGAAGCCGACGTCGTGCATGTCGACCTCCACGGGGCGTCCCGGATCGGCCTTGATCGCGTCGACCAGCCAGCTGGTCAGCGCCTGCTCGTTGGCCAGATCGAACTCCCCGGCCAGGGTGATCCGGACACTGTTGTCCAGAACCTCCACTTCGTGGGTGGCCTGCGGCGGGTTGGTTGCTCGATCCATGGGGGAAGCCAATCACAGACGTCTGACGGCCACAACGGCGACGTCGTCCGCGTGGGGTGGGTTGGTCAACTGCTGGAGCAGCCGGTCGCAGTAGACGTCGAGGTCGTCGTCGACGGTTCCGGCGATGCGGCTGAGGTCGGCGATGCCGTCACGGACCGTGATGTCGCGGCGCTCGATGAGACCGTCGGTGTAGAGCAGCAGGGTGCCGCCCTCGGGAATGACGAACTCCAGGTCCTCGGAGCGGGGGTGGTTGATGCCCAGCAGGGGCGCGCGATGCCAGATCTCGCTGACCTTGCCGTCGACGATGAGCAGCGGCGGCAGGTGGCCCGCGTTGGCGAGGCGGGCATGACCGGTCCGGGGGTCGAGCGTCAGCAGGCACAGCGTCGCCATCTCGCCGGGCAGCAGCCGGACCATCAGCTCGTCGATCAACGAGACGATGCGGCCGGGGGTGTGGCCCTCGATCGCGTACGCGCGCAGCGCATGGCGGATCTCGGCCATCACGGTCGCCGCGTGCAGCGAGTGCCCGACGACGTCGCCGATGGCGATGAGCAGCTTGTCGTCGAGGACCGACAGCTCGTAGAAGTCGCCGCCGATCTCGGCCTGCGGGCTGGCCGGTTCGTAGCGTACGGCCAGCCCGATCCGGTCGACCGTGGGCAGGTGCCGCGGCAGCAGGCTGCGTTGCAGCATGATCGCGATCTGGTGGTCCTGGTCCTGCGCGCGCTGGGCCTCGGCGGCCGCGCCCAGGGCCTGCGACAGCTGGGTCAGCAGCCCGGTGTGGTCCTCGTCGGCGACCTCGCCGGTGAACAGGTAGAGCGACGGACGGGCGGCCCGGAACCGGGCGGTGGTGACGGTGACCGAGCCGGTGTCGGCCCAGCCTGCGGGTAGCTGCCAGTGAGCGGCGCGGCCGGTGAGCCGGTACGAGCCGACCGGCACGTCCTCGGCGGGCGGCTCCCAGCCGGTGACGGTCACGTCGCCGGACGTGTCCGCCAGCGCCAGCGCCCAGCCGGTGTCGGCCTCGGTGGCGACCGCCGCGGGCGTGCCGAAGAGCCGGGCGGCGCCGGCGGCGGCCTGGCCGAGCAGCTCGGTGAAGTCGCGTGCCATGGTCACCGCGAGCGTCGTCTCGGCGAGCCCGGCCAGGCCGTCGGCGAGCCGTTCGGCTTTGCGCCGGGCCTGGTAGTAGCGCAGCACCGCCTGGACCGTGGCCACCAGCTCGTGCGGGTCGATCGGCTCGACGAGGTAGGCGTCGGCACCGCCGACCAGGCCCAGGGTCCGGTCGGCCGCGTCGACCGCGTGGGCGGAGACGTGGACGACCGGTGTGCTGGTGGTGGCGGGGTCGGCCTTGATCCGCTGGCACACCTCGAGCCCGCTCATGTCGGGCAGCTTGATGTCGAGCACGATCATGTCGTATGGGCGCTGCTGCACCTTCTCCAGCGCATCGTGACCGTCCACGGCCTCGTGCACGGTGAAGCCGGCTCTGGTGAGCCAGTTCTTGAGCAGGTAGCGCTTCGGGGCGCGGTCGTCGACCACCAGGATGGTGGTCGCGGGCAGGTCGGTCATGGTCGCCTCGCGACGGGCAGGGTGACGGTGAAGGTGCTGCCCGTGCCCGGCTCGCTGGCCAGCCGCAGCTGCCCGCCCAGGATGGTGACGAGCCTGCGGGCGTACGGCAGGCCCAGTCCCGTGCCCTGCGCCTTGAGGCGTCCGGGCAGCTGCACGAACTCCTCGAAGATACGTTCCTGCTGCCCGGCGGCGATGCCGATGCCGGTGTCGGCGACGGTGATGGTCCAGCGTTCACCGTCGGAGGCTGCCCGCATCGTGACGGTCCCCTGGTCGGTGAATTTGATCGCGTTGTGCAGCAGGTTGCGCAGCACCTGGGTCAGCAGGGCCTCATCCGACTCGATCCACGCGCCGTCGCCGGGCATCTCCACGACCAGCTCGACGTCGGGGCTGGTCAGGACGGCCTTGAGGGTGCCGCGTAGCTGCTTGAACAGCTGGCTGAGATCCACCAGCCCCCACGCGGGCTCCAGGTGGCCGGACTCGGCCTTGGCCAGGTCGAGCAGTTCGTTGACCAGCGCCAGCAGGTCGGAGGCCGAGCCGCGTAGCAGCGCCATCTGCTCGGCCTGCGCCTCGGTCAGCGGATCGGAGTCGGGGTCGGACAGCATCCGGGTCAGCCCGATGACCGCGGTCACGGGAGCGCGCAGCTCATGGCTGACGTTGGCCAGGAAACGGGTCTTGGCCTCGCTGGCGGCGCGCAGCTGCGCGGACTTCTCGTCCAGCTCCGCGTACAGCGCGACCACGCCCCGGTTGGTCTCCTCCAGCTCGGAGCTGAGCTGGAGGTAGAGGGCCATGACGCCGCGATTGGTCTCTTCCAGCTCGTCATTGAGGACCTTAAGCTGTTCCTGCTGCTGCCGGGCTTCTTCCAGCGCCGCCAGCAGGTGGTCGTTCTGCGACGCCAGCTCGTCGAGCGGGCTGGCCACCACGGAGCCCGCCATCTTGTGCCGGACCTGCTCGACGCGGTCTGCGGTGAGCTGGTCCGGGGCGGGAAGGCGACGTGACAGCATGACCACTGTCCTCTGCCCATCTTCGGCGACTTCCAAAACATCGACCAGCCGACCGGCCGGGCGCAGCGCCTGCTGGTCCACCGGGCCGGGCACGGCGAGTTCGATACGCAGGCTCTCGGGCTGCCCGTGGATGCGGAAGGTCACTTCCACGTCGGCAGCCTTGGCGAGCAGCTGGCGGGCGACGTCGCTGAGCGCGGTGGCGATCCGGATCTGGTCCTGGTGCTCGAAGCCGAGCGCCGCGGCGGCCTCGCGGCCCCGCTGCCTGACCGCGAAGACGTCCTGCTCGCGGCGTAGCACCAGCCGCAGCAGGACGGTGTCGGTCACGGCCGGATCCTGGCCGCCAGCACGCAGGCGTCGTCCCGGCGTACACCCGCGTCCCGCAGCACCGTGGCCGCGATCAGCAGCGGGGACTTCGTGCTCAGGCCGGGACTGGTGCTCAGGCTCCACTTGTCGCTCACCCCGTCGGAGTGCATGACCAGTAGCGACTCCACGCCGAACGGGTACTCGAACTCCTTGATGACGGCGCGTCCGTGGCCCGCGATGCCGGGCATGGACACGGTGCCGCGCCGCTGGTCGCCGGTGATGACGGTGGCCGCGACGTTGCCCATGCCGCAGGTGCGCACCACGTTCGCCTCGGCGTCGATCTCCGCGATGGTGACCGCGGCCCCGCGGGTGTGGGACAAGCCTCGGTGCAGACGGTCCACGAGCATCGCGGGCGGCTCGGCGGGCGCGGTGAGGAAGATCTGCTGCGCGGCCTGGGAGGCGGCAGCGGCGAGCGGGCCGTGGCCGAGCCCGTCGCAGACCATGACCTGCCGCCTGCCGTCGGCGGTCCGCACGGCGTAGGTGTCGCCGCTCACGGTCTCGCCGCTCAGCGGCCGGGTGAGGCCCTCCGCCCAGGCCGGTGGCGGCCGCTCCTCGCGCCACACCTGGGCGTCGAGCACCGAGCCGCGATCGGGCAGCGAGTATCCCTCCCACCGGTGCGCGAGCCTGGCCACCGCGCCCAGCCCGATGCCGAGGGTGCCGGTGGTGGAGCGGCCGTCCTCGTGCATGGCGGCCAGGTCGGCCATGCCGGGGGCCGAGTCGATGCTGAGGATCTCTACGCCGACGTTGTCGTCGTGCCGGATCGTGCGCACCAGCAGCGTCCCGTCGACGGCGTGCTTGACCAGGTTCGAGGCGAGTTCGGTGGCGATGATGGCGAGGTCGGCGGCTGTGCGTTCGCCCAGATCGACGGCACCGGCCAGCTCGACCGCGTACCGGCGGACGGCCCCCACGTTGCTCTCGTCGTCGAGCCGGAACCAGGCGGCGGTCGGGGTCAGCGCGCTCACCGCGCCCACTTGACCACCGCTATGGTGGTGCCCGCCCCGACCGCGGTGTCCAGTTCGAACTCGTCGCAGAGCCGCCGCGCGCCGCTCAGGCCCAGCCCGAGCCCGCCGCCGCTGGTGTAGCCGTCGGTCAGGGCCAGATCCAGGTCGGCGATGCCGGGGCCGGAGTCGCTGAACACGACCCGCACCCCGCGCCGCTGGCCGTTGTCCACGGTGGATACGGCAGCCTGGCCGCCCCCGCCGTAGACGAGGGTGTTGCGGGCCAGCTCGCTGGCCGCCGTGACCACCTTCGTCTGATCGACCAGGGACAGCTTGGCGGCGACGGCGACGGTGCGGACCAGTTGGCGGACCCGCACCACGTCCTCGTCGCTGCCGATGGCCTGCACCTGGGCTTCGCCCTCGGCTCCCGTCACGGCGACGTCGTCTCAGGTTCGTCGAGGAAATCCAGGTCGTCGACGGTCTCCGGCTCGGCGTTGCGGGCCAGCAGCTCCAGGCCGCGTTCCACGTTGAGGGACGTGCGGATGCCGTCGAGGGACAGGCCCAGCTCGACCAGGGTGATCGCGACGGCCGGCCGCATGCCGACCACGATGGTCTCGGCGTCGAGGACCCGCGAGATCGACGCGATCGTGGACAGGGTGCGCCCGACGAAGGAGTCGACGATGTCCAGACCGGTGATGTCGATGATGACGCCCTTGGCGCCGGTGTCGACGATCCGCTGGCCCAGGTCCTCCTGCAGCTGCAGGGCCATCTGGTCCTGCATGTCGACCTGGATGGAGACCAGCAGCACCGAACCGATCTTGAGGATCGGCACCCGCTCCATCACGCCTCCCGGTTCGCGGCGCGGGCGGCGGCCGCGCCGCGCCGGATCGCGTGGCGCAGCGCGTCGGCCAGCGTGGCCTTCGTGGCGATGTCGCCGAACTCGATGCCGAGCGTCACGATGGTCTGTGCGATCTGCGGGCGGATGCCGGAGATGATGCACTCCGCGCCCATCAGCCGCGCCGCCATGACCGTCTTGAGGACGTGCTGCGCGACCTGCGTGTCGACCGCAGGCACGCCGGTGATGTCGATGATCGCGTAAGGCGAGCCGGTGTCGACCAGCGCCTGCAGCAGCCGCTCCATCACGACCTGGGCGCGAGCCGAGTCCAGGGTGCCGACCAGTGGGACGGCGACCACGCCGTCCCAGAGCTTCACGACCGGCGTCGACAGCTCCAGCAGCTGCTCGGTCTGCTCGGTGATGATGTGCTCGCGGGCGCGGGCGAACGCCTCGAAGGTGAACAGGCCCAGTTCGTCGATGAACAGCGACCAGGCCACGTAGTCGCGCAGCGCGCTCTCGCCACCCTTCTCGACGTCGACCACGTCGTACAGCGCGGCCTTGAGCGCGAAGATGCTGGTGGCGGTCTCGCTGGCGGTGAAGCCCTGCCGCGCCCGGCCGCGCGACAGCTCGGTGAGCACCGCACGCAGCTCGGTGGTCTGCGCGCTGCGCAGGTCGGCCGCGCCGTCGGCCAGCGCCTTCTGGAGCTGCGCCTGTAGCTCGGCCGTCTGGCGGCCGGACTCGGCGACGGTCAGCCGGCCCTTGAGCGGAGCGGCGGCGATCTCCGCCCACCGCTTGGCGATCTTCTCCGCTCGCTCCGCCAGCAGCTTGCCGAGTCGTTCGCTTTGCTCTGCTTTCAGCGCCATCGTCATCCCTACGCTATGTCGCTGGCCGACCCAGCAGAGTGGTGACTGTACCACCGCTGTTCAGGCAGTCCGGGTGCCGTGCGGCGTTCGGTGATGTATGCCGGAGGTGCCCCCCGCAGGAGGCCGTGTACCCGGAAAGGCCGGGCCGACACATTCAGGTTCAGCGATCGATGTGCCCCTGGTGCCGGGGTGTGCGCGAGCTGGCGGCGAATAGGCGGTTTCGGCGGACGTCCGGCTGGGCAGTCAGTGGCTGGTGGTCGGTGGGGCCGCCGCGGAGAAGGGGAGCATGATGGGTGACATCTCGAACAAGGCCGAAGAGCTCGTGGGCAAGGCCAAGGAGGTCGTCGGCGACCTGACCAACAACGAGAGCCTGGAGGCCAAGGGCCTGGCCGAGCAGGCCGCGGCCAAGGCCAAGCAGGCCGCCGAGGACGTCAAGGACGCGGCGCAGGACGCCACCGGCAGGTGACTTCGCCCACCAGGGTGTGAATCGGCCAGGGCAACAGACACCGACGTGAAGAGTGCCACGCCGACCCTGGCTGTGGCACTCTTTGCGTCGGCGTCGGCGTCGGCGTCGCGCACGGCGGCCGACGCCCACACCACCGAGGTCCGCCAGCTCATTCGAACATCCACCCCGGGCCCGCGGAGGAGTCTTGCGCCAGGTAGTCAGGCCGTTCGCGCCGCCACCGACGGGCGCGGCCACGATCTCGTTCACGACCGCGGACGACCTCGCGGCGGTGCGGGAGTTCGTCGGCGCGCACGCGCACACGTCAGGGCTCGCCGCGGGGCGGGTCTCCGGCCTCAAGCTCGCGATGAGCGAGCTGGTGACGAACACGCTGCGGCACACCACCGGGGGCGGTGTCGTGCGGGTGTGGGCCGACGGCGCCATGATCATCAGTGAGCTGACCGACGGCGGCACGTTCCGGCCGCCGACGGTTGCTCCACCCACGCGGCCGGTGGCCTCGGGCGGCTGGGGGCTGTACATCACCGGCGAGGTCTGTGACGAGTTCCTCTACTACAGCCGTCCCGGCCATACCGTGTGGCGGCTGATGTTCAACCGTTGAGAAAGGCCGGGACCGCAGTTCGGGTCCCGGCCTTTCGGCTCTAGCGGGGCGTTTCCTGTTTGGCGGGCTTGTCGCGCTGGCCGGGCAGCAGCTTGCCGCCGTTGCGCTTGCGGAGCAGATTCGTGAGGTAGAGCAGGGCCAGGCCCAGCACGCCCATGTCGTCGAGGTAGATGGGGTCGGGGAGCAGGTCCACGGGCAGGATGGTGTAGACCAGGGCCCCCCAGAAGGCGACCTTGCCGCCCGTGCCCAGCTCGCCGAGCATCCGTTTGGTGACGAACAGGCGCTTGCCCATTTTGATCGCGCCGATCAGCGTGATGACGCCGACGATCGCGACGGCGATGCCGATGATGATCCAGGTATCCCGATCCACGCACGATTTCTACCCCGGCCGGGGATCGTTAATCCAGCGCGGCTCAGTACACGAACGGCCACCCCGCGCTGTCCCAGCCCAGCAGGTTGATGCCGAGGCGGGCCGCGCCGCTGTCGGTGTAGTAGTGGTAGAACAGCACGTCCTGGCCGTTGTCGAAGAGCACCGCCTGGTGGCCTGGCCCGTGGATCGACCCGTGCCCGGCCAGGATCTGCGTCCCGCCGCCGGAGGTCAGGGCGGTGCCGTTGCGATCGGTGTACGGCCCGGTCGGCGTGGTGGCGCGGCCGACCATGACGCGGTAGGTGCTGGACGCGCCCCGGCAGCACAGGTCGAACGACATGAACAGGTAGTAGTAGCCGCCGTGGCGGTAGACGAACGGGGCCTCGACGGCTCCGGACGCGGTCTGCCGCTGGGCCAGTGCCCGTACCGCGGTGTCCGTGGTGGACCGCTTCCCGGTGGCCGGGTCGAGGCGGATCGCCTTGAGGCCGGTCCAGAACGAGCCGAAGGTCAGCCACCACTGCCCGGCGGCGTCGACGAGCAGGTTCGGGTCGATGGCGTTGTAGTTCACCGCGCCGCTGCTCTCGATGATCAGGCCCTGGTGGGTCCAGCTGCCCGACGCGCCGGTCGGGCTGGTGGCGAGGAAGATCGCCGAGCGCTGGGAGCCGAAGCTGGAGGCGGAGTAGTACAGCAGGTAGCGGCCGTCGCGGTAGGAGATGTCGGGGGCCCACAGGTTCGCGCCGCCGCCGGTGTACGCGGTGGTCCAGGGTGCGCCGCCGGGCCACACGACGCCCGCGTCGCGCCACGCGGTCCGGTCGGCGGAGGTCTTCAGCGGCAGGTTGTTGCCGGTGGCGGCCAGCAGGTAGGTGCCGTTCGGGCCGCGTACGACGGCGGGGTCGTGCGCGCCGGTGGAGCCGGTGACGCGACCCGGGTTGGGGTAGGACGGCGGAGGGATGGTCGGCGCGGCGGCTGGCAGCGCGGCGGATGGTGCGCCGGGGGCGGCGGCCTGGGCGGCGGTGACGGCGGTGGCCAGGGCGGTCGCGGCGAGCACGGCGACGGCGGTGCCGACGGCGGCGAGGCGGGATGACAGGTGGGGCATGGCTGACTCCGATCGCGGAACGGATGGGTCGATCCGCGCGCGCGACGATCGGGGGTTTCGGCACGCGGCACTGCCGCCGGTCCGGCCTGCCCTGTCCGGCCGGCGGTGAAGGGGCAGCTCCCGAGGGAATGTTAGCGGTCTCATCAGTGATTGTCGATCGAGTCGTCCCAGGTCACCCGATCGGAGCAACCCTGCCCGGATCGCCGTTTCCCTGCGGGGTCGGCGGGGAATGAGCGAGCTGGACCCGAAACCCCCTCGTTTCCCCCCTGGAGAGGAAGAAGCCCATGGACCTCGGAGAGGTGATGACCGACGCGTTGCGCTCGGTCGCGCTGTTCCTGCCCAAGGCGCTGGCCTTCGTGGCGATCCTGCTCGTCGGCTGGCTCGTCGCGCGCGGCATCCGCATGCTCGCCGACAAGGGCCTCGAACGGGTGCGCTTCGACCAGCTCGCCGCCCGCGGCGGGGTGACCGCCGCGCTGGCCCGCGGCGGCGTCGACCCGTCCGACCTGGTCGCGCGGCTGGCGTACTACGCGGTGCTGCTGTTCACGCTGCAGCTCGCGTTCGGGATCTGGGGGCCCAACCCGGTCTCCGACCTGATCAACGCCGTGGTGTCGTGGCTGCCCAAGGCATTCGTCGCGATCGTCATCGTGGTGGTGGCCGCGGCCATCGCCTCCTGGGTCAAGGACCTGATCGGCAGCGCGCTGGGCGGCCTGTCGTACGGCCGCATCCTGGCCACGACCGCGTCCGTGTTCATCATCGGCCTCGGCGTGATCGCCGCGCTGAACCAGATCGGCGTCGCGACCACGGTCACGCCACGCGAACTGTCAGTATAGAAACACCTGCGTACGGTCCGCGGCAGGCTCACGCCACCGCTTCGGCCGATGAATGACGACCTTCTCCACCACCGTACCGAGCACCCTGTTCCGCTCCGGCACCGTCATGTCCCCCCACATCGCCAGCAGCTTCTTTCCCGCGTCCGCCAGTTGGACTGGCGAGGGCAACTGCACCACCGTCTCGGCCGCAGCCAGCGCCTCCGACAAGGAGGCTTCCGACGCCCGGTAGTCCGCAATCGTCGCCTGGTACGTCGCGTCGTCGACCTGCTCCAAACCCCACTGCTTCGTGATCTTCACCATCGCTGTACGAACCGCGTCACGCTGCTTCTCCAGCCCGGCCCGCTCCACCCGCGCCGACGTCTGCCGCACCTGCCGCGCCTCACGCGCCGCAACATCGTCCTCCAGCAGGCGCACATGCTCCGCGACCTGGTCCAGCACCCACTCCTCGACCTCCGCCAGCCGCGGCTGGCCCATGTTGCAGCCAGTCGAGTACTGCCGGTGCCCGCAGAGCAGCCGGTCAACCTTCGGGCCGCCTTTCGTGTCGGGTTTCGTGTGCCGGTACGCGGCGTGGCCCTGCTCGCAGAACGTGAACCCGACCATCGACCACGTCGGCTCCAGGTGCCGCGCGGGCATCGTCGCCTCGCGGGCCATCCGCTTCTGTACCAACTCCCACGTTGCGGGCGTGACCAGCGCCTCATGCTTGCCGTCGAAGACCGCCCCGTTGTTGACGACCTTCCCGACGTAGGTCGGGTTCCGGAGCTGCTGCCGGAGCACCGACGGGTATACGGTCCTGCCGAGCGCCTCGGCAAGGCGGCGGACGATCACGCTCATCCGTTCACCTGCTGCCGCGTCACGGAAAGCCTGGGCAATGGCAGGCCCGTCAACTGGGTGCACGTGCAGGGCGTGATCTTTGCGGATGTAGCCGGTGGGCTGCCCGTGCCCGAGGCCCTGTTCAGCGCGGCGGGCGATGACATCGGCCCAGTTTTTCCCGATGATGTTGGAGTAGAACTCTGCCAGGTTCAGGAACTGCTGCAGCATGAGCCGACCAGCGGGGGTGGTCGTGTCGATGTTCTCGGATGCGGAGATGACGCCGACGCCTAGCGCGGCGAGGTCGTCGATGAATGCGAGGGCTTCTTTGGCGTTGCGGCCGACGCGGGACAGGTCGTAGACGGCGACGACGTCGACCTGTTTCGCCTCGGCCATGGCGCGGATCTTGTCGATGCCTTCGCGGTTGAAGTTCCGGCCGGTCTGGTCGATGTCGTCGATGACGGCGACCTCGCGCATTCCGGTGATCAGTCGTCTGATGCCGCCGAGCTGGACGTCGGGGGAGTGGAAGTCGTCGCCGCCGCGGCCCATGAGCGCGGACACGCGTACGTAGCAGACGACGCGTGACGGCTGGTCGGGTACGGCGCGGAGGTTGCGGGCGGGCATGGTGTCAGTCCACCAAGTTGAGGTGCCGTCCGCCAGTGTTGCCGCGCTGTCCGACGATTTTCGCGGCGAGGGCGATACCTGCGGCTTCGCGCTGGTCGCCGTAGGAGTGGACGTCAGCGTCGATCTCTTCGATCTTGCTGTCGATCGGTGCGAGGAGCTGGGCGACCTCGGTGCGGATCGTCTCGCGGAGCGTCGCGACGAGTTCCTTGCGCATCTCCTGCTGGTCCTGGCGCATCTCGTCGCGCAACGTCGTCGCAAGGTATCCGCACCACTGGACCATGTTCCCGAACGCGACGAGCCACACGGCCTGGTGCAGCGGTGCCCCGTCGAGGAGCCGGTCGGCGGTATACCCGAGGATCAGCATCGTGACCGCGCCGGCGGCGAGGAGGTTGATGACGCGTTTGCGTGACGAGTTCAGCTTGAGCTTGGCTTCGTTCCCCATGAGACGCCTCCACGTTGAGTTCCCCGGCTCGTTGGCGCGGGGTTGGCCCAGGTGGCTCGTGGCGTCTCATCCTCCGTCACGAGCAGGCTTTGAACGCTAGCGGCGTCCGTGATCGTTTGGTAACCCACCGTTCACGTCTTTACTCATGTGCAAACGGTGGACCCCTACGTAGGTGTGGTCGCAGTCAGGCAGTCTTGCGCGTCCGTAGGTGTCTCTTGTATGGAGCCAGGACGGTCGTGATGACCGCTTCGAGGGCGGCCTTCTCGTCTGCCGGCATCCGCGAGTCGGGTCCGATGAGTTGGTTGAGGGTGACGACGAGCGGGTGCGCGACGGTGTCGAGGTTCGTCCCGGACTCGACGGATCGCGGGTAGGCCAGGGACATGAGGCGGGGGACGCTCATGTGCATGTAGGGGGCCATCTTCTCGATGGTCTCCGGGCGCGGGGTCTGGCCTGTCTTGTAGCGGCTGACCGCGCTGCTGCTGATGCCTGCGGCGTCGGCGAAGGCCTTGTCGACGCCGTCGTAGTAGGTGGCTACGGCGTAGGTCAGCGCTTCGGCGAAGGTGGTGAACTCTTGCGCAACGGCACGATCATCTTTGCTCACGTGGAAAGAGTAGCGGAGTAGATCGCCGGACCGCGACGGACTCCCGGTCCGTGGTACCGCATCCGTGAGCAGGGCGTTCATGGCAGCCAGCTTCCGAGCGTGGGGGAACGCATAGATAGAAAGGTACACGTCGTTTCCACGTGAGGAAACCTTTCATCCCTCACTCGCAAAACTGACCGTTCGTACGACGCAGATGCAATTGCATTCCCTCCCGAGGGACGCTAGCGTTCTTTCCATGGGAGCAAAGAGAACCCGCAAGCTCTGGCTCCGGACCAGCGCGTTCGACGACCTGCTCCGGAGGCACGCACTCGGCCACCTGCCGCAGTACGAGATCGCCGGACGGCTCGAACTGCACCCCACGACCTGGTCCTCATACCGGACGAACGACTACCCGGTGAGCATCCCGTTCCTGGACGCCGCGATGGACCTGCTTCCCGGCATCCACCCACTCAACTACCTGAGCAAGCAGCGAACCGAGGTGACCGCATGAGCACCGTCGCCCCGCTGGAGCCCGGCTCGCCCGTCGCCGAGAGGTTCCTCAACACCCTCGCCGACATCCAGCTCGCGATCAACGCCCGGAAACGGGCCGCCGCGATGCAGCAGGACCGGCCCGCGCCGCTGGCGCGGCAGCCCCGCCGGAAGGCGGCATGAACTCCGCGGCCTCCCCGTAGCCGCGGACGGCCCGCCGGTCGTACGGACGCCAACCTGACCGGCCAGCGGGCTACCCCGAAGACCTGAAGAACGAGGAAGACCCCGGACGACGCAACCGTCCGAGGCCTCCAGCAACAGCCGGATCACGCGAGAGGAAATGCCGTGACCACAACTCTGATCGAGCGTACGGCAACGCCGTCGTTCACTGAAACCGATGCGCGGGCGGCCGTGGCTGCCATTGTCGCCGCCGAGGGTCTGCCCGCGCCGACGCACGTCACTGTCTTCTCGACTCGCCGCCCGCGTGTTGGCCTGGTCATGGCCAGCCGGGATGCGGTTGATGAGTGGGCGGCGATGCTCGGGGTGGGTACGTACCGCTCGGAGAGCAACTACCAGCTCGACGCTGACGCGCTGCCGATGCACTCGCTGTTGCCGGGTGTGGTGCTGGACGTGTTCTGTGCTGTCGCGCCGATCTCGTGGCGTCCGCGCCAGACGGCGCAGGTGTCGGCATGACGCCCGCCGAGGAACTGCGCGCCGCAGCCAAGAAGATCCGCGCCATCTGCGCTGGCGTTCAGGCCACGCCGTGGACCGAGGACAACAACGACATGTCGTGGCAGCTGCGCGGCGGGGTGGTGGGCGAGTTCCAGCTCATCAAGGCCCCGAAGAAGGGCAGCACGCAGGCCGAGTACTGGCCGAACGCAGCCGAGCGGCAGCACATCCTGCTGTGGCAGCCGGACACGGCCCTGCTGGTCGCCAACTGGCTGGAGAACGTCGCCGAGATCGAGAAGCACGGGTTCCGTCCTGCTACCTCTGCGGCGCTGGCTGTAGCCCGCGCAATCAACGGTGAGCCGGAGGCGTCCGCAACGCAGCCGATGCCCGCAGTGACCGTCGCCGTACTGGACGAGCCGCGCACCAACTGGTTGCTGTACGAGCGGTGTGCCTGCGGTGCAGCGCCTGGCCAGCCGTGCGTGCAGAAGCGCCAGGAAAGGACCCGGCCTCACGTCAACCGTTCGATGCTGCCGCAGCCCCCGGCCCCGCTGGTCGAGGTGCCCGCACCGGTCAAGAAGTTGACCGCCGAGAACGAGCCGACGGTTCATCGCTACGTGTCCGTCTCGCTCTGGGCAGACGGCTGGCTCGGCAAGTGCTCGTGCGGCATCGTCGGCTTCGGCCACGACTCCAAGGAAGAAGCGCACGAGTCGCTGATGGCGCACCTCGGCGCGGACCACGAGGCGGGTGCGTGATGGCTGAGTTCGCTGCGCACACCTACTACGTCGGCGGGGCCTTCACCCACGGCGGCGACCGCGAAACCCACTACGACGCCCTGCCCCGCGACCTCGTCACGATCTGGGACCGCGACGACGAGCAGTGGCAGCGCGTCGACACCGACGCAGGCCAGCACTGGTACCCCGTCGACCACCACGGCGAGCCCGTCACCGGCGACGGCGGCTTCACCTGGCACGAGCTGCTGAACGAGGTCGGCCCGGTCTGGGATGGCCTGCTGGAGCCCGCGAACGAGCCCGATTGGGCGTGGGTCTGATGGCTATCACGATCAACGTTCCCGGCATGGGCCCGACCCTGTTCTCCCCGGTCATGGCCCACGCCCTGGAGCCCGGCGACCTCATCACCCACAACGGCGAGCCCAACGGCCTCACCTGGCGCGTCGTCGCCGTTCGCCAGTACCGGTCGCCGATCGTCGGCGGGCTGTGTGTCCGCGCGACGTACGACGTACCGGGCTTCGGTGACTCCGAGGGTGTCCTGAAGCTCAACGAGCCGGTTCTCCGCGCTGTCGGCGCGCGAGCGGGCGGTGTGCTGTGACCATCTACCTCTCACAGGCATCCACCCGCACCCAGGTAGAGATCGCCGCCCACGCCCTGCTCTGCGCTGACTCTCGGCTTCTCCCCGAGCCACCCGCCCGACGGATGCGCCAGACCACCCACCCCGACGGACACGTCGACCTCGAAATCGACGGCGTACTCGTTGGCGGAACCGCACCCGTCCCGGCCGTGCCGGACGAGTGGGAGCTGTGGTGGATGCGCGCCGACTGGACCGACGACGGCGCGTTCGAGCCCGGTGCGCAGGCCGCCGCTGACCGCCTCCGGGCCCTGGTGATGGGGGAGGCGTGGTGAACGACATCCACTTCTGGGTCCGCGACCTCAGCCGCTACACCCCAGCGCACGTCGTCGCCCGCTGGCACCGCAAGCAGGCCGCGCTGATGTGCGGCAACGAACCCACGCGCGGCGGCCACGTCATCACCCGCACGCAGGCCATCCAGCAGCAGGTCCACGTGTGTATCGGCTGCGCCCGAGTCCTCGGCGGCAAGCACGCCGACGTCGAAACCCTGTACACGTCCCACCTGGGAGGTTCCCGATGAACACCCGTGACCTGATCATGAATCTCATCGCTGGGGGCGTGCTGCTCTTCGGCCTCGCGCTGATCGGCACGCTGCCGCACGCGTTCCGCAGTGAGCACGCGAAGGACCCCCACGGGGGCGCGTCCGGGTTCGCAGTCGTCGTGGACGCCCGGCCGCACTGGTCCTGGTTCGCACGGGCGCTGGTCGTCATCGCACTGACCCTCCCGGCACGGGGTGCCCGATGAGCCACTACCGCCGTAGCCAGGCCCGCCGCCAGCGGGCGATCGAACGCCGCCGCCAGGCTGAGGCCGACCAGCGCAAGGCCGCCCTGTCCAAGGCGCGGGAGCTGCTGAAGCCGACCGACGAGTTCGCGTGGAAGCCCTGGGGCTACCTCATGCCCGAACGCGACGGCATCGACACCCCGACCGGCTACTACCGGGTCGTCGACCTCGTCTCCGCGCACTCGTACGCCGAGCTGCGCGGCCAGGTGACGGCATGAACTGGCTCGCCAACCTGATCGCCAACGAAGACGTCCGCAACGGCGCAACCGTGATCCTCGTCCTCGCCGCCGGGGGCGCGCTCATCGTCGCCGTCGACAAGTACCTCATCCGCGCCACGACCGGGCCTGGCGAGACGTTCGAGGCCGCCGGGATCGAGATCGCTGACGGCCCGGCCTGCCCGGACATCGTCGCCGACGCCAGCCAGAAGCCGCACTACGTCAACGGCTGCCGCTGCGCCGAGTGCGCCAACCCGGCCGACGCGGTCGTCTACGCGGACCGGCCCCGGTACCGCCGCAGGCCGCTCCCGTCCGAGCGGGCGATCCGCGACGACCTCACGGTCCAGCGGCTCACGAAGCACCTCGACGCCGAGTACCAGGCCCTGGTCGACGACCACAACCGCAAGGGAGGTGCCCAGTGAACACCCTCAACATCGACACGACCGCCGCTGGACGGCTCGTCGTCGTCGCCGAAAAAGACCCCTCCGAGACCCGTGGGCGACTGTGGTTCATCCGCCGCTGGGCCGCAACCGGGGCGTGGAACCTACACGTCCGCTGGCGTCACCGCGCCGTTATGGCCGAAGCCGCTCTCCGGCACGTAAAGGAGGAGCTGGCGCGGGAGCAGGAACTGCGCCGCGAGGAGGCCAAGCGCGCCGACGCATGGAAGCGCGAAGTGCAAGGAAAGGTCAACAAGCTCCTCCAGCTCAGCCGCGACCTCGACACTGCCCGCCAGGCGAACACGTTCCTGGAGAACCGCATCGAGCGGCTGACCGCCGAAGCCATCACGGGGGAGCCGCGGTCATGACCGCCACCGCCATCGCCCCGCAGCGTCTCGCCCCCGGCCACACGATCCTCCGCGACAGCCGCTGGCCGAAACTGTGGACCTGCACCTGCCGCGCCGAGGGCAGCGGCGACATCGACACCACCCTCCCGCCCGCTGAGATCGACATGCGGCACCTGGAGTTCAAGTTCAGCAGGGCGGCTGATCTCTGATGGCCGCCAAGAAGCCTGCCGAGCCTGCCCAGGGCGTCAAGAAGATCAAATGCGGTACTGGGCACCGCTACACCATCGACGGCATCAAGGTCGACGGCGTAACCACCCTCATCGGTGCCGGACTGCCGAAGCCCGCCCTCGTGAACTGGGCCGCCCGTAAGGTCGCCGAGTTCGTCGCGGACAACCTCGACAAGGTCGACGAGTGGCGGGCCATGAGCCGCGACGAACTGGTCCGCACGCTCAAGGTGATCCCCGAGCAGGTCCGGAACACCGCCGGCAAACGCGGCACCGACGTCCACGACTACGCCGAGCACCTGGTGAAGGGCGAAGAGGTCGAGTACGAGGAGCACCTCGCCGGGCACGTCGAGGCGTACATCAAGTTCCTCGACGAGTGGCAGGTCCGCCCCGTTCTGGTGGAGCGGTGGGTGGGGTCGCGGTCGTTCCGGTACGGCGGCACCACCGACCTTGTCGCCGACGTGATCACCCCGTGGGCGATCACCCCGGAGCACTGCCCCTGGCTCGCCGAGACCATCCCGGCAGGTACGCCGCTGCGGGTCATCTTCGACCCGAAGACGTCCCGGTCCGGGCTGTGGCCCGAGGTCGCCTACCAGCTCGCCGCCTACTGGCACGCCGACTTCTACATGGACGGCGACACCGAGATCCCCATGGCATCGCTCGGCATCCAGCACGCCGCCGCGGTCCACGTCCGCGCTGACGGCTACGACGTGCACTTCGTCGACGCCGGGCCGGAGACGTTCAAGACGTTCCAGCACATCGCCACTGTTGCTCGCCGCGCCAAGGACGGCCGCGAGCTTCTGATCGGAAAGGCCGTCACCTCATGAACGGCGCAGAGCACTACTTGGAGGCCGAGCGCCTGACCGCGCTCGCGATGGACTCGTTCACCGACCCCGAGGGCGGCTACGACGACAGTGACGGCGACCCCTCCGCAAAGGAGCTGGCAACCCGCGCCTACGTCCACACGGAGGCTCGCGGCGATGCGTCGGTCTACCTCGCCGCCGCCCAGATCCACGCAACCCTCGCGCTGGCCGCCGCTACGGCCCTGAACTCCACGCACCACTACGTGGGCGACAGCCGCGAGATCACCGAGTGGGCGCGCATCGCCCAGCCCGACGCCATGGCCACCAAGCCGTGCCCTGACGGATGCCGCGACATCCACGGCGACGGCTGCCTGCCCCGCTGTATCGACCTCCGCAACGCCCGTGACGCCCAGGCCGCCAAGCCCGCCCCGATTGACGAGGAGCCCCCGTTCTAATGACCGCCATCGCGATCCGTGAAGAGAACAACGAACTCGACGTCCGCGACGCACAGCCGCTGATGCCGACCCTGCCGTCCCGGCTCACCCAGTGGGCCAACGACGCCCGGCAGGCCAACCAGGTCGCCCGGAGCCTCGCCAACACCGCGTTCGTCCCGCAGTCCCTCCGGGGCCGCAATGCCGACCCCGACATCGCCCAGCAGATCACCGTCTCCCAGATCACCGCCGCGATCCTCGCCGGCCAGGAAGTCGGCCTGGAGCCGATGGCCGCCCTCCGGTCCATCGACATCATCGAGGGCACCCCTGGCATGCGCGCCCAGGCCCTCCGCGGGGTCGTGCAGGCGCAGGGCCACGAGATCTGGGTCGAGGAGTCCACGTCCACCCGCGCGATCGTGTGCGGGCAGCGGATGGGCTCCGACAAGGTCCAGAAGTCGGCGTGGACGATCGACCGGGCGAAGCAGATGGGCCTGGTCGGGAAGCAGAATTGGATCAAGCAGCCGACCGCGATGCTCGTCGCCCGCGCCACGTCGGAGGTGTGCCGGTGGATCGGCGGCGACGCGCTGCTCGGTATGCCGTACTCGGCGGAGGAGTTGGCGGACGGCATCGACAGCACCGAGACCCCAGTAGCCGCAGTTGCTGAGCCGGAAACTGCCGCACCAAAGCGCAGGGCGCAGCGCAAGCCCGTCGAGCCGCCGCCGCCCGTCGCGGAGCCGGTCATCGAGCCGCCGACCGCGGACACGCCGCTCGTCGACAACACCGACGACGTGGACGACGCCGTGCCGGTGAGCGCGGTCCCGGTGTCTCCGGCCCCGGCTGGTCCGCCGCTGATCAGCGACCCGCAGATGCGGCTGATGCAGAAGAAGCTGACCGAGGCCGGGCACAAGACCGGCGACGAGCGGCGCGCGTACATCGTGCAGCAAATCGGCCGTGACCTGGACTCGATGAAGCACCTGACGGTTGCGGAGGCGAACCGGGTCATCGACAGCCTGACCGTGCCGGAGGAGCCGATCGCGGCGGAGCAGTCGTCGTTCGACGAGTTCGCGTGGCCGGAGACGGCCCAGCCCGGCGGCGCGTCGTGACCGCGCTGCTGGCCGACCGGTGGGCTCTCCGTTGTGGGGAGCCCACCCACCTCTGGCACGGGCGGGTGTTCATGACCTGCGCCGAGCAGACGCCGTTGACGGCGTACCTCAACGAGACCTCCGCAACCTGCTTCGAACTCGTCGACCTGGCAGCCGTGGAGGTGCCCGATGCTGACCGCTGACGAACGCGCCCTGCTCCGTGAGGCGTTCACCTGGGCCCGCGCCCGCGGCTGGCGCACTGTGGTCACCGACCAGGAGTCACGGGAGTGGAGCCAGGGCGACGACTCCGACAGCCCGAACGTGACCCTTGTTGCGCGAGAGTTCGGGGCGGGTCACGACCTTCGGGTGTACGAGTGGGAGGAGCCCGCCCGGCACCGCACCTTCGTCGAGTCGGTCACCGTTCGGCGTGCACTGGACGTGCTGGTGGTTGTCGGCATTCTGCCGCCGCGCTTCTCCTCCGCATTCACCGCTGGCCGCGAGTCCATGAGCACCGCGCCCGTCCAGCCCGACGTGCCTGCCGCGTTGCCCGAGGGCTATGAGTGGTGCACGACGGAGAGCCGGACCAGGCGTCACATCTCCCGCGACCTCACCGAGGCGGCCCGTTTCGGCCGGCGATCGGTGAAGGGCCGGACCGGTCGGACCCTGTGCGGCCAGTCCGGGCGCGATGAGGAGTACGCGCAGTGGCAGCTCGACCAGTGGCGTACGTCGGGCAAGAAGCTGGTCGTCGCCAGCCTCAAGCCGTGCCGCCTGTGCCCGAAGTCGCTGCCGGTGGTGGCGGCATGAACCGTCTGCAGACCCTCGGCGCGGACTTCGCCCCGCTCGTCGTCGACGCCATGCGCACAGCCACCAAAGCCCGCGAGCAGCACCACGCCGCGTGCGACCTCCTCACCCAGGCACTGCCCCATGTTCCCGCAGAACTCGGCCTAGTCATCCGCCGCCACCTCGGGGACGCGTCATGAACGACCAGTACGCAATCCACTGCGGCAACCCCGAGCACCGCAGCTACGGGCCCGCCGCGACGTACGCCACCCGCGCCGAGGCCGAGCGGTACCTGCCGTACGCGTCTCCGTGCATGCGCGTCATGACCCGCACCGACAGGTCGTGGACACCGGTCGAGGCGCGCGAGGTGACGGCATGACGCCCCGACAGCGCAACTCCGGCATGACCGAGGCCATGCTCCAGTCGTCCATCCTCGAACTCGCCCGGCACCACCGGCTCCTGGCGTTCCACGTCTACGACTCACGCCGGTCTGCGGGCATAGGGTTCCCTGACCTGTGCATCGCAGGACCCGGCGGCGTGATCTTCGCCGAGCTGAAAAACGACGTCCTCCAACCCACCCCCGAACAGATGACCTGGCTCGGGACGCTGGAGGCGGGCGGGGCCGAGGTGTACCTGTGGCGGCCCACGCAGTGGCTCGACGACACCATCGCCACAGCCCTCGCCCGGATTGCCAAGCCGCGGGCGGAGGTGAGCGGCGATGCGCACCACGGCTAGCCGCAGTCCTCGCGCCGAAACCGGCCAGGTCCACAACGCTGCCCGGTACAAGAACAGCCGCAACCCCTGCCGCTGCTACAAGTGCAGCTTCAGCCTCGCCCAATACCGCATCCGGGTCGTCCGGCTGAAGCGGAAAGGCTGCTGGCAGCCGTTCGTCGACGCTGAGCCCGTCCGCCAGCACGTTCGCCGCCTCATGGCTGCGGGGGTAGGGCGTCGCCGCGTGGCGGAACTGGCACAGGTCGACGGCGCGTGCATCACCAGACTGCTGTACGGCCAGCGGGGCAGGCTCACCAGACAGGTTCGGCCCGGAACCGCGGAACGCATCCTGGCGATCCCGGTCGCCGAGTCCAGCAAGGCTCCGACGAGGGACGTGGATGCGCTGGGTGTCCGCCGACGGATCGAGGCGCTAAGCGCTATCGGCTGGTCCCTCGCCCAACAGGCGACGGAGATCGGCTGGGATGTGCGGAACCTCTGGGCGATGATGCGTCGCACTGTCGTCCGGGCACAGACCGCGGTGGCCGTCGAGGAGATGTACGACCGCCTGTCGATGACGCCAGCGCCCGTGGGACGGGGCCGTACGAGCGCGCTGGCTACGGCGCATCGCAACGGCTGGTTTCCGCCGTTGGCGTGGGACGACATCGACGACCCGGCCGCTGTGCCGTGCCTCATGCCCGCAGTCGACGGCTCCGACCCGGCAGCGGACGAACTGCAGATCCAGCACTGGGCCGCCGGCCACGACCACACCCTGACGCGGGTCGAGGAGGTCGAGATCGTCCGGCGGCTGCTCGTCGACGAGACCCCGTTCGCGGAGATCGCGCGGCGGCTCGGCCGGTCACAGGTGTGGGTGACGGCTGTACGCCGCGAGATCGAGGGCGGCGCGGGGCGGGTTAACGGGCAGGAGTTGACAGCATGAAGCCACGGCTACTTGATCTTTTCTGCTGCGAGGGCGGGGCCGCGGTCGGCTATCACCGTGCTGGCTTCGACGTCGTCGGTATCGACATCGAACACCAGAAGCGTTACCCCTACGAGTTCCACCGCGGCAACGCCATGACGTGGCCGCTCAACGGTTTCGACGCCGTGCACGCCTCACCGCCGTGCCAGGACCACTCCAGCATGTCGACCGGGCTGAACGACAAGCACGGCACCGGATGGATGTTGCACGCCACCATCGAACGCCTCACCACATGGGGTGGCCCGTGGGTCGTCGAGAACGTCGAGGGTGCCGACATGCCCGGTGCCCTCACCCTCTGTGGAAGCGAGTTCGGGCTCACCACCAAAACCCGCGACGGTACGGTCCGGCTGCTCAAGCGGCACCGGCGGTTCGTCTCCAACGTGTTCCTGATGGGCGCGGGTGGCTGCTTGTGCGCTAGGTATCGAGGCCGGGTCATCGGGGTGTACGGCAACGGCGGCGGAGGTGAGATGACCCGCGGCTACAAGGGCTATCCCGACGAGTCGCGTGACGTGATGGGGATGCCGTGGGCGTCCCAGCACGGCCTGTCGCAGGCTATTCCGCCGGCCTACACGCAGCACATCGGCGAGCAGCTGCTAGCCCACCTCGCTGCTGGGGTGCCGTTGTGACCCTCTTCCACTGGCGGGTTTGGAGCTGGCTCGCTCTGTGCGCGCTGATTGCCCACCCCTGACCCGATCCGCCCGGCGCGGCCACCCTCCGCGCCGGGCACCCCAACCAACCCGCACCACAAACCACCAGGGGGAGACAGTGACCCGCACATCAGACGACATGGGAGCCGTCCGGCCCCTCGTCGACTTCCTCAAAACCGAACGCGAACGCCTCGGCTACACCCGCAACTCGGTCGCCGTCGCCCTCGGCTGCAAGCACAGCCAGCTCGCTGCATGGGAAGACGGCCGCAACGCCCCCGGCGTCAACTTCCTCGCCAGCTGGGGCGCACTACTCGGCCACGATCTCGCCTTCATCCCGCAGGAGCAGCAGTGACCACAATGACGCGCCAACCGCAGCTAGACCCCGAGGCCATCTACGTCGCCGCCGACCAGCGCCGCCGTGGCCTGCGAATCTCTTGGAACGAGGTGGCCCGCCAGTCGGGGATCGCGTCCAAGGACGTGTTCATGCGCCTCGGCCGGGGGACTGTCCCGCACTCGCACAACCTGTTCCTGATCCTGCTGTGGGTCGGCAGGACGGATCTGCGGTCGTTCGAGAAGGCCAGCAGGTGAACGGGCTACTCGGGCAGGTCGGGCGCGTCGTGGTAGTCGCGCAGGGGCCTCGTCGGGCGCTTCGTGCCGGGCTCGGTCAGGTACCAGCGGATGAACTCACGCAGCACCGTCGACCGGTTCGGGTGAGCAGCTTCGCCGAACCGTTCCCACAGGTCTTCCTCTATGCGGATCGCTACCCGCTGGGTTCCGGGTGTCGGCACAGCTCCACCTCCGTCGTCGAGACACCCACAGCGTACAGGCAAGAAGGTTTGTGCAGACACCTAGAGTCCCATCTGTGCAGACACCCTGATAAGATTTGTTCAGACACCCTACCGCCTGCGGGCGTTGGGTTACGTAGATAGGTGGGGCGCGTCAGTGGCCACAAAGTGGGAGATCAACCGGGCGGTGAGGGCATCGAACCTGCCCGCGCCCTCGCGTCTGATCATGCTCACGCTCTCCGACATGGCCGAAGCCGCAACGGCGGAGATCCCCGAGCGGCACACGCCGTCGCTGACCGAGCTGGCCCGCCAGACGGGGCTTGGCCGGTCGACGGTGGCGCAGCATCTGCTGTCGTTGGAGGAGACGAAGTGGGTTGTCCGTGACCGGCCGGAGGTTGCTGCGGCACGGGCGAACGGGGAGCGGACGTGCTATCGGCTGACGGTTCCGGCCGGTGCTCCGGTAGTCCAGGAGCTGGACGGCCTAGTCCAGGAGCGGGACCACTCGGAGGCTGAGGTAGTCCAGGAGCTGGACCACCCTAGTCCAGCTCCTGGACTACCCCTAGTCCAGGAGCTGGACGGGGGTAGTCCAGGAGCTGGACCCAATAGAACGATCAGTACTACCAGTACAACCAATACGATCGTCGCCGCTGCCGCTGCCGCTGCCGCTGCCAAAGCAGCCCCTTCGGCGAAACCTGCTCCGACAGCCCAACCTCGAACCGTTGCCCCATCAACCGGATCAACGCGACCGCCCATCGTCCGCTTCGACGAATTCTGGGCCGTCTACCCGCTCAGCGACGGCGAGGCCAAAGCGCGTCAGGCATGGGCCAAGGCGATCAAGCGCGCCGAACCCGACGCGATCATCGCCGGAGCTGCCCGCTACCGAGACTGGCCGCGCCGCAACCCCGACTACACCAAGCTCGCCGCGAACTGGCTCGCCGACAACGGCTGGCAAGACGCCTACGTGGCCGCCGTGGCACCACGACAGCAGTCAACTCAGCCCGAGCCCGCCTACTACCGGCCGCTCAAGCCGACGAGGGCAACCGCCTGATGTGCGACTACTGCCAGCGCGCGGCCGTGTTCCTCGCCGAAGCCATCAACGAACTCGGCGGCACCCTCCGCCTCGCCTGCCGCGACCACCACGACCAGGCCCAGCACGACTGCACCGCCCACGGCACCCCCACCATCACCGAACTCAACCCCATCCAGGAGCACAGGTGAACGACCGCGTACCCCCGCACGACCTCGCCGCCGAGCAGGTCGTCCTCGGCTCCATGATGCTCAACCACGAAGCCGTCGCCATCGCCGTCGAACGACTCCGCCCCGAAGACTTCTACCGCAACGCCCACGGCGTCATCTTCGCCTCCATCATCGGAGCCTGGGCCGACCGCGAACCCACCGACGAAATCGCCATCGCCACCCGCCTCCAAGTCGCAGGCGACCTCGCCCGCATCGGCGGACCCATCGGCCTCCATGCCCTCGTCGAAGCCGTCCCCGTCGCCGCCAGCATCGGCTACTACGCCAAAACCGTCGCCGAACGCGCCAACGTCCGCCGCATCATCGAAGCCGGCACCCGCATCGCCCAAATGGCCTACGAGTCCAACGGTGAAATCGGCGAACTCCCCGCCCACGCCACCAAACTCATCGCCAACGCGGTCGACGACCGGCAGCAGGCCGGACTCACCCACGTGTCCGAGATGGTCAACGACAGCCTCGACGCGATCGAGGAGGCACGCAACGGCGGCAGGGGAGCGGGCATCCTCACCGGCATCCACGCGTTGGACGACGCCACCGGCGGGTTCCGGCCCGGACAGATGATCATCGTGGCTGGCAGGCCCGGCATGGGCAAGAGCGTCATGGGCATCGAGGCCGCCCGCGACGTCGCCATGAGCCAGCGAAAGCAGGTCGCGATCTTCACCCTGGAGATGTCCAGGACCGAAGTCCTCCACCGCCTCTACTCCGCCATGACCAGCATCGAAATCAGCCGCATCGTCCGCGGGCAGCTCTCCGACGCCGACTGGACGAAGATCTCCCGCGCTGCCGCCCAGGTCGCCGACGCGCCGATCCTCATCGACGACTCGGCCCCGCTGACCCTGCCGATCATCGCCGCACGTGCCCGGCGCGCACACGCTCGCAGCCCGCTCGCCCTCGTCGTCATCGACTACCTGCAACTCATCAAAACCGGCCGGCGTGCCGAGAACCGTCAGCAGGAAGTCACCGAGATCAGCCAAGGCGTGAAGCTCCTCGCGAAGGAACTTGGCTGCCCCGTCCTCATCGCCGCGCAGCTCAACCGCAACAACGAAGGCCGCACCGACAAGCGCCCCCAGCTCTCCGACCTCCGCGAGAGTGGATCGCTCGAACAGGACGCCGACCTGGTGATCCTGCTCCACCGGGACAACTACTACGACCCCGACACCCCTCGCGGCAACGAGATCGACGTGATCCTCGCCAAGCAGCGCAGCGGCCAGACCGGGGCCGTCGTCGCCGGAGCCCAGTTCGAGTACGTCCGGTTCGTCAACCTCCCCCAGCTGTGACAGGAGATCCACACGTGGGCTACACGACCGACTTTGAGGGCACCGTTGCCATCGACCCGCCGCTCAACCCCGCCGAGATCGAGTTCCTGCGGGAGTTCGCCCGGTCGCGCCGGATGAACCGTCCCGACGGCCCCTACTCAACCCGCGACTACAGCTACGGCGAGCTGGGCGGCACGGACTACAACCGCTGCGCGGAGGGCCAGCCGAGCCTGTGGTGCGACTGGGAGCCCACCGCCGACGGGCGCGGCATCGAGTGGAACGGCATGGAGAAGTTCCACGACGCCCACATCTGGATGGCGTACCTGATCGACAACTTCCTCAAGGACGGCGGTCATGCCCAGGGCCAGATCGGCTTCGAGGACTTCACGTTCGACCACCACCTCAACGGCGTCATCAAGGCGCAGGGCGAGGACCCGAACGACGCCTGGGACCTGATCGTGGGTGCCAACCGGGTTGGGCGGGTGGACCGATGACCGCGACCGCCCCCGTCCTGACCGCCTGGCACCGCGAGAGCAACGGCGGCTCCCGACTGATCCCCGCGCCCATCCGCCTCATCCAGCGCATCCGCGTAATGGAGAACGGCTGCTGGGAATGGACCGGCAAGCTCACCGAGCCCGGCTACGGAGCCTGCGGATACCAGGGCCACCGCCACGTCCTCGCACACCGCGCCTTCTACACCGAGTTCGTCGGCCCCATCCCCGAGAACATGACGCTCGACCACCTCTGCCACACCCGCGACCTGTCATGCGAACCAGGGCCCAGCTGCCCGCACCGCCGCTGCGTCAACCCCAAGCACCTGGAGCCAGTCCCCGGTGCCGAGAACACACGTCGGGGCGGAGTATCGCGCCGCACGCACTGTCCGAAGGGCCACCCGTACGACGAGGCCAACACTCTCGTCAGCAACGGCCGCCGGTACTGCCGTACCTGCCAGAAGGCGCACGCCGACCGGAACAGCGCCAAGAGGTCCGCCGCCAAGGCCCGCCGAGCTGCACCACGGCGCGACGACGAGAACGGCGAATGGCCCGTCCGTTCGCTTTCGAGGCCCGCGAC
Organism: Catellatospora methionotrophica; assembly: GCF_011297335.1. Taxonomy (GTDB): domain Bacteria; phylum Actinomycetota; class Actinomycetes; order Mycobacteriales; family Micromonosporaceae; genus Catellatospora; species Catellatospora methionotrophica. Next base: position 1,597,910 of record NZ_JAAOTJ010000001.1, on the reverse strand, counting down.
AACACCCGGACCCCATCGGCATGACCGCGGCGTTGCTTGCACGGGAAGATCGCAAGCTGACCGAGCAAGCAACCAGCCGAGACCAAGACCACCGAGACCAAGGAGACCGCGCCACATGACCGCCACCAAGCCCGAACTCGCCGCCCGCCAGCGTTGGTCCCGCCTCGACCGCCGCTACGACGGCTGGCGCTACTTCACGATCACCGCCCTCAACGACCGCCACGTCTACGCCATCACCCGCAGCGGCAAAGGCACCCGCATCCGCCGCAACCGCTTCGGCACCGGACGCGGCTGGTCCTACTGCGGACACGACGGCCCCGGCCCACTCCCGGCCTACACCACCGAGCGCAGCGTCATCCTCGGCTGCTACCCGTACGGCCGCAAACACACCGTCCTGCCGCTGGAAACTGAACTGGAGCAGGGCTTCGGCGGAGTCACCTTCACCCGCGACGGCCAGCGCGTCTGGTCGGCGTACAGCACCCGCAAGCGGCTTGCTCACATCGAACTGCTCGCCCGCGACATCCCCGGCGACTGGCGGCTTGAAATCCATGGCGCGATGTCCGGCCAGCTGTACCAGCGCCAGGACGACGGCTGGGTCCTGGTCGCGATCGACCACGGCTTCGCCTGAGCGCCGGCCGCCCACTCGACATCCCGCCATGCGGCCACAGCACCGACGACTGCCCACCGATACGCGAAGGAGCAACAACCATGAACCACCAGCAGGTCATCGGCTACCTCATCGCAGGCCACATCAACCACGCGTTCTTCGCCCTCGAAGACGACGACATCAAGGGCTGTTGCACCACCTGCTGCGGACCCTGCGCCGCGCTCGCGTACTTCCGCAACAACGCGCGCCAGGAGGCCGACGTCGCCGTGTTCTCGATCATGAGTGGCCCGACCGAGCGCTACGACTGGCAGAACCCCATCACGTTCGAAATCGACTGGGACCAGGTCGGCCAGTGCTGGGCCAACCCGTGCGCCAACGCCGAATTCCACGACGAGCTGTAGTGCCACCTGCGGCCCCCAGCCCGCCGGCACCATCCGCCACCTCGACCACAACAGCCCACACGGACACGAAACATGCGAGTGCGGCCACACGGCCCGGCTCGACTGGACCACGAAGGAGACCGAGATGAGTGCCCCGTACTACGCCGCTGAGCAGCCCAGCGAGTTCTGCGAACTGTGCGACACGACGATGCAGAACGGCGAGGCGTACTACAAGGAAGGCACCGTCGCCTACCACGAGAAGTGCGCCGCGACCTGCGACGACGGCAGCATCGACCACGGCATGAGCCGCATGGTCGCGATCAACCGTCGGCTAACCCTGCGCCCCACGAACGCCGCCGCCGCGAGCTGACGAGGAGAACACCGACATGCCCCAGCCCGCCGCCATCACCGACGAGCAGCTCGAAGCCGTCGCCCGCCAGGACATTCGAGCCGCTATCGACAACCTCTGCACCGAGGCGTCCAGCCAGTCCGAGGTGCTCTACGAGGAGTTCCCCGAGGCATGCAACGACGACGACGAGGACGGGTGGGAGCAGCTCATCAAGCGCTACGACGCGATCGTGCGCCGTGTCCGCGACGAGCACTTCCCCGCGAGCTGACCTCCGTCGGGCGCGGCACGACCAGGCCGCGCCCACCCACCGCCACCGAGAGGAACCGACATGAGCGTCTCGACGATCCGCACCATCCACTGCGACCGATGCGCCAAATGGACCGACGGCAACCTCGACCCCACAGCCACCGCCACGCAGATCCGGCGCAAGGCCAAGCGCAACGGCTGGCGGGTCGCCCAGCCCGGCGGCGAGGACACCTGCCCCGACTGCGTGGCCATGGAGACGTGCACCTGCGGCCCGCACCGCCTGTTCAACGGCGTCATGCACCACGCGCCTGAATGCCCGTCCCAAGCCATCGCCTGACCACCCACCGACCGCAACCTGGAGGACCGATGACCACCACACCCGCCACGACCGACCTCGACACGCTGAGGGCGCTGGAGCAGGCCGCGACCGGAGCGCCATGGATCGCCGACCAGGAGTTCCGGGGCCAGCCCTGGTACGTCCTCGGCGAGAACGAAGGCGGCACCAACACGGCCGCCCGATGCTCCGACAAGGCCGACGCCGAGTTCATCGCCGCCGCACGCAACGCCCTGCCCGCGCTGCTGGACGAGCTGGCCACCGAACGCCGTCAGGGCGCGGCCATGGCGTCCATCACCGGCGAGGCGATCCGGCAGCTCGGCGAAGAGCGTGATGACGCCCGCGAGGAACTGGCCAAGGTGCGCGCCGAACTGGACGAGGCGAAGCGCGAGGTATGGGCACTCAACAACAGCGACGACGGCCGCGTCGTGCTGCTGGAGTCCCTCATCGCCCGGATGCGGCCCGTGCTGGAGTACGTGTCCCGTGGCCGGAGCTTCCTCGGCGTCGACGGGCCGTACCCGGATGCGACCGCGCGACGAGTGCTGGCTCAGGTGGCCGACGTGCTGGAGGCCAACCCCGCCACCACGGCCGAGCCCGCCGACGAGCCGAAGGCCACGAAGCCCGACTGGTCCGAGTTCGGCGACTGCGGCTGCGGTGCCAAGCGCGGCGAGCCGTGCACCTACACGTACGGCACCCGCACCGGACGCCCCCGCACGTGGCCGCACCCGGAGCGCTTCGGCGAGTTCCACGCCGAGCCCGCCGCGGGCTGAGCGCCTGCCGTACGCCACCGCCAGCCGCACCAACACCCGAACCGAGGAGAGCCCGTGAGCACCGACCTGCCAGACCCGGAGCGCGTCGTCAGCGCACTCATAGCTGCCGGATGGACCTACGCCGGACAGCGCACCGGCCTCTACAAGCGCCTCTACTGGCCCGGCGTTACCGACCTCCGAGGCAGGTCGATCGTCATCCCGCTGAACTCGGACTTCGCCGACTACCACGACCTGATGACCGCCGCCCCGGGTGAGCTGGAGCTGGCCGCCGAGGTGGGCCGGATCGCTGCTGCCGCCCTTGCTGCCATCGCCGACGAGCCGCAGCCCACTTGTCCGCTGGGCGGGTGCTGGTGGTGCACGGACAAGGCCGAGCGCAAGGCCACACCCGCGCAGGTGCGGCCGTGACGCACACCGCCGACAACACCGACAGGCAGGAGAACGCCCGATGACCGTCCACTGGCACGACGACGAATGCACCTGGTGCCCCTGCGACGAGGTCACCACCGGCGATCCCGAGCGGGTTGCCGCCTGGATGCGCGCCATCCGCCTCGGCCCCCCACCGAGCAGCAGCGTCGACGGGACCACGACCAGCAGCGAGGAGCAGGCACATGGCTGAGCTGACCGACACGATCGAAGCCGCCATCAACGAAGCACTCGACCGACTCAAGCCATGGACCACACCCGAGTTCGGCGACCTCGTTGCCATCAACGCACTCCGGGTCGTCTCCATCGCGATCCACACGGCCGTACCGCGCATCGAAGCCGCAGCGAGGGCAGACGAGCGCGCCAAGGTCGCCGAGGAGATCGCGAAGGCCATTGAGGCTGAGTCCGTGAACGATGACGAAGCCGCCGGGGCGCACATCGCACGACAGCACGCCGTGCGCCCCGCAGATCCCTCCCACGGAAACAGTGCGCACGTACCGGGGGAGCAACCGCGAGACGCGGCCAACGGAGGCCCCAGGAGCCCCGTGGAGACGACAACAGCCCCACCCCCGTACGAGCGGACACCCAAACCCGCACAGGGCAACTGAGAGCGAAAGACGAGAACGGAGGGCCGACAACGTGACCGTGGACGCAGCAAAGCCCCGGGCGGCATATGGACATGGCAAGCCGAAATGTGGCAGCCGGAAGCGCCAGGGTGAGGGAACGTGCACTCGGCCCGCCGGATGGGGCACCGATCACCCAGGGGCAGGAGCCTGCAAGATGCATGGAGGAGCAACACCGACCCACCGCGTGGCGGCACACCAGGAGCTGGTGCGGCGGGAGATCACGAAGGCTCGGGACATCCTGAACGCCTCGCCAATTACCGACCCGCTCCGCGCCCTGCAGGAGCTGGCTGGGCAGGTTGTGGAGTGGAAGGACGCGCTCGCCGCCAGGGTGGACCTGCACGCGCTCCGGTACGAGTCGAACATCAGCACCGAGCAGATCCGCGGCGAGGTTCAGCTACTGGAGCGGGCGATGGACCGGTGCAACACGGTGCTGGCGACGATCGCGAAGCTCAACATTGACGAGCGGCTCGCCCGGATCGACGAGATGACCGCAGTTGTCATCGTCCGCGCCGTCGAGGCCGGGCTTGCGAGCGCGGGTGTGGCAGGGCCTGCGGCGGTGAAGGCGCGTGAGGTTGTGCGCGGGCACCTGCGGGCGTTGCCCGGTCGGGAGGCGGCGCGGTGAACTACAGCATCGTCGGCATCAACATGGAGGCACTCCGGTGAGCGCGCCTGAACCTCACGTCTGGATCCTCCCTGGCGTGCAGCAAGGCACCCCGTGTGTCGGCGGTACGCGCATCCCAGTCGAGACCATTGCCCGGCTCGTCTACGGCCCCGGTGGCAGCGTCCAGCTCGCAACCGGCAGCTACCCGCACCTCACCCGTCAGCAGGTGCTCGTCGCCTGCTGGTACGTGGGCATGTACGGCACCGCTGTCTGGTCCCGCCGCCGCTGGCGCGCGTGGGCTGCCGGGCACGCCGATGCGATGTGGGCTGGCCGCTGGAACGAGGTTCCCGACCCGCCTAACGGCGACAACGTCCAGCTTGCGCTTGGGAGCAGGTCATGACCGTCCGCGTGGAGAACGACCACATCGTGATCAGCTTCGGCGACGAAGATGAACGGCTGACCCCTACCGAAGCACGACGGCTCGCCGACGAACTCCTCGTTGCCGCAGACAAATGCGAGCGCCAGCAGCGCGAGACCGAAGCCACCTGCGAGCGCGACGGCCACGACTGGGGACCGTGGCTCAACGGCTACGCGCCCTTCCGCAACCACGCCCGACGCTGCCAGCGTGGCTGCTGGTTCGGGCACGAGCAGGAGCCCGGGTGGATGCCGTTTGCTGGCCTTCCTCACGGCACCCTCTGGGGCCAGCCGTTGGAGTGCTGCGGGCCGGGCTGCGAGCACTGCGACACGAAGAAGCTGGGCCAGATCATCCAAAGGATGTCCGCCGAAGCACTCCAGCGGCTCGATGCGTTCGTGTTCGGCGAGACCGAGACAGCCACTGACCAGCACCGTAACGATAATGCCGATTCTCGTGTACGATAGACGCATGACGAAGAAGCTCTGGCTCGTCGCCTACGGCCGCGTGTCCACCGCCAACCAGCTCGACGGATACGGCCCCGACGTGCAGACCAAGGACATGAAAGATTGGGCGAAGAAGAACAGCGTCCAGCTTGTCACCGTGTTTTTCGACGGCGGCGTGTCCGGCGCGGTCAATGCAGACGAGCGCCCGGAACTGTCCAAAGCGCTCCAGATGGTTGCTGACGGCACCGCAGACGGCATCCTGGCTCCGAACATGGACCGCCTGGCACGAGAGCTGACGGTTCAGGAGGCGGCGCTCCAGGTGGTGTGGGCGCACGGTGGTCGCGTCTTCACCACCGACCAGGGCGAGATCCTGCCCGACGACGACAGCGACCCCATGCGCACCGCCATGCGCCAGATGGCAGGCGTGTTCGCCCAGCTCGAACGCGGACTCATCATCAAGCGGCTCAAGGGCGGCCGGCTCGCCAAGATGGCCGCCGGCGGCTACGCAGGCGGCGCGCCCGCCTACGGGCAGCAGGCCGTCGACAAGGCGCTCAAGGCTGATCCCGTGGAGGCTGCTGTGCTCGCCAGGATCCAGCAGATGCGCGACGACGGCATGTCCTACCGGGACATCGCCGACGCGCTCAACGCCGACGAGGTGCCGACGAAGCGCGGCAAGCAGTGGCAGCCCAACACCGTCGTGCGGATGCTCAACCCGGAGGTGCGCCGGGCTGATGCCGAGCGGGCAGCCGACAGGTACTCAAGGATCAAGGCAGACAAGCGGCTCCAAAAGGCAGGCCGCATGATCGGAAAGGCGTCCTGATGGGCGTTAACCTGCGTGTCCTGGACCGGGCCGCCGCCATGCTCGGTACGACGAACACCCGCACCTACGCAACCCCCGGCGACGTGGCCAGGCACATCGAACCGAAGACGATCCAGACGCCTGCACTGGACATCCTCGACGGGGCGCTCGTCGCAGCGGTGCGGGGGACCGGACCCAAGCGCGTGATCATCACGTGTCCGCCGCAGGAGGGCAAGTCCGTGCGCTGCTCGCGGTTCTTCCCGATTTGGGCGCTGCTCCACGACCGTGACCTGCGGATCGCGAACATCGGCTACCAGGATGCGATCTCCCGGCGGTGGGGCCGGCGGGTGCGTGACGACGTCAACGACTACCCGGACCTCGGCCTGGTCGTGTCGAACACGTCGGGTGCTGCGAACGAGTGGCAGCTGGAGGGCTCGGGCGGCGGCATGATCACGTCGTCGGTGACGGGTTCGCTGACCGGCCGCCCCGTAGACCTGATGATCATCGACGATCCGCACAAAGACCAAGGCGAAGCCGACTCCGAGACTATCCGCAACACCATCAAAGACTGGTGGCGCACCGTCGGCTCCACCCGCCTCTCACCCGCAGGCGTCGTCATCCTCGTCCAAACCCGCTGGCACGAAGACGACCTCGCCGGGTTCCTCACCAACGAGGAAAACGAAGGCCACGACGAATGGCACGTCATCAACATCCAAGCCCAAGCCGAACACGACCCCGACAAAGGCATCGAATGCAAGTGCAACGGGCGGAAGGGCTGCCTCGGCTACGACGTCCTCGGCCGCGAACCAGGCGAGTTCATGGAATCCGCACGCGGACGCGACACCGCGAACTGGCTCCAGCGCAAACGCGACGCAGGCTCCCGCGGCTGGGCAGCCCTCTACCAGGGCCATCCCGCGCCGTCAGACGGCAACATCTTCAAACGCGACTGGTGGCAGTACTACGACACCCCGCGAGCGGTCCCGCAGGGCGACGGCAGCATGTACGTGCCGGGCACCGTCACCGTCGAGATCCACGTCGATGCCACGTTCAAAGACACGAAGCACTCCGACTTCGTCGTCATGCAGGTCTGGGCATCCGACGGCGTCAAAGCATGGCTCCTGGACCAGGTGAGGGCGCGCATGGACTTCACCGTCACCGTCACGACCCTGGAGCAGCTGGCCGCGAAGTGGCCGCAGGCGCGGGCGAAGGTCGTTGAGGACAAAGCGAACGGCCCGGCGATCATCTCGATGCTCCGGAAGAAGGTCTCCGGTGTGATCGCGTACACGCCGAAGGACTCCAAGGAAGCCCGCGCGTCCGCAATCGCCCCGTACGTCGAGGCCGGTGACGTGCTCCTGCCAGCGGCGAAGCTGGCCCCGTGGGTGGGTGCGTTCGTCGATGAGTGTGCGGCGTTCCCGAACGGCGCACACGATGACCAGGTCGACGGGATGAGCCAGGCGCTGCACCGTCTGCTGGCGAAGGGCAGGCCGCAGATCCGCACGACGTAACCCTTCCAACTGGTGGCACTTTTGTGATGTTGGCGCGTCCACGCGTCACCTGCACATTTGTGCCACCACAGCTAAGTGGATCTGCCGGGGGCTAGTCGGGTCCCCTAGGCATATGACCTCCCCGGACCCCCTCGCGCAGGCCCTCGTCGGTGCTGCCTTGTGCGTGGTCCGCCCGGAGCAGCCCGCATGAGCATCGCCGCGCACGCCGCCCCCACCCGCAACCCGCTCGCCGGCGTCGGCCGCGCGATCAGCAACCGGGCCGCCGCCGTCACCGCAGCGCTCGCCGCCGCCGCAGCCTCCCTGCGCGCGAAAGCGACAACCATCCGGTCCGCGGTCCTGCAGCTCGCAGGCCTCGCCGCGTTCACCGTCTCCGCCTGGATGCTCGCCCCCGCCGCAGGCATCGCCGTTGCTGGCGTTTCGTGCTTCGTCCTCAACTGGCTCCTCAGCGACAGCGGCGACGACGACGCCGAGGCCGGGCAGCGGTGAGGGATTTGATCAGCACCCTGACCCGTGCCAGCAACAAGGCACCCGTCCCGTACGTCCCCGCCTCCTACGCCAACGGCCTCTCCCACATCTACTCGGAGCCCAAGGGCGCTGAAGCCGAGATGCGCGCCTACGGGGCCAACGGCACCCTGTTCGGACTCGTCAACCGGCTCATGACCACCACCGGGTCCGTCGGCTGGAAGCTCTGGCAGAAAGCCGCATCCGGGAAGAAAGAAGACCGCAAAGAGGTCACCCGGCACCTCGCCCTGAACGTGTGGAACAAGCCCAACAAGTTCTTCACCCAGCGCCGCCTCATCGAATCCGGGCAGCAGCACAACGACCTCACCGGCGAGACGTGGCTCATCGTCGCCCGGAACCCCCTCGCCAGGTCGATCCCGCTGGAGCTGTGGCCCGTCCGCCCAGACCGGATCCGGCCCGCGGTGCACCCGCAGGAGTTCATCACCGGGTACATCTACACGGGCCCGAACGGCGAGCAGGTGCCGCTGGAGATCGACGACGTCATCCCGATGTTCCAGCCCGACCCGGAGAACCACTACCGCGGCCTCGGCCCGGTGCAGGCTTTGCTGCGGACGATCGATTCGCAGAAGTTCTCTGAGGAGTGGAATCGGAACTTCTTCCGCAACAGTGCGAAGCCCGGTGGTGTGATCGAGGTTGAGGAGCGCCTGTCGGACGAGGAGTTCAACGAGTTCCGCGACCGCTGGGCCGAGTCCCACCAGGGCCTGTCGAACGCTCACCGTGTGGCGATCCTTGAGAACGGCATGAAGTGGGTCGACGCGAAGATCTCCCAGCGGGAGATGCAGTTCGCGGAGCTGGCCGAGATCGCGCCGAACCGGATCCGTGAGGCGTTCGGGTTTCCGCAGTTCGCGCAGGGCATCGTCGAAGACGTCAACCGCGCCTCCGCCGAGGCGTCCGATGCGATGTACGCGAAGTGGCTTGCGGTGCCGCGCCTGGACCGGTGGAAAGACGCCCTCAACTCGGTGTTCCTGCCGATGTTCGGCGACACGGCGGCCAACCTGGAGTTCGACTACGACGACCCGATCCCCCCGGACGCCGCCGCGCAGAACGCCGAGCGGGAGAGCAAGGCGACGGCGGCGAAGACGTACATCGACGCCGGGTTCGACGGCGACTCCGTGAAGACGGCGCTGGACCTGCCGGACACCCTCAAGTGGGAGAAGCCCGAGCCACCCGCACCGCCGGTCATGCCCGGCCAGCCCGGACAGGCCGACGCCAAGCCGCCGGCGAAGAAACCCGCCGCACTGCGCCTGTGGAACGCCGCCCCGGACGACACCGAGCCCGATGCGGACATGGAGCAGGTCCAGGCCGACTGGGAAGAACAACTCGCGGCCCTGCTCGTCGTCTGGGCTGGCATCACCGCCGCCCAGCAGGCCGAACTCCTCCCGCAGGTCATCGCGATCGTCGCCGCAGGAGACATTGCCGCGCTCGCTGCGCTAACCGTCACGGTCGTAACCGCGACCGCTGTCCTGACCGCGGCGATGGCCGCGATGGGTGCCCGTGCCGCGCGCCGTATGGCTGCTGAGGCGGCCGCGCAGGGCGTGCAGGTGCCCGTGCCCGTGTCACTGCCCGGCCTGGACCCGATCGCTGAGGCAGTCGCGCAGCTCCTCGGTGAAGGCCTCGCCCAGGCCGCGGGTAAGGAAGCCGTCCGCGTGTACGCGCCCGGCGTCGCCGCCGAGCAGGTCGCCCTCCAGGTCGGCGCGCACCTCGAAGGCCTGTCCGACGCGTACCTGCGGGAGCAACTCGGCGCGGCCCTGACCCGGGCGCAGAACGTCGGGCGCCTGGAGACCGTCCGCGACGTCCCGCAGACGATCTACTGGGCGAGCGAAACCCTTGACCGGAACACGTGCAAGCCGTGCCGGGAAATCGACGGGACCGAGTTCGAGTCCTGGAAGGCCGCCTGGGACGCGTACGGCGGCGGCACCTACCGGGCGTGCCTGGGCCGTAACCGCTGCCGCGGGACCGTCCGTGCGACGTGGAACCCGAGGGCAGGCGCATGAAGCGGACACCCCGATTCTTCGTCGCCGCAGTCGCACTGCAGGACCGGCTCGCGGGCAAGTACGACCCCAGCCAGCGCCGCGACTCCGACGGCAAATGGTCCGACGACGCCCTCGGCCTCTCCGACCGGATCACCCTCAACGATGGCGAGCGCCTGCTCGGGTCGCGGAAGGGCTCGGTAACCGAGTCTTCGACCAGTACCCCTGTCCTCGCGTCCATCGGCACCGACAGCGGCACCGAACTCCGGATCGGCGTCGTCGCGGTCAGCGACGCGAGCAAGTGGGCGGGCGCGAACCGTGGCGGCACAGCGAAACTCGACCAGGCCGCAGTCGACAACCTGAACGCCGCCATCGATGTCGAGGTCAGCAAGGCGAAGACCCGGCAGCGCGAGATCCAGAAGCTCTGGGAAGACATCGAAGACGCGCAGGCCGAGTACGAGACGGCCTACGACGCTGACGCAGACGCCGAAGCGATCCGTGCCGCCCGCGCAAAGGTCGAAGCCGCTGAGGCTGCCGAGGCCGCCTACTTCGAAAACCACGACATCGACGACCTGATCGGTGAAGGTGTCGTCGCTGGCAGCAGCTGGGGTGACATCGCTTTCCAGATCTGGGGCGACGACGACGAGCAGGGCGGCTGGTATCTCGACCTGGCCGTGAAGCCGCATGGTGCCGACGACTGGTCGTGGGACGACGTGATCGGTTACGAGAAGCAGGCGCGCCTGGACCTGTCGAACTGGCGGACGTTGCAGCGGCAGATGAAAACCCTCATGGCGCTCGGTGATGACGCCGCGCCGTCGAACAGTGCAGGCAGGGGCGCGATGCGTGGACGGCGTGGGCGTGCTCAGGCGCGCTCGAAGGCGAGCGGTGCGGCGGATTTCCGGGTCGAGAACCGCGCGGGTGACGTCGCGGAGATCTACCTGTACTCGGAGATCGGCGGCTGGGGCGTGACCGCAGCCCAGTTCGTGCAGGAACTGGCGCAGGTCAAGGCCCCGACAGTCGACCTGCACATCAACAGTCCGGGCGGGGACGCGTTCGACGGGGTCGCGATCTATAACGCGCTCGTCGCGTCGAAGAAGCGCATCAACGTCCACGTCGACGGCTTGGCCGCGTCGATCGCTTCGGTGATCGCGATGGCGGGCAGCACGGTCACGATGGGCCGCGGCTCACAGATGATGATCCACGACGCGCATGGGTTCGCGGTCGGGAACGTCGACGCGATGCGCGCCTACATCGAACTCCTCGACCGCACCAGCGCGGACATCGCCGGGTTCTACGCGGGCAAGGCTGGCGGGACCGCGGCTGAGTGGCGTACTCGGATGAAGGCCGAAACCTGGTACTCGGCCGAGGAAGCCGTCAAAGCCGGTCTCGCCGACGACGTCGCTGCGGTCCAGACGATGGAGCAGGTCGCCGCTGACTGGGACCTGTCGGTGTTCAACTTCGCGGGCCGGACGCGCGCTCCTGCGCCGTCTGTTGCGCGCGTGGAGGCGGCTGCTGCGCGGGAGGGGCGGGCAGCTGAGGTGCCCGCGCAGCAGCCCGCCGAACCTCCTGCAGAGGTGCCGGTTGAGGTGCCCGCGTTCGACCCGGCCGTGTTCAAGGCCAGCATGACCGCGGCCCTGGACCCGATGCCCGGCTTCGACCCGGCCCAGTTCAGGGACACGATGGGCGCGCTCGCCCTCGACGCCCCCGCCGCGCCCACGCCCGTGCGTGCCGCGGCCGAGGAGCCGCCCGCCGCGGAGCCTGAGCCCGAACCCGAGCCCGCAGAGCTGGCCATCGGCGGCTACACGCCGTCGGTGTTCCAGGCCGCGATGCGGCTCGCCGCGAACACCCTCGCGGCCCCTGACGTACCACCCCCGGCCCCGGCACCTGCCGACGAGCCACTGTTCCCGGCGATCGACCCGACGTCGTTCGTGCGCAGCCTGAAGGAGGCAACCCTGTGAGTACAGCCACCCGGCGGCAGCGTGACATCGCGGTCGCCCGTGCCCAGTTCCAGATGCTCGACAAGGCGGGCATCGACCCCCGCGACGTCGGGAAGGTCTTCAACCGGGCGAACCCCGCCGCCCCCGAGCGGATCGCGATCCCGACGACCGGTGCCGAGCTGGAAGCGATGCTCACCGACGCCCCGAGGATGCAGGCGGTCTTCAACGGGAAGAACGGCGAGTTCGGCGAGTTCATCACCGCGTACGCCCGGCACGTCCACCAGAAGGACCTGTCCATCGCGACGCAGGTCCAGAACGAGGTCCAGCTGGTCCTCGCGGACTGGCTCAAGGAGAACCAGCCCGAAGGCGTCGCCCGGCTCGACCTGACGCCCAAGGACGTCCTGGACAAGGGCGGGGCCCGGTCCAACCTCTACAACCCGAAGGCGATGGGCGCGGCCCTCGACCGGGACTACAAGGGCAGCGCGGACTACTTCGCGACGATCTGGCACAACGCGAACCGGACCGCCGACAACCAGTCCCGGCTGCAGCGGATCCGCAACGCGTTCTCCAGCACCGTTCCCAGCGAGGGCGGGTTCCTGATCCCGGAGACGCTACGCGCGGAGCTGCTCAAGGTGTCGCTGGAGACGTCGATCGTCCGCCCCCGCGCCCGCGTCATCCCGATGGAGACGCTGCGGGTTCCGTTCCCGGCCATCGACTCCACGTCCAACGTCAGCTCCGTCTACGGCGGCATCGTCGGCTACTGGACCGAGGAAGGCGCGGCCCTGACCGCGTCGCAGGCCGCGTTCTCGCGGATCGTCCTCGACGCGAAGAAGCTCACCGCCTACACCGAAGCCCCGAACGAGCTCATCTCCGACAGCCCGATGTCGTTCGAGGCGTTCATCAACGACATCTTCCCCGAGGCCCTGGGCTTCTACGAGGACGACGCGTTCCTCAACGGCTCCGGCGTCGGCATGCCCCTGGGCATCCTCGACGCGAACAACTCGGCCGCGGTCGAGGTCGCGAAGGAGGCGGGCCAGCCCGCCGCGTCGATCGTGTGGGAGAACATCGTCAAGATGTACGCCCGCATGCTGCCGTCCAGCCTCGGCCGGGCGGTGTGGGTCGCGTCGATCGACACGTTCCCGGAGCTGGCGACGATGGCGCTGTCCGTCGGTACCGGCGGTGGCGCGATCTGGCTGAACAACGGCCAGGTTGGTCCGCCGATGACGATCCTCGGCCGCCCGGTGATCTTCACGGAGAAGGCCAGCGTCCTCGGCACTTCGGGTGACATCAACTTCGTCGACTTCGGGTTCTACCTGATCGGCGACCGGCAGGTCATGTCCGCGCTGTCGTCCGCGCACTACAAGTTCGGCAACGACGTCACCGCCTACCGCATCATCGAGCGCGTCGACGGCCGTCCGTGGCTCCAGAGCCCGATCACCCCGAAGAACAACGGCGCGACCCTGAGCCCGTTCGTGAAACTCGCGACCAGGGCCTGATCCCATCCTCCCGGCCCCGGCCAGCAATAAACCCCTGGTCGGGGCCACCACCCGGGGTGGCAGTGACACCCCATCCCGAGCAAGGAGTCAAAGAACATGGACGCACTCGGCAGGCTCTTCGACGTCGTCGTCGGCTCCGCGCCGGCGGATTCCGTCGCTGCGGCGATCACCGGCAACCGGGTCCACCTGCAGAACGCGGGCGGTGTAACGATCCTCGTCCTCACCGACGGCGGTTCGACGGACATCCTCGACGTGGACGTGCAGCAGGCGACCGCCGCGACGGGCGGCAGCATCATCGACCTGGACGTGGTCACGAAGTACTACCTCAAAGAGGCGACGACGTTCGCGGGGTCGGAGACCTGGTCGAAGGTGACCCAGGCCGCCGCATCCGAGATCACGAACGCGGGCTCCGCTTCCAAGCAAACGCTGGTCGTGATCGAGGTCGACGCGGCGCAGCTGTCCGACGGCTACGAGTGGATCAGCCTGAACGTCCCGGACCAGGGCTCCAACGGCACCAAGTACACCGCCGTCCTGTACCTGCTCCGTGACCTGCACGTGCAGCGCGCCCCGCAGAACCTGCGGAACCCGCAGGCCTGAGCATGACGCCCCGGACTGTCTGCACGGGCTGCGGCTCGTACGCGTGCCTGGTGAGCGGCTTGGACTACTGCCGCCACACCAACGCTGCGCGCCCGGCCGCGTCCGTGCAGGCATCTGGCCCGGTCGACGAGCCCGGCACTCCCGATTCTGACGACGCCGAGGAAGGCGAAGCACATGACCACCATGATCCAGAGCGACCAGCAGCGGGCGATCCTGCTCGGAAACCGCGCCGAGAAGTCCACCGGAACCCTCGCGGCGACGACGATCCCGCTGTTCACCGTGGCGGGCGGAAAGGTGCTGGTAACCAGCATCGTCGGTGAAGTCACGACCGCGATCACCGTCGCGAACAGCTACAAGCTCCAGCACAACCCGACCGTCGGCACGACCAAGGACCTTTTCGCGGCGACGGACATCGGCACCACCGATACCCCGGCCGGGTCGCTGCTCGGCTTCCAGGGCCTGGTTGGTGACTCGCTGCTCCAGGGCCCCGGCGCGGTGCCGACGATCAAGCAGCCGATCGTCCTGACGGCCGGGCAGATCGAGTCCGTGTCTGCGGGCACCGACGGCGTGATCGTGTGGGTCGTCACGTGGGTGCCGCTCGACAACGGCGCGAGCCTGGTGGCTGCCTGATGACTGCCCTGGTGTGCCTCGCCTGCACGGCCGTTTACTCGGTCGGTGCTCCGCGGTGCCCCGAGTGCGGTGGCAAGAAGTCGGCCGAGCAGGGGTCCGCGAAGGACCCCGCCGTGCAGGCCGCCGTCGAGAGCGACGCCGCGCCGGAGGCGGGTGAGGTCGATGCCTAAGAACACGCGCCTCGGCGGCACCTCCCACGACGGCGTCATCCCTCCGCCCGCGCCAAAGGTCAAGCCCTGGGCAGGGCGGCAGACCGACGACGGCACCGAGCTGCGCGAGTTCCCCGGAACGGGCGTCGAGATGGTCGGCGTCGAGGCCGCACCAGACGGCTCCTGGACGACACTCTGCAGCGACGACGACAGCCCGACCGCGACCGTCACCGGCAGCCACCTGACCGACGACGAGGGAGGGGAGGAGCCATCTCCTGGCAGCAGTACCTCGACATCGTCCGAGCAGCCGGAGACGAAATCCGGCAACAGCTCGACGCGAAACCCGTCGCGTGCCCGAAGTGCGGCGAACCGCTCCAAGACGACCCCGAAGGCCAACTCCGCTGCCGATTCGACGGCTGGACCGACCAGCTCTAACTGACGAAAGGAGGTGACCGCCATGGCCGCCACCGGCTACAAGTCCGACCCACGCGCGGTCACCTCCGTCGAGGGCCGCACCGGGGCAGTCGACATCACCCTCGACGACGTCGGCGGCACCGCCGCGATCGACGAAGCCGTCGAGGAGTCGGTCGGCCCAGTGGTCGACGCGGCGATCACCGTGCACGAGGGCGACACCGACCCACACGGGGACCGCGCGTTCACGACCGCGGCCATCGCGACCGCCTCGGCGTCGCTGGTCCCCAACACCCGCACAGTCACCGCAGGCACCGGGCTCACTGGCGGCGGCAGCCTCGCCGCAGACCGCACGCTGGCCGTCTCGTACGGCACCAGCGCAGGCACCGCGGCGCAGGGCAACGACTCACGGCTGTCCGACGCCCGCACACCCACGGCGCACGTGCACTCGGGCGCGGACATCACCTCCGGGACTGTTCCCATCGGGCAGCTGCCCACCGGCACGTCCGGCAGCACAGTTGCCCTCGGGAACCACACCCACACTGGCACCTACGCCCCCGCCAGCCACACCCACTCGGGTGCCGACATCACGTCAGGGACGGTGCCGGTAGGGCAACTCCCCACGGGCACCTCGGGAACGACGGTCGCGCTCGGCAACCACACCCACGGCGTAGCGACAGGCGGCACCGGCCTTACTAGCGTGACCGCGAACTCGTACGTCAAGGGCAACGGCACGGGTGCCCTCGTCGAGCGCACCTACGCCCAGGTCAAGACCGATCTCGGCCTCGACGCAGGCGCGTGGACCGCACCCGACAGCTACGCCGCGAGCATGTCGAACGCTGGCACGCCGTACTACGACGTCGCCTCCCGCACCGAACCGAACAGTGTCATCCGCCTCCGCGGGCGTATCGCCGCAGGCGCGAACTACACCTCCGGCGCGACGATCTGCACCCTCAACACGTCGGCCCGTCCGGCGGCGGAGGTCGCGTTTCCGGTCCGGGTCGTTGGTGTCGGTGCCGCGAACGGCTCGCTGACGATCACCACGGGCGGCCTCGTCAGTTACAGCGCCAACATCACCGTCGGCACGGGCACCGCCTGGCTGCTCGACGGCATCACGTACACGCTGGCGGCCTGACATGACCGAGACGACCCAGCGCGGCATGCCGATCCCGCTCCTCAGCGAGTGGTTCGACTACATCGGCGGCCCGCACGCCGCGGTCACGAACCTGACCATCACCATCACCCCCGTCACCGGGGGCAGCCCCGTCGTTGGCCCCACCTCGACCGGCATCAGCAACCTTGCCACCGGGATCTACGTCTACACGTGGACGCCCGCAGGCGATGCCGCGCTCGGCGACTACGTCATCGTCTGGTCCGCCACCGAAGGCGACGCGTCCGACCTCGTCGAGGTCACCAGCGCCGCCGTAGGCGACGACCAGACCGCTGACGTCTGGTACTGCACCCGCGAGGACGTCATGCGGGCCCAGGACTGGAAAGAGACCGCCCGCACCGCCGCGCAGATCGACCGGGCCATCGCGGGCGCGACTGGGGAGATCGAAGGGCTGACGCACCGCCGCTTCTACCCGATGCTCGCGACGAAGTCGTGGGACTGGCCCCGCGAGCAGGGCGGCCGGTCGTGGCGGCTGTGGCTCGACGGCAACGAACTGATCGAGGCTGCGGCGGTCGTGTCTGGCGGGGTGACGCTGACCGACGGCGACTACTACCTCGAACCGCGCAACTCCGGCCCGCCGTTCACGAACGTCCAGGTCAACCGCGACGGCAACGCCGTCTGGGGTGGCGGGTCGAACATCCAGCGCGCCATCGAGATCACCGGCCTGTGGGGCTACACCGCCCGGGGGGCCACCGCTGGCACGCTCGCGGAAACTCTCGACGACACCGAGACCGCGGTCGACGTCAGCAACAGCGCTGCGATCGGCGTTGGCCAGATCCTGCGGGTCGGCGCAGAGCGGATGATCGTCACCGCCAAGAGCCAGCTCGACACCGGCCAGAACCTCGGCGCGAACCTCGGCGCGATGAACAACGAGGTGACCGTCGCCGTAGGTAGTGGGGCGGCGTTCGCGGTCGACGAGGTAATCCTCATCGACAGCGAGCGGATGCTCATCATCGACATCGCCGCAAACACGCTGACCGTGAAGCGCGCCTGGGACGGCTCTGTCCTCGCCGCGCACATCTCGGGTGCCGACATCTACGCCCCCCGCACCCTGACCGTGCAGCGCGGCGCACTCGGTACCACCGCCGCCAGCCACGCCACCTCGGCGACGGTTTACAAGCACCTCGTGCCAGCGCAGGTTCGCAACTACGCTGTCGCGCTCGCGGTTGTCACGGTCCTCAGCGACCAGGGCGGCTGGGCCCGGACCGTCGGGTCGGGCGAGAACGAGCGCGAGGCCGCTGGGCGCGCGCTCGTCAAGGCACGCGACGCGCTGGCCCGGTCGTACGCCCGCAAAGCCCGACACAGGGCGGTGTGACATGTACATCGTCGATGTCGATGTTCACGGGCCGTTGTTCGACGGCCGCCTCGCAGCCGCTATCCGCGCGGGCGCGGCCGACGCCACGTGGGAGATCGCGAAGACCGGTCGCGGGATGCTCGGCGTTGAGTACATCAAGACGTTCAAGAACCCCACTGGGTACTACGAGTCCCGGACCGTCGCTGAGCGCGTCACGCCCGAGTTGGCGATCATCCACGACTCCGATGTCGTCTACGGGCCGTGGCTCGAAGGCGTGGGCTCCCGGAACTACCCGGTGACCCGGTTTAAGGGCTACCACAACTGGCGGCGCGTAACCCAGGCCTTGGCGAAAGCCGCAAAGCCGATCGCCGAACAGGCCATTGACCGCAGGCTCAGGGCGGTGACCTGACATGGGCATCGGTATCGACGGCCTCACCGCCGCAGTCAGCTCCCACGCGCAGGCCCTCGGCGTGTTCGAGCGGTTCAACGGCGCGGAGCCGAAGAACTCGCCCGGAGCTGGCTTGTCTGGTGCGTGCTGGGTCCAGGACCTCCTCACCGACACGACCGGCTCCGGCCTCGCCGCAACGGGCATGGTCCTGATCTACAACGTGCGGCTCTACATGCACGTTGACGATCTCGCGCCCGAAACCCTCGACCCGGCCATGGTCAAGGCCCTGGACCTGCTGTTCGGCGCGTACATCGGCGACTTCACCCTCGGCGGCCTCATCCGCAACGTCGATGTTCGCGGCGCGAAGGGCACACCGCTGGGCGGCCGGGCGGGCTACCAGCAGATCGAGGCCGGGGTGTTCCGGGTTTTCACCATCACGCTTCCGCTGGTGGTCAACGACGTGTGGGCGGAGGCGAGCTAGCCGTGAGCAAGCAGTCTGGACTGGGGGACGCGCTCTACCTGACCGGCTTCGACGCGTCCGGGGACACCAACAGCCTGGGCCGGATCGGCGGCGGCCCCGCGCCGTGGCCGGTTACCGGGATCGACAAGAGCGCGTTCGAACGCATCGGCCTGAACCGGGACGGCGCGCTGGAGTGGGTGTCGTACTTCAACCCGGCCCTCGCGCAGGCCCACGCGAAGCTGTCCGCGCTCCCGACAACGGACGTGCTCGGCACCTACTGCCGCGGCACCGCCCTGGGGTCGCCGGCGGCGGGCATCGTCGCGAAGCAGGTCAACTACGACGGCACCCGCGGCCAGGACGGCAGCTTCACGTTCGCTGTGTCGGCGCAGGGCAACGGCTTCGGCCTCAACTGGGGCAGCCAGCTCACCGCGGGGAAGCGCACCGACACCGGTGCCACCTCGGGCACAGGCGTGGATTTCGGAACGGGGTCGACGACGTTCGGCCTGCAGGCGTTCCTGCACGTCTTCGACTTCACCGGCACCGACGCCACCGTGAAACTGCAGCAGTCGTCGGACAACGGCGTGGGCGACACCTGGGCCGACGTGACCGGCGGCGGGTTCACGCAGGTCACTGCCGGGCCGACCGCGCAGCGGATCGCTACCTCGGGCGCGCAGACCGTCGAACGGTACCTGCGTGTCGTCACCACCACCTCCGGCGGGTTCAGCTCCCTGGTCTTCGCCGTGATGGTTGCCCGCAACGACGTCGCCACTGCCTTCTAGGAGCCCCCATGCGCCCCATCAACCGCATCGCACCGAAGCTGCCGCCCGAGGCGTTCAAGACCTACGCGATCACGTCCCCGGTTGCCACGCACTTCCGGCCCGGCACCTGCACCGAGGCCAACTGCGGTGCGCAGGCCAACGGCTGGCGAACGACGGTCGACGAGACCACCGACCTCGGGCAGAAGCAGGCCAACTACATCCGCCGCGACTCCGGACGCAAGTTCACCGAAGCCCGCACGCCGACAGGGCTGATCGAGTTCACGTTCGAGGCCGGGCAGAAGTGCTTCGCCACGCACCAGGTCAGCCTGCAGCGGCCGGAGAACTTCCTCGTTCTCGGCGGGGACTGGCGCGGCAACCCGCGCCGTATCGAGCCCGTACGGCACACCCGGCCCGAGCACTGGGTCGAGGACTTCGGGGGACACCAGCAGACGCTGGCCGACCGCTTCCAGCAGGGATAGGAGAGACGTGCCCCGCCAGTCCAGCCTGTTCATCGGCCCGGAGTCCCGCGAGTGCGGTACCTGCCGGGAGGTGAAGCCGTATGCCCAATTCTCGCCACGCGGCGAGAAGGACGGCACGGCGCTCTACAAGAGCAAGTGCAAGCCCTGCTGCGCCACAGGTGCTCGGGACTGGTACAGCCGTCATACCGAGCGCGGGCTGACCAACCGGCGGCGTCTCCAGATTATGGCCGCTTATGGACTGACTCCAGCTGACTACGACTGCATGCTCGCCGAGCAAAACGGCGTTTGTGCGATCTGCCAGCAACCGGAGACGACCGTTGACCCAAGGTCCAAACGGCCATACGTCCGGCTGCCGGTCGACCACGACCACGCCACAGGACGCGTTCGTGGGCTCCTCTGCCACCGCTGCAATCGGGCGATCGGCCTGCTCAAAGACGACATCGACCTGCTGAAAGCTGCAGCCGCATACCTAGAAAGGAACAGGACATGAAGGAATCGGGCCTCGCGTGGACGGCGATGTCGGTCGACGACGCCACCGGCACACTGCGCGACATCCGCAACGACATCACCAACTTCACGTTCGCCACGCCCCGTGGCGTCCAGGACGTGACCGGTATCGACAAGTCCGCGATCGAGCGGCTGCTGCTGCTCGCCGACATGTCGACAAACTGGAACGGCGTATTCAACGACGGGTCGAACGCCTCCCACGACGTGTTCAAGTCCGTGCCGTCAACGAGCGTTGCGCGTGAGTTCAGCCTGACCGTGTCCGGGCAGACGCTGGGCACGACCCCGCAGGCAATGCTGATCCTCACCGACTACGCGCTGACTCGCGCACAGACCGGTGAGCTGACGTGGACCGTGCCGGGCGCGCTCGCCAACGGTGTCGTCCCGACGTGGACGAGCGCCTGATGGGCTACAAGCGTCCCCTGTTGAACCTGACGTTCAGCGACCCGGAGTTCGAGGGCCTGAACATTCGCGCGAAGCGGCTGAGCCTTGGAAAGTTGTTCGACCTCATGGACCTGGAGAGCCTGCGGGAGGCCAAGGACCGGTCCCCGGAGGTCCGTGACGCGCTCAAGCAGATGTTCCGTGACCTGTCGCAGACGATCGTGTGGTGGAACCTGGAGGACCCGAACCCCGACGACCCTGACGGGCCGGGCATCCCTGTGCCGATCACCCCGGAGGCTCTGGAGGGCCAGGACTTTCCGCTGGTGATGGCGGTGATGACTGCCATCCGGGAAGCGACAACGGCGGTAGCCGCCCCTTTAGGACCCAGCTCATCCAGTGGGGATCAACCCCTGGAGGCATCGCTGCCGATGGACGAGTTGTCACCAAGCCCGACGAGCTGAGCCGCGCCGAGACCATCATCGGCCTCTGCGAACGGTTCCGGTGCCTGCCCTCGCAGCTACTTGACGAAGATGCCGAACTACTCCGACTGATCAGCATCGTGAACCTGGCGAAGCCCGAGGAGGTGCCCGCAGTTGAATGACATCGAGATCCGCGTTTCCGTCCGACCCGACGTCGATCCTGGGCTCGCGGCTGCGCGGCGTAGGGCACAAGAGATCGGTGAGCAGATAGCGCGGGAACTCGCCCAGGCGGGCGCACAGGCCGGGGACGCATTCCAGCAGGGGATCACGAGGCAACTCGAACAGGGCGGCAGCCAGGGCGCGGATGCAGTCGGTCAGGTGTTCGAAGGTGTCACGAACCAGGCGCAGAGCATGGCTGATGCGGTCGGGAAGTCCCTGGCGGGCATCTTCCCGGCGCTCGCTGGGCTGGGTGAGTCGACGGTCGCGACCGGCGGCATCAACCTGATCATATTGGCGCTGGTCGGGCTCGGTACGGCAGCGCTGGCTGCGGCGGCAGCACTGATCGTGCTCGCGCCTGCCATCTATCTGATCGGCGGGGCGTTCGGATCAGCGGCAACAGCCGGCGTGGGCCTGGCATCTGTGCTGGGCACGCTCCTTGTCGGGCTGGGCGGGGTCGGTGACGCGTGGTCGGCGGCGGGGCAGAAAGCGGGCGGCGGTGGCCGGTCCGCGGCTGATGCAGCGCACCAGGTGCGGCAGGCGACGCTCGCGCTCGCTGACGCCCAACGGTCTGCGGTCCAGGCGCAGGAGGCCGTAACTCGGGCCCGTATGGACGAGCAGGAGCGGCTCGAAGACCTCGCCCGGTCCGTGGCTGGTGCGCGCCTCGACGAGGAGGGCGCAGTTCTCGCTGTTGCGCAGGCTGAACGCCGCCTGCGGGATGTGCGCCGCAACGGCGGCTCGGCGCTCGACTACCGGGAGGCTGAACTCAACCTCCGGAAGGCGAAGCAGACCCTGGAGGAGGTCCGGGACCGGGTCGGGGACCTGAGCCAGGAGCAGCAGGAAGCGGACCGGAAGGGCGTCGAGGGCTCCGACCGTGTGCAGGACGCACTGGAGCGGCAGCGGCAGGCGCAGCGCCAGATTGAGCAGGCCACCTACGCCCTCGCTCAGGCGCAACGCGGTGCTGGTGGGGGCGTCAACGCGTTCGACGATGCCATGGCCAAGCTGTCCCCGAACGCGCAGGCGTTCATCCGGCAGTTGCTGCAGATCAAGGAACGTTTCGACGGAATCAAACGGGCCACGCAGGACCGGCTTTTCGAAGGCCTGGACCGGGCCGTGCAGCGGCTCGCCGACCGGAGCTTCCCAACTCTCGACCGGATCCTCGGACGCACCGCGGACAGCCTCAACCGCATCGCCAAGGGCACCACGGAGGCGCTCGGCGACAAGGAGTTCCTGTCGAACATCGAGGCGGCGACCGGGTCATTCGACAAGACTCTCGACCGGATCGGCGAGAAGACCGTCCCGAAGCTGCTGGATGCAATCGGCCGGCTGGCGCGCGCGTCGATTCCATTCTGGGACGAGTTGTCCGATATGGCACTGGGGTGGATCGAGAAGTTCTCCGACAAGATCAAGAAGGCCGACAAGGACGGGTCGCTCAAGAAGTTCTTCGAGGAAGCGGCCGAGAACCTGCGGAAGGTCCGGGAGATCGGCGGAAAAGTCCTCTCGATCCTCGGCAGCATCGTTTCGATCCTGTTCCCGGCGTCGAAACGCGAGTCCGAAGGCTGGCTCGACGGCGTCAACACCCGCCTAGGCGAGCTTTCCGACTGGTTGAAGGACGAAGAAAACCAGCAGAAGATCCGGGACTGGATCACCGACCTGCAGAATTTCCGCGACGACGCGGTAGAAACCGCGAAGAAGCTTGGCGGCATCATCGACAAGGTCGACGAGTGGACGACCAGCATCGACAAGTTCATCAAGAAGTGGAGCCAGCTGCCGGGCCAGTTGAAGGCGCAGGCACTCGGCGGCCTCTGGAATCCGATCAAGGACGGCTTCAAGGCCGCCTTGAACTGGGTCATCGACAAGTGGAACGGCCTTGAGCTGTCCCTGCCGTCGATGAACTGGTTCGGGCAACAGATCGGCGGAGGCTCCCTCGGCACCGTCAACATTCCGCGACTCGACCACGGCGGTATCGCCGGCGGTCTCGTTTCGGTGGCAGAGCGGTCGCGGGAGCTGATCTCGATGCCCGGCGGTGGGCAGTTGCTCGCGCTTCCGCAGGGGTCGATGGTTCACCCCAACGGCGCGACCGAACGGATGCTCGGCGGCGGCGGAGGGTCTCCGACCGTTGTGCTCGAAGCCTCCGGGATGCGCGGCACCTTCGAAGCCGCGTTCCTCCAATGGTTCCTACGGCAGGTCAAGGTCCGCGGCGGCGGCAGTGTCCAGCTCGCCTTCGGCGACGGAAAGACGAGGTAACACATGCACCGCTACAAGACATGGAACGGACCCGCACCGACCACCGCCGCGCAGGTCGCGGTCACCACCGGCACGTCCATCAAAACGATGCTGCAGGTCGCCACACCGTCCACGCGGCAGCTTCAGCTCATCAGCTGGGGGTTCAGCCTGACCGCGCCGCCGGCCACGACGAGCACGGGCATCGTCGAACTTCTCGACATCAACACCGCGGCCACCGTCACCGCGCACGTTGCCGCCGGGGTGCAGCCGCTGACGCCTGGGCAGCCCGCGTCGCTGGTTACGCTGGGCGCCTCGGCGACCGGGTACACGTCGTCGAATGAAAACACGCCGGGCAACTCCCGCGTGCACGACGTGGTCGAGGTTCCGGGCCTGACTGCTGGCGGCGGCGGCCTGGCCCCGTACTCGTTCCAGTGGATGCCTGACGAGCGGCCGATCATCGACGTGTCGCGGTTCCTGCGGGTCCGGGTCACGTTCGCCGCCGCTGTCAGCATGATCACGTGGATCTGCTGGGACGAGTGACCAGTGGCCGGGAGTGTCGCCGCCCGCTGGGCGGTATGGGAGCGCAGGGGCGGACGCAGGGCGTCGCCTTCCTCCGGCACGCCCGCAGCGGTCACGTTCCCGGAAACGGACCTTGGTGTCCGGGCGATGATCGCGCTCACCCCCGATTTCTCCCGCCCGTGGTGGGAGTGGGGATGGGCCGACATCACGACCTGGGTTCGCTGGGATCCCGGCGTCACGATCACGTCCGGGCGCGGCAGCGAGGACTCACGGGTCTCGTCCACGAGCGCGTCCGCGATCCTCACCAACACCGACGGCCGCTTCTCGCGCCAGAACCCGTTCTCACCGTACGCCCCGTACCTGAAGCGGTTCACGCCGATCTGGTTCTCCGTCAACCCCGGCTCCGGCTGGATCGACCGCGCCCACCTGTACATCGATAACCTGCCGAAGCGGTGGGACACGACCGGCACCGACGCGACCGTTGACATCAGCTGCTCGGGCATCCTGAATCAGCTCGTTGACGCGCCGAAGCTCGGCCGACCGCTGTACCGGGCGGTGTCCCGTTCCACGGGCCTGATCGGCTACTGGACCCTCGAAGACGGCGCAACCGCATCCACGGCAGAGTCTGCGCTCGGACACGGGCAACTACGGACCTTCGGGACTGTAGCGCCGCTGTTCGCGGCAGTCGACGGTCCACCTGGCGGTAGCAGCGCCCCCGACTTCGCTTCCCAGGGCGGTCTGTACGGACGCCTCCCGACCGTCACGAACACTGGGGCGTGGCAGGCAACGCTGTGGTTCCGGACCCTCGAAGGCGACTCCTCAACGTTCACGGCGTCGGTGCCGCTGCAGTGGGACATGATCGGCGGCACGTTCCCTGCGTTCGACATCCTGCTGTTCGTCGGCCGCGGCGACGGCAACCCTGGGCTGGGCAACATCGGGTTCAACATTGCCGCGTACACGGCGTCACCGCCGTCGGAGTCGTTCCGGTCCGAAACCCTCGCCGTCGAAGCGACGGTGCCGAACATTCAGGGCACATGGCGGCAGCTGCGGGTCACGATGGCCCAGAACGGCGGCAACGTCGACATCGCCGCCTACCTCGACGGCAGCCTCCTAGGTGTTGCGTCCGACACGGGCACCCTCGGCGTGCCGGGCGCATTCGTAGTCAACCCGTGCCAGGACCAGCCCGGCGCGAACGCCTACGCGGGCGTCGACGGCATCGGCATCGCATCGATCTCAACGCTTGCCTGGTACAACCACACCGCCGACCCCAACACCTACGACGCCGGCCTCGCTTACGTCGGCGAGCAGGCGCACGAACGGATGCTGCGCGTCGCCGACGAGGAGAACATTCCGTTCTACTGCCTCGCGTCGGAGTCGGAGCCGCTCGGCCCGCAGGACGACGTGACCGCGCTGGAGGTGTTCCGCGCGGGCGAGAAAGCCGACGGCGGGGCGCTGTTCGAGGCACTGTTCGGGCTCGGGTACGAAGCGCGGAGCCAGCGCTACGACTCGACGGTCGTCCTGTTCCTGGATCAGGCTCTGGAGCAGACGTCGGGGAACCCGCAGTCCAGCGACGACGGCACCAACTTCCGGAACCAGTGGACCGCGAACCGGCAGAACGGCGGCAGCGTCACCGTCACCGCGCCGGGTGTGGACCCGGCCCGGGACCGGGTCGTCGGATCGTCGGACACGTACGAGGTCGCTACCGATGACCAGCTCCTCGACGCCGCAGCGTGGCAGGTCCACCTAGGGACCGTAGACGAGGACCGCTGGCCAGACCTGGGCCTCAACCTCGCGAACCATCCGGAGCTGATTGCACAATGGGTGGCGATGCCGCCGTTTGGTGGCCGGATCAACGTTGCGAACCCGTTCTCGCAGGCGGCCATTGCGCTGATCGATGTGCTTCGTGAGGGCACGACCGAGCACTGGAATAGCAAGCAGTGGGAGGTGTCGAACAACACCTCACCTGCGAGCACGTACGACGTCGGCGTGTGGGGCGCTGACGACGGCTCGGGAACCGCCGATCTGTGGGGTGCGGACGACACGGTCCTTGCCGCGGACATCACGGCGAGCCAGACCAGCATCACGCTAAACGCAGGCAATGACGTGTGGGCGATCGGCGACACGGTCAGCGAACCCGCCACGTTTCCGTTCAACGTCGACATCGGTAGCAGCGCCGCGCACCTCACGTACTCGTGCACGGCGATCACCGGCACGCACCCGAACCTCACGATGACGATCGTCCGGCTCGGCACCGACCGCTCCTGGCCAGCCGGAATCTCCGTCACGGTCACCAACACAGGACTCTGGGGATAGCCCATGACCATCGAAGACGTCGCCGCAGGAAGACGAACGATCGCCTCGAAAACAAGGGCGGCGTTCGTCAACAGCTTCGACCGGCAGACGTTCGACATCGCCGGAGCGGACACGTGGGAGAAACCCGACGGGGCACTGATCGTCGAAGTCGAACTTGTCGGCGGCGGCGGCGCGGGCGGAGGCGGTGACGGCGCAGGATCGGGCCTGAGCTGCGGCGGCGGCGGAGGCAGCGGCGGCTACGTCCGGAAGATGTACGCAGCCTCGGACCTGAGCGCAACACAGGCGGTATCGGTCGGCGTAGGCGGCACTGGTGCCGCGGGGGCGGCTGGCGGAACAGGCGGAGCTACCACCTTCGCCGGGCTGACCGGATCAGGTGGCGTGGGCGGTAGCGCAATGACCTCCACGACAGGCACCGGAACAGGCGCTTCGGGCGCGGGCGGTGCCGCAGCCGGCGGCGACGTCAACATTCCGGGCGAGGCTGGCGACCTGGGGCGTGTGATCGGCGGCGCGCTGGTCTTCACGGGTCGCGGTGGGCGGACTCAGTTCGGTTCGCAGCCTGCGGCGTCGACGTCGACGGGTGCGCCGGGTACGTCGGCGTCGGGTTATGGGTCGGGTGGGTCTGGGGCGGTGGCGGATACGACTGACCGTGCTGGTGGTGCGGGGTCGGCTGGCATCTGCATCGTGACGACGTACTTCTGAGGGGGAAGCGTGACGTTCGCACCGGAGACGATTCAGGCCGCGAGGCGGTTGAAGATTCAGCACCTCGACGTGCACCCGACGAGCAAGTCGTACCCGAACGACCTGGACCCCGACGAGGTCGGGATCGTCGGCGACACCGCGCACGCAGCGAAGGGCACGTCGTACCACCTCGGCAAGGACCAGCTCACCGCTGACGCCTACTCCCGGCGCACCGCCCGCGACAAGGCGGGGCTGTCCAACGCCGCCAGCGCCGAGGACGTCGGCGAGTTCCGGATCGCGACACCGCTGGGCACGTTCGACCTGCGGCACTACACCGCGTGGCTGTTCGCCCAGTGCCGTGCGTCCGCGCCGGACACCCTCGACCTGCGTGAGGTCATCGGCACCGTCGATGGCAAGACTGTCCTGCGCTGGGATGCCGAACGCGGACGGGCGTCCGCACCGCGCAGCGGCGAGGCGGACAGCAGCCACCTGTGGCACACCCACAAGTCCTGGTACCGCGACAGCGAGAACCGGGACGCCTCGAAGGCGAAGCTCGACGAGCGCTACCTGCGCGAGATCGGCCTGATCGAAGGAGACGAAGACATGACACCAGACCAGGACAGGAAGCTGACCGCGCTCTACAACGGCATCTACGGCGGCGGACCTTCGTGCGGCGAGGCCGTCGACCCAGAGAACGTCGTCAACGCTGAGCCCGACCCGAAGACGGGCAAGCGCAGCGCGGTGGCGCAGGCCGCCTTCGACTTCCAGAACGGCCACTTCAGCCAGCTCAAGCAGATCCGCGCCAACCAAGCAAAGATCCTTACGGCACTGGGCACCAGCGACCGTGGCGGGATGACGCCTGAGAAGCTGGCGGAACTCGGCGTAGACGTGGCACGGCGTCTCGGCACGCTCACATTCGTAGCCGACACCGATGGGCCGACACTCTGAACCTGCAATACGAGACGGGGCAGCCATGAGTCTGTGGGTACGAAACCTCGTCATGATCGCCACGCTGCTGGTGTGGGGCGTGGCTGTGATCGTCGACGTCTGGGTCAACAAGAACAGACCGGACCCGACGTGGGGCCTGCTGCCGGTGGGCGTGTTCACCGGACTGCTGGTTGCTGGCCGCAAAGACGGCGGCGAGCCACGCGACCCTCCGTCTTCGGGGGCGGCCTCGTGAGCTACGGGTACACGATTCTGACCAGCGCGGCCGCGTGGGCCGTGATCGGGGCCAGCCTGGGGCTGGCATGGCGGGCGCGGTCCGCAGCGAAGCGGAGGAGGAAGGGTCATGACGGAGCAGAGGGCTGACCGCTGGAAGGACATCCTGCAGTCGCTGCCGGTCACGGTCACGGTCGTGGTCGGGGTGCTGGTGGCGCTCGTGTGGTCGATGACCAACATGGCGGCTCTGCAGCGTCTGACCGAATGCCAGGCGCGGTACAACGAGTCGAGCAACGCCAACCAGCAGCTGCGTGCGGCCGCCGCAGCGGAGGAGCGTGTCGCACTCGACGAGCTCATCAGTTCGATCGACGAGGCGCGGTCGGCACCAGCGGCCAACGCGCAGGTCGCACTGAATCTTGCATTCCGCACCTATGCGGAGGAGCGGGCGCGGATCGACGGCAAGCGTGAGGTCATGCCGATCCCGCCGCCGCCGTCGCAGACGTGCGGCTAACCCTGAAGGAGGAAGATCATGGGTAAGTATTCGA
The DNA here is from genome assembly GCF_011297335.1 of Catellatospora methionotrophica. Lineage (GTDB taxonomy): Bacteria > Actinomycetota > Actinomycetes > Mycobacteriales > Micromonosporaceae > Catellatospora > Catellatospora methionotrophica. Next base: position 1,569,191 of record NZ_JAAOTJ010000001.1, on the reverse strand, counting down.
AGGCGATCGTCGCGGCGTTGACTGCCGGGCTGCTCGCGGTGCAGCAGGCTCTGCCGCTCACTGATGAGCAGCGCGGCTGGGTGACGATCGTGCTGGCGGTCCTCGGCGCGGTTGGCGTGTACGCGGTAGAGAACAAGCCTGCCGAACCCACGAAGTAGTCATGGCCCGGATGCCTGGCCGGGTGTCGCCGCCGTGGTGCCCCCACTGCCGCACGCCGCCCGGCCCGGACTGCCCGGTGCGGTCGCGTACGCCGCGTCAGGTGAAACTTCAGTTGAAACGCGAACTCATTCAACTGAAATTCGACTGAGCGGCTAGGCGACCTCGCCCTGGCCGAGGGTCATGCCCTTGCGGCCGGGTGGGTGCATCTCCAGGTGCAGCTGCTGCGCAACGTCGAAGTCGATGCCAGCCGCCTCCGCGATCTGCAGCACCCGACCGCCAGGCTCGTAACGGTCCGGGTCGCCGAGGCCGTGCGCCAAAAGGTGCCCGTCTGCGGTGATGGCGTGTAGTTCGGCAACACACTCGGCCATGGTCAGTTCCTCGCGGCCGAGTTTCCCCGCGAGGTTCTGCACCGCGCCGTTGACGGATGCGATGGCGAGCCGGTCGGCCTGACTGTGCGCGGGTATCTTCACCAGCCCACCGTATGCGCTACTCGACGCCCAAGTATTCGCAGGTAGCACCCACGCGGCCGACGTGCCGGAGGGTGATCGCATCCTGCTCGGTGTCGCCGGGGTCGACCCGGCCCGTGTATTCGCTGCCCTTGCTGATCTCTTTGCCGTCGGCGTCGAGGACCCGGAACCGGAGCCGGTACGAGGTTTCCTCGGTGCCGTCGTTGGTGACGTCGAACCCGATGCGAGTTTCGCCGCCGTCGTGCTTGCAGGCGGTGATGGTGACTGGCGGCCCGTCTGGGGTGGGTGTCCTGTCCCAGTAGTAGACGGCGGCGAGTACGACGGCGGCGAGGAATGCGGTGGCGGCTGCTCCGATGGCGACGATGGTGATCCATGTGTTGGAGCGTGGGGCGGGCTGGGTCATACCCGCCGATGCTGCCCGTGATGGTGGCGGTGGTCGATCGGTTGGCCGTGCCAGCGGGGATGGGCCGGGTGGGGGATACGCGAACAGCCTCCGCCGTGGTGGCGAGGGCTGTCGGCGCTCGGTTCTACGATGATGGCGAGCCGAGTGGTCAGGAGAGGAGCATCGATGGGCGACAACTACATCGTTCGGGTTCGCCTCGGGGCTATCGACTCCGAGTCCGTGAGCGATGAGACGTCTGCCGCCGCAACAGCGGCAATCCAGGCCACCTACCCGCGTGCCGAGGTCGACCACGGGGGCGAGTTGATCGAAGTGACCGTCACTGCAGAGTTTGCTGGACCTGTTGCGGCAATGGGTGTTCTCGGCCTGGTGGTGTCGGCGTTCGGGGCTGCTGGCCTAGCTGTGGAGTTCTACGGCATTGACATCGCGCGGCACCTGGCCCGCGTCGCTGGAAGCCTTGGGCGTCCTGGACACAGCATCGACTAAGTCGTAGGCTTACGTGTGGTGCGAGCCATGGGAGAAGGCCCCGTCCTCCGCTTCGGCGTGAGGACGGGGCCGTTTCTTCGTGTCCGGACTCAGCGCCGCATCGCGTGCCAGCGGTGCTCGAACCTGCCGTCGCCGTCCGGCTCGGACACCGTGCTGGTGCCGCTCGCGGTGACGGCCCAGCCGTCGGCCAGGTGCAGCGGCAGCGGCTGGTCGTACACGTAGGTGATCGCGGGCAGAGTGCTCGGCGCGACGATCGTGGCGTGCCGGTGCGCGTACGCCGCGGCGTAGAGCCCGCGCCCGCGGTAGGCGGGAACCTCGTAGGAGTTGCAGCAGCGCAGCACGCCGCAGTCCTCGACCGCCGCCGCCCACGCTCCGGCCCGGCCGTCGACGACGGAGACGCACCACAGCTTGCCCGGCTGTTCGTCCAGTTCCGACTCGGCGTCGAGCCACATCTGGCGGAGCAGCGCGGTGTCGGCGCGGACCGGGCCGAGCAGCTCCTCGTAGCGGGGGTGCCCGATCCATACGGTGACCAGCTCGGGGGTGGGCATGTCGCGTCCCTTCGGGTGGTGAGGAGGTCCAGGGCCCCGCCCGTGGTGGGCGGGGCTCCTGGTCACTGGGCTACTGCCAGGGGTAGACCCGCTGGGCGCGCATCACGATCTCCTCGACGATGCGGACCTGGCTTCCCTGGCGCTTGATCCCCGTGCCATAGCTGGCTGCGTTGATCGCGTTCCAGAAGCCGCCGTCTTCGGTCTCGGCCTGGCTGCCGCTGATGCGGGTCCAGGTCTCGGTCCCGGTGTCCCAGCCCTCGACGTAGTAGGTCGTGGTGTTGGTGACGGTGGCGTCGCCGGTGTAGTCCATGTGGACCTCCTTTGTTGAGTTTTCAGCTTGCCTTGCTGTAGTCAGCCTACACTCGAAACTGTAGACCGTCTACACGAGGATGTGTCATCTGGGCGACAGATCGTTACCGCTTACCGAGGTCCTTGAGCAGTGTCATCCGGTCCACGCCAGAGCGGCGCGCAGCCTGCGCATCAGGCATGCCGTCCGCGCTGGCCATAGCCGCAATCTGGCGGGCTGGGACGAGCAGACGCGCAGCCTCACGGCGGGCGGCAGCGTATGAAGCACCCGCATCATCGATGGTCACCTCGCCGAGCAGGTACTCGACGGCAGCGTTCAGTGCGGCCTGGTGCTCGTCCTCCTGGTCAGGGTCGGCGTAGCGCGCGTGAATCCTGTCGTTCTCCTCGGCAACGCGGTCACGCTGGTCCGGGGTTAGCTGGTCCCAGGCGGGGCCGAGGAAGGGGCGCAGGTCTTCGGCGGTGGTGGGCATGCTGGCTCCTCAGGCGTAGATGCGGTCGATCAGCTCGGCGCTGACCGGGGTAACGGAGACGATCCGGGTCGGGCAGACGAGCAGTGCGCCCGCGTGGGCGTCCTCGTCGGTGTCGTCCGAGTGGTAGCCGTCCAGTTCGACGACGACGCAGGCCTCGTCGACCCAGCCGGCGGCGGTGCGGAAGTACTCGACGAGCCCGTCGATCGAGCCGCAGACGGACACGCCGTGGCGGGCCGGGGCCCACTCGTCGTTCCAGTTGCGCGACTGCCAGTTGTCCTCGTCGAGGAGGAGTGCGGTGTCGCGGTCTGCGGGCTGGATCCGGAAGAACGTCATGTAGGCAGTCTACACATGTAAGTGTAGGGCGTCTACAGTCCCTTGTGTCAGCTGTCGGACAGCACAAAGCCGCCCTCACCGTGGCGAGGGCGGCTTTCGGATCATTCGCTGTCGCGCACCCACTCGCTGACTGTCACCCGCCGAGACACAACCACGGCCTTGCATGTCTCCTTCGCCACCGGGGACAGGCTGGCGGTCCGGTCAGCACGAGCCCGTGAGTCGAACTCCTCAACCTCCGAGTAGCCGTCGTCCCAGGTGCGCTTCACGCCCCAGTCATCGCCGACAATCCCCTCCTCCCACGGACCCTCGACCACGACGCGGCGTGCGACGTAGGCGGGCGGGAGGTTGGGCGAGTGCTGCGTGATCCGCGCGGCTTGGCCAAGCGCGATCGTCTTCGACTGCTCGGGCTCGTAGAACTTCGACCCGTCGGGCAGTGTCGTGACGATGGCGTATTCGAGGTATCCGTCGCTGAGGTTGTCCATGGTCCGCCTCCTTTGCCGGGCTGCGACCGTATCCCGGTCTCGGCGTGGCGGGTGCCCGTGATGCTGGGTGGTACCGGGGTGGGGACAAAGCCTGTACGGATGTGCGAGCCGATGTGGACCTTGTGGGCGGGTGTCAATCAGGCGAGCCGCCGCCGGATTGGCAGCGGCTCGATGTCCGCCGTCTTGTCCACAGGGCTGTGGATGCTGGCCTGCGGTTACGCGATTTCGGGCCCGGTTTTGTCCACCGGAATGTCCGCCCCCGTAAGCCGACTAACCGTCTCGTGAACATGCCGGGCCACCATCTCCTCCACGTCCACAGCCACGCCGTCCGCCTCCTGCGCCAGCGCGACACTCACGATCCCGTGGATCTCGGTGAACATCCACACCATGTCTGGGGTGGTCAGCCCATACGTGTCGGCCAGAACCTCAGCCAGTTCCTCGTCCACGGCAGTCACCTCGGACCAGACGGCGAAGAACCCGTGTCCGGGCCAGCGGGCGGCTGCACCTTCGGATTACCGCGCGACGGACGCACCTCGGGCTCACGAGACGACCGGACCGATGGGCCGACACGAAGCAGCTGCCCGTCCTTGTCGGTGTACCGGAAGCAGCCACAACCCTTCGAGATGCACCCCATCCGCATGTACGCACCTGTTGGAACGTGGCGGGGGTGTCCGCAGACGTCGCACTTCATCACCGCATCATCCCCGATCCGCGCCCGGCTGCCAGTCCACCACCTGGCGGAGAGCCCAATGCGCCCCCGCCATCAACTCCCACTAGTCCATCCGCCCCTGAAACGTGCCACTGAACGTGCCGCCGCCAGCCGCCTTGCCGACGACGACCAAGACGACCACGACGACCAGCAAGCCACCGATGATGACCGCGGCGTGCTCGACGATCGCCGTTACGACCTCGTAGACGGCCCAGCCGACACCGCCCAGGACGACCGCCCCGCCGCCGGCGACCGCCGCGACCGTGCGGGCCGACGGCCGCTGCCGGACCAGCCCGGCGTTGACGGTGACCCGGCCAGGCGTCTGCGTCCGGGCCGGGCCCTCAAACCAGGCGAGCCGACCCTCCGACTTCATCTCGTCGAGGACCTTGCCGACCGCAGTGGGCGTGCCCGTGATGGTGACCTGGTTGCCGCGGCGCACCACCTCGGCGTTACCCGCCGTGACGGTGGCGTGGGGTGCTCCTAGCTTCTGCCGAGGGTTCATGAAGTGCCTCCGTGGGTGTGATCTGCGGTGCTGCCGGGATGCTCGCTAGTTACTAGGCCGCTGGTCAGGCAGTATGCGATGCGCTAGCAGGTGCGCTAGACCTAGCGCCGCCGCCGCTAGATTCGCGGCCAGTTCGGGCCGTCTACTTGCGCCGTTTTCCGTCACGCTCCGCGATTGCTCTGCGGATCGCCTCGGCCGTGACCCCGTACCGGTTCGCGCCCTTGCCAGTCGCCGAATCGGTCAGCCACGTCTGCGCCGGCACGATGCCGTACGGCCGCAGCGCCGCCGACACGTTGGTCTTGTCCCAGCCCTCGTATGCGGGGCGGAGCTCGGCCAGCCGCTCAGCGATGGACTCCAGCCACGCCTTGTCGGCAATGACACTCAGGACGTCGGCGAGCACGTCATGGGACGGCCCGGCCTGTACGTCCTGCTCGACGCCGAGGGCGTAGCCGGACAGCGTCCCCGCTGCCTCCCGTGCCGCGCGGGCGCGGGTGACGACCTGCTCCGCGACGACCGCGTCGACGTAGTGGGTGCGGACGATTTGCGGGTCGTCGCCCTCACCAGCCAGGTAGCCGATGCCCCGGTCGGAGCGGGCGAACTGGTGGGCCTTGATGCCGCTGCTGCTGGCACCGGAGCCGAGGATCATGTCGTTCGCGGTGTGGGTCATGACCTTCATCGCGTACCGCAGGACGACGTTGCTGCTGATGACCGGCGGCAAGGACTTCGCGTCCGGGCGCTGGGTCGCAAACAGCATCATGATCCCGACGGCCGGGCCGCGGCGCACCAGGTCCTCGCAAATCGCCTGGATAGCCTCGCCGTGCTCCGGGTGCTCGAACCAGCGCTGGCACTCGTCCACCCCGACGACGACCGGGCACAAGCCCAGCTGCGTGTTGTCGGCGAGCTGGTCGGTGACCTTCGACTCCGGGACCAGGTCCGACGGCAGACCCCGCAGGACGCGGGTCCGGCGGCCCATCTCGGTGTGCAGCTCGGACAACGCGGCCAGTGCGTACTCGATGTCCTCGCCGTCGTCGCCGGCCCGGTACCGGTGCGCGACCGGCTGCAACGGACGGAAGTCGCCGGTACCTTTCAGGTCGAACGCCCACACCTGCGCCCTCAGGTCCAGGCACGCCGCCAGCAGCAGCAGACGCAGGCTGAACGTCTTACCCATGCGCGGGATGGAGCCGATCGCCGCCGATGCGTACATCAACGTGACCGGGGCGGCCCGGCCGCGCGGATCCGTGCCGAACGCGAACGGCTCGAACAGGTTCACCCTGCCCGCCTTCGCCAGCGGCCACGGCGGGTTCGGTGACTTCGACATCTCCCGGTCACCGACCCATAGGACCAGCCGCCCCGGGTGCACCGACGGCGCGCCCTCCGGCCACACGCAGCCCAGCGGCCGCGACAGCGCCGACGCCAGGGCCTCGCGCCGCTCGATGACGTCGCCCGCGGTCACGCCCGGCGGCAGGTCGACCTCGGCCCGCCAGCCCGCGCCGTCACGCTGGATCGGGGCGGGCCAGCCGATCGACTTCGGGGCACGGTTGATCCCGGCGATGCCGATAGACAACAGCGCCTGCTGGACGGTCTCGCTGTGCAGCCTGGCGACCCTGCTGGTGACGACAGCGGAGCTGGCCAGCGGCGCGTCAGGGCGGCCACCAACCGCACCGAGGCTGGCCACGGCCAGGCCCGCGGTCAGCAGTTGCACCCACGCGGGCGACGCCAGCACGGCCACGCCCCCGGCACCGGCCACGAGCACGCCCAGCCCGGAAGCCCGCAGCCTCGCCCCGACTCGCCGTCCACGCTCATCGGCGAGGGTCACGTACTGGCTGCGGGCCATGCCGTCGCCTGACACCGCGACCGCGGACCGTACGACCTGGCGTCCGTCCCAGTCCAGCATCCACGCCAGCCAGCCGCGCAGCACCCGCCCCAGGCCACGGGGCGACCGGGCGATGAGGCGCGTGGCGTACAGCGGCAGGCGCACCGCGTGGTACCCGGCGCGGTGCGCGGCGTTCTCGGCGGCCCAGCGCATCTGCGCCTTGAACGCCTCCGTCGAGCGCAGCCACTTCGGCAGGATCGGCTGACGGTCGGCGTGCTTCGGCGCACTGTAGTCGCCGGCGGTGTCGACCGGTGTGGGTTCGACCAGGTCGGCGAGTTCGGCGTCCCAGTCGACCGGGGTGTCCGGGTCGATTGTCATGATGGTGTCCTCTATCTGCTGGTGGAGGCGGGGCGCACCGGACTGTCTAGGTGGGGTGCGCCCCGCGCATGGTCGGGTCAGATGCCGTAGCCGTGCTTGGCGATGTCGCGCAGCTCGGAGATGTGCTCCTCCAGGGCCACCTCGCGCGTCCGGGCTGCAATGAACGCCGTCCGCTCGTCGAACTTGCCCGGCGCGTTCAGCCCACGGGCCTTGGCCTCGGCGGAGATGTCCTGCGCGGTGGGGAATTTCTTGGCCATGGCTGCTCTCCTTCTGTGTCTGGTCGCCCCGCTGGCGGCCACCGCGCGGGCCGGGACTGCAGGATCCGGCCCGACGGTGACTGCCCGGACGGTCAGCGGCTTTGCAGGCTGCTCATGGCCAGGTCGTCGAGGTGCCGCTGCCACATCGCCCGGATGCGGTCCGCGCCCGCCTGCTCGGCCTCAGGCCGTAGGACGTCGCGCCGGATGCACTCCTCGACCGGCACGTCCAAGAATCGGCTGACGACGTAGACGTCGACCTCTTCCAAGTCCTCGGCCAGCTCAGCCAGGCCCTCGACGTGCGAGCGGAGCAGGGACGTGTCATCGACGATGACGCTGCATCCGTCCTCCAGCAGGCGGCGGATGACCGCAGCCTGGGCGATCGTGCACCGCCGCTCCGCCTCGGCCAGGGCGTCCTCGTCGCCGTACGGCCACGGTGCCAGGCTGAGCATCCGGCGTACGCGGTCCCGGCCAGCCAGGCTGATCGTCGGGTCGGCGGCCTGCTGCTGCTCGGCCCACGTGGACTTGCCCGAGCTGGGCAGCCCGCGCGTGATGTAGAGGGTTGGCATGAGTTTTCCTCTCGGTGGTGGCCGCTCTGTGGTCTCCGCGCGGGCTGGGTGCTGAGTCCCAGCCCGCGCGGTAGTTGCCGGAGCTGCTACTTCTTGCGGATGTGCGTGCGGTCGGGCGTCGGCTTCTCGTTCACGAGTTCCCGGCCGACGCCGTTGCCGTCCTTTCCGAAGTGCTTCCGGGCGACGTTCTCGGCGTGCTTCTCGTCGCGGGCGTGCTTCTCGGACTTCGCCATGTCTTCTCCAAGGGCTGGTGGTGCCGACCGCCTGTCTGGCGGCCACCGCGGGGACCGGGCGTGCTGGTTCCGGTCCCACGGAGGCCGTCAAGCTGGCCGATTGGGCAGCCGACCCGCCTTGCGAGGCGGGGTCGGGTTCTCCTTCCGGATTGCCGCGGTCTTCCGGCCGCCCCCTGAGACGTCCGTGAGCGTCCAGCCGCCTTGTCCGGCGCTGCACGTCCATTCCTTCTTCCTGCTGCTGAACAGGCCCATAGCGGGGTCCTTCCTCGGGTAGGGAGGGTTCTTGCTACGCGGTGGCGGTCGCCATCGCGGGTGCGGTGTTTGGTGCGATGGTCTCGGCCGCTTTCACCGTCTTCTGGACGTGCCGGACGTCGTACCCGAGGGCACGTGCCGCCTGCGCCACAGACGCACCGGGGTTGCGGTGCTGGAACGCGCGAACCTCTGCGGCAAGGTCTTCCGCCGGCACCCACTTCTTCGCGGTGGTGCCTGCGGCCTTCGCCCGCGCCGGGTTGCTCTTCGTACGGGGCTTGGGCTCGTGCGGTGTTTCTGCTGCATCGTCGGCGCTTTTCGTGGCCTGCTCCGGCTGCGGAGGCTCGTAGTCGGGCGCGGTCATTTCGACGACGAGCTTCACGCGGCGCATCTGCTCGTGGGCGGCCTGGACCATCGCGTCGTTCGCGTCTCGGGCTGCTCGGCGGACGCGCCCGGCGCGCCAGGAGCGCGATCCAAACCAGCCGTACTGGAGCGCGTACTGGGCGCGAACGAGACGCCTTACACCGCGGTCGTGGGCAAGGGTCACGATGTCGTCCGGGTTGGGGCTGATCCATCCCCACCGAACGAAGATTCGCCGCGGTGTCCACACCCACGAACCACCGCGCTTACGCCGCTCACCGTCGACCTCATCTGGGCGGTACTCCGACCACCACAGCGTCGCGCCGAGGACCGGGATTAGGATCCGCAGACCCTGCATCGACGCGGTGGTGGCCGATGCGGCGACGATGACACCGACGGGGATGGCGAGGTACCAGACGGTGCGCCCGTTGGGCCCGATGGTGCCGTACTTCTTGAAGTGCTTGTGGCCTTTCGCGCCCAGGTTGACCATGACCATGCTGGTCATACCGCACCCGGCGAGCGCGAGAAACCAAGGTGCGTCTGTGCCGAGGAGGACCTCGAAGATGCCCTCGGCCTCCCAGGCGATGACGAGCGGCGCGGCGATCAGCATGGTCGCGGAGTCGACGCCGCCGCGGCGGAAGGCGCGAACGAGGAGCAGAACGAGGACCAGCACGATGAGTCCGCCAGCCAGCGTGGCGGCGGTCTGGCTGTTGGTCTCGATCCAGGTCCAGATCTCGGCGATGTTCGTCATAGGACAACCGTAGGCCAACCCTGGGTTGTCTGGCAACCCCGGGTTGGCCTAAGCTGAATGAGCCATGGTTGACATGCCAATACACCCCTGCCAACATCGCGACATGACCGAGGACGAGCTGCGCGACCTGATCGCCGCCTACGACGCGGCCGGGGCCCAGCTCGACGCGGCAGACGCGGAACGTCTTCGCGTCCGAGACGAGGGCCTGCGCCGCGCCCGCAATGAGGGCATGCGGCAGGTCGACATCGTGAAGATCACCGGCTACAGCAAAGAAACCGTCCGTAAAGCGCTCAACCCGCAGGTACGCGAAGCGGTCAACGAAGCGAAGCGGGACCGCCGGGCCTCACGATGACGTGGTGAACCCGCCCGTCTGCGGCCTTGCATGTCGCCCAGCGCGTCGGCTGCTTCGGCGTACCGCTGTCCCACGCCGCCTGGATCGTGGCCTCGCCGATGTCCGGTAGGTGAAGCGTCTCGCCGGCCCGTACCTCGGCGAGGTTGCCTTCGATGCGGATGAGTGCGCGGGCGGCGGCGGCACCCCAGTTGAGCTGGGTGGCTTCTGGTACACGTCTGACCATCATTACCTCCGGGAAAGGTGAAGGGCGCGGCATCGTCTGCCGCGCCCTCGCTGGTGGTTACAGGTCGAACTCGCCGTCCTTCGCGCCTTCCACAAACGCGTCCCACTCGTCCGGCGTGAAGATCAGTGCCGGGCCGGTCGGATTCTTCGAGTCCCGCATCGCGATGGCCCCGCCGACGAACGCGACCTCGACGCAGTTGTCGCAGTTCGGGCCCGACCTGGTGCTCTTAAACCAGCGGGCGTCGGTCAGGTCGACCCGGAAGCCCTTGGTTTCGATCTCCACGATTACTCCAGACGTGAGGCCGACACGCGGCCGGTCAGATCACCGGGGCGAGGACGGCGACGAGCAGGGCGTAGGGCAGGAAAGCCGCGAGCAGAATCGGGCGGCCCATCCACCGCACCACACACTGCCGGTAGGTGAGCCGGGGAGGTTCGCCGATCCGGATCATCACGGCCTCTCGCGGACGGAAGGGCCCCGCCGCGTCGTCACTCTGCCGCCACGGCGAGGCGGTCTCCAGGGAGCCGCCCGACCCGCACAGTTGTCGAGCTGGGAGAGTCGGGCAGCTCAGGGCCGACGTTACAATCTTTGATTGCAAAGTCAAGGCTGACATCGAAGATGGCATTGCTTGCAAGCCGACAGGGGCTGGGTCAGGATGACGGTGTCGAGCTGGGAGAACACCGTGGCACCGTCCGAACCGCACTACCGTCGCATCATCCGCGAGATCCGAGAACAGATCACATCCGGAGCCCTCGCACCTGGGCAGAAACTGCCCACGACCAAGGAGCTGGCCGCGCAGTACGGCGTCAGCACCCCCACGGTCAGGCAGGCGATCACGATCCTGACCGAATCGGGTGTACTCGTCGGGCATCAGGGCCTCGCAGTCCGGGTCGCACCAGAAGCAGGCCCTCAACTTTGAGTCCAAAGATGCAAGGATGCAAGGTCACGACCGGTTCATAGCGTCCGGGTGTGCATGCGGGCGATATCGACGAAGAGTCGAAGGTCCCCATCTTTCACCAGGTCGCGGACTCGCTGCGCCGCCGTATCGGCGACGGCGAGTGGTCGGCTACGGGGTTCCTGCCGTCGGTCCTGGACCTGGGCCACGACTACTCCATCGGTCTGGCGACGATCCGCCGGGCGATGGGCGTTCTGCTGACCGAAGGCCTGCTCGAGCAGAAGAAGGGCCAGCGGGCCCGGATCCTGCCGCAGCCGGGGGAGCGGGAGCTTGTGCTGCTGCCGCTGGGCGCGCACATCGTGGTGGATGCGGCGACGGCGGCGGAGCGGCGGGAGCTGGATTTGCCGCGGGGTGCGTGGATGGTGCGGGTGTCGCATCGGGGTGTGGTGCGGGTGTGGCCGGCGGATCGGGTGGAGTTGCGGGTGCCGTGGAACGGGCCGAATCACGCTGAGTGACGGATGCAGTCGTAGATCTAACTGCGTGTATGTGTGGTTGGGGTGTGCAACCCGGTATTGCAGTTCCGACTGTACAAAGTCGCAAACCGGACACGGCGGGACATCCGTCAGCCGAAAGTACCTGACCGGTAAAGAACTTTCGGCTTAACCGATCAAGCTAATCGACGGCTCAACCTCAGCAAACGCCCAAATCTCGCACGTGCGAGGACTATCACCGACCGTTGCTAGCGCAACCTCGCACCGCCTGCAACGCTGAACACCTGCCGCAGGGGCCGCTAACCGCCGAAGGTGAGCGTCGTTGCACAAAGCAGATGGGACACCCGACGTAGCCCCCCGTGCGGCCGGGAACGAGCGCCCGGACCGAGGCTGGACTCATCCCCTCCTCGGTCCGGGCCCATCCATCATGCCCCTGCGCCCACGCCTGCGGGGAGACAACCCGTGTCACGTTCCCTCACTCACCAGCAACAGCACCCTGCCGACAGTTCACGAAGGCTGACCACGGTGACCATGCCGATCCTGATCGCGGTGCTGGCGACCGTCGCGGGCATCCTGATCGTGGGCGTCGGCGGCGGGCTGGTCCGCCCGATGCAGTCGCGCTGGGACACCTGGCTCGACCGGGCCGGCGAGGAGTCGACCCGCGTCGCCGAGCACGCCCGCGCGTACGCCGCCGGGCAGGCCGACGCGACCCGGGTACTCGCCGACCGGCCCACCGGCACCGTGTACCCGTCGCAGAACGCGGCGCCCGCCGACTCGAACCAGAAGGCGGCGCCCGCCGACCCGAACCTGTACCAGGCCCCGGCCGAGCCGGACGAGTACCCGGTGCCGCTGGTGCCCGGCTTCGACAGCGACCAGACCCAGCCGCTGCCGAACTCCGCGCGACGCCCGGTCTCGCGGGACTGACCGCCGACCGGCCGATGGGCGCGACCTGACCGGTCGCGCCCATCGGCCGGTGTCGACCCGGCTGTCCCTCCTGCGGGTGGGACCGGTCGGGCAGCGTTGTCCTCTGTTCGGTCATAACGGACGCCAGGCCGCATTCAAGGCCCCGATGCTGACCTAATCTCGCGGCATGGACCGTGGCCCCACCAGCCCAGACCAAGCCCGCTCGGTGCTCGCGCGCTACGCCCGCGTCGTCGGCGACGCCGGCCGTGCCGCCGCCGCGGCCGACCCGGGCGTGCTCGCCATCCTCGACCAGGCGACGGCCAGCGTCGGCGACGCCCTCGACCCCGAGCGGAGGCCGCCGCTGGTCGAGCTCGCCTGCTACGCCGACGGGCTCACCGACAAGGCGACCGCGCTGGGCTGGAACCTGCCCGACGTCACGGCGCTGGACTGGCGGCGCGCCGACCAGATCACCTGGCGGCTGGTAGCGGTGTGCGAGCTGGCCGAGGCGCTGCTCGACAGGGACGTGACAGCGGGCTGAGCTGGGCACACAGGCCGACGTAGGCAACGTTTGCCTGTTGTTGGCCTGATCTTGGCGCGGTGCGCGCGGGCTGTTACCGGATGCGGACTTGCATGTCACGGGTAGACATGAAGGCCCATCGAAAGGCAGCTATCCGTGCACACCCCTCTGTCACGCCGCAACGTGCTGCGCGCCGGCACCCTCGCCGGCCTGGGCATCGCGTTCGCCGGCAGCATCCAGGCGGTCGCCGGTCCCGCGTACGCCCATCCGACCGTGCCCGGCTACGGTCCGCTGGTCCCCGACCCGGCGGGCATCCTGTCCCTGCCCGAGGGCTTCTCCTACCGGATCGTCGCCGAGGCGGGCAAGACCCTGCTGTCGACCGGCGAGCCGACCCCGAGTGACCCCGACGGCACCGCCTGCTTCAGCACCCGCCGCGGCTTCACCCTCGTCAACAACCATGAGGTCGGCGGCGACGAGCCGTTCCGGGTGCCCGCGCGCCCCGGCTTCACGTTCGACCCGGGCGCGGGCGGCGGCACCACCAACATCGAGGTCGACCACCACGGCAACCGGGTCCGCGAGTACGTCAGCCTGGCCGGTACGCACAACAACTGCGCGGGGGGCATCACCCCGTGGGGCACCTGGCTGACCTGCGAGGAGACCGAGCAGCGCAAGGAAGGCGACTTCCAGCAGGACCACGGCTGGGTGTTCGAGGTCGACCCGTTCGACGCCGAGGCCAACCTCGACCCGGTGCCGCTGAGGTTCCTCGGCCGGTACGCCCACGAGGCCGTCGCCGTCGACCCGCGCACCGACGAGATCTACCTGACCGAGGACGCCAGCGGCCCGAACGGGCTCTACCTGCGCTGGGTCCCGCCGAAGCACTTCAAGGGACGCGACGGCGCGCTGCGCAAACTCGCCCTCAGCGAGGGCGGCGACACCGCCGGCCGCCTGCAGGCCCTGGCGGCGACCCTGGACGGCCTGCACATCGCCGACCTGTCGGCGGCCACCGAGCCGGGCACGACGTACAAGGCGAGCTGGGTGGACGTGCCCGACCGGCTGGCGACCACGGTCTCGGTGCGCAGGCAGTTCACCAACGACCAGGTCACCCGCGCCCGAAAGCTCGAAGGCCAGTGGTACGGCGACGGCGGTGTCTACTTCGTCTCCAGCTACGCCCGGATCACCGACGGCAGCGTGCACGAGCACGACGGCCAGGTCTGGTTCTACGATCCGCGGCGCGAGACGATCGAGCTCAAGACCATCTTCGGGCTGAACCCGGACCCGAAGGCCGAGGGCCACTACGACGGCCCCGACAACATCACCGTCTCGCCGTACGGCGGCATCATCCTCGCCGAGGACGGCGAGGGCCTGTCGCACCTGGTCGGCGTCAGCGACAGGGGCGTCACCTACCCGCTGGCCCGCAACGAGCTCAGCGACAGCGAGTTCGCCGGCCCGGTGTTCAGCCAGGACGGCCGCATCCTGTTCGCGGGCATCCAGGCCGACGGCCTCGTCGTGGCGATCACGGGTCCGTGGGGCCGCCGCGGTCGCGACCACGATCACGACCACTGATCTCACCCTGTGCCGCGCCCGCTCCGGAATGTGCCACCGGAGCGGGCGCTCCCGTTCGGGGCCGGGATACGTTGTCGGGGATCTTCGGGAGAGGTGTGGACGATGACACTTGTGGCAGTGACCGGCGGCAGTGGCAAGCTGGGCCGGGCGGTGGTGCGAGACCTGCTCGACAACGGATACGACGTGGTGAACCTGGACGTGGCACCGCCACGGGAGCAGCTGTGCCCCTACACCCGGATCGACTTCACCGACTACGGCCAGGCGGTGGAGGCGTTCAGCGCGATCGACAGCCGGTACGCGAAGGTGGACGCGGTGGTGCATCTCGCGGCGATCCCGGGGCCGGGCATGACCGGCAACGCGGCGACGTTCGCCAACAACGTCACGGTCAGCTACAACGTGTTCGCGGCGGCCCGGGCGGCCGGGATTCGCAATGTGGTGTGGGCGTCCAGTGAGACGGTGCTCGGGCTGCCCTTCGACACCCCGCCGCCGTACCTGCCGGTGGACGAGGAGTACGCGGGACGGCCGGAGACGGCGTACTCCCTGGCCAAGCACCTCGACGAGCAGATGGCCGCGCAGTTCTGCCGGTGGGACCCGGAGCTGAAGATGATCGGTCTGCGCTTCTCGAACGTGATGGAGCCCGGCGACTACGCGAACTTCGCGTCCTGGCAGGACGACCCGAAGGCCCGGATGTGGAACCTGTGGTCGTACATCGACTGCCGCGACGGCGCGCAGGCGGTGCGGCGGGCGCTGGAGTACACCCGGCCCGGCCTGGAGGTCTTCATCATCGCCAACGCCGACACCGTGATGCGCCGCGAGACCGTCGACCTGGCCGCCGAGGTCTTCCCGGACCTGCCCTGGCAGCGCCCGGTCGCCGGCAACGAGACCCTGCTGTCGATCGACAAGGCCCGCCGCGTGCTCGGCTTCGAACCGGTTCACGGCTGGCGGTGACCACGTGGCCCGCACCGCCGCGACGGTGCGGGCCACGCTGCGCGCTACAGGGTGTTCTCGCCGGTCAGGCCGAAGAAGTCGTGCCACTTCACGCCGCCGAGGAAACCGGTGCCGGTGGACAGGCCGACGTACACGTCGTTGGTCGTGCCCTTGGTGAACACGATGATGTCGTCCCTGCCGTCGCCGTTGACGTCGCCGAGGTAGGGGAACTCCCCGGCGAGGCAGAAGAAGTCGTTCCACTTGACGGCGGTGCCGACGAACGCGCTGCCGTTGGCGGCGGCCACGTACACGTCGGCGTTGGCGTCGCAGGTGAACGTGACGATGTCGGCCTTGCCGTCGCCGGTGACGTCGCCGAGCCGGGGCTGCTCCGCGCCGACCGCGAACAGGTCGTGCCAGAGCGCGCCGCCGGCGAACGCGGTGCCGGTGGACAGGCCGACGTACACGTCGGCGTTCGTGCCCTGGGTGAACACGACGATGTCGTCCCTGCCGTCGCCGTTGACGTCGGCGACGCCCGGATACTCCCCGGCGGGTGCGAAGAACTCGTTCCATTTGGCGGCCGGTCCGAAGCCGCTGCCGGTGGACAGGGCCACGTGGACGTCGGCGTCGGTGTCGTGGCTGAAGCTGACGATGTCGTCCCTGCCGTCGCCGTTCACGTCGCCGACGGCGGGGACCTGCGCGCCGGGTGAGAAGGCGTCGTGCCACTTGGCGCCGGGGGCGAAGCCGGTGCCGGTGGACAGGCCGACGTACACGTCGTCGGTCGTCCCCTTGGGGAAGGTGACGATGTCGTCCTTGCCGTCGCCGTTGAAGTCGCCGGTGGACTGCTGCTCGCCGTCGACGCCGAAGTAGTCGTTCCACTTGACCGTGGTGCCCGCGAAGGCGGCGCCGGTGGAGGTGGCGGCGTAGACGTCGTTGGTGGTTCCCCTGGTGAAGGTGACGATGTCGGCCTTGCCGTCGCCGTTGACGTCGGTCGACGAGCCCGCGTGGTACTCGACTCCGGGCACCGGGGGCGGCGGCGTGCTGCCGGGAGTGCCGATGATCAGGCTTTTCATGAACCGCTCGCCGGGCTGGCTGATCCCGGTGCTGCGGTACAGGCCGGTCTTGAGGTAGCTGGACTGGCCGGAGTAGAGCGTGCCCGCGCCCTTCGGGTGCTGGCCGAAGACCGTCTGGTTGCCGTTGTGCCAGGCGTCCATCACCGCGGTGGCGGCGCTGACCGAGAACTTGACCCGCACCGTGATGGTGGTGGATCGCCCGGCGATCGCGTCGCCGATGTCGTAGTGCCAGGCCCCGTTGTTGCCGTCGAGGTAGTACTTGCCGTGGCCGATCTTGATCTCGATCGGCGGGGAGCCGGTCGACGCGTTCTTGAACTGCATGACGACCTGCCAGTCGCTGGTGGCGGTCGGGAAACCGGCGGGCAGGTAGTCGGTGAACCGGACGATCAGCGTCTGGCCCTCGGTGATGTTCTGCGCCGCGGTGGGCTGCGACTCGTTGCGCTGCTGGCCTCCGGCCAGGTAGAAGCGCCCGGCCATGCCCTGCCCGTCGGGCGAGGGCCGCACCGTCGGCCTGGCCACCGCCCCCTGCGGCTGGTCGTTCCACGGAGTGCTGAGCCACCCCGCCCAGCCGTTGCTGAAGTCGGTGGACCAGACGACGTTCATGCCCGGCTCGGCCGCCGCGGCGTCGGCCGCCGGTGCGGCAGCCGCGCCGGTCACCGCGAGCGCGATGGCGACCAGCCCGCGCCTCAACTGCTTGCCCATGCAGATCATCCGTTCCGTCCTCGGCAAAAACCTCCACTCAGTCAACCATCGAAGAAACTAAATTACAATGTGGATCGATGGACGCGAACGGGCCCGCACCGTCGCCGGTGCGGGCCCGTCCCTTTCGGGTGATCATGAAGTTATGGGTGGTGACACGCCGTTGAACACGCCCATAAGTTCATGATCGACAAATCAGGGCAGGGTCCAGATCTGGTTGCCGGAGGCGGCGCAGGTCCAGATCTGCAGGCGGGTGCCGTCGGCGGTGCCCAGGTCCTTGGCGTCCAGGCACTTGGCGGAGACGGGGTTGCGCAGGTTGCCGTTGGACTGCGGCTGCCAGACCTGGGCGCCGGAGCCGTTGCAGTCCCAGAGCTGGATCAGGGCGCCGTTGGCGGTGGAGGCGCTGGTGACGTCCATGCACTTGCCCAGCGCGCGGACGGTGCCGTCGGTGCCGATGGTCCAGTTCTGCGCCGTGGTGCCGTTGCAGGTGTAGAGCTGGATCGCGGTGCCGTTGGCGGTGGAGGCGGCGGCGACGTCGACGCACTTGCCCGACGCCTGGCCGACGATGCGGCCGGTGCGGCCGCCCGGGGGCGGCGACGACGGCGGGGTGGTGCCGCCGATGGCGACCTCGTAGATCGCGCTGACCAGCGACGTCGAGCCGGTGGTGTCCTGGGACAGCTCCCAGTTCATGATGCCGCCGGCGTTGGCCTTGGCCCACGCGGTCTTGCTGCGGATGGTCGGCAGGCCGTTGTAGCACTGCTGCACACCGCTGACCGTGGTGCAGTCGCGGTTGGCGTTGGCCGGGTCTATCGCGACGAGCTGGCTGTACGTGTAGTACGTCGGGCGGCTGTAGAACGGCACGCCCAGCACGGCCTTGCTGGCGGGCAGGCCGCGGGACTTCCACGAGTTGACCGCGTTGATCGACCAGTTGTAGTTGGCGTGCGGGCTGCCGCCGTCGTACGCCATGATGTTCAGCCAGTCGACCGCGCTGAACACCGCGGGCTGCACGAAGTTGGCGGTGCTGCCCTCGGACACCACGGCGGCGGTGAGCAGCTTGCCCCGGGTGTGCATGGCGGTGCTGAGCTGGTTCATCAGCGCCGTGTAGTTGTTGCTCTCGGCGGTGGTGTCCGGGTACTCCCAGTCGATGTCGACGCCGTCGAGGTTGTACTGGTTGACGAGGTTCACCAGGTTGTTGACGAACGCGGTGCGGGCCGTGGCGTTGGCGGCCAGGTCCTCGAAGGCCTGGTCGTTGCCGTCGTTCCAGCCGCCGACGGCGATGGAGACCTTCACGTTGTTGGCGTGGCCCAGCGAGACCAGCGAGGACAGCTTGGACGGGTTGTCCAGCCCTTGCAGGCTGCCGTTGGAGTTCGGCAGGACGAAGGCGTAGTTGATGTGCGTCAGCTTGCCGTACTGCACGGTGTTGACGTTGCCTGCCCACGAGGGCATGTAGCCCACGCTCTTGAAGCCGTTGGGCAGCACGACCGCCTGCGCCGTGGCCGGGGCCAGCGCGACGGCGGCGCCGACGGCCGCGGTGGCCAGGGCGAGCCCGGCGGCGGCCCAGCGACCGCGGCGGGTCTGGGTGGTGTCGGACATGGGGGTCCCTTCAGTGTCCGGTGCCGTGGCGACGTGGTGTCACGGCACATCGACTGACCGGACAGGCAGGTGCGCCCCTCCCCGGCGCGGCCTGATGGCAGGCGGCGACCGGGGGCACGCGGCGGCCCGATCGGGTGCGGGTTCGGACGAGGAAGCGGCTCGCTCCGAGTGGAACGCCTGGAGTTTAGTAAACTTAACTATCTAATGCAATGAATGAGTGCCGGACGCTTGGCGGCGGCGTCGGTGGCGGGTGTTAATGTCCCTCGTCCCAGACCCGATGCGGCCCGGCGGAGGCAGCGCATGACGATCGGCTCCCACATCACGACGTTCGCCGGGAAACCCGTCGCGGAGTATCCGGCCGACCTGGGCAAGGCGTCCCACGCGGGCACCGCCTGGCGGCTGGAGGACCCGGACTACGACAACACCGGCCAGTTCCTGGAACGGCTCGAAGCGCTGGCTGCGCAGGAATGGGCCAACCAGGTGACCGCGCTGATCGTCGGCAACTGGGGCGGGGCATACGACAGCGCCCCGCCGATCGAGCGGCTCGCTGCCCTGCTGCCGCGGTTCACCCGGCTGCGGGCGCTGTTCCTCGGCGAGATGACGTACGAGGAGTGCGAGATCTCCTGGATCCAGCAGGCCGACATCACTCCGCTGCTGGAGGCGCTGCCGCTGCTGGAGGTGCTGACCGTACGCGGTGCCACCGGCCTGGGCCTCAAGCCGCTGCGGCACACCGCGCTGCGCTCGCTGACCATCGAGTCCGGCGGACTGCCCGCCGACGTCGTGCGCGCCGTCGCCGAGTGCGACCTGCCCGCGCTGACCCACCTGGAGCTGTGGCTCGGCACCGAGAACTACGGCGGCGACGCGACCGTCGACGACCTCGCGCCGATCCTGGCCGGCACCCGGCTGCCCGCGCTGACCTCGCTGGCCCTGCGCGACGCCGAGATCGCCGACCTGGTCGCGGTGGCGCTGGCCGGTGCGCCGGTGGTGGCCCGGCTGCGCGAGCTGGACCTGTCGCTGGGCATGCTCAGCGACGAGGGCGCAGCCGCGCTGCTGGCCGGGCAGCCGCTCACCCACCTGCGCAAACTGGACCTGCACCACCACTTCATCGGCGCGCCGGTGCTGGAACGGCTGACCGCCGAGCTGGCCGCGTCCGGCGTGGAGCTGGACGCCTCCGGGGCCGACGAGCGCGACTGGGACGACCGCTACATCGCGGTCTCCGAGTAGATGCACGTCACCGTCGTCGGCAACCCCGGCCACCGCCGCGTCACCCTGTTCGCCGCAGCGGCCGTACGCGCGGGGCTGTCCGAACCCGACATCGTGTCCTGGCGCGACGTGCTCACCGGCGTTCCGCTGCGGCTGCGGCCCGGCACCGTCGTACGCGTCGAGTCGCCCGGCGAGGACGCCGAGGTCGACCGGCTGCTGCGCGGTGCCGTCGCGGTCGCCGAGCCGGGCGAGATCGTCGGCGGCCGGGCCTGGTACACCGGGTTCGCCGCCGCCCTGGACCGGGTCGCGTACACCGCCCGCGAGCAGGGCGCGTCGCTGCTGGCCGACCCGGCCGAGATCCTGGTCATGTTCGACAAGGCCGCCTGTCACGCGCGCCTGCTCGCGGCGGGCATCCCCGTGCCCGCCGCACTGCCCGGTTCCCCGGCGAGCTGGGCGCAGCTGCGATCGTGGCTGGACGAGACCGGCTGGCGGCGGGTGTTCGTCAAGCCGTGCCACGGCTCGTCGGCCTCCGGGGTGATCGCGTTGCAGCTCGGCAGCGGCGGCCGGGTCCTGGCGACCACGTCGGTGGAGCTGTCCGGCGGGCGGCTGTTCAACTCGCTGCGGGTGCGGCACTACCGCGACGAGCGCGACGTCGCCGCGATCGTGGACGCACTCGCCCCCGACGGGCTGCAGGTGCAGCGCTGGCTGCCCAAGGCCGGGCTGGACGGCCGCGTCGTCGACCTGCGCGTGGTCACCGTGGCGGGCGAACCGTCGCACGTGGTGGTGCGCGGCAGCCGCTCGCCGATGACGAACCTGCACCTGGGCGGCGTACGCGGCGACCTGTGCGCGCTGCGCGCCGCCGCTGGGCGGCACTACGCCGAAGGCCTGGACACCTGCCGCGCCGTCGCCGCCCGCTTCCCCGGCAGCCTGCACACCGGCATCGACCTGATGTTCGCCGCGGGCTGGCGCTCCCACGCCGTCGCCGAGGTCAACGCCTTCGGCGACCTGCTCCCCGGCCTCCTCGTCGACGGCCGCGACACCTACGACGCCGAAGTCGCCGCCCTCCTCACCCGCACCGGGGTGGCGGCGTGAGCGTCGACATGGCGTCCATGGTGGGGGCGTGGGATATTGCGCTGGTCACGGTCGATACGTTGCGGTATGACGTCGCGGCGGGGGAGGCGGCGGCGGGGCGTACGCCCCACGTGGTCAAGGTGCTGCCGGGTGGGCGGTGGGAGGCGCGGCATACGCCGGCGAGCTTCACGTATGCGGCACATCATGCGTTCTTCGCGGGGTTTCTGCCGACGCCGGTGACGCCGGGGCCGCACGAGCGGCTGTTCGCGGCGCGCTTTCCCGGCAGTGAGAGCACCGCCGAGGGCACCTGGGTGTTCGACGCGCCTGACCTGGTCACGGGGCTGGCGAAGGCCGGGTATCACACGCTGTGCCTGGGCGGGGTGGGCTTCTTCAACCGGCTGTCGCCGCTGGGCAGCGTGCTGCCGGACCTGTTCGCCGAGGACCACTGGCGGCCGTCGTTCGGGGTGACCGAGCCGGACTCGCTGAGCCACCAGCTCGACCAGCTCGAAGAGAGCGTCGTCGCCGCCCCGGCGGCCAGGCCGCTGTTCACGTTCCTCAACGTGTCGGCCCTGCACCAGCCCAACCGGCACTACCTGCCCGGCGCGACCGAGGACGGCCCCGACAGTCACGCGGCCGCGCTGCGCTACGTCGACACGCTGCTACCGCGCCTGTTCACGCTGCTCACCTGGCGTCGGCGGCCGTGTTTCGTGGTGCTGTGCGCCGACCACGGCACGGCGTACGGCGAGGACGGTCACCACGGGCACCGGGTCGGGCACGACGTGGTGTGGACGGTGCCGTATGCCGAGTTCGCGCTGTCGCCGGGGGAGTGGTGACGGGGCTGGACGGGTCGCCGTACCAGGGTTACCTGTACGCGTACCCGCACAAGACGGCGTACCGGCCGCTGCGCCCGCGCCCGGCGCTGCGCGACGTGTGGGCCGGTCAGCCCCGCGACGCCCTGTTCCTGTACCTGCACATCCCGTTCTGCGAGATGCGGTGCGGCTTCTGCAACCTGTTCACCCGCGCCCAGCCGCCCGCCGAGCAGGTCGGCGCGTACCTGCGCCAGCTGCGGGTGCAGGCCGAGCAGGTCGCGGCGGCACTCGGCCCGGCCCGCTACGCCCGCGCCGCGATCGGCGGCGGCACCCCGACCCACCTGACCGCCGACGAGCTGGCCGACCTGTTCGCGATCACCAACGGCGTGCTCGGTCTGAACCCGGCCGCAGCGCAGCTGTCCGTGGAGACCTCACCCGCGACGGCGACCCCGGACCGGCTCGCGGTGCTCGCCGCGCACGGCACCCACCGGGTCAGCATGGGCGTGCAGAGCTTCCTCGACGCCGAGGCGCACGCCGCCGGGCGGCCGCAGCGCCGCGCGGACGTCGACCGGGCCCTGACCGCGCTACGCGAAGCCGCGTTCCCGCTGCTCAACGTCGACCTGATCTACGGCATCCCCGGCCAGACCCGCGACACCTGGACCTACTCGCTGCGCGAGGCTCTGACCTGGCGACCCGAGGAGGTCTACCTCTACCCGCTGTACGTGCGCCCGCTGACCGGGCTGGGCCGCCGGGAGGGCCTGCTGTCGCTGCCCGGCCCGGCCGCCGCCGGGCGGGCACCCGACCTGCCGCCGACGCCGGCTGCCGTGCCGGATCGCGACGCGTCGTGGGACGCCCAGCGCCTCGACCTCTACCGCCATGGCCGTGACCTGCTGCGGGAGGCCGGTTACCGGCAGCTGTCCATGCGCCAGTTCCGCCGCGCCGACGTGCCCGACCCCGACGGGGCCGACTACTGCTGCCAGGACGACGGCATGGTCGGCGTGGGCTGCGGGGCCCGGTCGTACACCGCCGACCTGCACTACTCGTTCGACTACGCGGTCAGCGTGCGCGAGGTGCGCGCGATCATCGACGACTACGTGTCCCGGCCCGCCGCCGACTTCGCGTACGCCGAGTTCGGGTTCGCGCTCGACGAGGCTGAGCAGCGGCTGCGCTGGCTGGTGAAGTCGCTGCTGCGGGCCGAGGGCGTCGACCTGCCCGGCTATGCGGCCCGGTTCGGGTCCACGGTGGACGCCGACTTCCCGCACCTGGCCGAGCTGGCCGACCGTGGCTGGGCCAAGGACGACGGCCACCGGGTGGCGCTGACCGACGAGGGGCTGGCGCACGGCGACGCGATCGGGCCGTGGCTGGTGTCGGGGCCGGTGCGGGCGGCGATGGCGCGGGCGGTGCTGCGGTGAACCTGCTGCTGCTGTATCGCGGGCCGCTGGCGAGCTGCAACTTCGACTGCCCGTACTGCCCGTTCGCGAAGCGGCGCGACAGCCGGGCGCAGCTCGCCGAGGACCGCGCCGCGCTGGCCCGGTTCACCGGCTGGGTCGCCGACAACCCCGCCGGCGACACGCTGTCGGTGCTGTTCACGCCGTGGGGCGAGGGGCTGACCCGGTCCTGGTATCGCGACGCGCTGGTGCGCCTGTCGCACCTGCCGCACGTGGCGAAGGTGGCCATCCAGACGAACCTGGCCGGGCGCCTGGGCTGGGTCGCCGACGCCGACCCGGACCGGCTCGCGCTGTGGGCGACCTACCACCCGGGCCAGGTGCGCCGGGAACGTTTCCTGGCGGCGTGCGCGACGCTGCGCGGGCACGGCATCCGGCACTCGGTCGGCATGGTCGGCCTGCCCGAGCACCACGCCGAGGCGGTCGCGCTGCGGGCCGAGCTGCCCCCGGCGACCTACCTGTGGATCAACGCCGCCGACGGGCACACCTACGACGCCGGGGCCGAGGCGGCGTGGACGGCCATCGACCCGCTGTTCGGGTACAGCGTGCGCCCGCACGCGTCAGCCGGGCACGAGTGCGGGGCGGGCGAGACGTCGCTGTCGGTGCTCGGCGACGGCACGGTGCGCCGCTGCCACTTCCTGCCCGAGCCGCTGGGCAGCCTGTACGACGGCAGCTACCGCGCCGCGCTGCGCCCGCGCCCCTGCGGCAAGGCGACCTGTGACTGCCACATCGGGTACGTGCACCTCAAGCGCCTCAAGCTGCACCAGGTCTTCGCCGGCGGGGTGCCCGAGCGCATCCCCGCCGGGCCCCCGCCGACCTGGGGCGTGCCGGTGTCGGTGCTCAGGTCTCCTGCTCCGGCGCGTACTCCCGCGAGCTGAGGCCGAACGACCAGGCAACGCCGTGCCGCGCGGTCTGCGTGTCCGGCGGCACCCGCAGGAAGTACGTCCGGAAGGTGCCGTCGGGTTCGGCGGTGGCGTTGAGGACCTCGACCATCACCAGCGGCTCGTCACCGGGCAGCTCGACGCGCCACAGCTTGCCGAACCGGTCGGACTGCGTCTCCACCGCCCCGGACTCGCGCAGGTAGCGGTCGAACCCGAAGTGCTCCAGCATCACCCGGCGCATCTCGGCGTTGGACTCGCGGCGGATCCGCGCCACGGTCAGCGTCGGCAGCTCGGCGGCGATCTCGGCGGGCATCGGCATGCCGCTCCACGCGTGCAGGCCGAAGCCATCCGGGTAGGACAGCGCGGGGCCGTCGCCGTGGTGCAGGCGGCCCAGGTTGTCGCGGTGCACCGCGCGCGGGCGCTCGGTGAGGATCGCGACGTGCTCGAACGCCCACCACCAGCCCGCGCTGGCGGCCACCCGGGCCAGGCCGTCGACGTCGGGATCGCTGTCGAACGCGCCCAGCCAGGCCGCGTCGTGCTGGCCGTAGACCACGTCGAGCAGCGCGTCCTGCTGCGCGCGGCCGAATTCGCCGCCGACCGCGCCGAACTGCTCGGTCAGCCGGGTGCGCAGCGGGGTGGCGAGCTGGTCGACGAGCTGCTGCCAGGGCCGCCGGGCGGTGGCGGCCCAGTGCCGGGCGAAGCCGACCGCGCCGCGCCGCTCGGCCAGCGCGGACCGTGCCTGTGCCCAGGGGCGGGTGCGCACCTGGGGGCGTACGCTGCGGCCGAGCTGGAGGTCGTGGACGCCCTGGGCGGCCAGTGCCTCGCGGACCTTCGGGTCTCCGGGCAGGCCGGTGCGCAGCATCGCCACCGCCGTCGCGCCCGCCGCGGGCGAGCCCAGCCACAGCATCCGCCCCGGCGCGGGCAGCCCCGCCAGCGCGTACGCGATCCGCACGCCCGCCTCGGCGCCCGCCCGGTCGGCGGGCTCGGTGCTCAGGCCGGTCGCCATCCAGCGCTCGGCCCGCGCGGCCAGGGCCATGTCCTCGTTCCGGCGGGCCTCGCGCCGGTTCGGCCGCTGCCCGTCGCTCGCGGCCTGCGTGGTCGCCGTCGTCTGCGTGCTCATGTCCACGGCGCGCTCAGTCCGCGACCGGGCGGATCGCGCCCGGGAAGTACTCACGCTGGCGGACCACCCGGTAGGCGCCCGCGGCCAGCGAGATCGGCCCGTGCTCCTCGTGCACCAGGCGGCCGTAGCCCTCGATCAGCAGGTACAACTTGCCCGGGTCGTCGGGCGGGCACAGCATCGCGACCCGCTCGCCGGTGACCACGTGCGCGTGCCCGGTCGCCTCGCCCAGCGCCAGCACCATGCGGTTGCGCCGGTCACGCGGCGCGGGCATCAGGTCCGGCGGCAGCTCCTCCCGCGTGATCGGGACCACCAGCACATCGCCCTGTCGAAACATGACCACACTCCACAGCCGACCGTCGTGTCGCGGGCGACGCTAGCGGGCGGGTACGACACCACTGCCGCCGGGGAACAGCTCCTCCAGCACCACGGCGACGCCGTCGTCGTCGTTGCTAGCGGTGACCCGGTCGGCGGCGGCCAGGGCCTGCGTCTGAGCGTTGGCGACGGCGACCCCGACACCCGCCCAGCGCAGCATCGGCACGTCGTTGGGCATGTCCCCGAACGCGATCACCTGATCGGCCGGGACATCCCAGCCCGCACACAGCCGAGTGAGCGTGTCCGCCTTGGACACCGTGGCCGCGCTGATCTCCAGCATGCCCTTGCCGCCCGACCAGGTGACCGTCACCTCGGGCACGAGCGCCTGCAGCCGGGCGATCAGTTCGCCGGTGACCGGTGCCGGTGACCAGGCCAGCAGCTTCACGCAGCTCTCCGCCTCGGCCCACAGCGCGGACACGCTCGCCACCGCCACCCGGACGATGCTGCGCGAGCTGACGTGATCGAAGCCGGGGGCGATCAGCGCCCGGCGCCCGGTCTCCACCGCGAAGCCCACGCCGTCCAGGGCCGGGCCGAGCACCGCCGCGACCCGCTCGGCGAGGTCGAGCGGCAGCGGGCCGACGATGGCGATCGCGCCGGTGGCCAGGTCGTACGTCACCGCGCCGTTGGCGCACACCGCGGTCCCCCCGACGCCCGCCGCCGCGGCGATCTCGCCGATCTCCCGTGGCGGCCGCGCGGTGCAGATGACGATCCGGGCCCCGGCCCGGTCGGCCCGGCGCAGTGCGGCCACGGTGCGGGGCGAGACGGTGCCGTCCGAGCGGAGCAGGGTGCCGTCGAGGTCGACGGCGACGACGCGGATCACCGCCGCACCCTACCGCTGATCAGGTACGGCCCGGCACGGCGTCACTCGTATCCCATGGCCCGGATGACGTCGCCGAGCGCCTCGGTGACGTACGCGCGGGTCGCGCGGTCGAGCTGGTCGTCGCGGCCGGTCAGCCGGTGCGCCTCGAACGTCCTGGTGGTGGCGAAGTCGTCGACGTCGAGCCGGGCGAACAGCGCGCGGCGCTGACCGGGCCAGTCCGCGGCCAGATCCTCGGCCTTCACCTCGACGTATCGCCGACCCGTCAGCTCGGCCGTGTCCTTCCAGGCCAGCCACCGGCGGTAGATCGGGATGAGATAGGCGAGCACGCCGTCGACGGTGGACGGCGCCCACGGCTGGGCCAGGTGGGAGGCGAGCACCGACACCGGGTGGCGCTTGATGTGCACGATGGCCGCCTCGGGGACCAGTTCCCAGAGGAAGTCCATGCACAGCAGGTTGAACGGCGTCTTCTCGCACCAGGTCGGCTTGCCCGCGTCGGCGGCCGCCCCGCCGAACGTCGTGTCGACGAGGTCACGGAGGATCCCGATCAGCTCGCGCCGGTCGTCGAAGTACCGCGGGACCACCCGGCTGCGGCTCGGCGGCGGGAACGGCCCGGCGGGACGGTCGCCGTCGCCGAAGCCGGTCGCGGGGGCGGGCTCGTCGAAGCTGTACGCCACCAGCCGCGGCCAGAGCCGCTGCACCGCGTCCCGGTAGCGCTGCGCGCCGACCAGCTCGGGAACGGTCTTGCCGCGATCGTCGCGCCGGCCGGGCACCCGCACGGTGAGGAAGTCGCTCAGCCGGTGCAGGGCGTCCTCGCCGCCGGTGGGGTCGTATCGGCTGGACAGCGCGTCGGCGACGTCGCGCAGCCCGCCCGGATCGATGATGAACCTGGTCTCCATGGGGATCCGGTGGATCTGCGGGTGTTCGCCGATGATGTCGGCGATCCGCGACGTTCCCGAACGACCCGTGCCCGCGACGAAGACGGGTGAGGGGGAGGGCATGGCGAGCAGTCAAACCCCGGATCGTCAGCGGTGCAACCCGTTTAGTCCCATGGCAGACTCGGGGCATGTCGATGTCCGGGCTGCGGATGGGCGTGTTCCTGTGCGCGGGGGTGGCCAGCGCGGCGATCGGGCTGCTCGCGCTCGCGACGAGCGTCGGCCTCGCCTACTACACGGTCTTCGGGATGGTGCTGGGCTGCGCGGGCGCGGTGCTGGCCTGGCTCGGGCTGGCCGACCTGCGCCCCGGCCCGATCGTGTGGGCGGCGGTGGCGGTGCTGGCGGTGGCGGGGCTGCTGGCCAGTCTGCTGGTGGTACGCGAGGACGTCTGCTGCATGTTCGGCTACCACCGGGGCCTCGGCTACCCCTGGGGGTGGCTGGACAGCGGGGCCAGCGCCGCGACCCTGGACGAGATCGAGGAGATCGCCGCGGCCCCGGAGCGCCTGCCGCTGCACCTGGACCCGGCGAAGCTGCTGCTGGACGCCCTGTTCTGGACCCAGGCGGCGGTCCTGGCCGTGATCCCGGCGGTGCTCGTGCTGCGCGGCGCGCGGCCGGACCACCCGGATGACCATGAAGTCGTACGGTCGGCACACCGCGCTTCATGATCACCCGGGTGGGTGGGGTCACCAGTCGGAGTTGGCCGCGCCCAGGCCCAGGCGGATCTGGTCGAACTGGTTGCCGTCGTTGTCGTCGGTGAAGGTCAGCGCGATCTCGCCCCACGGGGAGACGGCCACGGCGGGCTGCTCCTGACGGCCGGTGGTGAGGTCGGTGTAGAACTGCGCGGGCAGGCGCCCGGCGGTGGTGCCGTCGGGGTTGAAGCCGCGCGCCCAGACGTCGAGGCCGTTCGCCGGGACGGTCCAGCCGACGACCACGTTGGCCTGGTCGTCGATGCCGGTCGACGGCGCGGTCGCGCCCGGCTGCGGCGACACCTCGACGTCGGCGTGGCGCGGGTTGCCCGCCGCGGTGAACGAGCGGGTCCACACCGTCGGCACGCCGGTGTGGTCGGACTCCCACGCGACCGTGAACTCGCCGGTCATGTTGGCCGCCACGGACGCGTTGCGCTGCTGGCCGTCGCCGGTGGCGTTGGCGGTGCGCCGGGACAGCGTCACCGCGCCGTCGGCCTTGGCCAGGCGTACCAGCCCGATGTTGTCGAAGCCGTTGGCGTCGCCGTCCTCGGTCCACACGATCGTCGCGTCGCCCGCGGCAGACACGGCCACGTCGGGCCGGTGGTGCGCGCCGGTGGTCTGGCTCGCGGTCACCTCGTACGCCTTGGTGGTCACGGTGGTGAAGCCCGACGCCTTGACCGTGGCCGGGTTCGGATCCTGGACGTCCTCCCAGACCACGGTGAACGCGACCGCGCTCGGGCTGCCCGGCGTGCCGTCGGGGTCGACCGCGACGGCGGGCGCGATCTGCTGGCCGGTGGCCGAGGCGTTGGCGTTGCCGGAGCCCAGGATCGTGCCGGTCGGCGAGACGACCCGGTAGGGGATGTTGTAGAAGCCGTTGCCGTCCGGGTCGTCCGCCCAGACCACGACGGCGTTGCCCTTGTCGTCGAGGCCGACGTCGGGCGACAGGTGCCGCCAGGCCGTCCCGGCGGTGCCGCCCGCGGACAGTTTCAGCTCGTACACGGCGACGCCGTCGCGGAACAGGCGCAGGAAGATCTCGGAGTGGGCCGCGTCCTCGGGCCCGGTGCTGTCGCGGTCGTCCTCCCAGACGACGGCGACGTGGCCGGAACGGTTGGCCGCCACGGCCGAGACGTCCTGGTCGCCGGTGGCGGTGCTGTTGGCGGTGGTCCAGGTGACCGCGATGGGCGTGAGCGCCGCGGCGCGCGCGACGGCGACGGGCGCGGCCGAGGCTGGACCGGCGACGGCGGTCGCGGCCAGCGCCGCGCTCGCGGACAGGGCCAGGATGGTGAGGGACTTCATCTGATGTGCTCCTAGACCTGCTGGAGGCCGGGAAGGCCGTCCTGGATGACGTACGAGCGCAGCGTGGACACCGCGGCCCCGTGCTCGGTGACCGCGCCGACCGCGCGGAAGTCGGCGCGCACCTGCGCCTGGGAGATGGTGGTGCGCACGTAACCGCGCCGGTCGGAGTAGAACCTCAGGTGCGGGTTGGTGGCCACGTTCGGGATCGTCGTGGTGGTGCTGCCGTCGCCGCCGGAGCTGATCGACGTGCAGACCAGCTCGGTGCCGATGGTCGCCGAGTTCGGGTTGGCGTAGTCGGCCTTGAGGTCGTTGGCCCAGGACTTGTGCACGTCGCCGGTGAGCACCAGCGGGTTGCGCACGGCGCGGTCGCGCCAGCCCTGCTGGATGCGGGCCCGCGAGCCGCGGTAGCCGTCCCACGCGTCCATGCTGGACGCTCCGGCCGCGTCGAACTGGCGGGCGAAGAAGACCTGCTGGCCCAGGATGTCCCAGGTGCCGAGGTGCTGGCCGAGGCCGTCGAGCAGCCACGCCTCCTGTGCCGCGCCGGTCAGGCTGCGGGTGGGCAGGTCGGCGTCGGCGCAGACCTTCCAGCCGTCCCCGCAGGCCTGGTCGTTGCGGAACTGGCGGGTGTCGAGCATGTGGAAGGTGGCCAGCCTGCCCCACCGGATGCGCCGGTACAGCGGAATGCTGTTGCCGTTGGGCAGGGACGCCGGGCGCAGCGGCATGTTCTCGTAGTAGGCCTTGTACGCGGCGGTGCGCCGGGCGGTCCACTGGGCGGCGGTCAGCGTGGGGGAGCTGTCGGCCCGGGTGTTGGTGGCGTAGTTGTTCTCGACCTCGTGGTCGTCGGGGACCACCAGCCACGGCGCGGCGGCGTGCGCGGCCTGCAGGTCCGGGTCGGTCTTGTAGAGCGCGTACCGGCGGCGGTAGTCGGCCAGCGACACGATCTCGGCGCCCACGTGCTCGCGGACCGAGCCGGCCGTCGCGCCGCCCTCGTAGATGTAGTCGCCCAGGTGCAGCACCAGGCCGGGGTTGTCCTCGGCCAGGCGGCGGTAGGCCGTGAAGTAGCCCGCCTGCCAGTTCGAGCACGACGCGAACGCCATCACCAGGTCACGCCCGAACGTGCTGGGCGCGGGCGCGGTGCGGGTGCGCCCGACCGCCGAGATGTGGCCCTGCGCCCGGAACCGGTAGTAGTAGTCGGCGTCGGCGGCCAGCCCACCGGCGATCACGTGCACCGCGTGCGCGTCGGCGTACCGGGCGGTGACCTGGCCGGAGGCGGCCAGCATGCTGAACGAGCTGCTGGTGGAGACCTGCCAGTCGACGACGACGTCGGCGTTGGCCATTCCCCCCTGGCCGTCGGCGTTGAGCGGGGTCGGGGCCAGGCGCGTCCACAGCACGACACTGTCGGACTCGGGGTCGCCCGAGGCCACACCCAGCTTGAACGGGTACGGGGCGGCGGCGAACGCGCTGGCGCCGGTCAGTGCGGTCCCCGCGACCGCGAGTCCGCCTAGGACGAACGTACGGCGATGGAATGATCTCATGCGCGGGACATTTACCGACGATGATGAACGTGATCCGTTGCGGTGTTTAACCACGGATTACGGGCGGCCGTCACTCCGTCGTGTCATGTCGTCCGGTCCGCCCGTTCTGCGAGGATGCGGCGTGGACCGACGCGACCCGCGCGCCACCATGACGATCAAGGAGGATGCGAATGGCGTCCCGGCTCAATCCCTACATCAGCTTCAACGGCAACGCCCGTGAGGCGATGGGGTTCTACCAGGCCGTCCTCGGCGGCACCCTGACGGTGAGCACGTTCGGCGAGTTCGGCGACAAGGACGCGCCGTACGCCGACCAGATCATGCACGCGCAGCTGGAGTCCGACGCCGGATACACCCTGATGGCCTCGGACACCCCGCCCGGCATGGCGTTCAACCCCGGCGACAACATCACGGTCAGCCTCAGCGGCGACGACGGCGACCGGCTGCGCGGCTACTGGGCCAAGCTGGCCGAGGGCGGCACCGTCGGCGTGCCGCTGGAGAAGCAGATGTGGGGCGACGAGTTCGGCGCCCTCAAGGACCGCTTCGGCGTCAACTGGATGGTCAACATCGCCGGCTCCTGACCCGGAGACGAAGCAAGGGCACCTTCACATCGCTGAGCGCTGTGGAAGGTGCCCTTGCTTCTCGAAGACGGCCCGGTCAGCTCGTCTCGCCCGCGACCGAGAACGAACGCAGCCGCTGGGTGGCCAGCCAGGTCCCGGCGACCGTGAGGACGACCGCCATCGCCGCCGCGACACCCAGCGACACCGTCGCGGTGAACAGCGTCGAGCCGGACAGCTCGCTGGCGAACTCGATGACATAGTGCTGCACCGACACGGTGCGGGTGCCCATCACCACGTTGCTGAGCAGGCCCTCCCAGATCACCACGTAGAGCAGGCCCAGCAGCACCGGCCGCCGGGTCAGCACGCTCAGCGCCAGGAACAGCGCGCTGTAGACGACCGCACCGGCCGCGCACGCCAGTGCGAAACCGAGCCCCAGCTTGACGCCGCCGACCATGGCCGCCGCCACGAACATCGGCACCGCCGTCGTCACCGCGCTGACGGTGGCCGCCACCGCCAGCTTGGCCAGGATGATCCGGCTACGCGGGATGGGCTTGGTGAGGATGTGCACCACGGTGCCGTCGTCGATCTCCGAGCCGAGCACGCCGGTGCCGACGATCAGTGACACCAGCGGCAGGATCACGGCGACCCCGAGCCCGATCAGGACACCGTCGGCGAGGTCGACGGCCGGGGCGTCGAAGCCCAGCCCGATCGCGGTGATCCCGATCAGGATGAGCGGCATGGGCAGCAGCAGCCAGGACCGGCGGCGGCCGAGCAGACCGCGGGCGGTGATCCAGGCAATGGTCATGTTCATCGCGGTGCTCCCTATGCCGAGACCAGGTAGGAGAAGACGCTTTCCAGCGACTCGTCCGAGGGGATGAGCTGGCGCACCCGTACGCCCTCGTCCAGCGCGATGCGCGGCAGCGCGCGAGTGAAGGTGCCGTAGTCCCCGGCGTGCACGGTCAGGCCGTCCTTGTCCAGCGTCACGCCCGCCACCGCGTCCGAGGCCATCAGCGCCACCGCGAGCCGCCGGTCGTCGCTGGACCGGATCGCGAACACGTGCGGCCGGTGCGTCATCAGGCGGCGGATGGTGCGGAAGTCGCCGGAGGCGGCCAGCCGCCCCGCGACGATCACCTGCACGGTGCCGGAGACCTGCTCCACCTCCTCCAGGATGTGCGAGCTGAACAGCACCGTGCGGCCCTGCGCGCCGAGCCGGTGCAGCAGGTCCATCATGTGCATGCGCTGGCGCGGGTCCATGCCGTTGAACGGCTCGTCGAGCAGCAGCACCGCCGGGTCGTGCACCAGCGCCGCCGCGACCCGCATCCGCTGGCGCATGCCCTTGGAGTA
Organism: Catellatospora methionotrophica; assembly: GCF_011297335.1. GTDB lineage: Bacteria > Actinomycetota > Actinomycetes > Mycobacteriales > Micromonosporaceae > Catellatospora > Catellatospora methionotrophica. Next base: position 1,536,421 of record NZ_JAAOTJ010000001.1, on the reverse strand, counting down.
CGTGTCCATGCGCCGGTCCTGCGCATCGGTCATCTCGACCAGGTCGATCGCGCGCCGGGTGGCCGCGTCGGCGTCGGGCAGCCCGTGCAGCTTCGCGCTGGCCCGGACGAACTCCTGCCCGGACAGGAAGCCGTACACCGCCTCGCGCTCGTTGACCAGGCCCAGCTTGCGGTAGATCGCCGGATTGCGCCAGGTCGCGTCGCCGTCGATCAGGACCTGGCCGCGCGACGGCGCGAGGAAACCCGCCATCATGTGCAGCAGGGTCGTCTTGCCCGCGCCGTTCGGGCCGAGCAGGCCCGTCACGCCCGGCCCGAGGGTCATCGTCACGTCGTTGACGGCGACGACGTTGCCATACCAGCGGGACACCCCGCGCAGGTCGAGGTCGCTCACAGGGCTGCCTTTCGTTCGCGGCTTGCGGGGCTCCACTTCGTTACGCTCCTCGCGCTCACGGGGCTGCCTTTCGTTCGCGGCTTGCGGGGCTCCACGTCGTTACGCTCCTCGCGCTCACAGCGACACCTTCCGGTAACGCAGGAGCAGCAGCAGGGTGCAGCCGGCGACGAGCAGGACCGTCATCAGGCCGTACAGCGGGCCGTACGGTCCGATCGGGATCGACGTGTCGAACAGCCAGCTACGCACCCCCTCGGGCAGCGAGAACGGGCTGAACATCGGGGCGATCTGCGACAGCGCGCCGCCCTTGCCGAGCACGGCGAGCAGGCCCACCACCGGCGAAGTGATCATGAAGACGACCACGATCGCGCCCGCGGCGAAGGCCCGGCGGCTGGCGATCGAGGCGATCAGGATCGCCAGGCTGCTGAACACCAGGGCGTAGCACGTGGCGATGACCCAGCCGCCGAGCATGCCGCGGGCCTCGGCCGCGACGCCCGCGGTGTCGGCGGCGCTGAACGCCGAGCCCAGGAACATCAGCAGCTGCGGCCCGGCCATCAGCAGCCACACCGCCGTCGTCAGCGCGGCCAGCTTGGCCAGCGCGTAGTCCGAACGCCGGATCGGGCGGGAGAAGTACAGCGGCAGGGTCTGGTTGCGCAGGTCGCGGGAGACCAGCTCGGGCGCGACGACGGCGAGGAACACCATCACCAGCACGCTCGCCGTCGAGGGCAGGTCCTGGTAGGTCAGGATCATCTCGCCGCTCTGCGCCTTCACCGCGACCACGATGACGGCCAGCGAGGTGACCAGTCCGATCACGATCCACGGGAAGATCTTTGCCTTGGCGCTGCGGCCCAGCCCGAACGCGACGCGCACGCCGTGCTCGAACAGCGAGCGGGCGGCGTAGGCGCGGCCCAGCCGGGGGCCGGTGTAGCGCTGGTAGCCGATGTCGTGGATGACGCTGTGCTCAGACATGGCTCACCTCCAGGGTCGGGGTCGGGACGGCGGTGGAGAACAGCTCGGCCACCCGGTGGCGGCGCTGGTCGAGGCGGTGCAGCGGCAGGTCCAGCTCGGCGACCGTACGCAGCACCAGGTCGTAGGTGGCCTCGTCGGTCAGCGGCACCAGCAGCATCCGGCCCTCGGCGGTGGCGGTCAGTCCCCGCTGGGCCAGCGCCGCCGACAGCTCGGCGGTGCCCTCGGCGACCTCGATGGCCAGCACGTCGGTGCCCGTGGTCATCGCGTCGATCCGGTCGGCGCGCAGCAGGCGGCCGCCCTCGATCGCGATCAGCGAGTCGCAGATCCGCTCGATCTCGCCGAGCAGGTGCGAGCAGACCACCACGGAGATGCCGAACTCGGTGCCGATGCGGTGGATCAGCGTCAGCATCGCGTCGCGCCCGGCCGGGTCCAGGCCGTTGGTGGGCTCGTCGAGCAGCAGCAGGTCCGGGTCGTGCACCAGGGCCTGGGCGAGCTTCACGCGCTGCTTCATGCCGGTGGAGTAGCCGCCGATCTGGCGGTAGCGCTCCTCGTACAGCCCGACGTGGCGCAGCGCCTCGGAGGCGCGCTCGCGGGCGACGGTGCGGGGCAGGCCGGTCATCCGGCCCATGTGCGTCACGAACTCCGCGGCGATCATGTCCGGGGGCAGGCAGTCGTGCTCGGGCATGTAGCCGACGCGGGCGCGCACCTGCTCGCCGGAGGCCGTCGGGTCCAGGCCGAGTACCTCCGCCCGCCCGGTGGTCGGCGTCAGCAGCCCGAGCAGCGTCTTTATCATCGTGGACTTGCCGGCGCCGTTCGCGCCGACCAGGCCGATGATGCCGGGCTCCACGGACAGGGTCAGATCGGACAGGGCGGTCACCCCGCCCGGATATGTCTTGGTCAGCGACTGGGTCGCGATGAGGGCCACGCCGCCAACCTAGACCCCTGCGACGATCCGCAGATCAGGTGTCAACCCTGGTGTCGACCCTGAACCTGACCCGGTGCGCGCGGGCGGCATCGACATCGCGTACGACGTACGGTACGGTGTACCGTCGAGCGATGGGAGGAGTCTGCGCGTGGCAGAGCTGGCGATATCGGCGGACGGGGTCCGCAAGACTTATCGAGGGGCGGAGCAACCGGCACTGGACGGATTCGATCTCCACGTGGCGGCCGGAACGGTGTACGGGCTGCTCGGCCCGAACGGGGCAGGCAAGACCACCGCGGTGCGCGTCTTCGCGACGCTGATGCGGCTGGACGCCGGGCACGCGACCGTGGCCGGGCACGACGTGACCACCCGCGCCGCCGAAGTCCGGCGACGCATGGGGCTGGTCGGGCAGTACGCCGCGGTCGACGAGATCCTCAGCGGCCGCCAGAACCTGGTGCTGTTCGGCCGCCTCAACCACCTCGGTCGGGCCCGCGCGGCGTCGCGCGCCGACGAGCTGCTGGAACGGTTCGGCCTGGCCGACGCGGGCGGCAAGCCGGTCGCCAAGTACTCCGGCGGCATGCGGCGGCGGCTCGACCTGGCCGCGAGCCTGATCGTCTCGCCCGAGGTGCTGTTCGTGGACGAGCCGACGACCGGGCTGGACCCGCAGGGCCGCCAGGAGGTCTGGTCCGCGCTGCGCGAGCTGGTCGCGGGCGGCACCACCATCCTGCTGACCACGCAGTACCTGGACGAGGCCGACCAGCTGGCCGACCGGATCGCGATGCTGTGGCACGGCCGCGTCGTCAGCGAGGGCACGCCCGACGAGCTCAAGGCCGCCATCGGCGACGACTGGATCGACCTGGCCTTCGCCGACGAGGACCAGGCGCGGCGGGCGCTGCCCGTGGCGGCGGCCCACGCCGACGGCGAGCCGCGTACGGAGCGGCTGCGGATCAGCGTGCCCGTACGGCAGCGCACCAGGGCACTCATCGCCATCAGCACGGCGCTGGCCGCCGAGGGCATCGAGCCGGTCGAGGTCAACCTGCGCCGGCCGACGCTCGACGAGGTGTTCCTGGACCTGCACCGCAGGCAGGGCGACAAGCAGGAGGTGGCGGCGTGACGGCCGTACTGGGCGAGACCTGGGTGCTCGCGCGCCGGGAACTGACGCACTGGCGGCAGCAGCCCGTCGGGGTGATCGTCAACTGGCTGTTCACCGTGATGGTCGCGCTGATGTTCGGCGGCCTGTTCGGCGGGGCGATCGGCGAGGACTATTTCGACTACCTGATGCCCGGCATGTTCGCCCTGGCCATGTTCTTCGGGGTGGAGGCCACCATGACCGCGGTGTCCACCGACGCCGCCAAGGGGGTCACCGACCGGCTCCGCTCGCTGCCGATCAACTCGGCGTCGGTGGTGCTCGGGCGCTGCCTGGCCGACCTGATGAACTCGGCCGTCGGCCTGCTCGTGCTGGTCGGCGCGGCGGCCGCGCTGGGCTGGCGCTGGCACGAGGGCCTGGCCTCGGCGCTGGTGGCGTTCGGGCTGCTCCTGCTGCTGCGCTTCGCGCTGCTGTGGGTCGGCATCTTCCTCGGCCTGCTCGTGAAGGGCCCGGAGTCGGTGATGATGGTGCAGATCCTGGTCTGGCCGGTGGGTTTCCTGTCCGGGGTCTTCGTCGACCCGGAGACCATGCCGGTCTGGCTCGGCACGATCGCCCAGTGGAACCCGCTGTCGGCCACCGCTGCCGCGTCCCGCGAGCTGTTCGGCAACCCCGGTGTGGTGCCGGAGCAGGCGCTCCTGCTCGCGGTGCTCTGGCCGCTCCTGCTGACGGCGATCTTCCTGCCGCTGTCCGTCCGCCGCTACCGCCGCCTCGGCTCCTGACGAAGGCGCGGCGCCTTCCCGCCGCTGTTGCGACGGGGAAGGCGCCGTGCTCACGGCAGCCTCGACGTCTGTCAGCGGGCTCCGGTCGTGATGGTGACGTACTCGCTGCCGGTCGACCCGGCCAGGCGTCGCCCGATCGAGCCGGCGATCCGGTCGGCCTGGGTCTTGGCCTGTTCGGCGACGGGCCCCGCGTGGCGCTCGTCGACGGTGGCGCGCCACAGCCGCAGCCAGCGGTCGAAGTGGGCCTGTTCGAGGCGCACCAGCCGGTTGAGGTCGAAGTGCGACTGCAGCGCGTTGCGGCGGTAGCTGCCCGTGCGCAGCAGCACCGTCTCCCAGAAGTCCGTCATGATCGGCAGGTGCGCGGCCAGGTCCATCCGGGCGACGTCGATGAAGATCGGGCCGAGCAGGTCGTCGGCGTACACCCGGGTGTAGAAGTCGGTCACGACGCCGGTGACGTCGGCGCGGTCGGTGATGTCGGTGCGCACGGGCTGCTCCTTTTTTACTACCGTCATCATATATATTCGGGCCGTGCCTGACGATATGACCTATGGCGCACTCGCGGTCGCCAGCCGTCGCCGCGTGCTGGACGCGCTGCGCCAGGCCGGAGCGCCCCAGGACGCGGTCGCGCTCGGGCTCGCCACCGACCTGCACCCGAATACAGTCCGTTTCCACCTGAAAGTGCTGATCGAGGCCGGGTACGTGGTGCAGGCCACAGGACAGCGCGCCGGACCCGGCCGCCCGCAGGCGCTCTACGCCCCGGCAGCGCCCTCGGTCGGCGAAGGCGGGTACGCACTGCTCGCGGAGATGCTCGCCGGGCAGCTCGACGAGGCGCGGGGCGCCGACCTGGCCCAGGCCGCGGGTCGCCGCTGGCTTGGTCTCGGACGCCGCCCGTCGCCCGAGGCGGGCTCCGGCACCCCGGCCACGCTCGATGAGGCCGCCGTCAGGGCCACGGCGCTGTTCGCCGAACTCGGCTTCGACCCCGTACGCGCGGGGCAGGACGAAGGTGTGCGGATCGAGCTGCGGGCCTGTCCGTTCCTCGACGTGGCGCGGCGGCATCCGGGCGTCGTGTGCGGTGTGCACCTGGGGCTGCTGCGCGGCACCGTCGAAGGGGCCGCTCCTGGGGCGTTCGACGCGCAGCTGTACCCGTTCGTACGGCCTGGTGTGTGCGCCGCCGAGATCCGGCACCGGGAGTCGCGGTGAGCCGGAACACGAGCGGCCCGACGTACCTGTGTGTTCCGGCGGGTGCTCGTTTCGGGACGCATGAGCGTCCCGAAACGAGCACCCGCTGACGGCATATGGGTACTCCGGGCCACCGTTCTCGTCACGGCGAGGTGGAGTCGCTAAGCTCGCCGCCGTGGCCGTGCAGCTGATCGCCGGATACGGGTTACGGCTGTCCGAGCTGCCGGACGTCACGTTCGGTATGAGCCGTGACGAGGTCCTGGCCGCGTGGTCCGGGCAGCGCCTGCACCGGCCTTTCGTCTGCGGGACGAGCTGGTCGGTCGGCGTCGACCTGACCGGGGTCGGCATCGGGGTGTCCGGTGACGACGAGCAGCGGCTCGGCCTCGTGCAGGTCTCCCGGCTGGGTGTTTTTCACGAGCCGGGCCGCGAGGGGCTGCGGCCGTACGAGCCGGTGGTCTTCGACGACGTCGACCTGTTCTACTGGCCTGCCGCCGAGGTCGCCGACTTCCTGCGCGCCTGCGGCCACGAGGTGAACGAGGGCGAGACCGGCGTCCGGATCACCCGCGTGCTGGACCTCGATCGCCCCGCAGGCCACGGCTGCTTCACTTCGGCGACCCTCTGGGCACCCGACGCCGCCTTCTCACGCTGAGCAGAAGGCAGAAGGAAGGGCACCTTCCTAACGGACATCCGTTAGGAAGGTGCCCTTCCTTCGCTTCGGTCAGTCGGTGGCCGCGCCGGCGAACTGGGCCTCGTAGAGGCGGGCGTACGCGCCGCCGGAGGCGATCAGTTTGTCGTGGGAGCCGTGCTCGACGATCGAGCCGTGCTCCATCACCAGGATGACGTCGGCGTTGCGGATGGTGGACAGCCGGTGCGCGATGACGAAGCTGGTCCGTCCGCTGCGCAGCGAGTTCAGCGCCCGCTGGATCAGCACCTCGGTGCGGGTGTCGACGGAACTGGTCGCCTCGTCGAGGATGAGGATGCTCGGCTCGGCGAGGAACGCCCGCGCGATCGTGATCAGCTGGCGCTCGCCGGTGCTGAGGTTCGTGCCGTCCTCGTCCAGCACCGTCTCGTAGCCGTCGGGCAGCGTACGCACGAAGCGGTCCACGTGGGCCGCCTTGGCCGCCTCGATGATCCGCTCCCGGGTGGGGGAGTCCGCGCCGTACGCGATGTTGTCGGCGATGGTGCCGCCGAACAGCCAGGTGTCCTGCAGCACCATGCCGGTCTTGGACCGCAGGTCCTCGCGGTCCATCGCGGCGATGTCGACGCCGTCGAGCGTGATCCGGCCGCCGGTCACCTCGTAGAAGCGCATCAGCAGATTGACCAGCGTGGTCTTGCCCGCGCCGGTGGGCCCGACGATGGCGACGGTCTGCCCCGGCTCGACGACCAGCGACAGGTCCTCGATCAGCGGCTTGTCCTCGGTGTACCGGAACGCCACGTGCTCGAAGCTGACCTGGCCGCGCAGGTGCTCGACGCGGGCCGCGGGGACCGGCTCGGGGCTCTGCTCGGTCGCGTCGAGCAGTTCGAACACCCGCTCGGCCGAGGCGACGCCGGACTGCACCAGGTTCGACATCGCGGCGACCTGGCTCAGCGGCTGGCTGAACTGGCGGGAGTACTGGATGAACGCCTGCACGTCGCCCAGCGACAGCGAGCCCGACGCCACGCGCAGCGCGCCGACGACCGCGACCAGCACGTAGTTCAGGTTGCCGATGAAGAACATGGCCGGCTGGATCATGCCGGAGATGAACTGCGCCTTGAACGCGGCCGTGTACAGCGCCTCGTTGTGCTCCCGGAACTGCTCGGCGGCCTCCTGCTGCCGCCCGAACACCTTGACCAGCGAGTGGCCGGTGTACATCTCCTCGATGTGGGCGTTGAGCTTGCCGGTGACGGCCCACTGCGCGATGAACTGCGGCTGCGCCTTCTTGCCGACACGCATCGTCACCCACACCGAGATCGGCACGGTGACCAGCGCGATCAGCGCCAGCAAGGGCGAGATCCAGAACATCATCGCGAGTACGCCGACGATGGTGAGCACCGAGTTCATCAGCTGGCTCAGCGACTGCTGCATCGTCTGCGCGACGTTGTCGATGTCGTTGGTCGCCCGGCTGAGCACCTCGCCGCGCTGCTGGCCGTCGAAGTAGCTCAGCGGCAGCCGGGACAGCTTCGTCTCCACCTGCTCGCGCAGCGCGTAGACGGCGCGCTGCACGACGGTGGTGATGATCCGGAACTGCATCAGCGAGAACAGCGACGCGGCGACGTACACGCCGAGCGCGATGAGCAGCACCCGGCCCAGCGCGTCGAAGTCGACGCCCCGGCCGGGGACCAGGTCCATCGCGTTGAGCATGTCGGCGAGGGTGCCGTTGCCCTCGGCGCGGACGTGCTCGACGACCTGCGCCTTGCTGACACCCTCGTCGATGCCGCCGCTGATGATGCCGGTGAACAGCACGTCGGTGGCGTGGCCGAGGATGCGCGGGCCGATCACCGACAGGCCGACGCCGATGACGCCGAGCACCACGGCCGTCCAGACGGCGACCCGGTGCGGCACCAGCAGCTTGAGCAGGCGGCGGCTGGACTGCTTGAAGTTGAGCGACTTGCCCTGCGGCGGGCCGGCCATCATCGCGCCGGGTCCGAAACGAGGGCCCGAATCACGGCGTACAGGGGTCTGAGTCACGCCGCCTCCTCCTCGGTGAGCTGGGACAGCACGATCTCGCGGTAGGTCACGTTGCTGTTCATGAGTTCGCTGTGCGTGCCGGTGCCGACGACCTGCCCGTCGTCGAGGACGAGGATGCGGTCGGCGTCGCGGATGGTGTTGACGCGCTGGGCGACGATCACGACCGTCGCGTCGGCGGTCTCGTGGGACAGCTCCCGGCGCAGCGCGGCGTCGGTGGCGTAGTCCAGTGCCGAGAACGAGTCGTCGAACAGGTAGATCTCGGGGCGGCTGACCAGCGCGCGGGCGATGGCCAGGCGCTGGCGCTGGCCGCCGGACACGTTGGTGCCGCCCTGCGCGATCGGCGCGTCCAGGCCCTCGGGCATCTCCTGCACGAAGTCCTTGGCCTGCGCGACCTCCAGGGCCCGCCACAGCTCCTCGTCGGTGGCGTCGGCCTTGCCGTATCGCAGGTTCGAGGCGACCGTGCCGGAGAACAGGTACGGCTTCTGCGGGACGAAACCGATCGCCCGGGACAGGGCCTGCGGCTCCATGTCGCGCACGTCGACGTCGTCGACCAGCACCTGGCCGCCGGTCGCGTCGAACAGGCGCGGCACCAGGTGCAGCAGCGTGGACTTGCCGCTGCCCGTACTGCCGATGATGGCCGTGGTCTCGCCGGGCAGCGCGTTGAAGGCGATGCTGCGCAGCACCGGCTCCTCCGCGCCCGGGTAGCTGAACTCGACGTCGCGCAGCTCCAGGTGCCCGCGCATGCCCTCCGGGACGACCGGGGCCGACGGCGGGACGACGCTGGAGTCGGTGCCGAGCACCTCCTCGATGCGCTCGGCGCAGACCTCGGCGCGCGGCAGCATGACGAACATGAACGTCGCCATCATGACGGCCATCAGGATCTGCATCAGGTAGCTCAGGAACGCGGTCAGCGCGCCGATCTCCATGCCGCCGCTGTCGATGCGGTGCGCGCCGAACCACAGCACGGCCACCGTCGAGACGTTGATGACGAGCATGACGAACGGGAACATCGACGCCATCAGCTTGCCGACGGCCAGCGCCACGTTGGTCAGCTCGGTGTTCGCCCCGGCGAAGCGCTCCTGCTCGTGCCGGTCGCGGACGAACGCGCGGATCACCCGGATGCCGGTGATCTGCTCACGCATGACCCGGTTGACGTCGTCGATGTTGGTCTGCATGGCCCTGAACAGGGGCCGCATCCGGTACACGATGAAGCCGATGCCCAGCACCAGCGCCGGGATGACCGCCAGCAGCAGCCCGGACAGCTGCACGTCGAGCTGCAGCGCCAGCACGATGCCGCCGACCATCATGATCGGCGCGCTGACCATCATGGTGAAGGTCATCAGCGCCAGCATCTGGACCTGCTGCACGTCATTGGTCGTACGCGTGATGAGCGACGGCGCGCCGAAGTGGCCGACCTCGCGGGCGGAGAACGACTGCACCCGGTCGAAGATCGCGGCCCGGATGTCGCGTCCCAGCGCGCTGGCCACCTGCGCGCCGACGTACACCGCGCCGATCGAGCAGATGATCTGCACCAGCGAGACGCCGATCATGGCGGCGCCGATGCGCAGGATGTAATCCGTGTCGCCCTTGACCACGCCCTGGTCGATGATGTCGGCGTTGAGCGTGGGCAGGTACAGGTTGGCCACCGTCTGCACGAACTGCAGCAGCACCACGAGCGCGATGTGCCGCCGGTATGGCCGCAGCTGGCGGCGTACGAGTGTGATCAGCATGCGGGCTCTTTCTTCGCCTCGGGGGAGAGCACGCCGTCCAGGACGACGTCGACGATCTGGTCTTCGGGCAGGATCTCGCTGCGGTTGTTGAAGAACACCATCGAGATGAGCAGGGACGCGACGGTCTGCGGGGGCAGCCGGAACGAATCGGCATCATCGGCGATCAGTTCGGCGACCGCATCCGAGATTCCGGTCAGCGCCTCGCGCGGATCGAACACGGGCGCGGTGGTGACCACCGCCAGGCCGCTGCTGCGCAGCGACATCATCAGCGGGGCGTTGTCGCGGAAGCGGCGGGTCAGGATCCGCACCGCGGTCTTGAGCCGGAACCTGAGATCGGGGTCACCCGCCACGGCCTTGATCGACTCGATGGTGGGAGCCGGGTCGAAGGCGTGGGAGAGCGTGGCCGAGATCAGGGCGGCTTTGTCGGGGAAGGCGCGGAAGATGGTCCCCTCCGCGACACCCGCGCACTCGGCGATCCGCTTGCTGCTCACGTGCAGGCCTTCGGCACGCAGCAGGGGCAGGGTCGCCGCGATGATCGCGGCGCGCCGGTCCTCGGGGGTCAACGGGGAAACCCGGCGCCTGGGGGAGGCGTCAGTCACGGCGGCGACTCTAAATGAGTGAGCACTCACTCCGCAACGCCATTTTCCGACAGCGGCCGTCCGGCGGGGCCCCGGCCCCCGATCGCGATAGACGTTGGCCTATCTGGATGAAAAAGGGAAGATCAAACTCATCCAGATAGGCCAACGTCTATGGAAAAGGCGGGCATGTGACGGTGCCAGGCCGAGCAGCGGGGACAGCGGCGGGGCGGGGCAACGGTCAAGCGGCTACGAAGATGAGGGAGGTCTGGTCGTTGAGGGGGGTGCCGACCGTGCCGTGGTCGCCCGCGGTGAACAGGCGGCACGCGCCGACCGCGCCCGGCTTCGCGTCCTCGCACAGCACGGCCCGTGCCCCGTCGGCCAGGCGCAGCGAGCTGATCGCGTCGTTGCCCACCCCGCCGAGATCGCCCGCCGCGAACATCCCCGCCCCGAACGCCCCCGACGACCCGCTCAGCCCCCCGTCGGCGTACGCGGTCAGGACCTGGCCCGTGGCCGGTCCGGCCGACACGGCCAGCAGGGAGATGCCGTCGTCGAGACCCGTCCCGGCCAGCTCGTGCACCCCGGAGCCGAGCAGCGTGCACGCGCCCAGCACGGCCGGTGCGACCTGGTCGTCGGCGCAGGCCAGCACCCGGTGCCCGGCCGCCACGCGCAGCGAGCTGATCGCGTCGTTGCCGACCTGGACCAGGTCACCGGCGGCGGCCTGGTGTACGCCGGAGCCGAACGTCTGCGCCGCCCCGCCCAGGGCGGCCCCGTCGGCGGCGGTGACGGCAGGGCCGCCGACGGCGACCAGGGAGACCGCGCCGTCCAGGCCCGCGCCCACCGTCGGGTGCTCACCGGGCCCGAACACCTGGCACAGGCCGGGGTTGCCGCTGGCGGTGGCCGTGGAGCGGTCGCTGTCGCAGAGCACGGCCTGGTGGCCGTCGGCCACGGACAGGGAACGGACCGCGTCGAGCCGCTCCAGGTCGCCCGCGGCGGCCTCGTACCGGCCGGGGCCGAAGCGCAGCGCGCCGCCGGTCAGCGACGGCTCGCCGTACACGGTGACGCCCTGGCCGCTCTCCTTCGCGGCGACCACCGTGAGCAGGGAGATGGTGTCGTCGAGGTTCCCGCCGACCCGGTCGTACCAGCCCGCGTCGAAGTAGCGGCACGACCCCAGGCCGTCGACCGCGTCCACGCTCCGCGCGGCGGTCCGGTCGCAGGCCAGCACCCGGTAGCCCTCGGCGACGCGCAGCGAGGAGACGGCGTCACCGCCGACCGCGCCGAGCCCGCCGAGGTCGGCGTCGTACACGCCCGCGCCGAACGCCTGCGACGCCCCGCCCAGGTCCGGGTCGGCGTACGCGACCAGCGGGTGCACCGCGTCAGGCACGACCGGTTCGGGTGCGCCGGGCACCGGAACGGGCGCGCCCATGGCGGCGGTCAGCGGCAGCAGCGCGTACGCCGTACCTGCGGCGGCCAGCAGCGACCTGCGAATCCACATCTCAAAGCTCCCCGTGTACGTCCGGCACCACCGGTCTCAACTGCGGCCGGGCGCGCTGGTGATGGACGTGACCCGTTCGGGGTGCTCAGCGGCGGCGGTTGCGCATGGTCAGCTCGTCGAGCCCGTCGCGGGTGGCGACGACGGTGAGCTTGTCGCGCCCGCGTACCCGCCGGGTGGGGTGACTGACCGGCTCAGCTGCGGCGCAGGGTCATCAGCATCGCCGGGTACGGCCCGGCGGCGATCTCGGCCGTGGCGTGCTCGGCGGGGATCACGTTGTCCATCCGCAGCTGCAGGGTCGCGCCGGTCGCGTCGATGATGATCCGCCACAGCCAGCCGCCGCCGTAGTCGGCCTCCAGTTCGACCACGCCGTCCTCGCGCCGCGTGCCCGGCATGACCCGCGACGCGGGCTGCTGGTGCCACGAGTCGCTCCACAGACCGGTGACAGTGCCGGGCTCCTCGCCCGCGCCGAGGGCGAGCAGACCCTGCTGCGGGCCGTCGGTCGGATGCGCCCAGGTGTAGGCGACGGTGGTCAGGTGGCCGCCCGCCGCCGTGGCCAGTGTCAGCGTGGCCGGCGACTCGGCGAACGGGTCTTGTGGCATCAGCCGGAAGCCGTTCGCCCCGGTCCAGGTCCCGGCCGCGTCCGCGAGAATCGTCATTTCCGGATGCTAGCCGGTCGGTGTGTCATCGCCCGGTGACGCGCATGCGGTGTGAGCGGAGTGTGAGGACTTCCGCTCACGTCCCCGTCGCAGCCGGTCGGGTGGACTGGGTGCCGTGACCGACCTGACTGACGAGGCGGCGGCATGATCCTGCTGTCCGACCGCCGGATCGCCGAGATCGCCCTCGGCGACACCGGCGAATCCATGATCGACCTGCGTGAGGTGCCGGAGCTGCGGATCGACTCCCGGCTGGCCGACCCTGCCGGGGCGTACGCCCACCTGCGCGAGGGCGTCGCCCAGCGGCTGCTGGACGCGCAACGGGCGCTGCCCGACGGGCTCCGGCTGCTGCTGATCGAGGCGTACCGGCCGCTGAGCCTGCAGACCGCGTACTTCGAGGGGTACCAGGAGGAACTGCGTGCCGCCCATCCGGGGTGGGACGACGCGCGGCTGCACACCGAGGCCAGCAAGTACGTGTCCCCGCCCGACGTCGCGCCGCACAGCACCGGCGGCACCGTCGACCTGACCCTGTGCACCGAGGACGGCATGGAGCTGGACATGGGCACGGCCGTCAACGCGAGCCCGCTGGCCAGCGCGGACGCCTGCTTCACCGGGTCGCCGCGCGTCTCGGCGCTGGCCCGCGAGCACCGGGACGTGCTGGGGCTCGCGCTGTCGGGAGTGGGCCTGGTCAACTACCCCACCGAGTGGTGGCACTGGTCCTACGGCGACCGTTACTGGGCACTGCAGACCCGCGCGGCCAGGACCAGGTACGGCCCGGTCGCGTCGGTGTGACCGGAACAAGCGGGGCGGGTACGCGGTTGATCCAGCGGAAGCCGTCTGCGATCACCGAGGAGTACCCATGACCAGTTCCGCCGACGCCGTCATCGCCGCGCTGCGGTCCGGCCACGACACGCTCGCCGCCCACGTGCGCGACCTGCCGGAAACGGAGCTGACCGGCGCGTCGGGCGCGGCCGAGTGGGACGTGTCGCAGGTGCTCAGCCACCTGGGCAGCGGGGCCGAGATCCACCTCGCCACCGTCGAGGCGGCGCTGAAGGGCGAGCCCAACCCCGGGTTCGAGTTCAACAAGGGCGTCTGGGCGCGCTGGGACGCGATGGCGCCCGCCGAGCGGGCCGCGGGCTTCGCCACCGCCAACGACACGCTGCTGGCCAGGTACGAGTCGCTGGACGCGGCCACCCTCGACACGCTGCGGGTGGACCTGGGCTTCCTGCCCGCGCCGGTCGACGTGGCCACCGCGGCGAGCCTGCGGCTGAGCGAGTACGCGTTCCACTCCTGGGACGTGCGGGTCGGCCGTGACCCGCAGGCGGTGCTCGCCGACGAGGCGGTGCCGCTGCTCACGGGCACGCTCGGCGGCATGTTCGGCTGGCTGGCCAAGTCCGAGGCGCTCGACGGCCGGGAGCTGACCCTGCGCGTGGAGACCACGGACCCCGCCGGCGTGTACGGCCTGCGGCTGGCGGACAAGGTCGAGGTGACCGAGGCCCCGGCCGAGGCCGACGGGGTGCTCCGGCTGCCCGCCGAGGCCTGGCTGCGCCTGATCGTCGGGCGGCTCTCACCGCAGCACACCCCGGCCGCCGTCACGACCGAGGGCGCGGCCGACCTGGACCTGCTCCGCCAGGTGTTCCGCGGCTTCTGACAGGGGCCTGCACGTCCGGTCGGGCCGACACGGCTCGACCGGACGGCCGTCCTCGGCCCACCGTGCGGGACCCGGACGGCCGGTTGGTGTGAGCGGACCGTTCGAGGCCTGCCCGGCCGATTGGTATGAGCCGGTTTCGACGCTTTGAGCGCGCCGGAGCTGTGACACTACGGTGGTGACCGGCGTAGACGACCGTGCGGGGCTGCTCGCAGGAGTGGACCTGCGCGCGCTGGTGCGGCGCTACGAGCCGGTGCTGTGTTTCACCGCGGGTGAGATGTTCTTCCCGATGCCGGTCGGGACCTACCTGGCCGGGGCGGCGCTGTGGGCCTCGCACCACACCTCGCGCGGCGCGCCGACGCTGCTGGCCGACCACGGCGAGCTGGACCCCGAACGGCTGGCCGCCACCGCCCGCGCCCACCCCGAGGCGGCGCTGTTCCTGCGCTACGCCCCGCGCGGCCTGAAACGCCGTGAGCTGCGCGACTGGCGGCGCAGGCCGGACCGGCCCAAGTTCACCGGAGTGTCCCGGCTGGCCGCGGTCGGGCTGCTCGGCCGGGTCATCGACTCGCTGCTGCGCCTGTCGCTGACCCTGCGCGGCCGGGTCCCGGGCGGGCTGACCGCCGCCGTCCAGCGCCAGTACGCCGCCGCCGGTCCGCAGACCGACACGTACCACGCCCACGTCAGCTCCGACGGCGGTTACGTCGTCGTGCAGTACTGGTTCCTGTACGCGATGAACGACTGGCGCTCCAGTTTCAGCGGCGTCAACGACCACGAGTCCGACTGGGAGCAGCTCACCCTGTACCTGGTGCCCTCGCCGGACGGCCCCGACGGGTTCGAGCTGGCCTGGGTGGCGCTGTCCTCGCACGACGAGGTCGGCGACGAGCTGCGCCGCCGCCCCGACGACCCCGACCTGACCTGGGTCGACGGCACGCACCTGATCGCGAACGCGGGCGCGGGCTCGCACTCCGGGGCGTACCTGCCCGGCGACTACCTGGTGCGGGTGCAGCCGCCCGCGCTGGAACGGGTGCTCGCCGTGGTCACCCGTATCCGGGCGCTGCTGTTCCCGTGGACGCGCGGCCAGGTCGCCGAGGGCCTGGGCATCCCGTACGTCGACTACCGGCGCGGCGACGGGGCGCGCATCGGGCCCGGCACCGGCCGCCCCTGGACCCCGATCCTGATCGACTCGGCTACTCCGTGGGTGCGCGACTACCGGGGCCTGTGGGGGCTGGACACCGCGGATCCGTTCGGCGGCGAGCGCGCGCCCGCCGGTCCACGCTACGAGCGCAGCGGCGCGATCCGGGCCTCGTGGGGCGATCCGGTCGGCTGGGCCGGGCTGGACAAGGTGCCGCCCACCCCCGCGCGGGCCGTCCGGGCCGGGGCGGACCGGGTGCAGCAGCTGACGGACACCATCGGCGAGCTGGACGTGAAGATCGCCGACGGGCAGGAGGAGCTGCGCCGCATGTCGGCCGGGCTGGAACTGCTGCCGCCGACGGTGACCGCGAACCGCCGCGGCGGTGACGGCGCGGCCGCCGCGCTGGTCGCCCAGGAGCAGGCCGTATCCGTGCTGCGCGCCCGCCGCCGCGCCGCCGTCAACGAACGCGACCAGCTCCGTGCGGTCGGCGGGCTGCCGCCGCTGCCGCCGCCGCACGCGCACCTGCGCAACCGCGAGGTGCCCGACGTCGCCGCGCCTGCCAACGCGCTGCTGCGCTTCTGGTCGGGTGCCTCGCTGTCGGTCCTGCTGCTGCTCATCGGCCTGGCGCTGCTGCTGGAGCAGGGTTCGCTGGTGGTGGCGTGCACGCTGGCAGTGCTGCTGGTGATGGGCATCGAGGCCGTGCTGCGCCGCCGCCTGCTGGTGTTCGGACTCAGCCTGCTGATCCTGATCGCCGTGGGCTGGCTGACCTGGCTGCTGGTCACCAACCTGCGCTTCGCGTTCGGCGTGCTCGCCGTGGCCGCCGCCGTGGCGATCGGTGTGGCGAACCTGCGCAACCTGTTCGGCCGCCGCTGATCAGCCCCGCACCTGGATCAGCCCGTGCGTGCCGTCCAACCGCCAGCCCACCCCGGCGGCGTCCAGCGCCGCGACGTCCGGCGCACCCACCAGGACCTCAGACTTGAGCGTACGCAGCGCCGCCACCGCCCCCGGAAAGTAGCCGGTCACCGCCGCGAACGGAGTCGCCGCCGGCCAGTGCCGGTCCCCGACGAGGCGGCGGTAGTTCAGGTCGCCCTTCACGATCGTCAGCTTCGCCGCCCGGAACCGCCCGGCCAGCTCCTCCGGCAGGTCGTGATAGCTCAGCGGCTCGCAGTAGAACGCGTCGGTGACGACCTCCAGCGACCCGTCGCGCTGCGCCGCCCACAGCCGCTCGCGCAGCGCCGGTTCGGCGTCGGCGAGCCGCCGCAGGCAGGACAGCAGGTCGTGCAGCATCGCGTCGGAGACGAAGTACGGCTGGGGCTTGAGGTGCAGCTCGACCCGGTCGGCCAGGCCGTTGCGCAGCAGCACGTCGACCAGCACCAGGTCGGGGATGAGTTCGCGCCCGGCGTTGTCGGCGACCAGGCACACCGTGCCGCCGGTGCCGGGGGTCAGGAACCCGCGCAGCGCCGCGCTGTCGTCGGCGACCAGGTCGGCGGCCTGCTTGCGGTGCTCGGCGTCCGGGTCGGACACGCGGGTCGCCAGGTCGGCGCGGTTACCCCACAGCGCGGCGTCGACGGCGGCGGTCAGCTGCTCCTCGGCGGGCCTGCCATGCAGCCCGGCCAGTGCGGCGAGGTCGGCGTCGAGTGCCGGGTCGGCCAGCTCCGCCGACTTCTGCGGCGTGAACGGGTCGAGGCCCCGCCACGGGCCGGGCCGGAAGTACTCCACGGCCTCCAGCAGCCGCCGGTAGAAGTAGTTCTCGGCCCACAGGAACGGCACGTCGTACCAGCTCATGCCCAGGTATGGCGCGCTCCAGCGGGCCCAGTCGGCGGCGTCGTGCGCGTCGGCGGGCAGCGGCTCGACCGTGCCCGACACGGCGTCTGTCGCGAGCCGTGCCAGCGCCGCCCGGATGCGCGGCGGGTACGGGAACGCCGCGGTGACCTGCTCGATGATCGCCGGATGCCGGTCGTGCAGCACCCGCCACGTGAACGAACCCGGCACGTCGCTCAGGATCGGCGGGGCGTCGGGCAGCGCCTGCTCCCGGTCAGTTGCGGACACCTGTCGCCCCTCGCGTCATCCGTCATCCGATCATGACCAGTCTATGCGGCCGATCCGCGCGACGACGGCCCTGCCGAGCCGAATGGCGTTGACCATGACAGGGGCCATGCGGTTCGCTGCCCCCATGGCAGCTCTTCAGGTCCGCCCGGTGCGCACCGACACCGAGATCGCGGACTGGCGGTACGCGCACAACGTGGTCATCCCGAACGATCCGCTGAGCCTCGACGAGGTTCGCGAGCGGCTGGGCCGCAACCGCCTCGACGTGGCGTACCGGGACGAGGTGCTGGTGGGCAACAGCACGGTGCGGCCCCCGGCCGAGCCCGGCGCGGCGGCCGTCGTGATCGTCCGCGTGCTGCCGGAGCATCGCGGGCAGGGATCGGGCGGCAGCTCTACGACCACGCCCTCGGGCACGCGCGGGAGCTGGGCGGGGACGGAATCGAAACGATCGTGTGGGAGGCCAACACCGGCGGCCTGCGGTTCGCGCAGGCCGCCGGGTTCGTCGAGGTCTCGCGGTATCTGCCGGACGACGAGGACGTCGCCTACGTCACCCTGCGGCTGGCCTGACTCAGTCGAACTTCACCGCGGTGATCGCGTTGCCGTTGCCGAGCTTGCCGCCGCTGACGGTGAACGTCCAGTTCCCGGAGCCGAGCGGCAGTCCGGTCACCTTCACGGTCCAGGTGCCGCCGTTCTGCGTCGCCTCGGTCTGGCTGCCGGTCGGCGGGGTCTTGCCGGAGAACATGTTCGCGATCGACGAGCTGGAGAAGCGCGCCATCCGCTGCTTGTTCCCGTCGCCCCAGGCGGCCATGAAGTAGCCGACGTAACCGGCGGCGTTGGTCGCGTAGTCCGTGCGGTTGAGGAACACGTCGACGGTCGCCGTCGGGTGGCCGAGCTGGGTGTCCTCCATGGTCAGCCGGGCGTCGTCGCCGTGCGCGTTGCGGTAGTTGCAGGCGGTCCGCCCGGAGCCCGACACCTCGCAGTTGAGGTTGGTCCACTGGGTGTTGGGCTTGCCGTGGCCCATGAACTGCGCCACCGCGGCCTGCACGGCGTACTGGTCGAGTTTGGACTTGCTGCCCGACGCCCACGCGGCCAGCGTGGCCAGGCCGTAGTCCTTGGCCGTCTTCGGGAAGCTCGGCGCCCCGTTGCCGTTGCCGTTACCGCTGCCGCTGGTCGGCGACGACTGCGCGGTCGCGGCGGCCGAGGCGGAGGGCAGGGCGCTCGCGCTCGTGCCGGGGCTGTCCGTGATCACGGTGTTGGCACTGGCGGTGGCCTGCGGGTCGCCCTTCTTGCCGCAGGCGGCGGTGCCCAGCAGGGCGATGGCGAGCACACCGGCGACGGCGACGGCGGTGCGGGCGTTGCGGTGCGGACGGCTATGGGCACGCGTGCCGTCGCCAGGGGCGGCGTGGCGCAGCGGAGAGGCGGTCATGGCCGACACGGTAAGTTGATCGACCCGAGTTGCCTAGGCCCCGTCGCAAATCCGACCTCCCCGTCAGGCGTATGCCTTGGCCTGGAGGGTGAACAGGTCGTGGTAGAGGCCGCGGCGGGCCATCAGCTCGTCGTGGTCGCCCAGTTCGGCGACGGTGCCGTCGCGAAGGACGACGATCAGGTCGGCGGCGCGCACCGTGGAGAAGCGGTGCGAGACGAACAGGGTGATCGCCCCGGTGCCCCGGGCTGCCCGGCGCGAAGCCGTGGCGAAGCGGGTGAACAGGGCGTTCTCGGCGTGGGCGTCGAGCGCGGCGGCTGGCTCGTCCAGGGCCAGCAGCAGCGGCCGCGGCCGCATCAGCGACCGGGCCAGGCCGAGTGACTGCCACTGGCCGCCGGACAGTTCGGTGCCGTCGGCGTACCCCCGGCCGAGCATGCCGTCGAGGCCGCCGGCCTGGTCGACGGCGCGCCCGGCGCGGGCCCGGTGGATCGCGGCCTGCAGCGCGGCGTCGTCGTCGAGGTGGGTGAGCTCGCCGACACCGACGTTCTCGCGGACGGTCCAGTGCAGCCGGGCGAAGTCCTGGAACAGCATCGCGATCCGGCGGTGCCACGATCCGGCCGCCAGGCGGCCCAGGTCCACGCCGTCCACGGTGAGCGTGCCGGAGGTCGGGGCGTACAGGCCGCAGAGCAGCTTGACCAGGGTGCTCTTGCCCGCGCCGTTCTCGCCCACCAGGGCCACCGTCGACCCGGCGGGCAGGATGAGGTCGATGTCGCGCAGCGTCGGGGTGGCCGCGCCCGGGTAGGCGAACGTCACGCCGGACAGCCGGATGCCGTGCCGCAGCCGCCGGGGAGCCGGTGCTGCCGCGGGTGCCGGCTCGGGTGTGGCGGCGGCCAGTTCGGCGAAACGCTCGGCGGTGCGCGCCGCGGCGGCGACAGTGGCGTGCAGCCCGATCGCCCCGGCCACCTGCACGCTGATCTGCACGGCGAGGGTCACCACGAGCACGACCTCGCCGACGGTCGCGGTGCCGTCCACGGCCCGACTGAGCACCAGCAGGATCGCCCCGCCGTACGCGAACGCGAACAGCAGCTGCCCGCAGCCGCGCAGCAGCCCGGCCCGCCAGTACGCGGCCCAGCGCACGTCGGTGGCGTGTGCCCAGGAGTCGGCCTGGCGGGCGAGCAGGAACTCGTCCGCCCCGCACAGCCGGATCTCCTTGACCGCGTCGGCGTCGGCGGCCAGCGCCAGCAGGTGACTGGACAGCCGCCCGGCCTCGGCGGTCTGCTCGCGGGCCTGCTCGGCGAGCTTCGCGGCGCGGCGGGCGACCAGCACCGGTGGCACGGCGGCCACCGGCAGTAGGGCCAGCCACGGGTCGACGGCGGCCAGGATGACGGTGGTGACCGCCGCCCGCAGCACGAGGCCGCCCAGGTGCAGCAGCCCTTCCAGGGACTGCCGGGTTTGGGCGGCGTCCTGGGCGGCGAGCGCGAGGGTGTCGGCGTAGCCGGGGTCGTCCAGGTGGGCCAGGGTCGCCTGGCCGTGGGCCAGGGTCAGCAGCCGCTGGTCGAGCACGGTCCCGGCCTGCTCGCCGACCTCGAAGTAGTACAGGTGCGCGAAGTGGCCGAGCATCAGTTCCACCACGAGCAGCGCGGCGACCCCTGCGGCCAGCGCGGTGGCGGGCCCGGTCGCGCCGGACAGCGCGGCGTCGGTGAAGTCGCGCAGCAGGAAGCCGATGAACGGGGTGGCCAGGTAGCCGCCGGTGATCAGGCCGAGCCCGATCGTGAATTTGCGCCGGTCGGCGGCCCAGGCCAGGCCGAACACGAAACGCAGCGCGGTGCGCAGGGTCGTCATGCGACGGCCGCCACGTCGTCGCGGAACCGGCTGGCCTGCAGCGCGAACATCTCGGCGTAGTGTCCGCCCGCCGCGAGCAGCGTGTCATGGTCGCCGCGTTCGACGACGTGCCCGTCGGACAGCACCAGGATCTGGTCGGCGCGACGCACGGTGGAGAAGCGGTGCGAGATGATCACGCTGGTCAGGCCCTCGGTCTGGGTGAGGAAGCGGTCGAAGAACTCGACCTCGGCGCGTACGTCGAGGGCGGCGGTGGGTTCGTCGAGCACCAGGAGGCGGGCGCCCCGGTCGACGGCGTGCAGGGCGCGGGCCAGGGCGACGCGCTGCCACTGGCCGCCGGACAGGTCGCGGCCGCCGGTGTAGCGGGCGTGCAGCGGGGTGTCCCACCCGGCGGGCAGGTCGTCGAGCAGGTCGCCCGCTCCGGCGCGCGCGGCGGCGGCGTGCCAGTCGGCCGGTGTGCCCGCGCCGAGGCCGATGTTCTCGCCCGCGCTCAGCTCGTACCGGTTGAAGTCCTGGAAGATGACGGCGAGCTGGCGCTGCCAGGAGGCGGCGTCGAAGCCGCGCAGGTCGAGGCCGTCGACGGTGACCGCGCCGCTGTCGGGGTCGTAGCAGCGGGTCAGCAGCTTCACCAGGGTGGTCTTGCCCGCGCCGTTGAGCCCGACGATCGCGGTGCAGCGCCCGGCGGGGATGCTCAGGTCGAGGTCGGTGAACACGCGCCGCCCACCGGGGTAAGCGAAGCCGACCCGGCTGAACCTGATCTCGCGCCGCGGCGCGGGCGCGGCGGCGCTGCCGGGCAGGGCCTCGCCGCGCACGGCCTGCTCGAAGCCGGTCAGGGCGGCCAGCGCGCGGCCGCCGAACTGGGTCTGCACGTCGGCTTCGGGGAAGTAGACGCCGAACCGGATCGGGATCAGCACCGCCTGCACCGCGACCGCGTAGCCGAGCAGGTCCAGCTCGCCACCGGCGGTCGCCCGTGCGACGGCGGTCAGCGCCAGCGTCGCGCCGACGAGACCGGCCAGCGTGAAGCCGACGAACGGCCACAGCAGCAGCCGCCGCCGCATGCTCCAGATCGGATCGAGGTAGCCGCGGTGCTCGGTCTCCAGCCGCGCGGTCAGGAAGCCGAGCAGTCCCAGCACCCGGATCTCCTTGGCGGCGTCGGTGCCGGTGGTCAGCGTGCGGGTGTACGCCAGCCGTCGCCGCTGCGGCGACAGCGCGTCCCACGCGGCGGCGAACCGCCCCAGCGAGCCGCGCTGCCCGAACCGGATGACCAGTGCGGTCACCGCGACGACGAGCCCGGCGAGCGGCGACAGCACCACCCCGATGAGCACGACCGCCCCGGCGAGCCCGGTGTAGCGGGCCAGCAGCGCGGGCAGCGCCGCGGCGGCGTCGCCGGGTGACGGGCTGGCCCGGTCGATCGCGGTGCGCACGTCGGCGAGCAGGTCCAGCGTGCCGGGCCGCTCCAGGGCCGCGACCGGCGCGTCGGTGTACGCCGCCCGTAGCGCCCGCTGCACGCAGTGCCCGTCGACGCGCCGCGAGACCAGCTCGGCCAGCGCGGTCTGCAACGGGCCGAGCAGCTGCTGGGCGACCAGGGCGGCCAGCGTCAGCGCGACGGCGGCACCCAGCGCGGCCTCGCCCCGGGCGACCGCGGGCACCCTGGCCAGCAGCACCGCCATGCTGACGATGAACACGATCGGGGCCAGCCCGAACGCGACGCTGACGACCAGCGCGAGGGCGACCGGCCCGGTGCCCGCGTGGCGGAGCAGGCCGACGAGGTCGAGCCACCGGCGCAGTCGGGGCCTCATAGTGACGTCCTCTCGACAGCCGGTAACATCAAAAAACTTAACAGTTAAGATAGTTAAATGCACGCGTCGATTTCGGCCGCGGTCACCGGGCACCCGCGCCGCCGGCCGGAGGCCGAAGCCCTGGCCGCGAGCCAGCCCGGGCTGGACTTCGAGGTCGTCGAGGACCCCGAGCCCGACGGTCCGCGCAGTGCGCTGCGGGTCGCGCGGCTGGCCTGGCGCGGCGCCGATCCCGGCTGTACGCACCGGCTGCTGGTGCAGGACGACATGCGGCTCGCGCCCGGCTTCGCGCGCCTGGTCCGCGCGGCGGTGGCCGCCCAGCCGGACAGCGTCCTGTGCCTGTTCACCGAGTGGGGTTCGCGCACCGCACCGGCGGTGCGGCTGGCCGCGCTGGCCGGGGCGGGCTGGGTGCCGCTGCTCGACCCGTACGTGCCGACGACCGCCGTGGTCCTGCCGACCGCGGTCGCACACGCGCTCGCGGCGTTCCCGGCCGAGCCGGGCGAGCCCGACGACGTGCTGCTGCTGCGATTCGCCCGCGCGAACGGGCTGACCCCGCTGGTGAGCTGCCCGAACCTGGCCGAGCACGAGCAGGGCGACTCGCTGGTCGGCAACGACGTGCTGATGGGGCCTCGCCGGTCGGCGCTGTTCGGCGGCCCGCCCGGCGACTGGTCCCGGGTCCTCGTGCCTCCGATGGTCCCGCACCTGCCGCTGTTCGAGGGGGTGGTGGTGTGCCAGGTGCCCGACGGCGACGGCTGGCGCTCGGTGCTGGCCGACGCCTTCCTCGCCCCGTCCGGCCTGACCGTGCCGGACCTGCTGGAGCGGTATGCCGAAACCGTCGCGAGGGCCGATCCCACCGGCAGGCTGCGCCGGGTGGTCGCCGATTCGCTGCTGCTCCAGCTCTGGCTGGCCGCGTTCTGCTACGGGATCGCGGCGTGGGCGGTGCTGGGCGACGCCGGTGCGGTGGAGCGGGCCCTGCGCTCGGTACGCGGCGCGGCGGCGTTGCGCACCCTCGCGCCCGGCGCGCTGCGGCGCTTCGTGCCCGTGCACCGGCTCGGCGCGCTCCCCGGACGGGTCGAGCCGCTGCTGCGACAGGCCATATCGGACGGATGCCTACATGCCGTCCGGATCGGGGATCAGTTCTGGAAAGAATCTTTGCAGTAAGCGTCAAACGTGCTATCAGTTATATGCCCATGCGTGGATGACCTCCGGCGCGGGGCGACCGCCGGTTCCGCCGTAGGACAGGCAGGACGTCGATGGATCTGCAAGCACCGCGCGGCGACGAGGAGGTGGGCTGAGTGCAGGTCATCCCGCGTCGCGCCACCCCGTCCGGCACCGCTCCGCTGTCCCTGCTCCAGCAGCGCTGGTGGCACCTGTGCACCGCGTACGACGGTGACGCGTCGCCGATCGTGGTGATCGCCGACCGCATCACCGCGCCCCTGGACGTCCCGGCGTTCACGGCGGCCGTCGACGCGCTCGCCGACCGGCACGACGTCCTGCGCACCACGTTCGCCGTCGGTCCCGACGGGCCGTGGCAGGTCATCGCGCCGCCCGGCGGCCTGGCGACGGAACTGCTCGACGTGTCCGGCGAGGCCGACCCGGTCGCCCGCGCGCGGGAACTGGTCGCGGAGCTGGCCGGGGCGCTGCTCGACCTGCACGGCGGCACGCTGGTGCGCTCCCGGCTGATCCGCCTCGGCCCCGGCGACCACGTCTGGTGCCTTGCCGTGCACCACATCCTCGCCGACGGCGAGTCGACGATGATCCTGCAGCGCGAGGCCGCCGCCCTCTACCGGGGCGAGCCGCTGCCCGAGCCCTTCATCGGGTACGCCGACTTCGCCACCTGGCAGTGCGCCGACACCACCGGCGACGCGGATCTGGCCTGGTGGGCCGACCGGCTGCGCGGGGTGCCGCCGCTGGCGCTGCCCACCGACCTGCCCCGCCCACCGGCCAAGACCCTGCGCGGCGCCCAGATCGACGTGCACGTCCCCGCGCCCGTCGCGGACGCGCTGGACCGCTTCGCCCGGCAGCGGCGCGTCACGCCGTACATGGCACTGGTCACGGCGCTGCTGGTGGTGCTCGCGCGCCGCTCGGGGCAGACCGACCTGTGCGTGGGCATGCCGGTGTCCGGACGTCTGCTGGAGGAGACCGAGCGCACGGTGGGCCTGTTCGCCAACACGATCGCGCTGCGGGCCGACCTGTCCGGTGATCCGGACCTCGGCGAGCTGCTGGGCCGGGTACGCGCCGCGAGCATCGACGCGCTGGCCCGGCAGGCGGTGCCGTTCGGGCAGGTCGTCGCCGCGGTCGATCCGGACGCCGACCGCTCCCGCACGCCGGTCTTCCAGGTGACGGCCGCGCTGCACACCCATACCAGCGCAGGGACGGCCGATCCGCACTGGCGGCCGTTCGCCCAGGCCGCGCCGCAGATCCTGCACGACCTCGGCGTGGACGCCTGGCGTGAACCCGGCGGCCTGGAACTGACCCTGCGCTACGACACCGGCCTGTTCACCGCGGACACCGCCGCCGCGCTGGCGGCCGAACTCGTCGCGGTGCTGCGGGACCTGTCCGAGGGCGCGACGCCCGCGGTGTTCGCGGTGGGAGCGCAGCATGGGTAGACACATCATGTTCTTCAACATCCCGGCGCTCGGGCACCTGTTCCCGACCCTGGGTGTGGTGTCCGAGCTGGTGCGGCGCGGGCACCGGGTCAGCTACGCGGCCACCGCGGACCGGGCCGGATACGTGGCCGAGGCGGGGGCGCGGGTGATCCCGTACACCTCGACGCGTCCCGGCGACACCGACCCGGCGGCACGCACGCCCGCCCGCGCCGAGCACATCGGACGGAGCCTGCTCAACTTCCTCGCCGAGGCCGAGCACACCCTGCCCCAGCTGGAGCCCGCGCTGCTGGCCGACCCGCCGGACCTGGTGCTGTTCGACCGGATGGCGTTCGCAGGGCACGTCTACGCGCACACCCACGGCATCCCGGCCGTCCAGCTCTGGCCGATGATCGTGTCGGCGGGGCCGTGGTCGCTCGGCGAGGCGGTGCCGGTCGACCTCACCCATCCGACGCTGGCCGAGTACACGCTGCGCCTGGAGCGGTTCCTGGCCGGGCGCGGGCTGAGCACGCTGCCCGCCGATGAGTTCCTGGCCCCGCGGGTGGCCCGTCACCTGGCCTTCCTGCCGCGCGCGTTCCAGTACTCGGGTGCCGCGTTCGGGGACGACTTCGGGTTCGTCGGGCCGTGCACGACACCGCGCGCCGGGGACCCGGACTGGTCGCCGCCCCGCGACGGCGCGCCGGTGGCGCTGGTGTCGCTGGGCACGCTCAACAACCACTGGCCCGACTTCTACCGGCTGGTGTTCGAGGCGTTCGCGGATACGCCATGGCATGTGGTGCTGGCCGTGGGCCGCCGCCTCGATCCCGCGTCGCTGGGGTCGCCGCCGCCCAATGTGGAGGTGATGCCGGTGGTGCCGCAGCTGTCGGTGCTGGCGCACGCGCGGGTGTTCGTCTCGCACGGCGGGCTGGGCGGGGTCATGGAGGGCGTGCAGGCCGGAGTGCCGCACGTGGCCGTGGCCCGGACCCTGGAGCAGGACCTCAACGCCGCACGCATCGTCGACACGGCCATCGGCGCGTCGCTGAACCTGGACGGGCTCACCCCGGGACGGCTGCGCGACGCGGTGACCAGGGTCGACACCGACCCGCGCATCGCGGCCGGGGTCGCCGCTATGCGGGCCGAGGTGCTGGCCGCGGGCGGTGCGGCCCGCGCCGCCGACCTCGTCGAATCGTGCCTGCGGGAGCCCGCGGGCGCACGGGCCCTGGCCCCTCAGGGATAAGCGATGGGCCGCCCGGCGCCCCCCGGGCGGCCCATCGCCGACGTGCCATCGATAGATGAGGCCATTTAAATCAGCCGAACGGCATGAGTGATCGATTCTTTGTACGTAAGAAACTTAACTATTTATTGGCATCGTGATCGCGTCGGCAGCTCGCCGCATCCCCCTCGGGAATCGATGGAGGTTCCACTAGTGATCACAGAAACCACGTCACGCGGCACGTCGCCGCGTGCCGGGACGAGCCGGTTCGGCCGGCGCGTCGCCGCCGGTCTCGCCGGACTCGGCCTGCTCGCGACCACCCTGGTCGCCGCGGCCGGCCCGGCCTCCGGTGGCCTGCCCGAGCGCTGGGTGGGGACCTGGGGGACCGCACTCACCGCGCCGAGCCTGGCCAACACCGGCAGCTCGCTCAACGGCTTCGCCGACCAGTCGATCCGCCAGCTCGTGCGGGTCTCGCTGGGCGGGTCGAAGGTCCGGCTGCGGATCACCAACGCGCACGGCACCGGGCCGCTGACCATCGGCCACGCCAGCATCGGCCTGCCGGCCACGCCCGGCTCGCCGACGCTGCAGCCCGGCAGCATCCGCGAGATCACCTTCAACGGCAGCGAGTCGGCCGTCGTCTACAAGGGCGCCGAGCTGCTGACCGACCCGATCGACCTGCCGGTGTCGGCGACCACGGAAGTCGCCGTGACGCTCTACCTGCCGGTCGCCACCGGGGCCACCTCCTGGCACTGGACCGCCCGCCAGACCTCGTACGTCTACGCGGGTGACAAGGCCGAGAGCGTGGACGGCACCGGGCAGACCGCCGCGTACAACCACTTCTACTACCTGGCCGGGATCGAGGCGTTCACCGCCACCGGCCTGGGCACCGTGGTCGTGCTCGGCGACTCGATCAGCGACGGGTCGGGCGCCACGCTCGGCGCGAACACCCGCTGGCCGGACTACCTGGCCGGGCGCATCACCACCACCTGGCCCGCGCTGGGCGACCCCGGCGTGCTCAACGTGAGCCTCGCCGGAAACCAGGTCACCCGCGACGGCCTGGCCATCAACTCCCCGGCCCTGGGCGACAGCGCGCTGGCCCGCCTCGACGACGACGTGTTCAGCCAGCCCGGCGTGCGCACCGTCTTCGTCGAGCTGGGCATCAACGACGTGCACCTGTCCGGCGACCCGGCCGACCGGATCATCGCGGGGCTGCGCCAGCTCGCGATCCAGGCCAAGGACCGCGGCCTGCGGACCGTCGTCGCGACGCTCGGCCCGTTCGAGGGCTACTCGACGTGGACGCCGGAGAAGGAGGCCGTCCGCCAGGCGGTCAACACCTGGCTGCGGGGCGACAACGAGTTCGACGGGCTCGTCGACTTCGACAAGATCCTGCGTGACCCGGCCGCGCCGAGCAAGGTGCTGCCCGCGTACGACAGCGGCGACCACATCCACCCGAACGACACCGGCGCGCAGGCACTGGCCGCGGCCGTACCGCTCTGGCTGCTGTGATCCGATGACGCCTCGCACCCTCCCCGGACTGCTGGCCGCTCTGGCGGCGGCGCGACCCGAACACGTCGCGCTGTGCCTGGCCGGCGGGGAGGGTGCGGGGCTCACCTCATCGCAGTGGCACCGCCGTGCCGTGGCCACCGGGCACGGGCTGCTCGGCAAGGGCGTCGCGCCCGGCGACCGGGTCGGGCTGGTGTTCGGCGGGGACGGGTGGCTGGACTTCGCGGTCGCGTACGCGGCGGTCACCGGGATCGGCGCGGTCGCCGTGCCGCTGTCGGCGGCCTCGCCCGAGGTCCGGCTGCGGGAACTGCTCGACCACGCGGGGGCGCGCGTCGTCGTCGGCGCGGGCGGCTGGGCGCTGTCCGAGCTGGACGCCGGTGAGACCGGGCCGCTGCCGACCGTCCAGCCCGAACAGACCGCGCAGATCGTCTACACGTCCGGCACGACCGGCACGCCCAAGGGCGTCGCGGCCAGCCACGCCAGCCTCACCCACGGGCTCGACCCGGCGCGGCCGCCGCTGGCACACTCGCGGCACGCGCTGCACGCGTTCCCGATCGGGACCAACGCCGCGCAGACGATGCTGGTCACCGCGCTGGTCGCGCGGCCCACGCTGGTCACCGTCCCGACCTTCGACCCCTGGGCGTACGCCCGCGCGGCGCAGGCCCTGGGCGCGGGCACCCTGTTCCTGGTGCCCGCCATGGCCAGCGCGCTGCTGGAGGCGGGCGTGTTCAGCCGCTGCGACCTCGACGACGTGCAGCTCGTGTCGTGTACTGCCGCCGCGCTGCCGCCCGCCGTGGCCCGCGCGCTCGCCGACGCCCTGCCGGAAGCCGTGATCGTCAACAACTACACGTCGACCGAGGCCGCGCCCGCGTACACCAGCATGGTCTTCGATGCTGACCGGCCCGCGTCGGTCGGGCGCGCCGAAGGCGGGGCGGAGCTGCGGATTCTCGCCGCCGACGGGACCGTCGCCGGCGTGGGGGAGACCGGGGAGGTGTGGCTGCGCGCGGGGGACGCGGTGCGGGCGTACCACGGTGACGCCGCGTCGAGTGCCGCCGTGTTCCGGGACGGCTGGGTGCGGATGGGGGACCTCGGCTACCACGACGCCGACGGTTACCTGTTCCTCGTCGACCGGGAGTCCGATCTGGTCAACGCGGGGGCGCACCGGGTGTCCACGCTGCGGGTCGAGGCGGCGCTGCACGAGCACCCGGCCGTGACCGGCGCGGCCGTGCTCGGGCTGCCGCACCCGGTGATGGGCGCGACGGTCGCGGCCGCTGTCGAACTGCGCGACCCGTCCGCGCTGGCGGGGCTGCGGGGCTTCCTCGCCGAGCGGCTGGCGCCCTACGAGCTGCCCACCCGGATCGTCGTCGTGCCCGAGCTGCCGCGCAACGACGGCGGCAAGGTCCGCAAGGCCGTGCTGCGGGACGTGTTCGCGCAGGCCCCGGCCCGGGTCGCGCCCCGCACCGCGGCGGAGACCGCGCTGGCCGGGCTGTGGCGCGAGGTGCTGCGGGTCCCGCAGGTCGGCGTCGGCGACGACTTCTTCGCCCTCGGCGGCGACTCCATGCGCGCCACCCGCCTCGCCGCCCTCGCCACCGCCCACTTCACCCGCGACGTCCCCGTCTCCCTCATCTTCGACACCCCCGTCCTTGCCGCCCAGGCCGAACTCCTGTCCGGCGGGGCGGGGTCGGCTGGCGGCGATGATCGGTATCTCGGGTCAGAAAGTGAGGTCGGACCGCAGGTTTCGACCCGAAACAGCGATCATGCCCCGGGGGCGGCGGCGGGCGGGGAGATGCCGTTGGCGTCTACGCAGGAGAGCATGCTCGCGTGGATGTGGGCTACGGGGGAGCCTCGGGATGTCGGGCCGATCAGTGTCGGGATCCGGGTGCGGGACGAGCTTGACGCGGGGGTGCTGGAGCGGGCGCTGGCCATGGTGGCGGATCGGCATGAGGCGCTGCGGACGGTGTTCGACCGGGCGCCGGACGGGCGGCACCGGGCGCGGGTGCTGGCGCACTGCCCGCCGGTGGTGACCGCCGTCGCGGCCCGCGACCTCGACCATGCGGGTCAGCTGTGCCGGGCCGACCGGGAGGGCGGATTCGACACGGTACGCGGGCCGCTGGTGCGGGCCGTGCTCGCCACCGTCGGGCCCGACGACCATGTGCTGGGGCTGGCCGTACACCATCTGGTCTGCGACGGCGCGTCGATGGGGCCGCTGCTGCGCGAGATCGGCGTCGCGTACGCGGCGCTGCGCGGCGGCACCGGGCTCCCGGCCGCCACGGCGGGCACGCCGTTGCGGGACTTCGTCGCGTACACCCGGCAGCGCTGGGAGACCACCCTGCCGCACTGGCGGCGGGTGCTCGACGGCGCGCCCGCCCACCTGGAGCCGTTCCACGGCCGCCGGGAGGCGGTCCGGCTGCGCAGTGCCGCACTGGAGTTCCCGCTGCCGGACACGCTCGGCGACGGCCTGCGCAAGGCCGCGGCGGCCCACGGCGCGACCCCGTTCATGCTGATCGCGTCGTGCTGGTCGGCGGCGCTGGCCGAACGTACCGGCACGCACGACATCGTGCTGATGTCCCCGGTCCCCGGCCGCTCCCGGCCCGAGAGCGAGACCCTGATCGGCTGCCTGAGCCAGTCGCTGCTGCTGCGGGTCGACACCTCCGGCGGCCCGTCCGCGGCCGACCTGCTGGCCCGGACCAGGCGCATCGTGCTGGACGCGCTGGACCACCAGCACTATCCGTTCGCCGAGTTCTACCTGCGGCATACCGGCGCGGCCTGGCTGCGGGTGGAGACCTGGGGCGGCCAGGCGCACCTGCCCGGTCTGGAGTCGGAGTCGTTCGAGCTGCCCCGGGCCCTCGACGCGGACTGGCCCACCCCCGGCGGCCTGCCGGACCTCCAGGCACCCGAGCTGGCCGTGGTCGAGCACCCGAACGGTTCCCTGGTCGCGCACCTGCTGTGGAACCACTACGCCTTCGACCGGTCCGAGATGGACCACCTCGCCGGGCGGGTCACCGAACTGTTCGAGCGCGCGGTGCGCGAGCTCGTCCCCGTACCACCGCAGGAGGTCCCGCGATGAGCACCGCCACCCCCGCCCAGCACGGCATGTGGCTGACCGAACGGCTCGGCCTGGCCGCCACGGCCTACCACATGCCCCTGCCGGTATGGCTCGACGGCCCGCTCGACCCGGCCCGGCTCGCGGACGCGTGCACGGCGGCGGTGGCCCGGCACCCGGTGCTCTCGTGCACGTTCACCGAGCTGGACGGCGAATTGCTGCTGACTCCGGCAGCCGACGCGCCGTCGCTGGTGGTCGGCGGGACGCCGGATGATCTCGCGGCGTTCGTCCGGGAGCGCACCGTCGCCCCGTTCGACCTGGTGAGCGGGCCGCTGATCCGGTTCGACCTGGTGCCCGCCGGACCTGACCGCCACCTGCTGCTGATCGTCGCCCACCACCTGGTCTTCGACGGCGAGTCCAAGGAGATCCTGCTCGCCGACCTCGGGGCCGCGTATTCCGCGACGGAGCGGGCCGCGGTGAGCCCGGTCGAGGCGGCAGTGTCGCCGGAGCCGCTGGCGCAGGCCGTCGAGCACTGGGCGCGGGTGTACCGCGCGCCGGGCGAGCCGAGCCTGCCGGGGCTGCGCGGGACCACGGCGGCCGGGTCGCGGCCGGGCGTGGTCGTGCCGCTGGACCTGGACGCGGCGACGGTCCGGGCGGCCGCCGCCGAGCTGGGCGCGACAGCGTTCGAGGTGGTGCTCGCGGGGCTGCTGACGCTGCTCGACCGGTATGGCGACCCGGTTCCGGTGATCGGGGTCGACCTCGGGACCCGTGCCGCCGACGCGCACGACCGGGTCGGGTTGTACGTCAACGAGCTGCCCGTGGGCATCCCGGCGGCCGATCCGGCGGACCCGCTGACGGTCCGCGAACGGGTCGCGGCGGTGCGGCAGGGGCTGCGGGCCACGTACCCGCTGCGCGCGGTGCCGCTGTCGCGGGCCGTGTCCGGACTGGCTCCGCGTGCCGCGCTCACCCCCGTGTCGATCAGCTATCGCCGCCGGGTCCGGCCCACGCCGGTCTTCGCCGGGCTGGTCGTGCGGGTCGAGTGGACGGCATACCACCACGCGGCCCGTAACGCGCTGCACGTCCAGGTGCTCGACGACCCCGGCGCCGCGGAACTGCCCGTCCTGCTGCACGTCGACCCGTCCCGCCTGGACCCCGCCGACGCGGCCCGGATCGGTGGGCACCTGCGCACGCTGCTCGACGGCTTCGCCGGCCGTCCCGACGCACCCGTGCACGACCTCGACATCCTCGACGCGTCCGAACACGACCTGCTCACCCTGTGGAACGACACCAGCCGCGCCGTCGCCGGGCCGCAGACCCTGCACGAGCTGGTCGACGCGCGGATCGCGGCCCGGCCGGACGCCATCGCGGTCGTCGCCGCCGACAGCGCGATGACGTACGCCCAGCTCGACGCGGAGGCCACCGCGATCACGGCCCAGTTGCGCGAACGCGGCACCGGCCCCGGCGACCTCGTCGCGGTGTGCCTGCCCCGCACGTCACGGCTGCTGCCCGCGCTGCTCGGCGTGCTGCGCACCGGCGCGGCCTACCTGCCACTCGACCCCGAACACCCGGCGGCCCGCCGCGAGGGCCTGCTCGCCGACGCCCGCCCCGCCCTGATGCTCACCGCCGACGCCGACGGCGCGACCGTGCTGGTCGAGACCGCCGCGTCCGCGCGACACGAACCCGGGCTCTGCTATGTGATCTACACGTCGGGCTCGACCGGGCAGCCCAAGGGTGTGGCGGTGGAGCATCGCGGGGTGGTGAACCTGCTGCACGCGCTGCCCGAGGTCGTGCCGACCGGGCCCGGGGACGTGTGGCTGGCGGTGGCGTCGGCGGCGTTCGACATGTCGGTGCCGGAGTTGTGGCTGCCGCTGGTCACCGGCGGCACGGTCGTACTGGCCACCGCCGACCAGGCGCGCGACGGCGAGCTGCTGCTGAAACTGCTGCGCCTGACCGGGGTCACCCACGCGCACCTGACACCGTCGACCTGGCGGCGGCTGCTCGACGCCGGATTCGCCGAGCCGGGCGTCGTCGCGGTCTGCGGGGCCGAGGCACTACCCGCGCCGCTGGCAGCCGAACTGCGGTCACGGACCCGGCGGCTGGTCAACCTGTACGGCCCGACGGAGACGACGGTGTGGTCCACCGCCGCCGACCTGACCGGGGACGGCCAGGTGACCATCGGCCGCCCGCTGGCCAACACGACGGCGTACGTGCTGGACGCGGCCCTGCGGCCGGTGCCGCACGGCGTCGTCGGGGAGCTGTGCCTGGGCGGGTCCGGGGTCGCCCGCGGATACCTGGGGCGCCCCGAGCTGACCGCGCAGCGGTTCGTGGACACGGCGTGGGGGCGGCTGTACCGCACCGGAGACCGGGTGCGGCGGCTGCCCGACGGGGCACTGGAGTTCCACGGGCGGGCCGACGACCAGCTGAAGGTGCGCGGGCACCGGATCGAGCCGGGGGAGGTCGAGGCGCACCTGCGGGCGGCGGAGTCGGTCGTGGACGCGGCGGTCACCGCGTCGCCGGACGGGGACGCGCTGGTCGCGTACGTCGTCGGCGCGCCCGACCCGGTCCGGTTGCGCGAGAAGCTGGCGGCCGGGCTGCCCGGATACCTGGTGCCGTCGGTGTTCACCCTGGTCGAGCAGTTGCCGCGCAACGCCAACGGCAAACTCGACCGGGCCGCGCTCGTGGGGCTGACCGGCGCGCCGCTGGTGCCGCAGGCGCCGGAGCGGCCCTACACCGGACTGGCCCTGCAGGTGTACGAGATCTGGCGGGAGGTGCTCGGGCACGGCGAGATCGGGCCCGACGACGACCTGTTCGACCTTGGCGGGCACTCGCTGACCGTCACGAAGATCGCGGCCCGGCTGCGCCGCAGGCTCGGCGTCGACCTGCCGCTGCACGTCTTCTTCGACACCCCGACCATCAACGGCATCGTCGCCGCCGCGGACCGGTGATCGCCTGGCAGGTCCCGTGACGACGCGGGACCTGCCAGGCGGCGGTCACGGCGTGTACGGCTCGTCGGTGTGGGACTGCTCCTTGAGGATGGAGCCGTCGACGGCGTACACGGCGGTGCGCTTGACGCTGACCACGGCGGATCCGGCGTCGGCCGGGCGGGTCAGGTAGACCAGGGTGAGCTTCCGGTCGGCGACGCTGACCGACTCGATCGGGTCGCGGTCGCCGAGCACGAAGTGCACCACGCACTGCGCCCGGTCCTCCGGCTTGGCGCACAGCATGACGCCCCAGTAGCGGCCGGTGGTGTCGACGATGCTGCTCATGATCGTGCCGACGGTGACGGTGCCGATCTCGCCGCCCAGGTCGCCGGTCGCGCACGGCTTCTGCACCGCCAGGACCAGGCCGTCCTCGCCGGAGAACATGCCCTCGGTCAGCGGCGCGCCGTCCTTGCCGAAGGCGTAGTACGGGTCGATCAGGCCGCGCACCATGGCGTCCTTGACCTCGGCGCAGGTGGGCGTGGGCACGGCCGGGGGCGCGGCGCTGGCCGGGGCCTCCGGCGACGGGGTCAGCACGGTGACGGCGCTCGGCGCGGCCGACGGGGCGTCGCCGCCGGACTTGCAGGCCGACGCCGCCCCGGTCAGGGCGAGGATCGGGATCAGCAGCAGGGCGGCGCGGCGGGGGTGGAGCGGCATGGGTGGTCCTTCTGCGGCAACGGGATACGAGGTGGGGCCACTGCACGATAGGGGCGGCGGGGCCACCCGGACGACGCGTCGTCGCGAGCCCGACAGCAGTGCGTCGAGCGATCTTGAACGGCGGTGTACCGGGTGCGTGGGGCGTGACGGGTCGGCCTAGGGTGTGGCCTGTTCGCGAGTCAGGTTCGTTCACTGGGGTATCCGAAGTCATGAGCAGCGACACCGCCACCGGCAAGGCCGTCGAGTACGCCGTTCCCGCCGTCGTCGACAGCCCCGAGGGGGCGCACGCGCCCGCCGGGCGGCTCGGCGGCTGGCTGCTGGAGCACCGGGTGCAGCCGGTCGGCCCCGAGGCCGACGAGAGCCACGCCAAGCCACAGTCCTGGTGGAAGGTGATGTGCCTGACCGGCGTCGACTACTTCTCCACCCTGGCGTATCTGCCCGCGATCGCGGCGACCGCCGCCGGGGCGCTGTCCCCGCTGGCGACGCTGCTGATCGTGGCGCTGACGCTGCTGGGCATGCTGCCGATGTACCGGCGGGTGGCCAAGGAGAGCCCGCACGGGCAGGGCTCGGTCGCGATGCTGGAGGACCTGCTGCCGTTCTGGCGGGGCAAGGCGTTCGTGCTGGTCCTGCTCGGGTTCGTGGCCACCTCGTGGATCATCACGATCACCCTGTCGGCCGCCGACGCCTCCGTGCACCTGCTGGAGAACCCGCTCGCCCCGCACTTCCTGGAGGGCCACGCGGTCACCATCACCGTGGTCCTGCTGCTGATCCTGGGCGGGGTGTTCCTGCTCGGCTTCAGCGAGGCCGTCGGCGTCGCGATCCCGCTGGTCGCGGTGTTCCTCGGCCTCAACGCGATCATCGCGGTGTACGGCCTGGTCGAGGTGTTCACCACGCCCGGCGCGTGGTCGTCCTGGACCGATGCGCTGACCACCGGCGGGCGGGGCTTCGGCGGCATGCTCGGCCCGGCGGTGCTGGCGTTCCCGCTGCTCGTGCTGGGCCTGTCCGGCTTCGAGACCGGCGTGAGCATGATGCCCCTGGTCGCCGCCGCCGGCGAGGACGGCCGCGCCCGCATGGCGTCGCGGGTCCGCAACACCCGCAAGCTGCTCACCGTCGCCGCTCTGATCATGTCGGTGTACCTGCTGCTCACCAGCTTCGTGACCACGGTGCTGATCCCGGCGGCCGCGTTCCAGCCCGGCGGGCCCGCCAACGGCCGGGCGCTGGCCTACCTCGCGCACGAGCACCTGGGCGAGGGCTTCGGCACCGTCTACGACATCAGCACGATCCTGATCCTGTGGTTCGCGGGGGCGTCGGCGATGGCGGGACTGGTCAACATCGTGCCCCGCTACCTGCCGTCCTACGGCATGGCGCCGGAGTGGGCCCGCGCGGTCCGGCCGGTGGTGCTGGTCTACACGGTCGTCTGCGTGGGCGTGACGATCGCCTTCGGCGCGGACGTGGAGGCGCAGGCCGGGGCGTACGCCACCGGCATCCTGGCGATGATGGTCTCCGGCAGTGTCGCGGTCACCATCTCGGCCATCCGCTACCGCCGCAAGCTGGCCTCGGCCGGGTTCGCGGTGCTCACGCTCGTGCTGGTGTACGCGCTGGGGGAGAACATCCGGGAGAAGCCGGACGGCATCGCCATCTCGGCCCTGTTCATCCTCGCGATCGTCGTGATCTCCCTGATCTCGCGGGCCGCCCGGACGACCGAGCTGCGCGTCAAGCACATCGAGTTCGACACCCGCGCCCGTCAGTACGTCACCGACTCGATCGCCCACGACGGGCAGCTCAACCTGATCGCCAACCGCCGCCAGGCGGGCGACGTCGCCGAGTACTCCGCCAAGGAGCGCGAGCAGCGCGGCATGAACCCCGTGCCGGGGGCCGCCGACGTGCTGTTCCTGGAGATCGAGGTGGTCGACCCGTCGATGTTCGCCGACGTGCTGCAGGTCAAGGGCGTACAGATCGGCGCCTACCGGGTGCTGCGGGCGTCGGCTCCGGCCGCGCCGAACGCCATCGCCGCGATCCTGCTCGCGCTGCGCGACACCACCGGCGTACGCCCGCACTGCTACTTCGAGTGGTCGGAGGGCTCGCCGCTGACACACCTGCTGCGCTACCTGTTCCTCGGCCGTGGCGACACCCCGCCGGTGGTCCGGGAGATCCTGCGTGAGCGCGACGCCGACCCCGCCCGGCGGCCCGGCATCCACGTCGGCGGGTGACCCGGCAGGAGCGCCCCGCCGGTAAGGTGTGCTACAAACTTTCGCGTGAGCGTGCCACCACCCCAGCTGAGCCACCACGTCCTCGCCAC
This sequence comes from Catellatospora methionotrophica, assembly GCF_011297335.1. GTDB lineage: Bacteria > Actinomycetota > Actinomycetes > Mycobacteriales > Micromonosporaceae > Catellatospora > Catellatospora methionotrophica. The sequence continues at coordinate 1,499,815 of NZ_JAAOTJ010000001.1, read as the reverse complement.
CGGCGGCGTGGTGCGCGTGGCGCTGGCCGGTGAGGTCGACCTGGCCGTCGCCGACGACCTGCTCGGCTGGCTGGCCACGGCGGCGGCCGAGCACCCGGGTCTGGCCGTCGAGGTGGACATGACCGAGGTGACCTTCATCGACTCGTCCGGTATCAGGGCGTTCGTCCGGGCCCGTAACGACGCGGTCAGCGCGGGACGCGGCCTGCGCCTGGTCAACACGGCCGGGATGGCGCTGCGGGTGCTGCAGGTCGCCGGGGTCTACGCGCACCTGTGCGGCGAACCGCTCAGCTGAGGCCGTTCCCCCTGGTGGGCGAACCGGAAGCAGGCTCACATGCCTGTGCTAGGTTGGGCGCACGCGTCATGGGTACGTGCCTGACGTGCAGGGAGTCGAGCATGTGGAAGCAGGGGCCGTGAGAACGGGCGCGGCGGCAGACCACCGCGGCTTCTTCCACGAGACTGCCTTCTACGCCTCCGACGACGAGTTCCTCTCCGTCGTCGTGCCCTTCCTCGCCGACGGCGTCGCCGCGAGCGAGCCCACGCTGGCCGTGTTCGACGAGCCCCGGGAACGCCTGGTCCGCGACGCGATGGGCCGCGACAGTGGCGTGACCTTCGTCCGGGGCGACGACCAGTACCGCCGCCCGGCGCTGGCGATCAAGCGCTACCGCGAGCTGATGACCTCGTACGTCGCGGCCGGGGCGGCCCAGATCCGGGTCACCGGCGACGTGCCGCATCCGGGCACGGGCGTGCCGTGGGAGTGGTGGGCGCGCTACGAGGCCGCCGTGAACCACGCGTACGACGACTTCCCGATGTGGGGGCTGTGCCCGTACGACACCCGGACCGCGCCCGACGACGTGCTCGACCACGTACGGCGTACCCACGCGCACATCGCGACGCCGCGGGGCCACCACGCCAACCTCGCCTACGGCGACCCGTCCGCGGCGGTCGCCGGGGTCGCGTCCTGGCGTGACCCGCTGGAGGACACCGCGCCCGCGATCGAACTGGGCGACCCGACGACCGCGCAGGCCCGCGGGGCGCTCGCGGCCGTGCAGGCGACCGCGGCCCTGGCCGAGGACGATCTCAGCGGCCTGATGCTGGCGACCACCGAGACGGTCACCAACGCGCTGCTGTACGGCGGCCCGCCGGTGCGGCTGCGGCTGTGGGCGTCCCCGGGCCGCATCGTGGTGACCGTGACCGATGGCGGCACCGGCCCGGCGGACCCGTTCGTCGGGCTGATGCCCGGCCGCGCCCCCGGCGGGTGGGGCATGTGGCTGGCCCACCAGGTCTGCGCGTACGTCTCCCTGCAGCGCGAGCCCGGCGCCTTCACGGTCCGGCTGCTCGGCGGAGCACTGCCTCACTGAGCAGCGTGGCTGCGCGTGGCGCCCGCACGTGAGCAGCGCCGCTGCTCGTGGTGCGGCGGGGCGGGGGACGCTCGCCCGTGCGGCTGGTGCTCGGCGGCGGGCTGGGCGACAATCTTGCGGTGGGCAATCCCGTCGATCCGGGCGACGCGGTTCCCGCACGCCGGGGGCCTGGCGCTGACCGGCCCGCCCGTTCCCATACCTCAGGAGCAGTTCGTGTCCGATGTCGACGTCGAGCCGGTGACCGCGAGCCCGGACGACGCCCCAGAGCCCGCCGCCCCGCCTGCCGCCCCGTGGTGGCGCGAGCGGCTGCCGCACCTGCTGCTGGGTGCCCTGCTGCTGGTGATGGCCTGGTTCACCGTCGCGCAGGGCCGCTTCCACGGCCGCACCTACGACGAGTACATGCAGGACGACTACGGCGCCCGGGTGCTGAAGTTCTACCTGTCCGGCACCGCCGACCGCTCGTTCCTCGACTTCCCGGACTACATCTACATGCCCCAGCACGGCGCCGGGTTCGAGCTGATCGTGGCGTTCTTCCAGCACCTGTCAGGTGAGATCTGGACCACACGCACCATCGTCTGCGGGTTGTTCGGCGTGCTCGGCATGCTGGTCACCGCGCTGGCGGCGCGCGAGCTGGCCGGGCGCGGGCGGCTCGGCGCGTGGGCGGGCCTGGCCGCCGCCGTCGGGCTGGCGCTGTACCCCCGCTACACCGGCCAGATGATGAACAACTCCAAGGACATCCCGCTGGCCGCGGCGATGGTGCTGGTGCTGTGGCTGGTGCTGCGGCTGATGCGCCGCTGGTCCGAGCCGAACCGCCGGTTCGAGGTGCTGGAGCTGGCCGGGATCGGCGCGGCGATCGGCTTCGCCGGTTCGATCCGGGTCAACGCGCTGCTCTGGTTCGGGCTGCTGGGGCTGGTCGGCCTCGGGTTCTGGGTCCGGCGCGGCCACCGGCTGCGCGGGCGCGAGCTGCGTACCGAGCTGACCAACCAGCTCACCGCGATTCTCGCCATCGGCACCACGGCATACCTGGTGATGTCGCTGTTCTGGCCGTTCCTGCTGACCAACCCGACCGACGGCCTGATGTCGTCGGTCGAGTCGATGGCGAAGTACGACTGGGACAACGAGATCCTGTTCGGCGGCGAGATGGTCCGGTCCACCCAGCTGCCCTGGTACTACGCCCCCTGGTGGCTGGTCATCGGCTCGCCGCTGCCCGTGGTCGCGCTGACCGTGGCCGCCGCGGTCGCCGCCGTCGTGGCGCTGGTCCGGCGGCAGCGGCTGGACGGGCGGATGCTGCTCGTCGGGGCGTACATCCTGCTGCCGCTCGCGCTGATCATCGGCGCGCACTCGACGCTGTACAACAGCCTGCGCCAGTTCCTGTTCGTCGCGCCCGGCATGATCGTGCTCGCGGCGGTGCTGCTGGTGCGCTGGGCCCGGGAGTCGTTCGACTCCGGGCGCACGGCGCTGGCCTGGGCGCTCATCGGCGCGGCCGTGCTCGGCCAGGGCGAGGCCCTGTACGCCTCCGCCCGCATCTACCCGTACGAGTACTCCTACTTCAGCCCGCTCGTCGGCGGCTACGCCTCGGCCCGCCACGACTACGAGAGCACCTACTACGGCTCCTGCACCCGCGCCGCGGCCGTCTGGCTGGGGGAGAACTACCGGCAGTTCACCGACGACGCCGCCCCGACGTTCCGCGACGAGCACCAGTGGAACTCGCTGGCCGAGGTCGACCTGCCGGACAACTTCGCCTCCGTCGGCGACGGCGACCCGTTCTTCCGGATCACCACGAAGGAGGCCGGTCCCGGCTACCGGGAGGTGCACGCGGTCGTGGTCGAGGGCGAGCCGGTGTGCCGGGTATCGATGAAGGAGTTCAGCGGTTAACGGGTGACCGGCGCGGGGTATCGCCGCGCCATGACCCTCAATGAGAACGCGGACATCGATACCAGCCAGGTGACCGACGCCCGGGGATCCGGGGGCGGTCGCGTCGGCGGCGGCGGGCTCGGCGGCATCCCGATCCCGATGGGCGGCGGCATCGTCGGCACGCTCATCGTGATCGGGCTGGCGCTGGTCGGCACGTTCCTCGGCCCGCAGATGTTCGGCGGCGGCGACGACGGCGGTCCGGGCGTGAACGAGACCTGCTCGACGGCGAACCCGGACCGCCTGGACAAGGCCGAGTGCCGCAACGCTCTCTACATCAACTCCATCCAGGCGTACTGGCGCGACGCGCTGCCGCAGACGTTCGGCAAGCCCTACGAGCAGACCGACACGGTGTTCTTCTCGCAGTCCGTGAACACCGCCTGCGGCGCGGCCGACAGTGGCGTCGGCCCGTTCTACTGCCCGCCGGACAAGCTGGTGTACATCGACCTGTCGTTCTACGAGGAGCTGGCCACCCGCTTCGGCGCCGACGGCCAGTTCGCCCAGCCGTACGTGCTGGCCCACGAGTACGGCCACCACCTGCAGAACCTGCTCGGCATCTCGGCCGACGTGCAGCGCCAGTCCGAGCGTGACCCGTCCGGCGCGAACGCGCTGTCGGTGAAGCTGGAACTGCAGGCCGACTGCCTGGCCGGGGTGTGGGCCAAGCACGCCACCGAGACCAAGGACGCCAAGGGCACCGCGATCTTCAAGTCGGTCACTCAGCAGGACATCGACCAGGCCCTCGAAGCGGCCGCCGCGATCGGCGACGACAAGATCCAGGAGAAGTCGGGCAGCCCGATCGACGAGTCGAAGTTCACCCACGGCACCGCCAAGCAGCGCAAAGACTGGTTCAACAACGGCTTCAGCAGCGGCGACGGCCGCCAGTGCGACACCTTCAGCAAGGGCGTCTGAGCGCGTCACCACAGCCGTGGCGGGGTCCGGACCGGGCCCCGCCACACTCTTGCCCTGCGGAGTAACCGGTTCCTATAGTGGCCGGGAACTGATCTTCGGGCGGGAGGCTCATCGTGGACCCTGTGCGGCTGGCGCTGATCGGCGCGGGTGACCGCGGCAACGCGTACGCCCGATGGGCCCTGGCTCATCCCGGCCGGGCGCGGTTCGTCGCCGTCGCCGAACCCGACCCGGACCGGCGCGCCCGCTTCTCCGCCGCCCACGGCATCGATCCCGCCGACCAGCACGACGACTGGCGGGCGCTGCTGGCCGACGGCGACCTGGCCGCCGACGCGGTCGTCATCGCGACCCAGGACGCCGGGCACGCCGACCCGGCCGTCGCCGCCGCCGCGCGCGGCCTGCACATCATGCTGGAGAAGCCGCTCGCGCCCACCCCGCAGGAGTGCGTGCGCATCGTCGACGCGGTCCGCGACGCGGGCGTCATGCTCGCCGTCTGCCACGTGCTGCGGTACGCGCCGTACACCCGGCTGGTCAAGCACCTGATCGACAGCGGCGCGATCGGTGACGTGGTGTCCGTGCAGCACCACGAGCCCGTCGGCTTCTGGCACCAGGCGCACTCGTTCGTGCGCGGCAACTGGCGGCGTGAGGACCTGTCCAGCTTCATGCTGCTGGCCAAGAGCTGCCACGACATGGACTGGCTGCAGCACGTCGTCGGCCGCGACATCGCCCGCGTGTCCAGCTTCGGCGGCCTGCGCCACTTCCGCCCCGAAAACCGCCCCGCCGCGGCCGCCGACCGCTGCCTGGACTGCGCCGTCGAACCCGACTGCCCGTACTCGGCCCCGCGCCTCTACCGCGACCGGCTCGCCCGCGGCGAGCACGGCTGGCCGCTGTCGGTGGTCACTCCCGTCTTCACCGAACAGGCCCTGACCGCCGCGCTGCGCGAAGGACCCTACGGCCGCTGCGTGTACGCCTGCGACAACGACGTCGTCGACCACCAGGTCGTCGCGATGGAGTTCGACGGCGGCGTCACCGCGAGCTTCACCATGAACGCGTTCAACACCGGCGGCCACCGCCGCACCCGCGTCTTCGGCACCCGCGGCGAACTCGTCTGCGACGCCGTCAGTGTCACCGTGCACGACTTCACCACCGGCACCGCGACCAGCCACGACCCCGCGACCGCCGGTGGCGCGGACGCCGCGGGCGGGCACGGCGGCGGCGACGCCGGGCTGATGGACGCCTTCACCGCCGCCGTCGCCACCGGCGACCCGTCCCGGATCCTGTCCGGCCCCGCGCAGACCCTCAACTCGCACCTGGCCACGTTCGCCGCCGAGCAGGCCCGGCACGAGGGGACCGTCGTCACCGTCGCCCGGCCGTGAACCCGTCTCGCGTCCGGCGGCCCGGCAACACCAGGTCCCCGGCAGCGTCGTTTGCTGGTTAGGCGACCGGCACCGGACGGCCGCCACCGGGGATGGGTGACATGGCTGAGGGTGTGGCGCTGCGCGTACGCGCACGCGAGTTCACGACCGGCGACGTGGAGGTCGCCCACGAGGTCCTGCGCGACTCGTACGTCGAACACCGGCACCGGCTGTTCGGCGGCGCGCAGGAGTTCCAGTTCCGCCAGCACATGGTCGTCGCCGGCGAGCTGGGCATGGACAGCGTGCGGCACAGCGCGGCCGTCGAGACGGTCACCGACCCGCTGCCGTACCTGATGTTCGTCGTCTCGCTCAACACCGACGTGACCGTACGGGCCGGGCGCGACGAGCTGCGCCCCATGCGCGGCGAGGCGTTCCTCTACCCCGTCGGCGTGCCGCTGACCGTACGCTGGAACGACCTCGACCTGCGCCTGCTGCGCCTGCCCGTCGACCGGGTCGCCCGCGTCGCCGCCCGCGCCGGCATCGCCCTGGCCGACTTCCGCTTCGACGGCATGACCCCGGTGTCCGCCGAGGCGGGCCGCCACTGGCGCGACACCATGGCGTACCTGTTCCACACCCTCAACGCCGCCGACACGCCCCTGGCCAACCCGCTCGTGCACGCCGCCGCGATCGACCTCGCCGCGACGGCCGCCATCGCGACCTTCCCGAACACGGCCACCGCCACCGGCTACGTCGGCGAACCCGGCCGGGTCGCCCCCGCCGCGCTGCGCCGCGCCGTCGCTTTCATCGACGCGCACGCCCACGAGCCGGTCACCGTCGAGGACATCGCCGAAGCCGCCGGGATCTCCTCCCGGGGCCTGCAGGCCGCGTTCGCCCGGCACGCCGACAGCACCCCCATGGCGTACCTGCGCCGGGTACGCCTGTCCCGCGCCCACCGCGACCTGCAGAACGCCGACCCGACCCGCGGCGACACCGTCGCCGCCGTCGCCCGCCGCTGGGGTTTCACCAGCCTGAGCCGCTTCGCCGCCGTCTACCGCGACGAGTACGGCCGCTCACCCCGCCAGACCCTGCGCACCTGAGGCATCCGATAAGGGCGCGCGGCGCCGGGCACGCGGCGCTACCGTCGTCGGCGGAGGTGGCCATGGACGCCGAACAGCCCGCGGATCGCGAGCGGTGGGCAGGCCACGCCCTGCCCGGGTGGATCGTGCTCGGCTCCGGCGAGACCGGGGAAGAGGCATGGGCGCGGGCCACCAGCACCCTCACCGCGATGCGCATCGCCACCCCGGTCGTGGCGGGCCGCCCCGTCGGCGGCAGGATCATCGGGCTGCCCGGCTACATCCGCATCGACTTGCTCTGCGGGCGTGGCACGGGCACCACCCGGATCTCGGTCCTCTCCGACGACCTGGCCCAGGCCGCCCGGCTGGTACGCGGCACTGTTCGCGTCTGGCACCCCAATGAGGGCTGGGGCGTGCTGGACGCCCCGGAGACGCCCGGCGGCTGCTGGGTCCACTTCCGCCACCTCGGGCTGCGCGGATACGGCTACCTGGAGCCGGGCACCGCCGTCGACTTCGCGTGGGAGGCCGCCGAGCAGGACGGCTTCGCCTACCGGGCGCTGGTCGTCGCGTACGCCCAGGACTGATCACGTCACGGGCGCAGGTGCCGCACGCCCGCCCAGTCGTGATCCGTGCTGACCTTGACCTTCACCCGGCCCCTCGACCAGCCCTTCGTCAGCTTCTCGACGGGGTCGGCGGAGAACCGGGCCGAGTCGGCGTACACGTGGAAGGTCCGCATGCCCTCGCTGGTCTCATGCGCGATCAGCTCGGCGTCGGCCAGCAGCTCGCGCAGCCGGTCCTCGAAGTCGCGCAGCGCGGTCAGCGAGTCCGCGTCGGGCATGCCGTTGTCGCGGCCACGGAAGGCCAGGGTGACCGCGACGTGCGTGTCCAGCGCGGGCCAGCGGGCGGGCTTCAGCGGCCGCTGGGCCGAGGCGAGGTGCGGGACCTCGGCGTCGGGGCCGTTGCCCATCAGCACCCACGTCTCCTCGCGGTACTGGTCGGCCAGCTCCGCCACCGCCGTGGCCAGCTCCTGCGGCGTCCGTGCCCCGTCCGAGGGTGCTGCGGTGATGTCCACGCCGCCGATCCAGATCTCGACGGCGTCCTCGCCCAGCAGCCAGGCCAGCGACAGGAACGCCACCCGGGCCCGCTGCTCGTCGGTCATCGCGGCGAAGGCCGGGTGGAAGACCACGACGTCGTACTCGCTGCGTGGCTCGTCGAGGGTGAAGGCGTAACGCAGCTCGGCCAGCGCCACCCGGTGGCCGTCCGCCTCGAAGGTCGCCTCGAACATCTCCGGCTCGGCCTGCCGGACGTCGTGGAACTCCCAGGTCTCGTCGGCCCGGGGCGCGGCCTGCCGCCAGCGGTAGGCCAGCGCGCGCAGCGCCATGTCCCCGGCCGCGCTGACGATGAACGCGTGCTCGGCGACCCGGCCCCTGCTGAACTCCCACTCCAGCTCAGGATGGATGTCGTTGACCCGGTTCGACAGGTCGGCGACCAGGTCCTCGGGGAAGTCGCGGGCGGCGATGGCGGCCTCGGACCGGGCCCGCAGCTGCGGCCACGCCGACCAGAACGCGACGATCGCCGCGGAGCCGTCGGGACGCCGCTTCCGGGAGAAGATCATGGTGCGGGAGCATAACGGCAGGCGGGGCAGGGCGGAAGGCCGCAGTTTCGGCGTTGAGCGCCGTAGCGGGGCAACCTCGGCCGGGGGTCGGCGCGTACTCCCTTGCGGGACGCCATACGACGACGGGGAGAGCGCCTTGCGCCGCCGGACTGCGATCATCGCTGCGGGACTGTTGCTGCTGGCCGGATGCGGTTCGCCGACATCGGAGCAGGAGACCGCGCCGTCGTCGGTGGTGCGCATCGACTTCGCCCGGGGCGCGGACCGGCCGCTGCCGACCGAGGTGCACCTGCCGCCGGGGCGGGGCAGGCATCCGCTGGTGGTGTTCGTGCACGGGTACACCTGTCACGTGTCGGAGTACGCGGACCTGATCGCCAACTGGGTGGTGGCCGGGTTCGCGGTGGCCGCGCCGACGTTTCCGTACACGAACGGGGCGGCGGCGAAACTCGACGTGATGGACCTGCTCAACCAGCCGCAGGACGTGACGGCGGTGCTCGACGGGCTGCTGGCGCGAGCGGCGAAGGCAGGCGATCCGCTGTACGGGCGGATCGACGCTGACCGGATCGCGGCGGGTGGGCACTCGCTGGGCGGGATGACGACGGTCGGGGCGCTGGGGAAGTGGCGCGACCCTCGACTGAAGGCCGGGATCGTGCTCGCGGGCAGCGCTCGGGAGGTGGGTGCGGAGTTCCGGGGCGAACCGGCCGCGATGCTGTTCATCCACGGCACGGGCGACCAGGTCGTGACGATCGACCAGGGGCGTGCGGCGTATGACGCCGTGCCCTGGCCGAAGGCGTTCCTGACGCTGCCGTCGGGCACCCACCGCAACCCGTTCATGTCCCCGGCCGACCCGGACTTCGAGGTGGTCGCCGAGTCCACCACGGACTTCCTCCGCTGGCGCCTCAACGGCGACGCCGACGCCCGCGTGCGCCTGGCGGCGATCGGAACCCGCTTCGAGGACGGCCTTGGCTGAGGGGAGCGCCACGAGTGGTCTTGAAAACCATCAGGGTCGCGACTTCTTCGTGGGGTTGGCCGAATGCCTACTCTTAAGGCGAAGGTCGGTCGCTGCCCGAGTGACGATCTCGGCAGCTTGGTCGCCGGTCAGCGCCTCCGCCAGCAGGTCGTCCATGGCGGCTGCGTAAGTCGCTGCCTCCTCGCCCTCGTACACGGTCTCGCCACTGATCGTCTCGACGACCGCAAGATCGTCTAGTAGCAGGAACCCGTGCTGAGGAGTGGTTCGAAGCTGCACACCGAACGGGATGACGCCGAACTGCACGTGGCTCATGCCGCCAGCGGCGATCACGGCGAGCCGGTCGAGCTGGGCGAGCATGTCCGACAGCGGGCACAGCAGGATCCGCAGCGCGGCTTCGGTCACCACGAACGTGAACGACTTGGCGGTGTCGTAGAGCACCTGCTGGCGGTGCAGCCGACTCGCCACGGCGGCGTCGATCTCGCCAGCGTCGGTTTTGTAGAAGCGGGCGTTCTCCTCGATGCGGGCGCGCGCATATCCGGGCACCTGTAGCAGGCCGGGGACCAGAACAGTCTCCGCGTTGCGGATGACCCTCGCGGCGCGAGCCAGCTCGTCGTGGTCACGTTGCACCGCGACCTGGCCGAGCCGCATCCGCATGCGGAACTCGCGATGCACGCCGAGCGCTTCGGCGAGCTGAGCACGCAGTTCGGCTGTTGCGGATAGCTGGCCGCACGCGCGAGCCCAGACCGCGAGATCATCGTCCGTCGGCAGCTGGTGGCCGTTCTCTAGCTTGCTGACCTTGGACTGGGTCCAGCCAGCGTCAACGGCGAGCCGGTCACCGGTGAGCGCAGCGGCCCTGCGCATCTGGCGCAACCGGGTAGCAAGCCCGCCCGGCTGGGTGAGCCATTCCTGCATGGACTTCACGGATCTGCCTTAATGGGCCGTGCCCTCGTCGAGAGCGCTGTGCTTGATTGCCAGGTCGCGCCAGGCCAGATGTTGTACCACGACAGCCGGATCGGTCACGACCGTGCCACCCAGCGGACGTCCGGTTTCGTCGAACCGCATGACCGCGACCCGCTCCTCGTCGAACAGCCACCAGTCTGCGGCGAGCGGAAGGCCGATCGATTCCGCGACGGCCCGCGACAGGTATCGGATGCGTTCACCGGCCTCCGTGTTCCACTGGCCCACCCAGCGCTCCCAGCGCTGATAGTCGGTCGGTGGTTCGTCGACGATGCGGACCCGCTCGACGCGGCGTCCCTCGGCGGTCACCTGCCGGATCTGGTCGAGCCACGTGGCCAGGTATGGCACGTCAGCGGGGTGCTGTGGGTGGCCGGTGAGGTAGCGCCGCAGGGTGTCCTGCTCGCCCGCCACGGTGTAGACCGGCTGAGTCTCCAACCGGAACGCCGACACGCGGTAATAACGCCACAGTGACTCGAAGTCCTCACCGGCCAGCACCTCGCTCATGTCACGCACCGGCCGCCGCGACGATCCCGGCGATGACGTCGGCAGGGATCTCCACTGCGGTCTCGTCGGAGCCGAGATCGCGTAGCTTCGCGGTGGTCTCGTCGTCGAGCTTCCAACCCTGCACGACGTAGGTGCCGCGGTCGGTGTGGTAGATCGAAGGACAGTTGCCGCCGGCCGAGTCGGCAGTCTTGCGGATGAACTGCAGTTCCATGATCCGTCCCCTCCCAGTTGGTCGGTGCCATCTCATGCTTGCATCGAAGAATCTTTCGCGCAATATTCGCGACCATATCGAATATTGGGCGGGTGCGGGCGATCGTTCCCGCCACAAGAGAATATTCTCAAATATTCTTGACAGGTGCGAGAGTGGTGGCGGACATTCGATGCATGGAAATCGTCTGTCTCTCGGCTGGGCTCATCGCGGGCATCGTCACCGGGCTCGTTGCCAAGAGCCGGGCCATGCACTGGTGCCAGGACTGCGGCGGCGCACTACCGCTGAGGCACCGTGCGGGCGAGGGTTGCCGTGTCGACCGCAGCGCAGAGATCATCGCCTACGCACGTGGGCAGGCTGCACGACCTGGCGTGAAGCCGTGAACCACCTAGGTGGCGCAACGGAGCCGGTGGGTGACGCGTACGCGGCGTGGCTGTGGCGCGACTACTACGCGCACACCGACGATCCCGCGGTCGGGCGGTGCAGGCGCTGCTGGCGGTCTCGGTGCTCGCGCTGGGCCGAAGCGCAGGCCTTGCTGGCGATGGCTGGTCTGCTCGAATGGGATCCGTTTCGCCAACGCCTGATCGCCACCGTGCGGCAAGACCAATGATGGATCAGAGGTCCAGCACACCGACGGTCTGGTCGCCGGACTGCTCGCCGGTCGGCTGGAAGCCGAGCTTCAGGTAGAACGGCTCGGGACCACCCGCGCGAGGTGCCCAGGTGACGAACATCCGCGCGCCGCCGCGGGCGCGGATCTCGTCGGCCACGGCCTCGACGGCGTACCTGCCGTAGCCCTTGCCCTGGGCGTCGGCCGCGATGTTCAGCCGCCACAGGCCGTAGCGCACGTCGTCGGGGTTGCCGCCCCATTCGTAGGCGAGGATGGCCATCACGAAGCCGACCAGCCGGTCGCCGTCGTAGATCAGCCTCGGCCAGGCGAGTTCCGGGAACACGTACGCCTCAGCCAGTGACTTGACCACCGGCGCGACCAGGTCCGCCTGGTCCGGGCACACGGTCAGCGCCAAAGCCGCCTCGTAGTTGTTCGGAGTGATCTCCACCAGTCGCATGGGGCGGACGATAGCGACCGGACGCCGAGGGAGCGACTGGATTCGGCGCGGTTCGCCGCGCACCATGCCGGTGCGCGGCGAACCGTGGGACTCAGCCCGTCACGGCCACTGGCCGACCGTCCCGGCGGGGACGAACCGGAACCGGGTCTTGGCGGCCGCGTTGCCCGCCTTGGCCAGCGACACCTTGCCGAGCTTGCTGACCTCGACCTGGTATCCGCCGACGACCAGGTCGAACGTCGTCGTGCTGCGGGCCACCAGGGTGACCTTCTGCGACTTCGCCGCCGCGTCGCAGGCGACAGCGGTCAGGACACCGGTCTTGATCCCGGCGCACAGCGGCTCGCCGCCGACGCGCAGCCGCGCGGTCTTGAGCAGGTACGTCGTCGCGCCCGGGGACAGCGGCGTGAGCATGAACTGCTCGCGGTCGCCGGTGTCGGCGCCGCTCGGGTAGGTGCCGATACGGTTGCTGGCGGTGACCGTCAGTGCCGGGTCCTCGACCCGGTCGACGGCGACCAGCAGGAACGCCTTGTCCGGTCCGGGGACGGTCAGCCGGGGTGCGGCGGCCGGGGCGGTGACCTTGCCGGACGAGTCCGTCGACTGCGCGGCCGCCGCCGTCGGCGACGACACGACCGACGACGCGGAGTCGGTCATCGCCACGTTCTGCAGGTCGTTCGGTGCGGCCTGCTGCTGCGGGGTCGAGCATCCGGCGGCCCCGGCGAGTATCACCAGGCCGAGCGAGCATCGCGCGATCCACCGCGCCTTCGTGTGCTGCATCTCTGTCATCCTTCCGCCGACGAGAGCGCTCCGTTCGGAGCGCTCCATTGACGCCCGACCCGGGCCGGTGGACGCATCGACGAAGCGATGTGGCACACCGCACACCGCGTCGCCGGAAGCGGCCGAGGATCGGCTGTTACGGTCGCGCGATGGCGGCGTGGGACGAGGGCGGGCAGGGTGTGCTGCGGCTGCCGTCGGGGCGGTGGGTGCGCGGGCGCGGGTTGCGCCGTCCGCTGCCGGTGGGGCAGGTTCCCGAGTTCGGGCTGTACCTGCTCGGCGGGCCGCCACCGGAGACGGCCTGGTCCGCGCGGTGGGTGCGCTGGCGGGACTTCTGGCTGCCGTCGGACCCGGCGGGGTTCCGGGACGAGTTGGTCGGGATGCTGCGCCGGGCCGGTGACGAGCGGGTCGAGGTCGCCTGCGGCGGCGGGATCGGGCGTACGGGCACCGCGCTGGCCTGCCTGGCCATCCTGGACGGGGTCCGGTCGGATGAGGCCGTGGCCTACGTCCGGTCCGGTTACCATCCGCGGGCGGTGGAGACGCCCTGGCAGCGGCGTTTCGTCGAGCGGTTCGGCGCGGGTTAGTCACGACTCGGCGTGCGCGCGGCGGTCTTCCGGCATACGGTGAAGACATTGACCTCATCCGATCCGGGAGGATCTTCATGAGATTGCGCCATCGCCGCGCGCTCGTCCTGATCGCCGTAACGACCCTGGCGTCGACCGCCGCGGCGCCCGTCCAGGCGAGCCCGCGCCCGCCGACCCCGGAGAAGGTCCCCGTGGCCACCGGGTATGGCGGCGCGGTCGCCACGGTGGACCTCGACGCCACCAAGGTGGGCCTGGAGGTGCTGCGCAAGGGCGGCAACGCGGTCGACGCGGCCGTCGCGGCGGCGGCGACGCTGGGCGTGACGGAGCCGTTCTCGGCGGGTATCGGCGGCGGCGGCTTCTTCGTCTACTACAGCGCCAAGGACCGGCGGGTGTACACCATCGACGGCCGGGAGGCCGCACCGATGACGATGGGGGAGACGGCGTTCGTCGACCCGGCGACCGGGCTGCCGTACGCGTTCCCGGAGGCGCGGGTCAGCGGTATCGCCGCAGGGGTGCCCGGCACGCTGGCGACCTGGGAGAAGGCGCTGCGCAAGTGGGGGACGGCCGACCTGGGCGACGCGCTGCGTCCGGCGGCGAAGGTGGCCGACCGCGGTTTCACCGTCGACAGCACGTTCCGCACCCAGATCAGCGACAATGCGGCGGCGTTCGGGCAGTTCTCGTCCACGAGCGAGCTGTACCTGCCGGGCGGGCTGCCGCCGGAGGCGGGCACCGTGTTCCGCAACCCGGACCTGGCCGACACGTACCGGCTGATCGCCAAGCAGGGCACGGGCGTGTTCTACCGGGGCGCGGTGGCCCGCGACATCGTCGACACCGTGCAGCACCCGCCGGTCGCCGACGTGCCGATCGGCACCTGGGCGTATCCGATCCGCCCCGGCACCATGGCGCTGTCCGACCTGGCCAGGTACCAGGTGCGTACGCCGTCCCCGACGCGGGTGTCCTACCGGGGCTATGACGTCTACGGCATGCCGACCCCGTCCAGCGGCGGCCAGGCCGTCGGCGAGGCGCTGAACATCCTGGAGCAGACCGACCTGAGCGCGCTCACCCGCACCGGGGCGCTGCACCAGTACCTGGAGGCCAGCGCGCTGGCGTTCGCCGACCGCAACCGGTTCGTCGGCGACAACACGCCCCGCCCGCTGCTGGAGCAGCTGCTGTCGGACGGGTTCGCCAAGGAGCGGGCCTGCCTGATCAACCCGGCGCAGGCGCTGGTCAAGCCGGTCGCCCCGGGTGAGCCGGACGGCGCGTACGGCGGCTGCGCGGCGGGCGCGCCGAGCCCGGCGGTGACCGAGGGCCAGTCGACGACGAACCTGACCGTCGCGGACCGGTGGGGCAACGTGGTCGAGTACACGCTGACCATCGAGCAGACCGGCGGCAACGGCATGGTCGTGCCCGGACGCGGGTTCCTGCTCAACAACGAGATGACCGACTTCAACTTCACCCCGACCCAGGGCAGCGCGGCCGACCCGAACCTGCCCGGTCCGGGCAAGCGGCCGCGCAGTTCGATGGCGCCGACGATCGTGCTCGCCGACGGCAGGCCGTTCCTCGCGGTCGGCACCCCCGGCGGCTCGACGATCATCACGACGGTGCTGCAGATCCTGGTGAACCGCCTCGACCTGGGCATGACCCTGCCGGAGGCGGTCGCCGCGGCCCGCGCGACCCAGCGCAACACGGCGGCGGTGCTCGGCGAGGCCGAGTTCGCCCCGGAGATCCCCGGCCTGACCGCGCTCGGCCACACCTTCGCGGCCAGCCCCGAGATCGGTGCCGCCACCGGCATCGAGTTCCTGAGCCACGGCCGCTTCCTCGCCGCGGCCGAACCCGTCCGCCGCGGCGGCGGCTCGGCCGGAGTCGTCTGGCCGGTCGCGGGCTCCTGATCGCGATTGCAGTTTCGGGGAAACTGCACCATCGGCCCACCCGATGGCTGCACTTTCCCCGAAACTGCGGCGCGCGGCTGCTGCCCGCGTAACGGGCGGCCGCCCGTTACGCGTGGGCGCGGGAGCGGGGTGCGTAGGACTGGTCCGGGAAAGTGGGCGGGCCGGTCGGGGTTGCGCGGGGATCATGGGTGGGTGACTGAGGGCGCGGGCGGGGTGCGGTGAGCGAGCCGAGTTCCGTGTCGCTGCCGCCGCGGCCCGGTCCCCGGCCGCGGGTGGCCATTCCGGTGCCGCACGTGTCGTATCCGCTGCAGCGGTTCCTGGCCACCGAGGCCGGCGGCGGCCTGCTGCTGCTGGTCGCGGCGGTGGCGGCGCTGATCTGGGCGAACCTGCCCGGCGACAGCTACGAGCAGTTCTGGCATACCAAGGCGTCGGTGTCGGTCGGCAACGCGGGGATCGACCTGGACCTGCGGCACTGGGTCAACGACCTGGCGATGGCGCTGTTCTTCCTCACCGTCGGGCTGGAGATCAGCCGAGAGCTGACCGTGGGGGAGCTGCGCCGCCCGAGGGCCGTGCTGGTGCCGGTGCTCGGCGCGATCGGCGGCCTGATCCTGCCAGCGCTGATCTACATCGCGTTCAACCCGTCGGCGCCCGCCCTGCACGGCTGGGGCATTCCCATCTCGACCGACACCGCGTTCCTGGTCGGCATCCTGGCGCTGTTCGGGCCGCGCTGCCCGGACCAGCTCCGGCTGTTCCTGCTGACCCTCGCCATCGCCGACGACATCGGCGCGATCGGCGTCATGGCGATCTTCTACAGCGAGGGCGTGTCCGCAACCGCGCTGGTGGCGGTGCTGGCGCTGACGCTGGTGCTGATCGGGCTGCGCTGGGCGCGGATCTGGCAGTTGCAGCCGTACGTCGTGGTGGGTCTGCTGCTGTGGGTGGCGGTGTTCGTGTCGGGGCTGCACCCGACACTCGCGGGGGTGATCGTCGGGCTGCTGGTCCCGGCCGCGCCGGTCGGGCCGGAGCAGGCCGAGCGGCTGCGCTTCTACGGCCGGGCGGTGCTGGAGCGGGCCGACGCGGTCCGGGCCCGGCTGGCCGCCGCGGCGGCGCGGGCCACGGTGCCGCCCAACGACCGGTTGCAGGACGCACTGCACCCGGTCAGCGCGTTCCTGGTGATTCCGGTGTTCGG
Organism: Catellatospora methionotrophica; assembly: GCF_011297335.1. Taxonomy (GTDB): domain Bacteria; phylum Actinomycetota; class Actinomycetes; order Mycobacteriales; family Micromonosporaceae; genus Catellatospora; species Catellatospora methionotrophica. The sequence continues at coordinate 1,483,470 of NZ_JAAOTJ010000001.1, read as the reverse complement.
CCTGGCCAACGCGGGGGTGCGGCTGGACGGCGAGACGCTGCGCCGGGCGCTGACCTCGCCGGTGACCATCGGCATCGTGGTGGCGCTGCTGGCGGGCAAGACCGTCGGCATCAGCCTCGGTGCGGCGCTGGCGCTGCGTACCGGCTGGGGCGAGCTGCCGGGCCGGGTGCGGTACGGGCACCTCATCGGCGGGGCGGTGCTGGCCGGTATCGGGTTCACCATCTCGCTGTTCATCGCCGACCTGGCCTTCAAGGATCCGCTGCTGCAGGCCGAGGCGAAGATCGGGGTGCTGGCGGGGTCGCTGCTGGCGGCGGTGCTCGGCTCGGTGGCGCTGCGCTGCCTGGGCGAGCGGCTGCCGCTGTGCACCGTCGACGACGACATGGAGATGCCCGAGCTGCCGACGGGCCCGTGGCGTGATCCGACGCTGAGTGATCGCTGACCGGTCAGTGGCGCATGCCCAGGGCGCTGCGCAGTGCGCCGAGTTCGACTTTGCCCTGGTAGAGGCGGCCGTCGGCGAACAGGGTCGGCGTGCCGCGTACGCCCATGGTGGTTCCGGAGCGGTAGTCGGTCTCCACGGCGGGCCGGAACTCCTGGACGGCCTCGCCGGTGACCGAGCCGACGCCGAGCATCTGTGCGTAGTTCTCCAGGTCAGGGTCGGTCAGCCGGCTCTGGTGGGCGAACAGCAGGTCGTGCATCTCCCAGAACTGCTCACCGGACGCCTCGGCGGCCAGCGCCGCGGTCAGCGCGAACGGGTGCACGGTGAACAGCGGGAAGTGCCGGTAGATCAGCCGCACCGTGCCGTCGCCGTCGTCGATGAGGCGGCGCAGCACGGGCGCGGCCGCGCCGCAGTACGGGCACTCGAAGTCGCCGTACTCCACGAGCGTGATCGGGGCGTCGACCGGCCCGTAGCAGTGCCGGTCGACGTCCACCGCGACGGACTCGGTCATTCCTGCAGCGTAGTTCGCTCCGGTGGTCAGCCGTTGGCGATCAGCGCGGCGTAGTCGGCGGCCCGCAGCGGCTCCTGGCTCAGCGAGGCGTCGGGCAGCGGCACGCCGATGCGTACGCCCTGGCGGGTGAAGAGCACGCCGAGGATGTCGGGACGGCTGGTCAGCGTACACACGATCTGGCCGAAGGCCAGCACGTCGTCGTTGCGCCCGTCGAGGCCCTCGGGCAGTTCGACGTACGCGGTGGCTTCGAGCAGCCGCACCGACGCGACGACGCCACGGCCGCCGAGCGCGGTGCTCATGCCCCGGTCCTGCTCCGCTTCGGTCGGCCCGGCGAGCAGGTCGGTGAGCAGCCGCTGCGGGTCGGGTTCGGTGGGCAGCCGCCGCTGCACGGCGACCAGCGAACCGTCGCGGACCAGGTACAGGCTCTCCGCGGCGGGGCCGGACGCGGCAGCCGACGGCGCACCCGTCGCGGCCCGGGTCGGCGCGGCGACGTCGACCGCGCGCGGACTGTCCTCAACGGGCACCCCACACCCCGCCACCACCCCCGCCACGACCGCCAGCACGCAGCCCCGCGCGAAGAACCCTGCCCGCCACCGGGGCATGATCGCTGTTTCAGGGCGGGAAGTGCGGTCGGAGCATGGGTTCTGACCCGAAACAGCGATCTTCGCCAGCGAGCGGCGGATCATGAGGAAACTCTCGGCAGGTCGATGCGGAAGCGGGCGCCGCCGCCGGGGCGGTCGGTGACGTGTACGCGGCCGCCGTGGGCCTGCACGTGCTGGGCGACCAGGGACAGGCCGAGGCCGGTGCCCTCGCTGTCGCCGCGCGCTCCGGCGGTGCGCCCGCGCACGAACCGGTCGAAGATCGACTCGCGGTCGGCGAGGCTGACACCGGGGCCCTCGTCGTCGACCTCGACGTAGTACCCGATCATACGGCGGCCCCCGAGGCGCACCGCGATCGCGCCGCCGCCGTGGCTCTGCGCGTTGTCGACGAGATTGACCAGGATCTGCTCGAAGCGCCGCCGGTCCACCTGCCAGATCGCGTCGCTGCCCGGGGCCACCGACACCAGGTTCACGCCCAGGCCGCGGGCCCGGCACACCCGGCGCACCAGCGCGGGCACGTCGACCGAGCTGCGGTCGGCGGCCTGGTCGCTGCGCGACAGCTCGATCAGGTCGGTGACCAGCGCCTGGAATCGCTCGACCTCCTCGGTGAGCAGCGCGGCGGCCATCGCCGTCCGCGGGTCGAGGTGGGCGCGGCGGCGGGCCAGGACGCTCGCGGCCGCCGACAGGGTCTGCAGGGGTGAGCGCAGCTCGTGGCTGACGTCGGCGGCGAAGCGCCGGTCCCGTTCCATGCGCCGGGAGAGCTGGTCGACCATCAGGTTGAACGAGGTGGTCAGCCGGGCCAGCTCGGGTTCGGCGGCGGGGTCGAGGCGGGCGCTGTGGTCACCGGCGGCGATCTCGCTGGCGGCGTTGGCGACCGAGGTCAGCGGGCGCAGCACGCGCCGGGCCGCGTACGAGCCCACCACCGCCCCGGCCCCGGTGGTCCCGACGGCCACCAGGGTCAGCACCAGGGCGAGCACCTTCAGGGACCGGTCCAGTTCGCGCATGAAGTCGACCTCGTAGAGGGCCGTCCCGTCGCTCAGCGGCACCGCGATGACCATGGCGGGCACGCCGTCGACGCGTACCCGCTGGATGCCGGGCACGCCCCGGTCGACCTGGGCCACCAGGGCTTTCGGGATCTCGTCGGCGGTGTTGGCGGTGTCTACCTGGGCGGAGAACCAGCGCGCCTCGCGGCGCAGGAACACGCGCCGGTCGGTGCCGGTGTTGAGGGTGCTGAGCGCGGTCAGCGCGTCGGGGTCCTCGGTGTCGAGGCCGGACACGACGACCGCGGCGTCCAGCTCCACCGCGCGGATCGCCGAGTCCTCCCGCTGGGCCAGCAGGAAGCGTTCGGTGAGCTGGTAGGACAGCGCGCCCATGACCGTGGACACGCCGAGCGCGGCGAAGGCGAAACCCGCCGTCACCCGCGCCCGCAGCCCCGGTTTGCGGATCATCTCTGGAGTTTGTAGCCGAGGCCGCGCACGGTCACCAGCCGGGCGGGTGTGCCGGGGTCGTCCTCGACCTTCTGGCGCAGCCGCCCGATGTGCACGTCGACCAGGCGCTCGTCGCCGAAGTCGTACTCCCACACCCGCTCCAGCAGCTGCTGGCGGGACAGCACCTGTCCGGCGTGCTCGGCCAGTTCGCACAGCAGCCGGAACTCGGTGCGGGTCAGCGCGAGCTGGCTGCCGCGCAGCAGCACCTCACCGGCCTGCGGGCGGATCTCCAGGTCGCCGACCACGGAGGTGCGCGGACCGGCGGCGGTGGCCGCGCGGGCCCGCCGCCGCAGGGCGCGCAGCCGGGCGGTGAGTTCCTTGACCGCGATCGGCTTCACGACGTAGTCGTCGGCCCCGGCCTCCAGCGCGGCGACGATGTCGTGCGTGTCGTCGCGGGCGCTGACCACCACGATCGGCACGTCGTCGGCGCGGCGCAGCTCCCGGATGCACTCGAAGCCGTCGATGCCGGGCAGCATCAGGTCCACCAGCACGGTGTCGGCGGGCTCGCGGCGCTGGCGGACCAGCCCCTCCTCGGCCGTGGCGGCAGCGGAGACGGTGTAGCCCTCGTCCTCCAGGGCCAGCGTCAGGGACAGGCGGATGCGGTCGTCGTCTTCGATGACCAGTACGGCAACCATCGCCGCATCATCGCCCAACAACCCGCCGCGCGGCCAGTGGCGGCCCGCCGACCTCGTACCCGCCGGGCCGGGTGTGCCGGGCACGGGCGCCGCCGGACAGCGGCCGGGCGCGGCGTTCCAGCACCACGGGCACGAGCGAGCCGGGCGGCCGGGCGGTGGTGAGCAGGTGCTCGGCCCAGCCGTCGAGTGCGGTCGCGGCGGCTGCGGTGTGGGCCCGCGGTGCGGGGCCGAAACGGCCCGTGGCCTGCGCGATCGCGTCGGCGAACGCGCCCGGGTCGTGCGGGTTGACCGCGATCGCACCCGGCAGCTCGGCGGCCCGGCTGGTCAGCTCGCTGACCACGACCGTCGCGCCGAGGTCGCCGCGTGCGGCGATGAACTCGTGCGCGGTGGTGACGGTGCCGTGGTGGGTCGGTGTGACGAGCATCCCTTCGCAGGCCAGATACAGCGCGGCGAGGTCGCGGCGGTCAGGCTCGGCGCGTACGTAGTGCACGACCGCCTGCCCGACGCTGGCATGCGTACCGTTGATCTTCGCGATGAGCCGGTCGACGCGCTGGCGCTGCGCGTCCTCGGCCGGGGTACGCGGATCGCCGCAGGCCACGTGTAGCAGCGCCACCTCGCCCGGGGCGGGGCGGTGCTCGGCGAGGAACCGCTCGAAGGCGTGCAGCCGCTGCTCGACGGCGTCGGCGGGGTCCCACCCGGCCACCGAGAGCAGCACGGTCCCGGTCACCCGCATCGCGTCGCGGATGCGCCCGCCCGCCGCGCGGACCGCGGGCAGCCGGGCGAGCCGCCGGGCCCCGCCGGTGTCGGCGGGCAGCGGGTACGCGATGACGCGTACGCCCCGGTGGCCGAGCGTGATACGGCCCTGCCGCACCGGCAGGCCGTGCACCCGTTCGGCGAGGTCGAGCAGGTTGTCGACCGCGCGCTGGTGCGGCAGTGCGATCACGTCCGCGCCGAGCAGGCCGGACAGTAGCGCCCGGTGCTCGGGCAGCCGGGCGAACGACTCCGCGGGCGGGAACGTGCTGTGCAGGTGCGTCACGACAGCCAGGTCCGGGCGCATCCGGCGGAGCAGGCGCGGCAGCAGCTGGAGCTGGTGGCCGTGGGTCCACACCGTCGCCGAGGCCGACGCCGACGCGGTCACGGCGGCGGCGACCCGGCGGTTGACCGTGAGGTAGCCGTCGAACCAGTTGCTCGGGAAGTCCGCGGGCTGGTGGTGGCACAGGGACCGGAGCAGGCTCGCACCGAGTGCGGCGGCCCCCGCCCGGGCGGGCGACCGTACGCCGAGCACGCCGTCGCCGGGGCCCTCGCCCCCGGCCGGAGCCCAGGCCCCGGACCTGTTCGCGACCAGCGGCCGCAGCGCGGCGAGCGCGGCGTCGACGTGGTCGCGGCTGTCGTCGGGATCGGCTGCGGGCAGGCGGTCCGTGGCCACGACCAGGCCGTACCGTCGCCCGCGGCTCACGGCGTCACCCGTAGTGGTTCGGCTTCGGGGGTGAGCACCTGCAGCACCCGGTCGACGCGGGCCAGTTTGAGGTTGCGCCGTGCCCGCGCGGACGGCGAGCGCAGGGCGACGGTGCCGCCCTCGCGCATGGCGCGGCGGTGGGTGTCCAGCAGCAGCAGGATGCCGGCCGCGTCGATCAGCTCGCAGTCGGCCAGGTCGATGACGAGCTGGCGCGGGTGCAGCGCCAGGGCCTCCTCCAGCACGTCGTTCACACGGGGCGCGGACCGTACGTCCAGATCGCCGCGAACCTGCACTTCGACCAGCGGCACGACCTGCGTCGCACCGGCCGGGACCACGTCGTCCACCGTCACCTCCGGGAATGGAACCCGAGCCTTACCCGCTGGTACGGCGATCATCCGGCGGTACTGTGACAGTTGTGTGACAGTTCCGCCGTTTCGTGACAGGAACGGCTGCCGTGGCCGTCCGCGCGGGAGTCCGCGCCGGTGGCCGCGCGAGTAGGCTCCCGGCCAGGAACGGCGAGAGGGAGGCCTGGCCATGAGCGCGAGTCCGCATCGGATCACCACGCCGGAGCAGTTGCGCGCGCTGCTGGGCGAGCCCCACGCGGCCGCCGTCGCCAAGACGCGCACCCGCCTGCACGAGTTCGACCGGGCGTGGCTGGCCGCGTCGCCGTTCTGCCTGGTCGCGACCGCGCACGCGGACGGGAGCTGCGACGTGTCGCCCAAGGGCGACCCGGCGGGTTTCACCATGGTGCTGGACGACACCACGATCGCGATCCCGGAGCGGCCGGGCAACCGGCGGGCCGACGGCTTCTTCAACATCCTGGCCAACCCGCACATCGGCCTGCTGTACGTGATCCCGGGCCGCACCGACACGCTGCGGATCAACGGCCGCGCGGAGCTGGTGTCGGACGCGCCGTTCTTCGACGACATGGTGGTCAAGGGCCACCGGCCGCAACTGGCCGTGATCGTGTCGATCGAGGAGGTGTTCCACCACTGTTCGAAGTCGTTCCTGCGCTCGGCGCTGTGGAAGCACGAGGGATGGGATCCGCAGTCGGCCCCGTCGCGGCCGCAGCTCGCGCGGACCTTCGAGGGCTCGCGGAAGTCCATCGAGGAGCTGGAGGCCTACTACGGGCCGGGCTACGAGGAGACGATCTACCGCTGAGGTCCGCCCGTCGGGTGATATCGGGCTGGTGAGCAGGCAGGTAGCGTCAGGGCCGATCCCCGAATGGGAGGTATCGGACATGTCCGGCTTGCCGCTCCATGATCTGCGCCAGGTGCCCGACGAGACGCTGTACCTCCGGCTCGTCGTGTTGCGCAGGCACTTCCCCGACGACTTCGCCGCCGAGGACTACGACTACCGCCGCAACGTGTGGGAGGCGGCCAATCGCGCCGTGCAGGGCGAGATCCGGCGGCGGCGGGCCGACCCCCCGCAGTGGTGGATCGCCGAGCGCGGTGAGCGCCGGGAGGCCCGGCAGCGGCGGTTCGGCGCGATCGTCGCCTACCTGGTCGCGGGCGGGCTGGTGGTGCTGCTGTCGGGCGTGCCGTACCTGACCGTGCCGCTGATGCTGACCGTGTTGGCCAGCGGCGCGACCTGGCTGGTGCCCGAGGTGCTGCGCAACCAGCGCCAGCCGTTCCTGCGGCCCATCCCGCGCCCGAGGGCGTCCCAGGACTGAGTCGCCGGAAAGAATTTCTGGCATGGTGTCGGATCGGAGGCGGGCCGTTCGTAGTAGACGTGACGTGGCGGCCGCAGGGGCCGCCAGGAAGAGGGAGTGACGGCATGCCGCGGTACTTGATCTCATTCGACGACGGCGCGATGGACCACATCTCCGCTGAAGACCTGCCCGAGGTGGGCAGGGCCGCGAACGCGGTGTGCCAGGAGGCAGCCGACGCGGGCGTCTGGGTGTTCGGCGGCGGGCTGAACAGGCAGCGGGCCAGCATCGTGTCCACGGACGGGGTGGTCACCGACGGTCCGTTCCCGGAGACCAAGGAGGTCGTCGGCGGGCTCGTGGTCGTCGAGGTGGCCTCGCGCGAGGAGGCGCTGCCATGGGCGGCCAAGATCGCCGCCGCCTGCCGCTGTGCCCAGGAGGTCCGGGAGATCATCTGATCGTTCCGAACGGTAGGGACGCCTGGTGAGGCCGACCGGCGGTGCCGCCGGTCAGCTCACCGCCAGGCGGAACGCGTGCACCGTCTGCCACCGGCGGGCGGTCACCACCCGCAACTGCCCGGTGCCCAGGTCGTACGTCGCCGACCAGCGGGTGATCGGCTGGGCCACCGCGCGCAGCAGGCTCATCGCGTCGATCTCGGTGACCGTGCCGCCGGTGCGGCCGAGGGTGTCGGCCAGCACGCGGTAGCGCGTGTCCTGCCGCCGTTCGTGCTCGCCGACGCCGATCAGCGGGACGTTGGTCAGCGCCTGCCACCGGCCGGTGCCGCGTTCGACCTGGCGGCGGCCGTCGGCGAACTCGACCAGCGCCGACGTGCCGGAGGCGTCCGCGAGCAGGTAGTGCAGCGGCGGTCCGCCGACGAAGTCGATGTTGTACCGGTCGAACATCGCCAGCGCCTCGTCGACCGTGGCGGCGGCGTCAAGCACCAGGCGCAGGATGCGTACGCTGCCCACGGTCGGCTTGGCCGGGTCGTGGGTGGCCGACGCCCCCTCGTCGGCGGCCATGCCCACGGCCAGCCCGCGCTCGTTCAGCCCGTCGAACGGCAGCAGCGGCGCGTCGAGCAGGCGTCGGTCACCGGCCGGGTCGTCGGCGGCGGTCAGCCCCAGGTAACGCAGGTCGACCAGCGAGATCGAGGCGTACCCGTCCGGCGGATCGGTCCGCAGCACCAGCGCCGGGTTCGGGTCCCAGTCGAAGTTGCGCCCGAACAGCGGGTGATCCGGGTCGCCGAGCGCGGCGAACAGCGAGCAGCCGAACGGCGCCGTGGCCGTCGGCGACGGGCCGGGCGCCGAGACGTCGTAGTCACCGGTGTAGGTCATCTCGTAGAGCGGCAGGTCGTCGACGCGGCGCAGGCTGGCCAGCGTCGCGTCGGCCTCGGCCGTGGACTGCCGCGAGGCGGTGCTCGGCGGGGCCGGGGCCGTGGGCGTACACGAGGCCAGCAGGAGCAGCAGCGCGAACCCGAACCGTCTCATCGCCCCACCCTGGCACGGCGGACGTCGATGGGACAGGCCCGGTTCAGACGAGGGCGTTGCGGTTGGCGGGGCGCTTGGGCAGCCGCCGCCGCAGGCGACGGGGCACCCGGTCGGTGTGGCGGCGCAGCCCGGTGCGCAGCACCCGGACGGGACGCGCGGCGGTGCGGATGAAGGCCCGCGCGGGAGGCGGAGACTGCCGCTGTGCGGCACGCCTGCGCAGGGCCAGCAGCAGGACGTACGCCCCGGCCAGCGCGCCGCCGAGCGCCAGCTGTGCCACCGTCATGATCCACCCCCGCGTTCGCTGCCGGTGTCATGTCTACACCGCACCAACGACGAACATGAGTGAGCCGTTGTTACTTCCCGTAGTCGCGTACGTCACCCGGCGGCGGGCATGCTCCGGTGTGGTCGCGGTCTCCGCAGGTTTGCCGTCGCCGTCCGCGGGGCAGGTCAGTGGGGCACGACCAGCTACGAAGGGATGTTCCGATGGGTACCGTCGATTCTGCCAAGCACCACCTCCAGGACATCGCGGGCAAGGCCAAGGAGCATGTCGGCGACGCGACCGACAACCACAGCCTGCAGGCCGAGGGCGTCGCCGAGCAGGCGAAGGCCAAGGCCGGTATGGCGGCCGACGACGTGCGCGACGCGCTGCGCGGCCGGGACGAGGACCGCGACCAGAACAAGAACTGACCTCAGCGGGTACGCGGGCCGGTCTCCTTCGGGAGGCCGGCCCGCCGCCGTATCAGGCCGCCGGGGTGTCGCCGAGCCGGGCGTCGTGGACCAGGATCGCCGCCTGCACCCGGTTGGTCAGGCCGAGCTTGGCCAGGGCCCGGCTGACGTGCGCCTTCACGGTCGCCTCGGCCATGTCCAGCTCGCGGGCGATGTCGGCGTTGGCCAGGCCGCGGGCGACCGCGCGGACGACCTCGCGCTCGCGGTCGGTCAGCACCGCCAGGCGGGCGCGGGCCTGGTCGGCGACCGACGGGCCGCGCTCGGCGAACGAGCTGATCAGGCGGCGGGTGACCGTCGGAGCGAGCATCGCGTTGCCCGCCGCGACGGTGCGCACCGCCTCGGCCAGGTCGCGCGGCGGGGTGTCCTTGAGCAGGAAGCCGACCGCTCCGGCGCGCAGCGCGGCGTGCACGTACTCGTCCTGGTCGAACGTGGTCAGCATGATCACGCGGGGCGGCTCCGGCAGCCGGGCGACCGCGGCTGCGCCGGTCAGCCCGTCGGTGCCCGGCATGCGTACGTCCATCAGCACGACCTCGGGCCGGTGCCGCCGGGCGGCCTCCACCGCCTCGGCCCCGTCGCGGGCCTCGGCGACCACGGCGATGTCCCCGGCCGCCTCCAGGATCATCCGCAGCCCGGAGCGCACCAGCGCCTCGTCGTCGACCACCAGCACCCGGATCACGCGGGCACCGTCGCGGGCGGTTCGGCGGGGATACGGGCGTGCAGCGTGAAACCGCCGTCGAGCCGGGGCCGGGCGTGCACCGTTCCGCCGGCCAGGGCGACCCGCTCGGCGAGCCCGACCAGGCCGAGTCCACTGTCGGGCACCGGTGGCACCGGGTGCGGCGGCGGCGCGTTCTCGACCGCGACGACCAGCCCGTGCGGCTCGTGGTGCAGGGTGACCGTGGTCGGCGCGGCCCCGGCGTGCTTGGCCACGTTGGTCAGCGCCTCCTGCACCACCCGGTACGCGGTGCGCTGCGCGGACAGCGACACCTCCGGCAGCTGTCCCCGGTCGACGCGGCGCACCGGCAGCCCGGCCGCGCGGCTGGCGTCCAGCAGCCGGTCCAGGTCGGCCAGTGTCGGCTGCGGGGTGAGATCGGGCACCGTGCCGTCGGCCGTGTCCGGCGCCCGCAGCATGCCCAGCACCTCGCGCAGCTCCTGCATCGCCTCCCGGCCGGTGGTGCGGATCAGGCCCGCCTCCTCGGCGGTGCGCGGGTCGGCGGTGCTGACCTCCAGCGCACCGGCGTGCAGCACCATCAGCGCCACCCGGTGCGCGACGACGTCGTGCATCTCGCGGGCGATCCGTCGCCGCTCGTCGGAGCGGGCCCGCTCGGCGCGCTCGTGCTGCTCGCGCTCGAGCCGCTCGGCCCGGTCCCGCAGCTGCTCCAGGACCTGACGGCGGGCCCGCACCCACAGCCCGAAGAGGAACGGCAGCCCGACGGTCATGCCGACCCAGAACGAGCCGGTCATCGCGCCGCCGAAGATGACGCCGCCGGTCATGCCCTCGTAGAGCAGGTCGCTGTGCACCGCGCTCCAGCCGACCGGCAGCCCGACCAGGGCGGTCGCGACGAAGAAGTACGGCCAGGCCCGGCCCGGCGCCTGCGGGTGGCCGGGACGTCCGGCCCCGGCGTAGTAGGAGGCGACGAACAGTGCGGCCATCATGCTCAGGGAGAGCCAGCTCACCAGCGAGACGACGAACAGCGGCCAGCGCGACCGGCGGATCAGCGCCGCGCTGAGGCCCGCGACCAGCATCATCAGCGCGGTCAGCGCCCAGGGCGGCTCGCCCGGCAGGCCCTCGAACATGAAGATCGGCGGCCGCTGCGGGGTGGCCAGGGAGAAGATCGTCACCGTGCCGCCCAGGGCGAACGGGTACAGCCAGTGCCCCACCCGGCGCAGCCAGCTCGACGGCTGCAGCCACGACGGCAGGCCGGGCACCCGCGCCACGCTCTGCTCCACCGTTCCACCTCCCTTTCGCGGCCGTGTCGGTGACGAGCTTAGGCAGGTGTACGGCGGGGACGGCCACTACTTCCGTCCGTGCCGTCTGCGACTTAAGTAGCGGGTCTTGATCTACTCATGCCCGAGTGCACGGCCGCCAGGGCGCGGCAGCGTGTGCGCCATGACGAACTTCGACGCCGCGGTGAGCGCGGAAGACCTGACCAAACGGTACGGGTCGGGCGACGCGCTGGTGACCGCGCTGGACGCGGTGACGGTGGCCTTCGGCCGCGGCGAGCTCACCGCGATCATGGGCCCGTCCGGGTCCGGCAAGTCCACCCTGATGCACTGCCTGGCAGGCCTGGACACCCCGACCGCCGGGCGGGTGTGGCTGGACGGCTCCCGGCACGGCGACGCCGGGCGGGTCGAGCTGAGCGGCCTGCGCGACGACGCGCTGACCGCGCTGCGCCGCGACCGCATGGGTTTCGTGTTCCAGGCGTTCAACCTGCTGCCGACCCTGACCGCCTGGGAGAACATCACCCTGCCGCTCGACCTCGCGGGCCGCCGCCCCGACCAGTCCTTCGCCGACACCGTGATCGACGCGGTCGGGCTGCGTAACCGGCTGCACCACCGCCCCGCCCAACTGTCCGGCGGCCAGCAGCAGCGGGTGGCCTGCGCCCGCGCGCTGATCAGCCGCCCGGACGTGGTCTTCGCCGACGAGCCGACCGGCGCGCTGGACTCGCGGGCCGGGGCGGAGGTGCTGGGCTTCCTGCGCCGCAGCGTCGACGAGCTGGCCCAGACCGTGGTGATGGTCACCCACGACCCGGTCGCCGCCTCGTACGCCGACCGGGTGCTGTTCCTGGCCGACGGGAAGATCGTCGACGAGCTGCGGGAACCGTCCGCCGACCGGGTGCTCGACCGGATCCGCTCCCTGGAGTCGGCGGCGCGTGGCACCCGCACCGTCGGAGTGGGTGCCTGATGCTGCGGGCGATGCTGCGCGACCTGCGCGCGCACCTGGGCCGGGTCGCGATGACCCTGGCCGCGATCGTGCTCGGGGTGGCCTTCGTGGTCGCCACCTGGGTCGTGTCGGACTCCGCCGCGGCCACCGTGAGCAGCGGCTCCTACCGCACCGACCTGGCCGCGGTCGTGGAGTCGCGGCCGAAGACCACGACCGACAGGGAGATCCCCGTCGAAGTCGTCGCCCGGCTGGCGGCGCTGCCGGGGGTGACCCGGGCCGAGGGCGTACGCGAGGGATACGCGGCCCTGATCGGCACCAGTGGCAAGATCGGCACCACGTCCTTCGCGGAGACCGCGGGCACCGACTGGGACGACTCGCAGCGCTTCGCGCTCACGTCGGGCCGGGGGCCGCAGCGGACCGGGGAGATCGCGCTGGAGGCGCAGGCCGCCGCCGAGGCCGGGCTGACGGTCGGGGACCCCGCGCGGGTGCTGCTCGGCGGAGACCGCTCCGACACGGCGACCGTCGTCGGCGTGTTCACCTACCGCGCCACGGGCTGGGAGTTCGACCCGGCGGTGGCCTTCGACGCCGACACGGCCACCCGGCTGCTGCGCGACCGGGACCTGCCGCCGACGGCGGTCACCGGGTTCGCGCGGATCGAGCTGTCCGGTGCCGACGAGCGGGCCGTCGTCGCCGCGGCCACGGCCGCCCTGGGCGCGGGCTTCCGGGTCGAGTCGGGCAGTGACCTGCGCGAGAAGCAGGCCGAGAACGCCCGGAGCGACGGCGACGTGATCCGCAAGGCGCTGCTGGCGTTCGCCGCCGTCGCGCTGCTGGCGGGCGTGTTCGTCATCGCGAACACCTTCACCATGCTGGTCACCCAGCGCACCCGGCAGTTCGCGCTGCTGCGGGCCGTCGGCGCGCGCCGGGCGCAGGTGCGCCGGGCCGTGCTCACCGAGGCCGTCGTGCTGGGCCTGGTCGGCTCCACGCTCGGCGTGGCGATGGGCGTCGGGCTCGGACTGCTGGCGATGCGGCTGCTACCGGTCGTCGGGGAGGTCGCGTACGTGGTGTCGCCGTGGGCGGTGCTGCTCGGCTACGCGGTCGGCGTCATCGTGACGATCGTCGCGGCGTACGGGTCGGCGCGGCGCGCCGCCCGGGTCTCGCCGATGGCGGCGCTGCGCACCGACGCCACCGTGCCGCGGCGCTCGCTGGTGCTGCGTACCGTGGTCGGGCTGCTGGCCATCGGGGCAGGCGCGGCCATGGTCGCGGTCACCTCACCGGAGGACCTGACCGAACCCAAGCGCATCCTGGCCATGGCCGGGGCCGTGCTCGCCTGGTTCGGGGTGCTGCTCACCGCGCCGATCCTGGTGTCGGCGGTGCTCGCCCCGCTGACCCGGCTGCTGCGCAAACCGCGCCCGGTCACCCGGATCGCCCTGCGCAACGCGGTCCGCGACCCGCGCCGCACCGCCGCCACATCGTCCGCGCTGATGATCGGGCTGTCGCTGGTGTGCGCCTTCTCGACCGTGGGGCAGACGCTGAGCACCGAGACCACCGCGCAGATCAGCTCGGCGGTGCCCGAGAACGCGGTGGTGCTGCGGGCCGCGGCGTTCGGCACGCTCGACGACACGGCCGGCGCCGCCGCGCGGGCCGTGCCCGAGGTCACCGCGCTGGCCGCGCCGCGCTCCGGCGGGGTCGAGGTCGTCGCGGCGAACGGCAGGTCGTCGGACACCGAGTTCACCAGCCTCGACCCGGCCGCGGTCGGCTCGGCGATCCGGCCCCGGATCACGTCGGGCGGCTCCGATCTGCGCCGTGGCGTCATGCTGGCGCAGCGGGTCGGCACGGAGCTGGGAGTGAAGACCGGTGACCAGGTCCGGCTGCGGTTCCCGGTCGAGGGCGACAGCCCTGCGACGGTCGAGGTGCCGGTGACGGTGGTCGGGCTGCACGAGGGGAGTGACCTGCTGCGGGGCCAGCTCGTCGACGACGCGCTGGTGCCGTCGGGGGTCTACCGGTACGGCGACAGCATGTACGCGGTCGGAGCCGACGCGTCGGTGCTGCGGGGCGCGCTGGAGCGGGCGTTCGCGTCGCGGCCCGACGTGCTGGTGCAGGATCGGGAGCAGCTGCTCGATGACCTGCTGGAGCCGTACCAGCTGGTGTTGGGTCTGGTTTATGTGCTGCTCGGGGCGGCGGTGGTGATCGCGGTGTTCGGGGTGGTGAACACGCTGGCGCTGTCGGTGCTGGAGCGGACGCGGGAGCTGGGGGTGTTCCGGGCGCTGGGGGCGTCGCGGGCGCTGGTGCGGCAGACGGTGCGCCGGGAGAGCGTGGTGATCTCGCTGTACGGCGGGGTGCTGGGGATCGGGGTCGGGGTGCTGCTGGGCGGGGTGATGCAGTACGTGATCCTGGCCAATCCGGTGTTCGGGATGTCGGTGCCGTGGCTGACGGCCGGGGTGGCGTTGCTGGGGATGGGACTGGTCGGGGTGCTGGCCGCGCTCTGGCCCGCCCGCCGCGCGGCCCGCGCCGACATCCTGGCCGCCATCGCGACGGAGTGACCGGGGGCGCGGGCTCGCTGGGGGCGGGCCCGCGCTTTTAATCGACGCTGGCCTATTACATCGAGTTTGATCTACGAAAACTCGATGTAATAGGCCAGCGTCTATGGAAAACGGGGTGCGGGGCGGTGCGGTGCGGCGCGGGCCGGGGGTGGGGTGGGGTGGGGTGGGTTAGCGGGTGAGGCGCCAGCGTTGGTTGGGGCCGGTGCCGCAGGTCCATTGGATGGCTAGGGCGCCGTCGGTGGTGGCGGCGCTGGTGATGTCCACGCATTTGCCGCTGTGCACGGCGACCAGTTGGTAGACGCCGGTGCTGGACGGGCGGAGGGTGAACTGCTGGTTGGTGGTGCCGGTGCAGGTCCACTGGATGATCGCCGCGCCGTTGGCGGTGGAGACGCCGTTGACGTCTAGGCAGAGGCCGTTGGCGGTGTTGGTGATCGTGAAGGTGTCGGTGCCGACGGGGGTGAAACGGAACGACTGGGGGGCCTGGCCGTTGCAGGTCCACTGGCGCAGTTGGGTGCCGGTGGCGGTGGAGCCGTTGGGTACGTCGAGGCACTTGGCGCTGTGCTGGGCGACGGCGGTGGAGGTGAACGTGTCACCGGTGGTGATCGTCTCGGACAGGACGGTGCCGTGCCGGATGAAGCCGCTCAGGCCGCCGGGCACGTCCGAGCGGGCCGACCACGTGTTCAGGTCGGTGCTGGTCGCGGTGTAGTAGTGGCCGGAGGTGTAGCCGTCCATGTAGATCCGCCAGCTGCCGTCGGTCTGCCGGACCAGGGCGGGTCCCTCGACGCCGGAGCCCCAGCCGGCCCAGTTGCCGGTGCCGGTGAACGTCCACGGGCCGTTGAGCGAGGACGCCGTGGCGTGCTCGATGTACTTGGTGGTCTCGTTCTTGGCGAACGCGTGGTACGTGCTGCCGGAGCGTACGACGAAGGTGTCGATGTAGTTCGGGGCGATGCCCGACAGCGCGACCGGCGCCGCCCACGACGAGAACGCCGCGTTCAGGGCCCGGAAGCGGTACGGGCGGAAGTTGGCGTACGAGGTGGTGCTCAGGGAGACGATGACGTTGACGCTGCCGTCGGCGGGGTCGACGAACCATTCCGGGGCCCAGGTGTTGACGATGCCGGAGATGCCGACCGGCACGTTGCGGACGAAGCTCCAGGTGATCAGGTCGGTGCTGGACGCGATGCCGAACTCGGTGCCGGTCCAGTTGGTGGTGTAGACGACGTAGTAGCGCCCGTCGCTGTGCTTGAGCACGCTGGGGTCGCGGATCAGGCCCGACGGCGGGGTGTACGCGGGGCCGCGCAGCAGGGTGAAGTCGCGCGCGTTGGTCGAGGTGTAGACGTACAGGTTGCTCTCGCTGCTGTTGGTGAACGCGGTCAGGACGTACCGGGTGACCGTGGCCGCGGCGGCAGGGCGTGCGCCGGTCAGGCCGGACAGCAGCGCGAGCAGGACGGCCGCGACGGCGGCGAGGGCGCGGGTGGACTGGCGGGGGGACGGGGTGCTGCCGAGCATCTGCTGCTCCTTGTCGGGCTATGCATAGTGGGATATGCATGTGAGCGGTAACAAAGCGCGACCGGGAGGGGCCCGGTTCGACCGGACGCGATTGCTCCACAGTGTCCGCACCGACATCGACACCTGTCAAGGTCATGCGGCGGGGTGACCGGGGCCACGCTTGCCTTGACACCGGCGGCAAGGTTTAGCGTTGGCGGGGACAGGGAGGAGACGCGGATGCGCATCGGCGAACTGGCGCGGCGCGCCGGCACCAGCACCCGCACGCTGCGGTACTACGACCAGCACGGGCTCCTGCGGTCGCGGCGCGCCGACAACGGCTACCGGGCCTTCGACGAGGCCGAGCTGCGGGTCGTCGACGAGATCCGGTCGCTGCTCGCGGTCGGCTTCGACCTCGACGACATCCGCCCGTTCGTGGCCTGCCTGCGGGCCGGGCACGCCACCGGCGACGTGTGCCCGGACTCGGTCGCCGTGCTGCGGCGCAAGCTCGCCGAGGTCGACACCTGCGTCGACCGGCTCAACGCCGTCCGCGACCAGCTCCACCAGCAGCTCACCGAAGCCATCGCCCACCGGGAGAAGACATGCCTGACAAGACCGGCCCCCTAGTCGAGGTCACCGACGCCACGTTCGCCGACGTCGTGCTGAAGTCGGAGCGGCCCGTGGTGGTCGACTTCTGGGCCGACTGGTGCGCGCCCTGCAAGGTGCTCGAGCGCTCGCTGAACGACCTGTCCGAGGAGTTCGGGGACCGGCTGGTCTTCGCCAAGCTCGACGCCGACGCGAACCCGGAGACGGCGCGGGCGTACAAGGTGATGTCGATGCCGACGCTGATCGTGTTCCGGGGCGGCGAGGTCGTCGCCAGCGCGGTCGGCAACCGGCCGAAGATCGCGCTGCGCCAGTTCCTGGAGACCGGCATCGGAGCCTGAGGCCGCGAGCATGCCCGAACGGCACCGGCCGACCGTGGCCGGTGCCGTTCGGTGCCTGGTGGCGGCCTGTCTTTGACATGATCGGCTGATGTCCCAGGCGTACGCGGTCACCGCCGAGTTCTACGACCTGCTGCAGGCCACCGAGCACCTGGCGGTGACCGGACGGCTGCTGGACCGCTGGCTGGGTCAGCCCGCGGTGGGTGTGCTCGACGTGGGGGCGGGCACCGGGCTCGCCACGAACCTGCTCGCCCGGCGCTGCACGGTGACCGTGCATGCCGTGGAACCCGCCGCGAGCATGCGGGCCGTGCTGCTAAGCCGCCTCGCGGGGCAGACCGGGGTGCTGCCCCGGGTCCGGGTGCACGCCCGCAATGTTCAGGATCTTGGCCTGGTCGGTGTCGCCGACTTCGGCTGGTGCCTGAACACCATGGCCGGGCTGGACCTGGCGGAGCGGGCCGCGGCGCTCCGCGCGCTCGCGGAGGCGCTGGTGCCCGGGGGTCGCCTGGTGGTGCAGCGCCCGCCGAGCCGCGCCGTCGCGGACCGCCGTGACCTGCCGTCGTGGCAGCTCGGCGGCGACCTGTACAGCGGTGAGGTGGCCACCACGCCGGTCGGCGCGGACCGGATCCGCTGGCGGTTCAGCTACCGGGTCAGCCGCAAGGGCGCGCTGGTACGCCAGGAGAGCGAGGTCTTCGACGGCCACCTCGCCACGGTGTCCGGATTCGACGCCGAGCTGGCAACCGCCGGGTTCACCCCGGTCGGCACGGACGACCCGGACATCGTCGTCGTCCAGCGGTGACCCCGCCCTCGCGTTCGTGGCGCTGCTGACTGTTTTCGCAGGTCACGGGCGTGGCGTGGGTCGCCGGGAGCGGTCGTCTTCGTAGGATCTGGTCGATCCTAGGAAAGGCGACATGTAGTGAAAAAAGTGTATCGAGTAGCCGTGTTGACCACCGCGCTGCTGGCGGCGTCGGCCGCGGGCGGCGTGCCGTCATGGAGCGCCGCGGCAGCCGGTGAGCAGGTCTACGACACCGCGGGGACGTACACGTTCGACGTGCCCGCCGGTGTCGAGGTGACGCTGGAGCTGTGGGGCGCGGGCGGCGGCGGTGGCGGCGGCACCGGCGGAGGAGCCGGTGGCGGCGGTGGCGGCGGCGGGAAGTCGCTGTTCGGCCGGGGCGGTGGCGGCGGAGCCGGGGGCAGTTCCGGTGGCGGCGGCGCGGGCGGCGGCTCCGGCGGCGCGGGACAGTACGTCACGTGCGTCCTGCCCGCGAACTTCCCCGCGACGAAGCTGTCCATCGTGGTCGGCCGCGGCGGCAGCGGTGGACGCGGCGCGGCGGCGGCGACCGGCGGCGCGCCTAGCTCACCCGGCGGCAACGGCAATCCCGGGCAGATCTCCAAGGCGGGCGCGGACGGCGCGGCGGGCGCGATCACCGAGGTCAGCGTGCTGCTCAACGACACCCCGCTGCTGCTGACCCAGGCCGGAGGCGGCAACGGGGGCCAGGGCAGCCCCGAGTTCTCCCACGGCGGACCCGGCGGCATGGACGCCACCGGGAGCCGTCCGGGCACGACCCGGCCCGGCGGGATCGGCAGCAGCGCCCCCGGTGACGGCGGCGCGGGCGGCACGCTGACCGTGCCGTCGGCGGCGCTGTGCACCGGAGTCGACGGTGCGGAGGGCAACGCGGGCAAGGGCGGCGGCGACGGCGCGGCCGGCGGATCCGGGGTCGACGGCGCGACCAGCGGCAACGGCGGGGCCGGTGGCGCGGGGGCGACCGTGGTCGGCCTGGGTGGCGCTGGTGGTGCGGCCGCCTCCGGCGTCGAGCACGGCGTCGGCGGGGCCGGTGGTGCGGGCGGCAACGGCGGCCGTGGCGGCGTGGGCGGCCGTGGGGCCTACTCCCGCAGCCTCGCCGCAGAGGGCGGCAAGTCGGGCGGCACCTCCGCCGCGGGCGTCACCGGCCGCCCCGGCGCCGACGGGTACGCCCGCGTCACCTGGTGACCTGACCTGCCGTACGGCGGTTGGGAAGATCAGCGTTTGGGGTCAGGATGTGCGGTCCAACCGCAGATCCTGACCCCAAACGGCGATCATGGGGCCGCTCAACCCCCAGGAGGCGGGTCAGACGGCGCGGAGGTGGCGGCGGGGGGCCGCGGTGGCGCTGTCGTCGAGGGCGGTGGCGAGGTCGTCGCGGGCGCGGGCGACGCGGGAGCGGATCGTGCCGATGGGGCAGCCGATGACCTCGGCGGCCTCGACGTAGGACAGGCCGAGCACCTGGGTGGCGACGAAGGCCTCGCGGCGGTCGGGGTCGAGTCCGGCGATCAGGCGGGTGAGCAGGATCTGCTCGTCGAAGCGCCCGGCCGCACCGGCGGTGGCGGTGTCGGCCACGGCGGCCCAGTCGGCCAGGTCCGCCGAGCGCGGTCGGCGGGCGAGGGTGCGCAGGTGGTCCACGACGGTGTGCCGGGCGATGGCCAGCAGCCAGGTGCGGGCCGAGGAGCGGCCCTCGAACGCGGGCAGGGCGCGCATCGCCCGCAGGTAGGTGTCCTGCGCGAGGTCGTCGGCGTCGGCGTGCCCGGCGAGGTGGGCCACGAACCGGACCACGTCGCGCTGGGTCGCCGCCACGAACGCCTCGGTGGCGGCGCGGTCGCCGCCGCGGGCCGCCAGGGCCAGCGCCGTGATGCGCTCGTCGTCACCGCCGTAGGACATGACCGGTAGCGTATCGTTCGCCGCCCGTCGATGCGATCCCCCCGGTGCGCGACAGCGCCGCAGGTCACATGATCGGGTGGGAACCAATCCGGGGGTACGGGCGACAATGTGTCTCATGGGAGTGGGCATGGGGTGCACACAGGCACGTGAACTGCTGTCGGCCCGCCTGGACGGCGCTGACGAGCCGGGCGAGCGCGAGGCGGCCGACGCGCACGTGGCGGGCTGTGCCGCGTGCGCGGACTGGTGGCAGCGGGCGGAGTCGCTGACCCGGCTGGCCCGTACCGCGGCGGCGCTGCCGGTCCCGCCGCTCAGCGACCGGGCACTGGCCGCGGTGCTGGCTGCCGCGCCGGTTCCGCCGGTCCAGCGGGCCAGGTTCGACGTCGCGGTATGGCTGCGGCGGGCGCTGCTGGCCGTCGGTGTGGGGCAGTTCCTGCTCGGCGTCGCCCAGATCAGCAGCCTGGCCGCCGCCGAACGGCACGCGCACAGCACTGTCGGCTCGGTGTCCTCGGGGCACCTGTGGCACGAGTCGGCAGCGTGGAACGTGGCCATCGGCGCGGCCCTGGCCTGGCTGGCCTGGCGGCGTACCCGCCCGGCCACGCTGCTGCCCGTGATGACCGCGTTCGTGATCGTGCTGAGCCTGCTCACCGCCAACGACGCGCTCGCGGGCCGGGTCGAGGCGAGCCGGGTGCTGTCCCACGGCCTGGTCCTGGTCGGGTACGGCCTGCTGCTGGCCCTGAACCACCCCCGCCTGCGCGGGGACGGCCCGGCCGACCGCGCGTCCCGTCCCCGGGGAACCTGGTCGCTGCGCGGCGACGACGGCGACGGCCCGCTCGCGCCGGTGTACCCGTTCCCGGTCCGGGTGGCCGTCACCCGAAAGGTGACCGCCGAGCAGCGCCGGGCGGCGTGAGTGTCGCACCCGTGCGGTAGACGTCGGGTTGACGTCAACCTCGCTTGAGGTTCTACGGTGACGGCGGCGGGCGCGGCCCGCCCGCACCGGACCATACGGGAAGGCACAGCTCGATGAGCATGGAAATGGCGGCGTGGAACTCTCTCTACCACGCCATGAACGCCCAGGACGAGCGCCGTCCGTTCTCGGTGGCGACGCTGAAGCGCATTCTCGGCTTCGCCCGGCCGCACCGGCGGCAGCTGCTGTCCTTCCTCGCGCTGAGCGTGGTCGGGGCGGTGCTCGCGGTGGCCACCCCGATCCTGGCGGGCCGGGTCATCGACACGATCACCAACGGTGGGCCGCAGTCGACCGTGATCTGGCTGGCGGTGATCATCGCGGGGCTGGCGCTGGCCGAGGCGGGGCTGAGCCTGGCCACCCGCTGGCTGTCGGCGACGATCGGCGAGGGCCTGATCCTGGACCTGCGTACGGCGGTGTTCGACCATGTGCAGCGGATGCCGGTCGCGTTCTTCACCCGTACCCGCACCGGCGCGCTGGTCAGCCGGCTGAACAATGACGTGATCGGGGCGCAGCGGGCGTTCAGCGACACCCTGTCCGGGGTGGTGGCGAACCTGGTCATGCTGGTGCTGACGCTGGTCGTCATGATCCAGCTGTCCTGGCAGATCACGCTGCTGGCGCTGGTGCTGCTGCCGGTGTTCGTGCTGCCCGCCCGGCGGATGGGCAACAAGCTGGCCAAACTGGAGCGCGAGGCCGCCGAGCACAACGCGACCATGAGCACGAACATGACCGAGCGCTTCTCCGCGCCGGGCGCGACCCTGATCAAGCTGTTCGGCCAGCCCGAACGCGAGTCGGCCGAGTTCGCCGCGCGGGCCCGGCGGGTACGCGACATCGGGGTGCGTACCGCGATGGTGCAGTGGGTCTTCGTGACCGCCCTGATGCTGGTATCCGCCCTCGCGCTGGCCCTGGTCTACGGCCTGGGCGGGGTGTTCGCGCTGCGCGGCACGCTGGACGAGGGCACGGTCGTGACGCTGGCCCTGCTGCTGGCCCGCCTGTACGCGCCGCTGACGTCGCTGGCCAGCGCCCGCGTCGAGGTGATGAGCGCCCTGGTCAGCTTCGAGCGGGTGTTCGAGATCCTCGACCTCAAGCCGCTGATCACCGAGCCGGAGCAGCCGAAGCAGCTGCCGGAGGGCCCGGTGTCGGTGCAGTTCGACGGCGTCGACTTCGGCTACCCGTCGGCGGACAAGGTCTCCCTGGCCTCGCTGGAGGAGGTCGCGGTGCTCGACTCGCGCGGCGGGGCGCAGGTGCTGCACGAGGTGTCGTTCACCGCCGAGCCGGGCCAGCTGGTGGCGCTGGTCGGCTCGTCCGGGGCGGGCAAGTCCACGATCGCGCAGCTGCTGCCCCGGCTGTACGACGCCGACGGCGGCACGGTCCGGCTGGCCGGGGTCGACGTACGCGACCTGGACGCCAAGACGATCCGGCAGACGCTGGGCATGGTCACCCAGGACGGGCACCTGTTCCACGAGTCGGTGCGCGCGAACCTGCTGCTGGCCCGTCCGGAGGCGAGCGACGAGGAGCTGTGGGACGCGCTGCGCCGGGCCCGGCTGGCCGACCTGGTGTCCGAGCTGCCCGACGGCCTGGACACGGTCGTCGGCGAGCGCGGCTACCGGCTGTCCGGCGGCGAGCGGCAGCGGCTGACCATCGCCCGGGTGCTGCTGGCCCGGCCGCGCGTGGTGGTGCTCGACGAGGCGACGGCGCACCTGGACTCCACCTCGGAGGCGGCGGTGCAGGAGGCGCTGGGCGAGGCCCTGGCCGGGCGTACGTCGGTGGTCATCGCGCACCGGCTGTCGACGGTGCGCCAGGCCGACCAGATCCTGGTCATCGAGGCCGGGCGGGTCGTCGAACGGGGCACGCACCCGGATCTGCTGGCCCGCGACGGCCGTTACGCCGAGCTGTATCGCACCCAGTTCGACCAGCCGGTCGGCAGCGCGGCCTGAGCTGCGCCGACTTGCCCCGGCCGCCGGTCGGTGTAGTGAATCTGTAGGGATCGTTCACAAGTGGTTCGTAAGGTAGCGCCATCTGTAGATGTATGGATGGCGTCTACCTGACCGACCGGTGATCGGAGACCTGCGATGAGCACAGCACACCGCACCCCGGCGCGCCACGGGTGGGCACTCATGACCGCCGCCGCGGTGCTCGCCGCCGTGCTGCCGTCGGTGGTCGTCGTCGTCGCGCCACCCGCCGCCGACGCGGCGCGGCTGCTGGCGGCGGCCGTGCTCCCCGCCGTGGCCCCCGCCGACGAGGCGCAGGACTTCCCGTTCCCCGGGGCCGACACGATCGCCCTGCACAACGGCTCGGACCAGTACGTCACGTACGGGGCCAGCGCCGGTGGGCGCAAGGTGCCGTACGCGGTGTCGGGGTCGGGCGATGTGGTGGGCACCTCGCCGGTCGTCGCCGGAGACGCGCTGCCGGGCGGGGGCGGGGCCTGGGTCGCCGACGGCGCGGGCATCTGGACGCCCGGCGCGTTCTACCACGTCAAGGACGGCGTCGGCCGGTACTACCTGTTCTACACGGCGATCCACCGCAACGACGGCGACCGCCGGTGCATCGGCGTGGCCTCCTCGGTGAACCCGTTCGGCGGGTTCCGGGCCGAGGCTCAGCCGATCGTCTGCCCGGACAAGGGCGACCGCTGGGCGCTGGACGCCGACGTCACCACCGGGCCCGAGGGCGCGATCTGGATGACGTGGCGCGACGGCCAGCGCGCGGAGGGGCCGGAGTCGGCGCTGTCGGTGATGATGCTGAAGTTCAACGCCGACGGCACCGTCGACCGCAACTCCGACCCGGTCGTCATCATGCGCAGCGACGCCCTGGCATGGGCCCACTACCAGCAGGACGGCGGCGTGACCGTCATCGAGAACCCGAGCGCGCTGTTCCACAACGGGTCCTGGTACCTGTTCTACTCCGGCAACAGCTGGCCGACGAACTACTACGCGACCGGCATCGCGTACTGCGGGGCGAAGATCGACGACGGGCTGTGCAGCCAGCTGCCGGGGCCGAACCGCGCCTGGTTCTCCTACTCCGGGCCGCAGACCCACCTGCCGGACAGCCTGCGGCTGTACGGGCTGCCGGGCAACAAGCGCGGGCCGGGCGCGATGGACGTGTACCGCGCCCGCGACGGCAAGCCGTGGGTCACCTGGAACTACCTCAGCGACGGCGGCGGCCGCAAGAGCCGCGTGGGCCGTCTCGTGATCACCGGGTCGGGCGCGAACGCCGACTTCCGGGTCACCCTCTAGGGAAGGGATTTCCATGCAGCACAGGAGAAAGTGGCTGGTCCGTGGCGCGAGCGTGCTCGCCGGTGCGGCCGTGCTGGTGGCCGGGGTGCTCCCGGCGCTGCCCGCGGCCGCGGCGAACGCGACCTTCAAGGCGGGCTCGCTCAACATCTACAACGGGCTGACCCAGGCGCAGTTCACCCAGGACCTGAACCTGATCGCGGGCAAGGCCGACCTGATCGGCCTCAACGAGGTCGGCAACCGCAAGGAGTTCCTGCAGGGCTGGGCCGCCGACAACGGCTGGTGGCTGTACTCGCCCGGCAGCGTCAACCAGGCGGGCGAGGCGCTGATCGCGAAGAAGTCCATGTTCGACGTGCTCGACAAGGGCTCGATCTTCATCTGCGACACCAACGGCCAGGGCGAGGTGCCGCCCGCCCGGTACAACAACTGGGTCAAGTACCGGCACAAGGCCAGCGGTCGCAGTGTCATCCACATCAACGCGCACGCCGTGGCGGGCATCGACAACAACGGGCGGCCCGAGGACCTGCCGCGCACCGCGTGCGCGGAGAAGCAGTTCCAGGAGCTGAAGAACCTCGCCACGCAGAAGAAGGACGAGGGTCAGGTCATCGTCAGCGGCGACCTGAACGTCGACTTCAGCGCCGACCGGGCGTACGGGTACGGCAAGTTCCCGTGGAAGGTGTTCGAGGCCAACGAGTTGCCGAACCTGCGGTCGAGCTTCAACCTGTACGGCGAGAAGGGCACCGGCACGCACGGCAACCGGCACATCGACTACATCTACTTCTGGAAGCGGCTGCCGGACTACCAGCTCATGTGGATGACCGGCTACGACATCGTCGGCGGCACGAACTCCGACCACAACGGCATCGTGGCGTACTTCTCGATCCAGCTCTAGGCGGGACCGTGCGCCGCCCGGCTCGCGGGCCGGGCGGCGCGAGCGGTCAGGCCGCCTGCCCGTAGCCGTGCACCTTGACGCGCTGGGCGGCCTGCTCGTAGTCGGCGGGGTCGGCGGCGGGCAGCGTGCCCAGGCCGTCGACGTAGCGGTTGAACATGCAGAACGCGGCCGCGATGAGCACCGTGTCGTGCACCTCCAGGTCGGTGGCGCCCTCGGCGCGGGCCGCGTCGACCAGCGCCGCGGTCACCTTGCGGCCGTCCTGCTGCACGGCGGCCGCGATCCGCAGCAGGGCCCGCAGCTTCGCGCTGACGTCCGCGCCGTCGAGGTCGGCCCGGACCTGCTGGACCAGGGTCATGCCGCCGTCGAGCTGCGCGGCCGCGAAGGCCGAGTGCGACGAGCAGCAGAACACGCACTCGTTGAGCCCGGACACGTACGCCGCGATCAGCTCCCGCTCGCCCGCGCTCAGCGTCGGGTGCGGGGCGTGCAGCAGGGCTTCGGCCAGGGCGTTGAGCGGGCCCGCGGTCTCCGGCCGGAACCGCATCGGCCCGTTGATGCCGGGAAATTGTCGCTCGTCCAGACCCAGGTCGATGTGCGCCATCGGCGACTCCTCACGGACCGGTGCGCGACTGCCGCGCACTCCTTCGGCATTCTCCCGGCTCGATCGATGGGCGGCTTCTTCGATGTTGCGCTCTTGCGGCCGGTCAGCCCCGTCCGGGTGGTCGGCCTGCCCGGACCTCCCGTCCGGCGGGTTGCGCAATTTAGCTGCTGGCAGCGGCGGGACCACGCTGCCACGCTCACATCATGTCCGATGTGGAGCATATGGGTAGTCAGGCGCAGCGGCGGGTCGCGGCGATGT
Organism: Catellatospora methionotrophica; assembly: GCF_011297335.1. Taxonomy (GTDB): domain Bacteria; phylum Actinomycetota; class Actinomycetes; order Mycobacteriales; family Micromonosporaceae; genus Catellatospora; species Catellatospora methionotrophica. The sequence goes on along the minus strand of NZ_JAAOTJ010000001.1, from coordinate 1,458,019 downwards.
CGGCGCAGCTGCGCGAGCTGGTGGAGACCGAATCGCCCCCGGGCGCGCTGCCGCAGCTGAACGCCTGCGCGGACCTGCTGGCGGCGTGGGGCACGGCGGTGCTGGGCCGCCCACCGCGCCGCGTGGTCCGCGACGGGCTGCCGCACCTGCTGTGGGCCGCCGAGGACCAGCGGGTGCTGCTGCTGGGCCACTACGACACGGTATGGCCCGCCGGTACCGTCGAGCAGTGGCCGTTCACGGTACGCGGCACCATCGCCACCGGGCCGGGGGTGTGCGACATGAAGTCCGGCATCGTGCAGATGTTCGCCGCCCTGTCGCAGCTGCCCGACACCTCGCGGGTCGGCCTGCTGCTGACCAGCGACGAGGAGACCGGCTCGGTCACCTCCCGGCCGCTGATCGAGCAGCAGGCCCGCCGCTCGCGGGCGGTGCTGGTCGGCGAGCCGAGCACCGAGGACGGGGCGCTGAAGGTGGCCCGCAAGGGCGGCTCGATGTACCGGATCACGGTGCGGGGCCGGGCCGCGCACGCCGGAGTGGAGCCGCACCGGGGCGTCAACGCGGCCGTGGAGCTGGCCCACCAGGTGCTGGCGGTGCGCTCGTTCGCGGCGGGCGGCACCAGCGTCACCCCTACGCTGCTCAGCGCGGGCACGATGACCAACCAGGTGCCGGAGTCGGCCGTTTTCTGCGTGGACGTGCGCGCTTGGACCCGTGACGAGCTGGAGCGGGTGGACCGGCTGGTGCGGGCCATGTCGCCGCTGCTGCCGGGGGCGGAGCTGGTGGTCGGCGGCGGCGTCAACCGCTACCCGCTGCCCGAGCACGTCGCCTTGCCGCTGCTGGAGCTGGCCCGGCAGGCCGGACGCAGGCTCGGGCTGGCGGAGGTGCGCGGCGCGCACGCCCCGGGCGCGTCGGACGCCAACTTCACCGGCTCGCTGGGCGTGGCGACCCTCGACGGCCTGGGCGGCGTCGGCGGCGGCTCGCACGCGCGCAGCGAGTGGGTCGACGTGTCGCAGATGCCGGCGCGGGCGGCACTGCTGGCGGGGCTGATCACCGGAGTGCTGGAGCAGCCGCGCGGCCGGGCCCGCCAGGCGGCGGCCGGGGCCGCGCTGGGCTGAACCGTCCACATCGGCGTGTCGGCACCTTTGCTGACCTGGTTGGGAGGGGGCGGCCGGTATTCTCCGGGCGGCCGTACCGTGCGGCCCCCGACGCATCCCGGAGGCGACGACCGCCATGTCCGCGACCCAGCAGCCGAGCCAGGCCCCGCCCCGGTTCGGCGTCGAGGAGGAGTTCCTCGTCGTCGACGCCGCCACCCGCGCCCCCGTGCCCCGTGCCGCCGAGGTCGTCGAGAAGGCGTCGGCGACGCTGGGCGCGCGGGTGTCCGGGGAGATCACCACGTGGCAGCTGGAGACGCGGACGGATCCGTGCACGACGATGGCGGAGCTGGCCGGGCAGATCGGGCAGGCCCGCGCGGTCGTCGCGGCGGCCGCCGACGCCGTCGGCCTGCGGCTGCTGTCGGTGGGCTCGTCGCCCGTCGCCGGGGCGGTGCCGCCGCCGATGACCACCGGGCCCCGGCAGACGCGCGGCATCGAGACGTTCCGCGGGCTGCACGACGAGCTGGCCATCTGCGCCCTGCACGTGCACGTCGAGCTGCCCGACCGTGACCTCGCCGTCGCCGTGTCCAACCACCTGCGGCCGCACCTGCCGGTCCTGCTGACGCTGACGGCCAACTCGCCGTACTGGGACGACCGCGACACCGGGTATGCCAGCTGGCGCACGATGACCTGGCCGCGCTGGCCCGTGGCGGGCCCGCCGCCGTGCTTCGACTCCGCCGCCCACTACGACCAGGTGGTCGACACGTTGCAGGAGGCCGGGGCGCTGGTCGACCGGGGCACCGTGTTCTGGGACGTGCGGCCCTCGGCGAACCACCCGACCCTGGAGGTCCGAGTCGCCGACGCGGCGCTGACCGCCGACGCGGCCGTGCTGTACGCGGTGCTGGTCCGGGCCCTGGTGATGCACCTGGCGGCGGTCGCCGGGCGCGGCGGGCCCGCCCCTGACGTGCCGGGCGAGCTGCTGCGCGCCGCGTACTGGCGGGCCGCCCGCGACGGCCTCGACGGCGATGGCCTGGACCCGGTCACCGGGCGGCTGCGGCCCGCGCCGGAACTGGCCCGTGCGCTGGTGGCGCTGGTCGAGCCGCAGCTGCGCGCCAACGGTGAGCACGAGTTCGTGGTGGCGGGGCTGGACCGGCTGCTGGAGGAGGGGACCGGAGCCAGGCGGCAGCGGGCGGCGGCGCGCGCGGGCGGACCGGCTGCGGTCGTCGACCACGTCGCGGAGCTGACGGCGCGGCCGTACGAACTGGGCAATCCGGCGTAAGCGCGACGGGCCGCCGGTGGGTGATGCTGGATCGACAGATGTCACCCCCTGGAGGCCCCCGTGAACGCCGTCGCCACCGTCCCGTTCCACCTGGACCGCCTCGATCCCGCGCAGATGAGCCGCACCGCTCATGACTTCGCCGACCGGATGGCCGCCCGCCGGTCGGTGCGCGAGTTCTCGTCCGAACCCGTGCCGCTGGACGTGGTCGAGCAGGCCATCCGGGCCGCCGCGACCGCGCCCAGCGGCGCCAACCTGCAGCCGTGGCGCTTCGTGGTGCTCACCGACCCGGAACGCAAGCGGGCGCTGCGGCACGCGGCCGAGGCCGAGGAGCGGGAGTTCTACGCCCGCCGCGCGCCGCAGGAGTGGCTGGCGGCGGTCGCCGACATGGGCACCGACTGGCACAAGCCGTTCCTGGAGACCGCCCCCGTCGTCATCGTCGTGTTCGAGGTCCACCAGGGCCCGAACACCCCGAAGCCGTACTACGTCAAGGAGTCGGTCGGCATCGCCGTCGGCGTGCTCATCACCGCGCTGCACCTGGCCGGGCTGGCCACGCTCACGCACACCCCGGTCCCGATGCGGTTCCTCAACGAGATCTGCGAGCGCCCGGCCGAGGAGAGGGCGTGCGTGGTGATGCCCGTCGGCCGGCCCGCCGACGGGGTCACCGTGCCCGCCCTGACCCGCAAGCCGCTACCCGAGGTGCTGGTCCGCCACTAGGTCGCGGGCGAAGAACTCCTGCAGGGGCCGTACGTGCCGGTCCTCGCGCCGCCATTCGGCCAGCAGGTCCTCCAGCAGGTGCAGTTCCTCCACGAGTACGCCGTCGCGGTAGCGGCGCACGACCGGGTGGATGAAGGCGCTCTCGGCGGCCCGGTCGGGCTGCGGGTGCCGCTCGATGGCGAACACGTCGCCGTAGTCGTCGCGGCCCCAGCGCAGCCCGAACGTGTACAGGTGCGGCTCGTCGCCGAAGCGGGCGACCGCGTAGTCCTCGGGCAGGTCGTGGTAGTGCCGCACCTGCCCGGTCGCCGGGTCGACGACCAGCGCGTCGACGAGGAACTCGAACTGCGTCCACAGCGCCGAGCTCCAGTTGACCCGGTCGAGCACCGCCCCCGCCAGCGCCTCGGCGTCGGCGGTGAGCTGCTCGTACGGCAGCGGCACGTCCTCGTACCGTTCCCGCAGCAGCCGGGTCAGGGTGCGCAGGTTGTACCGGAAGCCGTCGATGAACGCCGAGGACGCCTTCTTGAAGTCCCGGTCCTGGGCGAGCGTCCCGGCGAAGTACAGCCCGTCGACGTCGGCCGACTGCCAGTCCGGGCGGGTGACCGGCATCCGCCCGTTCGGGGTCATCCGCGGGCGGCAGCCGTCGCCGAACAGCGAGGTGTCCATGGCGAACCCGGTGCAGCGCAGCACCGACTCGTACTCCATGACGGCGGTCTCGCCGTCGGCGTGGCTGTAGGTCAGGCGCACCTCGAACCGGTCGCCGACCGGGCGGATCTCGTCGATGACGCAGTCGAGCACCGAGTGCAGCGTCTTGAACTGGTAGCTGTCCAGCACCGCGCCGTGGTGGCCGCGTACGTCGCCGGGGTGCTTGGTGTTCCAGGCCAGCCGCAGCGGCCGCGGGCTGGCCAGGTGGATCATCGCGGCGTGGCTGAGCAGCGCCGACGCGGTCTCGAACGCGGAGTTGCCCTTGCCGAGGATCAGCACCCGGTGGTCGGCGTAGTCGGCCGGGTCGGTGCTCATCGCCTCGTAGCCCACGGCGTGTTCGATGCCGGGCACGTCGGGCACGTTGGGACGGCCCCAGCCGGTCGCCACGACCAGGCAGTCGGCCTCGATCGTCCCGTCGGCGGTGTGCACCGCGAAGCCGTCGGCGAGCCGGTCGATCCGCTGGACGCCGGTGTCGTAGCGGACGTTGAGCTTGTGGTGGCGGCTGAAGTCGGCGAGGTAGCGGACCAGGTCGTCGGCGTGCGGGAAGTACTCCCGGCTGTAGTCGGCGAACGGCAGCTCAGCGGGCTCCTGCAGCAGCGAGTTCCAGTCCCAGCGCAGCCGGATCTCCGGGTCGTCGCTGACCGAGTGGACCTTGTTGAGGGAGATGAGCTTGCGGTGCCGGGGGAAGCGGCGGAAGAACTCGGCGGGCTCCGGCGCCCGTTCCAGGGTGAGATAGTCGGCCCCGGCCTGCTGGAGGTAGTAGCTCAGCTGCAGCCCGGCGGGTCCCCCGCCGACGATCACGTACCGGTGGCGGACCTCCGCCGATGCACTGTCTGTCATGGACACTCCTTGTCGGGCATGCCCACGACCCTTCATCACAGTTCTCGATGCGTCAATCTACGGTGCGTAGCGTGTCGCCCGCCGGAGCGCCGCCAGGCGGGGCCGATCCCCCCGTATCGGGGCGAGGCGGGCGCGGGCCGCCTCGGGCCCGCGCGCCGGAGATCGACGTCCTATCATGCGTAGATGATCGATCAACCCGTCGCCCTCGTCACCGGAGGCGGGGGCGCGATCGGCGCCGCCTTCGCACGACACCTCGCCGCCCGCGGATACCATCCGGTCGTCGCGGACCTCGACGCCGGTGCCGCCGCCACCGTCGCCGACGCCGTCGGCGGCACCGCCCACGCCCTCGACGTCAGTGACCAGCAGGCCAACCGCGAACTCGTCGACACCATCCTGGCCCGGCACGGCCGCCTCGACGTCGTGTGCCTGCACGCGGGCGTCCCCAGCGGGCAGCGGGCCACCGAACCGTTGGACCTCGCGCGCTACCGGCGTGCCACCAACGTCAACATCGACGGTGTCGTCTTCGGCATCGACGCCGCGCTGCCGGCCCTGAGCGTGCGCGGCGGCCACATCGTCGTCACGTCGACGCTGGCCGTGCTCGACCCGAGCCGGGCCAACCCGCTCTACACGCTGACCAAGGCCGCCGTGCTCGGCTTCGTCCGGGCGCTGGCCAACCCGCTCAAGCCCCGCGCCATCACGATCAACGCGCTGTGCCCCGGCTTCGTGGACACCCCGATGCTCGACGCGTTGCGCCCGCTGCTGGTCGAGCAGGGTTTCCCGATCCTCACCCCCGACGACATCGCCGCCGCCCTGGGTCACGTCATCGACGAGGGCGGCACCGGCGACGCCTGGGCCCTGGTGCCGGGGCAGCCGCCGACCCGCTACGCGTACCCGCCCATCCCCGTGCCGCTCATGCCGGACGGCAGCCCGGTGCCGGAGCTGAGACTCCCGCCGCCGCCCCTGCCGACCCCCGTGACCGGCCGCGCCTGACCGTCGCGACCAGCCGCGCCCGCCGGGCGGGGCTCACCGGTCAGCGGACGCCGTTCCCGCCTGGCGGGCCGTCAGCAGTCCGCGCCGGTGCAGCCACCGCACGGTGTCGGCGAGCGTCGTCGCGAACGGGCGCGCCGCCACGCCCAGCGGCGGGCGCTGGTCGTCGGGGCGGGCGTCGCACGCGCACACGTAACAGGCGCCGTACTCGGCGGGAATGTGCCAGGGCCAGGCCCGCTGGGCCAGCCCGGCCAGGTAGGCGAACGGCAGCATCGCGCGGGCGGGCACGAACGCCGTCGGCAGGGCGCGGCCGGTCGCCAGCCGGGCCGCGCGGACGAACTCGCGGGTGCTGACGTGGCGGCCCGGTCCGAAGTGGCGGCCGGGACCGGGGTCCGGGGTACGCAGCAGGGCGGCGTGCAGCGCGGCGGTGTCGCGTACGTCGCCGGCCGGGAAGCCCCCGGTGGGCCACATCGGCATCAGCCCGCGCAGCATGTTGCGCAGCCGCTCGTTCTGGTCGCCGAGCTTGGGGTCGTCCGGCCCGAGCAGGGCGGGCGGGTAGACGATCACGACCGGCGCGCCCTGCGACTGGTGCTCGCGGGCGACCCGGTCGGCGGCGGCCTTGCTCGCCAGGTACGGCTCGCGGGCCGTGCCCGTGGGCCCCTGCGTGCTCACCACGCCCGTCCCGGCGGGCAGCAGCGCGCCGAACGTGGACACGTGCACGGTGCGGCCGGTGCCGTGCTGCCTGGCCGCGCCGAGCACCAGCTCGGTGCCGGTGAGGTTGGCGCGGCGCATGGCCGGGTGCCGCCGGGTGTCGAAGGAGAACACCCCGGCCGCGTGGACCACGGCGTCGACCCCGCGCACCGCCCGGGAGACCGCCGCCCGGTCGGTCACGTCGCCGACCGTCACGTCGACGGCGGCGGCCGGCACACCGAGCGGCGTGAGCGCGGGCTCGACCGCGGCCTCGGCACGGGCGAGCACCCGCACCCGGTGGCCGTCGCGGACCAGCGCGGCGACGGTGTGCGCGCCCAGGAAGCCCGTGCCGCCCGTCACCAGTACCAGCATCGTGTCCTCCGTATCAGCACCACCCCACGATCCTGCCGGGCGGACCCGCTCCGGCGCGTCTTCCAGCGTGCGCTGGCGCACGTCACCGCCGCGCGGTGGGCGTTCGCGCCGGGGGCCGCGGGTGCGATCGACTCCGCAATACCAAAGGTGCGCGGGCCTGTGGGCCGATGTGAGTCTGGATCGGACGTGACTGGCCCGGAGCCCGGTGTCCGGTCCGCTGCCACCGGCAGCGCCATCCGGTTCAGAAAGGACGAACACATGAGCGACGCAGCTACCGCGGTCATCGACGACGCCGATCTCGCCGCGGTGACCAGCGTTCCCCAGCGCATCATCGAGGCGTGGGCCAAGCACGACGCGGACGCCTTCGCGGCCGCGTTCACCGAGGACGGGACCCTGATCCTGCCCGGCGACATCTTCCTGCGCGGGCGCGAGGAGGTCCGCGGCTTCATGGCGGCCGCGTTCGCCGGCCCGTACCAGGGCACCCGGGTCACCGGGACGCCGCTGGCGCTCAAGCCGCTGGGCGAGAGCGTGGTGCTGGTGCTGACGCAGGGCGGCGTGCTGGTGCCCGGCGAGGAGGCGGTGTCGGCCGAGCGGGCCATCCGGGCCAGCTGGCTGCTCGCCAAGCAGGACGGCGAGTGGCTGATCACCGCGTACCAGAACACGCCGGTCAAGGCTTCCTGACCTCTCCCGCCGACCACAGCCGGCACCGACGGGCCACGCCCGGACGGTGCCGGCTGTGTCTCGTCCGCTGGTGCGGCACGTACCGGCAGTAAGCCGCCCCGGTGCGCGTACGGCACCGGGGCGGCTCTTCGGCGGTTCAGCGGGACGCTGTGTCGAACTGGCCCGGGCGGCGGCCCTCACCGGCCGGTCCACGGTAGGCCTGCGCGATGTCGAGCCAGTGCTCGGCGTCCTCGCCGACGGCCTTGAGGGCGAGGTCGGCGCGGTTGCGCCGGCGCGTCACCAGCAGGCAGAAGTCGACCGCCGGGCCGCTGATCACCTGGTCGGCGTCGGCGGGCCCGAACTGCCAGACGGTGCCGGACGGGGCGGTGATCTCGTACCGGAACGTGACGTCGGGAGTCTGCTCGCCCCGGGCCTGGTAACCGAAGTCCCAGGTCCGGACGGCGAAGAAGACCAGGTGGCCGAGCCGGTCGGTGTAGGTGCGGGTCACGCCGAGCGCGTCGGCGATGTCCTGGCCGTGGCCGAACAGCTCCATCATCCCGGCGGCCGCCAGCACCGGCCCCGGCAGGGGACGGACCAGCCACGGGACCACCTGGCCGTCGGGGACGGCGGCCAGCGCCCGCTCCGCCGCGGTCCGCGACTGCCGGAACGCGCCGAGCAGCTGCTGCGGGGGCAGGGCGAGGTGGGGTGCCATCGCCGCGTCGACGTTGGCGTTGAAGTCGGGGCTGAGCCGCCCCGCCAGCGCCGCGAACGCCTCCGGTTTGCCCGCGGCCAGCGCGGCCAGCTGGAAGGTGGCGGTCAGGTGGGCGATCTGGTGGGCGACGGTCCAGCCCGCGGCGGGGGTGGGCAGGGTCCACCGGTCGTCGGGCAGGTTGGCGACCAGGCGGTCGATGTCGTCGCCGTCGGCGGTGAGGTCGGCGAGCACGTCATGCTGCGGCATGCGGTCGTCCCTTCGTCATGGGGCACCGCGGGGCGGGCAGGTCCGCTCCGGAACGCCCGTGGCATTGATGAGTTTCAAGATGAATTATGGTGATACCGCGAGGGCGGGGTCTTCTTCGTGCTTGCCGTCCTTCGCGGCGGTCGGCGGGGTCGGCCGGATCAGCAGCGCCAGGGCGCACGCCAGCACCAGCAGGGCCGCGACCGCCACCAGTGCGGGCCGGGACGCGGCGAGGAAGCCGTCGGCGAAGACGTCCTGGATCAGCGCCCTGACGTGACCGCCACCGGCGGCGGGCGTCCCCGTGGAGCGTGCGGTCACCAGTGCCGACCCGGCCTGCGAGGCCTGTTCCAGTTCGGCCGTGAACGGTGCGCGTTCGGCCGGGGCGAGCTCACCGGCCCGCCGCACGGCCTCGGCCTGGACCACCTGGGCCAGGCGGTGCTGGACCACCGCGCCGATGGCCGCGACGCCCATCGCCGCGCCGACCTGGCGGGCGGTGTTCAGCGCGCCGGACGCGGCTCCGGCCCGCTCCGGCGGCACGGTGCGCATGGCCAGCGTCGTCGTCGGCGCGATGACCAGTCCCATCCCGACCCCGACCGCGATCAGGACCCCCGCGTACGACAGCGACGTCCAGCCCCGGTCCGGCAGCAGCCCGGTCCCGGCGACCCCGGCGGCGAACACGGCCAGCCCGCCGATGAGCAGCCAGCGGCTGCCCGCCCGGTCGGCGAGCCGCCCGGCGACCGGGGCGACGGCGCTGAGCGCGATCGTCCACGGCAGCGCGGTCACGCCGGACAGCTGCGGGCTCATCCCGTGGGTGAGCTGCGTCTGCAGGACGAAGACCAGCAGGAAGCCGTGCAGGGCGAACGAGGTGACGAACGTGATCGCCGTCGCCGCCGCGAAGCCCCGGTCGTGCCACAGCGCGGGCGGCAGCACCGGTGCGGCCTGCCGCCGTTCCCACAGGGCGAACCCCACCAGCAGGGCCACGCCCGCGCCCAGCACCATCGGGATGGTGACCGGCCCGGCGACGGCCGCCCAGCGGTGCCGCTCGCCCTCGATCAGGCCGTACACGACGGCGAGCAGCCCCAGCGTCGCCAACAGCACCCCGATGCCGTCGTATCCGCGCGGCGGCGTCCCGCGCAGGTCGGGCACCAGCCGCCGGGCGGCGACGATGCCGCCCACGGCCAGCGGCACGTTGGCCAGGAAGATCCAGGGCCAGGTGGCGTGGGTGACCACGACGCCGCCCAGCGTCGGCCCGCTGACCGCGGCCACCCCGGCGACGCCGGTGAACACGCCGAACGCGGCACCGCGCTGGGCGGCCGGGAAGATCGCGGTGATCAGCACCAGCGCCTGGGGCAGCAGCGCTGCCGCGCCCACGCCCTGCAGCACCCGTGCCGCGATGAGCTGGCCCGCGGTCTGGGACAGCCCGCACAGCAGCGACGCCACCCCGAACAGGGCCAGGCCGCCGACGAACACCCGGCGCGGCCCGAGCAGGTCGCCCAGGCGGCTGAACACGATCAGCAGCGAGGCCAGCGCGAGCAGGTAGCCGTTGAACACCCACAGCACCTGCCCGATGCTCGCGTCCAGGGTGCGCATGAGCACCGGCGCGGCGGTGTTGACGACGCTGGTGTCGAGCAGGATCAGGTAGTTGCCCAGGCAGAGCACCGCCAGCGCGGCCCACCGCCGGGGGTGTGGCGCGGGGTTCACGCCACACCGTCCGGGCTCGGCCGGGCGGCCGACAGCCGGTCCCCGGCGGCGCGGGCGGCCAGCAGGCTCGCCCACGACGTGATCCGGACCAGCCCGGCGTCGTCGAGGCCGGTGGTCTGGCGCACCTGGGCGACCAGCGGCGCGGTCACCCGGTACGAGGCGAACATGGTGAGCAGGAGCAGCCGCCCGGTGGGGCGCTGGGTGGCGGGCAGCGGCGCGACGGCCGCGTCGAGCCACGGCGCGGCCGACAGCCCGGTCGGACCGGCGCCGGGTGTCGCGGCGAGCTGTTCGGCCAGTTCGCGGACCGGGCCGGGCAGCACGGTGTCGGCGGCGCGGTCGACGGCGTGCGCGGCCCTGGCGAAGGCGGCGGCGATGGCGGGCTGGCCGCTGGCCCAGTGCAGGTCGGCGGGCAGCGGCGCGGCGGGCAGCAGCGGTGCGGACAGGCCCGGTGCGGCCGTACGCCGGGCCAGCGCGGCCATGATGCGCCCGGTGACGTTCTCGACGGCGCCACGGGCGCGCGCGGGCACCGCCGGTGGCAGCGGCGACGGTGGCAGGAACACGTTGACCATGCGGTTGAGGTAGTGGAAGGTGACCGCGACGCCGACCAGCTCGGCGGTGTGCGCGTCGGGGAACGGGGCCGGGACGGCCGGGTCGCCGCCCGCCCAGCGGGCCAGCGCGCGCATGTCCGCGTCGGCGATCTCGTCGGGGCGTCCCCGGCCGACGGCGGCCAGTTCGCGTCCGCCGAGCCCGACCAGGGTCGAGCCGTGCACGGCCACGCAGTACGGGCAGGTGTTGGCGGCCGACACGGCGGCGGCGACGACCTCGCGGGTGCGCCGTCCGGTGTGGCCGGTGGTCAGCAGGCTCTCCCGCAGGATCGACCAGGCCGCGGCCAGGCTGTCCGGGGCGGGGGAGTGCAGCGCGATCGGCGGGGCGAGCATGCCGAAGTCGCGTTCCATCTGCTGGTAGACCTGGGTGACGAGTCCGGTCGCGGCGGCCGGGTGCACCGGGGTGACGTGCAGGACCTGTCGCATGGTCCCGCCGCGGGTGACCCGGGCGAGCAGTACGCCCATGGCTGTTGCCTCCTCGAACGTGGCGCCGTCCGGGCATGGCCGCACCGGCCCCGGGGTGGGGCCGGTGCGGCCGTGCCGGATCAGGCGCGGGGGAGTGCCGGCGCGCGGGCCGGGGTGACATCGCTGGGCAGGCTGCCCGTGTACTGCACCGGCACGCCGCGCCGCCGTGCGGCCTCGACGATGCCGGGCATGGCGCGTTCGGCCAGGGCCGAGATGGTCAGCGCCGGGTTGACGGTCAGCGCGCCGGGCACGGCCGAGCCGTCGGTGACGAAGATGCCCGGGTGGCCGCGCAACTCGTGCCCGTCGTCCAGGGCCGAGGTCCGCGGGTCGTCGCCGATCCGGCACGATGCCAGCGGGTGCACGGTGTACGCCCCCACCAGGTCGTTGGTCCACGGCGCGACCTTGGCCAGCCCGTCGCGTTCGAGGATGTCCTTGACGTCGGCGTCGGACAGCGCCCAGCCGCGCAGGGTGTTGGCGGTCGGCCGGTACTGCAGGCTGTTGTGGCCCAGCATCTGCTGGGAGAACCGGTTGGCGTTGCCGGTCGGCGGCGGCGGGCCGAACACCCCCTCGTTGTCGTCCTCCGACATCGTGAAGATGGTCAGCCACGACTTCCACTGCTGGAGCAGTTCCTTCTTGGGCACCCCGTACCAGGCCGGGCCGTCGACGCCGGGGGCCTGGGCCAGGATGGTGCCCAGGCCGGGCGGGAAGTACAGCTGCTCCAGCGAGTAGCGCTCGAACTCCGGCAGGCTGCCGTCGAGCTTGTCCCAGCTGGCCACGGTCGGGCCGCGGCCGATCTGGTACGCCTCGTAGGCGGCCCCGCCCGGCCGGCTCAGGCCCAGCACCTCGCGGACCCGGTCGTCGTCGAACACGGCGTTGTTGAGCCGCTCGCCGTTGCCGGAGAAGTAGCGGCCGACCGCGTACGGCATCGGCCCGAGGTCGTCCTCGGAACGCTGCAGGATGACCGGCGTGGCCGCGGTCCCCGCCGCCAGGATGACGATCTTCGCGTCGATCGCGCCCGCGTCGTGCAGCACCCGGTAGTCCTCGTCGTCGACGATCCGGTAGTGCACCCGGTAGCCGCCGTCGTCGTTGCGGGTCAGCTTCTGCACCTCGTGCAGCGGCCGGATCTGCGCCCCGTGCGCCGTCGCGCCGGGCAGGTAGTTCAGCAGCAGCGAGCGCTTGGCGTCGAACTTGCACCCGGCTGCCATCCAGTTGCAGTTGGTGCACAGCGACACGTCGACCGCCGACGGGGCCGGGTTGGCCGTACGCCCCGCGTGGTCGCACGCCGCCGCCCACAGCCCGCCGCCGTACGGGATCTTCTCCCAGCTCTGCTGGGTCACCGGCAGCGCCTGGCTGACCCGGTCGTACCAGGGGTCGAGGCTGTCCCGGTCGATCGCGGCTGGCCACATGCGGCGGCCGAGGCTGCCCTGGCGCTCGAAGACGAACCGGGGGGCGCGCGGCATGGTCGCGAAGTACACGACGCTGCCGCCGCCCACGCAGTTGCCCGACAGCACGCTCATGCCGTCGCCGATGGTGAAGTCGAAGATCCGCGTGTACGACGCGCCGAGTTTGAAGTCGTGGTCGAACTCGTCGGCCTCCAGCCAGGGGCCGCGTTCGAGCACGACGACGCGCGCCCCGCCCGCGGCCAGGTGGTACGCGGCGATCGCGCCGCCGAAGCCGCTGCCGATGACCAGGACGTCGGTGCTCTCCACCGCGCTCATGCCGGGCTCCCCGTGGACGTCGTGTTCGGATGGATGCGGGCCAGCGGGCGCCCGTAGCTGGAGTCCGGGAAGCGCCACACCCCGTCGGGGTCGGGCTGGGCGTAGCCCATGGCGGTCAGGCCGGGATGCTTGGCGGCCAGGGCCTCCAGGGTCGGCAGGTGCGCGGCGCTGTCGAAGGCCATGTTGCTGAACAGGGCCAGGCCGACCCACAGCGGCTTCTCCGGGTGCTCCGGATGGGTGAGCTGGGCGACCAGCTCGGTGCGGGCGGCGAACGGCAGCGCGACGAACGAGGGCAGCGCCTCGTCGAGGGCGAGGCCGCGCTCGTTGGCGTACAGCATGGCGTGCAGGTTGAGCATCTGGCTCAGGCCGTCCAGGGACTCGGCCAGCCCGCCGGCCGGATGGCTCAGCAGTTCCAGCGCGCCCGCCGCGACCGCTCCGCCGCCGGCACTGGCGCCGGCGACGGCCACGTCGTCGGGAAAGCGTTTCTCGCCGGGGATGATGGTGTCGGCGAACGCCTCGAGCGTCATGATGCTCGTGGCGTCCAGCTCGGGTGGGTCGGGTTGCACGGCGTCGCCTCCTGTGTGTGGAGACCGCGACCGGCCGTCGGGGACGGCGGTCGTGGGTGGACGGACGGCCGGGCGGGACGCATGGCGGCGCGTCCCACCCGGCCCGGCGCGAACACGGCAGAACCGGTTCGCGGCTCATCGTGCCCAGCCGTGAAAGGGCCGTTCACCTTCTGCGTTGCCCTTGGCACTTCGAATGTCTTCGATATTGCGCAGTCTCGTCCGGGGCGTGGTCGCCGCCGGGACGCCGCCGAATACTGGACCCCGCCGGCCGGGCCGCATCGGGCGCGGCCACGGCGGTCCCACCACACGGAGGTCGGCATGGTCGTCGGACGAATCGCCTCATCGGTCATCCAGCGCCAGGTCAGGTACGTCACCCCGGTCCCGGTCGCGGCGGCGTCCGGGCTGCTGGGACAGGTCTACGGCCAGGTGCTCGACGAGATGGGCCTGGTCGTCCCGCCCGTGCAACTGCACTCGGCGGTGCCGGAGCTGGCGGCGGCCTACTGGATGCTGATGCGCGAGCCGCTGCTGCCGACCGTCGACGTCGACCGCGCGGCCAAGGAGGCGGTCGCCACCGCCGTGTCCGTGGCCAACATCTGCCCCTACTGCGTCGAGATGCACAGCGTCGGCATGTACGACCTGGCCGGTGAGCACGACGCCGAGCAGCTCGCGGCCGACCGCGCCGTCGAGGTCGACGACCCCCGGCTGCGCGCGCTGGCGCTGTGGGCCCGGCACGCCGCGCTGCCCGACGACCCTGCGGCCACCACCGCGCCGTTCGCCGCCGCCGAGCGGGCCGAGCTGGTCGGGACGGTGGTCGGCCTGCACTACCTGACCCGCATGGTCAACGTGTTCCTGTCCAGCTTCCTGCTGCCGCCGGGGCTGGGCCCGGCCGCTCGGCGGCGGTTCAAGCGGGGCGTGGGCCGGGTGCTGCGCCCGACGCTGCGCAACCCGCGGCTGCCCGGCCGCGCGGTGGACCTGCTGCCCCCGGCCGCGCTGCCCGACGACGCCGCCTGGGCCGCCGCCAGCCCGACCGTGGCCGCCGCGACCGCGCGGGCCTACGCCGCGTTCGAGGACGCCGGGCAGTGTGCCCTGTCCCCGCAGGTGCGGGCGGTGGTCGAGGTGCGGCTGGCACGCTGGCGCGGCGAGGAGACGGGGCTCAGCCGGGCCTGGTGCGAGCGCCTGGTCGCCGACCTGTCCGCCGCCGACCAGGCCGCCGCCCGGCTGGCGCTGCTGACCGCGCTGGCGTCCTACCAGGTCGACGAGGACGTGGTCGGGGAGTTCCGGCGGTACTTCCCCGACGACGCGACACTGCTGCGCGCGGCGTCCTGGGCGGCGTACCGGGCGGCGCGGGCGGTCGGCGGCTGGCACAACGCTCAGGTGGGCTCAATACCGCAGTGATGTGAACGGCGCCAGAGCTTGGCCAGAGCATTCTCGAAGAAAGACTTTGCTGCCTGAGCAGCCATGCTGGTGGATGGCCGACCGGATCGCACGTGCTCCGGATCGGCCGACCTCGTACACCCCTCGGGAGGACAACGTGACTACCCACGGCCTAGCGGGCAGCCCGCCGGTCCGCATCAGCACCGGGATCAACGGAGCCGGTCACCGCATCGCGCTCAACACCTTCATGTTCGTCGTGCTCGCGCACTGGGCCGAGCACCTGACCCAGGCCTACCAGATCTACGTGATGGGCCGGGCCGCGCCGCAGGCGCGGGGCGTGCTGGGGCAGTTCTTCCCCTGGCTGATCAAGTCGGAGTGGCTGCACTACGGGTACGCCCTGGTCATGGTCATCGGCCTGTTCGTGCTGCGCAAGGGCTTCACCGGCCGGTCGAAGACCTGGTGGATGGTGGCCTTCGGCATCCAGTTCTGGCACCACATCGAGCACCTGCTGCTGTTCCTGCAGGCGCAGCTGGGCACGCCGTTCTTCGGCCAGGCGGTGCCGACCAGCATCGCGCAGCTGGTCGTGCCCCGGGTGGAGCTTCACCTGTTCTACAACACCATCGTGTTCATCCCGATGGTGGTGGCGATGTACCTGCACCTGCGGCCCAACCCGGCCGAGCTGAAGGCGGCCGAGTGCACCTGCGCGCGGCGGGCCGACAGTCCGTCCCCGGTCTGATGTCCGGTTCCGACACCGGCCCCCGGCCGGGCCTGAAGAGGTCCGGCCGGCGGGCGTGGGCCGTGCTGGCGTTCGTGGTGGCGCTGGTGGCGCTGGCCTTCCCCGCGCTGCAGGCCGCCTCGGACTCCGCCACGCCCGCCCCGGCGGTGAGCGGCACCGCCGCCCCGGCCGCCGAGCACCAGCACATGCCGCCGCCCGACCCGGTGAACCTCACCTTCACCTGGCTGGCGGTGCTGCTGATCATCGGGCTGGTGGCCATGCTGGTGTGGCGGCCGCCGCCGCGCAGCGACAACGGCGGCGCGTCGTGGCGCTACACCGACCCGCGCGGGCAAGAGCGCAATGCCGAAGACGCTCCTTCCGCCATCGACAGATGACGATGGTGGCGGTCGCCGTCCGGCGGCCGTGGACTCGCGGGCATGGAGGAACGATGCCAACGGCACTAGGCGCGATGCGCAGCCTGATGATGACGCCCAGCCTGGCCGAGGTGGGGTTCGCCCGGCGCGGCTTCCCGGTCCGGGAGACCGAGGCCACCCGGCGGCTGGAGGCCATCCCGCAGTCGGTGATCTGCGGATTCGAGTGGGGCATCGACGCCCGCACGCTGTGGGAGCTGGAACGGCGGCTGGCACTGGTCGAGCCCGAGATGCGCGGCTTCGCCTACGAGGGCGCCACGATGGCGTACACGATCCGCGACGCGATGGCGGGCGGGCGCGGCACCCGCGCGCGGGAGCTGATGCAGGGCCCCGCCCAGCCGCACGTCTTCCTGACCTACATCGGCATCGGCTTCGCCATGGCGCGGCTGCCCCGGCCGCTGTGGCGCGGCGTGCTGCCCGACCTGACCGGCGTGCCCTACCACCCGACCATGAGCTGGCTCGCCGTCGACGGGCTGGGCTTCGACCGGGCCTACTTCGACACCGCGAAGTGGGTGAACCGGCAGGCCCGGCCCAAGCCCTACCCCTGGGAGGGCAACGCCGCCTACTTTCCGCGCGCCTGGGACCAGGGCGTCGGCCGGGCGCTGTGGTTCATTCACGGTGGGCAGGTCGACCCGGTCACCGACGCCGTCGCCGCGTTCGCCGAGGACCGCCACGCCGACCTGTGGAGCGGCGTCGGCCTGGCCGCGACGTTCGCCGGGGGCAGCGAAGCCGAGGATCTGGCCCGGCTGCGTGAGCTGGCCGGCACGCACCGCGCCGACCTGGGCCAGGGGTCGGTGTTCGCGGCGAAGGCGCGCACCTACGCCGGGCACGTGCCCGAGCACACCGAGGCGGCGGTGAACGCCCTGGCGGGGCTGGACGCCGCCGCGGCCGCGGCGATAGCCGACGAGGTCGCCGAGGGCGGGCTCGACGACTCGGACGGGCCGCACTACGAGGCCTGGCGGCGGCGCGTACGCGAATCGCTGCGCGTTCCGGCCGCCCGCGCCCGGCACTGAGACCCACGCCGCCGCGGTCGCGCTCACCGGCGGGGTGGGCGCGGCCGCGGCGGCGTGCTGTCGTTTCCGGCCACGCGAAATTGCGTTCTGTGACCAGGGCAATGCAGAAGAAGAGGAAGTTCCAAACCCGCTGCGACGATGGCAAGGGAACGGCACCTATCACCCATCGTCGATGGTTCGGGAGTTCCCATGAGCATCTACCGGGCGCTGCGCCGCCGCATCCTCACCCCGGACATCTCCGCCACCCGGATGGATGTCCGCAAGTTCCACGTCAAGAGCGAAGAAGGCCGCCAGCTGCTGGAGACCGTCGGCAGCAGCTTCCTGGCTGGCTACGGCTACGCCGCGCAGGCGCGTACCGTCGCCGACGCCGAGGCCGACCTGGAGACCGTGCCCACCCGCTTCAAAGGCTTCGCCTACGAGGGTGCGGCCATGGGCTTCGCGGTCCGCGAAGGCCTGCCGGTCGGCGGGCGGGGCCTGGTCCAGAAGTTCCTCGACGGCCCCGGCGACCCGCACGTCTACATGGCGTACGTCGGCATCGGCTGGGCCATGGCACGGCTGCCCCGGTTCCGCTGGTCATCGCTGACCGCGCCCGACCCGCTGCTGCGCTGGCTGGTGCTCGACGGGTACGGCTTCCACCAGGCCTACTTCCAGACCGACCGCTACGTCTACGGCCAGTACCAGGAGGCCGACTTCCCCTGGCCCGGCGGCACCTTCGGCTGGTACGCCAACCGTGCCATCGACCAGGGCATCGGCCGGGCGATGTGGTTCGTCGGCGGCACCGACGCCGAACTCGTGGCCCGCATGATCAACCGGTTTCCGGAGCCGCGCCGCGCGGACATGTTCAGCGGCGCGGGCCTGGCGGCGACCTACGCCGGGGGCGCGGACGTCGAGGAGCTGACCACGTTCTGGGAGCTGGGCCGCGACTACCGGCCGCAGATCGCGCAGGGTTCGGCCTTCGCGGCCGGCGCCCGGGTGCGCGCCGGGCTCGTCGTGCCGCACAACCGCCTCGCCACCGAGGTGTTCTGCGGCATGACCCCCGAACGGGCCAAGGAGGTCACCGACGAGGCCCTGATCGGCCTGACCGACGACGGCCTGACGCCGTCGTGGGAGGTGTGGCGCGTCCGCATCGCCCAGGCCCTCGCGGCCCAGCGGCAGTTCTGAACCACCCGGCTACATACCCGGCGCGCGTGGCGGTGCGCTGCCATGAACCAGAAAGGCCAACCCAGATGACCAGGATCGCGATAGTGGGAATGGCGTGCCGTTACCCGGACGCCACCTCGCCCCGAGAGCTGTGGGAGAACGCGGTGTCCGGCCGCCGCGCCTTCCGCCGCCTGCCCGACGTGCGCATGCGGCTCGCCGACTACTACGACGCCGACCCCAAGGCTCCGGACAAGTTCTACGCCCGCAACGCGGCGGTGATCGAGGGGTACGAGTTCGACCGGATCGCCTACAAGGTCGCCGGCAGCACGTACCGGTCCACCGACCTGACCCACTGGCTCGCGCTGGACGTCGCCGCGATGGCGCTGGCCGACGCGGGCTTCCCGATGGCCGAGGGGGTGCCCCGCGAGCGCACCGGCGTCATCGTCGGCAACAGCCTCACCGGCGAGTTCTCCCGCGCCAACCAGCTGCGCCTGCGCTGGCCGTTCGTACGGCGCATGGTCGCCGCGGCGCTCAAGGAGCAGGACTGGGACGACGACCAGCTCGGCACGTTCCTCGACGACTTCGAGGCGACGTTCAAGGCCCCGTTCCCGGAGATCGACGAGGACACCCTGGCCGGCGGCCTGTCCAACACCATCGCCGGGCGCATCTGCAACCACTTCGACCTCAAGGGCGGCGGCTACACCGTCGACGGGGCCTGCTCGTCGTCGCTGCTGTCGGTCGCGACCGCGTGCAAGGGCCTGGTCGACGGCGAGCTGGACATCGTCGTCGCGGGTGGCGTGGACCTGTCCATCGACCCGTTCGAGATCATCGGCTTCGCCAAGACGGGTGCGCTCGCCACCGGCGAGATGAAGGTGTACGACAAGGGCTCCAACGGTTTCTGGCCCGGCGAGGGCTGCGGCATGGTCGTGCTGATGCGCGAGGACGAGGCGCGCGCGGCCGGGCACCGCATCTACGCCACCGTCGCCGGGTGGGGCATCTCCTCCGACGGCAAGGGCGGCATCACCCGGCCCGAGGTCAGCGGCTACCAGCTGGCGCTGAGCCGGGCCTACGAGCGGGCCGGGTTCGGCATCGACACGGTCGCCCTGTTCGAGGGCCACGGCACCGGCACCGCCGTCGGCGATGTCACCGAGATGCGGGCGCTGTCGCTGGCCCGTGAGGCGGGCAACCCGGCCGGTCCGGCGGCGATCAGCTCCATCAAGGGCATGATCGGCCACACCAAGGCCGCCGCGGGCGTCGCCGGGCTGATCAAGGCGGCGATGGCCGTGCACCAGCACGTGCTGCCTCCGGCGATCGGCTGCGTCGACCCGCACGAGCTGGTCGGCGAGGAGGGCGCGCAGCTGCGCGTGCTGCGCAAGGCCGAGCCGTTCCCGAAGGGCCAGCCGACCCGCGCGGGCATCACCGCGATGGGCTTCGGCGGCATCAACACCCACATCGTGCTGGAGAACACCAACCCGCGCCGCCGCACCAGCTTCGACACCCGCACCCAGGCGCTGGCCGCCTCGCTGCAGGACGTCGAGCTGCTGGCCGTCGACGCGGGCTCGCCAGCCGAGCTGCGCGAGCGGTTGACCCGGCTGGTCGAGTTCGTCCCGCAGGTGTCGTACGCGCAGCTGTCGGACCTGGCCGCGACCCTGCACCGGGAACTGCGCGGCCTGCCCTACCGGGCCGCGGTCGTGGTGTCGCACCCTGAGGACGCCGAGCGCCGCCTGCGGTCCCTGCTCGACCGGCTCGACGCGGGCGAGACGTCGGTGTTCGCCGCCGACGGCCGCAGCTTCCTCGGGCATGCGGCCGGGCCGGGCCGGATCGGTTTCCTGTTCCCGGGCCAGGGTTCGGGGCGCGGGGTCAGCGGCGGCGCGATGCGGCGCAGGTTCGCCGAGGCCGAGGAGGTGTACGTCCGGGCGGCCCTGCCGACCGGCGCGGACGTCGTCGCCACCGAGGTGGCCCAGCCGCGCATCGTCACCGGCTCGATGGCCGGGTTGCGGGTGCTGTCGGCGCTGGGCGTCGAGGCCGTCGTCGCCGTCGGGCACAGCCTGGGCGAGATCGCGGCCCTGCAGTGGGCCGGGGCGATGGACGAGCAGACGTTGCTCGACGTCGCCGCCGTACGCGGTTCGACGATGGGCCGGCACAGCTCCTCGGGCACCATGGCGGGCATCGCCGCCAGCCCGGAGCAGGTGGAGCAGCTGATCGAGGGCACCGACGTGGTCATCGGCGGCTACAACGGCCCCCAGCAGACCGTCGTCGCGGGCACCGTCGAGGCGATCGAGCAGATCATCCAGGCCGCCACCGAACGCGGCTGGAACGCCATGCGCCTGCGGGTGTCGCACGCCTTCCACTCGCCGCTGGTCGCCCCGGCCGCCGACGCGTTCGGCAAGAGCCTGAACGCGCTGGCGTTCGAGCCGGTGACCCGGCGGATCGTATCCACCGTCACCGGTGACGTGCTGGCCGCCGACACCGACGTGCCCGCCCTGCTGCACCGCCAGATCACCGACCCGGTGCTGTTCAGCCAGGCGGTCGTCCGGGCCGCCAAGGAGGTCGACCTGTTCGTCGAGGTCGGACCGGGCCGGGTGCTGTCCGGCCTGGCGGCCGCGGCCACCGACGTGCCCGCGGTCGCGCTGGACACCGACGACGAGTCGCTGGCCGGGCTGCTGTCCGTGGTCGGCGCCGCGTTCGTCGCCGGGGCCTGCGAGGTCGACGGCACGCTGTTCCAGGGCCGGGTGCTGCGTCCGCTGCAGGTCGGCACCGAGTTCCGGTTCTTCGCCAACCCGTGCGAGTCGGCCCCGCAGCTCGACGTGGCGCGCAGCGCCCGCGCGGCCGTCGCGGCGGTCGAGCGGCAGGCTGGCCCGGCCGAGACGGAGCTGACTGCGGAGTCGAGCCTGGAGCTGCTGCGCAGGATCGCCTCCGAGCGGGCCGAGCTGCCGCTGGAGCTGGTCGGGCCGGACAGCCGGCTGCTCGACGACCTGCACCTGAGCTCGATCACCGTCGGTCAGCTGGTCAACCAGATGGCGACCCAGCTGGGCGTGGCGGCGGCGCAGGCCCCGACCAACTTCGCCACCGCGACGGTACGCCAGCTCGCCGACACCATGTACGAGCTGGCCCAGACCGCCGGTTCCGGCGACACCGCCAGCGCGGCCGTGATCAACGGGGCGGCCCCGTGGGCCCGTCCGTGGTCGCTCGACCTCGACGAGCTGCCCCGCCCGACGCGGGCGGCCCGCGAGGCCGACGGCGAGTGGCGGCTGTTCGCCGCCGACGGCGACCAGTTCGCCGAGGGGCTGCGGGTGCGCCTGCAGAGCGCGGGCGTCGGCGGCGGCGTGCTGGTCTGCCTGCCCGCAGGCTGCACCGAGGAGCAGGTGGGGCTCGCCCTGGCGGGAGCCAAGGCGGCACTGCCGGGCGCGCCCGGTCACCGGTTCGTACTGGTGCAGCACGATCGCGGAGCCGCCGGTATGGCCAAGACGCTGCACCTGGAGGCACCGCAGCTGCGTACCACGATCGTGCACGTGCCGGTCGGTCCGGACGCGGTCGAGCGGGTCATCGACGAGGTCGCCGCGACGGCGCGCTTCGCCGAGGTGTTCTACGACGCCCAGGGCGTGCGACGGGTGCCGACGCTGCGCGTCATGCCGGTCGAGCCCGAGCGCACGATCAAGGCGCTCGACGAGACCGACGTGCTGCTGGTCACCGGCGGCGGCAAGGGCATCACCGCCGAGTGCGCCATGGCGATGGCCGAGGACAGCGGCGCGTCGCTGGCCCTGATGGGCCGCTCGGACCCGGCGCAGGACGCCGACCTGGCGGCGAACCTGGAGCGCATGCGCGCCCGGGGGCTGCAGGTCGCGTACGCCTGCGCCGACGTCACCGACCCTGACTCGGTTCAGCGCGCCGTCGGCGAGCTGATCAACGAGCTGGGCGAGGTCACGGCGATCCTGCACGGGGCGGGCCGCAACGAGCCCGCCGGGATCGCGGGCCTGGAGATGGACACGGTGCGGGCGACGTTCGCGCCGAAGGTCGACGGGCTGCGCGCGGTGCTGGCGGCGGTCGGGCCCGGCCAGCTGAAACTGCTGGTGACCCTGGGCAGCATCATCGGGCGGGCCGGTCTGCGTGGGGAAGCCCACTACGCCACCGCCAACGAGTGGCTGGCCGACCTGACCGAGCAGGTGGGCCGCGAGCACCCGCAGTGCCGCAGCCTGTGCCTGGAATGGTCGGTCTGGTCGGGCGTCGGCATGGGCGAGCGGCTGTCGGTCGTGGAGTCGCTGACCCGCGACGGCGTCACGCCGGTCACCCCGGAGCAGGGCATCGCGATCCTGCGCCGGCTGCTGGCCGACCCGGACACCGCGCCGGTGACCGTGATCAGCGGCCGCACCGAGGGCATCGACACCGTGCGCTACGACCTGCCGGAGCTGCCGCTGCTGCGGTTCGTCGGCCGGCCGCTGCTGCGCTACCACGGCGTCGAGCTGGTGACCGAGGTCGAGCTCAGCGCGGGCAGTGACCTGTACCTGGCCG
The DNA here is from genome assembly GCF_011297335.1 of Catellatospora methionotrophica. Classification (GTDB taxonomy): domain Bacteria; phylum Actinomycetota; class Actinomycetes; order Mycobacteriales; family Micromonosporaceae; genus Catellatospora; species Catellatospora methionotrophica. The sequence goes on along the minus strand of NZ_JAAOTJ010000001.1, from coordinate 1,435,498 downwards.
ACCACCTGCTGGACGGCAACCTGCTGTTCCCGGCGGTGTTCGGCATGGAGGCGATGGCCCAGGTGACGGCCGCGATGACGGGGCGGGCGACCGCGCCGGTGATCGAGCAGGCGGAGTTCCTGCGGCCGATCGTGGTGCCGCCGGACGGGTCCACCCGGATCCGGGTCGCCGCGGTGCTGACCGGCGCCGACACCGTCGAGGTCGCGATCCACAGCGAGGAGACCGGGTTCGCCGCGGACCACTTCCGGGCGCGGCTGCGGCTGGACCCCGGCGCGGCGCCGGACGGCCCGCCGGAGCAGGTCGACGCCGACCTGCCGAAGTCCTCGCTGGACCCGGCCGCCGACCTGTACGGGCCGGTGCTGTTCCAGGGCGGTCGCTTCCAGCGGCTGCGCGGCTACCACCACGCGGCGGCCCGCCGGGTCGACGCCGACCTGGCCGCCGACGCGGACACGTCCTGGTTCGCCGGTTACCTGCCGGGCACGCTGCTGCTGGGCGACCCGGGGGTGCGCGACGCGCTGATGCATGGCAACCAGGTGTGCGTCCCGGACGCGACGCTGCTGCCGCAGGGCGTCGAGCGGATCCACCCGGCCGGTGCGGCGATGTTCACCGCGCCCGGCCTGCGCTACACCGCGACCGAGCGGTCCCGTGACGGCGACAGCTACGTCTACGACATCGTGCTGCGCGACGGGGCGGGCACGGTGCTGGAGCGCTGGGACGGGTTGCGGCTGCGGGCCGTACGCAAGAGCGACGGTGCCGGTCCGTGGGTGGCTCCGCTGGTCGGGCCGTACCTGGAGCGGGCGCTGGGCGACCTGGTCGCCGCCGACGTGGCGGTGGCCGTCGAACCCGATGGTGACGGCGGCGACGGCGACCTGGTGGTCCGCCGCCGGGTGGGCACCGCGACGGCACTCAGCCGTGCGCTGGCCCGCCCGGTCACCGTGGCCTACCGCGGCGACGGCCGCCCGGAGGTGAGCGGTGGGCACACCGTGGCCGCCTCGCACGGCGCGGGGGTGACCCTGGCCGTCGCCGGTACGGGCGCGCTCGGCTGTGACGTCGAGCCGGTCACGGCCCGCGACCGCGGGGTGTGGCAGGGCCTGCTGGGTCGGCACACCGAACTGGCCTGGCAGGTGGCGGCGGCGGTCGGCGAGCCCGCGGACGTCTCCGCGACGCGGGTCTGGTCGGCGCTGGAGTGCCTGCAGAAGGCCGGCCGCACCGTGCACGACCCGCTGACGCTGCTGTCGTCGCCGCGGCCGGGCTGGGTCGTGTTCGCCTGCGGGAGCCTGCGGGTGGCGAGCCTCGCCACCACGCTTCGTGACGTCGCGGACCAGGTCGTGTTCGCCGTCCTGACCGAGGGGGGCAAGTGATCGTGGAGGGCTACTTCGAATACCGGCACACGGTGGGCTTCGAGGAGACCAACATCGTGGGCAACGTGTACTACGTGAACTACCTGCGCTGGCAGGGCCGGTGCCGGGAGATGTTCCTCAAGGAGCGGGCCCCCGAGGTCCTGGCCGACCTGCAGGACGACCTCAAGCTGTTCACGCTGAAGGTCGACTGCGAGTTCTACGCCGAGATCACCGCGTTCGACGAGCTGTCGATCCGGATGCGGCTGGTCGAGCTGGGCCAGACGCAGCTCCAGTTCGGCTTCGACTACGTACGGCTGGACCCGGCGGGCGGCGAGACGCTCATCGCCCGCGGCAACCAGCGGGTGGCGTGCATGCGCGGCCCGAACACCCGGACCGTTCCGGCGCGGGTGCCTGAACCGCTGGCGCGCGCCCTGGAGCCGTACCTGCTCAGCACGGTCCGGAGCTGACCATGGAGGCGTACGTGAACACGCAGGCCACGCCGCACGTCAGCGCGACAGACAGGGTCTCGCTGCGGCGCGCGTTCGGAACGTTCGCCACCGGGGTCACCGTGGTGACCGTCGGTGGTGCCACGCCCCACGGCATGACCGCCAACTCCTTCACGACCGTGTCGCTGGATCCGCCACTGGTGCTGATCTGCGTCGGCCGGGAGGCGGTCATGCACAACCTGCTCGGCACCACCGGGACGTTCGCGGTGTCGGTGCTGGCCGCCCACCAGGCGCGGCTGGCCCGTTACTTCGCCGACCGGGGCCGGCCGATGGGCCGACGCCAGTTCGACGACGTCGACTGCGTGCCCGGCCCGCGCACCGGCGCGCCGCTGCTGGCCGAGGCGCTGGCGCACTTCGAGTGCGAGGTGCGCCACGCCTACGACGGGGGAGACCACACGATCTTCCTGGCCGAGGCCGTGGCGCTGCGGCGCGGCGAGAACGACGCCGCCCTGCTGTTCCTGCAGGGCAAGTTCCGGCAGATCGAACCTGACCACGAGGTGAAGGCATGACGACCACGCAAGCCCGGCGGCCGACGGCGCCGCCGGGCCCGTCCCGGGCGGCCGCACTGCGCTGGCTGTCCGTGATGAACCGCGACCGGCTCGGCATGCTGGCCGAGGCGGCCGGGCAGTACGGCGACGCGGCGCGCATCCCGGTGGGCCACAAGACGCTCTACCTGTTCAACCACCCGGACCACGCCAAGCATGTGCTGGCCGACAACGCCGCCAACTACCACAAGGGCATCGGTCTGGTGCACGCCCGCCGCGCGCTCGGCGACGGGCTGCTGACCAGCGAGGGCGAGCTGTGGCGCAAGCAGCGCAAGGTCATCCAGCCGGCGTTCCAGAGCAAGCGCATAGCCGCGCAGGCCGGGGCGATCGCGCTGGAGGCGCAGGCGCTGGTGACCCAGCTCCGCACGTTCGAGGGGCAGGGCCCCGTCGACGTCGTGGGGGAGATGACCGGGCTGACCCTGGGCGTGCTCGGGCGCACCCTGCTCGACGCCGACCTGGGCACGTTCGCCTCGATCGGGGCGATGTTCGGCGTGGTGCAGGACCAGGCGATGTACGAGCTGGAGACGCTCAGCGCGGTGCCGGCCTGGTTGCCGACCTCGCGCCAGCGGCGCTTCCGGCAGGCCCGGCAGAACCTGGAGGGCATCGTCGACCAGCTCGTGGAGCAGCGGCGGGCCCGCACCGAGGACCGCGACGACGTGCTGTCGCGGCTGATCGTGTCGACCGACCAGGAGACCGATCCCGGCGTGGGTCGGATGCGGCTGCGCGACGAGCTGGTGACCCTGCTGCTGGCCGGGCACGAGACGACCGCGAGCACGCTGAGCTGGACGCTGTATCTCATCGACGAGCATCCGCAGGTATGGCAGCGGCTGCACGACGAGGCGGTGCGCGTGCTCGGCGACCGGCTGCCGGAGTACGAGGACCTGCACCAGCTGCGCTACACGGCGATGGTGGTGGAGGAGGTCATGCGGATGTACCCGCCCGTGTGGCTGCTGCCGCGGATCGCGCTGGCCGACGACGAGGTCGGCGGCTACCACGTGCCGGCCGGGGCGGACGTGCTGATCAGCCCGTACACCCTGCACCGGCATCCGCGGTTCTGGGAGGACCCGACCCGGTTCGACCCGGACCGGTTCGATCCGTCGCGCAGCGGTGAGCGGCCGCGGTATGCGTTCATCCCGTTCGGGGCGGGGCCGCGCTTCTGCGTCGGCAACCACCTCGGCATGATGGAGGCGACCTTCGTCATCGCGCTGCTGGCCCGCGAGCTGCGGCTGGAGCGGGCGCCAGGCTACGAGGTGGTGCCGGAGCCGATGCTGTCGCTGCGGATCCGCGGCGGGCTGCCGATGACGGTACGGTCGGCGCGCTGATCAGGCCTGTGGCCGCACCCGGTGACCGGGTGCGGCCACAGCCGTGCCCGGCGGCGGTCGGCCCGCCGGGCCCGGACATGGCTGAGGTCTCCCGGCCGTCGTCCATGACACGACGGTGGGGAGACCTCGGAAGTGCCGGCGGCAGGCGGCGGGCCGCGGCGCGGTGGCCGTGACCCGCGGCTCGTCAGCCCGCCGCCGGCTCGGCGAGACGCGGCGGCTGACCCCCGGCCTGGGCGCGGGCGGCCATGCGCTGCAGGGCGGCGGTGCGTACGTCGAGCAGGGCCATCAGTACCGGCGGGTCGAGCGCGCTGGCGGGCTTGAGCTCGATGTCAGCGCCGTCGATCATCGCGCCGCGGCGTACGGTCAGCGGCCCGTGGGTGCCGACGGCGACGTCGGCGGCGACGGCCTTGCCCAGCGAGGGGCTGCCGACCGGCACGGAGTGCACCAGCAGGTACCACATCCCCGGCGGCACCTTCTCCAGCAGGTAGGGGCCGGGTTCGTGCAGCACCGTGCAGCTGATCGGCCGCCCTTCGGGGATGCGGTCGCGGAACAGCCCGCAGAAGATGAGCTCGCGCTGGTCGCCGTAGTGGGGGCGGATCACGCCGCGGACGGTGGCCAGCGCGTCCGGGGCCGTGTAGCCGCCGCCGGATGCGATGTGCGTGGTGATGCCGCGCTGCTTGCGGTACGTGGTCGGCGACAGCCCGACGCTGCGGGTGAAGCGGGAGCTGAACGTGCCCACGCTGGTGTAGCCCACGCGCAGGCTGATGTCGGAGACGTTGAACGACGTGGACACGAGTAGCTGCTTCGCCTGCTGCAGGCGCAGCGCGGACAGGAAGCGGCCGGGCGAGATGCCGGTCACCCGCTGGAAGATCCGCGAGAAGTGGAACTTGCTGAACATGGCCACCTTTGCCATGTCGTCGATCGTCAGTTGCTCGTCGAGGCTGGTCTCCATGACGGAGATGACCCGTTTGACCGCCCGCTCGGCTGTGCTGTCCATTGCGACTCCCTTGGTTCCCGTTCTTGGCGTGTGTGCCCATGGCGATACGAGGTGCCGGCCGTGCCTTTTTCGCGATCCGCCGCGGTCGACTCGCGAGCGGTGTCACCGATCCGCGAATAGCGTGTCGCTTTTGTTTCGCGGTTGCTTCCAACGGTTTTCTGGAGGATGGACAGTGGGTGGACAAGGGAATTGACGGCTGTCTCCTCCGTCTGCCCATACCGGCCTGACGTCAATAGCTGTCGATGCTAGGGAAGGTGGCTGATCGGGGCAACGGGTCGACCGATCGGCGGATCGCGTTCCGTCGTACGGGCGTTCGGGCGTGAGGAAATCTACGGGCTGTGATCAGGGTATTCACGTTGCGTGGTGCGACTTCCGTCCAAAACAGAGCAACATTGTGGACAGAGAAAGGCTGCGCTTGCCACTATCCACTCGGCTCACGGAGTGCTAGCGCGAATGGCGGCTGCCGCGGCGCCTGCCGGGTGTCCGTGCAGGTGAAGGCGACGGGGCGCGATACGGCATGGTGACGCGCAGTAGTTGTCCGGCTACCTTGGGGCAGCCTGGGTTAGGCTGTCGCGGTGGCGACCGGGTCCTGGAGTGCTCCGAATCCCACATCGTGGACGTTCGAGGATGAGTGATTGCGGGACGAGCAGAGGCGGCCGCGCGGGGGCGCGGTGGTGGCCGGGCATCGATGCGGGCGCGCCTATCTGTTGAGCGGTCAGCGATATCGCGAGCCTTGCCAGTCTTCGATCTTCCGTGACAGCATGGGTCGACCAGCTTAAAGAGATGGTGGTCGATGAAAATCTCAAGGCTCAGCAGGCTGAGTGGTGTGTCGATTCCCACGATCAAGTTCTATGTGCGCGAGCAGCTGCTGCCCGCCGGCATACCGACCGCCCGTAACCAGGCTGAGTACGACACGACCCACCTCACCCGGCTGCGGCTGATCCGCCTGCTCACGGGCGCGGGCATGATGAGCCTGGCGTCGGTGCGAGAGGTGCTGGCGGCGGTCGACAGCGACCAGCTGCCACCACCGGAACTGGTGCGGGTGGTGAACCGGGCGCTGCTGGCCGAGCACGCGGGCCCGCCTGCGGACCGCGAGGCCTACGACAGCGTCGCGCCCGGCGTGGACAGGATGCTGCAGCGGCTGGGCTGGCGTGTCGGCCGGTCCGGGCCGGAGCGGGAGAGCCTGATCCAGGCTCTGGCCGCCCTGCGCGCCCTCGGCGTGCCGTGCGTCGCCGAGGAGCTGGCGCCCTACGCGGAGGTCGCCGAGAAGCTCGCCACCCAGTCGCTCGACCGCGCCACGGGCTCCGGCGACGCCGTGCTCCTGGTGGCCCGCATCGTGCTCTTCGACGTCGCGTTCGACATCATGCGGCGCATGGCGTTGCAGCACCGGCTCGCCGAGGTCCTCGGCGAGCCCGCCGACCCGCCGCAGTGAGCCGTCCCGCTGTGCCGAGCCGGGTGTGAGCCGCCGGCGTACCCATTGCAGGCTGGTCGGCGACGCTATTGCGCGGTGATTCTCAGGCCTTGTGCCGGACTATTCATGAGTCGTGCGCGATGTGGACCACTTCAAAATTGCGACTATTCCGCGATGGGATCTGAGCGCAATTCTTGAGAAGACATGCCGACCGTCCGGCCGCCACGATGGCGTGAGCCGGATGCGGCAGCCGGACGGTTCTCAGCACCGCCGGCAGCCGACCTGGTGTGGCTTCCACCTGCAGCCCTGTTCCGCGTGACGCGGATCGCCGCCGTGCTCCGGCGGTGGGGCCGTCCTTCGAGGAGACCCTATGTCCCAGAAACCCGGCGTGCTCCGCCGGCTCGCACCCGCCGCCTTCGTCCTCGCACTGGTCGGCACGCTGTTCGTGGCCGCCCAGCTGCCCGAGGCGTCGGCAGCCGACCGGGCGGACCTGGCCTCGCGCTTCACGTTCACCGAGCAGCCGATCGCGCTGCCGCCCGGCCTGCCGGAGAACCACGTGCGCGAGGTCAACCCCAAGTACGAGCACATCAAGTCGTGGGTGTCGTCGGTCGGCGCGGCCATCAGCGTCAACGACCTCGACGGCGGCGGCAAGGCCGACGACCTGTGCCTGGTCGACACCCGCACCGACGCGGTCGTGGTGACCCCGGCGCCGGGCAGCGGCCAGTCCTACGCCCCGTTCGTGCTGGACACCGCGCCGCTGCCGATCAGCGACACGAGCGCGCCGATGGGCTGCGTACCAGGTGACTTCAACCTCGACGGGTGGAACGACCTGCTCGTCTACTACTGGGGCCGGACCCCGGTGCTGTTCATCCACAACGGTGGCCGGGACCCGCTGGCGCGGCCCTGTTTCACCGCCACCGAGCTGCTGGAGCAGCTCCCGTCGCCGGACGGCAAGTACCACGGCAAGCTGTGGAACACCAACGCCGTCGCGGTCGCGGACTTCGACGGTGACGGCCACGCCGACATCGGCGTGTTCAACTACTTCCCCGACACCCAGGTGCTGGACCCGAACGGCCAGCCCGGCGTGCAGATGAACCACTCCATGTCGCGGGCGCAGAACGCGGGCGGCGCGCACATCATGCGCTGGGTCTCGGCCACCGCCAAGGGCGCGCGGTTCGAGGAGCAGGTCGCCATCGCCCCCGAGTTCGCGACCGGCTGGACGCTGGGGGCGGCCTCGGCCGACCTCGACGGCGACCAGCTGCCGGAGCTGTACCTGGCCAACGACTTCGGCAACGACCGGATGTTCCACAACGTGTCCACCCCCGGAAAGATCAAGTTCAAGCTGATCGAGGGCAGCCGCGGGCCGTTCGACCCGAAGTCGCTGGTCCTGGGCCACGACTCGTTCAAGGGCATGTCGATCGAGTTCGGCGACCTGGCGAGCACCGGCCGTTTCGACATGTTCGTCAGCAACATCACCGCCGAGTGGGGCCTGGAAGAGAGCAACATGGTGTGGCGCAACGACGCCGCTGACGCCGCCGACGCCAGGGCCCGCATGTCGCGCGGCGACGCGCCGTTCGTGAACAAGGCCTCCGCGATGAACATGGCCTGGGTCGGCTGGGGCTGGGACGCCAAGATGGCCGACTTCGACAACAGCGGCCGGCTCGCCGTCGTGCAGGCCTGCGGCTTCGTCAAGGGCACCATCAACCGATTCAACTGGCTGCAGGAACTGGCGATGACCAACGACCTGCTGCTGCAGGAGCCGGACATGTGGCCCAAGGCGATGCCCGGCGACGACATCTCCGGCAGCCAGCCGATCGGCTTCTGGGTCCGCGAGGACGGCAGCGAGAAGTTCGTCAACCTCGCCGACGACCTCGGGCTGGGTGACCCCACCCCGTCGCGCGGCATCGCCGTGGCCGACGTCGACAACGACGGCGACCAGGATCTGATGATCGCCCGGCAGTGGGGCGCGCCGCAGTTCTTCCGCAACGACACCACCAAGCGCGGCGACTACCTGGGCCTGCGCCTGTACCGCCCGACGACCGGCGCCGGGGCTCCCGGCACGCCCGCCTACGGGGCCGTGGCGAAGCTGACCACCGCCGACGGGGCCACCCACGTGGCACAGCTCGACGGCGGCGGCGGCCACTCCGGCAAGCGCAGCTTCGAGGTCTTCTTCGGGCTCGGCAACGCCGGCGGTAAGCCGGTGTCGGTCGAGCTGAGCTGGCGCGACCTCAACGGCAACCCGCACAGCAGCCGCCTGGACCTGGCCGCCGGCTGGCACGACCTCACCCTCACCGACAAGGCACAGGAGGTGGCGGCGCGATGACGCACGCCGAGAGAGTGACCACACCGGCGATCACCATCAAGAAACCGGTGACCACCGCCGCCCGCCCGGCGGCCACGCCCGCGACCACGATGCCCACGGTGGCCAAGGCCCCCCGGGTCGACAACGCCGATCCCCGCTACAAGGCCCTGCGCAACTTCGCCATCTCCATGTCCATCTTCAACATCCTCGGCTACACCGTGCTCGGTTTCGAGCAGCCGTGGGCCTGGCCGTTCCTGGCCCTGGCCGTCGGTTACAGCACCGAGCTGGTCAGCGAGCGCATCCAGGCGTGGGCGCAGAAGCGCCCGGTCGGGTACCGGGGCAACGGCGTCTGGGGCCTGTACACGTTCCTGCTGCCCACCCACATCACGGCGCTGGCGGCGAACATGCTGCTGTACGCCAACGACCTGTTCTGGCCCATCGCCTTCGCGGTGGTGGTGGCCGTGGGGCAGAAGTACGTGCTGCAGGCGCCGATCAACGGCCGGATGCGGCACTTCATGAACCCGTCGAACTTCGGCATCACCATCACGCTGCTCGCGTTCGCCTGGGTCAACGTCGCGCCGCCGTACCACTTCACGGAGAACGTGCCCGACGTCATCCGGATCATGGTGCCGCTCATCATCATCACGGCGGGCACGGTGCTCAACGCGATGCTGACCAAGAAGGTCGGCCTGATCATGGGCTGGATGGGCGCGTTCGTGATCCAGGCACTGATCCGGCACTTCGTCTGGGACGTCGCGCTGTGGGCGGCGTTGGCGCCGATGACCGGGGTGGCGTTCGTGCTGTTCACCAACTACATGATCACGGACCCGGGCACCACACCCGGCCCGTTCAAGTGGCAGTTCATGTTCGGCTCCAGCGTCGCGATCGTGTACGGCGTGCTGATGCAGTTCAACATCGTCTACACCCTGTTCTTCGCCGTGACGCTCGTCTGCCTCGCCCGCGGCATGTACTGGTGGATGAAGTGGTTCCGCGAGCGCGGCAAGCCGGCCGTCCCGGCCGCCGCGGCGACGACGGGCTGACCCGACCTCACCCGAGCGGTGGCGGCGGCGGTGGTGCGGGCCTGGGGGTTCCGCGCCACCGCCGTTCGCGCGCAACTGAGCAATCCAGCGTATGCGGGCCCGCCGCGCCCCCGCCCATGCTGGAGGGCATGCCGATCGTGCCCGTCGACCCCGCCGCCTGGGACCTGGTCAGCCGCGCGCTGCCGCAGGTCACCGACCGCCTCATCGCGCTGGCCTCGGCGCATCCGCCGCAGACCAGGGTGACCGCCGACTGGACCATCGCCGACACGGTCGCGCACCTGGTCAGCCTGATGCTGCTGGACGCGGTCCTGGTCGGGCGCACCGACCTGGACGCGCACATGCCGGGCGCGCTTGATCTGGTCGCGGCGACCAACGTGGACACCGTCGCCGACACCAACCACGCGGTGCTGGCGCACTTCACGGGCCGCGACGTGCCGGTGCTGTGCGAGCAGCTGCGCTGGTACGCCGACGAGCTGGTCGCGGCCGCCGCCACCCGCGACCCGTCCGAGCAGGTCGGCTGGCTGGGCGGCTCCCGGCTGACGATCGCGGGCCTGGTCGCCCACATGATCAACGAGCTGGTGGTGCACGGCTGGGACATCGCCCGCGCGACCCGCACCCCGTGGCCGATGGACCCGCTGCTGGCGGGCCAGTTCTTCGACCTGTTCCTGCTCGGGGTCACCCGTGGCGGCTACGGCGCGCTGCTCGATCACGGCGCGCCGGTGCGGCCCGGCCGCATCGCCGTGGACTTCCGCTCGCCGTACACCACTCCGGCGATGCTCGTGCTCACCGACGGGGCGGTGACGGTCGAGGACCCCGACCCGCGGGCCGACGTGCGGCTGGCCTTCGACCCGCCGACGCTGAATCTGATGCTGTTCGGGCGGGTGAGCAAGGCCCGCGCGGCGCTGACCGGCAAGGTGCGCCTGGGCGGCCGCCGCCCGTGGCTGCTGCCGGCGTTCGAGCGCACGATGCACCTGCCGTCCTGACCGCCGGCGGTGCGCAGCGGACGGCCCGACGCGGCCGCCCGCGGTACGAACGCGCATGTCAGCCCCTAGACAAAGCACTTAGGAAGATGCGGCGGACGACCGCCGGATGCCAGGGTCTTATAGCGCCGAGCGTCGATGGATGCGCGGCTGACCAGCCCTGGGAGGACACCAGTCATGGACACCACCACTTCGCGCGAGGATCTCGTCGCCCGCGCCGCGGAGATCGCCCCGCTCATCGCCAAGCACGCCGCCTGGTCGGAGGAGAACCGCCGCCTGCACGACGAGATCATCGAGGCTTTCGGTACGGCGGGCCTGCTGCGGATGCGCGCCCCGCAGCGCTACGGCGGCCACGAGGCCGACCTGAGCACCGTCAAGGAGGTCATCACCCAGGTCGGCCGCGGTGACGGCTCCGCCGCCTGGACCCTGTCGGTCTGGAGCATCTGCTCCTGGCTGGTCGGCCTGTTCCCGGACGAGGCCCAGGACGAGGTCTTCGCCAACCCCGACGCCCGCGTCTGCGGCCTGCTCAGCCCCGGTGGCATGGGCACCCCCGCCGACGGCGGCCTGGTCGTCAACGGCCGCTGGCAGTTCAACACCGGCGCGCTGCAGAGCGACTGGAACTCCCTGATCGTTGTCGCGCCGATGCCCGACGGGCAGATGGCCCCGGTGATGGCGCTGGCCCCGACCTCGGAGCTGCAGATCATCGACGACTGGCACACCAGCGGCCTGCGCGGCACCGGCAGTGTCACCACGGCGGCGCGGGAGCTGTTCATCCCGGCGCACCGCCTGCTGCCGATGGGCCCGGTCCTGCACGAGATCTACGCGTCCAAGGCCAACGCCGACAGTGCGGTCTACCGGACGCCGATGCTGCTCACCGCGGCCACCACCACCGCGGGCACCGTGCTGGGCCTGGCGCAGGCGGCCAAGGAGGCGTTCTTCGAGCGGCTGCCCAGCCGGAAGATCACCTACACGGCGTACGAGAGCCAGCGCGAGGCGCCGCTGACCCACCTGCAGGTCGCCGAGGCCGTCCTGAAGCTCGACGAGGCCGAGTTCCACGCCGACCGGGCCGCGTCGACCCTGGACGCCAAGAGCCGGGCCGGACAGGCCTGGACGCTGGAGGAGCGGGCGCGGGTCCGGGCCGACCTGGGCCGCATGGTCGAGCTCGCGAAGGGCTCCATCGACACGCTCAAGTCGGCCAGCGGCGCGTCGTCGATCTACAACGGGGTGTCCCTGCAGCGCATCGCCCGCGACATCGAGGCGCTGAGCCTGCACGCGATCCTTCACCCGGACACCAACTACGAGCTGTACGGCCGCATCCTGGCCGGCCTCGAACCCAACACCCTCTACATCTGACCTCCTGGCGGACCGGGAGGCCGACGATGGGCAAGCTGATAGGTGATCGGGTGCTGCTGCTGGGCGGCAGCATGGCAGCGCTGCTCGCGGCCCGGGTGCTGTCGGAGCACTACCGCGAGGTGGTGATGGTCGAGCGCGACGAGGTGCGCGGCGTCCGGCAGACCCGGCGGGGCGTGCCGCACGGCGGGCACGCGCACGGGCTCATCGCCCGCGGCCAGCAGATCTTCGAGCAGCACTTTCCCGGTCTGACAGAGGAGCTGCGGGTGGCGGGCGTGGTGCCCGGCGACGTCAACGAGGACATCCGCTGGTACTTCAACGGCCGGCAGCTGCGCAAGGCCGTGTCGGGGCTGGTCTCGGTGCCCGCGACCCGGCCGGTGCTGGAGTTCCACCTGCGCGAGCGGGTGCTGAAGATCCCGAACGTGGTGCTGCGGGAGCGGCACGACGTGCTGGGGCTGGTGTTCTCCGCCGACGACTCCCGGGTGACCGGGGCCCGGGTGCGGGCGCACGACGCCTTCACCGACGAGGTGATCGACACCGACCTGGTCATCGACGTCACCGGGCGCGGCTCGCGGACCCCGCCGTGGCTGGCCGAGCACGGCTACGACCGGCCCGGCGAGGACAAGGTCAAGATTGGTCTGGCGTACACGACGCAGCACTTCCAGCTGCAGAGCGACCCGTTCGGCGACGACATCGCGATCATCCCGGTCGCGACGCCGTCGCACCCGCGCGGCGGGTTCTTCTACCGCCTGCCCGGCGACGACAACCGGGTCGAGCTGTCGCTGACCGGCGTGCTCGGCGATCACCCGCCGACCGACCAGGAGGGCTTCCTCGCCTTCGCCCGGTCGCTGCCGGTTCCCGAGGTGTACGCCGCGATCCGCGACGCCGAACCCGTCGACCAGCCGATCATGTTCGGGTTCCCGGCCAGCGTGCGCAAGCGCTACGACCGGCTGACCAGGTTCCCGCAGGGGTATCTGGTGATGGGCGACGCGGTGTGCAGCTTCAATCCGGTCTACGGCCAGGGCATGACGGTGGCGGCGCTGGAGTCGCTGACCCTGCGCAGGCACCTGGAACGCGGCCACGAGCCGCGGGCGGTGGAGTTCTTCGCCGACATCTCCCGCGACATCGACGCGCCGTGGGAGGTGTCGGCGGGCGCGGACCTGGGCTACCCCGAGGTGCCCGGACGCCGCTCGCTCAAGACCCGCGTCGCCAACGCCTACATGGCCAGGGTGCAGGCCGCCGCCGTGCACGACGGCGAGGTCACCAATGCCTTCTTCCGCACGGCGGGGCTCATCGACCCGCCGCAGCGGCTGTTCCGCCCCAGCACGGTGCTCAAGGTGCTGCGCCACTCGGGCCGTAGGGAGCAGCCGGGCCCGCAGGCGCCGGCCGCCGTCCTGGACCCGTCCGCTTAAGACCGATCGGAGGTATCCATGGAACCGACCTGCCCGTACCACATCGACCGCACCGGCGCGGACGTGCACGCCGAGGCGGCGCGCATCCGCGCCAACGGACCCGTGTCCCAGGTGGTCTTGCCCGGCGACGTGCTCGCCTGGTCCATCGTGGGCTACGACGAGGCCCTGCAGGCGCTGGCCGACAGCCGCTTCTCCAAGGACCCGCGCAAGCACTGGACCGCGTTCGCCAACGGCGAGATCGGCCAGGACTTCCCGCTCATCGGCTGGGCGCTGATGGACAACATGACCACGGCGTACGGCCCCGACCACTCGCGGCTGCGGCGGCTGACCGCCAAGGCGTTCACCATGCGGCGGGTCGAGGCGATGCGGTCCAAGGTCGAGGCGGTCGCGCAGACCCTGCTCGACGAGCTGGCGCAGGTCCCGGCGGGCGAGGTGATCGACCTCAAGGCCCGGTTCGCGCACCCGTTCCCGTCCCGGGTCATCTGCGACCTGTTCGGCGTCCCGGCGCACCAGCGCGCCGCGATGCTGCGCGGCGGCGAGCTCAACGTCGACACGACGCTGACCCCCGAGGAGGTCGCCGAGAACATCGAGCAGTGGCACACCATGATGCACGGCTTCGTCGCGGACAAGCGCCGCTCGCCCGGCGACGACCTGACCACCGACCTGCTGGCCGCCCAGGAGGAGGACGGCGGCAGGCTGTCCGACTCGGAGCTGGTCGGCACGCTGTTCCTGCTGCTGGCGACCGGGACCGAGCCGGTGATGAACCTGATCGTCAACGCGGCGCACGTGCTGCTGTCGCAGCCGGAGCAGCTGGCCCGCGCCCGGTCGGGCGCGGTCAGCTGGGCACAGGTGATCGAGGAGACGCTGCGGGTCGAGGCGCCGGTGGCGCACCTGCCGTTCCGCTTCCCGGTCGAGGACGTGAAGGTAGGCGACACCGTCATCCCCAAGGGTGACCCGGTGCTGATCGGGTTCGCCGGGATCGGGCGCGACCCGGTCAAGCACGGCCCGACGGCGGCGCGGTTCGACCCCGAGCGGGCCGACAAGTCGCACCTGTCGTTCGGTCACGGGCTCTACCGCTGCATCGGCGCGCCGCTGGCCATGCTGGAGATGGAGCTGGCGCTGCCCGCGCTGTTCGAGCGGTTCCCGGATCTGGAGCTGGCCGTCGCGTCCGACGCGGTCGAGCCGCAGGGCACCTTCATCATGAACGGCCGCAAGGAGCTGCCGGTCCGGCTCACCGGCCGGCGCTGAGCTCCGCGGCGGTGGGGGCCGGGATGGGCAGTGCGAACAAGGTCATGAAGCGCCTGCCCATCCGCTGGTCCCCGGTTATCCGCACGCTGCCGTCGCGCATCGCGTCGGGCAGGCTGTGCTGCTGGTACACCACCCCGGCCAGGACGTCCGGGGTGGTGCAGATCGTGGACTGGGCGGTGGTGGCCTGCCCGCGGCCGATCCGCAGCGTGCCGTCGTCGACCACGGCGTGGAACAGGTCGTCGGCGAAGTCGAGCTGCACGTCGGCGTGCAGGCCCGCGCTGCGGGCGGGCTGGAACAGCGTCCGGAACGACAGGATCAGCGAGTCGACGCTCAGCGTCGCGTTCGGATCGGGCAGCGGCGAGCGGGCACCCCATGCGCCCAGCTTCAGGATGATCTCCTCCAGCTCGGCGCCCCAGGCGGTCAGCTCGTACACCGCCGAGGCCGCGGGCGGCGGCAGGCGGCGGCGGCCGACGACCCCGGCGTCCTCCAGCTCGGTCAGGCGCTGGGCCAGGATGTTCGCGCTGACGGCGGGCAGGCCGTGGCGCAGGTCGGTGAACCGCTTCGGGCCGAGCAGCAGCTCGCGGACCACCAGCAGCGCCCAGCGCTCACCGACCACGTCCAGGGCGCGTGCCGCGCCGCACGCGTCGTGATAGCTGCGTCTGGTTCCCATGAGCGCCCATGGTATCCCGCGTTCGATGGCTTGCCCGACCTCATTGGTTGTTTTTTACTACTAGATGATTATAGATTCCCCCTGGCCGGTTGTCATAGACAACCATGGCTGCAAGCCTGCCTGGAGACCGCGCGCCCACTGCCACGTCCGCCGGTCGCCCGGTGACCGTCGCCAAAGGAGATCACCATGAGCTCGTCCGAGCCCGACCGCGCCGTGCCCGATCCGCGGCGCTGGAAAGCCCTGGCCTTGCTGTGCGTGGCCATGTTCGTCGTGAACCTCGACGCGCAGATCGTGCTGCTGGCCATCCCGTCCATCGAGCAGGACCTCGGCTTCACCTCTGGCAGCGAGCAGTGGGTGCTCAGCGCCTACCTGCTCACCTTCGGCGGCCTCCTGATGCTCGGCGGCCGCATGGCCGACCTGCTCGGCCGCCGCCGGATGTTCTTCATCGGCACCACCATGTTCCTGCTCGCCTCGGTGCTGTGCGGGCTGGCGTGGACGGGCGAGGTCCTGATCGCGGCCCGTACGCTCCAGGGCGCCTCCGCCGCCGTGATGGCCCCGACCGCGCTGTCGATCCTGGTCACCACGTTCGACGAGGGTAGCGAGCGCAACAAGGCCCTGGGCATCTGGTCCGGCATCGCGGGCTTCGGCGCGACCGCCGCGCTGCTGGTCGGCGGCCCGATCAACGACCTGCTCGGCTGGGAGTGGATCTTCTTCCTGAACGTGCCGATCGCGCTGATCCTGCTCGGCCTCGGCCCGGTGCTGCTGCGCGAGAGCAGGGGCGAGCGCCGCAACGCCTTCGACATCGCGGGGGCCATCACCGTCACGCTCGCCCTGGTGCTGCTCGTCTACGCCGTGGTCGAGGCACCTGACGCCGGCTGGCTCAGCGCGCAGACCCTGGGCCTGATCGCCGCGTCGATCGTGGTGTTCGCGATCTTCGCCTGGGTGGAGACGCGCTCGGCCGCGCCGCTGGTCCCGCTGCGCATCTTCCGCAACGGCACCCTGGTCGGCGGCAACATCGTGATGCTGCTGCTGGGCATGATCGGTTTCGGGATGGGCCTGCTCGTGTCGCTGTACGCCCAGCAGGTCCTCGGCTACAGCGCCCTGATCTTCGGCCTGGGCATGGCCGTCATGACCGTGATGACGGTCTTCGGCTCGGCCGTCGGGCAGGCGCTGGTGACCCGGGTCGGCTTCAAGCCCGTCGCGGCCGGGGCGATGACGCTGCTGGGCATCGGCTGCCTGCTGCTGTCGCGGATCTCGCCGGACGGCAGCTACCTCGGCGACATCCTGATCCCGCTGCTGGTGTTCGGGCCGGGCCTGGGCGGCTGCTACGTCGCCGCCACCATCGCCTCGCAGACCGGCGTCGCCGCCGACGAGGCGGGCCTGGCCTCCGGCATCAACAGCGCGGGCTTCCAGATCGGCGGCGCGCTCGGCGTGGCCATCTGCTCCACCGTCGCGGCCTCGGTGACCGGTGCGGCCACCGGCACGGTCGCGATCAACGACGGCTTCCGGGCCGCGTTCATCGCCTGCGTCGTGTTCGCGGTGCTCGGCCTGGCCGTGGCGCTGCTGCTGCGCGCCAACCGCCCCGCCGCGTCCCCGGCCGCGCCCGCCGCCGAGGACGTGCCCGCACCGCGTACCGGCGCGCCGGTGCACGCCCAGGCGGGGGAGTGAGCCCGGCAGGCACACCGCACGGCTTAACGGAACATCGACCTAGAGCAATTTAAGAGATGTGCCGCCCGCTCGCGGGCGGCATTCTCATGTCTGGCCCAGGCCGCTGACGCTCTAGGAGGAGACAGGTGTCGATCACTGCCGCACCACCACGTAACGAGCTGGTCGAACGCGTCACGCGGCTGCAGCCACTGCTGCGCGCGCACGCTTTGTGGACCGAGGAGAACCGCCGTCTGCACCCCGAGTCGATCGAGGCGCTGGCCGACGCCGGGGTGTTCCGGATGCGGGTCCCGGCCCGCTACGGCGGCCTGGAGAGCGACGCGGCGACCATGGTCGCGGTCGGCGCGGCCGTCGGCCAGGGCGAGTCCTCCACGGCCTGGAACGTCGGCGTCTGGTTCACCTGCACCTGGATGGCGTGCATGTTCGCCGACGAGGTCCAGGACGAGGTCTTCGCCACCCCCGACGTACGGGTGTGCGGCGTGCTCAGCCCCACCGCGGTCGCCGAGCCCCGCAACGGCGGCTACGTCGTCAACGGCAGCTGGCACTTCGTCAGCGGCGCGCTGCACAGCCAGTGGCAGGTCATCGTCGCGATGGCGCCCGCGCCCGACGGCGTGCAGCAGATGCCGGTGCTGGCCATGGTGCCGATGGCCGACCTGGAGATCCAGGACGACTGGCGCACCGCCGGCCTGCGCGGCACCGGCAGCGTCACCACGGTCGCCAACGACGTGTTCGTGCCCGCCGCCCGGGTGCTGCCCGTGCCGCTGGTGCTGCAGGAGCAGTACGCCTCGCAGCTCAACGCCGCCTCGCCGGTCTTCCGCGCGCCGCTGATGCCGGTCGGGTGCGCCTCCTTCGTCGGCAGCGCGGTCGGCATCGCCCGCTCGGCGATGGACAACTTCCTGGAGCGCCTGCCCGGCCGGAAGATCACCTACACGGACTACGAGAGCCAGCGCCACGCCCCGCTGACGCACCTGCAGCTGGCCCAGGCGAGCCTGCTCATCGACGAGGCCGACTTCCACGCCCGGCGCATCGCCGACCTGCTCGACGGCAAGGACGCCAGCGGCGACACCTGGACGATCGAGGAGCGGGTCCGCACCCGCGCCAGCACCGGCCGCGCCTTCCAGCTGGTCAAGTCGGCCGTCGACATCCTCAACACGGCCAGCGGCGGCTCGTCGGTGTTCAGCACGGTGCCGATGCAGCGCATCGAACGCGACGTGCAGACCATGAACCTGCACGCCCTGATGCACCCGAACACCACCGCCGAGGTGTACGGCCGCGTGCTGTGCGACCTGGCGCCCAACACCCCCTTCATCTGAGCGAGAGGCAGGGCGATGTACCCGTTCCGTATCGACATCCCGCAGGCCGAGCTGGACACGCTGCGCCAGCGGATCGCGCAGACCCGGTGGCCGTCCGAACCGGCGGGCGTGGGCTGGAGCCGCGGCATCCCGCTGGACTACCTCAAGGACCTCGCCGAGTACTGGCACACCACCTACGACTGGCGCAAGGCCGAGGAACGGATCAACCAGTACGCGCAGTTCATCACCCGCATCGACGGGGCCAACGTGCACTTCATGCACGTGCGCTCGCCCGAGCCCGACGCGATGCCGCTGGTGCTGACCCACGGCTGGCCCGGCTCGATCGTGGAGTTCCTGGACGCCATCGGCCCGCTGACCGACCCGGTCGCCCACGGCGGCGACGCCGCCGACGCGTTCCACCTGATCATCCCGTCGATCCCCGGCCACGGCTTCTCCGGCCCGCTGGCCCAGACCGGCTGGGACATCCCGCGGGTCGCCCGCGCCTGGGTCGAGCTGATGAGCCGCCTGGGCTACGAGGAGTACGGCGTGCAGGGCGGTGACTGGGGCTCGTTCATCTCGCTGGAGATGGGCCGTATCGCCCCCCGCCAGGTCACCGGCGTACACGTCAACCTGCTGCTGACCCCGCCGTCGGGCGACCCGGCGGAGCTGGCCGGGCTGTCGGCCACCGACCGCATCCGGATCGGGCGGCTCGCCCGCTACCACGCCGAGCTGTCCGGCTACGCCCAGGTCCAGGGCACCCGGCCGCTGACCGTCGCGTACGGCCTGCACGACTCACCGGTCGGCCAGCTCGCCTGGATCATGGAGAAGTTCAAGGAGTGGACCGACTCGAACGGCGCGCCCGAGGACGCCATCGACCGGGACCTGCTGCTCACCAACGTGATGTTCTACTGGCTCACCGGCACCGCCGGGTCCTCGGCGCAGCTGTACTACGACTCCGGCACCTACCTGCGCCGCTGGTTCATGCCCGGCCCGCGCGACGTGATGACGGTGCCGATCGGCGTCGCGGTCGCCAAGCCCGACGTCACCCCGCCGGTGCGCCGTTTCGCCGAGCGCGATCTGCCGACCATCAGCCACTGGGCCGAGTACGACCGGGGCAGCCACTTCTTCGCCATGGAGGAGCCGGACCTGTTCACCCACGACGTGCGGCTGTTCTACCGGTCCCTGCGGCCGGAGTTCGCGGCCTCCTGACGCGGACGCGCGGGTGGGCCAGGCTCCGCATGAGCCGGCCCACCCGCGCGTGCCGTTCAGTCGACCAGCGAGCCGCAGGTCATGTTCGCGACGGTGCCGGTGACCGCGGCCGCCCGGTCCGACGCCAGGAACACCGCCATGTTGGCCACGTCGTCCAGCGTCGGCAGGCGCTTGAGCAGCGTGTTTCCCGCCGCCCCGGCGAGCATGTCGTCCAGCGGCACCCCGGCCCGCGCGGCGATCGGCTCGAACACGTCGCGGCTGTACGACCCGGCCGCGATCGCCTGCGGCACGGCGTCGGGGCGCAGGCACACCACGCGTACGCCGCTGCCGCCCAGTTCACCGGCCAGCAGCCGGGACGTCGCCTCGATCGCCGCGCAGGTCACCCCGAACCCGAGGAAGCCCGGTCCGGGCAGCTTCGAGCCGGGCGTCGACAGCGACAGGATCACCCCGGAGCCCTGCCTGGTCATGTGCCGTGACACGGCCTTCGCCGTCACGAACTGCGCCCGGGTGTAGGCGGTGATCGGGTGCAGGAAGTCCTCCAGCGACAGCTCCGCCAGCGGCGTGCCCTGCACGTGCATGATGCCGACGGCGTTGAGCGCGATGTCGATCGAGCCCGCGGCCTTGGCCATCAGGTCGGCGTGGTCGCCGACCGCCTGCTCGTCCAGCGCGTCGACCTCGGCGACCTCGGCGGCCCCGCCGTCGGCCCGGATCGCCTCGGCGACGGCCTCCAGCTTCGACCGGGTGCGCCCGGCCAGGTACACGGTCGCGCCCTCCTGGGCGAAGGCACGGGCCACGGCGCCGCCGATGGCTCCGCCGCCGCCGTAGACGACGGCGTTCTTGTTCGCGAGCAGCATGAATACTCTTCCTCTCGGGCGTGGTCCAAGCGGCCTAACGCGGCCGGTACGCGCAGGACACGTCGCGCCCGAGCGGTGAACATCACAAGAAGATCGCGTATCCCGAGCCCGCCCCTCTCCCGCGGAGCTACGCCCGGATCCGCTCCCGCTGCTACTGCGCACTATGGAAGAAGACATTTTTGCGGCTGGACACCAAGAATCCATTCATGTCCATGACTGAACAAACCTCCCGTGCCGTGCCCTCCGCAGCCGAGCCGCCCCGCTCGCGAACCGGCCTGATCGTCGTCAGCGTGCTGGCCGGCGTGGCGCTGGCCGTGCTCTGGTCCTACGAGTTCGTCGACCACGTCATCGGCGACAACGTCGCGAACACCCTGCTCGGCCACGACGCCAAGGCGACCGCGATCGGCGGCACCGTCGCCGGGCTGGTGTTCGCGTTCGTGTCGGGGCTGGCGGGCACCTTCACCGCCTGCAACATCGCCATGGCCGCCTCGGTCGGGCCGATGACCCAGGCCGGTGGGGCCACCCGGGCCGGGCTGCGCGGCCTGCTGCGCCCGGTCGGCTGGCTCACCCTGGGCATGGTCGCCGTGTCGGCCACGTACGGCTTCGTCGGCGTGCTGCTCGGCGACCGCCTCCCGCAGCTGTCGACCGAGGTCGTCGGCGGGCTGCCGGTGCGCCTGATCCAGTCGATGGTCGCATTCGGCGTCATCGGGCTGGCCTTCGTCTACCTCGGCCTGGCCGCGCTCGGGGTGCTGCGCGACCCGTTCGCCCACCGGCCCGCCGCGCGGGTGGTGACGCTGGGCGCGCTGGTCGGCGGCTTCCTGGTCGGTCGGCCGTACCCGCTGTTCAACAAGCTGTTCCACTGGGCCGTCGACACCGGCAACCCGCTGTACGGCGCGGGCGCGTTCGTGCTGCAGTCGCTGGGCAACATCGTGCTGGTGGCGGCGCTGTTCGCGCTGCTGGTGGTAGCGACCAGGGGCGGGTTCGTACGCTGGCTGACGGCCAGCCCGGCGCGCACCGCGGCGGTGACCGGCGCGCTGCTCATCGCCCTGGGCGTGTTCACCGTCGTCTACTGGGACGTGCGCCTGCCCGCCATGTTCGGCTACGGCTGGTTCCCGAAGATGCCGTACCGCTGAGTGTCATTCGCGCAGCGCGCGCAGCAGGCCGTGGCGGTGCAGCGACCAGGCCAGACGGCGCGCGGTGCGGTGCCGTGCGAGCAGCACGAGCACCTGGCGGGCCAGGGACAGGCGACGGTTCTCGGCGCCGTCCTCGGCCGCCTGCAGCAGCAGCTCGCGGACCTTGGGGGTGTCCAGCGCGGCGTGCAGCTGGGCGCGTACGCGGGGGTCGTTGAGGGCGGAGGCGACGGCGACGGCCAGGGCCGGGCGGTCGGGCAGGCCCTCGGCGACCGCCGCGGCGAGCTGGAGGCGGATGTCGTCGGACTCGACCAGCAGGAGCACCGCGCGGCGGATCTCGGGGGAGTCCAGCGCGGAACGCAGCAGGTCCATCGCACGGCGTTCCTGCTCGTGGTCGCGGTCCTCGGTGGACAGTGCGGCCAGCAGTGCGGTCACCTGGTCGAGGTCGATCAGGTGCTGCAGGCCGGTGCGGAACTCGGGCCGTTCCCAGGCGTACAGCAGGGCCCGGATCAGGTTGCGGTTCATGCCGCTCGATACCCGCTGCCGCCGGTCGCTGAAACCGGTTCGCGACCAGGGAGTCTGGTCCACTTTCGATCGTGGCGTCGTTACTTTCCGTTGAGACATCCGAAAGTATGGACACGTTGATGAAAAGTCCCTAGTGTGTCCGTCACAGCTCCACCTTGTTTCATCTATGTAACCGGCGGCGCGGTTACCCCTGGCCCACCCCGGCATCAGGCGCGTCGGCGCGCGCCCTGCCTGGCATACCCCCAGTCAGGAAGGGTTGGACGGCAATGTCCACTAGACACCCACGTAGACACATGACGCTCTGGCGTGCGGCCGCGGCCGCACTGTTGATGACCGGACCGGCCCTGGCGGCCGTGGCCACCACCGCCGCCCCGGCGGCCGCGCACACCATCGACCCGAGCAAGTTCCAGCAGGTCGAGATGGCCCGCGGCGTCGCCGAGATGGGCGAGCCGATGTCGCTGGCCGTACTGCCGGACCTGTCGGTGCTGCACACCGCCCGCAACGGCACCCTGCGCCGCACCTCGGCGGCCGGGACCACCTCCGTCGTCGGCACCATCCCGGTGTACCAGCACGACGAGGAGGGCCTGCAGGGCGTCGGCGTCGACCCTGGCTTCGCCAGCAACCGCTACATCTACCTCTACTTCGCCCCGCCGCTGTCGACCCCGACCGGGGACGCCCCCGCGACCGGCACCAGCTGGACCCAGTGGCAGGGCGTCAACCGGCTGGCCCGGTTCACCCTCAACGCCGACTTCACGGTGAACATGTCCAGCCAGGTCAACGTGCTGGACGTGCCCGCCGACCGGGGCCTGTGCTGCCACGTCGGCGGTGACATCGACTTCGACGCCGCGGGCAACCTGTACCTGTCCACCGGCGACGACTCGAACCCGTTCTCCTCCGACGGCTACTCGCCGCTCGACGAGCGCACCGACCGCAACCCGGCCTACGACGCGCAGCGTTCCGCGGGCAACACCAACGACCTGCGCGGCAAGATCCTGCGCATCAAGGTCAACGCGAACGGCAGCTACTCGATCCCGTCGGGCAACCTGTTCGCGCCGGGCACCGCCCAGACCCGGTCCGAGATCTACGCGATGGGCTTCCGCAACCCGTTCCGGATGAGCGTCGACAAGGCTACCGGCGTCGTGTACGTCGGCGACTACGGTCCGGACGCGGGCACCACCAACGCCAACCGCGGCCCCAGCGGGCAGGTCGAGTTCAACCGGATCACCTCGGCGGGCAACTACGGCTGGCCGTACTGCACCGGCGCGAACACCAGCACCGAGATCTACAACGAGTGGAACTTCGCGACCGCGTCCACCGGCCCGAAGTACAACTGCGCCAGCGGGCCGACGAACAACTCGTTCCGCAACACCGGCCTGTCCACGCTGCCCCCGGCCCGCGCGGCCTGGATCAAGTACGGCGGCGACAGCGGCACCCCGAGCGAGTTCGGCGGCGGCTCCGAGTCCCCGATGGGAGGCCCGGTCTACCGGTACAACGCCTCGTCGACCTCGGCCGTGAAGTTCCCGCAGGACATGGACGGGCAGTTCTTCGCCACCGAGTTCGGCCGCGGCTGGATCAAGCCGATCCACGTCAACGCCGACGGCTCGCGGGGCACGATCGACTCGTTCCCGTGGGTCGGCAAGCAGGTCATGGACTCGGCGTTCGGCCCCGACGGCGCGCTGTACGTGCTCGACTACGGCACCGGCTACTTCAACGGCGACGCCAACTCGGCGCTGTACCGCTTCGAGTACATCGGCAGCGGCAACCGGGCCCCGATCGCCAACGCGTCCGCCACCCCCACCTCAGGTGCGGCCCCGCTGACGGTGCAGTTCTCCTCGGCCGGCTCCTCGGACCCGGAGGGTGGCGCGCTGACCTACTCGTGGGCCTTCGGCGACGGCACGACCTCCACGGCGGCCAACCCGAGCAAGACCTACACCGCCAACGGCACCTACACCGCGACCCTCACGGTGCGCGACCCGCAGGGCGCGACCGGCGGCGACTCTGAGGTCATCACGGTCGGCAACACGCCGCCCGCGGTGACCATCAACAGCCCCGGCAACGGCCAGCTGTTCGCCTTCGGGGACACGGTCAGCTACTCGCTGACGGTCACCGACGCCGGTGACGGCACGATCGACTGCGCGCGGGTCAAGCTGACCTACGTGCTCGGCCACGACCAGCACGGACACCAGATCACCTCGAAGAACGGCTGCTCGGGCACCATCACCATCCCGGTCGACGGTGAGCACGACGACGCGGCGAACATCTTCGCGATCTTCGACGCGGAGTACACCGACAACCAGGGCCTGACCACGCACACGCAGCACACGCTGCAGCCCCGGCACCGGCAGGCCGAGCACTTCGGCACCTCGTCGGGCATCAACACGTTCACCAAGACGACCGCCGAGGGCGGCAAGACCGTCGGTGACATCAACAACGGGGACTGGATCTCGTTCACGCCGTACCGGCTGAGCAACGCGACCGGCTTCACCGCCCGGGTGTCCTCGGGTGGCGTCGGCGGCACGCTGCAGATCCGCGCCGGGTCGGCCACCGGCACCGTGCTCGGCTCGGCCACCGTTCCGGTGACCGGCGGCTGGGAGACGTTCGCGACGGTGACCGGCACCATCACGAACCCGCCGAACACCACCTCGCCGCTGTTCCTGACCTTCAGCGGCGGCACCGGGGCGCTGTTCGACCTGGACTCGTTCACGTTCACCACGGCCGCGGGCGTCGGCCCGGTCAAGGGCCTGGCGGGCAAGTGCCTGGACGTGCGCAGCGGCGCGACGGCCGACGGCACGCAGATCCAGATCTACACCTGCAACGGCACCGGTTCGCAGACCTGGACCCGCAACGGCCAGACCCTGCGGGCGTTCGGCAAGTGCCTGGACATCGCCGGTGGCGGCACCGCCGACGGCACCAAGATCCAGCTGTACACCTGCAACGGCTCCGCCGCGCAGAACTGGACCTACCAGGCCTCCGACCAGACGCTGCGCAACCCGCAGTCGGCCAAGTGCCTGGACGTGTCCGGTAACAGCTCCGCCGACAGCACCATCGTCCACCTGTGGACGTGCACCGCGAACGCCGCGAACCAGAAGTGGACCCTGCCCTGATCGACCAGGTCCGGGCGGGCAGCCCCGCCCGCCCGGACCGTCTCCGTCCGTGAAAGGAGCACCACCGTGCGAATCCTCCGACCCGCGCTCGGCCTGGCAGCTGCCGCGCTGACCGTGGTGGCCATGACCGCCGCCCCGGCCGTGGCCGCCGACGCCCCCTACGACGTGCTGGTCTTCTCCAAGACCGCCGGTTTCCGGCACGACTCCATCGCCGTGGGCACCCAGGCCATCCGTGACCTGGGCGCGGCGAACAACTTCACCGTCACCGCCACCGAGGACGCGGCCCAGTTCAACGCGGGCAACCTCGCCCAGTACGAGGCCGTGGTCTTCCTCAACACCACCGGTGACGTGCTCGACGCCACGCAGCAGACGGCGTTCGAGAACTACATCCGCTCCGGCAAGGGCTATGTCGGCGTGCACGCCGCGTCCGACACCGAGTACTCCTGGCCCTGGTACGGCAACCTGGTCGGCGCGTGGTTCGCCTCGCACCCGGCCATCCAGCAGGCCAATGTCAAGGTCGAGGACCGCGGTCACGCCGCGACCGGGCACCTGCCGCAGACCTGGACCCGCACCGACGAGTGGTACAACTACCAGACCAACGCCCGGTCCACCGCGAAGGTGCTGGCCACCCTGGACGAGTCCTCGTACAGCGGCGGCGGCATGGGCGCCGACCACCCGCACGCCTGGTGCAAGGCGTACGACGGCGGCCGCTCGTTCTACACCGGTGGCGGCCACACCCAGGCTTCCTACGGCGAGGCGAACTTCCGCAACCACCTGCTCGGCGGCATCCGCTACGCGGCCGGTCGCAGCAAGGCCGACTGCCGCCCCGAGACCGGTTACACGCCGATCTTCAACGGCTCGACCACGGGCTGGTCGCAGGCCGGACCGGGCAGCCTCACCAACTCCGACGCGACGCTGACCACGGTCGGCGGCATGGGCCTGTACTGGTACAGCGCCAAGCAGTTCACCTCGTACTCGCTGAAGCTGGACTGGAAGCTCACCGGCGACTCGAACTCGGGCGTGTTCATCGGCTTCCCGCCGTCGACCGACCCGTGGTCGGCGGTCAACAACGGCTACGAGATCCAGATCGACGCCACCGACGCGGCCGACCGCACCACCGGATCCGTCTACACGTTCCAGTCCGCCAACATCGCGGCCCGGGACGCGGCGCTCAACGCAGCAGGCGAGTGGAACACCTACGAGCTGCTGGTCGAGGGCGAGCGCCTGCGCATCTACCTCAACGGCGTGCTGGTCAACGACTTCACCAACACCAACCCGGTCCGCAGCCTGGCCGGTCACATCGGCATCCAGAATCACGGCGCGGGCGACACCGCCCAGTTCCGCAACATCCGCGTCAAGGAGCTGGGCACCCCGCCGACCGGTGACGTCACCGTGCAGGCGGAGTCGTTCAGCAGCCAGAGCGGCGTGCAGGCGTTCACCAAGGCGGGCGCGAACAACGGCCAGACCCTGGGCTACATCGAGCCGGGCGACTGGGCGGCGTACAACGGCGTGAACGTCGGCGGCGCGACCACCTTCCGGGCGCGCGTCGTGTCCGGCGGCGCGGGCGGCGGCATCCAGGTGCGCACCGGTTCCACCACCGGGCCGATCCTCGGCACCGTCGCGGTGCCCAACACGGGCAGCTGGAGCACGTACGCCAACGTGCAGACCACGCTGACCGGGGTGCCCTCGGGCAACCAGAACGTGTACCTGACGTTCACCGGGACCGGCACCGGCCTGTTCGACGTCGACGACTTCACCTTCGTGAAGACCGCCACGCCGGGCACCGGGCCGATCAAGGGCCTGGCCGGCAAGTGCCTGGACGTGCGCGGCAGCGGCACCGCCGACGGCACGCAGATCCAGATCTACACCTGCAACAGCTCCACGGCCCAGACCTGGACCCAGAACGGGCAGACCCTGCGCGCCCTGGGCAAGTGCCTGGACATCTCCGGCGGCAGCAGCACCAACGGTGCCAAGATCCAGCTGTGGACCTGCAACGGCTCCGGCGCCCAGAACTGGACCTACCAGTCCTCGGACCAGACCCTGCGCAACCCGCAGTCGGGCAAGTGCCTGGACGTGTCGGGCAACAACTCCGCCGACAGCACCGTCGTCCACCTGTGGACGTGCACCGCCGGTGCGGCCAACCAGAAGTGGACCCTGCCGTAACAGGCTGAGCGGCGGGCCGTCATGCCGGACGGCCCGCCGCTCATATCCGTTGCACGACAACGCGACCGGTGCGATCATGAGCGCCATGATCTCCTCTGTACGAAAGGGCGTGCGCGCCCTCGCGGTATGACCGCCCCGCGGCACGAACGTGCCGCCTCCTGGCAGCAGGCAGCCGCCGTCCGCGACGAATGGCTCGGCCACGGCACCGCCTGCGGACCGACCGGCGAGGCAGCCGCCGAACAGGCCGTCACCGCGCTGTACCGGCGTATCGGCCGCCCCCGGCCCGAGTTCGTGTGGGTCCGCTCTCCCCGCGAAGCCCAGCCGCTGGTCCAGCACCTGCCGACGCTGCAGGACCTGCACACCTGGGTCACCCAGCCGCCGCCCGGCCGCCGTCCTCCGCTGGCCAGTGACCTGGCCACATCCCTGGCCAGGATGCGCGGGGCGATGGACGACCGGATCGAGACGCCGCTGTTCGACCCCAAGCCGCCCAAACGCGACAAGGACCGGCCCTGGCCCGAGCTCTCCGCGGAAGCGGCCGTGGCGTACGGCGTCCCGTTCGTCGACATCGTGCGCCGCCACGTCCGCGACGCCCTCTACACCTCGCTCGCCCAGGGCTTCTACCTGCCCGGCAAGCGGCTGCTCGGCACACCCGGCCCCGTCTGCTGGTACGGCCAGCAGGAGGCGCACTGGATCGCCTACTACGAGGTCTGGCGACGCCTCGGCCTGGCCGTCTACGGCTCGGCCCTGGACAGCGAGCTGGACGGCTGGCAGGCGCTCGCCCGCTCGGCGGGCTGGTTCTGGCCCGACGAGCAGCGCTGCGTGATCTCGGCCCGCCCCGTCTCCGGCACGACCTTCGCCGACGGCTGGTCGATCACCACCGCCGCCACCACCGGATAACCGCTGCCGCTGTGACGTGCCCGTCGCCACGGGGGCAGGCGGGCACGTCATGGCTGGTCAGTTCCCGGGTCGGCGGGGCGTCCTCGGGGGTGGAGCCCCTTCCGCCATAGCCGACAGTCCCGCTCCGGAGCATATGTGTGTGGGCGGCCGCTCGTTTCGGGACGCTGTGGCGTCCCGAAACGAGCACGCGAAAACGCTGATACCTTCGCGGCTTGTCTACACCGTAGACTTAGGTCTACGGTGTAGACATGAGCGCGACCGCAGAACGGCTGGTGGGCATCGCCCGCGAGATCCTGCTCGCCGAAGGGGCTGCCGCGGTGAGCATGCGGCGGGTGGCCACGGCGGCCGGGGTCACCCCGATGACCATCTACCGGCACTTCGCCAACCGCGAGGCGCTGCTGTCGACCATCGCGGACGCCAGCTTCGCCGAGATCGCGCAGCGCTGGGCCGCCCGCCCGGCCGCCGCCGACTTCGACACGCGCGTGACCGAGCTGCTGGACGACCATCTCGACTTCGCCCTCGGCCAGCCCCACCTGTACGACTTCGTGTTCACCGATCCGCGCGACGGCGCGCGGCGCTGGCCGGACGACTTCCGGGCGGGCGGTTCGCCGTCGATGAACCTCGTCGCCGCCGCGCTGACCACCGGCATCAGGCAGGGCGCGCTGCGCGACCAGGACGTATGGCCGCTGGCGCTGACGGTCGCCGCGCTGATCCACGGCCTGGTCCAGCTGTTCCGGGGCAGCCGGATCGACCTGCCGGAGCCGGATTTTCGTGCCCTGGTACACCAACTCGTCGGGAAGGTGCTCGATGGCAACCGAGCTTGAGGTCGCGCCACCGCGCGCCGAGGACGCCCCTGAACAGGAACGGCGCTCGCCGACCGGGCTGGTCGCGCTCGCCGTCGTGGCGTCGGCCGCACTGGTGTGGTTCGGCACCGGACTCACCCCGATCCCCTGGCTGACCTGGCTCGCCCCGCTGCCGGTGCTCGCCGTCGCGGGGCGGATCCCCGGCCGGGCCGCGGCCGGGGCCGCGTTCCTCGCCTGGGCTGCCGGCGGCGCGAACATGTGGACGTACTACACCGGGACCCTGGAAGTCCCGCCGGTCGTGGTGACGGGCTTCCTCCTGCTGCAGGCGTTCGCCTTCGCCGGGGCCGTCGCGCTGTGGCGGGCGCTGCTGCGGCAGAGCAGGCCGGTTCTGGCCGCGCTCGCCGCACCGGCCGCGTGGGCCGGCGCCGAGTATCTGGTGTCGCTGTTCTCGCCGGGTGGCTCGTTCTCCGCCATCGGCTACACCCAGGCCGAGCTGCTGCCGGTGATCCAGATCAGCTCCCTGACCGGGATCTGGGGCGTCGGCTTCCTGCTCCTGGCACTGCCCGCCCTCGCGGCGACGGCGCTGGCCGACCGTGCGGCGTGGATCCGCCTGCTCGCGACGGCAGCCGTCCTGGCCGGGGGCACCGCCGGATACGGGCTGCTGCGCCTGCAGGACCCGCCCACGGGTCCGAGCACGACAGTCGCTCTGGCCGACGTGCGACAGTCCGAGGACTCCTTGCCGATCGCGACGCCGGAGGCGCAGCGGGTCCTGGCGAGCTACCTCGACCAGGCCGCGACGGCGGGGGCGGCGGTGCTGGTGCTGCCGGAGAAGGTGTTCAAAGTGACCGAGCCGGAACTCGCCGACCTCGGCGCCCGGATCAGCGCCGTGGCCGTGCGCAGCCGGATCACCATCGTCATCGGCCTCACCCTGAAGGACCGGGCCGGAGTGCACAACATCGCGATGGCGTACGACGGCACGGGCGCGGTGCGGTACGACAAGCAGCATCTGGTCACCGGGTGGGAGGACCACATGACCGCCGGGGACCGGCTGGTGTGGCTGCCCGGTTCACCCGTCGGCCTGGCGATCTGCAAGGACCTGGACCATCCCGAACTGGGCAGGCGATACGGCGGGCAGGGAACGTCGGTGCTGCTGGTGCCCGCGCTCGACTTCGGTCGCGACGGGCTGCTGCACAGCCGGATCGCCGTGGTCCGTGGCGTGGAGAACGGGTTCGCCGTGGTCCGGTCGGCGGGGCACGGGCGGCTGGTCGCCGCCGACTCCCGTGGCCGGCTGGTCGCCGACGAGGCCACCGGCGCGGGGGTCACCAGTGCGGTGGCGCTGGTGCGGTCCGGGTCGGGCGGCACGCCGTACGCCAGGTTCGGTGACTGGTTCGCGTGGCTGTGCCTGGTGTTCGTGGCGGTCTGCGTGCTCCGGCTGCGTCTGGCGCGGCCCGCCTAGGGTGGGGGCCATGGGGCAGGGGTCGCAGGGTTCACCACGGGAGGTCGTCCTCGCGCTGCCGTTCACCGGGTGGTGGCTGGCCAGGAACAGTCCGGCCCGCAGGGTGCCGAGCCACGGCACGGACCTGATGGGGGAGCGGTACGCCATCGACTTCGTCGGCGTCGACGAGCAGGGCCGCACCGCCGGTCACCGGGACTGGCGGACGTTGCTGGCGAGCGAGCCCCCGGACCGGTTCTTCTCGTTCGGCCGCCCGATCCTGTCGCCCGCCGACGGCGTCGTCGTGGCGGCGCACGACGGCGAGCCCGACCATGCGGCGCGCCGGTCGCAGCTCGCGCTGGTGCCGTACATGCTCGGCCAGGCGGGGCGGCTGCGGCAGGGGGTCGCGGCCATCGCCGGCAACCATGTGATCGTCGAGCTGGCGCGGGGCGGGGCGTTCGTGGCGCTGGTACACCTGCGGGCGGGGTCCCTGCGGGTCGCCGCCGGTGACCGGGTGACGACGGGGCAGCAGCTCGCGACCTGCGGCAACTCCGGCAACTCGACCCAGCCGCACGTACACATGCAGGTCATGGACAGCGCCGAGCTGTCCGTCGCCCGGGGCGTGCCGATGGCGTTCCGGCACTTCCGCGAACGGCCCGCGGGGTCGGCGCAGTTCCTGATCAGACAGACCGCCGTGCCCGGCGAGAACGCGGTGGTGGAACCGCTGCCCGCCGCCGAGGTGAACCGCTGACCCCGGCCGGCCCTCAGGCCGCCGGTGACGCGTCGCGTTCGCGCAGGTAGGCGTCGAGTTCGGCGGCTCCGGTCAGCATCGCGCGGCCGCGCCAGGCGAGCCGTTCGCGCCAGTCGTGCAGCATCGCGTCGAGCGGGGCGACGCCACCGGCGGCCCGCACCTGGTCGAGCACGAGAGCGATCTGCTCCAGCAGGTATCCGCCGCGCCGCAACTGGTGCGCCAGCCGGGCGTCGCGTACGTCGGCGGGGGTGTAGACGCGGTAGCCGGTCGCCGGATCGCGCCGGGGGCGGACCACTCCGGCGCGTTCCCACTTGCGCAGGGTCGCGGGGCGTACGCCCAGTTGCCGGGCCAGCGGCCCGACGAACGTGTCGGCGGTACGGTGCGTGACCGGCGCGGTCGCGGCCAGGTCGCGCAGCGCGTGTTCGACCGCGGTGAGGGTGTGCCGGTCGGTGCGCAGTTGCCGGTGGCTGTCGTCGATCAGCGCGAGGGCGTCGTCGAGCGCGTCCTCGTTGACGGCCCGCATGATCGCCGTCGCGGTCTGGTGGCCGTGCCCGGGGGCCAGCGCGGCGAACGTACGCAGCGCGCGGGCGTGCAGCGGCGTGTAGACGCGGTAGCCGGTCGGGGTGCGCGCCGCCGGCGGGAGGATGCCCGCCTCCTCGTAGTTGCGGACGGCCTGCGTGGACAGCCCCTGCCCGCGCGCCAGGTCTACGGGCCGCAGCCGCGCTTCGCTCATGGTGTACCCGATGTTTGAGGGTTTCAGGCGCTCGCGAGCGCTCAGTGCGGAGAAAGTTTACACCGTTGATTCAACGATAGGGTTCAAGGTAGAACTCGTCGAGAGGATCAGACCTGATGACCACCACTGCCGCCCTGTCCGACACCGGCTGGGCGTTCGACGACGCGACCGGTCCGGGGCCCGCGATGTCGCGGCTGCTCGCCACCCTGCCCGCCCGGCCGTCGCTGCTGGGCCTCGGCGAGCCGCTGCACGGCGTGGACCTGTTCCTGCGGCTGCGCAACGAACTGCTGCGCCACCTGGTGGAGCACGAGGGGTTCCGGTCCGTCGCGCTGGAGAGCGACTGCCTGGCCGGACTGGCCGTCGACGCGTACGTCGCGGGCGGCGCGGGTTCGCTCGACGACGTGATGGCCCACGGCGTCAGCCACGGCTGGGGGGCGTTCGCCGGCAACCGGGAACTGGTCGCCTGGATGCGGGAATACAACCAGGGCCGCCCCGAGGACGACCGGCTGCGCTTCTTCGGCTTCGACGCCCCGACGGAGATGATGTACGCCGCCAGCCCGCGCCGGCCGCTGACCGCGCTGCGCGACCACCTCGCGGCCTGCGTGGAGCCGAGCCTGCTCCCGGACGACGCGGCTCTGATCGACGAGCTCGCCGGTGACGACGAGCGGTGGACCGATCCGGCGGCGGCCATGGAACCGCAGAGATCGGTCGGCGCGACGGCGTCGGCGGTGCGGCTGCGGCTGCTCGCCGACGACCTGCTCGCCCTGGCCACGGCGCAGACGCCACGGCTGCGCGCGATGACGTCCGACGACGACCGGTGGCTGGCGCGGCTGCACGGGCGCACCGCCGCGGGGCTGCTGCGCTACCACGCGGTCATGGCGGCGGCGTCGCCGTGGCGATATGCCCGGCTCATGATCCAGCGCGACGCGATGATGGCCGAGAACCTGCTGGCCATCGCGGAACGGGAGGCCGATCGCGGTCCGGTGCTGGTGTTCGCGCACAACGCCCACCTGCAGCGTGAGCAGGGCCGTTGGGAGGTGGCCCAGCTGGGCCAATCGCTGACGTGGTGGCCCGCGGGTGCCATCGCCGCCGACGGCCTCGGCGACCGGTACGCCTTCGTGGCGACCGCGATCGGCAGCCTGCGTCCGCGCGGCCTGGGCGCGCCCGCAGCGGACACGGTCGAGGGCGTCCTGTCGACCCTGCCCGGCGAGCGCCGCCTGCTCGACGGCCGCCGTCTGGCGGCCGCGCTGGACGACACGGGGCTGGAGCCGGTGCGGCGCGCCGACAACACCGACGACCACGGCTACTTCCCGCGCGACCCGGCCCACCTGGCCGACAGCGACGGCATCCTGTTCCTGCGCGACGTCGAGGGCTGAGCTGACCGGCGCGGGAGCCGCCGCTCCCGCGCCGGTCGTCGTTAACCGTCGGTCCACCGGCCACGGCGCGGGCCGGGGACCGCGCAGCCTGGCGTTCCTGGGCACAGAGGATCTGCTGGAGCGGGTCAGAGCCGCAGTTCGCGGCCCGGCCAGCGGGAGCGTAGCCAGCGGTCGTGGCTGGCGACCACGATCGCGCCCGGACCGCTGCCCAGCGCCGCCTCCAGCTCGTCGGCCAGGCGCGGCGACAGGTGGTTGGTCGGCTCGTCGAGCAGCAGCAGCTCCGGCGGGTCGGCCACCAGCAGGGCCAGGGCCAGGCGGCGGCGCTGGCCGACCGACAGGGCCCCGACCGGGGTGCCCTGGTCGCGCGGGGCGAGCAGGCCCAGCGTGCCCAGCGGCACAGCCTCCGCGCGAGCGGGACCCAGCGCCAGCTCGTACGTCTCCCGGGCGGTGCGGTCGGCCCGCTCGAACACGGTGTCCTGCGCCAGTAGCCCGACGGTCAGCCCGCGCCGCCGGTTCACCTCGCCGGTGGCGGACAGCCGCCCGGCGAGCACCGCGAGCAGCGTCGACTTGCCCGCGCCGTTGGCCCCGGTGACCAGCAGCCGGTCCGCCGACGACAGGTCGAGCCGGTCGAGGGTGAGCCGTCCGGGCACGTTTACGTCGCGCAGCGACAGCAGGGTGCCGTCGGCCGACGTGCCCGCCAGCCGGGTGGCCCCGAACCGCAGCGGCTCCGGCGGGCGGCGCACCTGCTCGCGTTCCAGTTCGTCCAGGCGGCGGGAAGCGCTGCGGACCCGGCGCGAGATCTGGTTCTGCACCCGGCCCGTGGTGTGGCCGTAGCCCATCTTCTCGCTGTCGCGTTTGGCGCGGCCCGGCGCGACCTGGTGCGCGGTCACCGACACGGCCTCGCGCAGCTCGTCGAGCTCCTCCTGTTCCTGCTCGAAGCGGCGCTGCCAGCGGACCCGCTCGGCCTGCTTCTCGGCCTGGTACGCGGTGTAGTTGCCGCCGTAGCGGGTCGGGCCGTCCACCGCCGGATCGAGGTCGATCAGGTCGGTGCAGACGGCGTCGAGGAACGCCCGGTCGTGGCTGGCCAGCACGACGACGCCGGGCAGGCCGCGCAGCTGCTCCTCCAGGAACGCCGCCGCGGCGTCGTCGAGGTGGTTGGTCGGCTCGTCGAGCAGCAGCGCCGACGGCCGCCGGGCCAGCAGCGCGGCCAGCGCGAGCCGCCCGCGCTGCCCGCCGGACAGCGAACCGAGCGGCCGCTCGTGCGCGATGCCGCCCAGGCCGAGCCCGGCCAGCACGATCTCCGCGCGCCGGTCGGCGTCCCAGGCCTCGTGTTCCTGGGCGCGGTCCAGCCGCTCGCCGTACGCGGCGAGCAGGTCGGGGTAGGCGGCGTCCTCCGGTGCGGTCGCGGCCAGTGCGGCGGTGAGCCGGTCGAGTTCGGCGAGGTCCGTACGGGCCTCGCGCAGGGCGTCGTCGATCACGTCGGCGATCGTCGATACGGCGTCGAACGGCATCTCCTGGTGCAGGAAGCCGAGGTCGGCCGGGCGCACGACGGTGCCGGAGTCGGGTTCGTCGGTCCCGGCGAGCAGCCGGAGCAGCGTGGACTTGCCGGCCCCGTTCTCGCCGATCAGCCCGATCCGGTGACCGGGGGACGCGGTGAGGCTGACGCCGTCGAGCACCCGGCGCGTGCCGAGGGTGCGGACGAGATCCTGGGCGAGCAGAGCAGAATGAGACATGGTGCACCTACTGACGAAAAAGACGCTTCCGCCCGCCGGGCAGGGCCTCGGTCGCGGGCGCGGGAAGGTGTCAGTGGCTCACATCGCCGACGACGTTACGCCTGCCACCGATGATCGGCAACAGATGTCGGCGAACCGCCGCTGAGAGCCAGACCACAGCGGCGCGGCTGGGCATGCCCCTCCCGGCGGGCCTGCGGTTCGTGGATAACCGCAGGTCGCCGCCCATCACGGCAGCAGGAGAGCCACAACGGCGGCGACTGCCCTAGACTGCGCTGCCATGGACGCTCAGCTCGCCGGACCGCTGCTCGGCACGCTCGTCGACGGGCGCTTGCGTATCCGCGCGGTCGTCGCCCAGACAGCCATGGCGACGGTCCACGCCGCCGTGGACGAGCGCCTGGGCCGCACCGTCGCGCTCAAGGTCGTGCACCCGCCGCAGCCGCGCCGAGGTCAGGCCGCACCGTTCGACGCCGAGCGGTTCGCCGAGGCGGCGACCGGGCTGGCCCGGCTGACGCACCCGAACGTGGCCGCCTTCTACGGCCAGGGCCAGCATGACGGCCTGCCGTATCTGGTGACCGAGTTCGTCCGTGGGCGCACGCTGCGCGACGTGCTCGCCGAGCGCGGGCGGCTCAGCCCGGCGGAGGCACTGGCGGTGACCGAACAGGTCCTGGCCGCGCTGGCCGCTGCGCACCGCATCGGGCTGGTGCACCGCAGCGTCAAGCCGGAGAACATCATGGTCGCCGAGGCCCCCGGTGGCGGCCACGACCTGACCGAAGCCGTGATCAAGGTGACCGACCTGGGGCTGGCCGACGCCGTCGAGGCGGGCGGGGCGGAGCCGTCGATCACCGCGGCGTACGTCGCGCCGGAGTTCGTGTCCGACGGGCGCGTCGACGCGCGCGGTGACGTGTACAGCACCGGGATCGTCCTGTTCGAACTGCTCACCGGTCGCGCGCCGTACCACGGCGAGCGCCCCGTCGAGGTGGCCTGGCAGCACGTCGAGCGCGACGTGCCGGCCCCGTCGCAGCTGGCCGCCGGGCCGCCGGTGCTCGACGACCTCGTGGCGTCCGCCACCCGCCGCGCCCCGGCCGCCCGGTTCATGGACGCGGGCGCGATGCTGTCCGCGGTGCAGTCGGCCCGCCACGGCCTCGCCGACGCGACCACCCGGATGCGCCAGGTGGCGCAGGAGACCATGGTCGTCAGCCAGGTGCAGCCCGCGGACCGCCCGTCCTGGGCCCGGCTGCACGACGAGCCCGCCGAACCGCGTACCCGCACCATGACGGCCGCCTCGGCGACGACGGGCCTGCTGGAGCAGGGCAGGCAGCAGTACGCGCGGCTGATGGGCGACCCGCGGGGCCGGATGGGGCTGCTGGCGGGCGCGGTCGCGCTGGTGCTGCTGGTCCTGGTCGGCGGCTACTACCTCGCGTTCGGCCGTTACGACACCACGCCGCAGCTGGTGAACCTGACCAAACAGGAGGCCGAGGCGACCCTGCGCGGCGCGGGCCTGGAGTTCACCTACGCCAAGGCGCAGTTCCGCGAGGACGTGCCCAAGGACGTGGTGCTGGTCCAGGACCCGGCCGCCGGTGCGGACGTGGTCAGCGGCGGCACGGTGACGCTGACCCTGTCGGCCGGTCCGGAGCGCTACACGGTGCCCGACGTGTCCGGCAAGCCGTGGGACCAGGCCGTCGCCGACCTGCAGGCCGAACCCTTGAAGCTGAAGCCGGTGAAGCTCGCCGAGAAGTACAGCGACCTGGTCCCGAAGGGCTCGGTGCTGGAGACCCTGCCCAAGGCGGGTGCGGAGGTCGAGGTGGGTGCCCAGGTCAAGGTGGTGCTCAGCAAGGGCCGTGCCCCGGTGACCGTGCCGTCGGTCGAGGGCAAGCCGCTGGCCGAGGCCAGGAAGATCCTGGAGGAGCTGGGCCTGCGGGTCGAGGTCGAGCAGGTCGACGCGGACAAGCCCTTCGAGACGGTGGTCAAGCAGGAACCGGTGCTGGGCACCGGCGTCGAGCGCGGCACCGTGGTCAAGCTGCAGGTGAGCAAGAACGCCCAGGGCACCGTCATGCCCGAGCTGCGCAACTGGGGCTGCGGCGACGCCGAGAACCACCTCGCCGGGATGGGCCTGCGGGTGGAGATCCGGGGCGTACGCGGCGACAAGAACCAGTACCGGGTGGAGCGGCAGTTCCCGAACGCGGGCTTCCCGCTCCAGCCGGGGCAGCGCGTCGTGCTCAGGTGCGAGCGCCGCTAGACCTCATTCGGCGCGGTGAGCGCGCCGGCCGCCGGTGCCTGTTGCGGGACGCGCGAGCGTCCCGCAACGAGCGTCCGCTGGAGGAGGCCATTGGGTTTTCGGGCCCCGGCCGGTACGCTCCCGCGTTGTCGTGCGCACAACTGACGCTTCGCCGTCCGCAATGCGCGTGAACGAGCACCGCGCAAGCGTTTGGTGAGCGAAGGGGAGCGACATGACGCAGCTCGACACCGACCTGGCCCTGCTGGCCGACACCGTGCTGCAGCCCGGATTCGTCGGCACCGACGCGCCCGACTGGGTACGCAGACGCCTCGGCCGGGGACTGGGCGGGCTCGCGCTGTACTCCCGCAACATCACCGACCGGGCGCAGGTCGCCGCGCTCACCGCGCAGCTGCGCGCGGAGAACCCGGACGTCGTCATCGCCGTCGACGAGGAGGCCGGCGACGTCACCCGGCTCGACGCGCGCACCGGCAGCGACCGACCCGGCAACCTGGCCCTCGGCGCGGTCGACGACATCCCGCTCACCGAGACCGTGGCCCGCGACATCGGCGCGGACCTGGCCGCCGTCGGCATCACCCTCAACTACGCGCCGACCGTCGACGTCAACTCCCGCCCCGAGAACGTCGTCATCGGCGTACGGTCCTTCGGCGCGGACCCGGCACTGGTCGCCCGGCACAGCGCGGCCTGGGTACGCGGCCTGCAGTCGGCTGGGGTCGCCGCCTGCGCCAAACACTTCCCCGGCCACGGCGACACGGTCGAGGACTCCCACTACGACGCCGCCCGCGTCCACTCGTCCCGCGAGGAGCTGGCCGCGGTCGCGTTGCCGCCCTTCGCCGCCGCGATCCGGGCCGGGGTGCGCGCGGTGATGACCGGGCACCTGCTGGTGGCGGCGTACGACCCCGAACTGCCCGCCACGCTCAGCCCGGCGCTGCTCACCGGCCTGCTGCGTGAGGAGCTGGGCTTCGACGGGCTGATCGTCACCGACGGCATCGAGATGGCGGCGGTGGCCAAGCAGTGGGGTGTCGGCGGGGCCGCCGTACGGGCGCTGGCCGCGGGCGCGGACGCGATCTGCGTCGGCGGCGAGTACAAGAACGAGGGCATCGTCGGGCTGCTGCGCAACTCCATCGTCACCGCCGTACGCGAGGGCGCGCTCACCGAGCAGCGGCTGGCCGAGGCCGCCGCGCGGGTCCGTGAACTGGCGACCTGGCAGCGGATCGCGTCGTCGGCGACCGTGCCGCGCGCTCCCGAGGCGGGACTGCGGGCGGCCCGGCGCGCCGTGCGGATGACCGGGGCCGCTCTGCCGCTGGCCGGGCCGCCGCACGTGGTCGAGCTGGACACCCCGACCGGTATCGCGGTCGACCAGGCCATGCCGTGGGGCGTGGCCGCGCCGCTCGCCGCCCGGTGGGCCGCGACGACCGCCGAGCGGGTGACCGCCGACGCCGATCCGTCGTGGCTGGACGGGGCGCTGGCGGCCGCTGCCGCGCGTCCGCTTGTCGTGGTGGGACGCGACGTGCGGCACCACCCGTGGGCGGTGGCGGCGCGTGCCGCGCTACTGGCCGCCCGGCCGGACGCGGTCGTCGTCGAGCTGGGCATGCCCGAGCCCGCCCCGGTGGGCGCGACCTACGTGGTCACCCACGGCGGCACCCGCGCCTGCGCGACCGCCGCCGCCGAACTCCTCACGGGACAGAGCTGACCCTCTGCCGGTAAACCGGCATGCTGTCGGTTGGTGGGGCCGTTTTGCAGGCCGGGGGCGGTAATGGGTTGAGGTGTGTCTATTAGCAGGCCACGGCCGTCGATACGTCACAGTAAAGAGTCTTGCCAATTACGGAAATGCACTTTACGGTGGCGTCCGAATCAATCGCATTCGGACGGCGGGAGAAAGCGCATGCCCGAGCCCGATCAAGGCCCGCTGACGGCGGCTCAGGAGCGACTGTGGTTCCTGGACCGGCTCGACCCCGGCGACGCCGCGTACCACATCTCGACGACCAGCCGCCTGCGCGGTGAGCTGGACCGTGAGCTGCTGACGCGGGCGTTCGACGACGCGACCCGCCGCCACGAGAGCCTGCGCACCCGCTTCGGCGACCACGACGGCGTGCCGTACCAGCAGATCCAGGAACCCCGGCCGACCCCGATCGAGTACGCCGACCTGACCGGCGACCCCGACCCGCAGGCCGCCGCCCGGGTACGCGTCGCGGAGCTGCTGGCCCGGCCGTTCGACCTCGCCCACGGCCACCTGATCCGGGTCGGCCTGTTCCGGCTGGCCGGCGACGAGCACGTGCTGAGCATGGTCGTGCACCACATCGTCGGCGACGGCTGGTCGATGAACCTGCTCTACCGGCAGGTCACCGAGTCCTACCGGGGCATCGCGCCGACCCCGCCCGCGGTGCGCCACCTCGACCACGCCCGTGCCCGCCGCGCCGCCGACACCTCGTCGCTCGACTTCTGGACCGGCGTGCTCGCCGACCCGCCGACCCTCGACCTTCCGCTGGACCGCCCCCGCCCGCCGGTGCGCACCTCGAACGGCGGCGTGGTCCTGCGCGAGTTCCCCGGCGAGATCCAGCAGGCCGTGCAGGCCGCCGCCCGGCAACTGCGCTGCACCCCGTTCATGCTGCTGGTGACGCTGTACGAGCTGACCCTCGCGCAGTTCGCCGGGCAGGACGACCTCACCGTCGGCACCCCGGTCGCGGGCCGCGACGACGTCGCGCTGGAGGCGGTGTTCGGCTACTTCAGCGGCATGCTCGTGCTGCGCGCCGACCTGTCCGGCGACGTTTCGTTCCGGGACCTGGTGCTGCGCACGCGCAGGTCGTTCATGGAGGCGTTCGCGCATCCGGACATCCCGTTCGAGGACCTGACCGCGCGGCTGCACCTGCCCCGCGACCTGAGCCGCAACGCGCTGTTCCAGGCGACTTTCACCCTGCACACCACGATGAACATCTCCGCCACGGCGACCGAGGGCTTCGGCGGCCTGGCGGCGGAGGCCTTCGACGCGGGCGCGCCGCACGTGAAGACCGATGTCGCGATGGACGTGCAGACCAGCACGGACGCGCTGGACGTGGTGCTGACGTACAACAGTGATCTGTTCGACGGGGCGACCGCGCACGCGCTGGCGGACCGGTTCACCGCGCTGCTGCACGCGGTGCTAGCCGATCCCGATCTGCGGGTACGCGACCTGCCCCTGGTCGACGACGCGACCCGCGACGAGCTGCTGCGCCTGGCCACCGGCCCGGACCTGCCGCCCGCCGAACCGCTGCTCGCGCGGATCGCGCGCGCCGTCGCGTCCACCCCGGACGCCGCCGCACTGGTCTGCGCGGGGGAGCGGGTCTCCTACCAGGACCTGTGGGCGCGCTCGGGGGAGCTGGCCGACGCGTTGCGTATCGCGGGTGTGACGCCTGGCGGGCTGGTCGGGGTCAGCGTGCCACGTGGGTCGGAGCTGGTCGCGTCGCTGCTGGCGGTGTGGCGGTCCGGGGCCGGTTACGTGCCACTCGATCCGCAGCTGCCGGACGCCCGCCGGGCGG
The DNA here is from genome assembly GCF_011297335.1 of Catellatospora methionotrophica. Classification (GTDB taxonomy): domain Bacteria; phylum Actinomycetota; class Actinomycetes; order Mycobacteriales; family Micromonosporaceae; genus Catellatospora; species Catellatospora methionotrophica. The sequence goes on along the minus strand of NZ_JAAOTJ010000001.1, from coordinate 1,394,960 downwards.
AGATGACCGCGCGGGCCGGGCTCGCCGCGGTGCTCACCCCGTCGGGCGTCGGGCCGGGCACGTCCGTCCCGGCCGCCGCCCCCGGCTCCGCCTACGTGCTCTTCACCTCCGGATCGACGGGTACGCCGAAAGCCGTGCTCGTCGGCCGCCAAGCCCTCGACGACCGCACCGCCTGGATGGCCGACGCCTACGCGCTGACCGCCGCCGACCGCGTGGTGCAGTTCGCGGGCATCGGGTTCGACACGCACGCCGAGGAGATCTGGCCGACCCTGGCCACCGGCGGCACCCTCGTGCTGCTGCCCGACGGCCCGCAGTCGCTGCCCGAGCTGCTGGCCGCCGACCCGGCGATCACCGTCCTCGACCTGCCGACCGCCTACTGGCAGGCGCTGCTGGACGTCGTGCCCGCCTGGCCCGCCGCGCTGCGGCTGGTCATCCTCGGCGGCGAGCAGGTCGACGCCACCGCCGTCGCCACCTGGCGCGACCTGCACGGCGACCGCGTCCGGCTGGTCAACACGTACGGCCCCACCGAGGCGACGATCATCGCGACCGCCACCGACCTCGGCCCCGCCGACACGGACCGCCGCCCGCCGATCGGCCGCCCGCTGGCCGGGGTACGCGCCTACGTGCTCGACGCGGCCGGACGCCTCGTGCCGCCCGGCGCGGCCGGTGAACTGTGCCTGGCCGGAGCCGGGCTCGCCGACGGCTACCTGGGCCAGCCCGACCTCACCGCCGAGCGTTTCGTCCCCGACCCGTACGGGCCGGGTCTGATGTACCGCACCGGTGACCGGGTCCGGCTGCTGCGCGGCGAAGGCGCCCTGGAATTCCTGGGCCGGGTCGACCGGCAGCTCAAGGTCCGGGGCGTACGCGTCGAGCCGGGCGAGGTCGAGGCCGTCCTCACCGGACACCCGCACGTCGGGCAGGCCGTGGTGACGGCGGTGGGGGACACCCTGGTCGGTTACGTCACCGGCACGGCGGGCGGGGACGCGGTGCGGACCTACGCGGCGACGCGGCTGCCCGCGCTGCTCGTGCCGAGTGTCATCGTGGTGCTGTCCGAGCTGCCGCTGACCCGCAACGGCAAGGTCGACCTGCGGGCGCTGCCTCCGGTCACCGTCGGCGAGCAGGCGCACGCCGACTACGTCGCGCCGCGTACCGACGCCGAGTCCCTGGTCGCCGGGATCTTCACCGAGCTGCTGCCGGTGGACAAGGTCGGCGCGGGCGACGACTTCTTCGCCCTGGGCGGCCACTCGCTGCTGGCCACCCGCGTCATCGCCCGGCTGCGGGCCGCGATCGACCTGGACCTGCCCATCCGGGCGCTGTTCGACCGGCCGACCGTTGCCGGGTTCGCCACCGCCGTCGAGGAGGCGCTCATCGCCGAGATCGACCGGCTCACCGAGGAGGAGGCCGCGGCACAGCTCGCGGCCGCCGGGCAGGGAGCACCGTGACCGACATCGCCGAGAACCAGCAGGCGGTCGCACTGTCGGCGACGAAACGCTCGCTGCTGGCCGCGCGCCTGAAGCAGAGCACCGCCGCCCCGGCCGCGATCACGCCCCGGGCGGCGGGCGCTGCGGTGCCGCTGTCGCACGCGCAGGAGCGGCTGTGGTTCATGGAGCAGTTCGCGCCGGGCACGGCCGCGTACACGATCCCGGTGGTCCTGCGGGTGCGCGGTGCCGTGGACCCGGCGGTGCTGCGGGCGGCACTGAACGCGGTCGCGGCCCGGCACGAGAGCCTGCGCATGCGCTTCGGCGCGAGCCCGGACGGCGAGCCGGTGCTGCACCTGGACGACGCCGTCGACCTCGACCTGCCGGTCCTCGACGCGCTCGGCGACGACCCGGCCGCCCGCGAGGAGTACGTGCACCGCGCCGTGCAGACCCGCCTGGCCGAGCCGTTCGACCTGGCCACCGGCCCGCTGGTGCGCGCAACCCTCTACCGCCTCGGCGCCGACGCGCACGTGCTGATGCTCGCGGTGCACCACATCGTGTGCGACGGCTGGTCGGTGGATGTGCTGGTCGGGGAGCTGGTCGCGTACTACGACGCGCTCGCCACCGGTGCGCCCGATCCGCTGCCGCCGCTGGCCGCGCAGTACGGCGACTTCGCGGTCTGGCAGCGGGGCCGGGTCGCCGACGGGGCGCACGAGCGGGACGTGGCGTTCTGGAAGGAGCGGCTGACCGGGGTGCCGCCGCTGGACCTGCCGACGGACTCCCCGCGCCCGGTCGAGCAGACGTTCGCGGGCGCGGCCCACGGCGTCACCCTCGACGGGGAACTGGTCGGGGCGTTGCAGCGGCTGGCCCGCGAGCACGGCGCGACGCTGTACATGACGCTGCTGGCGGCGTACGCGGCGGTGCTGGCCCGTAACGCCCGCGCCGAGGACTTCGCGATCGGCTCGCCGCAGGCCGGACGTACCCACGCCGAGCTGGAACCGCTGATCGGCATGTTCGTCAACATGCTGGTGACCCGGATCGACGCCGCCGGCGATCCGACGTTCGCGCAGCTGCTGGGCCGGGTTCGGGAGGCGACCCTGGACGGGTACGCCCACCAGGACCTGTCCTTCGAGCAGCTGATCACCGAGCTGAACGTGGTCCGCGACGTGGGCCGCTCGGCGGTGTTCCAGGTCGTCTTCGCGCTGCAGAACTACACCGCGCCGGGCCGGGCCTCGGCGACCGGGCTGAGCGTGTCGCCGTTCGGCTCCCGCGCCGTGGCGACCCGGTTCGACCTGGAGCTGTCGCTGCTGGAGGGCGCGGACGGGCTGTGGGGCTCGTTCACGTACAACACCGACCTGTTCAGCGCCGACACGGTGGCCCGGCTCGCGGACGGCTTCGCGCAGCTGCTGGCGGCCGTGGTCGCCGACCCGCACCGCCCGCTGAGCCGCCTGCTCACGGTCACCGGCGCGGCCCGCGAGCAGGTGCTGACCGGCTGGAACGACACCGCCGCCGCGTTCCCCGACACCGCCACGCTGCACGGGCTCATCCAGCGGCAGGCCGCCGACACCCCGGACGCCCCGGCGCTGACGTTCGAGGGCGACACGATCACGTACGCGCAGCTGCTGGGCCGGGCGCACCGGATCGCGCACCGCCTGCGTGAGCACGGTGCGGGCCCGGGCCGCCTGGTCGCCGTCTGCGCCGAACGCAGCCACGACCTGGTCGCGGGCCTGCTCGGCGTCATGATCTCCGGCGCGGCCTACCTGCCGCTGGACCCGGAGTATCCGGCCGACCGGCTGGCGTTCATGCTCGACGACGCCGACGTGGCCGCCGTGCTGACCGCCGGGCCCGCCCGCGACGTGCTGCCGCCGACCGACCGGTCCGTGCTGGCCCTCGACGACCCGGCGACCTGGTCCGACGCCCCGCACACCGCTCCCGAGCCGCTGGCCGGACCCGACGACGTCGCCTACGCGATCTACACCTCCGGCTCGACCGGCCGCCCGAAGGGCGTGCTCAACGGGCATCGGGGCATCGTCAACCGGCTGCACTGGATGCAGCGCCGCTACGGGCTGTCGGCCGCCGACACGGTGCTGCAGAAGACCCCGGCCGGGTTCGACGTGTCGGTGTGGGAGTTCTTCTGGCCGCTGCTGACCGGCGCGCGGCTGGTGCTGGCCCGCCCCGGCGGCCACAAGGACGCGGCGTACCTGCGTGACCTGATCGTCGCCGAGGGTGTGACGGCGCTGCACTTCGTGCCGTCGATGCTGGGCATGTTCCTGGCCGAGTCCGACGTGGACCGGTGCGCGAGCCTGCGGCTGATCGTGTGCAGCGGCGAGGAGCTGCCCGTCGACCTGGCGCTGCGTACGCTGTCCGCGCTGCCCGCCGTGCAGCTGCACAACCTGTACGGCCCGACCGAGGCCGCGATCGACGTCACGGCCTACCACTGCACGAGAGCCGCCCTCGCCGGGCTGGCCCGGGTGCCGATCGGCGGGCCGATCGACAACATGGCCGTGTACGTGCTCGACGAGCACGGCGAGCCGCTGCCCGTCGGGGTGCCCGGCGAGCTGCACCTGTCCGGCGTCGGCCTGGCCCACGGCTACCTGAACCGGCCCGAGCTGACCGCCGAGAAGTTCGTCACCGGCCTGGCCGGGCAGCGCCTCTACCGCACCGGCGACCTGGCCCGGTGGCGGCCCGACGGCACGATCGACTTCCTCGGCCGCATCGACGGCCAGGTCAAGCTGCGCGGCCTGCGCATCGAGCTGGGTGAGATCGAGGCCGCCCTGCGCGACCATCCGGGCGTACGTGAGGCCGCCGTCGTGGTCCGCGAAGACTCACCCGGCGACAAGCGCCTGGCCGCGTACCTCGTGGTCGACGCCGAACCCGACACCGCCGAGCTGCGCGCGGCCCTCAAACGGCGGCTGCCCGACTACATGGTGCCGACCGCGTACGTGGTGCTCGACGCGCTCCCGCTGAGCCCCAGCGGCAAGCTGGACCGCCGCTCGCTGCCCGTCCCGCAGCGCGGCCGCGACGCGAACGCGGCCTTCGAGGCGCCGGGCACGCCGACCGAGGTCACCGTCGCCGACATCTGGGCCGAGGTCCTCGACCTGCCGCAGATCGGCCGCGACGACGACTTCTTCGACCTCGGCGGGCACTCGCTGCTGGCCACCCAGGTCATCGCGAAGCTGCGCCGGGCCGTCGGCGCGGGCGTGTCCGTGATGGACCTGTTCAAGAACCGCACGGTACGCGAACTCGCCCAGCTCATCGACGTGCCCGAGGACCAGCGCGGCCCCCGCGCCCTGGTGCACGAGCTGACCCGCCCCGTGCCGCCCGCACAGCTCGTGCGCAGCCTCGTCTGCGTGCCCTACGGCGGCGGCAGCGCCGTCGTCTACCAGCCGCTGGCCGACGCGCTGCCGTCCGGGCACCGGCTGTTCTCGGTCGCCATCCCCGGCCACGACATCGGCCTCGACGAGGCGGCGCTGCCCTTCGACGAGCTGGCCGAGCGCTGCACCGTCGAGATCCTGGACAAGGTCGCCGGACCGGTCGCCCTGTACGGCCACTGCGGCGTCGGCTCGGCGCTGACCGTCGAGATCGCCCGCCGCCTCGAACAGCGCGGCCGGGAACTCGACGCCGTATACATCGGCGCGATCTTCCCGTTCGCCCGGCCGCAGAGCAAGGTCTGGATGGCCCTGTCGCGGATCACGAAGATGGAGTCGCTGCGCTCGGACAAGGCGTACGCCAACTGGCTGACCTCGATGGGCGTCGACATGAGCGACATCGAACCCGGCCAGGCCCGCCAGATCATCCGCAACATGCGCCGCGACTCCGACAGCGCCGAGGAGTACTTCACCGAGCTGATGCACTCCGGCGCGGAACGCCTCAAGGCCCCGATCGTCGCCGTGGCGGGTGAACGCGACCCGGCGACCGAGTTCTACCCCGAGCGCTTCAAGGAGTGGCACTTCATCACCGACCGGGCCGCCGTCGTGGTGCTGGACGAGGCCGGGCACTTCTTCCTCAAGTGGCGGGCCGACGAACTGGCCGAGATCGTCACCACGGTCGACCCGGCGGTCACCGCCGAGCAGCCGGAGCCGCTGACCCGGCCGGCACGCGGCGAGCGGGCGACCTGGTGGCTGCACGACACCTCGCACGCGGACGGCCGCGTCGCCACCGCCGGACCGCAGCCCAGCATGGGCCGCTTCCTCGCGGTCGCGTTCGCGCAGCTGATCTCCATCCTCGGTTCTACGCTGACCGACGTCGCGCTGCCGCTGTGGGTGCTCCAGCAGACCGGGTCACTGCTCGACTTCTCGCTGCTGGCGGTCGCCGGACTGGTGCCGGGGCTGGTCGTGCTGCCGGTTGCCGGGGCGATCGTCGACCGGTACAGCAGAAGGGCCGTGATGCTGTTCGGCGACGTCGGCGCGGGCGGCACCCAGCTCGTCCTGGGCGTGCTGCTGTGGACCGGATCGCTGCAGGTGTGGCACATCTACCCGCTGATCGTGGCGCTGTCGGTGTCGCTGACGTTCCAGCGCCTGGCGTACGGGTCGGCGATCCCGCAGCTCGTGCCCAAGCAGTACCTCGGCCACGCCAACGGCGTGGTGCAGATGATCGGCGGCGTCGCCACCATCATGATGCCGATGCTGTCGGTGGCGCTGCTGGCCGTGATCGACCTCGGCGGCATCCTGATCATCGACGTGATCAGCTACGCCGCCGCGATCACCATCGTGCTGCTGGTGCGCTTCCCGCGCACGCTGGCCTGGCGGCGGCGGGAGAGCCTGGGCGTGGAGATCAAGGAGGGTTTCCGCTTCTCCTGGGGCAACCGGGGCTTCCGGTCCATGCTCGGCTTCTTCATGGCGCTCAACGTGTTCCTGTCGCCGCTGTTCCTGATGATGACGCCGCTGGTGCTAGCGTTCGCGGGACTGGACCAGATCGCGCAGGTGTCGGTGGCGGGCGGCGTCGGGGCGTTCCTCGGCGGCCTGACGATGAGCGTCTGGGGCGGCCCACGGCACCGGCGGCTGTTCACCGTACTGTGCTGCACCCTGGTGCTGGCCGTGTTCTGCGTCGTCATCGGACTGCGCCCGACGCTGTGGGTGATCGCGGTCGGCTCGTTCGGCATCTCGATGTGGCTGGTGCTGCTCAACGGCGTCTACACCACGATCGTGCAGGTCAAGGTGCCGCAGCGGTTCCACGGCCGGGTGTTCGCGATCAACACGGTGATCGCCTGGTCGACGCTGCCGATCGGCTGGACGCTGGTCGGCCCGGTCGGCTCCAGCATGCTGGAACCGCTGATGGCCGACGGCGGCGCGCTCGCGAGCACGGTCGGCCGGGTCATCGGCACCGGCGAGGGCCGCGGCATCGGCCTGCTGTACCTGATCCTCGCGCTCTGCATCGCGGCCGTGGTGCTGGTCGCGATGCGCATTCCGCGTATCGCCCGCTTCGACGACGAGGTCCCCGACGCCCGCCCCGACGACCAGGTCGGCCTGGAACTGCTCCGCAGCCGCCACGAGGACGAGGCGCAGGCGGTCGAGCCGCCACGACAGCGCGAGAAGGTCCCCGCATGACCGCCCTCGCGGCCGCCCGTGCCGCCCGCGCCGCCGGACGGGTCGCGCTGACCGTGCCGCAGTTGCTGGCGGCGCGAGCCGTCAGGCAGCCCGAACACGTCGCGGTCACGCAGGGCTCGGGCACGCTCGACCTCGCCACGTGGCAGCGGCGCACCCAGGCCGTCGCGGCCGGGCTGCGGGCGGCGGGGATCAGACCCGGCGACCGGGTCGCGCTGGTGTACGGGGCCCGTGACTGGATCGCCTACGCGACGGCGTACACCGGCGTGCTCGCGGCCGGGGCCGTCGCGGTGCCGCTGTCGACCCGCAACGCCGCCGCCGAACTGGACTTCATGCTGCGGCACAGCGGCGCTGCCGCGGTGCTGCACGGCGCCGACGCGGTGCTGCCCGCCGTGCCGATCCCGCTGGTCTGGGACCCGGCGACGGTCGCCGGGCTGCCCGACGCCGAGCCGCTGCCCGGCCCCGGCCCGGCCGACCCGGCACAGATCCTCTACACCTCCGGCACCACCGGCCGCCCCAAGGGCGTCACCGCCGTACACGCCAACCTCACCCACGGCTGCCGCGTCGACCCGCCGCTGCGCAGGCTCGCCCACTCGAAGCAGTTCCTGCACGCGTTCCCGATCGGCACCAACGCCGGGCAGACGATGCTGCTCAACGCCCTCGACGCGCACGCCGGCATGCTGGCCACGGCCCGGTTCGCCGCCGCGCACTTCGCCCGGCTCATCACCACGCACCAGGTCGGCAGCGTGTTCGTGGTGCCCGCGATGGCGATCGAGCTGCTGCACTCCGGCGCGCTGGCCGAGCACGACACGTCCTGCGTGAAGCTGTTCGGCTCCACCGCCGCCGCGCTGCCGCCCGCGATCGCGGCCGGGCTGGCCGCCGCGCTGCCGCAGGCGACCATCGTCAACTACTACACCTCGACCGAGGCCGCGCCGACGCAGACCAGCATGGTCTTCCACCCCGACCGGCCCGGCGCGCTCGGCAAGGCCACCGGCGGCGGCGAGCTGCGCATCCTCACCCCCGACGGCACGCCCTGCCCGCCCGACACGGTCGGCGAGGTGTGGCTGCGTGCGGCGGGGACCGCCCGGTCCTACCACGACGATCCCGACGCGACCCGGTCGGTGTTCCGCGACGGCTGGACCCGGATGGGCGACGTCGGCCGCCTCGACGCCGACGGTTACCTGTACCTCGCCGACCGGGAGAGCGACGTCATCAAGAGCGGCGCGGACAAGGTGTCGACGGTCGCCGTCGAGGCCGCGCTGCACGAGCACCCCGACATCGCCGACGTGGCCGTGCTGGGGCTGCCCGACCCCGTACTCGGCAGGGTGCCCGCCGCGGTCCTGGTGGCCGACCGGCCGCTGACCCTGGCCGAGGTACGCGCCTTCCTCGCCACCCGGCTGGCCGCGCACGAGCAGCCCAGCCGCCTCGCCCACGTCACCGCACTACCCCGCAACGCCGGGGGCAAAGTCGTCAAGCACCAGCTCCGGGCGTTGTTCGACCGGCCCGGCCAGGAGGGGACCCCATGACCCAGGCACTCGACGGCGTACCCGTCACCCTCGCCCAGCAGGGCATCTGGTTCACCGAACAGGTCGGTGACACCGGACCGGCATACCGGCTGGCGGTCGCGGTGACCCTGCCCGGCGCGCCCGACCCGCAGCGGCTGGAACGCGCCTGGGCCGAGGTGGTCGCCAGGCACCCGGCGCTGGCCGTAGCGGTGTCCGACGCCGACGGCGAACCCCTGCTGCGGGCCGTGCCGCCCGCGCCCGTGGTGTACCGCGAGGTCACCGGGGCAGACCGCACCGCGGCGGGTGACGCCGGGTCCCGTCCCGCCGACGGGCTCACCGAGGCCGACGGGCTCACGGAGGCCGTCGCCGCGGAGCTGGCCCGGCCGTTCGACCTGGCCACCGGGCCGCTGGCCCGGTGCGTGGCGCTGCACGCCGAGGGCCGCACGGCAGTGCTCGTCGTCGCGCACCATCTGGTCTTCGACGGGGCGTCGAAGGATGTACTGGTCGCGGACCTGCTCGCAGCGTACGAGGGCCGCCCGCTGCCGTCGGGTTCGCTGACCGCGCTCGGCGACGCGGCCCGCGCCCAGGCGGCGCGGATCGCGCAGGCCACCCCGGCCGCGCGCGAGTTCTGGTCGGCACGTCCGGCACCCGCCGACGACGTCGTGCTGCCGTACGCGACCGGCACGCCCACCGCCGCCGAACCCGACGTGCGCGTGCCGTTCACGCTCGGCCGCGACCTCGACACCGCGCTCACCGCATCCGCCGACGCGCTGGGCCTGACCCGGTTCGAACTGGTGCTGGCCGCCGTACACGCCGTGCTGGCCCGCTACGGCAACGCCGGCACCTCGGTCGCCGTCGACCTGACCACCCGCACCCCGGAGCTGTCCGGCGAGATCGGCATGTGGGTCAACGAGCTGCCCGTCACCATCGCCGCAGACCTGGCCCGCACCTGGGCCGAGCACGCCCGCGCCGTACGCGCCGAGGCCCGCGCCGTGTACGCCCACCGCGAGGTCCCCCTCGGCCGCGCCCTGCCCGGCCTGCCGCCCCGGCTCGCGTTCGCCCCGGTGTCGATCAGCTACCGCCGCCGCACCGACGCCGCCGCGAAGGTGGACTGGCTGCTCACCCCGCCCGTGGTCCGCACCGCGCTGCACCTGCACCTGGTCGACTCCGCCGACGGCCTCACCGGCTCCGTGCACGTGCCCGCCCGGCACGCCCCGACCGCCGACCGCGTAGCCGGTCACCTGCGCACCCTGCTCGCCGGAGCCCTGGCCCGGCCGGACACCCCGCTCGGCGACCTGCCCCTGCTCACCGCCGCCGAGCACGCCGAGCTGGCCGCGGGCAACGCCACCGCCCGGCCGCGCAGCGCCGCGACCGTGCTCGACCTCGTACGCGACCAGGCCGCCCGTACCCCCGACGCCCTCGCCGTGGCCGGTCCGGACAGCGAGCTGACCTACCGGCAGCTCGTCGACGCGGCGCACCGCATCGGCAACGGGCTGCGCTCGCGGGGCGTCGCCGACGGCGACCTGGTCGGCCTGTGCCCCCGGCGCGGCACCGAACTCGTCGCCGGGGTGCTCGGCATCCTCGCCGCCGGTGCGGCATACCTGCCGCTGGACCCGGCGTACCCGGTGGCGCGCCTGGAGTTCATCGCCGCCGACGCGGGCGCGAAGGTGATCCTCGGGCACACCGGCGGGCCGCTGGACGTGCTGGCGCTGGACGGCCTGGCCGCGTTCGCCGACGAGCCCGTCACGGCCCCGGCCACCACCGGCGACCCCGACGCGCTCGCGTACGCCATCTACACGTCCGGGTCGACCGGCCGCCCCAAGGGCGTCGAGATCGGACACGCGGCGCTGGCCAACCTGGTCGCCGCGTTCGCCGAGCTGCTGGGCGCGCGGCCGGAGCACCGCTGGCTCAACCTGACCTCGCTGTCGTTCGACATCAGCGGCCTGGAGCTGTTCCTGCCGCTGACCACCGGTGCGACCGTCGTCGTCGCGTCCGACGCGGCGACCCGCGAGGGCGCGGCCCTGGACCGGCTCATCCGCGACAGCGGTGTCACCCACGTGCAGGCCACGCCGTCGACCTGGCGGATGCTGCTCGACGCGGGCTTCGCCGGTGCGCCGATCACCGCCCTGTGCGGCGGCGAGCCGCTGCCGCTGCCGCTGGCCCAGCGCCTGCGGGCCCGCACCGACCGGCTCGTCAACGTGTACGGCCCGACCGAGACCACGATCTGGTCCACGGCCGCCGAGATCCCCGCCGACGCGCAGCGCGTCACCATCGGCGGCCCGCTGGCGAACACCACCCTGCACGTGCTCGACGAGGTGCTGTGCCCGCTGCCGCCCGGCGTGCCCGGCGAGCTGTGCATCGGCGGCGCGGGCCTGGCCCGCGGCTACCGCGACCGGCCCGAGCTGACCGCCGAGCGTTTCGTCGACGTGGCCGGGCGGCGGCTCTACCGCACCGGGGACCTGGTGCGGCTGGCCGCCGACGGGCAGGTCGAGTTCCTGGGCCGGGTCGACGACCAGATCAAACTGCGTGGACACCGCATCGAGCTGGGCGAGATCGAGCAGACCCTGCTCGGCGCACCCGGCGTCGGCCAGGCCGCCGTCGCGGTACGCGGCTGCACGCTGGTGGCGTACCTGGTCGGCGCGGGCGAGGTCGCGGAGATCCGCCGTCACCTCGCGGGCAGCCTGCCCCGCTACATGATGCCCGGCCAGTACGTGTGGCTGGACCGGCTGCCGCTGACCCCCAACGGCAAACTCGACCGCAAGGCGCTGCCCGAACCGCCGGGACTCGCCGACGACCCGTCCGGTGCGGACGCGCTGCTCGGCGAGCCCGTCGAGGACCTGCACGACGGGGTCGCCGACCTGTCCGCCCTCGACGGGGCCTGCGCCACCGCGCCGCTGAGCGGCCACGATGCCGCTGCCGATCCCGTGCCGTCCGGTGTGGAGGCCGACGACCTGATCTCGGGCGTCACCGCGATCTGGCGGGAGGTGCTGCGGATCGAGGACATCGCGCCCGACGACACGCTGTTCGACCTCGGCGGGCACTCGCTGACGATCATGCAGATCACGGCGCGCATCCGGGAGGCGTACGGCGTCGAGGTGCCCTTCGACGTCTTCTTCGACACCCCGACGGTCGAGGGCATCGCCGACTCGATCGCAGAACTGCGCGAGGAGCCGTCATGACCGCCGCCACCCTCGAAGCCGACCTCGCCGCGCTGGTCGCCCAGGCCAGCGAGGGCGGCATCACCGCCGCCGACGCGCTCGCCGAGCAGGAGTCGCTGGGCCTGCTCGGCCTGACCTCGCTCGGGTTCCTGAGGCTGATCCACGCCGTCGAGCGCGGCTACGGCGTCGCGCTCGACCTCGACGACGACGTGTCGTTCATGGACACCGTCGCCAGCCTGGCCGCCCATCTGCGCGAGCAGGGCATCTGATGCACCGGGTCGCCGTACGCGGAACGCCGGTCGCGGCCGCGCCGCTGACCTGGGGCCAGCACGCCATCTGGGCGGCGATCGGCCGGACCGCCCCGAACGACCACTACTTCAACCTGACCCGCGTACTCACCCCGCCCGACCGCTGCCGCCCACTGCCCGTCGCCGACGCGTCAACCCGCCTCGGTGCCGCCCTGAGCCGCCACCCGACGCTGCGCACCCGCATCGTCGCGGCCCCGAAGATCGGTCCGCTCGCCCCCGGCGGGCCAGCCCACCAGGAGATCCTTGCCGAGGTCGGTGTCGCCGTGCGCACCGTGACGGCGGTCGACGACGCCGAAGCGGATCGGGCTGCCGACATCCTCGCCACGGAACTGGCCGGAACCGCGTTCGGTTACGAAAACGAAGCGCCGGTGCGTGCGGGGCTGGTGCTGGTCGGGGGATCCGTGGCCCGGGTCGTGCTGGCGCTGTGCCATCTGGCGACCGACGGTCACGGGGCCGACATCCTGCTGCGTGACGTGCGGCTGGCCCTGCTGGGCCGCACCGGGCCACCGCCCGGCGACCCGCTCGCCGTCGCCACCGAGGAGATGTCGGCCGCCGGTCGCGCCCGCAGCGACGCCGTGATCGGCACCTGGGCCGACACTTACCGGGCCCTGCCGCCCAGCATGTTCACCACCGCGCGCGCCGAACCGCAGCCCGTGCGCTGGTGGGTCGGGCGGCTCACCTCGCCCGCCCTGGGGCTGGCCACGGCCGCGCTCGCCGCCCGGCACCGGACGAGCGTTTCGTCGGTGCTGCTGGCCGCGACGGCGGCGCTGGTCGCCGCGGACGGCGGCGGGGACCGGGCCGCCGTGCTGACCATCGTCGGCAACCGCTTCGACCCGTCCCGCCGCGACCTGGTCGCGACCCTGTCCCAGGAGGGCCTGTTCACCCTGGACACGGCCGCCGACGACTTCGCCGGCCTGCTGCGCCCCGCATGGCGGGAGAGCCTGCGGGCGTACCGTTCCGGCAGCTACGACCAGGCCGCGCTGGACGAGGCCCTGGCCGCCGTCAGCGCCGAGCGCGGCACGACCGTGCACCCGATGTGCTGCTTCAACGACATGCGCCTGGTCGACCTGCCGCCGGGCACCCCGCCCACGGCCGAGCAGGTCCACGCCGCGCGAGCTGACACCGTGTTCACCTGGGCGCCGCCGCAGCCGCAGGTCGCCTGCCGGTTCTGCGCCCACGTCACCGCCGACGGTCCCGCGCTGACCTACCAGGTCACCGGCGACACCCGCTACCTGCCGCCCGCGCGGCTCGAGGCGTTCGTGCGGGCACTGGAAGACCTGGTCGTGTCGGCCGTGGACGGTCCCGCGCCGCTGGCCCGCCTCCGGTCGGCGGTGGTCGCGGCGTGAGACTCACCGCGTACGCCGAAGCCTGCGCCGTCGACCCCGGCAAGACGCTCGCGTTCGTGGTCGGTGCCGACGGCGGCCACCCGGCCGGGCACGTCACCGTCGTGGACGTGCCGACCGGCCAGATCATGGCCAGTGACAGCGTCGACGGCCCGCACTGGTCCCTCGACGTGCCCGAGCACTGGCCCAGCTCGCTGTACCGGGCCGCGTTCCGCGCCGACGGCACCTCCGCGACCGCAGACAGCCCCGACGCCGACGCGCACTTCGTCGTACGCGGCACCGGCGACGCCGACGTGCTCGTGTCCGTGCCGTTCCTGACCTGGCAGGCCTACAACCGCTCGGGCGAGCCCGGTGAGAGCCTCTACTACGCCGAGGAGCCGACCAGGGCCGCCCGGGTCAGCTTCGACCGGCCCGGTGGCGGCCCGCCGCCGCAGGAATGGGAGCACGGGCTGCTGCGCTGGCTTTCGGGCAGCGGCCTGCGCGTCGCGTACTGCGCCAACCTGGACCTGCACGACCAGCCCGCACTGCTGGACCGGCACCGGATGCTCGTCGTCAACGGGCACGACGAGTACTGGACCTGGGAGATGCGCGACCACGTCGAGGCGTACGTGCGCCGCGGCGGCAACCTGGCGATCTTCGCGGCGAACACCTGCTGGTGGCAGATCCGCCTGGAGGACGGCGGCCGCACCATGGTCTGCCACCGCGAGGCCGTCACCGACCCGATGACCGCCGTCGACCCGTCGCGGGTCACCGTCGAATGGTCCAGCGCGCCCGTCAACCGGCCCGAGAACGCCCTGACCGGCGTCAGCTACCGGCGTGGCGCGGGCACCTGGGGCGAGCACATGCCGAAGATGCGCGAGGAGTCCTACCGCGCCCGCTTCGCCGACCACTGGGTGTTCGCGGGCACCGGCCTGCGCGACGGCGACGCGTTCGGCCGGGGCGCGCTCGGCTACGAGACCGACGCCGCCGACTTCACCGAGGTCGACGGGGTGCCCCGGGTCACCGGCCGGGACGGCACCCCACCCGACTTCGTCATCCTGGCCACCGCCGACCTGCGCCACTGGCGGCACTACGGGCAGGGCGGCCACGCGACCATGGGCGTACACCGGCTCGGCCAGGGCACCGTGTTCACCGCCGCGACGGTCAACTGGGGCAGCGCGCTCGGCGACCCGGTCGTGGACCGGATCACCCGCAACGTGTTCGACCGGCTCAGCGGCTCCACGCCCGTCGACTTCGAACTGATCGGCCCGGCGGTGCCGGACGCGGTGCTGGCGGCCTGCGAGGGCCTGCTGTTCGCGGCGGCGCGGGGCGTGCTGCGGGTACGCGAGCTGTGCGGGCAGAACCTGGCATGGCGCGAGATCGACACCGCTCCGGACCTGGTCGCGCTCGGCTCACCGCGGGAGGCGTACCGCGGCATGCCGTTGGGGTTGATCGGGGTGACCCGCGACGGCTGGATCGTGTACCGCGACCCGGTGCCCGAACGGAGCCTGTGGTCGGTGCTCGGCGACGCGCCCGCCGGGACGCTGGCGCTGGCCTGCGTCAACGCCACGTTCTACGCGGTCGCCGACGGCACGCTGTGGACCCGGACGGCGGCGTCCCTGGCCGACGGGACCGGTACGTGGCAGCAGATCGGCCCCGCCGACGGCGTCGTCGCACTGACCGGCCTGAGCAGCACTCTGTTCGCCGCGACCGCCGACCGGCTGCTGTCCCGCCCACCCGTGGACGGCCCGTTCCCGTGGACGGACCTCGGCCCGGCCGCTGACGTGCGGTCGCTCACCGGCGCGGCAGGCTGGCTGGTCGCCGGGGGCGAGACCCTGCGCCGCCGTCCGGCGACGGCGTCGATCAGCAGCTCAGTGGGTTTGCCAATCCAGCGCATCGAGTAGTTCGGCGACCACGGCGGCCCGGTTCGCGGCGCCTATCCCGTCCAGCGCTCGGTCGATGACCGCGCCCGCGTCGTCCGGCAACTCCTGCGGCTCCAGCAGCGGCAGCAGCAGGACGAAGCGCTGCGCCCAGCTCAGCCGCTCGTCGGGGACTTCCGCCAGCGCCAGCAAATCCGCCCAGGTCATCGATGAGGAGCCGCAGTCCTGTGCGAGGTCGTGGACCTGCACCGGACGATCCGGGCTCACCCGTACGAAGTCGAGTCCCGCGTCGCTCTCGAAGTTGCGGTACACGATCCACATCCGGTCGTCACCGGCCAGGCGCACCGGCACGGCGGGCCAGCGCTCCGGGTCGTCGAGCACGGCGTCCATCTCGTTCCGCTCGGCCGCGCCGACCGGCAAGGCATGGTCGGCAGCCCGGTCCGCGCCCAGCGGACCGGTCAGGTAGGCGCGCCAGAACGCGGCATGACCCACCAGGGAGTCGGCGGCGTACAGCGTCGCCTCGCACTCGGTGTCGAAGTCGGGCGGGGCCGTCGTCAGGTATCCGGCAACGGTGAACGAGGGGCCGACGGTCAGTGCCATGCCCGCCATTGAACACGAGCGCCCCGACACCCTGACCTGGGGTTTCGATCTTCCCTGCGCCCGGGCCGCCACCGACTACGCCGTCCGGCCACACTGGACTGACCGCGCGGCTGAAACAAGGCTCTGAGCTGCGGTCATGCGATGACAGACGGCGCTGGGGCGGACCGTCGGAATCACGACCGTCAACGGCTACGCGAGGGCGTGCGGTCCAGACTCCAGCCATGACACAGCGTGTGACATTCGGCGTGCCGGTGGAGGCACTGCAGGGGGCGCCCGGTTCCGGGGACCGCTTCGTGTATTCCTACCGCTACGCCGCCCTGAGCAACACCGGCAGCAACGGCCGCCCCGTCCTGACCCGCGCGCAGTGGGTGTACCTGGCCAAGGCGGCCGGCCTCACCGGCGAGGCCACCGCCGAATGGGCCGAGTGGCACGGCGGCTCCGGCAAGACGATCTCCGCCTCGGCCTCGGTGCCCCAGCGCGCGGAGGGCGCGGTGGGTGAGGCGACCATGCGGATGCGCCTCGCGCACGGCGTGCCCGGCGTCGACCCGGAGGAGGCGGCCGCGCCGCCCAGTTCGCTGCTCAGACTGGCGAACCTGCTGCGCAGGGGCACCGCGCCGATCATCGTCGGTCCGGGCGGGGGCACCGGCGGCGACCCGGGCGGCGGCAACCCGGGTGGCGGCGGCACGGGCGGCGGGAGCACCGGCGGTGGGACCGGCGGGCACCCCAGCACGCACATGCCGCCCAAGGGCGACGGGACCATCACCGGCACGGTGCTGGACCGTACGCCGGAGCAGGTGCTGCTGGACCTGGCCCGGTCGGAGATCGGCCTGCTGTTCCTGGACCGCACCCGGCTGCGCCCGGCGGGGTTCGTGGTCGGCGAGCACCTGCACACCATGGGCCTGGCCCCCGCCGAGGAGGTGGTGCTGGAGCAGCGCTCGTTCGTGCAGCGCGACGTGTTCTCGGAGTCGAGCAGCGAGACCGAGGGCAACAAGGAGAGCGAGACGTCGTCGTCGTCGACCATCGACCACGCCGAAGTGATCGCGGGTTCGCTGACGACGACCCGGACCGACGGCTTCAACGCGGGCGGCACGGTCGGTTTCGAGTACGGCATCAAGGCGCAGGTCAACGGCGGGGTGTCGGACACGACCACAGAGGCCGACAACGACACCCGGACCGACTCGGTCAAGGAGGTCGCCGCCCGGACCAGCAAGAACGTGGCGAAGCTGCGTGACGTGCACAAGACCGTGTTCCGGGTGTCGGAGTCGGACCGGTTCGAGCGGGCGGCCCGCCGCACGATCCGCAACCCCAACCAGTTCACCCCGATCGACCTGCACTTCTACAAGGTGCTCCAGCGGATCCGGTTCTCCCACGAGCGGTTCGGGGTCCGGTTGTGCTGGACGCCGTTCGTCCGGGACCCGGCCGGGGACTTCTACGCCGCCGAGACCGCGATGCGGGAGCAGATGCTCAAGGCGGCGCGGGACTCGATCCCCGCCGCGGTGCTGCCGGCGCAGCCGAACGTCGGCGAGGTGCCCGGCGCGCGGCTGGTCGGGCTCGATCCGCCGCTGAGCGAGCTGACCCAGTGGGGCGGCTGGCCGGGCAGCGACATGAGCGCCGACTACACCCTGCCGATCAACGTGCCGCGCGGCATGAAGTGGGACGGCGACATCGCGACGCTGCAGGGCAGCCTGCGTTCGACGCTGACCGGTGCGCCGCGCGGATTCGGCGTGCACACCGTCGGCGACCCCTGGGAGGTGATGAACTCGGCGGGCGACCGCACCATCTTCCAGATCATCCACTGTGGTGCGGGCTGGCGGCTCACCGGTTCGTCGCAGATCTGGGTGTCGCTGTCGGCCCGGGTCATCCCGGACGCCACGTCGCTCGGCCAGGCCCAGGCCGAGGCGGCGGCGGCGTGGGAGGCCCAGTGCGCCACCCTGATCGCGCAGCGGGCCGGGAAGGTCGCCATCGCCGAGTCGGTCGCGCTGGCCGAGTTCGAGGCCTGGCGGATCGCGCACCGGGCGAGCCTGAACCCGGCGCAGGAACTGATGCGCCGCTTCATCAACGCCATGTTCCCCGCCGACGCCCGCGACGAGATCGCCGAGCTGGACGTATGGGAGCAGGTCTTCGACTGGGAGCTGGCCGCGGCCCGCACCTACTCGGGCACCTGGAGCGGCGACGGCAGCCTGCGCGACCCGGCCCGCCCGGCCGGGGACTTCGTCAACGCGTCCTGGGCGCGGCTGTTCCTGCCGGTGCGCACCGGCTACGAGGAGATCGCGCTGCGCTGGATCTTCCTGCGCTCGCAGCAGGCGACCGGCCCGTCGGGCATCGAGGACCTGGTCGGCAAGGTGCTCAAGGAGCTGACCGACTGGCGCAACACCAACCTCGGCGGCCCGAACGAGGTCGTGCTGACGCCGGGCAACCCGTGCCCGGAGGTGGTGCAGCAGCACGTCTGCCTGGGCACCTGGTCGGAGGACCTGCCGACCGACGGCGTACACACCGAGGTGACGCTCGCCGGGACCACCGCGGCGGACCCGTTCACCGAGGCCGTGGCACAGGGCGCGGCCGACCGTACGGCCGCCTCGTCGGCGGTGCTGCTGGCGCAGGGCAAGGTCGGTGAGGCCGTCGCCTCCAGTGGCCTGACGTCGGTGGACGTGGCGGTGCACCTGACCGAGCCGCGGCCGTGACAGGCCTGTCCGGACAGCTCAGCGCCGCCGACCAGGCGGCGCTGAGCACGGGCCTGATCCAGGCGGTGAAGGCCCAGGTGCCGTCCACGGCAGGGGGCGACGGGGCGGCGTACCTGCGGATGGTCACCGCTCCCACGTATCCGATCCCGGCCACGGCCGGGTTCGTGGACGGCTTCGCCGACGGTTTCCTGGAGGGCTGCACCGAGTGGAAACGTGACCTGGAGGCACTGTTCAGGCTGGTCGGCGTCGGAGTCACGGTGAGCCTGGCCGAGTTCTTCGTCCGGCCGATCGTCGAGGACGACCCGCAGGGCCTGTCGCCGAAGGTCAAGGCCGAGCTGGAGCAGCTGCGCGCGATGCAGCGCATGGGCTCGGTGTTCCGCTGGCTGGACCAGGTCGGGCCGATCGAGGCGGCGAAGGCGCTGCGGGACCTGATCCCCGACGCCGAGGACATCGCCACCATGATCGGCCGGGCCAGCCTGGAGTGGTGGTCGGAGCAGGTGCGCACCGCACCGGACGCCGTCGCGTCCGGCCGCCACCTGGGCCGCCTGATCGGCCGGATCGCGCTGGAGCTGATCCGGGCGTTCTGCGAGCCGGACAGCTTCGCCCTCGGCGAGGCGCTGGAAGTGTCCTACGAGGAGACGGAGGCGACGCCGTGAGCAAGGTCGTGGCACTGATCCGGCTCGGGCACGGCACGAAGTTCGCCAAGAAGGCGAAGTGGCTCAGCCTGCAGATCTTCGGCAAGGAGGTGGCCCGGTACGAGATCCGGGCCGCCCCGAAGGCGATCGCCGCCGCGGCGTTGCGCGACTTCGAGCGCGCCGCGCTGCTGATCGAGGGCGCGGTCGTGGCCGAGGCGCTCAAACTCTACGAGCGTTTCCTGTCCCGTTTCCCGTCCATCCTCACCGGCGTGGAGAAGGCCGACTTCGCCGACATCGTGTCCCTGGCGATGAACCGGGGTGAGATGAGTTCGCAGTCGCTGCGCGGCCTGATCGTGGAGCGGCTGGCCCGCTCGATGCCGGACCTGGACGACCTGAAGAAGGCCATGGACAAGGTGCGGCTGCGGGCCTCGGAGGGGATGGCGAAGAAGTGGGGCAAGGTGCAGCTGGTCAGCGCGGTCGTCGACGGGCAGGGCAAGCAGCTCGGCGACCTCATGCTGATCTCGGTGCACCCCGACGGCCGGGTCTGGGTGATGGCCGTCTTCGAATCGAAGTCGATCTCGAACATCGACGATCTGACCCGGCTCAAGGACCTTCCGGTCGGCCAGCACCTGTGGGACTACGTACGGGCCAAGGCGCACGGCCTGACGATCGACGGGCGGCACTTCGCGCCGGACAAGATGCTGCTGGAACCGGTCCCGGTCGGGGCCCGCACCGGCGGGTCGGCGGTCGTCGGGACGAAGGACGCCACCCAGCGGCTGTCGGAGATGAAGGGCTACTTCACCCAGTTCATCGGGTTCGCGCCCAAGGAGATGTCGACCAACCAGGCGATGCGTATCTCCAAGCAGGGCATCCAGCTCGAACTGTGGCGCTGGCCGTTCGACCTGAACGAGTACGACAAGTTCCAGCAGGCGCTGATCGACAGGCTGAAGGCGAAGCTGAAGTAGGGCTCGTGCGCCTGCCCGGCCGTACGGTCAGGGCAGGCGCACGGACTGCGCGTGGCGGAACGTGTCCGTCGGATCCCACCGGGCTTTCACCTGCTGCAATCGAGCGTAGTTAAGGCCGAAGTACAGCTCCGTCCACGGAGTGCCGGAGGTGTTCCAGCCCGGGTCGGACAGGTCGACGTCGGGATAGTTGACGTAGCAGCCGTCGAGCTGATCATCGGCCACCGGCACGCCGCCCCGGTCGGCGAACACGGCGCGGTAGGCCTGCCGGATCCAGGCCAGGTGCCGGTCGTCGTCGGCCGGGTCGGTCCAGTACACCTGCCACTGGGCTTTGAGCACGCTGTCCCGGTGCGGGTACGCCGTCGCCTCCGCGGCGACCTCGTTGATCGCCCCGCCGAACGAGTCGAGCTGCAGCACCGCGTCGGTGTGGGGATGGTCCAGCGACGCCCAGATCGCGGCCCGCTGCCGCGCGGTGAACCCGCGCCGCAGGAACGCCGACTTGTACTTGGCCCGCCGCTCCAGGTCACTGCCTGCGGCGAGCTGGTTGGCCCACAGCCAGCGCAGCTTGCGCGGCGCGGTCGCGTCGGGCGGCGCGGCCACCTTGCCGCTGTCCTGCGTCATCGGCCCGGCCGCGCCGACCCCCGCCCCGATCTCGGCGACGAAGGCGCGCAGCAGTCCCTCGGTGTCGGGCGCGGTCGCGTCCATCGTGGTGCGCAGGCTGATCCCGTCGGCGGCCCGGGCCTGCACGAGCAGGGCGGCGGCGAGTCCCGCGTACGGGTCCGCCGCGGTGGCGTGCCGTTCGTGCCAGTCGCCGAAGTTGGTCAGCAGGCGGTCGAAGCCGTCCCGGTCGAGGCTCGCCCAGGGCCAGGTCACGGCGTGTAGCCAGACCTCGGCCGGGGGAGTGGGCAGCGCGGTCGCCGGGTCGGGGCCGCCGCCGGGGGAGCGCAGCCAGAAGCGGGTGACCACGCCGAAGGTGCCGCCCCCGCCGCCGGTGTGCGCCCACCACAGGTCGTGGTGCGGGTCGGCCGGGTCGCGGGTCGCCACCACCGCCCTGACCTGCCCGTCTTCGCCGACGACGACCACCTCGACCGCGTACAGGTGGTCGACGGTCAGGCCGTGTCGCCGCGACAGCACGCCGTACCCGCCGCCGGTGAAGTGCCCGCCGACGCCCACGCTGTGGCAGGAGCCGCCGGGGATGGTGACACCCCAGTTCTTGAACAGCGCCTTGTACACGGCCCCCAGGCCGGCCCCGGCCCCGACGGCGTACGCCTGCCGCGTCTCGTCCCAGCCGACCGCGTCCAGCCCCGACATGTCGATCAGGACGTCGACCTCGGGATCGGCGACGAACCCCTCGTAGCAGTGGCCGCCGCCGCGCACCGCGAGCCGCCGTCCGTCGCGCACCGCCTCGGCCACGGCGGCGACGACCTGCTCCGTGCCGGTCACCCGGTGCACCCGGTTCGGTTCCCCGACGAAACGCCGGTTGATCCCGCGCACCACCGTGGCGTACGCGGGGTCGTCAGGTCCCAGGATCAGCGCATCCGGCATGGCGGCCAGCCTACTCGAAACAAACCTAAGTATAACTCCTTCCCCTTGTCTCCGTTCGCGGCGAAATCCACACGCGTCGGTGCACACCCCGCCCTGCCCGCCCCGCTCCTGTGCGAAGGAAGGGCACCTTCCCATCGCTACGTGTCGAGGAAGGTGCGTTTCCTGACGGGCCCGGCGTCGGCTGCGGCGATGATCGCTGTTTCGTGTCAAAAGGTGAGGTCCAACAGCAGGTTCTGACCACAAACGGCGATCATCGCGGCGAGGCGCCCAGTCGGCGGTTAGGAAGGGCACCTTCATCTACGCCTGGGCGTGGTGAAGGTGCCCTTCCTTCGAGCCGAGCCGAGCCGAACGGAGCCGAGCCGAACGGAGCCGAGCCGAGCTAGGCGGTGCGGAGCGGTGCGGGTCACACGGTTGTCAGGGGCGCGTCAAGAAAGCGGGGCCGGTCGTAGTGATGGCGTCAAGAAGCCGCTCGTGAGCTGTTTTCGGGGTTTGGATTGGGCCGTTCCGCTTCCGGCCGCACGGCGGAAGCCGACAATACGGTCAAACACCCGAATACAACACACTGATAAAGGAGGCAGACGGTGGCTGACCTGGCTTACGTGCTGCTCACGGTG
Source organism: Catellatospora methionotrophica (assembly GCF_011297335.1). Classification (GTDB taxonomy): domain Bacteria; phylum Actinomycetota; class Actinomycetes; order Mycobacteriales; family Micromonosporaceae; genus Catellatospora; species Catellatospora methionotrophica. Next base: position 1,372,789 of record NZ_JAAOTJ010000001.1, on the reverse strand, counting down.
GGTCTGTTCGCAGTCCTCGCCCTCGTCGTACGAGGAGTCGAGCGACTGTGACCGCCAACCTGATCGGCTTGGTGATCGCCTGCGTGCTGGCGGTCTTCCTGGTCTTCGCCCTGCTGTTCCCCGAGAAGTTCTGACGATCGAAGAGAGCTGTCCTCAGATGAGCACGACAACCGCGGGAGTGCTGTTCATCCTCTCGCTCCTCGCCGCGCTGGCGGTCGCGTACCGCTACCTCGGTGACTACATGTTCCGCGTGGTCGCCGCGGACCGGCACGGCCGCGTCGAGCGGGGCGTCTACAAGGTGCTGGGCGTCGACCCCCACGCTGAGCAGTCCTGGGGCGTGTACGCCCGCAGCGTCCTGGCGTTCTCGCTGATCTCGCTGCTGTTCCTGTACGCCTTCCTGCGCCTGCAGGACCTGGTGTTCAAGGTCCCGGACTTCGCGACCTCGATCGACGAGCGGGTCTTCCCGCATCTTGCCTGGAATACGGCCGTCAGCTTCGTGGCCAACACCAACTGGCAGGCCTACTCCGGTGAGTCGACGATGACCCACTTCGTGCAGATGGCCGGTCTGGCGGTGCAGAACTTCGTCTCCGCGGCGGTGGGCATCGCGGTGGCGGTGGCACTCGTGCGGGGTTTCGCCCGGCGCAAGAGTGAGCAGCTGGGCAACTTCTGGGTCGACCTGACCCGGATCACGCTGCGCATCCTGCTGCCGATCGCGGTGATCGGAGCGATTCTGCTGATCATCGGCGGGGTGGTGCAGAACCTGGGTGACGGCACCATGCTGACCACGCTGACCGGTGCGCAACAGCACGTCACCGGCGGGCCGGTGGCCTCCCAAGAAGTGATCAAGGAACTGGGCACCAACGGCGGTGGCTTCTACAACGTCAACTCCGCGCACCCGTTCGAGAACCCGACCACGTGGACGAACTGGCTGGAGATCTTCCTGATCTTCTGCATTCCGTTCGCACTGCCGCGCGTGTTCGGCCGGATGGTCGGCGACAACCGGCAGGGCTACGCGATCCTGGCCGTCATGGCGATCCTGGCCATCGGCAGCATCGCCCTGACCAACGTGTTCGAGCTCGGCGGTGCGGGCACGGTCCCGCAGGCCGTGGGCGCCGCGATGGAGGGTAAGGAGATCCGCTTCGGCGTATCCGACTCGGCGACCTTCGCCGCGGCCACGACGCTCACCTCCACGGGTGCGGTGAACTCGTTCCACGACTCGTACACCGCGCTCGGCGGCATGATGCCGATCATCAACATGATGCTCGGCGAGGTCGCGCCCGGCGGGGTCGGCGCGGGCCTGTACGGCATGCTGATCATCGCGGTGATCACCGTGTTCGTCGCCGGTCTCATGGTCGGCCGCACCCCGGAGTACCTGGGCAAGAAGATCGGCGCTCGCGAGATCAAGTTCGCGTCGATGTACTTCCTGACCACCCCGGCGCTGGTGCTGATCGGCGTCGCCGCGGCGATGGCCACGGGCAACTGGAAGACGCAGCTCAACGTGGGCCCGCACGGCTTCTCCGAGGTCGTGTACGCGTTCACGTCGGCGGCCAACAACAACGGCTCGGCCTTCGCGGGCATCACGGTCAACACGCCGTGGTGGGACACCGCGCTCGGCCTGGCCATGCTGCTCGGGCGCTTCCTGCCGATCATCTTCGTGCTCGGCCTGGCCGGTTCGCTGGCCCGGCAGAAGCCGGTCCCGGCGTCGACGGGAACGCTGCCCACGCACCGGCCGCTGTTCATCGGCATGGTCGTCGGCGTCGTCGTGGTCCTGATCGCCCTGACCTTCCTGCCCGCACTGGCGCTCGGCCCGCTGGCCGAGGGCCTGTGAGCCCGGCCGCAGCAATAGACAAGGAACTGAAATGACTGTCACAACAGTGGCAACCCCCGCGGCGCGGTCGCGGAAGGTCGGCGGTGGGCTGCTCGACCCGCGGCAGCTGTGGAAGTCGCTGCCCGACGCCCTGCGCAAGCTCAACCCGGCGACACTGTGGCGCAACCCGGTCATGCTGATCGTCGAGGTCGGCGCGGTGTTCACCACCCTGCTGGCGATCACGCAGCCGTCCTGGTTCTCCTGGGCGATCACCGTCTGGCTGTGGCTGACCGTGGTCTTCGCCAACCTGGCCGAGGCCGTGGCCGAGGGCCGGGGCAAGGCACAGGCGGCGACACTGCGTACCGCCAAGAAGGACACCATGGCCCGCCGCCTGACCGGCTGGTCCGAGGGCGCGACCGCCGCGCAGTACCGCGAGGAGCCGGTGGCGGCGTCGGCGCTGTCCCAGGGCGACCTGGTGGTCGTCGAGGCGGGCCAGGTGATCCCCGGCGACGGCGACGTCGTCGAGGGCATCGCCAGCGTCGACGAGTCGGCGATCACCGGCGAGTCGGCCCCGGTCATCCGCGAGTCCGGCGGCGACCGCAGCGCGGTGACCGGCGGCACGAAGGTGCTGTCCGACCGGATCGTCGTGAAGATCACCCAGAAGCCGGGGGAGAGCTTCATCGACCGGATGATCGCCCTGGTCGAGGGTGCCAACCGGCAGAAGACGCCCAACGAGATCGCGCTCAACATCCTGCTGGCCGCGCTGACGATCATCTTCCTGCTGGCCGTGGTCACCCTGCAGCCGATGGCGATCTACGCCAAGAACTGGCAGGGCGCGGCCCCCGACACGGCGTCGTTCGGGCCGGACGGCATCAGCGGCATCGTGCTCGTCTCGCTGCTGGTCTGCCTCATCCCGACCACCATCGGGGCGCTGCTGTCCGCGATCGGCATCGCCGGCATGGACCGCCTCGTGCAGCGCAACGTGCTCGCGATGAGCGGCCGGGCCGTCGAGGCGGCCGGTGACGTCAACACGCTGCTGCTGGACAAGACCGGCACGATCACCCTGGGCAACCGCCAGGCGTGGCGGTTCCTGCCCGCCGAAGGCGTGTCCGAGCAGGCGCTCGCCGACGCGGCGCAGCTGTCCAGCCTCGCCGACGAGACCCCCGAGGGCCGCTCGATCGTGGTGCTCGCCAAGGAGCAGTACGGACTGCGCGCCCGCGAGGAGGGCGTCATGCCGCACGCGGTGTTCATCCCGTTCACCGCCCAGACCCGGATGTCCGGGGTCGACCTGACCGAGGGCGGCGGCACGCGGCAGGTCCGCAAGGGCGCGTCGTCGGCGGTCATGAAGTGGGTGCGCGACAACGGCGGGCACCCGTCCGACGACGTCGGCCCGGCCGTGGACGCCATCTCCGGGCAGGGCGGCACGCCGCTGGTGGTGGCCGAGCTGGTCCCCGGCCAGGCGGCCCGCGCGCTCGGCGTCATCCACCTCAAGGACGTCGTCAAGTCCGGTATGCGGGAGCGCTTCGACGAGATGCGCCGGATGGGCATCCGCACCGTGATGATCACGGGTGACAACCCGCTGACCGCCAAGGCGATCGCCGACGAGGCCGGGGTCGACGACTTCCTGGCCGAGGCGACGCCGGAGGACAAGCTCGCCCTGATCCGCAAGGAGCAGGAGGGCGGCCGCCTGGTCGCGATGACCGGCGACGGCACCAACGACGCCCCGGCCCTGGCCCAGGCCGACGTCGGCGTGGCCATGAACACCGGCACGTCGGCCGCCAAGGAGGCCGGCAACATGGTCGACCTCGACAGCGACCCGACCAAGCTGATCGAGATCGTCGAGATCGGCAAGCAGTTGCTGATCACCCGGGGCGCGCTGACCACGTTCTCCATCGCCAACGACATCGCGAAGTACTTCGCGATCATCCCGGCGATGTTCGCGGTGGTGTACCCGAGCCTGGACAAGCTGAACATCATGCGGCTGTCCAGCCCGGAGTCGGCGATCCTGGCCGCGGTCGTCTTCAACGCGCTGATCATCATCGCGCTGATCCCGCTGTCGCTGCGCGGCGTGCGCTACACGCCGTCCAGCGCGAGCAAGCTGCTGACCCGCAACCTGTGGATCTACGGCCTCGGCGGCATCATCGCGCCCTTCATCGGCATCAAACTCATCGACATGATCATCTCGCTCATTCCAGGGATCTCGTGATGCGCACTCCTCGTTGGATCTCCCAGCACCTCGCCGCCGTACGCGCGCTGGTCCTGTTCACCGTGCTGCTGGGCCTGATCTACCCGCTGGTCATCACCGGCGTGGCCCAGCTCCCCGGCCTTCGTGACCAGGCGAACGGCTCGCTGGTCGAGGTGGACGGCAAGCCCGTGGGCAGCGCGCTGCTCGGCCAGTCGTTCACCGACGCCGACGGCAACCCGGTGCCGAAGTACTTCCAGAGCCGCCCGTCGGCCTCCGGCTACGACCCCGACGCCACCGCCGCCTCCAACCTCGGCCCGGAGAGCATCGAGGACACCCTCGGCGACCCCGCCCTGGACCCCGCCTCCGAAGAGGGCGACGGCAGCAGCCAGGCCCTGCTCACGCAGGTCTGCGCGCGCAGCAAGGCCGTCGGCGAGCTGGAAGGCGTCTCCGGGGCCCGCCCGTACTGCACCGCCGACGGCGTCGGCGCGGTCCTGCGGGTCTTCTACACCGACGGACTGTCCGGCAGGGTCACCCGCGCCGTCAGCGTCAACCAGGCCTGCCCGGCCACCCCGTTCATCACCTCCTACCAGGGCGTGAACGTCGAATGCGGCAGGTTCGGCGAGGACTACGGCAAGGGCGTGCTGGTCCCGATTCGCGGCAGCGCCCCCGAACGGTCGGCCGTGCCCGCCGACGCGGTCACCGCCAGCGGCAGCTCCCTCGACCCGCACATCAGCGTCGACTACGCGCAGCTCCAGGCTGCCCGCGTCGCGAAGGCCCGCAGCCTGACCACCGAGAAGGTCAACGCCCTGATCGCCGAGCACACCACCGGCCGCGCCCTCGGCTTCATGGGCGAACCGGCCGTCAACGTCCTCGCCCTGAACCTGGCGCTGGACCGCCTGTAGGCAAAGGAAGGGCACCTTCCCATCGCCGTACGTTGTGGAAGGTGCCCTTCCTTTGCCTCGCCCGGCACGAGGATCGAGGGAGATCATGGACGGTACGCTGATCCGGGAGGCGCCCCCCGGTGGCCCGAGCACGACGCCGCCGCTCGTGGCGGGGGAGGAGACCGGGGCATGACGAAGATCCTGATCGTGGACGACGAGCCGCAGATCCTGCGCGCGCTGCGCATCAACCTCAAGGCCCGCGGCTACGACATCGAACTCGCCGCCGACGGCGCGGGAGCGCTGCGGGTCGCGGGCGCGACGCACCCCGACGTGGTCGTGCTCGACCTGGGGCTGCCCGACATGGACGGCGTCGAGGTGATCCGGGGCCTGCGCGGCTGGTCGGCCGCGCCGATCATCGTGCTGTCGGGGCGTACCGGCAGCGAGGACAAGGTGCACGCGCTCGACGCGGGCGCCGACGACTACGTCACCAAGCCGTTCGGGGTCGAGGAGCTGCTGGCCCGGATCCGGGCGGTGACCCGCAGGCACGCGGCCGCGCCCGAAGCGCAGAGCACGGTACGCGTCGGCCGGTACACCGTGGACGTCGGCAACCACCAGGTGCGCCCGGTCAGCGGCGACGGCGACGTGCGGCTGACCCCCACCGAGTGGCACCTGCTCAGCGCGCTGGTGCGCAACCCCGGCAAGCTGGTCAGCCAGCGGCAGCTGCTGCAGGAGATCTGGGGACCGCAGTACGCCACCGAGACCAACTACCTGCGCCAGTACATGGCCCAGCTGCGGCGCAAACTCGAAGACGACGCGGCCCACCCCCGGCAGCTGCTCACCGAGCCGGGCATGGGCTACCGGTTCGTCCCCCACGACGCACCGGCCCACGGAGGATGATCCGCTGATGGCACGGGGACAGCTGCGCATCTACCTGGGCGCCGCGCCGGGCGTCGGCAAGACCTACGCCGTACTGGAGGAGGCACAGCGCCGCCACGGCCGGGGCACCGACATCGTCATCGGCTTCGTCGAGACCCACGGCCGCCAGCACACCGCCGACATGCTCGACGGCCTCGAAACCGTGCCCCGCCGCACGATCGACTACCGGGGCACCACGTTCACCGAGATGGACGTCGACGCCGTACTGGCCCGCGCTCCGCAGGTCGCCGTCGTCGACGAGCTGGCGCACACCAACGTGCCCGGCAGCCGCAACGCCAAGCGCTGGCAGGACGTCCAGGAACTGCTCGACGCGGGCATCACGGTGCTGTCGACGGTCAACATCCAGCACCTGGAGTCGCTCAACGACGTCGTCGAGCAGATCACCGGCATCGTGCAGCGCGAGACCGTACCCGACCAGGTCGTCCGCCAGGCCGACCAGGTCGAGCTGGTCGACATGACCCCCGAGGCGCTGCGGCGGCGCATGGCGCACGGCAACGTCTACCACTCCGACAAGATCGACGCCGCGCTCGGCAACTACTTCCGGATCGGCAACCTCACCGCGCTGCGTGAACTGGCCCTGCTCTGGCTGGCCGACAAGGTCGACGAGCAGCTCGACCGCTACCGCGCCGACCACGGCATCGCCAAGCAGTGGGAGACCCGCGAGCGGGTCGTCGTCGCGGTCACCGGCGGCCCGGAGGGCGAGACCCTGATCCGCCGGGCCGCCCGGATCGCCGGCCGCAGCAAGGGAGCCGAACTGCTGGCCCTGCACGTAGCCCGCTCCGACGGGCTCGCCGGAGCCGACCCCGCACTGCTGGCCAAGCAGCGGATGCTGGTGGAGAGCCTCGGCGGCACCTACCACCAGGTCGCGGGAGCCGACGTGCCGCAGGCGCTGCTCGACTTCGCCCGCGGCGCCAACGCCACGCAACTCGTGCTCGGCGCGAGCCGCCGCGGTCGGCTGGCGCAGATCCTGTCGCCCGGCGTCGGGGTGACCACCACGGCCCTGTCCGGCGCGATCGACGTACACCTGGTCCCGCACGAACGGATCGGACGCGGACAGCGGCCGCTGCTCGGCGGCGGCGCCTCGGCCCTGTCCCCGGCGCGCCGGCTGAGCGGCTTCGCACTCGCCGTGCTCGGCCTGCCGCTGCTGACGGTCGTGCTGCAGACCCTGGGCGCGGAACTGTCGCTGGCCAGCGACATCCTGCTGTTCCTGGCCATGGTCGTCGTAGTGGCTCTGGTCGGCGGGCTGTGGCCCGCGCTGCTGGCCGCGGTCGCGGGTTCGGTGCTGCTGAACTACTTCTTCACCCCACCGCTGCGCAACTTCACCATCGCCGAGCGCGAGAACGTGCTCGCGCTGGCCGTGTTCATCCTGGTCGGCGTCGCGGTCAGCGCGGTGGTGGACCTGGCCGCCCGGCGTACCCGCGAGGCCGCCCGCGCCTCGGCCGACGCGAGCACCCTGGCCACCGTCGCGGGCAGCGTGCTGCGCGGCACGAGCCCGTTGCAGGCGCTGCTGGAGAACCTGCGGGAGACGTTCCAGCTCGACTCGGTCACGGTGCTGGAACGCCGGGGCGACGACCCACCCGGCCCCGACTGCCAGGGCGACCCCGGCGCGTGGCTGGTCGCCGCGACCGTCGGCGGCCAGCCCTGCTTCAGCCCGTCGCAGGGCGACACCGTGGTGGCCGTGGACGACCAGGTCACGCTGGTACTGCGCGGTCCCGCCCCGGCGGCCGCCGACCGGCGCGTCATCGAGGCGTTCGCGGCCCAGGCCGCGCTCGCGCTGCGCCAGCAGCGGCTGACCGTGGAAGCCGCGCGGGCCAAGCCGCTGGCCGAGGCCGACCGCATGCGTACGGCGCTGCTCGCCGCCGTCAGCCACGATCTGCGTACGCCGCTGGCCTCGGCCGCCGCCGCGGTGGAGGGCCTGCGCAGCGAGGACGTGGCGTTCAGCGACGAGGACCGGCGTGAGCTGCTGGCCACCGCCGCCGAGTCGCTGGACCGGCTGTCCCGGCTGGTCGCGAACCTGCTGGACATGAGCCGCCTGCAGGCGGGGGCATTGGGCGTCGCCGCGGTCGACATGTGGCTGGACGAGGCGGTGCCGACGGCGCTCGACGAGCTCGGCGCGCCCGGCCGCGAGGTCCGGGTGCGCATCCCGGACGACCTGTCGGCGGTACGCGCCGATCCGGGCCTGCTCCAGCGGGTGCTGGTCAACGTCGTCAGCAACGCGCTGCGGTTCAGCCCGCCGGACCGCCCGCCGCTGGTCACCGCGAGCGAGCACGGCGACGTGGTCGAACTGCGCGTCGTCGACCACGGACCGGGTATCCCGGAAGAGCAGCGCGACCAGGTGTTCCTGCCGTTCCAGCGGCTCGGCGACCGCGACAACGACACCGGCGTCGGGCTGGGGCTGGCCCTGTCCCGCGGCCTGGTCGAGGCGATGGGCGGCACCCTGCTACCCGAGACGACACCCGGCGGCGGCCTGACCATGGTGCTCAACCTCCCCGCCGTGCCGCCACCGGCGGGCCTGACCGCGGCAGAGGCGGCAGCCGCCGACCGAGCCTTCACCGAAGGGCTCCACCGTCCTGACCCGGCTCCGCAAACCGACGGCGAGGTCCCCGAATAGCCCTGACGCGACGCGAGCCGAACGCCCGCCGCCCGCAAACCGGGCGCGTCCGCCGGTTTGACCTTGCGCGGCGGGCGAAGATCGCTGTTTCGGGTCGGAAGCTGCGGTCAGAACCCAGGTTCTGACCCGAAACAGCGATCTCGAACCGTCGGCGGCGGGGTCAGGCCGGGCGGCGCAGGATGGTGACCGCGAAGTCGGCGTCCGGGTGCCATGGCCGCAGGTCCCACGTCGCGAAGCGGTGCTCGACGAGCAGCCCGGCCTCGGCGGCGTGGGCGTCGAAGTCGGCCGGGTCGTAGCCGCGTCCGGTGCCGAAGCCGACCACCACCGGACCGTCGGGCCGCACGTGGGCGGCGACCTGGCGCAGCACCTCGGCCTCGGTGTCCGGTGCGAGGTACAGCATCACGTTGCCGGCCAGGATCGCGGCGTCGAACAGCCGTGGCTCGCCGTCCGCGCGCAGATCCAGTTCGGTCAGGTCGCCGACGACCCACTCGATGTCCGGATAGTCCTGGCGGGCCGCCTCGATCAGGGTTGCGTCGGCGTCGACGCCGAGCACGGTGTGGCCGCGCTCGACCAGCGCCGCGCCGACCCGGCCGCTGCCACAGCCCGCGTCGAGCACCGTCGACCCGCGCGCGATGATCGCGTCGAGGGTCCGCGCCTCGCCGGCGAGATCGTGGCCTTCGGCCGCCATCTGCCGGAACCGGTCGGCCATCCGCTGGGCGTGGCCGCCCGCCGTCCCGGTCACCCACCTGGTCTGCCGCGCCATCTCCACCCCTACCTCGATCCGTCCCGCCAGCCTGCCAGGCCCGCCGGCCAGCCTGCCAGGCCCGCCGGCCAGCCTGCCAGGCCCGCCGGCCAGCCTGCCAGGTGAGTCGGCGAGCCTGCCGGGCCGCGCCGGGCGGCGCTCGCGCGCCCTGCCTCGTTCCGGTCGCCGACCAGGTTGCAAGATCGCTGTTTCGGGTCAGAAACTCGGGTTGGACCGCAGGTTCTGACCGCAAACGGCGATCATCGGGCTGGGGCTGGGGCTAGGGCTAGGGCTAGGGCTGGGGCTGGGGCTGGGGCTGGGGCTGGGGCTAGGGTGCGGGTGCCGTCAGGCGGGTGGGGGGTGGTGGAGGCGAGATTTGTGGGCGGCCCACTGGGCGAGCAGGGCGGGCATGTTGTCCTGGACCCAGGCGTAGAAGTCGCGCATTCCGGCTAGTTTGGCCCCGGCGGGGGTGTTCTCCCCGCCCGCTGCGGCGACGCCCTGGTCGGCGGCGTCGCTGATGGTCTTGAGCAGGCTCATCTTGGCGACGGTCACCTCGTACCAGGAGTCGTCGACCATGCGGTAGCGGTCGCGGCGCGAGCCGGGCACCGGCTCCCGGGCGACCATGTTCAGGTGGACCAGGTAGCGGATCGCCCCGGAGATGCCAGCCGGGCTGACGCCGAGGCGTTCGGCCAGCTCGGCGGCGGTCAGGGCCTGTTCGTCGGCGGCCATGAGGGTGAAGACCACGCGTCCGGCCATCCGCGGGAAGCCCCAGTCGGCCAGCAGCCTGGCCATGTTCTCGACGAAGCTGCGCATCGCCTGCTCGTCGCGCTGCGGCGGGGAGTATGCCACCGTGACCTCCGTCAAGATTTCGTCAAGAGAATAGCTTTCGTACTTTCACAAACTTGTGAAATGAGTGTAGCGTCCAAAACATGGACAACGCCATTTCAGTGGTCGGCCTGACCAAGAGTTTCGGCCAGGCCAAGGCCCTCGACGGCCTGGATCTGACGGTCGCCCGCGGCGAGGTGCACGGCTTCCTCGGCCCGAACGGCGCCGGCAAGACCACCACGATCCGCATCCTGCTCGGCCTGCTGCGGGCCGACGGAGGCACCGCCACGCTGCTCGGCGGCGACCCCTGGCGCGACGCGGTCGCGCTGCACCGCCGCCTGGCATACGTGCCCGGCGACGTCACCCTCTGGCCCAACCTCTCCGGCGGCGAGGTCATCGACCTGCTCGGCCGGCTGCGCGGCGGCCTCAACGCGAGCAAGCGCAAGGACCTGCTGGAGCGCTTCGACCTCGACCCGAGGAAGAAGGGCCGCGCCTACTCCAAGGGCAACCGGCAGAAGGTCGGGCTCATCGCCGCGCTCGCCTCCGACGTCGAACTGCTGCTGCTCGACGAGCCGACCTCCGGCCTGGACCCGTTGATGGAGGAGGTCTTCCGCCAGGTCGTCGCCGAGGAGACCCGCAACGGCCGCACCGTGCTGCTGTCCAGCCACATCCTGTCCGAGGTCGAGGCGCTCTGCGACCGGGTGAGCATCATCCGGCTCGGCCGCACCGTCGAGACCGGCACCCTGGCCGAGCTGCGCCACCTGACCCGCACCCACATCACCGCCGAGCTGGCCACCCCGCCGAACGGCCTGGCCCAGCTGGCAGGCGTGCACGACCTGAAGACCGACGGGGCCACCGTGCGCTTCCAGGTCGACCAGGCCGAGCTCGACGCGGTGCTGCGCCAGCTCACCACCCATGGCGTACGCAGCCTGGTCAGCCAGCCGCCGACGCTGGAGGAGCTGTTCCTGCGCCACTACGAGACGGAGCCGGTGCGATGACCTCCCTCACCGGTACGGGCACGCTGATCCGGCTGATCCTGCGCCGCGACCGGGTGCTGATGCCGATCTGGATGCTGTGCATGGCCCTGCTGCCGGTCGGCCTGGCCTCCGGCACGGCGAGCCTCTACCCGACCGACGCCGGTCGGCAGGGCTACATCGACTCACTGGCCAGCAGTCCGCTGCTGGTGCTGTTCTACGGCCCGAAGCCCGCCGAGCCGAGCCTCGGCGCGCTGATCTTCTGGCGTTCCGCCACCGGCATCGTGATCATGGGACTGATCGCCCTGCTCGTCGTCATCCGGCACACCCGGGTCGAGGAGGAGGCCGGACGCCGCGAACTGCTCGGCTCCACGGTCGTCGGCCGCCACGCGGCGCTCGCCGCCGCCGTGCTCACGGTCTCCGGCGCGAGCCTGGTGGTCGGTGTGCTGGTCGCGCTGGGCATGATCAGCCAGCAGACCCCCGCCCCGGGCGCGTTCGCGATGGGCCTGGCCTGGGCGTTCGCGGGCATCCTGTACGCCGCCATCGGCGCGCTCGCCGCGCAGCTCACCACCGGCGCGGGCGCGGCCCGGGGCATCGCCGGGGCGCTGCTCGGCCTCGACTTCCTGCTACGCGGCACCGGCGACGTCGCCGGTGGCGGCCTGTCCTGGCTGAGCTGGTCGACCCCGCTGAGCTGGGTCTACCAGGTGCACGCCTACACCGGCGACCGGTGGTGGCTGTTCGCGCTGACCACGGCCGTCGCCCTGGCCCTGGTGCTGGTGGCGCTGCGGCTGTCGGCCGCCCGGGACGTCGGCGCGGGCCTGCTGCCGCCTCGGCTCGGCCCGGCCCAGGCTTCCGCCACGCTGCGCAGCCCGTTGGGGCTGGCCTGGCGGCTGCACCGCGGTTCGCTGATCGGCTGGACGATCGGGCTCGGCGTCATCGGCGGCGTCCTGTTCGGCGGCGTCGCCAAGACCGCGAGCAGCCTGCTGGAAGGCAACGGGCAGCTCACCGAGATCATGGAACGGCTCGGTGGCAAGTCCGTGGCCTCCGACATCTTCATCGGCGGCTCGCTCGGCATCGGCGCGATCGCGGTCGCGGCGTACGCCGTCTCGGCGGCGCTGCGGATGCGCACCGAGGAGGCGGCGCTGCGCAGCGAACCGGTGCTGGCCGCCGGGGTCGGCCGGCTGCGCTGGGCGGCCGGGCACCTGGTGTTCGCGCTGCTCGGCCCGACCGTGGTCATGGCGGTCACCGGCCTGTTCGCGGGACTGGTGTACGGAGCCAGCACCGGCGAGGTCGGCCGGCAGGTGGTCCGCGTCGTCGGCGCGGCGCTGGTGCAGATGCCCGCGGTATGGGTGCTGACCGGCCTGACCGTGGCCGCGTACGGGCTGCTGCCGCGGCTGTCGCCCGCCGTCGGCTGGGCGGCGCTGGCGGCCTGCGTGCTGCTCGGCCAGGTCGGCGCGGCCCTGAACCTCGGCCAGTCCGTACTGGACCTGTCCCCGTTCAGCCACATCCCGCACCTGCCGGGCCCTGCTGCCGTACCGCTGACCCCGCTCATCATCCTGACCGCCATCGCCGCCGCCCTGACCGCGCTCGGCCTGACCGCCCTCCGCCGCCGCGACATCCCGGTGACCTGACCCACCCCACACCCCACCCCCGCTCACCACCTGTCCCATCCCGCGCTCCGCCCCGCTTCTCCATAGACGCTGGCCTATGACATCGATTCCGAGTCGCGGATTTTCGATGTCATAGGCCAACGTCTATCAAAGGCGGCGGTGGTGGCGGCGTTGGCGGTTGCGCTGGTGGTGGTGCGGAGGAGAGGGCGGGGTGCTGTGGCCTTGGTGCTCAGTAGCGCGCCTGCTCGCGGTAGGGCTTGACCGAGGCTGGGACCGGGGTGGTCTCGGTGTCCACGTGGCGCAGCGTGAACGCGCCGGTGTAGCCGAAGACGGGGCCGAACCAGGGGTTGGTCACGCGGACGTCGATGCGGAAGACGTCGGCGGTGTCGTCGTAGCGCTCGTGGACTTCGGCGACGGCGGTGGCGGCGGTGGGCAGGGCGGTGTCGACGCCGGCGGCGCGCAAGCGCATCTGGCCGCTGCGCAGGTGCAGGCCGCCCTCGTCGTCGACGCGCAGGTGCAGGTCGGCGGCTATGTGCTGGTGGGTGCCGAGGTAGTCGACGATCACCTCGCGGTGCGGGTCCCACACCATCGTGGCGTCGAAGCGGCGTCGGCGGTGGTGCAGTTCGAAGGTGCGTACGAAGGTGAGGGTCTCGCGGCCGTAGGTGTCGGTGTAGGCGTAGTTCTCGATCGTGAAGGGCACGTCGCGGCCCTGCTCCGGGAACATGATGTTGCGCAGGGCGCCCAGGGCGAGAAACGGCCGGGTGTACGCGCGCCCGCGCCAGATGCGATCCATGACCCCGTTGCCGACGCAGCCCCGGCCGTCGGTGCTGGTGAAGCCGAAGCGTTCGCGCAGGCGCGGGTGCAGCCGGTCGAAGTCGGCACCGAGCGCCGTGTGGAACAGGGAGTTCACAGTGCCTCCAGCAGGGATGGGGCGCGTCCGGCGGTGCGGTCCGGCGGGACGCGCAGGCAGCGGCGGGCCGACGGCGCGCCCCAGCGGGGGAGCAGCCGCAGCGGCGAGCGGCGGGGTGGCACGCCGTCCTCCAGCCAGATGCGCAGACGGTCGAAGGACCAGGCGGTCGCCCAGCCCATCAGCGGCCGCATGAGCAGGTCGAGCAGCGGCCAGCGCGGCGTGTAGTCGTACCCGGTGAGGAAGCGCACCCCGGTGGGGGTCGGCACGTAGCGCCAGTAGCCCGAGCCGGTCATCAGCCAGGAGTGGAAGCGCAGCGCGGAGGTGCGGGTGCCGTCGGGGCGGGTGTGCTCGCCCGCGGTGACGCCCTCGCCCGCCACGGTCAGGCCGGGGGCGAGCCGGGTGGCGTACCGGAAGCGCTGCGGGCTGGTGCCCGGCAGGTATTCGATCGTGGTGAACCGGGCGTCCCAGCGCTGGTGCAGGGCAGGGTCCTGGGTGAACCGCCACACCGTGTCGAGGTCGGCTCGGATGTGGACCTCGATGTAGAGCCCTCGTCGCATGGAAACCCCCTTTTGAGCGTTCGCTCAAACAGACTGTACGACTGTTTGAGCGATTGCTCAAGAGTGATTCAGTGCAGCGAAGCCGCGTACGCCGCGGGCGGCATTCCGATCGCGGCGGTGACCTCGCGGACCAGGTGCGCCTGGTCGCTGTACCCCAGCTCGGCCGCGACCGCCGCCCAGTCCACCTCGCCCCGCGCCTGCTCGATCGCCTCGTGTACGCGGTAGCGCAGGATCACCTGCTTCGGCCCGATGCCGACGTACCGGGTGAACAGCCGCTGCAGCGAGCGCGCCGAGATGCCCGCCTCCCCGGCCAGGTCCTCGACCCGGCGCAGCGCCCGGTCCTGCCGCACCCGCTCCACCAGCCGCATCGCGAGCCGCCCGGACTCGCCGGGTGCGGGCCGCAGACCCAGCAGCAGGTCGTCGAGCACCGCGGCGGCCGCCGCGTCGGTGGTCGCCGCGACCAGCCGGTCACCGGGGTCGGCGACCGGCAGCACCTGCGCCAGCGGCACCCGCCGACCGGTCAGCTCCGCCGGGGAACGGCCCGAGAACGCCGGGAACGCGCCCGGCCGGAACTGCACGCCACGCACCCAGCCCCGTTCCGCCAGTTTGATCGAGAACAGCTCGGTGGCGACGCCGGACACCTCGGCGGTCACCGGGTCGTCCGCGGTCGGCCGGAACACCACCAGGTTCACCGCCGGATGCCCCACGACGTGCTGCTCGAAGGGCCGGTCCAGGTCCCAGTCGATGAACCAGTAGTGCTCGACCAGTTCCGCCAGCGCCGCCGCCGGGGCCAGCCGCCGGAACCGCACCTGCCGCAGCAGCTCGGCGGGGTCGACGATGCCCCGGGTGTCCCGGCGTGGCTGACGCATTTGTTCAAGACCTTCCCGGTGCCGCTGGTTAGCGTGGCCTGATGACCACGATCTCGAAACTACTGCGAGAGTCCGCCGACGTCGCCCTGCCCGTGCTCCACGGCATCACCGACGAGCAACTGGCCACCGCCACCCCGTGCGCCGAGTTCCAGGTCGGCGATCTGGTCAACCACCTGTTCCAGGTCGTCGTCAACTTCCAGGGCCTGGCCCGCCGTGAGGCGGCCGACTTCTCCGGCACCCCGGACGTGCTCGGCACGGACTGGCGCGCCCGCTTCGTCGACGAGACACGGGAGCTGATCGCCGCGTGGTCGGACGACGCGGCACTGGAGGGGATCTCGCCCGGCATGGGACTGCCGCAGCCCACGGTGGGCCGGATGGCGCTGCTCGACCTGACCCTGCACCCGTGGGACCTGGCGGTGGCGACCGGTCAGCGGTATACGCCGAGCCACGCGGCGGTCGAGGAACTGCTGCTCATGGTCGAGCAGATGGGGCCGATGGCGCGGGAGTGGAAGGTCTTCGGTGAGCCCGTGCCGACCGCGCCGGACGCGGACCCGTTCACCCGCCTGCTGGGGGCCACCGGACGTGACCCCGGCTGGCGGCCCGCGCCCTGACGCGCGGCGGTCGCGCCGGGCGACCCGGGTGCGACCAGGTCAGTCCGGCGGCGATCGGCCGACGTCGTGAACGTGCTGGACGGGGCGCCACGTTCGCCAGCC
Organism: Catellatospora methionotrophica; assembly: GCF_011297335.1. Taxonomy (GTDB): domain Bacteria; phylum Actinomycetota; class Actinomycetes; order Mycobacteriales; family Micromonosporaceae; genus Catellatospora; species Catellatospora methionotrophica. The sequence goes on along the minus strand of NZ_JAAOTJ010000001.1, from coordinate 1,357,169 downwards.
GGCCGCCCCGCCGGGTCGTCAGAGGCCCGTCGGCGTGGGTGTCGCGGGCGGGCCCTGCGCCAGCAGCGTCGTGAGCATGGCGGGCAGCGCTCGCGGGGCGAACAGGTCGCCGCCTCGGTACTCGGTGAGTTCCTGCTGCGTCCACCAGCGGAAACCGCTGATGTGCTCCTCGGCCAGCTCCTCGTCGGTCATCGCGCCGCGCGGTGTGAACGACGCCGTGCGTACCAGGAAGATGTCGTTGACGACCCCGTCGTAGCCGGTGATGTGGCCCTGCCGCACGACCTCCTGATGCCACACGTGCGGCGGGTCGTCGGGCAGCGCCAGCCCGATCTCCTCGGCCAGCTCGCGCCGCAGCGCATCGAGCATGCTCTCGCCGGGCTCGACCCCGCCGCCGGGAGTCGCCCACACCACGATCGGGCCCTGGTCGAGCTTGTCGAAGGTGAACCGGCACAGCAGCACCCGGTCCTGCTCGTCCAACACGAGAGCGCGCACACCGGCCCGGAGCCGCGGGGAAGTGGAGGAGTGCATGACGACGAACCTATCCCGACCCACCTGGACGTGGGGGGACCACGGTCGGAGCGGTTGGGCCGTCCCGCGCCGACGTGGCGGTCCGGCGGGTCAGGAGTCGTGGCGGGAGTGGCGGCCCGGTCCTTCGCCCAACGGCGGGAGCGGCTCGGGCTCGGTGTAGCCGAACACCCGCTCGGCGAGCATCTGGCCGAACACACCGTTGAGGCTGCCGCAGTCGCGGCACTGGAAGTTCTCGTCCAGCCGGGGACCGCCGCAGTGGTCACACCGGCCCTGGTCGCGGGGGTCGTGGTAGTCCTGCAACGCCAGCCGCAGCGCCTGGGCGACCGGCTCACTCAGCATGAGACGGCTTTCGCGGCCGTCGATCCGTACGGTGAGTTCAGTGCTCGTGGGGGCGTGCGGGTCGAGCGCGTGGATCCGTGCCACGAACCCGCCGATCTCACCCAGGATGTCGGTCGGCTGCTCAGTCGCCATGACCCGACCGTACGACATCCAAGACCTTGACTCGCCGAGGGCATCAGCCGGGCGCGTCAGGCCTGCTGGGGGAGGGGGCCGGTGGACTCGCGGACGACGAGACGGCAGGGCTGGCGGATGACGCCGGACGACGGGGTGCCGTCGAGGGCGGCGAACAGGTGCATGACGGCCGTCGCGCCGAGCTGCTCCAGGTTCAGGTCGACGGTGGTGAGCGGCGGCCGGCAGTCGGCGGCCATCTCCTCCCAGTTGTCGTAGCCGATGATGGCGACGTCGTCGGGGATGCGGCAGCCGTGCTCCTGGAGTGCCTGGGCGGCCCCGGCCGCGATCTGGTCGTTGCCGCAGAAGATCGCGTCGATCTCCGGGTGCGCCGTGATCAGCATGCGGGCGGCGTGGCGGCCCCAGCGCTGGGACCACTCGCCGTACAGCGGCTCGCCGCCGACCAGCTCCAATCCGGACTCGGCCAGCACGGCCTGTAGCCCGGTGACGCGGTCGCGGGCGGCGCGGTAGCTCTGCGGTCCGGTGATGTGGGCGATGTTGCGCCGACGCAGGCTGATCAGGTGTTCCATGGCCAGCCGGCCGCCGCCCTCGTCGTCGGCGAGCACCGACAGGTCGGCGGGGTCGGTCGACTGGCCGTACACGTACACGACCGGCACGGGGATGTCGCGGCTGAGCGAGGGGCGCAGGTCGTTGCTGTCGCCGAGGATGATGAACCCGTCGACCTGCCGCGCGAGCAGGGTCCGGATGTAGTGCTGGCGGCGGATCGCGTCGCCGCGGGCGTCGCACAGCAGCACCGACATCTGCTCGTTGCCGAGAGCGTTTTCGGCGCCCAGCAGGATCGGGATGGAGAAGCGGCCGCCGAGTTCGTCGGTGAGCAGTCCGATGGTGCGGGTGCGCCCGGAGATGAGTCCGCGGGCGAGCACGTTGGGCTGGAAGCTGAGCTGGTTGGCCGCTTGCAGCACCCGCAGCCGGGTGTCGGGCGCGACCTCGCCGCGCGCGTTGAGCGCCTTGGAGGCGGTCGCCACGGACACCCCCGCCAGCCGTGCCACGTCGGTGAGTGTCACCGACGTCGATCGCCGCCTGCCCACGGAAAGCCTTTCGCTCGTTTTTCGACAACGTGTCGGAGCTTACGCACGGAAGCGTTGCTGTGCATAGCCCCCACCACGTTATCGAGATGTAACACGACGAGCATCTTGCCGAAAAGGTTTTCGGGATTCATGGTTGCTCCAACGTCGAAGTGACCGCGGTCACGAGAGTCTGTTGGAGGCGGAGATGACGGTGGCGGCGCGAACCGCCGACCTCACCGGAGGTCGGCCCGTGGTGCCGTCGCGAGGCGTCCTGCGACCGCTGGGCCTGAGCGAGGTCCGGATCACGGGGGGCTTCTGGGCGCAGCGGCAGGAGACCAACAGTCGGGCGACGCTCGACCACGGTCGCGAATGGATGGACAAGCTCGGCTGGACCGGCAACTTCACCGCTGAAGCGGGCCGGGGCAGCGCGGAGCGGCGCGGTCGCGAGTTCTCCGACTCCGAGGTGTACAAGCTGATCGAGGCGATGTCGTGGGAGACCGGACGGCAGGCCGACCCGGCCCGCGACGCCGAGATCGCCGAGCTGACCGCGATGATCGCGAGCGCGCAGGCCGCCGACGGCTACCTGCACACCGCGTTCGGCCGGCCCGGCCAGCGGGCCCGTTACGGGGATCTGGCGTGGGGGCACGAGCTCTACTGCGCCGGGCACCTGCTGCAGGCGTCGGTGGCGCGGGCCCGCACCAGCGGTGACGACGCGCTGCTGAACGTGGCGCGGCGGGTCGCCGACCACGTCTGCGAGGAGTTCGGCCCGTCCGGCCGCGACGCGGTCTGCGGGCACCCGGAGATCGAGCCGGGGCTCGTCGAACTGTTCCGGGCCACGGGGGAGCAGCGCTACCTGGACCAGGCCGCGCTGTTCGTGGCCCGGCGCGGGCGGCGCACGCTGCCACGGCACGAGTTCGGCTGGAGCTACTTCAGCGACGACATCGCCGTCCGCGAGGCGAAGGTGCTGCGCGGGCACGCGGTGCGGGCGCTGTACCTGGCCGCCGGGGTCGTGGACCTGGCCGTGGAGACCGGCGACGACGAACTGCTGGAGACGGTCGCGGCGCAGTTCGACCGGACCCTGGCCCGGCGTACGTACCTGACGGGCGGCATGGGTTCGCGGCACCTGGACGAGGCGTTCAGCGACGACTTCGTGCTCCCGGCCGACCGGGCGTACTCCGAGACCTGCGCGGGCATCGCGGCGATCATGGTGGCGTGGCGGCTGATGCTGGCCACCGGCCGCGAGCACTACGCCGACGTCATCGAGCGCATCCTGTACAACGTCGTGGCGACCGCGATCGGCGACGACGGCCGGTCGTTCTTCTACGCCCACACGCTGCACCAGCGTTCGCTGACCGCGGTGCTGCCGGGCGACGTGGAGCAGCTCGGCTTCGGCGGCGGCCCCCGCGCGCCGTGGTTCGAGGTGTCCTGCTGCCTGGCCAACACGGCCCGGATGCTGGCCAGCCTCTCCACCTACGTCGCCTCGGTCGACGATGACGGGTTGCGCGTGCACCAGTACGCCGACGCCGACATCGACACGGCGCTGGCCGACGGGCGGCGGGTCGGGCTGCGGATGCGGACCGGCTATCCCGACGAGGGCACGGTCGGCATCGAGGTGACCGCGGCCGAACCCGGCCCGTGGACGCTCGCGCTGCGGCTGCCCTCGTGGGCGGCGGGCGCGACGGTCACCGTCAACGGCGAGCCGCAGCAGGCCACGGGTGACCGGGTCGTGCTGCGGCGGGACTTCGCCGTCGGCGACCGGATCGTGCTGGCGCTGCCGATGCGGCCCCGGTTCACCCGCCCCGACCCGCGTATCGACGCGGTCAGAGGCTGCGTGGCGGTGGAGCAGGGGCCGATCGTGCTGTGCGCGGAGTCCGCCGGCGGTGCGCTGGACCTGGACAGCCTGCGCGTCGACGCGGGCACCGATCCGGCCGCCGACGGCGGGGTGACCGTACGCGGCGTGGCCGAGGAACTGCCCGAGCGGCCCTGGCCGTACGCCGACGCGGGCCCCGTCGGGCGGCGTACCACCTTGGACGTTCCCCTGGTCCCGTACCACCGCTGGGCTCGCGGCGGACCCTCCACCATGCGGGTCTGGCTGCCCACCACCTGATTCACCGCGAACGCACCACCGCACCACCGCACCTGGGGACCCGGCTCGCCGCGGATCAGGCGACTATCCGGGTTCCGGCTCCACCGCTTCGCGCCATACCGATGGAAGGAGAGATTTGTGAGATCTAGAGGACTTCGGGCGCTCGCCGTCACGGCGGCGGCCCTGCTGGTGACCGCTGTCGCCGCGTGCGGCGGCGACGACCCCGCGGCTCCCGGCGCCTCGGGCACCGCCGGCGTCGACGACGGTGCGCAGCTCACGCTGTGGACCCGGGCGGCAACCGAGTCGGTGTCGAAGGCGTACGCCGACGCGTACAACAAGACGCACAAGAACAAGGTGACCGTCACGTCGTACCCGAACGAGGAGTACCCGGCGAAGCTGGCCTCGGCGGCGGGCGCGAAGGCGCTGCCGGACCTGTTCGGCGCGGACGTCGTCTTCGCGGCGCAGTACGCCTCGCAGGGTCTGTGGACGGACCTGACCGAGCGCCTGGCGGCCAGCGGCCTCAAGGACAAGGTGTCGCCCGGACACCTCAACGCGGGCACCTGGGAGGGCAAGAACTACGCCGTCCCGCACACCGTGGACATGTCGGTGATGCTCTACAACAAGGACCTCTACACCAAGGCGGGCCTGGACCCGGAGAAGGGCCCGACGTCGCTGAAGGAGTTCGCCGAGCACGCCCGCAAGATCGACAAGCTGGGCGGCGACGTGAACGGCACCTACTTCGGCGGCAACTGCGGCGGCTGCGTCGAGTTCACCTTCTGGCCCTCGGTCTGGGGCGCGGGCGGCGACGTGCTCGACGCCAAGGGCGAGAACGCCAAGGTCGACTCCAAGGAGATGGCCGACGTCTTCGCGCTCTACCGGGCCCTGTACGACGAGGGCGTGGCGGCTCCGGCGTCCAAGGACGAGGCCGGTCCGACCTGGCTCGGCGCGCTGCAGAGTGGCAAGATCGGCATCGCCCCCGGGCCGTCGGTGTGGCTGGGCCTCATCGAGGAGAAGGGCGTGAAGATGGGCGTCGCGCCGATCAGCGGGCCCGACGGCGGCGACTCCACCTTCATCGGCGGTGACGCGATCGGCGTCGGCGCCACCAGCACCAAGGCCGCCCAGGCCTGGGACTTCCTGCTCTGGACGATGTCCGAGGAGGCCCAGGTCGAGATCATCGCCAAGAACAAGGGCGTGCCGATCCGCACCGACCTGGCGTCGAACAAGTACTCCTCGGCCGACCCGCGCATCGTGCTCATCAACAGCCTGGTCGCCAAGGGCAAGACGCCGTACGCGAAGAACTTCAACGCCTCCTTCAACGACCCGCAGAGCCCCTGGCTGCAGACGGTCCGAGGAGCGCTGTTCGGTGATGCCGCCAAGTCCCTGACCGACGGCAACACCGCGATCACCAAGTCCCTCCAGCAAGGCTGACCCGTACCCGGCCCGGCCGCCGCCCTACCCCGGCGGCCGGGCCACCTCTCCCGACCGACCCCGGAGATGCGATGTCCACGCTCACCCCGTCCCGCAGCGGCAAGGCGCGACCGCTGCCCGCCCCGGAGGCGCCCCGGCCGCCGAAGCGGTTCGGGCGCAGCGCCGCCCGCAGCCGGGCCGCGCTCGGGGCGCTCTACGCGATGCCCACCGCGGTCATGGTCGGCCTGTTCTTCCTGGTGCCGCTGGTGCTGGTCGGCTGGATGTCGCTGCACAGGTGGCCGCTGCTGGGCGCGCCGACGATGAACGTGCCCGACAACTACACCCGCATCGCCGACAACGAGCTGGTCGCCTCGGCGGTCTGGTTCACCGTCAAGTACACGGTGCTGATGACGGTGGGACTGTTCGTCGTCGCGTTCGGGCTGGCCCTGCTGGTGCAGCAGCGGCGGCGCGGGGTCGGTTTCCTGCGTACGGCGTTCCTGCTGCCCATGGCCGTCGGCTTCGCCAGCGCGTCGCTGCTGTTCCTGGGTCTGCTGTCCGACGAGATCGGCCCGATCAGCGACCTGCTCCGCAAGATCGGCCTGATCGAAGGGTACGTCTCCTGGACCAGCGGCAGCTCGGAGTCCGCACTCGGCTCGGCGATGGTGCTGGTGCTGTGGCGCTTCGCCGGGTTCAACATGCTGATCCTGCTCACGGGGCTGCAGGCGATCCCGCTGGAGGTGTACGAGGCGGCCCGCATCGACGGCGCGAGCCGCTGGCAGACGTTCCGCCGGGTCACCATCCCGCTGATGCGCCCGACGATCGCGCTCGTGCTCACCATGATGATCACCGGTTCGCTGCTGGCGTTCGACCAGTTCTGGATCCTCACCCGCGGCGGCCCGGACAACAGCACCACGTCGCTGGTCATGGTGATCTACCGGGAGGCCTTCATCCGCCTCGACCTCGGCTCCGCCGCCGCCATCTCGGTCGCGCTGCTGGCCGTGCTCGTCGTCTTCAACGTCATCCAGCTCGGCGTGCTGCGCCGGCGCTCCTAGGAGAGGCACTCATGACCAGGTCTTCCCTCGCCGGGCGGTGGGGTTACCACATCACCGGCACGGCGCTGGCGATCCTGTTCCTGTCGCCCCTGCTGTGGAGCGGCTGGGCGTCGCTGCGCACCAACAGCGGCTTCGGGCTGGAGAACTACGACCGCCTGTTCACCTCGGACAACGGCATCCGCCTGCACCACGTCGTCAACAGCCTGACGGTCAGCGCGCTGACGGTGATCGGCACGCTGCTGGTCGCCACGCTGGGCGGTTACGCCTTCGGCCGGTTCCGCTTCCCCGGCCGTGACCTGCTGTTCCTGCTCACGCTGGCGATCCTGATGGTGCCGTACGCGACCATCCTCATCGCCCTGTACGTCCTGCTCGGCTGGATCGGCCTGCAGGACAGCCTGATCGGCCTGAGCCTGGTGCTGATCATGTTCCAGCTGCCGTTCTCGATCTTCATGATGCGCAACTCCTTCGAAGCGGTGCCCCGTGAGCTCGAAGAGTCGGCGCAGGTCGACGGCTGCAACAGCGTCTCCACCCTGATCCGCATCATGCTGCCCGCGGTGAAGCCCGGCCTGATCACCGTCGGCCTGTTCGCGTTCCTGACCTCGTGGAGCGAGTTCTTCGCCCCGCTGATCCTGCTGAACTCCACGGACCAGTTCACGACCACGCTCGCCGTGGTCAACATGCGCACCGCCAGCCACGGCTCCATCGACTACGCCGCACTGGAGGCCGGGGTGGTCTTCATGGCCGTGCCCTGCCTCCTGCTGTTCGCCTTCATGCAGCGCAGCTACGTACGGGGGTTCACCTCCGGCGCGCTGAAGGGCTGAGCAGCCCGATTGACCCCCGGCCGCGCCCGCACCGCCTACCCGGCGGGCGCGGCCGGGTCACCAGACCTCTCACCGCCGAACACTCACCGCGTCCCACAACCGTCCCCCATGTGGAGGTGAACACCATGCCACTGCTTTCGCGCCACCGGCGCAGAAGCCTGGCACTCGGCCTGTCCGCAGTACTGGCCACCGGAGTGATCGCCGTACAGGCGTCCAACCCGGCGATGGCTGCGCAGACCATCGGCTTCCCCACGTTCAGCGGCCCGGCCATCCCGGCCCCGCCGGTCGCCTACACCAGCGGCAACATGATGCAGTCCATCTACAACGCGGAGTCGGGCGGCACCGACTTCTGGATGGACCGGCTGCTGGCCCGTCCCGGCAACGACCCCGCCGGCACCTGGCTGATGTCCCGCGGCCGGGCCCTGTACATGAAGACGCACACCCCGGGCACGCTCGGCTTCGCCGGGCAGGCCGCCTACTGGGAGAGCATCAACAACGGCAACGCGTACACCATCGCGGTCACCCCCGGCACGTTCACCGAGCAGGTGGGTTCCCGCTGGCAGGCGCCCAGCCACTGGAAGAGCGTGCACACCAGCGGCTCGGTCACGATCAACCAGACCAAGTTCATCACCGACAACAACGTCGCCGTGACGAACCTGTCGATCACCAACGGCGGCAGCAGCTCCACCACGCTGCAGCTGCGCGCGACCTCGCCGTTCGCCACGTCCGGCAGCGGCAGCGAGCTGACCGGCCAGGTCAACGCGTACAACAACCTGACCACGCTGTACCCGCGTATCACCGGCGACGGGTTCACCGTCTCCAGCGGCGGCCTCAACCGCTCGGTGACCATCGCCGCGGGCGCGACCGTGACCGCCAAGGTGGTCATGGGCTTCGTCACCAACGAGATCCCGGCGTCGCTGACGGAGTACAACACCTACGCGGGCTACAGCAACGCGACCGCGTTCGCGACCCACGTGCGGGCGTACAACCTGTGGTGGGCGCAGAACCTGCCCTACATCGACGTCGCGGAGCCCGCGATCAAGAAGAACATCTACTACCGCTGGTGGCTGATGCGCTTCAACAACCTCGACGCCGACATCCCAGGGCAGACGTTCCAGTTCCCGACGTCGACCGAGGGCGTGCTCGGCTACAACAACGCGATCGTGCTGACCCAGCCGATGCACATCGACGACCTGAAGTACCTGCGCAACCCGATCTACGCGTACGGCAACGTGCTGTCGACGGGGCAGGTCTCCAAGGGCGGCCGCTTCCTGGACAATCCGGGTGATCCGGAGAACTGGTCCAACAGTTACACGCAGTACATCGCCGAGGCGGCGTGGAAGGCGTACCAGATCTACGGCGGCCAGCCCGCGATCGCGGGCAACATCGCCAAGTACGCCGAGGGTGACGTCAAGGGCCAGCTCGCCTTCTACGACACGAACAACAACGGGCTCATCGAGTACGACTGGGGTGCGCTGACCGGTAACGACGCCGACGCGGTGTCGTTCCACTACCGCTCGGGCCGGATGGACCGCGCCGAGTCGGCCTACCAGTACTCGGGCGCGCTCGCGGCGGCTGAGGCGTACGACGCGATCGGCAACACGGCCAAGGCCGCCGAGATGCGCACCCTGGCCACCCGGATCAAGAACGCGATCACGAGCGTGCTGTGGAACTCCAGCCGGCAGCTGTTCGAGCACCGGTACCCCGACGGGACCTTCAACCCGTGGAAGGAGATCAACAACTACTACCCGTTCGCGGTCAACGCCATCCCGAACACCGACCAGTACAAGCAGGCGCTGCGGCTGTACGACAACCCGGCCCAGTACCCGATCTTCCCGTTCTACACGGCCAACCAGGTGGACAAGGCGGCTGCGGCCGCGCAGGGCCAGCCCGGCTCGAACAACTTCTCCACCATCAACTCCACCGTGCAGTTCCGGCTGTACTCCTCGGTGCTGCGCAACTACCCGAACGCGTGGATGAACGCCCAGGACTACAAGAAGCTGCTGTACTGGAACGCCTGGGCGCAGTACCCCAACGGCAACACCCAGTACCCGGACGCCAACGAGTTCTGGGCCGACTGGAACGGCTCGTCGGTGCAGTACCGCTCCTGGATCCACCACAACATCCTCGGTTCCAGCAACTGGACCGTGATCGAGGACGTGGCGGGCCTGCGGCCGCGCAACGACAACAAGGTGGAGCTGTCGCCGATCAACATCGGCTGGACCCACTTCGCGATCAACAACCTGCGCTACCGCAACAGCGACCTGTCGATCGTCTGGGACGACCCGGCCGACGGCGTGACCCGCTACCCCGGCATCCCGCAGGGCTACTCCATCTTCATCAACGGCAACCGCGTAGCCACGGTCAACAGCCTCGTCCCGGTCACCTGGGACCCGGCGACCGGCGCGGTCACCACCAGCGGCACGGTCGCGTTCAACACGGCGGTCTCGGGCCTGCAGGCGCCGAACCAGGTCGTGCAGAGCGAGTCGCGGCTGACCGACATCATGGCCAAGGCCGGTGTCGACCTGACCGCGAACCTGACCAACCTGGCCACCGGCTCGACCGTGTCGGCGTCGTACAGCGGCTCCGGTGCGGGCACCGGTGGCGCGGTCGACGGCTTCCCGATCAACGAGCCCTTCTGGGGCGCGGGCGGCTCGCCGAACGCGCAGGACTGGTACGAGGTCAACTTCGGCACCGCCCGGACGCTGAACGAGGTGCGGGTGTACTTCAAGGACAGCCGCCCGCAGTCGGCCACCTACCGCGCGCCGTCGTCCTACCAGATCCAGTACCTCAACGGCTCCACCTGGACGAACATCGCCAGCCAGGTCAAGACCCCGGCCGCGCCGCGGGCCAACTACAACCTGGTCACCTTCCCGGCGGTCAGCGCCCAGCGGGTCCGCGTGCTGGCCACCAACGCCTCCGGCGCGAAGACCGGCATCACCGAGATCAAGATCTTCAACCGGGGCGGCGTCCAGCCGCCGGACCCGCCGGTGTCGACCAACCTCGCCCTGTCGGGCACGCCCGTCTGCTCCTACACCTCGGCGTGGGAGGCCTGCGCGGCGATCAACAACGGTGACGAGCCGACCAGCTCCAACTACGGCGGCACCAACCAGGGCAACCGCTGGGGCACCTGGCCCGAGACGGGCACCCAGTGGGCCGAGGTCCAGTGGTCGTCGGCGCAGTCGGTGAAGCAGGCGCAGGTCTACTTCTTCGACGACGAGGGCGGCATCGACATGCCTTCCACCTGGAAACTTCAGTACTGGAACGGCAGCGCCTACGTCGACGTCCCCGGCGCCGGCTCGTACACCCTCACCAAGAACGCCTACAACACGGTGAACTTCACGGCGGTCAGCACCACCCGCCTCCGCGTCTCCCTCACCGCCACCGGCACGGCCTCCCTGGGCCTGCTGGAGGTGAAAGCCTTCGCCTGAGTGAAGGAAGGGCACCTTCCCATCGCCATGCGTTGCGGAAGGTGCCCTTCCTCACGGGCTCCGACCGAAGATCGCTGTTTGCGGTCAGAAAGTGCGGTCAGACCTCACCTTTTGACCGCAGACAGCGATCTCTGCGCGTGGGCTTCCGTCACCTCGTCGGCGTGGGCGACGGGTCGGGGGTGGTGGGCAGGTCGAGGTTGGCGTAGATCTGGTTGAGGATGGTGGGGAGCAGGGCGTTGGCGGTGGGGCGGCTGTCGTCGTCGACGGTCAGGTTGGTCCAGACCACGAGGGTCACGTCGTTGTCCGGGTCGTAACCCATGAACGAGTTGAAGCCGGGCATCTCGCCGCCGTGGAAGTAGACGGCGGCGTCCGGCGAGAACCGCTGGTACGAGATGCCGTACCCGTACCGCTGCCCGTTCGGGCCGCCGTCGGGGTTCTCGGCCTGGAGGCTGTCCAGCCACCGCTGCTGCATGTCGGCGTCGAGCACCTTGCCGGTCACCAGCGAACGGATCCACACCGCGATGTTCTCCGCCGTGGAGATCGCCCCTCCGGCGGCGGTCGCGTAGGACGGATTCTGGTTGGTGTAGTCGATCGGCTCCACCGACCCGGCCCGCATCGCCGCCTGCATGTCCGCCGGGTACGGCGCGTCGGTCATCGCGTGCGCGGAGCCACCGTAGAGGTAGCCGTGCGCACCCGGATCAGGGATGGTGGCGTCCTCCGGCGCGGGCAGCAGGGTCTGGCCGAGCCCGAGCGGCCGGTACAGGCGCTCGGTGAACTGCTCGCCCAGCGGCTTCCCGCCGACCTTCTCCGCAACCAGGCCGAGCAGCGCGTAGTTGGTGTTGTCGTATTCGTACTCCGTGCCCGGCGCGAAGTTCGGCGGCCGCTGGAACGCGATGTCCAGCACCTCCTGCGGCGTCCAGACCTTGGCCGGGTCGGCGTCCAGGGTCACCGAGAACTCCGGCGCGTTCGTGTAGTTGTACAGGCCGCTGCGCATCTTCAGCAGCTGCTCGAGAGTGATGTTCTGGCCGTTGGGCACGTTCGGGACGTACGCCGAGATCGGGTCGCTGAGCTTGAGCCTGCCCTCCTGGGCCAGCAGCAGGATCGTCGCCGCGGTCATGGTCTTGGTGTTCGAGCCGATCCGGAAGTGTGTGCCCGTCGCGGGTGGCTGCTGCGCGCCCCGTTGCAGGGTCCCCGACAGCACCGTGTACGCGCCCTGCGGTGTGCACAGCAGCACGACGGCTCCGGGCACCAGCATCCGTTTGGCCGCAGCGTCCACGGCAGCCTGCAGCGCCGCCTGGTCGATCGGCTTCAGCACGGTCCCTCCCGGGGGTGCAGTCGCGCCCGTCACCGGTGAAGCGCAGGCCTGCGCGACAGGAGCGCTGTACGCGGCGCTCGGTGGCACGGCGACGAACGACCAGCTGACGACCAGCAGCGCCGCACAGGCCAGCCGCGCGGCGCGCGACGTGACATACGCCCGGGATTGCCTCAACATCGCCATCACGGCCTTTGTCGTGGACTCCGTGCCCCGACGTCCCGGTGCCGGACGCGTCCAGGGCACTCGAACGAGTACAGCTTAAGTCGGCTGCCTCGGGACGGACGCTGGTTTCGGCTGGTCGCAGGGGGTCTCAGCGGTCACGCTGGCGAGCCGAGGCCTGCCGCTTGTGCTCGTGGCAGAGCGCGGCGGTCGGCTGCCCGCAGTTGCCGCACCAGGTGATCGGCACGTCCTCGGCGAGCGCCGCCGCGGTGGGGGAGCGGCGACGCAGCCACCGGCCGGCGAGCGTGCCCAGTGTCAGGCCGACGACCAGGCCGGCTATCGCGTCCAGCGTTGACATCGTCGGCCTCCGTTCGCGCGGTGGCACCGGGCGGGGCGGGGGTGCCAGGCGTGGGTTTCCGACACGGGCCCTGTCTATGACGGTATTGAGGTTCACCACTGCGGGTGGCACCATTTGGCACCGCGGCCTCTAATCTGGAGTGAGCGCCCCTCGCCTACCTCGTAGGACACGTGATGAAGTCACCCGAACGCCCGTCACCCGAACCGATCGGGGACAAGATCAAGCGATTGCGGGAGATCCGCGGCTACTCCGTGCGGCACGCCGCCGCGCTGGCCGGGATATCCCACACCCAATGGGGGCGTATCGAGAAGGGTCAGCGCAGCGCCGACAACCGCTTCCAGCTCGCCGACATCGCGCAGGCGCTCAAGGTATCGCTGGCGGACCTGACCGGTGCCGCCGGACTGGTGGCGGGCGACTACGCGCACACCCGCACCGCTGTAGCCCAGACGATGCAGGCCGTCATCGAGGCCGACCTCGAAGATCCGCCGCTGGCCGCACCCGTGCCCATGGACCTGCTCCTCCAGCGCCTCGACCTCGCGCAGAGCCTCCGCTTCAAGTGTGACTACACCGGCGCCTCGACGGTGCTCCCGGAGCTGCTGAAAGGCCTGCACGCCACGTCGTTCGGGCAGGACCGGCCCCGGGCGCTGCGCGGCCTGGTCCTGGCACAGGAGACGGCGTCGTTCGTGGTCCGCTACCTCGGCGACCCGGCGAGCGCCGTCATGATCGCCGACCGGAGCCGCCAGGCCGCGACCGCCCTCGGCGACCCCGTCGTCATGGGCCTGTCCGCGTGGACCCAGGCGCACGCCGCGGCAGGCTGCGGCCTGTACCCCCGTGCCCAGCGCATCGCCGACCGGGCTGTCGCCGACCTGGAACAGGCCCCCGGCCTGCCGGACGGGCGCGAGATGCTCGGCCAGCTGCTGATGGTGGCCGCGTTCACCCGCTACGCCCAGGGCGACGTCGGCGGGGCCGCGAGCGCCGTCGCCGAGGCCGAGCGGCTGGCCGAGCTGACCGGGCAGAGCGCCGCGCTGGGCCTCAACTTCGGCCCCACCAACATCAGGTTCTGGCAGGTCAACATGGACGCCGACGGCGCTCACCCGGGGCGGGCCGTCGAGATCGCGCGCCACGTGAACCCGAACGACGTGCCCGTCGTGTCACGGCAGGCGGGTTTCCACATCGACGTCGCGCGGGCGCTGGCCAACATCGGCCAGGACCAGGCCGCGATCCGCCAGTTCCTGCTCGCCGAACGCCTCGCTCCGCAGCGGGTTCGGATGTCGCCGATCGTGCAGGAGACCGCCCGGGGGATGCTGGAACGCGCGCGCCGTGGCACCGGCTGGGTGGAGCTGCGGGGACTCTGCGAGCGGGTCGGCGTCGCGCTGTGACCCCCGCACGGATCGCCGTCGTGCACGCCGGGGAGGAGCCGCCCGGCGGCTGGCACGCGTCGGTGTTCGTGGCGGGTCCGATGCCTCGCGATCCCGACCTGCCGTCATGGCGGCCCGGCGCGCTCCGGCTGATCGAGGAACGCTGGTCCGCCCCCGGGCTGCTCGCCGTGTTCGTGCCGGAGCCGCGCGACCGGCGTCACCCGCCTGAGGGATACGTGCACCAGGTGTGGGAGGACCGGTGGATGTCGGTCGTCGACACGATCCTGTTCTGGGTGCCCCGGGAGATGCCCGGCACCCCCGGCCTGACCACCAACGTCGAGTTCGGCAGGTACGAGGGCAGCGGCCGGGTGGTGCTCGGCATGCCACCGCACGCGCACAGCGTCCACTACCTGCGCCACTTCGCCGACCTGCACCAGGCTCCGGTCGCGGACACGCTGCCGGAGACGGTCTCGGCCACGCTCGGGCTCGTGGGGACCGGGTCGTGGCGGGAGGCTGGCACGCGGGACGTGCCGCTGCTGGTGTGGCGTACGCCCGCGTTCCAGACCTGGTGGCGTGCGATGACGGCGCGCGGCGAGCGGTTGCGCGGCGCGCGGGTGCGCTGGATCTCGGGTGCCGACGCGGCGTCGTGGGTGGTCGACGCGACGGTCGCCGATACCGTCGGCGTCGAACTGCGTCGGGTGATGTGCCTCGACGGCTCGGGGGACACGCTGACAGCGGTGGTCCACCCGTCACCCACGATCGACGACGCCCGCTAGCTGTACCGCGCATCGTGGCGGTCGACTGGTTCGCGGCGAAATGGCGTATCAGCCGGACAGAGAGTGATCAGGCGGTTACCGTTTGGGCATAATGTCCCACTTTGGCGGTTGCTGTTCTCTGTGAGGCGCACCATGCACGTATCCCGGCTTCGTCCCATCCTGCTCACCGGCGTCCTGCTGGCCGGCGGTTGCACCGCGGCCTTCAACGCAGACTCGCGGGCGGCCTCCCGCACCGTCATGCCGACCGAGCTGACCACCGTCGTGACCGGCGCGACCGGCGCGGAACTCGCGGTCCAGGCCAGCCGCTCGCTGTTCAGCCACGCCCCGGCTGTCGTGCTCGTCGGTGAGCAGGACGCGCCGAGCCTGGCCCAGGCCGGTTCCGCCGCCGAACAACTCGGCGTACCGGTGCTGCTCACGGCGGCGGCCGACGGCACCGCCGCGGCGGTCCGCGACGAGCTGGGCCGCCTCGCACCCGAGACCCTGATCCCGGTCGGAGCCGCGGCGGCCGCCTGGGCCAAGGACCACGCCACCGAGGGCCAGGCCGTGAAGCCGTTCGACGGCGGACTGCCCAAGCTCGGCTCCGTTGCCCCGCTCGACCAGCTCGTCGTGCTGACCCTCGACGGGCCGGACGCCGCCGCGGCCACCGCCACCGCGAAGGCGAGCCGCGCCCAGGTGCTCGTGCTCAAGGACCCCGACCCGCGCGCCGACGACGCCGTGATCAAGGCGCTCACCGGCCGCCCGGCCGCCCACGTCATGGCACTGGGCAGCGCGTTCGGCGACGCGGCGCGGCTGCGCAACCGGATCGAGACCGCCGCGACCGGAACCCTGCTGCCCGGCGGCCGCCAGGTCGTGTTCCCCGACCGCCGCATGGTCGCCCTGTACGGCCACCCCGGCGACTCCGGCCTCGGCTCGCTCGGCGAGCAGGGCGTCGACGCCGCGGTCAAGCGCGCCCGCAAGGTCGCCGCCCAGTACGCCGACATCGACAAGGGCCTGGTGGTACCCGCCTTCGAGATCATCACCACGGTGGCTTCCAGCGACGCCGGCCCCGACGGCGACTACTCCAACGAGTCGACCGTCGACCACCTGCGCCCCTGGGTCGAGGCGGCCGCCGCCGCCGGGATCTACGTGCTGCTCGACCTGCAGCCCGGCCGCACCGACTTCCTCACCCAGGCCAAGCGCTACGAGGAACTGCTCGTGCAGCCGCACGTCGGGCTCGCGCTCGACCCCGAGTGGCGGCTCGCGCCCCACCAGCAGCACATGGTGCAGATCGGCTCCGTCGGCGCGAACGAGATCAACAAGACGGCCACCTGGCTCGCCGAGCTGACCCGCAGCCGCCACCTGCCGCAGAAGATCCTGATGCTGCACCAGTTCCGCACCGACATGATCTCCGGCCGCACGGGCATCGACACCAACCTGGACGAGCTGGCTGTGGTGATCCACGCCGACGGGTTCGGCTCGGCCAGCGAGAAGATGGCGACCTGGGACAACGTACGCGCCGAGGCGCCGAACCAGGTGTGGTGGGGCTGGAAGAACTTCTACGACGAGGACAAGCCGACGTTCTCCCCGAAGGAGACCATCGCGATCGAGCCCTCACCGGTCTTCATCTCGTACCAGTAGGACGACATCACGTCGCCGTCATCGGATAACCGATGGCGGCGACGTCGTCGTACAGGGCGGCAAGGGTTGCCTCCGGGTTCAGCGCCTGTACGACCGCATCGGTGAGCGGCCGGTGCGCGACGACATGCTCCACGACTGCCCGGTCGACGTCGATCTCGTAGTAGTCCGAGGCGAACTCGGTGTACCGGTCGACGATGTCGTCGGACAGGATGCGGAGCATGCCGGCACCGTCCGTGCTGTCGTCGGGCGGGAACTCGATGCCCTCGGCGGCTCGCCAGCGGTCGTCGCCGGCCAGCCGCCACAGCACGGCGGTGGCGGCGAACTGGCCCGCATCATCGCTGAACGCGGGCTCGTTGAGCTGCGGGGTGAACACCGGGGGCAGGCCGTCGAGCAGCCCCGGCCACAGCCCGTGATCCGGATCGCGGTAAGGCGACATGGGCGACTCGTGGTCGAACACCCAGATGAACGCGCCGTCGGCGGTGAAGACGACAGCCCAGTCGTCGCCACTGCCGTTGCTCATCAGTACGGCTTCGTCCTCGCCCCACGCGCGTGTGTAGGTGTAGTACGCCCCCGAGCTGTCGATGATACGTTCCAGCACGGCGAGGGCCTTGCCGCGAGCGCGCAACTGCTCGATGGGCGGCAGCTGCGCTGCGATGTCGTACGCGTTCACCGGGCGACCCTACGCGGTATTGGTTATCCGGGTCAGCGGGCGGGCCGGATGAACGCCTGGTCGCGGGGAGTGAGGCGGTCGCGTGGCCCTGCCGCGCGGCGGACGACGTCGAGGACGCGGTCGGGGTCGGCGGCGTAGCTGCTGCTGAACCAGGCCATGTTCGCCTCCACCACGGCCCAGTGCTCCTCGGCCCGGTCGGGGTCGCTGACGAGCCCACGTCGACGACGACGGCGCTGGGCAGGCTTTCCGCGCAGGCGTCGAGCAGCTCGGCCGCGAAGGCGAGCACGGCGGCACGGTGCGGGCAGGTGTCGAGCGGCATAGGGTCGAGACGGCCGTGGGAGGCATAACGGCTGCCGTCGTGCACGATGCCGTCCAGAACGAACAACCGGTACTCCACCAGGAACGTCACGATGTCGCTGACCAGCACCGCAGTGTCGGCGGGCAGGGTGTCCACGCCGGGCAGGCGGGACCCGTCGGCGTATACGGCGGCCGGCAGGTTCTTGTCCCGGGGCGGCTTGACGAACATCGGCGTACGGGACCAGCGCGCCTCGCCGAGAGTGGTGAGCGCGATGTCGCGGCGGGTGACCGCGTACGGCAGCCGGACCAGCCAGTCGTCGTCCGGTTCGAGCAGCGCCAAGCCGAGGTCGTCGGCGACCGCTCCGGCGAACAACGGCCCGCCGTAGAGGTGCGCGCTTGCCATGCGCCGCAGCCGGTCCGGTACCACCGGCCCGGTGAGCTGCTCGACGGCCAGGCCCTGCCGCTGTGCCGACACGGCCAGCAGTCGCGCGGTGCTGTCAGGGCGCGGGGGCAGTACGAGGAAGTCGGTGGTGGTCACGACAGCTGATTGTGGTGTCCGGCGGTCGGGCCGTCGCCAGATTTATCCCGCCTCGGGGTTGGGCCCTGGTCGAATACGAACGCGAAGTGGCGCAGGATCTGCTCGGTGGTCGGCGAGCGGCCGGTGTCTGTCGTGATCGAGACCGTGAGCTGCCGCGACGCGTCCGGTGCGTGGAAAGAGAAGGTGTCGAAGCCGAAGAAGCCGCCGTGCTTGCCCCAGACGGCCGGGCCACCCGGCAGGTGGACCCGCACGAGACCGAGGCCGCTGTCCGTCGCGGGCGTTACCCACGGCGTCGGGGTCAGCATCTGGCGTAACTGGGCCGCGCCGAGCAGTTCGCCGCGCAGCAGTCCGGCGAAGAACTCGTTGACGTCACGGGCCGTGGAGACGATGCCGCCGGAGGCCCAGGCCGTCGAGCGGTCGAAGACGCTGACGTCGACCGGTTCACCGGCGGCGGGCAGGTAGCCGTGGGCGTGCGGCTGTGGCAGGTGCGGGTCCTCGTCGCGCACGACGGTGCGGGTCAGCCGCAGTGGGATGAGGATTCGCTGCTCGACGTGCTCGGCGTACGACATGGCGGCCGCTCGCTCGATGACCATGCCGGCCAGGATGTAGCCGGTGTTGTTGTAGGCGACGGCCGTTCCGGGCGGGAAGCGGGCGCCGTGGCGTTCGGCGAGGGCGACCGTGTTCTGTGGCCGGACCCGCAGGCCGCGCCGGGAGAGGATCACGTCGGTGTCCAGCGCGCCGCTCAAGGCCCAGGCCTCGGTGTAGTTGTACAGGCCTGACGTGTGCATCAGCAGCTGGCGGACGGTGATGGAATTGCCGTCGGCGAGCAGCCCGGGCAGCCAGCGCTCGACGGTGTCGTCGAGGCCGAGGGCACCGTCGCCGACCAGCTGTAGCACGGCCGTGGCCGTGAACGTCTTGGTGACGCTGCCGATCCGGAAGTGCCCAGCCGGGTCCACCGGGCGGTGGCTGCCCCACTGGGACACGCCACTGGACATCGCGTACGTGCTGGTGTCGTCGCGGGCCTCGGCCAGCGCGCCCAGGGCCCCGTCGGCGACGGTCGCGTCGAGGGCCGTCTGCAGCCGGGCCGGGAAGGTGCGCATGGCGCAGACCCTATGACGAGGCCGAGTTCGCCGGTGTATCGCTCTGGGCCGCAGCCGTCGTCGCGATCGAAGGCGTCGTATCCGGCGGATAGCATGTTCGGCGGCCCGGCCGTTCGAGCGTCGATGCGAGATCGTCCAGCCCCGGGCCGAGCCGAAGGAGCAGACGTCATGGCCGGTCCCGCTGACGAACACCGCCTCATCGCCGGGGTGTTCACCGAACGCGTACGCGGGGTCGCCTCCGGCGACTGGGAGCGCCCGGCACCGTGCGCGGGCTGGGTCGCCCGGGACGTGGTGGGGCACCTGGTCGAGTGGTTCCCGGGTTTCCTGCACGCAGGCGCGGGCGTGGAACTGCCGAAGGGGCCGCCGGTCGCGGAGGACCCCGTGGCGGCATGGGCGGTGCACAGCGACGGTGTGCAGGCGCTGCTGGACGACCCCGCGACGGCGGGCAAGGTCCTCCGCAATCCGAACATCGGCGAGATGCCGCTGGACCATGCGGTCGCGATGTTCTACACCTCCGACGTCTTCATGCACACCTGGGACCTGGCGCGGGCGACCGGTCAGGACGAGCGCCTGGACCCGCAGCGGTGCGCCGCGATGCTGGAGGGCATGCTGCCGATGGACGCGGCGCTGCGCTCCAGCGGGCACTACGGTCCGAGGGTCGGGGTCCCCGACGACGCGGACCCGCAGACGCGCCTGCTCGCCTTCATCGGCCGCACCCCCTGACGCATGCCGTCGGGGCCGTGGAGACCTATCCGTGACGGAGGACAGTCAGTGATCGATGCGGTCGTCTTCGATGTCGGCGGGACGATTCTCGACGAGTCCTACGAGTTCGCGTCCTGGGCGGACTGGCTCGGCGTGCCGCGGCACACGATGTCGGCGGTCCTGGGCGCGGTGATCGCCCGGGGCCTGGACTTCGAGGAGACGTTCCGGACGTTTCGGCCCGACTTCGATCTCGCGACGGAGCGCGAGCGCCGCGCGGTCGCCGGGGCTACGGAGTCGTTCGGCGAGAAGGATCTCTACCCCGATGCGCGGGCGTGCCTGACCGCGTTGAAGGAGCAGGGTCTGCTGGTGGGGCTGGCGGGCAATCAGCCTGCCTACGCCGAGACGCTCCTGCGCGATCTCGACCTTCCCGTCGACGTGATCGGCACGTCGGACGGCTGGGGCGCGACGAAACCAGCACCGGCCTTCTTCGAGCACGTCATCCGCGTGGGCGGCGGCGACGCCTCCTCGATCCTGTACGTCGGCGACCGGCCGGACAACGATGTGCGCCCGGCCGTGGCGGCCGGGCTGAAGACGTGCCTGATCAGGCGCGGGCCCTGGGGCCACATTCTCGACCTGCCGGAGGTGGCGGCGGCGAGCCTGTTCCGGATCGCGGCGCTCGACGAGCTTCCCGGTCTGGTGGCCCGGCACAACGCGGCAGGCGGCTGACCGCGCTCTTCGAACCTGTGTACTAAACTCCGGGGATGACCAGCTCGGCGACGATCCTGCACGCGGATCTCGACTCGTTCTACGCGTCGGTGGAGCAGCGAGACGATCCGCGCCTGCGGGGCCGCCCCGTGATCGTCGGCGGCGGGGTGGTGCTGGCCGCCAGCTACGAGGCCAAAGCCTTCGGCGTACGCACCGCGACGAGTGTGCGCGCCGCGCGCGACCGCTGCCCGCAGGCGATCGTGGTGCCGCCGCGCATGGCGGCCTACACCGAGGCCAGCCGGGCGGTGTTCGAGGTCTTCGACGACACCACGCCGATCGTCGAACCGCTGTCGATCGACGAGGCGTTCCTCGACGTCGGCGGACTGCACCGGATCGCCGGAACGCCGGTGACGATCGCGGCCCGGCTGCGCCGCGACGTGCTCGAACGCGTCGGCCTGCCGATCACCGTCGGGGTGGCGCGCACGAAGTTCCTGGCCAAGGTCGCCAGCCGGGTCGCGAAACCGGACGGGCTGCTGGCCGTCGCGCCCGCCGAGGAGCTGACCTTCCTGCACGGGCTGCCGGTCGAGGTGCTGTGGGGCGTCGGCGCGGTGACGTCGGCGAAGCTGCACCAGCGCGGCATCCGCACCGTCGGGCAGGTGGCCCGGCTGGGCGAGGCCGCCCTGGTGTCGATGCTCGGTCAGGGATCGGGCCGCCACCTGCACGCCCTCGCCCACAACCGTGATCCGCGACCGGTCGTCACCGGCCGCCGCCGCGCGTCGATGGGCGCCCAGCGCGCACTGGGCCGTGGCCCGCACACCGTCGAGTTCCTGGAGGCGGCGCTGGCCGGGCTCGTCGAACGGGTCACCCGCCGGATGCGCAGCGCGCAGCGTCCCGGCCGCACCGTGGTGCTGCGGCTGCGCTTCGCCGACTACACCCGGGCGACCCGGTCGTCGACCATGGCCAAGGCGACGTCGCAGACCCAGGCGGTCCTGGACACCGCGCGGGCGCTGCTGGCCGCCGCGTCGCCGCTGGTCGCCGAGCGCGGCCTGACCCTGATCGGCGTATCGGTCGGCAACCTCGACCGCACCGGCGACATCCAGCCCGAGCTGCCCTTCGACGCGTTGCCCCGCGACGCGCTCGACGCGGCCGTCGACGCGGTCCGCCGCCGTTTCGGGACCACCTCGCTACAGCGCGGCACGCTGCTCGGGACGGACACCGGCCTGGTCATGCCGATGCTGCCGGACTGAACCCGCTGGGCCGGAGGTGCCCCGACCAGGGACCGGTCTGGCGCGATTTGGCGGCCCGGAGACATGTCGCGTTTTCGGGTGCTCGTTTCGGGACGCTTTCGAGTCCCGCAACGAGCACCCGTCGCTCACGACAGTTCCCGGCGGAGGCGAGGTCGTGACCGATCGGGCTTCCTACAGGCTGATGCTCTCGCCCAGGGGGATGCGGGCGTAGCCGATGCCGTCCTCGTCGCCCAGCCAGGCGTCGAACTGGTGCAGGCCGAGGTCGTTGAGCACGCCGTCGTGGATCGGGAACGTGTGGCGCGGGCGTACCGCGCGGGCGAACCGGATCGCGTCGCCGATCTTCAGCCACGGCCCGGCCGCGGGGATCAGCAGCGTCTCCACCGGCTCCGACGGCACGAACAGCGAGTCGCCGGGGTGGTAGACGCCGTTGACGACGAAACCGATGTTGGCGCAGCCGGGCAGGCCGTCGATGATCTCGGCGTGCTCGCCGCCGACGGCCCGCACCGTGAACCCGGCGGCGGTGAAGACCTCGCCGGGGGAGACCGCCCGTACGCCGTCGCCCAGCTCGGCCGCCAGCTGAGGGTGGGTGTACACGGTCAGCGCCGGGTCGCGGTCACGGGCGGCCCGGAGCAGGTCGCGGTCGACGTGGTCGGCGTGCTCGTGCGTGACGAGCACCGCGGAGACGCCGTCGAAGGACACCGGCTCCGAGTAGGTGCCCGGGTCGATCACCACTGCCCCGTCGGGGCCGTCGATGCGTACACAGGCGTGGCCGTATTTGGTCAGGCGCATCTCAGAAACCTCTCTCCGCCTGCGAGCGCAGGACGCAGAACTCGTTGCCCTCCGGATCGGCGAGCACCGCCCAGCCGGTGCCGTCGGCGTTGCGGTGGTCGGCGACCATCGTCGCGCCCAGGGCGGTGATCCGGTCGACCTCGACGTCGCGGGGCGTGTCGGACTGCAGGCACAGGTGCAGGCGGTTCTTGACGGCCTTCGGTTCGGGGACCCGCTGGAAGTACACGGTCTGGCCCGACGGCAGGTCGAACGCGGCGGCGTGGTCGTCGCCGTCGGCCTCGCTGTCGAAGATCTGTGCCCACCAGCGTGCGAGGGCGCCGGGGTCGGCGGCGTCGAACGCGACATTGCGGATGATCGTCGTCATGCGGCAACCCTGTCGCCCGGACGGCCGGGTCGTCAAACGGGTTCGGGCCGGTCCGCGTAGGTGCGGGCCAAGTCGGCGACGGTGGCGGCCATGCGGGCGCGCAGCGACGCCGGTGCCAGCACCTCGACCTGCGCGCCGAGGCGCAGGAACTGCATCTGCGCGTGGCCGTCGGTCTCGATCGGCACGCGGGCCAGGATCCAGCCGTCGGGCTGCGGCTCGCCCGCGGCCACGGCGTCGGCGACAGCCCGGCCCATCATGTGCGGCAGCAGCTCCAGGGCCTGCGGGGAGAAGCGGGCCAGCGCCTCGCCGCGGACCAGCCGGGCGCGGAAGTCGGCGATGTGCCGCTGCCAGTGTTCGACCAGGTCGAACCCGTCGGGCCAGGTGAACTCGTGCGGCAGCACGGTCAGTTCACGGATCTGGCTGACCCGGAACGTACGCAGGCCACGGGCGGCGCGGGCCACCAGATACCACTTGCCGGCCTTGAGGACCAGGCCGTACGGCTCCAGCCGGTGCTCGGCCGAGCCGGTCCAGTTCTCGTAGTGGACGGTCAGGGCACGCTGGTGCCATACCGCCTCGGCCAGCGCCGCGACGTTCTCGGAACTGTCGCCGTCCTCATACCAGCCGGGGGTGTCCAGGTGGAAGCGCTGGCGCATGCGGGTGGCCCGTTCGCGCAGCGCGTCGGGCAGGGCGGCGCTGAGTTTGAGCTGCGCGGCGGCGACCGCCTCGGTCAGGCCGAGGTCGGCGGCGACGCCGGGCAGCTCGGCGAGCACGAGGCCGCGCGCCTCGGCGGCGGTCAGGCCGGTCAGCTGGGTGCGGTAGCCGTCCACCAGGCCGTAGCCGGTGACGTCGCCGTAGACCGGGATGCCCGCCGTGCCCAGCGCCAGCATGTCGCGGTAGATGGTGCGGGGTGACACCTCCAGCTCGGCGGCGAGCTGGTGTGCGGTCTGGCGGCCGCGGGTCTGCAGCAGCAGGACGATGGACAGGAGCCGGTCGGCGCGCATGTCGTGAAGTCTGCCGTGGAGCACTGACAGAACATGTCAGGGCAGTGGCCATAGCGTGCCTGACATGACGAACACTGATTTCGACTTCCTCGCCGGTTCGTGGGACAGCGTGCAGCGCCGCCTGGTCAAGGTGCTGGCAGGCCAGGACGAGTGGTACGCCTTCGACGCGACCCTGGACTGCCAGGTGCTGTTCGACGGCACCGGCGTGCTCGACGTGCTCCGCGCCCCGGAGCGTGGCTACGAGGGCGTCGCCCTGCGTCTGTTCCACCCCGAGGAGCAGACCTGGCGGATCTGGTGGGCCTCGAAGAACACCGGCGGCCTGCTGGACAACCCGGTCGTGGGCCGCTTCGAGGACGGCATCGGCACCTTCG
Organism: Catellatospora methionotrophica; assembly: GCF_011297335.1. Classification (GTDB taxonomy): domain Bacteria; phylum Actinomycetota; class Actinomycetes; order Mycobacteriales; family Micromonosporaceae; genus Catellatospora; species Catellatospora methionotrophica. The sequence continues at coordinate 1,332,942 of NZ_JAAOTJ010000001.1, read as the reverse complement.
AGTGCGACGACACCTGGGAGGGCACCCCGATCCGGGTCCGCTACCAGTGGTCGCGGACCGACACCGACCACCCGCACTGGGAGCAGTCCTTCTCCCCCGACAGCGGCGTGACCTGGGAAGTCAACTGGACCGCCGACTTCACCCGCCGCTGACCCGGCTCCTTCCCTGCATGATCGCCGTTTCGGGTCAGAACCCTTGGTTAAACCCCGGCTTCTGACCTGAAACGGCGATCACTACTCAGGTCAGGAGGGTGGCGGTTACCTGGCGGAGGTAGGCGAGGCCGGTGGTGGCCAGGGCGTCCTGGGTGGGGGCGAGGGGGCGCCAGATGGCGGCGGCGACGGCGATGGCCTCGTTGTCACCGGTGAAGGATTCGATGCAGATCGGGCCGCGGTAGCCGGTGGCGGCCAGCGCGCTGAGCCAGCGCGGCCAGTCGAGGTGGTCCGCGCCGGGTGCGCCGCGGTCGCTGCCGGAGACCTGCACATGCACGATGCGCGGCCCGGCCAGGATCACCGCGGCGTACGGGTCGGACTCCTCGATGTTCATGTGGTAGCTGTCGAGCATGATGCCGACGTTGCCGGGCAGCCCGTCGATCGCCTCCAGGGTCTGCGCCATGGTGTTGACGACCGAGGTCTCGTACCGGTTCAGCGCCTCGATGCCGACGGCGACCCCGCGCTCGGCGGCGTACTCGGCGATCGGCTCCAGGGCGGATCGCAGCTGCCGGTAGCAGTCCGTCCGCTCGGCGGGGGACATGCGCCAGAGGCGGCCGACGGCCGCGTAGACGGGGCCGCAGACGCTGGGCGCGCCGAGTACGGCAGCCGCGTCGATGAGGCCGCGCAGGTAGTCCTGCGAGCTGCGTACCGTGGCGGCGTCGGTGCAGACGAGGTCGCGGCCGGGCGGGGTGACCGCGAGCACCGCGGCGGCGGCCAGGCCGTGTGCGGCGAGCAGGTCGCGGACCTCGGTGGGCGTCCAGTCGCCCGGGTTCTCCACGGGGATCTCGATCGCGTCGAAGCCCCAGGCGGCGATGCGGGGGACGAGTTCGCGCAGGGCGCGGTCGTCGACGGGGGAGGTCCAGATCCACGGGTTGGCACCGACGGCGAACACAACGCACCTCTTTCGCTGGGAAAGGCGGCCGCCCTGGGAGGAGGGCGGCCGCCGTGGTGTCGCAGGGGTTACTTGCCGCCCCAGTCACCGGGGTAGCCGGGCAGGGTGGCGCAGCCGCACATGGCGTAGTGCAGCGGCGGCATGTCCTTCTGCACGAACTGGCTCAGGTTGTCGGCGGTGATGGTCGGCTGGGGCAGCTTCCAGGGGCTGGCCACGGCCTCGCCGTTGAGGATCTTCAGCGCGGCGATGACCGGGGTGCGCCACTGGTAGGTGGGGTAGGTCGGGGCGATCGCGGTGAGCTTCTTGTCCTGCCACATCTTGAGGAAGTCCTGCTGGTCCTCGCCGACGATGGCCGGGAACGGCTTGCCCGCGTCCTCGAACGCCTCGGCGGCGGCGACGGCGGTGGCACCGGCGTCCATCCAGATGCCGTCGATGTCGCCGAAGCGCTGGATGTAGTTGCTGACGATGGTCTTGGTCTTGGCCGCGTCACCGTCGGTGAACTCGACGCCGACGACGTCCAGCTCGGACTTGTCGAACACGACCTTCGCCGCGCCCCAGCGGGCTTCGAGCACGTCGACGCCGGGCAGGATGCGCAGCGCGAGGACCTTGCCCTTCGGCTTGACCTTCTCGACGAGGAACTCCGCGCCGGTCGCGCCGAACGCGTACCCGCCGATGGGGTTGATGAAGGTGACCGGGCACTTGGTGTTGACGCCGCGGTCGAACACGATGACCGGCACCTTGGCGCAGGCCTGCTCGACGGCCGGGGTCAGCGTCGCGGTCGTGTTCGGGGAGACGATGAGCGCGTCGCAGCCCTTGCCGAGCAGGTCGGTGATGTCGGAGATCTGCTTGTCGTCCTTGCTCTCCGCGTCGGCCACGGTGAACGACTTGATCTCCGGGTGCAGCTTCACCTCGGCCTGCATGTTCTTGAAGCCGACCTGCCGCCACGGGTTGCCCACGCCCGCGTTGGAGAAGCACAGGTTGTACGGGCCGGCCTTCTTGTACTTGGCGGTGTCCACGGTCTTGGGGTCCAGGGCCTGCTCCCACGGCTTGTCCGCGGGGCCGGTGGCGGACTTGGTACGCAGCGCCAGCTCGTTGTCGTGGTCGGCCTGGACGAAGAACTTCGACGTCTCGCCGGTGCCGGCCCCGCTGGGTCCGGCGCTGGGCGACGCGCCGGGCACGTCGCTGGTGCAGCCGACCACGCCCACCGCCACGGCGGTGCACACGGCCAGCAGGAAGGGTGTGCTTTTCCTCATGCGTGTTCCTCTCGGTTGCAGTGCTGGGCGGTTCAGTCAGGTGGTGCGGCAGTGCGTTTCAGCGGTGAGGTTCAGGTGCGGCGGCGCAGGGTGCCGACGGCGACGGCGGCGAGGATGATCAGGCCCTGCACGGCGGAGCTGAGCGCGCCGGATACGCCGAGCAGGTTGAGCAGGGTGAGCAGGGTCTGCAGGGTGAGCGCGCCGAGCATGGCCCCGGCGACCGAGCCGCGCCCGCCGCCGAGCACCACCCCGCCGAGCACGACCGCGGTGATCGCGGTGAACTCCAGTCCCTGGCCGACCTGGAAGGACACGCCGCCGAAGCCGCCGAGCAGGATCGCCGCGACGGCCGCGAGCACCCCGCTGGCCAGGAACGCGATGGTGCGCACGCGGGCGGTGCGGGCGCCGGTGACCCGGGCGGCCCGGGGGTTGTCGCCGACGGCGAGCAGCACCTTGCCGAAGTCCGACCGCATCGCCAGCACGGCGAGGACCGCGACCCCGGCCAGGACCAGCACCGCGTACGGCAGCTGCCCGAGGACCGGGACGCCGTCGATGCCGCGGCGGCCGAACAGCCGGAACTCCTCCGAGAGCGCGCCGCGCGGGGAGCCGCCGGTCCAGGTGTAGACCGCGCCGACGAGCACCAGGTACATGCCGAGCGTGGTGATGAACGACGGCACCTGCAGCAGCGTGGTGACCAGGCCGTTGACCAGGCCGATGAGCAGGCCGAAGCCGAGCAGCAGCGCGATGACCGGCCAGGTCGCGGCGGGGTCGCCGTCGATGAGCCGGGCGGCGATCACCACTTCGGCGGTGACCAGCGAGCCGACGGACAGGTCGAAGTCGCCCGCGACGATGACGAAGTACTGCCCGGCGGCCAGGATGATCAGTGGGGCGGCCCGTTTGAGGAACGCCAGCAGCACGGGCGGGTCGTAGAAGTCGGGCTGGCGGATGCCGACCGCGATCAGCAGCAGCACCAGGATGATCAGCACGGGCCGGATGCTGCCCGCGCCCCAGCCGCTGCGCCCGCCGCCGCCCAGCCCCGCCGGGGCAGCGCTGGTAAGTGCCGCTGTTTGAGTGCTCATGCCACGGCCGCCTTCCGCTGGTCGGAGGTGCGGCGCAGGCGCAGCGCGTACACCGCGACCGCGGCGACGATGACCACGCCGCGCACCATCTGCTTGAAGAAGGAGTCGACTTCGAGCTGGTTGAACACGGCGTCGATGACGGCCAGCAGCAGTACGCCGCCGACGGTGCCGGCGACGCCGCCCCGGCCGCCGGCCAGCACGGTGCCGCCGAGCACGACGGCGGCGATCGACTCCAGGTCGTAGCCGCCCTCGGCGCCGACCCGCGGCGCGCCCGCGCCCAGGCGGCTGGCCAGGTAGAGCCCGGCGATCCCGGCGCACAGCGAGCAGATGACGTGGGTGCGGATCAGGACCAGGTCGGTGCGTACCCCGGACAGCCGGGCGACGTCGAGGTCGCCGCCGGTCGCGATCAGGTGGTGGCCGTAGCGGGTGCTGCGCAGGGTGAACCAGACCGCGGCCGCGACGGCGGCGAACAGCAGGAACGACAGCGGGATCGGGCCGACGCGGTCGTAGCCCAGGTGCTGGAACGAGGTGGGCACGCTGCCCGCCGGTCCGGCGTACCCCTGTTCCAGGTAGCCCTTGATGAGCAGCCCGACGCCGAGCGTCGCGATGAACGCGTTGATCCGCAGTTTGGTGATCAGCAGCCCGTTGAGCAGGCCGATCGCGGCGGACACGAGCAGCACCGCGCCGATCGCGGGCAGCACCATGCCGTCGGAGCCCGCCATCGTCTCGGCGGCGACCAGCGAGGTCAGGCTGATCACGTACGCCACCGACAGGTCGAGCGACCCGGCGAGGATGGCGATGGTCTGCCCGACCGCGACGATGCCGAGCCCGGCGGCCCGCTGCAGCAGGCTGATCGTGCTGGACTCGCTGAACAGTGAGCCGCCGTCGAGGGCGACCAGCGAGCCGCCGACGACCAGCGCGACGGCCAGGGCGGGCCATACGCCGTTGGTCGCGTCGAGCTGCGGCAACCGCCATCCGCGCTTGTTCATGCAGTCACCTCGGTGTTCGTGGCGGCCCCGGTGGCCAGGCCCATCACGGCCTCCTCGCTCGACCCGGCGGGCAGCTCGCCCGCGATCGCGCCGTCGCGCATGACGACGATGCGGTCGCTCATGCCGATCAGCTCGGGCAGTTCCGACGAGATCATCAGTACGGCCGCGCCGTCGGCGGCGAGGCGGCGGATCAGGTCGTGGATGGCGGCTTTCGCGCCGACGTCGATGCCGCGGGTGGGCTCGTCGAACAGCAGCACCCGCGGTTTCATCGCCAGCCAGCGGGCCAGGATCACCTTCTGCTGGTTGCCGCCGGACAGGTAGCGGATCTCCTGCTCGGTGCCCGCGGCGTGCACCTCGACGGCGTCGAGCAGTTCGCGCACGGTGGTGGCGCGGGCGTTGCGGGCGAACCAGCGGGGGGTGACCGCGCGCTGGGCGAGCAGGGCGTTGTCGAGCACGGACTGGCTGAGGGCGAGGCCTTCGCCTTTGCGGTCCTCGGTGACGTACGCGATGCCCGCCCGCACCGCCTGCCGCGGGGAACGCACCCGCATCGCCACTCCGTCGAGCAGCAGCTGCCCGGTGCGGAAGCCGTCGATGCCGAACACGGCACGGGCCAGCGCGGAGCGGCCGGAGCCCTGCAGCCCGCCGACGCCGAGCACCTCGCCCGAGCGGAGTTCCAGGTCGACGGGGCGCAGGCGGCCGTTGCCGGCGGCGGACAGGGTCAGCACGGCTGCGCCCGCGCTGCCGGGGGCGGCCCGGTCGGGGTAGTAGTGCGACAGCTCGCGGCCGACCATGTGCCGGACCAGGGTGTCGGCGGTGGCTTCGGCGGTGGCCAGGGTGGTGACCCGGCGGCCGTCCTTGAGCACCGTGATCCGGCCGGACAGGTCGAAGACCTCGGTGAGCCGGTGCGAGACGTAGAGGATGCCGATGCCGCGCGCTTGCAGGCGGCGCACCAGCGCGTAGAGCAGCTCGACCTCGTGGTCGGCGAGCGAGGCGGTGGGCTCGTCCATGATGAGCACCCGCGCGTCCAGCGCGAGCGCCTTGACGATCTCGACGACCTGCTGCTGGGCGACGCTGAGCCGGCCGACCTTCGCCTGGGGTGCGATCGCGGACTCGCCGATGCCCGCCAGCAGTTCGGCGGTGCGGGCCTGCATGGCCCGGCGGTCGACCAGGCCGCGGCGCAGCGGCTCGCGGCCGAGGAACACGTTCTCGGCGACGGTGCGCTCCGGGAGCAGGTTGAACTCCTGGTGGATGATGCCGATTCCGGCGGCCTGCGCGGCGCGGGGGTCGGGCAGCGTCACCGGCTTGCCGGACAGCTCCAGGGTGCCGGCGTCGGGCTGGTAAACCCCGCTGGCGATCTTCATCAGGGTGGATTTCCCGGCGCCGTTCTCGCCCACGAGCGCGTGCACCTGTCCGGGATGCAGGTCGAGGTCGACGTCGTCGAGGACGCGTACCCCGAAGAACGCCTTACCGACCCCGCGCATCCGCAGCAGGGGCTGGTCGCTGTCTGGCTGCACCGCACCTCCTCGATCGTTTCGGACTCGCGCACTTTCGCTGGCAGAGCAAGAACTTTTGCTGTCCTGATCGGAAGTCTTGGCGTCGGACGTTAAACGTTGACGCTCGATCTAGCAAGCCTGTTACGCGCCGGAAATGGTCACGGTTCGGCATTGATGCATCTAGCAGGAACTATGCGACGGGCTTTCTCTTGGACGGACCGTAGTTTCGCCTGGCAGGCAACAAACTTTTGGCGAATCTTTTAAAACTGGCACCGCGGGAATATTGACGAGCCCCACTGAATCGATACATGCTCGGCTTCGCGCTCACCCGTAACAGAACCGACATCGGTCGATGCCGCATCCCTGTCCGGCATCGGAGCGCAGCACGGTCGTGCGTCGCGGCGGACGCATGACGGACCCGGACCGTCCTTTTAGGGGTACGAAGGAGACGGCATGAGCCGCCGCAGACCTGTCCTTGGCGCGTTCCTCGCGCTGGCCACCGCAGTAGCCGTGAGTGTGCTCCCCACGAGCACCGCCTCGGCCGCACCGGCGTTTCGCGCGCTGGTGTTCAGCGAGACCGCCGGCTACCGGCACGGATCCATCGCCGCCGGCACCACGATGTTCAACCAGCTGGCCGCGGCCAACAACTTCGAGGTCGTGTTCAGCGAGGACTCCAGCGTCCTCAACACCGCCAACCTGAACACGTTCGACGTGCTGGTCATGTTCCAGACCTCCGGCATGATCTTCGACAACGACGCCCAGCGCACCGCCACGCAGAACTTCCTGCGCAGCGGCAAGGGCATCGTGGCCATCCACAACGCCACCGACATGGGCATCGACTCGGCCTTCCCGTGGTGGGACGCCACCATCAACGGCGGCGCGCACATGCCCGAGCACTCGCCCGGCTCGCTGCAGGGCTACGCCCGGGTGGCCGACAAGGTCCACCCGTCCACGGTAGGCCTGCCGGACAACTGGCAGCGCACCGAGGAGTGGTACAACTTCGACGTCAACGCCCGCGGCAACGTACACGTGCTGGTCACCGCCGACGAGCGCACGTACAACCCGGGTGGCGCGGCGATGGGGGCCGACCACCCGATCTCCTGGTGCCGTGAGGCCGAGGGCGGCAAGGTGTGGGCCACCGCGATGGGCCACGACGACGCGTCCTACAGCGAGACCAACTTCCGCAACCACGTGCTGGGCGGTGTGCGCTACGCGGCGGGCAACCTGGCCGGCGACTGCGGCGGCACGGTGTGGAGCAACTTCGAGAAGGTCACCCTCGACTCCAACACCGTCGACCCGATGGCGATGGACATCGCCGCCGACGGCCGGGTGTTCTACGTGCAGCGCGGCGGCAAGGTCAACGTCTTCAAGCCCGCCCAGCAGCAGACGGTCCAGGCGGCCCAGCTGTCGGTCTACACCGGCGGCGAGGACGGCCTGGTCGGTATGGCGCTCGACCCGAACTTCGCCAGCAACGGCTGGATCTACCTGTACTACTCACCGGCCTCCAGCTCGACCGACATCAACCGGCTGTCCCGGTTCACGGTCAGCGGGGACACGATCAACCTGTCCACCGAGCAGATCCTGCTCAACGTGCCCGCCTACCGGGACCGGACCTTCGCCGAGCCCGGTCACACGGGTGGCTACGTCGCGTTCGGGCCGGGCGGCAACCTGTACCTGTCGACCGGTGACGACTCGCCGCCGAACCTCGACCCGGCCTGGCAGGGTTACGCCCCGCTCGACTGGCGGTCCGGCAAGAGCTTCCTGGACGCGGCCCGCAGCGCCGGCAACACCAACGACCTGCGGGGCAAGCTGCTGCGTATCCACCCGGAGAGCAACGGCACCTACACCATCCCCAGCGGCAACCTGTTCGCGCCGGGCACGGCGCTGACCAAGCCCGAGATCTACGCGATGGGCTTCCGCAACCCGTTCCGGTTCGAGGTCGACATGCAGACCGGCTGGGTGAACCTGGCCGACTACGGCCCCGACCGCGGTGGCGCGACCACCAACCGGGGCCCGGAGGGCCTGGTCGAGCTCAACGTGATCAAGCAGGCGGGCAACTTCGGCTGGCCGTTCTGCCACGGCAACAACCAGGCGTACGCGCCGTACAACCCCGACACCGGCGTGGTCGGTGCGAAGTTCAACTGCAGCGCCCCGGTCAACGACTCGCCGAACAACACCGGCCTGCGTAACCTCCCGGCGCTGGTCCAGCCGCAGATCTGGTACGGCTACGGCGTGTCGCCGAACTTCCCGGAGATGGGCGAGGGCGGCTCGGCGCCGATGGGCGGCCCGGTCTACCGGTACAACGCGTCGAGCACGTCGGCGACGAAGTTCCCGGCGTACTACAACGGCGTGCACTTCTTCTACGAGTGGTCGCGCAACTACATCAAGGAGATCCACTTCGACGGCTCGGGCAACCTGGTGAAGATCAACCCGTTCATGCCGGGTGGCGGCTTCATCAAGCCCATGGCCATGCGGTTCGGCGCGAACGGCTCGCTGTACGTGCTCGAATGGGGATCGGAGTTCGGCGGCGGCAACAACGACTCCGGGCTCTACCGCATCGACTACGTGCACGGCGGTCGCGCCCCGGTCGCCAAGGCCACCGGCACCCCGACCAACGGCCTCGCCACGCTGAACGTGACCTTCTCCAGTGCCGGGTCCTACGACCCGGACGCCGGGGACACCATCTCGTACGCGTGGGACTTCGACAGCAACGGCAGCACCGACTCCACGGCCGCCAACCCGACCCGGGCGTACACCACCAACGGCAACTACGTCGCGAAGCTGACCGTCACCGACAACACGGGCCGGTCCTCGTTCGTCAACGTGCCGATCACGGTGGGCAACAACGCCCCGATCGTCAACATCACGTCGCCGCCCAACGGCGGCATGCTCGACTTCGGGCAGAACGTCGCCTACAACCTGAGCGTCACCGACGCCCAGGACGGCACCATCAACTGCGCCCAGGTGTTCACCAACCCGGCGCTCGGCCACGACGACCACGCCCACCCGACCACCGACCTGCCCGGCTGCTCCGGCACCGTCAACACCGGCAACCTCGGCGGCCACCCGGACGGGGCCAACCTGTTCTACCTGCTCAACTCCCGCTACCAGGACAACGGCAACGGGTCGGTGGCGCGGCTGACCGGCTACGCCAACGTGGTGCTGCAGCCCAAGCACAAGCAGGCGGAGTACTTCACCAGCCAGTCCGGCATCCGGGTCATCGCCCAGGCGGGGGCCGAGAGCGGCAACCGGATCGGCGACATCAGCAACAACGACTGGATCATGTTCGATCCGATGAGCGTGCAGGGCATCACCAGCGTCAGCTACCGGGTCAGCACCCCGACGGGCGGCGGCAGCATCGAGCTGCGCGCCGACTCGCCGACCGGCACCCTGCTGGCGACCAACCCGATCGCGTCGACCGGCGGCTGGGACACCTACGTCCAGCAGGCGGCCGTGAACGTGGCGGCGCTGTCGGGCACGCACAAGCTGTACATGGTGTTCAAGTCGAGTGCGAACAACAACTTCGACCTCGACTCGTTCACGTTCGCCGGCAGCGGGGTGGGCACCAACCCGACCGGCGGCATCGCGGGTAAGACGTACACCCTGACGGCTCAGCACAGCAGCAAGCTGGCCGACGTCAGCGGGGTGTCCACGGCGGACAACGCGACCGTGGTGCAGTGGCCGTCGACCGGCGGCAACAACCAGAAGTGGCAGGCCGTCGACGCGGGCAGCGGCTACGTCTACCTCAAGGCGGTGCACAGCGGCAAGTGCCTGACGCCGTCCGGCGGCTCGACCGCCGACGGGGCGGCCCTGGTCCAGCTCACCTGCACCACGAACAACAACATGAAGTGGCAGGCGGTGCCCACCTCGACCGTCGGGGTGTACCAGCTCAAGGGCGTGGCCAGCGGCAAGTGTCTGGACGTCAACGGCGCCTCGACGGCCGACAACGCCGCGATCATCCAGTGGACCTGTCACACCGCCACCAACCAGCAGTGGCGGCTGACCCAGGTATGAGACCCGCCGGCCTGGTCACACCTGGGTGACCGGGCCGGCGTCCCGGCGGGCAGGACTCTGGCGTCCTGCCCTCCGCGGCATGTTCAGGGCGTCGGATCGGCGCTGACCACCACCGCGTCCGGGGCGGGCGGCGGCTGCCGGTGCATCAGGTGGCGCATCGCGGTGTTGAGCACGGCGACGAGCGGCACCGCGATCAGCGCTCCGATGATCCCGGCGACGGCGATACCCGCGGCCAGCGCCACGATCACGGCCAGCGGGTGGATCGCCACCGCCCGGCCCATGATCAGTGGCTGCAGCACGTGGCCCTCCAGTTGCTGCACCAGGATCACCGCGGCGAGCACGATCAGCGCGGTGAGCGGGCCCTGGTCGACCAGCGCCACGAGCACCGCCACCGCCCCGGACACGGTCGCCCCGACGATGGGGATGAACGAGGACAGGAACACCAGCGCCGCCAGCACGAACGCGAACTCGACCCGCAGCAGCACCAGCGCCAGGCCGATGCCGACGGCGTCGATGAACGCCACGATCACCGTCGCGCGCACGTATGCCACCAGCGTCAGCCACCCGGCGTCACCGGCCTCCAGCATGGGCCGGCGCGCCCGGCGCGGCAGGGCGAACGTCGCCAGGTGCCACAGCCGGCGCCCGTCGCGCAGGAAGAAGAACGTCACGACGATGACCAGCATCGCGGTGATGAGCACCTCGAAGCCGGCCCCGGCGGTGGCGAACAGGCCGCTGGTCAGGCTCTGCCGGTTGTCGCGCACCCACGCTCCGGCCGCGTCGAAGGTGCCGTCGAGCTGGCTGGTGGACAGGTGCAGCGGCCCGGTGCGCAACCACTCGCGGACCTGGTCCAGGCCCGCGGTGGCGTTCTCGGCCAGGCCGGGCATGCCGTTGACGAGCTGGGTGACCAGCAGGGTCAGGAAGCCGACCGCCAGCAGCACCCCGCCGAACAGCACGATCGCGGTGGCGGCCGAGGCGGGCAGGCGCAGCCGCTCGCGCAGCACGCGCACCGCCGGGGCGAGCAGCGCCGACAGCAGCAGGGCGATCGACAGCGGCACCAGCACCTGGGCGAGCCGTCCGGCCAGCGTCAGCACCACCCAGCCGACCCCGGCCAGCACCAGCAGCCGCCAGCCCCAGGCGGCCGACACCCGCAGCCAGTAGGCGACAGCGTGGTCGGGGTTGTCGTACTGGTCGTCCGCGGTGTCCGGAACGTCGACGGTGTCGGGCAGGATCAGCGGCGGCACGGTCCTGGCCGACTCCAGGCGCTGGCGGGCGGCCCGCAGGCTTGCCCGCCACCGTGCCGCCTCGGTCGATGGGGGAGCGTGGGCGGCGGGGGATTCGGACAGGGACATGGGGGCCTCCGGGAGGCGGTGCAGGGGCTCGGCTACGGCCGCCCGGCACGAGGGGAGGACGACCGGCTGAACTGACGGTTACCCACGGCGACGGTCGGCAAACGGCGACCCGCTGTCCGATGCTTTCCGTTACCGGCTGTTATCTGTCGCACATGACGGGTACCGTCGTCGACAGGTGCCCCGGATTTCGGGCCCTGCCCCCAGCTGTTGATCCACTTGGAGCCTGCGTGTCCGCTGCATCCGTGAACCGTCCCGACCGGCCCAACCCGCCGGCCACGCTGGTCTTCAGCGCACCGGAGGAGCCCCGGACCGACACCCGCGACGCCGCCGAGCCCCGCCCGATCGCGCTGGACCCGTTCGCCGTGCCGGCCGCCGGCAGCGCCCACGCCGGAGCCTGATCCACCCCGCACGGGACAGTCCGACCTGACTGGCACCCATGCGTATCCCCACGTCATCGCACAGGTGCCAGGCAAGTTCGCGGATCTTGCGGGCGGAGCGCCCGGTCAGTGCAGGATGTTGACGTTGAGCTCGCGTTCGGCGGTGCGGATGCCCTGGTAGACGGTGTCGCAGTCGTCCTCGACGCCGCCGACGAGGATGCCGTACGCGACGTGGCTGGCGAACATCGGTGCGCCGCTGTCGCCGGGCTTGCTGCAGTTGGTCGTGCGGCCCAGGTTGCGCATGGTCAGCCCGCCCAGGTTGGCGGTGAGGCCGAGCTCGATCACGATGCCGCAGTTGGTGACCCGGGTCGCCATGCCGGTGGTGCAGACGCGCATGCCGAACAGGCTCATCTTGTCCTCGGCGATGTGGTAGGTCGTGTTCTGGTTGGTCTGCGGGCTGTAGGTGACCATCACCCACGGCCGCGGATCCCAGCCGGTCGCCACCGACGTGTCGCTGATCCGGATGAGCGCCATGTCCCCGATGTACGTATCGAAGATCCAGTGGTGCACCGGCCCGATGGCCTTCGGGGTGAGCGCCGCGTTCTTGCTGCTCCACGTGCCCAGGTTGCCCATGGCGCAATGACCTGCGGTGACGATGTACTTCTTGCTGTCGACCTTGCTCTGCGCCACGAATCCGGACGTGCACGACACGTCCGGATGATTGATCTTCACGCCGCCCCGCAGCGGCGCGTCGCAGTACGGCGCGTCGCAGCCGAGGAAGGTCCGGTAGCCGCCGGACGTCGCCGCAGGCACCACGCCGTCGCCGAGCCGCGTCTGCGCCGCCTTCACCAGATCCTTCTGGGCGGTCGTCAGCTCGCCCTTGCCCGGCACCCCGAGCTGCACCGCGTTCAGGTCGGGACGCAGGCCGGCGCTGAGGAACACCGTCGCACCCCGGTTGACGCGGATGACCTCCTCAGCGAGCCAGTCGTTGTCGGCGGCGAGCCGGGCCGCCGACCGCTTCACTCCGACCAGGTCATAGCGGGTCAGGCCCACCGCCTGCGCGGCAGCCTTGACGATGCTCTGCGCGGGGCCGTCGACCTGCCCGGTGACGCCGACCTTGACCCGGTCGCCGTCGCGCACGTCGATCCACACCGAGCCGAAGCGCGCGCCGAGGTCGGTCTGCAGCCGCTCGTCGAGGTCGGGGGCGACCAGCTGCCAGGACATCCGCTCGCGGGCCTCGGCCTCGGAGATGCCGCGCTCCTTGGCGAACCCGGCTGCCTCCTCGGCGAACCAGTCGACGCCGGCCGGGCCCGCGGCCGCCGCGGGCCGCGCGGCGGCGGACGCGGGCGGCAGCAGCGCCACCGCCAGGCCGAGCGCGCACGCGCTGAACGCGGCCTTCTTCCATCGCACCATTCGTGAACTCCTTGGACAGGGGAGGGATCGAGCCCTCACCCTGTCCGGGCGGCGGAGGCTGTGCCAGGGCGCGTCGTGCTTGCGACTGTCGGGCACGGAACAGCGCCCGCCGCGGCGAGCGCCCGCAGCACCGTCAGCTGTCGGTGGCTTCCATCGGCTTGCGCCAGACCGAGACGTGGCTCTCGCTGTCGGAGGTGAACGCCGCCCCGTGCCAGTCCGCCACCCGCTGCTCGAACTCGAGCCCGGCCAGGCGTGCCATCAGATCGCACTCGGCGGGCCAGATGTAGCGGAAGTTGCTGAAGCCGTAGCGGGCGCTGCCGTCGCCCAGCCGCCGGTAGTGGTGTGAGGTGCCCTGCTGGGTGACCATGTCGAAGGTGTCGAAGCCGACGTGCTGGTCGGTCACCGCGAACGGCACGCCCGCCTGACCCGGCGGGAAGCGCCGGATGCCGGGCACCCACAACTCGATGACGAAGCGGCCGCCCGGCGCGAGGTGCCGCGCGGCGTTCTGGAAGCACCGCACCTGCTCGTCCTGGGTACGCAGGTTGCCGATGCTGTTCCACACCACGTACACCAGCGAGAACGCGCCGGGCACGGTGGTGGAGGCCATGTCGCCGACGGCGACCGGCACCTCGTCCGCGGACACCTTGCGCCGTAGCCGGTCGACCATCGGCTGCGACAGCTCGATCCCGCTGACGCGCACGCCCCGGGCCGTGAGCGGGACGGCCACCCGGCCCGTGCCGATCGCGAACTCCAGCGCCGGGCCGTCACCGGCGAGCCGGGCCAGGAAGTCCACGGCCGGATCGAGCACGTCCGGTGCGAACATCTCGGCCGAGACGTCGTCGTACCGCGCCGCGGTGTCCTCGTCCCACAGGTCACTACTCGTCATGGACCCGAGCCTGCCCGCCCTGCCACCCGGCCGCCATCGGTTTACGGGCACGACCGGCCCGCCGCGCCGCCCCCGGTTCCGGCGTCGATCGTGAGAACATCTCGGAATGTCTGCCGACGGCGCCGTCCGCCCGACCCTCGACGAGGTGCGAGGGTTCCACCTCGACCGGCTCAACGATGCCCTGCGCAGGTCCGGCATGTACGGCGGGGAGGTCGCCCTGCGCCTGTGCACGGACACGATGGCGTTCATCGACGGCGTCACCGACAGCTGGCAGCGGGAACAGGAAGACCTCAGATCCCGCGACGCCGCCAACTCCCTGGGCGTACGCGGTGCGTTCGCGCAGCTCGTCGACGGCTATCTGGACGACGGCGCGGCCGCCTCGGTGTACGCCGAGTTCGCCTGGCGGCACGGCTGGCTCACCGTGGACCGGACGCTGCCCGACGCCGACCACCGCCGCCTGCGCGAGGGCGCGGCCGCGTGGACCGCCCGGGACCGCAGTCTCGACGAGGTCGTCGCGGAGTTCGGGCCGCCGTCGGTGCTGTTCGGCGGCTCGAACCGGCGCTACCCGAAGACGCTGGCCTACGCGGCCGCCGACCGGTCCGAAGACCTCGTCAGCCTCCACTTCACCAGCACCTACGACTGGGACGCCACGACCGGCCAGCCCGAGCCGGACCTGGTGCTGATCGCGGTGCGGCACGGCCGGGGCCCGTTCGAGACGACGTTCGCCTTCACCCCGGCCGGGGCCCGGCACCGGTTCACCGGTGAGTAGTCACCGGCCGGTCGCGTCGTCGGCGACGACCAGGCCCTCGCGCTCGTCGTCCCAGGCCGCGGCGCTGATCCGCCAGCCGTCGCCGGTGCGGGCGAACTGCAGCGTCTTCATGCCCCGCCCGGTGAAGGCGACCCCGTCGAGCTCACCGGCCTTCGCGTAGGCGCAGAAGTGCTGGGCGATGTCGCCGAACACGTCGGTCCGTCCCGGCAGGGCCCATTCGCTGAACCCGGTCAGGGTGCCGCCGGTCAGCAGGGCCTGCCGGGGCGTGATGAAGCCGTCGACGTCGTACACCGTCGGCTCGCCGCCGCAGGTCTTCACGATGACCGCACCGGGCAGGAACAGGGCACGGAGCGCGTCGAGGCGCGCGGCACCGTCCGGTCCGGAGGTGAACGCGGCGAAGAACGTGCCCACGATGCCCTCGATCGCCGCCCGGTCCGCTTCCTCCTGGCCGGTCGTCGGCCGGGTGTCCTGCGGGCTCTGCGGCTGGGTCGCGTCCAAGGGTGCACCGTCCCGGCGAATCGTTGCGCGTCGTCGGCGGCCGAGGGGCCGGTCGCCGATTTGTCGTCGCATCACTTGCGGACAAGAGTAACCAGTAACCAGGGCGGTCCGGCCGCCGGACGAGGCAGGGAGCGCGCATGAACGTGTCCACCGCGGTGTCGCGAGCGGCAGCGGCCACGCCGCACCTGGCCGCACAGACCGGCGACCAGCGCCGCACGATGCTGTACGCGTGCGCCGACGCGCTCGCCGCGGCCGGTGCCGAGATCGTCGCGACGGCGCTGGCGGAGACCGGGCTGACCGAGGCGAGGCTGCGCGGTGAGCTGGACCGCACCACGGGCCAGTTCCGCCTGCTCGGCGACCACGCGGCCAAGCCGTGGCGGCGGGTGTCGGCCGGGGTCGCCGCGGGCGGCGGCGACGTGGTGACGGTGCCGGTGCCGGTCGGGCCGGTCGCGGTGTTCGCCGCGTCGAACTTCCCGCTCGCGTTCGGGGTGAGCGGCGGCGACACCGCCTCGGCGCTGGCCGCGGGCTGCCCGGTGGTGGTCAAGGCCCACCCGGCGCAGCCGCGCACCGCCGAACTGCTCGGGCGGATCCTCGCCCAGGCCCTGCCCGACGGAGCGTTCTCACTGGTCGCAGGCGGTCCCGAGGTCTCTCTGGAGCTGGTGCGGGCACCGGGGATCCGGGCGGTCGGCTTCACCGGGTCGCTGACCGGCGGCCGGGCGCTGATGGACGCGGCCGCGGCCAGGCCCGACCCGATTCCGGTGTACGCCGAGATGGGTTCGCTCAACCCGGTGCTGGTCCTGCCCGGCGCGGCCGTCCCGGCGACCGTGTCGGCGCTGGCCGCGGCGGTCACCGGCTCCGCGGGACAGCTGTGCACCAAGCCGGGCCTGGTGGTGACGGACGCGGCCGCGTTCGCCGACGAGCTGGCGGCAGCCGTCGCGGCGCTGCCGGTGCACCGGATGCTCACCGACGGCATGACCCGGGCGCACGAGAGGTGGCAGGCGCACGCGTCGGCGGCGTACCGGGTCGTCGCGGGTGCGGGCACGCCCGCGCCGTTCGCGGTGGTCGTCAGCGTCGGCGAACTGACCGGTGAGCTGCTGGAGGAGCACTTCGGGCCGTCGGTGGTGATCGCCGTCGGAGCCGCCGAGGACGTGCCGTCGCGTTTGGAGGGATCATTGACCGCGTCGGTGTTCGCCGCCGAGGGCGACCGCGAGCGGGCCCGGGTGCTGCTGCCGGGCCTGCTGGCGCGGGCCGGGCGGATCGTCTGGAACGGCGTGCCCACCGGGGTCGCGGTCTGCGACGCGATGCAGCACGGCGGTCCGTGGCCGGCGACGTCGGCGGCCTGGTCGACGTCGGTCGGCACCGAGGCGATCGAGAGGTTCCGCCGACCGGTGGCGCTGCAGGGGGTGCCGGCCGACCTGCTGTACGGCCACTCCGAACTCGCCCAGTGCCCGACAGCCGGCTGACGGAGGCTTCTCACCGGTCGAGGCTGATCCAGTAGCGGCGGACCCGCACGTGTCCGGTGTCGAGGATGCCCTGGAACACGCCGCCTTGGCTCTCGATCGTGCGGGCCGAGGCGGCGTTGTCCTCCAGGCACGGGATGAGCACGCGGTCCAGGCCGAGCACGGTGCGGGCCTCGTGCAGCATCTGGCCCAGAGCCCAGCTGGCCAGGCCGCGGCGGCGGGCCGACGGGCGTACGCCGTAGCCGATCTGGCCGAGGTCGTCGTTCTGCTGGTGCCGCAGGGCGATGCCGCCGAGCACCTGGCCGTCCTCCACGATCCACCGGCACGAGCCGTGCCGCTCCGCCGGGCACGGTGCCCCGGCCCCGTGGTCGAGCGCGTTGCGCCGGTGCACCCAGTCGGCGAAGCCCTCGGGAGAGTCCAGGTCGTCGTCGGCGCTGATGCCGAAGCCGTCCTCGTGCAGGCCGGGCCCCCAGTCGTCACGACACTCCTGGAAGGCGGCATGGAGGCTGGTGGTTGGTGCTATCAGAATCGGCATGCGGGCCACCGTAGCCACGGCACGGCCCGTCGGCGACCCCGCTTCCTCCACCGTGGATGACGCCCACAGGCTGGCTCCGTGTCCGATGATGCGGTTCTGTTGGGGGGACTACGAGCGCGCTGCACGGTCCGGTTCTCGGTAGCACTGGGGCGGCCAGGTAGCGGCTTGCGGGACGGTGCACCCTGGTGCGTCGGCAGCCCTCATCGATCATTGCCGTGACCTGCGTCACACAGCGGTCGCGGCACCCGTCGGTGGGTGCCGCGACCGCTTGCTTCACATCGTGTCTGCGGTGCTCTCCGCCGGGGGACCACCGGCGCAGAGCTGCCGGGTCACCGGGCGCGCAGTTCCGCCGCCCGGTCGGGGGAGCCGAGGATGCACAGCAGCGAGCAGGCCGTCGCCGACGACGTGCCCGACGTGGTCGGCGGAGTGCCCTGCGGCGCCCCGGCCGCGCTGTAGTTGACGCTGGCCGTGTTGGTCAGCGGCAGCAGCAGCAGGAACGTCGAGCAGTGGATCTGCTTGCTCGCCCCTGCGGCCACGGTGAACGTTCCCGCCGCGGTGACACAGCCCGGTGCGACCGCGTCGTTGACGGTCACCCCGACCGCGTCAACCGGTCCGGTGTTGGTCACCGTGATCCGCCAGTACGCCGTGCCCAGGATGCCGAGCAGCCCGGCCGGGCTGGTCTTGCCCCAGGGCCCGGCGCCGCCCGGCCCGCACCGCGAGGCACGGGAGTCCTTGCAGATCTCCTTGTTGACCGCGATGTTCGGCTGGCAGGCCTGTCCCGGGTTGATGGGCTGCTGGACGGTGTTGGAGGTGAGCGCGCCCCCGGCGTCGGTGCCGCTGGCGGTGTTGGACACCGAGTACACGCCGCAGTCGCTGCTCAGCTTGGTCTGGAAGCAGATCTGCGGCGGGTCGCCGACGAAGCCCGCGACCAGGTGCGGCTCGTTGCCGCCGCCGAAGTCGTCGACGTTGAGCAGCCGCAGGCTGGCGTCGATGACCAGCGCCGGATACGTGCTCGGCGAGATGCCGGACAGGTCGACGCTGCCGTCGGCTGCGAACGGCAGGGTCGCGATGACGGTGTTGTCGGGCTTGCTGACGGTCGCGGCGGAGTTGGCCAGGTCGATGTTGGCGATGTCGATGTCGACCAGGCGCGCGTCCTGGTATCCGGTGATGTGCCCGGACGCGCCGTCACAGTAGAAGTCGGGCGTGGTCAGGCTCAGCGACGCCCCCGCGCGGAAGCAGGGCGACGCGCCGGTGACCGGGTCCATGGAGAACAGCAGGCCCGCGTCGCCGAGTCCGAGCAGGCACTCGCCGGCCTCGTCGTAGTCGTAGCCGTAGTCGCGGGTGTTGCCGTTGCCGCCGACACCGGGGTGGGTCTTCGGGAACGCCATCCCGGCGCAGGCCGCGTCGGTGTTCCAGTCCCAGCAGCCGGTCGCGCCGAGGATCGGCCCGCCCCAGAACGGGAAGTAGCTGCGCAGGTGCCCGTCCGGGCCGGTGATGACCTTCGGGTTGAAGGTCAGCGCGCCGCTGGGCATCGCCGGGAACGCGGGCGGGGTCAGGGATGCGCCCGCGATCGTGTAGCAGTTGAGCTGGTAGGGGCTCGGCGTGGGCACGCACGCGCCCTCCTCGGCACCGGTGGTGGTGTACGAGGTGAAGACGCCGTAGGTGATCACACCGGCCGGACCGGCCGCCTTCGGGGTGGCCCAGCCGGCGCAGGTGGTCGTGGTGGCCGGGTCGAAGCAGGACAGCTTCGCGCCGCTGCTGGGCGAGGAGGAGATGAACATCTTCCCGCCGGCCAGCGTGGTGGAGCCGTAGAAGTACAGGCCGGGGTTGACCGACGTGTCGCTGTGCGGTGCGGCGATCCCGGCGTACGGCTGGCCCGCGCACGGGGTCCGGCTGCTCATGGTCAGGCAGAGCACGGATCCGTTGGTGGACACGGCGTACAGGTTGCCGTTCAGCTCGGTCAGCCCCGCGAGGCTGTTGCTGGCCGACGGGGAGCCGCCGGTCGGCGTGAGCGGGAAGAAGCCGCAGTTGGCACGGTTGTCCAGGTCGAGGCAGGCGACGCCGAGGTCGGCGGTGGTGCTCGCCGGGTAGTAGACGATGCCCGGCCGGGCGGGGTCGAACACGAACTGCCCGGCCATGGGGCTGGCCAGGTTGCCGGTGCTGCCCGAGCCGAGCGGCCCGGCGGTGGTGTTCAGCGGCTTCGGCCACGGCCCTCCGGAGCAGGGCTGGCTGGTCAGCAGGTTGATGCAGACCACCTTGGGGTTCGCCGGGACGAGGTGGTGGTAGATGTTCCACGACTCGATCGCGCCGTTGGCCGCCCGGTAGAGCAGCGGAGTGAACCCGTCGCCGCCGGTCGCGGTGGTGGTCGGCTGCACCGGGGGCAGCAGCAGCCGGGTCAGGCTGGTGCCGCCGGGCTGCAGGTCGGGGTTGGTGCCGCGGACGGCGACCACGCCGGAGCCCGGTTCGGTGGTGGAGAACGTCGTGCCGTCGGTGGACCACGACTTCACCCAGTCCGGCGGCACCTTCAGCGAGCCGGGGACCAGGGCCTGGCCGGAGCCGATCGGGTCGGTGACGGTCACCGAGCCGCCCGCGCCGGGGTCGTCGTAGGACATGACCCACTTGAGGACGTCGCCGTGGTCGGCGGGGTTCGAGCCGGGGTCGGTGTTGTTCTGCACCGATTTGGTCAATGTGCCCGGTGCGAGCGCGGGGGGATCGGCTGCCGCCATGACCGCCGGCGGCGCGAACGTCAGGGCCAGGGCGGTGGCTAGGAGCAGGATGGGCCGGGTACCGACTTGTGATCGTCGCACGGGGACGCCTCTCTCGACGGGAGCCGTGGCGTATGGACGGACGGTGGCCCGTCACGGTGCGCCAGGTTATGGAGGCCGACCGTAACCCGCTTAAATGTGTGGATTGATGAATGACGTCGTGAATGGGCACGCTCTTCACCGGTTAGGGTGTCGTGTCCGGCGTGGCGCGGTCCACCCGCTGGTGATCATTGCCGGGTACGCTGCGTCACGAGGAGGCGGCGATGGTGACTCGGGTGGCGATGTGGTCGGGGCCCCGCAACGTGTCGACGGCGCTCATGCGCAGTTTCGGCGCGCGGGCGGACACACTGGTCGTGGACGAGCCCCTGTACGCGCACTACCTCGACGTCACCGGCCTGGACCACCCGGGCCGCGCCGAGATCCTGGACAGCCAGCCACGGCGCTGGCAGGACGTGGCCGCCGCGCTGACCGGGCCGCTGCCGGACGGCGTCGACGTGCACTACCAGAAGCACATGACCCACCACCTGCTGCCCGACATCGGCCGGGACTGGCTGGGCGAACTCGCCAACGCGTATCTCATCCGCGACCCGGCGCACGTCGTCGCGTCGTACGCGAAGGTGCGCGGCGAGCCGACCCTGGCCGACCTGGGCTTCACCCAGCAGGCCGAGATCTTCGCGGCGTACGGCGGACCCGTGGTCGACACCGCGGACCTGCTCCGGGACCCGGCCGGGGTGCTGGCGAAACTGTGCGCGGCACTGGGCATCGGCGGGGACCCGGCGATGCTGGCCTGGCCGCCCGGCCCGCGCGACACCGACGGCGTATGGGCCCCGCACTGGTACGCCAATGTGGAGGCCTCGACCGGCTTCGCCGCCTACGACCCGTCCCCGGCCGTGGTCCCCGACCGGCTGCGCCACCTCGTCGAGGCCGCCCAGCCGTACTACGACGAACTGCACGCCCACCGGCTGAGGTGAGCCGCGAGGCTCAGGCCACCACCGTGCCCGAACCACGGGCGTGCGCGAGGTAGATGTCCGCGATGCGCCTGGTGACCGGGCCGATCGTGCCGTCGCCGATGGTGCGCCCGTCGATCTGGACCACGCCCGCGATCTCGCCCATGGTGCCGGTGCAGAACACCTCGTCGGCCGAGTGCATCTCGGCCAGCGAGATGTCGCGCACCTCGATCGCGATGCCCGCGTCGGCGGCCAGGGCCAGCACCGTCTCGCGGGTGACGCCCTCCGGGCAGGCGACCGTGCGGGGGGTGGCCAGCTGGCCGCGTACGACCGCGAACAGGTGGGTGGCGTTGGTCTCGGCGACGAAGCCGCGCCCGTCGAGCATCAGCGCGTCGTCGGCTCCGGACAGGGTGGCCTCCATCTTCGCCAGGATGGAGTTGATCAGGTTGTTGTGGTGGATCTTCGGGTCGAGCACGTCCGCGCCGGGCCGCCGTACGCTGGAGGTGGCCAGCTTCAGGCCGCCGGTGTCGTACACCGGGGCCTTGTGCTCGGCGAGCACGATCAGCGTGCAGCCGGACTGGTTGAGCCGCGGGTCCATGCCGCTGGTGACCTTCACGCCCCGGGTCAGGGTGAGCCGGATGTGTACGCCGTCGGTCATCTCGTTGGCCCGCAGGGTCGCGGTCAGCGCGGCGGTGATCTCCTCATCGGAGGGCACGGCGGCGAACCCGAGCGCGGCCGCCGAGCGGCGCAGCCGCGCCAGGTGCGCGTCCAGGGCGAAGGCCCGGCCCTGGTACAGCCGCAGGCCTTCCCACACCGCGTCGCCGCCCTGCACGACGGAGTCGAACGGGGAGATCCCCGGCTCGTCGCGGTGGCGCAGCACGCCGTTGACCCAGTACTTCAGGTCGGCGTTGCGCTGGTCGTAGCGCTGAAGCATGGAGATCCCCTCACGGTGCGGACATCCTAGGAGATCATGTGCGGTCCTCGGGCCGCCGCCCGGGTCGGTCGCTCAGCCCGGACCGGAACACGGTGCCGGACCAGCCGCTGTCGGCCGTGTCCCGGTCCAGTGCCGCGCTGAGCACGCGCTCCTCGAAGTTGAA
Source organism: Catellatospora methionotrophica (assembly GCF_011297335.1). Lineage (GTDB taxonomy): Bacteria > Actinomycetota > Actinomycetes > Mycobacteriales > Micromonosporaceae > Catellatospora > Catellatospora methionotrophica. The sequence goes on along the minus strand of NZ_JAAOTJ010000001.1, from coordinate 1,310,920 downwards.
GTGCGAGTCCATGATCGCGGTCAGGCCGTCGAGTTCGCGGCCGATCGCGTCCAGGTCCGCGCCCGGAGACTGGGCGGCCCGCGTGGCGAGGCTGTCGACGCGGGCCAGGATGGAGGTGATCCAGCCGTGGTCCTCGACGAGTTTGGCCACGGTCGGGGCGAGGTCGGGCCGGGCGCGCAGCACGTCGGCGAACATGCCCTCGTCCTCGCCGCGGTGGTGCTCGGTCAGCGCCGAGCAGAAGGCCAGGCAGTGGTGGGCGAGCACGTCATCGGGCAGGCTGCGATCGCCGATGTTCGCGCGGATCTCGCGCACCCGGTGGCGTAGTTCCTGGTGTGCCCGCTGGAGTTGCAGGCTGAAAGCGACCGTGCGGTCGCCGTGCGGGGAGGCCAAGACAGGCGGACCCTTCGATGCCACACCTCCATGCCTGGCGCAGTCCGCCACCGGCACGCGATGCTGCGGCCATCCGATCACGTCCCCGGGCGGCCCGGCAAGTGGCCGCGCTGTGACGAACGACAACACCCCGCTATCGAGAACAAGACAAAGGTCGATATTCGATTGTCGGTCTGCGGCGGCTGCTCGTAGCGTCCTGGCTACCCACAGCAACGTCCAGGAGAGTTTCGATGTCCCAGCTCCAAGCCCCTCAGCTCGTCGTCAACAGCCGGATGCTGTACTTCGGCTGGGTGCCCGCCGACCCCGACGCGGTCGCGGCGCTCGTCCCGGCGGGCCTGAAGCCGATGGCCAACCGCCAGGTCTTCATGAACCAGTACGTCGTCGACACCCCGGAACAGACCTCCGGCTTCGGCGCGTACTCGCTGACCTACATCGGCCCCGACCTGGAGGACGCCTACGCGCCCGACGGCGTCACGCCCGGCCGCTGGTGGACCCACTACTTCAACTCCAGCGCCGTGGTGCGCGACTACGCGTCCGAGCGGGGCGTGCCGGCCAGTGTGGGCGCCACGACCATCGAGGTCCACGGCCGCAAGCTGACCGCGACCACGACGTCAGACGGCGTGCCGGTCATCCGGACCACCGTGCGGGTCGGTCACCAGCTCGGCGAGACCGCCCGTGGCCAGCTGCGTTACCTCACCGAGGTCGGCGGCAGGTTCGTCGCGGGCAACTACCCGTTCATCTCCGAGCCGGTCGCCGACTTCACGGTCGAGAAGCTGGAGTTCCTGGACAAGAGCCATTCCGTGTACGCGCTGCGCCCGGCCGACCCACTGGAGATCACCTGGGGCTTCTACGCGCCGCGTGCCTCCTTCGCCTACCCGGGCGGCGAGTCCATCCTGGACTGATGCTCCGGCGGGGCGCTTCCCCTCACGGAAGCGCCCCGGCGAGAACCGGATCAGCCGTTGCCCGCGCGTAGCTGCTCGGCGAGGATCGCGAGCCTGCGGGCGTACGCGTCACCGTCGCGGCGGCCCAGCGGCGTGCGCTCCCAGATGTCGCGGTCGGCGTTCTCCCGGAAGTCGGCCTCCCAGTACAGGGTCCCGTCGGCGGCCCACTGCGAGTCGACGCAGAACCCGCCCGGCGCGGGCCCGAGCCCGTCGCCGACCCTGAACAGCGACTGCGCCAGCGCGGTGCGGTACTCGGTGCGGTGGTATAGCTGCAGGAACGAGTCCTCGTCACCGACCAGCGGCAGCAGCACGGGCAGGGTCTCCTCACGCAGCAGGCGGCTCTGCGGATACTGCCAGAGCGTGCCGTGCCAGCGGGGGAACGCGTTGACGGTGTCGAAGTCGAGCACCCGGCAGTCGTGCAGCGCGTCCATCGCGGCCACCGGCCGGTGCCCGTTACCCGCCCGGATCCGCCAGGTCGGGCGGCGCAGCAGCCGCAGCAGCACGTCGTCGTGGTAGGACGCGACGGCCGCCAGGCTCGCCGTCTTGAGGGCCAGCAGCGCGGGGTAGTGCTGCAGGGCGGTCCAGCGCGGGTCCGGGTCGCCCTCGGGGCGGCTGCGGGCCCGCATGAGCTGCTCGACGACGCGCACCCACAGGGCGGTGTGCTGGCGGTCGCGGTCGAGGTAGACCCCGTGCGCGAGCAGGCGCATCAGGGTGTCGCAGCGGGCGCGCACATCGTCGTGTACGCGCTGCCAGGTGGCCGGGTCCTGGGCCGGGGGAGCGGGCGGCATGGCGCGCAGGTAGTCGCGCAGCCGCCGGATCTCGGTGTCGAACAGGTCGGCGACCTCGATGTGCCGGACCGGGTCGGGCAGCAGGCGCTTGAGCCGGGCCACCGCCATGGCCTTGGTCAGCGGAGGGTCGGCGAGGTCGTCGAGGGCTTCGAGCCGGTTGACCAGGTCGGGGAAGAACTGCTCGGCGGCCGCTCCGGTGATGACGTGGGCGCGGTGCTGGGCGACCAGGCGCTTGGCGATCTGGCCGAGTTCGCCGCGCGAGGCCCAGAACAGCGGGTAGCGCCGGGACCGGGTGCCTTCGAGGGCGGCGACCAGGCCGTGGTCCCAGTCGCCGGACCAGCCGTTGACGATCAGGCCGTACTCGTCGAGCACGCGTTCGAGCAGCCGCTGCCACGGGGCCGGGTAGGCGCGCAGCTCCTCGACGGTGTTGAGCTGGTCGGTGCGGGCGTAGTCGCCGTGCAGCTTGATGACGGTGCAGCGGGCATGGGGCAGCGGCTCCATCCCCTCGATCGCGGCCGGGCTCGCGACGACCTGCGGGAAGATGCCCTCGGCTTCGAGTGCCTGCTCGATGAGCCGGTCGAAGTTCGTGGTCACGATGACGCGCACCGCGCCGCGCGCGACCAGGGCGGCGATGGCGCGGTGGGCGGTGCCGGGGACCTTGACGCCCTGCTGGCGCTCCTCGGCGGTGGGCTCGAAGAACGAGGCGAGCAGGGCCCGGCGCGCGGCGGGGGTGCTGGCCAGCGACTCCAGTAGCGCGGAGTAGCCCAGCGGCGCACCGTCGCCGTGTTCGGTCCACCACTTCTCGATGTCGGCGTCGGTCGGCATGGCCTCACCCGCCGCCGCGGCGACCTTCGCGACCAGCGCCGTGACGACGCCCCAGCCGGTGGGCACGCCGACCGCCGTGGACGTGCCGGAGCCGAGCAGCAGGGCGTATACGCCGGGTTGGGCGTGTACGGCGGTGGCCAGGCTGATCCGGGCGTCGAAGATGGGGCGGCGGGGGGCGAGGAGGTCGTCCATGGCGGCAACCATAGACATCCGTGGCGACTCTGGGGAGGGTGCGTCCGCGGGCCGACAGCGTGTGCCCGCGCACTTGCGTACGTGGCGGCGATGACATCCGTTCCCATGTTCATGTTGCAATGAATTCATGGTTCGCTGTACCGTCGGCGTGCCGCGCGCGTCGGCAAGGATCTTCCCCTGATGGGGCGCACGATGTCAGCATTTGAGGCACGAGGTGGGCGACGATGCATGACGACCATGGGCACGACGGGCACGCCCACGACGGGCACTCGCACGGGGTGAGCCGCGACGCCGACCGGCGCTGGCTGGCCATCGCGCTGGCGGTCATCGCCGCGTTCATGGCCGTCGAGGTCGCCGTCGGCGTGCTCGCGCAGTCGCTGGCCCTGATCTCCGACGCGGCGCACATGCTCACCGACGCCGCCGCGATCGTGCTCGCCCTGGTCGCGATGCGCTTCGCCGCCCGGCCCGCCGGCGGCCGGTACACCTTCGGCCTGGCCCGTGCCGAGATCCTGTCCGCCGCGGCCAACGGCCTGAGCCTGCTGCTGCTGGCCGGATGGCTGGGCTACGAGGCGGTCGCCCGGCTCGCCGAGCCGACCGAGGTCACCGGCTGGATGGTCGTCGTCACGGGCCTGCTCGGCCTGGCCGTCAACGTGCTGGCGGCGTGGGCGATCGGCAAGGCCAACCGGTCCAGCCTCAACGTGCAGGGCGCCTACCAGCACGTGCTGATGGACATGTTCGCCTCGGTCGCGGCGACGGTCGCGGGCCTGGTGGTGCTGCTGACCGGCTGGGCGCGCGCCGACGCGGTCGCCACCCTGGTGGTGGTCGCGCTGATGATCCGCGGTGGCTGGGTCCTGCTGTGCGAGTCGGGCCGGGTGCTGCTCAACGCCGCGCCCGCCGGGGTGCGGCCCGACGCGATCGGCGTGGACATGCTCGCCGCCGACGGCGTCGTCGAGGTCCACGACCTGCACGTGTGGACGATCGACTCGGGCCAGGCGGCGCTGTCGGCGCACGTGCTCGTCGACGAGCCCGCCGACTGCCACGTGGTGCGGCGGGCGCTGGAGCGCATGCTGGCGGCGGGGCACGGGATCACCCATACGACGCTGCAGGTCGACCACCAGGTGCAGGAGAGCGCCGACGAGCACTGCGAGTTCGCGCACGGGCAGGTCCACCGCCGCTGAGGCGTACCCACGGCATTTGTTCAGTATGCGATGTACTATTCGGCCGTGGACACGATCGCCTCGCCGCCGACCTACGGTCAGGTGCTGGCCCGCTTCGGGCACGCGCTGTCCGACCCGACCCGCGCCCGGCTGCTGCTAGCGCTGCGCGAGGGCCCGGCCTACCCGGCGGACCTGGCCGACCTGCTGGAGGTCAGCCGGCAGAACATGTCCAACCACCTGGCCTGCCTGCGCGGCTGCGGCCTGGTCGTCGCCGTGCCCGAAGGCCGCCGCTCCCGCTACGAGCTGGCTGACCCGCGGCTCGCCCACGCCCTCGGCGACCTGCTCGGCGTGGTGCTGGCCGTCGACCCGGCTGCCTGCCGGGCCGCGGAGGCCGGCGATCCACTGCCGAGCTGACCCCGATCCGCCTACACTGAAACAGCCTCGCTGTACGCGTCCGGAGACCGTGCGGCGGGGCTTTCTCCTGTCACGGATAGTGCGAACCTGCTGCACGTGACGGGTCCGGGCGGGTATTCGTAGGGAGCAGGGCCGCAGCGTCCGGCCGGGAGCCCGTGTCGCCCTCGGCCCGGTGGCTGAGCCGACGAGGCACCTTCGGGAGGCAGCCGATGAACACCGCCGCAGAGCACGACCGGTCGCCCGCGGCCGCGTACGCCCGGTCGGCGGAGGCGGCCGGGCGCGCGCCCTCGATCCACAACACCCAGCCGTGGCACTGGCGGGTCCACCCCGACCGGCTCGACCTGTTCGCCGACACCACCCGGGCGCTGCCCGGCACCGACCCCGACGAGCGCATGCTCCTGGTCAGCTGCGGTGGCGCGCTGCACCACGCCCAGGTCGCGCTGCGCGCGCAGGGTCACCTGGCACAGGTGCGCCCGCTGCCCGACCCCGCGCAGCCGGATCTGCTGGCCACCCTCACCATCAGCGGCGACGAGCCGGCCACCGCGCAGGACGTACGCCTCGTGCAGGCGATCCAGCTCAGGCACACCGACCGCCGCCCGACCGTCGACCTCGCGGTCACCGCGGAGCAGGTCGACGAGCTGCGCCGGATCGCCGGAGAGTTCGGCGTGCACCTGCACAAGCTGACCCGTGACCAGGTCTCGGAACTGGCCGTGGCGGTGTCCCGCGCCGAGGAGGCCGCCGCCGCCGATCCGGCCATGCAGGCGGAGACCGCCGCCTGGACCGGACCCGGCCGCCCCGCCGACGCGGGCGTGCCGCCCGAGTTCATCCCCGACCGGCGACCCGAGACCGACGTCGGCGAGCGGGAGTTCACCGCGCGCGGGGCGCTGGCCGTCGGCGGCGGCCACGACAAGTCCTCGACGTACGCGGTGCTGTTCGGCGAGGCCGACGACCGGGCGGCGTGGCTGCGGGCCGGGCAGGCCCTGTCGGCGGTGTGGCTGCACGCGACGGCGCTGGGGCTGGCGGTGCTGCCGTACAGCCAGGTCATCGAGATCGACGGCAGCCGCGCGATGATGCGCCGCATCCTGTCGAACCTGGGCTACGCCTACGTCGTCCTGCGTCTCGGCGTAGCCGACCCCGACCACCCGCTACCCGGTCACACTCCCCGCTTCCCCTTCGACACCACGACCACCATCGACCCGTCCTGAACCCGGTCGTCAGGTGACGAAGACGGTGAAGGCGGTGCGGTGGATGGTGCCGGCGACTTTGAATTCCAGGTAGAGGCGTTGTTCGCCGCGGTTGGCGAACTCGACGTGGAAGGTCAGGGTCGCGTCGGGGGCGTCGGCTGCGGCGTGCGCGTGGGTGAGCCCCAGGGTGCGGACCTCGAAGGCGGACAGGTGCGCCATCGCGCCCAGGTGCGGTTCGAGGACGGGTGGTCCGGCCGCCGAGGAGACCTTGAAGCGCAGGAGTTCGCCGCGTGCGGCACGGAGGTGGGTGACCCCGTCCAGCCGGGTGAGGGTGAAGCCGTCGACGGTCGCGGACGGGGCGGGGGCGGGCAGCGGGGCGAGTTTGGTGTCGCCGGTGATGAGGAACGGCAGGCCGAGGACGGTGGGGTGGCCGAGGGTGTCCTTGCCGCGCGGGACGAACTCGGCGTAGAAGCGGTAGGCGCCGCCGTCGGTGACGTCGACCGTGGTCGTCCAGGTGCCGTCGGCCAGTGCGGGGTGCAGGTGCTGGTAGTTGCTGGCGTCGTCGCGTACCAGGTAGAGGTGCAGTTGCCTGGTCTGGATCGTCTCGTAGGACAGCAGGGGCAGGCCGTCGGGGCCGAGGATGCGGAAGGCGACCGGGATCGCCTTGCCGCGCTTGACCGGCAGGGTGACGGGCTGGATGAGGTAGCCGTCGTGGCTGTCGGACAGTCCGTCGCTGTGCATGAACGGGGTGGGCGACGGTGAGGCGGCGGGGGCCGCGCCGGACGGGGTGGCGGGCAGTTCGTCCAGCACGTAGCCGATGGTGATCACGCTGGCGGTGAGCAGCACCAGGTAGGGCAGCAACCGTCGCCACGTGCCAGCCGTCACGGCAGGTCCCTTCGGGGCAGGGGTGGAGAAGGGCACCTTCCCTCACGCGAGGCGGCGGGAAGGTGCCCTTCCTTTCACTGGCGGGTGATGGTCACGTCGTCGACGCCGGCTTCGAGCAGGCTCGCGCCGGACAGGTCGGCGGCCTGGACGAGGATCTGGACCGACTGGCCGGCGTACGCCGACAGGTCCCAGCTGCCGGCCGTCCACGCGCCGTTGCGGTTGGACGCCGCCCCGGCCTGGTTGAACAGCTGTGTGGTGCCACCGGAGTGGACCACCGAGACCCGGAAGTAGTCGGCGCTGGAGGCGTTGCTGCCGTGGGCCAGATACCAGGACAGGTTCAGCTTCAGCACGCCGCTGCCGGGCAGGGCGACCGACGGCGAGCGCACGCTGGTGATGCCGCCGTCGATGTCGTAGTCACCCGCGGCCGACCCGGCCAGGCGACCGGTGACCAGGTCGTTCACGCCGCTCACGGTGGTGCCGAGCTGCTTGGTGCCGCTGGAGGTGGTCGCTGCGGGGTCGCCGCGCTCCCAGAGGCCCAGGGTCGCGGTGTCGGTGCCGGACGGGTTGACGGTCCAGCCGGTGGCGGTCTCGAAGGTGTCGCTCCACACCGTGGTGACGGGCGCTCCGGGGTTGTGCTTGACCAGCACCAGGCCCTGCTCGATGCCGCTGATGGCGATGGTGCCGCTGGCGAAGAACGGGTAGACGTTCCAGGCTCCGTTGAAACCGGTGTTGTTCGACGCCGGGTAGATGTCGAAGTAGGCGATCTCGCTCAGTGAGTTCGAGGCGATCCCGGTGATGTCGAGGATGCGCAGCCCGGCGCGGTAACTGGCCTGGTAGGCCTTCGTGCCGATGATGTACAGGTTGTGGTCGGTGGCCTGGATCGTCGGCGACACGTGCACACCGGTGTTGACCGGGGCGTTGAGGTCGGACACGTTCCAGATGAAGGTCTTGGTGCCGGGCAGGTCCGAGTCGGTCTCGTCGTCCATCAGCAGCCGGGCGTGGTCGCCGGTCAGCCAGCCCTGGTGGGTGTATCCGACGCCGACGTACCCGGTGCGCGACAGCTGCACGGGCGCGGCCTTGTTGGTGACGTCGACGATGGTCAGCGTGTCGACGTTGTAGTTGAAGCAGATCTCGTGGTTGGTGTAAGCCGTGTCCGGCCCGTGGTAGACCACGCACTGGTTCTCGTGCACGTACCCGTCGTTGCTGACGCAGCCCGCGTTGACCGGGACCTTCGGGTTCTGCACGTTGACCATGTGCACGCCGCCGCTGCACGTGTTGGTGCCGACGGCGTAGATGAACCCGGTCTGCTCGTTGACGGCGAGGGTGTGCGAGTTGCCGAAGCCGGTGTAGCGGGCGTCGGCGGCGAACGTCTGCGGGGTGGTCACCGTGCGCAGCCGGGTGAGGTCGAAGACCTGCATGCCGTGCGAGCTGATCGAGTCCGCGCCGATGTAGGCGTGGTTCGCGTACACCTTGATGTCGCGCCAGGAGCTCGACGTGCCGTTGTAGGACGGCAGGTTGCCCAGGTAGACCGGGGCGGTCGGCACGGTGACGTCGATGAACGACGCGCCGGTGGACCGGCCGAAGATGATGTACTCCTTGCCGGTGCTGCTGTCCGTCCAGCCCCACATGCTGTTGCCGTTGCCGCCGCCGATCGAGCCCAGCGGCAGGACGCTGAGCAGGTCGACGTTGCTGCACGGGTAGGCCCCGGCGAAGCCGCCGGAGCAGGGGGTGGCGGCGAGCGCGGCGGTCTCGGCGCGGACGGGGGCCTCGTAGTCGGCCATGATGCGCCGGACTTCCTCGCGGCCCTCGGCGCTGTTCGGGTCGTGTGCCCAGGCCGATCCGGCGGCCAGTGTCAGTGCCAGGACTCCCGCTACGAGCCCAGCTGTTCGCAAGGTCTTTCGCATGGCGCGGCCTCTCCCTCGACGGTGCGGTCATCGTCACATGCAAATGTTTCGAGGGCAATGGCACCATGACGGCCGCTTCCCGGCGTCGTATCCACGACCCGGGCTCACACATGGCTGGTTGCCGATGTGTGGCACGCGTAATGTGCTGGGTCGGGTGGCGTGACGCCTCGGTAACGGCGGGTTCCTACCGTCGGGAGGCATCCACGGGGCCGTCACCCGGGTGCCTTCGCCGACAGTGGAGGAACAGGCATGGCGTCCGCTGACCGCGCTGGAACGTCCCAGGTCAGGACAGTGTGTTCGTACTGCGGCGTGGGCTGCGGGATGATCCTGCACATCGGGCAGGGCCCCGGCGGCGACCGCCGCGTCCTCAAGGTGTCCGGCGACCGGGAACACCCCGCCAACCGAGGCAGGCTGTGCACCAAGGGCGCCACCAGCGCCGAGATGCTGGCCGCGCCCGGCCGCCTGGCCGCCGCGCGGGTGCGCCCGGTGCGCGGAGCCGAGCCGGTGGACGCCACGGTCGACGAGGCGATCAGCCGCACCGCGCGGGGACTGCGCGCGATCATCGACGAGCACGGCCCGGACGCGGTGGCGCTGTACGTGTCCGGCCAGCTCACGCTGGAGGCGCAGTACCTGGCGAACAAGCTGGCCAAGGGGTTCATCGGCACCAACCAGATCGAGTCCAACTCGCGGCTGTGCATGGCCAGCGCGGGCACCGGCTACAAGCTGTCGCTGGGCGCGGACGGGCCGCCCGGCTCCTATGACGACTTCGACCACGCCGACCTGTTCTTCGTGATCGGCTCGAACATGGCCGACTGCCACCCGATCCTGTTCCTGCGGATGATGGACCGGGTCAAGGCCGGGGCGAAGCTGATCGTGGTCGACCCGCGCCGCACCGCGACGGCCGACAAGGCCGACCTGTTCCTGCAGATCGCGCCAGGCACCGACCTGGCGCTGCTCAACGGGCTGCTGCAGCTGCTGGTCGAGGCCGGGGACGTCGACGAGAGCTTCATCGCCGCCAACACCGAGGGCTGGGCGGCGATGCCGCAGTTTTTGGCCGACTACCCGCCCGCGGCGGTGGCCCGGATCACCGGCATCCCCGAGGCGGACATCCGGGCCGCCGCCGCCCTGATCGGCGCGGCCCCGAACTGGATGAGCTGCTGGACCATGGGGCTCAACCAGAGCACCCACGGCACCTGGAACACCAACGCGCTGTGCAACCTGCACCTGGCCACCGGCGCGATCTGCCGCACCGGCAGCGGTCCGTTCTCGCTCACCGGCCAGCCGAACGCGATGGGCGGCCGGGAGATGGGCTACATGGGTCCGGGCCTGCCGGGGCAGCGCTCGGTGCTGGTGGCGGCCGACCGCGAGTTCACCGAGCGGGCCTGGGGCCTGCCGGGCGGCACGCTGCGCACCGAGGTCGGCAAGGGCACCGTGGAGATGTTCGAGCGGATGGCCGACGGGCAGATCAAGGCCTGCTGGATCATGTGCACGAACCCGGTCGCCTCGGTCGGCAACCGGCGCACCGTCATCGCCGGGCTGGAGGCCGCCGAGCTGGTCATCACCCAGGACGCCTACGGCGAGACCGAGACCAACGCGTACGCCGACGTGATGCTGCCCGCCGCGACCTGGTCCGAGACCGACGGCATCATGATCAATTCTGAGCGCAACCTGACCCTGGTCTCCGCCGCCGTTCCGGCACCGGGGCAGGCGCTGCCGGACTGGCTGCTCATCGCCCGGGTGGCCGCCGAGATGGGCTACGCCGACGCGTTCGGCTACACCAGCGCCGAGGAGGTCTTCGCCGAACTGCGCGCCTTCGCCAACCCGCAGACCGGCTACGACCTGGGCGGTGTCACCTACGAACGGCTCCGGCAGACCCCGGTGCAGTGGCCCGCCGCGCCGGACGGCCCTGCCCGCAACCCCGTGCGCTACCTGGCCGGACAGTCCGCCGACGGGCCGCGGCTGACCTTCCCGACGGCCAGCGGCCGGGCGGTGTTCCACCCGCGACCGCACCTGCCCGCCGCGGAGCTGCCCGACGACGACTTCCCGTTCGTGCTCAACACCGGGCGGTTGCAGCACCAGTGGCACACCATGACCAAGACCGGCCGGGTCGCCAAGCTCAACAAACTCAACCCGGCCCCGTTCGTGGAACTCCACCCGGCCGACGCCGCCGCGCTCGGCGTACACGACGGCGATCTGGTCGAGGTCGCGTCCCGCCGGGGCCGGGCCGTGCTCCCGGCCGTGCTCACCGAGCGGGTGCTGCCCGGCTCATGCTTCGCCCCGTTCCACTGGAACGACCTGTACGGCGAGTACCTGAGCGTCAACGCGGTGACCAGCGACGCCGTCGACCCGCTGTCGTTCCAGCCGGAGCTGAAGGTCTGCGCGGTCGCGCTGACGAAGGTGGCCGCCCCACCGGACGCCGTCGCCGCGCAGCCGGTGGCCGACACCGCGCTCCTGCCGCCGCCCGATGCCGGCGCACCGGCGCTGCTCCCGGCCGAGGACCTGGCCCCGCCCGTGTTCAGCCCGGAGCAGCGGCGCTACCTGGCCGGTTTCCTGTCCGGGGTGGCCGCCGTGCCACCGGCCCCGGCGAGCGCGCCGTGCCTGCCCGGCGACGCCCCGTTCGATCCCGGCCAGGTCTTGTGGATCAACGGCTTCCTGGCGGGCCGGCACTCCCGCACGCCGGTCGCGCAGGCGCCGCCGGACCAGGCTCCGCCGGACGTGCCGGTGGTGCAGGTGCTGTGGGCGTCGCAGACCGGCAACGCCGAGGAGTTCGCCGCCACGGCCGCCCGGCGGCTGGCCGACGCGGGCTGGCAGGCGCGGCTGCGCGGCATGGACGGCCCGGTGCCGGACCTGTCCTCCGGCGACGCTCCGCTGCTGGTGATCACCAGCACCTTCGGCGACGGCGACGCCCCCGACAACGGTGCCGGGTTCTGGGACTTCCTGGACCGGCCCGACGCGCCCCGCCTCGACGGCCGCCGCTACGCCGTGCTGGCCTTCGGCGACTCCTCGTACGCCGACTTCTGCGGCCACGGCCGCCGCCTGGACAGCCGCCTGCGCGAGCTGGGCGGGGTGCGGCTGGCCGAGCGGGTCGATTGCGAGCCCGACTACGACGACACCGCGGTCGCCTGGCTCGACCGGATCGTGGCCGCGCTCGCCACCGATCCGGGCCCGGACCTGCCATCAGGGTCGCCGGGGCTGTTCAGGTTGCCGGACGTACGCGGCTCGCACGGCCCGGGCGGATCGGTGCCCGAGCGGGTGCCCGCCACGAGGGTCGCCAAGCCCTTGCCCGCCGCGTCCGGCCCGGCCCAGCCGCCCGGCCTCAGGCCGGTTTCCCGGCTGCTCACGGCGGTGCTGGCCGGTAACCGGCTGCTCAGCCTGGCGGGCTCGGCCAAGGAGGTGCGCCGGTTCACGTTCGACACCAGCGCGGGCACGCTGGACTACGCGGCCGGGGACGCGCTGGGGATCTGGCCGACCAACTGCGCCGGCCTGGTCGCCGAGTGGCTGGCCGTCACGGGCCTGCACCCCGATGAGGTCGTCGACGCGGGTGGGCCGGTGCCGCTGGCCGAGGCGCTGTCGCGGCGGCTCGACATCACCCGGGTCACGCCGGGCCTGCTGCGCTTCGTCGCCGAGCGCGGCCACGACGCGCACCTCAAGACCCTGCTGCGCCCCGACAACAAGGGCGAGCTGGCCAAGTGGACGTGGGACCGGCAGGCCGTCGACGTCGTGGCCGAGCACGCGGTGCGGGCCGCGGCGGCGGACTGGGTCGCGGTCCTGCCGAAGCTGCAGCCCCGCCTCTACTCGATCTCCTCGTCGCCGCTGCTCGACCCGCGCCGGGTCAGCATCACCGTGTCCGTCGTGCGGTTCGCCAACCAGGGCGGCCAGGCACGCAAGGGCGTCTGCTCGTCCTATCTCGCCGACGCGGCCCCGGACACGCCGGTGCCGGTTTTCTTGCAGCGTACGCCGCATTTCCGGCCACCCGCCGACGATGCCACACCGATGATCATGGTGGGTCCGGGCACCGGCGTCGCGCCGTTCGTGGCGTTCCTGCAGCAGCGGCGGGCCTCGGGCGCGCGCGGGCGCAACTGGCTGTTCTTCGGCGAGCAGCGCCGGGCCACCGACTTCTACTACGCCGACGAGCTCGCCGAACTGACCGCCGACGGCACGCTCACCCGGCTCGACCTGGCGTTCTCGCGTGACCAGCGGAGCAAGGTGTACGTGCAGGACCGGATGCGCGAGCACGGCGCGCAGCTGTGGGCGTGGCTGCGCGACGGCGCGCACTTCTACGTCTGCGGTGACGCGGGCCGGATGGCCAAGGACGTCGACGCGGCGCTGCGGGAGATCGCGGCGGTGCACGGGCGGCTCGACCCGGCGGCGGCGACCGCGTACGTCAAGCAGCTCGCGGCCGACCGGCGTTACCTGCGCGACGTGTACTGACCGGCGTACGGAAGCGGGGACTGGTCGCGCAACCATCGGGGACGATCCGGGAGAATGGCGGCGTGTCCATGCGTGATCTTCTGCGAGGGCTGCCGGTCTTCGCCCGCCCGCTGCCGACCTTCGACCCGGACGCCGCCGCGCCCGACCCCGCCGACCTGCTGGCCGCCTGGCTGCACGAGGCCGTCGCGGCGGGGGTGTCCGAACCGCACGCGATGACCCTGGCCACCGCCGGACCTGACGGCATGCCGGACCTGCGGGTGCTGATCCTGAAGGACCTCGACGCCGAGGGCCTGTACTTCGCCACCGAGTCGATCAGCGCCAAGGGCGCGCAGCTAGGCGTGAACCCGCAGGCCGCCCTCGGGTTCTACTGGCGCGAGCAGGGCCGCCAGATCCGGGTCCGGGGGCCGGTGCAGCCAGCCGGTCCCGAGGTCAGCGCCCAGGACTTCCTGGCCCGGCCGCTCGGCTCCCGGACGGCGAGCCTGCTCGGACGGCAGAGCACCGTGCTGCACGACCCCGCCGACCTGGCCGCCGAGCTGCTCGCCGCGCAAGCCCGGCTGGAGGCCGATCCGCTCCTGGTCGCCGAACACCACACGGTGTACCTGCTCAAGCCGATGAGCGTGGAATTCTGGCAGGCGGATGCGGAGCGGCGGCACATCCGGCTGCGCTACCGGCGTACCCCCGAGGGCTGGCGCACCGAACGTCTGTGGCCGTGACCACGCCCCGACCGGCGTGACCCGCCTGGCCGCCGGTGGCACCGCCGCGCGGGCGGCGCCACGACGGCGCGTCACCGCAGGCCGGGTGTGACGTCGGTTTCCCGCGAGCCGTGCACGCGGTCTCGGTGAGATGATCGGCTGAAAGGCGGAAGGAGCGGACAATGACCGCACGGCACACCCGGATCGCCACCGCGCTGGGCAAGCTGATGCTCGTCGCCGACGGGGACGAGCTGATCGGGCTCTACTTCCCGGGCCACTGGTACCCGCCGAAGCCGGAGGCCATCGGCCCGTACGTCGACGCGGCCGGTGACCCGCTGTTCACCCGGGTGGCCGCGGAACTCGCCGACTACCTGGCCGGGCGGCGCACGTCGTTCGACGTGCCGGTCGCGCTGCGCGGCGACGACTTCCAGCAGCGGGTATGGGCGCTGCTGCGCGAGATCCCGCACGGCGAGACCACCACGTACGGGGCGCTCGCCGCGCGGCTGGGCAACCCGGCGCTCGCCCAGCGGGTCGGGCAGGCGGTGGGCCGCAACCCGGTCTCGGTGATCGTGCCCTGTCACCGGGTCGTCGGCAGCGACGGCAGCCTCACCGGGTTCGCCGGTGGCCTGCAGCGCAAGCATTTCCTGCTCGAACTGGAGGAGCCCGCCGAGGTCAAGGAGGGCCGGCTGTTCTAGGACGGCCCTGCGGCCCGCGCACGTCAGGCCCTGGCGGCCGGGGCGGCGGGGAGCCGGGCGAGCAGCTGCCGGGCCTGGTCGGCGTTCTCCGCGGTGACGCTGACGGCGTACTCCCCGGCCTGCAGCGAGCGGCTGGACGTGAAGTCGCGCTTGCCGCGGGACATGGCGTGGGCGATGGCGCCGAAGATGGCACCCCAGATCGCGGCGATCACGACGGCGGTGATCACGACGGCGAACCAGTTCGTCGGCACGAAGATGCCGAACAGCAGGCCGATGAACAGGCCGAACCAGGCTCCGCCGGCCGCGCCGTACGCGGTGGCCTTGCCGGTGGTCATGCGGCCGAGCACCTGCTCGACCATGCGCAGGTTGGTGCCGACGATGGCGGCGTGCTCGACGGGGAACTTGCTGTCGGACAGGAAGTCCACCGCGCGCTGCGCGTCGGCGTACTCCGGGTAGGTGGCGACGGACACCATCGCCCGGCTGGGGTCGACGGGCTGGACGGGCACCGGCTGGCCGCCGAAGCCGCCGGTTCCCGCCGCTGACGACGCGCTCATGTTGCTCCTTCGCTCAGGTCAGGTTCGGTCAGCCTGATCATCGCGCGTCTGATCGCCTTAACATGGGCTTTTGCCTGGTTTGTCATCAGCAATGCTTATGACCTGCGGGAATGCCGGTCGGATCGTGGTGGTTGTCGATGGGGTTCGCCTAGAAAGGGCAGGTGCCAGATGAAGAACAGAAGTTCGCTGCGCAGTCTCAAGAACCGGCCGAACTCGATCGTGGTGCGCCGCCACGGCGCCGTCTTCGTGATCAACAAGGCCGACCCGCGCCAGAAGACCCGCCAGTCCTGACCTGCCCGGTCAAGATCGGCAGATTCGCCAGGCACCTGGGCGTGGACGAGCACGAGATGCGCACAGGTGCCCGGCAAGTCCGATGATCGGGGCCACCGCCTCGCTATGCTCGGCTGGGGTGTGATCCACTCGGGCGGGAGGGGGCAGTGCCCAGCAGCGCGCCGCTTCACGACCCGTTCGTCCGGGTGCGGGGCGCGCGGGTGCACAACCTGCGCGACGTCGACGTGGACCTGCCGCGTGACGCGCTGGTCGCGTTCACCGGCATCTCCGGCTCCGGCAAGTCCTCGCTCGCCTTCGCCACCATCTACGCCGAGGCCCAGCGGCGCTACTTCGAGTCGGTCGCGCCGTACGCCCGCCGCCTGCTCAACCAGCTGCCCGCGCCCCAGGTCAAGGAGATCAGCGGGCTGCCCCCGGCGGTCGCGCTCCAGCAGCGCCGCGGCTCGGGCGGGGCCCGCTCCACCGTCGGTACGCTGACCACGCTGTCGAACCTGCTGCGGCTGCTGCTCTCGCGTGCCGGGACCTACCCGCCCGGCACCACGCAGCGCCTGGAGGCCGAGGCGTTCTCCCCGAACACCGTCGCCGGCGCGTGCCCGACCTGCCACGGCCTGGGCCGTACCCACGTGGTCGCCGAACGGCTCATGGTGCCCGATCCGGCGCTGAGCATCCGCGAGGGCGCGGTCGCGGCCTGGCCCGGCGCGTGGCAGAGCGTCAACCTGCGCGACATCCTGGTCGCCCTCGGTGTCGACGTGGACCGCCCCTGGCACAAACTGCCCAGGAAGCAGCGGGACTGGATCCTCTACACCGACGAGCAGCCGGTCGTGGAGGTGCATCCGCACCGCGACCGGGGCGAGGCCGTGTACAACGGCCAGTTCTGGAGCGCGCGGTCGCACATCATGCACACGCTGGTCAACTCCAAGAGCGAGCGCAACCGGGCCCGCGCACTGCGTTTCGTGACCATCGGGGCCTGCCCCACCTGCGACGGGACCGGGCTGCGGCCCGAGGCGCTGGCGGTCACCTTCGCCGGGCACACGATCGCCGACCTCGTCGCGCTGCCGCTGTCGGCGCTGGCCGACGTGCTGGCCCCGACCGCCGCGCTGGCCGATCCGGAACCGGCGTGGGAGTCGTCGCTGTCGGGCGAGCGCACCGAGGTCGCCCGTACGCTCGCCGCCGACCTGTGCGCGCGGATCGGCGTACTGGTCGAGCTGGGCCTCGGTTACCTGCAGCTCAACCGGCCCGCGCCGACCCTGTCGCCGGGTGAGGCGCAGCGGCTGCGCATCGCCACCCAGCTGCGCTCGGGACTGTTCGGCGTGGTGTACGTGCTCGACGAACCCTCGGCGGGCCTGCACCCCGCCGACGCCGAACCGCTGCTGCAGGTGCTCGGCCACCTGCGCGCCGCGGGCAACTCCGTCTTCGTGGTCGAGCACGACATGGACGTGGTACGCCGCGCGGACTGGCTGGTCGACGTCGGCCCCGGCGCGGGCGAGGCCGGTGGCCGCATCGTCTACAGCGGACCGGTCGACGGGCTGCGCGACGCCGCCGACTCGGCCACCCGGCCGTACCTGTTCCCCGGCCGGGCCCGCCCCCGGCGGCGCGAGCGCCGCGAACCCACGGGCTGGCTGCGGCTGCGCGGCGTCAACCGGCACAACCTGCGCGACCTGGCCGCTGACCTGCCGCTGGGGGTGCTCACCGCGGTCACCGGAGTGTCCGGCTCCGGCAAGTCGACGCTGGTGACCCAGGTCGTCGCCGACGTCGTCGCCCGCCACCTGGGCGTCGCCGCCGCCGAACCCGGTGAGCCCGACGCCGAGTCCGAACTCGGGCCGGTCGACGACCAGGACGTGCTCGCCGCCGACGTACGCGGGCTGGAGCACTTCGACCGGCTGGTACGGGTGGACCAGAAGCCGATCGGCCGCACCCCGCGCTCCAACCTCGCCACCTACACCGGCATGTTCGACGCCGTACGCAAGCTGTTCGCCGGCACCGCGCAGGCCCGCGAGCGCGGCTACGACCCCGGCCGGTTCTCGTTCAACGTGGCCGCCGGGCGGTGCCCGACGTGCCAGGGCGAGGGCTTCGTCACCGTCGAGCTGATCTTCCTGCCGGGCACGTACGCGACCTGCCCCGACTGCCACGGCGCGCGCTACGACCCGGAGACGCTGGAGATCACCTACCGGGGCGCGACGATCGCCGACGTGCTGGCGATGACCGTGGAGCAGGCCGGGCGATTCCTGGACGACGTGCCCGCGGCCGTACGCAGCCTGGGCACCCTGCGCGAGGTCGGCCTGGGCTACCTGCGGCTGGGCCAGCCTGCCACCGAGCTGTCCGGCGGCGAGGCGCAGCGCATCAAACTCGCCACCGAACTCCAGCGCGCCCACCGCGGGCACACCCTGTACCTGCTGGACGAGCCGACCACCGGCCTGCACCCGGCCGACGTCGAGCTGCTGATGGGCCAGTTGCGGGACCTGGTCGACGCCGGGAACACGGTGATCGTGGTCGAGCACGACATGGGCGTGGTCGCGACCGCCGACTGGGTCGTCGACCTCGGGCCGGGCGGCGGCGACGCGGGCGGCCGCATCGTCGCGGCGGGCACCCCGGAGCAGGTCGCGGCGGCCGGCGGGCACACCGCCCGCTACCTTGCCCGCCGGGTGCGGTCCTGACCGGACGCCGCCGCGCCCGCCGGTCAGGTGCACGGCGGGCGCGGCGGCGGGACCGGTTCACTTCACGGCGTCACGCAGCGCGCCCCGGAGCCGTTCGGTGATCGCCGACGGTGAGCCCGACGCCTGGACGCGCTCGGCGGCGCGGGCCGCGGTGGCGATGCCGATCAGCTGCTCGGCGGGCACGTTCTCGCGCAGGTAGCCGAACTCCTCGTCCTCCTCCAGCTCGGCGTGCTCGACCACGGCGTCGCGCAGCTCGATGAGGCCGTCGTCGAACTGCGGGTCGTCGATGCCGAGGCCGTACAGCCGGGACAGGTCCTCGGTGGCCTGCTGCTCCTCCTGCAGGCGTGACTCGATGACGTCCTCGCCGTCGGGCACGCGCCGGGCGGCCAGCGGGTGCACCAGCTGCTGCTCGATGGTCTCGTGCAGCACCAGCAGGCGTACCAGCTGCTCCCACGCTTCCTGCTTCTGCTGGCCCTGCACCCGCTCGATCCGGCTGAACAGCTGCTTGATCTGCTCGTGGTGGGACAGCAGCAGGTCGATCACGTCGTCGTGGCCGCTCTCCCAGGCCGTCTCGGCGGCCTGGCCGGAGCCGGTCTCGGTGCGCGGGGTCGCCGTGCCGTGGGCGGTCTTCTTGCTGGTGACGGTCTTGTGCGCGGGCGGGCTGCCCGGCGCGGTCTTGTGCGCGGCCGCGCTGCTCGGCGTGCTCCTGGCCGGGCTGTGGGCGGTGGTGCTCTTCTTGCCGGTCGCGATGTTCGGCGAGGCTGTGCCCTGGTCCGAGCGCATGGTCTTCACCGCTGCCTTGACCAGGTCTTCCTTGCGCATGCCCGAGGTCCCGGTCACGCCGTGGTCCTTGAGCCAGCCGCGCAGCTGGCTGACGGTCATCGTGTCGATGTCGCCCGCCATGTCCGCATGGTCGTGTCCGTGCGAACCGCCGCTGCTCGTGTGCTCCACCATCGTGTTCGTCCCTTCCTCCGCTTCGACCCCCACCCCCGTGGAGCCACGTTCCATCCTGATGGAAACGCCATGGCCGCGGGCCGGGTTGGCCAACCTCGGCCCGCGCGGGTGCGCTGAGCACGGCGAGGTTTGACACGGTGTAGATGCGGGCAGCCAAGCGTCGCGGAGCAACCCCTACTCGCACATAAAGGAGCACACCATGACCGTCGCCGGTATCATCTCGGCCATCATCGTCGGACTCGTCGTCGGCGCCCTCGGACGCCTGGTCGTGCCCGGCCGTCAGAACATGCCGATCTGGCTGACCATCCTGGTCGGCATCGTCGCCGCCCTCATCGGCACCGCGATCGCGCAGGCTGTCGGCGTCGCCGTCACCGACGGCATCGACTGGATCGAACTCGTCTTCCAGGTCGGCCTGGCCGCCCTCGGCGTCGCGCTGATCGCGGGCGTGCGGGGCCGCGGCACCGTCTGACCATCGCGCCGCAGCGGGGCCCCGGACGAGCATCGTCCGGGGCCCCGCTCCATTGCGGCCCGTGGGCACCGTTTCGTCGGCTCCGGATGCGAGGATCGGATGCTGTGGAACCTGTGCGATTCGACGCCGTGATCGGCGTGGCCGCCCGCGGCGCGGTCCTGGTCCCGGTGCCTTTCGACCCCGACACGGTATGGGGCCGCAAGCCGCGTCACCATGTCGCGGGCACCGTCGGCGGGATACGCGTGCGGGGAGTCGTCGAGGCGGCGGGCGGCGGGTTCGGCTTCACCCTGGGTCCGGCGTGGCTGCGCGACTGCGGTGTGCGGGCCGGTGCGACCGTGCCGGTCGAGCTCGTGGCGGAGGGGCCGCAGCGCGCGGACCTCGCCGAGGACGTGGCCGCCGCGCTGGACGCCAACCCGGCGGCGGGGGCGTTCTTCGACGCGCTCGCGCAGTTCTACCGCAAGGCCTACCTGCGCTGGATCGACGCCACCAGGCGCCGCCCGGAGCAGCGTCCGGTGCGGATCGCCGCGATGATCGAACTGCTCGCGGCGGGGCACAAGGAAAGACCTCCTACTTCTTAAAGTAGCCGACCCCTTACGCAAAGTGACCCTGGCGCGTTGATGAAGTGGGTGACGCACCCAGATCAACCAGGACAGGGGGACACCGTTGTCTCGTAGACGTCTTCTCACCGCGTACGCCGCGCTGGCCATGGCCGGCGGGCTCGCGGTAGCCACGCCGGCGGCAGCGGCCGCGGGCCCGCAGGCCGGAGCCGACCGGTCCGTGCCGGTCGGCAGCCCGCTGCGCGCGGCGAACACCATCAGCAAGGGCGCGCTGGCCACGCGCGCCGTCAACCGGACGCTGTCGCAACTCGCGCTGCAGCCTTCCCTGGCCATCACGAAGGTGGGGGAGCCCAGCCCGGTCCTCGCCGGGGAGGAGGTCACCTACACGGTCACCGTCACCAACAACGGCGACGCCACCGCGACCGACGTGACCGTCACCGATGTGCTGCCCGCCGGAGTCACGCTGGTCAACAGCGCGCCGCTGTGCACCAACGTCGCGGGAACGCTCACCTGCGGGCTGGGCGACCTGGGGGCGGGCCAGTCGGTCCCGCTCGTGATCCAGGTCAGCGTCCCGGCGAACTTCGCCGGCCTCACGCTCACCAACACCGCCACCGTCACCGGCGGCGGCGACGAGTCGCCGAGCAGCGTCACCACGACGACCGTCGTGCAGACCGCGGCCGACCTGTCACTGACCAAGGTCTGCAAGCCCGACGAGCCGGCCCCGGCCGGTGGCGAGGGCTACTGCGACATCTACGTCGACAACCTCGGCCCGTCCGACGCACAGGGCGTGACCCTGCGCGACGTGCTGACCTCCGCGGCGCCGTTCCAGGTGTCGCGGGTGCGGGTGAGCCCGGGGACCTGCACCCCGACCTCGACCGCCTCGACCCGCGACGTCACCATCAACTGCGAGCTGGGCACGATCGCGGCCGGTGCGCGGGGCGTCGTGCGGGTCGTGGTCACCGCCGCCGACGTCACCCAGATCAACGACGTCGCGACGGTACGCAGCACCACCGCCGACCCGGAGAAGGGCAACAACAAGGCCACCGGACGCGTCGACTTCGTCGGCTCGGCGGACCTGAGCCTGGACAAGACCGGCCCGGAGACCGTCGACGCGGGCACCGACCTGACCTACGTCATCACGGTCACCAACGGCGGGCCGTCCACGGCCCGTGACGTGGTCGTGCACGACACCATGCCCGCCGGGGTCACCTTCGACTCCGTCACCGCCTCGGTCGGCTCGTGCACCAACGGCCAGCCCAACGGCGGCCGCCTGGAGTGCGGCCTGGGCAACCTGGCCAGCGGCGCGACCGCGACGATCACCGTCGTCGGCCGGGTGGCCGCCGACCAGGTGCCCGGCACGATCCTGTTCAACGAGGCCGTCGTGTCCAGCGACACCGCCGACCCGGACAACGACGACGTCCGCGAGAGCGTACGCACCGAGGTCGCCGCGTCGGCCGACCTGTCGGTCACCAAGACCGACTCGCCGGACCCGGTCACGGCCGGGACCGAGCTGAAGTACACGATCACCGCGAACAACGACGGCCCGTCCGACGCGCAGGAGGTCGTGCTGACCGACACGCTGCCCGACGGCGTGACGTACGTGGACAGCAGCGGCGACGCCGTGTGCACCGCGAACGACGACGACGAGGTCGTCTGCGCGCTCGGCACGCTGCCGCAGGGCCAGGACCGCGAGGTCGTGCTCACGGTGACGGTCGGCGCGGACGTCGCGGACGGCTCGACGCTGACCAACACGGTCACGGTGTCGTCCTCGACGCCCGACCCGAACAGCGGCAACAACACGGCCACCACGGAGACCACCGTGGAGACCTCGGCCGACCTCGCGATCGAGGCCGCGGCGACCCAGGAGTGGCAGCAGCAGGAAGCGGCCGCACTGAGCGACAAGAAGGACAAGGACAAGGGCACGGTCGTGCTGCTGACGGTGACCGTGCGCAACCTCGGTCCCTCGGCCGCGCAGAACATCACCGTGCTCGACACCCTGCCGCTGCGCCCCGACAAGGTCTCGGTGGAGTCCCTGCCGTCGGCCTGCACCTACGACTCGGGCCAGGACCACGTCGTGACCTGCACCGCCGACAGCCTGGCCGCGGGCGAGACGCTCGTCTTCCCGATCAAGCTGAAGGTGCGTACCGAAGGCCAGCTCACCAACACCGCCACGGTGTCGAGCACCACCCCGGACCCGAACCCGGACAACAACACGAGCACCATCACGTTCTACGTCTACAAGAAGAAGAACTGACGCTCGGCTGAAGGAGACCGGGGCGGTGCGGATCTCGCACCGCCCCGGTTCAGTTCCCGTCCAGCGCCCGCAGATACTCGTCGACCGCCAGGGTGGCGTGCGAGAACAGCGGATAACGGGCGACCATCGCGTCGTACGCGGCGGGCCCCGCCTCCGACGCGGTGGCATCGGGGATCGTCGTGACGTGGTAACCGCGCTCCATCGCGCTGCGCGCGGTCGACTCCACGCACATGCTGCCGATCATCCCCGCCACCGCGAAGAACTCCACCCCGTGGTGGCGCAGCTGGGCGTCGAGGTCGGTGCTGGCGAACACGTCGATGTTGCTGTGCGGCGCGAGCGCCACCTCGCCGGGCCCCGGCGACAGCTCCGGGTGGAACTCGGTGTTCCACGTGCCCGCCGCGAACAGCCGGTTGTCGAACATCTCGCGGTGGATGCCGGTCAGCCGGCCCCAGGACGCGTAGTCCTGCTCGGTGTAGGACATCCCCGAGAAGAACACCGGCACGCCGCGCTCGCGGACCCCGGCCAGCAGCCGCCGCAGGTTGGCGAACGTGCCGATCCGGTCGAACTCCGCCGCGTACAGCGGATAACCCTTGCCGCCGGGGTCGAACACCTCGTTCACGGTGTCGATCAGCAGCAGCCCGTTGCGTCCGGGCAGGTAGTCACCCTCGGCCATGACGCCTCCTGTGCTCAGATGAGGTCCCGACCCCTTGCGTCCGGACGTGTGGTCACCGTCGGGCGCGACGCCGCCTCGTGGTCAGACGAGTTCCAGGCCGCCGTCGACGGCCAGGATCTGCCCGGTCAGCCAGACCGCGCCGGGGTCGGCCAGCCGCAGGATCCAGGTGGCGACCTCGTGCGGCTCGCCGCGCCGGCCGAGCGGGATGCTCGCCGCCTCCTGCTTCTTGACCTGGGCTAGCAGCTCCGCGGACAGCCCCGCCGCGCCCAGCGCCTCGCTCTCGGTGGGCCCCGGCGCGACCGCGTTGACGCGGATGCCGTCAGCGGCCAGTTCCAGCGCCCAGCTGCGGGTGAGCTGCTCGACGGCGGCCTTCGTCGCCGCGTAGTGCGAGGCTCCCGCCAGCGGGCGGCGGCCGTACGTGCTGGACACGTTGACGATCGAGCCGCGGTGCTCGCGCAGGAGCGGCAGGCAGGCGGTCGCGAGCAGGCTCGGCGCGGTGACGTTGACCTCGAACAGGTCGGTGATCTGCGCGGCGCTCGCCTGCGCCAGCGGGATCAGCGCGGTGATGCCCGCGTTGTTGACCAGCACGTCGATCCGTCCCCACCGGTCGGCCGCCGCCTGCGCGATGGCGTCGGCCGCGTGCGGGGCGCGTACGTCGATCGCCAGCGGGACGACCCCCGGATGCAGGCGGGCGGTCTCCGCCAGGGCCTGCGCGCGCCGTCCGACGCCCAGGACATGCGCGCCGTGCTCGGCGAACGCGAGCGCGGTGGCCCGGCCGATGCCGGAACCCGCGCCGGTGACGATGACCACGCGGTCGGCGAAGGACAGGTCGGTGGATGCCATATCGGTCTCATCTCCTTGCGGTATGGGTGACGCCGCCAGCGCCGCTGCGCCGGGCCATGATCGCTGTTTCCGGTCAGAACCTTTGGTCGGACCACAGGTTCTGACCGGAAACAGTGATCATGCGAGGCTGCGCACGGCGTCCGGCGTCCGGCGCACGGCGGCCGTCGGGCGGCGGCCGGCGGCCGGCGGCGGCGCGCGGCGGCGGGGTCGCTCAGGCGGTGGGGCGGTTGGCGAGCCAGGTGGCGAAGTCGATCTTGCCGATGCGGGCCTCGCCGAGCGGGACCAGGGAGGTGTCGTTGACCGGCGCGCCGAAGTAGGTGGCGGTGTCGTCGGTGATGACGGGGCGCTGGTCGCCGTCGGCGGCGAAGAGCCGGCGGACCATGTCGTCCTGGCGGATCTTGTCGGGACCGGCGATGTCGAGGGTGCGGTCGCCCGGCTCGGCGCTCGCGGCGTCGGCCACGGCGGCGGCGACGTCGTCGGCCGCGATCGACTGCATCATCGCCGACGGCAGGTGGATCTCCTCGCCACGGGTGCCGCCCCACGCGATCGCACCGGTGAACTCGAAGAACTGCGTCGCCCGCACGATGGTGTACGGCACGCCCGCGGCCTTGATCAGCTCCTCCTGGGCGACCTTGGCGCGCATGTAGCCGCTCTCCGGGTTGCGCTCCGCGCCGACGATCGACAGCGCCACGTGGTGCTTGACCCCGGCGGTCTTCTCGGCGGCGAGCAGGTTGCCCGACGATGCCCGGAAGAACTCCAGGATCGCGTCGTCCTCGAAGTTCGTCGAGTTGGCCACGTCCACGACGACGTCGGCGCCCTGGAGCGCGTCGTCGAGACCTTCGCCGGTGACGGCGTTGACGCCGGTGCTCGGCGAGGCGGCCAGCACCTCGTGGCCCTGCTCGCGCAGCCGCTTGGCGACGTTGGAGCCGATCAGGCCGGTGCCGCCGATGATGACGATCTTCATGGTCCTTCTCCGTTCACGCAAACTCGGATGTTTCTTGTCCGAGACTGTACTCGGACAGGTTGTATCCGGGTAACGCGTACACTGGGAATTGTGAAAATGTCCTCAGGCGTCGAATGGGCCCTGCACTGCTGCGTGGTGCTGACCGCAGCGGATCGCCCCGTGCCCGCGGCACGCCTGGCCGAGCTGCACGACGTCTCCGGCACCTACCTAGCCAAGCAGCTCCAGGACCTCTCGCGGGCCGGTCTGGTCCGCTCCATACAGGGCAAATCGGGCGGGTACGTCCTCACCAGGGCGCCGGAGGACATCTCGCTGCTCGACATCGTCGAAGCCGTCGACGGTGCACGACCCGCGTTCGTCTGCACCGAGATCCGCCAACGCGGCCCGCTCGCCACCCCCGCCGAGGCCTGCACCAAACCCTGCCCCGTCGCCCGCGCCATGGGCGCCGCCGACCAGGCCTGGCGCGCCGCGCTGCGCGAGATGACCGTCGCCGACCTGGCCCGCGACGTCACCGCCGACAACGGCCCGACCGCCTTCGACGCCGTACGCGCCTGGCTGAGCGGCGGCAGCTGACCCGAAGATCAACCCGATAGGGTGCCGGAATGCCCCTGCGCTCCAAGCCCGGCGACCCCGCCACGCTGCTGCACGCCGACGACGGCACCCCGCTCGCCCGGCTGCGGCTGCGCGACGGCGACGGCACCCTGCTCGCCGAGCACGTACAGCCCGTGCCGGGCGCGGACCTCGCCCAGGTCGCCGCGCAGGCCCGCCACGACCTCGCCGGACGGCGGCTCACCACCCGCGTCGACGCGCTGGCCCGCGCCCTGGTCGACGGCGGCCTGCGGCTGCGGCGCGCCGCCACGGACATGCGCCACGACCTCACCGCGCTCCCGCCGCTTCCCGCCCTGCCCGCCGGGTGGTCCCTGCGCGCCGGCGGCTGGGACGACGACCTGGCCGCAGGGCTCGCCGCCGCGTACGGGCCCGAGCACCCCGACGGCCCGTGGCAGGACGGCGACACCGCGCAGATCAAGGCCGTGTTCGGGCACGGCGACCCCGTGCCGCCCCTGGCCGGGGCCTGTGCACGGGTCGCCGGCGCCGACGGGCGCAGCGCCGGGCACGTGCTGTGCGCGGGACCGGTGCCGTGGACCGAGGACGAGTGCGCCTGGATCCTCAACCTCGGCGTCGCGCCACGGGCACAGGGCCTCGGGCTCGGCCGGGCGCTGCTGGTGCACGCGATGCACGGCTCCCGCGCGGCCGGGCTGCCCCGGCTCGGCCTCGAAGTCGCCGACAGCAACCCGGCCCGCCGCCTGTACGACAGCGTGGGCTTCCAGGTGCGCACCCGCGTGCTCTCCGTGGACCTGCCGCCGCACGGCTGAACACCGGCAGGACCGCACTCCCGGTGCCGGTGTTCAGCGCGCTCAGTCCGTGAGGTTGCGGTCCGCGTACACCCTCATCGCGTCACGGACCAGGACCGCCGTGCCCTCGCCGTGCCGGTCGTAGTTCTCGGTGAAGCGCGGGTCGGCGACATACATCTCGCCCAGCCCGACGAAGTACGGCTTGGCCGGTCGGCCGGTGATCGACAACCAGTCGAAGTGGCGCTGGGTGATCGCCTGCACCTCGTCGCTGTCGGCCGCCCTACCGGCCAGGTGCGCCTGGGCGAAGTCCTTGGCGATGTCGCGTTGCCGCCGCTGGAACTCGTCCTTGTCGGCCTGGCTCAGCGAACGCCACCAACGGTCGGCGCTCTGGTAGGCGTCACGTCCCCAGCGCTCGGTCACCTCCTGCTCGTACTGCGTGTGGTCGAAGCCGTCGAATACTTCCTCTGCCATGAGCTGCTCGCCCTCCTCGGTCTTACGCAATGTCGTCCGCACCGACGCGATCTGCCGCCCGATCCGCTCGCGTTCCCGCTCCAGCAACTCCAGATGGGTACGCAGCGCGGTCGCGGTGTCCTGCGGCCCGCCGTCGACCACCTCGGCGATCGCGGGCAGGCCCAGGCCGAGTTCGCGCAGCAGGAGGATCCGCTGCAGGCGTACCAGGCAACCCTGGTCGAAGTAGCGGTAGCCGTTGCCGCCCACCCGGCTGGGCGTGAGCAGCCCCAGCTCGCCATAGTGACGCAGCGTCCGGCTCGTGGTGCCCGCCAGCCGGGCCACATCCTGGATCGACCACTCCACGGTCCGCACCTCCGTTCTCGTCGGTACACCCACCGTAGAAGTTGACGTAACGTCAAAGTCAACGGCTATTGTCACGCGCAGCCCGCCTACGGGTGCCGGAACCATCGGGGTACGGGCGAACCGGCCGCCGTCCCAGGCGCGGATCAAGCGGGTGCGAGGGCCCCACGGAGTGCGTACAGCCGATACCCGGCCCCCGCAGAGCCGTGGCGACGAGCACACGTGCCCGGCAAGTCGAACGATCGAGGGTCAGGCCGTGGCGGACGGCTGCTGTTCCGGCAGCGGGTGGCGCGACGCATCGGCGGTCACGTCGGCGACCACCTCGACCAGGGTCGGACCGTACGCGTCGGTGTCGACCACCCGCAGTAGCAGGGCGAACGGCCGGTTGCCGTGCTCGCGCGCCAGCTGCTGGTACTGCGCGCGCAGATGCCGGGCGCCAGCCTGGTTGGACAACGCGGTCTGCCCGCACAGCAGAAAGACCGGCCGCCCGCCGCCGGGTCCGAACACCTTCGCCAGCAGCACGTACTCGCTGGTCCCCGGCTCGCAGACGTAGGACTGCCCACCGACCACCAAAGTCAGCGGGCGTTCGCCGTCCTTGACGATCGCCACTCCCGGCAACGTGCGTCGCAGGTGGCTTCCGGTACGAGGATTGAAGGTGGGCCCACCGACGCTGAACTCGGTGAGTTCGCCCGGTCCGGTCGGCGCGTCTTCGAAGGAGGCGATCCGAGGCACGCTCCCGCAGTCCCGCGCGATCACCGCCACCTCCAGCAGCGCACCCATGTCGGAACGGTGCACGCTCTGGGGATGCGGTGACGACGCGTGCCGGGACACGAAGAAGACGCACGTCGCCCCAGCCGCCAACCCGAAGAACGTCCGCATCCGGTGCAGTCGCCGCCGGCGCAGCGCGAACTGGGTCAGCCACACCGCCGCGCCGGCGATCGCGCTCGCCAGCAGATTGATCACGAGATCCCACACGGGCCCATCCTTGCCCATCCGATGCCGTCTGCAACAGACTGTCGGGTATGGACTTGTCCCCCCTTCACTAATCAGCGTGGCGAACAGGATTCGTGGCCAGGTCGGCCACAGTCCGTCAGGCCTGGTGCAGCCGCGTCCCGGTGTGACGGTCTTGTGACATGTTCCTCGACGGCCGGGGACATCGCGCTGGCAGTTTCGCCGGGTGCTCAAAGAACCGATGCCGTTCGACACCCGACCACAGCCGCGCGCACAGTGGGCCGACACCGCCAAGGGCGCGTGCATCGTGCTCGTCGTGCTCTGGCATGTGGTGATGAAGGACTACCTGCAGGTGGACTGGCACATCGGCATTCCCCTGCCCGGTGCCTGGGGCACCCTCGGCGAGCAGCTTCTCCCGCTGCGTATGCCGCTGTTCTTCACCATCTCCGGCGTCTTCGCCACCACCGCCCTGACCCGCACCTGGCGGCAGACGGCCCGACCGCGCATCGCCAGATTCCTCTACCTCTACACCGCCTGGCTCCTGATCCACACCGCGATCCTGAGCACCGTCCCCGGCTTCGCGACCGCCCGCGCCGACTCCGCCCTCGCCCTGCTGGAACAGCTCACCATCACCCCGTCGAACCTCTGGTACCTCTACGCCCTCGCCGTCTACTTCGTCATCGCCAAGGCGCTGCGCCACGCCCCCCGCGCCGCAGTGCTCGCCGCGGCGGCAGCCCTGTCGGTGGCCACCGCGTCGGGCCTGCTCGCGACGCCCGGTGACCGCGGCGGCCTGTACCAGAACCTGGTGTTCTTCCTCGCCGGCGTCCACCTGCGTCCCCGGATCGAACGCTGGGCGGAGACCGCGACGCGACGCCGTCTCGTGCTGACGTTCACGACATACGCGGCAGCGCTCGCGGCGATGGCCGCCGTGGGGGCACAGCGATGGCCGGGCGTATGGCTGGCCGTAGGAGTGATCGCGGTCGCGTTCGGCGTCACGGCCGCAGCCCGGCTCGCGAGGCGACCCGCGATCGGCGGCCCACTCGCCGCACTTGGACGGCGTACGCTGCCGATTTATGTGATCCACATGCCGGTGCTGGCGCTGCTGCACCTGGTCCTGCACGACCCGGTGTCGGGTCTCGGTGCGACGGGCCAGATCGTCGCGGCCGTCGTCTACCCGGCGGTGCTGTCAGCCGTGGTGATCGCGCTCTGCCTGCTCATTCACCGGGCGCTGCGCCGGCTGGGCGCGTCGTGGCTGTTCGAGCTGCCGCAACTCTCAGGAAGTCGCGCCTTCACACCTTGGCACGACCGCGACTCTTTAAGAGTTGCGGCAGGCGAGTTGCCGGGCAGGTCGGACGATCATGCGGGGACGGGGCCGAAGCGGTAGCCGAAGCCGCGGACGGTTTGGACGTACACGGGGGTGTGGGGGTCGTCTTCGATTTTGGCGCGCAGGCGCTGGACGCAGGCGTCGACCAGGCGGGAGTCGCCGAGGAAGTCGTGCTGCCAGACGGCTTCGAGCAGCTGGTGGCGGGTGTGTACGCGGGCGGGTTCGGCGGACAGGGTGAGCAGCAGCCGCATCTCGGTCGGGGCGAGGCGGACGCGACGTCCGGACTTGCCGACGCTGAGCGAGCAACGGTCGATGCAGAGTGCTCCGTGCTGCTCGCGGCCGGTCGGCCGGGTGGGCTGGCGGGCGGCTCGCCGCAGGACGGCGCGGATGCGGGCCTCGACGATGCGGGAGTGCACGGGCTGGATCACGTAGTCGTCGGCGCCCGCCTCCAGGGCGGCGACGACGTCGATGTCGTCGTCGCGGGCGGTCAGCACGATGATCGGCAGGTCGCCTTCGGTGCGCAGGTGGCGGCACAGGTCGAAGCCGTCCATGCCGGGCAGGGTGAGGTCGAGGACGATGACCTCGGCGGCGAACGTACGCAGCCGGGCCAGGCCCTGTTCGCCGCTGTCGGCGGTGGCGACGGCGTGGCCGTGCCGGGTCAGGGCCAGCCGCAGGCCCTCGCGTGCGGTGCGGTGGTCGTCGATCAGCAGTACGCGGGTCATGGCGCGAGTTCGCTCACCGCTGCCCGGGGCAGGGCCGGCCGTGCGGTGGCCGGTGGTGGTGTGGTGGTCGTCGGTGGGGGAGCGGTGTTGCCATGGTGCCCACCCCACCGCACCGGCTGTTAGCCCAGCATGAGCTGCTTCGCTCACGGGGTTCTCACGCCGGTCCGCCGCGGGCGGCGTCCGCCCTGCTTCGGACGCCGCCCGCACGGATCACTTACCGGACTCGGGGGAGGAGGCTCGGTCCGGTGAGTGGCCATGGCCGCCGAGGACGCCCGCCTCGGTCGCCTTGAGGATCGCGTCGGCTTCGGCCTGGGTGAGCTTGCCGTCCTTGACGGCCGCGGCGAGACGGTCCTTGAGGCGCTGGGTGCGGTCGGCGGCGTTGTCGCCGGTCTTGTCCCGGTTCTTGCCGTCGGGGCGCAGCTGGGACTGCACCTTCTCCAGGGCGGCGGAGACCTTCGCCTGGTCGACGCCCAGCTCCTTGGCCAGCGCCTCGGCGAGTTTCTGCTGATGTTCGGCGCGCTGGCCGCTCTTGTCCTGGGAGGTGGCGGCGGGCGCGGGGTCGCTGCCCTCTGCGGCCCAGGCTGCGGCGGGAACTGCGACGCCGAGCGCCAGCACGCCTGCCGCGCCGACCGTGACCAGGGTCTTCTTCGAGAACTTCATCATGATGAGGCTCGTCTCCTTGCGATCGGTGAGTCTCCGACGCTGCCGCGTCAGGCTCGACGGAACGCGCAGACAACCTCCGAGGGACCTGGCAGAAATACGCGACGCCGACCGTTTTGCTGCTGGAAGCGCGCTTTGCGGTCAGCGGACGCCCAGGATTCACAGGCGACGCCCAGCCCCCGCCACGCGACCCGCGCCAGCGAGGAGCCCGCCCCCCAGACCCCGCCCCCCACCTGCGGCAACTCTTAAAGACTTGCGGCCTCAGAGGGCATCTGAGGCCGCAAGTCTTTAAGAGTTGCGACGGGAGCGGGGGTCGGGGCCGGGCGGGCGGGGGTCAGGGGTGGAGGCTGCGGCCGCCGTCGATGGTGATGCGCTGGCCGGTGATGAAGGAGGCGGCGTCGGAGGCCAGGAAGCTGACGGCGTGGGCGATGTCGTCGGGGGTGCCCATCCGGCCGGCGGGCACGGTGGCCAGGTAGTCGTCGACGGCCGCGCCTTCGTGGCGCTCGACGGGGATCCAGGCGGGGGCGACGCTGTTCACGGTGATGCCGTGCGGGGCCAGTTCGCGTGCCCAGGCGCGGGCGAGGCCGATCTGCGCGTTCTTCGCGGTGGCGTACGCGGACCAGCCGGGCGCGGGGCGGTCGGCGACCTCGGAGTCCAGGTGCACGATGCGGCCGTGGCCGCGCGCGGTCATGCCGGGGATGAGCGCCTGCCCGAGCAGTACCGGGCTGTGTACGAAGAACGCCAGTTGCGCCTCGAACGCGGCCCGCCCGGCGTCGGCGATCAGGGCCTCGGGCTGCGGGCCGGTCGCGTTGAGGACCAGCACGTCGACCGGGCCGAGGGTGGCCGCGATCGTCTCGGCGAGCCGGGCCACGTCCTGCGCGTCGGTGACGTCGGCCGGGAACGCGACCGCGGTGCCGCCCTCGGCGCGGATCTCGTCGACGAGTCCGGCCAGGGTGTGCACCTGGCGGCCGTTGACGGCGACGGCCATGCCGTCGCGGGCCAGCCGCCGGGCGATGGCCCGGCCCAGGCCCCGGGAGCTGCCGGTGATGAGTGCCACGCGTGTCGTCACGAGGGCGATCATGCCAGCGCCGCGGGTCACGACCCGGTCGGGTGCACAGGCCGCCCACCAGGCGGAACAGGTCGGAGTAGGACGACGCCGGTGGCGGCCGTCAGGCCGCCACCGGCGTCGCCGCCCGGATCAGGGCAGGGTGTACTTGACCTGGTACGAGCCACCATCGCCGACGTAGTAGGCCCAGCCGCCGATCGAACTGTCGTCCGTCGCGACCATGTCGTCGTTGGACAGGTACATCGCCGTCGTGTTGCGCAGCGCGGCCCGCATCTCCGAGATCATCGTCGAGGTCGGCTTCCAGAACGAGATCTGATACTGGTTGAACATGTTGTTGCCGATCCAGGTGATCTCGCTGGCGGTGAGGTCGTTGTCGTAGTCCTCTTCCACCATGAGCGAGATGAGCCGCCAGCTACTGCTGCTCACCCCGGTGGCGACCGTGCCGTTCGGGCTGTACGAGTCGCCGCTGGCGATCTCGTCGTCCCAGCCGCCGGGGCCCCACTTGCCGAACGCCGTCGCGCCCGGGTTGGTCGTGCTGGCGGCGAACACCAGGAAGTACGGGCTGTCGTCGCCGAGCTCGTCGGTCTCCTCGTTGCAGATGACCGTGGTGACCTTAAGCGTCGTGGCGGCCTGCGCCGGTGAGCTGACGGCGAGGCCTGCCGCCAGCGACACGCCGGTCAGCGCGCCGAGCACGCCGATCCTGCGCAGGAGGGATGTGGTCTGCATGGGGGACTCCGTTCCGCCGCGGGTCCGGTGGGCCGCGCGGCTGCTGTGCCGGGAACGGGCCGGAGGTCCCGGCCGCTGCGCACAGCGAAGGCGAACCGGGCTGTGACGGGGTTGCGGCAGGGTTGTGGCGGGGTTGTCGCGCAGCTCAACGCGTCATTCGGCGTCGAGGTCGCGCAGGTTCGTCTTGGCGAGTTCGACGATCTCGGAGCCGCGCCCGGACAGGATCGTCCTGGTGGCGTACAAGGTGAAGCCCTTGATCTGGCCGAAGGTCAGCTTCGGCGGCAGGGACAGCTCCTGGCGGGCGGTGTGCACGTCGACCAGCGCCGGGCCGGGGTGGGCGAACGCGGCCCGCAGCGCGTCCTCCAGGTCGCCCGCCTTCTCGACCTTCGCCCCGAACAGCCCCGCGGCCTCGGCCATCGCGGCGAAGTCGGGGTTGTCCAGCTCGGTGGCGTACGTGACGAAGCCCGCCGCCTTCATCTCCAGCTCCACGAACGACAGCGCGCCGTTGTTGAAGACCACGACCTTCACCGGCAGGCGCATCTGGCGCAGCGTGATCAGCTCGCCGAGCAGCATCGCCAGCCCGCCGTCGCCGGACAGCGACACGACCTGGCGGGCCGGGTGCTCAGCCTGCGCGCCGATCGCGTGCGGCAGGGCGTTGGCCATCGAGCCGTGGTTGAACGAGCCGATGAGCCGCCGCCGGCCGTTCATGTTCAGATAGCGCGCCGCCCAGATGCACGGCGTGCCGACGTCGGCGGTGAAGATCGCGTCGTCGGCGGCGAGCCGGTCGATGACGGCGGTGACGTGCTGCGGGTGCAGCGGCGACTCGTCGGCGGCTGACGTGGCCAGGTTGTCCAGCCGGGCGCGGGCGCGGCGGTAGTGGGCGGTCATCCGGTCCAGGTGCGCCGAGTCGGTCTTGGCGGTCAGCCGGGGCAGCAGCGCGTCGACGGTGTCGCGGACGGTGCCGACCAGCGGCACGTCGACGGGCACCCGGCGGCCGATCTGCTCGCCGCGTACGTCGACCTGCACGATCGGCACGCCCTC
Source organism: Catellatospora methionotrophica (assembly GCF_011297335.1). GTDB lineage: Bacteria > Actinomycetota > Actinomycetes > Mycobacteriales > Micromonosporaceae > Catellatospora > Catellatospora methionotrophica. Next base: position 1,277,563 of record NZ_JAAOTJ010000001.1, on the reverse strand, counting down.
GGGATAGAACTGGCGGTAGGGGAAGTCGGTGCCGAGCATCAGCAGCGCGTCGCAGTGCTCCATGGCCCGGTATCCCGAACTGAACCCGATCAGCCCGGTCATGCCCACGTCGTAGGGGTTGTCGTAGGCGACGAACTCCTTGCCGCGGAACGCGTGCACGACCGGTGCCTGCAACGCCCCGGCGACCGCGAGCAGCCGGTCGTGCGCGCCCGCGCAGCCCGCCCCGGCGAGGATGGTCACGCTCCTGGCGGCGTTCAGCACCTCGGCGGCGGCGTCGAGCGCGGCGTCGTCGGGCCGGGTCATCGTCACGACAGGGCGGATCGACTGGGGTTTGGCGTCGGCCGGGGCGTCGGCGAGGAACACCTCGCCGGGCACCACGACGACGGCGACGCCGTTGCGGGCCAGCGCGGTGCGCATCGCGATGTGCAGCACCCAGGGCAGCTGGCTGGGGACGCTGACCAGTTCGGTGTACACGGAGCATTCGCGGAACAGGTCCTGCGGGTGGGTCTCCTGGAAGTAGCCGGAGCCGATCTCGTCGCGGGGGATCTGCGCGGCGATCGCCAGCACGGGCACGCGGCTGCGGTTGGCGTCGAACAATCCGTTGATCAGGTGCAGGTTGCCGGGTCCGCAGCTGCCCGCGCAGACCGCCAGCTCGCCGGTGACGGCGGCCTCGCCCGCGGCGGCGAAGGCGGCGGCCTCCTCGTGGCGTACGTGCTGCCAGGTGATCCCGCCGTCGCGGCGCAGCGCGTCGGTGAGCCCGTTCAGCGAGTCGCCGGGCACGCCGTACATGCGCCGTACGCCCGAGGCCTTGAGCGTCGCGACCATCAGGTCCGCCACCGTGCGCGCCATCATCGCCCCCATCGTCGGCACGGACCTGGTGCCGGTCCGCGTTCCGGGGGGCGTCGCATCATTATCGCCCGTGCGAGCGGCGCGCGTTCACGGTTCGGCCCGGCCCCGCTGGATGGAGGCCTTCTCAGGAAGGTGTCTCTGACGGGGCGTGCTCATATGCGGACGCTCATGCGTCCCGATATGAGCACCCTCTGGCGCGAATGTCCTCCGGCCCGGAGGCGGAGGTGTCGTCGAGGTGGCCCACGTCATCGAGGAAGGGGGGCGATACGGCTGGCCGGGGCGTGGCACACTAGGCCGCCCCTCCGCGCCGACCTGGAGTTTCGATGTCCCAGCTGCCCGACCCCTACGGCCCCGCCGTGCCGTCCCCCTACGCGCCCGCGGGCGGCTACCTGCCGCCGCAGTCGGCGTTCGTGCAGCCCGGCGGCGACCTGTACGACGACCCGCTGGTCGCGCCCCCCAACGGCGGCGTCGGCGGCTGGTTCAAGCGCATCGGCAGCCTGTTCCAGCACAGCTGGAAGTCCACCCTGACCATCCTCGCGATCACCCAGCTGCTGCCCGGCATGGTCATCGGGGTGGGCGCGATCTTCGTCGGGGTGTACGTCGGCCTGGAGATCGTGAACCTGGTCCCGGAGGCCGGGACCGGCACCGGGACCGGCACCGGTGAGTTCGACTTCGCGACGGTGCTGCCGTTGATCGCCGCGGTGGTGGTCGTGGCCATCCTGCTCTACATCCTGCAACTGGCCGGGTACGCCGCCGCGACCCACTCCGTCACCCGGCAGGCCGCCGGAACGCCTGCCACCATCGGTGAGTCACTGGGTTACGGCTTCCGTCGCAGCCTCGGGCTGTTCGCCTGGTACATCCCGGTCGGCCTGATGATCCTCGTGGGTGCGCTCGCCTGCCTCCTGCCGGGCATCTACCTGACGGCCGCCACCGCCCTGGTCGGCCCGATCTTCCTGTTCGAGCGGATCAACCCGATCGGCCGCTCCTTCAAGATGCTCCACAACAGCGGCGGCCGGGTGCTGGGCCGCCTCGCGTTGATCGTGCTGATCACCATCGGGCTCGGGTTCGCGGTGTCGATCATCGAGGCCATCATCGAGGCGGTCGTCAATGCCGTCAGCGACCAGAGTTTCGGGCCGACGGTGAACGGCGTCGCGCTGGTCACCATGGGCGCCATCGTGTCGGTCGTGCTCAGCGCGGTCATCCAGCTGCCGGTCACGATGTTCCAGTTCGCGGGCATCCTGCTCACCTACACCGAGCAGCGCGGCTACGAGGGCGCGACCACCCCGCACCTCAACGCCGAACTGCACTGAACCACGGCGCGGCTGGCTACCGGACCGCGTGGGTCGACCGTTCCCCCGTGCTGAGCTAGCGGCCCTCCGATCGGCGTGGCAGGGTGCCCGCAGCTAAAGCGGCCACGTTCGCGCTGCCGTGAGCAAAGGGGCTGCTGGCCTTAGCTGCCGAGGTCGGCCCACGCGTGTTGTGTTGCCGAACTCGGTAAGTCTAGACTTACCGTTCGTGGAGACTTACGGAGAGAGCGGCCTGGGGTTGCTGGGTGACCCGACCCGGCGCGCGATCTTCGAGCTGCTGGCACGGCGGCCCAGTTCGGTAGGCGAACTGGCCGATCTCCTGCCGGTCAGCCGCCCTGCGGTGTCGCAACACCTGCGGGTTCTCAAGGACGGTGGCCTGGTCGTCAGCCGGGCCGACGGCACCCGCCGCGTCTACCAGCTCAACCCCGACGGCGTGACCGCGCTGCGCGCCTACCTCGACCGTGTCTGGGAGGACGCGCTGACGGCGTTCCAGAAGGCCGCCGAAGCGGCCTCCCCCGCATCCGAACAGGAGTCCTGATGACCGCTGCACCCATCCCGCCCCTGCACGCGAAGGTCACCGTCGCCCTGCCCGCCGCGCGGGCGTTCGACTTCTTCACCGCCTCGTTCGACACCTGGTGGCCCGCGCAGTACCAGATCGGCGAGGCGGACCTGGCCGAGGTCGTCGTCGAGCCACGCGAAGGCGGCCGCTGGTACGAGCGCGGCGTCGACGGCAGCGAGTGCGACTGGGGCCGGGTCCTCGCCTGGCAGCCGCCGCACCGCCTCGTCCTCACCTGGCAGATCAACGGCAGCTGGCAGTACGACGCCGACCCGGCGCACGCCAGCGAGATCGAGATCCGGTTCACCGAGGACGGCCCCGAGCAGACGACGGTCGAGCTGGAACACCGCCACCTGGACCGTCTCGTCGCCGGCCAGGAACTGCGCGACGGGCTCGTCGGCGGCGGCGACTGGCGTGCCGTCCTGGAGCTGTTCGCCAAGGCGGCAACAGACCGGGAGTAGCGCGACCGGCGCAGGCCGTCCCTCGGCGGCCTGCGCCCGCATCATCACGCCGGGTCACCGGCCGCCAGGTTCACGAGCCGGGCGTGGGCGTACTCGTGGACGACCGCGTGCTCGTAGACCGCGCGGGGCACGTCCAGGCCGCTGTCGACGCGGACCACGACCCCGCCCGGCCGCCAGCGCAGGAACGTGTCGTCGCCGGTCAGCTCCGCGAGCACCGTCATCAGCGACTCGTCGAGCCGCATCGAGTGCACCGCGCGCCGATACTCCTCCCTGGTCAGGCACAGCGCGAACGGGATGTTCATCAGGCACAGCGCGGTCTGGATGTCCAGCCGCAGCAGCCGCCGCAACCCTGGTGACGCGTCGACCGGCGGCACCGCCAGCATCGAGAAGTCCAGCGGCCCGCGCGGCCCGCGCCGCCCCGCGCCGAGGGCGATGAGCACGTCGTACACGTTGACGTCGTGTTCGATGACCGCACTGTTGCCGAGCCCGGCCAGGGTCGTGGGGCGCAGCACCGGCTCGGTGACCCCGGTGACGGCGCTGTTGCGGGCGATGAACGCCAGCAGGTTCGTCTCGATGAGGAAGTGCCGGATCAGCAGCTCACCGGCGCGCGGCGAGACGAACCGGCGCAGGAACCAGACACACAACCGATCCATCGTCGTATGCGCCGAGAACGTCCACGGCAGCAGCGCCTTGACGACCCGGATCAGCCACACCGCGACCCGCGACACGATCCGCGCGGGCGGGTACAGCCACCGGCGGGTCCACTGCCGCTGGTCGGCGACCACCATCGCGAGCACGTCCCGGTCGATCGGCACGGTCGGGTCGGCCATGATCGCGGTCCACACGGTGGGGCCGTTCACGCGTCGACCTCGGCGAGCTGCATCGCGTACAGCCGGGCGACGACCTCGGCCGTGCGCACCACCCGGGCCGCCGCCGCGCGGTCGGGCAGCGCCTCGCGCAGCAGGTGTGCCAGCTCGGCGAAGTGCGCGTCGTCGGCGTCGCCGTGGTAGCTGAGGAAGCTCACCTGGTCCTCGCGCAGGCCCAGCTGCTCGCGTAGGGCACGCGCCCAGCCCAGCACCAGTCCCGCGCCGAGCCCTTCGATGACGAACATGGCCCCGAGCAGGTCCACCGGGTCCGGCTGGCTCGCCTGGTGGAACACGTACGCCGACAGCGCCTCCGACCCGATGTTCTTGCGCGCGCCCTGGATCTGTTCGATCGTGCCGCCGACCGCGCAGTAGTCGCGTTCGAGCAGCTGGTAGTCGCGGTGCTCCTCGGCCGCGTGCTTGATCGCTGCGCTGCGCAGCGCGAACATCTCGACGGAGAAGTTCGACGCGGCCCGGCTGATCCACCGCCCGCCCTCGACGACCTGCTGGCGCAGGTGCACCAGCAGCCGCCGGTAGTCGTCGAGCGTCGCCGTGCCGGTGTCGATCCGCCGGACCAGGGCAGTGGAGCGCACCTGCCGTTCGAAGTCGTCCCACACCCTGGCCAGCTCCAGCACCGTCCAGCGCACCAGTTCACCGTCGCCGTCCTGTGCGACCAGCGGCGACGGCGTACCCCCGACGGACGCGGACCGGGCGCCCGGCAGTGCACCAGTCAGCTGCGCCGCGGGTGGCGTGGCGGCGTCGCCGTGGACCGCGACGCGCGCCACCTCGCCGCCGCCCACCGGGGATGCCGGGTCGTCCGCGGCGACGCAGGTGAGCTGCGCGAACGCGAGCGAGTAGCGGCCGGACTCGGGCACGATCAGCAGGATGCGGTCGCCGGGGGTGAACCGGCCGGTCCGCCACGCCTCCTCCAGCATCACGAAGATGCTGGCAGCCCCCGTATTGCCGCGCGTGTGCAGGTTGGTGAACCAGCGCTCCTCGTCGATCATCAGGTCGGCCTCGCGGAGCAGCCCGAAGATCTCGCCCCGGAAGTGTTCGGCGCTGTAGTGGCACAGCACGTGGTCGATGCCGTCGGGCGTGAACCGGCCCGCCCGGACCAGCCCCATGTACTCGCGCAACCCGAGCCGGAACAGCGCGGGCAGCGCCTTCACGTCCTGGCGCAGCCGGATCAGCCCGGCCTGCTCGGCGGTCGCCACGTCCGGCCCGTCGAGCCACGTCTGACCGGCGACGGGCTCCCCACCGGCCGACATGCACACCGGCCGCTCCCCGGCGTACGACACGAGGTGGGTCCAGTCCAGGCGCAGGCTCAGCCCGTCGGGGCGCGGGTTCGGCTCCAGGACCACCGCGCCCGCCCCGTCGGACAGCGTCCAGCGCAGGAACTCGGCGTCGAAGGTCGACCGGTCGCCCTCGTACCGGCTCTGCCGCAGCGAGCGGCTGACCAGCTCCGATCCGACGACGACGGCCGCCGGGTGCTCGCCGAGCCGGACCGCGCGCGCCGCGGCGGCCAGGGCGGTCATGCTCGACGCGCACACCCCGCCCGCCGACAGCACCTCCATCGGCGGGCCGCCGAGCCGCCCGTGCACCATCGAACCGAAGCCCGGCACCAGCAGGTCGCCCTGGGTGGTGCCCGCCGCCAGCATGCTGACCGCGTCCAGGGGCAGGTCGCGGTCCTTGAGCGCCTCCTGCACGGCGGCCGCGGCCAGTTCCTCGTTGAGCATGGTGACCGCGCCCTGCTCGTCGAGCGCGTAGTGCCTGGTCCGGATGCCGTTGGCGGCCAGCACCCGCGACCGCAGGCCCGCGCCGCGTGCGCCTGCGCCGAGCCGCTGCGCGATCTGGTCGGCGTCCAGCGGCTCGCCGGGCAGGTAGGCGCCGAAACCGGTCAGGTACACGTTCGGGGAAGCAGTCATGCTCCCGATTCAGCCACGTCCGGGGTGAAAGCGAATCCGCTCACACACTCACTCGCGATGTGCGGCGTACTCAACGGCGGGTCAGTCGTCGAGGCCCTGCTCGATGGCGTAGCGGACCAGCTCGACCCGGTTGTGCAGCTGGAGTTTGCCCAGCGTGTTCTGCACGTGGTTCTGCACGGTGCGGTGCGACAGGGTGAGGCGTTCGGCGATCTGCCGGTAGGTCATGCCCTTGGCGACCAGGCGCAGCACCTCGGTCTCGCGCTCGCTGAGCCGGGGCGCGTCGGCCCCGTCGCCGGGCGCGGCGGCCAGCCGCCGGTACTCGCCCAGCACCAGGCCAGCGAGCCCGGCCGTGAACACGGCGTCGCCCTCGGCGGTGCGCCGCACCGCGTCCAGGAACTCCTCCCGCGCGGCCGACTTGAGCAGGTATCCGGCCGCACCGGCCTTGACGGCGTCGAGCACGTCCTGCTGCTCGCCGCTGGCCGACAGCACCAGCACCCGCACCTGCGGCAGGGCCGCGACCAGCCCCTGGATGACCTCCACGCCGGACAGGTCCGGCAACTGCAGGTCGAGCACGACCACCTCGGGCCGCACCGACGGGCCGATGCGCACCGCCTGCGCGCCCTCGCCCACCGCCGCGACGACCCGGTAACCGGCGTCGGTCAGGTCACGGGCCACGCCGTCCCGCCACATCGGATGGTCGTCGACCACCATCACGTCCACCACGGGCGACAGCCTAGCGGGGCAGCGGCACGCGTAGTTCCACCTCGGTGCCCTGACCGGGCCCGCTGGTGATGGCGACGGTCCCGCCGAGGTCGCGGACGCGGCCCTGGATCGACTGCGCGACGCCGAGCCTGCCCGACGTCGCGGCCTCGGCGAGCCGGCCCGGTGCGATGCCGGGGCCGTCGTCGCGGATCGACACGGTGACCGCGTCGGGTTCCTGTTCGACCAGCACCCAGGCCCGTGCCGACGAGCCGCAGTGGGTGGCGACGTTGTCCAGGGCGCTGCCCGCCGCCGCGGCCAGTTCCGCCGCGACCGCCGCGGGCAGCAGCACCGGGGTCGCCGGGGTGGCGACGGTGACCAGCGGCGACCCGTACCGGCCCAGCAGCAGGCGCAGGTCGGCGGTGCCCGCGACGGCCGCGGTGACGTGTACGCCGACCAGCGAGCGCAGCACCGCCTCCTGCTCCCCGGCGAGCCTGCCCAGTTCGGCGGCCTCGCCGCCCAGTTCCGTGCCGCGTCGCTGCACCAGGGCGAGCACCTGCAGGACGGAGTCGTGCATGCCGCGCGCCAGGCGCTCGCGTTCGCGGGTCGCGGCCTCCAGTTCCACGGCCCGCTGGAGTCTGGTCTCAGCGTCGTCGGTCAGCCGCGACACGTATCCCATGACGCCGCCCGCGAGCAGCAGCAGCACCGTGCCGTTGACGGTCGCGGAGGTGATCTCGCCGCGCAGGAACAGGTCGGCCGCGCCGACGATCAGCGCGGCGATCCCGCCCGCGCGGCGGCCGCCGCGCAGTGCCCAGACCAGGACCGCCCCGGCGACCCAGGCCATCGGCAGCGTCGCCCCGCCGGAGCTGAGCTTCGCGGCGGGGACGACCAGCATGGAGGCGAGCAGGCAGGCCAGGGTGAAGGCGAGATCGGCCGCCAGCCAGCTGCGGTTGCGCCCGGCGGGGTCGTGGTAGTGCACGCCGGTGACGGCGGTCCACGCGATCATGGCGGCGAGCACGGCCCAGCCCAGCCACGGGCGGGTGAAGTCACGGAAACCGGTCAACATCAGGACCGTGGCGTACACCAGTGCCGCGACCCGGAACACGGTGACCGCCCGCCACAGCGGCGCCTGCAGTCCCATCGGCGATCTCCGTCCTTCCCGCGCTGGATGTCGGCAGCCAGACAAGAGGATCCGCCGCCGGGTGTCAACCGCGCCGGGTTTGCGGCCGTGGCCCTTCGGGCACTGTCCGTGCATGGGTGAGCAGGTGGACGCGGTGGTCATCGGTCTCGGCGTGGCCGGTCAGGACGTCGCCCACCGGCTGCGTGACGGCGGGCTGACGGTCGTGGGCGTCGAGGAGCACCTGCTCGGCGGCGAGTGCCACAACTGGGCCTGCGTGCCGACGAAGATGATGGTCCGCGCGGGCAACGTGCTGGCCGAGGCGCACCGGGTGCCGCAGTTGGCCGGAACCGCCACGGTCACCCCGGACTGGTCGCTGGTCGCCCGCCGTATCCGCGACGAGGCCACCCACGACTGGAACGACGCCGAGATCGCCGAGGAACTGACTGACGCCGGAGTGCGGCTGGTCCGGGGCAGTGCCAGGCTCGCCGGGCCGGGGAAGGTCGTCGTCGACCGCGCGTCGGGCGGGACCGAAGAGTTCAGCGCCCGCGCAGTCGTGCTGGCGACCGGGACGCGGCCCGCGGTGCCGGACATCGACGGACTGGCCGGGACGCCGTACTGGACCAACCGGGACGTCGCGGAGCTGACCGAGGTCCCACGGTCGGTGACGGTGCTGGGCGGCGGACCGGTCGGATTGGAGTTCGCGCAGGTCCTGCGAAGGTTCGGCGCGGAGGTGACGGTCGTCGAGGCCGAGGACCGGCTGCTCGGCCGCGAGGACCCGGAGGTCTCCGCGTTCGCCGAGGACGTGCTCGCCGGGGACGGGGTGCGGGTGGTCACCGGCGTGAAGGCCGAGCGGGTCGAGTACGGCGGCGGGTTCGTGGTCCGGCTCGCCGACGGGCAGAGCGTGACCTCGCAGCGGCTGCTGGTCGCCACCGGGCGCGAGGCCAACCTGCGGGAGCTGGGGCTGGACACGATCGGGCTCGACCCGCAGGCTAAGAGCCTCGACGCCGACGACCGGCTGCGCGTCGCCGACGGGGTGTGGGCGGTCGGCGACATCACCGACCGGGGACAGTTCACGCACGTCGGGACGTACCAGGGGCGCATCGCCGCCGCCGATGTGCTCGGCCAGGACGGTGACCGCGCCGACTACCGGGCCGTGCCGCGCTGCGTGTTCGTCGACCCCGAGATCGGCGCGGTCGGGCTGACCCGAGCCCAGGCCGAGGAGCAGCGGCTGCGGGTACGCATCGGACGGGCGTGCATCCCGGAGTCGGCGCGGGGATTCCTGCACCACGCGGGCAACGCGGGGTTCATCACGCTGCTCGCCGACGCCGACCGGGACGTCCTGGTCGGCGCGGTGTCGGCCGGTCCCGCCGGTGGCGAGGTGCTGGGGCTGCTCACGCTGGCCGTCCACGCGCGTACGCCACTGCCGGTGCTGCGGAACATGATCTACGCGTACCCCACCTTCTGCCGGGCCGTCGAGGACGCGCTGCGCGACATGGACACGCGCTAGCCGCTGTCCGATGCCCGCCACCTGCCGCCGTATCAGCGGCCGGTCCCGGCTCATCTTCTCTGGCGTAGGCGGTCACCCCCGACCGCGTGGCCCGAGGAGGAACCAAATGCAACCAGACCCGAGCAAGTTCGAGCTTCTCAAGCAGCGCGCGCTGATGACGTTCCGGGTCAACCTCGAGCGGCTCAACCTGCTCGTCGGCGTGGCGGTGCACGACCTCGCCGAGGCCGAGTTCACCAAGCTCGCCAAGGAGACCACCGGGGCCGACTTCGACCTGGCCAAGCCCGAGCTCGCGCCGATCGCCATGTGCGACAAGGGCGGGGTGGGCATGGCGAAGCTGGCCGAGGCGTGCGAGGCGCAGTCCAATGCCAAGGACGGCTCCTACCGCCCGCGCAGCCCGTACTTCGTCGGATTCACCTGGGCGCTGCGGCGCAAGAACCGGCTCGGCAAGGAGCACGCCTACCTGAACCACACCTACCCGCAGCCGGTGCCCGAGGAGTTCCAGAAGGAGTTCGAGGACACCACCTCGTGGTCGCCGTTCTGGGGGATGCTGTCGATGTTCTGCCCGTCCGGCGGGACCGTGCCGCACCTGCCGTACTACGGGGTGCCGTCGCTGGAGGACCCGTTCAGCGGCGCCGACATCCTCGCCGAGCTGGAGGGCGAGCGGCTGCTGATCGCGCACCGGGAGAAGCTGATCGCGGCGAACAGCGCGCCGCTCGGGCTGCTGAGCCTGGGCGCTGCGAACATCGACTTCAGCCGCCCGTTCATCCTGGAGACCCCGACGCACATCCACCGGGGCGGGCTGGCCAGCACCACGCCCAACCATCCGCTGGACGGCAACACGGGCTGGGTGCAGTCGTACCACAAGAAGAACAAGACGGTGAGCTTCACCGCCGCCGCCGGCGGCCGCAACCGGGTTCCGGGTGTCGACGAGTTCAACCTGACCTGGGCCGGCAACGTGTTCGGCCTGATGCTGGTCAGCTTCGCGGCCGTGATGAAGGTGCGCGCCGGGCGCGGCCAGGGTCTGCTGGCCCTGACCGACGGGGTCACCTACGGCGACGCGTACCACGCGTACGGGGAGAACCACTGGCTCGGCGCCCGCCGGGCGATGACGGGCTTCGCCGACATGTTCGCGCGGTTCGGGGCGCTGGCCCGGTCCGGATTCGGCACGCACGTGATCGAGAGCCCGGCCGACGACGGCAGCACCGACCTGTGGGTGGCCGTGGACCAGCCGAAGACCGGGCTGAACGAGTAACGGCTCGGGCGGTATCCGCGCGCCTGTGCGGGTAGTCAGACGGCACAGGAGGTGGACCGATGTCGTTGCGTCCGGAGGAGCAGGAGCTTCTGGAGGGGCTGGCCGCGTACACCCGCGTCAGCGACCCGGCGTTCGTCGCGGGACTGGCCAACGGGGTCGCCCTGCCGCCGGTCGAGTACCGCAGGCTGCACCGGGCGCGGCTCGCCTCGGCGCTGGCCGCCGCCGGATCGGCGCTGGCGGGCCTCGTGCTCGCGGTGGGCTGGCTGGCCGGTGCGCTCGCCGAGACGAGCACCGCCGTCGCCGTCAGGTGGTGAACCCGGTGCGGGCCCGTGAGGACTACGGGCCCGCACCGGCGCCTCATAGCCCGAGGAACGCGGCGATGCCGCGGGCGTGCCCGCGGGCGGTCGCGGTGATGAAGTCGGCGCGCTTGAGCAGGTTGGCGTTGGCGACCGTGTCGATGAACAGGTTCTCGGTCAGCACGGCGGGCATGTTCGACTCGCGCAGCACATGCAGGTTCGAGGTCTTCTGGCCCCGGTCGGTGACGGATGCGACCGAGCGCATGTTGCTCAGCACGTTGGAGTGGATGAGGCTGTGCAGCCGCTGCGTGGTCCCGGTCGTGCCGGGGTAGCGGTAGCTCTCGAAGCCGGTGCCGCCACCGGCGTTGATGTGGATGCTCACGAAGATCGCGGCACCCCACGCGTTGGCGTCGTCGGTGCGGTAGGCCAGGCTGCGGGTGATGTCGGTGGTGCGCGACATCCGCACGTCGACGCTGTAGCTCGCCTTGAGGATGTCGCGGGTCTGCAGGGCGATGTTGAGGGTGAGGGTCTTCTCCTGCAGGCCGTTGGCGACCGCCCCGGGGTCGGTGCCGCCGTGGCCCGGATCGATGTAGACCTTCGGCGCGGCCGCGAAGGCGGGTCCGGCGGCGAAGGGGGCCGCGACGACACCCGCGGCGGCGGCCAGCAGGGTGCGTCTGCGCAGGTGGGAGTTGCCGTTCATGGTTCACCTCTGGGGGCGAGGGACGGGGACGGCGTGAATCTATTACATGTGCATTCATCTATGAAGATGTTCTACGTAAATTCTTTGCCGACTGACTATTTCCTACGGCGCGTGCTCACGTGGGGGGCAGCGGACTGGACGCGACAGGGCTCGGCCTTGTAGTTTGCTGCTGAACGTGACGCTGCCCGAGGAGGTGAGACCCATGAACGCTGGATCGAAGTGGGTGCTCCCCCTTGCCGTCACGGTCGGGCGACTGACGTAGCCGTCGCCGGGAGCGCCCCACCACCGTGGCACTCCCGAAAGGCAACACCATGCACGCTGCGCCATTCACCCCCGACTACGACGTGATCATCGCCGGGTGCGGCCCGACCGGCGCGATGCTGGCCGCCGAACTACAGCTGCACGACGTACGGGTCCTCGTCCTGGACAAGGAAACCGAGCCCACGTCGTTCGTTCGCATCGTCGGCCTGCACATCCGCAGCCTTGAGCTGTTGGCCATGCGCGGGCTGCTCGACCGGGTCGCCGAACGCGGGCGGCGGCGACCGGCGGGCGCGTACTTCGCCGCCATCGACAAACCCGCGCCCGCTGACGTGGACTCCGCACACGCCTACCTGCTGGGCATCCCGCAGCCGGTCATCGTGCAGCTGCTCGAAGAACACGCGATCGCGCTGGGCGCGCAGGTCCGGCACGGCGCCACGGTGACCGCGTGCGAGCAGGACGACGACGGCGTGACCGTCGAACTGGCCGATGGGGAGCGGCTGCGTACGCGCTACCTCGTCGGCTGCGACGGCGGGCGCAGCACGGTGCGCGGACTGCTCGGCGTCGGTTTCCCCGGCGAGCCGTCGCGGACCGAGACGCTGATGGGCGAGCTGGAGGTGGGTGTTCCGGCGGAGGAGGTCGCCGCCAGGGTGGCCGAGATCCGCGAGACCGACCAGCGGTTCTTCGTCGGGCCCGCGGGCGTCGGGGTCTACCGGGTCATCATCCCGGCGGTGGGCGTCGGCGACCGTACGAAGCCGCCCACGATCGAGGACTTCCGGCAGCACCTGCGCGCCGTCGCCGGGACCGACTTCGGCGTGCACTCCCCGCGCTGGCTGTCCCGCTTCGGCGATGCCACCCGGCTGGCCGAACGTTACCGGGTCGGGCGGGTGCTGCTGGCCGGCGACGCCGCCCACATCCACCCGCCGATCGGCGGGCAGGGCCTCAACCTCGGGGTGCAGGACGCGTTCAACCTCGGCTGGAAGCTGGCCGCGCAGATCCAAGGCTGGGCGCCGGAGCCACTGCTGGACACCTACCAGGCCGAGCGCCGTCCGGTCGCCGAGGACGTGCTCGACAACACCCGCGCGCAGATGGCCCTGTCGTCCGCCGAACCCGGTGCGCGTGCCGCCCGCAGGCTGCTCAGCGAGCTGATGGACTTCGACGTGGTGAACCGCCACCTGCTGGAGAAGATCACCGCGATCGGCGTCCGGTACGACTTCGGCCCGGGCCCGGACCTGCTCGGCCGCCGCATGCGCGACATCGACGTCAAGTCCGGCCGCCTGTACGACCTGCTCCATCGCGGCCGTGGCCTGCTGCTGGACCGTAGTGAACGCCTGACTGTCGGCGGCTGGTCGGAACGGATCGACTATTGCGGGGACTCGTCGGCGATGCTGGATGTTCCGTGCGTCCTTCTGCGCCCGGACGGCCACGTCGCCTGGATCGGCGACGATCAGCAGGACCTGAACGAACACCTGGTCCGCTGGTTCGGCAAGCCCAGCAACTGATCTCGGCCTAAGGCAGGCACCGCGAGCCGACTCGCCGGCTGGCGGTGCCTGCGGCTGGCATACTGCGGCACCGGAGCAATCGGAGGTGGGTGCGATCGAAGACGGCGACCGCGAACTGGGCGCAATGCGCCAGTCGAACCGCTATAGCGTCACGGTCCGCAGTATGCGGGTTTCCGCGACGGGCTTCGCTGCTCTCGTCACGCTGTCGATCATCGGCTGGCTCACCGGGTCCGCGGCGATCAAACCCTTGCTGATCCTGGTACTCGTCGCAACCGGGCTTTCGGTCGTCGTCGGGTGGGTAGGGGTGCTGACGGTCGTCCCGGCGACCCGCCGCTACACCCGCGTCGCGAGCGGCACACTGCACTTCCGCAGATCGGACCGCCTGGTGTCCTCGCTGATCCGGGACATGGCCGATTTCCGCCGCTGGTGACGTCGCGCCAGGCCTCCGCGTCGGCGCTCCCGTGCGGCCATTAACGGGAGCCGAAGTTTGGGCTGGTGAGGTCCACCTGAATGGACAAGTCCGAGCTCGATCTGATCGTGGCGTGTCGTCCGTGGATCGCTACTTCGACAAACGGGTTGGACTCTTGCAGGTATACGACCCAGATGAGGGTCTTGGTGTGGTCGAGTCGGGCGAAGAATCCTTCCGAACCGTGGGACCCCTCGCCGCAGCAGAGGTGCCCGGAACCGTCGGGCAACGGGAGTTCGGTGGTGGTGTCGACGCAGGTATGCCATCCGCGGTTGGCCAGCAGCCACGCTTCGAGGTCGAACGGCTCGAGCAGCGCGAGCCCGCCGGGCGTCGAGGGGTCGGCTCGCACGGAGCGGGTCGACCCGTCGGCCCGGTAGAGGCCGTCTCGGATCGGGAGGTTGCCGGCCAGCCACAGCCGACTGATCGCGCTCGTCGTGGACAGGACTCGCCCTTCTCGAGGTGACCTTGGCCCGGATGTCGAACGTACCCGACCGCGCGTTCGGATCAGGTGCGCGGTGAGCTGAACGAACGAATCGAGCCGGGCCTGACCGGCTCAACGCCGTGCTGGCCGAGACGCCGGGCGGCACGGTGGCGGTGCAGTTGAGCGCGGCCAGCGACGGGATCGGCGACGCAGCGGAGCTGCGGGCCGCGGCGCTGGCCGCGCTGCGAGGGCTCGGCGTGGAGCCCCGGGAGGTGCTGTGACTCAGACGAGGGTCCAGGAGGTCTGGACCGGGCCGCCCTGCGGTGGGTGGCAGTGCAGGCGCAGGTGGCCGCGGGCGATCCCGGCCGCCGAGAACCGGCCCAGGCCGTCGGCCTCGACCCAGGTGGGCCCGTCGGCGTGGTCGACGCGGATGCGGGCGGGCTGCGGCGGCACGAGCTGGCCGGTCAGCGCGGCGGTCTGCCCGGCCACCGCGATCTCGACCTCGATGGTGAGCTCACCGGCGGTGAACGTGAACAGGTCGGGCAGGTCCTCGCCGCGGACGCCGGCGAGGTCGACCTGGGCCACCAACCTCGCCAGCGCCGCGTCGGTGTCCCGCCAGGCCAGGCTCTCCTTGGCCAGCGCGACCAGGTGTAAGGGCACCGGGTCCATCCGGGTGGTCAGCCCGCGCAAGTCGGCGGGCATGTCATCGTCGTACGGCATCAGGGGTTCAACCTCCGGCGGAGCTGGTCGAGGCAGCGCGCACGGGTCGGGCCGATGCTGCCGATGGGGATGTCCAATGCCGCGCTGACCTCGGCATAGCTGGGGGCGGGGTCCATCATCAGCAGCCGCAGCACCGACTGGCACTGGCCGGGCAGCCGCGCGAACTCCTGCCACAGCGCGCCGTCGCGTTCGCGGCGCAGCAGGTCGCTGTCGACCTCGGCGGTGGGGCGGTCGCGGGGTTCGAGGGTGAGCAGGTCGCCGACGGGCAGGTCGCGACCGGCGCGGCGCAGCACTGCCAGGGACTCCCGGCGGGCGGTGGTGGCCAGCCAGGAGCCGAGGCGTTCGGGTTCGCGGATCGCGCCGAGGTGTTCGACCAGGCGCAGCCAGGTGGCCTGGAAGACGTCGGCGGCGTCGGCCTGGCCGAGGCGGTGGCTGCGGGCCACCGACCAGACCAGCCCGGAGTAGCGGTCCACGATGGTGTTCCAGGCGCGCTGGTCGCCGTCGCCGGCCTGGCGCAGCAGCGCGGCGGTGTCGGCGTCGGGCAGCGTGTGCGGGGGCGTCTGGGTCACGACAGCCCCGGGTATCCGCCGAAGGAGCGGGCCGCGGCCGTGTTGAGCACGGACTTGAGGGCGACCTCGGTCGAGCCGGAGCGGGCCGTCTGCTCGGCGAGCAGCGCGACCACGTGCGGGGTGGCGAACGAGGTGCCGCTCCACAGCGCCCAGCCGGACGGGAACTGGTCGTGTTTGACGAACGTGCTGGTGATGTCCGCGCCGGGGGCGGTCACGCTGACCCACGGGCCCGCGTTGCTCCAGTCGCACAGCTCGCTGCCGTCGTGGGCGGCCACCGCGACGACCTGCCCGGCCCACGGCACGTCGGTGCCCGCGAACGCGGCGGGCCAGAACGGCCGGTCGCGCAGCCCGTCGTTGCCCGCCGCGGCGACCACGAGCCGGTCGCGGCCGGTCAGCAGCGCCGACAGGGCGGTGGCCAGGGCCAGCGGCGGCTGGTCGTCGAGGGTGTAGCCGCCCAGCGACAGGTTGATCAGCTTCTCGTCCCTGAGCCGGGCGAACGAGGTGATCAGGTCGGCTTCGGTGCACAGGCCGAACGTGTCGAGCACCCGCAGGGCCCGTACGTCGGCCTTGCCGGTGCGCGCGCCGATGACGCCGATGATGAAGTTCGCGTGCCCGACGTCGCCGTCGATGACACCGTCGTCGTCGACGTCGGTGTCGACCTCGTAGTCGGTCGGCGCCGCCGTGTAGGCGTGCGCGGGCAGCGGGCTGTTGCGCCATACGCCGGTGTCGATGACGGCGACGCTCACGGCGCGGCCGGGCCGGGCGGGACCGGGGCGCTCGCCGGGCTTGGGCGCGGGCACCGGCGGGCCGAACGGGCCGCCGTGCTCGAACGGGGTGGTGGACACGAAGACGTGGTTGGGGCTGACGACGGTGCGGGTGTCGCCGTCGCGGGCGGCGGCCTCGCGTACGCGGCGGGCGGCGGCCGGCACGTCCAGGCCGTCGGCGCTCAGCCGGACCAGGCCGGGGACGAGTTCGCTCTCGGCGACGCCCTTGTGCCCGAGGGTGCCGAGGACACGTTCCGCGGAGGCGCGGTGGTCGGACAGGACCAGCAGCTCGTTGCGGGTGTACCAGACAGGTTTGCGGTCGGCCCGGGTCTCCTGGCCGAGCCAGGGCAGCCCGGCCATCCGCCGGGCACGGCGGTCCTGCCAGCGGTGCAGACGATCCTGCGGCATAGCCATCGTCGTTCCTCCGTTTCGTGTTGCGTCCTGCAACAGAGTGCGGGGCGAGGCCTGCTGATACATCGGGATGTGTCGTAACGGCGACACGACCTTGCGTCGTGATGGGACGGTTGTGGAAGAGTCGGCCAGCATGAGCGCGTACTAGCCATGGTGATGGCCGATCCGCGCCGGGCCGGTGTGCTCGGCGAACGGCTGCTGGCCCGCGCCGAACGCGAACGCGATCCCGCCGGTGCGGCGGTGTCCCTGCGCATCCTCGGCCTGGCCGCCCGCGAACTCCAGGACCCGGCGCTGGCCGCGTCCCGTCTGCGGCGTTCGGTCGCGGTCGCGGGCCGGGCCCGGTTGCCGGAGCTGGCGGCACTGTCGCGGATGAGCCTGGCGCTGGTGCTCAACGACCTCGGCCGCCCGAACGCGGCGCTGGCCGAGATCGGGCGGGCGCTGTCGGCGCTGGACGGATTACCGCTGGCGCGGGCGCGGATGCAGCACGGCATCCTGCTGCGGCGGCTGGGGCGCGTCGACCAGGCGCTGGCCGCGTACACGTCGGCGCTGGCCGCGTTCCGGCGGCACGACGACCGGCTGTGGCAGGCCAGGGCGCTGACGAACCGGGGAGTGCTGCAGGCCTACCGGGGCGCGTTCGCCGCCGCGCGGGCCGACCTCGGGCGGGCCGAGCAGCTGTACCGCGAGCTGGCACTGCCGTCGGCGGCGGCGCAGGCGCAGCACAACCTCGGCTTCGTCGCGGCGCAGAGCGGCGACATCGTCACGGCGCTGACCTGGTACGACCGGGCTGACGAGCACTTTCGGCGCAGCGGGTCGCGGCCCGCCGAGGCCCTGATCGACCGGGCGGAGCTGCTGCTGGCGGCGCGGCTGCTGCCCGAGGCGCACCAGGCCGCGCAGGAGGCCGTCGAGACCGCCGCGGCGGCCCGGCTCGGCACGCTGCTGCCGCAGGCCCGACTGCTGCAGGCGCAGGCGGCGCTGGCCGCCGGGGACGTGGCCGGGGCGCGGGAACCGGCGCGGCTGGCCCGGCGGGCGTTCACCCGGCAGGAGCGCGGCCGGTGGGCGGTGCACGCCGAGTATCTGCAGGTGCGGGCCGCGCCGGGGCGGCGTACGGCCCGGTTGCGGGCGCTGGCCGACGCGCTGGACGCGGCGGGCTGGCCCGAGCAGGCGCTGGAGGCGCGGTTGTACGCGGCCGAGAGCGGCGACCCCGCCGCGCTGGCCGACCTGGCTGCCGTCCGGCCCGGACGGGGCACCGCCCGGCTGCGCATCCGGGCCTGCCACGCGCAGGCGCTGAGCCGCCTGCACCAGGGTGACCTGGCCGGGGCCAGGCGGGCGCTGCGGGCCGGGCTGCGCCTGCTCGACCAGTACCGGGCCGCGCTCGGCGCGACCGAGCTGCGGGTGCTCAGCTCCGCCGAGGGCGGTGACCTGGCCGCGCTCGGGGTGCGGCTGGCCGTGTCGGAACGCTCCGCGCGCCAGGTCCTCGCCTGGGCCGAGCGGTGGCGCGCGGCCACGTTGCGGCTGCCCCCGAGCACCCCGCACGACGACCCCGACCTGGTACGCGAACTCGCGCAGCTGCGCCGCGTCACCGCAGAACTGGCCGGCGACTCCCTGGACGCGATCCGCCGCACCCGGCCGTTGCAGCGCCAGCGCGCGCTGGAGGACGCGATCCGCCGCCGCACCTGGCGCACCGAACCGGGAACGTCTCCGGTGGACACCCCCGGTTCGGTGGACGAGATCACGGCCGGGCTCGGCGACCGCGCGCTGGTCGAACTCGTCGAGCAGGACGGGCGGCTGCTGGCCGTCGTCGTCGCGGGCGGGCAGGTGCGGCTGTGCCCGCTGGTCGAGGCGGCCGCGCTCGGTCCGGAGACCGCCGCGCTGCGGTTCGCGATGCGGCGCCTCGTGCTGCGCTACGGCTCGCCCGCGTCGCTGGCCGCCGCCGAGGCCGCCGCCCGGCACGGCCTGCGGCAGCTCGACGACTGGCTGCTCAAACCCGTCGCGGGGCTGACCGGGGACCGGGATCTCGTGGTGGTGCCGACCGGTGCGCTGCAGGCGCTGCCGTGGGCGGCCCTGCCGAGCTGTGGCGGGCGGCCGGTCACCGTCGCGCCGTCGGCGACGGCCTGGGTGCGCGGCACCGTCAACCGCCGTACCGAGCTGGACGAGCGGTTCGTGCTGGTCGCCGCCGCCCGGCCGGACCACGCGATCGGCGAGGTGCGGGCGCTGGCCGAGCTGGCCCCGTCCGCGCGGTTGCTGATCGGTCCACGGGCGACGGTCGCCGCCACGCTCGCCGCGATCGACGGGGCGCGGCGGGTGCACCTGGCCGCGCACGGTGAGTTCCGCGCCGACAATCCACTGTTCTCGCACCTCGACCTCGCCGACGGGCCGCTGACCGTACACGACCTGACGACCCTGCGCCGCGCCCCGGACCTGGTCGTACTGTCCGCATGCGACACCGGCCTGTCCGCCGTGCATCCCGGCGACGAGCTGATGGGCCTGACCGCGGCCCTGCTCGGCGCGGGCGCGCGGACCCTGGTCGCCAGCACCGGGCCCGTCGACGACGAGGCGACCCGCGAGCTGATGCTCGGCCTTCACCAGCGGCTGCGCGCCGGTCAGGACCCCGCTGCCGCGCTGGCCGCCGCGCAGGCCGCCGCCCCGGTGGAGCGCTGGGCGACCGCGTACAGCTTCAGCTGCTTCGGCTCCGGGGCCGCCTGACGTCGGAAATCAGCGACTTCCGCGTCACGGAGCTGACAGCAGTAGGTGTATCACCGCCCGTGACTGAGCGCTCTGTCCTGCGATCGTGCCGCCCCGGCACGAGACGAGGCGGAGGTCGCTATGCGCCACCACGAGGACCACGGGCCCCTGGCCAGGGCGTCCGCGCTGCTGCTGGCCAGCCTGGCCGAGGTCGACGTCGCGGTGCGGATCGAGCATCCGGCCGCGTCGGTCGGCGTGCAGTCCGGTGCCTTCGGCGGACCGTGGGTGGCCGCCTGGCCGTACGCGGTGCTGCCGGAGACGCTGCCCGCACGACCCGGTGACCCGCTGCGGCTGCGGGTCAGGTTCCTGCTGCACGCCGACGGCCCCGACAGCACGGCCATCGAGGCACTCGACCGGATCCTCACCGGCGGGGTGCCGTACCTGCTGGCCGAGCCGGTGCCGGACACGTTGTGGACGGCGCTGGGCGCACGGCTGCGGATCGCGCTGCTGTGCGAGGTCGCGGTGCAGGTCGCCACGGTCGCGCCCAGGGTTCCACGGGTCACCCAGCCGCCCCGGCTGGACACCGTGGCGCTGCGGCGGCTCGCCGGACGGGTGCAGACCCCCGGCGGGGTGGCCCTGGTCGGCATGCGGATCTCGGCCGAGGACGGCACCGCCGCCGCGTACACCGACATCCGGGGCCGTTTCGAGCTGCCCGTCGTCGCCGACCGGCCCCAGCGCCTGCTGGTCTCCGGTCGCGGGCTGCTGCTCACCGCCGAGGTCGCGGCCGTCACGGCCGAACCTGTCGTCATCACCTGCGAAATCCAGGAGGTCTAGCAATGCCTGTGTACTCCTCTCCCGGCATCTACGTCGAGGAGGTGTCCGGCGGCAGCAGGCCGATCGAGTCGGTCGGCACCAGCACCGCCGGCTTCGTCGGCACCGCACCGGACAACACCGCGCGCCGCAACGAGGCGGTCGCCGTCAACAGCTGGTCGGAGTTCGTCCGGATCTTCGTCGGCGAGAGCAACGACAGCACCCCGCTGTCGCGGGCCGTCTACGGCTTCTTCGACAACGGCGGCGGGCGCTGCTACGTCGTCAACATCGCCCCCGGTGACCCGGTCGCGGGCAAGGGCCGCCAGCGCAGCGGGCTGCGCCTGCTGGAGGCGATCGACGAGGTCGCCATCGTGGCCGCGCCCGGCTACACCGACGCGCTGTCGTACGAGGACCTGCTCGCGCACTGCGAGCTGATGGGCGACCGGATGGCCATCCTCGACGGGCCGGAGCACACCGGCGACGTCGAGCGGCTGACCCGCGTCGGCGGCGTGACCACGCCCAAGCCCGCGACGAAGAAGCCCGTCGACGGCGACGCCCCGGCGGCCGAGGACAACAGCGGGCTGCGCCCGCGCCAGTCCGACTACGGCACCTTCTACGTGCCGTGGCTGGTCGTCCGCGACCCGCTGACCGGCGATGTCGTCAACACCCCGCCCAGCGGCCACGTCGCCGGGGTGTGGGCCCGCACCGACACCCTGCGCGGGGTGCACAAGGCCCCGGCCAACGAGCCGGTGCGCGGCGCGGTCGACCTGTCGTACCGCGTCACGAAGGTCGAGCAGGACGTGCTCAACCCGGCCGGGGTCAACTGCATCCGGCACTTCCCGGCCGAGGGCATCCGCATCTGGGGCGCCCGCACCCTGGCCGCCTCCGGCAGCGAGTGGCGCTACCTGAACGTCCGGCGGCTGTTCAACATGCTCAAGGAGTCCATCGGCGACGGCACCCGCTGGATCGTGTTCGAGCCCAACGACACCCTGCTGTGGAAGTCGATCCGCCGCGACGTCAGCGCGTTCCTCACCCGCGTGTGGCGCGACGGCGCGCTGCAGGGCCGCTCGCCGCAGGAGGCCTTCTTCGTCAAGTGCGACGAGGAGACCAACCCCGCCGACGTCCGCGACGCCGGCCAGGTCGTGACCATGATCGGCATCGCGCCGGTCAAGCCCGCCGAGTTCGTCATCTTCAAGATCAGCCAGTCCGCCGGTGCCGGCGGCGACCAGGCAGGAGCCTGACATGCCCGAGGTGACCGCGACCCCCGCCCCCGCCGCCCAGCCGGGCAACCTGGTGGACCCGTACCGCGCGTACAACTTCAAGCTGCTCATCAACAACGTCACCGAGGGCCACTTCACCGAGGTCGGCGGGCTGGGCATCAAGGTCGAGACCATCTCGTACCGCGAGGCCGGCAACAACTCGGTGGTGCGCGCCATCCCCGGCCGGGTCACGTACGCCCCGGTGACCCTGCGGTTCGGTCTCACCTCGTCCCTCGAACTGTGGGAGTGGCTGATGACCGCCGTCGAGGGCCGGGTCAGCCGCCGCAACGTCTCGATCGTCATGCTCGACAGCTCGGGCTCGGCCGAGGCGCTGCGCTGGAACCTGGTCAACGCCTGGCCGCAGGAGTGGTACGGCTCGCCGCTGGACGCGATGAGCCGCGAACTGGCGGTGGAGACGCTGGTGCTGGCACACGACGGCATCCAGCGGGAGACCAGCAATGTCGGCGCGGCTGCGTGACATGCTCGGCTGGTTGCGGCGCCTCCTCGGCCTGAGGGGCGCCGCTCCCCAGCCGAGGATGCCCGCTCCCGGGGACGGGGCCGTCCGGCTCGGCGGGCGCACGCCCGCACCGGACGCCCCGCCCACCCTGCTCCTGCGCCCGGCCACCCCGCTGTATCCGCTCCCGGCCGACGGCTTCGTCGCCGTCGCGGCCATCCCGGCCGACCCCGGCTCGGCGATGCCCGATGCGCCGGTAGCCTGGTCCGGCCCCACCCGGTGGCTGGACGGCGAGCGCTCGGCCGCCCGTGCGGCGGCCGAGCCGCAGGCCAGCCCGGTGATGATCGCCCAGCCGCAGCCGCAGCCGCAGCCGCAGCCGCAGCGTCAGGCACTGGTGCCGGGCTCGCGGGCTGTGGGGACCTCCGAACCGCGCCGGGCGGAGCCTGCTGGCGTGGGGACGGGGCCTGCCCGCGCGGAGACAGGGCCTGCCGGGACCACATCATCGCCGTCGGAGCACATCTTCTCCGATGAGTCCACATCAGAGAAGGTGTGGCCCGCACTGGGTGATACCTCCGGGACGGCGATCCGGTTCGTCGCCGCCGGTGAGTCCGACGGCGCCGAAACCACCGACCGCAGCTCCGACGTAGCGGAACCCTCGACGCCCGACCAGCCCGACCAGCCCGACCAGGCCGACCAGCCCGACCAGGCCGACCAGCCCGACCAGGCCGACCAGCCCGACCAGGCCGACCGGGCCGACCAGCTTGACCGGGCCGACCAGCCTGACCGGGCCGACCGGGTCGAGAACTTCGGCCGTGCCGGGCAGGCGGAGCAGGTCAAGACGCCGTCGCGCAGCCGGGACGACCTCCCGCGCTTCGCTGTGCGGGCGGATCCGACCTGGACGGAGCCGATGCGCCCGGTTGCCTCGCCGATCCGATCAGACGCCTCACCTGCGGTGGCGACATCGGCCCAGCCTGCGATGACATCACCGGCCACGGACATCGCATCGCCTCTGTCCGTGGCGGCATCGCCGGTCACGTCGCCGGTCCAGCCCGAGGCGGCACTGACGCCGTCCACCTCTCCGGCCCGGCGGCGTCCTGTGGAGGCCCGCCAGCCATCGCTACATGCGGTGAGCAGGTCCGGCGAGGAGGTGGCTGCTGGGTCCGACTGGCGGGGGCCGTTCGCGTCGGCATCCGGGTCGGCATCCGGGGCGTCGGGCATGCCGCCGGCTGCTGATACGCCACCTGCGGTTTCTGCTTCTGCGCCGTGGCCGCGGCTTGCCGGGCAGGGCGTGGAGCCGGAGCCCGGGCCCTGGCCCGAACTGCTCGACGACGTTGAGTTGTGGGCCGTCGCCGCACCCGAGCGCACCGATCCCGACCGCAGGCGACTGCGGCAGAGCCAACAGGAGGGCAGGCCGTGGAACGCATAGCCTTTCTCGTCGACGCCACCGGCGAGCGCATCGACTGCCTGGTCAACCCCGAGACCCTGGTGGTACGGCGGCTGGCCGGGGTGCGCCCTGCGGCGCTGCCCGGCGCGGTGGTCGGCACCGGGGTCGACGACGCGCTGCTGTTCACCGGCGGCGGGCGCACCGAGCTGGTCCTGGACCTGCTGTTCGATGTGGACCTGGTCGAGCCCGCGCACCGGCCCGACGACGTGCGGCGGCTCACCGGGCGGTTGTGGCACCTGGCCGAGAACGGGCAGGGCCGCCCGCCGCTGGTACGCCTGGTCTGGGGCAAGACGTGGAACCTGCCGGGCGTGGTGGTGAACGTGGCCGAGCGCCTGGACGCCATCGACGCCTCCGGTATGCCGCGCCGGTCCTGGCTGCGGCTCAAGCTGGTCCGCAGCGAGGGCGAGCCCGCCGCGCCACCGGCCCGTACCGCCGCGAGCGCCGTGGAGGCGACCGGGGACGGCTCGGACGGTGGCGGGGCGCGGTTCGACCTGCTCGCCGCCGAGGCGCTGGGCGACCCGACCCGGTGGCGGGAACTGGCCGAGCACAACGGCATCGACAACCCCCTGGCCGTACGCGCCGGGTCTGTCCTCGGAGTTCCGTCATGATCATTCCTGTCGTGTCAGTGCGCCTGGACGGCGTGACCGTGCCCGGCCGGGTCCTGTCCGTGCGGGTGACGCAGCGCATCGGCCTGCCAGCGCAGGCGGAGCTGACCGTGGACACGGCCGCCGGCTGGCCCTTCGGCGGGCGGCTGAGCCTGGAGGTCGACGGCGAGGAACTGTTCGAGGGCGAGGTCGCCACGGTCGAACTGGTCCGGGGGCCGGGTTCGGAGACCGGCTGGACCGTCGTCGCCCACGACCTGCTGCACCGCCTGCGGGCCCGGCAGCGCCCGCGCGTGTTCACCGGCGTCACCCTCGCCGACCTGGCCCGCGAACTCACCGCCGGGCTGGGCCTGACGGTCCGCTGCCCCGATCCGGGGCCGCCGCTGGAGCGGGTGCTGCAACACCGGGCGACCGACTGGGACCTGCTCGCCCGCACCGCCGCCCGGCTCGGCCGGTACCCGGTGTTGGAGGGGCGGACGCTGACCCTGGAGGCGCTGCGTCCGCGCGGTGCCGCGGTGGCGCTGAAGTTCGGCGACACGCTGTGGCAGTGCCGGATCGAGGGTCACGCGGACCGGGCCGTCGGCGGGGTGGCGACCTTCGGGTGGCACCCCGGTGGGGAGTTCACGACGGGCCGGGTCGCCGCGCCCGCGTACCGGCCGGGGCCTGCGGACTTCCTGCCCGGACTGGCCGGGGACGGTGACCGGGCGCTGATCGACCAGCCCGCCGGCCACCAGGCCGAGGCGGCGCAGGCAGCACTGGACCGGGCGGCGGCGCGGGTGCTGTGTGTCAGCGGCACCGCCCAGGGCGACCCGGCGCTGCGGCCCGGCCGCGCGGTCGAGATCGCGGGTGTCGACGACGCCGTCGACGGCACGTATCCGGTGTGTACGGCCGTGCACACGATCGACGCCACCGGCTACCGCACCGCGTTCGGCACCGAGGCGCCCGAGGGCCCGGCTCTGTCCGGGGCCGCCGCGGTCGCGCTGGGCCGGGTCACCGAGGTCGACGACCCCGACGGGCGCGGCCGGGTGCGGGTGGTCCTGCCCGGCCACGGCGACCTGGACCTCGGCTGGCTTCCGGTGCTGTGCCCCGGCGCGGGGCCCGGCAAGGGCATCGTCGCCCTGCCCGACCCCGACGACCTGGTCGTGCTCGCGCTGCCGCACGAGGATCCGGCCGAGGCGATCGTGCTCGGCGCGGTCTTCGGCGCGCAGTCGCCGCCCGACAGCGGCGTCAGCGGCGGCCGGGTACGCCGGTGGAGCCTGCACAGCCCCGGTGGCCAGCAGGTGATCGTCGACGACACCGACAAGTCGATCAAACTGGCCAACGCCGACGGCAGCACCCTGGAACTAGCGCCGGGCAAGGTCCGCCTGCTGGCCCGCACCGACCTGGTCATCGAGGCCCCCGGGCACCGGATGACCATCCGGGCGGCCAACGTCGACTTCGAGCGCTCGCTGGTCCCGGGGCTGCCCACCGAGGTGATCCCGTGAGGATCGTCGAGACGTCGTTCGACGTGCGCTGCGACCACGACGGCAAGGTCGCCAACAACCCGTCCCAGCACTGGGTCGAGATCGCCGGGCACCCGGTGCTCGTCGACGACGACCCGCAGGGCCGCGCCATCGCCCGCTGCCCCAACATCGGCGCGACCATGAAGCCCTGCGTGAAGACGCTGCGCGTGTTCACCGGCTACAGCGACTGGATCAGCGTCGACGGCCACGCCGTCGTGCTCGACAGCCTCGACGGCCTCACCGACGGCACCGTGCCCGGCACCGTCCACTACCGGGTACGCGTGCCCGGCCAGTCCTTCGTGGAGGCATCGTCATGACCGCTACCTCACTGCGTTTCGACGAGGGCGAGGGGATCGTCACCTCCGCCGCCGGGCGGGTCGCGTTCGTGCACGGCGACGACGCCATCCGCCAGGCCATCATGCTGCTGCTCGGCACGGTGCCCGGCGAGCGCCTGATGCGCCCCGACTACGGCTCGCACCTGCACCGGCTGCTGTTCGCGCCCAACGACCAGACGACCGCGGGCCTGGCCATCCACTACGTACGCCACGCGCTCGAACGCTGGGAGCCGCGCGTCGAGGTCGAGCAGGTCGACGCCGACCCGGACCCCGACGTCGCCACGCGGCTCAACGTGCACCTGCGCTACCGGGTCAGGCAGACCCTGGCCACCGGCGTCCTCGACTACCCCCTCGACCTCGGAGAACCGTCATGATCCCCGTGCCGAACCTGGACGACCGCACGTTCGGCGACTTGGTCGCCGAAGCCCGTGAGCGGGTCCGCCGCTCGTGTCCGGACTGGACCGACCTGTCCGTGCACGATCCCGGCGCGGCCCTGCTGGAGGCGTTCGCGTACCTGACCGAGGTGATGCTGTACCGGCTGAACCGGCTGCCGGAGAAGGCGTACCTGGAGTTCCTGAACCTGCTCGGGGTGACCCGCCGCCCGCCCGCGGCGGCGTGGGCCGAGCTGACCTTCACCCGCACCGGCGCGGACACGGGCCGCATCGCGATCCCGGCGGGCACCCGCGTGATCGCGGCGCGCGGCGCGGACCCGCAGCCGGTCGTGTTCACCACGACCGCCCCGGTGGCGCTCGCGGAGGGGGAGACCGAGGTCCGGGTGCGGGCCTACCACTGCGAGCTGGTCGACGGCGAGCTGATGGGCCTGGGTTCGGGGCTGCCCGGCCAGGTGCTGCGTACCGACCGGGCGCCGCTGGTCACCACCGGCGAGCCGCTGGAGGTGCTGCTCGGCGTGCAGACGACCGGGGCGGTGACCGGGGCGGCCCGTGAGTTCGACGGGCGCACGTTCGAGATCTGGCAGCGGGTCGAGACGTTCGCGGGGCTGGGCCCGGACGACCGGGCGTACCTGCTGGACCCGGCGGCGGGCACGATCACGTTCGCGCCCGCGCTGGACGGCGGCACGGTCCCCGGCGCGGTGCCGGGGGCGCATCGCGAGATCCGGCTGTGGTACCGGGTCGGCGGCGGCGCGGCGGGCAACGTCGCGGCGGGCACGCTGACCGCGCTGCGCGACCAGATCCCGGGCGTACGCGTCAACAACGCCGAAGCCGCCCGTGGCGGCCGGGACATCGAACCTGTCGACGCCGCCGCGCGCCGGGGGCCGTACGAGCTGTTCAGCCTGCACCGGGCGGTCACCGCGCGTGACTTCGAGCTGCTGGCCACCGCCGGGTCCCCGGCCGTGGCACGGGCGCGGGCGTTCACGCGGGCGTCGATGTGGTCGTTCGCGCGGCCCGGCGAGGTCGAGGTGACACTGGTGCCGTTCGTGCCCGAGTCGGCCCGGCCCGGCTGGCGGCTGCCGGTCGCGGCGCTGCTGGAACGCCAGCTCGACGAGGTGCGCCTGCACACGCAGGCCGACCTGGACCGCCGCCGCGCGCTGGGCACCTCGGTCACCACGACCTGGGCCCGCTACAAGACGGTGGCGATCAAGGGCAAGGTCGTGGTCGGCCGGCAGGAGGACGTCGACGCCGTCCGGCGGCGTATCCACGACCGCCTGCACCAGACGATCAGCCCGCTGCCCGCCCCCGCGACCGTCGAGGGCTGGGCGTTCGGCGAACCGCTGCGCGCCTCGAACGTGTACCGCATCCTCGAGCAGGCCGAACCCGGCGTGCGCTACGTCGACGACGTGCGCTTCGTGCTGGAGCACGCGCCGAGCCGCGACGTCAGCTCCATCGCCGCCGACGGCTACCAGCTCGGCACCTGGTACGCCGGGGGTGGCGAGCAGGTGTTCCGGTCCACCAACGACGGCGTCGGCTGGGAACTGGTGACCGGGTTCGCGGGCGAGGCGGTGCGCCAGGTGGTGCCCGCGCCGGTGTCCGACCGGCCCGGCGTCGTCGCCCGCCCCGGCGCGGTCGCCGTGGTCACCAACACCGACGAGGGCGGCTCGTGCGTGTACGTGTCGGGCGACCTGGGCGAGACGTGGCGCAAGCTCACCGAGATCGACGCGGTGGTGCTGGAGGCCGCGTGGATCGACCGCGAGGAGGCGGTGTCGCTGCTGCTGGCCACCGACGTCGGCCTGTACGAGATGTCGCTGCTGGACGGCGCGGTCCCACTGCAGATCATCGTCGACGCCAAGGACCAGGACCGGGGGTTCAACTCGGTGCGCACGTTCGTGTCCGAGCGCGGCGTGTGGGGCGTGGCCCTGGCCGCCGAGACGACCTACGGGGTGTACCTGTCGGTCGCCGGGGGCAGGCAGGGCACGTTCGTCCACGTCGGCCTCAACGGCGTCGACACCCGCGCCCTGGCGGTGGAGCTCGACGGCCCGGACACGGTGCTGTGGGTCGGCACCGGCACCACCGACCCGCGCAAGCCCGGCAAGGGCTGCTACCGGGCCCGGCTGTTCGAGGCCGACGTGCGCTGGCAGGAGATGTCGGCCGGGTGGACCGGCGGCACCTGCTGGGGCCTGGACTTCGTCGACGGCTCCGCGTACGCGGCCAGCCAGAGCGGGGGAGTGCTGCGGCTGGACACGACCGCGTCGGCGCCGCAGTGGGAGTCCCCGTCGGTCAACTGCGGCCTGCCGCTGCGTGACCGCACCCGGTTCGAGCCGGTGCGCACCGTCGCGGGCGGCACGCAGGTGTTCGCGGGCGGCAACCGCGGCACGCACGTGATCGCCGGACCGGGCCAGTGGCGGTCGGCCGCCGACACGGAACTGCGCCAGCTCGTCACCGTCCCGCCCACCTGGCTGCTCGTCTCGGGCGACCACGACATCGAGGTGGTGACCGAGGATGCGCCGTGACGCGATCGCCACGATGCTGCCCGCCGCCTACCAGCGGGCGATGCACCCGTCCGGGGTGCTGTGGGCGCTGCTGGACGTGATGGAGGCCCTGCACGAGGCCGCCGAGGACCGCCTCGACACGGTCGAGGACCTGTTCCACCCGTACCGCACCCCCGACCGGCTGGTGCCGTTCCTGGCCCGCTGGGTCGCCGTGGACCACCTGGGCAGCGGGCGCGACCTGGTCGCGCACGGCACCGCCCTGGCCCAGTCGCGCGGCACCCGCGAGGGGCTGCGCCAGGCCGTGACCCTCGCGACCGGTCTCACCGAGATCGAGATCGAGGAGCCGGCCGACCGGCCGTTCCACCTGATCGTGCGCATCCCCGCCGGCAGCGACCTGACCGAGCGGGTCCGGCACATCGTCGAGCTTGACAAGCCCGCCGCCACCACCTTCGAGATGGGAACCCTTCCGTGAACGACAAGACCGACAAGACCGAGAAGTGGGTCATCACGACCGCGACGCCGGAGGTGACCCTCGGCCAGGACCGCGCGGCCGAGGTCACCTTCACCATCACCAACCAGTCCCGGCGTACCGGCCGTCCCGGCATCGACTTCCACACCGGCCAGGACACCGACGCGTCGTGGTTCTCGGTGGAGGAGTACCCGCGCCCCAAGCCCGGCGCGACCGCCCCGCTCGTCGTGAAGATCAACGTGCCGCAGGACGCCCCGGCCGGGCGCTACGAGTTCCAGGCCCGGCTGACCCCGCCGCTGGCCCTGGGCGCGCAGCGCGACGCCGAGCTGTCCGACGCGCCCGAGGAGACGTCGGTGCTCAGCCGCCGCGTCGCGGTCGTCGTCCCGGCTCCGCCCGCGCCGGAGAAGAAGCCGTTCCCGTGGTGGATCGTCGTCGCCGCGGCCCTGGCCGTCCTGGTCATCGGCGTGATCACCTGGGTGGTGTGGCCCGAGGGCGAGCAGCCGCCGCCCACGCCGCAGGCGAGCGCGTCGGCCAGCGCCGAGCCGTCGGCCAGCGCTGCCCCGGTGGAACTGGTCGCCGTGCCCAAGCTGATCGGCCTGCCGCCCAACGACGCCAAGGCCGCCCTGGCCAAGGCCGGGTTCGTCGCCGGGACCATCCAGTACGGCTGGGACAACTCCCGCGGCCCCGGCGCGGTCACCCGCCAGTCCCTGCCCGGCGGTGCGACCGCGGCCAAGGGCAGCACCGTCGACCTGGGCGTGTCGGCCGCCGCGGCCAAGCCCGTCATCTCCCAGCCGGTCACCAACTCCAGCGTGCCGCCCGGCCGCATGCCTAACGTGCTGTGGACCCAGCCCGACTCGTGGCCGGTCCGCTGGCTGATCACCGTCCAGATCGAACGCTGCACCCGCTCGGCGTTCGGTGAGGTCTGCCAGCCCACGCCGCCCGTGTCCAGCCAGATCGCCACCGCGCGCCAGTTCACCCCGGCCATGCCCACCCTCAACTACGCGACCGTCAACAACGTGCGCGACAACGGCTGGGTCATCGTCAACGTCCAGGTCCTCGACGACTACGGCACCGGGACCGAGGCCGGTTCCGTGCGCGTCTACCTGGAGCACTGACATGCCCGCGCTGACCCGGGGCCAGAAGATCCTCGCCGCCGTCGCGGTGCTGATCGTCGCGCTGTTCGTCACCGGTGTCGCCACCGCCGACGACGGCACCATGGCCGACCCGCAGGACAACGCCCTGGTCCGTACGCTCGGCGACTGGTTCGGCGACCCCGACCCCGTCGACCCGGCGGACATGTCCGCACCGTGCCTGACCGACGGCGTGCTCGTCGTCGAGACCGGCTGCGTGCTCACCGTCGCCGCTGCCGACAGCGACCTGCGCGAGGTCGAACTGCGGCCGGACGGGGACCTGCGGCTGCGTACCCGCGCCCCGCACGACGACACCGTGCTCGACCGTGACGTACCCGCCGGGGAGGCGGTCCGCGTCGCCGTCGACGACCAGGGCGTCGACATCACCCTCGAATGCGACAAGTGCACCGTCACCGTGGGAGGCAGCGATGGATAGGTTGCGCACACCGTTCTTCTTCGTCGCGCTCGTCGCGCTGGGACTGGTCGTGGCCGTCGAGACCGGCAGCTCGTGGCTGCTCGGCCTGACCACCCCGGCCCTGGACACCGCGACCCAGCTCGGCGCGGACGTGCCACCGGGCGTCGCCGAACGCCCCGGCGGCATCGCGATCAGCTACCTCGCCCTCATCGACGTGGTGCTGCTCGGCACGGCGGCGCTGATGGGCGTGGCGATCCTCGCCTCCAAGCGGGTGCACGCCCGCCTCCAGGGCCTGGCCACGCTCATCGGCGCGATCATCCTGATCATCACGGCGCTGGTGCTGCTGTTCGTGGCGATCGCGAAGCTCATCCTGATGGTGTCGCTGCTGCTGGCGTTCCCGTTCGGCACGATCGTCTACCTGATCCTGTTCGGGTCGTTCCCGCGCGGGGAGGCGGCGACGGTGCTGTCGCTGATCATGTTCCTGAAGGTCGTCGCCGTGGTCTGCCTCGTCGCGGCGCAGCAGCGTTTCCTGCAGAACAAGGGCCTGGTCGCCATGGTCATCACGTCGCTGCTCGGCAACGTGGTGGCGGTCTTCCTGCACGGCATGGTGCCCGGCGTGCTGGTCAGCATTACCGACGCCATCGCCGGGATCGTGTTCGCGATCGTCGGCATCGTGTGGGCGATCGTGCTGATCGTCGGCGCGATCCCGGCGCTGATCCGCGCCGTGCAGGTCACCGTCGAGAGCACCAAGCAACTCAAAGCCGCGGCAGCCACCTGACCTGCGGAGAGGGCCCGCGCACCGGGTGCGCGGGCCCTCATGCGTACGACGCTGTCCCGTCCGCCAGCCGAATCGATCCAGAAACGACTGCGGTCACCCGCCTGACCTGCAGGCTGCGGTGACAACGGGATCAGGCGCGGGCTCGCCCCACCGGACTGCCGCAGCCATGGCAGGATCTGCGGGATCTACCGACCCGAAGGGCGCGCCGTGCTTGATCGTTTCACCGAGGAGGCACGCCAGGCACTGGTGATGGCGCAGCGGACCGCCGGTGGACTGCGCTACGACACCCTCGACAGCGGCACCCTGCTGCTGGGCCTGCTCACCGATCACGCCGACCCCGCCGTCAGGGCACTGGCCCAGCAGGGCATCAACTTCGCGTCGGTGCACCGCGAGATCGCCGCCAGCCGACCGGCGGCCTTCGCCATCGAACGGAACGCCCCCGTTCCGTGGACGCCGGAGACGGCAGCTCTCATCGACGCAGCCCACCGCCTGTCCCGGCGGCTCAAGCACAAGGGTGTGCTGCGCACGGGGCACCTGGTGCTGGCCATGGTGCGCGACCCGGAGTCCGTGGCGGCGCAGACGATGCGGGGACTGGGCGCCGACTTCGCCGTCATCGAGATGGCGGTGACCGCCGGCCACATGCCGTCGCTGCCCGCGGACGATGCCGCACTGTCCGCCGATTTCCGGGCGCTGCTCGTCGACCAGGCGCGCCGCGACTGGCCGAAGCCGCGCGTCCACGTCCTGTCAGCGGCGGTCAGCGTGCTCGGGTACCTGGCCACTCTCGCCTTCATCGTGCTGGCCGGGCCGTCCGAGGTCGGCCCGGAACTCGTCGTCGGCCTCGCCGCCGCCGGGCTGGCGGGCGCGACGCTCCTACACGGCATCCGCCTGCGGTGGGTGCGTGTCCCGGCACCCGCCGGGGCCAGCCTCCTGCCGAGCCCGCCGGAACTGACGGCGCTGGTGGCCCGGTGGGGGATCACCGACCTGGCGATCTGGCTACGTGACGACTACCGCCTGGACGACCACGCGGCGAGAATCGGCACGAGGGCACGCATCGGCGTCTCGCGCGAGGTCTACCACCGG
This sequence comes from Catellatospora methionotrophica, assembly GCF_011297335.1. Taxonomy (GTDB): domain Bacteria; phylum Actinomycetota; class Actinomycetes; order Mycobacteriales; family Micromonosporaceae; genus Catellatospora; species Catellatospora methionotrophica. Next base: position 1,245,073 of record NZ_JAAOTJ010000001.1, on the reverse strand, counting down.
CCCGCCGAATCCGCGTACGTGATCGCGCACGAACTCGCCCACCTGGTGCGCAACGATCCGGGCAGGCACCTCGTCGCCCGGCAGCTGTGGTGGAGCCTCGTGCTTCCGGCTCTGGTCACTGGCGCTCCGTCGGTGTGGATCGGCACCGCTGCCAGTCTCGTCCTGCACACCGTCATCCGACACTGGACCGGCGAGCTCGGCAGCGACCAGATCGCGGTGGCGCTGCACGGCCACGAGCAGATGGCGTCATACATCGAGCGGACCCACTCGTCCAGGCACTGGCCGTCGCTCACCCATCCGCCGTTCGCCTGGCGGCTGTGGCTCGCGCGGCGGCAGGACCAGCACCCCTGAGACGAGGAGCACACGGTTGGTGTCAGCGACCGCACCTGCCGCCACATCGCGTCCGGCACCAGGAGTAACGCCGCGATCGCCGGTGGAGCCGGCGGATCGCGGCCAGCTCCACCGGCGCGGGCGAGGTCAGCTCAGATCGCACGCTTTCAGCGACTTCTCGTAGCCGGAGAAGAACGCGTCGGTGCGCTGGGCGACGGTGCCGTGCGACTCGGGGGCGAACCAGGGCTGGTCCTCCGGGTCGCCGACGGCGAGCAGCCCGCTGCGGAACTCGTCCAGGTCGCCCTTGTCGAGGTTGAGGTCGCCACGGCGGACCGAGTCGCCGAGGTAAGCCCCGGCCATGCAGTCCGCCTGGAGCTCGTGGTCGATGCCGTAGCGGTGCTCGATGCCCAGGCGCGCCTGGACGGCGTGCGCGTACTCGTGGCCGAGCAGGTAGAACACGAACGCGTCGCCGATGCGGCGGAAGGCGGTGACGGCCCAGTCGGCGTCGTAGGCGATGAAGTCACCGGCCGGGCAGTAGACGGCGTTCTCGGCCGGGATCGGTTCGCGGCCGCAGGCGAGCTCGCCGTTGTCGCGATACGGCCGGATCGCGCTGACGGGCCGGAAGGTGACGTCGGAGGCCTTGAACACGGCTGACCAGTAGAGCTCGGCGAGGCCGACGGCGTCCTTGGCGTCCTCCTGGAACTCGCCGACGGTCTTGGTGCCGTCGACCTTGGCCGTCGGGGTGGTCTGCGGGGCGGCGGGCGGGGACGCGCTCTCCTCGGGCAGGGCCGGGTCGGGCAGCGCGCCGCAGCCCAGGGTCAGCACGGCGGCTGCGATCAGCGCGACGGTCCATCGCTTGCGGGGGCGGGCGGGCATCGGCTCCGTCCTTTCACGGGGAGTTCCATGGTGGCAACCTGATGCCCACTCGGGCGCGTTTTCAGTCGGTAGCCGCGCGGTGAGCTGTGCCGCTGTCCTAGGCTCGCGGCGTGAAGGGATTCGCGCGGCGGGAGTTCCAGCTCATGCTGTTGCGGCGGATGGCCGACCTGCAGCCGGACCTGGTCGAGGCGGCGTGCGCGGATCTGTCGGCCACCCACGCCGAGTACATGGCGGCGCACAACCGCTGGCAGACGATGCAGCGCTCCAGGACGGCGCCGAAGGGCCTGGCGTTGTATGAGGCGGTGCTCGGCCCGGCCGAACAGCGTCGGCAGGTGCCGTTCGGGGACGCGGTGATGACGGCGCACCAGTGGCGGCTGCCGGGCCTGTGGCCGGAGCTGCGCTGGGAGGCGCTGGTGGGCACGGAGGACTTCGTGCTGCACGCGTGGCTGGTACGCGCGGCGGATGAACCCGTGCCTGAACTGGGCCCGGTCGAGCGGCTCGCGCCGTGGTCGTGCGTGGTGGGCGACGTGCTGGCCGGCTTCCCCGGCGCACGGCAGCGCGACCCCGAGGTCCCCGCCCGCTGGGGCGTGGACGTGCCCGGCGCGAACGGTGCCGTACACCGGCTGATGTTCGTCCACGGCCTGCTGCAGCAGGCAGTCTGATCTGCCGCCTGATCGAGCCTGGTGATCCGGCAGACGCCTGCCTAGACTTACCGCCCATGGTGCTCCGGATGCGGTCGCGATGCAGTTGCTGATCAATGGTCGGCAGCACGAGGTCGAGCACGGCGACGAGCCGCTGGTGTGGGTGCTGCGTGACGAGCTGGGCCTGACCGGCACCCACTACGGCTGCGGGATCGGGATGTGCGGCTGCTGCACCGTGCTGCTGGCCGGACGCCCGGCGCGCAGCTGCCAGATCACCGCAGCGGAGGTCGGCGACCGGCCCGTGGTGACCCTCGAAGGCCTCGCCGAACGCGACGCCGCCGGTGAGGTCGTCGCGCTGCACCCGGTGCAGGAGGCGTTCCTGGAGACCCCGCTGCAGTGCGGCTGGTGCCTGCCCGGCCACGTGCTCTGCGCGGTCGCGTTGCTGGCCCGCGATCCCGCGCCGGACGAGGCCGCCATCGCCGAGGCGGCCCAGCCGAACCTGTGCCGGTGCGGCGGCTACAACACGATCAAGCTGGCGGTCGCCCGCGCCGCCGAACTGGCCCGCAAGGCATGAGCGGGATGGACGCCGCGCCGCCCGTGCCGACCGGCCGTTCCCGCCGCTGGCGGGTCGCGCGCCGCCGCCTGCTGATCGGGGCCGGGGCGACGGTCGGCTCGCTGGTGGTCGGGGTGCCGGTCGCGCTGGAGTACGGCAGGCCGTCGCTGGTGCGGTGGATGCTGGAACGCGGCACCGGGCCGACGGAGATCCCCGAGTCGTCGCTGGTGTGGTTCGAGCTGACCCGCGACGGCATCACCCTGCACGTGCCGAAGATCGAGATGGGGCAGGGCATCCACACCGCGCTGGCGCAGGTGGCGGCCGAGGAGCTGCGGGTGCCGCCCGAGCGGCTGACGGTCGTGCAGGCCGACACCGCCCGCGGGTTCCCGGCGTCGACGCTGTTCACCTTCGGGTCGACGTCGGTGGCCTCGCTGTACACCCCGATCCGGGAGGCGGCCGCGGCGGTGCGGGCGATGCTGGAGCTGGCGGCCGCCGGGCAGCTCGGCGTCGATCGGCGGCAGCTGACCGCGGCCGACGGCGGCTTCCAGATCGCCGGATCGGATCGGCGGCTGGCCTACACCGAGGTGATCGCCGCCCATCAGGGGCCGTGGCAGGAGCCCGGCGAGCAGCCGGAGTTGCGCCCGGCGGGGGAGTTCACCAGCATCGGCCGGTCGGTGCCGCGCGTCGACTTCCGGGCCAAACTGCTCGGTGAGGCGACCTACGGCTACGACGCCCGGCTGCCGGGCATGGCATACGGGGCGTTCGCCGTGCCGCCGCGCTTCGGTGCGGAACTGGAGAGCGCCGAACCCGGTGACGCCGCGGGCATGCCGGGCGTGCAGCAGGTCGTCATCGACGTCGAGGCCGGCTTCGCCGGGGTGGTCGCCGACACCCGGACCCGTGCCTGGGCGGCTGCCCGCGCCCTGAAGGTGACCTGGAGCGAAGGCACCCGGGTCGACACGGCGGCACTCGACCGGCAGGTCACCGCCGGTGACGGCGTGGTGCTGCGCCGAGAGGGCTCCATCCGCGCCGCGCTGTCGCGGGGCAGGATCGTCGAAGCCGACTACCGTACGCCGATGGCCGCCCACGCCCACCTGGAGCCGCTCGCGGCCCTGGCCCGGGTGGAGTCCGGCCCGGCGGGCAAGGTGGAGCTGTGGGTGCCGACCCAGAGCCCGGAGAGCGTGCTGGAGGACGTGCACGCCGCGCTGGGCGAGGAGCGCGACGTCGTCGTCCACGTGACCCAGCTCGGCGGTTCGTTCGGCCGCAAGGGCGGCCAGCACCTGGCGGTGGAGGCCGCGCGGCTGTCGGCGGCCACCGGCCGCCCCGTGCACGTCGGCTGGACCCGCGACACCGACCTGCGGCAGGCCTTCTACCGGCCGCCGACGCACACCACGATGCGCGGCTCGATCGGGTCCGACGGCATGATCCGGGGCGTCGAGCAGCACAGCGCCGCCGGTGACATCATCTGGGCCGTCGCGGGTCTGCCCGAGCCGGTCCGCAGCCTGCTCGGGTTCGATCCGGGCGGGCTGCTGGGCCTGTTCCTGCCGTACGACCTGCCCGCGTACCGGCTGGTGAACCGCCGCGAGCAGCTGCCGGTGCCGACCGGGCCGTGGCGTGGGCTGGGCCTGATGCCGAACACGTTCGCGCTGGAGAGTTTCTTCGACGAGCTGGCCGAGGCGGCCGGGACCGACCCGCTGACCTACCGCCTGGCCCACCTGCGTCGGGGCGGCGAGCAGGAGGATCGGCTGCGTACGGTCCTGCGTACCGCGGCGCAGATGGCGGGCTGGCACGAGTCCCTGCCGGACGGCCGTGGCCGGGGCATCGCGTGCTCCGGTGACGTCGGCACGGTGGTGGCCGTGGTCGCCGAGGTCGACCTGACCGGCGGGCGGCTGCGGGTCACCGGCATCGACGCGGCGGTCGACTGCGGCCTGGTGGTCAACCCGGCCGGGGCGAAACTGCAGGCGCAGGGGTCGATCGTGATGGGGCTGAGCTCGGCGCTGCGGGAGAGCCTGCAGATCCGGGACGGGCAGGTCGTGTCGGACAACTTCGACAGCTACCCGATCCTGGGCATGGCCGACACGCCGCCGGTGCGGGTGACGTTCACCGGTGGCGGCGACGTGCCGTACGGCATGGGCGAACCGGTGGTCGGCCCGGTGCCCGCCGCGGTCGCCAACGCGATCCGCGCCGCGGGCGGCCCCCGGCTGCGCAGCCTGCCACTGCGGCTGTGACGGGCGGCCCAGTGGTGTCCGTCAGGCCGTGATCTCGGTGTCGCGTCCGATGTCGCGCATCGCGGCGGTATAGCGCTGCCGGGCCCGGCGGGCCTCGCCGTGCCGTCCGGCCGCGTCGAGCAGGGCGATCACCTCGCGGTGCCCGGCCTCGTCGTACGGGTCGCGGGACAGGATGCGCAGCAGGTAGTCCAGGGCCTCGTCGACCGCGCCACGCTGCCCGGCGAGCGTCGCGAGCAGTCGGGTGATGCGCAGGTAGACGGCGCGGGCCTCCTCGCGGGTGGGCACGGCCCAGTCGTCGTAGGGCTCGTCTTCGAACACGTCGCCGGTGTAGCGGCGTTCGGCGGCGGCCAGCACCTCCCGAGCCTCGGGGTGGCGGCGCTGGTCGTGCAGGCGGCGGCCCATGTCCGCCTCGGCGAGGAAGGTGTCCAGGTCGATGTCCAGGTGCGCGGGGTCGGCGGCCAGCGCCGTCGGGGTGGCGAACACGTAGTGGTCGGTGGGCAGTCTGCGGTCGGGGTCGAGGACCGAGCGCATGGTGGACAGCGCGACCGACAGCCGGTGGGCGACGCGGTGGTGGTCGTCGTCGTCCGGCCAGAGCAGCGCGGCCAGCTCCTCGCGGGCGACCCGCCGTCCGCGCCGGGCGACGAGGATGCGCAGCAGGTCCTGTGCCTTGCGGGAGCGCCAGGCCGCGCCCGGCACCGGGGTCTCGTCGATGACGACCTCGAACCGGCCGAGGACCCGGACGGCCACGTGCGGCGCTGACGCCGTTTCGTCCGGTGTGGACGCCAGCACGCCTGCCGCTTCCAGGGACGCGCGGGCGACGCGGGAGGCGAGCTGCTCCTCGGCGCTGGCGCCGGGTAGCTGTCCGAGGCGGCAGGCTACCCGGTCGGCGTCGAGGCGGGCGCCGGTGGCCCGCCAGGTCCGGGCGGCTTCGGCCAGCGCGGTGCGCCGGGCCGAGGGCCGGTCGATGGTGTCGGCGCGCAGTTCCAGGGCTTCGGCGAGACCGGCCCGGTCGCGGTGCAGGCGGGCGGAGCTCTCGGCCCGGTCGGCGGCCTCGGTCGCGGCGGCTCCGTCGCCTGCGGCGACCGCGGTCCAGCCGACGGCCAGCAGCGCGCGGGTGGCCAGGGGCCCGTTGGCGCGGGCGGCGGCGGTCTGGGCGTGGCGGCGGGCGGTGGCGGGGTCGTCGTAGGCGACCAGACAGGCCAGCCCGGCCATGGCGGGTACGAAGCACTGCTGCATGCCGTCGGTGTCGGCGGCGCGCACCGCCTCCTCGTACGCCGCACGGGCGAGGCTGCGCTGCCCCCGCCGGGCGCGTACGTCGCCGAGGATGGTCAGCGCGTAGGCGGTCTTGCCCGACCCGGCCCGCTGGCTGATCGCCAGGGCGCGTTCGCCGCAGCGTTCGGCTTCGTCGAGCAGGCCCATCCGGGACAGCGCCTCGCTGCGGTTGACCAGCGCGACGGTCAGCGCGGTGGCGTTGCCGGACGCCTCGGCGGCGGCGACCGCGTCGACGGACTCGGCCAGCGCCTGCGGGAACCGGGCCTCCTCCAGCAGCTGGGACAGCCGGTTGCTGCGGATGCGGGCGGCCTGGACGGCGTCGCGGGCGGCTTCGGCGTGACCTAGCGCGATCGCGTACTGCTCGGTGTTGCCCGCGCGGTCGCCGGCGAGCGCGGCGTGCAGGGCCAGGGCGACGTGTGCGGCGGCCAGGGCCCGGTCGTCGCCGGTCGCCGCCGCGGCGTCGCGGGCGCGCAGGGCGTGGTCGTGGCAGGCGTCGCGGTCGCCGACGCTCCAGTACGCGGCCGCGGTCCACGACAGCAGCAGCGCCTCGTCGACCGTGTCGGCGCGGTCCAGGCGGCCCCGGGTGAGGGCGTCGAACGCGGCGCGGTGTTCGGCGCGGGAGTAGTACGTCTGGCCCAGCCGCCAGGCCAGCCCTGGTTCGAGGGTGTCGCGGCTGGCGGCCAGCGGGGTCAGGCAGGCCAGCGCCTCATCGAGCCGCCCCGTGACGGCGAGCGCCTCGCCGTGCAGCAGCAGAAGGCTGACCTCGGTACGGCGCGAAGGGCCGTCGCCACGGCCGTGCGCGTCGGGGCTGGGTGTGCTCGCGGACCGACTGTCTGCGTTCGCGCCGCGTGCGGCATCCGGACCGGTGGACAGGGCGGTGACGGCGTCGATGACCTCACCGGCTCCGCCTGCGGCCACGGCCGCCGATCCGTGCTCGCGCAGCAGTTCCGCCGTCGCGGCGAGGTCCCCGGACCGCAGCCGGTGGCGGATGGCCTGCGCCCAGATCCGCTGCCCGGCGTGCCATGCGGCGGCGTCGGCGTGCAGGCGGCGGCGGGTCGCGGCGGCCAGGGGTTCGCGCTGGCGGGCGACGGCGGCCAGCGCCGGGACGGGACGCAGCCAGTGCGGCGCCGATGTGAGCCCGTACGCGCCCGGCGGGGCCCCGGCGGGTACGACGAGCCCGGTACGCGCCAGCAGCCGCAGCGTACCGCGCTCACGCGGGCCGACCAGTTCCTCGCAGGCGGTCTCCAGCTCGCCGAGCCTGCCCAGCAGACGCCGTTGCGGCACGGGCAGGTGGGCGAGCACGTGCTCGGCGGCGTAGCCGTGCAGCGGCGTGCCGGGTGCGCAGAGGGTGGCCAGGGTCCCGGTCTGCAGGTGCCGCCCGGCGAGGTGGACCAGCGACGGCCAACCGGCGGTGAGTTCGTGTACGGCGCGGGCCAGGTCGGGGGAGTCGAGCCCGTACTGCTCGGCCAGCACCCGGCCCACCGTGGGCTCGGGCAGGGCCAGGTCGTGGGCGTCCAGCACGGCGCTGTCGGCGGGCAGCCGGCCCGGCCACGGCGTACGCGAGACGAGAACGGCCCGTGTCGCGGCGGGCAGCCGGTCCAGCCGGGCGGCGAGGGCCGACGCGGCGGCGTGGTCGAGCGGCGGCAGGTCGTCGACGACGAGCCAGCCGTCGACCGCGGACAGGTCGGTGTCGCCGTCCGCCCAGGTCGGCGAGTGGTCGGCCAGCCAGGACCGGACCAGCCAGGACTTGCCGAAGCCCGGCGCGGCCGTCACGAGCAGGTGGCGTCGGCCCGGCGGCGGTTCCGCAACGGTGGTGAACGCCATGTGTCCCATTGAGGCAGAAGAGCCCGAAGAAAGGCTCGGTGCCGTCGTCATCGAGACAGTTCCACTTTGATCGGTGTTTGACGCGGGTCGAACCACCGTCCGGACCCTGGAGCGCACCCGGCCATCCGGCCGCATCCGATCCTGGAAGGACGACACATGGAAACGACCACGGTGCGCAGGCGCGCCGGTTGGCTGCGCCGGTCCGCCCTGCTGCTGGCCGCGATCGTGGCCGCCGCGGGCGCGGTCACGTTCGTGGCGCCGAGCTCGGCGCAGGCCGCGACCTCGATCACGTACTGCTTCGAGTACCTGAAGAAGACCCCGTGGGGCTGGTACTGGGTCCAGCACTGCTTCGAGGTCCCGTACGCCTACGACCCGAACCCGTGCTGCATCTTCGACTACGGCATCGACCTCGGGGTGAACCCGGTGCTGCCGGAGGAGATCGAGGCCGGCTACCTCGACCATGTCGCCGGTGGGCTGGCGCTGCTGGGCCGGGCGCGGGTGTCCGACGCCCGGACCGCGGCGGTGCTGCGCGGGCAGGCGCAGGAGGCGTTCCTGTCGGCGGCGCGGCTGCTGCGCACGTCGCGGGTGGGCGTGGAGCAGGTCGGCATCGCCGACATCGACAAGCAGGGCTTCGATCCGCAGCCGCTGCCGTGGCTCAGCCGTGCCGCGACCGACGTCGCGGACGGGCTGAGCCTGATGCAGCAGGCGGTCGCTTCCCCGTCGCCGCAGCCGTGGATCAGGTCCGCGATGGCGGAGTTCGAGAACGCGACGACCCAGCTCGCCGCCCCGCAGGTCGGCTGAGGACTGAGCGGCCGGGCCGGGCAGGCGCCCGGCCCGGCCGCCTGGTCAGTCCGGCACGGTGCCCCCGGCGGCGAGCCGCATCATGTCGGAGTTCAGGTCGATGGACAGCTCGGTGCCGCCCGCGCTGCCGAACTCGTGCTGGTAGCTGTGCCAGGACTCGTCCCTGACCTGCCGGGCGAAGCCGCTCTCCATCAGCAGCACCAGTTCCAGCACCGCCCGGTCGACGCGCTTGTTCAGTCCCGGGTCGGCCCAGTCCTCCGGGGCGGCGAACAGCGACGTCGGCGCGACGAGCGTACGCAGGAAACCGAACAGGGACCGCAGCTGCTCGTCGACGACCAGCGAGTGCCGGGCCGTGCCCGCCGTCGCGGCGAGCACGACGGGTTTGCCGATGAGCAGGTCGTTGTCGAGGACCTGGAAGAACGACGAGAACAGCCCGCTGGGCGCGGCCTTGTAGACCGGTGTGGCGGCGATGACGCCGTCGGCCCGGCCCAGCGCCTCGATCGCCAGCCGCAGCCTGTCGCCGACGTGGTTGGCGGTCAGCGCGGTGGTCACCTCGGCGGCCAGCTCGCGCAGGTCGACGACCTGCACGGTGACCTCGCCGCCGCGCCGGGCCACCAGGTCGCGGGTGCGCTGGGCGGCCCGGTCGGCGAGCATCCGGGTCGAGGACGGGTCGCCGATCCCGGCGGTGACGACCACCAGGGTGTACGGGTCGGTCATGGACGCTCAGCCTCCGTGTCTTCGTTCGTCGCGCCGGCTCCGGCCAGCTTCCAGCAGATCGCGGCGAGCTGCTGGAGTTCGTCGCGGCTCAGTTCGGCGGTCACGGCACGGGCGACCTGTGCGGCGTGCCGCCGCCCGATCCGGCGCTGGGTGTCGCGGCCGGTATCGGTCAGCGACAGGCGCACGCCGCGCCCGTCGGCCGGGTCGGGGCAGCGCTCCAGCAGCCCCCGCTCGGCCAGCCGGTCCACCATCCTGGACAGGGCCGGCTGGCTGAGCAGGACGTGACGGCCCAGTTCGCCGATGCGCAGCGGCTCGGTGTACTTCGACAGGGTGTAGAGCACGTCGTATTCGCGCATCGACAGGTCCTGCCAGATGTCGGCGTCGGCGAACTGCCGCATCATCCGGGCGTGCGCGGTCAGCAGCCCTTCCCAGGCGTGGTTGGCCAGCCGCCCCCGCTCGGACATCAGTTACCCGGCTGCGCGGCCTGCGCGACCTGGTCGCTGTCCTGGTACGGGGACCCGCCGGTCACGTTGTCGCCCCGGTTGGCGTTCGGGCGGGGCTGGCGCGGCACGAGCTCGCCGTACTTGGCCCTGACCCGGGCGGTGTGCGTCGGGGCGTCGGGCACCTGCGGGTCGCGCCGGGCGGCCAGTTCCTTGCGCAGCGTCGGCACGACCTCGCCGCCGAGCAGTTCCAGCTGGTCGAGGACCGTCTTGAGGGGCAGGCCCGCGTGGTCGATCAGGAACAGCTGGCGCTGGTAGTCGCCGAAGTGCTCGCGGAAGGTCAGCGTCTTGTCGATGACCTCCTGCGGGCTGCCGACCGACAGCGGCGTCTGCCGCATGAAGTCCTCCATCGCCGGGCCGTGCCCGTAGACGGGTGCCTCGTTGAAGTAGGGGCGGAACTCCTTGATCGCGTCCTGGGACCGGCGCGCGATGTACGCCTGCCCGCCGAGCCCGACGATGGCCTGCTGCTCGGTCCCGTGGCCGTGGTGGGCGTACCGCTGCCGATAGAACTTGATCAAGCGCATGTAGTGCTCCTTCGGCCAGAAGATGTGGTTGGCGAAGAAGCCGTCACCGTAGTACGCGGCCTGCTCGGCGATCTCGGGTGTGCGGATCGAGCCGTGCCACACGAACGGCGGCACGTCGTCCAGCGGGCGCGGCGTCGAGGTGAAGCCCTGCAGCGGGGTGCGGAACTTGCCTTCCCAGTCGAGGACGTCCTCGCGCCACAGCCGGTGCAGCAGGTTGTAGTTCTCCAGCGCCAGCGGCAGGCTCTGCCGGATGTCCTGGCCGAACCACGGGTACACCGGCGCGGTGTTGCCGCGCCCGAGCATCAGGTCCATCCGGCCCTTGGACAGGTGCTGCAGCATCGCGTACTCCTCGGCGATGCGCACCGGGTCGTTCGTGGTGATCAGCGTCGTGGACGTGGTGAGGATCAGGCGCTCGGTGGCGGCCGCGATGAACGCCAGCAGCGTCGTCGGCGCGGACGAGAAGAACGGCGGGTTGTGGTGCTCGCCGATCGCGAACACGTCGAGCCCGACCTCTTCGGTCTTCTTCGCGATCTGCACGACCGCGTCGATGCGCTCCGCCTCGCTGGGCGTGTGCCCCGACACCGGGTCGCGCGTGATGTCGCTGACCGAGAAAACTCCGAACTGCACGTGAATCCCTCATTCCACTCGTACCGACGCACCGGGCGACCGGAGAGTCCATGCGTTTGCATAAACGTAAACCGCCGACAGCCGTCCGCTATTCCGCCGTGACCCAGCCAACAGCATGATCCGCAAAGCATGATCGCCGTTTGCGGTCAAGATCTGCGGCTGGACCCCAGATATCGACCTCAAACGGCGATCATCGCCCGCAACGCGATCGTCCGCGGCGCGGCCCGCAGCCCCCGGCGGCTACTCGGCCCGCAGGGCGGTCGCGACCCGCGTGCGTGCCGCCCACCCGGCGGGCAGCAACGCGCCGAGGATCGCGAGCACGATGCCCGCGCCGCCGAGCAGCACCAGCACCCCCGGCTGGTACACCTCCATCGCCGATCGCGGCAGGGCGGTGCTCGCCGCCTCGCTCATGATCGGGATGACGGCGTGGTGCAGCGCGATGCCCAGCGGCACCGCGACGACCCCCGCGAGCAGCCCCAGCCCGACCATCGACGTGACGACCATGACGCGGACCTGCCGCGGTGTCATGCCCAGCGACTTGAGCACGCCGATCTCGTGGATGCGCTCGCGGGTGGTGAGCACGACCGTGTTGAGCACCCCCAGCGCGGCCACGACACTGAGCAGCAGCGTCAGCGTGGCGATCAGCGACTGGATGATCAGCATCGTCTCGCCGTCCTCGCCGACCGCGCGGTCCTCGACGTACACCCCGGAATTCTCCTCCGGGAACCTGGCCTGCAGCGCCTTCGTGTACTGCGCGGCGTCGGTCCCGGGCGTGAGCGCGATCTCGACGCGGGCCATCATCGGGTCGGTGACCAGCGACGTGTCACCGATGACGGTGTACCGGTCGCTGCCGTCGATGACCTCGCCGGTGATCGCGACCACGTGCCCGCCGGGCAGGGTGAGCCGGTCGCCGACCTGATACCCGGTCTGGCGCAGGAAGTACGAGGAGACCACGACCTCGCCCGTGCCGGAGTACCAGCGGCCTGAGGCCAGGCGGTAGCCGTTCCAGCTCGCGTCGCCGGTGTAGCCGTGCAGGTTGACCTCCTGACCGATGCCCGTGACCCGGATCTCGGCCTCGCGGAGCAGGGTCGCGTGGGCGGTGCCCGGCAGCGCGGCGGCGGCTGCGGCGACCACGGCGGGGTCGGGCGGCTCGATCGGGCCGCCACCCGGCCGGGCCATCACCGGGCCGAACCCGCCCGCGATCATGACCTGGGCCTCCACGTGCACCGCGTCGGTGCGGGTGAACGCTGTGTTGACCTCGGTCATCGACGCGGACAGCCCGCTGGAGAAGACCAGCGTGACCGCGCCGAGCAGCAGCGCTACCAGCGTGGCGACGGCCCGCGAGGGCCGGGCCAGGGGCATGCCGAGGCCGAGCGCGACCGGGCGGGGCAGCCGGGAGGCGGTCAGCGCCCGGCGGGCCCGGAAACCCCGTCCGGTACGCGGGGCGCGCCCGACGCTGATCGCCTGGTTGGCCGCCAGCCGCCCGGCCCGGGTGGCCGGACCGAGCGCGGCCAGCGCGACCAGCACCGGCGCGGCGACCAGCACCAGCCCGCTCACCCACAGCGGGACACCCGCCCCGTCACCGGGGATGCCGTACGCGTCGTCGGTCTGGGCCAGCAGCGGCACCGCCAGCACCGCGCCCAGCCCCACACCCAGCGCGGCACCGACCATGGCCGGGACCAGCACCTGCGCGAGGTACACGGCGACGACCTGGCCCGGGGTGAAGCCGAGGGTCTTGAGGATGCCGATGGTGCGGAAACCGGAGACGACCGCGCCGTTGACGACGTTGACGGTGATCAGCACGGACAGCACGATGCCGAGGATCGCGAACGCGACCACGAACGGCGCGATGGCCGAGATGGACCGGTTGAGCGCCTGCCGGACGGTCAGGTACGTCGTCGCGCCGGTGACGGACCCGGCGGGCAGGGCCGCGGTGGCGGTGGTGAGGGCGGCGCGCAGCGCCGTGTCGTCGCCGGGGCCGGTGAAGCGGTAGAGCATCTGCCGGGCGGCGTCCTCGCCGGTCAGGACGTCGCCCTGGGTCGGCCAGACCCAGGCTTCGGCGGTGCCGGTGACCGACGCGCCGATGCCCGCCACCCGCAGTTTCACGCCGCCGACGGTGACCTCGCTGCCCGGGGCCATCATCGGTCCGGCCGTGCGCCGGGTCAGCACGATCTGCCCGGGGCCGGTCAGCCACGTGCCGTCGCTGAGCGTGATCCGGTCGACGGGGCCGTTCTGCTCACCGCGCCCGGCGACCACGACCTTCATGCCCTGCGGCCCCATCACGCCGCTCAGCGATGTGGTGACCACGTCGTACGGTCCCGCTGCGGCGGCGACCCCGGCGGCCCGGCCGGTCGCGGCGACCTGGTCGGCGGGCACGTCCTTGCTGACCGTGGCGGTCACGTGGGAGCCCGCCGCGTCGGCGAACGCGGTGTCGAACGGCCCGTGCGAGGCGACGAGCAGCCCCACGCCGAGCACGGCCGTGGCCGCCGACAGCAGCACGACGACGCCGACGATCAGGGTCTGCAGCCTGCGCCGGGCGACCGCCGACCGGGCCGCGGCGAACACTGCCCGTCCGCCCCGGCCACGGCGCGGCACGTCGAACCGCACCGGGCCGGGTTCGTCCGGCACGCGTGGCGGCGTGGCGCGGGCGCTGGTCAGGTCGGCGCTCACGCGGGCACCGCCTCGGCGGCGTGGCCGTCGCGCATCGTGATCAGCCGTCGCCCGGCCGCCGTGGCCAGCTGCGGGTCGTGGGTGACGAGTAGCAGGGTCAGGCCGTCGGCGGACAGCTCGTGCAGCAGGTCGCGTACGCCCGCGGCGGCCTGCTGGTCGACCGCCCCGGTGGGTTCGTCGGCCAGCAGCAGCTGGGGCCGGTTCATCAGCGCGCGGGCGATGGCGACCCGCTGGCGCTGCCCGCCGGACAGCCGCGCCGGATACTCGTCGGCCTTGCCCGCGATGCCGAGCCGTTCGAGCAGCTCGTCGGCCCGCGTACGGGCCTGGGCGGGGCGGGCCCCGGCCAGCCGTGCCGGGAGCAGCACGTTGTCGCGCACGGTCATCTCGTCGAGCAGGTGGAAGAACTGGAAGATGATCCCGATGTGGGCGCTGCGGAAACGCGCCAGCGCGGTCTCCGACAGCTTGTCCACGCGCACCCCGGCGACCTCGACGCTGCCACGGGTGGGCCGGTCCAGGCCCGCGATGACGTTGAGCAGGGTCGACTTGCCGCTGCCGGACGGGCCCATGACGGCCACGGCCTCCCCGGCGTGCACGGTCAGGTCGACGCCGGCCAGGGCGGGCGGCCCCGCCGCCTCGTACGCTTTCGCCACGTCACGCAGGCGGATCAGTTCGGTCATGGTCGATGGCCCCTTCCGGTTCGGACTTCGGACCCGGTGACCGTAGGTAGCGGCGGAGCCGGGGCGCGTCCGGCGCGGGGGCGAACCTGGCGCGGTGGCGTACGCCACGATGATGAGGCGGGTAATCATCACGGCGGACGCCGCTCCCGCCCCGCCTGGGCACAATGGGCGGCGTGCCGACAGACCTGCGCCGCCTGCCCGACCGCCTCGGGGTGCCCCGGACCGACCTCGCCCTCGCGGCGGTCCTGGTGGTGGCCGGTGTCGTCTGGGCGGCGACCAGCGGCGGCGGCGACGCGGCCGCGCCGGTGAACCTGGACCTGCCGGACATGAGCGCCCGGCACCAGTCCCGGCCGATCCCCGACATCCCGACGATCCCGGACGTGCCCGGCGTCGGCCGGGTGCCGATGCCGCCGCCGGACTTCCGCCCCCACGAGGACGGCGGCGCGTCGGTCGGCATGGTGACCGTGAACGTGGTCGCGGCGACGATGGTCGCGGTGCGCCGCAGGTGGCCGATGACCGGGCTCGCCGTCGCCGCCGGGGCCGTGTTCGTGATCCAGGACGGCCTGCTCTGGCCGGGCTTCATCGCGATCCTGATCTGCGCGTACTCGGCCGTCGCGTACGGCCGCTCCGTGCGCTGGGCGGCCGTGCTGCTGGTCCTCGCCGCGATCATCTCGGCGACCCTGTTCGCCCAGTCGATCCCGCAGATGCCCGGCTGGGCCAGCCCGTTCGCGGTGCTGGTGCCCGCCGGCCTGTTCGCGTTCGCACTGCGCAACGCCCGCGGCCGGGCCGACGCCGCCGCGCGCCGCGCCGCCGCCCTGGAACAGGAGCAGGCCGCGACGGCCCGCGCCGCGATGGCCGAGGAACGCGCGCGGATCGCCCGCGAGCTGCACGACGTGGTCAGCCACCACGTCAGCGTCATGGTCGTGCAGGCCGGAGCCGCCGGGAAGGTCATCGACCAGCGCCCCGACCTGGCCGCGGGAGCGCTGAACGCGATCGAGGACAGCGGCCGCGCCGCCATGGCCGAGCTGCGCCACCTGCTCGGCCTGATGGCCCCCGTCGACGACCGCCTGCACCCACAGCCCGGCCTGCGCGAACTCGACACCCTCGTCGACGCCGTACGCGCTGCGGGCCAGCCGGTCACGCTGCGCCGCGACGGCACGGACGTGCCCGAGCGCATGGACCTGACCGCGTACCGGGTGGTGCAGGAGGGGCTGACCAACGCGCTGCGCCACGCGCCGGGCGCGCCGACCGCGGTGGACATCCGCCACGAGGGCGGCGACCTGCTCGTCGAGGTCAGCAACGAGATCCCGACCGGCGAACCGGGCGGACCCGGAGCCGGGCGTGGCCTGCTCGGGCTGCGCGAGCGGCTGCGCCTGCACGACGGCACCCTGCAGGCCGGTGTCGCTCCGGGCGGCGGGTTCCGGCTGACCGCGCGCATCCCCTCGGCGGCGTCATGAGCGAGCCGGTACGCGTCGTCGTCGCCGACGACCAGGCGCTGGTCCGCAGCGGGTTCACGATGATCCTCGCCGCGTCGGGCATCGACGTGGTGGGGGAGGCGGGCGACGGTGAGGCCGCGCTCGCGGCCGTCCGGCGGCTGCGGCCCGACGTGGTGCTGATGGACATCCGCATGCCCGGCATGGACGGCCTGGAGGCGACCCGCCGCCTGCTGGCGACCGGGGCGACGACGACCGCCGGGGAACCCACCCGCGTGATCATCCTGACGACGTTCGACCTGGACGAGTACGTCTACGCCGCGCTGCGCGCCGGCGCCAGCGGGTTCCTGCTCAAGGACGTCACCCCGGACCACCTGGTGCACGCGGTGCGGCTGGTCCGCGACGGCGACGCGCTGCTCGCCCCGTCGATCACGCGGCGGCTGATCGACCGGTTCAGCTCCGGAGCCGGTGTACGCGAGGACCACGGCGCGCTGCCGACGCTGACGGCTCGGGAGCGGGAGGTGCTGGTGCTGCTGGCGCGGGGCATGTCCAACGCCGAGCTGGCCGCCGCACTCCAGCTCGGCGAGGCGACGGTGAAGACCCACGTGGCCCGCATCCTGGCCAAGCTCCAGCTGCGCGACCGCGTCCAAGCCGTCATCTTCGCGTACGAGAGCGGCCTGGTCAGCCCCGGCGCGTGACCGGGGGCGACCCGCGCGTCCGGAATAGACGTTGGCCTATCTGGATGAGTTTGATCTACGTTTTTTCAACCAGATAGGCCAGCGTCTATGAAAAACGGGTGGGGTCGGCGCTGACCGGAGAACGCCTTCTGGGCGGATCGGGGCGGATCGGGGCCGTGTCGACGGGATACTGGGGCCGTGGGACGGGCGGCCGCCTGGCGGATCGGCATCGGCTCGGTGCTGATCGCGGCGTCCTGCCTGCAGATGTTCGCCCCCGCGTGGGTGTTCGCGCCGCCGCAGCAGCGGCTGTTCGGGCTGTCCATCGTGCCCGTGTTCGCGCTGGGACTGTGCTCGGCGCTGTTCGCGGTCGGCGTCATCGTCGCCGGGGGAGGGATCTGCGCCGCGTGCGGCGGCACCTCCCTGTGGGACATCGCCGTCCGCGACCCGCTGATGCTGCTGCGCCTGCTGGCCTGCGGCACCGCCGCCGGGCTCATACTGGAGATAGTCGCGCAGTGGCTCGGCCGCCTCTGGTACTACCCGTGGTGGACGAGCTGGTTCTACGCCCTCGTCCTCATCCCCGGCTTCGCCCTGTACTGGCTGTTCATCGTGGAGAGTTACCTGGCGGCGAAGGCGGCGCTCGACGCCGTCGCGCGCAGGCGGGCGGTGCGGAGGCCGGTGCTGCTGTGGCCGGTCGGCGCGGCCTCCGTCGTGGTCTTCGCCGCCCTCACCATCCGGTGGTACGCCGAACGCGGCTTCACGTTCGACGTCACCGGCCCGACCCCGCAGGCCCCGCCGTTCGGCTACGCCGTCCTGGCGTTCGCCGGGTGCGCCCTGCTCAGCGGGGCACTGGCGGCCGCCGTCGCCAGCCGTCACTGGGTGCCGTTCGCGGCGATCCTGCTCGCGTCGGCCGTCGTCGCGGTGCTGTTCGAGGTGCCGAACGCGGTGCACCGGCAGTGGGCGTACGACCACTTTCCCGGCCCGGTGCTGCCCGGCGGCCTGCCGCTGACCATGTTCCTGTCCTGGCCGATGCAGTATGTGGTGTTCCTGGCGGTGCCCGCCGCGCTCATGCCCAGCGCGGCGGCCCTGTTCTGGCAGCCGCCTCGACCGGACGAGCCCGATCACGCCGAGTCTGAGCCCGCAGCACGGGCCCGTGCCGGTGCGGAGGTCGACGAGGCCAGGTGACTGCTGGTCGCGCGTCAGTCGCGATGCGGGGCGGTGTTCAACCGGCCCGAATCATGCGGCTCTGACCAGCAAGATTGGTCGAGCCGCATTGCGTTGGGGTCGGGCGTGCCCGGCTGTGTATGCCCGTTCACGGGAACATGGGCCGAAACGCCCTGCGGACCGGTTCGGCCGGTCAGTGATCAGTTCGAGCACAGCTCACACGCGTGTCGTCCCGCCTTGTAGTCAGCCAGGTTCGTGTCGACTCCGCGTGCGGTTCCCAGGAGGTGGGGCAGGCCGCTTGCTCGATCGATCAAGATCGGGGCGTTCCCCAAGACCATGTGCACAGGGTCACCAGACTCGACATAGCGGGTGCTTTGGTAGTAGAAGACCCAACCAATGTCGCGCTCTTCATGCTGCGTGACTGTCAGGGCTGGTTCGTCGGGGTGGGGCTTGCCACGCATCCTCGACAAGCAGGCTGCGGCTACCGATTCAGCTCGGCGACGTCGAGGCCGAGCGTCCGGAGCAGGCCCGCGTTGGAGTCGATGTCGATGAGGTCGGGCAACTGCCGGTCGACGAACTCGGCGCGCGCGTCCTGGCCGCTGTCGCGCAACGCCGCCAGGACCTTCGCCTTGTCGATCGTCTTGGCGGCAGTAGGGGTCGTCGGGGTGGGTTGGTCGGGCATGGTGGCTCCTTCACAAGCTTGACGAGCGGTTCGACCAACACGGTCTGCAAGTGAGTGCCAGAAACGCCATGGGCGCGGAACGGGTCAGGTGACCCAGGTGAAATGTACTCCCTGGGTACGCGGGGCCGGGTTCCTAAGGCAGGCGGCCTGCCGCAGGCCTCGCACAATTCGTCGTCGATCATGACGGGACGGGCCGCCGGACAGTCCCGCACCGGTCACGGCACCGCGTCCTCGGTCGCCGCTGGCGGCGACATGGGTCGATGGCTACGGTGGCGTTCAGGGGGCGAAGATGGATCTCACTGACAGAGCACCGCGGCGTATTCAGCGGGAGCGCAAGAAGGGCTGGCGGCTGCCGGAGGGCGCGGTGATCGTGACCCGGCCCACCCGCTGGGGCAACCCGTTCGGGGTCGGCGAGTTGGTGCGCCAGACGCCGGACGGTTACGCCAAGTCGTACGCGGGCAGGCTGCCGCCCGGCCTGTACACGGCCGAGGACGGCTCGCCGTTCGAGATCCGTCCGGTAGCGGACCGCGCCGACGCGGCGGACCTGTTCCGGGTGCACCTGCTCCGGTACCCGGCGCTGCTGCTCCCGCCGATCCGCCAGCACCTGCGCGGGCATGATCTGGCCTGCTGGTGCCCACTGACCGACGCGTACGGCAACCCGGTGGCCTGCCACGCCGACGTCCTGCTGCGTGTGGCGGCCGGGCAGGAGCCGTAGCCGGATGGAGTGGCCGCGGCCGGTGCGCTGACCGGCGGCGTGCTCGCGGTCGGCCTGACCATGGCGTTGACCGAGCACGCCGGTGCCAGGTGTACGGGGTCGCCGCCGGGTCCGCCGTCGCCGGGGTTGCCGTCGATCGACGCATCGGCTTGGATCGAAGTGTTTCGCCACCGCGACCCCTGAGGAACGACCTTGACCGAGCTGTACGAGCACCCCTGTTGCACCGACGCCGAGCTGCCCGCCGTGACGATCAGCCGCCGCAGCCTGCTGTGGCGCACCGCCGCGATCGGGGGCGGGGCGGTGGCGGGAGGCCTGGCGCTGCCCGGCCTGGCGCACGCGGCCCCGAGCGTCTACAACCCGTTCAGCGCCTACGCCGTCACCGGCACCTGGCAGGAGCATCTCAACCGGGGGTCGTTGGGCGGCATCGACTACGGCATGGGCGTCGGCACGGCGCTGCCCGCGTGCGGTGCCGGGACCATCCAGAACATTCCCTACAACGGGACCGGCGGGCACACCGTCACCATCCACCACGGCGGCGGATGGCGCAGCCAGTACCTGCACCTGTCCCAGTTCCTGCTGGGCGAGGGCACGTCAGTGGCGTCCGGTGCGATCGTCGGCCGCTCCGGCGGCGCGGCCGGTGCGGACGGGTCGGGCAGTTCGACCGGCCCGCACGTGCACTGGCACATGATCGATCCGAACGGGACGCGGGTCAACCCGCTCGGCTACGTCAACAGCCCGGGACCCGGCCCCAACCCCGGTTCCTCGTCGGAGGGCGTGATCCTGCAGGAGATCGCACAGGCCGGCGGCTACACCGGTCCGGTCGACGGGGTGCCGGGCGGGAACACCTGGCGTGGCGTGCAGCAGGCGGTGAAAGGCTACGGGTACACCGGCCCGGTCGACGGCGTGCCCGGCGCGGGCACGTACGCGGGTATGCAACGGCTGGCGCAGAAGGGCGGTTACAGCGGCCCGGTCGACGGGGCACTGGGAGCCAACTCCTGGAAGGGACTCCAGACGGTCCTGCGCGGCTTCGGCTACGGCGGGCCCATCGACGGCATTCCCGGGGCCAACACGTACGCCGCGCTGCAGCGCCTGGCCAAGCTGGGAGGCTACACCGGTCCCATCGACGGGGTCCTGGGCGGCAACTCGTGGCGCGGCGTCCAGCAGGTGGTGAAGGGCTACGGCTACCCGGGCCCGATCGACGGGGCGCCGGGCGTCAACACGTACGCCGCGCTGCAGCGTATGGCGCAGAAGGGCGGGTACGCCGGTCCGGTCGACGGCATCCCCGGCCCCAACACGTGGGCCGCGCTCGGCAGGCTCATCTGAGTCGCTGGTCGCGTCCCACGCGACGGGTTCACCGGCCGCCGTCATCGGACGGCGGCCGCCAGGTCGAAGTCGAAGGGACAGTTCGCCCCTGATCTGCCACGGGCCGGATGCCGGCGAATGGCCGAAGTCCGGACCGGAGTCTAGGGTGCCGGTGTGACGAGTCGACCGCGCGAGGCCGAAGCGCGCCTTGGCCCCATCGGCGCGGTGCTCTGCCGCATCGTCTTCCTGGCCGTCTGTCTACCGGGTCCGGTCCTGCTCGCCGTGGCCGTGATGCCCGCGGCGGCCACGGGCCGTTCGGCTGCGGACTTCTGGGGACTGCTGGCCGGCGGCGTACTGGCGACGCTGGTGGGCGGGGTGGCCGGGGTGTTCGGCTGGCAGTTGGTCGGCAGGTCGCGCCGTGATGCCCGGCTGCTGGCGAGCGACGGCGTCGCGGCGACGGCGGAGATCCTCACGGTCGCCGATCATCTGAGTGGCGAGGACCCCGGGCTGGAACTGATGTTGTGGATCAGCGGGCCGGGGTTCGCCGCGTTCGAAGCCCGCACCGTGCGGTACGGCGACCCGGCCCTGGTGCCGGGCATGGTGCTGGGTGCGGTCGTGGTTCCGGCGGAGCTGCTGTACTCGGTCGGCTGAGCGCTTGACCGGGCGGCAGGAGGCCCGGTCGGGCCAAGGTGCGATCGATCACCCGGAGCCGCTCAGCGGGCCGGGTAGCCGAGGCGTTCGGCCAGGTCGCCGTACCTGGCCTGGAAGGCCTCGCGGTGCCGCTCGGTGAAGTGGTTGCGCCAGTCACCGGGTACGCCGTTGCGGTAGTGGTTCATCTCGTCCGGCTGGCCCGGTCTGCGGTCCGAGCAGGACAGCCGGGTGAACGTGTAGTGGTCCAGGGCCAGCGGCACGAACGTGCGCGGCAGTCGGGCCAGCGGCGGCGCGGGCAGCGCGCGGCGAGCGCGGAAACTGCCGGGCTCGGCCCGCAGCGTGGCCAGCCGCCAGCGCACCGCGGCGGTGCGAACCCATTCGCCGAGCGCCCGGGGCGGGACCAGCAGCCCGTAGTGGTCGAAGATCTGCGTCCACACCGCGACCTGGTCGCCGATCTGGTCCTCCATCCGCACTTCCAGCACCTCGGGCTGGCCGTAGTCCCAGGTGCTCATGTGGTCCAGGAAGTAGCCGCTGAACTCGATCTCCTCCAGTAGCCCGTCGGCGACGTCGAGTTCCAGCAGGCGCCTGCGGTGGTCGATGAGTTCGTGCCAGGTGACGCCGAGGGCGTGTACGCCGTGGGTGTTGCGGTGGCTGAAATAGCCCGAGACGACGATGTCGCGCGGGTCGCGGATGACGTTGACGGTGCGTCGGGGCGGCAGGGTCGCGTAGTCGTGCTGCGCGATGTTGGTCAGCGACAGCAGGTCGACCTTCTCCTGCCGGACCAGTTCGGCCAGCGAGCCGTACGGTGCCCACTGCTCAGGGGCGATGACGGTGACCATGTTCAGACCGAGCAGTCCGGCGGCCTCCCGCAGGATGGCACGCGACCAGCTGGACGCCGCCTTGTGGCGGCCGGAGTAGACGAGCAGCACGCGACCTCCAGTTCCGCTCCCGTGGCGGGTCCCGACAGCGGCTACGGCATCGACCTCAATCGAACAGACATCTTGCAACATTCCTAACTGATAGACAAGACGGCGCACCCGCGCCGTACGCGGATGCGCCGTCTTCGCCGCTCGGGCGAGGCTGTCAGAGTTTGGAGAGGATGAAGCTCTTCGCCGCGGTCTGCACCGCCGAGGTCTGGTAGCGGGTGCCGTGCACGTCGTTGGGGTCGCTGGCGTTCTGGCACCACTTGTCGCTGGCGTAGCAGTAGGAGCGCAGCCGCGCGTTGAACTCGCTCAGCACGCCCGCCGCGCGCGGCCAGGTGCCGGTGCCGGTGGCCCCGCCGACGTTGAACGGCTCGCCCTTGCGGTAGGTCGGGTCGCCGAAGAACACGACGGCCGCGATACGGCTGCGGTAGGCCGCCGCGATCCGGTCGCCGGAGTCGCTGGCCAGCGCGTCGCCGATGGCGTGCGCACCCTGTGAGTATCCGACCAGGACGAACCTGGTGCCGGACCCGCACTGCGTGCCGAGCGAGGTCACCAGGTTCTTGATGTTCACCGTGCCGGTGTGCTGGCTGATCGGGTAGATCGGCGCGATCGCGGTCGCCGGATACTTCACCGCGATGCGGCGCGCGGTGTACGACGTCTCGACGACGGCGCTGGAGGTCAGGTTGAGCCGGCCGCCGAAGCCGCCGCTGGCGTAGTTGTAGGACCCGCCGCCCGACCCGGCGGCCTCGTTGGTGCCGCGTACCCCGATGACGATGACGCCGGGGCAGGTCAGGGTCGAGCTCACGGCATGGGCGGGCGTGGCGGTGAGCGCACCCGCCGCCAGCGTGGCCGCCGCCAGGCCCACGGCCGCCGCCGTCCGGCGCGACCTCCGGCCGAACAGTCGGGTAACCATCCGTTCCATCTACAACCTCCCATGAAGACTGGTGGCGTCAGGATGGCACGGCCCACGGGACCGGGCGTACAACGGGGATACAGCCGGGGCACAAGGCGCGACCGGCTCCTCCGCGGTGCGCAGCGCAACCGTTCACGGCGCTCCGGACGGGCTGGCAAGTACAGACATTGAGCTGAGGCCGCCGTCGACGATCACCGATACCGTGCCGTCGTGCGAAAGATCGTCGGAATCGTCCTCGTCCTGTACAGCCTGCTGCTCGGGTTCTCGCTCTCGTTGCCGCTCGTCGCGTCCATCGCCGGCCCCAAGGTCACCGCCATCGTCGCCGCTGACCCGGCCACCTGCTCCAGCGCGATCGGGTTCGCCCCGCTCGCCGGGTTCCCGCAGCGATGCGACGTCACCTGGACCACCGAGAAGGGGCCGGCCAGCGGCACGCTCTACGGCAAGGCGGTGGACAGCCTCGTCGGCGGTGTGAACAAGCCCAAGCTGGCCGTGCACCAGCTCGGCAACTTCGCCTTCACCACGCCGGTCGGCAACGCCCAGCTCATGATGGCCTTCCTGGCCCCACCGATCCTGTTCCTCGGCCTGCACGCGCTCGCCCCCAAGCGCCGCCGCCGTCGCCACCGGGGCGGCGGACTCGACCTCGACTTCGACGATGACGACTCCGACAGCGCGGACTCGGGCGGCGGAGACTCGGACAGCGGCGACTGACCCGCCGCGTTTCACCGGTGCGAGGAAGGCCGGGTCGGTGACCCGGCCTTCCTCGCTATCGTCACGCGGGACGACAGACGAGTTCGGCGAATCCGGAGCGGAACCCGGTCGCGCTGACCAGTTCCAGCGGCACCGGCCGTCCGGTGGTGGTCTGGGCGGCCTGCACGAGGTCTTCGACGTGGTCCACCCAGCGGCCGTGCATCGTCGGGACACCGGCCCGGGTGTCAGCTGTCCGTGGCCAGCAGCGCGTGCAGGTGTTCATCGTGCAGGAGCCCGTCGCCGAAGCGTTTGCTCGCGCGTCAATCCTTCCAGGGCGAAGCCGGACTTTCGTGCCACCTGGCAGGAGGCCTCTGGCAGGGCGATGGCACGGACGAAACGCCGATACGATGCGGCATGCCGTTCACTCCCCGGGCTGCCTGGGCCGATGTGCCCGCAGCGGTGCGCTCGGCGGTCGCCGACGCGCTCGGCGCCGCGGTCGTCGACCACCGGGACCTGCGTGGCGGCATGTCGCCCGGACCGGCCGCAGCGCTGACGCTCGCCGACGGCCGCACGGTCTTCGCCAAGGCGATGTCGGCCGAGGTCAGGGCGCACAACCATCTGCTGGTACGCCGAGAGTCAGCGGTGCTGGACGTGTTGCCGGTGTCCGTGCCCGCGCCGCGCCGCCTCGCGACCGTCGAGCGTGGAGCATGGATCGCCCTGGTCACCACCTGGGCCGCCGGAAGCACCGAGGGGCCGTGGACCGACGAGTCGATCGACGCCGTCACCGGCGCGTGCCGCGCGGTGAGCGGGCACCGGGCACCCGCAGGGCTGCGACCGGTCGCCGAGCGGATCTTCGATTTCGACGGCTGGGAGCGGGTCGTCCCGGAGGACGACTGGGAGGTCGCGTACGCGGACCGGGCCGCCGGGGTGGCCGCGGACTGGGCACGGTGGACGTCCGGCGACGCCCTGGTGCACCGGGACATGCGCGCGGACATCGTCGCGGTCGACTCGGCGACCGGCTCGGCGACGCTGCTGGACTGGGCGTACGCCGCCGCCGGGGCACCGTGGATCGACCTCGCCCAGTTGGCCGCGGACATCGTCGGCACCGGCCACCGTCGCGGCGGCCAGGTCGCGACCGATCGCGCGTACCGGCTGATCCAGACGCTGCCCACCGAGGCCGCCCGGTTCGTGGTGGCACTGACGGGCATGTGGCGTATCCGTGCCGCGACGGCCCAGCACGCCGCGCTGCCGACGATCTCGACCTGGCGGCGCGACCGCGTGCGGGCGTTACGCCCGCTGCTGACCCGCCTGCTCACCGACCTCAGCCCGACCTGACCCGACCCGCCGCTGCCGCAACTCTCAACCAGTCGCGCCAAAGGACCGGCCGTGAAGCCGCGACTCTTTAGAGTTGCGGCAGGGGTCAGAAGGTGCGGATGGCGATCTCGGCGGGCGCGGCGAGGCCTTTGACGATCTCGTCGTCGAGTTTGACCAGTGTCAGCGAGGCTCCGGCCATGTCGAGCGACGTGCAGTAGTCGCCGACGTAGTTGCGGCGCACGTTGATGCCGCGGGCGGCGAGCTGTTCGTGGGCGCGGCCGTAGAGCAGGTACAGCTCGCTGATCGGGGTGCCGCCCAAACCGTTGATCATCAGGGCGACGTCGTCGCCGCGCTCGTACGGCAGATCCGTCACGACGGCTTCGAGCAGCTCGTCGATGATGGTGTTGGCGTCGGCGAGCTTCTCGCGGCGGCGTCCGGGCTCGCCGTGGATCCCGACGCCGATCTCCATCTCGTCGTCGCCGAGTTCGAACAGCGGTGAGCCCTTCGCCGGTGGTGTGCACGAGGTGAGCGCCATGCCCATGGTCCGGGTGACGGAGTTGACCTTGTTGCCGAGCCGGACGAGGTCGTCGATGTCCGCCCCGGCCTCGGCGGCCGCGCCGACCACCTTGATGACGAAGAAGTTCCCGGCGACGCCGCGGCGCCCGATCGTGAAGGTGGAGTCCGCCACCGCGACGTCGTCGTCGACGAGCACGGTCTCGATCCGTACGCCTTCGGCCTCGGCCATCTCCTTGCCCATGTCGAAGGCCATCCGGTCGCCGGTGTAGTTGTTGATCAGGTGCAGCACGCCCTTGGGCGTGGCGAGTAGTTTGCTGGTCTCCAGGACGTAGTCCATGGGCGGTGCGGCGAACACGTCGCCGGGGCAGGCGGCGTCGAGCATGCCCTTGCCGACGATCATCACGTGGGCGGGTTCGTGGCCGGAGCCGGACCCCTGGATGACCGATACCTTGTCGTCGCGCGGGGCGTCGGCCCGCATGATGAGGTTGTACGCGGGCACGTAGCGCAACGTGTCCGGGTTGGCCAGGGCGACGCCCTTGAGCATCTCGGCGACGAACTGGCGGGGGTCGTTGACGAACTTCTTCACGGTGCGGCTTCCTCTCAGGATGCGGTGGGCCAGGCGTCGGCGAGTGCTTCGAAGATGACGGCGACCGCGACGGCCCCCGGGTCGACGCTGCCGATGCTGCGCTCGCCGGTGTAGCTGGCCCGGCCGCGGCGGGCTTCGAGTCCGGCGGTCGCGTCGGCGCTGGTGCGGGCGACGGTCGCGGCGGCCCGGATGGTGGTCGGTGCGTCGCTGCCGAGTTCGAGCTGCCGGGCGATCTCGTCGGTCGCGGGTATGAGCGCGTCGAGCAGGGTCTTGTCGCCGAGGCTGGCGCTGCCGCGGGCCTGGATGCCCTCGGCGGCCGCCCGCAGCATGGTGACCACGGTGCCGCCGGTCAGGTCCGGGCTGGCCGCGGCCGTGGTGGCGGCGCGCAGGAACGCGGTGCCCCACAGAGGTCCGGAGGTGCCGCCGACCTTGCTGGTGATGACGACGGCGATCTTGCGCAGGAAGGTGGCGACGTCGGTGCGGTCGAAGGTGTCCCAGTCGGCGAGCACGACCTCGAAGCCGCGGGCCAGGGAGTAGCCGAAGTCGCCGTCGCCGACGACCGCGTCGAGGTCGCCGAAGTACTTCTCGTTGGCGACGGCGGTCTGCGCGATGGTGCGTACCACGAATTCGGCCTGGGCCATCGGGTTGCCGGTCATGTCGCGTCCTCTCCGGCGACGGCCGACAGGTCGGCCAGGGTCACGTACGCCCCGGGTCTGGCCGGGCTGTCGTTGGCCAGCACGGTGATCGGGGTGGCGTCGGGTTCGCCGAGGGAGTCGACGACGAACGCGGCGCCGGTGAAGTCCTCGGCGGCGGTGTAGTCGTTGACGGTGACGACGCAGGCGATCCCGGCGGCGGTGGCGGCGGCGAGGCCGTTGTGGGAGTCCTCGACGACCACGGCCTGCCGCGGGCTCAGCCCGAGCCGGTCGAGGGTGAGCAGGTAGATGTCGGGCGCGGGTTTCTTGCGCGGCACCACGTCGCCGGCGAGCACGGTGAAGTCGCGGGCCCGGTCCGGGCCGACGGCGTGCTCCAGTACGGCCCGCACGGACGGTTCGGCCGAGGTCGAGGCGACGGCGAGCAGCCAGCCGGCGGCGTGGGCCTGCGCGGTGATCCTGGCGATGCCGGGGCGGGCCGGCAGGTCCCCGGCGGTGACCATGGCGGTGTAGATGGCCGTCTTGCGGCGGTGCCACGCGGCGACGGCCTCGGCCTGCCCGGCCGGGTCGCCGGGCAGCCCCGCGGCGGCGACGAACTCCGGCGTCAGCAGGCTCGCCATGCGCTCCTTGCCGCCGCCGATGGCCAGCTTGCGGCCGTACTCCTGCTCGTCCCACCGCACGGGCAGGCCGAACTCGGCGAACGTCTGGTTGAACGCGGGCAGGTGCCCGTAGCGTTCGGTGTCGGCGAGCACGCCGTCGCAGTCGAAGATCAGTGCTCTCACCAGGCACGCCCGGTGCTGCCGAAGCGGTCGGCGTAACCTGCGGCCAGCGCGGTGACGTCGGCGGTGACGTGGCGGAACAGCGAGGGCGGGTCCCACTTGTTCTTCGTCTCGGCCTCGCGCAGGAACGCCAGGTTCGAGGTCATGTAAGTGATCTTCAGGGCGGTCGACACGTTGACCTTCGCGCAGCCGCGCGCGATCAGGTCGCTGAACTGGGCGTCGGTCAGCCCGGTGCCGCCGTGCAGCGCGATCGGTACGCCGGTCGCGGCGACCAGGTCGCTGACGCGCTTGTCGTCCAGGTGGGGTGCGGCGGAGTAGACGCCGTGCGCGTTGCCGATCGAGGGCGCGAACACGTCGACCCCCGACGTCTGGATGAAGTGGATGGACACGTCCAGCGTCTGGCGGTGGGCCGCCTCGTCGGAGCCGATGCCGTCCTCGACGCCGGTGATCGCCTCGATCTCGCCCTCGACGTGGGCGCCGTACCGGCGGGCCTCGGCGACCACCTCGACGGTCTGGCGAAGGTTCTCCTCGACCGGCAGCGTGGAGGCGTCGAACAGCACCGAGTTCCAGCCCCTGGCCAGGCACTCGGTGATCACCGCCCGGTCCGGGCAGTGGTCGAGATGCAGGCTGACCGGCACCTCTATCCCGGCCGTCATGGCCCGCCACATCGCGTACAGCACCTCGGAGCCGATGGACAGCACCGTCTTCACCGAGGTCTGCACGATGATCGGGGAGCGGCGCTCGACGGCGGCGGCCAGCACGCTCTCCATGGTCAGGTCGTTGACGACGTTGATCGCGGGCACGCCGTACCGATCGCGCATGGCCCGGTCGACGATCTCCTTGAGCGAGACCACACCCATACGCCGAACGTAGGGCCTGAGCGGGACGCGGATCGGCAGGATGCGAAACAACGCCTGGCGGTTTGGGTCTTTCGCGCCGTTCTGCGCCCAACGGCCGATTCCGGTCAGGGTGTACGGGTGGCCGCGCCAGAACCGTTGCGGCCAGCCTCATAGCTCCCGGGGATGGGAGGACACTTGCAGTTGCGACGTTCAGACGGCGATCGATTCCGCAACGAACCAGACGATGGTCTGTTATAGATCGCAACTGCGAGGCTAGTCTGAGGTAGCGCTCGGCGAGGCCGTGGTGATCGCGGTGCGTGCGGGCGGTAGCGGTGTGCGGTGCGAGGGCGATGTCCGTCCAGAGGCCCAAGGCGCCTTCGGGCAGGGGCAATGCGCCTTCGGGCAGGGGGAGGAGCGATCCATGAACAGTAGATTGATCCGGTCGGCGCTGGCCGGCCTGGTGATGGCGGCGGCGCTGACCACGGCCGCGTGCGGTGGCGACGGCACGGCGCAGCCGGGGTCCAGCGCCTCGGGCACCGGGGTCAGCGGTGACGTGACCGTGTTCGCGGCGGCGTCGCTGACGGAGTCGTTCACCAAGCTCGGCAAGGAGTTCGAGGCCGCCAACCCCGGCACGAAGGTGATCTTCAACTTCGCCGGCAGCTCCGCGCTGGCCACCCAGATCACGCAGGGCGCGCCTGCGGACCTCTTCGCCGCGGCCAGCCCCGCGACGATGAAGACCGTCGTCGACGCCGGTGACGCCGAGGGCACCCCCACCGTGTTCGTGAAGAATCAGCTCGTCATCGCGGTGCCCAAGGGCAACCCGAAGGGCATCGACACCCTGGAGAACCTGTCCAAGCCCGACCTGAAGGTCGCGGTGTGCGCCGAGCAGGTGCCGTGCGGCGCGGCCGCGAAGAAGGCCCTCGACGCGGCCGGGGTCAAGGTCACCCCGGTCACCCTGGAGCAGGACGTCAAAGCGGCGCTGCAGAAGGTCAAGCTCGGCGAGGTCGACGCCGCTCTGGTGTACCGCACCGACGCCAAGGCCGCCTCGGCCGACGTGGACGGCATCGAGTTCCCCGAGTCCGCGCAGGCCATCAACGACTACCCGATCGCGCTGCTCAAGGACGCTCCGCACAAGACCGCCGCGCAGGCGTTCCTGACCTTCGTCATCTCCGACCGTGGCAAGGCCGTGCTCGGCGAGGCCGGTTTCCAGGCCCCCTGATCGCCGAAAGATCGCCGTCTCGTGTCAGAACCTGGGGTGGGACCTGAAGTTTCGACACGAGACGGCGATCTTGGCAAGTCAGTCGGTGAGCAGGCCCGCTTCGTGGGCCAGGACGGCGGCCTGCACCCGGTTGGCGAGGTCGAGGCGGGTCAGGATCGTGCTGACGTGGCCCTTGACGGTGCCTTCGACCAGTCCGAGGCGGCGGGCGATCTGCGCGTTGGACAGCCCGGCTCCGACGAGTGCCAGCACCTCGCGTTCGCGTTCGGTGAGCTGCTGCGCCCTGGTGTGGGCGGCGGTGGCCCGGCCCAGCCCGCTCGTGCGCAGGCGGCCGATGACCCGGGCGGTGATGTCCGGTGACAGGTAGGCCCCGCCCGCGGCTATCGCGTGCACGCCCGCGAGCAGCTCGCGCGGGTCGCCGGACTTGAGCAGGAAACCCCGCGCGCCGCTGTCCAGCGCGCGGGCGATGTACTCGTCGTCGCCGAACGTGGTCAGCACCGCCACGCCCGCCTCGGGCCGGGCGCGCAGCATCTCGGCGGTGGCGGTGAGCCCGTCGACCCGGGGCATGCGGATGTCGACCAGCGCGACGTCGGGCCGGTGGGCCAGCGCCAGGTCGATGGCCGCGCGGCCGTCGGCGGCCTCGGCGACGACGTCGACGGCGGGGTCGGTGGCGAGGATGGCGCGTACGCCCGCCCGGATCATCGGCTCGTCGTCGGCCAGCAGTACGCGGATCACGGGGCTCCTCGGTGCGGGAGGGCGGCGACGACCTCGAACAGGTCGCCGCGCGCGCCGGTGCTGACGGTGCCGCCGATCAGCCGGACCCGCTCGTGCAGGCCGTCCAGCCCGGCCCGGCTGCCCGGTCCGCGCCGCCGGGCGGAGGGCAGCGGGTTGGTGACGGTGACCGTGGTAGTTCCGCCCGCGGTGGACAGGTCGATCCGCACCGGTGCGGCGGGGGCGTGCTTCACCGCGTTGGTCAGCGCCTCCTGGACGACGCGGTAGGCCGCGCGGTCGACCGGCTCGGGCAGGTCACCGCCGCTGTCGTCGCGCAGCGTGACCGCGACACCGGCCTGCCGCGCCCGGTCGACCAGGTCGGTGATCCGGTCACCGGCCGGGACCAGCGGTGCCGGGCCGCCGTCGCGCAGGACGGTGATGATCTCCGCGAGCCGGGCGGTCGCGGCCGCGGCCCCGATCCGCAGTTCGGCCGCCGTGGCACGGTGCCGTTCGCCGAGGTCCGGTGCCAGTTCCAGCGCGGCGGCGCGCAGCGCGAGCAGGCTGAGGTCGTGCCCGAGGGTGTCGTGCATGTCGCGGGCGATGCGGGCGCGCTCCTGCAGCCGGGCCTGGGCCAGGCCGAGCAGGGCGAGCTGGTCCTGCTGGCGCCGGGTGCGCCCGAGTGCCCACGGCACCGCGACGGCCAGCGCGAGGACCAGCAGACCGGTCGCCACACTCCGGCCGGTCGCCACGCCGTAAGCGGTGCCCGCCACCGCCGCGACGCCCAGCACCGCCGGCGCGGGCCGGGGCCGGGCGCCGTGGCGGCCGGCCAGCAGGCTGATCACGAACAGGGCCGCGCCGAGCGCCGCGCTCCACAGCGGCACCGCGCTGTCCAGTGCCAGACCGGTGACGACACCGGTGCCCGCGCAGATCGCCATCGCGAGCGGCGGGTGTGTCCGCAGTGTCGCCGCAGCGGCCATGGGCGCGAGCAGCGCACCGGCCACCCACCAGCCCGGTGGAGGGTCGGCGGCGACCGTCGCCAGGGCCAGGGCGAGCACGGTCAGCGCCCAGGGTGGGATCGGCGACCACCGTCGCCACCCGCCCGCCGCCCTCGTCACGATCATCGACGGTACCCGGCGACCTGCGGCTCGGCCTGGACCGGTGCCGGGGGCGTGGTCCGGCGGGCGCGGACGAGACCGGCGAGCCGGGTGGCCGCCACGGCGAGGTTCATGCCCGCGGCGGTCGCGGTCCAGAGCACCAGGGGCAGGCTGTAGTAGGTGAGCTGGCCGTACGTGAGGTCGCGGCCGCCGCCGACCAGCAGGCCGAGCAGGTCGGGCAGCGCCGCCAGCAGGACGGCGGGGGCGAGACGGGGTGCCAGCCGCAGCGCGGGCCGCCACGGCGCGGCTGCGGCGAACCGGCGTGCCCAGGCGCCGCCACGGCGCAGGTTACGCACACCCAGCGCGACGCTGAGCAGGGTCAGCGCGGCGAGCACGAGATCGGCGATGAGGCGCACCGGCGCGGGAGGCTGCGGGCTGCCGCCGGTCACCAGGTCGGCGAGGGCGTCGGCGAGCTGGTCGGTGCCCTCGTTGCCCAGCCCGATGCCGCTGTTGCCGACGACGGCGATGCCGTACCCGGACGGCAGCAGCAGCTGGCTGGCGGTGTAGGTGAACCAGACGCCGTTGTGGCGCACCCGGCCGTCGGCGTCGCGCTGCCAGCCCATCGCGTAGGTGCGGCCGGGGGCCGACGGGGTGTGCGTCGCGGTGATGCCCGCGGTCGACAGCAGCCGTGCTCCGCCGGGCGCGACCCCGCCGCCGTGCTGCATGATCAGCCACTGCGCCAGGTCGGCCGCGCTGGCGATCACGCCGTCGGAGCCTGCGACGAACCGGTCGGGCTCGGCGGCGGGAAACGTCATCCCGTACAGGTACCGGTAGCCCTCGCGGACCTGGCCGGGCAGGTCACGCGGGGTGCGGTCGACGCTGGTCGCCGACCGCATCCCGAGCGGCGCGAACACCCGGTCGGCGAGGTAGCCGTCGAAGGGCTGCCCGGACACCACCTCCACCAGCCGCGCCGCGAGGTGGTAGTTGGTGTTGGTGTACGCGTACGCGCTGCCGGGTTCGGCCGCCAGGGTCGCCGCCGCCACCCGCCGCACCGCTGCGGCCAGGTCGCCGGGCTGCGGCAGGCTCTTCTCCGGCAGGGTGCGGTCGGTGATCCCGGAGGTCTGCTCCAGCAGGTGCCGGACCGTGATCCGGGCGCCCCGCGGGTCGGCGGTCCGCAGGTCGGTGACGTATCGCGTGACCGGCGCGTCGAGCTCCACCCGGCCCTGTTCGGCGAGCTGCATCACCGCCAGCGCCGTGAACGACTTGCTCAGCGACGCGATGGGCATCGGCGTCGTCGCGGTGACCGCCGCGCCGGACGAGTCGTGACCGTGGCCTCCGGTGTACAGCACCCGGTCGCCCTGGGTGATCGCCACGACGATGCCGGGATACCCGGCGCGCCCGGCGAAGTCCGCCACCACCCGCGCCACCGCGGCGGGGTCGGCGGACCCGGCCGCGGCGGCCGGGGCGGCGAGCACGGGCAGCAGCAGCATCGTCACGGCGGCGACGGTGCCCCAGCGTCGGGGGGTGGGGCTCGGCAAAGTCATGGTGCGCTCCGATCGTCCTGATTGACGTCGGCCACGTTAGGCATGGCGTGAGCGCGGCACAGGAGCCGATCGGCAGGCGGCACCCCTGACTTTCGACAGGGTCGTCAGCTGCCGGGGGGACCTCAGCTCGGGCAGGGCAGCAGTTGGGTGGTGGCGACGTGCAGGTCGAGGGAGTCCAGGGTGATCTGGCCGCTGCCGCCGCTGCCGTCGAGGCTCACCTGGGAGTTGATGGTGTCGGGGCGCACCGTCTCCGACGCGCACAGCGTGCTGGACAGCGGGGCCTGCAGGTACGAGTCGCGGACCAGGTAGTCCTTGTTCACCGGCCCGGGGTAGCTGGTCTTGGCCGGTGCGCCCAGCACGAGGTCGGTGGAGTGGAAGACGTCGCCGCGGCTTGCCGTGATGCCAGCCGGGACGCCGACGTAGCCCCGGTGGTCGACCTTGACGGCGGCCAGCCAGGCCAGTGACCGGGGGATGTGCAGGTTCAGGTTGATCTGGCAGTTCTTGCGGCGCTCGGTGACCGGCACGCCCGGCCCCGTCGACGCCACGAACTGGTCGAAGATCAGCGTCGCGGAGGTCCGGTCGTTGCTGAACGAGCTGGCGACGCTGCCGTTCGGGCAGCCGGTGCCGCCGTAGGCGATGCCGGCGATGTAGACGGTGTCAGGGTCGGGGCCGGTGGCGTGTGCGGTGCCGGGCACGGCCGTGGTGGCGAGCACGATGGCGGTGCAGGCGAGCAGCAGGCGGTACGGGCGCATCGACGGCTCCCTCGACAGTGGACGGTCAGGTCCGCATCCTGGCACCGCGCCGTCACCTCGAGACAGGGCTGTTCACGCCTGCGGGTGACGGGTTCCCCCATACGGGTGCGCTCAGGCGAGGTCGGCGGCGAGGAAGGCTCGGGCGGCCGCCGCGCCCGCCGCCGCGTCCCACCGGTCGCCGATGACCGCCGCGACCTGCTCCACGGTCACGTCGGCGTCCGCTGCGATCAGGGCCGCGATCGCGGCCGGGTCGGGTTCGCCGGTGCGGCCGTCCTTGGCGAACTCCGCGATCAGCTCGGCGCAGTGGACGTCGTCGATGGCCGGGATGCCGACCGAGTCGAAGCCGTCGTAGTTGTCGTAGCCCGCGCGCTGCCACGTTCCGTCGAAGCCGTAGACGAAGCCCAGCCGCTCGCCACCGTCGACGACCCGCCGCGCGTACGGCGCCCACCACTGCGGCGCTCCGGCGAGCAGGTCGGTCTCCGGTTCGCCGAACATGGCGGCGAACGGGCCGTAGTGGGTCTCGGAGTACTCGTGGTCGTTGCCGACCATGACCACCCGGCCGCCGCCGTCGTGGTGCAGTTCGGCCCAGTTGCCGCCCCAGTCGTCGAAGTGCCACAGCGGGCCGTCGGCGTAGCAGCCGCGACGCTCGCTGCTCTGCGCACCGCAGATCGCGGCGAACGCGGCGAGGCGGCCGCGCATCTGCGCGGGTGTGGGCAGGTCCATGGTCACGAGCACGCGGGTCTCCCTGTCGGTGCGATGGTCCCGTCCGGTCCACAGGTTTCGTGCAAGGCTTCGGACCGAGGATGCATCGTATGGTGCGAGAGTTGAGGCGGGTAGTCGCCGGTGGTATCGCCGCGGTGTTCGTCGCCGTGGCCGCGTTGACAGCGGCCGGCAGTCCGGGCCTGGCGGCCTGCCAGCGGGTGATCGTCATCAATCCCGAGGTGACGGTCGGTGAGGGCGCCGGACGGCTGATCTTCACGGTTTTCTCTGGCGGGTGCGCGGCCTCGGGCCAGGTGGGCTTCACGGTCACGGCGGGCACCGCCCAGCCGGGCGCGGACTTCGCCCTGTCCGGAAACCAGCTGCTGCGCTGGGCCGCGGGCGATGTCACCGTCCGCAGGATCACCGCGACGGTGGC
This sequence comes from Catellatospora methionotrophica, assembly GCF_011297335.1. Classification (GTDB taxonomy): domain Bacteria; phylum Actinomycetota; class Actinomycetes; order Mycobacteriales; family Micromonosporaceae; genus Catellatospora; species Catellatospora methionotrophica. The sequence continues at coordinate 1,210,556 of NZ_JAAOTJ010000001.1, read as the reverse complement.
GCTCGACACCGTGCCGGAGCCGGCGCTGGAGGACTTCCGGGTGACGCTGGTCAGCCCGAGTCCGGGTGTCAGGGTGGTGCACGGCACCGGGCACGGGCGCATCCTCGACGACGACGGGCTCGGGTTCGCCTGGGCGGCGGACGACCAGATCTGCCCACCGTGGACCTTCGGCACGTCGACGCCGGTCGGCGAGCCGTGGCTGACCGGTGAACAGCGCTACCTGTGCGACTTCGACGACGGCGTGATCGACGCCGTCTCGCCGGAGGGACCGGCATCGGTGCGCTGGGCGACCGCCGACGGGACCGCGCAGGCGGGCATCGACTACGTCGGGGTCGCCGACCGGATGGCGCTGGTGCCGACGGGGGCGAAGCTGGTTCAGCTGCCGGTCAAGCTGCTGGCGCGTCCGGTGGGCACGCCGCAGCGGTGGTTCCAGGTGCGGATCTTCGCGCCCTCGCGCGGTGTCGTCGTGGACGGCGTCTCGGTGGTCACCGTGCCGGGTTCGTGAACCTCAGGCCGGGCGGTCGTCGCACAGGTGAGCCAGCGTCGCCGCCTTGAGGTGCCAGTCGCCCAGTTCCTCGCTGAGCGCCAGGGCCTGCCGGAAGTGCCCGGTGGCGGACGCGTGGTCGCCGTTGCTCTGGTGGGTGAGGCCGATGAGGTTGAGGGTGTCGGCCTCCCGGCGCCGCTCGCCGATCCGCCGCCGGATCGCCAGGGCCCTGGTGAAGCAGTCGAGCGCGCTGTCGTGATCGGCCTCGGCGAGGTGCACCTCGCCGAGGCTGTGCAGCGCGGTCGCCTCCAGGTGGGGATGGCCGATCTCGCGGGCGAGCGCGAGCGCCCGGGACAGCGGTGGGCGGGCGAGTTCGGTCCTGCCCATCAGCGTGTAGCTGTGGCCGAGATTGTTCAGGGCCAGCGCGATGCCGGGCGGGTGGCCGTCGGCCGTGTGCAGTTCGAGGGCCTGGCTGAACGCGTCGGCCGCCGCGTCCAGCCGGCCCAGCCTGCCGTACGCCAGGGCGATGTTGTTGAGGGCCATGCCCTGTCCGCGCCGGTCGGCGACGGTCCGCATGAGCACCAGCGCGTGGTGCAGGTGTTCCAGCGCCTCCTCGTGCCGTTGCGTGCCGTTGCAGGCCATGCCGAGCAGGCTGCGCATCAGCGCCTCGGCCGCCGGATCGCCCAGGCGCTGCGCGCAGGCCAGCCCGAGGCGGCACATCTCGACCTGGTCGGCCCGGTGCCCGCGTACCACATGGAAGCTGGTCAGCAGGTAGGCGAGCTGCCACGCGGCCCGGTCGTGGCCGTGCTCGCCCGCGTGGCGCACCACCGGCAGCAGGTTGGCGCGCTCGTCGTCGAGGAAGGCCAGTGCGCTGCCGTGCTCGGCGGGGAACGGGATGTCGACGGGCGGGCGCACCGACAACGGTCCCGCCCGGTCGCGCGCCGGGTCGAACACCCGGTTGGCGGCGTCGGCCACGACCAGATACCAGTCGACCAGGCGGTGTGCGGTGTCCTCACCGGACGCGGCCTGCTCGGCGGCGTACAGGCGGATGAGGTCGTGGAACCGGTAGCGGCCGTCGCCCAGGTCGACTAGGAGGTGTACGCCGGTCAGCTCGTCGAGCGCGCTGCGGGCTTGGGCGGGGGAGGCGTCGGCGACGGCCGCGGCGAGCGCGAGCGCGAACGTGGTGCCCGGATGCAGGCCCATCCGGCGGAACAGGCGCGCGGCTGCCGGGCTCAGGGCCTGGTAGGCGCTGTCGAAGACGGTTCTGATGCTGCGGGAGTCCCCGGGCACGGTCAGGGTGGCGAGCCGGTTGGCACCGGCCAGCTCGGCGGTGAGTTCCGCGATCGGCCGGGGCGGGCGGGTGGCCAGCTTGGCCGCGGCGATCCGCAGGGCCAGGGGCATCCGGCCGACCAGGTCGATGAGCGTGTGGGCCGCGTCCTGTTCCCGGTCGACGCGCTCGGTGCCCAGCACCCGGTTGAGCAGCGTCAGCGCCTCGGCGGTGCCGAGCGCGTCGACGTCGACGCTGGTGACGGCGTAGTCCACGGCGAGACCGGCGAGCTGGTTGCGGCTGGTCGTCAGCAGCAGGCTGCCGCCCGAGGGCGGCACCAGCGAGGCGACCTGATCAGCCGTGGCGGCGTTGTCGAGCAGGATCAGGACCCGCCGGTCGTGCAGCACCGACCGGTACAGCCCGGCCAGCTTGGCCAGATCGGACGGGATCCGGTCGGCAGCCACGTCGAGCCCGCGCAGCAGGTGCGTCAGCACCTCGGCCACGGGCATCGCCGTCGCGGGATCGTGGCCGCGCAGGTCGAGGTAGAGCTGGCCGTCGGGATACCGGGCGGCGGCCCGGTGCGCCCACTGCACGGCCAGCGCCGTCTTGCCCATGCCCGCCGGGCCGCACACCACGCCCACCCGGCCCGCGCTCGCGGTGCCGCTCAGCAGGTCGTCCAGCAGGGCGAGCTCGGCGTCGCGGCCGACGAAGTGGCCGATGCGCGAGGGCAGCTGAGCGGGCCGGGACGCCGTCGCCCGAGCGGTGGTTCCCGGCTCGGTGCCGAGGTCGAGATCGGCGGACCGGCGCAGGACGGCCGTGTACACGTGCGCGGCCCGGGGACCGGGCTCCACCCCCAGCTGCTCGGCGAGATGGCCGCGCAGCCGCTGGTATGCCAGCACCGCTTCGTTGTGCCGTCCGCACCGGTAGAGGGCGACCATGAGCAGTTCGACGAGCCGCTCACGACCAGGATGGGTGGCCAGCAGCCGTTCCAGCTCGTCGACGGCGACGACGTGCTGGCCCAGGCGCAGCCGCGCGTCGAGCAGGTCCTCCTGCGTGCTCAGCCGCAGCTCGTGCAGCCGGTCGACCTCGGCCAGCACCCAACCGGCCGGTGCCGCGTCGGCCAGCGCCTCACCCCGCCAGAGGGCCAGCGCCTCATGCAGGCCGGCGGCGGCGTCGGCGGTCCTGCCGTCGGCCAGTGCCCGCCGGGCCTGCGCCGCCTGCTTGGCGAAGCGGGTCGCGTCCACCTCGTCGGGGCGCACCGCGAGCGCGTATCCCGGGCCACGGGTCGTCAGCAGACCCGGCAGCCCGCAGGCGTCGAGCGAGCTGCGGACCCGCGCGACATGGCTGTACAGGCTCTCGATCGCGGTTCGCGGCGGCGTCTCGCCCCACAGCGCGTCGACCAGCCGGGTCTTCGTGACGACGCGCCCGGCGTCCAGGGCCAGCAGTCCGACCAGGGCCCGCTGCCGTACGCCCACCAGCGCCGCCCGGCCGCCCGGGCCCGCCACCTCCACCGGCCCGAGCAGCCGGACGTCGGCGCGCTGCGGCACGGACCTGCCCGCCGCGGGTTCGCGGCGGTGGTCGTCGGCCCGGTCCCGTGCCGTGGCCAGCACACCCAGCTCGGCGGCGGTCGCGCCCAGCAGCCTGACGAGGACGTCGAACCGGTCCACCGGCGGCAGCGACTTGCCGGAGAAGTACTGCGCGATGATCCCGAGTGACCAGCCCGTCCTGGCGGCCAGCTCCCGGTAGGTCAGCTCCGCGCCGCCCCGGCTGCGCGCCTCGCGCCGCCGTAGCTGGCGCAGCAGACGCGTCAGGTCCGACATGCCCGTGTCGTCGGTCACCCGGTTCACCCTCCTGACGCGACAGCCGTTGTCGGGCTCAATCTAGCGGCCTCGCTCGATGCTTCAGCGCAGCCGCGTGTTCAACGATGTTCAGCCCGCGCGTTCAGCCGGGTTCAGGATCGGCGACGTGCGGCCGCGAACCGGCGCACGGTGTCTCCTGTCCGGCCCACCCCGTGCCGGACGGGCCCATCAGACGTTGGGAGTGCATCATGACCATGCGCAGACGGATAGCCGTCGTGCTGGCGACGACCCTGGCCGGCGCGGCACTGAGCGGCGTGCCGGCCCAGGCGGTGCCGGGCGTGCCGTCCCCGGTCTTCGACCCGAACGCGGTCTCGTGGCTCTCGCTGCGCGACCAGACCAGTGCCCAGTTCGCGACCTCGTTCACCGCGAACAGCAAGAACGGGTACCTGATCGACGACCTGGACATCGACACCACCGGCGGCGACTACCGCGTCGGCTCGGTGTGGCAGTACAACACCGACGGCCGGGCCTGGAAGGAGCTGCGTGACCTCGACGACGCGGGATTCGCCGCCGCGTGGAGCGAGGCCGCCGGGCAGGGGATGCGGCTGACCGAGCAGGAGACCTACCTGGTGGGCGGCGTACGGCGCTGGGCCGGGGTGTGGGTCAAGAACGTGGAGGGCCTGTCCTGGACCTCGTTCCGGGGGCTGACCAGCGCCGAGTTCTCGACGAGGTTCGACGAGCAGCGCCGCGCCGGGCGGATGCCGATCGACATCGACGTGTACGACACGTCGCAGGGCCTGCGCTACTCCGTGGTCTGGGTGCAGAACGCCGAGAACCTCGCGTGGGTGCTGTGGCGGGACCTGACCTCGGCCGAGTTCTCGACGAAGTTCGCCGAGCTCCAGCGCGAGTACCGGATGCTGGCCTTCGAGTCGCTGCGGATCAGCGCGGGTCAGCGTTACGCGGGGATCTGGGTGGAGAACCGCAACGGCCGTGGCTGGGCCGAGCGCCGTGACATGACCGCGACGATGTTCGGCAACTACTGGCACCGCTACTCCGACGAAGGCTACCGGCTGGTGGCGTACAACAAGTACGACACGGCGGGCGGCGTGCGGTACGCCGGGATCTGGCGGCAGAACAACGACCGGCCGGACTGGAAGCTGAAGAACGCCGTCGACGCCCGCGTCCAGACCGAGCTGGACAGCACCGCGGTGCCCGGCATCAGCGTGGCCGTGTTCCACAACAACCAGCCGAAGTACCTGCGCGGCTTCGGTTTCGCCGACATCGGCGACAACGTGTGGATGGACAGCGAGCACGTCGGCGGGCTCGCGTCGGTGAGCAAGGCCGTCGCGGGTGTGCTGACGATGCGGATGGTCGAGCAGGGGCTGGTCGACCTCGACGACGAGAGCCGTGACCTGGTGCCGGCGATGCCGGCGCACCACACCCACACCGTCGGCGACCTGCTGGCCAACCGCGGCTGCATCGGCGACTACGGCGACATCGACACCTCGGGGTTCGACAACCTGCCGTACGCGACGGCGCTGGCCGCCGCGGACGAGTTCTGGGACGAGCCGCTGGTGTGCAACCCGCCGGACTACTACTACACGACCCTCGGCTACACCCTGCTCGGCGCGGACCTGGAGGCGGCCGCCGGTGACAACGTCAAGAACCTGGTCCGTACGAAGCTGACCAACGCGTACGGTCTCGGCACGCTCGCGCCGGCGGACATGAGCGCCGCGGTCCGGCGGATGACGATGTACACCGACGGCAACGCGGAGGTGGCGCTGGAGAACAAGGACTGGAAGACCCTCGGCGGCGGCATCCAGTCCAACGTGTACGACCTGGGCCGGTTCGGCGCGAAGCTCGCGGCGGGCCAGATCCTGACCCAGACGTCGCGCGACACCATGTGGACCGCGCCGGATGCCGACAGCGGTTACGCCTACGGCTGGAGCACCGGCACCGAGAACGGGCACCCCGTGGTCGCCAAGGACGGTTCGTGGACGGGCACCCTCGCCTACCTGAGGATCTACCCCGAGGACGGCATCGTGGTGGCGGTCATGATGAACGACCGCTCCGGCACCCAGAGCACCACCCAGCTCGGCCGTGACATCGGCGCGATCGTGCTGAACTCGCTGCCGTAAACCACAGCCGCCAGGCCCGCGAGGCCGGGGCCTGGCACGGCTCAGCTCATCTCGGCGCGGAGGCGGCGCCCACCAGCCGGTGGGCGCCGCCTCCGTTCGGCCTACCGGTAGGTGATGTCGCTCTGCTTGACCTTGCAGTTGCTGTCGTTCCAGCCCTCGCCGAGGTACGAGGGCTCGCTGCCCTTAGGCACGCCCTTGTACTTGCCGCAGACGGTGGCGCTGGAGCTGTTGATCAGGGTGACCCGGGTGATGGTGGCGGTGTCGCCCCAGTTGGTGTTGATCCCGGCGACCATGTCGATGTCGTCCAGGATGACATTATCGATCTTGACGTTGCGCTGGTACGAGCTGGAGCAGTTGCCGCAGGCGCGGTACAGCTTGCCCGCCGACTTCAGGTAGAAGCCGCTGATGCTCACCGTGCCGTTGCCGTTGTGCTGGAACACCTTGTCGCTGCCGGACCGGGCGCCGCCGCCGATGACGTACGACGTGCCGCCGCCGGTGCCCTTGAAGGTGGCGGCGTCCTCGCCGATGTCGTTCCACCACACGTTGCGCAGCGTGCAGGTGCCCTCGCAGTGCACGCCGTCACCGGCGGGCGAGCCGAGGATGACGTTCTGCAGCGTGGCGCCGTTGGCCAGCTTGAACATCGGGTCCTGGCCCTCGTCCTGGCCGCCGTCGCCGATGCAGCAGTAGGTCTTCATGCCGCCGTCGAAGGTGCCCGACACGCTGATCGTGCCCGAGACGCTGGCCGACCCGGCCGACGTCGGCCACGTGGTGCTGGGTCCGCCGCTGCCACCGGTCGGGGTGGGCGTCGGATTGGTCCCGCTGCCCACCTTGACCAGGCGGAACTGCTGGTTGGTGCCGTTGAGGTCCTGGAACTGCGAGATGCGGGCGCCGTCGGCCGACGACCACTCCCACACGTCGAGGGTCTTGGCACTGTTGCGGTTCTTGAACCGGATCACGTTGTTGCCGTTGTCCAGCAACGAGAACTGCTGCTGGTAGGCGGTGCTGCCCGCGCCGGTGTTCATCTGGACGGTCGCGCCGTCGGCGGTGCTGCTGCCCGCGATCTCGACGACCCGGCCGCTGGCCTTCGACTTGAGGCGGTAGTAGCCGCTGCCCATGTCGAGGAACTGGAACTGCTGATTGGACGCCGCGCTGTCGGGGGTGCGCTGGACGACCGCGCCGCTGCTGCCTTCGATCGCCTTGCCGCTGAACACGTTGACCAGCTGGTAGTAGGCGCTGGTGTCGATGGTGGCGGCCGACGCCGGCATCATCGCGGCGAGGGCGACGCCGCCGACGACGGTGGCGACCGTGGTGATCGCGAGGGCTAGGCGCAGCCGAGGACGCCGCCTCGGGGAGCTGGGTGATGGCATGGTGGTTTTCCTCCGTAGGGTCCGCCGATGAGCCGTTTCGGAAGTGGTGATGGGACGGTGCGTAATCGGGTAAGCGCTTACCAAGGCGTACCGTAGGGCATCCACCGGAGCCGGTCAATAGGTGATGCTCGATGATGGGAGCGTTCCCGTTTTCGGCGACAGTCGCAGATACGGGGCTGACCAGGACGAAGACGGGTGGATTGAGGTGGGTGAAACTGGCACAGTGCGGAGGCTGAGGAGCGTCGCGGCGACTACTGCACGTGATCGGTCTCCGGTCAGGACAGGATCTCTACGTACCCGTCGGTGCCGTGTACGCGGATGCGCTCGCCGTCGCGGATCTGCCGGGTGGCGTCGACCACGCCGACGACCGCGGGCAGGCCGTACTCGCGGGCGATCACCGCGCCGTGCGTCATCAGCCCGCCGACCTCGGTCACCAGACCGGCGACGGCGACGAACAGCGGTGTCCAGCTCGGGTCCGTGTGGGCGGTGACGAGGATGTCGCCGGGTGCGAGATCGGCGTGCGCCATGTCCAGGATGACGCGCGCCCGCCCCTCGACGGTCCCCGCCGAGACCGGCAGGCCGACCAGCGCCCCGGCCGGTAGGCCGTCGCGCCGGTAGTTCCCCGTGATGGCCTCGCCGTCCGAGGTCAGCACGCGGGGCGGCTTGAGCGACTCGTACGACCTGAACGCCTCCCTGCGCTGGTCGATGAGCCGGTCGTCGGCCCGGTTCGTGCGTACGACGTCGTGCAGTTCCTGGAACGTCAGGAAGAAGCTGTCCTCCGGCTCGCGGAGCACGCCGGACCGCACCAGCCGCTCGGCCTCGGCCAGCAGCGCCTGCTTGTAGACGAAGTACCGGCTGACCATGGCGTACTTCGGGTACTCCCGGTAGCCGATGAACGTGCGGACCCGGTCGATCATCTGCTTGGTCTCGGCGGCCTTCTGCGCACCGTCCGGCAGCGCCCGCAGGCGCTCCAGCACCTGCTGCTCCTTGTCCCAGGCCTCGTGGCGCCCCTGCTCGAAACGCTGCTCACCCGCTCCCGGCGCGAAGTTGCGGACGTTGCCGAGGATCATCGGCACGACCGTCGACGGGTGCTCGCGCCACCGGGGCCGGGTGATGTCGATCTCGCCGACGCAGCGCATGCCGTACCGGTCGAGCCAGGCCTCAATGGCGTCGCGGGCCTGCGGTCCGCCGGTCAGCCCGGCGAGCCCGTCCAGGACGTCGTCACCGTCGGCGTGCTGCAGATACGCCACCACCTCCGGGTACGGGCGGATCACGTCCGCGACGCCCAGCAGCGCCAGGCCCATCTCCGAGGTGACGTTGTGCGGCGCGGACTGCGTCAGCGTGTCCGCCGCGTTCTTCTCGCCCAGCCACGCCGCCAGGTGCTCGTTGAGCCACCACGTGGCGTCCATCGCCGTCATGAACACCTGGTGGCTGCGCCGGTCGAACAGGATCCGCCGCAGCTCCTGGAGGTCGGCCAGGATGAAGTCGAACAGCGCCTCGCCGGACTTCGCCCGGATGTCGCGGGCCGCCGTGGCGACGGAGGCCTCGCTGGCCGCGACCAGCTCGGCGACGAGGGCCGGATCGGGCTCGATCGGATCGGGCGTGCCGCCGAACAGCGGCCCCGGCTCGCCCTCGCCGGGCAGCGTATGGATGAAGCCGTCGCGGTCGAGCACGGTCCGCAGCGCGTCCTCCATCAGCGGATCGGACCGGCCCAGGAGTTCCAGGAAACTGTCGCGGGTCGCCGGGGTGGCCACCCGCTGGGTCACGTCGACGAACAGGCGGCCCCCGGCCACCGCCATGGGCATGGGGGTGGTCAGCTGCCAGAAGGACAGCCCGAGGGGCTTCATGGGGTCGGTCATCATCTGCTGGTGGCCGACGGAGACGTAGACGTGGTTCTCCTTGTCGGCCGTCTCCGGGACGGGGAACAGGGTGGTGATCGGGCGGCTCTGCACGATCTGGAAACCGTCGTCGGCCAGGCACCATTCGATGTCCTGGGGGCGGCCGAAGTGGGCTTCGATCGTCCGGCCGAGCTGGACGAGTGCTACGGCCTGGGCGTCTGTCAGCGCGGGCTGGGCCTGCCGGTCCGGGGTGGTCGGTTCTTCCCGGGTGCCGCCGGTCGGTGCGGCGACGACGGCGAGCTGCTTGGCGCCGATCGCCTTGGTGACGATCCCGCCGTCGCGCACCCGGTAGACGTCCGGGTTGACCAGGCCGGAGACCAGGGCCTCGCCGAGGCCGAAGCTGGCCTCCACGGTGGCGAGTCGCCGGTCGCCGGTGATCGGGTCGGCGGTGAACATGATGCCCGCCGCGTCCGGGAAGACCATCCGCTGCACCACCACGGCCATGTGGACCGTGCGGTGGTCGATGCCGTTGCGCTGGCGGTACGTGACGGCCCGCTCGGTGAACAGCGACGCCCAGCACCGGCTGACGTGGCCGAGGATCGCGGCCGGGCCGATGACGTTGAGATAGGTGTCCTGCTGACCGGCGAAGGACGCCGTCGGCAGGTCCTCGGCCGTCGCGCTGGACCGTACGGCGTAGGCGGCCTGCTCGCCGAGCCGGGCGAGTGCGCCGGTGATCGCCGCCGCGAGATCGTCCGGGATGGCGGTCTCTTCGATCGTGCGGCGGATGTCGGCGCTGAGCGCGCCGATGGCGTCCCGGTCGTCGGGGTTCAGCCGGGAGAGCTGGTCGATCCGGTCGTCGAGCGACGGCGCCTGCGCCATGATGCGCCGGTAGGCGTGCGTGGTAACGCAGAACCCGGCGGGCACGTCGATGCCGTCGATCCGGGACAGTCCGCCCAGGTGAGCGCCCTTGCCGCCGACGGTCGCGAGCTGCGTTTCGTCGACGTCCCGCAGGTCTGACACGTACTGTTCGATCATTGCGACACCCTCCGGGGCAGCTGGCGGTATACGCCCGTCATGCCCCATTATTCGTCCGTTCCTGGTCCGGTCGACGATTCTGCGGCATGACCCGGGTCTTGCGGCAAGGCCCCAGGTCCGCTATATGTTGATAGTGGCAAGGAGCGCGGATCTCCTTGCCTTGCTTTTTGCCCGTACGCGGCCCGGGGCGGCATCGATCAGGGTGGACATCGGAGTCGGTGCGGGCGAGGCTGGTGCGATGGTGGAGCCCGATGTCGCGCAGGCGTTACGGACCGGGCCGTTCTCGCTGGCGCTGGACGTCGCGATCGAGGCCAGCGGGATGACGCTGGAACGGCTGTCGGCGCGGCTGCGCGACCGCGAGGTGCGCCTGTCGCGGGCCACCCTGTCGTACTGGCGCTCGGGCAGGTCCCGGCCCGAGCGCGGGGCGTCGCTGGCCGCGCTGCCGGTGCTGGAGGACCTGCTCGGCGTGCCGCAGGGCGCGCTGTCGGCGCTGCTGCGCGGGCGCGGCGGGGCGCAGCCGTGGGCGCATCGGCCGGCGGGGTCGGGTTCGCGGCGGCAGCTGTGGCCCGCCCGGCCCGCGCTGCTGGCGCAGATGAACGCGCCGCCCGACGGGCAGCTGGAGTTCCTGGCCGTCGACGACGTGTTCGTGGTCGGCGAGGCGGGCCGCTCCCTGCGGGTGCGGCTGGTGGTGCGCGCGCTGTGCGACGGCGTGGGCCGCGCGGTGGTGTTCCACCAGGCCAACCATGGCATGACCACGCCGCCGCAGTGGCAGGCGCTGGCGCAGTGCCGGCTGGGCAGGGTGCGCGCCGAGGGGCGGGTCAGCGTCGCCGAGCTGGTGCTCGACCAGCGCCTGTCGGCCGGTGAGCTGACGTTGCTGGAGTACGAGGTGCACTTCGGGGTGTCCGACGAGGAGGACAGCGACTTCTACTACCGCACGTTCACCCGCCGGTGCCGGTTGTGGACGTGCCGGGTCGTGTTCACCGGGCGGGTGCCGTCGCGGGTGTTCCGCTACCGGCAGCGCCGTCTCGACGACAGCCACCGGGAGTCGGCGGAGCTGTGGCTGGGCGGCGGGCAGGCGGCCGTCGCGGTCATGGAGAACGTCAGCCCCGGCGTGGTCGGCGTGCACTGGGACGCGTAAATGCCGGGTAACAGCGCTGCACCCCAGCTGAACTGCTCTTATCTCGCTGCGCAGATCACGGTAACTTACGCGACAAGTAACCCTTAAACATCGATCTGCTTCGCTTCTAGGGTGCCTTCACCATTCGTTGCGTACGAAGGAAGGCACTCATGCGAACCCCCCGCATGCTCGCGGCGGCCGGTCTGGCCGCGCTGCTGCTGGCGTTGACACCGGGCTCGGCCTGGGCCGAACCGGAGGCCCCGGTACGTGTCCAGGCGCGCAAACCGGTCGCCGGTTCATACCTGATCACCCTCAAGCCCTCGGCGCTGGCCGCGCAGGACGTGCGCGCCAGCGCGCAGGCGGCCGTCGCCCGTTACGGCGGCACGCTGCACTCCGTCTACACCCGCACCATGACCGGCTACGCCCTGGAAGGGCTGTCGGAACGGGCTGCCCGCCGGATCGCGGCCCGGCCCGAGGTCGAGGCGGTGACCCAGTCCGGCACGGCGGGCATCGCCACCGGCGTCACCCAGCCCAACCCGCCGAACTGGGGCCTGGACCGCGTCGACCAGGCGGACCTGCCGCTGGACCGCGCCTACCACTACGACGACGCGGCGGCCGGGCAGGGCGTCAACATCTACGTCGTCGACACCGGCATCCGGTTCACGCACAGCGAGTTCGAGGGACGCGCCAAGCTCGGCACCGACTTCGTGTCGCCGTCGACCAGCGGCGGTGACTGCCACGGCCACGGCACCCACGTGTCCGGCATCGCCGCGGGCAAGACCTACGGCGTGGCCAAGAAGGCCAACCTCTGGTCGGTACGCGTGCTCGGCTGCAACGGCATGGGCCAGGACATCGACGTGGCCCGCGCCGCTGAGTGGATCACCGCGAACGCGCAGAAGCCCGCGGTGGTGAACCTGTCGGTCTACACCGACGACCCGGACGTCGCCGCCGACGCCATCCGCTCGTCGATCCAGTCCGGCATCCAGTGGTCGCTGATCACCGGCAACAACGGCTCCAACGCCTGCAACTACGGCCCCGGCGGCCAGATCCCCGAGGCGCTGCAGGTCGGCAACGTCACCTCGAACGACACCAAGGCCGGGGACTCCAACTACGGCACCTGCATGGACCTGCACGCGCCGGGCAGCAACATCCTGTCGGCGTACCACAGCTCCGACACCGCCACGACGACCATGTCGGGCACGTCGATGGCCGCGCCGCACGTCGCCGGTGCCGTCGCGCGCCACCTGAGCACGACGCCGGGCGCGACCCCGGCCCAGGTCCACTCGTGGATCATGGACAACGCGACCACCGGCACCCTGACCGGACTGCCCTCGGGCACCCCGAACAAGCTGCTGTACCTGCCCGGCGACGACGACCCGACGCCGCCGACCGGTGACTTCAGCCTGTCGGCGAGCCCGGCGTCGGCGACCGTGCAGGCCGGTGGCACCGCCACCACCCGCATCGCGGCCAGCGCCGTACAGGGCGGCGCGGTGCCGCAGGTCGTGGGTGGGACGCCGACCACCGTCGAGGCCAACCCGTTCATGATCTCCCAGCGCAGGGAGGGCAGCAGCTTCCCCGGCCAGCAGTCCTGCTCGTCGACGCTGATGGGTCCGCGCACCGTGCTCACGGCCGCGCACTGCCTGCTGGAGAGCCCCGGCCGCAAGTGGTACGTGTACGGGGCGACCAACCTCAACGACCCCGGCTTCACCGCCGAGATCGCCTCGTACTGGACCCACCCGTCCTACTCGCACTGGTCCGAGGGCGCCGACGTCGCCGTGGTCACCCTGGACCGGGACGTGCCCGTGCCCGCGGGCATGACCTACCCGACGCTGAACACCTCCACGGCAAGCAACGCGCCGGGCACCATGGGCGTCTCCATCGGCTGGGGCAAGATCGGGGCCAACACGTACAGCGACGTCCTGCGCAAGGCCTCGATCCCGGTGGCTCCCGACTCCGGCTGCCAGGGCCGCTACACCGGCCAGTACAAGACCCCGGCCATGATCTGCACCGGTTACGCCGACGGGCATGCCGCCGCCTGCCAGGGCGACTCCGGCGGCCCGTTCCTGGTCGGCAACACCGTCGTCGGCGTCTTCTCGTGGATGTCGACGGCCTGTGACTGGTACGCGGTCTACACCCGGGTGTCGACGTACGCCGCCGACATCGCCCCGCACCTGCCCGGCGGCAACGATCCGCCCGCCGGTGACATCACCCTGACCGCGAGCGGCCTGCCGACGGGCGCGACCGCGTCGTTCTCGCCGACCGCGATCGAGGTCGGCGGGTCGTCGACGCTGTCGGTGTCGACGACCGCCGGCACCCCGGCGGGCACCTACGCCGTCACCGTCACCGGCAACGACGGCCAGTCCAGCGCGCAGACCACGTTCACCCTCACCGTCCAGGGCGGCGGCACGCCCGGCAACCTGACCATCACCAACCCCGGCGTGCAGACGTCGTACGTCGGACGCCCGGTCAGCCTCACCGTGCGGGCCGCGGGCGGCACGACGCCCTACCGGTTCACCGCGACCGGGCTGCCCGGCGGGCTGAGCATCAACCAGTCCACCGGCGTCATCTCCGGCACACCCACGACCTGGCAGAACGCCAACCCGACCGTGACCGTCACCGACGCGGCGGGCAAGACCGCCAAGGCCACGTTCTACTGGTTCATCTTCCCCGCGTAACAGCCACCTTCTCCCGGGTGCGGACACCGGGCTGGTGGCGATCCCACCAGCCCGGTGTCCAGCGGGACTACGGCAGTAGGTACGCCGGGTGCATGCCGTCGAGTGCGGCCGGGCAGGGGCAGCGGCGCTCGGCGGGCAGCCGGGCGATGGCGGCCAGCAGCAGGCCGCGCATACGGTCGGTGTTCTCCTTGAACACGGCGAAGACCTCGTCCTGGGTGACGCCGCGGTCGCCGTCGACACCCGCGTCGTGGTCGGTGACCAGGGCGATCGCGGTGTAGCAGAGGGCGAGTTCGCGGGCCAGGGCGGCTTCGGGCGCGCCGGTCATGTTGATGACGGTCCCGCCGGTCGCGGCGTGCCAGCGGGACTCGGCACGGGTGGAGAAGCGCGGCCCGTCGATGACGACCATCGTCCCGGTCGGTTCCAGGGCCAGGCCGGTCGCGCGGGCGGTGGCGTCGAGGGCGGCGCGGCCGTGCGGGCAGTACGGGTCGGCGAAGTTGACGTGCACCGCACCCGACTCGACGAAGGTGCGCTCGCGGCCCGTGGTGCGGTCGATGAGCTGGTCGGGCAGCACGAACGTGCCGGGGCCGAGGTCGGGGCGCAGGCCGCCGACGGCGCAGGGCGCGAGGATCTGGCGTACGCCCAGCGAGCGCAGCGCCCACAGGTTGGCCCGGTAGGGGATGCGGTGCGGCGGATGGCGGTGGTCGCGGCCGTGGCGCGGCAGGAACGCGACGGAGCGCCCGGCTACCTCGCCGACGGCGACGGTGTCCGACGGCGGCCCGTACGGGGTGTCGACGCGCACCTCGCGTGCGCCTTCGAGCAGGCTGTAGAGGCCGGAGCCGCCGATGACGGCGATGTCGGCGGTGCTGTTCATGCTGACTCCCTCGGTGTGGGATCGGGGACGGACCGGCGGCGCAGCCCGCGTACGACGAGCACGGCCGCGGTGACCAGCCAGATCGCGGCCAGGCAGATGGCGAACCCGCGCGGGTAGTCGCGGGGCAGCGCCGACGGGTTGTCGGGGCGGCGGCCGTAGCCGAGCACCAGCGGCAGCGCGACGACCGTGAGCGTGACGGTGACCACCAGCGCGCCCTGCACGACGGGTTTGGCCCAGCGGGGCAGCCACCGGGTCAGCACCGCGCCGACGGCGATGGCCAGCGGCAGCACCAGCAGGTCGTGTCCGAACAGCACGGTGACCATGTAGCGGGCGTAGTTCGGCAGCCAGACGCTGCGATCGGTGAGCACGCCGACGACGCCGTACGCGGCGGCGAGCACCCCGGCGGCGACGAGCAGCCGCCGGGTCCAGGCGGTGGACCGGCTGGTGGTCACGGCTCGATCACCTCGATCCGGTGGACCCATTTGGTCTGCAGGACACCGGGCCGGTTGGGGGCGATGAGCCGACACGGGTAACCGTGGTCGAGGTCGAGCGGTTCGCCGCGTACGCGCAGGGCGAGCAGGGTGAGCGGGTCGTCGGCGTGTGGTGGGGCGACGGTCGAGACGCGGTAGAGGCTGTTCGCCTCCAGGGACTCGACGCGTACGCTCGCGTCGCTGCTGCCCCCGACGGCGGCGACCAGGTCCTTGATCCGTACGCCGGTCCAGGTCGCGGTGGCGCTCCAGCCTTCGACGCAGGTGATCGGCAGCTGGGCGGTGTGCTGGGGGAGCGCGGCGAGGTCGGCAAGGCTCAGCTGCCGGGTGCCGGTCGGGCCGGTGAGTTCGAGGCGGTAGGCCGGGTCGGTGGCGGCGGCGGTGACCCCGGCGGCGACCGCGGACTGGTTCACCGGCAGCCCCTGCGGGCCGATCCGCGGGTCGCGCGGGCCGAGCACCGACAGCCAGGCGAAGGGCCGCAGCGTCTGCCCGATCGTCGCGACGGTGATCAGCCCGATGGCCGCGCCGACGGCGGTGAACACCCCGCGCCTGCTCAGACCCTCCGTCTGCACCGGCCGGTGGGGCGCGGCCAGGGCCCGGCGGATGATCGGCAGCTTGACCCCGAGGTGGATCGCGAGCGAGCCGATCAGGATCCACGCGGTCCAGTAGTGGGCCGTGGTGAAGAAGAAGCTCATCGGGGAGTACCACAGCGCGATGTTGAGGATGCCCGTGGTGACCTGGAACAGCGCGGCGGCGACGAGCAGGAGCAGGCTGAGGCGTTCGACGGCCTGCACGGCGTCGCGAAACGGCGGCCAGCGGAACAGCTTCGGGTAGACCGACCACAGCTTCACCGCGAGCAGCGGCACGATGGCCAGCCCGGTGGCGACGTGCAGGCCCTGCGTGACGCGGTACAGGTCGACCGGCCGCGACGGCCAGTAGAACCAGCCGGGCGGGTGCTGGATGGCGTGGCTGAGGTAGCCGGTGACGAAGCACACGGCGACGGCGATGCCCAGGATGCGGCCGATACGGCTGGTCAGCTGCGGTGAGCGCAGCCGGGACGTGAACTGGCGGGACAGGTTCTTCGGATACAGCCGGGTCAGCGGCTCAGGCACGCGAACCATCGGTCCTCCTCCGTCCACGTCTCGCGCAGGCGCAGCCCGGCCTGTGCGGCCAGCGGGCCGAGGTCGTCGGCGCCGACGACGGCCCACGCGAACGGCTCGCTGGTGCGGTCGGCGTCGGTGAGCGCGACCCGGCCGCGCCAGCCCTGGGTGCCGGGCGGTTCGACCTCGGCGAACACGGTGCCGCCGGGCGCGAGCAGGTCGCGGCAGCGGGCCAGCAGCCGTACGGGGTCGCCGCCGATGCCGATGTTGCCGTCGGCGAGCAGCGCGTGCCGCCAGTCGCGGGCGTCGGCCAGCGGCGCGAACACGTCCTGGACGACGGCGTGCGCGCCGCGGGCGCGGGCCAGCCGGACCGCGGCGGGACTGACGTCGATGCCGAGCGCGGGCACACCGCTGCGGGACAGGGCGGCGGCGAGCCGTCCGGGGCCGCAGCCGACGTCGAGGGTCGCCCCGGTGCAGCGGGCCAGCAGGCCGTGGTCGCCGGGGGTCGGGTCGGCGTGCCAGGCGGTGGTGTCGAGGTGGCGCAGCAGCGTTCCGGCCGGGTCGACCAGCCGCAGCGCGCCGTCGCCGCCGCACGCGGCCCGGTGCAGCGCACCCGCGTACACGGCCAGGGCGCTGGTCAACGCAGGGCTCCGTCGGCGGCGGGCAGGTGGGTGCGTACGGCGGCGGCGAACCGGCCGTGCGGGTGCGCGTCGGCGACGGCCCGCGCGTCGGCGGCGGTGTCCACGTCACGCAGCGTGTCCAGCAGCGTGGTGCGCAGGCCGCGCCGGTGCAGGGCGGCCAGGGTGCGCGCGCCGGTGTCGGCCGTGGACATCGGCACCGCGGCCAGCGCCGCCGCGTGGGCGGGGTCGCGGAGCGCGAGGATCCACCAGCCGCCGTCGGTGGCGGGGCCGAGCGCGGCGTCGGCGGTGTGCAGCGCGTCGGCGGCCCCGGCCAGCAGTTCGGGGGTGAGCTGCGGGGTGTCCATGCCGACCAGGACGGTGGCGACGCCGGGCCGGGCGGTGTCGGCGTACGCGCACGCCAGGCGCTCGCCGAGCCCGTCGCCGCGCTGGGCGAGGCTGGTCCAGCCGGGCGGCGGCCGGTGTTCGCCGTCGACGACGAGCACCCGGCGGACGGCCGGGGTCGCGGTGACGACGTCGAGAGTGTCGGCGAGCGCGGCCGCGGCGATGTCGGCGGCCTGCTCGAACGTGCACGGCGGGCACAACCGGGTCTTGACCCGGCCCGGGACCGGGGCCTTGGCGATGACCAGCAGCTGCGCCTTCACCGGGCGAGCACCTTCGACATGTCGCGCACCGCGCGGGCGGTGCCGAGCACGGTGCCGGTGACCTTCGAGCGGGTGCCCTCGGCGCGGGGCGCGTAGTCGACGTCCACCTCGCCGACGTGCCACCCGGCGCGGGCCGCGGCGACGATCATCTCCAGCGGGTAGCCGAAGCGGCGGTCGCGCAGGTTCAGCGCCAGCAGCGCGTCGCGGCGGGCGGCGCGCATCGGGCCGAGGTCGTGGATGGCCACCCGCAGGTTGCTGCGCATCCGCCAGGCGAGCACCGCGTTGGCCAGCCGGGCGTGCGCGGGCCAGGCGGCGGCGGTGCGCGGCCGGCGGCGGCCCAGGACCAGGTCGGCGTGCCGGGCGAGCACCGGGTCGGCGACGCGGGGCAACTGGGTGAGGTCGAAGGAGCCGTCGGCGTCGGCGAAGCACACCACGTCGGAGGTCGCGGCCAGCAGCCCCGCGTGCGCGGCGGCCCCGAAGCCGCGCTGCGGCACGGCCACCACGTGCGCCCCGTGCGCGCGGGCGACGTCACCGGAGCCGTCGGTGGAGCCGTTGTCGGCGACGATCGCCCGGTAGCCGTCCGGCAGACCGGCCAGAACCGCAGGCAGCGCCGCTGCCTCGTTGAGGCACGGCAACACGACATCAATCATGATCTCGACGATAGTGGGGACGAAGACCCCAAATTCTTAACAACCGGAGATAAGTCCTTACAAAACACAAACGTCGCACCGTGACGGCCTGAGCAGCGCCTAGGTTGTGAGTTCATGCGAGTACTCGTCACCGGCGGCGCCGGGTTCATCGGCTCCCACGTCACCCGCGCGCTGACCGACGCGGGCCACCACGTGACCGTGCTGGACTGCCTGCACCCGGCCGCGCACCGCCCCGGCAGCGCCGTGGCCGAGGTCGCCGGGGTCCCGGTCGTGCACGGCGACCTCCGCGACCGCGACGCCGTCGACGCCGCGCTGGCCGGGGCCGAGGCGGTCGTGCACCAGGCGGCCATGGTCGGCATGGGCGTCGACCTGGCCGACCTGCCCGACTACGTCGGCTGCAACGACCTGGCCACCGCCGTGCTGCTGGCCGGGATGGCCCGGCACCGGGTGCCCCGGCTGGTGCTGGCCAGCTCCATGGTCGTCTACGGCGAAGGCGCGTACGCCTGCGCCGAACACGGTCCCGTCAGGCCCAGTCCGCGTGAACTCGCCGACCTCGCGGTCGGCCAGTTCGAACCCCGCTGCCCCGCCTGCGCGCGGCCGCTGACCCCGGGCGTCGTCGGCGAGGACGACCGGCTCGATCCCCGCAGCGTGTACGCCGCCACGAAGCTCGCCCAGGAACACCTGGCCTCGGCCTGGGCCAGGGAGTCGGGCAGCACCGCGATCGCGCTGCGCTACCACAACGTGTACGGCCCGGACATGCCCCGCGACACCCCGTACTCGGGTGTCGCGGCGATCTTCCGGTCCGCGCTGGAGCGCGGCGAGGCCCCCCGGGTGTACGAGGACGGCGGCCAGCGGCGTGACTTCGTCCACGTCACCGATGTCGCTGCCGCGAACCTCGCGGCGTTGACCGCGCTGGACGCCGAGCGGCCGCCGGGGCTGCGCGCGTACAACATCGCCTCCGGTGACCCGCGCACCGTCGCGCAGATGGCGACCACCCTCGCGGCGGCCATGGACGGGCCGCCACCCGAGATCACCGGCGGGTTCCGGGCCGGGGACGTGCGCCACGTCGTCGCGTCACCGCAGCGGGCCCGCGACGAACTGGGCTTCGCCGCGCGGGTGCCGTTCGAGGCGGGGCTGGCCGAGTTCGCGTACGCCCCGCTGCGGGCCTGACATGCTCGACCTGCCCGTCCGCGCCGAGCCCGGCACCGCGGCCTTTCCCCGTGCCGACCGGATCACCACGGCCGCCGCCGCCGCGCTCGTCGTCGCCTCCGCCGTGGCGGGTGTGATGCTCAACGTGTTCGGCACGCCGGTGCAGGCGGGGGCCCCACCGCTGTACGCGCACTGGCGGCCCCACCTCGGCCCCGGCACCCCGGCCGCGCTCGCCATCGCCGCCGCGGTGATCCTGCACGGCCCCCGGCTCGCCGCGGCCCTGCCGTGGCGGCGGCTGCTCGCGGTCGGCTACGCGGCCGCGACGGCCTGGACGCTCAGCCTAGCCATGGTCGACGGCTGGCAGCGCGGACTTGCCGGCAGGCTCACCGCACAGGCCGAATACCTCACCGAGGTACCCGGTGTCACCGACGTCGGCGCGATGCTGGGCGGGTTCACCAGCCGCATCCTGGACTACCAGCCCGACTCGTGGACCACCCACGTGTCCGGCCACCCGCCCGGCGCGCTGCTCGTCTTCGTCTGGCTCGACCGCATCGGGCTGGGCGGCGGCGGCCCGGCCGCGATCGCCTGCGTGCTGGGCGGGGCGCTGATCGCGGTCACGGTGCCGGTGACCCTGCACGCCCTGGGCCGCCCGGCGGCGGCCCGCGCCGCGGTGCCGTTCCTGGTCCTGCTGCCCGGCGCGGTCTGGATCGGAGCGTCAGCGGACGGACTGTTCGCCGGTCTGACCAGTGCGGCCGTCGCGCTGCTCGCCGTCGCGCTCACCATCGGTCGGCGTGGCCGCGCGGCGGCCTTCGGGCTGGCCGGGGGAGCGCTGCTGGCCTTCGGCTGTTACCTGTCCTACGGGCTGGTGCTGATGGCGCCCATCGTGCTCGCCGTGCTGGCCGCTTCCCGACGGTGGCGCGCGGCAGGCAACACGATCGCCGCCGCCCTCATCGGGGCCGGGGCGGTCGTGGCGGCGTTCACGGCAGCCGGTTTCTGGTGGCTGGACGGGTACCACCTGGTCGTTCAGCGCTACTACCAGGGCATCGCCTCCGAACGGGCGTACCACTACTGGGTCTTCGCGAACCTCGCCGCCGTGCTGCTGGCCGCCGGGCCCGCCGCAGCGGTGGTCGTCCGGCGGGTGGCCGCCAAGCTGCCCCGCGAGCGGGCACCCGAGCTGCTGCTACCGGCCGCCGCCGTGCTGGCGATCGCCGCGGCGGACCTGTCGGGGATGAGCAAGGCGGAGGTCGAGCGGATCTGGCTGCCGTTCGTCGTGTGGCTGGCGGCCGGGGCGGTGCTGCTGCCCGCCGCGAGCCGTCGCGGCTGGCTCGCCGCCGGGGCGGTCACGGCGCTGGCGGTCAACCATCTCGTCGTGACGCAGTGGTGACGGCGGATATCGTTGACATATTGATCATTTAACTATGGTTCGCTCATGCCACCGCCGATGCGTGAGCCGACCTTCCTCATCCTGACCGCCTTGGCCGCCGGTCCCCGCTACGGCTACGCGATCATCCAGGACGTCACGACCCTGTCCCAGGGCCGGACGTCCCTGCTGCCCGGCACCCTCTACACGGCACTGGACCGGCTCGCCGCCCAGGGGCTGGTCGAACTCGACCGCGAGGAGACCGTCGACGGACGGCTGCGCCGCTACTACCGGCTCACCCAAGACGGCGTCGCCGACCTGCAGGCCGAGACCGCTCGGCTGCGCGAGCTCACCACCGCCGCCGAGCACCGGCTGCGCGCCCTGCGACCCCGCACGGCCTGACCGGCCATGTCCGAGAGGCAGACCATGCCGGCGACTCCGTCCCCGCTCGCCCGCCGCTACCGGCGGCTCATGCTGACCTACCCGAGGGCCTACCGCCGCGAGCGCGGTGAGGAACTGCTCGCCACGCTGCTCGAACTGGCCACACCGGACCGTGCACGGCCGACCCTGCGCGAGGCCGCCAACCTGATCGGCCACGGCCTGCGCGCTCGCCTCGGCAGACCGGCCAGCCGCACGGTCGTCACCTGGTCGGTGCTGACCGCGCTCGTCTGTGGACTGTACGTCGCCGCGATGGCCACCCGGCTGGCCTGGGAGACCTCCCGGCCGCACCCCGACCAGGCCGAGACCGTGGCCGTGCTCGCCGAGATCCTGCCCGGCCACCAGGTCGACGGGATCCATCCGGCCCAGGCCCTGTTCACGTTCTACACCGAGCCGTTCGGCCCGCAGATGCTCGACTCGCTCATGTTCGGCGACGGCAACGAGTACGCGCTCGGCACGACGACCGCCTCGCGCGACGGCATCCCGCCCGAGCCGCTGGAGCAGGCGGCGGCCGACGCCGAGCGGCGGCTGCGCGCGGGCGGCTGGACGGTGTACCCGGTGACCCACAACGACACGTACAGCTGCATCGGCCCACCCTGCGACCCGGCCACGATCCCGCGCGACACCAGGTTGTTCGCCAAACGCGGCGACACCGTGTTCG
Source organism: Catellatospora methionotrophica (assembly GCF_011297335.1). Lineage (GTDB taxonomy): Bacteria > Actinomycetota > Actinomycetes > Mycobacteriales > Micromonosporaceae > Catellatospora > Catellatospora methionotrophica. The sequence goes on along the minus strand of NZ_JAAOTJ010000001.1, from coordinate 1,188,837 downwards.
AGCTGGAACTGGTGCCGTCGCGCAACACCGACAGCATCTATCTCGGCCTCAGCCTGAGCCGCGCGACCCCGGCCGCGGTGCTGCCGGCGGGCGTCGCGGGAGGACTGGCGGGCGCGGCTGTCGGGTGGCTGCTGTTCGGCTGGGCCAGCCGCCGCACACAGGACCGGCACGCGGTGCGCGGCACGGCCACCGTGCTGTACGCCGTCACGATGCTGTTCTGGTGGGGGCCGATCCTGCCGTCGGTGCCCGCTGCTGTCACGCACCACCTCGACGAGCCGCACCCGCGCTGGCATCCGCTGTGGGAGTGGCTCGGTCAGCCGACGTTCTCGCTGCTGTTCGTCGCCGGATGCGCGGCCGCGCTGCTCGGGCTGTGCCTGGCCGCGCTGCCGTCGCGCAGGCGGCAGCCGGTGGTCTCCCACGCCCCGGGGGTCGAGGCGCGCTGATTCGGATCCGCGCGCCTGGTTTGAATGTCAGAGGTGTAGGGAAACCTGAGCCGGTGGTTGTCTCCGTGAGAATCGAGCAGCAGGTATGACGACAGACCTGGCCCCGCGCCCGGCGGTGCCCGCCTCCAGGCTGCCGCTGCTGCGTCCCGCCGCGGATCTCGACGACGCCCAGCTGCGGGTGGAGCTGGCCAACACACATGCCGTCGTCGGGCTGACCGGCCTGCGGGCCGTCCCTCGTGACCGCGCCATGCTGCAGACCCGGCTCGACGAACTCGACGCCGAGTACCTGCGCCGCTTCCCGGCCGCGGCGGCTTCGTGGCCGTGGCGGCGCTGACGTTCCGCCCATGACGGCGCGGCCCGGTCCTGCTCAGTACACCTTTGCGTGCAGTCCCGCGCCGGTCAGGGTGCCGCCGTGTCGTCCTGGCCGGCGACGTGGACCTTCGGCATGAAGAACACCGCCACACCCATGAGCACCGCCGCCACCGCCACCGCGATGAACACGTCGTGGGAGGCCGCCGCCAGATCCCCGACGGGGCTGCCGGTCGCGCCGGAGCGCAGCGCGTTGTTGGCGACCGCGCCGAACAGCGCCACCCCCAGCGCGCTGCCCATGGACCGGCTGAACATGTTGTTGCCGGTGACCACGCCGCGCTGCGACCAGCCCACCGTGGACTGCGCCGCGATGAGTGTGGGGGCGGCGACGAAGCCGAGCCCGGCGCCGATGAGAAAACAGCAGCCGCCGACCGCGTACACCGAACTCTGCGCGTCGAGCAGCACCATCAGTAGCGAGCCGGTGATCGTGCCCGCGCTGCCGATCAGGGCCGTCGCCCGGAATCCGATCCGCAGGTAGGCCCGCGACGACTGGGACGCCGTGAGCGGCCAGCCCAGGGTCAGCGTCGCCAGCGCGAACCCGGCGACCAGCGGCCCGGTGCCGAGCACGCCCTGCACGAACGTCGGCACATACGAGGTGAGCCCGAACAGGACCGCGCCCACGGCCAGCGACACCAGGCTGCACGTGACGAGCAGCCGGTGCCGGAACACCCACAGCGGCAGCACCGGCTCGGCGGCCCGGCGCTGCACCTGCACGAACCAGCCGAGCAGCAGCACCGCGGCGGCGGGCACGCCCAGCCCGGCGGGGGACAGCCAGGGCCAGCCGACACCGCCCTCCAGCAGACCGAGGATGAGCAGGGTCGCCCCGCAGGTCAGCAGGGCGGCCCCGAGATAGTCGAGCCGGTGGCGGCGCGACTGCACCCGCTCGTGCAGGTTGCGTGCCAGCATCGTGCCCGCCAGCAGGCACAGCGGGATGTTGATGAAGAAGATCCAGCGCCAGGTGAGGTACTCGGAGAAGAGCCCGCCAAGCGTCGGCCCGACGACCGCCGACATCCCCCAGACACTGGCCAGGTAGCCCTGGACCTTGCCGCGCTCGGCGGTCGAGTACGTGTCCCCGGCGATGGTGAGGCTCATCGGCTGGATCGCGCCCGCGCCCAGGCCCTGCACGGCGCGGAACACGATCAGCGCGGGCATGGACCAGGCGAGTCCGCACAGGATCGAGCCGAGCAGGAACAGCCCGATGCCGAACAGCATGACCGGCTTGCGCCCGAACAGGTCGGCGAGCTTGCCGTAGACGGGCACGGTGACCGCCTGGGCCAGCAGGTACACCGAGAACAGCCACGGGAACTGCGCGAAGCCGCCGAGGCTGGCCACCACCGACGGCACCGCGGTGGCGATGACGGTCGCGTCGATCGCCACCAGCGTCGAGCAGAGCATCAGCGAGATGAGGATCGGGCCGCGCTCCGACCGGAACCCGACGTCGACGGGCGCGGATGACATCAGCCGATCATATGCACGCCCGGCCCGCGCCGTCCGTTTCCGGCCCGGACGGCGCGGACCGCGATCGTCAGCCGAGGTAAAGGACCGCGTCCACCTCGATGTCGAAACCCTGGAGGGCTACGGGGACCGTGGTGCGGGCCGGAAGGTTCTCGGTGCCGAAGAACTCCACGTAGATCTCGTTCATCTCCGGGAAGTCCGCGAAGTCGCGCAGGTAGACGCCTACCCGCACGGCCTGGCTCAGGTCGCCTCCGGCGGCGCGGGCGACCTCGGCCAGGTTCGCGAAGGCGGCCCTGGCCTGCTCGGCGAAGGAGCCGGCCACCCAGGTGCCGTCCGGCCGCACGGGACACGCCCCGGAAAGGAACACGTGGTCTCCGGCGACCACGGCGTGCGAGTACGGCCCACCGGGCGGCGCGGCCCCCTCCGCTGTGATGATCTTCTTCGGCACGAGCGACCTCCGGGTCGGGATGCGATGTCACTTGGCTGGAGCGCCGGTGAAGAAGCTACCGGGCGGCCGTCGGGATCGACCGGATCGACGTGCGGCGACGCCTCGGCGGCTCGTGGCACACTTGCCCGGCGGCTCTACGCTCCGCCTGTGAGCGAGAAGCCGCCACCCCGCAAGATGCCCTGGTTCGCCATCGTGGCGGTGCTCGCCATCTGTCTGGCCACGCCCACCTACTTCGTCTACTCGTTCATCGCCGACCGGCGCACCGTGCAGGAGTTGCCCCCACCGGCCGCCGCCTACCTCGACGCGCTCATCGCCGGGGACCGGGCCAAGGGCTACGAGCTGCTGTGCGAACACCGCCGCGACCAGGTGCCGCTGGAGCGGTGGCGGGCCGACCGCAACATGGAACCGCACGTCACCGGATACCGGGTGATCGCGGGCCGGGTGTCCCGCCCGTCCGAGGGCCCGGTCGGCTACAGCGTCGAGGTGGAACTGCGCTACTCGGACAGCCACCTGGAGCAGGTCGCACTGCCCATGGTGGAGGAGGACTCCGGCTGGAAGGTCTGCACCGACCGAGGCTATTGACGAGCGTCTGTTTCGCGCCGATGGCTACTGTGACCGCGCAACGTCGTATTCACCCTCGGCGCGGGAGCGTGCATGAAGGCCGTCGTCTACACCCGGTACGGAACCCCCGACGAGCTGCGGCTGACCGAGGTGCCGACACCGGTGCCGCAGGGTGGCGAGGTGCTGGTCAAGGTGCGCTCGGTGTCGCTGAACCTGTCCGATTGGGAGGGTCTGACCGGCAGTCCGCTGTACTCGCGCCTCGGCGGGCTGCGCCGGCCGCGACGCCACGTGCTCGGGTCCGACATCGCCGGTCAGGTGGTCGCGACGGGTCCCGGCGCGACCCTGTTCCAGCCGGGCGACGACGTCTACGCCGACATCCTCACCTACCTCGGCGGCTTCGCCGAGTACGTCTGCGTGCCGGAGAAGGTGCTGGCCCGCATGCCCGAAGCGATGACCTACGAGCAGGCCGCGGCGCTGCCCCAGGCCGGGGTCATCGCCCTGCAGGGCATCGTGGAGAAGGGGCAGGTCCGGGCCGGGCAGCGGGTGCTGATCAACGGTGCCGGCGGCGGCTCGGGCATGTACGCGATCCAGCTCGCCAAGCTGCACGGCGCCGAGGTGACCGGCGTCGACAACGGCGAGAAGCAGCAGTCGATGCGGGCGCTGGGCGCCGACCACACCATCGACTACACCCGCGAGGACTTCACCCGCAACGGCCGCACCTACGACCTGATCCTCGACCTCGCCGCCTACCGCTCAGTGCGCGCGTACCACCGCGCGCTGGCGCCCGGCGGGCGCTACTTCTGCGTCGGCGGTTCGCTGGGCACGCTGCTGCGGGTGCTGGTGGGCGGGGCATTGACCGGCCGCCGGACGGGCAAGAAGGTCCGGGTGCTGGCGGTGCGGATGGGCGTCGAGCACCTGGCTCCGATCGTGGAGCTGTGCCGGCAGGACAAGATCGTCACGGTCATCGACAGCCGGTACCGGTTGGACGAGGTGCCGCAGGCGCTGCGCCACCTCGGCGAGGGCCACGCCAAGGGCAAGGTCGTCGTCAACCTCGACTGAGGCCGCCGGTCGCTCAGCCGCCGACGCGTTGCCCTGGCGGTCCCGTCCCGCCGTCAGAGTCGATCACCCGTTGGGGCGAACGCGGCCTCCCTCGTTCGGGGTACGTCCGGAATGGAACGACGTTGTTGTCGCGCGCTGGGCCATAACAGATCATCGATGGCTGGCGGTGTCTCATGTGTGCCACTTCGAGGGGGAGTCGGGCTACCTAGCATCGAGGTTCGCATTCATTCGTATTCGTGGAGGTGTGCCTTGAAGCGTGTGCTCACCGCACTCGTAGCGGCCTCGGCTCTGGTCGCGACACCCGCATTCGCCACCGACGGCAACCTGCCCGGCGGCACCAGCATCGCCGTGACCATCACCGGCCCGGCCGACGGTGCGGCCGTCGCGCCCGGACCGGTCACCGTCACCGGCACGGCGTCGGTGGGCACCGGCGCCCCGGTCGCCGACACGTCGCTCATCTACGTGCTCGACGCCTCCAGCAGCACCGCCAACAACGGCGCGCCCAGCTGCGGCAACATCCTGCAGTGCGAGATCGCCGCCGGGCTGGCCCTCAACGCCCAGGCGCAGAGCGGCACCATCGGCGACGTCGGCCTGGTCGCGTTCGGTGTCACCGCGGCCACCGCCGACGTGCAGCCCGCCCCCGGCGACCAGTTGCTGACCGGCCCGTCGACCGACGGCAACGCCAACGGCGTACGCGACATCGAGGAGGTCGTGTCGTCGACCTTCATCAACGGGGTCGCCACGTTCACCAACAAGAACGTCGGCGGTGGCCAGACCAACTTCGCCGACGCGATCGCCAAGGCCCGCGTGGTCGCCCAGGCGTCCACCCGTGCCCGCAAGATCGTAGTGTTCATGTCGGACGGCTTCGCGGTGGGCGGCGGCAGCATCACCGTGCCGCTGGCGGGCATCCCCGACGACATCGACATCTACACCTTCGCCGTCGGCAGCGGCGCGGACTGCGCCAACGCCGGGCCCAACAACGAGGGCAGCCTGGAGCAGATCACCGCCGCGACCGTCCCGGGCGGGCACTGCGTGCAGGTCACCGACGTCGGCTCGCTGCCGGCGATCCTGCCCGGCGTCATCGCGTCCAGCCTCGACACCCTGTCGTTGCAGGTCGACGGCGGCTCGTTCACCCCGATCGGCAACGCGGCCATCACCCCGGACCTGCCCCAGAACGGGCCGGTCAACGTCTCCTACAGCGTCAACACGCCCGCGCTGGGTGTCGGGACGCACCGGCTCTGCGTACGGGCCGACGGCGCCGACGGTGGCGGGCCGGGCTCGGTCGCCGACTGCCACACCGTCGTGGTCAACGGGCCCGGGGGAGCGTTCGCCCTGGAGGCCACCGGCCTGGTCAAGATTGCCCGTACGCCGGAGGCGGTCTGCCCGCCCGGCGCGACCAAGACCCAGGTCCCGGTCAACCTGCCGCTGGTGACGACGGGTGTGCTGAACGCCAGCTGCACGGCGGCCGGCGGCACCACCACGGCGCGCTCATCGGTGGACGGGGCGACGCTGCTCGGCGGGGCGGTGCAGCTCAGCGCCATCACCAGCACCTGCACCGGTTCCAGCAGCGGCAACACCCGCTCGTCGCAGGTGGTCGGCACCATCAACGGCACCCCGATCAGCGCCGGACCGGCCACGATCGGCATCGCGGGCGTCGCCACGATCCACCTGAACGAGAGCACCACCGGACCGGGCGGACGCCTGGTGCAGAACGCCGTGCGCGTGGAGGTGCTGGGCCTGCTGGGCATCGTGACCCAGCAGATCGTCCTGGGCAGCTGCTACCTGGGGTAGGGGCGGCGCGATCCACACGGTCGCACCGGAATGCGCCTGACCGGCCCGTTCCGGTGCGACCGTGCTACCTCACACTGGTGGGCGGCGCGACCAGTCCGGTGCGGGCACGGATGAGGGACGTCAGCTCCGCAGCCTGGGTGACGATGCCGGTGAACGTCACCCGCGCGCCGTCGCGCAGCACGAGCGTGACGCGGTGGCAGTGCGTCGGCGGCAGTAGCCACCGGGCCAGCGGGGAGGTGCGCCGCCGCTCCTCGATCCGCAGCACGTCGGCCCACGGGACCACGGCCCAGCGCGGATAGCCGGGATGCCCCGACATCAGGCCGAAGTCCAGCGACACGACCAGTCCGCGCTCGTACACGGTGAAGAACTCGTACCTGTGCGGGCCGAGTTTGCGCACACCCCAGAAGAAGTATCCCAGCGACGCGGTCATGAACAAGCACATGCCCATCGGCAGCGCGTCACCCATCGTGACGCCGATGGGCTCGTCGCGCCTGGACTGCAGCAGTGCCAGCACGGCGGCGATCACACCCAGGGCGACGAGCGGGACTGCCACGTTGCCCAGCAGGTAGAGCCCCGCGCGGCGGGTGTCGTAGGAGAACCGCCGCTGCGCCGCGCCGAGTTCCGGATCTGCGGTCGAGTCCATGATCAGTCCTCTCCGAGGGCGGGGTACCGGACTCGACGGTAGGGCCGCGTGCGTGCCAGTGGTGCTGCCCGGTCGCCACCGGACCCGGATCGGCGCTGGTCAGGGTGTGTCCACGGCAGCGGTGGCGGGCTCCCTGACCGGCCCGGACCGGGAGCCGGGCGGCCCGGCCGTGCCGTGTGTCGGTGAGGCGATACACCATGGCTCATCGCCGCGGCTGCCGCTATCTTGATCTCGACCTGCTGGTCTGTCGGCGCGGAGGGCGCGGTGGAGCTGTTTCTCGTCGCGCTCGCGTTCATCTGTCTCGGTGTCGCGCTGCGCTACTTCGCCGACGCGCTGCTGGACTACCTCCTGCCCGTCGTGGTGTTCCTCGGCGTGAGCGTGCTCGGGGCGTTCGGCCTGTCGGAGCTGACGGGATGGTCGTTCCCGCTGATGTTCGTGGTGGTCGGCCTGCCGGTGGGTCTGCTCGTGCTGATGCGCCCGTTCGAATGACCGGCTGCCGCGCCGGGCAGTCGCCGTGGCCGGACCGGCGTTCAGCGCAGCGGGTGACCGGTCAGCCGGTGGCTCCGGCCTTGGCTGCGGCACCCGCGATGACCACCTCCAGGCAGTCGTGGAACAGGTCGTCCACCGTCCGGCCGGGGCCGAAGTAGTCGGTGATCGCGGCGACCACCGTCGGGTGCCGTCGCGTGAAGGCGGCCATGTCGAAGTCTTTCAGCCCTTCCGGGTTTGGGCGGGGGGCCTGCTCCTCCAGGACGTGGCCGACGGTGAAGCGCTCGACGGTCAGGACGATCACGCGGGCGTGCCGCAGCGGGATGCCGCGCGTGACCAGGGTGCTCATGGCCAGTTCGGAGATCGCCGCCATGGTGGCGGACAGCTGCGAGGCGGAGACGACCCGGGCACCGTCGGGGTGGGCGAGCAGCGCGCGGCGCAGCCGTCCGGCGAGCTGACGCAGCCAGTCCTGCCAGGGTTGATCCGGCTCGGGCGGTGACATGTCGCCGAACTCGCGGTCGAGGATCGCGTCGGCGATCGCGGTGACCAGGGCCGCCTTGTTGGGCAGGTGCCAGTACAGCGTCGGCGACTGCACGCCGAGCCGCGCGGCGAGTTTGCGGGTGGTCACGCCGTCGAGACCCTCGGCGTCCAGCAGGGCGACGGCCTCGGTGACGATCCGCTGTCGATCAAGCGCCAACGTAGCACCTCCCGCCGATACTCTATCAGTGCTAGGGTCGTCTCTATCGCCGATAGAGAGGAAGATCGACATGGCGTACGAGAGTTCGCTCCGCGGCCTGCTGCACCGGGCGACGCACCGCGTTCCCGGGGTGTCCGCGCACGTCGAGCGGCCCACCGGACACCAGGGAGCGGCGCATCACGGCCGTGCCCAGCGGCGTGGCATCGCGGCTCAGGCTTCGCGGAACCACGGCGGCGATCACTCGTCGGCGCACCCGCCACGGTTCATGCCGGCCTGGCAGCGCCGGATCGCGGCACTGTTCGGCCAGGAGGTCTGACCGCGTTGCTTCCCCATAAAGCGCTAAATCGCCCAAAAGGTCAACTAGTGTCGTAACGGGGCGAATCGACCTTGAGGCTCCAACATCGCAGCACGTCAAGCGGTAGCCGGACCGCAAGGGGGCCATGGTGGAACGTCGGTATGTCGCGCGGGCGGGGTTCGTAGCAGGACTGCTGCTCGCGGCGGTGCTCACCTCCGCGACGTTCGCGCCGGACCCGGCCGCCGAACCCGAGGGCCGGTCCGGCGGCCGCGGTGACGGCGGCGGCTACGGCCCGACTCCGCCGCCGACGTCTCCGCCGCCGTCCGCGCCGCCGCAGGAGGCCTGGGCCTGGACCCAGCTGATCCCGGGCGGCACCCAGGTCAGGGTCGCCACGCCCGCGGCCACCTGCCCGATCCTGGTGGTCACCACCGGCACCCAGGTGGTACGCCACCAGATGGTCCTCGAGAGCACGGTGGCGCTCTACCCGACCACCGCCACGGTCTGCACCCGGCGGGTCGCCGGCACCGCCACCGCGGCCCGCATCGACGTGGCGACCAGCCCGGTCCCGGTGCGCCCCGACGCGGGTGGCGCGGTGCCGCTGCCGAACTGGACCCAGCCCGGCTCGGCCACGCGGCGGCCCGCGAACATCGCGCTGATCGGCGACACCGGCTGCCGGATCCCGGCGGCGGGCACCCCGCAGGCGTGCACCCCGCAGCCGCAGGACTGGCCGTTCCGGCGCGTCGCGAACAGCGCCGCGGCCAACCCCGTGCCGCCGAACCTCGTCGTGCACCTGGGCGACTACATCTACCGGTCCCGCCCCGGCCCGACGCCGTCGCCGCTGTGCGGCGGACCGGGCACGAGCCCGAGCATGCACACGTGGGGCTGCCTGGTCGCCGACTTCTTCCAGCCCGCGGCACGCCTGCTGGCGCAGGCGCCGTTCGTGTTCGTCCGCGGCAACCACGAGACCTGCGGCCGTTCCGGCGAGGTGTGGTTCCGCTACCTGGCGACCACGCCGAGCACCACCGCGTGCGGCGGGCCGAACCCGCAGGACTTCAGCCCGCCGGTACGCGTCGCGGCGGGCACCCTGGACCTGCTGCTCATGGACACCTCCTGCGCCTCCGACGAGTCGGTGCCGCCGTCGTGTGCCCAGGCGCAGCGTCCCGCGCGGTACACGGCACAGTTCAACGAGGTGAACAGCAGCCTCGTGCAGGCGGGGGAGAACTTCCTGCTCAGCCACACGCCCATCTGGGCCGTACGCGGGCAGACCCCGGCCGGCAATCCGGTGTGGATCGACGAGATCCTGTCCAGTGCCGTGGCGGCGACGAGCCTGGGCATCCTCGACCGGCGGATCGACCTGGTGCTGGCCGGGCACATCCACCTGTACCAGATGCTCACCTTCGACACGAGCACCCAGTTCCACCGCCCGCCCGTGGTGACGGTGGGCGCGTCGGGCACCGAGCTGGACCCGAAGACGTGGCAGGACAGCGACCTGGTCGGCAAGCCGGTCGACGGCGTCGCGATCGGCGACCTCGTCACGAGGAGCGAGTTCGGCTACGGCGTGCTGCGCGACACCGGCACGACCTGGAACCTGCGGTTCTTCAACCAGTTCGGCACGCGGGTGCCGGGCACGAACTGCAACCTCGTCGGCGCGCGCTTCCCCAACTGCGGGTGACGGGCAGCCGGGGACGGAGCGGGCGAAGCCGAGGAGAGCGCGGGCGCTGGATGCCAGATCTCCGCTCGCGCGGAGTTCCCGATTTGAACGGAAAAGAAGGAAGCGCCTGCATAGCCTCGGCTGTCGCCGCTTACTCGGGGATCAGCTCACCGAGCCGGTCCAGTGTATACACCTGGGATCCGTCCGGCAGCCCGTCGGGCGCCGTGATGCCGAGGTACGTCACGGGCCCGTCGGGCAGCCGGCCGTCCCACATCGTCACCTCGGCCCGCTCCCGCCACCGGTCCACCAGGTACGACACGGTGAGGTAGCGGCGCTCGACCAGCGCCCGGACCTGCTCGGCGGTGCTGAACGCGTTGCCCTCCACCCGGTTGAACGACGGCGTGCCCGGCAGGTACAGGTGCAGCCACAGCGCCTGCCAGCCGTGCTCGTTCCTGCTGAACACCATCGGCAGCGCGATCCGGCCCCGGCCGCGCAGCACCGAACGCGCCCGTACGGTCCGCGCGTCGAAGGGCGCGCCCCGCTGGTCCAGCGCCCGGGTCTGGTACCCGAACATCGACTCGGCCACCTCGTCGAACGACTCGCCCGCGTAGACGTAGACCTGCGGAACCACGTAGTGGCCGCCGACCGTCAGGGGCACGTCGATGAACTCGGTCGCGCCGTCGGCGGCCTCGGTGACGTCGCCGGAGTGCACGACGCCGTCGTGGTGGTAGTTCGTCCAGGACACCTGGCCCGCGGTGTGGAACTGCTCGTCGAGCAGCAGCATCGACAGGTCGTAGTCGGTGCGGACGCGGGCCTGACGCCAGTACGCGAAGAAGCGCAGCAGCTCGCCGGACACCGATGCCCGCGAGCCGCGCGGCAGCACCGCGAACCCGCTCTCGGACGCCTTTCCCGACAGCGGCAGCGCGACGTCGAGCACCTCCGGGTCCACCAGCAGCGGACCCGGCAGTTCCGGCAGCCGGGCGCCGATCGCGGCGTCGAGCCGGGCCGACAGCTCGCCCACCAGGTCGGCGGGCAGCGGCGCACGCTCGTCGGGGCCGGTCCAGGCGCGCCGCGACCGGTTCACGTACAGCCGGGCCGACGCGGGCGTCAGCCGGTTGTCGACGTGCTCGCGCAGCGACAGCAGCACCCGGCCCGACGCCGTACCCAGCGCCGCGGTGACCGCGTCGAGCACGGCGGCCCGCTCCGCGGCCGGGGCCAGGCGCAGCAGCCGGTCAGCTGACCGCAGCAGCAGGCCCGGCGCGGCCGACAGCACCGACGCCGCCAAGCCGACATTCCCGGCGCGGATCGCGGCCTCGGCGCGCCCGGCGAGGTTGCCGACCCGCTGCTCGCCGCGCGCGACCGCGAACACGGACTGGGCGTGCGGCCACTGACCGTACTCGTGCGGGTGCAGCCGCTCGCCGAGCCGCTTCCACCGTTCGGCATGGCGCGCGACGTCACCGAGCTTGTCCGGATGCGCGCCGACGACCCGGTCCAGGGCGGACAGCAGCATCCGCCGCTCGGGGCGGCGGAAGGCGCGAAACCGCGTGGCGGTGGCCAGCGAGGTGTCCCCGCCGGATACCTGGCAGGCCAGGCGGAGCACGTCGGTCGTCGTGTCGACACCGATCAGCGGCCGCCCGAGGACGAGCCGGATGCCGTTGAGCACGGCACGGTTCTCCCGGACCGGGATCGCGGCGGGCTGCGCGCCGTCCGCGCAGGCGACCGCCAGCTCGCTGAGGATCGCCAGGTCCGCCTCGCCGTGCGGCGTCGTGCTGCCGGCCATGGCCAGGTAGAGCCGTTCGGCCTCCACGTCGGCGGTGTCGCCGAGCGCCAGCAGGGTCACCCGGTCACCGGCCGTGGCGACCAGTGCGTCGTGCACGGCCAGCAGCTCGTCGTAGGTGTGCTGGTAGGTCCCATACGAGGGCAGGTCGAGCAGGTTGACCCCGCCCGTGGCGAGGGCGTCGCGCAGCTGCTCGTCGGTGGCGGTGCCGCCGCCGGTGAGCACGGCCTCGCGCAGCCGGTCGGTCCAGAACGTGAGGGTGTCCGGGACACCGTCGGGGAAGCCGATGAAGTAGGCGTTGTGCCGCACGTGGTCGCCGACCAGTTCGCGTACCGCGGCGACGGCGGTGGCGGCGAGGTCCATCGCCGGTGCCGGGGCCAGGGCGCCGATGTGCTCCAGCAGCGGGCGCGACGCGGAGAACCCGGCGTCGAGCAGGGCCGCGTCCAGCTGCCGGGCCACCGCGCTGCCGTCGCCGGCCGCGCCGGTGCTGGCAGGCACGCGCAGGGTCTTCTGGATGATCAGCTTCTCGAGCACCTGTGCTCCGTTCCGGTCGGCTGCGGCGGTCGCGGCCCTCGGCCGCGGGGGAAGGTGGGCCGCCGGGGACTCGAACCCCGAACCCTTCGATCCAAAAAGGAGAAGGAAGTGCCTCCATGGCCGCATACGCGGAGAACGGACGCACTGACCAGTCGAATGCTCTCCCATTTGAGCTAGCGGCCCACATGTCGATCATCGCATCGGCCGGGCGGGCTCGGCCAGCGGGTTTCAGTGACGTCGGCGGCTATGCGGCGTCAGGGCTGTGGGCGCGGCGGTTTCGGCGCTTTGAGGGCGTACACCAGACGGCTAAGCCCGCTGGTCTCGTTGACGTCGACTCGGCCTTCGATCAGCAGCCCGCCCGCGCCCCAGGTGAGCAGGTAGCTCATGCCGCGCCGGCAGATGCTCGGGTCGCCGTGGTGCCACCTCTTCGGGCTGTCGGCGGTCAGCCGCCGGGCCAGCGCGTTGGTGGCGTCGGCGTCGGACGCTTCGGCGACGCGCAGCGACGGAGCCCACGCCGTGCCGTCGGCGACCTGCGCGCCCGGTGGGACGTAGAGGTAGACGCGGGTGCCGGGCACGTCCGGTGCGGCGGGCACCCATTCGACCGGGCAACCCAGCGCTCTGGCCGCCTGCACCGGTGTGACCAGCAGGTCGGCCGGTGGGGTGTGGGCCTGCGCGGCGTTGGCCGACGCGGGCAGGCGCAGCACCTCCAGCGATCTGACCTGCCGCCCCCGGGCGGTCAGCCGTAGCCGCACCAGGGCACCGGGCGTGACCCGCGTGTAGTCGGCGGCGCTGACGGCGGTGCCGCCGACGGGCGTGCTGCCGTCGTCGACGGCGATCCAGTAGCCGCGGGTGCGCTCCTCGCCGGTGATGAGGATCCGCCGTTCCAGCACCGTGCCCTCGACCACGTCGGTGCGGAGGTAGCCGATCAGCAGCCACCCGCCGACCAGCAGCGAGAGCGCGCTGACACCGGCGGCGATCAGCACGGCGGCCGGTGGCACGGACGGCATCGTGGACAGCACCACCACGCTCGCGAGTGCGGCGCTGCCGCCGATCCACATCCACAGCAGCCCGAACCACAGCGACGACCGAGGGTGGTAGCTGCCGGGCGGCCCGTACCGGATCTCCCTGCCGCCGACGGTCGAGCGGCGCTGCGCCCTTTCCCTGCGGGCGTCCTGGGCGGCGAACACGACGGCCATGCCCAGCAGGGCGATGACGATCGCCCAGGCGCCGATCTGCTTCAGCTCGTCCACGCCGTCATTGTCGGCGCACCGGGCAAGCGGCCAATGTGGACCGAGACCCGCCGGTCACGCCGGGTGGCGCTGCAGGGCGGTGCGCTGGGCGGGCAGCTGGTGCAGCCATACCACCAGCGCCCGCAGCACCTCCTGGTCGAACGAGACCCGCGCGGCTTCGATGGCCGATGGCGGCACGGCCGCGCGTTCGCCCTGCCGCAGGCGCAGCAGGGCCAGGGCGCGATGGGTGAACTCGTCGAAGTCGGCCGGCTCGGCGGCCTCCAGGGCGAGCAGGCCCTGCGCGACGATCTCGTCGGGCGTCGCGGCCGGCTCGACGGTGACCAGGCGCGTCCGCTGGCGTCGGCGTCCGGCTTCGGTCAGCGTGAGCAGGGTCCGGTTGGCCGTCCGCGTGGACGCCGCAGCGGCGCGGTCTTCGACCAGGTGGCCGGTGCGCCGCAGCCGGTTGACCGCCGCCAGCACCCGGCCGAGCCCCACCGCGCCCTGGTGGCCGAAGGTCTGCTGGTGGCGGGCGTGCAGGTCGAAGGCGGTGGTGGGGCGGGCGTGCAGCATGATGAGCAGCACGTCCTCCAGTGACAGTGCCACAGGCCGCCTCCACCAGCTTCTACAAAGTGTAGAAGTTAACAGAGGCTCGGGACGTCCGGTGTCCGCGCTGGTGGAAACTATTCGGCTTCGTCGCGCAGCAGGTCGCGCAGGATCCGCTCGTCCCCGGCGTCGAGGCTGCCCAGGAAGCGGCGCAGCACCGACGTGCGATCGCTCTCGGCGGACAGCAGGCGGGTCATGCGTTCGGCGACCAGCCCGGCGGCGTCGCGGACCGCGGCATACCGGTATGCCCGCCCGTCGCGCTCGCGGATCACCGCGCCCTTGATGTGCAGCCGGCCGAGGATGGTCACGACCGTGCTGTAGGAGAGGTCGGCCTCCGGAGCCAGCCGGTCGCGCACCTCACCGGGTGTCAGCGCCAGACCGGCATCGGTCAGCACCGTGACGATCTGCGACTCCAGCTGGCCGGAGCGGCGGCGGCCGGAGTCGGCGCCGTCTGGTCGGATAGTGCTCATCAAGACCGACTCTATCGCTGCGGCGGGCCCGCCCGGCCACTGCCCGCGTCGGCCCGCACCAGGTCCGGACAACGTGGACGCCCGCGCCGGTGCGGCACGGTCACTGCGCTCCGCTGGCTTTGACGAGCAGTTCGCCGAGGTCGTACGCCGCCTCAGCGGTCCAGACCAGCGAGGACAGGGCGAGCAGCGCGGGCACCAGATACCAGGGTGCGGTCGCCGAGCGCGGCGGGGCCAGCAGGCTCGCCACCCGCTGGGGAACCGCGCCGCCCCGCCCCGCCGCGTACAAGCCGAGTCCGGGGGCCGCCGCCGCGCCCAGCGCGGCCCGCCCGATCGCCTGCGCGACGGTCCGGCGGCTGCCGACGGCCTGGGCGGCCTGCTCGTCCGCGGCACGCTCGACCAGGTAGCCGACATGGCGGGCGACCCACCACAGCGCCGGGTGCGCGGCCGAGGCGATGTCGGCCATCGCGACCAGCCGGTGGTGGTTGTGGTCCAGGTGCGCCCGCTCGTGCGCGATGACGGCGTCGAGCTGGAGGTCGTCGAGGTGGGCGCGCATGCCGGTGGTGACGACGATGCGGCCCGGCCGTCCTGGCACCGCGAACGCCTGCGGGCGCTCGTCGGGGATCGTCAGCACCGTCGCGGTGCCGTCGCTGTAGCGGCGGGCTTCGGCCAGGACACGACGGTGCCGGCGCGCCTTGAGCACCGCCGGGATGACGGAGGTGGCCAGCAGCACCGCGCTGAGCGTCGGCGCCCACGCGACGTCGGCGGTGTCCGCGTAGACGATGCCCGCCGACCAGTGGAAGAGCGCGCCGACCACCGGCAGCTGCGCGACGGCCTTCAGCGTGAACAACGTCAGGTTGGCGATGCTGGCAGCGGCCGTGGCGGCGGCCGACCAGGCCACGACGCGGGCCGCCCGGCCCGGCGGCAGACGGTCGGCCAGCAACCGCACCGTGATGCTGACCAGGACGGGTGCGACGATGACGGACCACAGGAAATGGTCGAACATGAGGGCCTCCCGCCGGATCTGCGCGGTCGAGTCTGCCACGTGACACCGGCGGGGGGCCTGACGGGCTCAGCTGAACAGGGTGCGGCCCCAGTGGTCGCCGTCGCCGGTGACCCCGGGCGGGCAGGCCCACAGGCCGCTGGACACGTGCCGGATGTACTCGTTGAGCACGTCGGCGCGGGCCAGGCTGCGCTGCACGGGCACGAACTGCTTTCGCGGGTCGCGCTGGTAGGCGATGAAGAACAGCCCGGCGTCCAGGCGGCCCAGCCCGTCGGAGCCGTCGACGAAGTTGTAGCCGCGGCGCAGCAGGTGCGCGCCGTTGTTGAAGTCCGGATGCGCGAGGCGGATGTGGGCCTGCTTGGCGATCACCGGCTCACCGTCGTCACCCCGGGCGTTGAAGTCGGGCTCGTCGAACTCCTTGGCCTGGCCCAGTGGCGCGCCCTCGCCCTTGTCCCGGCCGAAGATCGCCTCCTGCTCGGCCAGCGAGGTCCGGTCCCAGGTCTCGACGGTCATCCGGATGCGGCGGGTCACCAGGTAGCTGCCGCCGGCCATCCACGCCGCGCCGTCCTCGGCGCGGGCCCACAGCTGCTCGCGCAGCAGGTCGGTGTCCTCCAGCTTGAGGTTGCGGGTGCCGTCCTTGAAGCCCATCAGGTTGCGGGCGGTGGCCTGGTCGCGTGAGGTGCTGGAGGTGCGGCCGAAGCCGAGCTGCGAGTAGCGGATCGACACGGTGCCGAAGCCGATCCGGGCCAGGTTGCGGATCGCGTGTACGGCGACCTGGGGATCGTTGGCGCAGGCCTGGACGCACAGGTCGCCGTCGCTGATCTCGGGGCGCAGCGCGTCGCCGGGAAAGTGCGGCAGGGGCTCCAGGGCGGCCGGGATCCGGTCGGCGATGCCGAACCGGTCGAGGCCGGCCGCGTCGCGGAACAGGCTGCGGCCGAAGCCGATGGTCAGGGTCAGCCCGGAGGCGGGCAGGCCCAGGGCCTCGCCGGTGTCGTCGGGTGGGGCCTCGGCCTGGCCGCCGACCGCGCCGAGCAGTCCGGCGTCGCGGCCGGCGGTCATCCGGGCGGCGGCGGCGGTCCACTCGCGCAGCATCTCGACCAGCTTGGCCCGGTCCTTGGTGATCACGTCGAACGCGGCGAAGTGCAGCCGGTCCTGCGCGGGGGTGACGATCCCGGCCTGGTGCTCGCCGAAGAACGCCACCGGCGCGGCCGGCGACGCCGAGGCCGGGGTGGGCGTGCCGCCGACGAAGGCCGACCCCACCGCGACGGCCCCGGCGGCGCCTGCGATACCGATTCCGGCCGTGGTCAGGGCCGTTCTGCGGGAAACCATGGTGCTACCTCCAGGGGAGTGGTCCGGCGGCCGGTGGTGTGCGCACCACCGGCCGCCGGACCCGGTGTCACTTGGCGACGACGGCCGCGACCTTGCTGATCGGCTCGGCGAGGGCGTTGATGACGTCGCTGAGCTCCTTCAGCTCGGCCTGGCTGAGCTGGTTGTGCAGCTTCCAGCCGTCACCGGCGCGGTGCTTGCCCAGCGCGGTCTCCACGTTGGCGAACGCGGTGTCCAGCGCGGTGACCAGCTCCGGGGCGCGCTCCTCCAGGGTCGGGCGCAGCGCCTGCACGGACGCCTTCGAACCCTCGACGTTGGCGGCGAAGTCCCACAGGTCGGTGTGGGAGTAGCGGTCCTCCTCGCCGGTGATCTTCCCGGAGGCGACCTCGTCCAGCAGCTCCTTGGCGCCGTTGGCCAGCTGCAGCGGCGACAGCTTCTCCGCGTTGGCCTTGGCCACGATCTCCTTGACGTCGACCAGCAGCTGGTCGGCGATCGGCCCGGACTTGGAGATGTCCTTCTTCTCCCACAGGTCCTGCTCCAGGCGGTGGAAGCCGGTGAAGGCCATGCCCTCCTCGATGACCTCGGCGCGGCCGTCGATCTTCGGGTCCAGGTCGCCGAAGATCTCGGCGACGGGCTCGATGCGCTCCCAGTAGGTGCGCGCGATCGGGAACAGCGCCTTGGCCTTCTCGGCGTCGCCGGCCTTGACCGCGTTCACGAACTCCTCGGTCTTGGGCAGCAGCGCCGCCGTCTGGCTCTGGATGTAGCGCTGGTAGTTCGCCGTCGCCTCGGCGAGCTTGGCGTCGGCGGTCAGCGGCGCGGCCGACCCGGTGACCTTGAACGCGCCCCGGATGCCCTTGCCGATCATGCCCGGCTTGCAGGCCGTCTCGTACGTGCCGGAGGTCAGCTCGACCTTCAGCTCCCGGGTCAGGCCGGGCGCGATGTTCTCGACCTCGCCCATCACCCGGTCACCGGCGGCGTACACGTAGAACTCGGTCACCTTCGCGCCGCCGTTGGCGATCGTGAACGTCACGGTGCCCGCGGCGGTCTCGGCGCGGCCGACCTCGCACGCGGTGTCGGACGCCTTGACCGCGATCGGGCCGGTGGTGTCGCCAGTGGCGGCCGGCTCCGGGTCGGTGGTGCAGGCCGACATGCCCAGACCGAGCACGGCGGTCGCCGTCAGCACGGAGAGCTTGCGCATGGGTGACTCCTATAGGGGATCGGTGTTTTCGGGGGTGGTTCAGCGGTCGCCGACGCTGGCGGCCGGCTCGGCGACGGGTGTGGGCGAGACGGGGGCGCCCGGCCGGGTCGGCCGGTGCGGCAGCAGGAAGAGCACGAGGACCGGCACGGCGTACGCGACCCAGGCGATCGTCTCCAGCACGGTCGGCGCGGGCGTGAAGTTGAACATCCCGCGCAGCAGTTCGGCGTACCAGGTCGTCGGCGGCAGCACCGCCGAGATGTCGAACGCGATCGTGTTCAGGCCGGGCAGCACCCCCGCTTCGAGCAGGTCGTGCACGCCGTACTTGAGGATGCCGGCCGCGACCAGGACCAGCAGCACCCCGGTCCAGGTGAAGAACTTTGTCAGGTTGATCCGCAGCGCGCTGCGGTACATCAGGAAGCCGAGCAGGACCGAGGTCGCGATGCCGCCGACGATCGCCGCCACCGACCAGGTCGAGGTCGCGCCCTGCACGGTCGCGAAGAAGATCAGCGAGGTCTCCAGGCCTTCGCGGGCGACGGCGAGGAACGCGGTGACCACCACGGCGAGCGGGCCCAGGGCGATGGCGGCGTCGAGCTTGGCGCGCAGTTCACCGGAGATCGACCGGGCCGCGCGGCGCATCCAGAAGATCATCCAGGTGACGAAGACGACGGCCAGGATCGAGGTGACCGCCTCGAACAGTTCCTGTCGCTCGAACTCCAGGTGCGCGCTGGTGTACTGCAGCACCGCCGCGAAGCCGACCGACAGTGCCGCCGCGACGGCGACGCCGAGCCATACGAACCGCAGCCGGTCCCGACGCTCGGACTTGACCAGGAACGCCACCAGGATGGTGACGACCAGGGTCGCCTCCAGGCCTTCCCGTAACCCGATGAGGAAGGTGGGCAGGAAGACGTTCGGCATGGGACACCTCGTGGTCTGCTGGCCGGGGTGTGGCCGGTCGGTATCGTGATGCGGCAGCGCTGCCCATAGGTAGGGGAGGCTGCCCTAAATTAGGGTCGCCTAAACTTTCCTTCTACGTCCAGTAGAAGTCAAGTCCGGTGCTGCCGCGGGCGGATGTCCGCCGTGCGTGGTGCCGTTCCGGGTGAGGATGATCACTCCGGTGGCGGGGCCGCACGTGGAGGCGGCTCTGCCTGAGACGTGGCCGCACTGGCAGAATCGCCGGGTGCGCAACGAGCAACGCCTGCCGACGGGCACGCCGCAATCGCGAGCCTTCGCCCGGCGTGCACAGGTCGTCATGGGTCTGACCGCTCGGCTGAACACGCTGCCGTTCGACGACCTGGACGCGCGCGGGACGGTGCTAGCCGAGATCTTCGGTGGGCCCGTTCCCGGCTCGCTGTCGATCCTGCCGCCGTTCTACTGCGACTACGGGCTCGGGGCCACGTTCGGCGAGCGGGTGTTCATCAATCAGGGGTGCTACCGGGTTGCGGGCCAGTGCTCCGCCCTTCAGGGCGGGGGTGAAGGCCTGCGCTGGGAGGGCCGTCAGGCCCGAGCAGTGCCTTAAACCGGGCGGTTCTGCTGCTCGATGTACTGACGCACGACACTCAGCGGCGCCCCGCCCACGGAGCCCGCGAAGTAGGAACCCGACCAGAGTTTGTTTGCCCGGTAGTAGTGCCGGACCAGGTCGGGGAACTCCTGGCGCATCCGCCGCGACGAGACGCCTTTGAGGCTGTTGACCAGCTTCGCCAGGGCGACCTTGGGCGGGAAGTTGACGAGCAGGTGGACGTGGTTGTTCTCGCCGTTGAACTCGACCAGTTCGGTCTCGAAGTCCGCGCAGACCGCCCGCATGATCTCTTCCATCCGGGCGAGGTGCCGGTCACTGAACACCCTGTGCCGGAATTTGGTCACGAAGACCAAGTGGGCGTGCAGAGCAAAAACACAGTGTCTGCCAGTGCGGATGTCTTCGAGATCAGCCATAAACCAACATGGTACAGTGCTTCTCGTGCAGCTCCGTTACAACTACCGGGTGTACCCGGACACTGCGCAGCGCGAGGCGCTGTCCCGGTCGTTCGGGTGCGCCCGGGTGGTGTTCAACGACGGGCTGCACCTACGCCAGCAAGCGCGGGAGGCGGGTGAGAAGTACCTCTCGGACGGCGAGCTGTCCCGGCGGCTGATCACCGAGGCCAAGGCGACCGAGGAACGGGCATGGCTGGGCGAGGTATCCAGCGTGGTGTTGCAGCAGGCACTGGCGGACCTGAACACCGCCTACCGCAACTTCTTCGCCTCGCTCACCGGCAAGCGCAAGGGCCGCAAGGTGGCCCCGCCCCGGTTCCGGTCCCGCAAGGACAACCGCCAAGCCATCCGGTTCACGAAGAACTCCCGGTTCAGGGTCCTGGACAACGGCCGCCTGCGCCTGCCGAAGATCGGCGACCTGGACGTCCGCTGGTCGCGGACCCTGCCGGCGGACCCGTCGTCCGTGGCGATCATCAAGGATGCGGCAGGCCGATATTTCGCCTCGTTCGTCGTGCAGACGGCCGAGGACGAGACGCTGCCCGAAGCGGACTCCGAGGTCGGTATCGACCTGGGCCTGACCCACTTCGCGGTCATGTCCGACGGCACGAAGGTGGCCGCGCCGAAGTTCCTGCGCCGGGCGGCCCGCAAGCTCAAACGGCTCCAGCAAGACCTGTCCCGCAAGCAACGGGGCAGTCAGAACCGGAAGAAGGCCGTCGTGAAGGTCGCCAGGGCGCACGCCCGGGTGGCAGACACCCGCCGGGACTGGCAGCACAAACTCTCGACACGGATCATCCGCGAAAACCAAGCGGTGTACGTCGAGGATCTGTGCGTGGTCGGTCTCGGCCGGACCCGGCTGGCGAAATCTGTGCACGACGCCGGATGGGCGTCGTTCACGGGCATGTTGGAGTACAAGGCCGCCCGGTACGGGCGCACCTTCGCCAGGGTGGACCGGTTCTTTCCATCCACCCGGATGTGCTCGGCGTGTGGTCGGATCAACGAGAATATGGCGCTGGATATCCGAGCGTGGGACTGCCCTTGCGGAGCAGCCCACGACCGGGACGTCAACGCCGCCATCAACGTCAAGGCCGCCGGGCAGGCGGACTTCAACGACCGTGGAGCGCAGGCAAGACCGGGACTCGTTCCGGCACCGCGCGGCGAAGCGGTAACCCACCCGGACGTTGCGTGTTCCACGCGCAGCGTGGAGGGAATCTCCGTCCTTTAGGGCGGAGAGGATGTCAATTCCTGGACTTCGGCGGCATCACCATCGGCGACCGCGTGCTGATCGGGCCGGGGGTCACGCTGAGCACGGCGGGTCACCCGGTCGAGGTCGACGAGCGCTTCGGCTTCATCACGTACGCGCCCATCGTCATCGGCGACGACGTGTGGATCGGCGCCGCGGCCACGATCACCCCCGGTGTCACGATCGGCCACGGCTCGGTGGTCGGCGCGGGCGCGGTGGTCGCCAAGGACGTGCCGCCGCTGAGCGTGGTGACCGCGACCAGCATCGTCGAGCGCAAGCGACTGCGACCACCCTCGCCCAGCTGATAACACCGCAGGAGTCGGCGCGCCGCACGGTGGCGAGGTGGCACCACCCGCTGTTTCACTGACACGGGCACCGGCACCTGCCACTGACCTCGTCGCATCGGAGGCGTCGTCGAGGCCTGGCCTGAACCACCCTGCGCGGAGCCTGTCACGAGACCGACGGCGGCCAGCGATGGGTGCGCCACGCGTCCCAGGTCGCGAATCCGGCCGGGGGATCGCCGACGGGTTCACTGCCGTCGCGTTCGCCCGGGGTCGGGATCTGGATGAACGCGGCCCACGCGGCGAGTTCCTCGTCGGACATGGGCCACGTGGTGTGCGGGGCCTCGGCCTGGCGCTGATCGAGCCGCCTGCGCTGCTCGGCCGGGGTGACCTCGAAGTAGCGCAGTTCCACCGCCGCGCCCCGGTCCGCTGCCGCCTGGCGTAGCGCGGAGCGCTCGTCCCGGCTCCAGAGGCCGTAGTCGATCACGACGTTGCTGCCCAGTTCGAGGGCGCGCAGCCCGATCTGGATGAGCCGTCCTTCGATCACGTCCTGGGCCGACGCCGGATTCTCGTCGCCGTAGAGCGCCTTGACCCACTCGTCCTTGGTCAGGCGAAGCGCGTTCTGCTCGGCCTCGATGCGCCGGGCAGCCGTGGTCTTCCCGGTGCAGGGAAGTCCCACGGTCAGGAACAGTGTCGGCCGCCTCATCGCCGTCCATCATCTGCCAGGGCGTGCCCCGGCACGACATCCGGGGTGCCCGCACGCGGCGGCCGGGTCCGGGCTCAGCGTGCCGTCCACCCGCCGTCGATCATCAGGGTCTCGCCGGTGATCAGCGAGGCGGCGGGGGAGCAGAGGAACACCACCGCGCCCGCGACCTCGATCGGCTCGCCGATCCGGTGCAGGGCGGCGATCCGTTCCACCACGTCGTCGTGGAACGCCTGGTCGGCGAGCACGGCCGAGGTCCCCGGCGTACGCACGAACGTCGGCGCGACCGCGTTGACCGTGATGCCGTGCGGGCCCCACTCCACCGCGAGGCACTTGGTCAGGTGCGCGATGGCCGCCTTCGTCATGCAGTAGACGGACTCGCCCGGCAGGGCGATCGTGCCCGCCTGCGAGCCGAGGTTCACGATCCGGCCGTGTCCCTGCCCGATCATGACGCGGCCGGCGGCCTGGCTGGTGAAGAAGGTGCCCTTCAGGTTGACGGCGAGAGTCGCGTCGAAGGCGTCCTCGGTGACGTGTTCGGCAAGGCTCTCCGGGGCGATACCGGCGTTGTTGACGAGGATGTCGAGGCGGCCGAACTCGCGTACGGTCGCCTCGACCGCCGGGGTGATCTGCTCGGTGCGGGCGACGTCGAGCTGGAGTTTCAGCGCGCGGCGTCCCCGTGCGGCGATCTCGTCGGCGACACCCGCGTCGGCGTGCACGTCGCGCAGCCCGAGCGCCACGTGGGCACCGGCCTCGGCCAGCGCCAGCGCGATGGCCCGGCCCAGTCCCCGGGCGGCACCGGTGACGAGGGCTACCTGGTCGCGTACGTCGAAGCGGGGCAGGGCGGGGGTGAAGTCCATGGTGGTCCACGGTAGTGCAGGCCGGGCTACCCGGCTGTGGGCGAACGTGCGGCCAGATCACCGCCGCGCGGCGGCCCGGCCCGCCTGCTCACCGCTGATGCCGGACGTACCCGCCGGCCCCTGCTCGTCGACGGGCTTCATCCACCGTGGTGAAAACAGGATGATTTCTGGATGAACTTGCCGCAGAGTAGGTCGCTGCGATGAGTTTTGTCGGTGGCGTCAGTCAGGGTTGGTGTGACAACGACTGCCAGCAGGACTCCCAGACAACCCGATCGAGGTACCGTGCCCAGCCAGCTGCTCGACTCACCCGCCACGTCCGCGACCGCGGTCCCAGGTCGCACACCGCCGGTGATCCGGCTGCTGGTGCTGGCCACGTTCGTTGTCATCCTCAACGAGACGATCATGATCAACGCCATCCCGAACCTGATGGAAGCGTTGAGAATCACCGAGCAGACCGCGCAGTGGCTGTCGACCGCCTTCATGCTGACCATGGCAGCGGTGATCCCGGTAACCGGCTGGTTCCTGCAACGGGTCTCCACCCGCGGCGCGTACACCACGGCCATGGGTCTGTTCCTGCTCGGCACCACGCTGGCCATCGTCGCGCCGAGCTTCGAGGTGCTGCTCGGCGCGCGCATCATCCAGGCCTCCGGCACCGCGGTGATGATGCCGCTGCTGATGACCACGCTGATGCACGTGGTGCCCGAACGCGACCGGGGCAGGGTCATGGGCAACGTCTCGCTGGCCATCTCGGTCGCCCCCGCCATGGGCCCGGCGCTGTCGGGAGTGATCCTGAGCCTCGGGTCCTGGCGGCTGCTGTTCGCCGTCGTGCTGCCCATCGCCGCCCTGATCACCTGGGGTGGCATGAAGCAGTTGGAGAACATCGGCGAGCCCGAGGCGGGCACCATCGACTGGTTCAGCGTGGTGCTGGCCGCCCTCGGCTTCGGCGGCCTGGTCTACGGGCTCAGCCGGTTCCAGGACGCCAGCGTCGGCCTGGCCGCCGGGATCGTGGTGGCCGGGCTGGCCGCCATCGCCGTGTTCGTACTGCGCCAGGTGTCGCTGCAGAAGCTCGGGTCGCCGCTGATGGACCTGCGCACCCTCAAGCACCGGACGTACACGATCTCACTGATCCTGATGTCGGTCGCGTTCATGGCCATGCTCGGCTCGATGATCCTGCTGCCGCTGTACCTGCAGAACATCCGTGGCCTCAGCGCCCTACAGGCCGGGCTGCTGGTGATGCCGGGCAGCGTGGCCATGGGCCTGCTCGGTCCGACCGTGGGCCGCCTGTTCGACCGGTTCGGCGGCCGGGTCCTGGTCATCCCCGGCGCGATCGCGATCTCGCTGGCGCTCGCCGGCTTCACCCAGGTCTCGATGACCATGCCGTACTGGCAGATCCTCGGCCTGCACGCGATGCTCATGGTCGGGCTGGCGGCGACCTTCACGCCGGTGTTCACCCTGGGCCTCGGCGCGGTCCCGCCGCACCTCTACGCCCACGGCAGCTCCATCCTCGGCACACTGCAGCAGGTGGCGGCGGCTTTCGGCACCGCACTCGTGGTCACCGTGATGAGCGCGCGCGCCGACGCGCTTAAGGCCGAAGGGGTCGCCGCCACGGCCGCCAGCCTGGACGGCATGCGGCTGGCGTTCATCATCGGCGTGGTCCTGTCCATCGCCGTGATCATCGCTGCGCTGCTGCTGCCGGCCAGAGCGGACAGCGACGCCGCGAGCGTGGGACACGGTCACTGAGGTCACCGCACGAGGAACGGCCGCATCATGTCGTTGTCCTCGTGTTCGAGCAGGTGACAGTGCCACACATAGCGCCCCGCCAGGTCGAAGGCGGCCTTCACCCGGGTGATCTCGCCCGGGAAGACCAGGACGGTGTCTTTCAGGCCGCGGTCGCCCGGCCGTGGTCGCTGCCTGCCGTCCTTGCCCCGGCCGAGGACCTCGAACTGGACCACGTGCAGGTGGACGGGGTGGGCGTGGGCGCTCCAGTTGTGCAGCTCCCAGACCTCGGTGCTGTTGAGGGCGGGCTGCTCGGTGACCGGGTCGTGCCAGTGGCGCGGGTCGGCGTGCCCGTCCGCGCCGATCGTGTAGAGCATCATCTTGACCGAGTGGTCGTGCCCGAGTTCCTCGTCCAGGGCCAGGCGGCGGGTCCTGGTCTCGTGGCCGAGTGGCCGGATCCGGGGCAGGTCCAGGTCCTCGGGCGCGACGCTGCGGTCCCGGCCGGTCAGCCTCCCGACGGTGAACTTCATGACCTGGCCGGTGGTGGCCGGGTCCGACGGGTTGAAGTCGTCGGCGCAGAGCACGTCCGGGCCCTCGTTGATGAGGTAGAGCTCGGTGCCCTCGCGCAGGCCGGTGAAGTCCACGATGACGTCGGCCCGCTCGGCGGGGCCGAGCAGCAGTTGCTGCAGTGACACGGGTTCGGGCAGGAAGCCGCCGTCGTTGCCGATCTGCCAGATCGGAAGCGCGGCGGGCGCCGGGCGCGCGGCCAGCCGGTCCGCCGCGATCTTCATGATCAGCACCCGGCTGTTGCAGGCGTTGAGCAGCCGCAGCCGGTAGCGGCGCGGTTCGACCTCCAGCACCGGCCAGGTGCTGCCGTTGACCATCATGGTGTCGGCGAGGAACGCCGGATTCCAGATCGGCGGGAACGGGCCGTCGGGCAGGTACGGCCCCGCGTCGTCGGTGAAGGCGCGGCTGGCCGGGTAGAACAGCGAGCCGTCGGTGTTGAAGGAGCGGTCCTGCACCATCAGCGGGATCTCGTGGTAGCGGGTGCCGGGCCGGTCGCCCAGCCGCGGCGCGGGCCCCGGGAGCACGCCGGGCGGCAGGTCCGCGGCACCACCGCGCAGCAGGTAGTACCCGGCCAGTCCGGCGTACACGTTGAGGCGGGTCAGGCCCAGGGCGTGGTCGTGATACCACAGTGTGGCCGCGCGCTGGTCGTTGCCGTAGTGGAAGGTCGCCGAGCCGGGCTGCCAGGCGGTGCCGTGGCGGTGGGTGAACTCCTCGCCGAACGCGTCGTGGAAGGTGCCGACGGTGGCGTGCCCGTGGGGGATGTCGCGGGCCTGCGGCAGGTACCAGGCCTCCGGGTAGCCGCAGCTGTCCTGTGTCGAGCGGCCGCCGTGCAGGTGCGTGACGATCGGCACCGGCCCCCGGTAGGGGCCGGGCGTCGCGGTGAAGGTGGGCCGGGAGTCGCGGCCGGACTCGCCGCCCGGCGGGTTGGCCCAGTGCAGGGTGGGGTCCACCGCCAGCAGGTGCGGGCGGAAGCCCCCGGAGCCGTCGACGAGTTCGTTGACCCAGGTGACGCGCACCGGGCGGTCCACGGTCGCCTCGATGGTGCCCGCCGGGGTCCGGAACCTGCCCGGCCGGGACACGTCCCCGTAGCCCCAGACGGTGGTGCGCGGCATACCCTTGGGCAGGATCTGCTGCCGGAACTGGCGTACGCCGATCCGGTAGTGGTCCGGGCCGTCCTTCTCGCGCCGCTCGGGCGACATCACCGGCGGGACCGTCAGCGGCGTGACGTACTTGCGGATCTTCCTCGGGTGCAGGGCGCCCGCCCGGCCCGCCGCCCAGGCCCAGCCGGCCTGCTGGGACAGCGCCGCGGCGGCGCCGATGGCCACGCTCGCCTGAAGAATCCGCCTGCGGTCGACCACGTCGCACACCTTCCGCCACTGCCGCGCGCCACCCCGAGGGCGGCGTCTGCCAGGAGGAACGAGCAGGCCGACCTCGGGAAACGAGCCGTTCTGCCTGGTCACAGCGCTGCCGGCGTCGACGGCGGTCCGGGTGGCCGTGTCGGCTGCGTGGCCGGTCGGCGGTGTCGACGTGGCTCGATGGCCCCACCCGGCTGGCGGAGGTGGCCGCCCCGCCGCATCCCCTACGCTGCAACAGATCGGCGGACATCGAAGTCACGGCCATGGGTTCAGCAGACTAGAGGGGTGCCGCGTGCCCTTTCCGGTGACCATCGACGGTGGGGACATCGTGCTGCGGGAGCTGGGCGAGCAGGACCTGCCCGCGCTGACGAGGCTCTACACCGATCCCGACCTGACCCAGTTCATGGGCTTCGACCAGCTGGCCGCCGAGCAGGTGCCCGAGGCGCTCGACGCGCACCTGGCCGCGGCCCGCCGGGCACCCCGCACCCAGTACACCCTGGCCATCACCGTCGACGGCGCACCCGACCTGGTCGGGGTGGTCCGGCTGCTGGTCGAGGAGTACGGCCGCAACGCGATGCTCGGCGGCCTCATCGTGATCCCCGAGTCCCCGGGCGTGGGCCGGGGCGTGACCGCCTCCCGCCTGCTCATGGCGTACGGGTTCGGCCCGCTGGCCCTGCACCGGATCTGGGGCGGGCGGCGCACCGACTACCTGCGCATGCACGAGCGCATGACCCGCCTCGGCCTGGTCCAGGAGGGGTTCATGCGCGAGCTGTTCCACACCCATGGCGTATGGCACGACGTCGTCAGCTACTCCGTACTGGCGCACGAGTGGAAGCCCGACGGGCCCGAGGTGTCCATCATGGAGTCGGCCGCCCCGGCGGCTCTGTCGGCCTCCGGCCCGGCCGGGCTGGTGTAGAAGGAGCACACGTGACGATCCCGGACCTGCTGGCCCTGCGCGAACGCGAGGGCGACGTGCTCGCCTGGCGGCCCGAACTGTTCCGGCTCGGCGACGGCGGCGACCGGCAGCGGTTCGAGCAGCTGCTGACCTCGGGACGGGTGCGCGAAGTCTGCGACACCTACGCCGAGCAGGTCGCCGACCTGGTCGCGACGCTGCACCCGCCGCTGAAGGGCGACCAGGGCCGGCTGGCCCGCCTCGCCGCCGAGCACCTGGGCGGCGCCGAGCCGTGGCAGGCCGGTACCTGGGTGTTCTACCCGTGGTCGGGACGGCTGGTGCACCTGCTGGACCGCGACGACTTCCGCCTGCTGCGCACCGACCGCAACCGCGGCAAGATCAGCCGGGAGCAGCAGCGCAGCCTGGCCGGCCGCCGCATCGGCGTCATCGGGTTGTCGGTCGGCAACAGCGCCGCGCTGACCCTGGCCACGGAGGGCGTCGCGACCGCGTTCACCCTCGCCGACTTCGACACCCTGGCCCTGTCCAACCTCAACCGGCTGCGGGCCGGGGTGCACGAGCTAGGCGTCAACAAGACCGTCATCGCGGCCCGCCAGCTGTTCGAACTCGACCCCTACCTCGACGTGGACGTCTACCCCGACGGCCTGCACGACAACAACATCAAGCGGTTCTTCCTCGGCGGCAGCGGCCCGATCGACCTGCTGGTCGAGGAGTGCGACGAGCCGCGCATCAAACTCGCCGCCCGCGAATGGGCCCGGACCTGCCGCATCCCGGTGCTGATGGACACCAACGACCGCGGCATGCTCGACATCGAACGCTACGACCTGGAGCCCGACCGGCCGCTGCTGCACGGCATCCTCGGCCCGACCACCTCGGCGGACCTGGACGGCCTCAGCCGCGCCGAGGTGATCGACAACGTGCTCAAGATGATCGGCGAGATCAGCCCGAAGCTGGCCGCCTCGATCCCGCGCATCGGCGTCGAGCTGAGCAGCTGGCCGCAGCTCGCCTCGGGGGTCGGCCTCGGCGGTGCGCTGGTGGCCGACGCCGCCCGGCGGGTGCTGCTGGGCGAGCTGCGGGAGTCGGGCCGCTACTACGTCGACCTGGACCTGCTGATCCGCGACGGCGACGGCGCCGACCCGCTGTCGGCCGCCTGATCGCGAGGCCGCACGAGGGAGGTCTACCTGTATGTCGACGGCCCGGCGATCTGGGCGACGAGGAACTTCGGGGCCATCTCGCCGTAGCTGTCGGTGATCAGCTCGGCGATCTCGGCCCAGTCGGTGTGCTCGCCGAGGATGGCGGCGGCCACGTTGTGGCCCCAGGGCGCGCGGAAGTACGGGAAGCCCTGGGCGGTCAGTCCGAGCAGCTCGTCGACCGGGGTGCGAAACGTCAGCACCGTCGGCGGCGAGCCGTCGACCACATGTTCGGCGTAGACCGGTGAGCGTGCCGGGTCCGGCGTGTAGACGTGGGCGACGGTGCGCGCGCGTATCCGCCAGCGGACGCCGATCCACGCCGGTTCCTCGTACGTCTCAGGCAGCCGCCGGCAGATCGACCGCAACCGGTCGAGGATCTCCTGTGGCACGTCTGCGGGGCTGGACATGGGCTCGACGGTAACGGCTGCCTGGGACATCCCGCCACGGCCATCGAGACGTGGACGCCGGTCAGGAGGCGGGGAAGTCGGCGCCGCGGGAGACGCTCTCGGCCGCGCGCACCTCGGCCAGGTCCCGCTCCAGCGCGGTGACGACGGTGTCGAACCCGTCGCCGCCGAGCACGAGGCGGCGGGGCGGCGGGTCCTGGGCCAGGGCGGCGATCACGGCGCGTACGCCACGGCGCGGATCGCCGGGCTGCCTGCCGTCCTGGCCGACCATCGCGGAGCGGACCTGTTCCAGCATCGGCAGGTACGCCGCGACCGGCTCGCTGATCGGCTCGTCGGCGAAACCGGCGTACGCCCGGGTGCGGAAGGCTCCCGGCTCCACCGCCAGGACCCGGACACCCAGCGGCTCCACCTCCGTGCGAAGCACCTCCGTCACGGCCTCGAGCGCGAACTTGGTGGCGCTGTAGTGGCCGAAGCCGGTCACGCCGACCAGACCCGCGACCGACGACATGTTGACGATCCAGCCGCTGCCCCGGGCCCGCATGCCCGGCAGCACGGCCCGGACGACCGACAGCACCGCGAAGAAGTTCAGCTCGAACTGCTGCCGCACGGCGGCGTCGGCCATGCCCTCGATCGACCCGTACCAGCCCCGGCCCGCGTTGTTGACCAGCACATCGATACCACCGAAGTGCTCCTCGGCCGCGGCCACCGCCCGCCGGACCTGGTCGGCGTCGGTGACGTCCAGTGCCAGCACGAGCGCCCGGCCCTGCTGGGCCTGCTCCCATTCCCGCAACGGGCCGGTGCTGCGGGCGGTCAGCACCACCCGGTCACCGACCTCGAGCGCGGCCTCGGCGTACGCCATGCCGAACCCGCCCGGCGTCCCACCGGTGATGAACCAGGTCCTCATCAAATACCCCTAAAAGTTGAAGATTGGTAGAAAATACACTTCACGCTGCGATCTCCAACGCCGCGATCGACGCGCCGTGCATCGTGAACCGGTATCGCAGGTCCACCACCCCTCCGGGGAAGTCGCCCTCCAGATGCTGGCGCACTTCGTAGCGCGCGGCGTCGACCGCGCTCGCGCCGACCAGCGTGGTGGTGAACGTGTACTCGCTCGCCGTGCTTGCCACCCAGCCGGCTATCTCCGCCAGCCCGTGGTAGGTGTGGCCGTCGTCGGTCACCACCGCGTCGGGCGTGAACGTCCCCACCGCGGTGGGGACGTCGTGGTCGCGGTGTGCGAGCAGGTAGGCCGTGATCGCGGCAGGCAGTTCGGCGGTGGTGATCGTGCGGCCTTCGGCCCAGTCGACGTCGCTCATGAGCCCACTGTCGGATCTCCCCCGGGGAGAGGGTCAAGTCGTGGACCCTCTCCCCGGGGGAGGGCGCAGACTGGGCAGATGAGGCAAGGGCTGACCATCGGGGAGTTCGCCACGCTGACCCACCTCAGCGTGCGTACGCTGCGCCGCTACCACGAGGCGGGGCTGCTGGAGCCCGCGACTGTCGACCCGGTCACGGGTTACCGCTACTACGGCCCCGCGCAGATCCCCCCGGCGCAGGTCATCCACCGGCTCCGTGAGCTCGGCGTGCCGTTGGCCGAGGTGAAGTCGATTCTCGCCACCGGCGACCCGCGGCGGCGCGCCGACCTGATCGCCGGTCACCTGCGGCGACTGGAGTCCGAACTGGACCGCACCCGGGCGGCCGTGGCGTCACTGCGGCAGCTGCTGCGACCCGAACCGGACGAGCTGGAGGTGCAGGTGCGGGCCGTGCCCGTGCGCACCGTCGCCGCGATCAGCGCCCAGGTCGCCGCCGATGAGCTGCTGGCCTGGTACGACGGGGCGATGGCGGAGTTGGACGCGGCATTCCCGCCGGGGGAGCGGACCGGGCCGCCCGGCGGGCAGTACGCCAACGAGCTGTTCACCGACGGGGCCGGTGCCGCGATGGTCTTCCGGCCGGTTCGCGAGCCGCGCGCCGCGGGCCGGATCGGGGCCGTCGAGCTGCCCGCGGTGGAGCTCGCGTCGACCGTCCACCACGGCCCGCACGACGACATCGACGTCACCTACGGCCGGCTCGGCGCGTGGGTGGTGCGGCACGCACTGGCCGTCGACGGCCCGATCCACGAGACGTACACGGCCGGTCCGCGAGACACCCCCGTCGCCGGGCGATGGCGTACGGAGATCGGCTGGCCGGTCTTCCGCCTCGCCGCGTCCTGACCGGCGTCCCGAGGTGGTCGCCGACCGTTCGGCCGGATGCGCAGTCGGATCGAGGACAACCCGACGTCAGTGAGTATCGGCGCGATTACAGTCCGGATCGGCTTCGGCTTCCTGGTAGTCGGGCGCTCCGTGTGGAGAGCGCCTGCTCGCTCTGAAGGTGGACAAGTGGTGGACCAGCAACGCCCGGCGACCGGGTCGCGCGGCGGCGCCCTCTCGGCGATCGCCACCGTCGTCAGCACGGTCGTCGCCCTGCTCGAATTCCTGACCGACCTCGGCGCGCTCGCCATCGTGCTGCTGGGCGCCATCGCGCTCGGCTTCGCCGGCTGGGGGCTCGCCCGGTCCTGGATCAACCGGCAGGCCCTGCCCGCGACCTTCCTCCTGCTGGCGGTCATCGCCGTCTCCGCCGCCGTCGGCGCGGCCGGCGACCGCCTGCTGCGCCCCGAGCAGACCGTCGTGGCGGCCAGCCAGCCGGGCGGCGCGCAGTCGCCGACGCCGGGCACGCCGACCGGCGACCCCGGTCCCAGCGTCGCGCCATCGGCGAGCGCCCCGGTGCCGTCCCCGTCTGCCGCGGTGTCGCCCGAGGCCACGAGTGCGGCCGGGCAGCCCGCCGTCAAGCGCGCGGCCAAGGGGGTAACCCTGCCCGTCTACTACTCGATGGACCTCGACTCGGACGCTCCCAACTGGGGCGTGGTGCGTAACGCGATCTCCGGCTGGGACATCCGCGGCGCTGTCGGCGTGGGCCCCTACGGGATCGCCTCGTACCGTGACATGACGCTGGTCAGCGGGGAGCCGATCCACCAGACCTGTGAGGCGGCGACCGCGCTGCTGCGCGGCGTCGAGCAGGAGAAGACGCGTGCCGGGACCGCGTTCTGTGTGAAGACCGGCGAGGGCCGCTGGGCCTGGGTGAAGATCACCGGCGTGGACAAGAGCTCGGGTGAGGTCACGCTTGACCTGCACGTCTGGGAGGCCGCCTCCTGACGGCACCGCGGAACCGCCGATTCGCTGAGCGCCGCAGGGTCCGCCGTCCGATCGGCGAGGCCGGTGGCCCCGGCGGGAGAAATGCGGAGGCGAGCCGGGCCGGGAATCAGTAGGTTGCGGTCGTGAGCAGGATCATGTCGGTCAATCTGGCGGTGCCCGAACGTAACCCGGCCACGGGCGTGGGCTTGACGGGTATCGCCAAACGCCCGGTCGACCACCTCGTCACCGTGCGCGCCCCGGGGCCGATGACGACGGGGCTGCACAGCGGCCTGGTCGGCGACCAGATCTTCGACATCGCGCAGCATGGTGGCGACGATCGGGCCGTTTACGCGTACGCGCGCGAGGACTACGACTGGTGGCAGGCGCGGCTGAGCCGGCGGCTGGCCAACGGGCTGTTCGGCGAGAACCTGACCACCGAGGGCGTCGACGTCAACGGCGCGGTCATCGGCGAGCGGTGGCGTGTCGGCCCGCGGCTGGTCCTGCAGCCGGTGTTCGGCCGTGTTCCGGGCATCACGTTCCAGCGCAGGATGGGTGTGCCGCGCTGGACGAAGACGTTCGCCCGGTCGCTGCGCCCCGGGGCCTGCCTGCGGGTACTGGAGCAGGGTGAGATCTGGGCCGGAGATCCGGTGACGGTCGAGGACCGTCCGTCACACGGGGTGACGATCGCGCGGGCCTTCCGGGCGTACGCGATCGAGCCGGAGCTGCTGCCGGAGCTGATCGAGACCGACGGCCTGCCCGCCGCGCTGCGGGAGACCCTCACACGGCGGCTCGTGCAGGTGCGGCAGGGAGGCAGGGCCATGTCGGCGGCGGGGCCCGGCACGATCAGGTGATCTACCGCCGGTCCGTGTCCTCGGACTGCGCGGCCGGGCCGTACAGGCGGGCGATGTCGGGGGAGTCGAGCCAGGCGCTGTACGCCGGGCTCTGCGGCCAGCCCTGCGGTGAGTCCTGCCACTGCTCCTGCCGACCGTAGGGCAGCACGTCGGCCAGGGCGAAGGTGAACGTGAGCTGTTCGACGCCCCGGCCGCTGGTGTGCCAGGTGCGGTACACGGTGTCGCCGTCGCGCAGGAAGACGTTGAACGCGAAGCCGCCGCCGGGCGGTGCGTCGACGTCGGCTCCGAACGGGCTGTCCGCGGTGGAGTACCAGGTCATCTTGTTGCCGACGCGGTCGGCGTAGGCCAGGGCCGCGTCGATCGGGCCCTGGGTGACGACGACGAAGCGCGCGTCGTACTCGGCGAGGAAGTCCAGCCGGGTGTACGACGAGGTGAGGCTGGTGCAGCCGCCGCACTGCCACGTCGCGTCCGGGTCGGGGTCCCACATGTGGTTGTAGACGATCAGCTGCGACCGGCCGTCGAAGATGTCGGCGAGCCGGACCGGGCCGTCAGCCCCGACCAGGGTGTAGTCGGGCATCCGCACCATCGGCAGCCTGCGCCGCTGGGCGGCGATCGCGTCGAGTTCCCTGGTCGCCGCCTTCTCTCGGGCGCGCAGTTCGTCCAGTTCCTTGCGCCAGGCCGTGGCGTCGACGACGGGTGGCAGGGCAGCCATGGTCATCATCTCCTTCGTTCGCCGGATGCGTGATCAGTTCGTTCGCGGACGCGGGAATCTGCCCGCAACCGCCGTTACCCAAACTAACGGGAAGTCGGCGCGGGTGGGCTCAGCGCGCCAGGGCGTGCAGCAGTGCCCGTACCGCCGCGGTGAGGTCGGCGCGGTTCCGCGCGGTGCCCGGGGGCGGGGCCGTCAGCGCCCCGGCTCCGGCGAGGCGATCGAACAGCAGACCGTCGACGCAGGCCACGAAGTGGTCCCCGGCCCGCTGGGGGTCGGTCGCTCCCGCCGCGGCGAGCATGGCTCTGGCTTGCGCGCGTGCGGCGGTGCCGTGGCCGAGGATGTCGCGCAGTTCCGGGTGGTGGGTCGCCTCGAGCACGCAGGCGTAGCGGGCCAGCGCGCGGGTGCGGCCGTCGGTCAGCCACCGGTCCAGCAGCGCGCCGGTCGCGGCGGCGATCGCGTCCAGGTCCGTGTCGCTCAGGGGCATGCTCGGGGCGTACGCCGGGACGTCGTCGGCGGGCAGGTCGCCCGCTTGGAGATCGGCGGCGTCGAGGTCGGCGAGCCGCTGCACGAGCGCTTCGATCAGTGCCTTGCGGGTGCGGTAGTACGCCGAGGTGGTGCCCGTGGGCAGGGCGGCCCGTGCGTCGACGGCGCGGTGGGTCAGTCCGCGCATGCCCTGCTCGGCGACGAGCGCGATGGCGGCGTCGGTGATGACGGCATACCGGGTGACCACGTGGACCCTCGCTTTCTACGCCTGTAGTATGCCGCTTCTACAGCTGTAGAAAGGGTGCGGCATGAAGGCGATAGTCATCGGAGCCGGGATCGGCGGCCTGTGCGCGGCCATCGGGTTGCGCCGCCGTGGCTGGCAGGTCACCGTGCTGGAGCGGGCGCCGCGCTTCGGCGAGGTCGGCGCGGGCCTGACGCTGATGGCCAACGGCCTGCGCGGGCTCGACGCGCTCGGCGTCGGCGACGCCGTACGCGCCGCGGGTCGGGCCGACGCGCCCGGCGGCACCCGCACCGCGTCGGGCCGCTGGATCTCGCGGATCGACCCCGGCGCGATGGACCGCCTGCGGGGCACGGCCGCACTGGGCATCCACCGGGCGAAACTGCACGAGATGCTGCGGGCGGCCCTGCCCGCCACGGCGATCGTCACGGCGGCGGAGGTGACCGCGGTCGGGCAGCAGGTCACCTACCGACACGGCGGCGTGACCACGACCGGGGACGCCGCGCTCGTGGTGGCCGCCGACGGCATCGACAGCGCGGTCCGCGCCCAGCTCTGGCCCGGTCATCCCGGCCCGGTGCACTCCGGTTCGACCGCCTGGCTCGGCGTGACCGGACCCTGGTCCGGTGCCCGCGCGGCCGCGATCAGCTGGGGACCGGGAGCCGAGTTCGGCACGGTTCCGCTCGGCGACGGCCGCGTCTACTGGTTCGCCGCGGTCAACGCGCCCGCCGGACTCCGCTGCGACGACGCGATGGCGGCCCTGCGGGCGCGGTTCGGCGACTGGCACGCACCGGTGCCCGCCCTGCTCGACGCGACCGACCCGGCTTCGGTGATCCGCACCGACCTGCGCCACCTGGCCACACCGCTGCCGTCCTACGTGCACGGGCACGTCGCGCTGCTCGGCGACGCCGCCCATGCCATGACGCCGAACCTGGGTCAGGGCGCCAACCAGGCGATCGAGGACGCGGTGGTGCTCGCCGCGCTGTGCGGCCCGCGCGACGACGTCCCGGCCGCCCTGGCCGCCTACGACCGGCTGCGCCGCCCCCGGTCGCAGCAGGTCGCCCGTGCCGCGGCACAGATCGGCCGACTGGGCCAGCAACTGAGCAACCCGGTGGCTGTGGGCCTGCGCAATGCGCTGATGCGGATGACCCCCTCCCGGGTCGCCCTGCGCTCGATGGCCCGGCACGCCGACTGGACCGCTCCACCGGTTCCTGACACGAGCGCGACCTCCTGAACCTGCCGCCGCCCCACCACGCCGCAGTGGTGTCTCGGGTGGTGAGAGCGCTTCCATCAAGATTTCCTGCGAAGACACCTGTTTCGGAGAGCGGTTACCCGTCTAAAAACTCTTGACTGTGGGGGGATGACAGTCATAATTTTCACTGTCTCAATATGTCAGTGAACATTATGCCCACCGTCCCGGGAGGTCCTCATGTTCCGAAAACCCGCCGCCTCAGGCGCGGCGATCCTGCTGCTCGCCGCCGGGCTGGTCAGTGTCGCCGCGCCCCTGCCCGCGGTCGCCGCCAGCTGCAGCGTCCTGTTCGACGACTTCCAGTACAGCTCGTCCGCCGACCCGAATCTGGCCGCGCGTCACTGGACGGTGCGCGGCGGCGGGGGAGGGCCGGGCATCCCCGGCGCCTCCTGGCTGCCGTCCAACGTGACGTTCCCCGTCGCCGACGGGCAGAAGGTCCTGCAACTGTCGTCCTACACCGACGGCACCGGCGGCGGCACGGCCCAGACCGAGATCTACCACCAGCGCAAGTTCTTCGAGGGCACCTACGCCAGCCGGGTCCGGTTCACCGACGCCCCCGTCGCCGGGAACGACGGCGACCGCGTCGTGGAGACCTTCTTCACGATCACCCCCCTGGCGTACGCGATGGACCCCAGTTACGGCGAGATCGACTTCGAGTACCTGGCCAACGGCGGCTGGGGTGAGACCGGCCCGGCGTTCTTCGAGACCACCTGGGAGACCTACCAGGCCGAGCCGTGGGTCGCCGACAACGTCCACGCCGTCCAGCGCCGCAGCTACGACGGCTGGCACGATCTGGTGGCGCAGGTGAGCGGGGGCCGGGTCAAGTACTTCATCGACGGCGCCCTGGTCGCCGACCACGGCGACAAGTACTACCCCGAGACGCCGATGTCGATCAACTACAACCTGTGGTTCATCGACAACTCCGGTCACTCGGGTGGCCGCAGCACCTACATCCAGCAGGTGGACTGGCTCTACTTCGCGGGCAACGAGGTGATCTCGGGCGACGTCGCCCGTAACCGGGTCAACGCCTACCGGGGCCTGGGGACCACCCACGTGGACACCGTCGGCACCGGCGGCAGCTGCCCCGACCCCGGTGGCAGCGGCGGGCCGATCTCCTCGACCACCTGGTACGGCATCGTCAACAAGACCAGCGGCAAGTGCGTCGACGCCCGTGCGGCGGGCACCGCCAACGGCACCGCGATCCAGCAGTACACCTGCAACAACACCAACGCCCAGCAGTACCAGTTCCAGCCCGTCGGCAGCAACGTGCGCGTCAACAACCGCAACAACGCCGCGCAGGTCCTCGACGTCAGCGGGGTGTCCGCCGCCGACAACGCGGTCGTGCACCTCTGGGCGTACGGGGGCGGCGGCAACCAGCAGTGGACGCCGGTGGCCGAAGGCGGGGGCTACTACCACTTCGTGTCCGTGCACAGCGGCAAGTGCCTCGACGTCCCGAACTCCTCCACCGCCGACAGCGTGCAACTGGTGCAGTTCACCTGCAACGGCACCGGTGCGCAGTCGTTCCGGCTGGTGGCGCAGCCATAGTGCGAAACCGGGGCTCCGCGGCAGGCGCGGAGCCCCGGTGCGGGCGGTCAGGCCCGGTAGACCAGCGGCCGGCAGAAGTAGATGACATACGGCGGCCAGTAGACGACCACGCACTCCCACAGGACGACGTCGCCGACCCCGATCTGGCGGGCGACCTGGTCGACCGTCGTGTCGGGAGTCGGGTCCTTGTAGTCACCCAGGCGCTTGACGCCGTCGGCGTCCTTGCCCGACGCCAGCGCCGCGATCTGCTCGTCGCTCAGCTCCCGTGCCGAATCCACCAGCGTCACCTGCGAGGGCGAGGGCAGCCGGACGCCGAGCGCCTTCTCGGCCTCGGCCTGCAGCCGCGACAGCGCGGTGTCGGGCTTGACGTCGTTAATGGTGACGGCCCGCAGGTCGCGGTCACCGGCCGCGGCGGGTCCGGCCACCACCGCGACGGCACTGACCACGGCCATGGTCAGCAGGGTCAGCCTTCTGCTCAGTTTCATCGCTACCTCTTCTCGGTCCGGGAGCCGGGGATTCGGCACCCGTGGCCACACCGTGGCAGCGGCGCCTGACGCGGTTCTGAAGCACGGCTGAAAGCGGCGGCTGCTGCCTAGCCGACAGTCACAAGGGCGACGTGAGGTGGCCGCCGGGAACGGCGGTGACGATGGTGAGTTCCTGGATGCCCCATGATCGAGGAGACCATCATGTTCCGACGTAGACGGCTCGTGGCCGGTGCGCTCGCGCTGGCACTGGCCACACCCCTGGTGCCGGTCGCGGCCGCCGCCGCGCCCACCGGTGTGGACGTGTTCGCCGAGGAGGCGGCGGGTTTCGCCAAGGACCGGGGGATCACCGAGGCCGAGGCCCGGCAGCGGATGGCCTGGCAGCTCGTCGCGCCCGATCTCGACACCCGGCTCACGGCCGAGCTCGGCAGCCGGTACGGCGGGCTGTGGATCGACGTGCGCGACGGCGACCGGGTGACCATCGGGGCCACCGCGGTCGACGGCGGCGTCCAGGCGACGGTCAAGGCCGCCACGGCG
Source organism: Catellatospora methionotrophica (assembly GCF_011297335.1). Taxonomy (GTDB): domain Bacteria; phylum Actinomycetota; class Actinomycetes; order Mycobacteriales; family Micromonosporaceae; genus Catellatospora; species Catellatospora methionotrophica. The sequence continues at coordinate 1,150,359 of NZ_JAAOTJ010000001.1, read as the reverse complement.
GAACTGGGACTGTCGGTGTACGACCTGGTCCCGGTCAAGCGGTCCTGGGAGCGGCTGTCGGCCGACAACGACTGGCTGGCCGGCGAGGTGATCCGGGTCAACGCGGGGGCGGCGGTGGCGCTGAGCGCGGGCATCCGCACCGATCTCAACGCGGTGCAGCTCGGCCTGCCCGCCGACGGGGTGCTCAGCGCCGCGCAGAAGGCGTTCGTGGAGGCGGCGCGGGCCCGGCTCGGCGCGGGTCTGGTCTTCGGCGCCGCGCCGGGTCGCGGGTTCGCGGCGTTCGCGGGCTGTGTCTCGCCGTACTGCGATCCACCGCTGCGCGGTGCAGTGAAGATCAATTATCCGGGCGTGACGTCCTGCACGGCCGGGTTCGTGGCACAGAGCAAGGTCGACACGAAGAAGTACCTGGTGACGGCCGGGCACTGCGCGATGGGCCGGACCGGTAACTGGTGGAGCAAGAACGCGGGGCTGCACGAGTTCAAGATCGGCGCGGTGCACCGCTGGATCTTCGACACCTACATCGGGGACATGGCGCTGATCCGGATCGACGACCCGTCGGAGATCGGGTGGAATCCGCAGCCGTGGGTCATGGTGACGTGGAGCCTGCAGACGACCGAGAACCAGACCTATCACATCAGCTCCGACAACATGAGCGTCGTCGGCATGCGCGTCTGCACGACGGGGCAGGCCACCCGCATGAGCAATTGCGGACACGTCACGGAGCTCGGCCTGACCGCGAATCTCGGCGGCCTGCCGATGCGCAACCTGGGCCGCACCACCAACTGCAGCAAGCCCGGCGACAGCGGCGCGCCGATGTTCGCCAGCCACGTCGCGTACGGCATCCTCGCCGGCGGGGTGGAGGGTGACTGCGACACCGTCTACCAGGGCATCCGCACCGCGGAGCGGGAACTCAACGTCAACATTCTGCACTGATCGGGTGGGTGTACGCGGCGGTCGCCTTCCCGGCGGCCGCCGCTGCCGTACCGGCCATCGGGTTGTTTTGATCGCGCCATCGCCGGTATTGCGATTCTCGGCTGATATGCCCCATTCCTAACTAAACTTCGTGATGGGAATCACCCCAATCCTCGCAAAACGGAGGTTCAGTGAAGAAGAGGCTCATCTCCCTGATGCTGGCCGCGGCGGCTACCGCCGTCGGGCTGGCCAGCCCCGCCGCGGCCGCACCGGGGGACACCATCGTGACGCTGACCGTGGTCGGGTCCGGTGGGCTCACCATCTCGGTGCCGCTCGCGTCCAACCTGGGCACCGGCTCCGAGGGCACCACGATCTCCGGTCAGATGGGCCCGGTGGTCGTCCTGGACCTGCGGGCCCTGCTGACCCCCGCGTGGACCGCCAGCGTCGTGTCCACCGCCTTCACCACCGGCGGCGCGGGACCCGGCGAGACCATCCCGGCGGCCAACGTCAAGTACTGGTCCGGCCCGGCCACGATCACCCTCGGCACGGGCACCTTCACCCCCGGCCAGATCAACGCGGCCGCGGCCCAGGTCATCAACGTGCCCCGCACGGCGTTCTCGCACACCGGCGGCACCGGCAGCAACTCCGCGACCTGGAACCCGACCCTCGTGGTCGCGATCCCCTCGGACGCCGTCGGCGGTATCTACACCGGGACGGTGACGCATTCGGTGGTGTGACCGCGTCCGCCGGCCGGTGCTGCTGGCCTCCGCCGCCCTCGTGGCGCTCGGAGTGCTCGCGGCGCCGGCCGAGGCCGGACGGCAGGCCCGTCAGGACCCGGGGGCAGCCGCCGGTGGGCTGGGCCTGCAGTTGCTGGACATCCCCGTGGCGCGGGTCGAGGACCCGCGGGCACGGGCGTACATCGTGGACCACGTCACGCCGGGCATGACCATCAAGCGGCGGGTGGAGGTCAGCAACAGCTCGCCGAAGACCCAGCGGGTCGAGCTGTACTCGGGCGCGGCGAACATCGAGCAGAACACGTTCACCGTGACCGACGGCCGCGGCGGCAACGAGCTCAGCCGGTGGACCCGGCTGGCCACGAAGCTGATCGACCTCGCGCCCGGGGCCAAGCAGGCGGTGGAGGTCACCATCGCCGTGCCCGACGCGGCCTCGCGCGGGGAGCGCTACGGCGCGGTGTGGGCGCAGATCACCAGCCCGCCCGGCAAGGGCGGCAACGTGCTGCAGATCCACCGGGTCGGGGTGCGGGTGTACCTCGACGTCGGTCCCGGCGGGGAACCGCCGACGGACTTCCGCATCGAGGGCCTGGCCGTCGAGCGCGGCACGGGGCAGTGGCCGGTGCTCACCGCGCGGGTGACCAACACCGGCGAGCGGGCGCTGGACATGACCGGTTCGATGTCGCTGGCCAACGACACCGAGACGGTCCGGGCCGGGCCGTTCGGCGTCACGACCGGCGTCACCATCCTGCCGGGACAGCAGGGCCAGGTCAGCGCCCCGATCGGCCAGTCGATGCCGGACGGGGTGTGGCACGCGGAGCTGAAACTGCGCAGCGGCATGATCGAGCGCGTGGCCACCGGCCAGTTCTCGCTGCCGCTGGCCGCCGACTCGACCGCGCTGGAGCCGGTGTCCGGCGGCGGACCGCTGCTGATCATCGTGGCCGTGCTGGTGGCCGTGCTCCTCGCCGCGCTCGCCTGGTATCTGGTGCGCAGGCGGCGTCGCGCGCGGGCCGAGTACGACGAGGACCTGTACGTCTGAGCCCGGGTAGCCCGGCTGTCCCACTCGGGGGCAGCCGGGCTTTCCATGCCAAAGCAGACGAATGGGCTTCACGTTCGCCGCGCGGTGTCTAGGGTGATCTTCATGCTCCCTGGTACGCCCGACGACAGGTCTCCCCGCCCCGAACCGGCCGGGTCACGCGCAGCCGCCTGGGGCGTGCTCGGGTCCGCCGCCGCAGCCCTGACCCTGACGGTGGGGGTGCTTGCGGCAGCCCCGGTCTCCGCCGAGAGCAGGCCGCCGGGCCTGGCCGTGGCGGCCACGCCACCGCCCGGATCCTCCGGTGTCACCCTGGAAGTCGTTCCGGGCGCGAGCCCGCGGCCGTCGCCGAGCGACGACTCCGACGACGACGGCGACGGCGATTCCGGTGACGACGGATCGGACGGCGGCGGCTCCGGCGACGGTGGCTCCGGCGACGGCGGGTCCTCGCAGAACGGCGGCGGGTCGCAGAACGGCGGCGGTGCCTCCGGTAGCGGCACCTCCGGCGGGGGATCGAACGGTGCCGGGCCCGCGCAGCCTGCCGCCGGGCAGCCACCCGCGCCGCAGCCGGCCGGTGCGGGGCTGCCGGTCACCGGGACCAGCGTCGTCACGCTGCTGCTGTTCGGCATCCTGCTGGTGTGCGCCGGAGCCGCGACCGTGTTCGCCGCCCGCCGCCGCGCACGGGGTCGCTGAGTCCTACAGCACCGAGTGGGTGATCACGGCTTGGTAGGTGCCGGCCACCACCCCGGTGGGCAGCGTCACCGCCAGTCCAGGGTTCCACGCTGCCGAGTTCGCGGCGCTGAGCAGGCCCTGCCAGCCCGCGGCGAACCGGCGCGCGTCCAGCGCGGTGCCCGGCTGCGGCACGAACAGCCCCGTACCCGTGGTGAGCACCGCCGGACCGGACGAGTACACCACCGAGCCGCCGGGGATGGTCTGGCCCGCCGATCCCGTGCCGGTCGTGAAGTCCGTCATGGACACCGACGCGGTCCAGCTTCCGGCGGCCGGGCCGCGGTCGTCGGTCACGGTGACCACGCCGAGCCGCCCGGAGACCGGGCCCGCGTCCGCGCCGGTCGTGCCGAGTGAGGCCGACGCCGGAACACTGATCGCCAGGCCGCCGAGCGGTGCGATGACCAGGGTGACCGGGCGGGTGGCGCTCTGGCCGACGGCGTCGGTGACCCGCACCGTGAACGAGAAGGTGCCCGCCACGGTCGGGGTGCCCGACAGCAGGCCGGTGGCCGCGTTCAGGGTGATCCCGTCGGGCAGCGAACCGGCGCTCACCGACCAGGTGAACGGGCTCGTGCCGCCGTTCACCGTCAGCTGGTGGCTGTACGGGGTGAAGACCTTGCCTCCCGGTGGCGGCGCGAACGTCAGCGTCGGCGGGGCGTTGACCGTCACCGGCGCGGACGCCGCCGACGCCGGACCGGTGCCCGCGGCGTTGGTCGCCGCGACCCGGAACGTGTAGGTGCTGCCCGCGGTCAGCCCCGTGATGTTCTGGGTGGTGGCCGTGGCGGGGAAGGTCCGCACCGGCTGGGCGACGCCGTCGAGGTACGGGGTCACCGTGTAACCGGTGATCGGCGAGCCGCCGTTCGCCGGTGCCGTCCAGCTCAGCGAGGCGGCGTTGTCGCCCGCGGCCACCGCGGTGATCGCCGGGGCGGCGGGCACGGTGTAGGGCACCACGGCCGCCGAGGCGGGGCTGTCGGGGCCGGTGCCCAGCGCGTTGGTCGCCGCGACCCGGAACGTGTACGAGGCGCCCGCGGTCAACCCGGTCAGGGTCCTGGTGGTCGTGCTCGCGTCGAAGGTGACCGCCGGCTGGGCGACGCCGTCCTTGACGGGGGTGACCGTGTACCCGGTGATGGGGGTGCCGTTGGCGGCGGGGGCCGTCCAGGTCACCGTGGCGCTGGTGACTCCGGCGACCGCGGTCGGCGCGGCCGGTGCGGCGGGCACGGCGGCGTACGCGTAGGCGGCCGCCCCGGCCACGCCACGGGTCACCACGGTGACGTTGACCGCGGCGACCGCTGCCCGGCCCGGCATCGACGAGATGGACAGGGTGCCGTCGGCGTTGGTGGTGAAGCAGCCCGCGGCCGGTCCCGACGGGCACGGCAGCAGCACGACCGGCGTGCCTGCCTGCTGCTCGGTCACCGTGCCGATCTCGATCGCGGTCGCGTTGGCGAGATTGGTCCCGCTGACGGTGACCGCGTTGGCGCCCGCGAACGGGCCGACCGCCGGGCTGACGGTGATGCCGCTGGGCGCGGGGGGCGGCGTCGCCGGGGTGGTGGTCGCCGCGTAGCCGGGGCTGGCGTCGTTGGACGACGCGGTCGCGACCGTCGTCGTCTGGATCAGCGCCGGGGTCACCGCCGCTCCGGTCACGATGGACACCACCGTGATCGGCGGCAGGGTGCTGCCCGCCGGGAACGGGCCGCTGCCGCTGACGCAGGTGAAACTCTGCCCCACCGGCGTCGCGCAGGTCCAGCCGGACCCGTAGGCGCCACGGGGCACCACGCCCGCGGGCAGGGTCTGGGTCACCGAGATCGGGACGGTCTCGTCGGCTCCGGCGTCGACCCCTGCCGTGATCAGGTAGGTGACCGGGTCGCCGGGCTGCGGCGACGAACCGGTGTAGCTGGTCTGCGTCACCGACAGGTCCGGCACCTGGTTGAACGACACCGCCTTGGCGTTGTCGACCTCGTGGAAGTCGGTGATCGACCCGGTCGACCCGACCCAGCCGAACGCGAGCTGCTTGGGATAGCCGCTGGCGTTGAGCCAGCTCGGTGACGGGTACAGCGTCGACGGCACGACCGGCAGGTTCCCGGACAGGGTCAGCGCCACCAGCGAACCGACCGGGGTGAACCTGATCCGGTACTGCCCGGCCGGGACGGTGATGCCCGAGGCGGTGACGAACGACGACGCGGTGGTGTTCGCGACGACCTCGACCGGCACCGCCGACGCCGAGCGCGTCGAGGCCCGCAGCGCCAGGGGCAGGGCCAGGGTCGTCAGCGCGGTGCTGTTGATCGCGCAGTAGCCGACGCCGCCGCTGCCCGGTCCGCGTACGACGACCTGCCCGGCCACCCGGCCGGTGGTGCTGATGTACGCCGGGTTGGTGCAGCCGGTGCCCTGGTAGGTGGCGTTGCTGAAGTTGCCGTAGACGTCCAGCCCGACGCCCAGGTAGGCCTGGGACAGCCCGGACGAGCTGCCGCTGAACGCCGCCGAGTAGCCCAGCGCCCCGCCCGAGGGCCCGAGCGTCGACGGTGACAGCGGATTGGCCGGGTCGACCGCGGCCAGCACGAACGCGAGCCCGTCGGCCCCGCCGCTGCCCCCGCCGTACTGGTAGGAGTTGAAGGTGACGTCCAGGCCCTGGGAGGTCGGCACGCTGACCGCGCCGAAGACCCCGCCCTGCTTGTTCGTCGTGGCGTCGGTCAGCCGGAGCTTTCCCGAGCCCTGCGGGTCGGTCGAGGAGCCGCAGGTGCGCAGCACGCCCGTGTTCGGGTTCCCGACCGCGGTCAGGCAGGCGGAGTTCGTCCCGCCGCCGGGCGCGGCCGGCAGCGCCACCGCGCCGAGGCCGTCGGGCCGGTTGTTGTGGAACGGCTGGTCGAACAGCGTCGTGCCGGCCGCCATGCCCCTTCCCGGCAGGCCGAACACGCCGGCCGCGGCCATCGCGAGGGCGAGCGCGGCGGTAGCCGGCCGTCGTGATCGGCGTGACGAGGACATAGGACCCCAACCCCCACTAGGAGATTCCGCAACGCGCCGGGGTACGGGCCGCCGTGCGATCCGCCCCGAGGGTGCTCGATGCCGGGTCGTGCGGGCCTGGCGACGCCCCCGCTCCGCCTGTGAGACACATGCTAGTCAATTATGGACAAAAGGGACGCAGACCCACCGGTGACAGCGCACCGCCGACAACCCGCCACGGCCTACCGCTCTGTCGACCCGCTGGTTTCCGGGGCCGGAGCGTGGCGGCGCTCGCGGACGCGCAGCGCCGGGCGGGGCACCACCACGACGGCGTGATGGTGCGGGTTGTACGGGGCGCAGCCGGTCCCGCTGGTCTTCGCGTCGTGCATGGCCAGGTCGGCGTGGTGCATCAGCAGCCGCAGGTCGCTGGTCAGGCTGCGCTCGGCGACGCCGATGGACATGCGCAGCTCGACCAGCTCGCCGCCGGGCAGCCGCAGCGGGTGCGCGCTGACCAGGTGGCGTACGTGCCAGGCGTGGGCCAGGGCGTCGGTCAGCAGCTCGTGCCAGGCGAACACGAACTCGTCGCCGTGGATGCGGGCGGCGAACGTGTCGGGCAGGTGCGTGCGCAGCACGAGCGCGATGTGCTGCAGCGCCCGGTCGCCGACCTCGTGGCCGTGGGTGTCGTTGAGGGCCTTGAACTGGTCGAGGTCGGCGAATCCGAGGCTCAGCGGCCGGTGGTCGGCGTAGCGGCGGCCCAGTTCGTCCAGCGCGCCGGCCCGGTTGGGCAGGCCGGTGAGCGCGTCGACGTGCACCGCGTGCCACAGTTTGGCCAGCAGCGCCCGTCGCAGGCGGTTGCCGGTGAGCCGGCAGATGATCAGCGCGGTTCCCGCGGACAGCGCCACGAGCGTCAGCACGGTCAGGGTGTTCGACATCGAGGAGTGCGCCTCCTTCTCGGCGTCGGCCGCGGCGGGTGGGGCGTGCCGCGGCGTCAAGGCCGGTCGGTGGTGGCGGCGAGGGGCCGCCAGGGGTGCCACGTACGTACAACGGTCGATGCCTGTGGTGCGTGGCGGCTGCCGGCGACCGGATCTGGGTGCGTGGCCCGGACAACCGGTTCGGGGTACATCCCGACGTCGCCGGCGCGGCCGTGCGCTTGACCTTGACACGGTGGCAAGGTCTTCACTGTGCCGCAGGAGGTGGCGATGACCACGCAGGAGCAGGACACGAACACCATGCAGGCCATCCGGGCCCTGGCCCACCGCGACCCGTCGGTCAGGCTGCGGGCGGCGCTGGCGGTCGGCACGACCCCCGACCCCCGATCGGTCGGCGGCCTGGTCGAGCGGTGCGCCGTCGAACCCGAGTTCTACGTGCGCGAGATGCTCACCTGGGCCCTGCTGCGCCAGCAGCCGTCGAGTACGGTGCCCACGCTCGTCGAGGAGCTGCGCTCCGCCCAGCCGCAGGCACGCAGCCAGGCCCTGCACACGCTCTCCAAGATCGGGGACCGGCGGGCCTGGCCGGCGATCACCCGGGAACTGCTGACCGACCCCGACGACACGGTGGCGCGCACCGCCTGGCGAGCGGCTGTGGCGCTGGTGCCCGAGGGGGGACAATCCGAGTTGGCCGCGGTGCTGGCAACGCAACTGGGGCGCGGGGGGCGCGAGACGCAGTTGAGCCTCAGCCGGGCGCTGATCGCGCTCGGTGAGGTGATCACGCCGATCCTGCACGCCGCGGCCGAGCACCGCGATCCCGGCGTACGCGGGCACGCGCTGGCCACGCAGCAGTTGTGGCTCGACCCGGACGCCGGTTTCCAGCTCGCGGTCGAGCAGGCGAAACGTGTCGCGGCCCTGGGCCCGGCCGGCGAAAGGGGATGACCGGCAGTGTTGATCGGCGAGGTGGCCCGGCGGTCCGGGGTCAGTGCCCGCATGCTGCGCCACTACGAGTCGCTCGGCCTGGTGCGGCCGACGGGGCGCAGCGGCACCGGCTACCGGGAGTACTCCGGCGAGGACATCCGGCGGATCTTCCACATCGAGAGCCTGCGCTCGCTCGGGCTGTCGCTGCGTGAGGTCGGGCGGGCCCTCGACGATCCCGGCTTCACGCCTTCGGGCCTGGTCGACGACCTCATCCGGCAGACGCTCGCCCGCATCGCGGACGAGACGGAACTGCTGACCCGGCTGCGCCGGATCGGCGCGGCCGAGCCCACCGGCTGGGAGGACGTCCTACAGGTCGTCGCTCTGCTCCAGGCGCTGGGCTCGGACAGTGCCGACAGGCGCCAGCGCGCGGCGCTGTCCACGGCGGCCGAGGACAGCATGCCGGTGGAGGCCCTGGTCGAGGCGGTGCTGAGCGAGGCCGACCCGCACGTGGCCGGAGCCCTGCGCTGGGCTCTGGCGCGATCGGGCGACGACGGCCTGGCGCTGCTGGCGCAGGGCCTCGCCGCGCCGGAGGCCGCGGTGCGCAAGCGCGCCGTGCAGGCCATCGCCGGGATCGGCAACGAGGCGGCGTACGCCGTGCTGCATGACGCGCTGGCGAACGAAGACCTCGCGGTCCGCCGCCATGCGGCCCTGGCGCTCGGCCCCCGGGGCGTGGCGGACACCGTGCCGACGCTGCTCGACATGGTCGTCGCGGAGGTCAACGACGTCGAGGCCGGTGACGCCCTCAGCGTCGTTGCCCGCGATCCCGCCTGCGCGGAACGGATCGCGGCCGGGCTCGCCGCCCGCCTGGACGCCGCCGACGCGGCCACCCGCCGGCGGCTGACCCAGGCGCTCGGGGGCATTCCGGGCGGCACCGCCTCCCGCGCCCTGGCGGTGCTGGCCGCCGACGAGGACCGCGGCGTCGCGCTGACCGCGGCGTACGTCATCGGGCTGCGCGACAGCGCCGGACCCTGATCCCCGGGACCTACCGGGGGGTGTGCCCGGCGCCGACGGTGGACGCGCGCACCCGCAGCTCGCAGGGCACCCGGATCAGCTCGTGGCGCTGCTGGCCGCCGTTGACGGCCTCCAGCAGCCGCTGGCCGGCGACCCGGCCCATCTCCAGCAGCGGCAGCGCCACGGTGGTCAGCGGCGGGCGCTGGTGGACGGCCAGCGACCGGTCGTCGAACCCGACGACCGCGACGTCCTCGGGGATGCGCAGGCCGCGTTCGTGGATGGCGGCCAGGGCTCCGGTGGCGAGGTCGTCGCTGGCCCCGAAGATCGCGTCGGGCGGCTCGGGCGCGTCGAGCAGTTCGGTCGCGAGCGCGTAACCGTCCTGGGGCGACCAGGAGGCGGCGTGCCGGATCAGCGCGGGTCGCAGCGGCGCGCCCGCGGCGGCCAGCGTGGCGGTCAGGCCGTCGAGCCGGTCGGCGGTGGCCTCCCACGAGGCGGGCCCGTTGATGAACCCGATGCGGCGGCGGCCGATGTCCAGCAGGTGCTGGGCGGCCAGCACGGCACCGCCCCGGTCGTCGGGCAGGATGCTGGGCACCGGCTCGGTGGCGGCGTACTCGTAGAGGAACACGTACGGGGTCGCGGGCAGCGGCAGCGCGGGTCCCGAGCGGGGGCGCACCCGGTTGCCGGACATGATGATCAGCCCGTCCATCTGCCGGTCGAGCAGGCGGCGCAGGTGTTTGCGCTCCCGGTCGGGGTCGCCGTAGCTGTTGGCCAGCAGCACCGACACGTCGTAGGCCGATGCCGCGTCCTCGACGCCGCGCATGAGGGCGTTGGTGAAGATGCCCTCGAGGTCGTCGGTGAGGATCGCGATGGTGTCGGTGTGCCTGGCGCGCAGGCCGCGGGCGACGGCGTTGGGCCGGTAGCCGAGGCGGGCGATGGTGTCCAGGACACGCTGGCGGACCTCGGGGCCGACGTCGGGCCGGTCGTTGAGCACCTTCGACACGGTGGCGGTGGACACGCCCGCCACGGACGCGACGTCGCGGATCGTCACGCGCTGGGCGGTGCTGTTCGCTGAGGCCACCGTGCTCCCTAATCGATTTCGTAAAGCGTACCGGCCCGGACTGTAGCAGAAAAGCCCTGTACTTGGTCTTGACACCAGATGTAACCGCTGCTGTAACGTTCGCTCAACGAAATCGATTACGTAACCGTGGAAGGCGAACGATGGCGCTGAGTTTATCGGCCCGGACCCGGCCCCGACGGCGTGGACCGCAGGCCCGCCGGCAGCGGCTCGGGCTGCTGTTCGTGCTGCCCGCCGTCGCGCTCGTGCTCGGCATCTTCGTGGTGCCGGTCGTGGTCACCGCCGTGATGTCGTTCTACGACTGGTCGCTGCTCGGGCAGCGCCGGTTCATCGGGCTGGACAACTACCGGCGTCTCGGCGAGGACACGCAGTTCTGGCAGAGCCTGGGCTTCACCACCCTCTACACGGTCATCGTCACCGCGGCGCTGCTGGTGGTCGGGTTCGGACTCGCCCTGGCGGTGCGCCACCGCAGGCGCGGGGTCGGCGTGCTGCGCACCGCGTTCGTGATGCCGGTCGTGATCGGCTTCGCCACGGCGGCGTACCTGACGCTGTGGCTGCTCGACGACCGCATCGGCATCGTTCCGGACCTGCTGCGCCGGGCCGGGCTGGTCGAGGGCAGCGTGTCGGTGTTCAGCACGTTCCCGACCGCGCTGGCCGCCGTGGTGGTGCTGGTGGTCTGGAAGACCGTCGGGCTGACCATGCTGCTGCTGATGACCGGCATGCAGGCCATCTCGCAGGACTTCTACGAGGCGGCCCAGGTCGACGGCGCGCGCCCGGCGCGCATGTTCCGCTCGATCACCCTGCCGCTGCTGCGCCCCACCATCGGGCTCGTGCTGATCCTGACCGTCATCGGCAGCTACCTGGCCTTCGACCAGTTCTTCATCCTGACCCAGGGCGGCCCCGACAACAGCACCATCCCCGTGGTCTACCTGATCTACCGGGCCGGGTTCATCGACTTCGACCTCGGCTACTCCGCCGCGATGTCGATCGGGCTCATGGTCATCCTGCTCATCCTGACCGCCATCCAGCTGCTGGTCGTGCGTAACCGGGAGGACTCGTGAGCACCACCCTGACCGTCCCGCGCGAGCGGGTCGCCGCGCCGAGGCGCACGCTGCGCCCGCAGTGGCTGCCCGCGGCCGCTTTCTACACCGTGTTCGGGCTGCTGGCGCTGCTGTTCGTCGCGCCGCTGGCGTGGCTGGTCGTGTCGTCGTTCAAGAGCAGCGCCGAGTTCGCCCAGACCCCGCCGACGCTGCTGCCGACCCGGTTCAGCCTGGAGAACTACCAGCGGCTGCTCGACGCGGGCCTGTGGCGCAACGTCGTCAACAGCGTCGGCGTCACCGCGGGCACCGTGCTGGCGGCCACCGTGCTGTCGGTGCTGGCCGGTTACGGCTTCGCCCGGTTCCGGTTCCGCCTGCGCGGACTGCTGTTCCTGGTCATCCTGTCCACCATGATGATCCCGTTCCAGTCGATCATCCCGTCGCTGTATCTCATCCTCGACGAGCTGGGCCTGACCAACTCCCTGCTCGGCCTGGTGCTGGTGTACACCGTGTTCGCCCTGCCGTTCGGCATCTTCACCATGCGCGCCGCGTTCACCGCGGTCCCGGCGGCGGTCGAGGAGGCGGCGATCGTCGACGGCGCCGGCTCCCTGTCCACGCTGTGGCGGGTGCTGGTGCCGATCGTGGCGCCAGGGGTGGCCACCGTCGCCCTCTACGCCTTCTTCACCGCCTGGAACGAGTTCCTCGCGGCGCTCATCTTCACCACCCGGCAGGAGCAGTACACCCTCCCGGTCGTACTGGCCAACCTGCAGACCGGCGCCGGCGGCACCCTCAACTGGGGCGTGCTGGAGACCGGAGCGGTCTTCGCCGCGGTGCCCTGCATCGCGATCTTCCTCATCCTGCAGCGCTACTACGTCGCCGGGCTCACCGGCGGCGCCGTCAAGGGTTAGCACTTCCACAGAGGAGCAATACAGATGAACACCACGCCCCGGCCCCGCCGGCTGGCGGCGGTGGCGGCCGCCCTCGTCGCGGCCACGCTGACCGCCTGCAGCAACACCGGCGCCGACACCCCGTCGTCGCCGACCGGGCAGCTCACCGGCTCCGGACCGGCCACGATGTGGGTCCGCGCCGCCGACGAGCCGATGGACAAGGCCCTGGTCGCCGCCTGGAACGAGGCCAACCCCACCCGCAAGATCACGATGCTGACCGTGCCGGACGCCCAGTACGTGCAGAAGTACGTCCAGGCCGTACGCAGCGGCGACGCCCCCGACCTCGCCGCCGTCGACATCGCCAACGTCAAGTCGCTGACCGGTGAGAACCTGCTGACCGACATCACCGCCCAGGTGAATGCGCTGCCCTACAAGGCCGCGCTCGCCCCGGCCGGGGTCGACATCAGCACCGTCGACGGCAGGATCTACGCGCTGCCGCACCAGCTCGACGTGTCGATGCTGTACTACAACAAGACCCTGTTCACCAAGGCCGGACTCGACCCGGCCAAGCCCCCGGCGAGCCTCGACGAACTCGTCGACGCCGCCCGGAAGATCACCGCGCTGGGCGACGGCGTGTACGGGTTCTCCTTCGCCGGCAACTGCGCGGGCTGCAACGCGTACACCCTGCTGCCCTACATCTGGGCCAGCGGCGGCGACATCATGAACGCCGACGGCACCCAGGCCACCCTCGACGACCCGGCCGTGGCCGCCGCGCTCAACGCCCACAAGACCATGTGGGACGACAAGCTCATGCCCGCCGCCGTCAAGGACGACAACGGTGCGACCTGGCTGTCGGGCTTCCAGTCCGGCAAGGTCGGCATGGTCGCGCTGGGCAGCTTCGCGGTCAGCGTCTACAAGGCCCAGCCCGGCCTGGACTTCGGCGTCACCCCCATCCCCGGGGCCAAGGGCACCGCGTCGTTCCTCGGCGGCGACGTCGTCGGCATCTCCAAGGGCGCCAAGAACGCCCAGACCGCCTGGGACTTCATCGCCTGGAGCATGTCCGAAGACGTGCAGAAGACCGTCGTGGCCAAGACCGGCCAGCTCACCGTGCGCGCCGACACCGCCGACAACAGCTTCACCCATGCCGAGCCGCGGCTGCTGACCGCCAACCAGCTCATCGCCCAGGCCAAGGTGCCGGTGACCGCCAAGTACAACGCGCTGTTCATCGACCCGACCGGCCCGTACCTGCAGTTCATCCGCAACTGGGTGTTCGCCGGGGACCCCGCCAAGGCCGTCGCCGACGGCAAGGACGGATTCGCCAGCCGCCTGCGGTCCTGACCCGCACCCGCCCGTACGTCACCACCCGCACGTCGAGGAGAACGAAATGCAAGACCTGAGCTTCCGGTGGCCGCACCCGCGGTTGCACACCCCGCTCGGCCCGGTCAGCGTCCGGGTGCACACCGGCGAGAACGTGCACGGGCTCGACCCGGACCGCCTCACCGTCACCACCGACGGCGACACCACCACCGTCGACGCCGACGGCCTGGTGTGGGCGGGCGGGCAGCAGCAGGGCCCCGGCCGGGTCACCGTTCGCATCACCGAGACTCCTGACGGCGTGCGGATCGGCGTACGGGCGCAACACCCCGACGGCGTACGCTGCGTGGCGCTGGTCCTGCACGACCAGCCCACCGGCGACGTCACCGGGCTGCGCGAGGGCGACCTGCCGGTGCCCGCCACCGGCCGCGTCGTGCAGTATCCCAACGGCTGGTTCGACCTGGCCACGCCACTGCTGGGCCTGCGCCGCCCGGACGGCACGGTCACCGTCGCGCGCAGCCTCGACACGCAGGTGCGCAGCAAGCGCTTCGCGGTAGTGCCGCACTTCGACGCACCCGAGTCGTGCGAGTTCGAGCTCATCGCCGACGCTGACGCCGCCCGGCCCAGCATGGTGTTCGAGGTCCCCGAATGGGAGCTGCGCCGCACCGGCGACCTCGCCCCGGTGCTCGCCGAGCACACCGCACACGTGCGGGCCGCGTACGACCTGCCGGCCTGGGAGCAGCGCGACGACGTGCCGGACTGGCTGCGGCAGACCTCGCTGGTGGTGTCGCTCAACGGCATGCACTTCACCGGCCGGGTCTTCCTCGACTACGACGGCATGCTCGACACGCTGCGCCGCCTGGGCGAGCAGCTCGACCCGCGGCGCATCCTGGCCTACCTGCCGGGCTGGGAGGGCCGGTACTACCGCTGGTACGGCCGCTTCGGCACCGACGAGCGGCTCGGCGGCCCGGACGGGTTCCGGCGGCTGATCGAGGGCGCGCACGACCTCGGCGCGCGGATCATGCCGATGTTCGGCGCGAACGTGGCCGCCCGCGACCTGCCCGGCTTCGAACACTGGGCGGCCCCCGGCCAGCTGCTCAACGCCAGCGGCCACCAGCCGATCGGATCGGTCGACTGGGACGCCTCGCGCCACTTCGACCACTCGTGGGGCTCGCTGGTCAACCCCGCGTACGAGCCGTGGCGTCGGCACCTCGCCGAGCAGATCGTGCAGCTGTACCGGGAGTACGGCTTCGACGCCGCGTTCCTGGACATCTCCGCGATGTACAACAACGACCCGCGCGGTTCCACCACCGCCGGGCTGCGGGCCCTGGTGGAGCTGATCCGCCAGGACTGCCCGGAGCTGCTGATCGCGGGGGAGGCCTGGTTCGACGGGATCGGCGGCATCATCCCGCTGGTCCAGGACGGGCACCGCGACACCGTGCCCACCCACCACGACCAGCCCGACCCGGCGCTGTTCACCGGCACGAACCGCTCCTTCGGGCACGTGTGCCTCGGCGACCCGGCGTTCGGGTCGACCGGCGTGCACGAGGCCGGTTACAACCGCCACTGGCGGCTGCCGGTCCGCGAAGGCGTCCTGCCCACCCTGACGGTCGTCGACGGCACCCTCGACGCCGCCCCCGACCGCGTCGCGCTCGTCGTGCAGGACGCACACGAGTACGCCGCGAAGTTCCTGGGCTGACCGGCCGCCGCCGCCGTTCCGGATGCCGTCACCAGCGGCACCGGGGCGGCGGCGTCCCACTCCGAGGCGACCGCCTGCGATCAGCGGCTGACGTAGGCGCGCAGTCCGCCGAGCTCCTCGCTGGCGATGAACACCGACCGGACGCTGATGATGGCCTCTTCCACGTGGGTGAGGCAGCCCCACGCCGCGTCGCCCCACGAATCGGCGATCTTCACCTCGGCCGGTGCGGTGCAGCCGGCCGATCCGCCGAGCTGGCACCGTTCGGGATGCGGCCGGGCCGCCTGAGCGGCGGCGGCCTCGCGCAGCCGGGCGTTGAGTTCCGCCTCTGCGGCGGCGCGCTGCTCGGCCTCGGCGCGCAACTGCTGCTCGGCGCGCACAGCCCTGGCCAGCTCCTCGTTGGCGGCCTTGGCGCGGGCCTCGGCCACCTGCCGTGCCTGCTCGCTGTGGTGGCGTTCGATGGCCAGCGCCGCGGTGCCGGCGAAGACCCGTGCCAGCGCCAGGTCGGCCTCGCCGGGCACGCGCGGGGTGCGGTGGTACATGGCGAAGGTCCCCAGCAGTCCGCCGTCGCGGGCCAGGATGGGGGTGGACCAGCACGCGGCCAGATCTGCCCGGTCGGCCAGGGAGCGGAAGTCGTCCCAGAACGGGTCGGTGGCGATGTCGGTCACGATGACCGGCTCGCGCCGGTGGGCCGCGGTCCCGCAGGAGCCGACGCCCTCGCCGGTGGCGATGCCGTCGATGGCCGCGTTGTAGAAGTCGGGCAGGCTGGGCGCGGCTCCGTGGCGCAGGTGCCGGCCGTCGGGGTCGGCGAGCAGTACGGAGACGAGGACCTGCTCGGGGGTGAGCTGCTCGATGCAGCGGGCCATGCCGTCCAGGACCTCGGCCAGGGGCGCCTGGCGGGCGATCTGCTCCAGCAGCGCCCGGTGTTCGGCCATCAGCCGTTGGGCCTGCTTGACCTGCGTGGTCTCCACACCGATCATCCGGATGCCGGTGACCTCGCCGTCGGCGTCGCGGCGCGGTTCGTAGCTGAAGTCGAAGAACGCCTCCCGCTCGTCCGGGCCGGTGCCGAGCAGGACCCGCTCGTCGCGGCCGGTGTACGGCTCGCCCGTGCGGTAGACCCGGTCCAGGAGGTCGAGGAAGCCCTGACCGGACAGTTCGGGCATCAGGCGCGCGAGCGGGACGCCGGTGAGTGCCCGCTGGCCTCCGATGGCGTCGAAGAACGCCGTGTTCGCCGCCGCCACGACGTGATCAGGTCCGGCGAGCGCGGCGTAGACGGCGCTGGACTGGCCGAACATCGAGCGGAGGTCCTCGTCCGCCCGTTGCGCCACGGCCACGTCCGCAGCTGTCGACTGTTGGCCGGGCACCGCCATGTGTAAGCCCCTCATCTGCGGAAACCATCGTGATCGTCGGCTGGCCGGTCGGCCGGTCGACGGTGGCCACCCTACGCCGCACGGCGTAGTCGCTGATCACTACCCGTTTCCGGGGTCCGCCAATCCCGGCCGCGCCAGGCGCGGCCGCCCGTCGGGCCCGCGAGGGCCGACGGCCGGTCCGGCGTCACGGGGCGGACTTCGCCGGCTCCAGCGCGCGGATCCGGGTGAACAACCACGGGGTTGCCAGCAGGCTGATGATCGCGCCGACCGCGGCCAGCATGGCGGGCGCGTACACCGACACGGCTCCGGTCGCCCAGGTGAGCAGCGCGGGGGTGAACGCCGCCGCCACGATCGCCGCCATGCCGAAGCTGATCGAGACTCCGGTGGCCCGCACCGCCACGGGGAAGGCCGTCGGCAGGGTCGACGGCGCGACGCCGGCCAGGGCGGAGACGGCCAGGCACAGCACGCTGTGCACGGCCAGCAGCATCGGGAACGTCGGCACGGCGTGCAGCAGCAGCAGGCAGCCGAACGGCAGAACCGTCAGTACCGCGGCACTCACCATGATCACCGGCAGGCGCCCGGCCCGGTCGGCGAGCCGGCCGAACGCCAGGCAACCGACGACCAGGCATGCGTTGCCGGCGACGGAGGCGCTGAACGCCTCCTGGGACGGGAACGTCAGCCCCGCCGCGATGCGGTAGTAGGTCGGCCCGAAGATGACGAAACAGTAGATGGACAGGTGCCACGGGATCGAGAAGAGGAAACCCGCGACGAGGTTGCGGCGATTGCCGACGAACAGCGTGCGCAGGGTCTGGGCGATGGTCGTGGCGGGCTGCCCGGTCCGGAACGCCGCACTCTCCGGCAGGGTGCGGCGCAGGTAGAGGGCGATCGGGATGATGACCAGGCCGAGGGCGAACGGGATGCGCCAGGCCCAGGCGGCCACGGCGGCGTCGGACAGCACACTGGTGATGGCCAGGCCGACGACCGCCGACAGCAGGCTCGCCAGGCCGATCGTGGCCTGCAGCCACGCGGCATACCCGGATCTCCTGCCCGGCGGTGCCTGCTCGACCAGGAACGCCGCCGCTGCGCCGATCTCGGCGCCCACGGAGAATCCCTGCAGCAGCCGTCCGGCGAGCAGCACCATCGGGGCGACGACGCCGACCGCCGTCACCGGTGGGGCGGCGGCGATGGCGACCATGCCCGCGCCCATCGTGGCCAGGGAGAGCATGAGCGCGGCCTTGCGGCCGGACCGGTCGCCGACGAGCCCCCCGACGAGGCTGCCGATCGGCCGGGCGACGAACCCGGCCCCGAAGACCAGGAAGGTGGCGATGAGCGCCTGCGTCGAGTCGCCCGCGACGAAGAAGTTTCCCGCGATGTAGCTGGCGAAGAACGCGTAGACCGCGAAGTCGTACCACTCGACGACGTTGCCGATGCCCACGGCGACCAGGGCTCTGCGCGGGATGGCCGACTCGTTCACGACCCTCCTCCGCGGTGGGGTGATCGCCTGACCGATGTTCGATGAGAGCCGAGGACATCTATATTGATGAAAGTTTATGACATGGCTAGCCTCCGTGGGAAAGTTTTCTCACTCCACTTAGGAGACTGGTCATGTCACTCCTCCGCCGCAGTGTGGCCGCTGCGCTGATCTCGGCCGCCGTCGCCGCCGTCGGCCTGGCCGCTCCGGCCGCCGCGGCCACCGCCCGGACCCTGCCCGGCTACAGCTTCCAGGCACAGCAGACGGGCTACTGGTGCGGACCTGCGGCCACCCGACTGGCGCTGACCGTACGCGGCTACGCCCCGAGCCAGGCCACCCTGGCCGCACGCCTGCCCACCGACACCGCCGGCACCGACTCGATTACCCAGGTGATGGCGGTGCTCAACAGCTACGCCAACGTGAACAACTGGTACGAGCACAAGGTGGTCAACAGCAACAGCGCCGCCGAGCAGAACCTGCTCAAGTACGACATCGTGTTCGACGTCGACCGCAACTACGCCCTGGTGCTCAACGTGCGCGGCGGGCGCTACGACACCGCGGGGGTCTACCACAACTATCCCGGCGGCCACTACCTGACCGTGGTCGGCTACACCAACTCCGGCGCCAACGCCGTCATCGAGGACGTCGCGCTCGGCAGCGGCCACCGGTACACGATGACCCTGGCCAACCTGTCCTGGTGGATCTGGTCCACCAGCGGCTACACCGCCTGATCGACGACCGGCCCAGCCAGGCGAACCCGGCGAGGGCCGGCTGCGCACCGCAGCCGGCCCTCGTGCATCGAACTACTTGGCGTCGGCCAGGTCCGCGATGGCCCGCGCGGCGCGGAAGTACGGGCTGCGGCCCAGCTCGCCGATCGTCTTGATGCCCAGGGCGTCCTTGAGGTGGTCGGCGGCACGCTCGCTCACACCGGCGAGCGCGGCGACGGGCGCGTTGGCGATCTCCTCCAGGCTCTTGTCCTGGTATTCCTTGTCCAGCAGCTTGGCGAGGTCAGCGGAAACAGCCATGGTCGCTCCTTCGGGGTCGTGATCCGGCGTGGTGCCGGACGTGCGCCCGATCCTTTCACTGCCGCGCCGCGCCGATCCCGGGGACCCCGGCTCCCCGGAACCGTTGGCGCAGCACAGCGCGAGGGCGTCGCGACTCTCGGTCAAGGACGGTCGCCGGTGTACTCCGGGTCGTCGGGCCCCTCGGCGGGCTCGATGGGATGCGGGGTGCGTCCCCGCTGCCGGAGGATCTCGGCCTCGTCGTCCTCGCGGACGATCTCCGGCTCCTCGGGTGTCTGGCTCATCACGGCCTCCTGGATCGGCAACCGGGGACGTACCCCTGACGTGCGGTTTTCATTCACCCGGAGAGGGGCGGGTTTCAGTGACCGGGGGATCGGGGAACGGATACACGTCGCCTGCCGGACCGGCGCGGTGACCCCTGCCTCGGAAGGACCCCCGATCATGGCGAAGTTCCTGACCATCGGATACGGCGACCAGGCCGGTTATGACAGCACCGCCGCCGAACTGCGCGAGCGGGCGCATGCCCACGATGGTCGCCTGCGGCAGGCCGGTGCCGAAATGGGGATCGCGGGGTCGCCGGTGCAGGTGAGAAACCATGACGCCACTGGGACTGTCGTGGAGAAGGGGCCGTTCCTGTCGGCCGCTCTGCCGGTGGCCGGGTTCGCCCTCATCGAGGCGGACTCGCTCGACGAGGCGATCGAAGCGGTGTCCGGCACGCCGTGCGCGATCGCGCACGGCGTCGTCGAGGTGTGGCCGCTGAACGAGGCGTAGTCACCGGGTGACCTTGTCCGCCCAGGTAGGGCCGTATGAGGTGACCTCCACCGGGACGCCGAGCACGTCCCCGACCTCGCCGAACCCGGTGTAGACCGGGACGGCGGTGGTCAACGTCTGCGTCAGCTTCTCCTGGTATGCCAGGTCGCCACGCTCGCCGGGCACGATCCTGTCCAGCTGATCGTAGGACAGGCACATCCGCAGCTCGTGGTGTGCGGCCGCGTCGGCGTGGGTGACGGCGAGCGCGTCGACGCCGCCGCAGACCTCGACGGCGTAGCGGTGGGCGACGGCGTCGAAGTGACCGGCCCGCCACGCGCCCTGCCACGGGCCGTGGCCGTTGTGCCGCTCCGGCAGCGCCGCAGTGAGCTGCTCATCCTCGGTGACCAGGGGACCGGCCCCGTGGCGGGTGGTGTAGGTGCGTACGACGCCCAGCCGCAGGGCGTCGCCGTCGCCGTCCTCGGCCAGCAGGGTCTCGGCGTTGTCGAAGGTCGTGGTGGACCAGGTGGTGTACGGGTGCCAGCCGCGCCACTCGTCGAGCAGCACACCCTGGGCCCCTTCGAACACACACGGCCCGGTCAGCGCCTGCCGGGAGGAGTCGACGAGCCCGGCCGCGCTCCCGAACCACCGGAACGCCTCGGCGACGGCGGCGACCGGGGGCGCGTCGAGGGGTCCGAGTTCGGCGGTGAGCGCGTCGCGGACCGCGCCCAGCTTGCGCGCCAGTATCGAAGGGGATGTGGTGTCCCCGGCGCGGACGGCCAGGTCGGGGTGGGCCAGCGCGAACGCGGCGGTCTCGCCGACGCCCATGCCGCACGAACCGTGCCGGTCGTCGCCGCGCGCGGCCTCGCGGCGACGGTTCGCGGCGCGGTGCCACGGCGTGGTCAGCAGTGCCCGCCGGTCCACGGTGAGCAGGTCGAACGGCGCGGACACGCCCAGTTCCACCAGGTGCTCGGCCTCGGCGGCCAGCGCCAGCGGGTCGACCATCATGAACCGGGACAGGTGGGTGCGTACGCCGTGCAGGGTGCCGGAGCCGAACTGGGCGAAGGTGTGGTGACGCCCGCCGGGCGTCACCACGTTGTGGGCGGCCTGCGCGCCCCCGTTGAACCGGATCACCGTGTCCACCGGGCGGGTCGCGCAGAGCCAGTCCACGATCGTGCCCTTACCGGCGTCGCCGTAGCCGAGGTCGACGACGATGACGTGGCGGGGCTGGTTCACAGCCGGGCCGCCGGGGTGGCCCGGTCGCCGAACCCGGCCGGCAGCGCCGAGCGCACCAGCGCACCCCGCGTGCTGCCGAGCGGGGCGAGGGCCTTGCCGACGGTCGGCCCGGCCGCCGACCCGGCCTCGGCGAGGTCGACCAGCCCCGCGTCCAGATCGGTCGCGTCCTCGCCCAGCCCGACCGTCAGCGCGATGGTCTCGCAGACGGCGTCGAGGTCGTCGAGCTCGATGACGTTCTGGCCCAGCAGCTTGCGCCAGAATCCCAGGATCTGCGCGTCGCCGGTGTAGCTGGCCTGCGCGGGCATGATGAAGTACACGTCGTAGCTGCGCCGCAGTTCGGCGACGATCGCCTCGGTGCTGATCGGCTCGGTGATCGCGTCGCCGACGACGCGGCGCACCTCGTCGGGCTTGACCTGCCCGTAGGCCATCTCGTCGCCGATGATGAACAGGTAGCCCCGCCTGCCGCGGGCGACGGCGTCGAGGTCGGTGTGCCGGGCCATGAAGTACATGGCCAGCTCGTAGGACTCGGTGCGCTGCCCGCCGCCGCCGCCTTCGAGCAGGATCCGGCCCAGGTCGTCGTCGGTGCGGTTGTCGGACTCGAACTGCCCGATCTGCAGCGGCGCGCGGTCGCAGGTGGCGTCACCGATCGCACCGAACAGGATCTGCGGATCGGTGCAGTAGCCCTTGCGGATGAGCAGACCGAACAGCTCCGGCAGTTTCGTCTGCAGCACGCGCGGCACCGAGCCCATCGACCCGGTCACGTCGAACAGGATCGCGATCGGCGTCGACTGCGGGTGCTGGTCGCTGTCGCGGCTCTCCCGGACCGTGACGCCGCGCGGGTTCAGGGCGTCATGCACGGTACGCGCGCCGGAGTCGCTGTGCGCGAAGGCGCTCGCCCCGGTCGCTTTGCGGTACTTGGCCGACGCCGTGTAGACGTCGGTGGACCATCGTCCGCTTCCCATGATCTGCTCCTTAGAGGGTGAAGGGCCGGAAGGTGCGCGGCCCGTAGAGCTTTTCGAGCAGCTCGTCGAGTTCGGCGAGCAGCCGCCACGCGTCGTGCGGGCGGGTGTTCGGGTCGGGCAGGGTGCAGCCGCGGGCGAACCGGGCCAGGGCGGGCGGGGTCCGCTCGCCCATGAGCCAGGTCATGCACCGGGTGGCGAGGTGGATGTCGGTCGCCGGACCGGCGGGGCGCTTGCCGGTGACCTCCGGTGGGTAGAGGTCGTGGTATCCGGCGGCCAGCGCAGGGACGGTCTGGCCGGGCTCGGTGACGCTGTAGCACCAGTCGACCAGGACCAGGCCGTGCTCGTCCGGGTGGATCAGCACGTGGCCGGGGACGACGGCGCCGTGCACGACACCGGCGCGGTGGGCGTAGCCGACGGCGACGAGCAGCCGCCGCCACATCCAGGCCGCGTCGCGCGGGTCGACGCCGTCCGGGTAGGACTGCCTGACCCGGGCGAGGTCGACGAATCCGGCCTGGTGGGCGAGGACCGTCGCGGTGCGCCGGTCGCCGCCGGCCGGGTCGCGGTGGGTGAACGACTCGATCAGCCGTGGGGCGTACGCGTGGTGGCGGGTCTCGCCGTGGCCGCGCAGCCGGGTCAGGGCCTGCGCCTCGCGGCGCACCAGGTCGCTGTCGGCGGGGTGGCGGGGCAGTTTCAGCAGCGCCGCGCCGCCGTCGACGTCGTACAGGTCGGCGAGGTCGCCGGTGTACCGCAGCGCGCCGACGCGGTACGTGCCACGGCGGGTGACCATGGTCGTGCCGTCGCGGTGCGCCGCCCACAGGTCCGCGAGCCGGGCGAAGGCCTGCGTCGCGGTCGCTGTCGCCCCGGCCGGTGCGGCATCGGGGTGCAGGACCTTGGCAAGCGTGCGGTACGCGTGCCCGCCGTCCACGCCGCCGAACAGGTCGCCCGGGGTGCGTGCGGCCAGCACACTGGTGACCGCGTCGTCGAAGCCGCTCATCACCGCTCCAGCGAGGGCCGTAGCAGTGCCGGGTGCAGGATGCGGGCGTCCCCGGCCCGGTAGAGCTTGGACCGGGGTCCGCCGCGTTCGCCGCCGCGCTGGGTGGTGGCCCCGGTGTCGGCGACGAAGCCCGGCACGGACAGCACCTTGCGGTGGAAGTTGCCCGCGTGCGGCTCCTCGCCCCAGACGGCCGTGTACACCCCGCGCAGCTGCGCGATGGTGAACTCGTCGTCCACGAACGCGGTCGCCAGCGGCGTGTACTCGATCTTGGCTCGGGCCCGTTCGAGCCCGGCGGCGAGGATCGCGTCATGGTCGAACGCCAGGCCGGACGCGGTGTCGACGGGGACCCAGCGGGCCGCGGCCGCGTCGCCGCCGACGGTCGGCTCGGGCAGGTGCGGCGCGAACGCGAGGTAGGCGATCGACATCACCCGCATGCGCGGGTCGCGGCCCGGGTCGCCGAACGTGGCGAGCTGCTCCAGGTGTACGCGGGGAAGGATCCCGGTCTCCTCGGCCAGCTCGCGCCGGGCGGCCTGGTCGAGCGTCTCCTCACGGACGAAGCCGCCGGGCAGCGCGAGGCGGCCGGCGTGGGGCTGCTCGCCGCGTTCGACCAGCAGCACGTTCAGGACGCCGTCGCGGATGGTGAGCGTGACGATGTCGACGGTCACCGCGACCGCCGGGTAGGCCCGGGGGTCGTAGCCGTCGAGGAACTCGCGCTCGGTGACCATGCCATGTCCTTCTCGATATGAGATTAACTCGAACTGAGAATGACCATAGGCCGAGGGGTGGCTGTTGTCAATGCGGGACCAGCCGGGCCGGGTGTGTACGCCGGGCGCGTGGGAATCCACATGCGATGGTCATAATCTCTGCATGTCGAACCAAGCGCCCGGTCGCACCTCGTTCTGGACCAGTTTCGCCGGCGTCGTCACCGCCGTCGCCGGGCTGCTGTCGGCCCTGATCGCCGCAGGTGCCCTGATCTTCCAGATCGTCGGCAGGGACGGCACGCCCGCACCGCAGCCGCAGGCCCGCTCCACCACGTCGGCACCCGCATCCGAGTCCGTGGCAGGGCCCGGTTCCCAGCCCACCGCCGGGCCCACCCGGGTCGACGATCCCGGCCGGCCGCTGTGGCACGGCGGCCCACTGCGCTTCGACAACAACGGCATCGACTTCGACACGACGCCACCCACCCGTGACCCCGGCCCGAGCATGGACGTCTACGACGGCGACTTCTTCCAGATCGTCGCCTACAACTCCTCGAACAAGGTCGCGCGCTGGACCGGCACGGGCGCCCCCGGGGCCCGCGACTGCAGCGACCTGCTGGCCGCCCAGGGGGACCGCATCGGGAAGTTCACCCAGAGCCAGATCTATTGCGTACGCACCGGCGGCGGCCGGGTCGTGGCGGTGAAGTTCCTGGACGCCAAGCAGGGCGGCGGCTCCCAGATCGACGCGACCGTCTGGCTCGACCCGGCAGCCTGAGCGGGTTGCCGGACATCGGCGACCTCGCTGTCACCGGCGACGCGGCACTAGGCACGATGGTCGGCGTGCCAGCATCGAGGTGGCCGACAGCGGTGCGCTGGTCGGTGACGTGGCGCTGTTCTGGCACAGCACCGAACACCATGGCTGACTGAACCTGCCAAGGCGGCCGGGTTTCGGCCTCGGGGGCTGTCAGGGATGGTCACCGTGATACGGGCAGGTGCGCTCATCGTAGGCCGGTCCGTTGTGCTGTTTGAGTTTCCCGGTCCAGGATCCGTGCTGGGTGTCGCGACTCAGGACCACTCGGTGGTTGATGTTCTCGGCCAGCCCTTCGCGCCACTGCGTGATGAGTGGCGACTGCGGCCCCAGCATCGCGTCAATCCTGCCCTGGACGAACGAGAGCGGGCAGCCGCTGGTCAGTTCGATCATGGCTGTCTGGTCAGATGCCGGGCCGAAGGAAAAGGCGATCGCTCCGGTCGGGGATACGCCGAAGACGACGACCGGAAAGGCGTCATCGGCGGTGACGTGTTCGATGAATCGCTGAAGCTCCGCGGGGTCGATGGGCTGAGGTCGCGAGGCCCGCGCGTACCTGGCCATGGCCCGCACGCCCAGAACGAATACCGCGGCAACCGCGACGTAGTTCAGGACGGTGGCCCACGTGGGAGTGCTGGCCCAGTGCGCCTGCCAGATGTTGAATGCGGTCCACACCGCCAACACCACGAGTTCAAGACATCCCGGAGGCCGACTGAAGACCTTCCGCGCCGTGGAGACCAGTAGCAATGGAAGGACCACCGCAGCGATCGTCGAAGCAATGCCGGGGACATCAGCCATGTACATATTTAATTATCCTGCGTGTGTCGGGTCAAACGTCAGGCGGATTCGAGGACGCGGAAAGTAAGCGTATGGTGCGCCCGGATGGGAGCATGAGTCCACAAGCGAGCGTGGGAGGGGCGATCGTGGGCACAGGCGATGACGGGCCGTCCTGGCGTACACCGGCGCTGATCGCCGTCTCCGGTGGGCTGTTCGCCCTGGTCAGTGGGCTGGCCGTGAACACGGTGGAGATACCGGCGGGTTGGCGGCCCTACATCTGGCTGCTCACGGCCGTGCTGCTCGTCGGCGCGGTGTTCCTCGCGGTTCAGGACGGCCGGAGCGGTGCGGCTGTCGACCTGGCCGGGATCATGCGTCGCCCGGCGGTCTGGCTGGCGGCGGCGGTGGTGGCCGGTTTCGTCCTGGCGGCCCTGGTCCTGCCGGGTGCGCAGCCTGCCGCCGACCCGCCCGCGGACGGCGGGGCCGCCAGCCGAACCACGCCGATGGAACCATCGGTCGCGCCGAGCAGCGACGGGCCGCCGTCGCGGACCCCCGAGGACGCGCCGTCGCCGACCGCCAGCCCGACCGCCGGCCCGACCGCCGGTGTGCCGAGCCCGGCCGTGTCGGTGCGCGTGCGGTGGCAGGGCCTGCTGGTCATGGACTGCTGCGGTGGCCCCGGTTACTCCCTGGACACGGTGCCGCCGAGCGGTGCCGTGCTCGGTGACGTGCAGGGCGTCGGGTACGCCGAGATCGCCGGTGAGGCGCTGGTGGAGTGGACGGCCGCCACGCCGCCGAGCCGGGCCGACTGCGCCCGGCGCCTGAACGCGGTCGTCGGTCAGCGCCGGCTGGAGGTGCAGGTCGGCTCCGTCGCGTGTTTCCAGACGCGGGCGGGCAGGGTCGGTCACCTGACGGTGGTCGCGTTGTCGCGGCCGGGAGCGCTGGACTCGCTGACGACGAAGGTCGAGGCGACGGTGTGGGATAGGGCCTGACCTACCAGGGCGGCCACCTGGCGGACACGCGTCGACAGGACCCTGCTCTACAGTAATTAACCCGACACGGATAGTGTTGAACCCTGCGAACCTGGTGGGACGCCTGTCGCGCCACATCGCGTGCGACGAGGGTGGCGACGGTGTGTGCGCAGCTTACGGGCAGGTTCTTAACGTCCCGTGAACGGTGCCGTGTGACCTCACTCATCCGCAACGACCTTGCATGTATTTCTATTTATCAATAGCCTTCCCGAGGGTCCGAGCACGAGACATTCCGGGGGGAATCATGCAGTATCGCATTCATCTGTCTGTAACGGTCAATTCAGCGCTTCGATAAGGCGGCGAGCCCGCCCGCGCCACCATGCCCGACACCGCCCCACAGCATGCCGCCGCCGACCTGGCGGCCGGCGGACCGCCTCCGACGCGCGAGAACCCGTGCGCCGGAGCACCGCGAGGCATGGGGAGTGACCTGTCCACGAGAGACGTCATGCGGAAAGAGAAGA
Source organism: Catellatospora methionotrophica (assembly GCF_011297335.1). GTDB lineage: Bacteria > Actinomycetota > Actinomycetes > Mycobacteriales > Micromonosporaceae > Catellatospora > Catellatospora methionotrophica. The sequence goes on along the minus strand of NZ_JAAOTJ010000001.1, from coordinate 1,123,588 downwards.
CATGAATCTGAGCGGCTGCATCGCCGCGGGCGACCGTGTGGCCACCGAGCTGCTGCTGGCCGGTGCCGAACACGCGTCCGGCCCGTTAGACGATCACCGTGTCAGCCCACCAGGAGCCCAGGCGGCGCTCACCGCCTACCACGACGGGGGCCTGGCCGAGGCGGTGACCCTTCTGGACACCATCGATCCGGACGACCCGCGTGGCCGCGACCGGGTGCTGCTGGGCTGCCTGGCCTCGGTCTGGTATCGGGCTTGGGGCGACCAGGAACGCAGCGTGGCCTGGCTGCGTCACGCCGAGGCCGGGTCGGCCGGTGTGGACGCGCCGCTGCGGGCGGCCTGCCACCGGGCCATGGCACTGCACGCCTGCCACCGTGGCGACGAGCCGCTCGGCGACGAGCACGCCCGCGCCGCCTGGGACGCCGCGCCGGAGGAGCACACGGTGCTGCTGGAGGTGATGACGACGCTGAGCAGGGCCCGGTGGGGCATCCGCCGGGAGCGTTTCACCGACGCGGCCGCCGACGCCGAGCGGGCCGCCGGGCTGAGCCAGCTGGGCGGGTTCACCGGACTGGAGCCGTTCGCGCTGAGTGTGGCCGCCGAGGCCAAGGCACGGGTCGGCCGGCTGGACGACGCGCTCATGGACGCGGTGCGGGCCGGGCGGCTGCGCGACACCGCGCAGGTGTGCCACGACGAGGCGTACGCGCTGCTGGTGCTCGGTGCCGTGCACCGCCGCCGCCGGGACCTGGTGCAGGCCAAGGCGGCGCTGGAGGGGGCCGCCAAGCATCTGCCGGCCGGGCCCGCGGCGCTCGCGCTCGACGCCGCGATCCACGGGGAGCTGGCCCGGGTCATCGTCGCCGACGATCCGGCCCTGGCCAAGGACCACGCGCAGCAGGCGGTGACGGGGGCGTACGGCCATGGGCGCACGGCGGCGCTGCTCAGCCGGGCGTGGGTGTCGCTGATCTGCGGCGATGTCGCGACCGCGCTGGTCGACGGGGAGGAGGCGCGGATCGTCGCGGCCCGCGAGGAGCAGGTCGCGACCGGCGCGGAGGCGCTGGAACTGCTGGCCCTGGTCGCGGTCGATCCGCGGGTCGCCGCGGGCCTGTTCCAGAAGTCCCGGCAGGGCTATGGCGAGGTCGGGGACTGGCCGGGTGAGGCACGGGTCCGGGCGGTGGCGGCCGCCGTGCGCGGCGCGACCGGCGGCAGGTCAGCGCGGTGGGAGGTGGAGACGCTGCGCCAGGGCGTGTCGCTGGCCCCGGGGGTCGCCGACGCGCTGACCGTCGTCGCGCGGCGCACCCCGCCGATCACGGTGCTGTGCCTGGGCGGTTTCCGGGTGCTGCGCGCGGGATCGGGCATCGCGCCGAACGAGTGGCAGTCGAAGAAGGCCCGTGACCTGCTGAAGATCCTGGTGTCGGCGCGCGGGCGGCCGGTGCCGCGGCCGCGGCTGATGGAGCTGCTGTGGCCGGGGCAGTCCCTGGCCGCCGGAGGCAGCCGCCTGTCGGTGCAGCTGTCGACGCTGCGGCGGGTGCTGGACCCGGACCGCCGCATCCAGCACGCGCACCTGATCGAGGCCGACCGTTCGGCGGTGGGGCTGAACCTGGATCTGGTCAATGTGGACGTGGAGCGGTTCCTGATCGCGGCGTCGGACGCGTGCGCCGCCCACCGGCACGGCGACCCGGCCGCCGCGGAGCTGCTCGCGGCCGCCGAGGCGATGTACGTGGGCGAGTTCATGTCCGACGACCCGTACGCGGACTGGACGCAGGAGCTGCGCGACGAGGCGCAGGCGGCGTACGTCAGCGTGCTGCGTGCCCGCGTGGTGCGTTCGGGCGATGTGGACGAGCAGGTGTCGTGCCTGCTGCGGATCCTGCGCTGCGACTCCTACGACGAGGAGGCGCATGTGGAGCTGGTGCGGCTGCTGCAGCGGGCGGGCCGGCACGGTGAGGCGCGCCGGCGCTACCGCAGCTACGCCCGCTGCATGCAGGAGATCGGGGTGGCCCCGGCCGCCCCGGACGAGCTGGGCGACCCGGTCCACGAGCCGATCAGCAGGGGTGCGCGCCTGCGCTGACCCGGAACGACCGCGGGCCTAGGGGCCGCCGGGGGCAGGTGCGAACAGCACCCGCCCCCGGCGGCCCCTTTCGCGTCGCCCGGTGCTCGCCACGGGGACTGTCATGTGTCGGACCTCTCACTTCGCACCACCGCTGACCTGCGCCGCCCACCCGCACCGGTCGCCACGCGAAGGGTCTCTGAACCTCGCGCGAAGGAAACCCGAAAACCCCTCAAGAGACTGGCCTTCACATCAGGGGAGGGACGACGGTGAGCATGACGCCAGATCAGCAGCAGCTCGGGCAGGGCGCGGTCAGCGTGTCGCCGTTTCCGGGCGAGCGCACGGTGCACGGCCTGTTCGAGGACTGGGCCGACCGCGCGCCGGACGCGCCGGCGCTGGCCTTCGGGGCCGTGGCGCTGACCTACCGGGAACTGGACGAGCGGGCCAACCGCCTGGCCCACCACCTGCTGGCGGCCGGGGTCGGGCCCGAGGCGCGGGTCGGGCTGTGCAGCCGGGACGAGAACTGGATCGTGGGGGCGCTGGCGGCGCTGAAGGCCGGGGCGTGTTTCGTGCCGCTGGACCCGTCGTACCCGGCCGAGCGGCTGGAGTACATGTGCCGCGACGCGGGCGTCGGGTTCGTGCTGCGCGCCGGCGGCCACGGCACCGAGATCCCGGGCCGGCACGTCGACCTGGACACCCTGGACCTGGCCGGGCAGCCGTCGACCCGCCCGCGGGTGCGCGTCGGGCCGCAGTCGCTGGCGTACGTCATGTACACCTCCGGCTCGACCGGCGGGCCGAAGGGCGTCGCGGTCACCCACCGCAACATCGTGCGCCTGGCGCGCAGCGCCGACGCGATCGAGGTGCGGCCCACCGACACCGCCGTGCAGGCGGCCAACATCTCCTTCGACGCCGCGACCCTGGAGACGTGGGGCGCGCTGCTCAACGGCGCCCGGCTGGTCGGGCTCGGCAAGGACGAGCTGCTGGTCGCCCAGCGGCTGCGCGGCGCGCTGACCGCGTACGGCGTCGACGTGCTGTTCCTGCCGACGTCGCTGCTGCGGCAGGTCGCGGCCGAGGACCCGGCGGTGTTCGCCGGTGTACGCCACCTGTCGTTCGGCGGGGAGCAGGCCGACGCGCGCACCATCGCGAGCCTGGGGGCGCACTGCCCGGACACCGAGCTGGTCAACCTGTACGGCCCGACCGAGATCACCGTGTACGCCACCGCCCACCGCTGCACCGCGCAGACCGGCGCGGACCGCATCGTGCCGATCGGCCACCCGGCCGCCAACAGTGCCGTGTACCTGCTCGACGAGCAGCTGCGGCCGGTGCCGGACGGCACGGCGGGCGAGATGTTCCTCGGCGGGGCGGGCGTGGCCCGGGGTTACCTGGGCCGGGCCGCGCTGACCGCGCAGCGGTTCCTGCCCGACCCGTTCGCCGTCGAGCCCGGCGCGCGGATGTACCGCACCGGTGACCTGGCCCGCCGCCGCGCCGACGGGGCGCTGGAGTTCCTCGGCCGGGTCGACCGGCAGGTGAAGGTGCGCGGCCACCGGGTGGAACCGGCCGAGATCGAGGACGCGCTGCGGGCCCTGCCCGGGGTCGTCGAGGTCGCGGTCGTCGCCGACCGGGCCGCGCACGGCGACACCCGGCTGCTGGCCTACGTCGTGCTGGAGGGCGCCGACCCCGCCGCCGTACGCGCCGAGCTGTCCGAGCGGCTGCCCGCCTATCTCGTTCCGGCCGTGTTCACACAGCTGGCGAAGCTGCCGCTCAACCCCAACGGCAAGGTCGACCTGTCCGCGCTGCCGGTGCCCGCCGCCGATGCCGCCGCACCGGCGACGGAGCTGACGGCGGCACAGCGGGCCGTGCTCGACGTGTGGCAGGAGGCGCTCGGGCGGGCCGTCGACGGCGGGGCCGAGGCCGACTTCTTCGCGATCGGCGGCAACTCGATCGACGCGGCCCGGGTCCGCTCGCGGCTGTCGGCCGCGCACGGGGTCGACGTGCCGCTGCAACTGCTGTTCGACCATCCGACCGTCGCGACGCTCGCCACGGCGCTGGCCGGGCTCGCGAGCGCACCGGCTGCCACGGCTGCGCCCGTGCCGGTCGGCGTGGGGGCCGGACGTGACGTGGCCGATCTGCTCGCCGAGTTCGAGCGCTGAGGAGACTGCTGATGACCGCCCCTGATCTGCTCGAACGCCTGCACGCGCTGCCCGCCGACCGGCAGCGGTCGTTCCTGCGGAGCCTGCGTGACGCCGCCGGACAGTACGACCTGCACCCGCTGACCGCCGCGCAGCGCCGGATGTGGCTGCACGACCGGCTGTGGCCCGGCAGCCCGATGTGCCACGTGCACTTCGCGTTCACGCTGACCGGGGCGCTGGACACGGCCGCGCTGGCGGACGCGTTCGACCGGGTCCTGGCCCGGCACCAGGCGCTGCGCACGGTGTTCGTCGAGATCGAGGGCGAGCCGTGGCAGTGGGTGCTGCCGCAGGCCCCGGCGGGCACGCGGCTGCGGGTCGCCGACACGTTCACCGAGGTCCTGTTCGACCTGGCGGTCGCGCCTCCGGTGCGGGCGACGCTGGTCCCGGACGGCCCGCAGCGGTGGACGCTGCACCTGGAGCTGCACCACATCGTCTGCGACGGGTGGAGCATGGGCCTGCTGTTCGACGACCTGTCCCAGGCGTACGCCGGTGGCGAACTCGCCGCCGCGCCCCGCCACGTCGAGGCCGCCGTCGAGTCCGATGCCGACGAGCTGGTCGCCTACTGGCGGTCGCACCTGGACGGCGCGCCGGCGACCGTGGACCTGCCCACCGACCTGCCCCGGCCGCTGGTGCTCGACGAGTCCGGCGCGGAGCTGACCTTCGCCTGGCCGGTGGCGCTGTCCGAGCAGGTGTCGGCGCTGGCCGCGTCGGTCAGCGGCACGGCGTACATGGTGCTGCTGGCGGCCTGGCAGGCGGTGCTGTCGCGGTACGGCGGCGCGGACTTCGTCGTCGCCACGCCCGTGTCGGGCCGCACGACCCTGGCCGCCGAGCAGGCCGTGGGCCTGTTCGCCAACACCGTCGCCGTGCGCGCCCAGGTGCCCGACGGCACCACGTTCCGGCAGCTGCTGCACCGGGTCCGCGAGACGAGCCTGGGCGCGCTGGCCCACCAGCAGTTGCCGTTCGACACCCTCGTCGACCGGCTGCACACCGCCCGCGACCCGGGCAGCACGCCTCTCGCGCAGGTCATGTTCGCGATGGAGAGCGGCTGGGCCGCCCGGCTGCGGCTGCCTGGCGTCGACGTGCACGGTGTCGAGCAGACCACCGGCACCGCCATGTTCGACCTGACCCTGACGCTGACCCCCGGCCCGGACGGGATCGCGGGCAAGCTGGAGTACCGCACGTCGCTGTTCACCGCCGACACCGCCGACCGGATCGCCGGACACGTGCACCGCCTGCTGGCGGCGGCGCTCGCCGACCCCGACCGCCCGATCGCCGTACTGCCGCTGCTGGACGAGCAGGAGCGCCGGGCGATCGAGGGCTGGTCGGTGACCCGGCCGCCGTCGCCGTGGCGGCCGGTGCTCGACCGGATCGCCGCGATCGACCCGGACCGCATCGCCGTCGACTGCGACGATCGGCGGACGACCTACGGCGAACTGCACACCTTGGCGGGCAGCATCGCCGCTGCGGTCTACGACGCCGTGGACGGACCGGAGACGCCCGTCGCGGTATGGCTGCGACCAGGCCCGCAGGCCGTAGCGGCGTTCCTCGGTGTGCTCGCCGCTGGGGCCGTGTACGTGCCGATCGACCCCGACCTGCCCGCCGAACGCATCCGCTACCTGCTCGCCGACTCCGAGGCCGTGCTGGTGCTCACCGACGCGGCGACCGCGCCCGCGGTACCCGCCGGGCCGGTGCTGCTGCGCGTCGAGGACCTGCCGGACGCGCCGCGCCCGGATGTCACGCCGGGTCCCGACGAGGCCGCGTACCTGATCTACACGTCCGGTTCCACCGGTCGGCCCAAGGGTGTGGTGAGCACCCACCGGGGGCTGAGCAACCTCGCCGACGCCATCGACGACCTGCTCGCGATCACGGCCGGCGACCGGGTGCTGCAGTTCCACGGACCCGGCTTCGACGCGGCCGTGTCGGACATGCTCACCGCCCTGTGCGCCGGCGCCGAGCTGCACATCGTGGCCCGCCACGACCGGATGCCCGGCCCCGACCTGGCGCGCACCCTGGCCCGGCGGCGCATCACGATGCTCGACGTGCCGCCGGTCGCCTTGCAGGCGATGGACCCGGCGCAGGTTCCCGAGCTGCGGGTGCTGACCGTCGGCGGGGAGAGCTGCCCGGTCGACGTCGCCGCCGCGTGGCAGCACGGCCGCGCCTTCTTCAACACGTACGGCCCGACCGAGACGTCGGTGATGGTCACCGGCGGGCGGTACACCGGCGGCCCGGCCGTCCCGATCGGCACGCCGATGACCGGGGCGAGCATCCACGTGCTCGACGCGCGGATGCGGCCCGTGCCGATCGGCGTCGCCGGGGAGCTGTTCATCGGCGGGGCGGCCGTGGGACGGGGCTACCTGGGCCGGGCCGCGCTGACCGCGGCCGCGTTCGTGCCGGACCCGTACGCGGCCGAGCCGGGCGCGCGCCTGTACCGCACCGGTGACCTGGCGCGCTGGCGGGCCGACGGCAGCCTGGACATCCTGGGCCGCCGCGACGGGCAGGTGAAGATCCGCGGCAACCGGGTCGAGCCCGGCGAGGTCGAGGCCCGGCTGCGCGACTGCGCCGGGGTCGCCCGCTGCGCGGTCGTCGTCCGCGAGGACCAGCCCGGACACAAACGCCTCGTCGGATACGTGGTGGCGCAGCGGCCGGGCGGGGTCAGCGCCGACGCGCTGCGCACCGAGCTGCTGCGCGACCTGCCCGAGTTCATGGTCCCGGCCGCGTTCGTCGAGGTGGCCGACCTGCCGACGACCCCGAACGGCAAGCTCGACCAGCGGGCCCTGCCCGCGCCGACGGCGGCCCGGCCGCAGCTGGGCACGCCGTACCGGGCCCCGCGCGGGGCGACCGAGCAGGCCGTCGCCGACGTGTGGCGGGCCGTGCTGGGCCTGGACCGGATCGGCGCCGACGACAACTTCTTCGACCTGGGCGGCAACTCGATGCTGCTGGTCCGGGTCCACGCGGGACTACGGGACGCGCTCGGCGTGCAGATCGCCGCCGTCGACCTGTTCCGGTACCCGACCGTGGCGCGGCTGGCCCGGTTCCTCGACGAGGACACCGCGGCCCCCGCCGCGGCGCGGACGGCCCCGGCGGTCGACGGCCGCGCGGCACTGGCAGCGCGCACCCGGCGGGTGCGGGCGGAGATGGGGAGACGATGAGCGACGACAGTGGACTCGACCTCGCGGTAGTCGGCCTGGCCGGTCGGTTCCCCGGCAGCGGCGACGTGGCCGGGCTGTGGCGCGACGTGCTCGCGGGCAAGCCGGTGTCGACCCGGTTCACGGCCGAGGAGCTGGCCGGGTCGGTGCCCGAGGCCGAGCGCACCCGCCCGGACTACGTGCCGGTGTTCGGGGTGCTGGACGGCGCGGACCGGTTCGACGCGGGGTTCTTCGGCTACTCGCCGCGTGACGCCCGGCTGATCGACCCGCAGCAGCGGCTGTTCCTGGAGTGCGCGTGGCAGGCGCTGGAGTCGGCCGGGCACGTCGCCGACGTCGACGAGCTGTCCGTGGGCGTGTACGCCGCGACCGCGCTGAGCGGCTACCTGCTGCACCACCTGCTGCCCGCCGGGGAGCGGGCCGGGTCGGAGTACGAGATGTCGGTGGCCAACGACAAGGACGCCGTGGCGACCCGGGTCGCGTACCACCTGGGGTTGCGCGGCCCGGCCGTGGCCGTGCAGACGGCGTGCTCGTCGTCGCTGGTCGCGGTGCACCTGGCCGGTCAGGCGCTGCTGGCGGGGGAGTGCGACGTCGCGCTGGCCGGGGCGGCGTACCTGCGGCTGCCGCTGGCGGCCGGGTACCGGTACGAGCCGGGCGGGATCATGTCCCGCGACGGGGTGTGCCGCCCGTTCGACACGGCCGCGACCGGCACCGTCGGCGGCAGCGGCGTCGCGGTCGTCGCGCTGCGGCGGCTGGCCGACGCGCTCGCCGACGGCGACACGATCCACGCTGTGATCAAGGGTTCGGCGGTCAACAACGACGGCCGGGCCAAGGTCGGCTACACCGCCCCGAGCGTCGACGGGCAGGCCGACGTCATCCGGACCGCGCTGCGGGCCGCCGACGTCGACCCGGCGACCATCGGCTACCTGGAGGCGCACGGCACCGGCACCGCCCTCGGTGACCAGGTCGAACTCGCCGCGCTGCAGGAGGTGTTCGGCACCGGCCGGCGCGCGCTCGGCTCGGTCAAGGCCGTCACCGGCCACCTCGACGTCGCCGCCGGCGTCACCGGCCTGATCAAGGCCTGCCTGGCGGTACGCGACGGCGTCGTCCCGCCCAGCCCCTACTTCACCCAGCCGCACCCGGCCCTGGCGGGCGGGAGCCTGTACGTCAACACCGCGCCCGAGTCGTGGCCGGTGACCGGGGTGCCGCGCCGCGCCGGGGTCAGCTCGTTCGGGATCGGCGGCACCAACGCCCACGTCATCGTGGAGCAGCCGCCCGCCGTCGAGGTCACGCCGTCGGCGGCGGCCGAGCACGTGCTCGTGCTGTCGGCGCGTACCCCGCAGGCTCTGGACGACGCCCGCGACCGGCTGCGCGAGCACCTGTCCGGCACCGACGCCGACCTGGGCGATGTCGCCTACACGCTGCGCGAGACCCGCCGCCGCTTCGAGCACCGGCTGGCCGTGGCCTGCCGCACCGCCGAGCAGGCCGTCGCCGCGCTCGGGGCACCGGCCACCCTGGACACCGCCACCGGCGACCTGACCGACGGGACCGTGGCGTTCCTGTTCCCCGGGCAGGGCGCGCAGTACGCGGGCATGGCCGAGCAGTTGTACCGCACCGAGCCGGAGTTCGCCCGGCACCTGGACGAGTGCGCCGACCTGCTCACGCCGCTGCTGGGCGTGGACCTGCGGCACGTGCTCTACCGCGACCGCGACGACGCGCTGCTGCGCCAGACCCGGATCACCCAGCCCGCCCTGTTCACGGTCGAGTACGCGCTGGCCCGGCTGTGGATGCACCGGGGCGTACGCCCGGCGGCGGCGGTCGGGCACAGCATCGGCGAGTACGTCGCGGCGTGCCTGGCCGGGGTGTTCACCCTGCCCGACGCGCTGGCGATCATCGCCGAACGCGGCCGCCTGATGCAGTCGATGCCACCCGGCGCGATGCTGTCGGTGCCGCTGCCCGCCGCCCGGCTGGCCGAGCGGCTGCCCCTCGGCGTGGAACTGGCCGCCGCCAACGCCCCGACGCTGTCGGTGGTGTCGGGACCGGCCGCGCAGGTCGAGGCGTTCGCGGCCGCGCTGGCCGCCGACGGCGTGCCGACCCGGCCGCTGCACACCTCGCACGCGTTCCACTCGGCGATGATGGAACCGGTCCTGGCCGAGTTCGCCGAGCACGTGGCCCGGTTCCCGGCGCACCCGCCGCGGCTGCCGGTGCTGTCGAACGTGACCGGGGAGTGGCTGTCCGACCACGACGCCGCCGACCCGAAGTACTGGGCCCGCCAACTGCGCGAACCGGTCCGCTTCGACGACTGCGTACGGCGGCTGCTGGCCGGGCCGTACCTGCTGCTGGAGGTCGGTCCCGGGGCGGCGCTGACCACCCTGGCCCGCCAGCACCCCGAGGCCGAGCAGCGCAGCACCCCGTCGCTGCCGGGCCCGAAGAACGCCGGCGACGACCGGATCGCGATGGCCGCCGCCGTGGGCCGGATGTGGCTGGCCGGGGTCGACGCCGACCTCGGCGACCCGACCGGCCGCCGCCGGGTGCCGCTGCCGACGTACCCGTTCGCGCGCGAGCGGCACTGGGTCGAGGCCGGTGGCACGCTCGCCGCCGAGACCGCCCCGGCCGTGGTCACGGCCGGGCCGCGCGGCACGCCGCTGGAGGTCGTCCACCAGATCTGGGCCGACCTGCTGGGCATCGCGCAGATCGGCCCGGACCAGGACTTCTTCAGCCTCGGCGGGCACTCGCTGCTCGGCACGAAGATCGTCGCGCGGATCCGGGAGGCGTTCGGCGTCGACCTGCCCACCAGCGCCCTGTTCGAGACGCCCACGATCGCGGGCCTCGCGGCCACGGTCACCGGCCTGCTCGCCGAGCGGCCGCAGCAGCCCACCGACGACCTTGCCGACCTGCTCGCCGAGATCGCGGCGATGTCGCCGGAGCAGGTCGCCCACGAACTGAACCAGACGCAGCGGAAGGACCTGTCGTGACCGAGCAGCAGCTTTTCCGGGTGGTCGTCAACCACGAGGAGCAGTACTCGATCTGGCCCGCCGACCGGGAGAACGCTCCCGGCTGGCGCGACGCCGGATACCAGGGCACCCAGCCGGAGTGCCTCGACCACATCGAGCGCGTGTGGACGGACCTGCGTCCGCTCAGCGTCCGCTGAACCGGGGGAGCCACCGATGACCCAGGAGATGTCAGCCCAGCTGACCGACCTCACCGCCGAGCAGCGTGAGCTGCTACGCCAGCGCCTGGCCGCACGCCAGGCGCGCCCGCAGCGGCTGCCGCTGTCGTTCACCCAGGAACAGCTGTGGTTCCTCGATCGTATGGAGCCGGGCACCGCCGTCTACAACGTGCCGTTCGCCCTGGACCTGGACGGCCCGCTGGACACCGGCGCGCTGCGCGCGGCGCTCAACGCCGTCGTGGCCCGCCAGCAGTCGCTGCGGCTCGCGTTCGCCGAGGACGACCAGGGCCCGTACCAGCGGGTGCTGTCCGACGTGGACGTCGCCCTGCCGGTGGTGGACCTGCGCGGGCTGCCCGCCGAGCAGCAGCGGGCACGGGCCGAGCAGACCGCCGTCGAGCACGGCCTGGCCCCGTTCGACCTGACCGCCGGGCCGCAGCTGGCCGCGTGCCTGCTGGCCCTGGCCGACGACCGGCACCGGCTGCTGCTCGTCGTGCACCACATCGTCTACGACGCCTGGTCCGGTGACGTGTTCGCCACCGAGCTGGTCGCGTTCTACCGCCAGTTCGCCCAGGGTGTCCCGGCCGACCTGCCGCCGCTGCGGACCGACTTCGCCGCCTACGTCCGCGCCCAGCGCGAACCCGGCGCGCTGGCGGCCCTCGACGGGCACCTGGCGTACTGGCGGGACCGGCTCGCCGGTGCGCCGCTGACCAGCACGCCGCGCCCGGACCTGCGCCGCCCGCCGGTGCAGACCCACCGTGGCGGCAGGCACGTACTGGCCCTGCCCCCGACGCTGTCGGCGGCGATGGCGTCGCTGGCCCAGCAGTCCGGGGTCGCGTTCAACGCCGTCGCGCTGGCCGGGTTCACCACGGCCCTGGCCCACACCACCGGGCAGGAAGACCTGGTCGTGGGTACGCCGGGCGCGGGGCGGCCGCGTACCGAGCTGGAGCCGCTGATCGGCTCGTTCGCGAACATGCTGGTGCTGCGGCTGGACCTGTCCGGGCAGCCGACGGTCCGCGAGGCCGTGCGGCGTACGCACCAGAGCACCGGGGAGGCGTACCGGCACCAGGACGCCCCGTACGCGCGGGTCGTGGAGGAGGTCGCGCCGCTGCGCGATCCGGGCATCAACCCGCTGTTCCAGGTGATGTTCACGGTCACCGACGCCGGTGCCGCCGAGCGCGACGCGGCCGGGGTCCGGTTCACGCCGGTCCCGGTCGACAACCAGCTCACCGACTTCGACCTGTTCGTGACCCTGTCGCGCCGGTCCGGCGGCGACGAGCTGGTGCTGGACTACAACGCCGACCTGTACCTGCCCGGCACCGTGGCCCGCCTGGCCGAGCGGACCTCGGCGGTGCTGTCGGAGATGGTCGCCGCGCCCGACACGGCGCTGTGGCAGCTCGCGTCGACGGCCCGGCCGCAGGTCGTGGTCGGCGCGACGTTCACCGCCGACCTGCTGGCCGACCCGCTGCGCTGCTGGCTCGACTTCGCCCAGGCCCCGACCACGGTGCGGCTCGCCCCGTACGGGCAGCTCGTGCAACATCTGCTCGCCCCCGGTGACGCGGCCGCGACGGTCGGGCTGCTGCGCTGGGAGGACTGGCTGCGCCGGGCCGAGACCGGCGCGGACCCGGCCGCCGTCGCCGACGCGGCGATGCGCGACTTCGAGGCCGCCGTCGCCGGGTATCGCGCCCGCACGGCAGCGCCGCTGGCCCTGCTGCGCTGCCCCGCGTCCCCGGCGGCCGCCGAGCGGGGGCTGTCCGGGCTGTTCGCGCGGCTCGACGACCGGCTCGCCGCGCTGGCCCACACCGTCGCGGGCGTGACCGTCGACTGGGCCGAGGAGCACCCGTACGAGATCACCCACGACGCGGTCACCGACGAGCTCGGGCACATCCCGTACCCGCCGGTCTCCTTCGCGGCGCTGGCCGCCATCGCGGTGCGCCGCCTGCCGACGCCGCAGGCCGAACCGGAGCGGGCCGCGTACGCCGCCGAGCGGCTGGCCGACCCGGCCGAGATCGCCGAACGGGTCGCGCCGCGCGCCACCGCGGTCAGCGCGGAGCAGCTCGTCGAGCCGAACACGGACACCGAGCAGCGGCTGGCCGTGATCTGGCGCGAGGTGCTGCGGGTGGAGCAGGTCGGCGCGAACTCCGACTTCTTCGCCCTGGGCGGGCACTCGCTGCTGGCCACCCAGCTTTTGTCGGCGCTGCGCCGCGAGTTCGGCCGGGAGGTGTCGCTGTACGCCCTGTTCACCAACCCGACCCTGGCGGCGCTGGCCGCGGTCGTCGACGCCGCCGACGGGCAGGAGGCCGACGTGCTGCGGCCCGCCCCGGCCGGCGCGGTGCCGGTGGCGTCGTCGATCCAGCAGCGGCTCTGGGCGACCAGCCAGCTCGACAGCGACGACGCCCGGCACAACACGATGTTCGCCGCGACACTGCGCGGGCCGCTGGACGTCGAGGTGCTGCGCCGGGCCGTCGCCGAGATCGTGCGCCGCCACGAGGTGCTGCGCACCACGTACGCCGAGCACCGGGGCCTGCCCCGGCCGGTGGTGCACGCCGAGCTGACCGCCTGGTGCGAGCCGGTCGACATCGCGTCGGCCGCCGACCTGCAGCGTGCGGTCGACGCGCACGCGGGTTTCGCGTACTCGCTGGCTGACGGGCCGCTGGTCCGGGTGCAGGTGCTGCGTTCCGGGCCGGACGAGCACCAGCTGCTGGTCGGGATGCACCACATCATCTGCGACAGCACCTCGTGGGGGATCTTCCTCGACGAGCTGGCGGTGCTGTACGACGCGTACACCGCGGGCCTGCCCTCACCGCTGCCGGAGGTCGCCGTGCAGTACGGCGACTTCGCCTACGACCAGCAGCAGTGGCTGTCCGGTCCACAGGTCGACGCGCACCTGGCGTACTGGCGTGACCGGCTGCGCGATGCGGCGTCCCCGGTGGAGCTGCCCGGCGACAGCCCGTCCGGTGCGGACGGCGACGTCGCGGGCCGGGCCGGGCGGATGTTCTCCGCCGAGGTCGGGGTCGCGGTCCGGGAGCTGGCCAGGGCCGAGGGGGTCACCCCGTACAGCGTGCTGCTGACCGTGTTCGCGGCGCTGCTGCAGCAGGAGTCCGGCCAGTCCGACCTGGTCATCGGCATGCCGACCAGCGGCCGGGACCGGGCCGAGCTCAGCGGCGTCATCGGGTGCTTCGCCGACCTGCTGCCGCTGCGGTTGGACGTGTCGGGCGGGCTGACGTTCCGGCGGCTGGTGCGCCGCCTGCACGCGACCGTCAAGGACGCCCAGGCCCACCAGCGCGTGCCGTTCCCGAAGATCATGGAGGCGTTGCGGCTGCCCCGCGACTCGTCGCGGCACTCGCTGCGCTGCGTGCTCAACTACGCCGACGCCGCCGAGGAGCCGCCGCGCCTGCCGGGCCTGGACGTGGAGCCGCTGCCGGTCGGCGCGGCCGGTGCGGACTTCGACGTGCTGTTCACCCTCGACTGGGTCGGGGACCTGCTGGAGGCCGACTTCACGTACTCGGCCGAGCTGTTCAGCGCCGAGCGCGCCCAAGCGGTCGTCGACCGGTTCGGCCGGCTGCTGACCGACCTGGTCACCGCCCCGGACACGGTCCTGGCCGTGGAGGCGGCCGCGCCGGTGCAGGTCGGCGACGTGGTCGGGCTGGCGACGTCGTTCCCGGTCCGGGCGCTGGAGCCGACGCTGCGGTTCTGGTCGCAGGTGCTCGGCGAGCCCGGCCTGACGGTGCGTGCCACGCCCGCCGGGCAGGTGCGCCGCCCGCTACTGGACGGCGAGGGCCCGTTCCGGGACACGGTGCTGGACGTGGTCCTGCTGCGCTGGCAGGACCTGCTGCCGGGCGCGGTCTCGCTGCCCGTGGCGGTGACCGTCTGGGAGCGGGCGCTGTCGGAGCTGGCTGTCGCGGTCGACGCGCACCAGGCACGGACCGGCACGGAGCTGGTCATCGGCGTGTGTCCCGCCTCGGCGGAGCACACCGGGCCGCGCTGGGCGGGTGTGCTGGGCGGGCTCACCGACCGGCTGGCGGCGTTCGCCGCGACCCAGCCCGCGGTACGGGTGATCGCGATGGACGGGTGGGCGGCCCGCTACGGCGTCACCGACCCGTACCCGGGGCGCGACGGCGCGGCGTACACCGAGATGTTCGAGACCGCGCTGGCCACCACGGTGGCCCGGCTCGCCCGGCGGCGACACCACCCGCAGGTGGGCACGGTGACTGTAGACCCCGCCGATTTCGGGCCGGAACTGGTCGCGGTGCTGCGCGAACAACTCTCCCACGGCCGCGAGGTCGTGCTCGGCACCCGGCCGTTCCTGCCGGAGCTCGCGGCGCTGGTGACCGTCGGCGCGGTACGCGTCGGCAGCCCGCCGCCCGGCGCGCTCACCCTCGACCCGGCCCTGCCCACCGCGCACCTGTGGCAGCTCGACGCCCCGGCCGCACACCCGGCCGCACCCGCGCCGCTGGCCGCCGACCTGCTCGCCGAACTCGCCGAGGACCTGTCCACCGCCGACGCCATCGCCGACGCGGTCCGGACCGGGCGCAGGCGATCGGCCCGTGGACAGGTCGCCGCACCGCGCACCGACCGCGAACGGGCCCTGGCCGCGATCTGGGCCGAGGTCCTGCACACCACCGACGTCGGCATCCACGACGACTTCTACGCACTCGGCGGCGACTCGCTGCTGGCCATCACGGTCGCGTTCCACGCCGCCGAGGCGGGCATCACGCTGTCGGCGCGGCAGCTGACCGAGCGGCGCACCATCGCCGAACTGGACCTGGACCGCGACACCGCCGCGCCCGCGGCGGTGTGCACGGACCTGGCCGCCGGGCCGGTGCCGCTGACCCCGGCGCAGCTGTGGTGGTTCGAGGAGGTCGCCGCCACGATGGACAACCCGTCGTGGTTCAACCACCCCTACTACCTCGACGTGCTGCGCCCGATCGCCGCCGAACACCTGGGCGAGGCGGTGCGGCTGCTGGCCGAGCACCACGCGTCGCTGCGGCTGCGGTTCGTGCGTGGTGAGGACGGCACGCTGCGCCAGCACCACGCCGAAGGCTCCGATGCGGTGCCGTTCGTCAGCCACGACCTGACCGGCCGGACCACGGCCGAGCAGGACGCGGCGATGGAGGCGCTGGCCGCCGCCGCGCAGCCGACCCTGGACGCGACCGCCGGGCCGATGTGCCGGGTGCTGCACTTCGCGACCGGCCCGGACCGGCCGGACCGGATCCTGATCATCACCCACCACCTGGTGGTCGACGCGATCTCCCGCGACCTGCTGCTCGGCGACCTGCGCACGCTGTGCACCCAGCTCGACGCCGGACAGCAGCCGCACCTGCCGCCCAGGACCAGCGCGTACAGCACCTGGGCGCAGCGGCTGTCCACCCACGACATGACCGCCCAGCTGCCGTACTGGCTGGGCCGCACCGCCGAGCAGGCGACCATGGTCCCGCCGGACCTGGCCGGGGTCACCACCCTGGCCGCGGGGGCGATGCTCAGCACCACGCTGACCACCGAGCAGACCGACGGCCTGCACGACGTGGTGCGGCGGCTGCGCTTCGGCGTCCGCGACCTGATCATGTGGGCGGTCACCGAGGCCGTCGCGGCCCGCACCGGCGGCCGGGAATGCCTGCTGGCCACCACCGGCCACGGGCGCGAGGACCTGTTCGCCGACATCGACCTCAACCGGACCACCGGCTGGTTCCAGGTCATGTACCCGGTGCTGCTGGCCCTGCCCGACGGCGGCGACCCGGCCGCACGCGCCGCGCACGTCGCCGCGCAGCTGGCCGAGGTCCCCGACAACGGCATCGGCTACGGCGTGCTGCGCTACGCCACCACCGACGACGCCGTACGCGCGCAGCTGGGCGAACTCGTGCAGCCCCGCATCGCGCTCAACTACATGGGCAACTTCGGCTTCGACGAGGTCTCCCAGGCCGACGACCTGTTCGACGTCTGCGACGCCCCCTACGGCGACACCGACGACGGCGCCGGCCGGTGGCCGTACGACCTCGACGTCGGCGGCGTGATCGTCGCCGGTCGGCTCCGGCTCGACGTCGGCTACAGCACCACCGTCTACACCGCCGAGACCGCGCAGGCGTTCCTCGACGAGCTCTGCGCACGGCTGACCGGTCTCCTCGACCAGGCCTCGGCTCCCCTCCAGAAAGGAACCTCACGATAATGCGACGTCCCACCGGATTCGCGGCTTTCTCCGTGCTGTGGGTCGGACAGTTCCTGTCCGTGCTCGGCACCCGGATGACCAACTTCGCGGTCAGTGTCTGGGTGTGGGACCAGACCGGCAGCACCACCCAGTTCACCCTCACGCTGTTCTTCGCGTTCGCCGCGACGGTCGTGTTCAGCCCCATCGCCGGGGCGATCATCGACCGCTGGAACCGCCGCACCACCCTCATGCTCGCCGAGGTCGGCACCGCGCTGGCCACGCTCGTGCTGCTGGCCCTGTTCCTGACGAACACCGCGAACCTGTGGCAGCTGTACGTGCTCAACTTCGTCACCGGCGCGTTCGTGGCGTTCCAGGTCCCGGTGTTCCAGGCCACGATCACGCTGATGATGGAGCGCGGCAACTACCCGCGCGCCAACGCCATGATGTTCGCGGTCCGCACCACCCCGGAACTGTTCGCGCCGCTGCTGGCCGCGCTGCTGCTCGCCACCACCAGCATCGAGCTGGTGCTGGCCCTGGACAGCCTGTCCTACCTGTTCGCCATCGGATCGGTGCTGCTCATCGCGATCCCGGCGATCCCGCCGCGACCGGCCGACACCGCACCGTCGACGTTCTGGCAGGACTGCCGCCTCGGGTTCACCTTCATCATGCGCAGCCGCCCGCTGCGCAACCTGGAGATCTTCCTGATCGTCATCAACATCCTGGCGTCCATCGGCTGGCTGCTGCTGCGCCCGATGGTGCTGGAGCGCACCGGCGACGACGCCGACGCCCTGGCGCTGGTGCTGGCCACCGGCGCGATCGGCGGCATCGGCGGCACGATCCTGGTCGCGCTGCTCAAGACCCCCCGCGACAAGATGCGCTACGTGCTGTGGGCCACCGTCGCGTTCAGCGTCATCGGCCGGATCGTGTACGGCATCTCCGACGTGCTGCTCGTGCTCGGCTTCGCGCTGATCGTGGTGCACATGTGCATCCCCGTCATCGACGGCTACGCCACCTCGGTCTGGCAGGAGAAGGTCGAGCCGCACTACCAGGGCCGCGTCTTCGCCGCCCGGCAGTTCGTCGAGGAGCTGTCCGTGCCGATCGCGACGCTGATCGCCGGGCCGCTGCTGGAGTACGTCATCGTCCCGTGGATGGCCGAGGGAGAGACGGGCGCGAAGCTGTTCGGCGGCGTGGTCGGCACCGGCTCGGTCGGCGGTATCGGCCTGGTCTTCGTCGCCATCGGTGTGCTCGGCACCCTGCTGGCCGTGGTGTCGTTCCTGACGCCCAGCCTGCGCCGCATCGAGACGATCATGCCCGACGTCGCACCGGAGACCGCGGCAGCCGAGCCCGACCCGGCCACCGACACCCCGGTCGAGGCCAAGCAGCCCGTCGAGGCGGGGGCGGCCCGATGACCACGGTCGCCGAACCCGCCCAGCTGCACGACCTGATCGCCGACGTGCTGGACCTCGACCCGGGGACCGTCACCGACGCCGACACCCCCGCCACCCTGCCCGCCTGGACCAGCCTGCGCCACCTGCAGCTGGTCGTGACCCTGGAAGAGGTCTACGCGGTGTCGTTCGCGTACGAGGAGGTCCGCGACGTGCCGTCGATCGGCTTCCTGCGGGACCTGCTACGCGGCAAGGGAGCCGCCGTATGAGCACCCTCACCCCGCACCAGCAGCGCTCGGCCTGGAAACAGGCCGTCCGCGAGGCCGCCCCGGCGGTGCTGAGGATCAGCCTGCTGGCCAGCTACACCGCCGACCAGCTCGTGCCGTACCTCGGCCTGCCGCTGCACCAGGCCGGGCTGCCCGCCCGGTTCCACGTCGGACCGTTCGATCAGATCATCCGCCAGTGCCTCGACGACCAGGGCGAGACCGCGGCCGCCGCACCCGACGTGCTGGTCACCGCCCCGCGGTTCGAGGAACTCGGCCCGGCCGGACCCCGCTGGACCCCGGACCTGGCCGACATCGCCGACGCGGCCCTGGCCGCCGCCGGGCGCTGGCAGGCGACCCTCGTGTTCGTCCTGCCCGCCCTGCCCGACGAACGCGACCTCGGCGTCGGCGACACCGCCGCCGTCGCCGGAACAGCTGCCCTGGCCACCCAGGCCCGCGAAGCCGTCCGGGCCCAGCTCGCCGGGCGGCCCGGGGTCCTGCTCGCCGACGCCGAGGACGCGATCCGCGACGTCGGCGCGGCCCGCGCCCACCACCCGGCGATGTTCGCCCTCGCGAAGGTGCCCTACACCGAGGAGCTGTTCGCCCACCTCGGCGGGCAGCTCGCCCGGCTGCTAGCGGGCCGGTACGGGGCAGGCGTACGCGCGGTCGTGGTCGACGCCGACACCCTGTCCGGCGCGCCCGCCGCCGCCCTGCGCGGACCGCTGCGGGCGCTGGCCCGCTCCGGCACCCGGATCGGCGTGTGCGCCACCGACCACGCCGTCTGGACCGGGCTGGCCGCGCACTGCCCCGAACTGGTCACCCACGCCGCGGCGACCGCGATCCACTCCGGCCCGGCCGACGTACGGCTCGCCGAGGTCGCCACGTCGCTCGGCGTCCCGCAAGGTTCGGCGGTCCTGGTGACCACCGACGCGGACCTGATGCCCGGCCGGGCGGTGCTGCTCGGGCCGCAGCCGGAGACGTGGCCCGCGACACTGGCCGCCGCGGGCCTGTACGACCGGCCCGCACCCCTGGTCACCGGCCCGGCGGTGGTGGTCGCGGCCCCGGTCGAGGCCACGCCGTCGCCGGTGTCGCTGGACGACTTCGTCGCCAACCTCAACGTCGTCGTCGACGTCCACCCGGCGGCCGGGCGGCTGGACAAGGTCGCCGAGGTGGTGGCCCGCGCCAAGGACTTCACCCTCGGCAACGACCAGGACGCCGCCGCCATCGCCGGCTACGACGGCGAAGTCCTTGCCGTCTCGGTACGGGACCGGTTCGGCGACTACGGCCTCAGCGGCGCGGTCGGGCTGCGCCGCGCCGACGGGGTGTGCACCGTCGACCTGTTCTCGCTGTCCTGCCCGGTGCTGGGCCGCCAGGTCGAGGACGCGGTCCTCGCCGAGATCACGGCCCGCGCCGACGGTGCCGACGTCGTGTTCCGCTACCGGGAGACCGCGCACAACGGGGCCGCGCTGACGTTCCTGCGCGGCCTGCCCGGCACCGCCGCCGGGCAGGCGGGCACGCTGCACGCGCTCACCTGGGAGCAGGCCGCCCCGGCCCGCGCCCCGCAGCGCGCCGCGGTGCCGTTCGGCATCGTCGCGATCGGACAGGCCCTGCCCGAACCGTCCCAGGTCGCCGAGCTCGCCCCGGCGTACACCGACGAACTGGACCGGATCCGCGGCTGGGGATACCGCACGTTCCACCGCGCCCCCGACGGCGTCGGCCTGACCGACCTGGCCGCCGACGCCGGACGCCAGGCCCTGGCCGAGGCCGGCGTCGCCGCCGAGGACGTCGACCTGGTCGTGCTCGCCATCGCCGACCTCGCCGAATACCTGTACTGGGACCCGGCCGCGGCCACCCAGGCCCGGCTGGGCGCACACCGCGCCGAAGCGGTCCTGGTCAACCAGGCCTGCGGCGGTGGCGTCGCCGCGTTCGACCTGGTCGCCGGAAAGTTCGCCCTGCACCCCGGCTACCGGACCGCGCTGCTCATCGGCGCGAACCGGGTCGCCGAACCGTACTGGAACCGCATGGCGATGAACACCAGCATCTACTCCGACGGGGCCGCCGCGGCGGTGCTGCGCCGCGACCACGGCGGCTACCGCTGGCTGACCACCGAGACCATCTCCGACGGCACGTACGCCGACTTCATGCGCATGGACGTCGGCGGCGCGGCCAACCCGTTCCTGGCCGGGCAGCCCGACCAGCCGCACGTACGCAACCCGCAGGACCGCCTCGACGCGTTCTTCAACGGCGACGTACGCGCCATGTACCGGTTCGTGTCGATGATCCGCGCGCGCAGCCGCGAGGTCGTCGACCGGGCCTGCGCCACCGCCGGGCTGACCCGCGCCGACATCGCCCGCGTCATCCACTTCAACGACAACGGCCGCCAGCTCGCCGACCTGGCCAAGGACCTCGACATAGCGCTGCAGCACACCAACGTCGAAGCGGCCCTGGACCACGGCCACATCGGCTGCGCCGACCAGCTCGTCACCCTGCGCCGCCTACAGGCGGCCGGGGAACTGAACCCCGGCGACGTGGTGGCACTGACCAGCACCAGCAGCGGCATGCACTGGATCTGCACGCTGCTGCAGGTGTGAGAGAGACGGAGAAGACATGACCACCGAGAACGACGTCCTGGCCCGCGTACGCGCGCTGCGCGACCCGGCCGCACCCGCCGACCCTGACCTGCTCGCCGACCTCGCCACCCTCAGCACCCCCAAGGCGCTGCGCGAAGCGGGCCGCGGCCTGGCCGCCGTCGCACCGGTCCGGTTCACCCCCGACGGCCGGACCGTGCGGCCGCTGCGGGTCGCGGTCGCGGCCACGTTCACCGCCGAGAACATCGCCCCGATCCTGCACGCCGAACTGCTGCGCGCCGGGATCGCGCCACAGCTGCACGTCTGCGGCTTCGACCAGCTCCTGGTCGAACTCAGCGACCCCGGCTCGGACCTGGCCGCATTCGCCCCCGACGTCACGCTGTGCCTGCTGCACGACGGGGCGCTGCTGCCCCGCGACTGGGACCCCACCGACCTGACCACCCTCACCGACGCGACCGGGCACCGCCTCGACATGATCGAGCACGCCGTCGCCGGGTTCACCCAGCGCACCACCGGCACCGTCGTCCTGCACACCGTGCCGCTGGCCCGCAACCAGCAGCGCCGCGTCATCAGCTACGGCGGCCGGGCCGCCCTCGGCCGCGCCTGGCGCGCCGTCAACCAGCACCTGCTCGACCTGCCGACCCGGCACCCGGCCGTACACGTCCTCGACTTCGAAGCGCTGCTCGCCGACCACCCTGGCCCCGTACGCGACGACCGCCTCTACCGCTTCGCCAGCATGGCCTGGACCATCGGCGCCGAAGCCGCGTACGCCCGCGAAGCCGCCGCGTTCTGCCGCGTCACCGCGGGCCTGTCCGCCAAACTCGCCATCGTCGACCTCGACAACACCCTGTGGGGCGGCGTACTCGGCGACGACGGCCCCGAAGGCATCCAGGTCGGCGGCGCCTACCCCGGCAACTGCTACACCGACCTGCAGCAGAGCCTGCAAGCGCTGCGCCGCCAGGGCGTGCTGCTCGCCGTGTGCAGCAAGAACGAGCAGGCCAACGTCGACGCCGTGCTGGCCGCCCACCCCGAACTCACGCTGCGCCCCGACGACTTCGTGGCGACCGTCGCGAACTGGGGACGCAAGGACCACAACATCCGCCAGATCGTGCAGACCCTCAACATCGGCCTGGACAGCGTCGTGTTCGTCGACGACAGCTCCTTCGAATGCGAACTCGTCGCCCGGGAGATCCCCGAGGTCCGCGTGGTCAGGCTCAGCGGCGACCCCGCCGGGCACGCCGCCGCCGTCCTGGAACCGCAGTTCTTCGGCGCGCTGGCCACGACCGCCACCGACCGCGAGCGCACCGGCATGTACCGCGCCCGCGCCGACCGGGAGCAGTTCGCCGCGTCGTTCGTGTCCACCGGCGACTACCTCGCCGGGCTGGGGCTCACCGTCACGGTCACCCCCGCCGACGAGTACACCCTTCCCCGGATCGTGCAGCTCGCCGCGCGCACCAACCAGTTCAACCTGCACCCCCGCGCCCACGGCGAACCCCGCACCCGCGAGATGGCCGCCTCCGCCGACCACCTCGTGCTCGGGTTCGAGGTGGCCGACCGGTTCGGCCGCGAGGGCCTGGTCGGCGCGGCCTGGGTCGCCACGGCAGGCGACCGGTGGACCATCGAGAACTTCGTGCTCAGCTGCCGGGTGTTCTCCCGCGGCGTCGAGCAGGCAGTGCTCGCCCACCTCGCCGCGCTCGCCCGTGGCGCAGCCGCCGACACCCTCGCCGCCGACTACCGGCGCGGCGACCGCAACAAGGCCGCCGCGTCGCTGGTCGAGACGTTCACCGAGGGCGCCGACACCGACGGGGTCACCGCGTACACCCTCGACCTCAGCGCGGCCGTCCCGGCCGTGCCCGCATGGATCACCCTGGAGTGGAAGGAACCTGCCCATGTCTGATGTCACCGGCACCGTCGTCGAACTCGTCGAGCGGGTCACCGAGCTGCCCGGCATCTCCCCGGCGTCGAGTTTCCACAGCCTCGCCAACTGGACGAGCCTGGCCGCGCTGCGGCTGCTCACCGACATCGAGGACGAGTTCGGCGTACAGCTCGACCTGCGCACCTACCTGGCCGTCGGCGACGTCGGGCAGCTGTCCGACCTGGTGAGCACCGCGCTGGGGGACCGATGATCCTGCGCATCGACCACGTCGGCATGGTCGCCGCCGACCTGAAAGCCGCCGCGACCGGCCTGCGGATGCTGACCATGAACCCCGACGAGCACGACATCGTCGCGACCTACGACGTGGAGTGCCAGTTCTGGCGGCGCGAGGGCGACCCGACCGCGATCGAGATCGTCACCCCGGCCGGGCCGTCCAGCCAGGTCACCGGGCACCTGCGGCGCAGCGGGCCGGGCCTGCACCACGTCGCGTTCGAGGTCGACGACATCGTCGCGGAGCTGGCCGTGCTGCGGGCGCGGGGCGCGGTGCTGGTCGACGACGAGCCGCGCCCCGGCGGCCAGCCCGGCCTGCAGATCGCCTTCGTGCACCTCGGGCCCGCGACCGGGCTGCTCGTCGAACTCGTCCAGTACGCCGAGCCCCGCGTGCGGCCGGTCGCCGAGCTGCCCCGGCAGCGCCAGGCCGTCGGCTGAGGAGCGCGTACCGTGAACGCCGGGCACCTCAGCGGGTGCCCGGCGAACAGACTCCACTTCCGAACACCGTGAGGAACCCCGTTGACCGTGCGCGACCTCGTCTCCACGCGCTGGCTGCCGTACGGCGGCACCGGCCGTGGAGTCTCCGTTTTCTGCCTGCCGCACGCCGGGGGAGCGGCCCGCTCCTACGCCGGCTGGGCCTGCCAGGGTGTGGAGTTCCTGCCGGTCGAGCTGCCCGGCCACGGCACCCGGATGGCCGAGGCGCCGGTCGCCGACCTCGACGTGCTCACCGCACAGCTCGCCGAGGTCGTGGGCGGGCACGCCGCCGGGACCGGCCGCCCGTACGCGCTGTTCGGGCACAGCATGGGCGGCAGGCTGGCACACCACCTCGCGGGCCGTCTGGCGGCGTCCGGGCGACCCGGACCGGTCTGCGTGTTCGTGTCCGGCAGCCTGCCGCCGCAGCAGCCGCCGCCCGTGGACCTGCACGGCCTCGACGACGACCTGCTCGTAGCCACGCTGGTGCGCCTGGGCGGCCTGACGGCCGAGATGGCCGCCGAGGCCGAGCTGATGAGGCTGGTCCTGCCGACGCTGCGCGCCGACCTGGGCCTGTTCGGCGCGGCTCGGCCGGACGGGATCGCGCTACCTGTTCCGATCATCACGCTGGCGGGTGCCGCAGATCCGCTGGCGCAGCCGCGCGACCAGGAGGGCTGGCGGGCCCACACCAGCCGGGGCCTGCTGCGGCGCGTGTTCGACGGCGGCCACTTCTTCCTGCACGACGACCCCGGCCCGGTGCTGCGCGAGATCGCCCGCACCCTGGCGGCGCTGGGCGACCCGCCGCCCGGACCGCTGCAGGGGCGGCTCGGACGGTCGGGGGCGCCTGTCGACGCCCCCGACCGGTGTCACGGCGCGCTGTAGGCGAAGGTGTACGAACCGGCGCCCGACGCCGACTGCAGCAGGTACGTGTAGTAGCCGGCGGTGCCGCTGTAGGTGAGCGTCTCGTCGGGTCCGCTGGTCGCGGCACTGGCCACGACCGTCCAGGCGGACCCGTTCCACTTCTGCAGCTGCAGGTTGAACTCGGCACCTGCGGGGCCGTCCAGGCAGGCGCGGTGCGTGCCCGACGCCGCCGTGTAGTAGTAGGTCCCGTCCGGCTGGAAGGCCGAACCGCCGCTGGTCAGGCTGCCGCTGCGGGTGTTCTGGTACCCGGTGCAGCCGCCGCCCCCGCCACCGCCGATCTTCGCGCGGATGGCGCGGTCCATCGCGTCCAGGCCGACCAGGTTGAACGGCTTGCCCAGCGTACGCATCAGCGAGTCCTGCGAAGGCCGGTAGATGCCGTTGGCGTACTGGTGCCCGCCCTGGAAGCAGCCGATAGTCCCGCCGTCCGGGGTGGCCCGGCCCAGATACGACGACCACTTGGCGCAGCCCGACGACTTGGTCACGTTGATCTCGCGTGGCTCGGAGCCGGTGTAGGTGGTGCCCGCGGTCCAGTACTCGTCGGCGAGCCCGCCCACCGAGTGGCCCAGCTCGTGGATGGCGATCTGCCCCGACCGGGCGTTGCCGCCGGAGGCGGTCGCCAGGCTCGGATAACCCGCGCCGCCGTACTTGGTGGTGTTGCCGACCGCGATGATGGCGTCGACGGCGGGGGCCTGCGCGGCGTACTGCTTGGCCTTGGTCTCGTTGAGGCACAGCAGGCGCTCGATGCCGCCGCACCAGAAGTACATGTCGAGCGCGGTGTTGCGGCTGACCCCCTGGGTCGGGTCGTTGTCCACACCGGACTGGGGTGAGACGACCTCGACCAGCCACACGTTGACCGATGCCCGGTGTGTGCTCCAGGGTGCGGTCGCGGCGATCTCGTCCCACTTGGCCTGGGCGTGCTGGCGCAGCAGTCCCATCTCCGCCGACGTGTACCCGTCACCGACGACGACGAGGTCGAACCGCTCGCTCGACGGCCCGGTGTTCTGGATCGCGACCACGGCGGCGGCCGCCGCGGCGGCCCGGCTGTCGGGGCTCATCGTGGCGGTGCGCTCGGCGGGCAGCAGCATGCTGGCGATGGTGCCGTCGGGGGAGAACACCTCCCGCCACTGCCGGTCCTGCGGCACGGCGGCGGCGGGCGTGGCGGCGAGGGTCAGGGCCGCGGACAGCAGCGCGGCCGCGGTGAGACGCAGGGGATCTCGGCGCATGGGCGCCTCCTCTGAGGGCTGGTACGGGAAACGCCCGCCGCCGCCGAGCCGAAGACATCGACAACGGTGCGTGGATGGCGTCTCACTGTGCCGCCCGGCGGTACCGCACCGGCAATCCCGATGCGCCATAACTGCCAGATGATGGCTGGAACCCCGCACGGCCTTCCCCACGAGGCCGAGGTGACATAACGTGCCGCTCGTGGAGCTCGAATTGCGACATTTGCATTCTCTGTGTGTGATCGCCGACTCCGGCAGCCTGACCAAGGCCGCGACCCTGCTCGGCGTATCGCAACCGGCGCTCACCGCCCAGCTGCAACGCGTGGAACGCGAACTCGGCGCGCAGGTCTTCCTGCGTGGCCGGCGCGGCGTGACCCCGACCCCGCTGGGCCAGTACCTGCTCACCCGGGCCCGCGGGGTGCTGCTGGCGATGGACGAACTACGCAGCAGCGCCCGGCAGCACCCGTCGACCGAACGGCCCGTCATCCGGCTCGGCGGGATCGCCGGGGCGGTGTCGGTCGGTCTGGCCGACCGCCTCAGCGACCTGCTGCCCGAGGCCGAGGTCCGCCTCACCACCGAGTACTCGCCCCGCCTGCTGTGGGAACTGCTGCTGGCCGAGCGCCTGGACGCCGTCGCCACCGTCGACTACCCGGGATTCCCGCTGCGCCAGCCGGTCTCGGTGCTGGCCGAGGTCGTCGCGGTGGAACCGGTGTTCGTCGCGATGTCGCAGCAGCACCGCCTGGCCGGTCAGGACCGGGTCGACCTGGCCGACCTGGCCGCCGAGCCTTGGGCGCTGAGCCCGCCGGACGGCTCCGGCTGGCCCGACTGCTTCCTCGTGGCGTGCGAGCAGGCCGGGTTCAGGCCACGGGTGCTGTATACGGTCGCCGACGCGCAGCCGCTGCGTGAGCTGATCGCCACGCGGCGGGCGATCGCGGCCTGCCAGGCGGTCTTCGACGGCACCGACGGCGTGGTGGTCAGGCCGCTGGCCGGTGATCCGGTGAAGATGCGTCACCTGCTGCTGTGCCGTGAGCAGGGGCCGGTGGCGTACATGTTCGACGGGCTGGTGCGCCTGGCCCGCGAGGCGTACTGGGCCTACGCCAGCCGCCGCCCGCACTACCAGGCGTGGCTGCACGCCAACGGTCAGCGTGGCTGATAGCGCACGCCGCGGTCGGGGGGCCGCGGTTCCATGGGGAAGGATCGAACCGCGGCCCCGGCCGGGGATCAGGACGCGTACAGGTACTTGACTCCGCTGAGGGTCAGCACGCCGATCCGTGAGCCGCCGACGTTGGTGTTGAGGTTGCGCCAGGCGTTGTTGCTGGCGGCCTCGTGGACGTAGCCGCCGACCGTGGTGTAGATCAGCTTCACGCCGTTGAGGTTGGTCGCGGCGATGGTGTTGAAGGTGATGCCGGAGATGCCGGTCCAGTTGTTGGCCCAACCGGTGGCGCTGGTCGCCTCGTACACGGCATTGTTGTTGATCACGTAGAGGACCTTCGTGGTCCCGACGGTGATCGCGGCGACGGCCGCACCCGGCACGCCCGTGTTCAGGTTGCGCCAGCCGTTGGCGCTGCTGGCCTCGTGCACGTATCCGCCGACGATGCTGTAGACGTACTTGACGCCCGACACCTGGATCGCCGCGATCGAGTTGTTGGCGACCCCGCCGATGCCGGTGTTGAGGTTGCGCCAGCCGTTGTTGCTGGCGGCCTCGTGCACGTATCCGTCGACGACGTTGTAGACCAGCTTGACGCCGTTGACGTTGAGCGCCGCCAGGGCCGTGCCCTGGGCTCCGACGACGCCGGTGTGCAGGTTGCGCCAGCTGTTGTCGCTGGCCGCCTCGAAGATCATGCCGCCGTTCAGGCTGTACAGGACCTTCGTGCCGTTGACCCCGATGGCGGCCGTGGCCACCCCGGTCACCGCACCGCCCGGCCCGGACACCGCCTGCGGACGCCAGCCGTTGTTGCTGGCCGCCTCGTACACCTGGCCCGCGGCGACGCCGCAGTTGGCGCTGGTGACGTTGCGCGCTGCGGCACCCTCGCTGTTGATGCCGGAGGGCGAGCCGTTGAACCACGCCTCGGTGCCGGAACCGTCGCGGGTCACCTCGTAGTGCAGGTGCGGACCCGTGGAGTTGCCGGTGCTGCCCACCTGCGCGATCGGCTGCCCGGTGATGACGTACTGCCCGACGCCGAGCGGCGACTGCGCGATCAGGTGGTAGTACGTGGTGCGCCAGCCGTTGCCGTGGTCCAGCGTCACGTAGTTGCCGCCACGGGGCGTGGTGCCCTTGCTCGCGACCGCCCCGCCTGCCGAGGCGACGATGGTCCGGCCGTTGCTGCCGCCGCCGGTGAAGGTCATGTCGATGTTGTACGCGCCGTGGCCGCTGTAGGTCGCCAGCCGCCACGTCTCCCCGCACGGGAACGGGAGCTGGAAGAACGGCATCGGACCGGCGGCGCGGGCGGGTCCGACCCCGACCGCGAGCACGCCCAGCAGGGTCGCGCACAGGCCCGCGAGGGCGCGGGAGAGTCCTCTTCTCAAGGGAGTGCCTTTCGGTGGGCCGCGGCTGCCGTGGCCGGGGCGTGCTCGGGGACGCGCACGTCACGACAGGGCCGGGGACCGGATCAACCGCTGTGGATCGGTGCGTGCGCGGATGTTATGACGGCGCGCATACAACCGGTGCACAACCGCCGACCTGGTTGGTCGCTTTCCGGACAGGGCTTCGCCCGCGGTGGTGGCAGTCTGTGCGGGTCTGCGATCGCCGCAGTCGCGTCCTGTCGGGAGCGTTGATGAAGTCCTTGGTGCGTGAGGGTACGAGCCTGGTCGTCGGCCTGGTCGGCATCGTGTTGCTGGGCCTCGGGCTCAACCAGGTGCTCGACATCGGCAGCTGCGCGTCGGGTGGTCCGTACGTGATCGCGCGTCCCTGCCCGGAGGGTCACGACTCCCTGTTCTGGCTGTCCTTTGTCGGAGCGCTGATGTGGATCGCCGCGATCATCGCCAGTAAGCGGAACTTCGTCGGCCCCGGCGCGGGGCAGATCCTGTGGACGGTCGGCTTCGCCGGCGGCGGTATCGCGCTGCTGCTCAAGGTGCTCAACCAGGAGTCGATGCCGCCGGACGCGAGGCTGGGCGCGTCCATCGTGGCGGCGGTGAACATCCCGATGGGCCTGGTCGTCGGGATCATCGGGATCGTGCAGCTGGTGCGGCAGCGCCGTAAGGGTCACCTGCGGCGGCGTGACGCCCCCGCGCCGGCCGCGCCTGACACCTGGTCACGGATGAAGACGCTGAACGCGCTGCGCAGCACCGGGGCACTCACCCGTGCGGAGTTCGACCTGCTCAAAGCCGACCTCGCCGACCCCGCGCCCGCGATCGACAGGGTGGCCCTGATCCGGCAGCTCGCCGACCGGCGGACCGCTGGAGAGCTGAGCACGGCGGAGTTCGAGAACCGGAAGCGCGACGTCCTCCAGCGCTGACACGCTACCCGGGAATGATTTGAGCGTGATTCACATGTTTTCGAGCGATCACACTGGGTAACGGCGGTTCATGCGCGCGACCGACGGTGACAACACGCCGCCCTGCTGGCTGACCATACTTCACGGCATCAGCGTCGAGGAGGCGATGGTGGACAGTCGTGACCTGGCCGGATTACGCGAGGCGGCGGCCAGGGCCGCGCAGGGGCTGGGGCTGCGCGGGGAAGGGCTGGCACGGTTGTGGGCCACCTTCGATCCGGCCCCGGAGCGGGCCTTCAGCTGCCCGCGCGTGATTCAGCAGGTCCTGCTCTGGCACGACAGCCGAGCCGTCTACTGCCAGATCACCGGGAGCCCGGCGGCGCATGACGCGGAGTGCGACTGCCGCGACGAGTGGCGTCGCGGCGCGACGACCCGCATCCAGGTGTTCGAGCTGGCCGGTGCGAGACCGGCCGCGCGCGCCGGACGTGGACCTGCTCGGACGCCGGTGGCCGGGTGAACGCCGCGAACGGCCGCGTCGAGGATCGGAGCTGCCCGACGCCCGCGCGGCCGGTCGGCCACCCTCCTGCCGTGGTCCGGGCCGCTGCCGGAACTCCAGGGCGGCAGCGGCCTCGCCGATCGACCGTTCTGAACGGTTTGTTCCAGTACGCTCGGCATGTGCGTGATCTGATCTTGAAGTGTTCCCGGCAGCTGGAGCTGTCCGCGGCCGAGCGTGCCTTCCTGGCCCCCGCCGCACCCGACGCCGTGGTCTTCTGCGACCTACAGGGCAGGCATCCCGAGCCGCACGTGGCGACCGGCGTCGAGACGTGGGGCGGCACCTGGTGGGTGCACTGGTCCGACTGCGGACGCGAGATCGTCAAGAAGCAGCGCTGCCCCGGACAGGCCGACCACGGCTGCCTGCTGCCCCTGGGTCATCCCGGCGCGCACAGCTACCAGCTGAGCCGCCAGCGCCTGATCAACGCCTGATCAGCGCATTCCTACCGTTCACTCGTCGACGGGGCGCTCGTCGATGACCTGGACGAGTTTGCCCGTCCGGGGGTTGGTCACCAGCCCGTCGCGGGTCACCCACTCGATGCGCAGGTCGTGGATGGCACCGGCCTTGACCTCGGCCGGATACATCGGGCGCGCCTGGTAGACGGCCTCGATCAGGTGCTCGGTCAGCCCGTCCGGCGGTCCGTCCAGGCTCGCCAGGCGCAGGATGAGCCCGTTCCTGCCGTCCCAGCGACGCGTGACCAGCTGCATCCCGGTCACGACGCGGTCGGCGTCGGCCGCGATGAGCACGTCGCGGATGTCTTCGGTGGGCATGGAAACCGCGCCGAGCCGGGCGCCCTCGCCGGAGCGGCCCATCAGGCGGAAACGCTGGCGCTGCGGGTCCACCCACTCGGCGCGGTCGCCCGCGGGGTAGCGGATGATGGGCATCAGCGTCCGGAACAGGTTCGTGACGAGGACCCGGCCGACCACGCCGGTCTCGGTGACGGGTTCGCCGGTCGCGTCGTCGACGATCTCGACCAGCGTCCGGTGCGGGAACGCTTCGTGTACGCGCACGTCGTCGCCCGGCACCGGGCCGCCGACCAGTCCGGCGTCGACCGAGGCGTAGCCGAGCGAGGCCACCGCCGCCTTGGGGAACGCGCGGGACAGCAGCGGGCGCAGGTCGTTGAAGAGGATGTCCCCGGCGAACAGGACCAGTTCGATGCCGTCCGCGGCGTACCCGGTGCGCACGATGTGCTCGGCCAACGACGCCAGCTTCATCGGCTCGCTGGCGATCACGTCGACCCCGAAGTCTTCGACGAGCTGGACGATGTACTCGTTCGACGCGCCGCCGACGGGCAGCCGCACGTTGTCCACCGGCGCGTGGTGCAGCGCGCCCTCGATGTAGAGGAAACCGCCGTAGAGTTCGCCGGCGCGGAACAGGTTGGCGACCCGGTGCCCCGGCCGCAGACCCGCCTGGACCATGCCGGCGCCGAACGCCGTCAGCGAGTCGGCGTGCTCGGTGCGGGTCCACGGCGAGAATTTCGGGGCGCCGGTCGTGCCGCCGGACTTGTACACGCCCGCGTCGGTCAGCGGCCCGGTCAGCAGCCGGTTGTCCGGCCAGCGGTTCGCCGCCCAGAACGCCGCCTGGTCGACGATCGGCAGCTGGGTGAGGTCGGTGATGGTCTGCGGCACGTCGCGGTAGAGCTCGGCGTAGAACGGCGAGTTGCGGCGGGCGAAGTCGACGAGGTCGGCGAGTGACTTGGCCGGCATGGCTGTCTCCTGGTGGCTGCTCAGCGGATGGTCGCGACGGTCATGCTGTTGCCGCGGAACACGGCGATGACCTCGGTGGTGTGGCGGGTGATGGTCACGTCGTAGACGCCGCTGCGGCCGTGGCGGGTGACTTCGGCGGCCTCGGCGACGAGGTGGTCGCCGACTTCGGCGGCGCGCACGAACGTGATCTGGGCGCTGTGGGCCACGGCCGGGCGGCCGTGGCTGTTGCTGGCGTACGCGAAGGCCGCGTCGGCGAGCAGGAACAGGTAGCCGCCGTGGACGGTGCCGTGCAGGTTCGCCATCGCGGGGGTGGCCAGCATGCGCAGCCTCGCCCGGCCGGCGTCCACGTGCTCCAGCCGGATGCCGAGAGCCTGGCAGGCCGGATCCTCGACGGCGGTCATGCGTGGCCGATCCAGGTGCGGGCCAGGGCCTGGACGCGGTCGCCGGTGCGGTCGGCGAGTTTCTCGGACAAATAGTCCTGGGCCCACTGGCTGGTCGCGACGCGGAACGGCGGATCGTCGGCGGTCAGGGTGCGGATCACGGTGTCGGCCACCTCCTGGGCCTGTTGCCCGGTCGCCGCCCAGCCGTGGCCGACGACCCAGTCGAAGTACGCCGCGAACGTCGGGGCGTACGGGCCGGAGGCGGCCTGGATGGTCTTGCGGTTGACGTCGGGGAACACGCCGAAGCGGGTGCCGAGCACGAAGCCGGGCACGACGACCGACACCTTGACGCCGTGGGCTGCGGCGACCGGGGCGAGGCTTTCCATGAAGCCCTCGACGGCGAACTTGGCGGCGCAGTACGCCTCGTTGAAGGGCTGCCCGACGATGCCGTGCACGCTGCCGATGGTGACCAGCCGGCCGCCTGCCGCGCGCAGGTGGGTCATCGCGGCGCGGCTGACGGCGATGACGCCGAAGAAGTTGACCTCCAGGTTGGCGCGCAGGTCGTCCATGGTCGACATCTCCATGGTCGGGTCGAAGTTGGAGATGCCCGCGTTGTTGACGACCGCGTCGAGCCGCCCGTAGGTGTCGACCGCCGCCTCGACGCAGTCGGTGATCGACGCGGCGTCGGTGACGTCGAGGCGGCGTACGTCGACCGTGACACCGGCCGTGTGGGCGGCGTCCAGCAGCGGCTGTGCCCGGCCGGGGTCGCGCATGGTGGCGAGCACGGTGTATCCGGCCTGCGCGGCGGCCACCGCCGTGGCCAGTCCGATGCCCGAGGAGGTTCCGGTGATGAGGACGGTCTTCATGACGGGGTGTCCGCGAGTGCGGCGACCGGTGCGGCGGCGGCCGCGCGATCGCGGTCGGCCTGGTCCAGCAGCGGCTGAAGGCGGATCGCGGAGACGAACGAGAACGCCGCCAGGATGGTGCCTCCCGCCATCGTCCACCGGGCCGCGTCGAGTATGCCCAGCGGTGCGGTGAGCAGGTTGACCCCCAGCCCGCCGACGAACGCGGCCAGCGGGATGATGCCCCAGGTCAGGGTCCGGAACGCGGCGTGCATGACGCCCTGGTTGTCGGCGCTCATGCGGGACTGGCGGATCGGGGCGCTGCAGACGTTGATGCAGGACATGAAGAAGCCGTAGCAGCCCATGGTCACGGCGATCACCGGCCCGGCGGGCAGCGCCGGTGCGGTGAGCACGCCGAGTCCGACCAGGCAGTGCAGCAGCAGGGCCCAGGCCATGGTCCGGCCCGCGCCGAGCCGCCCGGCGATTTTGGGCGCGACGACGGCCCCGAGCAGCGCACCGACGGCGGCGACGGACATGGCCGCGCCGAACGCGCCGACCGACAGTCCGAGGCCCTGGTAGGCCAGGATCGGCAGCACGGTGACGAAGATCGGGCCGCCGGAGTTGAGCGTGATCGCGGCGACCGACACGCGGCGCAGGACCGGGTCGGCCCAGTTGAGCCGGAATCCCAGGGTCAGCCGGGACCACACCGACCCCTGCAGGGTCGCCTTGACGCCCCAGGGGCGCATGTAGCGGAAGCAGGTCGCCGAGATCAGGTAGCTGGCCGCGTCGACGAGCAGCGCGGCGACGCCCAGGGCGCTGTAGAGCCCGGCGGCGATCGACGGGCCGGCGACCTCGGTCACCGAGCGGGTGCCCTCCAGGCGGGAGTACGCCCGGACCAGCTGTGCCTGGTCCATGGCGGCGGGCACGGCGACCAGGGCGCCCACGTTGAAGAAGATCGTCGCGGCGCTGATGGCGGCGACGCACCCGAACAGCAGCGGTGTGGACAGCACGCCGAGCCAGTACGCCACGGGGATGGCGGCCACGGCGGCGAGCCGGATGAGGTCGCAGGCCACCATGGTCAGGCGCTTGTCCCAGCGGTCGACCAGGACCCCGGCGATCGGCCCGATCAGCGGGATGCCCAGGTACTGCGCCATCGCGACGATGCCGACCTCCAGGGCCGACGAGTGCAACGCGAAGATCATGACGGTGGGTACGACGAACGTCGTGATCCGGTCGCCGACGTTGCTGACGGCGCTGCCGGCCCAGAACAGGTTGAACTGCCGCCCGAGCGACTGCGGCAGTTTCACTGCTGCTCCCGCTGGACGAAGTTGGCGGTCTTGCCGGTGCGGTCGTTGGCGATCAGCGAGTCGGTGATCTGAACCTGGAAAGACTGCGGGTCGTGCAGGAACGCGGTGCTGAGCGTGAACGTCGAGGACAGCAGTTCCTGGCGCAGCCGCCCGGCGGCGTCGGTGTCGAAGTCGCCGCCGGCCAGCACCAGCAGCGTCACGGCGGCGGCCCGGCCGCGCTGCTCGGTGATGACGATCTGTGCGCGGGACACGCCCGGCTGCCGTTCGGCGGCCGCGATGATGTCGTCGACGTGCAGGCCGAGCCCGCGTACCTGCACGACGCTGTCGCGGCGGCCCAGCACCCGCATCACCTGCCCGCCGCCGCAGGGGCAGTCGACGAGCTCTCCGGCGTCGCCGGTCTGGTAGCGCAGCACCGGGTTGAGCATGTCGGGGTTGAGGGTGGTGAAGTCGAGCAGTTCGTCGCCGCCGACGTGGACGAGCTGTTCGGGCAGCGTGTGGAAGCAGTCGGGCGGGCACTGCGGGGAGTTGGTGCCCACGACCCAGGTCTCGGTGCTGCCGAACATGCCCCAGCGCTGGGCGTGCGGGGCGACCGCGGCGATGTCGTCGTCGAGCGCGCTGTGCCAGGCCTCGCCGAGCCACAGCAACTTGCGCAGGTGCGGCAGTTCCAGGCCTGCCGCGCGGGCGTTGGCGAACCACAGCCGTAGCACGCTGGGGGTGCCGCCGAGCGCGGTCACCTGCCGGGTGTGGAAGAACGACAGCCAGTCGGCGTACTCGTCGGCGGTCACCGAACCGAGCGCGATGACCTGGCTGCCGGCGTGGTCGGCGTACGCGCCGGCGAGGAAGTGCGCGCCCCACATCCGGCCCGCGCCCCACGCGTTGACGAACACGTCGTCGCGGTCGAGGGCCTTCCAGTGGTCCCATACGCCCTGCATGTAGAAGCCGGTGGGCGCGTAGCCGACCTTCGGCGCGCCGGTGCTGCCGCCGCTCTGGAACAGCCACGTGGCGCCCTGCCGGGCTTTCGGTTCCAGGTGGGCGAGGGCGACGTTGAGGTCGTCCTTGGCCAGCGGCGGCACGGCGGCCACGTCGTCGAGGGTGAGCAGCTTGTCGTGGTCGGCGTAGCGCGATGCCAGGCCGGGCACCGTCTTGAGCAGCCGCAGGTTGTGCTGCGCGACGGGCAGGCGCGGCTCGGCGGCCGGGGCTGTCAGCGAGAAGGCGGTCATCGTGTCACCAGTCCGAGGTTGGCCGGGTTGAAGGACAGCGCGCCGCCGGAGGCCAGCCAGCGCCGGTGCCCGCTGCGGTACGCGGTGAAGCGGGCGCGGATCATGTCGCGTTGCAGGGTCCGGTCCGGGTCGTCGAACTCGGGGGCGATCACGCCGTCGGGTTCGAGTTCGGAGAACCAGAACCGCTCGCCGTCGTGCAGGAAGTCGATGCAGAAGAACGGGATCGGCAGCTTGCGGGCGAAGTAGGCGGCCGCCTCGGCCAGTTCCGGTGGCACGGGCGGGAAGTCCATGATCCCGCCGCGGCTGGCGTTGGACACCGGCGACCCGGCTTCGGGCGTACGACGCAGCACGTGGGGGTGGGGTTCGCCGTCGATGACGTAGACCCGGTAGTCGACGGTGCCGTCGCCGAGGTAGGGCTGGATCACCAGGGACGTGTCGCCGCCCTGGGCGAGGGTTGCCAGGCCCCGGATGTCCTCGGCGCTGCGGGCCAGGTTGACCCCGCCGCCGCCGCACCAGCCCGACGGTTTGACGATCGCCGGATAGGTCAGGTTGTCCAGCGCGGCCTCATAGCCGTACTTGCCGGTGTCGCGGCCGGTGCCGACCCGGACGGTGGGGATGGGCGGGATCGGGGAGTCGGCGAAGTACAGCAGGGTCGCCAGCTTGTCGTTGGCGATCGGGGACAGGCCCGGCGGGAACGGCAGGTAGAAGCCGAGCTGTTCGAGCACGGCGTAGAGGGCGTACTGGTTGAAGATGTCCATCGCCTGGTACGGCAGCGAGTACAGGGCGGTGATGAACAGGGTGTCGCCGGGGGTGACCGGTTCGCCCTCGTGGAACACGCGGGGTTTGCCGGTGTCGAGACCGTCGACGGTGATGGCGTCGGGTGCGTGGCGGCACCAGGTCATCCCTAGTTCCTCGGCGACTTCGGCGTAGGTGTCCCAGAAGAACGGGTGCCACATCGCCAGGGCCATGGTCGACTCCCGGTCGGGGAAGACCCAGCACATGCGGCGCAGCGTGCCGTCGTGGTCAGGCATGGTCGTCCTCCTCACGGCCGCAGCAGGGACGAGAATCTGGTGCGCAGCTCCCGCTTGAGGACCTTGCCGGTCGGGCCCAGCGGGTAGTCCCCGGCCGTCTCGGCGACGGTGACGGCCGCCAGCGGATGCAGGCCCTTGTCGAGCAGTTGCTTGTTGGCGCGGTCGAGGATCGCCTCGGGCGTGCGCTCGGGCGCATCGGCCTGCAGTTGCACCACCGCGATCGGTTCCTGGGCGATCCCGTCGCGGGCGGGCACCCCGATCACCACGCCGTCGCGGACGAGTTCGGCGCAGTCGGCGAGCAGGACCTCCTCCAGTTCCAGGCTGTAGACCGGCCCGGCGGCGGTGTCGATGACGTCGACGGTGCGGTCGAGGTGGTAGAAGTTGCCGTCGGCGTCCTGGCGGGCCACGTCGCCGGTGAGCCACCAGCCGTTGAGCTCGAAGCTCTCGGTCAGCCGCTCGGCCTTCCAGTAGCCGGGCGTCAGCGACGGGCTCTTGATCGCCAGCATGCCGGCGGTGCCGACGGGGACCTCGTTGCCGTCGTCGTCGAGCACGGTGGCGGTGCAGACCTCGGTCGGCTTGCCCACGCACCGGTCGTTGCGCGGCGTCTCAGGTGTGAACAGGCCACCGAACAGGGCCATGCCCATCTCGGATGAGCCCAGGCCGTCGACGTAGCGCGATCCCGGCAGCGGCTGCTCGTCGGCCGCCTCGGACGGCAGCAGCCAGGGTTTGATCAGCCCGGCCGGGCGCTCGCCGAGCGTCACCAGGCGACGGACGTGCCCGTAGTGGGCCGCGTCGGCGGTGTTGAACCACGAATGGACCCTGGCCGCGCCCTTGACCGGCAGGTCGCCGGTGGCCAGTTCGACGTAGGTGCGGGGGAACGAGGCGAGCATGGTCGGCTGGAACGCCTCCATCACCGGCTCGACCGTGACGCGCCGCCAGTCGCCCATGACGACGGTCGGCAGCCCGAGCAGGGTCGCGGTGAGGAAGTAGCTCAGGCCGCCGGCGTGGGTGTGCGGCATGAGCGACATCAGCCGGTCGTACGGCTCGGCCGGGAAGCGGGTCATGCGGGGCTGCTTGCCGTCCCAGAACGACCGGTGGCCCAGCATCGTCGACTTCGGCGTGCCGGTGGTGCCCGAGGAGTGGATCAGCGCGACGATGTCGTCGTCGGCGTGCTTGAACGGGTATCCCTCCGGCAGCGGAGCCGCCGCGGCGTCGAAGGCGGCGACCTCGGCGGCCAGGGCGATGAAACGCGGCCGCTGCCGCGGGTCCTGCCGGTAGGCGCTGAGCAGGCGGGTGGTGTCGTCGGCGACCACGCCCACGACCCCGACGTGGTTGAGGTAGCGCACCATCACGTCGATGCGCATCGCGTCGTTGACCAGCGCCGGGATGGCGCCCAGCGCGTTGAGCGCCATGAAGTGCACGATCGGCGCGAGGCCTTCGGCGACGACGACGCCCACCGGCTCGCCGGGGCGCACCCCGTTGGCGTGGTACCACTTGGCGTACTGGTCGCGCAGGGCGACCAGGTCACGCAGGCTGTGCCCGCGCAGCACGACCGCGCCCCGGTGGTCGGTGTGGTGGGTGAACGCGTAGGGCACGTCGCGGTGGGGGTTCATCGCGGCGGCGTAGTCGAGGAAGTTGCCCGCGCCGAGCCGCGGCTCGGTCATGAACTGCTGGCGTACCGCCAGGGGTGCGATGGGGGTGGGGTCACTCACCGTCGTCTCCTCTCATGCTTGCTGGGGTCGGTGCTGTGCCAGGATTTGTGCGGCAGCGCGGTGCCCGGAGCGGATCGCGCCTTCCATGAGCCCGAAGTACTCGGTGCTGGTCTCCGCGCCCGCCCAGTGGACGCGGCCGTGCGGGGTCGTCAGGTGCGGGCCGAGCAGGTTCCAGTCGCCGGGGCCGAGCAGCGCCGCGTAGCAGCCCCGGCTGTACCGCTCGGTGACCCAGTTGCTCACCTGGAACCCGGTCGGCTCCGGCAGGCTCGGGAAGATCGCCGCCGCCTGGGCGAGGGCTTCGCGGCGCTGCTCGGCAGGTGTCAGCGCCGCGTACCGGGTCGCCTCGCGCCCGGTGACGAAGCCGGTCAGCACGCCGACCTCCCCGTAGGCGGGGGAGTCGTCGACGGTGGACATCAGCGGCCCGTCGGCGTTGACCGACCAGCCCGACAGTCCCTGCTCACGCCACAGCGGCGTGGGGTAGATCAGGTGCACCTTCACTGCGCGGCCCGGTGCGGTGCCCGGCGTCGTGCGCCGCACCGGCGCGTCGGGCAGCAGCCGGATCTCGTCGGCGAGCGCGGGTGGCACGGCGACCACGACGGCGTCGCAGGTGTACGTCGCGCTCGCGCTGTGGACCGTGGCGGACCGTCCGGTCTGGTCGATGGTGTGCACCGCCGTGTCCAGGCGGACCACGCCCGGACCGAGGCCGTCGGCCAGGCGGCGGCACAACTGGTGGGCGCCCGCGTCGACGCGGCTGTCCTGCGCGCCGCCCTCGAACGCGTTGAGGTAGCGCAGGCCGCCGCCGCTGGCCAGGTAGAACGCCATGTGCAGGACGGAGACGTCGGCCGGGTCGGCGGCCATCATCTCGCCGAGGAACAGCGGGAAGAACGCACGCGCGTCGGGACGGGTGAGTTCGCGCTGCGCCCAGGCGGCGGCGGTCTCGTCGTCGGGGATGCCGGAGCGCCACGGGGCGTCCACGCGTACGCGCTGGACCAGGTCGTCGAGGCGGTCGAACAGGTCGCCCAGGGCCACCGCGCTCAGCGGCGGGAAGCGGCCCTCGCGGGTGACCCGGCCGTGGCCGAGCACGAACCGGCTCTGTCCCCGCATCGTGGTCGGGACCGTCTTGAGGCCCAGGTCGGCGATGGTCTTGGCCAGGTCGGTGTGCCGGTCGCCGAGGTAGGCGGCACCGGCGTCGATCCACGCTCCGGGGGCTACCTCGATGCCGTGCGTACGCCCGCCGACCCGGTCGCGGGCCTCCAGCACGGTCACCTCGACCCCGGCCCGGCTCAGGTCGGTGGCGGCGGTCAGGCCCGCCAGGCCCGCCCCGACGACGACCACTCGGCTCACCGCAGGCTCGCGATGCGTTCAGCCAGCGCGGCCGGGGTGGGCGCGTCGGCGAAGTCGTCGAACGACAGCTCGACTCCGTATTCGCGGGCCACCGCGCTCAGCACGCGGGTGGCCAGCAGCGAGTCGCCGCCCAGTGTGAAGAAGTCGGACTCGCTCCCCACGTCGCCGACCTGCAGTACGCGGCCGAAGATGGCCGAGACGCCCTCAACGCTCATGACAGGTGCCTCCTCATGAATTCGCGGTCGATCTTGCCGGTGGCGGTGTGCGGCAGTTCGCCGACGATCGATATCCGGCTGGGTACGAGATGCCGGGGGACCCGGCTGTCCAGGAACGCGCGCAGCTCGGCGTCCAGGGCGGCCGGGTCGGCGTGCGGCCGCGGCACCACGAACGCGGCCAGCGCCACGTGATCGGCGACGGTGACCCCGGCGACGACCACCGCCGCCACCGACGGGTGGGCGGCCAGGTGCACTTCGACCTCGGCCGGGTTGACCCGGATGCCCCGGATCTTGATCTCGCTGTCGAGCCTGCCGCAGTGGGTCAGCATCCCGTCCGGCGCCGCTTCGACCCGGTCGCCGGTGCGGAAGAACCGCACCCCGCCGACGGTCGTGAAGCGCTGCTCGGTCGCCTCCGGCAGGCCCCGGTAGCCCAGCGCCAGGCAGGGCCCGCCGATGGTCAGCTCACCCTGTTCGCTGACGTGCTGCAGGACGTGCGGCAGCGGCCAGCCGATCGGGACCTGGGTGAAGGTGTCCGGCTGGTTCTTGGCCTGCGGCCCGCACAGGTCGCCCGCGTGCGTGATGAGCGTCGTCTCGGTGCAGCCGTACGTGTTCAGCAGCCTGAGGTGTGCGGTGTCCAGCGCGGCCCAGTCGCTGAGCCGGGCCGGGCTGGCGGCCTCCCCGCCGATGATGACCAGGCGCAGGTCCGCCGGCAGCGCGAAGCGGTCCTCCACCAGGTAGTGCACGAGTTCGTGCCAGAACGCCGTCGGCAGATCCAGGACCGTGACCGCCTGGCGCTCGACCAGGCGCAGGAACCGGACGAAGGAGCCGGTGTGGGCCTCGTCGTTCATGACCAGGCAGGCCCCCGCGGTCAGTGTCGGCAGGATCTCCTCGAAGCAGGTGTCCCAGTTCAGCGAGGCGAACTGCAGGACCCGGTCGTCTGCCGCGATGTCGAACAGGTCGCGCAGCGAGCCGACCGTCGTGGCGATCGCGCGCCGGGGCGTGACCACCGGCTTGGGCTGGCCGGTCGAGCCTGAGGTGAACAGGATGTACGCGGGCCGTTCGGCGTCGACCGCGGCCAGGGGCCGGTGGGGCGCGCGGCTTCCGGTGGCGTGCCAGGGCACGTCGGCCGGGTCGAACACGGTCCGGCAGCCGGCCGCCGTCAGCATCGCCTGCTGCCGCTGCGCCGGGAACGCCGGATCCACCGGGCAGTACGCGCCCCCGGCGGCCCAGATCCCCAGCATCGTGGCGATCGTGCCCGGCGAGTACGTCACCGGGACCCCGACCGTGCCGGGACTCGGCCCGAGCAGGTCCGCCACCGCCCATACGGCTTGGGCCAGCTCCGCGTAGCGGATCGACCGCCCGTTGTGGTCGATCGCCGTCCGCTGCGGATACGTCTCGGCGGCTGCGAGAAACGCCTCGATCAGGCTCACGTGACACCTCCTCCCCCCTCGCGGGTCAGGAGGTGACCATCACATCAGCCGCTGTAAATCGACCACGGATTCGATGGGGATCCGCCATGCGTTGAGTTCATCGGCACAGCGCACGGCGAAGCGGTGCACCAGATCGTGGAACCGGTAGCCGTCCGACCCGGCCGCCACGATGAGGTTCGCCGCGACCAGCTCGTCGAACAGCCGCCGGGTGTGGCCCAGATGGGCGTCGGCGGCGGCGCTGCGCAGCTGGAACGACGGCTGGCCGGTCAGCCCCAGGCGGATGAACAGGTGTGCCGCCGCAGGGCTCAGTGTCGCGTACGCCCCGGCCAGCGCGGCCTGGACGCTGCGCTGCTCGCCGCCGAGGACGAGCCCGTCGCCCTGCTCCCACAGCTCGTCGGCGAAGGAGGCGATGGATTGGCCTGGTCGGGCCGCCAGCAGCGCGGCCACCGACCGGATCGCCAGCGGCCAGCCGCCGCACCACGCGACGACGCGGGTCAGCGCCCGATCCGCCAGGCGCTGCCGACCCACGATCCGGGCCAGCAGTTCGTAGGTGTCCTGCGGGCCGAGCGGCCCGATCGCCAGCGCCTGCACCGCGTGGTGGGTGGCCAGCGCGGGAAGCCGCCGACGGCTTGTCACCACCAGGCGGCTGCCCGGTTCCGGCGGCACCAGCGGCAGAACCTGCCCCACGGAGTCGGCGTCGTCGGCGATGATCAGCACCTGCCGCCCGCTGAGCAGCGTGCGGTAGAGCGCCGCCCGCCCGTCTGCCGTCGGCGGGACGTCCTCGGCTGCCGTGCCCAGCGCCGCCAGCGCCGCCGCCGCGACCTCCGCGGGCGGGGTCTGATCGCCGTGCAGGTCGAGGAAGATCTGTCCATCCGGGAAACGCGCCGCACTCAGCTGAGCCCAGCGCACCACCAGCGCGGTCTTGCCCAGACCGCCCGCCCCCGACACCAGCAGGATCTGGGGTTCGTCGTAGTCGGTGTCCACCGCTCTGGTGAGCACCGACATCTCCCGCTCGCGGCCGGTGAAGTGGCCGACGCTCGCCGGAAGCTGCGCGGGTCTGAGCTCGCCGCGCCGTGGCCGCTCCGGCATGGACGGCGCGTAGTCGTCCTCGCCCCGGAGAATGGACGCGTGCAGGTTGCGCAGCTCCGCGCAGGGATCGCCGCCCAACTCCTCGGCGAGCCGATCGCGCAGCGCCTGGTACGCCTTCAGCGCGTCGGCCTGCCGGCGGCACCGGTACAGCGCCGCCATGAGCTGCCCCGCCAGCCGCTCACGCAGCGGATGTTCGGCCACCGCGGCACTGATCTCGCCGACCACCTCCGCATGGTTGCCCGCGTCGAGCTCGGCGGCGAACCGCTCCTCCAGCAACGCGACGCGCAGCTCGCCCAGGCGCGCCCGGTCCACCTCCACGCCGGGCACGTCGACGCCGTCCAGTGCCTCTCCGCGCCAGACGGCCAGCGACTGCCTGAGCCAGCCGGCGATCTCGCCGGGGGACTGGGCCAGGCGCGACTGGCGCGCCAGCTCCTGGCACCTGTCCACATCCACCACGCAGGCCGCCGGATCGAGCAGGTAGCCGGGATGCCGGGTCAGCAGCGCCTCGCCCACCTTGCGGCGCAGTGACGAGACGAGGCCCTGCACCCGCGACCGCGGCGACGCCGGGGGCCGCTCGCCCCACATGCAGTCGATGATCCTGGCCGTGGATACGACGGTTCCCTTGGCCAGGGCGAGGACGACCACCAGGTTGCGTTCGAGTGGCGACAGCGAAACGGTGTGCCCCGGCACTCGGACCTCGACCGGTCCCAGCAGATCCACCTCTAGCATCTGCACACCCGCCCCCATACGCGTCGATGCGAGTCGTTCCGCGAGGCGGAGAGATCAACTGCCCCGGTCGCCCTAGCCAATCATGGCGCTGTATCGATGAACCAGTCCGCGACGCCGAGGCCGAC
Organism: Catellatospora methionotrophica; assembly: GCF_011297335.1. Lineage (GTDB taxonomy): Bacteria > Actinomycetota > Actinomycetes > Mycobacteriales > Micromonosporaceae > Catellatospora > Catellatospora methionotrophica. Next base: position 1,080,802 of record NZ_JAAOTJ010000001.1, on the reverse strand, counting down.
CCCATGGCCTCATCCATTCGGCCGTATGGGTAGTGCCGGATCACCCGATCGCCGATCGTTTCTCAAGGTTGAGTGACTCAACGTTCGGCACTCCTCACTCCGCGCAAGGTTGGTGTCGGCTCCACCGAACGGCGGCAAGGCCGCACGGGGCGGGAGCGCGCACGCGCTCCCGCCGGCCCGCGTCAGCCCCCGACGGCGATGTCGCTGACCTGCCCGCCGCCCGCCATCGTCAGCCACGACGTGTACAGGCCCTGCTTGGCGTGGAAGCTGCCGCTGCCGATGAACCCGAACCAGTCCTGGCCGTTGACCGCGACGTCACGCACCTGCCCACCCGTGGCCAGCGCCACCCAGTCGGCGTACAGCCCGGCCTTGACGTAGAAGTCGCCCGACTGGATCCAGCCGATCCAGTTCCCCGCGAGCACCACCCTGCTCGCGCCGCCCGCGTTGACCGCCCGCCAGGACGTGTACGCCCCGTCCTTGGCGCTGAGGATCCCGGCCGCGTTGACGAACGCGAACCGCTCGCCGCTGATGGCGATGTCGCGGACCTGCCCGCCGCCGGCCATGGTCAGCCAGCCGCCGTAGATGCCCTGCTTGGCCAGGAAGCTGCCGCCCTGGATCACGCCGATCCAGTCGCCGTCGAGCTCGATCCGTGTCGCGCCGCCGGAGTTGATCGCCTGCCAGGCCGCGTACGGTCCGTCCTTGACGTAGGCGACACCGGCGGTGTTGACGAACGCGAACCGGTTGCCGCTGATGGCGATGTCGCGGACCTGGCCGCCGCCTGCCATGGTCAGCCAGCCGCCGTAGACGCCGTCCTTGGCGTAGAAGTCGCCGCTCTGGATCCAGCCGATCCAGTTCCCGCCGAGCGCGGTCTTCGTCGCGCCACCGGCGTTGACCGGCTGCCACGGCGTGTACGCGCCGTCCTTGACGTGGAGCACGCCTGCCGTGTTGACGAAGGCGAAGCGTTCGGTGACCGCGCCGGCGGCGGGCAGGTCGGCGAACGGCAGGTTGATCGGGGCGCCCTTGGTGACGGTGCCGCCACAGCCGTACGCCGGGCTCAGGTCCTGGACGGCGTTGTTGCGCCGGATCTCGAAGTGCAGGTGCGGTCCGGTGGAGTTGCCGGTGCTGCCGACGTATCCGAGCAGTTGCCCCTGGCCGACCGTCTGCCCGGCGCCGACCGAGGGCGCCTGGACCATGTGCAGGTACCGGGTGGTGTAACCGGCGCTGTGGCTGACGGTGACGGAGTTGCCGCCGCCGGAGGTCCAGCCGGCGAAGGTCACCGTGCCGGGGTAGGCCGCCCCGATGGCCTTGCCGCTGTTGGCGGCGATGTCGACGCCGTAGTGGTCGCTGTCGGTGCTGCCGCACCGGTTGGCCAGCACGCCGGTGACGACCCCGTCCACGGGCTGGATCATCGCGCCGGTCTGCGCGGCCGCGGGCTGTGCCGGCACGAGCGCCAGCGCGCCCATGATTGTCACGGCGGCCAGGTTCCACCAGGTTCGCCGCGCTGCACGAACGTTCATCGACCATCTCCTTGAGGGTGTGGTCGGTGAAGGTAGCAACGGTCGCGTACAACGCGCGTACATACCGGATCGGGTGGCGGCGATCATCCAAAGTGGAAATAATCTGTTAACGATATTGACAGATCTATAGACGTCGGTGATACTTCTTTGTCGGGGAGCGCTCCCACATCGGGGTGGCGCGTCGTCTCCTTTGCCGTGGCCAGGTCACGGAACTCCACCTCAAGGTCGGCTGCCGGTCGCCGCGCGCCCTCTGCTGTCACCGCGCCGCCGGTGGCCGTCGTCGTGCGAGCAGGTGTCCCGCGTACGCCGCTTCGGGCTTGCCCTGCGACGGAAGGCGGGAACGTGCGACGTACCACGAAACTGGACCAGTGGAGCCAGGAGCTGCGCGACGTACGCGATCCCGCCGCGCTGTTCGGCGGCAGCGCCCAGGCGGCCGTGCTGCGCCTGCTCACCATGGCCGGCAAGGTGCCCTTCCGCGCCGCGTTCGACGGACTGACCCTGCGTGAGCAGGCCGTCGTCCGGCACCTGCTCGGACGCCAGCAGCTGCGCCTGACCGCGCCGGGCGCCGACGCGCCACCGGCCCAGTTCGTGCTCGCCCACTCACCGCTGGGCAAGCTGACCGTCCACGAGCCCGCCCGAGGCGACCTGCCCACCGACGAGACGGTCGCCGAACTCGCACTGCCTGAGTGGATCATCGAGATGGTCGACGAGGAGTGCCTGCCGACCCAGGCCGAGGAGGAGCACCAGCGCCACGAACTCGACCACATGCTCTACTCCTGGAACGCCGACGGGACGCTGGCCGAGCGGCTGGAGGAGGTCATCGACTGGGTCGAACGCGTCGAGACCGTGCTGATCTACATCGGACGCCGGATCTTCTCCCGCTCCGACTCCGGCTCCAGCACCCTGATCCGGGACGGGGTCCTGCCCGCGCTGCGCGGACGCGCGCCGGGTGACTGGTGCCCGGAGGAGCGGCTGTTCGTCGCCGCGATCCAGCTGCTGTTCCGCACCGGGCGGGCGGTCCGGTTCGAGGAGTTCAACGGCCGCCAGCTCAGCGCCGTCAGCCTGCGCCGGGTGCTCACCACCCGCTGCGCGGCGTACCTGCGCGCCCTCGGCGAGCAGGCCACCGGGCAGCTGAGCACCGCGACGCTGGCCGAACTGGCCGCGCTCGCCGGGGACCTCGTCGGGCTCGTCGACGCGGGCGGGCACATGCGCTACCGGCGGGTCAACGGGCTGACCTACGCCAAGGACGAGTTCCTGATGCCGTGGGAGCCCGACCAGCGGGTCCAGGACGACCTGCCGATGACGCTGTATCCGGCGAGCACCGCCCTGGCCGACGACGACGCCGACGCCGGGGAGTGGGTGCGCCGGGCCACCGCCGACGCGCTGCGCGCCGCGCACACGGGCGGCGACGAGCGCGAGCTGAGCGCGATCCTGGAGGGGATCGTGCTCGGCGCGGTCGTCGACGCCCGCGCCGACTACGGCATGTCCAGCGGCATCCGGGACCTGTCGCGGCTGGACGGACCCGCCGGGCAGTACGGCCAGGACGTGGCGGAGCTGAAGAAGCCGGACTTCTTCTGCTGCGTGCTGCCCAGCCCGCAGATGGCCGCCGACCTGCCCGCCGCCGCCGTCACCGACATCCTGTGGCAGGTCGCGCAGCGGATGATGTACAACCGGTGGCATTTCGTGCCCGGCAACTTCGACCGGGTTGAGGTGCCCCGCCAGCGGCACTACTTCTTCCCGCCGCTGGTGCCCGACATCGGCGAGTGGGGCGACCTGCGCCACGGCGGCCACAGCACCGCCCGGGTGCGCTACACGCTGCGCGCGCCCGGTGCGGCGATGTGGAAGCAGCCGTTCACGGTCGGCGGGCGGCAGTACCGGGGCGCGTTCGACATCCGGCTGGTGCGCATGGAGGGGCCGCCGTTCACGCTGGCCGACATGCGCGTGGCGTGCCGCTACTCGGCGCTGGTCGACGTGTTCTGGCGGGAGATCGCCGCGTACGCCGACGCGCACGGCGGCTGGACCCCGACGATCACGGCCTACAGCGGCGAGTGGTACGCCAAGGAGGCGTGGCGCGAGCCGGTCCAGCGGCTGGAACTGGCCGAGGACAGCGCCGGGGTGCCCGCGTGAGCGCGGACCGCCACCACGCCGTGGTCAACGGCGAGGACCAGTACTCGCTGTGGCCGGCCGAGCGTGCCGTGCCGGGCGGCTGGACACCGGTGTACACCGGCACCGCCGAGCAGTGCGCGCGGCACATCGCCGAGCAGTGGACCGACCTGCGCCCCGCGTCGCTGCGCGGCGGCGACGGCCCGGCGCCCGATCCGCGCCGCGCCGACGCCACGGTCGACGCCGACCTGTCGGTGGCGGCCGGGCCACGCGCGCCGCTGGACCGGACCCCGCTGCACGTGCTCGTCGACCGGGCGCTGGCCGCCGACCCCGGCCGGGTCGCGGTGCGCTGCCAGGGCGTCGAGGTCACCGCGGGCGAGCTGCGGGCGCGGGTCCGGCACACGGCGCGGGTGCTGCGGGCCCACGGCGCCGGACCGGAGACACCGGTCGCGGTGCTGCTGCCCCGTTCGGTCGACGCGGTGGTGGCGATCCTGGGGGTGCTGGCGGCCGGGTCGGCGTACCTGCCGCTGTCGGTCGTGGACCCGGCCGCGCGCCGGGCGCGGATCCTGGCCGACGCGGGCGACCCGGTGCTGCTGACCGGCCCGGCGGGTGGCGCACCCGACGGCTACCCGGCGGCGGTGCTGGACGTCACCGACCTGCCCGATGTGGTCGGCGACGAGGGCGACGGCGGCTGCCAGGCCGAGAACCTGGCGTTCATCATGTACACCTCCGGCACCAGCGGCGCGCCCAAGGGCGTGCTCGGCACCCACCGCCAGCTGGTCAACTACGTGCGCTGGTGCGCGGAGGAGTTCGCGTTCGCACCGGGCGAACGGGCCGTGCTGCACGCCCCGCTGTACTTCGTCGGTTCGGTCATGACGCTGTTCACGGCGCTGGTCGCCGACTGGGAGCTGGAGGTCGCGCCGGAGCCGGTCGCGTTCGACGACCTGATCGCGCTGACCGGCGCGGCCCCGTGCGGGTTCCTGAAACTGACCCCGTCGCACGTGCGGGCGATGACCGCCCTCGGCGGGGTCGACGACCTCGCGCGGCAGGTGATGATCGGCAGCGAGCCGCTGTATCTGACACCGGAGTTCGACAAGTGGATCGCCGGCAGCCCCAGGTCCGGGTTCGGCAACCACTACGGCATGAGCGAGACCGTCGGCGCGACCTGGTACTGGATCGGCGCGGACCGCACCGTCGGGCGGCGGCTGCCGGTCGGCGCGCCGATCCCGAACGCCGAGGTGCACATCGTCGACGAGCAGGGCGTCGCGGTGCCGCTGGGCCAGGCCGGGGAGATCTGTCTGGGTGGGGCCGTCGTCGGCCGTGGCTACCACGGCCAGCCGGTGCTGACCGCCCAGCGGTGGATCCCGCACCCCGACGGCGGCGGCGCGCGGCTGCTGCGCACCGGTGACCTGGGGCGGATGGGCGCGGACGGGGTGCTGGACGTGCTCGGTCGCGCCGACCGGCAGGTCAAGATCCGTGGCCAGCGGGTGGAGCCGCCCGCCGTCGAGGACGCGCTGCGCCGCTGCCCCGGCGTCGCCGAGGCGGTGGTGATCGCCGAACCCGACGGCCACGACCTGCACCTGGTCGCCTACCTGCGCAGCGACGAGCACACACCGCCCAGCGAGGCGCAACTGCGCGCCCACGCGGCCGGGCTGCTGCCCGAGGCGTCCATCCCGAGCCGCTTCCTGTACGTGGCGCAGTATCCGCTGACCCCGAACGGCAAGGTCGACACCCGGCGGCTGCCCGGCACCCCGACGGTGCGGCCCGCGCTGAGCACCGCGTACGCCGCCCCGGCCGGTGACCTGCAGACCGCGGTCGCGGCCGTGGTCGCGTCGGTGCTGCGCGTCGACCGGCTCGGCGCCGACGACGACTTCTTCGAGCTCGGCGGCGACTCGATGCAGGTCGTCGAGGTCGTCACCCGCCTGGACGAGGAGCTGGGCCTGACGGTCGCCATCGCGGACCTGTTCGACCGTCGCACGGTGCGCTCCCTGGCCGCCGCGATGCACGGCCAGTCGGCCCAGGACGTCGCGCAAGCCGCCGCCGTGACCCCGGCGGACCGGCCCACCGCACCCGGCCTGGCCGCTCCGCAGGCCTCCGACGCCGCGGTGCAGGCCCGGTTCTCCGGCGTGCCCGCCGCGTCCGCTCCGCTGACCTGGGGCCAGACCGCCATGTACTGGCCGATGCGGTGGTTCGGCGAAGCCAGCAAGGACTTCAACATCAAGCGGGTGCTGCGGCTGGGCGCACCGGTCCCGGTCGAGCGGGTCACCGCCGCCTGGTCCCAGCTCGTGTCGCGCCACCAGATCCTGCGGACCCTGCTCAGCGACGAGCCCCGCCAGCACCAGCACAGCGCCGGGGCGTACGTGCCGCTGCTGCTCGACACCACCGCCGCGCGGCTGGACCAGGCCGCCGACACCGCGGCCGCCGAACTGGCCGGCACCGCGTTCGCACTGGACCGGCAGTGGCCGGTCCGGTTCGCGCTGCTGCGCGTCGACGGCGGCGTCGAAGCCGTGGCGGTGGCCGCCTCGCACGTGTCGCTGGACGGCTGGTCACTGGAGCTGCTGCTGGGCGAGCTGCGCACCCTCATCGAGGCCGAACGGGCCCTGCCCGCGCCCGGCTGGCAGCCGCTGGACCAGGCGACCTACGAGGCCTCACCGGCCGGGGCGCGCCGGGCGCGGCAGTGCCTGGACCACTGGCGGGCGAAGCTGCCCGCGGTGCCGGAGCGCATCTTCGACGGCCCCGACCGTGACGCCGGGCCGCTGCCGGTGGTCACGTGGCGCATGGAGTCCGCGGCCGTCGCCGCCGCCGCGGCGGAGCTGGCCCGCCGGACCGCGGTGTCGTCGTCGACGGTGGTGCTGACCGCGGCGCTGCTGATCCAGGCAGCGCTGACCGGCCGGGACCGGGCCGTGGTCAAGCTCATCGCCGGTAACCGCAACACCCCCCGGCAGCGGGAACTGGCCACCGGCATCGCCCAGAACGCGCTGCTGGTCTTCGACGTCGTCGGCGGCGACGTCGAGGACGCGATCCGGCGCTGCTACCGCGACTCCACCGAGGCCTACTTCCACGCCACCTACCCGCCGCAGGCCCTCGACGAGCTGATCGCGGCCGAGGGCGCGCACGCCGACATGTCGGTGTACTTCAACGACTCCCGGATGGGCCGCGACTTCGACGTCGCGGCCGCCGGGCCCGACCGGGCCGCCCTGGACGCGCTGGCCGCGCAGACCACGGTGCGGCAGATCGCCGCCGTCGCCCGCCACGACATGACCTTCTTCCTGGCCATGCCGTACCTGCCCGGCGGCTGCGCCCTGCACCTGCTGGCCGACACCCGCCGCGTCGACGCCGACGCCTGCGTGCGGGCCCTGCGCGGCGTCGAGACGCTGCTGTGCGAGGCCGCGCTGCGCCCCGTCGCGCTGTCCGACGTCGCGACTCTGCTTGACCTCGGCTGAACCCCCGACCCGCCAGGAGACCCGATGACCGACCCCTATCCGCTGCTGCACCAGCTCGCCACCGCCGGTGACCCCGCGCTGAACAGCACCCCGCTGCCGCCCGACGGCCGCTACCAGGTCGTCACCAGCACCGTCGACGACGTCACCGCCCAGATCGTGCGGACCCTGCGCGACGGGTTCGCCGGCCGCGCCCCGGCCGACTTCCCGCTGCTGGTGCTCGGGTGGGGGCGCTGCCGGGTCGGTTCGACCGCGGTCACGAACCTGTTCGGCATGGCCGGGGCCGCCGCGTTCTACCAGCCGGTCAAGACCATCGGCCGGTTCGTGCTCACCGGCGGCGAAGGCTCGCCGTGGAAGCTGCCCGACGGCGAGCCGGTGCTGTTCGCCAAGGAGATGGCCGGACCGTACGTGCCGTTCGAGGCGCTGTTCAACCCGGCCCGCTGCCTGATCGAAGCCGGCTGGCCGGTCGAGCGGCTGCGGCTGCTGATCCTCGACCGGCAGCCCCGCGCGTCGCTGGACTCGTGGATGGCCAAGTGGGAGGCCAAGATCGGGCGCAAGCGGGTGGTGGAGAACTTCACCCTCAGCACCCTCAACTACGCCCTGATGCGCGACTACGCCGCCGCGCAGGGCCTGGCGGTGACGCACTTCCCGTACGAGTCCAGCCGCGCGCCCGAGCAGACCGTGTCGCGGCTGTTCGACCGCCTCGGCATCGCCGGGCTGTACCGTCCGCAGATGCTCACCGGCTGGGGCGCGGCCGGTGACCTGAACTCCGACCAGTCGAAGATCCACCACCCGGTCGAGCCGGAGCCGTACGTCGTGCCCGGCCTGCACGGCAACGCCGACGAGTACCGGTTCCGCGACCGGCAGGTCAGCGTCCTGACCGACGAGGAACTGGCCGTGGCCGACAGCGCCGAGGTCGTCGCCTCCTACCAGGAGTCGGTGCGTTCCTGCGCGCGGGAACTGGACCTGCCCGCGCCGCTGCGAGAAGAGATCTTCGGCTGACCCGATGACCGCCCCCACCACCTCGGCCGGGCAGTGGCGCGAGGCCGCCGCCGCCCGGCTGCGCATCGCGCGCCAGCTGCCCGCCGCCGGGACCGCCTGGACCGCCGTCGGGCTGGCGCTCAGCGTCGCCCGCGGCGTGCTGCCCGTCGTGTTCGCGATCGCTGTCAGCACCACCGTCGGGCAGATCGGACCCGTTCTGCACGCCGCCGCCCCACCGTCGCGGGTGTGGTGGCCGCTGGCCGCCGCGGGGGCCGCGCTGATCGCGCTGCAACTGGCCGAAGCCGCGCAGAAAGCCGTCGGCGAGCAGCTCAGCCGCCGCGTCGACGGGCACATGTACCGCCGGCTCATCCAGGCGTCGCTGTCGACCCGCGAGATCACCCCGCTGGAGGACCCGGCGGTCCTCGACGAACTCGGTGAGGCCAGCCACGAGCTGCGGTTCGCGTTCCGCACCCCGGGTGCCGCCTACGCCGGGCTGATAGCGCTCGTCGGCCCGTACACGCAGGTCGCCGGGTTCACGGTCGTGCTCGCACTGGTGCTGGGGCCGTGGGCGGCGCTGGTGATGCTCGCGGTCGTCCTGCTGTTCCGCCACGGCCAGCGCGGTGGCCTGCGCCGCTACGCCCGCGTGATCCGCGACGTCGCCGCGATCCGCCGCGAGAGCCGCTACCTGCGCGGGCTGGCCATGGGCCCGGCCGCGGCCAAGGAACTGCGCGTGTTCGGGCTGACCGGCTGGCTGACCGAACGATACCGGCACGTCTACCGGCGCGCACTGGCCCCGGTGTGGGCCGAACGCCGCCGCATCTACCTGCGCCCGTACCTGGCATACACCGCCGCCGGGCTGCTCGGGGTCGCCGCCGTGCTGGCCCTGGCCGGGATCCGGGCCGCCGACGGCGCGTACGGCCTGGCCGGGCTCGCCCTGGTGCTGCAGGCGGTGATGGCGCTGATCCGGCTGGGGGAGTTCTATCCCGACTCCGACACCCAGACCCAGTACGGCATGAACGCCGAGACCGCCATCACCGCGTTCGAGACGGCCATGGCCCGCCACCCCGAACCCGCCGACACCGGCCGGAGCACGGCACCGGCCGGCACCGCCCCGGCGATCGACTTCACCGGGGTGCGGTTCGGCTACCCCGGCGCCGCCGCACCGGTCTTCGACGGCCTGGACCTGCACATCCCCGCCGGGCGGTGCACCGCCCTGGTCGGCGTCAACGGGGCCGGCAAGACCACTTTGGTCAAGCTCCTGGCCCGGCTGTACTCACCCGGCGACGGCACGGTCCGCGCCGACGGCGTCGACATCGCCGACCTGCCCGCTCGTGACTGGCAGCGGCGCATCGCCGTGGTGTTCCAGGACTTCGTCCGCTACGAACTGTCCGCCGCGGCCAACATCGGCTTCGGCGCGGTCGAGCACCTCGGCGACCGCCCCGGCGTACGCCGCGCCGCCGACGCCGCCGGGCTGCTCGACGCCCTCGACGCGCTGCCCGCGGGCCTGGACACGGTGCTGTCACGGGCCTACGACGGCGGCGTCGACCTGTCCGGCGGGCAGTGGCAGCGCATCGCCATCGCCCGCGCCATGTTCGCCCTGTACCACGGCAGCACCGTCCTGGTCCTCGACGAACCCACCGCCGCGCTCGACGTACGCGCCGAGGCGGCGTTCTTCGCCCGGTTCGCCGAGCTGACCCGCGGCCGCACCACCCTGCTCATCTCGCACCGGCTGTCCAGCGTCCGGCTCGCCGACCAGATCGTGCTGCTCGACCAGGGCCGCGTCGCCGAACAGGGCAGCCACGACGAGCTCATCGCCGCCGGGGGCCGGTACGCGGCCATGTTCGCCCTGCAGGCCGAACGTTTCGCCGACGACCCCGACAGCGACCCGGTCGCGCAGAAGGTGGGATGACCCGATGCTGAAGGCGATCACCGGCCTGCTGCGCCTGTCCTGGCGGCAGGACCGGCGCAAGATGACGGTCGCGCTGGCGCTGATGGCGGGCAACGCCGTCGCGGTGCCGCTGGCCGCGCTCGCGCTCAAACACCTCACCGACAATGCCGCCGCCGGGCGGGTCCAGGCCGCGGCCTGGTCGGGCGTGGCCGTCGCGGCCGCCGCGATCGCGGCCCTGACCTGCGCACACTTCGCGCACATCGCGTACTTCGAGGTGTCCGAACTCAACGTGCTCAGCACCGACGAGCAGCTCATCGCGATCAGCAACGGCACCGCGCACCTGGACCACCACGAACGGCCCGAACACGCCGACCGGATGGCCCTGGCCCAGGACGAGTTGCAGCGCATCGGCGAAGGACTGCAGGCGGTGCTGACCGGCGGCTCCCTGGCCGTCAGCCTGCTGCTGACCACCGTGCTGCTGACCCTGGCGCACCCGGCGCTGGTGGTGCTGCCGTTGCTGGCGGCGCTGCCGCTGCTGGCCGGCCGCCGCGCCCAGGCCGCCGCCGACCGGGCCCGCGAGGACAGCACCGTCGACACCCGGCAGGCCCGGCACCTGTTCGAGCTGACCACCGACGCCGCCTCGGCCAAGGAGCTGCGCCTACTCGGCCTCGTCGAGCACCTGCAGCAGCGCTACGCCGCCCACTGGCGGCGTGCCACGGCCCGGATCTGGCGCGGCGAGCTGACCGCCGGGCTGTGGCGGGCCGCCGGGCAGGCCGTGTTCGCCTGCGGCTACGTAGCGGCCCTGGTCCTGGTCGTCGGCGACGCCGTACGCGGCCACGCCGGCGTCGGTGACGTCGTGCTCGCCGTCGTGCTGGCCTCGCAGCTCAACCAGCAGGTCACCGCCGCCGTCACGATCACCCAGCAGCTCGTGCGCAGCGGCCGGTCGCTGCGCCGCCTCGACGACGTCCGCGACCTCGTCCGGGCCCCGCACACCACGCCCGGCGCGCCGGTGGCCCCGCCCGCGCGGCTCCTGGAAGGCATCCGCCTGCGCCACGTCACGTTCGCCTATCCCAGCGCGGCCGAACCCGTGCTGCACGACGTCGACCTGCTCCTACCCGCCGGCAGCACCGTCGCGATCGTCGGGGAGAACGGAGCCGGCAAGACGACCCTGGTCAAGCTCCTCAACCGGTTCTACGAACCCGACCAGGGCGAGATCCTGGTCGACGGCGTCGACCTGCGCCACCTCGACCTCGACGCCTGGCGCGCCCGGACCACCGCGGTGTTCCAGGACTACGCCCGCCCCGAACTGACCGCCCGGCTCGCCGTCGGCATCGGCGACCTGCCCCGCGCCAAGGACGACACCGCGGTACGCACCGGCCTGGCCCGCGCCCACAGCACCGTCACCGAACACCTGCCGTACGGCCTGGACACCCGCCTGGGCCGCGGCCACGCCGACGGCGGCGTCGACGTGTCCGGGGGGCAGTGGCAGCAGTTCGCCCTCGGGCGGGCCATGATGCGCGACGCCCCGCTGCTGATGGTGCTCGACGAGCCCGCCTCGGCCTTGGACGCCGAGGCGGAGCACCGGTTGTTCGCGCGGTACGCCGACGGCGCGGCCCGGGTCGCCGCCGACAGCGGCGGGGTGACCGTGTTCGTGTCGCACCGGTTCTCGACCGTCCGCGCCGCCGACCTCATCATCGTGATGGGTGACGGGGGAGTGCGCGAGATGGGCACCCACGACGAGCTGATCCGCCTCGACGGGGTGTACGCGGCCCTGTACGCCACCCAGGCCGCAGCTTACCGGTGAGGCTCACGCTGTCGGATAAAATGTAGATCATCAATATTTACGTGTGTGAGTGTCTTCGATATACATGGACTGCCGTGGCGACATCCACGGCAAACCATGCTGTTCGGAGAGGACGCACATGCGACGTACCCTCGCGGGCGCCACCGGCGCACTGCTGCTGGCCGCCCTGCTCACCCCGCTGTCGGGCGGCACGGCCACCGCGGCACCGGCCGGACCCCCGACCCTGGCCGACGTGGCCACCGCCGCGCTCGCCCGGCACCGGGACACGATCCACGGAACCGACGCCGAGACCTACACCGTGCGCCGCACGATCGCCGACCCCGGCGGCACCGGGCACGTCCGCTACGAGCGGACCTATCGCGGCCTGCGCGTGTACGGAGGCGACCTGGTCGTGCACACTGCCCGCGACGGAGCGTTCGCGGGCGCCTCGACCAGCCTCACCGCGCCGCTGGCCGTCCCCACCACCCCGAAGACCACGGCGAACGAGGCCCGGGCCGCCGCCGAACGGGCCTTCACCGGCACGGTGACCACGGTCGGCGTCCCTGACCTGTTCGTTGACGCCAGCCGCCCGGCTGCGCCGAAGCTGGCCTGGGAGACCGTCGTGCGCGGCTGGGCCCCCGACGGGCAGACCCCGTCGGTGCTGCATGTCATCACCGACGCCCGCACCGGGGCGGTCCTGGGCGGCTTCGACGAGATCGAGCACGTGCTGGGCACCGGCAACTCCATGTACTCCGGCACCGTCCCGCTCGACACGACGCTGACCTCGTCGTCGCCGGTGACGTACTCGCTGATCGACCCGTCGCACGGCAACAACCGGGTGTGCAGCATGGGCGGCGCGACCGGCGGCGGCTGCGCGACGATGACCGACGCCGACAACGTGTGGGGCAACGGCCTGCCCACCCACGTGCAGACCGCGGGAGCCGACGCGCACTTCGGCGCGGCCAAGACCTACGACTACTTCAAACTCGTCCACGGCCGGTGCGGGATCTGGGGCGACTGTGTGGGAGTCACCTCCCGCGTGCACTACGGCAGCAGCTACGTCAACGCGTTCTGGGACGGCGTCCAGATGACCTACGGCGACGGCGCGGGCGGCCTCAAGCCGCTGACCGCGCTGGACGTGGCGGGTCACGAGATGAGCCACGGCGTCACCCAGGCGCTGGCCGGGCTGATCTACTCCGGTGAGTCCGGCGGCCTCAACGAGGCGACCAGCGACATCTTCGGCAACATGGTCGAGTTCTACGCGGGCGTCACCGCCGACCCGGGCGACTACACCGTCGGCGAGAAGATCGACATCTTCGGCACCGGGGCGCCGCTGCGCTACATGTACAACCCGGGCCTCGACGGCGCCTCGCACACCTGTTACGGCCCGACCACCCCGAGCGTCGACCCGCACTACTCCTCCGGGGTCGGCAACCACTTCTTCTTCAACCTCGCCGTGGGCACCGGGGCCACCGCGTACGGCACCAGCCCCATCTGCGGCTCGGCCGCGCCGGTCGTCGGCATCGGCCGCGCCAAGGCTGAGAAGATCTGGTACCGGGCGCTGGACGTGTACTTCACCTCCGGCACCACCTACGCCGCCGCCCGCACCGGCACCCTCGCCGCCGCGGCCGACCTCTACGGCTCCTGCTCCATCGAGCACAAGGCCGTGCACCTGGCCTGGGCGGCGGTCAACGTCATCGGCGTCAACCCCTGCGCGGCACCCGCGGCGGGCAGCGTCGTCTGGCTGCGCGCCGACACCGGCGTCACCACCAGCGCCGGCAAGGTCACCAACTGGGCCGACCAGAGCGGCACCGGCCACCACGCGAGCATGCCCGTGGCTGCCCGCCAGCCGAGCCTGGTCGGCGCCGTCGTCAACGGCAAGCCGGTGGTGCGTTTCGGCGGCAGCCAGTCGCTGAGCCTGGTCACCGTCAACCCCACCACGTTCACCGTTTTCGTCGTCGGCAAGAACACCAAACCGACCGAGACGTACAGCATGATCCTCGGACCCGGCGGCGACAACGCCAACAACCAGCTCCGCTGGGAGAACGGCACCCAGGCCCTCGTCTACGGCAGCAACGGCATCCCCGCCACGACCAGCACCGTCGGCAACACCCGGGTCTTCCACGACCTGGTCGTGCGGTACGACGGCGCGACCCTGCGGGTCTACCGCGACGGGACCCTGTACACCTCGACACCGGTCGCCGCCTCCGGCGGCTGGTCGATCAACCAGATCGGGGCGTACTACTCCTCGTCGTTCATGCAGGGCGACCTCGCCGAACTGCTCGTCTACCCGAGCGGGCTCAGCGACGCCGACCGCGTGGCCACGCAGAACTACCTGAAGTCCAAGTACGCCCTGCCCTGATGACCGGCGCCGGTCCCGCCCCGTCCGGGCGGGACCGGCGTAAGGCCCGCCACGTCGGCTGTGCCGCCCGCACGTTGTGCCGGATCGCAGGGCCGACGGAGCGGCCTGGTGGGTTTGCGAAAGACATGTGGTCGACGGTCGTCGATGCCCTACGCTTCCGTCCATCCGGGAGCGCTCCCAGTCCCGGAATCGTCCTGAAGGGAGCCGCCATGCTCCGGCGACCACTCGCCATCCTGACCGCAGCGCTGCTCGCCGCCACGGGACTGGCCGCCACACCACCGAGCCCGGCCGCCGCCGTCGGCGGAACCCCGGTCAGCCCCGACGCGGCCATGTACCCGCGCGCTGTCCGCCTGGCCCACAGCGGCACCGCCAACGGCCGCCTGCTGCTGACCACCACCGGCTTCCCGCCCGGCGGCCCGGTGGGCGCGATCAGCGAGAGCACCGACGGCGGCGTCACCTACCGCCGGGTCGGCACCGTCGCCGACACCGCCGCCCGCGCGGGGCTGTGCTGCACCACTCTGTTCGAACTGCCCCGCCAGCTCGGTGCGCTGCCCGCGGGCACACTGCTGTGGGCGGGCAGCATCGGTCAGGACGGCGGCGGCACCCGGCGCATGTCGCTGCGCGTTTGGCACAGCGGCGACCTCGGCCGCAGCTGGACCTACCTGTCGACGGCGGTCGAGTCCGCGAACAGCGGAGGCCTGTGGGAGCCGGAGTTCGCCGTCGATGCCTCAGGACGCCTGGTGCTGCACTTCGCCGACGAGAGCCAACCCGGCCACAGCCAGCTGCTGGCCCGCGTGCTCACCACCGACGGCAGGCAGTGGGGTCAGCGCACCTGGACCGTCACCGGCACCGCCGCGGGCCACCGGCCCGGCATGCCCTCCGTACGGCGGCTGCCCGGCGGAAGCTACCTGATGGCGTACGAGGTCTGCGGCTACGGCGGCCAGTTCGACTGCGCCGTACGCCACCGCACCTCACCCGACGGCTGGAACTGGGGCGACCCCGCCGACCTCGGCCCGCTGGCCCGCACCGCAGACGGCCGCTACCTGGTGGCGACACCGACCCTGGCGGTCGCCGCGTCCGGCCGGGTGCTGCTGGTGGCGCAGCAGATCCGCAACGCCGACGGCTCGACCGCCGCGGTCAACGGCGTGGCGCTGCTGACCGCGAACCCGGCACTGGACGGCTGGAACGTGCTGCCCGCCCCGCTCGGCGTGCCCGCGGCCGCCACCGGCGTATGCCCCCACTACAGTCCCACCCTGGTCCCGCTCGACGGCAACGGCCTGGCCCAGGTCACCACCGAACCCGGCACCGACGGCGTATGCCGTGCCCACGCCGCCGCCGCGCTGCTGCCCCCGGCGGTCGCGCAGACCGGCGCCCTGAGCGCCGTCGGCGGCACCTGCGTGGACGCGGCCGCAGGCGGCGACGCCGACGGCGAAGCGGTGCAGCTGTGGACCTGCAACACCGCCGCCGTACAGCGGTGGACCTGGCGTCCGGACGGCTCGCTCACGGTCAACGGCCGCTGCCTCGACGTGCCCGGTGCCGCCACCGGCAACGGCACTCCGCTGCAGATCTGGTCCTGCAACCAGCTGCCCAACCAGCAGTGGCTGCGCCGCCCCGACGGGACCCTGGTCCACCCGCGCTCCGGCCGCTGCCTGGACTCGCCCGGCGGTGCGACCGGCAACGGCACCCGCCTGCAGTTGTGGGACTGCAACGGCTCGCCCGCGCAGCGGGTGATCCCGGCCGCGCTCACCCCGCCGCTGCGGCCCGGCGACAGCGTGTCGTTGCGGGCGACCACACCCGGCCAGGCCGACCGGCGGCTGCGCCACCAGGACCGGCTGGCCGTGATCGCGCCGATCGGTTCCGGCAGCCCGCTGGCGGACCGTCGTGACGCGACATTGATCGTGCGCCCGGGCCTGGCCGACCCGTCCTGCGTATCGTTCGAGGCCGCCGGGCTGCCGGGGGAGTACCTGCGCCACGCGGGCTACCGGGTGCGGCTGGCCCCCGACGACGGGTCGGCACTGCTGCGCGCCGACGCCACCTTCTGCCCCGTGCCCGTCGGGCTGGGAGAGGTGGCGCTGCGCTCGCACAACTTCCCCGACCGGCGACTGCGCCACTACGCGTCCGCGGTCCACATCGCCGTTCCCGGCGGTGGCCAGCCCTTCGACGCACCCGCGGGGTTCACCGAGGACAGCACCTGGGCGGTGGATCCCGGCCTTGCGTGAGCGCGCATTCATTGATGAGTATCGACCGCATGGTTCGTCGACTGATGATCGCCGCGGCGGTGGCCGCGCTGGGGTTCGGCATCGCCCCCGCCTCGCCCGCCCTCGCCTACGGCCAGTGCGCCGCGAACACCAAGTGCGGCTGGCTCTACTACGCCGACGCCGCCCGCACCCAGCTGCAGGGCGGCCACACCACCAACTGCCAGGGCGTGGTCCTCGACTGGGGCATCAAGGCAGGCTACTCCACCTACCTCGTCGAGGGCTGCGACGACCGGCCACCCGTCGAGTAGGCGATCATAGTATTTGAGCTGCGTACGGACTGCCGTGGACGGGAACGGGGCAGCCCGTGCGGTGCCCCGATGGGTTAGGCCGTTCGGGCCAATCCGCCGGGCCGGCTCATCGATCGATGGCGACCCTCCGAACAGCTCGATATCGTGCGCATGCCATGGCCTGAGCTGCTGAGGGCCACCACGTTCGAGGGCGGCAGAGGGTGGCAGGATCATGGGCGCAGCGACGGTCGGCACCTCCGCGCCGCCGCTGCGGGCCACCACCGCACGGCTCGCCGCCTGGGCAAGGCTGGGCCTCATGGCCGTGGCCGTCACCCTGGTCCCGCTGACCCTAGTGGCCCCGGTCAGCGCCGCGACGTCGCTGACCGTCCTGGCACTGGTGGCCGCCTGGACCTCGGCATACGCGTACACCGCGCTGCGCACCGGCCTGACGGGTGCACTGACCTGCGCTGACACACTCATCACTGCGGCGACCTGCCTGAACATCGGGCAACTCGTGCCGCTGCAACAGGTCACCGCAGGCGCGAGCTGGGTGCAGGTCCTCCTGACGACCTGCCTGCTCGGCATCTGTTTCGTCTGGCCCTGGCAGGTGTCGGTCCCGGTCGGCCTGACACTGGCGGCCGTGTTCGCCCTCGGCCTGCGGCTCGCCGGCGTGCCGGCCCTCGGCGCGGGCGCCGTGGCAGTGGCGCAGGTGCTGCTGATCGCGACAGTCATGGGACTGGTCCGCCGCGCCGGACGGGACGCGGACGTGACCCTCGCCGCAGCCCAGGCCGACGCCCGAGCCGCCGCGATCGAGCAGGCCCGCCGCGGTGACGAGCTGCGCCAGCTCAGCCTCCTGCACGACACTGCTCTGGCCACCCTGACCACGATCGCCGCGGTCGACACCACACCGTTCGCCGCGGTCGTGCGCCAGCGGTCCGCCTCCGACGTACGCGCGCTGAGCGGTCCGGCCACGAAACCGGAAATCGGCGCGGTGTCACTGCCGGAACGGCTCGCCGCCGTCGTGGACCAGGCGCCGCCGGAACTGCGGGTGCGGCTGGCATCCGCCGCGTGCACCGTGCCCGGTGACGTCGCCGAAGCGCTGTGCTGCGCCGTCGGCGAGGCACTGGTGAACGTGAGCCGCCACGCGGGCGTCCCCGACGTCGAGGTACGGGTCGAGGCGCCACCTGGTCGCGTGATCGTCCACGTCGCCGACCACGGAGCGGGTTTCGACCTCACCACGGTCGGCCCGCACCGCTACGGTGTGCGGAACTCCATCACGGGCCGACTCGACGCCGTCGGCTGCCGCGTTCACCTCGCATCGGCTACCGGCGAAGGAACTCGCTGGACGTTCGAGTGGCCCCATGAGTGACCCCGCCGCCGCCGTCGTCGCGACGCGGTACGCCCGCGGCACCGCCGTCGCCGCCTGCCTCGTCGCCGGTGGCTGGCACGTCGGCAACGACCTCACCGCCCTGCTGACCAACTGGCACGCCTACCGCCCCGGCGGCAACGTCGTCGGCACGGTGGTCTGGGCTGCGTACGCCCTCGTCGGAGTGGTCGCGGCGCTGCGGATGGCGGGCCGCGACGTGCCCGCCTGGTCGACCGCGGCCGGACTGGGTCTGCTCCTGGTCGGCACACCCGCCGTCACCGCCATGAGCCCGCCCGACCTCGCCTTCAGTTTCGGCAACTGGTCCTGGGGCACCGTCGGCTGGTTCGCCCAGCTCCTGCTGTGGCGCCGTCCGCTGGGCCACCTGCTGGCCCTGCTGGCCGTCAACGGCGTACTGATGATCCTCACTGTGGCGGCCACCGCCGGCGTACAGCAGCTCGACGTCGCCCGGTGGGGCATGATCCTGTACGGCACCGCCGCGCTGCAGGTGGTGCTCGCCTTCGGAGCACGTCGGCTGGAGTTCGAGGCGACCCGCGCCGCGGCCGCCGCGGCCGAGCGCCATCGGATCGCCGCGCACGAGGCCGCCGGGCAGCTTGTGCACCACTCCCGCCAGAGCCGCTACCAGACCAGCGCGCGCACCGCGAGCGAACTGCTCGCCGCCGTGGCTGCGGGTAGCGCCGACCCGGCCGACCCTGCGGTCCGGCGACGAGCCGCGATCGAGGCTGCCCGGCTGCGCCGGCTGCTGGCCGAACACGACGACGTGCCGCAGCCGCTGCTGCACGAGCTGCGCGCCTCAGCAGACATCGCCGAACGGCGCGGAGTGTCGATCGACCTGGACGCAGTCGGCACCGTCCCGCCGCTGCCAGCCCAGATACGCCGAGCACTGGTCGACGGGCCGCTGCATGTGATCGCCGCGGCCCGCACGGCCGCCCGGATCTCGGTGGCCGCCGGGCACGGCAGGGTGAGCGTCGGGGTCGTCGCCGACGCAGACGCCGACCCCGGCGTCCTCACCCGGGCCGGTCAGGCGGTGACCGTCGACTGCCATCGGGAAGGGGACCTGACATGCCTGCGGAGCACCTGGCACGCCGCGTCGACGTCGCACTGATCGACGACCACCCGGTGGTGCTGGAAGGCATCCAGTCGTGGATCAGCCGCGACCCGCTGCAGCGGGTGCGAGTCGTCGCCTGCGGATCAGACCCCGACGCCGTTCTCGCCGGACCCGGCGGCGACGCCGACGTGCTGGTCCTCGACCTGAATCTGGGCGGTGTCCTGATGCTCGACCGCGTCGCGGACCTGAGCGCCGCCGGCCGCCGGATCGTCGTGTTCACCCACGACACCGACGAGCACACCATCCTGGCCGTGCTCGACCGCGGGGCATACGCCTACCTCGCCAAACACGAGGGAGCCGCGCACTTCGTCGAGACGATGGCCGCAGCCGCCGCGGACCGTCCCTACGTCACACCGTCGGTCGCCGGGGCGATGTGGGCCGACACCCGCGGCAGCCGTCCACAACTGTCCGAACGCGAACTCGACGCCCTCCTGCTGTGGTTCCAGGGCATGTCGAAAGCCTCGGTGGCGCTGCGCATGGGCATCTCCGTACACACCGCCACGCAGTACATCGACCGGGTGCGGATCAAATATGCCAAGGCGGGACGGCCGAGCCCCACGAAGGCGGCGCTGCTCGCGCGCGCGATCGAGGACGGGCTGATCACGGCGAGCGAAGTCGGCGAGTACCGGTCCCGTGCGGCCGACCCGAGCGTTGACCCCTGATCGAGGGTCGTGCCGCGGCACGGCTCGGCCGCTGTACTTCAGACGTCGCGCTCCACCCCGACGTCAGAAGGCAGTGACCATGAAGTTCGACCGAGTTCCAGCCGCCCCGCAGGCCCCATCGCCTTTCCCCGTCCGCGCCGCGGCCACGCTGCGCGCCACCGTGTTGGCGCTGCTGCTGGCCGCGGTGGCCCTGCCCGCCGCGCCGGCCCACGCGGGCGCGTCATCGTCGACGCACCCGATCCCAGGCGGCGGCTCCGCCGGAGTGACCGTCCTGTGTGGTCCTGACCAGGCCTATTCCTGTACGTCCGGCGGGTACGGCGGACAGAGCGCGGGCTGGCCCGGCGCCCGCTACGGTGCGGGCATCGCGAGTGCCAACAGCCACGGCTACCACAACTGCACCCTGTATGCCGCCTACCGGCTCGCCGCCAACGGGCTGGCCGATCCGGGCTGGAACGACAACGCCAACGCGTGGGACACCCGCGCCCCCGGAACTCTCGTCGACCAGAACCCCGCCGTGGGCGCCATCGCCCAGTGGAACAGCGGGTACGGGCATGTCGCCTACGTCGAGGTCGTTCACCCCGACTACATCGAGATCACCGACGACAGCTACGGCAGCAACGTCACCCGGCGGCTGCGCATCGCCCGGACCTCGCCGACCTGGCCGGACAACTTCATCCACCTTCGTGACGTGGTTGTCGTCGACCCGGTGACCGCGACCGACGTCAGCGCCTTCTACCGCTACGACGGCGACCAGGTGAACCTGTGGACATGGCACGGGCAGCCGGGCGGCGTCAGCGATCCCGTCGGGTCGTGGACGGCGTCGGGCTGGGACGCGACCCGGATCATGCCGGCAGGCAAGGGTGACCTCGACGGTGACGGTTCGGCGGACCTGGCCACGTTCTACCGCCACGACGGCGGGATGCTCGACATGAACGTCTGGTACGGCACCGCCGGCGGTTTCACCCTAGGCCGGCCGTGGCACGTCGACGCTGCCTGGGAGGGTCAGCGGCTCACGCCCGCCGGAGTCGGTGACTTCAACGGCGACGGCCGCGCCGATGTGGCCGCGTTCTACCGCTACGACGGCAACCAGGTCAACCTGTGGATCTGGTACGGCCAGCCGGGCCGCGCGATGAGCGCGCCGGTGATCGCCTGGACCGCGTCGGGCTGGGACGCGACGCGGATCATGCCCGCGGGCGTGGGTGATCTGAACGGTGACGGCCGCCCGGATCTGGCGACGTTCTACCGCCACGACGGCGGGATGCTCGACATGAACGTCTGGTACGGCACCACCGGCGGGGTCACCCTCGCCCGGCCGTGGCACATCCCGACAGCCTGGGAGGGTCAGCGGCTCACGCCCGCCGGGGTCGGTGACTTCAACGGCGACGGCCGCGCCGACGTGGCCGCGTTCTACCGCTACGACGGCAACGAGGCCAACCTGTGGATCTGGCACGGCCAGACCGGGGGAGTGAGTGGCCCCACCGGAGCCTGGACCGCGTCGGGCTGGGACGCGGCCCGGATCATGCCCGCGGGCGTGGGCGATCTGAACGGTGACGGCCGCCCGGATCTGGCGACGTTCTACCGCCACGACGGCGGGATGCTCGACATGAACGTCTGGTACGGCACCACCGGCGGCGTGACCCTCGCCCGCCCATGGCACATCGCCACCGCGTGGGAAGGCAACCGCCTCACCCCGGTCGGCCGCTGACCCCATCCCATCCCCGCCCACCCGAACACAAGGAGATCCCGTGCTCTACTCCAGAACACACCGGGCCACCCGCATGCTGCGGCTCGCGGTGCTGACCTTCGCCACCGCGAGCACCGTGGCGCTTCTGCCGGCGGTCGCATCGCATGCCGCGGTGTCGAACACCACCCACCCCATTCCGGGCACCGGTTCGAGCGGCGTGACCGTGGTCTGCGCACCGCATCCGGGCTACGCGTGCACGGGCGGCGGCTACAGCGGCCAGAACACGGGCTGGCCCGGCGCCCGGTACGCCGCAGCGGCGAGTGTCAACTCCTACGGCCGCCACAACTGCACTCTCTACGCGGCCTACCGCCTCGCTGCCAACGGCCTGGCCGATCCAGGCTGGAACGACAACGCCAACGCGTGGGACACCCGCGCCGCGTCCGGCGGGGCGCTCGTCGACCAGACCCCTGTCACCGGCGCCATCGCCCAGTGGAACAGCGGGCTCGGGCATGTCGCCTACGTCGAGGTCGTGCACGCCGACTACATCGAGATCACCGACGACAGCTACGGCAGCAACGTCACCCGGCGGCTGCGCATCGCCCGGACCTCGCCGACCTGGCCGGACAACTTCATCCACCTGCGCGACGTCGGGGCCGGCGGGCACCTGCGGCAGTTCTACGTGGCCAACGGCAGCTGGACCGCCTTCGACCTCAGCGCCGCCACCGGCGTATCAGTCGCCGGCAGCCCCGCCTCCGGGGCCGGTGGCCTGTGGGCGCGCGACACCAACGGCCAGCTGCGCCAGTTCTATGTCGCCGGCGGCGGCTGGACGGCGTTCAACGCCAGTGCTGCGACGGGGGTGCAGGTGGCGGGAGACCCGGTTCCTGCGGACGGTGTGGTGTGGGTGCGCGACGCGGGCAGTCATCTGCGGCAGTTCTATGTCGCGAACGGGAGCTGGACGGCGTTCGACCTGAGCGCGGCGACCGGGGTGAACGTCGCCGGTGACGCGGCTCCGGGAGCGGGCGGGCTGTGGGCGCGTGACGTCAACGGCCAGCTGCGCCAGTTCTACGTCGCCGGCGGCTGGACGGCGTTCAACGCCAGTGCTGCGACGGGGGTCCAGGTGGCAGGTGATCCGGTTCCTGCGGACGGTGTGGTGTGGGTGCGTGACGCGGGCAGTCATCTGCGGCAGTTCTATGTCGCGAACGGGAGCTGGACGGCGTTCGACCTGAGCGCGGCGACCGGGGTGAACATCACCGGCGACCCGGCCCCCGGGCCCGGCGGGCTGTTCGCCCGTGACACCAACGGCCACCTGCGGCAGTTCTTCGTCGCGAACGGCAGCTGGACGGCATTCGACGTCAGCGCGGCGACCGGGGTGAACATCACGGGCAGCCCGAGCCCGGACAGCGGTGCGGTCTGGGCGCGGGACACCAACGGCCACCTGCGGCAGTTCTTCGTCGCGAACGGCAGTTGGACGGCGTTCAACGCCAGCGCCGCCACCGGCGTCCCGATCAACGGCGATCCGGTCGCGCTGAGCGGGGGCGTCTGGGCGACGAGCTGAGTCCGGGTAACCGCGAGGACCGGGGACTGGGCCGGGCACCGCTGGGTGCCCGGCCCACCCGGATGCGCTGATGTCGATGTCCGGGCGCTGTGACTCACACGGAGTGCGACGCCGCGTACGCGCTGTTGCATAGATTGCGGTGGTCCCTTAGATCGAGAGGAGCCAGCCGTGGCCGAGTATTCCGGTGCCGTCGAGACCGCCCGCAAGCAGGTGGCCGCCGCCCATGCCGTGCTCGCCGGACACCGGCCCTCGTTGTATGGATGCTGCTCGTGCGGCCGCCACCTGCCGTGCAGTGTGGCACTGGCCTGCGCCCGCTCCAGCGCCCACCACACCGGCATCCTCGCGCTACTGCGCCCGGCCGGGTAGGCGGCCGTCGTCGCAGCTCGTCCGGGTCACCCGCAGGCGCGGCCGGCGATGTCAGGGGCCGCCGCGAGCAGCGCGTCACGTTCCGCGGTGGCGGAGGGATCGGACAGCCGGCGCATGTTTGCCATGTGACCACAGCAGCGGTGATGACAGCTGGTTCGTCGCCGGGATCGGTTGTCGGTTGGGCGTGGCCGAACCGGCGCGGATCGGTCTGATGTGGCGCATTACGTGACGGCACCTCAAAGGATCATCCGCGGGGTGCCGATCCGGCGGCTGAACCGCCAGTGTCGGCTGTCCGGTCAGCCAGTGTCGGGCCGATCGGCCAGCAGTTGGGACCGGCCTCTTGACGGTGTTGACGGATCTCCATACCTTCACTGCCAACATCCATTATCAACGGGGGAACACCATCATGATGCGTCCCGCATCTGCGGTTCGTGCTGCCTGGAGACAGGCGGCCGCAGCCGCAGCACTTCTTATCGCCGGCTCGGCGAGCATTATCGCCGCGGCGCCGGCCGAAGCCGCTCCCGTCACCGCTGTGACGCCGGTGGCTGCCAAGCCGGCCAGTCGCGCCGACGTCGCCGCAGCCGGCATTGCCGCCGCGCGGCGATCTGCTCGGGAGATGGGCCGGGCGATGGAGATCCCGGTGTTGACGTCGGCGACCACGCGGGTGTGGGCGCAGCCGGACGGCAGTGAGACCGCTGAGATCTCGGCTGGTCCGGTGCGGCTGCAGCGTGATGGCCGGTGGCTGGATTACGACTTCACGCTGGAGCGTCGTGCTGATGGCACGGTGGCGCCGAAGGTGCACCCGCATGATCTGGTGATCTCGGGTAAGGCCGGTGCCGGTGAGCATGACCTGGCGACGCTGAGCGCCGGGGGTGAGCGTCTGGGTTTCGGGTGGAGCGGCGTTCTGCCGGAGCCGGTGCTCGAGGGCGCGAAGGCGACCTATCCCGAGGTGGCGGCCGGTATCGATCTGGTGGTCGAGGCGCGGCCGACGGGTTTCGAGCAGTTCTTCATCGTGAAGGACCGCGCGGCGGCGGCCCGGGTGGCGGGCCTGCGGGCGCCCCTGAAGGCGGGCAAGGCGTCGTTCGTGGCCAAGCCGGACGGCTCGGGTGAGTTCCGCGGCGCGCAGGGTGTGGTGGCGCGGATGCCGGTCGCGCTGATGTGGGACGCGCAAGGTCTGGACGCGCGCGGTGAGCGTAAGCGCCAGGCGAAGGTCGCGGTGGATGTGGCCGAGGTCGAGAGCGGTGGCCGGACGGTCGGTCGGGATGTGCGGCTGGCTCCGGATCTGGCGTGGCTCAACGATCCCGCGACGAGGTATCCGGTGGTCGTGGATCCGGGTATCGAGGTCGATCACGGGGTCGGGTTCGACGAGTTCGTGCAGAACACGATCGACCTGTCGGACAACCAGTCGAAGACGGAGTTGAAGGTCGGCTACACCAACGACGGCTGCCAGTGTTACGCGCGCAGTTACCTGCGGTTTGACGGGTTGACCGCGTTCGGCGGGGCGAAAATCCACTCGGCGCAGCTGAACCTGTGGCAGACGTGGTCGCACAACTGCACCGCGACGACCTGGAAGGCGGCGCGTACCACTCACGTCGCCGGGTGGGTGCAGTGGAACAACGAGCCCACGCACATGGAGGCGGCTGGCTCGTCGACCGACTCCAAGGGCTGGAACAGCAGCTGCGCGGCGGGCTGGATCGACGTCGACGTCGCGGCCGCGATCGACGACACGTTCAACGCCCGTGGCGACTCGGCCAGTATCGTGATCATGTCGGACAACTGGAACATCGGGTCGTGGAAGAAGTTCTCCTCCGCCGAGGGCGGCATGACCCCGCACATCAAGCTGAGCTACAACCGGGTGCCGACGGTCTCCGACGTCAAGGCCCAGGGCGACCCGACCTGCCGCACCGGTGCCGGTATGCGGCTCTACCTCAACACGCTGACCCCGACGTTCTCGGCCTATGTCGGTGATGAGGACGCCCAGAACGTCAGGCTTCAGGTCGAGATCACGCCGCTGGGCGGCAGTGCGCGGCCGCTGGTGGAGTCCACGGTCGGGGCGCGTAACAGCTACCTGAACGTCACCGTGCCGGGCGGCCAGGCCCTGGCGGTGAATACCGTTTACACCTATCGGGCCCGTGCGGTGGATCTGGCACCGGACGCGTCGGTCGTCGACGTGTCGGGCTGGAGCCCGCCGTGTGAGATCCAGTATGACGCGACGTCGCTGGACAACGCCCCGGTGATCGAGGGTGTGCCGATGGTCGACGCGAACGGTGACGGCGAGTTGTGGCCGGTGCTGAACTTCGGGCGTAGCACCCCGGTGACGTTGCGGCCGGGTGCCGGTGACGGCGGGGAGGTGCTGCGTTACAGCTACGGCTTCCACCCCGACCGGGTCGGTGACAGCAGTGTGAGTGTGCCTGCCGGGCCTGACGGGTCGGCCACGGTGATGGTGACCCCGTGGGAGGTCGACGGCGGCAACGTCCCGGCGGGTGACTCGATGCTGTACGTGCGGGCGTTCGCGGCCAACGGCAGTATCGCCAGTTCCAAGCTGGCCAGTATGCAGGTGTTCTTCGACGCCACCGGCATGGTCGACGGCAACGGGCAACTCCTGGCGCAGCCGCGCAGGAAGGACGACGTCAACGGCGACGGGACCGCGGACCTGTCCGGGTTCCGTGACCTGGGCAACGGCAAAGCCATGTTCTACCAGTACTCGGGCAGGGCCGATGGCAGCCTGCTGGAGCCGGTGTCGCTGATGACCACCAACTCCTACACCGACGCCGACACCAAGGTCGTGCGCGGCGACTTCAACGGCGACGGCAAGCAGGACTTCGCCGCGTTCAAGAACGTGGGCCCGAGCAGCACCACGGTGTCGCTGCTGCGCTCGACCGGCAACATCCCGACCGGCGACATGCTCGCCGACATCCAGGTCAAAACCCTGCCCTACGCCCTGGCGTCGATCAAACCCGTCGCCGGCGACGTCAACGCCGACGGCAAGGACGACCTCGTCTTCGGCCAGGCCATCGACAGCACCCGCTGGATGCTCAAAACCATGCTCGCCTCGGTCGACGCCCACGGCGACACCAACCCCAACAACGACGAGGTCCTCTTCGCCAACGCCACGAACTGGCTCGCCGCCGACGCCCAGTCGGTGCTGTCCAACATCACCCTGCTGATCGGCGACTTCGACAAGAACCCCGGCGCCGACATCATGGAGGCCTACGACCACGGCGGCTGCCGCACCGCCATGTACCTGCACGCCAACCAGAACCTGACCACCTTCGGCCCCGGCGTGTCGATCTGGGACTCCAACAACACCGGCGGATGGTGCTCGGCCAACGCCAAGTACACCGTCGGCTCCTACGCCCTGGGCTACGGCCTGGACGGCGTCGTGGCGACGTACGACCTCGCCGGCTGCCAGATGGGCATCTACACCTTCACGCCCAAGTACGTCTACAACCCGCAGCAGCAGACCGACGTGTTCGTGTTCGAGCCGCACCGCCAGCAGTTCGTCACGTCGGGCACGCAGTACTGGTGCGCGCCCTCCTCCGCGGCGCTGCTGTCGATGGTCGACCTCACCGGCGACGGCAAGGAGGACCTGATCTACGAGTACGGCTGCTGCGGCCCGCACCAGCAGCGGGTGTGGATGTTCACCGCCACCGGCAACTCCGCCGCCGGCACCACGTTCCAGACCCGCACCCTCAAGTGGCAGGGAGCACTCGGCCCGGCCGGCACCGGCTCGGTCAAACGCGACGCCACCACCCGCTACCAACTCGTCGCCAAGCACTCGGGAATGTGCCTGTCGGTCACCGGCGGCAGTACGGTCGAACACTCGGCCACCTCACAGCAGCCCTGCTCGGCCGCGGAACTCAACGAGCAGTTCACCCTGGAGGAGCGGGGGGCGGCCTACGTCCGGCTGCGGCCTGTGCACGATCCGGGCAAGTGCCTCAACGTCTCCGGGGGCCTCGGAGACGATGGACGCCCGATCATCAGCAGTTCCTGCACCGCCGGTCAGGTCAACGAATCGTGGGAGATGAGGTACCACTCCGGTTTCACCAGCGTGCCGGGCGTCCCGCAGGCGGGCGACATCGTCGTCCAGCTCCTGTCGAACATGTCGGGTAAGTGCATCGGCATCTCGGCTGTCAGCATGGCGGCCGGGGCGGCGGCGATCCAGTGGGGCTGCAACGGCTCAGCCGACCAGTACTTCTACCTGCGCCCGTTGCCGCCGGCGCCGACCGGCACCAGCCCCGTCGCCTCCTGGAACATGAACGGCACCGGCGGCACGCTGGCCGACGGCACCGGACGCGGCGCCACCGCGACGGTATCCGGGGGCGGCACCCAGGGCAGTGGCGTGCTCACCCTGAACGGCACCACCGGCCATGCCACGACGGGCGGCCCGGTGCTGGACACCAGCAAGAGTTTCACCGTGGCCGGCTGGATGAAGCCCACCGCGCTGAACAGCTGGTACCAGACTCTCGTCGCGCAGGAAGGCAGCCAGTACAGTGCCTTCTACCTGCAGATGATGCCGTCAGGAAGCTGGCACTTCTCGATCATCAACAACGCCAACAGCACCAGCTGGCAGTTCGCCGAAGTCATCGCGCCGACACCCGCGCAGATGGGGGTCTGGACCCACCTCACCGGGGTCTACAACGCCGCCAACGCCACCATCACCCTTTACATCAACGGCGCCGCGGTCGGTACGGCGGCGGCACCCACGGGTGTCAGCGTCAGCGGGACGATGATCCTCGGTGCGGCGACGTCGCTCGGACGGGTCGACTTCGTCAACGGCGCCATCGACGACATCCGGGCGTACGACCGCCCCCTGACTGCGACACAGGTCGGCGCGCTCTACACGGCCGGTCGCGCCTGACCGACCGCGCCGGCAGCGACGACGCCCCGGTGATCGTCGCTGCCGGCGCCCTGCCCCCGCGCGGGCACTGCCGGGTGGGGCGACGCCGACCGAGACGGGAGCGGCTAGGCGACGGTGACTGCCAGGGTGTGCCAGCCGGTGGCACCGTCGGGGAACGGGGCCGCACGTTGTTCAGGCTGTGTCTGGCCGGTGCCGTCGGTGGCGCGTACCCGCAGGCTGTGGCCGCCGGGGGTGGCCCGCCAGGGGTGCCGCCACTGGACCCAGGTGTCCTTACCCTCGGTGGGCAGCAGCTCGACGGGTTCCCACGGGCCGTCGTCGACCTGAAGTTCGACGGTGCGGATGCCGCGGCCCTGCGCCCAGGCCACGCCCGCGACGGTGACCGTGCCGGCGGCGACCTTCGCGAAGGCACCGGGCCGGTCGATGCGCGAGGCGGTCTTGACGGGGGCTTGGCGGGCCCAGCCGCGGCGGACCCAGTAGGCGTCGAAGTCGGCGAAGCGGGCCAGTTCGATCTCGGTGATCCATTTGCAGGAGCCGGCGTAGCCGTAGACGCCGGGGGTCAGCATCCGTACCGGGAAGCCGTTGGCGGGCGGCAGTGGTTGTCCGTCCATGCCGACGGCGAGCATCGCGTCGCGTCCGTCGAGCACGGTCTGGGTGGGGATGCCGAGGGTCATGCCGTCGACGGAGCGGGCCACGAGCTGGTCGGCCCCGGGGTGGATGCCTGCCTGGCGGAGCAGCGGCGCCAGGGGCACGCCGAGCCAGCGGGTGGTGCCGATGTACGGGCCGCCGACTTCGTTGGAGACGCAGTTGAGGGTGATGTCGCGTTCGATGAGCCCGAGATCGAGCAGCTGGTCGAAGTCGATGGTGACGGGCCTGTCGACCATGCCGTGGATGCGCAGCCGCCACTGCGCGGCGTCGATGCGGGGGACGGTCAGGGCGGTGTCGACGCGGTAGAAGTCGGCGACGGGGGTGTAGAAGCCTGGGCTGGTGTTGCGGGGGCCGGCCGGTTGCGCCGGGGCGGGCAGGTTGATCGCCGCGCGGGATTGTTCGGAGGAGCCTGACACGAGGCCGCGGATGACGGCGCTCAGGGCGCCGGTTGCCATCGACCCGCCGGCGATGGCCAGGGCGGTGATGAGCAGGCGGCGGCGTCCGGACGGCGCGGTCGGCTCCACGGTGCCAGTGCTCGCACCGACCGGCGCGGCCGGACCGGGGGAGGCCGGCATCCGGGTGATGAGGGCGCCGAGAGCGAAGGCGGCCACGACGGCCGCGACGAGCGACGGCAGGGCGTCTGACGGCTCGGCCGCCGGCCGGGTGAGGACCGCGGCCGCGCCGAGCAGGCCGAGTCCCGCGGCCGCGGCCTGTGCGAGCCTGGGTCTGCGCCTGGCCAGCACGCCTACCGCGGCCGCGGCGATGATCACGATCACGGCGATGGACGACAGCAGCAGCGGCTTGTCGTAGGTGCCGAAGGTGCGGACCGCGTACTCCTTGACCGGTGTCGGGGTCGCGTCGATCACCGCTGAACCGATACCGATCAGCGGTGAGGCCTCCGGGCGCACGATCGCCGCGCAGAGTTCGGCCGCGGCCAGTCCGGCCGCTGCGGACAGCACGCCGGCGAGGGCGTACCTGACGACTGCGGGTGTGCTGATCGGCATGGTGGAGGCCTTTGCGGGAGAGGGCCCGCCGGGTAGGACCGGCGGGCGCCGTCGACGGTGAGGTCCGGTGGCGTCTCCGGCCGGAAACCAGGACGGCCGTTGCGTGCGGACTCCGGTGAGTCCGACTTCACCGGGGATTCGGAGGCCGTGCCGGAACGGATGGGTCTCTGATGAAAATTTCGAGTCCGACTACGCCGTTCAGGCGGAGTCGGACTCGCGGCCCAGCTCCGCCTGAACGGCGTAGTCACCCGGCGCTTTCAGACCTGGTTGAGCCCGCCGTCGACGAACACGTCGCCGCCCGTCATGAAGCTGCTCGCTCCGGAGGCCAGGAACACCACGACGTTTCCCACCTCTTCGGGGCGGCCCATGCGGCCCAGCGGCAGCGACTTGGCGAACTCGTCCTTGAGCTCCTTCGCGGCGGCCTCGTTCGGGGCCAGGCCGGTGATGCCGGGCGTCTCGATGGGCCCGGGGCTGATCGCGTTGACCCGCACCTTCCGTTCCGCGAGCTCGGTTGCCCAGGTACGTGCCAGGGCTCGCACGGCGGCCTTGGAAGCGCCGTAGACACCGAAGGCCTTGGCGCCCCGGGTGGCCGCCGTCGACGCGTTCAGGATCACCGAGGCGTCCTCGTTGAGCAGGGGAAGCGCCTTCTGGACCGTGAACAGCAGGGCCTTGACGTTCAGCCCGAACGTGTCGTCGAAGTGCTTCTCGGTGACCTGCTCCAGCGTGGCGAACTCGCCGCCGCCGGCGTTCGCGAAGACGATGTCCAGGCCTTGGCCGCGCGCCTTGACGGCCGCGTACAGCCGGTCAAGGTCGCCGGGCGAGGTGACGTCGCCGACCACGCCCGTCGCGCCCGCGCCGATGTCGGCCACGGCCGCGTCCACCTGCTCCTTGCGGCGGCCGATCAGGAACACGTGGGCTCCCTCCTCGGCGAGCCGTTTCGCGGCGCCCAGCCCGATCCCGGTCGTTCCGCCGGTCACCACGGCTGTCTTGCCCTCAAGCTGCTTGCTCATCTCGAATCCCCGTCCGCGGCGTCTGCCGCTTCATTGTTCGGCCGACGTTGTCGCCGAGCTGTGCCTGGCTACTTCCTCGATCAGGTTGCATCTCCATACCTCTGATGATCACAATGAAGGTCAGATAAAGGTCATTTAACCCTCAAGGTGAACATTTTGTGGCTGGAGATCGCAGGAGCAGCTGTTCCTGGCGGCCATGCCCGGCACCCGCGACGTCGACCTCGTCGTCGAGGGCGGCCCGCGGACACTGCCCGAACGGGTCGCGGCCGCCTACGTCGACCGCATGGAGCACGGCTTCAGAGACGATCCACTGGTGGCGGTCCTGCGCAGCGCGGTGCTCATCGGCGTCAGGTTCTGCCGGTACGTCGTCGGGGTCGGGCCGGTGGCTCAGATGAGCCCCCAGCAGCTGCAGGAGCACCTGACCCGCCTGGTCAGAAGCGCGCTGTTCGACTGACGGGGCGCTGAACGCCGACTTCGGCCTGGGGGCCGGCGCCGCATGCCACAGTGAGGAATGAGCGAGAGCTACGCCTCGATCGCGTTCACCCGGCACGTCCGCCAGGCACAGGAGCGCTACGGCAGCCGGGCCGCAGCCCAGCGGCTCGGCGACAGCGTGCCTGGCGGCGGGGAGCCCCGGGATCCGCTCACCGCGTTCGAGGCTGACTTCATCGAGCTGCGCGACGGCTTCTACCTGGCCAGCACCTCCGACACCGGGTGGCCGTACGTGCAGTTCCGGGGCGGGCCGCCCGGGTTCGTCAAGGTCCTCGACGAGCACACCCTCGGCTGGGCCGACTTCCGTGGCAACCGGCAGTACATCAGCGTCGGCAACATCGCCGGTGACGACCGGGTGAGCGTCTTCTTCATGGACTATCCGCGACAGCTGCGGTTGAAGGTGTTCGGCCACGCCAGCGTCGTCGACGTGCGCGACGACCCGTCGCTGGCGCAGGCCCTGACGGTCGAGGGCTACCGGGCGAAGGTCGAGCGGGCGGTGACCGTCACCGTCGTGGCGTTCGACTGGAACTGCCAGCAGCACATCACGCCCCGTTACTCGGCCGAGGAGCTGCGGGCGGTCATCGGGCCGATGCAGGAGGAGCTGGAGCGCCTGCGGGCCCAGGTCCGCGGCGGCGCGGCCGAGGCCTGACAGCGGTGTGTTCAGCCCTTGGCCGGCAGTGTGCCCAGGAAGCCGCGGATGTAGCCGGTGATGGCGTCGAGGTGGGTCTCCAGTGCGAAGTGCCCCGCGTCCAGCAGGTGGATGTCGGCGTCGGGTAGGTCGCGCTGGAACGCGCGTGCGCCGTCGGGGCCGAAGATCTCGTCGTTGCCGCCCCAGACCGCCAGCAGCGGGACCTGGCTGCTGCGGAAGTACTCCTGCAGGGCGGGGTAGCCGTCGATGTTGGTCGGGTAGTCGTGGAAGAGCTTCAGCTGGATCTTGTCGTTGCCGGGGCGGTCGAGCAGTGTCTGGTCGTGCAGCCAGTTGTCGGGGCTGACCAGGCTGGGGTCGGCCGCGCCGTTGAGGTACTGCCAGCGGGTGGCGTCCAGGGTGAGCACCTTGCGCGCGCCGGGCTCGGTTTCGGGGTTGGGGTTCGCGGCGTAGGCGAACAGGTCCTTCCAGAATGGCTCGACGAAGCCTTCCATGTAGGCGTTGCCGCTCTGGGTGACGATCGCGGTGACCCTGTCCGGTGCGCGCATGGCCAGGCGCCAGCCGATGGGTGCGCCGTAGTCGTGTACGTACATGGCGAATCTGCCGACGCCGATGTGGTCGAGCAGTCCTGCGGTGAGGTTGCCCAGGGCGTCGAAGGTGTAGTCGAACTCGGTGACCGAGGGCTGGGCGGACTCACCGTAGCCGAGGTGGTCGGGTGCGATGACGTGGTAGCGGTCGGCCAGCGCCGGGATCAGGTTGCGGAACATGTGCGAGCTGGTCGGGAATCCGTGCAGGAGCACGAGCGTCGGTGCGTCGGCCGGTCCGGCTTCGCGGTAGAACAGCTGCTGTCCGTCGATGGTCGCGGTCAGGTGCCGTACAGGAACCATGGTCTGCTCCGATGCCTCGGTGAGTGTGTCGAACCGGGGCCGCCGCTGGCCGGCTCTGCGATGCCGACGTCGATGTCTGATACAGGGAGGTTCGATCCCTAATCGTATAGCCAGGGTCGCGAAACGGGGCAGAGCAGGAGCATACGGACCCGAGATTCAGTGGATGACCCACAGCCGACGCTCCGTACCGACGAGACTCGGCGAACCGGACAAAAGGCGCATTCAAGCGGCTCGCGCGCACGACGCGTTCGTGCCGGGCCGGCGAGTGTGGGTGCCCGAGCCGGAAACGGCGGGAGACGGCCTCGGCCGGCTCCCGCCGTCACTGCTCACCGTGAGAGCCCTAGGCGATGGTGCAGGTCGCGGTGGCCGACTTCGTCCGGTCACTCTCCGAGGTCGCGGTCAGCCGGATCTGGGCGGCCGATCCGGCACCCGCCGCACGCTTGGCGTGGACCTGCACCGGCACGGTCTGGCCGAACTTGGCCGTGACCACGGTCGACGGCAGGGCGGTCGTCCATCCCGAGCTGGTCGTCGTCGCCGAGATCCGGTACACGTCGGCGGCGACGTAGGAGGTCACGTCCTCCGGGTGGCCGGAGGGCACGGTCCCGGCCCGGCCGGTGTTCTGCACTGACAACGTGCAGCTGGTCCAGCCGTCGGCCGGTGCCGACGGCGCGGTGGCCGGGGACACGGCCACCCCGCGCTGGTGCTGGCCCGCACCGTCGAGCGAGCGTACGGCGACGGTGTAGGACAGGACCCCGGCGCCGTCGCGCTGGATGTCGAGCACGTACACCTGCAGCCGGTTGGCCTGGTCGACGTACTCGTACTCGCTGCCCGAGTCGGTGCCGGCGTGGAACAGCGCGTCGGACAGCTGCCGGTAGTCGCCGATGGTCATCTTCTGCGGGGTGCCGTCGGGCCGTACGAAGTCGGTCTGGTCGATGTCCTGCGGGTTGGCGTCGACGGTCCAGATGAACGGAGCGGTGTCGCTGTTCTTCGTCTTGGCCAGCAGCACGCCGGAGTCGGGGGTGAACGAGTCGAAGCCCATCCGGTCCACGACCTCGATGGTGTAGTTGTTGTACCCGCCGCCGTCACACCGCGGGTCGGTGCTGACGCTGCAGCTGGGGCTGCGGTCCCCACCGTCCAGTGCCACGTTCAGGCCGGTCAGCCCGGTGGTGCCGGGCTGCACGGCGCGGGCGGTGACCCGCGCGACCACGAGCCCGGAGCGGGACAGTGCGTTGCGGGACAGCCGCAGCACGTTGCGCTCGTCGACGATCCCGAGCTTGATCTTGTTGCGGAGCATGTGCTGCGCGCCCATGCTGGCACCTCCCGTGGCCGGGATCAGCCACCGGCTGTGCGGCCCGCCCGGTCCGTTGAACGTTCCGCGATCGAGCATCTCCCACGGCCCGCTGTAGGCGCGCCGGGCCGGCGTCGAGTACGGGTTGTTGTAGTTGTCGGCGATCCCGAGGATGTGGCTGAACTCGTGGGCGTACACCGACATGCCGGAGCTCTCGGCCTGGGTCGAACTGCCACCGCCGGCGTTGGGCCAGATGTTGGCCGACGCCTGCCACGAGGTCCACTCGACATACCGGGTGTAGTTCCAGTTGGGCAGCCCGGCGTCCGGCGGGCCCCACGGCTCGGTGACGCCGGCCTTCGTGGCGAACTTCATCTCGCCGAACTCCTGCCAGGTCGACGACTCGTCCTGCCCGGCGCTGAGATAGAAGACGAAGTCGTACTGGGCGACCACGGCACTGCCGACGGCGGCGACCCAGGCGGCGCGGGCATCGGTGCGTAGGTCACGCTGGCAGGAATCACCGCTCGGGCAGCCCGCGCCTCGCTGGAAGCTCTCGATGCCGTACTGGTGGCTCTTGGCGGGCATCTGGTACACGCCGAACGCCCCGAGTTCGATCCCGTACCGGCCGCCGGAGTCCTCCATCCAGTACTCGTGGATGGTGTGCCCGCGGTTG
The DNA here is from genome assembly GCF_011297335.1 of Catellatospora methionotrophica. Lineage (GTDB taxonomy): Bacteria > Actinomycetota > Actinomycetes > Mycobacteriales > Micromonosporaceae > Catellatospora > Catellatospora methionotrophica. The sequence continues at coordinate 1,045,984 of NZ_JAAOTJ010000001.1, read as the reverse complement.
AGCTGGTTCGGCGTGTTGAGGAAGTCCTTATAGAACTGAGGGACCTGCGCACGCGGCAGGTTCTGCACGGCCGTCGGATTGCCGTAGATGGTGGAGCCCGCCGGCCGGGTGACGACGAAGGGCTGGTTCGGGTAGTCCACCAGCACCAGCGCGCCCTTGAAGGTACGCACCGAGCCGCGCACCGCCGGGTTCGCCCAGTTCGTACCAGGGATGGACCGGTAGTCGTCCCAGGTCATGGTGTCGGGTTGCTCGAAGTTCTGCGGGTCGATCGGTCGCGGCGCGTCCGCCGCGAACATCCGGGGCTGGACCTGCGCCCGCTGCCACGGCTGGGTCTGCGGCCAGTGCCGCCGCTGCCACGGATTCGACGGCGCGTCCGACACCGGGCCGGCCGCGACCGGCGCCACGGCCAACCCGCCCCAGGCCAGCGTCAGCACTGCGGCCCATGCCGCACCTCTTCTCCAAGCGATCATCGCGTGCCCCTCAGCAGGTAGGAGTCAAGTCATAGCAATATTGACATGCATGAGTCGATGTTCGCCATGGGTGTCAGGGTGGCTGGCATACTCCATCGCCGACCCCACTCGGAGGATCGTTGCCGGGTTCATCCGACGGCCCACAGCCGCACCCGCCGCCAAGATCGAGGTAGTCGGCGGTCGCCTATGCTCGCTGCCATGCTGCGACGTCTGGCCGTTCCGTTGGCGTTCCTCACCCCGTTGGCCCTGATCGCCGCCTGCGGCCCCGCCACGGCCACCAGCGAGTCGACGCCGGCAACATCGGCTCCGGCTCTGCTCGCCCCCTCAGCCACCGACGGCGGTGCCGCACACGGACTCCGGGACCGGTACGCAGCCACCCAGCGCCTGGCTGGGCTGGCGGAGATGCCTGAACACTCGGACGAGAAACTCGACTACGACGGGGTCGTATGCGGCCGACCGGTGCCGCTGCTGGACCGGCGCCTGGCTGCCGTGGTGCACGCCTTCGGCACTCCTGACGACGCCGAACCGCAGGACTTCGCCAACGTCAACCAGGAGACCGTCGTCTATACCAGCGAAGCCGACGCGACCGAGGCACTGCGGCAACTCTTCGACCTACTGGACGAATGCGAGCGGGATGTGGAGGCGGACCAGGTGACCGACGGTCATGCGGCCGTCGAGCTGCCGAATGAGGTCGGCCTGCCCGGCCGCGCCGTGGCCGCCACCATGACGATCCCCGAAGGTTATCGATTCCCGTACCGCTATGGCTGCCTACGGCACACCCGAGTGGTGCAATGTGTCGCCGTCTGGACCCGTTCCGTCGAACACACCGCAACGTGGTTCGACAAGGCCATCATCGTCACAGCGGAGGGCCTGCGCACCTGAAGCGCTCTCCAGGTGACAGGCGAGAGAGGTGTAGGCCGTCGTCTGTGCGGACCAGGGTCAGTGCGCCGACCCATGCGGAATCTTCTGGATAGTCCCAGCTCGTTGGGTTCGCGAGGACGTGGATCAGCTCCGCCGGGGGGACGACGTCACCGGGAGTCAGGCCTTCACGTCCGTCGTCGGTTACCCAGCTGGCATACCGGCGGACCTCGATCAGACCTTGATCGACAACAGAACATCGGCTAGGTCATGCAGTGGAAGAGTCTGCTCGGCCTCTGTGAGATCGCCGAATACGCCTGGGAGAATGTCCATCTCCATCGCGTTGACGAGGAATGCCCGCTCGATGGCTGTCAGGGTGTCCCACTCGCGCTCTGTCACGCAGGCGATCATGGCACGTGGTCAGTTCCTGGACGAGATGCTAGGCGAGGTGTGCTGATGGGCGGGGGCTGCGGTTCGCCGCAGTCGACCTGTGCCGTTCTCAAGTTCTGCTCCGCGCCGAACGTATCAGGTGTTCGAGTCCGGGACCGGTGGAGTAATGGCAGCTCCGATAGTCTCGGCCGGGTGGAACGCCTGGTCCGACGTGCATACCTCGACATGATCAAGACTATTCTCGCTCCACCGCTACGTGAACGTGGCTTCGTGCGCTCGCACGGCACATTCCGGAGGATCGACGAGTACGGCGACGCTACCTTGCTGGACATTCAGGGTTCCATGGGCAGTGGGATCAACGAGTCGATGTTCTACGTGAACGTCGGAGTATCGACCAGTCGATGGTTGAGGTTCCGCGAAGCCCAGTTCGGCGACGCGCGGTTCCGCAGCCATCCGACTGCGTCCGACGCTCGATGGCATGGACGCCTTCGGCCGCCACCTGAGCACTCCGACGGCATGCCGTGGACGGACCGATGGTCGATCCGCACGGTCGAGACGGCGGACCTGTGCGGAGCGGCTCTACGCCAGGCGCTCGAACATGTCGCATTGACGGCATCTGCCAGCTGGCTCGCGTACTGCCGCCGGATCGAACAGGCGCTGCTGGAGCGAAACGCCGATGAGGTGGTGCGACTCTGCGAGCAACGTCCGCGCCGCCCCGACACGCTCAAGGGCATCGACCAGCTCGATCGCATCACGGATGCTGAGCACTTCTACGCGCGCTGGCTGCTCGACGGGGCTCTGCCGTAACCCGGCGTCAACGGACCGGCACATTCGTCGCCTCGCCGGAGCGGAGGTCGTGAGGCATGGCAGGATCTCCGCGTGGAGTTTCAGCTCTCTGTGTCCGCCTCGCCGGACAGCCACCCATTCGACCTCTGGATAGAACCGGAGGGCATGATGTACCAGTTCCCGGCGAGGAGCACGGTCATCCTTTCATTCCGCGGCCCTGACGCGATGAAGGCCGAGATATCCCACCGATCCGACGGACTGATCGTCTGGCGTCCGGCGGACACCGAGGTCTGGGCCACCACACCCGACGGCAGCTGCGATCAGATCGCAGGATGGCGGGACCTGCCCGCGCCCGGTCTCGACTCGGGCGGTGCACCCATGACGGTCACGCCACGCCAGCTGATCGAAGACCTCTTCCACCCCGAACCTCCCGACGCGCACAGCGACGGCTCGCGGTAACAGGGCTGAACCGCAGGTGCCAGCGGGTCGAGGCCAAGCGCAACAAGCCCTCGCCCGATCACCCCACCAGGCGTCGCATCGGCGCCCGCCCCGGCCCGCAGCTGCCAGCGTTTATCGGCGACCTTGCTCTCGATCACCGGCACACCGCGCCTTCGAGACAGTGTCTAGCGCTGGCGACGCGGCATCGGTGATGCGCGACGTTCACGACGTTGCCCGCGTCGATTGTCAGGCCGCCAATGCGACAGTTCCCGGGACGGGCGTCCCATTGACACCGAGACGGGCCGCCCGCATGGTGGCGCGGGCCCTGCCGCGCCGATTGGAAGACGCCGGGCCTGCGCCAGATCAGGCCGAGACTCCCCGTGGGCAGTGTGGCTCTGTTAGTGAACGATGGCCCCATCTACCCCCCATCTCTGGCCCCACGCTGTCGCCTCGGGGATTCTTGCGAGCGAGAACTGGCCCCACCCGGGCCAGCAGCCATCACCGGCATGTCGACGCTACGCACGGTTACGGCCGAGATTCCTGGTCGGCGATCCGGTCGTACGGACTGGCGCCCGGATCGCGGCAGAACCATGCGTTGCGGCGGTTGAGCATTGCTACGGTTACGCCAGCTTGGCGAATTCGTCGGTGAGTACGGCGTACACCGCCACATCCCGGTGACCATCCGGGAACTGAACCGCCCCGCGCAGGACGCCCTCAAGGGTGAAGCCGAGACGTTCCGCCAAGCGCCGGCTGCGGTCGTTGGTGGTCAAGGTCCGCATCTCGACACGGTGCAGGCCGAGGTCATCGAAGGCGTGGCCGAGCACGGCGTTCAGTGCCCGGGTGACCAGTCCCTGGCCTTCTGCGGCGGCGTCGATCCAGAAACCCACCTCGGCACTTCTCGCGGAACTGTCGATGGCCAGATTCATCGCGCCGACCAGGCGGTGGCCGTTGTCGGCGGGAACGCCAATCGCCAGCGGAAGGCGGGTGCCGTCGAGCCAGGCATGCCCGGAGCGTTCCAAGGCGGTGCGGGTGGTCTCCGGAGTGGGCTCCTGGGAGCCGGGTGACCAGACAGCCAGGCGGACATGGTTGGCGGCGAGCAGGGCGTGATAGGCGGTGGCGATCGCTGGCGTGCGCGGAATCAGGACGGTACCGTCCCCGATCGGCCAGATGAACCGGGTGATGGTGGTCGACATGCAGCGGATCTTAAAGGTGGAATGCTGCGGACGCCGGGGATCAGTGGCCGTCCAACGACGGTCGTCAGGCCGGGCAACGCATCATCTCGACAGATCCGGACGCACTGCCCTCATCGGTAACCTCCCGGCGAGCAGTCGCCGACTGTAACCGCTGCCTGCCGCTCGACCGGCAAAGCCGGGGCCGCTACTCGTTCCCGATCGGAGCGGCCGGAGATCGACATGTGGAGCCAGAATCCGCTCCCAGGTGGGGCCAAAACTCACCCTCGCAGCCAGCAGTGATCACCCGATCTTCCTCGTCGGGCTGTGGCGGCTGTCGCAGCCTCGCGCGTCGTGTAGCCATCCGAAACCCGGCTGACTACCGGGGAAGCACCGGCAACGGCCACCGTCGGCTTCACGACGAGCTTCGCGCTCACCGTCTCGCACTTCCGACACCGCGGCGATCCTGGACCCTGCGCGCGTCCGGAACCACCTCGGTTCGAAGGCTGCGTCGTCGGCAGTCCCGGGACAGCAGACCCATTGACCGCGGGACAGCCCCGAACGGAGGGTGTTGCTGGTCCGTCAGCCACGACCGGGGACCGCGCCGAGCCCGGCACGCGGCCCTCGTTCTGCCCGCTGGCACGCCGAGTTCGACCAAGGAGTCACCATGGCTGACAACACGGCCCAGGTCCTGGAATACCTGGCCCACAAGAAGGTGCCGGAGAAATTCGTGGGGCCGGAAGTGCCGGACGGCGGTCTCCGCCTGGAAACCATCGAGCTGGTCGGCACGCTGCAGGCCGGCAACGCGCAGGAGATCCACGTCCTCAGCGGTGGCGTCGTACTGCGGCTGCCCACAGAGGCCGTACTCGCCATCGACGACTCGAAGTTCGGCCCGACCGGGTCGGCCCGCATGGTCGTGAGCACCACTGCCGTCGCCGAAGCGCGTCACCGTCTTCTACTGCTGCCCGAGATCCGCGACAACACCCCTTTGCCGGTCCTGGAGACTTCGGGGGAGCACATCGACTACGGGATCTACACCGACAAGACCCTCGAGCGGTACAAGGACGTCATCGAGAAACTGCGCCAGATGGCGCTGTCCGTCCCGGTCGGCGCCGGCAGCAACTCGGAGACCGTCTCCTTCGCCTCGAGCGCCACCGGTGACGGCAACGGCAACTCCGACTCCGACCCGATCCGCATGACGGACGACTAATGGCTTCGATCGGCCGCCCGTTCGAGCCGAAGTCGGTCACGATCGTCGCCGATGCCGACGACCTGCACGCCCTCGCCGTACATCGCGAAGTGGATCTGCTCGGATACCCGTGTGTCATCGCGGACCCGCGCGACAGCAACACGCTGACGGCCTACAGCCTGGACACCGCAGACGGGCTGTCCGTCCCGAACGCCGGGCCGGTGGCCGAGACGACGACCTCCGTGTGGTGGCGGCGTCCCCGCAAGGCGGTCGCCGGCGACCACGTCCGCCACCGGGAGTTCCGGCGCTTCATCGGGGCGGAGTGGGATGCCGCGTTCTACGGCTACCTGCGCGCGGTGGCTCTGCAGATCGTCAACGACCCGGCCGCCGAGGACCGGGCCGCGTTCAAGGTCGTGCAGCTCGCCACCGCTCGCAAGGCTGGGCTCACCGTCCCGCGCACGCTGGTCACCAACGATCCCGACCGGGCCGGCGAGTTCATCGACGCCAACGCCAGGGCGGGGCTGCGTACGATCTACAAGCCGCTGACCCCGCCGGCGTACCAGCTCGGGGAGACCCGGGTCATCGACGGAGTCGACGGCAAGCGGGACGCGCTGCGGCAGGCCCCGGTGATCATGCAGGAGTGCATCGAACGCGGCACGGATCTGCGGATCACGATCGTCGACCAGGAGATGTTCGCCGCGACGATCGAAAGCGATACCGACCAGCTCGTCGACTGGCGGCCGACCGCAATGTCAGCTACCGGCGCACCACCCTGGACCAGCAGCTGCACAGCCGCCTGTCCACGTTCATGGCCGACATCGGGCTGCGGACCGGCTCGGTGAGGACGATCTGAGCTGTCTTATCGGCCCGTCGACTATTTGCTGCGGGCCTGGGACAGTTCGCGTTTTCCACCATCGCATACGGAAAGGGTTCGCCTGATGCCTGAGGACCTGACCGGAGACTTTCATGGCTGATGGAGCTGACACACCCAGCCGAGTCGAAGTGCCATGTCCGAGCAGCCCAGAGGTATGGACCCGCCGCTTGCGCCGAGCGCGCGTCCGTGTTCCACCCCGTCGGCCCAGCCCGGATTATTGTCCATGAAGTATTCGACCAGCGGTGGTATGAGCTGGGGCCGTTGTCTGAAGATCAGCCACTCGACGATGCCGGCTGGGTTGCCACAGATCTCGACCGCTCGGGAGAAGACGATGGCCTCGGGGTGGGATGCTTCATCGAGGTACGGGATCACTCCGGTGCGAACCTTGGCGAGCCATGTATGGAGCTTGGGCAGCCGTTGCGACGGGTCGGTGAGGTTCAGCTCCCCGTCGGTGTAGTCGCCGTATCGGAATCCGTTGGCTCTGCCACTGGCGTAGCCGAGAGCTGTCCCACAGATGTAGTCGCCGCCTGAACTGACCCGGCTGGCGTTGGCCGTACGCCAGCGACCGAGCGCTGGCTCACGGACGCCGATCGCGCCTTGCGCCGAGATCCAGCTTCCACGGCGGTTGTACCGATCGGGCTGCAGCGTGATCTCCTGGATCAGCCCGTCGACCTCGCGACGGAGAAGCCGCTTGCTGGGCAGCCAAGCGAATCCCTCCGCTGCCAACTGCGTGGCGAGCCAGTCGCCCGCCGCTCGAATGACATCACGCGGTGCATCGCTGGCCTCACCCAGTGCACTTGCCGCCACCCCGACCCTTTCGTCTCCATCTCCGCGGGTGGGTAGAGGAACCTCCCCGGCTCTATCGTATGGCTGTCGATCATGCTTGCATGCTTCGCACCGGCAAGTCCAGGACGTGATGTGGTGTTGTCCAGAAGCGCGCAGCGGGATAGTGGTTGCCGGGTGTAGTGGCGTGGTGGAAGGTAGGGCTGAGATGTACGTCCTCGTTGATTCGCACATATCAAAGCCGTCCTGGGGTGTATTCGAACTGGCTGCCGGCCTGTTCTGGATGGCGTCCGCAGTCGGCCTGTATCTGGCTTCACGTCGCATCGCCCGTGGTGCCACCAAAGCGCGAGACCGGCTCGTCGGGCCAAAATATTCGAGCTGGCGATTTATCGCCGAACGGCCGAAGCTCGCTGCGGTCGTGGCTACGATGTTCTTCTCTCTTGGCGCATTCGTGATAATTCTGATTGCAGTGCAATGGATCCGCTGGTATCTGAACCACTAGCATCTTGCTGTAGCGCTGTTCAGCGACGCGGCTTACTGCTCAGAGACATGCCTGCTCGGTGGACTGCTGTCGCGTGGCTGGAGCGGCGACGCCGCGGTCCGCGAGCACGGGCTGCGGTTGGGATACGTTGACCCGTTTCAGGAATACGATCCGGTCCTGCAAGCGTCGTCGGAGCCATTTGGTAGGAATCGGCTGTGATCGACGACATCCTTCGGCTGATCCGAGTCGAGACCCCCGCAAGCCAACTGCCGCGACCTGCCCCACTCGCTGCGGTGATTGAGCCGTGCCAGCCGGCACGGCCGGGCACCTTCATGGCGCACAGCCGGTCGACGTTCCGATCGGAGCACGGCGACCAGCGACGATCGCCGCCGAAGACCCTTTAGCCGGATCGGTTGTGGCCGAACGGATACGGGCCGCTGCGGTAACGTCGGCGCGTCGATGATGCGACGACCGTGGATGGGGCCATGAACGAGCTGTTGCGGTTCGCCACCGAGGACGGCGGCGAGATCGTCGTCCAGATCGACGACGAGGAACCCGGTTTCCAGCGCGCGTCCCGGGTCACCGACGGCGTCGCCACCGCCACCGAGACCTTCGAGGGCGCGCTGCGCAGCGTGTCACACGCGGCGAGCTCGGCGCTGCGGGTGTTCCGGGAGGGCGCCCTGCACCCCGACGAGATCGAGATCGAGTTCGGCATCCGGCTCAACGCCGAGGCTGGCGCGGTCATCGCCAAGACCAGCGTCGAGGGGCACCTGTCGGTGAAACTGCACTGGTCGCGCAACCCTGCCGCGCCGGCGGGCGGCGCGCAGTGACCGCCGCCGGCGGGGTCGACGACCCGCGCGCCTACCGGCACCTGGTGCGACTGCGTGGGCGCAACGGCCGCGTCGTCGGCGCGGGCGTGCTGCTCCAGGGCCGGTACGTGCTCACCTGCGCCCACGTCGTGAACTCCAGCCTGGGCCGGGCGCAGATGTCGCAGCCCGCACCCGACGAGACCGTCCTCGTCGAGCTGCCCGCGCTGCCGGAACTGGGCGTGCTCGCCGCGACGGTGATCGGCCAGACCTGGATCGCGGCCGACGAGTCCCGGCCCGAGGACGTGACCGTGCTGCGGCTGGCCACGCCGGTGCTCGGACCGTTGGACACGCCGCCGCTGCGTACCCGGGTCCGGGTCGACAGCGACTTTCGCTGCTACGGATTCCCCGACGGCCGTGACGAGCCGGTGCTGGCGCTCGGCGCGGTCCAGGGCGCGATGGGCCCCGAGTTCGGCTGGCACCAGCTGGTGACCCACGGCGTCAACGGATACCAGATCGCCCCGGGGTTCAGCGGCGGTCCGGTGTGGAGCGACACTGCCGGGGCGGTCATCGGGATCGTGGTCACCGTCGACGGCAGGCAGGGCCGCCGGGTCGGCTGCATGCTGCCGCTGAGCCGGATCGCGTCGCTGCCCGTCATGGGCGAACTGCTGGCCGAGTCGGCCCGGTTCGACCCGACGGCCTGGCAGGCCCACTGGGAGCCGGCCGTACGCGGCACCCGGCTGCGCCCCGGCGACGACACCTGGTACTTCACCGGACGCCGGGCCGTGCTCGCCGACCTGCGGAACTGGTTCGGCACGCAGGGCCCGGAGCAGCCCATCGGCTGCGTCGTCACCGGACCGCCCGGCAGCGGCAAGTCGGCCGTGCTCGCCCGGGTGGCGACGCTGTCGTCGGCGGCGTACCGGGACCAGCATCCGCAGGCGTGGCAGGGCGCGCCCGCCGACACCGTGCCCGAGCCCGGCGCGGTGGACGTGGCGATCCACGCCCGTGACCTGGACCTGGCACAGGTGTGCGCCACGATCGCCGAGGCCGCCGGCTGCCCCGACGAGCGTCCCGAGCGGCTGGTGGCGGCGCTGTGCGCGCGGCCGGAGCCGTTCACGCTGCTCATCGACGCCCTCGACGAGGCCGTCGACGGCGGCGCGTCGATCGTGCAGGGCCTGCTGCTGCCGCTGGCGGCGTACGGCCGCCCCGGGGTGCTGCGGGTGCTCGTCGGCGCGCGCCCGCACCTGGTGCCCGAACTCGGCGGCGGGTACGAGGTCGTGCAGCTCGACGACGACGCCTACCTCGACCGGGACGACCTGCTCGCGTACACCTCGACCAGGCTCAACGCGCACCCGGCGGCCACGGGGGCGGACATCGCGGCCCTGTCGGCGACCATCGCCGACGCCGCCCACCCGCTGTTCCTCGTCGCGCAGCTGACCGTCGACGCGCTGTGCGCCGGGGACGGCCCCGCGGGCTGGACCGGTGACTTCCCGTCGACCGTGCCGCAGGCGATCAACACGTACCTGCTGCGCTCGTTCGCCCCGCAGGACGCCCGGCGCGCCCGGGACCTGCTGCGCCCGCTGGCGTACGCGCAGGACACGGGCCTGCCCACCGGCGAGCTGTGGGCGGCGCTCGCCTCGCACCTGGCCGGGCGCGACTACGGCACCGACGACGTGCGCTGGCTGCGCGACCGTGCTGCGGCGCTGCTGGCCCGCTCGGCCGTCGGCGCCGAGGGCGAGCACCACCGGCTGTTCCACGCCGCGTTCGCCGCCGGGCTGTTTCCCGACCCCGAGTCAGGGGCGAGCGCGTTCTTCGACGCGCTGCTGTCCACCGTGCCGTTGCGCCCCGACGGCACCCGCGACTGGCCCGCCGCGTCCCGCTACCTGTACCGGCACCTGGCGTACCACGCCGAGCGCGCCGGGCGGATGGCGGAGCTGGCGCAGCACCCCGGCTTCCTGCCCGTCGCGGACACCGCCGACGTGCTGCGCGCCCACACCCGATCCGGCCACGTCCTCGGCAGGGAACTCAGCCACGTGCTGGCCTCGTTCGCCGGTGAGACGACCACCGAGGACCCGGCCGAACGCGCCGCTGCCCTCGCCCTGCACCTGATGTACCGGGGACGGCGGGACCTGGCCGACGGCCTGCTGGCCCAGGCCCGGGGCAGCCGCTGGCGGCCGCTGTGGTTCACCGGCGGCGACACCGCGGCGGTCATTCACCGGGGTGCGGTGCGGGCACTGGCCGAGTACGAGGTCGAGGGGCGGCGCCTGCTCGCCTCCTGCGCCGACGACGGCAGCGTGATCGTGCACGCCATCGACCCGGCCCCCATCGGCGGAGTGCTGCGCGGCACCGCCACGCTGACTTTCGTCGCCTCCGTCGACGCGCACGTCGGCGGCGCGACCGCGCTGACACCCCTCGCCGACGAGCCCCGGCTCGCCTCCGGCGGCGCGGACGGCGTAATCCAGGTATGGGACGCCGCCACGCTCGAACCCGAGTTCTCCCTCGACGCCCACCACGGGCCGATAACCGCCCTGTGCTCGTACCGGGACGCCGACGGCCTGGTGATCGTCTCCGGCGGCGCCGACGGCGCGGTGCGGTTCTGGCACTCCTTCGACGACGACGGCAACGTCGGCATCACCAGCCGCCGCGCCCACGTCGGCGGCGTCGCCGCGCTGCGTACCGTCTGGTTCGGCGACGACCTGCTCGTGCTGTCCGTCGGCCGCGACGGCGCGCTGCTGCTCTGGGACCCCGCCGAGCGCGACGTCACGATCACGCACCGGACCGACCGGGACCACGCCGTCAGCGCCGTCGACGTCTGGTCCTCCGACGCCGCGATCCAGGTGACAGCGGTCGCGGCCGACGGCGTCGCGCAGATCTGGGACATCTCCCAGGGCGTCGACGGCGACGGCGACACCGTCACCTCGATCAGCCACCAGGTGACCACCTTCCACGCCCGGCCCGCGTTCTCGGCCGTACGGCTCGCCGCGCACCAGCACGGCCTCCAGCTGATCCGGGCCGCCGGACCCGAGGTCACCGTCACCCCGCTGGCCGAGTCCGACGACGTGCTGACCGTCGAGGGCGTCGAAGGCGTTTCGACGCTCGCCTGCCTGTACTCGGCCACCGGCCCCGATCTGCTGGTGCTCGGCGGCACCAGCGGCACCGTCCGGGTCTGGTCCTACCAGGACGGATACCCGGCCCCTGGGCGCGAGTACGCCACCGTCCCGCAGTCCGCTACCGCCGTCGCCACCGTCGAGCAGGTCGGCGGGCCGGTCGCCGTCATCGCCCACGGCGGCAGCGGCGGCTACTCGTTCCAGCACGAAGTCGGCGGGTCCGTGACCAGCACCGTCACCACGTCCAGCCAAGCCGACCGATACCCCCGGGTGGAGATCCGCCGCCTGCACGACGGCGCCGAGACCGGACCCGCCAAGGTCCTGGCCGCCCCGGCGGTGCTGCAGCTGGTGGTCGGCCGCGAGCCGTCGGGCCTGCGGCTGGGCGCGGTATCGCGGGACACCACCTGCCGCACCTGGATCACCGGCACCGAGGCGGTCGCCGAACACGGCGTGCTCGGCAAGCGCGAGTTCGCGGTGGCGGCGGCCGTCGCCGCGGGCACGCTCGACAGTCGGGCCGTGGTCGCGGTCGGCTCCCGTGACGGCGGCGTGTGGTTCTTCGACCTGGTCACAGGGCGTTCCCGCCGCATGAAGTGGTTCCAGCGCGACCATCACCCCGTCGTCATCGCCCTCGGCCGCATCGGTGACCGGGACGTCCTTGCCACCTGGGACCCGGCACACCGGGAGCGGATCCGGCTCTGGAACGCGGGCAACGGCCGGGAACTGGCCGCCGTCGAACGTACGCACACCGCGCCGGTCACCGCGTTGTCGCTGCACGACGGGCTGCTGGCCTGGGGCGGGTCCGACGGCGTCGTCGCCCTGCACCGGCTCGACGCCAAGGTCGGGGCGGTCAGCGCGGACCTGCGCCAGGCCCACACCGGGCGGGTGACCGCCCTGTGCGGTCTGCGCCTGGGCGACGAGACGGTCACGGTGTCGGGCGGTCACGACGGGCAACTGCGTTTCTGGCCGGTACGCGACGGTGCGACCTACCCGGACGCGGTCTGGCTCGGCACGCCGGTGCTCAGCACAGCCGCCGGGCCGTCCGGTCACCTCGCCGTCGGCACGGAGATCGGCCCGCTGGCCCTGCACGTCGGGCGGACCGCCTGACGGATGCGGCCGGCGGTCCGCGCAGCTCCTCGACCGGCCCCCACCCCTGACCAGGGGTCGATCCGCTCGCGGTGCCGGGATCTACCCCAGCCGCAGCACGTTTCCGAACGGCGTGACAGGGACAGGAGCGTCAGGGCCTACCGGTCGGCGGCCCGGCGCCGGTGGCACGGTGGCCACCGGCGCCGCTGCGCGCGGACATGGGTCAGAGCTTGGTCGGGTAGCGGTAGCCCTGGTCGTAGAGTTGCTGGCGGTAGGCCGCATTGCTGTCCCAGTCGGTGGGGTATGCCTGCTTGCTGTACACCGGCGCGAGGGCGACCACCCACGCCGGGGTCGGGGCCTGCATGCCCTTGAAGCCCGGGATGAAGACCTTGCCGCTGGAATGGGGCTTGCCGCTCTCGACGTGCACGTGCGCCTGCACGATGTAGCGCCATCCGTCGAGCACCACCTCGTAGGTGTAGCAGAACGAGCCGTCGAAGCTGTACTTCTGGTCCAGCGAGTCGTAGTAGTGCAGCAGGCTGTGCGCGGGCTGGGCGGCGTCCCAGGCGGCGAAGACCTCCTGGAACGTGTTCGGGGGCTGGGCTTGGGAGCTGGTCACGGTGTCCTCCTCGTCGGTGACGCCGCCCGGTGACGGCGTACGTGAGGACAGATGGCACGGCGGTGCCCTCGGATACCTCCCGTCGGTTTTCCGACGTCGTGCCTCGTCCGGCACCTGGATTCATCAGCGCAGCCCCGCCGGCAACGGGCGGCGCAGCAGTCGTGCGGCCCGCTGCGCCGGCCGGCGGCAGAGTCGATGATCATCGGTGAGGGAGGCGTCGACCGAGGTCGGCAGCGCACGCCGTCGGGTTCGACAACGGTGTTGTTGTTGCCGTCCTTTACGACATGCGTGCCGTCGTAGTCTCCGCGCCGCAGGTTCTGCGGGCTGCGTCAGGGGTAGGTGGGCGGTAGGTAGGTGGCGAGGATGTCCTTGACGCTGAGGTCGGTACGCAGGTGTCCCTTGCCGGTCTCGGCGTATGCGCCGATGCGGCGGGCTTCGCCGTCGCGGCGGGTCAGGTAGGTGCGGTATGCCGGGTCGTCGGTGGCCGCGGCGAGGGCGCCGGTGTCGATGGTGAAGCGCAATCGTGGCTCGGCGGCGGTGGCGAGCATGATCTCGTCGGTGACGCAGTGGGCGATCACGTCGAGGTCTGTGGTGTCGCTGGCGACGTTCATCAGCGTGATGTCCGGCTCGATGGCATCCAGTGTTGTCCGGGTGGTCAGGTAGGCGCGCAGGGAGTGGTAGAGCGAGGTCACCTGGATGACCGAGCCGGCCCCCGTGTCGCGGACGTAGCCGGCGATGGACTCCGCCTTGTGTCTGGTGTTCTGGGAGGTGTTGAGAACGGTGGGGACGACGCCGCCGTGCTCGCACCAGGACGTGATGGTTTCGGGGCTGATGTCTCCGGACGCGCCACCGACCACGATCAATCGTGCGCCGGGCATGCTCGGTGATACCGCCAGGTAGGTCCGGACTCCCGCTTCGACCCGCTGCCGGCACTCGACCGGGTCGTCACCCCTTTGCTGGACCGCCACCACACACGAGGACGACCCACCTGACAGTTCCAGCATCCGACATCTCCTGACATGGACGGTCCGTTTCGCTCTGTGAAACGATCATCACCCTCAGTAAGAGTCGGGGGTTTGGTGTCATGCTCAGCAAGCTCGCACCACCGCCCGCAACCCGCGTTTTTCGGTGCCCGGTGTCCGGTGTCCGTTTCTTGAGTCACCTCCACCTCGTCGGCCGTGGTCACGGCGCGAGCAGGAGCTGGCCGACGACGAGGACCGCACCCGTCGGCCCCACGCGGGCGGGGGAGTCCGCGGCCAAACGTCGGGCAGTGCCGGCTGCTCGACCCGAACCGTCTGCTCGCTACCGCGGCATGCGCTCAGGTTGGTGGGGCGCGGACCGGACGGCCGAAGATCCGCCTCGGCAGCGCCGGCCGCCGGTCGGCACGGCTCCCATGGATGGGCGACGAGACTCGGCAGGCTCCCGACATCGCGATCGAGGCATGGCGGAGGCGGCGCACTCGGGTAGGCATGGCGGCTTGCCCCGCAACGGCCCATACATGATGATTGCCTCTAAATAGACAAAACGACTGGCAGCGTCGGGTTTGAGGAGTGCACGTGGCGAACGGGTTCCCCGATCAAAATTTCCGGATCATCAATGCCGACACCGGACATTGTCTGGTCAGCCTCCACGGCGGGGTGACCCACGGGTCGCAGGACGCCGCTGACCGGTTGACGGGGGAGAAGGGGCAGATCGCGTACGCCCACACCAACGACCGGGTCCTGGGTGTGCAGAAGCCCGCCGCCGAGGAGCATGAGATCTGGTACCTCAGTGGCCGGGCCGATCCCTGGGGCGTGCCCCTCAACTACCTGTACAACAAGGTCAGCGACATCCGTTCCAACTGGGTCTTGCAGCCGGGGCGACGGGTCGCGGCTAAAGGCGACCAACTTTCGGGTATGGGCATGGGTATGGGTGCCGGTCTGGTACACCCGCTGCTGTCGCAGTCCGGCGTCAGTGACCGGCCGGCCAACCACCCGTACCGGGACATCACCGAACCGGTCAACGAGCTGATGATGTTCGGGTCCGGTCGCGACGGCGTCTGCAAGTGGCGCTCCGCCGACGGGATGATCTTCCCGCAGGACTCGCCCGACCGGGTCGTCACCCTGGCCCTCCGTGCTGCGGACGGCCGACCCGAAGCGGTTCTCGCGACCAGGGGTGCCGCCCCTAACCAGACCTGGAACTTCCCGTCCGCAGTGACCAGGTAACCTGCCACTCCAGCCCTTCTGATGCAGCTGGCAAGACGGCTGGACCTTCGTCCGCCAGAGCATCGGCTACCAGCTCGTCGACCGCCGTTACGGCAGCTGCCTGAGCGCTGCATGGCGCCAGCCCGACCAGATGCTGTCTACTGCGTGCCGTGGGTGGAACGGCGTTGAGCGTCCTGAGTGCGTGCACGGCTGAGCACGTCGAACCAGTCGTGCTGGAGGAGATGGCGGCCGAGGGCCTCGTCCGGTACGAGCCCGACCCTGACTACTGGCTGTCCGCCGAGGGCCTGCCCTACGGATACGACTGTCAGGCGCCGGATCTGGAGGTCGACGTCGGGGAGCTTGAGCTGATCGCGCGGGCCGCCGGTGCGGTCATGCGCTGTGACATCGTGCTGCACATCCTCGTCAGCGATCTCGCCGGCCGGCCGGCCCTGGCCCGCATTGCCCAGCGAGTGGCACGCCGGACCAGCGGCTGGGTGTTCGTCGAGTTCCACACCCCGCCCTCGGCAGACCTGCTCGAGGATCTGGCGAGCGCGGGTCGCTGCATCCGCGTCGGCGATGCCGTCTACCTCGACGCGGCGGCGATGACCACCTGGATCGCCCATCCTGACTTTCACGTCCTCAAATGAGCATCACGCATGCATTCGGCGTTGCCTGTCGTTTCAGAGCCACTCGTTGCGCCATGTGCGGTGAAACCGCCAATGTCGCGCACGCGAAGCGACCATGCTGGACGCGACGCTGGAGCGTGACGCCGGCAGGCGGTTCCTCGACCTAATCGGGGTACCGGCGGACAGCCTTCTGATCAGGTGAAATGGTCGGGATATGACAGTTGTTGCCGTACTGCTGGGCGGCGGGCTCGGCGCCACCCTGCGGTATCTGCTGGGTCTCGCCCTCGCGCCGCCGACCCCTCCGGACTTCCCTTGGGTCACCTTCGCGATCAACGTGGTGGGGGCCTTCGCGCTCGGCGCGGTCATGACGATGCTGACGCTCAAGCGGCTGCGGGCACCGTGGGCCAAACCTTTCCTGTCCACCGGCCTGATCGGCGGCTTCACGACCTGGTCCCACTTCATCGTCGAAGCCGACCAGCTCATCGGCGCCCGCCAGGTTGGCCTCGCCGTCACCTACCTCGTCGTTTCGATCGTCGTCGGCGTGGCCGCCGCGGCCGCCGGAGCGGCTCTGGTGGAACGACTGACCCGCCTTCACTCGGCAGGCGCCTGATGTGGCTGGGCGTGTGCATCTTCCTGGCCGGCGGCCTTGGCGCGCTGTGCCGCGCAACCCTCGACGCGTACGTGACGGCCAGGTGGCGACGGCGGGTGAGCGGGCCGTTCCGGGCCTTCCCCGCCGGCACCTGCCTCATCAACGTCTCGGGCGCCTTCGTGCTGGGCGTGGTGACCGGCTTTGCCGCCGCGAACACCAGCGGCTCCGCGCGGGACTTCGCGACCGTGCTCGGCGTCGGCTTTCTCGGCGCGTACACCACCTTCTCCACCGAAGAATGGCACACCCTGGGCCTGCTCAGAGGCAAAGCCGCCGTGGAGGCATGGAACGTGCTCGGCAGCCTGGTCGCCAGCCTTCTGCTCGCCGGGCTTGGACTGTGGCTGGGCAGCCGCTTCTGAACACGCCCGTGACGCGGGCGCAAGTGGCCGACCCGGATCACGTCTTCCCTGCCAGACCTGCTGTCCCGGCCGCACCGGTGAGACGCGGCGGGCGAGGCCGGAAGGCGAAGTGCCGGCTCGCCTTCTGACAGCTCTTGCGGGACCGGCTAGAGCCAGGTGGTGGTGACGCGTCGGACCGCCCACCCCATCGGTGTACCGGGCCAGGGTCCACAGCCTTGCGGGTTGTCCGGACGCAGTGCAGGCGTGGTGTCAGGAACCGTTGGCCACGAACGGCGCGCGCCTGAGGTACAGGCGTTGTTCCACGACGTCGGCGACAAAAGCTGCCAGATCGGCCCGGGCGATCTTCGTCTGGCGGGTGGACTCGTGCGCATGGTGCTCCACTTTGCCGGTGGCGGGGGAGTCGGTGAGCCGGGGTGGGCGGACCAGCGTCCAGTCCAGGTCGCTCGCAGCCCACACGGCGAGTTCGGCGGGCTTGTCCTCGACTACCGCGCCGCCCAGAGTGTTGATGAGGAAGCTGATCATCTTGTCGCGGCCGGACTTACGGTCGCCGGGTGCGTTGACGCCGGCGCCGCTGATGCCGACGAATCGCTGCGGGCCCTGCTCCGCCATGATCTGCACGAGCGCCCGGGCGGTGCAGGTGTGAAGGTCTGGCTGCTTGCCGGTGGGGCCGAGCGCGGACACCACGGCGTCGGCGCCGGCGGTCAGTTGCCGTAGGGCGTCGGCGTCGGTGGCCTCGCCGGTGACGACGGTAAGGGCGGGGACGCCTGCGGGGACGCGGTTGCTGTCGCGGGCCAGGGCGGTCACGGTGTGGCCGCGCTCGACCAGTGTGGTCAGCAGATGTCTGCCAGTGCGGCCGGTGGCGCCGATCAGGGCGATCTTCATCAGGTGCTCCGGGGGTTGAAGAGGTCGCGTTCGCGGTGTGCGAACTGCGTGAAGTCAATCGGGTCGCGGCCGAGTACGGTGCGTACGTCGTCGCTGAGGCCGGCGGCCATGCCCAGCCGGGCCGTGGTGTAGATCGCGCTGGTGACAGCGACCATCGGCCAGGGCATGCCAAGCCGGGTGCGGGCGTGACGGGTGTAGGCCAGCAGTCCGGGGCGGGTGTAGCGGATGGTGCGGCCGCATTCGGCTGACAGCAGCCAGGCGATCTGCTGGTAGGTCAGTGCCCGAGGCCCGGTGACGGTCCAGGTGCGCCCGGCGTGGTGCGCCGTGTCGAGTAGCGCAGCGGCGGCGACCTCGCCGACGTCAAGGGCGTCGACGAACGCGGTGGCGCCGTCGCCGGCCGGTACGGCGATCTGGTCGCGATCGCGGATGTCGGACAGATGTACGCCGGTCAGGTTCTGGCAGAAGAATGACGGCCGTACGAACGTCCACGTCATGCGGCTGGCGCGGAGCCACCGCTCCACGGCCGAGTGCGGGACGATCTTGTTGCGTTCGGCGCCCTGCAACGACAGGAACACCACGTGACGCACGCCGGCCTCACCTGCGGCCGCGACGGCCGGCAGCAGGTCCCGCCGGACGTTGCCGACCGCCGGTGGCCGCATCAAGAACAGCGACTCCACGCCCTTGAACGCGGCCGGCCATGTCGACGGCCGAGTGAAGTCGAGCACGACGCCCTCGCATCCGGCGACCGGCCCTCCCGTGCGGCTTGCCGCCAGCGCTTCGACGTCGGCAGCCGCGAGCGTCGCGGCGACCACCTTGCCGATGGTGCCGCTCGCACCGGACACCAGAACCCGCCCAGCCATGATCACCGCCTGTCAACGTGATGCATGTACCATACATGTATGTCGGAAGATGATCTGATGGCCCTCGACCGAGCGCTGATCAGGCTGCGGCGCTTCCTGGAGCCGCCGGGCACCATGCCTGACGGCGGCCAAAATGTTGATCTGTCGACACTGCTGGTGGTGGACGCGATCGCCGCAGCCCCGCAACCGGTGACGATCTCTGCGGTCGCGGATGCGCTCGACGTGACGCACTCAACCGCCAGCAGGCTGGTCAGCCGCGCAGTGTCGGCGGGGGCAGTTCAGCGTCTGCCCGATGGCGACGACAGACGTCAAGCCGATCTCGGCCTCACCAGCGACGGTGCCGCCCTGCACGAGCGTGCCGTCGGTCACCGCCTTGCCAGGCTCGCCCGGCTGCTGACCGACTTCACCCCCGAACAGACCCGGCAGTTCGCCGGGCTACTGTCCCGCTTCGCTGATGCAGCCTCCCGCCGACCGCCAGAGCGGCCCTCGCCGGGGAAAGCGGCCTGACGGCTGGTCGTGACGCCGTCGGCGTACGCCGGCTGTTCAGACCGTGGGCTGGTGCCGACTCTACGGCGAGGGCACCCCTCTCGTGGGGCCGCCGAGCGTATCTGGCGTCTTCGCGCTGCTGCGCCGCAGTCCCGCGCCTGCGGCCGGCACCGGCGGGTGGGCGGCACGACGTCGCTTTCCCCGATGCACCGCAACGCCGCCCGGGTCGCAGATGCGGCCCGAGGGGCCTCGCGGTCACTCGAACGGGTGAAACGTCCAGACACGACGATTCTCGCCATTTACGCAGCTCACGCCCCCTGGATGTTAGTAGATGATCTCGGGGCTGGTGTGCGCGCGCCCGTGCCCGAAACCGTCGACCAGAAAGATCGTTATGCCTCTGAAGTCCCACCTGAGCCGGGCCGCCGTAGGTGTCGGCGCCACACTCGCTCTCACGGCGATGTGGGCCACCCCTGCGGTCGCAGACCCCTTCGTCGGCCAAGACGTGCCCAGCACCGCGGTCATCGCCCCAGGCGACACCGGGCCCGTCCGGTTCACGTACCACAACACCGGCGGTCCCGGCCTGTTCCCCGCGTCCGGCAGTTCCGTCGTGTTCACCGCGCCGGGCAACACCACCTTCGCGCCACAAGCCACGATGCCCGGCCAGTACAGCCCGGACGGCACCGACTGGATCTCCAACAACCTCAGCCTGCGCGGCTGCGCCCTCAGCAACAACGCCACGACCCTTACCTGCGAGGCATTCGGCATCAGCGGCGGCTACAGCAGCTGGCCGTCCGGCGGCTTCTTCCGCTTCACCCCGCAGGTCACCGTCAACCCCAACGCCCCCGCCGGCACCACGCTGAGCCCGTCGGGCACCGCCGCCATCACCTACAACGACGTCAACGCCGGCAAAACCCTGACGATCACCGACGGTACGCTGACCGTCGCCACGCCCGCGCCCGTGACCGGCCGCGCCGGCATGTGCCTGGACGTCGGCGGGCGTAGCAACGGTGACAACGTCAGGATCTGGCAGTGCCTCAACCACACCAACCAGCGGTTCGAAATCGAAGGCGGGCGGGTCAAGATCGCCGACACCGTCGGCACCGCCAACGAGATGTGCCTCGACGCGGGCGCCCGCAACAACGGCGCCAACGTGTTCCTCTGGAAGTGCGCGGCCGGTAACACCAACCAGCAGTGGGTCGTCCGCAACGGCAACCTCGTCCTGAAGGACACCATCGGCACCACCGCACAGATGTGCCTGGACATCGGCGGCACCCGCAACAACGGCGACAACGCCAGGATCTGGCAGTGCCTCAACCACACCAACCAGCGGTTCGTGGTCCAACGCGGTTACCTCAAGGTTGAAGACACTCTCTGACCCGAAACCAGGCCCGCCTCCCGGCCTCGGCCGCGAGGCGGGCCAACGCTGTTGATCAAACCCTTCCCCGATCTCGCGGATGTAGGCGCCTTTGGATCCCAGTGCCAGCGCCGAAGTTGTCGGCCCATCGGTCGCCGTGGGTGGGGATCGTGACGAGCTGGACGCGCAGTCTCGGATGTGCGGTGCGCAGGTCGTCGGCGACGAGGGTGGCCTGGGCCAGAGCGAGGATGGTGCTGCGGGCGCCGAGTCGGAGCGTGGTCACTTGCCCCACCCGAGATCGCGGCCGGGCGTTGGCTATTTCTGTGGAAGGCGTGTCGCCTGATCGGATGGCACTTGTCGGCGCAGGCACTGCAGGCATTGCGCTGTCGAGTGTTCAGGCGCCTTTCTGGGCAACTGTGCCCGCCGGGCTCGGACGCTGTTCGGCGCGGTTAACGGGCATGTTCTCGATACAGCTCGGCGATCTTGGCTAGGAAGCGGTGCATGTGCGGGTCAAGATCGTCGAGTGGCATCTGCAGGACTTCCTGTGGGCTGTGCCATCCGATCGCGGTGAACTCCGCAGTGTTGATGAGTCTCGGATTACGCTGCGTCCGTGTCAGCGCTCGCACTTCCAGACCGCGGTGGGCCTGAGCCCGGCGTTCCTGCAGAACCTGCGCCGCAGACACTACGAGATCGCAATCGACACCCCGCCGGCCCGGCGGGTCGCCGCGGCGTTCGCCGAACTCGCCAAGGCGATCTGAACTGGCGCCGAACCGGAGCTTCGCCATGCACGACGATCCGCGAACGCACAGAGCCGGTGAGAGCGCCGTCAAGAATCGCTTGACCGGGGCTTCGAAGCACCGTCGACTCTGCATGCTCAGACACATGCGATGGAGTGTTATGAGGACATGCCTGCGCGCTGAAGATCCGTCCCGAGTGCGAGTTCTGAGCGGATGACCTCCAGCAGGCGTCCGAACCAGTTCGCGCCGTACCCGCCACTGCTGAAGTAGCTGTCATCGAGTGCGGAGTAGGTGATGCGGCCGTCGCCCGTCGAGAGCAGGACTTCTGCCAGTTCGGGATGCTGTGAGAACTTCTGGCGCAGCAGCACTGCCATGACAGCGAGCCGGCGGTCGGCCCAGTCGGTTCGGCGGGATGCGCCTTTCGCCGCGGTCCGGGCAGCCTTCGGGCCCTCCGCCTGGGCGATCCGGTCGTGCCACTCGGGGTCCGAGGTCGACAATGCGAGGATCGCGTGGGTGATCGAGGGGTAGGTGTACCCGAAGGCAGTGATCTCGGCGGGATAGTCGGGTGTGAGCGCGTCAATGCCGGGTTGCTCCGGCCAACCTCGCGCGTAAGGCACCTGGGTCAGGTTCACGGTCGGCGACAGGCGGTCGTCATGTAGGGAGGCTGACCGATGCTGCAGTGTGCTGGCGGCATGCTCGGCGCGTCGAACGAAGTACTCGATCGCCTTCAGGTGGTCGTTCTCGGTCACGGCGAAACTGCCCGCTCCGCCCACGGCCGGCTGGCCGATGTCGCTGATGAGCACCCTGACCGGGAAGTCCTTGCTGTCCATGTCACCAAGCATGCTGCGGCGCTGGTGTTCGGGAATCGTGAAGTAGGCGGCACGAATCGCCAGACGGTTCTCCTCGCTCCGATCGGCTAGGTACCGATCGATGAGCTGACGGCATCGCTCAGACGAGTCCGGCCGCCGGTTCAACTTGTCGACCACATCGAGCAGCTCTCCGATGAGCATGTCGGCGGAGACATGGCTGCGAGGCTCGGCGAAGCGCCACCGCGCGAGGTCGTGAGCCGAAGCCTGTCCATTGTCCAGCGGTTGTGTGGTGATCCACCCGGTGGCGAGCTTAGTCCTCAGTTCGTCAAAACTCATCAAACCCCAGCAGTCGATGACGCCGTCGGCGTAGACAGTCAGGTTCGTCAGGAAATGGGTTCCGCCGTTCTTGACGAAGACAAGCCGGGATTTGCCAGGGATGTGCTCGCCGTCAGCGACCCGATAGATTCGTTCGTACACCATCGGTGCAGGTTAGGGCTCCGCTACGAAGCTTCGGGCACCAGGGCGGACAGTTCGATCTGCAGGCGGCTCGCCAAGCAGGGCGATGCGTCCGAGTCGGCCTGCTGGCGCTACTGCGCGGCACCTCATGCCAGGAACTACGGCAGTTGACCATCGACGACATCGACCACCACCGACAGTCGATCCAGTTGGGCCGACGACCCCATCCGACCGTGACACGGGGTAGGAACGGCGATGCGAAGACGTCCAGCTGTCGATGCTGCGCTGGCGGCGCTGCTGGCGGGCATGGTGCTGGCAGGAGGCTCAGGTGCGTTGCTGGATCGGCGGACGCGTTGAACCGAAGCTGCGGCTGTGGTCAGATCGCCGTGACGAGTTCGGCGTACGCCGCGGCGACCCTCCGGGCAGTCGGGATGTCGATCGCGAGTTCGTAGTGTCCGCGGCGCAGGTTCTACATGAACGCGTGTCCGGCGATGATCACTTGCGCGGTCTTGTCGGTCTGCATCCCGCGCATCGGTCTCAGTCGGTGTTTGAGCTGGCTGTGGTCGGCCTCGATCGGGTTGTTGGCGTAGCGTTCGACGCGGTGCCACGCCTGTGGGGCCATCTCGTCGAGCGCCGCCGGGTACACCGGTGCGGCATCGGTGACCACCTCGGTGGGGGTCACCTTCAAGGTCGCCAGCGCCCTGCGGAAGAACCTGCGGGCCGCGTCGGCGTCGCGGCGGGCGGACACGAGCACGTCGATGACCTGCCCGTGCTGGTCGATTGCCCGCTATACGTACCGCCACACTCCGCCGACCTTGACGTAGGTCTCGTCGACGAACCATCTGTCGCCCGGTGAGTGCCGGCAGAACCGCGCCGCGTCGGCGAGCAATGGCGTGAACGCTGTACCCACCGATAGATCGTGACGTGATCGACCTCGACGCCACGCTCGACCAGCAGTTCCTCGACATCGCGGTAGGAGAGGTTGAACCGCAGGTACCAACGCACGGCGACCACGATCACCTCAGGGGGAACCGGAACCCGGCGAACGTCGTCTTCGCGTTAAACGCCGTTCGTAAGCGGGGCGACGACTTCACCGCTCGAGTGTGCCTCGGCCACACCGAGGCTCAATGCAACGGACCCGACCACCCTGCCCTTCGGCCAGGTGACCTCAAGAAGAAGATTCAGCACACTGTAGTCCGATTCTGCAGGTAGGCCCTGCTCGGCGATAACCCAGCGTCGAAACCGTAACGCTACCGGCAGCAGCCGGAAAGCCTACGGACGGCTGCACCGCCTGTCGGATCGGCGAACCGGGCGGGCGGCCCGTCATCCGAGCGGGTCCGGCTGGTGTGACAGGCTGAGCGGGTGACGCTGGAGCCGACGACCGAAGTCCGCCTGCACCGTGCCGCCCGCATCGAGGACGCCGCGCACATCGCATTCGAACGCCGCCTCAAGAAGCGCGGCTGGGAGCCCACCATCGTCGCCTTCCCCGGCTACGGCCTCGCCGGAAAGGACGGCCCCGGCTGGGTCCGCGTCCTGGGCCGGGTCCTGCTCGCCCGGCCCGACAACGGCAAGCCGCGCAAGCGGGCCAAGAAGGTCCGCGGCTGGCGCAGCTTCGCCACCCTGTCGGTGATGGACGCACCCGTGGTCGTCGAGGTCAACGGCGTCCGCCACGAAGCCTCCGCCGACCGGAGCGGCTTCATCGACGTCACCTGCCCATCCGACCTGCCAGCGGGCCTGTGCGCCGTGCGCATCGGCTGCGAGGGCGCCGAACCGGTCGACGCTCCCGTCCACATCGTCGACCCGGCGGTGACCTTCGGCATCCTGTCCGACATCGACGATACTGTGATGGTCACCTCGCTGCCGCGCCCGCTGCGCGCCGGCTGGAACACCTTCATCCTCGACGAGTTCGCCCGCGCATCGGTCCCGGGCATGTCGGTGCTCTACGAGCGGCTCACCAACGCCCACCCCGGCGCCCCGGTGATCTACCTCTCCACCGGCTCGTGGAACGTCGCGCCGACCCTGACCCGGTTCATGTCGCGCCACCTCTACCCGGCCGGGCCGTTGCTGCTCACCGACTGGGGACCGACCAAGGACAGCTGGTTCCGCAGCGGGCGCGCACACAAGCTCGCGACCCTCAACCGGCTGGCGACTGAGTTCCCGGACATTCGGTGGCTGCTCATCGGCGACGACGGCCAGCACGACCCGGCGATCTACGCGGAGTTCGCCACCAGCCATCCCGCGAACGTCGCGGCGATCGCCATCCGGCGCCTGTCGCCCACCCAGTCCGTGCTGGCCGGCGTGCTGCCGTCGCTGTCCGAGCTGCCGCAGGCGTCCGGTCCGGCGGATCGGCGCCTGCTCTCCGCGCCCGACGGCGCGGGGCTCGCCGGGCTGATGCGCGAGGCGGGATTGCTGTAACGGTGGGATGCCCGCCGCACGGCCTCGCAGGACTCGTCGACGACGTCAAAGCTGTGGTGCCTGTTCGGGACATCGATGATCTCCACCGGCACGCCAGCGCCATCATCCGCGATGGTCGCCGCGATCTCCGGGCTCTCCTGCCCGACCCTGGTCAGCAGGATCGGCGCCGGGTCCGTTGCGTTGAGCCTTGGCACCGTTCGAGGCACACTCGAGCGGTGATGTAGTCGCCCCGCTCACGTTCGGTGTCGCCCGCGAAGACCGCGTTCGTGGGGTTTCGGTTTCCGGCTGAGGTGATCGTGGTCGCCGTGCGCTGGTAGCTGCGGTTCAACCTGTCGTATCGCGATGTCGAGGAACTACTGGTCGAACGTGGCGTCGAGGTCGACCACGTCACCGTGTTCCGGTGGGTGCAGCGGTTCACCCCGCTGCTCGCCGATGCGGGCGATCCCCGGACGCAACAGCGCCAGCAGAGCCGCTCCCTGAACAGATGCCGAACGGCGCTGAGTAGCGCCAAACGGCGCTGATCATGGTTTGTGGGGCTTGTTGGACCTTGTACCCGGGTAAAGGGCGCTTCCGGCACTGCCGCCGGAGTCGGCGCCCTTCGGGTGGCACCGGTTAGGCAGGTTCCTAGGATGGTCTAGACATAGCGGGTTGGATCACCCAGTAGAACCAGCATGAAACGGACACGGGGGCCGTGTGCGCAGCCCCGGTCAGAGTGCGCTACGCTGTACGGGCTGCCGCGGTGAGAGATCAACACGGCAACGGGCTGTAGCGCAGCTTGGTAGCGCACTTGACTGGGGGTCAAGGGGTCGTCGGTTCGAATCCGGCCAGCCCGACGGTGCGAAGATAAGGGCCTTGACCGGGGTTTCTGCTGGTCAAGGCCCTTGGTCTATCAGGTGGTTGGTGCTGTCAGTGAGAGCCGGTCATGATCGCTGGGGACCAGTTGGGGACCAGGACACCATCGCGACACTCTCCAGATGCGCGCTGAGTGACGCTTCGGCGGCGTCGATTGCCCGCCGGTCGGGGTGTAGGTAGCGCTGTGTCGTGGTGAGCGAGCCGTGCCCGGCAATCTTGCGGAGGACATGAACGGGCACACCTGCGTCCGCCATCCACGTGAGGCCGGTGTGCCGTAGGTCGTGTCGGCGTAGGTGCTCGAACCCCAGCTCCTTGACGACGTCGTCCCAGTGCGTTGTGTCGTGGAGCACCGCCGTGGTGATCCGGCCACCGCGCGGGCCGGTGAACAGACCTGCTTCGTCCTCCTCGGCCGAGTCCATGCAAGCCGCGACGAGTGGCCGGATCTCCTCGATGATCGGGACTCGGCGTGCCCGCTTGCCTTTCGTCCCCTTGTCGACCAGGCCGCCCGGCGCGGCCGTCGTCTGCCGGCGCACGGTCCACAGCCACGTTTCCCGGTCGATGTCCGCCTTGCGTACGCCTGACATTTCGCCGATCCGAGCCGCGGTGCCAGCGGCGAACTTGACGACTTCGCCCCAGCCCGCGAAGCGTCCGAGAGATCGTTTCACGAGTGCGTCGGCGAGAGTCGTGACTGCCTGCCAGTTCGGCAGCGCGAGCGAACGCGGGTCGTCCAGCTCGTCCTCTGCTGGCCGATACTCGCGCTGCCAGCCGACGACACGTGCCGGGTTGTGTTCGATGATGCCGTCACGTACGGCCTGCTCCATGACTCTGACCAGGATCGCGAGGCTGTTCTTGACGGTTGATCGGCTGCATTCGTCGGCGAGCGTGGGCCTGGGTCACCATCCTCGACGAGGGCGAGGGCTGCCACAGCCTGCTCGTGCGCCGCGGCAGCGACGGACAGGTGGCCTACTACCTGTGCTGGACCCCGGTGCCGGTGCCGCTGGCACGGCTGGTCACCGTCGCCGGCAGCAGATGGTCGGTAGAGGAGGCGTTCCAGACCGCGAAGGGGCAGGTCGGGCTCGACCAGTACCAGTGCAGAGGATGGACCGCCTGGCACCGGTTCACGCTCCTGGCGATGATCGCCCTGGCGGTGCTGACCGTCGTTGCCGTCGCAGAACGCGCCACGGCCAGCAGCGCCGACATGATCGACCTGACCCTCGCCGAGACCAGACGACTGATCAACACCACCATCCGCAAGACCGTGCCCGCCGACCTGGCGATGGCATGGTCACGGTGCGACGCCGGCAGCAGGCCATCGCCAAGCGCAGCCACTACAAGCGCCGCCACGACTCCACTACCAGCGCATAAGCGCTACAAGCTGCCGCCGCACCAGGCTGGCTGTGCCTGTACGCTGCCGACGTGAGCTGGGAGTTCATGATCCATGCGTATCGCCCGCAGCATGATCGCGTGCGGCCGTTGCTGGACGATGGGCGGGCAATGCCGGTGCCCGAGCCTGGAACACGGCCGACTGCGGCCCAACTCGTCGCAGCCTTCGCCGAAGCTGGCCTACACGGGCAGCTCGGATTCGAGATTGCCGGCCTGGAGCTGCCACAGCAGGATGGGGACGACTACGACCACGCCCGGTATCTCGGGACCGTGTACATGAGCAGCAACACGCCTGCGCGCCGCCCTGATGCTCCGGTCCGTGAGATCACGCTGTACAAGCCGGGCGAGTCGACCTTGGCGGCCACGTTGGCCGTCCGTCATCTTCTCGGCGCTGTCGTCGTCATCGCCTGTGATGATGACCTTGAAGACAGTGTGCTTTTGGTCCGTCCAGACGACGATCCGGCAGCGTTGGCGGCAGTGTGGCAGTGGCCCTGACCAGAACCACCCTGGCCGCCCTACTCGCCTTGTCACGATGTCGCCGTCGACACCAAGCCAGCACCCAAACGAAGTCACCACCAGCAGCGCTCCGAGCCAGCTACCTGCGCATAAGCGCTAAATGCCGCTGCCGTATTAGGGAGTTGCGGGTACCAGCTGGGGACGACACGCCACGCGCTCCCGTACCCTGCTGGAAAACGGCGTTCGCTCACGATGCAGGCCGTGTGTGACGTGCGTATACGGTTGGTCACCCGTCCTGGGGTCAAGGGGTCGTCGGTTCGAATCCGGCCAGCCCGACAGGGTAAACATGCAGGTCAGAACGCCTTACGGGTAAGGGCACGCATCAGTCTGGGCCCTTGATCGTTTTCGCAGAGCGATCCGGACACTGCAGTTCCCTGTGGAGCAGGCCCGGGTGCTACGACGATCGTTGCGCCGCTGTATGTCACGGACATCGGGGTCCGCTGCACCGATAGGTGACAGTTGTAGTCACGCGGCCTGACTGGCCTTCGGGGTCAGTGCTGCTCACGCCTGTCCGGTCCCGGCGTCGACGTCGGCGGCACGCATCCACTTGAACAACGTCATCGGGTGCACGCCGAAGTCGTTGGCGATCTGCTCGACCCTAACGCCGGCACCGCGGGTCTGTGCGACCCGCACGACGTCGTCACGGAACTCTCGGGGGTAGGGCTTGGGCACAGCGACATCCTTCCAGCCTGCCCACAGGGCAAGCCATCTCAGATGTCACCTATCGGCACAGCAGACCCTTACCTCCAAGGAAGGCGAGTCCTGGTCGATCGACGTTCCTGCGGTTCTGTGGATCATGGAACGGATTGCTGCAGGTGATGTCGACCCTCATGAAGTCTGCGATGAGCTTCGCGTCGGGGTAGGCGGTCAAGAGCATGTCGAGGAAGTAGCAGAACACGACAGAGACGTTCTCGACCGACACGTGTTAGTGCCACGCGCCGGTGACGACGTTGACCGCACCGTGCAGGGTGCGGCGGATGTTGGAGCCGGGTGTCATCACAGTACGCAAGCTGATGGCGTCGTGGCCGATCAGCTGCCGGGCACCGTCGCCTGTCCCGGCAGCGGTAGTAGGACCGCAGTCCTGTTTGTGTCGTGCACGATGGTCAGGGCTGCGATGAGCGCACTTTGTGCACCAATTCCTGCCTGGTGGGATTCCTGATCCGTGCCAGATAGCCCGTCGACACCGCTGCGGTGTGCGCCGGGCCCGGACGCGGGCGGGCCCGGCGGCGGTCGCTCAGGAGCAGTTGTCGTTGAACTGGTACCAGGTGGAGCCGGGAATGGTCCCGTCGACGATCGGCCCGATCTGGTACATGTTGGGCGCGGTACCCACGCAGTCGTAGGACAGGTAGCCGGTGCCGGTGGTGACGAAGGTCCAGCCCGTCCCGGCCACCCAGCGGTAGAGGACCATGTAGCCGCCCCCACCGCCCGGGGTGCAGCGGTTGGCTGCGGTGGCCTGGATGTGGGTGCTGTCGATGGAGTACGAGTAGTTGTAGCCGTAGCAGGTGGCCTGGGCCGGGGCCGCCGCGGCCACGGTCAGCGCGCCTGCGGTGAGGGCGGTGGCGGCCAGGGCACGCAGGATCTTCACGTCGAGGGGCTCCGTTCGTTCGTAACAGTGGTTACGGCGGAGCGGACGCCGCGATCGGCCGTCGTCGATCACAGCAGATCGTACTCGATCACGGTCGGAAAAGGCCAGACCGGTCGACCCGACGGTGCGAAACGCCCGGAGTGGTCGTTCTGGACAGGGCTTCTCCGGGTGACGGGCGATCAGGTGGAGCCGTAATGCCTGGTGTGAGCCCGGGGCCACCAGCCACGTCTGGCGGCCACGGTCTTGCCGCATCCCGACGGCCCTGACAGCACGCTGACCGCCCAGGCGCCGGCCCGCAGGCACACCGCATAAGTCGTACCTCGGAGAGGCGTTCGTCATCGGGACGGGCACCATCAACCTCCTGGGTGTCTGGTGTCATCCTCGGTCCCGGCCGTCAGGAGGGCGGTCGACGTCGTCGGAGGTGAGCACCGGGTTCTGCGCGGACCCGGCGCGCCCACCGGGACGTATCTCGATGGGCGCGCCTACCCGAGCCGGGCCGGAGCGGCTAGGACGTCTTGACGTAGACGTCGTGCGCGGCCTGGACGTAGTAGATGTTGGTAAAGGTGACCTGCACGAAGCAGGTGCTGCCAAAGCCTTCACAGTTGGTCTGCAG
This sequence comes from Catellatospora methionotrophica, assembly GCF_011297335.1. Lineage (GTDB taxonomy): Bacteria > Actinomycetota > Actinomycetes > Mycobacteriales > Micromonosporaceae > Catellatospora > Catellatospora methionotrophica. Next base: position 1,016,172 of record NZ_JAAOTJ010000001.1, on the reverse strand, counting down.
CACCCCGCCGTTGATCATGCCGGCGGCCTTGACCTTGCCCGGGTCTGCGGCGGTGACGACGAAGACCGGGCCGCCGCTGTCACCCAAGCCCACCGCCGGCCGGCCCTGCTGCTGAGTGGCCAGTGACGAGCGCACCACGATCCCGCTCGGCGCGAGCACGTGCTCGAAGTTGGTGAGGTTGATGACCACGTCGCAGTGCGCCCCCGTCGCCGCCCCGGACGTGCAGACGTACTGGCCGGGCAGGTTGCCGGTCACGCCGACGACGGGCTTGGAGAACTCGCCGACCCCGACGCCGCCGTCGTAGATGCGTGCCGCGCTGCCGCCGGGAGCCCGCACGTACAGCGAATCGGTCTTCGGTAGTGTCGACGGCGCGCCCGCGGTGCCGATCCGGATGCCGCTGCCGCTGTCGAAGGCGACCCCGCCACCCGGGGCGCAGTGCTCGGCGACGATCACACCGCTCTCCGTCGGGATGCCCAGGAACCGCTTCTCGACGGCGAACCCGGTGCTGCACACCGGCCCGCCGTTGACCGGCTGTGCCACCGACCCGGCCCACCACGGAGCGATGTCGAACCCGCGGCTGACCTGCTGCACCACCGGCATCTCCGTGATGGTGCTGCCGGGCGGCAGCATCTCCAGGGTGATGGTGACCAGGATCTGCGGGTTGACGTAGACCGCCAGTCCGCTGCCCTCGACCGCCGGGGCCACCCCCACCAACTCGGGCAGGTCGCCGGACCGGCGCGACAGGCCTTCGGTGGCCTTCAGCAGTTCGCGCTGGCTGTAGCGGGACTCGCCGACCTCGATCCGGATGCCGTCGGCCGCGCGGAACCGTTCGATGGCGTCCTTGACCTTCGCGGGAACGTCGCCGCGCCACCATACGTGCAGGGTGTTCTTGGGCACGTCGAGCCGCAGCCCGCCCAGGCCGCCGTCGTCGAGTTCGCTGATGGCCAGGCCGGCGTCGAGCAGCGGCTCCTGCCGGCGCATAACCTCGGCCGCCGCATTGGAGCCGGCTTTCGGGTCGTCGCTGGTCTCGGCCGGCTTGTCCTCGGCGGGGTCGTCGCCGTCCTTGCCCTTGCCGGCCGGGGCGATGTGTGACGAGACGTCGGCCGGGCGTGGCGCCGCCGCCGCGCCGGGCGCCGCGCCGGCCGCCAGCACCGCCGCCAGCGTCGTGACGCCGATCAGCGCCAGCGGGGTGACCCGCCGCCGGGGCGTGGGGAAGACGAGCATGTGATGCCTCCTGTACGGGATACCGGCCATGACGCGCCGGACGCCACCGATGATGCGGGCTTCGCCGCCGGCACCGCGTCCGCCTGCGACCGGACCCGCCCCTGCCACTGGCGGCAGCGACGGCCGTCCTCGGGTCCCCCCGTGGTCGGAGGGCGTGCCGTCCGATGTGCACCACCGGAGGGACGCAAAGCCGACTGGGCACGGCATCGCCACACCCGCACCCGGCCACTACGCTGCGGAGGCCATCTGATCGATCATGGGAGTAACACATGTGTATCGGCACGTCGGTGCACGCCGACATCCGGGTGTCCGTACAGGACCGCAACGCCCCCGACCGTGCCGCAGGGCACCTCACCGCTGCCGTGCTCGTCGACGGCGACGCCGTGCTGGTCCCCAACCCCGGTCCCGAAGTCCTCGATCCCAAGGCCGAGCTGGAGATCCTCGTCTTCCCGGCCGACCCGGGCGCGCACCTGCCCGTCGAGGTCATCCCGATCTGGAAGTGGAGCCCGTTCCACCTCACCGGCCAGCAGGACCGCCCCCTCGCCGCCGTCGCCCGGCTGCGCCGGCACAGCAGCTACAGCGCCCAGATCAGTCACGTCGACAGCGCCGCGCTGGCCAAGGCGACCGCCGCCCTCGACGGCGACCTGTGGGCCGCGCTGGACAAGCTGGAGGCGATTCCCGAAGGCATCGGCGCCATCAACCCCGACCTGCTCGCCGCCGTCGGCCGGGTCGAGCGTGAGCAGCGTCAGCCTCGGCGATCCGAGCACGGGTTCGAGTCGTACGAGGCCATGGTCGGCGGCTTCTGCATCTTCTTCTGCTTCTGCCACCCGCACGATCCCCGGTAGTCGGCCGTGACCCCGCGTCGCGCCGCCCGGCGCCGCCTCACCGACCTCGCGCTGGCGCTGGGCGCCGGGGTGCTGGACGTCGCCGCGTTCTCCACCGCCGGCGCGAACCTTGACGGTGCCGACCCGCGGTCCTGGCCGCCCGCCGCGCTGCTCGGCTACGGCCTGCTCGGTGCGTCGGCCCTGGTCTGGCGCCGCCGCCAGCCGGTTGCCGTGCTGGCCGCGGCGATCCTGCACGCCCTGGTCGGCACCGTGCTGGTCGCCGGCTACCAGCCGGTCGTCGTGCTGCTGGTCGCGGTCTACACCGTCGGCGCCTACCGGCCGGTCCGGTCCGGCTGGCTGATCGCTCCGGCGGTGCTGCCCTTCGCGGTCATCGCCGTCAACGAAGCCTGGCGTGCTGAACGCGCCGCCGGCCCGCTGCCCGACGGCGCCACCCCGGCCGACCGGTTCTGGCCGGTGCTCGGGGCGCTGCTGGTCATCTACCTGCTGCTGCTGGCGGGGGTGTGGGGTGCCGGCTGCTGGGCCGGGCTCAACCGACGCCGCCTGGCCGCCGCGCAGCGGCAGCGCGCCGAAGCCGCGGCCCGCGCGGTACGCGCCGAGCGGCTGCGGGTGTCCGGCGAGCTGCACGACATCGTCGCCAACGCGGTGACGGTCATGATGCTGCAGGCCGGTGGTGCCCGTGCCGTCATGGCTCGTGACCCCGACCGGGCCCGCGCCGCCCTGGACCAGGTGACGGCGCAGGGCGGGCAGGCCATTGCCGAGTTGCGCCGCCTGCTCGCCCTGCTGCAGGACGAGCCGGATCCGCCGGTCGCCGCCCCCGGTCCGGTCGCCGGGGCCGGTGCAGAACGGCCGACGGCGGATCCGGTCCGGGCGGTCGGGGAGATTGCGGCCGTCGGCGCGTCCACGGCGACCGGCCTCGCCGCGCTGCCTGCGCTGCTGGACCGGTTCCGGGCCACGGGGCTGAGCGTGGATTACGTCCAGGCGGGCCCGCTCCGTGCTGTTGATCCGAGCATCGAGCTGGCCGTGTACCGGGCCGTTCAGGAGGCGCTGACCAACGTGCTGCGCCATGCCGGTGCCGCCGCGCGCGCCGACGTCAGGGTGTGCTGGGGTGACACGGATCTGGCCGTCAGCGTGCGCGACCACGGCCCGGCCACCGCGCCCGACCAGGTGCCCGCCGTCGACCTCGCCGGCCTGTCCACCGGGAACGGTCTGGCCGGTCTGCGCGAGCGCCTGCGCCTGCTCGACGGTGAACTCACCGCCGGCGGTGACGGCGACGGCTTCACCGTCGCGGTCCGGCTTCCGGTGCGCCCGGCCGTCGCCGAGCAGGTGATGGCATGACCATCCGGGTCCTGCTCGCGGACGACCAGCAGCTGGTCCGGTCGGGCATCGCGATGCTCCTGTCGGCCGACCCCGACATCGAGATCGTCGCCGAGTGCGCCGACGGTGCTGCGGCCGTCGCCGACGCCCGCGCGACCGCACCCGATGTGGTGCTCATGGACGTGCGGATGCCCGGCACCGATGGCGTGACGGCCACCCGCGAGATCACCTCCGACGGCTTCTCCGGCGATCCGGACCGTCCGGTCCGGGTCGTCATGCTGACCACCTACCACGTCGACGAGGCCGTCCACGCCGCGCTGCGGGCGGGCGCCTCGGGGTTCCTGCTCAAGGACTCCGCCCCCGCCGAACTCGTGCTCGCGGTCCGCGCGGTCGCGGCGGGGGAGGCGTGGCTGGACCCTGCGGTGGCCCGCACGATGATCGACGATTTCACGGCCCGCCCGCGACCTGCGGGTCTGGTGGCGGTCACCGGCGGACAGGCGGGGCTGACCGGCCGGGAACGCGACGTGCTGGTGCTGGTCGCGTACGGGCTGTCCAACGCGGAGATCGCGACCCGGCTGCTGATCGGGGAGGCGACCGTCAAGACGCACCTCGGCCGGGTGCTGATGAAGCTCGGGCTGCGGGACCGTTCCCAGGCGGTGGCGCTGGCCTACCAGAGCGGCCTGGTCGTACCGGGCACAGCTCCGGGTCTCGACCAGGTCGCCGGGTCACTGCGCCATGACCGGGCTGCCGCTGTCCAGCCGCAGCAGTCCTTGACTAAATCTTACTCATCTATGGGGCATTCCGTTCCCTTGGCATGATCGACACCCGCGAGCGGCGGTCGGGGGACCAGTTGGTCAGGTGCGCTTGGCTGGAAGCGCATCTTGACCGGGGGCTGGACGCCACCGTCAACGGAAGCCAAATCCGATTCGGAAAGTCGCAGGTCGGAAAGATGCGCACGCGGCGCCGTAAGGTATATGTCACGTTGTGATCGTTACGACGGGAGCGCTGTGGGAGCGCAAGATCATAAGCGGTCCTGCGAACCTTTTCGCAGGCGGCGATGAACGTGATCTGGCGTGGATAGACCCGCAGCGCGCTGCGGCAGATCCATGGTGTGGTGAGATCGCCAGTCGGCGAGACCCCGAACCCGTCTGACGCGTGAGACGCGCGCTGGTCGGGCGCGGTAACGACGTCGCACGAGGTCGCGTCGGCGCGGTAGGGTGCCGGCGTGGTTGAAAGGGAAGACGAGCGCCGCGCGCGGGAGATCGTCGCAGCAGCGCTGGGCGTGCGGGTCGTGCGCCACGATGACGGATCCGCGCCCTCGCAGGTGGATGCGCTCATCATGTACGCAGAGGGTCCGGCGCCGCTGGAAGTCATCGGCGATCACGACGACGCCTTCAACCGCGTCTGGCGCGCGATCGAGAAGTATGGCAAGGATCTGCATGTGGAGGGGCTTCGGTCCCGGTGGGTGGTGACCGTAACAGCGAACGCCCATATCAAGGGGCTGGTCCGCGCCTTGCCTGCTCGCTTGCTCGCCGCGCAGGATGAGCCGGGGGCTGATGCGGGATGGCGCCGCCCGCGGCTGCCGGAGATGCTGGACGATCTGGACCTGAACGGGGCCTACCCCTGTGCGGGCGAGCCTGTCGGGCAGGTCAGGTTGCGCCACCCGGGCTGGTCGGGGACGGCCGGCGCCGATGCGATCTCGCTGTGGATCGGGCAGGTGCTGGCGCGCCAGGCGGACGTCCCGGTCAAACTGGCCGCGCACCCGTCCACGCAAAAGCATGCGTTCCTCTGGGCCACCATCGGATCGGACTACGGAACACAGCTCGATCTCGAAGATCGCGGCCAACCTCTACCGACGTCAGCCCCTGTCCTACCCCCAGGGGTAACCCATATCTGGGTCGCCGGGACGATGAGTTCGCAAGGATGCCTGGCCTGGTTTCCCGACCGGGGGTGGTGGCGCGTGCCGATGCCCGCCTTCTCGACCTGCGACTCGACCACCGACGCCAGCGCGGTCTGACGCGAAGCCGCTGTGGGGCGGAACGCCCCCGTTCCCATCAAGGTCATGCGCGTATGGCTCTCGCATGCTCATACAGAGTGATGCAATATGCGGATCGTCATTGCGCGACAAGATTGACAGCTGGCTGCCCCGTCCATGGTCTACGAGGAGCCGGTTAGCGCGTCTTGAGGGGTTGTCACGGGCCACGTCCGGTCCGGTCGTCGTATGGCTGTGTCACCGCGGGCGTACGCGGCGATGCCGGTGGGCAAGTTAGCCCAGAGCTCAGCCCTCCATTCCCGGCCGGATCTCGTGACGATGAGCGGCCATTCCACCAGCCGTGCATCGGCACGCCGACCGTGGTGATGACCTAGATGTCGACGAAGGCGCGCAGCGCGTCCAGCGTCGCCAGTACAGCCTTGCGCTTCCCGTGGCCTTCGATGCGGACGGCGCCGTGCCCATCGAGCTGCGCCCCGGGCAGCTCATCGACGGCATCGTGCAGTGCGCTACGTGTCAGCAGCCAGCTGAGTTCTGTGCGGAAGTCGGTTCGTTCGAACGTCGTGCCGAAGGCCGCCCCAGCGAGTTGCGCGGAGTAGCCGCTCAGCGCGTGGGCTGGGGCGTTGGCGAGCCATTCACGCCATTCGGTGTACTCCTGGCGCAGCTCTTCGAAGCCTTCGCGGAGAGCAGGGTCGGAAACGTCATGCAGGGCGATGCCGCGGTGCAGGGCGAGCAGGCCGACGGTGGCGAGCGCTGCGTGTTCCTCGGTGATGGACGGGTCCGTCTCGGTGGTCCAGAGCTTGACGAGCGCCTCGTGGACCAGGGGCATCCATTCGTCGGCCGTGGGCCATACTCCGGCCGCGGCCATGATGAGGGTGATGCGGGTTGCGGCGAGAACCGCCGGAAGCGGCCAGTCTGCCGCCGAGTCCAGCAGACGTTGGGTGATGCGGTGCAGTTGGCGTCGCCGGGCGGCGTCGAGCCGAAGGTCGCTACGGCGGGTTTCCTCCGCCGGTTCTTCGCTGTCGGTGTCGTCGCACCGTCCGGGTCGTGGTCCGACGATGCACCAGGGCCCGGGCCACCTGCGCGTTGCCCGAGGCTGAGGCCGAGGGTCAGCCCGGCGAGAACCGGACCGACAGCGTCGGTGACGGATTTTCTGGTCTGGTGGCGGCTCTCGGCGCCGCCGTGCGGGGCCTGAACAGGTTCCGGCCAGACCGTGGCGAGGTGTTCCAACGCCCTGTACAGGGCATTCAGCTGTGCAGGGTCGGTGATGACGTCGGCCAGTGGAGATTGTTCCAGTGGTGAAGGCCGTTGAATGCGGCTTTGGGCGGCGTCGATGTCGGTGACGGTGGCGGTGGCGGTGACCTGTCCGGCCGGGCCAACCCATTGCGATTTGTCCGGGCACGTCTTTGTGAGTGTTCGAGGAGTTCGAGCCGCCGACGTCCGCGGCGATGTGGGAGCCGCGCTGAGCTGGTAGAGGCTGCCTGTCCCGTCGGGATGCCTCGCGAGTTTGCGGGATTTGATCTAGATATCGACTGGTGTAAGATTATTGAACGGTCCCCGGTGGCTTGTGGCACACGGGGATCTTGGCATGTCCGACGGGGGCCGGGGGTACTGAAAGTTGTCCAGCAACGGCAATGGGCACTACGAGACCGACGACGCCCGGCAACTGCTGGCCAGGGAACTGCGCCGACTGCAGGTGCAGTCGGGGATGAGCCTGCGTGAGCTTGCCCGGCAGACGCTCAGCAGCGACTCGGCATTGTCGCGATACCTCGCCGGCCAGGTGGTGCCGCCGTGGCCGGTCACCGAGGCGCTGTCCGTGACCGGCAAGGGCGACCTGGACTCGCTGCGGGTGCTGTGGGAGCAGGCGCGCAGCGCCCGGCTCGACGACCGGCTGCGGCCCGCTCCTTCCCCGCCGACAGTCGCTGAGCATCCGGGAGCTGGCCCGGACCTCGGGCCGGACGCCACGACGGCGTCTCCGACGCCTGTCGCGCCCGCCACCGTTGCGGGCACGGACTGCGACGCGGATGGCTGGCGGCAGCCGATGATGATGCGCAGGTCCGTAGCGGCATGGGTGGCGATGGCGTCGGTCGGGGTCGGCCTGCTGATCGGACGGCTGACCTGGGGCGCCGACCCGCCGGACGAGGTCATGGACGGCCCCGTTCTTCAGTCCGCCACCGCACGGCCCACGCCGGCGCGGGGCGTCCCGCCGACCATTCCCTCCGCGCAACCGTCCAGGTCGGCGTCCCAGAACGGCGCGTCGCCGGCACCGTCCGCCAGCGCCCGGCCCGGCGCTGTGGGCACGACAGAAGTGGCCCCCTCGACGCAACGGCGCCTGCTGGCCGGCGGCACCGGCGAGTGCCTGGCCGCGGACTATCTCGCCGTGTACATGATCTCGTGCGCGGACGCGCCGGCAAAGGCCCAGACCTGGCTGCTCATGCCGCTCGGCAACGCCCAGTACAAGATCCAGGCAGCCATCGGGCGATGCCTCGCGAACCTGGACTCGCACACGGTCCGCACCGTCGACTGCAGCGGCGGCGACCCGGGCATGATCTGGATCTGGGACTCGAACTCCCGGCTCTGGAACGTCCACACCGGCCACAGCTTGGTGGCGGACCTCGCGCACAACGTCTACCTACATCCCGATGAGGCCCCCGGCCAGTTCTGGACGTTGCGCTAATCTCGAACGGCCACGCTGCCCCGGGAGCGCCCCGCAACCGTCCCGCCGCGCCGGAGATCACCGCCAGCGCGTGCCGCCAGCGCGCCCCGGGAATGCCCCACAACCGTCCCGCAGCCTTGTCCTGCACCGCTGACGTGGCCAAACATCGAGACATCGAGGTGGCCCGAAGCCGGCCGGCGCCACCCTCGGTCGATGCTCGTCAAGCGATGAAAGGAACTTGAATCTTGTTCAAGCGATCGATTGTGTTGGTTTTCGCGCTGATCACGGCGGTGGGCGGCAGCCTGCTGGCGACCTCTCCGGCGGCGGCCGCCCCGGGATCCGTCAGCGAGTCGTCCGCCGTCGCGGCAGCCAGCCCGCTGCTCAAGTCGACGGTCACCAACAACTGCGTGGCCACCGACTACAACGGCAACGTCTCGATGGTCAGCTGCCCGACCGCCGACGCCGGCGGCCAATACTGGCAGCGGGTGTGGACCGGCACAGCCACCTTCAGGTTGCAGTCGGTGCTCGGCACCTGCCTGGCTAACCTGAACTGGACGCAGGTTTACACCGGCCCCTGCGGCAGCGCCGGGACCACCTGGCAGCGAATTAACGGCCAGCTGTACAACGTCCACACCGCCCGCTGGCTGGCCACGGACTTCTCCAACCAGATCTACCTCACCACCAATGGCACTGGACAGATCTGGGACGTCTCGAACCTGCCGAACCTCTGACCGGTCCCGGCTCCCACCTTCTCCGGAAGGTGGGAGCCACCAGCCGTGCGGGCACCAGCTGCTCGCTACGGCCGCCGGTGAGTAAGCTTTGGTGGCCGCCGACGGAAGGTCTGACCGCGACCGGCGCTGCGACCGGCGTCGCATCGTTAAACCAACTGGATTGACGTGGACAGTGTCGGACCCAGTTGGGTATTGGTTCGTGTCGATCCCGAGACAAACCATTTACCAACATGCAGGTCACTGCTTCGCGGTATGTATGTGTCGGTGGCCGAGTTGAACCTCCACCCCGGCCAGTGATGCCTCTTGAGGAAATGGCGCGGACGCTGACCACGCTCGCGCCGCCCCAGGCCGCGTGACTACACCTGTCACCTGTTGGTGCAGCAGACCCAACGCCATGAGTAGTGGGTAGAACTCGGCACCGATGCATACTCGGCCGGGTGGGTCGCCTGGACGGGATCAGAAGTTCGGCCGAGCTTATCCCGAAAGCCTGTTAGAACCGGTCGGAGCCGCTGGCCGTTTGCCTGGGCCCGCCGCACCCACCAGGATGGGTGGGTGCGTTGGTGGCTCGCAGGAATCGGGACGTTCGGATTTCTTCTGCTCGTCTTCTTCCTAACCCGGCAGGGTCGCAGTCAGGCGGATGAGTGGATGAGCATCCTCGGTGGCCTGGCCGGAGTCGCCGGCACGGCGGTGCTGATCGGACAGCTGGTGCTGCATGCGCACGGCCGGCCCCGATTACAGGCCCGGCGCGAGGTCCTGCGGCGGTGCGCCCTCCACCTATCCAAGGGGGACCTGCCCCGGGTCCGCGACGTGCGCCCGGCCCAGCTCGGGGTAAAGGCGGCCATCGGTTCCACCGGGCCGACCGCCCGGAACGCCCTTCCCTACCTCGAACGCGAGGTGGACAAGGAGCTGGACTGGTTGGTGGCCGGCGGCGGCGTGGTGCTGGTGCACGGCCGTGCCGCGGCGGGCAAGACCCGTACTGCCTATGAGGCGATTAACCGCCTGCGGCCAGAGCACGGGCTGCTGGTTCCGGAGTCAGGCCGGGCGCTCCGAGAACTGGCCGATTCCAGGGAGGAACTGCGGAACGTCGTCGTCTGGCTCGACGACCTTGAGCGTTACCTGACGCCGCAGGGGCTCGACCGCAGCGTGCTGGAGCGGCTGTGCCCGCCAGGCCGTTCCGATGTCGTCGTTCTTGCCACATGCGAGGCGAGGAACTCGACCGGCTGCACTGGCGACCGGCCGATCCGGACAGCGTGCCGGCCGCCGAGGTGTTCTGGACTGGTATCGCTGTGCTCGAACGCATCCCGGAGGACCGGCGCGTCCGCATCGATCAATATCTGAGCGCGGCGGAGCAGCGGCTCGCCCGGCGGAGCGACGACGACCGGATCGTGCGGCGGCTCATCGACCGGATTTCCGCGGTGGTGCCCGGCGCAGCGCTGTCGGGCCTGCACATGGGTGCTGTTGCATGTCGCTGAACCGAGGCCGGGGCGCACCGTGTCGTTGCGCTGTCCCTACACGGCGCTGTCATCGCCGAGGTGGGTTACGGCGTTCGCTGTCGCATGAACGCGTACACCTGCCTGCCGGTCATCTCGGAGACGTTGATCAGGTCCCAGCCGAACCGGTCGAGGATCTCGACGGCGGCGAGCAGTTGGGTGATGCCTTCGCCTGCGGCCATGAGCTGGGACACGATCGCGAGGTGCCGGTGCGGGTAGGGGCGTAGGTCGGCTTTGTTCTCGAGGATGGTCCGCGCGCTGATCATGCGCCGGTGGGCGATCAGTTCGGGGGTCTCGTTCGACATAGGGGGACCCTACACACGGCTTCAGTCACGTGTCCCTACTCGACGGTAGGGGAGCGTCGCATTGACTGAACCAGCTAGGTTGCCGGGCGTGGTCTCCTACCCCGCGCATCGTGCGTCTCGAGCAGCCGTGTCCGGGTCCCTGGTCCTCGCGCTGGCGACCGCAGCGTGCACGAGCCGGCCCGAGTCGACGGTCACGCCCCCGTCCGTAGTCCCCTCGCCATCGGTACCGGCAATCTCGAGTCACGCAACGCCGAAGTATGAGGCCGGCACGGTCGGCCTGTGCGCCAAGACCGACCTCGCGCCGCTGGTCGACCTGTCCCTGAAGGTCGTGCGCAAGGATCCGACGCCGCCGACATCAGGTCCGGGCGAGGCGTGCCTGTTCGAGATGACCACGCCCGACGGGCATATTGCCAGTCTGCGGGTCGAGGCGGTGGCGCTGGCTTCGGCTGGTGATGCTGAACGGCTCTACCGGGCGGAGCGGGCGGTCACCCGGATGATCTCGGACGGGTCAGTGGCGGGGGTGGGGGAGCAGGCGGAGGCGTTCGCGATCCAGTCGGAGCCGGGTTTCAAGTATGCCGAGTACAAGATCCACGTCAGGGATGCGAACCTCGTTCTGGAGGTGTGGCTGGCCGTGGGCGGCAACGTCTTCACGCCGAAGGCCACCCTGGCCGCCGCGACGAGAGCCGTGGTCGACTCCGCCTTCGCCACTGTGTCCCGGGCCTGGGTGGCACGATCCTGAGCGCGGCCGGGTAGGCGTGCGGGGTGTCATCCCCGGACGGCTTCGGGCCACCTGCCGCCCGGCAGCTTCGAATGGTCGCCGACCTGTGTGGCCAGGTCTCGGACGTTGCCGAGCGCGTCGATGAACCGCTCGCCGATGCTGAGCAGGTTGTTCAGGCCGTCCTCGACGAGGTCGCCTGCCGATTCGGCGAGCGTGTCGACGGCCCAGGGGATGTCGATGACGGTCGTCGCGTCGACTGCTGCCTGGGTGAGCTTGCCGGCCAGACCGGTGACGATCTTCGCGAGTTCGACGGCGTAGTCGACGTTCGCCTGGGCGATCTTGAACAGCCATTGGCTGATGAACTCGGCCTTGGCGACCGTCTCGTCGACGGCGGCCTTCTGCTTGGCGGCCTTGTCCCGGTAGGAGCTGGCTGCGTCGCCGCTCCATTTGGCGAGGTTCTCGTTGCGGGGTTCGGTCGTCGCGAACGACAGCTCCGAGACGGGGCCCTTGACGTGGTGCACCCACTTGAAGCTGGTCGTGATCAGTGAAAGGACCGGCAGTTCGTGGTCGAACGCGTACCGGACCCGGTCGAGGATCTTCTCAAGTCCGTCCCTGACCGCATCGAGGTTATTCTTGATCCACCACAGGGCGGCCCCGCCGAGCAGCCAGGCCCAGTCCTTGACCTGCTCGACGATCTTGTAGAACTCGTCGATCGCCTTCTTGACGCCGGTGCGGATCTCCGCGAAAGCCTTGAGGTACGGCTCTCTGTACTCGATGTCGGAGCTGGGTGGTGCCATGCCGAAGTCCTTCCCGGGCCGCGTCAGCCTCAGGCGCTGTAGATCTGGTTGAGGTCAAGGGAGGCGAACGCGTCAGCCTTGTCGTACTCCTTGGCGATCTTCACCAACGCGCCGGCGACCTGGTCGAACTCGACCGCCGCACCACTGAGCACCGTGACCATGAACTCCTGGAAGTCGTTATAGGCCTGGGAGTGCACGAGGGCGTTCATGTCGCCTATGAAGAACGCCGTCACACCCAGGCCCAACCCGTCGGCGGCGTTCCTGACCGGTGCCACCTGATCGGACAGGTCCCGCCATTTCGCGGCCTCGTCCAACAGGGCGTCGGTGACGACAGTTACCTCTGCACCCACGACTCGACTCCCTTCTCACCCGTGGCGGCGGTCATGGCTGGTCGCCGGACTGCGCCGCGCGGAATATGGCAAGAGCCGCGGCGCGCAGCTGTTGCGAGTCGGCTCCACGGATACGGCGCGTATCGCCGCTGATGGCCGTGACGTGGCCCGCGCGGCACGTCGCCGTCAGATAGCCGTGCGGACTGGCAACCTTGCGCTCAACCTCGACTGCAGACGTTTGACGCTCAAGCCGGTGCAAGGTGTCGTCGACTTCGCGCAGGTCGGCCCAGACCGATGCGAGCCATTCGCGGGAATCGACCGAGGGCTCGGCAATCGCCCCGCCGCCTGCAGCCGGACGACCGCTGTCGTCGTTCTGCTCGGACTCGGCGAACTTGCGCAGCGCCACCGTGTTGATCGCCTGCATGAGGGCGGCCCTGTATGCCTGGAACAGCTGGCCCGCGAAGGCATCAGCCTCGATCTTGGTGCTCCAATCGCGGCTGACCTGGACGTCGTCGACCTGGCCCCGTGCGTTGGTGGTGACCTGGATCGAGCCCCCCGCAGCCTCGCCGACCGACCGACCCACCGTGCCGAGCGCCGCACCAGCAGCCCGCACCTCGGAGCAAGCGCGCTCGCGCAGCTCGTGCTCGCCGCCCAGGAAGTCCAGGCTGGCCAGGGCCAGATCGTTGCCGGCTCCGTGCGGTGACAAGTCACGCTCCCGAAGTGGTGGCTGACAGGACGAGTCCCACGGCGGTCCTGTGAGGTTGGCGCCGCGTTGTCGCGTGGTACTCAGGACTGCGGAAGAATACCGCAACGTCGATGCCTCGTGGGGACCCGGCGAAACGTAGAAGCGGGCACCTACGCGCTTGACGGGGTCGTCGGTTCGAATCCGGCCAGCCCGACAGCGAAATAGTTTCTGCTGGTCACGGACCACGGAGACGCTCCTTTGCGGTCCGGGGTCGTCGGTCAAAGGCAAATACACCGGTGATCGACGATCTCAGCCGACTCCACCGGGCATCCGCCGTCTACATCGACTGCTACGAGGCTCTCGGCGACGCTTCGTGATCCCCAGCACCCCGGTCCGGGTCCTGCACGCGCCCACGGTCCGGGGTGCCGAGTCGCTCCCGGCGCTGCAATCGCTGTTCGAGGGACGGCACGAAACCCCAGTGTGGTTCAGCACTGACCGCAGTCGGCTCCCGCGCCAACCCAAGTCGGTGGCCAAGCAGCCCGAGGGGTGGCCCCACCGCTGTCAGCGGTGGGGCCACCCCTCGGGCCGGATGAAATGCCTGCGACAGGGACGCCGCAGCCCGGCGCAGGACCTCGTTCTCCTGCGCCAGTAGTTTCAGCCGCTTGCGCGCCTCGCGGAGCTCTGCGGACACGGTGCCGGTCACGCCTGGTTCGGTGCCGGCGTCGACGTCGGCGGCGGGCATCCATTTGAACAGCGTCATCGGGTGGATGCCGAAGTCGTCGGCGATCTGCTCGACGGGCCTGCTGCACGAATAGGTGACAACCGAGATGGCTTGCCCTGCGGGCAGGCTGGAAGCGTATCTTGACCGGGGTCCATAGGGCCGCGATCCATGGTCTCGACCGGCGGCGGTCAGATCTTCCAGATCGCGTGGACGAGGTTGCCGGTCATGAGTTGGAGGTATCCGCCTCGCGCCGACGTCGCCGGGAGGTCGAAGAAGAACCGGCCGCCGCTGCGCTGCCCGGTCGTGGTCAGTGGAACCGACGGCAGGGCCGGGCCAGACATGTCGGTGTTGGTCTTGGCCTTGTAGAACGCACGCGCCGTATCGAGGAAGCGGAAGTTCTCCGGCCCGCCGGTGATCGGGTCGCCGGCCTTGTCGAGCAGGATCGCGACCGTGACGACGAGCCGCACCCGGTCCGGTGAGAGCGCCGAGACCTCGGCGGCGGTGACGGTGATGGTGGCGTGGCCGTCGCCTCGGAGGTCGGCGCCGAAGGACTCGCCGACACCGAGTACAGGCACGGGGATGTCGACCTCCGCCGACTCGCGGATCACGGGCTTGGGCGTCACCGACGCGTCGGGCTGGACGGCCGGGGTGCAGCCGCCGATCGCGAGCGTGAGCAAGACGGCGGCGAGGCGGGCGGGCGAGGCGGTCATCGGTCGTCAGCTCCAGACGGTCGAGAGACGGGGCGCACCCGGTGCGGGGCGCGCCCCGGTGGTCCACTACGAGGGGTCGGCCCAGCCGGCGATCGGCGTGCCGTAGCTCAGGTTGTGCTTGTACACCTGGTTGTTGAAGTTGCCGGAGACCACCTTCGGTGAGCCGTTGACCCAGCCGACGAAAGTGCCGACGTGATCGGAGTCGACGAAGGGGTCGCCCGAGCTGTTGTAGGTCACTGCGGCGCCAGGGATGATCCCGGCCGTGCCCGGGTGCCACCGGCCGTAGGTACGCGCCCAGCGGGCCGTCGTGCCGGCCTCGGAGTCGAGCCGCTGCCAGTCGTACACACCGGCGTTCTTCCAGACGACCTTGATGAAGTCGGCGCACCAGGCCTGGCAGGGCTTGTTCCACAGCGAGGAGTAGTAGTTGCAGTTGGAGCCCATCGGGGTCTCCATCGTGCGATCGCTGTTGAGTTCCTGGTAGGCCATCTCGACGACCTTGTCGCCCCTGGCGGAGTTGAGGCCGGTACGGGGGACGACCACATTCGCGGCGCCAGCGGCGATCTGCGGTTCGCTGGTCTCGGTGTCCGGGGCGGCGAAGGCGGGTGCGCTGGTCGCCAGGGCGGTGAGCACCCCTGCCGCGGCCATGGCCATCACCGCGCGGTGGCGGTTACAGTTGAGATTCATCGAATCTCCTTCCTGCGCCGCTCCGATGAAGCGACGCTTGTGGATGGGGGAGGGCCCTGCCCGGTGGGTCGCGGTTGGCCGCTGCACCTAGCGGGGCCGACTCCGGTCGCCGCGCCAACGGCGGCCGGAGGTCAGGAAGCCGCGGGCTCGCGACCGGCGGGGTAGATCGCGCAGATGTACTTGTCCCAGAGGCGCCCGGCGTAGTAGTCGTGATCGCGAAGGACCCCCTCGACCTGAAAGAGGCTGCCCTGGCCGCTCTGCACCTGCGGCCAGTTCATCCCCGGCACCTCCATGTAGATCTTGTGCAGGGGGAACGTGTGGAAGAGATGCCGGACGAACAGCGAGACGGCCTGGGCCGGCAGTCCGGTGCCCGCGCTGCTCGGGTGGAACACCGCCCCGATGTAGGTATGCCGCAGGCTCAGCTCGTCGCCGTAGGCCACCACGTGCCCGACCGGTGTGTCGTCGGCGACCCGGCGCACCACGTACTGCAGGAGCACCTGGTTCCACAGCTCCGCCCGGAACCGCTCCAACTGCGGGATCGATCCCCGGTAGCGCCAGCGGAAACCGGTCTCCGGTTCGACGGCGAGGGCGTAGAGGAATCCCAGGTCTTCGCCGACGATCGGGGTCAGCCGCAGCGCCCGGGTCTCCAGCACCGGCACGAGCGGGTCGTGAGGTGGTGCCGCCCGCAGGTGCTCGGGTATCCCGGGCAGCCCGCCGATCCGCAGCCGCGGCCCCTCGCCGCGGCTGTCCAGCCGCGACAGCAGGTCGCCCACGGTCGCGGGGAGCAGTTCCTCGGCGATGACCGGCACGCCGCGCGTCTCCAGCCAGGTGAGCACGCGCATCATCGTCAGGCTGTCCAGGGCCAGGCCGTCGCGCAGTGACGCGCGGTCCGGCACGGCGGTGAGGTCCACGTCGAGCAGGGCCGCGAGGTCGGCGCGGGCTCGCTCGCGCGGCGGGGCGGCCGCGATGTCCGTCGTCATCGGAGGCTCCGATCTGGTGAGGGTGAGGTGCCGTCGGTGAGTTCGCCGGCGAGATAGCGGCGCCGGGTCTCCGAGCGGCGCAGTTTGCCGGAGGATGTCTTGGGCAGACGGCCGGGGCGGACCATCACCACCTCGGCGGGGGCGAGGCCGGTCTCGCCCGCGACGGCGACCGTGACCGCGCGGCGTAGTGACTCGATGTCGGTGTTCCGCGACTCGACCGCGACGACGAGCCGGTCACCTCGGTCGGCGGGGATGGCGAAGGCCGCCGCACCGCCGGGGCGTACGCCGGGCACCCCGGTCGCCACCGCCTCGACGTCTTGCGGGTAGACGTTGCGCCCGGCTGCGAAGAGCACGTCCTTGACCCGGCCGCAGATGACCAGCTCGCCGTCGGCGAAGTAACCGAGATCGCCGGTGCGCAGCCAGCCGCCGGTCCTTCTCGGCTCGCCCCAGTAGCCGCTGACGACTGATCGTCCGCTCACCTCGACCTCGCCGACGGTGCGTGCGGGAACCGACTGCCCGGTTCCCGGGTCGACGATCCGCAGCGAGGTTCCCGGCACGGCATTGCCGAGCCGGACCAGCCTCCGGGTCGCCCGACCGGTGCAGGCGGGCAGCGCCACGCCGTCGCGTTCCAGCGTCTCCCGGTCGACCTCGTCCACGGTGACGCCCCTGCCGATCTGGGCGAAGGTCACCGCCAGAGTCGATTCGGCGAGCCCGTAGGCGCCGACGACGGCACCGGGATCCAGCCCGTGCCGCGCCGCGGCGTCGGCGAAGCGGGACATCGTGGGCGCGTCGATGGGCTCCCCGCCGGAGAAGAGGAGGCGCACCGAGCTCAGGTCGGTGCCGGTTTCGCCTTCCAGCAGCTGCGCCATCAGCCCGAACGCGAAGTTGGGTGCCCCGGTGCTCGTGGCGCGGTGCCGGGAGAGCCGTTCCAACCAGCTCGCCGGCCGCATGGCGAAGGTGATGGGGGACTGCAGCACCAGCGGGCAGCCGCGCGACATCGGCAGCGCCAGGAAGCCGATCAGGCCCATGTCGTGGTAGAGCGGCAGCCAGCTCAGCCAGCAAGCGGTCGCGGGGTCGAGAGAATCGCGGCCCAGCGCCGCCTCGATCGCGTCGAGGTTGGCGGCGAGGTTCCCATGCGTCACCGGCACCCCGCGCGGAGTGCTCGTCGAACCCGACGTGTACTGCAGCACCGCCAGCGCGTTCGGCCCGGGGTGGACGACCTCGCCGGGCAGGGCGGGCGTCGCGGTCAGCGTCTGCAGGGACCGCACCGCCACGGCGGGCCGCAGTTCGTCGGCGAGCCAGGTCAGGTCGTCGTCCACGATGACCAGGTCGAAGGCTGCGTCCGCGGTGACGGCGCGCAGGTGAGCCAGGTGCGTGCGGCGTCCGGTAAGGCCGGGGACCGGCAGCACGGTGAAGGCGGCCCCGCGCAGCCAGATCGCCTGCATCGCCGTGATCAGGCCGATGCTCGTGTCGCCGAGCAGGCCTACCCGGCTGCCGGGACCGATGTGGTGGGCGGCCAGCGTGGTGGCGAGCCGGTGGGCCCGGTCGTGCAGCCGCGCCCAGGGCAGGCTGGTGTCGGGCCGGGATCCGATCCCCGCCACCGTCACGGTGCCGCCACGGCCGGCCGCCGTGGCGATCGCGTCCATCACCGTCTTCATGGCAGGCAGCATGGCCGGGGCGTTTCATCGAAACCGCACGGTTTTCTTCACTGGCAATTCACCCGCACCAGCGGCTACACCTAGTTCAATGAATCCATTATCATGAATGTCCTGCGGAAGCGCTCGGCGCACCACCGTGGAGGACCAGTGAGATACCGGATTCTTGGCGCACTGCGTGTCCTGGGCCAGGACGGGCAGC
The DNA here is from genome assembly GCF_011297335.1 of Catellatospora methionotrophica. Classification (GTDB taxonomy): domain Bacteria; phylum Actinomycetota; class Actinomycetes; order Mycobacteriales; family Micromonosporaceae; genus Catellatospora; species Catellatospora methionotrophica. The sequence continues at coordinate 998,136 of NZ_JAAOTJ010000001.1, read as the reverse complement.
CGTGCACACTCGACCGACGACAGAGCCGGATCCTGGCCGTACTGCTGCTGGCACCCAACCAGCTCGTGGGCCGCGACTACCTCATCGACGCGGTCTGGGACACCGCCCCGCCCGCCACCGCACCCCGGCAACTGCAGAACTGCATCTCCGCCCTGCGCCAACGGCTGCCCGGCGCCGGCAACTGGAAACACGTCATCGCGGCGGAACCGGCCGGCTACCGCATCCACCTCGATCCCGGACAGCTCGACGCGCAGGTCTTCGAGGCGGGCGTCGCCGAGGCCCAACAACAACAGGCGGTCGGCAGGATCGCCGACGCGGCGGCGAAGCTCCGCGACGCTCTGGCGCTGTGGCAGGGCCCGGCGCTGGCCGGACTCGCCGGCCGCGCCATCGAGGCCGGCAGCGCCCGCCTCAACGAGCGGCGACTCACCATCGTGGAGGACTGCCTCGACCTCGAACTGCGCCAGGGCCGCCACCATCAGGTGGTCTCGGAACTGATCGAGCTCGTCGCAGAGAACCCCCTCCGGGAGATCATGGTCGGCCTGCTGATGCGCGCCCTGCACGGATCCGGTCGGCAGAGCGACGCCCTGCGCGCCTACGACCTGCTGCGACGGCGCCTTCATGACGAACTGGGCCTAGACCCCGGCCCGCAACTGCAGGACCTGCACGCGAACATCCTGCGCAACACCGTGCCCACCGCACCGCCCCCGACCAGCCCCGTCGTCGCGGCGGCGCCGGCCGGGCCGACCGCCCTGCGGCAGCTGCCCGCCCCGGTGCGGCACTTCGTCGGCCGCGACGCCGCCCTCACCACGCTCGACCGCCTCGTCGACGCCACCGGCCAGGACGCGGTGGTCATCGCGGTGATCCACGGCACCGGCGGCATCGGCAAGACCGCACTGGCCGTGCGGTGGGCGCACCGGGCAGCCCTCGGGTTTCCCGACGGCCAGCTGTTCGTCAACCTGCGCGGGTTCGACCCGACCCGCGAGCCGGTCACCACGGCCGAGGCCATCCGCGGCTTCCTCGACGCCTTCGCGATCCCGCCCGACCAGATTCCGATCGGTCTCGACGCCCAGGCCAGCCTCTACCGCAGCCTGGTCGCCGAACGCCGCATGCTGATCGTGCTCGACAACGCCCGCCACGTCGACCAGGTCCGACCCCTGCTTCCCGGCAGCAGCGGCTGCCTCGTCGTCGTCACCAGCCGCAACCAGCTCACCGGCCTCGTCGCGGTCGAAGGCGCACACCCGATCACGCTCGACCTGCTCAGCACCGACGAAGCGAGCCGTCTACTCGCCGGACACCTCGGCCCGGCCAGGATCGCGGCCGAACCAGGCCCGGTGAGCGAACTCGTCACCCGCTGCGCCCTGCTGCCACTGGCCCTGGCGATCATCGCGGCCCGAGCAGCCGCACACCCCACCTTCCCGCTCGCCACCTTCTCAGCCGAACTCGCCGACGCCCAGCGGCGCCTCGACGCGGTCGACGGCGGCGACCAGTTCAGTCAGGTCCGCTCCGTCTTCTCCTGGTCCTACCAGCGGCTGCCGACACGGGCCGCTGCCCTCTTTCGCCTGCTCGGACTCCATCGAGGCCCGGACATCACGGTGCCCGCCGCGGCAAGCCTCGCCGGGATCCCGGCCGGGCAGGCCCGGCAACTGCTCACCGACCTGTCCCGAGCACACCTCGTCAGCGAGCACGCCACCGGGCGATACGCCTTCCATGACCTGCTCAGCGCCTACGCCATGGAACAGGCCGAGGCGCATGACACCGCCGGCGACCGCCGGCTCGCCGTCCGCCGGCTGCTCACCTACGACCTGCGCGCGGCTGCGGCAGCCGACGCGCTGGTGGCGCCGCATCGCCGGCGTACCCCCGGATGGGGTGAGGAGGCGACGGCGGGTGAGGTGCCGGCGTTTGTCGACCACGACGAAGCGCTCGCCTGGTTCGAGGTCGAGCGGGGCAACCTCGTCGCTGCGGTCCGGCTCGGCTGGGAACACCGCGAGTACGAGATCGGATGGCGTCTGGCCAACCTGCTCTGGGGCCTGTTCCACCTGGAGAAGCACTGGGACGACTGGATCGCCACCCACACGATCGGGCTCGCCTGCGCTCGGGGCTGTGGCGACCGCCGGGCCGAGTTCACGATGCTGAGCAGCCTCGGCACTGCCTATCGCGAACGGCAGCGGTTCGCCGAGGCGACCCGCTGCCACCAGCAGGCCCTGGAACTCAGCCGGGAGACCGGCGACCGGCACGGCGAGGCCCAGGCCCTCAACGGGCTCGGTGCGGTCTGCGGCGACCAGCGCGATATCGCACAGTCGCGGCGCTACCTGCTGGCGTCGCTGGCGATCCGTCGCCAGGTCGGCGACCGCTGGGGTGAAGCGATCACCGTCTGCAACCTGGGCGAGGAGGACCTGCAAGCCGGTGACCTGGAGTCCGCCCGCAAGCTATTCCTCACGGCACTGGCGATCCGCCGCGAGATCGGGGACCGCTGGGGCGAGGCGACCGCGCTCAGCTACCTCGGCCAGGTATGTCAGGCCGCCGGCGACCACGCCGAGGCCGCCCGGTCGCTCACCGAGGCGCTCGTCATCCACCGAGAGCTGCGTGCCTACTCGATGGAGGCGCTGGACCTTCACCACCTCGGCGTCGCATGCCGCAGCCTCGGCGAGGGCGCGCGCAGCGAGCAGGCACTGCGGGAGGCCCTGGCGATCTATCGCCGGCTCGGCATGGCCGACGCCGCAGAGGTCGAACTGCTCCTCGCCGCCGACGGCCGTGCCCCGTCGTCGGCGCTGCCGACCCTGGACATACTCGGTAGCTGAGCGGGCGGTCGCGACGAACCCCGGGTCCCGCCGGACGTGGAGCCGTCCACCTGGAGTCCAGGCTGGCGGCTTCGGCGTGCCCGAGAAGAGTGAGAGGCAATACGTCCACTGGACTCTGCCCGATCGGCAGCGCACCGCCGCTGCTGAAGCAGCCGCAGTCGATGGACGATCCGCGCCCACGCCGAGGAGATCCCGGCGACGACCACGACAATCATGATCGGCGTCACGGCCGCGGCGAGCCGTCTCGCCAACCCGGCCAGCAGCCGGATCCCGACGGCGACCGCGAGCATCGGCGTCACCGCACCGACGACCTGCGCCACGTCCCACGGCATCAGCTCGTAGGCGTTGACCGCCCGCGCCGCCGCCTGCGAGTCACCGACCTTGACCAGGCCCGCCACCGACATCGCCCGGCCAGGGCCAGGCGTGCCGCGGTCGAGCACCAGGCTGCCATCGTGCCATCCACGGCCTACGATCGCTGAGGGCATGCCGGTTTTCACGCGTTTGCGGGGCGGCGCGCCTTTCGGCGTGCCGCCCCACAGGGCACCGTACGTTCAGGCGGTGATCTTCTCACGGAACGTTCGCCGACACCCGTTCGTCGGGCAGACCAGCCGACGCACCGTCGCCGCGATCGTCACCCGGCGCGCATCGACGCAGACGTCGTTCACGGTCCGCTCGTGATAGTCGTGCACACGCCCACTGGCTGCGCCGCAGTCCGGGCAAGGCAACGCATGGGCTCTCGTGAGTGCCCGGATCCTGATCCACGCGCCTATGTCGACGACCTCTTCCAGGACCAGCGGCGCCAACCCGGCGAACACCGCCCTGACAACTTGATCATCTTCACACCCGAGCGAGTATCCAACATAGATGTTCGCTACCGACCGTCACCACCGAATGTGCACCTGACCCGTTTTTTGTACATTCCCGTGTGGCGGTGCTGCGGAGGCGGACCACACGGGCTCCGCCACCGCTGCCAGTGGATCCGACGCTCAGCGGAGGGCGCGGAAGAATTCCCGGATGTCGGAGGCCACCAGCTCCGGCTCCAGATGAGCGGCATAGTGCCCGCCGGGAGCGTCGTACAAGCGCCACTGTGTGATGTTCTTGTGGTCGCGCTCGGCGAAACGCCGGACGCCCGTGAAGTCGCCTCTGAAACCGGCCACGCCCAAGGGGTACGTGCTCGGCTCAGCGGGCGCGTGGTCGGCGTCTGCGTCCTCGTGGTAGAAGCGGATCGACGAACCGGCGGTGTTGGTGAGCCAGTAGATGGCGGCGTTGGTCACCACGAAGTCGTCGTCCAGGCGCGTGCCGCCCATCGCTTCGTCGTCCATCAGCTGCAGGTTCCAGCCGAGCAGGCCGGCCGGTGAGTCGGCCAGCGCGTGGGCGAGGGTCTGCGGCTGCTGCGAGTGGAGCTGATTGAACGAGAACTTCGCGGCCATGAACCATTGCAGCTGCTGCATCTGGTCCATGTCTTGATCGGACATGTCGGCGAATTCGGCAGCGTCCCCGGAGGGGAAGGAGAACACCTGCATGACGTGTACGCCGACGACCCGCTCACCGGCATGGGCGGCCAGCCGCGGCGAGATCATCGAGCCGGCGTCGTTGCCGTGCGCTCCGTAGCGCTCGTATCCCAGGCGCGACATCAGCTCCGACCAGGCCGCGGCCGTGCGTTCGGTGCCCCAGCCGGTGTCGGTGGCCGGGCCGGAGAAGCCGAAACCCGGCAGGGACGGGATCACCAGGTGGAACGCATCCGCCGCGTCGCCACCGTGCGCGATCGGATCGGTGAGCGAGCCGATCAGGTCCAGGAACTCCACGACTGATCCAGGCCAGCCGTGGGTGAGGATCAGCGGCATCGCCGCCGGCTCAGCCGAGCGTACGTGCAGGAAGTGGATGTTCTGCCCGTTGATAGCGGTGGTGAACTGGGGATACTGGTTGATCCGCGCCTCCTGGGCGCGCCAGTCGAAGCCGGAGCGCCAATGGTCCACGAGCCGGCGCACCTCGTCCAGACCCACCCCGTAGCCGGGTCCGGGCGCGGGATCGGTCCACCTCGTCCGGTCCAGGCGGGCCCGCAGGTCGGCGAGATCGGCCTCGGGAATGTCGATCCGGTACGGCCGGATCTCCGCGTTGTTCGTCATGATCCGATCCTGCGCCGTGTCAGGTGCCGGCGGCAGTGCACGAGCGCACCGGCCCCTGGCGCACAGTGCCGCCCATCATGTTGACAGGTGCGGGCCGGACGTATGCAATATGCACTCTATCGAGGTCACGGAGGCGGAGTGGGGCGACGGGCCACCACGGCCCAGGCGCTATTGATCATCACCCTTGCCGCCTGGTTCGTGGCTCGCAGTGGATTCGTCTTCTCCGGCGAGTACGGGCCATCGGGGCTCACCGCACTGTCAGGCCTCATCGCCGTGGCAGCGGTCGGCGGTCTCGCGGCGACGGTGCTGGTCATCGGCGCACGGCGGCTGTCGCCGCGGGCGAACCTGTGGGCACTGGCCGGGCAGGCGCTGCTGGCGTTCGGCCCGTACCTCCTGATCGGTGAGGTGTGGGGGCCGGTCGCCGGAGCGGTAGTCGCCTCGGTGCTGTTCACCCTGCCGCACCGGATCTCCTGGCTCTCGGCCGTCATGGTGATCGCGCTCGACGTCGGCCTGAGCGCGGTGTTCGGCCGGGTGGGCGCGGACGGGCTCGCCCTGGTCGGCAGGCTGGTCATCGACGTGCTCGTCGGGGCGAACCTGTTAGGCGTGCTGCTGCTCACCGACGTGACCCGGCGCCTGACAGCCGAACGAGCCGCTTACGCAGCCCTCGCGGTGGCCGAGGAGCGCATCCACAATGCCGAACGGATGCGAGTCACGCTGGGCGCCGACCTGTCCTCGGTGGTTCGGCTGAGCCGGCTCGGCCTGGACGGCGAGCAGGCACGGGCCCGGCTGGCCGAGATCGCCGTGACCGCTCGGCGAGCGGCGCACACGGCACGGTCGATCATCGATACGCGGCGGGAACTTGCCGGCGGGCAGACCGACCCGGACGCCTCCGCGTTCCCGTCGACCACGATCTCGCCGCGGCTGGCCTGGTTGTTCACCCTGGCGACGACCGTCAACTGCGCGCTGCTGGTGCTGGTCAACTTCGCGTTCTACGTTCGGCCGAGCTTCGCGGGGTGGGTGCTCGTGCTGCTGACGCTGGCCGGGTGCGCGATCCTGCAGATGTACCACGGTGCTCCTCAGGTGACCGGTCGCCCACCCCGCCGGTGGCGGTGGACCCTGCCCCTGCACCTGGTGATCCTCGCGGTGGCGGTCGCGCTGACCGGCCCGCATTTCGCCCCCACGATCACGTTGGCGGCCGGGGCGGCGCTGTACCGGTGGCGTCGGCCGTGGTCGTTCGGTGTCCTGGCGATCGTGACGGCGGAGCTGCTGCTGGTTCTGCCGTCCGGCGCAACCGTGGGGGACCACGTCTACCTGGTCGCGAGCCTCACCGGGGCACTGATCCAGGCGTACGCCTACTGCCGCCTGCCGGAGGTGGCGCGCGAACTCGCGCAGGCCAGTGCCGGACTGGCCCGGCTGGCGGTGGTCCGCGAACGTCTCCGGGTCACCCGGGACGTCCACGACCTGCTGGGGTTGAGCATCACGGCGATCGGCCTGAAATGCGAGCTGATCACACGGCTCGTCGACGCCGACCCCGTCCGGGCCCGGCACGAGTTCCGCGAGCTGGGCACACTTGCGCTGCGCGGGCTCGCGGACATCCAGGCGGCAATCTCGGGCGCCCCGGAACTCCGGCTCGCCGAAGAGCTCCGGGCGGTCTGCTCCCTGCTCGACGCGTCGGGGATCCACGCCGAGGTGGCGGTCGGCGCCGCCGCCCTGCCGGCCGACATTGACACGCTGCTGGCCACGGTGGTGCGGGAGGCGGTCACCAATGTCGTCCGCCACACCGCCACCGCCACCACCTGCAAGATCACGCTGACCACGCGGGACGGGACGGCACGGCTGCGCGTCACCAACGACGGTGAACCCGGCCTCGCCGCCGCCGGCGCCGGAACCGGGTTGGTCAACCTGCGGGCCCGGCTCGCCGCCGCCTGCGGTCGACTCAGTGCGGAGTCCGACCACGACGGTTTCGTGCTCACCGCATACGTTCCGTTGCGGCCCGCTCAGCGTGGTCGGCTACACCCAGCCGGCCTCGGCCGCGATCCTGATCGCGTCGACCCGGTTCCTGGCGTCGAGCTTGGTCACCGCTGAAGCCAGGTAGTTGCGGACCGTGCCGTAGGTGAGGAACAACTTCGTGGCCACCTCGCGCGGCGTGGCTCCCGCAGCGGTCAGCCGCAGCACATCGGTCTCCCGCTCGGTCAGCGGGCTGCGGCCGGAACCGAGCGTCGCGTAGGCCAGGTGGGGGTCGATGACCCTCCCACCAGCGGCCACGGCGCGAATCGCGTCGACAACCTCGCGCGGCCCGCAGTCCTTGAGCATGAATCCGGCCACCTGCGCCTGCACTGCACGTCGCAGGTTGGCCGGCCGTCCCACCCCGGTCAACACCAACGTCCGGCAGGTGGGCAGCTCGCGCTGCAACTGCAACGCGGCGTCGATCCCGTCGAGGCCCGGCATCTCGATGTCGACCACGGCCACATCTGGCCGGTGCCGCAACGCGGCCGCGACGACCTCGTCGCCGCGCTCGACGGTCCCCACGACCTCGATGTCGTCCTCGAAGCCCAGCAGCTCCGCCAGCGCCTCCCGCAGCACGCGTACGTCCTCGGCCAGCAACACCCGGATCATCCGCGCTCCCTTCGCCGCCGGCCAGCATACGTCCACCCGCGCGTGCCCGGCGCGCGGCGACCTCGCCGCCGCCGGTCCCTGGTCCGTCCGCGCCCGCCGCAGATCACAGGGCGATCGACGTACAGGCCTCGACGTGTTCGATGATCTCCTCGGCCGTCCAGGATCGCCCGGCAGGCCAGTAGATCTCGTCGCTGATGTGCGGACATCCGGTTCGCCGCTCCAGACCCTCCAGCCGCCAGTTGATAGATCGTTTGTCCCCGCCTGCAGCGGCCAGGAGTGTGCGCACGATGTCGGTCGCGGCGTCTTTCGAGGCGGATCAGGCAGCCGACTGGACCCTACGTAGTCAAAGTAGTCCTCGGCGGCGACGCCGAAGTTCGCCCACCGCTCCCGGACGGCGCACTAATCTCCAGGTCACGGGCGGCCGTGACCAGCCCAGTCCGCAGACGCGGCGTGTCGCTGATCGATATAAAGCGAGATCTCCGGTAGACCGTCCAACGACGAAGAAGAACGCAAACCGGCTACCACGTGGCCACCATACCGGCGGCGAGGTGGCAGGACCTGACCGATGCGCAGTGGGCGGCGCTTGAACCGCTGCTGCCCAAGGGCCGCAAGCCAGGACGGCCGCCGAAGTGAGACAAACGACAGCTCAGCGACGGGATTCGCTGGCGGGTGCGGGTCGGCCTGCTGTTGCTTCACCCACTGGCCGCGGCGGAAGCGACGGCACACGGCCGTGACCACGAGCGCGGCCGTTGACCGTGCAACTGCCAAGGCCGTCGATGGTGACGAGGTCGATGAGGGACGTGCCGGCGCGCAGCTGCAGCAGGCCGACGTCCTCGCGGCGGTCCTCGACCGTGCAGCCGAGGACGTTGCGGTAGAAGGTTTCCATCGCGGCGGCGTCGATGACGCGCAGGACGACATGGTCGATGGCGCTGAGGGTGATCATCGGGTCTCCAGGGCGAGGGCCTGGTCGAGCCAGGCGGTGAACAGAGCGGGGTCGATGTCGGCAGGGGCGCGCAGTTTGACTGCCGCCATGGCTCGGGCGCCGGGCTGCAGGCGGCCGGACGGGTCGGAGATCTCCTGGCCACGCCACAGGCCGAAGGTCACGTATGTGCTGTGTGCCTTGAGGTAGGCGACCGGGGTGTTTCCTGGCTTCGGGCCCAGGCTCCACACCGGGTGACCGTGCCAGAGCGCGCCGCGGCCGGGCAGCACGCTGTCGATCAGCGGGGTGAGGGTGTCGGTGACCTCGCGCTGGGCTGCGGGCAGGGCGGTGAGGTAGCTGTCCACGATGATGATTCCTCCTAGACGGTGCGGTAGGTGGCGTGCACGACGCCGGTGCTGAAAGTGGCCGAGTGGACCAGCGCGAGGCTCTGCTGCTGGTCGCCGTCGAACAGCCGCTGGCCCTTGCCCACGACGATCGGGTGGATGAGCAGGGAGATCTCGTCGAGGAGATCGTTGGCCAGCAGCCAGCGCGCCAGGGTCGGGCTGCCGGTGACCGAGATGTTCTTGCCGGGCTGCTCCCTGAGTTGCCTGATCTGCCCGACGGGGTCGGCCCCCGGCAGCGTGGTGTTGCGCCAGTCGGCGGAGCTGAGCGTGCGGGACACGACGTACTTGGTCGTACCGTTGATCTGGTCGGCGAACTCGACGTCACTGCCCTGCGTGGACCAATGGGCGGCGAACTCCTCGTAGGTCCGGCGGCCCAGCAGCAGCGCGTCGGACTCGGCCATCTGGGTGCCGACCGCGGCGCCCATCTCGCTGTTGAAGTACGGGAAGTGCCAGCTCTGGGGGGACTCGACGACGCCGTCAACGGAGATGAAGTAGCTGGCGACAATCTTGCGCATTGATGATCCTTTCATTGTAGCGATACGCTACGTATCGTTGCGTTGGTGACTGTAGGGGCGGTGGGCGATTCTTGTCAACGCGAAACGTTGCGTATCGTGGATGGGGTAGGATCAGCGCCATGACCCCCGCCCCGAACCCGGACCGGCGCAGCGCCCAGGCCCGCAGGAACATCCTCGACACCACCATCGAGCTGATCGCCCGCAACGGCCACGCCAACGTCACCATCGAAGCCATCGCCGCGGCGGCCGGCGTCGGCAAGACGACGATCTACCGCTGGTGGCCGTCCAAAGGCGCCCTGGCGCTGGACGCGATCAACGACCACGTCGGCGAGGCGCTCGACTTCCCGGACACCGGAGACGTCGTCGCCGACCTGCGCGGCCAGATCACCGAACTGGTCAACCTGCTCAACGGCGACATCGGCGTCGTGTTCCGCGGCGTGATCGCCGAAGCGCAGAGCGCCCCGGCGATCGGCGCAGCCATCCTCGAAACGATCATCGAACCCCGTACCCGAGCGTGCCAGGCACGGCTGGTCACAGCCGTAGCCGTCGGTCAGTTACGCGCCGACATTCCCACCCGGGCCATGGTCGAGCTGCTCTACGCCCCCGTCTACTATCGACTGCTGCTCGGCGCCGACGCCCTTCGCCCTCAGGACGTGCCCGACCTCCTCGATCACTGCCTCACCGGACTCCGATCGCCAGCCGGCGACCGTATGGCGCCATAGCGGCTCGGGATGCGTTCGAACGACAGCGGCTGCCCTGGCCGTGTGCGTCGGCGGACACCAGTGCCGCCAGTCGGGTCCGAGACCCCCGCCCTGGTAACCGCCGGCCGTTCGCCGGCGCGACCGGGCCGTCGGTGCCTACCATCCCCCTCAGCAGACGCGGCGGGCCCGGAGCCGGGCGACCTCGGCAAACGTTGCCTATTACACCGCTGGCCCTCACAACAACCCTGGGGGTCAAGGGGTCGTCGGTTCGAATCCGGCTAGCCCGACAGGGTAAATATGCAGGTTAGAAGGCTGTTCCCGGTCAGGGGATCGGCCTTTCTTGCGTCTGGGGGACCAGTTGGTGGGCTGGAAGCGCATCTTGCCGCTGGTCAAGTGGCCCAGGCAATGCAGGCGCCGGACAGAGTGCCCACCGCATGAAGATCGGGCCGCACCGGCGACGACGAGCGCACCACATCTCCGGATCTGCCGGGACTGACCCAAGCCACGGCGACGCGGACGCTTCGCGGGCTGGGAGGCAGACGTCCGCCCTGCCGCGAGAGGAGTGCGACGCAGCGGCATGGCGGCCTGGCATTGGCTATTCGGTCTTGCCGCGATGAGTGCGGCGCGCCCATCCGAACGCCTGGTCGTACGATGCTGGCGTGACTGTCTACGACATCGCTGCGCAGATGCCCTCTATAGAGGTGCTGCGGCAGCGATGCAAGGCGTTGGCAGTCCTTGACGCGATCATCGGAGGCGACTACTACACCTACAACCGCGCGTGGGGCAATGGCGAGGCGGCGTCGATGCGCAACGGCAGCGGCGAGGAGTACGACATCGTCTTCACGGCCGACGGTGCCTTCATCCGTGGCGTCTACCACGAGTCTTCGATGTTCTCCTACACAGATGGGCAACTGTGGCCAGGCCTGCTCGACGGCTTGCCGGACGTGTTCCGGTCCCAGGTTTCCGAGCCCGCCTTCAGTCATCCGGATGGCACGCTGAACGCCAGCTTCGTCCTGTGGCGCCGTGCGGGCGACGAGCAGTGGCAAGCCGGAGATGACATCGATTTCTCGCCTGCGGACGACGACGAGGTGAATCCGGACGGCTCCTGGCTGCTGGACATCCTCCTTGACGACATCGCGGGGAAGTACCTCGAGTACGCCGAAGACGTCCACGAGGTCGACTTGGTTCGGTCAGTGGTCGAACACATCGTTGCGTTCCTGCCCCTCAGTGAAGAGGTAATTCGGGCACTCAATCCCGAGGCCGAACCGACTTACATCCGGGCGAAGGCGGAGGAGTACGGCTATCCGCTGGCAACCGTGGCTGGGTAGAGGTCAACGACCACCGGCACTGAGACGTCGCATCTGCGGCGAGCCGGGCGGCCATGCCGAGATCAGTGCGTCAAGTGTGGCCGGCCAGCGGAGGTTCCAATCGGCTGGCACTACGATGGCCGCTTGGTTCATAGAGTGCCTGGTGTGCTGGTAGAGCTGGAGGGGTGTATGCCGTATCTGCCGGACTTGGCCACGGTGTTGGCTGACGGTGCTCGGATCACTCGAGACGACGTCGAATATGTCGTTGAGGCTCGTGCGGTGGGCATGGTGGCGTTGCCGAGCGGTCAGGTTGTCGGCTGTGATCCGTTGGTCGACGCGGTGGCAGCGATGCCGTTCACGGTCGCGGTTGCGCCCGGCCGGTATCGGTTGCGCGCATGGGTCGCGGCGGTACACCAGAGCGGGAGCGATAAGCAGGATCGCACTGCCGCTCTCCAGCTCGTTGTCACCGATCAGCCTGCGGTGCGCTGGGAGCTGGCGCTAACGGATGGGCAGGACCCCGCCGAGCTGGGAGCGGACGGGTTCTTCGGCTATCCCGTTGATGCGGGCGTCGGCACGCTGGCGGACATGGTGGCGGTGCAGGCGCTTGCCCGTGGGAGTTCGACCAACTGGACGAGGTCTACATCCCGGCACAGGTTCCTCCGGCACCCGCCGCAGTCGATGCCCTCACCGATGAACCCACCGGAGCGAACGTGATCACCGTAAGCTCCGGCTGGGGCGACGGTATCTACCCGACCTTCATCGGCTATGCCGCCGAGGGCAAGGTGACCAGTTACGTCACTGACTTCCTGGTGATCCCAGATCTGCCGACACTGATCTGACGCGCACATCTGCCGCGAGTCACACGGTCGTGACCCTAGCGCCGCACACAGGGGACCAAGCGGGACTCGTTCAACGGTCACCAACCGCAAGTGCGGCGACAAATGTCCACATACGACTCATGCACCTAAAGATCTTGGAAGATTGACTAAGTCATCGCAAGATCAGCGACAGAGCCCGTTCACTCCTGCGCGCCTCTGTACTCCAGCGCGTACGTCGACAGCAGGTCGGGGTGTTCCTGGCTTACGTGTCCCCGCGCGGGCGTGCGCTTGTCGACCGCAGGCTGTACCTGCCCAGGTCGTGTCGGACGACGAACTGCGCTGCACCGCCGCCGGAGTCCCTGACACGGACGAGTTCGCCACCAAACCCGAATTGGCAATGGCCATGATCCGCCAAGCCGTCGACGCCGGGATGCCGGCCGCGTTCGTCACCGGCGACGAGGCCTACGGACTGGACCCGCTACTACGCGCTGGCCTGCAAGACCTCGGCCTGGGCTACGTCCTGGCGATCGCCCGCAACCGCCGCATCCCGGTCAGCGACGCCCACACCGAACGCGTCAACCAGGTAGCCGTCGACCTCAGCGAACACCTCCAGCGCGGCCAGCCGCACCAGGGTGCCTGGATCACCCGCGCGCCGTGGCGGTTCGCTCACCGTGGGTGGCTGCATCGGCACACTGACGCAGCCGAGTCGCCGCAGCCACGGACAGGTCGCCACCGCGTCGCAGGCGGCCCGCGGCGAACCGGACGCGCCTCAACGCCTGCAACAGCGGTCGGTGGTTGCCGAGATCGTGACGTTCCTGGAGCTACCGCGGGTGGGGCCGCCGCTGTCACCTGTAGTCCAGGCGGTCCTCAGCCCCATGGTGAAGAACACCGAAGCTCCCGCAGATGCGGGCTTCGCGCTCTGCGGGAGCTTTGGTATGCGAGCTCATGCTGGTGACGGCCCCTTTGGATACGGGCCGTGCAGTCCCTACCGGCCAGGCCTACTTCGAGGCGTTGGCGGCCTCGATGATGAGGTCGGCGACTGCGCCGGGTTGGGATACTGGGACGGCATGGGATGCCTTGACTTCCACGGTCTTGGACTTGGCGCGTTCAGCCATGAACTTCTGGGCGGCCAGCGGGATCGCCTTGTCGTCGGTGGCCAGCAGCGCCCACGACGGAATGACCTTCCAGGCTGCCTCGGCCGCCTTGCCCTCCAGTGCGGCGGTCGCGGCCGGACGTTGGGTGGCCGCCATCAGGGCCGCGGTCGGTGCGGGGACATCGGCGGCGAAGTGCTCCCGGAACGCCTCCCGCTTGACGTACAGGTCGGTGCCCTCGCCTCCGCCGGGCAGCGGGAACGGCACGGATTGCAGGTTCGTTCCCAGCGTGTTGCCCGGGAACTTGTTGACCAGCTCCGCTGTGGTCTCGCCGACGTCCGGAGCCAGCGCAGTTATGTAGACCAGGGCTTTCACGTCCGGATCACCTGCGGCGGCGCTCGACATGACGGCCCCGCCGTAGGAGTGCCCGGCCAGCACGATGGGGCCTTCTACGCTGTTGAGGACACTGCGCAGATATGCCGAGTCCGTTGTCAGGTCCCGCAGTGGGTTGGCTGGCGCCACCACAGGGTATCCCTCGGCCTGCAGACGTTCGATCACGCCGTTCCAGCTCGACGCGTCGGCGAATGCGCCGTGCACCAACACCACCGTCGGCTTGTCCTGCTGTTGAACGGGCTGGGGTTCTTCGGCGCGCGCAGATGTGGCGAAGGAGTTGGCCAGGATCGGTGTGGTCACGGCGATAGCCGCTACCAGCGCACTGGTCAGGACTCCGAACGAACGCGTTGTCGATGTGAACTTCATGTTCTCTCCTTCGAAGGTTCGCGCCACGCCACCGTCGAACTTGCGATGGTGCTTGCTCAAGCATTGGTAATGCGAGACGTGATGCGGTCCGAGCGGGCGCAAGAGGCAGATGCGCTATTAGGGCGATTCGTCGCCGCCATCGGATGCTGCGCTGCGGACGCCATTCTACGCCCGTTACGGTATTCCTATACCGGTTTGATATGAAAGCTAGGCACGGTTGCCAGGCGGCCATGGCCGGGATAGTGCCTGCCGTAGACCCTGCGAGCATCGCGGCCGTGCGGGGCATGGACGTGCACAGCCCGCTAGACCCCGGCCCGGATCAGTTCAGCGCCGCGCTCGGCGATCATGATGGTGGCGGCGTTGGTGTTCACGCTGACAAGTGTCGGCATCACCGACGCGTCGATGACGCGGAGGTTATTGATGCCATGCACCCGTAGCTGCGGCGTGACCACGGACTGGTCGTCAGTGCCCATCCTGCAGCTTCCGGCCGGATGGAAGTAGGAACCCGTTCCTGCGCGGACATACTCTTCGACCCCGATGTTGCCGCCTGGGAGCCGTTCCGGTCCGCGCCAAGGATCGAATGCCGCACTCGTGGCGATGGTTCGCGCCTTCTCCACGCCCTCGGCCAGGCGACGCCGATCGCTGGGGTCAGCCAGATAGTTCGGATCGATCAGCGGACCGGTTTCAGGGTCGCCGTCCGCCAGTCGGATGGACCCTCGGCTGCGGGGCACGACGGTCACACCGAAGGTGAAACTGTTCTGCGGAGTGCTGGCCGCTGGCAGATAGTGGAAGGGCACGTGCAGGAACATGATCTGCGCGTCCGGCCCACCGACGGCTTCGCTGCTGCGATAAAGCAGCGAAGTCTCCGCATGGTTGGCGTTGCCGGGCGGAATCTGTCGAGTGGACTCATAGACCACACTGGTCAGCGGATGGTCCTGCAGGTTCTTCCCGACACCGGGAAGGTCGTGCACCACCTTGACGCCCGCCTGTCGCAGTTCGTCCGCGGGCCCGATCCCCGACAACAGCAGAAGGCGCGGTGAATCCACCGCGCCGGACGACACGATCACCTCTCGGTTGGCGCGTACGTCGACAAGTTCGCAGTTATGGCGCACGAGGACACCCGTGCAGCGTCCATCGCGCACGAGCAGGCTTGTCGCGCGCGACTCGGTCCACACCGTGAGGTTGGGGCGGCTCAGCGCAGGTCGCAGGTACGCGACCGCGGTACTCTGCCGCTTTCCGACATTGATGGTCAGGTCATGCCAGCCGACACCCTCCTGCAGCGCGCCGTTGAAGTCTTCGGTGACCGGATGGCCAACCTGTGCGGCGGCGTCCACGAACACCTGCGACAGCGGATTGGGCGTGGTCGACCTCTGCGGCAGCAACGGTCCGCGGAAGCCGCGATACCGCAGATCCCCGTGCGGCACGGTCTCCATCCGCTGGAAGTACGGCAGGACGTCGTCATACGCCCAACCAGGTGCGCCGTCCTGGGCCCACGTGTCGAAGTCGTTGCGATGGCCACGCAGGTAGACCATGGCGTTGATGGAACCGCTTCCGCCGAGCGTCCGCCCGCGCGGCCAGTCGCGCTCCAGGCCGTCCATCGCCTCCTGCGGTACCGTCCGGTACGCATGATCGACTTCGGTGCCCCACAGTGTGGGCCAAGCCGGCGGCACGTGAATCTCCGGGCGGGTGTCCGCGGGGCCGGTCTCCAGCAGCAGGACGCTCGCATCCGGCTGTTCAGACAGCCGTGCCGCCAGGACGCAGCCTGCCGAACCGGCACCGATGATCACATAATCGAATTCCACGCTTCCCCCGATTCGAATGCGCTAGCCAGCGCCGCGCCGCGCCTGGCCACGGCCGCGTAGCAACGGCCGGATGGACTTCTGACGTCGACCGACGCTTCGGCGAGGTAGACCGCAGAACGACCATGCGGCTTCTGGCGACGTCAGGCTGAGCCTTAAAAGCTAGCTTACGTTTAGCTTGTGCACAAGCTTTCTGTGGGCTGCGCCCAGTTGTTGGCTGCGTCGTGGACAATCGCGTCGGCTCGGGTCGAGGTGCTTCCGGCGGTCTGCTTCGCCCGGAGGTCGTGACTTCGGGTGACAGCACGCGAGTGCTGCGCCGTCCCAAGCCCGCAATTCTCATTCCCCTCGGTGATCTGTCTTCGGCCAGCTGACATCGCGCATATGCCAACAATCCCATCTCCCTCGGGCGGAGGGTCAAGCCGCGATCTCAGGTGAGGGTGGCGGACCGCGCGGCCAGCTGGGGAATATCTCGCTCGCCAACCATCGTTCCGTAATCGGAACGCTAAGCGATCGCTCGACCAGTCAGCCGATCGAGCGTCAAAGCTAAAACGCCCAAGGAGACACGGGTCGGTTGAAAGAGCCAGCTCGCGCCGCCTGGATCGGGGGAACCGGCGCCGTGTTTTATGGCTGATCGCGAGAGCGGCCGGCGGCTCGACGCGACCCCCAGCCGAAGTGACTGTCATCTAGACCAGCTGGAAGGTCCACGTTCGTTGACCTGGGCGGCAGCCCCACCGTGAGTCAACACAATTGACTTCAAATTACGACCAAATACCTTGTACACGAGGAACACGTGGACTAGGTTTTTACCATACAGGCGGGGCCAGGAACCAGCTCCCGCGCACTCCCTGAGGAGGAACCATGGGCAACACAGAGCAGCCGGCAGTCGTGATGGTGTTCGCTGAACCGTCCACTTTGAGTGAAGCGGTCGAACTCCTGCGGCGAGACGGCCGCCCAGTGGCCCCGACGAACTGGAGCTGGGACACGGCTTCGACTGCGGCGCACGTGCAAACGCTCCTCGGCGGCATCGGCGGTTCGATGATCCTCGTCGGGCATCCCCGCCGCGGTACCGCGATCTCAGACACCGATGCCGACCGTTCGGCCGTCATGGCGCTGGTGTGCATCGAACTGCTGGCTCTCCGGGCGGGCCGGCCCACCGTGGAACCAGGCGGCGACTTCCCGGGCGACACGCTCGTCTCCAGCCCGGCATCTGCGCGGCGCGAACGCACGACACCGGTCGACTCCGAAGGCACGCTCCCACAGGACCTGGTGTGGATGGCCGACAAGATCGACGCCGTCCTGAGCGAACGCGAGCACGGCACGGCCGTCGCGCGGTGGGCCGAACAGACCGCCGCGCGTCTGGGTCTTGATCGGCGGACGCAGCTGCGCGCGGCCGCCGCGGGACGCCTGCACGACGTGGGGAAGATGAGCATCGACGAGTCGCTGCTGGCGAAGCCCGGCCGGCTCACCGCCGATGAGTGGGTCCAGATGCGCCGCCACCCGGACGAAGGCGCCCGGCTGCTCGTGGAGATGAACCGGCCGGATCTGGCCCCGCTGGTCGCGGCACATCACGAGCGGTATGACGGCAACGGCTATCCGCGCGGCCTGGCCGGCGCCGACATCCCGGTCGAGGCGCGGATCATCGCGGTGTGCGATGCCTGGGCCACGATGCGCGTCGACCGGCGGTACGCCCGCGCGCTCGGGGTCGGCGAGGCGCGCAAAGAGCTGGAGGCGGGGCGTGGGACGCAATTCGATCCCCGTGCGGTCGACGCCTTCCTCGGACTTGCCGACGAGGGGGCCATCGACGAGCCCGCACTGCTGTCCGAGTACGGCAGCCGACAGCCGGCCGGGCACGGCCGCTGCTGATGCTGCGCCGACTCTCAAGCAAGGAGGACTGCCGACATGACCGCAGCAACAGGACTCGTCGATGAGGTCGCCCAAGCCGTGCGCGCCTGTGAATCCGTCTACCGAACGTGCAATGCGGTGGTCGACGCCGTCAGCACCCGCACGGGCGCCTCGGTGAACGTTCTGCTGATCAACGCAAACCATCTGTACCTGGGTGCCTGCAGCGGTGTCTGGCACGCGCCGCAGGCAGTACGCATCGACTACGGCATGGCCGGGCAAGTGCTGACAACCGGCCATACGATCGCGCGCCGCGGCGCTGCCATCGGCTGCCCCGGCCAGCACGCGCGCCGACCGGTCGGCTCGATGATCTGCGCGCCAGTACGCGGCACGCACGAGACCGTCATCGGCGTGGTCACGGTCGAGTCCGACGTCGCCCTGGCCGATCTCAAGCACTGGGCATCGGTGCTGGCCGAGATCGGCACGCTCCTGGGCGCGCGTATCCACCAGCTGGATGGCCCGTCCGAGCCGAGCCCACCCCAGTGGCTGCTCAGCCACACCTTGAGTATCGCCACCGCCAACGACCTCACGGAACTGGCAGCCCGCTTCTGCCGCGCGGCGGTCGACCTGTCCGGGCTGCGATGCGCGGTGACGCTCATCCGTAGGGCCAACGACCTCGTCGACAGCGGTCCGCCGCTCACCGTCGTGGCGGACCACTGCGGGTCCGGCTCCCGGCGACTGGTCGACACCATCGGCGCCCTCCCGCCGGAAAGTCTGTCCAAGCTGATAGACGCCGCAGCACGACACCAGTCCGCATACTCACGAGGCGAAGTGGGCATCGTCGGCCTCGGCGGTTTCGAACCACTCGTCGACGTCGGCGTGCGCACTCTGGTCGCCGCCACTCTGCCGCCGGGCACGCCGCATCCTGACTTCGACGCCGCTACGCTGATCATGGACGAGCTCTCGGTCCAGCCGCTCCCGGACACAGCCGTCATCCTGGAACTGCTGATGATCAACGCCGTCGCTTCCTACGAGCGCATGTCCACACAGCACAGGCTGCAGACTCTGGCCGACTCCGACCCGCTCACCGGGCTGCGCCACCGCCGCCCACTGGCCCGGAGACTGGCCTCCGGCGCTCCATGGTCCACCGCGGTGCTCGCCATCGACATCGACAGCTTCAAGGCCATCAACGACACGTGGGGCCATGACGTCGGCGATCGTGCGCTCATCGAGGTGGCCGACGCCATCCGTCAGGCGCTGCGCGAGGGTGACGAGGTGTTCCGCGTCGGCGGTGACGAGTTCGTCGCGTTACTGAATGTGGCCAGCCGGGACGAGGCACTGCAGATTGCGAACCGGATAGCGGCTGCGGTGGCCGATGGCGGCCGGACCATCAGCGTCGGGGTGACACTGCGGCAGCTGGAGGACGCGGAGACGACTCTGCGGCGCGCCGATGAGGCGCTGTACGCGGCAAAACACGGCAGAGAGCACCACCTCGGCGGTCAATCGGTGTCCGCACGAGGCGCCTGCGGGCAGGTCCGCTGATCCTGCGCGGGCCGGGTGGCGCGCGGCCCGCGCAGAAATGCGGGGCCGAGTGCAGCCGCCATGATCACGTCGATCATGCCAGCCGCCTCACCAGGCGAACATGGGGCGGTCCTGCCGACGGATACCTTGTGCAAGAGTAAACCGTGCTAAAGTTAGTTTGTTGGCGGTGCTGACGCCGCAACGGGCTGAACGAGGCCGCGTGAGCGAGTCGCAAGCACTGTCGATCGAAGCCCGATACGGACGCAGGAGGTCTCGTGACGCAGTCACCAATACGCCCGAATGAGCCCGACTACGCCTCGATGCGCCTAGACGACCAGTTCTGCTTCGCGCTGTACGCCGCCTCGCGCGCCGTGACCAGCGCCTATCGCGTCCTCCTCGAACCAGTAGGGCTGACATATCCCCAGTATCTCGTGATGCTGGTTCTCTGGGAGCGCAAGACCGTCACGGTAAAGGACCTCATTTCCGCTCTACAGTTGGAGTACGGCACCCTGACGCCCTTGATCAAGCGGATGGAGACGAACGGGCTGATCACGCGTCGACGTCGAGGCGAGGACGAACGTGTTGTCGAGGTCGCACTCACCGCGGAAGGTGAAGCACTCAGGGAACGCATCCGTTGCGTGCCGACGACGATCGGTGAAGCGTCAGGACTCACCCAGGAGGAGATCGCCATAACGCGGATGCTGCTTCGGCGCCTCACGGCGAACGAGCTCGCCTTCGCGGCGGCATCCTGATCTCCTGACGGCGGCCGACCGTCAGCTTCGCCACCAGGCTGTGCCCGCAGCGCAGATGGACCATGACGGGCGGCGCCTGCCGGGCGGGTGACAGCTTGCGCCACCGCTCGGCCGAGCTCCGGCGGCCGGGGGGACTCAGCGGGCCAGGAGCTCGCCCAGCCGCCGAATGCCCTCGGCGATGACGGCAGGGCGGTGGGTGGTGAACGACAGCCGCAGGGTGCGCGGGTCGGGCTGCTGGGCGAAGAACGGGCTGCCCGGCACGTAGGCGACGTCGTGCGCGACTGCCGACGGCAGCAGCGCGGCGGCGTCGTGGCCCGCGGGCAGGCGGACCCAGACGAACATGCCTCCGTCGGGGGTGGTCCAGGTGCTGCCGGGCGGCATCGCGGCGGCCAGCGCGTCGAGCATGGCGGTGCATCGGCGGCCGTACTCCTCGCGCACCGTCTTCAGGTGACGGTCGAGGTCGTACCGGGTGAGGTACGCCGCGGCCGCGGCCTGGTCGATCGTCGAGGTGTGCAGGTCGAGGGCCTGCTTGGCGAGCAGGCACGCCCGGTGGACCTCGGCCGGAGCCCGCAGCCAGCCCAGCCGCATGCCCGGTGCCACCGTCTTGGACAGGCTGCCGAGCAGGATGGTGTGGCCGCCTGCATCGTCCAGCGACGACAGCGCCGGCACGGGCTCGCCGCGGAAGCGGAGCTCGTGGTACGGGTCGTCCTCGACGACCCATACGCCGTGCCGGCCGGCGACCCGGACGACCTCGGCGCGGCGCTCGGCGGGCAGGGTGTGCCCGGTCGGGTTGGCGAAGGTCGGCACCAGGTAGATGAGCTTGGGCCGCTCGCGCCGGACGAGGTCGGCCAGCTGGTCGGTGCGTATGCCGTCGGCGTCGGTCGGGGCCGCGACGACGCGCGCCCCGGCGTAGCCGAAGCACTGCAGGGCGGCCAGGTAGGTCGGATCCTCGACCAGCACCGTGTCGCCGGGTTCGAGCAGCACGGTGGACAGCAGCGACAGGGCCTGCTGCGCTCCGCTGGTGATCAGCAGGTCACCGGGATCGGTGGGCATACCGGTGCGGGACAGCCGCGCGGCGACGGCTTCGCGTAGCACCGGGTCGCCGTCGGTGGTGGAGTACTGCAGCACCCGCGGTCCGCTGTCGGCCAGCACCCGGTCGTAGCACTCGCGCAGACCGGACACGTCGAACAGTTCCGGTGCGGGCAGCCCGCCGGCGAACGAGATGATCTCCGGCCGGGAGATCAGCGCCAGCGAGTCGCGGATCACCGACGACGGGGCGGCACCGGCCCGGGCCGCCAACCGGGGTGGGCCCGCGCTCATGCGGAGACCTCCGCTGCCGTACGGCGCTCCAGCACGCTGATCAGCGCGGGCCCGGCGAACGCCAGCACGATGCTCCCGCCGATCAGGACGAACGTGACGGCGTCGAAGCCCTGGCGACCGGCCGCCGACGCGGCCAGATAGGTGAGCCCCGGCAGCGCCGAGACCACCATGGACGCCTTCATGGGCGGCGTGGTCTGCAGCCCGGCCTGGAGGATGAACAGCGGCAGGGCGGTGCCGAGCGTCGCGACCAGCAGCAGGAACCCGGCACGTCCGCCGAGCGCGTCGACCGTCGACCAGCCCGACGTGACGGCCAGCAGCACGGCGGCGGCCGCGTAGGTCAGGTGGAAGCGGTGCGCCGTCACCCGGGCCGGTGAGACGCGCAGCTCGCCGAGCCGGTAGGACAGCACCGCGATGCCGGCTGCCGACGCGCCGGCGACGGCCGCGACGGCCACCCCGAACAGCTGGGTGCTCACGGCCGTCGTGGAGTCGACGATGATGCGGTTGGCGGCGGCGACGGCCAGCGCGACCGTGACACCGCCGAGCAGGAGCTGCCCGGTGCGCTGCGCGCCCGCCAGCGTCCGCCACCGTACGCCGGTGAGGATGAGCGGGCCGATGCTCGCCTCGACGGCCACCGCGAGCGGTGCCGGGATGAGCGACAGCGACCAGAAGAAGCTGAGGAACGTGACCGCGGTCGCGACGTTGAGCAGCACCAGGGCCCGCCCGGCGCCCGGCGGCAGCCGGCGGCCGCCGGCACCGGCCGCTGCGTCGCGCGTGCGCCACCGGTCGACGCCGAGGAAGACGACGGTGGCGATGCCGAAGGCCAGGAACGACAGCAGCAGGCTCTCCGTGCCCGACAGGTTCTCCGAGAGCAGGCCGTTGCCCGCGGCCTGCAGGACGACCGCGACGACGACGAGGGCGAGGCCGGTCACGAGTCGCTCATCGTGTAGAGCCGGCCGCTGTCGACGATGTCGTGGGTCGTCTCCATGTCGGCGACGATCGCCGCGGCGTCCGGGCCGCTGTAGTAGGCGACGCCGGCGGTGCCGGTGGTCATCAGCGGGTCCTTGATCTGCATGCCGAGCTGCGGCAGCCGGATGAAGCACCGGAACGTCGGCAGCCGGCGGATCTCGTCGAGCCCCGGCATGGCGCTCACCGTTCCCCGCCCCGCGGCCCGCATCATGACGAAGCCGATGTCGCCGCGCGGCTGGTAGGGCCGGGCGGCGAACGCGTCGAACTCGGGGCGGCCGAGCAGCGCGTCGGCGAACAGCGTCGCATGGCTGTAGCCGTGCGCCTGGACGAAGACGTCCGCGGCCAGGCCCAGGCCCATCAGCCGGTAGTTGACCTCGATCAGCCGCGGCCCGTCGGGGGTCAGCCGGATCTCCGAGTGGGTCGCGCAGTTGACCACGCCGAGGGCGTCCAGGCAGGCGAAGGTGTACTCGACCACCGCCCACTCGGCCGGGTCCAGGGTGCTGTGGGAGACCTGGTGGCGCAGGATCGGCCGGCCCTCGATCTCGTCGAAACGGCAGATCCAGACGTCGGTCAGCACGTGCCGTCCGGCGACGCTGACCGCGTTGACGACGTACTGCGTGCCGGTCAGGTGTTCCTGGAGCAGCACCGTGTCGTTGACGCCGCCGACCGCGCTGGCGGTGCCGAGCAGCTCGCCGACCGCGCGGTGGACCTGCTCGGCGTCGGCGCAGACGGCCAGGCCGTCGCTGCCGGCGCTGGCCACGGGCTTGACGACGACCGGGAACCGGGTGAAGGCCGCCAGCGCCGCGGGCACCGCCGCCAGGTCGCCGACCTCGACGGTCACCGGTCCGGGCACACCGGCGGCCGCCAGCGCCCGCGCCTTGTGCAGCTTGCTGCGGCGGGCCTCGGCCCGCTCCGGGGCGTTGTGCGGCAGGCCCAGCGCGGCGGCCAGTTCGTCGGCGAGGGTCACCCCGGTCTCGGTGCCCGCGACGACCGCCTCCACGCCCATGTCGCGCAGCACGGCCAGGGTGTCGTCGAAGGACTCGTGCAGCAGCTTCCCGCCGGGCGCGGGATCGGCGGCGAACGCCCCGGCGAGCACGGGCCGGTACAGCAGGAACGGCTCGGTGCCGCGTTCGCGGAGCGCGTCGGCGAGCGCGGCCCCGCTGGAGATGGGGTCGACGACGACTACCTTCACTGTGCTGTCACCTCTCGGGGTCGGGCGCGGTGGTGCTGGTGCCGCAGCGCGGCCAGGACACGGGTCATGAAGCCGCTGGTGGTGTCGTGGCCGCCGACGTCGGGCGTGCCCCCCTCGGCGCGGGCCGCGGCCAGGGCCGCCCGCAGCGCGTCGGCGGGTGCGCGGTGGCCGAGGTGGTCGAGCATCAGGGCCAGGCAGAGCACGGTCGCGTACGGGTTGGCGACGCCGGTGCCGGCGATGTCCGGGGCGCTGCCGTGGACCGGCTCGAACAGGGCGAGCCGGGCCTGCGGGCAGATGCTGGCGCTGGCTGCGAGCCCGAGGCCGCCGAGCAGCGCGGCGCCGATGTCGCTGATGATGTCGCCGAACAGGTTGGGCGCGACCACGCCCTGGTAGCGGCCGGGGTCGCGGACGAGGTGGTAGCAGAACGCGTCGACGTACTCGTCGGTGCCGTCGAGTTCGGGGAAGGCGGCGAGTTCGGCGGCGTACAGTTCCCGCCACAGCCGGCCGGTGTGCGGGACGGCGTTGGCCTTGTGCACGAGCGTGACCCGCCGCTGGCCGGCGTCGCGGATGCGCCCCAGGCTGTAGCGCAGGAAGCGCTGCACGGTGTCGCGGGTGTAGACGCACTCGTCGATGGCGACGGTGGGCCGGTCCGGCGGGCCGACAGTGCCGCCGACCCCGGCGTAGAGGCCCTGGGTGTTCTCCCGGAAGAGCTCGATCGTGCCGGTGGCCAGCGGCAGCGGCCGGTGGTTGACGCACAGGTCCAGGCCGCGGCGCAGCCCCAGCAGGATGTCGCGGCCGTGTGCCATGTCCGGGATGCGCGGGTCGCCCAGCGCGCCGAGCAGCACCGCGTCGAACTCGGCGCGCAGCTGCGCGACGGCGCCCTCGGGCAGGCCGACACCCGTGCGCAGCCACCGGTCGGCACCCCAGTCGAACTGCTCGACTGTGGCGTCTAGGTCGAAGATCTCGGCGACCAGATCCAGGGCGGGCAGGGCGGCGGCCACGACCTCCTGCCCGATGCCGTCGCCGGGGATGACCGCGATCCTCATGCGGCGCCGCCGGTGGTGAGCATGTCCTCGACCGAGCTGAGCCGGCCCGCGATGGCTGTGGCCGCCACGACGTACGGTGAGGCGAGGTAGACCTGGCCCGGCCCGGAGCGGCCGGGGAAGTTGCGGTTCTGGGCGCTGACGGTGACCTCGTCGGGGGTGAGCGACACACCGGGCCCGGCGTTGATGCACGCGCCGCACGACGGCGGGAGCACGGTGACGCCGACCGCGGTGAACAGGTCGACGTAGCCGCGTTCGGTCGCGTACCGCAGCACCTCGTCGCTGCCCATCTGGATGTAGGCCTGCACACCGTCGGGGACCCGGGCGCCGTTCGCGCGGGCCAGGTCGAACACCGACGCGTACATGTCCATGTCGTACGCCTTGCCGCCGGTGCACGAGCCGCCGTAGATCTTGTCGACGCGTACGTCGGCCGGCGCCTGCGACAGCGGGACCGCGTTGCGCGGGTCGCCGGGCAGCGCGACCATCGCCTCGACCGAGCCGAGGTCGACGGTGAGCTCCTCGGCGTAGGCGGCACCGGGGTCGCAGGCGACCGGCGGGCGCGGTGCGGCCCGGCCGGCGGGGCGGGCGGCGAGGTAGGCGGCGGTGACGTCGTCGGGCTCCACGATGGCCGTCATCGCGCCGGCCTCCACCGCCATGTTGCACACGGTGGCCCGCTCGTCCATGTTGAGCCCGTGCCGGCCCGCGCCGGTGAACAGCAGCACCGCGCCGAGGCTGCGACCCTCGGCCACGAGCGGGTCGGCGAGCAGCGTCAGCATCAGATCCTTGGCGCAGACCCCGGGCCGCAGCGCGCCCCGCAGCTCGATGCGGACCACCCGGGGCACCTTGACCAGGATCTCGCCGGTGTACCAGGCGTTCGCGACGTCGGTCGCGCCGATGCCGAAGGCGAGCGCGCCGACCGCGCCCGCGGTGCAGGTGTGGCTGTCGGTCCCGATCACGACCTGGCCGGGCTCGGCGACCCGCTCGACCATGTAGTTGTGGCAGATGGCCTGGCTGCCGCCGGTGGGCACGGCCCCGACCAGGGTGCCGCCGGAGGCGGCGGCGAACTCGGCCTGCCGGCGGGCCAGGTCGTCGACCCGGCGGGTGAGCTGCAGCCCGTTCGGGCGTGCGGCGAGCACCTGCCCGGCCAGTGACAGGTGGTCCTGGAAGAAATACGTCGACGACGGGTCGACGACGGCGGCGTCGGCACCGAACTGCTCCTCGAACATGCCCGCCGCCATCGGGGTCACGTACTCGTGGGAGAAGCGCACGTCGGCTTTGACGAAGTAGGTCTCGGCGACCGTGACGGTGGCGCCGTCGTCGCGCGGGTGCCGGTCGGCCAGATGGCTCTGGACGATCTTCTCCACGCAGTTGAGCGGGCGCGGCGGCCCGAACGTCGCCGCCGCCTGGGTGAGCTTGCCGGCGCGGAAGGCGTGGTTGTAGCCGAACAGGCCGCCGGTGTCGATGATCGCGCGTTCCAGGCCGGTCGCCTGCCTGGTCAGCGCCGACAGCGGCAGCTCGGCGCCGTCGATCAGCTCGGCCAGCACGCCGAAGTCCTCGCAGGTCACCATGCCGACGTTGCGGCAGTTCTGCTGGTAGATGCGTTCGAAGGAGCGGGCGAAGACGAGCTGGACGCCGGCGTACTTCTCGGCGTAGACGGCGTGCTCGCGCGACGATCCGCAGCCCTTGCCGGAGCCGCTGACGATGATCTGCGGCCCTAAGGCCCGGATCGCGCCCTCCTCGAACTGCCGGTCACGCAGGCCGAGGTAGGCGAAGTCGCCCAGGCGCTGGTCGTACCAGTAACAGCACCAGCCGGGGATGATCTCGTCGGTGGAGATGTTGTCGCGCAGCGGCTGCCGGATCAGCTCGGCCGCCGGCGGCCCCTGCCCGCGCAGCTGCGCGGCGATCAGCGCCGGATCCTCCGTCAGGACCAGGACGCCGCCGTCGAGCCGGACCGTGGGTGGTGTGGACATGGTCAGCTGACCTCCGCGAGCATCTGCCGGATCTGTTGGTCGTCCAGCGGGGTGGTGGACGTCTTCGCCGTGTCCAGGATCCGTTTGATCGACGAGTCCTCGACCGGGAAGCCGTGCATCGTCAGCCAGTACCGGATGTTGTTCGCGCCGGACGAGGAGTCGATGAGGACCTCCTGCGCCCGGCCCAGCGAGCTGGCCGGCACGCTGGAGTACACGGTGTCCTTGACGCGCTGGTTGCCCTTCTCGTGGGCCTTGAGGATGGCCGTGGCGTGCACACCGGCGCTGGTCTTGAAGACGTCGCGGCCCATCGCCGGGTAGTTGTCCGGGATGTCCACGCCGAGCACGTCGGCGGCGTAGTCGCAGTAGCGGCGCAGGGCGAGCAGGTCGTATGCCGAGCCGTCTTCGAGGTGGTGGTTGACGATGAGCTGGTCGATGGACGCGTTGCCGGCGCGTTCGCCGACCCCCAGAATCGTGCCGTGGACCCGCTGGCAGCCCAGCGCGAGCGCGGTCAGCGAGTTGGCCAGCGCGAGGCCGCGGTCGTTGTGGCCGTGCCAGTCCAGGCCGACCGGCCGGCCCCGGTCGGCGAAGTACCGCGTCGTCCAGCGGATCAGCGACGCGGTGCCGGCGGGCACGGCGGCGCCGACCGTGTCGCAGAGCGTCACGCGGCCGACGCCGCAGTCGATGGCGACGTCGTAGATCTGGCCGAGGATCTCGGGCGTGCAGCGCACGGTGTCCTCGAGCACGAGGACGAACTCGACGTCCTCGCGGCGGCAGCTGTCGGCGGACTCGACGATGTTGGCCTTGATCATGTCGAGGTCCCAGTCCTCGACGTACTGGCGGATCGGGCTGACCCCGATGAACGCGTACGCCTCGACGCGGACTCCGGCGCTCTGCGAGACGCCGCAGATCGCCGCGATGTCGGCGGGGTGGGTGCGGCCCGCGTAGCCCTGCGCGATCGGCAGGCCGCGGTCGGCGATGTGCCGCGCGATGCGGGCGCACTGCTCGGCCGCGGCCGGTCCGGACCCGGGGAAGCCGAGGTCGGCCGAGCCCACACCGACCTCGGCCATGAAGTCCACGATCCGGAGCTTCTCGTCGATGCTGGGCGTGCGCACGTTCGGCGCCTGGATGCCGTCGCGCAGCGTCTCGTCGAACAGGATGCCGTCGGCGGCGTCGGGGGCCGGCGGCTCCGGCTCCTCGACCGGAACGTTGTTCCAGTTGAACCACATGTCTGAACTGGGCGTGTGCTGGGTGGCGTGCATTCGTTCCCCCCGGAAGTCGTCTGCGGAGCCGTCGGGTCAGTCGTCGAGGCGCTCTACGAACGCCAGCGTGTCCGGTAGGTGGTCGCGGTAGAGCTGGGCGGCGATGTGGTCGGCGACCACCGGTGCCACGTGCTGGATGCTCTGCAGGCCCACGGTGGCGTGGACCAGGTCGGCGAGGCTGTACACGTCGGACAGGCCGGCGTCGTCGCCGTCCTTGGCGCGCAGCTGGTAGTGCGTGGTGAGCTTGGGATAGGCGGCCAGTTCCGGCGGCGTGGTCCGGGCGCCCGCGGTGTGGTCGCCCCAGGTCAGGACACGGTCGGCGAGCGACGCCAGCTCGGGCCGGTGGTGCAGCCCCGGCTGCGGCCCGGTGGCCAGCACGATCCGGTCGACGGCATGGGTCCGGTCCCCGCTGCGGATGAGCACCTTGCCGGCCGTGGCGTCGTAGTCGACGCCGTCGACGGGGCAGCCTTCGAGGATGCGGATCCGCTCGACGTCGCGGACCCTGGCGAGATAGTCCGGATTGGCCGGCGAGCGCCCGTGCGCGAAGAGCCGGTCGAGCAGCCGCAGCCGGTCGTGGTCGGGCAGCAGCCGGTGGTAGGCCAGCAGGGCGTCCAGCAGGTCCGCCGGTGGATGCCCGGCCTCGTCGGGGCGGACGCCGCTGTCGTCGCGCCCCCGCCACATCTCGAAGTAGAGATCCTTCTTCGGGAACGGGCGGCGGGCGAACACGGTCACCGAGCGGCAGCCGGCGTCGAGCGCCCGCACCGCGTTGTCGAACCCGGTGGCGCCGGCTCCGATGACCGCCACCTCGGTGTCGCGCATCGACGTCCAGTCGACGGGCTCCCACGCCCCGGTCACGGTGTGCGCGGGCAGGCCGTCGACCAGGCCGTCCGGTGGGGCCCACCGGCCCGCGCCGGTCATCCCGGTCGCGAGGCAGACCTTGCGGGCGCTGAGCCGGCCACCGCCGCCGGCGGCGACCGTGTCCAGCTCCAGGTGCCCGCCAGGCTGCCCCGCGCCGGCCGTGCGCAGGCCGACGACCTCGGTGCCGCCGATCACGTCGATGTCGAGCACCCGCCGGAACCAGGCCAGGTAGTCGCGCCACAGCGGCAGCGGGATGAACTCGAAACGCGCGTACTCCTGCGCCGAGTAGGCCGAGCAGAACCAGGTCTTGAACCGCAGCAGCGGGTAGCCGCAGTCCGGGCCGGGAATGGACTTCGGCGTACGCAGCTGCGGCATCCTGGCGAACGTCGACCAGGGCCCCGGTTCGTCGACGGGCTGGCGGTCCACGACGACGACCCGCCGGACGCCGCGGAGCTTGAGCTGCGCGGCCAGCGCGAGCCCGCTCTGGCCGGCGCCGACCACCACCACGTCGTGCACCGGATCGCCGTCCGCCGTCACGGTGGGCGGCACCCAGCTCTGCCGCGAGTAGAAGCGGTGCTCGTCGAGCTCCTCACGGATGCGCTCGTCGAGCACGCTGAGCGACTCGAACAACTTTCTCTCCCCCCGATGAGCCGGCGACGTCAGATGGGGTCGCCGAGCATCAGCTCGCGGCGCCACGCCCGGACCGTGTCGTCGTAGCGTTCGACCGCCATCGCCTCGGCGACCGGGCAGTCGATGCCGACCTGCAGCGGCCGGGCGGGACCGCCGGGCACGGTGTCGGAAAGCGACCGGTAGAGGGCGTCGACCGCGCGGTGCCGCTGCGTCGAGTCGGCGTGCGCGGCGGCGAGGACCGGCTCGGTCTCGGCCCAGATCCGCTCCTGCAGCGCGGCCCGCTCGGGGCCCTGCGGGAGCCGGGTGACCCGCCCGAGGACCGCGTGCAGGTCGGGGTAGAAGGGCACGCGGTTGGCGTCGACGACCTTCGCCGCGAACGGGTCGCGCCCGAACCGGAAGTTGATCGACATGCCGGTGTCGATGTACTCGACGTAGTGCCAGATCGACGGCGGGAAGTAGATCGCCTCACCCGGCTGCAGGACGCAGTCGTAGGCGCCCAGATAGCGCAGCAGGTGCAGCTTCTCCTCCTCGCCCATGTTCTGGATCAGCAGTTTGCTGAAGTTCATCGCCGGCGAGATCTTCTCCTGCGCGTCGAGCGGCACCATCACCACCCGCTTGCGTCCGAAGACCTGGTAGAGCAGCACGTTGCGGAAGTCGCCGTCGAAGTGCAGGTGCGCGTAGTTGCCCTGGTTGGCGACGAAGGTGAAGGTGACGAGGTCCTCGGCGCGGTCGGCGCCGAGGCAGATCTCCGGCACCCGCAGCGCCGCGGTCAGCGCCTGCGGCGTGCGGTACTCGACGCACAGCAGGTCGGTGTCCGGGTTGTCGCGCACGTGCTCCAGGTAGGCGTCCAGCCGCTGGTCCTCGATCCGGTTGCGGACCTTCTGGCTCAGGCCCTGCCGGCGCGCCGCGGCAGTGCTGCGCGACAGCGGGCTGGTGTAGTTCTGCTGCACCTGGATGACCTGGTCGCCGAACGCGGCGGCGAACGCCTCCTCGGTGGTCAGCCCGCCCAGCCGGGTTCCCTGCTGGAGGTTGCGGACAATCACCGGCGTGTGCGTGGACACGTGGTCGCGCTGGAAGTCCTCGACACTGATCGAGTCGACGCGCTTGACGTTGTCGAGAGTGATCGGCATGTCTGCCATGGTTTTCGGCACGCTCCTTAGCCCCCTGCATGGGGAGGCGATCCGACACGCGAAACGGAGACCGGTGCCCGGCAAGAGGCCCGGCACACCGATGTGCCGAATTGAACGAACCGACGCCGCTATCGCACCCCGCGGTGGTTCACGGCAGGGCGGCAGGCTGGCAGATCCCCGTTTGCTTGCTCAAAAAGACTCTCATCAACGTCCACATTAGTCAACGGCAGGCGATTCCGGGATGAGTGGGCAATCTCTCCCTCGGCGATGACGTGCGAGGCTGCGCTCCATGATATCGACGATGGTGCGCGTCCGGACGGTCAGTTCCGCGTCTGGGCCAGTGCCGCGTGCACCGGTTTGAGCGCCTGGTACGCCGCCCGGTAGACGTCGTACAGCTCGTCGAGGGCCGCGCCGTCCGGCGACGGGGCGAACTCGCGCTCCACCCGTACGGCGGCGGCCGCGGCGGCGGCCATGCTCGGATAGACCCCGACGCCGACCCCGCCGAGCAGCGCCGCCCCGAGCACGGCGCTGTCCGCGACGGCCAGCCGCCCCAGCGGCCTGCCGAGCACGTCCGCCTTGATCTGGCACCACAGGTCGCTGCGGGCCCCGCCGCCGGACACGGCCACGCCACGCACCGGCACCCCGGCCGCCGCGGCGACGGCGTCGAACGCCTCCCGCGCCGACATCGCCACGCCCTCCAGCACGGCGCGGGCCAGCTCCGCCCCGGTCGTGTCCGCGCTGACACCGAGGAACGACGCCCGCACGTCGGCGTCCCACAGTGGCGCGCGCTGGCCGGCCAGGTGCGGCAGGAACAGCACGCCCCCCGCGCCAGGCGGCGCCGTGGCGGCGTCGGCCAGCACGGCCGCGATCGACCGGCCCTGGGCCTGAGCCCACCAGCGCAACGCGTCGCCGCCGGCCTGGGTCGGCCCGGCGTGCACGATCAGCCCGTCACGCGGCGGAAACGCGATCACCCCGAACGTCGGCACGATCCGGTCGGACACCACGGCCGCGATCTCCGACGTGCCGCACACGAGCATCCCGTCACCGACCCCGACGGCCCCGGACCCGTACAGGTTGCCCCAGGCGTCCATCGTCCCGGCCACCACGGGCGTGCCCGCCGGCAGTCCCCACCGCCCGGAGCCGATCCGGCCGACGACAGCGGCGGGCTCCGCCAGCGGCGGCAGCCGCTCGCCGAGGCCGGGCACCAGCTCGACCGCCTCGCCGAGGTAGCCGTCCGGGCCGGTCAGGCCCACGGCCGACACGGGGTCGGTGGTCACCTGCCCGGTCAGGTCCGCCACGACGAGATCCTTGGGCAGCAGGACCCAGCGGGTACGCGCCCACGCGCCGTGCTCGGCGAACCACGCCGCCCGCGAGACCAGGTACGACGCGTCGATCGTGAACGGGCCGCCCCAGATCCGCTCCCGGTCGGCGGCCGAGAACCGGGCGTCCAGCTCGGCCGCGACGGCCGCGCACCGCTGGTCCTGCCAGACGATCGCCGGACCGAGCGCGCCGTGCGACGCGTCGACGAAAGCGTGCGTGTTGACCTGGCTGACCAGACCCAGCGCGGCGACACCGGTCAGGTCGCAGGACCGGCCGAGCTCCCGCAGGACCTGCGCCGTGGCATCCCGCCAGTCCTGCGGATCCTGCTCCGCCCAGCCCGGCCGCGGCCGGTGCACCGGATAGGCCGCCGTCGCCGCCGCGAGCAGCCGCCCGCCGCCGTCGAAGACCGCCGCCTTCGTCGCGGTCGTGCCGATGTCGAGGCCGACCAGCAGCGGCTCACGCATCGGCGGTCACCTGCGCGCGCGACGGCCCGGCCGCGGCGGTCACCTGTGGGCGCAGCAGCTCCCGCAGCGACGTGCGCAGCTCGGGGTAGCGCTCGTCGGCGATCAGCGAGGCGACCGAGCGCTCGGGGCCGAACGGCACGTCCACGATCGAGGCGATGCGGGCCGGGCGTTGGGTCATGACGACCACCCGGTCGGCGAGCAGCAGCGCCTCGTCGATGTCGTGGGTGACCAGGATGGTGGTGCTGTCGGTGCGGCGTACCAGGCTCAGGAGTTCTTCCTGCAGGTAGGAGCGGGTGAGCGCGTCCAGTGCCGCGAACGGCTCGTCCATGAGCAGCAGGTCGGGCTCGATGGCCAGGCCCCGGGCCAGCGCCACCCGCTGCTGCATGCCGCCGGAGAGCTGGTTGGGGTACTTGTCGGCGTGCTCGGCCAGGTGGACGAGTTCCAGCGCCGCCGCGGCCCGTTCACGGACCGCCGACCGGGACGCGCCGGTCTGTTCCAGGCCGAATTCCACGTTGCGCCGGGCGGTGCGCCACGGCAGCAGGCGGGGGGCCTGGAACACGTATCCGATCCGGACCGTGCCGTCGCCGACGGTGACCGTGCCCTCGGTGGGGGAGACCAGGCCGGCGAGGACGTTGAGCAGGGTGGACTTGCCGCAGCCGGACGGACCGAGCACGGCGACGAACTCCGAGCGGCGCACGCTGAGCGTGACGTCGCTCAGCACGGGACCGCCGCGGTCGCGGCCGAACCGGTGGCTCAGACCGGTGATCTCGACGAAGGACATGTCAGCTCCTGCGGGTGTGGCGGGTCAGGTACGCCTCGACGGGACGGAACATGCCGTACTCGAACAGCAGCGTGAACGCCACGATGCTCAAGCCCCACATGAACACCCCGGACGTGTCCAGCAGCTTGATCGCCGAGCTGATCTGGAAGCCGACGCCCGCACTGCCGACGAGGTACTCCGCGAACAGCGTGACCTGCCACGCGACGCCCAGCATGATCCGGGCCCCGGCCAGCACGTAGGGGACCACGGCGGGCAGCAGTACGGCACGCATGATGACCGACTCGCCGGCGTGGTACGCCTTGGCCATCTCGACCAGGTCCCGGTCGATCGCCCGGGTGCCCTGCACGACCGACAGCATGAAGTAGGTCAGCCCGCTGGCGACCGTCACCGTGACCACCGCCGTGGTGTTGGCGCCGATGAAGATCAGCGCGATGGCGATCAGCACGACCGTGGGAACGGTCTGCAGGAACACCAGCCACACCCGGGACAGGTCCTCGGCGATACGCGAGCGCCCGATGACGATGCCGAGCGGCAGCCCGATGAGCAGGATCACCCCGGCCGCGCTGAGCGTGTGCAGCAGCGTGTCGCCGACCATCTCCATCCAGACGCCGCGCGACACCGCGCTGGTGAACGCCGACCAGACACTGGGCACGGACGGGAAGATGTAGTCGGCGTAGAACTGCGAGCCCAGCCACCACAGAAAGAGCAGGACCAGCGCGGATATGGCGATCCGCGCCGGCCGGAACACTCGGTTCACTTCTTGAGCTGCGAGGTCAGGACGAACATGGCCGGCACGTCGGCGGGCGCGACCTCGATGAAGCCCGCC
Organism: Catellatospora methionotrophica; assembly: GCF_011297335.1. Lineage (GTDB taxonomy): Bacteria > Actinomycetota > Actinomycetes > Mycobacteriales > Micromonosporaceae > Catellatospora > Catellatospora methionotrophica. The sequence continues at coordinate 964,412 of NZ_JAAOTJ010000001.1, read as the reverse complement.
TGCTGCAGCAGCGGGAACAGCTTCGCCCAGGTGTCGATGTCGCGCTGGGTGACCTGGCGCTGGTCCAGCGGCATGGTCTTGAGGTCGAGCACCTGGCCGACGACGTCGAGCTGCTCCACCGGGATGCCGCTGACCTTGCTGGCGACCTCGTTGACCGCCTTGGGGTCCTGCTGGTACTTGTTCCAGGCGTCCTCGGTGGCCGCGACCAGGTCCTTGAGGAACTGCTGGTTGCCGGCGACGAAGTCGCGCCGCACGATGTAGCCGCCGTTCATCACGGCCGGGTCGCTGAACGCGGCCTGGAACGCGTCGTGCACGCTGTAGATCGCCTCGAACTGGCCGCCCTGCAGCAGCGGGTACGTCGTCGGGGCCTCGATGAACGCGGCGTCGACGCGGCCCAGGGTCAGCTGCTGCGCGGCGGCGGAGGTCTGCTCCAGCTTGAAGTAGTCCTCGATCTTCTGGCCGGTGGCCCCGAGCACGGCGGCCTGCTCGGCGCCGAAGCGCTCCTTGAGCGGCGAGATGGCGACCGTCCTGCCCTTGAGGTCGGCCAGCGTCCGGTACGGCGAGCCCTTCTTGACCAGGATCTGCGGGCCGACCGTCCAGCGGGCCAGCGGGAAGACGTACGTGGTGTCGATGCCGTACTGCTTCTTCACGATGGGCATGAAGCTCGGCACGGTCGTCATCACCTGCAGGTCGCCCTTGCCGAACGCGGGCACCTGCGTGGTGGCGTCGAGCACCTTGAATTCGACCCGGTACGGCTTGCCGCCGAAGTAGGTGTCCTTGTTGGACTGGACATAGTTCCAGATCGGATGGAACGGAACGTCGATGCCGATCGTGATCGTCGACGCCGCGCCCGCGGGCGCGCTACTGCCGTTCTGGCCCTGCGCGTTCTGCGCCGCGGGGGAGCCGGCACACCCGGTGGCCAGCACCGCGGCGGCGACGGCGACACCGAGCAGGCGGGTGGTTCGTATCGTGAGGCGCATTCAGGATCTCCGTGCGTTCGGGGGGTCGGGCGGCAACGAGTCATGACCATAACGGGTCGGTGATCGATGCACCATGGTCCGTCCACAGTGTCCGCCGGCCGTCCACACACGCCGGACGATCATCCGACCGCCGCCAGGACCAGCTCGCGCTCGCGCGGGCCCAGCCCCACCAGACCGTCGACGTCCGGGCCGGTCAGCAGGACCTTGCGCCGCTCCCGCGACAGCATGATCTTCATGCGCAGCAGGTCGACCTCGCCGGCCAGGGCGCGGTAGCCGGCCAGCACGCCGGGGTCGGCGGTCAGTCGCGACAGCCGGGCCAGCAGCAGCCGCTTGTGCTCGGCGAGCAGGTGGAACATCGGGTAGTTCAGCGGCAGCCCGGCGTCCAGATGCCCGCGCAGGTGCTCGCCCAGCAGGGCGTAGACGTCGGTGCCGTAGCTGACGGCGGTCCCCGGCGACAGGTCCAGCGCGCGGTCGAACCACCACCAGCCCTGCCGCGGGTCGAAGCCGGGCGGCGCGGTGCCCAGGGCGTACGCCGTGACCTGCGCGGCCAGGTCGGCGCGGGGCGGGCGTGGCGGCTCGGCGCGGGCGGACAGCAGCTGCGCGTACGCCGTGACCGGCACAGGGCCGCCCGCCTGCTCCTGCAGACGCAGCCCGGCCCGGAAGGCGTCGCGGACCTGCTCGGCGGTGAACTCGACGGTGGTGAACCGGCGCCTGGCGTCGAAACCGACCGCGGTCAGCCGGTCGCCGGCGTGCCCGACGAACAGGTACTCGCGAAACCGCGCGCCGGGCTGCCCGGTCAGCGCGGAGTCCTCGGTGAACAGCACGACGCGGCGGCCGACGGCCAGGTGCTCGCGGACGAAGCCCGCCGCGTCGGTGATCGCCCGCGCGGCGGCGGCGGGCACGGTCTCGGTGGGCAGGAAGCGCTGGTAGGCGAACGCGTCGACGAGGTCGAGGTGGACCTCCTCGGGGCGGGTGGTGAGCCGGTAGGCGTGCAGCTGGACGAAGCCGGAGTCGAACCAGTCCGCGCCGCCGGGTTCGGCCAGTGCCGCGCACAGCGGCAGCGCCAGGTAGGCGTAGGCGTTGTAGTGCCGCTGCACGACGTACGGCAGGGTGTGCGCGACGGTCATCGGGCCTCCTCGGGGGCGGATGCTCCGGCGGATGTCACGACTGCAGCATCCGCCGCCACCGGCCGGCGGCCAGGGCGCAGGCGGCCAGCCCGAGCAGCAGCAGGTAGCCGGCGGACAGCGCCGCGTGCTGGTCGATGCGGCCCAGGCACACCTGCCGCAGGAGCGTGACGGCGTGGTAGAGCGGCAGCGCCTGCACCACGGGGCGGACGGCGTCGGGGAAGCGGTCCAGGGGGAAGAACGTGGTGGCGAACAGGAACATGGGCAGCATGAACAGCTGCAGGTACAGGTAGTCGTACCAGCTGCGCAGCAGGGTCGCCACGAGCAGCCCGCAGGCGGCGAACGCGAACCCGACCAGGGCCGCGGCGGGAATCGCCAGCAGCGCGAACGGCGAGCGCACCAGCCCCATCGCGGTCGCGGCGACCAGGAAGCCGGCGGTGGTCGCCAGCCCGCGCAGCACGGCCCAGCTCACCTCCCCGAACTGGATGTCACGGACCGTCATCGGTGTCGTGATCATCGTCTGGTAGGTCTTCTCCAGCTTGATGCGCATGAAGACCCGCTGGGACGCCTCGTTCATCGCGCTGTTCATCGCCGAGGTCGCCAGCAGCGCGGGCGCCAGGTAACGCGCGTACGGCACCCCGGTGCCCGCGACCTCGCCGACGAGGCTGCCGATGCCCAGGCCGATGGCGATCAGGTACAGCAGGGGTTCGGTGACGTCGGCGACGAACACCGACCACGACCGGCGGTAGACGAGCAGGTGGCGTTCGACCAGCCACCACGGCCGGCCCGCGCCGCGGTGGCGGGTGGTTGCGGTGGCGGCGCTGCCCATGGCGACTCCGGTCATGAATGCAGGTGGCGGCGGTAGCTGCGGCGGGCGGCCAGGTAGCCGGCCAGCGCGGTGAGGGCCAGCAGGGCCAGGTCGACGCCGGCGTCGAGCGGGTTCACGGTCCCGACGGACAGGTCGCGGCACAGCCGGGCGCCGTGCCACAGCGGGCTGAGGTACACCAGCGGCTGCAACCACCCGGGCATGACCTCGACGGGGAAGAACGTCGCGGAGAACAGGTACAGGGGCATGACGACGAACCGGGAGAAGTTGCCGATGACCGACGGCTGCTGCACGGTGATCGCCCACGCGGCGGTCGGCGCGGCGCAGGTGACGCCCAGCAGCACCGCCACGGGCACCGCCAGCGCCGCGCCGGGTGAGGCGGGGATGGCGAAGGCGTACATCACCGCGACGAACACCGCGCTGCTGAGCAGGATGCGCACGGCGATGAACAGCAGGTGCCCGTGCAGGATGTCGTGCGGCTGCAGCGGCGTGTACGCCGCGACCCGGTAGCTGCGCCGGGTGCGTACGGCGTTGAACACGGCCTGGCCGCCCTCGACGACGGCGGTCTGCATCGCGGCCGCGGCCAGCAGCCCGGGGGCGAAGAACGCCGCGTAGCTCAACCCGCCGTCCAGCGGCGAGCGATCGTCGACGAGCCCGCCCAGCCCCAGGCCGATGCCGGCCAGGAACAGCACCGGGTTGACCACGCTGTTGACCAGCACCGGCCGCCACGACTTGGCGAAGATGGCACCCCAGTACCGGAACTCGGCGAACGCGGGGGAGTAGGCGGGGGTGGTCACGGCTCACTCCACCAGGGCCCGGCCGGTCAGCGCCAGGAACACGTCCTCCAGCGTGGCCCGGCGGACCAGGCTGGCGCGGGGCAGCACCCGTGCCTCGATGCGGCGCTGGGCGTCCTGCCCGTCGGCGGCCGCGACGAGCAGCCGGTCGGGCAGCACCTCCAGCCGCCACGGCGCACCCTCGGCGATCAGCTCCTTCACGGCGGCGCAGCCGGCGGCGTGCTCGGTGCCGGTGAAGCGCAGCTCCAGCACCTCCGGCAGGACGTGCGCGCCGATCAGCTCGCGCGGGCTGCCGCCCGCGACGAGGGCGCCGCGTTCCATGATGAGCACCCGGTCGCAGAGCTGCTCGGCCTCGTCCATGTAGTGCGTGGTCACGATGAGCGCCACGCCGTCGTTCTTGAGCCGGATCAGCCGGTCCCACAGCAGCTGACGGGCCTGCGGGTCGAGGCCCGTGGTCGGCTCGTCCAGCAGCAGGATCTCGGGCTCGTTGACCAGGGCACGGGCGATGGTCAACCGCCGGCGCATGCCGCCGGACAGGGCCGTGACGGGGGCGTCGGCCTTCGCCTCCAGCGCGGCGAACTCGATCAGCCGCTCGGCCCGCTCCCGCAGGACCCGTTTCGGCAGGCCGAAGTACCGGCCGTAGACGACCAGGTTCTCCCGGACGGTGAGTTCCTGGTCGAGCATGTCGTCCTGGGGGACGACGCCGAGCCGGGCCCGGATCCGGGGTCCGTCGTGCAGCGGGTCCAGCCCGAACACCCGCAGGGTGCCGTGCGTCGGCGGGGACACCGCGGCGAGCATGCGCATGGTCGTGGACTTGCCCGCGCCGTTGGTGCCCAGCAGGCCGAGCGCCTCGCCCCGGCGCAGCTCCAGGTCGAGGCCGCGCACCGCCGGGACGGCGGCGCCGCCCGGCCCGGCGGGGTAGGTCTTGCCGAGCCCGGACCCCTCGACCAGAAGGGGCTCACGGTGGGCTGAGGTCATGGTGGTGCTCCCCCGCGGCGGACGGCTGGGCATTCGGCCTCGACGGCATCGTCGCGTGCTCGCGCCTGTTGCATATGCGGCGATCGAACTCTAGGGGCAGGCGAGCAGCGCGCGCAAGCCGCTGCACCCGGGGTCGCGGCGGCGGCCACCCCTTCCGCATGCCGGGACCGCGTGGACAGCGGCGGCCGCGTCCCTCCAAAATGGTCGACAATGTGCACGGGGGTTCACGGCTCTTTGCATGAAGAAGTCGTGATTCGAGCTACAGCCTCTTTCGTCAGGCGGGAGCACGACGCTCGCATGACCTCGCGCGTGCGCCGACCCCGACCCGCGCGACGAGAGGAAGCAGCGCCCATGTGGATGCACGCGTCACCCCGGCCGTTGAACGGCCTCGCCGCGCTGGCCGTCCGGGCGCTGCGGGTGTTCCCGCAGCGGCTGCCCGCGGAGCAGGCCGCCCGGGTGCTGGCCGAGCTGGGCGAGCCGGCCGCCTCCGGCGACGGGCTGGTGCCGCTGCTGATGAGCCGGCGCCTGAGCCACGTCGTCCGGGCAGTCTGCGGCGAACTCGACGAGATCGGCGGCGCGGGCAGCGACCTGACCCGGCTGCAGCAGGTGGCCACCGCGATGGCCGACCTGCACCTGGAACAGCTGCGGCTGGTGCAGGCCGAGCTGGGCGCCAAGGGCGTGCCGGTGCTGGTGCCCAAGGGCGTCTTCTACGCCGCGACCGTGTACCCGCACCTGGAACCGCCGTTCTCCACCGACGTCGACCTGCTGGTGCGCTCCGGCGACTTCGACACCACCTGCGACACGCTGCGCCGACTGGGCTACATAGACGACCTCATCGTGCGCGCGAACGTGCCGCTGAAGCTGCCACCGGCGGTGGCGGCCCGCGAAGGCGCGTCGTTCGGCCACTTCGGACAGAGCCGCAGCTGGGTGAAGCTCGTCCGCACGCCGCACCTCGACGAGCACGCCGACTTCATCGCGCGCACCCTGCCCGGCGAGGTGGTCCTGCTGGGCGGGCAGGTGCACCTGTGCGCCCTGTTCGACGTGCACCACAACCTCAACAGCGTGCACGACCCGACCGCGGCCGCGTTCCGGCCCACCGAGGCCGACTGGTGGCAGCACCCGCAGCGGGTCGCCTACCGCGGCGTGGCCTTCGACGCCATCAGCGACGTCACCGCGGCCTGGTTCGCGGCGAACCACTTCTACACCGACGTGATGCTGTACGGCGACCCCAACCTCAAGATCCTCGGCGACCTCGCCGCGCTCACCCGCGCCGGCCGCGTCGACTGGCCCGCCCTGGCCGACATCGCCCAGCGGCACGTCGCCCTGCGGCCCCCGCTGGGCTACGTCTTCCGCATGCTGGGCGGGGTGTTCGGCTGCGAGGTGCCGGGTGACTTCCTGGCGGCCCTGGCCGTGCCCGCCCCCCGCAACAGCGCGCACTTCGCCGACTTCGGCGACCCGCTCGCGCGGGTGCTGGACCTGCCCATCGAACTGACCGTGGGGGAGCACCACCCGTGACCGAGCCGACCACCGTCACCGTGCCCGGCGCCCGCGCCGCCGCCCTGGCGCCGTACCGCACCCGGCTCGGCCGCGACCTGCTGGTGCTGCGCTACGCCGCCGACCCCGACGAGGTCGACCCGCTCGCGCTGCGCCAGGACCACGCCGCCACCCGGCCGCGCCCCGACCGCTTCGCCCGCGCCGACGACCTCGCCGACCCGCTCGACCTCGGCGACCCCCGCCCCCCGGTCGGCACGCCGTACCGGCCGCCCGCCACCGACACCGAGGCGCAGATCGTCGACATCTGGGCCGAGGTGCTCGGACTGGAGGAGGTCGGCGCCGACGACGAGTTCTTCGAACTCGGCGGCGACTCCCTCGGCGCGGTCGAGGCCATCGTGGCGCTGACCGGCGTCTACGGCCCGCGGTGGCGCGGCGACGTGCCACTGGAGCTGGCGCTTCTCGGCGCGCACACCGCGGCGCAGATCGCGGCCGTGCTCACCGACGGCGGGGCCGCCCGGTGAGCGAGGTGACCCTCGACCAGTGGCTCCGCCGGCGCGTCGCCGAGCACCCCGACCGCGTCGCGCTGCGCGAGGGAGACCGGGCGTGGACGTATGCCGCGCTCGACGCGCACATCGAGCAGGTCGCCGCAGCCCTGCGCGCGAGCGGCCTGACCCCGGGCGAACTCGTCGCGGTCGACGTGCCCCGCGCCGCGGGCAGCGTGGCGGCGATCCTCGGCGTGCTCCGCGCCGGCGGCGCCTACCTGCCCGTCGACCCCGCCTACCCCGCGACCCGGCGCGCGCACCTGCTCGACTCCAGCCGGGCCCGGCTGCACCTGGCCTGCACCACCGGCGACGACACGGCGGCCACGGTGCGGCGCCTGCACGACGGCGAGCCGGCCGAGCTGCCGCCGGGCACCGCGTACGTCATCTACACCTCCGGCTCCACCGGAGCGCCCAAGGGCGTCGCCGTCACCCACGGCAACGTGATCAGCCTGCTGCACGCCGCGGCGCAGCGCTTCACCTTCGGGCCCGACGAGGTGTGGCCGTCGTTCCACTCGTACAGCTTCGACGTCAGCGTGTGGGAGATCTGGGCGTGCCTGCTGCACGGCGGCTGCCTGGTCGTGGTCGACGAGCAGACCGCCCGCGACCCCTACCGGCTGGCCGCCCTGCTCGAACAGGAGCGGGTCACGGTGCTCAACCAGGTGCCCACCGTGTTCGGCGCGCTGGTCAAGGCGGCCCTGCGCAGCCGTCCCGACCTGTCGTCGCTGCGGTACGTGGTGCTCGCCGGCGAGGCGGTGCGGATGAGCGTGCTCGCCCAGTGGCGGCGCGGCGAGCTGGCCCCCGGCGCCCGCCTGATCAACATGTACGGCATCACCGAGACCACCGTGCACTCCACCTTCGCCGACGTCACCGACCTGCCCGCCGGGACCGGCGGGGCCACCCTGGTCGGGCACCCGATGGCGCACCTGCGGGCCCGGCTCGTCGACACCGACCTGCGCGAGGTGCCCTTCGGCGAGCCCGGCGAGATCCTGCTCGCCGGGGCGGGCGTCGCCGCCGGCTACCTGCACCGGCCGGAGCTGACCGCGCAGCGTTTCCTCACCCTCGACGGTCAGACGTGGTATCGCAGCGGCGACCTGGCCTACGCCTCCGCCGACGGGCTGTGGTACATCGGGCGCAACGACGACCAGGTCAAGATCCGCGGGTTCCGTATCGAGCTCGGCGAGGTCGAGGCCGCGCTGCGGGCCGCGCCCGGCGTCGACGACTGCATCGTGGTCGCGCCGGCCAACAGCAGCGGGCAGCGCTCGCTCGTCGGCTTCTACACCGGACCCGGCCCGGACGGCGGCGAGCCCGGCCGGGCGCTGGTGAGCCACCTGGCGCGGCACCTGCCCGCGCATCTGGTGCCCGCCACGGTGGTCCCCGCCGCGCAGCTGCCCCGCACCCCCAGCGGCAAGGCCGACCGCCGCCGGATGGAGGACATCTGGCTCGGCCGCGCCACCGCCTGACCGCCCGGCGGATCAGCCCTGCCGGGCCCCGCGCACGACGTCGAGGCACTGCCGGACCAGCTCCGCGGGGTCGGCCTCGGCCCGCAGCACGGTGAGCCCGTTCGCGTCGGCCAGGCGCCGCAGCGCCGCGTTGTAGCGTTCGACGAAGGCCACGTCCTGGTCGAACCGGCCGGGCATCGCACCGTCGCGCCGGATGATCCGGTCGACGAACACGTCCGCCGGGCCGTCGAGCACGAAGCAGAAGTCCGGCCGGACGAGCTGCGCGACGGCGTCGGGCAGCCACGCGGGCGCGCTCAGCCCGCGCGCCTCGAACAGGGCGAGCATGTCGTACAGGTAGCGGTTGCCGACGACGAGTTCGCCGCGGTCCAGGGCGGGCAGCAGCACGTCGGCCTGGTGCAGGTGGCAGTCGGCGAGGTTGAAGTGCAGCAGCGCCTGCTCGGGCAGCACCTGGCCGGCGCCCTGCCCGAACAGGGTCCGGCTGACGTGCGCGTCGTTGCGCCACCACGGCGTCGGCGCCCACGCCGGCACCACCGGCCCGGTCGCCGCCAGCCCGGCCAGCAGCCCCTGCTCCAGGGTGGACTTGCCGCTGCCGTCGAAGCCGCAGATCGCCACCAGGGTCCCCGGGCGGCCGTGCGGCTCAAGGTAGATCTTCATCGGGCTCCTGAACAGACGGGTCGGGGATGGTCACAGCAGTGTCGCCGCGGCTGCTGCCCGCTCGCACCACCAGCGCAGCTCGCCGGGCTCGCCCGCCGCCGCGTCCAGTGCCTTGCGCCAGCCGCGGATGAGCAGCCCGCACAGCACCGTCAGCGACTCGTGCCGCTCGTGCAGGCCGCGCTCGATGGTGGAGCAGGACGTGTACGCCGCCAGCGCCGCCGGCACCGGGACCGGCAGCACACGGGAGTTCATCGCCAGGAACCAGCCCAGGTCGACGGCGGCCGGGGCGATCAGCGGCATGGACCAGTCGATCAGCGACAGGCCGCCGTCGGGGCGCAGGCCGATGTTGTCGAGCTTGAGATCGCCGTGCAGCAGGCTGTCGGGCAGCTCGCCGAGCGCGGCCTCCAGCGGGCCGGTGTCGTCGAACAGGGCCCGGACCAGGTCGCCGACGTCGCCCGGCGCGTACTGGAAGAACAGCTCCCAGCCGCGCAGGATGTCGTCGGCGATCCGGAAGCCGGCCAGCTTGCGCTCGTCGGGCAGGAACAGGGTCACCCGGTCGCGGACCGAGCACCAGGGAACGTCCGCGGTGACCGGCGGCGTCAGCGCGTGCAGCCCGCTGACCGCGCGCAGGACGACGTCGAGCTGTCCGGCGGTGAGCGGTGCGTTGGGCAGCAGCTGGTCGCCGATGTCGTGCATCAGGATCGAGCAGACGTCGCCGTCGCGGGCGGCTCCGATCGCCGGTGAGGTGACCGGGCCGCCGCCGATTCCGCCGGCCTCGGCCAGCACGGCCTCCCGGCACCGCCGGTCGCCGGTCGCCCGCATGATCCAGTCGGTGTCCGCCGCCGTCACTTTGATCACGAACGGCACGCCCGGCCGGTCGGCGTTGCGGTAGATCCGAGCCCCGGAGAACCCCTGCTGGTTCGCCTCCGACCAGCCGGCCGCGGTGACGCCATGGGCGCTGAGCAGCCGCTGGAGGTGGGGAAGGCCGGGCAGGCCCGTCACGCGGTCCACGCCGCATGACGGGCCGGCCCGGGCCGGCGGCGCTCACGCATCGGCGAGCGCCTGCAGGTAGCGGATCGGATCCGAGTTGAAGATCGCGCCGCCCGCCACGAGCAGGGTCGCGCCGGAGACGTACGACGACGCGTCGGAGGCCATGAACAGGGCCGCGTTGGCGACGTCGGCCGGCTGGCCGATGCGGCCCAGCGGGTAGTACTGCGCGCGCTGGCGCACGATCTCAGGCGTGGCCAGATAGGGCTCCAGCAGCGGCGTCTGCACCAGGCCGGGCGCGATGGCGTTGACCCGGATCTGGTAACGGCCCAGCTCCACCGCCATGGACTGCATGATGTGCGTGATGGCGGCCTTGGCCGCGCCGTAGGGGCCCTCGCCGCCGGGGCAGGCGTTCAGCGCGTCGAGCGAGCTGATGAAGATCATCGAGCCGCCCCGGCCGCCGTCGCGCATGACCCGGGCGGCGGCCTGGGCCCCGTACACGTAGGACGACACGTTCAGCGTCCACATCCGTGCCATGGCGTCGGCCTCGACGTCGATCCAGTCGCACATGGCGCCGTCGACGAAGCCGCCTGCGTTGTTGACCCACACGTCGATCGTGCCGTACTTCTCGACGGCCGCCGCAGCCAGCGCGTCCACCTCGCCGCGCTGGGTCACGTCGGTCCGGACCACCAGGGCTTCGCCGCCGACGCCCTCGACGTCCTTCTTGAGCTGCTCCAGCTCGTCGAGGCTGCGCGCGGCGCCGACGACGATCCCGCCGTGCCTGGCGTAGATCATCGCGATGGCGTGGCCGATGCCGCGTCCCGCGCCCGTGACCACGCACACCTTACCGCTGACGTCGAACATGCTTTTCCTGCTTCCCGGGTTGCCTGACGGATCGTCCACTTCGCAGGGCCGCGCCTAGGCCTCGATGCCCAGCGCGTGGCGGCCGAACTGCTCGGCCGCCGTGTCCCAGTTGAGCGCCGCGTGGTGGGAGGCGGCATGGACGTCGCGGTGCAGGCGCTGCATCGGCTCCGCGTCCATGATCCCCCGTGCGCCGCTGGCGTCGTACAGGCGGTTGGCGGCCTGCACGCACAGCCTGACGGCGAAGGACGCGTCCCGCACGAGACGGGCGCGGTCCAGCGCCGGAAACGATCCGCCCTGCTCGCCGCGGTCGAGGATGTCACGGACCGCGGCCCGGTGCAGGGTGCGGGCCGCGTCGACCTCGGCGGCCGCCTCGGCCAGCCGCAGCTGCTGCGCGACCGGCGCCGCGGTGCGGTTCGGGCCGGAGCCGCGCCGGGCCCGCGCCGCGAAAGCGTCCACCATGCCCTGCGCCATGCCGATGACCGGCGCGGACACCGCGTACTCCAGGAACACCTTCAGCGGCACGGCGTAGCTCGCGCGTTTGTGCAGCTCCCAACCCGTCCGGTCGGTGTCGCCGGCGGTATTGGGGTTGATCGTGCGGTGCTCGGGGACGAAGACGTCGCGCACCACGATGTCCTTGCTGCCGGTGCCCCGCAGCCCGGCCGCGTGCCAGGTGTCGACGATCTCGCCCTCGGCGCGCGGCACCAGCAGCCACCGGCGCTCGTCGGAACGGGGACCGCACGCCACCATGAACCAGCTCGCGGCGTCGCAGCCGCTGGAGAACGTCCACCGGCCGGTCACCCGGTAGCCGCCGGCGACCCGCTCGGCCGTGCCGCCGGCCGGGTTGAGCGCGCTGGAGAACAGGGTGTCCGGCCCGGCGGCGAAGTACTCCTCCTGGCACTGCTCCGGGAAGTGGCCCAGCCACCAGTTGTGTGCCGCCCACACCGAGTAGCACCAGGCCGTCGAGCCGCAGCCGCGCCCCAGCTCGTCAGCCACGGCGAAGGCCGTGTCGATGTCGAGGCCGGCGCCGCCGAAGCGCTCGGGATTGCCGACCTGGACCAGCCCGGCGGTCAGCAGGTCCTGGACGGACTCGGCCGGCACCTGGCGCAGCCGCTCGGCCTGCGCCGCACGCTGGGCCAGCACCGGCGCCAGGGCGCGGGCGCGTTCGAGCACGGCGTCGCGTGCGGTGATCGCGGTCACGGGCGGCGCGCCTTCGCGACCGCGGGCCGGCACCGTGCTCCGGCCAGCTGCTGTATCCCGACGTGCAGGGCTTGCGCGATCATGCTCGGCGTCTCCTCCGCCTCGATCCGGTGGACGATGTCGAAGCGGTCCGGGGCCAGGGCGGCGTAGTAGGCCTGGTCCTCGGCGAGCCTGAGCCTGCGGGCGGGTTCCCCGCCGACCCGGTCGTCGCTCCATCGCTCATCGGGCAGCCACAGCAGCACCGAGATCGTCCCGGGCAGCTGGGCGAGCACCGCCGGGTGGTTCTTGGCGTGCATCTCCTTCACCGCGAACCGGCCGCCGTCGGTGATCTCCTCGATCGCCCGGCGGCTCATCGCGTAGTAGTCGCCGTAGGCCTCGTCCAGGCTGAACAAGTCGCCGGCCGCGGACATCGCCAGCATCGCCGCGCGGGTGACGAACCGGTACTCCCCGTCGCCCTCGCCGGGGCGTCGTGCGCGCGAGGTGAACGACGGGACCCGGGCGTAGACCGCGGGCAGGTCCGTGACGAGCTGCTCGACGACGGTCGTCTTGCCGCAGCCCGACCGGCCGCCGATGAGGACGAGGCACGCCGCGCCGTTCGGCGGGGCCGGGTCGGCGTGGACGCCCCGCTCTCCACGACGTGTATCCATCTTACCCCCGTTCCGCGCCGAGGCATCATTACACACTGGACGGTCGAGCGCCACGGGCCGTCACCGTGGCAAGGGGCCTTCTAGCAGCGGCGGCAGCCGACTCCCCGGTTCCGCGTTCCGCATCGGATGTCGACCGGGACTGTGTCCACGATGGAATCGATGTTAATATTTTGCGACGCTGCTGCGATTTTTGCACGCCCTGGCGTCGATGTCTGGGGTGAAGACGGGGGAACAGTTGGTGAACGGAACGGCCATGTCTCGCGCCGACGCGTTGCCAGGTCTCCGTCCGCCCCGCCACACCGCCGCCCGGCCGTCCCGGCGGGGACCCGGTGAGAAAGCGACCGCCCCGCAATCACGATGACCAGGCCAGCAAGCAAGGCGTGACCACCTTGGCCCCCACTTCCGCTCCGCGGCGGCCCGCCGCCCCCGACGCCACGCCCGCAGCGCCGCAGGCAGGTCCGCTTGACGTCTCGTCGCCGCCGACCCCAGCCCACGCACGAAAGACTGGTCATGCTGCAGCCAATATCCAAGCGCGCCACCCTGATCGCCTTTGAGGGCATCGACGGCTCAGGCAAGACGACGGTGGCGAACCTGCTGGTGGAGCGCCTCACCGCACATGGCGTGAGCGCAAGCCTCCACCTCAACCGCAGCCTCAAACCGGTGCGGGACGCCCTGGACACCCTGGCCCGCGAGGACGGCCACCGCGACCGGTTCGAGCTGCTGGGGGCCGGCACCGCACAGCTGATGGCCGCGATGCTCAAGTGGCGGGAGCTGCTCGACGTCGCGCCGTCGCTCGACCGGCCGGAGCACGTCGTGGTGGTCGACCGATACCTGTACACCCATCTCGCGCTCGCCGTCGCCCACGGCACGACCAACGTCGACCTCCTGCGCCGGCTGTTCGGCGTCTTTCCGGAGCCCGACATCGTGCTGTTCGCCGACGTCGACCCCCAGGTGGCGGCCGATCGGGTGCGCCGGCGCGGCCGCGACCTGGACTCGCTGGACTTCCTCACCCGGCTGCGCGCGGGCTACCTGTCGCTGCCGGAGGCCCGGCGGTTCCACCTGCTGCCCGGGGCGGCCGACCCGGCCGAGGTCCTGGACGCCGCCTGGCGCGCGGTGGCGCCGCTGATCCCGGCGGCATCGGCGGTGCGGTCGTGACCGGCCGCGTCCAGCCCGCCACCGCCGTCACCCACCCGCCGCGGGTCGAGGTCCCGGCCGACAACCGGCCGCTGGTGGCGCCGATCTACCAGTCGGTGAAGTTCACCTTCGACGACGTCGCCGAGACCAAACGGCTCTCGCAGGGCGAGCGCGACGGCTACTGGTACTCCCGCAAGTCCAACCCGACGCTGCGGCAGCTCGAACTCACCCTGGCCGCGTTGCAGGGCCGCGAGGCATGCCTGGTGACCGCCTCCGGCGCGGCGGCGGTCAACCTGGCGATGCTCGCCCTGTGCCGGCAGGGCGACCACGTCGTGTGCTTCGCCGAGATGTACCAGCCGACGCGCACCATGATCCGCCGCGTGCTGGAACGGTACGGCGTCCGGCACACCCTGCTGTCGATCGGCGACCTCGACGCCGTCGAGCGGGCGCTGTCGGCGACCCCGACCCGGCTGGTCGTGTTCGAGAGCCCCACCAACCCCGTCCTCAAGATCGCGGACATCGGGCGGATCACCGCGCTGGCCCGCCGGCACGGCGCGCTGACGCTGCTCGACAACACCCTGGCCGGAGTGCACAACCACGCGCAGTTCGACGTCGACATCTTCGTGCACAGCCTGACCAAGTACGTCTCCGGTCACGGCGACGCGATGGGCGGCGCGATCATCGCCGACCAGGCCGTCATCGACGACCTGCGCGCGGAAATGGCGATCCTCGGCGCGACCCTCGATCCGCAAGCCGCGTTCCTGCTGCAGCGCGGCCTGAAGACCTACTTCCTGCGCTACGAACGCCAGTGCCACAACGCCATGGCGGTGGCGCGGCACCTCGCGACCCGGCCGCAGATCCGCGACCTGCGCTATCCGGGCCTGGAGTCGCATCCGCAGCACGAGCTGGCCCGCGCGCAGCAGCGCGACTTCGGCTCGATGATCGCGTTCGACCTGCCCGGCGGCCCGGACGTGGCCAAGCGGTTCGCCGAGGCGCTGGAGCTCTTCACGATCAGTTCGAGCCTCGGCTCGACGGAGTCGCTGATCCTGCCGCCGCAGCTGCTGCAGCCGCGCGACTTCGACGCCCGGCAGCGGGCCTGGTCGGCGATCACCGAGTCGACCGTGCGGCTGTCGGTGGGCATCGAGGACAGCGGAGACCTGATCGCCGACATCGACCGCGCGCTGGCCGCCAGCGGCGCGGCATGACCCAGGCCGAGCAACGGGGGAGCACGTGACGACCGGCGAGAACAGTTCGTACTGGGAGCGGGCCTGCCGCTTCTTCCGCGGCTCCGGATGGGCCGACACGGCGGGCAGCTACCTCGTCCACAACAAGAACAGCGGCACCGTGAAGATCGGGCTGATGCCCCAGCGCACGGTGTCGGTCGGCGGCGGCATCCTGCGGTGCGTCGAGGACGGCCGGCAGACCCTCTCCGCACCGGTGTCCGAAGACCAGATCTTCAAACGGGTCGAGCAGAGCCTGCACCAGGACGCGCCGAGCTTCTTCATCGTCAGCCCGGACCTGCGCCGGCGGTACGTCGACAGCGCGCTGCCGCTGGTGCTGTTCGTGCAGCCCGCCGTCGAGTTCACCTTCTCGGCCGAGCATCCCGACGGCCGGATCGGCTACGCCCGTGACCCGGCGACCGAGCAGCAGGGCGCCGACCTGCTGCGGGCCGCCCTCGCGCAGCCGCTGCCCGCCCCGCCGTCCGGCGCCGGTGAGCCGGGGGAGTGGGCCGAACTCGCCGACGGCTGGACCCCCGCCGAGGACGACGACAGCTTCCTGGCCCGGCTCACCGACGCGGTCGGCGTCCTGCAGGAGCACCCCGACGGCAAGATGACGCTGACCCGCGCCTACACCCACCCGCGAGACCCCGGGCACAGCCCGTTCACGCTGTACGAGCTGCACGCCCGCCGCAACGGCGACTACGCCTGCGGCCACTTCGCCTGCCTCGACGACGGGGTCTACTCCCTGGGCACCACCCCGGAGAACATCCTCGAGGTCGACGGGCCGACGCTGACCGTCGACGTGGTCGCCGCGACGTGCCGGTCGACCGGCGACGAGGACTACCTGGCCGCCGAGCTGTACGACAATCCCAAGCAGCTCAAGGAGCACCGGTCCTCGCTGCGCAACCGGCAGGACCGGTTCCGGCCGTACTGCCGGCCGGACTCGATCCGCGTCGTGCAGGACATGCGCGTCAAGACGCTGCGCAACGTCTGCCACCTGCACTCGGTGTTCAGCGGCGAGCTGCTGCCCGGGGTGACGGTCTTCGACATGCTCGACAACATCTTCCCCCTGCTGGGCGCCCGGCCGCGGCAGCTGCTGGCGGTCGCCGACGCCGAGCCCGCGCCGCACCGCTACTACGGCGGAGTGTTCGGGCACCTGCACCGGGCGGCCGGCGGCTGCTTCCTGAACATCCGCAACGCGCTGCTGCACGACGACGTGATCCACGCCAAGGTCGGCGTCGGCGTTCTGAAGGAGTCGAACCCGTACAGCGAACTGGTCGAGACCAGGGACAAGCTGGCGGGTCTGCTGGAGGCGACCCGGCGGTGGCGGTCGGCTCCTCGCGAAGACAGACCTGACGCCGGTGAGGAACCGGCCCCGCTCCAGGTCGCCCGGGACGCCGCGCGCTGAACGCGCCGCGGTGACCCAGTCCCCTTGGATGGAAGGAGAGCGAATGTCACAACCAGTGTCAGAAGCGTCGCTGGCGCTGAACGGCGGCCAGCGGACCCGGACCACGGAGTGGCCGACGTACGACAAGGGCTACGTCGACCTCTGCGGCGACGACGAGTCCGCCGCGCTGCGCGCCATCAAGAGCCGGCGGCTGTTCCGCTACGACAACCGGCCGCACACCGAGACCGAGGTCGGCCAGCTCGAACGGGAGCTCGCCGGGTTCTTCGACTCCCGGTACGCCCTGGCCTGCTCGAGCGGCACGACAGCGATGGCGCTGGCCCTGTTCGCCGCCGGGGTCCGGCCGGGCGACTCGGTGGCGTGCCCTGCGTTCACGTTCGCGGCGACACCCAGCGCGATCATGCTCACCGGGGCGAAGCCGGTCGTCGTCGAGGTCGACGAGAACCTGCACATGGACCCGGTGGACCTGCAGGCGAAGCTGACCCCGGACGTCAAGGCCGTGGTCGCCGTGCACATGCGCGGCTTCGCCTGCGACGTCGAGCGCCTGGTCGCCGTCGCCGACGGCCACGGCGTCCCGCTGTTCGAAGACGCCGTGCCGGCCCTCGGGGTCAGCCTCGGCGGCCGCAAGCTCGGCACGTTCGGCAGGGCGGGCGCGTTCAGCACCCAGTCGGACAAGAGCATCAACACCGGCGAGGGCGGGTTCCTGATCACCTCGGACCGTGACCTGTTCGAACGCGCGGTGGTGCTGTCCGGGGCGTACGAGCAGCAACTGCACCGGCACACCGATCCCGTCCTGCCGACCATCTCCGACCTCACCCTGCCGATCTTCAGCTTCCGGCTGGACGAGATCCGCGGCGCCATGGCCCGCAACCAGCTCGCCGGGCTGGACAAGCGGGTGGCCACGTTCCAGGGCAACTTCCGCTATGTCGCCTCCCGCCTGGCCGGGCTGGCGCCGATCCGGCTGCGCCAGCCGGTCGCCGAGGACGCGTTCCTGGGCGAGTCGCTGCTGTTCCGCCTGCCGGGAGCCACCCCGGAGCAGGTCGGCTGGTTCGTGCGGGCGCTCAACACCGAGGGCATCGGGGCCCGCGGCCTCGGCGACGCCAGCCGCCCGAACAACCGGTGCTTCTGGAACTGGCGCTTCGCCTTCCCGCACGAGACCGAGCAGGACACCATCCGGCGCTACCAGCGCAGCGCGACGCTGCTCAAGGAGACGGTGGACGTTCCGCTGTCGATCACGCTGTCGGAGGCCGACTGCGACGACGTCGTCGAGGCCGTCACCAAGGTGTGCAACGCCTACCGCCCGCCCAACTCCCCGATCGGAGGCTGATATGACCGGGCCCCTCATCTCCTGTGACGATCACATGGACCTCAGCCAGCTCCCGGCCGACCTGTGGACCACGCGGCTGCCCGCCGCGCTGCTCGACCGCGCGCCGCGGGTCGAGGAGCGCGACGGCCGGGCGGTCTGGGTCTGCGACGGCAAGGTCTGGGGCCGCTGGGTCGGCATGCCCACGGCGGACAGCGGCACGCAGCGGCCGGTCAAGGCGAAGTACGACGCCTTCGACCGGGCCGGGATGCACGACCCCAGCCCGCGTCGGGCGGCCGTGGCCGAACTCCGGCTCGCCGACATGGACCGCGACGGCGTCACCACGCAGGTGATCTACGGGCCGGTGCACCAGCTGGCTGCCGACGACCCCGAGCTGCGCGCCGCCTGCTACCAGGTCTACAACGACTGGCTGCTGGAGTTCTGCACCGCGGCGCCCGAGCGGCTGATCGGCCTGCCGATGCTGCCGGAGACGCCCGCGGCCGCGCTCGCCGAACTGGAGCGGCTGCGCGCGCGGGGCGGCGTCCGCCAGGTGGTCTTCATGGTCGCCAACATCGACCCCAAGCTCGACGACCCGGCCTGGGAGCCGTTCTGGCAGGCGCTGGAGGACAGCGGCATCATCCTGTCCTGGCACATCACGGCGTTCGCCAAGCCGGATCCGCGCATCGCCGGCAAGGCGGCGAGCGTCTTCGAGAACACCAAGCTGTTCCTGTCCAACTTCGTGGAGCCCTTCGTCGACCTGTTCTCCTGGGGCATCCTGGAACGCCACCCCGGGCTGCGGCTGGTGCTGGCCGAGGGCGGCGCGGGCTGGCTGCCGTGGCTGGTGCAGGAGCTGGACCACCTGCACGACCAGCTGTGGGAGGCGAAGGAGTTCTGGGCCGACAAGGGCGGAGCCGAACTGGTCACGAAGCCGAGCGAGCTGTTCAAGCGGCAGGTGTGGGCCACGTTCCAGGACGACCAGGTGGCGATGTCGCTGATCCCGTTCTTCGGCGAGGGGCACCTGCTGTGGGCGTCGGACTACCCGCACCCCGACAGCGTGTGGCCGTTCTCGCGGCAGGCCATCGAGCGCCAGATGCACCACCTGTCGCCGGAGCTGCGGCGTAAGCTGACACACGACAACGCCGCCGCTCTGCTGGGTCTGTGAGCCGCTAAGCTGTTGATGATGAAAACCCCAGAGTTGACCATACCGGCAGAGCCTTCCTGGGCGCCCGGTCGTGATGGCTACTACGGAGACTTCGGCGGCGCTTTCGTGCCCGAGGTGCTCCACGAGACCCTCGCAGAGTTGCGGGACGCCTTCGACGACGCACGGCGCGACCCGTCCTTCTGGAACTCCTACGTCGCGCTGATGGCGAACTACGCGGGCCGGCCGACGCCGGTCACGTACTGCGACAACCTCACCCGCAGGTTCGGCGGCGCGCGGATCTACGTCAAGCGCGAGGACCTCAACCACACCGGCGCGCACAAGGCGAACAACGTCATGGGCCAGGGCCTGCTGGTGCAGCGCATGGGCAAGCGGCGGGTGATCGCCGAGACCGGCGCCGGGCAGCACGGCGTGGCCACCGCGACCATGGCGGCGCGGCTCGGCCTCGAGTGCACGATCTACATGGGTGCGGAGGACGTCGAGCGCCAGCACCCTAACGTCTTCTGGATGCGGCAGCTCGGAGCCGAGGTCGTCGCCGTGACCGACGGCACCCGGACGTTGAAGGACGCGATCAACGCGGCCCTTCGCGACTGGGCGGACTCGATGGCCGACACCCACTACGTGCTGGGCACCGTGTGCGGGCCGCACCCGTTCCCGGAGCTGGTGACCTACTTCCAGACGATCATCGGGTACGAGGCGCGCCGGCAGATGTTGGAGGTCGCGGGCACGCTGCCGAGCCGGGTGTACGCCTGTGTGGGCGGCGGCTCCAACGCGTCCGGCATCTTCACGGGCTTCCTCGACGACCCGGCGGTCGAACTGGTCGGCGTCGAGGCGGCCGGCAAGGGGATCGCGACCGGCCAGCACGCGGCGCGCCTGGCCGGCGGCCAGGGCCGGACCGGTGTCGCGCAGGGCTACAAGACCGTGTTCCTGCAGAACGAGGAAGGCCTGATGCGCGACACGCACTCGGTGGCCGCGGGCCTGGACTACATCGGCGTCGGGCCGATGCTGGCCCACCTGCACCAGCAGGGACGGGTCCGGTTCGAGTCGGCGACCGACGCCGAGGTCGTCGACGCGCTGCGCGTCACGATGCGCAGCGAGGGCATCATCCCGGCGCTGGAGAGCGCGCACGCGTTCGCCGGGGCGTTCCGGGAGGCGTCGGGCCTGTCGAGCGACGACACGATCCTGATCAACCAGTCGGGCCGCGGCGACAAGGACATCTTCACCGTCGCCGACGCGCTAGGCGACGAGGGCTGGGTGGACTTCATCCGCCACAAGGCCGAAGGCTACGCGCGGTGAGCGCCGTGCCGGGCACGAGCCTTGAAAGCCACCTGCGGGGGCGGCTCGAGGACAAGCCGTTGCTGCTCATGACGCACCTGGTCGTCGGCTACCCGTCCCTGGAGGCCAACTGGACGATGCTGGAGGCGATGGACGCCGCCGGGGTGGACCTGGTCGAACTCCAGCTGCCGTTCAGCGAGCCCATCGCCGACGGCCCGGCGTTCGTGAAAGCCAATCACGACGCCATCGAAGCCGGCATGGGCTGGGAGGTGTACTTCGACTTCGCGGCCCGCGCCGCAGCGCGATTCAGCTTCCCGATCGTGTTCATGGGCTACTACAACAGCGTCTTCCAGATGGGCGCGCAGCGCTACTGCGCCCGCCTGGCCGAGGCCGGCATGAAGGG
The DNA here is from genome assembly GCF_011297335.1 of Catellatospora methionotrophica. GTDB lineage: Bacteria > Actinomycetota > Actinomycetes > Mycobacteriales > Micromonosporaceae > Catellatospora > Catellatospora methionotrophica. The sequence goes on along the minus strand of NZ_JAAOTJ010000001.1, from coordinate 943,966 downwards.
CTTCATCCTGCCCGACCTGCCGCTGGAGGAGGCGTCGCAGCTCACCGCGCTGGCTCGGGAACACGACCTGTCGCCGGTGTTCATCATGTCGCCGACGAACTCGCAGGAGCGGCTGAACGAGATCGGCCGCCAGGCGTCGGGCTTCGTCTACTGCACCGCGCGGCGGGGCGTGACCGGGCGCAAGACCGACCTGTCGCAGGGCGTCGCCGAGTTCATGCAGCGGTGCCGCACCGCGACGCCGGTGCCGCTCGGGCTCGGCTTCGGCATCCGGACCGCCGCCGACGTGCGCAACGTGCGCGGCCTGGCCGACATCGCCATCGTCGGCACGGCCGGCCTCGACGCCTGGCAGGAGCTCGGTGAGGAAGGCTACCGGCTGTTCATGAAGGGCCTCGTGGCAGAGACCTGCTGACCACCACGGCCCGGGGCCGGACCGCCGAGAGCGGCCGGCCCCGGGCCGTGAACAGGGTCAGCGCGGGTTCGACAGGATCCGGTCCTCCAGCCGCACCAGGTGCGCCTGGGTCCACCGGGCGATCCGCCGGGCACAGTCGGCATCGGACTCACCCGGCCGCGCCCCGTCGAGGACCACCGACCGGTACTCGTCGGCCGTGATACCGCACTCCGGGGTGCGCTCCAGCCGCCGCAGCAGCCACTTCTGCCCCCGGCACACCTCGCCGTGGAAGGCGAGGCTGGAATCGGCCATCTTCCAGGCGGCGAGGGTCGCCGACACCCGGGCGGTCATCGCGTCGCCGGAGTCGAGCTGGCCGGCGACGTCGGTGAGGGCGTTCTCCGCCTCGGTCTTCGACGCCCGCGCGAGCGCCCGCCGGTACGACGACCGGTCGAGCAGGTCCTTCATCCGCGCGAAGAAGTCCGGGTTCTTCAGCGGCACCCCGACCGACAGCCGGTAGATGAAGTCCTGGAAGTTCGCGCTCGTCGCGGCGAATTCGACCTCGGTGGCGAGGTAGCGGTCCAGCACGACCGCCAGCGTCGCGGTCGGCCAGACCTTGAGGTCGACGCGGTTGTCGCCGTAGGCGCCGATCCACCTGTTCCACGACAGGCCCAGGGCCGGGTCCTTGCCCGGCCACATCTCCATCGTCTCGTCGACGGGCAGGTCGATGTCGGTGTCGGCGAACGCGTACAGGTCGATGTCACTGAAGGTGTTGCCCCAGCCAGCGGCGATCGACCCGGTCAGGCAGACGGCCTCGGCCTCGGCCAGGCCCGGGAAGCGGCGCAGGAAGCCGTCGAAGGAGACGTCCGGCGGGGCGAGCACGGCCGGTTGTGCGTACAGCACTTCGAGTGCGGGTGAGAACATGATGCGATTCCCGTCGCGAGTGATGGTCGGTGGGCAGTGCGCGCGGGTCAGGCCCGCTCCAGGTGCGCGGCGAGGTCGGCGACGGTCGGGTTGTCGAACACGTCGATGATCCGGATGTCCGGCCAGCGGGTGCGCAGCACCCGGACCAGGCGCAGCGCGGTCGCCGAGGTCAGGCCCAGGTCGAAGAACCCGAAGTGCGGGTCGACGTCGTCGAGTTCGAGGATCTCGCCGAGCGCGGCCGTGATGATCTCGTCGGCGGGCGCGTCCAGGTCGGGCCCGGCCTGGATCTCGACGGGGCTGTCAGCCACAGAGCACTCCTCGGATGGTCGTCGCGACCTCGTGCAGGTGGTCGAGATCGCTCGGGTTCAGCAGCGTCACGATCATTCCGTCGACGCCCGCCGCGCGATACTCGGCCACCTGGCGCCGCACCTCGGCGCGCGAGCCGCACAGAGCCATCCCGCGGGCGGCGCTCGCGGGCAGGTGCAGGCGGCTGCCGAGCAGCTCCAGGCTGTCCTGCAGCTCCTGCTCGGAGTCCGCGATGATCGCGGTGCCCAGCCACGTCTTGGTGATCTCACCGGGATCGCGGCCGACGTCCGCACAGGCCCGGGTCAGCACCTTGATCTTGTGGGCGACCGTGGCGGGCCCGCCGAAGAAGTTGCACGCGTCGCCGAGCCGGGCCACCGTCGGGATCAGCACCTTCTCGCCGCCGCCGCCGATGAGGATCGGCGGGCCGAGCGGACTGATCGGCGGCGGCACGTTCAGCGGCTCGTCGATGCGGTGGTGGACACCCTCGAAGCGCGGCAGGTGCTCGGTGAACATCGCCCGGCAGATCTGCACCGCCTCAGTCAGGGCCTTGAGCCGCTGCCCGGCCGGGGGGAAGTCCATCCCGTACGCGCGGCACTCCTCCTCGTGCCAGCCGGCGCCGATGCCGAGCACGGCCCGCCCCCGGCTGATGATGTCGATCGTCGTCACCATCTTGGCCAGCAGCGCCGGGTTGCGGAAACCGCACGCGGACACCAGCACGCCCAGGCGGGCCGAGGACGTGACGGCGGCCAGCCCGGCCAGCGCCGTGTACGCCTCCAGGATCGGCTCCTCGCGGTCGCCGACGGACTCGATCTGGTGCACGTGGTCCATCGTCCACAGGCTGTCGTAGCCGGCGGCCTCGGCGGCACGGGCGATCCCGGTCAGGTGCTCGAACAGGTCGTGGTCCAGCACGCCGGGGAAGGTGTATCCGGCGAACTGCAGGCCGACCCGCGTCAGCGGCGCCCGGGTCATCCGGCGGCCATCAGCGCGATACCGGCCGCGTCGGCCGCCGAGACCGCCTCGACCAGCCGGAACTCCAGCAGCCGGGCGCACAGGTCGAGCACCGGTTCGCGTACCTCGTCGACGGGATGGCCCGTCTTCGCGGCGACCTCGGCGACGATCTGCTCGACGCTGCGCCGGCCGTCGATCGCCAGCCAGACCGGCCGCGCGTCGCCATTGAGGACGTACCGGCCGATCAGTGTCTCCAGCAGGATGCCCCCGTCGGTCTGCGCGGCGATGGCCGCCACCGTGTCGGTGATGCGGGCCGTCACGTCCAGGCCCCGTACGAGGACGGCGTCGGCTGCGGGGTGGGTCACTTGTCTGCCTCCGTTGCTAGTGCCTGTTCGACGGCCTGCGCGGTCGCGGTGACCGTCGGCGCGATGAAGGGGAGATCCAGGGGCAGGCGCAGCCGGAACTCGTCGTTCAGCCGGGCGCCGATCTCGACGGCGTACATCGAGTCGCCGCCCAGGTCGTCGACGAAGTGCGCGTCGGGCGCGACCGGGTCGACGCCGAGCACCTCCTGCCAGACCGTCCGGACCCGGTCGCGCACGCCGGCCGCGCCGGTGCGCTCCGGCCGGGACGTGCCCGCCGGTGTGCCGGGCGCGGCCTGCGGCCGGTCGAGCCAGAAACGCCGCCGGGTGTAGGGGTAGGTCGGCAGCGGGACCCGCCCGCGGGCCTCGCCGTCGTGGTAGGCGGCCCAGTCGACGGCGACGCCCGCCTGCCACACCGCCGCGACGGCGGCCGGCAGGGTGAACGACGGGCCGATCGGCAGGACCCCGGTGCCCTCGCGGGCGGCTCCGCCGTCGCCGTCGCCGTCGCACGCGGCCAGCGCGGCCGCCAGGGACGCGGCGTCGCCGGGCGCGGCCAGCCACTGCGTCACGGGCCGCGCCCAGGCCGGGGCGTCCAGCCGCGAGTAGGCCACCCCGGCCCGGCGCAGCAGGCGCACGACGGCGAGCACGGTCAGGCCACCGGCCGCGGACCCGGGCAGGCCGTCGAGGTCGGCGCGCCCGGCGAGCTCACGCAGCTCGCGCCGCATCATCGGCTCCTGCGCCAGCAGCCGGGACCCCATCGTGGCGATCTCGCCCGGGGTGCCGTGCACGGCCAGCGACCAGCGGGTGGTCGCGCGCGCCGCCGCCGCCGGGCGGCGCAGGCAGGCGACGGCGTCGGCGTGGCCCGACACGGCCGCGGCCCACCGCTTCGGGAACGTCGCGCGGCCCACCGCCAGGGTGTACGCCACGTCGGCCAGCTCGGCCGGGGAGGTGGCAGGCCGGTGTTCGAGCCAGGCCGCGAGGCGCTGCCGCAGCTGCTCCAGCTCGTCGTCGGTACGCGCGGACAGCGCGAGGACCTGCAGCGGGCGGGCCGGGTCGGCGGCCGGAACGGGCGGCGCCGACTGCAGCACCACGTGGGCGTTGAACCCGCCGAGCCCGAACGAGCTGATCCCGGCGACCCGGGGGACGCCCGCCGCCCACGGCCGGCCGGCCGCGGTGATCGTGAACGGGGAACCGTCGAGGTCCAGGGCCGGGTTCGGCTTGTCGAAGTGCAGGGTTCCGGGGATGGTGCCGGTCTCGACCACCAGCGTGGCCTTGATGAGCCCGGCGACTCCCGCCGCGGCGTCGGTGTGGCCGATGCTCGGTTTGACCGCGCCGAGCACCAGGCTGCCGGCTGCCCGGCCGGGGGTGGCGAACACGCGCCGCAGCGCCTCGAACTCGACCGGGTCGCCGATCGCCGTGCCGGTGCCGTGGGTCTCGACGTATCCCACGTCGTCGGGCGCCATCCCGGCCCGTGCCAGCGCGGCACGGATCACCGTCTCCTGACCGGCGATGTTGGGAACGGTGAAACCGGCGCGGGACCCGCCGTCGTTGTTGACGGCCCAGCCGCGGATCACCGCGCGCCGGCGGTCGCGGTCGGCCGCCGCGTCGGCGTCGCGACGCAGCACCACGATGCCGGCCCCGGATCCCGGTACGGTGCCGTCGGCCTCGGCGTCGAACGCCCGGCAGCGGCCCTGGGCGGACAGCACCCCGCCCTCCTGGCACACGTAGCCGTCGACATCGGGCATGAGCAGGCTCACCCCGCCGGCCAGGGCGATGTCGCAGTCACCGGCGGCCAGGGCGGAGCAGGCCAGCGCGACCGCGCTCAGCGACGTGGCGCACCCCGTCTGCACGGTGATCGCCGGTCCGGTGCAGCCGAGTTTGAACGCCAGCCGCCCGGCGAGGAAGTCCTTCTCGTTGCCGAGGGTGATCCGGGTGTCGGGCTCCCGCCCGGCAGCGGCCTCGGCGGGGGCGATGAAGTCGCGGTGGTAGTGGTTCTCGCCGCAGCCCACGAACACGCCGACGACCGCCTCGCGCCGGCCCGCGTAGCCGGCCTCCTCCAGGGCCTGCGCCGCGACCTCCAGCAGCACCCGGTGCTGGGGGTCGAGCGTCGTCGCCTCGGCCGGGGTGATCCGGAAGAAGTCCGCGTCGAACAGCTCGACGCCGTCCAGCTTCCCGACGGCGTCGACGTACCGGCCACCGGTGCGGACCGGGCCGGCCGGACCATCACCGGTGCGGCTGACGGCGTCGACACCGCCGAGCAGGTTCGCCCAGTACTGCTCGACGTCAGTGGCCTGCGGCAGCCGCGCGGCCATGCCGATGACCGCGATGGGCAGCGCGTGCAGAGGGGGGTGCATCGAAACTCCAGTCGGTCGGCGTCGATCGGCGCCCGCTGCGCTGCAGTCGCCCGTCGGCAGGGTGCGCGGAACGCACCGCAGAGGCGCTCTCACGCGATTGGCGCAGCCGGCACTACCGAAGGCGCTCCGTGGCGGCGTCCGGCGCGGCTTCGGCGGCGCGGACACAGGCGACGAAGTCGCCGAGCCGGGACGCGTCGAACAGGGTCTGGGTGCGCAGCTGCACCCCGAGTTCGGCGCGGGTCCGCCGGATCACCGTGATCACCTGCAGGGAGACCCCGCCGAGGTCGAAGAAGTCGTCGCCGGGCGCGACCTCGTCGAGGTCGAGCACCTCGGCCCAGATGCGCGCGACGGCGGTGTGGCACGCATCGACGGGCTGCCCTTCGTGCAGTGGCGTGGAATCGTGGCGGTCAGGCCTCTCGCCGCTGTCGCTGACCGTCTCGACCGGAGCCGAGGCATGACCGACCGTCGTGCCGTGTAATTCCAACGCGATTCCCCAGTGTGTCGATGAGCGTCGACCGCAGTCTACGCCTACCCTGGATGGCCGGCACGCACCCGCCCGCACGGCGGTCCTATCAGGCCGGTGGGCCGCCGCAGGTGAATGCCGTTGCGGCGGTTACGCTTCCGGCATGCGAAAGGCGGCCGGGCTCGCGTACGTCCGATGTGGAGTCGGGCCGCGCCTGCTGCTGATGCAGGGCGCCGCGGCCACCCACCGGCACTGGGGGGACGGGTTTCTGTCCGCGCTCGCGGCACACTTCGAGGTGGTCGCCGTCGACCACCGCGGGACCGGGCAGTCCGCGGCGGCCGACGGTCCGTTCACCGTCGCCGACCTCGCCGACGACGCGGCCGGCCTGCTCGACGCCGTCGGCTGGTCCAGCGCCCACGTCGCCGGCGTATCCATGGGCGGCATGGTCGCCCAGGAGCTGGCGATGCGCCACCCCGGCCGGGTGGCGAGCCTGTTCCTGGGCTGCACCCGCGGCGGGCGGCCGCTGCCGCGCCCGGCCGCGGCCGCCGGGGTCGCCGCGGCGGTGGTGCGCGGGGACGCGTCGGCGACCGCGTACAACCTCTTCCGGCTGGGGGTGCGCGATCCGGGGACGGTGCGTCCCGACGCCTGGGCGGAGTACCGCGACGCCATGCTGACGACGCCGGTGCCGCCGCGGACCACCGCGCTGCAGATCGGCGCCATGTCCGCCCACGGCCCCGCGGACCGCCTGCACCTGGTCACGGCACCGACGACGGTCGTGCACGGCGACACCGACCGCCTGCTCGCCGCCGACGCCGGAGCACAGTTGGCGGCCGAGATCCCCGGCGCCCGGTTCGTGCTGCTGCGGGCCGGCCACCTGTTCTGGCTGGAGCAGCCGGAACAGGCCGCCGACCTCATCCGCCGGGGCGCCGCGCGGGCCTGAGCCGTCAGCCGTGCCCGGCCAGCGCCAGCCGCCAGCGGTCCAGCACGGAGCGAACCCGGCCCTCGTCCACCACCCCGGCGTCGTGGTCGACCCAGCCGACGATCTCGTCACCCTGGTCGTCGAGGTTGAGCCACAGGTCGAACCGGGTGGGCTCGGGCACGCCGACGTCGACGCACAGCCGCATCCGCGCGCCGCCCGCCAGCGTCCAGGCACGCGGACCGGGCGGTTGCAGGGTGAACATCGTCTGCGTGATCGGGTGACGGGCGGTTCTGCGGTCGACGCCGAGCCGGGTGAGCAGCTCGGCCAGCGGCGCGTCGCGGTGCCCGAGCGCCCGCGACACCTCGGCCTGGGTACGCGCCACGAGCTCGGTGAACGACGGCGCCCGCCCGGCCAGCGGCAGGAGCACCGTGTTGAGCAGCAGGCCCACGCACTGCGCGTCCTGGGCGGTACGCCGGGTCGACACGGGGACCGCGACGCACGTCCCGCCGTCGTCGCCGGCGGTGACGGCGGCCCAGGCCGCCAGCATGACGGCGAACGGCGTCGCCTGCCCGGCACGGGCCGCCGACCGGACCGCGCCGACCTCGGCGGGGGACAGGGTGAACGGCAGGCGGCGCAGGTCCGGTGCCCGGCCGCGCGCGTCGGCCCCGTCGGCGGGCGGCCGTCCCGTCACCGGGCGCAGCCGGTCCAGCCAGTACTCGACGTCCGCCGCGACGTCGCCCGCCGCCGCGGCCTGCCACGGCTGCACCGGCGGCGGCAGGTCCGCCCCGCCGTACAGGGCGGCGAACTCCTCGCACAGCAGCGCCACCGACCAGCCGTCGCAGCAGGCGTGGTGCACCCGGATCAGCACGCGGTGGCGCTCGGCGCCGGTACGCGCGATCACGACCTGCGGCACGGCGACGTCGCCGAGTTCGTAACGCTGCCCGCACAGCCGCGCGGCCAGCCCGCCGACATCGTCGCCGTCGGATCGATGCACCAGTGCCCGGGCACCGGCCACGTGCTCCTGGCACAAGCCGCGCCCGGCGAAGTCGAACCGCGTACGCAGGGCGTCGTGGCGCGCGGTGAGCCGGTGCAGGGCGAGTTCGGCCCGGTCGGGGTCGAACGGCCCGGTGACGTCGAGCTCGATCAGCACCCAGTGCGACGGGCCCTCGTCGGCGAGCAGCTCACCCACGAGGATCTGTTCCTGCATGGCACTGACCGGGTACGGGCCGTCCACCGGGGCAGCGGCGAGCCGGGGCGCGGGCCCGGCGGCGAGCACGAGTTCGGTCAGGTGCTCCACGGACTTCGCGCCCAGCACCTCGTCGACGGCGACGTGCACGCCGAACTGCCCGGCGATCCGCGCGGCCACCCGGGCCGCGGCGAGGGAGTCCACGCCGGCCTGCCGCAGGTCGTCGGTCTCGTGGCCGGCCGAGCGCAGTTCCGACCGCCAGATCTCGGCCAGCCCGGCGACACCGCCGTCCTCGGCCGGCGGTGTCGCCGCGGCCTCGACCAGCGCGGCCCGGTCGAGCTTGCCGCTCGGTGTGGTCGGCAGGGCCGCCAGCACGAGCACGTCGTGCGGCAGCAGGTGGGCGGGCAGCGTGCCGGTGATCCCGCGCCGCACCAGGGCGGTGTCGACGGCGCCCGGTGCGCCGGTCACGAAGGCGAACAGCCGCGTGCCCGTGTCGGGATCCTTGCGGGCGACCACCGCCGCCTCCCGTACGCCGGGAACGGCCCGCAGCGCGGCCTCGATCTCGGCGGGCTCGACCCGGATGCCGTTGATCTTGATCTGGTCGTCGTCGCGGCCCAGGTAGTGCAGCTCGCCGTCGTGCCACCGCACGATGTCGCCGGTGGCGTACATGGTCCCGGCCCCGTCCGGCTCGGGTCGGAACCGCTGCCGGGTCAGCTCGGGCGCCCCGGCATAGCCGGCGGCCACCGCGACCCCGGCGACGTGCAGCTCGCCGGACCCGCCCGGCGGCACCGGCAGGCCGTCCTCGTCCAGCACGTACAGCCGCACGCCGTCGACGGCGGTGCCGATCGGCGGCAGCAGCGGCCAGCTCCGCCGGTCCGCGGGCAGCAGGTAGCGGGTGCACACGTGCGTCTCGGTCGGCCCGTACTGGTTGACCAGGCGGCAGCCGGGCAGCCCGGCGAACAGCCGCTTGATCCGGTCGCCGCACTGCAGCTGCTCCCCGGCGGTGATGACCTCCCGCAGCGGCGGAGCGCCGCCGCCGAACTCGCCGGCGAACAGCGCCAGCGTCTGCAGCATGACGAACGGCAGGTACAGGCGGGCGACCCGCTCCTCGGCCAGCACGCCCCACAGCAGCCTGGGGTCGCGGCGCACCTCGTCGTCGAGGCAGAGCAGGACTCCGCCGGCGGCCAGCGTCGCGAAGACCTCCTGGAACGACACGTCGAACGAGATCGGGGCGAACTGCGCGGTGACGTCTCCCTCGCCGACGGCGGAGTCAGACAGCTGCCACCGGATCAGGTTGGCCAGCGCCGCGTGGGTCTGCATGACGCCCTTGGGCACGCCGGTGGAGCCCGAGGTGAACATGACGTACGCGATCTCGCCGGGGGAGCCGAGATCGTCGGCCGGCAGGGCGGCGACCCCGTCGAGCGACTCCAGCCAGACCGGCGCGCGGTCGCCCGCGAGCGCGGCGGCGACGTCCCGGTGGCCGACCAGCACGCCCGCTCCGGCCTGGTCGAGCATGTAGCGCAGGCGGTCCGCCGGGTAGGCGGGGTCGAGTGGCAGGTAGGCGCAGCCCGCGCGCAGGATGCCGAGGACGCCCGCGACCAGGTCGGCCGAGCGGCGGGCGCAGATGCCGACGGTGTCGCCGGGCCGTACGCCGTGCCCGCGCAGCGCCGCGGCGACGCGGCCGGCCTGTTCCCAGAGCTGCCCGTAGGTCACCGACCGGCCGCGCCACCGCACGGCCGGTCGGTCCGGACCGTGCCGCACCTGGGCCCACACCGGACCGAGGACGTTCGGGTGCGGGCCGGACGGGCCGCGACTCGGCCGGGTCGACACCGGTGACACCGGTCAGCCGGCCGACGGCTCGGCGGCCAGGGTGCCCGCAGGGGTGGCCCGCGAGGCGGCCCAGTGGCGCTCGACCATCGCGCAGACCACCCCGGCGACGGTGACGATCACGCCCAGCGCCACCCAGCCGAGTTTGCCTGCGCTGATGCACAGCGTGATGACGACGGCCGGAGCCACCGCCTCGGCGATGCCGTGGCCCAGCCCCATGACACCTTGATACTGGCCGTGCGCATCGGGCCGGGCCAGCGCGAAGGACAGCTCGAACGTGCCTGCGGCCTGCCACACCTCGGCCAGCGAGTGCACCACGACCCCGACCAGCAGCAGGCCGGTCGCGATCCATGCCGAGGGGCCGGAGGCGTACGCCATCAGGATCCAGGCCACCAGGAACAGCGGCCCGGACCGGACCAGCAGCCGCGCGGCCGACCGCGGCCCGTCGATCGAGCGGGTGGCCGGCACCTGCAGCGCCGCGACGAGCACGGAGGCGACGAACATGACCATGGCCGCCATCCACCGCGGCGACTCCGTGCGCAGCACGATCCACACCGGCAGCGCCTGGATCAGCACGCTGTACTGCAAAGATGCCACCGCGGCCGCGGCGGTCAGGCCGAGGTAGTGGCGGTCGCGCAGCGCGATCCAGCGCCGGTCGGGCCGGGCGTCGGCGTCGCGGTTGAGCACCCGGGTCGGTGGCAGGTGCGGCAGCCGGGACAGGATCGCCGCGCCGCCGAGGAACGTCAGCGTGCTGACGATGATCATCGCGAGGTACGCCTGCCGGGTGTCGAAGGCCAGCACCGCGGCGGCGCCGAGCGTCCCGATCGCGAGCCCGACATTGGTGACGGCCCGCAGGTAGGTGCGCAGCTGCGCGCCCTTGCCCTCCTCCGCCAGGATGCCGATCAGGGCGCCCCGGGCGCTGACCGAGCCCGTCCGGCCGACCGCGGCCAGTGTCGCCACCGCGATCAGCGACCACAGGCTGTCCACCAGCACCAGGCCGAGGCTGGCGATGGCCTCCAGTGCCATGGCGACGACGACGACCTCGCGTGCGCCGCGTCGGTCCGCCAGGTCGCCGATCAGCACCCCCGCGCCGACGCCGACCAGCGAACCGACGGTCAGTCCGATGCCGACCGTCGTCGGGCTCAGCCCGGCAGACCGGATGAGGAAGATGGTTCCGGCGGAGATGAAGATCCCCATGCCGATGGTGTTGACGATCGTCGACAGGGCGAACAGGCGCTGCCGCGGCTCGGACGGCCCGCGGAGCGTGGCGAGCAGTCTGGCCGTGCGGCTGTCGTCTGCGCTGGTGGTCACATCAAGTCCCATCGTTGTGTCAGCGGGGTTCCCGACTCCCGCGAGTCGCGTGCCGACCTGCTCGATCCGGCGGCTCGGCACACCATATGCCGAACCCGGCCCTCATCACAGGCACCCGTGTGATCCATGTTGGACGTTGTTCATGTCGTTGTTAGACATTTCACAACCGGATTGCGGTCACTGCCCGCGTATGATCACATGCGCTGTGCGCGAACCGACGCCGTCGCTCGTCCCCTGGAGCGCATCCACCGACACCGGCACCGCGCTGGTATGCGTGCCGTGGGCGGGAGCCGGAGCGGGCCCGTTCCGCTCCTGGGGGCGGGTGGTCACCACGGCCGCCGTGCACGGCGTGCGCATCGCCGGACGGGAGAACCGCCGGCACGAGCCGGCGCCGGCGACGCTGTGCGGCCTCGCCGCCGGACTCGCCGCCGAGCTGGCGGCGCTGCCGTGGCCGCGGGTGGCCCTGTTCGGCCACTGCTCAGGCGCGCTCGTGGCCTTCGAGACCGCGCGGGCGCTCCGCGGGCTCGACCGGGCGCCGGAGCTGACCGCCCTGATCGTCGCGTCCCAGCTGCCCCCGGCCGACGTCGCCGGGGACTCCGTCGACATCGACCGCGACCAGGACCGGTACGTGCCCGACGAGCTGCGCGAGGAACCCGAGCTGGTCGAGCTCCTGCGGCCGGTCGTCGCGGCGGACATGAGGCTCGTCGCCGGCTACCGGTACGCGCCCGCCGCCCCGCTCACCGTGCCGCTGACCGTGCTCTACGGGTCGGCCGACGGGCGGCTCGACCGGGCGGCCGTCGACGGCTGGCGCCACGAGACCACCGCGGCCACCGACGTGCGCGAGATCGCCGGCGCCGGCCACCTGTTCGGCGGCGCCGCCTGGCACAGCCTCGCCGAGACCGTGGCCGCCGCGGTGCGGCCCCCGGCCAGCCAGGCGCACGGGCCTGACCGCGCCTGACCGCCTGCCGCAGGCGACCCGACATCCGCGCAGCGCCGCGCTGATCGACCATCTCCGTGCCGACCACCGAGCCTGCGAGGCCCCCACCATGACCATGCTGCACGAGCTGATCCTCGCCCAAGCCGGCCGGACGCCCGACGCCGTCGCGGTCCGCGACGAGCGGCGGGAGGTGACCTTCGCCGGACTGGTCACCGAGTCCCAGGAGGTCGCCGCCGGGCTGCGGGCTGCCGGCGCGGGCGCCGGCAGCGTGGTCGCGGTGTGCGCGGACCGCTCGGTCGAGCTGGTCACCGCACTGGTCGGCATCCTGCTGGCCGACGCCGCGTACCTGCCGGTCGACGTGGGCCATCCGGCGTCGCGGCTGGAGTACATGTTCGCCGAGGCGCGGCCCGTCGCGGTGCTCGCCGATCCGGCCCACCACGACCGGCTGCGGGCGATCAGCCCGGCCCCTGTCGCGGACCTGAGCGCCGCCGGGCTGCCCGTCTCGCCCGCGCGGCCCGGACCCGGCGGGCCGGGGTCACCGGCCTACGTCATCTACACCTCGGGCTCGACCGGGCGGCCCAAGGGCGTGGCGGTCCCGCACGAGGGCATCGTGAACCGGCTGCTCTGGATGCAGGACTACCTGGCCCTCACACCGGCTGACGTGGTGCTGCAGAAGACCCCGTACACCTTCGACGTGTCGGTGTGGGAGTTCTTCTGGCCGCTGGTCGCCGGCGCGCGGCTGGTGATGGCGGCGCCCGACGCCCACCGCTACCCGGAGTACCTGGTCGAGGTGGTGCAGCGGGAGGCCGTCACCACGATGCACTTCGTGCCGTCGATGCTGGAGGCCTTCGTCCGCGAGGAGGGCCTGGCCGCGTGCGGTTCCCTGCGGCAGGTCATCGCCAGCGGCGAGACGCTGACCCCCGCGCTGGCCAACCGGTTCACCGCCGCGCATCCGGCGCAGCTGTACAACCTGTACGGGCCGACCGAGGCCTCGGTCGACGTCACCGCGTGGCACTGCCGCCGGCCGGAGACCGGGCTGTCGGTGCCGATCGGCCACCCGATCACGGGAGTGTTCTGCCACGTGGTGCGCCCCGACGGCACGGTGTGCGGGCCCGGCGAGCCCGGCGAGCTGCTGCTCGGCGGGGTGTGCCTGGCCATCGGCTACCTGGGGCGGCCGGAGCTCACCGCCGAGCGGTTCGTGCCCGGTCCCGACGGCCGGCGGGTCTACCGCACCGGTGACCTCGCCCAGTGGCACCCCGACGGCCACCTCGAGTACCTCGGCCGCATCGACAACCAGGTCAAGCTGCGCGGCTTCCGGATCGAACCGGGCGAGATCGAGGCGGTCCTGGCCGCCCATCCGCAGGTCGCCGGAGCGACGGTGCTGCTGCGGGACCTCGGCGTGCGCGGCCCGCGGCTGATCGCCTACGTCTCGACGATCCGCGCCGCCGCCGCGGCCGACCTCGTCGCGTACGCCGCCGAGCAGCTGCCCGACTACATGGTGCCGAGCTACTTCGTACGCGTGGACGAGTTCCCGGTGACCGGCAACGGCAAGGTCGACCGCGCCGCCCTGCCGCAGCCGGCCCGGGAGCACCTGGCATCGGCGTGGGGCGGTCGCGCTCGCGGTGTCGAGTAGTCGACTACCTGCCGCGAGGCGACCTCTGGTGGCTGAACACGACGACATACTGTGCCAGGCGCACGGCGACATCTGCTACGGCCGATGGAGTTCCTTGTTGCCCCGCCATGGGTTCTGGCACCTGACCAACCGCCCGAGGAAGCTCGCATTTCGCATGTCTCGACTCGGGGCGCATCGCCTCAGTGACCGCGGCGCGGCAGGGAACATGCCGTAGGCGGCACCGCCAGCGCGGCGCCTACTTGTGGCGGGAGAGCCGGTGGACCTGCTGTATCCCGGCGGCCTGCGCCTGCCGCTGCCGCCGGAGCAGGTGCCCGCGCCGCGGGCGGCCGAGGCCGCAGCCCCGGATGCGCTGGGCACCGGTTACCGGATGCTTGGCCGCTGGACCAGGCAGCGGAGTCCTACCTGAGGTCACGGGCGGTCGGCGAGCAGGACTCCCGCCCGGCGCGCTCGCCGACGTGGCACCGGAGGGGTTTCGTTTCGCCAGGCTGGTCTCGACCGGTGACGGGGCCTGGAGCCGCGTCATGCATGGGGCCCCGTGGATTGCTCGGCTAGGAAGCCGGGCACCGCTCTCGAATGGTTGGCGCCCCGGACACAATAGACAGTGTGAGATTATTCTCAGTCGATGCAGTAGGCGCCCTCAATTGGACCTGACCTGGGCTTGATCGCCCTCTGTCGCAGTGTGCAAGTTGGACCGGGCAGGTGCTGGTTCCGTATCCGCACAGCTCACATCCGCCGTATGCGGCTGGATGGCTGCGTCGTCTCACATCCTAGGCTTGCACTTGCCGCGGTCGATGACCTCATACAACGATAAAGTGGCTTGTATGAATACGGGGGAACGGGGAAGTGCTGTGCGCGTGTTGTTCGTCGGGGGAGGCTCGGCGCAGCAGCCGAGACTCAGGCGCATCGCTCAGAACGTGTCGAGTGTCGTGCTGTGTCGGGCTTCGGTGCTCGAATGGGTTCATCAACTGCCTGAGAACGAGGCCGTAGTCATCCTCAATGACGACGCCGATCTGGACAAATGGCTGGCTGCGGGCCGCTACCTCCATCGGCAGTGGCCGCTGGACGCCGTCGCGGCGCTCGCGGAGATCGATCAGGACAAGGCGGCGGCTATCGCCGAAGACCTCGGCCTGCGGTTCCACGCGCGGGCGACCGTCCAAGCAGTGCATGACAAGACCTTCATGCGCGAGCGGCTGCGGGCCTCCGGTCTGGAGGACGTGCCGTTCCGCCAGGTCGCCTCCCTGGAGCAGCTGAAGGACTTCTACGGTGAGGTGGGGCCACCGCTGCTGCTCAAGCCATCGCGGGGACGAGCCAGCACCGGGATCGCGACGGCTCGCGACGAGACACAGTTGGCCGCGGCGTTCGACCTCGCCAGCGGTGCGACGGCGCCGCGGCTGGAGCCGTCACCCCCGATCGCGGAACGTTACGTGGAGGGGCCTGAGTTCAGCGTCGAGGCTGTCACCCACGACGGCCACCACTACATCTTCGCGATCGTCGAGAAGTTCAAGGAAGAGATCAGCAAGGTCGAAACGGGTCACCTGGTGCCGGCGCGGATCTCGCCGGAGACCGCGCAGGCGCTGGTCGCGCACGTCCGGCGGTGCCTGTCGGCTCTCGGGGTGCAGCACGGGATCACCCATAGCGAGCTGATCCTCGGGGTCGACGGCCCGTTCCTCGTCGAGACGCATCTGCGTCAGGCTGGCGACTCGATCGTGCCGCTCACCGAGTCGGCCACCGGGGTGGACATCTGCGACCTGCACCTGCGCCAGATCGTCGGCGAGGACTTGGCGGCCTTGCCCGACGTCGCCGCCAGAGCGCAGGCCCCGCAGTACATCGCCGGCAGCGCTATCGGCTTTCTCGTCCCGGACGCGGCCGGACGGCTCGACGGCATCGACGGGCTCGATGAGGCCCGGCAGGTCGACGGGGTCGTCGAGGTGAAGCAACTCGTGCCGGACGGGACCGCCGTGGACGGTCTTACCAGCTCCTATTCGAGGCTCGCCTCGGTGCGCGCGGATGCCGCCGACGGCGACGGGGCGCTCAAACGAGTCGAAGAGGCGCTGGCCCTGCTGCGGGTTCGAATCGTTCCGTAACCATGAGCAGCACGCAAGCTCAGCAACACAGCGTCCGGGTCTACCTGACCGGGTTCTTCCTGACCAATGTCGGCGTCGGCGGGTTCACCCTTGCCACGGGGCTGGCGCTGTTCGCGCAGACCGGCTCGGTGGGCACGTTCGGGCTGCTGGTGGGCGTCGAATACCTGCTCGGCTTCGTCGGTCAGCTGGTCGGGGGCAGCATCCTCGACCGGCGCGACGTGCTGACGGTCGCGCTGATCTCGAACTGCCTGCGCGGCGTCGCGGTGGTCGCCGGCGGCCTGCTGTACTGGTGGACCGAGGCCCCGGCTGCGCTGATCGGGGTGTTCCTGCTGTCGGCGTTCATCCGGCCGCTGTACCGAGCCGCCAGCTTCGTCATGGTCCGGCAGGTTGCGGACACCGACAAGCTGACGCAGGTCAACGCCGTGCGGTTCGGCCTGTTGCAGGTGGCGCAGCTCGGTGGGCTGGGCGTCGTCTCGGTCATGTTCGCCTTGCTGCCCGGTGGCGGCGTGATCTGCGCGATCGGCCTGTTCTTCCTGGCCGGCACCGCCGTGCACCTGCGCCTGCGGAGCATGCCGAACCGCAGGCCGGCCGCGGTGACCAACGGCACCCCGGCTGTCGGGCCAGCCATCACGCTGCGTCAGAATTGGCGTGAACTCGGCCAGCTCCTGGTAAGCAACCCCGGCCTGCGGGTGCACCTGGTGCTCGCGGTGATGCCGTCCGTGATCACGTCTTTGGCGACGGTGCTGGTGGCCCCCGTGAATCAGGCCATGGCAGGCGGCTCGGCGGGCATCGCGGTGCTGGACGGTGGCGCGGCGATCGGCGCACTCGTGACCGTCCTGCTCGTGCGCCGCATCTCCGCCGCACGGCCATACCTGATCGGCGTCGCGTGCGCCACCGCGGCGCTAGCGCTGGGCCTGCTCGCCGTGGCGCCGTCGTTGGCGCTGGCGGGTGCGGCGTTCTGCCTCATCGGCGCAGCCAGCACGTTGGGCGCGACGAGCGGCGACACCCTGCTGCAGTTGCGCTCGGCAAGTGAGGTGCTGGGCCGGCTGTCCATCGCGAGGGAATGCATGACGTCGCTCACCGCCATCGCGCTGATCCCGCTCACCGGACCACTGACCGCGCGCTGGGGAGTCGACAGCACCGCGCTGGTCTTCGCCGCTATCGCGGCCGGCTATCTGGCGCTGTTCCTGACGACAGCCGCGGTGCTGCGTGAGCGGTTCTTCGGTCAGCGTGCCGTCCTGCCGCCCGCAGCCGCATCCACCTACAGAATGGCAGCCTCCACATGACTTCCATGGACTGGGCCACCGCCCTCGACCGACTTTTCGACCAGCCCAACGACCCCGAGGCCCGCACCTGGCTGGAGGGCGCGGTGGCCGCCGGGACCGGCACACCGGGCCAGCGACGCGCCTACGACCTGCTCGTCGCCGGGCAGGACGTCATCGAGCTGCTCGACGCGCTGCCCGAGGCCGTCGCCCAGGCCGTCGCGAAGGCCGGCGCCGACCGGCTCACGATCAGTCCGGCGCCTGGCGAATGGAGCGCCTCCCAGCTCATCCACCACCTGGCCGACAACGAAGCGGTCAACGCCGTACGGATCCGGTCCATCCTCACCGAGGACACTCCGACGATCTTCGGTTACGACTCGGACCCCTGGTCGCGCTTCTACGGCGTGGAGCCGTGGGAGCACGCACTCGAAAGGTTGCGCTGCGCCCGGCGCAACACGGTCGCCCTGGCCCGTTCCCTCAGCGCGGAGGAAATGGACCGGCGGGGCGTGCTGTCCTACCGCGGCGCCGAGTCACTGCGGGTGCTGCTCGCGGTGCTGGCGGGGCACGACCGCGACCACCTCAACCAACTCGAGTCGACGCTGACTGCCACACGTTGACGCGCTCCTCGGGGAGCGTTCGACCACCATGGGGGAAACACCGTGAGCTTTGCCGTGCTCAAACAAACCGTGCTGGACCCGGGCCTGTGCGCCAGCTGCGGCGCCTGCGCAGCCGTGTGCCCGGAAGACATCCTGCGGATCTCACCCGATCAGCCGCTGCCACAGCTGGCAGCCGACAGCGCGAGCGCCTGCGGAGCATGCACGCTTTGCGTCGACATCTGTCCGGGCAAGCACACCGCGGTTCCCGAGTCGGAGCTGCGGATCTACGGCCGGACCAGGTCGGCGGAGGAACGGTGGACGGGCATCGTCCGCAACACGTACTCGGGGAGGGCAGCGCAGACCGCCGTCGCCGGGGCGGCTTCGGCCGGGGGTGCGGCGACCGCCCTGCTGGTGTCCGCGCTGCGCCTGGGGCAGATCGACGCGGCGCTGGTCATCGGCAGGGACGAGACCCGGCCCTGGGTTCCCGTGCCGCGCCTGGCGACGACCGTGGCGGAGATCGTCGCCTGTGCCCAGGCCAGCTACTGCCTTACCCCGAACCTGCAGTTGCTGCGCGACGCGCCGTACACCCGGATCGGGGTCGTCGGCCTAGCCTGCCAGATCGAGGCGCTCAACCGGATGCGCAACCTGCCACAGGTTCCGGCGGCGGCGCAGAAGGTCGCCTTCACCATCGAGCTGGGCTGCGCATCCAACACCCGCCGTGAGGGCACTGAGTACCTCATCGAGCACCGCCTCGGGATCCCGCTCACCGACGTCACCAGGTTGAAGTACCGCGACGGGGAGTATCCGGGCGAGTTCACGGTCTGGGACCGCGAGGACCAGCGCCGCTCACTTCCCTTCCATGAGCTTGTCACCGAGTTCAAGAAGTACAAGACCTACCGCTGCCTGGCGTGCCCCGACTGGTGGAGCGGCCTGGCTGACGTGTCGGTCGCCGACGGCGACCCGAACATCTTCCGCACCAGCCGCGAAGGCGAGCAGATGGACAAGACGTCCTTGCTGATCACCCGCACGCCGACCGGCCAGGACCTCGTCGACAGGGCAGTGCGCAACGGTGACCTGCTCGTGCAGGAGACCGGGTTCCTTCCCGATGAGAGCCTCGGGCTCCAGCGCAAACGCCACCGCTACGCCAAGTACGCGGCGGACTCCCCGCAAGCGGTGCCCAGCCCGCCGGTCGCCGGAGTCGAGGTCGGCGTGCCTCTGGACGACGACGTCCTGATCGAACTGATGAGCGGCGGTGCCGACCATGGGCGCTGACTCCCTGCTCGCGGAGATCTTCGGGCCGGCACGTGAGAACCCCGATCGTATCCGGGTCCGCGCGACAGCGGCGCCGATCGCCGAAGGCGCCGGCCTGATGCTGCGGGCGCACCCCGACAAGGCGATCAGCCAGCGCGCCACCCTGCTGTCGGCGATCGCCAACGGCACGTCGACGCTGCGCAACCTGGCCGACTGCGACGACGTTCGCAGCAACCTCACCGCCCTGGGCGCGCTCGGCGTGCCGCTGAGTGCCGAAGGCCCGGGCTCGGTACGCATCGTCGGCAGGCAGGTCCGCGACATCCGGCTCCGTGACCGGACCCTCGACGTCGGCAACAGCGCCACGACGTCGCGGCTGCTGCTCGCGGTGCTGGCCGGAAGCGGCTCGGACTGTACGGTGACAGGCAACCGGCTGCTGCGGTCGAGGCCGATGAGCGAGGTCATCCAGCCATTGCTGGAGCTGGGCGCGGACCTCGTCGAGCTCGGCGAGCCCGGCCGCCTGCCGGTCAGGGTGCGCGGCACGCGCCTGCACGGCGGCCCGGTCACGGTCGACGTCGACTCGGCACAGCCGGTCTCGGCGCTGCTGTTCGCCGCGACCCACGCCACCGGCACGGTTCGTATCCACCGCCGGACCGTGGCACGTGACCACACCGAGCGGCTGTTGCGCTGGACCGGGGTGCCGGTCGACGAGACACCCGACGTCCTCATGGTGACGCCGCACCGGCCAGCCGCGTTCGACCTGACCGTGCCGGGTGATCCCTCCGGCGCGGCCCTGCTCGCCGCCCTGCACCTGGCTTCGGCGCACCGGCACCGTGAGCTGACGATCCCGCAGGTCTGCCTGAACCCGCTGCGTACGGGCTTCTTCCGCATTCTCGAGTCGATGGGAGCTGCCGTCACCGAATCACCCCGAGCAGCGCACCGCACCGCGGACCCGGAACCGGTGGGGGACCTGCGGGTCCGGTGTGACCGGCGCCTGCGCGGCACCCGGGTGGCCGGGCCGCGGCTGGTGCAGAGCGCCATCGACGAACTGCCCATGGTCGCGGCCCTCGCCTCGGTCGCCGACGGCGAGACGGTGATCACCGACGCGGGGGAGCTGCGGGGCAAGGACACCGACCGGATCAAGACCACACTGGACCTGCTGACTGCTTTCGGCGTCGACGCGCAGCCCACGCCTGAGGGCCTGGTGGTCCGGCCGGGCGGCCCGGTCGTGCCGGCCCGTGTGGACCTGCCCGCCGACCACCGCATCCTATTCGCGGCGTTTGTGCTGGCGGTGCTGTCCGGTGGCGAATGCGAGCTGGCCGGGACCCGTTCGGTCGCCACGTCGCATCCGGGCGCCCTGGACGACCTGCGCTACTTCGCCGAGGTGGTGGCCCGATGAGCGCCGGCTACGCGCTGATTGGCGGCGGCGCCGGGCAGCTCGGCACGGCGGTCGCCGACCGGCTGCTGCGCGCCGGCCGCAAGGTGGTGGTGCTCGACCTGGCGGGTCCCGCCCTGCCCGGCGTCGAATTCCACGAGACGGACCTCGCGGACGAGACGGCTACCGGCGAGCGGGTGCGTCTGCTGCTCGACCGGCTCGGGGCTCCGGAAGTGCTGGTGCTGTGCCAGGGCTGGTCCCCCAAGGGGCCCGACGGTGAGCCGGTCGCCGAGGCCGAGGTTTCGGCGGCACTGTTCCGGCAGGTCATCGACGTCAACCTGACCAGCTGCTTCCTGCTGACCCGCACGATCGTGCCGGCCATGGCGGCTGCGGGTCGCGGGCGGGTCGTGCTCGTGGGCTCCACCGCCGCCGACACCGGGCGCACGACCGCCGGAGCGGCGTACGCCGCCGCGAAAGCGGGCCTGGCGGCACTGACCCGGCTTTTCGCGGTGCGCTACGGCCGCGACGGCGTACTGGTGAACACCGTCGCCCCCGGCAAGATCGCCAATCCCGGCTGGGCCGGTTCGGGCGCGTCGACCGCGGCCTACGTCGCCGACATCCCGCTGGGCCGCCTCGCCGACAAGGACGAGGTCGCGGAGGTCGTCACCTTCCTGGTCTCCGACCGCAACACCTATCTGACCGGACAAACAGTGATCGTAGATGGAGGGCGACTCGCATGACGACGGCGGAATTCATTTCAACGGGCAGGGCCGGCGCGCACGACGCAGTCTGGCTGGAGGATCTGACATGGACCGAATTCGAGGCGAGCGCCCCGCAGGTGCCGTACTGGATCGTGGTCGCGGGCAGCACGGAACAGCACGGCCCGCACCTTCCGCTGGCCGCCGACACCCTGGTCGCCGAACGCATCGCCTCCCTGGCCGCGCGACAGCACGGGGCGGTGATCCTGGGTTCGGCGCGCACGGGTGTGCTCCACGCGTTCCAGGACTGGCCAGGCAGCCAGCGCGTATCGGTCGAGGTGCTCATCGGCCAGGTCGTCGGTATGGCCGGGCCGGCCGTGCAGCACAGCAACCGGGTTCTGATCCTCAACGGCCACGACGAGAACCATGAACCGCTGATGGTGGCCGCCCGCATCCTCAACGAGCGGCACGGCACCGACGTCGTCGTGGTCGAGTGGGCACAGCTGGTCAGCGACGTCATCAAGGAGGTGTCCGACTCGACCAGCGAGTCGCACGGCGGCGAGGGGCTGACCTCGGTGTTCCTGCACTGGTATCCCGAGCGGGTCCGCAGCGAGCTGATCGCGGCCGGAACGATGCCCCAGGGCGACATCACCCGCGCGGACCTGCACGTGCGTAAGCGCTCCCACCTGGTGGAGCGGTTCCGGCTGGAGGACATCCCGTCAGGGGTGCTCGGCGATCCGCGCGCGGCGACCGCCGACAAGGGCAAGGTCGTCGCGGAGGCGCTGCTGACCCGGGTCGACGCGCTGGCCAAGGAGCGGGCGTGGGTATGACCGACAATGCACGACCGGGCACGGCTGCCGGCAGCCTGGCGGTCCTGGCCCGGCTGGAGAGCCCGTCCATGGCTGCGACCGTCGTCGACGAGATCGGCATCGCGGCCGTCCGGGGGCAGGGCAGCCGGATCTGGGACGAGGCCGGGCGGGAGTACCTGGACCTGACCGCCGGGTCCGGCGTGCACGCCCTCGGCCACGGCGACCCAGGGGTGCTGGCCGCCATGCACGCCCAGCTTGACCGCTTCGCCCACGGCGGCTGGCAGGTCAGCTCCCCGGCCAGAGCGGACCTCAGCGAGCAGCTCGCCGCGCGGCTGCCCTGGCCCGACCCGGTGCTGCTGTGGTGCACCACCGGGTCCGAGGCGGTTGAAGCGGCACTGAAAACCGCCCGCTGCGCCACCGGCCGGCGTCAAGTGCTCGGGTTTCTCGGCGGATACCACGGCAAGACCGCCGGCGCGCTCGCCGTCACCGCCAACTCCGCCTACCGCTCAGTCGCGACCGAGGTGCCGGTGGCGGGCCTATCGCTGCCCTACCCGGTGGCGCCAGGCTACCTGCACCGCGACGCTGCGCAGCAGCAGGGGCTGCGATTCGGCCAGGAGATCCTGGAGCACCCGGACTTCGGCGCCGCCGACGTCGGCGGGCTCATCGTCGAGACGGTGCAGGGCGCCGGTGGCATGAACGCGGCCGCGCCGGGCCTGCTGTCGGAGCTGAGAAGCTTCTGTTCGGCGCGTGGCCAGCTGCTCATCGTCGACGAGATCTTCACCGGATTCGGCCGCACCGGCGCCGGTTTCGGGTTCGAACACGAGGGCGTGGTGCCCGACCTGGTGGTGCTCGGTAAAGCCCTGGGCGGCGGACTGCCGCTGTCGCTGGTCGCCGGACCGCGGGCGCTGCTGGACGCAGTCCCGCCGCTGCGGCAGACCAGTACCTTCTCCGCCAATCCGGTGGCCTGTGCCGCCGGGGCGGCCGTCCTGAAACGCCTGGCCGCCGACGACCTGGCAGCTCGCGCGGCCGCCCTGGGCGAGCGGTTGGTCGCCGGGGTGGCCGCAGCGGCCCCGCCGCACGTGCGCCTGGAGACCCTCGGCCGGGGGCTGATGGTCGGCGTACGGATCGCCGAGGCGCCGGCCGACGACCGGGCGGCCTTCACCAGGGCCGTATTGGCGCGGATGCGCAGCATGGGCGTGTTCGCGCTGCGCGGCGGCACCGACGGCGCGGTCGTCAAGTGGACGCCGCCGCTGACCATCGCCGAGGACGAGATCGACCAGTCGGTCGGGGTGTTCGCCCA
Source organism: Catellatospora methionotrophica (assembly GCF_011297335.1). Taxonomy (GTDB): domain Bacteria; phylum Actinomycetota; class Actinomycetes; order Mycobacteriales; family Micromonosporaceae; genus Catellatospora; species Catellatospora methionotrophica. The sequence goes on along the minus strand of NZ_JAAOTJ010000001.1, from coordinate 921,042 downwards.
GGCGCTGGCGATGCAGTCGGCCGACGGGAGGCCGCCGCGTTGACCGGCGTGACTGCATGGTGGGGGCGGGTGTTCGCCGACGGCCTGCTGGGCGGCAACCACACTGTCGTGATCCTCGGCCCCACCGCGGGCCTCGACCACGCGGTGATCGCCGCACGGCTGGCGGTTCCAGACACTGCGTACGTGACCTCCACCGGGTCCGGCGAGATCGTGCTGCGTACCTTCTCGCCGGTCGAGGAGCTAGCGCAGTGCCTGCAAACCTCGCTGGCCGCGCTGAGCGCGCTCGGCGTCGCCGACGGGCAGCGGCGGCTGGTCCGCCACGGCGGTGGCGAGCCCATGGAGGTCCACCGGGAAGGGACGCTCACCTGGGCCCGGGAGCTGAGCGGGGGTCCCGATCCGGTGCCCACGTCATGGCCGGGCTTCGTGCGGGCCGAACCGGCCCCCGGCACCCAGCCGCTCCTGCTGCGCCAGGCACGCAGCCGGATTCATCTGCGCTGCGCCGACTCCGCGCAACTGGAGAGCCTCGACATCGCGCCCGAACAGGTGCTGACGCTGTGCGCGCGGACCGGCGCGAACGGTCTGGTGCTCGAGTCCACCGCCGACGACGGCAGCCAGCGGGTCCGGGTGTTCACCACCTCGCTGTCCGGGCGGGAGGACAACGCCACTGGCGGCGCCGTGCTCGGCGTAGGCCGGATTGCGGCGGCGGAGGGACGGCGCGGCGACATCGCGGTGTGCCAGGGTCCACCGGACCGGCATCGGCAGAGCAAGCTGCACCTGCGTATCACCGACAGCGGCGACGTGCTGCTCGGCGGAACAGTCGAATCACTCCTCACCGGAAGGCTGGCGCTGTGAGCACCACCATCGCTGCGGGAATCCGGGTCTACTCGCGGGCCGACGACCTGCCGGCGGAGCAGGTCCGACTGCTCACCGCAGACGGACGCCTCTACGACTCGCCGGGCTGGCTGCGATACTGCGAGAGCTCGGCCGGGGGCGCCCTGCGCTACCTGACCCTCAGTGACGACACCGGGCGGCTCATCGGGCTGTCGTCGCTGCGGCTGGTCCCGGATCGGCGGGTACTTCGGCTGTATGACCTGAGCACGCTGGTCGGCATGGAGCAGTCGCCGGAGGCGCTGTTCCCGAACGGTGTCGCGGCGGTGTCGGGCGCGCACTGCGTTCTGCTGCCCGCCGGCCACCTCGGGCCGCAGGAGCGCGCGCGGGTGCGCGGCCGGCTGGCTCGCGCGACCGCCGACCTCGCGGAGCAGGAGAGCTGCCGCGCGGTCGGTTTCCTCTACCTCGACGACCTGCAGGCGGCGCAGGACGTCGCCGATGCGTTGCAGGCCGGGCCTCCATTTCTGGCCGCGGCACAGACCGTGCTCGTGCGCGACTGGTCCGACTTCGACGGATACCTCGCCACGCTGCACAAGGGCAGGCGGACCAACATCCGCCGGGAGCGGCGCCAGTTCGCCGAGTCGGGCCTGCGCGTGCGGGTCCTGCACGGCACCGCCGGACTCGACGAGCGCACCGCCCGGCTGCAACTCGCCGTCCGCCGCCGGTACTCCGCGCCGGGCTCGGTCGAGTCGATCCTGGCCGACTACGGCCATCTCGGACGTACCGTCGACGACCAGGTGCGGGTCTTCCTCTGCGAACGCGACGGCGTTCCCGTCGGGCTCAGCCTGGCGCTGCTGGACGGCGACCGGCTGCACCTGCGCCTGGTCGGGTTCGACTATGAGGCCACTGGCGCGGACTTCGCCTACTTCAACATGCTGTTCTACGAGCCGATCCAGTGGGGCATCGACAATGGGGTCGCCGAGTTCTCCTTCGGCTCCGGCAGCTACCCGGCGAAGCTGGCCCGCGGCTGCCGGCCGGTCCCCACCTATGGCGTGGTGCGGTGGCCCGACGAGCTTCGCGAGCAGGCCCAGCGCCGCGTCGCCGAGCGAGCGGACGCGCTGCGTGCCGAACTCGGCCTGCCCCTCGCCCCGCACCCGACCGAAAGGGGAGCCGCGTCGTGACCGAACGCCCTCGCCTCATTGTGCTCGACGCCCCCGGCGGCCCGCACCCCTCCGCATACCTTCCTTCGCTGCTGAAAGAATTCCACGTCGACGTGGTCTGGCTCGCCGTCGAGCCGCAGGAGGCACGCGCGCAGCGAGCCGCCGCCATGGCCAGCGTCACCCAGGCGGGAGGCAAGGTGACCGCCGTGCTCGCCGCACCGGACATGGCGGCGGTGGCCGGCTCACTGCTCCACGAGCGCGACGTGGCGGGAGTGGCGGCCTTCAGCGAGCGGGTCGTCCACATCGCACAGCGGGCCGCCTGGCAGGCCGGCTTGCCAGGCAACCCGCCCGAAGTGCTGGAGGCGCTGCAGGACAAGCGGGTCCAGCGCGCCCGGATGGCCGCGGCGGGGGTGCCCGTGCCGCAGCAGCGCCAGCTGCACACCATCGACGACGTACGCCAGGCCGAGCGGCACGCGTCGTTTCCCGCAGTCCTCAAGCCTTCCGTCGGGATGGGCAGTCTCGCCACCTTCCGGGTCGAGCGCGCCGAGGACCTGGCGGTCTGCTGGCGGCACGGGCTGGAGCTGACGCGCGTGGACCCGCGGGTTGCCCACCACCACCCGGTGATGCTGCTGGAGGAGGAGTTCGTCGGCGATCCGGCCCGGATGGCCGGCGGGCTGGGCGACTACCTGTCGGTCGAGGCCGTCGTCGTCGGGGGAGAGATGACCGTGCTCGCCGTCTGCGACAAACTGCCGCTGTCGGCGCCATACCGGGAGAACGGGCACCTGCTGCCCTCCTGGCGGCCCCTCGACGAGCAGGATGAGGTCGTCGCCCAGGTCCGGGCGGCCCACGTGGCGCTGGGCATCACCTTCGGCGTCACCCACACCGAAGTCAAGCTGACCGCCGCCGGACCGCGCATCATCGAGGTCAACGGCCGCCCCGGCGGCAAGGTCGCCGACCTGCTCATGCTCGCCGCGGGCTACGACCTGCCGCTCAACCTCGCCCGACTGTCCGCTGGCCTGCCCGCCGACGTCGCGGTGACCTGCCGGCGTTACGCCCTCTACGCGACACCGCAGCCGCCGCAGGGCCGCCATGAGGTCGTCCAGGCACCGACAGCGGAGCAGCTTCAGCAGGTCGGCGGGGTACGCGGGGTGCACCACATCGTCCGCGCCGGCCAGGTGGTCGACTCCGCCGTCGGGACGGCATGCCAACTGGCGAGGGTCGCCGCCGACGCGGACAGCGCAGCGGAGCTGATGGCCCTCGCGCACCGGCTGGCTGACCCCGCCTGGTTCACCCTTCGCACCCCCATCGAGCGTGAGACGGAAGGCGCAACCACATGACCCACCATCACCTGACGGACGATCCGCACCCCCACGATGTGGTGCGGGTGTTCATCGGCGAACCGTCCTCGATCGACCCGAGCAACGGCTTCGAGCACGACGGCGCGCTGCTTCTGCGGTTCCTCGCCGACCCGCTGGTCGACTACAGCCCGGACACCGGAGAGGCCCGGCCTGCCGCCGCCGAGAGCTGGCAAGTCTCCCCCGACGGCACGTCGATCGACTTCCGGCTGCGGCCCGGAGTGCGCTTCCACCACGGCCGCGAGGTCACCGCAGCCGACTACGTCTACTCGCTGTCCCGGGTCGTACGCCCCGCCACCGGCTCGAAGTTGGCCTACCATCTGGCCTTCGTGGAAGGTTTCGAGGCAGTGCGGGAAGGCCGGGCCGACACGCTCAGCGGAGTGCTCGCACTGGACCGCCACCTGCTCAGAGTGCGCCTGCAGCGCCCGTTCCACGAGGTGGCGTCGGTGTTCGGGCACCGGGTGACCGCGGCGGTTCCGCAGGAGCTCGCCGACGGTGATCCGGAGGCTTTCCGGGTACAGCCCGTCAGCACCGGGCCGTACCGGGTCGTCCGGCCCTGGGCGCCCGGGCTGGGGCTGACGCTGGAGCGGTTCGCGGGCTATCACGGTGCCAACGGTGCCTTCCCCGACGGCGGCGGCGGGCACGTCGAGCGGCTGGAGTTCCGCATCTACGACGATGTCGAGCAGGCCTACCACGACTGGCACCAGGGCAAACTCGACGTGGTCAAGGTGCCGCCGGCACGCATCGCGCAGGCACTGCCGCTGGGCGAATCGTTCCGCCGTACGCCCTGCGCGCTCATGCAGTACGTGGGCTTCCCCACCGAGGTCGCCCCCTTCGACAACCCCGCGGTGCGGCGCGCGGCCGCGATGGCGATCGACCGCCAGTCGGTGATCGACACCGCCTTCAGCGGCACCCGCCCGCTGGCACAGCGGATCCTGCCGCCCGCGCTGACCGGGGACGACCGGTCCGATCTGACCGGTGTCCGCTACGACCCGGCCGCGGCCCGGGATCTGCTCGCGCGCGAGGGCGTCGAGCCGGTCACGATGGAGTTCAGATACAACGCGGGCCTGGGCCACGACGCCTGGGTCAACAGCGTCATCGACCAGCTCAACACGAACCTGGGCTGGCACGTCACACCGCATCCGATGGTGTGGCCGGAGTTCCTGGCCTGGCTCAAGCACGCCGACACGCTGTTCCGCATGACGTGGGCGATCGACTACCCATCCGCGGACAACTTTCTGTACCCGCTGTTCCACTCGGCTTCCATCGGCAGCAGCAACTACACCCGCTACCACAGCGCCGACGTCGACCGCCTGGTCAGCGAGGCGCGGGCCACCGGGCCCGCGCAGGACAGGCGGAAGCTCTACCTCGAAGCCGAGGCGCAGGTCTGCGCCGACCTGCCGCTGCTGCCGCTGTGGTTCGGCGTCCAGTACCACCTGGTGAACCTGGACCGCTTCACCGTCAACGGCCCGGTGGTCGACATCTTCGGCGAGCCGGTGCTGCGATCGTTCCGGCATCGCAGCTGACGGCACGGGCCGGTCGTCGTGGGGCGACCTGCCCGTGCCGTGCACGGCCCCGAGCTGATGCGGCGGCGGACAGCAGCCGCTGGGGGAGTGCTGGCGGCTGTGTGCCCACTGCGAAGCCGGCCGTACGACGCCGCAACTGTGCGGGCCGGTTCAGGCGCTGCTCAAGGATCGGAACCGGACGAGTTCCTCGTGTACGCGGGGAACCAGGTCGCTGTCCCCACCAGCCGGCAACGCGAGCGTCGGAGCGATGTCGTGGCAGTAAGCCTCGAGTTCAACGGTATGGCGGACCACGGCTTCTGATGCCCCGACGCTGTCGATTAACCACTCAACATGCCACATCTTGCCCAGTCAGGCGCAGTCCTCGATGACTGCGCGGCAGCCGCGGCGACGGGGTGCACCGCGGCTGCGGACGGCGGCGCGCCCTGCCTGCGGTCACCGGCAGGGCGCGCCGCCGCGCGCAGTCAGCGTGTGATCTCGAAGTCGAGCGCGGTGACGGGTGCACCCGACGACGAAACGATGTAGTTGGTCTTGGTGTGTGGGCCGCCCCAGTAGGTCTCCCAGACGTTCCCACTCACCGGTCCGCTGAACACGTGGTACACCCCGGTGGGGGACTCGACGAACTCCGGACTCGCGATCGCGTCGGCATGGACCGTGCTGGAACGGCGGACTGGCGGAGGAGGTGTCCAGGAACCGGCAAGCGGTTCGCCAGGTTTCGGCAAGCCGCTGGATAAGACGTCGGCCCCAGGATGTGCGCACCGGTTCATGCCCTCGCGTGTGAACCGCCTTTCCCACCTACTCCCGAATGGGGTGAGAAACCCATGCGCAGACTCCTTCCGCGTGCCCTGGTGACCGTGCTGGTCGCCGCCGCGATCGTCGTACCTTCCGCTCCGGCGCTGGCCGCGCCGGTCTTCAAGGTGCCGTTCCCGTGCGGTCAGGTCTGGGGCGGGCAGACCCGCACCGACCACAGCCCGGTCAACGCCGTGGACTTCAACCGCGCCGACGACGTCGACGACCTCGTGTACGCCAGCGCCCCGGGGATGGTGGACCTCGTCGGCGACCAGGGCGCCAGCGGCTACGGCAAGTACCTGCGGATCAACCACGGCGGCGGCTACACCACCTACTACGCGCACCTCAACAACTGGTACGTCGCGGTCGGGGCGCAGGTGGGCTACGGCTCGCCCGTCGGGATCGTCGGCTCGACCGGTAACTCCACCGGGCCGCACCTGCACTACGAGCAGCGCCTCAACGGCAGTTCGGTGCGGGTGAAGTTCGACGGCGTCGAGGCGCTGTACTACGGCAGCCGGAACTACACCAGCAGCAACGCCTGCGACGGGGCGGGCACCGGAGCCGGGTACATCGACACGGCCAACAGCGGCGCGCAGAACCTGTACTCCGCACCGGGCACGTCCTATCCGGTCGCCGGGTCCCGCAACGACGGCACCTACGTGACGATCTACTGCCAGAAGGCCGGCCAGTCGGTCACCGGCAAGTGGGGCACCGGCAACGTCTGGAACCGGATCGGCACCAATCAGTTCGTACCGGACGTGAACACCGACACCGGATACACCGGCTTCATCCCGAGCGTCGCGCGATGCCCGTGACCAGCACCTGTCTCGCCGTCGACTCATCCGAAGTCCAGGGAAGGCCGTTCGTGCCCAGATATCGTCAGGTCAGGCCGCGCGGCCTGAGCAGGGTCCTCGCCGCGCTCTGCATCGCGTTGCTCGGTGCCGCTTTCGTCCAGGTGGCCGGCCAGACGGCCGCAGGGGCGGTGACTTTGCGCGCCCGCCAGGGCATCCAGGCAGGCGATGTGATCAATCTCGACGCCGGGTGCGCGTACACCGACTCCGGCAACCTGCTGCTGGCCGACACCGAGGTGCAGCAGCGCAGCGGCTGGCTGCGCCTGGACCTGCGCGGCGCGGCCGACACCGGCGGCTGCGCCCGCGGGGCGTACGCGAACCTGCTCGGCGCCCTCGACCCCGACATGAAGGTCATCGGTCTCCTGAGCAGCAGTTTCGCCTCGGCCGCTGTGCCCGCGGACTTCGCCGCGCACGCCGCCGCGATCGCCTGCGACGGCGCCTACGCCGGGGTGGACGCGTGGGAGGTGTGGAACGAGCCGAACCTGCCCGGCGGGTCGTACCTGTCCGAGGTGGTCTTCGCCGAACTGCTCGCCCGGACCTCCGACAAGATTCACCAGTGCGGCGGGGACGCCAAGAAGGTCGTCAGCGGCGGCGTGACGCCCAACGACCCGATCGGCTACCTGCAGCAGGTCAGCACGGAGATCGGCGCGCACCCGGAGTGGACCGACCACTTCGACTACGCGAACCTGCGCGCGACGATCAACGGCATCGGCCTGCACCCGTACGTCAAGGCGATCGACAGCACCACCTACACCGGCGACACCGGCACCCACCAGCCGCTGTGGAACATGGTGTGGCAGTTCACCTCGAACAGCGCGCTCGAGTTCGCGGGGGAGCCGGTCTACCTCACCGAGTTCGGGTGGCGGCTGCCCGACGACGACGGCGTGCCGAACCACGGGGAGGAGACCACCGAGGCCGAGCAGTGCTTCAACCTGGTCAGCGCGTTCGACCACATCGCGGGCATGCCGAACGTGGTGGCCGGGACGTGGTTCACGCTGAAGGACTTCGGTGACACCGGGCGGCGCTTCGGGCTGTACGACGTCAACGGCGGCGTGCGGCTGGCCCGCTCCGGGTACGTCAACGACCACTGCAACGGCGCGACCGACGGGGCGTACAACACCGACGCCGAGCAGCTGCAGTGGCGCGACGCGGTGGCCCTGGCGGCGGCCGGCGGCCGCAGGACGGACTCGGGGATGACGCAGGCGGCCGCCGCGACCTACGAGGTGGTACTCGCGCCGTCGGACTCGCCGTCGTACACGATGACGCGCAGCACGGGCAGTCTCGCGCTGCCGCTGTCGTCGTTCTACCCGCCGCTGCCGGTCGGCACGTACATCTGGCGCGTCAACAAGATCGTCAACGGGTTGCGCTACCCGGGCAAGGACCAGTGGAAGTTCACCTTCCAGGGCAAGCCCGCCCCGCCCTCCGGCGCGACCGCGACCCCGGCGGCCGACGGCGCCAGCATCAAGATCGGCTGGGTGGACGGGTCCAACACCGAGGACGGCTTCGCCGTCACCGACGGGGCGACCACGGCGAACGCACCGGCGAACGCCACCACCCACACCTGGACCGGCCTGGCGCCGGGCAGCACCCACTGCTACCGGGTACGGGCGTTCAACGCCTACGGCGCGTCGGCGGAGATCGGACCGGTGTGCGCGACGACGCCGTCACTGCCCGCGGCCCCGTCCGGGGTCACCGCCACGGTCGTGACCGGCACGAGCGTGCGCGTCGACTGGGCTGACAACTCCGGCAACGAGACCGCCTTCGACGTCAGCGACGGCACGTCCACCGTCGCGGTGGCCGCCGGGTCCATCTCGTACACCTGGGCGGGTCTGGCCAACGGCGCGACCCGGTGCTTCCAGGTGCGCTCGCGCAACCTGGTCGGGCACTCGCCGTGGGCGGGCAACGCCTGCGCGACCACGCCGACGATCCCGGCCGTGCCGACCTCTCCCACCGCGGCCGCGCCCACCGGCACCAGTATCAAGGTGAACTGGGCCGACCAGTCGGCCAACGAATGGGGATTCGAGGTCTCCAACGGGACGACCTCGCAGGTCGTCGGAGCGAACACGACCACCTTCACCTGGGGCGGGCTGGCCAACGGCACGTACATGTGCTTCCGGGTCCGGTCCTACAACCTGGCCGGATACTCGGCGTGGACGGCATACGCCTGCGCGACCACGCCGACGATCCCGGTCGCGCCCGCCTCCCCGACCGCCGTGGTGGCCAGCGGCACCAGCATCAGGGTCGGGTGGGCGGACCAGTCCACGAACGAGATCGGGTTCGAGATCTCCAACGGTGTCACGTCGCAGGTCGTCGGGGCCAACAGCACCGCCTACACCTGGGGCGGGCTGGCCAACGGCACGTACATGTGCTTCCGGGTCCGGTCCTACAGCCTGGCCGGATACTCGGCGTGGACGGCCTACGCGTGCGCGACGACGCCGACGATCCCGGCCGTGCCGACCAGCCCGTACGCCGCCGCGCTGAGCACGTCGCAGATCAGCGTCTCGTGGCAGGACCGCTCGACGAATGAGACGTCGTTCCAGGTCTACAACGGCGTCTCGACGATCACCGTCGGCGCGAACGTCACCAGCTACACCTGGGGCGGGCTGGCCGCGGGCACGTACATGTGCTTCGCGGTGCGTGCGGTCAACCTCGCCGGAGCCTCGGCGTGGACGCCGTACGCCTGCGCGACGACACCGGCTCCGCCCGCGGGGCCGACGGGGCAGGCCGCGGCACCGCTCAACACCTCCCAGATCAGGGTGACGTGGCAGGACCGGTCGACCAACGAGACCGGCTTCCAGATCTACAACGGCGTATCGACCGTCACCGTCGGCGCGAACGCCACCGGCTACATCTGGGGCGGGCTGGCGTCGCGGACGTACATGTGCTTCGCGATCCGCTCGTACAACGCCTACGGCTACTCGGCCTGGACGCCGTACGCCTGCACGACGACCCTCTGAGCCCTGCGGGGGCGGGTCCGGTCCCGCACCCGCCCCCGCAGCTCAGATGGGTATGGAATCGCGCAGCTGCGCCGCCACCGCGTTGGGCAGGTCGTCCAGGATCGCCGAGGCCGCCTCCCACGCCTGGGCGCAGGCCTCGGTCGCGCCGACCGCCTGATGGGTCTCGCCGAGCCGGATCAGGCTCTCGGCCTCGCCGTAGCGGTGGCCCGTCTCCCGGTACAGCCGCACCGCCTGCAGGTAGTAGGACACGGCCAGCTCCGCCTCACCCCGGCAGCGGTGGATGAAGCCGAGGCTGTCCAGGGTGTGCGCGAGCGCGTTGCGGTTGCCCATCGCGTCCAGCTCACGTGCGGCCCGCTGGCAGTGCGCCAAGGCCTGCTGGTGGTCGCCGAGCTGCGCGTGCAGCCAGCCGACGAGGTTGCGGGCGCGGGCGGCCGACATCGCGTCGCCCAGCGAGTCGGACACGGCCACCGCCTCGCGGGCGTGAGTCAGGGCCTCGTCGTGCCTGCCCTGCTCCTCCAGCAGGAAGGCGATGCTGCGCAGCGAGCGGGCGGCGCCCTGGCCGTCGCCGATCGCGGTGGACAGCGCCAGCCCCTGCTGGTGGTGGCCGTAGGCCTCGTCGTGGCGGCCCATCTTGCTCAGCGCGGTCGCCAGGCCGCGGTGGGAGCTGGCCCGCATCGACGGACTGCCGTGGCGCTGCGCCGCCGCCAGCGCCGGCAGCTGCGAGTCGTGCCACTCCCGCCAGCGGGCGCGCCGGTCCAGGTACGTCTCCAGCGACCAGGCCAGCAGCCACGCCTGCTCGTCCCAGCCCGCCTCGGCGGCCCGGTCGACCGCCGCCAGTAGCGCCGCGCGTTCCCCGTCGAACCAGGCCAGGGCCTCGTCCATGTCGCTGACGGGGTGGACGGTCACGCCGTCGGGCGCCGGGGCAAGGGCGGTCGGCTTGCGGAACGGCTGCAGCACGGTGTCGGCGGCGTGCGCGGTGTGCAGCAGGTGGTCGACCAGCCGCCGTACGGCCTGCGCCTGCTCCTGCTCGGGCAGTGACTCCTCGGCGAGCTCCGCGGCGAACGTGCGCAGCAGGTCGTGCATCGACCACCGGCCGGGGGCGTGCTCTGCCAGCAGGTTGGCGTGGACCAGCTCGACCAGCAGCAGTCGCGCCGCCCGCAGCGGCACTGCTGCCAGGCTGGCCGCCGCCGGTGCTGCCACATCCGGGCCCGGATGCAGCCCCAGCAGCCGGAACAGCGCGGCCCCGGACGCGGACAGGGCCTGGTACGACCAGCGGAACGCGGCCCGGATACCGGCCTCGGTGTCGGGACCGGCGAACGGGTCGAGCCCGTGGCGGGCCGGGCGCAGCTCGTCGGCCAGCCTCGACAGCGCAAGGTCAGGGTAGGTCGCCGCGCGGGCGGCCACGATCGTCAACGCCAGCGGCAGCCGGGCACACGCCTGCACGATGGCGTCGACAGCGGCACCGGCCTCGGCGACGCGACGCGGGCCTAGGCGCGTGCCCAGCAGTTCGCGCGCTTCGGCGGCCGACAGCAGGTCGAGCAGCACCGGTTCGGCGCCTTCGGCCGCGACCAGCCCCGGCAGCTGGTTGCGGCTGGTGACCACGGTCAGGCTGGCGGCCGATCCGGGCAGCAGCGGCCGGGCCTGCTCGGCGTCGCGGACGTTGTCCAGCACGAGCAGCACGCTGCGTTCGGCGAGCAGGCTGCGCAGCAGGCCGATCTGCGCGTCGAGACGCTCGGGGATCTGGTGGACGTCTTCGGCGACGGCGTCGATGAGGGTCCGCACGGCCTCGGCGGTGCCCATCGGCCGGCGGCCGTCGAACCCGCGCAGGTTCAGGTAGAGCTGCCCGTCGGGGAACCGGTCGGCGACGCTGTGCGCCCAGTTCAGGGCTAGTGCGGTCTTGCCGACGCCGGCGGTGCCGACGACGGCGACGACGGCGGGTGTGCGCGGGCGCATGGCGGCGAGGACCCCGTCGAGCTGGGCCCATTCGCGGCGGCGGCCCGCGAATACGGCCGGGGCGGCGGGCAGCTGGCGGGGCACGACCCGGGCGGTGCGGTCCGGACCGGCCGGCGGCGGTGAGGCGCGCAGCGTGCCGCGCAGCAGTTGCAGATGCACCTGCCGCACGGCCGGACCCGGGTCGGTGCCGTACTCCTGGGCCAGGTGGCGGCGCAGGTTCTCGTAGACCTGCATCGCCTCGGCGGTGCGCCCGCAGCCGTGCAGCGCCAGCATCAGCCGTCCGGCGAGCCGCTCGCGCGAGGGGCGCAGCTCGACGAGGTCGCTGAGCAGCCTGATCGCCTGCTCGGGGCGGCCTCGGGCGAGTTCGGCGTCGGCGAGCTGCTCTTCGGCGTCGAGGCGGTGGTCTTTCAGCCGCTGGCGGGCTGTGGCGGCGAACGCGGCCCGTACATCGGCCAGCGCCTCGCCGCGCCACAGTGCCAGCGCGTCGGTCAGCAGCCCGGCGGCGCGGGCGTGCGCCCCGGCGGCGGTGGCCTGCCTGGCGGTGGCGACGGTGTCGGTGAACAGGTGCGCGTCGACGGTGGCGCCGTCGAGGGTGAGCCGGTAGCCGCCCGCGGTGGTGAGGACGGCGGTGTCGGCGGGCAGTGCGCGCAGGGATCGGCGTAGCGCGGACACGGCGACGTGGATCTGGTCGCGTGCCGAGGTGGGTGCGTCATCGCCCCACAGGGCGCCGATGAGCTGGTCGATGGTGGTGACGCGGTGCGGGTGCAGGAGCAGGTATGCCAGCAGGGCCCGGTGTCGCGGCTGGCCGAGGGTGACGGTGTGGTCGCCGGTGAACGCCTCGACCGGGCCGAGAATGCCAAACCGCAAGGTCCGTCCTCCCCGCGCCGTCACTGACCGCCACACCCTATGCACACCCCGTCGCTGCGGCAAGCGCAACGGCTGTGGTCCAGTTCGGACTGCGGGTGGGTGGTAAGGCGAACAGGCACGTGCCGCGGGTGACCCCGGGTCACAGGTATGCGGGCAGCGTGGTGGGGCGGAGTACACGCCGCCACCACGCCGTGCCTACGTCAGTTGCAGTTGTAGTAGTTGCTCGCGCAGCCGTTGTAGACCTTGTAGCAGTTGTACCCGTCGTAGGCGTAGCAGTAGCGGTAACCCTGCGTCCGTGTCCCGCTGCAGTAGCAGCCGGTCACGTAACACGGCGGGCACGCCGCTGCCGCGTCGGCCTTCGGCACGACGAATGCGGTCATGCGGTCACTGATACGCTCGATCAGCTTGATCATTGAAGCTCCTTTCTTCGGGTAGCCGACGCTAACGCCGCGGTGTACACGAACCGCCCGATCGCGCTACGCATCCAGGAATGTATCCGCTTTGTATGTCGCGGCGGCATGCTTGGCCAATGTGGACCGTCGCCGTTGCCGGATTGTTGATCGCCACCGTCTGCGTCGTGCTGGTGATCCGGCGGATGCGCGGGCGGCTGACCGTGGTGACGGTCCACGGCCAGAGCATGGCTCCGGCGCTGCACCCGGGCGACCGCGTGCTCGTGCGCCGCACCGCCCTTGCCGGCGTACGCAGCGGCGACGTGGTCATGGTGGCGCGCCCGTCGCTGGCCGAAAGCGCCACCTGGACCGTGCCGGGCGTGGCGAAGTCCGCCGTCGTCGCCGATGACGCCTGGGCCGACGCGACCGGCGCATGGCTGATCAAACGGGTGGTCGCCGTCCCGGGCGACGAGGTGCCGCGGGACACGGTGGAAGCGCTGCGCCACACCGCCGAGCAGGCGGTGCCCCCCGGCCGGTTCGTCGCGGTCGGCGACAACGCCGAGCTCAGCTTCGACTCCCGAACCTGCGGCTACTTCACCGACGAGCAGCTGTGGGGTCTGGTGGTCAAGCGGCTGGAACCCGCCGTGCCACCGCACGCCTAGCATCGACATCGGCGACGGGATCGGGAGGCGTGAATGGGTTGGGAGTTCTGCCTGCTCGGCCCGCTGGAACTCAGACGCGACGGGGTCGCCGTCGCCGCGGGCTCCGTCAAACAGCGGATGCTGCTCGCCTCGCTGCTGCTCGACGCCAACCGTGTCGTCTCCGTGAACCGCCTCATCGCGACCCTGTGGGAACGTGATCCGCCCACCTCGGCCGTCGCGAACATCCGCACCTACGCCTCGCAGCTGCGCCTGACGCTGACCGACGGCAGCGGTGACAGCCGGCTCGCCGGTCGCCCGCCCGGCTATCTGCTGACGGCGGCCGACGATGAGCTCGATGTCACCGTCTTCACCCAGCGCGCGGCGGCCGGGCGGGCCGCGATGGGCCGTGGTGAGCTGCGGCAGGCGGTCGGCGCCTTCCGGGAGGCGCTGGCGCGATGGCGGGGCGCTGCCGGCGAGGACACCTGCCGGTCCGGCCTGCTCGCGACGCGCCTGGCCGGGCTGGACCAGCAGCGGCTCACCGTCATCGAGGAGCTGGTCGCGGCCCGGCAGCAGCTCGGCGAGAACGCGCAGCTCATCCCGGAACTACGGCAGCTCACCTACGAGCACCCGCTCCGGGAGCAGTTCTGGCAGCAGCTCATCGTCTGCCTTTACCGTACCGGCGACATCGCCGGTGCCCTGGACGCCTATGAGCAGGCCCGCTCCGCGCTCGTCCGCGATCTCGGCGTCGACCCCGGCTCGGAGCTGTCCGCCCTCTACCAGGCTGTGCTCAGCCGCGACCCGGCGCTGCTGCCGGAGCCGAGGGTCGCCGACGGGGCGGAGATCCGCCCGCGGGAGCTCCCCTCGGACGTGGCGCGCCTGGTGGGCCGGGACCGGGAGGTCGCGATGGCGACGGGGGCGCTGGCGGACGTGGCGACCATCGCCTTCTACGGCGCCGGCGGCGTCGGCAAGTCGGCGCTCGCGGTCCATGTCGCCCACCAGATCGCACCGTCGTTTCCCGACGGCCAGATCTATGTGGACCTGAGCGGCCCCGGCGGGCAGCCGCAAGCTCCGGTGGACGTGCTGCGACGGGTCATCCGGACGCTCGGCGTACCGGCCGATCAGATGCCGCAGAGCGAGGCGGAGGCGTCGGCGCGCTACCGGTCCTTCGTGGTGCAGCGCCGGATGCTCGTGCTGCTGGACAACGCGACCAGCGCGGAGCAGGTCCGTCCACTGCTGGTCGGCGGGGGCGGCACCGTCGTCATGATCACCAGTCGGCGGATGCTCGCGACGATCGACCGCGCCGTGCACATCGAGGTGAACCGCCTCACCGAGCAAGCCGCGGCGCAGCTGCTGGCGGCGGTCTGCGGACCCGAGCGGATCGCGGCCGAGCCGACGGAGACCGCGCGCCTGACGGTGCTCTGCGACCGATTGCCGCTCGCCCTGCGCATCGCCGGCGCCCGTCTGGCCGCCCGGCCGCTGTGGAGCATCGGCGAACTGGTCCGGCAGCTGTCCGACGAGCGGACCCGGCTCGATACGCTCGCATGCGGCGATCTGGCCGTGCGCTCCAGCGTCGAGCTGAGCTTCCGTGCGGTCGGCGGCGACGCCGCGACCCTGCTCGGTCTGCTCGGCCTGGTCCGCATCGACGAGTTCACGCTCACCGCGGTCGCCGCCCTGGGCGACCTGTCATCGGCTCAGGCGGCGACGGCCTTCGACCAGCTGATCGAGCAGCGCCTGGTCGAGCAGACCGGGCCCGGCCGGTTCCGGATCGGCGACCTGGTCCGGCTGTTCGCCGGGGACCTCGCCGTCGCGGGCCGTCCCGAGGCGCTGCACCGCCTGCTGTGCTTCTATCTCTGCACGGTGCGCCGGGCCTGGGAACTGGTACAGCCCGCGTTCCGGCCGGCCCGCGACGACGGGTTCTTCGAGACCGTCCCACGGCTGGAGTTCGCCGACGCGCCAGCGGCGACGGCGTGGCTGGATCAGGAGCGGGCCAACCTGCTGACGCTGGCGCGCCAGGTGGCCGACGAGCGCGCCGCCGTCGCCCGCTTCGTGCCGCTGTTGCTCTCCTGCCTGCACCAGTACCTCGCGGCCGACGACAGCTGGGACGACCTGGACGAACTCGCCCAGCTGTCGCGGGCCGTCGCCGTGCGTGATGCCGCCTGGCATGCCGAGGCGGAGGCGATGGTGTGCCTCGCCGCCGTCTGCCGGGCCCGCGGCACGTTCGCCCAGGCCGTCTCCTATCTGGAGCGGGCGGGCGAGCTGCGGCGCCGTTTCGGCGACGAGCACGGCGTCGCCGACTGCCTCACGGCGCTGGGCCGGACACTGGTCCGCTCGGGTGACCTTGAGTCGGGACTGGCCCGGCTGCGGGACGGCGCGGCGCTGTACGACCGGCACGGCCTGCGGCTGGCGGCGGGCCACGCGCTGCACGAGGCCGGGGAGGTCCTGTGCCGCCTGGGTCGTTACGCGGAGGCGGAGAGTTCGTTCGAGCAGGCGCTGGCGGTCCGCCAGGCCGAGCGGGACCTCACCGGCGAGGCGATCACCCTGGCCGCGATGGGCATCACCGACTGCCTGCGCGGCAGCGATCTGCGCGCCGTGGGCAGGCTGACCGACGCGCTCGCCCGGTGCCGGGCCACCTCGGCCCACCATCACAGCTGGCAGGCACTGGTGTGGCGCGCCGCGGCGCACCAGCGGCTGGGGCAGCGCAGCCAGATGGCGGCCGATCTGCGGTCGGCCTGGGACCTGTCACGGTCGTACGGGGACGGCAACCGCGAACGCTTCGCCACCATGCTGCTGGACAAGCTCAGCCGGGGCGACGAGGGCGACCTGAAGGACCGCGTCGCCGCCGAGTACCTGCTCTAGTCGCCGTGGCCCGCCTGCTCCGACAGCTGGTAGCCGGTGGCCTGCAACTGGAACAGCTGCGCGTAGGCGCCGTCGGCGGCCATCAGCGTCACGTGGTCGCCCTGCTCGGTGACGACCCCGTCGGCGAGCACGACGATGCTGTCGGCGTCGCGCAGTGAGCCCAGCCGGTGGGAGATGAGCAGGCTCGTCCGGTCCGCCCGGTGCTCGCGCAACCGCTGGTGCACCTCGAACTCGGCCTGCGCGTCGAGGCCCGCGCTCGGCTCGTCGAGGATCATCAGGTCCCGCTTGTCCCGCAGGAACGCGCGGGCCAGCGCCAGCCGTTGCCACTGCCCGCCGGAGAAGCGGACTCCGGTCTCCGGGTCGCCCTGGTCGGACTCGCCGAAGAACATCCGGCTCAGCATCGTGTCGTACCCTCGGGGCAGCGCCGTGACCGCGGCGTGCACGCCCGCCCGCTGCGCCGCGGCGACCAGCACCGGCCGGTCGTCGATGCTCGCGATGTCACCGAGCCCGATGTTGTCGGCGGCGGTGAGGTCATAGCTCATGTAGTCCTGGAACACCGCGCCGATGCGCGTACGCAACTCCGTGATCTCCACGTCGCGCAGGTCCACGCCGTCCCAGGTGATGCTGCCACGGTCCGGGTCGTAGAACCGGCAGACCAGCTTCACCAGGGTGCTCTTGCCGGCGCCGTTGAGGCCGACGAGCCCGACCGTCGTGCCGTGCGGGATGAACAGGTTCACCCCGCGCAGCACCCACGGGTGCTCGTCGCTGTAGCGGAACCACACGTCGCTCAGTTCGATGCCGCGCCGCAGCACGGGCAGCGCGCGGGGGTCGGCACTCAGCGGCAGGTCCGGTGCGGCGTCGACGACCATCGCGTAGTGGTGGAAGACGGTGAGCTGCTGGTGCGTGTGCGCCACCGACACGATCAGCTGCTGCATCGCACCCAGCACTCCCGGCACGACGACGAGGAACATGGCGACGTCACCGACCGTGAGCGCCCCCGCCCGCGCCTGCCGGGCGGCCCAGACCAGGCCCGCCCCGGCGACGATCGCGCTCAGCGCGGCGAGCCCGCCCTGGGTGATCAGCTCGCGGCGGTCCATCCGGCGCTTGGCCCCGAACACCTCCCGCAGTTCGGCCAGCATCCGCCCGCGCAGGAAGCCGCCGGTGCCGAACAACCGGATCTCCTTGGCGGCGTCGACGCTGCCGAGCAGGTTGCGGTAGAAGAACTCGCGCCGCTCGGTCGGGCCCAGGTCCCAGATCATCGCCGCCCGCCGCCGGGACAGCTGCAGCTCCAGCAGGAGTGTCGGCACCGCCGTCGCGAGGACCGCCAGCGTCATGACCGGGCTGATCACGGCGAGCGAGCCGAGGAAGCCGAGCAGGGTCAGCACCCCCCGGGTCAGGCCGAGCGAACCGTCGACCACCTGAGCCGGTGCGGCGGCGCCCTGCTGCGCCAGCCGGAGCCGGTCCAGGAAGGCGGGGTTCTCGAAGTAGGCCAGCCCGCTGAAGCGCTCCACCGCGCGGTAGAGCTCATCCTGTGCCAGCAGGGCGACACGCTGGTCGAGCTGCGTGCGCAGATACTGGGTCAGCTGCGGAAACGCCGCGGTGGCCAGGCCCGCGACCGCGAGGCCGCAGCCGACCGCCGTGACCGTGGCGAGCGCCCCGCCGGTGGTGATCAGGTCGAGCAGCATCTTGGTGAGCCAGGCGGCGGCCACCGGCACCGCCGCCCCGGCGAGGGCGCAGACGGCGTACGAGGCGGTGGTGGCGGCGGCCCCCCGGCGCGCGATGACGGCCGCGAGCCTGCCCGCGCGCAGCAGCTCCCGGCGGCTGGGCGGGGCGGCGGCGGTGAACTCCGTCGTCATACGGCGGCGGGCCGGGGCAGGCCGGAGAGCATGGAGCCGCTGGCCACCATGGTTCCGTCGGCGGAGACGAGACCGACCGCGGGGAAGCCCTTCACGCCGAAGGCGGCGGCGACCGGCCCCTCGTCCTTCTCCAGCACGACCCGTGCCACGTCGGTCAGCTGCTCGACGGTGGCGGTGGCCTCGGCGGCCACATCGGCGACGACGACGGCGAAGACCCGGTCCCGGCCACCGAGTTCGGCGGCGTAGGCGACGAACTCGGGCAGGCGCTCCCGGCACGGCGCGCAGCCGGGGGAGAAGAAGCCGACGAGCGTCCCGTCGGCGAACGAGGCGGTGGAGACCGCCTCACCAGCGGTGGTGACGGCTGAGAACGAGCCGATCTGCGCGCCCGCCGGCAGGATCAGATCCGTGGCCGTGGGCCCGGTCGGCATCTTGGACAGCAGCGCGCCGTGCTCACGCAGACGGCGGATCATGCCGAAGGCCAGGAGCAGATTGAGCAGGCAGATGGTGGTGACGATGGCGAAAGCGATCCATAGGTATGCCATCCGCGCAGGCTAGCCAGCACGGATACAAGCGCCATACATTTCTGATTCAGCGGTGACGATGTCCAGTCCACATTGGCCGCCCTCGCCCGGTAGGATTCAGGTTGGTTGATCAATCGAGGGATGGTGCTGAGGTTGTCCCTGCGGTTTCGGTGTCTCGGCTCGCTGGAGATCCGCAGCGCGCACGAGTGGCAGGCGGTAGCCGGGGGCAGGGCGCGAACACTGCTCGCCATCCTCATGATCCATGCCGGCGAGCCGATCCCGGTCGGCCGCGTCGCCGACGAGCTGTGGTCCGGTGCTCCGCCGGCCTCGGCGCGGTCGCTGCTGCGCGGCTACGTCCTGTCGCTGCGGCGAGCCATCGGCCAGGACGGCACGGCAGTGCTCACCGCCGAGGCCAACGCCTACTGCCTCCACGTGGGCAGGGAGTCCGTGGACGCGTACCGGTTCGAGCAGCTCGCCGCCGACGGACAGGAGGCGCTGCGAGCCGGTGACGTCGACCGGGCCGCCCGCCTGCTCGATGCGGCGCTGACCCTGTGGTGCGGCCCGGCCTTCGCCGCGGTGGCCACCTCACCGCTGATCGCCGCCTACGCGTCCCGCCTGCATGAACTGCACCTCGCCGCGCTGGAGGCACGGATGGAGGCGGACCTGCTCACCGGGCGGGCCGACAAGCTCCTCGGCCCGCTGAGCCAGCTCATGCAGGAGCATCCCGCCCGGGAGCGGATCACCGCCCTGTGGATGCGAGCCCTCAACGCCCAAGGGCGGCGGGCAGAGGCGCTGAACGCCTACGTGGACGCGCGGCGCAGGCTGGCCGAGGACTTCGGCATCGAACCGGGACCACACCTTCGCCAGGCCCACCGCGACATCCTCGCCGAGCACAGCGTCGACGATCCGCCCGCCTCGGATCCACCGGCGACCCCGGCGGCCGCCGGCCGAAAGCAGCCCGACGGGACCCGCGACGCACCGTGGCAGGCACCGGCCTCCATCGGCGACTTCACCGGACGCGACACGGAACTCGCCGGCTGCCTGAAGGTTCTCGACCAGGGACCGGGCACGGCGATGCACCTGGTCGCGGTCTCCGGCCGGGCCGGCGTGGGCAAGACCACGCTCACCACCCGCCTGGCCCACCTGCTGCGTGACGCCTACCCCCACGGCCAGCTCTACGCCGACCTGCACGGCGACAGCGCGCAGCCGACCGCGCCGGGCGATGTCCTCGGACGCTTCCTGCGGGCGCTGGGCGTCCAGGGATCGGAGATGCCGGAGACCACCGACGAACGCTCGGCCCTGCTGCGCAGCCGCCTGGCCGGGAACAGGGTACTGATCCTGCTCGACAACGCCGCCGGCGAACAGCAGGTCCGGCCGCTGCTGCCCGGCTCCGGCCCCAGCGCCGCCGTCGTGGTCAGCCGCCGGCGGCTGTCGGCACTGGATGTCAGCCACTTCGTCGACCTGGATGTCTTCAGCCCGGCCTGCGCACTGAGCCTGCTGGAGCAGATAGCCGGCACCGAACGCGTCACCGCCGAGCCGGCCGCCGCCAGCGCGCTGACCGCCCTGTGCGGCCACCTTCCGCTCGCCGTACGCATCGCCGCCGCCCGCGTCTCGGCCTCGCCCGGAACGCCGATGTCGTGGCTCGTCCAGCAGCTCGTGGACGAGCGAAGCCGGCTCGACGAGCTCAGCATCGGCGACCTCGACGTGCGCACCACCATCGCCGCCGGATACCAGGGCCTGTCCACCGTGGAGCAACGCACGCTGTGCCGGCTGGCCCTGCTCGACGCCGCCGACTTCCCGGCCTGGGCGGTGGCGGCGGCCGCCGACCTGACGACGGCTGAGAACCGCCAGGTGCTGCGCGCCCTGGTCGACCGGCGCCTGCTCGACGAGGTCCGCGTCGACCAGGCCGGCCAGCTGCGCTACGGACTGCACTGCCTGGTGCGGATCTTCGCGCGGGAACCGGCCCGGCAGGAACCACCGGCAGCACAGCTCGCGGTGATCGAGCGTGCGCTGGACAGCTGGCTTGCCCTGGCCCAGACCGCCAGCGCGGCCCTGGCGGCCGCGACCCTGGCCGACATCCGGCCGCCCCGCCCGGCCGCTGCCGGCGGCGACGGGGTCGAAGCCGCCGCGGGCTCCCCGTCGGCGTGGTTCGAGGCCGAACGCGCGGCCATCGCCGCGGCCGTCGCACAGGCGGCCGGACTCGGCCGCGCCGACCTGTCGTGGGGACTCGCCGCGGCGGCCCACGGCTTCTACGAGCTGCGTGACCTCTTCGACGACGGCCAGCACGCCCACGAGACCGCGCTGTCCGCCTGCCGTGCCGCCGGCGACCGGCTCGGCGAGGCGGTCATGCTGCGCGACCTCGCGGACCTGCACAGTTCCAAACCCGGCTCCGACATCGGGCGCAAGCTCGAACTCGCCGCCGCCGCACTGCGGCTCTTCCAGCAGGTACGCCACACCCGGGGCGAAGCCGACGCGCTCTACCTGTGCGCGACGGTGCACCGCACGCGCGGCGAGCACGCCGAGGCCGTCACCCGGCTGGAGGAGAGCCTGCAGGCCTGCCGCGCAGCGGACTACCACCTCGGCGAGCTGCACGTCTGGCAGCTACTCGGCATCGTGCGCCGGCAGCAGGGACGCAACGATGAAGCGCTCAACTACGCGAACCGGGCCCTGACCATCGCCCGGGACCTGGGCAGCTCCCGCGACCAGAGCGTCGCGCTGGGCCTGATCGGCATCATCCGCCGCGACCAGGACGAGCCCCACGAGGCCGAGCAGGCGCTGGTGGCGGCGATCGCCATCGCCGAGGAGTCCGGCGACCCGGTGCAGCTGGCCTTCCTGCACGGGCACCTCGGCGCGCTCTACGTCGGCAGCGGGCACCCCAGGGCGCGGCCGGTGCTCGAACGCGGGCTGGAGCTGAGCAGAGCGAGCCACTCCGTGTTCGGGCAGGCGCTGGCGCTCAACGCCCTCGGCCGGCTCGATCTCGCCGACGGCGACGCGCCCGCGGCACTGGACCGCCTGGGCGCCTCGGCGCAGCTCTACCGCGACGCGCAGAACACCTACGCCGAGGCCAGGGCCCTCGCCGCCCTCGCCGAGGCGCACCGGCTGGCTGGCGACCCCGAGCAGGCGCGGTCCAGCGCCCGCGCCGCCGTCCTGATCTTCCGGCAGCTGGGCAACGACACCGAGGCCGACCAGACGGCGCTGCTCGCGGGCGAGCGGTAGGAGCCGGGGCCGCTGACCGGGCGCTGCTGCGTGTCGACGACATACAGCCCAGATACATTCCCTGTGGGGGCAGTGATCGCAGGCTGTGATGACCGCGGTGTCCGCGGATCACCGGGGAGCGTCCCGCGAGGCCGCACACCTGCGGCACATCCCGCTCGGCAAGGAGCGAAAGGCCAGCTCGGGATGCCCCGAACGGGTCGGGGCCACGGGCCGGGGCCGAGGTGCCGACCGGTCGGGAGCTATTCGGTCATAGCACAGATACCGCCGAGCCTGCCCTCATTCGTGCATCACTGTGCGTAGTTCGACCTTGTTTGGTGCCACCCGATCTTCAGCTATGGTCCCCACCGTTTGACATCGCCGTCAGAACGGGTGTGGCATGGGCATCCTTGACCAGTTGGCATCGCACGCCGCGACCACGCCGGACACTCCGGCAGTCGAGTGTGGACCCACAGTGCTCACGTACCGTGAGCTGAATCTGGCCGCAGCGCGGCTCGCGGAGCGGCTCGCGGACGCGGGCGTCGGCCCGGAGACCGTCGTCGGGTTGTCCACCGAACGGTCCCCGGAGCTGATCGTGGGGATGCTCGGCATCGCGATGGCCGGGGGAGCGTGGCTGCCGCTCGACCCGGGCCTTCCGGCCGCGCGCCTGTCCTACCTGATCGACGACGCGAACGTCCGGCACCTGGTCGCCGGGCCCGGCAGCGCGGAGCACCTGGCCGGGTGCGGCGCGGTCGGCATCATCCGCCCCGACCTGTCGGCCACCGGCGAAACGGCCTCTCCGCGCCAGGTGCACCCGGACGCCCTCGCGTACGTCATCTACACCTCCGGTTCCACGGGCCGGCCCAAACCCGTCGGCCTGACCTGTGCCGGGCTGGACCACCTGGCCGAGGTCAAAGTCCGGCGCTACGGTGTGCGGCCCGGCGACCGCGTCGCCCAGTTCGCCCCCGCCAGCTTCGACGTGTCGGTGGCCGAGACGGTGATGGCGCTGTCGGCCGGGGCGACCCTGGTCCTGGTCGACAGCGAGGACGCGCTGCTGCCCGGCCCCGACACCGTCGCGTTCCTGCGGGACCGGCGGATCACGCACCTGCTCGTCGCCCCGTCGGTGCTCGCCGCGCTGCCCGAGGCCGACCTGCCCGACCTGGCCGTGATCGGCTGCGGCGGCGAGGCGCTGCCCGCGGCGCTGGCCCGCCGGTGGGGTACGGGGCGGCGGCTGCTCAACGGATACGGGCCGACCGAGGTGACCGTCTGGGCCACCGCCGGTGACGTGCCCGCCGACGCCGCCCGCCCGTCGATCGGGGCCGGCTTCGACGGCGTGACCCTGGCCGTCGGCGACGCCGCACTGCGCCCGATGCCCGCGGGCGCGGTCGGTGAGCTGCTGATCGGAGGGGCAGGACTGGCCCGCGGCTACCTCGGCAGGCCGGGGCAGACCGCCGAGCGGTTCGTGCCCGACCCGGCCGGTCCGCCCGGCGCGCGCACGTACCGCAGCGGCGACGCCGTGCGGCAGCTGCCCGACGGCGGGTTCGACTTCGTCGGGCGGCTGGACCACCAGGTGAAGATCCGCGGATTCCGGATCGAGCCCGGCGAGGTGACCGCCGTCCTGCGGGAGCACCCCGGGGTCCGCGACGCGGTCACCGTCGTCGACGCGCACGGCGACGGCCCGGCCCGGCTGGTCGCCTACGCCGTCGCGGACACCGCCGCCGAGCAGCTGCGCGCCTACCTGGCCGAGCGGCTGCCCGCGTACCTGGTGCCCGCGCTGCTGGTCCTGCTGCCGTCGCTGCCGCTGACCGCGCACGGCAAGGTCGACCGGGCCGCGCTGCCCGCGCCCGACCGCAGCGCCGCCCAGGTCGCCGCAGTCGCCGCGCCCGCGCGGACCGCGACCGAGCAGCGGCTGGCCGCCATGTTCGGTGACCTGCTCGGCATCGCCGCCCCGGGCGTGCACGACGACTTCTTCGCCCTCGGCGGGCACTCGCTGCTCGTCGGCAGGCTCGCGCTGCGGCTGCGCACCGAGTTCGGCGTCGACGTGCCGCTGCCCGCGATCTACCGGGCGCCGACCGTCGGCGCGCTCGCCCCGCTCGTCGACGCCGCTCCGCGCGGTGCGGCGAGCAGCCCGGCGGTCGCGCCGCCGCTGGTGCCGGCGCACCGCGACGGGCCCGTGCCGCTGTCGCTGCCGCAGGAGCGGGTCTGGTTCCTGGAGAGGTTCGCGCCGGGCAACCTGGCCTACAACACGCAGGTGTCGGTACGCCTGCGCGGCCCGCTCGACCACGGGGCGCTGGCCGGGGCGCTGACCCGGATCGTGGCCCGCCACGAGGTGCTGCGCACCCGGTTCGTCGAGGTCGACGGGGTGCCGGTGCAGGAACCGGTGCCGCCGATGCCGATCGACGTGCCGGTGCTGGACGTCGCCGACGCCGACGCCGAGGGCGTCATCGCCGCGCAGCTGCGCCACCGGTTCGACCTGTCCCGCCCGCCGCTGGCCAAGTGGCTGCTGCTGCGCCACGGCCCCGACGACCACACCCTGGTCCAGGTCGAGCACCACTTCGTGCACGACGGCTGGTCGTTCGCGCTGCTCATGTCCGAACTGGTCGCGATCTACCCCGAGCTGGCCGCCGGGCGCGAGCCGCGGCTCGCCGAGCCGCCGCTGCAGTACGCCGACTACGCCCTGTGGCAGCGCGACTGGATGCGCGGCGACGTGCTGCGCGAGCACCTCGACCACTGGACCGCCCTGCTCGACGGCGCGCCGCACGTGCTGGACCTGCCCACCGACCGGCCCCGGCCGCGTACGCAGTCGTTCGCCGGGGCGGCGCTGCGGGTGGTGCTCGACACCGAGCTGACCGCGGCCCTGTCGGCGTACTCGCGCGAGCACCGCAACAGCCTGTTCGCGACGATGTTCGCCGGGTTCGCGGCGCTGCTGACCCGCTACAGCGGGCAGCGCGACCTGCTCGTGGGCACCGGGTCGGCCAACCGGCACACCGCGCAGCTGGAGGAGCTGCTCGGCATGGTCGTCAACACGCTCGTGCTGCGCATCCGCACCGGCGGCCGGCCGAGTTTCGACGAGCTGGTCACCCGCGCGGCCGAGGCGACGGCGGCGGCGTACACCCGCCCCGACCTGCCGGTCGACGAGCTGATCCGGGAGCTGGACCCGCCCCGGGACCCGTCGCGCAACCCGCTGTTCCAGGTCATGTTCAGCTTCCACGACTCGGCGGTGCCCGACCTGGACTTCGGCGGCCTGACCGGCACCCTCACCGAGCGGCACAACGGCTCGGCCAAGGCCGACCTGAACGTCGTGGTGATCCCGCGCGCGGCGCAGCGCGTCGGACGCGCGGCCAGCGCCGCCGACGCGCAGACGGTGCTGGTCTGGGAGTACGCCACGGACCTGTTCGACGAGCCGACCATGCGCCGGATGATCGACCACTACCTGCACCTGCTGGCCGCCGCGGTCGCCGCGCCCGGCACGCCCGCCGACCGGCTGCCACTGGAACCGGCCGACCCGCACGCCGCCGCCGAGGACGGCACCCCACCCGGCGTCCTCGACCTGATCGCCGGGCACGTGCACGCGACCCCGGACGCGGCGGCGATCGTCGACGCCACTGGCACGGTGACCTACGGGCAGCTGTGGCAGCGGGCCGGTGACCTGGCCGAGCGGCTAATCGCGGACGGGGCCGGGCTGGACAGCCGGGTCGCGGTGTACGCCCGCCGCGGCTCGTCGCTGGTGCTGGGCCAGCTCGCCGCGCTGCGGGCCGGGGCCGGATACGTGCCGATCGACCCCGACTACCCGGCCGCCCGCGTCGCGCACCTGCTCGCCGACGCGCATCCGGTGGCGCTGCTGACCACGGCCGACCTGGCCGCCGACCTGCCCACCGCCGGATGCCCGGTGCTGGTCCTCGACGCCGGACGGCCGGACGCACCGAGCCCGCAGACCGGCGCGGCTCGTGGTCCGGCCGCGCTGGACCGGACCCACCCGCAGGCGCTGGCATACCTCATCTTCACCTCCGGTTCCACCGGCCGGCCCAAGGGCGTCGAGGTCACCCGCGCCAACCTGGACCGCCTGCTGGCCTGGCGGCGCGACCTGGCCGGGCCCCGGCCGGGGGAGCGGTGCACGCAGGTCGCAAGCCCCGGCTTCGACGCGTCCGTGATGGAGACCTGGGCGACCCTGACCGCCGGGGCGAGCCTGCACGTCGTGCCCGACGCGCTGCGTACGGACCCGGCCGCGCTGGTCGCGTGGCTGGCCGAGCACCGGATCGACGTGTGCTTCCTGCCGACGCCGCTGGCCGAGGCCGCCCTCGACGAGCCGTGGCCCGACGGGACCAGGCTGCGGGTGCTGGACACCGGCGGGCAGCAGCTCACCCGGACCCCGCCCGCCGGAGCACCGTTCGTGCTGGTCAACCACTACGGGCCGACCGAGACCACGGTGATCGCGACCGGGGACGTGCTGACCGCCGGGCAGACCCCGACGATCGGCACCCCGCACGCCGGGGTCCGCGCGCGGGTCCTCGCCGGGCACGAGCCCCAGCCCGCCGGGCTGCCCGGTGAGCTGTGCCTGGGCGGACCAGGCGTGACCCGTGGCTACGCCGGCGACCCGGCCCGTACGGCGGCCGTGTTCGTGCCGGACCCGTCCGGGCCGCCCGGCTCGCGCATGTACCGCACCGGCGACCAGGCCCGGCTGCGCCCCGACGGGCGGCTGGACTTCCTCGGCCGCACCGACCAGCAGGTGAAGCTGCGCGGCTTCCGGATCGAACTCGGCGAGATCGCGGCCGTGCTGCGCGAACACCCCGACGTCACCGACGCCGTCGTCGTCGTGCAGGGCGCCGGCGGCACGCAGCGGCTGGTCGCGTACACCGTCGGCGGTGCCGAGCCAGCCGAGCTGCGGGCCTTCGCGGCCGAGCGGCTGCCCGGCTTCCAGGTCCCGGCGACGGTGGTGGCGATGGCCGCGCTGCCGATCGGGCCGCACGGCAAGGTCGACCCGGCCGCGCTGCCGCCCGCCGTGCCTGCCGCGACCGCCGGGCGGGCCCCGGTGACCGCGCTGCAGCAGCAGCTCGCCGCGCACTGGGCCGCCCTGCTCGACCGCGCCGATCTCGACCTCGACAGCGACTTCTTCGCCGTCGGCGGCCACTCCCTGCTCGCCGCCCGGCTGATCAGCCGGATCGAGCACAGCCACGGCGTACGCGTCCCGCTCGCCGGTTTCTTCGCCGCACCGACCATCGGCTGGCTCGCCGAGACCGTGGCGGCGACCGGCGCGACGCCGGACCCGGTGGACGCGCCCGACCTGGACCTGGACCTGCTCACCGATGCCGAGGTGGAAGCCCTGCTGGCCGTGGAGAGCGCGGAGGAACGATGAGCGACCCGTCGACCGCCCGGCAGCGGCTGGCCGCCCTGCGCCGCGCCGGTGACCCCGGCCTGGCCCCGCTGTCCAGTGCCCAGCAGCGCATGTGGCTGGCGGCGCAGGCCGTGCCCGGCCTGTCGGCGTACCACATCTGCCGGGTCCTGCGGCTCGACGGGACACTCGATCCGGCGGCGCTGAGCGCGGCGCTGGCCGAGCAGGTGGACCGGCACGAGGCGCTGCGCACCGGAGTGCTGGCCGTCGACGGCCAGCCGCTGCAGCGCGTCACCGCGCCGGGCCGGTTCGCCCTGGACACCGTCGACCTGTCCGGCGGGCCCGATCCGGCCGCCGCCGCCGACGACTGGGCCGCGGCGGCGCTGCGCGGCCCGCTGCCGCTGGACGGCACGCCGCTGCTGCGCGCCGGGCTGCTGCGGCTCGACCGCACCCGGCACCGGCTGGTCCTGGTCGTGCACCACCTGGTCGCCGACGCGTGGAGCCTGGACGTGCTGCTGCGCGACCTGGCCGCCGCCTACTGTGCCCGCCTCGACGGCACCGGCGCGCGCCGCGACCCCGCCCCGGCCTACCGCACCCACGTCGAGCGTGAACGCGCGTTCGCCGCCACCGACGCCGGGCGTGAGCATCTCGCGTACTGGTGCGAGCAGCTGCGTGGCAGCACCGCGCTGGACCTGCCGACCGCGCGGGCCCGCACCGCCGCGCCCGTACGCCGCGGCGGCCTGACCGACGTCGTCGTGCCCGCCGGGACCGCCGACGCGCTGCGGCGGCTCGGGCCCACCCTCACCCCGGTGCTGCTGGCCGCGTACGCCGTGCTGCTGCACCGTTTCACCGGGCAGGACGACCTGGTCGTCGGCCTGCCCGCCGGCCGCCGCGACGAGCGGTTCGCCGACGCCGTCGGCCTGTTCGTCGGCGTGCTGCCGATCCGCCTGCGCCTGTCCGGTGGCGCGCCGTTCACCGAGGTCGCCGGGCAGGCCGCCGCGACGGTGCTGGCCGCCCTCGACCGGGCCGCCGTGCCGATGGAGCAGGTCGTCCGGGAACTGGCTCCCGTCCGTGAACCGGGCCGCAACGCCCTGTTCGACGTCACGTTCGGGATGCTGCCCGGCGGCGGTGACGCGCTGGCGCTGCCGGGCCTCACCGCGACCGTCGACCGGGTGTACGGCGGGCACGCCAAGTTCGACCTGCACCTGGAGCTGCGCGACGACGGGCCCGGCACGGCGCTGGCCGGGCAGCTGGAGTACGACGCCGACCTGCTGTCCGCCGCGTTCGCCGGCGCGCTCGCCGGGGCCTACCCGGCGCTGCTGGCGGCGGTCGCGGCCGACCCCGCGGCGAGCGTTGCCGCGCTGCCGCTGACGGCCCCGCCCGCGACCGTCACGGATGGCTGCCTGCCCGCGCCGGTGCGGATAGACGCCCTGTTCGCCCGGATCGCCGCCGCCGACCCCGACCGGGTCGCGCTGCTGTCGCCCGAGGGCACCCGGCTCACCTACGGCCAGGTAGCGCAGCGTATGCGGCAGACCGCCGCGATGCTGCGCGGGCTCGGCGTGCGGCCCGGCGACTTCGTCGGGCTGGCCCTGCCACGCGGGGTCGACCTGGTCGAGGCCACCCTGGGGGTGCTGCACGCCGGTGCCGCGTACGTGCCGCTGGATCCCGGCTACCCGCCGGACCGGCTCGCGGGGATGATCGCCGACGCCGGCGTCCGGCTGGTGCTGGCCGCCCCCGGCGACATCCCGGCGCTGCCCGTGCCGGTCGTGCGGTTCCCGCCGCCGCGCCCGGCCGACGCGACCGGTTTCGTACCCGCGCCGGGCGACGAACGCGGCGACGCCCCCGCGTACGTCATGTTCACGTCGGGTTCGACCGGGCGGCCCAAAGCCGTGCTGGTCACCCACCGCGGCGTGGTCCGCCTGGCCCGCGACCCCCAGCACGCAGACCGCCGCTGGCTGCACGCCGCCGCACCGGTCTTCGACGCCGCGACGCTGGAGATGTGGACGCCGCTGCTCGGCGGCGGGAGCCTGCTCGTCGTGCCGGGCCGCCCCGGCGTCGCCGAACTCGGCGCGCTCATCGCCGAACACGGCGTCGAGGTCGCGTTCCTCACCACCGGGCTGTTCAACGTCGTCGTCGACGAGGACGCCACCGCGCTCGCGCCGCTGCGGCAGATCCTCACCGGGGGCGACGTCATGTCACCCGACCACGCCCGCCGCGCGTTGGAGGTCGTGGACACGGTCGTCAACTACTACGGACCGACCGAGAACACCACCGCCACCACCGGCCACCGCCTTATCGCCGGGCAGCCGGTGCCCGACGACGTCCCGATCGGCACGCCGCTGCGCGGGACCACCGTCCACATCGTCGACCGCTACCTGCAGCCGCTGCCGGACGGCGTACCCGGCGAGATCCTGACCGGCGGCGACGGCCTGGCCCTCGGCTACGCCGGGCAGCCGGCGCGCACCGCCGAGCGGTTCGTCCCCGACCCGTTCGGGCCGCCCGGATCGCGGCTGTACCGCACCGGCGACTTCGGCCGCCGCGACCGCGACGGCGTCATCAGCTTCGGCGGGCGACGCGACGACCAGGTCAAGGTGCGCGGATACCGGATCGAGCTCGCCGAGATCGAGAACGCCGCCGCGACCCACCCGCGGGTGCGCCAGGCCGCCGTCGTCGCGCACACCGACCCGGCCGGAGACAAGCGCCTGGTCGGCTTCGTCACCGGTGACGCCGACCCCGCGTCCCTGCCCGCACACCTGCGCCGCCTGCTGCCCGCCCACCTGGTGCCGGGGGAGTGGATCGCGGTGCCGCAGCTGCCGCTCGGCGTCGGCGGCAAGATCGACCGCAAGGCCCTGGCCGGCCAGGCCGCACAGCTGACCACCGGACCCGCCGACACCGCCGCGACCCACGAGCCGACCCTGGTCGAGCAGCTGCTCGCCGCCTGGTTCGTCGACCTGCTCGGCGTCGCCGAGGCCCACCCCGGCACCGACTTCTTCGCCGCCGGCGGGCACAGCCTGCTCGCCGCCCGGCTGGCCGCGCGCATCCGCGCCGCGTTCGGCGTCGACCTGTCGCTGGCGGCGGTGTTCGCCACCCCGCGCCTGGGCGACCTCGCCCGCGCCGTCGCGGCCGCACCACGGGCCGGCGCCGCGCCGCTGACCGCGGCCGTGCACACCGGACCCGCGCCCATGTCGTACGCGCAGGAGCGGCTGTGGTTCCTGGAGCAGTACGCTCCCGGCAGCCCGCAGTACCACGTGCCCCTGGCACTGCGGCTGACCGGCCCGCTCGACCGGGCGGCGCTGCGCGCGGCGCTGGCCGCCACCGTGGACCGGCACGCCGCGCTGCGGACCGTGTTCGGCCACGACGACGGCGACCCCTACCAGGTGATCCTGCCCGCGGGCACCGTCCCGCCGATCACCGAGGTCGACCTGAGCGCCCTCGACCCCCAGGTCCGGGCCGCCGCACTGGCCGAGGTCAGCGCCGCCGCGTACCGCGAGCCGTTCGACCTGCGCGCCGCGCCGCCGATCCGGGTGACGCTGATCGCGCTCGGCGACGGGCAGTGGCAGCTCGTGCTCGTACTGCACCACCTCATCGCCGACGGCGGCAGCGCCGCCCAGCTCATCGGCGAACTCGCCGACCACTACGCGCATCCGGCCCCCGCGCTGCCCGAGGCCCGGCCCGGCTACGCCGACTTCGCCGCCTGGCAGCGGGCCCTGCTCACCGGCCCTGCCGGGCAGCGCGCGACCGACTACTGGCGCCAGCAGCTCGCCGACGCCCCGGCGCACCTGGACCTGCCCGGCGACCTGCAGGAAACCCCCACCGGCGACGGCGCGCTACACCGGCTGACCCTGCCCGCCGATCTGCTCGACGGCGTACGCGCGTTCAGCAGCCGCACCGGCGTCACCGTGTACGCCGCGCTGCTGACCGCGTTCGCGGTGCTGCTGTCACAGCGCACCGGCCGCCGCGACCTCGTCGTCGGCACTCCCGTCGCCAACCGCACCGACAGCGCCACCGCCGACATGGTCGGCCTGTTCGTCAACACCCTGCCCGTACGCTGCGACACCAGCGGCGAACCGACGTTCGCCGCACTGGCCCGGCGCGTCTCGCAGACGGTCATCGCCGGGCTCGGCCACGCCGAGCTGCCCTTCGAGCGCATCGTCGACCTGGTGCGGGCCCCGCGCGACCCGGCCCGGCCGCCGCTGGCCCAGGTCATGTTCGCGCTGCAACCCGAACTGCCCGACACGCTGCGGTTCGGGCCCTGCCAGGCCCGGCTGCTGCCCGCCCACCACGGCACCGCCAAGTTCGACCTCACCATGTCGCTGTTCGACACCGGCACCGCCGTCCGGGGCTTCATCGAGTACCGCACCGACCGCTACAGCCCTCGCTGGGCCGCCGCGTTCGCCGACGACTACGCGGCACTGCTCGCGCTGCTGCCCGGCGACGGACCCGCCCCGCTGCACGCCCCGGCCCCACCGCACCCGGCCGACCCCGCCCTGCCCGCTGCCGACGGTGTCGGCACGGTCGGCGGGCAGCTCGCGGACACCGTGGCCGCGATCTGGACGTCACTGCTCGGCGTGGACGCCACCGCCCCCGACGCCGACTTCTTCGCCCTCGGCGGGCACAGCCTCACCGCCGTACGGCTGATCGCCCGGCTGCGCGAGCGGCTCGGCGTCGAGGTGCCGCTGCGGGACCTGTTCGAGGCCCCGCGGCTGGCCGGATTCGTCGCCAGGGTAGGGCAGGCCGCCCCAGCCCGCCGCCGCCCGCCGCTGCGCCCACAGCCGGTGACCGGCCCGGTGCCGCTGGCCCCCGCCCAGGAGCGGCACTGGGTGCTGCACCAGCTCGACCCGGGCTCGGCCGCCCAGAACGTACCGTTCGTGCTGCGGTTGCGCGGCCCGCTCGACCACGCCGCCCTCGAACGCGCGCTGACCCTGGTCGCGGTCCGCCAGGCCGTACTGCGCACCACCTTCACCCTCGTCGACGGCGTGCCGACCCAGTCGGTGCGCGCACCCGCGCCGGTGACCGTCCCGGTGACCGACACCCCGACCCCGGGCGAACTCGCGCACGCCCTGGCGACGGAGGCCGCGACACCGTTCGACCTCGGCGCGGCCCCGCCGTGGCGGGCCCGGCTGCTGCGCACCGCACCCGACGACCACCACCTCGTGCTCGACCTGCACCACATCATCACCGACGGCTGGTCCACCGGAGTGCTGCTGAGCGAACTCGCCGCGTTCTACAGCGGCACACCGGCGCCCGAGCCGCCGCCGGTCCAGTACACCGACTACGCACGCTGGCAGCGAGCCGCCGCCGACGGCGACGACCTCGCCTTCTGGCGCACCTACCTGGCCGGGGTGCCCGACCTGGAACTGCCTGCCGACCGGCCACGGCCCGCGCTCGCCACGCACAGCGGCGGGCACCAGCCGGTCCGGCTCGACCCGGCCCGGCGCGCGGCGATCGAGGCCGCCGCTCGGCAGGCCGGCGGCACCCTGTTCACCGCCGTGCTCGCCTGCTGGGCGGCGACCCTGGGCCGGTACGCCGGGCAGCGGGACTTCGCCGTCGGCACGTTCCACGCCAACCGCGGCCCCGGCGCGACCGACGGCCTGGTCGGATTCTTCGTCAACAACCTGGCACTGCGCTGCGACCTGTCCGGCGACCCGAGCTGGCGGACCCTGATCGGCCGCCTGTCGGGCGGCGTCACCGGCGCGTTCGCCCACGCCGACGTGCCGTTCGAACGCGTCGTCGACACGCTGGGCATCCGCCGCTCGCCGCGCCGGACGCCGCTGTTCCAGGCCATGTGCGTGCTGCAGAACCTGCCGCAGCTGCCCGCCGCGTTCGGCCCGGTGACCGCCGAGTACGTACGCCAGCCCTACCAGCGCGCCGACTTCGACGTCACGCTGTGGCTCACCGAGCAGCCCGACGGCAGCCTCGACGGCGGCCTGTCCTACGACGCCGACCTGTTCGACCCGCAGACCGCCCGCCGCCTCGCGGACCTGTTCACCGCGCTGGTCGATACGGCACTGTCCGACCCGGACGCGCTGGTCGAGGCCAGCGCCCGTGGCGTTCCGGTCGCCGAGATCCCCGTCGGCCCGGGGCCGGCCGGCGTGTTCCTGCCGCAGCGCCTCGCCGAGCAGGCCCGCCGGTCTCCGGACGCGCCCGCGCTGGTGTGGCAGGCCGGGACGTCGGTGGCGACGATGAGCCACGCCGCCCTCGACGCGGCGGCCAACCGGCTCGCGCACCGGCTGCACGCCGCGGGCATCGGGCCCGACGACCGCGTCGCGGTGCTGCTGGAACGCTCCCCGCAGGCGATCGTCGCGTTCCTGGCCGTGATGCGCGCCGGGGGTGCCTACGTGCCGGTCGACCCGGCGTACCCGCGGCCCCGCGTCGCGGCGCTGCTGGAGGTCGCCGCGCCCGCGCTCGTGCTCACCGAACAGCGGTGGCTGCCACTGCTCGACGGCCGCGGCGAACGCGTGCTGCGGGTCGACGGCGACGCCGACGCGGACCTGCCCGGCACCCCACCAGCGGTGGCGCTGCACGGCGACGCGCTGGCCTATGTCATCTTCACCTCGGGTTCGACCGGGCGGCCCAAGGGCGTCATGGTCAGCCACGCCAACCTCGCCGCCTACCTGGACGCGATCATCGGGCCGTTGGCCTTGACCGCCGCCGACCGGGTGCTGAACTTCGCCTCGGTCAGCTTCGACGCCAGCACCGAGGAGATCTACCCGGCGCTGCTGGCCGGCGGCTCGGTGCTGCTGCGGCCCGCCGCGCTACGGGTGCCCGACGCGGCGTTCGACGACCTGCTGGCGGCCGGGCAGCCCAGCGTGCTGAGCCTGCCGGTGACGTTCTGGCACGCCTGGACGCAGCGCCTGGCCACCGGCGACGGTGACGTTCCGGCGGCGGTGCACACGGTGCTGCTCAACGCCGAGGAACCGGCGGTGGCCCGCTACCGGCAGTGGCAGGACGCGGCCGGGGACCGGGTGCGGCTGGTCAACACGTACGGCCCCACGGAGGCGACGGTCACCGCGTCGCTGTACGACCCGGTGGCCGACGGCCGCCAGGCGTGGCACGAGGTGTGGCAGCGGTTCCCGGTCGGCGACCCGCTGGCCAATATGCGGCCGTACCTGCTGGACGCGGCCGGGCGGCCGGTGCCCGCCGGTGCCGTCGGCGAGCTGTGCCTGGGCGGGGTCTCGGTCACGCGCGGCTACCTCGGCGCGCCGGGAGCCACCGCCGGGGCGTACCGGCCGGACCCGTTCGCGGCCGTACCCGGCGCGCGCCTGTACCGCACCGGCGACCTCGCCCGGGAGCTGCCCGACGGGACGTTGCTGCTGCTGGGCAGGGCCGACCGGCAGGTCAAGATCCGCGGGTTCCGGGTCGAGCCGGGCGAGGTCGAGGCGGCCCTGGCCGCCTGCCCCGGAGTCGCCCACGCCGCGGTGCTGACCCGCGACAGCGGCGGCGTACGCGACCTCGTCGGCTACGTGTCCGGCGACCGCGCCCCCGAACCGGGCGAGCTGCGCGCGCAGCTGGCCGAACGCCTTCCCGAACACCTCGTCCCGGCGCGGCTGGTGCGGCTGGCGGCGCTGCCGCTGAGCCCGAACGGCAAGGTCGACCGCACCGCGCTCGCCGCCCGCCTCGAAACCGACCTGGCGGCCGCGGCCCCCGACGCGCGGCACACGGCACCACGCGACGCCGCCGAGCAGACCCTGCACGGCATCTGGGCAGAGGTGCTGGGCCGCGCCGACTTCGGGGTGCGGGACGGCTTCTTCGCCCTGGGCGGCGACTCGATCCGCGGCCTGCTGATGATCAACCGGGCGGTGGCGGCCGGGCTGCGGCTGACCGCCCAGGACCTGTTCCTGCACCAGACGATCGCCGAGCTGGCCGCCACCGCAGGACGGGCACCGGCCGCCACCACCGCGACGATCCCCGCGCAGCGCGCCGGAGGGCTGAGCCGCCAGCAGCTCGACCGGGCGCTGTCCCGACTGAAAGGCGACCGCCCGTGACCGTCGTCGACCTGTACGGCCTGACCCCGGTCCAGGCGGGCATCCTGTTCCACGCGGTGGCCGCCCCGGACGAGCCCGCGTACCTCAACCACCTGCAGTTCGAGCTGCACGGCCCGGTCGACGCCGCACGGCTGGCCGCCGCGTTCGGCTGGGTGACCGCCCGGCACGAGATCCTGCGCACCAGCTACCACTGGGCCGAGGCCGACGAGCCCCTGGCCGCCGTACACGACCAGATCGACTGGCAGCCGACGCTGCATGACGTGTCCGCCGACCCCGACCCGGCGGCGGGCCTGCGACGCATCGTGGAACAGCGGCTGGCCACCCCGCTCGACCCGGCCGAACCCGGCCTGACCCGCCTCGACCTGATCCGGCTCGCCCCCGACCGGCTGCACGTCCTGTGGACCCACCACCACCTGGTCCTCGACGGCTGGAGCCTGGCGACCGTGTTCGCCGAGGCGATGCGGCGCTACCGCGACGGGGCCGCCTACGCGCCGCCGCCCGCCCCGCAGTTCGGGCAGCACGTGGCCTGGCTGGCCGACCAGGACCGGGCGGCCACCGCGCGGTACTGGGCAGGCGAGCTGGCCGGCGTGACGCCGACCGTGCCCGCCGTCGCCCGCGCCACGTCAGGTGACGGCTACGGCCGCCACGTCCACACCCTCGACGCAGCCGCCACGGCCGCGCTGACCGGGCTGGCCCGCGACCATCAGGTCACCCTGGCCACCATCGTGCAGACCGCCTGGGCGCTGTCGCTGTCGCGCTACGCCGACACCGACGACGTCGTGTTCGGCACGACGGTCGCGGGCCGCCCGGCGGGCGTCGACGGCATCGAGTCGACCGTCGGCATGTTCATCAACACCGTGCCGGTCCGGATCACGATCCCCGCCGGGCAGCCGGCCGGGCAGCTGTTGCACACCGTGCTGCGCGGCCAGGCGTCCCGCGCCGCGCACGAGCACGCGGCGCTGACCGACGTCAACGCCGCCGCCGGGCTCACCGGCGGCGGCCAGCTGTTCGACACCCTGCTGGTCGTCGAGAACTTCCCGCTCGGCGCGGCCGCCGACGCCGTCGGCGACGGCCTGACCATGGTCCCGGTACGCGCCGACGAGCACACCCACTACCCGCTCACGGTCACGGTCCTGCCCGGTGACATCCTGCGCATCGAACTCGACCACCGGCGCGACACCGTCACCGACCACGTCGCCACCGGGCTGCTCGACCTGTTCGCGCAGGTGCTCCACCGCCTCGTCGCCGACCCGGCACAGCCCGCCGACCGGCTCGCCGACGCGCCGCGGCCCGCCCTGGGCACGCCCGCGCCGGCCGGGCCGACCGTGGTCGACCTGTTCCTGGACCGGGCCCGGCGCAGCCCGGACGCGACCGCGGTCCTATCCGGAGCGGCGACGCTCACCTATGCCGAGCTGGAGGCGCAGTCCGGCGCACTGGCCCGGTGGCTGTCGGCAAGCGGCGTGGGCCCCGGCGCGATCGTGGCGCTGCGGCTGCCCAGCAGCCCCGAACTGGCGGTGGCCGTGCTCGGCGTCCTGCGCAGCGGCGCGGCATACCTGCCGCTGGACCCGCACGCTCCGGAGGCCCGCGCCGCCGACCTCGTCAGCAGGGCCGGCGCGGTGCTGCGGCTGGACTCCGGGGCCGTCGCGGCCGCGCTCGACGGTGCGGGTGCCACACCGGCCGTGTTCGCACCCGCACCGCCGAGCGCGGCCGCGAACGCGTACACCGTCTTCACGTCCGGCTCGACCGGCGTGCCGAAGGCGGTGGTGGTCGGCCACGCGGCGCTGGGCGCGCACGCCGCCGCGATGGTCGCCGAGTACGGGCTGGACGCCGCCGACCGGGTGCTGCAGTTCACCAACCCGGCCTTCGACGTCGCCGCCGAGGAGCTGTTCCCGACGTGGGCGGCCGGCGGCACCGTGGTCTGCGCCCCGCAGCGGCTGCCCGGCACCGTCGAGGAGTTCTGCGAGCTGCTGTCGGCCACCGGGGTCAGCGTGGTGAACCTGCCCGCCGCGTACTGGCACCTGTGGGTGCAGGAGCTGGCCCGCGTCCGGCTGCCGGAGCGGCTGCGGCTGCTGGTCGTCGGCAACGAGCCGGTGTGGACCGAGCAGCTGCGGCAGTGGCGCGAGCACACCGGCGACCGGGTGCAGGTGCGCAACGCGTACGGCACCACCGAGACGACGATCACCACGACCGTGTACCGGCCCGGCGACGACCTGCCGCCGACCGAGATGCTGCCGATCGGCACACCGCTGCCCGGCATGAGCGTGCGCCTGCTGGACCGCCGCGGCCGCCCGGTGCCCGACGGGGTCATCGGCGAGCTGCACGTCGGCGGGACCGGCGTGGCCGTCGGCTACCTGGGCGACCCGGCCCGCACCGCCGAGCGGTTCGGCCCCGACCCGCAGAACGCGGGCGGGCGGCTGTACCGCACCGGCGACCTGGCGTACCGGCTGCCGGGCGGGGCGCTGGTGCTGACCGGGCGCGCCGACGAGCAGGTGCAGATCCGCGGACACCGGGTCGAGCCCGCCGAGGTCGAGGCGGCCGTCGCCGCCCACCCCGCCGTGACGCAGGTAGCGGTGCTCGCCCACGGCGGCACCCCGGACCAGCCGCCGTACCTGGTGGCGCACGTCGCCGCCGCCGACGAGCAGGCCCTGCGCGCGGTGCGCGCCCACGTGGCTGGCGCGCTGCCGGACTACCTGCGCC
Organism: Catellatospora methionotrophica; assembly: GCF_011297335.1. Taxonomy (GTDB): domain Bacteria; phylum Actinomycetota; class Actinomycetes; order Mycobacteriales; family Micromonosporaceae; genus Catellatospora; species Catellatospora methionotrophica. Next base: position 883,293 of record NZ_JAAOTJ010000001.1, on the reverse strand, counting down.
CGGCGCGGTGGGCACGCTGGGACGCCCTGCCGCTGCTGCCCACCGGCAAGATCGACCGGGTGGCGCTGGCCGGCAAGCTGCCGCCCGCCCCGGCCGGGGCCGACGCCGCCGCTGCGGCGACCGCGACCGAGCAGTGGCTCGCCGACACCTGGCGGGAGGTCCTGGGCGTACCCGTGCCGTCCCGCGACGCCGACTTCTTCGCCCTCGGCGGCCATTCGCTGGCCGCGACCCAGGTCACCGCCCGGATCCGGCGGGCCTTCGAGGTGGCGCTGCCGGTGGCGTCGGTGCTGGCCGCCCGTAGCCTCGCCGACCTCGCCCGCGTGCTGGACCAGGCCCGCCGCGACCACGCGGGCCGCCCGCTGCCCGCGCTGAATCCCGCCGATCCGGCGGCCGAGCCGGTCACCTCGTTCACCCAGGAGCGGCTGTGGCTGCTCGACCAGCTGGGCGCCGACGGCGGCGCGTACAGCGTGCCCGCCGCCTGGCTGCTGACCGGACCCGTCGACGCGGCGGCGCTGCGGCGCGCGTTCGCGGCGGTCGTCGACCGGCACGCGGTGCTGCGCAGCAGCTACCCCGCCCGTAGCGGCCGCCCGGCGGTGCGCATCCGCGCCCACGTGCCCGTCGACCTGGCGACCTCGACCGCCGCCGACGAGCCGGGCACGATCCGCACGCTGCTGTCGGCCGAGGCGCAGACACCGTTCGACCTGGCCGGCGGCCCGCTGTTCCGGTTCCGGCTGGTGGCGCTCGGTCCGCACCGGCACCTGCTGGTGATCAACCTGCATCACATCGTGTTCGACGGCTGGTCCCACGCGCTGCTCATGGGAGAACTCGCCGACCGCTACGCCGCCGAACGCGACGGTACCGCCGTCCCGGCCGCCCCGCTGCCGGTGCAGTACGCCGACTACGCCGCCTGGCAGCGGTCCTGGCTGGACGGTCCGGCCACCGACCGGCTGCTCGGCTACTGGCGCGACGCCCTCGACGGGCTGCCCGAGCAGCTGGAACTGCCCACCGACCGGCCGCGCGCGCAGCCGCCGCGCTTCGACGGGGCCGTGCACTCCTTCGACGTGCCCGACGGCGTCGCCGCAGAGCTGCGCACCCTCGCCCGCGACGGCGACGCGACCCTGTTCACGGTCCTGCTGGCCGGGTACGCCGCCCTGCTGCACCGCTACAGCGGCCAGCCGGATCTGGCCGTCGGCACGCCCGCCGCCGGGCGGCTCGCCCCGGAGACCGAGCAGCTGATCGGCTGCTTCTTCAACACCCTCGCCCTGCGTTCGCGCCTCGCGCCCGCGACCACGTTCACCGGGCTGGTCGACCAGCTGCGCCAGGTCGTCTACGGGGCGCTGGACCACCAGGAGGCCCCGTTCGAGAAGGTCGTCGAGGCCGTCACCACCGGGCGGCGGCTCGATCGGCCGCCGCTGGTCCAGGTGATGTTCGTCTACCAGAACACCCCGCACCGGCCGCTGCGCCTGGCCGGGCTCGACGCGGCCGCCGTGGACGTGCCCGAGGCGGCCAAGTACGACCTGACGCTGACCATGGCCGAGCAGGACGGTCACCTGCTGGGGCGCTGGGAGTACAACGCCGCGCTGTTCGACGCCGCGACCGTCGAGCAGCTCAGCGGCGCGCTGGTCACCCTGCTGACCGCCGCTGCCGCCGCGCCGGACACGGCAGTGGCGCAACTGCCCCTGTTCTCCCCCGAACAGCAGCGCCGCCAGCTCGCCGCGGGCGCCGGACCGGTCGCCGGCCGCGCCGCCGGGGTGCTGCCCGCGCTGCTGCGCGAGCAGGCCGCCCGGACCCCCGAGGCGGTCGCGGTCCGGGCCGCCGGGCGGCGGCTGACCTACCGCGAACTCGACGTGCGCACCGACGCCCTCGCCCGGCGGCTGGGCGAGCACGGCGTACGCCGCGGCGACCTGGTCGGCGTCTGCGTGCGCCCCGGCACCGACCTGCCGGTGGCCCTGTGGGCGGTCCTGAAGGCCGGGGCCGCGTACGTGCCCCTGGACCCGGCGTCCCCGGCCCGCCGGCAGGCCGCCATCTGCGCGCAGGCCGACGTCGCGCTGGTGCTGGCCCAGCCGGACGCCGTCGACACGATGGCCGAGGTCACCGCGCCGGTGCTGACGTTTCGCAGCACGACCGTCGACAACGTCGACCTCACCGCGGCCGCCGACCCCGGGCCAGCCGACGACTGTGCCGACCCCGTCTGGGCGGCGACCGCCGCCGACCGCGCCGTGCAGACAGGACTGCGAGCACCGGCGGGCCGGCACCCCGCCCGGCGCACCCCGGCACCCGACACCGCGCTGACCCCCGACGACCTCGCCTACGTGCTGTTCACCTCCGGGTCGACCGGGCAGCCCAAGGGAGTGGCCGTCACCCACGGCAGCGTCACCGCGTTCCTCGGCTGGCTCGGCGCGGCGCACCGGCTCGGCTCGGGCGACCGGATGCTGGCCCAGCACGCGGCCGGTTTCGACCTGTCCGTGGGGGAGCTGTTCGGGCCGCTGCTGACCGGCGGCACCGTCGTGGTCGCCGAGACCGCCGACCGCGGCGACCCGGCCCGGCTGCTGCGGCTGCTACGCGACGAACGCATCACGATCATGTACGCCACGCCGACCCTGCTGCGCCTGCTGACCGCTGACGGCGGGCTCACCGGCTGCCCCGACCTGCGGCTGATCATGTCGGCGGGGGAGACGCTGCCCGCCGACCTTGCCCGCACGATCATCGCGCAGTCCGCGGCCGTGCTGGAGAACCAGTACGGCCCGACCGAGGCCACCGTCGGCGCGGCCCGCCACCTGCTCGCCCGCCACCACGACCAGCCCGCCGTCCCCGTCGGGCGGGCCATCGACGACATGGCCGTGCAGGTCGTCGACGCCTGCGGGCTGCTCGCCGCGCCCGGAGCCGTCGGCGAACTGCACCTGACCGGACCGCAGCTGGCCCGCGGCTACCACCGCGCGCCGTCGCTGACCGCGCTGGCGTTCGTGCCCGACCCGTACTCCCCGGTGCCCGGCGCGCGCCGCTACCGCACCGGCGACCTGGGCCGCCTCGGACCCGACGGCACCCTGCACCACCTGGGACGCCTCGACCGGCAGGTCAAGGTGCGCGGCCACCGCATCGAGCCCGGCGAGGTCGAGGCGGTCCTGCTCCAGCACCCGGCGGTCACGCACGCCGCGGTGCTCGCCGTCGGGCAGCGGCTGATCGGGTTCGTCGCGCCCGGCACCGCCGATCCCGCCGCCGTGCAGGCGCACGCGGCCCGGCTGCTGCCGCCGTACCTGAACCCGGCGCAGGTCCTGGCACTGCCCGCACTGCCCCGCACGGCCAGCGGCAAGACCGACCTGGGCGCGCTGGCAGCCCTCGCCGGCAGCGCCTCGGCCCCGGTCGGCAGCATCCCGCCCGCCGACGGCACCGAGACCGAGGTCGCCGCGATCCTCGCCGATGTGCTCGGCGTGCCCGGCCTCGGCGCGCACGACGACTTCTTCGCCACCGGCGGGCACAGCCTGCTCGCCGTCCAGGCCGTCGACCGGCTGCGCCGCCACTTCGGCGTCGCGTTGCCACTGCGCGAGCTGTTCGCCGCCCCGACCGTCGCCGGGCTGGCCGCGCGGATCGAACACGAGATCCTCGCCGACGCCGACGACGACCTGCTGCTGGCCGCGTTGCAGGCCGCCGAAGCCCACCACCCGGACGCCGCCCGCACCACCCAGGAGGACCAGTGACCGACAGCAGCCTCGCCCAGCGGCTGGCCGGGCTCAGCCCGCAGCAGCGCGCCGCACTGGTCCGCGACCTGCGCCAGGCCGCCCCGCAAACGGCCGAGCAGCCGATCGCGCGCCTGCCACGCCAGGAGCCGACGCTGTTCGGCGTGTCGTTCGAGCAGCGCCGGGTGTGGTTCCTGGACCGCTTCGACCCCGGCGGCGCGGCGCACAACATGCCGCTCGCCCTCGACCTCGACGGCGACCTCGACCTCGGCGCGCTGCAACGCGCCCTGGACGGCCTGGTCGTGCGGCACGAGGCGCTGCGCACCACGTTCCTCGACGTCGAGGGCAGCCCCCGCCAGCTCGTCGGCCGCCCCTACCCGGTGGCGCTGGCGGTGGTCGACCTGACCGGCGAGCCCGCCGACCAGCGCGAACCGATCGCGCAGGAGGTCATCGGGGCCGAGGCCGCGCGCGGGTTCGACCTGGACACCGGGCCGCTGTGGCGGGCCTTGCTGGTGCGGCTGGCGCCCCGGCACGCGATCCTGCAGCTCACCATCCACCACAGCGTCTGCGACGGCTGGTCCACCGGGGTGCTGCTGCGGGACCTGGTCGCCGGATACCGGGGCGAGACCCGGCCAGCGCCGCCGATCCAGTACGCCGACTACGCTGCCTGGCAGGCCGAGCACGTCAGCGGGCAGCGCCTGGACGCGCTGGTCGGGCACTGGCGCGAGCAGCTCGCCGGCACGCCGCCGCTGAACCTGCCCACCGACCGGCCGCGGCCCGCGGTCCGCCGCTCCCGAGGTGCGCTGGACACCACCGCGCTCGGGCCGGCACTCAGCGAGCAGCTTCGCGCGTTCTCGCACCGGCACCAGGTCACCCCGTTCGTGACGCTGCTGGCCGCCGTCGAGGTGCTGCTGATGCGCTACTGCGGGCAGGACGACTTCGCCGTCGGCACCGTCCTGGCCGGCCGGGACCGGCCCGAACTGGCCGACGTCATCGGTTTCGTGGCCCGCACCGTGGCGCTGCGCTCCGACATCGCGGGCCCGCAGGCGTTCGCGGCGCTGCTGCGCCGCGTGCACGAGCGGGTGCTCGTCGCGCACGAGCACTCGCAGCTGCCGTTCGAGAAGCTCGTCGACGAGCTGAAACTACCGCGCGACCCGTCGCGGCCGCCGCTGTTCTCGGTGCTGCTGGTCCTGCAGAACACCCCACGCACGGCCGTGGACCTGCCGGGCCTGCGGCTGCGGGCCGTCGAACCCGACAGCCGGGCGGCGCAGTTCGACCTGAGCTGGTACGTGTCGGACACCCCGGCCGGGTTCGAGGTGTCCGTCGAGTACGACACCGACCTGTTCGACGCCGCGACCGCGCGCCGCCTCACCGGGCACCTGCGCACCCTGCTGGCGGCCGCGATGTCCGCACCGGACACCTCGATCCGGCAGCTGCCGCTGCTGTCCGCCGCCGAGCTGCGCCGGCAGCTGCACGACTGGAACGACACCGCCGCCGCCTACCCGCACGCGCCGCTGGGCGAGCTGGTCGCCCGGCAGGCCACCGCGACCCCGGACGCGGTCGCGGTCCGGTCCGTCGACGGCACCGCCCTCACCTACGCCGAACTGGACCGCCGCGCCAACCAGGTGGCGCGCTGGCTGCTGGCCCGCGGCGCGGCCCCCGGCACCCTGGTCGGCGTCGGCGCGGGCCGCGACCCGCAGCTCGTCGCGGCGCTGCTCGGGGTGCTGCGCACCGGGGCGGCGTACGTGCCGCTCGACGCCGACTACCCCGCGGCGCGGGTGGCGCAGATGGTCGACGACGGCCGGGTGCGGCTGCTGATCGCCGACCGGGCCACCGCCGGGCGGCTGCCCGCCGACGGTCTCGAACACGTCCTGCTCATCGACGCCGACACCGAGCTCGGCACCCTGCCCGACGGCCCGGTGCCGGTCGCCGTCGACGCCCGCCAGGCCGCGTACACCATCTTCACCTCGGGCTCGACCGGCCGCCCGAAGGGCGTGACGGTCAGCCACCGGGCCCTGGTCAACCTGCTGGAGTCGGTGCGCCGCCGCTGCGGCCTGGACGCCGGCACGGTGCTGCTGGCCGTGACGTCGCTGTCGTTCGACATCGCCGGGCTGGAGCTGTACGCGCCGCTGCTGGCCGGCGGCCAGGTCGTGCTCTGCGACCGGGAGACCGCCTCCGGGGCCGACACGCTGCGCGCCGCCCTGGAGCGGATCGCGCCGACCGTCGTGCAGGCAACCCCGGCGACCTGGCAGCTGCTGCTCGACGGCGGCTGGCCCGGCGCACCCGGCCTGGTCGCCCTGTGCGGCGGCGAGGCGCTGCCCGCCGAACTCGCCGGTGTCCTGGCCGGGCGGGTCGGGCAGCTGTGGAACATGTACGGCCCGACCGAGACCACGATCTGGTCGGGCGCGCTGCGCCTGGACGGCCCCGACGTCGCGATCGGCGGCCCCCTGGCCAACACCCGGATCTACCTGCTCGACGCCCACGACCAGCCGGTGCCGCCGGGCGCCGCCGGGCAGGTGCACCTGGCCGGCGACGGCCTCGCCGACGGCTACCTGCACGCCCCGGCGCTGACCGCGGACCGCTTCGTGCCCGACCCGTACACCCCCGGCGCGCGCATGTACCGCACCGGTGACGCGGCCCGCTGGCGGCCCGACGGCCGCCTGGACTTCCTGGGCCGGCTCGACCACCAGGTCAAGGTCCGCGGCCACCGGATCGAACTCGGCGACATCGAAGCAGCACTGGACACCGCCGCCGGGGTGGCCCGCGCGGTCGTCACCACCTACGCCGCCGACGGCGGGCAGGCACAGCTCGCCGCGTACATCCAGCCCGCCCCCGGGGCGTCGCCGACCGTCGCCGCGCTGCGCGAACACCTCGCAGGGCTGCTGCCCGGCTACATGGTCCCGGCCCGGTTCGCGGTGCTGGCCGCGTTCCCGCTCACCCCCAACGGCAAGATCGACCGCAAGGCGCTGCCCGCACCGGACACCGCGGCCCTGGACACCGGCACCGCGTACCGCCCGCCGGCCGGCCCGACCGAGCAGACCCTCGCCGAGATCTGGGCCGAACTGCTCAACCGCGACCAGGTCGGCCGGGACGACAACTTCTTCACCATCGGCGGCGACTCGCTGATCGCCGTGCGCATGGTCGCCCGCGCCGGGCAGCTCGGCGTGCAGCTGACCACCAAGCAGGTGTTCCTGCACCAGCAGCTGCACCAGCTCGCCGCCGCGGCCGGCACGGTCCGGCTGGTCGCCGAACAGGGCGAGGTCACCGGCACGATGCCGTTGCCGATAGCCACCCACCAGTTCTACGACGGGGTCAACCCGCGCCCGGACTACCACGCGCTGGCGTTCCGGTTCACCGCCCGCGAACGCCTCGACCCGCGGCTGCTCGACCAGGTCCTCGACGAGCTGGTCCGCCAGCACGACGCGCTGCGCATCCGGCTGCTGCCCGGCGAGCACGGGCAGCGGGGCCGGCTGCACGTCGACCCGTACCGGCCGCGGCCGCTCGTGGAGCAGGTGGACCTGACCGCCCTCGACGAGGCCGCGCAGGAGCGGGCACTGGAGCAGTGGACCGACACCGTCGAGACCGGCTTCCGGGCCGAGCACGGCGACCTGTTCCGGGCGGTGCTGCTCGACGTCGGACCCGACCGGCCCCAGCACCTGCTGCTGGCCGCGCACTACCTGGTCGCCGACGTCGTGTCGTGGCACATCCTGGCCGCCGACCTCGACGTGATCTACCGGCGGCGCAGCCGCCAGGAGCCGTACCGGCTCCCGGCGAAGACGACGTCGCTGCTGGAGTGGATCGACCGGCTCGTCGAGCACTCCGCCGGCCCCGAGGTCGCCGCCGAGACGCCGCTGTGGACCGACCCCGCCCGCCGCGAGGCCGTCCCGATCCCCGTGGACCGCCCCGACGGCGACAACCGGGTCGCCGCCAACGACGCGGCGTTCCTGATCCTGACCGTCGAGGAAACGCGCGACCTGCAGGAGCGGGTCGTCAAGGCGGCCCGGCTGCCGATGGACGCGGTGCTGCTCGCCGGGATCGGCCACGCCCTGACCGCCGCCACCGGCGCGACGACGCTGCCCGTCGACATCTACGTGCCCGGCCGCGACTCGCCCTTCGCGGACATGGACCTGTCCCGCACCGTCGGCTGGCTGACCTACCGCTACCCGATGTGGCTCGACGTGCGCCGCGAACCGTCCCTGCCCGACCAGGTCAGGGCGATCGGCTGCCAGCTCGCCGCGGTGCCCCGCGGCGGGCTCGGCTACGGCTCGCTGCGCTACTACCGCGGCGAGCGGGCCGTCGCGGCGCGACTGGCCGACCAGCCCGTGCCCGACGTGCTGTTCAACTTCTTCGGCGCGGCCCCCGGCGGCTTCCAGGTGCTCAAGCCGCTGGCCGGGACCTCCGGGCACTACCACGACACCGAGTCCGAACGCATGCGCCTGCTGATGATCAACGGGGCGGTGTTCCGCGGCCAGCTGCGCCTGGAATGGGAGTACAGCAGCGACCGCCACGACGCCGCGACCATCGAGGCCTTCATCGCCGCCTGCCGCCGCTACCTGCTCGACCTGATCGACGCCTGCCCACCGGCCGGCAACTGACCTGTCACCCCTTCGGAAGGAACTGCTTTGTCCAAGTTGACCGGCTGGCGCGCGTTCACCGCGCTCTGGGGCGGGCAGACCGTGTCGATGATCGGCTCGGGGCTGTTCGCGTTCGCCGTCGGCGTGTGGGTCTACCAGCGCACCGGCTCCGCGACCATGTTCAGCCTCATCCTGTTCTTCGACATGATGCCCGGCATCCTCATCGCCCCCTATGCCGGAGTGGTGGCCGACCGGGTCAACCGGCGCACCCTGATGCTGCTGGCCAACACCGGCTGCGCGATCAGCTCCCTGCTGGTCGCCGCGATCGCCCTGGCCGACCCGTCCCCCTCCTGGCTGTGGCTGCTGTACCCGGCCCTGATCCTCGGGGGAGTGTCGGCGTCGTTCCACGGCGCGGCCTACGAGGCCTCGTTCGCGCTGCTCGTCGAGGAGCGGCACCTCGGCCGGGCCAACGGGCTCATGCAGTTCGGCTACGGCGTGGCCGAGGTCGCCGCACCCCTGGCCGCCGGCATCCTGCTGCTCTACATGGACATCTGGACGCTGATCCTGTTCGACGTGCTGACGTTCGTCGTGGCGAACATCGCCCTGCTGCTGCTGGCGATACCCCGGCCGGATCCCGAGGACGGCCAGGACGAGCCCACCGGACGGCTGCGCGAGGACCTCACGTACGGCCTGCGTTTCCTGCGCCGCAGGCCCGGCCTGCTGATGCTGCTGGGCCTGTTCGCGATGCTGAACTTCCTGGCCAGCCTCGCCGTCGTCGCGGTGACACCGCTGGTGCTGTCCTTCGGTGACGAGGCGGCCCTGGGCACGGTCACGGCGCTGGGCGGCGCCGGCATCATCGTCGGCGGTCTGCTGATGACCGCCTGGGGCGGCACCCGGCGGCGCATCGTGGGCCTGCTGGCCGCGACGGCGCTGGCCGGGGTCTTCCTCGCCCTGTACGGCGTACGCCCCTCGGTGCTGCTGGTGGCCGTCGGCGCGTTCGGGTTCTTCTTCTCCCTGCCGATCATCAACGCGTCCAGCGGCGCGATCTGGCAGGCCAGCGTCCCGCCCGCCGTCCAGGGCCGGGTGTTCGCCGTGCGGCGCATCCTCGCCCAGGCCAGCGGGCCGATCGCGTTCATCGTCGGCGGTCTGGCCATCGACCGCTGGCTCAGCCCGCTGCTGGCCGAACCCGGCGGCGCGGCCGACGTGCTCGGCCCGGTCTTCGGCACCGGCACCGGCCGCGGCATCGGGCTGCTGTTCGTCGCGATGGGCGCGCTGATGATCGTCGTGGCGGCGCTCGGCGCGGCCAGCCCTGCCCTGCGCGGCGTCGAGCACACCCCCGCCGAGCCCGCCGCCGACGGGCCCGCCCCCGTCGAGCCGCTGCCCCCGACCGGCCCGACGATCCTGCCCGAGTCCGCCCGCACCCACCCCGCCGACGCCGCCCCGCACGCCTGACCCACCACGACAGGAGAAGATCATGGACGAGGACGACCAGCAGTACGCCGTGGTGCTCAACCACGAGGAGCAGTACTCGATCTGGCCCGCCGACCGGGAGCTGCCGGCCGGCTGGCACGGCGACGGATTCACCGGCCGCAAGGCCGAATGCCTGGCCCACATCGACGCCGTGTGGACCGACATGCGGCCGTTGAGCCTGCGCAGGGCCATGGAGGCCGCCGCGGGCTGAGCCGCCGCACCCTCGCGCCGCCCGCCGGTTTCGGCCCGGCGGGCGCGCGGGAACACAGCACCATGCGGCAACGTCAGCGAGACCGGCAGGGACCGAGCGGTCAGGCCCGCCGACCCGGACGGGCCACGTCCCGGCAGGTGGTAGGGTGACCGGCCCGCCACCGTCCGGATGCGCGCCCAGCAGGCCGCGCCGGCTGACACCCTGCCCGCCGAGGTGATCATGTCCGTCCAGTTCGAGCTGCTCGGACCGCTGGCGGCCACCCGCGACGGCCGACCGGTTGCACTCGGCTCCACCAAGCAGCAGCTGGTCCTCGCGGCGCTGCTGCTACGCCCCGGCGAGGCCGTCTCCACCGACGAACTGGCGCGGCTGCTCTGGGGCGAGCGGCTGCCGCCGTCGGGCACGTCCAACATCCGGACCTACGTACGCGGCCTGCGCCAGGCCCTGGGCTCCGGAACCGGAGCGCAGATCCAGACCGTTCCGGGCGGCTACCTGCTGCGCCTGCCACCCGGCTCGCGCGACCTCGACCGGTTCGACGCCGCCACAGCCCGCGGCCGCGCGGCGCTGACCTGCGGCGACCCGGCCACCGCCAGGGCCGAGCTGGCGACCGCCGTCAACCTGTGGCGCGGCGCCCCGCTCGCCGGCCTGCCCCTGCCGCCGGCTCTCACCGGCTCCGTCGCGGACCTCGCCGAGCGGCGGCTGCTGGCCGAGGAGGACTTCGCCGCGGCCGGCATCGCCCTGGGCGAGACCGCCGCCGTGATCCCCCGCCTGCGCGCGCTGCTCGACCGGCACCCGCTGCGGCAGCGGGCCTGGGCGCACCTGATGACCAACCTGTACCGCGCCGGCGACGTCGCCGGCGCGTTGGCCGCGTTCCGGCAGGCCAGGCAGGCGCTCGTCGAGCAGACCGGGATGGACCCCGGCCCGGACCTGGTCCGCCTGCACGACGACATCCTGCACCACCGGCTCGACCCCGGCGAGCCCGGCGCGCGACCCGCCGCCCCGCCGGCAGCCGACCCTGCGGCACACCCCCGGCAGCTGCCCCTCGCCCGGCCCGGCTTCGTCGGCCGCGGCACCGAACTGGCCCAGCTCGACGCGATCCTCACCGATCCGCCGCCGGGACCCGCGGGCATCGCCATCGCCACGATCAGCGGCATGGCGGGCGTCGGCAAGACCACCCTCGCGCTGCACTGGGCCCATCAGGCCGCCGACCGGTTCCCCGACGGGCAGCTGTACCTCAACCTGCACGGATACGACGACGCCGCCGCGTTGTCCCCAGCGGACGCGCTCGTCACCTTCCTCGAGGCGCTCGGCGTGCCGGTCAGCCGCATCCCCGCCGGCGTCGACGCCCGAGCGGGCCTGTACCGCAGCCTGCTCGCAGCCCGCCGCATCCTGATCGTGCTGGACAACGCCCGCGACGCCGACCAGGTCCGCCCGCTGCTGCCGGGCGCGGGCCACTGCTCCGTCCTGGTGACCAGCCGCGACCAGCTCACCGGCCTGGCCGCGGCCGAGGGGGCCCACCCGCTGACCCTCGACGTGCTCACCGCCACCGAATCGTTGGAGCTGCTCCGCAGCCGGCTCGGCGCCCAGCGCGTCGCCGCGGAACTGCCCGCCACCGCCGAGATGATCGAGCTGACCGGCCGGTTGCCGCTCGGGCTGTCCATCGTCGCGGCGCGGGTCGCGGCCAGACCCAGCTTCCCGCTCGAAGCCGTCGCGGCGCAGCTTCGCCCGTCGACGGCCAGGCTGGGTGTGCTCGCCGCAGGCGACATCCGGCGGGTCTTCTCCTGGTCGTACCGTGCCCTGACCCCGCCGGCGGCCCACCTGCTGCGCCTGCTCGGGCTGCATCCGGGACCCGACCTCACCGGCGCGGCCGCCGCGGCGATGCTCGGCAGGCCCCCCGCCCAGACGATCCCGCTGCTGCAGGAGCTGACCCACCTGCACCTGCTCACCGAACACCTGCCCGACCGGTACGCGCTGCACGACCTGCTCCGCTCGTACGCCGCCGAGCTGGCCCAGTCAGCCGACCACGCCGACGAGCGCCACGCCGCCGCGCACCGGATGTACGACCACTACCTGCACAGCGCCCATCCTGCCGCGATGCTGCTCCAGCCCACGTGGACCCCGGTCGAGCCCGTGCCCGCCCTGCCCGGCAACCCGCACGTGCCGCCGCCGGACCGGGCCGCGGCCATGGCCTGGTTCCAGGCCGAGCACCCCGTGCTGCTGCGGGTGCTGCGCCAGGCCGCCGACACCGGCTCCGAGCAGTACGCCTGCCGACTCGCCTGGTCCCTGGCCGCCTATCTCGCACCGCGCGGCCTGTTCCAGGACCAGCGGGCCGCCCAGCAGGCGGCGCTGGCCGCGGCCGAACGCATCGGCGACCTCGACGCACAGGCGCTGGCCTGCCGGATGCTGGCACGAGCCCTCCTGCGCCTGGGTGACCAGCAGGCCGCCGAGGACCACCTGCAGCGCGCCCTGGACCTGTACGAGCAGCTCGGCGACCTGGACAGCCTCGCCCTCTCGCTGCGCCACTACACCGAGCTGTGCACCGAGTGCGGCCGCCTCGACGAGGCGCTCAAGCACGCGACCGAGGCGCTGCGGGTGTCCCGGCAGACCGGCAGCCGGTACGCGCAGGCGCGGGCCCTGAACACCAAGGGCTACCTGCACGCCCTCACCGCCGACTACCCGCAGGCCATCGCGGACTGCGGGCAGGCGCTGGCGCAGCAGGAGCAGATGAACGACCGGGTGGGGCAGGCGGCGACCCTGGACAGCCTGGGCTTCGCCTACCACCGGCTCGGTGAGCCGGACCGGGCGGCCGACTGCTACGAGCAGTCCGTCGTCCGCTTCGGTGAGTCGGGCAACCGCTTCCACGAGGCGCTGACCCTCATCCACCTCGGCGAGGCGCGGGAGGCGCTGGCGGATCTGCCCGCCGCCCGCCAGGCCTGGCAACGGGCGGTGCGGATCTACGACGACCTCGGCGACCGCCCGGCCGCGGACCGGGTGCGGCAGCGGCTCGCCGGGCTGCCACCGCGCTGACCCGTCCCGCTGCACGACGGCCCGGCCCGCGCGGTGCGGGAGCAGGTGTCACGCGGCTCAGCTGGGCACCGGCCGCGTGACATGGAAACGGGATCAGTCCGCGGGGTGCGGGGCCAGAGCCTGCCAGACAAGCCAGCCGGGCAGCAGCAACGCACCGACCTATGCTGCTGCGCGTACGTGATGGCGGATGATCCGATTTGATCTCAACTCAGGTTGAGGTTCTACGCTGCGGCGGTGTCGTCGGAACCGTTCTCACACCCCAACGACCTGCTCACCGTCCGGGAGGTCGTCGCCCGCACCGGGGTGGTCCCGTCCGCGCTGCGGTTCTACGAGGCACGAGGGCTCATCACGGCCGAGCGCAACCACGGTAATCAGCGGCTGTACCGGCGGCACATGCTGCGGCGCATCTCGCTCGTTCTCGCAGCCCGGCGGCTGGGCATTCCGCTCGCCGACGTCGCGGAGATCTTCACCACGCTGCCGGCCGACGGACCGCCGAGCCACCGGGACTGGGTGCGGGTTTCGCGTGGGTGGAAGCGCCAGCTCGCGGAACGGCGGCGTTACATCGTCAACCTTGAGCGCCAGCTCACCGCCTGCATCGGGTGTGGCTGCCTGTCCATGAAACTGTGCGATCTACTCAACCCCGACGACCGCCTACGGACTCGCGGCCAGGGACCGGTCCGTCTCCACGACCCGAGTGACAGCAAGGATGGACCGTGACCTCACGCCAGGGCACCGTCGTCGGCCTGCAGCGGCAGGGCCGCCACGAGCGGGTGGTCGCCCGCGACGGGGCCTCCCCGCGGCGCCCCTCCGGGTGAACCGATCGAGGTGAAGAACCCGGCGTTGACAGCGATGTACCCGCTGAACTCGGAAGGTAGGTCATCTTCGAAGAAGATGGCTTCGACGGGGCATGCGGGTTCGCAGGCGCCGCAGTCGATGCACTCGTCAGGATGGATGTACAGCATCCGGTCACCCTCGTATATGCAGTCGATCGGGCACTCGTCGACGCATGCCTTGTCCATCACATCCACACACGGCATCGCGATCACGTAGGTCATGCTCCGAAAGGCTAGGAGCTGAACCGCACTTGAGCGCAAGCCCGGCCCGGTGCACGCGCCGCCGGAACAACCCGCGAAGAGCCGCAAGGGTGGCCCGCAGCCGTCAGACCTCCGGCGCACGGTGCGCGGCAGTGGCCGCTCCGGTCGATCCATCGGGCGGTGAGGAGTCGGGGCGCTCCAGCACGATCTCGACGAGGCCCGCGTCAGCGTAGCCGAGCCGCAGCAGGACCCCCTCGACGGCGAACTCGTCCGAGGTCGCCCCCGCGGTGTCGCCGAGGATCGTCCGCGCGTGCTCGCGATCGCTGCCTGCGGTCAGTCCGGCGATCAGCGCGGCGGGACGCGGATATGCGTCGTCGCCGACGAGGCGAAATGTCATGCCGCTCAGACCGTCAGGTCCGGTCGTGATCAGCGCCGTCCCGGCGGCGAGGCTCCGCGAGAGCTCGCCCTGCTCACCGTCTTCCGGCTGCCCCAGCGCGGCGAGGTGCCACCAGAGCTCGCCCGCGAACCGGGCCGGGATCGGGTGCTTGCGGCAGGGGAACCACCGCTCCGGCAGCCACGCCCCGCCGCTCGGGTGGAACAGGCGCAGGTCGTTGTGCTCGCCCCGCCAGCACTCGCCCTGGAACTGCCAGAGTGTCCCGCCGTCGTCGAGCGCCGCGGCGTACGCCTGGTCGGTCAGGGCGAACAGCGCATCGGCCGAACCGTGGCCGACCTGCTGGTCGACGCCGATCCACGCCCGGCCGGTCGACAGCTCGACGCCGATGCTCGGGTTCGCGGCGACCTGCACGAAGCACGTGATGTCGGGCTGGACACCGCCGCGTCTCGGGGTCATCGTGCTGCCTCCGGTGTGTTTGCCCGCAGCTTCGCGAGTTCGGCCGTGGGTCCGCCTGGTACGCCACGGTCAGCGATCATGGTACGGCGCTCAGCGTCCGTGCTCGGCGAGCAGATGGTCATGGTCGCGGATCATGGCAGCCGGATCCCACGGTGTGTCGCCTACACCCGATGGGACGCCGACGGCGTCACGGCTGCGGGCTAGGTGGTCCGGCCCAGGTCAGGCACCGACCCGATGTGCGGCGAGGATGCTAGCGTTCGCCGTCGACCCGTGAACCTGGAGCGCGCCGCCATGAAGTACACCGTCTCGATCGAGATCGCCCAACCGAGGGAGCGGGTGGCCCAGCTGCTCGCCGACCCGGCCCAGCTGCCGAAGTGGCTGCGGGGGATGGTGCTGCACGAGCCGCTGAGTGGAGTGCACGGGCAGGTCGGGACCACGTCACGGGTCGTGTTGCAGATGGGGCAGCAGAAGATCGAGGCCACCGAGACCATCACCCGCAGGGAACCGGCAGACCTGCACGCGATTCCGAAGGACATCGTCGTGCACTTCAGCCGCGAGATCGTCAGCGACGGCATGTGGAGCGCCGCGCACGAGCACCTCACCGAAGTCGGCCCCGAGGCGACGCTGTGGGTGAGCGAGAACGAGTACCGGTTCGGCGGCTGGCTGATGCGGTTGGTGGGGCTGGTGATGCCCGGTGCCTTCCGCAAGCAGTCGCTGCGGCACATGCGGGACTTCAAGGCGTTCGCGGAGCAGGGTAAGGACGTCCGTGAGGAGCGGGATTGACCTGCTGCCGCCGCCTCGCCTTTAGCCCGCAGGCTCGTGTGGGAGCCGCGGGCAAGGTCAACGGGGGGTGCGGCGGTGGACAGTCACTCCGCGGGCCTCTAGACGGGCCAGGACCTCGGGATCGTCGAGGTGCGCGAGTCTGACGTCCAGGGTGAGCAGCGCCGGCAGCGACTCCAGCGCCGCCGAACCGGTGCACACGCCGGTCAGCAGCAGGTCCGACAGCGCGGGGTGGCCGGTCAACGGCGTCAGGTCCAGCGGCAGCGGGTGGTAGCCGTGGCCGTCGAGATCCAGCGACCGCAGACCGGACAGCGACTGCACGCCCTCCAGCGAGGTCACGTTGTAGTCGTCGGACTCGCCGCCGGTGTCGATGTCGAGTGTCTGCTCGATGAGCATGTAGACGTCGTTGCCGCCGTCGAAGTCCAGGTGGGTGATCGCCGAAACCTGGCCGGGCGGCACCGCGACGGCGTGCAGCAGTTCCAGCGACGCGTCCAGGCGCGGGCCCGGACCGGGGTAGCCGTCATCCGGGCCGTCGGGGCCGGTCGACTCGATGATCGCTCGCAGCTCGGCGGCGGTCGCATCATCGGCCATCAGGGCGTTCAGAACGCCCAGGTGCAGGCCGCGGTCGGGGAAGGCGATGGTCACGATCTCGACCGTATCGTGCTGCGCGAGCCGCATGCGAGGCGGCACGGACCGGTAGTCGCCCACGTGGTTCCGGACGGCACCGGAGCCCGTGCGCTCCGCGGGGTCACCGCGACGGGCGCGATGACCCCGGCAGTTGCCTCAACGGCAGGGATAGTTGCTCTTGGTGCAGGTGACACCGGTGTTGTAGGCCTCGTTGAAGTGGGTGTAGTAGGCGTCGTACAGGGGGTGCGCGGTGCCGGTCTCCGGGCCCATCTTGACGAAGATCTCTTCGTTCTCGTTCAGCGCGTCCTGGGTCCAGTTCTGCGATCCGGTGTAGACGCGGTACTGGTAGGTGCCGCCGTAGCTGCCGTACGCCATGAAGAACTTGTCGTGGATGGCGGCCTTGCGCCGGATGGCGACCCCGGCGGCGAGCAGTTCGTCGTAGACCGACTCGGTCATGGCTATGCCGCCGGAGGAGTCGGTGCCCACGGCCATCCAGACGTTGCAACCGCCGGACCGGTACGACTTGACGACGTCGACGACCTTCGGGCGGCCGCTGGTGACCGAGGCCATGCCGATGCGCAGCCGACAGTTGCTGTTGGGGGTGAGGTCGTTGAGCCGCGTCGCGATGGTGTCGGTCTGGCCCGCGCCCTCGGGCGAGGCGTACGCGTCGGCGGCGGTGGCCTGGTAGTAGCCGCGGCCGGAAGCGGAGTCGTAGTAGTCGTTGCCGGAGTAGTGCCGCCGGTTCCACAGGTCGGCGAAGTTGGCGTTGAGGCCGTTCATCAGGGCGGTGTCGCCGTACACGGTGATGGTGTTGTTGAAGGCGTCGGTGCCGGTGGCGTAGGTGAGGTTGGCCGACCCGAACCATGAGACGTTGGCGCGCCGGACCCCGTTGGGGTCGGTGGTCGAGGAGAAGGTGAACATCTTGGTGTGCATGTCGCCGTCGGCGCTGGTGCTCATGCACCCGGTGCCGCCGTTGGCGTTGGTGCAGAACCTGTGGTTGGTCAGCTTCTTGACGGTGGTGACCGCGGGGTCGGTGGACGGGGCGTTCTTGCCGTCGATCACGACCATAACGGCGACCCCGCGGGTCTGGGCGCGCAGTAGCGCGTCGGCGGCGGAGTCGATGCTCAGCGAGTGGATGGTGCCCTTGATGGTGGCGCCTGCGGGGGTGTTGTCGATGAGCCGCTGCAGCTCGTTGATGATCGTGTAGTCGCGTCCGGCGGTCGGGTTGGCGAAGTGTGCCCATACCGGATAGCCGCCGATGGTGGCGGAAGTGCTGTGCAGCGCGGCCGTGGCGGGCGTCGCGGTGAGCAGGGTCGTGGCGACGGTGACTGCGGCCATGGCGGCCAGTGACCGGCGGAACCGGCCCGTATCTGAGAAAAGCTTCATGATGGTCGATCTTGTGAAAGAAACCTTCGTCTGTCAATCCGGACGCCGGCCGCGGGTCGGCGAGGCACCGCGTCCGCCTTACCGCACTCCCATCTCAGGCAATCGAGGTTTGTGTATATATCACGCGATGCTGTGGGAGCCGCGCGGCTCCCACAGCATCGTCATGACCTCAGCGGCTGCGGACAGCTCACATGTTCTTGGTGAAGTCGTACAGGTCCAGGGCAGTCTGGTCGAAGTACGGCGACGCCACGATCGTGGGGTTGGGCAGCTGGTCGACGCGGCTGTTGATGCCGTTGACCAGGCCCCAGTTGCCGTCCCAGTTCAGCAGCCAGCCGCCGCCGCTGGCACCCTTGTTGAAGTTGCAGGGAATCTTGATCGTCTCGGTCCAGACATTGGCGTTCTCCTGCGTGGAGTAGCCGTTGCAGCGCAGCAGGTTGCCGCCGTCGAACGGGGCCTGCGCGGGGTAGCCGAACGCGTTCTGCAGGTTCTGCGTGCCGGCGAACGTCCACAGGCCCTGGCCGCCGAGGTAGCTGACGATGTGGTTGCCGTTCAGCGTGCCCATGATCGCCACGCCCATGTCCTCGGCCGGGGCCGACGAGTTGATCCACGCGGTCCTGGTCCAGATGCTGACCGCGGACCAGGTGCCGTACGGCCGCGGGTTGGCCAGGTCGTCGTCGTAGGCCGGGACGAACGCCCAGCTGGAGGCAGCCACGCCGCCCGCGCCGCTGTGGATGCAGTGTCCGGCCGTCCACACCGTGTCGGCGCCGGCGGAGTTCACCACGGTGCCGGAGCACTGGTAGGAGAGCCCGCCGAGCACGAAGAACGCCTTGCCGCTGGTACGCGCGGTCGGGTGGGACGAGGCGAAGTTCGGGTTGACGGCCAGGGTCGACGCGCCGCCGCCCTTGGGGGTGCCCAGGGCGCCTTCAAAGGGCGGGATCACCGTGGGCTTACGGGCGTCGGTGGCCGCCTGTGGCACCACGGTCTCCGCCGCCGCGCTGCCCACGGCCATCGCGCGGGCGTACTCGGGCGACTCCTCGATGGGCCGGGCCGCGCGCATGCGCGCCGGCGTCCAGAACGCGTCGATCGCCTGGGCCGCGGTGACGTTCCGCCCGTACTTCGCCTGCCCGGCTGCCCAGGCGTCGGCGTGGACGGCCACCGCGCCTCCGGTCACACCGGCCTTCGCTGACAGGCCCGCGTCGTCAGGGGTGGCCGCAGCGGACTGGGGCACAGCCAGGGCTACCCCGGCCGCCAGGGCGACGGCCGAGAGGATCCGGGCCGTGGAGGCCTGGCGCCTGGTCGTTGTGACTGCCATTCATGTTCTCCCAACCTGTGGCGGAGCCCGTGCGGCTTCCGCTCAGGCGGTTACTGTTGTCGATGGAGCGAACGTCCAATGAGGATGTTGGACAGCGTTGGACACCTGGACCCGTGGCGTAGGCCACCGCACTGGCGCGGTGGAACGCCACCGCCGGCGGAATGGGCCCCGCTGCGGTGGTCCACACAGACGTAGGGAACCGGACCTCGGCCACGGCCGGCCCTCGGCATGCCCGCCTTTGCGACGTCCATCCTTTATGGGCGGGTCGAGTCGGTGATGTGCCAGCGATGACAGAACGGCCGAACACTCGCGGTGCCCGCACACAGGGCGACCGGGTGGTCGGCAAGGGAGGCAGAATGTACGACCAGCCAGTGTGTCCCGGCGCGAGGCAGGCGTCCCACCACGCACCCGAGGCCCCCCGTCCCGCACTCGCGGTGGATCGTGACGTGCAGACGGTGCACGATCTGGCGCTGCTGCTGCGCAAACTGAGGCACCGCCACGCCCGCCAGCAGGGCGGCACACTGCTGACGTATCGGCAGCTGGCGGCCAAGACCGGCTGGTCGCACGGCATCATCGGCGAGTACTTCGCGGGAAACGTGCTGCCCCCTACCGAGCGGTTCGACGTCCTGACCCGGCTGCTCGGGGCCAGCAGCGCTGAACAGGGGGCGCTGGCCACCGCGCGGGACCAGGTCGAGGAAGGCCGACGTCGCATGAACCCGGGCGGGCCTCAGGAGCCGGTGCCGCAGGGGCTCAGGCGATCGGCATGGCGGCAGGCGCTCCCGTGCCGCAGCAGCTGCCACCGGCCCTGCCCGCGTTCGTCGGCCGCGTGGCGCTGCTCGCCCAGCTCGACGAGGCCACCACCGGTGGGGCAGGCGGCCCGGTCGCGACGAGCGTGGTGCTGTCGGGCACCGCCGGGGTCGGCAAGACAACCCTCGCGGTGCACTGGGCCCACCACGTCGCCGAGCGCTACCCGGACGGCCAGCTGTACGTCAACCTGCGCGGATTCGACCCCAGCGGCTCCCTGATGCCGCCCGCCGAGGCACTGCGCGGGTTCCTGGAAGCACTCGACGTGCCAGCCGAACGCCTCCCGATACACCTGCCCGCGCAGGTGGGGCTCTACCGGAGCCTGCTCGCCGGCCGCCGGATGCTGATCGTGCTCGACAACGCCCGCGACATCGAGCAGGTCCGGCCTCTACTGCCCGGCAGCCCGAGCTGCCTGGTGCTGGTGACCAGCCGCAACCGTCTCGCCGGCCTGGTCGCCGCCGAGGGCGCCGTGCCGGTCACCGTCGACCTGCTGTGCTTCGACGAGGCATGGCAGTTTCTGGCACGGCGCCTCGGAGCAGACCGGCTGAGCTCAGAACCGCAGGCCGCGAACGAGATGATCGAAAGGTGCGTGCGGCTGCCGCTGGCGCTGGCGGTGGTCGCCGCCCGAGGAGCGGCGCATCCGTCGTTTCCGCTGTCCACCCTCGCCGCCGAGCTACGGGAGACCCGGCGGCTGCTCGACGCCCTCGACGGCGGCGACGCCAGCACCGACGTACAGGCGGTCTTCTCCTGGTCGTACCAGCACCTGAGCCCGCCCGCCGCGCGCCTGTTCCGGCTGCTCGCCTGCCATCCAGGGCCGGACACCGCCATCCCCGCCGCCGCCAGCCTGGCCGGGCTGCCCCGCATGCGGGTGCACCGGCTACTGGCCGAACTCGCTCACGCGCACCTGGTCACCGAACACGCGCCGGGCAGGTTCAGCCTGCACGACCTGCTGCGGGGGTACGCGGCCGACCTGGTGGAAAGCATCGACCCACCGGACGCCCGGCGGACGGCGATCCAGCGCGGCCTGGACCATTACCTGCACACCGCACACGCGGCCGCGCTGCTGTTGCAGCCCGGCTGGGATCCGGTCGGCCTGGCCGACGCCCCAGCCGGGGTGACGCCCGAGGAGATCGCCGATCACAGCCACGCCCTGGTCTGGTTCACCGCCGAGTACCGCGTGCTCCTGGCCGCGGTCGCCCATGCCGAACGGGCCCGGTTCGCCGGGCACGCCTGGCGGCTGGCCCGGACACTGGTGGATTTCCTGCAACGCCAGGGCCACTGGTCTGGCCTGGTCGCCGCTCAGCGGACCGCCCTCGCCGCGGCGCAGCAGGTGGACGAGCGGCCCGGCCAGGCGGGCGCGCACCGTGACCTCGCCCGTGCGCTGGCCCGGGTCGGCGAACGGGAGGAGGCCGAAGGCCACTTTCTCGCGGCGCTGGAGCTGTTCAGTGAACTCGGTGACCACACCGGGCAGGCCCGGACCCACCGGGCGTTCGGCGCGCTGCTGGACCGGCTCGGCCGCCATGCCGACTCCCTGCACCAGGCACAGCAGGGCCTGCAGCTGTACCGGGTCGCCGGTCACCTGTCCGGTGAGGCCAGCGCGCAGAACGGGGTGGGGTGGGCCCATGCCATGCTCGGCCAGTACGGGCCGGCGCTCGACCACTGCCGTGCGGCCCTGGTGCTGTTGCGCGAGACCGACGACCGGCACGGCGAGGCGAACACCTGGGACAGCCTCGGCCTCATCTACGCCCGGCTCGGCCGCCACCGCCGGGCGGTGGCGTGCTACCACCGGGCCCTGACCCTCCTCACGCGGCTCGGTGACCGCTACGACGAGGCGGAGACCTTGAACCGGCTCGGTGACAGCCGGTGGTCGCTGGGCGACCGGGCAGGCGCCCTGCGGACCTGGCAGCGGGCGCTGCGCATCTTCGACGACCTCGGCCATCCCGATGCGGAGGGGGTGCGCGACCGGCTGGTTCGCGCCGGCGGCACTGCGGCGAGGGCCGGACGATCCTGATGGTGCCGGGCTCGAACACCGCCGGCCGACCGGGTTCCGGTCGGCCGGCGGTGCCGGTCAGGTGCTACTGGCGGGGGTTGCCGTCGAGCACGGGAGGGGCCGCGCCGACGTAAGCCTGCGCTGCCCTGGCGTCGAGTACCGCGACGTCCAGGGTGCAGTTGTTGAGCCATGCCTGGTGGATCCCGGCCCGGACGCAGACGGCCTGTGCCTGCTGGCGGAGGTCCTGCGGCAGGTCATTGGCGAAGAACGGCCTGCTGGGCGTGCCGTTCTGGATCTGGCCGCTGCAGGGTGCGAGCAGTGTGGCGGTCGGCGGGACCCGCCAGCTCTTGCCGTAGACGTTGTACAGGTCGTTGAACGACAGCGGAACGTTGAAGACGGTGCCGTCGGCTGCTTCGAGTTTGGTGACGTCGTTGTTCGGGTTGCCGAGCAGTCCGCGTACCGTCGTCGGCCAGGTGCCCAGGCCCACCGACAGGTCGACGTGAGTGGCGTTGACCTGGGCCCTGATGCTGTCGCCGGCTTCGTTGACGACGGTGTAGGTGTTGCCGCTGCGGTTGACGACGACGCCGCCGGGCACGGCGAGCTGGCCCGAGGCGAGGGAGGTTAGCGCACCGTTCACGTAGAGCTTCGGGCCCAGCGCCACGACCACGCTGGTGCTGCCCGTCCGCGCGCCGACACACGAGTTGATCGAGGTGTTCGGCCAGTTCGGCGCACCGGACACCTTGCGCGTCTCGACCTCGAAGCCGGTGCCGGTACGCGCCTCGACGAAGTCGCCGCTGGCCTGGAAGTCGTAGGACAACCCGGAGAAGGTGTGCTGGTGGGTGTCACCGATGGCGGTGGCGAACGCGCAGTTGGCGGTCGAGGAGTTGGTCGTGTTCTCCGTGAACACGATGGCGGGGCCCGGCGGGGTGGCGGGCGGCGGGGGAGACCCGAAGCTGAGGTTGTTGGTCTCGCCGGTGAAGCCCTGGGCCACACAGATGGGTGCGGCGGTGCCGCCGTAGTTGATCCTGGTCCGTACGGTCAGCGACGCGCCGGGGTTGAAGTTGGCCTGGAATCCGCCGCCGTCGCCGAACACGTTGAACTCGGCGATCTTCCAGCCCGCGGCCGCGTTGACGTAGTTGCCGCCGGCGATCGTGTAGGCGGTGAGCCCGACGAACGTGGTGACGCTGTCGCTGCCGGGGTTCGCCGTGCCGGACACCCGCAGGTTGGCCAGGTTCGTGATCGGCTGCATGGGCACCACCGCGCCGAAGGGGCTGTTGCGGTAGCAGTGGATGCCGTAGGTGAACCACCCGGCGGGGCAGGGGGCGCTGTAGAAGATGAGCCAGTACTGGATGAACGACAGGCCGGTGGTGCCGTCCTGTGCGTAGATGAACTGCTCCCAGCCGCGGCAGTTCGGGTCGGGCGAGGCCGCGCAGGCGGTGCTGACGAAGAAGTCGGTGTTCAGCTGCAGCGAGTACGCGTTGGCCACCGGCGCCCCCACACCGTTGGGGGGACTGCTGACGCTGGTGACACCCGATACGTTGTCGAACGAGCCGATGGCGTTGAAGATGAACCCGCTGGGCGCCTTGGCCGAGAGGTCATCGCCGTTGCCCACCACCATGGGGCGCGGGCCGGTGCGGGGGCCCATCGGCAGCGCGGGGCGGGGGACCATCGGGTTTCTCGACGGCGTCGCGCACGCCGAGTCCTGCCATGCCAGGTCCGGATAGGTCGCCGTGTAGCAGCCCTTGGTGGGTTTGGCGAGCTGTGAGATCTTCGTCTGCCAGGTCTGCTGGGCCGCCGCGCTGGGGATCGCGTCGATCGCGGCGCTGGCCTGGGCTCCAGTGGATACCAGTAGCAGGGCCGTCATGGCGACCGCGCTCAGTACCCGGCGCCTGGTTCGTGTGGGGCGGGATAGCCTCATCGTTCTCCTCCCGAGTCTTGCCTGTGGGGCATGAGTCAGGACAGCAGACGGCTGTTGTGATGCGGCTGTGAAACGGTTGTGGCCCGCGTGACAGGCATCGACATGCGTCTACGGCAGCGCGGCGACCGTAAACCGCTACGCCGGTGGGGAGGTGGCAAGTACGGTGTGGCTGCGTCCGGTGACCGCGTGCGGCGACGGCTGACCGAGACGGACGCGCTGACGCGAAGGAGCGAATGGTGCCAGCCGCCGTATTGCGTGGTGTCACTCTGGACTGTGCCGACCCGCGCGCACTGGCGGACTTCTACGGTGCGCTCACCGGGATGCGCGAGCTCTTCGGAACTGACGAGTACGTAGCTCTGACGGCCGGCTCCGGCTGTGATCTGGGTTTCCAGAAGGTCGACGCGTACCGGGCTCCGCAGTGGCCGGGCCAGGACGTGCCCCAGCAGTTCCACCTGGATTTCCTCGCCGACGACCTCGACGCGATGGAAGAGCTGGCCCTGGAACTCGGCGCGGCCAAGCCGGACCATCAGCCCGGTGACGGGCGCTGGCGGGTGCTCCTGGACCCGGCCGGCCACCCCTTCTGCCTGACATCCTCCTGACGTCAGCGGCCTTCCCGCATACTGCCGAGCGCGATCCGGCGGGAACGCGACGTCGCGGACCGGCGGCGCCGAAGACTCACGCTGACCGGCCCGCAGCAGGCCGGGCTGATCACGGCGCTGGACGCGCTGGCAGCGCGCCACCTGGCCGTCCCCGGCCCGGACGGCCAGGGATCGGTCGACTGAGCGGGGGTCAGAACCACACCGGGGACCACGTCGAGACTCCGCCACCGCCCGGGGTCCACACGTTCTCCGTGGCAGTGTGCGGATCCGCGCCGTTGGCCACGAACACGTGCCGCCAGCCGTTCGCGGTGACGAAGGACGAGATGTCGGACGGGGCTCCGCCCAGCGTCTTCACCGCGATGGTCGGTGGCTGGCCCGCGGGCCAGACCGCAGCGTTCACCGTGCCGTTGGGCCCCGCGGTGAACGCCTGCCAGTAGGTCTCCTTGACCGTGCCGTCGGGCTGCACCGTGAACACCTCCATCACCAGGCCGCTGCGGGCGGCGGTCACGCCGACGGTGCCGGGAACCTCGGCGATCAGGCGCGAGGCAAGGCTGCTGACACCCGGCGACCAGCGCGTTTCGGTGATCCATCCTTCACGGGTGGCGACATACACATGACGGTATCCGTTGTGCAGGACGGCGCTGATACTCGTGGGCGTACCGCCACCCAGTTGGGTGGTGAGGACGGTCGCAGGGGTCTGGTTCCACAGCCAGTAGGTCTCGCGGACGTTGCGGCCCGCGTCGACGCTGAACACCTGGGTGAGGCCGGAGCCGGCGTCATGGGTGGCGGTGATCCCGACCAGGCCGGGGATCGTGGCCGTGGGGTTGATGCGCCTGGTGGTGGCGGCCGAACCGGCTTGCCAGACGGTCTCGTAGACATGTCCGGCGTCCGTGGCGATGTACACGTGCCGCCAGCCGTTGGCGACCACCGCACTGACGTCGACGGCCCGGCCGGTCAATGTCGCGTTCAGCGCGACCGTGATCGTAGCGGGGGTCTGACCCCACAGCCAGTAGGTCTCCCGCAGCGTATTGTCCTCGTCGACGCTGAACACCTGGGTGAGCCCGGTGCTTTCGTCGTAGGCGACGCCGGTGTGCAGGGTACGCGTGATCGTTTCGTTGCCGAGGCCCTTGTTGGGCCCGTTCACGTCGATGTAGTGGTCCCAGGCGCCGGGAGCATAGGTCTGGTAGCGGTACTGCCCGGTGGGGTTGCCGTTGGCATCCACGCTGCCGTTGAGCTCTGCCACCTCGACGGATGTCACGTTGCCGGTCGCGCTCTTGTTGACCTTGGCCACGAATCCGACGTGCCCGTACGAGGTAGGACCCTCGGACTGGGCGAGATCGCCGGGCTCGATGCCGTCGGACGTGCTCGCTTTCACGGTGTGTCCCGCAGCCGCAGCCGCGTTGTCCCAGTTTCGGGCATTGCCCCATCCGGACACGCTGACACCGGTGTACTTCATCACCCAGTACGCCGCACCGTCGGTGCAGTTGCGGAACACGTATCCGCGCGAGCTCATGTCGGTGCCGCCCTTGCACCAGTCGGACCAGCCGCAGGGCGAGGCGTCCAGATCGGGGTAGTCATTGCCGAAGGTCGTCGTGGCAGACGCCGGCAGTGCGAGCAGCAGCGAGCCGATCGCGGTAGCCAGCACCACCAAGGCGCTTGCTGCCATCGCCCTGATGCTTGTGGCGCGAAGCATGAACATGCGACTCCTGCTCATCGGTCTGACCGGCCAGTACGCCCCCGAGTGCAAGCGGATTCTCGGGCAGCGCGCACTCCGCGCGGCAGACAGGCTGTCCGTCGCTGCGGGCCGCGAGCCAGGATCGCCAGTACGAGAACGGCATCCGCCCTCGTCGTGCCGGCTCAGGCGGCACCTTCGTCTCATCTGCGCTGTGCGACCGGCCGGCCTTGTCGGCCTAGAGGAGAGGGCCGACTGCCAGGTCCTCCGCCTGTCTCGCGTACAGGGTGCGGCGGTATTCGCCCGGCGGCTGCTCGAATGCCTGCTTGAAGGCGCGGTTGAAGGTCGACGGATCGGTGAATCCCCATCGTGCGCCGATCGCGGCCGCGCTGCGTGTGGCCAGCAGGGGGTCGGTGAGGTCGGCGCGGCAGCGCATCAGCCGCTGGCGTCGGATGAACTGACCGATGCTCAGCTCCTCTTCCCGGAACAGATGGTGCAGGTAGCGGACCGAGATGTGCAGGCTGGCGGCCACCGCCGCCGGCGACAGCCGAGGGTCGCCGATGTTCTCCGCGATGTGGGTCTTGATCTGCCGCAGGAGGCCCACCCTGCGGATGTCCGGGGTCAGCTCGTCGGTGACGTCGGTCTGTGCCGCGAGGTACGTGGTCGCGATGTCGACGGCGGCCGTGCCGAGCTTCGTGTCGTGCCTGCTGTCCATGGCGCTCGCCTCGGCTGAGAGGCTGTCGACATAGCCGGCCAGCACCGCTCCGATGCCGGACTGCGCGGGCAGCGGTCGAGCCAGTAGCCCGCGCAGCGCGGCCCCGGGGATGGGCAGTTCGCGGGGCAGGTGAAGGATCACCATACGCGCCGCGCTGCTCAGCACCGCCCCGTCGTACGGCCGCGAGTTGTCGTAGAGCAGGAAGTTGCCCGGTTCGATCCGGGCCTGCGCGTCGTCCTGGTCGATGCCCATCACTCCATCGGTGACCAGTGCGAGTGCCCAATCGTGCGGGTCGGACCGCTGGATCAGGCGCTGCGTGCGCACCGATCTCAGGTCCGGCATCTCCAGGACGGATATGCAGGTGTCACCGGCCGTGATCCGGGTCGCCGAGGCCTGGAAGTCGGCGGAACAGGCACTGCTGACGTGGGTCGGCGCCATCTCCCGGTTGGCCATCTCCCGCCAGCATTCGAATCGGTGCTCCGGTGGCAGGTCCCTGGTATCGAGTTTGACAGCGATCCCCATACATCGAACCTTATCCCTAGCTGCACGTCAGTAAACCCGCAGAGATGCCCGGTGTCGTGATTAGACGTGAAGTCCATCCGGGTAGCCGCAGTGCGGCCGAGCGGCGATGTCGGGATACGGCATCGGTCACAGTGCGCGGATCGCCAGGCGGCTTGCACCGAGCGTCAATGCCCGTCCGGCGCGACTCGTGAAGGCTGGTGGCGAGCGAGCGGTAAGGCTCGCTGTCCAGCTGATGTGACAGACCGGGGCCTCACCACCGAGCGGAACCTCGGCCCTCGCTGGTTGAGGTAGCCGAACATCGCGGTGGGCGGGTCGTGGCCTGTCACCGAATGGAGGAAGCAGTGCGTTCACCCAAGCAGATCATCGCGTCGATCGGCCTGGTCGGCCTCATGACCACGCTGGCCGTCGGCGGGCTCACCGGCACGGCCAGTGCCGACGCCTGCCCGTCCGGAGCGACGTGCGCCTACACCACGACGAACTACGGCGGCGCGCCCGGCCCCGTCTACGGCAACAACACGGATCTGCGGTCCTTCGCCAAGTGGACCGGCGCCGAGTCGATCTACAACAACGGCACCCAGTGCAACGTCTACGTCTATTCGTCGACCAGCTACGGCGGCGCCCGGTATCCGCTGAACAAGGGCACTGGATGGAAGACCATCTCCGGGTCGTCCATCTGGCATCACGCCTGGAGCAACAAGTGGTTCGGCACGGGCTGCTGATGACACGGCCGCGACGAGCTGCCACGGCGTCGGCCGTAGCGGCGTTCGCCCTGGTGGGCCTGGTCGGCTGCGGGACATCGTCCCCGGCCGACCGGGCTCGCCCGGCCCGGCTCTACCCGTTCGCCAGCGCCGTCTACTACACCGACGCCGAGCAACGCGCCGTCGATGTCCAGCTGGAACAGGCCACGGCGACCTGCATGCGCGACCGCGGGTTCAGCTACCCTCCGGCGGCGGCCGCGGCCGGGCCACCGTCGGCGTCAGAGCCGGACAACCCGTACGGCCTGCTCGACCTGGGCACGGCCCGGACCCACGGGTACGGCATCGTGCCGGCGGAGGTGCAGCATCGGCGGCGCAGCCAGGCGGCGACGCCGACTGCCCCCGATCCCGGGTACGAGCTGGCGCTCGTCGGCGACCAGCAGCGCCAGACCATACTCGACCTGCCCGACGGCAGCCAGGCGACGGTGGCCAGCGACGCGTGCGTGACCAGGGCGAGGCAGGCGGTCTACGGCCGCGACTGGGACCGTCTCTACTTCACCGTCCAGGCTCTCAGCAACATGGTCATCACCCGTACCGTGACGGACCCGGCAGTGGTGACAGCGCAGACCGCGTGGTCCTCGTGCCTGAGCCGAGCCGGTCACCGGGCTGAGTCGCCGGACGATCTCCGCAGGGCCATCCAGGTCCGGGCGCAGTCGGCCGCCGACGACCCGGCCATCCGCGCCGTCGCGAAAGCGGAACTGGCGGCGGCCGAGGCGGACGCCTCGTGCCAGGAGCAGGTCGAGCTGGGGCAGGCGATACGCACCGCGCAGGATCGCGCCGAGCAGCGGACGCTCAACGATCAGTTCCGGCGCGACCTGGAGCAGCTCAGGAACCTCAAACAGGCTGCGCTGGCCCGTTGAGCGGTGACAACGGCCGGATGCGAGGGTGCCGCCATGGGTACACCGTCGGCGTCATCGGGCAGATCTGGTCGGCGGAGCTGGCACGGACCGCTGCCGGTGGACCTGCCAGCCGGTGGCGACCACCGCGATCGCGAGACCGGCCACCGGCCCGGCCGGCGAACCGGCGAGGGTCAGCGCGGTCGCGGCCACTCCGGCGGGCAGCCAGGTCCAGACCGGCACCAGCCGGGCCGGTCGTCCCTGTCTGCGCCGCCAGCCCTCGACCGCCATCGGAACGATCAGCGGTGGCAGGGTGGCCGCCAGCACGGTCAGCCAGGTCAGCAGCGCCCGGTCGAAGCGCGCCGCGGCCAGGGTGCCGCCGAGGGCCGCGACGATCGCCATCCCGGAGGTGGCCGACAGTCGGGGCCAGACCGCCCGCAGCGCGAGCGCGCCGGAGAACGTGGTGGTCAGCGCGGGTGCGAACACCCCGACGGTGACGAAGACGTTGCCGTAGACCGCGATGCCCGGCGCGCTGGCCAGCACCGCGACCACGTCGGTGCTGCCGGTGCGCAGCCAGACCCCGGCACCGGCCACGGTGACTGCGATGGCCGGTCCGACCAGCAGGGCCACGCAGATCGCCAGGTCCCGCCGGGTGGCCAGGCCTCGGCTGAAGTCCGGCGCGCGCAGCGCGAACACCGCGACGTAGCCGCCGATCGCGGCGACGTCGGCGAGGCTGGCCCAGCCGCCAGGGTCGGCGGTCAGCGGCGCGGTGTCCGGGCGCAGCAGCAGCACGCATACCGCGACCAGCGCCAGCGCCGCGACCGTGGTCAGCACGGCGATCCGGTTGTTCCACCGGCCGGGCGCGAACGACGCGGCCAGCACGGCGGCGGCCAGCAGCAGGGCTCCGGCCGGGCCGGGCAGCCCGGTGACCTTGGCCAGTGACGCGCCGCCCAGGCCGACGTTGAAGCCGTTCCAGCCGATCATCGCGGCGGCGAGCACCGCGCCGAGCAGGACACCGGCCCGTTCCGGCAGGTAGCGCGGGGCCAGTTCGGTGAGGGCGGCGTTCTCCCCGTACGGCTGGCGCAGCCCCAGCGCGCCCTGCCCGAACAGCAGCGCCGCCATCAGGGCCGCGCCGCCGAGCAGTGCGAGCAGCGGGACGGCGCCGTCGTGCCGGTGGGCCATGCCGGCGCCCAGGATCAGCGCGGCGGGCGCGGCCCCCAGGCCGAGCCAGGCACCGGCCGCCGCGCTCCAGCGGCGGGCCGGCGCCGGCGTCGCGTTCAGTGGTTCGCTCCGGCCCCGAGCAGGCCGCGGATCTCGGTGGCGTACCGGTCGAAGCGCTGGTCGGACATCACCTTGGCGTAGTCGCGTTCGGCCGGCAGGTCGACGTCGATGGTCCGCATGATCCGGCCGGGCCGCGGGCTCATCACCTCGACCCTGGTGGCGAGGAAGACCGCCTCGGCGATGGAGTGCGTGACCAGCAGGATGGTGGTGCCGGTCTCCCGCCAGATCCGGTTGAGCTCGGCGTTGAGCTGCTCGCGGGTCAGCGCGTCCAGCGCGCCGAACGGCTCGTCCATCAGCAGCACCGACGGCTGGTGCAGCAGCGCGCGGCACAGCGCCACCCGCTGCTGCATGCCGCCGGACAGCTCGTGTGGCAGCGCGTCCTCGAAGCCGGTGAGCCCGGTGAGCTCGATCAGCTCGTCGGCGCGGCGGGCCGCCTGACGCCGGTCCATGCCCCGGATCTCGGCCTGCAGCAGGATGTTCTTGCGCGCGCCCCGCCAGTCGAGCAGGGCGGCGCGCTGGAACACGTACCCGATCTCCTTCTGGGCGCCGGTGACCGGCCGTCCCATCAACGAGACCGTGCCGGAGGTCGGCGCCACCAACCCTGCGACGATCTTGAGCAGGGTGGACTTGCCGCAGCCGGACGGGCCGACGATCGTCACGAACTCACCGGGGGCGACCCGCATCGTGACGTCGTCGACCGCGACGGTCTGGGTGCGCTTGGACTGGAAGCGCACGGTCAGGCCGGTGATGTCCACCGCCGGCGCGGCCGTTGACGGGACGGTCACCGGGTCAGCCCTTCGCCGCGTACGTGCCGGACCAGTACTTGCTCGGCGCGCCCGGGTCCTTCAGCTCGGCGTGCTTGGTCATCAGGTCGATGGTCTCGGTCCACTTGGCTTCGGCGTTGACGCCCGGCGCTGCCGCGTCGACCAGTGGCAGGCACAGCGTCAGCTGCTTGACCAGGACGTCCTTGGCGGGTTCGTTCTCGGCGAGTTTCTCCATCGCGGCGGCCGCGGCGGGGATGTCCTTGGCCGCCTCGGCCCAGGACTTCTGGGTGGCCCGGACGAAGGCCTTCACCAGCTCCGGGTCCTTGGCCAGCGTGTCGTCGTGCACGACCAGGCCGGTGCCGAGCAGGTTGAGCCCGAAGTCGGCGAACAGCAGGTGGTCGACCTTTTTGCCGGTCTTGGCCTCGATGGTCGGGGCCTGGTCGTGGAAGAAGCCCTGGATCGCGTCGACCTTGCCCTCGGCCAGCGCGGCGATCTTGCCGGCCGCGTCGACGTTGACGACCTTCACCTCGGCCGGGTCGACGCCGTTGGCCTTGAGCAGCGCGGGGAAGGTCGCATACATCGCGTCACCCGGTGTGCCGCCGACGGTCTTGCCCTTGAGGTCGCTGATCTTCGTGATGTTCTTGTCGGACAGGAACTCCACCGACGAGGGCCCCTTCTGCAGGAACACACCGACGCTCTTCACCTTCATCCCGGTGGTGATGGCCTTGAGCAGCGGCGGAGTGTCGGCCCAGCCGAACTCGGTCTGCTGCTGGGCCACGGCCTGGATGGTCTTGCCGGAGCCGCCGCCTGCCTTGATCGTCAGATCGATGCCCTCGGCCTGGTAGAAGCCCTTGTCGAGGCCGTAGTAGAACGGCGCGTGCTCGCCGTACGGGACCCAGTTGAGGGTCAGCGTGACCTTCTTGTTCTCGCCGGGCGCGGCGGGCTGGTCGTTGGTGCCCGGTGCGCAGGCCCCGGCGGCCAGCAGCAGCGCGGACGCGGCTGCCAGCAGGGGAAGTCTTCTCATGTGGTTGGTCCTCCTAACGCGGCGACGGGAGGCTGATCCCCGTCAGGATGTGGTGAGCGGGACCCCGGAGCGCCTGCTGGCGTGCCAGGGGATGAGTGCTGCCTCGGCCACCTCGACGATCGCGAACAGCACGATGCCGATCAGTGACATCAGGAACAGGTCGGCGAACAGCAGGGCCGAGTCGAGGTTGCCGTTGGCAAGCAGGAGCACGTATCCCAGGCCTTCGTTCGCGCCGACGAACTCGCCGACCACGGCGCCCACCACCGCGAGGGTGACGGCCACCTTTATCCCGGCCATCAGGTGCGGCAGGGCGTTGGGGAATCTGATCTTCCGGAAGGTCTGCCAGGGGCTCGCGCCCATGGTCTTGGACAGGTCCACCAGTTCGGGATCGGTGGACCGCAGCCCGGCCACCCCGGAGATGACCACCGGGAAGAACGCGATCAGCACCGCGAGAATGATCTTCGGGGCGAGGCCGAAGCCGAACCAGACGATCAGCAGTGGAGCGATGGCGATCTTGGGAATGACCTGGGCGAACAGGACTATCGGGTAGAGCGCCCGCTCCATGGTGCGGGAGTAGGCGATCAGGACGGCGGTGAGCAGGCCGAACACCACGGCCAGCACGAAGCCGATGACGGTCTCGTAGAGCGTGACGTAGGTGTTCAGCCAGAGGAACGCCCGCTTCTCGACCATCGTCGCCCACACCTGCGCCGGGGTCGGCACCAGGTAGTGCGGGACGGAGCCGCTCTCCGACAGCGCCCACCACCCCGCGAACACGATGCCCAGCAGCAGCGCGGGCCGCCACAGCACATCGCCGAACCGGACCAGCCGGGTCAGCGGCCGGACCTTGGTCCGCAGGGCCAGCGTGGGTTGACCGGCCGTGCGCGCTGCCGCGCTGCCGACGGTTGATCCACTTGCTGATCCTTGGCGCACGAAGGCTCCTCCCGGGCGGACGGAAAGTTGCCTGGCGATTGCCGGGAAGCGCTTTCCGATTAACGGACAGTAGAGAGGATGGCGTCCATGAGGCAAGGGCTGCCCTGAAGATCTTTACATATTTACATGGAATGTTTGCAGGATCGCTGAGCGGTCCGAACCGTCACCGGATCGGATACGTGTTCAGCAGCCCGCACATACCGTGCCGCCCCTGCTCGCCGGGCACGGCGAAGCCCCGCACCGTGGCGGCGGCCAGATGCTCGGACCGCCCTGCGGCCAGCGCGTCGAGCTGGGCGGCGGTGTCCTGCGCCGCCCGCAGCGCCCCGGCGGCGAACCGCTCCCGCCAGCGCGGCAGGTGCGGCGCCACCAGCCGGGCGGCCGCCCGGTGAAAGTCCTGCAGCGGCCCGAAGTCACCGGCGTCGGCCGCCGCCCGCAACCGCTCGAACCCGAGCACCGCGAGATCACGCCGGGCGTACGCGGCGGCCAGCGTAGCGCTGGGTGCGCCGTCGGAGGGCGGGACGTCATCGGGAGCCCCGCCACCGGGCAGGGTGGCTGCCGCGGCATACCGCTGCGGGTCGGCCAGCACCGCGGGAGGAAACGTCAGCACCGCGTCGCCGGCCTCCGGCAGCCCGCTGTTCTGCATCAACACGGTGATCTCCAGGCCGCCGTGGTTGACCAGCCGGTGAATGGTGCCCGGCGTGAACCAGACCACCGTGCCGGGCCGCAACACCGTCTGCTCGAACCCGCTCATCGTCAGCGTCTGGACCGTGCCCGCCCCGGCCTGCACCACGTACGCCTCGGTGCAGCACAGGTGCAGGTGCGGGGTGCCGCCGACCAGGCCGTCGGGCGCGGTGGTGCCGTACACCCGCAGCTGCGAGACGCCGACCCCGCCGGGCAGTGGCACCATGCCCGGGGCGCCCGACTCAGTCGAAGTATTCATCGGCGTCGTTCGCAGCGGGCAGGCAGACCACCAGGGCCCGCAGGTCACCCAGCGCCCGGTGCCGGGTGCCGGGCGGGATCAGGAACGCCGACATCGGCTTCGCCGGATGGCGTACGCCGTCGAGCTCCACCTCGCCGACCCCGTCGAGGATCACGTACACCTCGGTCGCGATCCG
This sequence comes from Catellatospora methionotrophica, assembly GCF_011297335.1. Taxonomy (GTDB): domain Bacteria; phylum Actinomycetota; class Actinomycetes; order Mycobacteriales; family Micromonosporaceae; genus Catellatospora; species Catellatospora methionotrophica. Next base: position 849,426 of record NZ_JAAOTJ010000001.1, on the reverse strand, counting down.
GTGGTGGTGGGTGACCGCCCGGTCGACCTGCAGCAGGTGGACGCTCACCGCACCGGCGGACTCCTGCACGAACGCCCGCCGGGTGGTGCCGCAGGAACACTGCTTGGGGGCGATCTCGTCCAGCGCGATCGTGGCGCTGCTGGCCGGTTCCGGGGTCGTCATCGCGCGGCTCCTGGTCGTCGGTCGTGCCTCGGCTGAAAAGTCGGGAAAGGGTTTTCCCGACGGTGGCTAGACGCTAATGTCCCGCGTAGATGAACGTCAACGTGTCGATGTACGAGGCCGACTCCCGGAGGTGTTTCACGAGGCGACAGCAGCGAAGTCCTTGAGAACGCGACGTGGCGGCGCACGTCCCACCTGCGTCAGGCGACCCGCCTGACCCACCCGACATCCGGGCCTGCGCGTGCGCTGCGCCCGGGTGCGATCGCGAGAAGGATCGCCATGAGTTCTCCCACCGTCCCGCAAACCGCCCGCCGCCGCCGGGCCCCAGCCCTCGCCCTGGGGCTGAGTCTGGTGCTGCTGCCCATGTCCGTGCCCGCGGCCGCACAGGCCGCGATCCCCCCGCAGGATCCCGGCGTCACCCTGCGCACCTACAGCCTCAGCACCGCGCTGACCGGGCTGTGCACCCTCAAACCGGGGCAGACGCCCAACTTCGACAAGCTGATGCCGCTGGTCAACTGGTCGACCCTGGCCGACTTCGGCATCGCCGACAGCTTCCTCACCCAGGTCGTCGCGAACATCAACATCACCACCGCCGGCACGTACGCCTTCCGGCTCACCAGCGACGACGGCTCCCGCCTGCGCATCGACAAGAGCACCGTCGTCGACAACGACGACTCCGACAGCACCTTCACGACCGTCATCAACCACGACGGCGTGCACGGCACGTCCTCGAAGGACGGCACCGTCGACCTGACGGCCGGCTACCACAAGCTGCGCATCGAGCACTTCGACAACACCGGTGGGCAGGTGCTCAAACTGGAGTGGCAGCCACCGGGCGCCACCGCGTTCGCCGTCGTGCCGACCACCGCGCTGAGCACCGAATCCGGCGTCACGCGGGTGACCGCGCCGGGGGCCAAGGAATGCGTCGAAGGCGGCGACGCCCCCGGCGACGGGCTGCCCCTGAACGCCGTACACCCCAACTACACCCTGACCGACCTGCGCCCCAGCGGCTTCCAGCCCAAGGTCACCGGCATGGACTGGCTGCCCGACAACCGGCTGGCCATCACCACCTGGGGCGGCGACTACGGCACCACCCAGCCGCTCGGCGAGGTCTACCTGCTGGGCAACGTCACCGGCACCACCTCCGCCGCGCAGGTGACGGTGAAGAGGATCGCCACCGGCATGCAGGACCCGATGGGCATCAAGTACGTCGACGGCAAGCTGTACGTCACGGAACGGTCCCGGCTGGTCGAACTGAACGACACCAACGGCGACGAGATCATCGACACCAAGCGCACCGTGGCGACCTGGCCCTTCGGCGGGACCTACCACGAGTTCGCGTTCGGCCTGCTGTACAAGGACGGCTACTTCTACCTCAACCTGTCGGTGCAGATCACCCCCGGCGGGCGTACCACCCGACCGCAGCTCGCCGCCAACCGCGGCACCGCGATCAAGGTGAACAAGGCGACCGGCCAGGTCGAGTACACGGCCAGCGGACTGCGTACGCCCAACGGCATGGGCTGGGGTCCCGAAGGCGGGATCTTCGTCACCGACAACCAGGGCGACTGGCTGTCGGCCAACAAGCTGATCCAGCTCAAGCCGGGCCGGTTCTTCAACCACTACAACGACCCGGCCGGTCCGTTCGACACCAGCGCCGTCACCCAGCCGGTCCTGTGGCTGCCGCACAACGAGATCGCGAACTCGCCCAGCACCCCGATCATGCTCACCCAGGGCCTGTTCGCCGGGCAGATGCTGTTCGGTGACGTCACCTACGGCGGCATCCAGCGCGGATACCTGGAGAAGGTCAACGGCGAGTACCAGGGCGCGGTCTTCCGCTTCGCCCAAGGCCTGGAGGCCGGCATCAGCCGCCTCACCCTCGGCCCCGACGGCGCGATCTACGCGGGCGGCATCGGCGACGAACGCGCCAGCAGCAACTGGCGCCAGCAGGGCAAACTCCGTTACGGGCTGCAGAAGCTGACCCCCAGCGGCAGCAGCGCCTTCGACATCCTGGCGATGCGGGCGGTGGCCGGCGGCTTCGAACTCGAGTACACCCAGCCGCTGTCGGCCGCCACACTGAGCTCCCTGACCTCGCGGTACCGCGTCCAGCAGTGGCGTTACACCCCGACCTCGTCCTACGGCGGCCCGAAAGTCGATCTCGAAACGCTGGGCGTCACGTCGGCCATCCCGTCGGCCGACGGCAGGAAGGTCACGCTGCGCATCAACGGCCTGGAAGCCGGACGCGTCGTGCACGTCCACTCGCCACGGCCGTTCAGCGCGGCGTCCGGGCAGTCCCTGTGGAGCACCGAGGCCTGGTACACCCTCAACGCGCTGCCCGGCGTCACCTATCAGGCCGAGCAGGCGGCGCTCAGCAGCGCGACCGTCGGGACCGAACATGCCGGGTACACCGGAACCGGCTACGCCGACTACGCCGACGCGGCCAACACCGGCGGGTACGTCGAGTGGACGGTCAACGTGCCGACCGCCGGAGCCCACGCGCTGGCCTTCCGCTACGCCAACGGCAAGACCGTCGACCGCCCGCTGGCCATCGCGGTCAACGGCACGGCGGTCAGCCCGGCCTTCCCGTTCCCGCCGACAGGGGCGTGGACGACCTGGCGAACCGCGTCACTGACCACGACGCTGCCGGCGGGGCAGGTCAAGATCCGTGCGACCACGACCGGTGCCAACGGCAGCAACCTCGACCAGCTGGTCGTCACTCCGGTGCCCCGTATCTCGCTGTTCGACGGTACGGGTCTGGCTTCGTGGGAGAACGCGGACGGCAGCCAGGCGGCCTGGCCGGTGTCCGGAGGATCGATGGAGTCGCTGGGCGGCAACATCCGCACCAGGGCGAAGTTCGGCGACTTCAAGCTGCACGGCGAGTGGCTGCAACCCGTCTACCCGGCAGACGTCACCGGGCAGGCCCGCGGCAACAGCGGGTTCTACCTCCAGGAACGCTACGAGATCCAGGTGCTGGATTCGTACGGTGACACCACCCTGGCCAACAACGAGGCCGGTGCCATCTACCTCAAGCGCGCCCCTGACCGGAACATGGCCACCGCACCGAACACCTGGCAGACGTTCGACATCACGTTCCGCGCCGCGCGGTTCAACGCGACGGGTACGAAGACCGAAGACGCCAGAATCACCGTGGTGTGGAACGGCGTCGTCGTGCACAACAACGTCGCTGTCAACGGTCCCACCGGCAACGGCCAGCCCGAAGGGCCGACACCCGGCTCCATAGGCCTGCAGGACCACGGCGACCCGGGCGCGAACCCCCGCTTCCGCAACATCTGGATCGAACCGCTGAGCTGACGAATCCCCTGGTGCCGCCGGTCTGGGCGGCACCAGGGTGCCCAGATCCGGCGTACTGGTGGCCGGTGGACGCGGTGCCGACACTCGTTTCCGGACGTTCTGGCCGACCCGAGACGGGTCAGCCTCAGCTGTCAGGTGTGGCACTGCACACCGACGACGATCACGTCGTCGGGGAGTGCGGCCAGGATGGGCACCAGGTCGCCCGGATGAGTGGGCATGTCGGCACGATGCGTGCAGCTCTCGTGGGTGTCGCAGCTGCCGTGCGTCGCCCGGCCGTCCCGCTGGACCCACCAGCCGTCCAGCGTGAGCAGGTCGCTCCGCTGCCCCGCGAGCAGGGCGGCGGTGGCCAGGATCTCATCGCGACCGCTGGCGAACAGCCGGGTCAGGTCGTCCCGGTAGCCCAGCACCGTATCGAGCTGGTCCCACGGATGGACGGCCAGGAACTGCTTGACGATCGGCTGGAGCTCGTAACCGCGCCGCTGCGCCGCGATGTCGTCGAACAGGGTGAGGACACTGACCTCGCCGAAGGTCTCCAGTGGCCGGGGCGGGACATACCGCGCCGACAGCTGCTCCCAGAGATCACACATGTCGTCCGCCAGGCCGACGGCGTGGTCACGTGCCCCGGTCAGGTTCAGCAGCCCGACCGGGCCGCCGGCGCACCGGCCCTGCCTGCTGGGCAGCGGCTCGCCGTCGTACCGTGGCGCATCGTGTAGCAGCCAGGGGTCGTCCTCTGCTCCGGGGCGGATCCAGAATCCCCAGCCGTCACTGCCGCCACGGATGGTCCACGAGTCCCAGATATCCCGCTCGTCCGGATGGCCCTGCATCGCCTCGAACGGTGCGAGCGCGTCCGCGATGGCGGCCTCGACCTCGTTGCGCCGGTGCGCGGGCAGACACACCGTGACGCGGGTGGAGCCCATCCGATCTCCTTTCGCCGGCGCGGACACGTCAGCCGGGGCCGCTCAAGATCGGTGCCCATGGTGCCGGATGACCCGGCTGGCGCGCGCAGCGGTGCCGGGGTCGGCGGCACCGCTGCGGTGTACGAGGTCAGGCGCAGAGCGCGGTGCTGGTGTACTTGGTGCCGGACGGGGTGGTCACCTCGCCGACCACGCACACGGTGGCGTTGCCTCCGTAGAGCTGGTCGCCGTAGTACTGAGCCCCGGTGCCGCCGTACTTCGCTGTCGTGGCGGCCGGGCTCTGGCGGTATACCCACACCTTGACGGTGTTGTTCGGGCTCACCCGGTTCGAGATGCTGGCGGGGCGCCACCCAGGTCAGGACCGTGCCCTGAGGCCGACGGCCAGCCTGCGACCGGAAGCGGGGCGGATTGTCGACGGGACCATGCGCGTTGGTGAATGAGGCGTTGCCGCGTGCCATACGGCTGCTGTCCTGAGCTTGTCGCGGGTTCATCCGCGGGCGACTCACGAACGCATTTCAGCGCATCGAGAAAGCACTTAGGAAGATGCGCTGCGCACGGGCCGGATGCCAGGGTCTTATAGCGGCGGGCGTCGATGGATGCCCGGCTGGGCAGCCCTGGGAGGACATCAGGCATGGACACCACCAGTGCCGGAGCAATGGGCCATGCGATGACGGGACCGCCGGACGGGCGCTGGTTGCGCCGCTTTCGAGACAGCGACGACGGCGAAACCAAGGTGATCTGCTTTCCCCACGCCGGTGCTGTCGCGGGGGAGTATCGCACCTGGCCGGAGGGGTTGCCGCCGGACATCGGCGTGATGGCCGTCCGCTATCCGGGCCGGGAGGAGCGGTTCGACGATCCGATTCCGCCCCGGCTGGAAGCCCTCGCCGACGACATCGCCGGCGCGCTCGGCGAACTGGCACGGCAACCGGTGGTGCTGTTCGGGCACTGCTTCGGGGCCACCGTGGCGCACGAGGTGGCGCTGCGCCTGCAGGAACAGGGGAGCCCGCCGGCCGCCCTGTGCGTGTCGGGCACCCGGCCGCCGCACGCGCTGGCCGGTCGTAGCACCGTCCCCAGCACTGACGAGGACATCATCGCGCACGTCAGGACCCTGGACGCGAACCGTGCCGCGGCCTTCGCCGACCCGATGTTGCGGGAGGCCGTGCTGCCCGCCGTCCGCGGCGACTACCACCTGGTGGGGGGCTACTCCGGCGGGTCGCGGCCGCCGCTCGCGTGCCCGATCTACGCGTACGCCGGTGACGAGGACCCGGAACTGGCACCGGAGGAGATGCGGGGCTGGGCGGACATGACGCGCGGCGGGTTCCGGTTCCGGGTGCTGCCCGGCGGGCACTTCTTCCTCAAATCCGCAGAGCCCGCGCTGCTCGCGGACATGCGCAACGTGCTGGACGCCGTCAGAACCGGCACGACCGTCGCCTGACGCGACCCGGAAAACCCTCCGCAGTGAACGACAACCGATTGGGCATGTGCAGACAATGGTCGACGCGACAAGCTCTCACGACGACACCGTACGGGTCGAGGATCACGCTCAGCTCATCAGTCTCGTCCGTTCGGCTTGGCAACAGACTCTCGGCTACGACACTCCCGACATCGACTCCAGCTTCTTCGACTCAGGCGGCGACTCGTTCGTCCTCATCTCTCTCATCGGCAGGATGGAGAAGGCCTCCGGAGTCACGATCAGGGCCGTCGACGTCCTCCGGGCTCCCACGATGAGAAAGCAGGCCGCGCTGCTCGGCCGGCTGATGGACAAGGACCGTGTGGCGGACTGATGGAATCCCGTTGTCCGCATGATGGCGGCACTCGCGTCAGCCGATACCCGATCATGTTGTCCGCCGAGATCGCGGCGTCAGTGCGGCAGCGGTCGCAGACGCTCCACGTGTCGCCGTCCTGCCTGCTCGTGGGCGCGTTCTGTCTCACCCTGTCCAGGCTCACCGGGGTCGGTGCCGTCGTGGTCGACGTCGGTCATCCCGACCCGGTCGCGGTGCTCGTCGACATCGACGACGACCTGACGCCGGAGGCCTTCATCCGTGGCGTACACGAATCGCTGACCCTGAGCCTGGGCCGACACGCGTATCCCGCCGGTGGAGTCGACGCACCGCTGGACGTGAAGCACTCCGGCGAGCGTCACCTCCTCGCTGTACGGCTGAACCACACCGATGGATACCTCGACTGCGCGGCAGGCGTGTGGGAGGACGGCGAGGCGCAGAGATTCGTCCTGGACTTCCTGGCGGCGGTGGAACAGCTCGCCAGAGCCTCCACGGCGGGGAGCGCCGACGTGACCCTGGCGGATGTCCGATGCATCTCCGCCTCCTCGCTGAAGATCCTCGAAGCGATCAACGACACCGGGCAGGTCTTTCCTGACTCCTCCGTGGACGAGCTCTTTCGCGAGGCCGCCGGCCGCTGGCCCACCGCGTTGGCGGTGCGCGACGCGGAGTCGGTGCTGACGTACGCCGAACTGGCCGTCGCCGCGGCTGAACAGGCCCACCTGCTGCGCGCGGCCGGCGTCGCCGAAGGCGACACGGTGCTGGTCGGTGTGCCCCGGTCGGTGGCGGAGGTGGTGGCCGTGCTGGGCACGCTCTGGACGGGCGCCACCTACTGCGGGGTCGATCTGAGCCAGCCCGCGTCGCACACCGCGAAGGTGCTGGCCAAGGCGTCACCGGCCGCCGCGATCGTGACCGACGACGCGGCGGGCCAGCTCGCCCCCTACGGTGTCCCGACGGTCAGCGCGTGGCAGCCCGGCTGGAAGGGCGGCGGCCAGGCGGCACCCCCGGCCCAGCCCGACCCGGCCCGGCTGGCCTACCTCGCCTTCACCTCGGGCTCGACCGGCGAGCCGAAAGGCGTCGCGATCCCGCACCGTGGCGTGATCCGGTTCGTCCATGACAGCCCGTATCTGGCGCTGGGCCCCGGCGAGCGCTGCCTCCGGCTGGCGCCACTCGCCTTCGACGCCTCCACGCTGGAGATATGGGCCACCCTGCTGACGGGTGCGACCCTGGAGATCTGCCCACCGGACGCGCTGTTCCCCAGTGAGATAGGCGCCCACCTCGCGGAGCGCCGGATCACCGTCGCCTGGCTCACCGCCGGGCTGTTCGGGCTCGTTCAGGAACTCGCCGGGCCGTCCCTGGCGAGCCTGCGGCACCTGCTGGTCGGTGGGGACGTGGTGCCCCACGAACACGTCAGGAACGCGCTGACGAACAACCCCGGCCTGGTCGTCACGAACGGCTACGGCCCTACGGAGAACACCGTCTTCACGACGTACCACTCGCTCCGCGACCCCGACAGCATCGACGGGCCGATCCCCATCGGCAGACCCGTTCCCGGTACCCGGATCTACGTGCTGGACCGACGCGGCAGGCTGCTGACGCCCGGGGCCGTCGGGGAACTGTACGCCGCCGGCGACGGCCTGGCCGCCGGATACGTCGACGACGAAGCCGAGACGGACCGGGTGTTCGGCTACTTCTCGCCGGACGTGCCGGAACGCCTGTACCGCACCGGTGACCTGGTCCGCATCGACGCGGCCAGGCGGCTGCAGTTCCTGGGACGGGCAGACGACCAGGTCAAGATCCGCGGCTTCCGGATCGAGCCCCACGCGATCAGAGCGTCGCTGCTCGCCCAGGACGGGGTCGAGGAGGCGTTCGTGACCGTCACCGACGGCGACAGCCTCGACAAGAGGCTCGTCGCCGCGGTCCGGCTGACACCGGGTTCGGCGATCACACCGGTCGACCTGAGAGACCGCCTGCGGGACGAGCTGCCCTCGTACATGGTCCCCGGCCTCTGGGCGGTCGTCGATCAGCTGCCGATCACGGCGACCGGGAAGATCGACAGGCGGCGGCTCGCGGCCGACGCCAGGCCGGCCCACTCGTTCGCGGTGAGGAAGCCGCATGTATGACGCGATCGTGGTCGGGGCGCGCTGCGCCGGTGCGCCGACCGCGCTGCTGCTGGCGCGCGCGGGCCACCGGGTGCTCCTGCTCGACCGGTCGGCGTACGGCTCCGACACCCTCTCCACGCACCTGCTCCACCAGCCCGGAGTCGCCGCGCTGGCCCGCTGGGGGGTGCTGGAGCACGTCCGCGCGTCGGGCTGCCCGCCGGTGGCGCGAACCGTCTACGAGGTCGCCGACATCCGCATCGACGGCTACGCCGGCGGCGTGGCGGGACAGCGCGCGAAATACGCCCCTCGGCGGCGGGTCCTGGACGCGCTGCTGGTGGACGCGGCGGTCGCGGCCGGTGCCGAGTTCCGCGAGCACTGCCGGGTGACCGGCCTGCTGCGCGACGACACGGGCCGGGTCGTCGGCGTCGAGGGCAGGCACGGGGACCGGGCCTTCACCGAACACGCGCGGCTGGTGATCGGCGCGGACGGGATGCGCTCCACTGTCGCCAAGCTGGTGGCGGCGCCGGTCGAGGTCCAGGACCCGCTGATGACCTGCGCGTACTACACGTACTGGTCCGATGCGCCGACCGACGCCGTGGAACTGTACGAGCGGCCCGGCGGCTGGGTGGCCGCCCTGCCCACCAACGACGCGCTGACGCTGGTGCTGGCGTACTCCCCGCAGTCCCGTTTCGGCCAGATCCGCGCCGACCCGAGCCGTGCCTACGATGAGCAGATACGCGTCACCGCGCCCGCCCTGTACGAGCGGCTGCGCAGCGCCGAGCCCGCCGAGCGCCTTTACGGCAGCGGCGACCAGCAGAACTTCTTCCGGCAGGCGACCGGACCCGGCTGGGTGCTCGTCGGTGACGCCGGCCATCACAAGGACTCCATCACCGCACGCGGCATCAGTGACGCGTTCCAGCAGGTGGAGAGCCTGGCTGGGGAGATAGGAAACGTGCTGGGCGGCGATCCCTGCGCGCTGGACGCGGCCCTGGCCCGGTTCGCCGGGCAGCGGGACGCGACGATGGCCGGCGGCTACCAGGCCACGCTCGGCGTCGCCCGGCTGGCTCCGTTCAACGAGCAGCGCCTCGCCCTGCTGCGAATCGTGCGGTCTGACCCAGAACTGACGGCGACCTACCTCGACATGGTCGCCGGGATCGTGTCCGTCGACGCCCTCTACACCCCCAAACTGCTCGCCCGCCTCTGAACACCAGTATCCGGAGTGGAAGATGGTCGCCTTCAGCGATGAGCACCACATGCTGCGCAGGCTGGTCCGGGACTTCGCCGAGAAGGAGATCGGGCCGTACACCGTCGCATGGGAGGCGAACGGCAGCTTCCCCGCACACGAACTGTTCGCCAAGATGGCCGCGCTCGGCCTGCTCGGTCTGGAGTACGACCCGGCATACGGCGGCCAGGGCGCGGACCACCTCTGCACGGTGGTTTTGCACGAGGAGCTCGGCCGCGTCGGACCGGCGGGAGTGGCCCTGGGCATCGCTGTCCAGACAGACATGGCGACCCCGTCGCTGCACCACTTCGGCAGCGACGAACTCAAACAGCGCTACCTGGTCCCGGCGCTGAACGGCGAGGCGGTCTGCTCGGTCGCGGTCACCGAACCCGACGCGGGCTCGGACGTGACGGCCCTGCGCACCCGGGCGGTGCGCGACGGCGACGACTGGGTGATCAACGGCTCGAAGCACTACGTCACCAACGGCACCCAGGCGGACTGGATCTGCCTGCTGGCCCGCACGTCCGACGAGCCCGGCTACGGCGGCCTGTCCCAGATCGTCGTCCCGACGGACACACCGGGCTTTCAGGTCCAGCGCAGGCTCGACAAGCTCGGCATGCGCTCCTCCGACACCGCGGAACTGACGTTCACCGACCTGAGAGTTCCGGCGAGCAACACGATCGGTACGCCCGGCCTGGGCTTCTACCAGCAGATGAGCCAGTTCCAGAACGAGCGCCTCGCGCTGGGCTACATCGCGGTCGGCGCCATGGAGACTGCTCTGACCAGGACCGCGGACTACCTGAAGGTGCGCCACGCCTTCGGCAGACCCCTGATCGACAACCAGCACCTCGGCTTCACGCTGGCAGAGCTGAGCGCGCGACTGGACATGCTGCGGCAGTACAACTACGCGGCCGCGGAGGCGTACATGCGCGGCGAGGACGTGGACCGTTTCGCGACGGTCGGAAAACTGCAGGCCGGACGCCTGGCGCGGGAGATCGCCGCGACCTGCCTGCAGTTTCACGGAGCCGTCGGGTACATGGAGGAGATGTGGACCGCCCGCTTCTTCCGGGACAGCCCTGTCTGGTCGATCGGCGGCGGCACCGACGAGATCATGCTCTACGTCCTGTCCCGCCTGGACGGCTACCACGCCTAGAACCCGCATCCCGTGACGACGCCGCTTGACTTCGAGTGTGCTCTAACTGCGAGGCTGGGCGGCATGGCGGATGGGCTCACGGTCGGCGAGGTCGCGGACAAGACCGGACTGACGGCGTACACATTGCGCTGGTACGAGCAGGTCGGCCTGCTCGACCCGATCCCGCGCGACCACGCGGGCCGCCGCCGCTACCGGCTGCGCGACGTCGAGCGGCTCGACCTGCTGACCAAGATGCGCGCGACCGGCATGCCCGTGCGGGAGATGGTCCGCTACGTCGCGCTGGTCCGCGCGGGCACGCACAACCGCCGGGAGCGTCTGGAGCTGCTGGAACAGCACCGTACGACGGTGCTGCGCCAGATCAGCGAGCTGCAGCGCGACCTGGCCGTCATCGACCGGAAGATCACCAGATATCGGGGGCACCTGCATGCTGAACAGACTGATTGACCCGGCCGGCCCGGCGATCCCGGCGCTCGGCCTTGGCTGCATGGGCATGAGCACCAACTACGGCCCCGCCGACCAGGATGAGTCGCTGGCGACCCTGCACCGGGCGCTGGAGCTGGGCGTGACGCACTTCGACACGTCGGCGTCCTACGGCGACGGCCGCAACGAGCAGCTGCTGGCGCGTTTCCTGCCCGGCAACCGGGACCGGGTGTTCCTCGCCACCAAGTTCGCCATCCGCCGCGACGGCGGGGTGCACCGGGTCGACTCCAGTCCCGGCTGGGCCCGGCAGTCCTGCGAGGACTCCCTGCGCCGCCTCGGCGTCGACGTGATCGACCTGTTCTACCTGCACCGCCGCAATCCCGAGGTCCCGATCGAGGACACCGTCGCGGCGATGGCCGACCTGGTCCAGCAGGGCAAGGTACGCCACCTCGGGCTGTCGGAGGTCGGTGCGCAGACGATCCGGCGGGCACACGCGGTGCACCCGATCAGCGCCCTGCAGATCGAGTATTCGCTGTTCAGCCGTGACATCGAGGAGGAGGTGAGGCCGGTGTGCCGGGAGCTGGGCATCCGGATCGTGGCGTACTCCCCGGTCGGGCGCGGGCTGCTCACCGGCGCGATCCGGTCGACGGCGGGCCTGGCCGAGGGCGACAACCGGTTGAGCCATCCGCGGTTCGCCGACGGCAACCTCGATCACAACCTGGCCCTGGTCGACCGGATCCGCGACATCGCCGGGGCGGCCGGGTGCACGCCTGCCCAGGTGGCCATCGCCTGGGTGCTCGCGCAGGGCGACGACGTGCACGCGATCCCGGGTACGACACGCCGTACACACCTGGCCGAGAACGTCGCGGCCGCCGACGTCGTGCTCACCGACGAGCAGCTCGCGGCGCTGAGCGGGCTCGGCGAGGCGGCGGGCGCGAGGCTGTCGGCGTTCGCGCAGGCGATGGTCGGTCACTGACCGGCCACCCGTACGGGCCGGAGGCGGCAGGTCTACCGTGACGTCGGCTCCTGGTGACGCCGCGCCACGGGGACCTGCCGCAGCGGCTCAGACGCGGGTCCAGCGCTGGTTGGCCGCAGTGGTGCAGGACCAGAGGATCACCGGGGTGCCGTTGGCGGTGGCGTTGCCGGAGACGTCCAGGCAGAGTCCGGAACCCGCGTTGCTGACGGTGCCGTTGCCGTTGATGTTCCATCGCTGGTTGGCCGCGCCGCTGCAGGCCCACATCTGGACCTTGGTCCCCGGGGTGGCTCCGGTGGGCGAGTCCAGGCACTTGCCGAGCGACTGGATGGCCTGCCCGCTGACGGTCCACTGCTGGTTCGGGCGGCCGCCGCAGTCCCAGATGATCGGCTGGATCCCGTTGGCCGTGCTGCTGCCGGGCACGTCGAGGCAGCGCCCGGAGGCCGCGCCGACCAGCGCGGACGATGTCGGGGTGGTCTGCGTGCCGATGCTGCCGGGCACCGCGCGCAGCGCGGCGTACCAGGTGGCGGCCATCTTGTCGTAGCCGGTCGCGGTCGGGTGGATGCCGTCGATGAGGTCGGCAGTGGTGAGCGCGCTGCGCATGTCGACGAGGTGGACGCGCCGACCGGCGTTGACCTTGCTCTGGACGATGCCGGGAATGGCGGAGTTGAAGGCGCGGGCGGCGCTGTCCTGGCCGGTGTTGCTCAGCGCGATGATGGTCGCGACGAAGACGTCGGCTGACGGGACCGCGGCGGTGATGCGGTCGAGCAGCCCGGACAGTCTGCCCGGAGCGCCGGAGAGCTGGTAGTTCTGCAGGACGTCGTTGGTGCCGATGTGCAGCAGGACCGTGCGCGGGGCCGTGTTCTGGAGCCAGCCGCCGATGTTGGCGTCGATCTGGTCGATCCGCCACCCGGGGTGGCCCTCGTGGTCGTGGTCGCCGAGGGCGGCGGGTCCGTTGAACTGCGTGCCGACCAGGTCGACGCGGTATCCGGCGGAGGCGGTCCGCTGCCAGAGCCCGATCCGGTATCCACCCGGCACCTGGGTGCCCTCGGTAATCGAGTCGCCCAGCGGCATGACCCGTACCCCGCCGTTGGATTCGGCGTGGGCCACGCCACCCGGCATCGCGGTCACCGCGACGGTCAATGCCAGCGTGGCCGCCGCCGTGGCGAGCCGGCGCGCGTACCTGCCCATGGTCGTTCCCTTCGTTCACAACATGGATGACGTGTGATGTATTCGCTCCAATGTGACCGATAACATTGGATGCGTCAAGGGATGAATCTGCCATCTACCTTGGTAGTACTGACGGTCGTTGACATGTGACGTGTTACGTCGTTACGGTGGCGCTGTCCCACTGGGACAGTCGGCCTGGGGCAGCGAGCCGACCGCCGCTCAGCCCGCTGAGCGGTGCGGCGACCACCGGGCCGGTGACCGGCTCACCGGCCGTCACATCCAGGTCCGGCACCACCCCCGCAGACAGATCAACCGCCTGCCCGCCCGGCGCGGCGGTCTGGCCGTGCTGTCCCGCCCCGGTCGCAACCGGATGACGGCAGTGCGGTTCCCTCCCGGCAAGGAGACGACACCGTGACATCCATCCACCACCGACAGGCCCGGCAACGATGGTTCGCCGCGCTCGGCGCATCCGCCGTCGTCCTCGCGGGAACCCTCGTGGCCACCGCGCTGACCGGCCCGGCGGCGTACGCCGCGACGACCGCCGGATGCGGCAAGGCCCCGACCCTGCGCACCGGCACGTACACCATCCAGAGCGGCGGTCAGAGCCGCAGCTTCAATCTGCGCGTTCCCGACGGCTACAGCAACTCCCGCCCCTACCGGCTCATCTTCGCCTACCACTGGCGGGGAGGGACCATGAACGACGTCTCGTCGGGCGGCAGCAGCGGGACCACCTGGTCGTACTACGGCATGCAGCAGCAGTCCGACAACAGCGCCGTCCTGGTCGCCCCGCAGGGACTCGGCAACGGCTGGGCCAACTCCGGCGGCGCCGACGTCACCTTCACCGACGACATGATCCGCATGATCGAGACCGACCTGTGCGTCGACACCACCCAGCGGTTCGCCATGGGCTTCAGCTACGGCGGAGGCATGAGCTACGCGCTCGCCTGCGCCCGCGCGGCCGTGTTCCGCGCCGTGGTGGTGTACTCGGGCGCGCAGTTGTCCGGCTGCGGCGGCGGCGGCCAGCCGATCGCCTACTTCGGCATCCACGGCATCTCCGACAACGTGCTCAACATCTCGCAGGGCCGCTCGCTACGCGACGCCTTCCTGCGCAACAACGGCTGCGCGCAGCAGAACGCCCCGGAACCTTCGGTGGGCAGCGGTCGGCACATCACGACCACCTACTCCTGCCGGTCGGGGTATCCGGTGCAGTGGGCCGCGTTCGACGGCGGTCACGGGCCGGCGCCGGTGGACAACTGCTCCGGCTGCGAGGACGGCGCCCGAACCTGGACCAAGGCGGAGGCCTGGCGGTTCCTGTCGCAGTTCGGCTCGAGTTCCCCACCGAGCTCCGCGCCGCCGAGCAGCCCCACTCCCGGCCAGTCGAACGTACTGCTGGTGGCCCAGCAGTCGGGACGCTGCGCCGACGTGCCCAACTCCAGCACCGCCAACGGCGCCCAGCCGCAGCTGTGGGACTGCCACGGCGGCACCAACCAGCGCTGGACCTACACCGCGAACCGGCAGCTCACGGTGTACGGCAACAAGTGCCTGGACGCCAACGCCAACGGGACCGCCAACGGCACCGCCGTGATCATCTGGGACTGCAACGGCCAGGCCAACCAGCAGTGGGTCCTCAACGCCAACGGCACCGTCACCGGTGTCCAGTCGGGGCTGTGCGTCGACGTGTCGGGCGCGGCGACCGCCAATGGTTCCAAGCTCCAGCTGTGGAGCTGCCACGGCGGCGCGAATCAGCAGTGGAGCACCCGGAGCTGACCGGGACCACCGGGCCGGCCGCACAGTGCCGGCCCGCACGCACTCCGGACGCAGCGGCGGGCACCGCCGAGCTGCGGTATTCGAAAGGAAGAGACGTGAAGTCAGCTCTGTCGACCGTAGGACGATCACTGGTGGCGGTCGCGGCCCTCATCGGTGCCTCGATGGCGGCCGCCGTAGCCGCGCCGGCACCGGCCTCGGCCGCGGTCCAGGCGACGTACTACGTCGCCCCCAACGGCAACGACGCCAATCCCGGCACCATCGGCTCGCCGCTGCGGACCGTGCAACGCGCCCGGGACCTCGTCCGCACCGTCAACACGAACATGACCGGCGACATCCATGTGTATCTTCGCGGCGGCACGTACCCGGTGAGCAGCACCGTCGAGTTCGGCACAGCCGACTCGGGCACCAACGGCCACCGGGTCGTCTACGCCGCTCACCCCGGTGAGACGCCCATCCTGGACGGCGGCGTGCAGGTGACCGGGTGGACCCAGCACAGCGGCAACATCTGGAAGGCGCCGCTCAGCCGCGCCAACAAGCTGCGCGCGCTGTACGTCAACGACAGGCGCGCGTACATGGCGTCCAAGACGATCTCGTCTGCCGGATGCTACGGGACGTACAACATCACGGCCGGTCAGGCCGCATGGGCCTGGGAGTCCGGTGCACAGTGTGACGGTGCCAGGTACAGCGCGTCGGACTTTCCCGCCGTCAACGGCAACCACGACGACATCGAGATCGAGACCGGCACCACCTGGACCACGGCCATCGTCGGAGTCCGCCAGGTGACCAGCGACGGCTCCGGCCGCATCGCGCTGTTCCAGCAGCCGGGCGCGGCCATCGCCCAGGGCGCCTTCAACGGCAACGCCCAGGTCGGCGGCAGCCACAAGGTCATGAACGCCTACGAGTTCCTGGACACCCCCGGCGAGTTCTTCTTCAACAAGTCCACCGGCACCCTGTACTACTACAAGGCGAGCTCGGAGAACATGGCGACCGCCACGGTCTTCGCCCCCGCCAACGTGACCACACTGCTCCGGATCGCCGGCACCTCCACCAGCGGCCACGCCCGCAACATCACGCTGTCCGGGCTCACCGTGCAGCACTCGGACTGGAACCTGTTCACCGTGGCGGGCTCGTCGTACAAGCAGGCGCAGCAGGGCAACCTGGGTGCCACCGCGTACGCGAAGGGCAACTTCCACGTCTACCACTACCGCAACGTCGACGTCACCCCGACCGCCGTCGACATCCAGAACGCCGACGGGATCCTGCTGCAGCGCAACCGGATCCAGCACACCGGCGCCGACGGCGTCGGCATGGTCAACGACGTGCAGAACTCGTCTCTGATCGGGAACTTCACCAACGACATCGCCGGGTCGGCCGTCAGCGTGGGCCACCCCCAGCACGTGTACATCGGCGACCATACGTCGAGCAACCGCGAGAAGTACCCGGTCGGTGTCGAAGGCCTGCCCAAGAGCATCGAGATCAGGAACAACTACCTCTACGACAGCGCCGTGCTGTTCAACGGGCACAGCCCCGTCACCGCCTACTTCGTCGACACCCTGACGGTGCAGCGCAACCGCATCGAGAAGGCGCCGTGGTCGGGCATCACGATGGGCTGGGGCTGGTGGAACTTCGACGGCTCGGCGGGCTCGATCGCGCCCAACCGCCCGACGACCACGGCGCGCAACAACAACATCAGCTACAACCACTTCGTCGACACGGTGCAGCGGCTCAGCGACACCGCGCCCATCTACACCCTGGGCAGCCAGCCGGGAACCACCATCAGCGACAACTACCTGCAGGGCGTGCCGTCCGGGCACAAGTACGGGCTGCACCCCGACGAGGGCTCCGCGTACCTGACGTTCCGCGACAACGTGCTGAGCGTGGACAAGAACGTCACCTGGCTCGTCAACTCCGACGACTGGGGCCGCAAGCACGACCTGAGCATCACGCAGACGTACGGCCCCGTCAACAAGGTGTCGAACAAGAACCTGCCTGGCAGCACGGTCCACGACATCCTCGTGTCGTCGGACTACGTCTGGCCCGCGGCGGCCTACGGCATCGCCGTGAACTCAGGGCTGGAGGACGCCTACCGGAGCATCATCCCGCCGGGCAATCTCGTCCTGCCCGACTATGTGCTCCCGGCCGGCACCTACGTGGGCAGCTCCGGAACGTCGATCCCGATCCGGAGCACCGGCGACGCCACCAGGTCCGTCTGGCTCGCCCCCTACGGCACGACCAGCTTCACCGCGGGGGCGACGATGACCCGCGCCGACGGCACCGCGACCTCCGTCGCCGTGCCCACCGCGGCCGGTGAGTACCGGCTCTACGTGGTCGACGCGCAGGGCGTTCGCTCGGTGGAGTCGAAGTCGATCGTCCGGCGGGAGGGCGCCGGCGGGGGCGGTCGGCAGAACGTCCAGATCGTGGGCGGCCAGTCCGGCCGCTGTGTCGACGCCCCCAACAGCGCCACCGCCAACGGCAGCCAGCTGCAGCTGTGGGACTGCCACGGCGGCACCAACCAGCGCTGGACGTACACCAGCGGCAAGCAGCTGACCCTCTACGGCAACAAGTGCCTGGACGCTTCCGGGAGCGGCACGGCCAACGGCACGGCTGCGGTGATCTGGGACTGCCACGGCGGCACCAACCAGCAGTGGAACCTCAACGCCAACGGCACCATCTCCAGCGTGCAGTCCGGTCTGTGCGTCGACGCCACCGGCGCGGCGACCGCCAACGGCACCAGGCTCGTCCTGTGGGCGTGCAACAGCGGTGCCAACCAGCAATGGAGTCTGCGCAGCTGACGATGCGCCGTCGACCCGGTCTCGCCGATCACGAGACCGGGTCGACGACCCTCGTCAGCGCGCGGACGCCGGCAGGCGGTGCTCAGGCAGCCGCACAGGTGAGTAGACCAGCGGTTTCGGCGTGAACTGGACGTTCGTGTCATGGCATTTCCTCGATAGCAACAGTCGCGGGTCGGCCTGCCCTGGCCTACCCCTGTCCGTGTGCCGGACTTCCATTGCGTACGCGTCGGGCTCCCTCGACGACGTGTGCCATGAAGGATGCCGGTCGGACAGGAAAGTGTCAATCGAAAGCCTCGGATGGCCACCGCTGTCCCGGCGTCGCACCTACGATGGGCGCAACCCCGGGCCGCGGGGTGTGGTCGTCGCAGCGCCGGAGTCCTGGTGAACCTGTTCGAGATCGAGGAGACCTTCCCCGATGTGGCCGGCTCCCGGCTGCCCCGGCGCCAGGCGGGCAACTCGCCGCAGGGTTTGGCGACGACGCTGGTCGCCGACTACACGCTGCCCACCCGCGCCTGGCTGCCGTCGGCCGCCGTCACCACCCTGCTCGGCGAGTTCGGGATCACCAGCGGCGCGGCCCGGACCGCGATCAGCCGCCTGGCCCGCCGGGGCGTGCTGGAGGGCAGCCGCGACGGCAGGCACAGCTTCTACCGGCTGACCGGCGACGCCGCCGACGAGCTCGCAGCGGGGGGAACCTGGATCGCGCGCTTCGCCGAGCAGCCGCGCCCGTGGGACGGCACCTGGACCCTGGTCGCCTTCTCGGTGCCGCAGGAGCACGACACGCGGCGGCGATCGCTGCGCGGCCAGCTGCGATGGCTGGGCTTCGCGCCGCTGTACGACGGGCTGTGGGTCTCGCCGGATCCGTGGAATCCCACCGTCGCCAGGCGGCTGGCCATGCACGGAGCCGGTGCGATGACCGTCTTCCGGGCAGCGCATGTGGACCTCGCCGCCACCGCGGACCGCAACCCGATCGAGGCGTGGGACATCGCCGGGATCGCCGAGCACTACGCGGCGTTCGACCGGCAGTGGCGGCCGCTGCTGCCGGACGTCCGCGAGGGGCGGATCGCCGGAGCGGCCGCGGTCCGGGCCCGTACCCAGATCATGGACGCCTACCGGCACATCCCCCTGCTCGATCCGCAGCTGCCCGTGGAGCTGCTGCCGGCGGGCTGGCCGCGTACGCGCGCCCGCGAGGTGTTCGTCGAGATCTACGACGGCCTGGCCGAGCCTGCGCGCAGGCACGTCGTCGAGGTCGTCGGCCGGTCGGCGGGCGAACCCCCGATCGGCATCACGGCGCACACCGTCGCGATGATGGCCGCCGCCTGAGCCGTTCCGAAGGTGGTCCGGAAGTTTCGGTAGTACCACGATGGATCAACTATGCCGTCTATTTTCGCGCCGCGCGACGGGCGGATTTCGGCCAGTCATGATGATCGCTATAAGAGCGCCGAGAGCTCTATAAACGTCGCCCCAGACGGGTGTGGATCCGGTGTTGCGACGAGCCCGTGTCCCATTTGCTCAGTGATCATCTTCCGGAAGTTATCGAAAAGTTCCCGTTGCGGCAGACATCCAAGCGTGGCAACATGCCCCGGTATCGATGCCCGATCCCACGGTGCCGCGCCGATCGCCCGAGACGACGCAAGCGCCGACCACGAAAGGAGATCCGTGATGACAGCGCCTTCCGCCGCGCATCATGGCCGGAACCCACGGCGACGATCGCCGCTGCGCACCGCCTCGCTCACCCTGGCCGCCGGTGCGCTCACCGTGCTGACCGTCGTGCTCGTCATCCCGAACGCCAACGCGGCGGCCAGCACCCTCGGCGCCGCGGCCGCGCAGTCGGGGCGGTACTTCGGCACCGCCATCGCCGCCAGCCGGCTCGGCGACTCGACGTACACCTCGATCTCGGCCCGCGAGTTCAACATGGTGACCGCCGAGAACGAGATGAAGCCCGACGCCACCCAGCCGAACCGGGGCCAGTTCAGCTTCAGCGCCGGCGACCAGATCTACAACTGGGCCAACCAGCGCGGCATCAAGGTCCGCGGACACACCCTGGCCTGGCACTCCCAGCAGCCCGGCTGGATGCAGAGCCTCAACGGCAGCAACCTGCGCCAGGCGATGATCGACCACATCAACGGCGTCATGGCCCACTACAAGGGCAAACTCGCCGCCTGGGACGTGGTCAACGAGGCCTTCAACGAGGACGGCAGCCGCCGCTCGTCCAACCTGCAGGGCACCGGCAACGACTGGATCGAGGTGGCCTTCCGCACCGCCCGTGCGGCCGACCCGTCGACCAAGCTGTGCTACAACGACTACAACATCGAGAACTGGAGCTACGGCAAGACCCAGGGTGTGTACCGCATGATCCAGGACTTCAAGTCCCGGGGCGTGCCCATCGACTGCGTCGGCCTGCAGACCCACTTCACCGGCGGCAGCTCGCTGCCCGGCAACTTCCAGACCACCCTGTCGAGCTTCGCCGCCCTCGGGGTCGACGTGGCCCTCACCGAGGTCGACGTCACCAACGCCTCGACCTCGCAGTACGCCGGCCTCACCCAGGCCTGCATGAACGTGGCGCGCTGCATCGGCATCACCGTGTGGGGCGTGCGCGACAGCGACTCCTGGCGCTCCAGCGAGAGCCCGCTGCTGTTCAACAGCGGCGGCGGTGCGAAGTCGGCGTACACCTCGGTGCTCAACGCCCTCAACGCCGCCTCGCCGCAGCCGTCGCAGTCGCCGCCCACCTCGCCCTCGCCGGGGACCTCGCCTGGCCCGAGCGCCTCGCCGACACCTCCGTCGGGCGGCATCGGCCGGATCGTGGGCGCACAGTCGGGCCGCTGCGTCGACGTGCCCAGCGCGTCGCAGAACAACGGCACGCGGGTGCAGCTCTACGACTGCAACAACCAGGCCAACCAGCAGTGGACCTACACCTCCGGCAAGCAGTTGACCGTGTACGGCAACAAGTGCCTGGACGCGGCCGGTTCCGGCAACGGGGCCCAGATCCAGATCTACAGCTGCAACGGTCAGGCCAACCAGCAGTGGAACCTCAACGCCAACGGCACCATCACCGGGGTCCAGTCCGGCCGGTGCCTGGATGTCTGGAGCGCCGCCAACGGTGCCCAGGTGCAGCTCTACGCCTGCAACGGCCAGGCCAACCAGCGGTTCAGTCTCATCTCCCAGTAAACCCGCACCACGATCGGGTGGCCCCGGCGGCCGGGGGCGCAAGTCGCCTCCGGCCGCCTCGCCATCGATCAATTGACGTATGACGTATGATGGAACTACGGTGGGGCCCAGCGCGGGCCGCGGTGCCGGAGCCAGGTCACCGCGGCCCGCGTCCGCTGCCTCGGGCTAACGGCGGGTCCAGCGCTGATTGGCCGCACCCGTGCAGGTCCACAGCAGCACCAGCGTTCCGTTGGCGGTGGCGTTGCCGCTGACGTCGACGCACAGCCCGGACTGGCGGCTGCTGACCGTGCCGTCGGAGTTGACGTTCCACTGCTGGTTGGTGCCGCCGTTGCAGTCCCAGAGCTGCACCTTGGCCCCCGCCGTGGCATTGAGCGGTGCGTCGAGGCACTTGCCCAGCGCCTGCAGCGCAGCGCCGTTGACGGCCCACTGCTGGTTCGCGCCGCCGTTGCAGTCCCAGATGACCGGCTGGGTGCCGTTGGCGGTGCTGCTCTGCGGGACGTCCAGGCAGCGTCCGGACGGCGCGCTCACGAAGGTCGCCGTCGTGGGCGGGGGAGTGGTGCCGCCGCCGCTGACGCGGTACACCACCGTGCCGTGCGCCGGAACGCTGGCCGCGATGGTCCCGCTCGTGGAACTGGTGGCGTTCGTCCACGCGTCCAGCAGGGTGAAGGACGTGCCGGTCTTGCCCGCGGCCGCAGCGGTCGTGGAGACGTTGGTGGTGGTCGAGCCCTGGTTGAACAGCGCGACCGCGACATCGCCGTTGGCCAGCCGCTTGGCCAGCACGCGGCGGGTGCCGTCGTGGGAGACCTGGGTGGCCTGCAGGCCGAGCGCGTCCTGGTTGATCGCGATCAGGTTCGCGTTCTTGAGGATGGTCTGCGTCGCGCCGGACATGGAACGCAGGTCGTTTCCGGCGATCAGCGGCGAGGCCATGACCGCCCAGAGCGCGAAGTGGCTGCGCATCTCCGTGTCGCTCATGCCGCCCCGGCCGACCTCCATCATGTCCGGGTCGTTGAACTGGCCGGGCCGGGCGTAGGAGGCCAGGGGGACCGTGACGTTGACGATGTTCTGGATGCCCATCGGGTAGCCGTTGGCCTGCCCGGTGTCCCACGCGTTGGTGATGTCCTCGGTGGTCCGCCACATGTTGGCCACGTCGCCCCAGTTGCGCAGCGGCCCGGTCTTCGCGTGGATGCTGTTGGGGTTGATGCTGTACACGATCGGGCGGCCGGTGGCGGCGAGTGCGTCGCGCATCTTGGCGAAGGTCGCGACCTGCTGGTCGATGGTGCCGGTCGGCGAGCACCAGTCGTACTTGAGGAAGTCCACCCCCCAGGCGGCGAACTGCCGGGCGTCCTGGGCCTCATGGCCCTGGCTGCCGGTCGCGCCGGGGTAGGACCCGAAGTACTGCGCGCAGGTCCGGTCCAGGGGCACCTGGTAGATGCCGAACTTGAGGCCGCGGCCGTGCAGGTAGTCGCCGAGCGCCTTCATGCCGCTGGGGAACCGGGTCGGGTCACCCTGTAGGTTGCCGGCCGAGTCCCGGTTCGGGTTGAACCAGCAGTCGTCGACCACGACGTACTGGTAGCCGAGGTCGCGCATGCCGCTGCTGACCATCGCGTCGGCGTGCTGCCGGATCAGGCCTTCGTTGATGTTGCAGCCGAAGGTGTTCCAGGAGTTCCAGCCCATCGGCGGCGTACGGGCGACCCCGTTGTCCAGGGCGTGGGCGGTGGTGCTGGGCAGGCTGACGGCCGATGCGGCCAGTAGCAGGCCGACGGCGAACGCGGCCAGCCTGTGGCGGGGCCGGTGGCGCAGGTTCATGTTCTCTCCCAGGGTTGTCGCGTGAGCGGGCCAGGAACGTGTGACGTGATAGCCCCGCCGGTGGTCGCTGCTGTCCACAGTGGTGCGTTGACATCACACATCATATGACTTAGCTTGGCTGCATTCCAGCTGACGGCCGGCACTTCCGGCCATTCTCGAGATGAGAATCAATGAAGCAGCGCGTACTCTGGCCGGCCGCCGTCGCGGCGATGCTGGCCTTGGCAGGCTGTGGAAGCGCCACGGGCGACGAACCCTCGTCCAACGCGGCGAGCGGCAAGCTCGTGGTGTGGGACTGGAAGTCCAGTGACAAGACCGCGACCGCATACGTGGAGAAGGCGAAGGCCGACTTCGCGAAGAAGCACCCAGGCGTGACCGTCGAGTTCGTCGCCCAGCCGTTCGACCAGTACTACACCCTGCTCGGCGCAGCCATCCAGGCGGGCAAGGGCCCCGACGTCATGATGTTCAACGGCGGCGGCCAGATCCGCGACCGCGTCGACGCGCTGGTCCCGCTGGACCAGTACGTCACCCCGGACAGGGACCGGCTGACCGGGTGGGCCGCGTTCACCAGGGACAGCAAGGTGTTCGCCGCCCCGGTGACACTGCAGGGCCACCCGATCTACTTCAACAAGAACCTGTACAAGAAGGCCGGGCTCGACCCGCAGCGCCCCGCGACCACCTGGAGCGGCTTCACGGCCGACTGCGCCGCCATCACCAAGGCGACGAAGGCCACCTGCTTCGCTCTGGGCAACAAGGAGGGCGCCGGCATCCAGTTCTTCCTGTCGGCGTTCGGCTCGGGGGCGCTGTCCCCCCAGGAGTACGACGACTGGATCGCCGGTCGCCGCGACTGGAACTCCCCGCACGTCAGGCAGATCTTCCAGCTGTGGAAGGACGTCGAGGACCGCGGGCTGAACAGCAAGGGCGGCAACTCGACCACGATGTTCACCGACGCCTTCGGCATCTTCCAGGCGGGTAAGGCGACCAACATCATCGGCCTGATGTCCGACATCGGGCACTGGAAGGACTTCAACGAGTTTCTCGGCCCCGAGAACGTCGGCGTGATGAAGTCGCCGGTCATCACCGACGGCGCCACCCCCAGCCTGCCGTTCGACGGCGGCATCGGCTACGGGGTCGCCAAGTGGACCAAGGACCCGGCCCTGGCCGCCGACCTGGTGCGCTCGCTGACCTCGACCGAGGCGCTGACCGCGTTCTACACCAACGCCGGCGCGGTCGTGTCCGACACCACCGTCAAGGCCGCCGAGCCTGCGGTCACCTCGCTGGTCGCCGACCTCAAGACCGGCAAGCCCGCGTTACACGTCGCACTGTCGTCGAAGACCATCGAACTGATGGGCCGGCTGTCCCAGCAGATCCTCGACGGTTCCGTCACCGTCGACGCCGCGCTCAAGCAGCTCGGCGAGTCGGACCGAGGCTGACCACCGTGCCGCTCGGTGATTTCACGCCGCTGTCGGCCCGCTCCGCTCTGGCGGGGCGGGCCGATGGAGCGGCCACCACGGCACGCGGCCGGCGCAGGACCGGCGCGCTGTCGGGCGAACGGCTCTCCCCGTTCGTGCTCATCGCCCCCGCCGTCCTGGTCATCGTGCTGTTCCGGCTGTGGCCGCTGCTGCTCGGCGTCAACTTCTCCTTCACCGGAGACGGCGAGCGCAACGGTGCGGCGGTCGGCCTGGACAACTACGCGGAGCTGTTCGCCGACCCCCTGTTCCTCGGCGCCCTGCGCAACGTGGCCTGGCTGGTGCTGCTGCTGCCCGTGGCGGTGGCGATCCCCGGCATGCTCGCGACGTTCATCTACCTGCGCGTACCCGGGCACCGTCTCTACCGCAGCGTCTACTTCTTCCCCGCGGTGCTCTCCCCGGTGATCGTAGGATCCATCTTCAACCTGCTCCTGTCCTTCGACGGCCCCGCGAACAAGCTGCTGGAGGCCTTAGGGCTCGGCCCGGTCGACTGGCTGGGCGACTCCGACGTGGCGATGTTCACCGTCGTCGGCGTACACGTCTGGGCCACCTTCGGGATGTCGCTGGTGGTGTTCCTGTCCGGCTTCGCGACGCTGGATCCGGCCCTGCTCGACGCCGCCCGGTCCGACGGGGCGCGGCTGTCGCAGGTCATCTGGCACGTCATCATTCCGGGCCTGTCCCGGACCATCCAGTTCGTGTTCGTGACCACCATGATCGGAATGCTGACGTCGATGTTCGGGCTGATCTACGTGATGACCAGCGGAGGTCCGGGCGGGTCGACCTACCTGCCCGAGTACTACATCTGGATCCAGCAGGGCCAGATGAACCGCCCGGCGTTCGCCTCGGCCGCCTCCACGGTGCTGTTCCTGGTCATGCTCGTCGTAGGGCTCGCACAGGTCAGTTTCCTGCGGCGCACCGGCCGGGAGGACTGATGCGCGGCGCACGCCTCAGCCGATGGCTGATCGCCCTGCCCATGGCGCTGCTCGCGCTCGCGACGATCTACCCGCTGGTGTTCACCGGCAACGCGGCGATGAAGACCCGGCGCGAGTACATCCTGGACCGGTTCACGTTCGCCGACGCGATCCGCTGGGACAACATCGCCACGGCCTGGACCAGCGCGGGCACGGCGCGCTACTTCGCCAACTCGGTGATCGTCGTGACCGGTGCCGTCGCGCTGCTGCTGCTACTGGGTTCGATGGCCGGATTCGCGCTCAGCCACCTGCGCTTTCGCGGCTCGCGGGCGCTGTTTCTGGGGTGCCTGGCGGCGCTGTTCGTGCCCTTCCAGGTGATCATGGTGCCGCTGGTGCGGACGATGGCCGACACCGGGCTGGTGGACACCTATCCGGGGCTGATCCTCGCCTACGTGGCGCAGTACCTGCCCTTCACCATCTACCTGATGACCAGCTACTACAGCGCCATTCCGGCGGAGATCGTCGACGCGGCGCGCATCGACGGCAACACGACCTACGGGGTCTACCGCAGGATCATGCTGCCGATGGGCCGGCCCGCGCTGCTGTCGGTCGGGGTGCTCAACGCGCTGTTCTGCTGGAACGACGTGCTCGTCGCGCTGCTGATGATGCCGTCAGCGGAGCATCGCACCCTCATGGTCGGAGTGACGTCGCTGCGCGGTCAGTACTCGGCCGACATCCCCACCTTCGCCTCGGGGGTGCTGATCGCTGCCGTGCCCGTACTGGCGGTCTACCTGTTCTTCCAGCGCCGGATCGCCGACGCTGTCACCGCTGGTTCGACGAAAGGCTGACATGCGCATCACTGGGTATCGCGCCCTCAACACCGTGCAGGAATGGGGCCGCCCCGTCGGTGACGCCAACGGCGTGTACGCCGACGGACTCACCGAGGTGCCCGTCGTCGTGGTGACCACCGACGACGGCCTCACCGGCGTCGGCATGGGCCCGCACGTGGAGCTGGACGCGATCTTCGCCGCGATCGACGGGGAGGACCCGCGGGCGGTGACCGCGCTGTACGACCGGATGCTGCGCCAGACGTTCAAAGCCGGGCACTCGGGCGCGGTCTTCGGGGCTATCGGGGCGTTCGACACCGCGCTGTGGGACATCAAAGCCAAGGCCGCGAGCCAGCCCCTGTGGCGGCTGCTCGGCGGCCGCGACCGCCAGGTGCCCGCCTACGCCTCCGCACTCGACATCGGCCTGCCCGACGACGACCTGGTCGCCACCTACCGGTCCTACGCCGAGCGCGGCATCCGGGCGGCCAAGCTCAAGGGCGGTCTCGACGTCGATCGCGACCGGCACCGGCTCGCCCTGGTCGGCGACATGCTCGCCGAGGCCGGTGGTGGGTCCCGGCCCGGCCTGATGCTCGACGCGAACGAGTGCTGGAGCCGCAAGCAGGCGGTCCGGTACGTCGCCGAACTCGAGCGCACGCTGGATCTCATCTGGATCGAGGAACCGGTGCGCCGCTGGGATGCCGAAGGGCATGCCGCGGTGGGGCGGGGCACGCGTGCCTCGGTCGCCAGCGGCGAGAACCTCAGCGGGCTGGAGCAGTTCCGGCCGCTGCTGGCGGCCGGTGCACTGGACATCGTGCAGACCGCGTCGGTGTGGGGCGTGACCCACTTCCTGCGGGTGTCGGCCCTGGCCCACGCCTACGACCTGCCGATCAGCCCGATCGGCACCAACCCGGTCGGGCTGCTGCACGCGGCGACGTCGGTGCCCAACCATCTGGTCAGCGAGCTGCAGGTGCTGTGGCCGCCGGTCGGCATGGACATCGACCTGCGGATCGAGGGCGGATCGTTCGTCCTGGGGGATACGCCGGGGCTGGGGATCTCCCTGGACGAGGCCGCGATGGCGGCCTGTGCGTTGCGTCCGGCCACGGTGCCCTTCGACGGGCCGGGCGTGCGTCCGGAACGGGCCGGCCGGCGACTGCTGGCGGTCGGCGGTTGAGCGGGGGTGGCCCGCGTTCACGGGTGCGGGCCCGCTCGGGCGGGTGCGGTTGAGTGAGGGCGGCCGCCCGAGCCGATCGCAGTGTCAGCGCGCCGTCGGCGTGCGCGCTGACACTGCGATCCGAGGGGCATCGCATCCATGCGACCCTGCCCGGTGCGCGCAGATAACCATTCGTGCAAGAATCTTCCTGGTACGGAGACAGGACAGTGACGTATGACATCTGACCTGTGACGTCTTAACAGCGTGCCGTACACTCGTCGTCGTCGGGTCTGGTGGTCCGGCGACCACTGATCCGGGAGGGCGCGTTGACGCGGCACGTAGTGGCCGACCCGTTCGGCATACCCCATGCATCCGCAGGTGACGCCATCCCGCCCCGGGCCCGTGGGACCAAGCTGGGCATCAACGTCGTGCAGCAGATCGTCAACGACATCGTGCGCGGTGTCCTCCCCCCGGCCTCGACCCTGCCGCCGGAGGCGGATCTGTGCGACCAGTTCGGGGTCAGCCGCACGGTGATCCGCGAGTCCGTCAAGGTGGTGCAGGAGAAGGGCCTGGTCCGCATCGAGCACGGCCGGGGCACCCAGGTCACCGACCCGCGCCAGTGGAACCTGCTCGACGACGTGGTGCTGACGGCGATCATCGCCCACGACGCCAACCTCTCCTTCCTGGACGAGCTGGTCGCCACCCGCACCGCGCTGGAGGCCGACATGGCCGCGGCCGCGGCGACCTCGTACACCGGCGAAGACCGGTTGCGGATCAGCGCCTCCCTCGAACTCATGCGTTCGAAGATCGACAATGTGGCGGAGTTCGCCGCCGCCGACGCGCACTTCCACGACATGGTCATGGCCGCGTCGCGCAACAGGCTCGGGCGCGCCATCGTCAACAGCATCCATGACAAGGCTCGCGGCAGCATGCGCTACCACGGCGAGTACAACGAGGCCGTGATGCGCCAGACCCTGGACGAGCACCAGGCGATCCACGACGCCATCCTGTCCAGGGATCCGGCCGCCGCCGCGGCCACGATGCGTTCCCACATCACCGGCTCGTGGAGCCGCCGGCGGCCGCAGGCCGACGCGCAGGCCCCGTCGGCTTCGGCCGCCCGCCGCCAGAACGCCCGCTGACCCGAGTCGCCCAGCCCGACGCTCTTCATGATGCGATCCGCGGCAGGTCGCCCTGCGATTTCTCGCATCGGGTCTTGCTATGACGTCATACGTATGATGAGCTAGCGCGCAGAGTGCAGCGCTCAGATGGGCACGATGCCTTCCTGGACCCTTGCCGGGTCGGAACGTGCCCGCCTCAGCAGCGTGAACACCCTCAGCCGACGCCGGCCCGCACCCCGCCGCGTGCGGGTCGGCGTCACCTGGGTCGGACCTGAGCCCGGCCACCGCCGATCGCCACGACGATACGGAGTACCGCAGTGCAGCAGCTCGACTGCGCCGGCCGCGCCGCGGACCGGTCTTCTGCCTGCCCGGCCAGGCCCGCCGTTCGCGCGGCCGTCACCGATCACCGGCGGCACCGGTGATCGTCGACGCGCACGCGCAACTGTGGGCGGCGGACAGTCCCCACCTCGCCGCCGACGGGTACGCCCCTGTCCGGCGTGACCACGGCCTCGGCGAGCTGAAGGCGGAACTGAGCGAATCGGAGGTCGACGCCTGCGTGCTCGTCGAGGCAGAAGGCGTGACCTCGGCCGACACCACGCGGTGCCTCGAGATCGCCGCCTGGACCCCGTGGGTGGTGGGCGTGGTGGGCTGGGCCCCGCTGGCCGACCCCGACCTCGGTGAGATCATCGGCAAGCTCCGCGCCGAACCGGGCGGGCAATGCCTCGTCGCGCTGCACGAGCGCGTGTATGAGCAGCCCGAGGACTTTCTCGACCGGCCGGCGGTGCGGGCCGGTCTGTCCACCGTGGCCGGACTCGACCTGGTGATCGAGTTCGCGGTGCGCGCCGAGCAGCTGGCTTCCGTGGCGCGCCTGGCCCAGGCGATGCCGCACGCCCGGATCGTGCTCCAGCAGGCCGGGTCGCCGTGGGTGACCGGCGGTGCCGATGGGCTGAGCGACTGGCAGCGCGAGATCGAGCCGGTCGCCGCGTGCGACAACGTGCTGGCCAAGCTCAACGGGCTGGTGACGCTGGCGCACTGGGAACGGTGGTCGGTGGACGACCTGCGGCCCTACGTGGACCACGCGGTGCAGGTGTTCGGCGCGCGACGGCTGATGTTCGGCTCGGACTGGCCGATGTGCCGGCTGGCGGCCACCTATCCCGAGTCGCTGCGGGCGATCACGACGCTGTTCGGCGGGCTGCACCGGGACGTCTTCGCGGCGACCGCGGTCAGCGCCTATCGGCTGGACGTGGCCGACCTGACCCGGCCCGCCTGAGGTGATCCCGCACCAGGCCACGGCCCGGTGTCGCCGGGGCGGCACCGGGCCGGGCCTGTCACGAGCGGGCTGCGGCGACCCGGTTCTGGTCGAGGCCGTAGACCCGCGTGGCGGTGCCGGCGAGCACGTCGCGCCATCCGGCGGCGTCGAGGTCGGCCAGGCCATGGCGGAGGAGGTCCAGGGTGCGGCCGTAGCGCTCGTGGAGCAGGCAGATCGGCCAGTCGCCGCCGTACATCAACCGGTCCGTGCCGAACAGCCGCAGCGCGTCACGGAGGTGCACACCGAGCCGGGCCAGTGCGTCGCCTTCAGGGTCGGGTCCCAGGTAGAGCCCGGAGAGCTTGGCGTAGACGTGGGGGCGGCCGGCGAGGAACTCCAGCTGTTGCGACCAGCGTTCGGCATGGTCGTGTCCGGTGCGGAGCGCGGGCGCGCCGAGGTGGTCCAGGATCAGGTGGAGCCCGGGGTGGCGGCGGGCGACCTCGGCGGCCGTGGCCAGCGCCTCGGGGCCGCCGGCGACGAAGTCGAACGGCACACCGGCCTGTTCGAGCAGGCCGAGTCCGGCGTCGACATCCGGTCGCAGGATCCAGGCCGGGTCCTCGCGTTCGTGGATCAGGTTGCGTACTCCGACGAACAGTGGATCGTCGCGCAGCCGCGCGAGCCGGGCGGCGGCCACGGACGGCCGGTGCAGCGGAACGTAGCCGACCACCCCGACGACCCGGCGGTCGGATCCGGCGATCTCGAGCATCAGATCGGTGTCGAAGTCGTCGTCGGCGGACTGCACCAGCACGACCCCTCCGACGCCGCGGTCGGCCAGCTCGGGTGCGACCTCGGACAGTGTCATGGTGCGGTCGATCGGTGCGAGGTGGTTGCCGAGCCACGGGTAGACGCCGCGGTCGGGATCCCATACGTGCAGGTGGGAGTCGATGATCGTCGCAGGTGGAGGGTGGGCCATGTGACGCTCCAGGGGTAGGCGGAAACGGGCGGGCATTGTGATGCGGGTAAACATATGATGTCATATCTTCGCTCGATCCGATCCCGGCAGGCGAGAGGAAAGCCATGCATCGCGCGGTATACGAAGGCGAGCGCCGCCTGAGCGTCATCGACGTGCCCGACAGCCCGCCCGGCCCCGGCCAGGTGCAGGTCGACGTGGCCTACACCGGCATCTGCGGCACGGACCTGCACATCCTGCACGGCGTGATGGATCGGCGGGTGGGCGTCCCGGCGGTGATCGGGCACGAGATGTCGGGAACGGTGGCCAGGCTCGGCGACGGCGTCGACGGCTGGCACCCCGGCGACCCGGTCACCGTCCTGCCGGTGCTGCCCTGCGGCGCCTGCCGGACCTGCGCCGCCGGACACGGCAACGTCTGCCCCCAGCTCACCTTCATCGGCATCGACAGCGCCGGGTCCATGCAACAGCGCTGGAACGTGCCCGCGAGCGCACTGGTCCGCCTGCCCGGCACCCTCGATCTGGCCCACGGCGCGCTGGCCGAACCGACCGCCGTGGCGGTGCACGACGTACGCCGCAGCGGTCTGGCCGCCGGTGAGCACGCCGTCGTGGTCGGCGGCGGGCCCGTGGGACTGCTCATCGCCGTGGTCGCCCGGCGTATCGGAGCGCACGTGCTGGTCCTGGAGCCAAGCCCGCAGCGGCGGGCCGTCGCCGACCAGCTCGGCTTCACCGCCGCCGACCCCGCCACCGCCGACACGAACGCGCTCGTCGGCGACTGGACCGGCGGCGAGGGAGCCGCCGTCAGCTTCGAGGTCTCCGGTGCGGCCGCCGGAGTCGCCACCGGCGTGCGGGCCCTGGCCCCCCGCGGGCGGCTGGTGATGGTGGCGATCCATGCCGCACCGCGAGAGGTCGACCTCCACCGCTTCTTCTGGCGCGAACTGACGATGCT
This sequence comes from Catellatospora methionotrophica, assembly GCF_011297335.1. Classification (GTDB taxonomy): domain Bacteria; phylum Actinomycetota; class Actinomycetes; order Mycobacteriales; family Micromonosporaceae; genus Catellatospora; species Catellatospora methionotrophica. The sequence continues at coordinate 818,062 of NZ_JAAOTJ010000001.1, read as the reverse complement.
GGGCGCGCGGCTCTACAGCAGGCACGACATGGCGACCGCCGTCGAGCTGGTGGCCGCCGGCCACATCCCGGCCGCGGAGCTGATCACCCAGGTGGAGCCGCTGAACCGCGTCGGCGAGGCGTTCGCCGCACTGGAATCCGGGACCGGCGTGATGAAGGTGCTGCTCGACTGCGCGGCCGCCCGGTGACGACGATCGACAAGGAGCACCCATGCAGGTGATCGCACTGCACACCCGGCTCAGGCCCGGCCTGGAAGCCGAGTACGAACGCATCCATGCCAAGCTCTCGCCCGAGCACGAACAGGCCCTGCGCGACAGCGGGGTCCACTCGTGGCACATCTGGCGCGACGGGCTCGACCTGTTCCACACCGTGGTGTGCGACGACTGGGACGGGATGGAGACCGCGATGGCGCGACTGGCGCTGACCGGACGCTGGCACCAGGTCATCCACCCGATGCTGGACATGACGGTGTCCCAGCGCGGACCGCTGCCCCTGGTGTGGCGCCTGCCCTGACCCGCCGCCCCGGCCTCGACCGGAACCAGAGGAGCCACCGTGAACCCACCCGCCCCGGCCACGATGCCCACCCGGCCGCTCGGCCGCACCGGACTGAGCGTGTCCACGCTCGGCTTCGGCGCGGCCGGGATCGGCAACCTTGGCTACGCCGGATCAGACCTCGACGCCGCGCGGGCCGTGGACGCCGCGTGGGAGGCAGGGATCCGCCATTTCGACACCGCACCCCACTACGGGCTCGGACTGTCCGAGCGGCGGCTGGGCGCGGCGCTGCGCGCCCACCCGCGTGACGCCTACGTCCTGTCCACCAAGGTCGGCCGCCTGCTGCACCCGCATCCCGCACCGACCGGCTCCGACCTCGCGGCCGGCGGCTTCGACGTCCCCGACGACCTGGTGCGCGTCTGGGACTTCACCGCCGACGGGGTGGCCCGCAGCATCGAGGAGAGTCTGACCAGGCTGGGCGTCGACCGTATCGACATCGTCTACGTCCACGACCCTGACGACGCCGTCGACGAGGCGGTCAACCAGGCGATTCCCGCCCTGATCGCGCTACGTGACCAGGGTGTCGTCCGTGCCGTGGGCGTCGGCATGAACCAGTGGCAGGCACCGCTGCGTATGGTGCTGGAGACCGATCTCGACGCCGTCATGCTGGCCGGCCGGTACACCCTGCTGGACCGGTCCGGTGAGCGGCTGCTCGACGAGTGCGAGCGCAGGGGAGTGGCCGTGGTCGCGGCAGCGCCCTTCAACTCGGGCATCCTGGCCCGGCCCTGGCCGCCCGACGGCGCCAGCTTCAACTACCGACCGGCGCCGGAGCGGGTGCTGCAGCAGGCCCGGCGGCTGGCCGAGACCTGCCGGGAGCACGAGTTGACCCTGCCGGCGGCCGCGCTGCAGTTCCCGCTGCGTCACCCGGCTGTGGCCGCGGTCGTCAGCGGCATGAGATCGGCCGAGCACGTGCGAGCCGCCGCGGCGGGAATGCGTATACCCGTGCCGGACGCTTTCTGGCGGGCCACGCGTTAGCACGACAGCGGGGTGGGGACGACATCGTCCCCACCCCGCTGCACGGCCGGATCAGCTGCGCAGGGCCCACTGCTGGTTCGTGCCGCCGTGGCATCCCCACAGGTGCAGCAGGGTCCCGTTGGCGGTGCCGTTGCCGCTCGCATCCACGCACAGGTTCGACTGCACGCCGGTGATCGTGCCGTTGGCGTTGACGTTCCACTGCTGGTTGGCTTGCCCGTTGCAGTCCCAGACGACCAGGCGGGTGCCGTTGGCGGTGCCCTGGCCGGTGGCGTCCAGGCACTTGTTGCCGTAGACCATCAGCTGCCTGCTCGTGGTGTAGGTCCACCGCTGGCCGGTGCCGCCCCCGCAGTCCCACAACTGCACCTGGGTGCCGTTGGTCGAGCCGGCGTTCGGCACGTCGACGCAGCGCCCGGACTGACCGCCGGCGATGGTGACGCCCTGCTGGGTGGAGGGCCGCACGCCTGCGGAGTTCATCACCGTACGCGCCGCCGTCGGCCAGTTCCCGCCGGTGACGACCACCGTGCCGGTGTTGGTGTTGCCGCGCGAGCCGCTGGTGATGTTGGTGTTGGTGCTGGTCGTCCAATTGTTGGTCAGGGTCAGGTTGCCGGTGTTGTTGTTGGCCCAGTGCTGGCCGTAGGCCCACTGCCCGATGTTGTCGAACACGTTGTTGCCGGCCGACATGTACCGCGCGCCTTCGTCGAAGTACAGGCCGAGCCAGCCGTTGGTGTTGCGGAACCAGTTCTGGCTGATCGTCGTGCCCGGCAGCGCGGACAGGGCGTAGAACGCCGCACCGTCGGTCATCTGGCGCATGACGTCGTGGACGTAGTTTGCCTGCACGCGGTAGTTCGCCGCGATCGTCGCGCTCGTGTACCGGGGCTGATAGTTGTACAGCCCGCGGTCGATGTAGTCCTGCGCGCCGCCGGCATCGTTGGCGCCCCAGCCGTAGCCGATCGAGATGCCCGTGTACGGCAGGTTGTAGACCTCGTTGTTGGCCATGGCCGAGTCGGCGGCGTACGTGATGAGCAGCCCGACGTGGCTGCGGTAGTCGATGGCCACGTCGTGGACGGAGTTGTCGCTGTAGACGATGTCCCGGTTGGTCATCCGGCTGTCGCCGGGGTGGTGCGCGTCGGCCTGCACGCCACCGGCGATGACGGCACCGGCCGCGATCTGCTCGAAGGTGTTGCCGATCACGTCGATGTCGGCGGCGCCGAGCCCGACGCCGGTCGCGTGGGCGTTGGCGTCGTTGCCGATGCCCAGGCCGACCTGGCCGAGGTTGGTGAACCGGTTGCCGGTGAACCTGATCGCGTTGGCCGCCGACACCTGCACCGCCGCGGGCATCTGCCGCCAGTGGGGCCGGGTCGCCTCGAACTGCGGGCAGCCCGACTGGCACGAACTCAGCCAGTTCGACGGCCGGGACCACGTGCCGTAGATGTACGCGCCGGTCTGCTGGTCGGCGTAGCCCTGGCCGGTGTTGGGCTGCAGCCAGCTGGTGTGCGAGAACTGCAGGCCCGCGAAGGCGAGGTGATGGGCCGGCGCCGCGTAGGTGCCACCCACCCGGAGCAGCGACTCCAGCCGGGGGAGCCGCACATCGGCGGTGGACATGTTCTCGCCGCTCAGCGGCTTGTAGTAGAGCTGGCCGGCGGAGGTGTCCAGGTACCACTCGCCGGCGGTGTCGAGGAACTCACGGGCGTTCACGAGGTACATCGGCCCGGCGCGGAACGGGCTGCTCAGCGTGTCGTAGCCGAAGGTGTTGTTGTTCCAGGCCGGCTGCTCCATGGTGATGGCGTTGCCGCTGATGGACTGCACCGGCACGTACCGGTCGGTGAACGAGTTCACCGACTCCAGCTCGACGCGGTCCTCCGCGGCGACGTTGTTCAGGTACGCCAGCGCGCTGCTGGTGAAGGTCATACCACTGGTCGTCATCGTGAAGTCACCGCGGTTGACCTGGGTACGGGCCCGGGTCGCGATACGGCCGTCGACGTAGAGCTGGCGGCTGTCGAAACCGGCGTTCGCCGCGGCGCGCCAGATGTTCTGCGTGGCGTCGACCTGGGTCCAGCCCGTGACGCGCTGCCCGCCGGAGATGACCGGCTGGGTGCCCGTCGCGGCCTGCCAGAACACGGTGTAGCCGTTCGCGCCCGAGTCCGCGGACGTGAACGTCAGCGGCGCGGACAGGGCGTAGGTGCCACCGGCCAGCTGTACCACGATGTCCCCGCTCATCGTCGGCGCGAGACCGCGCACCGTCGACTGGGCCTGGGTCAGCGAACACGGTTGCGCGGTGGAGCACCCCGTGCCGGACCCGGTGGGCGATACGTACAGGGTGGTCATGACCGCGGCGGCGGCGGGCGTGGCCGACAGCGCCGAAACGGCGACCAGCAGTGCGGCGGTGTAAAGGGGCAGCAGCCGGGATCGGCGTTTCGTCAATCGAGGGGTGCGGCCGAGTGCAGAAGCCACGGGGGCGTCCTTTCGCGAGTTGAGCCGCTGGCGGAGGCGCAGCAGGCACCGGTGACGTCATCAGCGCGAAACGCTGGCGTGCATCACATCACACGTATGACGTCATAGCAATGTGGAGATCGATGGCCGGGCCCTGCTACGAGCCGATCGCCATGGCGAAGATGTGCATCGTCGGCACGCCGGACGCCGGTCGTGAACTGATGTTGGGCAGCTCGACGCGCACGACGGGCTTAGCCGACAGGGACACGCCCGCGTAGTAGATGGTGGCGGCCGTGTTCTCCCGGCGGTTGCCGGGCCGGTTCTGGTAGGCCATGGCGATCGCCGCGGTGGCGCCGCTCTTGGGTCCGCCGTACCAGTCGGGGACGCTGAGGGTGAACGACTGGCGTGTGCCGTCGGCGTAGACCACGGTGGCGGTGCCGCCGACCGCGCCGTACGTTCCGGCGGCCAGGAACCCCAGCTTGCTGCCGGTGCCGCTGATGGCCACGGACTGGCCCGAGGCGATCGCGTTGTCCGCCCCGCCCGGCTGGACGTTGGGCCACCGGAAGGTGATTCCCTCACGGGTCAGGGTCGCGCCGGGAACCACCCCGACCAGGGCGAGGGCCTGCGCGGACAGCGTCGCCCCGTTGCCGTCGAAGTCGCCCACCCCCGTGTTGGCGTCGTTGGTCGTGCTGGCGTTGGCGAAAAGCTGCTCCAACATCGGCGTCGTCTGTCCCGTCGGCTGCGCGCGGTAGGTGCGGCCGGCCTGGACGGTGATCCGTACGCAGTCGGACTCGACCCTGGCGGGGGTCACCGCGGAGCCGTCTGCGGTGTCGACCACGGTGAAGCCGCCGGTGAACAGCCGCGCCCGCACCTGCACCACGCCGGCCCGGTCGGCCCGGATCACCGCCTCGGTGAGCTGGCCCGAGCTCCAGGTCAGGCCCACGGTGTATCCGCCGCGGCCGCGCAGGCCGGTCACCCGGCCGGTGGACCACGCCGAGGGCAGCGCGGGCAGCAGGTGCAGCTCGGCGTTGTGGCTGTGCAGCAGCATCTCGGCGATGCCGGATGTCGCCCCGAAGTTGCCGTCGATCTGGAACGGCGGATGCAGGTCGAACATGTTCGGCGCGAGCCGGGACGTGTTGACCAGGTCCCTGATCAGCTTGTGGGCCCGCGCGCCCTCCTCCATCCGCGCCCAGAAATTGATCTTCCAGGCGAGTGACCACCCGGTGCCGTCGTCGCCGCGCAGCTCCAGCGTCCGGCGCGCGGCTTCGAACAGCGTGGGCGTCGCCCGCCTGGTGATCTGGTTGCTCGGATGCAGGCCGTACAGGTGGGAGACGTGGCGGTGGTACTGCTCGGTCTCGACCCAGTCGGCCAGCCACTCCTGGATGTTGCCCCGCGAACCCACCTTCATCGGCGCCAGGCGCTGCCGGGCCGCGCGGACCTGCGAGCGGAAGTCGGCGTCCACGCCGAGCACCTCGCTCGCGGCGGCGCACCCGTCGAACAGGTCCCGCAGGATCTGGTTGTCCATCGTCGGACCGGCGCAGACGCTGACGTTGGCGTGGTGGGACAGCTCGGGGGAGTTGGACGGGTTGGTCACCAGGTAGCCGAGATTCGGTTCGGTGACCAGCGTGCTGAGGAAGAACTGGGCCGCGCCCTTCATCGCCGGATAGTTGGCGCCCAGGAACGAGACGTCGCCGGTGAACCGGTAGTGGTCCCAGATCAGGGTCGCCAGCCACGCGCCGCCGGTCTGCCACATGCCCCAGAACGCGCCGTCGACCACCGAGGTCGCGCGCCAGGCGTCGGTGTTGTGGTGGGTGACCCAGCCGCTCGCCCCGTACTGCGCCTGGGCGGTCCGGGCCCCGGTGACCGCCAGATCCCGGATCATCGCGAACACCGGCTCGTGGCACTCGGCCAGGTTCGTCGTGTCGGCCGGCCAGTAGTTCATCGGCAGGTTCGCGTTGATCGTGTACTTCGAGTCCCACGGCGGGCTCATCTGGTCGTTCCAGATGCCCTGCAGGTTGGCCGGCTGCGTACCGGGCCGGGAGGAGGCGATGAGCAGGTACCGGCCGTACTGGAACAGCAGCGCGGAGAACTGCGGGTCGGTGACGGACGCGTGCTGGCTGATGCGTACGTCGGTGGGCTGGTCCGCCGCGGAGGTGCGGCCGAGGTCGAGCGTCGTCCGGTTGAACAGTGCCTGGTAGTCGGCGGTGTGCCGGGCGAGCAGGCTGTCGTAGGACAGGCCGCGGGCGGCGCTGAGGTGGCGGCGGGCGATGCCCTGGTGGTCGCCGCTGACGTCGCGGTAGCTGAGGTAGCTCGACCCGATCGACACGAACAGGGTCACGCTGGTCGCGCCGGAGACCCGCAGCGTGCCGCCGGAACTGGAGACGGTGCCGCCGCTGGCGCTCACCCCGGCGAGGGCGTGGAACCGGACGGCCCCGGTCACCCCCTCCATGGAGCCGGAGGTGCCGTTCAGGGCGATGGTGCTGCTGTCCGGGCTGGACACGCTCGACGACTGCGGGCTGTCGAACGCCGCGGTGAACGTGACCGCCCCGGTGCGGTCGGCGGTCAGCCGCATGACGATCACCTGGTCGGGCGCGCTGGCGAACACGTCGCGCTGGTAGCGAACGCCGTTCATCACGTACGTGACCGAGGTGGTGGCGGTGGTCAGGTCGAGCCGGCGGTGGTACTGCGAGGCGCTGCCGGAGGTGGGGAACGTCAGCCGGAGGTTGCCGACCGGCTGGTAGGCGAGCTGCCCGACGGGCTTGCCGAGCATGCGCGCGTTGATCAGGTCCTGGGCCTGGCCCCACTGGTTGGCGAAGACCAGCCGCCGGATCTCTGCCAGCGCCGCCGCGCCCGCGGTGTTGGCGGGATCGTGCGGGCCACCGGCCCACACCGTGTCCTCGTTGAGCTGGAGCCGCTCGGTGTCGACGTTGCCGAAGACCATCGCGCCCAGGCGGCCGTTGCCGACGGGCAGGGCGCGCAACCAGTCGGTGCCGGCGGATTGGCCGTACCACAGCGCCAGGTCGTCGGCCGCGAGCACCTCGGCGGGCGCAGCCGAGCCGGCCTGCGCCTCGGCGGTCCAGGGCAGCGGCATGAGCAGGGCTCCGGCGCCCACGGCACCGGTCTTGATCACTTGTCGGCGGGTCGGATCGGACATCGCTCAACTCCTTGAAGCAACAGCGGGATGGGAGAAGCGCGCCGGAGGTCGACGTGGTGCAAGACAGGAAGTGCGCTGTATGACGTCTGAGCACGCCGCACGCCTGACCCGAACCGCCCTGACGTGCTCGATCGGTGCCCTGCCAGCCGAGGCGGGTGACGGTGCCGACCCTCCCGCGGTCCATCGAATGTGAACGATAACAGGGCGTGAGTCAAGATGTGACGAAAAGGTTTCGCGTGTGCGCAGGTCAGCTCAAGCATCCGCATCGGAGGTAATCCACCGGAGAAGATCGATGGGTGCGGGTGGGTTGACAACCAAGATGTGAACGATAACATCGACCGAGCCGACTTACTGGTAACACGTCATATGACATAGCCACCAAAGCATGTGACGGGTCGGCAAGGTTTCGTCGAGGCGTGCCGGCGGCGCGGCACCCACCGACCGGCGATCTGTGATGGCTCCATCCGCCGTCAGAGGCCGCCACCTGTCAGGTGCGGCACCTGGCAGGCAGCACCCCCACGGCACTCGGCGCGATGGTTCGCGCCCGCCTGGCCATCACTTGTCAGGAAGGGTCCTCATGTCCATCCGGGACGGTCTCCCCCCGCACCGCACCAGACGATGGTTCTCCGCAAGCTCAGCGCTGTTGCTGACCACGACCGGCGCGATCGCCATACTCGCCGCGGGCCCCGCCGGGCTCGGCGGCCCGGCTCCGGCGCAGGCCCACACGATCGTCAGCACCGACTACCAGCAGGTCACCCTCGCCAAAGGGCTGTCCGAAATGGGCGAGCCGATGACGCTGGCCGTGCTGCCGGACCGGTCGGTCCTGCACACCGCGCGTAACGGCACGCTGCGCCGCACCGACGCGGCAGGCAACACCTCCGTCGTCGGCACCATCGCGGTCTACACCCACGACGAGGAGGGCCTGCAGGGCGTCGGCGTCGACCCGAACTTCGCCACGAACCGGCACATCTACCTGTACTACGCCCCGCCGCTGTCGACCCCGAGCGGTGACGCCCCGTCCACCGGCAGCAACTGGTCGGCCTGGCAGGGCGTCAACCGGTTGTCGCGGTTCACGCTGAACTCCGACTTCACCGTCAACCAGTCGAGCCGGGTCGACATCCTCGACGTCGCCGCCGACCGGGGCATCTGCTGCCACACCGGCGGCGACATCGACTTCGACGCGGCCGGCAACCTGTACCTGTCCACCGGCGACGACACCAACCCGTTCGAATCGGCCGGTTACGCCCCGCTCGACGAGCGGACCAACCGCAACCCCGCCTACGACGCCCAGCGGTCGGCGGCCAACACCAACGACCTGCGCGGCAAGATCCTCCGCATCAAGGTCAACGCCAACGGGTCGTACGCGATCCCGGACGGCAACATGTTCGTCGACTCCGACTCCCGGACCCGTCCCGAGATCTACGCGATGGGTTTCCGCAACCCGTTCCGGATCAGCGTCGACAAGGCCACCGGCGTCGTCTACGTCGGCGACTACGGCCCGGACGCGGGCAGCACCTCCAACCGTGGCCCGAGCGGGCAGGTCGAGTTCAACCGGGTCACCGGGCCGGGCTTCTACGGCTGGCCGTACTGCACCGGCACGAACACCTCCAACGAGACCTACGCCGAGTGGGACTTCGCGGCCAACTCCGCCGGATCGAAGTACAACTGCGGCGGCGGGCCGACCAACAACTCGTTCCGCAACACCGGCCTGCCCACCCTGCCGGCCGCGAAGACGGCCTGGATCCGCTACGCCGGGGACTCGGGCAGCCCGTCGGAGTTCGGCGGCGGCTCGGAGTCGCCGATGGGCGGCCCGGTCTACCGCTACGACGCCTCCTCGTCGTCGAGCACCAAGTTCCCGCAGGGCTTCGACGGGCAGTTCTTCGCCGGCGAGTTCGGCCGTGGCTGGGTCAAGCCGATCCACGTCAACTCCGACGGCAGCCGCGGCGCCATCGAGACCTTCCCGTGGAACGGCAAGCAGGTCATGGACATGACCTTCGGACCCGACGGCGCGCTGTACGTGCTGGACTACGGCACCGGCTACTACAACGGCGACGCCAACTCGGCCCTGTACCGCTACGACTACGTCGGCAGCGGCAACCGGGCCCCGACCGCCGTCGCGACAGCCGACCGGACGTCAGGCACGGCGCCACTGACCGTGAACTTCTCCTCCGCCGGTTCGGCAGACCCCGAGGGCGGCACGCTCACCTACTCGTGGGCCTTCGGCGACGGCACCACGTCGACGTCCGCCAACCCGGCCAAGACCTACAGCGCCAACGGCGCCTACACCGCCACCCTGACGGTCCGGGACCCGCAGGGCGCGTCCGGCACCTCCAGCGTGCAGATCGGCGTCGGCAACACCGCGCCGACGGTCACCATCAACAGCCCCGCCAACGGCCAGCTGTTCAGCTTCGGCGACACCGTGTCGTTCAGCATCACGGCAAGCGACCCCGAGGACGCCACGATCGACTGCACCAGGGTCAAGATGACCTACGTGCTCGGCCACGACAGCCACGGCCATCAGATCACCTCGCAGAACGGCTGCACCGGCACCATCGTGGTTCCCGTCGACGGCGAGCACGACGACGCGGCCAACATCTTCGGGGTCTTCGACGCCGAGTACACCGACGCCGGCGGCCTGACCACGCACACCCAGCACACGCTGCAGCCGCGCAAGCGCCAGGCCGAGCACTTCAAGACCTCGTCGGGGATCTCCACCTTCGACAAGAGCGCCGCCGAGGGCGGCAAGACCGTCGGTGACATCCACAACGGCGACTGGATCGCGTTCCAGCCCTACCGGATCAGCAACGTCACCGGATTCAGCGCCCGCGTCTCATCCGCGGGCAGCGGCGGCACGCTGCAGATCCGGGCCGGTTCGGCCACCGGCACCGTGCTCGGCTCGGCGACCGTGCCGGTCACGGGCTCGTGGGACACCTTCGCCACGGTCACCGGCACGATCAGCGGCCCGCCGAGCGGCGCCACCACCCTGTACCTGACCTTCGCCGGGTCGGGGACCGGCTTCCTGTACGACCTCGACTCGTTCACCCTGTCCACCGGCGGAACCTCCCCCGGGACCGGTCCGGTCAAGGGCCTGGCGGGCAAGTGCCTGGACGTGCGCAGCGGCTCGTCGGCCGACGGCACGCAGATCCAGCTACTGACCTGCAACGGGACCTCTGCGCAGACGTGGACGGTGTCGGGGTCGACGCTGCGTGCGCTGGGCAAGTGCCTGGACGTCAGCGGCGGCGGCACCGCGAACGGCACGAAGATCCAGCTGTGGACCTGCACCGGCGGTGCGGCGCAGGTCTGGGCGGCGCAGTCCGACGGGTCGCTGCGTAACCCGCAGTCGGGCAAGTGCCTGGACGTGTCCGGCAACAACTCGGCCGACGGCACTGTCGTGGCCCTGTGGACCTGCAACGGCGGCGCCAACCAGAAATGGACCCTGCCCTGACGCGACGGCCCCTCACCGGTGGTCCCGCACCGGTGAGGGGCCTCGCGTCCCCTTCCCGACCAAGGAGAGCCCCCATGCGCAGACTCCTGCGACCCGCCCTCGGCGCGGCCACCGCCGTCCTCGCCGCCCTCGCCGCGACCGCTGCGGCCAGCCCCGCCAGCGCCGCCGACACCCCCTACGACGTGCTCGTCTTCTCCAAGACCGCCGGCTTCCGACACGACTCGATCGCCGCCGGCATCGCCGCGATCCAGTCCCTCGGCGCGGCCAACAGCTTCACCGTCACCGCCACCGAGGACGCCACCGCCTTCACCACCGGCAACCTCGCCCAGTACGAAGCGGTCGTCTTCCTCAACACCACCGGCGACGTCCTGAACTCCAGCCAGCAGACCGCGTTCGAGTCCTACATCGGCTCAGGGGGCGGCTTCGTCGGCGTGCACGCCGCCGCCGACACCGAGTACAGCTGGCCGTTCTACGGCAACCTCGTCGGGGCGTACTTCGCCTCCCACCCGGCGATCCAGCAGGCCAACATCAAGGTCGAGAACCGGTCCCACCCGGCCACCGCCCACCTGTCGCCGACCTGGACCCGCACCGAGGAGTGGTACAACTACCAGACCAACGCCCGCTCCACCGCACGGGTGCTGGCCACCGTCGACGAGTCCTCATACTCCGGCGGCTCCATGGGCACCGACCACCCGCACGCCTGGTGCAAGACCTACAGCGGCGGCCGGGCCTTCTACACCGGCGGCGGGCACTCGCCGTCGGCCTACTCCGAGACGGCGTTCCGCGGCCACCTGCTCGGCGGCATCCGTTACGCCGCCGGCCGGGCCAAGGCCGACTGCCGCCCGGAGACCGGCTACACCGCCCTCTACAACGGTTCGACCAGCGGCTGGTCGCAGGTCGGGCCGGGCAGCTTCGCCAACTCCGACGGGACACTCACGTCCTCCGGTGGCATGGGCATGCTCTGGTACACCACCCGCGAGTACGTCAACTACTCGCTCAAGCTCGACTGGCGGGTGCCGGGCGACGACAACTCCGGTGTCGTCATCGGGTTCCCCACCCCCAGCAGCGCGCAGGGAGCGCTGGACAGCGGCTACGAGGTCCAGATCGACGCCACCGACTCCGCCGACAAGACCACCGGCGCGATCTACGGCCTGCAGTCGGCCGACCTGACCGCCCGCGACGCGGCCCTCAACCCGCCAGGGGAGTGGAACACCTTCGAACTGCTCGTCGAAGGGGAGCGGCTGCAGGTCTTCCTGAACGGCTCGAAGATCAACGACTACACGAACACCAACGCGGCCCGGTCGATGGCCGGATACGTCGGTATCCAGAACCACGGCACCGGCGACGACGTCGGCTACCGCAACATCCGGATCAAGGACCTCGGCGGCACCCCGCCGACCGGCGACATCACCCGCCAGGCCGAGTCGTACTCCTCGGCCGCCGGAGTCTCGGCGCTGGCCAAGTCGGGCGCCAACGGGGGGCAGGTGCTGGGCAACATCGAATCCGGCGACTGGGCGGCGTACAACGGCCTCGATCTGACCGGCAGCACCTCGTTCCGGGCCCGGGTGGCCTCCGCGGGCGCCGGTGGCACGATCCAGGTCCGGACCGGCTCGGCCGGCGGAACAGTGCTGGGCACCGTCACCGTGCCCAACACCGGCAGCTGGACGAACTTCCAGAACGTCACCACCAGCCTGTCCGGTGTCCCGTCCAGCACCCAGACCCTGTACCTGACCTTCACCGGGCCGAGCGGCTTCCTCTTCGACGTGGATGAGTTCGTCCTGGTCAAGGGCACCGCGAGCACGGGTGTCGGTCCGGTCAAGGGCCTGGCGGGCAAGTGCCTGGACGTGCGCAGCGGCTCGTCGGCCGACGGCACGCAGATCCAGCTACTGAGCTGCAACGGGACCTCTGCGCAGACGTGGACGGTGTCCGGTGCGACGCTGCGCGCACTGGGCAAGTGCCTGGACGTCAGCGGCGGCGGCACGGCGAACGGCACGAAGATCCAGCTGTGGACCTGCACCGGCGGTGCGGCGCAGGTCTGGGCGGCGCAGTCCGACGGGTCGCTGCGTAACCCGCAGTCGGGCAAGTGCCTGGACGTGTCCGGCAACAACTCGGCCGACGGCACTGTCGTGGCCCTGTGGACCTGCAACGGCGGCGCCAACCAGAAGTGGACCCTGCCGTGACCGGCCCCGAGTGCCCCGCGATCCGCACCCCGGGAGGTGGCCCGATGATCACCCCGACAACCCGCCGTCCCCGCCGGCTGGCGGCCGCCACCGTGGCGGCGGCCCTGGTCGTCGCTGGTCTGGCCGTCGCCGTCCAGGCCGACGTCGCACTGGCCGCGACGGTCGGCACGCCCACGCGGATCGTGGGCGGCCAGTCCGGCCGGTGCCTGGAGGTGCCGAACTCCAGCACCGCCAACGGCCCGCAGACCCAGCTGTGGGACTGCAACGGCAGCACCGGACAGGCCTGGACGCTCACCACGGGCGGCCAGCTGACGGTCTACGGCAGCAAATGCCTCGACGCCTCCGGCCGGGGCACCGCCAACGGCACACAGGCCATCATCTGGGACTGCAATGGCCAGAACAACCAGCAGTGGAACCTCAACACCAACGGCACCATCACCGGCGCGCAGTCGGGCCTGTGCCTGGACGCCAACGCCGCGGCGACCGCCAACGGCACGAAGGTCCAGCTCTGGGCCTGCAACGGCGGCGCCAACCAGCAGTGGGCGCAGTCGGTGCCGGGCTCGCCCAGCCCGACCCCGACCTCGACACCACCCGCCGGGGGCGGACCATGCGACATCTACGCCGCGGGCGGAACCCCCTGCGTTGCCGCGCACAGCACCACCCGAGCCCTGTACCGCTCCTACACCGGAAACCTGTACCAGGTCAGGCGCTCCTCGGACGGCACCACCCGCAACATCGGGGTGCTGAGCACCGGCGGTACGGCCAACGCGGCGGCGCAGGACACGTTCTGCGCGAACACCACGTGCGTCATCACGGTGCTGTTCGACCAGTCCGGGCGCGGCAACGACCTCTGGTACCAGGGTTCGAGCGTGGTCCCCGGATCACCGCAGAGCCGGCCGGCCGTGGCGACCACCGAGTCGCTGACGGTCGGCGGCAGCAAGGCGTACTCGCTGTACATCAACCCCGGCAACAGCTACTGGCGCGACGGCCACCTGACCGGTGTCCCGACCGGCAGCGCGCCCGAAGGCATGTACATGGTCACCAGCGGCACGCACGTCAACAGCGGCTGCTGCTTCGACTACGGCAACAGCGAGACCACCCGCAAAGCCGACGCGGCCGGCGCGATGGACGCCATCTACTTCGGCACCAGCTGCTGGTTCGGCGGCTGCTCGGGTTCGGGACCGTGGGTGCAGGCCGATCTCGAATGGGGCCTGTTCCCCGGCGGCAGCAGCACCTGGAACCCGAACCAGCGGGCGTTCACCAGCAAGTTCGTCACCGCCACGCTCAAGAACAACGGCGTCTCGCGATTCGCCATCAAGGGCAGCAACGCCCAGTCCGGCAGCCTCTACACGCTCTGGGACGGCGCTCTGCCCAGCGGATACAGCCCCATGAAGAAGCAGGGGGCCATCGTGCTGGGCAGCGGCGGTGACTGCTGCAAGCCCGACGGCGGCGCCAACGCCAGCGCGGGCACCTTCTACGAGGGGGCCATGGTCGCGGGCTATCCGACCGACGTCACCGAGAACGCGGTCCAGGCGAACATCGTCGCCGCCGGGTACCGCTGATGCGGCCCTGGTGAGGTCAGCGCCGCCGCTGACCTCACCAGGCAGGCTCACCCGCCCGACGCGGGTATAGTCATCTGCACCGAACTTTCCTTGAGCCAGGTTCGGCTGACTCCTCGCAGAGCCTCGCCGCCAGCCGTGCGGCCGCTCTGACCTGCCAAACCGGCAACCTGCGCCGAACAGCCCACGGCCGGGAACGACACGACGCGCCGGGATGCCTACGCAACCGGTTTGCCCCGTCGGGTCCCGGGTACGCGCTGCGCGAGCCGGCAGAGACGCTACGGTGGTGCTCGCCATGTCGGTTGGAGGAGTCGCAGTGAGCGGTACGTCGGTGGAGGACCTGAAGCCAGGTGATCATGCCTGTCTGACATTCTCCGACAACGACGAGCGCCTGGACATCGTCGCGGCGTTCGTGCGCGACGGCCTCCGACTCGGCGAGAAGGTCCTGTGCCTTACCGAGGCGGTCAGCCAGACGGCACTGGCCGACGAACTCGCCGGTCGCGGCCTGGGCGTAGCGTCGGCCACCCGGTCCGGGCAGCTACAGGTCGGCCCCAGCGGCGAGTTCTTCACGCCGCAGGGATCGTTCGACCCCACCAGCACGATAGACAGCCTGCAGGAGCAGATCGACCTGGCCCACCGGGACGGGTACGGCGGCCTGCGGGTGACCGGCGACATGTGCTGGGCGCTGCGCCCGGTCAACGGCGTGGCGGGACTGATGGAGTACGAGTCGCGGCTGACCCGGCTGCTCGCCGGGCAGAACGCCACCGCGGCATGCCAGTACGACCGCCAGTGCTTCGACACCGTGACGATGGCCTCGGCAGCCGACGCCCACGGCATGAACGTCACCGCCGTCACCTACCACGACGACGCCATGCTGCGGATCTGCCGCCAGTACGTGCCGACCGGCGTGCGCGTCGCCGGTGAGATCGACTACCGGGCGATCGAGCCGCTCACCCTCGCCCTGTCCGAGGCGCTCGCGCTCGACGACCACCTCGACGTCAACCTGACCCGGCTCAGGTTCATGGACACCAGCACCGCCGGGGTGATCGTTCAGACCGCGTTCGGCCTGACCGGTCAGCAGACCATGACCGTGCGCTGCACACCGATCTCGGCCCAGGTGCTCGCCGCGCTCGGACTACAGGGCCTGGCGCGGGTCACCATGACGACGGTCCGCCATGACGACTGAACCCGGAAGCCGCTCCGCCCAGGCCCCGGCCGAGGGCCTGCCTGCCGACGCGGTGCTGCTGGTCGAGCTGCCGTTCGCCGAGGCGGAGCTGGCCAGCCTGCGCCCGGCGGTGGCCGCCCACGCCGACGCGGCCGGTCTGCCCGCGGACCGTGTCGACGCGCTCGTCTTCGTCGCGTACGAGCTGGCCACCAACGTCGTGCGACACGGCGGCGGCGAGGGCCGGATACGGCTGTGGGCCGGAACCGACGCCGTCTACTGCAGCGTCTCCGACAGCGGCCCGGGCATCCCGGCCGGCATCGATGGACAGGTGCGCCCTGAGCCCGGCACGCCCGACAGCCGGGGCCTGTGGCTGGTCCGCACGCTCGCCGACGGGATGGAGATCGGCACCGGCGACGGTGGCGGCACGACGGTGACCGCGACGATCACCCACCGGCGATAGGCCGGGGCCGACCTGCGGCGCAGGGCCTCCTACGTGGTGTAGGTGGATGGAGTTTGCCGGAGCCCGTCGGTTGGTATCGGCAGGACATGAGCCTCACCACCACGGCCCGTCGTAAGGCGCGGACGGCCGGCGACAGCCCCGCACTGGAGAAACTGACCCGAGCCGGTCTGCTCGGCTACGGCCTGCTGCATCTGGCGGTCGGCTGGCTCGCCCTGCAGATCGCCCACGGCCGGTCGGCCCGCGGTGACCAGTCGGGTGCGTTCCGGCTGCTGGCCGGGCAGCCGTTCGGCAGGGTCCTGGTCTGGGCCATCGCCGCCGGGCTGGTCGCGATGGCGATCTGGCAGCTGTTCGAGGCGGCGGTCGGCCACCTCGACGAGCAGGGTGGCAGGCGCGTGCTGGAACGGGTCGTCTCCGCCGGGCGCACCATCGCCTACGGCGCGCTGGGCGCGACCGCCATCCAGGTGGCCGACGGCGGCGACCCGGCCACCGGCAGCCAGCAGCGCGAGGCCACATCCGGAGTGCTCGGCCAGCCGGGCGGGCAGTGGCTGGTCGGCGCCGCGGGCATCGCGGTCACCGTGGTGGGACTGGTCCTGGTCGTCCACGGCATCAGGAAGGGCTTCGTGCGAAACCTGCGGCGGAACCTGATGAGCGCGGGGGAGTTCCAAGCGGCGGTTCGCACCGGTCAGCTCGGCTATGCCGGCAAAGGCGCGGTGTACGCCGTCGCCGGGGTGCTCGTCACGATCGCGGCCGCCACCTTCGACCCCGCCAAGTCGGCCGGGCTCGACGGGGCGCTGCACACCCTGGCGCAGCAGCCGTTCGGATACGCGCTGCTGCTCGTCGCGGCGGCCGGTTTCGCGCTGTTCGGGGTGTACTGCTACTTCCAGGCCCGCTACCGGAAGGTGTGACGGCCGCGCCCGGCGCATAACAGTCTCCGGGCACGCTCGTCGACCCCGGTGGGCCACGCAGCCGAACCGGGCGATACCACCGCGTAGATATGGTTCAGGGGATGAATGACAGCGCCGGTCGCCGCCGTGCCGCGGGCGAACTCGAAGGCCAGGTGATGACCGTCCTGTGGTCCGGGGGCCGGTCGATGACCCCGGCCGAGGTTCAGGCACGGCTCGACCCGGCGCCCGCGTACAACACCGTGCAGACGATCCTGATCCGCCTCGTGGACAAGCAGCTGGTACGCCGCAGCCGCGCGGGCCGTGCCCACGCGTACGAACCGGTGCGCAGTGAGGCCGACGCCGCCGCCGCGCAGCTGCGCGCGACACTCAGCGGTGTCGGCGATCGCCACCTGACCCTGCAGCGCTTCGCGGAGACCCTCGACGACGCCGAAGCTCAGGTGCTGCGGCGGCTGCTGTCCGACACGCAGCCGGGGAGCGCCTGGCTCGGCATGATCAGCTAGGGCGCTTCGTCGCCGGGTCGGGCCGATGCCGCCAGGCTGTCGGCGACGTCGGGATCGCCGGTTCCGTGGTCGGGCTGCCACCGATACGTGACGACGTGCGGCTGCGGCATGAACGACGGCAATCGGGGTACCGGGTGCGTGGCCACGTCGGCGCACCGGGCTTCGTCAGCGGCCAGTGTCCAGGCGTTCGGCCGCTGGCAGATGACCGTGGACGGATGGCAAGGTGAGCACATGTGGGCGGGTGCCAGGTGACAGCTTCGGGTGACGGTCTCAACGACGACGTGTTCTCCGCCGACCCTGCCGTCGCTGCTGACATGCGTGCGGTCGACTGGGCGGCGACGCCGCTGGGCGCGGTGGGCGACTGGCCGCAGAGCCTGCGGACCGCGGTGGGCATCCTGCTGTCGTCACGATTCCCGATGTGGATGGCCTGGGGTCCGCAGCTGACCTTCTTCTGCAACGACGCGTACCGCCGCGACACGCTCGGGCACAAGTACCCGTGGGCTCTCGGGAGGCCGGCCAGCCAGGTCTGGGCCGAGATCTGGGACGACATCGGCCCGCGCATCGAGACGGTGCTGACCACCGGCAGGGCGACCTGGGACGAGGCGCTGCTGCTGTTCCTGGAACGGTCCGGCTACCAGGAGGAGACCTACCACACCTTCTCCTACAGCCCGCTGCGGGACGAGTCCGGCACGGCCGTGGGCATGCTCTGCGTCGTCAGCGAGGACACCACCCGGGTCATCAGCGAACGGCGGATGGCCACCCTGCGCGACCTCGGATCCGATTTCAGCATCGTGCGCACCCAGCAGGAGCTGCTGACGTTCACCAGCCGCCAGCTGGATCGCAACCGGTGGGACCTGCCCTTCACGCTCACCTATCTCATCGACGGCACGACGGCACGACTGGCCGGATCGACCGGCGTCCGCACCGGGCATCCGGCCGCCGCGCCGGCGATCGCCCTGGGCGGGCCGGATCAGGTGTGGCCGGTCGCGACCGGCGTCGATGACCAGCTCGTGGACCTGAACTCACCCCGATATGCCGAGCTGCCGGCCGGAGTATGGCCGCTGCCACCGGCGCAGGCCATGATCGTGCCGCTGCTGCGCCATGGCGGAGCGGCGTACGGGTTCATCGTCGCCGGGCTGAACCGCTACCGCCCCCTCGACGACGGATACCGGTCCTTCCTGGAACTCGTGGCCGGACATGTCGCGACCGGGATCGCCAGTGCCCGCAGCTACCAGGCGCAGCAGCGGCGGGCCGAGGAACTCGCCGAGCTCGACCGGGCGAAGACGGTGTTCTTCTCCAACATCAGCCACGAGTTCCGCACCCCGCTGACGCTGATCATGGGACCGATCGAGGACCTGCGGCGCCATCCGGACACCGGTCCGGCGGTGCGGGCGGAACTGGACGTCATTCACCGCAACGGCCTGCGGCTGGGGAAGCTGGTCAACAGCCTGCTGGACTTCTCCCGGCTGGAGGCCGGGCGGATGCAGGCCAGCTACGAGCCGGTCGACCTCGCCGCCGTCACCGCCGACCTGGCCAGCATCTTCCGGTCGGCGGTGGAGAAGGCCGGCCTGCGCCTGGTCGTGGACTGCCCGCCTCTGGGCAGGCCTGTTCACCTCGACCGCGGCATGTGGGAGAAGGTGATCCTCAACCTGCTCAGCAACGCCCTGAAGTTCACCTTCGACGGCTCGGTCACGGTCACCGTCCGCGGATCCGGCGACCACGCGGTCGTCGAGGTGACCGACACCGGCATCGGCGTCGCCGCCGAGGAGATCCCCCGGCTCTTCGAACGTTTCCACCGCATCGAGAACGCACGCTCCCGGTCCAACGAGGGCAGCGGCATCGGCCTGGCGCTGGTGAAGGAACTGGTCGCCCTGCACGGCGGAACCATCGTCGCCGACAGCACCGAAGGCGAAGGCACCCGCTTCACCATCAGCATCCCCTTTGGCAGCGGACACCTGCCGGCCGCCGCGCTGACCGCCGCGACCAGCGCCGCGGGTCCCTCGGTCGCCGCCGAACCCTACGTGCAGGAAGCGCTGCGCTGGGGGCCCGGCCACCTGTCGGCGGAGTCGGTCAGCGCCGCCGAGCAGGCGACGCCGTTGCTCACCCCCCAGCTGTCCAGGCCGGCCAGCGTGCTCATCGCCGACGACAACGCCGACATGCGCGACTACCTCGCCCGGCTGCTGACCGCCGCCGGCTACCACGTCAGCACCGCCGTCGACGGCCGGCAGGCCCTTGCCCAGGCCCGCGCCACGCCGCCGGAGCTGATCATCAGCGACGTCATGATGCCCCAGCTCGACGGCATGCAACTGCTCAAGGCGCTGCGCGCCGACCCGCGCACCGAGGCCGTGCCCGTGGTCCTGCTGTCGGCACGGGCCGAGCAGGAGGCGTCCATCGAGGGCCTGCACGCCGGAGCCGACGACTACCTCATCAAACCCTTCGCCGCGGCGGAACTGCTCGCGCGGGTGCGGGCCAACGTCGAACTGGCCCGGACCCGCAACCACCACGCCCGCTGGCGAACCGCGCTGATCGACTCGCTGCAGGAGGCGTTCTTCGTCTGCGACGGCGACGGCGCGGTCATCGAGATCAACACCGCGTTCACCGACATCCTCGGCTACGGCCCGCAGGGGCTGCCCTACCAGCCGACACACCCGTGGTGGCCCGACGCCGACACCGACCCCCACGCGCACCACGAGGTGGCGACCGCGTTCGACACGCTCCTGCACGACGCGCGGGGCAGCTACACGATCCCCGTCGTGCACCGCCAGGGTCACCGGGTATGGGTCAACGCCACCTTCAACAAGGCCCAGGACCCCGACAGCGGCCGCACCGTCACCGTCGGCACCTTCCGCGACGTGACAGCCGAGCATCACGCGATACAACGTGACTCCGCGATAGCCGCCCTCAACGTCCGGCTGACGCAGGCGGCCGACCTCGCCCATGCCGCCACCGGCGCGCTCACCGAACTGCAGCGGATCTGGCGCGGCGCTCAGGCATGGGGCGTCGTCTTCCGCGCGGCCACCCCACCGGCGGTCACCGGCGCCGACGGAGCGCCGCTGGACTGGGCACAGCTGCCCGAGGACCACCGCGACGCCATCACCGCCCTGCGCGACGGCCCCAACCTCACCGCGACGGCCTCGGGCGCCGACCGGGCCGGCATCCGGCTGGAACACCCGCACGGCACCATGGTGATCTGGCTCGACCTCGGTCCGGACCGCCCCTTCGCCGAGCACGACCGGCTCCTGCTGTCCCTGCTCGCGGCGAGTCTCGCGCAGGGACTGGCCCGCGCCCACCAGATCGACCAGCAGCGGGAGACGGCCCTGGCCCTCCAGCGCGCCATCCTCGGTCCCGCACAACTGCCGCACGGTTTCGCCGTACGCTACGAACCCGCCGCCACACCCCTGGAGGTCGGCGGCGACTGGTACGACACCATCGCCCTGCCCGACGGCCGGATCGGCATCGTGGTCGGCGACTGCGTGGGCCGCGGCCTGCCCGCGGCAGCGGTGATGGGGCAGCTGCGCAGCGCCTGCCGGGCGCTGCTCCTGCAGGACCCCAGTCCCGCCCGCACCCTGATGGCCATGGACCACTTCGCCGCGGCGACGACCGGAGCCGTCTGCACGACGGTGTTCTGCGGCGTGCTCGACCCCCGGACCGGTCACCTCACCTACGCCAGCGCCGGACACCCGCCGGGCATCATCGCCCACCGCGACGGGCGGACCGACCTGCTCGACGGGGGCCGGTCCCTGCCGCTGGCCGCCGCACCGGGCAGGATTCGCGGCCAGGCCGAGCACGTCATGCCGGCGCGAGCGACGATGATGCTCTACACCGACGGCCTCGTCGAAAGACGCCGCCGCCCCCTGGATCAGGGCATCGCCAGCGCCACGACGACGCTGCACGAAGGTCGCGACGCCGACGTCGACCAGCTGGCGACGCATGTCATGGATCAGCTGACCCCGGAAGGCGGCTTCGAGGACGACGTCGCGTTCCTGGTCTACCGGCATCCAGGTCCGCTGCAGATGACCTTCCCCGCCGATGCTGGCCAGCTTGCCCCCGTCCGCAGTGCCCTGCGCGACTGGCTTCGCCGGTGTGAACTACCGGGCGACACCGCCCACGGGGTCCTGCTGGCCGCCGGTGAAGCCTGCGCCAACGCCATCGAGCACGGACACCGCGACAATCCGGGAGAACCCATCGAACTGCGCGCCGAAGCGTTCGCCGACCGGCTCAGGCTCGTCGTCGCCGACACGGGACGGTGGAAGAGCCCGACGCCGAACCCCGCTCGTGGCCGAGGCGTGGGCCTGATGCGCACTATGATGCAGCACGTCAACATCAACTCCGGCAGCGCCGGCACGACCGTCGACATGTACGCGAGGATCCCCTGATGACCGCCACGCCACTGGACGTCAGCACAGCCCGCACCGAGGACGGCAGCACCCGGCTGACCATCTGCGGTGAGATCGACATGACCAACAGCGCCCGGCTCGCCGAGGCCATCAGCAGCGCGTCCGCGCCTGTGCTGCTCGACTTCGCCGCAGTCGAATACCTCGACAGCGCGGGGCTGGCAGTCCTGTTCGCCCAGGCCGACCGCATAGAACTCGTGGCGAACAGGATGCTCCTTCCCGTGCTGACCGTGTCGGGACTCACCGAGCTGATCTCCGTGCGCGAGGCACCGGCGGGCTGAGTGCCCACGGATCGGTCAGCGTCGGTGCGCAGGGCAGGCCCATGATCAGGATCACGGCAGGTCGGCACTGGTTCCGACTACACTAGTGGATCTCTCACATCCGAACGAAGGAAGCACATGGCGCGTCCCTACAAACCCGGCCCGAAACAGTTCGTCTTCGCCGTCGGTGACGGCAACGACCAGCAGGTCACCGTGGGCGACGCGCAAGAGGCCTACATGGCGTTCTCTGACTTCTTCCGGGGCCGCGAGTCCGACACATACACCGTCACGGACGAGCCGGCCGGACAGCGCCTGGTGCTCATGCCCGGTGCCGGGGTGATCTCCCGGAGCAAGGATGGCGACCAGCCCCGGTCGGAGTACCTCAAGGTCGACAGGCCCAATCGCTACCTTCCGAGCGCGATGCTGTTCTTCGAGAACGGATTCGGC
The DNA here is from genome assembly GCF_011297335.1 of Catellatospora methionotrophica. GTDB lineage: Bacteria > Actinomycetota > Actinomycetes > Mycobacteriales > Micromonosporaceae > Catellatospora > Catellatospora methionotrophica. The sequence goes on along the minus strand of NZ_JAAOTJ010000001.1, from coordinate 795,637 downwards.
GGACTCGACCGCTTCGGCCAGTGGTTCGGCGACCTCGACGACCTCGACGCGTCACCGGAGACCCGCGGCACCGCCCGCGCCGCCACCTTCACGACGGAAGCGGCGGCGATCGAGGAGGTCGCTCGGATCTGGTCCAATTCCGGCATCGTCGACCCGACTGACCAGTACTACATCTTCTTCGACTCCCATGATGCCGACGACGACCGCGCCGAACGGGCCGAGCTGCTCAAACTGATCGAATTCCTCGGCCTGAGCCGCGTCGAGGCTCCCGTCGAGGGCGCCGGGGGCGAGGTCTGGGTGCGCACCGACCCGCGTCTGGACACCGAATTCGCGCGGTGGTCATGACAGGGCGACACGACGTCGTCTTCACGCGCCGCAGCGGCTGGATCCCGCAGGTGATCCGCGAGGACGGCGAGCTGAGGCTGATGCTCGGCGCCGGGGCCGACGCCAACCATGATCCCCGCACGTTCACCTTCCCGATCGGGCCGGCCCATCTCGCGGTGATCCAGGACGACCTGGCCAGACACCTGCTGCTGTGGAGCGCGGTCCTGCCGCTGTGCGAGGCCGCCGGAACCCGGGGCGCGCTCGACGAGAACGCCGCCGTCGCGCTCCTGGACCCGATCCTGCTCGGTGCGCCCGCGGACGTCGACGCGCTCTTTCGGCGCATACCCTGGGAAAAGAGCCGGCTCATCACCCACGGGGCCGACATCGCACTGCTCGAGCGCGGTCAGGTCTGCGCGGCGATGCGCACCGCGACAGCGGAGGCGGACCAGAAGCGGGCGCAGGAGTATCTCGCGGACCGCCGTCGCGCCGAGCGCGGAATCGTCCTCGGCCCGCTCGACGCCGCGCTGCTGCGGTACACAGGCCAGTACGTGCACGGTTCGACGATCCCGAAGCGGCTGCCTGACGCCGTCGACCCCGCGCTGCTGCCCGAGGTCCTGGCCGTGATCGCCACCGCGGAGCAGGCGTGCGCCGGGATGCGGATCGGACTCGATCCACGGCGCGGAAAGCGGGCCACGGACAAGCGCGACTGGGACCGGATGGCGGCGGCGGTCGAGACGGCCGTACGCCGTGAACACCCCGCACTCGCCGACGACGCGGTGCGTACGGTGAGCTTCCTGATGTGCTCGGAGGCCGCGGGCCGCTCCAGGAACACGCCCGTCGAGGATGAGGACGAGGCTGCCGACCTCGGTGAGGGTGCGCGCAAGACGGCGCTGACGTTCACCGATGACAAGGGCGGGGAGAAGAAGTGGGTGCGGGACGGTTCCCGCACCGCCTCGGCCGCGTTCTGGGAGTTCGTCACCGATCGCCACGCCGGGGACAACGAGGTGTTCACCATCGAGGACGAGGCGATGGGCGAAGGGATCCAGCTTCACCTCTACGCGGACTCCGTCGCCCGGATCACCACCGTGCGACAGGGCGAAGCCGGATCGGAACCGGAATACCTGGTCGAGTACGGCCTGGTCGACGGGATCGGCGGATACCGGAAGCTGCTGAGCGCCTTCGTCGGCGGCGGCTGCGCCGCACTCGAACCGTACGGTCCCTGGATGTCTGACGTCGCCGACTTCGAGAGCGCACGCCGGCGGCGCGACGCCCGGTGAGCCCCGGCCTGGGCCAGGGCTCACCGGTGGTTCAGGTGCGAAGCGTCAGCTCACCGGTCACGCGGGGGACAGGGCCTCCGCGTAGTCGTAGAGGCTCTTGATGTCGTTGTCGAAGTAGGGGCCGTCGAACTCGCCGTTGCCGGGGTTGTCACCGTGGCTCACGACGCTGTTGATGTACCCGTAGCCGGTGGCGTCGTTGTACTCCTGCAGCCAGGGGCCGCCGCTGGAGCCGTACGTCATCGGGCAGTACATGCGGATCACCTGGTCGTGGCCCTGCCATGTGCCGCTCTGGCAGAACCACTGGATCTCACCGCCGCCGAGGTTGGACGGGTAGCCGATCGCGGTCATGTACGGCCCGTAGCCCCAGTTCCAGCGCAGGCCGTGCCCGCCGACCGTGTCGACGACCTTCAGGCCCCAGTAGCCGCCGTTGTTCATGATGACGATGGCCATGTCCTCGGGGTAGCTGCCGCTGTTGACCCACGCGGAGCGGGTCGCCACGGTGTAGGCCGCGAACGAGCCGTACGGCTGGCTGCCGCTGCGGTACTGCGGGACGAACACCCAGTTGCCGTACCAGGACCCGCCGGCCCCGCCGCTGTGCACGCAGTGCCCGGCGGTCATCACCAGGCGGCGCTTGCCGCTGGAGACGGTGCTGGCCGAGCACGACGAGCCGCCCCAGGGCGTGTTGAAGTACAGCTTGCCGATGGCCAGCGACTCGTTGAGCAGATTCGCGCCGCGGTCGACGCTCATGCGCGGTGCCACCGGCGCGATCGTGCCGGCTTTCCCGTTCGGCTTGGACGTGGTGTTCGTTTCCTTGCCGGTCGCCTTGGGCCGGGCGAAGTCGAGGTCGACGGCGGCGGCCATGCGCTCGGGCGTCCAATAGGCGACGACCTCTTTCGCGGCCGCCTCATTGGTGACGGGCCGGCCGTCGATGGTGCGGTTGACCGCGGTGATGTTTCCGTTGCGGTCGGCGACGGTGGTCGGCTGGTCAGCCAGGGCTGCCGTCGCGCTGGTCAGCACGAGTGCGGCCGCCAGGCCGGTCACTGCTGACCATTTCGAGATGGGACTCACAAGACTTCCCTTCGGTTGGGGGGAGCGATGTGCGTCCATCCTTATTGGAACATCCCTATGCGTCAATGTATGTGGGGGGATGCGTCTCTCGGGAGAGATTGTTTGGCTGCAATAGGATCTGATGAGAGATGGGAGTGATTCTCGCATCATTCACTGTTGTAGTGATTATTGCGAATTCAGCATGCGTGTATGGAAATCCGCTGTCGCGCCGGTTGATGACGAGTGGCCGGGCAGTCGGCACCACGGCCGTCCGGCCGCCGCGCGGCGAGATCGCCGAAGGTGAGTCACGGTTCGGCGCTTGCGGCGGTGTGCGGCTCCAGGCGGCGACCAGACATGCGGGGCGTGATCATGCTGGCTCACTCGCGAACCGCTCCCGCGTCTCCAGGCGACGCGCGCGCCGGTGAGCAAAATCCAGGATCCCAAGATGTCGAGACATTTAAGTACAATGATGTTCCGTCCTATCCGGTCCCCGATCCTGGAGTCACTGATGCGCGCACGACTAGCAGCCCTGACCGTCGCCCTGCTCACCGCTGTCGCAGGGTCCCTCGCCCTCACCTCTCCGGCGTACGCCGTCACCGGAAGCGCGGCCTGCCGCGTCCAGCCCGGCCCGAGTGGCTACACCAGTTCCTGTGGCACGAGCACCGCAGCCTTCACCTACGTCGTCTCGTTCCAGGTCACCGGTGCCGCACCGGGCACCACGTTCTCCTGGTCGGTGAGCGGAGCGACCGCGAGCAACTCCTACGGCTGCGGCAGTACCGATCCGTTCTGCACCAAATACATCCCTGCCGTGCAGGGCGACCGGGTCCTGTCGGCGACAGTGGGGCTGAGTCTGAGCGGTCAGACGAGCTACGCCTACTCCGATGCCTTCATCCCGGCGACCTGCTCGCTCGGTGGGTGGCCGGTGCTCTGCTGACCACAGACTCTCCCCATCGCTCAGCCGGGGTCGACCCTGGCTGAGCGACCCTCAGCACGGCCAGGGCCGCATGGACCCGCTCCTGTTCACGTCCTTCGGCGATGCGTGAACCCGCTTCCGTTCCGGAAAGGCATCTCGCATGCTTGAAAGAAGACATCGCCGATCGGTGCTCCTGCGCGGCGCGCTGGCCCTGGTGCTGCCAGCGGCCATCGTCTGCGTCACCCCCGGCTCCGCCGCCGCAGCGACCACCTGGACGGTCAGCGGGCCGTCCACCGGTTCGCCGACCTCCGCCCACGTCACGCTCAACGACAACGGCACCCTGTCGTTCGCCGTGTCCAGCCAGGGCGCCACGGTGCTGTCCCCGTCAGCCATCGGCATCGAGACCAGCGCGGCCGACCTGACCAGGAACCTCGCCTTCACCGGCCGGGCCGACCGGACCGTCACCGAGGCCTACGCGATGACCACCGGCAAGCAGCGCAACCGGTCCACCGCCTACAACGAGACCACCCTGTCCTTCACCGGCACCGGCGGTGCGCGGCTGGACGTCGTCGTGCGCGCGTCGAACACCGGCGCGGCCTACCGCTACGTGCTGCCAGGCAGCGGATCGGTCACCGTACGCCGCGAAGCGTCGTCCTGGACCGTGCCGGCCGCGGCCAACGCCTGGCTGCTGCCGGCCCACAGTGAGGACCAGGGCTACCCGGTCCAGACGACAGCCGGAGCGGCGGCCGCGGGCACCTTCCGGGTCCCGGCGCTGTTCGAGGTCAACGGGGTCTTCGCCCTGCTGGCCGAGGCCGGCCTCGACGGCCGGTACGCGGCGGCCAGCCTGACGCACACCGCCGGAGCCGGGACCTACAACACCTCGCTGGACAGTGCGGCCATCACCGCTAATCTGCCGCTGTCCACGCCGTGGCGCACCGCGGCCGTCGGCAACCTGGCCGCGATCACCGGGTCCACGATCGTCGACGACCTGTCCGCGCCGTCCCGGTTGAGCAGCACGTCCTGGGTCACACCGGACACCGTCGCCTGGTCCTGGCTCACCGAACACGCCAGCCCGTCGAACGAGAGCCGCCAGCGCCAGTACATCGACTTCGCCGCCCGCAACGGCTGGGGTTACGTGCTCATCGACGAAGGGTGGCAGGAGAGCTGGGCGCCCAGCGTGGTGAGCTATGCCCGCGCCAAGGGCGTACAGGTGATCCTGTGGTTCAACTCCGCCAACCTCTGGACCGCCCAGCAGCGGGAAACGTGGCTGCCACGGATCAAGAACTGGGGCGTGGCCGGGGTGAAGGTCGACTTCATCTACGAGTTCACCCAGCCCACCCTGCAGTGGTATGACGCGATCCTGGCCCGGACCGCCGAGCTCCAGCTCATGGTCAACTTTCACGGCTCGGCCACCCCGCGCGGCATGCAGCGCACCTGGCCGCACGTCATGACCGCCGAGGCCGTGCACGGCGGCGAGCAGTACCTGCGGGCGTCGAAGAACACGATGGTGCCGTTCCACCGCAACGTCATCTCCAGCATGGACTACACCCCCGTCATCTTCAGCCCGTACAACCGCGACACCACCTTCGCCCACGAACTCGCGACCGCGATCGTGTTCGAATCAGGCTGGCAGCACCTGGCCGACAACCCGGAAAGCTACGAATCCCAGCCGGAGGCGCTGCGCATCCTCAACCAGCTCCCCACCACCTGGGACGAGACGCGGCTGCTCGGCGGCCGACCGGGGCAGGAGGCCTACTTCGCCCGGCGCAACGGCGGCAGGTGGTACATCGGCGGGGTGTCCGCGCTGGCCGCGAAGACGTATACGGCGCCGCTGAGCTTCCTGGGCGGCGGCCAGTGGCTGCTGGAGACCGTCCGGGACGGCGCGAGCGCGCTGACGCGCGAGACCCGCGTGGTCACCAGCACCGCCACCCTGTCGGTGGCGATGCTCCAGCGCGGCGGCTTCGCCGCCGTCGTCTGTCCCTACACCGCGGGCATGACCAGCTGCGGCTCCACCGCCAGCGGACTGCTCAAGGGTCAGGGTTCCGGCCGCTGTGTCGACGTGCCCAACAACACCCAGGCCAACCGGACCCGGGTCACGCTCTTCGACTGCCACGGCGCCGCCAACCAGACCTGGACGGCGACGACGTCACGGGAGCTGAGGGTGTACGGCACGAAGTGTTTGGAGGTCGACGCCGCCAGCACCGCCGACAGGGCCGCGGTCACCATCTTCGACTGCAACGGCCTGGCCCATCAGCAGTGGAACGTCAACGCCGACGGCACGGTCGTCGGTGTGGCGTCCGGCAAGTGCCTGGACGCGGTCGACGCCGGGACCGGCAACGGAACGCTGCTGCAGATCTGGCCCTGCAACGGCGGCCCCAACCAGAAGTGGTCGCGGAGCTAGGGTCCCGCCCACGCCGCTGACCTGCCCACCCCTGAACGGGCAGGTCAGCGGCGGCTGTCAGCTGACGGTGAACTCCAGCTCACCCACGGGGTTGGCGAACTGGCTGACGCGAAGCGACACCTGCATCCGCCACGTTCCGGCCACCGGGAGCATGACCTGCGCGGTGTAGTGGCCCGCCGACACCTGTGTCAGCGGGATGGCGCCCAGTGCCGCCCCGTCGGCGGTCAGGCGTACCACCGGTGGTGCGACACCCTCGGTGGGCTCGCCGGTCGCGGTGCTCAGCCGCAGGGTGATGGTGTTGGGGCCGCGGGTGAGCGGGGTGAGCGAGGCCCGCACCCTGATGTCGCCCAGGGTCGTGTCACGGGTGTCGGGATTGGCCTCGGTCGACGCGCTCGCGGGCCGGGTGCCGCCCTCGGGGCTCGTGTCGACGAGGAATCCGGTGACCAGCAGGGCGACGGCGAGCAGCACGCCCTCGATCGCGGTGGCGCGGGCCACCGGTCGCACGTGCGCCTGACGGGTCCTGCTCGCCGCGTGCTGGAGCCGGGGGAGCAGCGACCACCTGTTCCATGCCGCGATGGCGATGGCGGCCAGCGCGATGGCGATCTTGGCCACCACGAGGCGGCCGTAGCCGGTGTCGGCCAGCGCGGTCCACGAACCGAGGATCCGCCAGACGAGCAGCGTGCCGGTGGCGACCAGGGCCGCGAGGACGCCGGCGGCGGCGCTGGAGAACCGGGCGAGCACCCCGGCCGCGACGGTGCCCTGACCGGACATCGTCGGCAGGGTCAGCGCCAGGCCGGCCAGCCCGCCGAGCCAGACGCCGCCCGCGAGCAGGTGCAGCACATCCGCGCCGACGACGAGCAGTTCGGGGCTCGCCGCGCGGGCGTGCCCGACCAGCGCGGGAGCCGTGACCGCCAGCGCGGCGGCGACCACCGCCGCAGTGCGCCGGGGTGCCGGGCCGGGGCCGAGCAGGGTCACGGCCAGCGCCAGTCCGCCGACGACGGCCGCGGTGACGGTGTACTCGGTCAGCGGCACGGAGGACCAGGTGGCTCCCTCGCCGAGCAGCGAAGGTCCGCCGCCGAGCAGGTACACCGCGGTGATCGGCAGCGCGGCGAGCCAGGCCACGGCGGCGACGGCCGCGGCGGCGCGGGCGAGCCTGGCCAGGCGGCGCCGGGGCTGGTCGAGGCCGGGGTCGGCGGGCAGGAACAGGGTGGCGAACGCGACGAGCCCGGCGGCGAGCAGGAGGCCGAGATAGCCGAACACGCGGGACACGGTCAGCGTCCAGGGCACTGCGGGGGTGCTGTCGGAGCCGTTCGCGGCCGGGGTCTTGACGGGGGTGGGCGCGCCGACGGAGAAGGTGAGCGCGCCGCTGATGGGGTGGCCGTCCTCGGAGACGACCCGCCAGGTGATCACGGTCGTGCCGTTGTTCAGCCGGGCGGGCAGCGCGACCTCCAGCTCGGTCCCGGTGACGGCCGGACGCGCCTCGACCTGTTCCCCCTGTGGTCCGTAGACCTGGACGCCACCGGGGACGCCGCGGACCGCTTCGTCGAAGGTGAACAGGACCCGGTCGGGCGGGCTGGGCAGCACCGCGCCTTCGGCAGGGGTGCTGCTGAGCAGGTGCGCGTGGGCTTGGGCGGGCTGCGGGAAGCCGAGCAGGATCGCGGGTACGAAGACCAGCACCAGCAGTGTCGTCGCCCTGATGCGCCGTGACCGCCGTCCGGTCATGGCCTGCGGCGCTGTCGTACTAGCGCGGCACCGCCGAGGATCGAGCCGAGGATGCCGGCCGCCAGCGCGGCGAGCGTCAGCGCGCGATCGGTCGCCGGGGCAGCCGCGGTGGCGGGCGGCTGCATGGCGTGGGCGTCACCGGTGGCCGGGTGGTGGGCGGTGCCCGCCGTGGGGGCGGTGGTGGTGAAGCTCGGCGCGGGCAGTTCGAGTTCCGCGACGTTCCGCCCGTCCTGCGGGACCTCGATCCAGGCCGATTCGCCCTGCTCGCAGGTCTGGATGGTCGGGAAGACGAGCGCGGTTCCGGCGGCTTCGGGTAGCTGGACGGTGAGTTCGAGGACCTCGCGGTAGCCGTCCGGGAGCGGGGTCTGCGTGGTGAACGTGACCGAGGCGACCCGTTGGGTGATCTTGTTGCCGTGGGCGTCCACGGCGGGCGGGTCGACGGTCGCGGTCTGCTTGGCGATCGTCCACAGCGCTGTGCGGGTGGGGGTGACCGCGGTGATCTGCGCGGGGATCTGAATGGTGACCTTGGTGGTCGGCGAGTCCCCGCAGCCGTGCCCGATGCTGAACTGCAGGACGGCGTGCGCCCCGGCCGCGGTCGTCGACGGGGTGACGCTGACGTGGGCGGCGGCCGGGGAGGCGAAGCCGAACACGCCGACGGTCAGCGCCGCGGCGCTGACCCGCGTGACGCGCCAGGTCAGGGTCCGGGCCGAGCGGCGGTGGTGCCGGACGGCCGGGACCAGGGCGGATCCGATGTCGTTGCGCCGCATGTCGCATCCTCGTGCCTCAGGACGAGTCGGCTCGCCGGGGGTCCGTGCGCGGGCTCGCCGCCGCGGGGGTCGCAGTGATTCGACCAACAGGTCGAACCAATGTCAAGTATGTGAACTGGACCGGGGTGCTGTCCTGCGTTGCGACGCACCAGGCGGCGCGGTAGCGTGCGTTCACATCAGTGAACTCAGGTCCATCACGTGGACAGCCATTTGGGGAGGGCGCAATGCCTAACATCACCGTCGAACTGCTCGCGGGCAGGTCAGTCGAGCAGCGCAGGGCGTTCGCGCGGGCCGTGACCGACAATGCCGTCGAGATCCTGGGGGCCCGTGCGCAGGACGTCCGCATGGTGTTCACCGAGATCACGCCCGACGTCGTCGCCAACGGCGGCGTGCTGGCCAGTGAGGACGCCAGTCGCGCCGGTGTGATCGCCGCGCTCGACAAGGGCTGACACCGCCGTCGGGGTGCGCGTGGCTCGGCGCGGCCGGGCGGTGCGCACGCGCGGCTACCGACGCCTGTCGGCAGCGGCCTGGACGGGTGGCGCGGTGGGGTCGACCGGTGGGTGGTCGGCCCCACCGCCGTGAAGAGGGCGCGTCAGCGCGCGAGGCGGTTGTCGCGCATCGCCGTCAGGCGGGCCTTGACGCTCAGCAGGGTCTCGATGATGAAGTCCTCCCGGCCCTTCTTGAGCCGGCTGATCGGGACCGCGATGCTCAGGGCGTCGACCGACTGGTGCGACAGGGGCAGCGCGACGCCGAAGCAGCGTACGCCCAGGCAGGATTCCTCGGTCTCCTCCGCGTAGCCGAGCTGGGCGGCCTTGTCGATGGTCGCGATGAGGACGTCGCGGTTCGTGATCGTCTGGGACGTGATGGCCTTGATCTGGTGCGGGACGAACGTGCCGCGCACGTCCTCGGGCATCTCGGCGAGCATCGCCCGGCCGAGCGCGGTGCTGTAGGCGGGCAGTCGGCGGCCGACGGCGGAGTACATGCGCAGCGGGTGCTTGGACTCGCGCTTGGCCGTGTAGATGACCTCGGCGCCCTCCAGGCGGCCCAGGTGGACCGTCTCCTCGGTGGCCGCCGCGATCTCGTCCATCACGGCGCTTGCGCGGGCCAGGACCGGGTCGCCGTCGATGTAGGCGGAGCTGACCGTCAGCGTGTGCACGCCCAGCCGGTAGACGCTGCCGGTCTGGTCGGTGTCGAGCCATCCGCGCGCGCACATGGTGCGCAGCAGCGCGTGCAGGCTGCTCTTGGGGATGCCGAGGCGGGTGGCCAGCTGCAGCTGGGTGCCGGGGCCGTTGGCGGCTATGTCGTCCAGGACGTCGAGGACACGCGCGGCTGATTTGACCTCCGAGGTGCCGGAGCTGCCGTTGACCGTTTTGTCCGCGTCCACCGCGGGCCTCCTCATCAATCAACCATGTTCGCACGTACCCGGCGTACAACACTAAACCACAGTTCACATGGAGGGACCGACTTCGGCCCCTTGACTCGTGATCGGGGCCATAGGTATGGTCGCGGTCAGTTCACATAGCGGAACCGGGTTCACAAACGAGGAGAAGTTTTGATCGAGGTTAGGCACTCCGCATCGCCGTCCAGCGTGGAGACGGCGACGAATGCGGACCTGCGAAAGAACTTTCTCGTCGAGAACCTGTTCAGCACCGGCGAGGTGCACGGGGTCTACACCCACGACGACCGGCTGGTCGTCGGCGGTGCGGTGCCCGGTGCGGGCCGGCTCGAACTGCCCGCCTGGGACGTGCTCGGCACACCCTCCCACCTGACCCGCCGGGAGCTGGGCATCATCAACGTCGGCCAGTCGGGCCACGTGCTGGTCGACGGCGAGAAGTTCGAACTGGGCCACCTCGACGGGCTGTACGTCGGCCGCGGCAGCGAGGTCGTGTTCGCCGGTGCCGACGCCGCGTTCTACTTCGTCTCCTCCCCGGCGCACGCGACCTACCCCACCGCCCTGCTGAGCCACGCCGCGATCGAGCCGGTGAAGCTCGGCACGGCGCAGGGCGCGAGCCAGCGCAGCCTCTACCGCTACGCCTGGGGCCAGGAGCTGCAGACCGCGGTGCTCCAGTTCGGCGTGACCGTGATCGCCGAGGGCTCGGTCTGGAACACGTTCCCGCCGCACCTGCACGACCGGCGCACCGAGGTCTACATGTACGTCGACCTGGCCGACAACGACCGGATCTTCCACCTGATGGGCCAGCCGGGCGCCGCCCGCCACCTCGTCGTGCGCGACCGCGAGGCCGTCATCTCGCCGCCGTGGTCGATCCACTCGGGCGTCGGCACCGGCTCGTACGCCTTCATCTGGGCGATGGGCGGGGAGAACAACGACTACACCGATCTGCAGCCAGTGGCGCTGGAGGATCTGTGAACGCCGCTTCCCCGTTCGACCTGACCGGCCGACGCGCCGTGGTGACCGGTGCGGGCCGCGGCCTGGGGCAGGCCATCGCCCGCGGGCTCGCCCAGGCCGGAGCCGACCTGGTCCTGCTGGGCCGGCCGGGCAGCCAGACCGCGACCCGCGACCAGCTGGCCGACCTCGGCCGTGACGTGCGGATCGTCGAGCTCGACGTCAGCGACCACGACGCCGTCGAGCGGGTCGCCGCGCAGGTCAACAGCGACCACCAGGTCGACATCCTGGTCAACAACGCCGGGATCATCGACCGCGCGGACTCGGTGGACGTGAGCCGCGAGTCGTGGAACCGCGTGGTCGACGTCAACCTCAACGGCCTGTTCCTGCTCTGCCAGCAGTTCGGGGCACCGATGACCGAGCGCGGCCACGGCAAGATCGTCAACGTGGCCAGCCTGCTGTCCTTCCAGGGCGGCCTGCGGGTGGCGGCGTACGCGGCCAGCAAGCACGGCGTCGCCGGGGTCACCAAGGCCCTGGCCAACGAGTGGGGCCCGCACGGCGTGCAGGTCAACGCCATCGCACCCGGCTACATGAACACCGACAACACCACCGCGCTGCGTAACGACCCGGACCGCTCCCGGTCCATCCTCGAGCGCATCCCGGCGGGCCGCTGGGGAGACGCCTCCGACATCGCCGGAGCGGCCGTCTTCCTGAGTTCCGCCGCCGCCGACTACGTCAACGGCCATGTCCTGGTCGTCGACGGAGGCTGGATGGCCCGCTGACCCTGGCCTCCAGCGCACCAAACCCGTACGATCCGCCGACCGCCACCAGCCCACCGGCGGCAGGTTTTCTCGCTCGATTTGCGTCACCCCCAGCCGGATGTTCCGGCACTGAAGAGATCGAGGATCAACGTGAAGATCGAATTCCGTCCCACCGCAGTCTTATTGACCCTGTCCCTGGCAGTCGCAGGCCTGACCGCGTGCAGCGAGGCGCCGGCCGGCGAGGCCGACCCCAACGCCGCGGGCGCCTGCAAGCCGGCCGACGTCAAGCTGGTCGGCCAGGTCCGCAACGAGTCGAACCCGTACGAGGCCTCGTGGCTGAACGGCGGCGACGCCTTCGCCAAGTCGGTCGGCCTCACCCAGCAGCGCCTCACCTACGGCGGTGACTCGACCAAGCAGCAGGAGCAGATCAGCCAGATCCTCGCCGGTGACACCAAGTGCCTGGTCATGAACGTGCTCCCCAACGGCGACTCGGACACCGCGCCGATCGTCAAGGGAGCCGACAAGGCCGGCGCATTCCTGGTCACCCAGTGGAACAAGCCGGCCGACCTGAAGCCGTCGGACTACAAGACGTGGATCAGCCACATCACCTACAACGGTGTCGAGTCGGGCAAGCAGATCGGTGACGCGCTCGCCAAGTCGATCGGCGGCTCGGGCGGCATCATCGCGCTGCAGGGCGTGCTGGACACCGCGGCCGCCAAGGACCGGTTCGCCGGCCTGCAGGAGTCGCTGAAGGCGAACCCGGGCGTGCAGCTGCTCGACCAGCAGACCGCCAACTTCTCCCGCGCCGAGGCGCTGACGGTCACCAAGACGCTGCTGACCAAGCACGGTGACAAGATCAAGGGCATCTGGACCGCCAACGACGACATGGCGCTCGGCGCTCTGGAAGCCCTCCAGCAGGCGGGCAAGTCCGGCAAGGTCGCGGTCGTCGGCATCGACGCCGTGCCCGACGCCGTCACCGCGGTCCAGAACGGCACCATGACCGCCACCGTCTCCAGCGACGGCACCTGGCAGGGCGGCATCGGCCTGGCGATCGGCTTCTGCGCCGCCACCGGCAAGATCAAGGTCGCCGACATCGCCGCGGACAACCGGGCGTTCTTCGCCGAGCAGTTCCTCATCACCAAGGACAACGCCGCCCAGTTCGCCGCTCCGAAGACCGACCCCGCGGACTTCGACTGCGCCAACGTCTTCAAGCGTGTGGCCGGGCCCCTGAAGTGACGGTCACCACCGGGGCCGCCGTGCCCCGCCGGATCATTCGGCGGGGCACGGCGTTTCGCGACGCCGGCCCACCGGTCGCGCTGGTCGTCATCTTCGCGGTGTTCGCGGCCCTGAGCCCGCAGTTCCGCAGCATCGCCAACGTCCAGAACATCGTCGACGCCGCCGCCGTGCTCGCCGTAGTCACCTGCGGCATCACCTTCGTGCTGATGATGGGGTCCATCGACCTGTCGTCGGCGGGGGTGATGGGCGCCTCCGCGCTGACCGTGTCACTGCTCGTGGCCAACAACCGCAACGACAACGACCTCGGGCTGCTCGGCATCGCCGTCGCCGTCGCGATGGGCTGCGCGTTCGGTTTCCTGAGCGGGCTCGCGCTGGTCACTTTGAAGGTGCCGTCGTTCATGGCCACGCTCGGGGTGTCGGCCATCGGGCTCGGCGTCGCGACCCTCATGTTCGCCGGGGTCCAGCCCAACATCTCCGACGTCATGCTCAAGAGCTGGGCGATCGAGCGCTTCCTGGGCCTGTCCTACCTCACCTGGATCGCCGCCGCGTGCATCCTGGCGGGCTGGCTCATCCAGCGCTACACCAGGCTCGGCCGGTACGCGTACGCGATCGGCGGGGCCGAGGAGGTGCTGACGCTGTCCGGGGTCCGGGTCAAGCCGTACAAGGTCGCGGTCTTCACCCTCGCCGGGGCGTTCTACGGGCTGGCCGGGGTCATGGTGACCAGCCAGCTCGGCGCCGGTCTCGTGCAGGCCGGCAACGGATACGACTTCTCGGCCATCACCGCCGCCGTCGTCGGCGGCACCCTGCTCACCGGCGGCCGGGGCGGCATCCTGCACTCCGCCGTGGGTGTCCTGCTCGTCATGGTGCTCACCAACGGTCTCGTCCAGGTCGGGGTCAGCCCGTACTGGCAGGGTGGCGTCGAGGGTCTCATCGTCGTGGCCGCGGTCGCCGCCGCGGTCATCCCGCAGCGTCGAAGGAACCAGGTGGTCAAGTGAGCGTCCCAGCCGAGCGGGAGCCCGCGACGTCCGCGCCGGTGCCGGCGCTGGAGGTCCGCGGCCTCGTCAAGCACTACCCGGGGGTGAAGGCCCTCGACGGCGTCGACCTGGTCGTCCACCAGCACGAGGTGCTGGGTCTGGCCGGGGAGAACGGCGCGGGCAAGTCCACGCTGCTCAAAGCCCTGGTCGGCCTGGTCACCCCCGACGCCGGTGAGATCTACGTCCGGGGTGAGCCGGTCAAGCTGCGCAGCGTCGTCGAGGCCGCCGACCACGGCATCGGCATGGTGTTCCAGGAGCAGTCCCTGGTGCCCAACCTGACCGCGGCGGAGAACATCCTGCTCGGCAGCGAAGGCGGCGCGGTCCGCCGTGGCGTCTACCGCTGGGACGTCATGCGGCGGCTGGCCCAGGAGCAGCTCGACAAGATCGGTTCGAAGATCGACCCCCTGGCGCGTACCGACAGCCTCTCCTTCGCCGACCGGCAGATGGTCGAGATCGCGAAGGTGCTGCGCATCGAGCAGCGCAGCCAGCACCCGCCGGTCATCATCCTGGACGAGCCGACCTCGGTGCTGGAGTCCAAGGAGATCGACACCCTGTTCGCGCAGATCCGCCGGCTGCGCGAGTTCGCGTCCGTCGTTTTCGTCTCGCACCGCCTGGACGAGGTGCTCGACGTGTGCGACCGGGTGACCGTGCTGCGCGGCGGCCAGTCGGTCGGCGAGGTCGCCACGGCCGGGGCCGTCCCGCGCGAGCTGCACCGCATGATGATCGGCTCCACCGGGTCCGACGACCACTACCACTCCAACGCCGCCACGCCCGTCGGGGCCGCCGAGCCTCGGCTGTCCGTACGCGGCCTGTCGGGCGCGTCGTTCCGCGACGTCGACCTGGACGTCGCGGCGGGTGAGGTCGTGGCGATCGTCGGTGTGCACGGCTCGGGCCGCGAGGACGTCTGCCGGGCCCTGTTCGGCATCGAGCCGACGACCGCAGGCGAGATCCGGATGGACGGCAAGCGGATCAGCCTGCCCAACACCCGCGCCGCGTGCGCCGCCGGTATCGGCTACGTGCCCGCCGAGCGCAAGACCGAGGGCATGGTCGGCCCGATGTCGGTCGCCGAGAACATGACCCTGACCAAGCAGAAGGCCCGCTGCGCGGGCCCGTTCGTGGCCCCCGCGAAGCAGGCCGGGCTGGTGGACCGCTGGATCGAGCGGCTGTCCATCCGCACCCCGACCCGCGACACCCCGATCCAGCGGCTGTCCGGCGGCAACCAGCAGAAGGTGGTCCTGGCCCGCTGGCTGGTCGCCGGCGACATCCGGCTGCTGCTGCTGGACCACCCGACCCGCGGCCTGGACATCGGCGCCCGCTCCGAGGTGTACCGGCTGATGCGCGAACTCGCCGCCAGCGGCGTCGCCACCGTGCTGCTGGCCGACAGCCTCGAGGAGGCCATCGGCATGGCCGACCGCATCCTGGTCATGAACGACGGCCGGGTCGTGACCGAGGTCGCCTGCCCCAACGGCGGCAAGCCGAGCCCCCTGGACCTCGTGAAAGAGATGGTATGAGCACTCCCGTCGCCGTGACGCCGGTCGCCGAACCCGCGACCGCCAAGAGCGGCCCCCGCCGCGCCCAGCGGATCACCGGGTTCATGCCGCTCATCGCCCTGGTGGCGCTGGTGGCCGCGCTGACGATCGCCGACCCGGACTTCCTGACCCAGCGCAGCCTGACCGCTGTCGCGCGCACCGCCGCGCCGCTCATCGTGCTCGCGGCGGGGGCGACGCTCATCGTCCTGTGCGGCGGCATCGACCTGTCCATCGCGGCGCTGGCCTCGCTGTCGACCGTCCTGCTGGCCCTGTGGCTGCCGGACCTCGGCGGCCTGGCCACCCCGGTCGTCATCGCCGTCGCGGCCGCGATCGGCGCGGTACAGGGCGTGGCCCACGTGCTGCTGCGGATACCGTCGTTCATCGTCACCCTGGGCGGGATGAGCATCCTGTCCGCGGTCGCCCTCGTCGTGTCCGGCGCGGGCACCGTACGGGTCGTCGACGACACGCCGGTCGCGTGGCTGGAGCTGTACCTCGCCGGTTACGTGCCGATGTCGGCGGCGACGGCGCTGCTCGTCGTCGCCCTGATCGCCGCCGTCGTCAAGGCGACCCCGCTGCACAGCTGGATCTCGGCCACCGGCTACTCCGAGTCGGCCGCGCGGCTCGCGGGCACACCCGTCGACCTGGTCAAGATCGGTGCGTTCTGCGTCTCCGGCGCGTGCGCCGGGCTCGCCGCGGTCATGCTGGTCTCCCGGCAGTTCAGCGGCGGCCCCACCATGGCCGACAACCTGCTGCTGCCGGCGGTCGCCGCGATCGTCGTCGGCGGCACCGCCATCACCGGCGGCCACGGCAGCCTGTGGCGGAGCCTGGCGGGCGCGCTCGTGGTGACGCTGCTGCGGGTCGGCCTGCCGATCGTCGGCGTGCCGTCCGCCTACGAGCAGATCCTGTACGGCGCGATCATCATCGTCGCCGTCGCACTCACCCTCGACTGGTCGAAGGTATCGATCATCAAATAACCGTTCGACCCCCGTGTATCCGCACATATGGAAGGCCACCATGTCCCACGAGAACTCCACGCTCCTGCCCGCCGTCCGCTCGTTCCTGTCCTCGCCCAAGCAGCTGCTCATCGGCGGCGAGTGGGTGGACGCCAAGGACGGCAGGACGTTCGACACGATCAACCCGTCGACCGAGGAGGTGCTGGTCCAGGTCGCGCACGCGTCCGCGGTCGACGTGGACCGCGCGGTCGTGGCGGCGCGTACGGCGTTCGAGTCGCCGTCGCCGTGGTCGCGGATGACCCCGCGCGAGCGCTCGCACCTGCTGTGGCGCATCGGCGACCTCATCGACGCCCACGCGGAGGAGTTCGCCCAGCTGGAGGCGCTCGACAACGGCAAGCGCGTCGAGGCGGCCCGCGACGGTGACGTCGCGATCTCCGCCGAGCTGTTCCGCTACTTCGCGGGCTGGGCGACCAAGATGGAGGGCACCTCCATCCCGATGTCGGTGCCGGGTAAGCAGTTCCACGCCTACACCCGCCGTGAGCCGGTCGGTGTCGTGGCGGGCATCGTGCCGTGGAACTTCCCGCTGCTGATGGCCTGTTTCAAGATCGTCCCGGCGATCACCGCGGGTAACACGGTCATCCTCAAGCCGGCCGAGCAGACGCCGCTGACCGCCCTGCGCCTCGGCGAGCTGCTGCTGGAGGCCGGCGTGCCCGCTGGGGTGGTGAACATCCTGCCCGGCTTCGGTGACACCGGGGCCGCGCTGGTCGACCACCACGGCGTCGACAAGGTCGCCTTCACCGGCAGCACCGAGGTCGGCAAGAAGATCGCCGCCGCGGCGTCGGGCAACCTCAAGAAGGTTTCCCTGGAGCTCGGCGGCAAGGCGCCCAACATCATCTTCAACGACGCCGACATCGACGCCGCGATCGCCGGTGCGGTGCTGGGCGGCTACTTCAACGAGGGGCAGTGCTGCGTCAACGGCTCGCGCCTGTACGTCCAGCGCGGCGTCTTCGACCAGGTCGTCGAGGGGGTGGCGGCGGCCGCGCGGGCGATCCGGGTGGGCGACGGCTTCGACGCGGCCTCGCAGATGGGCCCGCTGGTCTCGCGGGAGCAGCACGAGAAGGTGCTGGGCTACATCCGTGGCGCGGTGGCCGACGGCGCGGTGCTGAACGCCGGCAGTGCCGACGCGGTCGGCGACCGCGGCTTCTTCGTCGCGCCGACGCTGATCACGTCGGTGAACGAGCAGATGGCCGTGCAGACCGACGAGATCTTCGGCCCGGTCGTGACGGCGATCCCGTTCGACACCGAGGACGAGGCCGTCGCGGCGGCCAACAACACGGTGTACGGGCTCGCCGCGGGTGTCTGGTCGAACAACATCGGCACCGCGCACCGCGTGGGCGCGCGCCTGCGCGCCGGCACGGTGTGGCTGAACACGTGGCACGCCGACGACGTCACCCTGCCGCGCGGCGGTTTCAAGCAGTCGGGCTGGGGACGCGAGCTGGGCTCGTTCGGCCTGGACGACTACACCGAGCTCAAGACCGTCATCGCCGAACTGCGCTGACCGACCGCTCACTGTCGCGGTGAGCGGCAGGCACGACCTGATCAGGTAGGCCCCCGGAGACGCCTCCGGCGGGCCTACCTGCGTATCCAACGCCGCCTGCGGTGCGCCCGATTCGTCAGACAGCGAGGCAACTGTCCGGCGATACGAGATCGGCATGCGAATCTTGGTTCTCATATGCGAACGGATCAAATCAAGGGTTCATGTATGTAGACCCAGTTCTTGACAGTCGATTCACGAGTGTCTTACCTTCAGGCTCCGTGGCGGAGTCCGTCCTCTCGCCGCCACGCCGCCGAACCTCAAGGGATCTCTTATGAAAGTGCCCCGCAGGTCTGCCCGCTCCCATCTCGACCGCATGCTGGGAGGTCTGTCCCGCAGAGCCGTCGCCACCGTCGCCGCGCTGGCCCTGGTCCTCACCGGACTGTCCATCCCCGTCGCGGCGCACGCAGCCCCCGACAACGACGGCCGGCTCAGCGTCCTGCTGTTCTACAAGCCCAACTTCCACGCCTCCAACGTGCAGGCCCGCCAGGCCGTGCGCGACCTGGCCAACCAGCTCGGCACGCAGTACGGCCAGCCGGTCGACATCCAGGAGACCGACGACCCGGCGGCGTTCAACACCGCCAACCTCGCCATCCGCGACACGGTCGTCTTCGCCCAGACCGGTGGCGTGCTGTTCAACGCTTCGCAGCGCTCCGCGCTGGAGACCTACATCCGCGGTGGCGGCGGCTTCATGGGCCTGCACTACACCGGATGGTCGGTCGGCGAGAGCGAGCACGACGTCAACCCGTTCTACGCCCGCCTCGTCGGCGCCGTGTCCGAAGGCCACCCGGAGAACCCGGGCGTGCGGCCGGGCCGGGTGTTCGTGACGAACACCAGCCACCCGCTCACCCAGGGCGTGACGGCCAGCCTCACCCGCAGCGACGAGTGGTACGACTGGGTCGTCAACCCGGCGCCGTGGGTACGCACCCTCATCCAGGCCGACGAGTCCTCCTACGGCATGGGCCGTCAGGGCTCGACGCACCCGGTCACCTGGTGCCAGACGATCGATTCCGGCCGGTCCTGGTACACCTCCATGGGCCACGAGGGCACCGCCTACAGCGAGTCCTACATGCTCGCCCAGATGAAGAACGGCCTCGCCTACGCGGCGAAGCTGCTGGCCGGCGACTGCTCCCCGCCGGTCAAGGACCAGGCCGGTTCCTGGAGCGGGGTCACCCCGTGGCCGCTGGTGCCGATCAACATGGCGCTGACCTCCGACGGCCGCGTGCAGTCGTTCGGCAGCGTCGGCGGCTGGGCCAACGACACCACGCCGTACGACTGGACCGGCAACGACGGGGTGACGCAGGGCGGCCAGATGGAGGTCGACATCTGGGACCCGGCACAGCCACGGACCCTGGCGAACCTGCGTAACGGCATCCTGCCCAACACCACCTACACCGACCTGTTCTGCGCCATGCAGGTGCAGTCCCCGCACGACCACTCCACGATGACGGTCGGCGGCGACGACGGCATGGGCGGCAACGCCCCCAATGACGGCGCGGTCGGCGTCACCAGCTACACCACGAACAACGGGCTGCAGAACGAAGCGCCCATGAACTACCCCCGGTGGTACCCGACGGGCACCACCATGCCCAACGGCGACGTCGTCGTGCAGGGTGGCAGCCTCTCCGGTGGACCGGGCGGGCGCGGTGTGCTCACCCCGGAGATCTACACCCCGGAGCAGGGCTCGGGCTGGAAGAAGCTCACCGGCGCGACGAACTCGGCCGCGTACGGCGACGGCGGGTCCGACCACGCCGGCAACGACGAGAACCGCTGGTGGTACCCGCGGGCGTTCGTGTCCCCGACCACCGGGACGCTGTTCAACGTCACCGGCACCCAGATGTACGAGCTCAACCCGTACGGCAACGGCGGCACCGGCCAGCTGACGCTGCGCGGCACCCTGCCCACCAACATCTCCAACCAGGGCGCCAACGGCAACCCGGTCGGCGCCACCTCCACCGCCACGATGTACCGCCCTGGCAAGATCCTGCAGGTCGGCGGCGGCTGGTGGGGCAACGGCGGCGGCCCCGACGGCGCCCGTGCCGGTTTCATCATCGACATCACCGGCGGCACCGCCAACCCGGTCGTCACGGCGACCCAGCCGATGAAGTACCAGCGCCACTGGGCGACCTCGACGCTGCTGCCCGACGGCCGCGTGCTGGTCACCGGCGGTGGCCGGGAGAACAACGGCAACGGCGGCTACGTCACCAACCCCGAGATCTGGAACCCGGACACCGGCGCCTGGACCGAGGTCGTCATCCCGAACGAGCGCGCCCGGCTCTACCACTCCACCGCGCTGCTCCTGCCGGACGGCCGGGTGATGGCCGGCGGTGGCGGTGCTCCCGGTCCGCGCAACTACACCGATGTGGAGTACTACTCCCCGTCGTACCTGTTCGACGGCAACAACCCCGCACCTCGCCCGGTGATCAACACGGCACCGGCGAAGATCGGCTACAACGGCACCTTCCAGATCACCGCGACCGGCACCATCTCCAAGATCGCGCTGCTCCGCAACGGCTCCGTGACGCACGGGTTCAACAACGACCAGAACTTCCAGAACCTGGCGTTCACCCAGTCCGGTGGCACGGTGACCATCAACTCGCCGGTCAACGGCAACTACGCCCCGGCCGGTGCGTACATGCTGTTCGCCTTCGACGCCGCCGGCACCCCGTCGGTCGCGAAGATCATCAAGATCGACCCCGCGGTCATCATGACCAACCTCAACCCGCGGGTCGTCGACCAGTTCGAGTACCCGCGCCTGCCCGCCGAGTGGCGCACCAACAACCCGCCCGCGACGGTCGACGTCGCCGCCGGCAACAGCCGGATGGTGCCGTGGACGGTCACCAGCCAGGTCCAGCTCGTGCGCGGTAACGCCACCGGTCAGGGCGGCCTCGGCTACACCGGCTACCAGCTGTCGCTGGGTGCCTCGGGCAGCCTCCGGCGCACCGTCAGCGATCTCACCCCCGGTGCCACATACCGGATATCGCTGCGCTATGCCCGCGACGCCCGGGTCTCCGGGACCGCCGCGGCGACGGCCAACCTGTCGATCGGCAGCCTGAGCACCACGCTCACCGCCACGACAGCGCAGCCGTCGACAGCCGCCTACGCCACCTACTCCGGCACCTTCACCGCCGCGACCGCCTCGCAGGTGCTCACCCTGACCGGGACCGGCACCGGCCTGATGGTCGACGACCTGGTGATCGTCGGCGACAACGCCCCGCCGCCCGCCACGGGCATCCCGGTGCGTTACGAGTTCGAGGAGGGCCAGGGCACCACGGCCGCCAACACCGGCTCCGTCAACGTGGGCTCGGCCGTGCTGACCGGGACCACCAGCTGGTCCACCAACGGTGTGCTCGGCAAGGCGATCAACCTGCCCGGCGGCGCCAACACCAACGCGGTCGACCTGCCGGACAACCTGCTGCAGGGCGCGGCGAACTTCTCCACGTCCTTCTGGGTCCGCCCCGACACCAAGTCGAACTGGACCGGCCTGTTCCACATCGGTGACGGGCTCGGCTCCGCGGGCAGCTACTACCAGATCCAGATGCAGACACAGGCCGGTGGCAGCACCGGACTCGCCGTCACCTTCAAGGGCAAGACCGGCCCCGAGGAGCGCGTCTTCGCCACCCCGGCGCAGGACGTGGCCGTCAACCAGTGGAGCCACGTGGCCTTCACCCGGCAGGGCTCGATCGGCACGCTGTACCTCAACGGCGTGGTGATCGCGACCCGTACCGACCTGACCGTCGGCATGACCGAGGTCGGGCCGACGGCCAACAACTGGCTGGGCCGCAACGGATACGGCGACGCACCGTTCGACGGTCTGATGGACGACGTACGCCTGTACACCTCCACGCTGTCCGCCGCGGACATCGCCAAGGTGTACAACGAGGGCGTCGCCGTCCGCTACACCTTCGACGAGAACACGGGCACCTCCGCCGCGAACACGGGAGCGAAGTCGTCGATCGGGGCGGCCTCCTTCCTGGGCACGACCGGCTGGAGCGCAGCCGGCAAGTACGGCAGCGCGGTCTCGCTGCCCGGCGGTGCCGCCAGCACGAACAACCACGTCAAGATGGCCGACAACATCGCGGCCGGACTCGACGAGCAGTTCACCGTGTCGTTCTGGGCCCGCCCGGACACGCTGCCGAGCTGGGTGCCGCTGGTCCAGATCGGCAGCAGCACCGACACGTTCTTCCTGATCCAGTCGTCGACGAACGGCACGACGACCGGGCTCGGGGCGACGTTCAAGGCGGCCGGAGTCGCCAACCAGGAACGGCTGCTGCTCGGTGCGGGCAGGGACCTGCCGCTCAACGAGTGGACGCACGTGGTGTTCACGATGAACGGATCGACCGGAAAGATCTACTTCAACGGGGTCCTGCAGGCCACCCGTACCGATTTCACCATCGGTATCGGTGACGTAGGCGTGGGCGGCACCACCACGGCCAACTTCATCGGTGGCACGAGCTGGGGGGATTCGAGGTTCGACGGACTGATCGACGACTTCCGGTTGTACGGGTACGAACTCACCGCCGACCAGGTGACGCAGCTGAACCAGGGTCGCCGGTAGGCGATGAGTCACCTCTCTCGCCGGGCCGTGAGTCTGCGGTCCGAGCGAGACGGATGACATGACGACGTGGGCCCCGGGAGTCTCCCGGGGCCCACGTTCTGTTGGATATCGCGTTGCGGGCGATCGGCACCGCGGGGAGCATGACGCGCATGTCGCTGCCCACCCCGACCCTGCACAGCGAGCGCCTTCGACTGCGTCCCTTCGGGGACGCGGACGCCGACGACCTGTTCGCGCTGCACAGCAGTGCCCATGTGTTGCGCTTCTGGGACGCGCCGCCCTGGAGCGAGCGCGACCGCGCCGAGCGGTTCATCGCGGCATGCGGCCACATGGCGCAGGAGGGCACCGGTGCCCGGCTGGCCGTCGAGCGCGTGTCCGACGGGATGTTCCTCGGATGGTGCAGCCTGAACCGGTGGAATCCGGTCTACCGCAGCGCGTCGCTGGGCTACTGCTTCCAGGAGGCGGCGTGGGGCCACGGCCACGCGACGGAGTCCGCGCGTGCCCTGCTGCTGTGGGCGTTCGACACGCTGGACCTCAACCGCGTCCAGGCGGAGACCGACACCCGCAACGTCGCATCGGCCCGCGTGCTGGAGAAGCTCGGGTTCGTACGGGAAGGAACGCTGCGGGAAGACTGCGTCGTGAACGGCGAGGTCTCCGACTCGTGGGTCTACGGGCTGCTCAGGCGGGAGTGGCAGCCGTCATCGGCCTGACGGAGCGGAGCCTGCGCGCCGAACGCGACGACGTGGTGACCCGCTCCTGCCAGATCGCCGGGCGCGGCGTGAACTCACCGATCCGGAGAGAACGAACGCTATGGCCGGGAGGGTGATCTACTGCGCCGTCGCCCGCCAGACGGTCACCGTGAAGTCGAGATTCGTCGTGGCGAGATGACGGCCATCGGGTGAGTGGGACAGTGACACCACGCCGCCACCGTGGCTGGGCAGGGTGTACTCCAGGCTGCCGGTGGTCGCGTTCCAGAACCGCGCGAGCATGTCCGTGCCCCAGGTGGCGATGCGACGTCCGTCAGGGGAATACGCCAGTGACGTCGTGCCGCCAGGGTGGCCGGTGAGGGTGCGTTGACGGCCGTCGGCGTCGAGGTTCCACAGGCGGATGACCCCGTTCTCGTCGGCTGCCGCGAGTTCAAGCCCGCCAGGGGAGTACGCCAGGCACCTCGCCGCCGTATGTGCGGCGATGGTGCGCTCAAGCCGGCCGGTGTCGGGATTCCAGAGCCGAATCGTCGCGTCGTCCCCCGTCGTCGCCAGGTAGCGTCCGTCCGGCGAGTACACCGCCATGCGGACCCAGTCGGTGTGACCGGTGAGGACGGCCACCTGACTGCCGGTGACGGGGTCCCAGATCCTGGCCGTGCCGGGATGCGGAGCGAAGAGGGAGTCGCCGCTCGCGGTGGCCAGGTGGCGTCCGTCCGGCGAGTACGTGACGGACCATACGGAATCGTCATGGCCGTGGAGGGTCTGCAGGGGAGCGCTGTCGGCTGTGCTCCAGACCCGGACGGTGCCGTCCGCGCCGGTCGTGGCGAGCCGGCTCCCGTCGGGTGAGTACGCCACCGAGAACACCGCGCCGCGATGTCCGGCGAGGGTGTGGAGCGGTGTACCGGCGGCCGTGTCCCAGAGCCGGACCGTGCCGGCTGCGTCGGCTGTCGCGAGTTGGCGTCCGTCCGGCGCGTACGCGACCACCCATACGTGTTTGTCATGGCCGGTGAGGACGAGGCTCACCTCGTACCGGACCGTGTCCGGTCCTCCAGAGGACGCCAGCCGCCGGAGGCGGTCCAGGACCTCAAGCTCGGGCATGCGGCCGCCGGTCACGTTCGCGAAGTGGAGATCAGACAGGCTGAAGAAGCCGCTGCCCTGCAGTAGCAGCGGGAGAATCGGTTTACCGTGGTTCTCGGCGTGGTTCAGTTCCCGCTTGACCCAGCGTGAACCGTCCGAGTCGGGCGTCATCACCACCACGAGCGCCGCGCAGCCCTCGACCTGGGTGCGGATCACGTCCTCCCACTGATCGCCCGGCGCGAGCGCGTGGTCGTACCAACACGCTATGCCCGCTGCGGCGAATTGGGCTGCGAGTTGCTCTACATAGGAGCGATCTGCCCGGCTGTAGCTGATGAACACGTACCCGCTCACACGGGCACCCTACAACCGGCCGGCGACGCCTGACCGCGACTGACCCGGCCGCACGCCTCTGACCCGAGGGCCTTGACGCGGATAACGGCTCAGTCGGCCTGTCGCGCAGCCGACAGTACCGTCGTCTGAGGCACCGGATGCTGTTGCGGGCGGTCGGTTCTTCATGAGGAGTACGCCATGGCAGTAACGATCATCGAGGACGTGCCGGGCGGGCACGGCTGGAGCTCCCTGGGCCGGTTCCTGGCCGTGTGCATCGGCGTGGCACTGCTCGTGACCGGAGCCCTGGCGGCTGTCCTGCCGCTGGGCGCGTTGGTGCTCTACGGCTCGAACATCGTGGAGGGAGTCGAGAACACTCCGCCGTCCGCCACCGGCCTGGGGCAGTTGCTGCTGCTCGCCGCAGTGGCAGTGGTGTTCCCGGTGGTCGGCCTGCGTGTCATCCGCGGTCGCCGCCTGCTCGGGCTGTACCTGCGCAAGTTCGGTTTCGGCGACACCACCCGGACGGTGAGTTTCGCGTTGAAGTCGGCCGCCGGCCGTTCGCTGCGGCTGGTCACGCTCGACGACGCGATGGTCGTCCCGATCGGCGCGGGTGCGGGCAAGCGGCGCGTGGCGGCCGGAGTCTGGATCCTGATGGGCGGGCTCGCCGCGATCGTGATCTTCTACCTGTGCGGCGGCGGATACGACGCCGACGCACAGCGCAACCTCGACGAGGCGATCAACAGCGCCGACTCGACCGCGGAACGTTTCCTCGCCGGTCCCATGATCGCCATCATCAACGCGTTAGCCTTCGCGGTCGCCGTGTTCTTCGTGTGCCTGGTGGTTGTGATCATGGCGGTGGCGCTGGGCGCGCACCGCGCCGCTCGTCGCGCCGAACGTGCGGCGAGCCGGGCACTGACCAGCCAGCACGAGGTCGGCGGCGCGGCGCGGCAGCTGGCGGCGGCCGCGCGCAAGACCTTCGCGCCGCGCCTGATGGTGGTGGCGGTGCCGACGGCGTTCTGGCAGCAGGCGATCAGAGGCCTGGCGGGGGTATGCGACATCGTCGTGATCGACGTGTCGAACCCGACCGACGCGCTGCTGTGGGAGGTCCGCAACATCAAGCCGATGTTCGCCGGCCGGTGGATCCTCGTCGGCGCGCGCGACCGGGTCGCCGTGCTGGCCGACGAGCGGGTCGCGCTGACGGGCACGCCCCAGGGCCTGCTGGCGAAGATGCTCGACGGTGAGCGGATCCTCGCCTACGGACCCGGCCCCGACGACGTCCGGCACTTCGCCGGGGCGCTGCGCCGCGCGATCGCCGAGGTCGGGCGGCGGTGACCGGCCGCCGGGGCCTCACGCGCCGCGCGGTTGCGGCACGCCCGTGGCGGTGCGCTGCGGCAGCCGGACGACCTGCAGCCCGAAGTCGGCCAGGATCAGCGGGATGTCGCGTACCACGTCGCGGTCCTTCTCACGTTCGGACTCGGGCAGCTGATCCCAGGGCTTGATGCTCGGGTGGGTCTTGGCATGCTCGTCACGCACGTCGCCATACGTCCAGCCCTGCCGGACGCGTTCGTCCATCCACCGTTCGTGCTCGGTCACGGCGAGGGACTCCACCTGCACGTCGTCGGCGGTCTCGATGCCGTCGCCGGTGCGGGGCGCGACGGTGCACCCCAACCGGGTGAGCTTCGCGCCGATGTCACGCGCCTGCCTCACGTTGGCCAGACGGTAGGCGGGGTCCAGCTGCTCCCACGGCACCAGCGCCGCCGTCTCACCGAATCGACCGCCCCGGTCCTGCTGGCGACGCAGATAGAGGTGGTGGATGGATTGGGCCAGACGCTGGTAGGTGTCCTCATGGATGGTGCCGTCGTCGCTCTGGACCGTGTTGACGATCAAGCTGCCGACGCTGACCGGCCACAGGACACCCTCGAAGTCGTCGAGCAGACTGGCCGGGTCGCTGCCGAAGGTATCGGCCAGCCGGGACAGCCGGTCCAGGCGCAACACCAGCGACCGGGGGCCGCCGTGCCACAGGGCTGTCACCGTCAGCGCCGCGAGCACCGCGGCGTCCTCGTCCTCGTGGCACAGGTACGTGCGGTGCGGCGGCGGCGACACCGCCTGCCCGGCCATGTCGCCGAGGTGGCCGGGCATCGGGCGCAGGCGGCAGGACTCCGCCACCGCGGGCCAGCGCCGTCGCAGCTGCTCGGCGAGGTCAGCGGCTGCCGGGTCGACCAGCGTCACCGTCAGCTGGTCGCCACGGCCCCGCAGCTGCCACATCCGCGCCAGCTCGACGACCATCGCCTGCCCGAACGCGCCGAGGCCCGCGATCACCACGTGCGCGGGGCCGTGCTCGAACGTCGCGGCGTCGCGGCGCACCAACTCCCGGGCGGCGAGCTCGTCGATGTTGAAGAAGTCCGCGCCGACGTGGGGCTGGCTGAGGTGCCGTGCCCGCAGCGACAGGGCGTAGGCGGGGTCGCTGACGTGGGCGTACACCGCTAGCGGGCCAGCCTTGCCGGAGCGGCGGGCCTGGCTCGCGGTGGCCACCGTGAGCACGTTGACGCTGCTGTCGGTGCGGTCGTCGGCGCAGGCGTACACCACGGCGGCTCCGGCCACACCCGCATCGTGCAGGGCGGCGGCGTCGCCGGTGTCGGCGTGGACCACGTACCGGCCGGTGGAGCGCAGCTCGGCGGAGATGGCGGTGGCGGTGGGTGTGTCACCGACGACGATGGCGTGACCGTGGCGGCGGCGACGGCGACGGCGCTGCCACTCGACGGCGAAGATCGCCCGGCCGGCCTCGAACAGGGCGTAGACGGTGGCGGCGGGGGCGAGGAACCGGGCGATCTCCAGCTGCCACGGGAAGGGCCCGCCCGCCTCCAGCGGACTGGAGTCGAGCACGAACAACTGCAGGTCGTGATAGACGAGATCGAGCAGGCTGAGGTCGATCGGATGGCGTGGATCGCGGGTGTAGAGCTCCAGCCCCCACAGGCCCAGCACGACCGAGGCCACCACGGTCAGCGCGAAACCCCATCGGGCCGCGGGCAGTGCACGGCCGCGACGGCCGGCCGGTGGTGTCGTCCGCATACGCGTCCCGTTCCTTTACCACGATGATCTACTGACCTTTGTCGACAGTCAGGCTAGGACACCCGGTACGCCGCTGGACTGCAGAACTGATGACGTCAATCGCCGGAGATCGCCTCCGCGTCCCGGCGCGGGGTAACGGGCAGGTCTGAGCTGGCATGTCGGCTGTAGAGGGACCGGCACGGCCGGTGTCGCATCGGCGACAGCCGCGCCCCTGAGCGGCGAAGTCCTGCTGCTCCGGGGGCACGCGCCCCGCCACGCACGGTTACACAGAGTGTCCCGAGGGCAAGCGCTGTGCCACCATGGTCCCTTGCGCCACCACGTCGACCTCGACACGGGAGCATCCCTTGGCGACCCGCTACGCGGCCTTCATCTCCTACCGCCGATCAGCCGACCGCGACCTGGCGACCAGCCTGCAACACGGCCTCCAGGTGCTCGGCAAGCCGTGGTACCGGCCGCGCGCCCTGCGGGTGTTCCGCGACGACACCGACCTGTCGGCCAACCCGGCACTGTGGCCGTCGCTGCAGCAGGCGATGGACGACTCCGGCCACCTGATCCTGCTCGCCTCTCCCGGCGCGGCCGAGTCGGCCTACGTCGACCGGGAAGTGCGGCACTGGCTGCGACACCGCTCACCATCGTCGATCATCATCGCGCTGACCGGCGGTGAACTCGTCTGGGACGAGCACCTGCGCCGCTTCGACCCCGAGCAGACCACGGCCCTGCCACCGGCGCTGTGGCGGCAGACGCCCGGCCCGGACGGGACGCCGATGCTCGCCGGCATCCACGACGACGAGCCGCGCTGGGTGGACCTGCGCGGCATCCGCGACGCCGGGCCGCTGACCCTGGGCCAGCCGCAGCTGCTCGCCGCCGTCGGCGACATCGCCGCACCGCTGCACCGGGTCGCGAAGGAGGAGCTGCTCAGCACGCATCTGCGGCGGCACCGGCAGGCCATCAGGGCCGCAGGGGCCGGGGGAACCGCGCTGGCGGTGCTGCTCGTGGCGGCCGCCGTCGCCACCGTGTACGCGCTGCGCCAGTCCGCGCGCGCCGAGCAGCAGGCCCAGGCCGCGCAGGACCAGCGGGACATCGCCGCCGCCGGGACCCTGACCGAGCTGGCCGCCAAGGTCCGCGGCAGTGACCCGGTCCGGGCGATGCGGCTGGGCCTGGCCGCGTACGCGCTGCACCCGCAGCCCTCGGTGGGGCAGCCGCTGGTGGCCACGACGGCGGCCAGCCGCATCCGCGCCGTGCTGGCAGGGCACGACGACATCGTCAGCGCCGCCGCGCTCCGTCCCGACGGCCAGGTGGCCGCCACCGGTGGCAGCGGCGACCAGACCGTCACCCTGTGGGACACCGCGGCCGGCAGCCGCCACCGCGCACTGGCCACCATCAGCGGGCACTCCGGCGCGATCATCGACGTGGCGTTCAGCCCCGACGGGAAACTGCTGGCCACCGCCTCCGCCGACACGACCGCGATGCTGTTCGACGTCGGCGATCCGGCCCGGCCCCGGCAGCTGGCGACCCTGGCCGGGCACACCGGCCCCGCCACGAGCCTCGCGTTCACGTCCGACGGGCGGCTGCTGGCCGTCGCGTCCGCGGACGGGTCGGCGGTGTTCTGGGACCTGGCCGACCCCGGCACCCCGCAGCGGCGCGGGGCGTTCGGCAATCCGGACACGCCGATGCTGTCGATCGCGTTCGCGCCCGGCGGCAGGCTGCTCGCGATCGGCGCGGCGACGAAGAACGTGCTGCTCGTGGACGTCAGCGAGCCGAAGGCCGCCCGCCGCGTCGCCGTCGTGACGGGCCGGTCGGACTGGGCCGCGCGAGTCGCGTTCGGCCCGGGCGGCAGGCGCCTGGCAGTTCTCGGGCGCGACGGCCGCACGAACCTGTACGACACCACCGACCCCGCCGCGCCGAAAAAGTCCAAGACGGTCATCGACACGTCCTCGGCGGGCCTGGCGTTCAGCCCCGACGGCACCCGCCTGGCCATCGGCGGGGCGTCCGGGACGATCGACCTGTGGCGGCTGCCCGACGCCGGTGACCCGGTGAAGGCGGCCACCCTCACCGGCCACACGGACGCCGTGTGGGACCTCGGATTCGACGCGGCGGGCACCGCCGTCGTATCGGGCAGCGCCGACCAGACCGCGATCGTGTGGAACCTCGACCAGCCCGCCGACGGCGTCGCCGTGGCGAGACTTCCTCCGCGCGCCGACCAGATCACGTCGACGGCGTTGCACCCAGACGGCCGGACCGCCGCCGTCGGGGGAGCGGACGGCCTGACCGTGCTGTACGACCTCAGCGTCCCGTCCGCGCCGACCACGACCGCCACCCTGCGCGGCCACACCGGCACCGTCACCGCGGTCAGGTTCAGCCCGGACGGGCGCACCCTGCTCACCGCGTCCGACGACCGCACCTCCGCGCTGTGGGACGTGAGCGACCGGGCCGCACCACGGCGGCTGTCCACCCTGTCCGGTCACACCGACGTCGTATGGGACGCCGCCTTCGCCCCCGACGGCCGTATCGCCGTCACCGCCAGCCGGGACCGTTCCGCGGCGCTGTGGGACGTCGCCGACCCGGCCCGGCCGCGGCGGCTCGCGACCCTCGGCGCGCACACCGGCAGCGTCCAGTCGGCGGCGTTCTCCGCCGACGGCAGGCTGCTGGCCACGGGCAGCACCGACCAGACCGCCGCGGTGTGGGACGTCGCCGACCCCGCCGCGCCGCGGGTCGTGGCGACCGTGCCCGGTCAGCCGCAACCGGTGTGGGCCGTGGCCTGGACGCCCGGCGGGGCGACCCTCGCCGTGGCGGGCAAGGGCATGCCGGTGCTGTGGGACCTGTCCGACCCGGCACGGCCGCAGCGGCTGACGACGTTGCAGGTGCCCCGCGCGGGTGTCGTCCAGCTCGCCGCCGGGCCGCAGCCGCTGCTGGCCGGCGGCGCCGTCGACGGCACCGTCGCCGTGTGGGACACCACCACGGGCCGGCCCGAGCCCCTGCTGACGATCCCCGCCTCGGCCGAAGCCGTCACCACGGTGGCATTCGACGCCGGGTCGGGCAGGCTGCTGTCCGGCGGTGACGACCGCATCGTGCGGCTGTGGGACCTGACGCCGGTTCGTGAGCTCGTCTCCGCGCCGTCGGCGGCCTGCGCGATCGTCGGGCGGGGGCTGACCGAACAGGAGTGGGCCGAGGCGGGGCCGGGCGTCGCCTACCGGCAGACGTGCCCGTCCGCCGGTTGACGTCACGGCCTACGGCCGTCGTGCGCCCTCAGCCCTGGCGGCGCACCATGCGCAGACCCCCGAGGGCCAGCAACAGTGGAATGCGGCGTACGACGGAGCGGTCCTTGTCCTTCTCCGACTCGGACAGCTCCGACCACGGTGTCAGGGACGGATGATGCTTCGCAGCGTCGTCGCGGACCGGGGCGTACGTCCAGCCCGCCGCGACGCGCTGCGCGCACCAGCGGTCGTGCTCGTGCACCGACAGCAGTTCCAGCTCGGCGTCGGAGAAGGCGGTCTCCGCGTCGCCGGAGGCCGCGGGCGCGGCGGCGCACCCCACCATGGCGAGCTTGGCCGGGATGTCGGCGACCTGGTCGAGGTTGGCCTGCCTGAGGTCGTCGGGCAACGCCTCCCAGGTGGCCATGGCCGGGGTCTCGCCCATCGGCACACCCGCGGCCGTCTGCTCGGCCAGGTATCGCTCATGCCCGGCGCGGGCGAGGGTCTCCGGCGCAACACCAAGATCGCTCATGCGTCGGGAGCGTAGTCCATTCACGCCAGCACAGCGGCGTGGCGGGCGGACCGGTGCGGCCTTGCCTGGAGCTCAGCACCCCACGGCCAGGCAAGGCCGCTCACCCGTCCGGCGTCAGTGCCCAGCGCAGCAGGACACGGCGGATCCGGTCGGCGCGACCCCGGGCCGGCTCCACTGCGCGGTCGGGCGGCCGTCGACGCGCCACTGGTGCCCGTCGATTCTCGGCCAGCCCTCGGGTGAGTCCTCCCACCGCTCCTGGCGGCCATACACGGTCAGGTCCAGCGCGTGGTAGCTGGTCGTCAGCGCCTCAACACCACGGTCGGTGGTCCAATAGGTCTCGTACACCTGGTCGGCGTCGTCGCGCAGGTAGCAGGCGATCATGCCGAAGCCCCGCCCGTCGAGCAGCACCGGATCCGCGTCCCGGGCCGAGTACCACGGAAACCGGTAACCCATGAACTCGGGGAACGGGGCGCTCTCGGCGTACGTGCCCTCGCAGAACACGGCGTAGGTGACGTCCCTGGCGTGCAGGTAGTCCAGCATGTCCATGTGGCAGGTGGCGAACGTGCAGCCCTCACACTGGTTCTCCCAGGGCTGCCCGTCGTGCCACATGTGGTAGTACACGATCAGCTGTCGGCGGCCCTCGAACACGTCTACCAGCGAGGTCTCGCCGCCCGGGCCCTGCACGGTGACCGGCGGCACGAGCGTCATCGGCAGCCGCCGGCGTGCCGCGGCGATGGCATCGCCCTCGCGGGTGTGCGCCTTCTCTCTGGCCAGCAATGCGTCACGGGCGCGCGACCAGGTCTGCCGGTCGACGATCTGCGGCGTCGCAGCACCCTGCACGATGTCAGCCGTCATGGCTCTCCTTCCGGTTGATGGTCCATCACCGGATATGACGGCCGGCGGCGCGCGAAATCATCGCTGAAGCGCAGTGTGACGCAGATCGGGCGACTCTTCGGTGGGAGCCGGGCGACGAGGGTCAGCCGCCGGAGTGCGCCGCGAGTTCGTGCGCGATCGAGTCCAGCGCCTCGTCGAGCGCGTGCTGTATGCCGGGGTGCTCGTCGGCCGCGTCGAGTTGCAGGCTGAGCAGGGTGGTGTCGTCTCCTGCGGGTGTGACCTTCAGCGAGCCGTGGTACTCGCTGTGCTCCGGCGAGCCCCAGGTGATCTCGTGTGCGGCCTCGTCGGCGTGGAACCACGCCTCGCCGGATACCCGCTCCGGCTTGCCGTCGCCGTCGGTGTCGACCGCTGCCGTCGTCTGCACCAGATCGGGTCCGACCTTTCTGGCCGAGGTGATCCGTGGGAAGTAGTCGGGGAGGTTGGCGGGGTCGGCCAGGTAGGCGAAGGCATCGGTCACGTCATGGTTGACGCGTTTCTCGGCATGGTAGGTCGTCATGATCACTCCTCCGGTCTCCCATCAACCATATGCGAAAAATGCCCGCATCGTGCCCTAGGTGACCGGGCCGAGCCGCTGACCGCGGGTCCCGACCATCCCTGACCTTTCCGTTCCCGGTCATCGACGACTTCCGGGTCGCCCAGCCGAGCACGGTGGTCGTGACCGGCTACGAAGACGAGTTCGGCAACCCCGACGTCTGGGCCGCCGAGGCGTACGCCACCTGCGCCGCGTAGGACGGCGAACGTCAGGTCACCCCGCGCGCCCGTTCGATGCGATGCGCCGCCGCAGCACCGACACTGCGGCGGCCAGCATGGCGATGACACCCGCGACGACCCGTGCCCACAGCGGCCAGAGACCGCGCTCGGGACCCGCACTGGTAGGCACGGCATCCCCGGCCAGGTCGGCGGCCAGTTCCAGGACGGTGACCCTGCTGAACCAGCCCTCGTCGGCCGTGCTGAGCGTCGTCACCGGCCCGTCGAACGGCGCGGCCAGCACCCGCCCGGTCCCGCCCTCGGTGAGCCAGGACGGCGCGTAGAGGATGGGGCCGTTCGCGGAGCGCCACGCGAGGGCGTTGCTGACAGGCTGGGGCAGTCGCGTATCGCGAAGAACGGCACCGTCGGTGGCCGAGACCAGCCGTAGTTCCGGGTCCACCTCAGGACTGGTCGTCACCAGCAGCGATCCATCGGGTGCGCAGCCGATCAGGTGCCATTCGCCGGTGAGCGGCAGGGTGCGCGGGGCCGAGCCGTCGACCGGATACAGGGCGACCGCCGGTCCCTGATCGGTGTAGGTGCCGGCAGCGATCGTCCTGCCGTCACCGGTGAAGCAGTGGTGCCCGTCGGATTCCGTCAGTGCCTTCTGGACCGTGGCGAACAAGCCGGTCGCCAGATCGAGCAGGACCAGGTCGGCTTCGCTGCCCGGCGCTGTCCCGTAGCTGTCGGGGTCGGCGCCCGCGCTGGTGAGAATGGCCAGGGTCCTGCCGTTCGGCGACCATCCCAGCAGGCGGTACGTCGACGGCTGGGCCAGGGGATATGCACGGCGCTGCCCGGTGACGAGATCCAGCACGACGATGTCGGGCGTGCTACTGCGGCGGCGGTCGCCGATCGCCACGAGACGCCCGTCGGGGGAGAGGCTGGTCGGCGCGTGGAGCCACTCGCTGTCGTCCCCGACCGTGCCGCGCTGCTCGGCCAGGTCGAGCCGACGGTAGGTCCGGCCGTCGGCGGCGATCACCACGACCTGGCTGCTGCCCCAGGTCGAGCCGAGGTTGCCCTGATCCAGCACCGCCATGGCGGGCTGTCCGAGAGGTGCGTCCGACACGGTCGCGGTGAGCAGGGACAGCCCGGCGAGTTCGTCCGGCAGGAACGCCGCGTCGGCGCCCGCCGCGGGGCGGTGGTCCACCGGTGGCAGCCCGATGGCGAAGACCGCCACCAGTACCGCGAGTGCCGCGAGTGCGGGTACGGCATACCGGATCAGCCAGGGGCGGCGGGCGGTGACGGCGGGCCGGGGTGGCACGGGCACGTCGGGTTCGTCGGCGATGGCGCGGATCGCGGCGCGCAGCCGCTGTTCGAGGTCACTCACCGAGCACGTCCTTCATCCTGGTCAGCGACCGGTGCAGCAGCGACTTCACGGTGCCGGGGCGGCAGGCGAGTTCGGCGGCGACCTGCGC
The DNA here is from genome assembly GCF_011297335.1 of Catellatospora methionotrophica. GTDB lineage: Bacteria > Actinomycetota > Actinomycetes > Mycobacteriales > Micromonosporaceae > Catellatospora > Catellatospora methionotrophica. The sequence goes on along the minus strand of NZ_JAAOTJ010000001.1, from coordinate 761,227 downwards.
CTCGGGCAGATCCAGGTAGTAGCGCAGGAACACCGCCGCGCGCTGGCGCGGGGTCAGGCGCCGCAGCGCGGCTCGCACCGCCGCGATGTCAGCCTGGGACGGGGCGTCGGAGGCCGGTGGTGTCAGCGCCGGGGCCGCGGCGTGGCGGCGTTCCAGGACCCGTCGCCGCACCCACGACGTGCACCGTGAGAGCACCGCCCGGCGCAGGTAGGCCGCCGGTTCGCGGATCTCGTCGCGGCGGTCGCCGTCGAGCCGGAACCAGTCGGCGAAGACGTCCTGGACGACGTCCTCGGCGGCGGCGAGGCTGCCCGTCGTCACGTAGGCGAGGCGGACCAGCCCCGCATACTCGTGGGCGTACACCTCGCCGGGGGCACGCTGTCGCGCCTCGTTCACCTGCACATCCTGCATGGCGCGCGAGGAGGTGGATCGGTTCCCTGCCATCTCGGCGCGACGCCGATCATGGCCGGGCCCTCAGACTGCCGAGATGACGAATGTCATGTATACCCTTCAATATGCGAACCCATCTGATCCGGTTCACCGTGACCGGACTCGTCGCCGGGCTGCTGTGCGCCGTGGCCACCGCCACCCCTGCCGCCGCCGATCCGGCACCCCGGACCACGAACGGCCCCTGCCGGTACGCCGAGACTCCTGACGATCCGCCCGCCCGGCCGGTCGGGCTGCCGTTCGACCCGCGGCGTCAGCAGACCTGGAACACCCATGTCGTACTCCGCACCAGCCACGGCAAGATCACGATGAAGCTGGACGCCGCCAAGGCGCCCTGCACGGTGCAGAGCTTCGAACACCTGATCCTGCACCGGTTCTACAACAACACCAGCTGTCACCGGCTGACGGCGTACCCGACGCTGAAGGTGCTGCAGTGCGGTGACCCGTCCGGCACCGGCAGCGGCGGCCCGGGTTACCAGTACAAGGACGAACTGCCCACCGACCTGCCTCCGGTGCCGGACCGGCCGGACCGGGTCTACTACCCGCGCGGCACGCTGGCCATGGCCAACGCCGGGCCCGACACCAACGGCAGCCAGTTCTTCCTGGTCTACGCCGACTCGATCCTGCGGCCCAACTACACCGTCTTCGGCACCATCGACGAAGCCGGGATGGTGGCCCTGGACGCCATCGCCGCCGGTGGGATCCAGCCGACGCCCGAGGACCCGGCGCCCGTCGACGGCGCACCCGTGCTGAGCGCCGACATCCAGCGGGCCTGCGTACACCTGTTCCCGCTGCCGATCTGCTGACCCGGCACGGAAGACGTCCCGCTGGGCTCGAACGCGGTTCGGGCCCAGCGGGACATCACCACCCGGGGCCGCGCGCGAGGCGGACCGGTCCCACCGCCGTGGCCGCGTCGACATCGACGCCGTGCTGGCGAACGGTCAGGACCCCCTGCCGCGACAGTTCCCCCGCCACCTCCCGCGCCGCCGTCATCAGGCTGCGCCACGCGTCGCCCCCGGCGACCCGGGCCGCGTCGCTCGGGCAGATGGTGGCGTCGGGGCGGCGGTGCCACAACAGGGCGCGCATCGCTGCGGCCAGGCGCTCACGGCGGCCGTCGGGCGTGGGCTTCCACCACGGGTCGCCGCGTTCGCCGAGGGCCACCTTGGCGTCGCGCACCCGTGGGCGGGCGGCCTGCGGATCGGTGCGGACGAGCCGGCGGGCGGCCATCAGCTCGTCCACCAGTTCCTGGCGCAGTGGCTCGGGGATGGCCGGGTCGGTGGCCCGCCACCGCCGGCCGGACACGATCAGATACCGGCCGTCCGGCGTCAGCGCGCCGTGATCGCGCGGGTCAGCGGGTTCCATCGGGCTTCGCCATGACGACCGGCGCGGTGAGCGTCGCCACCGCACCGCCCGGCACCGCGCGTCGGCAGTCGTCCACGAGCCCATCCTCCCAGAGAAGTGTCCAGGCCCCGGCCGTTCGTGAACCGCGAATGGCACCGGCACGGCGCGCTGCTGCGCGCCGTGCCGGTGGCGCTCAGGCGGCGAAGCGCCGTCGCGTGGCGAACACCAGCAGCGCGCCGCCCAGGGCCGCGGCCAGGCCCACCCCGATGATCAGGCCCGTCTTGGAGCCGGTGGTGGGCAACTGGCCGTCGGTGCCGGGTGAGGGGCTGGCGGTGCCCGTCTCGCCGGTGCCCAGCACCGACACCCGGATCGGGGCGGTGTTGTCGGCGGGGGTCGGGTCCTCGTAGTCAGCCTCGGGGTGCTGGCCGGTCGTGTTGGACAGCGTCGCGGTGACCCGTCCTTCACCGACGGTCGCTGACACGATCTTCAGTGGCCAGGTGACCCGGCGGGCGTTGGCCGCGCCCGGCTTCACGACCACGAACCAGCAGTCCAGGTTGGTCTTGGACGCCGTGCGGTCGTTACAGCCGAGGCCTTCGGGCTTGGTGATCTGCGCCAGCGGGGGGAACTCGGTGCCGGCGGGTGCGGTCAGCTTGATCATGCCCGGGTAGTCCCACACCGCGTCCGGCCCGACGTTGGTGAGCGTCCAGGTGAATTCGACGGTCTCGCCGACGTGTCCCTGGGCCGGCGCGCCGGTGGTCACCACGAAGTCGGACTCCGGCTTGACCCGGTTGGCGACGAGGGTTCTGCGCTGCGACAGCTCACCGACGGTGACGGTCATCTCGACCTCGGGCCTGCCGGGCGGGCCGGGCGGGCCGATCCGGTGGCCGAAGGTGAACTCCTCGTCCTTACCCGCGGTGATCTGCCTGGTGTACGCGCATTCCACGGTGGCGGCCGGGGCGGTGCCGAGCGTCCGGCAGGCCGGGTCCGCCTGGTCGGCCAGGAACCCGGCCGGAGCGCCGACCTGGCTCGTGTCCAGGTCGAACCGGAAAGTGATCTGCTGCGTGCCGACGAAGCCGATCTCCATGACGACCTTGTCGACGCGCAGGGTGTCGCGGGTGGCCACGACGTCGCCGATCGACCGGATACCCATCACGGGGACACTCGGGTTGGCCTGGTGCGCGGCGACCGGGGTCGCGAGGACGGCGGTGCCCATCAGTGCCGCGAGCAGTGCGCCCGGGAAGGCGGCGGCGCGCAGCGGCAGCCGTCGGCGAATGCGTGCCACGTTGTTTTCCCCCGTGAAGGTGTTTCATGTGCAAGGCAGGTGGACCATAACGGAGAGATCATCACCGCGCAACGGAAGGTAGTCGCAGTTATGACCATGTGCGGCATTGGCGTTGTTCGCAGGCCCGCCGCCGCCGGTCAGGTCGCGGCGCGTTCAGACACCGCGGCCGCGCGGGGGTGCGATGAGTCCCCGTCGTTCTTCTGCTACCCGCTCGGTTTGGGACCTCGACCTGTCCGGTCCCTGACGTGCTGTGCGTCCTGCGGCGGCCGTCGGCTCGGCCGGCCGCCGCAGGACGCGGCTCAGCCGCGGGTGGCGCTTTCGGCCGCCGGAACGGCACGCGCGGTCTGGCGCAGGTCCGCAGGGTGGCTCTCGCGCGGCGGGTTGATCGCGCCCGGTGGTGTGCCGGGGTTCGACGGCCACCAGAACCGCCGTCCCAGCAGCACGGCGATGGCGGGCACGACCAGGGTGCGGACGAGCAGCGTGTCGAGCAGGACGCCGATGCCGACGATGATGCCGAGCTGGGTGAGCACGATGACCGGCAGCACGCCCAGCACCGCGAAGACCGCGGCGAGCAGGACCCCGGCGGAGGTGATGACGCCGCCGGTCGCCGACAGTGCCCGCAGCATGCCGACGCGGGTGTCGCCGCGTGCCGTGGTCTCCTCCTTTGCCCTGCTGACGAGGAAGATGTTGTAGTCGACGCCGAGCGCGACCAGGAACAGGAACGCCAGCAGGGGCACGCTGGAGGCCAGGGCCGGGATGTCCAGCGCGGCGAACACCAGGCTGGCGGCCCCGAGGCTGGCGGCGAAGCTGATGACCACGGTGAGCAGGAGCAGCAGCGGCCCGACCACCGAGCGCAGCAGCGCGATCAGCACGAGCAGCACGACGGCCAGCACGAGCGGGGCCACCACCGCGTTGTCGCGGGCGTTGGCGTCACGCTGGTCGAGGTCTGCGGCGGGCTGGCCGCCGACGAGTGTGCCCGCGGGTGTCAGCCGGTCGCGCAGGGCCGTGACGGTGCTGTCGGCGCCGGTGGTGCCCGACTTGTCGGTCAGCTGCACGCTGATCAGCGCGAGGGCGCCGTCCGTGGAGGTCTCAGGTCGGCCGACGGCGGCCACGCCGGCGGTCTGCCGGGCGGCGTCGGCGGTCTGCCCGGCGGTGGCGGCGTCGGTCACGACGAGCACCGGCTGGGCGGACCCGGCGGGGAAGTGCGCGGCCAGTGCCTTCTGCGCCTCCACCGATTCGACCTTCGTGCGGAACTGCTCGGTCTGGGACAGCCCGATGCTCGTGGTGAGCAGGCCCGCGCTGAGGGCGGCGAGCACGACCCCGGCGGTGATGAGCACGCCGACGGGTCGTCGGGCGACCAGTGCGGCGATGCGCGCCCAGATGCCTGATTCGCTGGTCTCGGCGCTGCCGACGGTGGGCACCAGCGGCCAGAACGCCCCGCGTGGCAGGAAGGCCAGCGCGGCGGGCAGCACGATGAGCCCGAACAGCAGGGCCACGCCGACTCCGGCCGCGGCGGCGATACCGAGGGTGCGGTTGCTGGTGAGCACCGCGGTGATGAGGGTCAGCAGGGCCAGGATGACGGTGCCCGCGCTGCCGATGACCGCCGGGCCGGCGGCGCGTACGGCGGTGGCCAGGGCGGCCCTGCGGTCAGGAGTGCGCCGCAGCTCCTCGCGGTAGCGGGAGATGAGCAGCAGGGCGTAGTCGGTGCCGGCGCCGAAGACGAGCACCGAGACGATGCCGCCGATGGAGGCGTCGGTGGGTTCGCCGATCAGGCGGCCGATCCAGGGCAGCAGTTTCGCGGCGACCTGGTCGCCGAGGCCGACGACGGCGAGCGGGACGATCCAGAGAATGGGGCTGCGGTAGGTGACCAGCAGCAGCACGGCCACGACGATCGCGGTGGCGATCAGGAGCGTGACGTCGGCTCCGGCGAATGCGGCGGAGATGTCGCGGCCGAAGGCGGCACCGCCGGTGACCTGGGCGGTCAGCCCGTCGGGCAGCGCGGCGGCGTCCGCGCGCAGCACCGCGCGCAGGTTGTCGACGGTGCCGTTGCGGGTCTCGTCATCGAGGCCGGGTGCCAGGGGCACGACCAGTAGCGCGGCGCGTTCGTCGGTGGCGTAGCGCAGCGGCGGTGGCGCGGTCACCTGGGCCTGGCGGGCGATGGTGTCGCGGGTGGCGTCCAGCGACTGGCGGTCGGCCGGGGTGAGGGCGGCGTCGGCGCGTTCGAACACGACGATCGCGGACTCGGCCCGGCCGCTGGGGAAGCGGTCCATCAGCTCGGTCACCCGGGTGGACTGCTTGCCTTCCGGGAGCCCGTCGGTGGGGCCGGCCTCAGGCTGGGCCGGGCTGGTGAGGAATACCAGCGTGGACAGTGCCAGGGTGGTGAGCAGGACGATGCCTGCCCCGAGCCGGCTGGTGATCCATATGGCGAGGCGCGCGCCCATGGTCTGGTGACTCCTGTCGTTCTGGCGGACGGTACCATATTATTTCGTCTATCGAATTATTCGATCGTCGAAATGATATAGTGACCGCCATGGCCGAGCAACACGGGGTCCCCGAGCGGGTGGCCGCACTGGACGAGCTGATCCGGTCGCTGCAGGCGAGCTCGGTCGAGAGCGACGTGTTCGTCGACGTCTTCGCCAGAGCGCATGGACTCGGCCGCAACGACCTCAACGCGATCATGTGGATCGCCGCCGGCAGCCAGGAGGGCCAGCCGCTCACCGCCGGCGAACTCGCCGCTCGCCTGGGCCTGGGCGCGCCCGCGACCACGTCGCTGATCGACCGCCTGGAGGCCGCCGACCATCTGGAGCGCCAGCGCGACCCGCGCGATCGCCGCCGGGTGACGCTGCAGGTGCGCCCACGGGCGCTGCAGATGGCAAGGGAGTTCTTCCAGCCGCTGGGCCGCCGGATGGAAGCCGCCGCCGATGGCCTGCCCACGGCTGACCTGGTGATCGCCGCCGCCGTGATCAGGAGGATGACCGCCGCCATCGTCGAGTCTCGTGAGGCTGCCAGGCGGGAAGGGCCGGTCCAGCCCAAGCGCGTCACCGACGGATGAGTGAAGCCCGGCGCGGTCAGTACTGGTCGGCTGTGCCCCTGCTGCGGCGGGGCGCGCCTGCCCGCAGGAGGGCTGCTCGGGAGATCATGCGCAGACCGGCGGGGCTCCACCAGCGCCGCAGTCGTCCGGCGTGCCAGTAGAGCCGCAGCAGCCAGGTGCCGTCAGGTCTCCTTACCTCCACCCGGCCCAGCGCGGCGAGCCTGCCGACCGTGGTCCGCAGCGCTGCGGACCGCGGCAGCGACGCGACCACGAGGGCGGTGTCGTCGAAGGTGACGACGATGGGCGCGCCCGGGGCGGCCAGCAGCCGCCCCGTGGTGCCGCCGCCGCCCGTGGTCACCACGATGTCGACCGCACCGGAAATGGCCGCGGTCCGGCTACCGGCGTGCAGCATCGTCGCCGTCGCTCGTGGTGATCTCCAGCGCGCCGTTGAGCACCCAGATGGCGCGGGGTGAGTCGGTCCCGGTGCTCCGGGGGACCTGGACCTCCATGTCCCGGAACCGGTACGAGATGCTCGCATGCCGTCCCGTGAGGAAGTCCCACATCTCCTTGCCGAAATCGGCGAAGTGCACGTCGTCGCGTACTGCTGTCGTCATTGCCTTCTCCTCTGGTCGTGCGGGAAGCCGTCAACCTCGAGCATGGGCCGGAATGCGGTGCGGTGGGGTGTGCTCGGCGATGCTGCGTCGATTCGTGCGTTGATTTGCCCGGTTAAGGGCTGATCACCCCAAACCTGGTTAAGGGCTGATCACCCCAAACCTGGTGCGACGTTCGCCCAGGTCGCCTGGCCGGGTCGACGTGCCTACGATGGCGGACATGGTGGAAAGCGTCTGGGACTATCCGCGCCCGCCGAGGTTGGAGCGGTGCCCGCGCCGGGTCGCGGCACGGCACGGCGCGCACCTGGTCTTCGACACCGAGCAGGCATGGCGGGTGCTGGAGACGTCACATCCACCCGTCTACTACGTGCCCCGCGACGCGGTGCTCCTGCCGTTGCGGCCGGGCGGGCGCCGCAGCTGGTGCGAGTTCAAAGGGGCGGCATCCTATTGGGACCTCGTCGTGGACGGCGCCGTCATCACGGAGGCGGCCTGGTCCTACGAGTCGCCCACACCCGGCTACGAGGACCTGGCCGGGATGCTCGCCTTCTACCCTTCCAAACTCGACGCCTGCTCCGTCGACGGGGAGACGGTCGTGCCGCAGGCCGGGGACTTCTACGGCGGCTGGATCACCCGCGATGTCATCGGCCCGTTCAAGGGCGGCCCGGAGACGTCAGGCTGGTGACGGGGCAGGTACGCGAGCGCCGTGAGGTCGGACCCGCCGATTCAGCAGGGCACCTTGGTGAGTACGACGTGATCTTTGTGAACCTCGCCGACCATGGCGAATGCGGAGCTGTCGACATCGCAGCAGAAGCCCAGGTCGCGCGAGATGTCGACGCGTTCGGCCGCGGGTAGCCGCGCATAGTGCCGATCATGTTCCGCGGCGCCGTCCCTGATGCCGGAGACCAGTTCCGCCGTTCGCGGTGCCGACCCGTCGAGCAGGGCGTTCAGGTGCTTCGCACAGGCCCGGTCCTCGGCGGTCTGACCGGTGCAGACGAGCGTCCACGCGACCCCGGGGTGGTTGCCGGCGATCCACCGCGCGGTGGCACCGACGTTGCGCGCCGACACCGCCAGCAGCGCCGCCGGGGCCGGACACCGGGAGAGCCCGAGCGTGCCGTTCGACGTCGCCTGGATCACCCGCCGGCCGTGCAGCGGCGCCGTCGACATCTCGAACGGCGAGTTGCCGAAGTCGAAGTCCGCCGGCCTGAGCCCACCGGTCTCCCCGATCAGCAGGCGGTCCGGGTGCAGCCGCCGCAGGCCGCGGCCTGCCTCGGCGGTCGGCGCGCAGGCGATCTCGGGCACACCACGCTCAAAGGCGACCGCCGCCGTCGTGAAGGCCCGGATGACGTCGATGACGACGACGACTCCGCCGGGCGCAATTGCGGCGTCCATCCCTACGATCGGCACGGCACTGATCGTTCGCCGGGGACGTCCACCTTGGCAAGGCCTTTCCTGCCGGGTGTCAGCGGGGTATCGAGGAGAGTCACCGGATGCGCCAGGCCGCGCTCCGGCACCCGGCCGGGGCGGCGCGGCGGGTATCGCGCGCACCGCCCCGGCCGTGGGAGAGGTCAGATGAGCTTGAGCAGCTTGGCGAGGTCGTGGGCCTTGTTGCCGCCCAGTTCGAGGCGCTGGATGTCGAGCTGGAACACCTTGCCGACCACGGCGTTCAGCAGGTGGACGAACTGCTGGTAGTCGGGCTGGTCGAACACGGCAGGGTTCTCCAGGTCGGCCGGCACGTGGTAGGGCCGCACGATCTGCGGCGCGGCACCCACGAACTGGTTGATCCTGTCCTTGACCGAGGTCTTCTTGGGCGCGTCGCCGTCGCCGCCGGTGGTCGGGCCGCCGGAGGTCGCGGCCTGGGTCAGCGCCGGGTGACCGACGCCGAACTCGAAGCTGTAGACCGCCGCCGACCGCCCGTCGCCGAGCCGCCCGGTGGCCTTGTCCGCGCTGAAGTCGATCTGCGTACCGTTGGCCAGCGTCATCGTGAACGTCTCCCGCTTCGACACGATCGTCAGCGTCGGCACGACGTCCTCCTGCGCCAGGCGCACGAGCACCGGCCGCGCGTTCTTCAGCGCGTGGCACATCGTACGGCCGACCGCGTTGTCTGCCGAGTCGTCGGTCAGGAACCGGCGCAGCAGCACCTGCCCGGCTGTGGTCGTCAGCGCAGTCGTCTTGAGCTGGCACTGCGCGGCCAGGCGCAGCCGCCGGTCCTTGTCGTTGTGGTAGGTCGCGCCCTTGAGCGCGAACAGGAACGTGCCCTCGGCGTCCTTGGCGCGGTGCCGGCGGCGCAGCACGATCTGGTTGGTCAGCAGGTCGCAGGAGTCGGGCAGGTCGAAGTAGGTGTCCTCGTACTCCTTCTGCTCCCCGGTCATCTTGAGGATGCCCAGCGCCTTCTGCAGTTCTCCGTCGCCGTGCAGTTTCTTCATGGCCATGATGACCTGGTCGAGGTCCTCCTCGCGGGGCAGCTTGTACTCGGCCTCGCACTCCAGGGTCGTCATCATCTCCTTGCCGCCCTGCAGGATCTCGCCGAAGGTGACGAACACGGGGCGGCTGGTGTTGAGCTTCTCGCTCATGTTCCACGACGTGTTGCGCCGGGTCTCGGTCCCGGCCAGCTCCAGCAGCGTGTACGGGACCAGCCGCAGCTTGCCCGAGCCGCCCTTCTGGTCCAGCCCGCCGCTCTCGTGCCGCACCCCGTTGATCTGGACCTCCTGCTGGTCGGCCACGCCGAGCCACTGCGCCCGCAGGCCCAGCTCGCGATACCGCTGGGTGATGGTGTTCGCGGTCACCGCACCGCCCGGGTTGAGCTTGAGGATCGTGGCCAGCTGGTCCAGCGTGTACTCGACCCGGATCTCCCAGTGGTTGTAGTCCCATGTCGGCTCGATCACCACGACCATCAGCTGCCGCTCGCCCGGCTTGTTCGGCTCGGCGGTCGGGGTCTCCAGGTAGATCGGGATCAGGTCCTGCGGCTGGGCCATGTAGTCCGGGTTGCCGGTCACGCTGAAGTGCAGCGTCAATCCGTCGTTGGACAGCAGGGCCGGTGACTCGATCTCCAGGTGCGCGGTGCCCTCCCACTTGCGGTACGACTTCTCGATCGTGATCGCCGGGCCGTGCGTGCCGAAGATCTCCTGCTCCCGCGCCCAGGTGTCGATCATGGCTAGTGGCGTCTTGTACATCTGCCGCTCCAGCGGCGAGACCAGGTTGTCGCCGCAGACCCGGTTCTCGCTCTTGGTCGGCCGCGCCGGCTCCTCCTTCGGCCGCGGCAGCGCCTTGATCGTCACCGTCTGGTCGTAGCGCAGCTGTCCCGCCGTACGCTCTGCCTGCATCGCCCACTCCTCGTCCCGCACTGCGGTGACTCTCACCGCGGGTACCCGACCAGAGGGCCCGCGAGCGCCGCGAATACATGCTGTCCTGTTTGCGACCTCGACCGGGAGCATGCGGCAGCACGCCGCGGGGCCGGTGCGGCCGTCCTGGCGCTCCGGCAGCCGCCGCCTGAATGTGCCTGCGTTGTACGGTCCGATATGTACGGTGTCTCACGCGGCCGGCGTTCGGCACCGCTCCACCCGGTGCCGACTCGGCGTGCCGCAACGTCCGACACCCCTGTCGCCCCCTCGCGGAGGAACCCCCATGTCTGCCCTCACCCGCCGAAGCGCACTCGGCCTGTTCACCGCCACCGCCGGGCTGGTGGCGATGTCTCCGGCCACCGCGGCGAAAGCCGCCTGCGGCTCCATCCCCTCCACCGCCGACCCGGCGGTCCTGAGTGCGGTCTACGCCGTCGCCACGGAACTCGGGGCCAGCGAACGTGTGCTGCTGGCCGGGTTCGAGGCGGGCTGGGTCGAGTCGCACATGAACAACCTGAACTGCGGTGACCGGGACTCCCTGGGCGTCTTCCAGCAGCGGCCCTCGCAGGGTTGGGGCACCGCGGCGCAGATCCTGGACGTGCGGTTCGCCAGCAATTCGTTCTTCAGCCGGGCCATCCCGCTGGCCGCGGCGAATCCGTCCTGGTCGCCCGGGCAGGTCGCCCAGGGTGTGCAGCGGTCGGCGTTCCCGACCCGCTACGACGAGGCGCGGCCGGTCGCCGAGCAGCTGCTGGCCCAGGCGCGTGCCACCGGGGCGCGGCAGGTGTACGAGGCGGCCAGCAACAACGGCTGGCGGGCGCTGGCCGTGGGCGGACCCAGTGGCCCCGTGACCGGTTCGGCCACGGCCGCGATCTCCCTCGCCGGTACGAAGATCGTCTACAGCCTGCGGGGCGGCCAGGTGTTCGAGGCCGCCAGCAGCACCGGCTGGAACAACCTGTGGACCGGGATCAGCGGCGCGCAGGGCACGGCGCTGGCCGCGGTGACCCTCAACAACGTCAAGTACATCTACACGGTCGTCGGCGGGTACGTGCACGAGGCGCACAGCGCCAACGGATGGCGCAACCTCAACACCGGCATCGGCGGGGTCGGCACGTCGTCGATCTCGGTCATCGCCCTCAACGGCGTGATCTACATCTACAGCATCGTCGGCGGTTGGGTACACGAGGCGCACAGCGCCAACGGGTGGCGCAACCTCAACACGGGCGTCCCCGCGTCCGCGGTGGCGGCGATCGCGCAGGGCACCACAAAGATCATCTACTCGGTCAACGGCGGCGCGGTGTACGAAGCGGCCAGCAACGCGGGCTGGACCAACCGGGGGACCGGCATCACCGGCGTCTCCAGTGCCACCATCGCCGCGACCGCCAACGGCGCCGAGAAGCTGATCTACACCTCGGCCGGCGGCTACATCCACGAGGCCAGCAGCAACACGGGCTGGCGCAACCTCAACAGCGGCGTGCCCGGTTCGCGTACGGCCGCCATGGCGGTCTCCGGCGTCAAATACCTCTACAGCTGCTGAGTCGGTATTCGGGTCCCCGCGCCACGCTCGGCCACGCGGGGACCCGAACCGGTCAGTGCAAGTTTTCGAAAACCCATCGTAATATTTCTACGTTTTCTCTGCCAGAATCCAATCGAACTATTCAGCTAAGTGATCGTCTTCTGTTATACAGCCACAGTGGACATCGCCTTCGCCTTCGACGAGACCTACGCCGACCATGCGCGGGTCGCGCTGGAGTCGATCCTCGACAGCCGTCAGCACGACGACGTCACCTACTGGCTACTGACCACCGACCAGGTCGCCAAGGAGTACGAACGGCCGCTGCGACGCCAGCTCGCCGGACGGGGCTCGCTGCGCCTGCTCACCACCGGTGACGCGTTCCGGTCCCTGCCGGTCGCCGAGCACGAGGCCCTGGCCTGGCTCAGCCCCGGCATGTACCTGCGCCTGCTGCTGCCCGAGCTGATCGGTGACGGGCCGGCGCGCCTGCTCTACCTGGACTCCGACATCCACGTCTGCGGCGATCTGAGCCCCCTGTGGCAGGTGCCGCTCGACGGCGTGCCGCTGGCGGCAGTCCGCGACGCGTTCGGCGACCGCTTCGACGCCTTCGGCGGCATCCCCGGCTCCGGACCCGAACACCCGGCCGACGCACCGTACTTCAACTCCGGCGTCATGCTGATGAACCTGGCGCACTGGCGCGCGACCCAGGTGACCGAGCGCTGCCTGGACTACCTGGCCGCGAACGCGGACCGGCTGCGGTTTCCCGACCAGGACGCGCTGAACCTGGTCGCGTACCAGCGCTGGCTGCGGCTGCCGCCGCGCTGGAACAACATGGCCAGTTTCCTGCTGGAGCCCATGGACGAGGCGCAACGCGGCGAACAGGACGTACGCGTCATGCACTTCGCCGGACCGCGCAAGCCCTGGACCGAGGGCTTCCGTCCGGGCTTTCGCCTGCAGCGCCACCACACCCTCGCGGCCAGGGTGGCAGCCTTCGGCTGAGCGCGTGTCGGGGCGCGACGCTATCGTCGTCGGCGACCCCATCCCGCGGACGAACGAGGCAGGTCATGCACAGTCCAGGAGCGCTGCTCGGCGGCCGTTACCGGCTCGATGAGCGGATCGGCGCCGGCGGCATGGGAGAGGTCTGGCGGGCGACCGACACGGTCCTCAAGCGCGTCGTCGCGGTGAAGACGGTGCTGCCGGCCCTGCTCGACGACCCCGGGTTCGTCCGCCGGTTCCTCACCGAGGCAAGGGCGATGGCGGGCGTACGCCACCGCGGCGTGGTCACCATCCACGACTACCACGGCGACACCGGCGGCGCGTACCTGGTGATGGAGCACATCGACGGCGAGCCGCTGTCGCGCGCCCTCGCCCGGCACGGCCGGCTGACCGCCGAGTCCACCCTGGGCCTGCTCGCACAGACCGCCGAAGCACTGCAGGCCGTGCACGACCAGGGCATCGTGCATCGCGACGTCAAACCGGGCAACCTGCTGGTACGCCTCGACGGAACCGTCATGCTGACCGACTTCGGCATCGCCCGTACGCAGGACGACACCTCACTGACCACGCCCGGCGGAATCCTGGGCACACCGTCCTACCTCGCGCCGGAGCAGGTGCTCGGCCAGCCCGCCGACGCGCGCAGCGACATCTACGCGCTGGGCGTCGTCGCCTACGAGTGCCTGTCCGGACACCGCCCGTTCACCGGCGACAACCCGTTCGCCGTGGCCATGCAGCGGGTGGGCCAGCTGCCGCCGCCGCTGGGCCCCGACGTTCCCGCCCCGGTCGCCGCCCTGGTCGAACGGGCACTGGCGGAAGATCCCGAACAGCGGTGGCCGTCGGCCGCGGCACTGGCCGAGGCCGCCCACGGCGTGCTGAACGGTTCGCACGCCCCTGCCCCGAGTCCACGCAGGAGCGTCGGCCGTGGAACCGGCGGGAGAGCGAGGAACCGCCGCGTCCGGGTGCTCGCGGCGGCGGTCGCGCTGGTCGTGCTCGCGGGTGGCGGCCTGGCGGGCTGGGCGTTCTGGGGGTCGGACACGTTCCCGCGCTGGACGTCGCCGGACGCGCCCGCCGCCGATCAGCGGGTTCCCGCCGGGTATGTGGCGTGTGGCGCGTACGCGTGCCCGCCCGAGCCCGAGTGCTGGGGCGGCCTGACCAGCTCGGGCGGCACGGCACACCGGCCGAAGCGGATCGCCTGCGACCAGCCGCACCCCTGGGAGACGGTCGTCGTGGCGGCTCTGCCGGCCGGAGCGGAGTTCGTCCGGCAGGACGAGCTCATGGCACGCGCCGACATCGCGGCCCTCTGCTCGGCGCAGGCCGTGGCGCAGCGCACCCGCGACGGCGTCGCCACCGCGAACTGGCAGCGCGAGCCCTGGCCGATCCAGGTCGACCAGGACACCTGGCTGCTGTACTGCCTGGCCAGCCAGCCCGAGGGCGGCGTGACCACCGGTCCGGCGTTCCAGAACGCCGGCTGACCCGCCCGGTCAGGATGCCGGAGTCACTTAGCGCGCTGACCGCATCCGCCCTGCGGGGAACGGGTTTGGCCCGTTCTGGCAAGGCAGCGACCGGTCGTCACATAGCGTGATCGTCATGTGCCGGGCGTCGGCACTCCGGAACGACCTACGCGGAGGAATTATGGCGATTTTCCTGGCCAACGGCGAATGGGCGGAAGGCTCGCTCAAAGTGACGACTTACGACGACGCCGTGGGCGCAGGAGTGCGTGAGTTCGCCGACACCCGCCACAAGACGACGTTCGGTCGCGAGCGCACCATGGTGTGCCGCGGAATCGCGACGTACATCGAGATTCCCGACGAGTTCGAGGACGAGATCAGTTCCAATCACGCGGATAAGCCGACCACCGGATAGCTCGATCACATCATCGGTGAGCAGCGACGGCACAAGATCACCCGGAACTGGACGGGTGGCCTGATCCACGTACCGGCGGCCATGGTCCGCGCGGCCCTGAGCAGCTTCCAGGCACCGCTGCCGACGCTCGGCGGCGGCATGCGCGAAGCGCTCGCAGCCGAACTGAAAGACCTGGGCATCGACCTGTCCAAGCCGACGGTCGAGCAGCTGGTCTCCATGCTCGACCTGGCGAAATGCCCGACCTCCGGCCCGGTGCTGTACGTGGATCCCACGACGTGGCGGTTCGAGGACGGCGACCCCGGCACCCGCCTGCACTACCTGACCGCCCTGTACGACCCGCACGCCTACGGCTTCACCGCATCCGACCCGACGCTTGCCCACCAGGTCCGTCCCGGCTTCCGCGGCAGCCAGACCGGATACGTCACGCAGGGCCACCACACCGATGGCGGCACCGCCTGACCAACGACGCCCGCACGGCGATGGTGGTCAGCTGCGGACGGCGCCGGTGAGGTCGCTCAGCACGAGTTCGACACCCGACGGCTCGCGGTCCAGCAGGTGGACCGATTCCTGCTCGTGGGGATCGGTGCGGGCCACGATCGCGACGACCTCATCCTCGGTCGTCACCGGCATGTGCGGCACGTCCGCAGGGATGTAGACCATGTCGCCCGCGCGCAGCACCTGGCTGAACTCCAGCGCGTGCCCGTACCGGATGGTGTGGGTTCCCCTGACGACGTAGATGCCCGACTCGTGTCCGGCATGCACGTGGGGCGCACCCTGCGTGTGCGGGGGCACCGTCACCACGTGCAGGCAGAGCCGTTGCGAGCCGCATGACTCGGCCGAGATGCCCTGGAAGAAGTACCCACCCTGTTTTCCGCGATATCCAGCCGACGACTTACGCAGCACCGTGCATTCCATGGGAGAGTTCTACCTGCTCAAGGTCACCATAGCGGGCTTTGACACGCCAGTCGGGCGGCCGTCACTCGAGGCGGGCCAGACACAGCGCGTTGGCGAGCTGGCCGAGTTTCGCGGCCGACAGCGCACCTGCCCGCTCAAGCAGGCTTTCTGCGGTCAGGGTCGTCAGCCAGGTGCAGAAGATGCGATCGTCACGGGCAAGCGCGACCCGGATGACCCCTGCGAATGAGAGTCCTTCGGCGGCTCCGATCACCACCTCGATGCCGACACCTCTGATGCCGGTGTCCACCGGGTCGGCGAACTGTCGCAGCAGGCGCGAGTCGGCCGCCTCCTCTCCCGACAGCACGACGAAACCGCGCTTCTCCTCGGCGGTGGCAGGGCGCACGATCTGCATCGCCCGCAGTTCAGGCTCGTCGCCTCCCGAGAGCAGGACGACCGGGCGTCGTTCATCGATCCACGCCCACCAGACCTCGCCTCGTTCCACCAGTTCTCCTGCCGTCGAGGCGATCCCCGCATCGAGCGGGTGCCGGTGAGGGTGCCGGATACATGTCGCGGCGCGAGCGCGCAAAGCGTACCTGCACATAGTCCAGCGGTGACGAAAGCGATCAACGACTACGACCCGGTCTGGCATGGGCTCGCCGAGGGCGCTGCCGGTCCGTCGCCGACGTCACCGTTCCGTGATCAGCGGAGCATTCCGTGTTCTCCACGGCAGTGGCAGACTCGGCCGTGGTGATCAACGCGAATCGGATTCACGACGGACGGGCCCCGTGACGGCCGAGGACCCCGGCTCTTCACGGCGGGGCGGCGGTCCAGCCGGTCGCGGCCGTGCCGGTCTGCTCGGCCGAGCGGCCGCTGTGCTGACCGGACGGCTCGCGACGGTGACGGTGGGCGCCGCCGGGTTCGGGGCCGTGCTGGCAGCGGGGGAGTCCGCCGGAGTCGCCATGGTCGTCGGCGTGGCCGCCGCGGTGGCCGTCGATCCGCTGCGCAGACGCGGACAGCGCTGGCTGCTGCGGCACACCGATCCACGCCGCCAGCTCGCCGCCGCGCTCACCACGCGACATCTCCGGCAGCTGATGGCCGACACCCCCTACGAGCCGCCGTCGGGCAACGCCGGACACCTGGCACAGGACACGATCCGCGCCGCTTTCGACGATCCTGCCGCGGTTCTCACGCTGGCCCTGCCCGATGGCCGGGGCTGGGTCGACGTCGACGACCGGCCCGCACCCGCGCCGCTGGAACACCACCACGGGCACGTGGAACTGGTGGCGGGCTCAGGGGGGCAGGTCATCGCCTACGTCCTGCACGGCTCCGCGAGCACCGCAGGCCTGCCGGGCGCGGCCGGTGTGGTCGACGAACTGCGTGTGCTGATCGAACGGGCGGTGTTCGGCGCCACCGTACGCGACCAGGCCGAACGGATCGTCCATGAACGGGCACGGGCCGAGCGGGCGGCGCTGGCCGAGCGCGTCCGCCTGGAACGCGACCTGCACGACGGTGTCCAGGGCCGCCTGCTGGCGCTCGCGCTCCAATTGCAGCTGGCACGCCAGACCGTCGCCGACACCGCGACCAGCGAGCTGCTGCAGGGCTCCGTCCGGGATCTGCGGATCGCACTGGACGACCTGCGCAGCATCGCCGCCGGCCGCGCACCTGACCTGCTGAGCACCCACGGCCTGGCCACGGCCGTGCACGACCTGGCGTCGAAGCTGCCGCACTCCGTCCGGGTCGAGGTCACCGCGCAGCGGTTCGCACCGGCGACCGAGGCGGTGGCCTTCTTCGTCATCGCGGAGGCGCTGACCAACGCCGTCAAACACGCCGACGCCGGTCGCATCGACGCCCGCGTCACGGCCGAGCGGCTGGCCGTGCGCATCGAGGTGAGCGACGACGGCCGCGGCGGCGCGAACCCGCAAGGCGCGGGCCTGCAGGGCATCCGAGCGCGGGTGCGCCTCGCCGGTGGTGTCCTGACCGTCCAGGAGCGGCCGGGCGGCGGCACGGTCGTACGCGCCGAACTGCCGCACGGCCCGGGCGAACCCGCACCGGCGTGAGCGGCCCGGTCGCTCACTCCGCCAGGAACGTGGCGACCGCGTCGTAGAACTCCGCCGGGCGTTTGCTGTGGACCAGGTGTCCCGCGTCGATCGTCACCAGCCGCGCGCCCGGCACCGCGTCGGCGACCAGCGCCAGCCGCTCCAGGGACAGGTGGCTCGCCGGGCCGCCCCACACCACCAGCGTTCTGGCCCGGATCGTCGCGAGCCGCGCCCACCACTGCGTCTGCGGGCGGCGCAACTGCCGTAGCGCGGACACGACAGCGCGGCGGTGGAAACCGCGCCGGAAGACCAGCAGGCTGAGGCTCTCCAGCAGGAACCGGGGCGCGTACAGGCCGTCGTCGTCGGCGCTGTCCCGCCCCGGGACCGGGGGCTCCTCCAGGATGAGATGGCTGACCAGGCCGGGCCGTTCGAACGCGACGAGCGAGGCGACGTACGCGCCCAGCGAGTGCCCGACGACCACCGCCCGCTCCAGCGCCAGGGTGTCGAGCAGCCCGACGACGTCGGTGCAGTACGCGGCCAGCGGGTAGGACACGGCACGGGTGCTGCCGCCGTGCCCGCGCAGGTCGACGGCGATGGTGCGCCAGCCCTGCGGGGCCAGTGCCGACGCCAGCCGGTCCCACGTCGCGGAGCTGCTCGCGCCTCCGTGCAGCAGCACCAGGGCTGGTGCCTCGGGGCTGCCGTACTCCCGGTAACGCACCGTGATGTTGCCCAGCGCCATGGTGACGTCCCGGGGCGCGAGGTCCAGCGGCGCGGAGATCTCGGTCATGGAGGCAATCTAGTGCTTCCGTGCCCGTGCTCCGTGGCGGGTTCCGTGGCCACCACGGATGTGGGGGTGGCATCTGCGCGGCGAAGCTGTCACCAGACACAGCGATCCACGACAGCCTGCTGAGGAGCACTCCATGACCGTCATCGACCACCTCACCCTCGAAGTCACCGACCCGGCCGCGGCCGAGTCGTTCTACACCGCAGCCTTCGGGCTGGGCGAGCGCATCCGGGTGCGGGCCGGTGCCGAACCGTCGGCCGGATTCCGTGGGTACGCGATCTCGCTGGTGGTGCCCCAGCCCTGCGACGTGGACAGCTTCTTCGCCACCGCCCTGGCCGCCGGAGCGACCGTGCTCAAGCCCGCGACCAAGAGCTTCTGGGGTTACGGCGGCACCGTCCAGGATCCGTTCGGCACCATCTGGAAGCTCGCGTCGGCGGAGAAGAAGAACTCCGGGCCCGCCACCCGGCAGGTCAACGATGTGGTGCTGCTGCTCGGTGTCGACAACGTCAAGGCGACCAAGCAGTTCTACGTCGACCGGGGCCTGCCGGTCGCCAAGAGCTTCGGCAGCAAGTACGTCGAGTTCGGCACCTCGACCATCAAGATGGCGCTGTACAGCCGTAAGTTCGCCGCCAAGGACTCCGGTGTGGCGCCCGAGGGGTCGGGCTCGCACCGCATCACCGTCGGCAACGACGCCGGGGGCTTCGTCGACCTCGACGGCTTCCGGTGGGAGGCCGTGCCCGCCTGAATCCCTTCGCGCGGACCGGCTGCGGCTCGTGGCCGGTCCGCAAGCCCGGTCAGGAGGCCGCGGCGAGCCAGGTCAGCGTCGCGCGGACGCGGCGGTTGTCGTCGGCGCTGGGGTGCAGGTCGAGTTTGGCGAAGATGGACCGCAGGTGGGCGTCGACGGTGCGTTCGGAGACCAGCAGCCGCCGGCTGATCGCGGCGTTGCTCATGCCCTGCGCCAGGCCGGACAGGACCTCCCGCTCGCGGGTGCTGAGCACGTCGAGCCGGGTGTCGCCGGTGTCGCCGAGAAGCCGGTCGACGATGTGGGCGTCGACGACCGTGCCGCCGTCGGCGACCCGGCGCAGGGCGGCGAGGAAGTCGTCGACGTCGAGGACCCGGTCCTTGAGCAGGTATCCGAACCGGGCCGGCGGGTCGTCGAGCAGCCGCGTCGCCAGGGCCTGCTCGATGACCTGGGACAGGACCATGACGCCGAGGTCGGGATAGGTCTCGTGCAGGTACAGCGCGGCGCGGGCGCCCTCGTCGGTGTGCGTGGGCGGCATGCGCACGTCGACGATCACCAGGTCCGGGCGGTACGCGGCGACCGCGGCGGTGAGCGCGCGGGCGTCGTCGACCTGCGCCAGCACCCGCATGCCCGCCGAGCCGAGCAGCCGGACCAGCCCGTCACGCAGCAGCACCATGTCCTCGGCGATGACGACCCGCAGTGCGGCGGCGTTCACGGGGCCGCTCCGGCGTCGGCCCCCGCCCATACCCGCATCCGGTGCTGCCGGTGTTCGCGCGTGCCGATGGTGATCACTGCCGAATGATAGGAAACCCAGGCCAGCGCGCACACCATACCAGCGGATGATCTTCGGTTCGGCTGGTGGCGGAGCCGACCGGCCGTTGCCGCCCACGCCGTTTCTGTCGGATGGCGGCCAGCCGGTGCCGCACCACGTCGTCGCAGCTGACGGAGGGTCCCGGCCGCTGTTAGGTGCTAGCACCGATGTGGCCGCCACCCGAGCGTTCCTAGCATTCACAGCGCTGGAGACCGAGCTGATGAGGAGTGCACATGAGACCGATGATGTGGTCGCTGGCGATGGCCGCGGTGCTGCTGTCCGCCACGGCGTGCGACCCGGAGGACGCCGCCGAGAAGCCACCTGCGGGGGCGGGGGCGGGCAAGTACATGAGCGCGTACACGACGGTCACCTACGACCTGTCCGGTGGCGTGTCCTTGAAGGGCACGACCGAGGCGGCGGCATACGTCGAAGGTGAGGTCTCCCTCGACTCGTGCACCAAGTACGGCAAGGGCGGCACCAAGGACGGCAAGGGCATCTTCACGCTGCCGTACCGGGAGAAGTCGAAGATCGAAGGCAAGACCATCCACCTGCAGGCCAACGTATCGCCATACCAGGGGCCCGGCACCTACGAGGGGAACAAGCCGCTCGCGGGCGTCATGGGCAGCGAGCCGGGCCTGTTCATCGACCAGGAGGGCTACTCGGTCGGGTTCGAGGGCGCGACCAGCACCCTGACCGTCAACGCCGACGGCAGCGGCAGCTGGAAGTTCACCGGGATGCTGCCCAACAGCCACGCCCTCAAGCCGATCAACGGCACCATCACCTGGACCTGCGCCGAGCGGGAGCGCTGAGCGATGCCACGGCCGCAGGGCACCGGCGCGCACCTGGCCCGCTGGGTGACACCCCTGACGCTGGCGGTCGCCCTGCTGGCCGGATGCGACCCGGACACGCCCCCGGCCGCCGCCCCGGCACCGTCCGCCAGCGCGGACCCCGGCTCGCCGCCGGTGTGTCCGACCGGACGGCCGGGGCCCGCGGCGGACGGCTCCCGCGATCCGTTCGCCGCACCGGGCGCACGTCAGGTGCCCGGCCCGGCGATGACGCCGGTGCCCGTCCCGGCCGTGCCGACGACGCAGGTCATGCAACGCCCGGCGAGCCCGGACGAGGGCGCGGCCGCGCTGCAGCCCAACGGCAGGCCGTCCGGGCGTCCCGCGCCGAGCGTTCCCGCCGGCATCAGCAACGATCCCGCCTGCCTGCTGGCGGCGGTAGCCGAGGAGGGCCCGTGAACCGCCGGATCGTCACGCTCGCCCTGCTATTGGCCCTGACCGGCTGCGATCCCGGCAACGAGACACCGTCCGCGGCGGAGACCGCGCAGGCACTGGCCCCGGGTCAGGTCCGCCACGAGGTCGGGGTGACGTTCCAGTACGGCTCGCTGCTGGCCACCGTCGGCGACGCCGTCTACGACCAGCAGCGCGCCGAATACCTGCTGGCGGTGCGGTACCGCAACATCGGCGACGCCTGGGCGGACTCCAACGTGCTGGCCTCGCTGCGTATGGCGACCGGTGCGGTTCCGATGACCTCGCCCGGCATGCCGCGCATCCCGCCGCGGGCGGTCGCCGAGGTCACCTACACCGCGCAGGCGGTCTCCGCCGACCCGACCACCGGCGGCCGGGTCGTTTTCGGCGGCGAGCAGCGCGAACAGGCCGCGGTCGCCCTCGACGGCGCACCGTCGGCGGTCTTCACGCCGACGGCACAGCCCCTGGACGTATGGCTGCGCAACGGCAAGTACACGGTGCACGTGACCCGGGCCCGGGTGCTCGCCGGTTCCATCGGGGCCCTCAATCAGCAGGCCGAACCGGGGCGGCGGGTGCTGCGGCTGGACTTCGACCTGTTCGCGCACCGGTTCGACCCGGTCAACGGGTTCTTCCCGCAGGAGCACCTGCTGCTCGTGCCGCCCGGCGGCGGCGAGCCGATCCAGGCCCTGGACACCAGTGCCGGGGTGATCCCGCGCAGCTGGACCCTGTTCGGCGGCAACTGGGCCGACTTCCCGGTCCCCGCCGCCTACCCCGGCGACTACCGGTTGCGGCTGTCCAGCGTGTCCACGAAGGGCTTCGCCACGTTCCACCCCGACAAGATCGTGTACGCGACCGCAGGCCTCACCATCGGCGCGGGCGCACCGTCCGACGCTCCGGGACCGGACCTGCCCACGCCCGTGCCCGTGCTCGGCGCGCAGCCGTCGGCCGCCGTGCCGTCCGGGTTCGACGTCGCCGTCACGACCGGCACCGTGAACGTGCCCGGTTTCGCCTTCACACCGCGCCGGCTGCGCTACGACCCGACCGCGCGCACCGCGACCCTCGACGGCGAAGCCCGCTATCTGACCAGCGACAACGCCGACTCGACCAGTCCGCTGTACGTGCCGCCGCAGTTCACGTTCAACGTGGCGCTGGTCGACGGCGGCCGCTACCACCCGGGTTCGGTGACCGGCGGCATGACGGTCGCCACGACCGGCACCACGCCGGTGACGCTGCGGTTCGACGCCGTCGACCGGCTCGCCCCGGACAGCGCCGCGCTGCTGGTCGGCCCGTCCAACAGCATGGCGTCGAGCCTGCCCCTGGGCGACGCGTCGACCGTCCCGCCGTACCCGACGGCCGTGGCCACCGGACCGGTCACCGCGCCGCCGATCGTCGCCGGTGACTGGACCGTGCAGGTCACCTCCTACCGGCTGGGGCTGCTGTCCTCGGTGCCTGCCCCGGCTCCGGGCACCCGCCAGCTCGAACTGCGGATGACCGTCACCTGCTCGCCGGCCGCGCGGGCGCGGGCGCTGGGCTTGGTGTTCCGCCCGGCGGGCATGGTGTTCCTGCTGGCCACCGGCGGCTACCTGACCCAGCTCGTGGCCGACGGCGGTATCGGCGACTTCCAGCCCGGCCAGACGCAGGAGCTCAGCGTCCTGTTCTCGGTGCCGGACTCGTTCACCCCGGCCCGGTTGGGCCTGACCGTGCGGGGCGTCGACGAGGTCGCCGACCTGTTCACCGACAAGTTCGCCGAGACGACCGGCGGCATCGACCTCGGTGCCGCCGGGGCCGGAGAGGATCTGTCTTGAGAACGCCCGCGATGATCACCGCGCTGCTCCTGGTCGCCGCCGTCGGCCTGACCGGCTGCGGGCCCGACGAGCTGTCGATGGAGGAGGCCGAGGCCCGTTACGGCAAGGCGCCGCGGCCGGATTCCTCCATCACTCTGGATCCCGACGTGGTGCTCATCGACGGCGGGCCGACCGCGATCCGCGGCATCGACCCGGCCCGGATGACGATCACGCTCGACGGCGACGCCGGTGGTGTCGCCGACCTCAAGCCGGGCAAGGTGCTGTTCGCCAGTGCCCTGGCCGTCGGCCGGGTCGTGCGAACCGCTGCCGAGGGCGATGACGTCGTGGTGACGATCGCGCCGGTCGACGTGACCGACGTGATCCGCGACGGGCACCTGCAGTTCGACGAGGAGCTGTCGTTCGGCCAGGCCAGCATCGTCGACGCGGGTACGGCTCCGGGCGGCTACGAGTACACCGACATCTCGGTCAAGGACGACCCGAGTCCTGCCACCTCGGCCCCGGCCCCGGCCAGTCCGGCGGCCTTCGGCCGTACCGTGGACGACACCGCGCTGGCGGTGACGGCAGGATTCGGCCTACGCCAACCCGGTGCGCGGGTGCGCAAGCCGGCCGGGGAGGTCGAGCCCGAAGGCGACTGGAAGTTCGGCGTCGTGCACGACGGCAACCGGCTGGGCCTGCAGGCGACCCTCGACCACAAGGGCACGAAGATCAACAGTGAGTTCCATGTCACCTACGACCGGCCGAAGTTCCGCGCCGACCTCACCATTCGCAGCAACGCGATCGAGGTGGCCCGCGACCCGCAGGTGATCCTCGACGGGATCCAGTCGATCGGCATCAAGATCGACAGCGGCAGTGGGCAGGGGCTGCGCGGCAACGGCCGCTGGACCGTGGACGTCCCCGCACAGCTCGTCAGCAGCCAGTTGCTGATCTACGGCGTACCGATGACGCTCAAGGTCGGTTTCAAGCTGTCCGTCGCGACCGCCTTCAGCGCCAAGAACTCCACCCTCAGCGCCGAGGGCGAATGGTCCGTCCACGGGCCGATCGGCGGCGGCAAGCCGCCCACCCTCGGCACGCTCAAGAGCATCACCAACTCGATCCGCGGCACCTCGCTCGGCATCAACGGCTTCGTCTGGGGCGCGGCGCTGACGGTGAAGCTCGGCTTCGGCATCCTCGCGCTGTCGGCCGGACCGTACGCCAAACTCGCCGCGACCGTGGGCCTGACCCTCGGGTCCGACCTGGCCATCGTGCGCTGTCAGAGCGCGACCCTGAACGTCGCGGCGTCGGCGGGCATCGGCGTCGACGCCAGCGAACCGGCGAAGAAGGCGCTGGGAAAGGTCCTCGGCACCGCGGTGGACGCGCTGAAGAAGATCGAACTCAAGAAACACGACATCTACCGCAAGACCCGCAACTCGCCGCCGCTGGCCATCTGTGGCGGCTGACCGGGGTGTGAAACGCCCGGCAGCGGCGCTGCGGTGTTCACCTGATCTTTACTTCACCACCTCAACCGATCGAGTGTGCCATTGCGTCTGGTCGAGAGTTCATCCCTCACTTCTCGACGGAGCGCCACCTTGTATACCCGCACAACCATCGTCGCAGTGACGCTCCTGGCGCTGCTCGGCGGCTGCACCACCGGATCACCGGCGCCCGAGGCCACCCCGTCGGCCGCGCCGGCCACCGGCCTGCCGGGGGAGTACGCCGCCTACGCCGCCGGTCTGTCCACACCGGTCGTCGACTCCCAGTACCCGGAGCACGGCACCGACGCCGTCGACGTGCTGCACTACGGGCTGGAGCTGGCGTGGTCGCCCACCAAGCGGGTGCTCACCGGCACGGCGACCCTGCGCGTCCGGCCGACCCGCGACGCGGCGTCGGTCAGCCTCGACTTCAAGCCATACAAGATCACCCGACTCAGCCTCGACGGCGGCCCCGCCACCGGCGCGGTCACCGCGGAGAAGCTGGTCGTCCAGTCGCCGGTGAAGGCCGACGTCCCCTTCACGCTCGTCGTCGGCTACGAAGGCAAGCCGAGCACCACTCCGTGGCCGACCACGACCCGCGGCGACGAGCACCCGCTCGGCCTGACCGTCGACAGCGCCGGCGGCCTGTGGACCATGCAGGAGCCGTTCGGCGCGTTCACCTGGTATCCCGCCAACGACCAACCTTCGGACGAGGCGCTGTACGACATCGCGGTCACCGTCCCCGAGGGCTGGTCGGCGGTCGCGTCGGGCACCCCGCAGGACCAGCAGGGCGATACCTTCCGCTACCGCAGCACGGTGCCGGTCGCGTCCTACCTGACCACCCTGGCGGTCGGCAAGTACAGGACGGCCACCGCGACCGGCCCGCACGGCCTGCCCATCACGTACTGGTACCACGCCGATCAGGCGTCGTACCTGCCGATGATGAAGAAGACCGCCGAGCAGCTGGAATGGCTGGCGAAGCGCTTCGGCCCGTACCCGTTCGACGCGGCGGGCGTGGTCATGGTCGAGTCGCCGTCGGCGATGGAGACCCAGCAGATGGTCACCATGGGAGACCGGTTCGGGCAGATGGGTCCCCGCAACTTCGACGGCACGCTACTGCACGAGTGGGCGCACCACTGGTTCGGCGATGCCGTCACCCCTGCCGACTGGCGCGACTTCTGGCTCAACGAGGGCTGGGCGCTCTACGCCCAGCGCCTCTACGAGGCGGAGGTCTACCCCGGCGAGATGAGCCCGGCCGAGCGCATCGCACAGAACCGGGAACTCGACGGCACCTACCGCAAGCAGTACGGCCCGCCGGGCAAGCCCAACGCCGCCGAGTTCGGCAACACCTGCATGTACACCTGCGCCTCGGCGATGCTGCGCCAGCTGCACCAGGCGCTGGGCGACGACCGCTTCTTCGCGCTGGCCCGCGGCTGGGTCCAGGACAACCTGCACACGCAGCAGAGCCGGGCGTCGTTCACCGCGTACGTCAACCGCAAGACCGGCCACGACTTCACCGCGCTGATCGACACGTGGCTGGACTCACCGACCACACCGCCGGAGACCGGCCCGCTGCCGAACTGATCGACCGCGGGGCGTGGCCGCAGATTACGGCGCTGCCACGCCCCGCGTCGCGTCAGAGCATGCGCAGGGCTCCGCCGTCGACGGGCAGCATCACGCCGGTGAGGTAACCGGCGGCCGGGGAGAGCAGGAACGCGGCGGCGCGACCGAACTCCGCCGGCTCGCCGAACCGGCCCAGCGCGTTGTCCGGGGGCTTGCCGCAGGTGATCGCCGACAGCTCCTTCTGGCGGTCGGTGGCGATGTAGGCCGGCATGAGCCCGTTGACTCTGATCCCTTTCGGACCCAGCTCATCGGTGAGCGTCTTGGCCAGCATCGCCAATCCGGGCCGCAGGCCGTTGGAGACGGCCAGGCCGGGGATGGGCTCGCGTACCGAGGAGGAGAGCACGAACGTGATCGACCCACCGGTGCCGCAGGTCCCGGCGACCGCCTTGGCGATCCGCAGCGCCCCGAGGAAGGTCGACTCGAACGCCTGACGCCACACCTGGTCCTCGACGTCCATGGCGGTCCCGACCGGCGGCCCGCCGACGCTGATCATGGCACCGTCCAGGCGCCCGAACGTGGTCAGCGCGGCGGCGACCAGCGCGTCCCCGGTGGCCGGGTCGGCGTTGTCCGCCACGACGCCTACCGCGTGCTCCGCACCGCCGAGCCCTCGGGCAGCCTCCGCGACACCGTCACCCAGGCCCGTGATGACGACCTTGGCACCGTCGGCGGTCAGCGCCTGCGCAGCGGCCAGGCCCAGGCCCCGGCTGCCGCCGGTGACGACGTAGACGTGGTCCTTGACGCCGAGGTCCATCGCGACACCCCTTCCTCACCGGCCGTTCACGTCACGGGCGGCTGCCTGACCAGCAGGAGCCAGGCGTCGACCCCACCTACGCCGCCGGTCACCAGCCATCCGCGGTTCCTGTGCTCAGTACCCGCCCTCGACCTTGTTGAGCAGCGGCTCGCCCGCCGTGAAGCGGCGCACCTGGTCGGCCACGAGGCGGTAGGCGCGAGGTAGCACGCCCTTGGTGGCACCGCCGATGTGTGGCGTGAACAGGACATCGGGCAGGTTCCACAGGGGATGGTCAGTCGGCAGCGGTTCAGGGTCGGTGACGTCCAGCGCCGCCCGGATCCGGCCGGTGGACAGCTCTGCGACCAGGGCGTCGGTGTCGACGACCGGCCCACGTGCGGCGTTGACGAGCAGCGCTCCGTCGGGCATGGCCGCGAGGAAGGGCGCGTCGACCATGCCCGTGGTATGCGCGGTCAGCGGCAGCAGCAGCACGACGATGTCGGCCTGCGGCAGCAGCCCGGGAAGGTCGTCCACGCTGTGCATGCCGTCGTGAGCGGTATGCGCGACGTAGGTCAGGTGCACCCCGAACGGTGCCAGTCGCGCTGCCGTGGCCTGCCCGATCGATCCCGCGCCGACGATCATCACGCGCTTTCCGGCCAGTTCGTCGGTGAGGCCGACATCCGTGTGAGCGAACCTGTGCTCGTGCTGTGCCAGGGCGAGGTAGTCCAGTCGGCGCAGGCTGGACAGGATCGCCGCGACGACCCACTCCGCGACGTCCACGTCGTGGACGCCCCGTGCGTCACACAATGTCACTCCGTCGCTCAGCTGCCCCACCCACGCGTCCGCGCCCGCGCTCAGTAGCTGCACCACACGCAGACCGGACATGCGCTGGGCGAGTGCGACGGTCTCGGCTCCCCCGAGCAGCGGCGGAACCCAGAACTGGACGTCAGAGGGGTCCCCGGGAAACGGGGCGTCGGCCGCCGCCAGCACCTGTACGCCGACCCCGTCGGGAAGCGCCCCCATCAGCTCGCGCCCGAGTTCGTGAGCGATCCATAGCTGCATCAACACACCGTAAGCGCCGGAACGACCTGCGTACGGGCGTTCGGCGCAGTTGCCCTGCCGTGCGGGACCGGTCATTCGCACCACTCAGCGTTGTTATATCTGTACGCTGTGTTGGTTACGTGATCATGCGTGTCGGTGAACCGCTGCGTGGGAGACGTGCCTCGCGGTCGCTCGGTGCGCTCAGTGGCGAGGAGTGGTCGACCGATATGAACAACATCAAGACGACGGTCCACGGCGTGACCTACGACCTGCTGAGGTCGCTCGGTCTGACCACGGTGTTCGGCAATCCGGGGTCCACCGAGCAGACGTTCCTGCAGGACTTCCCCGACGACTTCCACTACGTCCTGGCCCTGCAGGAGGCGTCGGCGATCGCGATGGCCGACGGGTTCGCCCAGGCCACCGAACGTCCGGCGCTGGTCAATCTGCACTCGTGCGCGGGGCTGGGCAACAGCATGGGCAATCTGATCGCGGCCTACAAGGGACATACGCCGCTCATCGTCACCGCGGGGCAGCAGCACCGCGAGATGCTCGTCGGAGACCCGTACCTGGCCAGCCCCGACGCCACCATGATGCCGCGTCCGTGGGTGAAGTGGGCCTACGAACCGGCCCGCGCCGAAGCCGTGCCCGAGGCGTTCATGCGGGCGTACGCGATGGCACTGCAGCCGCCCGCGGGCCCGGTCTTCCTGTCGATCCCGCTCGACGACTGGAACCACCCCCTGGACGGTCCGGCGATCCGGCGCTCGGTCAGCAGCAGTTTCGCACCGGATCCCGAGCGCCTGCGCCACTTCGCCGACCGCATCAGCGCCAGCCAGCACCCCGCCCTGGTGTTCGGGCCGGACGTGGACCGGGTGGGCGGCTGGCAGGACGCCGTGGCCCTGGCCGAGAAGCTCAACGCCGCCGTCTACGGCGCCCCGCTGGCCGACCGCACCTCGTTCCCCGAGGACCACCCGCTGTACCAGGGACCGCTGGGCATGTCCCTGCAGAGCGTCAGCGAGCGGCTCGAAGGGCACGACCTCGTCGTGGTCATCGGGACCGAGGTGTTCCGGTACTACCCGTGGGTGCCCGGCGACATCCTGCCCGCGGGCACCGACCTGCTGCACATCACCCAGGACCCGGGCGCCGCCGGTGCCGCGCGGGTCGGTGACAGCCTGCTCGGCAACCCGCAGCAGGCGATCCGGCAGCTGACCGAGCTGGTGGCCGTCGGCAGCGCCCGCACCGCACCGCCGCCGCTGGCGTGGCCGCGCGAGCTGCCCGCCACCCCCAGCAGCCCGCTAACCCCCGACGAGGTCTACGCGGCGCTGAGCCGGGTACGGCCGCCGCACGCGGTCATCGTCAACGAGTCCACCTCGACGATGGGCCAGCACGCCCAGTGGCTGCCGACCACCGAACCGCGGTCGTTCTACGGCACGGCCAGCGGCGGTATCGGCTGGGCCGTGCCCGCCACCGTCGGCATCGCCATGGGCCTGCGGGCGCGCGAGGTGAAGCGACCGGTGGTCGCCCTGGTCGGCGACGGCTCCTTCCAGTACTCGATCCAGGCACTGTGGACCGCTGCGCAGCACCGCCTGTCCGTCGTCTACGTGGCCATGCGCAACGGCGAGTACTCCATCCTGAAGTCCTTCGCCGAGCTGGAGCACACCCCGGGCGTGCCCGGGCTGGACCTGCCCGGACTCGACATCGTGGGCGTGGCGCGCGGATTCGGCTGCCGCGGCGTCGAGGTCACCACCACCGAGCAGCTGGAGGCCGAGTTCACCGCCGCCCTGGGCGCGGACGGCCCCACCGTCATCGTGGTGACCACCGCACCGCAGAAGACGGCGCTCTAGACCCCGTGACGGCTGCCGCCGGGCCGGAACGGCCCGCGCAGGTTCACGTTCCCGGGGTGCCGGGAAATACCAGGATGAGATATTCGTACTCGCCGTCGCCGACTGTCGAGTCGTGGTCGACGTCCTGCCAGATGGTGACGCAGACACGGTCGTGCCAGTCGGCGACGGCGGTGAGGGTGGCCGCGCTCGGCTCGTAGACGTGGTCGGGGAAGGCGGTCGGCGGGGGCACCGCCGAGGGGACGTCGAACTTGGCGTAGCGGACGCTGAGTTTGTCGTTGTCTATGCGGTCCATGCTGTCGCTGTCGATGAACTCGTGGGAGCCGTCGTCGAGGGTCATGATGCCGTTGGGCCGCACGGTGCCGGCCCGCTGCCGTCCTAAGCGGAACACGGTGTCTTCGGCTTTCGTGTCCGGGGGAATGTTGAAGTTGGTGGTGGTCTTCCAGGCGTTGACGCGGAAGATGTCGCTCTGGGCGGGCCGAGGGAAGTGGATCTCGAACGGAGCCGACTCCATCGCCGCGCCGACGCGGGTGACGAAGTCGCCGTGGGTCAGGCCGCTGGTGTAGTCGGTCATCGGCACCTGGTGGCCGTTCTGCCAGAGGGACAGTCCCAGCGTCGGCGTGTAGGCCAGGTCCGACTGCGGCGTCGGCGAGGCGCTGGGTGCGGGTGAGGCGCCGGGCGTAGGTCCTGCCTGGTCGACCGGGTCGTCGGGCAGTGCCTTGATGGACACGATCAGTGCGATCACGGCCACGACCGTGCCGAAGGCGGTCAGCACACCCGACAGTGAGGTCCACCAGGCCAGGCTGAACCTCTTAGGCTGGTTCCGGCCTTCCGTCATCCTTAACCACCTTGATCAAGTAAACGCGCATCGCGATGACAAACTCGCTCAGCGTAGTCGACCTCATCACCGGTCCAATCGGGACCGTCACCAGCCGCCCCAGGCACCCTCCGTCGGGCCGGAAAGACGCAGGTGGGAAGGGCTCCTCAGCACGTCCACGCGGGACATGTCAGGTCAGACGCACGAAGCGTCGACACTGAGGCGACCTTCCCACCAGCGATCTTCCCACCAGCACCGGGCCCGGTCGAGCCAGTCCGGCACCGGATCCGGCCAGCCGGCGATCAGGCGACCGGGATCGCCTGGTTCTTGAGGGTCTGGACGGTGAAGGCCTGCGCGCCGGTGAGCGCGTCGGTGAGAGTGCCCTTGCCGGAGACCGCCGCCTTGAAACCGTCGGAGGCGTTGGCGTAGGTGGCCGTCATCGCCGGTCCCCAGGTGAAGCCGGACGGGACCTGCGTGGACGCCTTGGCGAACACCTCGTAGATCTTCTGGTCGCCGTAGAAGGCCACGCCGCTGGCCAGCGCGGGCAGGTTCGCCCCCGCCTTGGTGGCCGGGTACAGGTTGGCCTTCTGGTTGAGCAGGGTCAGGGCCTCGTCGCTGGTGTTGAGCCAGAGCGCGAACTTCGCCGCCTCGTACGGGTGCTTGGACGTCTTGAACACCGCCGTCGAGGACCCGCCCCAGTTACCGGCGCTGGCCTGCCCGGCGTCCCACTGCGGCATCGGGGCGACCCGCCACTTGCCGGCGGTCTTGGGCGCGCCGGTGGCGATCGAGTTCGCGCCCCAGACCGCCGAGACCCACGTCCAGGCCTGGTCGGTGTTGTAGGCGTTGTCCCACTCGGCGGTCCACGGCGGCACCGACGACACGAGCTTGCGGTCGATCAGGTCCTGCCAGTACTGCGCGACCTTGGTGGTCTTGTCGTCGGTCAGGCTGACGGTCCACTTCTGCCCGTCGTTGCCGAACCAGTGGCCGCCCGCCTGCCAGGCCAGCCCCGCGAACTGGTTGATGTCGCTCTGGGAGAAGTTGGTGATGTGGCCACCGGCGGCCTTGACCTTCTCCGCGGCGGCGGCGTACTCCTGCCAGGTGGCCGGAATGGCGATGCCCGCCTTCTCGAACAGGTCCGCGCGGTAGAACAGGGCCATCGGGCCGGTGTCCTGCGGCACCCCGTACGCGGCCTTGGCGTCGCCGAGGCTGACCTGGTCCCAGGTCCAGGGGAGGAACTGGTCCTTGGCCTGGGCGACGATGTCGCAGGAGCCGATGTCGAGCAGGCCGTCCTGGACCCGGAACCCGGGCAGGGCGTCGTACTCGATCTGTCCGAGGTCCGGGGCGTTGCCGGCCTTGAGCTGGTTGAAGAAGTTCTGGTAGGTGCCGCCGTTGCCGTTCGGGCCGGTCTGGACCTTGACCTGGATGTCGGGGTTCTTGGCGTTCCAGGCCTGCACGACCTCCTCGATGCCGGGCACCCAGGAGGTGAAGGCCAGGTTGACGGGGCCGCCGCCGGACGGTGCGCAGGCAGCCGCGCCGGTGCCGCCGGGCGAGGCGTCGGGGGAGGAGCAGGCGGTGACGGCGACTGCTGAGGTCAGCAGCACGCCCAGGGTGCGCAGAAACGCGCTCATCAGGGCAACCTTTCGGTGAGGGAGATGTTGCGGGGGAGGGGGTGTCACTTGACCGCGCCGGTGCTGATCCCGGTGCGCCAGAACCGCTGGAGCAGCAGGAACGCGACGGCAAGCGGTGCGATGGAGATCAGCGAGCCGACGATGACCAGGCCGCGCAGCTCGGGGACCTGGTTGACCTGGGTGTTCCAGGAGTAGAGGCCGAGGGTGACCGGGAACAGCCGCTCGTCGCTGAGCATGATCAGGGGCAGGAGGAAGTTGTTCCAGACGGCGACGAAGTGGAACAGGAAGATCGTCACCAGAGCCGGGGACATGAGCTTGGCCGAGATCGTGAAGAAGGTGCGGATCTCGCCGGAGCCGTCGATGCGGGCCGCTTCGAGCAGCCCGTCGGGCACGCCCGCGGTGGCGTAGACGCGGGCCAGGTAGACCCCGAACGGGTTGACGAGGCTGGGTAGGAACACCGCCCAGAACGTGTTGGTGGCGTGCATCTTGCTGAAGATGAGGAACAGCGGCAGGGCCAGCGCGGTCGCCGGGACGAGCACGCCGCTGAGCACCACGTTGAAGATGACCTCGCGCCCGGGGAAGCGGTACTTGGCCAGCGCGTATCCGCACATGGCGGCCAGCAGCGTGCCCAGCAGCGCCGCGCCGCCGGTGTAGGCGACGCTGTTGAGGATCCACCGCAGGAACACCCCGTCGCGGTAGGTGACCAGCTCGCGGACGTTGTCGAACAGGTGCAGGTCGGCGAACCACAGCGGCTGGGTGTCGGTGAACTGCTCGCGGCTCTTGGTCGCACCGACGAACAGCCACCACAGCGGCAGCAGGAAGTAGACGGTGCTGACGCCCATGATGAGCATCGCCGCGGAGCGGGGCACGGTGCTGTGCCCGTGGCGGCGTACGGATGCGGCGGGTGTGGTGGGGAGGGTGGTCGTCACGGCATGCCCCTGCGCTGGGTGGTCTTGAGGAAGGCGAAGGAGAGGACGAAGGTGGTCAGGGCCAGCACCACGGAGAAGGCCGCGGCCAGGTTGAAGTTGGGGATGGCCGACATCGAGAAGACCGTCATGTTCGGGGTGTAGGTGCTGGACACCGCGGAGCTGAAGCTGCGGAACACCTGCGGTTCGGCCAGCAGTTGCAGGGTGCCGATGATGGAGAACACGGTGGTGAGCACGATCGCGGGCATCACCAGCGGGATCTTGATGGACCACGCGATGCGCAGGCGGCTGGCGCCGTCGAGGTGTGCGGCTTCGTACATCTCGGTGGGGATCGCCATCAGCGCCGAGTAGATGATCAGCATGTTGTAGCCGACGTAGACCCAGGTGACGACGTTGGCGATGGACCACAGCACGGTGTCGGCCGACAGCAGGTCCACGGTGCTGGTGATCGGCTTGAGCGGGGACAGGTTGGGGGAGTACAGGAAGCCCCACATGATCGCGGCGACGACGCCGGGCACGGCGTACGGGACGAAGAACGCCAGCCGGAAGAACCGCCGCCCGGTGACCAGTCCCGAGTCGAGCAGCAGCGCCAGCGCCAGGGCGAGGCCGAGCATGACCGGGACCTGGACCGCGCCGAAGGCCAGCATCCGCCCGACGGAGCCCCAGAACGGGCCGTCGCTGAAGACCAGCCGGTACTGCGCCAGGCCGCCGAAGACCTCCCGGGCGGGGCCGTAGGTTCCGGTGCGCTGCACGACGTACAGCGACTGCACGATCGCGTACACGATCGGGACCAGGTAGAACAGGGCGAACAGCACGCCGAACGGGGCGACGAACAGGGCGATGGCGCGGGTGTAGCGGGTCGGGCGCCGGTTGCGCCGGGCGGCGCTCTCCGGTGCCTGTGGCGGGGTGGCGACTTGTGTCATCGGGTCAGCTCCTGTCTGACTACGCGCACCGTGCCGGCGGGGACCCGCAGCACCGTGCCGGTGTGTTCGCCGGTGAGCAGTTCGTGGCCGGTGATGGGGTGTTCGATGTCCTTGGCCCCGTGGTTGATCACGAAGGTGTAGCGGTGTTCGCCGCCACGGCGGTGCACGACCTCGACGGTGCCGTCGCTTTCGGGTCCGGCGGCGCTCACGCCCGCCTCGCGTACCGCGCGGCGCAGCACGTCACGCAGGTCGGCGGGGTCCAGCGCGGTGGCGACGTACCAGGCCTGGCCTGAGCCGTGGTGGTTGCGGGTCACCGCGGGCACCCCGGCGAGCGGGCCGTCGGCGTACCGGTCGATGGTCTCGGCACTGGTGGTGTGCAGCAGTTCGGTCCAGACCGTGGCGCGCGCGCCGCTGTCCAGCACCGTGTCGCCGCCGGGCGGTAGCGGCACGAACTCCTCGACCGTGATCCCGAGCAGGTCGCGGAACGCGCCGGGGTAGCCGCCGAGCCGGATCCGGTCGTGCTCGTCGACGATGCCGCTGTAGAAGGTGACCACGGCGTGGCCACCGGCCCGCACGTGCTCGGCCAGGGCCGCGGCGTCGGCGTCGCGGACCATGTGCAGGCAGGGCACGACCACCGCGCGGTATCGGCTGAGGTCGGCCGACGGCGCGACGACGTCGGTGGTGACGCCGAGCTCGCGCAGCGCCCGGTGGACCGCGTGGACCTGGTCGAGGTAGCGCACGCCCTGCGACGGGCGCGCCTCGGTGTCGGTGGCCCACCACGACTCCCAGTCGAACAGGATCGCGGTCTCGGCCTCGACGGTGCTGCCGCTGACCTCGGCGAGCCGGTCGAGGGCCGACGACAGTTCGAGGACCTGCCGCCAGCCGGCGGTCTCGGTGCCGGCGTGGGGCACCATCGCCGAGTGGAACTTCTCGGCGCCCTGTGCGGAGGCGCGCCACTGGAAGAAGCACAGGGCGTCCGCGCCGCGCGCGACGTGGGTCAGCGAGTTGCGCAGCATCTGGCCAGGGGCCTTGGGCAGGTTGTACGGCTGCCAGTTGACCGCGCCGGTGGCCTGCTCCATGAGCATCCACGGCTGCCCGGCGGCCAGGCCGCGGGTCAGGTCGGCGGCGAACGACAGCTCGGCGGTGGGGTCGGCCAGCCGGTGGTCGAGGTAGTGGTCGTTGGCGATGACGTCCATCGCCGGAGCCCACTTCCAGTAGTCGAGGTTGCGGATGTGGGCGGTGACCATGAAGTTGGTGGTGATCGGCGCGCTGGAGTGCCCGCGCAGGATGTCCGCCTCGGCCAGGTAGCACTCCAGCAGCGCGTCGGAGCTGAACCGCTGGAAGTCGACGAGCTGCGCGGGGTTGCGGGTGGACAGCGTCAGCCGTGGCGGGTCGATCTCGGCCCAGTCGGCGTAGCGCTGGCTCCAGAACGCGGTGCCCCAGGCCCGGTTGAGGCTGTCGAGGTCGCCGTAGCGGCGGGCGAGCCAGTCCCGGAAGGCCTGGGCGCTGGCGTCGTCGTAGCACAGCGCGTTGTGGCAGCCCAGCTCGTTGGACACGTGCCACATCGCCAGCGCCGGGTGGTCGCCGTAGCGGCGCGCGACCTGCTCGACCAGGGTCAGGGCGTGCTCGCGGAAGACCGGCGAACTGGGACAGAACGCCTGCCTGCCGCCGGGGTAACGGGTGGTGCCGTCGGCGGTGACGGGTAGGACCTCGGGGTGGCGGTGGGTGAGCCAGGGCGGGGGCGAGGCGGTGCCCGTGCCGAGGTTGACGCGGATGCCGTTGGCGTGCAGCAGATCGATGATCTTGTCTAGTGTGGTGAAGTCGTATCGGCCGGGCTGCGGCTCGATGGCCGACCAGCCGAAGATGTTGACGGCGACGAGGTCGACGCCGGCGGCGCGCATGAGGGTCATGTCTTCGTGCCAGACGGATTCGGGCCACTGCTCGAAGTTGTAGTCGCAGCCGAGCCCGATGCCCTGCCATGGCATCGGGCGGCTGTGCCGCGGTGTCTGGTGACGCATGGACCTTCCCTCTGTTGCTCGGGCCTGGGCCCGGGTGGCGCATGGTGCCTGTGCTGTGCCGTCTGCCCAGGTGGGGCCGGGTCTGCCGGGGTCGCCATCCCATGTGTGCACGAGCACACATGGGGCTGCGGCTACCGACGGATGACGGATGTGTGAACGAGCACACACGCTAGCCACGGGACTGGGCGGCGTCAATAGCGTCGTTTACAGTGACGGCGTGACGACCTCCGGTGCACCCCGGCGCTCCACCGTGAAGGACATCGCCGCCGCGGCAGGGGTGTCCCGCGGCACGGTGAATCGCGTGCTCAACGGCGGCTACGTCTCACCCGAAGCCCGCGCCGCGATCCAGGCGGCCATCGCCGAGGTCGGCTACGTCCCCAACACCGCGGCCCGCAACCTCAAACGCCGCCGCTCCGAGGCCGTCGGCTTCCTCGCCCTCGAACCCCACACCGTGCTGCTGGAAGACCCCAACATCGGGGCGATCATGCTCGGCGCCAACGCCGTGCTGTCACTGGCCGGATACCAGATGGTCAGCCTGGTCATCGACTCCGACCGCGACACCGAACGCGTCGCCCGCTACCTCAGCGGCGGCTTCGTCGACGGGGCGATCATCGTCTCCGCCCGCGCCTACGACCCGATCACCACCCTCATCGGTCAGATCGGGCTGCCCGCCGTGTTCGTCGGACACCCACCCGACCTCACCAACGCCATCCCGTTCGTGGGCATCGACAACGTCGGCTCCGCCCGCGCCATCACCCAGCGGCTGATGGCCACCGACCGAAGGCGTATCGGCATGATCGCGCCCGCCCTCAACCGCGACTCCGGCGTCGACCGGCTCACCGGCTTCCGCGAGGCGCTCGGCGACCGCTTCGACCCCGCGCTGGTCGCCGAGGTCCCGCACTACGACTACGCCGGCGGCGTAGCCGGGATGCGGACGCTGCTCGACCGCGAGCCCGCCCTCGACGGCGTCTTCGCCGCGTCCGACGCGGTCGCCGCCGGGGCCATGCAGGTGCTGCGCGAAGCCGGCCGCGACGTACCGGGCGACGTCGGCGTGGTCGGCTTCGACGACAGCTCGTGGGCGGACCGCACCCAGCCGCCGCTGTCGACCGTCCACCAGCCCGCCCGCGAGATCGGCCGCCGCGCCGCCGAACTCGTCCACCGCCAGATACTCGGCGACGAGGACGTGCCCGGCAGCGTGCTGCTGCCCTCGCCGGTCGTCTGGCGCCACTCGGCCTGACCCGTCGCGGTGGCGCGCATCGCGGCCCAGGCTGCCGCAAACCGGCGGTCGCGGCCGCACCCGGCACCTCACTAACATCGACGTTCATGGACATACCCAATGTGGCCAGGATGTACGACTACTACCTCGGCGGCACCGAAGCGACCCCAGTCGACCAGGCCGCCGCCGAGCAGGTGCTCGCCGCGGCTCCCCAGGTGCGGGTGGCCGTACGAGAGAACCGCCAGTTCCTGGACCGGGTCGTCACCCACCTCGCGGCGCTCGGCATCCGCCAGTTCCTCGATCTCGGCAGCGGCCTGCCCACCCAGCGCAACGTGCACGAGCTGCTGCCGCCCGGCGCGCGGGTGGTCTACGTCGACTACGACCCGCACGTCGTGGACCGCAGCCGGACACTGCTGGCCGACGTCGACAACGCGACGTGCCTGCTCGGCGACGTGCGGGAGCTGGACGCCATCCTCGACGGATGCGAGCTCGACCTCTCCCGGCCCGTCGGCGTGCTCATGCTGGCCGTGCTGAACTTCGTCGGCGACGAGGACGACCCGGCCGGACTGCTCACCGCGCTGCGGCCGCGGCTGGCCGAAGGCAGTCACCTGGCCGTGTCGCACGGCGCCCGCGAGGACGCGGACCTCGTCGAGGGCATCCAGAGCAGGTATCAGCGGGCCAGCGGGCAGGCGGTACTGCGTACCAGGGAGGAGGTTCTCGGCCTGTTGGCGGGTTGGCGGGTGGAGCCGCCCGGCGTCGTCTACGGTGCCCAGTGGCCGCACGCCTCGGCGGACCCGGGCACGCGGCTCACCTTCGCGGTCCTCTGCAGACCGTGAAAGATGCCGGATCAGGGCGTATCGCGTGCCGCCCGCCATGCCCCGCCACGTCTATCGTGCGGGCGGGCCTGCGTCCCGGCACCGCTGCGGAACCCGCCCCGGCGAGCCTGCCCGAAGGCGGCCACCTCGCCTGAGATCGCATGGTGCACATGCCATGCTCCACGCGGTCCCCGACTTGTTTGCCGACGCCTCTGACGACCTTGCCGAGAAGGTTCCCGCCGCGAAGGGCAGGGAACCTTCGTAGGACACCGGCAATGGGTCTTGCGGTCCTGAGGAGAACGCCAGGATGCCGCGTCGGACGGCGCTGCTCAGATGGCATGGACCTGCTGCAGGGCGGCTGCGAGCGCCTCGGCGTTCTTCTTGTCGACGCGAGGGAAGGTGAGAGCCACGCCGTCGCCCGAGGTGCCGAACGCGATGCGCAGCAGGCTGACGATACCCATCTTGGCCTCGACGAGGTGGGCGTTGGTGCGGGCTACCTGTCCGATGATCTTCTTCCCTGGGCCGCCGAGGAAGGTCTGCGGCAGGAAGATCAGACGGTGGCTGGTGACCACGATGTACTGCCGACGGCTGGCGGTCAGCGCGACGCCCACCGCGCCCGCGCCCTCCAACAGCACGGCTTGGCTGACGACCGCCCCAAGCCTGCCGGACGAAAAGCTCCCGACCGTGGCCCGTGACGCGGTGACGGGTTGCTCACCGGCCTGCAGAAACGGTGCGACCTGTTCGAACGCGCGGGCCTGCAGTTTCTGGCGCATGCTGTGCTCTTTTCTTGCGGCTGTTCTTCACGTGATCATGGACGAGGCTAGCGAGCTGGGCGACTGAGACCATCCGTTGATCGGTCAGGGCGCAGCGGTATTCGTAGGAGGCATGTCGGCTGGCGACCAGCCTGTGGCCACGGTGACTTCGTCACACGCTGGACCAGCCGAGCCGTCAGAGCGAACGCGCAGCGGTCTCGCGCCGTGCTGTCCGCAGCACTCGCCGACGGGGTGCGCGAGGACCTGCTCGGGCGCAACGTCGTCTCCGCGATCCGGCTGGCCACACCCCGCAGCGACTTGCAGCCCTTCACCGCCGGCGAAGCCCGCCGCTACCTGCTCGCCGCCGCCTACCACCGCCACGGCACCCTGTTCCGAGTTGGCCCTGCGCACCGGCCTGCGCCGAGGCGAACTGCTCGGCCTGCAATGGGCGGCCATCGACCTCGTCAAGGCCCACCTGTACGTGCGCCGCACCCTGACCCGCACCAAGGGAGGCCCGACGTTCCAGCCGGTCAAGACCCACCGCTCGGCCCGCCGGATCGTGCTCCCGCGCGAATGCCTCGCCTCGCTGCGCCGCTACCACGCCCGGCAGAACATCGACAGGCGCGAGGCAGGCCCGGCGTGGCAGGACACCGGGCTCGTGTTCGCCAATCCCACCGGCGGGCCGCTGGACCCCGCCACCGTGCAGCGCAACCACCGGGCCGTCTGCGAACTCGCCGACGTCCGCTCCATCCGGTTCCACGATCCGAGGCACACCTGCGCGACGCTGCTGCTGGAGCAGGGCGTCGACCTGGTCACCATCAAGGACCTGCTCGGCCACGCGCAGATCCACACCACCGCCGACGCGTACTCCCACGTCCGGTTACGCCTACACCGCCAGGCCATCGAGTCGGTCAGCGATGCCCTCGCCGACGAGTCCGACGGCCCGGATCACGACGACCCTGACGCCGGTGATCCCGCGCCTGCGTGAAGCGGTGAACCGATGCCCCGGCTGGAGCACTCCGCCGGGGCGTCAACCGTGCCGTGGGCCGGTCGGCACGCCTGCCGGTGTCGCGGTCGTCGACGTGATCTGACCCCAGCGGTCGCGGCACACGTAGGACAGGCTCGCGTGGATGGGGGTGCCGTCGTTGTCGCGCAGCACCGGGACCCCGCAGTGCAGACACGGCGACACCCGAGGCCAGGTCGGACGGTGAGGTGGGGTGTTCACCGTCGGCCCTCCTCGCCGCCGGTGATGGCGGCGCGTTCCTCGATGGCGATGCGCGCGAACCGCTCCGGTGAGCAGCAGGGACACAGGTGCGTGCCTTTGCGTGGTCGTCGCCGGTAGAGGTCGAGCAGCCACGGCTGACGCGCGATCAGGTCGTCCACGGCCAGGTCAAGGTTCCGCATCCGCATCCTCTCGTCGCGTGGATGCCGGCCGGGTACGTCGGTGCCACCCCTTGTCACACCGACGATCCGGCCGGCCCGGCGCAGCGTCCGTGCCACGCCGATCCCGCACCTCCGCAGCCTGTCTCGGCGAGCGCGGCGGCACGGGTGTCGATGTCGGACGCTACCCGTCTCCCGAATGCGGACTGGTATTTAAAGTGCGGGTCGATGGCTGAGGGTGAGACCGCAGCGGGCGGCCAGCTCCCGTAACGCCGGGTCGGTGCGCATCGGCGTTCGGGCCAGGTCCAGCAGCAGCGAGCGCACCAGCCGGTGTCGGCGCACCTGCTCCGGTGTCAGCTCCTCGGCGTCGATCAGCGCCCGGACCGCTTGCTCCGGGTGATGGCGCTGCATGTGCGCGCGGGCCACGTCGATCAGCAGCCGTGCCTGCCTCTCCGGCGACATGCCGTCGGTGTCGATGCGTGCCGCCGCCCGCAGCGCGCTGCCCGCGTCGCCCAGCTCGACCAGCACCGCGACCTCCTGGATCGCGACGTTCGTCAGCCCGAACTCGGTGTCGTGGTCGTTGCGACCCTCACCCAACCGGCCCGCGAGCTGCCGCGCCTGGGCCAGCCGCTGGTGGGCGGCATCGGCGTCGTTGCGCCTGGCCGAGATCAGCGCCGCCTGCAACCACAACACGCCCTGCACCGAGACCGCCGCCGGGTCCCCGGCCGCGACCAGCGGCGCCAGCGCGTCGACCGCGGTCATCGCGGTGTGCTCGGCCTGGTCATGACGCCGGTCCGCCTGGAACACCAACACCAGTCGGAACGCGCCCTCCGCCATCAGCAGCCGGTCCCCGACGTGGTCGGCGACCCCGATGGCGCGGTCCGCGGCCACCCACGCCGCATCGGACTCGCCCAGCTTCGCCAGCGCCGCCGCCGTCGCGTGATACGCCCTGGCCAGCGACGCACCAGCTGACCTGCGCGCTGCACCCTTCGCAGTGCGGGTCGCCGCTTCCAGACGCGGGATCAGCTCCGCCAACAGCGGCAACAGCCTGTCGTAGTCGGCGGCATGCGCCAACTCCCACGCTCGGGCCACCTCAGCATGGGCCAGCTCCAGATCGACCTGCGGCTCGGGCGGCTGGACAGCCAGCCCCAAGGCCAAGCTCGACGACAGCAGCATCCGCAACGCCACCGCCGGCTCCGGCCGCTGATGCACCGCCGCCACCACGGGCGTGTCCGCCGCCAGTTCCCCCAGCGGCACGCCGAGCACGTCGGCGACTCGGCGGAGCACCGTCATCCGGTCGATCCGCCGTGCGCCGCGTTCTACCTGTGACACCCACGTCTCCGACCGGTCGATCATCGCCGCGAAGTCCCGCTGCGACAGGCCGCGCTGAGAACGGTAGAACGCGACCCGCCGCCCCAGCGCCCGCGCGCCCGGATCGTCGCCACTCATGCAGGCAGCCCCTTCGCCGCGGCCGGGGCCAGAAACTCCACCCGATGCGAAACCAGCAGAGGGTTCTTCGCCGCGTGGAACGCGATCACGTGCTCTGCCGTCTCGTGCGCCTGAAACGCCGCGTCGTCGGCGTAGACCTCGTAGAACAGGCGCGCCAGCGGCTCACCGTTCACCTTGTGCGTGGCGTATACCAGCGTGCCCGGCTCCTTCGCCCGAATCTGCTCCACCGCCTGCTCCGTCAGCTCATCGAACCGGACCGCCGACTCCTCATCACGGATGTCGAACCGCACCACCAGGGCAAACACAGCCACCTCCGAAAACCGTCACCGAAACGAGCCGCACTAATTGTGCGGGTCGCCACCGGGGTGTGCGCAAGCTCTGGCGACCTATCCACATCCGACGGCAACCCGGTGACGCTGCGACGTCCACAGGTCCGTGCGCTGACGTTGCCGTCACCGTTGCCCTCAACAACGCCAAAAGCGCCCACAGTCGAGAAGTCCCGAACTCGTCAGCGCTGGTAGACGGCCTGACTGCCATGGAAATGGGTGGTCATCCGAGCAATGCGCTCACACGTACTATGTGATCGCCGCCTGTCGTGGCCGGCTTCCTGGCGGCACGGTCGGGCGCGGGCAATGAGCCTGGCGGACGGGTTCAGGCCGGTTCGCCGACGTCCACGACTACCTTGCCGGTGGTGGCGCCGGAGGTGAGCGCCGCATGGGCCTCGGCCACGCTGTCCAGGGTGAACCGGCGAGGATCCAGCAGCGGCACGATGTCACCGGCGTCGGCCAGGGCGGCGACTTCGCGCAGAATCCGGCCGTGGTGTTCACGCCCACGGCCGGTGAGCATCGGCAGCAGCGTGAACACCCCGGAGTAGGTCGCCCCGCGGAAGGACAGCGGGGCCAGCGAGTGCGTGCCCCAGCCGAGTGCGCTGACGACATGGCCGGTGTGGAAACGCGCGGCCGCGAAGGACGCGTCGAGCGTGGACCCGCCCACGGTGTCGACGATGATGTCGAAGCCCTCACCGCCGGTGTGCTGCTCCACGTATTCGTCGACGGAGGCGCTCGTGTAGTCGATAGGCGTCGCGCCCAGTTCCTCGATTGCCTTGAGGCTGCGCGGTGAGCCCGTCGCGTAGACGCGGGCACCGCGTGCGCGGGCTATCTGCACGGCCGCGGAGCCGACGCCGCCCGCGCCGCCGTGGACGAGGACCTGCTGACCGGCCCGCACCCCGGCGCGGTCGACGAGCCCTTCCCAGGCCGTGATGACGGCCAGCGGCAGGGCGGCGGCCTGCCGCATGGACAGCGACCTCGGCTTGGGTGCCAGCAGCCGCGCGTCCACGGCCGCGTACTCGGCCAGCGAACCCTGCAGATCGCCTACGCCGCCGGTGAGCCCGTAGACCTCGTCACCCGGCTGGAAACCGGCCGCGCCGCTGCCTACCGCCTGGACGATCCCGGCGAGGTCGAGACCGAGCACCGCGGGCAGGACCGTCCTTGTGTGGCCCGCCCCGCCCGCCTGGATCTTGGCGTCGAGCGGGTTGACGCCGCTGGCCGCTACCCGCACCAGGACCTGGCCCGGTCCGGCGACCGGCTTGTCGATCTCGGTTACCGCCAGCGGCTCGCCGAACGCCCGCA
This sequence comes from Catellatospora methionotrophica, assembly GCF_011297335.1. Lineage (GTDB taxonomy): Bacteria > Actinomycetota > Actinomycetes > Mycobacteriales > Micromonosporaceae > Catellatospora > Catellatospora methionotrophica. Next base: position 718,263 of record NZ_JAAOTJ010000001.1, on the reverse strand, counting down.
ACACCACCGCACGCATCTGCCTGTCTCCTCGCCTGGTGTGATCGGTGCGTCGACGTGATCCGTCCGTTGCAACGGGTGTCGGGCCGTCACGGCGGTGGAAAGTACTTGCCTTGTGCCAGCGCACGTACCGAACGGATGGCGATAGCCGCGATCAGGCCGGTCAGGGCCAGCACGAGGACCCAGGCGAGGGCCGCTCGGCCGGGCAGGGCGGTGTACTGCAGCCAGCGCAGGGCCACCAGCACGACCGCGGCGTACGAGAACGAGAACGCCCAGAAGGTGGGGCTGAACGGGGTGCGCGCGTAGACCGGGATCAGGCGAAATTGGACCAGGACCATCAGTGTCGCGTACCCGGCGAGCACGTACGCGACGATGCTGGGCCCAGGGGTGAGCGCGAACCAGGCCAGCCCCGCGACGGGACCGGGCGCTGCCTCGATGGCCAGCGTCGGGATGAGCGCGGGCGGCAGCGAGGGCCGGAAGAACAGGCGCTGCAGCAGCAGTGAACCGATCATCAGCCAGCACACGATGCCGATGCCGAAGCAGAACCGGCCCAGCGTGGGCTGGCCGACCACGCTCGCGGCCGTCGAGGCGAGCAGCCCACCGGCGACGGTCGGCAGCAGGTAGCCGGGGTGCAGTTTGTCCTGGTCGAGGTCGCCGACGATCCATTGCCCGGTAAGCCACCCGCCGAACCCGATGATCACCACGATCGCCCCGTAGACGATGATCCGGGCGGCCTGCGGCAGGTACGGGTACAGGCCGACCCCGAGTTGCAGCGCCACGATCGGGATGAGGCTGACGAAGGGGCTGAGCACCGCGTCGCGCAGGTCCATGCCCAGCCGTCCCGGCGTGGTGAGCGCGCGGGCGGTGTATCCGGCCAGCATCACCACCCACACCACCGCGGCGAGCAGCCACAGCACGTCGGCGATCACTCTGGGCGCGCCGGCCAGCGTGGCCAGGACCTGCCAGCATCCCGCCAGGCCGGTGAGCCCGAACGGGGCGGCGAAGAAGTTCGGCGGTGTCCTGCGCAGTGCCCGCACCGTGACCTCCCTCCACCGTGGCTTACCTGCGCCGATGGCGCGGTCGGCCGAGGGCTTTCTCAGTCGTAACACAGGGCGGGGCTGTCGCGGGACGAGTGCCGGTGATTGCCCGCCGGGTCAGCCGGGCTCGTCGACGTACGCCGCCGCGATCTCGGACCGGACACTCCAGCCGAGCGAGCTGTACAGCCGTCTGCCGTCGTCGGTGGCTACGAGCAGGCCGGTGCTCATGCCGTTGCGCGCGGCGTGGTCGCTCAGTGCCCGCATGACGGCGGTGCCCAGGCCGCGCCGCTGATGTGGCGGCGCGGTCTCCACCCGGTCGATGATGCCGAACTCGCCCGCGCGGGCCAGGCGTCCGGAGGCCGCCGTGTCGCCCGCGCCGTCGACGACGGTCGCCACGACGACGTCACCGGCCGTCGTCACCCGCATGGCGTAGGGGGCTTGGACATCGGCGGCACCGGCGGTGAACGGGGTGCTCATCAGGTGGCCGGTGTCGGCCAGGGTCCAGCGGGGCGGCAGGGCGCCGCGCAGATCGGCGGAGCGGCCGCTGATCTTGATCCAGGTTCCCGGTGCGGCGATCCGCCGGCCGTAGGCCGCCAGCAGCGCGCCGTCCCAGGTGTGCAGCACGTAGCGCACCCGATGACCGGGCAGCCCCACGTCGGCCCGGAAGCCGCCGGGGACGCTGACGAGGCGAGGTACGCCACGGGATCGGGCCCAGCCGCGCCCCCATGCCGTGACCAGATCGGGCAGGGCGTCGAGGGGTTGCGTCGAGGTGCTTTCGGTGTGCGCGGGTGTGTCGAAGTCGTCCATCAGCACCGAGCTTATTGCAAGTCGTTGGCAATAACGTAGTCGGTGAGTCGGAGATCCGAGCCTCGACCGGATCGAGACTTCTGGTCGACTTCGCTCTGGAAGTGGAGCGGAGCAGGTCAGACGAGTCCGGCGTCGTGGGCGAGCATCGCGATCTGGGTGCGGTTGTCCACGTCGAGCTTGACGAAGATGTGCGACAGGTGTGCCTTGACCGTCGCCAGCGTCATGCCGAGCGTGGCCCCGATCTCGGCGTTCGGCTTGCCCGCCGCCACCGCCGCCGCGACCTCGTACTCGCGGGGCGTCAGCCTGCCGAGCGCGGCACGGGCCCGTTCGTACGCCCCGTCGTCGGCGACCACCCGCGCCATCAGCCGCCGCGTCACCGCAGGGGACAGGAACGGATCTCCCGAGTGCACCTGCCTGATCGCCTCCACGATCCGGCCCGGCGGGGTGTCCTTGAGCAGGAAGCCGCTCGCCCCGGCGCGCAGCGCCCGGATCACGTGCTCGTCGGCGTCGAAGGTGGTCAGGACGATGACCTCGGGGGGATGCGGCCTGGCCCGCACCCGGCGGGTGGCGGCGATGCCGTCGACGCCCGGCATCCGCAGGTCCATCAGCACGACGTCGACGCCGTGCCGGTCGAGCAGCCCCGGCACGGCCGCGCCGTCGCCCGCCTCACCGACCACGGTGATGCCGCCGGTCCCGTCGAGCATCATCGTCAGACCGGCCCGGACCAGTGCGTCGTCATCGACGATCACGACACGCACGGGTCCGCTCATGCCGGTAACGGTAGCCATACCCGTAACCGGAACTCGCAGCCGTCGGTGTCGTGCTGCAAGCGCCCACCCGCGAGCCGCACCCGCTCAGCCAGCCCGGCCAGGCCCGCACCGGCACCGGCCATCCCGGCGGGCGCGGCCAGGGCGTTGCGCACCTCGATCACGAGGCTGCCGCCGGGCTCGCCGCTGAGCGCCACCGCGACCGGCTCGCCCGGCGCGTGCTTGCGGGCATTGGTGACCGCCTCCTGCAGCACCCGGTAGGCGGCCCTGCCGGCCGTAGGCGGCACCGCGGCGGCGACCCGGCCGTCCACGCGCACCACCTGGCCCACCCGTGTCCAGTCGGCGACCAGTGCGGGCAGGTCGTCGAGGGTGGGCGCGGGCAGGTCCTCCTCGGTCGCGTCGCGAAGCAGCGTGATCACCTCCCGGAGCTCGTCGAGCGCCTGGTGGACGCCTTCGCGGACCACCCCGGCGGCCTCGGCGATCCGCTGCGGCGGCAGATCCGGCCGGTATTCCAGAGCCCCGGCGTAGGTGGCGACCAGGGACAGCCGGTGGGCGAGCACGTCGTGCATCTCGCGGGCGATCCGGGCCCGCTCGCCCGCGCGGGCCTCCGCGACCCGGCGTTCCTGCTCCTGCTCCAGTTGTCGGGTGCGCTCGCGCAGGGACGCGATCAGCGCCGCGCGTGCCCGCCACCACGCGCCCCAACCGGCCAGGGCGGCGTACGCCGCGCACATCAGCAGCAGCCACCAGCCGTAGGACAGGCCGTGCTGGGCTCGCCACCAGCCCTGCACGGCATGTGCGGCGACGCCCAGCAGTGCGATCCGTGCGGCCGTGCCGAACGGCCGCAGGCGCGCGGTGACCAGGCTGCCCATGGTCGCCGCGGGTGTGGCCACCGGCGACAGCGCGGCGAGCACGTTCACCACGATGGCACCGGCGACCGGACGGCGCAGCAGGATCGGGGCCATCGCCACGGCGACCACGGACGTGGCCACGTCGAGAAGCAGATACCGGCCGCCCGCGCCCCACAGCGCCACTGCGGTGAGCACGGTCACCCCGACCGTGGCCGCGGCGGCGGCAGCTGGCGGGGGAGCGGGGCTGGTCACGGGCCCAGGTTAGGCGCGGGTGGCGGTCGCCGGCCACTGACTAAAGTCGTACGCCGTGCTCGTGGGCGGCCGATGCGGTGTCCTGCCGTCGCGCCAGACCATGAGTGCATGAATGCATCGAGCAATGTGGTACAGCGCGGTTCGATCGTCGCCGCTTCCGTCATCACCGCGACCCTCACCTGGTATTTCATGCACGAGATCGCCGATGTCGCGCTGGCCGTGCGCAGTGGCGGGACCGTGCGCGACATCGGGGTCGGCGCTGTCGCGGTGACCGCCGCGCTGGCCGCGCTGGCCGGCTGGGGACTGCTCGCCCTGCTGGAACGGCGGGCCTCCCGGCCACGGCGCACCTGGACCGTCATCGCCGTGATCGTGTTCGCGGTGTCGCTGCTCGGCGCGGCGAGCGGCGCCAGCGCGGCCGCGCAGGGCTCCATCCTGGGCCTGCACTCGGTGGTGGCGGCGGTCGTCATCGCGGGCCTGGGCCGCACCGCCGCTCCCGACCGCCGATGACCACGTTGAAGGGGGCGGCTCCGGCGATCCGGTGCCGTCCCCTTCAACGTTCTACCTGGCCGCGCTCGGTGCGGAACCGCGCAGCATCGCCCGCAGCACGAACGCCGGGCTCATCAGCGAATTGGGGTGGGCGAGCATCATGGTGACCAGGCCCAGTTTGTGGTTGACGGCGTCGTCGGTGATCGAGGCGCGGGCGATACGGCCGCTGATCCTGCTGATCAGCGCGTAGCCGGGCGGGTAGGGGCCGTCCACGTGGGCGAGGCCGAGGTCGGACAGGGTCGAGGTCTGCCAGGCCGCGTCGACGACCACCCGTACCAGCTCGAAGTAGCGCCGGGCGGGCCGGTCCAGGTCCGGGTCGGCGCGCAGGTACGCGGACAGGCACGAGGCGTGCAGCGCCGCCGACGTCATGCCCTGGCCGTAGATCGGGTTGAACGAGGCGACCGCGTCCCCGGCCGCGACGAGTCCGGCGGGCAGGTGCTTGGCCTGGTGGAAGTCGCGGCGGCGGCTGTCGGCCTGGTGGTAGGTGATGACCGGGCCGATCATCTCGCAGCCGGTGGCGACCTCGCCGAACTTCGCCGGGAACTGCTCGACGCAGCGCTTGACGAACTCCTCGGGGTCGCGGCTGGGCCGGTCGTCGGCGTACCCGGCGATCAGGACCATCCACCGGTCGCCCTCGACCGGGTTGACGCCGCCGATGCGCGGCACGCCGCCGCTGCCGTCGTCGAACGCGATGCTGCCCCAGGTGTCACCCATGTTCGGGTCGCGGCGGAACATGGCGGTGGCGTAGTTGAGCTTGATGCCCATGCGCTGCATCGGCGGGCGGTCGAAGCCGTGGTCGGCGAGCCAGTCGCTGAGCCGGCTGGACCGGCCCATCGCGTCGACGACCATCCCGGCGCTGATCTCGGCCGCGCCGTCGTCGCCGACGTAGCGGGCGCCGACGACGCGCTCGCCCTCGACGATCAGGCCCTCGGCCCGGCCGGTGACGACCCGTATGTTGGGTACGGCCAGGGTGCGGCTGCGGATCAGGTTCTCCAGGAACGGGCGTGTGCTGACCAGGCCGGGCTGCTCCAGCCGGATCGGCTTCGCGGTGCGCAGCGCGCCGTTCATGATGAACTCGAACGAGCCGAACGGCGGCACTACCGCGCCCGCGGCGATGGCCTCCGCGATGAAACCGGGGAACCACCGCTCGAACTGCTGCTGTCCGGCGGGCAGCAGCCCGTGCACCTGGCTGCCCTGGGGCACACCGGGCCGGGGTCCGTCGCCGGAGTCCGGGGCGTCGCGTTCGATGATCACGACCTCGTCGGCGTGGTCGCTGAGCACCCGCGCGGCCATCAGCCCGGCGACGCTGCCGCCGAGCACCACGGCACGCGGCATCAGCCGTCGCATGCCTACGGGCGGCACCTCGGTGCGGATCTCATCAAAGGTCCGGGTCGTTGACAAGTCTGCCCCCAGGTGTGCCGAGGGCTCCACATCGGCCGCTCGCTGTCGGCCAAGATATCTCGATCAACGCGAACATCCAAAGATCGAACAGAGCCGCGCCGACCGGCCGCCGGATGAAGCCTCAGGTGCTGCGAGGATCGTTGCGCGGGTCGACGTAGTCCAGGGAGATCGGGCCGATCGCGGTCACCTGCGTCACGTACTCGCCGGATCTCGCCCAGTGGAAGTGAGGTGTTCCACCGGGCAGCACGATGACCGCGCCCGGCGGGTACGCCTCCAGCTTGTCCTCGTCGAACACGTCGCCGCGGCCGATGTAGAAGACACCGGAGATGACGGTGTACACCCGGTCCTCATGGTGCCGGTGCGGCATCAGCCGCTCACCCGCGGGCAGTTTGACCCGGACCACGTAGGGCGCGGGCTCGGCCGGTCTGCCCACCATCACGGCGAGGCGGGCGGCGGGCGGGAACGCCGGAAACGGCTGCCAGTCGATGTTCTCCTGCAGCACCGACCGGAAGACGTCCTGGTCGACGTGGTGAGTGCTCATCCGCGCGGCCTTCCCCGTCGATCATTGAATCGGCGCAAAATACTCCACCTGCGCATCGTATCCGTCGCGGCGGCGCGGGACCGGGGGATGGGATCAGGCCGGATCCGCCGGTTCGCGCAGGAAGATGTCCTCGATGGCCAGGCCGAAGACGTCCGAGATGGTGAACGCCAGGGGCAGGCCGGGGTCGTAGCGCTCGGTCTCGATGGCGTTGATGGCCTGCCGGGCGACCTGGCACCGGTCGGCCAGGTCGGCCTGGCTCCAAGCTGACAGGTCATGCCGTCGGTGATCAGGGGTCAGGCGTTCGGGTCGGGCTCGCCGAACGGCTCGCCCGTGCCGTCCCAGCCGTTGCAGCCCTGCTGGGTGAGCTGCCCGTCGGCGTAAGTGTAGGACCACCGCCCGCCGTCCTCACCTTCGATGTGTACGGCACCCGTCAGCACGAACGGCGCGATCGCTACGTAGAACGCTGTCGCCTGCTCCGACCACTTCGGGTCGCCTTCGTCGTCGTGTCCGAACGTGATCCGGTCGCCGTCACGCTTGATCGAGGCACCGGCGTAGCCTGCGATGTCGGACAGCGTCTCGCCGGGCACGTACGTGGCCGCCGAATCCGGTTTGTACCAGCCACGCCGACCACTCCACGCGGCCTTCACCGCGGCGACGGCCGCGGCGTCCAGTTCTTCGGGCAGGTCGACCTGCCCGGACGGGTGCACGGAATATCCCACACGGCCACGCTAGGCCATGTCGGCGAACACGTCCCGCCCGCTCAGCTCTGGTACACCAGGTCGCTGGCGGACTCGTCGCCGGTCGTCTGTCCGGCGAGGTAGCGCAACACGTCCTGGATGTCGCCGGAGCGGCGGTGGATCCGTCGTTGGCGCTCAGCGCCACTGCCCTCGGTGCGCAGGCGCGCCATACCGGCGTCCACCGTCTGCAGGTCGCCATCGCGGTTCAGCGCCGGGCTGACGTATCGCAGCAGTTCGTCTACGAGATCCCAGGCGGGCCGGAGCTGTCCCGTCGCCGGGTCCAGGAGGCGGCCTTCCAACCCATCGCGGGCGGCCCGCCAGTGCGCGGCGGTCAAGCCGGCTCCCCGCAGGCGCGGCGCGGGCAGGCCCGTGCGGATGTCGTCGATCACCGTGGTGACCAGAGCGCGAACCAGCCCGGCCACGACGACCGCGTCCTCGACGGTCGGGGCCACGTCGGCGACCCTCACCTCGACGGTGGGATAACGTGCCGAGGGCCGGGCGTACCAGAGCACCATCCCCACATCCAGCATCACCCCCGCCGTGATCAGCTGCTGCACGGTGCGGTCGTACTCGGCCGCGCTGGCGAAGTACGGCGACGGGCCGAGGCTGGGCCAGCGTTCCATCTGGATCGACCGCCAGCTCGCGTATCCGGTGTCGCGCCCCAGGTGGAACGGCGAGTTCGCGGCGATCGCCTGGATGACTGGCAGCCAGGGCCGCAGATGGTTGCACACCTGCACGGCGAGCTCGCGATCGGGCACGCCCACGTGGACGTGGCATCCGCACAGGGCCGGATCGAGGGCCACGGGCCCGAACCGCTCGATGATCCGCTCGTATCGCGCGGCGGCGGGCCGGTCGATGGCCGCTTCCCGCACGGGCGTGGCTCCGATCGCCACCAGTCGCGCTCCGCTCGAGGCCCCGGCGGCGGCCACGGCCGCACGGGCTGAGGCGAGATGGTCGCGCAGTCGCGTGAGGTCGGTGCACACCGGGGTCGCCATCTCGACCATGCTCTGCCGGAACTCGTGGCGACTCTGCTCCAGCGCCGGGCCGGTCAGCCGCGCCAGTACGTCGTCAGCCACCGGCAGATTCTCGCCGGTGCGGGTGTCGAGCAGCAGGAACTCCTCCTCGACGCCGAAGGTCCGGGGGCCGGGGTCAGCGGTGGCCACCCCGCGTTCGGCGCTGTCGAAGCCCGCATCCATATTGTTCCGCCCCTCTGGCGTTCGGGAGACACCTGCCGGGCGCTGCGGCCGTCAGGCCGCCGGGTGAACGCCGGCCGGTGGTCGTAGGTGGTCGGGCATCGCGGCCGGTGTCAGTCGGTCTCCGGGTCGAGGCGGCTGTTCTGCCGGCCGGCGGGAGCGTGGAAGTCGATCAGTTTGTGGGTGCCGTCGCAGAACGGCTTGACCCGCGAACGTCCGCAGCGGCACAGTGCGACCGTCGGCCTGCCGGGCTCGATGCGCTCGCCGTCGGGGGTGACGATCTCGAAGTCGCCGCGCAGCAGCAGCGGACCGTCCTCGTAGGGTGTGATGGTCGCCGCAGGGCGGTGTTGGTCGGTCATGACGCGACTCCTGCCAGCTGGTCCGTCTGTGCCGGGCGGCCCTGCCCGGATACCTCGCGCAGTGAGCTGCGGCCGGCGGCCCAGCTGTCGAGCAGGTGCGCGCTGGCCCGGCCGCCGAGCGCCTCGGACGCGGCGGCGCCGAACAGCACGTCGGCGGCCAGTTCGGGATGTTCGGCGACCAGTGAGCCGCACATGTCGTGGGCGGCGATCTGCTCGTGCACGGCGTCGGCTTCGACGTGCTCGTCGTAGAACAGGGTCGCGTGCTCGTCGCCGCCGAGGCGGCGCAGACCGTTGCCGTAGCGGCTGTTGGGCAGGCTGGACGACATCTCGAACGCGGCGAGCTGCCCGACGAGCGCGCCCCGCAGCCGCCGGTGCAGGGCGAACATCGACAGCATGTTGGTCACGGCGAGCGTGACCGCGGGCAGCCGGTCGAGGTAGGCGCCGTACGCGGTGTTCAGGCCGAGGCAGCCCATGGTGGTGCGGAACAGTTCGGCGTGCATCCGGGCGAGCCGCCCCGAGCCGTACTCGTCGATCTGGATCTCGATGAGTGCGGCCTTGGCGCGCCCGGTCAGCCGGGGGATGGCGAAGGTGTGCGGATCGGCCTCTTTGAGCTGGTACAGCGACCGGTGTACGACGAACTCCCGAAACTGCTCGATGGTGGCGTTCGACTGGATGTAGCGCGCCAGCGACGGGCCGTCCTGCTCGGCGGTCAGCGCGGTCAGCGCCGCAGGGATCTCGGCGGCGCCGACGGCCGGTTGCGGCCCGGTGAGCTGCCGCAGGGCGGTCTCGAAGACGTATTCGATCTCGCCGCGCAGGGCCAGCAGGCCGGGATGCCACTCCCACCGGTCGTCCACGCCGTCGAACCCGCTGTAGTGCAGCTCGTAGCAGACGGCCAGGGCCAGCTGCAGGTCCTCGTCGGCCAGCGGGTCGGTGACCTCCGGAAGCCGCGCGACCTCGAACCGCCCGGACATGAGCGCTTCGATCACGGCCGCAGAAAGGTCACCTCGCGCCTCGGGAAGTCTCATACGCCACTCCTGCCCCTGCGTTGACCTGCCGCTTGCGGCCGGACTGCTTGTATTACCGCGTGAAGCCGCATGTCAAACCGCTTCCGCTGCCGTGATCGCGAGGATTTCCGGTCCGCTCACTTCGCCGACGGGGTCCGGCACGGCCTGCTCGCCCGCCACGGTGAGCAGGACAAGCCCGGCTGGATCCGGCTGCGGGCTGATCGAGTCACGCAGGCGATCGGCCGGCATCGACCTGGCGTGAAGTCTCGGGCCGTCTCGTGCAGCCGTTGTGCACCAGTTGTATGCCGCCCGCAGTACGATCCGGCGTCCGATGATCAAATGGGGTTTGTCCTGGTTGCAGGGTTTCCGGCCGGTGGAGGGAGTCCACAGTGAACAGTTCGGTCGCAGGTGGTGTGACGCCGTGACATGCGTGCGGTTCTTCGCCCTGGGCCCACTGCACGCCGAGGTCGCCGGGCAGTGGCTGGACCTCGGCCCGGTGCGGCAGCAGGCCGTGTTCGCCACGCTGCTGTTCAACGTCGACCGGGTGGTCACCCCGGCGTCGATCCTGCACGGCGTGTGGGGCGCGGAGGTTCCCGCGACCGGCACAAAGCTGATCCCTCCCTACATCTACCGGCTGCGGCGCACGCTCGACGCGGCCGGGGACGCCGGTGACGGCCCGGCGATCGAGACACTGCGGATCGGATACCGGCTGCGGCTCGGCTCTGCCGGGACCGACGTCGCCGACTTCGACGACGCGGTCGACCGGGCCGCGGCGGCCGAGGCCTGCGGCGACCTCGCCGGTGCCGTCGCCCTGCTGGCCGAGGCGGAGAAGAGCTGGGTCGGTGAGCCGCTGGCCGGGCTGCCCGGCCCGTACGCGCAGAGCCGCCGCCAGCACCTGCTGGAACGCCGGGTCGTCAGCGTCGAGCACCGGCTGGAACTGCAGCTGCGGCTGGGTCACGGCTACGCGGCGCTGCCCGTGCTGACGGCGCTGCGGGCGGAGTTCCCGCTGCGTGAACACGTGGCGATCATGCTGATGACCGCGCTCTACCAGACCGGCCGGCACGCCGAGGCGATGGACGTGTTCAGCGCGTTCCGGGCCCAGCTGGCAGCCGAGCTGGGCGTCGAGCCGACACCGGCCCTGGCGGAGGCGTACATCGGCATGCTGCGCGGCGAACTCGGCCTGCCTCCGGCCCCGCACGGCCGCTGACGACCGGGCCGCATCCGGGCGGCCACCACCACGTGACGCGCGGCCCGGCCGCGCAGTGAGGCGGAACAGATGGACGAGGCCCCTGCCCCGGTGCAGCCGGGGGATGCCGCCTGGTATCTGGGCTACGGCCTGCGGGAACGGCTGACCGGCCGGGAACCGGGCGGCCCGGTGGATGAGGACCTGGGCAGGCTGCGGCTCAAGATGTGGCGCGGCGAGCCCGTGCACGCCCGGCGGCCCGACCGGTACGCCCAGCACCTGGCCGAGCACGGCCTCGACGAGGCGCTGCTGGAACGGCTGCTGGGCGAGCGGCCCGAGACGGTACGCGCGCGGTTCGCCGCCGAGCCCGGCTTCGCCCGGCGGCTCGTGGACGCCTGGCAGCAGGCCGACGACCCGGCCGAGCACGGCGCGGACGCGATGGGGTTCGCCTGCGTCGTCGGCCCGCTGATCGCGGCAGGCGTCGCCCGGCTGCGTGCCGAGCTCGGCACGCTGCTCGACGGCCATCGGCGGCTGACCGTCGAGGCGCTGGCCGGTCAGCTGGGCAACGGCCCGGTCGACACCGTCAACCAGCTGGCCGCCCGGACCATGGTCCTGGAACTCAACGTGCACCGCATCCGCGGGGACCTGTCCGGCGACGGGCCGCACGAGCGTTTCCACCACTTCCTGCACCGCCTGCGGCAGCCGCAGCACGCGCTGGGCCTGCTGAGCGAGTACCCGGTGCTGGCCCGTGACCTGGTGCGGGCCGTCGACGACTGGGTGGCCAGCCGCCTGGAGTTCGCGCAGCGGCTCGTGGCCGACTACGCCGAACTGGCAGAACGGTGCGGCGGCCCGGACGCGCTCGGCGACGTCGCCGAGGTCGGCTTCGGGGCGGGCGACAGCCACCGCGGCGGGCGTTCGGTGGCGGCGGTGCGGTTCACGACCGGTGCCAAGGTGATGTACAAACCGCGGCGGCTGCAGGTCGACGGCCACTTCCAGGAGCTGCTGACCTGGCTCAACCGGCGCGGCGAGCATCCGCCGCTGCGCCGGTTCTGGATCGTCGACCGGGGCGGGTACGGCTGGACGGAGTTCGTCGAGACCCGCCCGTGCCCCGACCGGGGCGCCCTGAGCCGGTTCTACCGCAGGCAGGGTGCGCTGCTGGCGCTGCTGCAGGCGCTGGGCGCGACCGACTTCCACCTGGAGAACGTGATCGCGTCCGGTGAGGACCCGATGCTCATCGACCTGGAGGCGATGCTGCACCACTGGCAGTGGGAGCAGCCGATCGGCGAGCGGGCGGGATACCTGTCCCGGGTCGGGGTCGAGCTGATGCGCCGCTCGGTGACCTCGGTCGGCCTGCTGCCGACACCGGTCGTGTGGACCGAGGACAACCAGGTCAACCAGTTCGACATGAGCGGCATGGGCGGCTCGGGCGGGCAGCTGACCGCCCGGCCCGTGGCCGTGTGGGACGGGCCCGGCACCGACGAGATGCGCCTGGCCCGGCGGCGCGTGGAGCTGCCCGGCTCGGCCAACCTGCCGGCGCTGGGCGAGCAGCGTCCGGACGCGACCGAGTTCGCCGCCGACATCGTCGACGGATACCGCAGCCTCTACCGCACCATCCTGGACCACCGCGACGCGCTGCTGGACCCGGCGGGACCGCTGTACGCGTTCGCCGGCGACGAGGTGCGGGTGGTGCTGCGGGCCACCGAGTCCTACGCCCGGCTGCTCACCGAGGCTCAGCACCCCGATCTGCTACGCGACGCGCTCGACCGGGACCGTTACCTGGAGAACCTGTGGGCGGGCCACGACGGCCGCGCCCACCGCGACGGGCTGATCACCGCCGAGCTGGCGCAGCTGCGCGCCGGGGACGTGCCGATCTTCGCCACGACCCCGTCGTCGACGGACCTGACCGGCGGCGACGGCACCGTCCTGCCCGGCGTGCTGGGCCGCACGGGCCTGGACGCCGTACGCGAGCGGCTGGCGGAGATGTCCGTGGCGCACCTGGACCAGCAGAGCTGGATCATCAAGGCGTCGCTGACGTCGCTGACCATGGGCGATCCGTCGAAGTGGCTGCCACGGGAGCGCCGGGACATCCCGGCCGCCACGCCGTCGGTCACCCCCGCACGTTTCGCCGACGCCGCCCAGCTCATCGGGGACCGGCTGCTGGCGACCGCGCTGACCGACGACGACCGGATCTGCTGGCTCGGCCTGAGCCTGATCGCGGAGAAGGTCTGGACGCTCGGCCCGACGAACATGGACCTCTACAACGGCACCAGCGGCATCGCCCTGTTCCTGGCCCGGCTCGCCCGGACCACCGGCGTCGACCGGTACCGCTCGGCCGCCGACCGCGCGGCCACGATGATGGACCGAGAAGTCCGGGCATGGCTGGCCGAACCCGGTGGCGTGCCCGCCGGTGGCGGCGGCTTCGACCACATCGGCGGCGCGGTGTACGCCCTGAGCCACCTCGCCGCCGTCCTCGACCGCACCGAACTGGCCGACACGGCGACAGGCCTGGCCACGGCCATGGTCGCGCAGACCGCCGACAGCCCCGAGCACGACCTCGTCGCCGGACCCGCCGGCGGCCTGCTCGCGCTGCTGTCCCTGCACCGCGTCACCGGCGACCCGGACCTGCTCACCGGGGCCAGGACGCTGGCCGCGCAGGTCGCCGCCGCGGCCGAGCCGTTCGGCGGCGGGCTCGGCTGGCGCGGGCAGATGCACCCCGACGGTCCGCTGGCCGGATACTCCCACGGCGCCAGCGGCATCGCCACCGCCCTGGCCCGCTGGGACCGGCACACCGGCACCCGCGACCACGCAGGCATCGTCGACGCGGCGCTGCGCTTCGAGCGCGGCGTGTACGACGAGCACCTCGCCAACTGGCGCGACCTGCGCCCGGACGCCGCCGCCGACGCCAACATGGTCGCCTGGTGCCACGGCGCGGCCGGGGTCGCCATGGCCCGCGCCGAACTGCTCGGCTACGCCGGTGACCGGGACCTGGTCCGCGACGACCTGCGGCGGGCGGTGGCCGCGACCCTCGACCCGCGCAACCGGCTGCACAACCACTCGATCTGCCACGGCGACCTCGGCAACGCCGAAGCCGCGCTGGCCGGGGCGCTCGCCCTCGGCGACACCGACGCCGCCGCGCGGGCCGCCGCGATCGCCGCCGGTGCGGTCGTCGAGATCGAGGCAGGTGACTGGCGGTGCGGGGTGCCCCGGGGCGTGGAGACACCGGGCCTGATGAGCGGCCTGGCCGGGATCGGGTACGCGCTGCTGCGCTGGGCCGATCCGGCCGGCGTGCCGTCGGTGCTGGCGATGGAACCCCCGGCCGACCATCGCCGTGCCATCGATCTGCCATAGGCCGCTCCTACGGTTCGCCCCGTGGAGGCCACCCGGTACCCGTGCGACAAGACATCGATCGGAGTTTCACATGGACTACATCAGGGCGTGGAAGGACCCGGTATACCGGGCCTCGCTCAGCGATGAGGAGCGGGCGAGCCTGCCGGCGAACCCGGCGGGCTTCATCGAGCTGAGCGACAACGAGCTCGACGGCGCCGACGGCGGCACGTGGACCCCGACGCCGACGATCACGGCCGTCACCGGCGTCGCGGGCTGCTTCACCATCAACGGCACCTTCTGCAACGGCACCTGCGCGGTCATCACGGTGGGCTGCTGCGGCTGACCGCCGCATCACGGCAGGAAGGCGCACCCGTCCTCCACATCGCACCATCCTGCCGGCACATCCACATCTGTTGAGGAGAACCCCCATGAACATCGTGCAAGCCTGGAAGGACCCGGAGTACCGGGCGAGCCTGTCGGCCGAGCAGCTGGCCGCACTGCCGGAGCACCCGTGCGGCGTGGTCGAGCTGGGCGACGACGTGCTGGCGCACATCGCCGGCGCGCGCACCGAATACCTGTGGACGCTGGGCTGCTGCGGCGGGTTCACCGCCCGGGAGACCCCGTGCGGCTCCTGCGGCGCGACCTGCGGCGGGACCACCTGCGGCACCTGCCAGACGCAGTCGACCTGCGGGCTGTGCACCGCCTGATCCACCGGTTCACCGGCGGTGCCCGGACGCCTGGCGCGTCCGGTCGCCGCCGGCCCACCCGACCCGCCCGCGCGCGAAAGAGAGCACCCCGATGTCCCAGTCGCACCTGCCCGGCCACGAACCGGTGGACGTCGCCAACCCCAGCTGGTACCTGGCGCACTCGCTGACCGAGCGGCTGCTCGCCGGAGACCCGGCCGGTCCGGTCGACACCGACCGCGGGCGGCTGCGGCTCGACCGGTGGAAGAACGAGCCGGTGTACGCGGGCGGCGAGCAGCTGTTCCAGGACTGGCTGGACGCCGTCGGCCTCGACGAGCAGTCGCTGACCAGGGTGCTGGGGGAGACCCCGGACACGGTCCGCAGCCGGTTCGCGGGCCCGCCGGAGTACGTGCGCACCATCGAACGTGCCTGGCGCGACCACCGGCCGGGTCCCGCCGACCACGACCACGGTCACGGTCACGACCACGACCACGACCACGAGCACCGCCACGACCCGCACCCGCACTCGGCGTTCGTCGAGCTGGTCCGCCCGTTGATCGACGACGGCCTGCGCCGCGTACGCCAGGCCGTGCACGACGCGTGCGAGCACACCCCCAGCGCGCACGTCGACCCCGACCTGCTCGCCGCGCAGCTCGGCGAGCCGCCCTACCAGGCGATCAACCTGCTCGTCGGCCGGGTCCTCGTGCTGGAGCTCAACGTGCTGCGCGTGCAGGGACAGCTCGACGGGCAGACCCCCGAGCAGCGCTTCGCCGACTTCACCCGCCGCCTGCACGACCCGAAGTACACCCTCGACGTGCTCATGGAATACCCGGTGCTCGCCCGGGACGCGACGATCCTCGTCGACAACTGGGTCGAGGCCCGCGTCGAGTTCGCCCGGCGCCTGCTCGCCGACCTCGCCGACCTGACCGCGCAGCTCGGCGACGCGGCGGGACTCGGCACCGTCACCGAGGTGTCGTTCGGCGCCGGTGACTCCCACCGCGGCGGCCGCTCGGTCGGCTTCGTACGCTTCGCCAACGGCGCACGCGCCGTCTACAAGCCCCGCGGCCTCCAGGTCGAGCTGCACTTCCAGCAGCTGCTCGACTGGCTCAACGCGCGCGGCGCGAACCCGCCGTTCCGCACCATGTGGGTCCTCGACCGCGGCGACTACGGCTGGTCGGAGTTCGTCACCGCCGGACCGTGCACCGACGCCGACGGCCTGCGCCGCTTCTACACCCGCCAGGGCAGCTACCTGGCCCTGCTGCACAGCCTCGCCGCCGTCGACTTCCACCTGGAGAACATCATCGCCGTCGGCGAGCACCCCGTGCTCATCGACCTCGAAGCCCTGTTCCACCCCCAGGGCGAGGAGACCGGCCAGCAGGTACGCGTCGCCGCCGAGGCGTTCCGGACGATGCGCGAATCCGTCCTCGAAGTCGGGCTGCTGCCCCGGCCCATCATCTACCAGGACGACGACGGCGTTGGCGGCGTCGACTTCAGCGGCCTGGCCGGCAGCGCCGGACAGCTCACCCCCACCCCCGTCGCCACCTGGGAGGAGTCCGGCACCGACGAGATGCGCCTGGTCCGCAAACGCATCGAGATGGGCGGCGGGCAGAACCTGCCCAGCCTCACCGGCGCCGAACACCGCACCCTCGACTTCAGCGACGACATCATGGCCGGGTTCGAGCACACCTACCGGCTGCTGCTCGACCACCGCGACGACCTGCTCGCCGACGACGGCCCCGTGGCCGCGTTCGCCCGCGACGAGGTGCGCGTCATCCTGCGCGCCACCCGCACCTACGGCAAACTCCTGCAGGAGAGCCGCCACCCGGACCTGCTGCGCAACGCCCTGGACCGGGAACGGTTCCTGTCGTTCCTGTGGCTGCAGGAGGAATGGCCCGGCGCCGAGGCCCGCATCGCCACCGCCGAGCAGGCGCAGCTCAGCCGCGGCGACATCCCGTTCTTCAGCACCATGCCCGGCTCCCACGACTTCGTCGCCGGAGACGGCACGCTCATCACCGGCGTACTGGCCACCAGCGGCCTGGACCGCTCCCGCCAGCGCATCACCGCCCTGTCCGAGACGCACCTGGCCCAGCAGACCTGGATCCTGCGCAGCTCCCTGGCCGCACTCGCGATGGGCGTCGACATCCAGGGCCAGTGGTCGTCCTACGAGGTCACCGCCGCCACCGCACCCGCCGACGCCGACCGGTTCGTCGCCGCCGCCCGCGCCGCCGGGGACCGGCTGCTGCTGACCGCCGACACCGGCGAGGACTCCATCGCCTGGCTCGGCCACACCCTCGTCGCCGACAAGATCTGGCAACTCGGCCCCGTCGGCATCGACCTCTACAGCGGACTGTCCGGCATCGCCCTGTTCCTCGGCTACCTCGGCGAAGTCACCGGCGAGCCCCGCTTCCGGCAGGCCGCCGAGACCGCCGCCGGGATGCTCGTACGCCAGATCGACCTGATCGAGGAGACCCCGAAGGAGAGCCTGGAGACGTTCACCGTCGGCGTCTTCAACGAACTCGGCGGCCCCATGTACACGCTGAGCCACCTGGGCGCGCTGTGGCAGCGCGACGACCTGCTCGACGCCGCGACCCGGATCGTGCCCGCGCTGCTGCACCTGGCCCCGCGCGACGACGCGTACGACGTCATCAGCGGCGCGTCGGGGGCGATCTTCGCACTGCTCGCACTGCACGCCGCCCGCCCTGACGAGCAGCTGCTCGACGCGGCCCGCACCTTCGCCCGCATCCTGGAGGACAAGGCCGAACCCGCCGCGGAAGGCATCGGCTGGGCTGGCTCGGTCAACCCGAGCCGCCCGCTGGCCGGGTTCTCCCACGGCGGCTCCGGCATCGCCGTCGCCCTGGCCCGCCTCGACCGGGTGCTCGGCAACCGGGACCACCTGGCGCTGGTCGAAGGCGGGCTGCGCTACGAGCGCGCCGCCTTCGACCCGGAGCACTCGTGCTGGCTCGACCTGCGCGACAGCACCCCCGAGCGCTACTCGATGACCGCCTGGTGCCACGGCGGCCCCGGCATCGCCCTGGCCCGCGCCGACCTCGCCAGCTACGTCGACGATCACGACCTCGTCGACCGCGACCTGCGCGACGCCGTCGAAGGCATGCTGCGCCTCGGCCTCACCGGCGACATCATCACCGGCACCGGCAACCACAGCATCTGCCACGGCGACCTCGGCAACGTCGAAGCACTGCTGACCGCCGCCCGCACCCTCGGCGACCAGCAGGCCGCCGCACGGGCCCAGATCGTCGCCGCGAGCCTGCTCGACCACATCGAGCAGCACGGCTGGCTCTGCGGCGTGCCCCTGGGCGCGGAGACCCCCGGCCTGATGAGCGGCCTCGCAGGCATCGGCTACAACCTGCTGCGCCTGGCCCTGCCCGACCGCATCCCGTCCGTACTGCTGGTCGAAGCCCCAGCGGCGAAACGGGACGCGCGTGGATGAGCAACCGGCCCTGCCGTACCGCCCGCAGGCCCTGGCGACCTACCAGGTCGGCCGGCCCGGTGAGACCACCGCGCAGCCGATCCGCGCGTCGCGGCGGCCGCTGGCCCTGCTCGCGGCGCTGCTGCTGGCGTGCGTGGCCTTCGCCGCCGTGGTCCGGGTGCCGCAGGCCGTCGACGGCACCGTGATCGGCGCCGACGGCGCGAACCTGGTGTCGATGTTCCCGTCCCGCCTCGACCCCGCCCCCGGCGCCGAGGTCACCATGCTCGGCGAGCACGGCCGGGTGCGGCTGCGGGTGGTACGCGCCGAAGCCGTCACCGACCCCGCCGCCGCCCAGCGGTGGTGCCTCCCACCGCAGGCGGCCCTGCCCGTCACCGTCGTCGTGCTGTCCGGCCACGCCGGTGGAGCGTTCGGCAGGCTCAGCCTCGTCGTCGCCGAACCCACCCTGCTGGAGCTGATCCCCGAGCTTAAGAAGGTGACCCCGTGACCGCGAAAGCGCCACGACCCCGCCGCAGGGTGCCCGTCATGCTGCAGATGAGCGCCACCGAATGCGGGGCCGCGTGCGTGGCCATGGTCGTCAGCGCCTACCGGCGCTGGACCACCGTCGCCGAATGCCGCGAGCAGCTCGGCATCGGCCGCGACGGCGCGACCGCCCTGCAGATGGCCCAGCTCGCCCGGCAGCTGGGCATGCGCGCCCGCGGCGTCAGCGTCGACCTCGACAGCCTGCCGCAGCTGCGACTGCCCGCCATCGTGCACTGGAACTTCCGCCACTACCTGGTCCTCGAGAAGTGGGACCGGCGCGGCGCGCTCGTCGTCGACCCCGGCCTCGGCCGCCGCCGCATCGACCGCGACGAGTTCGGCGACGGCTTCACCGGCATCGCCATCGAACTGAGCCCCGACGCCGGATTCCAGCGGCGGCCCCGGCCGGGACGGCTCGCGTCACTGCGCTTCGCCCGCGGCATGCTCACGTTCTCCCGGCCGCTGCTGGCCCTGGTCCTGCTCGTCTCGCTGCTGCTGCAGCTGGCCGTACTGCTGCCCGCCCTCATCACCAAGTTCGCCGTCGACGTCGTCATCGGGCAGGGCCAAGCCGACGCGCTCGCGGCCGTCGGCCTGGGCATGTGCCTACTGCTGGTGACCCAGGCCGTCGGCGGCTATGCCCGCGGCATGGCCCTCAACGTCCTGCACGCCCGCATGGACGACAGCATGATGCGCCGCTTCTTCGACCACCTGCTCGCCCTGCCGTACTCCTACTTCCAGCTCCGCAGCAGCGGCGACCTGCTGATGCGCATGTCCAGCAACACCGTCATCCGCGACATGCTCACCAGCCAGACCATGTCCCTGATCCTCGACGGCCTGTTCGTCGTCGGCTACGCCGCACTGCTGCTCGCGTTCACCCCCCTCTACGCCTGGCTCGTCCTCGGACTCGGCCTGCTCCAACTCGGCGCGGTCCTGGCCACCTACCGAGCGATGCGCGAACGCACCCACCGCGACATCGCCGCCCAGGCCGAAGAGCAGAACTACGCCGTCGAAGTGCTCGCCGGAGCCGAGACCGTGAAGGCGATGGGCGCCGAGCAGCAGGTCCTCGGCCGCTGGTCGGGCCTGTTCCAGACCAGGCAGACCGCCTCGCTGCACCGCCGCCAGCTGGAGACGGTCCTGGAAGCTGTCCTCAGCGTGTTCCGGATGGGCTCACCGATGCTGCTGCTGTGGTTCGGCGCGCACCAGGTCGTCGCCGGATCGATGTCACTGGGCACCATGCTCGCCCTCAACGCGCTCGCCGGGGCCGTCCTCACGCCGCTGATGGGCCTGGTCACCACGGCCCGGCAGCTGCAGACCGTCGGCACCCACCTCGAACGCATCCGCGACGTGCTCGACGAGTCCACCGAACAGGACCGCTCCGTGGACCGCCCGGCGACCCGCATCACCGGCCAGGTCACCCTCGACGGCGTCGGCATGCGCTACAGCGCCAACGCCGGCTGGGCCGTACGCGGCGTCGACCTGCACATCCCCGCCGGGGCGAAGGTGGCACTGGTCGGCCGCACCGGTTCCGGCAAGACGACCCTCGCCAAGTCGATCATCGGGTTGTACGTGCCGACCGAAGGGCAGGTCCGCTTCGACGGCAGGCCCCTGCAGGACCTCGACTTCCGGCAGCTACGCCGCTGGTGCGGCATGGTCACCCAGGACCCCGCGCTGTTCGCCGGGTCCATCCGCGACAACATCTCCCTCGGCCACCCCAACGCCGTCTACGACGAGGTGGTGCTGGCCGCCCAGCGGGCCCAGATCCACGACGAGATCATGCAGATGCCCATGGCGTACGAGACCCGCCTCACCGAAGGCGGCGGCGGCCTGTCCGGCGGCCAGCGCCAGCGACTGGCCCTGGCCCGCGCACTCGTGCACCAGCCCCCGCTGCTGCTGCTCGACGAGGCGACCAGCCACCTCGACGTCGTCACCGAACGCCGCGTCGACGAGGTGCTGTCCGCCCTGTCCTGCACCCGCATCGTCATCGCCCACCGGCTCAGCACCGTACGCAACGCCGACCTGATCGGGGTCATGGAGGACGGCCAGCTCGTGGAGCAGGGAACCCACGACGAACTGATCGCCCGCGGCCACCTCTACGAGGCGCTCATCCGCGACCAGCTCGAAACCGTCGGACCCCGCTAACCACTGGCCTTGCCGCACCTCTGGTTGACGGCCACGCGCTGCAGTTGGCGAGGGCCCGTTGGCGGGCGGAGGTGCTGGTGTAGTCCGAGGAGAAACTCGGGACCACCCCGCGTGCGCGGGGAACAGTACGTCTCCTGGGCGATCTGCGACGGGCTCGGGGGATCACCTCCGCGTGCGCGGGAGCAGTATGTTGCGCAGATCAGTTCCGCGCGGAATGGGTCATCCCCGCGTGCGCGGGGAGCTCCCGGCGCACGCGGCTCGACTCCTCCAACCGGGATCACCCCCGCGTGTCCTCCAACCGGGATCACCCCCGCGTGCGCGGGGAGCAGAGCCCCCGGCGGTCACCACTACCCAGTACTGGGGGATCACCCCCGCGTGCGCGGGGAGCAGACCTTCGACACGGTGACGATCGGCCGCGACAAGGGATCACCCCCGCATGCGCGGGGGTGATCCCGCGGCAGGCTCTGTCGTCGGCTACGAGGTGCCCTGCTCCCCGCGCATGCGGGGTATCCCGGACTTGCAGACCCATGTCAGGTTCGGCCCGAGGTTCCCCGCCTACGTGAGGTGGTTCCTCCAACTGAACTCTGTTCCGTGGTGACCGGCTCGCCATCATGGATGCCTAGTAACCGGCCGCACAGACACGGACCCGGGCCGACTGGATCCGTGCGAGGAGTACCCTGATTCGCTTTCAGCGTTTACGCGGCTGGCGCGATCGTGCCGCAGCCGGAGTCCTTCGCCTAGGCCGACAATGACCCAGGGGCGTTGACGGCTTACTTCCGGAGCATTCTGGCGCAGGACTCCCGACGGGTGGCCTACGCCGGGCCGTCGAGGCGGAGGAGCGTCTCTTCGATCTCCTCGTTACGCGCGTTGGCGAACCCTCTCTCCGTGCCCGTGACCGTGAATCCCGACTTCTGCAAGACCTTGATCGATCCCAAGTTGTCACTGGCGGTGCGAGCGAACACCGGCCGCACTTCAATTTTCTCCAGGAGCAGGGCGAGTGCGCGGGTGGCGATGCCCTGTCCCCAGAACGACCGGTCGATCCAATAGGTGACCTCGGTGTCGCCGTCGACGACGAAGCTGGCGACGCTGCCGACGAGGAGGCCATCCGCAGTGATCGCGCGGTTGGTCACCTGTGGAGCGGTGCGGATCTTAGCCATATGGGCGTCGAACGCGGTGCGGTCGTCGGGGTCTGCCGCCGTGAAGGCGGCCATCCGGACGGCCTCGGGATCGCGCATCAGTTCGAATAGCGCGTCGAGGTCGGAGTCGACGATCGATCGCAGCGCCACCTCAGCCACAAGTACTCTCCTCAGCCAGCCGTCCAGAAAGATCAGCGGCCGAGGTTACCAGCGGCGTCAGACGATCTACGGGCATCCGATACCGGTATCGCTTATCGCCAGTGGCCGCAGGTTCCGATCATTCGCGGTCGGCTACGGCTGCAGCTCGCGTGGAATCGGCGCGAGCCAGCGGATGACGCAGACGGGGCCCATCCCGGCAAGCCACCCAGGGTCGTGGATGAATTTGGCATGTGTCCCACAAGGTCGCCACAAGCTCGGTGCCCGATGATGCATCGATGACGATGAAATCGAGGATGCTGCCCACACTCGGCGCCGCGCTGACGGCGCTCGCCGCCGTGATCGCCGCTGCCGCGGTCGCGGTGCAGCCCGGCGCGGCCGCCGACTGCGAGCGGTCGGTCGCCATCGACCCGCAGGTCACCGTGTCCGAGGCGGGCCAGGTGCTGACCTTCACGGTGTACACGGCGTCATGCGCCGCAGCGGGTTCGGTGGCCTATACGGTCACCGACGGCACCGCCGGGCGTCCGGGCGACTACCAGCTCGCCGCCGGGGTGCTGCAGTGGTCGGCGGGCGACACCGGCGACCGGCGGGTGCGGGCGTCCATCGCCGACGACGGCCTGGCCGAGTCACTGCTGAAGGACTTCACCGTCACCCTGAGCAGCCCCAGCCAGAACATCCGGGTGCGCTACCCGGTCGGCCGGGGCCGGGTCTTCGACGACGACACCGGGATCCGCGCCGCGACCGTGGACCACCGGCTGTGTCTGCTGGAACCCCGCGCGTCCGCGCCACCGCCCACGCCGCTGCCGTCGCTGTCGCCGTCGGCCGGACCCGCACCGGATCCGGACTGGGGCACCGCGACGCCGTGCACCGTCGAGTCGGGCAACATCATGCCCACGCCTCTCAGCACCAACGGGGCGCTGCCCACCGCGCAGACGGTCCGTTTCCGGACCTTCGACGGCGGCCTGACAGCCGGCCTGGACTACGTGGCCGTGGACCGTACGATCACGATCCCTGCGGGCGCGACCACCGTGATCGTCCCCATCCAGCTGCTGCCGCACGCGTTCACGCAGCCCGGGAAGCACCTGGAGGTCGTCATCTCGTCATATTCCGGGGGAGTGGTCGTGTCGGGCAGTGCTCGGGTGACGGTCTGGCGTTAGCCGAGCAGCGCCATGTTCGCCAGCGTCGTCGACTGCAGCCGCCGGTCGTCGATCTCCCGCGACAGCGCGAGCGCCCTGCCGAAGTGGTCCAGGGCGCTCGCGTGGTCGCCGCGCGACACGTGCAGCAGGCCGATGGCGTTGGCGGTCTCGGCCTCGCGGCGCTTCTCTCCGCTGTGCCGCCGGATCGCCAGGGCCAGCCCGAAATGGTGCAGTGCCGCGTCCTCGTCGCCGGTGGCCAGCAGGGTCTCGCCGAGGTTCTGCAGCACGGCGCCTTCGAGGTGGGAGTTGCCGAGGTCGCGGGCGAGGCGCAGCGCCCGCCGTAGGGCGGTGAAGGCCGCGGGGAAGTCGGCGAGCCGGGTGTGGATGTCGGCGATGTTGTTGAGCGCCAGCGTGATGCCGGGCAGGTGGTCGTCGGCGGTGTGCAGGTCGAGTGCCTGCTCGAACGCGTCGCGGGCGGCGGTGAGGCGGCCGAGTTGTGAGTGGGCGTGGGCGATGTTGTTCAGCGCCATGCCCTGGCCGCGCTGGTCGCCGCCTTCGCGCATCAGTTCCAGGGCGCGGGTGAGCTGTTCCAGGGCGTCGTCGTGGCGGTGGGTGACGTTGTAGGCGACGCCGAGGCCGCTGCGCATGAGCCGTTCGCCGACCGGGTCGTCGAGGTGCAGCGCGGCGGCCAGGCCTTCGCGGCAGAGCTCGGTGTAGTGCGTCCAGTGGCCGCGGTGGGTGTAGTAGCTGGCGAGCAGGTAGGTCAGCTGCCAGGTGACACGATCGTCGCCGTGGGCGGCGGCCAGTCTGGCGATCGGCAGCAGGCTGGGCCGTTCCTCGTCGAGCAGGGTCAGCACGCGGGTGGTGTCCGGCAGCGGCGGCAGGTGCGGGGGCGGGTTCTGCCAGGACAGCTTCACCCGGTCGCGGGCGGGTTCCAGCAGCTGGTTGGCCACCTCGGCGAGCGCCAGGTACCAGGTGAACAGCGCGGTGCGGGCCGTGGCGGCCTCGTCGGGGTCCGCGCGGCCGAGGGCGTACAGGCGGATCAGGTCGTGGAACCGGAACCGGCCCTCGGCGACCTCGGTGATCAGGTGTGCGGCGGCCAGCTCGTCCAGCGCCGGTTCGGCGGGCTGCCCGGCCACCGCTACGGCCAGTTGCGTGGTGAACGTCGGGCCGGGATGGTGGCCCAGGCGGCGGAACAGGGCCGCGGCCGCCGGGCTCAGCGTCTGGTAGGTCGCGGTGAACACGGCCCGGACGCCGGGGTGGCCGGGCATCGACAGCGCGTCGAGGCGGTCCCCGGACAGCTCCTCGACCAGTTCTGCGAGCCTGCGCAGGGGCCGGGCGGCTAGTTTCGCGGCGGCGATACGCAGGGCTAGGGGGTGCCCGCCGCACAGCTCCACCAGCCGGTCGGCCTGCTCGGGCTCGCGGTCGACCCGGTCGTCGCCGAGCACCCTGCGCAGTAGCAGCGCCGCGTCGACCTGGGGCAGCGCGTCGAGCCGGACGGCGGCGACGTCGTGGTCGAGGGAAAGCTCCGGGAGCTGGTGGCGGCTGGTGACGACGAGCAGGCTGCCCGCGTTCGGCGGCACCAGCGGCGCGACCTGCTCCGCCGAACCGGCGTTGTCGAGCAGGACCAGCATCCGACGCTCGTGCAGGGCGGAGCGGTACGCCCCGGGATCGGGCCCGGCCGCGTCGGCGCTGACGCCCAGTGACCGCAGCAGCAGGGCCAGGGCTTCCTGCGGGGGCATCGCGGTGGCCGGATCGTGTCCGCGCAGGTCGAGGAACAGCTGCCCGTCGGGGTAGCGGTCCAGGACCCGCCGGGCCCAGTGCACCGCCAGCGCGGTCTTGCCCATGCCGCCGGGCCCGGAGACGACCGCGATCGATCCGGACCGCGTCAGCAGGTCGTCGAGCGAGGCCTCCTCCGGTCCACGGCCGGTGAAATGCCCGGCCACGGCCGGTAGCTGCGCCGGTCGGGGCGCGTCTGGTGGACCGTCCAGACCGGCGGTGGCGTCGCGGCGCAGCACCGCCAGGTGCAGCCGCTGCAGCTGCGGGCCGGGCTCGACGTCGAGGTGTTCGGCGAGGTGGCCGCGCAGGCGCTGGTATGCCTTGACGGCGTCGGCGTGCCGGCCCGAGCGGCACAGGGCCAGCATCAGCAGCGCGACGAGGCGCTCGCGTCCCGGATCGGCGGCGAGCAGCCGCTCGATCTCGTCGACGGCGGCGGCGTGCTCGCCCAGGCGCAGGCGGGCGTCCCACAGTTCGTCCAGGCAGCGCATCCGTGCTTCGGTCAGCCGCCGCACCTCCGCGGCCGCCCAGCCGGTGGGTTCGGCGTCCTCGAAGGCCTCGCCGCGCCAGTGCGCCAGGCCGTCGAGCAGGTGGGCGACGGCTTCCTTGGCTGCTCCGCGGGCCAGGGCCCGGCTGCCCCGGGCGGCGTCGTCGTGGAACCGGGCCACGTCGACGTCGTCGGCGCGCAGGTCCAGCAGGTATCCGGAGTCGCGGGTGAGCAGGACCCCGGGCAGGCCGCAGTCGTCGAGCGCCTGGCGTACGCGGGCGATGTGGGAGTACAGCGACGCGGTCGCGGTGCGCGGTGGCCGTTCGCCCCACAGCGCCTCGGTGAGCCGGGTGTGCGACACCGGGTTGCCGGCGCGCAGGCCGAGCAGGCCGAGCAGGGTGCGCTGCCGGCCGCCGACCAGCGTGGCGCGCCCACGGGGGCCGGTGACCTCGATCGGGCCGAGTAGGCGGACCGCGTGGGTGCCCGGCGTGGCCTGCTGCCGCCGGTCCTCGTCGGCGCGGTCGCGCAGGGTCGCGAGCTTGCCCTGCTCGGCGGGGGAGGCGCCGAGAAGCCGGACGAGGGTGTCGAAGCGGTCGGTCGGCGGCAGGGTCTTGCCGGTGAAGTAGTGCGCGATGATGCCGTTCGACCAGCCGGTCCGGGCGGCCAGTGCGCGGTAGGTCAGCTCGGTGCCGCCGCGCCTGCGGGCGTCGCGCCGCTTGAGCTGGCGCAGCATCCGGGCCAGGTCCTGCAGGGTGCCCCCGTCGGCCATCAGACTCCTCAGTAGACGATGCCGAGACTGCCCATGGTACGCGACACAATGATGGTCAACGATGTTCAAGTCGGCCCGCCCGCCGCGGTCCGCTCTCCGACGATGGCTGCCATGACTGACACCCCGTCCCCCCGTGCCAGGATCGGCTGGAGCGTCACGGCGCTTCTGGTCATGGCCGTGCTCCTACCCGCCACGGGCGCCTCGGCCGCCGAGGAGCCCAAGACCGACACCCCCGGTGTGGCCCCCGCCGAAGCCGTTCCCGGCGGCTTCCGGACCTGGGAAGACCTCAGCGAGGCGCAGACCCGCCTCAACACCGCCGCCGACGACATCCTGTCGGTGGACTCGCCCGGCTATGCCGGCACGATCGCCGCCCCCGAGAACGGCGAGCTGCACGTTTACTGGAAGGGCGAGGTGCCCGCCGACGCCCGCGAGCGCGCCGCCCGCACCGGTGTCGGGGTGCGGTTCCTGCCCGCCCGCTACAGCGAGGCCGAGCTGGCCGCCGAGGTCGACCGGCTCGGTGTCGACAGCCGCGTCGGGACCGCCGCGCCGCAGGTCGACGGGTCGGGCCTGGCCGTCACGGTGGGCACCGAAGCGGACCGCCAGGCGATCCTGTCCGAGGCACGCCTGCCGCTGTCGGTCACCGTCGAACGCGCGCCGGACCTGCTGTTCGACCGGCAGAACGACATCTCGCCGTACTGGGGCGGGGCCCGTTGGAGCAACCTGAGCCTCGGCGGCTCCTGCTCGACCGGCTTCAGCGTCACCTGGGGCGGGCAGCCCCGGATGCTCACCGCCGGGCACTGCGGCAACAACGGCCAGGTCGCCCGGATCGGCAACCCGACGCAGCCGAACACCAGCATCGTCGCCGATGTCAACTCCCGCGACACGCAGATGCTGAACCGGCCGGCGAACCGCACCTTCGCGGGGCGTATCTACACCGGAGCGTGGAACAGCTCGTCGAGCATCCGGGTCGGCGGCTCCACCGCCGACTACGTCGGCAACTGGATCTGCACCGGCGGCTCGTTCACGGGCGAGCACTGCAACGCCAAGGTGTACGCGGTCAACACCAGCGTGCTGGGCATGGCTCCGATGACGTACGCGGCGAAGGTGCCGGGCACCCCGACCGCGGGCAACTGCATCGCCGGCCCCGGCGACAGCGGCGGCCCGGTCTACTCGCACGGCCTGTTCATCAAGTGGCCGCTGAAGATCGAGATCGCGGCGCTGGCCCGCGGCACGATCACCGCCGGCTACCTCGACACGCCCTGCATCTCGCTCGGGGTGTGGAAGACCGGCTCCTACCGGGTGTTCTACGCGCCCGTCCGGCGGCCGCTGTTCAGCCCGTACGTCGGCTCGCTGACCTTCTACGGGGCCAGCCTGCTCTGATCACGACCTCTGGTCCGCGCGGCCGGCAGGGCACCCGCCCTGCCGGCCGCGTCGCGATGTACACGGGCTGTACGTTCGCGCTTGCCGTCGCGGCCTTCTCCTGATGAGATCGATCGACGACACGCCGTTGCGATACGCGCGGCCGTCGATCCCGCCGCTGGCCGCACCGCTGAGGAGCCCGTTGGACCTGCGTTTCCGCATCCTCGGTCCGGTGCAGGTGCAGGCGGGTGGCACGACCCTGAACCTGGGCTCGTCGAAGCAGCGCACGCTGCTGGCGGCCCTGCTGCTGGAACCCAACACCGTGGTTCCGCTCGACCGGCTCATCGCCGCCCTGTGGGAGGGGCCGCCGCCCGCGTCGGCGGTGGCGAACCTGCGCACCTACGCCTCGCGGCTGCGGACCGCGCTCGGCCAGGCCACCGGCGCGTCACCGGTGCTCGGCCGGACCACGGGATACCTGGTCGAGGCCGACCCCGACACCGTCGACGCGTGCGTGTTCGACCAGGCGGTAGACGCCGGGCACAAGGCCGCCGCCGACGGAGACGCAGCCCTCGCGGCCGGGCACTTCGGGCGGGCGCTCGCGCTGTGGACCGGACCGGCGGCCCAGGATGTGCCCCGCTTCCCCCAGGGCCTCGGCGTCGCCCTGGAAGCACTGGACGAGCAGCGGCTGAGCACCGTCGAGGCGTGGCTGGACGTGCGGCTGCGCCAGGGCGAGGGCGCGCCGGTCGTCGCGGAGCTGCGCCGCCTGGCCGCCGCCCATCCGCTCCGGGAACGGCTGTGGGCACTGCTGGTCAGCGGCTTGTACGCGGTCGGCGACACTGCGGGCGCGCTGGCCGCGTACGGCAGTGCGCGCCAGGTCCTCGCCGATGAGCTGGGTGTGGACCCCGGCCCGGAACTGGCCCGCGTGCACCGGGCGGTGCTGCACCGCGAGCCGGTCCTCGGTGACCGGACCGGTGAGGCGGCAGCGGATCCCGGCCGCCGGTCCTCGCCCGGGCCCGCCGAACCGGTGTCCGTTGACGACGGCATCCCACGTGACCTGCCACGCGACGTCGTCGCGCTGGTCGGTCGCGAGGCGGCGCTGGCGGAACTGCTCGCGGCCGTACGGGCCGAGCCCGGCTCGGCGGTCGTGGCGGTGCACGGGTCGGGCGGGGTCGGCAAGTCCGCGCTCGTCGTGCACGCCGCGCACCGGCTCGCCGGCGAGTTCCCGGCCGGGCAGCTGTACCTCGACCTGCACGGGGCGACGGTCGGCCTGCCCCCAGCCGAGCCCGCCGAGATCCTGGGCCGACTGCTGCGGGCGCTCGGGGTGCCCGGCGGGCAGGTGCCGTCCGGCCTGCACGAGGTCGCGGGCCGGTGCCGGACGCTGCTGGCCGGGCGGCGGCTGATGCTGGTCCTGGACAACGCCGTGGACGAGGCGCAGCTGCGCACCGTGCTGTCCGCGATCGGCGGCTGCGCCGTCGTCATCACCAGCCGGCGGCATCTGGCCGCGCTCGACGGCGTCCACCACGTACGCCTCGGGCCGCTGGCCGAGCAGCCCGCGATGGAGCTGCTGAACACTGTCGTCGGCACCGGCCGGGCCGCCGCCGAGCCGCATCGGCTGCGGCAGCTGGTGCGGCTGTGCGACCACCTGCCGCTGGCGCTGCGCATCGTCGGCGCGCGCCTGGTCGCCCGTCCCGACTGGACGCCCGCCACGCTCGCCGACCAGCTCGCCGACGAGCGCCGCCGGCTGGACACCCTGGCCTTCTCCGACCTGGCGGTGCGGTCCAGTCTGGAGGTCAGCGTCGGCGAGCTGTCCCGCACCGCCGACGGGCCGGGCCGCCAGGCGAGCAGGCTGCTCCTGCTGCTCGGTGTGCTGCGCCTGCCGTCGATCACCGCCTCGCTGGCCGCTGCGGTGCTGGACCTGCTCCCGGCCGACGCCGACGAGGCGCTCGGGCGGCTGCTGCAGGCGAGCCTGCTGGAACCCGACGAGTCCGGGCGGCACCGGATGCACGACCTGGTCCGGCTGTACGCGGCGGAACTGGCGGCCGACGCCGTCGCGCCCGCCGACCGCGAGCGGGCCCTGGAACGTGCCCTGGCCTGGTATCTCGATTCGAGCCTGCACGCCCGGCAGCTGATCCGGCCGATGCCGGTCAACGACGACGAGCGGGTCGGGCATGCCCCCGCCGTACGGCCGGTGGAGCTGGCCGACGCCGCCGCGGCCCTGGTCTGGTGGGCCCACGAGCGGCACAGCATCCTCGCGCTGGCCCGCCAGGCCGCCGAGTACGGCCCGGCCGCCACCTGCTACCTGCCCCGGCTGATGGCCGCGATGTACCAGTACCTGGCCACCCACGCCTACTGGGACGAGCTGGCCGAACTGGCCGAGCTGTCACTGGGCCCGACGATCGAGGCGGGCGACCGCAGGGCCGAGGCGGCGTCGCGGGTCGCGCTGGCGGTGGTCCACTCCGAACGCGGCCGGCCCGGGCAGGCGCTGACTCACCTGTACGAGGTGCTGAGCATCCGGCGCGACGGCGGCGACGAGCACGGCATGGCCGGATGCCTGTCGCACCTGGGCATCGCGCACCTGCGGGCGGGGGAGCCGCAGCGGGCGCTGGCGGCGCTGGAACGCAGCGCGGCGCTGCACGCCCGGCTGGGCATGGCGGTGGGGGAGGGCATCGCGCGCAACGAGTCCGCGGAGGTGCTGTGCCACCTGGGCCGCTACGGCGAGGCCGCGCAGCAGCTACGGCTGGCGCTGGCGCTGCGCCGCGACGCCGGGGACCTGATCGGGCAGGCGATCAGCGGCTACGGCCTGGGCAAGGTGTCGGCGCTGGTGGGGCGGCACGAGCAGGCCGTCGCGGAGCTGACCGGGGCGCTGGACCGGTGCCGGGACGCCGGGGTGCGCACGTACCTGGGGAGGGTGCTGCTGTGGCGGGCCGAAGCGCTGCGCAGCCTGGGCCGCACCGCCGAGGCGATCGACGACGCCGCCGCCGCCGAGCGGGCCTGCGCCGAGCTGCGCGACAGCTGGGCGCAAGGGGTGGCCGCGCTGATGCGCGGCAGGCTGTCGGAGGACGTGGGGGAACCGGTCGCGGCCGCCGGGCACACCGAGCGCGGCAGGGCGCTGCTGGCCGGGGTGCCCGCCCGCCCCGGTGACGACCTGAACCTGCTGTGCGGCGGAGCCGTCACCGGGTCGTTGCGCTGCTAGCAGGTGCCGATGCCGGACCGGTACGTGCAGGTGCAGGTGTACGCGGAGCCGCTGCTGTTGCACTTGCAGCGGTAGTAGTACGGGCGTCCGCCGCTGCAGTAGCAGTAGCCTGCCCACCACGACGAGTTCGGGCTGCACGTGGCGGCGGCGGCCTGCGCCTTGGGCACCACGGCACCGAGCATGCGCTCGCCCAGGGTTTCGAGCATCCTCTTCATATTCGACCTCCTTCTGTCGGGACTCGGCACGACGTTAACGGCGGTCGATATACGCCCGATACATGCGCGTCAGCCCTGCGCGGCGGTGAAGTGGCGCACCACGACGCCGCGTACGTCGGCGAGCGCGAACAGGCCGTGCTGGCGTGAATCGCTGCTGGCGGCGGGGTTGTCGCCGAGCAGGACGACCCGCCCGGCGGGCACGGCCGTGTCCGCCGTCTCGGGCAGGGTGGCGGGCACCGGGTCGCCGGGCAGGGCGGCGACCCGCTTGACCATGAGCGGATCACCGTCGCCCCGCGCGGGATCGGGTGGCCAGCCCGCGACGACCAGGCATCCGGGGCGCAGCGCGGCCGTACCGCGCCGTACCAGCACCCGGTCACCGGGCCGCAACGTCGGCAGCATGCTGGCGCCCTCCACCGTGACCAGCAGGTAGCGCCGCCGCAGCGACAGCACGGCGGCCGCGAGCGCCACGACCGTCGCGGCTGCCAGCGCCGCTATCACGGCCGCTCCGCCGGAACGAGCGCCGCGTCGTCCTGGTAGCCGTCGGCCTGCAGGCGGAACAGCCTGGCGTAGACGCCGTCGGCCGCCAGCAGCTCACGGTGCGTGCCCTGCTCGGCGACCCTGCCGTCGGACAGCACCACCAGCATGTCGGCGTCGCGCAGCGTGCCCAGCCGGTGCGAGACGAGCACGCTGGTCCGCCCGCCGCGATGGGCGCGCAGCGCCTGGTGCACCTCGGCCTCGGCCTCGGCGTCCAGCCCCGCGCTGGGCTCGTCGAGGATCATCAGGTCGTGCCGGCCGCGCAGGTACGCCCGCGCCAGCGCGACCCGCTGCCACTGCCCGCCGGACAGCCGCACCCCCGTCGTCGCGTCGCCCTGGTCGGACTCGCCGAAGAACAGCCGGGTCAGCAACGTGTCATAACCGTGCGGCAGCCCGTCCAGCACCGGATGCACCCCCGCCCGGGTGGCCGCCGCGACCAGCCGCTCCCGGTCGCCCAGCGCGGTCAGGTCACCGACCGCGATGTTCTCGGCCGCGCTCAGGTCGTACTCCATGTAGTCCTGGAACACCGCGCCGATCCGGCGGCGCAGCTGCGCCACGTCGAGTTCGCGCACGTCGACCCCGTCCCACAGCACCGCCCCGCGGGTCGGGTCGTAGAAGCGGCACAGCAGCTTGACGATGGTGGACTTGCCCGACCCGTTCAGCCCGACCAGCCCGACCGCCGCCCCCGCCGGCACGTGCAGGTCGACGCCGCGCAGCACCCATGGATGCTCGTCGCTGTAGCGGAACCACACGTCGCGCAGCTCGATCCCGTCCCGCAGCGGCGGGACCGGACCCGCGCCGAGCTGCGGCAGGTCCGGCGGCGCGGTGGTGACCGCGACCAGGTGGTCGAACAGCAGCAGCTGCTCGTGGCCCTGCGCGAGGGCGTTGACGATGGCGTTGACGCCGCTCTGCACTCCGGCGAGCGCGGCGATGACCATCGCGACGTCACCGGCGCTGAGCTGCCCGGCGTACGCACCGCGCACCGCCCACAGCAGACCGGCCCCGGCCACGACCGCGTTGAGCAGCGCCAGCCCGCCCTGCACCGCCAGCTCCCGGCGGTCGGTTCCGCGCAGGGTCCGGTCGGCGGCGCGCCGCTCGCCGAGCATCCGCTCCCGCAGGAACCCCGCCAGCCCGAACAGCCGGATCTCCTTGGCGGCCTCGGCGCTGTCGAGCAGGCCCCGGTAGAACAGCTCGCGGCGCTCGGCCGGCCCGATCTGCAGGTGCACCCCGGCCCGCCGCCGGGCCAGCGCCAGCTCGCCGAGCAGCACCGGCCCCGCCGACAGCAGCACCAGCCCGGTCAGCTGCGCGCTGACCGGCCACAGCGAGCCGATGAAGCCGACCGCGAGCAGCACCCCACGGGCCAGCCCGAAGCCCGCCTCGACCAGCTGCACGGGCATCGCCGCCGCCTGCTGGGCCAGCCGCAGCCGGTCCAGGAACACCGGGTCCTCCAGGCGGGCGAGCCCGACCTGACGGCCGACCGCCTGGTACAGCTCGTCGTCGGCGACCAGGGCGACCTTGCGGGCGACCTGGGCGCGCAGGTAGTCGCCGACTCTCGGCAACACGGCGGTGACAAGGCCCGCCAGGCCCAGCCCGACGCCCGCCCACAGCACCTCCGCGCGGCTCGCGCCCCCGGCCGCCACGGCGTCCAGGACGAGCTTGAGCAGCCAGGCGGTCGCGATGGGCGCGGCCCCAGCCGCGAGGGTGACCAGCCCGAAACCTCCGGCCGCCACCGGCGCGCCCCGCCCGACCAGCCGGATTCCGGCCCGCACCGCAGACCACCGGCCGGTGGGACGCTCTGGCGTGCTCACACCAGTGCGGGCGAGGGGAGTTCGTCCAGGGTCGTGCCGCTCGCGATGATCACGCCGTCGGCGTCGACGACGCAGATCGCGGGGAAGCCCTGGACGGCGAACGCGGTGCCCAGCGGGCCGTGGTCAGGCTCGACCACCACCCTGGCCACCGCGCTCAGCGCGGCGACGGACGCGGCCGCGTCGTCGGGCTCGGCGGCCACCACCGCGATGACCTGGTCCCGGCCGCCGGGCATCGCCGCGGCATACGCGAGGAAGGCCGGCATCCGCTCCTGGCAGGGCACGCAGCCGGGGGAGAAGAAGGACACCAGCGTACGGCCGGACAGCTCGTCGCGCGCCACCGCCGTGCCGTCGGTCGCGACGGCCCGGAACTGCCCCGCGGTGGCACCGGCCCGCAGCATGATCTGGTCACCGCCGTGCTCGCGCAGCTCGGTCAGCTCCGCGGTGTGCTCCCGCAGCCGCTTGACCACCCCGAACGTGAACACGAGATTGAGCATCCCGATGACGCCGACCAGAATGACGGCGGTTGTCAGGTAGACCATGGCAGAACTCCTATTCGCAGAACGGATGCCGGGTGCCCTAGGCGAACAGGTCCGCCAGGTCGTCGAAGCGGATCAGCAGCAGCGCGGCCACCCCGGCGGCGGCCACCGCGAGCAGGACACCGGCCGGTGCGACCGCGCCACCGGAACCCGTGACCGCCACGCCCACCGCCGTCAGTGCCAGCAGCAGCCCGTTGCGCGCCAGGTGACGGCGGCCCAGCGGACTGCCGGCGGCACCGAAGCAGCGGCAGACCACCGTGCGCCGGTGCCGTAGCACGGCCGCGATCGCGACGCAGAACACCGCCAGCAGCAACCCCGCCAGCACGTATCCGAGCAGCACCGTCGGCGGCCACGCCAGCAGCACCGGCACGGCCAGCTCCACGGCCGGCACCGTCACCGCGATCGGGGTCACGGCCCAGCGGGCGAGCAGGCCGACGGCGTACACCGAGTCGGCGAACTCGCGCCGCCGTTCGCGGCTGCGCAGCTTGCCGGCTGCGGCGGCCAGGAACACGACCCCCAGCAGGCACCGCACGGCGATGTCGACGTGCTCCATCGGGCCAGCTTAGGAACGGCGGATACACGGTTCATACACGTGCACGCCAGGCACGGCGGAGATCAGTTAGATCTTTGACAGTTAGAGCTCTAACCATTAGAGTTCTAACCATGGACGCTCCCAGGCTCACCACCATCCTCGATCTGGTCCGCTGGATCGGATGGGCGCAGCGCAAGGCGGGGGAGGACTGGATCCGGTCCCGCGAGATCACCATGGAACAGGGCTTCGCGCTGGGCTACCTGGTCCAGAACCCCGGCGCGATTCAGCGCGACCTCGCCGAGATCACCCGCACCAGCCCTGCCAGCGTCTCCAGCCTCCTGCAGGGCCTGGAACGCCGCGGCCTCGTCGAACGCCGCGCCGACAGCGCCGACGTACGCAGCAAACGCGCCTACGCCACGCCGACCGGCGCCGAACTCATCGCCGGCTTCGAAGCCGCGATGACCGCCGTCGACGACACCATCCTCGCCCCGCTGGACCAGACCGAACGGGCCACCCTGCACGCGCTGCTCACGAAGGTCACCGCCGAGCTGCCGCAGCCCACCCGGTAACCACCCGCGCGGCCCGCCCGCGCCACCCCACCCACCTGCCGCGCCCGGCCCTCGCCCGGCGTGCGCTCCACCGTGCCCGAAAAAGGAACCGCCATGACCACCACGCACCCCGCGACGGCCGACGCCGTCGGCACCAACCGCTGGTACCTGTCCGCCGCCCCGATCTTCCGCGCCCTCGTCCACCTGTGCGTCCCGATGGCCGCCGCCATGGTCGTCGGTGCCGTCTACAACGTCGTCAACGCCGGGTTCATCGGCTCGCTGCACGACACCTCCCTGCTCGCCGCCATCACCTTCGGCACCCCACTGCTCGGCCTGGTCATGGCCGTCGGCGGCGTGTTCGGCGTCGGCGGCGGCGCGCTCATCTCGCGGCTGCTCGGCGCGGCCGAGCACGAACCCGCCAAAGCCGGTCAGATCAAGCACGTCTCCTCGTTCGCGCTCTGGGGCGCGGTCGCCGCCGGTGCCGTGTTCGGCGGCGCTGGACTGCTCCTGCTGCGCCCGCTCGTGTCCGTACTCGGTGCGGACGCCGCCGCCGTGCCCGCCACCACGGCGTACGTCGGCGTGATGCTCGCCTTCGTGCCCGTGCTCGCCGCGGCCTTCTGCCTCGAACAGCTCCTGCGGGCCGAGGGCGCGGCCCGCCAGGTGATGATCGGGCTCATCGTGTCCACCGTCGCCAACGTGGCCTTCGACGTCGTGTTCATCCTCGTCATGCACTGGGGCGTCGCCGGCGCGGCCCTGGCCATGGGCCTGTCCAACCTGGTCGTCGTCGGCTATTTCGCCACCTGGCTGGCCCGGCACAGCGAGTACGTACGCCTCGCGCCGCGCTGGTTCACGCTCTCGCCCGCCGTGCTCAAGCCCGTCTTCGGCGTCGGCGTCGGCGAGCTGCTCCAGTCCGCCTTCCTGATCGTCACCACGCTGGTGCTCAACCATCTGGCGGTCGCCTACGGCGACGGCGCGCTCGCGGCGATGGGCGTCGCGGTCCGCATCGCGCAGGTGCCCGAGTTCCTGGTGATGGGCGTGACGAT
The DNA here is from genome assembly GCF_011297335.1 of Catellatospora methionotrophica. GTDB lineage: Bacteria > Actinomycetota > Actinomycetes > Mycobacteriales > Micromonosporaceae > Catellatospora > Catellatospora methionotrophica. The sequence continues at coordinate 682,250 of NZ_JAAOTJ010000001.1, read as the reverse complement.
CGGTGTCCTGCCGCTGCTGGCGTACTCCTACGGCAAGGGCGACCGCGAACGTCTCACCGCGGCGCTGCGCGGTTCCGCCGTCGCCGTCGGCGGCATCGTGCTGGTCTTCTCGACGACCGTGTTCGTGTTCCGTGAGCAGGTGTTCGCCGCGTTCTCCGCGGACCGCTCGGTCCTGGCGACCGGTGTCACGATCCTCACCGCGCAGCTCGTCGCGATGGTCGCCAACGGCTTCGCGGGCCTGCTCACCTCGCTGTTCCAGGCAGCCGGCCGGTCGGTGCCCGCGATCGTCATGTCGGTCGGCCACGGGGTGCTGTTCGTCCCGATCGCGCTGCTCGGCAACCTCTGGTTCGGGCTGCCCGGCATCATCTGGGCGCTGACCGCCACCGAGATCGCGGTGTTCGCGGGCGGTGTCGCGATGTGGCTGGCATCCCGGCAGGCGATCGACCGCGGCCTGGCCGAAGGCAGTCCGGAACGCGCCGAGCAGACGTCAGGCCTGACCGAGGAGAAGTACCACGACGCCCGGGTAGCGGACCCGAGTGCGATCACCACGTTCGGATGAGATTGCGGCCCGGACGGACGCGAGCACGCGCTCACCCGGCCGATAGTGACCTCCATCGCGATTGGCGCGGCCGCGATCGGGTAGGGGAGCTGCACACGGACAGCAGGGGAAGGATCTGTAGACATGGTAGCCAGGACCAATGACTTTCAGGCCGCGGCGAAGGATGCCGCCACCCGCGTCGGCGATGCGGGCGCGACGATCGCCGAGAAGGCGGTGGAGGTCAAGCAGACCTTGGCCGCCACCGGTCAGGACCTCGTCGGCAGGGCGGGTTCCGCCAAGGACGCGACGGTCGAGGCCGCCGGTGCCGTCGCCGGGCGGGCCGGTGCGCTCGCCCACGACGTGGCCGAGCAGCTGCCGCGCACGTCCCAGGAGTGGGAGGCGCTGGGCACGAGCGTGCGGGACCGGATCCGAGCCAACCCGGCACCGTGGGCCATCGGCGCGGGGCTGGTCGTCGCCGTGTGGCTGCTCGGTCGCCGCTCCTCCCGCTGACGCTGCCCTGATCCTCGAGCCACACCGTCCCGGTGCGACAGGTGCCGTGGAGCCGATTCGGCTCCACGGCACCTGTCGCACTTGCGGCGGGGCGCTTCAGCCGGAGACCGCGGTCACCGGCGGGGTGGCGCCGGCAGCCCGGCTGGCCGCACGCTCGCCGAACGCGGCGGCAGCCAGGCTGACGAGCAGCACGACGTCGACGGCCACGGCCAGCCAGGCGATGTTGGCGATCCGGGAGACGGGGAACACCACCGACGCCAGGACCAGCCCTGCCGCGTACGCCCGCGGCACCGACCCGGTGCGCAGCAGGCCCACGCCGAGCAGCAGCAACCCCAGCGGCCAGCACAGCCCCAGCGGCTTGATGATGACCGCCGCACCGGTGGCGTCGACGAGGTCGATGCCGCCGAGCGCGACCTCGATGGTGTTGAAGCCGTAACCGACGACGCCTGCCGAGCCGACGACGCCGACGGCCAGCGCGACAGTGGCCAGGAGCGGGGCACCGTCCAGGTACGTCGCCACGCGCAGGATCATTAGTGGGCCCAGGGCCGCGCCGAGGATGTGCAGCACCGCCCCGGTGCTGTCGTTCCAGCCGCTCAGCGCGTAGCACACCGAGGAGACGGCGGTCAGCGCCAGCGACAGCAGCAGCGAGACGGTCAGCAGCCGGTCCAGCGGCGACCCGATCACAGGTTTCATGCCGCTGAAACTAGGCAGCCGCGACAGGGTCCGGAACGGGGCCGGCCACCCGATCGGCTGCGGCCCGCCACAGTGTCCGGTGCGGTTTTCCACACCCGCCGCGGGCAGCGGCCGCATCGCTTCGGCCGCCGGTGCCGTGCCACCATGACGTGGTGAACGCCCGTGCCGTACGGCTGCTGCTGACCTGCTGGGGTGCGCTCGCCGCGACGGCACTCGCCGCCGGGCTGGTCAGGGCCGACGCCATGGGCAGCGTCGGACCGCAATGGAGTGTGTCGTTCCTGGCGACCTACCTCGTCGGGGTATGGGCGCTGCACCGCGAGCCCGGCAACCACGCCGCGCTGCGGCTGCTGGTGTTCGGCTGCGTCGCGTTGACGTTCCTGGCGGTGTCGGTCGAGCTGCTCGTCGCCGTACGCGGCGGCATCGGCGGCACCGCGTTCGTGTCGGCCAACCTCGTGGCGCAGACGGTCAGCATGCTGTTCGTGTGCTCGCAGGTGGCGACCCTGGTCCGCTACCCGGACGGGGTGCCGCTGCTCAAGGCCGAACGCCTGCTCGTCGGCGGCCTGGCCGTGGTCGCGCTCACCCTGCCCCTGCTGCTGCTGATCACCCTGCCGGACGTCGTGCCCGCCTGGATCGTCCAGTTCAGCGGAGAGTCCGACGGCCTGGCCGTGCCGACGGTGGCCAGCCCATGGCACGTGCCGGAGCTGGGCGCGCTCGGCCCGGCGGCCCGGTTCGTCAACGACGGACTGCTGGCGGTCGGGCCCCTGCTGGGCGTCGCGGTGACCGCGCTGCGCTACCGCCGCCTCGACGCCGTACAGCGCCACCGGATGGCCTGGCCCCTGCAGGCGGCGCTGCTGCTGGTCCTCGGGATCGCGTTCAACGCCGTCGCCGAGGCGGGTGCGGCGCCGCGGCTGCTCGGCGACGCGGTGTCGGTCGCCTGCTACGTCCTGCTTCCGGTCGCGATGGGCATCGGCATCGCCGCGCCGAACATCTTCGACGCCCTGGGCACCGTACGCCGGACCCTGTCGTTCGCCGTGCTCTGCCTGCTGATCATCGGCGGGTACGTCGCCGTCGCGGGCCTGCTCGGCATCACCGTCGGCGGCCAGGACCTCCGGGTCGCCGTCATCGTCGCCGTGCTGGCCGCGCTCGGTCTCGAACCGCTGCGCCGCACCCTGGTCCGGCGCGCCGGACGCATCGCCTTCGGCCACGACGTGCCCCGCGACGAACTGCTCCGGCGGCTCGGCGACGCACTGGAGAACACCATGGACCGCCGCGCGCTCACCGAGTCGATCGCGCGTACGGTGCTGGAGGGCCTGAACGCGCAGTGGGTGCTGCTCCAGCTGACCGCAGCCGACCCGGTGCACGTCGGCCGGGCGGTGCGCCCGGGGGAGAAGCCGGTCCTCACCTCACGGCTGCAGCACGGTCCAGACGACCTCGGCGTCATCTGCTGCGGGCCGTCCGCCGGCGGCGGGGTCACCGCGCGGTCCCGGCTCCAGCTCGACACCCTCGCCCGGCAGATCGGCCTGGCCCTGACCAACGCGCGGCTGGCCGACGAACTCAACGAGCAGCTCACCGCCGTCGACGCCTCCCGCCAGCGGCTGGTGACAGCCGAGGAGACCGCCCGCCGCCGACTCGAACGCGACCTGCACGACGGCGCCCAGCAGGACCTGGCCGCGCTGCTGACCCGCATCGCGCTGGCCCGCAACCAGCTCGGCCGGTCCGACATGGCCAAACTCGACGAGACGCTGACCACGCTGCAGTCCGACGCCGGGCAGACCCTGAAGAACCTGCGCGAACTGGTGTCCGGCATCCACGAGTCGGCACTGGCCGACCAGGGCCTGGTCGCGGCCGTGGAGGGCCGCGTCGCGAAATCGCCGATCCCGGTGGTGGTGACCTGCGGGACGGGCGTGCGCGACGGCCGCCTCGCGGCCACGGTCGAGAGCGCCGCCTACTTCACGGTCTGCGAAGCCCTGGCCAACACCCTCAAACACGGCTCCGCCCAGCAGATCCTCATCGACCTCGCCCTCGACGACGGCTGGCTGCGGGTCCGGATCACCGACGACGGCCGCGGCTTCGACCCCGGCCGGGTAGGCGCGGCCAGCGGCCTGACCGGCCTGCGCGACCGGATCGCCGCCGTCGGCGGGACACTGCAGGTGACCTCGGCACCCGGTGCCGGTGCGACCCTCACCGCCCTGGTCCCGGCGCGGCCATGACGACCGCACCACTGCGCGTCGTGCTCGCCGACGACCACTACCTGCTGCGCGAAGGGCTGCGCGCGCTGCTCGTCGACGGCGGCGAGGTCGACGTCTGCGCGGTCGTGGCGACCGCGCCGGAACTGGTCGAGGCCGTCGACCGGCTGCGCCCCGACGCGGTCATCACCGACATCCGGATGCCGCACGCCACCGAAGGCATCGAGGCCGCGCACCTGATCCGCGCCCGCCATCCCGGCGTCGGCGTGGTGGTCCTGTCGCAGCACGCCGACGGTTCCTACGCCCAGGCCCTGCTCGCCAACGGCACCGAGGGCCTGGCCTACCTGCTCAAAGAGCGGGTAGGCGACGTCGGCGAGCTCATGCGCGCGCTACGCGAGGTGTGCGCCGGACGCACCGCCCTGGACACCCGCATCGTCGACGCGCTGATCTCCCGCCGCCGCAGCACCCGGCCCAGCGGCCTGGACGCGCTGTCCGAACGGGAGCGGCAGGTGCTGCACGAGATGGCACGGGGACTGGCCAACAGCGGCATCGCGCGCACCCTGATGCTGTCGGAATCCGCGATCGAGAAGCACGTCAGCGCGATCTTCGCCAAGCTCGGCCATGACGAACAGCCCAACACCCACCGCCGGGTCGCCGCCGTGCTCGCCTACCTCGGCTCCCCGGGCAGCTGAACAGCAGGCCGGGAACGCGGGCGAGGCGGCCGGCCCCGAATCGCGCGATCGATGCGGGGCCGTCCTTGCCGTGAGCCGCACTGCCAGCCGGCCCGCCTGCGGCGCAGGCGGGCCGGCTCGTCACCGCAGGACGAGCTTGTCCAGTAACGAGAGCACCTTGTGCCCGGCCGCGCAATGCGGTTCGAGGGTCTCGACCAGGCGCTGCCGGCGGGCGTTGTCGGGCTCGGCCAGCGTCCGGTCGGCCAGGGTCGTCTGGCGCAGCAGCTCGGTCAGCCGCCCGTCGAGGATCTCCAGCGCTCGGGCGATGACGTCGTTGGCCCGCGCCGACGCGGCGGCCACGTACATGGCGCGGTACTCCGTGGCCACGTCGTCGAGTTGTCTGATCCGCTGATCACGCAGGATGTCCAGGGTCGTCGCCCGGGCATTGGTGCGGCGGATCGCGCCGTACGCGACCGCTGCACCGAGGGTGAGCACCGCGGGCAGGGCCAGCACGGGGCCGGTGACCAGGCCCGCCGCGACGGCGATGCCCGACACCACCGGCGTGGCCAGCCCGACGACCTTGGACACCTGCTCCAGCACGTCCTGCGCCGACGAGCGGTAGCGCTCCGACGGGGCGACCCTGAGCTGGGTGAGGTTGACCCGGGTCGCCGTCGGATGGAACTGCTCCGACGGATTCGTGTCACCCAGGATCACCCGCACCCGGTCGAGGACCTCGGCCGTGAACAGCTCGGCCTCCTCGGTCCAGACCTCCTCCGGCCCGTGCTGCCTGGCCCACTGCGCCAGCAGCTGCGCGACCTCGCTGTCGATGGTGTGCTGGCCCTTCTCCTTCGTCAGATCGGTCTCCCGGATCCGATCGTCGAGGTGCTCGTGCAGGTAGTTGTCGAGTCCGCGGAACTGCCGCTCCAGCCTGCGGGTGTGCGGCATGAGCGAGGTCTGCAACTGCTCGCGCAGCGTGGACATGGCATCCTGCAGCTGGCGTCGTCGCCGATCCAGGCTGTCGCGCTCGGCGGCGAGCCGCTCCAGCGGCGTGCGGGCCGTGTTGAGCAGTTCGGCGAGCAGCGTGTGCCGGACCGCGACCAGTGAGCGGGCCTCGCGGCTGATCCCGGAGACGTGCTTACGGCCCGTACCGCTGTTGATCAGATCGACGACGGTCTCCCGCAGCCGCCACATCCGGCTCGCGGCGACCATCTTGGCGCCGGACTTCTCCTCACCCTCGGCCTTGCGCCAGTTGCCCTGCGCCTCCCAGGCGGGGGACACGGCGATGAAGCCGTCGGGGCCGAAGAAGGTGTCCAGCTGACCCTGCGACGCCTTGAAGTTGTCCCGCAGGTACCGGTTGTTGTTCTCGACCGTCTCCTGCCAGGCCACCTTGTTGTCGGTCAGGCGGGCGACGTTGGCGCGGTCGATGCCGGTCACCACCCAGATGATGCGCTTGCCCGTGTTGAGGTGGTGCTCGTAGAGCCGGCTGATCACCTCGTGTTCGGCCAGGCCGATGGTCTGGGTGGCCTGCGTGGTGAAGACGAAGCAGTCGGCGTCGGCCCAGGCCCGTGCCGAGATCTGATCGTGCTCGGGCTCCAGCGAACCGTGTCCGGGCAGGTCGTACAGCTTCGCGGGCAGGTCCGCGTCGGCCAGCAGGATCTCCACTTCGGCGACCTTGCGCGAGCGGTGCTGCGCGCTCAGGCGGTTGATGGTGTAGTCGGGGATCTGCGTGGTGTACGCCGCGACCACGGCCGGCGGCGGCGAGTGGCCCACGTCCTCCCATGCGTCGGAGTCGGTGAAACGCACGCGCAGGAAACCACGCTCGGAGCCGTCGAATCCGCTGTCCGCGCCGATGGGAGCCACGGTCGCCGGGCAGGCCGTGGTCTGCTGCGGTGCCGAGAACAGCAGGCCCAGGTACTGGTCGGCGGTGATGTCCTGGGAATCGTCGACGACCTGTTCGTACTCCAGGCGGTTCTGCAGGGCGCCGATCAGGAAGCTCTTGCCGGACGAGAATCCGCCCACGAAGGCTATGTTGATCATTGTGGAGGAGGCGCGGGTCTGGAGCTGACGCAGGGTCAGCAGCGTGTCCCGGGCCCACTTCTCGTCCAGCACATCGTCGTCGACGTCGAGGTTCGAGTCGTCGAACGCCCAGCGGCGCGCGGCCTCGAGCGCGCCCGACAGCTCCCGGCGCAGATCAGCTATCTCGTTCACGCTCCGATATGTACACCAGAACCGGCGCGCGATCGATAGGGTCACCGGATCGAGTCACGTCGCCGTCCCGCTTCCTCGGCCGGCGATCGGCCGCCGGGCGTTGCGCAAAGGATTGTCGGGTCGCGGCCCGGGGACGTGAGATGAACGCCGAACCGCGACGGTCGACGACGTGTGGTCTCGGCCGTCGGGAGCCTTGACTGTGCTCGCCGAGGCGCGATCTCCGCCACGCCCTACGGGCCGACGACGTCGCTGTCGCCGTCGGCGCGGGCCGGGCCGGGCGGCGACGGCTGCGCGCCGGTCATCGCGGAGCCGAGCGGGGTGCGCCAGTAGAGCACCTCGCGACCGGATCGCCGTTTGGCGACCGCACCCGCGTCGAGCAGCACGCGCAGATGGTCGCCGACCGAGCCGATGGACAGACCGGTCAATGCGGCCAGGTGTGACGTGCTCACCGGCGTGGCCAGCCGGCGCAGGATCGCCGCCCGGTTCGGGCCGATCATCCGGTCCAGCCCGTCCGGCACCGGCGAGGTGGTGTCGGCCAGGACGCCCCGGACGGGATAGACCATGCCGAAACGGGTCGGCTGGTCCCAGAGGACCCAGCCGCGCACGGTGTGCGCAGGAACGAAGACCAGCTGCTCGGCGCGGTCGAGCGGCAGCGGAGGCTCGTGCAGGTCGTCGACGAGCAGCCGGCCCTCGCCGAGCCATCGCATCGTGCCGGCCAGGTCGGGCAGGACCCCGGCCCAGCCCTCGGCGCTGAGCACGGCGGTACGCGCCACGACGTCGGCCCGCAGCCGCTGCTCCCGGGCGGGCCACTCGGGACCGACGGTGTGCGTCCAGACCCAGTCGAGCAGGAACACGAGCTCGTCGGTCAGCCCGCCGGCGGCGAGCACGTCGTCGAGCGGCCCCGGCCGGGTCGCCCGCAGATCGGCGCGGATCTGCTCGTCGGGGCGTGCGGCGAGCGCCGCGAGTTCCTCGGCGAACGTCGGAGCCGCCGTCGCGGGCGCCATGGAGAAGAAGTCGGCCATCCAGTGGCGTCCGAAACTCGCCGCCAGCAGAGCCCGCAGCAGTGGACGCCGGGACAGCATCTGCTGGTACGCGGCCAGATGCGGCCGCCGCCAGCTGTGCTGCCACAGGCCGCGCGGACGGTGCAGCGCCCGCCACGCGGCGACCGTGTCGGTCATCGGCGAGAGGGCGAACCGGCTCCGGGCGAGCAGGTCCACCGGCACGTGCCAGACCGACATCGTTTCGCCTCCAGCCGTAACTCTACCGAGCCCGCGACGCGGCACCCGAGCATCATGGACGTGAGAACCTATTCGGAACTGTTCGCCGTCCGCGAGTTCCGCAGCCTGTTCCTGGCCAACTGCGCGGGCATCGCCGCGCACACCACCTCCGCCCTCGCGCTGGGTTCGCTGACCTACGCCGTGACCGGTTCGGCGGCGCTCACCGCGCTGAGCATGTTCGGCGCGCCGCTGGCAGGCGTGGTCGGCAGCCTGACCCTGCTGTCCGCCGCCGACAGCCTGCCGCCGCGCCGGGCACTGACCCTCGCCGCGCTGGTCGCGGCTGCCGGAACAGCGGTGCAGGCCGTGCCGGGGTTGCCGATCTGGCTGCGGTTCGCCGTGATCGCGCTGGTCGCGTACGTCGGCTCGATCACCGGCGGCGCCCGGTGGTCGCTGCTCAACGACATCCTCCCTGCCGGCGGCTACGTGCTGGCCCGGTCGACGATGAACGCGAGCGTCGGCGTGATGCAGATCGCGGGCTTCGGGACCGGCGGGCTCCTGCTCGTATGGTTCGCCCCGGACCAGGTGTTCCTGATCGCGACCGTGCTGCGGGCGCTGGCTGCGGCGATGACGTGGTTCGGCCTGCGGGAGCGCCCCGCCCGGACCGGCGAGCGGGCCACCATGGCGCGGACCATGCGGGTCAACCGGCAGCTGTGGGCCGACCCGCGATGCCGTGGGCTGTACCTCAACCTGTGGCTGCCCAGCGGGATCGTCGTCGGCTGCGAGGCGCTGTTCCTGCCGTACGCCGGAGATCGGGCCGGTTTCCTGTTCGCCGCGGGCGCCGCGGGCATGCTCGCCGGTGACGTGGTGGTGGGCAGGTTCCTGTCACCGGAAACCCGTCGACGCAGCGTGCTCGCACTACGGCTGCTGCTGCCCCTGCCGTACCTGGCCTTCCTGCTGAACCCGGGTCTCGGCCCTGCGATGCTGCTCGCGCTGGCCGCCTCGGTCGGGTTCGCGGCCTCGCTGCCGCTGCAGGAGTGGCTGGTCGAACGCTGCCCGCCGGACGCGCGCGGCCAGGCGCTCGGACTGCAGCAGAACGGGATGATGACCGGGCAGGCGGTCTTCGCCGCGCTCGCGGGGCTGCTCGCCGACGTACTGCCCACCCACTGGGCGGTCGCGCTGCTGGCACTGCTGTCGCTGGTCGTGACGCTGCTGCTCACCAGCAGTCTCCGGCATGCCCGGCCGGTGCCGCCGCCCGCGGCCGTGATCCCGGTGCAGCCGGTCAGCCGATGAGCCGGTCGAGCAGTGGGAAGGTGTCGTACGGCTGGTCGTAGTCCCCGAAGTGCCCGTCGTCGCGGATGATCTGCGTGCCGCCGAGACGTTCGAACATGGCGCGGCCCTGCGCGGCGTCGCACCCGTACGGATCGTGGGTGGCGTTGACGAAGTAGATGTCGCGGACATGCGCCCTGATCGCGGCCCAGTCGTACGTCTCCTGCAGCACCGGCTCGTCGGAGTCGTTGGGCCTGGTCGCGTACCCCGCCACGAGGATCGCCTGCGCGACGGTGACGTCGAGGTTCTCCAGCAGCGCCAGCAGGAACGCGGCGCCGCCGGAGTGGCCGACGAGCACGGTCTGCTCGTCGAAGCGGTGGGCGGCCAGCACCTTCGGCAACAACGTCGCCACCGGCTCGGCGTTCATGCCGGGGTAGTGGGGAATGTCGACGGCGTACCCGCGCTCGCGCAGGCGCGTGCCGAGCCACGGAAACCAGAGGATCTCCGGCGACCCGCCCGTGCCGTGGAAGATGATCGCGTTCTGCTGCATGGGGCAGCACGATACCGCCTGGCCCCGACCAGGGCGGGGCGACAGCCGTCCGGGTTCCGGCGCATGCGTGTGGCGGGCGTTTGCCGGGCGGATTCTGCGGTAGAAGGATGGCATGGACGACATCACCGCGCTGATCCTCGACGACCATGCCGCCTTCCGGCGGGGCTTCGCGCGCCTCGACGACGCCTCGGACACCGGGCAGATGCGTGCCGTGTGGGAGCCGCTGGCGCTGCACCTGGAGATCCACGCCGAGGCCGAGGAGGTCATCCTCTATCCCCATCTGCTGCGGCGCGGCGGCGAGGACGCCGAGGAGGAGAGCCTCGACGCCATCCGTGACCACAACAAGATCCGCGATGCCATCGCCGAGTCGCGCAGGCACGAGGTCGGCAGCGATCCGTGGTGGGCCGCGGTCTGGCAGGCCCGCCGGGAGAACACCGAGCACCTCGGCGAGGAGGAGGACGAGGGGCTGCCCGACTTCCGCCGCCATGCCAGCGTCGAACTGCGGGCCAAGCTCGGTGAGCAGTGGCTGGCCTTCTACGGCGAGCACCCCGACGGCCGGGGGCTGGTCTTCCGCGACAAGGACCCGGAGCGGTACGTGGCCTCCGCCCAGCCGCAGGACCCCCAGGCCCAGCAGTAGCGCCGGCCGGGCCCGGGCCGAGCACGCCGACGTGCGGGCGGAGGCCGTGTTCAGGCTGCTGTTCGCCGGGGGGATCCTGCTGCTGCCCACGGGCGGGGCACTGGCCCCCCGGCGCGATGCTGGGAACTGGGTCAGCACGGTGGCAGCGGCCGGTTTGCAGCTGATCGCGCTGATCATCCCGTACGCGTGGTGACCGCGGGCCGCCCGCGTGATCGGGTGTTCGCCGACAGCGGGACGGAGCCGGTGCCTATACTCGAACTTTGATCGCTTTTGTTGGCCTACGTCTCGGCCCAGGCGTGTTCGTGATGGTTTGTGCATGCCCGGCGTGGGCGTAGAGCCACCATCTCACCGGAAGGCGCGAACCTCATGGCGAAAATTCTGATGGTGCTGAGCGGCGCCCAATACTGGACCATGAAAGACGGTCACCGCCATCCCACGGGGTACTGGGCCGAGGAGTTCGTGGCCCCCTACACCGCGTTCACCGAAGCCGGTTACGAGGTCACCGTCGCCACGCCGGGCGGCGTGATCCCCACCGTCGACGTGATGAGCCTGCGGCCCAGCATGGCGGGCGGCGAGCAGGCCGCACTGCAGGAGGAAGCGGTCATCGAGGCGGCCGAGCAGCTCCGCTACCCGATCGCCGTCAAGGACGCGCGTTTCTCCGACTACGCGACCGTGTTCTACCCGGGCGGCCACGGACCCATGGAGGACCTCGCCTACGACGCCGACTCGGCCAGGCTGCTGCGGGAGGCGCTCGCGTCGGGCAAGCACTTCGGCATCGTCTGCCACGCGCCGTCGGCGATTCTGGCCACCCGTGACGAACACGGCGACACGCCGTTCGCCAACTACAGCCTCACCGGCTTCACCAACGACGAGGAGGCCGGGGTCGGCCTCGCCGACAAGGCCAAGTGGCTGCTGGAGGACGAGCTGAAGAACCTGCCGACCAACTACTCGCGCGGCCCGATGTGGGAGCCGTACCTGGTCACCGACCGTACCCTGCACACCGGCCAGAACCCGGCGTCGGCCGGGCCGCTGGCCAAGGAACTCCTCGCCGTGATCTGACCACCCGCGCTCTGCCGGTAGCGAACGAGGCTGTCCGGCCGGGTCCGGCCGGGTTATAAACGATCCATGCTGAATCCGGCGGAGCGGGCACACGCCCAGGCGCCAGCGCGCCGCGTGCTGTTGCGTACGGCGCTGGGCGAGGCACTGCGCCGCCTGCGCCTCGACCAGGGACGGACGCTGGCCGAGGTGGCGCTGGTGGCGCGGATCTCGATGCCCTACCTGTCCGAGGTCGAGCGCGGTCTCAAGGAGATCTCGTCGGAGGTGCTCGCGGCGTTGTGCGCCGCGCTGGGCATCGAGCTGGCGGACCTGCTCGTCGCCGTCGCCTTCCACATCTCGTCGGCCGACGGGGTGGTCACCGTGGTGCCGGTCCGCCGGACGCCCGTCGGGCGGTACGACGTGGCGTCGCCGACCCGGCGAGCCGGCGACGCCTACGCCCTGGCCGCCTAGTCTCTGGGCGGCACCTTCACGGTGGTGATGACCTGGTCGGCGAGGCCGTACGCGACGGCTTCGCCAGCGCTGAACGTCTTGTGCCGGTCGAGGTCCTGCCGGATCGTCGCCGCGGAGTGGCCGGTGTGGCGGCTGAGGATGTCGTCCATCTCGGCCCGCACCCGTGACACGTCGCGCGCCCGGACCGCGAGATCCGGCAGGGTGCCCTGGGCCACGTCGAAGGAGCCCTCCTCGGTGGACGGCTGGTGCAGCACCACCTTGGCGTGGCGCAGCACCGCCCGCTTACCGGCCGTGCCCGCCGCCAGCAGCACGGCCGCCGCCGAGGACGCCTGCCCGACGCACAGGGTCGCCACGTCCGGGCGGACGTACTGCATCGTGTCGTAGATCGCGGTCAGCGCGCTGTAGGAGCCGCCCCGTGAGTTGATGTAGAACCAGATGTCGAGGTCGGGGCTCTCGGACTGCAGGTGCAGCAACTGCGCGATGATCACGTTGGCGACGTCGTCGGTGATCTCCGTGCCGAGGAAGATGATCCGCTCCGACAGCAGCCGGGAGTAGATGTCGTAGGCCCGTTCGCCGCGCGAGGTCCGCTCGACGACGGTGGGAATCGTGTACTGGCCCATGGCTCAGACCCCCATCCGCTGCTTGACCACGCGCGGGCGGATGTCGTCGACGTGGGCGACTATGTGGTCGACCATCCCGTAGTCGAGCGCCTCCTGCGCGCTGAACCAGCGGTCGCGCTGGCCGTCCTGGATGATCGTGGCCACCGGCCGGCCGGTGTGCTCGGCGGTCAGCTGGCTCATCATGGTGCTGAGCCGCTCCAGCTGACCGGCGTAGATCTCGACGTCGGCGGCGGTGCCGCCCAGCCCCGCCGAACCCTGGTGCATGAGGATCTGCGCGCTTGGCAGGGCGAAGCGCTTGCCGGGCGTCCCGGCGCACAGCAGGAACTGGGCCATGCTGCCCGCCAGCCCCATCGCCACGGTGATCACATCGTTGGGGATGAGCTGCATCATGTCGTACACGGCCAGTCCGGCCAGCACCGAACCGCCCCGTGAGTTCAGGTACAGCGCGACGTCGCGGCGCGGGTCCTCGGCCGACAGCGCCAGCAGTTGGGCGCATATCCGGTTGGCGTTCTCGTCCTCGACGTCGGATCCCAGCACGATGATCCGCTCGTGCAGCAGCCTCTTGTGGAGTTCGTCGTCCAGCGTGGCGGTGACACCCATGTGTGCGCTCCTGTTCCCTCGGGTCGTTCACCTCCACGATCAGGCCCGAGGGGGCCGCCCACCAAGGCGATCTGCTGACAGCGACTTAGCCAGGGGCAGATCGGCGGCGGGAACAGCAGGCGCTCACCTGGCGGCGGCGACGTCCTGCGGGGTCCAGCCCACGAACCGGGCGATGTCCTCGTCGGGCGTGGTCAGCAGGTCGACCCAGTCCTCCAGCGCCGTGGCGAGGCTCTGCGGGATGCCCGGGTTCTCGGGCTCGGCGGACTGGCGGGCGATGTCGTCGATGTGCAGGAACGCCTCGTCGGGGTCCAGCGCGCGCAGGGCCGCGTCGTCGCTGGTGCGGTCGTCGCCGCTGGCGAGGATCTCCCCGGTGTGCCAGTCGGTGTACTGCCAGGTGGTCTGGCCGGTCTGCCCGCCGTCGATGATGCGGTGGCCGCTGGCCTCCAGCTTCTCGATCGCCTCGGCGAGGCTGCGCTCCGCCTCACGCTGCGCGACCAGGTACCGCCGCACGTACTCCTGCACCAGGTCCATGACCAACTCCCAGCTGAGACCTCGGCACGTTCCCGGCCGAGCACCGCTACAGGGTGCCCGGACGACCGCCCGCCGCCAAGCGCACACGCCGCCCGCGTCCGGTATTCCCCCGATCGGCGCACCGTCTCGGTCCGCCGGTGCCGGTTCAGACGACGGTGATGGGCAGGCCGAGCAGTTCGGCGACCGCGCGCAGTTCGGCGACGCGGTGACCGGTGCCCAGCGCCCAGTGGTGGGCGATTCCGCTGGCCGACCAGTCGTCGGTCCACTCGCCCGGGTCGCGGCCGAAGTCGACGCGCGAGGACGTGTTGCCGATGGCCAGCAGCGGACCGGGCACCGCGCGGCCCTGCGAGGCGACCAGCGAGAACCGGCCGTGCCTGTCCTGCGCCAGCCCGCACAGCGTCACCGGGCCGTGGCTGACGTCGCACTCGACCGACACGCCCCAGCCGCGTTTGCCGTGGAAGACGCCCAGCCCGCGCAGCATCGGCCGGCTGGAGCTGATCGCCAGGTGCGCGGGGCCGTCGTGGCCCATCTCGACGACGTTGTCGGTGAAGTTGAGCGCCTGCAGTTCGGTGAACGAGCCGCCCGCGCCGAGGCGGTCCATCAGTAGCATCGCCAGCGACGTGCGCAGCTCGAACTCGCCGCACGCGGGAATGCCGCGCGCGGTGAGCAGCGACGCGCCGAGGATGAGCCCCGCGCCGACGCGTTCGTGGGTCTCGCCGTCCAGGCCGCGGTGGTAGTAGGCCAGTGAGTCCAGCGCGAAGTCCTCGACCAGGCGGTCCATGGCCACCGAGACCGTGGCGGCCCAGCGGAAGTCGTCGTCGGCCACGGTGCCGTCGAGGGAGAAGACCTCGCGGGCCAGGTCCATCCGGGCCAGGGTCTCGTCCTCGGTCACCTTCTCGGTGCGTACCCGCAGATCGTCTATCTCCAGGATCTCGACGTGCCCACCGAGCTGGGCGGTGACCAGCGTGGGGTCGGTCGACACGTCCATCATGCCGGGGTACAGGTGGCCGAGCAGCCCGTGCCGGCCGTGCCGGAACGCCGCGCGCACGCCCGCCGCGGTGACCCACCGTCCGATGCGCAGCCAGGCGGCGTCGGATTCGAGGTAGCCCGACACCGACCGCACGTCGATGCCGCAGCGGCGGAAGGTGTTGGTCATCTCCGGCAGCGGACAGGCGCCGCAGTAGGCCAGCCACGCGCCGGTGTCGAAGGTGGCGTGGTCCATCGCCTCGGTGGGCTGCAGGTTGAGCAGCAGCACGGGGGCACCGGTGCGCTGGGCGACCGGCACGAGCATGTTGGCGGTCATGTAGGTGGTGAGGAAGCCGATGACGAGGTCGCAGTCGGCCCGGCGCAGGGTCTCGGCGGCCGCGGCTCCGTCGTGCGGGTCGGAGATGAACCCGGCGTCGACGACCTCGCAGTCCAGTTGCGACAGCCGCTGCGCGACGCGGCGGGCGGACTCCTGCAGCTGCGGCAGCAGGCCGGGGAACTGGGGCCAGTACGCGCCGAGGCCGCCCGAGACGAGGCCGACGCGGGTCTTGCGGGGAGCGATCCGGGTGATGCCCGGCTGCGGCTCGGTCAGCATGCTGGCTCCTGACGCGACATTGAAATGTTTCAAGTTTGAGCCACGACGCTAGGTCGACGCGGTCGGCCTGTCAAGAACGTCGCTCGGACATCCGCCTGTACGGCCGTCGGCGTATCCCCGTGGCCTTGACCTATTCGCATTCCTGACTTTAGGCTGAGAACATCGAGGCTTGAAACGTTTCAAGAAAAGTGCTCTTCGTGGCCGTCCCACCACATCGAAGGAGTACCCATGCGGCGACTGTCGGCAGTGGCCTGCGCGGTCATGGCCGTGCTCTGGCTCATACCGGGTGCGGCGCACGCCGACACCGTCGTCACCCTGGTCAACAACGACAGCGCCGGACACCAGCTCAGCCGGTTCGACACCGGCGGCAACGCCCTCGACGCGCACGACGGATCCCTGCTACAGGTCGGCGACCTCTACTACCTCTACGGCACCAGCTACAGCTGCGGATACACCTACAACGCCGGTCCCAACGCCAGCGGCTTCTGCGGCTTCAAGGCCTACAGCTCGCCCGACCTGGTGCACTGGACCGACCGCGGCTACATCGTCGCGCCCGGACAGTGCCGGTACTGCTTCCGCCCGCACGTGATCTACAACCAGTCCACCGCCACCTACGTCATGTGGGCGGACATGGGCCTGGGCAACAGCTACGGCGTGTTCACCAGCCCGGCGCCGACCGGCCTGTTCACCCGCCGGGCCAACCCGGCGCTCGCCGTCGGCGGCGCGGTCGACGCGGCCCTGTTCGCCGACAGCGACGGCAGCGCGTACGTCATCCACAACACCACGATCGTCGGCGCCGGGCTGACCGCCGACATGGTCGTGGAGAGACTCACCCCGGACTACCTCAACACCACCGGGCAGTACGTCCGCCTCGGGCTCGGCAACGTCGAGGCGTTCGCGGCGTTCAAGCGCGACGGCGTCTACCACGTGCTCATGTCCGACCCGACCTGCGCCTACTGCGCCGGATCCACCGGCGAGGTCACCGCCACGTCGATGCTCGGACCGTGGTCCGGGATCTGGTACGACCCCAACGGGTTCGACATCAACAACAACCGGCCCCAGCCGCGTAACCGCTCCCGCATCGTCAACGCCGACAACTGCGGCGGCCAGCCCCTGGCCGTCCTGCCGATCACCCGGACCGGCGGCACCGACCACCTCTTCGTCGCCGACCGGTGGGTGGCCAACCTGCCCGCGGGCAGCAACCCCAACCAGTCCCTGGCCAACTTCCACCTCGGCCCGCTGGCCTTCGACGGCGCGGGCACGCTGCAGAGCTTCACCTGCGCCGACACCGCTGCCGTGACACTTCCGGGCACGCCGGTGGGCGGCTACAACGCGTCGCCGGACCGGGACCAGCACAGCGGGTTCGCCGGATTCCGCCACTACTGCGACATCAGCGGCGACGTGTGGCGGCAGCAGAGCTTCACCCCGTCCCGCACCGGCCTGCTGACCAGCGTCGCGGTGACCACGTTCCAGCGCGACCAGCCGACGCTGCCGCTGACCGTCGACATCGTCGACACCGCCACCGGGGCGCTGCTGCAATCGTCGTCGCTCGCCCCGGCCACCGTCGGCTGGGCGCCCTCGGCGCTGGCCGTGCACCCCAACGTCGCCGTCACCGCCGGGCACAGCTACACCGCACGGCTGCACACCGCCTCCACGCAGGGCTGCTACGGCTTCGAGTACAACGACGCGAACCCCTACCCGGGCGGATCGGAGAGCTACAGCACCAACGGCGGCGGCGGCTTCACCGGCGAGACGGCCCGCGACCTCAAGTTCACCACCGACGTGAACACCGCCGGGGCGTACGTGCCCGAAGGACTGCCCGCCGGATACACGTACTGCGCGGGCGAGGGCGGCACATGCGCGTTCACCGGCACCCGCACCGTCGCCTACGGGGCCGGTGCCTACCGGTACGTGACCGCCACGGGCACCACACCGTGCGGAATCGTGGCGTTCGGCGGCGACCCCGCCGTCGGGGTGCTGAAATCCTGCTACCTGGCACCGGCGGGCGGCCCGTCCGGCTATACCTCGTGCGCCGGCGAGGGCGGCACCTGCTCGTTCACGGGCACCCGCACCGTCGCCTACGGGTCCGCGGGCTCCTTCGCGTACCGGGTGGCCAGCGGAGCCACCGCCTGCGGTGTCGCCGCGTTCGGCCGTGACCCGCTGCCCGGCGTGCTGAAATCCTGCTACCTCGCCGGTCCGGGAGCACCCGCGGGCGGCTGGCAGCAGTGCGCCGCCGAGGGCGGAACCTGCGCGGTGAGCGGACCCACCACCGTCATGTACGGCAACCAGGGCAGCTTCCACACCCGCCAGGCGAGCGCACCCGTGCCGTGCACGGCTTCCGGCTTCGGCGGCACCCCACCCGGCGACGGGGCCAGGGCCTGCTACGTGGCGACCGGCGGACCCGCCGGCTACGGCGCGGCCTGCGCCGCCGAGAACGGGACCTGCGCGTTCACCGGATTCCGCACCGTCGCCTACGGCGCGGCCGGGCGCTTCACCTACCGGTCCCTCAGCGCCGGAACCGCCTGCACGAACACGGCCTTCGGCCTCGACCCCGTGTACGGCACCGCCAAGAACTGCTACCTCGCGCCCTAGTTGGAGAGCCGCATGCCAAGAAGCCACCGCACCTGGCTCGCCCGCGCGGGCGCGCTGTCGCTGCTGATCGCCGCCCAGCTGCTCGCCGGGCCCGCCCCGCAGGCCGGTGCCGCCCACACCACCACGATCACCAACTTCGACGCCGCCGGCAACCAGGTCATCCGCTTCGACACGGCCGGCAACGCGGTCGACGCCCACGACGGCGACCTGGCGCTGTTCGGCGGCGCCTACTACCTCTACGGAACCAGCTACGACTGCGGCTACCGCTGGAACGGCGCGGGGTCTCCGTTCTGCGGGTTCAAGGTGTACTCCTCACCCGACCTGGTCCACTGGACCGACCGGGGCCAGCTGTTCGACGCCACCACCGCCACCTGGCAGACCCGCTGCAACGGCAACACCTACGGCTGCTACCGCCCGCACGTCGTCTACAACGCCACCACCGGCAGATACGTGCTGTGGATCAACAGCTACGACAACGTCAGCGGGTTCCACGTCTTCACCAGCACCCAGCCGACCGGCCCGTTCACCCAGGTCGCCGACCCGGCGGTGGCGGTCAACAGCGGGCCGCCCGCCAGCGGCCTGAAGAACGGCGACCACGACACGTTCGTCGACGACGACGGCACGGCCTACCTGGCCTACACGGACTGGGTCAGCGGCGGCGGCATCGTCGTCGAGCGGCTCAACGCCAGCTACCTGTCGGGCACCGGCAGCTTCGTCCGGGTGACGCCGAGCGCCACCGAGGCCCCGGCACTGTTCAAACGCAACGGCAACTACTACCTGACGTACTCCGACCCGAACTGCGGCTACTGCTCCGGCACCGGAACCTCCTACCGCACCGCGACCTCGCCGCTGGGCACCTGGTCCGGGGGCACGAACATCAGCCCGAACTCGTGCGGCGGCCAGCCGTCGTTCGTCACGCCGATCAGCCTGACCAGCGGCACGGCCTACCTCTACGGCAGTGACCTGTGGAACAACGCCGCGCCCAACGAGGCGCTGGCGAACTTCTACTGGGCGCCGCTGACCTTCTCCGGCACCGCGATCAGCCCTATGACCTGCCAGAACACGGTCACACTGCCGCTGACCACCGGCGCGGCCGGAGCCCAGGACCCCATCGCGGATCTCGACCAGCACGACGGGGTGACCGGCTTCCGCCGCTGGGCCGACATCGGCCCGGTATCGCGCATCCAGACGTTCGTGCCCTCCCGCAGCGGCACGCTGACCAGCGCGTCGCTGACGACGTTCCAGACCGGCAGCCCCAACGCCGGGCTGACCTTCGACATCTACCTGGCGAGCGCGTCCTTCCAGCCCACCGGGTCACCGCTCTACACCGTGACCGTGCCCGCCGCGTCGATCGGCTGGTCACCGCGCGCGGTCACCGTCAACCCCGACATCTCCGTGACGGCGGGCACCCGCTACGGCATCGTGGCACGCTCGACCACCACGTCCGGGCTGTACGGGTGGGCGTTCAACGAGAACGCGCCGTATCCGTCGGGCGGCAGCGCGTACAAGAACAGCGGTGGCTCCTGGACGGCCGAGACGAACCGGAGCCTGAAGTTCCAGACCACGGTCAGCGGCAGCGCCTCCGGCTGGACCTACTGCGCCGTGGCCGAGAACGGCACCTGCGCGGTCTCGGGCACGGCCGTGGTCCGGTACGGGGCGGGCAGCTCCTACCTGTACAAGACGGTGACCGGCAGCATCGGCTGCAACCAGACCGCGTTCGGCGGCGACCCGATCTTCGGCACCGTCAAGCACTGCGACAGCTCGCCGCAGCCACCCGGCAACGGCTGGACGTCCTGCGCCGTCGGCGAGACCGGCACCTGCACGTTCACCGGCACCAGGGCGGTCGCGTACGGGGCCAGCGGCGCGTTCCTCTACAAGACCGCGACCGGCGGCATCGGCTGCAACCAGACCGCGTTCGGCGGCGACCCGATCTTCGGCACGGTCAAGTCCTGCTACTACAAGTAGCCGACGACGGGCGGTGAATACCGGGTGGCGCGCCACGCCGCGTGGTCCGCAGAATGTGCGCACGTCATCGTGGACCGGCCGCGGCGGCGCCCATGGGGGAACACGATGGCGATCGGCGCACGACTCAGACGCTGGCTGCTGGAGCCACCACGACCCGTGGTCACCGCACCCGAGCCGGACCACCTGCCGTCGCCCGCCGCACCGGCGCGGCTGGCGCAGGTGTTCGGTGACCCGCACGCCGACCCCGACGGCCTCGCGATCGCCTTCCTCAGCACCGCCCGAGGCGGCGACGACGACCTGCGCGCGACGGCGCTGCGGGCCCTCGCGGCATCGTCGGGCGGCTGGTGGGCACGGTTCGACGACGCGCTACGCGAGACGTCGCAGTGGGTGCCGCGCTGGTCCCAGCAGCTCGCGGTGGCGGTCGGCGACGACACCGCGGACCTGGTCGCCCTCGTCGCGGCGGGCTGCCACCGGGACGGGCGGCTGCGTGAGGCCGCCGCGGTCCGCCTCGCCGGACACGACCATCCCGTCGCGACCGCCGTGCTCGCCCTGCGCTGCGCAGACTGGGCGCACCAGGTGCGCGAGGCCGCCCGTGCCGCGTTCGGCTCCCAGCTCGCCGTCGAGCTGGACACCGCGCGGCTGCTGCTGGTCGCGGACCTAGCCTTCACCCTGCACGCCCGCAAACACGGCGGCTGGCTGATGCGGCAGGTCGAGCAGCTCATACCGCGACTACCCGACCCTGTTCTGGCGACTCTGCTGGCCACGGCGCAGCCGCGACTGCGCCGGGCGGCATACCGCATCGCCGTCGCCGAAGGCCGTGTCGGGGTGGCGCAGCTGCTCGCCGCGGCGTTCACCGACGGTGACCTCGGCGTACGGCGGGTCTGCGCGGACGCGGCGATGGACGCCGACACGGACCTGACCACGCTGCGTACGCTGCGGGCCAGTCGCACCGGCAGCATCCGTGCGGAAGCGATCCGGCGCCTGTCGAGGGCGGGGGAGTTCGACGCGGACGCGGCCCTGTCCGACCCGCACCCGCTGGTGCGCGAGATCGCCCAGGCGGCGATCCGCCGCCGCGACGGCGACCCGGCCCCGTACTACCGCCGACTCGTCGCGACCGACCCGCCGCCGCCGGGAGCCGTCGCCGGGCTAGGGGAGACGGGCACCCCCGCGGACGCTGCCCTGATCACCCCCTGGCTCACCCACCCGGCCACCCGCGGCCGCGTCGCCGCGATACGCGCGCTGCGCCGCCTCGGCACCGGACCGGCGGACGCGCTCGCCGCGCGGCTGGCCGACCCGTCCCCGTCGGTGGTCCGGCACGCGGCGGCCGCGCTCAGCGAACGTGCCACCGAGATCGGCAAGGACGAGCTGGAAGCCCTGCTGCGCCCGGAGAATCCGATCCATGTGCGCGTGGCCGGGCTGCGGATCGGCGTGGCCCGCGACCCGTGGACCCGGCTGGCGGTCTCGCTGCGCCTGCTGCACGACAATGACGAACACCTGCGTGGTACGGCCGAACGCGAGGTGCGGACCTGGCCCGGGTACGGCCGGTTGCGGCCGGTCGATCCGCGGCTGGTGCCGGAGTTGGACACGCTGCTCGCCAGCGCCGTCCCCGTCCTGGGCAAGCCGCTCGTGGACCTGATCCGCTTCCAGGCCCGCCTCGCCTGACCCGCGCGCCGCGTCCGACGCCGGGCGTCACCTTTGCCGGTGGCACTCGTAGATCATGCTCGCGTGCTCGTACGCCTCGGACAGGGCAGCCGCCACCTGGGGCGTGTCGGCCGCGAGGGTCGCCGCTTCCAGCAGTCGAGCCGGGGTGGGACTCGTCATCCACCGTTCGATCGAGCGTGACCAGGCGTCGTCCCGTGCGGAGGTGTACGCCCAGTCGCCGACCAGGTCGGCCAGGTGCTGGGCGTGCGCCTGCCCGGTGGCCTGCTCGAACACGGCAAGGTACGGCGCGGGATCGTCGGCGGCTGCCGAGAGGGCTTCGAGCACGGTGAACGCCGTGTGCGGGGCAGGGTAGCGAGTCAGGGTCACCGCCCACCAGGCGTCCAGCAGGCGCTTGACCACTGCGCTCTCCTCGGCGGACAAGCCGGACACCGTCGTCTTATGGATCAGCCTGTCGGGGCCGCTCAGGTAGTCGAGCTGCCCGGTCACGACCAGGTCGAGCAGCCGTGGCAGGAAGTGCCGGAAGTCTGCCTCGTCGCCCCAGGTGCCCATGGACTTCCAGGCGTAGCGACCCAGGTCGTCGGCGGTGAGCTGCCGTAACGGCACCCGCAGGAGCCGGGCGTTCTCCTCGGGGCTGACGCAGTGGTCGCAGAAGGCGATGCTGCCGGGCCGGGGATGGCCAGCCATGGCCTCATACAGGCGCTCCACGGCGCTGCGCAGGTCCGATGTGGCAGCGTCGCGGTCGGCCATGCGCGCAGACTCTACGCGGTGACCGTGGCCGTCTGATCGGATGGACCGAGGCGCCGCGCCGGGTGGACGGATCGTGCCGATCGGGGCGGGACCGACCGGCACGATCCGGGTGCCGTCCTAGCCGCGCCTGATGCGGCAGAAGAGGAGCCCGGACAGCAGTGCGGCGAGCAGCAGGTACGCCGCCAACTCCAGCCACTGGAAGGTCCATTGACGATCTCTCTGCCCTAAAGGACGGAGATTCCCTCCACGCTGCGCGTGGACCGCGCGGCGTCCGGGTGGATTCCTGCTTCCCGGCGCGGTGCCGACACGGATGCCGGTCTTACCTGCGCTCCACAGGCGTTTGAGTTGTCCCGGCGTCCCCGGGCCAACACGTTGATCGCCGCGTTGACGTCGCGGTCGTGGACCGTCCCACACGGGCAGGTCCACGACCGGACCGACAGCGGTTTGGGTCCGTCGACCCGGCCGCACGCCGAACAGGTCCGCGACGTGGGCGCGAACCGGTCGATCCTGGCGAAGGTGCGCCCGTACCGGGCGGCCTTGTACTCCAGCATGCCGGTGAAGCCGGCCCATCCCGCGTCGTGGACGCTCTTGGCCAGCCGGGTCCGGCCGAGACCGACAACGCACAGGTCCTCGACGTACACCGCTTGGTTGTCGCGGATGATCGTCGTGGACAGCTTGTGCTGCCAGTCCCGCCGGGTGTCGGCCACCCGCGCGTGAGCGACCGCGACCTTCACCACGGCCTTGCGGCGATTGGCCGAGCCCTTCTGCTTGCGGGACAGTGCCTGTTGCAGCCTTCTGAGCTTGCGGGCGGCCCGCCGTAGGAACTTCGGCGCGGTGACCTTCGTGCCGTCGGACAGGACGGCGAAGTGGGTCAGGCCCAGATCGATGCCGACCTCGCAGGCGACCGGCGGCAGGGTCTGGTCTGCGCCTGCGGTCACGACGAACGAGGCGAAGTACCGGCCCGCCGCGTCGCGGATGACCGTCACCGACGACGGGTCGCACGGCAGGCTTCTTGACCAGCGCACCCGCAGGTCGCCTATCTTCGGCAGGCGCAGGCGGCCGTTGTCGCAGACCCTGAACCGGGAGTTCTTGGTGAACCGGATGGCCTGCCGGTTGTCCTTGCGCGATCGGAACCTCGGCGGCCCGACCTTGCGACCCTTGCGCCTGCCGGTGACCGAGGAGAAGAAGTTACGGTATGCGGTGTTCAGGTCCGCCAGGGCCTGCTGCAACACCACGGCCGACACCTGTGCGAGCCACGCCCGCGCCTCGGTCTGCTTGGCCTCGGTGATCACACGGCGTGACAGCTCCGCGTCTGTCATGTATGTCTCGCCCTGCTCGCGGGCCTGCTGACGCAGCCGCAGCCCGTCGTTGAACACCACCCGCGCACACCCGAACGCCTTCGCCAGCTCGATCTGCTGGCCGGGCGTCGGGTAGACACGGAAGTTGTAACGCAGCTGCACGAACACCAAACTATCATGTTGGTCTATGGCTGATCTCGAAGGCATCCGTACCGGCAGGCACTGCGTGTTCGCGATGCATGTGCACTTGGTTTTCGTGACCAAGTTCAGGCACCAGGTGTTCGCCACCCGGCACCTGTCCAGGATGGAACAGATCATGCGCGACGTCTGCGCCGACTTCGAAGCCGAGCTGATCGAGTTCAACGGCGACATCAACCACGTGCATCTACTGGTCAACCACCCACCCAAGGTCGCCGTGGCCCGGCTGGTCAACAGCCTCAAAGGCGTCTCCTCCCGCCGCCTACGCCAAGAATTCCCCGACCTCGCACGGCACTACTACCGGGCGAACAAGCTCTGGTCTGGCTCATACTTCGCAGGGTCGGTCGGTGGGGCACCGATCAGCGTCCTACGGCAGTACATCGAGCAGCAGAACCGGCCGGCCTGATCCAGGCAGACGCCGGTCCGCCTCGACGGCGAATCGGCTGTTCCTGTCCCGCTACGCGGGCAAGTCCGCTTCACCCCCGGCCTGAAGGCCGGAGCACTGCGGACAACATTGGTAGCGGCTGCCCGGCTGGTACGTCACCGTGAAGTGGAAGTTCTTCTCGGCCAGGCAGGCGAGGTCCTTCTCCCGGTCGCCGTTCATGCACGGTGCGATCTGGTCCCGGGTGACCTGCTTGCCGGCCGCGTCGAGCAGCGCCGCCTCGCCGGACAGGCTCCAGCAGCCGCCAGCGCAAGGAGGACGCGCGACCTGATCAGGTAAGGCGATCGGGTCAGGGACGCAGCCCGCGGTCGAGCAGCGACCAGGCCGCCTCGGCGGTCGTCCGCCGCTCGGTCTCGGGCACCTTCGCCACCAGCGAAGCGATCATGCCCACGGCCAGCATCACGTCGTCGACGTCCACCGCCGGGCGGAGCACCTGCTCCTGACGGGCCCGGTCGACGGCCCCCACCAGCGCCGTACGCACCCGGTCGTGGATCGCCTCCAGCCGGGGATCGCGGTCGGCGCTGGTCACCAGGTCGACGAACGCCACCGAGTCGATCATCTGCCGGGTCAGCGCGGCGCACAGGTCGTCGACGCCGCAGCCGGGCTCGGCCGCCAGCGCCTCGATCTCGGCGACGTTCGTGCCGAACGCCGCCAGCGCCAGACTCACCCGGTCGGGGAAGTGCCGGTACAGCACCCCCTGCCCGACCCCGGCGCGCTTGGCCACGGCGTTGAGCGGCGCGTCGATGCCCTGCTCCGCGAACACCTCGGCAGCCGCGGCGACCAGGGCGAGACGGTTCTCCACGGCCGCGCCCGGCCCGCGGTTGGCCGGGCGGCGCGTGGTCATCGGCGCTGGTCCAGGGTCAGGCCACCACGGTACGTGCCAGGCCGGAGACGGCTTGCCGGGCGAAGGCGCACCGGTGTGCGGGGCGCATCTGTCAGGGGCGGCCGAGACCGGCCTCGCGGGCGCGGCGGGCCGCGGCGTGACGGTCGGCGACGTGCAGCTTGGTGAAGATGTTCGACACGTGGTTGCGTACCGTCTTCGGGCTCAGGAACAGCCGCGCGGCGATGGTCGCGTTCGCCTCGCCGTCGGCGAGGTGGGCCAGGATCTCCCGTTCCCGGTCGGTGAGCTCCGGCAGCGCCGCCACGGCCGGAGCCACGGGCGGGCGCGCCGCGAAGTACTCGACCAGGCGCGCGGCGATGCTCGGCCCGAACACCGCCCCGCCGGACGCCACCGACCGGATCGCCGCCACGACCTCGTCCGGTGTCGCGCCCTTGAGCAGGTAGCCGCGGGCACCGGCGCGCAGCGCCGCGAACACCGACTCGTCGTCGCCGTGCATCGTCAGCATCAGCACCCCGACGTCGGGCGCCTGCTCCGCGATCGCGCGGACGACCTCCACTCCCGACAGATCGGGCATGTCCAGGTCCAGCACGGCCACATCCGGACGCCGCACCACCACCTGCCGCACCGCGTCGGACCCCGACGTCACCGCCGCGACGCAGGTCAGTCCCGGGTAGACCTCCAGCAGTTGCCGCATCCCGGCGAGGAAGATCGGGTGGTCGTCGGCGACCAGCACGCCCAGGGGCGGTACGGCCGGATCCTGCTCCTGCAAGGTACCCTCCTGGTCGGCACTGGGGGACCTGCACCACCATGCGTTCACCGCCGTCCCGGCGTCAATGGGTCGGCCGTCCCGGGACAGCACCTGCATGGAGACCGATGACAGCCGTGGTCGCGCCCCCCGCCAGCCGCGCCTGGATCACGCGCCTGGTCCTCGCGGTCCTGTTCGCACTGCTGGCCCTCGGCTGGCTGTGGGCCGCCCGTGCCGGGCACCCCTCCGACGGCACCTCCACCAACACCGACTCCCGGGCCTGGCACACCGACGGCATCGTGCTGACCGTCGCCGCCGGTGCCGGCACCTCCCTGCGGGCGGGCGACGTCGTCGTGGCCGTCGGCGGCCGCCCGCTGGCCGCCGGGTCCCTGGCCGACCGGCCACCGTCCATCGGCGACACCGTCGTCTACACCGTCGAGCGCGGCGGGCACCGCGTCGACGTGCCCGTCACCCTCACCGACTACCCGCTCGCGCGGCTCGCCGCCGGCAACGCCGAGACCCTGCCCTACATCGTGTTCCTGGCCCTGCTGTCCGCGCTCGTACTGGCCAGACGCCCCCGCGACCCGGCCGCGATCACCCTCTACCTCGTCGCGGTGACCCAGTTCGCCGGGTACGCCTCGCATCTGTACGGCACCCAGGCCATCGAGATCGCCACCGGCCGGCTCTGGGTCACCACCGTGGCCGAGATGGTCAACTGCGTCCTGTGGGCGTGCCTGCTCCACTTCGCCATCTCGTTCCCGCAGACCTGGCCGCTGCTGCGCCGCAGGCCGTGGCTGTTCGCCCTCGGCTACGCGTTGCCCTTCGCCGCGTACGGCGTCGTCCTGGCCGTGCGGCTGCCCACCGAGCAGGGGCTGCGCCACACCTGGACCCTCATCGGCGTATCCGTGCCCGCCGCCGCGCTGTTCCCCGTCCTCGTGCTCGCCGCCGTCGTCACCAGCTACCTGCTCGCCCCGGACGCGCAGGCCCGGCAGCGGATGCGCCTGGTCAGCTACGGCCTCGGCATCCTCGCCGGGGGCTACCTCCTGTTCGGCAAGATCCCCGAACAGCTGCTCGGGCACCCCGCGATCCCGTGGGAGTACCTGACCATCGTCTGGCTGCCCGCCCTGCTGCTGCTCGCCGCCGCCGTGCTGCGCTACCGGCTCTGGGACATCCAGCTCATCCTGCGCCGCTCGCTGGTCCACGGGCTGGTCACGGTCACCCTCATCGGCGCGTACCTCGGTGCCGCCGCCCTGCTCGGCCACGCCTTCGACACCCGGCTCGAACCGGTGCCCGTGCTGCTGGTCGTGGTCGTCGCGCTGTCCTTCACCGCCGCGCGGTCCGGGCTGCGCCGCGTCGTCAGCCGCCTCGTCTACGGCCAGCGCGAGGACCCGTACGAGGTGCTGCGCCAGCTCGGGCAGCGGCTGGAGTCGGCGCACTCCGCCGAGACGGCACTGCACCAGCTCGTCGCGACCCTGGTGCACGCCCTGCGCCTGACCCACGCCGCCATCGAGGTGCCCGGACTCGCGCTGCCCTCCAGCAGCCACGGCGTGGCCGGGCCCACCGCCACCCGGCTCGACCTCGTCCACGACGGCGAACCCATCGGCCGCCTCGTGCTCGACCCGGGGCCCGACCGGGAGCCCTTCGGGTCCGCCGACCGCAGACTGCTCAGCGGCCTCGCCCGCCAGGCCGGTGCGACCGCCTACAGCCTGCTGCTGGCAGCCCGCCTCCAGCGGGCGCTGGAGGGCACCGTGACCGTTCTGGAAGAGGAGCGCCGCCGCCTGCGCCGGGAGATCCACGACGGACTCGGCCCGACGCTCGCGTCCGCCTCGATGCGCCTGGAACTGAGCCGCTCACTCATCGGCACCGACCCGGCCGCCGCCGAGCGCATCCTCGCCGACCTCGCCGACATCCACCGCGCCGCCGTCGGCGACATCCGGCAGATCATCGACGGTCTGCGCCCCACCGTGCTGGACCACCTCGGGCTGCCCGCCGCCCTGCGCGAACTCGTCGACCGGCTCGGCGGCGGCGTGCGTACCCGCCTCGACTGCGCGATCGGGACCGACGCGATCCCGGCGGCGGTGGAGGTCGCCGCCTACCGGATCGTGTCCGAGGCGCTCACCAACGTCGTCCGGCACGCCGCCGCCGACAACTGCGCGGTGCGGGTGTGGCGCGACGGTGACCTGCACATCGAGGTCACCGACGACGGGCGCGGCATGGCCCCGGACTACCGGCCTGGCGTGGGTGTGACGAGCATCCGCGAGCGCTGCCTCGAACTCGGCGGCCGGGCCGTCTTCGCCGCCGCCACACCGCACGGCACCGTGGTGCGCTGCCGGCTGCCCATCGCCGCTCCCGCCGGGTCGCCGGAGTCCGGTCCAGTCCGGTCCGGTTTCCGGACTCGCCAGACACCGGTCACCACCGCCGACGCCTGAGCGATCCGGAAGGGGTCGGCGAAGCCCCGGTGCACCGTGTCACGGCGGCACGCTGTCCGTGCCAGCCGCCCCACCGGGGCCGGCGAACACGGGGCACGGGGAGTAGTGATGTCGAAGTCGTGGCGATGGATCGCGTCAGCCGCCGCAGTGGTCGCCCTCGGGGGCATCGTCGCGGTCACCTCGCAGGGCGCGGCCGCACCCCGCCCGCAGAGCGTAGTGCCGGGCGACCAGGCCGAGTTGCTGCACGCCGCCGAGCAGATCCTGATCGGTCAGTGCCTGGACGACCGCGGTTTCTCGTACTGGCCCCAACCGCGCAACCCGGTGCCCGAACTGCGCGACTTCCCGTACGTCCTGGACGACGTCGACTGGGCCCGGCGGCACGGCTTCGGCAGCGAACTCCAGCGCCGCTTCGACGAGCCGCAACCGGGCGACCCGTACAGCGGCTACCTGCGCGGGCTGTCACCGGCGCGGCGTTCGGCGTTCCTGATGGCGCTCAACGGCAAGCCGGGCGGCTCCGGCGACCTGGTCGCCACGTTGCCCAACGGCATGGAGGTCAAGCGCAGCGACACCAGTTGCGTATCGCTGGCCGAGCAGCGCCTATACGGCGATGTGCGGGCCTGGTACCAGGCCAAACGGGTCACCGACGGGCTCGGCGGGGCGCGCGTCGGCCTGGTGACGGCCGACCCGGCGTACACCGTCGCCCTGCACGCCTGGAGCGCCTGCATGCGCGGTCGCGGATTCGCGTACGCGACACCGGACGACGCGCGGGCCGCGGTCCCCGACAGCACCACGCCCGGCGCGTTCGCCCGCGAGGTCGAGATCGCCGTGGCCGAGGCGACCTGCGCCGTCGACTCCGGCATGGCGGCGTCCGTCGCCTCGCTCGACCGGCACTACGCCGAGGTCGTCACGCGCGAGCAGCAGTCCGCGGTGGACACCAGGGCGCGGCTGGCGACGGCGGCGCTGCCCCGGGCCCGCGAGATCGTCCGAGCCGGCTGACCTGAACCGCCGGCGGCGGGCGGCACCTGGATTCCGCGGCGAACGGACCGCGGTGCACCACACACGAGGGAGAACAGCATGCGTCTGCTCCACAAGGGGCTGCTCGCGACCGGGGCCATGGTCGCGGCACTCCTGGCCAGCCCCGTGGCCGCCCAGGCCACCGGGACCCCGGTCTGCCCGTCGTCGGACGGCACGGGCTGCCTGTACGCCTGGACCTGGTACAACAACGAGGGCTACCAGTGCTCCTGGTTCAACTCCGACGGCAACTGGGGCGACGACTGCCCCGAGGGCCTGAGCGGCGGGTTCCGCAACCAGGCCTCGTCGCTGGAGAACCAGTCCTCGCACGGCAACTACGCGAGGTTGTACTTCCACCCCAGCTACACCGGCGCGTGGGCGTGTGTCGGCCCCGGCGAGTACTGGAACGACCTGTCCGTGAAGCGGTTCAACCGCGGCTCCGGGCGCGACGGCTACAACTACGTGATCGACAACGAGATCGCCGGCTTCAAGTGGTCGACGTCCTGCGGCTGATCCGACCGTGCTGGTGGTGGCGTCGTGGGTGGACGCCACCACCCCTCATTCACCGGGCTCGGCGACACATCAAGGAGAGCAACATGCGCAAGATGTACCGAGGGCTGCTCGCGACCGGCGTCATGGTCGTGGCACTCATGCTGAACCCGGCGGCCGCGCAGGCGGGCAGCGGGCACCCGTGGTGCACGTCGGCCGACCTGAAGGGCTGCCTGTGGGCCTGGGACGGGGCCTACGCCTACAACTACAGCGTGAGCTGCGCCTGGTTCAACTCCGACTCCAACTGGAGCGACGACTGCGTCTTCGAGGAGACCCCGGGCGGCATGCGCAACCGGGCTTCGTCGCTGGTCAACGAGTCCACGCACGGCAACTACGCCCGGCTGTACTACCACACCGGTTACACCGGCGCGTGGGCCTGCATCGGTCCCGGCGAGTACTGGGACAACCTGTACAACTGGTGGTTCAACCACGGCGCGGGGCTCGGCGGCTACCAGACGCGCATCGACAACGAGATCGCCGGCTTCAAGTGGTCGACGTCCTGCGGCTGATCCGGTGAGCGGTGGCGGCAGCCCGGTCCGGGCGCCGCCACCTGCCGGTGCTTCAGTTGCGGGAGGCGTGCAGGTACACGGTGACGGAGTCGGGATCGTCAAGGCCGAACATGACCCGCCGGTAGGTGCCGTCGCCGGTGGGCGTCTCCTCCTCGATACCGGAGACGGTCTTGGCGGTCTCCGGGTCCCAGAGGTTGCCGCCGCCGACGTCGTGCTGCTTGTCGATGGCGCGCAGGCCCGGCGTCGGGGCCGCGCTGAACTGCGCCGCGGTGACGAAGGCGGCCAGGGCGGCGCGGGGCAGCCGGAACTTCGCCGAGAGCCTGGTCTCCAGGCCGTTGCTGTACACGGCGCTGAGCAGCACCGTGCCGGGCGGCAGGGTGACATGGGCGACCGCCTCCACCTGTGACCCGGTGGCCGGCTGCGGTGCGGACTGCAGGGGCAGCGGGTCGAACCCGTCCTTGCCCACGACGTACCCGGCCGCGCCGCAGGCGAGCAGCGACAGCACCAGGCTCAGTGCGGCCATGACGACTGCGGCGGTGCCGCGCCTGTTGCGGGGAGGGGGTGGGGCGTCAGTTTCGGCCATGGCCGACACCGTACGGTGTCCGGTCCGGTCGGTGGGGTCGCACCGAAGTCACCGGGACAGCAGGGTGCGGCGCTCAAGCATGACGCGCTGGAGATGGCAGCCGCGCCGCGAGCGGCGGCCGTCATCGACCCGTTCGTGATCGAAATGTGGCGCAACGGACCTGCGCCCGCCCAGCGGGGTAGGCAAGGCTGAGGCGTTCATCCGATCATGAAATGGAGCACGTCACCTATGCGCCGCCTCGTCCTGCCGTTGCTGTTCACCGCCGTTCTCGCCACCGCTGCCGCGTGCGCCGGGTCCTCGCCCGACGCCACCGCCCTTCCGTCGCCCGGCGCTTCGGTGACCTCGGCCGCACCGTCGCCGAGCCCGTCACCGGACAGCGCCCGCGACGAGGTGTTCTGCGAGGGGCGCAAGGTGCCGCAGATGGAGATCTTCAAGGCGGTGGCGCTGTACGCGGGCTTCGCCAACGGCAACTACCAGGGCGGCGCCCCGGCGATGAAGAAGGTGCTGGGCGAGCTGAGGACGGCGGTCGGCGGCTACCGGGCGTACCTGGCGACGGCGCTCAAGACCAGCACGGACACGAAGCTCGCCGAGGCGCTCACGGCGGATGTGGACCGGCTGGACGCGTGGAGCAAGAAGCTCGCCGCGCCGGGCACCGACTACGACGGCAAGGTCTTCGCCACGATCAGCGACGGCTGGACGGCGTTCTCTGAGGCCAGCGCCGTCAGCGCGCTCTGCTCGGCCTGACCCCGCGCAGCGAGCCACGCTGCCGACGCGAGAACCCGGTGACCGGCGTTCCCTGCCACCGGGTTCTTGCGTGCCGTGATACCTAGAACTACTATGCATCACGCTTCTATGTATCGGACGAAGGGCGGGTGGCCGATGGCCGACGACGGCATCGCTGTCAACGGGCTGACCAAGCTGTACAAGAACGTGCGCGCGGTCGACGACCTGTCGTTCACCGTCAGCCCCGGCCGGGTCACCGGCTTCCTGGGGCCGAACGGCGCGGGCAAGACCACCACCCTGCGCATGGTGCTCAACCTGGTCCGGCCCACGGCGGGCACCACGACCATCGGCGGGCAGCGCTACGCCGACCTCGCCGACCCGATCCGCAAGGTCGGCGCGCTGCTGGAGGCCTCCGGCGCGCACCGGGGCCGCACCGGCCGCAACCACCTGCGCATCCTGTGCGACGCGGCCGGGATCCCCATCAGCCGGGCCGACGACGTGCTGGACACCGTCGGGCTGTCCCCGGCCGCGGACCGCAAGTTCAAGGGCTACTCCCTGGGTATGCGCCAGCGCCTGGGCATCGCCGCCGCGCTGCTCGGCGACCCGGACGTGCTCATCCTGGACGAACCCGCCAACGGGCTGGACCCCGAGGGCATCCGGTGGATGCGCGACCTGCTCAAGTCGCTCGCCGACGAGGGCCGCACGGTGCTGGTGTCGAGCCACCTCATGTCCGAGATGGAACTCCTCGCCGACGACGTCGTGATCATCGCGGCGGGCAGGCTGATCCAGCAGGGCCCGCTGGCCCAGGTCATCGACTCGGCGGGCAGCGCGCAGATGCTGGTGCGCACGCCCCGTCCCGAGGCGCTGGTCGCCGAGCTGGGCGACGCCGTCACCGTCACCCCCGCCGGGGGCGGCGCGCTGCGGATCGTGGGGGCGGACGGGCCGGCGATCGGCGCGGCCGCGCTGCGGGTGGGCGCGGAGATCCATGAGCTGACCGTCGAGCGCCGCGACCTCGAGAACGTGTTCCTCCAGCTGACGGCCGGAAAGGCAGCCATTCGATGACCGCGACACTCCAGGCGCCCCCGGCCGCGCACCGCCCCGAGATCGCCCACGTCGGCGTGCCCGGACTCCGGCTCGTCCGCAGCGAGCTCCGCAAGATCACCACGACCAACGCGTGGTGGCTGTTCGGCATCGCGTCACTGGTCTTCACCGGTCTCGCGCTGTTCATCAACATGTCCGAGGCGGCCCAGCACATCGCCCGAGCCCGCGACACCGCGGCGGTGTTCAAGCCGGGCCGCGGCATGGGCGCCGCCGAGGTCGCCGCGGCCAGGGCGGAGTTCGCCCAGCTGCACGACCTGCACCTGCAGGCCGTCAACGCGGCCGGCAACATCTTCACCAGCGGCCAGTTCTTCGGCCTGCTGCTGGTGATGCTGCTGGGCGCGCTCGTCATCACCAACGAGTTCCAGTATCAGACGGCGACCGCGACGTTCCTGACCACGCCTCAGCGCACCCGCGTGGTGCTCGGCAAGCTGCTGGCCGTGCTCGGGCTCGGGTTCGTGTTCTGGCTCGTGTCGCGGGCCGTGTCGCTGGCCGCCGGGCTGGTGTTCTTCGACAACCTCGGGCTGACGAACTCCCTGGGCGAGTGGCCGGTCCAGCGGGCCGTCATCTTCAACCTCGTCGCGTACCTGCTGTGGGCGCTGCTCGGCTTCGGCCTGGGCACCCTCATCCACAGCCAGATCGGTGCGGTCGTCACGGCGATGGTCGTCTACCTCGGGGGATTCGTCGGCGGGATGGGCGTGTTCAACCTCATCCGGGCCTACCTCATCCACGGCGACTGGGTGCTGACGTCGGCGGTCGTCATGCCGTCCATCGCGTCACAGGTCATGGTCTCGCCGGAGAAGCTGTATCCGCAGGCCGCGTCGTGGTGGGTCGGCGTGCTGGTGCTGACCGGCTGGGCGCTGGTGGCCGGTGCCATCGGTGTCGTGCTCAACCGCCGCCGCGACATCGCGTGACGCGGCAGCCGGACGGCGCACGGGCCGTGCGCCGTCCGGCCGAGGTCACAGGGTGCGGGACAGGCGGTCGGCCAGCCGCCGGGTGAACCCGGCCGGGTCGTCGAGCTCGCCGCCTTCGGCCAGCACCGCCATCGCGTGCAGGAACTCGGCGGTCTCGGCCAGCCCGTCGTCGTCGCCGCGCTCGCCGTGGGCCGCGCGCAGCTTGTCCACCAGCGGGTGCTGCGCGTTCAGTTCCAGGATGCGCTTGGCCGCCGGCAGGTCCTGCCCCATCGCCCGGTAGAGCTTCTCCAGCGCCGGGGACGCGTCGAGCGTGTCGGTCACCAGGCACGCCGCCGAGGTGGTCAGCCGCGAGCTCAGCCGCACCTCCTTGACCCGGTCGGCCAGCCGGCCGCCCATCCAGCTCAGCAGCTCGGCGTACTCCTCCACGGCGGGCGGCTGCTCGTGCTCGGCCTTGAGGTCGACCTCGCCGCGGCTGGCCGAGGTGAACGGCTTGCCGTCGAAGTCGCCGACCATGTCGACCCACATCGCGTCGACCGGGTCGTGCAGCAGCAGCACCTCGACGCCGTTGGCCGCGAACGCCTCCAGGTGCGGCGAGTTCTCCAGGGTGCCCCGCTGCTCGCCGACGAGGTGGAAGATCTCGGTCTGGCCGGGCTTCATCCGCTCCACGTACGCGCGCAGGGTGGTCGGCTGGTCCAGGTCGTGGGTGGACGCCAGCTGGACGACGTCGAGGATCGCCGCGCGGTTGTCCGGGTCGTTGACCAGCCCCTCCTTGACCGCCTGGCCGAACTCGCGCCAGAACGCCGCATACCGCTGCGGGTCCTTGGCCAGCATGTCCTTGAGCGTGCCGAGGACCTTCTTGACCAGGCGGCGGCGGATCGTCTGGATCTGCCGGTCCTGCTGCAGGATCTCCCGGGAGACGTTGAGCGACAGGTCGGCCGAGTCCACGACGCCCTTGACGAAGCGCAGGTACTCCGGCAGCAGCGCCTCGCAGTCGTCCATGATGAACACGCGCTTGATGTAGAGCTGGACCCCGCGCCGGGCGCCGCGCATGTGCAGGTCGTACGGCGCGCTCGCGGGTAGGAACAGCAGCGCGTCGAACTCCAGCGCCCCCTCGGCGCGCAGGTGGATCGTCTCCAGCGGGTCGGTCCAGTCGTGGCTGACGTGCCGGTAGAACTCGGTGTACTCCTCCGGCTTGATCTCGGCGGCGGACCGGGACCACAGGGCTTTCATCGAGTTCAGGGTCTCGGACTGCGCGGCCTCGGGGGCGGCCATCCGGATCGGCCAGGCGATGAAGTCCGAGTAACGCTTGACGATGCGGCGCAGCACCGCCGGGTCGGCGTAGTCGAACAGGTGGTTGTCCTCGTCGGCCGGCTTGAGGTGCAGCGTCACCGCGGTGCCGGGGGCGGCGTCGGGCACGGTGGACAGCTGGTACGTGTCCGAGCCGGTCGACTCCCATCGGGTGCCCTCGCTCTGGCCCGCGCGGCGGGTCACCAGCACGACCCGGTCGGCGACCATGAAGCTGGAGTAGAACCCGATGCCGAACTTGCCGATGAGCTCGGCGGTGCCGTCGTGCTTGGCCTGCCGCCACCGGTCGACGAATTCGGCGGTGCCGGACCGGGCGATCGTGCCGATCAGCTCGATCACCTGTTCGCGCGTCATGCCGATGCCGTTGTCGCGCACGGTGAGGGTGTGCTGGTCCCGGTCGGCCACCAGCTCGACGTGCAGGTCGCTGGTGTCGGCGTCGAGCTCCTTGTCGACCAGGGACTCCAGCCGCAGCTTGTCGAGGGCGTCGGAGGCGTTGGAGACCAGCTCGCGGAGGAAGACGTCCTTGTTCGAGTAGATGGAGTGGATCATCAGCTGGAGCAGCTGTTGCGCTTCCGCCTGAAACTCGAACGTCTCGACCTGACTCACCGGCGATGCTCCTCTCCGCTGGCACTCACCGTGTCGGAGTGCCAACGCAGATTTAACATCAGCGGAGCCGGTCCGCAAGTCTCGCGCCCGGCGGCGAGCCGGATCCGCGCCCACCCGATCGACGCGGGACTAGGGTGGTGGCTGTGGAGCAGCCGGCGTGCCGGCCCGCATGGGCGGTGCTGCTGGGCACCGCGGCGTTCAGCCTGGCCGCCGCGGTGGCGGTGGTGTTCGGCCCGCACGCGCGGCTGGTGATGTACGTCGCACTGTGCGTGCTCTGGGCGGTGTACACGACAGGTGCGCTACGTCAGGCCCGAAACCACGACCTACAGCCGCGTACCCGCGCGTTCTGGGGTTGGGCGGCGGCGGGCGGGGTGTGCCTGGTGACCGGTGCGGTGGTGCAGTTGTGCGCCGCGTTCGGCCTGTGGCCGGGGGCGATGGGCCCGATGCTGGCCACCAAGACCTTCGCGGTGGCGGGCGTCGCCGCCATCACCTGGCCCATGCTGACCTGGCCGCTGGACGTGCCCGGCCGCCGGCGCCTGCGGGTCGCGCTGGACGCGGCCACCGTGATGTGCGGCGTGGCCGTGTTCACCTGGGCGCTGGCGCACGCCCGCGGCGCGATGCCGGTCGACGCGGTCGACCTCGTGCTGACCCTGCTGGCCAGCGGCGTGGTCGTGGTGTCGGCGTTCGCGATGGTGCGGCTGGTCCTCGGCGGGTCCGCGCCGTTCGGACCGGCGGCCGGGGCGACCGGGACCTCGGCGCTGCTGCTGCTGGCCATCGGCATCGCCACCGACGGGCTCACCGGCCCGCAGCCCGACGCGCGGCTGCTGTTCACCACGAAGTTGATCTCCGGGGCGCTGCTGGCGGTCACCCCGCAGGTCGAGCGCATCACGCACCCCGCCGGTGCGCCCGTGCCCCCGCCGCGGCGGCTCGGCGGTGCGCTGCCGTACCTGGCCGTGGCCGCCGCCCAGGTGCTGCTGATCGTGCAGCTGTGGCGACACGGACTCGACGTCACGACCTGGGGTGTCGTCGTGGGGATGGCGGTGATCACCGCGCTGGTGACCGTACGCCAGAAGGT
The DNA here is from genome assembly GCF_011297335.1 of Catellatospora methionotrophica. GTDB lineage: Bacteria > Actinomycetota > Actinomycetes > Mycobacteriales > Micromonosporaceae > Catellatospora > Catellatospora methionotrophica. The sequence continues at coordinate 645,646 of NZ_JAAOTJ010000001.1, read as the reverse complement.
CACCGCGACCGACAACGAGCGGCTGATCGACGAGCTCGACGCGACCATGGCCTCGCTCAGCGCCCAGGAACGGCGATTCCGCTCGCTGGTGCAGAACACCTCGGACGTCACCCTGGTCGTCGACCGTGCCGGTGACGTCGTCTACGCGAGCCCGTCCCTGCACAGCGTGCTGGGCGTGTCACCGCAGGAGGCCGTGGGCCGGCCCGCATGCGGGGTGCTGCGGGCCCACCTGCCCGGCGATGGCGGCCACGGCTGGCCGACGCACCTGTCCAGCCGCCCCGCGCACCGTGAGGAGCTGTGCGTACGCCAGCCCGACGGTACCGTCAAGTACCTCGAACTGGTCTCCAGGAACCTGCTGGACGACCCCTCGGTGCACGGCGTCGTGATCAATCTGCGGGACGTCACCGAGGCCAAGGACCTGCAGCGGCGGCTGCGGCACCAGGCGACCCACGACAGCCTCACCGGCCTGGCCAACCGCACCCTGCTCAACGAGCAGCTCTCCGCCCAGGACCGGATCCGGGGGAGCAGCGCGGTGCTGCTGCTCGACCTCGACGGCTTCAAGGAGGTCAACGACCGGTTCGGGCACCACGTCGGCGACGAGCTGCTGGTGGTGGTCGCCGAGCGGCTGCGGAAGATGGTGCGCCCCGACGACCTCGTCGCCCGGCTGGGCGGCGACGAGTTCGTCGTGCTGCTGCGTGACAGCACCGCGCAGGCCGCCGTGTCGACGGCCGAGCGCATCCTGTCCGGGCTGGCCGCCGTGGCGAGTCTCGACGGCAGGAGCGTGCGGGTGCGCGGCAGCGTCGGCGTCGCGGCCGGCACCGACACCGAGTTCGACACCCTGCTCCGCCGGGCGGACGAGGCGATGTACCAGGCCAAGCGGAGCGGTGCCGGGGTGGCCGTGTTCGGCTCGCACACCGCGAGCGCGAGGGCGTGACCGGGTCCCGCCTCGGCCCGGCGGTCGCCCGGCACGCGGTGAACGGGCCCACGTCGGTGCGGCCTGCGAATCGCCGCGCGACTGTCGCTGAATAGCGTGTCTGCGGTCGGCGGCGACACGGTGCCGCAGGTGGGAGGCGGGGCGAGGATGAGTTTCAGCGAACGGGTGCGGGCGGCCTTCCGGCGCGGCGAGACCGGCGCCGTGGTGCGGATGAGCCTGGCCGAGATCGACAGGGCGCAGGCGGCCGGGGACACGGCCGGTGTCGTGGAGGCCCGCTACGCACTGGCCCGGGTGGCCATCCGGGGCGGGGATCTGCGCGGCGGCGAAGCCCGCGCCCAGGAGGCGCTGGAGGTCGCGGTGCGCTCCGGTGACCGGGCGCTGGAGGAACGGCCCCGGCACGTGCTGGCGGCCGTGGCCCGGATGTCGGGCGACCTCGCGCGGGCCCGCGAGCTGTACCGGGCGAGCATCGCGCTCAACGAGGCCCTGGACCAGCCGAAGACCGTCAACTCCGAGTATCACAACCTCGCGTTCTGCGAACTCGGGCTCGGCAACGTCGAGCAGGCGCGGGCGCTGTTCGCGGCCGGCCGAGAGCGGGTCTTCGCGCACGGCTGGGACGACTTCGTGCCGTACGTCTGCGTCGCGGGGGCCGCGCTCGCCTCGGCCGAGGGCGACCACGGCCGGGCGGCCCGGATGGTCGGCACGGCCGACAGCGCGTTCGCGGAGCTGGGCCAGGTGCCCGACCCGGACGACGCCGCCGACCTCGACGCGGTGCGGGTCGCCGCGATCGAGGCGCTGGGCGCGGCGGACTTCGCCGCTCGATACGCGCACGGCAGGGAACTCGACGCGCGTACGGCGTTCGCCGCCGAAGCCTGACGCCAGCGGGCATGCGGTGGTGACCCCATCACGTGACGGGTTGACCGCTCGCACCGCGCGCGGGTGCCCGGCGGCCGCAGACCGGCGGCCGGGCACCCGTTCAATGGGTCAGGCGACGGTCAGTGACGTGTCGTCGACGACGAAGGACGTCTGCAGTGAGGAGTCCTCCACCCCGGTGAACTTGATCGTGACGGTCTGGCCCGCGAAGGCCGACAGGCTGAACGTGCGCAGCGTGTATCCGCTGACGTTGAGGTTGGAGTACACCTGCAGTGTGGTGCTGTTGGCCTGCACGGTGAGCTTGTCGTACTGGATCGTGGACGTCGTCTCCGCCGTGGTGATCTTCAGGTAGAACGACAGCGTGTAGCTGCTGCACCCCGACGGCAGCGTCACCGTCTGGGACAGGGTCTCGGTGCTCGTGGAGCCGTTGCCGAGCAGCCAGGCCGACCGGGTGCCGGTGCGCGGAGCGCCGGTGCCGGTGTGCGCGGCGATGACCCCGGAGGAGGCGGTCCACGGTGTCGTCCCGGATTCGAACCCGGCGTTGCCCAGCTTCTGTCCGGCCCCGGTGCAGCCGCCGGTGCCGTTGACGGTCAGCGTGTAGGTCGCGCTGTGGGTCACCGAGCCGGTGCCGGTCACCGTGATCGTGTACGTGCCGGGCACGGCGGACGCGGTCGTCGAGACGGTCATGGTCGACGAGCCGCCGGAGGTCACCGAGGAGGGGCTGAAGCCGACCGAGACGCCGCTGGGCGCGCCGGACGCGGACAGGCTCACCGACTGGGCGCTGCCGGAGACGGTGGCGGTGTTCACGGTCGCCGTCACGGCCGAGCCCGGGTTGACCGAACCCGCGGTGGGGCTCAGCGACACCGAGAAGTCGTTGGCGGGGGCGGTGCCGGTCGTCAGGTTCCACACCGCGTACGCGATGGCGTTGGCGTAGCGTCCCAGCGACGTGGTGTTGACGTTGCTGGGGTACGTGTCGCAGGCCCGGTGGTAGCAGGGGTCGAAAGCGGACCCGGCGGTGCCGCCCCACTTGGTGGCCTGGGAGCTGGTCTTGGTGTAGCTCGCGCCGGTGGAGCTGAGCGAGGACGGGATACCGGCGTTGCGGAACGAGCCGTCGTCGCTGCAGCACTCGGTGGACGTCTCGGTCGGCACGCTGATCGACGAGAAGTACTCCCGCAGCTTCACCGAGATCGCGTCGGTGCCGGTGATGAAGTAACCGCCGTTGGTGGAGGAGATCATGTCGAAGGTCCCGTACGCCTTGATGGCGGTGCGCTGCGCCGAGGTCAGCGAGTTGACGTAGAACTTCGAGCCGATCAGGCCCTGCTCCTCGCCCGCCCACCAGCCGAACCGCACGTGCTTGGCCATCGCCGGGTTGGTCGCCGCGAGCTGCAGCGCCACCTCCAGCAGCGCCGAGGTGCCCGAGCCGTCGTCGTTGATGCCGGGTCCGGCCGAGACGCCGTCGAGGTGCCCGCCGAACATGTACGTGTTGTTCGTGTCGCCGCCCGGCCAGTCGGCGATGACGTTCTTCGCCGAGCCGTTGCAGGTGGTGCAGGTCTGCAGGGTCACGGTGAAGCCCGCGGCCTGCAGTTTCTGCTGCACGTACGCCACCGAGGCGGTGTGCCCGGCGGTGCCGGTGGCTCGGTTGCCGCCGTTGCCGCTGGCGATGGTCTGCAGCTGCTGCAGGTGGGCCTTGACGTTGTTGACGTCGATGGCGGGCGGGGCGAGCAGGGTGGCGGTGCTGGTCGGGGCATGGGTCAGCGCCGCGACGGGCTGGGCCGCTGCGGGCTGGGCGCTCAGCGTGATCAACGCTGCGGCGAAGACAGCTAGGGCAGGTCCTGCCGTCACTGTTCTGGCTCTCATGGGGGCTCCTCTGGTCGACGCCGATTCGACGGCTCGCCGTAGCCAAACAGAACCGTCCACTCCGCACAAGACATCGGAGTCTATAAATTTACTGCTGTCCGCGACCCGGCGCGGACGGCGCGGTTTGTACGATGCGCCGATGACCGCCCAGACCATCCGGCTCCGCTTCTCCTACTGCGAGCACGACTGGATCACCGAGGACGTCGACAGCCCGGCGGCGGCCGAGCCGATCCTGCTGCGGGTCGCGTCCGAAGGCGACTGGTGCGAGGTCGACGACGAACCCGAGGAGTACGACACCCTCGACGCCCTGGTCGAGCGGGCCGAGCAGGTCGTCGTCGGCGAGTGGGGGATGCCCGCGGCGGCCGTCCAGGCGCCCGTGGGCAAACTGCGCGCGATCATCGCGGAGGGCGGCTGGACCTTCGCGGCCGGTGACTTCTCGGAGTTCGTGGGCAACAACCAGGACACCGAGCTGCTGGTGAAACTCGTCCGGGACTGACACGTCGGACCGCCGGCCCGACGCGGCGGCCGAAACCGGGCCCCGGAACCGGCGGCTCCTGAGGCTTTCGCCTCAGGACGCGACTCACGGCCGTAACTACGTTGAAAAGATCTCGCTCTTTTCGAACGTGGGAGGTCGCACATGACAAAGGACTGGATCAGAGGGCGGGTACGGGCGGTGTCGCTCACCGCCGGTGCAGCGGCGACGGTACTCGCGGTGGCCGTCGTCGCGCTGACGCCGTCGGCGGGTGCCGCCGCCGACCTGATGGTGCAGGCCGAGGCGTACGCGGCGCAGTCCGGTGCCGTCGTCGAGCCGACCGTCGACACCGGCGGCGGCGCGGCGGTGGGCTACCTGGCCCGGGGCGACTGGCTGCGCTACGACGGCGTGGACCTGGGCGCCGCGGGCACGATGTCCGTGTCCCTGCGCGTGGCGTCCGCCGTCGGCGGCTCGGGGGCCGTCGAGCTGCGTACGGCGTCGCTGACCGGACCGGTGCTGGCCCGGTTCACCATCACGGCGACCGGCGGCTGGCAGGCGTGGGCCACCCAGACGGTGAACCTCACCAGCCACCCGGCCGGGGTCCAGCAGGTGTACGCCGTCATGGTCAACACCGGCAGCGGCGCCGACTTCGTCAACCTGAACTGGCTGTCGTTCGGCACCGGTAGCACCGGCGGCGGCACCGGCTGGGTCAACGTCGACCCGGTCAGGTGGAACGCGCAACTGGCCGCCTTCCGGGCGATGACCATGGCACCGGCCCCCGCCAACGCCGTACGGGTCCCGGAGTTCAACGCCACCTGCACCTACAGCCACTCGTACAAGGACGACCCGATCGTGTTCCCCGGCCTGCCGGGCGCGTCGCACATGCACAGCTTCTTCGGCAACCGCAGCACCAACGCCGCGTCCACCCTGGACAGCCTGCGCGCCAACACCACCACGACCTGCACCCCCGCCCCCGCCGACCTGTCGGCGTACTGGGTGCCGACCCTGTACCACCGCGGCGTCGCGGTCGAGCCCAAGGGCGTCGTGGTGTACTACGGCTCGCGGCTGGCCGACCCGAGCCAGACCGTGCCGTTCCCGCTGGGCTTCGAGATGATCGCGGGCAGCGCGAGCCGCCAGGTGCCCACGCCCGCCGGGGCGGTCAACCAGTTCTACTGCGTCGGCGGCACCACCGGCGGCGAGATCGGCCGCAGCGCCGACGGCAACTGGCCGATCTGCTCACCCGGCGGCACGCTCATGTTCCAGCTCGTCTTCCCCGACTGCTGGGACGGCGTACACCTGGACAGCCCCGACCACAAGTCGCACGTGGCGTTCACCCCGAACGGCACCTGCCCGAGCGGATTCCCGGTGGCGATCCCGTCGGTCTCGTTCGTCATCGCGTACCCGGCCGTCGGCAGCGCCGACGGGTTCACCCTGGCCTCGGGCATGGCCTCGTCCATGCACGGCGGCTTCGTCAACGTCTGGGACAACGACGCGCTCGGGCACCGGGTGAAGAACTGCATCGTCCAGTCCGCCAAGTGCAACAGCGCCGGGCAGTTCTGACGGCCACCCGGGCGGGCGGCGTGCGAGACGCCCGCCCGGGGCACGCCCGGCACCGCGTCAGCCGACCGTGATCGTGTTGATGTCGGGGGCCGAACCGGTGTCGTTGAAGAACCTGATCCAGCACGCGCCCTTCGGCAGCCGCAGCCGCAGCGACGTGCGCACCGGGATCAGCCAGCTCCCCGCCCCGGCCAGCGCCAGCTCACGGACCGGGCCGCCGTCGACGGCGATCTTGAGCGTACGCGGCTGCTCGGTCTCGTAGACGACGGACAGCGTCCACTCACCGGCCCGTGGCACACCCGTGACCCGTACCGCCAGGGTGTTCGGGCCGCCGATGTAACCGACCCGGCTGCCGTCCACACAGGTCGGACACGCGATGACGCGAGCGCCGACCCGGAGGTTCGCCGGGTCGGCGGCATGCACCGTGACCGGCTTGAACGCCGCCGGAGCGGTGGCCCTCGGCGGCAGGACGGCGTGGGAACGCGCCGCCGGCGGCACGGACGGACGAGGGGGCGCCGAGGTCCGCGGCGTCACGGCCGGTGTCGGCGAGCCCGTCGGCAGGCCCGAGGGCCCTGCGGCTGACGGCGGCCGGTCCGGCTGCGGACCGGGCATGATCAGCGGTGGTACGACGGCGATCGTCGCCGCGACGGCAAGCGCCAGGGCCGTCCAGCCCAGCACCCGCGCGGACACGAAGGACACCGCGCTACCGCTGCCCGGTCCACACGACGACCGCCTCGGTGCGGCTGGCCACGCCCAGCTTGGCGAAGATCTGCTGCAGATGGTTCTTGACGGTCTTCTCGGCCAGCAGCAGCCGGTGCGCGATCGCGGCGTTCGACAGGCCCAGCGCCAGCTGCGCCAGCACCTCCTGCTCGCGGCGCGTCAACCCGAACCGGGACCTCGCCAGCCGCCGCCGCTCGGCCAGCTCACGCCCGGTCCGCTCGTGTTCGGCCTGCTCGCGTACGGCCGCCGCGGCGACGGCGGCCGCCACCGGCGACAACCAGCCCTGCCCGGCCACCACCGCCAGCACCGCCCGGTGCAGCTCGGGCGGATCGAACGCGCCGTGAACCAGGTAGCCGCGCGCGCCGCCGCGCAGCATGCCCGCGATGAGCTGCGGACTGGCGTCGCTGGTGAGCACCAGCACGCGAGTGTGGGCGACCAGCTCCGCGAGCACCGACAGCCCGTCCGCCACCGGCATCCGGTGGTCGAGCAGGGTCACCATGGGCCGGTCCCGGCGGGCCAGGGCGACGGCCTCGCGCCCGTCGGCGGCCTCGGCCGACACGCGCACCCCCGGGCACAGCCCGAGATAGCCGGACAGGGCGGCGCGGACAATGGGATTGTCGTCCACGACCATCACCGAGATCATGACGGCGCTCCGGCGGCGGCCGTCAGCGCGACGTCCACGACGACGGTCGTGCCCGCGCCCGGCCCGGACTCCACCCGCAGGGTGCCGCGCACCGCGGCGGCCCGCTCCGCCATCCCGGTCAGGCCGTGGCAGCCGCTCCACTCGGCGGGCACGCGAAACCCGGTTCCGTCGTCGGCGACCCGCAACCGCACCCCGCCACGGGTGTACGCCAGCTCCACGGTCACCAGGCCCGCCCCGGCGTGCCGGGCGATGTTCTCCAGGGACTCGTGCAGGATCTGCGCCAGCTCGTAGCGCAGTTCCAGCGGCAGGTCCCCGCCCGCGACGGCGCTGCGCACCGGGATGCCTTCACGTGCGGCCCACCGGCGGCAGATCCGGTCCACCGTGACGCCGAACTCCCGATCCGGGTCGTCGAGACGGAGTCCGTCCAGGACATCCTGCGCCTGGCGCACCGCCGCGCTGGCCCCGGCCGACACCGTCGCCGCCAGCTGCTCGGCCAGCGCGGGCTGCCGCCGCAGCGACGTCGGCAGGGCCAGCGCCGCGAACGACACCCCGCGCAGCGTCTTGCTGACCGAATCGTGCAGCTCGCGGGCCAGCCGGGCGCGTTCGGCGGCAGCGGCCGTACGCTGCGCCGACGCCACCAGGTTGACCGACAGCGCGACGTGGGCGGCCAGTGCGGCGGTCGCCACGGCCGCCCCGGCGGCGACCAGCACGTTGACGATGGGGAAGGCCAGCACGAAACCGGCCAGGCTCGCCGCGTCCGGCACCGCGCCCAGCACCTGTCCGGCCACCAGGTAGCCGAGCCCGGCGTAGCACGCGGCCGGGACCAGCGCCCAGAACCCGGCGAGCACTCCGGCCAGCGCGCTGGCTCCCACGGCACAGCTGAAGAACGCCACGTCGCCACCGGCGAGCCCGAGTACGGCCAGGACGGTCGCGGCGTCCGCCACCAGCACCGGCAGGCGATGGGCGACGACGTGCGGATGGCGGGACAGGACGATCAGCGCGACGGCGGTGGTCAGCAGGACGAGCGCCAGCACGGCGACCAGCGGTGCGGGCTGTGCGCTCAGGCGCAGCCCGCCGCCCACGACGGTGAGGGTCGCCGCGGCCCGTCCGAGCAGCACCGCCCGCGCCACGGCGGCCCGCGCCACGGCACGGTCGGGGTGTCCAGCTGTCGTCGTCACGAGTCCTGCCCCGGGCGTGGGCGATATTTATGATCTTCGAGGGAGCGCTCTCTCGAGAATCGGCCAACCGGTCCGCCCTTGTCAAGAGCGCGGCCCAGCCCGTGCGGCCCGCCTCCACGGCGGTGTCCGCGCCGCCCGGCACCCGGCGTGCCGCCGAAGTCGCTCAGGCGCCGCTGGTCGCCGTGTTCACGATGCGGCGGAGTTCGCTCAGGCGCAGCAGTTTGGCCAGCACGAGATATCCGGCGGCACCGACCGGTCCCGCCCCGAGCGCGGTCGCCAGCGCGCCGCCCCACCCCGCCCCGGCGATCGGAGCCAGCAGGCGCACGGTCGCGAACGCCCCGGCCGCGCCGGCTGCCGCGGCGACCAGGATGCGCAGGTGCGTACGGGCCAGCCGGCGGCCGTCGATGCGGCCCAGCCGCCGCCGCAGGATCACCGCCGTGGCCAGCAGCCCCACCGTGTACGCGGCGGCATAGGCCAGCGGAATGCCGATCACGACACCGGACGGGGGCAGCAGTGCCACCGCGGCCAGGCACCCGGCCACGCCGCAACCCGAGACGGCCATGGTGACCAGGGCAGGGGTCCTGGTGTCCTGCAACGCGTAGAAGCCCCGCTGCAGGATCGTGTAGCCGGTGAACGGGACCAGGGCGACGCCGAACGCCGCCACCACCATGCCCAGCAGCTGCACCGCCTGGGTGGCGCTGCGGCCGTGGCCGAACAGCAGCGTGGCGATCTGCGGTCCGAGCACCAGCATGGCCACCGCGATCGGCGCGACGACGACCGAGGCCGCCCGCACCGCCAGCGACAGGTCGCCGATGACCCGCTCGTGGTCGCGCCGGGCGGCGTTGCGACTGAGCCGGGGCAGCATCGCGGTCATCACCGACAGCCCGATCACGGCGAACGGGACCTGGAAGACCGCGTACGCGTTCTGGTACGCGCTGACACCGCCGGGACCGCTCAGTGACGCGGTCCGGGTGGCCACGGCGAGCAGCAGCTGGGCGGCCACGACGGACAGCAGCACCCACGCGCCGAGCCGCGCGATCCGGCGTACGCCGACACCCCGCAGGCCGAGCCGCAGCCGCAGGGGGAAACCGCTGCGGGCCAGCGCCCACACCACCAGCGCCGCCTGCGCGACGACACCCGCGCTCGTGCCGAGCGCCAGCAGGAGCAACTGTCCACGGGTCAGCGACGCGAGGCTGGTCGTGCCCGCCACGGCGAGATAGGTCAGCCCGACGGCGATCACCACGGCGCTGTTGCACAACGGTGCCCACATCGGAGCCGCGAACCGCCCACGGATGTTGAGCACCGCGCCCGCGCAGGCGCTCAGGCCGTAGAACAGGATCTGCGGCAGGAAGAAGCGGCTGAACACGATGGCCGCCGCGCGCTGGCCGGCGGTGAAGCCGGGGGCGTAGACGTCGACGAGCCACGGCGCGACGGCCAGGGCGACCAGGGTGATCGCGCCCAGGCCGTAGACGACGAGCGACAGCAGCCGCTGGGTGTACGCGACGCCCTGGTCGGGTTCGGTCAGCGCGGCCCTGCTCAGCAGAGGAATCAGCACACTGGCCAGCAGCCCGCCGACCATGAGCTCGAAAACCGCGTTGGGCAGCGTGTTAGCCACGTTGTAGCCGTCGAGCAGGCGGGTGCCCAGGCCCAGGGCGGCGGTCAGCACCACGATTCGCAGAAAGCCGGCCGCCCGCGACACCAGCGTCGCGACCGCCATACTCCTACCCGCCCGCCCCACCGAAGACCCATCAACCACCCGCCCTTCCTAGCGCAACCACCCGCGCCCCGCTGCCCCACACCATCGCCCCCACCCGACCACCCCACCCCCCACCTGCCGCAACTCTTTAAGACTTGCGGCCTCCGCCCCGCCCTGAGGCCGCAAGTCTTAAAGAGTTGCGGCATGGAGGGCGGGCGGCCTGGAGGGCGGGCGGCCTGGCGGCTCGGCGGGCGGGGGGCCTGGAGGGCGTGGCGGTCAGGAGGGCGTGGCGGTCAGGAGGGCGGGTGGGACGCCGTTAGGCGGCGTCGGGGCGGAACGGGCGGGTCATCGCGGTGAGGAGGGTGTGTTCGTCGTCGTCTCCGGCGAGATGCCAGGTGAAAGCGCCGCGCAGACCGCGTTGCGCCGCGAAGGCGGCCCGCTCCTCGATGGACGCGGCGTCCTCGTAGCTCACGAACGTCCGGGTGCCGGGGTGGTAGAGCCAGGGCGAGCGGGCCACCGGGTGGCGGTGGCGCTGCCAGGCCGGGTCGGACAGCAGGTCACGTTGAATGTCACGCCAGTCGCTGACGTCGGTCGTGCCGACCTGCGGTTGGTACAGCCCGGCCTGGTCACCGGCGGACGCGACCTGGAAGCCGCGGCCGTAGAACGGCACGCCCAGCACGAGTTTGTCCCGGGGTACGCCGTGGTGCTCGTAGTAGTCGACCGCGCCGGTGACGTTGTTCCACCGGCGCAGACTCTCCTCCATCGGATCCTGTGCCACCTCGTCCAGCGGCGCGTTGAAGGTGGCGATGGGGGAGAAGCCGGTGCCGAAGTCGTAGGTCATCAGGTTGGCGAAGTCCAGCACGTCGGCGAACGCCGCGAGGTCGTAGCTGTCGGCGGGGTCGTACGGGCCCGCCGACTGCAACCGGCCCGCGGGCAGTGCGGCGACCAGCAGCCGGGACGGTCCTAGGCCCTGCCGCAGCTGCCGGGCCAGCAGCGTGGCGTGGTGCCGGTCTTCGGGCCGGTGGACCAGTTCGGCGGGCCCGCCCGCGACGGGGAACTCCCAGTCGAGGTCGATGCCGTCGAAGCCGTCGGCCAGTGCCAGGCACTGCTCGGTGAACGCCGCCCGCGACCGGGCCGTGCGGGCCGCGTCGGAGAAGCCGCCCGCGCCCCAGCCGCCGACCGACAGCACGATCCGCAGGCCGGGGTCGGCCCGCTTGCGCGCGGCGAGGGCCGCGAGGTGCGCGGGCGCGTGCTCGGGCAGCACCAGGCGTCCGTCCTCGATCGTGGCGAACGCGTAGAAGACATGGGTCAGCAGGCCGGTGGGCAGTGCGTCCATCGCTTCGGTGTGCTCGTCACCGCCGTGGTAGTAGGCGCCCAGCACCGTCGTGATCATCCAGGAACGGTATCAGCCGTGCGGAAGCTCCACTTCGCATCGCCCGCCGCAGGTCACAGGCGCTAAAGGGGGCTGGGCCGGGGGTTGGCGCGAACTTTTTCCACAAGCGACGGTCGAGGCGCTTGACTTCCCGAGCACGTTTGAATAATCTCAAGCGTAGTTAAGAACATGAACGTGAAACACAGCTACAGCGACGAGCCGGGCCACGGTCCGGGCGAAGCGCCGAAGGAGGTGCACACAATGGCCGACACATCGACCACCTGGGATCTGATCCCCGAGTACGACATCGCGTTCGACATGGATGACCTCGACCTGGGACCGCTGACGGTCACGGCGATGCGGGACTCCATGGCGCTCCCGGAGACCGGGGCCTCGTGGATCAACACGAGCGGCAACGCGTCCTGCTCCTGCTGCTACGTCACGTGATCTGAGCTTCCCGCCGCCTCCTCCTCTCCAGCGGCGGGGTGTCCACGACCGTCCGACCATCGAAATGAGGTGAATACAAATGTCGAACGAAGACTTCAACGTCGACGAGCTCGAGCTGGACGACCTGTCCGTGACCTCGATCCGCGACTCGGCCGCCCTGCCGGAGACCGGTGCCTCCTCGGGCAGCTCCAGCAGCAGCGCGTCGTCGTGCTGCGGCAGCTCCTCGTGCTGCTCCTCCTGTGGGGACAACCCGGAGGTGGCCGCCTGAGCCGCTACCAGCGGAACCGGAACGGCAGCGTCAGGGACTGCCGGCACTCCGGGCAAACCGGGGTCTGAACCACCCCGCAGCACCGATCCGAGGGGGCACGAGTCATCGTGCCCCCTCTTTCCATCACCGGGAGAACCCGTGGAAGTCATAGCCCGACTGGAACACGTCACCAAGACATACGGCAAAGTGGTCGCGCTCGACGCCGTGTCGCTCACGGTGTCGCGAGGAGTGACCGCCGTGCTCGGCCCCAACGGAGCCGGCAAGTCCACCATGATCGAACTTCTGTCCGGCCTGCGCCGCCCCACCGGCGGCCGCGTCGAGGTGCTCGGGGGAGACCCGGGCGACCTCGCCGTGAAGGCCCGTATCGGCATCACCCCCCAGCGCACCGCGCTGCCGTGGCGGCTCACCGTCGCCGAGACCCTCGACCTGCTCGCCGCGCACTACCCCAAGCCGCTGACCCGCGACGAGGTCGTGCAGCGGCTCGACCTGGGGGAGTTCCTCCACAAGCGCAACGGCACGCTGTCCGGCGGCCAGCGCCGCCGCGTCGCCCTGGGCGCCGCCCTCATCGGCAACCCGGAGCTGCTCTTCCTCGACGAGCCCACCAGCGGGCTCGACGCCGACAGCCGCGACCGGCTGTGGGCCGCCATCGCCGAGGTGTCGGCCGGCGGCCGAGGCGTCCTGCTCACCACGCACGACATGGCCGAGGCCGAGCACCTGGCCGGGCGCATCGTCGTCATCGCCGGCGGCAAGGTCGCCCGCGACGGTTCCCTCGACGACGTCATCGTCGAGGTCGGCCTGCACCTGGTCGACATCGAGGTCCCCGACGGGACGTCGCCGCTGACCTTCACCACCATCCCCGCCGAGCGCGTCGAGCAGCTCGGCAACCGCACCAGGATCTACACCGCCGATCCTGACGCGACCGTACGCGCCCTCGTGCTGGACCGGGTGCCGTTCCGTGGCATCCGCGTCGAGCGCGTCGGCCTGGAGGAGGCGATCCGGGCGATCACCGCCGGTGACGGCGACTCCGTCATCCCGGTCAGCCCCGCGGTCCCGCAGCTCGCCGAGAGGGTGTCCTGACATGCGCCACGTTCTCCTGCACGCCCGCGCGCACCTGCGCGACACCAGCCGGATGCCGGTCTACTGGGTGCCCGCGCTGCTGTTCCCGCTGGTCTTCTTCGGGCTGTTCGGCTACACCAACGCCGCCAGCCTGGCCAAGATCGGCCTGGGCAGCGAGTACGTCATCACGCCGTTCCTGCTGTTCACCACGCTCAACGTGACCATCGTCAGCCTGTCGGCCGGCGTCGCCGCGGATCGCGAGAACCCCTGGGAGCAGCGCCTGCGACTGCTGCCCCTGCCGGCGCTGTCCCGCTTCGCCGGGCGGCTGCTGTACGTGCTCGGGTTCAACCTGGTCAGCTGGATTCCCCTGCTGACGCTCGCCGTGTTCACCACCGACCTCAAACTGCCGCTCGCGCAGTGGCCGGTCTGGCTCGGCGCGGTGCTGCTCGGCGCGATCCCGTTCGGCCTGCTCGGCATGGCCATCGGCTACCGCTTCCCGCCGCAGGGCGCGATGACCGTGGCCAACATCCTGTTCATGCTGCTGGCGTTCCTCGGCGGGCTGTTCGTGCCGGTCAGCCAGCTGCCGGCGGCGATCCGCGACGTCGTGGTCTACCTGCCCACCCATGAGTACCAGCACCTGGTGCTGGCCATCATCGGCCGGGCCGACCGGATCGCCGCACCTCTGTGGACCATCGGCGTGCTCGCCGCGTGGACCCTGCTCTTCGCGTGGCTCGCCCGTACGGCGTTCCGGCGCGACGAGGGGGTGCGGTACGGATGACCGAGCTCGCCATCGCCGACGCCACCGCCCGGACCGGGCGGCCCGACGACCGGAAGGCCGTCGAGCTGGCGCCGTACGCCCTCGTGCGGCTGGCCGCGCTGCCCTATCCCGCCGTGCCCGAGGGCGGTGCGGAGTTCCGCGACTGCCTGGCCCGGCTCGTACGGCTGCGCGTCCGGCTGACCGAGACGGCCGGTGACCTGGCCGACGCCCTCTACGCCAGCGCCGCAGGGCACGACGCGGACTACCACCGCAAGGTCGTGCTGCCCCTGCGGCGGGACGTCCACAACGGACGCCTGCCCCGGCCGGCGATCCTCGACGTGCTCGGCGACCTGCCGGACCGGGTCCCGCTGCTGCGGGAATGGCTGGACGCGATGGCGGAGGTGACCGCGATCCGCGCGGCGCTGACCGCCGCGGCCCCCTCGGCGCTGGCCGCCGAGCGGGCCGCGCTCGCGGCGACCTGCGCCGCGGACCCGCTGCGTAAGGCGGTCACCCTCACCGGCGCCGACCTGCTGCGCGGCATCGACCGCGCGGCCGCGGGCGGCGCCAACCCCGACTCGCGGGCCCGCAAGGGCGAGCACAACGCCCTGCGGTACGCGCTGCGCGTCAACTCCAAGACCAGCCCGCTGTCCTGGTTCACCTATGTCGCCTGGGGCGAGTGGGCCGGTCCCGGCGAGCCCGAGCAGCTGTCCGGTGAACCGGTCGCGGTCGCCCGCGCCAACCGCACGCTGCTGGTCAGGGTCGTCACCGCGGCCCTGGCCCGGCTGCGCGACCAGGTGCCCTACCGGCTGGCGCCCAACATCCGGGTGGTGGACGGGAAGGTCAACTACCGCCGCGACACCCCGCTGGGCTACGGCGACCGGATCGTCGCCGCCCGGGAGGAGGACGTCAGCCTCGCCTACGGCGCACCGGTCGCGCTGGTGCTCAGCCTGGTCCGCGCGGCGGGCCCGGCCGGGGTGACACCCGCCGAGCTGGTCGCGGCCATCGCCGACCGGCTCCCGGGCGACCGTGCCCGCGCCGCCGAGGTCGGCCGCCGCTACCTGCGGCAGATCATCGACGGCGGGCTGCTGGTCGCGATCCACCCCGCCGACCCGCAGGACGTCGACGCGGTGGCCACCGTCGCCGCCTGGCTCGACGGGCACGGCCAGACCGAACTCGCCGCGCTGCTGCGTGACATCGACGCGCGTACGGCCGCGTTCCCGGAGCTGCCGGTGGCCGAGCGGGTCGGGGCGCTGGCGTCGCTGCGCGAGACGTGGCTCGCCGCGTTCGCCGCGTCCGGGGCCGAGTGGCTGGAGTCGCCGGTGCTGGCCGAGGACGTCAACCTGCGTACCACGCTGCGGCTGGGTGCGGCGCACGGCCGTGACGCCGCCGAGGGGCTAGCCGCGATCGGCCCGGTCGTCGAGCTGTTCGACCAGTACCTGGTCTTCCGGCGGCTCAGCCGGGACCGTTTCGTGCAGCTGTACGGGCCGGGCGGACGCTGTGCCGACCTGGCCGGGTTCGCCCACGAGATGGGGCTGATCTGGCAGGCCGGCGGGCTGCTGTCGCTCGGTGGCACGGTCAGCGACAACCCGCGGTTCGCCGAGCTCGTCTCGCCGCAGCTGATCGAGCTGGGGCAGGCGCGGGCCGCGGTCATGCGGATCATCGACGCCGACAACGCCGGGGATCCGGCCGAGCGGATCCTCAGTGACGAAGCCGTCCGCGCGGCCGCCGAGGCGCTGCCGGGCTGGGTGCGGGCACGGCCCGCGTCGTACAGCTTCTTCGTGCAGCCGGTCGCCGCGGCCGGGCGCACCGAACTGGTGCTCAACCACATCTACGGCGGTTGGGGCAGGTTCACCAGCCGGTTCCTCGACCTGATCGCCCCGCAGGCGCGGGCCAAGGTCGCCGCCCAGGTGCAACGCGGGTTCGGGCCCGGCGCGCGGGTGGCCCAGTGGCGGCCCGTCAGCGGCTTCAACGCCAACCTGCACCCGCTGGTCGCCGACGACGAGATCGCCGAGGACCCGGCCTGGTGCTCGATCGCCGTGGACCAGCTGGAGATCTGCCACGACCCGGCCACCGACCAGGTGCGCCTGCGCCACGCGCCCAGCGGTGACACCCTCGACGTGCTCTACCTGGGTTTCCTGGTGCCGTTCATCCTGCCGGACCGGTTCGTGCCGCTGTACCTGGACCTGTCCAGCGGCCTGGCGTCGCTGAACCACCTGGCCCCCACGCACAAGGTCGGCGACGTGCGGGTCCGGCCCCGGCTGCGCCACCGCGACATCGTCCTGGCGCGCCGGTCGTGGCGGGTGCCTGCCGACGACGTCGAGGCGTTCAAGGCGGCGATGGCCGCCGAGGGCGACGTGCCCGCCGAGGCCGCCGCCGCCTGGCTGGCCCGGCACGGGCTGCCCGCCGAGCTGTTCCTCGGCCCGGAGGGCGGCGACATGAAGAGCGCCGACGACTTCCAGCGCTACATGGGCCAGCACAAACCGCAGTACGTCGACTTCGGCAACGCGCTGCACCTGCGCAACCTGCCGAAGCTGCTGGTACGGCACGACCGTGGCGTCCGCGTCGAGGAGGCGCTGCCCGTGCCCGGCGTGGGCAACCCCGACGGACGGGTCGTCGAGCTCGTCACCGAGGTCTACCGGAAGGGAAGTACACGATGACCACGCACGATGGCCTGGACGTCATCTGCCACTACTACGACGCGGTCAAGGCGCCGCTGCTGCGCGACGCGGTGCTGCCCGCGCTGGCGGAGACCTCCGGTGTCGCCGCGCACCTGGAACGGCACTGGCTGCACGGCCCGCACGTGCGGATCTGCCTGCGCGGCGAGCCCGGCGCCGTCGCCGACGCGGCCGCGCTGGTCGCCGACCGGCTGCGCACGCACCTGGTCTCCCGGGGCTCGCGGGCCGTGACCAGCGACGCCGAGCTGCTGCACCGGGCCGCGATAGCCGGCCGGGTCGAACTGATCCCGCCGCCGTACACCCCGATCTGGCCGGACAACACGGTCAGCATCGTGCTGCCGCAGACCACGGCGCTGGAGTCGCTGCTCGGCGGGCCCGCCGCGGTGCGCTGCCGCGACGAGCTGCTGCGCCTGGGCGTGCCCGCGGTGTCGGCGTCGCTGGCGCACCTGGGCCAGCGCGGCGACGTCGCCGGGGCGCGGGTGTGGCTGCTGCTGGTGTCGATGGCCGCGCACGCCGGGCGCTACCCGCTCGGACTCGGCGCCGGGCACCAGTCGTTCCTGTCGCACCTGGAGGACTTCCTGTTGTTCCACGACCCGGACGGCACACTGCGCCAGGCGTACGCCCGGCACTGGGACCGGCACGCCGACGTGGTCACCGACCTGGTCACCCGGGTCGCCGACGGCCGCGCGCAGTCGCCGGTGGAGGCGTCGTGGCTGGACTGGACCCAGGCCGCCCGCGCCGTCGCCGAACCCGCCTTCGACCGCGACGAGCTGCCGCTGGTGCCGGGCGCGGCCTACACCGACCGGGCACGCCAGGTCGGCGACGAGCGCACCATGCGCCAGTGGGACCCGACGCGCCGCACCGAGTTCAGCGCGTACCACGAGCAGCTGCGCAAGGTGGACTTCGACAAGGTGCCCTTCGCCCGGGAGTTCGTGACGTACCGCTTCGCCACCAACATCCTGTACCAGCTGCTCAGCGTCTGCGACGTGGAGCCCGCCGAGCGCTACCTGGCCGCGTACCTGGTCAGCCAGGCCGCCGAGCGGATCACCGGCATCACCTGGCGGGAGCGGCTGGACCGCTACCTCGCCGCACAGCGGGCAGGTAATGAGCCCGGCACGACCGTGCCGCAGCGGGTGCTGAGCGAGGTGGCGTCGTGACCGCGCTCGCCACGCGCGGCGTGCCCACGCAGCGCACCCCCGCACAGGTGACGCCGGAGCCCGCGCCGCAGGCCCCGCGCACGCTGGTCCGGCTGCGCCCGATCGTGCACGCCACGCCGACCGCCCAGGGCGTCCACGTCCGCGGCTGGTCGTCGAGCTTCACCGTCAAGGGCGGCAGCGGCCTGTGGAAGCTGTGGCAGATCCTGTCGGCCCGGCTGATCGAGGGGCTGCCCACCGAGCAGGTCGTCGCGCCCACCGGCCGGCCCGAGGTGGTCCGCGCGGTGACCGTGCTGCTGGAGCAGCTGCGCGAGCACGACATGCTGGTCGACCTGCCCGTGGGCTGGGTCGACGGCACCGACCCGGCGGCCCCGCCCGCCGACGTGTGCGCCTGGCTGAGTTCCGTGGCGGCCGACCCGGCCGACGCCTGGCGGCGGCTGCGCACCACCCCGGTGCGGCTGACCGGAGCCGGTCCGGTCGCCGAGGCCGCAGCCCGCGCGTTGGCCGGGATCGGCGTCGACGTCGTGTCCGGCGCGCTGCCGCCCGCTGCGCAGGGCGTCACCGACCTGGTGCTGTCCACCGACGCCGGGATCGCGGTGGCCGCGCGCTGCCGTGGCGAGGTCGGCATGGTGGTGCCGGTGTCCGCAGCCGACTCGGTGCTCTGGTCGGCCCGCGAGGTGACCCGACGGCTGGCCGGGACCGCCGACCCGAGCGCCGCCCCGTACGCGCTGTCGGCGCTGGTCGGCTCCGCCGCGGCGCACCGGCTGGTGTGCGCGGTCGCCGGGCTGGCCGATCCCGCCGTGGAGGCCGCCGAGCTGCACGACGAAGACCAGCAGCCCGCACCGGCCCGGCTGGAGCACCCGGCGGTGCTGGTGGCCCGGCTGGACCCGCTGTCGCTGACCTACCACCCGTTCCTGGCCGCCGCCGCCCCCGCCGCCGCGCCGCCGGACACCGCCGACGAGGCGCTGCGCCGCATCGAGGCGCTGGTCGACGCCGAACTCGGCCCGCTGGCCGAACCGGTCGCGGGCAGCCTGCCGCAGGTGCCCGCCGCCCTGGCCGCCGCCGACGGCGTGGTCGGCATGGGCGCCAGCACCGACGCCGCCCGGCTGGACGCCGTGCTGCGCCAGGCCGAGACCGTGCTCGCCGGTGGCGACGCCGGGCACTTCGCGGTCGGTGTGCACGACCGGCACGCCCACGGCACGGCCCTGCGCCGCCTGGCCGACGCCGCCATCGAGGAACTGGCCACGACCCCGGTCGCCGATGACGAGTGGACCGGCTCACCGGCGGCCCGCCGCTGGTGGAAGGCGCTGACGCTGCGCTTCGGCCAGCCCGCCTGGGTCCACGTACGACGGCTCGCGCCCGATGCCGTGCACGCGCAGATCGCCTGCGGCGGCGAAGTCGTCGCCTGGGCCGTCGAGGCGCGGACCGCCGACGCCGTCGCGTTCGCGGCGCTGGCCGCCGTCGGTGCCGCCCAGGCACGGGAAGCGGGACGGGATCTGCCCGGCGGCCCGGTGACCCTGTCCGGGGCCGCGCCCGCCTGGCGGCCCGCCGGTGAGGACGTCACCCCGTGGTCGGACGGCTGGCACTGGCCCGCCGGAGTCGACCAGGGCGAGGACCGGCTGCAGGCCGCGCTGGCGGCGCTGCCGCCGGTGGCACGGGCCACCGTGTGGCGGCTCGGCACGCTCAGCAGTGCCGAGGACGGCATGACCGAGCAGGCCGCGCAGCTGCGCCAGGCCCTGTCGGCGGTCGGTTTCACGGTCGTGCGGTGGGCGTCATGAGCACCCTCGCCACCGCCCTGCGCGCCCTCGACCTGCCGGTCATCGACCCCGACCAGGTCGGCGTCGGTCAGCCTGCGGTCGTGGTGCTGCAGGACTGGACACGGGAGCAGACCGAGCAGCTCAGCCGGGCGGCGTACGCGGGGGACCGGCCCGTGCTGCCGGTGCGGCTCGACGGTGGGCTGGTCCTCATCGGACCGGTGCTGCACCGAGACGCGCCGGTCTGCCTCGGGTGTGCCGAGAGCGCCCGGCTCAGCGTCTTCGGGCCGACGGTGCCGCAGCGCACCCCCGGCCTGGCGTACGGCGGGCTGCTGCCGCCGACCCTGCTCGCCCCGCTCGCGGCGCTGCTCGCCGGGGCGCTGGCCGACCCGGCCGGGCACGAGGGCATGGTGCTGGCGCTGCGCGCCGACCGGCTCACCGTGTCCACGCACCGGGTGCGCCCGGCGCGGCAGGGCTGCGCGGTCTGCGCGCCGCTGCCCGACGACACCGCGCAGGACGCGCGGATCACGCTGCCGCCGAGCCCGGCCGCCGACCCGTACGCGTTCCGTGCCGCCAACGAGCGCACCACCCGGGAGGGGCTGCGGGCCGAGCTGTTCGACTGGCGCCACGGGCCCGTGGCGCACCTGCGCCGCACCGAGAACATGCCGCTGCCGCTGGTCACCGCGGAGCTGTCGGGCGACAGTGCGATCCGGGAGTCCGGGTACGGCCGGGCGCGCACCTTCGCCGACGCCGAGCGCGTCGGGCTGTTCGAGGCCGCCGAGCGCTACACCGGCATGCGCCCGCACGGGCGGCGTACCGCGATCACGGCGTCGTATGCCGAACTCGACCCGGCGACCACGATCGACCCGGCCCGGCTCGGGCTGCACGATCCGGCGTACCTCGCCCATCCCGAGTTCAAGCTCGAGGCGTACACGCCGGAGCTGCGTACCGGCTGGGTGCACGGCTGGTCGCTGACCCGCGACCGGCTCGCGACCGTGCCCGAGCACGTGGCCTACTGGGGCCTGCACGCCAGTGCGGGACCGCGCTTCCTCTACGAGAG
Organism: Catellatospora methionotrophica; assembly: GCF_011297335.1. GTDB lineage: Bacteria > Actinomycetota > Actinomycetes > Mycobacteriales > Micromonosporaceae > Catellatospora > Catellatospora methionotrophica. The sequence goes on along the minus strand of NZ_JAAOTJ010000001.1, from coordinate 625,176 downwards.
CTCCAACGGCTGCGGGCTGGGCAACAGCCTCACCGAAGCGGTCCTCTACGGGCTCTACGAGGTCGCCGAACGCGACGCGTTCCTGATGGCCTGGTACGCCCGCACCCCGCTGCGGCGGGTCGCGGTCCCCGCCGACGACCCGGTGCTGCCGCACCTGGCCGACCGCCTGGAGGCGGCGGGCTACCGGCTGATGTTCTTCGACGCGACCAACGACTTCGGCGTGCCGACGGTGCTGGCCCTGGTGCTGCACCGCGACCCGGCCTCCGGCGCGCCGCAGGCGCTGTTCGCGGCCGGCGCGCACCCCGACCCCCGGGCCGCGATGCGCTCGGCGGCCGCCGAGGCCGTCGTCGACGCGATCGTCACCCCCGACGTGGTCCGGGCCAAGCCGCACTACCTGGACCGGGCCCGGCTGCTGCCGATGCTCGACGACCCGGCGCTGGTGCTCACCCTCGACGACCATGTCGCCCTGAACACCCTGCCCGAGGCGCGCGAGCGCTACGACTTCCTGCTCGGCGACGACGACCCCGACGGCGGCGACGACTGGCGCGAGGTCTGGCCGGGGCAGCCCGCACCCGCCGCCGACCTGACCCGGCTGCTCACCGACACCCTCGCCCGGCTCGACCGGGCCGGGCTGGAGGTCGTCGCCGTGGACCAGACCGATCCGCGCCTGCGCGACCGGCTCGGCCTGCACGCGGCGAAGGTGATCGTGCCGGGCAGCCTGCCGATGACGTTCGGGCACGTCAACCACCGCACCCGGGACCTGTCCCGGCTGCTGGAGGTGCCGTTCCGGCTCGGCCGGGCCGCGGCGCCCCTGCGCTACGACGACCTCGCCCGCCACCCCCACCCGTTCCCGTGAGGACCACCATGGACGCCACCCTGTCCCGCGTGTGGGACCAGACGCACGGCAAGTCCGTACGGTCGGGCGCGATGCCCCCGCGCACCTGGCCGGACCGTGCCGGCATCGCGCTGGCCGCGCTGCCCGAGCGGTACGCGCTGCCCGCCGCGATCCTGCGCCTGGCCCTGGCACCCCGCCGCTGGGAGCCGTGGAACTCCTACAACGAGCACCGCGCCTACCCGTCGCCGCGCGCCGCCTGGCTCGTCGACGTGTCCGTCGTGGAGGGGCACCGCCGTTGGCTGGTCGACCCCGTGCGGGACCGGCTCGCCGGTCACGCCGACGCCCCGGCCGGCGCGGGCACCGCCGTGACGCTGGAGCTGACCGTGCACCCCGAGCGGCTGCCCGCCGGGTACGCCGCCCTCGCCGACGCGCTGACCTGGCTGGAAGCCGGGCACGTGGCCGGTGCGCTGGCCGAGAGCGCGCAGGCGCACGGCTGGCACGCGACCACGGACCTCGACGACGGCGAGCTGACCGTGACGCTGCGCGCCGCCGATCCCGCCCCGCCCGGCCACGCGCAGGCGGCACGATCGCGGCTGGGCGCGCGGCGTACCTCCGGGCTCGGCCCGCGCGGGCTCAGCGCCGATCCGGCCCCGCTGCCCGAGGGCACCCTCGCGGCGCTGTCCCAGGCGGCGCACCGGCCCCCGACCGGCTCCCCGGCCGCCTGGCCGGGTCTGCGTCACCGGGCCGTGGCGTGCCGTATCACCGGCCTGGCCGACGGACTGCACACCGTGGACAGCGGCACGACTCACCTCGTCGACGCCGACGTCACCATGGACCCGGTGCAGGAGGCGTTCAGCTACCCGCGCGACAAGCTCGACGTCGCGGGCATGAACATCGGCTGGGTGATCACCGCCGACGTCGCGACGGCAGTGCGCGCCGCAGGCGCGGCCGCGTACCGGCGGCTGCTGCTGGCCGCGGGCGCGACCGGCCAGCACCTCGGGTCGGCCGCCGCCGCTGCCGGGCTGTTCTGCCGGCCCGCCCGCAGCGTGCACGAGGCGCACCTGGAGGCGGCCGTCGCCGCCCCCGCCCCCGAAGACTTCCTCTACCTGCTGCTCATCGGCCGGTCGCGCCCCCGCGACTTCGCCTACGACCTGACCCCGCCGGAGGTGCTGCCATGACCGCCGCCACCCTTGACCGGCACAGCGACGCCCGGGTATGGCTCAGCCTGCACTGCTTCGCCTACTGGCCCGCCGGTGACCTCGACGACTTCCTGTGCCGCACCGTCGCCACCCTGCTCGACCGGCTGCGCCGCGAGCAGCGCATCGACGACTGGTTCTACATCCGTTACTGGGAGGGCGGTCCGCACCTGCGGCTGCGCCTGCGCGGCGCGGACCCGGCGACCGCGCAGTGGCTGCGCGAGGAACTGGGCCGCCTGCTGGCCGAGGCCCCGTTCACCCCGGCGGCGCTCGACGGCAGCACCTACTACCAGGCGCTGGGCGGCCCCGCCGCGCAGTCGAAGGCGGGCTGGCACGAGCACGGCGAGGTGCGCGAGATCGCGTACGTCGCCGAGACGCCCCGCTACGGCGGAGCCGACGCGCTGCCGATCGCCGAGGAGGTTTTCTGCCGCAGCTCTGACGTCGCCACCCGGATCGTCGCCGCCACCGCCGACCCCCGGGCGCGGCTGGCCGCGGCGACCGAGCTGACCATCGCCACCGCGATGGCGCTGGGCCTGGACCGGCTCGGCAGCGCCCGTTGGCTGCGCATCCACGCCGGGGCCTGGCGGTTCAACACCGAGGTCGCCATGCTGCCGACCGCGCTCATGCAGGAGCGCACGTCCAAGGTGCTGGCCAAACAAGCCGGGACGCTCAACCAGCGCTGGGCCCGCACCGCCGCGGCGATCACCGCCGACCCCGACGGCCGCCGCTCACCGGTCACCGCCTGGGCCGCCGTGGTCCGGGAGGCCAACGAGCGCCTGGCCGCGCTGGAGCCCGCCGCGACCCCCGGCCGCTGGCTGGGCGTATGGGCCTCGCAGCTGCACATGCTGTTCAACCGCCTCGGTATCACCCCCGACGAGGAGCGCTCGGTGTGCTGGCTGGTCGCCGGCACGGCACTGGCTCCCGAGGGCCTGGCCCCGTTCTTCACCGACGGGGCACAGGCCGCCGACCGCCGCTACCACGAGGCCAGCAAGTTCCTGCTGGGCGGCGCGAGCGACCACGCGCCACGTGAGGTCGAGGGCCCGCCCGCGTTCCGGATGCGCGCGATGCGCCCGCCGGTGGTGCTGCCCGCCCACGACGCGCCACGGCTGCCGCTGGCCGACGTGCTGCGCACCCGCCGCTCCGCACGGGGCGCGGTCACCGGCCCGCTGGTGGCCGAGGAGCTGGGAACGCTGCTGTGGAGCGCCCACGCGATCTCGCACCACGAGCAGATCGTGCTGCCCGACGGCACGCCCTACCGGTTCGGGCACCGGCCCTACCCGAGTGCGGGCGCCCGCTACGTGGCGAAGCTCCGGCTGGTCGTACGCGACGTCGCCGGGGTGGACCCCGGCTGCTACCACGTCGACCCGGCCGACCGGACACTGTGGTGGATGGGCGGGACGCCCTCCGATGTAGACCTGCTGGCGACCTCGACCTGGTTCCAGCCGGACAACACCTCGGCGTACGAGGGGATCGACATCTCGGCCATGCCGGCGATGCTCGCCCTCTACGTCGAACTGGGGCGGCTGCGGCCGCGCTACGGCATGCGCGCGCTGCGTTTCGCCACCGCCGAAGCGGGGCATCTCGCCCAGAACCTGTCACTGGTCGCGGCGGCGACGGGGCTGTCGCTGGGCATGATCGGCGGCTTCTACGACGACGTCGCGCACGAGGTGTTCGGGCTCGACGGCATCGACAACGTGGCGATCTACCTGATGCCGGTCGGACGGCAGCGGCGCTCGCCGGACGGCTGAACCGCCACGGGCCCGGCTTCCGGGCCCGTGGCCAGGCCGGACGCGAAAAAGCCCCCGACCGTCAGGGAGGACCGAGGGCATCGCTGAACACAGTGTGGCACATCTGAGCGCGCGCCGCACCTCTGACGGGAGGGGAACGTCATGTCCGACCCCGCGCCAAGCCTGCGCAGGATCGCCGGTGTGAGCGAGCTGCGTGCGGTCAGCGACACCGTGCGCCTGGCCGTGCTGACGATCCTGTTCGACCATCCACAGGAGACGTTCTCCGTGCGTGACCTGGCCGAACGCACCGGTGTCGCGCTGACGCTGATGCACTACCACCTGAAGATCCTGCGTACCGAGGACCTGGTGGGGGTGGTGGTGCGCCGCACTGCGCAGGGCCGCCGCGAGCGGCGTTACCAGACCTCGTGCGCCGCGCTGCGCTGGGACTTCCCGGCCGCCGACCGCCCCGCGACCTGACGCGACCGCCCCGACCTGACGTCGCCGGGCACGCCGACGGCCCCGCCGGTCAGGGGCGGGGTCGTGTCGGCGTCGCGGGATCAGGCGCTGCCGGGCGAGTTTGTTCCCGCACCGGCGCTCGGGCGGGCGACCGCGGGGACGGCCGGCCGGCCGGGGAGAGCTGTGGTCACTCGCTCCGGGTCGGATGCAGGGCGACCAGCATGCCGAACGGGTGGCTGCCCGAACCGGCGCTCTTCTCGAACTTGCGGACCAGGTTGAGCAGCTCCGCGCGGAACTCCGCGATCTGACTCTGCTCGATGCTGGCCACCGAGCGGCTGACCAGGAGTCGTTCGGTCTCGTCGGCGTCGGCCTCGATGGACATCGTGGACGCGGCCAGGCCGCGGTCGATCTCGTCGCGGGTGATGTCGAACTGGGTGCACACCGCGGCACGCAGGCTCTCGCCGCCGTCCTCGGTGCGTCGGCTGAAGGTCAGGTCGAGCTGGCCCGTGCCGTACTGCTTCTCGATGATGCCGTTGACCACCCGGGTGTCCCTGATCTGGATGAGACCGTGCTGCTCCAGCTGGTTGAGGTGGTAATAGATCTTGGTGGGGGAGATGCCGACGATGCCGGCGAACTCCTTGGCCGTCCAGGTGCGCGCTGGCTCGGCCATCGCCAGCTCCAGGATCGCCATGCGGATCGGATCAGCGAGCGCCTTCAACGTCGCCACATCGTCGATGACCCGCCGCGGTACTAGCTCAGTCACGGCTCAGACCTCCCGTTCATCTCATGTCTACGGTTCGACTATACACCAACGCTTGACATTGTTTAGTTGCTCAGATTATTTTGAACGTAGAGATTATCGCATCGCCATCTTTGAATGCCACCCGGACCCCTCAATCGGAGGATCATCATGTCCAGGAACCGCCTCACGACCGTCCTCGCCGCCGCCGCCCTGGCAGTGGTCGCCTCGCCCGGCCTCGCCAGCGCGTCGCCGGACAGCGATCAGGCCGTCGCACGCGACCACAGCACGGCGATCATCGAGGTGCTCGCGCTCGGCGACGGCGGCCCGGAGGCACCGGGTCCCAACTTCGGCTGCGGCGTGTGCTGATGCCCAGCCTGATCACAGATCTCGCCTAGACGGACGGGTGCGGCCGCGCCCGTCCGTCTACGTATGCAGAGCCGCACCGCCGCACGACGCTCCCCGCCAGGTCCCGAACCGCTGACGGAAGGCCCCGCCATGGTCCGAGCCACCCACGTCCCCAGCCGCTACCTCGCCTTCGGCGAGCGCACGTTCCAGCACCGCACCGGTCGGCCGGTGCGCGCGGTCTACCACACCGCCACGGCGTCGGCCCTGCTGCTCGACCCGTCCATCGTGGACGTGCTCAGTGGCGCCGCCCCGCTGGACCGGCTGGACGCCGCGTCCCTGGACCGGCTCGCACAGCTCGGCCTGCTCGTGCCCGCCGGGACCGACGAGGCGGGCGCCGTCATCGCCGTGTCGCGGGCGGCGGTGCGCGACGCGCGGCAGCGCCAGTTCGTGGTGATGCCGACGGCCTACTGCAACATGGGCTGCGACTACTGCGGGCAGGAGCACCGGCGCGGTTCCGGCATCGCGCCCGGCCGGCACCGCGACGCCCTGGTCGAGCGGGCCGAACGGGCGATGGCCGGTGGCCGCTACGACGCCGTCCACGTGCGCTGGTTCGGCGGCGAGCCCCTGATGGGGTACGCGGTGATGCGGGCGCTGTCGGCCCGGTTCGTGGCCGACGCGCAGCGCCACGGCGTGACGTACTCGGCGAAACTGGTCACCAACGGCGCGCTGCTGGACGCCCGCAAGCTGCGCGCGCTGCACCTGGAGTGCCGCGTCAAGCAGATCGAGGTCACCATCGACGGCCCGCCCGCCCGGCACGAGGCGTCCCGCCCGCTCAAGAGCGGGCAGCAGTCGTACGCCCGGATCGTCACCGCGATCGGCGCGGCGCTGTCCGATCCCGACCTCGCCGGGCTGTCGTTCAGCGTGCGCACCAACGTCGGGCAGCACAACGCCGACCTGGCCGGGGAGTTCGCGGCGGGCATGGCCGCGGCCGGGCTGGCCCACCCGAGGGTGAGCTTCTATCCCGCGCCGATCCACTCCTGGGGCAACGACGTCAGCGACGTGGCGCTGGAGCGCGCCGAACAGGCCCGCGTCGAGCTGGACTGGTACACCGCCTACCTCGCCGCCGGACTGACCTGCGCGCTGCTGCCCGCCACGACCCGCCCGGTGGTGTGCACCGCGGTCACCGCGCACAGTGAGGTCGTCGCCCCGGACGGCCGCGTCTACAGCTGCACCGAGCAGCCGCTCGTGCCCGGCTTCACCGAGCAGCACGTCGGCGACCTCACCGCACTCGACCCGGCCGAGCCCCGCCCGGCGGGCGCCTTCGACGACTGGTACGACAGCATCGACCGGGACCGCACCGGCTGCGGCGACTGCCGCCTGCTCCCGGTCTGCGGCGGCGCGTGCCCGAAACTGTGGCGCGAGGGCAAACCGCCGTGCCCGCCGCTGAAGACCAACCTCACCCAGCGCCTCGACCTGTTCGCCGGATCCACCGGCCTGACCCCGTTGTCCTGACGGGAGCCGGTTGTGCCGCATCGGATGCGGATGCTTCCTGTGAGAGCGCTCTCGCCCTTATCGTCGGGATACCGCTATCCCCGGACGCGGCGGAGGGTGCAGGTGCCACATGAGCCGGTCCAAGCAGCCGACGATCGATGACGTCGCCAGGGTCGCGGGCGTGTCCCGGGCCACCGCGTCCCGCGTGATCAACAACGCGCCGGGTGCTTCCGGGCTGCTGCGGGCGCGGGTGCACGAGGCGGTGGCCGAACTCGGCTACCGGCCCAACGAGGCGGCCCGCGCGCTGGCCTCCGGGCGGCCGCGGGTGGTCGACGTGATCGCGGTGTCCTGCAACCTGCCCGGCGGCTGGCTGGGCTCCAACCCGTACTACAGCCGGGTTCTGGCCGGGATGATGCCGCTGCTGGAGGGGACCGGCGCGCAACTGCGGGTGCACGCGCTGAGCCACGAGTCGGCCGCCGAGGCGCTGGACGAGATCAGCGCCGGGGTCACCCTCGGCGCGGTGCTGTCCGACATCACCCCCGCGCTGGCCGCCCGCTTCCACCGGCTGTGCCGCCGGGTGGTCTCGCTGGTGCCGACCGCGGCGACGGTCCCGGCGATGGTCGCCGACAACGCCGGCGGGGCGTACGCGGCGGTCACCCACCTGCACGGCCTGGGCCGCCGCCGGATCGCCGCGATCCACGGTCCGGCGATCAGCACCTGCGCCGCCGACCGGCGCATCGGTCACCTGCGTGCGGTCCAGCGCTGGGGGCTGGCCGACGTCAGCGCCGACGCCGGTTTCACCCGCGAGGGCGGCTACCAGGCCGCGCTCGCGCTGCTGGACCGGCATCCGGACCTCGACGCCGTGTTCGTGGCGTGCGATCTGATGGCCGCGGGCGTGGTGCAGGCGCTCACCGCGTGCGGGCGGCGGGTGCCCGAGGACGTCAGCGTCATCGGGTTCGACGACAGCGTCGCCGCGATCTGCGTGAACCCGCCGCTGACCACGATGCGCCTGCCGGTGGAGGAGATGGCCGCGGCGGCGGTGCGGCTGCTGCTGTCCGGTGACATCGTGCCCGGCCACCGCTCCCTGTTCCCGGCCGAACTCGTCGAACGTGAGAGCACCGGAGCACCGAAGTCCTGATGAGCGCGGTCCCGTCTGGGGCATCCGCTGCTAGCTGCTGCTCATGGCGAGGGTCTGCCTCTTTCTCCGCCCCGGCGGTCACGTGCCGGGGCTGGCTGTAGCTCGCGCTGCCCGTGCCGGAGTCGAGCGCTGCGCTGCTCGGCCCGACTATGCCCGCATACATTCAAGATCGAATTAAGAAAGTGAAGGTTTGGGGTTTGACACCTTGAAATAATCAAGATACAAATTAATGGCGAGCGTATCGGTGAGAGTGAGGAGCCCGGCATGGAGTGGCAGGAGCTGACGGACCTCACGCGAGGGGAGCCGTTCGTGGTCGAGCGGGTTCGCCTGGAGGGCAGCGGCATCGCGGTCGAGGGCCGGTTCGAGCCGCCGCAACTGGCCCAGCTCAGCGGTGACGACCAGGTCTTCGTCGCCGCGTTCGTGCGCTCACACGGCTCGATCAAGGAGATGGAACGGATCTTCGGAGTGAGCTATCCGACGATCAAGTCGCGGCTCAACCGGATCGCCGAGCGCCTCGACTTCGTCGACACCGACCCGGCCCCCACCGGCGCCGACGTCCTCGACCGCCTGCAGCGGGGCGAGATCGACGTCGCGGCGGCGCTGGCCGAGTTGGACCGTTCCCGATGATCCCGCAGCTGGTGACCGTGGGCTGGCGTCGCCGGGACGGCCGCTGGTTCCGGCTGTACATCCCGGTCCTGCCGGTCGTGCTGGTGCTGTCACCGCTGCTGCTGCTCGCCGTGCTGGGCGGGCTGATCGCGTGTGTGATCTTCAAGGTGAGCATGGTGGGCGCGCTGAGCGGTGTCGGGCGGCTGGTGTGGGCGCTGCCCGGCACCCGGTTCGAGATCGCCGAAGGCCGCATGGGCGTGCTGGTGAGTGTCCGTTGAGGCAGAGGGAGGAGCAACGATGAACGAGCAGCGCCGCCAGGTCCTGGAGATGCTGGCAGCAGGAAAGATCACCGCGGAGGAGGCTGAGCGGCTGATCGACGCCCTCGGGCGGGACCAGCTACAGACGTCGCCGGGAACCGGGTCCGGCGCGAAGTCGCGCCCCAGGTATCTGCGCGTGATGGTGGTCGCGGACGAGGACCCGGCAGGTGAGGGTTCGTCCCGGATCAACGTCCGGGTTCCGCTGCAGCTGCTGCGGGCAGGGGTACGGCTCACCAGCCTGGTCCCGCCGCAGGCGCTCAGCCGGGCCAACGCCGAACTGCACCGGTCGGGCGTCAACATCGACCTGACCCAGCTCAAGCCGCAGCACCTCGACGAGCTGATCGAGCACCTGGACGAGCTCACCGTCGACATCGACTCCGCGGAAGCCAAGGTGCAGGTGTTCTGCGAGTAACCACCACGGCCCGGCTCGACTTCTGACGGCGAGCGCCGCGCGTCCGACGCGCGTCCCGATGCTCGTCTCCCCGCGGCGTTCTCGTCGCCGCGTACAGCACGACGGCTCCTGACCCAGGGCCGCCGTGGCTCGTCCACACCCTTGTGCACCTGTGCGACTCGGCCTGCTGGTCGAGGGAGTCCTGCTGCCCGCGAACGGATGTCGCGCCGCGGCGGGCCGTCCGCCCACTCGATCCGCCAGGGCGGCTTCGCACGCCACAGGTGATCGTCGAATAAGGAGACACCACCCCCATGTCCACCGCACCCCCGGCGGTCCACGTCAGTGGACTGCACAAGTCATACGGAAAGCTGGAAGTCCTCAAAGGCGTGGACTTCAGCGTCGCCGCCGGAAGCATCTTCGCGCTGCTCGGCTCCAACGGCGCGGGCAAGACCACCGTCGTACGCATCCTGTCCACCCTGCTCAAGCCCGACAGCGGCACGGCGGGCGTCGCCGGTTTCGACGTGCTGGCCCAGCCCGAGCGGGTCCGCGCGTCGATCAGCCTGACCGGCCAGTTCGCCGCGGTCGACGCCATCCTCACCGGCCGGGAGAACCTCGTCATGGTCGCCAGGCTGCGCCAGGTCAAGAATCCCGGCCAGGTCGCCGACGACCTGCTGCGGCGCTTCGGGCTGACCGACGCGGCCGGTCGCCGGGTGGCGACCTACTCCGGCGGGATGCGCCGCCGCCTCGACATCGCGATGAGCCTGATCGGCGACCCGCCGGTGATCTTCCTCGACGAGCCGACCACCGGCCTGGACCCGGAGGGCCGCATCGAGGTGTGGAAGGAGATCCAGGGCCTGGCCGACAGCGGCACCACGGTCCTGCTGACCACCCAGTACCTGGAGGAGGCCGAGAAGCTCGCCGACCGGATCGCGATCCTGCACCAGGGCACCATCATCGTCTCGGGCACCCTGGCGGACCTGCGCAAACTGCTGCCCGCCGCGAAGGCAGAACTCGTCGAACGTCAGCCGACCCTGGAGGAGATCTTCCTGGCCGTGGTGAAGAAGGAGCCGTCATGAGCACGCACGTCATCAGCAACACCGGGGTCATGCTCGGGCGTTCCATCCGGCACGTCACCCGCAGCATGGACACCGTCATCACCGTCACGATCATGCCGATCGCGTTCATGCTGCTGTTCCGGTACGTCTTCGGCGGCGCGATCCAGGCCGGGACCGCGAACTACACCAACTACCTGATGCCCGGCATCGCGCTCATCGCGATCGCCAGCGGCATCTCCTACACCGGCTTCCGGCTGTTCAACGACATGCAGAGCGGCATCTTCGAACGTTTCCACTCCATGCCGATCGCGCGCTCGTCGGTGCTGTGGGGACACGTGCTCACCTCCGTGGTGTCCAACGCGATCAGCGTGGTCGTCATCTTCGCCGTGGGGCTGCTGATGGGCTTCCGGACCTCGGCCGGGGTGCTGGCGTGGCTCGCCGTCGCCGCGATCCTGACCCTGTTCACCCTGTCGCTGACCTGGGTGGCGATGATCGCGGGACTGGCCGCGTCCTCGACCGACGGGGCGACCGCGTTCTCGTACCCCCTGGTGTTCCTGCCCTTCCTCAGCTCGGCTTTCGTGCCGACCGCCACGATGCCGGGGCCGGTGCGGGCCTTCGCCGAGAACCAGCCGGTCACCTCCATCGTCAACGCGATCCGGGCCCTGTTCGAGCAGCAGCCGGTCGGCAGTGACATCTGGATCGCCCTGGGCTGGTGCGTCGGCATCCTCGTGGTCGCGTACGCGTTCGCGATGCGGGTCTACCGCCGCAAGATCGCCTGATCGGCCCGCCCGAGCCGCCCGCCGCCACGCGGGCGGCTCGACCCTCTCCGAGATCGGCCCCCGTCCGTCGGCGTGCCGATCCGGTCTCCGGCCTGGTCCACGGTAGGTATAGGTGTGATCCGTCGCCCGAACTCCGGCCTGTCCCGCCGGTCGCTGCTCGCCTGCGCCGCCGCGGCCGGGCTGACCCCTCTGGTCGCGGGCGCGGGAAAGCCGCCGCGCGGCCTGCGCTGGGTCGCCGGGGACCATCACGTGCACACCAAGTACAGCGGCAGCGCCGACGCCCCCTACCGCATCGAACAGCACGTCGAGCGCGCTGCCGGGTTCGGGCTGGGCTGGCTGGTGGTGACCGACCATCCGGGTCCGGCCCACCGCAGCCACGGGCTGGCCCGGTCCTTGGACGACCTGCGCCGGGCCCGTGCCGACCACCCGGACATGCAGCTGTTCCAGGGCATCGAGTGGCGGGTCCCGGCCGGGGAGCACGCGACGCTGTTCACCGCGCCGGGCCCACACGAGGCGAGCCTGCTGGCCGACTTCGAGGCCCGGTTCGACACCGGTCTCAACGACTCCGTCGGGTCCGGGGCCGCCGGGCAGGCCGAAGCCGTGCGGGCGCTGGACTGGCTGTCCGCGCAGGTCCGGGCCGGTCTGGCACCGATGGCGCTGTGCATCCTCAACCATCCCAGCCGCGCCGGGACGTACGGTCCGGCCGAACTGCGGGCGCTGCGTGACGCGGGCGCGATCGTCATCGGCATGGAGGGCGCGCCCGGCGGGCAGGCCAACGGAATCCCGGCCGCGGACGGGGGAGTGGGCGGCGACCGCGGCTCCTACGGCCGGGGCCCGTTCGCCACCTCCTATCGCGGCTATCCGGACGAGGCTTACCGCACCTACGGCGGGTTCGACTGGCTGACCGCGACCGTCGGCGGCATGTGGGACGCGATGCTCGCCGAAGGGCTGCCGTGGTGGATCACGGCCAGTTCCGATGCGCACAAGGTCTTCGGCGAACGCTGGCGCAGCGGCGGGCCGCCCGGCGCCGACGGCTCCTACCCCGACCCCGTGATCGACCCGTCGCCCGGTGCGGCGGGCGGGTTCTGGCCCGGCCAGTACAGCCGCACCCACGTCGGCGTCACCGGCGGCGGGCCGCTGGCGGTGATGCGGGCGCTGCGCGACGGCCGGGTCTGGGTCGACCACGGCCACCTCGTCGACGCCGTCGCCGTGTCGGTGGGCTCGGCCACCCTCGGTGAGGTGGCCACGGTCGACCGCGGCGACGGCATCGACGCCGACATCACGGTCACGCTCGCCTCGCGGGACAACGCCAACGGTGACCGGCCACGGCTGCGGCGCGTCGACGTCATCGCGGGCCCGGTCACCGGCCGGGCCGCACCCGATGCCCGGACCGCGCCCGGGACGCGGGTGGTCGGCTCGTACGACGTCGACGAGGCCGGCGGCACGGTCACGCTGCGGCACCGCTTCGGCGACGTACGCGAACCGTTCTACGTACGGCTGCGCGGCACGGACGGCAACGTCAGCGCACGGGACTCGATCGAGCCGCGGCCCGACCCGTCGGGGGACGCCGACCCGTGGCGCGACCTGTGGTTCTACACCAACCCGGTGTTCGTCGATGTGAGCTGACGCGCTGTCAGTCGGCGCGGCGCGCTGCTATATCGTCCGGCACCGTGGAGCAGCCTGAGCACGTGCCCGGATCCGGACCCGCCCGAGGGGAGGCCCGCGCATGAACGCACCGACCGTGCTGACCGGCGTCACCGGACACCTCGGCCGGATCACGCTGAACCGGCCGCGGGCGATCAACGCGCTGACCACCGAGATGGTCACCCTCATGCAGCAGGCGCTCGACCGGTGGGCCACCTCCGGCGAGGTCCGGACCGTGCTGATCAGCGGGGCCGGTGACCGGGGGCTGTGCGCAGGCGGCGACATCCGCGCGCTGCACGCCGACGCGGTGTCCGGTGGCAGCGCGTCCCTGGACTTCTGGGCGCGGGAGTACCGGCTGAACGCCGGCATCGCCCGCTACCGCAAACCGGTCGTGGCCTGGATGGACGGCCTGGTGATGGGCGGCGGCATCGGGATCTCCGCGCACGCGGGGGTGCGCCTGGTCACCGAGCGCTCGCGGCTGGCGATGCCGGAGGTCGGCATCGGCTTCCACCCCGACATCGGCGGCAGCTGGCTGCTGTCGCACGCGCCCGGCCAGGTCGGCACCCACCTGGCCCTGACCGGGACGTCGGTCGGCGCGGCCGACGCCGTCCACGCGGGGCTGGCCGACAACTTCGTGCCCGCCGACCGGCTGGCGCCCCTGGCCGAGGCGCTGACCAGCGGCGACGCGGCCGAGGCGGTGGCCGCGTTCGCGGTCGCACCGCCGGAGGGCGAGCTGGCCTCGTGCCGGGAGTGGATCGACCGGTGCTACGCCGCGGACTCCGTGGCCGAGATCCTGGACCGGTTGCGTTCCGACCCGGCCCCGGCCGCGCACGCGGCGGCGAAGGAGATCGCCGCCAAGTCGCCGACCGCGCTCGTGGTCACCCTGCGCTCGCTGCGCACCGCCGCGCGCCTGCCGTCGCTGGAGGCCGCGCTGGATCAGGAGTACCGGCTGTCGGCGTCGATGCTGAGGTCGCCGGACTTCGCCGAGGGGGTTCGTGCCCAGATCATCGACAAGGACCGCAACCCGCGCTGGCATCCGGCGAGCCTCGCCGACGTCGACGCGGACGCCGTCGAGGGATACTTCGCGCACTCCGGCGACGACCTCGGCCTGGCCGCGCGGGGACCGCGCTGACGCAGGGCTCCCCACGGGGACAGGCGAGGGAGCTTCGGGCGTGCTCGTCAGGCGCCCGACTCCATGGCCGCGTGGTGGTCGCGGATCACCTTGCGCAGCGCGGGAAGTGCCGGACCCGCCTGTCCCACCAGCGATTCCAGCCGCCGGGCGTGCTGGCGGGTCTGCGCCCGGCTGATCGCGATGCGGATCTCGCCGACGGCGGCCAGCGCGGTCAGTGCGCCGGCCCGCGGATCGGCGCTGCCGCCGTTGAGCGTGTGGCTGACCGTGGAGCGGAGCTGGCTGACCGCCCGGTGCTCGTGCAGCTTCACTCTGGTGGCGGGGAAGAGGCCCAGCATCCGGTAACGCTCGGTGGTGATGACGCGGTCGTCGACCAGTCGCTGCTGCACCGCGCGGAACATGGGCGTCTGGCCCCGGTTGACCCACCAGGCCCATTTCTTGGGCTTCGGCGCGGCCGCGATCGACGCCAGCACTTCGGCGAGCAGCGGATCGCTGACCTTGGTGCCCGTCGCCTGCGGCCTGCCGTCGGCATCGGACAGCGCGCCGCGCTGGTGCAGCTCGGTGAGCGCCGCGGCGCGGATCACGTAGCCCAGGTAACCGTTGCAGGTCAGCTTGCCTTTGTCGGTGTTGTACGCCAGCAGGTAGACCTGCGAGGTGAGGGGCAGTTCCATGACCGGCTCTCAATCTGACGTGTTCCTGGGGGGACGGCCGCGCCGCCGTGGCTCGCCCGCGTCGCCGGGCAGCCGATCGGCCTGGGCCAGTGACTGACGCAGCAGGTACTCGATCTGCGCGTTCACGCTGCGCAGGTCGTCGGCTGCCCAGCGGGCCAGCGCGTCGTGGATCGCCGGGTCCAGCCGCAGCAGCAGTTGCTTACGCTCGGCCGCCATGCCGCTATCATAGTGATATCTATTTTCCGGGCGCAAGTGCCACGCGGCCACCCGACAGCACGTAGACTCCGCGCGTGGATCTGGACGACACCGCCTCCCGGCTCGGCGTACCCGTCACGGACGTCGCACGCGTGCACCAGCTCGCCGGTGACCTGCCGTCGGCTCCACTGCCCGCCAAGGCCGACGCCCCGGCGCTCCTCGACCGGCTCGGGGTGCGCCCGGACGACGCCGCCGAGATCATGGCGGGCTGGCCCGACCCCGGCTCCCCGCTGTGGACGCCGGAGCTGCGCTGGCTGCTCGACCGCTCGATCGCCCTGGTCCGCGCCGACCTCGGCGGGACCGGCTGGCTGCCGCCCGGCCCGGAACTGCCCCGCGAACAGGGCCTCGCCTGGCGGCACCTCTACGTGTACGCCTACCTGGCCCTGGTCGACGTCGTCACGGCGTACCACCGCGAACACGGCGTAGCCGGGGACGTGACCTGGGCGACCCTGGCCGACCTGGGCCGCAACCTCGCCATCGACCGGCGCATGAGCGGCGAGGGCTGGCCGGTCATGCAGGCCTGGCTGACGCTGCACGCGCGCGGCGGCCTCTACCAGCTCGGCCGCCTGCAGCACCATCGCGGCGACACCGCCATCAGCCTGCACATCCCCGAATCGGGGCCGCTGACCCCGGAGGCGATCGACGCCTCGCTCGACGAAGCCCGCGCGTTCTTCCCGCGCCACTTCCCCGACGAGGCGTACACCGCGTTCTCCTGCGGCTCGTGGCTGCTCGACCCGCAGCTGCGGGAGTACCTGCCCGAGGACTCCAACATCATCCGGTTCCAGCGCAGGTTCGAGCTGGAGCCGTACGAGGAGCCCCAGGGCATCGACGCCGACGTCGAGGTGCTGCGCTTCGTGTTCCGCTCGCTGACCACGCCGCTCGACCGGCTGCCGCGCGACACCGTGCTCCGGCGCGCGGCCATCGACCACCTGGCGGCGGGCCGCCACTGGCGCTGGCAACGCGGCCACTTCCCGATCTAGACCCGCATGGCACGCGGCGAGACGCCTGATCGCCGCGGGGGTATCGCGCCGGTCAGGTATCGCCTAGCCTGGCCGGGTGCTGGTCGGGCGGGAAGATCTGCTGACCGAGGTACGCGCGGCACTGGCCACCTCGGGTCGGGCCGTGCTGACCGGACCGCGCGGCGCCGGGCGCACGGCTATCCTCGGCGCCCTCACCGAACAGCTCACCGCCACCGGGCGTCCGGTGGTGCGGATGTCGCCGGCCCGGGACATCGCGCACCTGGGCCTGGCCGACCTGCTGGAACAGATTGCGCCGGACGGCGTGGACGGGCTGCCCGCCCGCCAGGCCGTCGCGGTCGAGGCCGTGCTCTGCCGTGGCGAGCAGCGCCCCGCCGATCCGCTGGCGCTGCGCCTGGGCGCGCTCGCCCTGGTGCGGCAGCTCGCGACCGCGCCGGTGCTGGTCGTCGACGACGTGCAGTGGCTGGATCCGCTCAGCGTGGACGTGATCGGCTTCGTCGCGGACCGGGCCGAGCTGGCGCTGCTGACGGCCCGGCCCGCCACCGCCGGGCCGACCGCGGGCCTGGACCGCGACGCCGTCGAGTTCGCGATCCCGCGGCTGACCGTGGCGCAGGTGGTGGAGCTGCTGGGCAGCCGCGGCCTGGCCTACCGGACGGCCGTGCAGGTGCACGCCGCGTCCGGCGGCCATCCCCGGCTGGCACTGGCGCTGGGCACGGGTCCACACCGGACCGGCCGCGCCCGGGGCGGCGCGGCGGTGCTGTCGCGTGCCGTCGAGCAGGCGGCGCAGGACCTGCTCGACGGGACGGCACCGGGCGTACGCCGCCTCGTGCTGCTCACCGCCCTGGCCGGGCGGCTGCCGACGCCGATGCTGCCGCGCTCGGCGGTGTCCGCGCGCGACGTCGTGATCGCCGAACTGGCCGGTCTCGTGCAGGTCGACCCCGACGACCACCTGCGCCTGTGCGCCGAGGTGCTGGCCGAGGTGGTGACCGCCGACGCCGGTCCGGACGAGCTGGCCGAGGGGCACCACACGCTCGCCGCAGCCGCGATCGACGAGCCGACCCGGCTCTGGCACCTCGCGATGACCGCGACCGCGCCCGACGCTGCACTGGCCCACGCGCTGGCCGGGGCACGGGCCACCATGCGGGCGCGCGGACGCCCCCGGCGCGCGGCCGAACTCGCCCTGCGGGCCGTGGACCTCGCCCCGGCCGACCTCGATCGCGGCACGGTCGTGCGCTGGCTGCGCGACGCCGCCCAGGACGCCGGAACCGCCGGTGACGTGGTGCTCGTACGCCGCATGCTGGGCCGTCTGGAAAGCGTCGACGCACCGGCCGCCGACCGCGCCCGGGCCCGCCTGGCCGCGTTCGACGCGGCGGGCCAAGACCTCGACGGCTGCGAGGAGCTGCTGTCCACCGTGCTCAGCGAGGCCAGCGGGCATCCGGGCCTGCTCGCCGAGGCCCACCTGCGGCTGGCGGTGCGGGCCAACATCACCGAGGGCGCGCCGCCGCGCGCCGCCGTGCACGCCCGTCACGCCGTGCAGCACGCCGTCGCCGCGCGCGATCCCGCCGTGCAGGCGTCGAGCCTGGCCTACCTGGCGCTCATGCAGCGGGTCGTCGGCGACCCGGTGGCGGCCGCGCAGACCCTGGCCGAGGCGCTGGCCGTGGCACCCGGACCGCACGGGGCCCGGCTGGTGAACGCGCCGCCGCACGTCGCCGCGCGGCACGCGTTCTTCGACGACCGGCTCGACGAGGCACGGCAGGGCCTGCTCGGGCTGCTGCCGCAGGCCGAGGCGGGCGGTGTGCCCGAGGACCTGGCGGAGGTGCTGCGGGCGCTCGCCGAGGTCGAGATCCGGATGGGCCGGTGCGCCTCCGCGCTCGGCCACGTCGGCCGGGCCCTGGCGATCACCGAGTGGTCGGGCATGTCACCCGGCCCGACCTGGTACAGCGCGGCGCTGGTCGAACTCGCGGCGGGCAGCCCCGCGAAGGCCCGCGTACTGGCCGACGGGGCGGTGCGCGCGTCGGCCGAGGAGCACGACCAGCTCTACCTGACCCGGGCCACGTACGCGCGCGGACTGGTCCAGCTCGCCGCCGGTGACGCCGCGGGGGCGGTGGCGTCGCTGCGTACGGTGCAGGAGCTGGCACGGCAGCAGCACGCACGGGACCCGTCGATGCTGCGCTGGCACGGCGACCTGGCCGAGGCCCTGATCGCCGTCGGGGAGACCGCGGCCGCCGCCCGGCTGATCGAGCAGACCCGAGGGCTGGCCGCACCGGGCCGGTCGGGCGGGGTCCCGGCGGCCCTGGACCGTGCCGAAGGGCTGCTGCTGTGCGCCACCGGACCCGCGGCGCAGGCGGCGGAGGTGCTGGAACGCTCGGCGGACACGTTCGCCACGCTGGGCATGCCGCTGGAGCAGGCCCGCTCGCTGCTGGCGCTGGCGTCGGCGCAGCGCCGCCAGCGTCGCTGGGCCGCGTCGCGGGACACGGGCGCGCTCGCCGAGGCGATCTACCGCGAGCGCGGAGCCGCGCCGTGGGCGGCGGCACGGGCCACGGAGCCCGGCACGGCCGAGCGCCGGGGCCTCAATCCCGCCGACGCGCGGATCGTCGAACTGGTCGCGGCCGGGGCGAAGAACCGGGAGATCGCCAACGCGCTGTTCCTGAGCGTCAAGACGGTGGAGTCCTCGCTGACCCGGATCTACCGCATCATGGGTGTGCGCTCACGGGTGCAGCTGTCGCTGCTGCTGGCGGCCGAGTCGCCGTGACGTGCGCGCCGCGCGGACCCGTTGCGCGGCAAGGACATCCCTGATCCTCGGCGGGGCCATGCAAGGGTTTCCTCTGTTTCGATCCATGTGCATTTCCGGTTGGCTCCCTCCAGCCGCATCGCGAGGTGCGGCAGGAGGAGGAGTCACTCATGAAGCACAGAGCTGGCCTCGCGGCGGCCGCCGCAGGCTTGATCCTTGCCGGCAGCATCGTGGTCGCCACCGGGCTCACCGCGTCGGCCGCCGTCACCCCGGCATCGCCCGGTGACCGCCTGGACCCGGCCGCGCGGGCCGTCGCCGCCGCCGACCGGGCCGCTGTCAACGGTCTCGACGCGCTGCGCAAGCACAGCAGCGCCGAGGAGTTCGACCGGCGTGCCGTCTACCGCAGCACGACACCGTCCGGACAGGACCTGTTCCACGTCTCCTACAACCGTACGTTCAAGGGCCTGCCGGTGGTCGGCGGCGACGCCGTGGTGGCCACCGACGCCACCGGCAGGGTGCTCAGCACCGTGTCGGCGACCAGCGGCGACGTCGCCGTGAACACCCGGGCCACCGTGCCGGCCGCGCGGGCCGTGACCGTTGCCAAGCAGGGCTACCTGCGCGTCGACAAGACCACCGAGCCGCGCCTGGTGGTGCTCACCCTCGACCAGCCCAAGCCCGTACTGGCCTGGGAGGTGCAGGTCTCCGGCGTCACCAAGGCGCAGCCGAGCCGCAAGAACGTCTACGTCGACGCGCGGACCGGCAAGGTGGCGTACGCCCAGGAGGAGATCCAGGCGGGCACCGGCACTGGGGTCTGGAGCGGGTCGAACCTGCAGATCCCGACGTCGGGGTCCAGCGGCAACTACCAGATGCGCGACACCAGCCGCGGCATCAGCTGCGCCAACTACAGCAACGGCACCGGCTCGATCTTCACCGACGCCGACGACGTATGGGGCAGCAGCAGCAAGACCGACAAGGTCTCCGGCTGCGTCGACGTGTTCCACACCAGCGCCAAGCAGTCCGACATGGTCAACCAGTGGCTGGGCCGCAACGGCCTCAACGGCAACGGCGGCGCGTGGCCCTCGTACGTCGGCCTCGCCGACCGCAACGCCTACTGGGACTACGTGCCCAACGCGACCCTGTTCGGCTACAACCAGGCCGGGCAGTGGCTGACCGGCATGGACGTCGTCGGCCACGAGAACGGCCACGGCATCGACGAGAACACCCCCGGCGGCACCTCGCAGGAGGCCGGGCTCGGCGAGGGCACCGGCGACATCTTCGGCGCGCTGACCGAGCACTTCATCAACAGCTCCGTCGACGTGCCGGACTACGAGACCGGCGAAATGGTCAACTTCTCCGGCAACGGCAAGCCGCTGCGCTTCATGTACAACCCGTCGCTGGACGGGCGCAGCCCCAACTGCTACTCGTCGTCGATCCCGAACACCGAGGTCCACGACGCGGCCGGGCCGCTCAACCACTGGTTCTACCTGCTGGCCGAGGGCAACAGCCCCGGCAACGGCAAGCCGAACAGCCCGATCTGCTCCGGCGGCCCGTCCTCGGTGACCGGCGTCGGCATCCAGACCGCGGGCAAGATCTTCTACAACGCCATGCTGCTCAAGACCTCCGGCATGACGTACAAGAAGTACCGCATCGCCACCCTGCAGGCCGCGAAGAACCTCGACAGCACCTGCAACCTGCACGCCCGTACCAAGGCGGCCTGGGACGCGGTCACCCTGCCCGCGCAGTCGGGCGAGGCCACCTGCACGCCCTCGGGCAGCGACTGGTCGATCGCGCTGAACCCGTCCTCGGGCACCGTGCAGCCGGGCAGCGGCACCACCGCGACCGTGCAGACCACCACGACCGGCGGCAGCGCGCAGAACGTGACGCTGAGCGCCACGGGCGCGCCGTCCGGGGTGGGCGTGTCGTTCAGCCCGACGTCGGTGCAGACCGGCAACAGCTCCACGATGACCGTCACCACCACGTCCGGCACCACGCCGGGCACCTACACCATCACCGTCAACGGTGACGGCACCACCGACCACTCCGCCCAGTACACCCTCACCGTCGGGACCACCACCCCGCCGCCGACCGCCCCGGACATCGACGTCGCCAAGATCCAGGCGCACCTGAGCCAGTTCGGCACCATCGCCTCCCAGAACGGCGGCAACCGCCGGGCCGGGTCGGCCGGGTACACCGCGTCGGTGAACTACGTGAAGTCCAAGCTGGAGGCCGCCGGATACACGGTGACCCTGCAGGACTGCACGAGCTGCACGTACCGCTCCAACAACCTCATCGCCGACTGGCCGGGCGGCCCCGCCGACCAGGTCGTCATGTTCGGCGCCCACCTCGACGGCGTGTCGGCCGGTCCCGGCATCAACGACAACGCCTCGGGCTCGTCGATCCTGCTGGAGTCCGCGCTGGCGCTGGCCGCCGCGAACCCGACGACCGCCAAGCACGTCCGCTTCGGCTGGTGGACCGACGAGGAGCAGGGCCTCAACGGCTCCCGCTTCTACGTCAACTCGCTGACCTCGACCCAGAAGTCGGCGATCAAGGGCTACTACAACTTCGACATGGTCGCCTCGACCAACGGCGGCTACTTCATCAACAACATCAACTCCGCCACGTCCGCGCCGATGAAGGAGTACTGGGACTCCCTCAGCCTGTCCCCGGAGGAGAACGTCGAGGGCCAGGGCCGGTCCGACGACGCGTCCTTCAAGAACGCGGGTATCCCCACCAGCGGTTACGCGACCGGTGCCGGTAACAGCAAGACCTCGGCGCAGGCGAGCAAGTGGGGCGGCACGGCGGGATCGTCGTACGACCCCTGCTACCACCAGTCGTGCGACACCGTCAACAACATCAACGCCACGGCGCTCAACCGCAGCGCGGACGGCCTGGCGTACACGATCTGGAAGACGGCGGTGAGCACCGGGCCCGGCCCGTCGCCGTCGCCGAGCGCCAGCCCGTCGCCCTCGCCGAGCTCGGTGCCGTCGCCCTCCCCGTCGACGACACCGCCGGGCGGCCGGACCTTCACCAACGGCGCCGACTACCAGATCGTGGACAACCGCATCTACAGCCCGGTCGTCTCCACGGCCCCCGGCCTGGCGGTGTCCCCGGTCCAGCTGTCGGTCACGATCCAGCACACCTGCGCCGAGGACCTCGGGATCAGCCTGATCGATCCCAGCGGCCTGGTCTACGCCGTGAAGACCTCGGGCAGCGGCAACTACCAGTGCACGCCCTTCGGTGGCACGCGCACGTACAGCGTGCCCGTGGCGGCGCTCGCGGCGGGCACCTGGCAGCTGCGGGTGACCGACTACGGTCCGGGCGACTACGGCGTGCTCGACACCTGGTCGATCACGCTCTGACGGGTCGGAGCCGGTCGCCCCTGGCGTGAGCCGTACAGGGAGGCCGCCCACCGGTGCCGCGCCGTCACGGCGCGGCACCGGTCCCGCCGTCTCCGGCAGCCGCCGTCCCGTCAGCCGTCAGAACCAGTGCAGGCAGTGCGGCGGCCGGTCGGTGCGGAACAGGTCGTCGGCCTCGGCGGCCGCGCGCCCGCCCGGTGGGCCCGTACGTGCCCGGCCCGTACGAGCGCGCTCGGGGCGGTGCCACCGAGGTAGACCGCGCCCAGCTCGCGTACGTCCAGGGAAAGGTCGGGCTCGCGGTCCGTGGGGACGCAGGCGGCCCGGCCGTCCCGGACGGTCAGCAGGTAGCGGCCACGAAGACCTTCAGGTCCTGGTCGGACGTGGAACGGATCTCCATTGCCGCCGCCTCTCCGGGGTGCCGCCACCACGACCCGTGGTGGCGCGCGCCAGTCCAGCGGTGACCCGGCACGAGATCCGGTGAATTTCCCCGAAATCGCGGCCAGGTCCGGCGCGGCCCGGTCCCGGCTACACCGTTCGCGCGATCGTGATCCTGCCGCGGCGATGGAAGCGGGACGCCCGGTAGTCCACCGCGGTCTGCCCGCCCAGTTCGACGACGGCGCTCGCCTCGGCCTGGCCGAACGGCTCACCCCTCGGCGGGACGAGCCGCACCGCGATCCGGTGCGGCCCCGCGGCGACGGCCAGCGTGTGCGTGCCCCAGCCCTCGACGAGCTGATCCACGCCGTCGACGCTCAGCTGCGGTGTGCTCGTCCGGTACCGCCTGGTGAGCGACGGGTAGGCCAGCGTCACCCGGAGCATGCCCTGACCGATCGACACGGCCACCTCCTCCGACACCATCATCGCGGCTCGCGGTGCTCCGGTGGGCGCAATCGCGGCGGCACGACGCCGGCACCGCGCCGGCGGTGATCCCGAGCCGCAGCCGCTGTCAGCGGCTGATGGACGTCTCCCGGTTCACGTGGGACAGCTTAGCCGGGTTGCGTACCGCGTACAGGCCCGTGATGAGGCCGTCTGCGACGCGTACCGCCAGCACGGTGTCGATCTCGCCGTCGAACAGGACGAGCAGTGCGGGCGAGCCGTTGATCTCCACGGGCCGCAGCGTCGCCGTCTGGTCCACCTTGACCGCACCGCCGAGCAGCAGCCGGGCGACCTTGTCCGCACCGAGGATGGGCCGCAGCACGGCCTGCTTGACCCCGCCGCCGTCGGCGAGCAGGACGACGTCGGGGGCCAGCACGTCGAGCAGGCCTTGCAGGTCACCGGTCTCGGTGGCGTGCTGGAAGGCCTGGATCACGCCACGGGCCTGGGCCGGCGGGACCGCGCCTCGCGGCCTGCGCGCCGCCACGTGCGAACGGGCCCGGTGCGCGATCTGGCGGACGGCTGCCGGATTCCTGTCGACGGCGGCGGCGATCTCGTCGTATCCGAGGTCGAACACCTCCCGCAGCACGAACACCGCCCGTTCGGTGGGCGTCAGGGTCTCCAGGACCAGCAGCATCGCCATCGAGACGCTCTCGGCCAGTGCGACGTCGTCGGCCACATCGGCCGCGGTGACCAGCGGCTCGGGCAGCCACGTGCCGATGTAGGACTCCTTGCGGCGGCGCAGGGTGCGCAGCCGGGTGAGCGCGAGCCGCGTCGTGATCCGCACCAGGTACGCCCGTGGCTCGTCGACGGTGTCGACGTCGACGCCGGACCAGCGCAGCCATGTCTCCTGCAGGACGTCCTCGGCGTCGGCGGCCGAGCCGAGCATCTCGTAGGCGACCGTGAACAGCAGGTTCCGGTGGGCCACGAAAGCATCGGTGCTGTCGTTCATCGGTGACTCCTCGCGTTGCCGACCATGCAACACACCAGACGCCGCTCACCGCCGCCGTGTGACATCCCATGCGAGTGGTCCAGGTCACTGCTCGCCGCTGTCACAGTGTCCGGGCGGCCGGCATCTACAGGGGCATGAACGTCACCTTGTGGGTCGTCACCGGAATCCTCGCCGCAGTGCTGCTGGTCAGCACCTCGAAAATGTTCGTCCCGCGCGAGAAGATCGCTGCGGTCGGCCACGCCGGACAGTGGGTCCTGGACTTCAGCCCGGCCGCGCTGCGCGTCATCGGGTCGCTGGAGCTGCTGGCCGCCATCGGGCTGACGCTGCCCGCCGTCCTCGACATCGTGCCGGTCCTGGTGCCGGTGACCGCGACCTGCGTGGCGCTGCTCTTCACCGGGGCCGCGATCATGCGGTGGCGCCGGGGCGAGCGGGCCACGATCATCGTCGACCTCGTCTACCTCGCCATGGCCGTCTTCGTGGCCTGGGGCCGGTTCGGCCCGTACGCCTTCGCCGGTTGAGCCACGGCGTGACGGTGCGGGGACGTACGCGACGGCGGCCGGGCTGCGGGCCGCCGACGGGATGACACGACTGCGGCCCGCAGGCCGTGAGGCCGGCGGGCCGCCGGGCGCTGCCCGGGGGAAGGAGAGCAGCGCTCTGGTGAAGCCGGTTACCTGCCGTCCGTGGCCGCCGGGGCCGGGACGGCTGCCGGGTGCCGGCGGACCAGCCACAGCGACGTGCCGGTCAGTGCCAGTGCCGCCACGAACAGGACCGCGTGCAGCACCGGGTCGATGATCGGGACGAACGCGATGATCGCGACCGGCAGTTGCACGAGGGCGATCAGGGCGAGCATCTGGCCGCGGCGCTGCGGGCCCCAGGCGAAGGCCGTCACGATCGGTGACAGCACGACGGCCAGGGTCAGCAGGTCCAGGACGGTGTGCGCCCACGGGTTGGTGACCCGGTTGTGGGCGAAGGCGTAGGCGGGGGCGGCGACGAGCACCAGTCCCACGGTCAGGGCGGCGGTGGTGAGCAGGCGACGCATGGCGACCTCCAGCGCGACGATCAGGTCAGATCACCTTCTGTAACTACACGGTAGGCCTGCCGCGACCACCGCCGGTAGAGCAATCACATGAATGAATACTCCCAGGTAGGTGGTTATCTGCTATATGGCGGACTGCCGTGTGTGCGGTGGTCAGCTGGCGTAAAGGGCGAGCCCGGTGGCGCGAACCGTGCCACGATGCTCGCCATGCCCGTACGCGCACTGAGCTTCGGAGCCATGGCCCAGGCCTACGAGAGGTTCCGGCCGGGTATCCCGTGGAGCTCTTCGACCTGATGTTGCCGCCCGCCGACCAGGAGCAGGTGTACCAGCGGATCCTGCGGGTCCTGCCGGACACGGTCGAGATCGACGCCGACATCACCGCGCATCTGGCCAGACGCCGCCCGCAGCCGTAGCGCCGCTGCCCGTGGACAAGCCCGCGCCGCTCGCGCTCAGCCCACCGGCAGGGCCACCGGTTCGTCGGCCCTGGTCCGCATCGGACGGCGACCGGCACGGCGGATGAACCACTCCGCGACCGCCAGGTTGATCAGCCACCCGGCCGCCATCGCGGTGAACCGGCCCAGCCTGCCCGGCTCGTCACCGGTCAGCAGCAGGGGCAGGTGGGTGAACGCCTGGGTGCCCGCCGCCAGCCCGATCGCGTACCCCCGCATCATCCAGGCCCGGTGCGCGGTGAAATCGCGCCGCCGCACGGCCAGCAGACCCAGCACGATCGCCGCCGCCATGCCGCCGCCGAACACCAGCCGCAGCAGCATCACCCCGGGTCCGTCGATGGGCGGCAGTTCGTAGGCGACCGCCATCCACATCCCCGACAGCGCGGCGACCAGGCCGCACGGGATCAGGACCCGCCCGGCGGCACGGTGCCGGCCCGGCCGCCGCCGGCGCAGCACGGCGTCGAACTGGAACGCGCCGACCAGGCAGTACACGGTCGCGCCGGCGATGTGGAGCACCACCGGCACCGGGTCGGCGAAGAACCGCGCGTTGCCGTCGTCGATCGGGGCCCCGGTGGCCAGTGAGGTCACCCGGAAGGCCCCGGCCGCGACCGGGATCAGGCTGAGGGCGATCAGCGCGTACGGAACAAGGCGAGAACGTTTGGTCACGCCGTCGATGGTGCGGCCGGGGGCAGGGCCGCTTCATCGCCCTTCAGGCCGGGGATCGCCGCCCCGGTCATCCTTTGGTACTATGACCCGCCCGGCCGGTCTCGTATGCCCAGATCGCCGCCTCGACCCGGTTGCGCACCCCGAGCTTGGTCATCAGGCTGCCCACGTGCGTCTTCACGGTGCTGAGGCTGATGAACAGCTCCGCCGCGACCTCGGTGTTGGTGCGCCCGGCGGCCAGTGCGGACAGCACCTGCTCCTCCCGGTCGGTCAGCGCCTCCAGTGGTTGGCGGCGCGGCGTGGCGGGGTCGTGCCGGGCGAAGGCGCTCAGCAGCCGCGTCGTCACGCTCGGGGCGATCAGCGCGTCGCCCCGGGCGGCGGCGTGCACCGCCTGGCTGAGCAGCGCCGGTCCGGCGTCCTTGAGCAGGAAACCGCGCGCCCCGGCGCGCAGCGCCCCGTACACGTACTCGTCCAGGTCGAACGTGGTGATGACGACGACCGCCAGCGGGCGGGCGACCTCCGGCCCGGCCAGCTGCCGGGTCGCGGCGATCCCGTCCAGCACCGGCATCCGCACGTCGAGCAGGCACACGTCCGGGCGCAGCCGCTCGGCCAGCCGCACCGCCTCCCGCCCGTCGGCGGCCGTGGCGACAACCTCGACGCGGGGCTGGGCGTCCAGGATCATCGCCAGCCCGGTGCGGACCAGCTCCTGGTCGTCGGCGACCAGCACCCGGACGTTCACCGCGCACCCGCCAGCGGCAGTTCGACCGCGACGGTCCAGCCGCCGGCCGGATCGGGACCGGCCCGCAGCACCCCGTCCAGCAGCCGTGCGCGCTCGCTCATGCCGGTCAACCCGTACCCCCTGCCGGTGTCCCTGGCCGGTGCGCCGTCGTCGCCGACCCGCAGCCGCACCACATCATCGTCGACACTGACCCGCACCCGCACCCGGGTCGCCTGCCGCGCGTGCCGCTGCGCGTTGGTGACCGACTCCTGCGCCATCCGGTACAGCGCACCGCCCAGCGCGGCGGGCAGCGCCGCCAGGTCCCCGTCGACCACGACGTCGACGGGCAGCCCCGCGCCGTTGTGACCGGCCAGTCGGTGCAGGTCCGCGGCCCCCGGCTCCGGGGCGTACGACGCCGGTTCGCCCTCGCGCAGCACCCGGACCATGCCGCGCATCTCCGCCAGCGCCCGCGACGCCTCCGCCTCGATCACCCGCAGCGCCTCGGTCGCCGCCTCGGGCCTGGTCGGCGCGAGGGCCAGCCCGGCCTGCGCCCGGATGGCCATCGCCGACACGTGGTGCGCGACCGTGTCGTGCAGGTCGCGGGCCAGCCGTTCCCGCTCCAGCAGCTTCACCTGCTCCAGCTCGCGTACGCGGGCCCGCACGCGGTAGCGCCGTGCCAGCCCTGCCGCGGCGACGGCCACGACGACCGCGAGCCCGCCCAGCGAATCCGCCGGACCGGTCGTGCCTGTCGCCGCCGACAGCCCCAGGCACCCGAGCATGCCGGCCGCCGCGAGCACGATCTCGCGACCCGCACCCCACCGCGTCACGGCATACGGCAGCAGCAGCAGGTAGACCATCGTGTACGTGTCGGGCACCGTGTCGCGGGTCAGCAGCGGCACGAGCGCGCCGGTCCCGAACGCCAGCAGCACCATCGGCAGCGGGCGTTCGCGACGCCACGGCAGGGTCGCCGTGAACGCCGCGCTCAGCAGCAGCGAGGCGATCGGGAGGTCGGGCCGCAGCAGGCCCTCGGCCACGGTGGCCGCGACCAGCGCGGCGGCGAGCAGGTAGTCGGCCCGGCCGCGCGGCGGGACCGGCGCGGGGCGCGGCTCGCGCCAGAAGGACAGTCCGGGCACGACCCGATGGTACGGGCCGTCCGCGCTCGGTCGCCGAGCCGTGGGGGAGCGGGCGAGGGCGTGCGTGGGGCACACCCTCGCCCGCCGCGTCAGCGGGTGAACCAGCGCTGGGCGTTGGTGCCGTTGCAGGTCCACAGCTGGATGATGGTGCCGTTGACGGTGCCGCTGGAGCGGGCGTCGACGCACTTGCCCGAGCCCGCGCCGACGATGGTGCCGTCGGTGTTGAAGGTGAACTTCTGCGCGGCGGTGCCGTTGCACGGCCACACCTGGATCTTCGTACCGTCGGCGGTGCCGTTGCCGTTCACGTCCAGGCACCGGTCGCCGTAGATGCGCAGCTCACCGGCGCTGGTGCGGGTCCAGCGCTGGTTGTTGCCACCGTGGCAGTCCCACAGGTGCACCTGCGAGCCGGGCCCGGCGCCGCCGCCGCCGGCGTCGTCGACGCAGCGGTTGGACAGCGGATTGGACAGCAGCACCGGCGCGTTGACCGGCGGCGTGGTGATCTTCGCGAGGCTGCCGGGCACCGACTGCAGCGCGGAGTACCAGACGGCGGCCATCTTGTCGTAGCCGGCCTGGTTGGGGTGCAGCCCGTCGGCCAGGTCGGCCAGCGTCAGCGGGGAGTGCATGTCGACCAGGTGGACCCGGGAGCCCTTCTGCGCGACGATGCCCGGGATCGCGGCGTTGAACACCAGCGAGCGCGCCTCCTCGGTGGCGTTGCTGCGCGGGGTCACCTGCGCGACGAACACCTCGGTGTTCGGCCCGAGCAGGCGGATCTTGTCGATGAGGGCGGACAGCCGGGCCGGGGCGTTGGGCAGGTCGTAGTTCTGCCCGACGTCGTTGGTGCCGATGTGCAGCAGCACGGTGCGCGGGGCGTACGTGCGCATCCAGTTCAGCATGTTGGCGTCGAGCTGGTCGATGCGCCAGCCGGAGTGGCCCTCGTGGTCGTGGTCGGGCAGGCCTGCGGGGCCGTTGAACCCGGAGCCGACGAGGTCGACGGTGTGCCCGCCGGCCGCCAGGCGCTGCCAGAGGTTGACGCGGTAGCCGCCGGGCACGTTGAACCCGTCGGTGATGGAGTCGCCGAGCGGCATGACCCGCACCCCGCCGTTGGTCTCGGCGTGGGCCGCCGTGGCGGGCAGCAGGATCACGGCGCAGGCGGCGAGGGCGGTGGCGAGCGGCATCAGTCTGCGCAGACTTCGGCGCATGGGCTGGTCCCTTCGATGGGGGAGGGGGCTCGCGTGGCGCCGTCCACGCAGACATGTTCGTCGATGGATGAGTTTGTGTCCCCGCGAGGGATATGTCAAGAGCGGCCGATCGCGAATCAATTGCGCTACATCTATCTGTGCTCATTGAGGGCCCTCCGATATACAAAGACATCAGTGCATCATCGGCACTGCCATGCCTGGAGGAACTCCATGAGACGCACCCTCACCGCTGCCGTGGCGGCGACCGTGGCGATCGCCGCGGCCGTCCTGCCCACGGGACCCGCGGCCGGTGAACCGGCCCGCACCGCCGACCCCGCCGCGGCCGCGCTGGCCGCGCTCGGCGCACCGCCCGGCGAGACCTACACTGTCCTGCGCACCGTCACCGACCCCGACGGGCGCGCCCACGTACGCCTGCGCCGCACCATGCACGGGCTGCCCGTACGCGGCGGCGACGCCGTCGTGCACCTCGACCCGTCCGGTCGCGCCACGCGCACCGACGGCGCGCTGCCCGTCCCGCCCGCCATCGGCACACCCCGGGTCGCCGCCGCCGTCGCGGCGCGGACCGCGAGAGACGCGTTCCACGGCACCGTCACCGAGGTCGGCCGGCCCGAACTGATCGTCGACGCGACCACCGGCGGCCGCCTGGCCTGGGAGACCGTGGTCCAGGGCCGGGCCGCCGACGGGCAGACGCCGTCCCGGCTGCACGTGCTCGCCGACGCCGCGACCGGCGCCGTCTACGCCACCGACGACGAGATCCGGACCGCGCTCGGCACCGGACGGACGATCTACGCCGGACCGGTGCGTATCGACACGACGCCGTCAGGCACGGCTTACCAGATGATCGACCCGTCGCACGGCGGCAACCGCACCTGCGACATGCGCAACGCCACCAGTGGGCCGTGCGTCCTGTTCACCGACGCGGACAACCTGTGGGGCAACTACACCACGACCGACCGGGCCAGCGCCGCCGCCGACGCCCACTTCGCCTCGGCCAAGACCTACGACTACTTCAAGTTCGTGCACAACCGGTCCGGGCGCACCGGCACCGGGGCCGGGATCACCTCGCGGGTCCACTTCGGCAACAACTACGTCAACGCCTTCTACGACGGCGTGCAGCTGACCTTCGGCGACGGCATCGGCAACGTCCACCCGCTGACCTCGACCGACATCCTGGCGCACGAACTCGGCCACGGGTACACCGACGCCATCGTCGGCCTGGTCTACAGCGGAGAGGCCGGCGGCATCGACGAGGCCAGCAGCGACATCTGGGACGCGATGGTCGAGTTCTACGCCGCCGCGCCCGGCGACCCCGGCGACTACCTGATCGGCGAGGAGGCCGACATCTTCGGCACCGGCGAGCCGTTCGGCAACCTGTTCGACCCGTCACTGGACGGCTCCTCGCACAGCTGCTGGTCGGTGGCCACACCGCCGGCCGACCCGCACGTGTCGGCCGGGGTCGGCAAGCACTTCTTCTTCAACCTCGCCGAGGGCACCGGCGCCACGGTGTACGGCTACAGCCCGCTCTGCGGCAAGGCCGCCGACGTCACCGGCATCGGCCGGGCCAAGGCCGAGAAGATCTGGTACCGGGCGCTGAACGTCTACGCCCTGTCCACCACGTCGTACGCGAACATGCGCGCCTACACCCTGGCCGCCGCGGCCGACCTCTACGGCAGCTGCTCGATCGAGCACAAGACCGTGCAGGCGGCCTGGACCGCGGTCAACGTCGCCGGAGTCACCGTCTGCGGCGGCCCGTGACGGCACGGAGCCCCGCCCGGCCCGCGGGCGGGGCTCCGTGCCCTCGCGGTCCTCCCTGGTCGGCGCACCGGCCCAAGGTTCGTCCAAGGTGCGCCCAAGGCCGCCCGCCGAGAGTCGTCCTCACCACCTCCGAACGCCGGAGGCAAGGGTGAGGACAGGGAGATCCCGCATGAAGTCCATTCGCATGATGCTGGTGGCGGCGGTCGCCATCTCGGCCGCCGCGTTCGGCGCGGCCACCCCGGCGCAGGCCGCCGACACCGCGCTCGGCATCGACGTCGGCAACATCGCCTGGGAGCAGTTCACGTCCACCAATGCCGACGTCAAGGCGCGGCTGTCGGAGACGGGCACGAACTGCAACTTCTACACCGGCTTCTGGACCGACCCGAACAACGACCGCAGGGACGGCACGTCGGCCAGCACCTGCGGCAAGACCACCGACGGGTACATGTACCGCGACGGCACCAAGTCCTGGGGCGCGGTGAACTGGCGGGCCCGGGCCTGGTGCGCCGACTTCGCCAAGTTCGCGTTCTACTGGGGCGGTGCGAAGTACACCGGCCTGAACGCGCTGGCGTCCAGCTTCAAGACCTACGGCCAGACCAACGGCACCTGGCACACCAGCAGGAGCTACGTGCCGCGCAAGGGTGACGCGGCGGTCTACGACTGGGAGTCCGACGGCGTCATCGACCACGTCGCGATCGTCACGTCGTACGAGGACACCAGCACCGACGGCAACCACTACGTGGTCGGCGGCAACCAGTCGAACAAGGTGACCCACGTGCTGCACGGCAACTGGGAGTCCGGCGTCGTCGGATACACCTCGCCCGCCGCGAAGTAGGCAGCCGCACCTCGACACCGGCCCTGGTTCACCGCCAGGGCCGGTGTCGTTCACCCGTTGTGCTCTCGGTCACCACCCACCACTTAGGACACCACCCCTCTCGTCTCGCTGAGAGAAGGGCCGGGTTCTACGGGTGGGTGGTTTCGATGACGGTGGAGTTCGTTCTGCTCGGCGACGTCGCGGCACGGCACGACGGCCGCCCGCTGCGCCTGGGCCACGCGCGCCAGCGCAGCGTGCTCGCCGTACTGCTGCTGCAGGCCGACCAGTCCGTATCGGCCGACCAGCTCATCGACCGCGTCTGGGCCGAGCAGCCGCCCCGCCGCGCGCACAGCACCCTCTACGGCTACCTGTCCCGGCTGCGCCAGGCACTGGCTCCCACCGGCGTCACCGTGGTCCGGGAGCACGGCGGCTACCAGCTGCCCGTCGCCCCGGCGGCCGTCGACGCGTACCGCTTCACGCAGCTCGTCGACCAGGCGCGAACCGGACCCGAGCCGGACCGCCTGGCCCTGCTCGACGAGGCCCTGGCGCTGTGGCAGGGCGACGCGCTGGCGGGTCTGGACACCCCGTGGCTCGCCGCGCAACGCGCCGTCCTGGACAGCCGCCGGCTCGCCGCCGAACTGGACCGCACCGACCTGGCCCTGGGCCTGGGCCGCCACGACGCACTGCTGGCCCCGCTGACGGTGCGGGCCGCCGCGCATCCGCTCGACGAGCGGCTGGCCGGGCAGCTCATGCTCGCGCTGCACCGGGCGGGCCGCAGCGCCGAGGCCCTGGCGCACTACCAGGCCACCCGCCTGCGGCTGGCCGATGAACTGGGCATCGACCCCGGTGCCGCGCTGCAGCAACGGCACCGGCAGATCCTGGCCGACGACGCCGACCTGCGCCCGCCGACCCCCGGCGGGCAGGCCGCGCCGCATCCGGAGCCCCGGCAGCTCCCGGTCCCGCCGCGGCTGTTCACCGGGCGCAGCAGGGCGCTGGCGCAGCTCGACAGCGCCGTGGACGCGGCCCGGGACAGCACCCGGGCGATGGCGCTCACGGCGGTCAGCGGCGGCGGGGGAGTCGGCAAGTCCTGGCTGGCGCTGCACTGGGCGCACACCGCCCTCGATCGCTTCCCCGACGGGCAGCTCTACGTCGACCTGCGCGGATTCGACCCCACCCAGCCGCCGGTGGACGCGGCCGTGGCGGTCCGGGGCTTCCTCGACGCCCTCGGCGTGCCG
The DNA here is from genome assembly GCF_011297335.1 of Catellatospora methionotrophica. Classification (GTDB taxonomy): domain Bacteria; phylum Actinomycetota; class Actinomycetes; order Mycobacteriales; family Micromonosporaceae; genus Catellatospora; species Catellatospora methionotrophica. The sequence goes on along the minus strand of NZ_JAAOTJ010000001.1, from coordinate 592,511 downwards.
ACCGCGGCGATCCCGGCCGACCCGCAGGCGCAGGCGGCGCTGTTCCGCAGCGTCGTGGCAGGACGGCGGCTGCTGATCGTGCTCGACGACGCCCGCGACACCGCCCACGTGCTGCCGCTGCTGCCGGGCAGCGCCACCTGCACGGTGCTGGTCACCAGCCGCAACCAGCTCACCGGCCTCGCCGCGACCCACGGCGCGCGGCTGCTGCCGCTGGACGTGCTCACCGACACCGAGGCCCGCCAGCTGCTGGCCACCCACCTCGGCCGGGAGCGCACCGCCGCCGAGCCGGTCGCCGTCGCCGCGCTGCTGCGCTGGTGTGCGGGCCTGCCGCTGGCGCTGAGCATCGTCGCGGCGCGCGCGGCCGCCCGCCGCGACTTCGCCCTCAACGCGTTCGCCGAGGAGCTGCGTGACGCCGCGACCCGGCTGGACGCCCTGGACACCGCCGACCTGACCACGGACCTGCGCGCGGTCTTCGCCACCTCCTACGAAGCCCTGCCGCCCCCGGCCGCACGGCTGTTCCGCCTGCTCGGCACGGTCCCCGGACCCGACATCGGCCTGCCCGCGGCGGCCGCGCTCGCCGAGGACGAACCCGGGCGCATCCGCCTCCAGCTGCGCCTGCTCGACGCCGCCCACCTGCTGCAGGAACACCAACCGGGGCGCTACCGCATGCACGACCTGCTGCGCCTGTACGCCGCCGAGCGATGCCGCGACGAGGACGGCGCACCGGCCCGCAGCGCGGCGCTGGGACGGCTGGTCGACTTCTACCTGCGTACCGCGTACGCCGCCGACCGCCTGCTCGACCCGCCGCGGCCGGAGGAGCCCGGACAGCAGCCACCGCCCGGCCCCAGCCATCCGCTGCCCGACGCGAACGCCGCGCTGGCCTGGTTCGACGCCGAGCACAGTTGCCTGCTCAACGCCCAGCGCCGCGCCGCCGAGCACGGCTGGCACCCGCGGGTGTGGCAGCTCGCCTGGGCCTTGAGCAGCTACCACTGGCAGCGCGGACACCTCCAGGCCGGATTCCAGACCTGGCAGGCCGGGCTCGCCGCCGCGAACCAGCTCGGCGCACCCGGGCCGCTCGCCATCGCGCACCGGCTGCTCGCCCGCTCCTGCACCCTGCTGGGCCGCCACGCCGAAGCCGTCACCCACCTCGACCAGGCCCTCACGCTGTTCGAGGCGGCCGACGCCCCCACCGACCAGGCGCACACCCACCAGACCCTGGCCTGGGTATGGGGCCAGCAGGGCGACGACGCGCGGGCCCTGGCCCACGCGACCCGCGCGCTGACCCTGCACCGCGAACTCGGCAACACCGCCTGGGAGGCCGACGCGCTCAACCTCGCCGGCTGGTACAGCGCCCGGCTCGGCGACCACGGGCAGGCGCACGCGCTGTCCCTGCGGGCCCTGGCGCTCTACCGGCGGCACGGCAACCGCAACGGCGAGGCCGCGACCCTCGACAGCCTCGGCTACGTCGCCCATCTCAGCGCCGCCCACACCACCGCCCTGCGCTACTACCGCCTGGCGCTGGCCCTGTTCCGCGAGCTGGGCAACCACGCCTACACCGCGGACACGCTCACCCACCTGGGCGAGACGCACCGCGCGCTCGGCGAACACGCCGCAGCCGAGGACGCCTGGCGCCAGGCGGTGGACCTCTACCGCACCCAGCAGCGCACCCGCGACATGCGCCGCGTCGAGGAACTGCTGGCCACGCTGCGTACCCCGGCGATCAGGTGAGCTTCACCGGCCCGGCAGCTGGTCGCGGCGGCGGCGCAGGTACGCCGTCTCGGCGGTGTTGCCCGCCAGCTCGATCGCCCGGTCGTACGCCGCCCGCGCCTGCTCGCCGCGGCCGAGCCGGCGCAGCAGGTCGGCGCGGGTGGCGTGGAACGCGTGGTAACCCTCCAGCGGCAGCCCGTCGACCTGCGCCAGCGCGACCTGAGGGCCGTCCAGCTCCGCGACCGCGATGGCCCGGTTGAGCCGCACGATCGGCGACGGGTCCAGCCGCACCAGCTGGTCGTAGAGCGCGACGACCTGCGACCAGTCGGTGTCGCGTACGTCGCGGGCATCGGTGTGCACGGCGTTGATCGCGGCGAGGATCTGATACCGGCCCGGCGGCTGCCCGGACCTCAGCCGCGCCCGGACCAGGGCATGCCCCTCGGCGATCAGCGCCCGGTCCCAGGAGCCGCGGTCCTGCTCGCCGAGCACGACCAGCTCGCCGCTCGCCGACACCCGCGCGGTGCGGCGGGCCTCCGTCAGCAGCATCAGAGCCAGCAGCCCGGCGACCTCGCCGTCGGCGGGCATCAGCTCGCGAACCAGCCGGGTCAGCCGGATCGCCTCGGCGGTCAGCTCGCCGCGGACCGCCTCCTTGTCCGGGTCCGAGGACAGGTAACCCTCGTTGAAGATCAGGTAGAGGACGGCGAGCACCCCGCCGACGCGGCCCGGGAGGTCTTCGCGCGACGGCACGCGATACGGGATGCGGGCGTCCTTGATCTTCGTCTTGGCGCGGGTGATCCGGCGGCTCATGGCGGCCTCCTGCACCAGGAACGCGCGGGCGATCTCGGCCACGGTCAGCCCGCCGACCATCCGCAGCGTCAGCGCGACCCGCACCTCCATGGCCAGCGCCGGGTGGCAGCAGGTGAACACGAGGCGCAGCCGGTCGTCGTCGATGGCGCCGAGCGGCTCGGGAACGTCGGCCAGCATCAGCGCCTCCTGGTGCTTCTCCTCGCGCTTGACCTCCCGCCGGAGCCGGTCGACGGCCTTGCGGTGGGCGGTGGTGGTGAGCCAGCCGCCCGGATTCGGCGGCACGCCGTCGACCGGCCAGCGCTCGACGGCCGTGGCGAACGCCTCGGCGGCCATCTCCTCGGCGACGTCGAGGTCGCTGAATCGCCTGGCCAGGGTCGCGACCAGCCGGGCCCACTCCGCGCGGTGAACCCGGGTGATCGCCTCGCCGACGTCGGTCATGCGCTCAGCAGGGGCCGCACCTCGACCCGGCGGTTGCAAGCCTTCGACCCCTGGGCGGCCAGCCGCAGTGCCACGTCGAGATCGTCGGCCTCGATGATCCACAGACCGGCGACGTGCTCCTTCGACTCCAGGAAGGGCCCGTCGGTGAACACCGGCTCGCCGCCCCGGCCGTCGATGACGGTGGCCGAGTCGGGTGAGGCGAGGCCGGCGGCGAAGACCCAGTGGCCGTCGGCCTGCAGCCGGTCGTTGAAGACATCGATCGCGGCCATCTCCTCGTCGGTGGCCAGCGCGTCCGAGTCGAACAGCACGGAAACCAGGTACTGCGCCATCGCAACCATCTCCTGTCATCGGGCCGCCGCCCCTCGGCGGCCTTCACCCCTGCTACGAACGAGGCTGCCGCGATCCGACACGCGCCGCCGACATTCCTTCAAGCATCTTCGTACCCCTCCGCCGGGTCGGCGTGGCGGCGTCAGTGGCCGGGTCCACTCAGCGCCTGCAGGGCGATGGTCAGCCGGGCGGTGAGGGCCGCAGGGTCGGCGCCGGTGAGTGCTGGTGTGGCGATGACGGAGCGCATGAGCCATACGCCCGCGATCAGGGCGAGGATCAGTTCGGCCCGCTGGTCGGCGTCGGCTCCGTCGAGCAGGCCGGTCAGGCGTGATCCGGCGTGACCGGCGATGGCGTCGTGCATGATCTCGGCGGCGCGCGGGTTGCCCGCCGAGCGCAGCATCAGCAGGAACGGGCTCAACTGCGCTGCGGCCGGGTCGGTGCGGTCGACCAGCGCTCGCGCGATCTGCGCGGGCAGCTCCGCCGGGTCGTCGCCCACGATCGTGGGCGGGGCGAAGGACCGGTTCACGACCTCGGCGAACAGCTGCTCCTTGGACCCGAAATAGCGGTTGACCAGCATCGCCGTGACTCCGGCGGCGGCGGCGACCTCGCGAACACCCGCGCCGTCGTATCCGGCGCGGGTGAACGCCTCGATCGCCGAGTTCAGGATCGCCTCACGGGTGGCCGCCGCGTCCCGGCGGCGTGGCTGCTGCGTCACACTCATGTCTACTAGTGTAGACATTGCAGGTCAGTGCGGTCTACGGTCGTAGACATCCAATCGAACACCACTGGGGGAGATCATGGATCTGCAACTCACGGGCAAGCGGGCGCTCGTCACCGGAAGCACCTCCGGGCTGGGTGAGGCCATCGCCCGGCGGCTGGCCGCTGAAGGCGCGACAGTGGTCGTGCACGGCCGCGACGAACAGCGCGCCGTCAACGTCGCCGACGCCATCCGCGCCGACGGAGGATCGGCCGACATCGCCGTCGGCGACCTGGCCACGGATGCCGGTGCGGCCACCGTGGCCGGTGCCGCGACCGCACGAGGGCCGATCGACATCCTGGTCAACAACGCGGGCGGCTACGACCCCATCGGCTGGGCGCAGGCCGCCCCCGCCGCCTGGGCGCGCCTGTACGAGGTCAACGTCATCTCCGGGGTACGCATGATCCAGCACCTGGTGCCCGGCATGCGCGAGCGCGGCTGGGGCCGCGTCGTCCAGATCGGCGGCGGTCTGGCCGGACAGCCGACGGCCGACCAGCCCCACTACACCGCGACGCTGGCCGCCCGGCACAACCTCGCCGTGTCGCTGGCCCGCGACCTTGCCGGGACCGGCGTGACGTCCAACGTCGTCGCCCCCGGCGCGATCATGGTCGACGCGGTCCGGGACCTGCTGGTGCGGCTCGCGCCTACGCATGGCTGGGGTGAGACCCCGGACGAGATCGAGCGGGCCGCCACGGCCGACTGGGTGCCCAACGACACCGGCCGCTTCGGGCGGCCGGACGAGATCGCCTCGGCGGTGGCCTACCTGGCCAGCCCGCTGGCAAGCTACATCAGCGGCGCGACGCTACGCGTCGACGGCGGCACCGTCCGCAGCGTCCAGTGATCGGTGTACGGCGAGAGCCCCGCCCTGTTTCGCAACTCTTAAAGACTTGCGGCCTCCAGGTCACCTGGAGGCCGCAAGTCTTTAAGAGTTGCCGCAGGAGGGCAGCCGGGCCAGCGCGGCGGGGTGCGCTGGGGGCGCGGTCAGCGGCCCAGGACGGCCTTGGCTATGCCGGAGATGAAGCGTTCGATCTCTGAGCCGAACGGGTTGTCGTGGACCATGTAGGTCCAGGTGGCGCTGGGGCGTTCGAGGCCCACCTCGGCGGGGGTCCAGTCGGGGCTGTCGATCCGGGCGGCCAGGAACGTCTCCGCCGTGGCGGCGTTCACGCCGTCGAGCATCTGGCTGAACGCGGGCACGGCCAGCCGGTGGAACTCGTCCAGCGGGTCCTGCCTGCCCAGCGCGCGCAGGTGTACGCCGTCGCGCACGTCGGCCAGCATGCCCAGGTGGTCGGCCCAGCCCCGGTCCAGGTGGTACAGCGCGATCTGGCGTACGGCCTCCTCGGCGGCCTGCTCGCCGATGAGGTTCACGACCTCGGCGTAGCGTTCCGCGACCGTGGTCATCTCCAGCCCGGCGTGAGCCAGGTCGTCGGCGTCGGCGTCGGCGGGCAGGTCCGCCTCGGCGACGGCGTCGGGATCGGCGGGGAAGCGGGTGTGGTCCTCGCGCAGCAGTTGCGCTGCGGCGTCGGTGGTGAGCAGGGCCTTGCGGCGCAGGGCGAGCACCTGGCGCTGCTGCTCGACCAGTACGCCGTACCGCCAGGTGTTGCGGTGGATCTCGAAGTCGACGCCCTCGGCGACGCGCTGGGCGTGCCCGACGGCCCAGTGCACGGCCGGGCCGGTCACCCGGCCGTCCCCGGCGGTCGTGCCGCCGATGCCGTCGCCGTGCCGCACGATCAGCTCGTCCTCGCGGCTGACGAAGAACATCGAGCCGCCCGGGTCGCCCTGCCGGCCGGCCCGGCCGCGCAGCTGGTCGTCGACGCGGCGGCTGTCGTGCCGACCCGCGCCGATGACGTACAGGCCGCCGAGTTCGGCGACCGCCGCGCGGTCCTCGCCGTCGCTGCCGCCGAGCCGGATGTCGGTGCCCCGGCCCGCCATCTGCGTGGACACCGTGACCACGCCCCGGCGGCCCGCCTCGGCGATGACCGCGGCCTCGTGCGCGTCGTTCTTGGCGTTGAGCACCGCGCAGTCGATGCCGTGCTCCTGCAGGGCCGCCGCGAGCCGCTCCGACTCGGCGACGTCGAGGGTGCCGACCAGCACCGGACGACCCGTCTCGTGCGCCTCGGCCACTTCGGCCATCAGCGCCTCTTCCTTCTCCTCGATCGTCGCGTACACCCGGTCGGGCTCGTCGACCCGGATGTTCTCCGTGTTCGGCGGGATGACCGCGACCTCGAGCTTGTAGAACTCGCGCAGCTCGTCGCCGATCGTGGAGGCGGTGCCGGTCATGCCCGCCACGGTGGGGTAGAGCGCGATGAACGCCTGCACGGTGATCGTGGCCAGGATCTCGCCCTCGTCGGTCGCGGTCAGGCCCTCCTTGGCCTCGACCGCCGCCTGCAGCCCGTCGGGCCAGCGGCGGCGGCGGGCGACCCGGCCCCGGAACTCGTCGACCAGCGCGATCCGGTCGTCCTTGACGATGTAGTCCACGTCCACGGCCAGCAGCGCCCGCGCGTGCAGGGCCAGGTTGACCGCGGTGAGCTTGTTCAGGTTCTCCTGCGCGTACAGGTGCAGCCCGCCCCAGGCGCGCTCGACCAGCGCCGCACCGGCGTCGGTGAGCTGCACGTTGCGGCCGTCGTCGACGACCTCGAAGTCGCGGCCCTGCCGCATCCCGGCCACCAGCAGCGCGGCTGCGCTCGCGTCCGACCCGCCGTCGGTGAGGCTGCCCGCCACCACCAGCGGCACCCGGGCCTCGTCGATCAGGATCGAGTCCGCCTCGTCGATGATCACCGTGTACAGGCCGGGCATGACCGCGTCCTCGGCCCGCAGCACGAGCTGGTCGCGCAGGAAGTCGAAACCGGCCTCGCTGACCGACACGTAGGTGACGTCGCACCGGTACGCCGCCGCGCGCTCGTCGTGGGCGTCGCCCTCCCCGACGGAGCCGACGGTCAGGCCGAGCAGCCGGTACGCGGGGCCCATCCAGCGGGCGTCGCGGTCGGCGAGGTAGTCGTTGACGGTGAGCACCTGCACCCGCGAGCCGCGTACGACGTAGCCGAAGGCCGCGATGACGGCGGCCAGGGTCTTGCCCTCGCCGGTGGCCATCTCCACGACGTTGCCCTGCATCATCGCCATCGCGCCGAGCAGCTGCACGTCGAAGGCGCGCTCGCCGAGGGCGCGGCGGCCGGCCTCGCGGCCCATCGCGCAGATCTCGATCAGGTCGCGCTCGTCGATGGACAGCGGCGTGGCCGCGGTGACCACCGGCTCGCCGTCCTCCGGCCCGCTGACGTCGTCGCGCAGCCCGAGCGCCCGCTCGGTGAACTCGGCATCGGTCAATGCCTCGAGCTCGTCCTCCAGGTCCCGGATCTTCGGCAGGATAGCCTCGTAACGGCTCAAACTGACCGTCGTACCCGGGCGCTCCATGAACGTGCGCAGCTTCTGCTTCAACCGACTACCCAAACCCATGCGGCAAAGGTACGTCGTCCGCGGCGATTCGGTGGGTGCGGCACCGGGTGGACCTTTTAATGCCTGGTCGGAGGACGGCAGACCGGCGATGTGGGGCGCGCCGTCCCACCCCGTGGGCGCTCCGGGTCACGTTTCGAAGATCGCATGCAACCGGGGGGTACGGCCGGGCGTCAGTGAACCGCTCCGGCCGGAGCACGATCGTGGGAGGGGACGCAGATGCAAGGCTCGGATGCGCGGTGGGTCGCACGATGCTGACGGAGTGCGGCGACGCGGGGGAGGGCCGGGACGACCGGTCGGTGGCGGCCGCGATCGTGGAGGCCTGATGTCCGACATCGAGGAGTTCGACGCCTTCTACGCCGATACGTCCTGGAGGGTGTTGGGCCAGTTGTGGACCATGACGGGCAGCCGGGCCGAGGCCGAGGACGCGGTGGCCGAGGCGTACGCGCGGGCCTGGCAGCGCTGGAGGCAGGTGCGCGAGTGTGACAGCCCCGAGGCCTGGGTGCGGCGTACCGCGTCGCGGATCGCGATCAGCACCTGGCGCAAGGCGGTCAACCGGATGCGCGCCCACCACCGCGCCACCCCCGAACAGGAACTCGCGGGCCTCGGCCCGGACCACGTGGCGCTGGTCCACGCGCTGCGCCAGATCCCCGCCGAGCAGCGCCGCGCGATCGTGCTGCACCACCTGGTCGGCCTGAGCGTGGCCGAGGTCGCCGCCGAGGTCGGCTCCCCCCAGGGCACGATCAAGGCCAGGCTGCTGCGCGGGCGGCGGGCACTGGCCGGCTGGCTCAGCGACCATCCCGAACCCGGTCATATCCCGCACCAGACGATCACAGGAGAGGACGGCAGTCATGGCTGAGCAGCGCGGCGAGGACGAAAGGGGCCTGGACCGTAATCTGGCCGCGCTCGCCGACCACGGTGCCCGGATCGGGCGGCTGAGCGGCGCCGAGCAGGCCCGGCACCGGGGCGCGCAACGGCGGCGCAATGGACGGCTGGCCGCGGCGGCCAGCGGCCTGGCCGTGGTCGCGGTGTTCGCCGGGGTGTACGTCACCCAGTTCGGCCAGGGCTCGCCGGAACTGACCCCGGCGACCGAACGGCCCCGCCCGGTCGTGTCGGCCTCCGCGTCGCCGTCCGCGTCGCCCTCGCCGGTGGTCACCCCGAAGGTCGACCCGTCGGCCGTGCCGGGCGACGGAGTGCCGAACCGGGATCAGGCGGTATGGCTGCAGGCGACCACCACCGGCGGCTACCCGCTGCTCACCGTCCTGCCCGACCGCTCGCTGTCGGCGGTGGGAGAGCAGTCCGCCACCGACGACGCGCAGTTCGCGCTCATCCCGCTCACCCCTGAGGGCGAGGAGTACTTCCTCAAGACCGCCCAGCCCGGGACTTCAGGCGAGCTCGGCTGCGCGGTGCGCGACGGGGACCGGTTCACCGTCACCGCCTGCGACGGCTCCCGCCGGGAGCAGCGGGTCGTGCTGCGCGGAACCGCCGCGCCGTACGAGGTGGTGCTCGGCGGCCAGGCGCTGAAGGTGACCGGCACGGGCGTGACCGGGGTCGCACTCGGACAGGGCACCCCGTTGACGTTCATCATCCGGGGCGAGGTTCATGACCCGACCCGCTGAACCCCACCGGTAGCACCCCATCTGGCTGCTTATCGCCGATGTTAAGGGCATGTGTGGTGATCGGGTCACGTCCCGATAACACGCTGCGTGGTCAAGTGAACTCCCCAATGTCACCGAGCGGAACGCCGGTGACCGTAAGGAGTTCACATGTCCTGCCCATCCCCGCGCCCCTCGAAGACCCTGCGGTTCGGTGTCGGCATCGCCGCCGCCGCCGTGCTGACGGCCGTTCCCGCCTACCGGGCCGTCGCCTCGGCCGCTGACGGCACCACCGCGAGCGACGGCGCGCTGGACCGGCCGGTGTCCCCGTTCGACGACGGCCGTCCTGCGCTCGACCGGCTCGACCCCGCACTGCTGGCCGCCGTCCGGCAGGCGGCCCGGGACGCCCGCCGCGACGGGGTCGAACTGCAGGTCAACTCCGGCTGGCGCAGCCCCCGCCACCAGCAGCACCTGCTCGACGAAGCCGTGGCCGAGCACGGCTCGGACGAGGCGCGCAGGCAGGTGCTGCCCCCCGACCGGTCCAGCCATGTCACCGGCAGGGCCGTCGACATCGGGCCGGTCGAGGCGGACCGGTGGCTGCAGCGGCACGGCCCGGCCTACGGGCTCTGCCAGGTGTACGCCAACGAGATCTGGCACTTCGAACTGCGGACCGCGCCCGGCGGGAGCTGCCCGCCGCGACTGCCGGACGCGTCCGCGGGTTGAGCGCCCGATCAGGCCGGCATGACCTCGTACCACCAGGTCTCGCGCTCGTCGTCCAGCATCTCGAGCTGGTCCTCGGTGGGGCGGTAGCCGTCCGGTAGCGACACCGCCCCCGCGCCGGACCGCCGTACGATCTCGCGCAGCCGCGTGACGCCCGTGATCTCGCTCAGGTCGTCGGCCGTCAGCGGGGTGCCGTCGACGAGCGCGGCATGGCCCAGGCCGTACCACTCGGCGATGAGCCGCAGGTCGCCGGTCTGCTCGGCCGCGGCGGCCACCTCCGCCACCACGTCGATCAGCGCTACCCGCTGCGGTGCGACCGCGTCGCGGCCCGCCAGCCGCCCGGCCTCCACCAGCCGCCGCCACAGCGCCGAACCCGCCTCGCAGTACAGCCACGGCGGGTCGACGTAGCCGTCCTCCAGCCAGCTGTCGTAGCCGTCGAAGTCGTCGTCGTCCTCGTCGAACTCGCGCAGCCCCTGGAACGCGGTCAGCCCGTCGAAGAACGCACGCCGCGCCGCGTAGTCCGGGTGCTCCGCGAGCGCGAACCGGTAGGTGTGCCGCCGCCGCAGCAGGATGTCCAGCACCCGGCCCTGGGTGAACGAGCAGTCGTATCCGGACTGGAACGCGTACAGGGCCGTGAACCAGCCGCGTAGCCGGTCGTCGTCGGGCGGGTGACGGGCGTCGAGCAGTTCGACCGATGCGGACACCAGATCCTCGACGTAGTGCATCGACATTGCCGCGCCTCCGATCCCGGTCGGCGTCCCGGCACGGGCCGCCGGGGCGGATGGTAGCCCGAACCTGCGTCACCCGACCTGGACGACGATCTTGCCGCCGACGCCGCCCGCCTCCAGCGCGCGGTGCGCCCCCGCGACGTCGGCCAGCGGGTAGACGCCGCCCACCACCGGCCGCACCGCACCGCCGTCCACGTACGCGGTCAGGTCGGCGAACAGGCCGCTGGTCGGGTTGCCGCTGAAGAAGCGCACCCGCCGCGATCCGAAGACACTCGACGCGAACAGGTAGCCCAGCGACGGCAGCAGCCGGTCGATGTCGAAGCTGATCGCGACCATGCGCCCGCCCGGGGCCAGCAGCCGCCGCAGGGTGGGCAGCGCGGTGCCGACGGTGTCCAGGACCACGTCGAACCGGCCGAGTTCGGACAGCTCGGTGGTGGCGTAGTCGCGCACCTCGTCGGCCCCGAGCTCGCGGACCAGGTCGAGGTTGCGGGCACCGGCCAGGCCGGTGACGTGTGCCCCGTACGCCCGCCCCAGCTGCACCGCCACACTGCCGACGCCGCCGCTCGCGCCGCGCACCAGCAGGCGCTCGCCCGCCCGCAGCCGGGCCTTGTCCCGCAGCGCCGTGATCGCCGTCGTGCCGACGCCGGGCAGCGCCGCCGCCGCGACCAGGTCCATCCCGGCCGGGGCCGGTGCGATCAGCTCCGGGCGTACGGCCACGAACTCGGCGGCGCTGCCGAACCTGCGGCCGAGCCCGCCCCACACCCGGTCGCCGACGCGGTGGCCGGACACCCCCGCGCCGACCGCGGCGACCTCGCCCGCGAAGTCCATCCCGGTGCGCTTCGGAAAGCCCCGGCTGATCAGCCCGGTCGCCAGCCGCAGCCGGCCTGCCCGCCCTGCCAGTTCGCCGCCGTTGACGCTGGCCGCGTGCACCCGCACCAGCACCTCACCCGGCCCCGCGACCGGGGTGGGCACCCTGCCCTCGTAGAGCACCTCCGGCGGGCCGTAGCTGTCGTACATGGCCGCACGCATCTGGTCCATCACTCGTATCCGTTCCGCCCGCAGTGGCGCGGGGCTTCGAGCGGCGAGCGTAACCTGGTAAACGGACGGGGGTATCCGTTTGCGCTAAGGTGAGAAGCATGAGTGCCGGTTCGTCTCGGATACCGCTCCCCGCCGACGGGCAGCCTGGCGGGCAGCGGGCCGACGCGGTGCGCAACCGGGCCCAGATCCTCGACGTCGCCCGCGACGCTTACTCCCGCCAGGGTGTCGACGTGCCGATGGCCGCCGTCGCCCGCCGCGCCGGCGTCGGCGTGGCCACCCTGTACCGGCACTTCCCGACCCGGGAGGCGCTGATCAGGGAGGTCTTCGCCGAACAGTTCACGACCTGTGTCGGCGCGCTCGACGAGGCGCTGGCCGACCCGGACCCCTGGCGCGGTTTCGTGCTGCTGGTCGAGAAGCTGTGCGCCATGCAGGCCGCGGACCGGGGGTTCACCGCCGCGTTCCTGGCCATGTTCCCCGACGCCGTCGACCACGACCGGCGCCGTGACCTGGCCGAGCACGGCTTCGCCGCACTCACCCGGCGCGCCAAGGCGGCCGGGCGGCTGCGCGCCGACTTCGCCCAGGCCGACCTGGTCCTGCTGCTGGTCGCCAACAACGCCGTCGCCGCGCTGTCCCCGGCCCACGCGGCGGCCGCGTCCCGGCGGCTGACCGCGTACCTGCTGCAGTCGTTCCGGGCCGAGCCCGCCGCTCCGCTGCCCCCGCCCCCGGACCTGGGGCTGCACCATCTGCTGGCACCGCCCGCCGGTCGCGGTCAGGGATGATCACCCGGTTGGCGGCCGACGCGTCCGCGGCGTGTCATATCGAGCCATGTTGACGCCGCTCGTGCCGCTGGCTAACTTCGGGCCATGTCGGTTCACCGTGCCCGCCCGCGCTGGTTCGCACCGCTCGTAGCCGCGGCGCTGGGCGCGGCGCTGGCCTGGGCCCAGGTGGCGGCGGCGCTCGGCGTCGGCGTGCTGGACTTCACCCGCCGGTTCGACGCGGGCAGCGACAACGACTGGCTGCTGAACTTCCGCAACCTGCTGTGGCTGTGCATGACGGCCGTCGTCCTCGCGGCGCTGGCGGCCCGGCTGATCAACGACGAGCGCACCTGGCGTCCGGTCGTCGCTGCGGCGCTCGGCGCCGCCACCGTCCTGCCGCTGGCGATGGCGCAGGCGGCGCGGGCGCAGCACCTGAACCTGGTCGGTGACGCCTCGGGGTCCGCCGCGCAGGCGGTGATCACGGGCGTCGTGCTCGGCGCGGCCCTCAGCGTGCTGGCCGCCCGTCTCGCGTCGGGCCGCGCGTCGACACCGGGTGTCGCCGTCGGCACGGCCGTGGTCGGGACCCTGCTGGTGGTCGGTGCGAGCGCGTCGGCGATCGACCCGCCGGTGCTCGGCGCGCTGGACCTCCCACTGGACTACGGTGCGCGCAACGACCTGTCGCTGGTCTCGGCGCTGCTGCTCGGCCCGGTGACGGCCGCGCTGGCCTGCCTGTTCGGCCGGTGGGAGTCGGTTCGGGCACTGCTCGTGGCGGGCCTCGCCGGGGTCGGCGGCGTCACGGCGGTGATCGTGGCGACGCTGTTCACCGGCCCGGGCCCGTCCGGGGACCACAGCGACCTGGGACTCGTCGTGCTGGGTCCGCTGCTGGTCGGCGGGGCTGCCGCGTACGGGCTGCTCACGGTCGTGGCCCGGCACCGGCGGAGCCGGACGGCGGACGTTCCCGTGTCCACCACCGGTTCCGCGTCGTGAGCTGACGCCCGCTCGTCAGCCGAGCAGCGCCAGGTCCTCGCCGGTGAGGGCGAGCTCGCCCGCGGCGATGTTCTCCGCCAGGTGCGCCGGTGATCCGGTGCCGGGGATGAGCAGGATGTTCGGCGAGCGGGCCAGCAGCCAGGCCAGCGCGACCTGCGCGACGGTCGCGCCGTGCCGCTCGGCGACGGTGTTCAGGTGCTCGGCCGTCAGCGGCTGGAAGCCCCCGACGGGGAAGAACGGCACGTAGGCCACGCCCGCCGCCGCACACGCGTCGACCAGCGCGTCGTCGTCGCGGTAGGCGATGTTGTACCGGTTCTGCACGCAGACGATCGGCGCGATGGTGCGCGCCGTCTCGAACTCGGCGGTGCCGATGTTGGAGATGCCGAGGTGCCGGATCAGCCCCTCCTCACGCAGCGCCATCAGCGTCTCCAGCGGCGCGGCGATCGCGGAGCGGTCGTGGCCCCGGTCGCCCATGCGCAGGTTCACCACGTCCAGCCGGTCCACACCCAGCGAGCGCAGGTTCGCCTCCACGCCCCGGCGCAGCCCGTCCGCGCTCAGCCCCTGCTGCTCGGCCGACGGCAGGGCGATGTCCGAGCCTTCGACGAGCGCGCCCACCTTGGTCACCAGGACCAGATCCGCCGGGTACGGGTGCAGCGCCGTCCTGATCAGCTCGTTGGCGGCGACCCCGTCGCGGTCGTAGTAGTGCGACGTGTCGATGTGGTTCACGCCCCGCTCGACCGCCTGCCGCAGGATCGCCAGCGCCGTGTCACGGTCCGGCCGCCCGCCCTGCGGCCAGCCGGTCAGTTTCATCGCCCCGTAACCGACCCGGCCGACGTCGAGGTCCCCACCCAGTTTCCAGCTCGTGTTAGCCATGATCGCGAGCATAGTTCGGTGGCCGGGTGACGACGTGTCGTTCACGCCCCCGCCGTCGGCGCGGCCGGAAGTTCGGCCCGCGTAGCCGTCTGTGCGTGCCCGGTGGGCGTTCCCGCGAACGCGCACCGGGCCCCGGCGATCAGAACCCGCCCGCCGCGTTGCACTTGACGCCCTGGTCCAGGCAGTTGCGGACGCGGGCGGCGAGCGCGTCGTCGTCCCAGCCGTTGAAGAAGTCGGCGTGCATGGAGAAGGAGTTGCCCGAGGACAGGGTGATGCCGTCGGTGTCGGCGCTGAGGGCCTTGTACGAGATGACGAACGACACCGACGGGATCGGCACCGGATGGCTGCGCGGGCAGACCCCGGTGTGCAGCGCCCCGGACATGTGCGCCTGGTGGTCGGGGCTGTCCAGGTGCCTGCCGTCCCAGCAGTCCGGGAACGTGATCTGGCGGACGATGTGCGCGGTGGGCGCGCAGACCGGGAACACGCCGTCCTTCGAGCGGCCGGTCTCGCCGCCGATGCCCGCGCACCAGAACCGGTTGCCGTTCGGGTCGGACTTCTTCTTCGCGTCGCCCTCGACCATGCGCAGCCCATACGGGAACGGCTGGGTCCGGCTCGGGTCCTTGAGCCGCGAGCCGTAGTAGACGGTGATCTCGTCCGGGTCGACGACCTTGCCGTCGCGGTACAGCGTCGGAATCCAGTACCCGGAACGGTCCTGCTTGGGATTGCAGGTCGTCGCACCGGAACGCAGCGACGCGGCCGTGGTCCGGCTGTCGACGGTCTTGTTGCCCCAGAAGGTGTGGTTGTGCGACGCGCCGGGCAGGCCCGGGAAGACGATCGGGTCGTCGTCGGCGTGGTGGCTGACCGTGCAGGTGGCGTGGAACTCGGGGACCTTCACCGGCCTGCCGGTCACCGTCGCCGGTCTCCGGGCGAAGAACGCCGCCGTCCGGGCCTTCTGCTCGTCCGGGTCGACCGCGATCCAGCCCGGCTTGGCCGGTTTCGGCGACGGCTTCGCCGAGGCCGGGGCCACCGGCGACACGGCCGACGGGCTGGCGGTCGCGACCGTTCGCGTCGGCGCGCTCTGCGGCGCGGAGGCCTCACCGGCGTCGGTGACGATGAACGAGACCACCGCGATCGCCAGCACGACCGGCACCGCGATCAGGACCGGGCCGAGACGGCCCAGCCGGGCCGTCCAGCCACGGTGCGGGGCTGCCTGTTCTTCGGTACGCAAAGGTTCTCCCAGGTAGAGGGCCGACCGGGTCACGCCGGGTGGCTGCTGAGGAATCCGATCGCCATCGCGCCCCACCAGCCGCCCTGCGACACCAGCGCCGCCAGCACCGAGCGGGCCAGCAGCGACCGGGGCACGGGGCCGGTGTACGCGGCGATCCTGCGGTGCAGCGCGGTCGCCTGCACCCCGTTGAGCGCCACCAGCAGCACCAGCAGCAGTTTGATCTGGGTCAGGGTCGCCCCGAGGTCCGGCCGCAGCAGCCCGCCGCTGGCGGCCAGGCCCGCCAGGCCCAGCCAGATCAGCAGGTGCACCTGGTCGGCGACGGCCAGCACCTGCCGCAGCTGGCAGCGCCGCAGCAGCCACTTCAGGGCGAACCAGTCGACCGCGACCACCGCGCCGAACCCGACGACCAGGCAGGCCAGGTGCACGAACAGGGCCACCCGGTGCAGCGCGGGGTTGACCGGCACCAGCGTCGACTCCGCGAGCACCGCCAGCCAGGTCACCACGATCACCACGGCGACCAGGCCCGGAGACGGCGAGGCCGAGTCCGCGAGCCTGCCCCGCAGACCCGGCCGGTGGCGGCCGCGGGCCTCCGGCGGCGGTTGCTCACCGGTCACCGGAAGGCTGCGCGTCGGGGTGTTCACGGAGGACATCTTGCACCGTCGCGATACGCCCGGACAGGGCGGGCAAGGTCCGCGCGTGACGGCTGGCGGAGCATCCTTTGTGGTCGTGCGGCGCGGGACCCGGCGGGCCAGCGGCTACCATGCCTGCGTTCATGAGAGCCGCCCGTGTCAGGAGTCAGCCGTGTGGGATGAGCCGAGCAACGACCCGCGCCCGGTCCGCAACCGGCGCAACCTGCTGGTCGTCGCCGGGGGACTGGCAGTGGTGACGGCCGTCGCGGCGGGTGCCCTGTTCGCCGCCGACGCGCCGGAGGCGTCGAACGCGGCCCCGGGTCCCGCGTCGGCGGCCGCGTCGGCGGCACCGGTTCCAGCGTCGTCGCCGGCGTCGCCGTCGCCGTCCGCGGTCACCGCCAAACCCGCGAAACCCGGCTGGGTCCCCGTCGACCAGAAGTCATGGCAGGCGCAGGTCGACGCGTACCGGAACAGGAAGATCGACCCGGTCCCGGCGGGGGTGGGCAACCTGCCCGAGTTCCGGGCCGACTGCACCTACAGCCACTCGCTGCCCGACGACCCGATCGTCGCCCCCGGGCTGCCGGGCGCGTCGCACATGCACTCGTTCGTCGGCAACAAGGCCGTCGACGCGCGGACCAGGGCCGCCGACCTGACCAGGTTCACGGCCACCACCTGCAAGCCGACCGAGGACCACTCCTCGTACTGGGTGCCGACGCTGTACGACAACGCGACCGGCAAGCCCGTCGAGACGACCGGTTTCCGGGTGTACTACCGGTCGCTGATGACCACCTCGGCGAACCAGCAGCCGATGCCCAACGGCCTGCGCATGATCGTCGGCGACGCCAAGAAGAGCAAGCCGACCCCGCGCGGGGCGAACGGCCAGTTCTTCTGCGCCTACTACGGTCCGGGCGACGTGAACGGCGTCGCGCGCAGCAGCAACGGCAACTGGCCCATCTGTGACGGCAAGGCCACGCTGCACTACATCATGCAGTTCCCGGACTGCTGGGACGCCAAGCACCTGGACAGCCCCGACCACAAGGCGCACGTGTCGTTCGGCCGCGGCAACGCCTGCCCGCGCAGCCACCCCGTGAAGATCCCCGCCATCACCTTCGACATCGCGTACGGCGCACAGGGCAGCGCGGCCGGTTTCTACCTCGCCTCCGACAAGGACGGCAAGAGCGCGTCGTCGATGCACGGCGACGCGTTCGTGATGTGGGACGTCGACGCCATGAACAAGCGCACCAAGAACTGCGTACAGCAGCGCCGGACCTGCGACAACTTCGGCTATCAGAAGTAACTCCAGTCGTCGGCGACCGACGCCGTCCGCGACTCGACCATGATCTGCTCGGCGTCGAGGGTGTCCAGCACCTTCTCCAGTTCGCGCGAGTCGTACCGGCCGGTGGACCGCGCGTCCAGCAACGCCGACCGCTGCCGCTCGATGACCCGCAACCTGAGCTCGCGGTACTCCCGGATCACCCGGGACCTCCAGCGCGTCCAGGTCGGCGGTGGCGTCCTCGCGAACGACATCGGTTCGTACGCGGGCGAGCACCTCCGGGGGATAGACGCTGCCGTCGGGGCATCGAGCCGCTTGGCGATGGCGGTCGCCACCGCGTCGGTCGGGCTGACGATCGCGCCGACGGCGATGCCGCCCGCGAGCCCGCCGCGATGATCAGCAGTTCCATGTGACCTCCCCGTTCGCAATAGACGTTGGCCTATCTGGATGACTGGAACAAGATCGAACTCATCTAGATAGGCCAACGTCTATGAAAGGCGGTGTGCGGTGCGGCGCGGCGGCCGGCCGTGCGGTGGATCGGGGCACCCGGGCTGAAGATCGCGAACGGGGGCCGTAACCTACTGCCAGTCGATGTGGACTTCAAGGATCTGGCCTGTGAAGGTGGTCGCAGTGGTCCAAGCGGGAACGGTGCTGGCCGGACGGTACCGGCTCGACCAGCGCGTCGGCAGCGGCGGCATGGGTGAGGTGTGGCGGGCCCACGACCAGGTCCTGGACCGCGTCGTCGCGGTCAAGTGCCTGCTCGACGGGCGGCCCGACGAGCCGAACTTCGTCGACCAGTTCCGCACCGAGGCCCGCATCATGGCCACCATCAGCCACCCCGGCGTCGTCGAGGTGCACGACTTCGGTGACGACCCGGCCGCGGGCGTCTACCTGGTCATGAAGTTCATCGACGGCGAGTCGCTGGCGCAGACCCTGGCCCGGGTCGGGCGCCTCGACGCCGCGGCCACGATGCGCCTGGTCGCGCAGGCCGCCGACGCCCTGCACGCCGCCCACGCCAAAGGCGTCACCCACCGCGACATCAAACCCGGCAACCTGCTGGTACGCCCCGACGGCAGCACGCTCGTCACCGACTTCGGCATCGCCCGGTCGGCCGGCGCGGCCGGGTTCACCACCACCGGGATGCTGGTGGGCACCGCCGGATACCTCGCGCCGGAACGCGCCATGGGCCACCCCGCCACCCCCGCCACCGACATCTACGCGCTCGGCGTCGTCGCCTACCGGTGCCTGGCCGGGCGGCTGCCGTTCGCCGGGGACAGCATGGTCGAACTCGCCCTGCGCCACGTCCACGACGCACCGGACCCGCTGCCGCCCGACGTGCCACCCGCCGTCCGGGCGATCGTGGCACGGGCCATGGCCAAGGACCCGGCGCAGCGCTGGCCGTCAGCCGCCGCGCTCGCCGCCGCGGCTCGCGAAGCGTCGGCCCCGGTGCCGGGGGAGCAGGCGACGGCGTCGCTGCCGACCCGGCCCCAGGCCGTGGCCCCGGTGCCGACACGCCGCCAGACCGTCCCGGACAGGCGAGGCGGTCGGCGGCTGCTGCTGCCCGTCGCCGCCGGCCTGATCGTCGCGGCCGTCGCGGCGACGGCGTTCGTGCTCAGCCAATCCCCGGATACCCCGTCACCGAACGTCGCGGCGAGCCCGAGCGGCTCCGTCCCGAGCCCCGCCGGACGCGACGACACGGTCGGCGTGCCGACCAGTCCTGCCGTCACCAGTCCGGTGCCCAGTGCCAGCGCCGCGAGCCCGAAGGCGCGGGTGGCCCGGTCCCTGGTCGCCCCGAACAACCTGACCGCGACAGCGGTCGGCCCCGACACGATCCGCCTGCGGTGGCGGGACCGGTCGGCGAGCGAGACCGGCTTCACCGTCATCAACGGCAACACCTCGCACGACGTCCCGGCGAACACCACCAGCTACGACTGGACCGGGCTGTCGCCCGCGACCCACTCGTGCTTCAAGGTCCGGGCCTTCGACGCGTCCGGCGTGACGGCGTACTTCCCGGCCGCGCAGGGCAACTGGGTCTGCGCGACCAGCCTGGACGGATCGGGACCGGCCGCGCCCACGAACCTGTCGGCGACGGCGGTCGACGCCGGGACGATCCGCCTGCAGTGGAGCGACAACGCCGCCGACGAGACCGGCTTCACCATCACCAACGGCAACACCTCACGCAACGTCGGCGCCGACACGACGACCTACCAGTGGGACGGGCTGGCTGCGGGCACCTACATGTGCTTCAAGGTCCGCGCCTACCACTCCGGCGGCGTATCGGCCTACGCCCCGGCCGCCAGCAGCGAATGGGCCTGCGTGACGACGCCGTCGACCTGAGCGCCATCCGTGGCGTGCACGGTGTCCGCATGATCGCCTGGGTCGACGCGGTCGCTGCCGGGAACGTCTGTCAACACGAGCCGGCAGGCGGGCCGGGCACCCGCTTACCCCGCACGTAGACGGCCAGCAGGCGGTGGACCGCGGCGGGCTCGGCGACCGGATTCCCGGACACCGCCAGGATGTCGGCGTCGTACCCGGCGGCGAGCCGCCCCTTGCGATGACCCAGGCCGATGACGTCGGCGGCCCGTGCCGTCACCGCGTGCAGCGCCTCCGCGCCGCCCATGCCCAGCGGTGCGAGCTGCGGCACCGCGTGGCGCAGTACGAAGTGCGGCTTCACCGGGGCGATGCCCGCGTCGGTGCCGATCACGATCCGCGCCCCCGCGGCGCGCATCCGGCCCGCGTTGGCAGTGAACCCCGGCATCCGGGTGGCGATGCTCGGCGGCACTGTCTGCCCGTCCAGCACGCGGGTGCCGAAGGTGAGGCTCAGCGCGATGCCGCGCGACACGATCACGTCCAGCAGCCCGGCGGGGATCTCGTCGACCGCGTCGGCGGTCATGAAGGTGGCGTGTTCGATGCTGTCGACACCGGCCTGAACCGCCGCCACCACCGCCGATGTGCCGTGCGCGTGCGCGGTGACCCGCAGCCCGAGCCGGTGCGCCTCCTCGGCCACCACCCGCAACTCGTCCACGGAGTACTGCGCCACCTCCGGGCGGCTGCCGGGCGTCATGTGCCCGCCGCTGGCCATGATCTTGATGACGTCGACGCCCCGGTCGGCCCGTGCCCGCACCGCCGCCCGCAGGTCCGCGGCCCCGGCGGCGGTCTCCCCGAGGAAGTGGCAGTGCCCGCCGGGGGTCGTGATCGGCACGCCCGCGGCTACGACCTCGGGCAGCGTATGGTCGCCGTCCCGCGCCGCCGCACGCACCCGCAGCGCCAGGTAGCCGCGGTCGCCCAGGTCCTGCACGGTGGTGACGCCCCCGGCCGCGGCCGAGCGGGCCGCCGCGCACATCGCCTCGTAGGCCGCCGCGTCGTCGCGTTCGGCCAGCCGGGTGACCGGTTGGGCGGAGGCGTCAAACGCCAGGTGCACGTGCGTGTCGACGAGACCGGGCAGCAGCGTGGCCCCGGGCAGGTCGACGATGTCCGCACCGTCGGGCAGGCCTGCTGGACCCCTCGTGACCGAGACGATCCGGCCGCCGTCGACGACCACGGACGGGGCGGCGAGCAGGGGTCCGCCGCCGCCGTCGAACAGGTGGCCTGCCCGCAGCACGAGCAGTCGCGGCCGGGAGTGCGTGTGCGTGGTCATGCTGACAGGATGGTGCGTCGCGTCCGAGCGCGCCACGCACCGCCGACACTCCAGGGTGGACGAGCGCCGGGAGGCAGGCCATGTCGGGTTACCTGTGGGTCGACCGGGCGGCTCCGGAGCAGGCCCGGGTCGGCGGCCGGATACGGATGCCCGCGCTGTCGCCCCCGTGGCTGGTGGTGTACGAGACACCGGAGCGGGTCCTGGTGAACCGCTGGCCGGGACGGCTGCTACGGGTACGGGCCGTGCCCACCGCGTCCGAGCCGGAACGGGCGGCCCTGGCCGCCGCTGTGGCCCCCATCCGCCCCGGTGCCGGTTACACGCACGCCACCAGTGTCGACGTGCTGGAGGAACTGCCTCCAGGGCTGCCGTTCGGAGCGCACGGCGACGCGGTCGCGCGGGTGCTCGACGCCGCGCGGGCGCTGGACGAGGCGACCGCGTACCGCCTGGCGGCGGCCCGGCACCGCGCCGCGCCGCAGGCCTGCCGGTCGGCCTGGCAGCGCTGGCTGGCCGGACCACGGACGGGCGGCGCGGGATCGCCGATCGGGTCCGGGTCCGGGCTGCTGCACCAACTGGTACGCGACAGTGCCCGCTCGCGGGGCGGCCCACAGGCGTGGACCGTCGACGGCGACGGCGAGGAGGTCGTGGCGGAGCCGTGGGAGTCGGCGTACGGCGCGCTGCGGGGGGCGGCGCTGGCCTACGGCGCACCAGACCTGTCGGACGCGGCGACCATGGCCACGGCCTGGAACGTGGTGTACGGCCCGATGGCGTGACGGCAGGGGAGCGGGCCGCCCTGTTTCCCGGACGACGGGCTCGGGCATCGGCGAGCCATGGTGCGAAAGGTGCTCGCCGCCGGATTGGCGCTCCACCTCGCCGCGTGCGGCGGCGGTCAGGCCGAGCCCTCGCGGCCGGAGACCGGCGATCCCCTGCTGGTGCTGCTCAATCAGCGGCGCGCCGAACTGTCCTGCCCGGCGCTGTCCGGTGACCCGCGACTGGCCGAGGCGGCGCGCCGCCATGCGCGGGACATGCTCGACCACGGCGTACGCGACCACACCGGTTCCGACGGCAGCACCGCCGGGCAGCGCATCTCGGCCACCGGATACCCGGCGTCGGCGACCGGCGAGATCCTCTACTGGGCGCGGGGCACCGGGGACGCGCGGCAGGCGGTCGACGCCTGGATGGACAGCCCAGGCCATCGCGAGATCATCAGTGACTGCGGCCTCACCCAGGTCGGCGCCGTCGAACTGGCCGAGGGTGGCGAGTACGTGGCGGTGGCCGACTTCGCCACCGCGTGACCGGTGCGACGGTCAGCCCGCGTCGCGGCCCTGGCGGGGCAGGACCGACAGGACCCGCGCGATGTGGTCGCGGAACTCCACCATGTAGTCGGCCAGGAACGTCTTGACGGCCTCGTCGACGACGATGCCGTCACCGGGGAACAGCGTGTTGTTGAACTGGATGTAGGCCTCGGGTGCGGTCATCTGCCGGGCGTTGCAGAAGCTGAGGACGCCGCGCAGCGCCTGCTGGGCGAGCGCGGTGCCGATCTGGCCGATGGACGCGCCGATGACCGCCGCCGGGATGTGGTCGAACGAGTTCTTGCCCCACGGCCGCGACGCCCAGTCGATGGCGTTCTTCAGCGCACCCGGTATCGAGCGGTTGTACTCCGGGGTGACGAACAGGATCGCCTGCGAGCGGTGGATGGCGTCCTTGAGCGCGACCGCCTCGGGCGGGTAGTTCGCGTCGTGGTCGGGGCTGTACAGCGGCAGGTTGCCGATCGGGATCTCGGTGAACGACAGCTCCTCCGGCGCGAGCCGGATCAGCACGCGGGACAGTTCCCGGTTGACCGAGGTCGACGACAGGCTGCCGACGAAGTATCCGACGTGGTACGTGGTCATGGCAGAACCTCTCCTGGCAGTCGGCCCGGCTCTGGGCTGGCTGCGCGCTTCTCGGCTGCGACATGAATGCTTATCAGGATAATGGCGTTATAAGGAATGTTTCGACCGCTTCGCCAGTATCGTCAGGAGCATGATGTCGATCTCTGGGAGGACGCGATGAGCACGACCGATGGCTCGCCTGCCCGTGTCGGCGACGTCGACATGAAGCTGGAGGTGGTGGTGCTCCCGGTCACCGACGTCGCCAGGGCGGAGCAGTTCTACGGCCGCCTGGGCTGGCGCTCGGACCAGACCCCGCCCGGATCGGGCGTCGTGCAGTTGACGCCGCACGGCTCCGGCTGCTCGGTCCACTTCGGCACGGGCCTCACCTCGGCGACACCCGGTTCGGCCAAGGCGTTCCTGATCGTCAGCGACATCGTGCGGGCCCGCGAGGCGCTGGTCGCCGCGGGTGTGGACGTCGGGGAGGTCTTCCATCTCGGCCCCGACGGGCCGATCACCGGGCCCGATCCCGAGCGCGGCACCTACCGTTCGCGGGCCGAGTTCGCCGACCCCGACGGCAACACCTGGGTGATGCAGGAGGTCACCGATCGGCTGCCCGGCCGGGTCGATCCAGGGGAAACCACGTACGCCACCGCGACCGACCTGGCCGACGCGATGCGGCGCGCCTCCGAGGCCCACGGCGAGCACGAGAAGCGCATCGGCGCGGCGGATCCCGACTGGCCGACCTGGTACGCCGCGTACATGGTGGCCGAGGCCGCAGGGCAGCCGCTGCCGCAGTGACACCCGAACCCGCACCCGGCTGAGGACCTTCTGCTGGTATGCACAACGGATGAGCGATCCCTACCGGACTCTCGGCACCGGCTACGCCGAGCAGCGCCGCCCCGATCCCCGTCTGGCCGCGATCATCGACGACGCGCTCGGTGACGCCCGCACCGTGGTCAACGTGGGGGCGGGGACCGGCTCCTACGAGCCCGTGGACCGGGCCGTGCTCGCGGTGGAGCCGTCGCCGGTGATGATCGCGCAGCGTCGGCCGGGCAGCGCGTCCGTGGTACGGGCCGTCGCCGAGCGGCTGCCCTTCGCCGAAGGGAGCTTCGACGCCGGCCTGGCCGTGCTCACCGTGCACCACTGGACGGACCCCGCGCGCGGGCTGGCCGAGCTGCGCCGCGTCTCGCGCCGCCAGGTGGTGGTCACCTGGGATCCCGCGGTCATTTCGCGGTTCTGGCTGGTCGCCGACTACCTGCCCGAGATCGCCGACGCCGAGCGAGGGCTGGCCACCTGCGAGTTCATCAGCCGGGAACTGGCCCCGGCGCGGGTGACGGCGCTGCCGGTGCCGCACGACTGCACCGACGGTTTCCTGGCCGCGTACTGGAACCGGCCCCACGCGTATCTCGACCCGGCGGTCCGGGCTTCGATCTCGTCGCTGGCCAAGCTCGACCCGGTCCGGGTGGACGAGGCGATGCGGCGGCTGCGCGCCGATCTGGACAGTGGGGCGTGGCAGGAGCGCCACGGCAGCCCGGACGCCACGGGCACGGCCGACGTCGGCTACCGGCTGGTGAGCACGCCGTAGCGCGGCGCACGCGGCTCGGCGGGTGCCGAGCCGCGTGCGAGCGTCGTTCAGGGCGTGGTCAGGTCGAACCGGGACACCGTCACCGCGCCGCCTAGGGCCTGGGTGGCGTAGTTGAAGATGGCGAACCGGTAGCCCATGAAGAACTGCCAGGCGTTGTTGAGCGTGAACGCCGCGCCCAGCGAGGTGAAGTTGGTCCCGTCGGTGCTGTAGGAGAAGCGGGCCTGGCGTCCGCTGCCGGGTCTGATGTCGGCGTTGGCGCGCAGCCAGATCCGCCCGCCGGAGATCGCCGCCGAGGCGTTCTCGGTGCCGGTGCCGGTGCCGGTGGTGTTCCAGCTGCTGTCCATGGTCAGGCCGTTGGTCATGACGACGCGGGTGGTGCCGTTGTCGCGTTTGACGCCGATCCACGCCGAGGAGTCGCGCAGCATCGCCAGGCCTGCCCGGTCACCGTCGCGCATCGTCGAGTAGTCGAGCTGGATCGTGGCCGTCGAGGTCGGCCCCTGGATGCGGTGCGTGAGGGTGTTGCGGGCGCTGTAGAGGTCGCCGGTGACCGTCGCGGTCTGCAGGCGCAGACCGTTGTTGACGGCGTACCGGCTGGTGTCGGGGTTGTGGTTCCACTCCCACTGGGGTCCCAGTGCCGTGCCACTGAACGTGTCCGTGCCGATCATCGGTTTGACCGTGCGGGTGGTCAGCGGCTTGGGGTAGCTGGTGCCCCAGGCGCCGTTGACGAGCTGGATCTGCGGCCAGCCGTCGGCGGTCCAGGTGACGGGGGCGAGCACGGGGATGCGCCCGCCGGGGTAGGAGTCGACGAACGCCATGTAGTACCAGGCGCCGTTCTGGGTTTGGACGAGGCCGCCCTGGTGGGGCACGCCGCCGCCGGAGACAGGTCCGGGCAGGTTGAGCAGCAGTTGCTGCATCGTGTACGGGCCGAACGGGCTGGACGACTTGAGGATGTACTGCCCGTTGGCGGGCCGGGTGAGGAAGATGTAGTAGCTGCCGTTGCGCTTGTAGAACCGGGCCCCCTCCAGGGTGCCGACCGATGACGGGGTGCTGAAGACCTGCTGGGTGCGGACCTGGCTGAGCCCGTCGGCCGACAGCTGCGCGACGCTGATGTTGCTGTTGCCGTACGCGACGTACATCGTGTCGTTGTCGTCGACGAGCAGCCCCGCGTCGTAGTAGCAGTTGTTGATCGTGGAACGTTTCGACCAGGTCCCGTCGACGGCCGAGGCCGTGTAGACGTAGGTCTTGTTGAACTCCATGCAGCCCATCCAGTAGAACGTGCTGTTGGAGGGGCGGTAGTTCAGCGTCGACGCCCAGATGCCCTTGACGTAGGCGCGCCCGCCGCTGAGGTTGTACGCGCTCGAATGGTCGAGCACCGGCACCGAGTGCCCGGCGAACTCCCAGTTGACCAGGTCGTACGAGCGCAGGATCGGCGCGCCGGGTGAGTAGTGCATGGTGGAGGCGGAGTAGTAGTAGGCGTCGCCGACCCGGATGATGTCGATGTCGGCGAAGTCCTGCCACAGCACCGGGTTGGTGAAGGTCCCGCCCGGCGGCGGGCTGGACGGCGGCGGCGTGCTGCCGACCGGCACGAGCTGCCACTGCTGGTTGTTGCCGCCCCAGTCGTCGTACTGGACGATGTTGGCTCCGTCGGCGGTCGACGCGCCCTGCACCTCCAGGGCCTTGTTGCTGTTGCGGTTGATGAACCGGACGTAGCCGTCGGTCGAGTCGGCCAGCCGCCACTGCTGGTTGGTCCCGTTGCCGTCGGCCCACTGCACGACCGACGCCCCGTTGGCCGTGGAGAGGTTGTAGACGTCGAGGACCTTGCCGGAGTGGCGGGACTTGATCCGGTAGTAGCCGTTGCCGGAGTCGACGAACTGCCACTGCTGGTTGTTGGCGGTGCCCCGGGTCCACTGGGTGATGCGGCCGCCGTCGGCGGTGGAGAAGTTGTACACGTCCAGGGCTTTGCCGCTGTTGCGGTTGACCAGGACGTACCAGGCGCTGGTGTCCACGGTGGCGGCCTGCGCGCCGGTGGTGGCGACGACGGCCAGGCCGGTGGCTGCCAGCACGGTGACCAGGGCGCCGGCCAGGGTCGTGCGCCAGGCTCTGCGCGGTGGGCGCGCCTGCGGGGTGGTGCCGATGCCGGTCACGGCATCCTCCTGTCCGAGATGACGTGGGTTATCGGCGGATGAGCTGCCACTGCTGGTTGGCCCCCGCCCAGTCGTCGTACTGGACGACGTTCGCGCCGTCGGCCGTCGACGCGCCCTGCACTTCGAGGACCTTGCCGCTGTTGCGGTTGACCAGCCGCAGGTAGCTGCCGGACCACACGACGCGCCACTGCTGGTTGGTGCCGTTGAGGTCGGCCCACTGGACGACGGCCCCGCCGTTGGCGGTGGAGAAGTTCGAGACGTCGAGGACCTTGCCGGAGTGGCGGGACTTGATCCGGTAGTAGCCGTCGCCGGAGTCGGTGAACTGCCACTGCTGGTTGTTGGCGGTGCCGGTCGTCCACTGGGTGATGCGCCCGCCGTCGGCGGTGGAGAAGTTGTACACGTCCAGGGCCTTGCCGCTGTTGCGGTTGACCAGCGTGTACCAGGCGCTGGTGTCGATCTGCGTCGGCGCGGGGCTCGACGGGCCGGGGCTGGACGGCGTGCCGCTGTTCAGGGCGTTGAGCGTCGAGGTGTAGGCCTGCTTCTTGTTGCCGGACGAGTCGAACAGCAGCGGGTTCTGGCCGGTGCGCCAGGAGTCGCTGTCCCGGATGCCCCACACGGTGATGCCGTTGCAGCGCGACACGGCCAGGCAGGCGCGGGTGACGGTGTCGTACACGGCCGCCTGGTTCGAACCGGAGATGTCGAGCTCGGTGATCTGCACGTCGACGCCCAGGTTGGCGAAGCGCTGCAGGTTGGCCTGGTAGTCCGACGACACCGAGTTGCTCAGGTGCGACTGGAAGCCGACGCAGTCGATCGGCACGCCGCGGGACTTGAAGTCCTGCACCATGTTGTAGATGCCGGTCGACTTCGCGTTGATCCCGTCGGTGTTGTAGTCGTTGTAGCAGAGCTTGGCGTTCGGGTCGGCCGCGCGGGCGGTGCGGAACGCGACCTCGATCCAGTCGTTGCCGGTGCGCTGCAGGTTCGAGTCGCGCCGCCCGCCGCCGCCACCGTCGGCGAACGCCTCGTTGACCACGTCCCAAGAGTGGATCTTCCCGCGGTACTTGGTGGCGACCTGGGTGATGTGGTTGACCATCGCCGAGCGCAGCGCGCTGCCGCCCATGTTCTGCGCCCAGCCGGGCTGCTGGGAGTGCCAGACCAGGGCGTGCCCGCGGATGGCCATGCCCCTGCTCTGGGCGTGGCTGACGATGCGGTCGGCGTTGGTGTAGCTGAAATTGCCCTGGGACGGCTCGGTGGCGTCCCACTTCATCTCGTTCTCGGCGGTCACCGAGTTGAACTCGCGGTTGAGGATGTTCGCGTAGGTGGAGTCGCTGAGCTTGAACGCGGCGATCGCGGCGCCGAAGTAGCGGCCCCGTTCGGCCGCCGACGCGCCGAGGGTCGTGCCCGCGCTGGCCGAGCTGGTCAGGGCGATGGTGGTCAGGGCGGTGGCGGCCACGAGCAGCGTCGCGGTCAGCGCCGCCCGGAACGATCGGCTGTGCGGTTTCCGTTGCATCTTCGTCTCCTGAAGCGGGTGGGCAGGTCCGTGGAGGCCCGCCCGGACGGTGTCCGGGCGGTGCGGCAGTGCGCTGGTGCACCGATCCGGGCGAGCCTGGGCGGGCCCGGCGGTCGGGTGGTGCCGGTGATGCCGGGTTGCTCTGCCGGGCCCGCAGATCGCGGAGAGTGACCTGCGGACCCGGCAGAGCGACGGTCAGCGCTGCAGGGTGAGCAGGCCGGGCCGGTAGGGCAGCAGACCGTAGTCGCCGCCGGAGTTGGGCGAGCGACCCTGGTAGAGCAGCTGCAGGTTGCAGGGGTCGATGGTCATGGTCTGGTCGGCGTTGCTGCGCAGCAGCTCACCGTGGCTGATGTCGTTGGTCCAGGTGGCTCCGCTGTTGGCCTTGCCCGCGAACGGGTTGCTCTCGCTGGCGGCCTGCGGGGTCCACGAGCCGCCGAGGCTGGTGGCGGTGAAGGAGCGGAAGTACCGGCCCTGCGAGCCGATCGCCTCGACGATCATGAGGTACTGGTTCTGCCCGGCGACCTTGTACACCTGGACGGCTTCGAACAGGTTGTTCGTCGAGTCGCTCATGATGACCGTGGAGGTCGAGCCGAAGCTGCCGGGGAAGTTGCCGATCGGCATGCTCGCCCGGTAGATCTTGCCGTTGTCCCCGGCGAAGAACAGGTACATGTTCGTGCTGTCACCGATGACCGCCTGGTCGATCGGTCCCGTGCCGGAGCCGGAGATGCTGCCGGAGAACAGGGTCTGCGCCGACGACCAGCCGTTGGGGTTGGTGGGGTCGCTGGAGGTCCGGTAGGAGAACGCGGTCGGGCCCCACTGGTAGGCCAGGATCCAGATGTTGCGCGGGGCGAAGTAGAACAGCGAGGGTGCGACAGTGCCCGACGACATGGTGTTCTGGCTGGCCGAGGCCATGTCGGACCAGTTCGTGAACAGGCTGAAGTTCATCGAGCCCCAGCTCGGCCCGTTGTCGTGCGTGGTGGCGTAGACCAGGTGACGGCCGTTGTAGGGCGCGTACGTGAAGTCCTTCAGCGACACCCAGCCCGATTTCGGGTTGGCCAGCGAACCCGTCGACGTCCACCGGTAGGACGACGGCAGGGAGCAGCCGCCCGGCGGCGGTGACGACGACGCGCTCGGGCTCGGCGTCGGGTTGGACCCGACCCGGACGAGCTGCCACTGCTGGTTGTTGCCGCCCCAGTCGTCGTACTGGACGATGTTGGCTCCGTCGGCGGTCGACGCGCCCTGCACCTCCAGGGCCCGGTTGCTGTTGCGGTTGATGAACCGGACGTAGCCGTCGGTCGAGTCGGCCAGCCGCCACTGCTGGTTGGTCCCGTTCAGGTCGGCCCACTGGACGACGGCTCCGCCGTTGGCGGTGGAGAAGTTGTAGACGTCGAGGACCTTGCCCGAGTGGCGGGACCTGAGGCGGTAGTAGCCGCTGCCGGAGTCGACGAACTGCCACTGCTGGTTGTTGGCGGTGCCCCGGGTCCACTGGGTGATGCGGCCGCCGTCGGCGGTGGAGAAGTTGTACACGTCCAGGGCTTTGCCGCTGTTGCGGTTGACCAGGACGTACCAGGCGCTGGTGTCCACGGTGGCGGCCTGCGCGCTGGTGCCGGCGACGACGGCGATGCCGGTGCTCGCCAGTACGGTGACCACCGCCATGGTCAGCACGGCTTGCCACGATCGTCGTCGGGCAGTGGGCGGGGTGCGGGTGATGATGCCGGTCACGGCATCCTCCTTGGAATCAGTCGGGACGAAAAGGGCAGGTCGAGGGCGCGACGCGGCGCCGTCGTAGGCCGCGCGGGTGTCAGGACGGCCGTCCACGGTGCTGCAGGGGGAATCGACGGTCACAGGTCACCGTGGAGCGCGTCATGGAAGACGCCGCCCGCTCCGGGCGGTGGCCGAGGCGCTGCGTGTGTCACGCGCCTGCTGTCCGTCAGTCGAATGTGACCGATAACATGCCGGGCGTCAAGACGACCGAAAATGTTTCAATCGCATTTCTTGCCGCTAGGCGGTCAGCGGCGTCCGGACCCGGAACGCGCTGTCGGCCCGGAACGCCGCCGATCCGTCGTTCTGGTCGACCCACAGCTGACCGCCGCGCCGGTGCATGAACCAGCCCGGATAGTTCGACGACTCCAGCTGGACCGTGCCGGTCCCGGCCACCGGGCGTACGCAGAAGGTGGCGTCGCCGCGGAACAGTGCGGTGTCGATCCGCTCGTCCAGCCGCAGCCGCCACGACAGGTGGCGCAGATACCGCCCGTCAGCCGACCGCAAGGATAAGCACTTCGGATCGTTCAGCCCGGCGACGACCTCGAAGGTCGCCTGCTCCCGTGCCGCGGAGGCGCTCGCGGCCGACAGCGCGGCGAGCACGCCCACGCTGTCGGCGGTGGTGACGTACAGGCCGGGTCCGCCGCCGGCCTCCAGCGACACCGGCCCGGCCGTCAGCGCGCGTGCCGGGCTCGGCTGCACCCGGCTCGGCGTGGGACTCGGGCGGGTCGCCGACGGGCGCGGCACGGCCGGGATCGCGGGTGCGGCCGTCGTGGCCGCAGGCGGCGGCGCGGCGGCCGCCGGGGGCGATGGCGGCGCTGCCGCGGGCCAGGCGATCACGGCGACCGTGGCCGCGGCGACCACGGACCCGGTCGCGGCGGTGGCCGTCACCGGCGCGGCGGCGAACACCTTCGCCAGGTGGCCGAGCACGCCCGCCTTGGTGGCGGCCAGCGTCGCCGATGAGGTCGCGGCGGCCGTGGCGCCCTTGCCGAGCACGGCCGCGGCCAGCGCCAGCGGCACGGGCAGCACGGCGAGCCCGGTGAGCAGCCGCTCGGCGGCGACCAGATCGCCGCTGCCGGCCGCGCAGTCGGCGCAGGCGAGAACGTGCCGGGTCAAGCGCTTGCGCCAGGCCGAGGCCGGTACGCCGTCCCAGCCGGTCACCACGTCGTCGAGCCCGGCACAGCGGGGCCGCCGGTCCAGGGCCGCGACGAAAACGCGGCACTGTTCCAGTTGCTGGCGCATGCGCTGCACCCGGACCCCGGCGTGGGCGACGCTGACGCCGGCCGCTGACGCCAGCTCTGTGCGCGTCAAGCCGCCCGCGACCTCCAGCCACCACAGCGACAGCAGCACGCGGTCGTCGGTCTCCAGCCACTGGGCCGCCCGCGCCGCCTGCCGACGCTGCGCGGCGATGCCCAGCCGCAGCACCGCCAGGTCCTCGAAGGACGCGTGCACGTCGGCTACCCCGGTCAGGGCGTCGAGATCGCCGTCGGGCCGCGGCGTACGCCGCCGCTGCAGGTGGGTGCTCACCTGGCGCACGGCGATCGTGCCCAGCCAGGCCCGGAAGGTGTACGGGTCGCGCAGGCCGCGCAGCTCGCGGACGGCGCGGACCATGGTCTCCTGAACCACGTCGTCCGCGTCGGGGTCGGCGTCCAGAGCCCGGCGCACGATGGTGTAGACGAACGGCAGGTAGGCGTCGAGTAGAGCTTCGAGCGCGCGCCGGTCGCCGGCTTGCGCCGCGGTGACGAGTGCGGCGTCGTCGGGGCTGCTGGTCGGCATGTCCATATCGCTGTCGTGGCGGATCGGGGGAGTTGACTTTGGCTGACGGCGGTCGTCCCGTCAAGGCGGCCGTGCGTGGTTCGGGCAACCGTCACCAGGTGCGACTTCACGTCGGGTTGCCGCATAACGACTTTTCTCGACAACGATCTGGGCGCGACACGCCGGAAAGCATGTGGTGATAAACGTTATGCAGGCTCGATCAAAGTGGTCGCCGTGGCTGATGTCCACTTCGTTTCGGCAGCTATTCGGGATGCTTCCTGCGGGTCTCCACCTGGTGATACGTGCCACGAAAGCGGATTGCCCAGACCATTCCGCGGCAGGGGGACGGTGACTGCCCACTTGAGAACGGAGGGGGACTCTGGCAGTCTCGGCGCATACCGGATCGGCGTGCCCGCGTCGGCTCCGGTCGCATTCCACCGTTGCTCGACTGCTCTGGACGTCGCCGAACCAGGCGCAGTGATGTGAGCGCTAACATAGATGGAGGTAGCTCAAGGTGGGTCGAGGTGCGTCGCCCCGTTCCTCGTTCCGCTCTCCGGCTTCGAACACCGCTCCCGGTGTGGTCACGGCACAGTCAGGCGTCGACCGCACCGGACCGTCCCATCGGAGGTCCTGACCGGAAGGTTGCCTTTCCCGGTGGCATGCGCCGATCAGTCGAGCCCGGTGCGGCCCTCGGCCCAGTAGCCTCGCCCCCCACCCGTGCGTATCTTGGGGACGGTTCCGCCCGATTGCCTGGCAAGTCGAGCGATCATGCACGGGTTAGGGCGCCGCTGCGCCCGTTCGTGCCGCTTCCGTCGGTGGAGCCGCTACGGCCGGTTTCAAGATCGCCTTTCGTGCCATCTTGTGCTGTCTGACCACGCATGCCGACACTAAACAGCGATCTTTCGCGGTGGAGCCTCCCGCGAAGTCGGCTGCCGCAAGACCAGTGCCTTCATCGCCGCGTTCCGCCGCGCCACCGGCCGCACCCCGGCACCTACCTGTCCGGCTAGACACGTTCCGCCGGCCGTAACGGCCCGGACGTCTCCCGCTCCTGACCTGCGCTTTCGGCGCGACGGCCCGACCAGGCACGATCGGACGGCGTACGGCAGACGAGCGGGTCCAGCACAGCGATCGACAAGATCCGTTGTCTCGGTCAGGTAACAGCTATCAACACGTATTGCGCAACCACATCCGCTAGTCACATCCTGGCAACCTCGCTGAAACGCAACTCGTGTTGACGGAGGTTGGAGTGACGGTACGGCGCGCTGACGTGGCGAAGCTGGCAGGAACATCGCCGGCTGTCGTCAGCTATGTCCTCAACGGGGGACGCCCGGTCGCCGCGCACACCCGTGCGAAGGTGCTGGCCGCGATCGAGCAGCTCGGCTACCGGCCCAACGGCATCGCCCGGTCGCTGCGCATGAACCGCACCATGACCCTCGGGCTGGTGGTGCCCGACAACGCGAACCCGTTCTTCGCCGAGCTGGCCCGCGCCATCGAGGAGGAGGCGTTCGCCCGCGGCTACACGCTGCTGATCGGCAACGCCGCCGAGGACGACCAGCGCCAGACCACCTACGTGCGTACCTTCCTGGCCCGCCAGGTCGACGGGCTGTTCCTCGTCCCGGCACACGGCCCGGTCGGCTGCCTGGAGGAGCTGGAGCGCTCGCGGGTGCCGTGGGTGTCGCTGGACCGGCAGGTCGACGGGGCCACCGCCCCGGCGGTGCTGGTCGACAACCGGGGCGGCGCGCGGGTCGCGGTCGAGCACCTGCTCGCCCACGGCCGCACCCGCATCGCCTGCATCGCCGGGCCGCGCGACGTCATGCCCGCCACCGACCGCGTCGCCGGGTGGCGCGACGCGCTGACCGCGGCCGGGGTACGCCCCGCCGACATGCTCGCCTGGCACGCGCCGTTCGGCCGCCGCGCCGGGTACGAGTCGACCCGGGCGATCCTCGCCGACCCGCGCGACCGCCCGGACGCGATCTTCGCCGCCAGCGACCAGCAGGCGATCGGAGCCCTGCGGGCCATCGCCGAGCTGGGCCTCGGCTGCCCCACCGACGTGGCCCTGGCCTCGTTCGACGGCATCGCGCCGGGGGCGTTCACGACTCCGGGGCTCACCACGATGGTGCAGCCCTTCCCGCAGCTCGGCCGGGTGGCCATGGACCACCTGCTCGGGCAGCTCGCGGGCACCGAACAGCAGCCGCAGGTGCTGCCTGTCGAACTGCTCGCCCGCGGCTCGTGCGGCTGCGACGACCCGCCCGGCGGCGGCCGCGCCAGCGCACCGACCAGTACGAACGAAATGGGGAAACGATGACCAGGGTGGCGGTGGTCGGCAGCGTCAACCTCGACCTGACCGTGGCGGTGTCGCACCTGCCCGATCCGGGCGAGACCGTGCTGGGCTCGGAGGTCTCCTTCCGGCCCGGCGGCAAGGGCGGCAACCAGGCCGTCGCCGCGCGCCGGATGGGGGCCGACACGATCCTGTTCGCCGCGGTCGGCGCGGACCAGTTCGGCCTGGACCTGCGCACCGCGCTGCAGGCTGAGGGGCTGCCCGCGGGGAGCCTGACCACGATCGACGGCGCGGCAACGGGGCTGGCCATGATCGTGGTGGAGGGTGCGGGGGAGAACACGATCGTCGTCGCTCCCGGCGCGAACGAGCTGCTCGACGGCCAGCCGCTGACCGCCCAGCTGCCGCAGCTGCTGTCACCGGGCGCGGTGCTGCTGCTGCAGCTGGAGATCCCGCTCGCCACCTGCCTGGACGCGGCCCTGCTGGCGCGCGCGGCGGGAGCGACGGTGCTGCTCAACGCCGCTCCGCTGCCGAAGGTGATGGACCCCGTGTTCGCCGAGCTGCTGGCGGCCGTCGACGTGCTGGTGGTGAACGAGGGCGAGGCGTGGCACCTGAGCGGGCAGCAGGGCGCACCGCCTCGGGACACCGCCGGCTGGCAGCGCCTGGCCGCGCAGCTGACCGCGCACGGACCACGCGTGTGCGTGGTGACCCTCGGCGGCGACGGCGCGGTGCTGGCCGGACCGGACGGGGAGCTGGCCTGTGCCGGTTTCCCGGTGGCGGTGGTCGACACCACCGGCGCGGGCGACGCGTTCTGCGGGGCGCTGGCGGTGTCGCTGGCGCAGGGCCGGGGACCGGCCGAGGCGCTGCGGCGCAGCTGCGCGGTCGGCGCGCTGGCCACCACCCGGATGGGCGCGCAGGCCGCGCTGCCCACCGCCGCCGAGGTCGACGGGTTCCTGACCGGGAACGGGAGGGCCTGATGCGGCGCGACGGGATCTGGCATCCGCGGCTGGCCGAACTGCTGGCGGCGCTGGGCCACTACGACAGCATCGTGCTCGCCGACGCGGGCCTGCCGGTGCCGCGCGGGGTCGAGACCATCGACCTGGTGTGGGGGCGCGGCGAGCCTGCGCTGCTGCCGGTGCTGCGGGCGGTGGCCGGTGAGCTGGTCGTCCAGGAGGCGGTGGTCGCCCACGAGCTGACCGACGCGGCCTTCCTGGCCGGGCTGCGCGAAGCGGTCGGCGGCGTGCCGGTCGCGGCCGTGGACCACGAACAACTCAAGGCGCTGTGCGGCCGGGCCCATGCGGTCGTACGCACAGGCGAGGCGACGCCGTACGCCAACGTGATCCTGCGAGCGGGAGTGGCTTTCTGATGGTGAACGACGATTACGCCGAGCGCGTGTACGCCGGGGTGCTGGGCAAGGTCATCGCGGTGTACCTGGGCAGGCCGTTCGAGGGCTGGACCCACGACAAGATCACCGCCGAGCTGGGCGACGTGACCTACTACGTCAACGACCGGCACGACGTGGCACTCAAGCACCACCTGCTGGTCGTCGCCGACGACGACATCAGCGGCACGTTCGTGTTCCCGCGGGTGCTGGCCCGCCACCCGGAGCCGACCAGCGTCCAGGTCGGGCACACCTGGCTCAACGAGATCGTCGAGAACGTCAGCGTGCTGTGGTGGGGCGGGCTGGGCAACTCCACCGAGCACACCGCGTACCTGCGGATGAAGGCCGGGGTCGTGCCGCCGGAGAGCGGTTCGATCGCCCGCAACGGCACCGTCGTCGCCGAGCAGGTCGGCGCGCAGATCTTCGTCGAGGGCTTCGCGATGACCCGGCCGGGCGACCCGGCCGCCGCCGCGGACCTGGCCGAGCGCGCCGCCCGGGTCAGTCACGACGGCGAGTCGATCCACGCCGCCCGCGTGGTCGCGGCACTGGTCGCCGGGGCGTTCACCGAGTCCGACATGGACAAGCTGCTGGACACGGCGGTCGGCCTGATCCCGGGGGACAGCCTCATCGCCCAGGTCGTCGCCGACGTGCGGGAGTGGTCGGCGCAGGCGTCCGACTGGCGCGAGACCCGCACCCGCATCGACGAGAAGTACGGCTACCACCGCTACGGCGGCAACTGCCACGTGGTGCCCAACCACGCCACGGTCATCCACGCGCTGGTGCACAGCGGCGGCGAGTTCGCCGAGGCGATGAAGGTCGTGTGCACCTCCGGCTGGGACA
Source organism: Catellatospora methionotrophica (assembly GCF_011297335.1). Classification (GTDB taxonomy): domain Bacteria; phylum Actinomycetota; class Actinomycetes; order Mycobacteriales; family Micromonosporaceae; genus Catellatospora; species Catellatospora methionotrophica. The sequence continues at coordinate 556,452 of NZ_JAAOTJ010000001.1, read as the reverse complement.
CCGACTCCAACGCGGGCAACGTCGGCGCGATCTGCGGCGTACGCCTCGGACTGGCCGGGCTCGCCGCACCGGACTGGCGCGGTCCGATCGCCGACCGCATGTACCTGCCGACCGTCGACGGCGGCTCCAGCGTCACCGACGCGGCCACCCAGGCCGTCATCCTGGCCAACCACGGCCTGCGCTGGGCCGGACGCGAGCCGCTGGTCCCCAAGGACGGGGCGCGTTTCCACTTCGCGCTGCCCGGCTCGGTGCAGGGCTTCACCGCGTCGTCGGGCACCGGCACGCTGAGCAACACCGCCGGGCGGCTCGACGTCGACGGCCCCGCGACCGTCACCACCCCGACGTTCACCCCGCCCGAGGGCCTGGACATGCCCATCTACGGCATGGTCGCCAGCCCGACGCTGTACCCGGGGCAGACCGTCACCGCCGTGTTCACCGGCGACGCGCAGGTCAGCCTGCTCGTCGGCTACTACGGGGCCGACGACCAGCTGCACACGGTCGCCTCACCGCAGCAGGCGGCGGGCACGCTGCGCGTCCGGGTGCCGGACCTCGGCGGATACCCGGTGGCGTTCGTCGGGTTCCGCACCGACGGCCCGGTGGCCCTGGACCGGCTCACCTGGGACGGCGCACCCGAGGTGCGGCTGACCCGGCCCGCCGGTGGCGGCACGATGTGGCGGCGGGCCTGGGTGCAGGCCGCCGACCAGTGGTTCGACCGCTGGCCCGAGCCGTTCCGGCTGGTCCAGAACCAGGGCACCGGCCTGCTCGTACAGGGCGAGGCGGGCTGGCGCGACTACACGGTCACCGCCGACGTCACCCCGCACCTGGCCCGCGCCGCCGGATTGGCCGCCCGGGTCCAGGGCGCCCGCGACTACTACGCCCTGGAACTGGCCGGACGCGACACCGCCCGGCTCGTATGCGGCGACCGGGTGCTGGCCAGCGCGCCGCTGCCGTGGGAGTTCGGCACCACGTACACGCTGCGCCTGACCGTCGCGGGCAGTCGGCTCACCGGCTCCGTCGACGGGACGGTCCTGTTCGACCTGCACGACGAAACCCTCGCCCACGGCGGCATCGCGCTCGTGGTCACCGAGGGCCGCACCACCACGCACGAAGTGAACATCACGCCCCTCACCTCCTTGGAGTCCTGATGAACCTCGCGATGAACCGGCGCCGGCTGCTCGGCACAGCCGGCCTGACCGCCCTGGGCCTGACCGCGCCCGGCCTGCTGGCCGCGTGCGCCGGTGAGGAGGAGCCGATCGTGCCGGGCGACAACGCCCAGGGCAAGATCGACCTCTGGATCGACGTGCAGGGCGACGCCAACCAGAAGTACTTCACCGACAACGTCGTGGGTAACTTCGAGAAGGCCCGCCCGAAGATCGACCTGAACGCGACCTTCTACAAGGGCGAGGACCTGCGCCGCCTCATCCAGACGTCGCTGCAGGCCAAGTCCGGCCCCGACGTGGTCCGCGGCCCGTCGGCCACCCAGACCATCGCCTGGAGCCGCGCGCACATCCTGGCCGACCTCACCCCGTACGCCAAGAAGTTCGGCTGGGAGTCGAAGCTGGCCACGTGGGCCATGCAGGCGTTCACCAACGACGGCAAGCTCTACGCCCTGCCGATGCGCGTGGACACCATGCTGCTGTACTACAACAAGTCCCTGTTCGCCACGAACGGCTGGCAGACCCCGACGAACCGGTCCGAGCTGGAGGCCATCGCCGCCGACGCCCACGGCAAGGGCATCGTGCCGTTCGGCTCCTCCAACGTCGACTGGAAGGCCGCCGGCGAGTGGCTGATGACGGTCTTCTGGAACCACTACTCGGGTCCCGACGCCCTGCACCAGGCCCTGTCCGGCCAGATCCAGTTCACCGACCCCGTGTTCGTCGAGGCCGTCGAGCTGGTCAAGTCGTACTTCGACAAGGGCTGGATCGCCGGTGGCACCGACAAGTACTTCTCCGTCCCGTCGACCGAGATCGGCGCGAACTTCGGCAAGGGCACCGTGGCCATGGTGCCGCAGGGCAACTGGTTCATGAGCCAGGTCGGCCAGTACTTCGGCGCCAAGGCCAAGAACGACAACGAGTGGGACTGGATGCCCATGCCCGCGCTGCGTCAGGAGGTCAAGTACCCGCTGTTCGAGATCGGCATCGGCGGTTCGCTGGCCGTCAACGCGGCCAGCAAGAACAAGGACGCCGCCGCCGAATACCTCGACTGGTACTACGGCGACAAGGCCGCCGCGCTCAAGCGCATGGCCGACGTGCCCTCGACCTACAACATCCCGGTCGACTTCGCCGACGCCGACATCCCCTCGACCATCGACGCCCGCGCCGGACGCGTGCTGACCTCGGTCAACAAGGCCGTCGCGACCGGTGACTACGGCTACGTCACCTGGACCTGGTGGCCGCCGAAGACCGACGTGTTCATCTACGAGGGCCTGGAGCAGGTGCTCACCGGCAAGCTGACCCCGGCGCAGTACTGCCAGCAGCTCGCCGACAAGTTCAAGGCCGAGAAGGCCGAGGGCAACATCCCGCCGCTGCCCGCACGGGGTCCGGCGAAATGATCGCGCCGTCGGTGACGACCATGGACACCGCGCCGACCGGGGGTAGGCCGAAGTCGCGCGGCAGCAAGCGGGCCTGGCTGTTCCTGAGCCCGCTGCTGATCCTCAACGGCCTCGTCGTCCTCGGCCCAGCCCTGGCCACGGTGTACTACGCGTTCACCGACTGGTCCGGTCTGGGACCGGCGACCTTCATCGGGTTCGACAACTTCACCCGCGCCTTCGCCGACCCGGCCGTGCACGACGCCCTGTGGCACAACGTCATCTGGTTCGTGCTGTTCGGCTCGATCCCGACGGCGATGGGACTGCTCGGCGCGTACCTGCTCTCGCAGGTCAAGCGGTTCCAGGTGCTGTTCCGGGCGCTGTACTTCATCCCGTACGTCGTGGCCAGCGTGGTCAATGCCGCCGTGTGGAAGATGCTGCTGTCACCGACCAGCGGCATCGGCCACGCCATGGGCATCGACCACGCCTGGCTCGGCGACCCGGACACCTCGCTGCTCAGCGTCAACTTCGTCGTCGACTGGCACTGGTGGGGCTTCCTGGCCGTGGTGTACCTGGCCGCGATGCAGGGCGTCGACCCGGAGCTGTACGACGCCGCGAAGATGGACGGCGCCAACCGCTGGCAGCAGTTCACGTCGGTGACCCTGCCGGGCATCCGCCCGACCGTGGTCTTCCTGAGCCTGATGACGGTCATCTGGACGCTCAAGGCGTTCGACTACATCTTCATCATGACCGGCGGCGGCCCCGCCGGGTCCAGCGAAGTCGTCTCCACGCTCATGTACAAGCAGGCCTTCAACGAGTACGAGGCCGGCTACGCGGCCGCCCTCGGCCTGACCATGACCGTGATCATCGGCTTCGTGCTCGCCGGCTACCAGTACCTCAAGCGAAAGGGGTGGGAAGAGTGACCACCTCGACCCTGGAGCGGCCCGCGACGAAGGCCGCACCGCGGGCCGCCCGGCCGATGCGCAGCGAGCGCCGCGCCATGCCCGTCTACTACCTGATCCTGATCGCGCTGGCCGTGTTCGCGATCGGCCCGATGATCGCGCTGCTGTTCAACGCGTTCAAGAACAACGCCGAGATCGGTGCGAACCCGCTGTCGCCGCCGACCTCGCTGAGCCTGTCCAACTTCACCGAGGCGTGGACCCGCGGCGACTTCGCCACCACCATGCTCAACAGCGCGATCCTGTGCCTGGGCTCGGTCGTGGGCACCTGCTTCGTGGCGGGCCTGGCGGCGTACGCGCTCAGCCACCTCAACGTGCGCGGCGGCAACGGCGTGGTCGCCTACCTGTTCCTGTCCAGCGCCCTGCCGGTGCAGCTGTTCGTGGTCCCGCTGTTCTTCATGTGGACCAACCTCGGCCTCACCGACACCCGCCCCGGCCTGATCCTCATCTACATCGCCACCGACGCGCCGTTCGCGGCCCTGCTGCTGCGCTCGTTCCTGCTCAAGATCCCACACGACTTCACCGAGGCGGCCCGCCTGGACGGCGCGTCCGACTGGCAGATCGCCTGGCGGGTGGTGCTGCCGCTGGCCTGGCCGGGGCTGCTCACCGTCGCGCTGATCGTCGGGCTGTGGTCCTGGAACGAGTTCTTCTGGGCCATCACCTTCATCCACGACCCCGAGCTGCGGCCCATCTCCACCAGCTTCATGGCGTTCCAGGACCAGTACTCCACCGACTGGGGCCTGACCAGCGCCGCCGCCATCTTCATGCTCGGACCCGTGGTCCTGCTGTTCCTGCTGCTCCAGCGCAAGTTCGTCGCCGGGCTGACCTCCGGAGGTATCAAGTGACCACCCGCCCCAACGTCATCCTCATCATCGCCGACCAGCTGCGCCGCCAGGCCCTGGGCTGCTACGGCGACCCGAACGTGGCGACCCCGCACATCGACGCCCTCGCCGGGCAGGGGACCCGCTTCGACGCCGCGTCGTCGAGCTACCCGGTGTGCGTGCCGTTCCGGTTCAGCCTGGTCACCGGCGAGCACGCGCACACCCGGTTCATCCCGTCGATCGAGTGGCGCATGTCGCCGGCCGAGCGCACCATCGCCGACGAGTTCAACGAGGCCGGATACCACACCGCGCTGTTCGGCAAGTGGCACCTGTACGGCAACTTCGGCCACTACCCGGGCCACAACGTCGTCAAGGCGTCGCGCACCCCGGTGCCCCGGCCGTTCCAGGGCCGCTTCCAGCGCTTCGCCGGGTTCGACATCTGCAACGACCCGTGGGACACCTACTACTGGAACGAGGACGACCCGACCCCGCACAAGATCGAGGGCTTCCAGACCGACGGGCTGTTCGACCTGGCCATCGAGTACGCCGACGAGCGCGCCCGCGACGGGCAGCCGTACGCCACGGTCCTGTCCGTCGAACCGCCGCACCCGATCTTCACCGCGCCGGAGGAGTACCTGCAGCGCTGGGCCGACCGGCCGGTGCAGGTGCGCGACAACGTCGAGCTGGCCAAGGAGTACAACAAGCGCGGCCCGCACGGCAAGGACCTGCTCGACGACCTGCGCACCTACTACGCCATGATCGAGAACCTGGACGACAACGTCGGCCGCCTCGTCGAGGCCCTGCGCGCCAACGGCCAGCTCGACAACACCGTCATCGCGCTCACCGCCGACCACGGCGAGCTGCTCGGCTGCCACGGACTGCTGGCCAAGCAGCGGCCCTGGGAGGAGTCGATCGGCATCCCGCTGATCGTGTCCGGCGGCGGCGTCGCCACCGCGCGGACCGTCGACGACCCGGTCTGCACCGAGGACCTGTTCCCGACCCTGCTCGGTCTGGCCGGGATCACGCCACGCGACCCGAAACCCGGCCTGGACCTGACCCCGCTGGTCAACGGCACCACCGAACACCTCGACCGGGAGGCGGTGCTGCTGGAGTTCGTCGCCGAGATGCGCCCCGGCCTGCCGTTCCACGACGAGACGTGGCGCGGTGTGCGCAGCCGCCGCTACAAGTACACGGTGCTCGGCGACGCCCACGGCGGCAAGCCGTGGCAGTTCTTCGACCTGGAGACCGACCCGTACGAGCTGACCAACCTCGTCGACGCGCCCGAGCACGCCGAGCAGGCCGCCCACCACCACGGGCTGCTGCGCGACCTGCTCGCCAACACCCACGACCACTACGTGCTGGCCCCCGCCTTCGGGCAGGACGGGCTCAACGAGTGGGACCCCGAGGCGAAGTTCCAGCGCCGCTTCGGCTGACCTTCGCAGGACACCGCAAGGCAAGGACACCGCAAGGCAAGGACACCGCAGACAAGGAGCACCGCCCCCATGCTTCGCAGATCCGGTACCACCCTGCTCGTCACCGCCCTCCTCAGCGCCCTCGTCGCGGCTCCGGCCGCGGCGAACGGCGCGCCCTACACCGGCAAGCAGTACGACTTCGGCGGCGGGATCACCCAGATCTCCGGCACCGTGCCGACCGTCGACGCGATCGCCGACAACATCGCGGCCTCGGCGGCGGCCACCGTCGCCGAGATCGCCACGCACCGCGACACGCTGCCCTACGGCGGCATCTACCCGGCCTTCGGCACCCCCGACCAGCTGTCGGTGTATCCGGGACCGGCCGGGGTGACCGCCTCCGACCAGTACAGCGTCACCGCCGCGCTCGGCGCGGGAGCCCCGCAGAACTCGTTCGCCTACAAGATCCTGGCCCGCAAGACCGACACCAACCGGGAGCTGGACACGTCCTGGACGTCGTTCTCGTTCTCCGGCCCGGTCACCGTACGGGTGACCAAGCTGTCCGCGGGCGCGGCGACCGGCTGCCTGGTCCGGCCCTACTCGGCCGCGATCGCCACCAGCTTCGCCAACAACGTGTGCACGTTCACGATCACCCAGCCGGGCAACCTGTCGGTGGAGTTCGAGCCGAACATCCACAACCCGGTCCTGCACCCGATGATGGTGTTCGCCAACCCGCCCGAGGTCGACGTGCCCTCCCCGAGTGACCCGAACGTGCGGTACTTCGGTCCCGGCAAGCACTTCCTCGGCGCGGGCCAGCAGTTGGTCAGCGGGCAGACGATCTACCTGGCGGGCGGTGCCTTCGTCGAGGCCGCGTTCATCGCCAACGGGCCGGTCAGCAACCTCGCCATCAAGGGCCGCGGCGTCATCTCCGGCCTGTTCATGGACACCGGCAACCAGGACCTGAACAAGGACCAGCCCGGCATGATCGACATCGCCGACCAGGGCTCGCAGAACGTGCTCATCGAAGGCGTCACCTTCGTTGACGCGCCCCGGTTCAACGTCCGGGCGCTCGCGCAGTACACCACGATCCACAACGTCAAAACGATGTCGTGGTGGTACAGCACCGACGGCATGGTCGGCGGCCACAAGAGCCTGCTGGAGAACAACTTCGTCAAGTCCAACGACGACTCGATCAAGCTGTTCTGGGGTGACACCATCGCCCGCGGCAACACGATCTGGCAGCTGGAGAACGGCGCGTCGTTCATGATCTCGTGGAACATCCACGAGGACCCGCAGACGTTCCACGTCTACGACAACGACGTCATCCACGCCGAGCACTACCAGATCGCCAAGACCGCGATCTTCCGGGCGCTGCACGCGGGCAGCGGCACGCTGAGCCGCTACCTGTTCGACGACATCCGCGTCGAGAACGCCACCTGGCGGCTGTTCTACCTGGCCATCGAGAACAACAAGTGGTACGACCCGGCCCAGGGCTACGGTGAACTCGACCAGATCATCTTCCGCAACATCTACGCGTACACGACGTACCAGCAGCCCAACGTGGTCCAGGGCATGGACGCCACGCACAAGGTCCGCAACGTCAGCTTCCAGAACGTGTACGCCAACGCCACTTGCTTCAACAACGCGCAGGCCGGCAACTTCCAGATCGACCAGAACACCACCAACGCCATCCGGATCTACAAGAGCACCGACGGAAGCTGTCACACGTGAGCCACCCGAACATCGTCATCGTCCTGGCCGACGACATGGGATGGGGTGACCTGGGCTGCTACGGCTCGGCGATCCCCACCCCGCACATCGACGCGCTCGCCGCCCGGGGCGTGCGGGCCACCGACTGCCACGCGGCGTCGGCGGTCTGCACCCCCAGCCGGTACGCGCTGATGACCGGGCGCTACGCCTGGCGCGGCCCGCTGAAGAACTTCGTGCTGATGGGCCACGGCCCGGCGCTGATCGAACCGGAGCGGCCGACCCTGGCCAACCTGCTGCGCACCGCCGGTTACACCTCCGGCGCGTTCGGCAAGTGGCACCTGGGCCTGGGCTGGCGGCACCGCGACGGCAGCGTGCGCGACGCGTTCGCGCCCGGTGCGCGGCTGCACGACGACGTCGAGACCGACTTCGGCCGCGACGTCGACTACACCGCCCCGTTCACCGGCGGGCCGCTCGACCTGGGCTTCGACCGGTTCTTCGGCATCGCCGGGTCACTGGACATGCCGCCGTACGCGTTCCTCGATCAGGACCGCACCGTCGGCATCCCCGACCGGGAGAAGCCGTACTACCTCACCGAGCAGCGCCCCGGCCTGGCCGTCGACGGCTTCGACGAGGCGGCGGTGGACCTCACGTTCGCCGCGAAGGCCGTCGACTGGATCAGATCGGTCCCGGCCGACCAGCCGTTCCTGTGCTACGTGACGCCCAGCGCCCCGCACCGGCCGTGCGTGCCGCCCGACGTCGTACGCGGCGCGTCCGGGCTCGGCGACCGGGCCGACGCGGTGTGCCTGGTCGACTGGATGGTCGGGCAGCTCGTCGCGGCCGTCGACGAGCGCGGCCAGCGCGAGCAGACCCTGTTCATCATCACCAGCGACAACGGCGCCGTCACGATCTTCGACGACGACGGGGACAGCAGCGTGCACCGGCCCAACGGCGACTGGCGCGGCCAGAAGGGCGACCTGTGGGACGGCGGCCACCGCGAGCCGTTCGTCGCCAACTGGCCGGGCCGGCTGCCCGAGGGGGCGGTGCTCGACGCCCCGATCTGCCTGACCGACGTGCTGCCCACGGTCGCCGCCGCCACCGGCGTCGCCCTGCCGCAGGGGGCCGCACCCGACGGCTTCGACCTGCTGGACGCGCTGGCCGGAGACGCTTCGGCGGCCCCGCCCGCCGACCGGCCGCTGGTCCACCACAGCCTGGGCGGCCGGTTCGCGATCCGGCGCGGACCCTGGAAGGCGATCTTCGCCGAGGGCTCCGGCGGCGGCTTCTCCGAGCCGTCGATCTCGGCCCTGTTCAGCTCCGGTTCCGGCAAGGCCCACGCCAACCCGCCGTGGGACCGCGACCACCCGCAGGGCCAGCTCTACGACGTCGCCGCCGACCCCGGCGAGACCGTCAACCTGTGGCACGACCGCCCGGAGGTCGTCGCGGACCTCTATCAGGCGCTGCGGGACATCTGCGGCGACGCGTCCAGCGGCCTGCCGTTCGACGTCGTGACCGGCCCGGCGCGGGCATGACGGACAATGTGCAGGTGACGGCCTGTTGCGGGCCCAGTGCCCACCCCGCGTCCTCGTCCGGCGAGCCGCCCCGCGAGCTGGGGTTCGCCGTGCCCGCGCACGACCCGCTGACGGTCGTGCGCGGCATGGTCGCCATTCCGGGCGGCATGTTCCGGATGGGCAGCGAGGACCCCGACACGTTCCCCGCCGACGGCGAGGGCCCGGTGCGGGAGGTGACGGTCGCCGGGTTCCGGATCGACCCGAAGGCCGTCACCAACGCGCAGTTCGCGAGGTTCGTCAAGGCCACCGGCTACCGCACCGACGCCGAGCGGTTCGGCTGGTCGTACGTCTTCCACCAGTTCGTCGGCCGGGAGGCCGCCGCACACGTGCTCGACGCGCACGTGCCGGGAGCCCCGTGGTGGCTGCCGGTGGGCGGGGCGACCTGGCGCGCGCCCGAGGGCCCCGGCTCCGACGTCGGCCAGCGCGCCAACCATCCCGTGGTGCACGTGTCCTGGCATGACGCCGGCGCGTACGCGGCGTGGGCGGGCAAGCGGCTGCCGACCGAGGCCGAGTGGGAGAAGGCCGCGCGCGGCGGCCTCGACCAGGCGCGCTTCCCGTGGGGCGACGAGTTCACCCCGCGCGGGCAGCACCGCTGCAACACCTGGCAGGGCACCTTCCCCCGGCACAACACCGGCGACGACGGCCACCTCGGCACCGCCCCGGTCGACGCCTACCGGCCCAACGGGTACGGGCTGTTCAACACGTCGGGCAACGTGTGGGAGTGGTGCGGCGACTGGTTCAGCGCCGACCTGCACCGCGACGGCGCCCCGCAGACCGACCCGCGTGGCCCGGACAGCGGGCCGGGCCGGGTCGTGCGCGGCGGCTCGTACCTGTGCCACGACTCGTACTGCAACCGCTACCGGGTCGCCGCCCGCACCATGTCCACTCCGGACAGCACCACCGGGCACACCGGGTTCCGCTGCGCCGCCGACGAACCGGGACTACCCCGATGAGCTCCGAACGCCTCGACGTCGACGTACGGTTCCTGCTGGCCAACGAGCGCACCCTGCTCGCCTGGCTGCGTACCGCGCTGACGATGCTCGCCGGGGGAGTGGCGCTGCTGCACCTGGCCGACGCCCGCCCGGCCGCGACCGCCTCCGCGCTGGGCATCTTCGCCCTCGGTATCGTCACGGCCGTGATCGGCTACGTGCGCTACCGCGCGGCGGGCGCGGCCATCCGAGCGGGCGACCTGCCCGCCTCCGGCCGCGGCGCCATGCTGGTCACCGTGGGCGTCGTCGTCTTCGCCGCCGCCATCGTCGCCGTCTACCTGGCCGACCTCAACTGACGATCGCCGCAGTGTCGGGCAGAGTGCACGGACCAGGGGCCCATTGCTGCGGCTTCCCGGAGGCCACGGCATCCCTTCGCTGGTGCTCTGCCAAGCTCACCAGGGATTCTTCGGTATCTGCTGCCCGTCGCGGAGGTAGGAGAGTGCCCACTGCGCCTCCTGCCGCAGGAGCGGGGTGAGGCCGGGCTCCTGCAGTTGCGCCTCGTACAGGGTGATACCCCGGCCGGGATCAGCGTCGGCGACGGCGCGGATCGCGTAGCTCCGGACCACGAGGTGCGGATCACGCAGGGCGCCCTCGATCGCTTTGCGCGCCTTCGGGTCGGTGTGCGTGGCCAGCGCTCGCACGGCGTTGCACCGGTGCAGGAAGTCGGGATGCCTTGCCTGCTCGCGCAGGATCTTCGTCGCGCGCGGATCGTCGATGTCGCCGAGGATCACGATCTCCGTGGTGCCGACGCGGCGGGGTAGCTGCGCGAGGAACTGCTCCGGCGCGATCGAAGCCGCGAGGTGCAGCACAGCCGACCAGCCGTCGACCAGGTCGCGGCCGTTGGCCCGCGTGACGAGCCGCGCCTTGGCCCTGCCGTAGTACAGGTCGAAGACGCGCATCGCTCCCGGCAGCCCGGCGGCTCGCAGGGTGTCCTCAGCGTGCGGTTCCCAGTCGAGCGCGGCGGCGATGGCGGCATCGAGGCTGTCGGTCATCGGCGGACGATAGCACCGGTCGCAGGGGCACCACCTGGAGTCATGCCGTCGTGGGCGCCGGGGCACGGGGTTCCGTCACGCCGGTCGAGCCGAGTTTTATTCTAGCGCTAGAATATGCGCCGTGACGCTGACCGACGCCGAGCTGACCGTGCTGGGACTGCTGCTCGAACAGCCGCGCCACGGCTACGAACTGGAGCGGGTCATCGAGCAGCGCGGCATCCGAGCCTGGACCGCGCTGGGCTTCTCCTCCATCTACTACCTGCTCGACAAGCTCGCCGGGCGGGGCCTGATCGAGGCCGTCGGGGAGGGGCCGCGACCGGCGAAGTCGCGAGCCACCTACCGGGTGACCGGGGTGGGCCGCGACCTGTGCGCGGCGGCGACGCTGGAGGCGCTGTCCGCCCTGACGCCGGTGCGCTCGCGGGTCCTGGTCGCCATGGCGAACAGTCCGGGGCTGGCGGAGCAGGACGTGGCGGCAGGGCTCACCAGGCGGCTCGCGGCGCTCGGGGAGCAGTTAGCCGAGGTGCGCGCCGCCAGGGCGGCTCAGGCTCCGCTGCCCGCCGCCGCGGTGGCGATCTTCGACTACTGCGAAGCCATGCTCCAGGCCGACGCCGCCTGGGCCGAACGCACCCTCGGTGCGCTGACGAAGGAGACCGCGTTGGACAGGTACGACGTCAAGAAGGCCCGCCGCGACCTGTACACCGCACCGTCGAAGGACTTCACCGAAGTCGACGTGCCCGAGCTGCGCTACCTGGCGGTCGACGGCGAGGGCGATCCGAACACCTCCCCGGCGTACACCGAGGCCGTCGAGGCGCTGTTCACGGTCGCGTACACGCTGAAGTTCGCCGGCAAGAAGACCCTCGACCGGGATTTCGTGGTCGGCCCTCTCGAAGGGCTGTGGCGGGCCGCCGACCCTTCGGTTTTCATCACCCGGGACAAGGCCGCCTGGGCGTGGACCATGCTGATCAGCCAGCCGGACTGGATCACCGAGGAGATGGTCCGCGCCGCCGTGGCCGAGGCCGCCAGGAAGAAGGACAATCCGGCGCTGGCCGCCGTCGGGCTGCGCACCCTGGCCGAGGGCAGAAGCGTGCAGATCCTGCACATCGGATCGTACGACGACGAAGGCCCGATCCTGGACCGGCTGCACCGAGGCTATCTACCCGAGCGCGGCCTGACCTTCAACGGCGACCACCACGAGATCTACCTCAGCGACCCGCGCCGCACCGAACCGGCCAAGCTCAAGACGATCCTCCGCCAGCCCGTCAAACCCGCCTGAGCCGGGACTCCATTGTGTACGGTCGACGGCGGACACCACGCGATGCGGAGGCGTTGATGGCTGCTGACGTGCCGGACCGGCACCTGGCGCACCTGGTGGCGTCCGAGAGCAACCCCAGCGGCGGCTACAGCGAGTACGCCCTGCAACCGCTGGGGGTCGCGCGCCCGCCGCACGGGAAGATCACCGTACCGGTCGTCTGCGACGTCTGCGGCATCCCGGTCGAGTGCACCGTGTACAGCGTCGACGCCACGCGCCGGTTGCGGTGGCGGTGGTGGCTGCTCGCGGCCCTGTGCGCCGTCGGGGCCGTGGTGCTGGCCGGTGCGGTCGGCGCGACGTTCGCGGACCACCTGCCGGACCGGCCTGCCACCACCCCGGTGGCCTGGTTCATGGTCGTCGGCTTCATGGCGGTGCCGGGACTGGCCGTGCTGGCGTTCTACCGCCGGCGGGACGCGCGGCGGGAGGACGGCCTGCGCGTGGTGGCACGCTCGGGTGCGCACAGCCTGCGCCCGCCGGGCGCCAGGTTCGACTCGTGGTACGCCACCGAGGGCGGCGGCGAGTAGCCGGATCGTCCGGCGGTGAACCGTGATCGTGTGATCGACCCCACGAATCGTTTGGTGCCCTAACGATATTCGCTATCGTTAGGGAGTCAAACGTTAGGCACTCGAACGAATGAGGTCGCCATTCATGATCACGCCATTCCGGATCGACATCCCCCAAGCCGACCTCGACGACCTGACGGACCGGCTCGCCCGAACCCGCTGGCCCGACGAGGTCCCCGACGCGGCCGGAGAGTACGGCTTTCCGCTGGTCCGGCTCAAGGAGCTGGCCGAATACTGGCGCACCGGCTACGACTGGCGTATCCACGAAGCCGCGCTCAACGAGCTGCCGCACTACATCACCGAGATCGACGGCCAGAACATCCACTTCGTCCACGTCCGGTCCGCGAACCCCGACGCGCTGGCGCTGATCCTCACCCACGGCTGGCCGGGCTCGTTCCTGGAGTTCCTCGATGTCATCGAGCCGCTGTCGCGCGACTTCCACCTGGTGATCCCGTCCATCCCCGGCTACGGGTTCTCCGGGCCGACCCGCGAGCGCGGCTGGGACGCCGTCCGGGTCGCGCGGGCCTGGGCCGAGCTGATGCGCCGCCTCGGCTACGAGCGCTACGGCGCGCAGGGCGGCGACCTCGGCGCGGGCATCTCGATGATGCTCGGCGCGGTGGCACCCGAGCAGGTCATCGGGGTGCACGTCAACTACCTGCCGACCCGGCCCGATCCGGCTGTCGTGGTGTCCGCCACCGACGAGGCGCGCCTGGACAAGGTCCGCGCGCTGATCGCGAACCGGCCGCCCTACCAGGCCCTGACGGCCCTCACCCCGCAGACCATCGGCTACGCGCTCACCGACTCGCCGGTCGGCCAGCTCGTGTGGATCGCCGAACGCTTCGCACAGTGGACCGACCCCGCCACCCCGGTCAGCGACGACCGGATGCTCACCGACATCTCGCTGTACTGGCTGACCAGGACCGCGGCCTCCGCGGGCCGCTTCCACCACGACACCCCGCGGGGTGGTCCGCTGACGTGCCGGGTGCCGCTCGGCGTGGCCGTGTTCGCCCACGACATCACGCAGGCGGTGCGGCCACTGGCCGAGCGGCTCTACGACGTCCGGCACTGGTCGGAGTTCGACCGTGGCGGCCACTTCGCCGCGATGGAGGTCCCAGACCTGCTCGCCGGGGACGTCCGCGAGTTCTTCCAGGCGCTCGGCACGGCGGCTGACCGGTGAGGCGGCTTCAGGCGGCCAGGATCCGCGCCATGGTGCGCCGGCCCATCCGGCTCATCGCCGGGTTGCTGTCGACGTAGTACCAGCCCACGCCGATCGCCTGCTGGAACGCCCAGGCCATGCCACGTTCCCAGGTCGCGTCGTCGCAGCCGAGAGCGGCCCGCAGCACCTGCCGTGGCCCGGGGTCGAGCAGGTGCCACGCGCCGACCAGGTCCAGTGCGGGGTCGGCCGGGTCGAGCCCGCCCACGTCGAGGACCCCGGCCAGGCGCCCGCCCGCGACGAGTATGTTGCCGGGGATCAGGTCGCCGTGGCTCATCACGTCCGGGGCGTCACCGCGCGGCAGTTCCCGCAGCCGCGCCCACATCGCCCGCAGCCGTGGCACGTCGAACAACGCCTCGCTGCGGTCCAGGCAGTGCCGCACCCAGTCGTCGTGCCCGCGCAGCTCACCGCCCCGGCCCCGGCCGCCGAACGTGCGGCCGCCGGTGTCGATCGCGCGCACGTCGCCGATGAACAGGGCGAGGTCGCGCGCGAACGCCGCCGAGCCGCCGGGGTCGTTTTCGGTGGCGATGACGCCGGGCACCCAGGTCTGCACCGACCACGGCAGCGGGTATCCGCAGCCGGGCTCGCCGAGGGCGACCGGCTCGGGTGTCGCGAACCGGGTACGCGATGCCAGCTCGCGACCCGCCGCCGCCTCGGCCACCAGGTCCCGTCGGATCGCGCCGACGTCACCGGCCTGCAGCGGCAGGCGCGCGGTGAGCTCGTCGCCGATCCGGAAGATGGCGTTGACCGTGCCCTGCGAGCGCACTCCGGCAACGGGCAGGTCCCGCCACTGCGGGAACTGTTCGGCGATGAGCGAGGCGACGGTCTGCGCGGTCACGGAGAGCTGTCCGGGATGCATCTGCACCCGGGCAGCATCGCCGGGACCGGCGCGGCGCGGCAACCGCTTTCGCGGCCCCGCGCCGTGCCACGCAGACGCAGGTCACTTGGCCGAGGGGTCGCTGACGCGGCCGATGAACAGCGGGATGCGGTCGGGTCCGCCGACGATGGCGAACGCGAACGGCCGGTCGGCGACGAACCGCGCCGTCGGCGTCGGCGGCCCGCTCATCGCCATGGCGATGCCCGTGACGGCGGCGGCCTCGGTGCCGTACTCGTCCACGGTGATGTTGGCCTTGTGCACCGCCTTCGCGATGAACAGCCCGGGGGAGATGCCGCTGAAGTCCGCTCCGCCGCCGAAAGCCTCCTTGACACCGAGCGCGGGCAGCACGGTGCCGAGATCGATGTCGGACGCGAAGTCCCACTTCGGGAAGGCGACCTCGACCTGCTGTTCGGTGAACGAGCCCCGCAGCCGGGCCAGCACCTGCCCGGCCAGGGTGTCCTCCGGCTTGCCGCCGGGCGGCGGCAGGATCAGCCACATCGCGTACGGGCCCTCGGCGTAGGGGAGTTCGACCGCGGTGACGCCGCCCGTCTCGGCGTAGCGGGTCCGCAGGGAGGCGCGCATGGTCGGCGTCTGGATCACCGTGCCGTCGGCTGGGGTGAACGCGGCGTCGGCGACGTCGAGGAAGTAGGCGCGCCAGTCGGCCTTGAAGTAGATGGTGTTGGCCAGCACCAGCATCGTGCTCGCCGGGAGGGTGTCGAACACCTCCTTGATCCGGCCTGCCGTCTGGCGGTCCACCCAGGCGTTGATCTGCTTCGTCGCGTCGCCGCCGAAGTCGACCGGGCGCACACCCGCCGCGTACTGCTCGGCCAGGGTGCGCAGGAAGTCCGCGCCGATGGTGAGGCCCTGCCGCGGGAACAGGGCGTTGCCGATGCTCACCACCGGCGGGTTGCGCTTTCCGTTCGGGTCGCGCGGGCCCTTTTCCGGCTCTGGCGGGATGTCCACGGTGGCGAGCCGCGCGCTGATGGCGTTGTACGCTTGGTCGCGGCCGGTGGCCGGGAACCCGAAGACGCTGTCGAGCTCCTTGGCGGTCGTGCCGCCCGCACCGGCGCGCACCATCGAGAACGCGAGCGCGATGCTCAGCGGCGAGGCGACGAAGTTCTTCCCCGGCTCGGCCGCCGCCTGGAACACCCGGTGGCCGAAGGCGGTCAGCCCGTCGGCGGTGGCCCCGACCGGTGCGTCGGCGGGCGGGGCGACGTGGTCCACGCCCGCCGCGGTTACCAGTTCCGGGCCGCCGTCCTCGCCGCCGCAGCCGACGAGCGGCACCGCTGCGGCAGCCGCCAGTCCCAGCAGCAGCGCCCGCCGCGTCGCGGTGGCGGTGTCCAGATGTCCTACGTGCATGGTCCCCTCCATTGCCGGTAGTCGACACCTGAGACGCCGCGCTGCCCGTCGCCGGTTCCCCCTCGCCGTGATGGCACGGCCGCGCCGTGGACAGTCAACCGTTAAGTTTGTTAACTTCGACCCCCAGACATCGACAGGTGCCGACGAAAATCCGTTGCTACGTGCCGGAACTCGTACGCGCCCCGGAGCGAGGTGGATCCGATGCGCAGACTGACGGTTCTCATCACGGCGCTGCTCGCCGGGCTCGCGGGCGCGGTCGTCGCGACCCCGGCCGCCGCCGCGCCGACCGTGTGCGCGCTCTACTGCGACACCCGCGACCCGTCGCTGGCCCGCCAGGAGACGTTCCCCGTGCCGGAGGTCAACCTCAACGGGCGTCGCCTGGTCCTGCACGTGTCCGACACCGACCGGATGGCCTGGGCCAGCATCGACCACGGCGTGCTCGGCGACTCCGTGTGGCTCGACCGCACCTGGACCAACGGTTCCACCTGGGACGGCCTGCTCGGCCGGGCCAGCATCCCGGCGACCTGGACCGGCACCCGCACCCTGATGTACAACGTGGGCGATCCCGCAGCGCACCGGCGCGGCATGGTCCGCGCGTGCGGCGACGCGGGCGGTGTCACCTGCACCGCCTGGGCGTACACCAAGGTCTGCGACGCGGTCTGCGACGGAGCCGATCCGGCCACCGCCGTCGGCGACAACCAGCCCGTGCCGGGCACCACGATCAGCAACCGCCGCATCGACCTGCACCTGGACAACCGCGGCCTGGCCTGGGCCACGCTCGCCGCGGGCACCGCCGGTGACGAGGTGTGGCTGGACCGGTCCTGGGACGAGGGCGTCTCGTGGCCGGACGGCTCGTCGCTGGGCCGGATCAGCGTCCCGTCCGGGGCTGCCTCGGTGCGCACCACCATGGTCAACAGCCGTGACCCGCGCTCGCTGCTCTACGGCGGCGCGGTCCGTGCCTGCGGCCGGGCCACCGGCAGCGCGAACGGCAGCTGCACGGCCTGGGCCCGCCCCGCCGCCGACCGCCCGGCCGCCGCCGCGGACGCGCTGGCCTGGGCCTACCGCACCGACACCGCGTGGTGGCCGTCGAGCTGGTGGAACTCCGCGGTCGCGGTCACCGCGCTCGCCGACTACGCGGCACGCACCGGCCGGACCGACTACCGCTGGCTGATCGACCGGACGTACGAGCTGAACAAGGGCGTGATGCCCGCCGGGCAGAAGAGCGGTGACGCGATCGAGGGCAACTTCATCAGCCGCGCGATCGACGACACCGGCTGGTGGGCGCTGGCCTGGGTGCAGGCCTACGACGTCACCCGCGACGCGAAGTACCTGAACATGGCCGTCACCATCGGCAACTACATGCACTCGTACTGGGACGGGGTCTGCGGCGGCGGGGTCTGGTGGAACCGCGAGCGCACCTACAAGAACGCGGTCACCATCGGCCTGTACATCAAGCTCACCGCCGCGCTGCACAACCGCATCGCGGGCGACACGCTGTGGCTGAACCGGGCGAACGCGGGCTGGAACTGGTTCTCGGCCAGCGGCATGGTCAATGCGTCGGGGCTGGTCAACGACGGGATCACCGGCGGCTGCGCCAACAACGGCCAGACCGTGTGGACGTACAACCAGGGGCTGGCCATCGGCGGGGCGGTCGAGCTGTGGCGGGCCACCGGCAACGCGGCACTGCTGACCAGGGCGCGGCAGCTGGCCGACGCGGCGATGAACTCGACCGTGCTGACCCGCTCGGGCATCCTCACCGAGTCCTGCGACCCGGCCAACAGCTGCGACGACAACCAGAAGCAGTTCAAGGGCATCTTCATGCGGTATCTGATGGACCTCGCCGACGCCTCCGGGGTCGCCGCGTACCGGACCTACGCGCAGCGGCAGGCCGACACGATCTGGCAGTCCGACCGCGACAGCCTCAACCGGATCGGCCAGCGCTGGACCGGCGCGACCCCGAACGCCCGCGACTGGCGCACCCAGGCCTCCGGGCTCGGCGCGGTGCTCGCGGCCACGGCCGGTCCGTCGACCCCGCCCACCCAGCCGCCGACCGAGGCCGCGTGGACGGTGAACACGTCATATGCCACCGGCGCCGTCGTGACGTACGCCGGGGCGCGCTGGCAGTGCCGTCAGCCGCACCTGTCGCAGGTCGGCTGGGAGCCGCCGAACGTGCCCGCGCTGTGGCAACGGCTGTGAAGGGCGGTAACTCGGCTGCGGGCGGGCCGGGCCCGCCGTAGGCTCCGGGCTGGGTAACCGGCGGACGGAGATGATCAGGTAATGGCCAGTCAGCTGTATGCGGTGTGCTTCGACGCGTTCCGACCGGGGGAGCTCGCACGGTTCTATGCGGGGGTGCTGGGGCGGCGGCTGGCCGACGACGGCGTCACGATCCTGCCCGACGGCGACCCGGGATACCTGCTCCGTTTCGTGCCGACCGTCGAGCCCAAGACCGCGCCCAACCAGGCGCACTTCGATCTGACCAGCACCTCGCTGGAGGATCAGCGCCAGCGGGTGGACACGGCGCTCGCGCTCGGCGGAGCACGGCTGGACATCGGCCAGGGCCCGGACGCGGCCCACGTGGTGCTCGGCGACCCCGACGGCAACGAGTTCGACGTCATCGAGCCCGGCAACAACTTCCTCGCCGGATGCGGCGTCATCGGGGCCCTGGCCTGCGACGGCACCCGGGCGGTCGGCTACTTCTGGAGCGCGGCGCTCGGCTGGCCGCTGGTCTGGGACCAGGACGAGGAGACTGCGGTCCAGTCCCCGCACGGCGGCACCAAGTTCACCTGGGGCGGCCCGCCGGTGCGGGAGAAGACCGGCCGCAACCGGCTGCACTTCGACCTGACGCCGCCCGCCGGCGACCGGGAGGCCGAGGTCGAGCGCCTGCTCTCCCTCGGCGCGACCCGGCGCGACGGCGGGCAGTGCGAACCCGGCTGGACGGCGCTGGCCGACCCCGACGGCAACGAGTTCTGCCTGCGCTGACGTGCCGTGGGCCCGGGACAACCCGGGCCCACGGCCTCAGGACGTCACGGCGCCCACGGCGCGGCCGTCAGCCAGCTGGTGTCGGCGGCGAAGTTGGCCGGGGCGTCGGCGGCCAGCGTGCCGCCGTTGCCCGCCGCCCACACCTCGCTGTTGTAGTGGCGCAGGTAGCGGTTGGCGAAGTTGTACGACTGCCACGACAGCCCGCTGCCGCTGTTGCCCGGCTGCGCGCAGAACGTCGCGTCGGCCGCGTACAGCGGAGCCGAACTGAACGCGTCCAGCCGGACCCGGTAGTCGGTGTGCCGCAGGTAGTAGCCGGGGAAGTTGCGCGACTCGAACGAGTAGCACGAGTTGTCGGCCAGCCCGGTGACGATCCGGAACGTAGCGTCCTGCTTGAGGGTGGCCGCCGAGGCACCGGCGACCTGGGCGGTGTAGCCGAGGTAGCCCTGGTGGCGCACGTACCGGTCGGTGAAGCCGGGGGTGGTCGCCTGCAGCGACTGGTACGACCCGGCGGTCACGTTCGCGTCACTGCGCCACCAGGCCGTGGTGAGCCGCCACGTGGTGTCCTGGGCCCAGTTGGCGGTCGCGTCGCTGGGCAGGGCGCCGCCGTTGCTGGCGATCCACACCTGGTTGGCGTGGTGGCGCAGGTAGCGGGTCGGGAAGTTGTACGACCGCAGCGACACGCCCTGCCCGCTGTTGCCGTCGGCCGCGCAGAACGTCGCGTCGGCGGCGAACTGGGCGCTGCCGTCGTCGGCCGCCAGCCGCACCTGGTAGTTGTAGTGCCGCAGGAAGCTGCCGGGGTTGTCCCGCGACTCCAGCGAGTAGCAGCCGCTGCCCGCCAGCCCGGTCCGGACCAGGAACGACGCGTTCTTCTTGTCGGTGGCGGCGCTGGTCGCGGTGATGGCCGCGGTGACGGCGACCCCGCCGGAGTGGCGTACCGACCGGTCGGTGTAGCCGGGTGTGGTGGCCCGCAGCGATGTGCCCTTGCCGACGGCCAGCAGCGGCGTCGCCGAGCCCGTGGTCGACAGGGTCAGCACGACGACCGAGTTCGCGGGGAAGGTGCGTACGAAGCTCGCCCCGGCGGCCGTGGTCGTGGTGGTGGGCGCGATCGTGTTCGGGGCGGTGATGCTGTTGCGCGCGTTCGGGTCACCGGTCAGCGTGGTGACCGTCGCCGTGCCGCCGACGGACGTCGCTCCGTTGATCGTCAGCTGGGTCTCGACCGCGCTCGCGGTCGGGTTGACCACGGTCACGTAGACGGTGCCCGACGTGGTGCGGGTGGCCACCGCGCGCACGTCGGCGGACGCGCCGGTCAGCTGCGCCGGCACGACGTGGTCGCCGAGCAGCGTGCCGAACATCTTCTGCACGTGGTAGGACGGCGAGCCGTACGAGGACACCGCGTTGAAGCCGATCAGGTTCGACGACCACTGCCAGTTGTCGACCGAGGTCAGCGCCGGGGCGTAGGCGGCCGCCATGACCAGGTCGGCGTTGCGGACCAGGCCGGTCATGAACGCCGCCTCGCCGATCGCGCCGGACAGGGTGCCGGTCGGGTTCGCCGAGCTGCCGTTGGTGACGCCGTACTCGCCGACGAGCACCTTCGGGCCGTTGCGGTCGGCGCTGTCGTAGCGGGTGGCCAGCGCGGCGATGCCGGCCGGGTTGCCGTTGTAGTAGTGGTCGTCGATGACGTCCATGGGCCGGGAGGTCACCGGCATCGACGCGACGATCTCCAGCTGCGGGTACGCGGCCTTGATCGCGTCGTAGAACATCGGGTACCGGTAGGCGTTGTAGCTGCCGCTGCCGTCGAACCAGTCCTCGTTGCCGATCTCGACGTAGCGCAGCGGGAACGGGGCCGGGTGGCCGTCGGCGGCGCGGCGCGCGCCCCAGGTGGTGCTGGTGCTGCCGGTGATGTACTCGATCTCGTCCAGCGCCTCCTGGACGAACGGCGCGAGCTGGTTCTGCGGCGTGACACTGCCGTTGAGCGTGTATCCGGCGAACACGCCCAGCAGCGGCTCGGCCCCGGCCTGCTCGGCCATCAGCAGGTAGTTGAGCAGGCCGAAGTGGTCGGTGGACCAGTAGCCCCAGGCGTCGTTGAGGTGCCCGGCGCGCTGCTCGACCGCGCCGATGGTGTTCTTCCACGCGAACCGGTTGGCCAGCACGCCGCCTTCGAGGTAGTTGCCGCCGGGCACCCGGATGAAGCCGGGGTTGGTGTCGGCGAGTTTCTGCTGCAGGTCGGCGCGGATGTTGCCGGTCGGGGCGAACGTCGGCGCGTTGCACTGCACCACGGTCAGCCACAGCGTGCGGCCCGCGCCGGTGCCGTTGGCCGACACCACGAACCGGTTGGCGGTCGACACCGGCGCGGACGCCGACGTGGTCAGCGTGGCCGTGTAGCGGGCCCAGCCCGTGCCCACGGTGCCGACGGGCGCGCTGGCGTACACGGTGCCGCCGGTGCTCTCCAGGCTGACCGTGACCGGCCCGAACGCCTGGTCGGCGCGGGCGAAGAAGGAGACCTGGTACGTCGCCGACGGGCGTACGCCGACGCCGTAGAACCCGGCGTTGGCGGCCCCGACACGCTGGCCCGCGCCGTTGGCGCCGACGGTCAGGCGCAGCGAGTTCGGGTTCGCGGCGTTCAGGCCGTTCGCGGTGTCCAGGGCGACCGCGCCGGTGCCGCCGCCGGAGGTCAGCAGCGACCACGAGGAGATGCCGTTCTCCTTCATGGTGGCGTTGCGGACCGTGTTGGCGTTGAGGCCGCCCTCGACGGAGTGGTTGATGTCCTCGACGATGTGCCCGAACTGGGTGCTGTTGACGGCTGCGGTGGTGTGTCCGGCGTCGACGGTCAGCCAGGCGGTCGGTGCGGCCGAGGCGGGCGCGGCCGGGACGGTCGTCGCTCCGGCCGCCAGGGCCAGGGCGAGCAGGATGGGCCGTGCTCGGTGCTGCATGGGGCTCCTCCAGGGACGGTGAAGGGGCGACCGCCCGCCGCTGCGGGGAGGCTCCGGTGTGCCGGAGCGCCGACGGGACGATCGTTGTGAGCGATCACATTCGCTGCTGTCACTGTCTATCCGTCCGGAAGCAGGGCGTCAACGGTTTACGAAAGTTTTCGATGGCGCTCCGTCGCCGTGGCGCGGGGACAGCACGTGACGCCGGCTCGTGGCACCATGCGGCATGGCCGACGTCAATCCAAGAAAGATCGCCGGGATCGTGCTGACCCCGGTGCTGGCTGTGGTGCTGCTGGTGGCGGGGGTGCTCGCGACCGTGCTCGGCTGGGGTCTGACCACCGGCAGGACGATGGACCACGCGGACGTGGACTGGGTCTACCTGCTGGCTGCCGTGGTCGTCTCCGGACTGTTGGCCGCGGCCGCGTACCGCCTCGCGGGTCCGCTGCGGTTGCGCGGCTGGTATGCGGTGCTCGCGGTCCTGGTCCCGGCGGTCGTGTTCGCTGTCCTGCAGTGGGACAAGACCCCGAACAGGCGGGACGGCGGCCTGGTCTGGCTGGCGGGCCTGGTGGTCGTGCTGGCCGTCGCCGCGGTCCTCGCGCGCCGGGGCATGGTCCGGGCGGCGTGGATCGCCGGGGTGCTCGGGGCCGTCGTGATCGCCGACGTGGCGGTGCTGGTGCAGCTCATGCCGTCGGCCGTGGCCGCCGCCGACCCGGCCGAGATCCTCGACCGGTCGTACGCGCCGCTGTGGCTGGTGTTCGCGCTCGTCGACTACGACTTCGGCCTCGACCCGGCCACCTGGTACATCGGCGACGCCCTCGACTTCCGGGAACTCGGCTATCCGATGTACACGCTGATCGCGCTCGGTTTCGTCGTGCGGGCCATGCGGCCCGCATCCGAGCCCGCTATCGAGCCGGTGTCGCAGAGCTGACGCGGATTCGCTGGGCGGGGCGGTCGGCCGCGTGGCAGCCGACCGCCCCGTCGTTCAGTTGACGGTGATCACCACACTGCTGGAATGGGTGGCCCCGACGCTGTCGGTCAGGGTCAGCCAGGCCGTGTAGGTGCCCTTGCGGCTGTAGACGTGGCTGGCCGACGCGGCGTGCACCGTGGCGGTGTTGTCGCCGAAGCGCCACTCCCGGTCCACGATGGTGCGCCCCGGCGGGGCCGTGGACGTGCTGTTGAAGGCGACGGTCAGCGGGCCGGTGCCGGTGGTGGGCGTGGCCGAGACGGTCAGCGTCGCGCCGGTTTCGGACTTGACGCCGCGCCCGTTGAAACGCAGCCAGTCCAGCGCCATGATGTCGGGGTCGCCGGTCTGCCCGGACTTGACGAACTTGAGGTAGAGCGTGAACGTGCCGCCCGGATTGGTCAGCGGGATCGTCGGCGACACCACCGAGTCGTAGCTGCCGGTGACCGGGATGGTCGCCGTGCCCAGCAGTGCCCCGGTGGGGGAGCCGTTGCGGAACTCGATCGTGCCGCCGGTGCCGCCGGAGCTGGCCCCGACCACGACGCCGCCGATGTTCTGCAGGTTGACCGGCCCGATGTTGATCCAGTCCCCGTTGTCGACGTCGCCGAGGCGGCGGCCGGCCTGCGCCGTGGCCCGGTCGAGCACGGTGACACCGGAGGAGGCGTCGAAGTGCTCGGCCTCCATGCTGCGGGTCTGCAACTCGACCTGCAGCGAGCCCACCAGGGCGGGTGCCCCGGTCGCGCCGGCGTCGGTGTACTGGGCGCTGATCAGGGTGAACAGGTTGGTGCCCGGTCCGTGGCCGTCGCCGCCGCCGGACTCGGTGACCAGCGTGCCCGAGCAGCCGACGTAGTTGTCCAGCGGGTGGGCGTGCGAGTCGTGCCCGAGCAGGGTCTGCACCACGACACGGTTGCAGTCGATCGTGGTGTCCTCCGGGTCGGTGACCGTCACGGTGTACGGGATGCGGTCGCCGAACTCGAAGAACCCGCCCTGCGGCACGTTGATGGTCACCGTCGGGCGGGTGTTGCCGACGGTGATCTCGGTGCTGGCCACCGCCGTCAGCCCGCCCGCGCCGGTCACGGTGAGCCGCGCGTTGAACCGGCCCTTGACCGTGTACGTGTACGACGGGTTCGCGGCCGTGGAGTCGACGGTGCCGTTGCCGTCGAAGTCCCACGCGTAGCTGGTCGCCCCCACCGATCCGGCACTGGAGAACGTCACGGCCAGCGGTGCCGGGCCGTTGTCACGGCTCGCGGTGATCTTCGCCGTCGGCGGCACCCCGTTGGCCACGTAGTCGATGCGGTAGATGCCCGCGCCCTCGTTGGAGCCGCCGCGCCCGCTGCCGGACCCGGCCCCGAAGTCGATGACGTACAGCGACCCGTCGGGCCCGAACTCGGCCTCGAACGGCTGGATCCAGCTCATGCCCGCGAAGATGCCGTTGATGGACTGCAGCGAGCCGACCGTGGTCGCCCCGAAGCGCGGGTCGGTGAACGTCTGCGCCGTCTGGTGCAGCGACAGCGTCTTCCACCACTGCCGGGTCAGCTCGTACACGATCCACTTGCCTTCGAAGTACTGCGGGAACTTCGAGATCCGGGGGTTGGCCGGGTCGTAGTCGTAGACGGGGCCGGCCATCGGGCCGCCGCCGCCGGTGCCGAGCTCCGGGAACTGGGCGGAGGCCGAGTAGGCGTACCAGACCAGGGCGGAGCGGGCGGCGGGCAGCGTGGTCAGGCCGGTGTTGTTCGGCGAGTTGTTGACCGGCGCGGCGCAGTTGAACTTCGCCCCCGAGGTGCTGGTCGCGAAGTTGTAGTCGTTGAAGGCGATGTTGTTGCCGATGCAGTACGGCCAGCCGTAGTTGCCCGCGCTGGTCACCCGGTTGAACTCCACGGTGCCCTCGGGGCCCCGGTTGGCGTTGGCGGCCGTCGCGTCGGGGCCGTAGTCGGCGACCATGACGGCGTTGGTGGACGGGTCGATGGTGATGCGGAACGGGTTGCGGAAGCCCATCGCGTACACCTCGGCCCTGGTCTTGGCCGTGCCCGGCGCGAACAGGTTGCCCGAAGGGACGGTGTAGGTCCCGTCGGCCTGCGGCCGGATGCGCAGGATCTTGCCGCGCAGGTCGTTGGTGTTGCCCGAGGTGCCCTGGGCGTCGAACGCCCGGCGGCCGGACCGCTCGTCGATCGGGGTGTAGCCGCTGGACTCGAACGGGTCGGTGTTGTCGCCGATCGCGGCGTAGAGGTTGCCGTCCCGGCCCATCGCGATGGACCCGCCCATGTGCGAGTTGGCGCGGGCCTCCCCGCGCAGCGTCGGGACCGTCAGCAGCCGCTTCTCCGAGCTGAGCGCGATCGTCGACCCGGTGACCGTGAACCGGGACAGGTTCAGCTGGTTCAGTGTCTTGTCCGACCACAGCAGATACAGCCAGTTGTTGGTGGCGAAGTTGTTGTCCAGGGTCAGGCCGAGCAGCCCGTCGGACTGGCTGGTCTGGGCCGGGGTGTAGGCGAAGTCGATCAGCGTGGTGACCGCCAGGGTCGCCTGGTCGATGACCTTCACCTTGCCGGTGCGCTGGATGTAGAACACCCGCCGGTCCGGCGCGACAGCCAGCTCGAACGGGTCGGCCAGGTCCTCGGTCACCAGCGGGACGCGCTGGAACTGCCCGTTCTGGGTGGCGCTGCAGTCGCCGGCGACCGCCCCGGCGGCCCACTCGATGCCGTAGCGCAGGTGGTCGAGGAAGTACGGCTCGGAGAACGACGAGATGCTGTGCCCGCCCGCGGTGAACCAGGACCGGCCGCCGTCGTAGTTCTGGCACCACGAGTACGCGTGGTCGACGCCCTCGTTCATGCCGGGGATGCCGTCGCGGACCTTGATCTGGGCCAGGGTGTGCACCCGGCCGGTCGGGTTGGTGATCCAGTTGTACCACTCCTCGCTGCGTTCCCACAGCTCAGGAAGGTTCTTTGTGGACGGGTGCGCACGGTCGAGCACCTTGACCCGGCCCGGGAACACCCCGCCCGTGGAGCTGAAGTCCGGGTGCTGGTCGAAGATAGTGCCGACCAGCCCGTCGTACCAGGCCCAGTCGCGTTCGCTGGCCGACGCGGCGTGCAGGCCGACCCAGCCGCCCCCGCCCCGCACGAAGTTCTGCAGCGCCAGCCGCTGCGCGGCGTTGAGCAGCGCGCCCGAGGCGGGCGTGGAGTTGGTGTTGTTGAAGACCAGCGCGTCGAACCGGGCCAGGTTCGCGTCGGTGAACGCGGCGGCGTCGGTCGTCGCCTCGACCTCGAAGTTGTTGGCGACGCCGAGCTGCTGGACGGCGGCCACGCCCGCCGGGATCGAGTCGTGGTAGAAGTTCGTGACCTTGGAGAAGACCAGCACCCGGAAACGGGGTGCGGCGGAGGCGGGGCCGGCCACCGACGTCGACAGCACCAGGGCGGCGAGGGCGACGATGGCGGGCACGATGAGACGACGGCGAGTCATGGTGGGGCACTCCCGTGGGGACGGAGGGAAAACGCTTACCGGTCGCCGAAGACGCACATCGTAAATTGGTGAAGGCGAATGCGTCAACAGGTGCGGCAGTCGTGCCGCAGCACCTGTCGCAGCCGTCCCTTAGGGTCTGCTCGGCGATCAAGGGTGCGGAACATGCGGAGGACGCGATGCTGGACATGCCGGGCGGCACGCTGGCGCTGATGGCGCTGATCCACCGGGCACGCAGGGACGCCGCGTCGGCGGACCCGGCCGCGCTGCGTACGACCGCCGGGCACCTGCTGCGCCAGCTCGGTGACGGCACCCTGGCCAACGCCGACCGGCAGGAACTGGACCGGATCTACGACGAGGCGTTCCCGCTCACCGACCCGACCGACGCCGCCGATGTGCTCGACGCGCCCTGGCCGACCACGGCCCGGCTCGGCGCGCTGGAGAAACTGCTCGACGAGCGGTCCTTTCCCGACAGGAGGCTGGATCCGCTCGCCGAGGCCGCGCTCGAAGCCGGCGACCTGCGGCTGTTACGGGCCATCGCGCGCACCCCGCTCGGCGTCGTCTGCGACGACTCGTGGCCGCCGCTGCTCGACGCCCTCCAGGCGGCCGGAGAGCTCGACGACGAACTGGTCACCCGGGTCGCCGCCGACGAGGACTTCGTCCGCGCCCTGGTCAACCCCGCCAAACCCGTGGTCCACGCCGCGACCGGCGACCGGTTCCGGCCCGCCTGGGACGACCACGTCTGGCGGATGCTCCACGCGCCGGACCCCGACTGGGACCGCGTCCAGATCCGGCCCCGGCCGCGCGGGCTGCGTTTCGTACGGTGGGCGCTGGACTTCACCGGCAACTGGCGCGTCGCCCGGCACATCGGCGCCGCCGAGCTGACCCCGGCCGAGCGGGCCGAGCTGGTCGAGTGGCTGCGCGACGCCCCGGCCGAACGCCGCGAGCAGGCGTTCACGCTGCGGCTGGGGGCCGGGGACGCGCAGGTGCTGCTGCCGCTGCTCGGCCTGGCCGGCGGCGAGCGGCTGCTGCGGCTGATCCAGGCCGGTCAGGCGGTCAACCGGGTGCTGCGCCTCGACCGCGCCGCGATCCTCGCCGCGGCCGCCGCTCTCGGTGACGCCGCCGCGGCCCGGCTGCTGAAACTGGCACCCAACGACGTGGTCGCGGCGGCGCTCGGCCTGCGCCGCGGCCCGATCATGACGCGGGTCGCCAAGGACTCGCCGGTCGGGATCACGGCGTACGGGATGCTGCCGCTCGCCGACGGCGAGACCGCGCTCGACCGCTGGGTGGCGCTGCGCGACGTGCACCGGCGCGGCATGGCGCTGTCCGCCGGGGAGCGCCGCCGCCAGCACGAGGCTGCCGTGAACGTCGCCCTGGAGCACCTGGCCCAGGTCGGCGGCTACCCGCACGCGGCGGCGCTGGACGCCGCCGGGCAGGCCCACGCGCCCACGCCGGTGCCGCCGCCGCTGGTCACCGGCGGGTACACGACCGTGACCGGGTTCGACGGCGGTGAGCCGGCGCTCGTCGCGACGAAAGGCTCCCGCGTCCTGAAGACGCTGCCCAAGGCCGTACGCGACGACAAGGCCCTCGCCCCGCTGCGGGAGCAGCACGAACTGCTGCGCGGGCACACCGCGCGGCTGCGTACGATGCTGCACCGCCTGGTCACCACGGGCACGCCGCTGCCGCCCGCGGAGCTGGCCCGGCTGCGCGCCACCCAGGCCGGTGCCGCCCTGCTGCCGCTGCTGGTGTGGCAGGACGGGGAGGGGCGGTTCGGTCTGCTCGACGAGGTGGACACCAGCGGCCCGGTGACCGCGGCGCACCCCGCTGAACTG
This sequence comes from Catellatospora methionotrophica, assembly GCF_011297335.1. Taxonomy (GTDB): domain Bacteria; phylum Actinomycetota; class Actinomycetes; order Mycobacteriales; family Micromonosporaceae; genus Catellatospora; species Catellatospora methionotrophica. Next base: position 528,010 of record NZ_JAAOTJ010000001.1, on the reverse strand, counting down.
GCCGCCGCCGGGGTGCTGGGCACCTGGCAGGCCGAGGCGGCCCGGCGCAGGCTGTGCCAGCCGACGTCGCAGCTGTTCCGCGAGTGGTACGCGCCGACCCCCGACGAGGCCGCCGGGCAGGCCACCCGCTTCACGGGCCGCGCGATCGACGGCGGCGCGGCGGGCAGGCAGCTCGTGGCTCGTGGCTGGACGCTGCTCGATGGCGCGCCGCCGCAGGCGATCAGGTGCTTCGGTGCGTACACCGCCGTGCTGGACGGCGTCACGACCGGCTGCTGGAGTGCGGGCGAGGTCGGCTTCGCGCGGCTGGGGTTCCGCGACGGCGGCACCGCCGTGCCCGCCCGCGAGGTGCCCGCGCGAGTGTTCTCCGAGGCGGTACGCGACCTTGACCAGGCAGCCCTGGCGGGACGGCGCAGCGCCGGCGACTACGCGACCGGCCTGGCCCGCGCCCGCGCGGACCTGATGACCGCCGTGTTCGGCGACCGGATCGACCGGGTCACCCGGCACGGCGACACCGTCGTGGTCGACGGCACGCGCGCGGGCTACCGGGTGCACCTGGGCACCGGCGAGGTCATCGTCGGCACCGGCCGGCAGCTCCGCGACCTGCCGTACTCCTTCGGGGAGAACCTGCACCGGTCGCTGTTCCGCACCGTCGACACCCCCGACTACCCGACCCTGCGGGTGCTCACCCGGATCATGCTGCTGGCCGAGGACGAGAAGATCACCGACGAGTGGACGCTGGAGAAGCTCGGCCTGATGGTCCGGACCCCGAACGTGTGCAGCGCGTGCGGCGGCATTCACTGACCCCGTCCTGTGGCGATCAGGGCGCGTGCGAGCCGCGGTGGCGCTCCTGCTCGACGACGGCGTCCAGATCGGCCAGCCGGTCGAGCTGGCGCAGCGGCTGGGCGAGCCGGACGTTGCCGTGCAGCCGCTCCCGGTTGCGGTCCAGGAACGCCCAGTACCCGGCCGTGTAGGGGCAGGCGTCGTCGCCGAGCCGGTGGCGCGGGTCGTAGCGGCACGGGCCGCAGTAGTCGCTCATCCGGTTCAGGTACGCGCCCCCGGCCGCGTACGGCTTGGTGGTGATCGCGCCCGCGTCGGCGTACTGGCTCATGCCGACGACGTTGGCGGTCATCACCCACTCGTAGCCGTCGACGAAGTTGCGGTGGTACCAGTCGGCCAGTGCGGCGGGCTGCCAGCCGCGCTGCAACGCGTAGTTGCCCAGCACCATCAGCCGGGGGATGTGGTGCACCCAGCCGCGGTCGCGCACCCCGGCGAGCACGTCGGACAGGCAGCGGGCCTGCACGGCGTCGGCGTCGAGGTCGGCGAACCAGCGGGGGAGCGCGCGGCGCGCGGCGAGCTTGTTCGAGCTGGGGTAGCGCTCGCCGAGGTGCCAGTACAGGTGCCAGATGTAGTCGCGCCAGCCGATGAGCTGCCGGATGAAGCCCTCCGCGCTGGCCAGCGGCACCCGCCCGGCGCGGTGGGCGGCCTCGGCCCGGTGCACGGCGTCGAGCGGGTCCAGCAGGCCGAGGTTGAGCGGCGCGGACAGCATGCTGTGCGCCAGCCACGGGTCGCCGGTGAGCATCGCGTCCTCGTACGGGCCGAAGGCGGCGAGCCGGTGCGTGACGAAGTGCCGCAGCCGGGCGTCGGCCTCGGCGTGCGTGACCGGGAACAGCCGGGGCCCGTCGCGTCCGGTGAAGACGATGCCTTCCTCCTGCCAGCGGTCGAGATCGGCGCGGACCTCGGCGTCGATGTCGTCCTCGGCGGGCATCGGCGGGGGCGGCACGTCCAGCCTGCCGTCGGCCGGGGGCGGCTCGCGGTTGTCGGCGTCGAGGTTCCAGCGCCCTCCGGTGGGCTCGTCGCCGTCCATGAGCACGTCGTGCAGGACGCGGGCGTGCCGGTAGAAGTCCTCCATGCGCAGCCGCCGCTTCCCGGCCGCCCAGGCCGTGAACTGGTCGGGGGACGTGACGAAGCCACGCGGGCCGTGCACGGTGACCCCGGTCGCGCGCAGCAGGTCCCGCGCGGCGCGCGACGTCGGGTGGCAGGCGTCGAGCGGTTCGCGTACCTTGGCCAGCGCCTCGCGGTAGGTCTCGGTGCGCAGGTGCAGTGCCTGGTCGCCGAGTTCGGCGGCGCGGTGGCGCAGCGCGGACAGCACCAGGTGCGCCTTCTGGCGGTGGAAGGCGCGGCGGCGGAACACCGACTTGGACTCGACGAGCAGCACCGGCTGGCCGGGTTCGTCGAGGAAGTGTGGTCCGAGCTGATCGGCGAACAGCCAGCGGCGCATGGTGCCATTGTCGGCCAGGCCGACGCTGTTACCCGCTGATCTGCGTGGCGTGTCCGGCGGCGGTCGGATGGACGCTCTGCCCGGCGGCGTCGTGTCCGGCGGCGAGTCCGCCGTCGACGATGGCCACGGCCAGCGGCCGGACCGCCTCCGGGGTCACCAGCTCGGCCGGGCCGGTCACCAGGGCGAACAGTGCGCCGCCGTACATCACGAGCATCGCCGGGATGGCGGCCGGTGGGATCGGGAGCCCCACCTCGGCGTGGTGGCCGCCGGTGAAGTCGGCCATCGCCGCGCTCAGGTCGTCGATCGCGGCCGCCAGGGCCGGTCTGCGCAGGCCTTCCAGGCGCAACTCGAAGATCGCGAGATACCGCGTGCGGTGCTGGCCCGCGGATAGCAGGAGCGAGCCAGTGATCAGGTCGATCGCGCGCGTGCGGTCGTCGGCGGCCGTGCCGCGCCCCGCTGACGGGTCGTGGTCGCGGGCGGCCTGCGCCATGTCGGCCTGGTGCTGCTCGATCACGCGCCGGGCCGTCGCCACGAGCAGCGCCTCGCGGGTGCGGAAGTAGTTCGACGCGGTCCCGGCGGGCAGCCCGGCCCGGTGGTCGACGGCCCGGTGGGTGACGCCGTGGACCCCGGACTCGACCAGCAGCGCGATGGCGGCGTCCGCGAGTGACGCCCGCCGCTGCTCGTTGGGTGGTGGCACCCGGTGATTATATGGCACCATCCGTTGTACAACGATCGTAGTGAACGGAGATGTCGTGGAGATTCTGATCGCCGGAGGCGGCGTCGGCGGACTGGCCCTGGCCCGCGGCCTGACCGGCTCCGGTCACCGGGTGCGGGTGCTGGAGGCCGCGCCCGCGCTGCGTACCGGAGGCGCCGCGTTCACGGTCTTCAGCAACGGGGCGGCCGCGCTCGCCGGACTCGGCGTGCCCCTCGCGGGCTTCGGCGGGCGGCTGGACACCCTGCGGTTCGACACCGCGGCCGGGGCGACGATGGTCACCGCCGACCTGGCCGGCGTCGCGCGCCGCATCGGCTTCCCCGTCGTCAGCACGCCCCGCGCGCGGCTGATCGAGCACCTGGCCATGGGCGTCGACGTCGAGTTCTCCCGCGAGATCGTCGGCGTCGAGGTCGGCGAGAACCGGATCACCGTCACCGACGCCACGGGCACCCGGCACGAGGCCGATGTCCTGGTCGGCGCGGACGGCCACCGTTCCGCCGTACGCCGCGCGGTCGTCGATCCGGCGCCCGCCGCCGAGAATCAATGGACCACCTGGCAGGGCCTGACAGCGGTGCTGCCCGAACTCGCGTCCGGCAGCACCGGCGTCTGCGTCGTCGGACCCGCCGGGCTCGTCGGCATGCTGCCCTCCGGCGGCGGACTGCTGCAGTGGTGGTTCGACGTGCACCAGCCGCTCACCGGGTCACCCGCCGCCGCGCTGGCCGAACGTTTCGCCGGCTACGGTCCGCTGGTCGCGGCGCTGCTGAACGAGATCCGCGACGCGGACCTGGAGGCGTTCCGCCACGTCACCCACCGCATCCCGGACCAGTGGGGCAGAGCAGGGGTGACGCTGCTCGGCGACGCCGCGCACGCCTTCCCGCCCACCCAGGCCCAGGGCGCCAACCAGGCGCTCGAAGACGCGTGGGTGCTCAACCGGGTGCTTCGCGAGACCCGGAGCTCACCCGCCGACGCGCTGCGGCGCTACGAACGGCTGCGCGCGCCACGGGTCCGCAAGGTCTCCCGCCGGGCGGCCAGCGAACGGACCAACAAACCCGTGCCCGCGGCACTGCGGCTGCTCACCAGCCTCATCCCGCGCAGCGCCATCACCGCGGCGTACGCGGCACAGCTGCGCGGCGTCAGCAGCGTCCTCAACGGTGAGGCCTAACGCGGCGTCACCAGACCGTCGAGCAGGACGGCGGTCACGTCCTCGCCGACGGTCACCAGGACACGGCCGTCGGCGGAGAAACCGCCCACCGTCATCTCCGGTGCGGTCCACAGCACCTGACCCGTGGCGTCGAACAGCACCGCACCGGCGTCGTCGACCGCGTTGACCAGCGGGCCGTGTCCACCCCACACGCACCGGGTCGACACCGCCGCCAGTGGCGAGTCCGCCGCGAGCTTCGCCGGGACGCCGGACGGCATGACCAGGCGCGTACCCGTCACCGTGTTCCCGGCCAGGTCCAGCACGCACGCCGCGGGGCGTACGTGCCGGGAGCCGCCGGTGTCCGGCAGGCCGCCCGCGACGGCGAGGCCGGTGCCGTCGGGGGCGAACGCCAGGGCGTTGACGGCGGCCAGGCCGGTGTCGTGGCACAGCAGGACCGCGCCGGTCGCGGCGTCGCGAACGACGACCCCGCCGGACGTGCCCGCGTGCGCGAGCCGCGCACCGTCCCGGTCCAGCGCCACCGGCCCGCAGTATGCGGCGCGCACGTGGTGCAGCAGCTCGCCGGTGCCGGTGTCGACGAGGTGGACGCCCCGCGCCGCCGAGCCCGCCACGACCCGCCGCCCGTCGCCGCTGAACCCGATGCGGACCGCCGTGTGCGCCATGTCGCCGTCGGCGGGGTCGGTGGTCTCGGCGAGCGCGAGCTGCCACAGCGGCTCGCCGCCGGGCGTCCGCCAGGCGTGCAGCCGCCCCTCGACCGAACACACCGCGACGGTTCCGTCCGGGCTGAGCTGGGCGTCGAGCGCCTCGTCGTGGAAGCCGGACCCGTCGAGCAGCATCGCCGGGGCGGTTTGGCCGCCGGTGCCCCATACGACGATGTCGCCGCCGTTGTGGTGCCACTCGGCGGCGGCGCACAGCAGCAGCCAGCTCGGGTCAGCCGGAACGGCGACCGCGGTGGCGCCCTCGGAGAAGCACGCGAAGTCGGTCTCGTCGCCATCGTCGGCCCCGGCGGCGGGCGGGCGGCCGTTCTGGACGTCTTCGAGGTCCCCGAGCGCACGCCAGGCCGCCGCCGCGTGCCAGGGACGGTGCACGCCCCGGCCGCGCTCGTCCCACCAGCCGTCGGGCATCGGCCGCAGATCGGCAGGCCAGGTCCGCAGATGCGACACGGCCGCGAGCATGTCCCGGGGCCCGGCGTCGGCGAGCAGGCGGCACACCTCTCGCCAGGCTTCGGCCGAGGGCGCGGCGGCAAGGAGCTCCCGCAGGGTGGAATCCATGGCGTCTCCTCCGTCGTCCCCGTCTTCGGCCGGAGCGTAGCGGGGCAGGCCCGCCCTGAGGGTGACGCCCGCCCCCTCGGGAACGAAACGCCACCTCCCCGGTGGCCGTGGTGCCGGTGGGGCCGGATCGTCAGACGTTACGCGAAGGCGGAGGACCATCTGAATCCTGAAGTAAAGTCACATTTGGTCTCCGTATCGCCGGGTGAGCACCCGGACGAGACCGCGGTGGCCGAAGGCGGTGCTCATGTCCGCAGACGCAGGCGCCCGCACGCCCCCCATCGACGGCGCTGGAGGACCGTGCAGAGGCGTTAGGGAACGATCCTGGCTGGGGTACGCGATCCTGTGGCTGGCCCTGCTGGCGGCCTACGTGACCGCCAACGGCCACGACCTGGCCCAGGCGATCGTCTTCACGGTGGCGAACCTCGCCTCCGTGCTGGCGATCCTGGTCGGCATCCGGCTGCACCGGCCCACCCGGCGGCAGCCGTGGTACCTGCTCGCCACCGGCCAGGCCGTCTACCTGGCGGCGAACATCACCTGGTATCTCGCCCCGGCGGTCGAGGGCCGGCCCACGGCCTTCCCGTCACCGAGCGCCGAACTGTTCCTGCTCTCCTACCTGATCAGCGCGCTCGCGCTACTGCAGCTCATCCGGGCCCGCCGGGTCGGCGGGGACTGGTCGGCGATGCTCGACGCCCTCATCATCGCCATCGCGTTCAGTTGCGTGAACCTGGTGCTCGTCGTCGCACCGCAACTGGCCGAGACCTCACTCACCCCGTACGGTCAGCTGCTCGCCGGGATCTACCCGTTCCTTGACATGATCTTCCTGGTACTGGCGATCAGGCTGTTCCTGGGCGCCGGAGGCGCCCGTGGCGCGCTCGCCCCGCTGGCCGCCTGGGCGGCGGCGCTACTGCTGGCCGACATCGCCTACGGCCTGGGCCAGGTCCGCAGCGCCGGGCAGGACGGCGACTGGTCGTTCCTCGGCTACCTGGCGTCGTTCCTGTTCATGGGCGTCGCCGCGCTGCATCCGGCGATGCGGGCCGTCACCGCCGAACGCGAGCAGCCGCGCATCGCGGGCCGGGTCAGGCTCATCGCGCTCGGGCTGTGCGGCATCCTCGCGCCGGGGATGGTCGTCGCCACGGTGAGCAAGGGGCACCGGGCGATACCGATCATCCTCGCCTGCGCCTCGGCGCTCATGTTCGTGCTGCTGATGCTGCGCGTCGGCGACCTGATCTCGAAGATCATCAAGGCCGGGCACGCGGAGCGGCAGCGCCTGCAGCAGTTCCTGGAGGCCATACCCATCGGGGTCGACGTACGCGACGCCGAGACAGCCCGGCCCGTGTACGTCAACAAGGTGGCCGGCCACCTGCTCGGCTACGACCCCGCACAGGTCATTGGCTACGACGGCTACCCGCACCTGTTCACCAGCGGCACCGCCGAGCCGTTCCCGCCCGAACGCCTGCCGCTCGTGCAGGCGCTGCGCGGAAACGTCAGCAGCGTCGACGACATCGAGGTCGAACACGGCGCGCAGCGGCGGCACCTGCGCGTGGTGGCCGCGCCGATCCGTGAGGGCGAGCGCATCCGGTACGTGCTGACCGCGTTCACCGACATCACCGCCGAGCACCGGATGGCCGACGAGCTGCGCCAGCTCGCCGTCGTCGACGAGCTGACCGGGGTCAACAACCGCCGGGGTTTCCTGCTCGCCGCCCGCACCGAGCTGGCCTTGGCCCGCCAGGCCCGCCGCGCCGGGGTGCTGCTGTTCATCGACGTCGACGGGCTCAAGGCGATCAACGACCGGCACGGCCACAGCGCGGGCGACAGCGCCCTGCTGAGCGCGGCTGACCTGCTCCGCGCCAGCATCCGCCGCCACGACGTGCTCGGGCGCATCGGCGGCGACGAGTTCTGCGTGATGCTCACCGAGGCGAGCACGCTCGGCGACGCCGACCAGTGGGCCGGGCGCCTGCGCGAACGGGTCGCCCGCCACAACGAGTCGGCCCGGGAGCACTACCGGCTCGCCGTCACCGTCGGGGCGACGGTCTTCGACCACGACACGCCGGGCACGATCGAGGATCTGATGGCCCGCGCCGACGAGGCCATGTACCAGGCGCGGGCACAGGACGACGGGCGGCCGGGCAAAGGCCCGGTCCGGATCAACGGCCGGGCACGCGGCGCGAGGCCGCACGAGCCGACCGGCCCGTAGCGCGCTGCGCCGATAGCCGCCGGGCGGCCGATGTCATCGGGTGCGTCGCCATCGCGACAGCCGGTGGTGAGCAGTCTGTCTCAACAGCCGACCGCAGTGTCGCCAATGGAGGATCAGCCCCCGATCGTCACGCCGATGGCAGGTCACCCGGCACGGGGCATACTGCGGTGATCACGCCTGGGAGCAGTGCGGCCCGGGTTCGCCATCGAGAAAGCGAGCGCCTGTTGAAGGCAGATCGTCGTCAAGTGCTGTCCATCGGCGTGTCCGCCGTCGTCGCGGCCGCCACCGCGCCGCTGGCGGCGTCCCCGGCCGCCGCGGCCGGTCCGCAGATCATCGGGCTGGGCCTGCTGCCCGGGATGACCGACAGCGTCGCCACCGACCTCAACGAGCACGGTGTCGTAGTCGGCAACAGCTCCGCGGGTCAGGTCTCCCGCGGGTTCCGCTGGAAGAATGGTGTCCTGACCGACCTCGGCTCCCTTGGCGGGCAGCGGGTCAACGTCACCGGGATCAACAACAACGGCTGGATCACGGGCACCAGCACGCTCGCCGACAACGTCTCCAGCCGCGCGTTCCTGTGGCGGCCGGGGCAGCCCATGATCGCGATCGGCCCGGCGGAGAGCTACGCCGACGACGTCAACGACGCGGGTGTCGTGGTCGGCCACGGCTTCGATCCGGGCTTCGGACGGCGGGGCTTCCGCTGGGAGAACGGCGTGACGACCGTCGTGGAGGACGTGACCGGCGGCTCCGATCTGGACTGGCGCAGGTTCGTGCCCGTGCAGGTCAACGGCAGCGGTGTGATCGCCGGTGACTGCCGTGACCTGGCCGCCCGGTGGGTGAACGGTGTGGTCGCGCTGGCCGGGGTGGCCGGTGCCTGGTCCGGCGGCGTCAACGCGGCGGGCGACGTCACCGTCACCGAGTACGCGCCGGCCGAGCGGGCGTACGTGTGGAAGGCCGACGGCTCCACGCGGCCGCTGCAGGTCCCCGCAGGCGCGGACCGGGTCTGGCCGACGGGCATCAACGCCGACGGCGACGCGGTCGGCAGCGCCAACACCGGCAACAACAACATCAGCCGCGCGGTGTACTGGTCCGAGACCGGCGTGGTGCACAGCCTGCCGAGCCTCGTGCCCGGCGGGCAGGCCGGCGCGACCCGGATCAACAACGCCAGCCAGGTCGTCGGCTGGGCGCGCGCGGCGGACGGCACGAACCGTGCGGTGCTCTGGAAGCCCTGATCCAGAAGTCGGCCCCGCTCGGCACCAGGCGCCGCACGAGGGGCGGACAGTCCTGGCAGTGGTTCTCGCCGGGCGTGCTCGTTGCGGGACGCTCAAGCGTCCGAAGACGAGCACGCCCCGGCGGCGTCCACCTGCCGGGCCGTCACGGCAGGTACGCCAGCATCCCGACCTCGGGGGCCAGCACTCCGGGCTGGGCCAGCGACCGGAAGTCGTCCTCGACCGACGCCCGGTCCGGCACCCCGGCGCGTACGGCGCGGTAGCGGACCGCCGACCAGAGGAACACGTCGAGGTCGTCGAACTGGGTGTGCCCCTCGATGACCTGCTCCTCGTGGAACCACGTCGCCACCCTGCCGTTGGTGAGCACGACGTAGTAGTTGCCGGATCCGTCGGCCCCGATCGACCACACGTCGTCGCTCGGCACCGGTGTTGCGTAGTCGGCGTCGAGGATCTCGCATTCGTTGGCGGCGAAGTCGAACCCGTACGACCAGTCGAAGACGTCCAGGAACTGCGCCATGGTCCGGGAGCGGACCCGGAGGTCGAACGCCGACAGCGCGGCGGCAGCGGCGGGCGGGAGCTTCGCGAGGAACGGCTCGACTGGCCGGACCGACGCCGGGAGGTCCACCCGTGATGCGCCGGGGAACCAGCGGGCCAGGTCGGCGTCGAGGTCGCGGTCGACATACCCGCTGACGTGATCAAGCGTGAGCGCCATCGGCAGATGGTAGCGGCCGCACGGATCGCCCAGACCGCGCCGGTCGGGGCGAACCTGCTGGATTAGTCTGCGCTCACGTGAACGACTGTCCACATGACGCCGGGGGAGAGCACGGGTGGAGCCGGAGATCATCGATCTGGGCGAGATCGGGGACCACGCGGATCCCGGCGGTCACCCGCGACGCCCGGCCCGCCATCTCAGGCTTCTGGCCATGGCGTGCGCGCTGCTGATGGCCGCCTCGCTCAGCGCTGCGGCCCCCGTGCGGCCGATCTTCGAACAGGTCGCCGTGCTGGACCTGACCGGCTCCGCCGCGGTCCGGCTCGACGCCGTCGAGTTGGTGGGCGACCTGGTCCTGGTGCGCGGCGACGAGGCGCTGTCGGCGTACGCGCTGGACGACGGCTCGCTGCGCTGGCGGCTGCCGCAGGCCGCGGTCCGCCAGCGCGACGTCGTATCCCCCGCGCTGGTGCCCGGCGTGCTGGTGCTGACCGACGACTTCGAGGACGGCAGGTCGTCGGTGAGCGTCGTCGACGTCGCGACCGGGGCCGTGCGGTGGAGCACACCCGGCAGCGTCGGGGTCGTCGGCGAGTACGCGCTGGACAGCCGGATCCGCACGGTGTCGCCCGGTGACCACCTGCCGTCCGAGCCCGCCGCGATGGACCTGACCGTGCGCGAACTGCGTACCGGCCGCGCCCGGTGGACGCTGCGGGGTGAGCCGTTCGCGGCCGCCGACGAGACGAGGATCGAGGGCTGGTCGGTCACCCCGCGCGGCGAGTTCACCGTGTAAGACCTCGGCGACGGCCGGGTCCTGCGCCGCGGGAAGGTCGCGTTCCCGCCCGGCGAAGCGCGGTTCGCCACGGTGTACGGCGGGATGCTGGTGGTGTCGTCCCAACTGTCCAACGGCGACTTCATGGAGATCAGGTACGACACGCTGACGCTGCGGGTGGTCGCCCCGACCGGCTCGCCGCTCAGGTTCGCCTGCGGCGAGTACGTCTGCCAGGTCGGTGACGCGGGCGGCAACCGCCTCCCGCTGGCGGTGCTGGATCGCGACACCTTGACCGAGCGCTACCGGCTCGCGCCCGGCATGCACCTGATACCGACGACGCAGGGTGCGATCACGGTCGCGGCCGACGCGACGGCGGCGCTCGGGGCCCCCGCGCGCCAGCTGATCGACCTGGCCGACGGCCACCCGCTGCTGGACCTGACCGGCTGGGGGCTCCAGCTCGCGTTCGACGAGAGCCGGCAGGCGCTGCTGGCCCGCCCGACCCCCGACGGCACACAGTTCGCGCGCATCGAGAACGGGCAGGTCAGACTGCTGGGCACGCTGCCACCGGTCCGCCAGTGTCACTACGCCGCGCAGCGACTCGCCTGCGTGTACGGCGGCAACCGGCTGGGGGTCTGGAGTATCGCCGCGCCGATGTCCTGAGCCGGGCGACCCGCCGCAGCCGTTCGTCCACGAGCGGGTGACGTTCGTCACTCGGCGTGTTTGTCGGCGGCGGGCGACGGCAGCGTCCGGGCCTGCGTCATCGATCACCTCCGCTACACGGCGTGATCGACCAGTGACGGCTAAGTGTTTGTCGGCGCCGACGGGGCTCGTTACGTTGGTGGTCGCATCACGGTTCAACCGACTCCGGGCTGTCCGGAGACCACCCGAGAGCTATGGAGCGTTCGTGACCTACCGGCCAGAGCTGCTGAAGGAAAGCGAACGCTACCGAGGCCGCCGACGCGCACCGGTGCCCTCCCGCCGCAGGTACGCCGCGGTGCTCGCGACCGCCGCCGTCGGCGCCGGAGCGGTGGTGCTCAGTTCGGGCGCGGCCATCGACGACGCCAAGACCGACCCGTTCACCGGTGAGGTGGCCGCCTACGCGCAGTCGCAGGGTGACGGCGCGCGCGCCGACGCCGCCGAGCGCGCCAACCGCAGCGAAGAGCGCACCATGGCCGCGACCGCCGACACGGCCGTCGCGTGGGTGCTGCCGCTGCACGACTACGAACTGCGCACCCGCCACGGCGACCCGCGCCAGGGCATCGACCTGACCGGTCTGCCGGAGGGCACGCCGTTCGCGGCGGTGCACGCGGGCACCGTGACGCAGTCGGGCTGGAACGGCGCGTTCGGGATCTCGATCATCATCGACCACGGCGACGGCGTGCAGACCGTGTACGCGCACGCCAGCAGGGTCCTGGTCCCGGTCGGCCAGAAGGTCGCCGCCGGCGACATGATCGCCCTGGTCGGCAACACCGGCCTGTCCCGCAGCCCCCACCTGCACCTCGAAGTGCACGTCAACGGCGTACCCCAGAACGCGCTGACCTGGTTCCAGAAGCAGGGCCTCGACTTCGACCTGGAGATCGAGTCCCCCTACGGCGCCTGACCCACCACCCCACCCCGGCCTCCGGCCGCCCCCGCCCCACCCCCTGCCGCAACTCTTAAAGAGTTGCGGCATCAGGCTGTCCCCGAGGCCGCGACTCTTTAAGAGTTGCGGCAGGAGGGGGCGCGCGCCCGTGGCGGGCGGGAGGGGGGTGGCGGGCGCGTTTGTGCCATTTCGGGGTGTTCGGGTTGACTGGATTGGCGGGAGACAATATCGTTCTCAGTCTATAAGTTAACTTAACTAACACTCGCGGTCGGCATCGTGACGCGGACCCTGCCTGAGCCCCCGGGAATCCGGTCTCGCGCGGTCGGCCGCCAGGAACGGAGCCCACCGATGAACTCCCCGCCGATCAGGCGCATCGCGCTCTTCGCCGCCGCGCTCTGCGTGGCCGCGACCGTCGAGGTCGCCGCCGCCGCACCGGCCGCGGCCGACACCGTCGGCCCGATCACCGGCGTCGCGTCCGGCAAATGCATCGACATCCCGTCCGGCACCACCGTCAACGGCACCCAGCTGCAGATCTACACCTGCAACGGCACCGCCCCGCAGACCTGGACCGTCGGCACCGACGGCACGATCCGCGCGCTGGGCGGCAAGTGCCTCGACGTCGCGGGCGGCGTCAACGCCAACGGCACCAAGGTGCAGATCTGGGACTGCTCGACGACCAACCCCAACCAGCAGTGGACGTACAGCAGCACGGCCCGCACCCTGGTCAACCCGGCCACCGGCAAGTGCCTCGACGTCGTCAACGGCTCCACCGCCGACGCCGCCAAGCTGCACCTGTGGACCTGCATCGCGAACCTGACCAGCCAGCAGTGGAACCTGACCACCGGCCCGCCGCCCGCGTTCACCGACTACCAGGCCGAGAACGCCACGATCTCCCAGGGCCTGGTCGAGTCCAATCACGCCGGCTACACCGGCACCGGCTTCGTCAACTACGACAACGTGACCGGGTCGTACGTGCAGTTCACCGTCACGGTCGCCACGGCGGGCGTCTACCCGCTGACGCTGCGCTACGCCAACGGCACCACCATCGACCGGCCCATGGACGTCACCGTCAACGGCAGCCCCGCCGCCCCCGGACTGTCCTTCCCCGGCACGGGCGCCTGGCCGACCTGGGTCGACAAGACGATCACCGCGAGTCTGACCGCCGGCACCAACACGATCCGGGCCGCCTCGACCACCGTCAACGGCGGCCCGAACCTGGACCGGCTGCGGGTCACCGCGCCGTCGGACAGCCAGCCGCCGACCGCGCCCAGCAGCCTGCGCGTCGTCGGCGTGGTCCGCCCCACCGGCGTCGACCTCGCCTGGAACGCCGCGACCGACAACGTCGGCGTGGCCCGCTACGTCGTCTACAACGGCGGCAACGTCGTCGCCGAGGTCGGCGGCAACATCCTCACCGCGACGCTGACCCTGCAGCCGAACACGTCGTACGTGTTCAGCGTGCTGGCCTACGACGCGGCGGGCAACCCGTCGCAGGGCAGCAACAACCTGCCCGTCACCACCCCGCCCAGCACCGACGCGCAGCCGCCCACCACGCCGGGAAACCTGCGCGCCACCGGCGTCACCGCGAGCACCGTGACGCTGGCCTGGAACGCGTCCACCGACAACGTCGGCGTACGCGGCTACCGGGTGTCGCGCAACGGCACCCAGATCGCCGACGTGCCGGACCTGACCGCCACCGACACCGGCCTGACCGCCGCGACCACGTACCAGTACACGGTGCTGGCCTACGACGCCAACGGCAACACGTCCCCGGCCAGCACCGTCCTGCCGGTGACGACGTCCACCCAGGCCGGTGGCGGCGACCCGGTCTTCGACCGCAACGTCAACACCCAGCTCGACCTGCCGTGGGGCATCGCGTTCCTGCCCGACGGCAGCGCGCTGGTCGCCGAGCGCGACCGGTTCGAGATCGTCCAGGTGACCCTGGCCGGGCAGAAGACCGTCGTCGGCACCATCACCGAGGCGGTCACCACCGCCGGCGAGGGCGGCCTGCTCGGTCTGGCCGTCGGGCCGAACTTCGCCACCGACCACTGGGTGTACGCGTTCCACACCGCCGCCTCCGACAACCGCCTGGTCCGGTTCAAGTTCGAGAACGGCGTCATCGGCGCTCGCGAGGCGCTGGTCACCGGCATCGCCAAGAACCGTTTCCACAACGGCGGCCGGGTCAAGTTCGGCCCCGACGGCTACATCTACGTCACCACCGGCGACGGGCAGGACAGCAGCCGCTCGCAGAACCTCAACTCGCTCAACGGCAAGATCCTGCGGGTCACCACCACCGGCGCGGCCGCGCCCGGCAACCCGTTCGGCACCCGCGTCTACAGCCTGGGCCACCGCAACCCGCAGGGCCTGGCCTGGGACTCGCAGGGGCGGCTGTGGTCGTCGGAGTTCGGCGACAACACCTGGGACGAGCTCAACATCATCACGCCGGGCTCCAACTACGGCTGGCCGACCTGCGAGGGCACCTGCAGCAACCCGTCCTTCGTCAACCCGGTGCGCACCTGGAGCACCGCGTCGGCCTCGCCGAGCGGCCTGGAGATCGTCAACGACTGGATCTACATGGCCGCCGTACGCGGCACCCGGCTGTGGGTCATGCGGATCACCGGGAACACCACCGACACTCCGCGCGCCTTCTTCAACGGCTCCTGGGGACGGCTGCGCACCGTGGTCAAGACCCCCGACGGCGGGCTGTGGCTCACCTCGACCAACAACGACATGAACGGCGGCACGCCGACCGTGCTCAACAACGTCATCGTGCGCCTGCGCTTCGCCTCCTGACCGGCCCGCGGGCCCGCGCGCACCCGCTCGCGGGCCCGCACCCCAGACCAGCAAGGAGTTCCTGCATGAAGATCCTCAACAGGCCGTTGCGGGCGGCCGGGCTGGCGTCACTGGTGACGCTGGCGGCGCTCGCCGTCGGCGTCACCCTGCCCGCCTGGGCCGCGCCCACCCGCTACGAGGCCGAGTCGGCGACCATCTCACAGGGTGTCGTCGAGTCCAACCACGCCGGGTTCTCCGGCTCCGGCTTCGTCAACACCGACAACGCGGTCGGCTCGGCCGTGCAGTGGTCGGTGACGCTGCCCAGCGCGGGCAACGCCACCCTGACCATCCGGTACGCCAACGCCAGCGGCGCCAACCGGCCCGCCGACATCATCGTCAACGGCACGACGGTCGCCGCGGCCAGCGCCTTCAACGTCACCAGCGCGTGGACGACCTGGACCGACAAGTCCGTCACCGCCCTGCTGGCCGCCGGGACCAATACGATCCGGGTCGCCGCCACCACCGCCCAGGGCACCGCCAACCTGGACTACCTCGACGTCGAGGTGATCACCGCTCCGAGCGAGACGCTGCTGTCACGCGGCAGGCCCGCGACCGCGTCGTCGGTCGAGGACGCCACGCTGCCGGCGGCCAACGCCGTCGACGGCAGCACCACGACGCGCTGGGCCAGCGCGGCCGGGGTCGACCCGCAGTGGGTACGGGTCGACCTGGGCGCGCCGTCGTCGATCACGCGGGTGGAGCTGAACTGGGAGGCGGCGTACGCGACCGGCTACCGGATCGAGGTCTCCGCCGACGGCTCGGCCTGGACCAGCGTCTACAGCACCACCACCGGCAACGGCGGCACGGACGCGATCACCGGGCTCGGCGCGAACGGCCGCTACGTCCGGGTGTACGGCACGGCGCGGGCCACCCAGTGGGGCTACTCGCTGTGGGAGTTCGACGTGTACGGCACCGGACCGTCGGTGCCGCCCAGCCCGTCGGCCCCGCCCAGCCCGCCGACCGGCACGACGCCCGTCGCGATCAACGGGCAGCTGCGGGTCTGCGGCGTGAAGCTGTGCAACCGCTACAACCAGCCGATCCAACTGCGCGGCATGTCGACGCACGGCATCCAGTGGTATCCGCAGTGCGTCAACGACTCCTCGCTCAACGCGCTGGCGACCGACTGGAACGCCGACGTGCTCCGGGTGTCGATGTACGTCCAGGAGGGCGGCTACGAGACCAACCCGCAGCTGTTCACCGACCGGGTGCACGGCTACATCGAGCAGGCCACCGCCCGCGGTATGTACGTCATCGTCGACTGGCACATGCTCACCCCCGGCGACCCGAACTACAACCTGGCCCGCGCCCGCACCTTCTTCACCGCCATCGCGCAGCGCCACGCGAACAAGACCAACATCCTGTACGAGGTCGCCAACGAGCCCAACGGCGTCGGCTGGCCGGCGATCAAGAGCTACGCCGAGCAGATCATCCCGACCATCCGGGCCATCGACGCCGACGCGGTCGTGCTGGTCGGGACCCGGGCCTGGTCGTCGCTGGGCCTGTCTGACGGGTCCAGCGAGACCGAAGTGATCAACAACAAGGTCAACGCGACCAACATCATGTACACGTTCCACTTCTACGCCGCGTCGCACGGCAGCAGCTACCTCAACGCGCTGTCGCGGGCCGCCGACCAGATCCCGATGTTCGTCACCGAGTTCGGCACCCAGGAGGCCTCCGGCGACGGCCCGAACAACTTCACCCAGGCCCAGGCGTACCTGGACCTGATGGCCGCCAAGAAGATCAGCTGGACGAACTGGAACTACAGCGACGACTTCCGCACCGGAGCCGTCTTCACCACGGGCACCTGCGGCACCGGGCCATACGCCGGAACCAGCAGGCTCAAACCCGCCGGGGTATGGGTGCGCGACCGCATCCGCACCGCCGACAACTTCCCGACCGGCTGAGCCGGGCGCGGTGCCGCTCCGGAGTCCCCGGGGCGGCACCGCTCAGTACGGCGCGGGGATGAGCATGTCGATGCAGCGCCAGATGACGGGCTGCCCGACCTGCCCCAGCATCGGGCGGCTGCACACCTCGATGTCGATCCAGCCCTCCCACGACCACCCCATGACGGTGTCGATCTCGTTCAGGCAGGCGTCGCCGTCGAGCCAGTTGTTCCAGGTGCTGACGTGGACCTTGGCGCAGGTCATCGCGCCGGTCGGGTCCAGCGACGACAGCGCCGAGCGCAGGTCGCCGGGCAGGTGCTGGCCGTCGCCGTCCAGTTCGACGCCGGGCCGCTTGATCGCGTACTCGTAGGTGGAGCCGGTCAGGTACTTCCAGCGCATCCCGGTGCCGACCGAGCGCAGCGTGGGGTCGTTCTTGGAGCTGGGGATCCACAGGTGCAGCGACTCCTCGTACGAGGTCGACTGCGGGTATGAGTGCTGGATGACGACGAGCAGCTTGCCGTCGAAGTGCTGCTGGTAGGCGTACGTCTTGGTGACGCCGTTGCCGCAGGCCTTGACGTCGGCGAGGTAGCCCACGCCGTCGGCGTAGATCAGCGCGCGGGCGCACATGCCGTCGTCGGCGGTGTCCTGGATGGTGCCCAGCGTGGTGCGGTCGCCGCCGCTGTCGGTGCCGTAGCCGGTCAGCTTCACCCCGGGAAGCGTCGCGCTGTACTGGTACGACGTGCCGGTGTAGTAGTCCCAGGACGCGCCCCAGCCCGCGCCGCTGGGCAGCGCCTGCGCCGGGGCCGCCACGAGGAACGGCGCTGACGTGAGCGCCACGGTCACGGCCAGCAGCAGACGCCGGAACCGGGTGGTGCGGGGACGAGCGGACACGGCTGCCTCCGAAGGGGACGATCGACAGCTACACCTTCGCCGCTGCGGCGCTTTTCGTGGTCGTGGCGTCGGCGACGCGACAGCGCCACAGCGGACGTCACCGCTGTGGCGCTGCCGGACGCTCAGTTCGGGTTGGCGGCGTGGGTGAGGGTCTCCCAGGCGACGAACAGGTTGTTGGTGCCGGCGGGACGCTGGTTGAGGGTGAGCGTCTGGGTGTTGGTCATGCCGATGCCCAGCCGGAAGTTGAGCGCGTTGAAGCCGACCTCGGTGATCGGGCCGAGTCCCAGGTGCAGGCTGCCGCCGCACAGCCACGACGGCGGGGCCGTGCCGAGCTGGTACTTGCTGTGCAGGCCCAGCGCGTGGCGCAGCCGGTCGGTGAACTCCGGGTAGAGGTCCTGGCCCTGGATGCGGCTGGTCTCGGCGATGTGGGTGGCCGAGGAGATGCCGTAGCCGGTGTGCGTGAAGTCGCGGCAGGTCTCCTGCGACAGCCCGTCGACGAAGGTGCTCTGGCCCTGCCAGTAGTTGATGATCTCGCTCGGGGTGTCGATGCCGCCGCCGGGCCCGTACGGCACCGAGCCGTCGGTGGCGAGGTAGAAGTAGGCGCGCATACGGTTGCGGAACCTGGTCACCGCCCGGTCGTAGGCGCTGCGGTCCTCCAGGAACACCGCGATGCCCAGCGTCGCCTCGTTCATGCTCAGGTCCCAGTTGCCGTTGCTGGTGGTGTTGCCGTTGATCACCTCGGGCAGGTACACGTTGCGCAGCATGGTGGCGAACCGGTTCACGTTGGGCCAGCCCGTGTACGTGTAACGGATGATCTCGGCGGCGCGCGGCCAGGTCGACCCGGCCCACGCCGTCTGCAGTGGCGCGTTGCTGTTGGTGTGGTCCACGATCACCGCCGACCAGGCGTCCATGATCTGGATCGCCTTGTCCGCGTACCGGTTGTCACGGGTGATGTACCAGGCCAGCGCCATCGTGTACGCCGCGATGGCGTCCTCGCGCTCGTCGGTGCAGCCGAGGTTGGGATTGGAGTACGAGCCGCATTCGACCACGGCACGCGGCTTCGGGGCACGGGTCAGCGAGGCGTAGCGGCTGCCCATCATCTGGTCGTACGCCTGCCGCCAGGGCTGGGCGTTGCTGTTGACCTTGCCCCGGACGAAGTCGAGCTGCGCGCGGCTGACCAGCACGCCGGGGTGGGCGAAGGTGGCGGGTGCGGCCTCGGCGCGGCGCTCGGTTCCGGCGGGGACCACGGCGAGCGCGGTTCCGAGCAGGGCGATCAGGGCGAGGGTGAGCGGCATCCGCCGTCGGGTGTGGAGCATCGGCGTCCTCCCTGAGACGGCTCGGGAGCGGCCAAGCCATGAACTGTAAGGTAACTTTCCTTACTAAACATGGCTGATCTCAGGACTGTCAACACCTTCGATATGCCGTCGTCAGCCGCCGTAGGGCCGGGTGATGATTTCGAGGTTGTGCCCGTCCAGGTCCTCCCAGTACAGCCCACGGCCGCCGTCGTTGGTGTTGATCTCGTTCGGTCTGCCGTGGAACGGATCGGCCCAGTAGGTCAGCCTGCGCTCGCGGATGCGCGTCCAGATCTGGTCGAACTCGTCCTCGGTGACCAGGAACGCGTAGTGCTGGGTGCGGATCGGACCGTCGGCCCGTACGACGTCGAGCGACACGCCGTTGGCCAGGGCGACTACCCGGAACGGGCCGTAGCTCGCGGCGGGGGCGAGGCCGAGCAGGTCGACCAGGAAGTCGGCGGTGCGGTCGCGGTCGGTGGCCATGACGATGGTGTGATTGAGCTGTACGGGCATGGTGTCCATACTGCCCGAGAGCGCCGCTGGGGCGGCATGCCTTCACGGGGCCGCCCCAGCGGTGTCCCGCGCCGCTTGGCGCCGGACCGGTCACAGGTGCGCGATGACCAGGTGTCCGGTGGGGTCGAAGTAGGTGTAGTAGTGGTAGTCGCCGTCGGCGGGCTGCCCCACACCGGCCGCGGCCTGCTCGCCCATGTCGCTGGCGTGGAAGCAGGTCGGGATGCAGCCCTCGGAGTAGCCGTAGAAGACCGAGCCGTTGTCGCCGCGGAAGGTCACGTACAGGTCGGCGGTCGCCGACGACAGGCCGGGCGCGTGGGTGCTGCCCGCCGACGCGGTGACCTGTGACCGGTGGCTCAGCGTCGCCGACCCGGTGAACGAGCCGACCTGGATGCTGTGCGCGGCGTCGCCGGACGCCCAGGCCAGCACGATGCCCAGGTTGCTGCTGCCGCTGTCGTCGTAGACGAGCGCGGGACCGGCGACGCTGGTCTCGGGCAGCACGACGCGGTGGGTCAGCGTCATCGTGCCGCCGGTGGCGCAGGCCGCGCTGTTGAGGCGGCCGACGTTGAGGTGCCCGGCCGGGTCGATCCAGGCCACATGGCGTACGCCCGCGGGGTCGGTGGCCAGCGCGGGCGCGTGCGCGGACGCGACCCCGGTGAACGCGGTCCGGCAGGTCAGCGCCGCGCCGGTGGTGTACGCGGCGGTCAGCGTGTTGCCGTTGTCGCCCGCGGGCCACGCGACGTAGACGCCGGTGCCGTCGGAGTCGAGCGCCGCGCCCTCGCCCTGCGGCACCCGCTCCTCGCCGGGCACCTTGGTGATGCGCAGCCCCGCGCTGGTGGAGTAGCCGACGACCAGTTGCTTGGCGGCAGCGGTGCCGGACGATCCGGCCCAGGCGATGTACATCCGGGCCCCGGCCAGCGCCAGCGCGGGCCTGCCGCTGCCGGTGTTGCCGAGCGTGAGCGCGGAAGCGGGCACGCCGCCGGTGGCGGCGAGCACGGTGGCGGCGATCGTGGCGGCGCAGAGGCGCAGCGTGAGCCGTCGACGTTTCATGGGTGGACTCCTGGAGAGAAGGGAAGCGCCGGCGTGGGAGAGCGCTCTCCGGCGGCCACAGTCTCCGGCCCGCACGCGATGCCGTCAAGAAAGGCGTCGATACCTGGACAGTCGGCCGGGCTCAGTGGGGGAACTGTCCCGCCTGCCACATCTCGCGGGTCAGCTCGTACTCGACCTCGCCCAGGTCCGCTCCCGGCAGCGGGTCGTCCCAGGTGGGGAAGTACGTGCGCACGTATCGCATGCCGATGGCCTCCATCACGCCGCGCGACCCGGCGTTCACGGCCATGGTCTGCGCGATCACCCGGCTCTGCCCGACGCCGTCGAAGGCGTGCCGCAGCAGGGCGCGGGACGCCTCGCTGGCGAAGCCCTTCCGCCAGTGCCGACGGAGGATGCGGTAACCCAGGTCGCTGACGGTCGGATCGGCGGGCTGGTCGGGGCCGTGCGCCGGGGGCAGCATCATCAGCCCGATGAACTCGCCGTCTTCCTCACTCGCTGGTGGCGTCGCGCCGGGTGCGCCGCCGACGGGCCCGAACGCTGTCCAGAAACCCAGGCCGTCCACCTTGCCCGCGTGGGCCATCCGGTCGGCATGGGCCGCGACCACCTCATCGCGGGGGCGTGCCCGGCCGAAGAGGTAGCGCAGCACCTCCGGATCGGAGTCGAGCTGCACCTCCAGCTCGAGGTGCCGGTCGGCGAGCGGAACCAGCAGCAGTCGCTCAGTGCGCAAGATCGGTTGGGCCACCCGGCAACGCTCACACGCCCGCCCCCGCCGCGCAAACCGTTTCCGCCGTCACCGCAGCCTGAGCCGCGCTGGATGCCGGGTGCGCGGGGGGTTTGGGGCGATATATTTATGTTCGGCGAGTCGAGAGTAGGAGGGGCGGATAATGCATGTCAATGCGGTCAGTCCCATCGAATGGGCGATCGAGATGCTGTACCAGTCGAAAACGGCCGATGACGTCCAGAGCGCCCTGCGCTGCAGTGCCCGCGCCGCGGTCCAGGCGCAGGGGGTGACCATCGTGCAGCTGGAGGACGGCCAGTGCCACTACCTCTACGAGGACGCGATGAGCCCGCTCTGGGCGGGCCAGCGCTTCCCCGCTACGACGTGCGTGAGCGGGTGGGCGATGCTCCACGACCAGACCGTGGCCATCCCGGACATCCGCACCGACGAGCGCATCCCGCAGGCGGCCTACCGTCCCACGTTCGTCCGCAGCCTGCTGATGGTGCCGATCCGGGTGCAGGGGTCACCGGTCGGCGCGATCGGCGCCTACTGGGCCGAGCCGCACCAGGCGACCGCCGCTGAGGTCGACGTCCTGGAACGGCTCGCCACGGCGGCAGGACAGGCGCTGACCGGCATCTCCGTCGACCGTCCGGGCCTCGGCAGCGGCCTGGCGGACGGCGCGATGGCCGGCTGAGGCGGCCGGACAGCGTGCGGCGGCGGGGATGACCGCCCACATGCGACAGCAGCCCCCGTCGCCGCCCGGCCGAGCGGACGCCTGTCGGGTGCTGCGTGACGCGGCGGTCGACCTCGTCGTGGCCTCGTCCGCCGGGGAGGTGGTGGCGGCACTGGACCGCGCCGTCACCCGGCTCATGCCGCCCGGGTGGGCCCATGAGCTGTGCCTCAAGCTGATCGAGGATCCCGACCCGGCGGACGGCGACCTGAGCGGCCGAGACCCGGGCGGAAAGCTCCTGCCGATCGAGGTGGACACCGCGGTGGGCCGCGCCGGGATCCTGCTGGTCGACCCGGTCACCGCGGGCGACGTACACCTGCGACCGGATCTCGAAGCACTGTCGGTGCAGGCCGCACTGGCGATGGACCGGATCAGGCTGACCGCCGAGGTGGACCGGCACCGCCGCTTCCGCGAGATCGAAACCCTGATGGAGCAGACCCGCGACGTGGTGCTGATCGTCGACGCCGACAGCTGCATCCGGTACGCGAGCCCGTCGGCGCGCCACGTCTTCGGCACCTCCGCCCTGCGCCACGTCAGGCTGCTCGACTTCGTCGCCGCCAGCCAGCGGCCGGCGGCCGCGTTCCTGCTGCGGCACGTGCAGGCGGGCTCGGGCGAGAGCCGCGCCGACTGGACCATCCAGGCGCTGGACGGCCGGACACCGGTGGTCGAGGTCACCTGCCGCGAGCTGCGGCCCGGCGACGCGGCCCGCGACGTGGCGCTCACCCTGCACGACGTCACCGCCCAGCGGCGGCTCGAGCACGACCTGACCGACCGCATGTTCCACGACGCCCTGACGGGGCTGCCCAACCGGGTTCTGTTCGCCGAACGCACCGAACACGCCGTCGCCGCGGGCACCGGCCCGGTCGCCGTCGTCCTGATCGACCTCGACGACTTCGGGTCCGTCAACGACAGCTTCGGCCACGCCGTCGGCGACGAGGTGCTGCACCAGCTGAGCGTGCGGCTGCGCGACATCATCGGCGACCAAGGCCTCGCCGCCCGGTACAGCGGGGACGAGTTCGCCGCGCTGATCACCGACGCCGACACCGCCGCCGACGTCGAGCACACCGCGATCCAGTTGTGCCGGGCGCTGGCCGTGCCGATGCGCACCAGCGGCGGCGCGGTCGTCGTCTGCGAGGCGAGCATCGGGGTCGCCACCACCAGGAACGCCCGCAGTGCGCACGAGCTGCTGCGCAACGCCAACCTGGCGCTGCGGGCCGCGAAGTCGGCCGGGGCCGGGCAGTGGCGGCGGTACGAGCCGTCGATGACCGACCGGACGCGGCAGTCGGAGCTGCGCGCGGCCCTGGGCCGGGCGGTCGGCGAGGACACCCTGTTCCTCGAATACCAGCCGATCGTCGCCCTGGGCACCGGGCGCACCGTGGGGTTCGAAGCCCTGCTGCGCTGGCAGCATCCGGCCCACGGGCGGCTCCTGCCGGGGGAGTTCATCGACCTCGCCGAAGAGTCCGGGCTGATCGTCCCGATCGGCGAATGGGTGCTGGCGAGCGCGATGCGCGCGGCCTGCCGGTGGTCTGCCGGGGCGCGGGCCCGTGCCCCGTACGTCAGCGTCAACGTCTCGGCGCAGCAGTTCCGGTCGGACGACTTCGTCGACACGGTGACGCGGCTGCTCGCCGAGACCGGGCTGCCCGCGCAGCGGATCGTCCTGGAGATCACCGAGAGCCAGCTGCTGCGCGACGACGACAAGGTGTGGCACGCGCTGGAACTGCTGCGGGCCAGGGGTGCGCGGGTCGCCATCGACGACTTCGGCACCGGCTACTCCGCGCTGGGCTACCTGCGGCAGATCCCGCTCGACATCGTCAAGCTGGACCGGGTGTTCGTCCGGGGGCTGGGCACGTCCCGGCGGCAGCGGGACCTGGTGGAGGGCATCGTCACGCTGACCCGGGCACTGAACCTCGACATCGTGGCCGAGGGCATCGAGACCGAGCACCAGCGCCAGGCGTCGGCCGCGACCGGGTGCCGGTACGGCCAGGGCTATCTGTTCTCGACGCCGCTGCCCGAGGCGCAGACACTGCGCTGGCTCGCCGACGGGCGCGGATCGCCCCGGGCCGCGCCGGTCACAGCTCCTTGAGCAGTTCGGACAGGATGATGCGCCCGGCCGCCTCGATCAGCGCCAGGTGCGAGAACGCCTGCGGGAAGTTGCCGAGGTGCCGTCCGGCCTCGGCGTCGAACTCCTCCGCGTACAGGCCCAGCGGCGAGGCGATGGTGAGCAGCCGTTCCATCATGTCGCGGGCGCGGTCCAGCCGCCCGGTCGCGGCCAGCGCCGACACCAGCCAGAACGAGCAGATCAGGAACGTGCCCTCCTTGCCGCTCATGCCGTCGTCGGTCTCGTCGGTGCGGTAGCGCAGCACGTACCCGTGCTCGGTCAGCTCGGTCGCGATCGCCTCTACGGTGTTGTGCAGCCGCTCGTCGTGCGGCGGCAGGAAGCCGAACAGCACCGCCAGCAGCGTCGAGGCGTCCAGGGCGTCGGTCGCGTAGTGCTGGCGCAGCACGCCGCGCTCGCTGACGCCGTGGGCGAGGATGTCGGCGCGGATCTGCTCGGCGGTGTCGCGCCAGGCCGCCGCGCGGGTGCTGTCGCCCCGGATGCCGGCCAGGGTCGCGGCCCGGTCCAGGGCCACCCAGCACATGAGCTTGCTCGACACGTAGTGCTGCGGCTCGCCGCGCGCCTCCCAGATGCCCTGGTCGGGCTCCTGCCAGACGGCGGTCGCGCACTCGGCCTGGGAGACCACGATCGGCCACAGCCGCCGGGGCAGCCGCCTGCTGTGCCGGGTGTGCAGCAGGATCGAGGCGAGCACCGAGCCGTACACGTCGTTCTGCCGCTGGTCGAAGGCCCCGTTGCCGATGCGCACCGGCTGCGCGCCGTCGTAGCCGGACAGGTCGTCGCGGGTCGACTCGGTCAGGTCACGGCGACCGTCGATGCCGTACATGATCTGCAGTGAGCCGTCCTCGGTCGCCTCGACGTCGGCGACGAACTGCATGAACTCCTCGGCCTCCCATTCGAGGTTGAGCCAGTGCAGCGCCTTGAGGGTGAACGTGGTGTCGCGCATCCACGTGTAGCGGTAGTCCCAGTTGCGCTCCCCGCCGGGCGTCTCGGGCAGCGACGTGGTCAGCGCGGCGACCGTGGCCCCGGTGGGCATGTAGGTCAGGCCCTTGATGACCAGCGCCGAACGCTGCAGCGGGTCGCGCCAGCGGTGGTCGGGGATACGCGCCCCGGCCAGCCAGGTGCGCCAGTACTCGGTGGTGGCCTCGATCATGGCGTGCGCCCGGCTGCTGTCCGGCGGGACCCTGGACGGGTCCGCCCAGGACAGCGTGCAGTACGCCCGTTCGCCCGCGTGCAGCACGTGCCTGCCCCGGACCCGCGTCCCCTCGATGCCCAGCGGCAGGTCCGAGCGCAGCCGCAGGTCGGGCGAGCCGTTGACGGTCGCGGCGATCGACGGGTCGTCGGCAGCCAGCGCCCACGCGGCGGGCGTACGCCCGTAGTCGAAGACGGGTTCGCAGACCATTTCCAGCTCCACCTGGCCCTTGAGGCAGACGGCGGTGCGTACGAGCAGGTGGGCGGCGTCGTCGTCGGCCGGTGGCCGGGTGTGCGGGGTGACCGTGTCCGCGCCCTCGCGCGGGCCGATGATCAGCGCGTCGGTGACCAGCAGCCAGCCCGACGTGGTCCGCCAGGTCGTCTCCAGCACGTTGGTGCCCGGCCGGTACACCCGTGCCGTCGGGTGCGCGATGGCGTACGGGCCGAACCGGAACATGCCCGCCTCGCGGTCCAGCAGGCTGCCGAAAACGCTGGGGGAGTCGAAGGCGGGCACGCACAGCCAGTCGACCGACCCGTCGGGGGCGACCAGCGCCCCGGTGTGGCAGTCGGACAGGAACGCGTACTGCGCGATCGGCGGGAACGGTGAGGGCACCGTGGTGTTCTGCTCGGCGGTGACGCGGGCGTCGATCGCTGTCATGCGGCCACCCCGTCGTCGCCGTATCCTGGCAGCCTTGCGGCTTTCAGCACCATGACACCATTTTATGGCATATCTGACGGCAGGGGCGATCCCATCGAAGTGCGCCTTCGGCCGGTCGAGCCGTGTGATGATGGCGGCCGGAAGCCATGAACGCGGACGTCGCCACCGGGGCGGGTCGGGGGGCGGGCATGAGTGCGGAAACCAGCGTCGTCATCGTGGGCGGCGGCTTCGCCGGGGTGGCGTGCGCGCGCCGCCTGGCCGGGACGGACGGCATCCGTGTGGTGCTGCTCGACCGCGGCGGATTCCAGCAGTTCCAGCCGCTGCTGTACCAGGTGGCGACCGCCGAGCTGACCTCACAGGACATCCGCTTCGACCTGACCCGGATCTTCCGCCACCGGCCCGGCGTCGAGGTGCGCCAGGCCGACGTGACCGGCGTCGACCCGCAGACGATGACGGTCACCCTGGACGGCGGCGAGACCCTGACCGCGGACTACCTGGTCGTCGCGGCGGGCGCGCAGCCCAACTTCTTCCACACCCCGGGGGCTCGCGAGCACTCGTTCCCGCTCTACAGCGTCGAGGACGCGCGGCAGGTCCGGGGCCGCATCCTCACCGTGTTCGCCGATGTCGCCCGCGAGCCGCGGCTGGTCGACGAGGGCGCGCTCAACTTCGTCATCGTCGGCGGCGGCCCGACCGGGGTCGAGACGGCGGGCGCGCTGTCCGAACTGATCCACGACGTGCTGCCGGGCGTGTACTCCCAGGCACCCTGCGGCCACGCGCAGATCATCCTGGTGGACCGTGGCCACGCGCTGCTGTCGGCGTTCTCCGACCAGGCGGGTGCGTACGCGGCCAAGCAGTTGCACCGCCGTGGCGTCCAGGTGCGGCTGGGCACGTCGGTCAAGCAGGTCGACGCCGACTCCGTCACCCTGGGCGACGGCGAGGTGATCAAGACACGGCTGGTGGTGTGGGGCGGCGGCGAGCAGGCCGCCGACGTCGCCACGACCGGCGGTCTGCCGACCGGGCGGGGCGGGCGCATCGACGTCCAGCCCGACCTGACCGTGCCCGGCCACCCCCGCGTGTACGCCCTGGGCGACATCGCGAACATCCCGTCGGGCGACGAGCCCGCCCTGCCTCAGCTCGGCAGCGTCGCGCAGCAGTCCGGCCGGTGGGCGGCCGACAACATCATCGCGCAGGTCGGCGGCAAGCCGCCGCACCCGTTCCACTACCGCGACAAGGGCATCATGGCGATGATCGGCACCAAGGCCGCGATCGCCGAGATCGGCCCGCACCGCCACGAGCTGCACGGCCGGTTCGCCTTCGTCGCGTGGCTGGGCGTGCACCTGGAGCTGCTGGGCGAGGTCGACGCGGAGCTGAAGGCGTACATCGCCTGGGCGCAGGAGTTCTACCTGCGGCCGCACCACCGCTCCGCCGCGCTGCTCGACCCGTCGCGCATCGACACCCCGCGCATCGACTGGAGCACCACGGACAGCTGACCGGCCGCTGACCGCGCCCGCCTTACCGGAAGGTAAGGCGGGCCTGTCTGTCCATCCCGGAAATGTCACCTCGCGGCCATATCGTCGGCCATCGACCGGGCGACATATTGGTCTCGGCAGCCGGCACGCAACCGGCGCGACGAGAGGCTGAGGGCGATGAGCACGATGAGCAGACTGCGTTTCCCGGCCGTCACGGCGGCGATCGTGCTGGCACTGACCGGATGTGCCGCCGGAACCGGCAGCGGTGAGGGCGACCCCACCGGTCCGGCGGCGTCAGGCAGCCCCGCACCGGCGGCGGTCACCGAGATCCAGATCAACAAATCCTATTGGTACGCCGGATTCAAGGTCACCGTCGGCACCGCGCGGATCGTCGCGTCGTCCTTCGGCGAGGGCAAAGCCGTGGCGATCGAGGCCGTCTTCCAGAACCTCAGCCCCGAATACCCGCGCAGTCCCACGTCCGACATCGCGCTGACCGTCGGCGACCGCACCTACGCCGAGCTGGACAACCCCCTGTCGAAGCTGACCGAGGTCCCCGCCCAGCGCAGCCAGCCCGGCGTGTACGCCGTCACCGTGGACGAGCACTTCGTGCTCACCGAGGCCGTGCTCGTGGTCGGCAAGCCCACGCTGCGGCAGGCGACGGTCCCGTTCAACGGCCCGGACGGGCTGATCCCGCTGGAGCCCAAACCGGTGTCGATCACCGGCAAGGTGCTGCGGGAGAAGACCGGCAGCGTCTTCATGACCGTGTCCGAGGCCGAGGTGCGCGCCGACGAGCCGCTGCTGCACGGCCAGGCCCCGACCGGCCAGGAGTATCTGCGGGTGACGTTCACCGCCACCAACAACACCGACGCCGGGTTCGCCTGGGTGTTCGACCGCGACCTGCACCTGAGGATGCCGGACGGCACGTCGCTCGCGACCGCCGACAACTGCAGCCGCGCCCAGATCTACCCCGCGCCGCACGCCACGGCCACCGGCGGGCTCGCCTGCTTCCTCGTGCCCGCCCCGGCCACCGGCTCGTACGTGCTGAGCTGGGACCGGTTCGACAAGGGTGCGCTGGCGATAGCCGTCGATTGACGGTCGTAGAATGCCCGCGATGACGGTGGACGCCGGCCGCGGTGACGGAGCACAGGGGACCGGTGCACCCGCGCCGGTCCTGCATCCTGGCGACCCGCGACAGGCGGGCGGTGTGCGGTTGCTCGGGCGGCTGGGCGAAGGCGGCATGGGCGTCGTCTTCCTCGGCCAGGCCGCCGACGGGCGGCGCGTCGCCTTCAAGGTGATCCGGCCCGACTACGCCCGCGACCGGCACTTTCTGGCCCGGTTCGCGGCCGAGGCCGCCGCCGCCCGCCGGGTCGCGCGCTTCTGCACCGCCCAGGTCCTCGACGCGGGGACCGACGGCGACGTCGCCTATCTCGTCACCGAGTACATCGAGGGGCCGACGCTCACCGCCGCGCTGGAGACCGACGGGCCGATGCGCGGGTCCACGCTGGACAGCCTGGCCATCGGCATCGCGGTCGCGCTCAACGGCATCCACGCCGCGAGCATCGCGCACCGCGACCTCAAACCCGGCAACGTCATCCTGTCGCGGGTCGGGCCCAAGGTCATCGACTTCGGCATCGCCCGCGCGCTCGACGACCAGGCCCGCCTGACCGCGTCCGGTGACATCGTCGGCACCCCGGCGTACATGGCTCCCGAGCAGTTCCGGGGCACCGCCACCACGGCAACCGACGTGTTCAGCTGGGGCGCGGTGGTCACCTACGCCGCGACCGGGCGGCCGCCGTTCGGCACCGGCGCGCCGTACGAGCTGATGCACCGCATCCTGACCGACCCACCGCGCCTGGACGGCCTGGAGCAGCCGCTGCGCGGCCTCGTCGCGCAGGCCCTGGACAAGGACCCGGATCGCCGCCCGACCGCGCGGGCGCTGCTGCTCGCCCTCGTCGGCGACGCCGCCGACCCGATCGACGCGGGCACCCGCATCCTGTCGGCACAGTGGACCCCGCCGCCCGCGGCCGCGACCCTGCCTGACCCGGCACCGACCAGGCTGGACGACGACCCGGCGCGGACCGGGCCGGGCGACGGCCCCGCGCGGACCGGGCCGGGCGACGGCCCTGCGCCGACCAGGCCGGGTGACAGCCAGGCCACCGGGCCGCTGCTCGGCCGCCGGGTGGTAGAGCGTTCACCCGCCGGACGGTCCCGCCGGACGCGGGCACTCGGCGCGCTCGCCGCCGCGGCGCTGGCCGCCGTGGTCGTCGTGGCGGCGTCGCAGGGCTGGTGGGGCGGCGATCCCGGCGGGCAGACCCCCGGTGGTGACCCGTCCGTCTCCGCGTCGGCAGGCCAGCCGTCCACACCGGCCGGCCGGGTGTCCACACCGGCCGGGCAGCGGACGCCGTCGGTGGGCGGTTCGGGGCTGCAACCGATCACGATCGGTGTCCGGGTTCCGGAGCAGGGCGAAGTCTCGCTGGGCTTCGAGAAGACCCGCAGCTACCTGCTGCACCTCGACACCGACCGCCGCCTCTACCTGACCGGCTACGTCTGCCGGGACCTGGTGCCCTGGCAGCTCTTCCACCTCGGCGGTGCCCGCGTCGCCGGGGAGAACCTCGGCTGCCTGCAGTACGGTCCCCTGACGCTGCGCGCCGGGGACTACGAACTGCGGCTCGGCGGAGACGGGTTCGAGGGCAGCTTCGCGCTCAAGGTGACCGCCCGGTGAGCGGCGCGGCGGCGCACCTGGAGATGTGGACGGCGGCGGGCGCGTCGGCGGTGCCGCTCGCCGGTGACCGGGTCACCCTCGGCAGCGCCGACTCCAACGACCTGGCCGTGCCCGGCGACCGCCTCCTGTCGCGGCTGCACGCCGTGTTCGAGCGCTACCCGGCCGGCTGGTGCGTACGCGACCTCGGCTCCCGCAACGGCACCTTCGTCAACGGCCGCCGTATCTGGCAGGAGCACGTGCTGGCCGACGGCGACGAGATCCGCGCCGGGTCGTCCCGGTTCGTGCTGCGCTCCGGTAGAGCGCCCGCCGGTCAGGTCACCGAGGCGGGCGCCGCCCCGCCGGAGCTGACCGGCCGCGAACGCGACGTGCTCGTGCAGCTGTGCCGCCCGCTGCTGGCCGGGGCGGTGTTCACCGAGCCCGCGTCCAGCCGCGAGATCGCCGCCGCGCTGGTCGTCACCGAGGCGGCGGTCAAGCAGCACCTGCTGCGCCTGTACGAGAAGTTCGGGATCGCCGGCGAGGGCGAGCGACGCCGCGCCCGCCTGGCCAACGAGGCGATGGCCCGCAACGCCATCACCCGCGCCGACCTCGGCTGAGCGCGCAGTCGCCGACACTGGTGACATCGCCGATGCGCGTACCACCGGTCCAGGACGAATGTCGGCTTATGAAGCTCCCACGCGCCTACCGCGCGGCCCTCGCGGCCGCGGTGATCGTGACGCTCCTCCCGGCCTCGCCCGCGCTCGCCGACCAGCCGACACCCGTCTCGTCCCCGGTGGTCTCCGGGCCGATCCCGGGCACGGTGCCCGGCGACCGGCTCGCCGAGGCCGTCGAGGACACCTACCCGTTCTTCTCCACCCCCGACGACCTGGCCGCCAGCGGCTACGTCGAGCGCGAGTTCTACCTGTCGGGCGTCGCCGACGGCTGGGACCAGCTCGGCAACCAGGTCGCCACCGACGTGCCGTACCGGACCCGGATCGTGGTCCGGCGACCCGCCCAGGACCGGAATTTCAACGGCACCGCGCTGGTCGAGTGGCAGAACGTCACCGCGGGCTACGACCTGGACGCGCTGTGGAACGGCGAGGCGATGATGCGGGCGGGGTATGCCTGGATCGGCGTCTCCGCGCAGCGGGTCGGCGTCGACCAGCTGCGCGGCTGGAGCCCGGCCCGGTACGGCGCGCTCGACGTCACCGGCGAGGGGCGGTTCACCGCCGACGAGCTGTCCTACGACATCTTCGCCCAGGCGGCCCAGGCCGTCCGCGCCCGTGGCAAGGACGCTCCGCTGGCCCGGCTGGGTCTGCGTACGGTCCTGGCGATCGGCGCGTCGCAGTCCGCGGCCCGGATGACCGTCTACTACCAGAGCATCCTGCCGCAGGTCGCGCCGGTGTTCGACGGGTACGCGTTCATCGTCGGCAGCGCGCCGACCCGGGTCGGTCCGGAGCCGGTGTTCCAGGTGCTGTCGGAGACCGACGTGCGCACCCCGGTCCGGCCGTCGCCCGACACTGACAGGTTCCGCCGCTGGGAGGTCGCCGGTGGCGCGCACTCGGGCTGGCGCGGCCAGCAGTACCGGGCCCCGATCTCAGTGCGCGACCTCGGCACGGCGCCGGTCTACGACTGCGCCCAGCCGCCGTTCAGCCGGGTGCCGGTCGACCACGCCACCGCGGCGGCGTACGACCACCTGGTGCGGTGGGTCCGCACCGGCGTCGCGCCGCCGACCGCCCCGCCGCTGGTGTTCAACGCCGACGGGACCAAGGCGCGCGACAGCCTGGGCCTGGCCCTGGGCGGCATCCGGTATTCGCAGGTCTCGGTGCCGACGGCGGTGAACACCGGGGACAACGCCGGGCAGTCGTTCTGCTTCCTGTTCGGCAGCCACCAGCCGTTCGACGAGGCCACGCTGCACGGGCTCTATCCGAGCCGGGCGGGCTACCTGGCCCGCGTCGCGCTCGCCGATCTCGGCAACGTCCGTGCCGGATACCTGCTGCCCGCCGACGCCCGGGAGAACCTGCGGGCGGCGGTCGGCTCCGGAGTGGGCGGCTGAGCACCGGCCTGCCGGTGGGCGGGGGTGGCGCGGCAGCGGCGTGCCGCGTCACTCCTTGCCGGTCAGCCGTCGGGCCAGCACGTCGACGTGGCTGCCGGGGAACTCCTTCACCGCGGTGAGCAGCGTCACCGTGCCCTCGCGCAGGGCCTGGCGCAGCCCTGTCAGGGCCTGCCGCGCGGCGGGGTCGTCGAGCTCCGCCTCGTACCGGGCCACGAACTGCTCGTGCCGCTCCTCGGGAGCCTCGTGGTACCAGCGGCGCAGCTCGGTCGACGGGGTGAGCTCCTTGGGCCACTGCGCGACGTGGGCCCGCTCCTTGGCCAGGCCGCGCGGCCACAGCCGGTCCACCAGGACCCGCAGGCCGTCGTCGGGCGAGGCGGGCTCGTACGCCCGGCGCATCCGCAGGTTCGCGGCCGGGCCGCGTCTGGTCGGCATACGTTCATTGTCCGGCGGCGCGGACCCGCGCGAGGGGTTACCGCGCGCGTTTCGCGGCGAGGCGTTCGGGCACCGGCCACCGCACGTCGCGGGCCAGCCCCAGCTTCTCGAAGATCCAGATGAGCCGGGCGGCGGGGTCGATCTGGCCGCGCAGCACACCGTGGCGAGCCCCGGTCGGATCGGCGTGGTGGGAGTTGTGCCAGCTCTCGCCGAACGACAGGATCGCCAGGGGCCAGAAGTTGGTGGCCCGGTCCTTGCTGACGAACGGCCGGTCGCCGACCACGTGGCAGATCGAGTTCACCGACCAGGTGACGTGGTGCAGCACGGCCATGCGGACCAGCCCGGCCCAGAAGAACGCGCTCAGCGCACCCGCCCAGGTGCCGGTGACCAGGCCACCGACCAGTGCGGGGGTGAGCAGGGACACCGCGACCAGCGGGCCGAACAGGCGGTCGACCACCTGGATGTCGCGGTCGGCGACCAGATCCGGGGCGAAACGCTCACGGTTGCTCAGCTCGCGCCGGAACATCCAGCCGATGTGGGCGTGGAACAGGCCCTTGAGCACCGCGCTGACGCTGGTGCCGTAGCGCCAGGGGGAGTGCGGATCGCCCTCGCGGTCGGAGTAGGCGTGGTGGCGGCGGTGGTTGGCGACCCACTGCGTCGGCGAACCCTCGACGGCCAGCGACCCGGCCACGGCCAGCGCGACCCGCAGTCCCCGGCGCGCCTTGAACGATCCGTGCGTCAGGTGCCGGTGAAACCCGGCCGCGATGCCGAATCCGCTGATCAGGTAGGTGGTGATCGCCAGGGTGACGTCGACGCCGGACAGTCCCCAGCCCCACGCGACCGGGACGGCGGCCAGCAGGCCGATGAACGGGGTCACCACGAAGATCCAGATCGCGATCGCGCCCGCTCGGGACTGCGGCGCGGCGAGCATCGGCTTCGGCTCGTTGACGGGCCGGGGGGCTTCGAGGCGGTCGGCGACCGCCGGCGGACTGGTCACAACCATGCGACTCCTGTCTGAGATCTTCCGTACCTGCTGCGGATAGCGACACGGCCGGGAGCCCAACGGGTTCCCGGCCGTGTTCAAGCTTGCTTTACAGGACGCGAACGCCCGCCGCCTGAGGGCCCTTCTGGCCCTGCACGATGTCGAACTCGACCTTCTGGTTCTCCTCGAGGCTGCGGAAGCCGTTCGACTGGATCTCAGAGAAGTGCACGAAGACGTCGGCGCTGCCGTCGTCGACGGAGATGAAGCCGAAGCCCTTGTCAGCGTTGAACCACTTCACGGTGCCCTGTGCCATGTTGTCTCCTCCTTGGGAGTGGGTGCCGCACCTTGCGACGACCCGAGCCGTTTGCCCCAGCGGCCACATCCGCCCCAAGAGGAAGACGAAACCACCCGCGCGACCTGATCCAGCGGGTGTCAAAAGATCGACTACTGAACTCGCAAAATCACGACCTGGAACGGTACAACTCTCCCACGTCGGATTCTATTCCCTGCGGGCGGTCTCCCGCCTCGCCGAAAAGACAGCTATGACCAGGGTATATCTGGACGCATCAGTCCGCCCTATGAGGTCCGACACCCTGGTCGTCCTGCGTCCCGGCCGGCGTTCGCCGCACTAGAGTCAGCGGTGGGCGGGATCCGCGCCCGGCTGTCGGCATCATGTTCGCGCACCCGTCGAGGGGGAGTCGTGGCCAGCACCTCAGTCATCGCACGCGCACCCGCGCTCACCGGTCAGACGGTCGTCGTGATCGGCGGCAGCGGCGGCATCGGGCTCGAAACGGCCCGGCTGGCCCGCGCCGAGGGCGCCGACGTCGTGCTGACCGGCCGCGATCCGGGACGCCTCGAACAGGCCGCGAGCGCACTCGGCGCACTGGACAGCGCGGCGTTCGACGCCACCGACCCGGCCGCTCTCGAACGGTTCTTCCACGGACTGGCCACACCGGTCGACCAAGTGATGATCACTGCGGGCCGGCCGTACTACGGGCTGCTGGCCGACATGGACGTCGAGCAGGCGCGCCGCTCGTTCGACGAGCACATGTGGCTGCCGATCAACGTTGCCCGTCTCGCCATCGGCCGGGTCCGGCCGGGCGGGACGCTCATCTTCATGGGGGGCACCGGGGCTCGCCGCGCGCGTCCGGGGCTGACGATCGCCGCGATGGGCACCGCGGCGCTGCCCGCCATGACCGCGAACCTCGCCCTCGAACTCGCGCCGATCCGGGTCAACCTCATCGCCGCCGGTTTCGTCGACACGCCCCTGTCCGCGCAACTGCTCGGCGAGGACCTCGACCAGCGCCGCGAGCAACTGCGCGGCACGCTGCCCATCCGGCGGGTCGTCGGACCGGCCGACGTCGCCGCGCTGGCCGTACACCTCATGACGAACACGGCACTGACCGGTGCGACGTACGACATCGACGGCGGTCAGCAGCTGCTGCCCGGCTGAGCCTCAGAGGCCGTCGACGATGTTCTTGGCTTCGCGCAGGCCGAGGCCGGTGTGCTGGCGTACCAGCTTGATCGCTTCGATGGCCCGGCCCTGGTGTTTGAGCGCGCTGGCGTTCGCCATCAGGTCGGGACCGGCCAGGCGCTGCGCCGTGGGCGGCAGTCCGGCCGCAGGCGGCGACGGCAGACCTCCGGCCGCGATCAGGTCGACGGCCCTCACCGCCTCGGCCAGGGACACCCCGGTGGCCTCCCGCCACAGCTTCACCGCGGGGACCTTCTTGCGCTGGGCCATGAGCGAGCGGACCTGCTGCACCAGGGCGTCGCCGCCCGCGGCGGGCGCACCGGCGTGCGCGGCGTGCGCCGAGCGGGCGTGCTCGGTGTTCCGGGCGGCCATCGCGGACCCGAGCAGGTCCGTCGGGTCGGCGCGGCGCCGCCGGACCAGGAGCAGCACGATGACGGCGAGCAGCAGCACGATGACGGCCATCAGGATCTCGGTCATCGCCATACGCTACCGGCCCGCCGCCCGCCGCCAGGTGCTCCCGGCGGCGCGTCCACACCGGACCGGACGGGACGGGACCTGACGCGCACACCCGGCACCGGTTCACGAGGCTGTCGGCACGGCTGCCTCGGCCCGCCGGGCGGGGTCCGGGGTGTCCGCCAGGCGGCGCGCCTGCCGGCCGACCATGACGACCGAGGCCAGCAGCGCCAGGCCGCCGATCGCGTGTAGACCGAAGACGAGGCTGCCGGGGGTGCCCGCGCCGAGTGCCAGGGCGACCTTGGCGATCACCACCTGGACCGTGGTCATGCCGGTGACCAGCAAGCTCGTCCAGATGAGCCGCCGGGGCAGCCGGGCCGCCGCGGCGACGGCGGCCATCAGCAGCGGCAGCAGGAAGATCACGTACCCCAGCACGTGGTGGGGCCGGTAGGCCGCGTCGTCGGTGGTGGCGCCGAACGCGCCGCTCGCGGCGAAGTAGAACTCCGCCACGACGACCAGCAGCAGCAGGGCCGCCATGGCGGTGAAGACTTTACGCATCGGAACTCCCCGGGTCGGTCGCAACGCGGCCGGTGTCGCTCGGACACCGGCCGGATCACCGCGCTCTCGCGCTGGCAGGATGGTGTGTCGCAGGTCCGACGACGCAGCCGGTGGCGATGTGAGGCGACGTGCCCCACCTCACATTCCGGGTGGGCTGGGCGGGGCGCGAGGACCGGGGGAGACGTGGACATCCGCAGCGACATCGCGGACGGCGGCGACGCGATCATGAGCGAACGCCGCCAGCTGATCAATCGCGCGTACCGGCTGCTCGGGTCGTTCAGCGAGGCCGAAGACGCCGTACAGGAGGCGTACGCCCGCTGGTACGCGATGCCCGCCGGGCAGCAGTCCGGCATCGCCTCGCCCGGGGCCTGGCTGACCACGGTCGCCGGGCGTATCTGCCTGGACCTGCTCGGCTCGGCACGGGCCCGGCGCGAGCGCTACGTCGGCGACTGGGTTCCCGAGCCGCTGCCCGACGCCGCCGAGTGGTCGGGCGGCGACCCGGCCGACCGGGTCACCCTCGACGAGTCCGTCAGCATGGCCTTTCTCGTCGTGCTCGAACAGCTGACCCCGGCGGAGCGGGTCGCGTTCGTGCTGCACGACGTCTTCTGCCACTCCTTCGGCGAGGTCGCCGAGATCGTCGGGCGCACCCCGGCGGCCTGCCGCCAGCTGGCCTCCTCGGCCCGGCGGCGCATCCGTGCGGCGCGAACTCCGGCAGACCCGGCCGCCCGGCAGGCGGACCTGGTCAGGGACTTCAAACGCGCCTGGGAGGCCAGGGACATCGGCGCGCTGGTCGGCCTGCTCGACCCCACCGTCACGGCCGTCGCCGACGGCGGCGGCCGGGTCGACACCGTGCTCGGCCCGATCGAGGGCGGCGAGCAGGTCGCCCGCTATGCCGTCCGGATCGCCGACTGGGTGCCGGCGATGACGATCCTGGAGCGTACGGTCAACGGCCGCCCCGGCCTGGTGGCCGAACGGGACGGCGTCGTCATCACGGTCATGGCGTTCGACGTCGCCGACGGCCGGATCAGGCGCATCTGGGCGGTGCGCAACCCCGACAAGCTCCGGCCGTGGACCGGGCGCACACGATGACCAGCCCCGCCCGCACGTAAGATCACCGGACGCGCAGCACCGAGCGGGGGACCGATGACCGACACCGCCGTCACCGTCCCGCAGCCTGCGGACGGGATCAAACCGGCAGGCAGGGTCCGGCGGCGGCTGCCCGGCCTGGCCCTCGGCGCCGTCCTCGCCGTGCCGTCGGCGCTGCTCATCGTGCGGCTGACCGGCCTGGACGCGGGCACACCGCTCGCCGTGCCGATCGTGCTCCTGCCGTACTCGGCCGTGCTCAGCGTGTTCCTGCTAGCCGCCGTGCTCGCCGTCGCCGCGCTGCGTACGCGCTGGGCGGTTGCCGTCTGCGCGGTCCTCGCAGTGGCCCACCTGGTGCTGCTGACGCCCCGCTTCACACCGGACGGGCGGCAGGTCCCCGCCCAGGCGGCGCAGCTGCGCGTGGCGACCGTCAACGCCGACGTCGGCGCGGCGGATCCGGCCGCGCTGGTGCGGCTGGTGCGGGCCGAGCGTCTCGACGTGCTCGCCGTGCAGCAGCTGCCGCCGGCGGGCGTCGCCGCGCTGACCGCGGCCGGCCTGGACACGCTGCTGCCCTATCACGAGCTCCGCCCCGAGTGGGACGCCTCGATCTACTCCCGGTTCCCGCTGAACCGGGGTGGCGCGCTGGCCGCCGACACTGCCTGGCCGCAGACCACCGCGGAGCTGACGGTCGGCACACGTACCGTGCGGCTGGTGGCCGTGCACACCTACTACCCGGTCGGCGACCCGGAGCGCTGGACGCGCGACATGGCCGCGCTGGCCTCCGCCGCCCGTGACAGCGGCCCGGACACGGTCTTCCTGGGTGACTTCAACGCCACCCTCGACCACGCGCCGATGCGCGACCTGCTCGCCGCGGGGCTCACCGACACCCATGACGAGCTCGGCCGCGGCTGGGCCCGCACTTGGCCGGTCGGGATGAACCTGCTGCCGCCTCTGGTGCAGCTCGACCACGTCCTGCACGGCCCCGGACTCGCGGGCGTCTCCGCAGGCGAGCGGACCGTGCCGGGCACCGACCATCGGGCCGTCGTCTCGGTGCTGGCACTACTGCCCGTGTGACCAGCGGGAACCCGCCGCGACAGCGTCGCGCTCAGGCGGCGATCACGCGGGTCAGCCGCCGCCGTGCCTCGTCGGCGGCGGGGTCCCCCAGGTCGTCGTAGATGCGCACGGCCCGCCGCCACGCCTCGGCGGCCGCGAGGGGGTCCGCCATCGCCTCCCGCGCCTCGCCCAGCCGGGTCAGGGTCTCCGCCTCGTGGTAGCGGTTGGCCGAGTCCCGGAACCGTTCGATGGACTGCTCGTAGCACTCCACGGCCCGGTCCAGGTCACCGAGGCGCTGGTGGGCGAAGCCGAGGCTGTCCAACGTCGCGGCCTGGCCCACCCGGTCGTCCATCTGCCGCTGCTCGTCGAGGGCCTGCGTGCAGTCGGCGACAGCCTGCCGGTAGTCGCCGTTGAGGGCGTGCAGGTAGCCCTTGGTGTTCAGCGCCCGCGCCTCGGCGTACCGGCTGCCCATCAGCCGCGACACCCGCAACGCCTCGACGCTGTGCGCCAGCGCCTCGGCCAGCCTTCCGCGCGCGGTGCAGTGCTCGGTGTAGTGCCGCAGCGTCAGGGCGAGGCCGTCCAGGTCGCCGAGCTGGTCGTACAGCGCCAGCGCCCGCTGTACGCGGTGCTCGGCGGCGTCGTGGTCGCCCAGGCGCATGAGCGCACGGGCCAGCATCCGGTTGGCCAGCGCCTGGGCCGCCACGTCGCCGATCCGCTCCGCCGCGGTGAGCGCGGCCTGCTGGGCGGCCAGCTGCTCCTGGAACAGGCCACGGGGGGCCAGGTAGGCGGCCAGCGTCCAGGCGAGCTGGCAGGCGTACCGCTCGAAGCCGGTCTCCGCGGCCTGGCGCAGCACCCGCAGCAGCACGGGGTGCTCGGCGTTGAACCAGGCCACGGCGGCGGCCCGGTCCGGCATCGGCGAGTGGACGTTCGACGGCAGCGCGGGCACCGGGTCGACCGGCGTCCACGTCGGCTGGAGCAGCAGCGCGGCCGGGTACGCGCTGTGCAGGTAGTGGTCGTACATCCGGCTGACCGCGGCACCCCTCGCGGCGGGCTGCTCCGCCGCCCGTGCCAGCTCGGCCGCGTACGACCGCAGCAGGTCGTGCAGCGCGTAGCGCTCCGGCAGATGCTCGGCCAGCAGGTGCAGCCGGGTCAGCTCGTGCAGCAGCGGCGTGACGGCGGCCCGGGGACACCCGAGCAGCGCCGCGGCGGCGTCGCCGGTCAGGTCCGGGCCCGGGTGCAGGCCGAGCAGGCGCAGCAGCCGGGCCGCGTCCGGGCTCAGGGCCCGGTGCGACCAGGAGAACACGCGCCGGACGTCGCCGTCGGCCAGCGCCCCTAGCCGGTCCTCGGCCGGGCGCAGCTGCGCGGCCACGGCTTCCAGCGGGAACGTCGGCTTGGCCGCCACCCGCGCCGCCACCATCGACAGGGCCAGCGGCAGGCGGCCCGTCGCCTCGATCATCTCGGCGGTCGCCGCCGGTTCCGCGGCGAGCCGGTGCGCGCCGAGCCTGCCGCGCAGCAGGCTCATCGACTCCGTGGCGGTGAGCACGTCCAGCGTCAGCGGCCGGGCGCCCTCCGCCGCGACGAGGCTGGTCAGCTGGTCACGGCTGGTCACGACGACCACACAGCGGCCCGCGCCGGGCAGCAGCGGGCGCACCTGCTCGGCATCGCGGGCGTTGTCGAGCACGAGCAGCATCCGCCGGGAGGCCAGCAGGCTCCGGTACAGACCCGTCCGGGCGTCGGTGCTGCCTGGAATCCTGCCGGTCGGCACACCGAGCGCCTCCAGGAGCGCGACCAGCGCGTCAGCCGGGGACAGGGCGTCGGCGTCGGCGTATCCGCGCAGGTTCACATACAGCTGGCCGTCGGGGAACCGCGCGATCACCCGGTGCGCCCAGTGCAGGGCCAGTGTGGTCTTGCCGACGCCGGCCATCCCGCTGACGGTGACTATGTCCACACTGGACGATGTCGCGTCCGCGTTGTCCGCGACGGCGTCGAGCAGGGACAACTCGGCCGCGCGGCCGACGAACCCTGGCCGGGCGAGCGGCAGCTGGCGAGGGGGCGCCTGCGGCGGCTCGCGACCCGGATCGGGTGGCGCGGACACCCTGCCGAGGCGGTGGTGCAGGATGTCGTCGTGCAGCCGGACCAGCTCCGGGCCGGGGTCCATCCCGGTCTGCTCCGCTAGCACCCGCCGTGCCTGCCGGAACGCGGCCAGCGCGCCCGACACGTCGCCGATGTGGTACAGGCTCGCCATGAGCTGCGCCCAGGCGCGCTGCCGCAGGGGATGCCGGTCGAGCAGGGCGCGCAGCCGGGGGATCACCTCGGCCGGTT
Organism: Catellatospora methionotrophica; assembly: GCF_011297335.1. Taxonomy (GTDB): domain Bacteria; phylum Actinomycetota; class Actinomycetes; order Mycobacteriales; family Micromonosporaceae; genus Catellatospora; species Catellatospora methionotrophica. Next base: position 487,677 of record NZ_JAAOTJ010000001.1, on the reverse strand, counting down.
CGCCGAGCGCGAGCCGGGCCACGGCGTAGTCCTCCTCGGTCAGCAGCCGCCGCTCCTCCAGCTGGGTGACCCGTCCCGTGAGCAACCGCGGCAGGGGCAGGCCCGCGAGCGCGGGGCCGCGCCACATGGCGACCGCCGCGGACAGCTCGGGCTCCGCGCCCACCGGGTCGCCCGCAGCCAGCGCCGCCCGGCCCCGCGCCGCCGCGGCGTCGAAGCGGTCCACGTCCCGCTCGCCCGGCTCGACCCGTAGCAGATAACCGCCTGGCGTGGTGAGGATGCGCTGCTCGGCGGTCGGCGGGTCGGTCAGCGCCAGGCGCAGCCCACGTACGTAGGTGCGTACGTTCGCGGCGGCCGACGCGGGGGGTTGATCGCCCCACAGCATCGACGCCAGCTCACCGGTGGTGACGGACTCAGACGGCCGCAGCAGCAGCGCCGCCAGAATCAGCTGCTGCTTGGTCGAACCGAGCGGGACCGGTCGGCCGTCCAGCGACACCGCCAACGGGCCGAGCAGGTCGAAGTGGATGGACAATCCTCACCTCAGCGTGCCGAGCGCCAGCGGTTGCGGCCAAACGGTTGCGGCCGACGGTTGTACAGCGATGTGCACAAATTGTAGGCCGGTCACCGTACCATCCGGCCGCCCAGCACCTCGAATTCTCTCGATCTTCATTTTCCCTGTGTGCGTCCCGATCCCCCCGTTGAAAGGCACCCCATGTCAGAAAGACTTCTGCGCGCCCTGTCCGGCGTGTGCGCGACGTTGCTGGCCGTGCTGGCGGTCGGCGCCGGCCCGGCCCGCGCGGCCGGCCCGATGCCGTTCTTCCAGCTGCCGTTCCCCTGCGGCGAGACGTGGCGGATGGCCACGTACGCCGGCCACGACGACTACGACATCGACATGACGTTCACGGGCGGCGCCAGCAACGGCCGCCTGATCCTGTCCGCGGCGGGCGGCACCATCAGCGCCGGGTACAGCAGCGGTGGCGGCAACTACGCGGTCATCGACCACGGCGGCGGCTGGCGCACCACGTACATGCACATGATCCAGCCGGCGATCCACAGCTCGGGCTGGGTCGACGGCGGCGTCCCGATCGGCTGGGTGGGCAGCACCGGCAACTCCACCGGACCGCACCTGCACTTCGAGGTGACCCGCGACGGCGGCAAGACCGAGGCGTACTTCAACGGCTCGCCCTCGGGCATCACCTCCGACGGCAGCGCGGCCACCGGCCCGATCTACGTCAACGGCCCGGTGTCCCTGGCGCGCAACGCGACCAGTGCCAACTGCAACGGCGGCCAGCAGGTGTACGAGGCGCACAGCGCCAACGGCTGGCGGATGATCCCGGTCTCCGGTCCAAACGGCGCGGTGACCGCCACGGCCACCGCCGTGATCCAGGTCGGTGGCGCTAAGATCATTTATAGCAGCAAGGGCGGCCAGATCTTCGAGGCGGGCAGCAGCACCGGCTGGAACAACCTGCACACCGGCATCAACGGCGCGCAGGGCACGGCGCTCGCGGCGCTGAACCTCAACGGCGAGAAGCTGATCTACAGCGTCATCGGCGGTTTCGTCCACGAGGCCAGCAGCAACAACGGCTGGCGCAACCTCAACACGGGCATCGGCGGGGTGAGCAACACGTCGATCGCGGTGATCGCGCTCAACGGCGTGAAGTACGTCTACAGCATCGTCGGCGGTTACGTGCACGAGGCGCACAGCGCCAACGGCTGGCGCAACATCAGCACGGGCGTGCCCGCCTCGGCCGTCGCCGCGATCACGGTCGGCACCACGAAGATCCTGTACGCGGTCAACGGCGGCGCGGTGTACGAGGCGGCCAGTAACGCGGGCTGGGCGTACATGGGCACCGGCATCTCCGGCGTGTCCGGCGCGACGATCGCGGCGGCGAACCTCAACGGCGAGAAGCTGATCTACACCATGTACGGCGGTTACGTGCACGAGGCGAGCAGCAACAACGGCTGGCGCAACGTCAACTCGGGCGTGACCGGCTCACGCACCAGCGTGCTGACGCTCAACGGCGTGAAGTACCTCTACCCCAACTGAACCAGCGGCCGGAGCCGCCGTCCGAGGGGAATCAGGCGGCGGCTCCGGCTTGTGGTCAGGAACTTCCAGGGCGGAAAGCGTTTGCGCGGCCGGGGCGGCGGGGCCATAGTGCTTTTCGGGCCGGTGGCAGAGCCGGGTTATTGCGGCGTCCCGAGCCACCTGCCGCACCGGTCCTGGACTGATCGACAAGCGGCGCACCTGTTCGCAGGTCGAGGTCGGGCTACCGTGGCGGATCGAACGTCCAGCTGTTCTCCACGTTCTGCCCGCCGCGTCGCAGGACCGGCCCGAGCAGCACGTCGAGGTCGGGTTCGATCTTCGCCAGCAGGTCGACACCGAAGACGCACAGTGAGCGTTCCCATGGATCACCGAAGGTGCCCAGGCGGATGTCGCCGGTGGTGTAGACGCGGTATTCGCACTGGTCAGGGTAGGCAGGGCCAGGCGTCAGTGGCTGCCCCGGTCTGCCCACGAGCCGGGGGTCGAAGTGATAGCCCTGCGTGCCTGGGTTCAACGCGTACACACGCTCGCCGGGTCGGGTGCACGAGCGCAGGCCGCGTTCGATGATGCGGTGCAGTTCGCCGACGAGGCTGTCGTCACCGTCGATGGCGGCGAGGTGCCAGGTGACGGAGTCGGCCGGCTCGACGAGTCCGTGGTCGGGTGTCTGCGGCGGGAACTCCCACCGCGCGGCGAATCGCTCCATGACGAGTTCGTCGTGCGGGTCGCCGTCGACCCGCCGCACGGGGCGCATCCGCATGGTCGGTCCCGGCGGTGCCCAGTGGTAGGTCTGCACGGTGGTGACCTGCTGAAAGCCTTGATCGACGAGCATCGTCCGCAGGTCGCCGTCGGCTTCGGCGACGAAGTATCGCGAGTCCGATCCCGCCTGCCGACCGGGGTAGTCGCGGCGTCGCGCGGTCCAGTCGATCCACCCCGCCAGGAAGGCGGGATGGTCAGCGGTCAGCCCGCCGATGGCGACGAACTGCGTCTCGCCGACGAACTCCGCCCAGGCGGCGGCGCGCATGCGGCCGTCGGTTTCGAGAATCAGCAAGTTGCGGTCCCAGTGTTGGGAGCCGCCGTCCGCCTCAAGCTCGGCCAGGGTCTTGAGGTGCGGCGACGACCGCTCGGCCATCGCCCGGATCTCGGGCAGCAGCGCGTCGTCTCCGTAGGCGAAATCACGGACCCGCTGACCGGCGGGCAGTGGCCGTCCGACGGCCACCTCGTCGATCGCGCAGATCAGGACCGGGCGTAGCCAGCCGGGGGCGAATCCCGCGTCGAGCAGGTGTGCTGCCACCCCGGCCGGGTCGTGGCCGAATACTCTCCATTCCACCGGTTCGGCGCGGGCGGCGAACGCGGCCTGCTGGCGCCGGATCAGGTCCGCGAGGTCGGCGTCGGGGGCACCCCGGAAATCGACGGTGCCATGGGTGCCGTAGTGGGTGCGTACGACGGGGCCGTCGACCTCCGTCACCGCACCCAGCGGCGCGAACCGGGGCGTCCGGCCGCGTAGTTGACTGTCGTGTTCGGCCAGCAGGTGGTCGACGTCAGGGTTCACTCAGGACACACCTTCTTGGCTCGGCCGGACCTGGCGGAGATCACCGGCGCAGGTTAACGGATTGCGGCCCGTGTGTCAGGGACGTTACGGCCAGATATTGACAGCGTTGATTGAGCACCCTAGGGTCTGGACACCCGCCGTGTAATGAAACGTTTTAATCACGCGATCCCCCTCATAGGAGTCGCCATGCACCGTCCCGTCACCGCCCCCTACGCCCGTGGCCGAGTGGCCGTCGCCCTCGCCGTCCTGCTCGCCTCCGTCGCGATCCTGCCCGCCGCGCCCGCCGACGCCGCCACCCCGGTCAGCGTCAGCGGCGCGCACTGGATCTGGTATCCCGAGGGCGATCCGCGCACCACCGCGCCCGCCGCCCACCGCTACTTCCGCAAGACGTTCACCGCGCCCACGGGCACGGTCAGCGACGCTCAGCTCGTCCTCACCGGCGACGACACCGTCGACGTGTGGCTCAACGGCAAGCCGCTCGCGGGCTCGGCCCGCGTCGTCGACGCCTGGAAGAGCGCCGTCTACGTCGACCTCGCGCCCGCGCTGGTCGCCGGGACCAACACCCTCGCCATCGCCGTGCAGAACACGGCGTCGGGCCCGGCCGGCCTGCTGGGCAGGGTGTACGTCGCGAGCTCCGGCGGCGTCACCGACCTGGTCACCGACGGCGGCTGGAAGGCGTCCCAGAGCTCGCCGACCGGCTGGGAGCAGCCCGGCTTCGCCGACGGGTCCTGGCCCGCCGCCACCGACCTGGGCGCGTACGGCATCGCGCCGTGGAACAGCTCCGTGGTCGCGCCGACCATCACGGGAGCGTCCCCGTTCGCGGTGGGGGAGGGCACCGTCGAGCGGCGGGTCAACCCGCTCGGCGTGGACGCCGGCGCGCCCCGGTTCGGCTGGAAGCTGACGTCGAGCACCTTGCAGCAGTACCAGGCCGCGTACCAGGTGATCGTGGCCAGCACCAGCGCGAACGCCACCAACGGCACCGGCGACGTATGGGACAGCGGCCGCGTCTCCAGCCGCCAGGCCGTCGACGTCGCCTACGCCGGGGCCGCGCTGACCTCGCTGCGCCGGTACTACTGGCGGGTGCGGGTCTGGGACACCCAGGGCCGGGCGAGCGGCTGGAGCGCCGTGCAGTACTTCGAGACGGGGCTGCGCAGCCCGGCGTCGGAGTGGCAGGGCTCGTACATCGGCCAGCCCGCCGTCACCGACGGCCTGACCGGGGCCAGTTGGATCTGGTATCCCGAGGGCGACCCGATCGCCGGGCTGCCGCCGATGACCCGCTACTTCCGGCGCACCGTCGCGCTGTCGTCCGCGCCGACCCAGGCCAGCCTCGTGGTGACCGGCGACGACACCGCCGACGTATGGGTCAACGGCGTGCAGGTCAGCAGTTCGCCGCGGGTCACCGACTCGTGGAAGCAGGCGACCGTGGTCGACCTGGCGGGACGCCTGACCAGTGGCAACAACGTCATCGCGGTGGCGGCGCAGAACACCACCCAGTCGCCGACCGGTGTCATCGCGAAGCTCACCGTCGCGGGCGGCCCGACCGTCACCACCGACGCGGGCTGGAAGGCGTCGCAGTCCGGCCCGTCGGGCTGGCAGCAGGTCGGCTTCAACGACAGCGGCTGGGTCGCGGCGCGGGCGCTGACCGCGTACGGCACCGGGCCGTGGGGTGCGAACGTGATCGTGCGGCGCGCCGCGCCGCTGCTGCGCAAGGGCTTCACGATCAGCAAGCCGGTCGCCTCGGCGCGGCTGCTGACCACGGCGCTCGGCCTGCACGAGACCCGGCTCAACGGGGCGAAGGTCGGCGCGGACACGCTCGCGCCCGGCTGGACCGACTACAACAAGCGCCTGCAGTACAAGGTGTACGACGTCACCGGCCAGCTGCGGCAGGGCACCAACGCGCTCGGCGCGTGGCTGGGCAGCGGCTGGTACTCGGGCAGCATCGGCATGGCCGGGTCGCAGCGCTACGGCACCCAGCCGTGGTACTCCGCGCAGCTGCACATCAGCTACACCGACGGCACCAGCGCCGTGATCCGCACCGACAACACGTGGAAGGTCGCCACCGGCCCGATCCGGGCCGAGGACCTCTACACCGGTGAGGAGTACGACGCCCGGCTCACCGTGAACGGCTGGGACGGGCCCGACTACAACGACGGCGGCTGGGCCACCGCGGCGGTGCGCTCCGGCGCCGCGCCACGGCTGGTGTCGCAGGTGGACAACGGGGTGACCGTGCAGAGCGAGCTGCGGCCCATCTCGCTCAACCAGCCCAAGCCCGGCGTGTGGGTCTTCGACCTGGGGCAGAACTTCACCGGCTGGGACCGGCTGCGGGTCACCGGCGCGGCCGGCACCGTGGTCACGCTGCGCCACGCCGAGGTGCTCAACGCCGACGGCACCATCTACACCGACAACCTGCGGGTCGCGGGGCTTGCCACCGACCGGTACACCCTGGCCGGGACCGGCGCGCAGGAGGTCTGGACGCCGCGGTTCACCGTGCACGGCTACCGCTACGTGGAGGTGACCGGGTTCCCGGGCACGCCGAACCTGGATACGATCACGGGTCTGGCCGCGTGGACCTCGGGTGCCCAGCTGGGCACGCTGACCACGTCGAACAGCCTGATCAACCAGCTCCAGCAGGCGATCCTGTGGGGGCAGCGCTCCAACATGCTGTCCATCCCGACCGACTGCCCGAACCGCGACGAGCGGCTCGGCTGGACCGGTGACATCGCCTCGTTCGCCGCGACGTCCACCTTCAACATCGACATGCAGGGGTTCCTGGACAAGTTCGCCGACGATCTGACCGACGCCCAGCACGCCGACGGCGCGTTCACCGACACCGCACCCGACGCCTGCTGCGGCGCGGGCACGGCCGGATGGGGCGACGCGGGCGTCATCGTGCCGTACACCCTGTGGCAGCGCTACGGCGACCTGCAGGTCGTCAACCAGCACTTCGACGCGATGGCCCGCTGGGTCGACTACCTGCGGTCCACGTCGGGCGCGGACCTGATCCGCAACACCGGCGGCTACGGCGACTGGCTCAACGTCAACGACGACACCGCCCGGGACCTGATCGCCACGGCGTTCTTCTCCTGGTCGGCGCGGATGGTGTCGCGGATGGCCGCGGCCACCGGGCGCACCGCCCAGGCGAGCAGCTACGGCACGCTGGCCGACCAGGTCGCGACCGCGTTCACCAATCGGTGGGTCGCCGCCGACGGCACGGTCGCGGGCAACACCCAGACCGGGTACGTGCTGGCGCTGGCGTTCGGGCTGCTGCCCGCCAACCGGGTCGCCGGGGCGGTGAACAAGCTCGTCGCCGAGGTCGCCTCGGCGGGCGGGCACCTGACCGTCGGCTTCCTCGGGGTGGAGAACCTGCTGCCGGTGCTGGCCGACAACGGCCGGGCCGACATCGCGTACCAGATCCTGCTGCAGCCGGGCTATCCCGGCTGGGGCTACATGCTGGGCAAGGGCGCGACGACGATCTGGGAGCGCTGGGACGGCATCCAGACCAACGGCGCGTTCCAGACCCCCGGGATGAACTCGTTCAACCACTACGGGCTGGGCTCGGTCGGGGACTTCCTCTACCGGCAGGTCGGCGGCCTGTCCTCGGCGAGTCCGGGATACCAGTCGCAGCTGGTCGCACCGCGTCCCGGCGGCGGCCTGACCTCGGCGAAGTCGGCGATGCAGACCCCGTACGGGCAGGCGGTCAGCGACTGGTCGGTGTCCGGCGGGGTGCTGACGCTGCGGGTCACCGTCCCGGCGGGCACCTCGGCGACGGTACGCGTCCCGGCCGCCTCGGCCGCCGCGGTGACCGCACCGGCGCAGGCCGTGGCGTTCGGCTACAGCCAGGGCGCGGCGTCCTACCACCTGCCCTCGGGCAGCTACGTGTTCACGGCACCCGCGTGACCACGAACCGCTGAGTGAGCGGCCCGCCCCTGCTCGGGGCGGGCCGCTTCGTCGATACGTGCTACCGTTCCGGCATGATCTCGCGTCGACAGGGCTGGTGGCCCGCCTCCTAGGCGGTCCTCCCCTGCACGCGTACCCCGCGGCCGCCTCCGGAAGAGGCGGCCGTCGTCGTTGACACGCCCCGACCGGTCGGCCCGACCTGACGAGGACCGACGATGGACTGGACCACGACACTCACCACCCTGCTCGCCGGACGTGACCTGACCGCCGGCCAGTCCGTGTGGGCGATGAGCCAGATCGTGCAGGGCGAGGTCACGCCCGTGCGGCTGGCGGCGTACCTGGTCGCGCTGCGGGCCAAGGGCGAGACCGCCGCCGAGGTCGCCGGGGCCGCCGACGCGCTGCTCGCCCACGCCGTGCCGGTCGAGGTCGCGGGCCCGGCCGTGGACATCGTCGGCACCGGCGGCGACGGCACCGGCGCGGTGAACATCTCCACCATGGCCGCGATCGTGGTCGCCGCGACCGGCCTGACCGTGGTCAAGCACGGCGGCCGGGCCGCGTCGTCGACCTCGGCCGGGTCCGGCGACGTGATCGAACACCTCGGCATCCCGCTGAACCTGCTGCCCGAACATGCCGCGAAGGTCGCCGAGCAGGCAGGCATCGTGTACCTGTTCGCACCGGCGTTCCACACCGGCATGAAGCACGCCGGTCCGGTGCGCCGCGAACTCGGCGTGCCGACGATCTTCAACGTGCTCGCCCCGCTGATCAATCCAGCCCGCCCGGCACACCAGCTCGTCGGCGTCGCCGATCCGCGCTTCCTGCCGGTGCTCGCCGACGTGCTCGCCGCCCGCGGCTGCCAGGCCCTGGTCGTACGCGGCGACGACGGCCTGGACAAGCTCTCGACGGGTACGACGTCGCAGGTCATCGAGGTGCGCGACGGGCAGGTCCGGCGCGGCGTGCTCGACCCGGCGCGGTACGGCATCGCCCGGTCCGCGCCCGGTGCCCTGCGCGGCGGTGACGCCGCCGCCAACGCCGCGACCGTGCACGCGCTGCTCGACGGGAAACCCGGACCGGTGCGCGACGCCGTGCTGCTCAACGCGGCGGCGGCCTGCGCCACGACGGACGGCGGCGACCTCGACGACCGGATCGCGGCTGCCCTGGTCCGCTGCGCCGACGCTGTCGACACCGGCGCCGCCGCGACCACCCTGCGACGCTGGATCGACGCCTCCACGCCCGCGGCGGGATCAGCTCGACGTGGCGAGGTGGCGCACCAACTGCGTACCTGAGGTGACGCCGCCCGTGTCGCGGGCGGCGCCTCGTTCACACCGGTGGACGGCCGGGTGGCGTCCACGGCAGCGCGAGGCGCATGAGGACCTCGCCGTCCGGGTCCAGTTCGCCGGTCGGCACGAATCCGAGCCGCTCGTAGAACCCGGCCGGGCCGCCGTCCTGGGGCACGTAGCTGGTCAGCAGCTCGGTCGCGCCCTCGGCGGTCACGAGGTCCGCGACGTGCCGCACGATCGCCAAGCCGTAGCCCCGGCCCTGGTGGCGCTCGTCGACGAGCAGCTTCCACAGGAACCATGGGCCGTTGATCTCGGGCGGCTGCGGCTCGACATCCCAGCTCAGCATCACGAAGCCGACCGGCTCACCGGCGGCGTAGACGGCCCGGAACCAGGGCTTGGCGTGGGGGTGCGCCGCGGCTTCCTTCAGCGAACCGCGCACCGACGAGACGAACCGCTCCTGCCCGGGCCCGACGCGCAGGTCGAGGACGGCATCGCGGTTGCTGTCGGTGATCTCGCGGAGAACCACAGGCATGCGGCGAGCCTAGCAGCGTGCCCGGCAGGCCGAGCGGGGGTGAAGCACGCCGAGGGAGCGGCGGTCGAAGCCGGAGGGATCTTGCGGCCGTAGACTGCTCGGCATGGACGACTTGACCCTGGACCGGCTGATCGCTCGTACCCTCGTCGCGGACTACGACTGGGACGAAGAGCAGGCCGAGGAGGCGGTGGCCGCGTGGCGGGACCGCGGGTCGGACGGGGGCTGGGACGCCGACGCCATCGCCGAGGACATCCACCGGGCAGCCGAGGACGAGGACTGAACCGGAGTTAGCCGATCGAGACATGGTTGATCGTCTACCTGACAGCTCGGAGACGGGGTTGAGGCTACCGTCGCGGTGATCACTTCCCGTGGAGGAACCGTGTCCCCTCGCCGTCGCGCCATCCTTTCTACCGCCACCGCCCTGGTCCTGGTGCTGTCCGCGCCAGGCCTGGCAGCGGCTTCCGTCTACCTGTCGAACGACTCGGTCACCCTGTCGACCACGCCGCAGTCCTACAACTACAGCACCACCAACACCTCCTGGTCGGTGATGGCGCTGCAGTCGCCGCCCGGCGCCGACTTCGACCTCGCGCTGTCCGGCAACGGCGTCGCGCTGGGCACCAGCACGCAGGGCGCGGGCCGCACCGACTTCATCGCGGTCAACTCCAACGGCGGTTTCCAGCCCCTCGGCCGCTACCTGGCGACCGTCACCGCCTACAGCGGGTCGGGAACCTACGCGGTGCAGCGCCAGACCGGGACCAGCACGATCGTGCTCCCGGCGATCACTCACCCCGGCAGCACCGGTGCCTCCGATCCGGACCTGGCGTTCGCGGTGCTCGCCGACGACGACATCGTCTCCGTCGCCGACATGTGGCTCACCGCCGGGCAGGCCTTCTGGGCCACCACGCCCACCGCCGCACAGCACCTCTACCTGGTCAAGAGCGCGGTAGGCGCGCCGTCGACCTACGCGCGCAACCGGAACGCGGCGGCGTCCGGCCAGTCGGTGGCCGTCGTCGACGGGTGTACGAAGTACACGCCCACGGTCACCGGATGGCACGCCCTGGTGTTCGTCGGCGACCGGGAGCCCGAGCTGCCGCAGGTGCCCGCCGACGGCATCGCCCACGCGCTGAAGCTCGTCGACCCGGCGACCCCGAACACGTGCCCGGTGAAGAACTTCCCCGCCGCCACCCCGTGACGCGACCGCTGCCCGCGGCTCAGGCAGGGTCGTGGGCGGCGGTGTCCCGGGCGTCGGCGGCTGCGGATCGTGGCGCCCGGGCGGCTCGGCGGGTGGTGCGGCTGCTCGACTCGCGGACGACCAGTTCGGGCCGGAAGACCACGTGCCGGTGCTGGTGGCGGTGCGGGTCGTTGGCCTCCTCCAGCAGCAGCTGAGCGGCGGCCCGGCCGAGCTGTTCGCGGGGCTGGCGCACCGAGGACAGCGGCACGGCCGCCGCGGCGGCGAAGTCGATGTCGTCGTAGCCGACGATCGCGACGTCCTGCGGCACCCGTACGCCCCGCATGGTCATCTCCTGCAGCACGCCGAGCGCGAGCAGGTCGTTGGCGCAGAACACGCCGGTGGGCCGCGCGTCGGGGGACAGGTCGGCGATGCGCTCCCCGGCGCGGCGGCCCGCCGCGACCGTCAGGTTGGAGGTCGGCAGGACCTGCAACTGCTGCTTGCCGGTCAGCGCGGCGACCAGCCCGGTGTGCCGGTCGGTCACCTGCGGCAGGGAGAACGGGCCGCCGACGAACGCGATGCGCTGGTGGCCCTGCTGGGCCAGGTGCTCCCCGGCAAGGCGGCCGCCGAGCACGTCGTCGACCGCGACCGAGCAGCGGTTGTGCTGCCCGGAGCCCCGGTCGACCAGCACGACCGGGATGCCGCGCTCGATGAGCTGCTCCAGGCGGGTGTCGACGGCGTCGCTGACCGGGGTGATGAGCACGCCCAGCACCCGCTGCTCCTCCAGCACGTCGAGGTGGCGGCGCTCGCGGGCGGCGTCCTCGCCGCTGTTGAAGATCATGATGTTGACGCCGCCGTCCTCGCCGGCCGTCTCCGCGCCGCGCAGCACGTCGGTGAAGAACGGGTTGGCCAGGTCGAGGGCGACCACGGCGATGGTGCGGCTGCGCCCGGCCCGCAGCTGGCGGGCCGAGTCGTTGCGGACGTAGCCGAGTTCGGCGATCGCCTCCAGCACGCGCTGGCGGGTCGAGGGCGCCACCATGTCGGGGTGGTTGAGCACGTTGCTCACGGTCCCGATGGAGACCCCGGCCCGCTGGGCGACCTCCTTGATGTTGCTGGTAGCCATGGCCCCTCATGCGGTAGGCGGGTGGTCGGCGGATTCACCCTACGCGGCAAATGAAACGTGTCAACAGCCGTTCAACCCGCTGCCAGGTGCTGCACGGGCTGTCTGTGCAGGTCAATCGGGACTTCGACACCGATGATTGACAGGATGGCAACGGGATCGTAGCGTACGAGCCCATCGAGCTCGAAACGATTCAATCATCACTGAGCACTGTGGATCGGAGGTGCCCGTGCCCGCCGAAAGCCCCGTCCTGCTGCACGTCGACCGGCTGACCGTCGAGTTCCCCGGCGTACGCGCCCTGGACGGCGTGCACTTCGACGTGCGGGCCGGTGAGGTGCACGCGCTGGTGGGGGAGAACGGCGCGGGCAAGTCCACCCTGCTCAAGGTGCTCGGCGGGCTGCACCGTCCCGCTGCGGGCGAGATCCGGCTGGGGGAGCGGCGCTACCGGCCGCGCCGTCCCGCCGACGCCCTGCACGCGGGCATCGCCGTGATCTACCAGGAGTTCAACCTCTACCCCGACCTGACCGTCGCGGAGAACGTCTTCTCCGGACGCGAGCCCTACCACCGCCTCACGCGCGGCATCGACTACGCCGAGCTGAACCGCCGCACCGCGCAGCTGTTCGGCACGCTCGGCGTACACCTGGACCCGGCCCGGACCGTCGGCAGCCTGACCGTCTCCGAGCAGCAGCTCGTCGAGATCGCCAAGGCGCTGTCGGTCGACGGGCGCATCATCGTGATGGACGAGCCGACCGCGGCCCTGTCCGCCGACGAGGTCACCCGCCTGCTCGACGTCGTACGGCGGCTGCGGGCCGAGGGGCGCGGCGTCGTCTACGTCAGCCACCGCCTCGACGAGGTGTTCGCCGTCGCCGACCGGGTGACCGTGCTGCGCGACGGCCGCCACGTGCACACCGGCGACCTCGCCGAGACCAGTCAGGAGGATCTGGTGCGGCTGATGGTCGGCCGCGACGTGTCCGCCGCGACCCGCCGCACCGGCGCGGTACGCGACGACGTCGTCCTCGACCTGGACCAGGTCAGCGCGGGCCGGCAGCTGCGCGAGGTGTCGCTGCGGGTGCGCGCGGGCGAGATCGTCGGCATCGGCGGCGTCGCCGGGGCCGGTCAGCCCGAACTGTCCCAGGTCGTCTTCGGGGCGCTCGGCGTCGACACGGGCGCCATGACCCTCGACGGCAGAACCTACCGGCCGTCCACGCCCGCCGACGCGATGGCCGCCGGGGTCGGCTTCCTGCACGAGGACCGCAAGTCGTCCGGCATCCTGCCCGACCTGTCGGTGCGCGACAACCTCACCGTCTCCGTGCTGCACCGGGTCCGCGCCGCGCTCACCCGGCTGCTGTCCCCGGCGGCGCAGACGGCCGTGTTCGCCGAGCACCGGCAGCGGCTCGCGATCCGCGCCACCGGGCCCGGCCAGCTCATCGGCCAGCTGTCCGGCGGCAACCAGCAGAAGGTCCTGTTCGGGCGCGCGCTCGCGCCCGGCGGGCGGCTGCTCGTGCTCAACGAACCCACCCGCGGCGTCGACATCGGGGCCAAGATGGAGATCCACCAGCTCATCGACGAGGTCACCGCGGCCGGTACGGCCGTGCTCATGATCTCCAGCGACCTGCCCGAACTGCTCGGCGTCAGCGACCGCGTGTACGTGCTGGCCGCCGGCCGGATCGTCGGGCACCTCACCGGCGACGACCGCACCGAGGAGAACGTCATCGCCTGCGCCACCACGGGACGGCGCGTCTTCTCGGAGGTGGCCGCGTGACCGGCCTGCTGCGCCGCGCCCCGCTCGCGCTGCCCCTGCTCGGGGTCGCGGTGGCGCTCGCGCTGACCACCGACAGCTTCCTGACCGGCGGCAACCTGGAGAACGTGCTGGTCGCCGCCGCGATCGTGGCGATCCCCGGCCTGGCGATGACGCTGTGCCTGGCGATGGGCGAGTTCGACCTGTCCATCGGCTCGACCGTCTCCCTGGCCGGAGTCGTCTGCTGCTCGGCCATCATCGACGGGGTGCCCGCCCCGCTGGCGATGCTGCTCGCGCTGGCGGCCGGGGCGCTGGTCGGCCTGGCCAACGGCCTCGTCGTGACCAAGCTCGGCGTCACGCCGTTCATCGCGACGCTGGCCACGCTCGTGATCGTGCGCGGGCTGTCGCTGGCCTACACCGACGGGCACGACCAGATCGTCAGCTCGGCCACGCTGAAATACCTCGTCGGCGGACGGCCGCTGGGCGTGCCCATGCCCATCCTGCTCGCGGTCGTGGCAGGTGCGCTGGCCTGGTGGACGGTCAACCGGACCCGCTTCGGGCGCTGGGTCTGCGCCGTCGGCTCGCACCGCGAGGCCGCCCGGGTCTCCGGCCTGCCCGTCGACCGGATCAGGATCGCCGTGTACGTCCTGGTCGGCATGTCCGGCGGGCTGTGGGGACTGCTGATCTCCAGCCAGCTGCAGAAGGGCAACGGGCAGCTGGGGCTCGGCTTCGAACTCGACGCGATCACCGTGGTCGTGCTCGGCGGCACCGCGCTGCTCGGCGGCCGCGCCTCGGTGCTGGGCACCGTGCTCGGCGCGGTGCTCATCGAGACCATCCGCAACGGCCTCAACCTGCTCAACACCCCGCCCGCCTACCAGCGCATCAGCGTGGGCCTGCTGCTGGTCACCGCGCTGGCGCTGCTGGCCCTGCGGCGCACCCCCGCCCCCGCGCCCGCCGTCCGGGAGGTCACCGCATGACCACCACCGACACCCGCACCGCCGCACCGGAACCGGTCCTCGCCGACCGGGCCGAGCGCCCGTCGCTGGGACGGCTCTGGGACACCTGGGGCATCACCGCGATCCTGCTGCTCCTGCTCGCGCTCACGCCGCTGGTCGCGCCCGGCTTCCTGCAACTGGAGAACCTCCAGTCGGTGCTGCGCGAGAGCGCGTACCTGGGGATCGTCGCGGCGGGCATGACGTTCGCCATCGCCGCCGGGGCGTTCGACCTGTCGGTCGGCGGGCAGCTCGCGCTGGTCAGCGTCGTGACCCTGCTGGCGTACGGCGCGGGCGGCACCCCGGCCGCGGTCGGCGCGGCGATCGCCACCGGGCTGGCCTGCGGGCTGGTCAACGCGGGGCTGATCACGAAACTGCGGGTGCCGCCGTTCGTGGCGACACTGGGCACCCTGTTCGTGTTCCGGGGCGTGGCCTACATCCTGACCCAGGACGGGCCGCAGACCCTGCCGTACGACCAGATCGGCTCGCCGTTCGTGAAGATCGGCGGGCTGAACGTCGCCGGGGTGCCGCTGCCATTCGTGATCATGCTCGTGGTGTACGCCGCCGCCTGGGTCCTGCTGCGGCGCACCGCCACCGGCCGCCGCGTGCTGGCCTACGGCTCGTCGCCGGCGGCCGCCCGGTTCTGCGGCATCTCCGCCGGGCGTATCCAGCTGTTCGTCTTCGCGCTGGTGGGGCTCAGCGTCGGCATCGCCGCGCTGACCTACATCACGCGGGTGTGGACCGCCGACGGCTCGGCCCAGGACGGGTTCGAGCTCAAGGTGATCGCCGCCGTGGTGCTCGGCGGCACCAGCCTCAAGGGCGGCAAGGCCACGCTGATCGGCACGTTCTCCGCCGTGCTGCTGGTCAGCGTGCTCAACGACGTGCTCGTCGGGCAGGGCGTGCCCTCGGCATACCAGCGCATCGTGCTCGGCTGCGTGCTGATCGTCGCCCTGACCGTCGACGGGCTGCGGACCCGCTTCGCCGTGCCCGGCTCACTGCGGCGTGCCGTGGCGGGCCTGGCCGGAAGATCAACCGATCCCGACAGCGCCTGACCCCCGGGTATGCCGTCGGGCCAGGCGCTCGACCGAATTTGAAACGAATCAACCGTCCCTAAGTCCCGACACTGGAAGGAACATCGCCGATGTTCAAGAAGGGTCTCCTCCCGCTCGCCCTGGCCGGTGCGCTGGTCCTGACCGGCTGCACCGACTCCAACGCGACCGACCCGAACGCCCCGAAGGACGACAAGGTCGTCGTCGGCTTCTCCGTGTACGACATGCAGTACGAGTTCTTCCAGAAGATGGAGAAGGGCACCCGCGAGGCCGTCACGGCCAAGGGCTGGGAGTTCAAGCTCCACGACGAGAAGAGCGACGAGAACGAGATGGTCACCGGCGCGCAGGCGCTCATCGACTCCGGCGTCGACGTGCTCATCATCAGCCCGTTCAAGCCCAGCGCGCTCGGCCCGATCATCGCCAAGGCCAAGGCCAAGGGCGTGCCGGTGATCGTCGACGACATCGGCGGCGGCGGCGCTCCCTACGACGCGATCGTCATCTCCGACAACAGCGGCGGCGGCAAGCTCGCCGCCGAGTACATGGCCAAGCAGATCGCCGCCAACGGCAAGACCGGCAAGAACGTCGCCTCGATCACCTGCGAGCCGTCCGCGGTCTACGCCGCCCGGCGCAACGCGGGCTTCAAGGAGGCGATCGAGAAGGCCGGGTTCAAGGTCGTTGCCGAGCTGTCGGGCAACTCCAAGGCGGAGGAGGGGTACAAGGTCATGAAGGACATCCTGGCCAAGAACCCCGACGTCGCGGGCGTGTTCGCCTGCAACGACCCGATGGGCGTGGCCGCCGCCAACGCGATCAAGGACGCGGGCAAGAGCCCGGTCAAGGACATCGTGGCCGTCGGCTTCAACGCCGACCCCGAGGCGCTGACCGCGATCAAGGCCGACGGCCTCGCCGCGACCGTCGCCCAGGACCCGACCGCGATGGGCGCGCTGACGGTCAAGCTCGCCGAGCAGGCCCTGAACAAGACCGCGATCACCTTCGACAACGCGGCCGAGCGCGAGGTCTACAACCCCGTGCAGCTGATCTCCAAGGACAACGTCGACACCGTCAAGTGATCCGGGGGCGGGTGGCGGTCCGCCGCCACCCGCCCACCCAGCCAGGAGAGTCACATGAACGACCACGCCGCCGTCAAAGCCGCCCTGCGCGCCATGCGCATCGAGACGCCATCGTGGGCGTACGGGAACTCGGGCACGAGGTTCAAGGTGTACGCGCAGGCCGGGGTGCCCCGCGACGCGTACGAGAAGGTCGCCGACGCGGCGACGGTGCACCGCCTGACCGGCGCTGCGCCCAGCGTGGCCCTGCACATCCCCTGGGACCGCGTCGACGACTACGCCGACCTGGCCCGCCACGCCGCCGAGCACGGCATCCGCCTCGGCGCGATCAACCCCAACGTGTTCCAGGAGGACGACTACAAGCTCGGCAGCGTCTGCCACCCCGACCCGGGCGTACGCCGCAAAGCCATCGACCACCTGCTCGAATGCGTCGACATCATGGACGCCACCGGCTCGAAGGTGCTGTCGCTGTGGTTCGCCGACGGCACCAACTACGCCGGGCAGGACTCCGTCGCCGCCCGCCAGGACCGCCTCGCCGACGCGCTGCGCGAGGTCTACGACCGGCTCGGCCCCGACCAGCGCATGCTCGTCGAGTACAAGCTGTTCGAGCCGCACTTCTACAGCATGGACGTGCCCGACTGGGGCACCTCGTACGCGCACTGCGTCGCGCTGGGCGACAAGGCGCAGGTGCTCGTCGACACCGGACACCACGCACCCGGCACCAACATCGAGTTCCTGGTGACCGTGCTGCACCGGTTCGGCAAGCTCGGCGGCTTCCACTTCAACAGCCGCAACTACGCCGACGACGACCTGATGGTCGGCGCGGCCGACCCGTTCCAGCTGTTCCGCATCGCCCACGAACTCGTGCGCGCCGACGCGATCCGGCCCGACTCCGGGGTGGAGTACATGCTCGACCAGTGCCACAACCTGGAGGCCAAGGTCCCGGCGCTGATCCGCTCGGTGCTCAACGTCCAGGAGGCCGTCGCCAAGGCGCTGCTCGTCGACGCCGCCGCGCTGTCCGCCGCCCAGTTGGCCGGTGACGTGCTCGGCGCGCACGGGGTGCTGATGGACGCGTTCAGCACCGACGTACGCCCGCTGCTCGCCGAGCTGCGTACCGAGCTGGGCATCGATCCCGACCCGATCGCCGCCTACCACGCCAGCGGATACCAGCAGCAGATCGAGGCCGCGCGGATCGGCGGGCGGCAGGCCGGGTGGGGCGCGTGACCACCGCGGACCTGCCCGCGCAGCTCGTCGCCCGCTCGCGGCGGCTGGGCGGCGACCGGCGCAACACCAACTTCGGCGGCGGCAACACCTCCGCCAAGGGCACCGCCGCCGACCCGGTGACCGGCGGCGACGTCGAGCTGCTGTGGGTCAAGGGCTCCGGCGGCGACCTCGGCACGCTGACCACGGCCGGGCTCGCGGTGCTGCGGCTGGACCGGCTGCGCGAGCTGGCCGGGACCTATCCGGGCGCGGACCGCGAGGACGAGATGGTCGCGGCGTTCGACTACTGCCTGCACGGGCGCGGCGGCGCGGCCCCGTCCATCGACACCGCCATGCACGGCCTGGTCGACGCCGCGCACGTCGACCACCTGCACCCCGACTCCGGTATCGCGCTGGCCACCGCCGCCGACGGCCCCGAGCTGACCAATAGCTGCTTCGGCGACCGCGTGGTCTGGGTGCCCTGGCGGCGGCCCGGTTTCCAGCTCGGCCTGGACATCGCCGAGGTGCGCCGCGCTCACCCCGCCGCGATCGGCGTGATCCTCGGCGGGCACGGCGTCACCGCCTGGGGCGACACCAGCGAGCAGTGCGAAGCCAACAGCCTGGAGATCATCCAGGTGGCGCAGCGTTTCCTCGACGAGCACGGCCGGGCCGAGCCGTTCGGGCCGGAGCTGGACGGATACACCCCGCTGCCCGAGGCCGACCGGCACGAGCGGGCCGCCGCGCTGTTCCCGATCCTGCGCGGGCTCGCCTCCACCGACAGCCCGCAGGTCGGCCACTACACCGACAGCGGGCCGGTGCTCGACTTCCTGGCCCGCGCCCGGCACCCGCACCTGGCCGCGCTGGGCACCTCCTGCCCGGACCACTTCCTGCGTACGAAGGTGCGCCCGCTGCTGCTCGACCTGCCGCCGACCGCCCCGCTCGACGAGACCGCCGCCCGGCTGCGCGAGCTGCACCAGGCCTACCGCGCCGACTACACCCGTTACTACCAGGAGCACGCCGAACCCGGCTCGCCGCCGATGCGCGGCGCGGACCCGGCCGTCGTGCTGGTGCCCGGCGTCGGCATGTTCACCTTCGGCGCGAGCAAGCCGGCCGCCCGGATCGCGGGCGAGTTCTACCTCAACGCGATCAACGTGATGCGCGGGGCCGAGGCGGTGTCCCGGTACGTGCCCATCGACGAGCGGGAGAAGTTCCGCATCGAATACTGGGCCCTGGAGGAGGCGAAACTCGCCCGGCTGCCCAAGCCCCGGCCGCTGGCCGCCCGGATCGCACTCGTCACCGGGGGCGGCTCGGGCATCGGCCGCGCCATCGCCCACCGCCTGGCCGCCGAGGGCGCGTGCGTCGTGGTCGCCGACCGCGACGGCGACGCCGCCGACCGGGTCGCCGCCGAGCTGGGCGACACCGACACCGCGATCGGCGTACGCGCCGACGTCACCGACGCCGCCGCGCTCGCCGACCTGGTCCGGGCCGCCTGCCTGGCGTTCGGCGGCGTCGACCTCGTCGTCAACAACGCCGGGCTGTCGATCTCCAAACCGCTGCTGGAGACCACCGAGGCCGACTGGGACCTGCAGCACTCCGTGATGGCCAAGGGCTCGTTCCTCGTCTCCCGCGAGACCGCCCGGGTGATGACCGCGCAGGGCATGGGCGGCGACATCGTCTACATCTCCAGCAAGAACAGCGTCTTCGCGGGCCCGAACAACGTCGCCTACAGCGCCGCCAAAGCCGCCCAGGCCCACCAGGTGCGGCTGCTCGCCGCCGAACTCGGCGAGCACGGCATCCGCGTCAACGGCGTCAACCCCGACGGCGTCGTCCGCGGCTCCGGCATCTTCGCCGGAGGCTGGGGTGCGAAACGAGCCGCCGTCTACGGCGTGCCCGAATCCGAACTCGGCGCCTACTATGCCCAGCGCACCCTGCTCAAACGCGAAGTGCTGCCGGAGCACGTCGCCAACGCGGTGTTCGTGCTCACCGCCGGGGAGCTGTCCCACACCACCGGCCTGCACATCCCGGTCGACGCCGGGGTCGCCGCCGCGTTCCTGCGCTGACCACGAAGGAAGGCACATGACCGAGATCGCCACCGTCGCGGCGGCCGACCTGGGCGCGTCCAGCGGCCGGGTGATGCTCGCCCGCGTCGGGCGCGACCTGCTCGACCTGTCCGAACTGCACCGGTTCGGCAACGAGCCGGTGCGCGTCGGCGGCACCCTGCACTGGGACGTGCTCGCCCTGTACCGGGGCGTCCTCGACGGGCTGCGCGCCGCCGGGCGCGCGGCCCCCGGCGGCCTCGACGGCATCGGCATCGACTCGTGGGCCGTCGACTACGGGCTGCTCGACGCCACCGGGGCGCTCATCGGCAACCCGGTCGGCTACCGCGACGAGCGCACCGAGGGCGTCATGGCCCGGGTGCACGCCCAGCTCGACCCGGCCCGCCTGTACGCCGTCACCGGCCTGCAGAACCTGCCGTTCAACACGATCTACCAGCTCGTCGCGGCACGCGGCACCCCGGCCGCCGCCGCGGCCCACCGGATGCTGCTCATGCCGGACCTGCTGGCGTACTGGCTCACCGGTGAACAGGGCGCGGAACTCACCAACGCGTCCACGACGGGGCTGCTCGACGCGACCACCGGCGACTGGTCGACCGAGCTGATCACCGCACTGGACCTCGACCGGGACCTGTTCGCGCCGGTACGGCAACCGGGGGAGCGGATCGGCACGCTGCGACCCGACGTGGCCGAGACGACCGGCCTGAAACCGTCGGTGCCTGTGCTCGCGGTCGGCTCGCACGACACCGCGTCGGCGGTCGTCGGCGTCCCCGCCGACGGCGACCGGTTCGCCTACATCTCCTGCGGCACATGGTCGCTGGTCGGCCTGGAGCTGCCCGCGCCCGTGCTAACCGAAGCGGGCCGACAGGCCGGGTTCACCAACGAGGCCGGTGTCGACGGCACGGTCCGCTACCTGCGCAACGTGATGGGCCTGTGGCTGGTCCAGGAGTCGCTGCGGGTCTGGTCGGCCCAGGGGCGGCCCGACGATCTGGCGGCGCTGCTGGACGAGGCGGCCCGGCAGCCCGCGTTCGTCAGCGTCGTCGATCCGGACGACCCGGTCTTCCTGCCGCCGGGCGACATGCCCGCCCGCATCGCCGACTTCTGCCGCCGCACCGGCCAGCCCGCACCCGCGTCCCCGGCCGCGCTGGTGCGCTGCATCGTGGAGAGCCTGGCCCTGGCCCACGCGCGTACGGTGCGCCGGGCCCGGGAACTCGCCGACCGCGACGTCGAGGCGGTGCATCTGGTGGGCGGCGGCGCGCGCAACGAGCTGCTGTGCCAGCTCACCGCCGACGCGTGCGGGCTGCCGGTCGTCGCCGGCCCGGTCGAGGCGACCGCGCTCGGCAACGCCCTCGTCCAGGCCCGTGCCATCGGTGCGATCGACGGTTCCCTGGCCGACCTGCGCGGCCTGCTACGCCGCCACACGCCGACCCGCCGATACCTGCCCAGCACCGATCCGGGTCCGGCCGCGTGGACCGGACTTCAGGCCCGGCTCTACAGATGATCACGGCCACCAGCAGGAAATGTCGGCGGTGGTTCAGGGGGCTCGGCCTAGTATCGACGGTGCCCGCCCAAGGCGCGTCTAACCGGTAAGGGCGCGTCCGCAGTCGGAGAGGGTGGCTGCCCGTTCGAGCCGGGCCGGGTCCGTTAGCGCGCCTCGTGCGGGGGTGTTCGGGGTGTGCTGGGATTCCGGCATAACATCGCGAAATGGTACGAGACACTTGGGTGTTCAGGTTGCCGCCTGCCGACGCGAAGGGTGCTCGACGTGCTTATTCTTGCGATTCTGGTGTGGGGTTTCCTGGTCGGCTGGCTGGCCTGGGTGATCGTCCGGGGCGGCGGGTTCCGCGAGGTGCGCTGGCCGCAGGCGGTGGCGGCCGGTCTGCTCGGATCGTTCGTCGGCGGGCTCGGGATCAGCCTGCTCAGTGGCGACGGCCTGGCGCTGCGGCCGTCCGGCCTGATCGGCTCGGTGATCGGGGCCATCGTCGTCCTGCTGATCTGGGGCGCGGTGCAGCGCCGGCGCGAGCGCTGAACCGGACGCCCTCCCCGGCCGGCTGCGCGCCTTCCGCCTGCATCGGGCCGGTGATCCTGTCATCCTGGAGGTGCGGCGGCCGCTCATGCCACCGTGTGGGGTAGGTCAGCGCATGAAGTACGACGAGTCGGTCATCGACCCGAGTGTGCCGCCGAGCGGCACCGGGTGCGTGGAGTGCGAGCAGACCAGCGGGTGGTGGCTGCACCTGCGGCGCTGCACCGCCTGCGGCCATATCGGATGCTGCGACAACTCCCCGGCCCAGCACGCGACCAAGCACGCCGCATCGTCCGGGCACGCGGTGATCTCCAGTTTCGAGCCGGGCGAGGACTGGTTCTGGGACTACCGCACCGAATCGTTCATGAACGGGCCGAAGCTCACCGCCCCCACCCACCACCCCGCCGACCAGCCCACGCCGGGGCCGCGCGGCCGGGTCCCGGCGAACTGGCAGTCCGAACTCAACCCGTGACCTGAGGCGGCCGTGTCCGCTCCCGGCGACCTGGCACGATGGCACTCGTCGTGACACCGCTTGCGTCGCTTACCTCAGGAGCCTTCCGTGCCCATGATCCAGCTGACGGCACCGGCGGGCGCGCTGACGCCCACCGGCCGTGACACCATCCAGAAGACCCTGGCCGCGGTGCTGCTGCGCTGGGAGGGCGCACCCGACAACGCGCTGTTCCGCAGCCTGGCCTGGACCTATCTGCACGAGCTGCCCGCCGGGGCGCAGACCACCGCCGAGGACGACGCGCCACGGTTCCGCGTGGAGATCACCGTCCCGGTGGGCGCTCTGTCCGAACGCCGCAAGTCCGGCCTGGTCGGCGAGATCACGACCGCCGTGCTGGACGCCGCCGGGCTGACCGAGGCCGACGCGCTGCGGGTGTGGGTGCTCATCCACGAGCAGCCCGACGGCACCTGGGGCGCGGGCGGGAAGATCGTGCGCTACGCCGACCTGGTCGCCCTCGCCGCTCAGTAGGGGTCGCGCAGCAGCGGCAGCAGTTGGTCGCCCTGACGGGTGATCTCGGCCAGGTACGGGGTGTCGGACAGGACGAAGTGGGTGACCCCGAGCTGCTGGTATCGGCGCAGCGAGGCGGCGACGTCCGCGGCGGAGCCGACCAGCCAGGTGGTGCCCGCTCCGCCGCCGCCGAACCGGCCCGGGGCGGTGTAGAGGTTGTCGTCCAGCACGTCGCCGCGGGCGGCCAGGTCGAGCAGCCGCCGCTGGCCGACGGCCGCCCGCCAGAGCGGGTCGAGGGCGACCGGGTCCTGCCCGTCGGCCATCTTCGCGACCTTGGCTTCGGCGTCGGCCCAGGCCTGCTCGGTGGTGTCCCGGACGAGGGTGGTGATGCGCAGCCCGAACTCCAGCGGGGCGTGTTCGCGTCCCAGCTTCCGTTCCAGGGCCCGTAGCCGCTCGATGCGTTCCCGGACCCCGTCGAGCGGTTCGCCCCAGAAGAGCTGGACGTCGGCGTCGGTGGCGGCGACCTGTTCGGCGGCCTCCGACGCACCGCCGAAGTAGAGCCGGGGGTGCCTGCGGTCGCCGCGCACGACCGTGCGGGGCACCACGGTGGCGTCGGTGACGCTGAAGTGCTCGCCGCGGTAGGTCACGTTCTCCTCGGTCCACAGCCTGCGGACGATGCGCAGGAACTCCCGGGTGCGGTCGTAGCGCTGTGCCTGGTCGCCGTCGCTGTCGCCGTACGCGGCGAGGTTGTCCTTGCCGGACACGACGTTGACCAGGACCCGGCCGCCGGTGAGGTGGTCCAGGGTCGCGGCGGCGGAGGCGAAGTGGGCCGGTCGCCAGTAGCCGGGCCGGGCCGCGATGAGCGGCTGGAACGTCGTGGTCTGCGTGGCCAGGGCGGTGGCGACGGTGAACGTGTCCGGCCGTCCCCAGCCGGTCCCGATCAGCGCGCCGCCCCAGCCGTGCTCCTCCAGCGCATTGTGGTGATATGGCCGTGTGGGCGAGCGGCACCTGATCTGTCGCTAGCATTGATATGTGCCGGTTCCGGAACATTCGTCGGCTGCGCTGGACGAGGCCGCGGAGACGTTCGCGAGCCTGCGACCGCGCCTGTTCGGGATCGCCTACCGCATGCTCGGCAGTGCGGCAGAGGCCGAGGACATCGTGCAGGAGGCCTGGCTGCGGTGGCAGGCCTACGACCGTGACTCGGTGCGGGATCCGGCGGCGTTCCTGGCCACGACGACGACGCGGTTGGCGATCAACGACCTGCGCTCGGCCCGTTCGCGACGCGAGACCTACCTCGGGCCGTGGCTGCCCGAACCCGTCGACACCGCGGCAGACCCGGCGCTGGGCGCGGAGACGGGCGAGGCGCTCGAAATGGCGATCCTGGTGCTGATGGAGAAGCTGTCACCGACCGAACGCGCGGCATACGTGCTGCGCGAGGCGTTTCATTACCCGTACGGGCAGATAGCGGACATCGTGCAGGCCAGCGAAGACAACGCCCGCCAGCTCGTCAGCCGGGCCCGAAAACGGGTCGCCGAGCAGCGCCGCGAGGCCGTACGCCCGGCGGAGCAGCGCCGCCTGCTCACCGCGTTCCTGGCCGCCGCCCGCGAAGGCGACCTGGTCCGGCTGGAGGAGCTGTTCGCGGCCGACGTGGTCAGCTACTCCGACAGCGGCGGCGCGGTGCGGGCAGCCCGGATCCCCGTCGCGGGCCGGACGACCGTGGCGAAATTCATCGCGGCGTTCGCCTCGACCTACTGGACCGGCGCCGAATTCAGCTGGGTCGAGGCGAACGGCGGGGCGTCGGTGCTGGCCTCACGCGACGGCACGGCGTTCGTGATGTTCACGATCAGCGCGTCGGGCGACGGCATCGAGCAGATCATGTGGGTGATGAACCCCGCCAAGCTCGCCGGTATCGCCGCGGCGGCCCCACCTCGCATGGGGACCGGTGACACCGCGTGACGGCTGCCACGTGCCCGACCGCGCCGGAGCTGTCACAGGTCGCGGGGCTGCCCGGTCTTAGCTGATGGAGGGCCGGCGACTGCCGCCCTCAGGGACAGGAGGTCTGTCATGAAGATCGTGGTGATCGGCGGAACCGGCCTGATCGGGTCGAAGCTCGTCGCCGGGCTCACCGAGCACGGCCACGAGGCGGTGGCGGCGTCACCGAACACGGGCGTCGACACCCTCACCGGTGAGGGTGTCGCCGACGCGCTGGCAGGCGCGAGCGTCGTGGTCGACGTGTCGAACTCGCCCTCCTTCGAGGACGCGGCGGTCATGGACTTCTTCAAGACGTCCACCCGCAACCTGCTCGCCGCCGAGGAGGCCGCCGGAGTCGGGCATCACGTCGCGCTGTCGGTGGTGGGCACCGAACGCCTGCAGGACAGCGGCTACTTCCGTGCCAAGAGCGCCCAGGAAAAGCTGATCAAGGACTCGGCGATCCCGTACTCGATCGTGCACGCGACCCAGTTCTTCGAGTTCGTCCGCAGCATGTCCGACGCGGCGACCGTCGGCGACACCGTCCACTTCGCGCCGGTGCTGTTCCAGCCCATGGTCAGCGACGAGGTCGCCGAAGCCGTCGGCCGTACGGCCGTGGGCACGCCGCTGCACGGGACCGTCGAGATAGCCGGGCCCGAGCAGTTCCGGATGGACGAGTTCTTCCGCGAGGCGCTGGCCGCGCGCGACGATCCGCGCGAGGTGGTCAGCGACCCGAAGGCCGCGTACTTCGGCGCCCTGCTGGAAGAGCGCACCCTGCTGCCCGATGGCGGCGCACTGCTGGGCGAGACGCGTTTCGGCGACTGGCCGGGCCGGACCGGCGCGCCCGCGAAGTGACATCCCGGGGCGCCCGGTTCAGCACCGGCATCCCGAGTATGGAGGAGACATGAACACCCCGACCGGCGACGGCACGTTCCTGCACGAGCTGCAGAACGAAGTCGAAGCCGAACTGACCATGGCCGAGAACGCGCCGACGGAAGAGGAGGCCGCCGCCACACCGATGGACGAGTGGATGATCGATCCGGCGTACGCCCAGAGCGAAGAGGTCGGGCTGCGCAACCTGCTCCGCGCGGTGCAGGCCGTCGAGGACGACGCCGGGCCGGGCGAACGGGGGCGGTCATGACCGCCGGGCATCTGGCCAACCTGCCCGGAGCGTGTCCCGTATCGGCATACGCTCGGCAGGTGAGCAGCGCTCAAGCACACCCGCACGGCAGCCGGGTGGCCGCCCGCGACCACTGTCTCAGCCTCGCCCGCGCCGTGGACCGGCCCACCGGGGCGGCCCGCTACGGGCGCATGTTCCCCGGCCTCGCCCCGCTCGGCACCGACCCGCAACTGCTGATGCGCGCGGGCGTCGACGGCGGGATCTGCGACGCCGCCGTGGCCCTGGACAGCCTCGACCCCAGCCGCGACGACGCCACCGAGGCCGCCGGATGGCCGTTCTTCGGCCAGCTCATCGCCCATGACATCACCGCCGACCGGTCACCGATCATGGGCGGCGTCGACCCGGAGGCGCTGCGCAACGCCCGCGCCCCGAAACTGAACCTGGAGATGCTGTACTCCGACGGCCCGATCGGCTCGCCCTACCTGTACGACATCGCCGACCCGGCGAAGTTCCTGCTCGGCCCGGACGGCGGCGACGTGCAGCGCAACGTCCAAGGGGTCGCCCTGATCGGCGACCCCCGCAACGACTCGCACCTGTTCGCGCTGACCCTGCACATCGCGCTGCTGCGCGCGCACAACCGCATCGTCGACCGGCTGCGCGAGGCGGGCGTGCCCGACCGCGACATCTTCGACAAGGCACGCATCACCCTCACCTGGCACTACCAGTGGATCGTCGTGCACGACTTCCTGCCCCGCCTGGTCGGGACGGAGCTGGTCGAACAGGTGCTCGCCGAGGGCGGCCGGTGGTTCGCGCCGCCGGCGGGACAGGCGTACATCCCGCTGGAGTTCGCCGACGCCGCCTTCCGCTACGGCCACGGCCAGATCCGGCACACCTACCAGCTCGCCGACGGCGGCTCCACGGTGCCGCTCTTCCCGGACCTGGTCGGTTTCGGCCCCGTGGCCGCCGATCGTCGCCTCGACCTCGCACAGGTCTTCGACCTGCCCGGCCACCCGCCCGCGCAACGGGCCAAACGCCTCGACGGGCGGCTGGCCGCCAGCCTCATCGGCCTGCCCGAGCAGGTCACCGGCGCGGTCGACACCGAGGCGTACCGCTCGCTGGCCGTCCGCGACCTGCTGCGCGGCGACACCACGGCCCTGCCCAGCGGCGAGGCGGTCGCGCGGCTGCTCGGTTCCGAGCCGCTGAGCGCCGGAGAACTGGCGCAGGACTGGCCGCAGGGCACGCCGCTGTGGTTCTACATCCTCAAGGAGGCCGAGCACCGTGGCGACGGCGACCGGCTCGGCCCGGTCGGCGGCCGTATCGTCGCCGAGGTCCTCATCGGCCTGATGCGTGCCGACACGGTGAGCTACCTGAGCCTGGAACCGGACTGGCAGCCGAACCTGCCCGCGGCCGGGCCGAGCTTCGGCATGGCCGACCTGCTCACCCTCGGCTTCGACGGCGTCCCCACGGCGTGACCGCGTCCCGGCAGGGCGAGCGCGCTTCAGAGATCCACCACGATCCGATGCGGAGGCATCCCATGGCAGACAATGTTCCGCAGGAGCTGAACTCGACGGCGTTCACCATGCTCCAGGAGGTGGTGCCACCGTTCATCCCGGCCGGCGCGCACGCGATGACCATCGTCGTCGAATACCCGCCCGGCAGCCCCGGAACACCGCCGCACCGGCACTCCGGCCCGGCCTTCGGTTACGTGCTCGAAGGCGAGATGGTGTTCGAACTGGAAGGCGAGCCCGAGCGCGTCGTACGCGCGGGCGAGGTGTTCTGGGAACCGGGCGGCGACGTCATCCACTACCAGGACGGCAACAACCGCGACGACACGCCGGTGCGGTTCACCGTCACCATGCTGTGCGCACCGGACCAGCCGATGCTCGTCCTGGTGGACGAGGAGGAACTGGCCCGGCGCAGGGACCGGCGCGCCCCCAGGCCGTCGTGAGCCGAGGGCGGGAGCCCGCACCGCGCCACTGATCTGACGGGCCGGACCCGCGCCGACGGGTAGCCCCACGACCTCGCCGCCGCGACCCGGCCCATTGCGTGGGCGGGGGCAGACCCGCGCACTGTGGACAGTTCACCGTGCCCGGCTACGATCGCGCCGATGATCGCAGACAGCGACGGTGGTGACTTTCGCCTACTCGGCCCGGTGGAGGTCGTCGTCGACGGCGAGCCGTTGCGGTTCGCCCGTCGCCAGCAACTCGACCTGCTCGCCTTCCTCATGCTGCGCGCCGGACGTGTGGTGGCGACCGGCGAGATCATCGAGGCGATGTGGGGCGGAGCCGCGCCGCGCACCGCGAACGTCCAGGTGCAGAACATGGTGTCCGCGCTGCGAGCCGCCCTCCATGGCCGCAGCGGGCCGCTGGCCACGGTGGACCGTCAGGCTGCCGGCTACGCGCTGCACATCACCGCCGGCAGGCTCGACCTGGCAGCCTTCACGCGGCTCGTCGGCCAGGCCCGTGAAGCGCGTACGCCCGCCGCCGCCGTCGGTCTGCTGCGCGCGGCGCTCGGGCTGTGGCGAGGCACGCTGCCCTTGGCCGGGGTGCGGGCCACGTTCGTCACCGCCGCTCGCCCATACCTCATCGAGCAGCGCGACAGGGCGCTGGAGCAGCTCTTCGACGCCGAACTGGGCTGCGGCAACCACGCGGCGATCGTGCCGGAGCTGACGGACGCGGTGGCCGCCGACCCCGTCCGGCAGCGATTCGTCGCCCAGCTGATGATCGCCCTGCACCGCAGCGGAAGAGTCACCGACGCGCTCGGCGTCTACCGCAACGCCCGGCACACCCTGTCCGACGAGTACGGCCTCGACGTCGGCCGTGAACTGCAGGTCCTGGAGCGGCGCATCCTGCTCGGCGACCACACGCTCGACCTGCCGCTGGAACCCGACCGGGCCGTGGCAGGTCAGGCGGTCGCGCAGCCCGTCCGGGCCGCCCTTCCGGTGCCCGCCCAGCTGCCGTTGGACGTCCGCGGTTTCGCCGGGCGGGGCACGCAACTGGCACACCTCGACGCCCTCGCCGACGGTGCCGCCGCGACACCCCCCGAGACGGTGGTCGCCGTCCTCATGGGCACCGCGGGAGTGGGCAAGACCGCCCTCGCGGTGCACTGGGCCCAGCAGGCGGCGGCCAGGTTCCCGGACGGTCAGCTGTATGTGAACCTGCGCGGATTCCACCCCGCGGCCCGGCCGGTGGAGCCGGGGGAGGCGTTACGCGGCTTCCTCGACGCGCTCGGCATCGCCCCGGAGCGGGTGCCGGCCGGTCTGGACGCGCAGGCGGCCCTGTACCGAAGCCTGGTCGCGGGCCGGCGGATCCTGGTGCTGCTCGACAACGCGGTCGACGCCGACCAGGTCCGGCCGCTGCTGCCGGGCGGGCGTGGCGGCATGGTGCTGATCACCAGCCGTGATCAGCTGATCGGCCTGGTCGCGCTGGAGGGCGCCCATCCGGTGACCCTCGGCGTGCTGTCCGGCGTCGAGGCGCGCGAGCTGCTGGCCGGGCGGCTCGGCGGAGCGCGGGTGGCCGCGGACGTCCAGGCCGCCGACGAGATCGCGGTCCGGTGCGCGCGCCTGCCGCTCGCGTTGGCGATGGTCGCCGCGCGTGCCGCCGTCCATCCCGCTCTTCCGCTCAGGGCGCTGTCCGCCGAGCTGTCCGCGGTCCGCGAACGCCTGCGGCCGCAGGACCCCGACGACTTCACCACCGACGTGCAGGCCGCCTTCTCGTGGTCGTGCCGGCGGCTGACGCCCTCGGCCGCGAGGCTGTTCCGGCTGCTCGGGCTGCACCCGGGCGCGGACGCGGGCGTGAGCGCGGCCGCCAGTCTGGCCGGAGCTCCGGCGGATGCGGTACGCCCGCTGCTGACCGAACTCGCACGCGCACATCTGATCACCGAACACCTGCCCGGCCGGTTCTCGCTGCACGACCTCCTGCGGGGATACGCGGCGAAGCTCGCGCAGCTCAACGAGACCGAGCCGGACCGGCGTGCGGCACTGCGCCGTGTCCTGTCCCACTACCTGCACAGCGCCTACGCCGCGGCGCTGCGCATCTATCCGCACCGTTACCGGCTGGACCTGGCGCCCGCCGATCCCGGCGCGGCGGTGACGCGGTTCGGCGACGTGAACGAGGCCTCGGCCTGGTTCACGTCGGAACACGCCGTGCTGCTGACCGCGCTGAACACGGCCGCCGACGAGAACCTCGCCACGTACGCCTGGCAGCTGGCCTCCGCTCTGTCCACCTACCTGGACCGGTACGGGCACTGGCACGACTGGGTCGCCACCGGGCGCACCGCCCTGGCCGCCGCCGAGCGCTGCGCCGACCGGGCCGGGCAGGCACACGCGCACGGCAGCCTTGGCCTGGCCTACAACCGGCTGAAGCGGTACGGCGAGGCGCACGCCCACCTGCGCCGCGCCGACCGTGCCTTCGGCGAGCTGGACGACCTCGTCGGTCAGGCATACACCAACCTGCGGATGAGCCTGGTCCACGAGGGCCAGGGCGACCGGCACGCGGCGCTGCTCGACGCGCGGCACGCGCTGGACCGGTTCCAGTCGGCAGGCCACCACATCGGCCGGGGACAGGCCCTCAACAGCGTCGGATGGCTGCACGCCCAGCTGGGCCAGCACGGCGACGCGGTCAAGTACTGCGAGCAGGCGGTCGAGGTGCACCGGGAGCTGGGCGACCGGGAGGGCCTGGCCAACGCGCTCGACAGCCTCGGCTACGCCCACCACGGCCGGGGCGACCACCGGCAGGCGACAGTCCACTACCAGGAGGCCCTGGTGGTGCTGCGCCAGCTCGCCGACCCCTACTACGAGACGATCACCCTCACCCATCTCGGCGACACCCACCACGCGGCAGGCGACCGGAGGCCCGCCGCCGACGCCTGGCAGCTGTCCCTGGCGATGCTCGACGAACTGGGCCACCCCGACGCGGGCGAACTGCGGGACAGGCTGGCCCGGCTCGACGAGGCATGACCCGTGTGAAGACCGGATGTGCTCCCGTATGAGGCGCTGCCGCAGGATGAACACGCCTCCGTCCGTCCACATGTGAGGGACCGCGGACAGGACCGGCGGCCACGCTGCCGACCGGCGACGATCCCTCCCGTGCACCGCTACCGCCATGGAAACGATCGCCGTGTCGCACAAGGAGCGAACATGACCCAAGACGACGAACACACCTGCTGCGGGGGCGGCGGCGAACCCGCACCGGGCCTGAGCCGCCGGGCGATGCTGCGCGCGACCGCGCTCGGCGCGGGCGCCATGACCGTGGGCGGCGTGCTGCTGCCCGGCGTCGCGCACGCCGCACCCGCGATCTACAACCCGTTCGGCGCGTACCCGATCACCGACACCTGGGCGGGCCACCTGGCCCGGGGCTCACTCGGCGGCATCGACTTCGGCATGGGAGTGGGCACACCACTGCCCGCCTGCGGCGCGGGCACCATCCAGAACATCCCCTACAACGGCTCCGGCGGCCACACCGTCACGATCCACCACGGTGAGGGCTACCGCAGCCAGTACATGCACCTGTCGCAATTCCTGCTCGGCAACGGCGCGAGCGTCGGCGCAGGCGCGATCGTCGGGCGCTCGGGCGGCGCGGCCGGGGCGGACGGCTCGGGCAGTTCGACCGGCCCGCACCTGCACTGGCACATGATCGACCCGGCGGGAACCAGAATCAGCCCGCTGGTCTACATCGGGCAGAATCCGGGCGGGCAGTCGCGCCAGGTGTACGAGGCGGCCAGCAACAACGGCTGGCGGGCCCTGCCGATCTCCGGCAGCGCCGGTGCGGTCACCGGTTCCGCGGTCGCCACCATCGCGCTCGGCACCACGAAGATCGTGTACAGCCTCAACGGCGGCCGGATCTACGAGGCGGCCAGCAACGCGGGCTGGCAGAACCTGTGGACCGGCGTCCAGGGCGCGCAGGGCACCGCGCTGGCCGCGCTGAACGTCAACGGCGTGAAACACATCTACAACGTCGTCGACGGCTACGTCCACGAGGCCGCCAGCAACAACGCCTGGCGCAACCTGAACAGCGGCATCAGCGGCGTCGGCTCCTCCTCGATCGCGGCGATCCAGCTCGGCGGCGTCAAGTACGTCTACAGCATCGTCGGCGGCTACGTGCACGAAGCACACAGCGCCAACGCCTGGCGCAACCTGAACACAGGCATCCCCGCCTCGGCGGTCGCCGCGATCACCCTCGGCACCACGAAGATCATCTACACGGTCAACGGCGGTCGGATCTACGAGGCGGCCAGCAACGCCGGCTGGCAGAACCTGTGGACCGGCATCTCCGGCGTATCCGGCAGCACCCTGGCCGCGACGAACGTCAACGGCATCAAGCACGTCTACACCAGCGCGGGCGGCTACGTGCACGAGGCTGCCAGCAACAACGCCTGGCGCAACCTCAACTCCGGGGTCGGCGGGTCGACAGTATCCGCGCTGGCGGTCGGCGGCGTCAAGCTCATCTACGCCTCCTGACCTACCAACCCGAGAACGCGCGACCACAGGCGCGGACGGGGCGGGCTCCCGCCCCGTCCGCGCCCTGCCCGGCCTGCGTGAACGCCGACCTCGCTGTCGGGTAAACGTCGAACCTGGGTGCTCTGGGCGGCCATAGAATGCGCCGGGTGGATATCCCGTCGCTGTGGCGAGAGCTTGAGCGAGTCCTGACGCCGATGCTGGCAGAGTTCCGGTCTAAGCGATCGCTTCGTGTCGAGCGCAAGGCGGATGCCACGCTGCTATCCGAGGCTGACGAAGCAGTACAAGCCCAGATCATCAGGTCTGTGCGCGCGGTGGACCCCGACGGGGTGATTCTTGGCGAGGAGGGTGCGCACGGTCGTGATCTGTTGCGCGGGTGCAGCTCAACCGGCCGGATTTGGATCATCGACCCGATCGACGGCACGGCCCAGTTCGTCAAGGCTGATGGCCGTGAGTTTTGTAGCGTCGTCTGCCTCGTTGAGGACCACAGGCCTGTCGCGGCGTTCGTGCTGGCCCCGGAGATCGGTCCTGATCGCACTCCCGTTTGCGTGCGATTGAACGGACAGGGTCACGCAATCGAGATCAACGGCAGGCAGGTCGCCGGGTTGGCGGCGACCGATGAGCCACAGACGGTCTCGGTCACACGGAGTTCAGGAACGCAAGAGCGGTCCTACGAGCAGCAGCTCACTTCACACGGCTACCGGCTGAAGACGCGCACTACGTCACAGACACTCGACATGGTGCGGGTGTGTGTCGACCTGTCGCCCTTCACCGAGCCGGCGCTTGAGCCGTTTGGCCTGTTCTTCCGTCGGCGGCAGAAGATCTGGGATGGGGCAGCCGGTTTGTGCTTCGCCTTCGCCGCAGGACTCTTCGTCGCTGACGGCAGTGGCCGTCCCCGGACGGAGATTGACATCGAGCTCGGTTTGGAAGATCCGGTGTTCGACAGCACCCTGATCGCCACGGATTCCGTTGCCGCCCAGATCGTGGTGGCGGCGTCGGAGGTCTGAGCCGCTCCTTCCGCATCGCCCGGTTTGCGCTCCGTGGGGCGCATCCGCATGTCAGGCGATGGCCGAGCACCGTGCGGGCTATTCACCTACCTGACCGTCCGGTTATGCAACGCCACCGACTGGTGCTGCCGTGGTCGGGTGTGTGCCGGTTGGGGTAGACGGCTGAGGCAGGCGAGCGTAACCACGTCAGGCCGCTCGAATTGTCTGCAGAGCGGCCCGGAAGGCCGCCCTGCATCGCATATTAATGCCGAGTCGGCAGATCGAGCAGCATGCCGTCGTAGAGAGGCGAGTCGGGGAAAGGGCGTACGCCGCCGATGCGCTGCCACCCCCAGGAACGGTACGCCGACCGCGCCGGGCTGTTGATCGGGTCGACCAGAAGTGTCGCGCGCTCTTCGGTCCGGTCGTGCAGGAAGGTGTCGTGGAGTCGGCGGGCGTAGCCGCGCCGCCGGTACTTCTCCTTGACCATGATTTCGCAGATCGCGACGGTGCGCATGCCATCCTCGATCAGCATCTCGGGGTCAACCTCGTCCTGGAGCCCGCTCCACCAGCCCGAGCCCTCAGGCAGCCGGAAGCCCAGTACGTAGCCAGCCAGTTCGTCGCCTACGTAACCCAACGCCAGCGCGAATCCTGCTCGCGAGGCGTAGGCGCTCAGCCGGTCCTGGTAGCGAGGCAAGGAGAAGAACGGGTCCGTGGCGATCTCCGTGGCGTAGACCTCCGCATATGTGTCGAGCACGAGGTCCAGGTGCTCAGCCAGCCCCGCCGCATCGTGGGTGGTGATGATCAGGTCGGAGTGAGTGGTGTGCAAGCCGTGCTCCTTGCGGGTCTAGACGAGGGCTCTGTACCTGGTGACGAAGTTCGTGGCCACCGGGGCAGTGTGGTGCGACGCCATTTTGTTGGCGACCGCCCCGAGTTCGGTGGACAAACGCCAGCTGGTGACGTTGCCGGAGAGGTCATCGAGTGCCGAGTGGGCTGCTGCGGCGGCCTGTTCGACCTCCTGGGCATCGAGGCTGGCCAGGGCGAGGCGAACCTTGTAGGTGGCTCGATTACGGGCGAACCCGTCGGGGTGTGCGTCGATCGACTCGTTGAACAGGCGGATCGACCGGTCGGTCTCGCCCAGCTCCATGGCGCAGGTGGCCTCGATACCGTCGAGTTCATGCCAGGTGACGAACGCCAGCCATTCGGCGACCGGTCGATCCTCATCGCGTTCCAGGTATCGCCGTGCCGTGGAGAGAGCGCGCTCGCACGAGCGCTTTTCGCCGGTGAGCGCGGAGGACATGGCAACGCGAAGCATGGGAATGATCGACAGGCGTGCGTGCTCGTCCGTGGCGCATGCAGCACGTTCGGCCGCATCCGCCCATCGCCGTCCCTCCTTCGGGCTGCCCAGGACGTTGGACATGAAGGCGAGGTTCGCCAGGGCGTGTGTCTCGGCCTCGGCGTCCTGGGCCTGCCGCGCCAGGCCCAACGCCTCGTGGTAGCTGTTGCGCGCTACATCATGTCGACCCGCGTCGAATGCGAGCCAGCCAGCGCACATCTGGACGCGGCTCGTGGCATGGAGAAGCGCTTCCTCGACGTCGCCGGTCAGTACGCCGTTCTCCAGCCACCACCGAGCCTCCGTGGCGTAGCCGACGGCGACCTGCCACAAGCTCTCGCCGCCGAATTGGTAGTCCATGGCGAACAGGCGGTCGACGTGGCGGGGGATCTGAGCTACATCGGAGAGGCCTAGGCGGTAGCCGGCCTCTTTGCGTCCGGGCAACAGGCCGCCGAGTACGGCTCCCATCGTCCCGGCCATCAAGGTGCGCCGTTTCATAGCCTCCGACGTTACCCGTGCCGCGAGGCGGCGTGCGTTGCCTGCTTTCCACGCCGACATCAGTCGGCCGTCCGCACCCAGTGCGGCGTCGAGTGCCTGGGCAACGGCTTGGGAGACGCCTCGGTCACTCTTGCTGAGCTTGCTGATGTAGCCGGGATCGACGTTCGCGGCGACACCGACTTGGCGCACGGACAGGCCTGATTCGGCCCGTAGACGTTTCAACACGGTGCTGAATGCCTCTTCCACGATTCGCTCCTTGGCCTTCAGGCGTTGCCCGGCCCGTGGCGCTACAGGCAACACCTACTGAGTTCGTCACGCACCGTGCACGCTGAGCGGGCGCGGGGCGGTCGTCGAACGTCCGGGTCGCGGCCGCTTCGCAACTAAGTAGACGGTACGCCGGACGGTCTGGGGGATCAACGATGGTCGCTGACGCGAGTCCTACCGAGAGTGACCCTGCCCCCATGGTCACGAGAGCCAAGGAGGTGATCGCGGTGCACGCGGAGGATGCCGATGGATGGTGCACGGGATGCGCGGTCGAGTACGGCTTTGCGACACCGCACCCGTGCACGGCCCGCCGGTGGGCCGACCGGACGCTGTCAATCGCTGGCCGACCATGGGGGACGGGCACATGACAGCGGCGATCATGGCGCGGGGATCTGTGCGGCTCCCTACCACGGCTGAGGAGGCCCAAACACTGGTCGAACGGCACCTGCACGGCGTGCCCTGGACAGGCCGGTGCGTCGCCTGTGGCGAACCGGCACCGTGCCGCTCCCGCGAGCTGGCTCATGCGGCGTTTCAGCGGCTCGGCAAACTGCCGCGGCGCCGCCCCAGACTTCCGGACGCTGCCACCCGGTAGGTCCGGAGCGACGGCCGGCTTGAGCCATCTCCCATGTTCTTCTTGCTGGCTGCCGCAGTCGGGGCGGCGGCAACGCTGCCGCCGCCCCACCCCACAACCTTGGAAGGGAGCAGGGCAACGCGCGCCACCGCAGAACTCCGTCCGGGCGCGTTGGTGATCTTGCCAGGACCTAACTACCGGTCAGCTCGCGGGACATGACCCGGCGCATCGCGGTGACCACGTCTCGCGCGGGGAACCTCTCCGACGCGGTGGCCTCCGCCCGGAACAGGGTGGAGGCCATCCGCTCGGGCGAAGAGCATCGCAACACGGCGACGAGCCACGCTTCGAGCAGCGTCGGATCGTCCGGCAGAACCAGGGCGGCGGCGTCGGGTGTCGGTGTGGGTGTCTCCGGTGGGGGTAAGGGCACCCCACTGGAGACGTACGCCGCCGCAGGCAGCCCGACCCGGTACGGATGGACGCAGGTGGGAGCGCCAGTCGCAAGGTTCGCGCGCCATCCGTGCCGGGGGTCGAACGGGTGGCCGACGCCTGGCCTGTCGACGACGTCGAAGTCCCCGAAGCGGAGCCTCTGAGCAGGGCAGACAGCACACGTCGCATCGCGGACCTCATCATCCGGCTGAAAAAACCCATCGAGCGACATAACGGGAAGGCTAACGCGGCCTGATCCGTCAGCGAACGAGGGGCGATAGCCCGCCGGTCAAGCGGTGCTTGCACGCACCGCGCCGGGGCGGCTCCACTGTGCCGTCGGGCGGCCGTCGAGCCGCCACGGGCGGTCGCTCACCCGAGGCCAGCCGTCGGGGGAGTCCTCCCAGCTCTCCTGCCGGCCGTACACGGTCAGGTCCAGGGCGTGGTAGCTGGTCATCAGCGCCTCGACGCCGCGCCCGGTCGTCCAGTAGGTCTCGTACACCTGGTCGCCGTCACGCAGGTAGCAGGCGATGAACCCGAAGCCGCGGCCGTCGGCCAGCGCCGGGTCCGTGTCGCGGGCCGAATACCAGGGGAACAGGTAGCCCATGAACCGCATCGCGACGAACGCCTTCCTGGACGTCCGCAAAGCGGCGGCCAACCGGGCGGTGCCGTCCGGTGACCTGCTGGAGTGGTCGACCGAGATCGGCCCCTACCCTGACGCGCTGCTGTCCGACGACGACCCGCAGACCAGCGCGCCGGGCCGCGAGACCGTCGAACTGGCCTGATCGCGGCACTGATGTACCTGCCCGGACGGCAGCGGGCCGCCTTCGTGCTGCGCGACGTGCACGGCTGGACGCCGGAGGTCGCGGCCGCGCTCGGCGTCCCGGTCACCGCGGCGGCAACGCTGGAACCCTGGGCGCCGGAGCCGGGTCTAGGCGGCGCAGGTGACCAGGCTGCACCAGCGGCGCATGCTGGTCTCGTCCATGAACAGCCACCGGCAGTGGGAGTCCGCGCAGGACCGGACCGTCAGCCGCCGAGGGTCGGCGAGCAGTTCGGCGGCGCTCCAGGCGGCGGCGTGCAGGGGCAGGCGCAGCCCGGCTTCGAGGCTGGGCCGCCAGCGCCCGCCGCCGTTCTCGTCACGGGTGAACTCCAGGGTCCGGGCGGCGGCCTCGGCGGCGCGGGCGACCGCGTCGAACGCCGCGTGGCCGGGGTGTCCGGTCAGGCAGGCGTACACCTGGCCGCGCAGCGCGCGTGCCTGTGCCAGGGTCCGGTCGGCCTCGGCCGGGTCGCGCCCGGCCAGGGTGAGCAGCCGGGCGACGGTCGGGTCGTCGGCGAGCCCGGTGTAACCCGACCAGACGGCGAGCGTGCGGTAGGAGCGCAGCCACTCCGCGCAGGGCTGTGGCGCCGGGTCGCCCCAGCCGGCGAAGGTGTTGCAGAAGTCCAGGGCGGGGTGGCCGCCGACGGTCCAGGGCAGCGTCTCGTCGCGGATGCGCACCTCGAACACGGCGCGGCGGGGCTGTTCGAGGCGGTTGTCGTTGCGCAGGATACGGCGGTGCAGTTCCTGCAGGTCGGGGCCGGGGTCGACGCCGAGTTCGGTGGCCAGGGCCTGCCGGGTGGCCTCGTACAGCAGCAGGGCGTCGGCCTGGCGGGCGGAACGGTAGTGGGCGGTCATCAGGATGCCGACGAGCCGTTCGCGAAGGGGGTGACGTTCGGCTAGCCCGGCCAGGTCCTTGATCACGCGGGGGTGTCTGCCCAGTGCCAGTTGCGCTTCGGCCCGCGCTTCCAGGGCCACGAGCCGGGCCTCCTCGAGCTGGGCGTCGAGGCGGTGGCGCAGCGCTTCGTCGGCGACGTCGGCCAGCAGCGGTCCCCGCCACAGCCGCAGCGCCCCGTCCAGCAGGCTGGCCCGCGCGGCGGGGTCGGCGGTGTCCAGTGCCCGCTGTACGGAGCGGTGGAAGTCGGCGACGTCGACGCGGTGGTCGTCGGCCTCGACGAGGTAGCCGTCCGCGCGGGTGGTGATGCGCACGCCGTACGGGCTCAGTGCGGCGCGCAGGCGGCCGATGTACGTGTAGACGGCACCGCGTGCGGTGGCGGGGGCGCTGCCGTTCCACAGCAGGGCGATGAGGCGGTCGATGGTGACCAGGTGGCCGAGGTCGAGCAGGAGCAGGGCGAGCAGGCAGCGTTCCTGGCGGCGGCTGGCGATGTCCACGAGGCGGCCGTCGTGGCAGGCCTCGAACGGGCCGAGCAGGCGGAACTCCATACGGGTAGGACGCTCGTCCCTGTCCCGACGGTTGACCTTGCGGCGTGTCGAGCGGGTGGTGAGGCGCGCCGTGAGGCAGGCATGTCGTCGCCGCGGCATGGCCAGGTTCATCCGGTAAGTCCTTTTGCGATGGTCAGGCCGTGGTGAGCCGGTCGGGCCAGGCTGGGCGGGCAAGCGAATGCAACAGGAAGGGAGCTTTCATGCGTCGAGCAGTCATGGCGTCCGTGGTGATGGTGGCCGCGCTGCTGGCCGGGGCCGCACCGGCCCAGGCCGCCGCACCGACCGGCGGGCACGGCGGCTGGGTTCCGGCCCCGTCGGCCGCCTTCGAGCAGCCTGCCGGTGCCCGCTGCGACTTCGCCATCCGCAGCGAGCCGATCCGGGACGAGGTGCGCCAGCTCGTCCTGGAGACCAACGCCGACGGCACACCCAAGCGCGTGGTGTACGCCGGTGACCTCATCGTCAAGTTCACGAACCTGGCGACGGGGGTGTCCGCCGAGGTCGACGCGAGCGGCACCGCGCTCGTCGACTACCACACGGACGGGTCGATGACCTGGTACGTGGTCGGCCCGGTGATCTTCGGGTTCCGGGACGACGGCAGCACCCTGCCCCGTGGCATGTGGTTGATCGACGGCGTCTACACCCTCGCGTTCTCGCCGACGTTCCATAAGACCCTCACGATGGTCCACGGCACGACGACCAATCTCTGCACGCTCGTGGACTGAGTCACGCGTGGCCGGGTGGCAGAACGCACCCGGCCACGCGCCGCCCGTTTGTGGCGCGGATCGCCCGCGCGCGGGCCGCCGCGTACGACCGGGTTCGATACCGTGATCACATGAGTGACGACATCGCGCCCGCCCGTACGGGCCGCCCGTCCCTGCGGGCGATGCTGGAGCGGGCCGAGTCGGGGGTGCTGCTGCTGGGCATCACGCCGCCCCGGCGCAGCGTCTCGCCGGAGCAGGCCGCGCAGATCGCCGAGGTCACCCTCGCCCGGCTGGCCACCGTCGACCTCGACGGGCTGATCCTGTACGACATCGACGACGAGAGCGACCGCAACCCGGCCGAGCGCCCGTTCCCGTACCTGCCGACGATGGACCCGGCCGCGTTCCACCGCGAGCACCTGGATGCCTGGCAGCTGCCGTCGGTCATCTACCGCTGCGTGGGCAAGTACACCGAGCCGGAGTTCGCGGACTGGCTCGGCGAGGTGGACGCCGACCGGGTGCTGAGCGTGTTCGTCGGGGCGTCGTCGAAGGACAAGGGCGTGCGCACGGGACTGACGCAGGCGTACGCGATGCGCGACCGGCTGCGCGCCGACCTGCCGCTGGGCGCGGTCGCCATCACCGAGCGTTACCTGCGCAGCGGTGACGAGCACCTGCGCATGCTGACCAAGCAGGATCGCGGCGCGACGTTCTTCATCACGCAGGTGGTCTACGACGTCGACGCGACCAAGAGCCTGCTGTCGGACTACTACTACACGTGCGCGCAGAAGGGCGTCGCGCCCCGGCCGGTGATCTTCACGCTGTCGGTGTGCGGCTCGCTGAAGACGCTGTCGTTCCTGCACTGGCTGGGCGTGAACGTGCCCCGCTGGCTGGAGAACGCGCTGCGCTACTCCGACGACCCGTTGACCGAGTCGTACCAGCAGTGCCTGGCCACGGCCCGGGAGCTGGCCGCGTTCTGCGGGCGGCTGGGGGTGCCGTTCGGGTTCAACGTCGAGAGCGTGTCCATCCGCAAGGTCGAGATCGAGGCGTCGGTCGAGCTCGCCCGCGAGGTCCGCGAGCTGCTGCGGGGCTGATCCCGGCCTACCAGTAGAAGTCGGGTTCGGTGGGGACCAGCCGGTGCAGCAGCGGCTGGGCCGCTTCGATGATGAGATCCCGGTCGTAGGTGACGACGAAGTCGAACTCCTGATCGTCGTGGCTGCCGGGGCTGCCCAGGTCGCAGGCGAACAGGCCGCCGGCGAAGTGGGTGCCCAGCACGACGACCGTCCACTCGCTGAGCAGCGGATCATCGGGTTGCAGCGGGCCGCCGCGGATACCGGCGACCGGCTGCGGCGGCATGTCCTGGGCGTACACCGCCGTGAAGACGCATTTGGCGGCGAGCCGGCCGTAGCGCCGCAGGGTCGGGGCGTCGAACCGGCGGGCCTGCTGGAACGTCGCCATCAGCACCGCGGGCTCGGCCAGTTCCAGGCACTTGTTCTCCAGGTGCATGCTCAGGCAACGGAGCATCTGCCTGGTGGTGCGGAGGGTGGGCCGGTGTTTGCGGACGACCTCGTACGGGGTCGCCCCGGTCGTGGTGGGGGCGTCGACCTGCGCGAGCACGAGGTCCGCGGGCGGAAACGTCCCGGGCAGGGGCCCGGGGCGGCCGAACAGCCAGCCCTGGCCCAGCGTCGCCCCCATTGATCTCGCGATGGCGAGGTGGCGCGGGGTCTCGATGCCCTCCGCCAGCACGGCGGCGCCGGTCCGTTCGGCCTCGGCCAGCACGGCGTTGATGACGGTCGACAACGACGGCGTCACCGGGCCCTGCACGATGGCCCGATCCAGCTTGATCACGTCGGGGCTCAGCAGGGGCATCATGGCAAGGCTGGTGGGATCGGCCCCGACGTCGTCGAGGGCGATGCGGATCGACCGGCCGCGCAGTGCCAGGATCGTGGCCAGCAGCGAAGCCGGGTCGGCGGCCAGGGAGCGCTCGGTCAGTTCCACGACGCACTGCAGCCCGGCGAGTGCTTGCTCGTGGAGGGCGAGCACGTCCGGCGGCGGCTCGGAACGCAGCGTCGCGGGCTCGACATTGATGAACAGCGGCACCCCGCGCGGCAACCCGGCGTCCAGCGCGCCCCGGAAGGCGGCCGACCCGCACGCCCAGTCGAGCTCGGCCAGGCGCCCGGCCTGCGCGGCGTGCCGGAACAGCGCGTCCGGCATGGCGAACGCGGTGCCGGCGGGCCCGCGAGCCAGCGCCTCGTAACCCACCGTCTGGCCGCCGTCCAGCGCGACGATGGGCTGGTAGACCGCGTGGATCCGGCCACCGGAGAGCACCGCGTCGAACGCGCCCGCGTTCACCCCGACAGGCCCTGCACCGTCATCACGACCCCTCTGACCGTTTCCGCCAGCCGCGTGGCGCCAGTCTGGATCTTCACCCCAAAGCCTATCGGCAACCAGCCCTGACCTGGGGATAATGCGCATCTGGGGGTCGGTGGTGCGTCAGACTCCGGGGGCGGTATGGAAGACCACCGACCACGGCGCCGATGCCCCGGTCGCCCGCTCCGGCGACGGCGGCGTGGCGGTGCTGGCCAGGATCTCACCGGCGAGGGCGGCGAAGCGCTGGGCCGCCGGGTGCGGCGACCGGCGCGGCCAGACAGCGGTGACCTGCTGCCACAACGGGTCACCGGTCAATGGCCGCCAGGTCACGCGCGGTTCGCGGCGGGTCGTGGACTC
Organism: Catellatospora methionotrophica; assembly: GCF_011297335.1. Classification (GTDB taxonomy): domain Bacteria; phylum Actinomycetota; class Actinomycetes; order Mycobacteriales; family Micromonosporaceae; genus Catellatospora; species Catellatospora methionotrophica. The sequence goes on along the minus strand of NZ_JAAOTJ010000001.1, from coordinate 445,731 downwards.
TCGGTCCAGCGCCACGCCCTGCCCGGCGAGGACGAGGCCGCACAGGAACTCGGGGTTGCGGGCGTGCCGGACCCGGCTCGGCGTGAAGCCCTGCTCGCGGCATACCGCCAGCAGGTGGTCATGCCAGGCCGGGGCGGTCGCGCGCGGGAAGACGACCAGGCCGTGCCCGGCGAGGTCGGACAGCTCCAGCTCGCTCGACCCTGCCAGCGGGCTGGTCCGGGGCAGCACCACGCCGAGCCGGGTCCGGGTGGCCGGGCCGGTGTGCAGGTCGACCTCGTCGATCGGCTGGTGCACCAGGCCCACGTCCAGCCGGGCGGCGGCGAGCAGTTCCAGCTGCTCGGCGGTCGTCAGCTCCTGCAGGTCGACGTCGAGTCCGGGGGCCTGCTCGCCGAGCCGCCGCAGCAGCTCGCCGAGGACCGCGGCCGGGGTCTCCGGGGGCACTCCGGCGCGCAGGGTGCCGAGCGTGCCGTCGCGGATGGTGCTCATCAGGGTGCGCAAACGCTGCTCGGCGGCCAGGAACTCGCGGGCCTCGTCGCGCAGCGCGTGTCCGGCGGCGGTCAGCGCGGTCTCGCGGGGCAGCCGGTCGAACAGGGTGACCCCGAGTTCGTCCTCCAGCCGCCGCATGGCCTGGCTGAGCGGCGGCTGCGCCATGCCCAGGATCGCCGCGGCCCGGCTGAAGTGCAGTTCCTCCGCGACGGTCAGGAAGTAGCGCAGGTGTTTGGAGAGGTCCACCGTCCGACCATAGGCTGACCCGATGTCGATCACGAACCGGATCGCGGACGCGTTCGCGGCGGCGGACATGCGCGGCTGGCTGCACGCCCGCGACCTCGACACCGGCCGCGAGGTCGCGGTCGGCGCGGACGACCAGGTCGTCATCGGGTCCATCTTCAAGATCCTGCTGGTACTGGAGTTCGCCCGGCAGGCCGCCGCGGGCTCCCTCGACCCGGCCGACCGGGTGCTGGTGCGCGCCGGGGACCGGCTCGGCGGCTGGGGGACCGCGGGCTGCGCCGACGACGTCGAGATGTCGCTGCGCGACCTGGCCTACTTCACCATGTCCGTCAGCGACAACACCGCCGCCGACCTGCTGCTGCAGCGCGTCGGCCCGGACCTGCTGCCGCTGCTCGCGCAGGAGCTGGGCCTGACCCGCACCCGGTTGATCGGCGGGCCACGTGAGCTGCTGGCGACCATGATCGCCGACGTCGGGGCGCGCGACGACGAGGAGTTCGCGCGCATCTTCCCGGACCTGCCCGACGAGCAGGTCCGGGCGCTGCGCGTGTTCGACCCGGCGCGCACCAACTCCAGCACCCCCGAGGAGGTGACCCGGCTGCTCGGGCTCATCTGGCGCGACGCGGCCGGGCCGGCGCAGGCCTGCGCGGACGTGCGGGCGCTGATGTTCCGGCAGCTGTTCTGGACCCGGCTGGCCGCCGCGTTCCCGCCGGGCGTACGGGTGGCGGGCAAGACCGGCACGCTGCCCGGCCTGCACATGGAGGCCGGGGTCGTGGAGTATCCCGACGGCGGCCGCTACGCGGTGGCCGTGTTCGCCAGGACCGAGCGGCTGTCCATGCCCCGGCTCGAACTCGACCTGGTGCTCGGCAGAGCCGCGAAACTGGCCGTGGACGACCTGCGCGGCGAGTGACCTGGGCCACTTGTCGGACTCGTCGGGCATCGTCTGAACTGCGCTGATATCCGAATCGATATGGCCGGTGCCGCCCTGTGATCTTGGACGGTGCCACCGGCCGGGTGTTTCGCTGCGGGGGTCATCTTGATCCACCGCACGAGGGGAAACACCCATGTCGAAGCACCCGGTCGACCGCCGCCGCTTCCTGCGTACCGCCGCCGCGGGCACTGCCATGGCCGCCATCCCGGCGACCGCCGCACCCGTCCTCGCCGCCCCGGCCGCCGCCGCGCCGAGCCCCCGGACCGGCACCGGCAACCGGCAGACGGCGACGCTGCGCTGGCTGGGCACCTCCGGCTGGCGCATCGAGGTCGGCGCGCGCACCCTGCTCATCGACCCGTACCTCAGCCGGTACGACACCGGCCTGTTCCGCCCCCCTTTCAACCCCGCGACCGAGCTCAAGGTGGACCCGACCGCGGTCGCCGCGCACGCGGGCAAGGCGGAGAACGTCTTCGTCACGCACACCCACTGGGACCACTTCAACGACGTCCCGCACATCGCCAGGACCACGGGTGCGCGGGTCTTCGGCACGCTGACCGCGTACCACCTCGGCCTCGCCTCGGGGGTGCCGTCGGGGCAGCTGAGTCCGGTCAAGGGCGGTGAGGTGCTGGAGTTCGGCGACTACTTCGTGGAGGTCGTGTCGGCGCTGCACAGCCGCAACCCGTCCTACTCGATGGCGTTCCCGGGCGTACGCACCAGCCCGGGGATTCCGGCCCCGGTCACCATCGCCGACCTGCCCGAGGGCGACACGCTGTGCTACCAGGTCACGGTCAAGGACGGGCCGAAGATGTTCTTCATGGGCGCCAGCGACTTCGTCGAGCGCAACCTGGACGGGCTGAAGCCCGACGTCGCGATGCTGGCCCTGCCGTCGACCGGCAACACCCACGACTACGTGCCCCGGCTCATCGAGGCGCTGGACCGCCCGGCGGTCGTGGTGCCGGTGCACTGGGACAACTTCGAGACGCCGCTGCAGAACCCGCCGGTGGTCGCGCCCGCCGACGCCGACAAGCTGGCCGCGTTCGAGGCGGCGATCCGGCAGGTCGCGCCGCGCACGACCATCCTGCGGCCGCAGTACGCGACGCCGTACACCTTCTGATCCATGAGGCACGGCCGAAGCGTCCCCGCGGGGGCGCTTCGGCCGTCGAGGGCGTCAGGCGCGCGGCAGGCCCAGTTCGCGGCGCAGCCTGCCCTTGAGCATCTCCAGCTCGGCGTCGGTGGTGTAGACGTGGTCCTGGTCGAGGGTGACGGCGACGAGGTGGCGGCTGGGGTTGCGGCTGACCTCGTAGTAGTAGATCGCGCCCTGCTCGACGTCGAGCACCAGCCGGACCAGCGGGCCGGTGTGCAGGTGGGCGAGCTGCGGGTCCAGGTCGTGCCGCAGCCGGCAGACCTGCTCGCCCTGGGCGTGGTAGAGCTCGCGGCGCTGGTGCGCGCTGAGCCCGCGTACGCGATATCTGGCCTGCTCGAAGGTGTCCACGCTGAACACGCGCTGGGCCGGTGCGCTCGGGTCGGCGTCCGGCGGCTCGTACATGGCGATGTAGTGCAGCCGCTCGACGCTCAGCGCGTCGCGGCAGGCCTCCAGCAGCGCCCGGTCGCTGGAGTCGGCCTCGTAGACGCCCGCAACCGGCGACACGGCGATCTCCTCGACGGGGACCCGCGTCGTCCTCGGATTCTCGATGACCTCCTGCCCGTCCTCGACCCGGAAGTAGAAGCAGCCGACGGCGAAGACGGTCACCCCGAGCAGCAGCGTCGTCATGCCCACCACGTCCTGGACGAGATCCTTGTCCTCGAACAGGTCGAACGCGGCCGTGACCAGGAATCCGTGGATCGCCGTGCCCAGACCGGCCAGGATCAGGAACGTGGCGCGGGCACGCTGCATGTTCAGCCAGCCGGGCCGGAACAGATACAGGCCGGCCGCGGTGATGCCGACCACCACGACCGTCACCGCCGCCCGGCCGAAGTTGAACGACTCGTCGCCCAGCAGGGCCAGCAGGATCTCGAAGATCAGCGGGAGGGCGATGGAGCTGGCCAGGATCCCGGCCATCCGCTGCGACCAGGCGATCTTGGGTACGGCCGTGGGGTCTGCTGTGGACATCGCGCACCTGTCTGGAGAGGGATGGTGCGCACATCGTATGTGGACGATGAAAGGCGCGGGCCCTCCGATCGGGCCGCAGGTGATGGGCCATGTTTGTGCCGGAATTCGCGCGGGAATCGCCGTCGTGAGGCCGTACTCGTCCGGAGCCGGTCCAGGGCACGCGAGGGGCACCCCATGGACGCGTTCGAACCCGGCACCGTGCTGACCCGCCCCTCGCCGGACCTGCGGTTCGCCGGAAGTGAGCCGAGCGTGTCCGAGCCGGTCTGCGACGGCTGCGGGCAGCCCGCGCCCTGCCCGGCGGTCACGCACGCCTACCACCGGGAACTGGCCGCCGACTTCGCGCACGGCTACTCCGGGCTCTGAACGCGCCAAGACACAGGTTCTTCCCAGCTTCGCCGACCGTCGGCGGAGAGCTCGCGTCTCCACTTAACGTGATTCCATGCGAAAAGCCCGAATCGTGGGGATGATGGTCGTCACCTCGTCCCTGCTGGCCGGTTGCGGCCTCCTTCCCCCGAGCCTGACCGGGCAGGTCGGCCTCGCCGGCATCGGCGACCCCTACTTCCCCACGTACGGCAACAGCGGTTACGACGTCGAGCGCTACCAGCTGAAGGTCAAGTTCGATCCGGCCACGGGGCGGCTGGACGGGACCACGACGGTGCGGGCCAAGGCGACCCAGCCCCTGGACGCGTTCCACCTCGACCTGTACGGCCTGACCGTCAGCGGCGTCAAGGTCGACGGCCGGACCGCCAAGACCGCCCGCGAGCAGGACGAACTGGTGATCACCCCGGCCGTGCCGATCGCGTCCGGCGCGGCGTTCACCACCGAGGTCGTCTATGGCGGGCGACCCGCCGACACCCCCGACAAGGACGCCGAGGGCAACGGCTTCTTCACCAGCCGGCGCGGCGCGGTCGCGGTCGGCGAGCCGCAGTCGGCGGCGGCCTGGTTCCCGGTCAACGACCACCCCCGCGACAAGGCGCTGTACGACATCGAGCTGACGGTGCCGCCCGGCTACAGCGGTATCAGCAACGGGCTGCTGCGCGGGCGCACCGAGGACGGCGGCTGGAGCACCTGGAAGTGGGAGGTCACCTCGCCGATGGCGTCCTACCTGGCGCTGATGGCCGTCGGCAAGTTCCGGGTGACGCAGGGCGAGCACCAGGGCAAGCCGGTGATCACCGCGATCGCCGAGAAGGTGCCGGTGGGGGAGGCCGACCGCAACCTGGCCCGGACCCCGGAGGTCGCCGACTTCCTGGAGACGATCGCGGGGCCGTACCCGTTCGACGCGTACGGCGGGATCGTGGTGGCCGAGAAACGCGTCGAGGACGAGATGGAGAGCCAGACCCGTCCGGTCTACACGGCCGAGACCTGGGCCGACGGCCCCGACACGGTGATCCTCGCGCACGAGCTGGCGCACCAGTGGTTCGGTGACAGCGTGTCGGTCGACACCTGGCGCGACATCTGGCTCAACGAGGGCTTCGCCACCTACGCCGAGTGGCTGTGGCAGGAGCACGACGGCGGTCCGACCGTGCAGTCGCAGTACGACAAGCGGTACGCCGACAAGAAGTCGGACCTGTGGAAGGTCCCGACCGGTGACCCGGGCCGCGAGGAGATCTTCTCCGACAGCGTCTACGAGCGCGGCGCGATGACCCTGCACGCGCTGCGCAAGCTCGTCGGCGACGACACGTTCTTCGGCATCCTGCGCACCTGGACCGCCGAGCACAAGGACGGCAACGCCAGCACCGCCGACTTCATCGCCCTGGCCGAGAAAGCCTCCGGCCGCCGCCTGGACGGCTTCTTCGACCAGTGGCTCTACACCACCGGCCGCCCGTCCTGAACCGCGTGAGCAGGCCTGCCCCGGCGGGGGACATCCGCCGGGGCAGGCCTGCTGCTATGCCACCTCGATGTAGTCGAGTTCGGCCCAGCGGCTCAGGTACGTCAGGCGCACGGTGTTCCACCCGGCGGCCAGCGTCACCCCGACCGGGGCCTGCCGCCAGGTCTCCCAGCCGGTGTTCGGGTAGTTGACCGTCGTCGGCGCGCCGCCGTTGACGGTGAGCGTGTGCTGCGCGTCGCCGAAGCCCGCCGCGTAGGCGACGTTGACCGTGTAGGACCCGGCTCGTGGTGCGAAGACGCTCAGCTGCACCCAGCTGTCGGCGTAGTCGATGTACGCCACGGCCTGGCCCTGGGACGCGGTCGTGGTCGACCGGATCGCGCAGCGGTTCAGGGTGCCGCGCTCGGCCTCGGTGCGCACCCGGCTGCCCCGGACCACCGGGAAGCCGCCGGCCCAGCCCAGGGCCGCCACGTACATGCCGCGGGCGCTGTAGTTGTTGATCCAGCCGTGGAAGACGAGGCTGTCCCCGGCCGCGTCGCGGATCACGTCCGCGCCGCCCGGCCCGCGTACGGTGCCGTCCACACTCGCGGTCGTGATCAGCGAGCGGTACGCCTTCGTGTACGGCCCCGTCAGCGAAGCCGAGGTCGCGTAGCTGGTCTGGTAGCCGTCGCCGCCGTACCCGCCGAGCGAGTAGAACAGCACGTACTGCGTGCCGACCTTGGTCAGCACCGGGGCCTCGATGACACCCGCCTCCTCGGGCAGCCCGCTGCGCAGCAGTTCGACCCGGCCGCCCTGCAGCGTGACGCCGTCGGCGGCGACGCCCTGCAGCCACAGGCTGGTCGGCTGGCCGATCGCGTTGCCGTCGTCCTTGTACAGCAGGTAACGCGCGCCGGTGCTGTCGACGAAGCTGGACGCGTCGATGTCACCGCCCTCCCCGCCGTTGCAGACCAGCGGCTGCGTGCCGACGGCCGTGAACGGCCCGATCGGCGAGGTGGCCAGGGCCGCGCCGATGCACTGCCGGCCCACCGTGCGGCTGCGGGCCGTGTAGTAGAGCACGTACCGGCCGTCAGCCCGCCGGAACACTTCCGGGGCCCAGGTCAGGCCGCCGCTGGCCCACGCGCCCAGGGTCGGCATCGCGTTGCCGCGCCGCGTCCACGGCCCGGTCAGCGAGGTCGCCGAGGCGACCGGCACGTTGCCGAAGCCGTTGTTGGTCGAGTACGCGTAGTAGACCCCGTCGAAGCGCGAGACGTCGGGGTCGGGGAAGTCGCTGCCGATGACGAGCTGCGGCGCGGCCGTGGCGGCGGCCGCCGCGGCCGGGGTGGCGGCGAGCGGGACGGACAGGGTCGCGGCGATCGACGCGAGCGCCAGCAAGGTAGAGACGACAGACGATGGCGAGCGGGGCATCGCTCCTCCTCAGGTCGTTTTCGGAACTGGAAAGAAAGCATCCAGAAAGAGGAGGGTATCGAAGTATGACGTTGTAGTCATCCGCTCGCCGCCCGCGTCCCGACCCTGCCATGTCAGCTCTCGGTGCCACCCCACGGCTTGAACCGGCGGACCTCCTGCGGCCAGCCGCACGCCTCCGCGATCTTGCCGGCCCACATCCTGGCCGTCGCCTCGTCGGGCACGTTCACCACGGTCAGCCCGCCCAGGAACTCCTTGGTCTCGACGTACGGCCCGTCGGTGAACAGCAGCGTGCCACTGGTCGCGTCGGCGCTGAAGGCGGGCTCGTCCTCCTCCAGGCCACCGGCGAAGACGAACTGCCCGGCCGCCTTCAGTTCCTCGACGACCGCCCGGGACAGCGGCCCGCGCCCGCGGAACCACTCCTCGCTGTGGTCGCCGACCCACTGCTGGTTGAAGTAGATGAGGTACTCGGTCATGGCTGCTCCTCTGCTCGGCCGGACGGCGTCCGACTCCATCTTCACTACGAACGGCCTCCAGTCGATCCGACACTCGCCGGCGGAAATCTTCGGCACGCGGACGCTGGCGGGCCGGAAAGCGCTTGCCATACGATCGGTCTCATTCCTGCGAACGGAGGGACCTCCGCCCGCGCCGCAAAGTTCGCCATAGCAGCCCTACCGGGGTCGATCGACCATCGGCCCATGGCGTTTGGGGAGATTCGGTGCAACAAAGCTGCACATAGTAGGCATTGACTGACTTGACTGTATCTTCCTAGGTTGGGAAAAAGCGCATTCCCACCAGGGAGGTCCTACCGTGCAGGAATCGCACGTCCCGCTTCGGCGGCGCAGGCGCGCCCGCAGCGCCCTGGCCGCCGGGGTCAGCGTCACCGTCACCGCGCTGATCCTGACCATCGGCGCGGCCGCCAACGCGGCCACGCTCCTGTCCGACGACTTCAACGACGGCAACGCCAACGGCTGGAGCACCTCCGGTGGCAGCTGGTCGGTGGCGTCCGGCGCCTACACCCAGTCGAGCACCGGCGCGAGCGCCAAGGCCCTGGCCGGTTCGACGTCCTGGTCGACCGCCACGGTGTCGGCGAAGGTCCGGGCCGACACGTTTAGCGGCTCCGGCTCGCGCGGGCTCGGCGTCGCGGCCCGCGTGCAGAGCACGTCGAACTTCTACGCCCTCGTGCTCACCCCGACCGCGGTGCAGCTGCGCAAGGGCAGCACCACCGTGCTGGCCTCCGCGCCGTACGCCACGGCGACCGGCACCTGGTACACCCTGTCGCTGAGCGCGACCGGCGGCACGCTGGTCGGCACGGTCAACGGCAGCCAGCTGGTGTCCGTCACGGACGGCTCGTACGCGACCGGCCGCGCCGGACTGATGGCCAACTACACCGCGGCATCATTCGACGACGTCGTGGCCACCGACGCGGCAGGCCCGAGCCCGTCGACCCCGCCGTCCGGTTCGCCGTCGACCCCGCCCTCGGCTTCGCCGTCCGCGCAGCCGTCGCCGAGCACCAGCCCACCGCCGCCGCCCACCGGGCTCGTCGGCTGGGCCACCCAGGCGGGCGGCACCACCGGCGGCGCGGGCGGGGCCACCGTCACGGTGAGCACCTGGGCCGACCTGCGGACCCAGGCCCAGGCCGCGGGCACCCGGACCATCCTGGTCAACGGCATGCTCAGCGGCTCGGGCACCATCGAGATCACCGCGAACAAGACCATCCGAGGTGTCGGCGCGAACTCGGGCGTATCCGGGACCACGCTCAACATCGAGGACATGCACCCGGCCAACGTCATCATCCAGAACCTGAACATCCGCGGGGTGCCGGGCGGCGACGCGATCCAGATCGAGAACGCCACCCACATCTGGATCGACCACAACACGATGTCCAGCACCATCGAGAGCGACGTCGACTTCTACGACGGCATGATCGACATCACGCACGGGGGCGACTACGTCACGGTGTCGTGGAACGTCCTGCGCAACCACTGGAAGGACTCGCTGGTCGGGCACTCCGACGGCAACGCCGGTGAGGACGTCGGCCACCTGCGGATCACGTACCACCACAACTGGTTCGACCGGACCTTCGAACGCAACCCGCGGGTGCGGTTCGGCGAGACGGTCCACGTCTTCAACAACTACTACTCCAACATCGACAACAACAGCTCGTCGTACGGCATCGCGTCGACCATGAACGCCGGGGTGCTCGTCGAGGGCAACGTGTTCGAGAACGTGGTGCAGGCGTGCTGGTCGGCCAGCGGCTACGCCGACTCCGACCCGGGCCGCCTGGTCGCCCGCGACAACCTGCTCACGAATGCGGGCCCGTGCGAGACGAACGGCTCGGTGGCCTCGGTGCCCTACGGCTACACCGCGCAGGGTTCCGGCGCGGTCAAGTCGTCGGTCACCGCCGGTGCCGGAGCGGGCAAACTCTGACCTGCCGGTGAACCCTCACCAAGGGTCGGCGACCGGTGGAGAACCGGTCGCCGACCCGTGTCACCGGTCGCCCGGCACCGGGCGGCTGCGCGCCTGCGTCGCCTCATGGTCCGCGCTCGCGGCGGCTGTCCAGGGCCAGGGGACCGCGCCGAGCGCCGCGTCGACCAGCAGCCGTTCGACCTCGCGCAGGAAACGCTCGGCGACGTCCGGGGGCAGGTGGGCGGTGTCGCCGGTGACGGCCAGTCCCAGGCCGCCGGGCGCGTCGATCACCTCGAACCGCATCAGCCAGGTGAACGTGTCCAGGCCCTCGGCGACCGCGAAACCCGTGTCGGCCAGGGCGGCCCGCAGCGCGGCGGCGTCGGGGCCGTCGCCGGGCAGTCCAGCCTCGGGGGCGAGCCGGATGTCGTTGAAGTAGCAGTGCTTGTTGACCCCGGTGGCGTACGGCAGCCCGGCCGCCTCGTGCGCCTGCGCCATCTGCTCGGGGTCGTAGTACGCGTGCCGGTACGCCTCCACCGCCGCGTGCCAGACGCGGGGCAGCGCCTCGGCGAACGCGGGCCGGTCGGCCAGGCTTATCACCAGCAGGCCGAGCTGGTTGAGTTTGGAGATCGCCTCCCGGTATCCGTCGGCGGACCGGTTGTTGACCATCGTGTAGATCCCGCACGTGTCCTGCCCCGACCAGGCCGCGACGACCCCGGCGACCGCCGTCAGCAGCACCGTCGAGCTGGACACCTGCTCACGCCGGGCCACCGCCCGCGCGGCCGTGTCGGCGGCCCGCGAGGTCAGCACGCAGCGCTGGAAACGCGGCGCGTGCGCGGGTCCGACGACGGGCAGCGTGTCGGCGGGCAGGCGGTGGTGGCTGTCCAGCCAGTACCGCACCGCGCGGGCGTTGCGGCGGCGCAGGCGGTCGGCGTCCTCCAGCCGGGCGATGTCGGCCGACTGCGCGGGCGGCGGCGTCGGCACCGCGCCACGCAGCAGGAGCAGCCGCAGGTCACGCAGGACGACCTCGGTGGCCCGGAAGTCGACGGTGGTATGGCTGAACACGACCGCGATCTGGCACACCCGCTCACCCGACACCAGCAGCGCGACCCGCTGGGGCCACTCCCGGCCGTGGTCGAACGGGGTGCTCGCCAGCTCGGCCGCCACCTGTGCCGCGAGCGCCGCGCCGTCGTCGGCGGGCGGCTCACCGATCGCGATGACCAGCACCGGCTGCTCGCCCCGCGCGGCGACGACCTGCCGCAGCTGCCCGCCGACCTCCTGCACGCGGGTACGCAGCGAGCTGTGCCGCCCGACGAGCGCGCCGACCGCGCGCAGCGCCGACGGCACGTCCAGGGCGGCGCGGCGCGGGGCGGCGACCACCCGCCGCAGGCTGAACATCGCGTGGCTCGGCCCGTGGCGGCGGATGGCGATCCACAGGGCACGCTGCCCCCAGGTGAGGGGCGCGCCCGGGTCGGCGGCTCCGTCGAACGGGGCGCTCAGCTCCATGGCTGACGCGGTGTCGGGGCGGCCGTCGGTGGACATCACGACAGCGTAGGACGTCTATGGCGGAAAGCGCTTTCCTCCGTTCGGCCGATCCCTGCCCGCCGCCCTCGCAGGCACACTCGTCTCGACATGCGGGCGAGATGCCGATCCCCGCGACCAGGTCGCGTTAGGAGACGTTCTCCCATGCCCGGGATCGGCGAACCACCGCTGCAACCATGCCGGACAGTCCCCGGGCTGCTGGCCTGGCGGCGTGCCCGCAACCCCGAAGACGTCGCCATCGAGGTCGCGGGCGTCGACACGCTGACCTTCACCCAGTGGGACGACGCCGCGACCGCGGTCGGGGCAGCCCTGCGCGCCAGAGGAGTCGCCGCTGGCACGCCGATCGGGCTGGTCTTCGCGGGCCGCGACTGGACGAGCTTCGCCGTCGCCTACTGCGGAGTGCAGCGAGCGGGCGCGGTCGCCGTGCCGCTGCCCGATCAGCTGCCCCCGGCCCGGCTGGCGCAGCTCCTGGCCGCCTGCGGCGCGAGCGTCGTGATCGAGGGCCGCGACGACGTGGACGCCCTGGTCGCGACCGGCATCCGGGAACCCGGCGACGCCGCCGACGTCTCCCGTCCCGGCGAGATCGCGCAGATCCTGTTCACCTCCGGCACGTCGGGACAACCCAAGGCCGTCGCCGCGACCCACGCCAACCTCACCGACGGCGCGGTGATCCACCCCAAGCGCCTGGCTCTGGCCCACTCCCGGCGGTTCCTGCACGCGTTCCCGATCGGCACCAACGCCGCGCAGACCATGCTCGTCAACGCGCTGACCGCCCGGCCCGCCGCGCTGACCCTGCCGCGCTTCACACCCCGCCGGTTCGCCGCCCGGCTGCCCGAGGTCGGCACCGTGTTCCTGGTGCCCGCGACCGCGATCGAGCTGCTCGAATCGGGAGCGCTGGACGGCTTGGACCTGTCCGGCGTACACCTGGTCGGCTCGACCGCCGCGCCGCTGCCCCCGGCCGTCGCGCTGCGGCTCAACCGGGCGTTCCCGAACGCGGCGATCGTCAACCACTACACGTCCACCGAGGCGGCCCCGGCCCATACCAACATGGTCTTCGACCCGGCCCACCCCGACGCCGTCGGCCGGGTGACCACGGGCGCGGTGCGGATCACCGACGCCGACGGCACGCCGCTGCCCGACGGCGAGGTCGGCCACGTATGGCTGCGCTCGCCGCACGCCCGCCGCTACCTCGGCGACGAGCCCGCCACCCGCGACACCTTCCGGGACGGCTGGGTGCGCATGGGCGACCTGGGCCGCCTGTGCGACGGCCACCTGTTCCTGTCCGACCGGGACAGCGACGTGGTCAAGTCGGGCGCGTACAAGATCTCCACGTTGGAGGTGGAGGCCGCGCTGCACGAGCATCCGGGCGTCGCCGCCGCCGCGGTGGTCGGGGTGCCGCACCCGGTGCTCGGGGCGCGGCTGGCAGCGGTGATCGTGCCCCGCCCGGACGCCGACGTCGGCCTGCCGGACATCAGGGCGTTCCTCGCCGAGCGGCTGGCCGACCACCAGCTGCCCGGCGACCTGCTCGTGCTCGATCAGCTCCCGCGCAACGACGCGGGCAAGGTCCTCAAACGACAGCTGGTGGGACTCTTCCCCGCCCGCACCGGAGGTGACGCGTGAACCCGATCAGTCACGGCGTGTGGTTCACCGAGCAGGCGGCGGTCGCCGGCACGGCGTACCACATGGCGCTCGGGGTGTGGTTCGACGGCGAGCTGGACCGGCACGCCCTCGGCGAGGCGTGCGCCGCCGTCGTCGCCCGGCACCCGGTCCTGGGCTGCGCCGTCAGCCTCGACGGCGACCTGCCGCGCCTGGTCCCGGCCGCCGAGAAGATCACGCTGAGCGACGCGCCGCACAGCCAGGCGCGGGTACGCGAGGAGATCGCCCGCCCGTACGACCTGAGCCGCGGCCCGCTGGCCCGGTTCACGCTGCTGCGCGAGACGCCGACCCGGCACCTGCTCCTGTTCACGGCCCACCACCTGGTCTTCGACGGCATGTCCAAGGACCTGCTGCTGGCCGACCTCGCCGCCGCCTACCGGGGCGCGGACCTCGCACCGCTGCCCGCGCTGTCCGGCGAGGAGCCCGGCGAGCACGCCGTGGAGTCCGCGCGAACCTACTGGGCCGCCCACTGGACCGAGCCCGGCGAGCTCGTGCTGCCAGAGCTGACCGGCACCCCGTCCGCCGCCGAGCCCGGCCACGCCGTCGAACTCACGCTGCCGCCGGTCGACATCGCCGGTCTCAGCCGGTTCGAGGTGCTGCTCGCCGCCGTGCACGTGCTGCTGGCCCGCTACGGCAACGCGGACCTGCCCGTCGCCGTCGGGCTGTCCACCCGCGACGAGCACACCACGCCGAGGATCGGACTGCACGTCAACGAGCTGCCGGTCAGCGTCGCCCCGGCCGTCGGCCGCTTCGGCGACTACGCCCGGGAGCTGCGTACCCGCCTGCGGGAGCTGTACCGGCACCGCACCGTGCCGTTGGCCCACGTCGTGGGCGGCCTGCGCGCCGCACCGGCGCTCACCCCGGTGTCGGTCGGCTACCGGCGGCGCGGCCCCGCGCCCAGCTTCCCCGGCGTCACCGCCGACGTCGCGTGGGCGCTGTTCCACGGCTCCGCCCGCAACGCCCTGCACGTGCAGATCGTCGACGGCCCCGCCGGCGACCTCGCCGTCAGCCTCCAGCACAGCCCCGCCCACCTGCCCACCGACGCCGTACGGCGGATCGGCGAACACCTGCGCACGGTGCTGGCCGCCGTCGCCGCCGACCCGGACACCGACGTCGCCACGCTGCCGGTCATGCCCGCCGCCGAGCACGACACCGTGCTGTACGGCTGGAACGACACCGCCCGCGACCAGCGCGGCACCGTCACGCAACTGCTGGCGACCCAGGTGGAACTGCGCCCACACCATGTCGCGGTCGTCGACGGCGACCAGCGGCTGACCTACGCCGAACTCGACGATGCCGTCGCCGCGCTGGCCGCGCGGCTGCCCGGCCCTGGGGCGCTCGTCGCGATCCGGATGCCGCGCGGCTGGCGGGCGCTGGTGGCGATGCTGGCGGTGATGCGCGCCGGGGCGGCGTACGTGCCCGTCGACCCCGCCTATCCGGTGGCCCGGCAGGAACTCATCCTCGACGACGCCCGGCCCGCGCTGGTCCTCGACGGACTCGACCACGTCCCGGCCCCGGCGGCCGGTGGCGAGGTGCCCGCGGGCACCGCCTACGTCATGTACACCTCGGGCACCACGGGACGTCCCAAGGGTGTCGTCGTGCCGCACTCCGCGCTGGCCAACCTGCTGCTCGGCATGGCCGAGACGGTCGGGAGCGGGCCGGGGGACCGTTGGCTCGGGCTGACCCCGCTGTCGTTCGACATCTCCGGACTGGAGCTGTTCCTGCCGCTGGTCACCGGCGGGCGCCTGGTCATCGCCGGGGAGGCCGGGGCGCTCGACGGCCGCGCCGTCGCCGCGCTGATCGCCCGCGAGGCGGTCACCCACGTGCAGGCCACCCCGTCGGCCTGGCAGATCCTGCTCGAAGCGGGCTTCGACGGCCGGTCCGCGGTCACCGGGCTCGCCGGGGGCGAAGCCCTCCCGCTCGACCTGGCCAGAAGGCTGCGGTCCACGGTCACCCGGCTCGTCAACGTTTACGGCCCGACCGAGACGACGATCTGGTCGACCACCGACGACATCCCCGCCGCACCCGACACCGTCACCATCGGCCGCCCGATCGCCAACACCCGGTGCTACATCCTCGACGGCGAAAACCGTCCCCTGCCCATCGGCGTATGGGGCGAGCTCTGCATCGGCGGCCACGGCGTCGCCGACGGCTACCTGCGCCGCCCCGACCTCACCGCCCAGCGCTTCGGCCCCGACCCGTTCACCGGCGGTCGCCTCTACCGCACCGGCGACCGGTGCCGGTGGTCGGCCGACGGCCGCCTGACGTTCGGCGGCCGCACCGACAGCCAGGTCAAGGTGCGCGGCCACCGGATCGAGCTGGAGGAGATCGAATCCCACCTGCGCGACGTCCCCGGCATCGCCCAGGCCGCCGTCGCGCTGCACGGCGGCGAGCTGGCCGCCTACCTCGTGGCCCGTGGCACCGCCCCGGACGCCGCCGAACTGCGCCGCCTCCTCGGCACGAAGCTGCCCGCCGCGACCGTACCGACCTCCTGGACGTTCCTGGACCGGTTGCCGGTGACGCCCAGCGGCAAGCTCGACCGGGCCGCGCTGCCCGCACCGGTCGCCGCCCGAGCACCGTCGACCGTCGCCGTCGCGGCCGACCACGACGACGAGCTGGTGCGGGTGCTGCGCGACATCTGGCAGGAGGTGCTGGCCGTCGACGACATCGGGCTCGACGAGGACCTGTTCGACCTCGGCGGGCATTCGCTGACCATCACCCGGATCAATGTGCGCATCCTGCAGCGGCTCGGCCGCGACGTGCCGCTGGAGGTCTTCTTCGAGGCCCCCACCATCGCCGAGATCGCCGCGTACCTGCGGGAGCGGCCGTGAACCTGGACCAGCGGATGGCCGCACTCGTGCAGGACGTCACCGGCGGGGCGGTCACCGCCGGACAGGCGCTCAGCGGCGGCTCGCTGCGCGCCCTGGGGCTGGACTCGCTCGGCGCGCTGCGGCTCATCGACGCCATCGACCTGGAGTTCGGCGTCGAGATCGACCTCGGATCCGGGGCGGACACCCTCGACGCGATCACCAGGATGGTGGCGGACCGGTCATGAGACACCTGCCGCTGTCGGCGCTGCAACAGCGCTTCTGGTACCTGTGTACCGCATACCCCGGGGACGCGTCGCCGATCCTGGTGCTCAACTGGCGGCTGCGCGGCCCGCTCGACGTTCCCGCCTGGCAGGCCGCCGTCAGCGCGGTCGTCGACCGGCACGAGAGCCTGCGCACCGGCTTCGCGCTGCGCGACGGTGAACCCGTCCAGGTGGTCATGCCGCCCGCCGGGATCGACACCGACGTCGTCGACCTGCGGGGACTCCCGTCGGACGAGCGGGAGGGCCGGGCCGCCGAGCTGCTGTCGGCGCGTACGCACCGGTTGCTCGACTTGACCGCTGACCCGCTGGTCGGCTCCCGCCTGCTGCGCCTGGCCGACGACAACCACGTGTGGTGCTTCACCATGCACCACCTGCTGGCCGACGGCGCGTCACTGCGCATCGTCGGCCGCGAGATCCGCGCCGCCTACCTGGCCGCGCTCGACGGCGCCACACCCGGCCCGCCCGAGCTGGAAATGCAGTACGGCGACTTCGCGCAGTGGCAGTCCGAGCAGGACCAGGCCGGCGACCTCGCGTACTGGCACGAGCGCCTGGCCGGGGTCCCGCCCCTGGAACTGCCTACCGACCTGCCCAGGCCGGTGGAGAAGTCCGCGCACAGCGCCGAACACCTGCGGCAGATGAGCCCCGCGCTGGCCGCGCAGGTCGTCGAGCTGTCCCGCAGGTCCCGGTGCACCCCGTTCATGGTGCTGCTGGCAGCGCTGCAGGTGCTGCTCGGCGAACGCAGCGGACAGGACGACTTCTGCGTCGGCACCCCCGTCGCCGGGCGGGTGCGCGCCGAGTTCGAGCCGGTGGTCGGGCTGTTCGCCAACACCCTGGCCCTGCGCGCCGACCTGTCCGCCGACCCCAGCTTCGCCGACCTGCTCAAACGCACCCGCAGTACGGTCATCGCCGGGCTGCAACGCCAGTCCGTGCCGCTCGGCCGGGTCATCGCGGCGCTCGGCGTGCCCCGCGATCCGGGCCGGACCCAGCTGTTCGACGTCGTGTTCAGCATGCGCAACGACACCATCGCGTCGGTGTCGCAGCTCGGGCCGCTGCACGTCGAAGGGTTCCCGCACGGGCACGCCAAAGTGCTGCACGACCTCGTGTTCGACATCTGGCGGCTCGACGAGACGGGCCTGCGCGCCGGTATCCGCTACGACACCGCCCTGTTCCGGCCGGAGACCGTCGACGAACTGGCCCGCCGGTACGAGCAGATACTCGCCGCCGTCGTCGCGCGGCCCGGTGACCGGCTCTCGGCGCTGGCGGCCCGCCATGGGTAGGCACATCGCGTTCTTCAACATCCCCGCCATCGGGCACGTGTACCCGACCCTGCCGGTCGTCGAGGAGCTGACCCGGCGCGGGCACCGGGTCACGTACTGCACCACCGAGGACCGCAGGGCGACCGTCGAGGCGGCGGGCGCGGTCGTCCAGCCGTACCGGTCCCTGCGACCGGCCGACCACGACCCGTCGCTGCGGGTGCCCTGCCGGGGCGGTTACATCAGCCAGACGCTGCTCAGCTTCCTCGAAGAGGCCGAGGCGACGTACGCGCAGCTAGCGCCCCGCTACCGCGACGACCGGCCCGACCTCGTCGTCTTCGACCGGATGGCGTTCGCCGGGCGGGTGCTGGCCGCGCGGCTCGACGTGCCCGCGATCCAGCTGTGGCCGATGCTCGTCTCCAACGAGCACTGGTCGATGGGCCAGGCGCTGGATGCCTTCGACCCCGCCGACCCGGTCCTGCTGACGTACGTGTCCCGACTGGAGGCGTTCCTCGCCGCGCACTGCCCCACCCTGGACCCCGCGCAGTTCCTGAGCCCGCGGCCCGAGGCGCACCTCGCGTTCTACCCGCGCTCGTTCCAGTACGCGGGGGAGCGGTTCGAACCCGGTTACCGGTTCGTCGGGCCGTGCCTGCGCCGCGCCCCCGGCCGGTGGCGGCCGCCCCGCGACCGTGACGTGCTGCTGGTGACCCTCGGCACCGTGTACAACGCCCGGCCCGACTTCTACCGGCACTGCATCGAGGCGTTCGGCGGCAGCGACTGGCACGTCGTACTCGGGGTCGGTGAGCGCATCGACCTCGCCGACCTGGGCCGCGTGCCCGCCAACGTCGAGGTGCACCGGTTCGTGTCGCAGCTCGACGTGCTCGCCCACGCCACGGCCATGGTCAGCCACGCCGGGATGGGCGGCGTCATGGAGGCGATGAGCCTGGGCGTGCCCGTGCTCGCCGCCCCGCAGACCCTCGAACAGGAGGCCAACGCGCTGCGGATCGAGCAGCTCGCCCTCGGCGCACGGCTGCCCGACGACCACGCCGACCCCGGCGCGTTCAAGACGGCGATCGAACTCATGGTCAAGGACCCGTCGATCATGGACGGCGTGGACCACATGCGCCGCGCCATCACCGCCGCCGGCGGCGCGACCCGCGCCGCCGACATCATCGAACAGTGCCTGCGCTGAGGGTCAGGTGAGGGCGTTCTCGCCGGACAGCCAGGCGGCGTGGAGCTTCGCGTAGGGGGAGCCGGGCATCGCGAGCAGGTCGTCGTGGCGGCCACGCTGGACCACGCGGCCGTCGTCGACGACGATCACCTCGTCGGCGCCACGGGCGGTGGCCAGCCGGTGCGCGATCGTGATCGTCGTACGCCCCCGCGACACCCGGTCCATCGCCGTACGCAGGCGCACCTCGGTGGCGGGGTCCACGGCGCTGGTCGCCTCGTCGAGGATCAGCAGGTCCGCACCGGTGGCATGGGCACGGGCGAGCGCCACGAACTGCCGCTCGCCGACGCTGAGGCCCTCACCGCGCTCGGCCACCACCGTGTCGAGCCCGCCGGGCAGTCCTGCGGCCCAGTCCAGCAGCTCCAGCTCACGCAGCGCCCCGGCAACCTCGTCGTCGGTGAGCGCCCGGCCGAACCGGACGTTGTCGACCAGTGAACCGCCGAACAGGAAACCCTCCTGCGGCACCATGACGACGCGCTCGCGCAGGCAAGCCAGCCGTACCCGGTCCAGCGGCACCCCCGCCAGCAGCACCTGCCCCCGGCTCGGTGCGGCCAGGCGTGCGACGAGCTTCGCCAGCGTGGTCTTGCCCGCCCCGGTCTGGCCCACGACCGCGACCCGGCTGCCCGCCGCGATCTCCAGGTCCACGTCCCGCAGCACCTCGGCAGACGTGTCCGGGTAGACGAACCCGACTCCGCGCAGCGTCACCGCGACCGGGCCGGGCGGCAGGTCGACGGCCTCGGCGTGGTCGGCGGGGTCCGGGGCGACGTCGAGGATGTCCAGCACCCGCCGCCACCCGGCGACGGCGTTCTGCAGGCCGTTGAGCATCTCCCCGGCGACCTGCGCGGGCAGTGCGAACTGGGCCACCAGGAACAGGAACGCGGCGATCTCGCCGACCGTCATCCGCCCGCCGACGCCCAGCAGCACCCCGACCGCGGCCGTCGCCGCCATCGCCACCCCGGTCGCGATCTCCCCGGCGGAGTACGCGGTGACGGTCAGCCGCGACGCCCGCTGCGACGCCAGCCGGTGCGCGTCGACGGCCTCGTCGAGGCGGGCGACGGTGCGGGCCGACACGTCGTAGGAGCGGATCACCTCGGCCCCGACGACGCTCTCCGACACGACCGCGAGCATCTGCGCCGACCGCTGGCGCACCGTGCCGTAGGCGTCGGCCAGGTCACGCATCGCGGCCCGGACCACCCAGCCGACCGGCGCGAACACCGCCAGCACGACCAGGGCCAGCGGCCACGAGTAGACGACCATGACCGTGCCGGTGACCAGGGTCTGCCCGACGCAGATGAACAGGACCACGCCGTTCCACTGCAGGAACGAGGTGACCTGGTCGACGTCGGAGGTCGCCCGCGCGACCAGCGCGCCGCGCTGCTGCGCGCCGACGTCCAGCACCGGCAGCTCGTGCACGTGGCGGAAGACCTTCACCCGCACCGCCGCCAGCGCCGTCTCGCTGACGTCGAACAGGCGCAGCATCATCGCGTACCCGCAGATCATGGACAGCAGCAGCACGCCCAGCCCGGCCGCGCCGATCACCGCGACCACCCCGGCGTCCGGGCCGCCCGGACCGCGCAGCCCGTCGTCGATGCCGCGCTGCACCGCGACCGGCACCGCCGCCCGCCCGGCGGTCATGCCGACCGCGAGCAGCAGCGTCACGGCCAGGCCCTGCCGCAGTTCGGGCGACAGGCGCATCGCCCGCCGCAGCGTGTCCCACATCGTGCCGCCGCCCTTCACACACCCACCCGCCGGTCGTACGCCGCCAGCAGCTTCCGGTAGCCCGCCACGTCCCGCATCAGCTCGTGGTGCGCGCCCGTCGCGACGACCTCGCCCCGGTCCAGGTAGACGACCTCGTCGGCGAGCGCGATCGTGGGCCGCCGGGTCGCCACCACGAGCATCGCCGGGCCGCCGGCAGCCGCGCGCAGACCCGCGACGACGTCCGCCTCGACGACCGGGTCGACGGCGCTGGTGGCGTCGTCGAGCACGAGCAGCGACGGTTCGCCCGCCAGGGCGCGGGCCAGCGCGAGCCGCTGGCGCTGCCCGCCGGACAGGGCCGCGCCGCGCTCGCCGAGCGCGGTGTCCAGGCCCTGCGGCAGCAGCCGGACGAAGTCGTCGGCCCGCGCCACGGCCAGCGCCCGCCACACCGCGTCGTCGTCGATGCCGGGCCGTCCCAGCGCGACGTTGCCGCGCACGCTGTCGGCGAACACGAACGGCACCTGCGGCACGTACGCCACCGCCGCCGCGTACGCCCGCGCCGTCAGCTCCCGCGCGTCGACCCCGCCGACCTGCACCATTCCGGACTCCGGCGGCAGCAGCCGCGCCGCGACGGCCGCGATCGTCGACTTGCCGCAGCCCGTCGGCCCGACCAGCGCGACGACCCGGCCCGGGGCCACCCGGAACGACACGTCACGCAGGTTGCGTACGTTCACCTGCCGCAACCGCAGCTCGGCCCGGTCACCGCCAAGCGAGGCCGTGCCGTGCGGCAGGTCGTCGGCGGCGGCGAGGACCCGGTCCACCCGCTCGGCTCCGGCGACCGCCCGGGGCAGCGCGCCCAGCAGCCAGCCGATGGCCCGGATCGGCATGTCCATCAGCGCGAACAGGAACGCGGCGGAGGTCAGGTCACTCAGCCCGAGCGAGCCCTGCTCGCACCGCCACGCTCCGACGACCAGCACGGCGATCGTGCCGACCTGGGGCAGCGCGTCGATCACCGGATCGTGCCAGGCGCGGGTCCGGCCGATCGACACCAGCGACTGGCGCAGCTCGCCGACCTGGTCGGCGAACCGCCGCGTCTGGTGATCCGCGCGGCCCATCACCTTGACCGTCAGCGCCCCGTCGAAGCTCTCGTGCGCCAGCGCGGTCACCCGTGCCCGCAGCGACTGGGCCGTGCGGTAACGCGGCGCGACCCGGCGCGAGTAGACGGCGAACACCGTGAGCAGGCCCGGAAAGACCACCACACCGACCAGGCCCAGCGTCCAGTCCACCGCGAACAGCGCGATCAGCGCCCCGGCCAGCAGGAACACCGTGGCGACGGCGTACGCGAGGCTGCCCGCCGGTGAGGCCGCCGCGTCGACGTCCGAGGACGCGTTCGACAGCAGCGCCCCGGTCGGGTTGTCGCGGTGCCAGGCGGGCGGCAGGTCCAGGTATTTGCGCACGATGGCCTTACGCTGCCCCGCCTGCAGGCTCTGCTGCAGGTAGACCGCGCCGAGGCGGCGGCTGAAGATGCCGACCACCTTCAGCGCGCTCAATCCCAGCAGCGCGGCGGCGGCAGCGGCCAGCAGTCCGGCGTCGACCCGGCCACGGTCCAGCATCGGCGCGACCACGTCGGCGACGACCGCGCCGATCGCGAACGCGCTGCCGATCGACAGCAGCACGACCAGGCCCGCGCCGCCGAGCGAGACCAGGAACAGGCGCGGCTCGGACCGGATCATCCGCCCGCAGAGCCTGGCCCCTCGGGCGATCAGCTCCCGCGCCGTCACCGCAGGGCCTCCACCCAGAGTGCGGCGACGGTGCGGGTGAACGCGGCCTCGTCGAGTCCCGGCCCGGCGGCGCGGGCCGTGGTGGCCGACCGGGACAGGCTCGTCCCCTCCTGGGAGTCCCTGGCCAGGATCGCGTCCAGCCCGGACGGCGCGGGCAGGCCACAGTGCGCGAACAGCGCCCCGAGCACCGCCCCCGGACCGGCCAGCAGGTCCTCGTACGTCGCCGTGAACAGGTCGGCGCCCCGGTGCCGCAGCGCGAGCGCCCGTTCCAGCTGGGCGACCCATTGGCAGGCCATGACCTCCTCCGGCGACAGCAGGCGGCCCATCCGCCGCCGCCACCGGCCGACCAGCGGGATCAGCCGCCCGAGACGGTCCTGCACTGCCGCCGGGTCGGTGTTCAGGGCCGGGTCGTACCCGGCGAAGGCCCGCGCGGTCGACCGTGCCCACGACAGCGGCTCCCGGTACAGGAAAACGGACGCGAACTGCGGGAACTCCTCGTGCAGCAGCCCGGCCAGCTCGACGGCGAAACTGCGCGGCTTGATCACGACGGGGTGCCCGCGCGCCAGCACCCGTACGCAGGCGCGGGTCAGGTCGCGCAGCTGCGGCCCGGTCAGTCGCGGGGCGAGCATGACCAGCTGGGTGAGCACGTCCGGTTCCGAGATCCCGGTGAGGCCGCCGCGTTCGGCCAGCGCGGTGGCGACCAGCGTCGAGCCGCACCGCCCGGTGGAGTAGAGGAACACCCCGCCCGGCTCGCCGGGTGTGGACAGCGCGAACAGCTCGTCGTAGGACAGGGTGACGACCTCGGTCGCGTGGGCGTACTGCGCCTGGAAGTAGAACGGCGCGCCGCCCGGGTCGACGCCGGTCCTGGTGAACAGGGCGCGGCGGTTGTCGTGGTCGAGGCAGTACAGGCTGTGTCCGGGTTCGTCCAGGACGACCTGTGGATCGACGGGGGCCGCCTGCCCGCAGCGGAAGTCTGCGGGACCCGCCACCGCGAGCGGGTAGGGCTTTGCCTTCTCCACGAGGGCGAGCCGCTGGGCCATCACACCGTCCCAAGGAAGAAGACGGGGGCGGCATGCCGGCCGCCCCCGTCTGCACTTCTCGGCCTCGACCCGAGACCGAACCACGCGAACCCACGCTACGGGCAAGCGCTTTCCGTGAACAAGCATGTGCATGTGCAGATTTGTTGCATGACCTCAAAGCAGGTGGATAGCGCCAATTCCGGCGTACTACAGCAGCCAGAGCGGCACGGCCGCAGCGAGGGCCTGCGCGCCGGTGTCGTTGGGGTGGATGTGGTCGCCGCTGTCGTACGCGGGCAGCACCCTGGTGGGCGCGGCCGGGTCGCGCAGGACCTGGTCGAAGTCGACCAGCGCGTCGAACTCGTTGTCGCCGCGCAGGTAGGCGTTGACCGACTGGCGGACGGCCTCCTTCTCCGGCGTCCAGGACGAGTACCCCTCGAACGGGCCGAGCGTCGCGACGACGGTCCGCAGACCGCGGTCCTTGGCCTGGACCGCCAGCTGCCGCAGCCCGCCGATGATCCGGTCGGCCGGGTATCCCGACAGGTGCACGTCGTTGATCCCCAGTTCGACGAAGACGGTGCGTACGCCGGGCTGGCTGAACACGTCGTCGTCGAGGCGGGCCAGCGCGCTGTCGCCCAGCGCGGGGGAGTTGAGCGTCTGCCCGTCCCGGGTGACCTGGTTCCCGGCGAGGCTCACGTTGAGCACACCGGGGTCGCCCAGCGCGGGCCAGGTGCCGGTCACGCGCCCGGCGAGGTAGTCGGGCCAGCGGGTGTTCGCGCCGAGCGTGGCGCCCGACCCGTCGCTGATCGAGTCGCCGAGCACCACCACCGTGCCCAGGCCGGTCGGGGTGAACGCCTCGATCCCGGCCAGGTAGTAGAAGTGGTTGTACGCGGCGGTCTGCCCGCTGCCGTCGAGCTCGCCGGCCCGGTCGCCCGCGTAGACGTAGGAGGTCTGGCGGGCCGTCCAGTGCCAGGACGCGGCCCCGGTCGCGACCGGCAGGTACAGCGTTACCGCCAGCTCCTGCAACGCTGCCACCGGCAGGTCGACCGGATCGCTGATCACCTCCGCGCCCTTGTAGACCACGGTCGACGCGCTGCCGCCGAAGGTGACCGGCCGGATGCTGCCGGGCTGCAGCGTCGGCGAACCCGCCGCCACGGGCAGGCCGACACTGGCCCGGCCGATGCTCAGCGGGCCGGTGCCGTACGCGTTGGTGAACCGCAGCCGCACCTGCTGCCCGCCGAGCGAGATCCGTACGAGCTGGCGGATCGACTGGTCGGCGAAGCCGTTGAGCGAGCTGCCGGTGTTGGCCAGGCTCGGCGCGGTCAGCGCGGTGCCCCAGGTGCCCACCCAGCGCGGCGGCAGGCCACCCGAGGCCGGGCCCGCCGCGGCGACCAGGGTCGTCGCGACCAGGCCGAGCCCGGCGAGCGCGGCCACGGCGCGGCTACGTTTGATCATCACAGGTGGAACCTCCGTCGATTCCGAGGGGATGACGCGCGACCGGACGGGTCGCGCGGTGAGGCGGGCCGCCCAGGGGCACCGGGCGGCCCGCCCGTCTACCTGCGCGGCGCGGTCAGAAGCGCGCTCCGACGTCGGCTCCGCTGGCCGGGCGCAGGAAGGTGGAGGAGGGGATCGAGCCGTCGGCGGCCCGCGCCCCGGTGATCGTGGACGGGTCGGTGCTCTGCAGCGCCCAGCTGCCGCCGAGGTCCCACGAGTTGCCCGAACCGCCGGAGTTCGCGCCGAGCGAGACCGCGGTGCCGTTCGCGACCGCGAGGTTCCTGGTCAGCGTGCTGTCGGAGCGGTTGGCGTTGAACCCCGTGCCCGGGTTGTCCCAGGCGGTGCAGCGGTCGATCAGGTGCTGGCCGGGATTGTTGTTGTCGATGAAGCCGCCGACCGCGTTGTCCCAGGTCATGCTGTTGCGTACGGTGTGGCTCGCGGACACGCCGTTGCCGCCGAGCTTGAACCCGTTGCCGTCGCCGGTGTAGTTCGGCAGGTTCCACCGGTTGAACCCGTTGCCCCAGGACAGGCTGTTCTCCAGCAGGATCGGCGAGGAGAACATCCAGAAGTCCAGCCCGTCGTCGGCGTTGTTCCACAGCCGCGCGCCGCGGACGACGTTGCCGGTGCCGGAACCCTCCTTGATGGCCAGGCCGTCGGCGCTCTCGCCGTTCTTGCGCGGGTCGCGGTTGCCGTAGCTGTCCAGGTTGAGGATCAGGTTGTTGCTGGACGAGCCCTGCAGGTGCAGGCCGCTCTCGTAGTTGTCGCGGGTGATCAGCCGCTCGAACACGCTGTTGTTGGTGTCCAGGCCGAACACGGCGTACGGCCCGTGGATGATCTCCAGGCCGACGATGCGCCACCAGTCGCCCTCGATGTGGATCGCGCCGCGCTCGGCGCGCGGGATCGTGGAGTCGATCGCGCCCGGCGTGTACGACATGTTCTCGCCGTCGAGCACGACCTTCTCGCTGCCGTAGTTGCGCAGCGTGATCGGCTGGCTCGACGTTCCGTTGCGCAGCAGCTGCACGTTCGTGCTCGGCGCGTACGTGCCGCCGCGCACGAAGATCGTGTAGCCCGCCTGGGCCAGGTCGACCGCGCGCTGGATGGTCTTCAGCGGCGCGCTGAGGGTGCCCGCGTTCGCGTCGTCACCGGTGGTCGCCACGTACAGCGCGGTCGTTGGCGGGGTGGTGGTGCCCGCCTCGAACTCCAGGTAGTCGACGTTGGCCAGGCCGGTCGACGTGGTCGGGGTGAGCCGGACGGTGTTGCTGCCGGCGTTGACGTTCACCGTCAGGGTCTTGGTGGTCCAGGCGTCCCAGGCGCCGGTGCCCTCGAAGGACACGGTCTGCGCCGTCGACCCGTTCACGGCCAGGGTGGCGGGCCGGGCGGTGGTGGTGCCGTTGGCGAAGCGTACGCCCAGGGTGGCGGTGCCCGCGGCCGGCGCGGTGACGGTGAACTGCACGTAACCGCTGGTGTTGTTGGTGCCGTTGCAGAAGCCGCTGCCGGAGAACCCGGACCAGTTGCTGTCGATCGTGCCTGCGCAGACGGCGGGCGAACTCTCGGCCTCATGCCGGGTCGGGGCGGCCGAGGCCGTGGGTGCGGGCAGCGCTAACACGGCGACCAGCGCCAGCGCGACGCCCGCGGCCGATGATGTGACTCTCATGTGTCTCCCAAGCTGGAGCGGCCTGACGTGGGCACGGGGTGCGGACGGCAGGCCGCGGGGCGGGGTGACGCGCGAGGGTCCTCGCCCGGAGGGGACCCGGAACGTCGATGCGACCCAGTCTCTGGAAAGCGCTTGCCCATGCGCAAGGGTTGACGCTTGCAGATTTGTTGCAGGCCGATCCGGACAGCACAGATCCGGAATCGACCGCCCGCGCCAGGCGAGTATGGGAAGTTGGGGCGATGGGGGCTAAAGCGTTCCTGGGTTTCGTGCCATGGATCATCTTCTGGGTGGTGAGCGGACCGAGCACGTGGGAGTTCGCGGCCGGTGGCGCGCTGGTCGCCGCGCTGATCCTGCTCATCCCGTCGCACGAGCGCGGCCGGATCAAGCTGCTGGAGATCGTCTCCGTGCTGTTCTTCGGCGCGCTGACCATCGCGGGGCTGGTGCTCGACCGCAGCGGACTGATGTGGCTGGAGGAGTACGCGCAGACGATCTCCAGTGCCGTGCTCGCCGTAGTCGTGCTCGGCTCACTGGCCTTCGTGCCGTTCACCGAGCAGTACGCCCGCGAGCAGGTGCCGCAGCGGTTCTGGTCCACGCCGCAGTTCAAGCACGTCAACCGGATGCTGACCCTGGTCTGGGGCCTGGTGTTCGCCGCCTGCGCGGTGCTCGGCGTGCTCGCCCAGCCCGATCACGGCGGCTCGCCCTGGCTGAACTGGATCATCCCGATCGCGCTGCTGGTCGGCGCGTTCAAGTTCACCGCCTGGTATCCCGAGCACGTGAAGGCCGAGGCGCGCGCCACGGGGACGGCCCCCGCCTGAGCGCGGTCACGCCCCGCTGGGCAGCGTGGAGTCGTCGTGGGCGTCCATGTACATGTCGGACGCGATCTTCCAGCCGTCTGCCTCGCGCACGAGCGCTTTCAGCGAGAAGTTGCGCCGCACCGGCATCGCCGACCCGTCGGCGCGCTGCTGCCCCTCACGTTCGAGATAGGTCTTCACCACCGCCACGTCCGCGCTCAGAAAGCGGATCTCGGCCGTCGGCGGCCCGAGCGGCCGTCCCGCGGCGAAGTGCCGGTCGGCGAACAGCCCCGCCAGGTAAGCCGCGATCTGCGCGCCGCCCGTCCGGCTCGTGCCGAACGCGTTCGTCCAGTCGGCGTCCGCGGTGTAGAGCTCGGCCACTCCGTCGGCGGACAGGCTGCCGAACGCGTGTCCGAGCCGCGCCATCACCTCGCCGATCGCTTCCTCATCCTGCGGACTGCCCGTGACACCGGCCATGCCCGCAGCCTACGACCGCCCACCTGCCCGGAACCGCGAAAACCCACACCCGCCCGGAGGCCCGAAATTATGATCATCATGGCGTATGCGGAGGGAATGCCATGACCACGACACAGCACCCGCCCCTGCGGCGGCGCGAGCAGTCCGGCTGGGCGATCATCGAGAACGCGCCGGACACCGTCCGGCACCGGGTGCTCCTGCTGCCGGGACTGTTCTGCACGGCCGAGTTCTACACCGCGATGCTCGCCGATCCGGCGCTGGCCGACGCGGGAGTGCTCGCGATGGGCGCCGACCCGCCCGGTTTCGCGGGCCGGCCCGTGCCGTCCGGGTTCGACTACAGCATCGAGCGCTACGCCGCGATGGTCGAGGACTTCGCCGCGCAGGAGGCCGTCGGCCTGATCGTGGGGCATTCCTACTTCGCCAACGTCGGCATCGAGATCGCCGCCCGTGGCCGCTATCCGGGCCGCCTGCTGCTGCTGTCGCCGTCGTTCTCCCGCGACGACGAGGAGCACGACCTCATCTCCCTCGACGAGGCCGGGCACGTGCCGGTGCTGGGCACACTGGTCTGGCTCGGCATCGACCCGACCCTGAAGAAGGGCATGCGCGACCGGCTGCCCTCGGACCGGTTCACCGAACTGTTCGCGCAGATGAAACGCAACCCGCACGCCGCGAACCGGCACCTGGTCGCGGGCTTCTTCGACCACCTGCGCCGCCACGGCGAGCTGGCGTCCCGCCTGGCGGGCACGGACAACGTGGTGTGGGTCGGCCGCGGCGACCGCGACGAGGTCGGCTTCACCGCGCAGGAGCAGGCCACGATCGAAGCCGCCCCGCACGTGACCCTGAAGACCATTCCCGGGGCCGCCCACTTCTCGATCACCGACGAACCGCACGAGGTCGACGAACTGATCCTGGAGCTGCTGACCCTCCATCCCGCCTGAGGCGCCTGCATCCGGCGCTGCTCGGCGAGCGCCGGCCGACCCGGTCCGGCGGATACTCGCCCGCGCGCCAGGAACTTAATCGGCGCGCCCCCAGACTAGTCGGCGCGGTAGCTTGGCCGCGTGATCGACGATCTGGACGACATCCGTGCCCTGCTGCCCGGTGTGGACGTCTCCCCGGTGGACGCCCTCGGCGGCAGCGACCGCTCGGCGGTGCGCCGGGCACGGATCAGCCGCCCCGGCGAAGCGCCGACGACGGTGATCGTGAAGACGTTCGACCAGCCGGGGAGCTGGGCACGCGAGTCCGCCGCGCTCGCACTGCTGCCGCCGGGCACGCCCGCGCCACGGCTACTGGCCGCCGGGGCGTCGCCCCCCGTCGTGGTCATGTCGGACCTCGGCACCGGCCCGAACGTCGCCGACGCCCTGCTCGGCACCGACCCGGCCGCCGCCGAGGCCGCCGTGTACGCGTGGGCCGAGGCCATCGCGGCCGTGCACCGGGCGACCTCCGGAATGCGCGACGCGTTCCGCGCCGAGCTGGACGCGCGGGCGCAGCCGGGGTCCGCGCCGCTGACCTCGGTCGCCGCGACCCTCGAACAGAACATCGCCGACCTGCGCGAGGCGTGCGCACCGCTCGGCGTCGCCGTGCCGGAACCGCTCGCCGACGCGTTCCGCGCCCACGCCGCCCGCCTCGGCGACGACGCCGCCTCGGCCCTGTCGCCGAGCGACGCCTGCCCGGACAACAACGTGCTGACCGGCGACGGCCTGGCCCTCATCGACTTCGAGCACGCCGAGTGGCGGCACGTGGCCTGGGACGTCGCGTACCTGCGGGTGCCGTGGCCGTCGTGCTGGTGCTCCTGGCGGCTGCCGGACGAGGTGGCCGACCGCGCGATCGCCCGCTACCGCCAGGCCGCCGCGCCCACCCTGCCGTACGTGGCCACGCCGGAGTTCGACCGTGACCTGAGCGCGGCCACGGACCTGTGGGCGGTGCTCTACTCGTCGTGGTTCCTGCCGCAGACGCTGTCCGGCGACCCGGTCGCGTCGGCGAAGCTGGACTCCCCACGCCGCCGTGCGCTGCTGCTGCACCGCCTCGACCTGGCGAGACGGACGTCGGCGGCACCGGAGACCGCGGCGTTCGCCGAGGCGCTGCGTACGGCCCTGGTGTCCCGCTGGGGCGAGGTGCCGCTCGCCCTGGCCCGCGCGTTCAGGTGCTGACCGCGCTCTATTCGAGGTTCTCCCGGGAGATCGGCGGCCCGATCCGGAGGTCGCGGAAGGTGGCCGCCAGCCCGGCGCGCTCCGGCGAGCAGCACATCACGCCGACGTCGACGGTCTCCGGCAGGTCGAGGTGGCCGAGCCGGAGCAGCTGCCACGGGCCGTCCGTGCTGCGGCAGTGCACGGTCAGGGCCTCGCCGAACCGGGTGACTCGCATCGCGACCTCGCCCGGGTGTCCGGGCATCGTCGCCATCGACACGTCGGAGAACTCTCGCGTGTAGACCGTGCTGACGTGCAGCGCCCCCGAGGTGATTTCCAGGCCGGTCTTGAGCCAGTTGCGCTCGTCGGCCCGGACCATCATGCCCGCCTGGTCGAACCGTGTCGTATGGGTCGCGGACACGACGACCTCGGCGGTGAAGTCCCCGGTCACGGGCAGGTGGTAGAAGTGCCCGTCGTCGGTGGTCCACCCGTAGAACGTCCTGCGCCAGAAGTCCGTCCGCAGCTCCGTGACGGCGCGCAGCACCCCGTCGGTCAGCGACCACTCACTCGGCTCGTTGAGCCACGACATTCCCGTCAGCACGGCGCAGAGCGTATCCGCCGAACCGGGTTGCCGCACGCCCGTAGATCTCCTGGCGAGGCCGGATCTTGAAATCGATTTCGCGCTGTTGGGCAAGGTTTTCCGAGGTCAGTTACGCAGGGTCTGGAGGGCTCTTGACGAAACCGATTTCCTGGGGTTCACTGCTAGCCATCCTGCTCCCGACGGGAAGGCGGACACATGGCGGCAACGCCCGTGAAACCCCGCCGTCGTGACAGGACGGCGGCGTTGTTCCTCGCCGTCGTGGTCGCGTCCGCCGGCTGCGCCACCCGAGGAGGGCAGATGAACCCGACGCAGGATCGTCCCTTCGTGCTGGCGGGTGTGTCCGGCGTGCGGCGGGTCGCGCAGTTGACCGGGCCGGACTCGATCAACCACACCGACCGCGTGGGCATCGCGGGCACCGACCTGGGGTCGATGTTCGAGGCCGACGGCAGGGTCTGGTTCGTCTTCGGCGACACGTTCGGCAGGCGGGAGCCGGGATTCACCGGCGGCGGCGGGGACGAGTGGCGTTCCAACGCCCTGGCCCACACCACCGACACCGACCCGGCCGACGGCATCGTCTTCGACGGCTTCGTCGTCGACGAGCAGGGCCGGGCCAGGGAACTGCTCGGCTCGGAGAAGGTCGACCACAGCGAGATGACGGTGATCCCGACGTACGGGTTCGCCGCGAACGGTGCGATGTACCTGGCCTACATGTCCGTCCGCCACTGGGGCGAGCCGGGCGAGTGGGAGGTCAATCACGCGGGCCTGGCCAAGTCAGTTGATCACGGCCAGACCTGGGTCAAGCTCGCCGCACCGATCTGGCCCGGCGACGGCAACTTCGTTCAGGTGAGCGTCGCGCAGGTCGACGGGGAACTCTACTTCTGGGGCGTCACGCACGGCCGCTTCGGTGGCGTGCGGCTGATGAAGGTCGCCCCGGCGCAGGTCGAGGCGGCCGACGCGTACCGCTACTTCGCCGGTACGGCGTCCGACGGCGCACCGATCTGGTCGAGCGACCCGGCGGCGGCGCACACGATCGTCGAGGACACCGTCGGCGAGCTGTCCGTGGTGTGGAACGAGCACCTGTCCCGGTGGCTGATGTCCTACACCAACGGCGGCGGCGCGGGCGCGAGCCTGCGCGAGGGCCTGACGCCCTGGGGCCCTTGGGGTGACGCGATCACCCTGGTCTCGGCGGCAGCCGTGCCGGGGCTCTACTCGCCGTACATGCTCCCGCGGTACACCGCCGACGGGGGCAGGACCATCTATTTCACTCTCTCGGTCTGGGATCCGTACAACGTCTTCTGGTATCGGGCCGACCTGGTCAGCAGAGCCTGACGCAGGCATCATGACGGACTGCGCCCCGGTCACGGGGTGCGGCAGGAGGAGGAGCAATGCGCAGACGCGGCATAGTTTTGCTCGCGATAGCAGCTGTCACCGCGTCCACCGCGCTCAGCGGATGCGGTGGCGGCAGTGAGGACCCGGCAGGCAGGACCACGGTCACGTTCTGGCAGCAGAAGTTCGAGGACTACCAGCAGGCGTGGTTCAAGAAGCACGTCGACGCGTACAACGCCACGCAGGACAAGGTGAAGATCGACCTGCAGGTCGTCCCAGCCGACACCTGGGCGCAGAAGCTCAAGGCGGCGCAGGCCGCGGGCAAGGCCCCCGACATCGCGACGACCAGCTACGGCAACGTCGCGCCGGGTGTCGCGCAGGGCCAGTTCGCCTCCCTCGACGAACTGCTGCCCGCCGAGGCGTTCACCGACGTCAAGGACAACGTCAAGGGCTTCGTCACCGTCAACGGCAAGCACTACGCGTACCCGATGCTGGTCGAGCCCTCGACGGTGCTCTACTACCGCACCGACCTGGTGACCGCCGCCGGTCTGGACCCGAACAGCCCGCCGAAGACCTGGGCCGACCTGGTGCAGTGGGCGACGAAGCTGACCAAGGGCAACGTCAAGGGCATGACCATCGCGTCGGCCGGGCCGGACCTCGGCTGGTCCAGCTGGGGCCTGCAGTACAACGCCTGCGGGCGGCTGCCGGTCAACGACGACTGGTCCAAGTCGACGGCCACCGAGCCGTGCTTCGAGAAGCTGCTGGACTTCTACAAGACGCTGTACTCGGGCGGCCTGATCCCCAAGACGCCGAAGGTCGGCTACGCCGACGGCGCGCCGTACGGGCAGGGCGAGGTCGCCATGATGGCCGGTGGCTCGTGGGTGATCGGCCAGCTCAAGAACGACTTCAAGGCGATGGTCCCGAAGACCGCCGTCGCGGCGTTCCCGTCGTTCGACGGCGACGCCACCAAGACCACCGCCACCCTGGGCGGCTGGACGCTGACCGTCGACGCCAAGTCCAAGGGCAAGCAGCAGGCCGCCGACTTCGTCAAGTACCTGCTGGCCGGGGACCCGGCGCTGATGGCCGACTTCTTCAAGACCAGCGGGTTCTCCAAGTACACCGTGCGCACCTCGGTCGACCAGGCGCTGGCGAGCAACCCCGACGCGACCTCCGACCCGTTCATGAAGGTCATCTCGGAGAAGGTGGTGCCGTTCGGCAGGCAGGAGCCCGCGTACCCGTGGGACATCTCGCTGGCGTTCGGCACCGCGATCGAGTCGGCGATGAAGGGCAAGGCCGACGTGCCGACGTCGCTGAAGACGGCCGCGGCCGCGATCGACGACGTCATCAAGAAGCAGTCGCTGGCCGGGACTGCGCCTAAGTAAGCTGCCGGACTCCGGTGCCCGGGAAGCGCGCTCCGCGTCCCGGGCACCGCTCTTCGAGGGGAACGACGTTGACTGCTCTCGACTCCCGGGTCGCCGCGCCGGCGGACCCGGCCCCGGACGGCGCGCCGCCGCACGGCCGCAGGCGCCCGGCCCGGCACGGGCGGGACAACCGCACCGCGTACCTGATGATCGCCCCGATGGTGGTGCTGCTGGCCGTCTTCGTGATGTGGCCACTGGTCTACTCGCTGTACCTGAGCACCTTCAAAATCAGCTTCTACACCGAGCCGGAGTTCGTCGGGCTCGACTTCTACCAGTACGTGCTGGAGAGCCCGCGCTTCTGGGAGTCGATCTGGGTCGGCCTCTACTACGCGGTGCTCACCGTGCCGACCGGCATCGTCATCGCGCTGCTGCTGGCCAGTTTCATCAAGACGCTCAGCAGGCGCGCCGCGTCGTACATGAAGACCACCGTCTACCTGCCCGCGGTCGTGTCGACGGTGGTCGCCTCGGTGCTGTTCGTGTTCATGTACCAGGACGACGGCGTCGTCAACGCGATGCTCGGCGTGCTGAACCACGGCCCGGTGAACTGGCTCAACGACCCGTCGTACGCGCTGCCCGCCATCGCGGTGCCCGGCATCTGGCTCAGCTTCGGCGTCACCACGCTCATCCTGCTGGCCGGACTGCTCGACATCCCGGAGAACTACTACGAGTCGGCGCAGCTCGACGGGGCGGGCTTCTTCCAGCGGCTGTTCCGGATCACCATCCCGCTGCTGAAGAACGTGCTGCTGTACCTGCTGGTCACCGGTTTCACCCTGGCGATCCAGCTGTTCGAACTGCCACTGATCATGACGAACGGCGGCCCGGTCGACGCGACCATGACGCCGAACCTGTACATCTTCGCCAGCTTCCGCGACCTGACGCCGTACGCCACCAGCTTCTCGCTCACCGCGTCGCTGATGCTGTTCGCCGTGCTCGGCGCGATCTCGCTGGTGATCTTCAGGCTCGTCAACTCCGACAAAGCCATCGACGGCTAGACGCGCAGGGGTAACCATGAAAAAGACCGTCCCCCAGCGGATCTTCTCCGCCGTGCTCATGACGCTGATCAGCGTCAGCGTGATGTTCCCCCTCGCCTGGATGGCGATCGCCGGGTTCAAGGGCAAGACCGAGGTGCTGCGCTCGCCGTTCCAGTTCTTCCCGCAGATGTGGCGCTGGGACAACTACTCCGCGATCCTGGCCGATCCGCAGTTCATGCGGGCCATGGGCGTCACCGTCGTCGGCGCGCTCATCTTCACCGCGCTGAGCCTGACCGTGAACACCCTGGCGGCGTACGCCTTCGCCCGGCTGGAGTTCACCGGCAAGCGCTTCTGGTGGGTCTACTGCCTGACCCCGATGTTCATCCCGGCGATGGCGATCCTGCTGACCTCGTTCATGGTGGTCTCCGAGCTCGGCATGCTCGACACGCTCGCCGTGCTGATCATCCCCGGTTCCGCGTCGGCCGCGCAGATGTTCTTCATCCGGCAGTTCTACCTGGGCTTCCCGATGGCGGTCGAGGAGGCGGCGCTGGTCGACGGCGCGACCCGCTGGCAGATCTTCACGCGGGTGTTCCTGCCGCAGTCGGCGGCCCCGTTCGTGGTCATGGGCATCGCCTCCTACCTGGCGTACTGGAACGCCTACGTGTGGCCGGTGCTGACGATCACCGACCCGGACCTGACCCAGATCATGCAGTTCCTGGGCAACTTCCGGTCCGACCGCGGCAACGACTGGGGCCTGCTGATGGCCGGTTCCACGCTGGCGTCGATCCCCACGATCGGGCTGCTGCTGGTCTTCCAGCGGTTCATCGTCAACGGCGTGCGCATCTCGGGCATCAAATGAGCACCGGCATCGTGCACATCGGCGTCGGCGGCTTCCACCGCGCGCACCAGGCGATGGTCCTGGACGACCTGCGGGTGCTGGGCCTGGCCGAGGACTGGGGCATCTGCGGTGTCGGCGTGCTGCCCGGCGACCGGCGCATGCGCGACGTGCTGCACGCCCAGGAGTTCGGCTACACGCTGGTGCTCAAGCACCCCGACGGGCAGCAGACCGCGCGTGGCATCGCCTCGATCGTCGACTACCTGTTCGCCCCCGACGACCCGGAAGCCGTCATCGAGAAGATGGCCGCGCCGGAGGTCCGCATCGTGTCGCTGACCATCACCGAGGGCGGCTACCACGTCGACCGGATCACCGGCGAGTTCGACGCCACCGACCCGCGCATCGCCGCCGACCTGGCACCGGACGCCGTGCCGCAGACCGCGTTCGGCCTGATCACCGAGGCGCTGCGCCGCCGCCGCTCCCGGGGCGTGGTCCCGTTCACCGTCCTGTCCTGCGACAACGTCCAGGGCAACGGCGACGTCTGCCGCCGGATGCTGACGGCCTTCGCCACCCGCAAGGACGCTGAACTCGGCGCGTGGATCGCCGCCGAGGTCGCGTTCCCGAACTGCATGGTGGACCGCATCACGCCCGCGACGACCGACGAGGACCGGGCGGCGATCACGGCCCGGTTCGGCGTCGACGACGCGTGGCCGGTGGTCGCCGAGCCGTTCTTCCAGTGGGTGATCGAGGATCACTTCCCGGCCGGGCGGCCGCCGTTCGAGGCCGCGGGCGTGCAACTCGTCGCCGACGTCGAACCGTACGAGCTGATGAAGCTGCGCCTGCTCAACGCCAGCCACCAGGGGCTGTGCTACTTCGGGCGGCTCAGCGGGTACGAACTCGTGCACGAGGCGGCGCAGGACCCGCTCATCGCGCGGCTGCTGCGCCGCTACATGGACACCGAGGCCACCCCGACCCTGCACCCCGTGCCCGGCGTCGACCTCGACCGCTACAAGGACACCCTGCTCGAACGGTTCGCCAACCCGCACGTACGCGACACCATCGCCCGGCTGTGCACCGACTCGTCGGACCGCATCCCCACCTGGCTGCTGCCCGTCGTCCGGCACCAGCTCGCCACCGGCGGCCCGGTGCGCCTGTCGGCGGCGATCGTCGCCAGCTGGGCCCGTTACGCCGAGGGCGTCGACGAGCACGGGCAGCCGATCGACGTCGTCGACCGGCAGCGGGACGGCGTGCTGGCCCATGCGGCCCGCCAGCGCACCGAGCCGCTGGCGTTCCTCCGGCAGCGTGACCTGTTCGGCGACCTGGCCGACGACCCGCGCTTCACCGCCGAGTACCGCTGGGCGCTGGACTCGCTGATCCAGCGTGGCGCGCAGGCGACCCTCGCGGACCTGTAGGACGACCACGAAGGGCCGGTGACCTGGCAGGTCACCGGCCCTTCGCGTGGAGTCCGTCAGAGCTTGACGTCACCGCACAGGTGCACGGCGAGGCCCAGCTCGGCGAACAGGGCCGCCTTGGCCAGCAGCGCCCGGTCGGCGGCGTCGGCGTCGGGGGCGTACGCCACCTGCACGTGGTTGGCCTTGTGCCGGGCCATCAGCTGGTCGCGGCTGACGCCGTCGAGCACCGCGTGCATGATCGGCCACTGCCGGGTGGTCGCGTCGAGGCGGCGCTGCGTCTCCTCGGCGGGCAGGTCGGCGACGTGACCTCGGCCGATGTCGACGTGTAGCGCCCCGTCCATGACGAACACCCGCGACCAGACGATCTCACCGGGCACCGCGACCCCGCTCAGGGTGCCGCCGCCGAGCGGGAAGTACATCGGCGGCTGCCGCATGCTGTAACTGTGCTGGTAGCCGCCGTGGTGCGACGCCGGTGCCGAGCCGGAGATCTCGAACACCCACACGAACTCGCCGCCGTACTCCCCGCCCCACCGGATGTCGTGCAGGGTCGTCGCCGGGTCGAATCCCATCGCCGTCCAGATCCGGTTGGTGACCAGCGCGTCGACCGCCACACCCCAGTCCACTTCGTTGAAGTGCGGCAGGGGCTGACCGGCGTACAGCTCGCGGGACCCGTCGCGGCTGAGCACCGGCGGGCGCTCGGCGTTGTTGAGCAGCCCTTCGGCCAGGTCGCTGGCGGGCACGGTGTCCTTGAGACCCTGCTGGTACTGGATGCCTACGGCGTCCAGGCCGAAGTCGTCGCTGATCCGCAGCGCCGCGACGTACATCTTGAGCTGGCTGTCGACCTGCGCCTCGGTCAGCTCGCTCGCCTCGTCGGTGCCGAAGTGGAAGGTGAACCCGCGCTCGTCGAGCCAGCGGCGCGCGGCGGCGGCCTCGTCGTCGCCGACCCGGGCCATCTCGGCGACCAGCGCGCTCTGCGACAGCCGCTCCTTGAAGATGCCCAGCGGGTTGAGCAGCTCGTCGTCGAAGATCGCGTTGTACATGCCCATGCAGCCCTCGTCGAACACGCCGACGACGGCCTTGTCGTCGCGCAGCTGCCGGGCCAGCGCCGTGCCGAGCTCCACTTCGGGCGCGGCCGGGTCCAGGCCGGGCAGGTCGCGCACGTGGGACTGGTCGTGGCGCAGTTCGCCGGTGTCCAGCCAGGTCCGCAGCCCGTCGCGGGCCCACGCGTCGGTGAAGTCCTCGCTCCACAGGGCGGAGTGCGCTACCCCGGCCTTGGTGAGGCTCGCGGTCAGGTTGAGCAGGCCGACCAGGCCGGGGAACTCCCCGGACCAGTTCGCCACGATCAGGATCGGCCCCCGGTGGGTACGCAGCCCGGCGAGCACGTGGTGGCTGTACTGCCACACCGCGTCCACGACGACCAGCGGCGCGTCCACCGGGATGTCCTTGAACACCTCGATGCCGTAGCGCTGGCTGTCGATGAAACCGTGGCCCTTGACCGGGTCGAACGGGTGCGCGCGTCGCGCCGCCCAGCCCAGCTCGGCCAGGGCCGCGCCGACGGCGGCCTCGAACTGCTGCTGCGCGGGCCAGCAGGTGATGTTGGCCGACGGCCGCAGGTCACCACTGGCGATCGTGTAGACGGTGCGGGGCTGCGCCGACGGGCGCCGCGTCGGGGCGGGCAGGAGGTAGCTCGTCATCGACGGTCCTTCCGGTCGTGGGGGTCAGGGACGGTGAGCGGGAGGGTGTCGCCCGCGGCGAGCCGCACCGGGCCCGCGGCCAGCGGACCGAGCACGGGATGGGCGACGGTGAGGGTGGCCAGGTCGAGGTGGCCGCCGAGCAGGCGCAGCGACGCGCCGCCGGGGGACAGGGCCAGCTCGCCCCAGCCGGTGCCGGTGGTGAAGACGGTCCGCAGCCCGTCGCCGCCCCAGCGCGGCGCGAACGACAGCGTGCGGGCGGCGGCGTCGTAGTCGGCTCCGCTGAGCGCGACGACCAGGCCCCAGCTGGCCAGGGAACGGGCGTAGTGGTTACCGCACTCGACCTCGTTCCACGGGTTGCGCCGTATGCCGTCGTGCCGGGCACGGACCGCACGGACCAGTTCGAGCCCCTGCTCGACCAGCCCTTCGAAGACCAGATGGGTGGCGACCTGGTACTCGATGCCGGTCCACACCTCGTCGCTGTAGACGAACGGGATACGCGGTCGCCCGCCGCGCGGCCACGAACACAGCAGCAGCCCGGCCTCGTCGTTGAGGGCGTACGTGCGCTGGACGCTGTGGTGGCCGCTCAGGTCGGCGCGGAAGTTGTGCCGGTGGACGGCGGCGACGGCGCTGCGCACGTGCTCGGCGGGCAGCACATGGCCGAGCCCGGCGAGATGCGCGAGCAGCTGCCCGAACACCTGGTCGGACAGGCAGCCCGTGCCGTACTGGTAGCGCCGGGCGTCGACGTCGTCGAGCTTCTGCTCGTAGTACTCCCCGTTGAACAGCAGCTCGTCCATCAGCGATGCGCCGGCCTGCGCCGCGTCGCGGTAACGGGATGCCGCCGCGCCGTCGCCCAGCCGGTCGGCGATGGCCGCGCCGGCGGTCAGCGCGGCGAAGAACATCGAGTTCGCGAGCGAGTTGGGGCCGTGGAACTCGATGTCGTACGTGTTGTGCTGCTCGCTGTCCAGCACGCCGTCGCCGTCGGCGTCCCAGGCGGTGAACGCGAACTCCAGCGCCCGTCGAGCGCCCGGCCAGCAGTCGGCCAGCAGCTCGTCGTCGCCGCTGAACCGCCACTCGCGGTACAGCCGTACGATCGCGCCGAGCTGCCCGTCGACGGCGGGATGGAAGTCCCACGGCGCGTTGCCGAACACGCTGTTGGCGCGGAAGTTCATCCGCCCGTCGGGGCGGGTCTCGTGCACGAACTCGGTGCGCCGGGCGTCGCGTTCCAGCTCCGGGAACAGGAACGCACACGTCTGCGCGTAGTTCCACACGTGGGTGCAGGTGCCCTCGCAGCTGCCGCCGTCGTCGAAGCTGCCCTCCCACGCGGCGAACCGGCCGCCCTCCAGCCGGAAGCAGGTGGTGCTGCGCAGCACGACCAGCGTCGCACTGACCGCGTCGACCACCTCGTGCGGCAGTGTGCCGCCGAACAGCGCCCCGTGGAACGCGCGCGTCTGCTGTTCGAGTGCGGGCAGTTCATCGGCCAGGTGCCGGGCGACGGCCCAGGCGTCGGCGTACGCGCTGGCGTAGTGGTTGCGCACCACCTCACCAGCGCGGGCGTTGTCCAGGTTGATGTTGCCCTGCCAGGCGCGCGGCCGGTTCGGGAAGTGCCAGGTCAGCAGGAACTCGAAGTCGCGGCTCTCGCCGGGGGCCAGCCGGTGCGCGATGGCCAGCGAGCCGACCCGCAGCCGGGTGAACCAGTCCGGGTACGGCGGCTCGTCGATGCTGAACGCGGTCTCCGGGCTCAGCCGCCCGGTGGTGCGCAGCTCGTCCCAGAACACCTGGACGCCGTCCTGCCAGAACCCCGACAGCCACTGTGGTTTCGCGGTGACCCGCGGGTCCGTGGTCGCCAGCACGGCCGTGCCGTGGCGCGGGTCGTCGTCGGGCAGGTCGCTGCCGAACCGGATGCCGCGCAGCCCGCCGTCCTCGGCCCACGCGTTGTGCGGCTGCCCGGCGTAGCGCGGGAAGTGGTGCACGTCGTAGCCCGTGACCCCGACCGGGTTGGCCAGCGACCCGGCGACGGTCACGTCGACCTCGACGTCCAGCGGGTTGGTCACCGTGTAGCGCAGCACCGCGCCGGGAATGCCCGAGGCGTCCGCGTCCAGCGGCACCAGCGGCGTGAACGCCGTCAGTGCCACGTCGACACCCAGCCCGTCATCGGCGAAATCGATCCGCAGCAGCGGATACTCCCCGCGCATCCGGCTGTCGCGCAGCCGGGGCAGCCCGGCGAGCTGGCCGGCGTAGTAGCCCTGGTCGCCCTCGTGCGGCCCGGTCAGCCGGGACTCCAGGATGCTGGTGACGGCGGTGCCGCCCACGGGCTGGGCGCGGATCGCGAAGAAGCTGAACGGCAGCCGCGCGCCCTTGGCGGGCCGGTTGGCCAGCTCCCAGTCGCGCAGTTCGCCACGCGCGCCGACCGACACGTTGCCGGTGCCGATGCCGCCGAGCGGGAAGGCCGCGGCCGTCGCTTGCGGACCGAGCCGATTTTCAGGGTGTACGGGCATGAGGGGGCACATCTCCGTCCGGGGGTCGACGGGCTGGCGGGTCAGCGGGTGGCGCGGTGCCGCTCGCGGGCGGCGAGGGCGTGCACGGTCGGCACCGTGGCCGGATACAGGTCGAGGTACAGGGCGTACAGCTCGTCATAGTCGGCGCGGACGGTGGCCCGGGGCGTCCGCGTCTCGACGATCGGATTCCACTGCTCGATGTCGGGGCCGCCGACCGCCGACGCGGCCAGGAAAGCCGCCCCGAACGAGGCCCCGATGGTCTGGGCGGGGATCGCCTGCGCCAGGCCGGTCACATCGGACACGAGCTGGGTCCACAGGCTGCCCTGCGCACCGCCGCCGACCGCGACGATCCGCTCGACGTGCCCGCCCGCCTGCTCGATCGCGGCCACGTTGTGCCGTACGCCGAACGCCGTCGCCTCCAGCGCCGCCCGGTACAGGTCGCCGCGCGTATGCGACACGGTGAGCCCGGCGAGCACGCCGCGCGCGTCGGGATCGGCGACCGGGGTCCGCTCCCCGGCGAAGTACGGCAGCATGAGCAGCCCGTGCGCGCCCGGCCCGGCCTCGTCGGCCAGCTCCAGCAGCTCCGGGAAGCCGGGGGAGCCGAACAGTTCGCGCAGCCAGCCGGTGATCGCGCCGGAGGTGGCCATGCCCCCGGCGAGGTTGCGGGTGCCGGGCAGCGCGCCGACCGTGCCCCACAGTGTGGGCGAGGTCAGCGGCCGGTCCACGGTGTTGATGAGGAACATCGTGGTGCCGTACATGAGCATCAGGTCGCCGACCCGGAACGCGCCGACGCTGATCGCCTCCGACCAGGCGTCGATCGTGCCCGCGATCACCGGCGTGCCCGCCGTGAGACCGGTTTCGGCGGCCGCCGCGGGGCTCACACCACCGATGGTGTCGCCGGGCCAGACCAGCGGCGGCAGCTGCAACCCGGCGGCGACCTCGCCGACCCACGGGCCGTACCAGCCCTGCGCGCCCGCGTCGTACATCGGGGTGCACTGGCTGGCCGAGTGGTGGTCCAGATAGTACGCGCCGGTCAGGTGCCAGCCGAGCCAGGTGCTGGGCTGGAACAGGCGCCAGTCGCCCGCGACGGCCTGCGGCTCGTGTTCGGCCAGCCAGGCCAGTTTCGGGCCGACCGCCTGGGTGCTCAGGGACGAGCCGCAGCGCTCGCGGATGACCTCGGCCCCGCCGAGCGCCCCGGTCAGCCGCTCGATCTGCGCGGTGGCCCTGGTATCGATGCCATACAGCATCGCGGGGCGGCGCGGCTCGCCCGCGAGGTCGGTGACCAGCACGCACGGGCCCATGCCGCTCACCCCGACCGCCCGGACCGGTCCGGCCTCGGGCGCGGCCAGCAGTTCGCGGATGATCCCGGCGGCCTCGTCCCACCACACGTGGGCGTCCATCTCGACGTGACCCGGCGCGGGCCGCCGCACCTCGTGCTCACGGGTGGCGGTGGCGACGATCGTGCCGTCGAGCGCGACGAGCACGCCCTTGCTGCTCGACGTTCCGATGTCGACGCCGAGGACACAGGCTTGCCTCAACATGCCCGTACCCTGTCAGAAATCGATTTCACCGTCAAGCACC
This sequence comes from Catellatospora methionotrophica, assembly GCF_011297335.1. Lineage (GTDB taxonomy): Bacteria > Actinomycetota > Actinomycetes > Mycobacteriales > Micromonosporaceae > Catellatospora > Catellatospora methionotrophica. Next base: position 404,195 of record NZ_JAAOTJ010000001.1, on the reverse strand, counting down.
GGCGGCTCCGGGACGGTGCGGCGCGGCCTCAGCCGACGGGGGTCAGCTGGTTGCGCAGCACGATGGTGCGGGCCGGCTGGTCGTCGCCGCTGATGCGCTCCAGCAGCAGTTTCGCGGCGGTGGTGCCCAGATGCCGGGCGGGCATGTGCACCACGGTGATCGGGATCGGCACCAGCGGCAGGAACGGCAGGTCGCCGAAGACGGCCACGCCGGTGGCCGGGGGCAGTTTGCCCTGCTCGGACAGCACCCGCAGGGCGCCGACGCTCATCAGGTTGTTGGCCACGAACACCGCGTCCGGCGGCTCGGGCAGGGCCAGCAGTTCACTCATCGCCGTCGCTCCGCCGTCCACGCGGAAGTCGGCGAAGCGCAGGTAGCGGTCGTCGGTCGTCCCGTTGCCCGTGACGGCGTCGCGCCAGCCGTCGGCGCGCTGGGTGGCGGTCTCGACGTCGCTCGGGCCGGTGATGCAGGCGATGCGCTGGAAACCCTGCTCCACCAGGGCCTGGGTGGCCGCGCGGCCACCCGCCCGGTTGTCGACGATGACCGCGTCGACGTCCACGCCGTGCGGGCTGCGGTCGACCGCGACGACCGGGCACTTGCGGGCGATCAGGCCGCTCAGGTCGCTGTTGCCGCCCGCCGCCGCGATGATCACGCCGGCCATGGTGGCGCTCAGCGCGATGTCGAGGTAGCGCAGCTCCTTCTCGTGGTCCTCGTCGGTGTTGCACAGCACCACCGAGTATCCGGCGGCCCGCGCCACGTCCTCGACGCCGCGCGCCAGCGCGGTGAAGAACGGGTTCTCGATGTCCGGGATGACCAGGGCGATCACCTCGGAGCTCTGCAGCCGCAGGGTGCGCGCGGTGCGGCTCGGGGTGAACGACATCTCCTTGGCCGCCCTGCGCACCGCCTCGGCCTTCTCGGGGGACACGTTGGCGCCGTTGAACACGCGCGAGACGGTGGCGGGGGAGACCCCGGCCGCGGCGGCGACCTCGTAGATCGTTGGCATCGCGCTTCCTCATCGATCGGCCGGCTGCCCGCCGGTGGAGCTGGGGTCCGGGCTCGGGGCGTCGGCGACCCGTTGACACGGCAGCCCCATCACCCTACCTTAATGAAATCGATTGCACGCGGTGCCCTCTGCCCGCCGTCGAGCCTGCCCCGATTCTTCGAGGAAAGTGTTGGTCACCGTGGACCTCAGTACGATCGCACGGCTGCGGGCCGTGCAGACCCGCTCGATCAGTCCGGAGAACTTCGACGGATCGGCAGGCGGCGGCGGCCGGGCGACCGAGGGCACCGGTGCGGCATGCGCCCGCGATCTCGGGCCGGGGTGGAAGATCTCGCCCAGCGTCGACATCGCCGCCGGACAGACCTTCGACCTCGCGAACATCGCCGGACCCGGCAGGATCACCCACATCTGGATCACCACGCACAAGGACAACTGGCGCACCCTGCTGCTGCGGGCGTACTGGGACGGCAGCGACGAACCCGCGATCGAGGTGCCCTACGGCGACTTCTTCTGCAGCGGCTGGGGCGAGTTCGCCCAGGTCGACTCGCAGGTCATCGCCGCCAACCCGCACGGCGGCTTCAACTCCTACTGGCCGATGCCCTTCGCCGACGGCGCGCGCCTGACCGTGGAGAACCTGTCCACGGTCAGTGTCCGCGTCTACTACCAGATCACCTACGAGATCGGCGGCGACTACTCCGGCCAGGGCTACCTGCACGCCCAGTGGCGGCGCAGCAACCCGCTGGAGTATCTGAAGACCCACGTGCTCGTCGACGGCGTCGAGGGCAGCGGCCACTACGTCGGCACCTACCTGGCCTGGGGCGTCAACAGCAACGGCTGGTGGGGCGAAGGCGAGATCAAGTTCTACCTCGACGGCGACGAGGACTACCCGACGATCTGCGGCACCGGCACCGAGGACTACTTCGGCGGCGCGTGGAACTTCGACGTGCCCGGCAAGGGCTACACCGCCTACTCCACGCCGTACCTCGGCATGCCGCAGGTGATCCGCCCCGACGGGCTCTACGTCAGCCAGCAGCGCTTCGGCATGTACCGCTGGCACCTGCCCGACCCGATCCACTTCGCGCAGCGGCTGCGCGTCGACATCCAGGCCCTGGGCTGGCGCTCCGGCTGGCGCTACCTGCCGCTGCGCGACGACATCGCCTCGACCGCGCTGTTCTACCTCGACCGGCCCACCGCGCGTCGGCCGCGTACGCCCAGCGCCGACGACCTGGAGATCCACCTAGGGTCGGCCCCCGTGCCCGACCTCGGCGCCCAGCCGCCGCGCCTGCCGGACTGACCGGCCCACGTTTCACCGGGACGGCGGGCCGCACCCCGGCGGCCCGCCCTGCCCGCGACAGGGAGGAGCACCGCACATGCACAGGCACCACGGGCTCAGATCCATCCCGCGTTTCCTCGCCGGCGTCGCGCTGACGCTCGGCACCGTCGCCGCCACCGGCCTCGTCCTCGCGACACCGGCCGCGGCCAGCCCCGCGCACACCCCGGCCAGCCTGGTCCAGAAACTCACCGGCCCGAACTCGCCGAACAACACCTACGGCCGCTGGAACCTCAAGGCGACCGACCTCGGCATCCTCTGGGACAACAACGCCGGGCAGACGATGGCGCTGTTCGGCGACACGTTCGGCGACGCCTGGATCGGCCCCGGCGGCGGCGCGTTCGGCGCGGGCGACCTGAACTGGCGCAGCAACGTGCTGCTGCGCTCCACCGACTCCAACCTCGCCGACGGCATGTCGTTCGCCAGCGCCGTCACCGCCGCCAACGGCCGCGCCCGCGAGATCCTGCCCGGCCTGCACCAGCCCGACAACACCGGCGAGGTCACCAAGATCCCGACGGCGGGCATCGCCGTCGGCAACCGGCAGTACGTGTCGTTCATGTCGGTGCGCCACTGGGGCGTGCCCGGCCAGTGGACCACCAACTACGCCAAGCTCGCCTACTCCGACGACAACGGCACCACCTGGTCCACCACGAACACCCCGACCTGGAACAACCCGGCGTTCAACGAGCAGTTCCAGATGCACGCCTTCGAGCGCCGCGACGGCTACCTCTACGTCTTCGGCACCCCCAGCGGCCGCGGCGGCAGCATCCGGCTCGCCCGCGTCCCCGAGGCGCAGATCCTGACCCAGAGCGCCTACCAGTACTGGAACGGCAGCACCTGGGTGACGAACAACCTCGCCGCCGCCACCCCGATCGTCGGCGCGCCCGCCGCCGAGCTGTCCGTGCGCTACGACGCCTACAGCGGCCGCTGGCTCATGATGTACCTGTCCGGCGAGGACATCATCCTGCGCACCGCGACCAGCCCCACCGGCCCGTGGAGCGGCGCGCAGGTCGCCGTCAGCTCCGCCGACTACCCCGGCCTGTACGGCGGCTACATCCACCCGTGGAGTTCCGGCGGCAACATCTACTTCGCGATGTCGCAGTGGGACCCGTACAACGTCTACCTGATGAAGATCCGGATCAACACGGCCGGGCAGATCGTCGACCCGAACCTGATGGGCGACCCCAGCTTCGAGCGCGGCGCGCTCAACGGCACCGGGACCGGCGGCTTCTGGGCCTGCAAGGGCAACTGCGGCCTCGACGCGGGCTACTGGGGCTACACCGGGGTCCGCAACGGGTTCGCCCGCTACAACAGCGGCTGGCACGACCTGCACCAGACGGTCGCCGTCACCGCGAACACCAACTACCAGCTCAGCGGATACCTGCGCACCTCACCCAACAGCGACAACGGCTTCTTCGGCGTACGCGGCACCAACGACGTGGTCATCGCCGAAGCCAACTTCCGGGCCGTCGGCGCCTGGACGCGCTTCACGGTGAACTTCAACAGCGGCTCGCGTACCGCCGTCACGGTCTTCGGCGGCGTCTGGACCGACCACGGCGACATCTGGATCCAGCTCGACGACTTCTCCCTCACCCGCGCCTGAACCCCGGCCGACCCTCCGGAGGAAACATGGACCAGCACATCCCGCCCCGCCCCGTCAGCCGTCGGCGGCTGCTCACCGGCGTCGCGGCCGCAGGCGTCACCGGCGCGGCCGCCGGCCTGCTCGGCGCAACCCCCGCGCACGCTGCGGGCGACGGCTTCGGCCTGCGCATCGTCGGCCGCAACGAGAACGGGGGGCGGCTGCAGTACTACCGCTTCGCCACCGACGCGATCGAGTGGGACCCCGCGGTCAACATCCTGCTCCCCGACGGTTACCACACCAGCGGCCGGCGCTACCCGGTGCTGTACCTGCTGCACGGGGGCGGGGGAGCGGACTTTCGTACCTTCCACCTGCAGGACAACATCATCAACCTCACCGCGGGCCGCGAACTGATCATCGTCATGCCTGACGCGTCCACCGGCTGGTACAGCAACCCGGTCAACTCCCTGGCCGGGCCGCGCAATTGGGAGACCTTCCACATCGGCCAGCTGCTGCCCTGGGTGGAGGCCAACTTCCGCACCTTCGCCGAGTACAACGGCCGGGCCGTGGCCGGTTTCTCGATGGGCGGCTTCGGCGCCCTGAAGTACGCCGCCAAGTACTACGGCCACTTCTGCTCCGTCAGCGCCCACTCCGGCCCGGCCAGCCTGCGCCGCGACTTCGGCCTGGTCGTGCACTGGGCCAACGCCACCTCCGCCGCGCTCGACCTCGGCGGCGGCACCGTGTACGGCGCGCCGTTCTGGAACGAGGCCCGGGTCAGCGCCGACAACCCGATGCAGCGCATTCCCAGCTACCACAACAAGCGGATCTTCCTGGTGGCCGGGACCTCACCGGACCCGGTCAACTGGTTCGACACCGCCAACGAAACCCAGGTCCTGGCCGGGCAGCGGGAGTTCCGCGCCGCGCTCGGCCAGGCCGGGATCCCGCACGAGTGGCACGAACGACCCGGCGGGCACGTCTTCCGCCACGACATGTTCGTACGCGACCTCGACGGCATGCTCGCCCGCCTGCGCCGCGCAGGCTGACCTCGCGGAACCTCAGCCTGTCAGCCGGTGGCCTCGGAGCCGCCGGCTGACAGGCACGCAGGGGAGATCTCCGTGAACACCACGTGACGGACGAGCAGGCCGGTGCCGTCGTCGACGTAGGGCTCGCCCGCGACGCGCGCACCACAAGCCAGGTAGAAGGCGACGGCGGATTCGCGCGCGTCCGCCCACATCACCTGCTCATCACGGGCCCGAGCCCGGTCCGCGACCGCGGCGAGCAGCCGCCGCCCGAGCCCGCGTCGCTGGTACGCGGTGTCGACCGCCATCGCCCAGAAGTAGCGCGCAGGGATGCCCGGTTCATCAGGGCACGGCCAGCTCATGTGCGAGACGGCTGCCACAACGGCTTCACCGTCGGTCAGCGCCGAGTGTTCTGCTTCTGCGTCGATCCGAATCGCCGGAGACGCCCAACCCAGTACCTCCGACCGCAGCCGGTAAGTCCGTGGCACGGCGACGCTCGTCAGTTCCACACGGCCACTGTAGCCGCAGGTGCCAGGAGTAGCCTCCGTCCGTGGTTAACTCCGAGGAGACCGGCAGGAGTGGGCCGACACCTCCGCGAGTCCTCGCAGTCGACCTTGCGACGGCGCTGAGCGAACTCTGTGACACGGACCCGGATCGGGCCGGCGCGGCCTATTCCTCGTTGTGGCCGAGCGTGTTCGCCAATGGGCGGCTCACCCCGCACACGGCCTGGGCTGTCGGCGAACTCGTGGCGGTGCTCGGTGATCCCGCGCTCGGCGCCGGTGACGCCACCATCCGCAACGGTGTCCTGTTCCTGTTGCGCGAGATCGCGCGAGTGACGGCGGACGTCGATGCCGTACGGGTGTCGAAGGGCGGACCGCTGGCCGACTGCTTCGCTCTGCTGCCGGAGGTGTTCGCGTCGGTGTGGCCGATTCCTCCAGGCTGGCCGTCATGGACCCGGACGATGGCGGCCAGCACAGCGGCGATGCTGGTCAGACATCCCCGATTGGTTACCCGTCGGGCTGACGTGATCGCGTACCACCAGGAGACGGCCCTGGCGACCGCCGACCGCCGTGAGTGCGCCAGTCTGGTCTTCGGGCTCGGAGAGCTGGGCGTCGCGCCACGCAATTGGCTGGACGATCCGAGGCTCGCCGTGCGGACCTGTGCGGCCCTCGCCCCGGCCCTCTCCGACGACCCGGACGCGACCGAGGTGCTGGCGCGGGCGGCTGAACGCCCACGCGCATTCGACCACTCGTTCACCGAGCCGTTCGTGCCTGCGGCCCATCGCATGATGTACCTTCCGCAGCTGCGCGAGCCACCGCACAGAGCGCTCATCCGAACTGTTTGCGAACGAACCGGAGACTTCGGCCGGCTCGTGCATGGCGCATTGTCGGCCGTCGGCCTGCGTGGCGCTGTGAGGCCGGTGGCCGAGTTCGGGCCGTACCTGCGCCACGCTTTTCCTGCCGGGCTGCCGGTCGGTGACGTGGTCTCGACCGAGCAAGAGAGGTTCGCCCGCGCTCTCACCGACCGTGACGAACTCTGGGATGGGACCTGCGCCGGCGTCGGTGAGATGTTCGCGGCGGCGGGTCTGCCGCACGACCGCGAACAATGGTGCGAAGTACGCGTTCCTGTGGCGCTCGATGGAGCAGGGCGCCCCACCTACGACGGCGTCAGAATCTTTCTGACACTGCCGACATGGTCGGTCAGAGCCAGCCCTCAGCTGTTCCTCAGCGCCGACCGGACTGATCCCGACCTGCTGCGCAAACTGTTGGACGTCGTGTCGGCAGGGGAGGTCGCAGTGGAGTTCGAAGGGCCGTTGCAGTTCTCCGCCGCCGCGACGGGCGTCGAGGCCGGGCAGCTCGACGTCGGCGAACTCGTCGCCCGCGGGCCGTACAACTGCCAACCGCACTACGGGGTGGGTGTCGCTGCGGCGCTCAGCCTGTGGGTGAGCGCGTACCAGTGGCGTGACGGAATCGCGTACCGGCAGCAGTTCGTGGACGGCGTGCCCGCGGGGCCGGTGGAGACGCTCGGCCCCGCGGATCGCGCCGACGGCTACCGGTTCGTCTTCGAACTCGACCCCGAGTGGGTGCCGCCGGGCATCCGGTTGCCTGGCTGAGTACCCGTCGTCACTGCGGCGGATCCTCACCGGTGAGGCCGTCGACGGCCTCGCGCAGCAGGTCGGCGTGGCCGACGTGCCGGGCGTATTCGTCGTGCAGGTCCACCACGATGCGCCGCAGGTTGGGCGGCGTGCCGTCCCCGTCGGTCGTGTACTTCGCGGGCTGGTCGAGCCCGCCGTCGGCGAGTGACTTCGCCATCGCGGTCCGCGAGCGCTCGACCGCGCCCTGCCACAGCCCGTACAGCTCGGCAGGGGAGTCGTCGGCCGCGCTGCGCCAGACCCAGGCCGGATCGGCGGCCTCGGGGGAGTCCAGCGGCGCTCCAGGGGCCTCGCCCGTGAAGTCGATGGTGTACCGCTCCTCGACCGCAGCCATGTGCTTGAGCAGGCCGCCGAGGGTCAGCGTCGACGGCGGCTGCCTCCGGTTCAGTCCGGCCGCGTCCAGCCCGCCGCACTTCCAGGCGAACGTGGCGCGGGAGCGGTCAAGGGCGAACATCAGCATCTCGACCTCGCCGGCCGTCATCGACGGTTCGTGGCTCGTGGTGCTCAGGAGGATGTCGTCGGTCATGGGAGCAGGCTAGGTTCGGTTCCGGACGTTCCACTTCCGGAACTCGCGCGATTTCGTGAACCGCAGGAAGGACACCCGAGTGACAGCCGACGTGAGCCCGACCGCGCGGGCGCTGATGGCGCTGGAGCTGCTGCAGGCCAACCCTGGGATCACCGCCGAGCGGATCGCCGACAAGCTGGGCGTGTCCGAGCGGGCGGCCCGCCGCTACGTCGGCATCCTGCGCGAGGCGGGCATCCCGGTCGAGTCGATGCGCGGCCCGTACGGCGGCTACCGGGTGGGCCGGGGGCTGCGGCTGCCGCCGCTGGTGTTCAGCGCGACGGAGGCACTGGGCCTGGTCATGGCCGTCCTCGACGGCCACCACGACGCGGGCGACCCGACCAGCCCCGTCGGCAGCGCCCTGGGCAAGATCGTACGGGCGCTCCCGGAGCAGGTCGCCGCCCAGGCCGAGGCCGTACGCCAGGCCACCGCTCCGGCACCCGACCGTGGAGCCGCCCGGCCCGACCCGCAGACGACCACCGAACTCGTGCGCGCCGGTGCCGAGCGGCGGCAGGTGCGGCTGCGCTACCGCTCCGAGGCCGGTGTGGAGCGGGACCTGGACGTGGACCCGTGGGCGGTCGTGGTGCGGCACAGCCGCTGGTATCTGCTGTGCTGGTCGCACACGTCGGACGGGCGGCGGGCATACCGGATCGACCGGGTCCGCGCCGTCGACATCCTCGACGACGGGTTCGTGCCCCCGGCCGACCTCGACCCGGTCGCCACGCTGGAGGAACACCTCGCGGTCGGCTGGGAGTACACCGTGGAGGTGATCATCGAGGCGCCCGCCGCCGACGCGGCGCGGCACGTGCCGCCGAACCTGGGACGAGTCGAACCCGTCGACGACGGCACCTGCCGCCTGCTCGGCACGACCAGCAATCCCTGGTGGTACGCCCAGCAGCTCACGGCGGTTCCGGTGGCGTTCCGGATCGTCGGCGGACCCGAGATCCGCCACACCGCCCAGGTGCTCGGCCAGCGCCTGCTCGCGGCCTCCGGCTAACCGGCCGACCTGTCCTCGAACGTCTCCCGCAACGCCGCGTCCAGCGGGCGGCCCGACGGCGGCTCGACGAATAACCTCGCGAGCATCAGCCCCGCGAAGTGAGCCGGGTTGATGCCCGATTCCTTGCGCCCGAGGTACTGCAGCACACCACCGGAGCGGACGGCGGCCCGGACGATCCCGGCGGGCAGGTGACGGACCCGGCGCTTGCGGCCGACCGCGGCGGCGATACGCCCGATCAGGTCGTGCCAGGTCAGGTTCTCGTCGGCGACGGGGATGTCCGCGCCGTCGGCCCGCTCCAGCGCGTCGACCGCGACCTCGGCCACGTTGCGGGCGGTCGTGGCCGCCGTCCCGCCGACGGGCGCGGCCAGCGGTGCGCGGGACCTGGCCCAGCCGTCCAGCGGACCGGCCCAGTTCGGCAGGCGGTCACCGGCCCGGCCGAAGACGAACGGCAGTTCCAGCACCGCGATCGGCAGCTCCGGTCCAGCCGCCGCGCGGGCTTCGGCCGCCTGCTCGACCCGGCACCGGATGTAGACGTGGCGCTGCGGCAGACGCCATTCGGGGTGCAGCCGGTCGAAGTAGGTGTAGTACGAGCCCATGATGACGCCGCGGGTCAGGCCCTCGGCGCGGGCTGCGGTGAACAGGCGCACCACCGGGTCGACCATGTCCCGGCGGAACGCCGGGTGGATCGGCTTGGGCAGCGGCCGCTGCTCGTCCGAGCGGGCGGCGTACACCACCCCGTCGTGGCCCGCCAGCAGCGACCGCAGCTCGTCGACGGACGCCGCGCCGAGGTCGAGCACGTGGTCGACGCCCGGACCGGCGGACCGTGCCATCGTGGTCGCGGCATGACCGCGTTCACCCAGCACGTCCACGACGTGCGCGCCGATCAGGCCCGTTCCGCCCACCACCAGAATTCTCACGGTCGCATCGTCCACTCCGGACCGGTGGGGCCGTCACGCGGGGTCACATCACCTCACCCGTGCGCGCGGCGGCGGCGGCATAGTCCCGCAGCTCCCGCGGTGCGCCACGGTTGCGGGCCAGCCACCGGTCCACGATCGTCCGTGCCGCCCGGGGTGCCTTCCCGTGTGCGTGGCCCAGGCCGTGCAGGGCCGCCCGCTGGCACGCGACCGACGGCAGGCCCGCGATGTCCTCCAGCACGTCGAGCACGGTGTCGTCGCCCAGGTCGAGGGCCGCGATGTCGAAGAACATGAAGCACACGTCCTGCAGCTTCGGGGTGTTCCGCTGCGTTTCGACCTCGATCCGTGCCGCGAAGACCTCGGCGTACAGCGTGCCGATCGACCGGATGGCGGTGGTACGCAGCACCACCGGGACCTGCCGGGAGCTGAGCACGCCAATGGTCCCGGCATCGGTGATGTCGCGCACGCCCCGGGCGACCTGGTCGTCGGAGTGGTGCCGCAGCAGGGCGCCCGCGTTGCCGAACAGCTCCCGGATCCGTTGCGCCGTCGCCGCGGGCGTGTCCCGGCGGGCGTACCGGTCGAACCACTCGTGGGGCCGGTCGTCCCACGAGCCGTCGTCGTCGGCGGGCCGGTCGAACAGGTATGCCAGCCATGCTTCGAAGCCGTCCACGACCCGATTGAACCGACCGCCGCCGGGTCTGTCGAGCAGGTTGACCTGTGCCGTGCCGCCGGGCAGCGCTGCGGGAGCCCGTCAGGCCTGGTCCAGCCAGGTGCAGTGGACGATGGTCGCGTCGTCGGCCGCGACCGCGTGCCGCGCCTCAGCCCGGCGGACCCGGTCGATGATCTCGCCCGGCCCGTGGGTGGCGAGCAGGGCCATCGCGTCCGGCCAGCCGGTCGACGCGAACCGGTCCACGAGTCGGCTGGCGCCGTTGCTGAGCAGTGCCGCGCCGGTCAACCCGGCGACCGCGCAGGTGCCGGTCAGCGCCTCGTGGGCCGCGCCCGGGTCGTCCTTGGCGACCCAGAAGCCGCCCGGCCGGTTCCGGCGGGCGCGCAGTTCCCGCAGCACGCGCCGGTACTCCTCGCTTGCTGGCGTCCTGCCCGCGAGCTCGGACGCGTAGGACCGGCTGATGACGACCTCACGCGGATCGGTGACGACCAGCGGTTCACCCTCGGCCCGGTTCAGCACGAGTGTCGCGTCGCCGAGCACCAGGTGGTCGAGCCGGTCGCCGGACACGCGCAGCATGGCGACGGCCGCCGACGGGCTGATCGGGTCGGCGACGTCGCAGGTGTCCCGATGCTCGCCGGTCACCTCGTCGATGGCCATGGCGAGCACCGCCGTGAGGCTGGACGCCGGGTCGAGGGTCAGCAGACCGAGCAGACTGCCACCGAGGCGTACGGCATACCAGGCCACGCCGTGGCGGCAGACCGCCTCCGCGCCGGGGATGCCCGCGCCGTCGACCAGCACCGCCGCGGTCGCCGTCGCCGCGGCGAAGTCCTCGTTGACGCGCCCGTCGTGCCCCGGGACGCTGGCCATCGTCACTCGCATCGCCGCTGCCCTCCCACCTGGCCGGTCGCCGTGTCCCACGGTCGCGCCTGCCGCGTCGGCCGACCAGTTCGGCAATGTACCGCGAGGTCGGGCAGGATGGCCGAAGCCCGTGACCGATCTGCCTGGAGCTCGTGTGAGTCTCGTCCTCGTCCCCATGTCCGCCGCCGACTACGAGCACCGCGCGGCCGCCCTGCGTCGGCGCTACGCCACCAATCTGCGGCAGCAGCGGGGCATGAGCGGCGCGGACGCCGAGGCAGAGGCGCTGCGCCAGATGGCGGAGGTCCTGCCGCAGGGGCTGGACACCGCGTGGGCGATCCTGCGGTCCGCGCAGGTCGACGGCGTGACGGTCGGCTGGGTCTGGGCCACGCTGCCGGGCGCGCCGGGCCGCCCCGAGATGGCCTGGCTGCACAACGTCGAGGTGGACCCGGAACACCAGTCCCGAGGCCACGGCCGCGCGATGGTCCTGGCCGTCGAGGACGAGCTGCGCCGGCAGGGCGCCACGCGGTTCGGCCTCAACGTGTTCGGGGGCAACACCCGGGCGATCGCGCTGTACGAGAGCCTGGGCTTCACGGTCATGGCCCAGCAGATGGCCAAGCCGATCGCCTGACCGGTCAGCGCGGGACGATGCGGGTCGTCGAGGTGCGGGCGGCCAGGGCTGCGGCCATCGTCGGCCGCCCGGGGTATTGCGCGGCGCGGGGCCGTCCAGGACCATCGGTTGATTGCCATGAGTCATCGTCTCGGGGGAGGCCCGTGTGGACAGCATCGTGCGTCACCAGCCAAGAATCGCCTTCGACGCGGCCAGGATTCTGACGGGTGTGTCGCTCGCCGACACCGGCCTGTTCGCCTGGTACTGCGACCAGCTCGGGACCCTGCTGGGGCCGTCCTACCGCCGGGATCTGCTGGCCACCCGCAAGGAGCTGACGACCTCGCCGCGCCTCAACGCGCGCGACGACGAGGGCGGCAAGTGGCGGGTCAGGCTGGAGGACGCGCTGCGGACCCGGCCCGAGGTCGCCGAAGGCCTGTACCAGCTGACGATGTCGGCTCGGGTGAGGCTGCCGCGCATCGGCTGATGCCGTCGCCCGACCATCGCCGGTGACGGCCCGGCTGCCGGTTCAGGCGGCAGCGCGGGCCGCTCGCCGCCGCGCGCCGAGCCGGCGGCGGCGCATCCTGCCCAGGGCGGCGAGCCCCACGGCGGCACCGAACACGAGCGGCGCGAGCACGACGATCCCCACCGGCCACAGACCGGCCCCGGCGGCGTCCACGAAGTACTCGCCGTAGACGCTGTAGACGACCGCGGCGGGCATGGTGACGGCCAGGCCCGTGACCAGCACGCTCAGCCCCCATCGGCCGCCGGCCAGCGCGATGATCGCGAGCGCGACCGGCTGTGCGGCGTCCTGCCAGGTGAGCGGGACGTGGTAGTCGCTGGATCCTGGCGCGTCGGGCACCAGCGCCGCCGCCCATGGCGTGCACAGGACCGCGGCGGCACTCGCGGCCGCGGCGATGACGGCCGCTTTCACCCACTCGGGCAGTGTCACGGACACCTCTCTCGGAAGCTTCTGGGTCGGCATCATCGCACCCTTCCACCACATCGTGGGGGGTGGCATGGGCGGGTGTGACGGCACCCCCCTGCGGAGGGAGTGCCTGAGGCCGGAGTTCCATGACTTTCGGTGTGCGGCGCGTCGTGACGCGCACCGCCGGGTGGGCCGGATCGTCCGGCCCACCCGGCTCAGTGCGATCGTGGATCGATGTGGACCTTGGGTCCCGGCCCCGCGCCCGCGATCGGCGCACCGGCCAGCACCGCGCCCACCCTGTCCAGGCCGACCGTGGCGGCGACGAGCGGCCGCGGATCGACCTGTCCGGTGGCGTACGCGGCGATCGTGGCGGCGAGGCCGGGGGAGGCGGACAGGACACCGACGGCGGTGACGTCCTTGAGCGCCAGGGTGCGGGTGTCGATGTGGCTCGGCGAGCCCGCCAGGCCGATGCAGACGACGCGCCCACCGGGTTCGACCAGGTCGAGCGCCCTGGCGGGCAGGTACGCGGCGTTGGTCGCGTCGATGACGGCGTCGAACGCGACGTCGGGCAGTTCCCGCTCGGTCCACGCGGTGAAGCCGAGGGACCGGGCGAAGGCCAGCGAGGCGGCGGTGTGGCCCATCAGGTGCACCTCGGCCCCGGTCGCGCGGGCGAACATGGCGGTGAGCAGCCCGATCGTGCCCGGACCCAGGATGAGCACCCGATCGCCCGGCGTGAGCGCGGCGGCACGCGCGGCCCGCAGGGCGTTGCCGCCCGGCTCGACCAGCGCCCCGAGTGCGGGGTCGACGTTGCCGGGCAGTTCGTGCAGCGAGGTGACGGGCACGGCCAGCTGCTCGGCCAGCGCGCCGGGGCGGCCGCCGCGGATGCCGACCTCCTGCCGGTCGGCGCACACGTGCTGGTGGCCGCGTTCGCAGCGCCGGCAGCGGCCGCAGCCGAGCATGGTGTCGCCCATGACGCGCCTGCCGCGCCAGGCAGGGTCGACGCCGTCGCCGACCGCGCGGACGATCCCGGCCCACTCGTGGCCCAACCGCATCGGGAACCGGGCGTGCCCCTCGTGCAGGTATGCCATCTCCCCGGTGAAGAACTCGACGTCGGTGCCGCAGACCCCGACCCGTTCGACGTCCACGACGACCTCACCGGCGGACGCGACGGGCGCGGGCACCTCCTGCACCGAGCACTCGCCCGGCGCGGTCAGCACCGCCGCGCGCATCGTCGCGGCGCTCACCGCGGGCCGGGTTCGCGCAGCAGCGCGTCGATGAGGTCCCGCATCGGAGGGAGCAGGTCCTGCGGTCCGGCCGAGGACAGCGGTTCCAGGCCGGTGGAGGAGCGCAGCAGGACGATGCCGAAGCCGGTGGCCAGCGCGACCTGGGCGCGGAGCATGATGCGGTCACCGTCGGGGTGGCCGGGCCGCCAGCCTGCGGCCGTGGCCAGGCGCTCGGCGAACGAATGCACGGTGTTGCGCCTGATCCGGTCGGCCTGCTCGTCACCGGAGGACCGCAGCAGCAGCAGGAACTGGTCCGGGCGGCTGCCCACCCCGGTCCCGGCGAGGTGCTCGGCGATGGCGGAGGGCACCCCGTCGAGGGTCACGTCCGGGGCCACCGCGTGGCTGAGCTCGTCGACCGCGCCGACCAGGCACGCCTCGAACAGGCCCTCCTTGGAGGTGAAGTAGCGGCTGATCAGCGCGACGTTCACCCCGGCCTCGTCGGCGATGTCGCGCACGGTCGTGCCGGTGTATCCGTGCGCGGCGAAGCGGCGGCGGGCGGCGTCGAGCAGTAGTTGCCGGGTGCCGGCCGCGTCGCGGCGACGCGGCCCCGCCGGGTGCTCGGGGGAGGCGTGCAGGCTGGTGGTGGCCATGGATTCCTCTCACTCCCGTACCAGGATAGCGAGCTCCGAACGTGACGTAAACAACTGCTTACCAGTGATGTAAACAACTGTTGACCGCGCTTCGGGCGCGTAATACTCACCAAGTCAGCAGATGTTTACAACATGCTTGGAGCGTTCTTCATGACGCAGACGATCGTGGGGCCGGGCACCGCCGGGTCCACCGAGGGCCGGCCGGACGCGCCGACGGGCCGCCGCACCGGTGGCGGCCTACTGGTGATGTACCTGGCACTGGGCGGACTCGCCTTCGCGGTGCTGCAGTCGCTGGTCGCCCCGGCGATGTCCACCATCGCGGGGGACCTGAAGGTCACCACCGCCAGCGCCAGCTGGATCCTCACCGCGTACCTGCTGTCGGCCTCGGTGCTGACACCCATCCTCGGCCGCCTGGGCGACATGGTCGGCAAGCGCCGCGTGCTCATCGCCGTGCTCGCCGTGCTCGCGCTGGGCACCCTGCTCGCCGCGCTGGCCCCGAACCTGGGCGTGCTCATCGTCGCGCGGGCCCTGCAGGGCGCGGCGGGCGCGATCATGCCGCTGTCGATCGGCATGGTCCGCGACGAACTGGCCCGCGAGAAGGTCAGCGCCACCGTCGGCCTGCTGTCGGCGATCTTCGGCGTCGGCGCGGGCGTCGGCATCGTCGCCGCCGGGCCGATCGTCGAGCACCTGTCCTGGCACTGGCTGTTCTGGCTGCCCCTGGTGCTGGTCGTGGTGGCGCTGCTCGGCGCGATCTTCGGGATGAAGGAGTCGCCGGTGCGCAAGCCCGGCAAGCTCGACGTGCTCGGCACCGCCATCCTGTCGGTCTCGCTGGTGTCGCTGCTGCTGGCCATCAGCAAGGGCCAGTCCTGGGGCTGGGCCTCGGCGCAGACCATCGGCCTGCTCGCCGTGGGCGCGGTCACCATGATCCTGTTCGTCGTGGTCGAGCTGCGGGTCAGCGAGCCGCTGGTCGACATGCGGCTCATGAAGATCCGCGGCGTATGGGCCACCGACCTGGTCGCCCTCATCCTCGGCTTCGCGATGTTCGGCTCGTTCCTGCTGGTGCCGACCCTGCTGCAGCTGCCTGCCGCCACCGGCTACGGCTACGGCAAGTCGGTGTCGGAGGCGGGTCTGTTCCTGCTGCCCACCGTCGTGTCGATGGTGGTCTTCGGACCGCTCGCCGGGCTGCTGGTCCGCAAGTTCGGGCCGAAACTGCCGCTGTTCCTGGGCGCCGTCGCCGTCGTCGGCGGCTTCACGCTGCCCGCCATCGCGCACAACGTCGAATGGCAGGTCGTCGTCTCCGGCCTGGCTGTCGGCGCGGGCATCGGCCTGGCCTTCGCTGCCATGTCCAACGCCATCATCGAGAGCGTGCCGGCCACCCAGACCGGTGAGGCCACCAGCGTCAACACCATCGCCCGGACCATCGGCAGCAGCATCGGCGCGGCCGTCGTCGCCGCCGTCATCACCTCGAACAGCACCCCGCGCGGCCTGCCGACCGACGCGGCGTTCAGCACCGGGTTCTGGGTCTGCGCGGGGGTGGCCGTACTGGCCGTCGTCGCGTCGCTCGCCCTGCCCTCCGCGCACCGCCGCCACGAGCAGGCGGTGGCCGCGGGCGTCGACGACCTCCCGCCCGAGCCCGCCGAACTGCACCTGCCCCACCTGCACACCGGACACCACCGCGAGCAGGCCACCGCAGGCCGGTGACCTGCCGGCCGGGACCGTCCCGCACCGGGCGGTCCCGGCCCCTGCCATGCGGCGATCCCGCTACACCGCCCGTCCCGGAGAACGAGCCGGACGGCCTGCGGGCCGACGCCCGGCTGCTCCCTAGGATGTCTCTGCCTATTGGACATTCGGCGGCCGGTCGACGGCCGCCAGGGGAGGAACCTCAGTGGTACGGCTGGGAGTGCGGCGACGCCTACGCGTCTGGTTCGACGGCACGATGGACCGGGGCACGCCCGCCCTCATCGGCTGGCTCGGCCTGGCGTCACTGGTTCTGATCACCGTCGTGACCGGACTCGCGATGCTCTTCGCCGCCGACGACACCGCGCGCGACGGGGGCTGGTCCGCCGTCCTGTGGCGCAGTGTGCTGCGCACCCTCGACCCGGGCACCATGGGCGCAGATGGCGGCAGCTCGTTCTACCTGGCGCTGATGCTCCTCGTCACCATCGGCGGCATCTTCCTCGTCAGCTCTTTGATCGGCGTGCTCACCACCGGGCTCAACGACGCCATCACGAACCTGCGCAAGGGCCGCTCCCAGGTGACCGTCCAGGGCCACATCGTGGTGCTCGGCTGGTCCGACCAGGTCTTCACCGTGGTAGGGGAGCTGGCCGCGGCCAACCGCGGCTCGCGCCGGTCCACGGTCGTCGTGCTCGCCGACCGGGACAAGGTCGAGATGGAGGACCAGATCCGGGCGCGGGTCGGCGACACCGGCCGCACCCGCGTCGTCTGCCGGTCCGGCAGCCCGCTCAAGCGCAGCGACCTCGACCTGGTCAACCTCGACACGGCCCGCGCGGTGATGGTGCTGTCGCCCACCGGCGACGACCCCGACATCGACGTCATCAAGGTGCTGCTGCTGCTGAACAACCGGCCCTGGCCGTCCGCGCGCCCGCACGTGGTCGCCGCGGTGCAGGAGTCGGCCAACGTCGCCGCCGCGAAACTCGCTGCGGGCAAGCACGCGCTGGTCATCGACGCCGACGACATCGCCGTACGCATGGTCGTGCAGTCGCACCGGCAGTCGGGCCTGTCGACGGTCTGCACCGACCTGCTCGACTTCGCGGGCAACGAGATCTACATCCGTCCCGAGCCCACCCTGGCCGGCCGGTCGTACGGCGACGTCCTCGGCGCGTTCGAGGCGGGCTCGCCGATCGGCCTGCGCCGCGCGGACGGCACGATCGCGGTCAACCCGCCGACCGACACCGTGCTGGGCACGGGCGACGAGGTCATTCTCGTCGCCGAGGACGACCTGCTCATCGAGCTGGCCGCCGACCCGGCGCGGGTGCACGCCGACGCGATCGTGCTGGTGCCCGACACGAAGGTGGCCCCGGACCGGACCCTGGTGGTCGGCTGGAACTCGCGTGCCGACCGGGTGCTCGACCTGCTGGACCGCTTCGCCGAGCCCGGCTCGGCGGTGGACGTCGCCGCCCCGCTGCCGCCGGAGGAGGCGCTGGCGGCGAGCCGGGAGAACCTGACCGTCGGCTACCAGCGCTGCCAGCCCACCAGCCGCCGTGACCTGGAGCGTATGGAGCTGGGCGGTTACCAGCACATCATCGTGCTGTCCGACGACTCCGCCGCGCCCGACCACGCCGACGACCGCACCCTGGTGACGCTGCTGCACCTGCGTGACATCGAGGTCAACCTCGGCGAGCCGTACTCGATCGTCACTGAGATGAACGACGACGGCAACCGCGAGGTCGCCCAGGTCACCAAGGCCGACGACTTCGTGGTCTCGGCGCGGCTGATCAGCCTGCTGATGACCCAGCTCGCCGAGAACCGGCACCTGTACGAGGTGTTCGCCGACCTGTTCGACGCCTCCGGCGCGGAGATCCACCTGAAGCCTGCCGCCGACTACGTGCAGCCCGGCGCGGAGGTCACCTTCGCGACCGTGGTGGAGTCCGCCCGGCGGCGCGGGGAGTCGGCGATCGGCTACCGCAGCCACGACAACGCCGACCAGCCGCCGTTCTACGGCGTCATGCTCAATCCGCGCCGGTCCAGCCTGGTCCGGTTGGACGCGGGCGACAGCGTGATCGTGATCGCCACCGACTGAACAGGCCGCGAGCAGGGCCGTGGCCGCGACCACCACGGCCCTCTGGCAGTCGGACGCTACGCTGCCCTCCATGTCAGACTCAGCACGGCAGCCGCAGCCCCAGCTTCGCGGCCCGACCGAGGTGCACTCGGCGTCGCCCGGTGCCGCGCCTGGCGCGCGTCCGCGGATCCGGCTGCTCGGCAGGATCCTGATCGGGCTGTCGGGGGTCGCCTGGCTGCTCGCGCTCGTGCTCACCGTGTTCGTGGTGCTCGCCTTGCTGGCGGGCGAGCTGGAGGGCATGGCGGTGCTGTCCGGCATCGTCATGATCGCCATCGCGGCGGGCGTCGCCTTGACGATCACGGGGGTGACGCTGCTCTACGTGTTCCTGTCCCGCCGCCGCAGGGCCTGACCGGGCGCTGCGCGGGGCCTGTCGGCCCAGGGGAGCGCGACGGCGGCTCAGGCGTTTCGGGGCGGCAGCAGGACCAGGGCGTGGTTCTTCGGGCCGCGGAAGGCGAGTTCGACGTGTTCGGCCCGGCCGCCGAGGGCGCGGTGATGGGTGGTGATCGCGGTCAGCAGCTCGTCGCGGCCGAGTCTGCGGTCGCGGTCCCAGAAGTTGCAGCACGGCACGACCAGCACGGGCCGGACCCTGGCCGAGTCCACCACCTCGCGCAGCGCCTCGTCGGGATGCAGGCCCACGATCAGGTCGTAGTAGTCGGCCAGCGAGGCGAGGTAGGGCTCGGCGCGGGCGGGCACGCCCTTGAGCGTCCAGCCGCGCGGGTCAACCACCTCCGCCTCCAGGCCGAACCGCTTGCGCAGCAGCCGGGTCAGCATTCCCTGACCCCCGGCCACGTCGGCCACGTACCGTGCCTGCGGGAACCGGGCGGTCACGAAGTCGGCGAGCACGTCGAAGCGGGCCTCGTCGCCGTGGAAGCGGTGCCGGGTCATGCGGCCAGGGCCGCGTACCGGCCGCCGACCTCGACGAGGTTGCGGTGCGAGCCGGACTCGAGGATGCGGCCGTGGTCGAGCACCGCGATCTGGTCGGCGTCGCGCACGGTCGACATGCGGTGCGCGATCGTGATCGTCGTGCGCCCGCGGCTCAGCTCGTCCAGGGCGCGCTGCACGGCCCGCTCGGTCTGGGTGTCCAGGGCGCTGGTCGCCTCGTCGAGCACCAGGACGCGCGGGTCGCGCAGCAGGGTGCGGGCGATGGCGATGCGCTGCTTCTCGCCGCCGGAGAAGCGGTGCCCGCGCGAGCCCACGACGGTGTCGTAGCCCTCGGGCAGGCCGGTGATCAGGTCGTGGATCTGTGCGGCACGGGCGGCCCGCTCGATCTCGGCGTCGGTGGCGGTCGGCTTCACGTAGCGCAGGTTCTCCCTGATCGTGGTGTGCAGCAGGTAGGTCTCCTGGCTGACCACGCCGACGATACGGGCCAGGTCGGCCAGCCGCAGGTCGCGCAGGTCGACGCCGTCGACGGTGATGCGGCCAGCGGCCGGGTCGTACAGCCGGGAGATCAGCGCGGCGATGGTGCTCTTGCCCGAGCCGGTCTCGCCGACCAGGGCCAGCGAGCTGCCCGCGGGCACGTCGAGGCTGACGCCCGCGACGGCGGCGGTCTCGCTGCCGGGGTAAGCGAAGGTGACGTCCTCGATGCGCAGGTGTCCGGTGACGCGGGCGGGGTCGAGTTCGACCGGGTGCGCCGGGTCGTCCACGTCGACCGGCAGGTCCAGGTACTCGAAGATCCGGGCGAACAGGGCCAGTGAGCTGGTCAGCGAAACACCGACGTTCAGCAGGCCCATCAGCGGCCGAAACAGGTTGGCCTGCAGCGCCGTGAACGCGACCAGGGTGCCGATGCTCAGCGTGCCGGCGGTCGCGGGCAGGCCCGCGCTCAAGTAGATGACCGCGGGGATGGCGGCGAAGATGATGCTCATCGAGGCCATCCGCCAGCGGCCAGCCAGCTCCGAGCGCAGCTCCAGGTCGATGAGGCGCGCGGACGAGTTCGTGAAGCGCTCGACCAGCACGGGGCCGGTGCCGGTGGTCTTGCTCAGCTGTACCCCGCTGATCGACAGGCCCTCGTCGATGGTGACGTTGAGGTCGGCCAGCTCGCGCTGGCGCTGCGCGGTGATGGTGCGGCGCATCCGGGCGACGCGGCGGGTCAGGTACACGGCCGGGGGGACCACGACCAGGGAGACCAGCGACAGCCGCCAGGACAGGGCGGCCATGGCCACGGCGGTGGCGACGGTGGTGGTGAGGTTCGACGCGACGGAGGTCGCGGTCGAGGTGACGACGGACTGCATACCGCCGATGTCGTTGGTGATGCGCGACTGCACCTCGCCGGTGCGGGTGCGGGTGAAGAAGGCGATCGACTGCCGGTGCAGGTGGGTGAAGACCTCGGTGCGCAGCCGGTGCATGATCTGCTGGCCGACGGTGGTGGAGATCCATGTCTGCACGACGCCGAGCGCGGAGGTGAGCCCGGCCACGGCGACCATGCCCAGCACGAGCCAGACCAGCAGGGTCAGGTCGGCCTGGGGCAGGGCGACGTCGATGACCTCGCGCAGCAGGAACGGCGTGGCCATGGCGATCACCGACGATGCCACGATGATCGCGGTGACCACGGCGAGCTGCCAGCGGTGGGCGGTGAACAGGGTGCCGATACGGCGCAGCGATACCTCGCGGGCCTGCGCCTTCTCCTCGGCGGTGACGGTCTGCGGGCCGCCGCGGCGGCCTCCTCGTTCCATGGGTTGGCTTTCCAAGGGGGCGGTTCCTTCCGTGGGTGGATGCTGAGGTTACCTCAACATGAGGTTCCAACAGCAACCACTGGTACGGTATTCCCGTGGACGAGCACGAGGAAGCAGGCCTGTCGGAGGCCTTCTGGGCGGTCGCCCGCCGCCTGCGGCACCTCACCAAGGACGCCCTGGCCCCCTGGCAGATCACCCCGTCGCAGTCACGTGCCCTGCACGTGCTCGGCCGCCAGGAGGCCTTGCGCCTCAACGAACTCGCCGACCAGCTGCGCATCGCCCCCCGCTCGGCCACCGAGGTCGTCGACGACCTCCAGGCCCGCGGCCTGGTCGAACGCCGCCCCGACCCCGCCGACCGCCGGGCCACCCTCGTCGCCCTGACCGACCCCGGCCGCGAAACCGCCCGAGCGATCGAATCAGCCCGCCGCGCCGAAGCCGACCGCTTCTTCAGCGCCCTCAGCCCCGAAGACCAAACCCACCTCTCCCACCTCCTCCGCAAACTCACCTGACCCCCCACCCCACCCACCCCTGGCGCAACTCTTAAAGACTCGCGCCCTCCCGGGTGGGTGAGGGCGCGAGTCTTTAAGAGTTGCGGAAGGAGGGGCGGCGAGGCCGAGGGGGCGTCGCCGACCGGGGCGGTCAGGCGGGGGTGAGGCCGCGTTCGATGGCGGCGATGATCTGGGGGCGGAGTTCGTCGGCGCGGATGATGGCGTCGACCGAGCCGACCTGGACGGCGCGCTGGATGCTGTGCACGCTGTCGAACTCGGCGGCGACCTCGCTCAGCTTCTCCGCCCGGACCGAGGCCCGTACGTCGAGCAGCTCGCCGACCAGGGCCGCCTTCTCGCCGCCGGTCGCAGCCGCGATACGCGTCTCCAGGTCCACCACTCGCGCGTCCTTGGCGGTACGGGCGTTGACGTCGCCCGCGAACACCACGGCCGCCGCCGGAGCCCCGCCGAGCACCGACGCGAACGAGCCCTCCAGTGCCAGCACGGTCATGTTCGGGTTGAGCGCCTTGGAGAACACGACGAACGCGCCGCCGTGATACCGGGAGATCACGCAGAACACGATCGGGCCGCGGAAGTTGACGATCGCCCGGCCGATCTCCGCGCCGTACTCCAGCTGGAGTTTGCGCATCGACTCCGGTGAGCCGTCGAACCCGGACAGGTTCGCCAGCACGACCAGGGGCCGGTTGCCGCTCGCCGCGTTGATCGCCCGGGCGGCCTTGCGCGACGACTGCGGGAACAGCGTGCCCGCGGTGTACGTGTCGGGGCCGTCGGTGGGCGGGAAGCCGTGCCGCGGCACCGAGCGCGACTCGATGCCCAGCAGGCAGACCGGGATGCCGCCCAGGTGCACGTCCTGTACGACGGTGGTATCGGCGTCGGCCATGCCCGCCCAGCGCTCCAGGATCACGTGGTCCTGGTCGGCCAGGGCGCGCATCAGGGTGCGGATGTCGAACGGCTTCTTGCGGTCGGGGTTGTGCTCGCGGGAGAAGATCTGCCCGACGGTGGTGAAGTCGCTGTCGGGCACCGCGTGCGGGTAACCGGAGATGTCCCGGTCGACCGGGTCGCTGGTCGGCGCGCGGCGCGGTCCGGCCTCACCGGGCGCGACGTAGGTGTGCTCGTGGTGCGACATCAGCACGCCCTGGGCGGCCCGCAGGTCCGGGGCCCAGTACTGGGCCTGGCCGTTGGGGCCCATCACCCGGTCGTAGCCGCCGATGCCGAAGTTGTCCTCGGCCGACACGCCGCCGGAGAAGTCCAGCGACTGCTTGCCGGTCAGCACCATCGCCGAGTCCGGGGTCATCACCAGGATGCCCTTGGTGTGCATCAGCATGGTGGCCTCGGCGTTCCAGTACGGCTGCGCGCCGACCGTGATGCCCGCGACCACGATGTTGATCTCGCCGCCGTCCTGGGTGAACTCGACGATGCGCTTGAGCGCCGCGGCGACCCAGTCCATGTTCTCGGTGCCCGAGTCCATCGAGATGCGCGCGCCCGCCGACAGGGCGAACCAGTCGACCGGCACCTGCATCCGCTCGGCCAGGTTCAGCGCCGCGATGATCCGCGCGCACTCCGGCTCCGACAGCGCGCCCAGCGCCTTGGTCGGGTCGCCGAGCAGCGCCACCCGGGTGACGCCCTCGGGGTAGCGCGCGGTCGGTGTGCTGACCACACCGGCCACGATGCCCGCCTTGTTGCGCCCCCGGGGCCGCTCCACCGGAACCAGCTCGCCCGTGTCGTCGAGGTCGTGCTCGGTGAACGTGCCGCCCCGGCCGGACAGCAGGCCGGTCAGCTCGTACGGGTAGGTGGTGCCGCGGCGGCGGGCCGACAGCACCTTCTGCCGGTAGTCGTCCAGCGGCTCGATCGGCTCGGTCGTCGGCGAGGTCACCGACATCCGCGCGCCCGCGTCGAAGGACACCTCGACCGCGACGTCGGCCATCTCGCCGGTCAGCTCGTCGCGCTGGCGCCCCAGGACCAGCACCTGCTCCAGGCCCGCCCCGGCGGTGCGCGGCAGCACCCGCTGGATGACCGCGTTCAGCTCCTCCACGGTCAGCTCGCTGGACGGCCAGACGTACAGCGTGATGCGGTTGGTGTCGAGGCGCTTCTTGGCCGGTCGCCGTGCCTGGACCTTGCGGATCGCGTCCAGGCAGCCGTCGAGCATGCCTTCCAGCGCGGGCAGGGCCAGCACCCGGCCGTCGGCGTCGCGCAGCGGCGTCAGGTCGCGGACCTGGGCCATCGCCGCCAGGCGCTCGTCGGCCGGGTTGTCCGGGGCGACGCAGCGGAAGAGGTAGACCTCTTCGTCGATGGACGGCAGGCGGGTCAGGTCGAAGTTGCGCAGCCGCGGCAACTGCAGGCGCTCGGCGATCTGCGGGTGCAGCCCGCGGATGACCCGGTCCTCGCCCTGTCCCGGCCGGAACGTGAAGTGGTGGTGCATCGCCGCGCCGGTGGGCCCGGCCACCGACACCGTGACCCGCTGCACCACGTCCAGCACGCCGGTGCTGTCGAGCACCTCGCGCAGCGTACGGGCCATGGCGTCGGTGTCGGGCTGATCGGCCCAGGTCAGGTACACGTCGGCGAACGACGTCCCCTCGGCCAGCTCGGCCGTCCTGGCCAGGGCGGCGGGCAGCCCGGCGAAGTCCGTCGCCGTGGTGACCAGGCGGTAGCGCTCGCCGTCGCGCTCGTACGTGGCGGTGAAGAACGTGTGCCCGGCGACCTCGGCGCAGCGGGTGTCGCTGATGCCGCGGCTGCCGTAGTAGCGGCGGCTGAGCACCTCCAGCATCGGCCCGTTGTCGACGCCCTTGCGGCCGATGCGCTGGGCGAGCAGCCGGACCAGCGGCTCGGGGGAGGCGACCATCTTCGCGATGCGCTCGTCGCGGTCCGGCGCGGCCGGGTCGCGGTCGAGATGGCGCAGGTGGTCGCGGACCTCGTTGTAGACCTCGGCGCGCTTGCGGCGCAGCATCGGCTGGGCGGCCCAGCGGAACACGATGCTGCGGGCCAGGTCGCCGACGACCGGGAAGCGGACCTGGGTCGCCCAGATCAGGTGCTCCAGCGCCTGGCCGACCGGCTCGCGCTGGGCCTCGCCGGGGATCGGCTCGGTCAGCCACTGCTGCAGCAGCGACACGATCACCGCGACGTCGGCCGAGGACCGCTGCTGCGCCAGGAAGATCCGGAACACGGCCTCTTCGAGCGCGGGCGTACGGTCGAAGCCGTCGACGCCGTAGTGCGCGAGCACCCGGGCCAGCCGCTGCCGGAACGCCTCGGGCAGCCCGGCCCGGTCGACGTCCAGGCTCTGCAGGTACGCGTGGAAGAACTCGCGCGGGCTGTGCACGCGGGTGTCGGCCTGGGTCTCCTCGCCGGCCGGCCGGTTGCGGGTCAGCTCGGACAGGTCCGCGAAGACCTGCAGCAGCTCGACCTCGCCCTCGATCGGCACCCGGCCCAGCTCGGCCCGCCCGGCCAGGTAGGACGACAGCGCCCGGCGCTCGTCGCGCGGGTCGAGGTCGTAGCCGAGCAGCAGGCTGCGCAGGTCGGCCAGGCCGCGGGCGACGCGGGCCTCGGCGGTCAGGCCGTCGGGCTCGGGCGGCAGTTCCAGGTCGACGGCGTCGGTCGTGGCGGCCTCGGCGTCGGTGGCGTCGCCGATCGGCTCCAGGCGCATCAGCGGCGCACCGGACTCGACCTGGCTGCCCACGGAGACGCTGAGCTCGCGGATCTTCGACTTGACCGGTGCGCGCAGCACCGTCTCCATCTTCATGCTCTCCAGCACGAGCACGGGCGCGCCCGCCTCGACCTCGTCACCGAGCTTGCAGGGGGTCGCCACGACCAGCGCGGGGGCGGGGGAGCGCAGCACGCCGCCCTCGTCGCGGCTGACGCGGTGCGTGACGCCGTCGACCTCGACCAGGTGGATCGGGCCGTGGGTGTCGGTGACCAGCCGGAACCGGCGGCCGTTGACCAGGACCCGGCCGGTGTGCTCGTCGAAGCGCTCCAGCTCGACGTCGACGGTCGGCGCCTGGTCGATGCCGACCCGGAAGCGGTGCGGTCCGATCTGCGCGACGGACACCCGGTAGGCGGCCCCGCGCAGCTTGAGGTCGATCGGCCGGCCGCTCTTGTGCTGGACCTGCGGGCGGCCGCCGTGCGCGGTGGACAGCAGCCGCTGCTGCTCGACCAGCGCCTCGTCCTCGTACGCCTCGATCGCGGCGGCGGCCAGGGCGATGCCGGAGTGCTTGGTGGTGACCAGGCGGCCCTGCGCGCGGACCCGGTCGATCCAGCCGGTGTCGGCGCTGCCGTCGATCACCTCGGGCTGGTCGAGCAGGTCGAGCAGGAAGCTCTTGTTGGTCGCGCCGCCCTCGATGATGACGGTGGTGTCGGCGACCGCGCGGCGCAGCCGGCCGAGCGCCTCCTCCCGCGTACGCCCGAAAGCGATGATCTTCGCGATCATCGAGTCGAAGTCGGCGGGGATCACGTCGCCCTCGCTGACGCCGGTGTCCACCCGGACGCCGGGACCCGCGGGCAGCGTCAGCCGCTCGATCCGGCCCGGCGAGGGCGCGAAGTCGCGGTCGGGGTCCTCGGCGTTGAGCCGGGCCTCGACGGCGTGACCGACCTCGGCCGGGATCAGGTCGCCCAGGCGGCCGCCCGAGGCGACGTGGATCTGGGCCTTGACCAGGTCGAAGTCGGTGGTCGCCTCGGTGATCGGGTGCTCGACCTGCAGGCGGGTGTTGACCTCCAGGAAGGCGAACAGCTTCTCACCGGGGTGGTAGAGGAACTCGACGGTGCCCGCGCCCCGGTAGGCCACCGCGAGCGCCAGCCGCTCGGCCGCCGACTTCAGCTCGGCCACCTGCGCGGGGGCGAGCACCGGCGAGGCCGACTCCTCGATGACCTTCTGGTTGCGGCGCTGCACCGAGCAGTCGCGCACGCCCAGCGCCCACGCGGTGCCCTGGCCGTCGGCGATGACCTGGACCTCGACGTGCCGGGCGCCGGTGACCAGGCGCTCCAGGAAGACGATGCCGCTGCCGAAGGCGCGCTTGGCCTCCAGGCTGGTGCGCTCGTACGCGTCGGCCAACTCCTCGTCGCTGCGTACGACGCGGATGCCGCGCCCGCCACCGCCCGCGGTGGCCTTGAGCATCAGCGGGTAGCCGATCGCGGCGGCCGAGCGGGTGGCCGCCTCCAGGCTCTCCACCGCGCCCCGGCTCCACGGCGCGACCGGCACGCCGACCTCCTCGGCGATCAGCTTCGAGCCGATCTTGTCACCGAGTTTGCGCATGGCCTCGGCGCTCGGGCCGATGAAGGTGACGCCGATCTTCTCGCAGAGCTCGGCGAACGCCGGGTCCTCGGCGACGAAGCCCCAGCCCACCCACGCGGCGTCGGCCTGCATCTCGACCAGGGCGCGCTCCAGCACGGCATGGTCGAGGTAGGGACGCGCCGAGGCGGGGCCGAGGCAGTAGCTGTCGTCAGCCTCGCGGACGAACGTGGCGGTGCGCTCGGCCTCGGTGTAGAGGGCGATCGTCTCGATCGGTGGGGCACCGCTCTCGGCGTTGATCTCGCGGACGGCGTGGATCAGCCGCATGGCGGCCTCTCCCCGGTTGACGATGGCGATGCGACTGAACACCGATCAAGCCTTCCCAATGACTGAACTCGGGACCCCTTCAGGGCGGATCCCCGTGAACAACCCTTCCAGCTACCGGCCAGTAGGAAACCGCTGTACCCCTCAGTAGGCGACAGCTAGTTTTGTGGAGATCCCACAAATTGAGCTGGAGTGTAAACGGACATTAGCCCTTATAGCAAGACAAGATCCTCGACCTTTGGGGGTCGTATGGAGCATGGGTGTTGGTTTCATGGTCGCGTGCCTGTGGTCGCGGCGGCCACTTTCACGCTGCTGAACCTCGGCGCCTATAGCGGGGTTCGTGGCGATCTGACGGGTCCCTGATAGACGCTGGCCTATGACATCGAGTTCGATCAGCGAATATTCGATGTGATAGGCCAGCGTCTATGGGGGTGGGGGTGGGGGTGTCAGCCCTGGCTGAGGCGGTCCAGTTCTTCGAAGATGGTCAACTGTAGGCCGGCGGGGGCCTCGAGGCGGGAGTTGAGCGAGTTCCACGGTGTGCGCACCGGCTCCGCGACCAGCTCCGCCCCGTTCGCGACCAGGGTCGCGGTGACCGTGGCAGCGTCGTCGACCTGCAAAGCGACCCGGATCTGCCCGGCCACCCGGCTGCCCACCTCGACCGCGTCGATGTACGCGGCGTGCGGCGGGTCGGCGAGTTCCAGCGTCGCGCGCCCCGCGTCGAGGATGGTGACCCGCCCGCCCGGCGAGGAGAACGCGCCCAGCTCGCCCATGCCGAGCACGTCGCGGTAGAACCGCAGCGCCTCGTCGTAGTCAGGTGCCGTGACGACCAGCCGCAGCTCGCGGACCATGGATGCCTCCTGAAGTTCGTGTTCTACAGGGCAACCGGGCGGACGGGGTGTTTATGCCGCGCAAAGCCCGAGACGGTGATGATGGCCCCGGCACCGGGCGAGTGTGATCAAGTCGTGGGGAGATGGGGGTTTCCGCGCTCATCGCGTGCGGTATGCCGAGCTCAGCGCGGGCGCAGCGGCGTCGGCGGAAATGCGGAGGACCCCATGGCATCGGCACCACACACCGGAATCTCAGCTCGGCAGGCGGAAGCCGGCCGTTATGACCTGGTCGTGCTGGCCAACCGGCTGCCCGTCGACCGCACCACCGACGAGGCTGGCCGGCCGGGCTGGCGGCAGAGCCCCGGCGGGCTGGTCACCGCGCTACACCCGATCATGAAGCAGCGGGCGGGAGCCTGGATCGGCTGGCACGGCCTGCCCGGACCCGCGCCCTCACCGTTCGTGCATGACGACATCCACCTGCACCCGATCGCGCTGACCGCCGACGACGTCGAGGGCTACTACGAGGGCCAGTCCAACGCGACGATCTGGCCGCTCTACCACGACGGTGTCGAGCAGCCGGTGTTCGACCGGGCCTGGCAGGACCGCTACCGGGCGGTCAACCTGCGTTTCGCGCAGGCTGCGGCACGGGTCGCCGCACCCGGAGCGCTCGTCTGGGTACACGACTACCACCTGCAGCTCGTCCCCGGCATGCTGCGCGAGCTGCGCCCCGACCTGCGGATCGGGTTCTTCCTGCACATCCCGTTCCCGCCGGTGGAGCTGTTCTGCCAGATGCCGATGCGGGAGGAGATCATGCGCGGCCTGCTCGGCGCCGACCTGGTCGGATTCCAGCACGCGCAGGGGACCCGCAACTTCCGTACGCTCGCCGCGGAGCTGCTCGGCGCGGAGATCACCGACACCGGGATCCGCTACCAGGGCCGTGACGTGGCCGCCGACACGTTCCCGATCTCGATCGACGTAGCCGAGCAGCAGCGACTCGGCACCGATCCGGCGGTCCGGTCGCGGGCGGCGCAGATCCGGCGGGAACTCGGCGACCCCCGCACGGTCATCCTGGCCGTCGACCGGCTCGACTACACCAAGGGCATCGAGTGCCGCCTGCGGGCGTACGAGGAGCTGCTGTCGCGGCAGGGCCTCGATCCCGCCGACACGGTGCTGGTGCAGGTCGCCGTGCCGACCCGGCAGCAGATCGACCAGTACCAGGCGCTGCGGGAGCGGGTCGAGCGCGAGGTCAGCCGGATCAACGGCGAGCACGCCGGGATCGGCCGTATGCCCGTGCACTACCTGCACCAGTCCTTCGACCGCGCCGAACTCGCCGCGCTGTACCTGGCCGCCGACGTCATGGCGGTCACCCCGCTGCGCGACGGCATGAACCTGGTCGCCAAGGAGTACGTCGCCACCCGCGCCGACGGCACCGGCGCGCTGGTGCTCAGCGAGTTCGCGGGCGCGGCCGCCGAACTGCGCCAGGCGTGGCTGGTCAACCCGCACGACCTGGACGCGCTGGAGCAGGCGCTCGCCGGTGCCGCGTTCGCCGACGCCGACGAGCAGCGCCGCAGGATGGCACCGATGCGCGAGCATCTGCGCCGCCACGACGTGAACGCCTGGGCCGCCGGTTTCCTGAACCGGCTGGGCCGGATCGCGGTCGGTTCCCGCACGCCCGCACCGCAGCGTGCCGCCGGGTCGCGTGGCCGCTGGGCGGAGCACGCCCGTGGCTGGTCCGCCCGCCCTGCCGGGCGACCGGTCGTGCGGTCGTCGTCCGGCGACACGGCCGCGCTGGCCCGGGACTGATCCCCGCTCCGGTTGCCGGGTTCGGCAAGGATCTCGATACTCCCTACGACCTTGATCAGAACCCTCGGGTATGACGAAAGGACACCTGTGAAGCGCACACTCCTCCACACCATGACAGCGGCGGTCGTCGTGCTCGCCGGCACGACGGTGGCCGCCGCACCGGCCATCGCCAGCGACGCGCCCGGCTTCGTGTGCAACCTGAACCAGAACACGTGGCTGCGCACCGATCCGCACGGTTTCGTGCTGCGCACCCTGACGGCGGGACGTGGTTTCCGCTGGCACGGGCAGGCGATCGACGACGGCTCCAGCGTATGGATCTACGGCCACGGCGCTGAGGCGCCCGGACAGGACGGCTGGATCCCGGCCGCCAACGCCAACTGCTGACGTCTCCGTGGGTGGCCGCAGGGGTTCTGCGGCCACCCACGGGCGTCTATGATCGCGTGGATTCCAACCTGGGGAGATCCTCGTGAACCGTTTGCTGACGTCTGCCGCGGCCGTGCTGGTCGCCGCCGCCGCCTCCACTGTGGCCGCCGCGCCCGCGCACGCCGACGTGCTGTGCATGACCAGGGAGAACGCGCCGTTCTACGCGTCGATCGACGGCTACGGCGGGACCGGCTACCTGTTCACGCTCAGCCCCGGGCGGGGCTTCCGGGCCGACGGCGCGGGATACAACGACGTGTACGGCCGTAACTGGCTGCGGGGTCACGGCGCCGAGCACCCCAACCGGACGGGCTGGGTGCTGCACAGCCACACGACCTGTTAGGACGGTGCGGCCCGGCCCAGCACCTCGATCATCACGGCGATGTCGCGGTCGGCGTAACCCAGGTCCCGTGCCCGGGTGAGGACGCCGTCGGCGACTGTCGCCGCCGGCAGGGCCAGGCCGGACGGGGCAGCGGCGGCCAGCGCGAGGCGGATGTCCTTCTGCATCAGCGCCACGTCGAACCACGCGTCCGCGAGCGGGTCGAGCAGGAAGCCGGCGCGGGCGCGCAGGGAGGGCGAGCCGACGGCGCTGCCCAGCATCACCTCGATCGCCTTCTCGCGGTCCACGCCGCCCCGCTCGGCCAGCAGCACGCCCTCGCTGAACGCCAGCAGCTGCACGGCGAGGCTGTCGTTGATGGCGAGTTTCAGCAGCAGCGCCTGGGCGTTGTCGCCGACGTGCGTCACCTGCGTGCCGAGCTGACGCAGTAGCGGCTCGGCCTGGTCGAACGGTGCGGTGTCGCCGCCGACGATGATGGCGAGGCTGCCCGCGTCCACGGCGCGGACGCTGCCCGAGACCGGGGCGGCCAGCATGTGCGCGCCGGTCGCGCGGACCTGCTCGCCCAGGCGGCTGCTGGCGGTGGGGCTGACGGTGCTCATGTCGATGTAGAGCTTTCCCGGCGTCAGGCCCGCGAGGATGCCGTCCGGGCCGGAGGTGATCGCCGCCAGGGCGTCGTCGTCGGTCACCATGCTGAACACGACCGGCGCGGCGGCGGCGGCCGCGCGTGGCGTGTCACACCAGATGAGACCGCGTTCGGCCAGCGGGTCCGCCTTGGCCCGGGTGCGGTTGGTGCCGTACACCTGGTGACCGAGGCCGAGCAGGCGACCGGCCATCCGGCCGCCCATCGTCCCGAGGCCCACGTAACCGATCGCGCTCATCGCCTGCTCCCTTCGGCCGCTCCCGTCCAACCTAAACGCGCCGCGGGGGCCGGGTGCGGCATTCGGCCCTCGCCGACGGCCGGGGGTTGGGTACCTTGAGGGCATGATCACGGTGACGTCCAACGACGTGCGGGTGCTCGCGCGGTCCCGGGACCACGAGCCGGTGCTGGCGGTGGTCGGCGGCGAAGTGCGGGTGATTGCCGAGGCCGAGGTCGGCGACGACGACAGGGTCGTCTGCACGCAGCGGATGCTGGTCCACGAGCTCGGCGACGAGGTCAGCGACATCGAGGCGCAGCTGTTCGCCGGTCGGCTGACCGCCCTGCTCGCCGAGTAGGGCCACCACGCGCGGGATGGCGCTTTGACCAGCGTCGGCGATCCGTGGTCGATAATCTGACTGCCATGGCGAACCGAGCGGCGGGCCGGCGATGACCCCTACGCCCGCACCGGGATCCTCCGCCCCGGCGCGTCCGGGCGCGGTGCTCGCAGCGCTGATCATGGTCGCGGCGGTCGCCAACCTGAACCTGGCCGTGGCCAATGTGGCCCTGCCCGACATCGGCCGGGCCTTCGACTCGTCACAGACGGCGCTCAACCTCGTCGCGGTCGCGTACTCGCTCGGCCTGGCCTGCTCGGTGATCTACCTGGGTGCGCTGGGGGACCGGTACGGGCGCAAACTCATGCTGGTCACCGGCATCGCGCTGTCCGTGCCCGCGTGCCTGCTCGCCGCGTACGCCCCGAGCGACACGACGCTGATCGTCGCCCGGCTGCTCGGGGGACTGTCGGCGGGCATGGCGTATCCGACGACCCTGGCCCTCATCGCGGCGCTGTGGTCGGGCCCGGCGCGCACCCGCTCGATCGCGCTCTGGTCGGCGATCGGCGGCGCGATCGCCTCACTCGGCCCGCTGGCGGCGGGCTTCGCGCTGGAGCGGTTCTGGTGGGGCTCGGTCTTCCTCATCACCCTGCCACTGGCGGCGCTGGCGCTGGTGATGGCCGTGATGCTGGTGCCCGCGCACGTCAACGAGACCACCGAACCCGTCGACAACCTCGGCGGCGTGCTGTCGGTCGTGCTGGTCGGCGCGGCGATCCTGGCCATCAACTTCGCGCCCGTGCCGAACGCCGCAGCCCTGGTCGCCGGACTGGCCGTGCTCGCCCTGGCCGCCGTCGCCGCGTTCGTGCTGCGCGAGCGCCGCGCCGCCAACCCGCTCTACGACCTGCGTATCGCCTCGCGGCGGGTGTTCTGGGTGGCCGCCTGCGCGGGCGTCATCGTGTTCGGCTCGCTGATGGGCGCGATGTTCATCGGCCAGCAGTTCCTGCAGAACGTGCTCGGCTACTCCACGGTGCAGGCCGGGACGGCGATCCTGCCGGCCGCGGTCCTCATGGTGCTCATCGCGCCGCGTTCGGCGAAGCTGGTGGAGACGCACGGAGCCCGGTTCACGCTGCTCACCGGATACGTGTTCGTGCTGGGCGGCTTCCTGACGATGCTGCTGCTGTGGCGCGAGGGCATCGGCTACTGGCAGGTGGGGCTCGGGTACGCGCTGATCGGCGCGGGGGTCGGCTTCGCGGGCACGCCCGCCTCCCACTCGCTGACCGGGTCGGTGCCGGTGACCAAGGCGGGCATGGCCTCGGGCACTGCCGACCTGCAGCGCGACCTGGGCGGCGCGGTCATGCAGTCGATCTTCGGGGCGCTGCTCACCGCGGGGTACGCCAGCGCCGCCGCGGCCGCCGTCAGCGCCGCCCCGCCCAGCGCGGCGGTCACCGACAGCGTGCAGACGCAGCTCACCAAGTCGTTCTCCAGCGCCGCGGCCACCGCCGAGCAGTACCCGCAGTACTCCGCGCAGATCGTCGCCGGGGCGAAGGCCGCGTTCCTGCAGGGCGACCAGTGGGCGTATCTCGCCGGCGTCATCGCCGTCCTGATCGGCGCGGCCCTGGTGTACGCCTTCTTCCCGTCGCGCGCCGAG
The DNA here is from genome assembly GCF_011297335.1 of Catellatospora methionotrophica. Classification (GTDB taxonomy): domain Bacteria; phylum Actinomycetota; class Actinomycetes; order Mycobacteriales; family Micromonosporaceae; genus Catellatospora; species Catellatospora methionotrophica. The sequence goes on along the minus strand of NZ_JAAOTJ010000001.1, from coordinate 370,982 downwards.
GAACGCAGGCTGCTCGCCGCGTACGCGGCCGAGGACACGCACGCCTGATCCCCGGATTCGTCACCCGCCAGGGCAAAACTGGCAAGCCAGGGCAACGGGACCGTCGGTAGCCTGACCCCATGCCCCCACGCCTGCCGCACCCCGATCCTGGCATTCCGGATACGAGGGGCCCGGTGCGGTATCTGTGGTGGCTGGTCGCCAGCCAGTGGCCACGGGCGCTGCGCGGCAGCGTCGTCGGCAGCGCGTGGATGATCGGCCTCGCCGTCCGGCCGTACCTGATCGCCCGGGCCATCGACGACGGGCTGCGCAAAGGTGACACCAGGGCCCTGCTGACCTGGGTCGCCGCGATCATCGGCGCGGGGGCGGTCGTCGCCTGGCTGGGCATCATCCGGCACCGCACGATGACCTTCCTGCGCGAGGACGCCACGGCCCGCTCCGCGCAGGTGATGCTGCGCCACCTCGCCCGGCTGGGCGCGGTGCTGCCGGGCCGGGTCCCGGCCGGGGAGATCGCGACGGTGTGCGGCACCGACATGTCCCAGGCGTCGTGGGCGCTGACGATGACCGGGCCGGGCGTCGGCGCTGTCCTGACCTACGCCGTCGCGTCCGTGGTGCTGTGGGAGGTCGACCCGATGCTGGCCGCGTTCGTGCTGCTCGGTGTGCCCGCGGTCGTGCTCGTGGTGGGCCCGCTGCTCAACCGGCTGCAGGGCGTCGACACCGACTACCGGCACGAGCTGGGCGAACTGACCAACCGGGCCGGGGACATCGTCGCCGGGCTGCGGGTGCTGGCCGGGGTCGGCGGCCGGGACCTGTTCGCCCGCCGCTACGCCGACCGGTCGCAGCGCCTGCTCCGGCAGGGTTACCGGGTCGGCGCGATCGTGAGCTGGGTGCAGGCGCTGACCGTCGGCATCCCCGCCCTGTTCCTGGCGGCGATCGTCTGGCTGGCCGCCCGGATGGCCGCCGAGGGTCAGATCACCGTCGGGGAGATGGTCGCCGTGTACGGATACGCCGCGATCCTGTCGGTGCCGGTCTGGTTCCTGCTGGAGGGCGGCTTCATGGCCGTGCGGGGCGTCGTGGCGGCCCGCCGGATCATCGCGGTGCTGCGCATCCCGCCCGAGCCCGGCACCACCGGCCACGCTCCCGACGGCCCGGCCGAACTGCACGACCCGCAGTCGGGACTGACCGTCCCGATCGGCCGGATGATCGGCGTGGCCGCCGAGGACCCGGCCGACGCCATCGCCCTGGCCGACCGCCTCGGCCGCTACACCCCCAGCGAGGTGACCTGGGGCGGGCGGCCGCTCGGTGGCGTCGACCCGGCCGCGGTCCGGGCCCGGATCCTCGTCGTCGAGCACGACTCCTACCTGTTCCCCGGCACGCTGCGCGAGGTGCTGCGGGTCCATGACGGGCTCACCGACGCGCAGCTCGCCGCGGCGATCCGCACCGCCTCCGCCGACGACATCGTCGAGTCGCTGCCCGGTGGGCTCGACGCGGCGGTCGAGGCGCGCGGCCGCAACCTGTCCGGCGGCCAGCGCCAGCGGATCCGCCTGGCCCAGCACCTGCTCGCCGAGCCGGACGTGCTGATCCTGGTCGACCCGACCTCGGCCGTCGACTCGCACACCGAGGCGCGCATCGCCGACCGGCTGCACGCGTACCGCACCGGCCGCACCACCGTCGTGCTCGCCACGTCACCGCTGCTGCTGGACCGCACCGACCTGGTGGCCTACCTGCGCGACGGCAAGGTCGCCGCGGTCGGCACCCACGACGAGCTGCTGGCCACCGAACCGGGCTACCGGGCGCTGGTCGTACGCACCGCCGGTGAACCCGACGCCGCCACCGGAGCCCGCCGATGACCGGCGACGCCACGCACACCGCGGGCCCGGCCCAGGCCCTGCCCGTCGCCGACCGCGGCACCGTACGCCGCTCGGTGGCCGAGCTGGCCCGCGCCGAGAAACGCTCGGTGAGTCTGGCGCTGGCGCTGCACATCGCCGCCGCGGTCGCCGGGCTCGCCGCGCCGTGGTTCATCGGCCGGATCGTCGACCGGGTCAGCGCCGGTGCGCCCGCCTCCGGCGTGGACGTGCTCGCCCTGGCCATCGCGGGCTGCGTGGTGGCGCAGATCCTGCTGTCGCGCACCGCGCAGAACGTCGGCAACCGGTTCGGCGAACGCGCCAACGCCACGCTGCGCGAGGACTTCGTCGCCCGTACGCTGCGCCTGCCGATCGGCGTCGTCGAGCGGGCCGGCACCGGCGACCTGGCGACCCGCAGCTCCGTCGACGTCACGACCGTCGGCAACGCCGTCCGCCAGGTCGTGCCGACCGTGCTGATCGCGGCGATCCGGCTGCTCCTGATCGTCGGCGCGGCCTTCCTGCTGCACCCGGCGCTCGGCATCCTCATCCTCGCCGGGGCCCCGACATCGCTGACCGTGGCCCGCTGGTACCTGCGCCGCGCCCCGCAGGCCTACCTGGCCGAGGGCGAAGCCGGTTCGGAGCTGACGGAGTCGCTGACCGCGACCGCCGAGGGCGCGCGCACCGTGGAGGCGCTGCGGCTGGCCGGCGCCCGCACCCGCGAGGGCACCGCGCGCATCGCCCGGCAGTGGCAGACCCGCCGGGCGACCCTGGCCCTGCGCACCGTCTTCTTCCCCGTGGTCGAGACCGGATACGCGCTGCCCGCGGCGGCGATGCTGCTCGCCGGGGGCTACTTCCTCAGCGAAGGATGGGTGACCCTCGGCGCGGTCGTGGCGGCCACGCTCTACGCCCAGCAGTCGATCGAACCGATCGACCACATCATGATCTTCCTCGAGCAGGCGCAGCGCGGCGTCGCCTCACTGTCCCGGATCCTCGGCATCGGCCTGGTCGCGCCCGAACCCCGCGGCGTCGCCACGGCCCCGCCCGGCCAGCGCCTGGTCGTACGCGGGGCGCGGTTCTGCTATCCCGGCGGCCGCGACGTGCTTCACGGCATCGACCTGGAGGTGCGGCCCGGTGAACGGCTCGCCGTCGTCGGCCCGTCGGGCGCGGGCAAGTCGACGCTGGCCCGCCTGCTGGCCGGAATCGACCTGCCCCGCGAGGGCGTGGTCAGCCTGGGTGGCGTCGCGGTGACCGATCTCGACCCCGCCGAACGCCGCCGCCGCATCGCCCTGGTCACCCAGGAACACCACGTGTTCATCGGCACGGTGCGCGACAACCTGGCCTTCGCCGCGCCCGGCGCGAGCGACCAGGACATGTGCCGGGCCCTGGCCGCCGTCGACGCCGACTGGTTCGCCGAGCTGCCCGACGGCCTCGACACCGCGCTCGGCGACGGCGCGCGGGCGCTGCACCCGGCCGACGCGCAGCAGCTCGCGCTGGCCCGGCTGGTGCTGGCCGACCCGCACACGCTGATCCTGGACGAGGCGACGGCCGCGCTGGACCCGACGACGGCACGGCGCACCGAACGGTCCCTGGCCGCGGTCCTGCACGGCCGGACCGTGATCGCCATCGCGCACCGGCTCTACACCGCGCACGACGCTGACCGGGTGGCCGTGCTCGAACAGGGCCGGATCACCGAGCTGGGCAGCCACGACGAGCTGGTCCGCGCGGGCGGGGCGTACGCCGCGCTGTGGCACTCCTGGCACGGCGACAAGGCCTGAGGCTCACGGCGTCAGCGACGGTTCGTCCGGGGCGGACAGGCTCAGCACCGTGCCCACCACCGCGGGCGAGGAGCTGACCCGCGCCTCCAGCGCGCGCAGGCGTACGGCCAGGTGGGATTCGGTGTCGTCACCGGCCAGGTCGACGTCGCCCACCACGGAGATCATGCGCGGGCCGACGACCTCCAGCCGCAGGTAGGTGACCCGGGTGACCTCGGGCATGGCCAGCAGCGAGCGCAGGACGGCGGCCCGCACCCGCGGATCGGCCTCCTGCCCGACGAGGAACCTGCGGTTGCGGTTGATCAGCACGCCCGCGACGACGACGAGCAGCACCCCGACCAGGATCGACCCGACGGCGTCGGGCACCGGCGAGCCGGTGAGCTGGTGCGCGCCCAGCCCGGCCCCGGCGATGACCAGGCCGATCAGCGCGGCGGCGTCCTCGGCGAACACGGCCCGCAGCGCCGGGTCGGAGGTGGCCAGCACGTGCTCGACCAGGTCGCGTTCCATGACCCTGGCGTCCGCCCTGGCCTGGCGCACCGACTGCAGGAACGACACCCCTTCCAGCAGGAAGGACAGGGCCAGCACGGCGTACCCGAGCAGGAAGTCGCCGGCGGGTTCGGGTGAGCGCAGCTGGCTGACGCCGTGGGTGACCGAGAACGCGCCACCGGCCACGAACAGCCCGACCGCCGCGAACAGCGACCACACGTACGCCTCACGCCCGTGGCCGAGCGGATGGCCCCGGTCCGGCGGGCGGGCCGCGCGGCGGTTCGCCACCACCAGGAACACCTCGTTGCCGGTGTCCGCCCAGGAGTGCGCGGCCTCCGCGGTCAGCGACGCCGACCTGGTGACCAGCGCGGCGAAGGTCTTGGCGACCGCGATCAGCAGGTTCGCGCCGAGCGCGACGGCCACGGTGAGCACGCTGTCGGACCCCGGCGCGTCACGGCTGATCGCGAAGCCCAGGCTGAAGGGCTCCTCGTCCGGTCCCGGCTCCGGCGGCAGGCCGGGCCGGCTCATCGGCGCGGACCTGTACGGCTGGTCATCTCGCCCCCACGGTCGTCAGACACCGACCATATCCGGCCTGCTCGTCGACTCGGTCGCCGTGTCGCGATGAGTTTCGGGTTTCTCGTTCGTCTTGTCTGGTGACCTGAGAAGAGGCGTCGCGCGACGCCGGACCCCGGAGGACACCATGACCACCGCACCGCACGGCCGCCCGCCCGTTGCCGACCTGGCCACCTGGCAAGCCGCTCGCGACGAGCTGCTGATCCGCGAGAAGGCCCACACCCGCGAGGGCGACGCCATCGCCGCGGCCCGCCGCAGGCTGCCGATGGTCGAGTTCGACCCGTCGGTCAAGGTGGTCGGTGCCGACGGTCCGGTCCCGTTTCTGGAGTTGTTCCAGGGGCGCGACGAACTCGTGGTCTACAAGCACATGTGGCACGACGGCGCACCGCACCAGGGCCAGTGCGAAGGCTGCACCACCACCGCCTGGCACGTGCGCGACGCCGTCTACCTCAACGCCCGCGGCGTCTCGTTCGCGGTGCTGACCACGGGCCGGTGGGACGAGGTCGCCGACTACGTCGCGTTCATGGGCTACACCCAGCCGTGGTACTCGGTCCGTGACCTGCCGGCCCCGATCGGGGAGAGCATGGGCTCGATCACCTGCTTCCTGCGCGACGGCGACCGTGCCTTCCTCACCTACGCCACGACGGGCCGCGGCAACGAGCCGGCCGTCCCGATGTTCGGGCTGCTCGACATGACGGCCTACGGCCGCCGCGAGGGGTGGCAGGACGACCCCGAGGGCTGGCCCGCGCCGCCTGAGGCGGGTTCGCCGGTGGGCGGCCACGGCGCGCCGATCTGCTGGTACTGGCGTACGGACGCGGACGGGACCGCCGACTGGGGCCCCACCAGCCGCCCGACGCCGCAGTGGACCCGCCACGGTGCGACCCCCGAGCAGACCCTCGGCCGCCAGGGGGACTGCCACTGACCTCGGCGCGGCGCGGCGAAATGAGGTCGCGGCGCGGGAGGGATGGTGGTTACGTAGGACGGGACAGCCGTTCCACGAGTGAGGAGCAGGACATGCGAGCGACGTTCGGATCTTTCGAGGCTCTCCTGTCCACTCATTCGAAGGATTTGACGTTTGTCGCTCCGTACGCTCAATCTCGGGATCTTGGCCCATGTCGACGCCGGTAAGACGTCCCTGACCGAACGGCTGCTGTACGCGGCCGGGGTCATCGACGCGGTCGGCAGTGTCGACTCCGGCACGACGCAGACCGACTCGCTGGCGCTGGAGCGCGAGCGGGGCATCACGATCCGCTCGGCGGTGGCGTCGCTGCGCATCGGCGACACCGCTGTCAACATCATCGACACGCCCGGTCACCCGGACTTCATCGCCGAGGTCGACCGTGTCCTCGGGGTGCTCGACGGGGCGGTGCTCGTCGTGTCCGCGGTCGAGGGAGTGCAGCCGCAGACCCGGCTGCTCATGCGCGCGCTGCGGCGGCTCGCCGTACCGACGCTGATCTTCATCAACAAGATCGACCGTGGTGGCGCGGACGCCGAGCGCACCCTGGCCGAGCTGACCCGCCGCCTGGGCGTGGCGACCGCGCCGATGACCCGGGTCGACCGTCCCGGCGAACGCGCCGCGCGGGCCCGGCCCGACACCCGCACCCTCGCCGACGTGCTGACCCGCGAGAACGAAGCGCTGCTGGCGGAGTACGTCGCGGACGAGTCCAGCCTGACGGCGCGGCGGCTGCGCGCGGAGCTGGCCGCCCAGACGGCCCGGTGCGCGGTGCATCCGGTGTTCGCGGGTTCGGCGATGACCGGCGCGGGAGTGGACGCGCTGATGGCGGGGCTGGCCGACTTGCTCCCTGCGGCGGCCGGGGACCCGGCGGCGGCGGCGAACGGCCGGATCTTCAAGATCGAGCGCGGCGCGGCGGGGGAGAAGGTCGCCTACGTGCGCCTGTTCGACGGCACCCTGCACGTGCGGGACCACCCGACCGGCGGGCGGGACCGGATCACCGCGCTGCACATGCTGGAACGCGGCACGTGGACACCGTGCGACAGCGTCACCGCGGGCGGCATCGCCACCCTGCGCGGCCTGGCCGCCGTACGGGTCGGCGACGCCCTCGGCGCGGCGCGGACGCTGCCCGGACACCATTTCGCCCCGCCGATGCTCGAAGCGCTGGTGGTGCCCGCGTCCCCCGGCGACGGGGCCCGGCTGCGCTCGGCCCTGGCGCAGCTCGCCGAGCAGGACCCGCTGATCGGCGTACGCGCCGACGCCAACCTCGGCACCGCGGTCTCGCTCTACGGCGAGGTGCAGAAGGAGGTCATCCGGGCGACCCTGCTGGCCGAGTTCGGCGTCGAGGCCGACTTCCACGAGACGACGACGCTGTGCGTCGAGCGCCCGGCCGGCGTCGGCGAGGCGGTCGAGCGGCTCAACACACCGTCCAACCCGTACCAGGCGACCATCGGGCTGCGGATCGAACCCGGGCCGCCCGAATCCGGAGTCGAGGTCCGGGTGCCGGTCGACTACCGGTACGCACCCCTGTACGTCTACCGCACCCTGGACGTGTTCAAGGAGAGCATGGGCGAGTACGTGCGCGACGCGCTGTACGCGGGCCCGCACGGCTGGCCGGTGACCGACTGCGTGGTGACGATGACCGAGTCCCGGTACAGCGTCGTGGACGGACCGCCGTCACTGCGCGGGCCGGCGAGCACCGCCGCGGACTTCCGCAAGCTGACGCCGCAGGTCATGGCGCAGGCGCTGGCCGCGTGCGGCACCGTCGTCTGCGAGCCGCTGGCCCGGGTGACCCTCGACATCCCCGCGTGGTCGCTCGGGCCGGTGCTGAGCGCGCTCAGCAGGTTGCAGTCGACGGTGGCCGAGCAGGTGGCGCGCGGCGACGAGATGACCGTCGTCGCGACGCTGACCGCCGCGTATGCGCAGCGGCTGCACCGGCTCCTGCCGGAGGCGACCGGGGGCGAAGGTGTGCTGGAGTCGGCGTTCGCGGGATACCGGCCGGTCCGCGACGCGTCGACTCTAAGATGGGTTGAGGGGTCCAGATCATGACTGGTCGGTCTCGGATACGGTCGCCGCACTGATGACAGCCTTCGAGCGGGTGCGCCTGCCCGCGTTCGGCGGGGCGGCCGCGTGGCTCAACACCGAGCCACTCGGCCCGCCCGAGCTGCGCGGCAAGGCCGTCCTGGTCGACTTCTGGACGCTGACGTGCATCAACTGGCTGCGTACGGTGCCTTACGTGCGCGCCTGGTCGCAGGCCTACCGCGACGACGGCCTGATCGTGATCGGCGTGCACACCCCGGAGTTCACCTTCGAACGCGACGTCGACCGGGTCCGGCAGGCGGTCGCCGCACGCCGGATCGACTACCCGGTCGCGATCGACAACGACTACGCCGTATGGCGCGCGTTCGACAACCACTACTGGCCCGCCCTGTACTTCGTCGACGACGCCGGGGTGGTCCGCGACGAGCACTTCGGCGAGGGCCGCTACGACCGGTCGGAGCAGGTCATCCAGCGGATGCTCGGGGTGCGGCGCGAGCTCGTCTCCCCGCTCGTCGAAGGGCGCGGCGTGGAGGCGGAGGCCGACTGGCAGCAGCTGCGCTCGCCGGAGACCTACCTCGGCTACGCGCGCGGCGAGAACTTCGCCTCCGCCGGCGGCATCGCGTACGACGAGCGCCGCGACTACGACGTGCCCGCCGACCTGCGGCCGAACCACTGGGCGCTGGCCGGGCCGTGGACGGCCGAGCGGGAGAACGTGCTGCTGGACGCGGCTGGCGGCAGCATCGCCTGCCGGTTCCACGCCCGTGACGCGCACCTGGTCATGTCCCCGGGCGACGGCGGCCCCATCCCGTTCCGCGTGCTGGTCGACGGCGCGCCACCCGGCGACTCGCACGGCGGCGACGTCGACGCGAACGGCGAGGGACTGCTCCAGCAGGGACGGCTGTACCAGCTGCTGCGCGAGCGCGGCACGGTCGGCGAGCGGAGCCTGCGGATCACTTTCGGCGCGCCGGGTGCGCGGGCGTACGCGTTCACGTTCGGGTGAGGGAAGTCCACGCAGGTGGGTGAAAGATCACTCACCGGTGCCGTCGCGCGTGTCCGCCGAAGTCACCGGCAGCCGCTGCCCTTAGGGTGTTGCCCATGCTTCCTCCGCTTCACCGGGCCGTCCGTCCGGTTCAGACACACGCCCACCGGACGACGGCCCGGATCGGGGCATGAGCCAGGTTCTCGTACGCGGTCCGCAGGACGACATCGTCGCCGCACCGCCGTCGCCGCCACCGCTCGGGATCACGGCCTGGTGTGCCAGGATCGCCCAGTCGCGTGGCTTCGAAATCACCATCATGGGAGCCATCGCGGCCAACGCGGTGCTGCTCGGCCTGGAGACCTATCCCAGCCTCCGGTCGTCGGCATGGCTGAACGCGCTGGAGTGGCTGTTCCGGGCGCTGTTCATCGCCGAGATCACGGTGCGCCTGCTCAGCTACGGCAGGCGTCCGCAGGACTTCTTCCGCAGCGGCTGGAACGTCTTCGACCTGGCGGTGGTCGCTGCGGCGTTCATCCCCGGCCTGCACGGCGACTCGGCGATCCTGCGGGTCGTCCGGATCGCGCGGGTGGTGCGCCTGATGCGTTTCATGCCGGGTCTGCGCACCATCGTCACCGCCCTGCTGCGCAGCCTGCCGGGCGTGGGCGGCTTCCTCGCCCTGGCGATCGTCACGCTGTACGTCTACGGCATGGGCGGATGGCTGATCTTCGCCGAGCACCAGCCCGAGCAGTACGGCACCATCGGCCGCGCCGTGCTCACCCTGTTCGTGCTGCTTTCCCTGGAGAACCTGCCCGACCTCATTGAGCAGGGCATCGCGATCTCGCCGTGGACGCTCGTCTACTACATCAGCTACGTCCTCATCACGGCGAACCTGCTGGTCAACATCCTGGTCGGCGTCATCATCAACTCGATGGAGGAGGCGCGGCGGCTGGAGCAGGAAGAAGCGTCCGGCTCCAGCGAGGCTGTTGAGACCGTGCCCGTCCGCGCCGATCCGGTCGTGATCAACCAGCGGCTAGGTGATCTGCGAAGGCTCCTGGACGAGCTGGAACAGGACCTGGCCGACCGGGACGGCGGGTCCACGCGCCCGGACCGCGAGCCGGCTCGCGGCTGATCTCGGGTGGCGGCCACCACGTACCCTTCGATAGTCGCAGGTCGATCGAAGGGTACGTGGTGGCCGACTCCGCAGCGTCGAAGGAACGCGGCCTGGGCCCGATGCTGGTCATCGTGGCTCTGCTGCTGTGCGTGGGCACCCCGGCGTGGGTGTTCTACCGGCAGTGGGCCGACCCGCGCACCAAGGCGGGCATGACCGAGGCCGCCACGGCCTACCTCGACGCGTTGCGCGACGGCGACCTGCCCGCGGCCTACCGGTGGGTCTGCGCGAGCGAGCAGGAGAAGTATCCGCTGGAGCAGTGGAGCCGCTACCACGACGAGCCCGACATCGAGAGTTACACGATCACCGACGTGGTGATTCAGGACCTCACCGAGGCTCCCGCGAGCTACTCCGTCGACGCCGACCTGCGCTACGCCGACGGCCGCACCCAGCTCTGGCACTACGTGCTCTATGACGAGAGCGACGGCTGGCGTATCTGCTACGAGACCGGCATCAGCCGGCCGCCCGCGTAGGTCGAAATTGTTTCGAGCCAATTCATCGACACTCTTGACACTCTCGATGTTATCGCTAACATTCTTTTAACACGGATCTGACCTCCCCGTGAGGTACGGGAAACACCGCGCCCGGACCTGCAGTCAACCGGCTCGACTCTGGATCGGCATCGGATGCCGGAGCGCGCAGGCGCAGGTGTGGCCGGTAACAGTCCGTGCCGTGCGCTGCCCTGCCGTGCGCTGAAGTCCGGACCCGATCATCAGGCCCGCACTCCACGTACCGAGGAGCAACGCATGACACACCGACCACGGCGGTTCGGGCTCGGCGCACTCGCCGCCACCCTGCTGCTGTCCCTCGGCCTCACCGCGCTGCCGCAGCCCGCGGTCGCCGCCGAGACCTACGCGGCCTACCTCATGGCCCACTTCACCGGCGAGAGCGCCAGCGGCGAGCAGATCTACTTCTCCGCCAGCACCGACGGTCTGCACTGGACCGACCTCAACTACTCCCAGCCGGTGCTGCGCTCCACCGTCGGCGAACTCGGCGTACGCGACCCCAGCCTCGTGCGCTCGCCGAACGGGGACAGGTTCTTCCTGCTCGCCACCGACCTGCGCATCGCCAGCGGCAAGGGCTGGGACGCCGCGCAGCACGCGGGCAGCACGTCCCTGGTCGTCTGGGAGTCCACCGACCTGGTCACCTGGTCCGCGCCGCGCCTGGTCAACGTCGCGGGCAGCATCGCCTCGGCGGGCTGCGCCTGGGCGCCCGAGGCGATCTGGGACCCCGCCGCGGGCAACTACCTCGTCTACTGGGCGACCATCTCCCCGCGCAACGGTGTCGACAAGGCGCGCATCTGGTACTCCCGGACCACCGACTTCCGCACCTTCACCACCGCCCAGCCCTACATCGACCGGCCCGGCAGCCAGGGCATCATCGACACTCAGCTCATCGAGATTCCCGGCAGCGTCGGCGGCTACCGCTACATCCGCGCCTCCGGCGACGGGCAGATCTCGATCGAGGGCAGCAACCAGCTGCTCAGCGGCTGGACCAGGCTCGGCGACATCGCCCACCTCGGGCTGACCGGCGCGCAGGTCGAAGGCCCGATCATGCACCAGTACAACAACCGCAACGAGTGGGGACTCTGGGTCGACCAGTACGCCACCGGCCGGGGTTACCTCCCGCTCACCTCCACCAACCTGGCCGCCACCGGCACCTACCGCACTCGCGCGGCCTCGGAGTACGCGCTCGGCGCGAGCCACAAGCGGCACGGCTCCATCATCGGCATCACCCAGGCACAGTACGACCGGCTGCGCGGCAAGTGGGGCAGCGGCACCGCCCGGCGGCTGCAGTCGTTCAACTTCACCGACCGCTACGTCCGGCACGCCAACTTCGACGTGCGCATCGACCCGAACGTCAGCCCGCTCGCCGACTCGCAGTGGCGGCTCGTGCCTGGCCTGGCGAACGCGGCCTCCGGCTACGTGTCGTTCGAGTCGGTGAACTTCCCCGGCCACTACCTGCGGCACAGCAACTACGACTTCGCCCTGGTACGCGGCGACGGCTCCGCGCAGTTCGCCGCCGACGCCACCTTCCGGCAGGTCGCCGGGCTGGCCGACGCCTCCGCGGTGTCCTTCCAGTCCTACAACAACACCAGCCGCTATCTCCGCCACTACAACTACCTGCTGCGCCTCGACCCGGCGGCCACCGCCACCGAGCGCGCCGACGCCACGTTCCGACTCGTCACCAGCTGATCCGCCGTTTCCGAGAGCGAGGTTCCGTGACAACCTTCCACCACCGACGCCGGGCGGTCTCCCGAGCGCTCGCCGTGTGCCTGGGCGCGTCCCTGCTGACCGTGGCCGCCGGTGAACCCGCGTCGGCGGCCACGATCCCGACCGGCGCGCGGTCGCTGCAGTCGGTCAACCTGCCCGGTTCCTATCTCCGGCACAGCAACTATCTCGGCAGTGTCGCCGTGGTGGGTTCCGGCAGCTCCGCGCAGGCCAGGAGCGACGCCACCTTCACCGTCGCACCCGGCCTGGCGGGCGGCGCCGGGTGCGTGTCGTTCCAGGCCGCCAACGGCATGTGGCTGCGCCACCGGGACTATCGCGTACGCCTGGAGGCCAACAACGGCAGCGCCACGTTCTTGGCGGACGCCACCTTCTGCGTGCGCGACGGGTCGGCCTCCGGCTCGGTGCGCCTGGAGTCGTCCAACTTTCCCGGCCGCTACCTGCGCCACCGCGACAGTGAACTCTGGATCGACCCGCCGGCCACCAACGCGGGCACCTTCGCCGCGGACAGCTCGTTCCAGGTGACGGCCCCATGGGTCGCGGGCCGCCGCAGCCCGGTCATCAAAGGCCTGTACGGCGACCCGAACATCGCCTACCTCAACGGCCGCTACTACGTCTACCCGACCACCGACGGCTACGCGGGCTGGAGCTCGGCGCGGTTCAAGGCGTTCTCGTCGACGGACCTGGTCACCTGGACCGACCACGGCACGATCCTGGACCTCGGGCCGCAGGTCAGCTGGGCGGACAGCCGGGCCTGGGCGCCGACGATCGCCTACCGCGACGGCCGGTACTACTTCTACTTCTGCGCCGACACCAGCATCGGCGTCGCGACCTCGACCAGCCCGACCGGCCCGTTCACAGACCCGCTCGGGCGGCCGCTGGTGGCTGCCGGGTTCCGCAGCGGCCAGATGATCGACCCGCACGTCTTCACCGACGACGACGGCGTGTCCTACCTGTACTGGGGCAACGGCTACGCCTACGGGGTGCGCCTCAACGCCGACATGATCTCCTTCGACGCGGCCCAGGTCCGTACGTTCAGCCTGCCGAACTTCCGGGAGGCCCCGTTCACGTTCAAGCGCAACGGCGTCTACTACCTGTCCTACTCGGTCGACGACACCCGCTCGGAGAACTACCACGTCGAGTACGCCACCGCCGCCTCGCCGTTCGGGCCGTGGACCCATCGCGGCACGATCCTGTCCAAGAACCTCAGCCTCGGTGTCAAGGGCCCGGGCCACCACTCCGTGGTCAGGGCCCCGAACAGCGACACCTGGCACATCGCCTACCACCGGTTCGCCATCCCGGCCGGAGACGGCATGAACCGCGAGGTGACCGTCGACCAGCTGCGCTTCAACACCGACGGCACCATCCAGCCCGTCGTGCCGACCCTCTGAGCCGAAGCCGGGCGCGGATACCGGTGAAGGTTGTTTACCGAGCGGCTCGAGCGGGCACCCCAGTGCTGTAGCAAGGTCCCACGCGCAGAAGGAGAACAGGTCATGACCGTCGCCGGAATCATCTCGGCCATCATCGTCGGCCTCGTCATCGGCGCTCTCGGCCGGCTGGTCGTGCCCGGCCGGCAGAACCTGCCGATCTGGCTGACCATCATCGTCGGCATCGTCGCCGCGCTCATCGGCACCGCCATCGCCCAGGCGGTCGGTGTGGCTGTCACCGACGGCATCGACTGGATCGAGCTGGTGTTCCAGATCGGCCTCGCCGCGCTGGGCGTCGCGCTCATCGCCGGGGTGCGCGGCCGCTCGGTCGTCTGAGCCGCCGTACGTCACCAGCAGGGCCCGGGACGGTTGTCCCGGGCCCTGCCCGTGTCCTCCCATCGGCGTTAACCCCACGATCAACCGGGTAAGCGAGGGGGGTGACTGAGCAACCTGTGGTCCTCGGCAAGCGCTACCGCCTCGTCGAGCGGATCGGCTCCGGCGGCATGGCGGTGGTGTGGCGCGCCCACGACCAGGTCCTGCACCGTACGGTCGCGGTCAAGATGCTCTCGCCGCACCTGGCCGCCGAGCCGCACCACCTCCAGCTGCTGCGCACCGAGGCGCTGGCGGTCGCGGGCCTGGCCCATCCACGGATCACCAGCGTCTACGACTACGGGCAGCAGCTGCTCGACGGCCACGAGCAGCCGTACCTCGTGATGGAGCTGGTCGACGGCGTCACGCTGCGCCAGGCGCTGCGGGACACCCCGTCCGGGCTGTCCTGGCAGGACGTGGCGTCGATCACCGGGCAGGTCGCGGCGGCCCTCGCCGCCGCCCACGCGCGGGGCATCGTGCACCGCGACGTCACCCCCGCCAACATCATGCTGACCGCGGACGGGGTGAAGGTGCTCGACTTCGGCATCTGCGTGCTCACCGGCTTCGACGACGGCGCATCCGACGAACTGGTGGGGACCGTCGACTACGTCGCGCCCGAGCGGGTCACCGGCCGCAGCGCCGTGACGGCCGCCAGCGACGTGTACTCCCTCGGCATGGTCATGTACCGCTGCCTGTCGGGGCGGCTGCCCTGGGAGCGCACGACACCCACCCGGCGGCTGCGCCAGCATGTGTTCACCCCGCCGCAGGAGCTGCCGCCGGTGCCGGGCATGCCGCAGGAGGTGGTCGAACTGTGCCTGAGCTGCCTCGCGAAGGACCCCGCCGACCGGCCGAGCGCCGCGCGGATCGCCACCGCGCTGGGCCGGTGGAGCGTGCCGGAATCCCGCGCGGCGGGGGCGGCCCCGGCGGAGGAGAGCACCAGGCTGCTGGCCGTGCCGGCCGAACTCACCCGGCGCGACCGCCAACCGGTTCCCGGACTGCGCACCCGGCTGGCCGCCTCGGTGCGGACCATGCCGGCCGAGCGCCGGGTCGGCCTGTCGGCCGGTGCGGTCGCCGTCGCTGTCCTTACCGGTGCGCTGGTGGTCAACGGGGGACCGGTGGCGGAAGCGGGCGCCGCCCAGGTGCCCGTGCCGCCGGACGGCTGCCAGGTCAGCCTGCAGGTCCACGCCACCGGCACCGGCTATACGGCGACGCTGGCCGTCAACAGCTTCCGCGACCGGCCCCGGCCGTGGCGGCTGACCTTCACGGTCGGCGACGGCTGGAAGGTCGGCGGCCAGCGGCCGGCGACGGTCCAGCAGGACGGACCGCAGACCATCGTGACCGGCCCCGTCGACCTCGTCGCGGGCAAGCCGGTCACCGTCGGCCTGGTCGGGTCGGCGAAGACGGCGAACGCCGCTCCGGCGCGGTTCGTGCTCGACGGCACCGCCTGCCAGAGCAACGTCAACGTGTTCAGCGCCGCGCCGTCACCGGCGGCCGCGACCGAGCCCGTGAAGCGTGAGCCGGTCGGCCCTGCCGAGCCGCACGGCAAACCCAAGCCGAAGCCCAAGCCCAAGAAGAAGCCCTAGGCGGGCCCGGCCGCCCTTCCGACGCCCGCGAAGGCGATGGAAGGGCGGCCGGGAGGCGACCCGATCCCGGTTCGTCAGAGCTGCTGCTTGTCGCCGTGGTCGATCGCCGAGCTGTCCCGCATCTGCAGGTAGGGCTCGCTGTCGGCGGGGTGGCCCGCGACGATCGCGCGCTGGCGTTCGAGTTCGGCGTCGAGTTCCGCGCCGAACAGGATCGCCAGGTTCGAGATCCACAGCCAGACCAGGAAGACGATGATGCCGCCCAGGCTGCCGTATGTCTCGGCGTACGAGCCGAAGTTGGCGGCGTAGTAGCCGAACCCGGCGGACGCGGCGATCCACAGCACGACCGCGACCAGCCCGCCGGGGCTGATCCAGCGGAAGCCGCCCTGGCGGGCGTTGGGGGAGGCCCAGTACAGGATCGCGAACAGCAGCGCGATCAGCACGATCAGCACCGGCCACTTGAAGATCTGCCAGGCGGTCACCACCGGCCCGGACAGCCCGAGCGCGCCGCCGAGCGCCTCGGCGAGCCGCCCGCTGACCACGACGATCAGCACGCTGGCGACCAGCAGCACCCCGGTCGCCAGGGTCACCGCGAGCCGGATCGGCAGCCGCTTCCACAGTGGTCTGCCCTCGGGCACGTCGTAGATGGCGTTGGACGCCTGCATGAACGCGTCGACGTAACCCGACGCGGACCACATCGCCACCGCCAGGCCGATGATCGCGGCGATGCCCGCCTTGCTGTCGTTGGCCTGCACGTTGTCCAGGGCGGCGGTGAACACCTCGCGGACCGCGGTCGGCATGATCGGGGTGACGTCGTCGAGTACGGAGTCGACGAGCCGGTCGTCGAACAGGCCGACGGCGGCGGCCAGCACGAGGATGCCGGGGAACAGCGACAGCACACCGTAGTAGGTCAGGGCGGCGGCCCACACCTGCAGGCTGTCGGTGTCGAACTCCTTGACGGTCCGGACCAGCACCTGCCACCAGGACCGCAGGCTGAGGTCGGTGGGGCTGCGCGGACCGGCGTCGGGCGGCGGCGCGGGCACGGGCTTGGACGAGGGGTCGGGCTTCATGGTCCTGCCATACCGCCGGCCCCACCCGCGCTAACTTCCGCTCCGGCGCGGCCGCCGTGACGGAGCGACCGGAGCCGCATAAGCGGTCGCCGGACGGGTATCGGCCTGCCAACACCACACCATCAAGGGGAGATGACCATGCCGAGCAAGGATGACGCCGTCGCCAGTGCGCAGGACGCGCTGAGCACGGCCTCCGCCGTCGTCGCCGAGAAGGCCGCCGAGGCCAAGCAGGCCGCGATCGACACCGGACACGCCCTGGCCGCCGGTGCGGGCGAGCTCAAGGCCAACGTCGCCCACACCGCGGTGGCGGCCAAGGACGCGGCGGCCGAGGCGATCACGGCGGTCAACGACAAGCTGCCGCGTACGGCCGACGAGTGGGAGGCCGCGGGCCGCGACGTGCTCGACAGCATCCGCCGCAACCCCGCCTCGTGGGCCGCCGTCGGCGCGGTGTTCCTGGTCGGCTGGCTGCTGGGCCGCAGCGCGGCCGGGTCGAAGAAGTAACCGCCGATGTCGGGTACGGAGATCGCGGCGCTGATCGCCTCGGGAGCCTTCGCGATGCTCGTGCTGGTGCTCGCCGTGCCGATCCTGCGGCTGCGCCGCACGGTCGACGCGACCACCGACATGATCCGCGAGGTGACCGCGAAGACCGGTCCGCTGCTGGACAACGTCAACCAGACGGTGGGCGAGGTCAACACCACCGTGGGCCAGGTGCAGACCACCTTGGACGGCATCAACCTGCAGCTGGTACGCGTCGACGCGGTGACCGGTCCGCTGTCGGCCGCCGCGGCGAACGTCGCCAAGGTCGCCACCGCGGTGACCGGAGCGTCGAACTCGCCGATCGGCAAGGCCGCGACCCTGGCGTTCGGCATCCGCCGCGCGCTCGCGGCACGCAACAACCGGTGACGACGTGACGGCCGGGCCCGGCGTACGGGCCCGGCCCCCCACGCCCCCACGTGGGCAGCTCGCCCCCTCGGCCCTTCCAACATAGACGCTGGCCTATCTCATCGAGTTCGATCTACGAATTCTCGATGAGATAGGCCAGCGTCTATTCATGGGGGTCGGGTCGGGTCAGCTCTGCTCGGGCGGTCAGGTTCGGGTTGTCGTCGGCGGGGTGGTCGGGTTTCGCCTCCGGCCCACCGTGCCGAGTTGTGCTCGCAGTGTCGTGGCCAGGTCGCCGGCCGCGATCAGCTCCTGCTCGGTGAGCGGGTCCACGAACAGCTCGCGGATGGCGCGCAGGTGCGGCACGGTCGAGGCGCGGAACGCCTGCAGGCCGGTCGGTGTCAGCACGATCTCCGCGCCCCGGCTGTCGGCGGCGCACTCCTCGCGGCGGATCAGCTCGCGCCGCTCCATCCGCCCCAGGTGATGCGACAGACGACTGCGCTCCCAGTCGATGTGGGCCGCTAGCTCGGACGAGCGCATCCGCTGCCCCTCGGCCTCGCTGAGCGCGAGCAGCACCGCGTAGTCGCCCGACGACAGCGACGACTCGCTCTGCAGCCGTGCGGTCAGCTCGGCCCGCAGCGCGTCGGCCGTCTCGATGAAGTCGCGCCAGATCCGCAGCTGCTCGGTGGTCGGCAGCTGCCGGGTCCGGCGCGGCCGTGGTGTGTTCTGGGTCATCCCGCCTCCGATTGACATGTCAATCATACCGGAGCTACTAATTGACATGTCAATCAGTGGCCCGCAGTGAGGGGGAGATCATGACCACCGAGGGCTTCCAGCTGGGCCTCAACTCGTTCGGCGAGGTGGCCACCGACGGCGACCGGGTGCTCAGCGACGCCGAGACCGTACGGCTGATCGTCGAGGAGGCACAGCTCGCCGACGCCGTCGGGCTGGACGTGTTCAGCGTCGGCGAGCACTACCGCGACGGCTTCACCGACTCGGCGACGCCCGTGCTGCTCGCCGCGATCGCCAAGGCCACCGAGCGGACCCGGCTCGGCACCTCGGTCACCGTGCTCAGCACCAACGACCCCGTACGCCTCTACCACGAGTTCTCGACCCTCGACGCGGTGTCCGGCGGGCGGGCCCAGCTCGTCCTCGGCCGTGCCTCGGCGACGGAGTCGTTCCCGCTGTTCGGCTACGACCTGGCCGACTACGAGCGCCTGTTCGAGGAGAAGCTCGACCTGTTCATGCGGCTCCAGCGCCAGGACACGGTCACCTGGTCGGGCACCGTACGCAGCCCGCTCACCGCCCAGCGGCTGCACCCGCGCATGCCCGAGGGCGGCATCCCGACCTGGATCGGGGTGGGCGGCAGCCCGAACTCGGTGCTGCGCGCCGCCCGCTACGGGCTGCCGCTCATGATGGCGATCATCGGCGGCCGGCCGCAGCGCTTCGCCGGCAACGTGGCGCTCTACCGGCGCGCCCTCGAACAGTTCGGGCACCCGCCGCTGCCGATCGGGCAGCACTCGCTCGGCCTGGTCGCCGACACCGACACCGAAGCCGTGGAGACCTGGTGGCGGCACTGGCAGCCGGTCGTGGCCGAACTCGCCCGCGAACGCGGCTTCTACAGCCCGTCCCGCGAACGCTACGAGGCCGAGATCGACGGCGGTGCGCTGTTCGTCGGTTCGCCCGAGACGGTCGCCCGAAAGATCGCCACGATGGTCCGTGACCTGCGGATCAGCCGCTTCGACCTCAAGTACGACATCATGCGCCTGCCCCGGCAGGCCCGCGCTCGCAGCATCGAGCTGTTCGGCCGCGAGGTCGCCCCGCGGGTGCGCGAACTGCTCAGTAGGGAGCCCAGCCATGTCTGACCTCGTGTTCGGCCTCGACACCTTCGGTGACGTGCCCGACGACGACCACGGCCGCCCGGTGTCGTACGCCGCCGCGATCCGGCAGGTCGTCGAGGAGGCGGTGCTCGCCGACGACCTCGGCGTCGACGCCTTCGCCGTCGGCGAGCACCACCGCCCGGAGTACTCCGTCTCGACGCCCGAGACCGTGCTGGCCGGAATCGCGACCCGCACCTCGCGCATCCGGCTCGGCTCCGGGGTGACCGTGCTCAGCTCCGACGACCCGGTCCGGGTGTTCCAGCGCTTCGCCACCGTCGACGCGCTGTCGCAGGGCCGCGCCGAGGTCATCCTCGGCCGGGGCTCGTTCACCGAGTCGTTCCCGCTGTTCGGCTACGACCTGGCCGACTACGACGTGCTGTTCGAGGAGAAGATCGACCTGTTCGTGAAGCTGCTCGACGAGCGGCCGGTCACCTGGAGCGGGACCGTACGCCCTCCGCTGCGCGACGCCGACGTGTTCCCGAAGACCGACGCGGGCCGCCTGAAAACCTGGGTCGGGGTCGGCGGCTCCCCGCAGTCGGTGGTGCGCACGGCCCGCTACGGCCTGCCGCTCATGCTCGCCGTCATCGGCGGGCAGCCCAGCCGGTTCGCCCCCTACATCGACCTCTACCGGCGCGCCGCCGAGCAGCACGGCACCACCGCGCACCCGGTCGGCATGCACTCGCCCGGTTTCGTCGCCGACACCGACGAGCAGGCCAAAGAGATCTTCTGGCCGCACTACCGGGTCATCCGCGACCGGATCGGCGCGCTGCGCGGCTGGCCGCCGATCCGGCGCGCCGAGTTCGACAGCGAGGTCGAGCACGGCTCGCTCTACATCGGCTCACCGGAGACCGTCGCCCGCAAGATCGTCCGTACCGTCGGCGCGCTCGGCGTGGGCCGGTTCGACCTGATCTACACCGCCGGCGCGCAGCCGGTCAGCGCCCGCCTGCGCGCCGTCGAGCTGTACGGCGCGAAGGTCGTCCCCATGGTCCGCGACCTGCTCGCCTGAACCCCGAAGGAGATCACGTGAACGGCTCGGACGGTCACTTGACCCTCGCCATCCTCGGCGCGGGCAAACTGGGCACCGTGCTCGGGCGGCTCGCCGTGGCCGCCGGATACCGGGTGCTCATCGCCGGTTCCGGCGACCCGGCGAAGATCGCGCTGACGGTGGAGGTGCTGACCCCCGGCGCGGTCGCGACCACGGCCGCCGACGCGGCAGCCCGCGCGGACATCGTCGTGCTCGCCCTGCCGCTGGGCAGGTATCGCAGCCTCGACGCGGACACGTTGCGCGGCAGGCTCGTCGTCGACGCGATGAACTACTGGTGGGAGGTCGACGGCAGCCGCGACGACCTCACCGACCCGCGCACCTCCTCCAGCGAGACCGTCCAGGCGCACCTGGCCGGGGCACGGGTGGTGAAGGCGTTCAACCACGTCGGCTACCACGACATCGAGGAGCAGGCCCGCCCCGCCGGGGCGGCGGGGCGTACGGCGGTCGCGATAGCGGGCGACGACCCCGCCGACGTGGCGGAGGTCGCCGCGCTGGTCGACGCGCTCGGCTTCGACCCGGTCCTCGCCGGGCCACTGGCGCGGGGCGTCAGCTTCGAACCCGGCACGGAGCTGTTCGGCGCGGACGTCGACGCCGCCGAGGTCCGCGCCCGGCTCGACCGCTTCCCGCAGTCCGAGCGAGGTCGGGTCGTCGCCCAGGCGCGCGGCCCGGAGTGAGCTCAGCCGTGCCGCGCGGTGGGGCGACGCGGGTGCGGCTGCGTCGCGGGTTCCGGCGTGGCCGCCTGCGTTATCAGCCGCAGCATCCGCCGGTCGCTGCCGTGGCCGCCCGCACCACCGGCAGGGTCAGCAGGTCGCCCGCGATTCCGGTGGACAGGCCGCGCGGACCTTCCGCAGCCGATGCGGGCGTGCCGCAGCACGCGGCGTCGTCGGCGCTCAGCGCGGCGCTGCTGGAGCACACCCCGGTCTCGGGCAGTTCCAGTCGCACGTCGCGGGCGGCGGCCCAGTCTCCGGCCAGAGCGGCGACCACCGAGCGGACCTGCTCGTACCCGGTGGCCATGAGGAACGTCGGCGCGCGTCCGTACGACTTCGCGCCGACGGTGAAGTAGCCGGGTTCGGGATGGGTGAGCTCGTCGACGCCGTGCGGTGGCACGGTGCCGCAGGAGTGCCGGTTCGGGTCGATCAGCGGCGCGAGCGCGCGGGTCGAGCCGAGCACGGGGTCGAGGTCGAGCCGCAGCTCGGAGGCGATCGTGTGGTCGGGCCGAAAGCCGGTGGCCGCCACGATCCGGTCGGCGGTGACGCGCTCGCCGCTGCGGGCGGTCACCGTCACCCGGCCGCCGTCCACACTGACCGACCGCACCGAGAACCCGGCGTGCAGCGTGATCACACCGGAGTCGACCAGCGCCCGTACGCGGGACCCGAGCGCGCCGCGCGCGGGCAGGGCGTCGGCGTCGCCGCCGCCGTAGGTGCGGGTCGCCGCGCCGGTGCGGATCGCCCAGCTCACCGCGGTGCCTGGCGCCTGCGCCGCGAGTTGTGCCAGGGCGAGCAGCGTGTTGGCGGCGGAGTGGCCAGCGCCGACGACCAGGGTGTGTCGCCCGGCGAAGCGGTCGCGGTCGGCGCCCAGCACGTCGGGCAGCGCGCTGTCGAGGTATGCCGCTGCCTGGGGCTCGCCGTGGGCGGGCAGGCCGGAGCCGCCCAGGACGTTCGGGGTGGGCCAGGTGCCGGAGGCGTCGACGACGGCTCGTGCGGTGAGTTCCTCGCCCGTGGCCAGGCGGATCAGGAACGGGGTGTGCTCCCGGCCGTCGGTGCGGATCCGGTCGACGCCGTCGCGGCTGATCGCGACCACCTTCGCGCCGTATCGCACGCGGCCCGCCAGCGCGGGCAGTGCGGTGAGCGGTTCCAGGTAGCCGGTCACGATCTGCGCGCCCAGCGGCAGGTCGGCCAGGTCCGGCGCGGTCCAGCCGTCGGCCTCCAGCAGCCGGCGGGCCGCCTGGTCGAGGTTGAACCGCCAGGGGCTGAACAGCCGCACATGCCCCCAGCCGGCCATGGCCGCGGCCGGGCCGTCGCCGGCCTCCAGGACCAGGAAGTCGAGGCCGCGCTCAGCCAGGTGGGCGGCGGCGGCGAGGCCGACGGGCCCCGCGCCGACCACCACGACGGGAAGGTGACTCTGGCCTGCTTGCTTAGAAGATTCTCTAATCATGGTTCCAGGTTGCCGCCTACTTAGACATCTGTCAACTCAGCACGTTGCCGCCTGCTTCGAAACCTGTCAACCTAGACGTATGCCCAAGCAGCTGACCGTGCTCGATGCCGAGGTGTGCTGCGCGCCCCTGGCCACCGCTGCCGTTCCGGCGGACGCCGCCGCGGATGTCGCCGCCGCGTTCAAGGCCATGGGTGACCCGGTGCGGTTGCAGCTGCTGTCGATGATCACCTCGGCGGCGGCGGGGGAGATCTGCGTCTGCGACCTCACCCCGGCCTTCGAGCTGACCGGGCCCACCATCTCGCATCACCTGAAGGTGCTGCGTGAAGCAGGTCTGGTCGAGTCGGACCGCCGCGGCACGTGGGTCTGGTACCGGGCCAACCGCTCGCGGCTGGCGGCCCTGTCGGCTGTCCTGGACGTCACGCCGGCCGACTGACGGTCAGCCCGGCACCGGATGTTCATGTCTGCGAACTTGCGGCGCTGACGTCCCGCCCTGTCTCATAAGCGGGTGGTGATATCAGTTCCCGGTGATGCCTCGGAGGTGGTGCGGCTGCTGGCCGATCCGGCACGCGCCGCCATCGTCGACGTGCTCGCCGCAGGTCCCGCCTGCACCTGCCATCTCGTCGAGGACCTGGGCCTGACGCAGCCCAACATCTCCAACCACCTGCGCGTGCTGCGTCACGCCGGGGTGGTCAGGGCCGAACCGCACGGCCGCTACACCTACTACCACCTCGACCCCGACGTCCTCGATGCCGCCGCCGCACACCTGAGCGTGCTTGCCGCGCGGGCGCGGGCCACCTCCGGCGACCGCCGGGAGTGCTGATGGCCGCTCCGCTTCCCCGACGGCTGCTAGCCGAATGTCTCGGCACCACGCTGCTGGTGACCGCCGTCGCCGGATCCGGGATGGCGGCGACCCGGCTGTCCCCGTACGACATGGGCCTGCAGTTGCTGGAGAACTCCACGGCGACCGTGTTCGCCCTGGCGGTGCTGATCGTGATCCTCGGCCCGCTGTCGGGCGCCCATTTCAACCCGGTGGTCACAGTCGCGGCGTGGTGGTTGGGCCGCCGGGATGGCGCGGGACTGCCGGGCAGGGACGCCACCGGGTACGTCGTGGCGCAGACGCTCGGGGCGATCTGCGGCGCGGTGCTGGCCAACGCGATGTTCGGGGTCGCCCAGGGCCTGTCCGCGACGGTCCGGACCGGGCCCCGGCTGTGGCTCGGCGAGACCGTCGCCACGGCCGGGCTGCTGCTGCTCGTCTTCGCGCTGGTGCGCACCGGCCGCACCGCCCTCGCCGCGCCCACGGTCGCGGCGTACATCGGGGCCGCCTACTGGTTCACCAGTTCCACCAGCTTCGCCAACCCCGCCGTCACCATCGGCCGCGCCTTCACCGAGTCCTTCGCCGGGATCGCCCCGGCCAGCGTGCCCGCGTTCGTGACGGCGCAGCTCGCCGGAGCGCTGATCGGCGTCGCGCTGGTGCTCGCCCTCTACCCGCTCGCCGCGAACCCTTTCGAGGAGAACCGTGATGACCGACCCGACACCCAGCGTCCTGTTCGTGTGCGTGCACAACGCGGGCCGATCCCAGATGGCGGCCGGGTGGCTGAGACACCTCGCCGGTGACGCCGTCGAGGTTCGCTCCGCCGGGTCGGCGCCCGCCGACCAGGTCAATCCCGTCGCCGTCGAGGCGATGCGCGAGGTCGGCATCGACATCACCGGGCAGGCGCCGAAGATCGTGACCCCGCAGGACGCGGCGGCCTCCACCGTGGTGATCACGATGGGCTGCGGCGACGTCTGCCCCTACTTCCCCGGCCAGCGCCACGAGGACTGGAAACTCGACGACCCCGCCGGACAGGACATCGCAGCCGTCCGCCTGATCCGCGACGAGATCGGCGACCGGGTCCGGGCACTGGTCGCCGAGCTCCGCCCCGCCGGCTGACCGGCCCGGGCCGCAAGCGGTGGCGGGAGCAGCGATTACACTTCGCCGGACGCTGACAGCGACGCCATCGCGCCACGCCCCGGGTGCCACGACGTCGACCCCACGCCGAGGAGCATCCGGTGACCCCCCACGACCTCGACGCCGCCGGTGAGCACGCCGAGCACTCCCACGCCCACGCGCACGGCCCGGTCCCGGTGTCGCGGCGAGCCACCCGGCTGACCCTGGCCGCGCTGATCCCCGCCGCCGTGGTCACACTGCTCGGCCTGATCCTGCTGTGGCCCGGCGACCTCAAGGCCGAACCGTGGACCGGTGCGGTCAACCACGACGGCGTCGTGGCGTCCGTGAAGGTCATCGACTGCGCCGACGCCGCCGAGCCGCCGGTGCAGACCCCCGAGCAGACCGCGCCACCGGTGTGCGGCGAGGTCGTCGTACGGCTCGCCGACGGCAAGGCGGTCACCACCACGATCCCGTCCGGGCCGGGCGCGCCCGAGGTCGAGGCGGGCGACAAGGTCGTGGTGATGGAGACGGAGTCGTTCGACGGGTCGGGCGTGATCACGTACGACATCGCCGACCACGACCGCACCGACGGGCTCTGGGCGCTGGTGCTGGCGTTCGTCGGCGCGGTGATCGCGTTCGGGCGCTGGCGCGGTGTGTGGGCGCTGGCCGGGCTGGCGTTCACGTTCGCCGTGCTGCTGATGTTCGTCGTGCCCGCGATCCTGGAGGGCAGCTCGCCGCTGCTGGTCGCGATCGTCGGCTCGGCGGCGATCATGCTGGTGGTGCTCTACCTGACGCACGGCTTCAACGCGCCCACATCGATGGCCGTACTGGGCACGCTGATCGCGCTGGCGCTGACCGGCGGGCTGTCCGCGCTGTCGGTGTCGCTGCTGCACCTGACCGGTATGGCCAGCGAGGAGTCGCTGTACGTCACGTTCGTCAACGCCGACATCAACATGCCGGGGCTGCTGCTGGCGGGCATCCTCATCGGCGCGCTCGGCGTGCTCGACGACGTCACCGTCACCCAGGCCTACACGGTCGCCGAACTGGCCAGCGCGAACCCGAACCTGGGCTTCGGGGGCCTGTACCGGGCGGCGTCGCGGGTCGGCCGCGCGCACATCACCTCGGTCATCAACACCATCGTGCTGGCGTACGCCGGTGCGTCGCTGCCGACCCTGCTGCTGCTCACCGCGGGCGGAGCGCCGCTGGGGGAGATGCTGACCAACGAGTTCCTGGCGCAGGAGATCGTACGCTCGGTGGTCGGCACCATCGGGCTCATCTCCGCCGTGCCGATCACCACCGCCCTGGCGGCCATGGTCAGCCATGGCACCACCGGAAAGGTCACCCCGCCGCGCCGGTCCCGCCCGCGCCCAGCAGACGCGCTGGAGCAGGCCTGGGGACTACCACCGGAGCAGACCACCCCCCGGCACCCATCCCCGACCGGACACGACCACGCCTGACCGCCCAGCCACCCGGCCGACCACCTTCACCAGGCCGACGCGCCCGCCCGCCCCCTCTGCCGCAACTCTTAAAGAGTCGCGGCATCCCGACCGCAGCGAGGCCGCGAGTCTTTAAGAGTTGCGGCAGGGGTGGGTGGTCCGGCTGGATGCCGGCGCGGGAGGCGCCGCTGGCGTTGACGCGGGTGTGCGGTGGGTGCATGTCGGTATTCCGACGGCGAAGTGAAGAGCTGAGAACGGCTCAGGAAGCGTCTGTGGGGTCGAGCGCTTCGGTGTGGCTGCTCAATTCGGGCAGGAATCAGGCACGGCCGATCCGGGGTTGCCGCCGGTCGGTCAGGCGCAGGCCGATGCCGCGTACCGCGTCGATGGTGGCGCCGGTGCCGAGCTGGCGCAGCTTGTGCCGCAGGCGCTTGACCACGGACTGCACGTCGGACTTGCCGTCCAGCGCCGCGTCACGCCATACCGTGCGGTGCAGTTCGGCGTAGCTCCAGACCCGGACCGGCTCGGTGGTAAGGCAGGTCAGCAGGTCGAGTTCCAGGCGGGTCAGGTCGATCTCGCGGTTGCGGCAGCGGGCCGTGGACCGGGCCGCGTCGATGACCAGGGACGCGTCAGCGGCGGCGGACGCCTCGGCCCGCTGCTGCACGGGGGCGATCAGCCGCCGCAGCTCGTCCAGGTCGGCCACCAGCAGCAGCGGGGCGATGCCGTCCAGGCGCTCGGCGAGCCGGATCCGCTCGTCAGGGGAGGGTGCGACCGCGATCAGCAGCGGGAACGGCCCACCGTCCTGATCGGACCCCGTTGCCATTCGTTCGTCGTCCTCGGTCACCGTAACCGCCCGGCATCGGTGGGCTCGTCGCCCACTCTCGTCATGGTCCTGACAGTGATGGGCAAGCGCGTCGCTTGCCTGGCAACCGTTAGCGACAAGTTGCTCACGTCAGGTTATTGATCGTCCTTTCTGCTCGATCATAGTGTCCAAACGGGCAACCGGCGTGACCCGCGCGGTTTTGTTGGTGGGCATGGAGGTGGTTCGCCGGTTCGCAACGTCGCGGCGCTACCCCCTGCACCCTCACCATGGCCTGTTTCACTCTGGGTCGTTCTGAGGGAGGTAGCACCGATGTTCAGACGTCCACCACAGCGGCGCTCGGCCAGATCACTGGTCGGCGCCGCAGCGGCGATGATCCTCGCCGTGACGGGGGTGGCGGCCACGGGCTCGGCCGCGCTCGCCGCGCCGGGGACCGCCGCAGCGGACAAGATACGACCGGAGCTCGCCAAACAGCTCCAGGCCAAGAGCGAGAGCGACTTCTGGATCCGGTTCACGGACCGGGCCGATCTCAGCAAGGCCAAGGACATCAAGGACTGGGCGCAGCGCGGCACCGCCGTCGCCGACGCCCTGCGCAAGACCGCCGAGCAGAGCCAGGCCAAGGTGCGCGACGAGCTCGACGCCGCGGGCCTGAAGTACGAGACGTTCTGGGCGTCCAACGCGATCAAGGTGTCCGGCGGCTCGCTGGCCACGGTGCAGAAGTTCGCCGCCCACGCCGAGGTCGAGGGCCTCTACGCGCCGATCGTCTACCAGGTGCCCGAGACGACCCAGGGCACCGACGAGCAGACGGTCAACGCCCTGGAGTGGGGCATCGCCAACATCAACGCCGATGACGTCTGGTCCCAGTACGGCGTCAAGGGCGAGGGCATCACCATCGCCAACATCGACACCGGGGTCCAGTTCGACCACCCGGCGCTGGTCGCCTCCTACCGGGGCAACAACGGCGACGGCACGTTCGACCACAACTACAACTGGTTCGACGCCGCCGGCGCCTGCGCGACCGCGCCCTGCGACGACGACGGCCACGGCACGCACACCATGGGCACCATGGCGGGCTCCGACGGCGCGAACCAGATCGGCGTCGCCCCCGGCGTCAGGTGGATCGCCGCGAACGGCTGCTGCCCCAGCGACGCCGCGCTGATCACCTCCGGCGAGTGGATGCTGGAGCCGACGGACCTCAACGGCCAGAACCCCAACGCCGCCAAGCGCCCCAACATCATCAACAACTCGTGGGGCACCGAGCTGCCGTCCAACGACCCGTTCATGGAGGACGTGACGCTGGCCTGGGCCGCGTCCGGCATCTTCGGCACGTGGTCGAACGGCAACAACGGTTCGGCGTGCCAGACCAGCGGCTCGCCGGGCAGCCGGATCAGCAACTACTCGACCGGCGCGTACGACGTCAACAACAACATCGCGGGCTTCTCCTCGCGCGGCACCGGGCAGGGCGGGGAGATCAAGCCGAACATCTCCGCGCCCGGCGTGAACGTGCGGTCGAGCGTGCCGGGTGACGGATACGCCAGCTTCAGCGGCACCTCGATGGCGGCCCCGCACCTCGCGGGCGCGATCGCGCTGCTGTGGTCGGCGGCTCCGGCGCTGGTCGGTGACATCGACGCGACCCGTACGCTGCTCAACGGCGCGGCGATCGACAAGGCCGACAGCCAGTGCGGCGGCACCGCCGCCGACAACAACGTCTACGGCGAGGGTCGCCTGGACGCGCTGGTGCTGCTCAACTCGGCCCCGATCGGCGACACCGGCACCCTGGCGGGCACCGTCACCGACGCCACGACCGGCAGCCCGCTGGCCGGCGTCACGGTGACCATCACCGGCTCGGTCGACCGCGAGGTCACCACCGGGGCGAACGGCACGTACTCCACCCTGCTCCCGGTCGGGGACTACCAGGTGGCGTTCGCGCAGTTCGGGTACTCCGGCGTGACGCGGGCGGCGACCGTCGCCGACGGCGCGACCACCACCGTCGACGTCGCGCTGAGCCCTGTCCCCAGCGTCAACGTCAGCGGTTCGGTGACCGACGGCTCCGGGCACGGCTGGCCGCTGTACGCGAAGGTCACCGTCGAGGGCCAGTCGGGCGTCTACGACCACACCACCCCGGTCAACGGCCGCTACACGGTCAAGGTGCCGGCGGGTGCGACGTACAACCTGAAGGTCGAGACGCTGTACCCCGGTTACCAGACCGTCACCAAGCAGGTCGTCGTGGGTTCGGGCAACGTCACCGCGAACGTCGCGGTGCCGGTCGACGCGACCAAGTGCACCACGGCTCCCGGTTACGGCTACGGCTCGGACGGCGAGTACGAGACCTTCGACGGCACGACCGTCCCGTCCGGCTGGTCCGTGGTGGACAACGCGGGCAAGGGCCAGGTCTGGAAGTTCACCGACGACGGCAACCGGGGCAACCTGACCGGTGGCAGCGGCGGCTTCGCCATCATCGACAGCGATGACTACGGGCTCGGCGGGGCGCAGGACTCCTCGCTGATCAGCCCCGTGGTCAACCTGACGGCCGTCACCGCTCCGGTCATCCGGTTCAACCAGGACTTCAACCAGCTGGGCTCGGACCGGGCCGACGTCGACCTGAGCATCGACAACGGCGCGACCTGGACGAACGTGCTCCGGCAGGCGGCGGACTTCCGCGGTCCGCGCACCACCGAGATCGCGATCCCGCAGGCCGCGGGCAAGGCGCAGGTGCAGGTCCGCTTCCACTACTACGACGCGTCGTACGAGTGGTGGTGGTCGGTCGACAACGTGCTGATCGGCAGCCAGGTCACCTGCGCTCCGACCGACGGCGGCCTGGTCGTCGGCAACGTCCGCGACAAGAACGACGACAGCTACATCAACGGCGCGACCGTCACCAGCGGCTCCAGGCCGGCCGAGAAGGCCGTCACCACGGCCACCCCGGACGACCCGGAACTGGCCGACGGCTTCTACTGGCTGTTCTCGTCGCTGACCGGCACGATCCCGTTCACCGCCTCGGCGGGCAACTACGTCAGCCAGACCAAGCAGGTCGGCGTACAGCCCGACTGGGCGACCGCGGCGAACTTCGTGCTCGCGGCGGGCCGGCTCAAGGTGGCGCCGACCGCGGTCAGCGCCACGGTGCAGATGCCCACGGGCGCGGCCACCAGGACGTTCACCGTGACCAACACCGGCGGCGCGCCGGTCGAGGTCGAGTTCGGTGAGCGCGAGGGCGGCTTCGAACTGCTGCGCGCCGACGGTTCGCGGATCACCAAGCAGCAGATCCTCGGCAGTGCCGGGGCTCCGGTGCAGCGGCTCACCGCGCCGACGTCGTTCGCCGCGAACGCGGCGTCCGGCAAGTCCTCCGACGCGGCGTCGCCCGCGGTGGGCCCGCAGGCCGACCCGTGGACCGACATCGCCGACTACCCGGCCAACGTGATGGACAACCGGGTCGTCGTCCTCGACGGCAAGGTCTACTCGATCGCGGGCGGCAACGGCACGGCCTCGTCGGCGAAGAACTACGTCTACGACCCGGTCGCGCAGACCTGGACGGCGATCGCCGACCTGCCCGGAGCCCGCAACGCCATGAGCGTGGGCGTCGTCGGCGGGAAGATCATCGCGACCGGCGGCTGGGGTGCCTCCGGTCCGGACGCGGGCACCTGGTCGTACGACCCGGCCGCCAACACCTGGACGGCGAAGGCCGCCAACCCCGCGCCGCGCGCCGCGGCCGGTCAGGCCGTGGCCGACGGCAAGCTGTACGCCATCGGCGGCTGCACCACCGCCGCCTGCACCCCGATGTCGAACGACGTGGTCCGCTACGACCCGGCGACCGACACCTGGGCGGCCGTGGCCGACTACCCGAAGTCGGTGGCGTTCGCCTCCTGCGGCGGGATCGACGGCACGGTCTACTGCACCGGCGGCAACGACGGCACGGCCGCGCAGAAGGCCGGTTACGCCTACGACCCCGGCGCTGACAGCTGGACGCCGATCGCCGACGCGCCGGTCGACAGCTGGGCCAGCTCGTTCGCGGTGGCCAGCGGCAAGCTGCTGGTCGTCGGCGGCTCGCAGGGTGGTGCCATCACCAACGCGGGCTTCGCGTTCGACCCGGCCACCGGCTCGTGGTCCAACCTGCCCAACGCCAACACCGCCCGGTACCGCGGCGGCGCGGCGTGCGGCTTCTACAAGATCGGTGGTTCCTCGGGCAACTTCAGCGCGATGCCCGACAGCGAGGTGCTGCCGGGTCTGGAGGGCTGTGCCGCGGCCGCGGCCGACGTGAGCTGGCTGACGGTCGACAAGACCGCGGTCACGCTGGCGCCGGGCGCGAAGGTCGTCGTCACGGTCGGCATGTCGGCCAACGTCGACCAGCCGGGCACCTACACCGCCTCGGTCTCGATCAAGGAGAACACGCCGTACACGGTGGCGCCGGTCGCGGTGACCATGAACGTGACGCCTCCGAAGACCTGGGGCAAGCTGCTGGGCACCGTCACCGGGACCAGCTGCCAGGGTGCGGGCGCGCCGATCGCGGGTGCGGTCGTCCAGGTCGACTCGTGGGCGAACTCGTGGACGTTCGCGACCGACGCCCAGGGCAAGTACGCCTACTGGATGGACAAGCGCAACAACCCGCTGACGCTGATCGTCGCCAAGGACGGCTGGAAGCCCCAGACCCGTCAGACGAGGATCAACGTCACGACGCCGACAGTGGAGAACTTCACGCTGTCGCCGATCAAGTGTTGACGCCTGACCGCTGAATGACCCGGCCCGCCCGATCACCCCGATCGGGCGGGCCGGGCCGCGTCCGGGGTGGCCGCGCTCAGACCGGGGCGAGCCGGAACCCGACCCCGCGCACCGCGAGGACCGTCACCGGCGCGTCCAGCCGGGTGAGCTTGTGCCGGACCCGCCGTACCACCGAGTGCATGTCGGAGCCGCGGCCGAGGTGCTTGTTGCCCCACACCTCCTGGTGCAGCCGCTCGTAGGTCCAGACCTGGCCGGGCGTCTCGGTCAGGCAGACCAGGAAGTCGTGCTCCAGCCGGGTGAGGCCGACCTCCCGGTCGCGCCAGCGCAGCAACCGGCGGTCGGAGTCGACGGCCAGTTCCGCCGGTGGCGGCGGCACGGGCTCCGCAGCGCGCACCGGCACGGCCGGGGCCGGGGTCGGGACGGCGGTCGGGGCAGGCTCGGCCACGCCGAGGAAGTCGCGGGCCTGCTCGACGCTCGACACGATCAGCAGGGCGGGGCTGCCGCCGAGCGTCCGGGCGAGCTGGCGGCGCTGCGCGGGCGACGACGCGATGCCGATGACCAGCGAGGCGACCGGAATTCCCCGCATCTGCCCGCCCCTCCGGTTCTCCATGATTGCGTGTGATTTCCATGCCACCGGCCGAAAGATCCTCAATCGGTGCCCTGACCCTAGTGGCATGCGGCGATGATGGAAACATTCACGGCCATGATTCTTGGCGGGGGCCGGGGCGCTTCACCGGATACGCGAAAGGGAGGTGTGCAAGCCCTTCGCTTGTCCCTCCCGCACTTTCATTCTAACGGACGTGTCACCCGCTTCGAATCCGCCCGAATGACGATCTTTGCGCGCGCAGCCGCCCATATGCTCGTGACTCAACCCCATTCGTCACTGCCTGGGAGCACTGTGTCTGACGCCAGAACAGCCGAGATCGCCGCCGAACAGCAGCTCGTCGACCGGGTGTACGACCGCACCGAGGCCATGCGGGAACAGGCCCGGATGGTGGCCGCCGACGGACACGGGCGCGCCGCCGCCGGGCCCGCAGGTGGGCTGGTGGAACGCGACGCGATGGTCCACCACGCGGCGGGCAAGCTGCGGGCGCTGGACGCCGAAGCCGAAGGGCTCGTGTTCGGGCGGCTCGACTTCGACGACGGCGAGACCTACCACATCGGCCGCCTCGGCGTACGCGACGAGGACCGCGAGCCGCTGCTCATCGACTGGCGCGCGCCCGCCGCCGCGGCGTTCTACCGGGCCACGCCCGGCGAACCGCTCGGCGTCGTACGCCGCCGCGTCATCATCAGCCGCGGCCGCGAGGTCGTCGACCTCGACGACGACCTGCTGTCCCCGGACGACGCCGGCGACCTGCGCGTTCTCGGCGAGGGCTCGCTGCTCGCCGCCCTGCAGCGGGCCCGTGGCCCGCAGATGCGCGACATCGTCACCACCATCCAGCGCGAGCAGGACGAGGCGATCCGCGCGCCCGCCCGGGGCGTCACCCTGATCACCGGCGGGCCGGGCACCGGCAAGACCCAGGTCGCGCTGCACCGCGCGGCGTACCTGCTCTACACCGACCGGGGCCGGTTCGCCGACGGCCGGGTGCTGGTCGTCGGCCCGTCCACGGTGTTCACCAACTACATCAGCCGGGTGCTGCCCGCTCTCGGCGAGGACAGCATCCACCTGCGCGCCATCGGCGAACTCGTCGAAGGCGTGACCGCCGTACGCCGCGACCCCGCCGCCGTCGCCGAGATCAAGGGCAGCACCTGGATGGACGAGGTGCTGGGCGAGCTGATCTGGCAGGCCCCGCCGACCGCGCCGCAGGAGTTCAAGCTGGTGTACGCGGGCCAGGTCCTCAAGTTTGGCCCGGTCGAACTGGCCGGGGTGCGGGAACGGGTGCGCACGCTTGCCGCGTCCACCGCCACGCTGCCCAACGCCGCCCGCCCGCTGGCCGCCAAGGCGCTGCTGGAGGCGCTGTGGGCGGTGGTCGACGGCGAGCACCTGGAACGGGACCTGTTCACCGACGACGTCGGCGACCGCCCCGAGTTCCGGCGCTTCCTGGCCGCCTGGTGGCCCCGGCTGACCCCGGCGGACGTGCTGGCGTGGCTCGGCGACGCCGACCGGTCGCGCGGCGTGCTCGGCGACGCCGCCGAGACGCTGGCAGCCTCCTACGGCGGCGACTGGTCGGTCGACGACGTGCCGCTGCTCGACGAGCTGAACGAGCTGCTCGGCGAGCCGCCGGCCGCCCCGGCGGCCCGGATCGAGCCGGCGCGGCTGCGGGAGCTGACCATGGGCCCGCAACTGGTCGACACGTTCGTGCTCAGCCTGGGGCTGCACGACGGCTGGAGCCTGTACGCGCCCGGCCTGCCGACCCCGATGGCCGTCGCCGGGCAGTCGATCGACAACGACGCGATTGCGCAGGCGCAGCGCTGGGCGGCGGCGATCATCCTGCGCGAGGGTCACCAGGTGGTGAGCTGGACCGACGGGTACGACCCGTACGGCGAGGACGGTTACGTGCCGGTGCTGGCCGAGCCGCTGCCGGTCGCCGAACCCGACGACGAGCCCGCCACCTGGGACGACTACGCGCACGTGATCCTTGACGAGGCGCAGGACCTGTCGCCGATGGAGTGCCGGATGATCGCGCGCCGGGCGGCGTACGCGT
This sequence comes from Catellatospora methionotrophica, assembly GCF_011297335.1. GTDB lineage: Bacteria > Actinomycetota > Actinomycetes > Mycobacteriales > Micromonosporaceae > Catellatospora > Catellatospora methionotrophica. The sequence continues at coordinate 337,004 of NZ_JAAOTJ010000001.1, read as the reverse complement.
CGATGACGATCGTCGGCGACCTCGGCCAGGCGACCCATCCGCTGGCCGCCGCGACGTGGCGGGTGCTGCTGGCGCGGCTCGCCCGGCGCGACGCGCGGACCCTCGACCTGCGTACCGGTTACCGGGTGCCGCAGGTGCTGGCCGCGTTCGCGGCCCGGATGCTCGCCCCGGGCATCGCGCCGACCCGGTCGTACCGGCCCGGGGGAGACCTGTCGGTCCGGCAGGTCGAGGAACTGGCCGCCGCGGCCCGTGAGGCCGCACGCCGCGCGCCGGGCGAGGGCAGTGTCGCGGTCGTCGTGGCCGACCACATGAGCGACGCGATCGCGGCGGCCGTCGACGCGCCCCACGTCACGGTGGTGCCCGCGGGGCTGGTCAAGGGACTCGAATACGACCACGTGATCGTGGTGGAGCCCGCCGCGATCGTGGCGGCCGAACCGCGCGGCCAGCAGCGGCTGTACGTGGTGCTGACCCGCGCCGTCGCGAGCCTGGAGATTCTGCACCACGAGCCGCTGCCCGCCGCCCTCGCGAGCGAGCCGCCAGCGCGACCGTGAGGTGACGAAGGAAGGGCACCTTCCACAACGCGGGAGCGTTAAGAAGGTGCCCTTCCTTCGCCTGAATCAGTCGGTGCCCGACTCCATGGCGGCGTTGTCGAGGGCTTCGTCGTCGGTCGGGGCGTGGCCCCGGGACGCGATCGTGTCCGCGCCGCCCTCGGGCAGGACGCCGATCAGCTGGTGCGGGCCGGGCTGTACGGCGGCGGTGACCTGCAGGTGCGAGTTGCCGCCGACGATGCCGAGCTGCGCGTACTGCTCCAGCTTGGAGCGCGAGTCGGCGATGTCGAGGTTGCGCATGGTCAGCTGGCCGATGCGGTCGACGGGGCCGAACGCGGAGTCCTCGGTGCGCTCCATGGACAGCTTGTCCGGGTGGTAGCTCAGCGACGGGCCGGTCGTGTCGAGGACGGAGTAGTCCTCCCCGCGCCGCAGCCGCAGCGTCACCTGGCCGGTGATCGCCGAGCCGACCCAGCGCTGCAGGGCCTCGCGCAGCATCAGCGACTGCGGGTCGAGCCAGCGGCCCTCGTAGAGCAGCCGGCCGAGGCGGCGGCCGTCGTTGTGGTACGCCGCGACGGTGTCCTCGTTGTGGATCGCGTTGACCAGGCGCTCGTAGGCGGCGTGCAGCAGGGCCATGCCGGGGGCCTCGTAGATGCCCCGGCTCTTGGCCTCGATGATCCGGTTCTCGATCTGGTCGGACATGCCCAGGCCGTGCCGGCCGCCGATGGCATTGGCCTCCAGGACCAGGTCGACGGCGGAACCGAACTCCTTGCCGTTGATGGTCACCGGGCGGCCCTGCTCGAAGCCGATCGTGACGTCCTCGGCGTCGATCTGCACGGTGCTGTCCCAGAACCGCACACCCATGATCGGCTCGACGATCTCGATGCCGGTGTCCAGGCGCTCCAGGGACTTGGCCTCGTGCGTCGCGCCCCAGATGTTGGCGTCGGTGGAGTACGCCTTCTCGGTGCTGTCGCGGTAGGGCAGGTCACGGGCGAGCAGCCACTCCGACATCTCCTTGCGGCCGCCGAGCTCGCTGACGAACTGCGCGTCCAGCCACGGCTTGTAGATCCGCAGCGACGGGTTGGCCAGCAGGCCGTAGCGGTAGAACCGCTCGATGTCGTTGCCCTTGAAGGTCGAGCCGTCGCCCCAGACCTGCACGCCGTCGTCGAGCATGGCGCGCACCAGCAGGGTGCCGGTGACGGCGCGGCCCAGCGGGGTGGTGTTGAAGTAGGCGCGGCCGCCGGACCGGACGTGGAACGCGCCGCAGGCCAGCGCCGCGAGGCCTTCCTCGACCAGGGCGGCGCGGCAGTCGACCAGCCGGGCGATCTGCGCGCCGTAGGCGGTGGCGCGGCCGGGCACCGAAGCGATGTCCGGTTCGTCATATTGGCCGATGTCTGCGGTATAGGTGCATGGAATGGCACCTTTTTCGCGCATCCACGCGACAGCTACTGAAGTGTCGAGGCCGCCGGAAAAGGCGATTCCGACGTGATCACCGACAGGAAGGGACGTTAGCACCTTGGACACCTGCAAAGTATATGCACACCGCCGTATGACTATGCAAGTTGACCCTCGGTGGAGTGACGTTCTGCGGCGAAGATCGCGGCTTGTGGTCGAAACCTGTGGCTGAACGCGAGGTTTCGACCGCAAACGGCGATCTTCCTTGTGGAACTGGGGCTTCGGCCGCGCGGCGATTGCGGCGACCGGCCCGGCTGCCCGCCCCGGGCGGTCTAGCCTGTGAACGGGAGCGACCGAGGGCTGGTGGGAGCGATGTCGCAGGCACGGCTGGCACTGCTCGACGGCAGCACCTTCTTCACCACGAACGGGCTGGGCGACACCGACGGGCCCGAGGACGGTCTGTACTTCGCCGACACCCGGCACCTGTCGACGTGGCGGCTGACCATCGACGGGGCCGAGTTCCACCTGCTCAGCTTCGACACCCCGCAGTACTACTCGGCGCGTATCTCGGCGACCCTGCCCTCGGTGAGCGTCGGGGTGAACCCGACCCTGTCCCTGTGGCGCGAGCGCATCGTCGCGACGGGCGTACACGAGGATCTGCACCTGGAGAACTACAGCGACCAGGAGCGGGAACTCACCCTGGAGCTGTCGCTGGGCGCGGACTTCGCCGACGTCTTCGAGGTCAAGGACGCCAAGATCGGCTCCCGGCCGGTGACCACCGCCGTCGGCCCCGACACGATCACCTTCGGGTATCACCGCGACGGCTTCACCCGCGCCACGAAGGTCTCTTTCACCGAGCCCGGTGACCTGCACCCCGGCGGCATCCGCTGGGCGATCCGGCTGCCCGCCCGCGGCTCCTGGACCACCTGCATCGACGTGACCTGCACCGACAACGACGGCGAGCACGAGCTGCGGGTGGGGCACGGCGGGTTCGGCCAGCTGGAGCCGGACATGCCGCAGACGATGCAGCAGTGGCTGGACGACGCCCCCGTCCTGCACACGATCTTCGACCCGGCCCGGCACGCGTACCGGCACGCCCTGATGGACCTGGCCGCGCTGCGCTTCCACCCGCTGCGCGGCATGGAGCACTCGGTGCCCGCTGCGGGCGCGCCCTGGTTCATGGCGCTGTTCGGCCGGGACAGCCTCATCACCGCCTTCCAGGCGCTGCCGTTCCAGCCGCGGCTCGCCGCCACCACCCTGGAAGCCCTGGCCATGGTCCAGGCCACGGCGTCCGACGACTTCCGCGACGCCGACCCGGGCAAGATCCCGCACGAGCTCCGGCACGGCGAGCTGACCTTCACCGGCCGCACCCCGCACAGCCCCTACTACGGCACCCACGACGCGACCCTGCTGTTCCTCATCCTGCTCGACGAGTACGAGCGCTGGACCGCCGACACCGCCCTGGTCCGCCGCCTGGAACCGGCGGCGCGCGCCGCCGTCGCCTGGATGCGCGGGCCGGCCGATCCCGACGGCGACGGCTACCTGGAATACCGCACCAGGTCGTCGCAGGGACTGGTCAACCAGTGCTGGAAGGACTCCTGGAACTCCATCATGTTCGCCGACGGCAAGGTCGCCGAGCCGCCGATCGCCACCTGCGAGATCCAGGGGTACGCCTACGACGCGCGGATACGCACCGCGCGTCTGGCCCGCGACGTCTGGCACGACCCGGCCTTCGCCGACCAGCTCGAACATGAGGCCGCCGCGTTACGGGAGCGGTTCAACACGGACTTCTGGATCGCCGAGCGCGGCCATTTCGCGCTCGCCCTCGACGGCGGCAAACGCCAGGTCGACGCGGCCACCTCGAACATCGGGCACCTGCTGTGGAGCGGCATCGTCGACGACGAGCACGCCGAGGCCACCGTCGCGCTGCTGCTCGACCCGAAGATGTCCTCCGGCTGGGGCATCCGGACCATGTCCAGCGCCGACCACGGCTACAACCCGATCGAGTACCACAACGGCACCGTCTGGCCGCACGACACCGCGATCATCGCCGAGGGCCTGCGCCGTTACGGTCACCGGGCCGAGGCCGCCGAACTCGCGCTCAAACTCATGGAGGCCGCCGCCGCGTTCGGCTACCGGCTGCCCGAGGTCTTCGCGGGCTTCGACCGCAAGGGCGACAAGCCGGTGGAGTATCCGACGCCCTCCTCGCCGCAGGCCTGGTCGGCGGGCTCGGTGCTGATGGTGCTGCGCACCCTGTTCGGCCTCGACGCCGACGGTGCGACGCTGCGCTCAGCCGAGCGCCCGGCGGGCTTCGACGGCCCGGTCCGCCTGGAGAACGTGCCCTTCCGCGGCGGTCGGCACATCATCGAGATCTGACGCGGGCGGCTAGTCCGTTCCCGCCGCACTCGTGCCCGGCCACGATGCGGTGAGGTCCCCGGTGACGTCGTGTAGCAGCCGCAGGAACGTCGCCACCATGGGCGTCACGCCGTGTTCGGCGAGTGTGACCGCGTGGATGCTGCGGCTCAGCCCCGATCCGGTCAGTTCACGGTGGACGGTCCCCGGCAGGCGGCTCAGGGCCAGGCGCGACACCAGGGCCACGGCGACTCCGGTGGCCACGAACGCCTGCGCCACGTCGTACGACTCGGTCTCGAACCGCACCCGTGGCACGAAGCCCGCCGCGGCGGCCGCCCGGTCGAACTGGGCCCGTGCCGCGTGACCGGCACGGATCGTCACCCACGCCTCGTCGCGCAGGCTGCCCAGGTCGATCGCGGGCGCGGCGGCGTCGCGGGCGAGCGGGTGGTCGTCGGGGAGCACGGCGACCATCGGGTCGATCAGGAGCGGATGCAGCCGTACGTGGCCGGGCGGCACGGGCGGCTGATCCCACGCCGCGATGACCGCGACGTCCATCTCGCCCGCGGCGACCGCGTCCACGCCGCGATCGGAGGTGATGTCCATGATCGACAGGTCGGTGTCGGGATAGCGGTGCCGCAGGGCCGTCAGCGCTGGTGGCAGCAGCCGCAGCGCCGCCGCCTGGAACGCGCCGATGCGCAGCCGCAGCGACAGCCGGCCCAGCAGGCCGTCGAGTGCGGCAGTGGCGCTCGCGGCCGCCTCGTCGACGACGCGGCCGTGCTCGGCCAGCATCATGCCCGCCTCGGTCAGGCTCGCTCCCCGTGGACCGCGGCGCACCAGGGGCGCTCGGCAGTCGCGCTCGGCCCTGGCCAGTTGCTGCGTCACCGCCGCGGGCGTCAGGCCGAGCGCCTGCGCGGCAGCCGCCAGCGAACCGTGGCGGCCGATCAGCGCCAGCAGTCGCAAGGTGTCAGGCCCCGGTGGCATACACGAATCTTAAGTCAGAGGGCTTGATCTTTAACTTCTCTGAAGGCCGACGGTTTGCCATCGTGGAGCCATGCCCACGCATCTTCCGCTGTTCATCGGCACCACCTGGCTGCTGGCCATGCTGCCCGGCGCGGGACAGGCGCTCATGCTGCGCCAGACCCTGCACGGCGGACCCCGTGCCGCCTGGGCCAGCATCGCGGGCACCTGCACCGGCCTGCTCGCATGGACCGTGGCCGCCGCCGCGGGACTGTCGGCCGTCCTGCTCGCCAACCCTCACGCCTACCAGGCGCTGCGCGTGGCCGGGGGCGTCGTGCTCGCCGTGCTCGGCCTCAGCACCCTGCGCTCCGTACGCCGCCGCCCCGCGTTCGATCCCAGCCCGTCGGCGGGAGTCCGCACCACGGGCTACTGGGGCGCGTACACCGCCGGGCTCGCCACCAACCTCGGCAACCCCAAGGCCGGGGTCTTCGCGATCTCGCTGCTGCCGCAGTTCGTCACGCACGACGGGCCGGTTTTCGCCTCCAGCGTCGCCCTGGGAGCGCTGTGGGCGCTGGTCACCGCCGCCTGGTACGTCGTGTTCACCTGGACGGTGAACCGTGGCCGCACGCTGGTGTCGAAGCCCGCCGTACACCGCGGACTGCAACTGCTCACCGGCGGCACCCTGCTGTGCCTGGGCGCGGCGGTGGCCCTGGGCGGATGACCACGCACAGTCGGTGGCACATACGAGACGGCGCGGCCCGAAGGGGCATCGCGCCGTCTCGTAGATCGCCCCTGATCAGGCGAAGCGGAACAGCGGCGGGAACACCAGCAGCACGACCCAGGCCCAGGCCGCGTACACGGCCAGGTAGCGGGTCTGCCAGTGCTCCATGCGCCCGAAGGGCAGCCGGCCGCGGACGAATCCGAGCAGCAGCCACGCCGACCAGGCCAGGTTGGCCAGCAGCACCAGGTTCTCGCCGAGCGCGGCGGTCTTGTTCGCGGTGAACCCGAACTCGGTGATCCGGCCGGTGATCGCGGCCAGCACCAGCACGTCGATGAGCAGCGCGGCGACCACCAGGGCCAGTTGCAGCTTGTCGAAGACACCGGGCGGGGCCGCCGGGTCGCGGGCGGAGATGGAGTACAGCACCAGGCCGAGCACCACGACCAGCAGCAGGTCGAAGATGATGAGCACGTCGCGCTGCACGTCGATGCCGTTGGTGGTCCAGGCGATGGCGCCCAGCAGCACCAGCAGCGTGACCGTGAACAGCGGGGTGAACACCCGGGTCAGCACCGGCGCCATGTTCTCGATGACGCTCTGCTTCGCCTCGACCAGCCAGGCCGCGACGACGATCGCGGCCATCGCGCCGCAGGGCACCAGCCACGTCCCGACGAACGTCTCGGCGTCGATGCCGATGGCCGAGAAGATGTTCACGGTGAACGCGGTCAGCACGCCGCCGCCCAGCGCGATGAGCACGAAGTAGATGAGCCACTCGCCGGTGAACCGGATGAAGTCCATCCGCCTGCGGTCCGAGCGCCACTCGCCGCCGGTGTAGGCGACGCCGACCACGAGCCACAGCGCGATCGGCAGGTGGATCGTGCTCAGCACGATCGTCTGCGTGTCCATGCCCATCGGGTACGCGTTGACGGCCACCGCCCCGAGGGCGAACAATCCCGCCAGCACGGCGATGAGCCCCGGCTTCAGGCCGCGCCGCCACGCGAAGTAGGCGGCCAGCGGCGCGAGCGCGAACAGCCCCATGTTGCGCAGGTAGAAGCCGCTGTCGTCGTCGGTCATGTCCACGCCGAACAGGGCGGGCGCCTTGATGGCGAGCGCGGCCGCCGCCGCGAACGCGATCATGATCAGCAGGTCGCGCCGCTTGCCGGTGCTCGCCGTGGCGGCGTCGTCGCCGGTCAGCACGAGCTGCTTCCACAGCCGCTCGGAGTGTTCGCGGGCGAACTCGCGGGACAGCTCGTCGAGGCTGCCCATGCGCTTGACGGCGATCAGGAACGCCTCGTCGGGGTGCAGCCCGGCGGAGGTCAGCTCGGTGATCCGGTCGCGGAGGTGGTCCTCCAGCTCCTCGGCGTCGGTCTGGTGCAGCTCGCGGCGGCGGCGCATGTACGCCCGCCATTCGGCGATCTGCTGCTCCAGGTCGCTGTTGCTGTCCACGGTCATCCGGTCACCCCCCAGTTCGGCGCGGGGATCGGGCGCAGCGCCGCGCCCGCGTTCCACACGCCCCGCAGGGTCTCCACGACGGCCGCCCACTGGCGGCGCTGCTCGGCCAGCTCACCGAGGCCCTGCTCGGTGATGCGGTAGTACTTGCGCCGCCGCCCCTCGATCGGGGTGTGCCAGGTCGCCTCGACGTGGCCGAGCCGCTCCAGCCGGTGCAGCAGCGGGTAGAGCAGGCCGTCGGTCCATTCGAGGTGCCCGCCGGACAGCTCGTTGACCTGTTTGAGGATCGCGTACCCGTAGCTCTCTCCCTCGGCCAGGATGCCCAGCACGAGGGGGGTCGCCGAGGCCGCGACGAGATCTTTCGTGATGTGCACGAGGACACCGCCTATACCTAGAACTGCTATGCATACTAGATCTAGGTGTCGGCCGGTGCAATCCCGGCTCGGCGATCATGATGTGGCAGGCTGGGCGGGTGCAGCAGGATCCCCTCATCTCCGCCCAGCGGCTCGCCAGCCTCGGTGACCACGCCGGGGCGCTCCGGCTCGCCCGCGAACTCGAAGCCGGGTACGCCGCCGACGGCGACGACGGCGCGACCCTGCTCGTCTGGGTACGGCTGTGCATGGCCCGCTGGCTGGCCGTGCAGCAGGAACCGGACCGGCCCGCCGCGCTGGCCGAACTCGACGCCGCCGAGCAGGTCTGGCGCTCGGCCGCCGTACAGGGCTCGGAGATGGTGCACGTGCTCGGCGCCGAACTCATGTCGCTGCGCAGCTTCGTGCTGCGCCAGCTGGGCCTCGCCGCCGAGAGCCTGGCAGCGGGGGAGCAGGCCTTGGCCCTGTTCACCGAGCTGGAGCAGACCGCCCCGGAGGTGCTGTCGGCGGTGGGGCAGGTGCCGCTGCTGCTCAACCGGGGCGCGGCGCTGGGCGACCTGGGCCGGACCGCCGAGTCCCTCGCACCGCTGGCCCAGGCCCTCGACGTGCTGCGCACCGCCGCGCCGCGCAGCCACCCCGAGATCGAGATCGAGCTGCTGGTGCTGCGGGGCACGTCGCTGACCCTGCTCGGCCGCTTCGCCGAAGCCGAGGCCGCCGAGACCGAGGCGATCGACCTCGCCCGTACGCAGACCGGCCGCGCCGCCCGGCACCTGCTGGCCACCGCGCTGACCAACCACGCCACGACACTGACCCGCATGCGCCGCCTCGACGAGGCCCTGGCCGAGGTCGGCGCGGCGATGGCCGTGCTGCGCGACGTCGACGGCGAACCGGCCACCGCGGCCCAGCGCCGCCGCTGGGCGATGCCGCTGTCCACCGAGGCCGAGGTCCTGCTGGCCCAGGGCCGCCGGGCGGACGCCGCCCGCTCCGCGCGGCAGGCCGAGCCGATCCTGCGGGAGTACGCCGAGCGCGCTCCCGCGCTGGTCGCGGGCTCGCTGGCCAACGTGTGCCTGCTCATCGGCGACGCCGAGGACGACCCGGCCTACGCCGCCGAGGCGTACGAGCGCCTGAACGCGCTGAACGACCTGTATCCGGGACGCTACGAGTACTGGTGGCGGCGCGCCGGGGAGCTGGTCGCCCGGCTGCGGGACAGCTGACGCCGCCGCCGCGTCAAGAAACGGGCCGCCGCCGTAGTGATCGCGTCAAGGCCCTGGCGTGCAGGCGTCCGGGCCGGATGTCATGGTGGCGTGACAACGACCAGGCCGCCCTTGAGCCACCCCGCACTGCCGCCGGAGGGTTCGCGATGACCCTCGGCGACGTCCTGCCGTCCCTGCGCTCGTCCCTGCCGCCCCGTGGAGTCGACCGCGAGCTGTGGCCGCTCACCACCGCCCACGGGCGCGCGGGCCTCAGCGTCGGCGGCGTGCCGCTGGTGGAGATCGAGCAGGAGTACGGCACGCCCGCCTACGTCCTGGACGAGGCCGACGTCCGGGAACGCTGCACCGCGTACGCCGCCGCGTTCGGCCCCGCGCAGGTCTACTACGCGGCGAAGGCACTGCTCAGCCGTGGCCTGCTGCGCTGGATCGACGAAGCCGGCCTGGGCCTGGCCGTGTACTCCACCGGCCAGTGGCGCCTGGCGCTGGCCGCCGGTTTCCCGCCCGAGCGCATCGTGGTGCACGGCGACGTCGACGCGCGCGGCGCGGGCCGGGTCGTCATCGAGTCCGCCGCCGACATCGCCCGGCTGACCTGCACCCGGCGGCCGCTGCGGCAGCGGGTCATGCTGCGGCTGCTGCCCGCGCAGCTCGGCTTCACCGCGCCGGGCCTGCCCGCCTGCCCGAGCGAGGACCGCTTCGGCGTGCCCACCGCCGGGGCCGAACTCGCCGCGCTCGTCGACGAGATCACGTCCAGCCCGCTGCTGGAACTCGCCGGGCTCGACGTCTACCTCGGCTCGCAGCTCGCCCAGTTCGGCGGCTACGAACACGCGATCACCCAGCTCATCGCCGCCTGCGCGGAACTGCGCCGGACCCACGGCGTACGCATCGAGGAGATCAACCTCGGCGGCGGGTTCGCCGTCGCGCACCCGGGGCAGGACAGCACGCTGCCCGTCGACCCGTTCGCGGCCCGGATGCGCCGGGTGCTGTCCCTGGCCTGCGACCGCGCGGGAGTGCCACGGCCTCGGCTGTCGGTGACCCCGGGCCGGGCCGTCGTCGCCCGCGCGGGCGTGGCGCTCTACCGCGTCCTGGCCGTACGCCACGAGCCGGGCCACCAGCTCGTGGCCGTCGACGGCGGCCTGAGCGACAACCCGCGTCCCGCGCTGTACGGCGCCCGCTACACCGCCGTCCTGGTCGGACGGCCGAGCCACGCGGACACGGTGCCGACGACGGTCGTCGGCCGCCACGACGAGACCGGAGACGTGCTCGTCCGCGACGAACCGCTGCCCGGCGACCTGCGGCCCGGTGACCTGCTCGCGGTGCCCGGCTGCGGCGCGTACCACTTCCCGCTCGCGTCGAACTACGACCTGGTCGGCCGCCCGCCCCTGATCGCGGTCCGCGAGGGTCGGGCACGGCTGCTCGTACGCCGGGAGACCCTCGACGACATCCTGCGCCGGGACGCCGCATGACCGGGCCGGGGTAAAGCGGTGGCGGGCGCACCGCCGCACGGGCAGGCTGCTCCCGTGATCGAACTTCGGGTGCTGACCACCGACGACTGGCCCGTCTGGCGGGAACTGCGGCTCGCCGCGCTCACGGAGGCGCCGTACGCCTTCGGGTCCCGGCTGGCGGACTGGCAGGGCGACGGCGACCGCCCCGAGCGGTGGCGGGCCCGGCTCGCCATCCCAGGCTCGTACAACCTGGTGGCGACGCTCGACGGCCGCCCGTCGGGCATGGCCGGCGGCGTGCCGACCGACGACCGGGCCGTGGCTGAGCTGATCTCGATGTGGGTGGCTCCGGCCGCCCGAGGCCGGGGAGTGGCGGACCGGCTGCTGGCGGCGGTCGAGGCCTGGGCCCGGCAGGGCGGCGCGGACGTGCTGAAACTGGCCGTGGCCGACGGCAACGATGCCGCCGCCGCGCTCTACCGACGCCACGGCTTCCAGCTCACCGCTGAACCCGGTGACCTGATGCCGGACGGGGTGTTTCGGGAACAGATCATGGCGAAGGCGCTCGACCGCTGACCGTGAGCACCTGTCGGTGGATCACTCGTTGAGCATCTCCGGGTGCGGCGCGAGATAGTTCTCGACCGAGCCCGCCACATATCGCACAACGAGCGCCAGCCGAAACGATCCTACGCAATGTAGGTGACCGCTCGGCCGGGCTCGCTCTGTCGACGCCGGGCACGGCAGCCGGATCACCCCCGGCCGATGCGGCGGTGTAGCTCCTCCTCCGACACGTCCTCCAGGTGGGTGAGGAACACCCACAGGTGGCCCGCCGGGTCTCGGAGGATGACCGTGCGGTCGCCGTGGAACATGTCCGTCGGCGGCTGCAGGATCACGGCACCGGCCGCTTCCGCCCGCCTGGCCAGGCTGTCCACGTCCGGCACGTACACGTGCAGGGTGACCGAGGTGCCGCCACCGAGTGCCGTCGGCGCGGCGAACGAGCCGGCTTCGGCCTCCTCGACGCTGGCGTCGCCGAGCATCAGCACCGACCGCCCGATGGTGACCTCGGCGTGCAGGATGCCGCCGCCGGGCGCGCCGATCCTGATGTCCTCCGTCGCGCCGAACGCCCGCTGGTAGAAGTCGATCGCCGCGGCCGCGTCGTCGACCATGATGTGCGGGATCACGGCATACCGGTAGCGGTCGGGGATCTCGGTCTGCGCGGTCATCGGTGCCTCCTCGGTGGGCAGCGGCTGTCGCGGCCCTTAACGCAACCTAGAAGTTCAAGTCAGGTTCAGGTCAAGAGCCGCTGCGTCAGCCCGGTCCACGGTGCGGGCGAACCGATCCAGCCTGGCGTGGCTCGGGTGGGTGGGCAGACCCCGGTTAGCTGCTTACTATCGGTAAGTGACGACTGCCAGGCTCTCCGCGTACGTGCCCGACCACCATGGCGCCAGCGACGCGGCGTGCCGCGGCTTCCAGCCGGTCCTGGAGCTGCTGGGCCGCCGCTGGGTGGGCATGATCATGCTGGCCGGGCGGCGGGGCGCACGCCGGTTCGGGCACTACCGCGCGTTCGCCGACGGCATCTCCGACCGCGTCCTGACCCAGCGCCTGCGCGAACTCGAACAGCACGGACTCATCGAGCGGCAGGTCATCCCCACCACCCCGGTGCAGATCCTGTACTCGCCCACGGCGCGTGCCGTCGAGCTGATGGACGCCCTGCAGCCGCTGTTCGACTGGACCGCCCGCAACCCTGGCGTGTTCGGCTCTCCGCAGTAACGAGAAGGTCAGGCGGTCGCCTGCTTGGTCACCTCGACGACCAGGTGCTTGGTCACCGGCTGCTCGCTCTGGGTGCTGGTGTCGGCGAGCCCGCACAGCACGTTCAGCTCCGGCATGTACCCGGCCGCGTTGCCCGGCGGGATCGGATGCTCGACGGCCCGGTAGCCGTACACGGTGCGCTGCGAGCCGTCGCGGGAGAAGCTGGTCACGTCGATCAGGTCGAACTCGGCCAGCCCGCGCGCCCGCATGTCGTCGGCGTTCATGAAAATGATGGTGCGCAGGCCCTTCACGCCGCGGTAACGGTCGTCATTGGAGTAGATCGTCGTGTTGAACTGGTCGTGCGAGCGGACCGTCGTCAACGTCAGGCGGCCCTCGCCGGGGTCGACGTCGTCGGGCAGCGGCCCGGTCCAGAACTCCGCCCGGCCCGACGGGGTCAGGAACACCCGCTCGCGGGCGGGCTGGTCGAGCCGGAAGCCGTGCGGGCGGCGGGCGCGGGCGTTGAAGTCCTCGAACCCCTCCAGCGCCCGGGACATGATGTCGCGGATCCGGTCGTAGTCGTCGACGTAGTCCTGCCACGGCGTACGGCTGTCCGGCAGGGTGGCCTGCGCCATCCCGCCGAGGATGGCGCACTCCGAGCGCAGGTGCGGCGACACCGGGTCCTTCATCCCGAACGAGATGTGCACCATCGCCATCGAGTCCTCGACGGTGACGCCCTGCTCCCCGGCCGCCTGTATGTCGCGTTCGGACCGACCCAGGCAGGGCAGGATCAGCGCGCGCCGCCCGTGTACCAGGTGGCTGCGGTTCAGTTTCGTGCTGACCTGCACGGTCAGGTCGCAGTTGCGCAGCGCCTCGAAGGTGCGCGGCAGGTCGGGCGCGGCCAGCACGAAGTTGCCGCCCATCGCGACGAACACCTTCAGCTCGCCGCGCCGCATCGCCTCGATCGCGTCCACCGTGCCCAGGCCGTGCTCGCGCGGCGGGTCGATGCCGCACGCCTGGGCCAGCCGGTCCAGGAAGGCCTTGGGTGGCCGGTGGTTGACGCCGCAGGTGCGGTTGCCCTGCACGTTGCTGTGCCCGCGCACCGGCGACGGCCCGGTGCCGGGGCGGCCGATGTTGCCGCGCAGCAGCAGCACGTTGGCGATCTCGCGGACCGTGTCGACGCCGTGCTCGTGCTGGGTCAGCCCGAGGCACCAGGCGATGATGACGCGCTGCGAGGCGATGTACGACCCGGCCAGCGCCCGGATGTCGACCTCGGTGATCCCGGAGTCGCGCACGATGTCGGCCCACGACGTGGCGTCGACGGCCGCCCGGTAGTCCTCGAAGCCGGACGTGTGGCTGTCGATGAACTCCCGGTCCAGCACGGTCGGGTCGCCGTCCGCGGCCTCGAACACGGCCTTGGCCACCCCGCGCAACAGGGCCAGGTCGCCGCCGATGTTGACCTGCACGTTCCTGGTCCCGGTGCGGGTGGTGCGGAAGGTGGCCATGTCGACGAGTTCGTGCGGCACGATGGTGCGCCGCGACGCGGCCTCGATCAGCGGGTTGATGTGCACCAGGGTCGCGCCGCGCCGGTCGGCTTCGGCGAGCCAGGTCAGCATGCGGGGCGCGTTGCTGCCCGCGTTGTCGGCCATCAGCCAGATCGCGTCGGCCTGCTCCCAGTCCTCCAGGTCGGTGGTGCCCTTGCCGGAGCCGATGGCTGCCTGCAGCGCCCGGCCGCTGGCCTCGTGGCACATGTTCGAGCAGTCGGGCAGGTTGTTCGTGCCGAACTCGCGTACCCACAGCTGGTAGAGGAACGTTGCCTCGTTGCTCAGCCGCCCGGAGGTGTAGAACGCCGCCTCGTTCGGGCTGCCCAGGCCGCGCAGCGTGGTGCCGACCATGGCGTACGCGTCCTCCCAGGAGATCGGGACGTAGCGGTCGGTGTCCGGGTCGTAGGTCATCGGCTCGGCGAGCCGCCCCACGGCCTCCAGGTCGTAGTCGGTCCAGTTCATCAGCTCGGCGACCGGGTGCGCGGCGAAGAACTGCCGGTCGGCCCGTGGCGGGGCCATCTCCCACGTGACGTGCTTGATGCCGTTCTCGCAGATGTCCAGGCGCAGCCCGGTCGGGTCGTCGGGCCAGGCGCAGCCGGGGCAGTCGAAACCGCCGTCCTCGTGGTTCATCACCAGCAGCGCCTTCACGCCCTCGACCGGTTCGGGGGAGCGCAGCAGCACCTTGCCGACGCTGCGTGCCGCGCCCCAGCCCGCGGCCGGGTGGTGGTACTCGTGCCGGGAGTAGTCGCCGTCCGGGACCGGCCCGCGCCCGAGCGCGGCGGCTCCGGGCACGGCGCCCATCATCAGCTGCTCGGCGTCTGCTGCGGGTTCCGGTGACGGTGCCATGGGCTCGACCTTCCTCGCGGTGACCTATCCACCAGATCAGGGCCGCAGCCGACGCACACCTGACTTCAGGAAAGACTGAATTCACCATCTAATGTACTGTATGGTGAAAACGGACGCAGTCCTGCCAAACGCTGCCGTACCGCCGCCCGCCAGGCATCTCTCCGGCCGCCGACGCCTCCTGGCAGTCGGTCGCCGCCGATCGCGACCCGGCGGCCGGTTCGCCTAAGGTGTGACGAATGGAGCTGACAGGGGAGTACGTGCCCGGAACCTGGGACATGTCCGTCAAGCAGGTCGAGGCCTACGAGTCCAGCGGGGGCACGAAGGGCACCACGATCATGGGTAAGCCCGTCGTGGTCGTGACGATGCGGGGCGCGAAGTCCGGGAAGATCCGCAAGACCCCGCTGATGCGGGTCGAGCACGACGGCAGCTACGCCCTGGTCGCGTCGGTCGGCGGCCGGCCGAGCAACCCCGACTGGTACCACAATCTCGTCGCGCACACCGACGTCATGCTCCAGGACGGCCCGGTGCGCCGGGCGTACACGGTCCGGCTGGCCACCGGTGACGAGCGCCGCGTGTGGTGGGACCGGGCGGTCCAGGCGTTCCCGACCTACGCCGACTACCAGCGCAAGGTCACCCGCGAGATCCCGGTGTTCGTCCTCGACCCGGCCTGACTCCGCCGCCTGCGGCTGACGGCGCGGCCCGCGCCGTCAGGCGAACAGGGCGAAGTAGATGGCGGCGTGGTGGCAGGCCGCGGCGACCACCGTGCAGGCGTGGAAGAACTCGTGATGGCCGAACACGCCGGGCCAGGGGTTCGGGCGGCGCAGTGCGAACAGGACCGCGCCGACGCTGTACCCGAGGCCGCCGATCGCGAGCAGCACCAGGGTGGGCACTCCGCCCGCGTTCAGGAAGTCGCGCAGCACGAGCACCGCCGCCCAGCCGAGGATCAGGTACAGCGGGGCCGACACCCAGCGTGGCGCGTGCGGCCAGACGCTCGCGATCACGGCCCCGGCGAGAGCCCCGGTCCAGACGGTCGCCAGCAGCGCGGTCGCCTTGGCGGGACTGAGCAGCAGCACGCAGAGCGGGGTGTAGGTGCCGGCGATGAAGACGTAGATCATCGCGTGGTCGAGGCGCCGCATGGTCCGGTAGCCCTGCGGGCTCCACACCCGCCGGTGGTACAACGCGCTGACGCCGAACAGCGCGCATACCGTCACGCTGTAGACCGACGTGCTGACCAGCGGAGCCGCGCCCGGCCGGGTGGCGGCGAGGCCGCCCATGACGGTGCCGCCGACGACGGCGGCGTAGAAGGCGTACACGTGCAGGCGGCCGCGTAGCGAAGGCTGACCGAAGTCGGCGAGGACGGGGCGTACCTCGGTGCCGGTCACGCCGCCTGCCGCAGCTGGTCCAGCGAGCGGGTCAGCAGCCGCGAGATGTGCATCTGGGACATGCCCGGCTCGGTGGCGATCTGCGTCTGGGTCAGCTCGTCGTCGAAGCGCAGCGCGATGATGCGCCTGTCCCGTGGGGACAGCTCCGCGAGCCGCTGGCGCAGCCTCATCCGGCTGTCGACCGCGGCGAGCTGGGCCGTGCTCGGCATGTGCCGCAGTTCGACGGTCAGGTCCTCGGTCGTTTCGGCCAGGTCGCGATAGAGCTCCTGCACGCGGCGCGGCACCCGGACCTCCCAGGTGGTGTCGCGGAAATGCCGCCGGATCTCGCCGATGACGGTGGGCACGGCAAATCCGGCGAAGGGCAGGCCGCGCCCGAGGTCGAACCTGTCGATGGCCTTGACCGGCCGGAGGGGGGAGGTGAGGGAGGGACGTGCGGTCATGTCGACCTTTCGGACGCGTCGGGTGTGCGGGCGAACGGCGGCACGGTCACCGGCCTTCGGCGGGCAGGCCGGCCCACCGAAGTCAGGAGGCCCGGCGCTGGCGGGCGTCGCGCTCGCGGTTCATGGCGTCGTCGGACGTTCAGGCGGGCACGGTCGGATGCCCGGTCGTGTGGAGACGCGCGAAGACCGCGGGTCGGAGAATGCGGCTGCCAGCCTGGGGTGTGGCCGGTGACCGAAGGGTCGCGCGTGGGCGGCGGAGAAGCCAGCAGCGGCCAGGGGACCCAGACGATGGCCTTGACTCTACGCGGTCGCACCGGCGAACATCAGTGGCCTTTACGGCAGCCCTGCCCGGTCGCCGAACCCGCCGTCGCGCACACGGCGCAAGGACCGCGCGGACCAGCTCGCCGGGCCCTCGCGCGACGCGACGGACCTCTAATATGGAGGCTTCGTCGTGCCGGACCTGTCCGCGCCGACCGGTGTGGAGAGGACGTGGGCAGAAGATGTCTGCCGAGGAACGGCTGAACGCGAGCATGGTCTCGATCAACGTTCCGAACGGCCATCCGATCGGTGCGGGCTTCGTGGCGGCGCCGGACCTGGTCTGCACCGCCGCGCACGTCATCACCAAGCTGTTCGCGCGCTCGGGTGGCGAGACTGGCGTGGGCACAGCGGTAGAGGTCCGTTTCCTGGCCACCGGCACCACGGGCACGGCCGTGATCGAGCTGTGGCAGCCCCGGCGCGAGACCGACATCGCCGTCCTGCGGCTGACCGGCCCCGCACCGGAGCGGGTGCGGCCGGTCCGCCTGGTCGACGAACCCGACGCGTGGGGGCACCACTGCCGGATGTTCGGCTTCCCCGAGCACCATCCCGACGGCGTCTGGGCGATGGGCACCATGCACGGCCGGCAGGGTTCGGGCTGGCTGCAGATCGACGACGACCGCAACGCCGGATTCTGGGCGACGCAGGGTTTCAGCGGCGGCCCGGTCTGGGACGACCAGCGCCAGTCCGTCACCGGCATGATCGTCGCGACGGAGGCCCTGGCCGGGCGGCGGACCGCGTACGCCCAGCCCGCTGCGGCGCTGCTCGCCGCGCTGCCCGAACTGGCCGGCTGGGCGGAGCCGCCGGGCCGCTGGGACGACAGCCCGTTCCGCGGCCTGGAGCCGTTCCGCGAGCAGGACGCGCCGCTCTACTTCGGACGTTCGGCCGAAGCCGCCGAGCTGGCCGAGACCGTGTGGCGGGAGCCGTTCACGGTGCTCAACGGGGCGTCCGGCACCGGCAAGTCGTCGCTGCTGTCGGCCGGAGTGCTGCCCCGGCTGCGGGCCCGGCCCGCGGTGATCGTCGGCCTGCGCGTCGCCGCCGGGGTCACCGCCGAGGGCGTGCTCACCCGTGCCCTGTCGCAGGCCTTCGACCTGCCCGGTGTCACGACCGCCGACATCGCCGCCGCGCTGCGCGCCGGGCACGTCGGCGACCTCGTCGTGCGGGCCCTGGACCAGGCGTACGCGCAGCGGCTCATCGTCATCGTCGACCAACTGGAGGAGCTGGTCGGCCACGACCCGGCCCAGGCGACGGAGCTGTTCACGCTGCTGCGGGCGCTGTGGGAGTCGACCCGGACCGTACGGGTCATCGTCACGCTGCGCTCGGACTTCCTCGATCAGGCCGCGGCCCTGTCCGAGCTCGGTCCGGCATGGACGCACGCGATCACCTACCTGGCCCCGCTGACCGGCGACGGGCTGCGCGAGGCCGTCGAGGGGCCGCTGTCGGCAGCGGGCCGCGCGGCCGAGCCCCGCCTCGCCGACCGCATCCTCACCGACGCGGGCGCGACTGCGGGCGCGCTGCCGATGGTCGAGTTCCTGCTGGAACGGCTGTGGCGTTCCGAGCCCGGCGACGTGCTGACCCACGAAACGTACGACACGCTCGGCGGGGTCGGCGGCGTCATCGCCGGGTACGCCGAGGAGGTGCTGCGGGAACGGATCCCGCAGGCCGAGCTGCCCGCGGTGCGCGCGCTGATGCTGCGGCTGGTGCAGCCGACCGCGGCCGGGACCGCGCTGCGCCGCCCGGTGCGCGCCCAGGAGCTGACCCCGCCGATGCTGGCCGTCGCGCGCGAACTCGCCGCCGCCCGGCTCGTCGTCACGTCGCAGGACCGCGACACCGGCGCGGTCACCTACGAACTGACCCACGACGCGCTGACCCGCCGCTGGCAGCGGCTGGAGGACTGGCTCAGGGAGTCGGCCGAGTTCTGGCAGTGGTACGAGACCCTGCGGGTCAGCCGCGAGCAGCAGGAGCCACTGCGCGGCGCGCGGCTGGAGGCGGCCCGCACCTGGCTGCGTACCAACGGCGACGACCTCACCCCGGCCGACCGCGACTTCATCCTGGCCAGCCGGCAGCGCAGCCGCCGGTTCACCTGGGCCTGGCGCTCGGCCGCCGCCGCCCTGGTGATGCTGCTGGTCGCGACCGGTGTATCCGCCTACTTCCTGCAGGATGCCAACGCGGAGTTGCAGGCGCAGGTGCGGGAATTCAGCGCCCGCGACCTGGCGGCCGAGGCGACGCGGCATCTGTCGACCGATCCCGACAAGGCGGCGCTGACCGCGCTGACGGCCTACCAGAGCAAGGTGCTGCCCGAGTCGACCAGCGCCCTCTTCCAGGTGTACGCACAGTTCAACCAGGTCAAGCGCATCCTGCCCGACACCGGCGACGTGACGGGCATGGCGGTCATGTCCGACCCTCCGTCACTGCTCACGGCAGGCCGCGACCTGCGCCGGTGGCGGCTGGACGGTGCCGGTCGGCCGGTTGCCGAGCAGCTGGCGGACCGGGCGCAGAGCGTCGTCACCGACCGGTCGGGCACCCGGCTGGCCTTCGTCGGCGCGGACACGGTGACGGCCGTCCAGCCCGACGGGCGGCGGTTGACCCGCAAGTTCACCTACAAGGTCAGGCTGGAGCGGTTCGACCCGTCCGGGCAGGCGCTGCTGCTGAGCGTGCAGCCCCGCCCGGAGGACCCGGTCCGGACCGTGATCTGGGACCTGGGCACCGACACCGACACCGAGCTGCCGCAGGTCGGCGCGACCGCCGCCTGGTTCGGTCCGGATGCCGGCACCGTGCTCGTCAAACGGGAGTTCGACGACACCGAGGTCTGGGACGTCAAGACCGGCCGCGTCGTACAGAGGATCACCGAGGACGTGGTGGGCGTCAGCCCGGACGGCACCCGGCTGGTCCGCTGCCCGAAGTCCACCAACCGGACGGCGATGCGCCTGTACGCCCTGCCCGGTATGCGGGAGGCCGGGAAGCTCACCACGTCGTGCCTGGGCGCGTTCGGCAACCAGCTCGGGTTCGACCCGGCGGGCGAGGTCATGCTCGCCATGCCCTGGGATGTGGACGCGGCCGGAAGTCAGCGTATCCAGGTCGTGCTCACCGACACCGGTGAGGCGACCACGCTGGCGCTGCCGCTGGGCGTTCAGGACTTCGGCGACCGGGTCGTGCCGGTCGCCGTGCCGCACGCCGGGGGCTGGCTGGTGGCGTACGCCGGGGGCGGTGGTGTGGTGCTCGCCGACGTCGCGCGCGACAGCCTCACGCAGCTCGGCGCCGACCTGACCGCCTACGACGCGGAACCGGTCGACCTGATCGGCCCGCTGGCCGTGGCGCGGGCGGCTCGTCCGGTCCGGCTGTGGGACCTGGCCTCGGGCCGCAGGATCACCGCGGACCTGCCCGCCCAGGAGCGGGTGCTGATCGCCGACGACCGCTACCTGTTCACCGCGGACGACTCCCACACCAGGCTGTCGCTGCGCGACCCGGCCGACCCGAGCCGGGTCCGGCACGAGCTGGCCACGCCGCCCAGCCCCGGCCTGCCGCCGCCGACCGGTGGGACCGGGTTCGGCTGGGCGTGCATCGTGCGTACGGACAGCATGCTGGTGCACTTCAACGGCAGCGTGATCCGGCGCTGGGAGTATCCGAGCCTGCGCCCGCTGGAGCCGGTCACCCCGACCGTCGCCGACGGCGTCGATCCCCGGTCGCAGACCGGCACCTGCGCGTACGACACGGCCCGGCAGGTGCTGGCGGTGAACACCTCGGATGCGGACATCGCGATGTGGAACGCCGACACCGGCGAGCGGCTGGGCGCGTTCTCCGTCGACGGGTTGCAGAGCGTACGCCAGGTCGCGTTCGATCCGGCCGGGGACCTCATCGCGGTGCTCGGCGAACGCGGCCAGGTCCGGGTCGTGGACATGCTCGGCCAGCCGGTGTCGACGGTGACCGCGCCGCAGAACACGCTGATCGAATCGTGCTGCCGGATGCACGCGCTGCGCGGCGGCCTGATCTACCTGCAGAGTGGCGAGCAGTTCCGGGTGTGGGAGATCGGCACGGCGAAGGTGCTGTCCACACTGGTGCTGCCCAAGTCGCGGGACTTCCAGGGCCTGGAGCGCAGCAGCATCGACGGCGCCGGCACCACGCTGACGGTCAGCGGCACCGCGTTCGGCGTGCAGCGGTTCGACCTCGATCCGCAGGGCTGGCGGCAGCACCTGTGCGACATCGTCGGGCGTGGGCTGACCGCGGCTGAGCGGGAGCATGCCGCCATCCACCCCGACGACGAGGACCTCTGCCCCGGCTGGAAAGGCTGACCATGCAACCGCTGATCGAAGTGACCCTCGAGGACGGCACGCAACTGCTGGTCGAGCCGAGTGACGGCGACCGTGACGAGCTGGTCGCGGCGGGCGTCGGCGACCACATCACCACCGCCCGCGACAGCTTCCAGACGATGATGAGCCGGCTGCGCCCGGTGATCCAGACGGTGACCGACCAGATCGGTTCGCTGCCCCGGCGGCCGGACAAGTTCACCGTCGAGATCGGCATCAAGATCACGGCCGAGTCCGGGGTGGTGATCGCCAAGGCGGCCAGCGAGGGGCACCTGACCCTCACCATGGAGTGGTCAGGTCCGGAGCGCGGCCCGATTCCGGCGCCCCGGCAGGCGGGGGAGTAGACGCGGCGGCGCTCCCCGCCCGGGCTGCGGGGAGCGCCGTGTCCGGTGGTCAGGCCGCGATGAAGCCGCGGATCTGGGTCAGCACGCTGGTGTTGGTGAGGAATCCGAGGTGGGTCTCGCACAGCACGTTGGTGTTGGTCGCCCCGTCCAGCCGGGTGCTGGTGTACGGGATGATGATGCCGTCGCAGGCCGAGTACCAGGTGCGGTACTTGGCGGTGCCGGGCGTCTCGTCCCCGTCGGCGAGGTCGAGCAGGAACAGCGAGCCCGGATACATCTCGATGCACGAGACGTTGATCAGGCATGCCCCGGCGTACGTGGTGCCGTGGTTCGCGCCCGCGATGGACGCGACGTGGCTGACGTTGGCCGAGCCGCCCATCTCCTCCAGGTACCAGCGGGTGACCAGGCCGCCCATCGAGTGGTTGACGATGGCGACCTTCGACGCGCCGGTCTGCGCCTTGACCTGGTTCACCTTGTCGCGCAGCCCGGCCGCGCTGATCTGGTTGGACCCGGCCCAGTTGTAGTCGTAGGTGTAGAGGCGGGTGAAGCCGCCGGCCCGGAAGACCGACAGTGCGGTCGTCCAGTTCGAGCTGTTGCCGATGAAGCCGTGTACGAAGATGACCGGGGTGCTGGTCGCCGCGTTCGCGGGTGCGGCCGGGGCGACCACGAGTGCCGCGGCGGCGACCAGGGCCGCGCCGACGGCGATGAGGCGTTGGCGGATACGCATGGGGAGCCCTTCGTGGGGACGGTGCCGTAGTGCCAACGAGCATCGGAGCAGCGGCCCGCCGTCGGCATCGGTGTAATCGCCGGTTCGCCCGTGTCGCAGGGAAGTGCTCGCTGTATCGCCACATCGGCATGTGTCGACGTATAGTGTCAGCCGGTGGTACGGCGGCCACTTTCCACGTTCCCGTGTGTTCGGTTTCGTTGATTCGAGATGGAACGTGAACGAAGCCGACCCGACCCCGAGGGAGAGCCGATGGGCCACCGTCCCCGCCGCATCGCCGTCACCACCCTGCTCGCCGTCCTCGCCGGCATGCTGCTCGGCGCGCCCGCGGCCCCCGCCGCGCCGCCGGACTACACCACCAGCGAGGCGGGCAACCCGTTCGCCGACGGCTGGTACGCCGATCCCGACACCGTCGTCTACGGCGACCGCTTCTGGGTGTTCCCGACGACGTCGAAGAGCTACGCCGAGCAGACCTACCTCGACGCGTTCTCCTCGACCGACCTCGTCAACTGGACCAAACACGCCAACGTGCTGACCAAGGCGAACGTCTCCTGGGCGGCGTACGCCATGTGGGCGCCCGCGCCGATCCAGCGCAACGGCAAGTACTACCTGTACTTCGCGGCCAACGACATCCAGAACAACAGCAGCCTCGGCGGCATCGGCGTGGCCGTGGCGAGCCAGCCCCAGGGCCCGTACGTCGACGCGCTGGGCCGCCCGCTGATCGCCCAGTTCCAGAACGGGGCGCAGCCCATCGACCAGGACGTCTTCATCGACGACGACGGCCAGGCCTACCTGTACTACGGCGGCTGGGGCCACGCGAACGTGGTCAAGCTCAACGCGGACATGATCAGCCTCGGCACGCACCCCGACGGCAGCGTCTACAAGGAGATCACGCCCGCGGGCTACACCGAGGGCCCGCAGATGTTCAAGCGCAACGGAAAGTACTACCTGATGTGGTCCGAGGGCGGCTGGACCGGCCCCGACTACTCCGTCGCGTACGCCATCGCGAACTCGCCGCTGGGCCCGTTCACCCGGCTGGGTCGGGTGCTCGCGCAGGACTCCGCCGTGGCGCGCGGCTCCGGGCACAACTCGGTGGTCAACGTCCCGGGCACCGACACCTGGTACATCGTCTACCACCGCCGCCCGCTCAGTGAGACCGACGGCAACCACCGGCAGCTCGCGTACGACCGGATGGTCTTCAACGCCGACGGCACGATCGCCCCGGTGACCATGCGGGTGCGCGACAACTTCGCCGACAACAACGCCTACGGCTGGCGCACCTACGGCGGCTCCTTCGCGGCCACCGGCGGCCGGTACACGGCCGGAAGCTCGCTGGGCGGCAAGGCGCTGCTGGACACCAACTTCGGCGACCTCACCTACGACGCCGACGTGACCGTGACCTCGGGCGGCGGCGACGCCGGGCTGATCTTCCGGGTCACCAACGCGGGCACCGGCGCCGACGCCTACACCGGCTACTACGCGGGCATCAGCCCGGCGGGCCGGGTCGTGCTCGGCCGGGTCAACAACAACTGGACCCAGCTGGCGGCCCCCGCCATGACCGTCGCCGTCGGCACGACCTACCGGCTGCGGGTCACCGCGATCGGATCATCGATCAAGGTGTACGTCGACGACATGGCCACGCCGAAGATCAGCGTCACGGACGGCACCTACGGCACCGGCGCGACCGGCGTCCGGGTGTTCAACGCCGCTGCCGCCTTCGACAACGTCGCGGTCGGCCCGCCCGTCGGCGCGGGGACCAACCTGGCGCTGAACCGCCCGGCGACCGGCACCACCCCGTGCACCGCGTCCGAAGGCCCGGAGAAGGCCGTGAACGGCGCCGTCAACGGCGGCAACGCCGACAAGTTCTGCTCGGCCGTGTCCGGGGCGTGGCTGCGCGTCGACCTCGGCGCGACGCGGGCCATCAACCGGTTCGAGGTCGCCCACGCCCAGGCCGGCGGGGAGTCGTCGACCTTCAACACCAGGGCCTTCACCATCGCGGTATCGGCCGACGGGGTGACCTGGACGCAGGCCGTCAACGTCACCGCAAACACCGCGGCGACCAGCACCCACCCCGTGAACGTCACCGGCCGCTACGTCCGCCTCAACGTCGGCACCCCGGCCCAGAACGCCGACATCGCCACCCGCATCTACGAGCTGCGCGTGTTCGGCTGACCCGTTTCCGCTCGCCGCCCGCGCTCGGTTGACCGGGTGGCGGCTCCAGCGCCCCGCCAGATCCGATCTGGCGGGGCGTCTGGCGCCTATCGGGTGGCGGGGTCGGTGCACCGTGCGACCCGGCCGCTGACGTGGGCGACGAGAGGAATGTGATGGCGGTGAACAGCACCAGCCTGGCGGTGGAGACCTCCGGACTGGTCAAGACGTTCGGCAAGACCCGGGCGGTGGACGGGCTCGACCTGGCGGTCCCCGCCGGGACGGTGTACGGCCTGCTCGGGCCCAACGGGGCGGGCAAGACCACGGCGGTGCGCATGCTGGCCACGCTGCTGCGCCCGGACGGGGGACAGGCCCGGGTGTTCGGGCACGACCTGCGCACCGAGGCCGACGCGGTACGCACCCGCGTCAGCCTCACCGGCCAGTTCGCCTCCGTCGACGAGGACCTGACCGGCACCGAGAACCTGGTCCTGCTCGGCAGGCTGCTCGGCTACCGCCGACCGGTCGCCCGCGAGCGCGCCGCGCAGCTGCTGGCCGCGTTCGGGCTGACCGAGGCCGCCGACCGGCAGGTGAAGAAGTACTCCGGCGGCATGCGGCGGCGTATCGACATCGCCGCCAGCATCCTGAACACCCCGGACCTGCTGTTCCTGGACGAGCCGACGACGGGCCTGGACCCGCGCAGCCGCAACCAGGTGTGGGAGATCATCCGCGCGGTGGTGGCGCAGGGCACCACGGTGCTGCTGACCACCCAGTACCTCGACGAGGCCGACCAGCTCGCGGGCCGGATCGCGGTCATCGACGAGGGCCGGGTCATCGCCGAGGGCACGCCGGGCCAGCTCAAGTCCTCGATCGGGGCGGGCACCGTGCACCTGCGGCTGCGCGACGCGGCCCAGCGGCCGGAGGCCGAGCGCCTGCTGGCCAAGGTGCTGGACACGACCGTGCAGCCGGAGGCCGATCCGGTCGCGCTGACCGCGCGCGTCGGCGGCTCGGGCGCGGCCGTGGACGCCGCAGCGGCCGGTTCCCGGGCGCTGGCCGAGCTGGCCGGGGCGGGCATCGTCGTCGACGAGTTCTCCCTCGGCCAGCCCAGCCTCGACGAGGTCTTCCTGGCCCTGACCGACAAGGCCGCCAAGGCCGCTACCGGCACGGAGGTGGCCGCGTGAGCACGACGACCGTCGCACCGGAGTCCACGGCGTACACGCCCTCGGCGGAGAGCATCGCCGCGGTGCTCGCGCCCGGCGAGAAGCCGCGGCGGCCCGGCCCGCTGTCGGCGTCGCTGACCTTCGGCTGGCGCGCCATGCTGAAGATCAAGCACGTGCCCGAGCAGCTGTTCGACGTCACGATGTTCCCGATCATCATGACGCTGATGTTCACGTACCTGTTCGGCGGCGCACTGGCCGGTTCGCCGCGCGAGTACCTGCAGTACCTGCTGCCAGGCATCATGGTCACCAGCGTCGTCATGATCACGATGTACACCGGCGTCGGCCTCAACACCGACATCGAGAAGGGCGTCTTCGACCGCTTCCGCACCCTGCCCGTATGGCGGCCCGCCGCGCTCGTCGGCATGATCCTCGGCGACCTGCTGCGTTACGTGCTGGCCGCGCTGGTCATCATGGGCGTCGGCCTGGTGCTCGGCTTCCGCCCCGGCGGCGGCGTCATGGGCGTGGCCGCCGGGATCGGGCTGCTGGTCGTGTTCTCGTTCGCGTTCTCCTGGATCTGGACCTGGTTCGGCCTCATCCTGCGCAGCGAGAAGTCGGTGATGGGCGTCAGCATGCTGGTGCTGTTCCCGCTGACCTTCCTCAGCAACGTGTTCGTGCAGCCCACCACGATGCCCGGCTGGCTGCAGGCGTTCGTGGACGTCAACCCGATCACGCTGCTGGTCGCGGCGGTGCGCTCGGTGATGGCCGGGGCACCCGACGCCGGGGCGATCACCTGGGTGCTGGTCGCGAGCGCGGTGTGCCTGGTCGTGTTCGGCACGCTGACCATGCACCGGTACAACCGCAAGTGAGCGACGCTGCCCTGGCCGCTGTCACAGCTGCCAGGGCAGCGCCGTGCGCGGGTGGTAGCCGCAGGCGTTGCCCGTGGACACGCTCTCGCGCAGGTGCGCGGCCAGTTCCGGGTGCAGCTCGTCGAGGCGGCGCAGGGTGTCGCGGATACGGGCGGTGACCGCCTTGCGGGCCCGCTCGCCGTCGTCGCCGAGCCGCCGGTCGCGCCCGCCCAGGCCCGCCGCCGCCCGCAGCTCCACCAGCAGCGCGTCGCGTTCGGACTCCAGCGCCGCCCGCCGGGCCGCGTCGTCACGCCGGGCGGCCGCGTCGAGCGCGTCGTCGAGCTGGGTGAGCCGCTGCCGGTAGTGCGCCTTGGCGGTCTCGTCCAGCACCGGGTCCGCGCCCATGCGCCGCGCCGCGACAGCCGTCGCGCCGCCGGACGGGTCGGCCAGCTCCACGGCCGGGATGTCCGTGCCAGGGTGGCTTAGCAGCTCGTGCAGGTCGCGCAGGCCCTTGGCGTCGGGCAGGTGCACGGTGCGGCCCGCGTACCGCAGTCGCCAGGTCGCGTCCTCGCGCCGGAACTCGCAGACGTCGGTCGTGCCGTCATCCCGGTCGTGGCCCGCGCGCTCACCAGGACCGGGGCTGTCGGCGTGGCCCGCGCGCTGATGACGTCCCGTGCCGTCGGCCCGGTCCGTGCGCCCGGCAAGCCCGGCCCGGTCGGCGGGCATCGGGCCGTGTCCCAGCGGCCCCGCCAAGGCCGCCGGGAGCGCCATGCCCAGCTCGGCCGCGTCACGGCTCACCTGGTCTCGCAGTGCGGCGGCGGTCTGTGCGTCGCCTGGTGCGCCGCGCCCGGTCAGCGCCCGGATAAGGCCCGCACGGGCGCGTACCGCCCACGGCCTGGCCTGCATCCGGTCGGCGGACTCGGCGGCGGCTGTATACGCGGCGATGGCGTCGTCCCAGCGCCGCTCGGCCGCGTCGACGTCGGCCAGCCACAGGTCCAGCGGTCCGCTGACATCGCAGCCCCACAGCGACATCGCCCACTCACCGCGATACGGCGTCAGCGCCTCGCGAGCCCCGGCGCACCGGACCGGATCACCGGTGGCGGCGGCGAGCTGTGCGCGCAGGCGCAGCCACAACCGGGT
Organism: Catellatospora methionotrophica; assembly: GCF_011297335.1. GTDB lineage: Bacteria > Actinomycetota > Actinomycetes > Mycobacteriales > Micromonosporaceae > Catellatospora > Catellatospora methionotrophica. The sequence continues at coordinate 309,644 of NZ_JAAOTJ010000001.1, read as the reverse complement.
GACCGACGTCGGGTACGGGTCATGCTCGCTGCGCGCCTCAGCGGCCGCGATCAGCCGCACCGCCCCGGCCGCGTCCCCGCGCTCGACCGCGGTGATCGCCTGGACCAGCGGCAGGTACGGGTGATCGCGTACCTCCAGCCGGGCCAGGATCCGCTCCGCCTCGTCGGGCCGGCCGCGCTGCATCGCCAGTGCCCACTCCAGGTGGTAGTGCATGAAGGCGAAGTCCGGATGGCCGTGGCCGTCGATGTCCCGCAACTGCGTCAGCAGTGCCTCGACCCGGTCGAAGTGGCCCGTCGTGGTGGCCACGATCGCCTGGTCGACCAGCAGCGAGATCCGCATGCGCGGGCTGCCGTCCCGCTCGGCCGCCGCCACGAACGCCCGCAACTGCTCCAGGTAGCCCGGATCGCCGAGTTCCAGCAGCGCCACCCAGCGGAACGACGCCGCCAGCGCCTCCGTGCCGGTGTCCGCCGAGCGGCGGCTCACCTGCTCCATCTCGGCGGTCAGCGCCTCGCGCTCGCGCGCCCCGCCCGGCCCCCAGCTGATGTCGTGCCGCGCCCACAGGCTGAACATCAGCGCCTCGTCGTCGCGCCCGGTCCGGGCCAGCAGCTCGGTGCGCATGATCAGGCTCTGCGCCAGCTGCTCGGGTGTCGCGGCGTCCGCGCCGTCGGCGATGAGCAGCCGGTACGCGTCGCGCAGCAGCCCCTCGCGCAGCTCGGTGTGCGGGTCGCCGTCCCGGCCGTGCCGGTGGACGATCAGCGCCACCCAGGACAGCAGTTCCCCGTCGCCGGTCTGCCGCGCCACCACGGCGGCCTGCTCGAACAGCTGCCAGCCCTCGGCCTTGTCGCCGACGTGGTACACGCTGCGGCCCAGGGCCATCAGCACCCGCACCCGCTGGGCCGGTTCGCGGACCAGCTCCAGCGCCCGCCGGTAGTGCGCGATCGCCTCGTCGGTGGCCATCCGGTCCCCGGCGTCGGTGGCCGCCGCCAGCAGTCGCGCCACCGCGATCTCGGGCTCCAGCAGCGGACCGGCGAGGTAGGCATGCCGAGCGAGATCGGCGGGCAGCACCTGCGCCGCCACGTCCGTCGACGTGTCGGCCGCGTTCACCACCGCCGCGTGCGTCTTCTGCCTGGCCTGCTCGCCGAGCCCGTCGTGCAGCGCCTCCCGGACCAGGTCGTGGGTGAACCCGTAGCGGCCCGTGTCCAGCACCGCGACCAGCCGGGCCTCGCCGGCCAGCGCCAGCAGCCGATCCGCCTCGGGTGCCGCGATGCCCGCGGTCGCCACGAGCACCTGCTGCGGGAACTCCCGGCCGAGCACCGCCGCGGCGGACAGCAGCGCGGTGACGTCCGCCGGGAGCAGCGCCAGTCGCCGGGCCAGCGCGTCGCGGACCCCCGGCGCGACCGCGGTGACCCCGCCGCCGCTGTGCCACAGCCGCGCCGTCTGCTCCACGAAGAACGGGTTGCCGCCGGTGCGCCGGTGCACCTCCTCGGCCAGCTCCGGGCCCGGCACGGTCCCCGCCGTACGCGCCATCAGTTCGGCGACCTCGTCGCGGCCCAGGCCGCCGAGCGTGACCGTGGTCGCTTTGACCGACAGCGGCAGCATCGGCTCGCGCAACGGGTGGCCGGGCGAGTCCACCTCGACGTCGCGGTATGCGCCGAGCAGCAGCACCCGCTCCGACCAGGTGTGCTGCGCCGCGAACCGGAGCAGCCGCAGCGATGCCGCGTCGGCCCAGTGCAGGTCGTCCAGGCTCACCACCAGCGGACGGCGCTGCGACAGCGTGACGAACGCCGTGGTGACCGCGTCGAACAGCGGGAACTCGCCTTCCAGCGCGGGCAGCCCGTCGTCGTGGCCCGCCTCGCCGAGCAGCACCGACAGACCGGGCCCGGCGGCCTGCCGGGCCGCCGCCCAGCCGTCCTCGCCGACGGCGCGGCGGATCGCCCGCAGCACCTGCGTCCACGGCCAGAAACCGGGCGCGCTCCCGCCTTCCCAGCAGGTTCCCGCGACTACCAGCGCCCCGGCCGCGCGGGCCTGCGCCATCGCTGCGGTGAGCAGCGTCGTCTTGCCGATGCCCGCCTCGCCCGCGACCAGCACCAGCCCGCCGTGCCCGGCCATCGCGCGGGCGACCTCGTCGCGCAGCACCGCCGCCGGGTGGGCACGCCCGATCAGCCCCGCGGTCATGCCGTGGCCCGCGTGGTCGTGGCCGGGGAGGTGCGCTCGATGCCCATCGGGGCACCAGGTTATCCGCCGCCCCGGACATCACCGCCGGTGCGACACCCGTGGCCGAGACTTTTCGCACCGGCAATGCCGTTGTAGCCCCGATGTAGGGCGAATGTAGTCAATGCCGTCATCGTGAACCGGTCGGTGTCCATCGGTGGGAAGGAAGCCCATGCCACGTCGTCATCGCAGGTTCGCGCAGGTCGCCGCGCTGGCGGGGGTGCTTCTCGCGGCAGGGTTCACGACCCCCGCCGCCTCGTCGGCCGCGCCGGCCCCGGCGGCCGCCGTCGCGGACCGGGTGCTGCGGGTCTACAACAACAACATCGAGAACCTGGTCACCAACAACTCCGACGGCTCGTGCACCCGGATCTCCGGACCCGACCAACTGACCTCGATGCTGGTCGACGACGCCGGGCGCACCGGCACCGCCGGAGTGGTCGCCCCCGACGTCCTCATCGTGCAGCAGGTCCGCGGCACGGGGCAGGCCTCCGCGTACGCCGACCAGCTGTCGGCGAAGTTCGGCTACCCGGCGGGCACGTACCAGGCGATCGTGGTCTGGGACGACCCCGAGCCGTGGGGCAGCACCCACCGGTGCGACGACCAGTCCCTGGGCGACCTGAAGAAGAAGCAGACCAACGGGATCATCTACAACACCCAGCGGCTGAGCCTGGCCGCCGGGGACGTGTCGAAGTACTGGAGCGCGGGCTGGCTCAAGCCGGGCACCTCCTACAACAACGGCGCGGGGTGCACGCTCTACAAGCCGCCGAGCAACGACAGCGGCAGCACCGACGCGTGGAAGTGGAAGCGCACCAGCGCCATCGCCGCCCGCTTCACCGTCAAGGCGACCGGCACCAGCGTGTTCGTGGCGACGATGCACCTGCCGCAGGAGAACCGGCAGAACGCCTGCGCGGGCGACGGCGACAAGGGCGTCGGCAGCACCGGCATCCACCTCGGCGCCGACGCGACGACCCTGCTCAACGCGTCCACGATCCGCATCGTCGGCATCGACGCCAACCGCACCGGCATCCCGGCGAGCACGCTGAGCGGGTACGGCATGACGGGCTACGGCACGGCGGCCACCAACGGCTCCAGCAAAATCGATTACCTCTTCATCCGGGGCACCGTGCAGTCCTCCCCGATCAGCCACACCGTCCCCGGCACCAAGTCCAACCACCGCGCCCTATACGGCTTCATCGCCTTCTGAGAAAGGAAGGGCACCTTCTGCAACGCATAGCGTTGTTGTGAAGGTGCCCTTCCTTTCGCTGTAAAGCGTGAGCTGGGCGGTCAGTGGGCTGGGCGGCTGAAGTCGGGCAGGATGAGCGAGCCGTCCTCGGCCAGGGTGAAGCCCGGATTGTGGGCGACCTCCCAGACGTGGCCGTCGGGATCGGCGAAGAAGCCCGCGTAGCCGCCGTAGAACGTCTCCTGGGCGGCCTTGGTCACCGTCGCCCCCGCCTCGGAAGCCACGGCCATGATCGCGTCGACCTCGGCCCGGTCGCGCACGTTGTGCGCCAGGCAGATGCCGCCGAAGCCGTCGCCGCCCGGGTCCTGGACACCGGCGTCGGTGGCGACCTTGTCCCTGGCCCAGAGCACCACCGCGATGCCGCCGGTCTGGAAGAACACGGTCTGCTCGATCTCCTGGCCCCGCCAGCCGAGCCGCTCGTAGAACGCCCTGGCCCGGCCCAGCTCGGCGACCCCGAGCGTCACGATGCTGATGCGCTGCTCCATCACTGCACGATAACGTCGACGGTGGTAGATCGGGTGGCAGGGGGTCGGCCGTTTGGTTAGGGTGCGGGGCGGCGCCCCACCGGGCGCGCACCCCATCGAAAGGCGCAAGACATGACCTCCCCCTCCGGTATGCCGTCGCGGCGGCAGCTGCTCACCGGCGCAGCCGCGGCCGTCGTCGCGGGACCGCTGGTCGCCGCAGCTCCGGCGCAGGCGGCCGGGCACGGGCAGCCGAAGACCTACGACCTGACGGTCCTCGGCACCTCGGACACCCACGGCAACGTCTTCAACTGGGACTACTACCGCGACAAGGAGTACGACGACAGCGCGCACAATGACGTCGGCGTCGCGAAGGTCGCCACCCTGGTCAACCAGATCCGTGCCGAGCGCAAGGGCAAGGCGACGCTGGTCCTCGACGCGGGCGACACGATCCAGGGCACCCCGCTCGCGACGTTCTACGCCAAGCAGGAGCCGATCACGTCGACCGGGCAGCGGCACCCGATGGCCCGCGCCATGAACGTCATCGACTACGACGCCATCACGCTGGGCAACCACGAGTTCAACTACGGCCTGCCGCTGCTGGACCTGTGGATCCGCCAGCTCGGTTTCCCGGCGCTGGCCGCCAACGCGGTCAAGGCCCGCTCGGGCAAGCCCGCGTTCACGCCGTACGTCATCAAGAAGGTCTCCCTGGGCCACGGCGCGCCGTCGCTGCGCGTGGGCATCCTGGGCCTGACCAACCCCGGCGTGGCGATCTGGGACAAGGCCAACGTCGAGGGCAGACTGCGCTTCGAGGACATGATCGCGACCGCGGCGAAGTACGTGCCGATCATGCGCGACCGCGGCGCGGACATCGTGCTGATCTCCGCGCACGGCGGCGACAACGGCGTGTCCAGCTACGGCGACCTGCTGCCCAACGAGAACCCGACGGCCCTGATCGCCCAGCAGGTGCCAGGCATCGACGCGATCCTGTTCGGCCACGCCCACAACGAGGTCGTGGAGAAGTTCGTCGCCAACACCGCCACCGGCGAGCAGGTGCTGCTGTCCGAGCCGTCCAAGTGGGGCCAGCGGGTCACCCGGATGGACTTCACGCTCACCCGCGACCGCGGCCGCTGGCAGGTCACGGCCAAGCACGCCACCATGCTGAACACCAACACCGTCGTCGAGGACCCGAAGGTCGTCGCCGCGGTGAAGGCCCAGCACGACAAGACCGTGGCGTACATCAACCAGGTCGTCGCCACCTCGGTGGTGGAACTGTCGGCCGAGCAGTCCCGCTACGTCGACACCCCCATCCTCGACTTCATCAACAAGGTGCAGACCGACACGGTCGCCGCGGCCATGGCCGGCACCCCGCAGGCCGGGCTGCCGGTGCTGTCGATCGCCGCGCCGTTCAGCCGCACCGCGCTGTTCCCGGCGGGCGACGTGAAGATCAAGGACGTCGCCGGGCTGTACATCTACGACAACACCCTCGAAGCCGTCGTGATGTCCGGCGCCGAGGTCCGGGCCTACCTGGAGTACTCGGCGAAATACTTCCGGACGCTCGCCCCCGGTGCGCCGGTCGACCCGGCCGCGATCAGCGACCCGGCCGTGCCGGACTACAACTACGACACGTTCTCCGGCGTCGACTACGACCTCGACATCAGCAAGCCGGTCGGCCAGCGCGTCACGGCCCTCCACCACGCCGGTACGACCACCCCGGTCGCCGACACCGACCAGTTCGTGGTCGCGGTGAACAACTACCGGCGCAGCGGCGGCGGCGGCTTCCCCGGCATCGTCAAGACGCAGGTCTACAACGCCCAGCAGGAGATCCGGCAGCTGCTCATCGACTGGGCGCAGGCCAAGGGCGTCATCGACCCGGCGGACTTCTTCCAGCAGAACTGGCGCCTGGTCCGCGAGGGCGTCCCGGTCTTCTGAGCCGATCGCGCCGCCGGTGGTGTTGCCGCGCCACCGGCGGCGCGTCCTGATCCGGCAGCCGTACGGGCGGCATACTCGACGGGTGACCGACTCCCCGCCCAGCCCGACCGCGCCGTACGGCTCCCGCAACGAGGTGTTCGCCGCGTACCTCGACTACTACCGGGCCGACCTCATCACCACCGTCGAGCGCCTGCCCGAGGCCGAGCTGCGCCGCAGCCGCCTGGCGTCGCGCTGGACGCCGGTGGAGCTGCTCAAGCACCTGCGGCACGTGGAGCTGCGGTGGATCGTGTGGGGTTTCGAGGGGCAGGACGTCGGCTACCCGTGGGGCGACCAGCGCGACGGCCGCTGGCACGTGGACCCAACCGAGTCGCTGACCGAGCTGGTCGCCGTGCTGCGGGCGCAGGGCGAGCACACCCGCGAGGTCGTGCTCGCCACGGACCTGTCGACGGTCGGGCAGCCCGGCGAACGCTGGGAGGGCGCGGACCCGGCGACCCTGGAACGGGTGCTGTTCCACCTGCTGCAGGAGTACGCCCGGCACGCCGGTCACCTGGACGTCGTGGCCGAGCTGGCCGCCGCCGACGACCCAGCATGATCGTCTGGTAGCGTCCGGGTCACGCGACGGACCGAGGAGGTGAGACCCATCAACGCGACATCAGGCTGGGTGCTCCCCCTCCGCGAGGCAGCACGGTCCCTCTGAGGTAGGTGGCCGTCGGGGCGCCCGCAGGCATCCCGGAAGGCGGACCATCCCATGACGACCTACTTCGGCTCCGACGGAGCCACGCTGCACTACGACGAGCTGAACCACGGTGCCGACGGCACGCCTGTCATCGCGCTCGCCGGTGGCGCGGCGATGCACCCGCGATACCTGGGCGACCTCGCCGGGCTCGGCGACACGCGCCGCCTGATCGTGCCCCACCTGCGCGGCGTGGGACGGTCCCCGCTGCCGGAGCGGGTGGAGACGGCCTCGTTCTGGCACCAGGCCGCCGACCTCGAACAGCTGCGCGTCCACCTCGGCCTGGACCGGATTCTGCTGCTGGGCCACTCGGCGGGCACCCGGCTGGCGATCAGCTACGCGGCGCGCTTCCCGGACCGGCTCGCGGGCCTCGTGCTCGTCACCCCGCCCGCCGCCTACCTGGTCGGCGAGCCCTCCGACACCCCGGCGCTGATCGACGCCCGGCGCGGCGACCCCGCCTTCGACACCGCGGTCGCGGCCTGGGCGACCGGACCCGCCAGCCACGACGACGACGGCTTCAACGCCTGGTACCGGTCGGTCGCCCCGCTCGGATACGCGGCCTGGGGCGAGCGCGAGCAGGCACACGCCGCGACGGCGCTGTACAGCTTCGCCGCGAACCGGGCCTACTTCAGCGTCGAACCACCCGCTGACCTGGCCGCGCGCCTGTCCGCAGTGACCGTGCCGGTGCTGGTGGTGGCCGGTACGCAGGACTGCAGCGCCGGGCTGGCTCCGGTCCGGGCGCTGTCGGAGCTGTTCCCGGCGGGCGAACTGGCCGTCATCGAGCGCTGCGGTCACCACCCGTGGGTGGAGCAGCCGACCGCGTTCCGGGCCGCCGTCGACGCCTTCCTGCACACGCGCCTCTGACGAGGGAAGGGCACCCTTCCACAACGCCGCGCGTTGTGGAAGGGTGCCCTTCCCCTCAGGTCAGCCGACCGGGTTCCAGCCGTCGGTCCCGGCCAGGTATGCCTGGGCGGTGAACCGAGGCGCGTCCACGTCGGCCAGCTGTGGCCGGTCGGCGGTGACGGTCGAGCCCGGCCCGGTGTTGTGGTACTCGGTGAACCGGGCATCGCGCCACGAGAAGCCGGACATGTCCGTCCACGGCGCGTCCTTGATGTGCGCGCCGAGGGCGGAGTCGCGGACCAGCACCTGCGCGATCGCGTTGACGTCGCCACTGGGGTGCCACGGCCGTCCGAGGTGGACGCTCTGCGCGGCGATGCCGGCCGGCGCGGTCAGCGTGCATTGGGTGAACAGGTAGCCGTACGGGTTGGTGATCGTGGTCGAGGCCGCGGTGACGTACCCGTTGTTGCTGGACGAGTCGCGGTTCAGGGAGCGGATCTCGCAGCGGTCGAACACCGCCGTGCCCCGGCCGAAGATGAAGTCGACGTCGCCCTCGATGTAGCAGTCGCGGTAGTACGCCCGGCTGACCGTCGCCGCGTTGGGCGAGCTGGGCTGCAGGGTGTCCTGGTTGCCGAGGATCCGCACGTTGTCGAAGACGAGCCGGTCGCCACGGGTCGTCACCGCGACGGCCTGCTCGGCGCTGTAGTCGTGGGCCGCCTCGTCGAAGCTGTTCGCGAAGGTGAGGTCGCGCGCGGTGAAGTCGTTGCCCTCCAGCATCACCGAGGTGCTGCCGGTGGTGCCGTAGGTTCCGCTGCCGTCGGGTTTGGGCGTGCCGCTGGCGTTGTCGTACGTGATGACGACGTCGGCGGCGTTGCCGGTGGCCCCGGCGAACGAGACCAGCGGCTTGTTCGCGGGCACGGTCACCAGTTCGCGGTACGTGCCGGGCTTGATGCTGATGGTGACCCGGCGGGTGTTGTTCGCGGGCACGGCGTCGACGGCGGCCTGCACGGTGGTGTGGTGGCCGCTGCCGTCCTTGGCGACCACGATCGTCCCGGCCGGCGGCGGGCTGGCCGACGGCGAGGCCGACGGGCTGCTCGACGGTGGGGGAGAGGCCGGCGAGGCGCTGGGGGAGGGCGCGGCGCTGTCGGACACGGTCACGTCGTCGAAGGACGCCGCCGCGTAGAAGGTCGCCACACCGATGCCGCCCGTGGCGAACTGGGCGTCGGTCGCGGTCAGCGCCGTCGCGCCGTTGACCGTGCCGCGCAGGGTGGTGCCCGACACCGACAAAGCCAGCGTGTACCAGGTCCCGGCCGTGACGGTGACCGCGCCGGTGGCCAGGGTGGTGGACGAGCCGCCGACCAGTTTCTTCAGCTCGACGGTGTGGTTGGACCGCAGGGCCAGGTAGTAGTAGCTGGTGTTCGACTGGGCGCGGGCGAGGACGGCGGTGAACCGGTTGGACCCGTTGAAGGCGGTGGGTTTGACCCGCGCGGTGACGGTGTAGTCGCGCCAGGACGACGTGCCGGTTCGGGCGCGGGCGTCGGCGCTGGTGCTGGACTGGCGCAGCACCCTGCTGCCGTCGGTGGCGACGGTCCAGCCGCCGCCCGAGGACGTCCAGCCAGCCGAGTTGCCGTCCTCGAAGTCGTCGGCGTAGAGGGTGGCCGCGGCGGCGGTCGGGGTGAAGGCGAGGGTGGCGAGCGCGGTGGCCAGGGCCAGGCCCGTGGCGGCGGTCGCGGCCGCGCGCCAGCGTGATCGGGGGTGCGGGTGGGGCTGGGTCATGGGGAGCTCCATTCGGTGGGGCGTCGGCGTCCCGGGGGACGTCGCACGGAAATGGAAAGCGCTTTCCGGCGAAAGGTACGCGCCCGTACGCCCTGATGTCAATCGATGCCTGTCGCCCGCCGCCGCGTTCTCGACGTCTGTCGGGCGGTGCCCGTGTCGAGGCCGTCCGGGCAGGGCGTATCGTCCAACAGCGGTGCGCGATCATCGTTGCGGCGCACCGGTCGACATGGAGGTGTCGGTGACCGAGTCGGTGGCGCACAACGCGCCTGACAGTGCCCTTCCGGCAGGGCTGGCGGTGAGCCACCAGACGGCCCTGGACATCATGGGTATCGCGATCGTGTGCTACTCCGTCCTGATCGAGCAGGAGGAGGGGCGTCCCGCCCCCGACGCCGCCCAGGTGGCGCAGTGGGAGCGCGAGCTGGAGGCGGTCGCCGAGTCGCGCCGCTCCCTCGACGCCCGCGACACCGACCGCGTGCGGCGGCTCGCCGACGAGCACGTGGCCCTGGTCCGGCGCCTCGACCGGATGATCGACGACAACTGACCACTCCATGCCACGTCGGCACACCGCCTGAGGTTGGTGGGACGGCTGTGGCGGGTGGCGGCATTCCCGGAAACCCCGAGTTGTGGGGAAATCTGAGTAAAGCGTGGATTACTCAGATTTCCCGATTTACTCGGTTAGGCTGGCGGCTCCTGTGAGCTCAGCCCGCAAGGTGCCTTGGGAGGGCGAAGTGACGCCACTGGCAGTGGGCGGTCTGCCCCTGATCCGACGACCGGCGATGGTGCCGATCGTGCTGATGTTGACCGGAGCAGTACTCGCCGCCGTCACCCTGGCGCAGGTCCCGCTCGCCATGGAGAAGGTCCCGTTCTGGGTGATGGCGTTCCTGGCGCTGGCCGCCGCGACCGTCACCTACCTGCCCGCTTCGGGCCGGGCCACCGGCGCGGTGATCAGCCCGTCCCTGGTGTTCACCTTCGCGATACTGCTGTGCTGGGGCCTCGGCCCGGCGATCGTCGTGCAGGCGCTGGCGATGACCGTGATCGCGGTCCGGGCCCGGCAACCGTGGCGCGACGCCCTGCTCGGCGCCGGGCAGTACGCCGTCGCGTTCGGCGCGGCGTACCTGGTGCTGCTGGTCGGCGAGCCCGACCCGTTCCATACCGTCAGCTCCGCCGACATGGTCAACGACACCGTCGCCGTCGCGCTGGCGGCGCTGGTCTTCGTGCTCGTCTACGGCTGGACCGCCCTGGTCACCCAGCGGCGCGCCACGTCGCGGGCCGGTCGCGCCCAGCCGCAGGAGAGCCTGCGCGAACGCCTGACCGCCATGCGCGACCCCGTCGTGCACCTGGGCGCGCTGACCATGCTCAGCCCGGTGCTTGCCGTGGCCGGTCACGTCAGCCTCGGCTTCGTGCCCCTGGTGCTCGTGCCGCTGTACGCCGTCGAGCGCATGGCGCGCCTGTCGACCGACCGTCAGCGGGCCGCGCTCACCGACCCGCTCACCGGCCTGGGCAACCGGGCCAGCCTGCAGTCGGCGTACAGCGACGCCCTCGCCGAGCCGCTGCGCCAGGGCCAGGGTCCGACGCTGCTGCTGCTCGACCTCGACGGCTTCAAGTACGTCAACGACTCGCTCGGCCACGAGACCGGTGACCAGCTGCTCACCGCCGTCGCCGAGCGGCTGCGCGGCGCCCTGCCCGCCGGTGCGCTCGTCGCCCGGCTCGGCGGCGACGAGTTCGGTGTGCTGCTCGACGAGGCCGACGCCGACCGGGCGCTGCGCACCGCCCGGTGCATCAGCTCCGCCGTCAACGGCCCGGTCCGGCTCAGCGGCCTGGAGGTCGAGGTCACCGCCGCGGTCGGCGTCGCGGTCAGCCCGCAGCACGGCGAGGACTTCGCCACCCTCATGCGCCACGCCGACATCGCCATGTACGAGGCCAAGCGCGACAACGCCAGCGTCGCCCTGTACCGCCTCGGCACCGACCGGCATCCGCAGCGGCTGGCCCTGATGGACCAGGTCCGCCACGCCGTCGTCACCGAGGACCGCGACCGCATCGCGGTGCACTACCAGCCGCAGGCCGACCTGGACACCGGCCGCATCGTCGGCGTGGAGGCCCTGCTGCGCTGGACCGACCCGACCGGGCGGCCCGTCTCGCCGGCCACGGTGATCTCGGTGATCGAGCACACCCCAGTGATGCACCAGCTCACCGACCGGATCATCGACGACGCCGTCGCCCAGGCCGGGCGCTGGCGCGCGGCAGGCCTCGACCTGCGCACCTCGGTCAACGTCAGCATCCGCGACCTGTTCCGCGACGACCTCGTCGAGCGGCTGCGCGACCGGCTGCGCGAGCACCGGGTGCCCGCGCGCATGGTGCAGCTGGAGATCACCGAGAGCGCCCTGATGGCTGACCCGGCGCGCGCCATGCGGACTATCGACCAGCTGCGCGACCTGGGCGTCGGGCTGGCGCTGGACGACTTCGGCACCGGCTTCTCGTCGCTGCAGCACCTGCGGATGATCCCGCTGGACGAAATCAAGATCGACCGGTCGTTCGTCTCGGGCATGACCTCCGACCAGCACGACAGTGCGATCGTGTCGTCGGTCATCGCGCTGGCGGGGACGCTGGGGTTGCGTACCGTCGCCGAGGGCATCGAGGACGCGCAGACCCGGCGGCAGCTGCGCGCGGCGGGCTGCTCGCTGATGCAGGGCTACCTGCTCTCGCCCGCGGTGCCCGCCGAGCGCATCCCGGAGCTGGTCGCGGAGACGGCAGCGGCCTCGATCAGCGCGGTGGAGGATCGCACGGCGCCGTCCCCGCTGGTCGACATGGTTCCGGGCCAGCAGGCCGCGCGCTGGTGACCGGCGGCGTCCGGCCCGGATTGACAACGGCTCCAGCGGAATTCGTCCCGGACGACTACGCATGTGAGCGCATCGATCCTGGACCGGGGCCGCCGCACCCGGTAGGTTGAGCGAATCTCGATGGAGGTTCTGGTGGGGCAGGCTGCTGACGCGGGTGTGTCGGGAACATTCCGGTCGCCTGCGCCGACCCCCGCTGGACCCGGCCCGTGAACGAGAGCCTTCGCGGCACAACTCGCCGAGCGGGAGCCGGATGTGCCGCATTCGTGCCATCCGCTGGCTATATATTGTCGTCTGGCCCTACGATATTACCCTGAGTGGTCACGTGTAAGCGGTTCGGGTTTACGTGTTGTCGCTCCTCGTCAACCTGGGCCGGGTACGGTGTGCCATTGACCAAGCAGGCCTGACCCGAGCCGAGGAAACGTGATAGACCTGGTAGTCGTCAAGACAGGGGACGGGCGGCAGCTCGCTGTCGAAGTCAGCGGAGCGCGCGACGGCTTTCCGGTCTTTCTCCTGCACGGCACTCCAGGAAGCAAGAGCGGACCCCGGCCGCGACCCATCGCCCTCTACCGGATGGGCGTGCGGCTGATCAGCTACGACCGTCCCGGCTACGGTGACTCCACGCGTCAGCGGGGCCGCCGGGTCATCGACGCGGCCCAGGACGTCAAGGCCATCGCCGAGCACCTGCAGATCGACAGGTTCGCCGTCGTCGGGCGCTCCGGCGGCGGCCCGCATGCACTGGCCTGCGCGGCCGCCCTCGGCGACCGGGTCATCCGCACCGTGGTGCTCGTGGGCCTGGCTCCGGCGGCCGCCCCGGGACTGGACTGGTTCGAGGGCATGGCCCCGTCGAACGTCGACGAGTACGGCGAGGCCGACGCGGATCTCGCGGCTCTCATGGAGACACTGCGCAACCGGACCGCCGACGCGCTGGCCGATCCCGACAGCATGCTGCGATTCCTCGCCCCGCAGATGAGCGCACCCGACCGGCGGGTCATCGACGACGTGACCATCCGCCGCCTGCTCCACGAGACCTACCGGGAAGCGCTGCAGCGGGGGCCGGAGGGGTGGATCGACGATGCGCTCGCCTTCCGCAAGCACTGGGGCTTCGAGCTGTCGGAGGTGAAGTCGCCGGTGCGCCTGTGGCACGGCGCCGACGACACGTTCTCGCCGGAAAGCCACAGCCGGTGGCTGGAAAGCCAGCTCCACGACGCCGAGGCGGAGATCCAGCCCGATGCCGGGCACTTCGGCGCGATGGAGATCCTGCCGCGAATCCTGGCCTGGGTGGTCGGACAGGGCACGGAGACGACCGCCCACGCGCCCGCGACCGCGCGATGACACGGCTCGGCTGCGCGGCCCGACGGTTCGCCGGGCCGCGCAGCCGAGCGGCCGATCAGTACGGGTGAGGATCGACCACGCGGTGCACATAGGTCCCCAGGCGCAGCGCGTTCACGCTGGGGTGCTTTTCGCCGATCGCGTCGGCCAGCTCGTTGATCACCGGATCAGGTCTGGCCTCCGGCCCCGCCGCGCCTTGCGCCTGCCGCATCAGGGCCAGGTTCGCCCGGCAGCGCAGCGTGTCAGCGTGCCGTTGGCCGAGCGTCGTGACGAGCAAGGCGAGCGACTCCGCGGTGAGCGCCGCGCCCTTGGCCAGGTCGTCGTTCTCGGCCATGCACACCGCGTGGTTCATCTGCGCGGCGAGGGTGAACGGGTGGTCGGGGGCTAGCTTCAGCGCCAGGTGTTCGGCCGCCTGCTGGGCCAGCTCACGCGCGCCGTCGGCGTTACCGGTCGAGCGCAGCACCGCCGCGAGGTTGCTCATGCAGATCAGCGTGTGCGGATGCTCCTCGCCGAGCAGCGTGGTGTAGGACGTGACGACGGTCCGCAGCTCCGATTCCGCGGCCTTGTTCTGGCCGGCGGCCAGCAGGGTGAGAGCCCGGCTGAGCTGGCAGGCGCGGGTCTGTGGATGCTCCGGACCCAGGCTGAAACGCAGCTGCTCGTATGCCGACTGCAGCAGCGCCAGCGCCTCGGCTGCCTCACCGGCGGCGCGCAGCGACACCGCCAGGTTGGCCTGGGCCAGGAACGCCTCGACCCGGTCGGCTCCCCGGTTGGCCACGATGTCGGCGTGCATCCTCTGCAGCAGGCTGACGGACTCCTCGTACCGTGCCGCGTCGCGCAGATCGCGGCCCAGGTTGGAGGCGGTGGTGAGGGTGGACGGGTGGCTCTCGCCCAGCAGTTCCTGCATGTTCAGGAACGTGGCCTGATCGCGTTCGAGGGCCGCCCGGTAGTCGCCCATCAGCCGGTGGGACACCGCGAGGTTGTTCGACGCGTTCAGGGTGAGGTTGTGGTGCTCGCCGAACACGTCGACCCAGGCCTCGTACAGTTCGCTGTCCATCGCCAGCGCCGCCGCGTACTCGCCGAGGCCGCGCAGGTCGGCGGCGAGGCTGCCATTGGTGCGCAGGGTCTGCGGGTGGCGGGGGCCGAGCAGTCGGCGTTGCTGGGCCAGGACCGATTCGTCGAGCGAGCGCGCGGCCTGGAACCGTGAGGTGGACCGCAGGATGTTGGCGACGTTGAACTGGAGTTCGAGTAGCTGCTGCCGCAGCCCGGTGTCGGTTTCGCCGTCCTCGGTCAACCGCCGGATCCAGTCCGCGCCGATCCGGTCGGCCAGGCTCTCCGCCTCGTGCGGCTCACCGCTCTGGTGCAGGAACCGTACGCGGTCGATCAGCAGGCGCCGGACGTTCGCGTCGGTGCAGGTGACCGCCTCGGAGACCACCAGGTGCGGCCAGAGCAGGCGGAAGGCCGCCCAGTGCTTCGGATCGTCGACCTCGCCGTCCGGCCGGGCGGCCGCCAGGATGAGGTGAGCCTCGTGCCTGGTGTCGACCAGGTCCTCGGGCGTCATGCGCTCCTGCACGATCTGCTGGAGGAGGCGGTGCACGTGGATCTGTCGCGCCTGGGTGTCGAGCTTGATCAGCGCCAGCTTGTTGAGGTGGTTCGTCAGGACGCCGCGCATGAGCGGTTCGGACATGGCCGGATCGGTCGGGGCCAGGGCGACGCCCATCCGGTGACTGTTGAGCAGGTCGAACGCGACCTCGGAAGCCAGCACCGAACACAGCTGGAGCATGCGGTACGCGGCAGGGGACTGTTCGGCCAGCCGGTTCAGCGACAGGGTCCAGGTCGTCTGCACCGACTGGGTGGTGGCCGTGCCGTCCTCCACCGCGCGCAGGTAGTCGGCGATCGGGGTGCTGGATTCGGCGAGCAGGGCGCCGGCGGCGGCCACGGCGATCGGCAGGTCGCCGAGCGCGGCGGCGATGCGTTCCGCCTCGTTCATCGTGAGGGAGGGAAGCCGCAGCTGGAGGTGGGAGATGCTCTCCTCCCGCTTGAAGACGTCGATGTGCAGCGCCTGCGCCTGTTCGCTCCACTCCCGGTTGCGGGAGGTGATCAGCACGTGGCCGCCGCCGTGCGGCAGCAGCGGGGCCACCCGTTCGAGGACCTCCGCATTGTCGAAGATCAGCAGCCAGCGCTGCGCGGACTCGGCGCCGCCGAGTGACTGCAGGACCAGGCGGACGTTGTCGGTCGCGGCCGGGTCGAGGTTGAGGCCCAGGCGCTCACCGAGTTCGAGCAGCGCGGAGTCGACGAACTCCGGCGGATCGGCGTTCACCCACCACACGACGTCGTACGCCGTGGCGAAGCGGTGCGCGTACTCCAGCGCCAGCTGGGTCTTGCCCACCCCGCCCTGACCCTGGACCGCGACCGGCAGTACCACGGCTGTGCCGGCGGATCGGAGCTGGGTGCGCAGGTCACGCAGCACGCCGTCGCGACCGGTGAACCGGGGGTTGCGCGCGGGCGCGGTGAACACCCGGCGGCGGACCTCGCCGGGATAGCGGATCGCCGGTGAGGTCGCCTGGTCGCCCACAGAGCGCCCGACCAGGCGCAGCACGCGGGCGGTGGCTTCGGCGACCGGCTGGCCCACGACGAACGCGGAGTTCTCCAGGGCGATGTTGCTCGACGGCCGCACGTCGGCGACGTAGACCGCCAGTGGCGTCGACTGGCTCAGCGGCTCAGGCAGCGTCGGCGGAACGCGGTAGTCGGCCGAGATGATGGACAGCGTCCGCCTGCCCGGTTGCTCGGGCAGCGTGAGCACGTCGGAGCCGCCGAGGGTCACCTTGACCCCCGCGGAGACCAGCAGCCGCTCGATCCACTCGGCCCACACCTCGTCGCGCGGGTGGTAACGCAGCAGGATCTCGTTCGTCTCCACCCGGCGCTTGAACCGGTCGAGTTCACGCAGCCGCAGCACCTCGTCCATCGGCGGCATGTGGTCCACTCCGCCGTCGGTGATGTACGAGGTGAGCTTCTCGTAGGCGCCGAGCATGGAGTTCGGCGATCCAGGCACGTCACCGAAGGTCGCCAGGATCTCCTCGTACGCGTAGAAGGCCCGGTAGGGAACCTCCACGGTCTTCCAGTACTCGGCGTGGTCCTCGGGGGTGGGCAGCGACGGCAGGTCGATGAAGCGCTGGCGCGCCAGCGACCGGCCCGCGTCGGCGCGCTCCTTCTCCGCCGGGTCGACCCGCATGGGGACCGGCAGCACCCGGATCTTGCGATGCTGCTGGGTCAGGGCCACCTGTGCCGCCACCTGCGCCGCGCCGTCGATGCCCTGCTCGCTGAAGGTGAAGCAGTCGACGAGTGTGTCCGGCAGATGCAGGGTGCAGATGTCGGCCACGTCGCTCAGGCCGGTGCGGCTGTCGATGAGGGTGTAGTCGTAGTTCTGCTTCATGTTCGCCCGCAGGGCGGTGAAGAAGTCCGCGCCGCCGAGGCGGTTGTAGAAGTTGTCCCAGTCCAGGCCGCCGAGGGTGACCGCGTAGTAGTTGTTCTGGTTGCCCGCGGTCAGGAAGTCGATCCTGCCGCCGTTGCCGAACTCCCACTTGACGGTCAGCGCGAAACGCGAGACCTTGGCGCATTCGGCCTGCCACTCCTGCGGGCGCTGCGCGTTGTTCTTGAGCGTCTGGTCCTCGTACTGGCGGACCATGTCGATGACGCCCGGCGCGCGCCGTACGGTCTCCGCGCTGAGGAAGGGCCGGAAGAACCGGTGCAGCCCAGGGGATTCCAGGTCCCAGTCCGCGACCAGCACGCGTTTCCCGCTGGCGGCGAGGATCCAGGCGACATTGGCCAGCGCCATGGTGCGCCCCGTGCCGCCTTTGAAGGAGTAGAACGTCACGACCTGGCCGGTAGGCGTCTCATTCATCAGAATCGGTGCCTGTCTGAAGAGTGGATGATCCGGGGTTGCGCAGTGTCAGGCGCTCGGCCGGGTTCTCCGCGGGCGGGAAGACCCTTCCGTATTTCAGGTATCGCCTGCGCGCTTGGCTGATCAGTTGTGCTAGATGGCTGGCGCTGGTCGATGAGAGACTCGTCTGGAATTCTTCCACCTCGGTGACGCGCTCCACCGGTGGCGCGCCCAGCGCGGTGAGTCCATTGTCGATACGGTCGGCCAGCAGTGCCGACTGCTCGCCGTCCGGGCCCGCGCGATCGATCACGACCAGGGGCGTCACCCAGGTGGGCAGGTTCTGCAACGCCGCCGTCAGCTGCCGCGCGCCCTCGGGGGTCGCCGCGCATCGGGGGTCGATCAGGATCAGGGTGGGGCAGTGCTCGAACCGGTCGCGGGTCATCGCGTAGTCGCCGGCGAAGGTCGCCGAGCCGAGCCGCTCCGCCACGCCGACGGCGTAGTCGGCCGGGCGCACCTGCGGATGGCCGGTGAACGGCCGCCAGGACCGGATGGCAGGCTCCTCCTGCTCCGGCGCGAGCACGGCGATGATGAACTGGGCGTCGTCTGCCGTCGTGGCGGGTGACTCGCCGGGGTTCGGCGCGGGTGAGGGCGGCAGGTGATGCCACTTCGCGCTGTCGACGATGCGCTGGGCGAGGCGGTGCAGCACCCGCTGGTAGCTCGTCCGGTACGGGGCCAGCATGTACAGCGCGCGCATGCCGTCCTTGGGGTAGATGGGGGCGTCCGCGCCGAGCTCGAGCGCGGCGGCGAAGTCGTCCGGCCTGCGGTCCCAGGACGTCAGCGGCACCCAGATGACGGGCATGACATGGCGGTCGACGGCGGAGACCCCTGCCGTCGTCAGCCGTTTGAGGTAGGCGTCCCGTTCCTGTTGCGGCTGCGACATCTTGAGGTAGAGGGGCGAGTAGAGCGGCACCAGCACCTGGGCGCTGCCCAGCGCCGCCCGATGCGCTCCGTGACGATCGGTCTCCAGGTCGGGCGCCTGGCCGAGGTATCCGACAGGCTCTGCGGCGAGTCCGGCCGCGTCACGGACGGCCTGGGTGAGGTCGTCGAAGAACCCGTTCACGTACGGGTCGCCGCCGTGGGTGTGCGCGTAGTTCAGGAAGAAGTAGAGGGGCGCACTCTCCTGGTGGAGTACCGTGTCGCCGCTCATCGTGATGACTCCTTCGCGAAGACGTTGCGCAGCTCGCTCGAATCAAGGTCGAGAGGTTCCACGTAGTACCGGCGGTGGAGATCCACCACGCGCCTGGCGAGCCGCCACACCACCTCGCGGTAGGCGTTGGTGGGTTGCAGGTTCAGCAGCCCGTAGATGCCCTCCTGCAGGTACAGCCGGCGCAGGGCGGGGGTGCTCGAGTTCTGCGGGCTGAAGCGCTGAACCCGGTCCATCACGGTGGGCAGCTCCACGGTGTCGAGCGGGGTCCAGATCACCGGGAGGATCGGGCACTTCCGCACGGGCACGCGGGTGTCGCGTTTGATCACCCGGCGGCGGGTGAACCCGTCCCATTCCATCCCGCACCAGCTGCTGGCGACCAATGAGGATGAGATCAACGGAATGAACACCTGGCAGCCGCCCAGCGCCTCGGTGAGGTCGGCGACCCAGTCCTCGCCGCCCTGGAACGTCTGGTCCATGAAGCCGACGTACTCGTTGGGCGCGCGCCCCACCAACTCGCCGACGTCGGCGGACAGATCGTTGAAGAACATCGAGACACGGTCGTTGCGGGCTGTCTCCACCTCCAGCGGCAGCGCGTGCGCGTGCCCGTAGCTGAGGAAGAAGACCGGCAGGTCCTGGTCGTCGACCACGTGGTCACCGGGTGTCACTCGCCCGGCTCCCTGCCCGGCTGCGGTGGACCCCTGGCCGTCGCCGTGCCGAAACTGTCCCGCCGCGCGAACGGCTGTGCGTCACGTTCTTCCCCCCACTGTGCGAATCGAGAAGACCCGGGTGACCCAGCCGCCGCCCATTCATCGATGATGCCGCAGCCGTGCCACCCGGTCGTGGCACGGCGGTCACGCACGTTCGCGCAGCCGATGCCGAGCGCAATGCCTGCCCCGGCGTCGCGCGGCGCACGGCGCTCGCTGTTCCGTGATCGACAGGCTCCGATCAGGCCCTCGATCCACCATAGAGAAATCGGAGCACTGTGTCATCAGCTGACTACGCCGACAGTGTCTGATGCGCGACGCGGCGTTCCTGCTCGGTGCGGCGTCAGAAACTGCTCAGCAGTTTCACGAACGCGTCGTTGATCAGTTCGGGGTCGCGCGCGTCGAAGGCCTTGCCGCCGGTGACCTTGGAGATGGACTCCAGGGTCTTCAGGTCGGAGCTCTTGTCGAACGCGATGCAGAAGATCTTCACCGGACGATCGGGGTCCAGCGTCACGTCCTTGAGCAGCTTGGCGAGATCGTTGTCCTTGTCGTACTCGTTACGGCCGTCGGTCAGCACCACGACGGCGTTGATCCGGGTACGGTCGTAACTGGTCAGCATCTGCCGCTGCGCCGCCCGGATGGTCGTGTACAGGGCGGTGTTCCCACCGGTCCGCATCCCCTCCAACCGCGCGCCGAACTGCGCGAGGTTCAGCTGCGCCACCGGCAGCTGCGCACGGTAGGGCAGCTTCGCTCCGGGCTGCTCGGACGAGAACGCCCACAGTCCGACCCGGTCTTCGCTGTTGAGCAGGGCGATGCCCCGCTTGGCGGCGTCGGTCGCGATCGCGAACCGGGTCTGCGCGCCGACCTTGTTGGTCGTCATCGAGCCGGACACGTCGACGGCCATCAGGATGTTGGCCTTCTTGCGCAGCGTCGCCCAGCTCGCCTTGATGCCCTGGACCACCTCCGGCGACGGCGGGTCGAAGTAGGTGCCCGCGGACTTCCGGCCCCCGACCACCTTGACCAGGTCGTCGGACGCGGCCTGCTCGTGGTCGCGGAACCCGATCGCGGCGAACTTCGCCTGCTGCGGCTCGTCCTGCAGGAACGCCAGGAAGTCCGCCGCCCCGGCCCGCTGCGCGTCGTCGGCCTTCGGCAGCACCACGTACGGGTGGTCGAGGTTGAAGGTTCCCTCTTTCGGGTACAGCGCGACGAGCTGCTCGCGGGGCTTGCGGCCCTCGCTCAGCGCGCCGGTGTTGTAGAGGTAGACCAGCTCCTCCTGGGTGACCACGGCGCTGAGGTCGGTGGCGGAGACCTCGCCGGCGGCCGTGGCGAGGTCGGCGGCGGCCAGCGAGCGCAGCAGGTCGACGACGTCGTCGCTGTAGTGGGAGACGTTCGCCTCGATCTGCCGGACGAACCTGGTGACCTTCGGGTCGCGTACGTCGGCGGCGGTGAGGTCGCTGGAGGTCTTCGTCGCGGCGTAGTACGTCGCGATGGTGGCGGCCAGGCCGGAGGTGGACAGGTTCGGGTTGTCCTTGCCGAACGTGAAGCGCTTCCACTCGGGCTTGCCGAACGCGGCCCAGCCCTGGTCGCCGGACATGCCGAGGATGTCGCCCCAGCCCAGCTCCCCCTGCTGCTGCAGGTAACGGGCCTTGGTGGCGGGCATGGCGATGACCAGCGGGCTGTTGGCGATCGAGGCGTACTCGCCGGGGGTCTGCTCGGCCTGTCCGGCGGCCTTGTCGAGCAGCCGCAGCTGGCCGGTCCACAGGGTGGAGGTCGGCAGCCACACCTGGGGGCGGGGGCTGCCGGTGCCGGACAGCTTGTCCCAGTCCCCGGCCAGTGCCTCCATCGCCTGCCCGGAGGTGAGGCCGGTGACCTTGACGTCGGCGCACCGGCCGCCGAAGCGCCGCCTGCTGTTGTTGTAGCGCTCGGCGAGGTCCTTGACGAGATCGCTCTTCTCGGTGGAGGAGACGACGTCGAGGGCCACGCAGTCGCCACGGTCCCCGGCGACGGTGGACACGTACGTGTAGGAGCCCGCGATCAGGGCGATGCCGACGGTCGCGGCGAAGGCGACGGGCAGCCACCTCTGGGTACGGCGCGAAGCCATGGCATTCCTCCTGTGTCGCGGTCGGGTCAGCGCTCGGACGGGCGGGGCCCGCCGTCGTCGAGCGCGACGGCGGTGAACAGGCGCACCAGGTAGACGACGGCGAACACGCCGCCGCCGACCGCCGCGCCGGTGCCGGGCTGCGCCGACGGCAGGTAACCGGCGGCGAAGCCGCCCGCGCCGAGCAGCAGCGCGGTGGCGATGCCCAGCGGGTCGCCGACCTGCCGCAGCAGCCGCTGCGACCGGCCGCCGGCGGCAGCGGGGTCAAGCGCCGGTGAGCCGTGGCCGGGGCCGGCCGTCGACGGCGCGGCTGCCGTTGGTGACGCGGCCCGGGTCGGGGGCTGCGGCACCGCCGGGACGTGCGGTGGCTGCGCGTGGGGGTCGGTCGGCAGCCGGGGCGCGGAGACGGTCGGCGGGTGCGCGGCGGTCGCGGTCGGCGGTGCGGGCTGCGACGCGGCCACGGCCGGGGCGGACGGCTGCGCCGCGGCGACGGTCACGGACGGCTGAGCCGCTGTCGCGGTGACGGGGGAGGCCGTGACCGTCGGCTGCGGGGCGGCGAGCGTGGGGACGTCCTGGCTCGACTGGAGCAGGGCGGTGGCCGCGTCGCTGCCCTCCTGGAGCGCGTCGACCAGCGGCACCGGCGCGGCCGGGGTGGCCTCGTGGCCGAGCAGGCGCATCAGCAGCTGCTGCGCGGTCGGGCGGGCGTGCTGGTCCTTGGCCAGGCAGGCGACGACCAGGTCGCGCAGGGTGCCGGTGAGGTTGTCCAGGTCCGGCGGTTCGGACAGCACCCGGGCCATCACGGTGGCCATCGAGTCGTGCCCGAACGGGCCGCGCCCGGACGAGGCGAAGCCGATGGTGGCCGCCCAGCCGAAGATGTCGCATGCCGGACCCACGTCGACGTTGTGGAAGCGCTCCGGGGCCATGTACGGCACGGTGCCCATGACGTGGCCGGACATGGTCTCCGCGCCGAGCGCGCGGGCGATGCCGAAGTCGATGACGCGCGGGCCGTCGCCGCCGAGGATGACGTTGTCGGGCTTGAAGTCGCAGTGCACGATGCCCGCCTGGTGGATCGCGGCGAGCGCGGTCGCCGTGCCGACGGCCAGGCGGTAGAGCGCGTTGCCGGCCAGCGGCCCGTGCTCGCGGACCTGCTGGTGCAGCGTCGGTCCGGTGATGTACTCGCTGACGACGAACGGCAGCTCGGTGTCGATCTCGGCGAACAGGATCTGCGCGGTGCAGAACGGGGTGACCCGGCGCGCGGCGGCGATCTCCTTGGCGAACTGCGCCTTGGCGCGCGGGTTGTGCTGCAGGTCCACGTTGATCGTCTTGACGGCGACGCGGCGCTCGCTGCCGTCCACGCCCAGGTAGACGACGCCCTGGCCGCCCTTGCCGAGCCGCCCGAGCAGCCGGTACGGGCCGAGCGAGCGGGGGTCGTGACTTGTCAGCGGACTGACGTCGGGTGCGGGATCGTCCGCCGTGCCGGCCATCTGCCCTCCTGAATCCCGATGATCCATCAACGAGCCGCAAGGATAGCGTCGCCGGTCCACCGCTGTTACCCGGAGGTGAGGTCTCCTCACCCGTTGGGCGGGCGCTCTGAATAGGAAACCAATCTTGCCTATCGACGCATCGTCAGTTAAGAATGTTTACGAACGGTTTCACCAGGTGGTCCTGGAGGGGCAGAACCCGTTCCTCGCCCCGCTATGCACGAAACCGGAGGACCCGTCGTGTCCAGAACACTGCGCACCACCGCGAGGTGGTGGCTGGCCGCACTAGCCGCCCTGCTCACCGCGATCACCGCGACCGTCGTCACGGGCGCGGGCACCGCGCAGGCCGCGCCCGCGTTCAAGGTGCTCGCCTTCTACAACGGCACCTGGGACGCCGCGCACATCGACTTCGACAAGGAGGCGCTGGTCTGGTTCCCGCAGGCCGCCGCGCAGAACAACTTCACCTGGGAGGCGACCACCGACTGGAGCCGCCTCAACACCGGCAACCTCGCCCAGTACAAGGTGATCATGTTCCTGGACGACGCGCCGCCGTCCGGGCAGCGCGCCGCGTTCCAGCAGTACATGCAGAACGGGGGCGCGTGGATGGGCTTCCACGTGACCGCGTTCAACACCGACCCGAACACGTGGAGCTGGTACTACAACACGTTCCTGGGCACCGGCGCGTTCGTCTCCAACACGTGGGGGCCGACCAGCGTCACCATGCGCACCGAACGCGCTCACGCGTCCACCACGCGGCTGCCCGCGACGTGGACCTCGGCGGTCAGCGAGTGGTACTCGTGGCGCAACGACCTGCGGCAGAACCCGAACATCGACATCCTGGCCTCGATCAACCCGAGCAGCTACCCGGTCGGCACCGACCCGAACCAGACCTGGTACAGCGGCTACCACCCGCTCATCTGGACCAACCGCAACTACAAGATGCTGTACGCGAACTTCGGGCACAACGCGATGAACTACAGCACCAACACCCGGCTGTCCTCGACGTTCGCCAGTGAGGTGCAGAACCGCTGGCTGATCGACGGCCTGCTGTGGCTGGGCGGGGTCACCGCCGGTCCCAGCCCGTCGGCGTCCCCGGCCTCCCCGGCACCGTCGGCCTCGGCCGGGCCGATCTCGCCGACCGCCTGGTACACCGTGGTGAACCGCAACAGCGGCAAGTGCGTCGACGCCCGTGCCGCCGCGTCGGCCAACGGCACCGCCATCCAGCAGTACGCCTGCAACAGCAGCACCGCGCAGCAGTTCCGCTTCACGCCGACGAGCGGCGGCTACACCCACGTCGACATCCGCCTCAACAGCGCCCGGTCGCTGGACGTCACCAACGTGTCCACGGCCGACAATGCGCCGATCCAGCTGTGGACCTACAGCGGCGGCAACAACCAGCAGTGGCAGCCCGTCGCGGAGGGCGGCGGCTACTACCACCTGGTCAACCGCAACAGCGGCAAGTGCCTCGACGTACCGGCCGCCTCCACGGCCGACAGCGTCCAGCTGGTGCAGTACGCCTGCAACGGCACCGGCGCGCAGTCGTTCCGGCTGGTACAGCAGCCGTAACCACCAGGGGAGGGCGAGCGGGCCGGTGCCACGCGCACCGGCCCGCTTCGTCGTCACCGATCGGCGCGCGGTCGTCCGGAAGAGTCGCTCTGACCGGACATAGACAGATCGGAGCCGGTGCCCGCGACGGCGCTTACGGTAGGCGGCGTGACGGCCCCCCAGCCTCCTTACCCCACGTCGCCGCAGGCAGCGCCTTCCGGCGTGTCGGCCCAGCCGGGACGATCCGGGCAGCAGCCCGGCATGTCCGGTGGCCCCGTGTCGGCGGCCGGGCCGTCGGGCGGCGATAGCGGCGTCGGGCTGCCCACGATCAACCTGCCGCAGGGCGGCGGGGCGGTACGCGGCCTCGGCGAGAAGTTCGCCGCCAACCCGGTCACCGGCACCGGCTCGCTGTCGGTGCCGCTGCACCTGACCAAGGGCCGAGCCGGGTTCGGGCCGAACCTGTCGCTGTCGTACGACTCCGGGCGCGGCAACGGCCCGTTCGGGTTCGGCTGGGGCCTGTCGCTGCCCGCGGTGTCCCGGCGCACCGACAAGGGGCTGCCGGAGTACACCGACGGCGACGTGTTCCTGATGACCGACACCGAGGACCTGGTGCCGGTCCCGAACCCGGTCACCGGCTATCCGGCCGGGTACGCCGTGGACCGGTTCCGGCCCCGGGTGGAGGGCGCGTTCAACCGGATCGAGCGCTGGCGTCGCGCCGACGGCGACGTGCACTGGCGCTCGATCACCCGCGACGGCGTGACCACGGTCTACGGCGCCGACGACGGCTCACGGGTCCAGCGGGACGGCCGGGTCTGGTCGTGGCTGATCAGCTCGTCGTACGACCAGCACGGCAACGCCGTGGAGTACGAGTACCTGCCCGAGGACGCCCGTGGCGTCGACCTGACCGCCGCCCACGAGCAGCACCGCACCGCCGCGGACCGGAGCGCGCAGCGGCACCTCAAGCGCATCCGCTACGGCAACCGGGTCAGCCTGCTGGCGTCCGAGCAGGCCGACCAGGGCTGGCTGTTCGAGGTCGTGTTCGACTACGGCGACCACGACCCGGCCCGGCCCGTGTCCACGCCCGACCGGGACTGGACGGTGCGGCCCGACCCGTTCTCGGCGTATCGGCCCGGTTTCGAGGTGCGCACCTACCGGCTGTGCCGCCGGGTGCTGATGCTCCACCACTTCCCGAACGAGCCCGGCGTCGGCGCGGACTGCCTGGTCAAGGCGACCGAGTTCGGCTACACCACCGACGAGGCGGCGGGTTCGTTCCTGGCTTCGGTGACCACGCGCGGCTACCGCCGTGACGGCGAAGGCTACGTCGACCGGGCGATGCCGCCGGTCGAGTTCGCGTACCGTCCTGCGACGCTGCGGGCCGAGGTCGGTGAGGTCGACGCCGACAGCCTGCGCAACCTGCCCGCCGGGCTGGGCACGACCGGCTGCCGCTGGGTCGACCTGGACGGCGAGGGGCTGTCCGGGATGCTGCTGGACGCCCCCGGCGGCCTGTACTACAAGGCGAACCTGGGCGGCGGCCGCTTCGACACCGCCCGCGCGCTGCCCAGCGTGCCCAACCAGGTCGGCACGACCCTGGTCGACCTGGCCGGGGACGGGCAGCTCGACCTGGTCTCCTACACCGGCCCGCTGCCCGGTTTCACCGAGCGCGCCGATGACGGCTGGGCGCCGTACCGGCCGTTCGCGGCGCTGCCCGCGATCGACTGGCAGGACCCGAACCTGCGCTTCGCCGACCTCGACGGCGACGGCTTCCCCGACCTGCTGCTGGCCGAGGACAGCGGGCTGACCTGGTACGCGTCCCGTGCCGAGGAGGGTTTCGGCCCGGCCCGGCGGGTGCTGAACCCGCTCGACGAGGCCGACGGGCCACGGCTGCTGTTCACCGAGGGCCGGGCGGCGGTGCACCTGGCCGACATGTCCGGCGACGGCCTGCTCGACCTGGTCCGTGTCCGCAACGGCGAGGTCTGCTACTGGCCGAACCTGGGCCACGGCCGGTTCGGCCGCCGGATCGTCACCGACAACGGGCCGCTGTGCGCGACCGAGGAGCAGTTCGATCCGCGCCGGGTGCTGTTCGCCGACGTCGACGGCTCCGGCGTCACCGACCTGGTCTACGCCGGTCCGCGCGAGGTGCGGCTGTACCGCAACCGGTCCGGCAACGGCTGGACCGACGGCGACCTGCTGACCGCGACCCCGCAGGGTGACCTGGCCGTCGCCGACCTGCTCGGCGCGGGCACGGCCTGCCTGGTGTGGTCGGCGACCCTGCCCGGCTCCGAGCGCCGCAGCCTGCGCTACCTGGACCTGTACGGCGGCGGCAAACCGCACCTGCTCACGCAGGTCGTCAACAACCTCGGCTCCCGCATCACCGTCGACTACGCGCCCTCGACCAGGCACTACCTGGCCGACAAGGCCGCCGGGCGGCCGTGGCAGACCCGGCTGCCGTTCCCGGTGCACGTCGTGGACACGGTGACCACCGAGGATCTCGTCGCGGGCAACGCCTTCGTCACGTCGTACGCGTACCACCACGGCTTCTTCGACGGGGCGGAACGGGAGTTCCGGGGCTTCGGCATGGTCGAGCAGTGGGACGGCGGCCGGATCGGCGCGGTCGCCGGGGACCTGCCCGTCGGGCCGCGCACGCTGACCCGGACCTGGTACCACACCGGCGCGTTCGCGTCCGGCGGCGAGGCCCTGTCGGCCCGCTACGCCACCGAGTACTGGCCCGGCGACCCCGAGTTCCGGCTGCCCGACACGGTGTGGCCCGACGGCGACGTCGACCCCGACGACCTGCGCGAGGCCTGCCGGGCGCTGAAGGGCCTCATCCTGCGGCAGGAGGTGTACGCCGAGGACAGCCCGCTGCCGTTCACCGTCACCGAACGCGACTACGCCGTCGACCTGCTCCAGGCCAGGGGCGCCAACGCGCACGCGGTCTGCTTCGCCCGGCCCCGCGAGACGCTGCAACTGCACTACGAGCGCCGCGAGTACGCCGTCGAGGCCGGTGGTCTCACCACCACGGTCATGGACCCGCGCATCACCCACGAACTGGTGCTCGACACCGACGACTTCGGTGACGTGCTGCTGTCGGCGTCCGTCGCCTACGGCCGCCGCCACCCCGACGCCGACCTCGACCCGATGCTCGACGCGGCGACCCGCGACGCGATCCGGGCCGTGCAGACCGGCGTACAGATCAAGGTCACCGCCAGCGCGTTCACCAACCCGGTGCAGACCGCCGCGGTCTTGCGCGCCCCGCAGCCCGCCGAGGTGCGCACGTACGAGCTGGTGCACGTCACGCCCGAGCCGGGAAAGCCGTTCGCGCTCGACGCTCTGCACGCGACCGTGCTCGCTTCGGCCGAGGTGTCCTACGAGCAGCCGCCCGTCGCCGGACCGTGCCGCAGGCTGCTGGAGCACACCCGGGTCCGCTACCGCCGCGACGACCTGGGCGGCCCGCTGGCACCGGGCGTGCAGGAGCCGCTGGGGCTGCCGTACGAGAGCTACAAGCTCGCGTTCACGCCGGGTCTGCTGGCCCAGGCCTACCGGCGCGGGGCGGAGAACCTGCTGCCGCAGCCCGCGCTCGTGCTCGGCGTCGAGGGCGGCTACGTGTACGCCGACGGCGGCTGGTGGATCCCGTCCGGCCGCCTGCTGTACTCGCCGCACCCGGCCGACACCGCCGCGCAGGAGCTGGCGTACGCCCGGGAGCACTTCTTCACCGCCAACCGGCACGCCGACCCGTTCGGCGCGATCGGCTACGCCCGCTACGACTCCTACGACCTGCTGCTGCTCGACAGCGTCGACGCGGTCGGCAACCGCACCTCGGCGGGCGAGCGCGCGAAGGCGGCCACGCCCGACGCGGAGACGCTGACCCCCCGGCTGGACTACCGGGTGCTCGCGCCGACGGTGAGCAGCGACGCCAACCGCAACCGCACCGAGGTGCTGTTCGACGCGCTCGGCCTGGTCACCGCGACGGCACGGCGCGGCAAACCCGAGGAGTCGCTCGGCGACACGCTGACCGGGCTCGACCCCGAACCCGACGCCGCCGCCTACCTCGCCGACCCGCTCGGCCAGGCCGGGCTGCTCGGCGGGGCGACGATCCGGTTCGTCGTCGACCTCGGGGCGTTCCACCGCACCCGCGACGACGCCCGGCCCGCGCCGGTGGGCACGGGCCTGCTGCGCCGCGAGACCCACGGCCCGAACCCGGGGCGGGTGCAGCACCGCATCACCTACGCCGACGGGTTCAGCCGCGAGATCCAGGTCAAGGCGCAGGCCGAACCGGGCCCGGACGGGCCGCGCTGGGTCGGTTCCGGCTGGACCGTCTTCGACGACAAGGGCCGCCCGGTACGCCGCTACGAGCCGTTCTTCACCGCCACCCCTGCGTTCGAACTCGCCTACACGGCGGGCGTCAGCAACGTCGTCGCCTACGATCCGGTCGGCCGGGAGGTCGTGCTGCTGTCGCCGGACGGCTCGTACACCAAGACGAACTTCGACCCGTGGCGGCACGACGTCTGGGACGCCAACGACACGGTGCTGCTCGACCCGCGTACCGACCCCGACGTGTCGGCGCTGCTGGCCGGCCACTTCACGACCCAGCCGCCCGGCTGGCAGACCTGGCACCAGCGCCGGATCGGCGGTGCGCTCGGCCCCCGCGAGCAGCGGGCCGCGATCGAGGCCGCCGTGCACGCGGCCACGCCCGGTGTCGGCCACGCCGACGTGCTGGGCCGGGTCGTGGTCACCGTCGCGCACGACCGCCACACCACCCCCGGCACCGGGGTCGTCGTCGACGAGCGGCACCCGGTGCGCGACGTGCTGGACATCGAAGGGGCCCGGCAGTCGCAGGTGGACGCGCGCGGCGTGACGGTGAACGCGTCGGTGTTCGACGTGGCCGGGCGCGCCATCGCGACGCGCAGCCCCGACGCGGGCGACCACTGGTACGTGCCCGACGTGCTCGGCGTGCCGATCCGCCGCTGGGACGCGCGCGGGTTCGCGGCCCGGCACTCCTACGACGCGGTCCGCCGCCCGGTCCAGTTGTGGATCACCGAGCCGGGCGCGCCGGCCGAGATCCTGGCGGCGCTGACCGTGTACGGCGAGGGCGTGCCGTCGGCGGCGGCCGACAACGTGCGCGGCCGGGCCCGGTACACCTTCGACGGCAGCGGCCTGCACACCTCGCACCGGCACGACTTCAAGGGCAACCTGCTGGCCTCGCGGCGGCAGCTGGCCAGGGCCTTCGACAGCACCCCCGACTGGTCGGCGCTGGCCGGGGTGGCCCCGGCGGGCATCGAGGCGGCCGCGCAGCCGCTGATCGAGGCGGAGCCGATGTCCACCGCCACCGACTACGACGCCCTGGACCGGCCGGTGATGCAGGTGCTGCCGGACACCACCGTGCTGTCGCCGCGCTACAACGAGGCCGGGCTGCTGGAGGCGCTGTCGGCGCGGCTGTCCGGCGCGGTCGGGCAGACGCCTTACCTGGTCGCGGCCGACTACCACGCCACGGGCCGGCGGGTGCGGGCGGAGTACGCCAACGGCACCGTCACCGAGCAGGCCTTCGACCCGCTGACGTTCCGGCTGCGCGGCACCGTGACCAGGCGCGGGACGGTCGCCCTGCAGGACGTGTCCTACGTGCACGACCCGTCCGGCAACACCGTCGACACCACCGACCGGGCGCAGCGCACGGTGTTCTTCGACGGCGAGGTCACCTCCGGCGACAGCCACTACGTGTTCGACTCCCTGTACCGGCTCATCGAGGCCACCGGCCGGGAGCACGCCAGCCTCGGCGTACAGCCCGACGGGGCCAACCCGGCCGCGCGGCCGGTCCCGCACCCTGACGACGTCAACGCCGTACGCGCCTACACCGAGCGCTACACCTACGACCCGGCGGGCAACATCACGTCGATGGCGCACGTCGCCGGGGTCGGCAGCTGGACGCGGAACTACACGTACGCGGCGGGCTCCAACCGGCTGCTGTCGCACACCGTGCCGGGCGGGCCGGGCAGCGTCGCGTTCACGCACGACGCGCACGGCAACATGACCGGCCTGCCGCACCTGGGCGCGCTCGGCTACGACCACCACGACCAGCTCGTATCGGTCGACCTCGGTGGCGGCGGCAGCGCGCACTACACCTACGACGGGGCGGGCAGCCGGGTGCGCCGGGTGCTGCGCCGGCAGGGCGGCGTCGTCGAGGAGTTCGTCTACCTCGGCGGGTACGAGGTGTACCGGCGGCGGGTCAACGGGCAGGTCGTCTTCGAGCGGCAGACCGTGCACCTGCTCGACGGCACCCGGCGGCTGGCGATGGTCGAGCGGACCGCCGTGGACACCTGGCAGCCGCAGCAGACCGGGACGGTGCGGCACCGGTTCGCCTACGACGACCAGATCGGCTCGGCCCGGCTCGAACTCGACGACACCGGGGCGGTGATCTCCGCCGAGGAGTACCACCCGTACGGCACCACCGCGCTGTGGCTGACCGCGCCCGAAGTCAGCGCCCGCCGCTACCGGTACACCGGCAAGGAGCGCGACGACGAGACCGGCCTGTACTACCACGGGGCCCGCTACTACCTGCCCTGGCTGGGCCGGTGGAACAGCTACGACCCGCAGGCGCACCGCCCCGGCGAGAGCACCTACATGTACGTGCGCGGCAACCCGATCCGCTACCACGACCCGGACGGGGCCGACTGCAAGGAGCTGGCCGAGCAGAAGCAGCCCTGGTGGAGCTTCCTGGCCCCGGCGCACGCCGGGTACGCGGTGCGCCCGCAGCTCAACCCGTGCCTGAAGGACAACCCGGGCTGGCAGCGCTGGGAGGCCGAGGGCCGCCGCGACATGCAGAACGGGGCCCTGGCCGGGCAGCGCGTCGGCTTCGGCGTCGGCACCGGCATGGCCGCCGCCGGCTCCATCGCGACCGTGGGCCTGATCTACGGCGGTATGGCACTGGGTTCGCTGGCGATGACCGCGCAGGAGTCGCTGCTGTTCTGGACGCTGGCCAATCCGGCCAAGGCCGCGGTGATCAACGTGCTCGGCCAGTTCGCGATCGGGATGGTCGACCCGCACCCGCCGGGCATGTCGCCGCTGGACGCCAACCCGCTCATGGCCGCCGGGCACACCGCCGGAGCCGAGGTGCGCTCCCTGGCCCAGGTCGCGGGCGCCGAGGAGATGGTCGTCCGTTCGGTGCGCATGCTCACGCCCCGGCAGATCATGACCGCGCTGCGCGAGACCTGGGCGCTGGACAAGGAGGCGTTCGGCGCGATGTGGCGCGGCGTCATCCTGGAGGGTGCGCTCGCCGGGACCCGCTACCGGTTCCTGGAGTGGGTCGGGCGGCTCAACAACGGCTTCTTCAAGACGATCGACTTCTACGCCAAGGAAGCCAAGCTCGGCATCCAGCTCAAGACGCTGCAGGGCGTGCCCGGCGTGTCGGCGTACAAGGGGTTCATCGACGAGCTGGCCGCGATGAAGAAGGCCGGGGTGATGCCCGACGGCCGTGCCCTGTCCAACGTGGCCCTGGACATCGCCACTCCGGCCAACTACGCGGGCCCGGTCGGCAAGGCCGCCGAGTACGAGGCGGCGCTCAAAGCGATCAAGGACTACGGCGCGGAGAAGGGCGTGCTCGTGCGGGTCTTCGGCCTGACCGAGCAGGAGATGACCAACGTCATCGTCTCGCCCAAGCAGTGACCCCGAGCACCGAGCGACAGACACAGGCAGGAGAAGGGCTCATGCAGATCAGCGGCCGCGCCTATTTCGACGACGGGCGGCCCGCCCCGGACGTGACGCTGCGGTTCGTCAGCGTCGGGTTCAACGGCCGGGCCGACGTGCTCGCCGAGACGCAGACCGGCGGCGACGGCGCGTACGCGGTGACCGTCGAACGCGACGGCCCGGTCAACCTGGAGGTCCGCGCGGTCACCGCTGACGACGGCCGGGTGTCGCGCTCCGAGCGTCCGGCCGACGGCGACGAGCCGACGGTCCGGCTCGATCCGCACGCCGCCGACGTGCTGCGCGGCGGTGTGTCCGTCGCGGACGCGCTGGGCGGCGGCCCGGGTCGGGGCGGTGACCTGGCTGACCTGCGCCGGGCCGGGCAGGTCGAGGAGGCGTTGCAGCTCGGCGTGGCCGACCGGGTGCGGGCGCGGACGATCGTGCGCCAGGCCGGGGAGGGCGTCGAGACCCGCCTCACCGCTGTGCGGCACGGGCTGCGGGACCGGCTCGACGGGCCGCTGAACCTGGTCGTGCCCGCCGCGCTGCGGCCGCTGGCCGCCGAGTACTCCCGGCTCGACGCCGACGTGCGCCCGCACCTGGGCGACGCCCGGCTGCGCGGCGCGGTCGAGGACGGCGCGACCAACGACCTGACCCTGCTGTCGTCGGCGACGAGCTGGGACGCGCGGCTGCTGGCCCTGGCAGCGACCGCCGACCGGCTGTCGCGGGGCACCGGTGTGGAGCCGCCCGCCCTGTACGGGATGCTGCGCGCCGGGCTGCCCACCGACCCGGTGCAGCTGGCCCGCGTAGGGGCCGACGCCGTGGACCGCGCGCTGCGCAACGCGGCCGAGGCCGGGGTCGTCGCCCTCGACGAGGAGCAGATCCGGGGCGCGGTCCAGGCGCACGAGGCGTATGCCGGGAAGATCCGGCGGCGGCTGGTCAGCGCGGGCACCGTATCCAGCTGGGGCGACGTGCTCGCGGCCACGAAGCTGCCGCAGGAGCAGGCCGGGGTGCTGGAGACGCTGTTCGCCGAGCACGGCCGCGCCGCCGACGTCGACGGCTTCTGGCAGGCCGCCGAGCAGCGCGGCCTGCCCACCGACACGCTGCGCACCAGCGCCCGCCTGGCGCACCTGACCCTCAACAACGCCGACCTGATCGGCGACCTGCAACGCGACGTGCGGACCCCGGACGACCTCGGCCCAGCCCTGGTCCGCGACGGCCTCTACC
The DNA here is from genome assembly GCF_011297335.1 of Catellatospora methionotrophica. Classification (GTDB taxonomy): domain Bacteria; phylum Actinomycetota; class Actinomycetes; order Mycobacteriales; family Micromonosporaceae; genus Catellatospora; species Catellatospora methionotrophica. The sequence continues at coordinate 276,481 of NZ_JAAOTJ010000001.1, read as the reverse complement.
GCCCCGAGCGCTGGTCCGAGCGGGTCACCGCACTGGCCGGTCAGGACCCCGAGCGGCTGGACGCCCTGATCCCGCCCGCCTACGACGGCGCGGACACCGCGCATCGGCTCACCGCGTACGCCGCCGACATGGCGCGCAAGGTGCGGCTGTCGTATCCGACGCAGGTCGTCGGGGACATGGTCGCCACCGGGGCGCTGCGGCTGCGGCACGACGAGGTCAAGGGCGACGTCGCGCGGGTGCTGGACACGGCCGCGAACCGGCACGGCTTCGCGCTCGGCCGTACGCCGGTCAACACGTTCCTGGCCGAGCACGGCGGCGAGCTGTTCGCCGGCATGGGCGAGGAGCAGATCACCCAGACGACCGCGCAGGTCAAGACACTGGCCCGGCTGTACCAGGTCACGCCCGACGACGAGTCGATGCAGGCGATGCTGCACGCCGGTTACGGCTCGGCGTTCGACGTCACCGCCGTGTCCTACGAGACGTTCATGGACACCAAGGCGCACCTGTTCGCCGACCGGTACGTCGCCGACCGGATCTACCGCAAGGCGCAGCAGGTCACCACGGTCGTGTACAGCTTCCTCGGGGTGGTGCAGCAGGCCGGGACCGAGGTCGTGCTGCCGGTGGCCAGTCCGCCCGCCGCCGCCGTCGAGGAGGCGAAGAACGAGCTGATCAAGCAGTATCCGACGCTGGAGACGCTGTTCGGCTCGATGGACTTCTGCGAGTGCGACCACTGCCGCTCGATCCTCGGCCCGGCCGCGTACCTGGTGAACCTGCTGCGATTCCTGGACCCCGCGCCCGAGGTGTGGGCCAAGCGGCTGGCCGACTGGAAGACCGCGCACGGCGGCGCGCCGTACCCGTACGCCGACGTGCCGACCTGGAAGGCCGACGGCGAACCGGCGCCGATGACGCCGTACGAGGTGCTCACCCAGCGCCGCCCCGACCTGCCGAAGCTGCCGCTGACCTGTGAGAACACCAACACGGCGCTGCCCTACCTGGACATCGTCAACGAGATCCTGGAGCAGTACACCGCCGAGAGCACCCTGGTCGGCATGCCGGTCTACGACACCGGCAACGCGACCAGCGAGAACCTGATCGCCGAACCCGCCAACCAGCTCGCCAAGGCGTACACCGCGCTCAAGGCCGCCCGCTACCCGCTGACCCTGCCGTTCGACCTGTTCCTGGCCACGGTGCGCGAGTTCTGCGGCCACTTCGACGCGCCCCTGTGGACGCTGCTGGACACGCTGCGCCCCACCGACGCGCTCTACCCGGCCGGTGCCGAACCTTACGGCCGCGCTGCCGTCTTTCTCGAACGCCTCGGCCTGACCCCCGACGAGCAGCGCCTGCTCACCGACCCGAACCCGCTGCCCACCTGGACCGGCCTGTACGGCTACGACGGCACCGTCACGCAGGCCCAGGCGCTGACCGAGCTGTCCGGCGCGGTCACCCTGTCCCGGCGGCTCGGCGTCTCCTACCGCGAGCTGGTCGCCCTGGTCCGCACCGGCTTCGCCAACCCCGGTCTGCACGCGCTGGCCACGCTGCGCCGCCTCGACCTGGACATGGAGGACGCGCTGCGCTACCGGGCCGCCGCCGGGCACGCGCCGTTCACCGCCGAGGAGCAGGCCGCCCTGGAGGCCAAGCTCGGCCCCGACGGCGTCACCTGGCTGCAAGGCGTGGATCTCACCGCGCTCGGTAACGTCCTGGTGCTCGCCGATCCCGGCACCGACCCCGGCTTCACCAACACGGTCCTGCGCCACCTCGACGGCAGCGCCGCCCAGCCGCTGGACTTCCTGCTGCTCAACCTGTTCGTACGGCTCCAGCGGCGGCTGCGCTGGCCGATCGCCGACCTCGACCGGGCCCTGCTGACGTTCCTGCCGTCCACGCCCGACCCGCGCACCCCCGCCACGGTCGGCGCGGCGCTGCGCAGCGCCCTGCTCGGCCTGGCCCACCTCGACGTGCTCGCCACCGACCTCAAGGCGGGCAAGCGCGGCCGCACCGACCTGCTGGCCCTGTGGGCGGACCTCGACGACCAGCGCTACACCGAGCTGTTCCGCTCCGGCGCGGCGCCCGACGCCGACCCGGCGTTCGACCACCCGCTGGGCGACTACCTGTCCGACCCGACGGTGCTGCTCGCCGACCACCTGGCCGCGGTGCAGTCGGCGCTGCGGCTGACCGCCGACGACATCGCGGCGATCCTGGCCGCCGCCACGGCGTACACGGTCGCCGACGCGCCGCTGACCATCCCGGTCGTGTCGGTGCTGCACCGGCACGGGCTGCTGGCCCGGCTGCTGAAACTGCCCGTCGCGGATCTGCTCACTCTCCAGGGGCTGACCGGCCTGGACCCGTTCACCCCGGCCGCCGCCGCCCCGGTCGCCGACCTCGCCGACGACCACGTGTTCACGCGGACCATGGCGTTCGTCGACGCGGTGCGCGCGGTCAAGGACGTCGGCGTCGAACGGCTGAACTACCTGCTGCGGCACCGGTTCGACCCGCTGGGCACGTACCGGGCCGCCGCCGAGCCGCCGTTCGCGCTGCTGCGCGGCCTCGCGGCCGAGGTCACCCGGATCAGGGCCGAGCACGCCCTGCCCGCCGACCCGGCGCTGTTCACCGACGACGTGCTGCGGGCGCGGCTGGCGCTGGTGTTCCCGCCCGACGTCACCGAGGCCCTGTTCGGCATGTGGACCGACACCGTGCCGCTGCGAGCGGTCCGGCCGGTCGCCCCGCCCGACGCCCTCGACCCGGCCGCGTTCGCCGCACTGCCGCAGGTCACCGTCGTCTACGACCCGGTACGCCAGGAGCAGCAGCTCGTGCACCGTGGGGTGCTGCGCGACGGCGAACGGGCCGTGCTGCTGGCCGCGGTCACCGGTCCGCAGCCCGCGTACCTGGCCGCGCTGCTCGACGACGTGCAGGCGCAGGGCCGGGCGCTGTTCGACCGGCATCTGCTGCGCACCAGCGTGCCCGGGGTCGGCGAGGCCGGGTTCCTCGCGGCGGCCGACTTCGACGTGCTGTTCGCCGCGCCGCCGCTGACCGCCGCCGCCGACCGCGACCGGCGTGCCCTGCTCGCCGGGGCGCTGCTGCCGTACCTGCGGGACCGGCTCACCCGGCAGGCCGTGATCGATGCCGTCGCCGCCGACCTGGGCGCCGACCCCGCGTTCGCCGCGTCGCTGCTGACCACGCCCGCGCTGCTCGACCGGCCCGACCAGCCCGGTCAGGCGCTGCTCGGCGCATACGCGGGCGCGGCCGGGCCGGGGCTGAGCACGGACACGTCCGGCGGGGCCGTCACGCTGTCCGGCTACGTCGAGGTCCCGGCGAACGGGCCGTACCGGTTCACGGTCGCGGGACTGCCGGTCGGCACGCCGGTGTCGGTGCGGTTCGAGCACCTGACCGACGCGCTGCTGCACACCACCACGTCCGCCGCCACGCCCGAACCGTCGGCGTTCACGGAGCTGAAGGCGGGCCAGCCCTACGCGATCACCGTCCGCGCCGCCGGGGCCGCCGCGCCCCTGCTGCTGGTACAGGGCGAGACGGTGCCCAGGGGGCCGGTGACGCAGCTGGTCAGCTACCCGCGTGACGGCGTCGACGCGCTGCACCGGGCACACCTGGTGCTGGGCAAGGCGACGGCGCTGCTCGGCGCGCTCGGCATCGGCGCGGCCGAGGCCGCGCACCTGCTCACCCATCCGGCCGACTTCGGCGGGCTGGACCTGGGGGAGCTGCCGACGCGGGCCGCCGACGACACCGACGTGCGGGCGCGGGCACTGTTCGGGCAGGTGCTGCGGCTTGGTGCGTACGCCCGGCTGAAGGGTGAGCTGGGCACCGACCTGACGCCGCTGTTCGCGGCCGCGCGCCGCACCTTCCCGGCGGAGGTCGCCGCCGCCGACGCGCGCGAGGCGACCCTGGCCGGGCTCGCGGCGGCGGTCGGCGCGGTCACCCGGCGCGATCCGGCGGCCGTGCGCGCGGCGATGGACCTGCTCGGCGTCACCGCCGCCGTCGGCGCGGGCGACCCGTTCGGCGTCGAGGCCGCCGCGCTGGCCGACGAGCGCGGCCTGGCCCGGCTGTGGCAACTGCTGCAGCTCGCGGGCCGGTTCGGGGTCAGCCCCGTGGCGCTGTCGGCGTGGGCGAACCCGGAGCCCGACGCCGCCGTCGCGCAGGGCATCCGCGACACGCTGCGGGCCCGCTACGAGCCCGACGTGTGGCGGGCCGTGGTCAAGCCGATCGCCGACCGGCTGCGCCAGGCCCGCCGGGACGCGCTCGTCGCGCACCTGCTCCAGGCGATGAACCTGGACCGCCTGGAATCGCTGTACGAGATCTTCCTCGTCGACCCCGGCACCGAACCCGTCGTGCAGACCTCCCGGCTGCGCCAGGCGATCTCGTCGGTGCAGCTGTTCATCCAGCGCTGCCTGCTCAACCTGGAACCGAAGGTGAGCCCGTCGGCGATCGACGCCGCGCACTTCGCCTGGATGAAGCGTTACCGGGTCAGCGAGGCCAACCTCAAGATCCTGGTGTGGACGCCGAACTGGCTGGAGCCGGAGTTCCGCGACGACAAGACGCACCTGTTCGCCGAGATGGAAAGCGCGCTGACGCAGACCGACCTGACCAACGACGACGCCGAGGACGCGCTGTTCGGCTACCTGCGCGGCCTCGACGAGATCGCCCGCCTCGACATCCGCGCCATGTACGTCGAGCAGGCCGTCGACCCGTCCGACAACGTCGTGCACGTCGTCGGGCGTACGTTCGCCGCGCCGCACAAGTACTTCTACCGCACCCTGGCGCACCGCTCGTGGACGCCGTGGGTGCCGGTCACCGCCGAGATCGAGGGCGATCACGTCGCCATCGCGAAGTGGCGCGACCGGGTGCACCTGTTCTGGGTGACCTTCGTGCCCGAACCCGGCAAGCCCGACACCAGCGGGCTCGGCGGGTCAGGCGCGGCCACGCTGACACTGGACCAGCTGAGCGGCCTGAACGCGCTGCTGTCGGTCAACGTCAAGCTCGGCTGGACGCACCGCTTCGGCCGGGACTGGAGCCCGGCCGGGTCGACCGACGTCATGAAGGTGCCACTCGGGAAGATCGTGTCGTTCGACGCGAAGGACGAGCACGTGCACGCCACCACGGCCGCCGACGGGGCCGTGTGGATCCACCTGACCGGCCGGCTCAACACGGCGTTCCGGCTGATCAGCAGGCACGCGACCCCGACGCTGAAGACGGCCGCGCAGCCGCCGCGCCCGCCGTTCGCCGAGCTGACCGACAGCGACCAGGGCCGCTGGGACGGCAAGGGCGCGCTGTCGTCGTTCTACGTCGAGAAGATCACCACCAAGAGCGGCGTCGTGCAGCCCGCCTGCCCGACCAAGCTGGCGATCCTCGGCAAGATCTCCGAGTACACCCTGGTCACCAACGGCACGCCGATCGGCGGGATGCCGTCCGACGTCGGGAGCCTGGTGCTGCCGTTCTTCGTCGCCGACGAGCACGCCACGTTCTACGTCGAGCCGCGGCTGACCGAGCGCACCATCGAGCAGGGCGACCGGCTCATCTTCACCAACCCGCTGATCGAACCGCACTTCGAGCTGCCGCCGCTGGTCGCGCACGTGCCGGTGCCGCCCGGCCCGCCGCAGTGGGAGGTCGACCCGCGCGTGCTGTACGAGATCAACCCCAAGTTCGACACGGTCACCGCGCTGGGCGCGACCGTCGCCTACGGCGACACCGTCATCGGCCCGCAGGGCGGGCACTTCTTCGCCGGAGGCGCGCTGTGAACCTCAAGGACCAGCTCACCCAGCAGTTCCACGGGGGCACCGCGCTGTCGAGCCAGCTCGGCGTCTACAAGATCAATCGAACGACGGTCGTCGAGCGGGAGATGGCGTACCGGTTCTTCGGCCACTTCCACCCCTACGTGCACGAGCTGATCCACGAACTCGTCGAGCGTTCGGTCAGCGGGCTGCAGGCCGCCGACACCGACTACCTGCGCACCCCCGACGGCAAGGTGACTACCCTGCCCGACGGGCGGCCCCGGCCGCGCCTGTACGAGGAGTTCTTCGCCGCGTACGCGCCCGGCGCCCGGATCACCGGCGACCGGCCCGTCAAGGACCTCGACTTCACCGCCACCGGCGCGTACTCCTGCTACAACTGGGAACTCTTCTACCACGTGCCGATCGCCATCGCGACGCACCTGATGCGCGCCCAGCGCCACGAGGACTGCCAGCGCTGGCTGCACTACGTCTTCGACCCGACCGCGGTCAGCGTCGACCCGTCGCCGATGCGGTTCTGGAAGGTGCGGCGCTTCCACGAACTGGAGGTCGTCAGCATCGAGAAGGTGCTGGCCAACCTGTCCACCCAGGCCGACAAGAAGCTGCTCGAAGACACCCTGGCCGCCATCCACGACTGGAAGGACCACCCGTTCCGCCCGCACGTGGTGGCCCGCTGGCGGCAGAGCGCCTACATGGTCAAGACCGTGATGTTGTACCTGGACAACCTCATCGCGTGGGGCGACCTGCTGTTCGCCGAGGACAGCGGCGAATCCATCGGCGAGGCCACCCAGCTGTACGTGCTCGCCGCGCAGCTGCTCGGCCCGCGCCCGCAGGCGGTGCCGCGCAAGGGCTGGCAGCAGCCGCAGTCGTACGAGTCGCTGCGCCCCAAACTCGACGCGCTCGGCAACACGTTCACCGAGCTGGAGGTCGACATCCCGTTCGACCAGCTGCCCGCGCCCAGCGCCCCGTCGGACGCCGCCGCGCTGCAGACCGTCGCCAGCATCGGCGGGGCGCTGTACTTCTGCGTGCCGCCCAACGAGAAGCTGCTCGGCTACTGGGACACCGTCGCCGACCGCCTCTTCAAGATCCGCAACAGCCTGAACCTGCAGGGGATCTTCCGCCAGCTCCCGCTGTTCGACCCGCCCATCGACCCGGCGCTGCTGGCCAAGGCCGCCGCCGCCGGGCTGGACATCTCCTCGGTGCTCGCCGGGCTGCACCAGCCCGCGCCGCTGGTCCGCTTCGCGCTGCTCGTGCAGAAGGCCACCGAACTGGCCCAGGACGTCAGCTCACTCGGTGCGCACCTGCTGTCGGCGATCGAGAAGCAGGACGCCGAGACGCTGTACGCGCTGCGCGCCCGCTTCGAGCGCAGCCTGCTCCAGCGCACCGAACTGGTCCGCTTCCAGCAGTGGCAGGAGGCCATCAAGGCCCGCGAGGGCGTGGAGAAGTCGTTCGCGTCCGCGCTGACCCGCTACCGCTACTACGAACTCCAGCTCGGCAAGGCCGACGCCGAGATCACCGTGCCGGGCCTGGACGACCTCGACCGCGCCGCGATGGCGAAACTGCGGTTCACCTCCAGCGAGGACCCCGCCCCGCAGCCGCGCCCGCTCGACGTCGACATCGCCAAGAACCTCACCGACGCCGACGGCAAGCTCATCTCCTCGTACGAGGCCAAGGAGCTGCAGTTCCTCAAGGCCGCGCAGGCGCACCGGGACATGGCGATCGAGGGCGACACCCTCGCAGCGATGCTCAGCACGGTGCCGACGTTCGGGGCCAGCTTCGAACCGTTCGGCACCGGCGGCACCATCTCCTTCGGCGGCGGCAACCTGGCCGCGCACGCCTCCTGGGCCTCGTCCAGCTACAAGCAGAGCGCCGAGTCCGACACGCACACCGCGGTCGTGGCGGGCAAGGTCGGCGCGTACGCCCGCCGCCAGCTCGACTGGTCCTACCAGAGCAACCAGGCGCTCAGCGACATCGCGGTCACGCTCAAGCAGTGGCGGGCCGCGCAGATCCGCGAGGCCGCCAGCCAGCAGGAGTTCCTCAGCCACCAGCAGCAGATCGCCGAAGCCGAGCAGATCGAGCAGTTCCTGGCCGGGGAGAAGGTGCAGGGCGCGACCAAGACCAGCACCGCCGCGCTGTACACCTGGCTGCGCCGGGAGATCCGGGCCCTGTACAACTCCGGCCTGAGCCTGGCCACCGACGTCGCCCGCAAGGCCGAGCGCGCCCTGCAGTACGAACTCGGCGACCCCGGCCAGTCGTTCCTGCAGCCCGGCTACGCCACCGGCCGCGAAGGGCTGCTCGCGGGGGAGAAGCTGCTGCTCGACGTCAAGCGCATGGAGCACGCCTACCACGACCTCAACCGCCGCGAGCTGGAGCTGACCAAGAACGTCAGCCTGCGCCAGCTCAACCCCGAAGCCCTGATGCGGCTGCGGACGGACGGCTTCTGCGAGGTCGACCTGTCCGAGCACCTGTACGACCAGGACTATCCCGGGCACTACTTCCGCCGGCTGCGCGCCGTCGGGGTCAGCATCCCCGCCAGCGCCGGGCCGCACACCACCGTCGCCTGCACCCTGACCCTGCTCAACAGCAGCATCCGGGTCACCCCGCAGCTGGCCGACGGCGCGTACGAGCGCGACGGCGAGGACACCGAACGCTTCCGGGACAGCTACGGCCGCGTCGAGTCCATCGCGACCAGCAACGCGGTCGGCGACTGGGGCACCTTCGCCGGGCCGAACGCCCGCGACGAGCGCCTCGACCCGTTCGAGGGCCAGGGCGCGATCAGCGCCTGGCGCATCGAGCTGCCGAAACTGCGCCAGCACGACTACCTGGCCATCCCCGACGTGATCCTGCACGTGCGGCTGACCGCCCGCGACGGCGGCCTGCCGCTGCGCCAGGCGGCCGAGACGGCGCTGGCCGAACGCATCGCGGCAGCGGGCGCGGTCGGCAGCGTGCGGCTGCTGTCGCTGCGCCAGGACTTCCCGACGGCCTGGGCGAAGTTCCGCTCCGCCCCGGCGGCGGCCCGTACACCGTTCACGGTCACGCTGCGCCCCGAGCACTACCCGTTCTGGGCCGACACGGCCAGCGCGGTGCTGCGCCGCGTCGAGCTGTTCGCCCAGCCCGGCACGGCCAGCGCGGTCACCGTCACCGCCGACGCCGCGGGCACCCAGCCGGTGCTGAACCTGTCCAAGGACGGCGCTCCGGCCGGGCTGCTGTGGGGCAGGCTGCCCGACGCGGCGACCCCGCCGCCCGCGCTCGGCGCGTTCACCTGGCACTTCGACAGCACCGGCCTGGAAGACGCCTGGCTCGTGCTCACCTGGGGCACCGAGTAGGCGCCTCCCGTCATGGGTTCTGAGGACGGCCGGCGGCCGGGGTCCGATGCGGACCCTGGCCACGGCCCCTCAGCTCCGGCGCGGGTGTGGCGGCTCGCCCGGGGTGCTCCCGCCGGACGGCGGCTCGTTCGAGTAGCCACCTGTGGCGGGCGGCAGGTTCCGGCCCCGGCTGCGCGACTTGTACGACGAGTCGGCCGACGAGTACTTCGCCGCCCGCGCGGTCATGCCCAGTTCGGTCTGCTGGGCCAGGTAGTTCAGCGACGACACCTCCTCGTCGAGGTCGGCGCGCAGGTAGGCCGGAGCCGCGGCCAGGGCGTCGGTGACGGCGCCCCGCGCCCGGTTGATCTCGGCGAGCGCCGCGTCGGACGCCCCGGCGCTCAGGTGCCGCGACGCCCGGCGCTTGGCCTCCTGCACCTGCAGGTACACCAGCTCGGTGCGCACCACCGGGTCCGGGATGCGGCCCGCGGCCTGGTCGCCGGGCACGACGTTGACGTGCAGCGGCACGCTCACGGTGTGCTGGGTGAGGCCCGGCAGCTCGACCCAGGTGAACTCGCAGGTCGCGACCTGGGCCAGGCCGAGCGCGGCGATCGCCGGGATGTCGAAGACCAGCAGCAGCTTGCGGGTCTCGTCGGCGTAGAAGCCGCCCAGCTCGGCCAGCACCGTGTTCCCGGTCGTGGTCACGGGCAGGTCGTTGGCGATCCGCACCGCGCGCACCTGCGGCGACAGCGTGATCTGCAGCGACGCCGCCTGAGCGGTCTGCGACAGCAGCCCGTCGACCTCACCGGCGATCAGCGCCGAGGCGGTGTCGGCCTCCTCGGCGAACAGTTCGTTGCCGACCCCGCCCCGGGCGATCGCCGACAGCAGCCGCTCGTCGTAGCCGAGTCCGAAACCGAGGGTGGACGAGGTGACCTTGTCCGCGTACGCCTTGGCGGCGACGCCGCTGAGCGCGTCCGGGTCGGTGACCCCGGCGTTGGCGCGGCCGTCGGACACCAGCAGCAGCGTCGCGCCGCCCGCGCCGGCGACCCGCTTGGCCTCCTGCAGCCCACGCAGGTAACCGGCGGACAGATCCGTGCTGCCCCGCGCCTGCAATTCGGCGATGGCCCGCTTGACGGCGAGTTTGTCGGTGAGCGGCCCGGCCGGAACGGTCACCTCGACCCGGTCGTCGAACGCGACCAGCCCGAAATTGTCCTGCGGATCGAGGCGGTCCACCAGATTGATCAGAGCCGTCTTCGCGCCGTCGAGCCGCGCACCGCCCATCGACCCGCTGCGGTCCAGCACCACCTGCAGCGTCGACGGCGGTCGCGGACCCTCGGCCTCAGGTGCGGGCGGCGCGGTCAGCTCGATGAGCACCGACAGCTGGTCGTCGGTCTCCACGGCGACGACGTCGACGTCCAGATGGGCGGTGATGTGCACGATGTCTCCTTCGGGCGTCGATACCGGACCCGGTGCACAGTAGGGGGCCGCGTCCAGCGGGTTTGACCGGCGCTTGCTGCGGAAACGGAGGCACCCATGGGGGAAAACAAGAAACTTCGCAAAGGTGACAAGGTGGCCTGGCGCAGTCACGGGCAGACCGTGCACGGCACCGTCGACGAGAAGATCACCGACCGGACCGAGGCCGCCGGGCGCAGCGTCGCCGCGTCGGAAGACGACCCGCAGTACCGGGTGACCAGCGACAAGACCGGCCGCGACGCGGTGCACAAACCCGAGGCGCTACGCCGTGAACGCTGACGACCGCGACCAGACCTGCCGCGACTTCGCCGAGGCCGTGAACATGACCGCGTCCACGCTGGAGAAGTGGCTCGACACCGACGACTCCCGGGCGGTCGGCCAGAAGGACGGCGGTCACGAGTCCACCGGGCACGCCTCCGGGCGGCGCATCGTCGGCCTGCTGCACACGAAGAAGGCCGACCTCGGCGACGACGACCTCGCCCACATGCGCAAGGTCGTCGGATACGTGCACCGCCACCTCGCCCAGCGACCGTCCGGCGACATCACCGACACACCCTGGCGGTACTCCCTGATGAACTGGGGCCACGACCCGCTGCACCGGTGACCGCTTTGCGGGATCATGATCACGCGACTTAGGGTGCGTGCGTGCGTGACATCCCCCGGGTCGTATGGATCCTCGCCGTCGGACGATTCGTCAACGCTGCCGGGTCGTTCGTCTTCACGTTCCTGTTCCTCTGCCTCACCGGACCCCGGCAGCTGCCGCTGGAGCAGGCGGGCCTGATCAGCGGCGCGCTCGGCGTCGGGCTGCTCGCGGGCAACTTCACCGGCGGCTGGTTCGGCGACCGGTACGGCCACCGCCGCGTCATGCTGCTCGCCTCCACCGTCGCGGGCGTCGTCACACTGCTCATGCCATGGACCCCCGTGGCGCTGCTGGCATTGTCGACGGCGCTGCTCGGCTACAGCGGTGCGACGGCGGGCACCTCGCAGGGCGCGCTGACCGCGCTCGCCGTGCCCGCGGGCGACCGGCGGCGGGCCGTCGCCATCAGCCGGGCCGCGTTCAACGCGGGCTGCGTCATCGGGCCGCCGGTCGGCGCACTGCTCGCCGTGGAGCACTTCACCGTGCTGTTCGTCATCGACGGCCTGGTCATCCTGGTGGTCCGCGCGGTCACCGCGGCGCTGCTGCGGGCCGAGCCCGAGCGGCAGGCCGCCCCCGCCGGGGAGCGTCCCGCCGGGCTGTGGCGCAGCGTGTTCGCCGACCGGGGCCTGCTCATGCTGCTGCCCGCGATCGTCGCGGTCGACGTCGTCTACCGCCAGCTCTACTCGACGCTGCCCGTCTACCTGCGCGACAACGGCCAGCAGCTGACCGTGTACGCCGCGGTGCTCGCCGTCGGCTCGGGGCTGATCCTGCTGCTGGAGATCCCGGTGACCATGCTGCTGCGGCGGCTGCCCGCGGCGGGCATCATCGCGGTGGGATACGTGCTGGTGGGCGTCGGCATGGCGCTGTTCGGTCTCGGCACCACGGCCGCCGTCGTGATCGCCGCGATGGTGGTGCTGACCGCGGGCGAGATCCTCTACAAGACCACCGCCACCGCGCATGTGCTCGACCGCGCCCCGGCCGAACTCACCGGCCGCTACCAGGGCCTCTACACCGGCGCGGCGACCAGCGGCACCATGCTCGCCGCCCCGCTCGGCGCACTGCTCTACGGCATCGCCCCGGCCGCCCTGTGGCCCGTCTGCGCTGTGCTGGCAATCTTCGCGGGCGCTCTCGCCTGGCGCTCAGGCCGCGTCGCGACTCCGGCCGAAGCCCCGGAACCGGCGCTCGCCTAAGGTGGCCACCTGCGGCAGTGCAGTCTCGGGGAAACTGCACGATCGTGTGCCGTGACGGGTGCGTTGCCCCCGAAACTGCACAGCGACGGGCAGGCCCACCGGCACGCCGCCGATGCGCGATGATCGGGGGATGTCGTCGGTCTCACTTGCTCGCCCGTTCGCCGCTGCGGGGTTCGCCGCCGTCTTCACCGGGGTGCTGGCCGTGTCCGCGCTGCACGTGCTGCCGCCGACGGCCGCGATCAGCCCGATCCGGCGGACCATCAGCGAGTACGCGTACTACGAGACGGGCTGGGTGTTCAACCTCGGCGTGCTCATCCTGGCAGCGGGTTCGCTGGCCGTGTTCGCGGCGCTGGCGTACGCCAAACTGATCCGGCCCGCCTCGTTCGCCTCGCTGGGGCTGCTGCTGTGGTCGGCAGGTCTGGCGGCGGTGGTGTACTTCCCGAAGCACGACTGGTCGGTGGGCCCGTCGACGCACGGCACGATCCACCGGATGGCGAGCCTCGTCGCGTTCCTCAGCCTGCCGCTGGGTGCCCTGCTGGTCACCGTCATGTGGCGGCGGGAGCGGCGCTGGCGCGGCAGCGTCTGGCTGACCGCGATCCCCGCCCTGGCCGCCCTCGCCTTCTTCAGCGTCATCATCGGCGCCTACCTGCTCACGCCGTATACCGGCCCGCCGTGGTGGGACGTCATCCCGCTCGGCTTCGTGGAGCGCGGCCTGGCCACCTTCGAGGTGCTGACGGTGCTGGCACTGGGCCGCTGGGCGTGGCGGGCAGCGGCTGTGCCAGCCCCCGACGACGCACCGACCCCGGCGTCGTAGCGCCGAAGCCCGTCATGATTCGTTTTCGTGGTCGCTGGACGCCCCTATAGGGACAGCCAGCGCCCACGAAAACAGATCATGGAACGCGGCAGCGGTCAGACGGTGACCGGTGCCGGGTCGGTGGCCGGTGGCCGGGTGGCGGGTCCGCGGCGGTCGGCGCGGCGCAGGAACGTCCAGGTGGTGAGGCCTGCGGGGATGACGAGCCAGCAGGACAGCAGCCGGTAGCCGAGCACGGTAGCCGCGGCGGCGGCCGGTTCCGCGCCCGCGGCGGTCAGCGCGGCGAGCAGCGTCGCCTCGATGACGCCGATGCCGCCCGGCGTGATCGGGATCTGCCGGACCAGCTGCGCGGCGACGTACACCGTGCCGAGCTGCAGCAGGTCGAGTGGCAGGTGGAAGGCCTGCGCGACGGCGGCGAGGCAGGCCATGTCGCCGAGCCAGTTCAGTGCCGCGAAGCCCAGCGCCGCGCTGCGGTGCCGCCGGGGCATGCTCTCGGCGATCGCCACGACGCCGCGCAGCAGCTCGCCGAGCCGTTGCAGCTGCCGGCGGATCAGGCCGGGCCAGGCGACGGGACCGGTGGCGGGCGCTTGCGGTGCGGCGGCCCGGTAGGCGACGTCCTGCCCGTCGAGCGGTCCGGCAGTCAGCGGCACGTGAGGCCGGGCGAACTGGCGCATCAGCAGAACCGCGCCCGCGATGCTGACGGCCAGCACCGCGACGGTCAGCACCGGCTGCTCCTGCCAGGTCGGGCCGGGCGCGGCCAGGAAACCGAGCAGGAAACCGGCGGCGTACAGCAGCACCAGCGCCCCGAACGAGCAGATGCCGGACATGATCACGACAGCGGTGGCGGACTCGCGGTCGGCTCCCCAGCGGCGGAACCGCTGGTACGCGAACCCGGCCGACACGGCGGTGCCGGCGGGCATGCAGATAGCCAGCGCGGAGCGCGTATAGGTCAGCGCCAGCGTCGCGCCCAGCCCGGCCCGTACGCCGACGCCGCGCAGCAGGCTGATGTGCTGGCGCGCGAACAGGGACATCGACAGCACCTCGGCCAGTACCGCGACGCCGATCCAGGCCAGGTCGCTGTCGGCGAGCACGGGGGTGATCTCGTCGAACCCGGGGATCTGGCCGCGGACGGTCTGCAGCGCGAGCACCACCACGGCCACCGGCAGCAGCCTGCGCAGCCAGCGCCGCCAGCCGGGTGTGGCGGGCGGGGCCGTGGTGGCGCCGTCCGGTGTCGCCGCAGGTGGCGCGCTGGGTGGGCGTGGCAGGCGGCGACGTCGGGCAGCCCGTTCGCCGGGTAGCGCGGCCTGCCGGCGCGGGGACCGGTAGGGCCGGGCCCGGCGTCGGCAAACCTTCGGCGCGGATGCCCGGCGAAGTGCCTTCACGAGGACGGACCTTACCGCCCGGGAGCGGCCCGGCGAGCGACTCGTAATCTTGCACACAGCGCAAAATTTGCTGAATGCCGGTCAACCGGCACGTGGCCCGCGCGTTATGCGAACGGCTCGGCGGCCCGGTCGAACGCGGCCCGCACCGCGTCGGGCAGGGCTGCCCCGCCACGCTGCTCGACCCACAGGCCGAACGCGCAGCGCAGCGTCGCCATAAACACCGCGGCCAGCACCCGCGAGCGCGCCGGCTCGTCGGGATGGCCGGGGTCGCGGGCGGCGATCTCGGCGGCGAGCTCCTGTTCGAGGGTCGCCTGCGCGGCCGCCTGCTGGGCGAGCAGCGACGGGTGGCGGCGCAGCAGCCGGGTCTGCGCGACCCAGTTCGGGTCGACCTTGCCGAGCTGCGTGAACTGGGTCTGCGCGGCGGCGGTCATCGCCTGCCAGGGCGACTCCCCGGCGGGGCGGGCGCGCAGCAGGTCGAGCAGGCGCTCGATGCGTACGCGGTCGCCGTAGAGGAGGGCGTCCTCCTTGTTGGCGAAGTAGTTGGAGAACGTGCGCCGCGACACGTTGGCCTCGTCGGCGATGGCGTCCACGGTCACCGCGTCCAGGCCGCGCTCGACGGCCAGGCGGAGCACGGCCTCGTGCAGCGCCTGGCGGGTCGCTTCCTTCTTGCGTTCGCGCAGGGTCGTCGTCGGCTCCACGAGCAGGAGACGATACCGGCCGCCGTGGCGGAATGCACATCGGGAAACTTTGCACACTGCGCAAGTTCGGGTGCATATTCGATGCCATGAGCAACCCCGGCCACACCCCCCGCCACCTGCGCATGGGCCACCGCGAGATCCTGGAGTCCCTGAGCGGGCTGCTGCTCGTGCTGTTCGTCGCCATGATCAGTTCGACCATCGTCTCCACCGCGCTGCCGCGTATCGTCGGCGAGCTGAACGGCACGCAGACGCAGTACACCTGGATCGTCACCGCGACCCTGCTCGCCGCGACCGCCACCACCCCCGTCTGGGGCCGCCTGGCGGACATGTTCAGCAAGAAGCTCCTGGTCCAGATCGCGATCGTGATCTTCGTGATCGGTTCGCTGCTGAGCGGCTTCGCGCAGGACACCAACCAGGTCATCGCGGCCCGCGCCGTGCAGGGCATCGGCGTCGGCGGCCTGCAGGCCCTGGTGCAGATCGTGATCGCGGCGATGATCCCGCCGCGCGAGCGCGGCCGCTACAACGGCTACCTGGGCGGCGTGATGGCCGTGGCGACGCTGGCCGGGCCGCTGCTCGGCGGCGTGATCGTGGACACCTCCTGGCTGGGCTGGCGCTGGTGCTTCTTCGTCGGCGTGCCGATCGCCGCGATCGCCTTCGCGCTGCTCTGGCTGACCCTCGACCTGCCCCGCGGGCACCGGATCAAGGCGAAGATCGACTACGTCGGCGCGGCGCTGATCGCCATCGGTGTCAGCACGCTGCTGGTGTGGGTGTCGTTCGTCGGCAACTCGTTCGACTGGGTTTCGTGGCAGACGTTCGCCATGGTCGGCGCGGCGGTGCTGGTGCTGGCGGCGGCGGTGTGGGTCGAGTTGCGGGCGGAGAGCCCGGTCGTTCCGATCACCGTGATCAGCAAGCGGGTGCCGGCGCTGTCCATCGTCGCCAGCCTCGCGGTCGGCATGGCCATGTTCGGCGGTGCCGTGTTCCTCGGGCAGTACTTCCAGATCGGCCGCGGCTACACCCCGACCGAGGCCGGACTGCTCACCATGCCGATGATGCTCGGCGTCCTGATCTCCTCGACAGTCACCGGCCGCCTGGTCACCAAGACCGGCAAGGTCAAGCCGTACATCGTCACCGGCGCGATCGTGCTGGTCGCCGGGTTCGCCGGGCTGTCGTTCATCGACCACGACACGCCGCTGGCCATGATCGGCACCGGCATGCTGCTCGTCGGCCTGGGTGTCGGCATGACCATGCAGAACCTGGTGCTCGCGGTGCAGAACACCGCCGCGCTCAAGGATCTGGGCGCGGCCACCGGCTCGGTGACCTTCTTCCGCTCGCTCGGCGGCACCATCGGCGTCTCGGTGCTCGGCGCCGTGCTGGCCAACCGGGTCCAGTCGATCATCGCCGCGCACCTGGCCGCGGCGGGACTGCCCGCGGGCTCGGGCGGCGGCTCGCTCAACCTCAAGGCGCTGCCGCCCGCCGCCCAGACGATCGTGCGCGAGGCGTACGGCGACGCCACCGGCCACATCTTCCTCATCTCCGCCGCGATCGGCGTGGTCGGCGTCATCGCCGCCCTGCTGCTGCCCGAGATCGTGCTGCGCTCCGGCGTCGAGGCCCCCGTCCCGACCGCCCCGGAGCCCGCCCCGGCCCAGGTCCCGTCGCACGCCGACGCCCGCTCGCATCGCCCGACACCCGCCCACGCTCCGGCGATGGCCCACGCCCGCACCCCGGAACCGGCGCACGGCCACGTAACCGCCCGGCCGCACACGCCGGCTCCCGCGTTCGCCTACGCGCCGTCCAGCCCGTGGCCGCCGCACGCCGACGGTCGCACGCAGGCTGCCGCGACGAGCCGAGGCCACGGGCAGTACGTCCCGGCGCAGGCCGGTGAGCGTTCGCCCGAGGGTGCGCCGTCCTACGGCTACGGACCGGCGGCGGTTCGGGTGCCCCACGGCTTCGGCCCGATCCCGGGTGACCTGCCGACCACGGCCCGCCCGCACGCGGCGGCCGCCGACGGTCGGACCGCATCGTCCCGGCACGGCCGGGCCTGAGCGAGGAGGGCCGGACCGTGGACGTCCCGCAGCAGCGCGCCGAGCACTACGGACCGGCGGCCGCCCCGTGCGCCTTCGAGCGGGGCACCGACGGACCCCGCGTGATCATGGTCGGCGTGGACGGCAGCCCGACCTCGGAACGGGCCGCCGCCTACGCCGCCGGGCTGGCCCGCAGGCAGCGCAGCCGCCTGGTGGTGGTCTTCGTGGGGGAGCACGCCGGGCTGGTCGGGGCGATCTACGGCCAGGCCGCCGCCGCGGTCGTCGAGACGGCTGAGGAACTGGCGGCCGAGCTGCGCGAACAGGTGCGCCGGGCGGCCGAGGAGATGGACCTGCCGGTCACCTTCGTGGTGCGGCGCGGGGACGCGTACGCCGAGCTGCGGGCCGCCGCCGACGAGCTGAAAGCGGACATGCTGGTCGTCGGCGCGTCCGCGCAGGCGGGGCACCGGTTCGTCGGCTCGGTGGCGACCCGGCTGGTCAAGCAGGGCCGCTGGCCGGTGGTCGTGGTTCCCTGACCAGCCGGCCGGTCGGCCAGAAACCTGCCAAAAGGTGCGAACGCTAGTAACTTGGAGAGGTCCTGGCGGTTCGACGGGGGAGTCTGACATGTCCGACACACTGGCCACGAGCGTACCGACGTACCCGTTCGGCAACGCCGGGCTCGAACCGCTGCTGCCGGACCTCGGCCCGGACGGGGTGGGCCGGGTGCAGCTGCCGACCGGCCAGCAGGCCTGGCTGTTCACCCGGCACGAGCACCTGCGTGAACTGCTGCGCAGCCCGGACTTCTCCAGCGACTTCACCCGGCCCGGCTTCCCGCTGATCCGGCCGATGCCCGAGGACATGCCGCGCCGCCCGGACGGCTCGCTGATCCGGATGGACCCGCCGGAACACACGAAGTTCCGCCGCATGCTCACGCCCGAGTTCATGATCAAGCACATCCGCACGCTGGAGCCGCTGATCCGGCAGACCGTCGTCGACGCCCTCGACGAACTGCGCGCCGCCGGGCAGCCCGCCGACCTCGTCGAGCACTTCGCGCTGCCGGTCCCGTCGATGGTGATCTGCCACCTGCTCGGCGTCCCGTACGCCGACCACGACTACTTCCAGGAGCGCAGCCGCATCCTGCTGGCCTGGTCGAGCCCGCCCGAGCAGGTCCGCGACGCGATCGAGGAGATGCGCGAATACCTGACCCGGCTCATCGCCGTCCGGCGCGGCGAACCCGGCGAGGACATGATCAGCCGCCTGGCCGCCGAGCGCGTCGCCACCGGCGAGATGACCGAGGAGGAGCTGGTCGGCCTGTCGGTGCTACTGCTCATCGCCGGGCACGAGACCACCTCCAACATGATCGGCCTGAGCGCGCTGGTGCTGCTCGAACACCCGGAGCAGCTGCGCCAGCTGCGGGAGCGGCCCGAGCTGATCGACGACACCGTCGAGGAGCTGCTGCGCTACCTGACCATCGTGCGGACCGGGCTGACCCGCGTCGCGACAGCCGACACCGCTGTCGGCGGGCACCCGATCGCCGCCGGGGAGGGCGTCATCGCGCTGCTGTCGGCGGCCAACCGCGACGCCGCCGTGTTCCCCGACGGCGACGCGTTCGACCTGCACCGCGGCTCGCACCAGCACATGGCGTTCGGCTTCGGCATCCACCAGTGCATCGGCCAGCCGCTGGCCCGCGCCGAGCTGCGCATCGCCCTGTCCGAAATGATCACCCGGCTGCCCGGCCTGGCCCTGGCGGTCACGCCCGACCAGGTGCGCTACCGCGACGCGGTCGTGTTCGGGGTGCAGCGGCTGCCGGTGACGTGGTGAGCGGACGGCTGCGGGTCGCCGTCGACCGGGACGCGTGCTGCGGCTCGGGCAACTGCGTACGCACCGCGCCCGAGGTCTTCGACCAGGACGAGGAACTCGGCCTGGTCGTCCTGCGCCAGCCCGAACCGCCCGAGTCCGAGTACGACGCCGTCCGCGAGGCCGCCTACAACTGCCCCGCCGCCGCCATCGACCTCACCGAACCCTGACCCCGCTGGCAGGCCGGATGTGGGCGGCGGGTCACGCCCAGGGCAGGCGCAGGGATTCGAGTTCCGGGTCGGCGAGCAGGGTTTCGATCAGGGCGGCCGGGCCGGCGAGTTTGGTGCCCCACAGGTCCCAGTCCGACCAGGTCACCCAGGAACGGTCGGCGGGCCAGAGGTTGGCCGGGGAGCCGCTGCCGCGCTCGTCGTCGTAGAGCGCCGCGGCCTCGCCGAGCGGCCCGGCCAGCACGTGCGGCTCCTGGTCGGGGGCCGCGCCGCGGGCGATGTACGCGAAGCAGGCCGTGTCCGGGCCGGACCAGGCGATCAGCACGTCGAGCAGCCGCAGCCAGCCCTCCCGGTCCAGCGAACCCTCACCGGGCGGTTCGATGCTGGCGGGCCAGCTGCCGTCGGGGTGGGCGCCCGGCAGGCTGCGGAAGTCCGGTGCGCTGCCGGGCGGCACGACCGGCTCGTCGGTACGCGCGGCCAGCTCGGCCCAGCGCAGCCGCCGCCAGCCTGTCCCCGGATGCTGCGAGCGGCCCACCGCGCCGCCCGTGTCGACCACACCCCACTCGTCGAGGTTGATCCCGCCGATCAGCTCCGGCTCGACCATGCCCGCGTCGAGCAGGCTGCGGCGCAGGTCATGATGGGTGGTCTGGGTCGCCCCGGACTCCCACTCGTACATCGCGTGCAGGATCCACGCCGCGTCCGGCCGCGCGCCGGGGTCGTATCCGGTCCACGCCCCGTCCGGCCGCAGCTCGGCAAGCCAGTCCGCTTCCTCGGGAGCCACCTCGCGCCAACCGTCGCCCATGGTTCATCTGACCACATGATCCACCCGTGTGGGGTGCGGCCCGCTGGCGGATGTCGCGGCGACCGGCCATCGTGGACGCCACGTTCGGCCGGTGGACGGCCGCGCCGCGATCGCGATACTGGACCGATGCCGTCAATTCTCGCCGACGCCGCCCCGCCGCCGGAGTACATGGGACTCGGGCTGGCCGCGGTCTGCGTGTGCCTGCTGGCCGCCGTCGCCGCCGTCGTGCTCGTCGTCGTGCTGGTCAAGCGCTCGCGTAAATGAACCCCGCCAGCACCGAGGCGGCGTTCGCGGCGACCGCGAGCACGGCCAGCAGCGGGTCGCGCCGACCCAGCCACCAGGCCAGCAGCACCGCCTCCGCGCCGCACACCGCCAGCTCCGCGACGAGAAGGACCAGCGGGTACGCCTCGCGTGCGGTCCACGGCCCGAGCAGCCACCACAGCAGCGGATGCGTCGCCAGGTTCACGCCCAGCCCGCACAGCACCGCCCGCCGCCACGGCACCGCCCAGCCCCAGCGCAGCGCGGCCGCGTACGCGGGGATCTCGACGGCCAGCGTCAGCGCGAGCGCGGCCGGGTAACGGAGCACGCCATGACGGTAGCCACCCTGCCCGCCCCGCGCACCCCCGCGCCGCCGCGCGCGACCGCCCTCGCGCTCGGCTTCGCCGCCTGCGCGGCCGTGGCCCTGTTCGCGGCCCTGCGCGCCCCGCTGGCGACCACGGTGCTCGGGCTCATCGCGTTCGGGGTGCTGCACAACGTGCTGGAGCTGCGCTACGTCGCGGGCCGCTTCGCGCACATCCTCACCGGACGGCTGCTGTGGACCGCGCTGGCGCTGGTCACCGCGATCGTGTTCTGCCGCGTGCTGGCGCTGCGCGTGCCCGAGATCGTGCTCTGCTACGGCGTGCTCGCCGCCGGGGTCTGGCACGCCGTGCCGCGCCGCTGGCTGCCGCTGTCGGGACTGGCCCTGGCCGGGGCGGCCGCGGTGTCGCTGACCTGGCCCGCGTACCACTTCGTGGTCCTGGCCCATCTGCACAACGTCGTGCCGCTGTTCTTCCTCTGGGAGTGGTCGCGCAGGCTCACCGGGCGCGAGCGGGCGCTGTTCCGGGCCGCGCAGCTGGGCTGGGTGCTGCTGGTGCCCGCGCTGCTGCTGGCCGGGGCGTTCGACCCGCTGCTGGCCGACGGGTCGGCGGCGGTCGTGGCGTTCGCGGGCACACCGGAGGCCATCGCCGCGCCGGTCAGCCCACCCGGCCTGACCGCGGGCCTGCGCTTCCTCGCGGTGTTCGCGTTCCTGCAGGCCATGCACTACGTGGTGTGGCTGGGATTCCTGCCGCGGTTCGCGCCCGACGCCGCGGCCGCGTTCGCCCAGCGCGTCCCGTGGCTGTCCGGCTGGCGGCCCTGGGCGCTCGGAGCCGCCGCGGCGCTCGTGCTCGGCGCCCTGTTCCTCATCGACTACGGCCAGGGCCGCACCATGTACCAGGCCCTGGCCAGCTACCACGCCTACCTGGAGTTCCCGGTCCTGCTCGCGCTGCTGTTCGCGACCCCGCGCCCCGCCTGAGCCCGGCCGTCACTGCTCCGCCTGCGCGGGCCTGCCCTCCAGCAGTGCCATGCCGAGCGGGGCGAGCCGGTGCTCGACGCTGTTGCGCCGCCGCTCGCTGTACACCAGCCCGGCCTGGCGCAGCACGGCCAGGTGCTCGCTGGCGGTGCTCGGCGACTGGCCCAGCCGCGCGGCGATGGAGCTGGTCGAGCCGCCCTCCGCGCACAGTTCGAGGATCGCCGCCCGGGTCCGCCCGACCAGCGCCGACAGAGCCTCCTGGTGGCGTACGGCCAGCAGCCCGGCGCTGCGGTCGACCTGGTAGACCAGCACCGGCGGCAGCGCGTCGTCGATGAGCGTGATCGGCCGGGAGCCGCGCTTGAAGAACGACGGCACCAGGACCAGCCCCCGCCCGCCCAGGTGCAGGTCGCGGTCGCGGGGGTAGCCCTCGATCCGCAGCACGCCGTCGCTGAAGCTGAGCGACGGGTGCAGCGAGTTCAGCAGCGCCGCGAGACCGCCTGCGGCGACCGCGCGGCAGCGCGCGGCGTGATCGGCGGCGAACGACGCGGTCACCCAGTGCCACTGCGGCCGCACCACGGCGTCGTAGTAGTCCCGCATACCGGCGGTCAGCTCGCGCAGCGCCGTCACCCGACCCGCGCTGAGATCCTGCGCGGCGGCGGGCAGCGCCCCGCGATCGGCGGCGACCATGGCCACGTCGCGGCTGAGCCGGTCCGGGCGGGTGCCGACGACCGCCTCCAGCCCGTCGTCGACCCCGCCGTCGCGCGGACTGGGGGTCAGGAAGTCCGGGAAGTCGCCGTACGCGCGGTTGACGCCGAGGAACAGCTCGGAGCGCTCGCGCAGCGCGGTCCCGGCGCGCAGCGACTGCTGCGCGGACCGGTGCCAGCCCAGCAGCAGCGGATCCTCGTTGCGCCGCCCGAGCAGGTGGGAGCTGAGCGTGATCTCCCACAGCGGGTCCGGCGCGGTGACGATCCGGGTCTGGATGAGGTCATGCGAGGTGAAATGGATGCAGTACACGACGATCCGCCTGACCCCTCAGCCCCGGACCTGTCCGCGCAGAGCCTGCCCCATGACGCCGCCCCTCTCCCACACTGCCGGTTTTACGCTTGCGGGCAGGTTAGTGGTTGCCGTGGACCCGGCACCAGACCCGCGTCCGCGATCAGACGTGCAGCCCCGGCGGGAAACCGGTCCAGCGCAGCCGGTCCGGCAGGTGCGCCAGGTCGTTGAACGACACCAGCGACGGCGGCCGCCCCACCCGGTACAGCAGCACGGTGATCCCGCAGTTGGCCTGGTTGATGCCGATCCAGCGGGCCGGCGGCGCGTCCAGCGCGTGCCGCACCAGCCAGCCGATCAGGAAGTTGTGCGTCACCACCAGCTCGTGCGTGTCGTGTTCAGCGGTCGCGGTGTAGCGCCGCTCCGCCTGCGCGATCAGCGCCGCCCCCTCGGCGATCTCGGCGGGGGAGTAGCCGTCGAGAAACCCCTTCGCGAAGGCGGGCAGCTCGGCGGCGGGCGGCAGGTACGGCACGTAGTCGCCGGCCAGCGGCGTCTGCTCGACCGGCACACCCGGCAGGTGGGACGTGATCAGCGCGGCCGTCTGCGCCGCCCGTTCCACCGGGCTGTGCTGCACCGACGCGAACGGCACCGACGCCAGCCGCGCGCCGGTCAGCCGGGCCTGCTCACGCCCGGCCTCGGTCAGCCGCCCGTCCGCGGTCGCCTCCCCGTGGCGGACCAGATACAGCAGCCGGTTCGCGGTCACGACTGCTCCCGCAGCGCGGCGTACTCGGCCGAGGCCAGGAAGTCCGTGATCGCGCGGGCGGTGCCCGGGGTGAACTCGCGCTCCCGGAACACCTCGCCGACCGGCGTGAACACCATCGCCGCACCCTCGCCGAGCACGACGTCGTCCTGCACCGCCGAGGTCACCCCGTAGAAGTAGTGCTTCACCCGGTGGTGTTCGGGCACCGGCTGGACCAGGAACAGCCGCAGCGGGGCGTCCGGACGCAGCGACGCCTCCTCCATCAGCTCGCGCGGCGCGGCCTGCTCGGCCGTCTCGCCGGGCTCGATATGGCCGCCGGGCAGCGCCCACATGTTCGGGAAGCTCGGGGCGTGCTCGTCACGCAGCTGCAGCAGCAGGTCACCGGCGCGGTTCACGAGCAGCACCACGGCGAGCTGCACAGGCTTGTCATCCATTCGGCCCAGCCTAGGTCAACCGTGATCGGCTTGCGGGCCCCTGTCACAGTGATGGCCCACATCCGCGTCACGGGGAGAGACACATGGCAGACGGCGTACGGCTCCGATCGCGCAGCGTGGTGCTGGGCGCGGCGTTCCTGGGACTGGCGGGCAGCACGGCCGCCTGCGGCTTCGGCCCGGACGCGCCGGACGACCCGGTGTACCAGCCGAGCGCGGTCGACTACCAGCAGCCCTCGTACCAGCCGCAGCCGGTGGTCGTGGTCCCGTCGCCGGTGCTCTCGCCGAGCCCGACGCCCGCGATCGTCAAGCCGTCGCCGGTGCGCACCTCCGCCGCCCCGGTCGTGGTGCAGGCGGTCGACGACGACAGCTACGTCTTCTACTGCGTCGACGAGGCCGAGGTGATCGTCGACCCGTACGAGTGCGACGGCGACCGCGCCTACGGCACCGACTGGCCCTATTACCTGGCCTACTCCACCGCGTACCCGCGCACCCTGCGCGTCGGCCAGCGGGTGCCGACCGGCGGAGACATGTTCAACGCGGGCGACACCTCGGCCCGGTCCGACTGGGGCCTGCCGTCGAAGGTCACCAACGGCAGCACCGTGCGCTCCGGGATCGTCGGCGGCACCGGCAACGGCACCACCGCGGGCAGCTGAGCGGTGCGCCGGGTCGACCACGGCACGCCCAGGCCCGGGTGGGCGGAGACCAACCGCTCGCTCGGCCTGGTCTTCAACGACACCGTCGCCGCGGACGGCACCGTCGCGTCGTACTGGCGCGAGGGGCCGTTCTACGACTTCGACCTCGACGAGATCCTGCTCCTGGAGCAGGCCGCCGCCACCCTGCACGGCATGTGCGTGGCGGCCGGTGACCGCATCGTCGAGAGCTGTCCGCGCACCGACCCGGCGGTACGCCGCGAGGCCTACCTCACCTCGGTGTGCACGCCGCAGACGTGCCTGCTCAGCCGCGCCGGGGTGCCCGAGTACGTGCACGAGCAGGTCATCCGCACCTGGTACGACAACAGCCCGCAGGCCTGGACGCACAGCGACAAGGACCTGTTCGGCACGCACGCCCACACCCGGCAGAGTCCCGACTGCTCACCGCACGTCTACGGCCGCTTCGACATCTGGTACGGCGGCCGCGGCACCACCCCGAAACTGCTCGAATACAACGCGCAGACACCCACGTCGCTGCTGGAGGCGGCCGTGGTGCAGTGGAAGTGGCTGGAGGAGACCGGCCACACCCACCACTACGACCGGCAGTGGACCAGCGTGCACGAGCGCCTCATCGAGGCCTGGCGGCGCAACCTCGGCGAACTCGTCGCCGCCCGCCCCTGGCTCCCGCAGCGCCCCACGGTGTACTTCGCCTACGACGGCAGCGAAGCCTCCGGCGAGGACCTGATGAACGCGGGTTACCTCGCCGAGACGGCCCGGCAGGCGGGCTACCCGGTCGAGCTGATCGAGGTCGCGCAGATCGGCGTCGACATGGCCGACGGGCGCATCGTGTACGAGCCGAGCAAGGGTGCGCCCGGGACCCCGATCGACGTCATCTTCCTGCTGTACCCGTGGGAGTGGCTGTGGCACGAGGAGGGCGGCCGGCCCATCTTCGCCAACATGGCCGACCCGACCAAACGCGGCACCGTCTGGATCGAACCGCCGTGGACGGCCGCGCTGTGGTCCAACAAGGCACTGCTGCCGGTGCTGTGGGAGCTGTACCGCGACGACCCGGTGCGCCGGGAGCTGCTGCTGCCCGCGTACTTCGCCGACGAGCGGCCCGCCGACCTGACCAGCTACGCCCGCAAGCCGATCTGGTCCCGCGAGGGCGCGAACGTCGAACTCGTCCGCGACGGCACCGTGCTGGCCAGCACCGGCGGCGAGTACGGCGACACCGGCATGATCGTCCAGGGCCTGGCCGAGCTGCCGACGTTCGGCGGCCGGTACCACCCCGTGCTCGGCGTCTGGATGATCGACGGCGAACCGGCAGGCATGGGCATCCGCGAAGGCACCGGCACCGACGGCCTCATCACCCGCAACACCGCCGCCTTCGTCCCGCACACCATCGGCTCCCACCGCTGAGGCGCGGGCTGTCGCTCATGACGTGGCGTGCTGCCTGCGGTGCAGTGCGCGCATCTGGGCGGCGAGTTCCGGGGCCGGGCCGTCGACCGGGACACCCGGCGCGACCTGCTGGATCGGCAGCGGCAGCACCGGCCCGCGCGGCAGGCCCATCTCGTCGCGCCAGGCGGTGAGCTGCGCGGACGAGACGGCGTACACGATGCGGCCCAGGCCGACCCAGGCGTGGGCGGCCGAGCACATCGGGCAGTGCTCGCCGGAGGTGTAGACGGTGGCGGCGGCGCGCTGCGCGGGGGACAGGTGCCCGGCGGACCAGCGCGCGATCTCGAACTCCGGATGCCGGGTCTCGTCCCCGGCCGCGACGTGGTTGTGGTCCTCGAACAGCACCGTGCCGTCCGCGCCGACCAGCACCGACCCGAACGGCTCGTCGCCGACGGACAGTGCCAGCTCCGCCAGTTCGACACAGCGCCGCAGATGCCCGAGATCCGTTTCGTCGACCA
This sequence comes from Catellatospora methionotrophica, assembly GCF_011297335.1. Classification (GTDB taxonomy): domain Bacteria; phylum Actinomycetota; class Actinomycetes; order Mycobacteriales; family Micromonosporaceae; genus Catellatospora; species Catellatospora methionotrophica. The sequence goes on along the minus strand of NZ_JAAOTJ010000001.1, from coordinate 250,116 downwards.
CTGTCACTCCCGTTCGGTGGATGTCCTCACGCAGCAGCGTACCGACCGCCGCTTTCGTGATCATGGGGGAGCGTGGCGACGGGCCGCGTGGCAAAATCCGCCGCATGGAGTTCAAGGACGTGATCCGCCGTCGCCGTATGGTCCGCCACTACGCCGACCGGCCGCTGAGCCCCGAGGTGATCGAGCGCATCCTGGCCAGTGCCCTGCGCGCGCCGTCGGCCGGGTTCTCCCAGGGCTGGGCCTTCCTGGCGCTGACCGAGCCAGCCGACCGGGCACGGTTCTGGCCGTTCGTGCCGACCCGCGTGGCGCAGACCCCGACGATGCAGCTCGCCCCGCTCGTCGTCATCCCGCTGGCCCACAAGGCCGCCTACCTCGCCAGGTATGCCCAGCCGGACAAGGGCTGGGAGGACCAGGCCGAAGCTCGCTGGCCGGTGCCGTACTGGCACATCGACACCGGGATGGCGTCGCTGATGATGCTGCTGTCGGCGGTCGACGAGGGACTGAGCGCCTGCTTCTTCGGCATCATGCCCCAGCAGGGACCCGACTTCGACGCCGTCACCGAGGTCCCGGCGCACACCGACGCGCTGCGCGCCGCGTTCGGCATCCCCGCCGAGTACGTCCCGATCGGCGGCATCTGCATCGGCTACCGCGCCGACGACGCCCCGGCCCAGGGCTCGCACGTCGCCCAGCGCCGTCGCGGCACCGCCGAGGTCATCCACCGCGGCCAGTGGGGCGTGCACGCCTCCTAGTGGCGGGTCAGGGTGCCGACCAGCCGGTCGCGGCGACGACATCGTCCGCGATGGCGATGACGGACCGGCCGTCGGTGCCGATCCGCACCACGTCGGCTGGGGCGTCCCGGTCCAGCCAGGCGGCGGCCCGCGCGCTGCGGGCGACGTGCACGTCGAGCCCGCTGCCCAGCTCGCGGGCCGCCAGCCGCCCGTTGGCGACCTCGTCCGAGGCGGTGAGCAGCACCCGCACGATCCGCACCGGCGCATTCAGGGCCCGCGCCAGCTCTTCGGCGTACAGCACGCTCACGGTGTTGGTGTAGACCAGCCGCCGGTAGCCGAGCGCGGAGAAGTTGCGCCAGAGCGCGGCGAGGTTGTCGAGCACGATCCGGGACCGGTCGGGGTCACCCGCGGGCGGCGGGTACACCTGCCCGAGGAAGTCGCCCTCCAGTTGCACGTGGGCGACTCCGGCCGCCTCCAGCCGCGCGCACACCTCCAGGGCGACGGTCGACTTGCCGACGCCCGAACGACCGCCGATGAACAGCACCTCGACCTGATCCGCACCCATCGGACCATGATGTCCGCACCGCGCCACCGCGTCGTGCGGGTTTCGCGATGGTAGGGCTGTCCCCACCGTCACCTCGGCGGGCAGCGGGATGGGAACGGGCTGCACGGACGCATAGCGTCAGGGGCATGACGATCCTTCGCCGCCTCGGCCTCGACGCCGCGTACAACCTGCTGGGCCTGCCGCTCGCGGTCGCCTCCTTCGCGCTGTGCGTGCCGCTGTTCGCCGCGGGCGTCGGCACCCTGGTGACGTTCTTCATCGGGGTCGCCTTGCTGGCGGCGGCGCTGCTGGTCGCCCGCGGGTTCGCCGATGTCGAGCGGCTGCGCCTGGAGAGGCTGTACGGCCGCCCGGTGCCCCGCCCGCGCTACCAGCCCGCACCCGAGGGCACCGGGTGGATCCGTCGGATGGCCAACCCGCTGCGCCAGGGCCAGGGGTGGCTCGACCTGCTCTACGGCATCGTCAACCTGCCCGTGGCGATCATCACCTTCGTGTTCACGCTGACCTGGTGGGCGCTGGCACTCGGCGGGCTGACCTACTGGATCTGGGGCCGGTTCGTGCCGGAGCCCGACGGCCAGAACATCGTGATCATCAGGCTGCTCGGTGCCGACGACGAGTCCACCCGGACCGTGTTCAACACGATGGTGGGCGTCTTCGCCCTGGTCACCGTGTACGCGGTGCAGCGGGGCATGGCGGCCCTGCACGCCGGGTTCGCCTCGATGCTGCTGACCCGGCTCGCCCAGCTGCAGGGGCGGATCGACCACCTGACCGAGGGCCGCGCCGCAGCGGTGTCGGCGGAGGCCGTCGCGCTGCGCAAGCTGGAGCGCGACATCCACGACGGCCCGCAGCAGCGGCTGATCCGGCTCGCGATGGAGCTGTCGCGCGCCCGCCGCCAGCTCGCCGACGACCCGGACGCCGCCGGGCACACCATCGAGGACGCGCTCGGGCAGGCCAAGGAGACCCTGGACGAGCTGCGGGCGCTGTCGCGCGGCATCGCCCCGCCGATCCTGGCCGACCGGGGCCTGGCCGCCGCGCTGACCTCGCTGGCCGAACGCTCCACGGTGCCGGTGACCCTGGACGTAGCCGTCGAGGGCAGGCTGGCCGCGTCGACGGAGAACGCCCTGTACTTCGCCGCCGCCGAGGCGCTGTCCAACATCGCCAAGCACAGCGGGGCCGCCTCCGCCCGGATCGAGGTCACCGAGCAGGATGGTCGCGTGTACCTGATGGTGACCGACGACGGCGCGGGTGGCGCGCACGTGGCCAAGGGCCACGGCCTGGCCGGGCTCGCCGACCGGCTGCGAGCCGTCGACGGCGAGTTTGCGGTCGACTCCCCGGCGGGCGGCCCGACGATCCTGGTCGCGCAGGCGCCGTCGACCGTGCCGGTGGCGTGATCGTATGCGCGTCGTCGTCGCCGAGGACAGCGTGCTGCTGCGCGAGGGCATCGTCCGGCTGCTGATCGAGGCGGGCCACGAGGTCGTCGCCGCGGTCGGCGACGGGCCCGCCCTGGTCGAGGCCATCGCCGCGCACACGCCGGATGTCGCGGTCGTCGACGTGCGCATGCCGCCCAGCCACACCGACGAGGGCCTGCGCGCGGCGGTGCAGGCCCGCCGGTCGGCTCCCGGCACGAAGGTGCTGGTCCTGTCGCAGTACGTGGAGCTGGCGTACGCCGACGAGCTGCTCGCCGACGGCCGGGGCGGGGTCGGCTACCTGCTCAAGGACGCGGTCGTCGACGTCGACGGCTTCCTGGACGCGCTGGCCCGGGTCGGGTCCGGTGCGACGGTGCTCGATCCGCAGGTCATCGCCCAGCTGATGCTGCGTGGCAGGAGGGACCCGGTGCGTACGCTGACCCCGCGCGAGCGCGAGGTGCTGGAGCTGATGGCCCAGGGCTACTCGAACACCGCGATCGGCCGGGCGCTGGTCATCGGCGACGGCGCGGTCGAAAAACACATCGGCAACATCTTCACCAAACTCGACCTGGCCCCCGACGCCGACCAGCACCGCCGCGTCCTCGCCGTCCTCGCCTACCTACGCTCCTGACACCCCGCCCCGCCACCATCCGCGGCGTCGCGGACGCTGCCGTCAGCCCGGCAGCTTGGCGGCGAGGATCTGGACTGTGCGGATCTCGGGGGGCTTGCTGAGGAGTTCGCCGGCGCGGCCCATCAGCGCGCCGGCGACGTCGCCGTCGAGGTGGGCCTGCAGCGCGGCCTCGTCATCGAAGGCGTCGACCAGGGCGAACGTCGACTCGTCGAGGCGGAAGGCGAACCACGCCACGGTGCCCTGCTCCGCCTGGACCAGCGGCAGCGCACCGGCGAGGAACGAGGCGACCTCGTCCTCCATGCCGGGAGCGGCGTGCAGTGTCGCCAGCAGACCGATCGTGACCATGCGCGGCTCCTGTCCTCGTCGCCCTCCGCGAGAGTATCGAGATCAGCGGTCCGATATAGGCGATTGATCCGTGTCGACCGGCGCGGCGGCTGTCGAGCGCGATCCGGCCTGCGTACGCCAGTGCCTGGCCTACGCTGGGCACATGGGCGGGCAGGCCGCTGGCGGCCGCAGGGTGCTGGTCACCGGCGCGACCGGGTACATCGGCGGACGGCTCGCCCCGCGGCTGCTCCAGGCGGGGCACCGGGTGCGCTGCCTGACCCGGTCGGCGACCCGGCTGCGCGACACGCCCTGGGCCGACCGGGCCGACATCGCCGAGGCCGACGTGCTCGACCACGCCGCGACCCGGCAGGCCCTGCGCGGCATCGAAGTGGCGTACTACCTGGTCCACTCGCTCGGCTCGCCGGGGTTCGCCGACGTCGACCGGCGGGCCGCGCAGACGTTCGCCGACGCGGCCCGGCAGGAGGGCGTACGCCGCATCGTCTACCTGGGCGGACCTGCCCCGCAGCGGGACGCCGAGGCGTCGGCGCACCTGCGCTCGCGTGACGAGGTCGGCAGGATCCTCACCAACTCCGGCGTCCCGACCGTCACCCTGCGCGCGGCGGTGATCATCGGCTCCGGCTCGGCGTCGTTCGAGATGCTGCGGCACCTGACCGAACGGCTGCCGGTGATGGTGACGCCGCGCTGGGTCGGCAACCGCATCCAGCCCATCGCGGTCCGCGATGTGCTGCACTACCTGGTCGGCTGGGCGAGCGTGCCCGGCGACGTGAACCGCTCCTTCGACATCGGCGGCCCCGACGTGCTCACCTACCGGGACATGATGAGCCGGTACGCCCGCGTCGCCGGGCTCAACCGGCGGGTCGTGGTGCCGGTGCGCACCCTGTCGCCGTGGCTGTCGTCGCTGTGGGTGGGCCTGGTGACACCGGTGCCGGGCGCGATCGCGACCCCGCTGGTGGAGAGCCTGATCCAGGACGCGGTCTGCCACGAGCACGACATCAGCCGGTACGTCACCGACCCGACGGGCGGGCTGAAGCCGTTCGACGAGGCGGTCCGGCTCGCGCTGGTGCGCGTCCGCGACGCCGAGGTGGAGACCCACTGGTCGACCGGCTCGTGGACGCGCGCCCCGGCCGAGCCGCTGCCCACCGACCCGGACTGGTCCGGCGGCAGCCTCTACGTCGACGAGCACACCGAGCGGGTCAAAGCCGCGCCGTCGGCACTGTGGGACGTCGTCTCCGGTGTCGGCGGCGACAACGGCTGGTACTCCTCCGACCTGGCCTGGACCGCGCGCGGCCTGCTCGACAAGGCGTTCGGCGGCATCGGCCTGCGCCGGGGCCGCCGCGACCCCGCCGTGCTGCGGCCAGGGGAGACGGTGGACTTCTGGCGGGTCGAGGACGTGGAGCCGGGACGGCTGCTGCGGCTGCGGGCCGAGATGCAGCTGCCAGGCCGGGCCTGGCTGGAGATGCGGGTCGGCGACGACCCCAAGGGCAGCCGGTACACCCAGCGCAGCGTCTTCGCACCACGTGGCCTGGCCGGGCACGTGTACTGGCGGGCCACCGCCCCCATGCACTCGCTGATCTTCGGCGACATGGCCCGCAACATCGCCCGCGCCGCCGAACGCTCCTGACCGCCGATCAGGCCCGCAGCACGTCCGCGAACAGGTCGACCAGCGCCGTCGCGCATGCGCCGTCCGGGTCCTTGTCGGGGTTGTAGCAGCCGACCGACACCCCGGCCAGCGCGTCGGACCCGGTCAGCGGCCGCATCAGCTCGTGCAGCTCGGGTAGCCCCAGCCCGCCCGGCATCAGGTAGTCCGTGGCCGGGAACGCCTGCTGGTCGAGCACGTCGACGTCGAGATGGACCCAGTACGAGCCGTCCTCGGCCAGCGCGTCGCGGGCCGCCGCGCCCGCCCCGGCCATGCCCTGCTCCCGCAGGTCGCCGGGCGTCAGCTCGGGCAGGTAGCCGAGTTGCTCGGGCAGCACCGAGCCGTACTCGATCGCCTCGGCGCGGTCGCGCGGCCCGAGCAGTCGCAACCGGTCAGGGTTGACCAGAGGCCCGCCGACCAGGTCGACCCAGTCCACGGGTCCGTGCCCGGTCACCACGGAGATCGGCATGTCGGCCGGCTCGCCGGTGGGGGAGGTGCGGCCGTCGTAGAGGTCCAGGTGCCCGTCGAGGTAGGCCAGGCCGGTGCCGCCGACGGCGTCCCGGGCCCCGGCGAGCACGGCGGGCAGCAGCGTGCAGCAGCCGCCGAGCACCAGCGGCCGGTGACCGGCGGTGATCAGCTGGCGCACGTGGCGGCGTACGACATCCGTCATGGTCTGGACCGAGGGCCAGGCCAGCACGCCGGTGCGCGCGTCGCGGTCCCTGCCGACCAGGCGCACCGGAAGGTCCCCGCCGTCCCGGCCGCCGATCGCCGCGACCATCCCGGCGGCTCGCAGCGCACCGGGCGACAGCTCGGTCCCGAATGGCGGATCGCCCGCCTCGGGCACCCCGACACAGTCGATCGGCACACCCACCACAGTGATCATGAACCGAGTCTCACCGCCTCCCGCACCCACGGCAAGCAGGCACGCCGCTGCGTCACGCCGCTCCGGCACCGCCGCGCCGGCGGTCGTCGGCCCAGAACATCGCCAGCCCGACCAGCAGCAAGCCGGTGGCCACCCATACCGCCTGATCGCCAAGGTGCACGGTGGCCAGGCCGCCGAGCAGCGCGCCCGAGGCGAACGAGCCGATCGCGGGCCACAGGTGGCGTGCCTGCGCACCCGCCTCACGGTCGTGCCGGACGACCGCGCCGTAGACGGCCTGGGCGGCGTTGCGCAGATTCGTGGTGGTGACCGTGGTGTTGAACGTCCAGTGACCGATCATCCCGAACGACGTGATCTGCACCGACGCCACGAACGAGATGAGCACCGCGACCAGGTCGTCGGACACGCCGGACGGCAGCAGCCCGACCAGCACCAGGACCAGGATCTCCAGCAGCAGCGCGGCCCGCACCGGCCGCCGCAGCGCGGCGGAGACCCGTGGTTGCCGGAGCGTCTCGGCGACCCACACCCCGACCACGAACGCGATGATCGGCGGCACGTGGCGCAGGGCCTCGCCCCACTGCGCCTGCGCCGCCTGAACACCCAGCAGGACCATGTTGCCGGTCTGCGCGGTCGCGAACACCCCGCCCCGACCCAGGAAGGTGTACGCGTCGAGGAACCCGGCGGCCATCGCGAGCAGCGCGATCAGGCGCAGCGACCGGGACGTCCGGTAGGGGATCCCGCCCGGTTCCGCCATCGCCGCCCTCCTGCCGCCGCCTACCCTCGATGCTTCCGCCTGATCGCCAGACCTGTGTCGGGATCGGGCGGACCCGGCGCAGGTTCGGTCCGGCGCGCTGTCGGCGTCGGTGGGTGGGTGGGGCTAGCCGGTTGCGGTTCTCGCGGGTGCATGCCGGATATCGGTCGGAGTCGGCCTGTTCGGGCCTAAAGTGATCATGTGGTCAAGGGCTCCGCGCGTGTCTGGGCACGCGAGACCGTGGAGTTCGGGCGGGTGACCGGGTTCAGCGACGGCCTGTTCTCCATCGCGATGACGCTGCTCATCGTCGAGGTCGCCGTGCCGCACATGGTCCACACCGGGGACACCCGGGAGCTGCTGGACCGGCTGGAGGACCTGATCCCGGAGTTCGTCGGCTTCTTCCTGTCGTTCGCGCTGATCGGCCGGTACTGGGTGGCCCACCACCAGATGTTCAGCGTGCTGCGCGGCATCGACTACGGCCTGATCTCGCGCAACCTCGTCTACCTGGCCTTCATCGCGTTCATGCCGTTCCCGACCGCGCTGCTCGGCGACTACTTCGACAACCCTCTCGCCGTGATCGCGTACGCCGTCACCGGCGCGATCGTCAGCGCCCTCGAAGTGGTCCTGCTGCGGTACGCCTGGAAGACGGGCCTGCTGCGCGTGAAGGTGACCCCGCAGGTGATGCGCTGGGGGTCGATCATGTCGCTGGCGCCGGTGGCGGCGTTCCTGGTCTCGATCCCGGCGGCGTTCGTCAGCACCCCACTGGCGGTAGCGATCTGGCTCCTGGCGGTCCCGTTCGGCATCTTCATGAACCGCCGCGCCCCAGCGGGCGCAGACGTCCTGGAGTAGGTCAACCCTTAAGGAGTCGCGGCCTCAAGGCCGGACTGATGCCGCAACTCTTTAAGAGTTGCGGCATAGGGGGCATAGGGGGCAGGGGCGGCAGGGGCGGCGTCAGTGGGCGGCGGCGATGGCGGGTTCGTCGGCCGGGGTGGTGTCCGGGGTGCGCTTGGCGACCCAGCGTTCGAAGAGGAGGCCGAGGAACGGGGGGATGGACGCTGCGCCGCCGACGAGCAGGCGGGCGAAGCTCCAGCGGTGCACGCGGGCGGTCCACAGCAGCGTCACCAGGTAGAAGACGAACATCGCGCCGTGTACGCGGCCGAAGACGAACACGCCGATGTCGTTCTTGACCACGATGTACTTGAAGAACATGCCGACGAGCAGCCCGGCCCACGAGATCGTCTCGGCGATGGCGGCGTAGCGGAACCAGCGGCCTGCGGTGCTCGACATGTATCTCTCCAGGTGGTCGACGTCGACGGGGCTGATCATAGAGCCGCGTCGGGGTCCCCGGCCGGACCCGCCACGCTGCTGTGATCGGCGCGACCCTAACCGCCGACCCAGGAAGCTTGCTGGCAGGCACGCGAAAACCACCTGAAGATCTGGGCGTACGCCGCAGAGTCGCTGGTCGGGGCTGACATCGAAACGCGGCATTGACGCGACCTGAGAAGCGCTCTAATTTGAACATGTGTTCAGAACGGATGTTCAGAATCATGTTGCGCCCGTGGGCATCTCCCGGACGCCGACCCTCACCCGAACCCGTGACCTGCCCGGACGCTGCGACGTCGCGGTGCTCGGCGGCGGGCTCGCCGGGCTCGCCACCGCGCTGCGGCTGCAGGCGGCCGGGCTGTCCACGGTCGTCTTCGAGGCGCACGGGCACGCCGGTGGCTGCGCCGGCTACTTCCGGCACCGGGGCTTCTCCTTCGACGTCGGGGCGACGACCCTGGTCGACTTCGCGCCCGGCGGTGTCGGCGACGAACTGCTGGCCAGCACCGGCGCACCCGCGCTGGACGCCGAGCAGCTGCCCGGATACGTCGCCTGGCTGCCCGACCGGGTCGTCACCCTGCACCGCGAGCAGTCGCGATGGCACGCCGAGCGGCTGCGCACCCTCGGCGACAGCCGGGCCCACCGGCGCTTCTGGGCGGAACTGGACCTGCTCGCCGAGGTGTTCTGGGCGGCCAGCAGGTCCGGCATCCGGCTGCCGGTGCGCACCCCGGCCGACGCGCTGCACGACCTGCGCGCGGTCGGGCTGCGGAACCTGCCGCTGGTCCGCCACCTCGGCCGGACCATGGGCGACGCGCTGCGCGCACACGGACTGCGCGGCCAGGACTCCCTGGTGTCGCTGCTCGGCATGCTGGTCGAGGACACCGTGCACAGCACCGTCGACCGGGCACCGCTGATCAACGCCGCGCTCGGGGTGACCATTCGCGGTGCTGGCCTGACCCGCCACCGGGGCGGCATGCACGGGTTCTGGCGGGCCCTGGTCACCCACTACCGGGCCCTCGGCGGGGACCTGCGCACCGGCTGTCGTGTACAGCGCGTCACGGATCGGCAGGACAGCCTCCTAGGACGGCGTAGACACGGTGACCCAGGGTTCACCGTGCACACCGCGCGCGGCAGCGTCGACGCCGATGCCGTGGTCAGTGCGCTGCCCGCGCCGGTCACGGCAGAGGTGGCGGCGGGCACGCCGGTCGCGGCGGGGCTGCGGCGCTACCTCGTACGCGACGAGCCCGACCTGGGCGGGGCGGTCGTGGTGTTCCTCGGCGTGCCCGAGCACGAGGTGGCGGGGCAGGAGTTCACGCACCACCAGCTGATGCAGGACTACCGGCGGCCGCTGGGGGAGGGCAACAACATGTTCGTGTCGGTGTCCTCGCCCGGTGACGAGATCAGCGCGCCGCCCGGCCACCGCGCCGTCATGATCTCCACGCATACCGAGCTGGCGGGGTGGCAGGGGCTGTCCGAGGCGGAGTACGCGGTGCGCAAGCGGGAGATCGGGCAGAGGCTGGTCGAGCACACCCGCCGGGTGTACCCGAGGCTGGGCGAGCAGGCCGTGGTCTGGCAGGTCGGCACGCCGCGCAGTTACGAGCGGTTCACGTGGCGGCCGCAGGGTGCGGTCGGCGGGGTGCGGCAGACGCTGCGCAACTCCAACCAGTTCGCGGTGCCGCACCGCACCGGGCTGCCCGGGTTCTGGCAGGTCGGCGACACGACGTGGCCGGGGCTGGGCACGGTGGCGTGCGTGCTGGGCAGCCGTCTGGTCGCGCAGGACGTGCTGCGGCACGCGCCGACGGGGGTGCGGTCGTGAGCCGGAAACTGCCCAGCCTGAACGAGGTCGGCACGGATCTGCTGGCCGTGTCGCCGTGGCGCACCCGGGTCGCGCTGGTCCGGCCGTACGCGATGATCGGTGTCTTCGTGCTGGTGGCGTGGGCCGGCTGGTGGTGGCTGACGCCGCTGGTGGTGTTCGGGGTGTTCGTGTCCGTGGTGACGGTGACCCACGACGTGGTGCACCGGGCGCTGGGGCTGACGCCCCGGCAGACCGAGTGGGCGCTGTTCTTCACCGGGCTCGTGCTGCTGGAGAGCGGCCACGCGTACCGGTCCACGCACCTGCAGCACCACCGGCTGTTCCCCAGCGACGACGACCCGGAGGGCTACCCGGCGAACCTGTCGCTGTTCGGGGCCGTCTGCTACGGGCCGGTGTTCCTGGTCCGGTTGTGGTGGTGGTCGTGGCGGCGGGCCCGCGGCGACCGGGGGCTGCGGACCTGGCTGCTGGCCGAGGTGGCGATGCCCGTCTCCGCGCTGGTCGGCGGCGTGCTGCTGTGGCCGGTGACCCCGGCGCTGCTGGCGTACGCGGTGATGGCGATCGTGGGCAGCTGGGTGTACCCGTTGCTGACCGTGTACCTGCCGCACCACGACTACGGCGACGAGCCGCTCACGCAGACGCGTACGCTGCGCGGGAGGGTCATCCCCGCGATCTTCCTCGAACTGACCTACCACCTGGAGCATCACCTGTACCCGCAGATCCCCAGCCACCGCCTGCCGGAGCTGGCCCGCCGCCTCGACCCGCACCTGTCCGCGGCGGGCGTGCGCCCGGTCCGGGTCATCTGATGCCGCCACGCGCCGACACCCGGGCGCGGGTGCTGCACGCGGCCGCCCGGACCCTCGCCGACGAGGGCTACGGCCGCTGCACCGCCCGCGCCATCGCCAAGACCGGCGGGTTCGCGCCCGGCGTCATCTACTACCACTTCACCGACCTCGACGACCTGTTCGTCGCCACGTCGCAGTTCACCAGCGAGGCCCGGCTCGCCCGCTACCGGGCCGAACTCGACGGCGTCGCCACCGCCGCCGACACCCTCGCCCGGCTGCGCCGCCTCTACGACGAGGACGGCGCGGCCGGTCACATCGCCGCGGTCCAGGAGCTGGTCGCCGCGGCGAACGCCAACGCCAAGCTGGCCGAGCAGGTCAAGGTCCAGACGGCGGTATGGCAGGACTTCGCCGCCGGGATCATCGAGCGCCTGCTCGCGGGCACGCCACTGGCCGAGCTGATCCCGGTACGCGAGGTCGCCACGGCCGCGGTCGCGCTGTACCTCGGCATGGAGATGCTGTCCCACCTCGACGCGCACCGCCTCGGCCCGGACGCCCTGTTCGACGCCGCCGAGCGGTTCGCGCCGCTGGTCGACGCCTGGCGGCTCAGCCTGGCCGACCAGGCGGACTGACCGGGCCACGAGAAGATCCGCGGCGACCGGTAACCAGAGCACGGCAGGCGGACATCACCGGGTATGGAACAAGACAACGCGGCCGCAGCAGGGCGCTTCAAGGAGCTGTTCGACGCCCATTACGCGGAGCTGACGCGTTTCGCCACCCGTCGGGTGGGCCCCGACGCGGCCGGAGACATCGTGTCCGGCACGTTCCTCGTCGCCTGGCGCCGCTTCTCGCAGCTGCCCGCCGAACACCCCCGGGCCTGGCTGTACGCCACCGCACGGCACCTGATCGCCAACGAGCTGCGGGCCCGTGCCCGCCGGGAGCGGCTGTCCGCGAAGGCGGCCGTCACGGCCGAGGCCGTCGTGGACGACCACGCCGGTCAGGTCGGTGAGCACCTGCGGGTGCGCGCCGTGCTGGCTGGGCTGTCGCCTGCCGACCAGGAGGTTCTGCGCCTGGCCGAGTGGGAGGCGCTCGACGTGGCCGAGATGGCGATCGTGCTCGGCTGCAGCCGGGTCGCGGTCAAGGTGCGGCTGCACCGGGCCCGGCGCCGGTTCGCGGCCCGGCTGCTGGCCACCGAGGAGTCCGGCGCCCCGGCGACATCCCGCCCGCCCATGCCGTCCATCGTCGCTGAAGGGACCCGTTCATGAACGACCGCAGCAGCACCGCCCTCGCCCGGCTCCGCGCCGCCGACCCGGCCCCGGCCGCCCCCGACCCGTCCGACCCGTACGCCCGCGCGATGCTCGACCGGGTGCTGACCACGGCCGACGCGCCGCCCTCGCCGGTCCGTCCCGGCCGCCGCAGGCTCGCGATGGCGCTGGCCGCCGCGTCGGTGCTCGGCGCGGCCGGGGTGCTGGCGGTGGCCGAGCCCTGGGCCGCACCGGCTGAGGCGTACTCGGTCGGCACCAACGCCGACGGGTCGATCGAGGTGAGTTTCGACGCCGCCGAGCTGACCGATCCCGCGAAGCTGAACGCCGACCTGGCGCGTGCGGGTGCCCGCACCGTCGTGATGGGCTTCGCGCCTGCCGAGCAGTGCACGGGCGGGACCACGATCGACGTCTATTACGAGCTGCCGCTGCCCGGCACACCCGAGCACGCCACGACGCCGATCGACTACCAGCTGCGTGAGGACGGCGTCTTCGTCGTCATCCGGCCGCAGTACCTGCCGCCCGCCGACACGCTGGTGATCGGCTACGCCGTCCACGACGGCGCGGAGGGGCGTACCACCATGGTGCGCCCGGTGGTCGTCATGACGGTCCCGACCTGCCTGGCCCGCCCGACCCCGCCGGTGATCGCGCCGAACTGACGTCGGCGTGGCCCCGGTCGGCGGTCCATCAGCGGGCCGCCGACCGGGCAACCGGATTGCCGATGGCAGGGCTGCCCGGCAGGGTGGACCCATGGTGATCGACGGGGGACGGCGGTGACGCCGCCGGTACGCAGGCTCGGGCGGATCTACGCGGCGCTGCGGGCCTGCGACGAGGGTGTGCTGTTCTTCCCGGTGTACGCGCTGCTGATGGCCGACTCGGGGCTGTCGACCGCGCAGGTGACTTCGCTGTTCGTCATCTGGAGCGCGGTCGCGTTCGCGCTGGAGGTGCCGTCGGGGGCGTGGGCGGACACGTACTCGCGGCGCAGGCTGCTGGCCGCGGGGGCGCTGGCGCGGGCGGCCGGGTTCGCGGTGTGGTTCCTGTGGCCGGTGTACGCCGGGTTCGCGATCGGGTTCGTGCTGTGGGGTGTGCGCAGCGCGATCAGTTCGGGGACGAAGGAGGCGCTGCTCTACGACGAGCTGGCCGCCGAGGGCGCCACGGACCGCTACACCGCGCTCGCGGGGCGCGCGGCGACGGTGGCCATGGTGTCGATGCTGGCCGCGAGCGCGCTGGCGGCCCCGGCGTACAAACTGGGCGGTTATGGTCTGGTCGCCCTGGGCAGCGTGCTGGCCTGCCTGGGCAGCGCCGCAGCGGCCTTGGCCCTGCCGGAACGGGCGCGCGTGCGGCCGGCAGGCTCGCCAGGTGCGCGGGCTTACGTGCGCAATCTCCGTGACGGGCTGGCGGAGGTGCGTGCCGACCGGCGGGTGTGGCAGGCCGTGCTGATCGCGGCGGCGGTGCCGAGCCTGAGCGCCCTCGACGAGTACGGGCCGTTGCTGGTCCGGGACCTGGGCGTGCCTACCGCCGGGGTGCCGCTGGTCATCGCGGCACTGATCGCGGCGATGGCGCTGGGCAGCGCGCTGGCCGAACGCTGGCGGGCGACACCGCTGGCGACCGGGCTGACCATCACCGGAGCGGGTCTGGCGCTGGCGGTCGGTGCGCTGGACGGGGGAGTCGCAGGGTTGGTGCCGATCGCGGTCTGCTTCGGACTGCTGCAGCTGACCCGGGTGCTGACCGAGGCCAGGTTGCAGCACACGATGAGCGGGCACACGCGCGCGACGGTGCTGTCGGTGTCGGGCTTCGGCGCGGAGCTGGGGGCGCTGGCCGTGTACGGCTGCTTCGGTCTCGGCTCGCTGTGGCTGGGCATCGCGCCGCTGGCGGCGGTGTTCGCGGTTCCGATCGTGCTGGTCGGGCTGGCCGCGGTGCGCTGGCTGCCCGGGGACGGCACCGCTCGGGCAGCCACCGAGGCCGCCTGAGGCGCCCGTCCGATCGGGACGGTGGCGGCTCGGCGGGATCTTCGATCGCCGTCCACCGGCGATTCGCCGCGCGGCCATATGCGCGGACCGCCTGGGCGCATAACATCTGCATCCATCTATCGATTCGGATGCAGGGAGAGCACTCATGCTCGACAGGTTCAGGGTCACCGGGCGATCCCTGGTGGTGGCCGTGCTGACCGCCGCGCTGACGACCGCCGGGCTGGCCGCGCCGGCTCCGGCGGGTGCGGCGGTGACCCGGGCGCAGCTGGCGCTGCGCTGGGCGCCGATCCACTACCAGGACGTCGACGCCACCGGCAGCCACGCGCTGAACGGCAGGTCGGACTACATCACGAAGGTCGACTTCGACGGCGACCTCAACGGCCGCAACAACTGGGACCGCACCGGCCAGGCCGGGGTGTCCCTGGCCGCGCACGCCTACTACTCCGTCGTGGAGACCGGCACCCACTGGTACCTGACGTACCTGTTCTTTCACCCGCGGGACTGGACCGACCACCCGTTCTTCGAGACCGAGCACGAGAACGACGGCGAGGGCGTGCTGCTGGTCGTCGAGCGCGACGGCTCCGACTACGGCCTGCTGCGCGCCGCGGTCACGGTCGCGCACACCGACTTCTACTCCTACACCCCGTCCGGCAGCACCTGGACCAGCGGCCGGGAGGGCGTCGACGGCACCCTGCAGCTGCAGTCCTCGCCGCACGACGGTTTCGCGCACCCGGTCACAGCACAGGAGGCCAAGGGTCACGGGCTGAAGGCGTACCCGCAGTACAACATCAACGGTGACGGGATCGTGTACTACCCGTCGACGGTCGCCGAGACGCCGAGCAGCGGCGACGACCGTGACGTGCGCTACCAGCTGATCGACATCTTCGCGACCGGCGGCCTGTGGGCGCAGCGCGCCAACACCACGCTGTTCGCGAGCGCGGGCACGTTCGCCGGTGACGACTCCGGCGACTGCGGCGCGGGCACCTACGACTGCAGCACCAACTCGGCCAACGCCCCCTGGGGCTGGGACGACGGCAACGACCTGCCCGCCCGGGGCCAGCTCGCCACCGACCCCGCGAAGGTCGCCGCGGAGTACTTCACCATTCCCGGCGCCCTCTCCCGCACCTACACCGCCAACCCGTACACGTCCTGAGGCGAAGGAAGGGCACCTTCCCATCGTTTCCCGATGTGGAAGGTGCCCTTCCGCATCACTTCGGCAGGATGCCGTGCAGGAAGCGGGGCAGGCCGTAGTCGAAGACGGCGTCCAGGCCCAGCTCGAAGTCGGGGATCTGCGCGACTCGGGCGATCATCGGGTAGCGGCCGGAGCCGACCAGGTCGTCGAACGCCTGGCCCTGGCGCTCCATCCACTCGTCACTGGACAGGCCGGTGTGCTGGGCGGCCTGCGCCTCGGTGGCGAAACCCATGGCCAGGCCGCGTACGAAGGCGAAGACGGCCAGGTGGATGTGCATCATCTCGGTCACCGACAGTCCCAGCGGCTCCAGCGCGGCCAGCGCGAACTCGGTGTACTTGATGCCGTGCGGCGCGAGTTCCGGCCGGGTGATCGACATCGCCGGGGCGAGCCAGTGGTGCCGCCGGAAGATGCCCCACAGCTGCCGGTTGACGAGCGTGAGCTGCGCGTGCACCCCCTTCGGCGGCACGGCGGGCAGCGGCGCTTCGGCGAACGCGGCGTCGATCATGAGCCGGACCAGGTCGTCCTTGCCGCGTACGAAGCGGTAGAGGGTCATCGTGGCCAGCCCGAAGTCGGTGGCCAGCCGGCGCATGGACACCGCCTCCAGGCCCTCGGCGTCGGCGAGCGCCATCGCGTGCCGGACGAGTTGCTCACGGGTCGGCTCGGCGGCAGCCGGGCGTGGACGCCGCTCGCGCCGGGCGGGTTGGGCGGGTTCGGCCTGTTCGGCGACCACCGTGCCGACCCCGCGTACCGCCTCGACCAGGCCCTCGGCGCGCAGTGTCGCCAGGACCTTGGTCGCGGTCGCGATGGCCACGCCCCACTCGGCGGTGATCTGCCGGGCTGACGGGATCCGGTCGCCGGGGCGCAGCTGCCCGCCGTCGATCTGTGCGCGGATCTGCCCGACGATCTGCCGGAACGGCGCCTCAGTGCTCACGCGTACTAGTACACCAGTCCCGGTCTCGCGAGCACTCACGGCGTCCACCTCGGTCGGTGTACTAGGTGGCGTACTAGTACACCTGAAGGCTTATTGCAGTCCACGACGTTGCCTCTCTACGGTGATCCCGGTGACGCGTACAGCGTACATAGAGATCGGGGAGAGACTGATGAACAAGAACACCGTACTGATATCGGGTGCCAGCATCGCCGGACCGGCTCTGGCCTACTGGCTGCACCGGCACGGCTTCGCGGTGACCGTCGTGGAACGCGCCCCCGGCATCAGGCCCGGCGGGCACGCCGTCGACATCCGCGGGGTCGCCAAGGACGTCTGCGCGCGGATGGGCATCATGGGTCAGATCACCCGCGACCGGGTGCACGAGGAGGGCTTCGCCTGGGTCGACGCGGACGGCCGGCGCACCTCGGAGATGCCCGCGAGCCTGGCCGGCGGCGAGGGCCTGGTCGCCGAGTACGAGATCCTGCGTGGCGACCTCGCCGACATCCTGTACGACGTGACCCGCGCCGACGTCGAGTACCGGTTCGGCGACCGGATCACCGCGCTGGCCGACGGGGCCGACGGGGTGAAGGTCGAGTTCCGCAGCGGACGCACCGAGGTCTACGACCTGGTCGTCGGCGCGGACGGGGTGCACTCCGGGGTGCGGGCGCTGGCCTTCGGGCCGGAGGAGCAGTTCATCAGGCAGCTCGGCGCGTACACCGCGTACTACACCATGCCCGCCCAGGCCGGTATGGACCCGCACTGGTTCCTCATGCACGGGGTGCCCGGCGGCCGCTGCGCCGGTATCCGGCCGGAGAACGACCGGACCGCCAAGGCGATGCTGACCTTCCGCTCGGCGGGACACGCCGTCGACCCGCGCGACTCCGACGCCCAGAAGCGCCTGCTGGCGCAGGTGTACGGCGGCGACGGCTGGCGCGTCCCGGCGATGCTCGACGCGATGTGGGACGCCCCCGACTTCTATTTCGACGTCGTCGGCCAGGTGCACATGCCGCACTGGACCTCGGGCCGGGTCGCGCTGCTCGGCGACGCGGGCTACTGCGCCTCGCCGATCAGCGGCCTGGGCACCAGCCTGTCCCTGGTCGGCGCATACGTGCTCGCCGGGGAGCTGGCCGCGGCGGGCGGCGACCACGGGCCCGCCTACGCCGCGTACGAGGAGCAGATGCGCGGCTACGTGACCCAGTGCCAGAAGCTGCCGCCGGGCGGCGTCAACGGGATGCTGCCGATGTCGGCGGGCGCGATCCGGCTGCGCGACGTCAGCACCCGGATCATGATCCGCCGCCCGTTCTCCCGGCTGCTGCGGCTCCAGGCGGGCAAGGCCGACGCGATCAGCCTGAAGGCCTACTGAGAAACCCGTCGTCCCAGGAACCGCGCCGGTGCGGCTCCTGGGACGACGGCGTTGCGGTGAGGCCACGGCCCCGGCTCCGGTCAGCGCGGCTCTCCACCCGAGAAGCCGCCGCCCCGCGAAACGCCGGTCGCCCCACGCCGTGACCTGATCGCCTTCTGCAGATCGGCCAGCTGCCGGGACAACCGCACGAGCTCCGCGATGAGGTGCCTGCCCCGCTGCCGCAGGACGGCGATGTCGCCGTCGAAGTCGGCCGGCTCGGCCGTGCCGGCCCGCCGTGACCAGTCGTGCCCGTTCGGCTTGTCGGCCCAGCTCATCTCGTGCTCCTCTCCATCGGCTCGCAACTACCCCGTCCGGGCCGTCCGAAAACGGACTTTCTCCGTGGCGTCGGCGGGACGGTGCGTGAGCGTGGTCACGAGACCGGTGGACCGAACACGACCGGCCCGACCAGCCCGGCGGCCAGGGCGACCTCGGCGGCGACGTAGCCGTCGGGGCGCAGCGTCAGCACCCGGCCCTGTGCCTCGGCCAGCAGCGCGTCCGCGGTGGCCCAGACGGCCGCGTGCGGGAACGGCTTCGCGTCCCCGGTACGGGTGTCGACGACCTGGTACTCCTGCCGAAGGCCGTCGGGCCGGGCGATCACCTGGCTGCCGTCCGGCGACCAGGCGAACGGGCTGTCGGGCATCGCCTTGATCGGCAGCGACCGGGTCGGCACGCCGGTCGTGGCGTCGAACAACTGCACGCTCGCGACCAGCTCGGCCGCCTCGCCACCGGCACGGTTCGCGACCGCCATCGCGATCTCCTTGCCGTCGCGGGTGAAGACGAACGAGCACTGGCTGCAGTCGTACCGGGATCGGTCCACCCAGTGCACGGAGGCCTTGCCGGACGCCACGTCGATCACGGCGAAGCCCATCGCGAACGGTTCCTTGCGGCTGGTCGTGACGACGAGCCGGTCCCCGTCGGGGGACCACGGATCCAGGCGCAGGCTGAGCGCCGGGGCCTGGTTCAGCCGGGTCGCCTTGCCTCCGGCGATCTCGACGACCTGCGGATCCTCGCCGGTCACGGCATAGCGCAGGCCGTTCGCGGCGAGCATGGCGTTTCTGGGCAGGACTCCCGGCACGTAGACGTTGCGGGCCCGGTCGAGCACCCGGTCGTCCATGGCGATGACCTGCCAGCCGCCCGGCAGCAGCACCGGTGCCTGCCCGACCGTGGACGGCGACGGCACGGCCGGCGGCGACGAGCCTGCCGAGGGCGTCAGCCCGGACGGTGGTGTGGCGCAACCCGCCAGGGCCGTCGCGGCCGTGGTCAGGGACAGCAGCCCGCCCAGGAACGCCCCGCGCCGGGTATGCCGCAGCCGCCTGATCATGTGTCGCCTCCGTGGTCAGGACGCCGCACGCCCGTCCGATGGGGACGCACAGCCTGATGCGGCTGACCGGCCCCGTGTCGGGGGCCAGGATAAGCGCCGCCGCGCTGACGCGCAGTCCCCGCGCTCAGCGGCGGTCGTACAGGAAGCGGCGCAGGGTGCGGCTGAGCCACGGCATGACCAGGTAGGTCAGGATCGGCGCCAGGATCATGGGCAGGATCGCCGCGCGTACCACCGGCGGCAGTGGCAGCTCGCCCAGGTGCTCCGCGCCCAGCAGCTGGAACACCAGCACGCACGGGTACACCCCGAGGAACGACACGATCGTCATCTTCCACCGCGGCGGGGGCAGCACCGGGCGGCCGGGCAGGCTGAACCACGTCTCCATGCCGGTGGTCGTCTCGCGCTGCTCGGCCTCCTCCGCGATGCCCTTGAGGTGGCGTACGACGACCTCGCGCTCCGGCGAGGTGAGCCACCTGCTCAGGTCACGGCCGTTGCGGAAGCGCAGCACGCAGTGATAGCGCGGCTCCGAACCCTCCTGGATGTCGCCCGGCCGCAGCCAGGTCACGCCCTGATGCCCGGGGAAGCGGGACGAGGCCTCGTTGACCTCTTCCAGCCAGCGTTCGAAGTCCGCTTCCCGGCCGGGCACGACAGACCAGGTGAACAGCACCGAGACGGGTTCGTCGTCGGGCGAGGGAGCGGGTTCGGTCACCGGCGGCGCTCGCGCTACAGCAGGTCTTCGACGGTGATGGGCAGCCTGTGGTGGCGGCGGCCGGTGGCGTGCCAGATCGCGTTGGCGATCGCGGCGGCGGTGCCGACCATGCCGACCTCGCCGACGCCCTTGACGCCCAGCGGGTTGACGACCGTGTCCACGGTCTCGATCGTCTCGATGACGACGTCGGGCGCGTCGGCGTTGACCGGCACCAGGTACTCCCCGAGGCTGGCGTTGGCCCAGCGGCCGTCCGGGCCCATGATCGTGCCCTCCAGCAGGGCGTGGCTCATGCCCCAGAGCATGCCGCCCATCAGCTGGCTGTGCGCGGTCTTGCGGTTGAGGACCCGGCCGGGGTCGAACACCCCGATCAGCTGCCGCACCCGGCACAGGCCCAGCTCCGGGTCGACGGCGACCTGCGCGAACTGCGCGCCGAACGTCATCGTGCCGTACGGGGTGTCCAGACCGGGCGGGATCCAGGTGCCCAGCGCCTCCGCGTCGGCCATCATGGCCCGTTGCAGCAGCTCGGCGTACGTCTCGCCGGTGTCGGGGCGGTCGCGCAGTGCCATCCGGCCGTCACTGACGACCACCTGCGCCGGGTCCGCGCCGTGCAGCGGGGAGTGCTCGTCGGCGACGGCCTGGGCGATGAGCTGGTCGCGCAGCGCGGTCGCGGCGATGTGCACCGCTGCGCTGACCATCCCGGCCCCGGCGGAGCCGACGGCGGCGGCGGTGTTGGGCAGGTCGCTGTCGCCGTACTGCACGCGCATCCGCTCCAGCGGCACGCCCAGCCCGTCGGCGGCGACCTGGGTCATCGCGGTCGCCGAACCGGTGCCGATGTCGGAGAAGCTGGACTGCACCACGGCGCTGCCGTCGGCGAAGATCCGGGCCCGTGCGCGCTGCGGGTTGCCGGGCGGCGTCACCGGGTAGCCGGAGCTGGCCATGCCCCAGCCGAGCAGCCAGTTCCCGTCCCTGGTCACGCCGGGGCGCGGGTCGCGTTCGGACCAGCGGGCCAGCTCCGCGCCGCGCCGGTAGCAGTCGCGCAGCCCCTTGCTGGACCACGGGTGCCCGCTCATCGGCTCGTTCTCGGCGTAGTTGCGCAGCCGCAGTTCCAGCGGGTCGAGGTCGAGCTTGGCGGCCAGCTCGTCCATGGCCGTCTCCATGACGAACATGCCCGACGCCTCACCGGGGCAGCGGGTGAACGTCGGCGTCATGGTGTTCGCCTTGATCAGGCGGTAGACGCCCTCGTAGTTCGGGCAGGCGTACATCTGGGAGGCCACGCCCAGCGACGGTTCGGCCCAGTCGTCGAAGTGCGAGGTCGGCGACAGCTTGTGGTGGCGGATCGCGGTCAGCCGGCCGTCGCGGTCCGCGCCCAGCGTCAGGTGCTGCTCCTGCTCCTCGCGGTGCCCGACGGAGCTGAACATCTGCTCGCGCGACAGGGCCAGCCGCACCGGCCGGTGCACCGCGCGGGCGGCCAGGGCGGCCAGGGCGGGATGGTCCCAGATCATCGCCTTGCAGCCGAAGCTGCCGCCGACGTGGTCGGTCACCACGCGGATGTGCGAGGGCATGACGTTCAGCAGCTCGGCGACGGTGTGCAGGGTCGCGTTGGGGCCCTGGGTGGCGTCGTAGAGGGTGAGCCGGTCGCCCTCCCACACCGCGGTCGTCGCCGAGCACTCGATCGGATTGTGGTGGTTGGCCGCGCAGTGGTACGTGTTCTCGACGGTGACCTGCGCCCGGTCCAGCGCCGCGGCGACGTCCCCGCGCGCGACCCGCCCCGGGATGAACCCGGCGAAGATCTTCTCCGCCTCGTACGCCCGGTCGCGCCCCTGCTCGACGGTGGTGACCGACGCGGTCTCCCGACAGGTGACGCGTACCAGCCGGGCCGCGTGCTCGGCCTGGTCCAGCGTCTCCGCCACCACCATGGCCAGGTGCTGCCCCGCGTAGTGGATCACCTCGTCCTGCATCGGGAAGAACGTCTGCCCCGACGCGGGCCCGCCGAACAGCGACGGCAGCAGCGGCGGCACCGAGCCGCCCTTGGGCAGGTTCAGGTGGTGCAGCACGGCGAGCACGCCCTCGGCCCGCTCGGCGTCGTAGGTGTCGATGAGCTCCACCCGCCCGCTCGGCACCCGCGAGGTGACCAGCACGGCGTGCGCCAGTCCGGGCAGTGCGATCTCGGCGGAGTAGCGGCCCGCGCCGGTGACCTTCGCCCGCCCGTCGACCCGGTCCAGCGGGCGTCCGATCGCGGCGGTCATGACACCGCTCCGCGCGCGGTCAGGGTCTCCAGCGCCCTGATGATCGTGCGCTGCGCCAGCTCGACCTTGAACGCGTTCATCGGCTGCGGCACCGCGCCGGCCAGCTCCGCCGCCGCGGCCCGCGCGAACGTCTCGCGCGTCGCGGGCGCCCCGCGCAGGAGGTGCTCGGCCGCGCGGGCCCGCCACGGCTTGGTGGCCACGCCGCCCAGCGCCAGCCGCACCTCGGCGACGGTCCCGTCCTCGACCGTGAGCGCGCACGCCGCCGAGGCGAGCGCGAACTCGTACGACTCCCGGTCGCGCACCTTCAGGTAGAGCGAGTTGCGGGCCGCCGCCAGCGGCGGGACCTCGATCGCGGTGATCAGGTCGCCGTGGTTGAGCGGGTGCTCGCGCTCCGGGGTGTCGCCGGGCAGCAGGAAGAAGTCGTCGGCGGCGATCGCATGGTGCCCGGCGGCGTTCTGCACGTGGATCATCGCGTCGAGCGCGACCAGGGCCACCGCGGCGTCCGACGGGTGCGTGGCGATGCAGTGCGGGCTGGTGCCCAGCACGGCGTGCCCGCGGTTGACCCCGCCGATCGCGCCGCACCCGGTGCCCGGCTCGCGCTTGTTGCAGCGCGCCTCGGCGTCGCGGAAGTACGAGCAGCGCACCCGCTGCATCATGTTGCCGCCCATCGAGGCCATGTTGCGCAGCTGCGCCGACGCGCCCAGCAGCAGCGCCTCGGACAGCACCGGGAACCGGTCCACCACGACCGGGGCCAGCGCGACGTCGTTCATCCGGGCCAGCCCGCCGATGCGCACCGCGCCGTCGGGCTGCACCTCGATGTGGTCGATCGGCAGGGAGTTGATGTCGACCAGGCGCTGCGACGGCTCGGCGTAGATGCGCAGCATGTCGATCTTCGTGGTGCCGCCGGCCAGGTAGGCGCTGGTCGGATCGGCGGCGACGGTGGCGATGGCGGTGGCCACGTCGCTGACGCGTGAGTAGCTAACGGGTCGCATCCTTGCGCACTCCTCCCACGCCGTCGCGCACGTCGCGGATCGCCGTGCGGATGTTCGGGTACGCCGCGCAGCGGCAGATGTTGCCGCTCATCCACTCGCCGATCTCGGCGTCGGAGCCGGCGTGCCCCTCAGCCAGCAGCGCCACCGCCGACATGATCTGCCCCGGCGTGCAGTAGCCGCACTGGAAGGCGTCCTCGGACAGGAACGCCTTCTGCATCGGGTGCAGGCTGCCGTCGACGGCCATGCCCTCGATGGTGGTGATGTCGCGGCCCTCGCAGGCGATGGCCAGCGTCAGGCAGGCGACCACCCGGCGCTTGTCGACCCATACCGTGCACGCGCCGCAGGCGCCCTGGTTGCAGCCCTTCTTGGCGCCGGTCAGGTTCATGTGGTCGCGCAGGCAGTCCAGCAGGCTGACCCGGGGTTCGATCCGCACCACGTGCGTGGCCCCGTTGACGTTGAGCACCACGTCGACCGGGCCGGGTCCCTGCACCGCGTCCGGCAACCGGGAAGCCACCATCGCTCCTCCTCTTCCCGTTCCCGCACTTCAGATCACGCTATAGCAGCTGAACCGGCACATAACGGCAAATGGCGATAGTGTGCCGCGTACCCAGCGGCGTGGCCTCCGGCCTGCGAAGAGGCTCCAGGAAAGCGGACATTCTGCCTGCGCGCGATGTCCCGGCGGGCGAGGATCGGCACATGACGGTGACAGAGCGACCGGGCGCCGGGCACACCGCCGGTGTGACGCATCTGCGTGACGACGATCTGAGCAGGCTCGACGCGTGGTGGCGGGCGGCCAACTACCTGACCGTGGGCCAGATCTACCTGATGGCCAACCCGCTGCTGCGCGAGCCGCTGCGGCCCGAGCACATCAAACCGCGGCTGCTGGGCCACTGGGGGACGAGCCCGGGGCTGAACATGCTGTGGGCGCACCTCAACCGGACCATCACCAACCGGGACCTCAACGCGATCTTCATCTGCGGGCCGGGTCACGGCGGCCCGGCGATCGTGGCCAACACCTGGCTGGAGGGCACCTACAGCGAGTTGTACCCGAGCGTGGACCGCAGCGAGTACGGCATGGCGCGGCTGTTCCGGCAGTTCTCGTTCCCTGGCGGCATCCCCAGTCACGTCGCCGCCGAGGTGCCCGGCTCGATCCACGAGGGCGGCGAGCTGGGCTACTCGCTGATGCACGCGTACGGGGCCGCGCTGGACAATCCGGGGCTGCTGGCCGCGTGCGTGATCGGCGACGGGGAGGCCGAGACGGGGCCGCTGGCGTGCAGCTGGCTGGCCAACACGTTCCTCGACCCGGCCACCGACGGGGCGGTGCTGCCGATCCTGCACCTCAACGGCTACAAGATCGCCAACCCGACGGTGCTGGCCCGCATCCCCGAGACCGACCTGATGTCGATGATGCAGGGCTTCGGCTACCACCCGATCCTGGTGTCGGGCAGCGACCCGGTGCGGGTGCACCACGAGCTGGCGTACGCCCTGGACCTGGCCCTGGACGAGATCGCCGCGATCCAGTCGCACGCCCGGCAGGGCTTCGACGGGCAGCGCCCGCGCTGGCCGATGATCGTGCTGCGTACGCCGAAGGGCTGGACCGGCCCGAAGGTCGTCGACGGGGTGCCGATCGAGGGCACGTTCCGGGCGCACCAGGTGCCGCTGTCGGGGGTGCGGGACAACCCCGAGCACCTGGCGATGCTGGAGCAGTGGATGCGCTCGTACCGCCCGGAGGAGCTGTTCGACGCCACCGGCGCGCCGATGGCGTTCCTCGCGCCGCTGGCCCCGCGCGGCTCGCGCCGGATGAGCGCCAACCCGCACACCAACGGCGGCCTGCTGCTGCGCGACCTGGTCCTGCCCGACATCCGCGGCTACGCCGTCGACGTGACCCAACCCGGCGTCCCGCAGGCCGAGGCCACCCGCGTGTTCGGCGTGTGGCTGCGTGACGTGATCCGCGCCAACCCCGACCGGTTCCGGCTGTTCGGCCCGGACGAGGTCAACTCCAACCGGCTCGGCGCGGTGTTCGAGGTGACCGACCGCGAGTTCGACGCGCGCATCTTCGACGGCGACGACCACCTCGCGCCGACCGGGCGGGTCATCGAGGTGCTGTCGGAGCACCTGTGCGAAGGCCTGCTGGAGGGTTACCTGCTCACCGGCAGGCACGGGATGCTGACCAGCTACGAGGCGTTCATCCACATCGTCGACTCGATGGTCAACCAGCACGCCAAGTGGCTGAAGGTGACCCGGGGCATCGAGTGGCGTAGGCCCATCGCGTCGCTGACCTACCTGCTGTCCAGCCACGTCTGGCGCCAGGACCACAACGGCTTCTCGCACCAGGACCCCGGCTTCATCGACCACATGGTCAACAAGAAGGCCGAGATCACCCGGATCTACCTGCCGCCCGACGCGAACACGCTGCTGTCCACGATGGACCACTGCCTGCGCAGCCGCGACTACATCAACGTCGTCGTGGCGGGCAAGCAGCCGCAGCCGTCCTGGCTGAACATGACCGAGGCGGCCCTGCACTGCCGTCGCGGCCTGGGCATCTGGGCCTGGGCGGGCAACGACGCCGGGGGCGTGCCCGACGTGGTGATGGCCTGCGCCGGCGACGTGCCGACGTTGGAGACCATGGCCGCCGTCGACCTGCTCCAGCGCTACCTGCCCGCGCTGAAGGTGCGCGTGGTCAACGTGGTCGACCTGATGCGGCTGCAGCCCGACACCGAGCATCCGCACGGCCTGCCCGACCCGCAGTTCGACGCGATCTTCACCACGGACCGGCCGGTCGTGTTCGCGTTCCACGGCTACCCGACGCTGATCCACCGGCTCACCTACCGGCGCACCAACCACGGCAACATGCACGTGCACGGCTACCGCGAGGAGGGCACCACCACCACGCCCTTCGACATGGTGATGCTCAACGACCTGGACCGCTACCGGCTGGTCATCGACGTCATCGACCGGGTGCCGGGGCTCGGGGTCACCGCCGCCGGGCTGCGCCAGTACATGACCGACGCGCGCCAGCGCGCCCGCGACTACACCCGCGCCTACGGCCAGGACGCGCCCGACATCACCGACTGGACCTGGCCGGGACGGGCGGCGGCATGAACAGTCTCGACGCCGGAGCCGGACCGGCGATGAACACCGAGGACGGCGGCGCCCGCCCCATCGTGGTCGGGGCCGACGGCTCGCCGTCGTCGCTGGCCGCAGTGCGCGTCGCCACCCGCGAGGCCGCCTGGCGGCACCTGCCGCTGCGTATCGTGCACGCGTTCATCTGGCCGCTGATGCACGTCACCATGGGCCCGTCCGAGGCCGGGCCGGGCGAGGGCGGGCTGCGCCACGACGCCGAGCGCACCCTCGCCGAGGCCGCCGCGCTGGCCAACGAGACCGACCCGTCGGTGTCCGTGCTCACCGACCTGATGACCGGCGCCCCGTCCCCGGTGCTGCTGCGCGCGGCCCGCGACGCCGAACTGCTCGTCATCGGCGACCGCGGCCTCGGCGGCTTCACCGGCCTGCTCGTCGGCTCGGTCGCCGTGCAGTGCACCGCCCACGGCCGCACCCCGGTCCTGGTCGTACGCGGCGAGGAGCGCGCCGCCGGGCCGGTGGTCGTCGGCGCGGACGGCTCACTCGACTCGGTGCCGACGATCGAGGCGGCGTTCACCGAGGCCGAGCGGCGCAAGGCGGAGGTCGTCGCGGTGCACAGCTGGACCCGTGCGGGCGGCCACTCCCACGGCGAGCACCACGACCACAAGCACGACACCGCGACCGTCGCCGAGGAGGAGGGCCACCTGCTGGAGCAGACCCTCGCGCAGGTCCGCAAGGACCATCCCGACGTACGCACCCGCGAACACCTGGTGCGCGGGCGGCCCGCGAAGGTGCTGATCGAGCTGAGCAAGCAGGCCCAGCTCGTGGTCGTCGGCGCCCACGGCCGTGGCGGCCTGACCGGCCTCCTGCTCGGCTCCGTCAGCCACCAGGTCCTGCACCACTCCTACTGCCCGGTCCTGGTGGTGCCCCGCGCGACCGGCTGAGCGGCTTGCGGCGTCGATGATCGCCGTCGCGGGTCAAAAGGTGGGGCCTAACCGCAGGTTCTGACCGGAGACAGCGATCATCGACGGGAAGCGGACGGCGCTTACGAAGGCGAAGCCACGTCCCGATGCGGGAGTCGCGCCAGCACCGCAGGGTCGAGCACGTCGGACGGATCCCAGCCCGGGTCGTCGCCGTCGGGGTCGACGACGGCGGCGAGGAACGCCGCCTCGACCGGCCGCAACGTCTCCAGCAGCGCGGTGATCGGGTGCCTGGCGGTGAACCGGGCCGTGGCACCGTCGACCAGCAGCACCGACAGCACGGCGTCGGTGTCGAACGGCAGGCCGGGATGGACGTCGCCGCCCCAGTACAGGACCGGGGTCGGTGTTCCGCCGTCGGCGAACCTGCCCGCTCCGGCGAGCATCAGCAGGCCGGTCAGGGTGCCGTAGGTGTCGGCGTGGTAGTCGTACAGGTAGACCTCCAGCGCGCCGACGTGGTGGCGGGCCAGCGTGAAGCCGCCCGCGGCGCGCGCCGTGAGCAGGTCCAGCGGGGTACGGGTGCGGTCGGCGCGCAGCGCCGCCACGGCGGCGGGTGAACCGGCGAGCGCGGTCAGGTCCCAGTCGGGCGTCTCGCCGTCGGCGCCCCAGCCGCGCCACAGTTCGTCCGGGTTCGCGATCACGTCGAGGCCGGGCAGGGCAGTGGTCAGCCACGTATCGAACCCGTCCCGCGACATCGGCATGCGGGTCGCGAGCATGTAGGACCGGCCGCCCACCGTCCACCTCCATCGTCATCGGACCGCCCGACCCTAACCGATCACGGGCAGGCGGGGTTTCGCGGCGACCGGCCATGCGGTAGAAGTGACCATGGCCGACAGACCCCGATGGATTCCGCAGGCGCCCGGTGTGGTCACGCTGCGCGCCTACGACCGCACCTGGCTGCGCGGAGACGTGCTCGCCGGGGCGACGGTCGCGGCCTACCTGATCCCGCAGGTGATGGCGTACGCCGGGCTGGCCGGCCTGCCGCCGGTGGCCGGACTGTGGGCGGCGCTGCCCGCGCTGGCGCTGTACGCCCTGCTCGGCTCGTCGCGGCAGCTGTCGGTCGGCCCCGAGTCGACGACCGCGCTGATGACGGCGACGGTCATCGCGCCGCTGGCCGCCGGCGACCCCGGCCGCTACGCCGCGCTTGCCGCGGGCCTGGCCGTCATCGTGGGCCTGCTGTGCCTGGTCAGCTGGGCGGTCCGGCTCGGTTTCGTGGCCGACCTGCTGTCCAAGCCGATCCTGGTCGGCTACATGGCCGGTGTCGCGATCATCATGATCATCGGGCAGCTGGAGCGGCTGACCGGGGTGCCGGTCGACGGCGGCACCCTGCTCGGCGAGGTCTGGGCGTTCGTCAAGGGCATCAAGCAGATCCACCCGGCCACCGTCGTGCTCGGCGCGCTCGTGCTGGCCTTCCTCTACCTGGTGCAGCGGCAGTTCCCGAAGCTGCCCGGCCCGCTGCTGGCCGTGCTGCTGGCCACGGGCGCCACCGCGCTGTTCGGGCTGCAGGACTACGGCATCGACACCATCGGCAAGATCCCGTCGGGGCTGCCGCCGTTCACGCTGCCCGACCTGACCGACTTCGCGGACCTGCTGCTCCCGGCGGTGGGCGTGATGCTCGTCGGGTACACCGACAACATGCTCACCGCCCGCGCCTTCGCCGCGCGGCACCGGCAGGAGGTCGACGCCGACCAGGAACTGCTGGCGCTCGGCGTGGCCAACCTGGGTGCGGGCCTGCTGCGTGGCTTCCCGGTCAGCAGCAGCGGCAGCCGCACCGCGCTGGCCGATGCCGCGGGCGCGCGCAGCCAGGTGTACTCGCTGACCGCGCTGGTGCTGGTCGTCTGCACGCTGCTGTTCGCCAGCCCGGTGCTGTCGGCGTTCCCGACCGCCGCGCTGGGCGCGATCATCGTGTACGCCGCGCTGCGCCTGATCGACCTGCCCGGCTTCCGCAAGCTGGCCTCGTTCCGGCGCAGCGAGCTGCTGCTGGCGCTGGCCGCGTTCGCCGGGGTGCTGGTGTTCGACATCCTGTACGGGGTGCTGGCCGCCGTCGCGCTGTCGGTCGCCGAGATGCTGGCCCGGGTGGCCCGGCCGCACGACGCGGTGCTGGGCATCGTGCCGGGGGTGGCGGGCATGCACGACATCGAGGACTACCCGCAGGCGCGCACGGTGCCCGGCCTGATGATCTACCGGTACGACTCGCCGCTGTTCTTCGCCAACGCCCAGGACCTGCGGCGGCGGGCCCTGGCCGCGGTCAGTGACGCTCCGGACGTGAAGTGGTTCGTGCTCAACGCCGAGGCGATCGTCGAGGTCGACATCACCGCCATGGAGGCGGTCGAGGAGCTGCGCAACGAGCTGGCCCAGCGCGACATCGTCTTCGGCATGGCGCACGTCAAACAGGAGCTTATGGACGAAATGGTGTCATTCGGGCTGGCGGAGGCAGTCGGCCGGGACCGGATCTTCCACACCCTGCCCACCGCAGTGGCCGCGTTCCGCGAGCAATACCCGCAAACCTCCGTCTGAGTCACGGAAGTCCTGGTCACGGCGGCTCTTGCGGGACGACCATGGTGGGGGAGGGTGCCGCCATGTTCCACAACCGCACCGACGCCGGGCACCGCCTGGCACAGCGCCTGACCTGGCTCCACGACGCCGACGTCGTCGTGCTCGGGCTGCCCCGCGGCGGCGTCGTCGTCGCGGTCGAGGTGGCTCGCGCCCTGAACGCCCCGCTCGACGTGCTGGTGGTACGCAAGCTCGGCGTGCCGTTCCAGCCCGAAGTGGCCATGGGCGCGATCGGCGAGGAGGGCGTACGGGTGCTCAACCCGAGCGTGCTGACGGCCGCCGGGATCACCGCCGACGCCCTCGACCGGGTCGAGCAGGCCGAGCGGGCCGAGCTGGAGCGCCGCGTGCAGCGGTTCCGGCACGGCCGCGACGCCGAGGCGCTGGCCGAACGCACCGTCGTGATCGTCGACGACGGCGTCGCCACCGGCGCGACCGCCCGTGCCGCCTGCGAGATCGCCCGCGCCCGTGGCGCGTCCCGGGTCGTGCTCGCGGTGCCGGTGGCCGCCGCCGACACCGCCGCCGAGCTCGGCACGGTCGCCGACGAGGTGGTCTGCCTGGAGACCCCGGAGCTGTTCCTGGCCGTCGGCGAGCGCTACGACGACTTCCGGCAGACCTCCGACGAGGAGGTCGTGGCGCTGCTGGAGGGCTCCGCACACATCCTGGAGGGCAGGCACCCGGCATGACCGCGGCAAGACGCCGGAATCCTGCGGTGCGCACGGGCCGAGACCAGACCTGGGTTTGGCTCACACACTGACACGTCATGGCGCGTTAGCGCCGTCCAGTCGAGGGGTAGGGGGCGCGGCATGACGAACTTCCGGATCGTGGTCGGAGTCGACGGTTCCGAGGGCGGGCGGCGCGCCCTGCGCTGGGCGGTGCACGAGGCGGCCGGCCGAGGCGGCACCGTGCAGGCCGTGGCGGCCTGGCGCTGGGACGAGACCGACGACGACGTCATCGGCTCGGCCGCGCGCGAGGTCACCAGCGCCATGCTCGACCGGGAAGTGGGCGCGCTGCCGACCATCCAGCGCGAGGGCGTCGCCATCGCTCGCGAAGTGGTCGAGGGCCGCCCCGCCGACGTGCTGGCCGCTGCGGCTGCCGACGCGGACCTGCTGGTCCTGGGCAGCCACGGCACGAGCCGCCTGATGCACACCGTGCTCGGCTCGGTCAGCGAGGAGTGCATCGGCAAGGCCAACTGCCCCGTCGTGGTCGTGCCGGTCGGCCACGAACTGCCCCACGCCGACCTCGCCGTCCCCGATCCCGCCGGCTGACCCGCCCGCCGATCATCCGAGCTGCCCGGTAAGTCACCCGATGGCGGGCTGACTGTCGGGAAGCCGAACCGGCGGCAGTCGCCCACCGCACAGTACGGGCGCGGCCGCCGCCGCATGCTCGACCGATGACCGACACTGCGGCCGGGCCGACCCGGCGACGGATGCTGGCGGGGTTCGGCGCGCTCGCCGCCCTGGCACTGCTGCCCGGTTGCAAGGAGGCGATCGAGGCCGCGGCGGACAGCTGCCCCGAGGACCCGGCCGAGTCGGGCGGCGTCACCTGGAATCCCGACATCGGCCGCCCGATGTTCTGGGGCGTGCACGACCTGACCAGCGCCGTCCACGGCACCCCGCGCGACCTGCGGGTGTACTACCCGACCTACGGCGGTGCGACCGCCGGTGCGCCGATGCTCAAGCTGTGCCTGACCCGCTGGCCGGTGGTGCTGCTGCTGCACGGCCAGCCGCCCAAGGGCGTGAGCCTCACCCGGTACCACGTGCGGTGGGAGCGGTTCGCGGCCGTGCTGGCCCGCTGCGGGTACGCCGTCGTGGTGCCGAGCCACCCGGCACAGTTGTCGCAGGGCGGCGACGATCCGGCGATCACCGCGGCCGCCGCCGACCTGGCCTGGGTGCGGACCCAGTGGGAGCACCGGCGCTGGATCGACGACCGCGCGGTCTCGACCGCCGTCATCGGGCACTCCTACGGCGGGCTGCTCGGTGCGCGGGTGATGGCGGCCAATCCCGACTTCGCCGCGTTCGTCAGCCTCGGCGCGCCGTACGCCGAACTCAACGACCGGGCGACGGTGCTCACCGGGATCGGCGCGCCGACGTTCTTCGCCTGGGCGGTCGGCGGCAGCGGCGGCGGCCAGATCTTCGAGGACCTGGACGGCACCACGAAGATCTGGGACGGCCTGCCCCAGCCCCGCTACGCGGCCGTCTACCAGGGCGAGCACTTCGACTACCTGCGCCCGCAGGACGTCGGCACCGACCTGCGCGGCCCCTGCCCGCAGCTCGGCGGCGCGATGGCCGACCTGGTCGCGCTGTTCCTGTCCACGCACCTGCCGGTGCCGCTGGGCCGCACCCGCGTCGGGGCCGACCTGATGCCGCCGCAGGTGGACCTGACCCCGCAGCAGGAGTTCTTCGCCGGGGCGCACCTGCAGGGCGTCGCCCAGTTCGCGGCCGCGCCCGGCTGCCGCCTAGATCTGCGCTGGAAGCTCGACGCAGTGACGGGTTCCCGTCGCCTCGGACCGTGAGCCGTGGCACCGAACATGGCTCGTGGCAACGGCATCGGCCCTGGTGAGGACACCGGACGAGGCGGCCCCGGACCGTGTCGGACGGTGTCGTCGGCGGCGCACGGCCGATGGCGTGGGCCAGAGCCCGCACGTTAGAGTCTGCGTCCGTGACGCCACTGTCCGCCGCGATCGACCCGCGCCGAAACTCCCTCAACGCCCTGCGGCTGCTGTTCGCCGCCGCGGTGATCGTGTCGCACGCGCCGCAGGTGGCCGGGTGGCGCGAGCCGTACAAGTGGGGCGACCTGGAGATCGGCGGCTGGGCGGTGGCCGGGTTCTTCGCCGTCTCCGGCTGGCTGATCACCGGCAGCAGGCTGCGGCTGGACATGCGGCAGTTCCTGTGGAACCGGGTCGTGCGCATCTACCCGGCCTACTGGGCGGCGCTGATCGTCACGGCGTTCGTGCTCGCGCCGATGTCGCTGGCCTTCGACGCGGGTGCGGCCTGGGACCCGGTGTCGGCGGTGCGCTACGTGTTCGCCAACGCGACCCTGGTCGAGGTCCAGCAGAAGATTCAGCACACGCTGGTGAGCGCGCCCTACGACGCGACCTGGAACCTGTCGCTGTGGACGCTGATGTACGAGTTCGCCTGCTACGTCGGCGTCGGGGTGCTGCTGTCGTTCGGGTACGCGCGCCGCGAGCGCTGGGTGACCCTGGCCGTGTTCGCCGTGCTGGCCGCAGGCACTGCCGCGTTCGAGTTCACCGACTTCCACGTGCCCGGCATCGTGGCGATGAGCTTCCGCCTCGGGGGCTTCTTCCTGGCCGGGGCGGTGCTCAAGCGGTACGCCGACGTGATCCCCTCGGTGTGGTGGCTGGCCGTGCTCGCGACCGGGGTGCTCGGTGTGCTGTGGGCGACCGGCACCGTGAAGGCGTTCGCGGCGCTGCCGCTGGGCTACCTCACCATGTACCTGGGTGGCCGCCTGCCGCTGCACAAGGTCGGGCGGCGCAACGACATCTCGTACGGCGTCTACATCTACGCGTTCCCGTTGCAGCAACTGCTCGCGATGGCCGGGGCCACCGCCTGGGGCGTGGTCGGGTACGTCGCGGCGACCCTGGTCGCGGTCGTGCCGTTCGCGGCGGCGAGCTGGTTCGCCGTCGAGAAGCCCGCGCTGCGGTTCAAGGATCTCGGCCGCCGCGCCGCGGTCGTCGTGCCGCCCCGCGCGGAGTCCGGCCCGTCCGACGTGACCATGGAGATCCCGGTCGCCCGGCACTGACGCCCGTGCCGGGCTGCCACAATGAATAAGTGATGTTCCGGGGCGAATCGGTCGCTGCCGTCGCGTGGTGCGCGTGTACGGGCTGATCGGCCTGGCCGTCGTGCTGATCGCGTGGGCGGCGGTGTCCGCCCGCGCGGCGCGCTTCAGCGTCACCGTCCCGGTCGCGCTGCTGCTGGCCGGCCTGCTGCTGGCGGGCGGCGACGATGCGCCGGTGCACCTGGACGTGGCGTCGTCGGGCGTGCAGCAGCTGCTGCAGCTGGCACTGGCTCTGATCCTGTTCACCGACGCCACGGAGATCAGCCTGCGTCGCCTGCGCTCGGCCGGCCACCTGCCGCTACGCCTGCTCCTGATCGGCTTCCCGCTCACCGTGCTCGCCGGTCAGCTCGCCGGCACCGCGCTGTTCCCCCAGGTGGGCGTATGGGTCATCGCCCTGGTCGCGGCGGCGCTGACCGCCACGGACGCGAGCCTGGCCACCGAGCTCGTACGCCACGAGCGCATCCCGCCCGACCTGCGTACCGCGGTGACCGTCGAGAGCGGCCTCAACGACGGCTTGGCCGCCCCGCTGGTGGTGTTCTTCGCCGCGGCGGCCGCCGCCGTCGGAACGCCGCGCACCCCCGGCGCGGTGCTCGGGCACACCGTCGTCGAACTCGTGCTCGCACTGGGGGTGGGCCTGGCCGTGGGCGCGGGCGGCGGCGGGTTGCTGCGGTGGGCCCGCGGCCGGGACTGGAGCGCGGCGCGCGCCGAACGGCTGGCCTACCTGGCGATCGGGGTGCTGGCCTTCGAGGCGGCCCACGTGCTGCACGGCAACGGCATCGTGGCGGCGTTCGTCGCGGGCCTGACCGTCCGGGCCGTCGACCGGGACCTGCCCGAGCAGCGCCTGCAGACCTCGCACGACGTGGTGGCGCTGCTGTCGGCCGGGGTCTGGTTCGCATTCGGGTCCCTGATCCCGCACTCGCTGGCCGATCTCGGGGACTGGCGCGTCCTGCTCTACGCCGTGCTCAGTCTCACCGTCGTGCGGATGCTGCCGGTCGCGCTGAGCCTGGTCGGGTTGCGCCGCCGCCCGCGCGAGGTGTGGCTGCTGTCCTGGCTCGGGCCGCGCGGGCTGCCCAGCGTGATCTTCGCGTTGATCGGCGTACAGCAGCTGACCGGTGCCGCGGCGCAACTGGTGGTGAGCCTGATCATGGCCACGGTGCTGCTGAGCGTGCTGGCCCATGGCCTGTCGGCGATCCCGATCGCCGAACGCTGGAGCAGCCCGCCACCGAACCCGTGATCGGCCGCGCCGGACACGGACCCGGACCGGCGTGGTGCAAGATCGTCCGATCTGCCTGGCACCTGGGCGTCAGGATACGCACAACTGCTCGGCAAGTCGGACGATCAACGACGGCGGTCAGGAGGCCAGGATGGCGGCTTTCTGCTGTTCGAATTCGGCGTCGGTGAGGACGCCGGACGCCTTGAGGTCGGCAAGGGTCTTCAGCTGCGTGAGCTTCGCGTCCATGCCGCCCCCGGCGGGCGCCTGTGGCGCGGCCTGTGGCTGATTCGCCTGCTGCTGTGCCAGCTGCTGCTGGTACGCCTGCTGTTGTTGCTGGTAGGCGGCCTGGTCGGCGTACGCCTGCTGCTGGGCGGCCTGCTCGTCCTGCTGCGTCGCCCAGCGGCCCGCCTGCCGCCGTGACACGCGGTTGGATACCGCCGTTGCCGTCCCGGCCACCACGGCCGTGCGCGCCACTCCTCGAAGCAATCCCATGATCATATCCCCCGTCTCGCTGTTCGGGTCACCCGCCGGTCGCGGCCAGCAGCGCCTGCACCGGGATCCGGCCGCCGGCGACCAGCTGCGCGCCGCCGCGCCGCCAGGCCCGTGCCAGCGGAGCCGCCCAGGAGTTCTCGTAGACGATCAGCCCGGCGGAGTTGCCCGGCGCGATGGCACCGGCGGCCTCGGCTAGGTCGTCGGGGTCCAGCAGCCCGGACGACGCGCCCTGGAACACCGCGAACTCGCGGGCGCCGGTGGCGTCCATGTCCTCGATCTTCACGGCGGTGACGGTGCCGTCGGCGTCCTTGCGGATGAAGGCCAGGTCGAGGATGCGGATCACACCCCGGTCCACGAGGTCCAGCAGCAGCGGGATGCCCTCGCCGGTCATGTGGTTGCCGGGGAACTCGATCACCACGTAGTCGACCGGGCCCATCTCCTCGAACTCGCTCACGTCGTCGTTCTGGCTCATGTGGTTCTTCCTCCCAGCAAGCGTGGTGACCGCCCGCCCGCGCCCGTGCCTGCATCGTAGGCACGGGCGGGGTGGCGGCGAGCGTGAATCGGCGAGGCGGCGGCCCCGCGTGGTCATACCGACGCCGGTGACCTCTTGCGCTTGGCGGCGGCGGTGCCGAGCTCGGGACGCCCCCGGCCCTGGCGGTCGGTGTGCAGCAGGCCCCGGCCGAACGCGTCGACCCGGCCCCAGCGGCCGGGGATGCCCAGCAGCTCGATCTGGCCGATGCCCACCGGCAGCGCCGCGTCGACCACCAGGCTGTCCTCCAGCGGCTGCAGGCCCAGCATGGTCCGCAGCAGCAGCAGGGGAGCGCCGGTCGACCAGGCCTGCGGGCTGCACGCGGTCGGATACTGCACCGGGTACTTGGTCTCCTCGCGCGGGTAGCCGCCGAACGCCTCCGGCAGCCGCCCGTCGAAGTACTCGGCCGCGTCGAGGATGCCGGCCGCGATCTGCGCCGCCTCCTTCTTGAAGCCGTACCGGCGCAGGCCCCAGGCGATGAACGAGCAGTCGAACGGCCATACCGTGCCGACGTGGTAGCCGATCGGGTTGTAGCGCTTCTCGCCCAGGGCCAGGGTGCGCACGCCCCAGCCGGAGAACAGCCGGGGCCCCAGCAGGTGGCGGGCGACCGCGCGGGCCCGCGACTGCGGCACGATGCCGCTCCACAGCAGGTGCCCGATGTTCGAGGTCAGCACGTCGACCTGCTTGCCCTCGGCGTCCAGCGCGAGGGCGTAGTACTCGCCGTCGGCGACCCAGTAGTCGCGGTTGAACCGGCGCTTGAGGTCGGCGGCCTGCTTCTCCAGCTTGTTCGCGTAGTCGGGGTCCTTCCAGATCAGCCGGGCCAGCCGCGCCCCGCGCATGCGGGCGTCGTAGGCGTAGCCCTGCAGCTCGCAGGTGGCGCGCGGGAAGCCGGGCAGGGTGCCGTCGCGGTAGGAGATGGAGTCCCAGGAGTCCTTCCAGCACTGGTTCTCCAGGCCCGACTTCTCGTTGCGCCGCTGGTACCAGACGTAGCCGTTACCGAGCAGGTCGGCGTACTCGTCGACCCAGCGCAGCGCGGCGCGGGCCTCCAGCTCCAGGTCGCGTACCAGTGCCTTGTCGCCGGTCCAGCGCTCGTACTCGTCGAGCAGCACCACGAACAGGGCGGTGGCGTCGGCGTTGCCGTAGTACGGGCTGTGCGGCTGCTCCTGGAACGCCGCCGACTCGCCGTAGCGGATCTCGTGCAGGATCCGGCCGGGGTCCTCGTCGCGGAAGTCGTCGAACCGGCTGCCCTGGCGCGCGGCCAGCTCCCGCAGCGTGGTCGCGGCCAGCTCGGGCGCGAACGGCAGCGCCTGCAGGCTGGTGAAGATGCTGTCCCGGCCGAACATGGTCATGAACCAGGGCAGTCCCGCCGCGGGCAGGCTGCGCCCGGCCGAGGTCAGCGGCGAGAAGCGCAGCGCGGCCAGGTCGATCAGGCTGCGCCGGTAGGTGCGCCGCAGCGGCCCCCACTCGCACTCCAGCTGGGGTGCGCCGTCGAGCCACCGGTCAAGGTCGGCGCCCATGTCCTCGGCCACCTGCGGGCCGCCGAGCCGGGTCCGCTTGCCGCCCCGGCCGATCAGCAGCGGCGTCACCCGCAGCTCGCAGGTCCAGCTCTCCTGCGGCTCGACCCGGATCCTGTACGTGAGCCCGTGCTCGTCCATCTTCGCGCGCGGCTCCGAGGTGATCTCGGTGGCCCGGTGGAACGTGTCGCGCCGGTAGCCGAAGGTCAGCCGGTCCCGGCCGACCTCGTGATACAGCTCGCCCTTCTTGCCCTCGTCGTTCTTGACGTCGAACAGGTCGGAGAAGTCGCTGGCGGCCTCCATGTGGATGGTCAGCTCGACGGCCTGCTCGCCGTGGTTGAGCACCGCGAGCCGTTCCCGGAACCCCTCGGTGACCGTGCGCTGGCGCATCACCGACAGCTTCGCGTCGACGTAGACCGTGCCGCCGCCGGGGGCGAGGAAGAACCTGGTCTCGAAGTACTGCAGGTCGTCGACGGACAGGGTGCCCAGGCGGTGGCCGTCGACGGTGAGCACCCACGTCGACAGGAAGCGGGTGTCCCAGGCGAACAGCCCGGACGGGTCGGTGCGGGACGCCTCGATGTCGCCCCGGTCGTCGCTGACGACGAACGTGTTGCCGTTGAGGATGCGGACCTGCTCAGCCATGGTCGGCCGCCGGGTGGGTGCTGCGGATCGGCCCGCGGAACACGCGCTGGAACAGCTGCAGCAGCTCCAGGTCGCCGTCGGCTTCCAGAGCGCCGCGCAGCAGCGCGGCGAACGCGTTGTCCTTGCCGGTGACGATGTCGGCGAACACGTCGGCGTCGGCCGAGATCGCGCAGTCGGCCTTCTGGTTGTGCCGCGACACCGCGAACCTGCCGTGATCGACCGCGACGAACCAACGCTCGCTGCTGCCTTTCTCGCCGATCTCGAATCGGATGTTGCCTGAGCTGCTGCGCAGTAACGGTTCTTCGCCGCGCTGGGCGAGGTCGGCGAAGAACTGGTCGGTCGCCGTGGGCATGTGCACCATCTCCTTGAGAGGGCGGGTCCCAGGTGTGCGGTGCGGCAGCATCCGGCACGGTCCGATCAGGTCGCGGCGGTGCCGCGCGGACCCGTCGAGTAGGTGTCCTGAGCCTACCGGCGCTGCGCGTTTCGAGTGCTTTTATCGCGTTTTAGGCAGCGGTGGAGCGGGGGAGGCGTCCACGGCCGGTCGCCGGTTGCGCTGGGACCAGGTATAGGCCAGCGCGCCCAGCGCGACGAGTGCCAGCAGCAGCAGGCCGATGGTGTACGAGCCGGTGGCCCCGTACACCGCGCCCATGACCAGGGGCGGAACGAATCCGCCGAGCCCGCCGACCGCGCCGACGATGCCCGTCACCGCGCCCACCTTCGGGCCGGGCATCACCTGCGCCAGCAGCGAGAACACCGCGCCCGCGCCCGCACCGAGCATGGCCGCCATCACCAGGAAGGTGAACGTCGCCCACGGGTACAGCGGCGGCGCGAACGCCTGCCAGGCCGCCATCACGGCCAGCACCGCCAGGCACACCGACAGCACCTTCGCCGCCCCCACCCGGTCGGACAGCCAGCCTCCCGGCGGACGGAACAGCACCGCGACGAGGGTGAACCCGGCCGCTTTGAGCGAGGCGTCGCCCTGCTCCAGGCCGTACTGGCTCTGCAGGTAGGTGACCAGGTAGACGGCGAACGACACGTAACCGCCGAAGGTGACCGCGTACAGGCCCGACAGCGGCCAGGTCATCGGCTGGCGGGCGGCGTCGGTGAAACGGCGCGAGAACGGTTCGGCGGGCACCGTGCGCCCCGGCGGGTCGCGCAGCACCAGCCAGGCGACGACGCCGTACACCGCCAGCACCGCCGCGCACAGGTAGAACTGCGCGTTCGGGCCGATCTCCCGCATCGGCTTGGTCAGCAGCGCGGCGATCGCGGTGCCGCCCATGCCCATGCCGATGACGCCCAGCGCCATGCCGCGCTTGGTCGGCGGGAACCAGCCGTTGCCGTGCGGGATCGCCGCCGCGAACGGGGTGCCGCCGATGCCCAGCAGGAAGCCGACGACCAGCATCGCCGGGTACGAGTCCCGGGCCACGGTCAGCAGCAGCACCGGGACGATGGTCAGGAACGCGATCGCGGGCAGCATCCTGCGCGCGCCTAGCACGTCGGTCAGCGCGCCGACCGGGATCCGGCCCAGCGAGCCGACCAGCACCGGCACCGCGACCAGGACCGACTGCTGCACCGAGGACAGCCCGAGGTGAGACTTGTAGTACGCCGAGAGGGGACTGATCAGGCCCCACGCCCATGCGGTGAGCAGGAAGCCCAGCGCGGCGAGGATCAGGTTGGTGTACGCCCCGCGCGGCACCCGCACGGCGACGGCCGGGGCGCTCACCGGTCGTGCCGTTCGCCGAGCCGCCACGCCCACAGCGCGACGCCGAACGAGGCCACCCCGAACGCCGCCGCCCACCAGGCGGTCCTGGTCTGGCCCTGCATCCACGCGTTCAGGCCGACGCCGATCGCCCAGAGCTGGCCGACCAGGATGGACAGCACCAGCGCCAGCCGCCCGGACAGCATCGAGGACCGTTCCGGGTCCGTCTCGCCGCCCGCGCCCGGTCCAGGTCCGGTGCTGCGGATGCGCGGGTCACCGTACCCGCTGGTGGGTTTGATCTCGGGGTATCGCGCCTGCGTCATGCCTGCTCCTCACGGTGTACGTCAGCGATCGCGCGGTCGGCCGGGTAGCTGCTCACCGGATTGCAGCGTGCCCACCGCCCAGATGCCGCCGTCGCGCTCCTCCAACAGCACCCGCGGCAGCGGCCGGGGCGGCGGCCCCGCCGTCACCGCGCCCGAACGCGGGTCGAACACGCCCTCGTGGCACGGGCAGTACAGCTCGCCCTGCTCGCCCCGGTCGGCCCGCCACAGCACCCCGCAGGCCAGATGCGTGCAGATCGAGGAGTACGCGACCAGCGTCCCGTCGGCCATCCGCAGCGCCACGGCCCGGTCCTCCTCGCCGGGGTAGGTGAACGCCACCGACTGGCCGGGCGGCAGCTGCTCGGCGACCAGCTTCGGCGGCGCGGCCCCCTCGCCGTGCCGGTGGAAGATGCCCGCCGCGACCGCGACACCGCCCGCCGCCAGGCCGCCGGACATCGTCACGGCCAGGCGCAGGTAGTCCCGGCGGCTGGTCAGCGAGTCCGCTGCGATGCGCTCCCGCAGCGCCGCGACCTCCTGTTCGGTGTGCCCGTGCGGCCCGTCGAGGTGTCCGGTGCCCGCCTCCCGCTCCCTGCTGCGCGGCTCGGCGCTCACAGCGGGTCCCCCAGCACGTTGTCCGCGGACGGCTCCAGGTGCCCGGCCGGTTGCGGGCTGCCCGTGACGCGGGCGTGCTCCCCGGCCCCGCCGGGCAGCGGCTCGTCCACGGGGCGTCCCCGGGGCACCACCATCGCCACGCCCGTCGAGATGATCGACCCGTCGAAGTCGAACGTGCTGGCCACCTCCACGCCGGGCCGCTCGGTGCGCAGCTCTTCGAGGGTGCCGTAGAAGATCGACCCGGTCGGGCAGACGGTCGCGCACATCGGGGCCAGGCCGTACGACGTGCGGTCGTAGCACAGGTTGCACTTGAACTGGAGCTTCGCCTCCAGGTCGATCTTCGGTACGCCCATCGGGCAGGCGCTGACGCAGTTGCCGCAGCCGATGCAGCGGCTCTTGTCCGCGTCGTGCACGACCCCGTCCGGGGTGACCAGGATGGCCTCGGCCGGGCACACCTGCGCGCACGGCGCGACCGGGTCCTCGCAGTGCATGCACACCGTCGGGCTGGACGCGACGCTGGCGCCCTGGTCCAGATAGTCCAGGTGGATCATCGACTTGCCGCGGTGCGAGTCGCACTCCCGGCACGCCGACACGCAGGCCTGGCAGCCGATACAGCGGCCCGGGTCGATCACGATGGTGCGTCCCATCATGGCTCTGACGTGCCCCTTCCCTGCGACGAGGTGGGTGGCAGCGGTTCGCCGCGCGAGCGCTGGGTGTCGGCGTACGGTTCGCGCCCCGGCGGCATCGGCGGCGCGGGCACCGCCGTGACCGCGTCGGCCGGCTCGATCCGGCAGGCGCACACCTTGTACTCGGGGATCTTCGAGCGCGGGTCGAGGGCGTCGATGGTCAGCTCGTTGGCGGCCACCGGATACGGCCAGTGGTACGGCACGAACACCGTGTCGGGCCGGATCGCCTCGGTGACCAGCGCCGGGAACGTCGCCGCGCCGCGCCGGGTGACCACGGTGACCGCGTCGCCGTTGGCGAACCCGTGCGACGGGTGCACCTCCACCCACGGCCGGGGCGTCTGCTCGACCAGCCCGCCGAGCCGCCGCGTCTGATTGCCCGACAGGAAGTGCGCCACCGTCCGGCCCGTGGTCAGCGTCATCGGGTACGTGTCGTCGTACGGGTCGGCGGGCGGATGCCAGCGCACCGCCTGCAGGTGCACCCTGCCGTCGGCGTGGTACGTCTTCCCGCCCTCGAACAGCCGCGGCGTGCCCGGATGGTCCAGCGTCGGGCACGGCCACGCGATGCCGCCGGTCTCGTCGAGCCGGGCGTACGTGATGCCGTAGTAGTCGTTGACCGTGCCTCGCGAGGCGATCCGCAGCTCCTCGAACACCTGCTCGGAGTCCGCGAACGCGAACTTGTCCCCGGCGCCCAGTCGCCGGGCCAGCTCGCACAGCACCCACGTGTCGGTGCGTACGC
Organism: Catellatospora methionotrophica; assembly: GCF_011297335.1. Classification (GTDB taxonomy): domain Bacteria; phylum Actinomycetota; class Actinomycetes; order Mycobacteriales; family Micromonosporaceae; genus Catellatospora; species Catellatospora methionotrophica. Next base: position 208,403 of record NZ_JAAOTJ010000001.1, on the reverse strand, counting down.
CCGGCAGCGGCTCCTGGGCCTTGCGGTGGCGCACCACGCGCGCCTCGGCGTTGGCCATCACCCCGTCGTCCTCGGCCCAGCTGGTCACCGGCAGCACCAGGTGCGCGTTGGCGGCGGTCTCGGACAGGAAGAAGTCGCATTGGGCGTGGAACTCCAGGGCGTCGTAGCCCTCCTTGACCACGGTGTAGTTCGGCAGCGACACGAACGGGTTGTTGCACATGCCGAACAGGCCGCGGATCTCGCCGCGGCGCATCTGGTGCACCATCTCCATCATCGAGGTGCCCGCCTGCGGCAGGTCCTCGACGTCGATGCCCCAGATGTCGGCGACCTGCATGCGGTGCACGGGGTCGCTGATGTTGCGACCGCCGGGCAGCATGTCCGACTTCTGGCCGTGCTCGCGCCCGCCCTGCCCGTTGCCCTGCCCGGTGATGGTGCCGTACCCCGCGCCGGGCTTGCCGAGGTTGCCGGTGGCCACGCACAGGTTGATCACAGTGAGGCAGTTCTCGACACCCTGGGTGTGGTGCTCGATGCCGCGCGCGTGCCAGGCCATCGCCTTGCCGGCCGTCGCGAACATCCGCGCCACCTGCGTGACCTGCTCGACCGGGATGCAGCAGATCTCGGCGGCGCGCTCCGGCGGGCACTCGGCGGCCGCCGTCCGGACCTCGTCCCAGCCGGTCGTGTGCTCGGCGATGAACGCCTCGTCCGTCAGGCCTTCTGTGATCACCACGTGCAGCACCGCGTTGAAGAACGCGGCGTCGGTGCCCGGCCGCAGCGCGACGTGGATGTCGGCGGTGCGGGCGATGCTCGTCTCGCGCGGGTCGATCACGATCAGCTTCGCGCCCCGGTCGCGCGCGCCCCACAGGTACTGGGTCATCACCGGGAAGCACTCGCCGACGTTGGACCCGGCGATCAGCAGGCAGTCGCTGAGCAGGCAGTCCGCGAACGGGTTCGCGGCCCGGTCGATGCCGAACGACAGCTTGTTGGCCCCGGCCGCGCTGACCATGCACAGCCGCCCGTTGTAGTCCACGTGTCGGGTCCGCAGCGCCACCCGCGCGAACTTGCCCACCAGGTACGTCTTCTCGGTGAACAGGCTCGCCCCGCCCAGCATCCCGAACGCGTCCCGGCCGTACTCGGCCTGGATGCGCTGGATGTGCTCGGCGGTGGTGTCCAGGGCCTGCTCCCAGGAGACCGGGCGCAGGTCGTCGGCGCGGCTCTGGCGATACAGCGGCGCGGTCAGCCGGTCCGGGTGGTTGACCTGCTGGTACGCGTTCAGGCCCTTCGGGCACAGCCGCATCCGGTTGATGTCGTGGTCGCGCGGCTCGACACCGAACACCTTGCCGTCGTGCACGCGCAGGTACATGCCGCACTGCACGCCGCAGAAGCAGCAGTGCGTGGCGACCAGCGTCTCCTCGCCCCGGATGGCCCGCCAGCGGTCGGCCGGCAGCCCGCCCGCGTCGCGGAACCGGCCGGTGCCCGGCGGGGTGATGTTCGGGTCGAGGGGGATGGTCATGTCAGAACCCCGGCTTCACGGTGGTGCGGTAGGCCTGGCCGCGCCGCAGCCGCTTGCATCGCGGGCAGACCTCGGCCATGGCGTCGAAGTCCAGCTTCAGGTCGCGCATGGTGGCCCGCAGGTTGTCGACGTACGCCGTGGTGTCGATGGGCTCGCCGCAGTTGCGGCAGCGCCGGATCTCCCCGTGCTCGGTGTACTTGAACAGCTGCATGCCGACCGCCGCGGGGCGCTGGGCGATGTGGAAGAACTTGCCGAACGGCAGGTACAGCAGCGTGAGCACCACGGCGGCCATGTGCAGCACGGCCAGGAACTCGTAGCCGCCGCCGTGCAGCGCGACGCTGGAGAACGTCAGCAGCAGCCCGGTCACCGAGATGATGATCAGCGCGAGCAGCGGCACCAGGTCGTAGCCGAAACGCTGGCCGGTGCTCGCCTCCCGGTCGCGCATGCGCCGGATCAGGAAGTACGTGGCACCCGCGATGACCAGCACGGCGGCGATGTCGAGGCCGTGGAACAGCAGCCAGCCGAGCACCGACAGGGCGTTGAACCCCACCACCGGAAAGCCCCAGATGTTCATGGTGTACTGCGGCCCGGCCCCGGTGTTCGCCGTGAAGGTGAACCAGCCCCAGGTCAGCGGAAAGGTGATCGCGGCGGCCAGCAGGCAGCCCCAGAAGATCAGCTGATGGGCGGCCCAGCGGGCCCGCGAGCGCGCGCCGAGGAACTTCTGGAAGCCGAGGTAGGTCGCGATCATGCGGGGCAGCGCGGTCGGCGTGCGGCGCAGGTTCTGCCAGGACAGCGCCGCGCCCCAGCCCTTGCGGAACAGCCGCCGCGCGCCGGGGGAGGAGATCCACACCGTGTAGCGGTAGGCGATGCCGAAGGCGAGGAACACGCTGGCGATGGCGTACGGGGCCAGCGCCGAGTCGAAGTTGTGCAGGCCCCTGCTGCCGAGGAAGATCGCCGCACTGAGCACCAGGGCGGTGACGATGCCGACGAGCACGGGCCTCATACAGCCGATGCTATGTAACCGGCATATCCACCGTATGAGGTTTATGGGACTTACTGTCACAGATGCCGCGATCTGAGATCACGCTGAGTGATCCAGTTTTCGCGTGGCCGCGCCCGGTCCTGGGGTGCCGCGACAGCGGCTTTCGACTACCTGCATACCGTGAGCAGTGTTAAGGCAACGTTAATCGGGCGTGGATTCTTGTCACACGGAAGATTCCAACGGCGGCACGGGAATCCGGGCGCACCGCCGGTAGCGTACGCACAGTGACGACACAGCTGGCGGCTCCCCGCACCCGCACCTCCCGGCCCCGCTGGCGGGCGGCCGTCGTCGTGCTCGCCGCGCTCGGGCTGGCCGTGGTGCTGGCCGGGCACCGCCTCGTGCCCAACGTCTACAGCTTCGGCAGCCTGCTCGACTCGGTCGTGCCGCTGTTCGGGCTGGCCGTACCCGTGCTGGCGCTGGCCGCCCTGGCCGCCCGCTCCCGCGCCGCGCTGCTGGCCGTCGCGCTGCCCGCCGCCGTCTGGGCGGCCCAGTACGGCAGCGCGCTGCTGCCGCCCCAGGGCGGGCCCGCCGAACTGCGCGTCGTCTCGCAGAACCTGTTCGCCGACAACCCTGACCCGGCCGCCACCGTCACGGCCCTCGCCGCCGACGGGCCCGACCTGATCGCGCTGCAGGAGTCGACCGACGGCGCGGTCGCCGCGGCCGCCGAGCGGCTGCGCGAGACGTACCCCTACCACGCGATCAAGAGCACGGTCGGGCTGCTCAGCAAGCACCCGATCGGGCAGGTGAGCAGCCTCGACAGCCGCACGAACTGGATCCGGGGGCTGCGGGCGGTCGTCGACACGCCGCAGGGCGACGTCACGGTCTATGTCGCGCACCTGCGCTCGGCCCGCATCAACGAGACCGCCAGCCGCGACCGCAACATCCAGGCCCTGGCCGACGCGGTACGCGCCGACGACGCGCAGCGGGTGCTGGTCCTCGGCGACCTGAACACCTCCGCCGAGGACCGGGCCTTCGCCCCGCTGTCGGCGCTGCTACGCGACGCCCAGGCCGACGCGGGCTGGGGGTTCGGCCTCACCTGGCCGTCGGCGCTGCCGGTGCTGCGCCCTGACCAGGTCCTCTACCGGGGCCTCGACGCCACCGACGCCGGTGTGCTGCGCACGCCGGGCACCGACCACCGGGCCGTGACCTCATCGTTCGCGTTCCCGGCCAGCTAGGGCGGGCCGGGCCTGCCGCCGACAGGCCCGGCCCGTGCTCACTTCGCGATGAGCAGCAACACGGCACGGCCACGCAGGGTGTACGCGGTCCCGGCCCCGCCGATGAGCGCCTCCCCGCCCGGCGCTGCGACCTGGTTCGCGCCCTCGGCCCACGGCGCGGTGTCGGTGACCCGGTACCACTGCTTGCCGGCGGGCGGCGCGGGCAGCGTGAAGACCACGTCCCCGGACCAGCCGTTGTACGCGGTGTACAACCCGCTGTCGCCGAACTCCGTGCCGTCGATCCGCCAGGCCAGCGCGTGGTTGTTCGCGTTGCCCCAGTACGCCCCGTCCGGCGCGGCCCCGGCCGGCGTGAACCACTCCAGCTGCCCCAGGCCGTTGGCGTTGCCGTCGGCGGCGGTGTAGAAGTTCACCGGCCGCAGCGCCGGATGCGCCTTGCGGAACGCGGCCAGCCGCGACGTGTACGTCCTGAAGTTCGTCTCGTCCGTGGTCAGCGACCAGTCCAGCCAGTTCGCCGACGAGTCCAGGTTGTACGGGTTGTTGTTGCAGCCGACCGACCGCAGCGTCTCATCGCCGCCGGTCATCATCGGCGTGCCGCCCGACAGCATCAGGAACGCGAACGCGTTGCGGGCCGCCTTGCGCTGGTCGGCCGCGACGCCGCCCTGATCCCAGGAGATGTTGTCGTCGCTGCCCCCGTCCGACGGCCCGTACGGCCAGGCCTGCCCGTTGTTCTTGGCGTTGCACGCGTACAGGTCCCGCTGGGTGAACCCGTCGTGGGCCACCATGAAGTTGACCGAGTGCCACGGCCTGCGGCCGTCGTCGCCGTACAGGTCCGACGACCCGGCGAAGCGGGTGGCCAGCTCGCTCGGGGTGACCGCGTCCACGCCCAGCTTGTTCTGGTCGCGGCGCAGCGTGTCGCGGTAGATCCCGTTCCACTCCGACCACGCCGCCGGGAAGTTGCCGACCTGGTAGGTGCCCGCGCCGATGGCCCACGGCTCGGCGATCCAGTCCACGCCCGCGCCACCGCCCGCCGGGCGGGCCGGCATCTCGGCGGTCAGCCGGTTGAGCGCGGTGCCCGCGTCGGTGCGGCTGTAGCTGAAGCACCCGTGCTGGCAGGTGTTGCCCAGCACCGAGGCCAGGTCGAAGCGGTAGCCGTCGACGCCGAGGGTGTTCTTCCAGTACGCGATGGAGTCGACGATCAGGTTCTGCGCGGCCGGGTTGCGGGTGTTGAAGTTGTGCCCGAGCCCGGTGTTGTCCATCGAGCCCTGCATGTCGGAGGTCAGCGAGTAGTACGCCGGGTTGTCCAGCCCGCGCCAGGAGAAGATGTGGTACGTGTTCTTGTCGCTGATCGCGCCACCCTCGGCGGTGTGGTTGTAGACGACGTCGACGAGCACCTTGATCCCGGCGTCGTGGAACGCCTTCACCATGGCCTTGAACTCCCTCGTCGGCCCGCCCGGCGTCCTGTCGTAGGCGTAGCGCCGGTCCGGGGCGAAGTAGTTCTCCGTCATGTACCCCCAGTAGTTGTCGCCCGTGGTGCTGGCCGGGCTCGCGTCGTTGGCGTCGTTCTGGGTCTCCTGCAGCGGCAGGAACTCCACCGCCGTGACACCGAGCGACGCCAGGTACGCCGCCTTCTGCCCGGCCGCCTTGTAGGTGCCGCGCTCGGCGGCCGCGATCGAGGTGTCCGCCCTGGTCAGGCCGCGCAGGTGCACCTCGTACACGATGTCGTCCTTGAAGGCCCTGGTCGGCTTCGTGCCGACACTCGTGCTGTCGGCGGCCAGCACGATGCCCTTGGGTGCGATCGTGCCGGTGTCCACGGCCCGCTTGGCCGGGCCCGACGAGTAGTCGCTCACCGCCCCGTCGGGCAGCGCGGTGTCGTGGCTCATCTCTCGGGCGTACGGGTCCAGCAGCAGCTTGTTGGGGTTGAACCGGTTGCCGACGGCGTCCACGTCGGCGGCGAACCCGGCCGTCGACCCCTTCGTCCAGCTCGCGCTGTAGGGCCAGTTCGGGCCCCACGCCCGGTATCCGTAGTAGACGGTGCCGGTCACGCCCGCGGCCTGCAGCGCGGCGACGCCGACGGTGACCGCCCAGACGTCCCCGCTGCCCTTGGTGAGCAGGTAGGACGCCTTCTCCTGAGCGCCGGTCGGCGCTGCGTAGACGTACACCGCGATGCGGGTCGCCCGCGACGAGTACACCCGGAAGTTCACATTGCCGCCGGAGTAGCGGCCGCCCAGGCTCAGCGTGTCGATCCCGGCCTGGGCCGGGGTGGTGGGGGAGACGAGGGACAACCCGGCGGCCACCAGCGCGGCGGCGAGCACGGACCTCCAGAGGCGACGCATGGTCTTCCTTCCCGGAACGGGGGTGGTGCCCGGCGCTGAAATTTCTTGCAAAGTGTGACTCAGGTTACGTGCAAGTTTCAGGCCCGTAAAGATGCGCCAACCCGAGCGGCACGCCGCCGGGCGAGCGAGGATGGAGGCGTGGAGGACGTGCGGTCCGCGGCCGACGGAACAGCGGCCGAAGTGGTCATCCCCGTGAACGGCGCCGCGCTGGCGGCCCACCTGGCGATACCCCCGAAGGCGACCGGCGTCGTCGTGTTCGTACACGGCAGCGGCAGCAGCCGGCACAGCCCGCGCAACCAGTACGTCGCGACCCTGCTACGCGACGCGGGCCTCGGCACGCTCCTGTTCGACCTGCTGAACGAGGCCGAGGAGAACGACCGCGGCAACGTGTTCGACATCGGGCTGCTCGCCGGGCGGCTCGGCCAGGTGCTGGCCTGGCTGCGGGCCCGCCCCGAGGCGCGGGGCCTGCCGGTCGGCCTGTTCGGGGCCAGCACCGGCGCGGCCGCCGCGCTGTGGGCCGCGTCGAACGCCGACGCCGACGTCGCCGCGGTCGTCTCGCGCGGCGGACGCCCCGACCTGGCCGGCGGTCACCTCGCCGCGGTACGCGCGCCGACCCTGCTCATCGTCGGCGGCCTCGACCACGCCGTGCTCGACCTCAACCGGCACGCGGCCGCGCAGCTGACCTGCGAGCACGTCATCGAGATCGTGCCCGGCGCGACCCACCTGTTCCAGGAGCCCGGCACCCTGCAGCAGGCCGCCGTCCTGGCCCGCGACTGGCTCGCCCACCACGTGCGCTGACCGACGTCGTACGCAATCCTCCGAGTGCGACGAGGCGGGCAGGATCGCCCACGTCTCAGCCCGAGCCTCAGGGGCGTCCCCCGGCGGTCACCGGTGCGAGAATGCCGTCCACGAGCCTGCGAACGGCGTCGGTTTCCGGCGAGGCGCCTGTGCGGTCGGCGTAGAGCAGATGCGCGGAGCCGATGAGCACGGCCGCCAGCGTGTCGGGGTCGGCGCCGCGGGCGATCCGGCCCACGTCCTGCTCCGCCCGCAGGTATGAGCCGATCATGATCGCCGCCTCGGTCAGCACCGGGATGCCTGCCGGCCACTTCTGCCGCAGCCGGGCGCGCAACTCGTCCCGGAAGGTGAGCAGGGCGACGATCGCCACCGCGACCGACTGGAACACCGCGCTCAGCGCATCGGTGAGGTTGCCGCCGACCGTCGCCGTTCCCGCGAGTTCCCGCAGCGCGGCGGCCTGTGGCGCCATCTGGTCGACGCGGTCGAGCACGTATTGGGCGAGGAAGTCGTCGAAGTCGTCGAAGTGCCGGTGCAGCACGCCCTTGGCGCACCCGGCCTCGGCGGTGAGCGCCCGGCTGGTCAGCGCGCTCGGCCCGTCCCGCAGCAGGATCCGGTCGGCGGCGTCGAACAACTGCTCGCGTACGTCGCGAATGGCCACCCCGGTAGGCATCGCACGCCTTTCGCGCTGTGTCGGCGGCTCACCCGTTGTCGAGTGGGCATCTGCCCACTAGTGTGGGCACATGCCCACTCTACCGCGACAGCAGCCGCCGTCCGCACCGGAGCCGCACCTGCACCGGCAGGTCGCGGAGTCGTTCGGCACCGATCCCGAACGCTACGACCGTGCACGTCCCCGCTATCCCGACGCCCTGGTGGAGCGGATCCTCAGCGGGAGCCCCGGCCCGGACGTCCTCGACGTCGGCTGCGGCACGGGCATCGCCGCCCGCCAGTTCCGCGCAGCGGGGTCCAGGGTGCTCGGGGTCGAACCCGACGCCCGGATGGCCGCGTTCGCGCGCGGCACCGGGATAGCCGTCGACGTCGCGACCTTCGAGGACTGGGAACCCGCCGGTCGCCAGTTCGACGCCGTGGTCGCCGGGATGGCGTGGCACTGGGTCGACCCGGTGGCGGGGGCGGCCAAGGCGGCGCGGGTGCTGCGCCCGCGGGGGCGGCTGGCGCTGTTCTGGTACGTGATGCAGCCCCCGGCTGAGATGGGCGACGCGCTACAGGAGGGTTTCCGGCGTGCGCTGCCCGACTCGCCCTTCACCATGCCGGCCGCCAGCGCATCCATGCTGGACGGATACCAGCTGATGCTGACGAAGGCCGCCGACGGGATCCGGCTGGCCGGCGGGTTCGGGCAGGCCGAGCAGTGGCGTTTCGACCGCACGCGGACCTACACCCGGTCCGGTTGGCTGGACCAGCTCGCGACCAGCGGCGCGCTCACCCGGCTGCCGGCCGGGCTTCTCGCGCAGGTGCTGGCGGACGTCGGGAAGGTGATCGACACGATGGGCGGGACCGTCACCGTCCCGCACACGACTCTTGCCGTCACCGCCACCCGCGCCGTCTGACAGCCGGAGGCAGCGCGGCGAGCCGCCTGTCTCCGACGATCAGACGACCGAAGAGCGCTGGTCAGGGGCCAGCGGCTGCAAGCCGGCGGCGATCCGGTCGAAGTCGTCGTCGTGCAGGACGTCCTCGGGGTGCTCGGCCCGCAGCTGCTGGCGCACGGCGCGGTAGAACTCCTGCAGCGCGTCGTTGAGCCGGGCGATCGGCGGGACGTCGGCGTAGTGCTCGGCGCGTGGATCCCGGTTGTCGACCCCCTGCATCGCCACCGCGTAAGCGTGGTGCATGACCCTGCGCGCCGCGTCCTGCACCCGCCGGTTGCCGACGAGCCGCAACTGCTCCATGGCGATCCGGAGCCTCTCCTGCGCGTCGTCGATACGCTGCTGGCGGGCGGCCTTGTCGGTGCTGTGGCGGTAGCGCTCCGCGTGGTGACGCACGCTGCGCGCCGCCTCGGCGAGGACGGCGCTCTTGTCGAACAGCACCGCGTCCCAGCGCGCCCGCGTGTCGCCGGCCATCTTCCGGCTGTTGACGAAATAGGCGACCAGCGAGGTCAAGGTCGCCGCCAGCACGGCGCCCAGGAAGGTGAGCCCGCTCGTCTGCCACATGTGACCAATGTAGAGGCTGCCGACACCCCGCCGGGTGCAACGGCAGACGGCGTGTCGCGACCTCCGGCGACGGTGCCGTCGGGGCGTCCGGCCGGGCATATAGTGCCGATCATGTGTACGGTCGCCGTCAGTTTCGAGCCGTCGTCACCGATCCCGCTACTGGTGCTCGCCGTGCGCGACGAGCTGCTGGTCCGGCCTTGGGAGCCGCCCGCGTCACACTGGCCGCGCCACCCCGGTGTGCTCGGCGGTCTCGACCTGGTGGCCGGGGGCACCTGGCTGGCCGTGGACCCGGCCGCCCGTCGAGCCGCGTTCGTGCTCAACGGGCGCGGGCGGCTGGCCCCGGAACACGGCCGCCGCTCGCGGGGCGACCTGCCGCTGCTGGCCGCGGCCGGGAAGTCCGTGCCGGGTGACCTGCGCGCCTTCGACCCGTTCTACCTGATCACCGCGGAGCTGTCCGGCGTGGTGATGGTCGGCTGGGACGGCGACGTCCGCACCGATACGGTCCTGCCGACCGGGCCCACCGTGATCGTCAACAGCGGCGACGACCCGGCCGAACCCCGCGCCGCGCACCTGCTGGCAGCGCTGCGCGCCACCCCGCGACCGGACCCGGCCGACGGCTGGGGCGCGTGGCCGGACCTGGCGGCCGGTCAGGGCGTCGGCCGCGACGACCCGCGCGCCCTGATCCTGCGGCGCACCTTCGGCGACGACCTGCGCTACGGCTCCAGCTCGGTCACCCTCCTGGCGCTGGGCCCCGACCTGGTCCGCTACGACTTCGCCGCCGTTCCCGACGCCCCAGGCCCCCTCACCCTCACCCGGATCGCCTAAGCACATCCGGACTGAAGATCCGCTTTTGGAGACCATGTGCAACCTATGGGTTGCGCCTCGGCGGCTTGATGTGCAACTGTGGAGTTGCACATCAAGTGACGGCGTTGAAGGAGTCAGTCCATGAGCGAGGACCGGATCGAGCGCGAGACCCTGATCGAGGCGTCCCTGGAACGGGTCTGGGAGCTGGTCGCCCAGCCCGGGTTCTGGGTCGCCGACAAGGCGAGCCTGCCCGGCACCGTGGCCAGGGAGGGGGAGACCCTGCTCGCGAAGAACCCGCACCACGGCGACTTCCCGGTCCGGGTCGAGAAGGTCGACCCGCCGACCTACCTGGCGTACCGCTGGGCCAGCGCCTTCCCCGGCCAGGAGCTGCGCGAGGACAACAGCACCCTGGTCGAGTTCACGCTGACAGCCGAGGGCCACGCGACGCGCCTCCGGGTCGTCGAGAGCGGGTTCGCGTCACTGGCCGCCCCGGAGGAGCTGCGCAGCGGTGCGGTGCGGGACAACTCGGGCGGCTGGCCGCTGGAGCTGGAGGCGCTCAAGGCGCGTGCCGAAGAATCCTCCGTGTGACCGACGAACCCGAAGCCGTCTCGCCCGTCGACGGCGTGCTGGCCGCGCTGGCCGACCCGACCCGGCGTCAGCTGCTCGACCTGCTGGCCGCGCTGGGCGAGGTGACCGCGACGACGCTCGCCGAGCACCTTCCCGTCTCGCGGCAGGCCGTGGTCAAGCACCTCGCCGTGCTGGACGCGGCCGGGCTGGTCGGCGGGCACCGGGCCGGGCGCGAAGTCCGGTACGCGGTACGCCCCGAGGCGCTGAACGCGACGGCGCGCTGGATGGCGGCGCTCGCGTCCGACTGGGACCGCCGGCTGGCGACCATCAAGCGGATCGCCGAGGCGGCCGAACGAGACGAGGCAGTGCAGCGCACCACCGACCACGGATGAGGTGACCACGATGATCGATCACAGGACCGGCACCAGGCAGGAATGGCTCGCGGCCCGGCTGGAGCTGCTGGCGGAGGAGAAGGAGCTGACCCGGCGCGGCGACGAGGTGGCCCGCCGGCGGCGGGAACTGCCCTGGGTACGCGTCGACGAGCAGTACACCTTCGACACCGACGACGGCCGGGCGACGCTGGCCGAGCTGTTCGCGGGCCGCTCGCAGCTGCTGGTGTACCACTTCATGTTCGGGCCCGACTACGAGGCGGGCTGCCCGTCCTGCTCGGCCATCGCCGACGGGTTCGACGGCTCGGTCGTCCACCTCGCCAACCACGACGTGACCCTGTGCGCGGTGTCGCAGGCCCCGCTGGCGAAACTGCAGGCCTACCGCCAGCGGATGGGCTGGAGCTTCCCGTGGGCGTCGTCGTACGGCGGCACGTTCAACCACGACTTCCACGTCACGCACACCAGGCAGGAGTGGGAGTCGGGGGCGGTCGACTACAACTTCCGCTCGATGGACGTACGGCCCTCGCCCTCGGGTGAGGAGCCGCCGATGCTGAACCAGATCGCGTCGTCAGTCGGCGTGGACTGGCCGACCTACCGGCAGCAGGGGCCGGGCATGAGCGCGTTCGTGCTGGACGACGGCGTCGTCTACCACACGTACTCGACCTACGAGCGGGGCGTGGACGCGCTCTGGGGCATGTACCAGTGGCTCGACCGGGCGCCGCTCGGGCGCAACGAGTCCGGCTTCTGGTGGCGCCGCCACGACGAGTACGACCAGCGGTGACCGTCGTCGTGGAATGAACGGGGGGATGCGGCCGCGCCGGTGAACGATCACCGGCGCGGCCGCGTCGTGCTACGCGGCTTCGGGTGCGGGCAGCGTGCCCAGGCAGGACCACTGGACGGTGACGGGACGGTAGCCCAGGCGCGCGTTGATGGCGAGCATCGGCGCGTTCGACTCGTCGTTGGACGTGTACGAGGCCGTCACGCCGCCCGCGGCGGCCCGGTGCAGGGCCACGATCTTGGCAAGCCGGGCCAGGCCACGGCCGCGGTGCTCGGGCAGCGTCGCGGTCATGTCCGACCACATCCGCTCCCCATCCCGCTTGACCAGCGTGAACGCCACGATCTGCCCGCCGTCGAGCACGGCCGTGCTGGCGTCCTTGTCCAGGCCCACGTTGTTCCACACCTCGTAGCGCCACGTGTCGAAGGAGATCGCGTCGGAGGGCACGTCGCCGGGCTCGTCGGCGCTGGCCGCGACGTACGCCGTGTAGAGCACCCGCTCGTCCAGGCCGGACAGCGGCACCACGCCGACCCCGGCGGGCGCGTCCGGCGTGGGCGGCGCGAGCCGGGTCTCCAGCATCGAGTAGCGCAGCTCGCGGCTCGGCGTGAACCCGCGGCCACGGGCGAAGTCCAGCGACTCGCCCTGCACCCAGGCGCGCACCCGGCGTACACCGAGCGCGGCCAGGTGCCGGGAGGCGGCGTCGAACAGCAGCGCGCCCGCGCCCCGGCGGCGATGGTCGGGGTGCACGTGCAGCAGCGAGATCTCGCCGAAGTCGGCCTCGGAGGTGGTGATGTTCCGGAACGCCGAGGTCCAGCCGACGATCTGCCCGCCGTCCTCGACCACGAACGCGGTCCAGTCCCCGTCCGGCGGGTCGGCGAGCATCTGCCGCGTCGAGGCGACCCCGCGCACCAGGTACGGATACACCTCGGCGCGCAGCGCGACCACGGCCGCAGCGTCGTCGGGCACAGCGTTACGGATTCTCATCCGGCCATCCTGACCCCGCCTACCATGATCGACAAATCGATTTACAGGCGGCGAGGGCAGCGAGCGACCAGTTAGCCTGCGGCGGTGCCGCTGACATTCCCCTCGCACGCCGCGCTGCCACTGCCGCTTAAACTGTGGCGACCGCGCTGGTTCGACGGCGTCGCGCTGACGGTCGGGGCGGCCTCGCCCGATCTGGCGTACGCCCTGGACGGCTCGGGTCTGCCGGTGTTCCCGCTGTCGCACCAGTGGCCGGGCCTGGTCCTGTTCTGCCTACCCGTGACGCTGGCCGGGGCGCTGCTGGTGCGCCGGACGGCGGCCGTGGCCGCCGCGCACCTGCCCCGGCGGCCCGCCGCGCTGGCGCTGCGCGACTACGGCGTGCTCGGCACGACCCGGCCCGCGCTCGCGGTCAGCGTCGTGTCGGCGCTGCTCGCCGCCGCGAGCCACCTGGTCTGGGACCGGATCACCGAACCCGCGCCCGTGCTCGACCTCGTGTCGACTATCGGCGGCGCGCTGGTGGCGCTGGCGCTGGCCGTGCACGTGGGCCGCCACCGCCTGCTACGGGCCTGGCACGGCGACCCACCGGCCCGCCCGGCGCGCCCGGTGCTGTTCTGGTCCGTCGCGGCGACGGGCACCGCCGTCGCGGCAGGCGTCGCGGCACAGCTGCCCGGTGCGTTCCTGCTGCACACCACGGGCGCCCGCCTCCTGATCGGGCTGGCCCTCGCCGTCACGGCAGCCGCCGCGGCGGTCACGCTCGCGACGCCGCGTGCCGCACCGGCGGTCGCGACCGGCGACTGACCTCGCGACCTGCTTCGCCCGGACGCGCCCGCACGCTTCGGACGGGTCGAGCCGCGGCCGGCGTCGCCCGGACGCGCCCGCGCGCTTCGGACGGGGGTCAGGCCGCGAGCGGTGCGGCCGCGTGCGTCAGGCGACGCGCAGGCTCTCCCCGTCTATGCCGACGACGTCGCCCCGGTGCAGCTGGCGGCCCCGGCGCACCTCCACCTCGCCGTTCACGGTCACCTCACCGGCGGTGATGCGCAGCTTCGCCTCGCCGCCGGTCTCGATCGCGTTGGCGAGCTTCAGGAACTGGCCCAGGCGGATCATGTCATCACGGATCGGTACGTCGGTCACGCTGCCATCTTGCCCCAGCGGCGGTCCGTCGATGCGCAGCGGCCCGCGATCGTCAGAGTCCGGTGAGGAACGCGCGCAGCGCCCGCTCGTACGGCTCGATCGTGGTGAGGTCGGCGTACTCGTCGGGGCCGTGCAGGCCCGCGCCGCCGATGCCGAAGATGACCGCGTCGATGCCGCGCTGGGAGTAGAAGCGCCCGTCGGCCGCGCCGTGCTTGCGCAGGAACCCGGCCGGGTAGCCCTGCGCCCGCGCCGCCTGCTGCAGGGCCAGCACCTCGGGCCGGTCCCGGTCGGCGTGGTGCGGGGCGTCGGCGTGCTCGACGGCCACCGTGACGCCCGGCCCGCAGATGTCGGCCAGGTGCGCGGCGATCTGCGCGGCGGTGCGCCCGTCGAAGCCGGGCTCACCGGGCGGGAAGCGGATGTCCAGCCACGCCTCGGCCAGCGCCGGGACCTGGTTGAACGCCGTGTTCGGGGTGCCCAGCCGGGCCAGGTTCACCGTCGTCGCCCAGGCCTCCGCCGTCGGCAGCGGGTACGCCGCGTGTATCGCCCGGACCGCCTCGGTCAGCCGCAGCAGCGCGTTGTCGCCCTGCCACGGGTACGCGCTGTGCGCGGCGCGGCCGGTCGCGGTCAGCCTGGCCTGCAGGATGCCCTTGGAGTCGGTGACGATCTCCAGCCCGCTGAACTCGCCGATCACCACGAACTGCCCCGTGACCCCCTGCTCCACCTGGTGCAGGGTGCCGTTGCGGCCGCCGATCTCCTCGTCGGTGACCAGCTGCAGCGCCAGCGGGTACGGCAGGGTCGGGGCCAGCTCGGCGAACACGTGCGCCATGACCAGCGCCGAGATCTTCATGTCCTGCGCGCCCCGGGCGTACAGCCGGTCGCCCTCGCGGCGCGGCGTGAACTGCTCCGGCGGCGCGGGCACCACGTCCAGGTGCCCGTTGAGGATCACGCGGAACGCCGGGCGGCCCGCCCCGGTGTCGCGGTAGAGCAGCGCGCTCGGCTTGCCCGCCGACGAGAAGCGCTCCACGGCGAAGCCCGGCCCGACCATGTCGAGGACCAGCTCCAGCGCGCGGTGCAGTTCGTCGGGGCGGTCGGCGGTCGACGGCACGGCGAGCAGCCGCTCGGCCGTACGCAGAAAAGTCTCCAGCTCCACCCCGCCATCCTGCCGCACTCGCGCCCGCGGGGCATCCGGTGTCGTACCGCGTGGATAACATCGCGCCGATGGACGCACTGCGGCTGGCCTCGTGGCGTATGCGCAACCTCGGGCTGCACGCCGCCACCGACACGACACCCCAGGGCGTGGTCGGCCGGCTGGGCGCGGTGCAGTCGCAGGACTACGGCCCTGCGACCTGGTCCGTCGGGGAGCGCATCAGCGGTGCCCGCGAGGACCTGGTGCACGGCGAGTTCGCCGACGGGGCGCTGCTGCGCACCCACGTGCTGCGGCCGACCTGGCATTTCGTCACCCCTGACGACATCTGCTGGATGCTGGCACTGACCGGTCCGCGGGTGCACCAGCTCAACGCCTACTACTACCGCCAGCTCGGCCTCGACGAGCAGTTGCGCGGGCGCTGCTCCGGGCTGCTCTCCGAGGCGCTGGCGGGCACCCAGCTGACCCGCAAGGAGCTGACCGCGCTGTTCCAGGAGGCGGGCATCGGCACCGAGGGCTTCCGGATGGCGTACATCCTGATGCACGCCGAACTCGAAGGCCTGATCTGCAGTGGCGCGATGAAGGGCAAGCAGCACACGTACGCGCTGCTGGCCGACCGCGCCCCGCAGGCGCGGACCCTGGAGCCCGACGAGGCCCTGGCCGAGCTGACCCTGCGCTACTTCAGCAGCCACGGACCGGCCACGGTGAAGGACTTCCGCTGGTGGTCCAGCCTCACCCAGGCCGAGATCCGGCGCGGCATCGGCCTGGTCGGCGACCGGCTGGACAGCCTCACCGTGGACGGGCTGACCTACTGGTTCGCGGGTGAGCCGCCGCGGACGCCCGCGCCGGACGGGCCGGTCGCGCACCTGCTGCAGGGCTACGACGAATACCTGGTGGGCTACACCGAGAGCAAGCACCTGCTCGACCTCGGTGGCGTCGGCGACGGGCAGCGCTGGGACCGGCCGGTCTTCAACGGCGTGCTGATCATCGACAGCCAGGTCGCCGGGCACTGGAAACGGACCGTCGGGCGCACCGGGGTCGCGATCGAGATCCTGGTCTACGCCCCGCTCGACCCCGGCCGGTCAGCGGCGGTGCAGGCCGCCGCCGACCACCACGGCCGCTTCCTCGGCCTGCCCGCCACGGTCACCACGACAGCCCTCTGACGGGCTATCCGCGCACCGCGCCCGAGTTCTTGTCGGCCATCAGCCCGGACGTGTCGACGGCCTCGAAGTTCGAGCCCGACAGGTTCTTCAGGGCGCGCAGCGCGTCGTTGGACCAGCGGTCGTCGGGCGCGCCGGACAGGTACCAGGGCGAGCCGTTGTCGGCGACGATCACGCCGTACTTCTTCATGGCCTCGGCGATGATCCGGGCCTGCTTGGGCATCTTCGAGGTGTCCACGCTCGCCTTGAGGCGCAGCCGCAGGCCCATCGGCGGCAGGTTCGCGTCCGCGCTGTTCGAGGCGGCGTGCCGGGCGGGCCACAGGTAGGTGTTGCGCGAGCGCGGCACGGTGATGCGCAGCGCGTGGGTGATGCGACCGGCGGCGACCTCGTCGTAGCGGACCAGCCCGGCGAAGATCGACAGTCCGGCCGCGTCGGCGGAGGTCCAGCCCGCGGGGCGCAGCTTGTTGGAGCGCAGGTCGTAGATCGCGCCGGACCCGGCCCGCCAGCCCGCGCCGGACGGGTACGCCGCGAAAAGCTCGTACACCTTGCAGCCCGCGGCGTCGTACAGGATGACGTGGCGGTCGCCGTCGCTGCCGCGCCCGCCTTCGACCTTGGCGTCGGCGGGCACGGGATAGGGGCCCTTGTCGCTCTCGCCCGCGTACTCGAAGCTGACCTTGACGGTCTTCTGGCCGGGCTTGATCGCCGTGACGGGAATGCCGATCGGCGCACCCTCCCACAGGCCGGAACCGAAGTCGGGGTGCATGTGCGCGCCCGCGCCGATGCTGTTCACCAGCGCGCCCGACGAGCGGTGCACGGGCAGCTTCGACACGTCGGCCCGCCACACGCTGTTCGCCGGGAACACCCCGCACGCCGCCGGCGCGGCCGACGGCGACGCCTTGGCGCTCGGGCTCGCGACCGCCGACGCGGAGACCGACGGTGCGGCGCTGCCTGGCACGAACACCGGATCGGACGGTCCCGCCGCGCCGGGGGCGGTGCTGCCGCACGCGGCGAGCCCGAGGACGGCGGCCAGGGCGGTCAGTCGCAGCGGCACTGCGGCGAGAGATCGTGAAAGCACGCGCAGAATCTAGACCCACACTGTCGTACGGGCACAGCCAACTGCCCCGTTGCAGGGATTATGGCCGTTAGGTGAGGTTTGTCCGCGTAGCCTCGGTACATGCTCAAGACCGTGCGCGCGCTGTCGTGGTGGGCGGTGATCCCGCCGGTGTGCGTGATCCTGCTCGCGGCGGTCTGGGGGCACAAGGTCGGCGGGTTCGGGCTGGTCGTGGTCGGCATCGCGCTGGTCGGCGCCGTCATCGTCGCCGTCCACCACGCCGAGATCGTGGCGCACCACGTCGGTGAGCCCTTCGGCACGCTCATCCTCGCCGTCGCGGTCACCGCCATCGAGGTCGGCCTCATCATCATGCTGATGACCTCGGCCCCGCCGGGCCCGTCCACGCTGGCCCGCGACACGGTCTTCGCCGCCTTCATGATCGTGTGCAACGGCGTCGTCGGGCTCTGCCTGCTGGTAGGCGGCCTGCGCCATCGCGAGGTCGAGTTCCACGTCGAAGGCGTCACCGCGACCCTGGCCACGCTCAGCACCGTCGCCACCCTCGCCCTGGTGCTGCCGTCGTTCACCACGAGCAGCCCCGGCTCCACCTACTCCGGGCCGCAGCTCGCGTTCGCGGGCACCGCCTCACTCGTGCTGTACGCGGCGTTCGTCTTCGTCCAGACGATCCGGCACCGCCACTACTTCCTGCCGCTGGAGACCGACGACGAGGAGCACCCCGCCGCCGGGCCCGGCCGCAAAGCCGCCGGGGTCAGCCTGCTCATGCTGCTGCTGTGCCTGGTCGCCGTGGTCGGCCTGGCCAAGGTGGAGTCACCGGCGATCGAGCACGTGGTCGCCGTGGCGGGCGCGCCCCGCGCCGTGGTCGGTGTCGTCATCGCCCTGCTGGTGCTGCTGCCCGAGACGGCCGCGGCGGTGCGCGCCGCGTCCCGCAACAAGATCCAGACGAGCTTCAACCTGGCCCTCGGCTCGGCCGTGGCCAGCATCGGGCTGACCATCCCCGCGATCGCGATCGCCTCGATCTGGCTCAAGGACACCCTCGTACTCGGCCTGGACCCCAAGGACATGGTGCTGCTCGCGATCACCGTCGTGGTCACCACGCTGACCGTCGCCCCCGGCCGCGCCACCCTGATGCAGGGCATGGTCCACCTGACCATCTTCGGCGTCTTCCTGTTCCTGTCCTTCGTGCCGTAGGGCGGTGCTCGGGGCGGCGGCTATCGCATCGATGTCCTACGTTGCGGGCATCGAAGCGCGTGAGACCCGCCTACGGTGCGAGGCGGCACACCGCGTCGGCGATGACCTCGGGCCGCTTGCAGAAGGCGAACCGGACCAGGTGCCGCCCGGCGTCCTTGTCGTCGTAGAAGACCTGCGCGGGGATCGCCACGACGCCGCTGCGCTCGGGCAGGGCCAGGCAGAAGTCGACGCCGTCGGCGCCGCCGAGCGGGCGGATGTCGGCGGTGATGAAATACGTCCCCTCGGCCCGGAGCACACCGAACCCGGCGTCGACCAGGCCGGCGCGGAGCAGGTCGCGCTGGGCCTGCAACCCGGCGGTGAAGCCGGTGAAATAAGCGTCGGGCAGGCCCAGGGCGACCGCGACGGCGGGCTGGAACGGCCCCGCGTTGACGAACGTCAGGAACTGCTTGACCCGCAGCACCGCCGAGACCAGCGCGGCAGGCCCGCTCGCCCAGCCGACCTTCCAGCCGGTGCACGAGAACGTCTTGCCCGCCGACGAGATGCGCAGGGTGCGCTCACGCATGCCGGGCAGGCTCGCCAGCGGGAGGTGCGGCGAGCCCGCGTCGTCGAAGACCAGGTGCTCGTAGACCTCGTCGGTGACGGCGTACGCGCCGAACTCCTGGCACAGCTCGGCGACCAGCGCCAGCTCTTCGCGGGTGAAGACCTTGCCGGTCGGGTTGTGCGGGGTGTTGAGCAGCACCAGCCGGGTACGCGGCCCGAACGCGGCGCGCAGCTGCTCGGGGTCGAACCCGTAACGCCCGTCCGATCCCGGCCGCAGTGTCACCGGCCGGCGGACCGCCCCGGCCAGGGCGATGCTCGCGGCGTACGAGTCGTAGTACGGCTCGAAGCAGACCACCTCGTCACCGGTCTCGCACAGCCCCAGGATCGCCGCCGCGATCGCCTCGGTCGCCCCGGCCGTGACGACGACCTCCCCGTCCGGGTCGTACTCCAGTCCCCAGAACCGCCGCTGGTGCGCCGCGACGGCCTCCCGCAGCACCGGCAGACCCGGCCCCGGCGGGTACTGGTTGAATCCGCCCCGCAGCGCGGCCGCCGCCGCTTCCAGCATCTCGGCAGGCCCGTCGGTGTCCGGAAAGCCCTGCCCCAGGTTCACCGCCCCCGTCTTCACCGCGAGCGCCGACATCGTCGCGAAGATCGTCGTCCCGAACGGGCGCATCCGCTCCACCAGCGGATCGCCCCCACCAACCCCAGCCGTCATCCCTCCATCCTCACCCACCCCACCGGCGGAGCCGGACCGGGCTGCAGTTTCGGGGAAACCGCAGCTTGCGGCGCGGTGACCTGCAGCTGGCGGACCGGCAGCGCGACGGCGTCGAGCAGCACCGCCGCGCCAGCACCAGCGGGATCAGGGCGTGCAGCCGGTTCATACCGCTGAGGAGTCGCGGCGACGGGCGAGGGTTCCCGGGACGACCCGGACGCGGGTTGCGGGCCGCCGGGCTGGCCGCCTGTTAGCGTCGGTATACCGCTGCTCGACTTCTGACCTGGAGATCCTCATGCCTTCGACGATCCGGCGGGCCGTGATCCCGGCCGCGGGGCTCGGCTCGCGGCTGCTGCCGCTGACCAAGGCGATCCCGAAGGAGATGCTGCCCGTCGGCGACAAGCCGGTGATCGAGCACACGGTGCGTGAGCTGGTGGCCTCGGGGATCACCGACATCACGATCGTGATCTCGGGCGGGAAGTCGCTGATCCAGGACCATTTCCGGCCCAACCCGGCGCTGGTGGCGCAGTTGCGGGCGGACGGCAAGACGGCGTACGCCGACGCGGTGCAGGAGATCGCCGAGCTGGCGGCGCAGGGTCACATCACCTACCTGGACCAGCACGGCCCGTACGGCAACGGCACGCCGGTGCTCAACGCGGCCCGCAACTTCGACGACGAGCCGATGCTGGTGCTGTGGCCCGACGACGTCTTCGTCGCCGAGGTGCCCCGCGCCCAGCAGCTGATCCGGGCGTACGAGGCGACGAACTGCCCGGTCCTGGCGCTGATGCCGATGGACCCGGAGCACTCGCAGCGCTACGGCGTGCCGGTGGTCAAGGAGGACCTCGAAGGGGGCCTGCTGCGCATCACCGGGCTGATCGAGAAGCCCAAGCCGGAGGACGCCCCGTCGGCGTACGCGGCCCTCGGCGGTTACGTGATCACCCCGGGCATCGTCGACGAGCTTCGCGAGCAGACCCAGCGCTGGTACGACCGGCGCTCCGGCGAGATCTACCTGACCGACGCGATCAACGCGTACGCCGCGACCCGGGCCGTGTACGGGCAGGTCATCTCGGGCCGCTGGTACGACACCGGCAACCCGGCGGACTACCTGGTCGCGCAGATGGCCACGGCGCTGGCGCACCCGGAGTACGGCCCGCTGCTGCGCGACCTGGCCAAGAACCTGGACGCGGCGGGACGGCCCGACGCGGGCGTCTGAACGTGGGCGAGGGCCCCGGCGTGTCGCCGGGGCCCTCGCGTCGCGCTGCCGGAGACCTAGAGGGTCAGGGTCCAGCTGTTGATGTAGCCGGTGTCGGCCGAGGCGGCGTCCTGGACCCGCAGGTTCCAGGTGCCGTTGCGGACCTCGGACGACAGGTTGACGGTGTACGTCTGGTTGATGTTGTCGGTGCTGCCGCCGGCCCGGTTGTGCAGGACGTAGGTGCTGCCGTCCGGCGCGACCAGGGTCACGACCAGGTCGCCGATGTAGGTGTGCACGATGGCCACCGCGACCGTCGAGGTCGACGACGCGTTGCCCGAGCAGCCCGCGATCGTGATCGCGCTGTTGACGGTGGTGTTGTCCGGGATGGTCACGTCGGTGCCGTTGGTGCCGGAGCAGGTCGGCGTGGGGGTGCCGACCAGGTTCAGCGTCCACGTGTCGATGGTGCCGACGTCACCGGACGCCGCGTCCTGGACCCGCAGCTTCCAGGTGCCGTTGGCGGCTTCGGTGGACAGGTTCACCGTGTACGTCTGGCTGATGTTGTCGGCGCTGCCACCGGCCCGGTTGTGCAGCACGTACGCGCTGCCGTCCGGCGCGACCAGGCTGACGACCAGATCACCGATGTAGGTGTGCAGGATGTTGACCGCGACCGTGCTGGCCGCGCCCGCGTTCCCGGCACAGCCGGAGATGGTGATCGAGGACTCGACGGTGGTGTTGTCCGCGATCGCCACGTCGGTGGGGTTGGTGCCGGAGCAGCCGGGCGGGCCGTTGACGGTCAGCGCGAACGTCGTGGTCCGGGTCGAGCTGGCGCCGGTGCCGGTGATGACCACCGCGTACGTGCCGGGGGTCGTCGAGCCGGTGGTGGCGATGGTCAGCGACGAGGTGCCGCCGGCCGAGTTGATCGACGTCGGGCTGAACGTCGCCGTCGCGCCGCTGGGCAGGCCGCTCGCGGTCAGGTTGACCGTCTGCGCGCTGCCGTTGGTCAGCGTCGAGGTGATCGTGCTGCTGATCGAGCTGCCGGGGTTGACCGAGCCCGCCGCGGGCGCGGCCGCCAGCGAGAAGTCGTTGCCGGCGGGGCAGGCGGCGTCGCTGCCGGCCACGTTGACGGCGGTCCAGGCGGCCTGGACGGCCTTGTACTCGGCCGAGCAGAGGCCGTGCAGGTCGGTCGCGGCCGACAGGGTGTACGCCCGCGAGGTGTTGGCCGGGGTGGAGGTGTTGACGTAGCGGGTGCTGGAGGTGAAGTACACGTCCAGCGCGCGGTACCAGATCTTCTCGGCCTTGGCGCGGCCGATGCCGGTCATCGCCGGAGCCGAGCCGCAGAGCGGGCTGGTGCCGTACGCGGTGGCGCCGGTGCCCTCGGCGAGGTTGAAGAAGAAGTGGTTGCCCGGGCCTGAGCTGTAGTGCACGTCGACGCTGTTGGTGCTGGTCGACCAGCAGCCGTGCGACGCGCCGTCCAGGGTCGGGTTGTACATGTAGCGCAGCGGGGTCCCGTTGCCGTTGATGTTGATCTTCTCGCCGACCTGGTAGTCACCCGGGTCGGACGGCGCGGCCGCGTAGAACTCGACCATGTTGCCGAAGATGTCCGAGGTGGCCTCGTTCAGGCCGCCGGACTCGCCCGAGTAGACCAGGCCCGCCAGGGCCTCGGTGACGCCGTGGCTCATCTCGTGGCCCGCGACGTCCAGCGACACGAGCGGGCGGCTGTTGCCCGAACCGTCGCCGTAGGTCATCTGCGCGCCGTCCCAGAACGCGTTGACGTACGCGTTGCCGTAGTGGACGCGGCTGGGCACACCCGCACCGTTGCCGAAGATGCCGTTGCGGCCGTGCACGTTCTTGAAGTAGTCGAACGTCGCCGCCGCGCCGAAGTGCGCGTCGACACCGGCGGACTGCCGGTTGGCGTTGGTGCCGTCACCCCACGCGTTGTCCGCGTCGGTGAACGTGGTGCAGGTCGAGGAGCCGTTGTTCATGTCGCAGGTGCGGCCGTTGCCGCGCACCGGGTCGATCATCTGGTACGTCGAGCCCGACAGGGTCGTGTCGATGCTGACGTTACCGGTGTAGATGCCGTTGCCGGTGCCGGTGACCATCTTGATCTCATCGAACGAACCCAGGAACGCCCCCGTCGCCGCGTCGGTGATGACGTGCAGCTCGGACGGCGTCTGCTTGTCGGTCCCCATGCCGGTGACGACGGTCTCCCAGGCCAGCTTGCCCTTGCCGCTGCTGGCATCCACGAACAGCTCGGGGGAGCCGACCGTGGCGACGGTGCCGGAGAACCGGGCGCGGGCGGCCTGGGCGGCCTTGGCGGCGGTGATCTGCGGCGTGGTGGACAGGGTCAGCGGGGCCGCGAGGCCCACCGACGATCCCTTGTAGACGCCGTTGGCGGCGGTGTGCACGACGAAGTCGCCGCCGTAGACCCGCAGGCCGTGGAAGGTGCGGTCGTAGCGCACGTGGGTGCCGCTGCTGTCGCTGATGGTGCGGTCGATGCGGTACGCGTCGCCGCTGGCGGCGCGCACGTCCGACGGGTGCTCGGCGAGCGCGCGTTCGGCGGCCGCGACGCCGACCGGTGCCGAGGGCGCGGGTGCCGCGTTGCCGGACGTTGCCGACACCGACAGCATGGCGCCCACGAGTAGGGCGACGCTGCCGGTAGCGAGGGTTCTTTTCACGAGTCCTCCCCGACTCAGTGGAACGTGGCGGTAGCCACTGAGAGCTATATATATAGAAGGTGGGAGAACTTTGGAAGTGATTCGCATATCCATACGTCGATGACAGAAGTTTCGTGACCGCTGTTGACAGGCGTTGTAAGGGGCGCTGTCTCGGCATCAGGTGATCGACTTGAGTCGATCGGCGAGCGATGTGTCCGGTAGGCGACTGCGGGGGAGTGACGACGCAAGATTGTAGAGAAGTCTTTCTAAAGCTATCTTTAGGATATGACCGACCGTCCCACCGTGGACCTCACCGACCCCGTCGCCCTGCGCGCGTACGCCCATCCGCTACGCATGTCGCTGGTCGGCCTGCTGCGCCGCGAGGGCCCGCTGACCGCCACGCAGGCCGCCGACCGGCTGGGGGAGAGCGTGCCCAACTGCTCCTTCCACCTGCGCCAGCTCGCCAAGTACGGCCTCGTCGAGCGCGCCGAGGGCGCCGACGCCCGGGAGAAGCCCTGGCGGGCCACCGCGCTGTCGACCCGGTGGGGCCGCGAGTCCGACGACGCCGAGACCCGCGCCGCCGTCGACCAGCTCGACGGCGTGCTCATCCACCGGCTGTACGAGCGCGCCCTGCGGTGGCTGGCCCGCCGCGACGCCGACCCGCCGCAGTGGCGTGCCGTCACCGGCCCCGGCGACGACCTGGCCTATCTCACCGCCGAGGAGCTGGGCGAGCTGTCCCGCCGCATCGACGACCTGTTCGACGCCTACCGCGACCGCCGGACCGATCCGTCCCAGCGCCCGCCCGGCGCGCGGCCGGTCCACCTCGGCTACTACGTCACCACCATCGACCAGCCCTGACGCCCGGAGGCGCACACCCCCATGACCGCCACCGCCGCCCCCGAAACCCGCCGCTGGCTGCCCCCGCTGCTGCGGCAGACCCCGTTCCGCCGGTACTGGACCGGGCAGAGCGTCTCGCTGATCGGCGACCAGATCACCGAACTGGCGCTGCCGCTGTTCGCGGTGCTCGTCGCCCAGGCCGGCCCGGCCGAGATGGGCTACCTGACCGCCGCCGCGCTCGCCCCGAACCTGCTGTTCTCGCTGCTGTTCGGCGGCTGGGCCGACCGCCGGCCGTACAAGCGCACCATCATGGTCGTCGCCGACGTCGGCCGCGCCGTGGCGCTGCTGGCCGTGCCGGTGCTGTACCTGCTCGACGCGCTCACGATGACCCAGCTCTACCTGGTCGCGTTCACCGTCGGCACGTTCAGCGTGCTGTTCGAGGTGTGCCGCACCACCCTGTTCGTGTCACTGGTGTCGCGCGAGGACTTCCTACCCGCGAACGCGCTGCTCAACGGCTCACGGGCCTTCTCGTCGGTGGCCGGGGCCAGTGCGGGCGGCCTGCTGGTGCGCCTGGTCGGCGCGCCGTTCGCGCTGCTGCTCGACGCGGTGTCGTTCCTGTTCTCCGCGGTGATGATCGCCCGGGTCGAGGTCACCGAACCGACGCCGGTCCCGCGGCGCGGCCTCGGGCTGCGCGAAGGCCTGTCGTTCATCGCCCGCCACCCGGTGATGCGGGCCGCGGTGAGTGCCAGCACCACCATCAACCTGTTCAACTACATGTACGGCGCGCTGGTCGTCCTGTACGTCACCACCGCCCTGCACATCACCCCCGACGTACTCGGCCTGGGACTGGGGCTGGCGGCGGTCGGCGCGCTGCTCGGCGCGGCCGTCGCGCGCAGGCTCGCCGACCGCTTCGGCGTCGGGCCCATGTACGTCTTCGGCTACCTGATGTTCCCGGCCCCGCTGATCCTCATCCCGCTCGCCCACGGGCCGCACTGGCTGATCCTGACGATGGTGTTCTGCGCCGAGTTCCTGTCCGGCTTCGGCGTCATGGTGCTCGACACCGCCGGCGGTTCGCTGCAGGCCAGCGTCATCCCCGACGAGCTGCGCGCTCGCGTGACCGGCGCGCACCGCACCATCAACTACGGCATCCGCCCGATCGGCGCGGTCATCGGCGGTGCGCTGGGCACCGCCCTGGGCGTACGCGAGACCCTGTGGATCGCCACCATCGGCTCGCTGGCGGGCGTGCTCTGGCTGATCACCTCCCCGATCCCGCGCATGCGCCGCCTGTGACCCAGCCGAGCAGCGCGGCACGCTGGCCACCGCGTTCTGACACGGCGGTGCGCGGGACCGGCGTCCGGTCCGCGCACCGCCGTCCGGCAGGCTGAACCCGCTCATGCTCGGCCGGGGCCGTGATCGGCGAGGCGGCGAAGCCGCCGACCCTATGGCGCGCGGTGCGCGTAGAGCATCGCGCCGGGCGTGCCCTGGTCGAGTTTCACCAGCAGTTCGGCGGTCACGATGAATCCCGCGTCGCGCAGCCAGGCCGCGACGGACTCCGGGCGACGGTGGTGGACGTGGACCTTCATCGGACGGCCGCCGTAGCCCTGCGTCTTGACCTTCGACGTATCGCCCACGTGGAAACCGACCAGCAGCGGCGCTCCGGGCCGCAGCACCCGCCGGAACTGGCCCAGCACCCCGGGGACCGCGTCGCCGGGGATGTGGATCAGCGACCAGAAGGCGAGCAGCCCCGCGGCAGAAGCATCGGCGAGGTCGAGGTCGGTCATCGAGCCGACGTCGAACCGCAGCTCGGGGTACTCGCGTCGGGCGATCGCGATCATCGCGGGGGACAGGTCGATCCCGAACACGTCGAGTCCCAGCCCGTGCAGATGCGCCGCGATGTGGCCCGGGCCGCAACCGACGTCGACCACCGGCCCGGGGCCGCTCGCGCGGACCAGGTCGGCGAACAGGTTCAGGCCCGCGCGCAGGTACGGCTCGGCGGCGACCGAGCCGCGGGTCTGGTCGGCGTAGCTGTCGGCGACCGTGTCGTACGAGGCCCGGATGTCGGCAAGCCAGTCAGGGGGCGGTGCTGTCATCGAACTTTGCTCCTAAGGGACCAGGGCGGCTTGCGGGGCGGTGACCTGCGGACGGGTGCGTCGAGCCCAGCGGACGGCCGCCGGGACCGCCGCGCCGGTGGCCGCGAAGACCAGACCGAACAGTAGCCAGCCGGGCCAGCCCCAACCCACGACGACCGTGGCGAGCAGCGCCGGTGCGACGACCCCGGCCAGCGCGAAGCCCGTGCCGTACATGCCCTGGTACTGGCCTTGCGAGTGCTCGGGTGCGAGGTCGAACGAGATGCCCCACGAGCCGGCGGCCTGGCGCAGCTCGCCGAGCACGTGCACCAGCGCCGCGGCGACCAGCACGACGGCGGCCATCCATGCGGACCGCCCGGCGGCGAGGCTGTAGAGCACGCACGCGCCGAGCAGCAGCAGCCCGGAGGTGCGCTGGGCGAGCGCGGCCCCCTCGGCGGTGGCGGTGCCCCGGCTGGCGCGGATCTGGAACAGCACGACGACGGTGGCGTTGAGCAGGCCGAGCATGGCGACGATCCAGGCTGGTGCGTTGGTGCGTTCGACCACCCACAGCGGCACCGCCACGTTGAGCATGCCGTAGTGCACGCACAGCACCCCGTTGAGCGCTGCGAGTGTCAGGTAGGGGCGGTCCCGCAGCACGATCAGGGCGGGTCCGGACGCCCGCCGGGGCTGCGGCGCGACCGGAGGAACCCGCAGGACCAGGGTGGACGAGAGCAAAGCCAGGGCGGCGCAGGCCACGAGGATCGCGACATAGGCGGGCCGGGTGTCGTACTTCAGAGCGATGCCCGCGATCAGTGCTCCGAAGCCCCAGCCGACGTTGATGACCGAGCGCAGCATGGCCCGGGTGCGCACGCGCTCCTCAGCCGGGACCGATCCGGCGATGAGGGCCCCGTTCGCGGCGCCCATGCCCGACTCGAGCACCTGGACCCCGGCGGCTACCAGGACGAACCCGGCGAAGCCGTGAACGGCCAGGTAGCCCAGCATGAGCGCGGCCCGCGCGACGCCGAATGTGACGGCGACCCGGCGCGGGCCGACCCGGTCGGCCAGGTGCCCGGCGGGCACTCCCGCCAGCAGCCCCGCGACGGCCGCGACGGTCAGACCGAGCCCGACCTGCCCGGCGGACAGGCCCACCGACCGGGTGAAGAAGATGACGCTGATCGTGATGAACAGCCCGCGTGCCGTCGACCCGGCGAGACTGCTGAAGACCAGGGCACGGGTCGCGGGGTGCTCAGGCAGCAGGTTGATCATCCGGGAGCGCACCCTGGGCAGGTTAACCGGCCTGCTCGTCGCGTGCGCGCCCGTTTTACGTGGCCCCTGTCACGGAAGATCGCCGTTTCGGGGCAGAACCTGTGGCAGCGGCCGAGGTTCTGCCCCGAAACGGCGATCATGGCCCGGATTGTCGGTGCTAGTGGATCACCAGGTCAGGGTCGTCTCGCGATAGCCGCCTGCGCTGGTGCCCCGGTAGGCGACGACGCGTACCGGGTAGGCCTTGCCGGCGCCGCAGGTTTGATTCGTCAGCGTCTTGCTGCCGCTGGCACCGGCGGGGAACGAGTTGCCGTTGACCTCGATGCGCACGCCGTCCGCGCCCTGGGTGGTCCAGTTGACCGTGAAGTCGCCGAGTCCGATGACACAGCTTCCTCGGGTCACCGTCAGTTTCGTCGTACGCGGCGAGTTCGGCCACTTGCCGGTGTAGGTCCGCCGGGAGCCTGCGGTGCTGCCCTTCTGCGGGACGGCCCGGATCAGGAAGGACGTGTTCGGCTCGCAGACCATCTGGAAGGTGGCGGAGGTGCTGGCGGCGTCGTACCCGCCGAGGAAGTCGTTCGACTTCGGCCCGTAGAGCTGCACGTTGTCGCCTCGCGTGAGGGCCCACGTGACGTCCACGTAGCCGATCCAGCCGCCGGCGTCGGTGAACTCGTCGCAGCGGATGCCGGTCACGGACAGGCGGGTGATCGCGGGTCCGGTCGCCGGTGCGGTGGACGTGGCCGGTCGGGCCGAAGCCGTGGCGCTCGGCGGTGTCGATGCCGGAGCGCTCAGGGTGGCCGATGGTTCGAGCTTGGTCTCGAACGTCGGGTCGTCGGCCGCCTTCTTCGACGCGCAGGCGCTGCCGCCGAGCAGCAGCGCAGCGGTCGTGATCGCGGCACCGACCCGCGAGCCGACGCTGCGGGCGGGCGTGACGATCCGGCTGGTGCGGGCAATGCGAGGGCTGGAAAGGTTGCTCACCGGACGCCGACTCCTTTGACATCTTGACCTTGCGGCCACCATCGTCGCGCCGGATCGGGCCGTCCTCAAGGTCCAGACGGCCATTCATGAGTCGGATTCGCGATCATCGTTCGCGACGCGCCCGGTGCCGGCCGCGAGGTCCTCGGCCGCCTGGCGTGGTGATCGGCAAGCCAGGCGGCCGAGCGCGTTCACGTCGTGACCACGGCCTCAGGAGTATCGGGACTGCTCGACGGCGACGACAACCCGCTTGTCGAGCTGTTCCGTCACCGTCCAGAGCAGATCCGGGTTCGCGGAGTCCTCCCAGTAGGAGAGTCCTTCGGTCCAGCCCTCCCAGGCGAACATGCGGGCCGAGGTGCCCGGCTCCCAGTAGTACATGCCCACCGGTGAGCTGGCCCCGAACCACCAGCGGCCGTTGTGCGACACCGCGCCCTGGACGTGGACGTAGGTGTAGTTGAGGGCCTGGGTGGCGTGGACCAGCCCGTCGCTGCCGGCCTTGAACGCCTTGGTGGCGGCGTCCAGCGGGTAGCGCACGGCGTGGCGGGTGCCGGAGGTCTCGATCCACTCCGTCGTGACCAGTGAGAGCTGTGCCCTGTCCAGACCCAGCGTCGACCACTGCAGCGGAGAGCTGCCCGCGTTGCGTACGGTGCCGACCGAGGGTAGGACGTACTTGTAGCCCGCCGACTCGTAGCTGCCGTCGGACTGACGTCCGATGCCGCTGCCGGTGTCGTCCACGCGCCAGATCTTGCGCATGTCGAAGATCTCCAGGCCGGTGCTGCCGTTGCTCACGTACAGGTAGTCGCCGTACCAGGAGATGCCGGAGGCGTGCAGTAGGTACGGGCGGAAGTTCGGATTGCCCGCGGTGTCGATGTACGGCTGGACCAGCATCAGCTTGCGGTACTTGTTCGGGTGGTCGCCGTCCCAGTCCGCGAGGATCACCTTGGTCCGGGTGGTGTCGTAGTCCCCACCGCACTCGCTCTTCTGGTACCAGCTCGTCACGATGAGCTGCCGCCCGTCGTACTCGCCGCCCGTGGCGTCCCGGGTCGTGGTCAGACCCTGCGGGAACGTGTGGCAGTCCGTGGTGTCGGCGTCGTTGAAGCAGAACCCGGTCAACGGCCCGACGAGTTTCGGTATCGAGTCCGTGTTGCACAGACCCCGCCGGTCGTAGTTCGCGTCGTCCATGACGGCGGAGACCGTGACGTTGGGTAGCAGCGCGTCCAGCCTGCCGGCCGCAGTGCCATACGCGGCGTAGTTGGCCCTGATCGCGAATGGGGTCGTGGAGATGGGCACCGGGGTCGCCACCGCCGCTGTCGCGGGGGCCGCTCCGCCGATCACCACGAGGAGAACGAGGCTCGCCAGTGACGCGAGCACGCCTCTCATCCTGAAACGTGTCATGCCGGAATACTCGCGGCATTGATTACAGTCTCTCTACATATCCGCTCAAGATCGGAACGTCGGACGGGGATCGCCGTTTCGGGGCAGAACCTGCGGTGGCACCCGAGGTTCTGCCCCGAAACGGCGCTCATGGCCGGGCCGCAGCCGCGCCGAGCTGCGGGGGCGGCGGCCCGGGGCGGGTCAGCGGACGCCGAGGAGGTGTTCCAGGGCGAGCTGGTTGAGCTGGACGAAGGCGCCGCCCTTGGCGGCCTGGGCGTCGACGTCGAAGTCCTCGTAGGAGGCGCGGTCGGCGAGCAGGTCGTCGAAGGTCTCGCCCGCGCCGAGGGTCGGCACGGCCAGCTCGTCGTAGCGGGCGGCGGCGCGGGCCTCGGCGACGCGCGGGTCGGCCCGGAATGCCGCGGCGCGCTCCTTGAGCAGCAGGTACGTGCGCATGTTGGCGGCCGCCGACGCCCAGACGCCGTCGAGGTCCTCGGTGCGCGAGGGCTTGTAGTCGAAGTGGCGCGGGCCGGTGTACGCCCGGCCGCCGTCGGCCGCACCGAACTCGAGCAGGTCGACCAGGAAGAACGCGTTGACGATGTCGCCGTGGCCGAACACCAGGTCCTGGTCGTACTTGATGCCGCGCTGGCCGTTGAGGTCGATGTGGAACAGCTTGCCGTGCCACAGCGCCTGGGCGATGCCGTGCAGGAAGTTCAGGCCCGCCATCTGCTCGTGCCCGACCTCGGGGTTGAGGCCGACCATGTCGCGGTGCTCCAGGCTGTCGATGAACGCGATCGCGTGGCCGATCGTCGGCAGCAGGATGTCGCCGCGGGGCTCGTTGGGCTTGGGCTCCAGCGCGAACTTCAGCCCGTAGCCCCGGTCGATGCTGTACTGGGCGAGCATGTCCAGGCCCTCGCGGTAGCGCTCCAGTGCGGTGCGCACGTCCTTGGAGCCGTCGTACTCGGTGCCCTCGCGGCCGCCCCACAGCACGTACGTCTGCGCGCCCAGCTCGGCGGCCAGGTCCATGTTGCGCATGACCTTGCGCAGCGCGTACCGGCGCACGGCGCGGTCGTTGCTGGTGAAGCCGCCGTCCTTGAAGATCGGGTGGGTGAACAGGTTGGTGGTGGCCATCGGCACGACCAGGCCGGTCTCGGCGAGCGCGGCCTGGAAGCGCTTGATGATGGCTTCGCGCTCGCTGTCGTCGGAGCCGAACGGGATCAGGTCGTCGTCGTGGAACGTGACACCGTACGCGCCGAGGTCGGCGAGGCGGTGCACGGACTCGACCGGGTCGATCGCCTCGCGGGTGGCGTCGCCGAACGGGTCACGGCCCTGCCATCCCACGGTCCAGAGGCCGAACGTGAACTTGTCGGCCGGCGTCGGCTGCGTCATGTCATCTCCCTGAAATCTTGTTTGTTCAGCCATTGAACTTATAGGGTGTGGCATTGTCAAGACCATGCCGCCCCGCCCGCCGCGCCGAGACGATCCGGTGCGCCAGCGCAGCCTGCGCGACCACAACCTCGCGCTGGTCCTGCGCCATGTCACCGCCGCGAACCGGCCCCCCTCCCGGGCCGAGATCGCGGCGGCCAGCGGGCTGACCCGGGCCACCGTCTCCACCATCGTCGACGAACTGATCGCCGGGGGGCTGGTCGCCGAACTCGAACCCGTGTCGCGCTCCGGTGTCGGCCGTCCCGGCACCGGCATCGTGCCCGCGGGCACCGGCCCGGCCGGGCTCGGCATGGAGGTCAACGTCGACTACCTGGCAGTCTGCGCCGTCGACCTGACCGGTGCCGTACGCCATCGTCAGGTGCGCCACCTCGACCAGCGTGAGCACAGCCCTGCGCAGACCTGGCAGGCCCTCGGCGAGCTGGCCGATCAGGCCGTGGCCGCCGTCGCGGCGCGGGGGCTCACCCCGGCCGGGGGCGTGATCGCCGTGCCGGGACTGGTCGAGGGTGACACGATCCGGATCGCCCCGAACCTAGGCTGGCAGCAGGTCGCGCTGCCCCGGCCGGAGGATCTGGGCGGACTGCGCGGCCTGCCGCTGGACGTCGCCAACGAGGCCACCCTCGCCGCGCTGGGGGAGCGGCACGCCACGGGGCTGCGCAGCTTCCTCTACGTGTCCGGCGAGATCGGCATCGGCGGCGGCATCGTGCTCGACGGGGAGCTGTTCGGCGGGTCGCGCGGCTGGGCAGGAGAGATCGGCCACGTCACCATCGACCCGCAGGGTCCCGACTGCCACTGCGGCTCCCGGGGCTGCCTGGAGCAGTACGCCGGTGAAGAGGCGATCCGCGCCGCGGCGGGCCTGCCCGCGGGCGCGACGGTGCTCGCCGACCTGGCCGCCGGGGCCGCCCGGGGCCACGCGCCGGTGCTGGACGCTCTCGAACAGGCCGGCACCGCCCTGGGCGTGGCGCTGTCCGGGGCCGTGAACCTGCTCGACATCGCCACCGTGGTGCTCGGCGGCCACTACGCCGAACTGATCGACTGGCTGCGTCCGGCCATCGAGCGGGAGCTGACCCGGCGCGTGATCACCGCGCGCTGGTCCCCGGTGAAGGTGCGTGCCTCCGCGCTGGGCGCCGACGCCGCCCTGGTCGGCGCGGCGCGCGCGGTCACCCAGGCCATCCTCGACGACCCGGCCCGGTTCCTCGCCACCCGTACCGCGGCCGAGTAGCCGCGCGGGTCGCCCGGGGTGGCGTTCAGCCGGCGAACGCGAACGCCGGTTCGTGCGCCTCGCGCTGCTCGACGGCGGCCGCGTCGTCCGTGTCGTCGGTGACCGCCACCGCGAACGCGGCCAGCCCGACGGCGGTGACGTCCTCGGCCAGCGCCCAGTAGCGGTCGGCGACCTGGGTGCGCCCGTCGAGCGCGGCCCGCACGTGGTAGCCGCCGTACGCGCCCAGGCCGGCGCCGGTCGCGCCGAGCGCCGCCCCTGCCGCTGCCCGCCCGATACCGCGCCCGTCCGACCAGCCGAGCAGCCCGCCCGCCAGGCCGCCGAGGGCCAGCCGGGCCAGCAGCGGGCCCTTGTTCAGGCGGCTGGGGGTGCTGGGCAGCTTGTCGGCCACCAGTTCGGTCGCGGCCGTGGCGACCAGGCTCTTGCGGACGAGCGGGCTCGACAGCACCTGGCTCTGCACCATCGAGGAGAATCCGCGGCTCTTCTTGCCCTTTTTGCGTCCGCCCCGGCTCATCGCGACCGCGAGCGCGGCCAAGCCGAGCTGCGAGCGCATGCCCGTGGCCATGCCCAATGCCAGCGGCCGCAGAATCGTGATTGCACCCATGTCTACAGGCTATGCCCGCCGTGACCGCGCCGAGACCAGGTCGGCGAGCCTGCCCCTGTGTCGCTCGGAAGCAGCCTCACCAGAGCCCCGCCGCGCGGTCGCCGCTGACGCGGCGTCAGGCCCGGCTAGTCGCCGGTGTCCGGTTCGGGGCGCATCGGCAGGGTCAGCGGGGTGCCTGGCCGCCCATCCGCTCTTCGCAACGGACGCCGCGCCGCAGTGCCGACAGGAACCGGTCCAGCTCGGTCCCGGGTTCGGCGGTGGCCAGGAGCATGGGGTCCCGGCGCCGAGAGGCCGGGACCCGGGTGCTGGCGAAGTAGGAACCGTCGGACATCGGCGAGACCATACCAGGGTGGGGGACGGACGCCGAACGGATCAGGCGCGGCAGACGAAGGTGGCCCGGGCGGTTCCGCTGTTGGTGGAGGTGTACCAGTCGGCCCGCACCGTGTGGCGCGTCGGGCCGGGGGTGCACGGGCCGCTGGGCCAGCCGACCTGCACACCGTCGACGTACCAGGCGGACACCTGGTAGCCGGGCTGGATGTCGCAGTCGTACCAGCTCGCGTGCGACTCGCACTCGACGATGGACACGGCCTGCGCCGGTTGCGCGACGGCGACCGCGGCCAGGGGCGCTCCCAGCACCAGTGCCGCTGCTGCAAAATGTTTGCGAAGAGACATTGATACATCGTAACTATTCTTCAGGCATTGGTCATCGCCTGTGTGGGGGCGCCGGCGGTCACGGCTGCGCCGGATCTGCCGTCGGTGTCCGCTCGGTGACTATGGGCGAGGACCTGATCTCGAATCTGTTGGGTCCGGCAACAAAACGGTAACCGGCGTTGACAGGCCCGCAACGGGCGGAGAAGTCTGGGCAGGCGCGTGAGACAACGATGTCAAGAATCAGATGGAGGAAGTATGCGTCTTTCCAGGCGAGTGGCAGCCGTGGCCGTCGCTTTCGGAACGATGTTCGCGACCGTGGCCTGCAGCAGCAGCGAAGAGCCCGGCGAAGGCAGCAAGAAGGTCGAGGTCTTCACCTGGTGGGCCGACGGTGGTGAGAAGGCCGGTCTCGACGGCCTGGTCGGCGTCTTCAAGACCGACTGCGCCGGTTTCGAGTTCCTCAACGGCGCGGTCGCGGGCGGCGCGGGCAGCAACGCCAAGCAGGTGCTGGCCTCGCGGCTGCAGCAGAACGACCCGCCGGACACGTTCCAGGCCCACGCGGGCGCGGAGTTGTCCGACTACATCAACGACGACCAGCTCGAGGACCTGTCGGCCCAGTACACCGAATGGGGTCTGACCAACGCCTTCCCCAAGGGTCTCATCGACAACCTGACGGTCGACGGCAAGATCTACTCGGTGCCGGCCAACATCCACCGCGCCAACGTGCTGTGGAGCAACAAGACCGTGCTGGCCAAGGCCGGCATCACCAAGGACGCCACCACGCTGGACGGCTTCTTCGCCGACCTGGACAAGCTCAAGGCCTCGGGCGTGGCCGCGCCGTTGGCCCTGGGCAAGGACTGGACCCAGCAGATGCTGTTCGAGGCGCTGCTGATCTCCAAGCTCGGCCCGGAGAAGTTCAACGGCCTGTGGAACGGCACCACCTCGTGGACCGGCGCGGACATCACCGACGCCATCACCACGTACAAGCGGCTGCTGACGTACACGAACAAGGATCGGGACACCTTCGACTGGACCGACGCCGAGAAGCTGCTGATGGACGGCAAGGCGGCGTACCAGCTGATGGGTGACTGGGAGGCGGCCGACCTCGACGCCAAGGGCTTCAAGGACTACGGCTGGTCGGTGTTCCCGGGCAACGGCAACACGTTCCAGTGGCTGGCCGACTCGTTCGTGCTGCCCAAGGGCGCGAAGAACGCCGACGGCACCAAGTGCTGGCTGAAGACGGTGGGCAGCGCGACCGGCCAGGCCGCGTTCAACCAGAAGAAGGGCTCGATCCCGGCCCGCACCGACGTGGGCACCGACGGCTTCCCGGCGTACCAGCAGGCCGCGATGGCCGACTGGAAGACCGCGACCCAGGTGCCCAGCTGCCCGCACGGTTCCGCGTGCGCGCAGACCTGGCAGGGTGCGGTCGGCTCGGCGCAGGGCAAGTTCTCCAGCGACGGTGATGTCGCCGCGCTGCAGAAGGCGCTGGCGTCGGCCGCCGCGGAGTTCGGTCCGAAGAAGTAAGTTCGCCGCAAGGCAACGAAGGGCGCCTTCCGCACCTGGAAGGTGCCCTTCCTTACCGAGGAGGTCGCGTTGCGCCACCGGAGGCGGACCTGGATACCCGGGCTGCTGCTCATCTCACCGTCGCTGATCCTGCTGGCCGTGTTCGTGTACGGCCTGATCGGCTGGACGGTCAACCTGTCCCTGCAGGACCGCCACAACGCCCGGCCCGCCAAGGGCTACGTCGGGCTCGACAACTACACCAAACTGTTCACCAGCGACATCAACGACCGGTTCGTACACTCACTGAAGAACCTCGTCGTCTTCACGCTGGTCTTCATGGTCGGCACCATCGTGCTCGGCCTGATCTGGGCCCTGCTGCTGGAGCGCCGCGCCAAGGCCGAGGGCTTCTGGCGCACGATCTACCTGTTCCCGATGGCGGTGTCGTTCGTCGCCTCCGGCGTGGTGTGGCGCTGGCTGATGAACACCGGCCAGGGTGACAGCGCAGGCGGCATCAACGCGATCTTCCACGGGCTGGGGCTGAGCTTCCTGGAGAGCCCCTGGTGGACCGACCCCGACTGGGGCATGGCCGCGATGGCGGTACCCGCGATCTGGCAGCTGTCCGGATACGTGATGGCGCTGTTCCTGGCCGGGTTCCGGGGCATCCCCGAGGAACTGCGCGAGGCCGCCGTCGTGGACGGGGCCACCACCTTCCAGCTGTACCGGCAGGTGCTGTTCCCGCAGCTGACCCCGACCATCCTGTCGGCGCTCATCATCACCGGGCACATGTCCATGAAGATGTTCGACCTGATCATGTCGGTGTCCGGGGCGCAGTGGCTGACCGAGGTCCCGGCCGTGTACGTCTGGCAGACCCTGCTCACCCGCGACTACGCCAAGGCCGCCGCTATCTCGGTGTTCCTGCTGCTGATCGTCGCCGTGGTGGTCGTGCCGTACCTGATCCACGTCAACCGCTCGGAGAAGCGCTCATGAGCACCGAGACCGTCGCCGCCGCGCCCGCCGCCACCGCGCCCCCGCGCGGGGCGCCCGCGCCGCGCCAGGGCCGGCCCAGGCCGGTGGCCCGCACCCTGCGCTACGGGCTGCTGGTGCTGTTCGTGCTCATCGTGCTGATGCCGCTGTACGTGCTGGTCGTGACGAGCTTCAAGTCGGGCCGCGAGATCGGCGTCAACGGGCAGTGGAACCTGCCGGAGACGTGGACGTTCGCGTCCTGGGCGAAGGCGTGGTCCGCGCTGGGCCCGTCCTTCGGGCGCACGTTCGAGCTGGCGATCCCGGTCGCGCTGATCTCGTCGCTGATCGGCGCGGCGAACGGGTTCGTGCTGTCGCGCTGGCGTTTCCCGGGCGCGGACGTGGTGTTCACGCTGATCCTGTTCGGCATGTTCATCCCGTACCAGGCGGTCATGATCCCGCTGCGCGAGGTGGTGCTCTGGCTGGGCATCGCGCCCGGCATCCCGACGCTGATCTTCGTGCACACCGTGTACGGCATCCCGATCTGCACCCTGATCTTCCGCAACTACTACGCGACGATCATCCCGGAGGAGCTGATCGAGGCGGCGCAGATGGACGGGGCGGGGCTGCTGCGCACGTTCCGGTCGCTGATCCTGCCGGTGTCGATCCCGGGCTTCGTGGTGACCGTCATCTGGCAGTTCACCTCGTCCTGGAACGACTACCTGTTCGCGATCTTCCTGTCGAACAACCGCAACGGGCCGATCACCATCGCGCTCAACGCGCTGGCCGGGGCGCAGTCGCCGGACTACGCGGCGGCGATGGCCGGTGCGCTGATCACGTCGCTGCCGACGCTGCTGGTGTACGTCCTGCTGGGCCGCTGGTTCATCGGCGGCCTGATGGCGGGCTCGGTCAAGAGCTGACCGTCGTGCGGGGCGCCTGGCGGGCGCCCCGCACCTCGGGGCTCACATCACGTGCTTGAACGGTGCCCAGCCGTTGCCGATCTGGACCCGCGCGGACAGGGCGAGGCCGTTGTTCGGGTAGTACCAGAGCAGCCCGGCGGCGTCGACGCCGAGCACGTCCGCGCTGCCGTCGCCGCTGAAGTCGACCGCGTTGACATGCGTGAACGGTGCCCAGCCGTTGCCGATCTGGACCCGCGCGGACAGGGCGAGGCCGTTGTTGGGGTAGTACCAGAGCAGGCCTGCGGCGTCGACGCCGAGGACGTCGGCTGCGCCGTCGCCGCTGAAGTCCGCCGCGACCACGTGCGTGAACGGTGCCCAGCCGTTGCCGATCTGGACCCGCGCGGACAGGGCGAGGCCGTTGTTCGGGTAGTACCAGAGCAGGCCCGCTGCGTCGACGCCGAGGACGTCGGCTGCGCCGTCGCCGCTGAAGTCGGCTGCCATGACGTGCTTGAAGGTGGCCCAGCCGTTGCCGATCTGGACCCGTGGGGACAGGGCGAGGCCGTTGTTGGGGTAGTACCAGAGCAGGCCTGCGGCGTCGACGCCGAGGACGTCGGCCGCGCCGTCGCCGCTGAAGTCGGCTGCCATGACGTGCTTGAAGGTGGCCCAGCCGTTGCCGATCTGGACCCGTGGGGACAGGGCGAGGCCGTTGTTCGGGTAGTACCAGAGCAGGCCTGCGGCGTCGACGCCGAGCACGTCGGCTGCGCCGTCGCCGCTGAAGTCGGAGACATGGTCGTGCCGGCCGGAGGAACCGCCGCAGTTGGCGCTGGTGACGTTGCGGGCGGGGCTGCCCTCCGAGGTGATGCCCGATGCGACCCCGTTGAAGTACGCCTGGGTCCGGCCACCGTCGCGCCACACCTCGTAGTGCAGGTGCGGGCCGGTCGAGTTGCCGGTGCTGCCGACCCGGCCGATCTCCTGGCCCTGGCCGACGCCCTGGCCGCGGCCCACCGACGGGGCCGAGATCATGTGGTAGTAGTGGGTGAACCAGCCGCCGCCGTGGTCGATGATCGCGTAGTTGCCGCTGCGGCTGCCGAAACCGGTCTCGGCCACGACACCGCCCGCCGCCGCGAGGATCGGGCGGTTGTTGCTGCCGCCGCCGGTGAAGGTCATGTCGATGGCGTAGGCGCCGTGGCCGGAGTAGGTGGCCAGCCGCCAGGTCTCACCGCAGGGGAAGGGCAGCTGGAAGTACGGCATCGGCCCGGCCGCGCGGGCGGGGCCCGCGCCGACCGCGAGCACGGCCAGCAACGCGACGAACAGGGCGGACAGGGTGCGCTTGACTCTGCTGGTCAAAGGGGGGACTCCCATCAGGAGGGCGGAATTGCCGCCGCACCATAGATGGGGGCGCATATATTGCGCGTACAATCCGACGATCGGCCGCTGTCGCGCGCGATCGGGGGTGTAAGGACCCGATCGCGATACGGTACTGTCCTCGGCATGGCGGAGCAGCGATTCCACACCGGTAGCCACGACCTGCCCGTGTCGGCGGCGTTGGACGAGTTCATGCGTACGGGCTGGCTCGATTCGGAGCACCACGACCTGCCCACGGCCGAGGTGGCCGCCTGGACCCCGGCCCGGCGGGCCCGGCTGCACCAGGCGTTCCCCGGGCACCGCGTCGTCGTCCCGGCAGGCACCTTCCAGGCGCGCTCCAACGACCAGGACTACCGCTTCCGGGCGCACTCGGCGTACGTGTGGCTGACCGGCGACCAGTCCAGCGACGGCGTCATCGTCGTCGAGCCCGACGGCGACAGCACCCTGTACCTGCGACCCCGTTCAGCCCGCGACAACGGCGAGTTCTTCCGCGACCGCCGCTACGGCGAGCTGTGGGCGGGCCGCCGCCCGACGCTCGGCGAGAGCACCCGCGCGCTCGGGCTGACCACCCGCCACCGCGGCGAGTTGGCCGCAGCCCTCAAGCCGGACACCCCCACGCTCGTGCTGCGCGGCCTGGACGCCGAGGTCGACGCCGCGGTCGCGCCCGCCGACGGCGACGCCGAGCTCAAGGCCGTGCTGGCCGAACTGCGCCTGGTCAAGGACGCGTGGGAGATCACCCAGCTCGAAGAGGCCGTCGCGATCACCACCCGCGGCTTCGAGGACGTCGTACGCGCCCTGCCGCAGGCGAAGGCGACCTCGGAACGGCTGCTGGAGGGCGTGTTCTGGCAGCGTGCCCGGCTGGAGGGCAACGAGGTCGGCTACCACTCGATCGTCGCCGCCGGGGCACACGCCGCGACCCTGCACTGGATCGACAACGACGGCCCGGTCCGCGACGGCGACCTGCTGCTGCTCGACGCCGGGGTGGAGACGCGCTCGCTCTACACCGCCGACATCACCCGCGTGCTGCCGATCTCCGGTCACTTCACCCCGCTGCAGCGCGACCTGTACGAGCTGTGCCGCAAGGCCAACGACGCCTCGCTCGCCGCGCTGGTGCCCGGGGCGGCGTACCGCGACTTCCACCGCGCCGCGATGCGCGTCTACGCGTACGGGCTGGCCGACCTCGGCATCCTGCCCGTCTCGGCGGAGCAGGCCCTCGACGAGGACAGCGGACTGTACCGCCGCTGGACCCTGTGCGGGTCGGGGCACATGCTCGGCCTGGACGTGCACGACTGCGCCGCCGCGCGGTCCGACCGCTACCTCGACGGGACGCTGACGCCGGGGCACGTGCTCACCGTGGAGCCGGGCATCTACTTCCAGCCCGACGACGGGCTGATCCCGGCCGAGCTGCGCGGTATGGGCTTCCGGATCGAGGAGGACCTGCTGATCACCGAGACCGGCTACCGGATGCTGTCCGACGGGCTGCCGCGCACCGCCTCCGACGTCGAGTCCTGGATGCACAGGCTGGCTTCTTAACATTTCGTTCACAGGTCTGCAATGGACTCCCGTGGTCGGCATGCTGACTGCGCGTGAGGCCTTCCGCGGGGGACTGTGGAGTCCGCGCCGTCACGCGGCGTGATTCCCGGTCCTCCAACGAAAGCGAGCGCCTGTGAAAACTGTGAGACGGATGCTGTCCGCATCGGTCGCCGCCGCCATCGCGCTGTCGGTGACGTTCAGCGCCGCCCCGGCCTCGGCCTCCGGCGGGCTGCACGCCGTCGACCTGGGCACCCTCACCGGCACCTGCTGCAGCCAGGCCTTCGCGATCAACGATCACGGGGTCGTCGTCGGCAGCAGCCAGGTGGGCGCCGGCGAGAACCCGCCCGAGCACGCGTTCCGCTGGAAGGACGGGGTCATGATCGACCTCGGCACCCTGGGCGGAACCCGTTCCGGCGCCGCGGCGGTCAACAACAACGGGTGGATCGTCGGTGGCAGCACGCTGTCCAGCGGCGCGATGCGTCCGTTCCTGTGGCGGCCCGGTCTCGG
Source organism: Catellatospora methionotrophica (assembly GCF_011297335.1). Taxonomy (GTDB): domain Bacteria; phylum Actinomycetota; class Actinomycetes; order Mycobacteriales; family Micromonosporaceae; genus Catellatospora; species Catellatospora methionotrophica. The sequence continues at coordinate 167,893 of NZ_JAAOTJ010000001.1, read as the reverse complement.
CATGATCGACCTCGGTTCGCTCGGCGGCGAGAGCTTCGCCACCGGCGTCAACGACGCGGGCATGGTCGTCGGGCAGTACGTGCTGGCCGGCGAACTGCGCGGCTTCCGCTGGGTCAACGGGGTGCTCAGTGACCTGAACACCCCCGACGGCACGGGCTTCAAGGCGAGCGGGGTCAACAAGAACGGCAAGATCTCCGGTACGCACGTCAGCCAGCCCGCGACCTGGAAGAACGGCCTCACGGTGCTGTCCGGCCTGGTCGGCGACGGCACCGCGGTCAACGACAGCGGTGACGTGTCCTACGACTCCGCGCAGTACCCGGCCTCGGTGGGCGTGTGGCGGGCCAACGGCACGCTGCTCGCGCTGACGCCGCCGCCGAACACCGTCGACGCCGCCACCACCGGCATCAACGAGAGCCGGCACACCGTCGGCTGGCGGGCCACCGCCGCGGGCAACTACCGGGGCGTGTACTGGTCGGAGTTCGGCACGCCGAACCTGCTGCCGGGCCTGGTGGCGGGCGGGCAGTCGATGGCGTGGGGCGTGAACCGGCTCGGCCAGACCGTGGGGCAGGCCAACCTCACCGCCACCGGCGGCGAGTACCACGCCGTGCTCTGGACGAACTGAACGCGGCCGGGCCGGGCGCGTGCGCGCGTCCGGCCCGGACCGTTCCCACCCGCGCCGTGACACGGCGTGGACTCCCGCCCTTCGCCAGGAAGCGAGCGCGCCAGTGAGAACCGTTCGTCGCGTACTGTCCGGATCGGTCACCGCGCTGGTGCTGGCGGTGTCGCTGCCCGCCGTCGCGGCCGCCGCCGCGGGGCCGCACATCGTCACCCTGGGCACCCTGGGCGGCAGCTGCTGCAGCGAGGCCATGGCGATCAACGACGACGGCGTCGTGACGGGCTACGCCATGATCGACGTCGCGCGCAACACCCACCACGCCTTCCGGTGGAAGGGCGGCGTGATGACCGACCTCGGCACGCTGGGCGGCGACCGGTCGTTCGCCACCGCGATCAACGACAACGGCTGGATCGTCGGCTACAGCGAGCTGACCCCGGGCGACCTCGTCACGCACGCGTTCCTGTGGCGGCCCGGCATCGGCATGACCGACCTGGGCCTGCCGGGGTCCGCCAGCCTCGCCACCGGGATCAGCGACAGCGGCGTGATCGTGGGCCACTACCTGCTCGACGGCGACTTCCACGGCTTCCGCTGGGCGGCCGGGGTGACGACCACGATCACAGGCCCGGACGGCGCGCGTTTCATGCCCGCCGGGATCAACAAGTACGGCAAGCTGGGCGGCACCCTCGGCACGACCCCGCCCGGCGATCCGGCGACCTGGAAGAACGGCCAGGTCGTGGCCTCCGGGCTGATCGGCAACGCCACCGCGATCAACGACAACGGTGACGTGTCCGGCACGTACGGGGACTCCCGGCAGGGCGCGTTCGTGTGGCGGGCCGACGGCACGGTGCTGCACCTGAGCATGCCCGCCGGTGGGGAACAGGCCCTGACGACGGGGATCAACGAGAGCAGGCACACGGTCGGCTCGCGCAGCGCCGTCGACGGGTCGACGCGCGCCGTGTACTGGTCGGAGTTCGGTACGCCGCGCCTGCTGCCGGGCCTGTGGGCGGGCGGCTGGTCCGGCGCGCAGGATGTGAACCGCCTCGGCCAGACGGTCGGTATGGCGTACCGCACCGGGTCGGCCTACGACTACGTCGCGGTCATGTGGACCCGCTGACAGGGCGCGACCTCACGGCGACAGGTCCGCATAGGAGCGGCCGGTCGGCATGCCGACTGCGCGACCGGCCCCGGCGGGGGACCGTGGAGGTTCACGCCGTCACTCGGCGTGAACCTCCACGAGGAAGTGAGCGCCCGTGAGAACAGTCCGCCGGATACTGTCCGTATCGGTGATCGCCGTCGTCCTGGCGACATCGTCGCAAGCCGCCCCGGCCCTGGCGGCCGGTCCCCAGGTCGTCGTGCTGGGCAACCTGCCCGGCGGCTGCTGCAGCCAGGCGTTCGCCGTCAACGACCAGGGTGTCGTGGTCGGCCAGAGCATGGTCGGCACGGGAGAGAACCCGCCCGAGCGGCCGTTCCGCTGGCAGAACGGCGTGCTGACCGACCTCGGCACGCTGGGCGGTCCCCGCGCGGTGGCGACCGCGATCAACAACAACGGCTGGATCGTCGGCTACAGCGAGCTGGCCGGCGGGGGCGGCCTCGCGCACGCGTTCCTCTGGCGGCCCGGCCACGGCATGACCGACCTGGGTTCGCTCGGGGAGACCAGCATCGCCACCGGGATCAACGACAGCGGTGTGGTGGTCGGCCGGTACGTCGCCGACGGGCAGCTGCACGGCTTCCGCTGGGCGAACGGGGTCATGGCGAAGATCGTCACGCCGACCGGCGAAGGGTTCGACCCGGTGGGCGTCAACGGGAACGGCAAGATCGGCGGGTCGCTGACCGCCGAGTACTCCGGCGATCCGGCCTGGTGGAAGAACGGGCAGACGGTCGCCTCCGGGCTGAGCGGCCACGCCAGCGCGATCAACGACAACGGTGACGTGACCGGCACGTACTGGGACGGCACCCAGGGCGCGTTCGTGTGGCGGGCCGACGGCACGGTGCTGCACCTGACCATGCCCGCCGGGGCGCGGTTCGCCGCCACGAACGGGATCAACGAGAGCCGCCACACGGTGGGCACCCGGACCACCGCGTCCGGCAACGTGCGAGCCGTGTACTGGTCGGAGTTCGGCACACCCCGCCTGCTGCCCGGCCTGGTGCCCGGCGGACAGTCGACGGCGTACGGCATGAACCGGCGCGGCCAGACCGTCGGCCAGGCCAACCTCACCGCGACCGGCGGCGACTACGTCGCGGTGCTCTGGACCAGCTGAGGTCCCACCGGGTGCCCGGATCTCGCATCCGGGCACCCGGCCCGTGTCATCGGCCGAACGGGCGAGCCGCCTGTCGGCAATGGATGGTGGCACCGGTCGGCAATCCGATTGCGCCGTCAACAGATCGGAGGAGACTGCGGGGATCAGGCCCCACGGGGGGCGTGTTCCTCTCAGAGAGCGAGAGCCTGTTGAAGGCAGATCGTCGTCAAGTCCTGTCCATCGGCGTGTCCGCGGCCATCGCGGCCGTCACCGCACCGCTGGTGGCCTCCGCGCCGGCCGCCGCGGCCGGGCCGCAGATCATCGACCTGGGCCTGCTGCCCGGCACCACGCACAGCGGCGCGGCGGACCTCAACGAGCACGGCGTGGTGGTCGGGAGCAGCAGCACCGCCAACGGGCCGGGCCAGGTCGCCCGCGCCTTCCGCTGGAAGAACGGCGTGCTGTCCGACCTCGGCACGCTCGGCGGCCAGCGGACGGGCGCCAGCGGGATCAACAACAACGGCTGGATCGTCGGTTCGAGCACTCTCGCCGACAACGTGACCACCCAGGCCTTCCTGTGGAAGCCCGGTCTCGGCATGGTCGCGGTCGGTCCCGCACGCAGCGTCGGTGTCGACGTCAACGACGCGGGTGTCGTGGTCGGCTACTTCTTCGACCAGGAACTGGGCAACCGCGGCTTCCGCTGGGAGAACGGCGTCACGACCCTGGTGGAGAACACGAACGTCCCCCCGGGAGATCCCCTGTACCGCAGGTTCCTGCCCACGCAGATGAACAACGACGGCGTGATCGTGGGCCAGAACCAGGACCAGGCCGCGCGGTGGGCGAACGGCACCGTGACCCTCGTCGGCGAGGGCGGTGCGTGGGACGGCGGCATCAACGCGCAGGGCGACGTGACCATCTCGGCCACCTGGCCGCAGGAGATCGGGTACGTGTGGAAGGCCGACGGCACCACGCGGCCGCTGCAGATCCCCGCCGGCGCCGACCGGATCAATCCGGTGGGCATCAACGCCGACGGTGACGCGGTCGGCATCGCCTCCACCGGCAACACCAACATCAGCCGCGCCGTCTTCTGGTCGGAGACCGGTGAGGTGCACGGACTGCCGAGTCTCGTGCCCGGCGCGCAGGCCCACGCGATGAGGATCAACAACAGCAGCCAGATCGTCGGCACGGCGTACGTCGCCGACGGCACCTACCGCGCGGTGCTCTGGAAGCCCTGACCGTACAGCTCCACGCGGGCCCCGGACGTCGGTCGATGTCCGGGGCCCGCTCCGGTGCCGGAAACCGTGCGCCGTCGCGGGCGCGCGTCGGCTAGGCTCGCCCGTCGTGACCGTGCTGTTCTGCGCCGACCCGCTCGCCGCCACCCGGACCGATCCCCACTTCGCCGCCCAGGCGCGGGCCGTGCGCGACGCCGGTGGCGTCACCGCCCTGCTCGACCACGACGCGCTGCTGTCCGGCGACCTCGCCACCGCGGTCCGGCGGATATCCCGCGACCTGGGCGAGGTCTGGTACCGGGGCTGGATGATCCCGGCCGGCCGCTACGCCGAGCTGGCCGACGCGCTAGGCGCTCGCGGAGTGAGCCTGCGCGTGGCTCCGGCCGCCTACCGGGCCGCGCACGAGCTGCCCGGCTGGTACGCGACCCTGACGCAGGTGACCCCCGGCAGCGTGTGGACGCCGTGGCAGCCGGGCGAGCCGCCGACCGCCGATCAGGTCGCCGCGCTGGTCGCGCCGCTGGGCGGCGGACCGGCCGTGGTCAAGGACTACGTCAAGTCGCGCAAGCACGAGTGGGACGAGGCCTGCTACATCCCCGACCTCGCCGACGTCGCGCACGCGCACCGGGTCGTGTCCCGCATGGTCGAGCTGCAGGAGGAGTCACTGCAGGGCGGGATCGTGGTACGCCGCTTCGAGCGTTTCGCCCAGCGCGACGGACACACCGTGGAGGCCCGCGTCTGGTGGGTGCACGGCGAACCGGTGCTGGCCGGTCCGCACCCGGACACCCCGGAACTGTTCAGCGAGCCCGACCTGACCGCGATCGCCCCGCTGGTGACCGCGTTCGGGCACCCGTTCGTCACCACCGATGTCGCGCTACGTGACGACGGCACGTGGCGGGTGGTCGAGCTCGGTGACGGTCAGGTCAGCGATCTGCCGACCGGTGTCGATCCGTCCACCGTGCTCGACCGGCTGACCTGAATCACAGCAGGTCACAGCCCCGGTACCGGTTCCGGGACTCAGAAGGCGGGCAGCTCCGCAGTCCGGGCCGCCCGCCGGTTGCGCTGACCGGGCACGCGACCCACCGGCGGGGTGCTACCCCGGCTGACCAGGGACGTCTCGAACACCATGGGTTCCTCGGCGACCGGCTCGCCGCGCAGGCGGCCGATGAGCGCCCGCGCCGCGGCCGCACCCATGTCCGACCATGGCACCCGCACCGTGGTCAGCGGCGGCAGCGTGTACGCGGCGGGCGGTACGTCGCCGAAGCCGACCACGGCGACCTCACCGGGCACCTGCCGCCCCGCCTCCTGCAGGGCCCGCAGCGCACCGGCCGCCATCGGGTCACCGTGGGCGAACAGGCCGTCGAAGAACAACCGGGCCCGCATCAGCCGCTGCACGGCGTCGTAGCCGCCCTGCTCGGTGCCGTCGGCCTCGGTCACGTGGCTGGCCCGCAGCACCGCGCCCGTGCCGGTGAGCCGGTCGGCGAAACCCTCGGCGCAGGCCGCCCCGGCCGGATCCCCCTCGGGTCCCGTGATCATGGCCAGCCGCAGTCGGCCCGCGGCCAGCATCAGCTCCGCCGCGCGGCGGCCGCCGTCGGTGTAGTCCGCGCCCACCGACGGCAGCGGCGCAGGGGAGCCGCCGGTGTCCACGACCACCACCGGCAGGCCGTCGCGGTGCAGGTCACGCAGGTGTTCCAGGGCCACGCCGGGGTCCACCGCGAGCACGCCGTCGACCGCGTGGCCGCGTACGTTGGCCGCGAAGCGCTCCAGCGCTGGTGCGCCGCCCGCCGCCGAGTGCAGCAGCAGCCCGTAACCGGACGGCTCCACCACGTCGGCGACGCCCTGCAGCAGCTCCGGCATCCACGGCGTGTGCAGCGTCGGGGCGAGCACCCCTAACGTACGGGTGCGCCCGCGAGCCAGGTCGACGGCGCGGGAACTGGGCACGTACCCGGTCTCGGCCATGATCTCCTCGATGCGGGCCTGGGTGGCCCGGTCGACGTCGGGGCGGCCGTTGAGCACGCGCGACACCGTCGCCTTGCTCACCCCGGCCAGCCGGGCGACGTCGGCGATCGTCACGCGCATGTGGACCTCCGAGAGAATTGCCGCCTCGCGGGACCGGTACCGGACCGGTGGCGGCTACACACGGTAAGCGGCCGCGAGGCCGTGATGTCAAGACCGGTCGGTTATCCGGTCGGCGCGAACCGACTACCCGGCTAGGGTGTCCGCCATGCCGTACATCTCCTCCGTCGTCATCCACTGCCGTGACCCGTACCTGATGGCGCCCTTCTGGAGCCTGGTCACCGGCCTGCCGGTGCACGAGGAGGACGCGGTGAAGCTCGCCGGGCGCAGCCTGGACGAGCACGAGTCGGTGCTGCTGCACGACCCGTCGGGCACCGAGCCCGACGTGTGGCTCGCGCAGGCGCGCGACCTGCTCCCGGTCGGGCGCATCCACCTCGACATCGTCGCCGACGACGACGAGCGGGCCGCGATCGTCGCCGCCGGGGCGGTGCTGGTCCGCGAGCAGGAGCACCTCACCGTGTACGCCGATCCCGAGGGCAACGAGTTCTGCCTGCTCCGCGAGCGCCACTGAGCCCCGCGCGGGTTGGCGGGCATCCCGCCGACCACGGCGGAGCGCCGCGACTACGATGATCACATGCACGCAACGGTGATCTACGGCCCGCACGACGTACGGGTCGAGGACGTCCCCGACCCGGTCCTGGTGCACCCGGCCGACGCCGTGGTCCGGGTGACGCACGCCTGCATCTGCGGCAGCGACCTGTGGGCCTACCAGGGCGTCGCCGCCCGCGAGCCCGGCCAGCGCATCGGCCACGAGTTCCTGGGCGTGGTCGAGTCCACCGGAGCCGACGTCACCGGTGTCAAACCCGGCGACACGGTGGTGGCCCCGTTCGTCTGGTCCGACGGCGTCTGCGAGTTCTGCCGCGAAGGCCTGCACACCTCGTGCCCCGTCGGCGGCTTCTGGGGCCAGCCCGGCTCCGACGGCGGCCAGGGCGAGGCGGTGCGGGTGCCGTACGCCGACGGCACGCTGGTCAAGCTGCCGTCCGGGCTCGGCGACGCCGAACTGGTCAAGATCCTCGCCTTGTCCGATGTGATGTCGACCGGGCACCACGCCGCGCTCGCCGCCGGGGTGCGCCGGGGCGGCACCGTCGCGGTGGTCGGCGACGGCGCGGTCGGGCTGTGCGGGGTGCTCGCCGCGCACCGGCTCGGCGCCGAGCGCATCATCGCGCTGGGCCGCCACGACGCCCGTACGGCCTTGGCCAGGCGATTCGGCGCGACCGACGTGGTGCCCGAGCGGGGCGACGAGGCGATCGCCGTGGTGCGGGAACTGACCGGCGGCCAGGGCGCGCACGCGGTCATCGAGGCCGTCGGCACCGAGCAGTCGATGCGCACCGCGATCGGCGTGGCCCGCGACGGGGGAGCGGTCGGCTTCGTCGGGGTGCCGCACGGCGGCTCGGCGGGCGTCGACATCGGCGACATGTTCGGCCGCAACGTGGCGCTGCGCGGCGGGGTCGCCCCGGCGCGGGCCTACATTCCGGAGTTGCTGGCCGATGTGCTGGCCGGGACGCTGGACCCGTCGCCGGTCTTCGACGCGACCGTCGGGCTGGACGGCGTGCCGGGCGGATATGCCGCGATGAACGATCGGAAGGCGCTGAAAGTGCTGGTGCGCCCGCACGGCGGGGCGGTGTAGTTTGAGCGCCGTGGAAGAGACCGACCAGGCCATCGTTTCGGCCCTGACCGCCGACGGGCGCATGTCGTACACGGACCTGGCCGAGAAGGTCGGGCTGTCCGTGTCCGCCGTCCACCAGCGGGTACGCAGGCTGGAGCAGCGCGGCGTCATCACCGGGTACGGCGCGCGGGTCGACTACAACGCGATCGGCCTGCCGCTGACCGCGTTCGTGGCGATCCGCCCGTTCGACCCGGCGCAGCCCGACGACGCCCCCGACCGCCTGGCCCACCTGTCCGAGATCGAGTCGTGCTTCTCGGTCGCGGGCGAGGACTTCTACATCCTGCTGGTACGCGTCGCGTCACCGGTCGACCTGGAGCGCCTGCTGCAGGAGATCCGTACGTCGGCGAACGTCACCACCCGCACGACCGTGGTGCTGTCCACCCCGTTCGAGCAGCGCGCGCCCCGCATCCACCTGGCGGAGTAGCCCTACCAGGAGCAGCAGGGCAGCGGCGCGGGCAGGAACAGCGCGGTGAGCCCGATGGCGGCCAGCCCGGCCAGCACGGCGGCCACACCGGTGGCGAACCAGACCACCGCGGGCCGCTGCCGCGCCGGAACCCGCCGTACGTGGCGCACCCCGGCGGTGACCGCGCCCGCCAGCACCACGCCACCGGCGAGCAGCACCGGCACGCCCCAGCGGTCGTTCACGGCGTAGCCCTGAAACAGCAGCGGCCTGGCGACCATCAGCAGCAGGCCGGGCGGCGGGGCGAGCACGGCGACCGCCTGCGCCGCCAGCAGCCAGGCCCGTTCGGCGCCCGAGCCGCCGCCGGACTGGTGGAACAGCTGCACCGCCAGCGTGCCCAGCCCGGCCGCGAGCAGACCTGCCGCGGCCACGTGCCACAGCCAGTACCGCAGCACCAGGTCCTGGTCGGAGCGCTGCACCACGGCGACGATCGTCCAGCCCACCGCGGCGAAGATCGCAGCGCCGCCGATCCCGGCCACGCCCGCTAGGAACGGATACCGCAGCCGCCGGGCCGCCTCGTCGGAGGCCCAGGCGAGCATGCCGAGGTGCAGGTCCGTCGTCGTGCCGGTCACCGGTTCGGCCATGTCACCACCGTATCGCTCGATACGACCGCGCTCACGGCCGTCCGTCGGGATTCTGTCCGATGTGGTGTTAAGAAGCCGTTAGCGTTCGGGCCGACAGGGGCGTGCGGTTCCCGGTACGCCACCGGAAACCGCACGCCCCTGCCCGTCGTACTACTCGGAGCCGCCCGCGCTCTGCTGCTCGCGGTACTGCGGGACGGCCAGGCCGCCCCGGCCCCAGTTCTCCAACTCGACCTCGTCGATGACGACGAATGTGGAGTCCAGTGGTTTGTTCAGCACGTCGAGCAGCAGCTTGCTGACGCCCTCGATGAGGGCCGACTTCTCCGCGGCGGTGGCCGCCGTCGCGCCGGGCGTGGTGCCCTCGCGGGTGATCTGGATGTTGACGATGGGCATGGCCGTTCCTCTCCGGTGGGTGAGCGGGCTCAGTGACCGGCGTTCTGGCCGCCGTCGACGTGCAGGATCTCGCCGGTAACGAACGGCGCCGACTCCAGGAAGACCACCGCGTCGACGATGTCGCTGGTCTCACCCATCCGGCCGACGGGGTGCAGACCCGCGTACGTCTCGTGGGTCTCGGCCGCGTGCATCGGCGTCTTGATGATGCCGGGGGCGACGGCGTTGACCCGCACGCCGCGCGTCGCGTACTCGATGGCCAGCGACTTGGTGGCCGAGTTGAGCCCGCCCTTGGTCAGCGAGGCGAGCACCGACGGCACGTTCTTGTCGGCCTGGTCGACCAGGCTGGTGGTGATGCTGACGATGTGGCCGCCGCCGACCTCCAGCATGTGCGGCAGTACCCGCTGGGTCAGGTGGAAGAACCCGGCCAGGTTGATCGCGGTGACCGCGGCGAAGTCGTCGACGGTGTAGTCGGTGAACGGCTTGGCCAGGAAGATGCCGGCGTTGTTGACCAGTGTGTCGATCCGGCCGAAACGCTCCAGCGCGGCCCGGGTGACTCGCTCCGCGGTGTCGGCGTGGGCGATGTCGCCCTGCACGGTCACGATGTCCGGGTCGGTGGAGGCGGCGATCGTGCGGGAGGTCGCCACGACGCCGTAACCCAGCTTGCGGTATGCCTGCACCAGGCCCGCGCCGATGCCCTGCGAAGCGCCGGTGATCACTGCGACCTTACGTCCGTTTTCGAAGCTCATGATGCGTTTCCTTTGCTGGTAGTGCCAGCCGCCGCGTTACTAGACGACCGGTCTAGTAAAAGGTAGATGACTGGTCGTGTATCGTCAACGGCATGGGCAGGAAGAGTGACGCGCGGAACAAGATCCTCGAAGCGGCCAAGGCGCTGATCGAGCAGCGGGGCTACTCCGCGCTCGGCGTCGCCGAGATCTGTACGGCGGCCGGTGTGCCGAAGGGCAGCTTCTACCACTTCTTCGCCTCCAAGCAGGCGCTCGCGCTCACCGTCATCGACGAGCACTGGGCCGCCCAGCGGCAGCAGTGGAGCGAACTGCTCGGCAGCGGGCGCGAGCCGCTGCGGCGGCTCGCCGACCTGTTCGAGGCCACCGAGGAGTTCCAGCGCGCGGCGCTGCGCCAGGAGGGCATGGTCGTCGGCTGCATGTTCGGCAACCTGGCCTCCGAGCTGAGCAGCCAGGTCCCGGAGATCCGCGACCGCCTGCAGGAGATCTTCGAGACGCAGATCGACATGATCGAGAAGGTCGTCGCCGAGGCCAAGGCCGCCGGTCAGACGGGCCCGGCCGTGGACACCCGCGAGGCGGCGCGTTCCATCGTGGCCCAGATCGAGGGCCGGGTGCTGCTGGCCAAGCTGCTCAACGACCCGGCCCAGCTCGGCACGCTCTGGCAGAACAGCCTTGGCCTGCTCCAGGTCCCGGCCGACGCGCGCCCCGCCGCCTGACGGATCGCGGACACCGGCCGGTGCCGGAACGCGAGCGCGTCTAGCCTCTGCGCCATGACCTTTCTCGACACCCCCGCCGAGTCGCCCCTGTACGCCGCCGAGACCGGCCCCGTCCCCAACTACCTGCGGGTGTTCGCGCTGCGCCCCGAGGCGTACGCGGGCTGGGAGCACCTGGCGGGCAGCGTGCGCGACGGCATGGACCTGCGCCGGTACGAGCTGGTCACGCTCGCCGCGGCCCGGCGGCTGGGCTCGGACTACTGCACCCTCGCCCACACCAAGGTGCTGCGCGACCGCTTCTACGACGAGCCGCAGTTGCGCGCCATCGTCGCCGACCACCACCGCGCGGGCCTCGACCCGGTCGACGTCGCGATCATGGACTTCGCCGACCGGGTCGCCGCCGACCCGACGGCGGTCACCAGCGAGGACGCCGCCGTGCTGCGGGAGTTCGGCCTGTCCGACGCCGACGTGCTGCAGATCGTGCTCGCCGTGTGCATCCGCCGGTTCTTCAGCGGTGTGCTGTCGGCCGTCGGCGCCGTCCCTGACGAAGCACTGCGGGCCTAAGTCCGCATCGGCCGTACGCGGCCGATGCGGACTTCCTCAAACTCAGCCGAATCGCAGGTTCGCGAGGGGGACCGTCGAGTTGAGCAGGTTGATCCAGCTGCTCTGGCCCGCGTCGGAGTAGCGCCATTGGGTGCCGGAGACGTTGAAGACGTCGGTGCGGCCGTCGCCGTTGAAGTCGCCCAGGCGCAGGTCGGCGAGGGGGACCGTCGAGTTGAGCAGGTTGATCCAGCCGCTCTGGCCCGCGTCGCAGTAGCGCCATTGGGTGCCGGAGACGTTGAAGACGTCGGTGCGGCCGTCGCCGTTGAAGTCGCCCAGGCGCAGGTCGTCGAGTCCGACGGTCGATGCGGCGAGGTCGATCCAGCTGGTCTGGCCTGCGCTGGAGTACTGCCAGGTGGCGCCGGTGGCCCGGAAGGCGTCGGTGCGGCCGTCGCCGTTGAAGTCGCCGAAGCGCAGGTCGGCGAGGGGGACCACCGAGTTGAGCAGGTTGATCCAGCTGCTCTGGCCCGCGTCGGAGTAGCGCCATTGGGTGCCGGAGACGTTGAAGACGTCGGTGCGGCCGTCGCCGTTGAAGTCGCCCAGGCGCAGGTCGTCGAGTCCGACGGTGGACGCGGCGAGGTCGATCCAGCTGGTCTGGCCTGCGCTGGAGTACTGCCAGGTGGCGCCGGTGGCCCGGAAGACGTCGGTGCGGCCGTCGCCGTTGAAGTCGCCGAAACGCACGTCGGCGAGCCCGACGGTGGACGCGGCGAGGTCGATCCAGCTGGTCTGGGCTGCGCTGGAGTACAGCCAACCATCGCCGGTGGTGAAGATGTCGGTGCGGCGATCGTTGTTGAAATCCAGCTGGCGGCCGGTGAGGAGCTCACCGCGGCGCGGGCGGACCGGATTGATGTTGTTCAGGACGAACTGGTTGGTCGCGTCGGTCATGTAGCGGTTGAGGAACGGCGAATAGGTCTTGACGTCCAGGCTGTCGGCGGTCGGGTTGTACGTGAGGACCCGCAGGTAGCTGTTGGGGTCGCGGGAGCTGTTGTTCTGGTAGTCGGCTTGGATCTGGTGGACCGTGTTGCCATGGATGCCCTGCTGGGTGATCCTGCCGGCGTTGTGGTAGTGACCGGAGAAGGTGAACCGGAAGTTGGCGTGCCTGCTGACCAGCTCGTTCCACAGCCGAGTGCCGTTGGTGTCCTTCGTGTTGCCGTTCTGGTAGGCGTGCGTGACCAGAATGGCGTTGTGGCCCGGGTGGGCTGCCACCACCTGGTTCGCCCAGGCGATCTCGGCGGCGCTCGGTGCGTACTTGAGCGCCAGCACCAGCCAGTCCGCTCCGCCCGCGGTGAAGGTGTGGTAGGTGTTGTCGTTCTTCGCGGCAGGGTAGGTCCCGCCGAACGACGGCAGCCCGGTGAAGGTGGAGCGCGGGTAGTGGGTGTTGTACCGCGTCGTGGTGCGGGTGGTCGAGGCGGTGCCCGGGTCGAGGTCGTGGTTGCCCGGCGCGATGATGTAGGGGACGTCGTCGGTGGGCAGGCCCATCGCGCTCTTGCTGTTGTTCCACTGGGCGAGCTGGTCGGAGTTGTCGACCACGTCGCCGACGTGCAGGACGTACTCGATGTTCCGCGCGGCCTGCTGGGTGTCCACCCACTGCATCTGCGACCGGAACACCTCGGGCCAGTACTCGGAGGCGTACTGGGTGTCGGGCAGCATCACCAGGGTGAAGTTCTCGGCGGCCTGCGCCTGCGCTCGCGCCTGCGGCGCCTGTGCGTATGACGCCGTCGCCAGGAGCGTGAGCGACGACGCGGTCAAAGCGAGAACACGTGCCACGTTGCCGACCCTCATCCTGGCCCCTCCAACGATCGGTAGCCCCCCACGGGGCGCGATGCCGACGGGATGGCACCGATGTTGGAAAGTTTCGATGTTGAGAAGCGGTGTTGCAACCAATCTTCATTCATCGATTTACATTCGTTATAGTTCCGGCCGGCCCTGGCGCGGGCTAGCACCTGCCGCCCGCGCCCCGTGGCGGCCGCGCGACTGCGCGTTGAGCCGGGCGGCCTGCCGTGTGAGGTGGTCCCGCTCGGGGATGTTGGGGGCAGCCAAGGCGGCTTCGGCGTAGAGCCGTGCCGCGACCCTCGGGTTGCCGTCCCGCTCGTGCAGGTACGCGGCGGCGGCGGTGTGCCGGGGCAGCGCGGGGTCGAGCTCGGCCAGGGCGGCCAGCCCGGCCCGTGGACCGTCGGCCTCACCGACCGCTACCGCCCGGTTGAGGCGGGCGACCGGGTTGTCGGTGAGCAGCAGCAGCTCGTCGTACCACTCGACGATCTGCACCCAGTCGGTCTCCTCGGCGGCCTGCGCGTCGGCGTGCAGCGCGGCGATGGCGGCCTGGGCCTGGAACTCGCCCAGCCGGTCGAGGGCCAGGGCCGTCTGGAGCACGTCGACACCCTCGGCGATCAGGCGGGTGTCCCATAGGCGGCGGTCCTGCTCGGCCAGCGGCACGAGGCTGCCGTCGGGCCGGGTCCGTGCCGGGCGGCGCGCGTGGTGCAGCAGCATGAGCGCGAGCAGGCCCGCCGCCTCCTCGTCGCTGGTCCTGGCCGCCAGCTGCCGGGTCAGCCGGATCGCCTCGGCGGCGAGGTCGACGTCGCCGGAGTAGCCCTCGTTGAAGACCAGGTAGAGCACCCGTAGCACGGTGGCGAGGTCACCGGGCTGGTGGAACCGGACGCCCGAGACGGTCCGCTTGGCCCGGCTGATCCGCTGGGCCATGGTCGCCTCCGGCACCAGGTAGGCCTGCGCGATCTGGCGGGTGGTCAGGCCGCCGACCGCGCGCAGGGTCAGCGCGACGGCCGACGCCGGGGTCAGCGACGGGTGCGCGCACAGGAAGTACAGCTGGAGCGTGTCGTCGGCCGCCTCGACCGGACCGGGCGGCGGCTCGGACTCGACGCGCTCCTCGCGCCGCCGCCGGGACGCCTCGGCGCGGGCGTCGTCGAGGAACTTGCGCCAGGCGACCGTGACCAGCCAGCCCTTGGGGTCCTGCGGCGGCCCGTCCGGCCACCCGCGGACGGCCTCGACCAGGGCTTCCTGGACGGCGTCCTCGGCCGACGCGAAATCTGCTCCGCGCCGGACGAGGACACCGATCACCGCGGGCACGAGGTCCCGCAGCAGCGGCTCGTTCACTCGGTCGCCGTGGGCAGGCAGCCCACGAACGGCCGGACCTCCAGCCACTCGCAGCACGGCTCGCCGCCGGGTCCCGGTGCCGCCGACAGCTCCCCGGCCAGCTGCACCGCGCGCTCCCACGAGTCGACGTCGATGACGTACCACCCGGCGATCAGGTCCTTGGTCTCGGCGAACGGCCCGTCGGTCACCGGCGGCCGCCCCTCGCCGTCGTGGCGTACGAACGTCCCGCCGGGCGCGAGCGCCTGGGTGTCGACGAACTCGCCCGACTCCTGCAACCGGGCCGCGAAGGCGCGCATGAAGGCCATGTGCGCGTCGACCTCCTCGGGCGTCCACTGGTCCATCGTCGCGTAGTCCACCGCGCGCTCCGGGCCGCCACGGTAGTGCTTGAGCAGCAGGTATTTGGCCATCATCTTCTCCTTACGGGTACGGCCCGGGTCGGCCGTGTGCACCGGGGACGGAGCGGGAAGCCGGTTCTCGACATCCCCGCCGAAGAAATCGTCAGCCGATCTCCTGGGCCAGCGCGACGATGATCCCGCCGGGGCCGCGCAGGTAGCAGAGCAGGTAGCTGTCCTGGAACCGGGCCACCTCGCCGAGCAGCTCCGCGCCGTGCGGGCGCAGCCGGGCGATGACGTCGGCGATGTCGTCGACGGCGAACATCACCCGGTGCAGGCCGAGGGTGTTGGGTGGCGGGCTCTGCGGGTCGGCCGGGATCGCGGCCGGGGTGTGGTACCTGGCCAGTTCCAGCCTGCCGGGGCCGCCCGGGACGCGCATCATCGCGATGTCGCAGCGGATGCCGGCGAGCCCGACCGACTGGTCGGCCCAGGGGCCCTCGATCTGCGCCTCGCCCTCCAGCTCCATGCCGAGTTCGGTGAAGAACGCGACCGTCGCCGCCAGGTCCTCGACGACGATGCCGACGTTGTCCATGCGCTGAATCGCCATGGTGGTCTCTCCCTGTCCGTCACGTGGCCGGGCACGGCCACCGGTATGTATACCCGGGGGACGGAGCCGACGCCGCGTTCTCGACATCCGCGGCGGGCGGACCTCAGCTGTTCCAGCGCAGCAGCACGGGGGTCTCGCGCTCGTAGCCGAGCACGTTGACGGTGGCCGTCTCCAGGCGGAACAGCGCGCCGTCCTGCGGGGGCAGGCCCAGCCAGCGGGCGGTGAGCACGCGCAGCAGGTGGCCGTGCCCGACGAGCGCGACGTCGCCGCTGGCCAGCATCGTGCGGGCCCGTTCCAGGACGCGGTCGCAGCGGGCGCCGACCTGGGCGGCGGTCTCGCCGCCGGGACAGCCGGACTGCCACACGGTCCACTCGGGACGCTCCTGGCGGATCTCCACGGTGGTCCGGCCCTCGTAGGCGCCGTAGTTCCATTCCAGCAGGTCGTCGTCGGTGGCGGTGATCTCCAGCCCGGCCAGCGCGGCAGTGCGCCTGGCCCGCTGCAAGGGACTGCACAGCACCGCGGCGAACGCCCGCCCGGCCAGGCGTCCGGCCAGCTGCGCGGCCTGGCGTTCACCCTCGGCGGTCAGCGGCAGGTCGGTGAAGGAGGTGTGCCGCCCGTTGGCGCTCCACTCGGTCTGCCCGTGCCGGACCAGCACGATCTCTCGCATGGGCGACGATCCTCCCCGCTCGTGTTCCTGAGGACAACTTAGCGGTGATCAGCGCCGAACGGACGCTTTCGGCCGTCGCGTCCCGAACCTGGCGGCCTGAACCGCGCCTGGCACCGGGCGACTGACGTGATCTGCATGGTTTCGCCTGTGGAGGTCGTGGGACTCACAGAATTGAGGTATGACGGACGCGCCGCTCACGCCGCACTACGCGCGGGTCGACCAGAGCCCGCCGCAGATGCAGGCGCGGCTGGTCGCGTACCTCGACCGGGCCGCGGCCCACGAGGCGATCACCGGGATCAGGGCACGGGCCTGCGAGACGCTGCAGATCAAACCAGGCCATCACGTGCTCGACGGCGGGTGCGGCCTGGGGGAGGAGGCGTGCTCGCTGGCGCTGCTGGTCGGCGTCGACGGCCGGGTCGACGGGATCGACAACTCGCGCAGCATGCTGGCGCTGGCCGCACAGCGATACGAGCGCTGGCACCAGACCCACCCCGACGCCGGGACCGTCCGCTTCCGCACCGGGGACCTGGCGCGGCTGGACTACCCGGCCGGGGTCTTCGACGCGGTGCGGTGCGAGCGTACGCTGCAGCACCTGCCGCAGGCGGAGACCGTGATCGGGGAGCTGGTCCGGGTGACCCGGCCGCAGGGGCGGATCTGCCTGGTCGACACCGACTGGGACTCGCTGGTCTTCGACGGGATGCCCGCCGAGGTGCTCGCGCCGATGCTGTGGCGGCTGCGGCACCACAGCGTCATGTGCAACCCGTCGATGGGCCGTACGCTGCGCAACCGGCTGCGCCGGGTCGGGGTGTACGAGCTGGAGTGCCATCCGATGACGATGTGCTTCACCGACCCGGCCGAGGCGCAGCACGTGGTGCCGTACTTCGAGCGCGACCTGCTGCTGCACATCGTGGGGGAGGAGGACGGCGACACCACCGCGATGGTCGACCGGTGGCTGGACACCGTGCACGAGGCGGACGCGCGCGAGGACTTCCTGGTCGCGCTGACGGTGTGGGTGGTCGCGGGCACGGTCCCGGACTGAGACGGTCCTGCCTCCCGGCTGCGTGAACAGCGGGAGGCAGGACCGGCGTCGTGGGTCAGGCCTGGGCGGTGAGCTGCTCTTCGAGCTGCTTGCGCCACCACTTCTGGCCCGACTCGGGCAGGGTGTCGATCGGGTCGTAGTACGCGTAGCGCTGCGACAGCACGTCGACGTTCTGGTCGGCCTCGATCGAGGTGCGGTAGTTCTTGGTCCAGTACGAGATGCCGTTCTCGCGGTCGTACTCGGTGACCATGTGCACCCAGCGCTTGCCGACGAACGGCACGTCGCAGACGATGCGCGGGGTGGCGTAGCCGGGCAGGTAGCCCATGATGTCGTGCTGCAGCTGCTGGGCCGCGCCGACCGACACCCGCCAGTGCTCGGCGTTGGGGATCATGTCGCACATGTAGAAGTAGTACGGCAGGATGTTCGCCTCGCCCTGCAGCGCGAAGCACAGGTCGAGCAGGTCCGGCGAGGTCGCGTTGACGCCGCGCATGAGCACGCCCTGGTTGCGCACGTCGCGTACGCCGACCTCGAGCGCCGTCTTCGCGGCCCTGGCCACGGACGGGGTGATCGAGTTGGCGTGGTTGACGTGGGTGTGGATGGCCAGGTTCACGCCGCGCCGGCGGGCGGTGCGGGCGACCCGCTCCAGGCCCTCGACGACCTCGGGCTGCAGCCAGTGCTGGGGCAGGCCCATCAGCGCCTTGGTGGCCAGCCGGATGTCGCGGATGGTGTCGATCTCCAGCAGCCGCATCAGATACGACTCGAGGTTCTTCCACGGCACGTTGGCCACGTCGCCGCCGGACACGACGACGTCGCGCACGCCCGGGTGGGCCTTGAGGTAGGCGATGTGCGCGTCGTAGCGGTCGACGGGCTTGAGGGTCAGCTTGAGCTTCTCGACCGCCGGGGTGGAGTTGCCGACCAGGTCCATGCGGGTGCAGTGGCCGCAGTACTGCGGGCAGGTGGACAGCAGCTCGGCGAGCACCTTGGTGGGGTAGCGGTGGGTCAGCCCCTCGGCGACCCACATGTCGTGCTCGTGCAGGCTGTCGCGGCTGGCGTGCGGGTGGCTGGCCCACTCGGTGAGCCGGTCGGAGGCGACCGGGATCATGTAGCGCCGCACCGGGTCGGCGTAGAACGCCTCGGTGGTCAGCTCCTCCCGCGCCATCGTGTTGATCATCTGCGGGGGGACCAGCATCGACATCGTGGCCAGGGCCTTCTGGTCGGCCTCGAGGTCGGCGTAGAAGCGCTCGTCGACGGTGTCACCGAGCACGGCGCGCAGCTGCTTGATGTTCTTGATGCAGTTGACGCGCTGCCACTGCGCGGACTCCCACTGCGCGAGGGTCACGTCGCGCCAGCCCGGGAACCGGGTCCAGTCCGGTTCGATCAGCTCTACGCGGCGGTACTCGTAGGGTTGCCCAGCGTTCATCGGTGGCCTCTCCTTTGCGGTCCCGTTGACCATACTGGAAGTTCTTCGGCGTACCAACTAGTCTGCCGTAGAATTTCCCGCACAGTTCAAATCTAACCGCAATTTTGGTTTTGATCTCGCGGGTGCACTTCACTTTTTAGGAGAACCGGACAATGACGTCACCGATCGGCCTGCACCGGGTCCTGGAACCGCGCGGGGTATTGCCCCAGGCGGCACTTCGCCTGGACAATGCGTCGGAAATCGGGGCAGACGAGGTGCGTATCGCCATCGAGCGGCTCAACCTCGACGCGGCCAGCTTCCGCCAGTTGGCCACCAAGCACAATGGCGACGGGGCGGCTGTCCGGGCCGAGGTCCTGGAGATCATCGGGGCGCGCGGCAAGATGCAGAACCCCGTCACCGGCTCGGGTGGCATGCTGATCGGCACCGTGGAGGCGGTCGGCCCGGACTCCCCGCTCGGCCTCAAGGTCGGCGACAAGGTCGCCACCCTGGTCTCGCTCACGCTGACCCCGCTGTCGATCACCGACGGCCTCAAGCGCTGGGACGGCGGCGGCGAGCAGGTCCCCTGCGAGGGCCACGCGATCCTGTTCGCCCGCTCCATCGCCGCGGTGCTGCCCGCCGACCTGGACCCGGAGCTGGCCCTCGCGGTCATGGACGTGTGCGGAGCGCCCGCACTGACCGCGCGCGTGGTCGCCAAGTACGACAACCCGACCGTCGCCGTGATCGGCGGCGCGGGCAAGAGCGGCTCGCTGTCCCTGGCCGCCGCGAAGGCCGCCGGGGCGAGCCGCACGGTCGGCGTGGTGCCGATCGAGCGCGAGCGCGCGACGCTACAGGCAGCGGGCCTGGCCGACGCCGTCGCGCTCGCCGACGCCCGCAACCCGGTGGCGCTCGCGGACGCGGTGAGCGCGGCGCTGGGCGGGCGGGCCGCGGACGTGACCGTGGTCTGCGTCGACGTGCCCGGCTGCGAGCACGGGGCGATCCTGTCGACCGCCGACGGCGGCACCGTGATCTTCTTCTCGATGGCGACCAGCTTCGCGGCGGCGGCCCTGGGTGCCGAGGGCCTGGCGGCGGACGTGACGATGCTGGTGGGCAACGGTTACGTGCCCGGCCACGCGGCGTACGCGCTGGATCTGCTGCGCCAGGTCCCGGCGGTGCGAGGGCTGTTCGAGTCCCGTCTGCACCACGAGGCCTCGCGGGCCACGTCCGGCACGGCAGACTGACGTAATGCAGATCTCCGCCTTGCCGGCCGAGCGTACGACGCTCTGGCACAACGCCGTCGTCCGCAGCCCCGCCGACCCCGGCGCCACCGCGCTGCTCACCCGTGGCCAGCACATCGTCTGGCTCGGGCCGCTCGCCGACGCCCCGACCGCCGACCTGCGCGTGGACCTGGGCGGGGCCCTGGTCACCCCGGCGTTCGTCGACGCGCACGTGCACGCCACCGACACCGGCCTGGCCCTGGCCGGATTGGACCTGTCGGCGGTGCGCAGCGCTACCGAGCTGCTCAAGGCCGTCGCCGAGTTCGCGTCCGGGCTGGGACCGGAGGCGGTCGTGCTCGGGCACGGCTTCGACGAGAGCACCTGGGGTGCGGCGCAGACCCCGCCGACGGCGGGTGAGCTGGACCGGGCGGCGGGCGGGCGCAGCGTGTACCTGTCCCAGGCGTCGATCCACTCGGCGCTGGTCTCCTCGGACCTGCTGGCCCTGTCCGCCGACGCGCCCGGCTATGACGCGTCGGGCTGGGTGCGGCGCGACGCCCACCACGTGGTCCGTGCGGCCGCGTTCGGGCAGATCACGATCGTGCAGCGGCGCGACGCGCAGATGCGGATGCTGCGCCACGCGGCGAGCCTGGGCATCGCGGCCGTGCACGAGTGCGGCGGGCCCGGCACGTCCAGCGAGGACGACTTCACCGAGCTGCTGCGCCTGTCCGGGCAGGGCCTGCCCGAGATCTACGGGTTCTGGGGCGAGCTGATGGGCGCGGCCAAGGCCCGCGAACTCGGCGCGGTCGGCGCGGGCGGCGACCTGTACGCCGACGGCGCGCTGGGCTCGCGGACCGCGCACCTGGGCGAGGACTACCTCGACGGCGAGCGCGGCTGCGGCCACGGCTACGTGACCGCCGAGCAGGTGCGCGATCACCTGCTCGACTGCCACCGCCACGGCATGCAGGGCGGCTTCCACGCCATCGGCGACGCGGCGATCTCGACGGTGGTCGCCGGATTCGAGCTGGCGGACCAGGTGCTGGGCACCGACGCGCTGCGCGACGCCCGGCACCGGGTCGAGCACGCCGAGATCATGGACAAGCGGCTGATCGCGGCGTTCGTGGACTACGGCATCGTCGCCTCGATGCAGCCCGCGTTCGACCGGCTGTGGGGCGGCGAGCACCAGATGTACGCCCAGCGGCTCGGGGTGGCGCGCAGCCTGGCGTCGAACCCGATGGGGCAGATGCACAACACGGGCGTGGCGCTGGCGTTCGGGTCGGACAGCCCGGTGACGCCGCTGGACCCGTGGGGCAGTGTCCGGGCCGCGATGCAGCACTTCAACACCCATCAGCGGATGAGCGCGAAGTCGGCGTTCGCGGCGCACACCCGTGGCGGCTGGCGCGCCGTGCACGAAGACGCCGAGGGCGTGCTCGTGCCGGGCTCCCCGGCGACGTTCGCGGTGTGGCGTACCCCGGCCGGCCTGTCCGGCACCCTGCCCAGTCTTGAGCAGCACGACGAGCTGCCGGTCTGTGTCCGTACCGTACTGCGTGGAGAAACGATCTATGAGCAGCAATAAACTTGGCCTCGATCCGGCGCTGGTGCACCGGGCACGGGCGCTGGCGGCGAAGGCCGGGCGGCCCGTGGTGGAGATGGCGCAGTCGCACACCACCGTGTCGGTGGAGCGGGCCGTGCTGCGGCTGGCCGGGGTGACCGGCGCCGACCCCGACGGCATCCCGTGGGTGAACCGCCTGGTCGACGCGGTACGTAACGACGTCGGGCTGGGCCACGGCGTGGCGCTGCCGGTGTTCCACGCCCTGGCCGAGCACGGCCTGGAGCCGACGGGGGAGCAGCTGACCCTGCTGGCGCAGAAGGCTGCCGCCGGTTCGGTGCGGTTCGACCTGCCCTCCGGTAGGGCCGTCACCGCCGCGAAGAAGGCGTCGCGCCGTCAGGTCGCCGCGGGCATCAAGCAGATCGACCGCAACCGGGCCGACCGCGACAAGATGATCAAGCGGTACGGTGACCCGAAACAGCGGCCGTGGATCTACCTGATCGTGGCGACCGGCGACATCTACGAGGACATCCCGCAGGCGCAGGCGGCGGCCCGCGCGGGCGCGGACGTCATCGCGGTGATCCGCTCCACCGGGCAGTCGCTGCTCGACTACGTGCCCGAGGGCGCGACCCGGGAGGGTTTCGCGGGCACGTACGCCACCCAGGAGAACTTCCGCCTGATGCGGGCCGCCCTGGACGAGTCGAGCAGGGAGCTCGGCCGCTACGTGCGGCTGACCAACTACGCGTCCGGCCTGTGCATGCCCGAGATCGCGACGCTGGCCGGGCTGCAGCGGCTGGACATGATGCTCAACGACTCGATGTACGGCATCCTGTTCCGCGACATCAACCCGATCCGCACGTTCGTGGACCAGCGGTTCTCCCGCCAGATCCACGCCCGCGCCGGGATCATCATCAACACCGGTGAGGACAACTACCTCACCACTGCCGACGCCGTCGAGGCCGCGCACACGGTGACCGTGTCGCAGCTGCTCAACGAGTACTTCGCGCACGAGGCGGGGCTCGCCGACTGGCAGCTCGGGCTCGGGCACGCGTTCGAGATCAACCCGGAGCTGCCGGAGTCGTTCCGCCTGGAACTGGCCCACGCGCTGCTGGCCCGGGAGCTGTTCCCGGACGCGCCGCTGAAGTGGATGCCGCCCACCAAGCACATGACCGGCGACGTGTTCCGCGGCAACCTGCTCGACGGGTTCTTCAACCTGGTCGGGGCGCTGACCGGGCAGAGCATCCTGCTGGTCGGCATGATGACCGAGGCCGTGGTCACGCCGTGGCTGTCCGACCGCGACATCGCCCTGCAGAACGTTCGCTACGTGCTCGGCGCGGCGGGCAACCTGCACGAGGACTTCGTGCCCGCCCCGGACGGCTTCATCCAGCGCCGCGCCCACCAGGTCCTCGACGAGGCGATCAGCCTGCTCGAAAAGATCGAGGGCGACACGCTCCTCAACGCGATCGCGGACGGCACGTTCGGGATCATGAAACGGCCCGCGAACCGGGGCAAGGGCCTGGACGGCGTCGCCGCGCACGACGACGGCTACTACAACCCGGCCACCGAGATCCTGGAGACCCCCGGCAAGGAGCAGCAGTGAAGACCGTCATCCGCCCGTACGGCGACACCACCGGCGACGGCATGACCCAGGTCAGCTTCACGCTGCCGCTGCCGCACGACAAGAAGGCCGAAGGGGCCGCGCTGCAGCTCGCGGCGAAGATGGGCCTGGAACCGGCGATGCTGGTGCACGCCAAGCAGATGGGCGACGGCTTCACCTTCTTCGTGATCTACGGCAGCGTCCGGCACCTGGTCGAGCTCGACAAGGTCGTGGTCGTCGAGCGTGACTTCCCGCTGCTGACCGCCAAGGAGGTCAACACGGTCGTCAAGCAGAAGATGCGCCGCAAGCTGTCGGTGGTCGGGGCGTGCATCGGCACCGACGCGCACACCGTCGGCATCGACGCGATCCTCAACCTCAAGGGCATCGCCGGCGAGAAGGGCCTGGAGTACTACCGCGAGCTGAAGGTCGTCAACCTCGGCGCGCAGATCACCGTGCCGGAACTGGTCGCGGCCGCGAAGGCGGAGAAGGCCGACGCGGTGCTCGTCTCGCAGGTCGTCACCCAGCGCGACGCGCACCTGCACAACACGCGGGAGATGTCGGCGGCGTTCCGGGAGGCGCTGCCCGCCGACAAGCGGCCGCTGCTGATCGTCGGCGGCCCGCGCTTCGACGAGCTGATGACCGGCGAGCTCGGCGTGGACCGGATCTTCGGCCGCGGCACCACCCCGCGCGAGGTCGCCAGCTACCTGGTGCACGCGCTGATCACCGAGAAGGCCGACCGGAAGAAGGCAGTGGCGGCATGAGCGAGCGCAGCGAGCGGATCATGGGGCACGTGAAGACTCATGCCGGTGACGAGCGAAGCGAGGAGCGGGCATGAGCGTCGGATTTACCGTTACCCACCGGAAGTACGTGCCGTACGGCCACGCGCACTACGCGGGCAACCTCGTCGACGGGGCGTACGCCCTGGCGGCGTTCGGTGACGTCGCGACCGAGGTGTGCATCCGGCTCGACGGCGACGAGGGCCTGTTCGCCTCGTACTCCGACGTGCAGTTCAAGGCCCCGATGCGGGCCGGGGACGTGCTGGAGATCGTGGCGACGGTGGCCCGGATGGGCACCCGCAGCCGCACGATCGACTTCGAGGCGCGCGTGGTGTGCCGGGGCCGCCCGGACCGGTCGGAGTCGGCGGCCGAGGTCCTGGACCCGCCGGTGACCGCGGTGACGGCGACCGGCACCGTGGTGGTCCCGCCCCAGTGAGCCTGCTGTGCTGTGTCGACGTCGGGTCGACGTTCACCAAGGCGGCCCTGGTCGACACGGGCAGCGGTGAACTCGTCGCGACCGGTTCGCACCGTACGACCGTCGGCACCGACGTCCTGCACGGCCTCGACGCGGCGGTGGCCGCCACGGGCCGGGCCCCGGACGGGCTGCTGGTGTGCTCATCGGCCGGTGGCGGGCTGCGGCTGGCCGTCGTCGGTTACGAGCGCCTGGTGACGGCGCAGGCCGGGCACCGGGTCGGGCTGTCGGCCGGGTCGCGGGTCGTGCACGTCGCCGCGGGCCGCCTCGACCGCGCGGGGCTCGCCGAGCTGCGCGCCGCCCGCCCCGACGTGGTGCTGCTGGTCGGCGGCACCGACGGCGGCGACGCCGAGACGATCACCCACAACGCGACCCGGCTGGCGAGCGCCCGCTGGCGGGTGCCGACGGTGCTGGCGGGCAACGCCGACTGCCGCGAGCAGCTCGCCGCGCTGCTGTCGGGGGCGGGTGTGCCGGTCGTGGCGGTCGACAACGTGCTGCCCGCGATCGGGGTGCTCGACCCCGGCCCGGCCCGCGCGGCGATCCGGCAGGTGTTCCTGCAGCACGTCATCGGCGGCAAGCGGCTGTCGCGCGGGCCGCGGTTCGCCTCGCTGGTGCGCGCGGCGACCCCCGACGCGGTCCTGTCCGGGGTCGAGCTGCTGGCCTCGCGTACGGCCGAGGACCTGCTCGTCGTCGACGTCGGCGGGGCGACCACGGACGTGTACTCGGTGCTGACCCCCGATGCCGAGCAGCTGGCCGGGGTCCGCGACGAGGTCGCCGGGGTGCTGTGGGCGGCCCGTACGGTCGAGGGCGATCTCGGCATGCGCTGGTCCGCGCCCGGAGTCGTGGCCGCCGCGGCCCTGGAGAAGATCATCTCACCGGACGAGGCGCAGGCCCTGGAACAGGCGGCCGCCGCCCGCGCGGAGCATCCCGGCTACGTGGCCGACGACGGCACCGAACGGGCCGTCGACCAGCGGCTGGCCGAACTGGCGGTCACGGTGGCGCTGCGCCGCCACGCCCGCGGCGAGGCCGTCGTGGCCGGTGGGCCGCGCCGGGGCGGGCGTGACCTGCGCGCGGTGCGGACCGCGATCGGCTCCGGCGGCGTGCTGCGGCACAGCCCGCCCCAGGTCGCGCAGGCCGTACTCGGCGCGGGCCTCGGCGACACCGCGGGCGGCTGGGCCCTGCCACGAGCCGCCCGAACGGTCGTCGACGTGTCCTACATTCTGGCGGCGGCGGGACTCCTCTCGGTGGAACATCCCGACGCCGCGGCGGCGCTGCTCGCCGCTGAGCTGGGCTGACTCACCCGAATGCGGCGTTCGTCACCCTCGGTGACCACATCGTGAAATTGACCGTGCGAGGCCGCGCCGGTACCGTCGTGAGGTCCTTCACCGTGCCTGCCGCCGTCCGGCGGGCGTCGCCGATCAGGCGGCCTGGCACGGCAGGCGCCAGCACCGATCAGTAGAAAACGATCGGCACCGGTTCAGGCACCGGACGCCGATCGGCCCGAAGGTCGAGGGCTGGCGGCGTTGAAGTTGGGAGTGCGGGGCGCGGCCATCACCGGCCGCGCCCCGGCCTTTATCCCGGACCGCCGCAGTTCGAGCAGGCTGCGCCTTCGGTTCCGCTGATGCGTGCGGTATCCCCGAAACTGCAGCCCACAGGGTGGGCGCGACGGTGCCGAGGGGCTGCGGGCAGGGCTGTGTAGCCTTGCAGCGGCACCTGGCCGCCGATCTTGGCGTGGGTGCGTGTGAGCGCGCGCGGCGGCGAGAGATTGGTGACGTGGTGACTGTGCAGACCCTCGCTCCGGCGGACGGCGACAGCGGACCGGACAAGACGCCCGGCGGTATGCCGACCGGCGCGGACACCCCGCTGCGGCTGCCCGTCGCGCTGGGCCTGGCGGTCGTCGCCGGGCTGGCGCTGCTCGTCGCGTTCCCGCTGTACGGCCTGTGGTGGACCGCCCCGATCGGCGTCGCGCTGATGGCCGTGGCGGTACGCGGGCGCAGGTTGCGGGCCGGGTTCGGCCTCGGCCTGGTCACCGGGGCGGTGTTCTTCGGTCCGCTGCTGGCGTGGACGAACCTGCACGTCGGCTACGCCCCGTGGATCCTGCTCACCCTGTTCCAGGCCACCTACCTGGGGCTGCTCGGCATGGCCCTGGCGTGGCTCAGCCCGTTCGCGCGGCACAGGCCGTGGGTGTGGCCGGCCGGGATCGCACTGCTGTGGGTGGCGCAGGAGGCGCTGCGCGACCGGGCCCCGTTCGGCGGGTTCCCGTGGGGGAGGCTCGCGTTCAGCCAGGCCGACGCCCCGACCCTGGCCCTGGCCGGGTACGGCGGCGCGCCCCTGGTCACCTTCGCCGTCGCGGCGGCGGGCGGGCTGCTGGCGTACGCCCTCGGGCAGGCCGTCGGCGCACGGGCCTGGACTCGCGCCGCGGCCGCGACCGGCGGAGCGCTCGCGGTGGTGCTGGTGGGACTGGTGCTGCCCACGACGACCCCGGACGGGCGCGCCGTGACGGTCGCCGTCGTGCAGGGCAACGTGCCGCGCCTGGGCCTGGACTTCAACGCCCAGCGCCAGGCCGTGCTCAACAACCACGTCGCCGCGACCATGGCCCTGGCCGACAAGGTGCGGGCCGGGCAGGTTAAGCAGCCCGACCTGGTCGTATGGCCCGAGAACGCCTCCGACATAGACCCGCTGCGCAACCCGGGCGCCGCCGACGCGATCAACACCGCCGCCCGCGCCATCAACGCGCCGATCCTGGTCGGCGCGGTGCTGTCCGGCCCGGAGCAGGGCCAGTCCCGCAACGCGGGCATCGTCTGGCCCGCCGACCTCGCGCCCGGCACGCGGCCCGAGCAGATGTACCTCAAGCAGCACCCGGTGCCGTTCGCCGAGTACCTGCCGCTGCGCCCGATCGTCGAGCCGCTCGCGCAGGCGATCACGAACCAGGCCAAGCTGCTGCGCACCGACTTCGTCGCGGGCACCGCGCCCGGTGTGCTGACCCTGGGCCCGGCGAAGGTCGGCGACGTGATCTGCTTCGAGGTCGCCTACGACGACGTCGTGCGCGACACCGTGCGAGCAGGGGCGCAGCTGCTCGCGGTGCAGACGAACAACGCCACGTTCGACGAGTCCGAGGCGATGCAGCAGATGGCCATGGTGCGGCTGCGGGCCGTCGAGCACGGCCGCGACAGCCTGATGGCCTCGACTGTCGGTGTGTCCGGATTTGTAACTTCCGACGGAAATGTGCATGATGCATCTGGTTTCAACACCGACGCGGTACTCGTGCGCGACCTGCACCTCGGCTCCGGCACCACGCCGGCGACGAGCCTCGGGCCGTGGCCGGAGTACCTGCTGACGCTGGCGGCGCTCGCGCTGCTGGTCGCGGCGGGCGTGGCGCGCAGGCGCCGGCCCGCGCCGGTGGAGGACACTGGACAGGCAGCATCGGCATAGACGTGGAGGTCCCGGTGAGCGGCGACGAGACGGAGATCGGGTATCCCGGCGTGGGCCGGGTCCTGGTGATCATCCCGACGTACAACGAGTCGGAGAACGTCCGCCTGATCGTGCCCCGGGTGCGCCAGGCGACGCCCGACGTCGACATCCTGATCGCCGACGACAACAGCCCGGACGGCACCGGCGCGATCGCCGACGAGATGGCGGCCGCCGACGACCACGTCAAGGTCCTGCACCGGCCCGGCAAGCAGGGCCTGGGCGCGGCGTACATCGCCGGGTTCGACTGGGCCCACGAGCACGGTTACGACGCCGTCGTCGAGATGGACGCCGACGGCTCGCACGCCCCCGAGGAGCTGCCCCGGCTGCTGGACGCGCTGCGCGGCGCGGACGCGGTCATCGGCTCGCGCTGGGTGCGCGGCGGCAAGGTCATCAACTGGCCGGTGCGGCGGCTGATCCTGTCGCGCGGCGCGAACTTCTACACCCGTGTGGTGATGGGCATGGGCGTCAAGGACGCCACCGGCGGCTACCGCGCCTACCGGCTGCCCGTCCTGCGCAAGATCGACGTCGAGACGGTGACCTCGCGCGGCTACAGCTTCCAGGTCGAGCTGACCTACCGTACGCACCGCAACGGCTTCCGGATCGTGGAGGTGCCGATCACGTTCGCCGAGCGCGAGCACGGCGTGTCCAAGATGAGCGGCTCGATCATCAAGGAGGCGCTGTGGAAGGTCACGGTGTGGGGTGCGCAGTCCCGTCGCGAGCGCGTGCGGCGTATGTTCAAGCCGAGTGATCGCTGGCCGTGAACCCGGGCCGGCTCGACCGGCTGGAGGTGACCGGATGCGCAAGCTGCGGTGGGTGCCGCTGGCCGTGCTGTGCCTGGGCGTGGTGGAGTTCGCCGTGTTCTGGGGCGTCAGCAGGCTGCTCGGCGTCGGCCTGACCCTGCTGCTGGCCGTGGTCCTGATGCTGCTCGGCGCGGTGCTGCTGCGCAAGGAGGGCCTGTCGGCGTGGCGGCGGCTGCGCGACGCGCGCCAGGCCGGTCAGCCCCGCGGTGACCAGGCCCTCGACGGGGTCGTCGGGCTGATCGCGGCGCTGCTGCTGATCATCCCCGGACTGTTGACCGCGGCCGTCGGGCTGCTGCTGCTTGTCCCGCCGGTGCGCACGCTCGCTCGCGGGCGGGTGCGTGCCGCGACCGAGAAGCGCATCCCGGCCTCGGCCGCCAACAACGTGTTCGGGCCGCGCAAGGTCCGCGTCAGCACCCCGCACCACCAGCCCCAGCAGTCACAGCCGCCCGGCTCGGGCCCGACCGGGCCGGCCAGCACGCCGACCGAGGTCATCGAGGGCGAGATCGTCGACTGACAGCGCGAAGGCGCCCACCCCGAGTTCGGGGTGGGCGCCTTCGGTGTGTCGATCAGCGGCCGCGGCGGGTGCGCACGTCGGCCAGCCGCTCGTTGAGGATCTCGTCGAGCTCGGCCATCGAGCGCCGCTCCAGGAGCATGTCCCAGTGCGTACGCGGCGGCTTGACCTTCTTCTGCTCCGGCTCGGTACCGTCGACCAGCCGTGCCACACTCCCGTCGAACTTGCACTCCCAGGTGCCGGGCACCTCGGCCTCGACCGCGAAGGGCACCTCGAAACGGTGGCCCTGAGCGCACAGGAACTCGCGCATCTGACGCGGCGCGAGTTCGGTGTTGCGCTCGGACTCGTAGCTCACGGCCCCCAGTCGGCTTCCCCGCAACATCCGATCGCCCATGTCAGCTCCTCACAGTCGTAAGTCTTCCGCGTGATGCAACGACCTGGACGCCACGACGATTCCCCGTCGTGACCCATGCCGCTGTCGCACCCTATTCCGCAGAGCGCCTCATGTGTACCGGAGAGCCGCGATATTGTCCGGTTGGACCTGTTTTGCGGGGTACATCACATCCGGGGGTAACGCGATGGCCACCACGGCGGTGCCGGCATCGGGAAAACCGGTCAAGACCTGGTTCGGCCACCCCGGCGGTCTGGTCGTGCTGTTCCTCACCGAGATGTGGGAGCGGTTCAGCTTCTACGGCATGCGGGCCATCCTCACGCTGTTCCTGGCCACCGAGCTGACCGACGGCGGCTTCGGGATGGACGACGTGGCCGCCGCGTCGCTGTACGCGATCTACAACTCGATGGTGTACTTCATGGCCCTGCCCGGCGGCTGGATCGCCGACCGGATCCTGGGCACCCGCCGCAGCGTGCTGTGGGGCGGCATCATCATCGCGCTGGGCCACTACAGCCTGGCCTTCTCCGCCCGCTCCATGTTCTACCTCGGCCTGGTCCTCATCGTGCTCGGCACCGGCCTGCTCAAGCCCAACATCTCCGCGATGGTCGGCGAGCTGTACGACAAGCACCCCGAGCTGCACGAGTCCCGCCGCGACGCCGGGTTCACCCTGTTCTACCTGGGCATCAACCTCGGCGCGTTCTTCGCCCCGCTGCTGACCGGCATCTTCGCGGCCCGCAACGACTGGCACGTGGCGTTCGGCATCGCCGCGGTCGGCATGACCATCGCGGTCATCCAGTACGTGCTGGGCTCCCGGCGGCTCGAAGGCGTCGGCCTCAAGGCGCACAAGCCGCTGCTGGCCCACGAACGCAACAAGATCCTGAAGATCGCCGGGATCGTGCTCGCCGTGATCGTGATCCTGCTGGCCGTCGACGTCGCGGCGGGGACCTTCAAGGCCGACCACGTCAAGAACGCGCTGACGATCCTGGCGCTGGTCGTGCCCGCCCTGTACTTCATCATGATGTTCCGCGACCGGACCCTGACCCACCAGGAGCGCTCCCGCGTCAGCGCGTACGTGTGGATCTTCATCGGGGCGACGCTGTTCTGGATGATCTACGACCAGGCCGGCAGCCTGGTCAACCTGTTCACCAACGAGAAGGTCGACCGCACCGTCGGCAGCTTCGAGATCCCCACCGCCTGGTTCCAGTCCGTCAACCCGGTGCTGATCCTGCTGCTCGCACCCGTGTTCGCCTGGATGTGGACCAAGCTGGACCGCCGCCAGCCCGCGACCCCGGTCAAGTTCTCCCTGGCGCTGCTCGGCATCGGCCTGTCGTTCCTGGTCATGGGCGCCGCCGGGGCGGCCGCGGCGCGCGGGCTGATCTCGCCGTGGTGGATCGTGCTGGTGTATCTCATCCAGACCTGCGCCGAGCTGCTGCTGTCCCCGGTCGGCCTGTCCGTCACCACCAAACTCGCCCCGCTGCGCTACGCCAGCCAGGTGATGGGCCTGTGGTTCCTGGCCACCGCCGCCGGCAACGCGCTCAACACGTGGGTGACGCCGCTGAGCGGCAAACTGTCCGACGCCGCGTACTACGGCAGCCTGGGCCTGCTGGCCATCATCGTCGGCGTCTGCTTCTGGTTCGGCGCGCGCCGGATCGGCCAGCTGATGTCCGGCGTGCACTGAGAGGCGACAACCGATGACCATCCTTGCCGAGAACATCACCGTCGAGCAGCTGCGCGACGAGGTGGCCGCGCTCGCCGGGCGGTGCCTGTGCGACCCGGTCACCGAACTGTTCGGGCCGCTGCTGGAGGCCCAGGAACGGGTGTTCAGCCGGCTGGAGAACGACCCGGAGCCCGACCACGTGCGCGAGCTGTACCTGCTGGCCGCGCTCGTGTCCGGGATGCTGGCCAAGGCCCACCACGACCTCGACCGCGAGCACCAGGCGATGTCGCTGGCCCGAATGGCGTACGTGTGCGCCGACAACATCGGCCACCCCGGCCTGCGGGCGTGGAGCCGCGGCCTGCAGAGCCTGCTGGCGTACTCCGGCGGACGGCCGCAGGAGGCCGCGGCGTTCGCCGACTGCGGCTCGGGCATCGCCGCCGAGCAGACCGGATCGGTGGCCTCGTGGCTGGCCTGCGCGCAGGCTCGGGCGCTGGCCAGGCTCGGGCACGCCGAAGCCGCGCGGCTGGCCCTGGTGCGCGCCGACGACCTGCGCGAGCACCACACCCACGACGACCTCGACGCGCTCGGCGGGATCTTCCTGTTCGCGCCCGCCCGCCACCACCACTACGCCGCCGACGCGTACGCGTGCCTGCCCGACCAGCGCGAACGGGCGGTGCACGAGGCGACCCGGTCCATCGCCCTGTACGCGGCGTCGCCACCCGAGCAGCGGTCCTTCGGCGACGAGGCCGGCGCGCGGTGCGTGCTGGCGCTGGTCCGGGTGCGCGACGGCGACGTGGCCGCGGCCCGCGACACCCTCGGCCCGGTGCTGCGCCTGGACCTGCCCCGGCGGACCGCCGAGGTGATGGCCGGAGTGGCCCGGGTCGCCGACGCGCTGCGCGACTCCCGGTTCGCCGACGTGCCCGAGGCACGGGCGCTGCGCGAGCAGATCGAGTGGTTCGCCCAGCGGCCCGCCTCGGCCCTGTCGAGCTGAACCGACGCACACCGGGACGCGGTCACGTCACGGCTGCTCCGTGATAGTTGGAGTGGTGGTCTGCGGTGACCCGGCCCCGGACGACTCAGCCGCCGTAGTGGACCAGTTCGATCAGCAGGTCGGTCGTCGGGTCGAGGACGAAGGCCACGCGCATGTCGTCCTTGGCTCCGCAGCGTGGGGTGCGGTCGATCGGCAGGAAACCCGCCCGGCGCAGTCTGGACAGTTCCTCAGCCAGGGAGTCGACCTCGAATGCCAGGTGGTAGAGCGATGAACCGGACATCGCGACCCGCCGGGTGATCGCGGCGTCGGGCCGGGTCGGTGCGACGACCTCCACCGTGGTGCCCTGCGGATCGTCGCCGGCCTGCCAGAAGTCGCAGGAGACGCCGTAGTCGTCGGCTGCCCCGGACGCGGCCAGGACCAGCCCCAGCCGTTTCATGAGTGCGGTGCCCTCGTCTGCGCTGGGGCTGGCGAAGCCGACGTGGTCGAGGCGGACGATCACGCCGGCGGGGCCGCGTCGACGGCCTCGGCCAGCTGCCGCAGGCTGTGCCCGGGGATCATCAGCTCGTCGGGTAGCTGGCGGTCGAACTCGGATTCGGCCTCGGCGAACAGTTTGATGTGGCCGAGTGAGTCCCAGGCCTCGACGTCCTGCGGGCTGGTCTCCGGCCCGTGCGGCGGCTCAACCCCCATGACGCGCGTGAACACCGTGGACAGCCGCTCGTAGGTACTGGTCGCGTTCATGACGGTCATGGTGGTCCCTTTCGGTGATGTGCGGGCTCCCGTGGAAGGGCCCACGGGACAGGTCGAAGCGGTAGGTTCGGATCCCGTCGCCGCTGTCGGGCGTGGGTGTGAAGCCGTGGCGGTCGTAGACGTCGGCGGTGACGCTGTTGCGGGCGGTCGGCTGGTAGAGGCCACGTAGTTCGCGGCATCCCCGCTGACGGGCCCATCGCACTGCCGAGGCGAGCAGTGTCGTCTCCGCCGTGCGGCCGATCACGCGGCAGCTCAGCAGCAGTGTGTCGACGGTCGCGGTGTCGGCGTCGGCGTGGGCGAGCAACAGGCCGACGACGCCGTGGCTGGCGAGACGGTCGGTGAGGGTGAGCGTGGCGGTGTACCAGTCCGGGTCGTCGATCAGCGGGAGGAGTTGCGCGGCGGTACGGCGGCGGGTGGTGAGGTTGAACTGGTTGGTCTTCACCACGAGTTCAGCGGCGCGGGTGAGGCTCGCGACCTTGACCCGGTCTACGGAGGCGCGCATGTGGAGGCTGTCGAGAAAGGCCTCGTGTGTCGCGAACGTCGGCGACAGGGCGTCGGCGGCGGCCACGGCGGCGTAGGAGGTGGCACGGGTGGTGCCGGCGGTGCCAGCGCGGTGGGCGGCGAGCCCCCGGGTGGCGGCGAGCGCGGCGGCGTAGCCGGAGGGGTGGCGCGGCAGATTCACCACGTGGACTTCGGGCAGTGCCGCGGCGACTTCGGCCCGCTCGGCGGGGTTGTCGTCGACGAAGACCATGCTTTCCAGCCCGAGGCGCAGTCCGTCGGCGATGGCGCGCAGCTGTTCGGGTTTGGGCTGCCAGCCGGCTTCGATCCAGGCGAAGTCCGACGCTCGCAGCAGCATCCCGGGGACCTCGTCGAGGGCCCGTACGGCGAGCTTGTGGTCGTTCTTGGAGGCGACCGCCAGGACGATGCCCCGCTGTCGCAGAGCGAGCAGGTGGCGCTGCAGGGCGGCGTGCGCTTCGCCGGTGGCGCCGGTGTCGAGGGCGACTGCCGCTATGCCGTCGTCCCCGACCACGCCGGGCCACAGCGTGTTGTCGAGGTCGACGACCACGCAACGGCGGGTGAGTCCGCAGTCGGCGGCGATGGTGTCGGCAATGGCCGCGGCCAGCTGGGGCAGCGCGTCCGCGGCGAACGGCTGGCGGATCTGGTGCCAGAAGCGGGTGTCCTCCCAGGTGTCCAGACCCGAGCGGGAGGCGAGGCGCTCGACGTCGACGAACAGGGCGTTGTCGGCGCATGCGGCGGCGAGACGGGCGTTGAGCCGCCGGATCGTCGCCGACGGAGCCTCCGGGTCGACGAGTGCCTGCTGCCCATAGGGGTCTGCGGGCGGTGTGCCGAACCCGAGTAGGACCGGTCGGGCGGTGGTGTGTTCGTGGACCATCCGGACCAGCGACGACCAGCGGTCGAAGGCGCGGTTCTCGAGTTCTCCGGCGCTGTGGCGGCCGGGCGCCTCGAGCACGTCGTGCCAGGTGCCGGCGAGGACCGTGTAGTCCGCGTCGCCCACGCGCGCCCGTCGATCCGGGTCGAGCAGCTCCGCCTCCAGCCGTCCGAAGGGTGCCAGGATCGGGGTGAGGCCGAGGCGGTGAGGGCGGGCGGCCACCGGCAGCAGCTCGGCGACGAGGTCGAGCATGACGGTGGACAGCAGGGCGACGCGGACGTCACGTCTGTGCGGCATGGCAGGGGCTGCCGCTGCTGCGGCGGCCTGTCGCCAAGCGGCGTAGCCTGCGCGGGGGTCGGGTGCGTCCGGCATCTTCAACGCACCGTGCCACTGAGCGCGGGCGTGTCGGCGGGCAGGAAGCCGGTCCGGGTGAAGTAGGCGAAGTAGCGGTCGAGCAGCGCGTCGTCCAAGGGTGGGCAGACCAGTCCGAGAGCCCCCAGGCGGTCTCGCGTACGTGTGCTGTCCACCGGGGGCATCCTGGTGCCGAGCGTGTCGTCGACCAGCCGGGCGATCAGCATCAGCATCCGGTCGGCGGCCTCGCGCCGCCCAGCGGTCGTCAGGATCTGCCGCCACTGCTCCACGGGCACCAGCGTCACCGTCCGGCCGAGGCGGCTTGCCGCTCGGGCGACGTCTGCCATGTCCGCCGGGCGCGGGTTGTGCAGGTGGAACGTGTGCGGCGTTCGGGCGGGCGCCGCCTGGGACAGGGCCACGATGGCGCGGGCGGCGAAGTCGACCGGGGTCAGGTCGATCCGGACGTCGACGTCGGGAAGGGCGCCGAAGCGCAGTCCGGCCCGGATCAGCATCCAGAGTCCGTCGTTTCGCTGGCATAGTCCGCTGTCGGCGTCACCGCTGATACGCCCCAGGCGGTGGATGGCTCCGGACAGCCCCGCGGAGAACGCTTGTGCCGTCAGACGTTCGGCGGCGCGTTTGCTCTGGCCGTATCCGCCCTCGGGGACGGGCAGCCGGTCAAGGGCGGTGTCCTCGTCGACCGGCGCGGTCCGCCCGCACGCGTCGAATACCGCGAGACTGGACAGGAGGTGGAACCGTGCACCGGCCGCGTCGGCGAGGTGGAGTGCCGCGCGGGTGCCCGCGACGTTGGCGGCTTCGAGCCTGGCGAAGCCGGCAGCATGGTTGGCGTCGGCAGCGGCGTGCAGCACCAGGTCCACCGACCGGCTCAGCGCGTCGAACGTCGGTGCGTGCAGTCCCATCCGGTCCCGGGTCAGATCGCCGGTCACGATGGTGATGCGGCGGGACGGCAGCGGTTCGGCGTCCCACGCGAGGCCTTCGCCGAGCCGCCGCCACCCGGCGGCGGGGTCCGGGGCACGTACGAGGCAGACGACGTCTGCGTCAGTGGCAGTGAGCAGGGTCTTCAGCAGGAAGGAGCCGACGAACCCGGTGGCGCCGGTCAGCAGCACTCGTTCGGTCACGAACTCGGTAACGAACGCGCCTGAACTGTGGTGACGTTATGTGAGATTACAGTCACGTGCTGTAGTTTCGCCGGGCGGCTGATGGCGGCGGTCACGGTGCTCGGCCTGTCGAACACGCCGCAGGGGCGAAGGTCAGGCCGTGGCGCCGCTGTCGTTGGGGTTGATGGCGGTGTCGAGGAAGAACTGGTCGATGCTCTGCACGGACCGGATGAAGTCGTCGAGCTGGACGGGCTTGGTGACGTAGGCGTTGGCGTGCCCCCGGTAGGCGCCGTTGACGTCGTCGGGGGCGGCGGAGGTGGTCAGCACCACGATCGGGATGCTCGACAGCGCGGGGTCGTTCTTGAGGACCGCGAGCAGTTCGCGGCCGTTCATGCGGGGCATGTTCAGGTCCAGCACGATGAGGTCCGGTCGCGTGTTGTCGGCGGATCGCAGGTGCTCCAGCGCCTCGACGCCGTCGCGGGCCCGGTTCACGGCACGGGCGCCGCCCTTGTCCAGCAGCGCCTCCTCGATGAGCATGGCGTCGGCTTCGTCGTCCTCGATGAGCAGGACGGTGTAGGTGCGGGCGAGCGCGGCGTTCATCGTGGTTCCTTCGGGTTCAGTCGGGTTGGTTCTGGCGAAGACGAGTCCGGGCCAGCGTCTTCGGGCTCCCTGCCGGGTGATGTTGCAGGCAGCGCCGAGCTGGGCGTAGTTGGCGCCGGCGGTGGCGGCTTCGGTCGCGGCCGACGTGATCTGCCGGTTGACCGACGTCTGCAGCTTGAACAGCACCTCGAGCCGAGCCAGTGCCGCTTCGCGGCTGGACGGACCACCGGGTGTCGGCGGTCCGGTCCAGCCGGCCAGCAGACCGGCGAGCGCGACGTCGACCTGGTCCTGCTGCACAGGCTCCGGCACGTCACTGTCGATCACGGCCTCAGCTTAGGGCTTCAGCCGGAGCGACAACAAGTGTTGTCGCCGCGTAGGCTCCGCGTGACCTTTCCGGGTCCTTTACCGGTGGCGGCCCCTCATCCGTGGAGTCTGCCGGTGACCGCCCCCGCCACCCCACCGGCCGGCGGTCGGCGCTGTGAACCTTCCGCCGGCTGGTCCGGCCGGGGCCGACGGCTGATCTCCAGCAGGCCGGTGAGCAGTTCAGCGTCGAGGACGCCCGCCTGCACGGTGGCTGGCTGGAGGCGCACCCGCCGCCACCTGGGACTTTCGTCCGACTGTCCGCGTCAGCATCCTCCAATGTATACGGCGTGTATGTCGAGCGTCGTACGATGAGATTGGGGAGCTTCGATGTTTGGGGGAGGTCGTGCCGCGGTGGCGGCCGACCATGCGCGAAGGCTCGGTCATCCAGCGGCGGCTCGTCGGAGCCGCCGCCCGACGCCAGGGTAGGGGACTGATGGGAGACCTTCACGCGGGCGGGGCGACGCGGTGACGGGCGTGTGTTTCCGGGCACTGGGTCCGGTGCACGCCGAGGTCGGCGGGGACTGGCTCGACCTCGGACCGGTGCGCCAGCAGGCGGTGTTCGCCACGCTGCTGTTCAACGTGGACCGCGTCGTCACCCCGGCGACGATCCTGCAGAACGTGTGGGGAAGCCGCGAGCCGCTCACCGGCACGAAGCTGATCCCGCCGTACATCTACCGGCTGCGCCGCACGCTGCAACCCGCCCAGGGCGGCCGGGACGCTCCGGTGATCGAGACGTTGCGCATCGGCTACCGGCTGCGCCTCGGCGAGGCCCGCACCGACGTCGCCGACTTCGACCGCGCGGTCGAGTTGGCCGCGGCCGCCGAGTCGGCCGGCGACCTGGCCGGCGCGGCGGACCTGCTGGCCGAGGCGGAACGCAGCTGGACCGGGGAGCCGCTGGCCGGACTGCCCGGACCGTATGCCGAGAGCCGACGCAGGCAGCTGCTGGAACGCCGCGTCGGCTGCCTCGAACACCGCCTGGAACTGAAGGTGCGGCTCGGGGAGTGCGACGCGGCCATCCCCGGGCTCATGGCGCTGCAGCGTGAGCACCCGCTGCGGGAACGGCTGACGATTCTGCTGATGACGGCGCTCTACCTGACCGGCAGGCAGGGTGAGGCGATGGACGTGTTCGGCACCGCCCGCGCCCGGCTGGCCGCCGAGTTCGGCGTCGAGCCGACCCGCGCGCTGACCGACGCCTACACCGCGTTGCTGCGCGGTGAGCTGAGTCTTGCCGGTCTGCGGCCGCCGGGTGCGGGGCCGCCCGGTCCGGCGTGACATGTTGCCGTCGCCGACGGCCGGGTCAGCTGCCCGTTCCCGGGGCGGGTGCGGTGCGGTCGGCGAACTGTTCGAACACCGCGAGCAGTTCCGGCTCGTAGCCGGTGTCCGGCAGCCACGGTTTACGGGTTCCGATGAAGTGCACGATCCGGGCGCCGTCGAGCAGCCGCCCGCGGTCCACGCCGCCCTGCCGGTTGACCGCCGAGCTGGGCGCGGGGGTCACCTGCGGTGCGGGCGCCAGCCGGTTCCACGGTTCGGGCAGCTCGTGCCACTGCCCGGCCAGCAGGAGGTTCAGCGGGTCCTGCTCGTAGTAGGCGAACGGCCGGTGCTCGCCCAGCAGCGCGACGGTGCGCTCGGTGACCTGGTGGCGACGCCACGCGGCGACGTCGACGACCATGACACCGGCGTTGAAGTAGCGCGGGATGCGCAGCGGGCGTCGCGGGTCGGCGCCGAGCAGGCGGCGTACGTACATGCCGGCGATCCACCGGTCGTCGACCGCGCCGAGGATGCCGCCGCCGAGGTCGTGGCCGGCAAGTTCGGCGAGGTCGCCGAGCACGACGGTGTCGGCGTCGAGGGAGACGACCCGGTCGACGCCGGGCGGCAGCAGGAGCGGCAGGAGCACCCGGGTGTACACCTCCCAGTGGGTGTAGCGGTCGTGGCGGTGGAACGAGCCGAGCAGTTCCCGCTGGGCGGTGTCGAGCCGCAGCCAGGTGACCGGCGTCCCGGCGGCCTCCAGCCGGCGCTTGCTCGACTCGCGCAGGTCGATGTCGACGACGTAGGCCCGCAGGGGACGTGACGAGCCGGCGGCGGCGGAGGCGAGGGTCGCGGCGGCGCCAGGCGCGTACGCGTCGTTGACGACCAGGAACAGGGCGAGGTCATGCTCGGGCATGGCGGGCGGCCCCCAGGGACTCGATGTGGTCGACGGCGCCGTCGGCACCGGGCAGGGCGCGCAGCTCCCGCTGCGCGGTGGTCGCGGCGGCGCTGAAACCGGGGTCGTCCACGATCCTGGCGATCATCGCCGACAGCGCGCGGGGCCGCAGGTCCAGCACACCGGCGTGGATGCCGCAGCCCAGGGCCTGGATGCGGTCGGCGTTGTAGCGGCGCTCGAAGTTCTGCCCGGGGCAGGCGATGGCGGGCACGCCGTGGAACAGCGACGCCAGCGCGCTGCCCTGCCCGCCGTGGAACAGCAGGCCGCGGCACTCGGGTAGCAGCTCGTCCAGCGGCAGGTAGTCGAAAAGGCGCAGGCGCGGGTCGACGTCCTGGATGCGGCCGTTGGCGTTGGTCACGCACCAGATCTCGACGCCGGCCAGTGCGGCGCTGCGGGCCAGGGAGCGGACCATGGTCTGGGTGTTCCAGCCGACGGTGCTCAGGTATGCCAGAACCAGCCGCTGCGGCCGGGGCGGCAGGCCGTCGAGTCCGCGCCGGTTGGTGCCGTCGAGGTAGCCGATGTAGCGCAGCGCGGGCACGTCGGCCAGCTCCGGTTCGAACCGCTCGAAGCTGCTGGCGATCTTGCGGTCGGCGGACCAGAACAGCAGTTCGGTGAACGAGTCGACGGACAGCCCGGCGTGGACCCGGGCGCTGTCGCGGGCGAGGTCGTCCAGCGGGTGCCCGTACGGCCTGGCCTGTGTCCGGGGGTCGGTGCCCACCGAGGCCATGGCCACGGACGGCACGCCGTGGCGGCGGGCGGAGATGAGGGCGGTGGGCCGCATGTCGGTGAGGATGGCGTCGGGGCGCACGTCGGCGATCACGTCGTGTTCGAGGTCGAGCAGGTGCCGCCAGTAGCCGGGGTCGTCCATGCCGAGGGTGGTGAACACGTCGTAGATGTCGCCGATCGCGCCGACCGTGCCCGTGCCGGTCGCGCCGCCGAAGCCGCGTACCGGGAACGCGTTGTCGGTGAGCAGGCTGGAGCTGGGCGGGCAGGCGTGGAACACGACCTCGTGCCCGCGCCGCCGGGCAGCCTGCGCGACGGCGAGCATGTAGATGGTGCAGCCCCAGGTGCCGGAGGCGGAGGGGTACGGCATGCAGAGCAGTCTCATGCCGCCGTCCCGTCGAACCACCGGTCGTGCAGGGCGCGGGCCCGCCGCCGGACGTGCTCGACCCCCGCCGCGGTGTTGTACGCGGCGAACGGCGGCCACTGGAACACGTACACGGACAGCTCCTCGGCCAGCACCGCCAGCCGGGTGACGGCCGGGTCGTGCGGCTGCTCGGCGAGGTAGCCGTCGAGCAGGTCGGGCGGCGCGCTCACCCCGCCGGGGGCGGCGCGCACGTTGAGGAACGCCAGATCAGCGGCCGGTCGGCCGGTGCCGCAGACCTGCCAGTCGAGCAGGTGGCGGCGGTCGCCGACCAGCGTGATGTTGCCGGTGTGGCAGTCGCCGTGGATGAACGCGGGCGGCAGCGCCGCAGCCTGCCGGCGGAGCTCGTCGCGCCGGTCGACGAGTTCGGCCAGCCGGGGCAGGGTCGGCCGCCAGAAGGCCTCGACAGCGCTCAGGTCGGCTGCGGCCATGGCGTCGCGCAGGTCGTCGGGCCGCTGCCAGTCCGGGGCGGGCGTGCGGTGCAGGCGGGCCAGGTCGCGGCCCAGGCCCGCCCAGCCGGCGGCGGTCCACGACCGGGGTTCGCGCGCGACGCCGGCCGCGGCCAGCAGCAGCGCGACGGCGTCACCGGTGTCGGCGTGGGCGAGCAGCCCCGGTGTGCCGACCGCGACAGCGGGCGCGAGTTCCCGGTAGAAGCGCAGTTCGCGCCGGGCGGCGGCCAGCGCGTGCGGGCCGCGGTCGGCGGGGGTGAGTTTGACGTACGCCTCGGCGCCGTCGGCGGTCAGCACCGCGTGCACGCCGGCCCCGGAGCGGGATTCGAGCCGGTCGACGGGGTGCCGGGCGAAGGCACCCCACTGGTGCAGGGTCGCTGCGAGCAGGTCAGCCATGTGCCGTGGTGCTCCTCGTCTGGGCGGCGGTGGTGTCCGGTTCGGGCGGCGGGAACGACGCGTACTCCAGCAGCGGCGCGAGCGGCCCCCCGGCCAGCGCGTCGAGGTAGTGCCGGCGCAGGGTCGCCAGCGCCGGTCCATGGGGGACCGTCAGGTCGTCCAGGCGGGTCACCTCGGTGAGGGCGGCCAGGGTCCCGGCCAGGGCGATGCCGTCCGCGGCGGCCAGCGCGGCCGTGGTGACCGGTTCGCGGCGAAACGGCACGCCCACGTGCGCGGCGATGCGCTCGACGACGTCGACGGTGATCGAGGCCAGGCAGCCCTCCCAGTCGGGGGGCGTGCTGACCCGGCCGCCGTGCTCGACGAGCACGGCGGCTCCGGCCGCCTCGGCCAGGCGGCCCTGGGCGTTGAGCAGGATCGCGTCGTCGTATCCGGCGGCCTGCGCGGCCAGCCGGGCCAGCCGCGACAGCTGGTAGTTGGCCACGGCCTTGAGCTGCGGCGGCAGCGCGTCCGGGCTCGGCCGGCGCAGCGCGCTGAGCTGCGCCCGCACGGTGCCGGGGGAGTCGTCGGCCTGCGCGAACGCCGCGATGGTGAGGCTGCACGGGCCGGCCTGCGCTGTCAGGCGGGCGCCCAGCGCCATGGGCCGCACGTACGCGGTGCGGGCCCCGGTCGCGTCGAGTTCGGCGCGGGCGACCTCGGCCGCGGCGGCGAGGATCTCGTCGGTGCCGTACGCCACGGGCAGCCGCAGCGCGCGGGCGCTGGCCAGCAGCCGCCGGGCGTGGGCGGCACCGGCCAGCAGCCGGATGCCGCCGTCGTCGGCGCGGTCGGCGCGCATCCCCTCGAAGACGGCCACCGAACGCAGCACGGCGTCGGACATCAGCGGCACCGCCAGCGCCGACCAGGGCCGCAGGGCCCCGTCGGCCCATACGGTGCCGTTCTGTGCGTCGTTCACGTCTCCCTCAGCTTCCTGCCGGTTCCGGGTACCGCCACGAGGCGGCGAGCGACACCAGGCGGGTGTCCAGCTCACGCAGGGTCTGCGCGAGGCTGTGGTGGGTCTCGGCGTGCAGGCGTGCCCCGCGGCCCAGGTGCAGGCGCAGGGCGTGCCCGTCGAGCAGGTAGTCGAGCTTGTCGACCCATTCGTGCGGGTCCCCGGCGCGGGCGAGCATGCCGTTGCGGGTGGTGCCGACGGTGTCCTGGACGGCCGGGCTGTCGGCGGCCAGCAGCGCGCGACCTGCCGCCATCGCGCGCAGCAGCGCGACCGTGCGGTCGCCGCCGCCGGGCACGAGGATCACGTCGGCGTCGTGGTACAGGCCCGCCAGCGCGGCGGTGTCGGATGGCGTGAGTACGGCGGTGTCGGGTCGCCCGTCCCAGAGGTGGCCGGTCGTGCCGTCGCCGAGCACGGTCGTGTGGATGCGGTGCCGTCCCGCCGCCAGGGTGGCCAGCACGTCGGCGAGGAATCGCTGCTCCTGGGCGGCGGTGCCGGTGGCGTCGACCAGCAGGCGCAGCCGTCCGTCGTCGCCGCGGCCGCCGGGCGCGGGCGGCGGGCCGACGTCGATGCCGGGCGGCACGACGAAGACGCGGTGCGGGTCGGCGCCGTGGTGCCGGGCCGTGGCCAGCTGGCGGCGGCTCTCGGTGATCAGCATCGCGGCGGGCAGGTGCCGGCACAGCAGCCGCCCGTAGCCGGCGGGCGGCGGGTCGGCGTCGAACAGCCGGGGCGGCAGGAACACGGCCAGGGGGATGCCGAGGGTCGCGGCCAGCACAGCGGCGGCGGTCGGCGCTGCGGTGCCGAGGGACAGCACCGTGTCGCAGCCCGGCCGCAGCAGTGTCAGCGCCTGACCGGTGTCGGCGCCGCAGGGCGACAGCAGTGCTCGGGCGTGCCGTCCGGTGTGGTCGGCGGCGGTCGGCGTGCCGGACGCGGTGGCCAGCAGCGTCACCTCGTGGCCGAGCCCGGTGAGGCCCTCGGCCAGCGTGCGGGGGTTGCGCGACCAGTCGTCGGCGGTCGGCAGGCAGGCGTCGGCGACGATCGCCAGTCTCACGGGGCCTCCCCGGCGAACAGGGTCGACCGGCGTACCAGGGCGGTGATCTCCCACTCCTCGGGTCCCCACGGGAGGTCGGGCAGCGCGTCCGGTGCGGCGGCCGGTGTGGCGGGGGCCGGGCGGGCGTGTCCGCTCACCGCCTCGGCCAGGGCCTGGGCCAGTAGCGGGGCGAGCACGAGTTTGCCGGGCACGCCCGCGGCCACGTTCGCGTGACCGGTGGGCAGTAGGGCCATGGTGGGCGCGCCGAGCGCGACGGGCCGGGTCGGCTCCGCCTTGACCGCCGCGTACACCCCCCAGCGGGTGTCTGGCGACTCCCACAGCCCTGGCAGGAACCGAAGGACCGTGGGCGCGATGCCGGACAGCCAGTTGGCGCGGCTGTGGCCCAGGTCGGCGGTGGGCGCGTAGCTGATGAAGTTCGACAGCAGGCTGTAGCGGTGCCCGCCGCCGGTGCGCGGCACGGTGAACAGGCCC
Source organism: Catellatospora methionotrophica (assembly GCF_011297335.1). Taxonomy (GTDB): domain Bacteria; phylum Actinomycetota; class Actinomycetes; order Mycobacteriales; family Micromonosporaceae; genus Catellatospora; species Catellatospora methionotrophica. Next base: position 124,751 of record NZ_JAAOTJ010000001.1, on the reverse strand, counting down.
AGGGCCTCCTGCTCCGGGATGGCCAGCGCGTGTGCCGGCGCGGCCGCCGACCGGGCCACCAGCATGAACGACAGGCGGTGGGCGAGCCGGTCGGCGGGCGCGGCGCGGGGCAGCAGTGCGGCGATCCCGGCACCGGCGGCCAGGACGAACGCGTCGGCGTTCACCCGGAACAGCCGCTGCCCGGCGCGGACGGTCAGGGAGCGGGCCGTGTTCCCGTACGCGGTGATGCCTGTCGCCTCGGCCCGGCGCAGGGCCACCCGTGTGCCCGCCAGGAGCGGACGCAGCACCCGCAGGGGCACGACGGCGCGTTCGGGGGCGTGCAGGGCCCACGCGCAGGCGGCGCCGGGCGTGGCGTGCTGGTACGGCAGCCGCAGGTGCCGCCACACCGCGGTGACCGCGTCGAGGGTGCGCGGGTGCAGGCCGCCCACCCGGCAGTCGACCGCCGCCGGGTCGGGGTGCTGGTCGAGCAGCCGCGCCCAGGCTCGCGCGCCCTGGTCGAGCAGTTCCACATCGGCGGTGCCGGTGTCGGGGAAGATGCCGCCGCGGTGCAGCCATCCGTGTGCCTGGCCGCTCTGTGCGCAGCAGGCGGCGGCCTGGTCGAGGACCAGCGCGGCGATGCCCCGCCGGTCCAGTTCCAGCGCGGTCAGCAGCCCGGTGACGCCGCCGCCGACCACGACGACGCCGGGCCAGTCCAGTCGGGCCTCGGGCAGCGGTTCAGCGGTCATCGGCGTCCACCTGGATGCGGGTGATGTAGACCAGCGGGTGGCCGCGCCGGGCCAGCAGCGCCTGCAGGCGCGGCAGGTTGCCCTGCGGGATGCTGCAGTGCCATGTCCCGGCGTGGTCGCGTACGCCGACCTCCAGCCATCCGGTCACCTGCTCCTGCGGGGCGGGCAGGGTCTGCTCGACGGCCTCGCACCAGTCCGGTTTCGGCCGCGCGCCCAGCGCGGCGGGCGCGCCGCCGGTGACGGCGAAGCTGAGCGCCCGCCCTGACGCGGCCGTCGCCACGATCGCCTCCCGGGGCCCGGCGACCAGGTAGCTCGCCGGGTCGAGCCCGGCCAGCAGGGTCCGGACGCGGTTCATCGCCTCGCAGCGCACGGTGCCCGCCTCGGGGTCGACCCAGACCGTCGCCGCGCCGATCCGCAGCGGGGTGCGCACCGTCACCGGCAGCCGGTGCCCGGGGCTCACGACGTCGCTCCGGTGTAGCGCCGCAGGCCGCGCCGGAACAGCAGCAGCGCCAGGGCGACCAGGGCCGCCGTCGACGCCGCCCCGGCCGCGAGCGCGCCGGCCCAGCCGGGCCGGGTCAGCGCCGCGGCGGGCAGGGTGACCATGCCCGCCAGCGGGATCACGTACGTCAGCGCGGTCCGCAGTGGACGCTGGTAGATCCCGGCGGGGTAGCGGCCGACGTCCCACAGCGAGGCGGTCATCGGAGCCAGTTCCAGCCGCCCGGCCCAGAAGCCCAGGCACGCCACCATCAGTGACAGCGCCCAGCTCAGGGCGATCGCGCAGCAGGCCAGCACCGCGGCCGCGGCGATGTTGAGCGGTCCGGGCGGCTCGGGCAGCCGCGCCGCCCCGGCGGCGATCACGCCCAGGCCCAGCAGCGTCTGGCCCAGTGCCAGCGGGGCGTGGTCGCGGCAGCTGACGGTGAACCAGCTCGGTGCGGGGCGCAGCAGCGCCTCGTCCATGGTGCCGTCGCGGATCGTGCCGACCATCCGCGACAGGCTGGGGTCGATCAGCGCGGCGCGTACGCCCGACACCGTCGCGAACATGCCGATCAGGACCAGCGCCTGGGGCCGGGTCCAACCGGCGAGGGTGTCGGTCCGGTGGTAGACGGCCAGCGTCGCGGCCAGCGCCGCGACCACTCCGGCGACCGACTGGCCCAGGTCGAACAGCAGGTTCACCCGGTGCGTCAGGGTGCGGCGCACAGCCAGCGAGAAGGTCGCGCCCAGCAGGCGCAGCAGCCGCATGTCACCCTCCCACGGCGGTGTGGCGGCGCAGGCCGCGCCGCCACAGCACGACCGCCAGCGCACCCGTGGCCAGCAGCCACCCCGCCTGCACGAGCAGCCCCCGGACCGGGCCCGCCCCGGCCGTGGCGATGTCGGCGGGCAGGCCGAGCATGGCGTAGAACGGCAGGTAGGGGGCCAGCTCCGCCCACGGCCGCGGGAGCAGGTCGACGGGTACGGCGGTGCCGCCCAGCAGGTACAGCACGGTCGTGGCGAAGGCGGTGATCGCGTGCACCCGCTCGGTCCAGAACGCGGTCAGTGCCAGGCACCAGGTGAACAGGAACCGCAGCAGCCCCGCGCCGAGCCAGGCGGGCAGGGCCGCGGCCAGCGCCCCGGGCGGGAACGACACCGTCGTCGTGGCCGCGACCAGCACGACGACCGGGACGGCGGTGAGGCCGATCCAGGCCCGGATGGCGAGGTTCTCGCCCAGCGGCCCGAGCACCGCCGGCTGCGGGCGCAGCAGGTCGTCGGCGATGGTGCCCTTGTAGATGCGCTGGGCGAAGGTGTGGTTCTCGTACGAGGCGGTGGTGGCGGCGACGAACAGCACCGCCAGGTAGTAGCTGGTGACCCGGCTGCTGTCGGGCAGGACGGCGTGCCACACGGCTAGGCCGACCAGGGGCGGCACGAGCTGCCCCGCGGCCAGCGCGAACACGAACCACCACGCCCCGGACCAGGTCAGGAACTGGCGTTCGACGTTGAGCCAGAGCAGCCGCGGCAACCGGGTCATCGGGCCCGCGTCCCGGTCCGGCGGTAGATCTCGTCCATCAGCACGTCCAGCGGGGCTTCCTTGATGCCGAGGTCCAGCACCCGGGTGTCGGCCAGCAACCGGCCGACGGTGTCGGGCACCTGGTCGCGGGCGACGCTGAGCTGGTAACGGCCGTCGCCGAGGGCGTGCGCGCCGGCGGGCGGCTCGGCGTCGTCGGCGAGGACGACCTCGACGAGCCTGTCGCGCCCCACGTGCGCGGTGAGTTCGGGCAGGGAGCCGTCGTAGACCTGCGCGCCGTGGTTGATGAGCACGACGCGGGGGCACAGCTCGGCCACGTCGGCCATGTAGTGGCTGGTCAGGATCATGGTGGCACCGGTCTGGGCCACGTAGCGGCGCAGGAACCGGCGGGTCTGCACCGCCGCGGACACGTCCAGCCCGATGGTCGGCTCGTCGAGGAACAGCACGGCGGGGCGGTACACCAGGGCCATGGCGAGCCCGGCCCGCATCCGCTCGCCGAGCGACAGCGCCCGCACCTGCCGCTCCAGCAGGCCGCCGAGGTCGAGCAGGTCCACCAGTTCGGCGAGGTTGCGCCGCAGCTGCCCGGCGGCCACGTCGTACACCAGGCCCTGGTATTGCAGACTGTCCATGACGGTCAGCTCGGGTGCGCCGCCCAGTGGCTGGCTGCCCCGGACCAGGGCGATGCGGCGCAGGTGGTCGGGGTGGCGGTCGAACGGCTCCCGGCCGAGGACCCGGACGCTGCCGCCGGTGGGCCGCAGGATCCCCGCCATGATCTTCATGAGGCTGGTCTTGCCCGCGCCGTTGGGCCCGATCAGGCCGACCGCCTCGCCCGCGCCCACCTGGAAGCCGATCCCGTCCAGGGCGGTGACCTCGCGGGTACGGCGCTGCCAGAGGCTGCGTATGGCCGCGCGCACCCCTGCCTCGCGCACCGGCACCCGGTAGACCATGGACAGGTCGCGTACGTCGATACCTGGCGATGTCATCGGCACCGCCCGAGCCTACGATCAGGACGGTTGCCTAACAATGCCGCCATCCGGACAGCCTGTCCGGTGTGGAACATCGCCCTGCCGGTCACCGGGCAGCCTCCACCCGCAGGCCGGGCCGCCGCGCCAGGCGCTGGTCCAGCGCCGCGACGACCAGCTCGGCCACCGCGGGGGCGTACTTGAACCCCACCCCCGAGCAGGCCACCAGCGTGGCCGCGTACGGCGACGCCCAGCGCAGCGTGAACGCCCCGCCGGGTGGAGTGCTGTAGCAGCCCGCCACCGTGCTCCGGGTCAGCGCGGGCCCGAGGTCGGGCACGAACCGCGCCAGCGCCGCCGCGTCCCGCCGCCAGCTCGCCTCGGCCCGATCCGGCGGGCTCGATGCCGCCGCCGGCTGGGCGAAGTGGCCGAACTGCAGCCCGCCGGAGGTCAGCGGGATGGCGCAGAAGCGTTCGTCCCCGTGCCCGAACACGTAGTACGCCGACCCGCCGAGCGCCGCCTCGGCGAACGTCGCCACCTGCATGTAGGTCGGTTCGACCCGCAGGCCGGGCACCCGCGCCCAGGCGGGCAGCCCGGTGCTCCACGCCCCGACGCAGATCAGCAGGCGCGCGGCGGTCACCCGCCGGTCGCCGACGCTGATGCGCACCGGTTCCTCGGGTGCACGGGTGGCCAGTTCGGCTCGGCGGCCGAACAGCAGCGTCGCGCCGTGCGCCCGAGCCCGCTCGCGCAGGGCCAGCACGGCGGCGCGGGCGTCCAGCAGGCCGCAGCCGCGACTGCCCGCGACCTCCCAGCCTGCGGGCACCGCCAGGGGCAGCCGCAGCGGATGCCCGGCGGGCAACGACCGGTCACGACTCCCGAGCGAAGGCCGGCCGGACGCGGCTAGCAGCGGGCGGGCGGCCGGTGGCCTTACGAACACCCCCGCGACGGCACGCAGCAGTGGCGACGGCTGCGCAGCGGACAGCGCCCGCCACTGCCGGGCCGCGCGGCGGGCCAGCCCGTCCAGCTCGGGCCGATCCGGATCGTGGGTGCGCAGCATCCGGACCGGACCCTGCGACGCGCCGCCGACCTCGTCCGCGCCCGACTGCTCCACGGCCAGCACCCGCCGCCCGCAGCGGGCCAGCGCGTCCGCGACGGCGCTGCCGTACACGCCCAGCCCGATCACGGCGACGTCGACGGCGGTCATCACGCGCCACCACCCCGGTTATCGGCCCATGTCGATAAATATTGTCTGATGTCGATAGAATGTGGTGCGAAGGCGGCCAGGTGCCGCCGGTCCACGAAGGAGACGGGCACGTGAACCCCATTCCCGGCAGCTACCTCCGCACCCTCACCCCGCCCGTCCTGGCCGGCGAAGGCGAGCAGGTGAGCGCCGCCACGCTGTCGTACTTCGGCACCAACGTCGCCCGCCGTCTCGGCCTGACCCCGGCCGCACTGCGCGCCCGGCTCGGCGACGCGCCGTTCGTCACCGCGCTGATGGACACCCCGCTGGGCTGCACCGCGATCTTCACGCTGCCGCTGACCTACCGCGACATGGTGCGCGACGACGCCACGACCGTGCACTACGCGCAGGCCGCCATCGCCCAGGCCCGCGCCATGGGAGCCGGTCACGTGTCGCTGGCCGGACTGCTGGCGTCGGCCACCGGCTACGGCCGCCTGCTCGACGCCCCCGACGGAACCCTCACCACCGGCCACGCCACCACCGTCGCCGCCATCGTCCGGACCGTCGAGCACGTGCTCGACGTCAGCGCCCGCCACTGGGCGCACGAGGCCGTCACCGTGCTGGGACTGGGCTCGATCGGCCAGGCCACCGTCACCGCCACGCTGGCCACACTGGGCGCGCCCCGCCGTCTCGTCCTGTCCGACCTGCCCGGCAAGCGCGCCGCCGTCGAGCAGTTCGCCGACCGCCTGCGGCAGGAGCGGCCGGGCCTGGACGTGGCGGTCGCCGACGCCACCGCCCCCGGCGGCCACGGCCACCGGGCGGGGCTGGTCATCGGCTGCACCAGCACACCCAACGCGCTCGACGTCGACCGCCTCGCCCCCGGCTGCATCATCGTGGACGACTCCGTGCCGCACTGCTTCGACGTCGGCCGGGCCTACGCCCGCGTCGACGCCGCCGCCGACCTGCTGCTGGCCAACGGCGGGCTGCTGGCCCTGGCCGAGCCGTTCCCGGTGCGCTCCTACGCCCCGCCGCTGCTGCACGAGCTGGGCTGGAACGCCGGCGTTCACCATGACCGCACCATCACCAGCTGCATCCTGTCGCCGCTGCTCATGGCGGCCGAGCCGGAGCTGCCCGCGACGTTGGGCATGGGCGTGCCCGTGCCCACTGTGGTCGCGAACCTGGCCGTGCTCGACCGCCTGGCCGTCACCGCTCCGCCGATCCGCTGCGCGGGCCGCGCACCCGATGCGGCGTACCTGGCCCGGTTCGCCGAACGCTTCGGCACGGCCCCGGCGGCAGACCCGCCCGCGCGTGCGCCAGGCGCGGTCACGGCAGCCGGTCCTGCGGCGCCGAACCACTGAGGATCATGACGACGTCGTCGTGCTGCGACAGCTCGCCCTGCTCGGCGGCCTGGCGCAGCCCGGCCCAGCAGATGAACGCCGACTTCTCGGTCGCGTACTCCAGCGGCGCGCCCAGCTCGTCGCACACCTGAGCCAGCAGGTGCGCCTCGGCCTCCACGCGCACGTCGGGGACCGGGTCGATCCGTGACCCCGTCTGCTCCAGCAGCCGGCGCATCAGCGGCAGGGTCCGGTTCGGGTTGGTGGACTGCAGCGTCGGCTCGAACGCGTGCTCGGGCGCGACCATCTCGGCGAGGTCGATCTCGGCGCGCCCGTCGCGTACGGCCGCCCCGAGCAGCGCCGCGTCCCTGGCCTGGAACAGCCGGAACGTGTGCTGCCCGACCGAGCGCAGCCCGGCCGCGCGGGCCCGCTGGATGCCGCGCTCGATGCCCAGCGGGCCGTAGCCGCTGGCGATGGTGACCGCGATGACCGACGCCCCGGGGCAGTGCTCGGCCAGGGCCAGCCCCAGCGGTGCCTTGCCCTCGATCTTCCACTGGCTGGGCGTCAGCCGCAGCGCGCCGGTGTCCTTGCTGTACGCCGCCGCGACCTCGGCCGCGTCGGCCATGTTGCCCGGCACCGCGATGATCGGCGACGTGCCCAGCAGCGCCGTCGGGCACTTGTACGCCGAGGCCTGCGGCACGAACCCGGTGCAGGTGACCCCGGCCCGGTCCATGTAGAACTGGTACGCCCGCGCGGTGTTGCCGGAGCTGTGCATGCACACCGCCGACAGGCCCCACTCGCGGCACTTGGCCGCCAGCAGCACGCCCTCGTTGTCCTTGAACGTGCCGGTGGTGTTGCGGGTCTGCGGCAGCACCCGCACCGACGCCACGCCCAGCGCCGCGGCCAGCCGCGGACTGTCCAGCGGGACCAGCGCCTCGGCACTGCTGACCAGGTGGTCCGGCTGCGCCACGGGCAGCAGCGCGGCGTACCGCCCGACGCCCGCCACGTCCGTCACGGCCCGGCTCCAGTCGTCGAACCGCTCCACGGACGGGGTGAGCGTGCCGCCGCAGCGTACGCACAGCCACTCGGTGGGGCCGTCGACCGGACCGTCACCTGCGTCGGCGGAGCAGTCTGCACAAACCAGTCTCATCACACGTTCTCCTCGGTCGGTCCGGGCTCGGGTCCGAGCTGTCGGCACAGCTGCAGCAGGTCGGCGACCCGTCGGCTGACCGAGGACGGGTCGTCGTGGCGGTCCGCCAGCGCGGCGCCGCCCATCGTGAAACCCCACGCGCCCGCACGGGCGATGTCGGCGACCTGCGACGGGTCCTTGACCCCACCGGCGACCAGCACCGGCACCGAGGCCGCCCGCGCGGTGCCGGCCAGCAGCGCGGCGGCGTCGTGGGCGTGCTGGCGGTACGGCATCAGCACCATGCCCCCGACCCCGGCGTCGCTGAGCTGCCCGGCCATCGCCGCCAGCTCCTCCGGGGTGCTGGACAGGGCCAGCGGGCTGCCCGACAGCGAGCCCACGAACGGCCAGTACCGCGGGGCGTCCGGGTCGGCCAGCCGCGCGGCGAAGTCGGGCCGCCAGCGGGCCACCACCTGGTCCACACCCAGGTCCAGCGCGAGCCGCAGGCCCTGTTCCTGGCCGTGGTCGCTCAGGTCGGCCAGCTCCAGCAGCACCTGGCGGCCGTCGGCGTGCGCGGCGTCGGTCAGCTTCCGGGCCGCGCTGGGCTCGACGCCGACGTCCTTGAACGCGACGTGTGCCAGGCCGTCGACCTCCAGGCCGCGGTACACCTCGACCGCGTCGGGGATGGTGACGTCCCGCTCGGTCAGCATCAGTACGAAGTTCACCGCCATGACGCCTCCTTCTCGTACGGGTGCGGCGCGTGGCCGCGTGGCCGGGCCGTCACGGCGCCGGGGGCTGGATCGGCAGTGGGACGACCTGCCAGGTGGTGCCGTCGGCGAACCCGACCGTGTCACCGGGCCGGACCGCGACGTCCAGGTGCGCGAAGCACAGCTCACGTCCGGCCCGGGGCGAGTGCCCCGCCGACGTGACGTAGCCGGCGGGTCCGCCCGTGGGCAGCGCCGGCAGCGGCTCGCCGATGCGGCGGCGTCCGGCGTCCGGGTCGGCGGCGCGCAGGCCCCCGATCCACAGCCGCCCGCCCCAGCGGGCCGGGTCGCTCAGCGCCTGCCGCCCGACGTACTCACCGGTCCGCTCCGGCGACACCACGTGGCCCAGCCCCGCGTCGAACAGGTAGGTGCCCCGGTGGATGTCCAGCGGGCACAGGTAGAACGCGAAGTCGGGGCATTCCAGCCGGTACGTGGCCAGCAGGTCCCAGCCGCACGGGGTGAACACGGCCGGCTCGGCGGTCATCGCCTGCCACGCCTCGTGCGTCACCTCGGCGCTGGCCCACAGCTCGACGCCGATCACGGTGCGCACGACCCACGCGTCGGCGCCCCAGCGGGTGCGCACCGGCATGCCGCGAAACGTGCCGAGCGTGGCCAGCCGCGCGGCGTGCGTCTCGGACAGCAGCCGCGCCATCGCCTCCATCCGGCGGGGCCCCTTGATGTTGAACGAGCTGAGGTCGGCCTCCTGGGCGACGGTGCCGGGGTGGCGCTCCAGGGCGTCGTACAGCCAGGTCGGGGGGTTGGTCTCGCCGCCGATCGAGACCTGGAACGCGTCCGGGCCCACTCGCAGGACCACGCCCTCGGTGTCGACGGTGCCCTCCGGTGTCGTGAAGATCGCGAAGGTGGCCTGGCCGACCTCCAGCCGGTCGAAGCGGCGCGGGCTGAGCAGGTTCAGCACATCGGCGGCGTGCGGGCCGGTCAGCGACAGGTAGTACATGCCGCCGCACGGGAACACGCCCGCACCGGCGGTGACCGCCTGGTACTGGTCGGCGAAGCTCAGCCCGGTCCAGCTGCTCACCGCGGCGACGTTGCCGCCCAGCACGCAGTAGCCGGTCGGCTCGCCGTAGCGGCGCGCGATGACCGCGAAGGCGTCACCGGGGTCGCTGCGGCGCAGCACGCTGGGGCGGGCCAGCAGCGCCGGGTGCGCCGGCGGCAGCACCCGCCAGGCCCACTCGTCGGTGGCCAGCGGGCTGCGCAGGCTGGTGTGGAAGCGGGGGCCGGCATCCCACGGATGCGCGACCGGTGCGGTGGGGGTGTGGGTGCTCAGCTGCCTGCTCCCTCTCGCTGGGGTCCCGCGCCGGCCAGCGGCACCTTGCCGGTGGCGGTGCGGGCGATGGTGTCGACGAAGCGGACCTGCCGGGGCACCTCGACGGCGCGCAGCCGCGCCCGGCAGAAGGCCAGCAGCTCCGCCGCCGACGCGGTCGTCGAGCCGGTCTCGACGAGCAGCACCGGCACGGTGCCGAGCTGCTCGTGCTGGTCGACGACCACGGCGTGGTCGCCCAGGCCGGGGCAGTCGGCCAGCACCCGCGACAGGTGCGCGAGGTCGACGGACTGGCCCGCGACCTGGATCACCTCGTCGACGCGGCCGGTGACGACGAGCTGCCCGCCTGCCAGGCGGCCCAGGTCGTTGGTGCGCACCGCGCCGCCGGGAAACGGCCGCAGCTCGCCGTCGTGGCGGTAGCCGGAGCCGCAGCTGGTCCCCCCGATGACGATCCGGCCGGCACCGTCGGCCGCCGGTTCGAGCGTCAGCTCGACCCCGTCCAGCACGCCGCCGACGGTGTGGCGCAGCTCGTCGAGGTCGGCGGAGGTGTTGACGGTGACCGTGCCCGCCTCGACGAGGCAGTACGAGCTGCGGGGCGGCACGCCCAGGTGGGCGTGCACCCGGTCGAACGTCGCGGCGGGCAGCGGCGCGGAGCTGCACACGGCCCAGCGCAGAGCCGCGGTGCGGCGCGGGGCGCGCTGCCGGGCGAGGATCTCGAAGGTGTACGGCACGCCGTAGAGCAGCGTCGGCTCGGCGGCGTCCAGCTGCCGCCCCGCCCACGCGGCCTGCGCGCCGCCCAGGCGGCCCAGGTGCACGCTCGCCCCGGCCAGCAGGCCCGGCAGCAGCACCATGCCCAGCACCCCGGCCAGCGACAGCGGCAGCGGGGAGTAGAGCACGTCCCGGCCGGACAGGCCGAGCCGGTCGGCGTACGCCTGCACGTTGCGCCACAGCGCCCCGTGGCTGAAGCTGACGCACTTGGCCTGCCCGGTGGTGCCGGAGGAGAAGACGTCCAGCGCGGCGTCCTGCGGGTCGCACACCTGCGCCACGGCTCGGCCCGGGTGCGCGAGCAGATCGGCGTAGGCGGCCTGCCCCGGCCCGGCGTCGGCGGACACGGTCAGCACCGCCCCTGTCTGGCGCAGCACCGCGGCCCGGTGCACGGCCGGCGCCCCGGCCGGCAGCACCGCCGCCCGGCCCCCGACCCACCAGACGCCGAGCATCGCGGCCAGCAGGTCCGCGCCGCCGCCGTCGTCGACCAGCAGCACGCCGTCGCCGGGTCGCACCCCGCGCTCGTGCAGCGCCGCGGCGGCCGGGCGGGCGGCGGCGACCAGGTCGGCGGCGGCGAGCCGGGCGCCGTCGACGACCACGGTGCCGGTGCTGGCGCGCGCGAGGTCGAGCAGGGTCGGGGTGGCCATGGCGCTACGCCTGCTCCGTCGCCGGGTCGCTGAGCCTGCCCACGGAGGCGACCAGGCCGTCCAGGGACGTCCACCAGTCGGTCTGGGTCTCGATGATGCGGTCGGAGTCGATGTCGAACTCCTCCTCCAGCGAGACCATCAGCTCCAGCACCTGCAGCGAGTCCAGGTCGGTCAGCTCGTCGGCGCCGGGTTCGAGGGGGTGGCCGAGGATCCGTTCGACGACCGCGCGGATCCGGTCCCGGATCGCCTGCTCGCCCGTGATGGGTGTGCTCATGTGGTGGCTCCCTGTCTGGTTCGGCACGTCAGTCGAAGCGGACGGCCCGGGGCCGTACCGGCTGGCCTTTGAAGTCCTTGGCGATGCTGTCGACGAACTCGACCCGCTGCGGCACCTTCGTGGCACTGAGCTGTTCCCGGCAGTACGCCAGCAGCTCCGCGGCGGTGGCCGGCCCGTCGGCGACGACCCGCGCGACCGGGATCTGGCCGAGCCGGTCGTGGGCCTCGCCCGACACCACGGCGTCGCGGACCGCCGGGTGGCGCAGCAGCACGTCCTCCAGCTCCTGCGGGTCGAGCTTCGCCGCCCCGAAATGGATCTTGTGGTCGTCCCGGCCGGTCAGGTGCAGGAAGCCGCGCGGATCGAGGAAGCCGACGTCGGTGCTGACCACCCAGTCGCCCTGGAACGTCTCGGCCGTCGCGTCGGGCCGGTTGCGGTAGCGGGTCGCCGTGTACGGGCTGCGCACGCAGATCCGGCCCGCCTCGCCCGCGGGCAGCACCCGCCCGTCCGCGTCGCGGATCTGCACGTCGACCCCCGGCAACGGCCGCCCCACCGACGTCGCGAGCAGGTCCGCGTCGTCGCTGTCGTTGTAGGCCACGTGGCCCGACTCGCTGCTGCACATGATGTTGCGTACGGCGATGCCCGTGTCGCGCATGAACTGCCGGGCCGTCGACGGCCGCAGCCGCGCCGAGGTCGTCAGCGCCATCCGCACCCGCTTGAGCCGCTCGGCCTCGGGCGCCTTGCGTACCGCGAACTCGTACGCGTAGGGGGTGCCCGACACGACCGTGATCTCCTGGTCGTCGATGGCCTGCCAGAACTGGCGACCCGACTGCAGCGCGACGGTGGCAACCGTCGCACCGGCATACAGCGCGGGCAGCACGGAGGTCGTCGACAGCGCCGTCGTCATCGCCGTCACCCGGTCATCGGGGCTGAGCCCGATCGCCAGGGCCAGCTGTTCGATGTCGTCGCTGAGGCGGCCCACCTGCCGGTCGACGCACTTGGAGCGCCCCGTCGTGCCGCTGGTGAACGTCTGCAGCCAGGCGTGCGCCGCCGCCGTGCCCGGCTCGGCGGCCGGGCCGTCCAGCAGCGTCGCGAACGACACCGACCCCGGCGCGTCCGGCGTCACGTCCGACACGGTCACCACCGGGCTGCACTCGGCCAGCACGTGGTCCAGCTCCCTGGCCTTCAGATACGGCGGCAGCACCGCCACCCGCAGCCCGAGCGACCATCCCGCCAGGGTCAGCGCCAGCGACTCCTCCAGGCCCGGGTGGGACACGACCAGGCACACGTCCTGCCCCTGCGGGAAGTGCCGCCGCAGACCCCCCGACAGCCGCCGGATCAGCTCCACCAGCTCGGCGTACGACGTCGAGCGGTCGTCACCGACGATGGCGGGACGCCGGTCCGACCGGTGCGCCAGCACCGCCTGCACGATGTCGGCCATCTGCCGCCACCTCACCTTCCAGGGCACCAGGCCCCTGAGTCGTGCGCGACGGCAGGTCGCCGCCGCGGCCGGTCACAGGTCCGCGACCAGCTCCCGCAGGCGCGCCTCGCCGACGCCGTACTCGTCGCGCAGGATGCGGCTGACCCGCGCGTACGCCGCGGCGAGGCCGCCGGGCTGGTGGTAGCGCTTCAGATGCCACAGGTGCCCGAAGGCGGGCGGGCCGACCTCCCAGTGCCGGTCGTGCGGCGACCACAGCGCGCCGAACACGTTGACGACCTCGTGCCCGGCCTCGGCCGTCAGGTGCGTGGCCAGGACCTGCTCCGCGACCGTCATGTGCAGCGCGGCGTCGCGGCCGGGCGTGCCCGGGTTGCCGTCGAGGAACGCCAGCCCCGCCGCGCTGATACGCCGCGCCAGGTCCGCGTCGGCGGCCCGGAACAGCGCCGTGTTGCCCACGTACGGCAGCGACGGCGGCAGGCTCACCCCGGCCGGGTTCGCGACCTCGTGCAGCCGGGCGTAGAACGGCGCGTCACCGCGTTCCAGGTGCGCGAAGTGGCTGCCCGTCCCCTCCAGGCGCAGCTCGCCGAGCAGAAAGGCGTCCGTGTCGACCAGCACCGAACCGGGATGGCGCGCCATGCCCAGCAGCTTCGGCAGCGCGAAGCACTCCGCCCGGCGGTAGCGGCCGTCGAACTCGGTGGCGTCGAACACCTCGACCCGGTCGTAGCCGTCGAGCAGGCCCAGCGCGTCCAGCCAGTCGGCTGTCGGCTGGTCGGCCAGCAGGTCGATCGGCCCGGCGTGGCGCTGCCACGACAGCACGCCCAGCAGCCACGTCGGCAGCGCCAGCCGCCGGTACGGCAGCGGGCGCTCGCCGGGCACGTGCCAGTACGAGTGCAGGCCGCGCAGCTTCCCGGTCATCGGCCCGGCACCTCAGACGCCGATCCGGCGCCACGGGCCCCAGATCGCGAACGTCATGCCCTTCGTGGCCTGGATGTTGACGAACAGCGTGTGCCCGTCGGGGCTGAACGTCGCCCCCGCGAACTCGTCGCCGTAGCGGGGCGCGCCGTTGCCGCCGACCAGCCGGTTGAGGCCGATGTCGAACAGCTGGCCGTGCCTGGTCAGGCCGCGCAGGTAGTTGTCGCCGGTGCTGTCCTCGCACACCACGAGGGTGCCCCGCGGGCTGGTCGTCACGTTGTCGGGGAAGTCCAGGGTGTCCGGGCCGGGGGACTGGTAGGTCAACCGCAGGACCTGAGCGTCGATGTCGTACGCCCAGATCTGGCCGTGCCCGTTGCCGAACCCGTCGGCGATCGGGCCGGGCCCTGCCTCCGGCGCGCCGCCGCCCTGCGTGGAGGTGAAGTGGACGACGCCCCGGTCGTAGGCGGAACCTTCCAGCCGGGAGAACCAGGCCGCGCCCCCGGCCCAGCCCTGCGCGGCGACGTAGCTCAGCGCCGTGTCGTTGCTGGTCGGCGCGGAGACGCCGGGGGTATACGGGAAGGTCGGCGCGGGATCGTCGATGTCGACCCACTCCACCGGGAAGGTCGCGCCCGTCTGCTGCTCCGCCGCCAGGTTGTGCTGCGGTCGGCCGCGCACCGCCAGCGCCTGCAGGCGTCCGCCGTCGGCGATGCGCCCACCGCCCTTCGCATGGCGTGGGGGCAGGTAGCGGTAGAAGCCGCTGGCGTAGCCGAAGTTGTCCTCGGTCAGGTAGAGCACGCCGTGGCGCGGGTCGTAGGCGACCGACTCGTGCGCGAACCGGCCGGCGGCCGTGATGGGCTGCGGGTCGACGGCGCCGCGCAGCGGGACCTCGAAGACGAACCCGTGCCTGCGCTGCAGCGCGATGTTGGGCGTGCCGGTGAAGTCCGGGCCGACGTCCGGGCCGTTGACGGTCTCCTCGCAGGTGATCCACGATCCCCACGGCATGATGCCGCCCGAGCAGTTGTTCAGCGTGCCGCTGAGACTGGTGCGCGCCCCGACGACGGCCCCGTGCCGGGTCACCTCCACGGTGGTGGTGCCGCCGCCGGCCGCCGGATCGTAGACGGTGCCGGCCGGTCCGAACGCGGTGCCGATCGTGTTCATCTCGTGGTTGCGTACCAGCAGGTAATTGCCGTGCCGGCCGCGGAAGGCGCCCATGCCGTCGTGCCGTCCGGGCAGCGTCGCGCCGTCGTCGAGGATCACGGGGGTCTCGGTGTCGTGGAAGGACCGGTAGCCGAAGCCGTCGGGCAGCCATAGCCGGACCGCGCCGTCGCGCTCGTCGGCGATCGGCACGAGTTCCACCTGCGGTGCGGGGCTCGCCCCGGCCCTGGCGGCGAATCCGGCGAACGGCCCGGCGGCCATCCCCGCGCCGGCCAGCGCGGCACCGCGCAGCAGTGTGCGCCTGTCGAAGCTCACCACGAACCCTCCTCACCGGACGACGACCGGCAAGAGATTAACAATCATCAATGGCACGATGATGGTCGGCGGATGGCATCGCGATGGCTGACGGATGGCACGGCGTCCTGACCGACCGGTGGGCTACGTACGGTGCGGTGAAGGCCCGGTGCGGCGCTGTGCCGTACCGGGCCTTCACGAAGCGGGCGGGTGCTAGGCGACCCGTGGACCGGCCCCTGTGGCATCGACGTCGAGCCGGACAGGCAGGTCGGGGCGGTCCAGTACGCGACGCGCATCCGCCAGGACCCCTTGCTGGATTCGCTGACACAGTTCGGCGAGCTCACCGGCTTGCGTCGAGGTGTGCACGTCAATCGCCATCGTCGGTTGTCGCGGCTTGCCGGTGAGGCGAACCCTCGCCGAGGCGACGCCCCGATAGCCCTCGATCTGGTCGCGTACCGCCGCTTCGAGCGCCGGACCGGCCAGGGTGGTGTGTTCGTCGGCCGGCCGGTCGGTGCGCACCGCCAGCGTGCGCGCACGGTCGGTGGCCAGCAGGACCGAGACGAGCCATCTGACAGCCAGTACGAGCACGAGCAGAGCCGCCGCGGCGACCAGGGGCCACAACCACCGGCCGTTGGCGGCGACGTAGCGGCTGACCGCGTTGTCTGCCACGGCGCGGTCGGCCATGGACCAGCCCAGGGCGTCGGTGTATGCGAGCGCCCCGGCAGCTCCGGCGGCAAGCAGCAGCAGGCCCAGCACGAGCAGGACGCCACGGTTGAATCGGTCGACGTTCATCAGGCCCTCCGGGTCAGCTTGACCGCCAGCCGCGGGGTGCGGCGCAGTCGCAGCCGTTCGAGACGTCCGCTTATCGCGTTCTCAACCTGCTCAGCCAGCGCCTTGCTGTCGCCGGCCGCAGGGGCGGTGGCCTGGACGGCGATGCTCGAACGTCCGATCCTCACCCGGCCGGGCTCGACGCCTTCGACCCCACTGACGGCGGAGGAGACATCACGGGCCAGGGTCCGGCGGGTCACCGCCAGGTCGGTGGCGGGGTCGTGGCTGTTCAGCGGCAGCCGCCGGCTCCGGGATGGCCAGAGCTGCCCGAGCACCAGCGCGAGGCCGGCTGCCAGCAGCAGCAGGCTGACGGCCAGGGTCCGGGACTGGCCCCAGGTGTACTGTCCGGCCCATGCGGCGGCGGACGGCCAGTCGACCAGCACCGGTGCCCTGCCCAGTGCGGCGGCCGCGATCTCGGCGATGACCAGTGTCGCGGCGGTGATCAGGGCCAGGCAGGCGATCAGCGCGAGCAGGCGGTTGACGAGCCGTCTCATGCCGGCTCCTTTCGGCTAGTGCACGCGGGTGCCGGCGCCGTTGTCGGCGAGGAGGTCCGTGACCTCGATGTCCACGGCTCCGACGGGCAGCCCGGTGAGCTGCTCGACTCGGGCCCGGACGTGGTCCCGCAGCGTCGTGGTGACCTCTGGCAGGCTGGCCGGCCAGCGCACGCTGACTGCCAGTTCCAGATCGGCCCGGCCGCCGTCGAGGTGCGCGACGGCCTTCGGCCTGCGGGTGAGGTCTGCCTTGCCGCCGATGATGTCGGCACCCGGCAGGCGGGCCAGTCCGTGTGGCCCGCCCACGTCGGGCAGTTCTCCGGCGGCCTGCGACGCCAGCTTGGCGATCACGTCCTCGCTGATGTGTATCGCTCCGGTCGCCGCCGATGCGGAGTCGGCGTGCGCCGGACTCGGCGGTGCGGGTGGCTGCCGGGTGGTGGCGGTCATCGTGGGCTCCGCCGCTGCGTCACGTTGGACCCGAATCGGGTGGGATCGAGTTCGCCGGCGAGGACCTTGGCCACGGTCCAGCCGGCGAGGCCGAACAGGGCCACCAGCAGCATCGGTCCGAACCCCGCGAATACGAGTACCGTGCCCAGGACCAGGCCGACTGCCGTGCCGTACATGCTCTGGCTCATGATCTACCCCTAAAGTGCGGCCACCGAGGTGGTGCGGAACTCGGCCAGCAGCGGATCGCCCTGGATCTTGTCTGATGCCATCGCCGCCTGCGCCAGGCGTGCTCCGGGTCGGCTCGCGACGGCCGTGGGCCGCGAGTCTGCTCCGTCCGGGGTGATGGCCGGCGGGTCGCCCAGCTCGGCGATCCTCACGTCCACGGCGCGGCCACCGGCCAGCGGCGCTACCGCGGCTTGAACGGCCGCGCCGACCTCGTACGCCGGTATCGCCCACGCCGCTCTCAGCTGCACCTCGACCGTCGTGTCCGACACCCGAACGCCGGGCACGCGCCGTCCCGGCAGGTAGGTCGCCACCTCCGGGAGGCCCACCAGCAACTTCTCGACACCCCGGCAGGCGCGGGTGGCAGCCGCCACCGCCTCGACATCCACGCCGTCCACCACCGGCGGCGGCGCGGACGCCGACACGCTCATCACTCGACCCGGGCCGGACTGCGATCCTCGCCCGTGTCCGGCAGATGTACGTCGTCGACGTTGACGTTGACCTCGACGACTTCGAGCCCTGTCATCCGCTCGATCGACTGCTTGACGTTGCGCTGGACACTGCGGCCGAGCTCGGAGATGCTGGCCCCGTAGTCGACGACGATGTCGAGGTCGACGGCGGCCTGCGTCTCGCCCACCTCCACGCCGACGCCCTGTGCGACGTTCGGCCCCGAACTGCCCGGAATCCGCTCCCGCAGAGCGCCGAAGGCCCGCGCGGAGCCGGTGCCCATCGAGTAGACCCCGGCGACCTCGCGGCACGCTATGCCGGCGATCTTCTGTACCACTCCCTGCGCGACGCTGATCTTGCCGGTATCAGTCGTCAGGCGGTCATTGCGCGGCTTTGTCGCGCCCGTGTCCGGGCCAGGCGCCGGGGGACGTTCCATGGTCTGCGTCATCGGCCTACTCCCTCTACTTGAACGGCTCATCAGCCGTTCCCAGGTACGCGGACCGCTAGACATCTTTCGCGATACTTTTTCGCAAATGAACCGGTTGCTGTCGGTGGTCGGCTACCGGCAATGAATGAAGGCAGGTTGCGACAGGGCTACTCATCTTCGAAAATTTCCAACGCCGGTGCCGTCAGGAAGCTGCCGAAGTGCTGGTGCTGATCACCCGTAGGCAAGCATTTACGGCAATTTATGGCAACTCGTTTCGAGCAGGTTTCGCCGTTGCTAAGGTCCGAATCACCCATCAACGATGCTCAATTCAGACTCGCCAAGGAGGCGTCATGAGCATTCGAATCATGCGGAGGTTTCGGCTCCACCTGACCGCACTGGCTGCCGTGGCCGTCGTGATGACGGTCTCCGGGCAGTCGCCGGCCGGCGCGGCAGACGATCCGCCGTTCGCTCCGTACCAGGAGATGCACGCGAACTGCACCGTCACTCACCGGCTCAACGACGACCCGATCGTGTTTCCGGGTCTGGCAGGGGCCTCCCACAACCACACGTTCATCGGCAACCCGGCGACCAACGCGAACTCCACGACGCAGTCGCTGGTCGGTGGGGCGACATCCTGCGAGGACACCCTCGACGCCTCGGGGTACTGGTTCCCGACGCTGCTGCAGAACGGCGTGGTGAGGCTGCCGGACAAGCCGACGGTCTACTACAAGTCCGATGTGAAGGACTACCGCACCGTGCGCCCGTTCCCGCCGGGCTTCCGGCTCGTCGTCGGCGACGCGAAGATGACGACGGATACGAACTTCACCGGCGAGTGGCAGTGCCCCGGCTACAAGGGCAAGGCAATCCCGTCATCGTGTCCGAGCGGGTCCTCGCTGGTCATGCGTATGAAGGCACCGAGCTGCTGGAACGGTGTCGACCTGGACACGCCGGATCACAAGTCCCACATGGTCTGGCCGGTCAACGGCGTCTGCCCGGCGTCGCACCCGGTGCCGCTGCCGCAGCTGCAGGTCAAACTTCCGTACCCGCTGCCCGGCGGAAACACCGGTGGTCTGGCCTACTCGTCCGGCACCGGCTACTCGTTCCACTACGACTTCATGAACGGGTGGAACAACGCGCGTCAGGTATACCTGGTCGGCCACTGCATCAACGGCGGGCGCCAGTGCAACGGCTACGGCGTGGACCCCCACAAGCCGTGACATCCGCTCGAAACACCGCCATCTGGCGAACCCCGTGAGCCTTACCTAGTCAGGGGCAGGTCCCGTCGAGTCACGTACGGTAAGGTGCGTCGGCAGCACGATCGATTGACGTGTTGTCGGCGCTCCTTCGTGCAGGCGGGTCAGCAGCATGGACACCGCCACCTGGCCGGCCTGTTCGATGGGCGCGGTCAGGGTGGTCAGCGTGGGGTGGCAGAAGTCGGCCCCGAAGATGTCGTCGCAGCCGACGATGCTGATCTGGCCGGGCACGTTGACACCTCGCTCGTGGAGCCGGGCCAGCACGCCGATGGCCAGCAGGTCGTTGAACGTGATGCAGGCCGTCACGTTCGTGTTGATCAGCGCGTCAGCCGCAGCCGAGCCGTTCATCCGGTCGGCCGGGAAAGGCCCCAGGCGCCGTACCGGCAGGCCGTGCCTGGCGGCGGTGGTGACGAGTGCACGCCAGCGAGCCGCGTTGGCCCAGGAGTTCTCCGGTCCGGACAGGTAGGCGATCTCGCGGTGTCCCAGCGAGATGAGATGCTCCGTCGCCTGGGCTACCCCCGACGGCGAATCGATCAGCACGCTCGGGACGCCGTGGACGTTGCGGTTTATGGCGACGATGGGCAGCTCGGCGGCCAGCGCGGCCAGCAGGCGGTCCGGCAGGCGGGAAGCGGCCAGGATCGCCCCGTCGATGGACTGGCGCATCTTGGTCAGCATGTGCGACTCCAGCCCGCCGGAGTTCTCACTGTCGATGAGCAGGTGAGCGTATCCGGCCGCTTTGAGCTGGTGCTGGGTGCCGCGAATCAGCCCGAAGTAGAACGGGTTGGTCACGTCGGAAACCAGGACCGCCACCGTTTCGGTGCGTCCCGAGGTCAGCGCGCGGGCGTGCGTGTTCGGCACGTAGGACAAGCTTCGGGCAACCTGCGTGATGGCATCACGGGTGACGGCGTTGACCCGCCCAGGTCGAGACAGGGCCCGGGACACGGTGGACGCGGCAAAGCCGGTGGCTGCTGCGATGTCGTTGATCGTGACGCGCCGGGGGCGTTGGTCCATACCAGGCAGAAGAACACGCAATGGCAGAAGTCGGCAATCGCTTGCCACTTCTTGCCATCGAATGGCATGTATACCTGAACGCGTCATCGGCGATGCGGGAACACCACCACTGCCCGAATGCTGGGCCCGCCATCGTGGCGCATGGCGGGCCCAGCATTCGACTGTTCGGTCGGCGGCCGGGTCAGCTCGGGATCGTCATCTTGATCTGGATCGGCCGGTGCTCACTGTGAATGGCGGCGAGCCGGGCCAGGCAGCAGTTGTCCAGCGACCTGCTGTACATGAAGCCGTCGATGCGCAGGCCGTCGTTAGGCCCGTTGGGTTCGAGGTTCGCTCGGGCGGCGATGTCGTTGGGGTCGTCGTCGACGACCTTGTTCCAGTCGGCGCCGAGCACGGTCAGCCGGTCGGAGCCGCGGACGAAGTTCACGATGCTGAAACCCATGTCGTCGTACGGGCTGCCCGGCCCGGTCTGGCAGCGGGGCGGCGGCATGTGCAGGGAGGCGACGCGGATCCAGCGGCCGTTGTTCAGCCTGATGTTGACCTTGGCGATCCAGCGGGTCATGATGCCGCCGTCCGGGCACGGACTCGCGTCGACACCCTTGACGAGGCCGAAGGTGTCCCGGTCGGTGAACACCGAGCGCCGGATCACCAGCGCGCTGCCGGCGCGGTCCTCGGCCGACGTGTCCTGCAGGACCAGCCAGGTGCCGGTGTCGACGAAGTCGGCCAGCCGGATGGACTTGGTCTCCTGGAGCAGGGCGATGTCGGCGTGGGGAGCGATGACGTTCTGCCAGTCCTGCCTGACGTTGGCCTGGGACACCCCGAAGTCGACGTTGGCGGTGACGAACCGCAGCGTCACCGGTGCCGCCGACGCGGGAGCCGCCAGACCGGTCAGCACCGCCGTGGCGGCGACCAGGACGCACATGACGCGCTTTACGTGCATTGCTGTCTCCTTTCGCGAGATCAGAGGAACGCGCCGACGACGGGGGTCGCGTTGTCGGCGCCCCAGTTCAGGATGGCCGCGTAGAGGGAGCGACGGCGGTCGGCGCCGTTGTCGATCTGGCTCGGCGTGCAGGCTCTGGTGCCGGTGCCGCATACCCAGCCGTGCAGGAAGATCCGCCAGCCGCCGTCCAGCGAGGTGGTGACGTCGCTGCCGCCCGGTCCGCAGATGCCGGTGCCGGCGGTGGTCAGCAGGCTGTGCTCGGTCGCTCCGCCGAAGTGCCAGCGGTCGGTCGACCGCAGCCACACGGTGGCGTAGCTGCAGTTGTCGTAGCCGTACCGGGAGGCGAACAGCACGAACTGGTTGCCGCGCTGGACCAGCACCGGGTTCTCGATGATGCCGTCGCGCCGGAGCAGTTCACCGCTGTCGTTGCCGAACCATTGCACGCCGCTGTCGGACAGGCGGACCATGCGCAGCGTCGACGGTGTCTGCTGGGTCTTGTACAGCAGGAAGCGTCTGCCGTCGCTGTCGATGAACGGTGACGGGTCGATGACCCCGGCATCGGCTATCGGCCGGCCGGGCACCCGGTCCCCGCCGCCGTGCCGCCCGCCCGGACATACCAGGGGCTGGGCGGCGGGCTGGAACTTCCCGCTCGGATCGGCGGTGGTGTTGACGGCGACACCGATGCACCGCTGGCCGCTGAAGTCCTTCGCCACGGCCGAGAAGTACATGACGAACCCGGCGCCGGTGCGCCACACGTCGGGTGCCCATACGTCACCGTTGGCCATCCAGCCGGGCATCGGGTCGAGGTCGAGCGCCGGGCCCGTGTTGCTCCACGGGCCGACGGCCTCGTCGCCCCGGCTGACCCGCACGCCGGATCCGGTGGAGTAGACGTAGAAGTCACCGTTCTCCCGGAGCACGCCGGGATCGGCGATCGCGGTGGACGGCGCGTACACCGGTGCGGGTGCGGCCGCGTGGGCCGGTCCCGGCAGTGCGAAGAGCAGCGCCGCGGCCGCAGTGAGGCCGAGGCTTGTCCGCGTGGGCATCTTCATGGGGCACAACGTAGGGAGCCGTACTACATGAATGCCACATATTCATTCCACATGGCCGGTCCCGGTGACGTTCTCGACCGGCGCGCGTGAGAACGACCCGGAGGTTGGTGCCGACGAGGAGGGATTCGAGAAAGGTGAGCCGGAGGGAGTTCCTGTCCGGGCGGTGCTCCAGATCGGGTGGGCGCGGGTGCAACAGACCGCCCGGCGAGCGCGTTGTAGGGCAGACTTCGTTCAGGAAGCGAGCCCATGACGTTCGACGAATACCTCACGAACTGCCTGCCGACCCTGCTGCGCTATGCCACGGTCGTCACCTGCGACCCGCATCTGGCCCAGGACGTCGTCCAGGAGGTCCTGGCCCGCGCCCAACCCCGCTGGCAGCGCATCTGTGCCATGGAGCAGCCCGGGGCGTACCTGAAGCGGATGGTTCTCAACGAGTTCCTCACGCTGCGGCGTCGGCTGGCCGCACGACGTCCGGCACTGCTCCCGCGCGATGCGCTCGCCGTTGCCGACCCGGCCGCGGCCGTCATCGAACGGCAGCACCTGCTGTGGCACATCGCCCGGCTGCCGCCCCGACAGCGGGCCGTCATCGCGCTGCGTTTCTACGAAGACCTCACCGACATCGAGATCGCGACGCTGCTCGAGTGCCGTCTCGGCACCGTCCGCAGCCTCAGCTCACGCGCCATCGCGACGCTGCGTGCCTCCTTGTGGGCGCAGTCCGCGCCGGTGGGCGTACCCGGAATGGAAGGACTTGCCCATGGATGACCTGATCCGCGCCGCGCTGCTGGACATGGCGAAGCACTCACCGGATGCCGCGACGGTGCGCGCGGGCACGAACGCCCGGATGCGGCAACTGCGCCAGCGCCGCGCCGTGCTGGCGGTCGCGGGCGTCGCAGCGGTCGCTTCCGCCACGCCGCTCGTCGTGCGAGACCGTCCCCAGGCGGGGCCCACCTCGGGTTCCCTGCTGCCGCCTGCCTTCCCGGACCTGCCGGTCGGGCCCGGCAACGTCGGGGTGGCCATACGCCATCACCCGACCTGGCTTCCGGACGGTTTCGTGGAGTCCGCCCGGCAGGCCGTGCTGTCCGCGCAGCCGACCTACACGGCCCGCGAATGGTCGGCACCCGGCGACCATCCGGAGTCGACCGTGGCACCGCGAATCTCCGTCAGCCACCAATCGGCGGCCAGTCCCTGGCATCCTCGCAGGAGCGACCGGCAGGGCAAGAAGGTGACCGTTAACGGGGCCGACGGTCTGGCGTGGTCGGACGGCGACGACGTCGAGCTGGAGTGGCCGTCGGCGGACGGCGGCTTCCTGCGGGTGAGCCTGCACGCCGTTCGCCCCGGCCTGGCCACCGCGCGCCGGATCGCGGAGTCGGTCGTGGCGGACGATGTCACGATCATGGAGTGTGCGCTGGCCTTCGGCTGGCTGCCGCCCGACCTGGTTGGCAGCGCGATCCTGGCGCGGTCCACCACCGACGGCAGCGGCCGTCCCAGTGTCTCGGCCTGGAACCAGGAACTGATGCTCACCGGCGGCCGGCTGTGGATCATGTGTGGCACCGCGACCGACCAGTGGGAACTCGACAGCCGAGGTAGAGCGGCGACAGTCAGGGGGCTGCCGGGCCGGGTGAACCCGGACGGTGACGAACTGTGGGTGCGTCTACCCGATGGACGCCACCTGCTCGCCAGCACCCAGCGGGGCGCGGTCCCGTTCGCCCGGCTGGTGAAGGTCATGGAGCACATCCGGCTCGGTCCGCTGCCCAACGTGGCGTGGATCGGGAGTCGCTGACCGAGGCGGGCCTGGCGATCGGTCAGGCCCGCCGCTGCCGCGCTGATCTCAGCAGTTATCAAGGCTGGAAACCCGGCTTTTCAGTGTCGCAAGGAGAGTCGCCGCCCGCCCGGAGTTTCCGGTCCCCGGGCGACGGTGATCCAGGAGTCGCCGAAGGCATAGAGTCTCGCCTATGGAGTCGAGTCAGCAGGACGCTCTGGTGGGATTGTTGCGCCCCGGTCGTTCGCTCGATGTGAAGCTGCCGCCCGGTGAACAGTTCGTTCCCCACGGCTGGACGAAGCCTGCGTTCTGGGTCAGCGACGAGCCGGTCACGCCGCACCAGTGGACCGCGTGCAGGACCGCTCATCCTCGTTCGGGGCTGTGGCCGGTTCTGATGTACGACCTGCCGTGCGCCGTCATCGACGAGGAAGCCGATCCAGACCGGTGGCAGGCCATGCGCCGTATCGACGAGATCGACGTCGAAGCACTGATGGCGTCCGCCGCGTGCTGGGACGGCGCCGGCTGGGACGGTACGGACTTCCGCCAGAGCTGGCAGGGGCTGGCTTCGCCGGGCGTGCCGCAAGAACCTGCCGACGTGCGGGCTGATCGCTCCATCGTGGACTGGCCTTCGCAGGAACCGTGCCGGCTCATGCTGGTTCCGGCCGACCGCAGCGCCGACGTCGTCGCGTCGATCGCCTGGCGCCTGTTCAACCAGGACCTTGTCGACCCGATCGCGTCGTCTGCGATCCTGCGGAGTTGGGAGGACCGTTTCGGCGCCCGAGTGACGCACCTCGGCGACGGTGTTCTGACGCTGTCGGTCGCAGCTCCGCCGGCCGACCGGTCGGCGGCCCTGCGCGTCGTCGCAGAGCACCTGGTCTTCTGCGCCGACAGCCTCTCCAACGATCCGGACGACTTCTCAGCCCATCTTGATCACCTCACCTCCGGCGACCCCTGGTCCTTCTGGTGGGATTGACGTCAGGTGGCGGGGCAGGTCAGAAGGACACCGCTGACACCGTCAGGATCGCCCCGGCCAGGACCGCGGTCGCCCTGGCCCGGTGCGTCACCCGACGGTCGAGCAGCGCGGCACCGCGAGTGTCGACGTGACCTTGGAGATCGCGCCTGGCGGCGCGCCCTGGTGGTCGCAGTTCCTCGCCCAGCACGCGCACCAGGTGTCCCGGATGGACGTAAGCGTCGCGCCCGACGAGTACCCCGAGGCGAGGTCGCTCGCCCTGGCCGTCAGGACCGCGGCCGAGGCGCCCTATCCCACGTCGCCCACGCTGATGGGACGGCTGCTGTGCATCGAGGCGATGCGCGGTGCCGCCTGCGGCCCCGGCCGGGAGAGGCGTGAACTCCTCGGCGACCGGCTGCCGACCGGGCGACCTCTACTGTCAGCGATCGCTTAGCCGGACGGCGTGCGCCGCGTCGCGCACGTCGGGGACGGGATGCGTCCGCAGGCTGCGGACCAGCCCGCGGTAGGGCTCGGCGAACCCGACCGAGACCCCGAGCCGGCACAGCGCCGCGGCTGCCAGGCCGCCCGCGAGATCGCCCCGATCGCGCAGCCGCCGGGCGAGGCGAGGAGCCCGTTCCCGGGTCCAGTCCCGGCGCAGCGCCGCCGCGCGGATGTCCTCGGCGACGGAGGCGGCCGCCGCGGGCCGGTCGGTCAGCCGGTCGCACGCTTCGATGATGCCGTCCTCACCGGTGACCTCGACCAGCAGCCTCACCGCCTCGACGAGTAACGGGTCGTGGTCGGCCGCGTGCCGGGCCGCGTCGGCGGCCGCGTCGAGGTCGAAGCCGGACGGGTCGCCGCGGACGGCGCTGGCGACCGCCGACAGCAGGGACTGCGCGTGCCGCAGCGGGATCCGGTCACGCTCCGGGTCGTCGCCCGGGTCCGCCCGGTCCAGGTCGACGAGGCGGTGCAGGGCGTCGCCGAGAGTCGTGTACCCGGCGCCTGCACGCAGCAGCGTCACGAGGGCGGCGATGGCGTACCGCGCCGGCCCGGTCGGGGAGAGATCGAGCAGGCCCGCCATGATCGCAGAGTCGAGATCGGCAGCCCAGGGTGCCCACATCGGCACGCACGCCCACGCATGCTCGGCTGCCTTCGGGTCGGTGCTGCGGCAACCGGCCAATATCAGCGACGCGTACCGGGTCCGGGCGCTGTCCGGAAGCAGCATCGGCTGCGCGGCGCCGACCGCGACGATGGACGCGTACTCCCCGGACTCGACGGCCCCGGTCAGGATCCGCCAGGCGTCGGGCTCGTCCGGCCGCTGGCGAGCCACGCCCACGAGTGCGGCGCGCACGTCGCGGTGCGCGTCCGGGCGGCGCCACTCGGCGTACACGATGGACGAGGCCTGCGGTACGCCGAAGTCGGCGGCGAGCCGTGCGATCTCCTTGCGGCTGGTGACCTTGAGCGGGCCGGCCAGCGCGGCCGCGACGATCTCACCGAGCCGGCTCGCCGGGACGAACCGGGCCGCCCGGCGCATCGCGTAGACGGCGACCCGCGCACGGTCGTCGCCGGTATGTGCCATGAGCAGCGGCAGCGCGTCCGCAGGCCGGTCGGTCCACGGCAGCGCGCCCAGCGCCGCCTCGGCCAGCGCCACGTCGGGGGAGCCGTGCCAGCGCTGCACGGCGGCCCAGCCGAGGTCCGGCACCACCGCCGCGGACCGGATCGCCGCACACCGGGCGTTGACACTCGCTCCGGCATCGGCCGCGACCTTGCCCAGCAGCTCCACGTACCGGGCGCGGTGGTGTGGCAGCCATCGCCGCACGTGACCGGCATGGCCCGGAACCCAGCGCGGCCCCTTCGCGATGAACGCGCCCGCGGGCGCTCTCGTGCCGAAGGCCAGATCCAGCAGGTCGGTACGCCGAGCACTCACGATCTGCCAGACCGGATACAACGCGATCGTGGAGGGGTCGCCGCGCAGCACCTCTTCGACACGGGTGTCGCGGTGTGCCGGATCGGCCAGCCACAGCTCGACCGCGTCGCGCACGACAGACGAGGGCCGGCCGTCGCGGATCGTCACGCGCAGCAGCTCCTGCAGCTCCGGCAGGTGGTAGGCCCGGCGCCCGAGGGCTGCGGTGAAGCGGAGCAGCAGCGCGTACCTGTTGCGGCGCACACCGTTGGCGATCCACTCCCGTACGGCGGCGAATGCCTGCTGTTCCTGCCCGCGCCGCAGCTCGAACCGGCCGAGGTGGGGCAGCCGGTCGTCGCCGAAAAGCGCCTCCAGCCACAGCAGCGCGGGCTGGGAGAGCGCCGCGTCGTCGGCATGGGTGGCCAGCACCCCGAGCGCCACCCGCGCAACGGCGGAGCGCGTCGCCCCCGACGCGTCGCGGGCCGCCAGCGCGTCAGCGAAGACGGTCGTCAGCGTGTCGACCGCCGCCGCCTCGATCAACCGGGTCGGTACCGCCGCCAGGGCGGCGAGGGCACGGGAGCGCACCGGATCCTGCTCGTTGCGCAGCCGCTCGAGCAGCCGCGCGGCCTCGGTGACGACTCCGGGTTCGGCCGAGCGTGCCGCGCACCGCACGATGTTCTCGTAGGCGTAGGCCCGCTCGTCGGCCACCGGGGACCGGGTCGCCGTCAGCAGCGTCGGCTGGGCTTGCTCCCAGGGCAGGAATGCGGTGAGGCGCACCTGGTCGGCCGTGGACTGTACGCGTTCCAGCGCCAGCATGCGACGGGCTTCGGCCACTCGGCGCTGCCACGGCAACACCTCCAGGAGCGCGTCCGCGACGGTCGCCTGGTCCCGGTCGACCCCCGCGTACGCGCCGTCGAAGATCTCGCTCCGCCGGCTCGGCGCCAGCCGCGTCAGCAGCTCCGGCAGCCGCCCGGCCTCCCGCAGCCGGACCGCGAGCCTGATGATCTGGTCGTCGGGCAGCACCGAGAGCGCCTGCAGTAGCGCACGCGACAGAGGAGCGCGGCGCATACACTGCGCCCGCCCGCGGTCGAGCAGCAGATCCAGAAACCTCTGCGGGTACGCCCTGGCCAGCCGTGCATGGGCCGTGGAGTGCCCCGGCAACGTGGTCGCCGGGGCGTACTCGGCCAGCAGATCCAGCACCGCCAGGGGATGCTCGCGGGCGGCCCCGAAGACGCCGAAACCGACCCACCCCCACCAGCTGGTGCGCTGGGACTCCGGTAGCCGGGCGAGCTGCCGCCGGGCCTCGGCCAGGGCCTGTTCGGGGTGGGCAACGGCCGTGGCGTGCCAGGCGCTGCCCATGCCCAGTTCCGGCAGCAGCCGCGCCACCGTCTGCGGTGCGCAGGCGGGCAGCAGGCGGCTCGCCTCCCCGCTGCCGAACCTCGACGCCACCCTGTCGACGAGGACGTCTGCCAGTCCGGGCGTCCGCCGTCGGCTCCGCTTGCGCCGCAGATGGGTGTACACCACCTGGCGTATCGCATACGGCGCGTCATCCATCAGCAGCGCCACCTCTTCGTGGTCCACGCGGCCGCTGTTCAGCCACGATTTGACCGCTCGGGCACGGATCGCATCGTCGGCGTCGGCGAGGAAGGGACGCAGCGCTTCGACGTCACGGGCCGTTCCGGCCAGGAACACCGCCATGTCGCGCGCGAAGCTGTCGCCCCTGCCCACCTCTGCCACCAGCGTGCCGAGCTGCGGTGTCCCCTCCAGCTGCCGGGCGTGTCGGGCGAGCAGGCGCATGCGCTGGGGATAGGAGAGCTTGCCGATGGAGTGCAGGAGGGCGCGGGCGCTGGTCACGGCAGGTATTCTGCCTGGCCGCAGGCGAGCTCGCGGCCCCGGTCCGCCGCCAACTGCCTGACTAGGTCCCTGCCACCAGCGGTGTCATGCACCGACGCCGCCGTGACCAGAACCAGCAGCAGCCCCAACGTGTCCACCGCGACATGCCGCTTCCGGCCCTTGATCTTCTTCGCGGCATCCACACCATGGCCGGACTCGGCCACGTTCGACGACGTCTTCACGCTCTGGTCCACGATCTCCCGCAGATCGTGAACCGGCGGCCTGATCCCCAGCCCACCACGAGCCGCCCGCCACCCCGTCAACAACGGCTCGATCAATGCCCAGCGTTCATCAGACAGATCGGAGGGATAGGGCCGAGCACGGCGCGAAGTCGTCACGACCCGCTGTAGTACCAGCCTCACCAGAAATGTTGGGACCTTCGCACCCGACACCCACCCCACCGAACACAACATCACCAACCCGTACCAGTCGCCCTCGTAGGGCTAGCTGCGCCCTTTCTCCGAGACGGGACGCTGCTCGCGGGCTGCTGACGCGTTGCTCCAGGACGCGAGAAAGTGGACGGCCTGTTCGGTGGCGCTTGCCGGCTCCCAGGTGTAGGTGATGATCGTCAGGTCGGGGTCTGCGGGCAGGTGAAGGGCCTCACCGGTGAGTTCGAGGTCCCCGGCGACGGCGTGGTGCATCGTCTTGGTCGCGGTGTGGTGCAGTTTCACGTTGTGGGTGGCCCACCAGGTCCGGAACGCCTCGCTGCGGGTGCTCAGCTCGCCGACCAGGTCGGTCAGGGCGCGGTCGTAGGGGTTCCGCCCGGCGTAGGTGCGCAGGGCGGCGACGCTGTCGGCGGCCACTGTGCGCCAGGCGGGGTAGAAGTTCTGGGCCCGGGGGTCGAGAAACATGTAACGGGCGAGGTTGAACACGCCGCTCGCGCCGATCGCGTCGGCGAACAGGGCCCGCCCCAGCCGGTTGAGGGCCAGGACGTCCATCCGGCCGTTGCGGACGTACGCGGGCGCGTTGATCGTGTCGAGGATGCGCTGCACGCCCGGCCGCACTGTCGTCCGGTTCGTTCCACGTCGAGGTGTCTGGCCGGAGTGTGACGTGTTGGCGGTTTCGGCGAGGTCGAACAGGCGGGTGCGTTCGGCCTCGTCGAGTCGCAGCGCACGGGCCAGCGAGTCGAGGACCGGCTGTGAGACGCCGGTGAGGTTGCCGCGCTCCAGGCGCGTGTAGTAGTCGCTGCTCATCCCGGCGAGCATCGCGACCTCTTCGCGGCGCAGGCCCTTGACCCGACGGCGGCCGCCGAACAACGGCACCCCCGCCTGGTCGGGGGTGAGACGCTCACGACGGGACGTGAGGAAGTCGCGGACCTCGTCGTTGTTGCTCATGCCTTCGACCCTAGATCCGGGCCCGGCCGGTAGGGAGGCACTGGCGTTACCGGGTAAGACCGTCACTGCCTAGCCGGGCCGAAACGCGGTTGGCTGAGAGGAGCAGGTTCGACAACGTTGGAGGAGGATCTCATGGCGGCGCAGAACCGATTGATCACGCTCAACAACGGTGTGCAGATGCCGATCCTGGGCTTCGGCGTCTTCCAGGTCCCCGACGAGCACACCGAACAGGTCGTCACCGACGCGCTCGCCGCCGGCTACCGGGCTCTGGACACGGCCGCCTCGTACGGCAACGAAGAAGCCGTCGGCCGCGCGATCGCGGCCAGCGGCATCCCGCGCGCCGAACTGTTCGTGACCACGAAGATGTGGATTCAGCACACTGGTGAGGACACCGCCCGGCGGGAGTTCGACCAGTCCCTGCGCAAGCTGGGCCTGGACTACCTCGACCTGTACCTGATCCACCAGCCGCTGGGCGACTACTACAGCTCGTGGCGGGCGATGCAGAAGCTGCACGGCGAGGGCCTGAGCCGGGCGATCGGCGTGTCGAACTTCTACCCCGACCGCCTCGTCGACCTCATCCTGAACAACGACGTAACCCCGGCGGTCAATCAGATCGAGACCCACCCGTTCTTCCAGCGACACACCGACCAGCGGGTCATGGCCGAGCATGGCGTTCAGATCGAGTCGTGGGGTCCGTTCGCCGAGGGCAAGAACGACCTGTTCACCAACCCGGTCCTGGCCGGAATCGGTGCCGCGCACGGCAAGTCGGTCGGGCAGGTCGTCCTGCGCTGGCTGACCCAGCGCGACGTGATCGTCATCCCGAAGTCGGTCCGCCCCGAACGGATGGCCGAGAACCTCGACATCTTCGACTTCGACCTCACCGACGACGAGATGGGCGCGATCGCCGCCCTCGACGGCGGCGAGTCGCTGTTCTTCGACCACCGCGACCCGGAGAAGGTCACATGGCTCGGCGGACGCCGAGTCGACTGATCCGCCCGCACCACACCGAAACCAGCGAGGAACATCATGCGCAACGCACATCTCGGCCCGCTCGAAGTCTCCCGGATCGGCCTCGGCGCGATGGGCATGTCCCACGGCTACACGGGCGCCGGCACCGACGACGCCGAGTCGATCCGCACCATCCACCGCGCCCTCGACCTCGGCGTCAACCTCATCGACACCGCCGAGATTTACGGCCCCTACACCAACGAGGACCTCGTCGGGCGAGCGCTCAAGGGCCGCCGGGACCGGGTCGTCCTGTCCACCAAGTTCGGGCTCGTCGCCCACGACGGCCGCGGCCCGTGGACCGTGGACAGCAGCCCGGCCAACATCCGCCTCGCCGTCGAGGGCTCGCTGCGCCGCCTGGGCACCGACCACATCGACCTCTATTACCAGCACCGCGTCGACCGGCAGACCCCGATCGAGGACACGATGGGTGCCCTGGCCGAACTCGTCCAGCAGGGCAAGATCGGCCATGTCGGCCTGTCCGAGGCGTGGACCGACACGATCCGCCGCGCCCACGCCGTGCACCCGGTCACCGCGCTGCAGTCGGAGTACTCGCTGTGGACCCGTGACCAGGAAGAGATCCTGCCGCTGCTGCGCGAGCTGGGGATCGGGCTGGTGGCGTACTCGCCGCTGGGCCACGGGTTCCTCACCGGGACCCTGCGCACCGCGGCCGACATCGAGCGGCTCGACGACAGCGACTTCCGCAAGAACAACCCGCGTTTCACCGGCGAGAACCTCGCACGCAACCTGGCCATCGCCGACGAGGTGCAGGCGGTCGCCGACCAGGTCGGCGCGACCCCGGCCCAGGTCGCGCTGGCCTGGCTGCTGACCCGAGGCGGTGACGTCGTGCCCATTCCCGGCACCAAGCGGGTGCACCGGGTCGAGGAGAACACCGCCGCCGACGCCGTCGAACTCACCGCGGACCAGATCAGCGTGCTCGACCGTCTCGCCCCGGCAGAGGGCGGCCACCACACCGACGCGCAGATGCAGATGATCGAGCGCTAGCCGCACCGGACCGCCGGTACACCGACGATCTGCCTGGGAGGAACCACGTGCACAGCATCGCCATTGGTCGCCGGGCCCTGCTGCGCCTGAGCGGAGCGGGAGCACTCGGCACAGCGGCCACGGCCGCGCTGGCAGGGTGCGGGGCCGATGCGCCACCGCCGCCGGCGACCAGCGCGCAACCAGGCGGCACCGCCAGCCCGGACGGGCAGCCCAGGGTGCTGCTGGCGTACTTCTCCCGTGCCGGATGGAACTACGCCGACGGAGGCCGCACCTTCCTCAAGGTCGGCAACACCGCAGCGCTCGCGGAGATCATCAGCAAGCTGATCAGGTGCGACACGCATCGCATCCAGGCTGCCGAACCGTACTCCGACGACTACGACGCCACCGTGGCCCGCAACGTACGCGAGCAGAACGCCGACGCCCGCCCGGCCATCGCCGACCCGCTGCCGTCGATCACCGAGTACGACACGGTGCTGCTGGCCAGCGGTATCTGGAACGTACGCGCTCCGATGATCATGTCGACGTTCGCGGACGGCTACGACTTCAGCGGCAAGACGGTGTACCCGGTCACCACCTACGCCATGAGCGGCCTGGGCACCACCGAGCGCGACTACGCCGCCTCGTGCCGGGGTGCTGACGTCGGCGCCGGGCTAGCCGTACGCGGCGAGCAGGTCAATCAAGCACAGGCCGCCGCCGAGACGTGGCTGCGGCGCAGCGGGCTGCTCACCTGACCAGGTCGCCTGGTCCGAGACGGTCATCGCCGCCGGCGTGCCTGGTCAGCCCGTGACCAGGACGTGCGAGCGGTGGAGGGAGTAGACCGCTGCTATGTCAGCCCCGGGTTTCGCGGAGGACCTGCCACTGCTGCCATGCGAGCTCGGGTTCGAGGTCGGCGTAGCCGCGGCCGCGCTCAAGGTTCTTCGCATCGGCGTGGGTCATCATCATGCAGGCGCCTTCGTCGGTGAGGCGCTGCACCTCCTCGCGGTGCAGGTGCCTGCCGGCCTTCTCTTCGGCGGCCGTGAGGAGGGCCACCAGCGGTGGGATGAAAACGGGGCGAAGGTCGCTGCGCCGATCTGCTCGGCCTCCTTCGGCGCCCAATCGCCAGGTGCCGAAGGGATTGTGGCAGGGGTGGCCCTGCGGGTAGCCGCCGTCTGGCCAGCGCTCCAGCCGTCGGCGGGGGGTCTGCGCGTCAGGGCTGAACGTGTCGCCGCTGACCAGGACGGGGTCCTCCGCCAGCTGGTACACGTTGAGTGAGCCGAGCAGCTGGTTGGCCTCGGCGGGTGGAGCCTCGACCTGTGCATCCGGCAGCCCGAATGCGTGCATACCGCAGGATCGCGACACGCCGCGGTCCTGCAGCACCACCACCGCGCAGCGGTAGAGCATCCACGGGTCACGGCTGTCGAGGGCCTGCACCCAGCGCTCGACAGGCCAGCCCAGCTTCGACTGTTCGAGTCGCACGCCCAGCGCCCCGGCCTCGCCCAGCGCGGCGATCAGCGTCGCTGTTTCACCCGGCACCGTGTCGAGGTGAACCGGCAGGTCAAGGACCAGGGCGCTGCCGGCCTGGGCGATGGCGGCTTGCTCCTGCGCCGACATCGTGCCGTAGCCGAACGCCGGGCCGAACGAGCCGTCGTTCTCGACGACCTCGGCCGGGGTGGGAAAGCTGAGAGTCTTCGATGTGATCCCTCGGCCGTCGAGCGTCAGACCTGCGCGTCCGAGTGAGTCCTGCCATTGGGCCATCGTTGCGGCACTTCCCGGCACGAGCAGTTGCACACCATGAACGCGATCGTCTGTCATGCCGCGCAGGTTAGTACCCGCGCTGACCGGTCGATACAGGTCCCCCTGCGCCGGTCATGCCCGCCATCGCCCGGCAAGGCGGCGCGTTGCCGGCGTCGGGCCGAGCGATCCGAAGACGATGACAGGCGTGAATGTATTGTGCTACGGTTCGCGTACAAGTGACGGGATTCGGCATGTATACGGTGGGCGTCTGCATCGACGAGGCGTATTTCGTGCCGGCGCTGACCACGTTGACCTCCCTGGCCGACAGCCAGCCCGCCGGTGACCTCAAGTCCGTGGGCGTGCGTGTGTTGACCGCCGACTTGAGCCGGGGCCGCGCCGAGACGATGGCCTCGGTGGTCGCTCGGCTGGGATTCGGGTCGTTCGACATCGCCTGGCATCGCACCGACCGGTGGCAGGTGGTGAGCTGCGATCACATCTCCGCCACCACCTACCTGCGCTTCGCGTTCACCGCTGACTTCGTCGGCGACGACCATCTGATCTATCTGGACGGCGACCTGGTCGTGCTCGGCGACCTCGCCACACCGCTGGACGGCCTCGGCCCTAGCCGGCTGGCTCTGGTCCAGGACGAACTCGTGGCGACGGTGGGCCGGGGCGCGGCACTGCCGGGCGTGGCGGACCGGTGGCCCGCGTTCCGGGGCCGGCCCTACTTCAACGCGGGGGTGATGTGGTGCCCGACCAGCCTGCTGAGCGGCTTGAATCGGTCGATCACCCGGATCATGGCCGGAGCCGGGCAGCACATCCACTTCAACGACCAGGACGCGTTGAACCTGTGGGCTCTGCACGGCAGCGCTGTCGTGCCCGCCCCGCCTGCCTACAACCGCTTCGAGCTGGACCGGTTCGAAGACGGTGCCCAGAGCCGGGCCCGCGAGGGCACCCCGGTGGTGCTGCACTTCGTCGGCCCGGACAAGCCGTGGCAGCCGACCTGCCCCGACACCGAGGGTGTACGCCTCTACCGCAGCTACCTGCGACAGGCGGCAAGCCTGGTCAGCCGGGCCAAGGACCCGACAGCGGGGATCCGTTGGCAGTGACCGTGTGCGTGCCCACCCACCGGGGTCGTCTGCGCCATGTCAGCGAGCTGCTGGCCTCGCTGCTGGTCGCCGCACGCGCGGTCGACGCGCCGGTGGAGATCATCGTGGTGGACGACTCGCCCGAGCCGGAGTTCCAGGCGCTGCGTTGTCGGTGCGTCCAGCTGGGCGTGCGTCACCTGCGCGGGCCGCGGGCCGCTGGCGCCAAACGCAACCTGGCCGTCCGGGCCGCCAGCCATGACGTGCTGCTGTTCGTCGACTCGGACTGCGTGGCCACACCTGAGCTGATCGTCGGCCATCTCGCCGCGCTGGCCGGTGCACCCGCCGACGTGGCCGGGGTCGCCGGGGCCACCATCTGGTCAGGTGACCGGACGCCACTGTGGCAGATCCTGGACTTCAGCCGGCTCTACCAGAACGCAGGCGATGTGGCCGCCCGCTACACCCAGGTCGGCTGGGGCACGACCAGCAATCTGTGTGTACGCCGGGAGGCGTTCGTCCGGTTGGGCGGGTTCGACGAGGGGGCGTTCACGGTGGTGGGCGGTGAGGACGTCGATCTCGGCGTACGCGCCTGCGATCAGGGGTACCGCTGGCTGACCTGCGCGCGGGCCGCCGTGCTGCATCAGCGGGACGCGGCCGGGCGGTGGAGCCAGGTGCTGGCCAAGCAGTTCACGTACGGCCGGGCCGATGTGTTCCTGTCCTCGCGTCATCGCCATCGCCGGACCTGGCGCGCCAACCCGGTCGCGATCAGCCTCATGGCCATGGTGTTCGCGGTGGCGGGTGTCCGCACGGGACTGCCGCCGTGGGTCCTGCTCGGGGCAGCGGTGCCGGTGCTGGTCGCGTTGCCGCGCACCGGGCCGCAGCTGGTACGCCGGTGGGGTGGTGCACTGGTCGATCTTGCCTTCGACGCGGGCATCACCTGGGAGGCGCTGCGCCAGGGGCGACCGGTGTCGGCGGTGTGCACCTTCGTCTACACCGACGACCGGGAGTTCCTGCCGGGTCGGGCAGCGACGCGGGCCTGAGCCGTGTTCGCCGTCGGCTTGTGCATCGACACCGCGTACCTCCTGCCCTCGATGGTGACCCTGATCTCGCTGGCCGACGCTTCCCCCGACCGGGCGTCGACGGCGATCAGGGTGCTGACACCCGACCTGTCGCGCACCGATGCGGCCACGATGGCGGCGATCGTGCGCTTCCTGGGTTTCCGGTCCTTCGACGTGCGGTGGGTCAGGCCGGGCTGGCGGGTCGTGGACGGCTCCTACATCTCGACGGCCACCTATCTGCGGTTCGACTTCGCCCCGGACTTCGTCGGCCGCCCCCACCTGGTGTATCTGGACAGCGACGTGCTGGTGCTGGGAGACCTCACCAGCCCGCTGGGCGCGCTCGCCCGTGGCCGGATCGGACTGGTACGCGACCTGTTCAACCACTCCGTGGGTGCCGGGCCGGCACTGCCGGGGGTGGCCGACCGCTGGCCCGCGTTTCGGGGCCGCCCGTACTTCAACGCCGGCGCGATGTGGTGCCACACCGCGGAACTGGCCCGGCTGCGCACCGGCGTGGCCCGGATCATGCGCCACGATGGGCAGCACATCCACTACAACGACCAGGACGCGCTCAACCTCTGGGGACTGCGTGACGACTCGGTCCAGCCGCTGCCGCCGGAGTTCAACACCTTCGAGGTCGACCGGTTCGCCGAACTCGGCGACTGGGTGCATCCGATCGTCGCCGCTGCCACCGTGCCGTCGTCGCCGGTGGTGCTGCACTTCGTCGGCGCGGAGAAGCCCTGGCTGGCCACCTGCCCGTCCACGCCGGCGGTCGGCCTGTATCGCCGTCACCTGCGACACGCCCGCCGGCTGGCCCGCTGGTGATCCCGGCGAGGGCGCTGCCGAGGGCTCGGTGACGGGGTTTCGAGTAGTCCACTACCTGCCCGCCACTCCCATCCCCGTGCCACCGTTCGTGGATGCTGCGCGTACGGGCCGACGGCCGATCGAAGGACCCAGCGGCGGGCGATCGGGCACCGGCCTGGCGTCGCGTGCTGAAACCCTGGCGGACGCCCGCCGGGACCCGGTGGATCGCGCTGGCCACGGTGCTGGTGCTCGCCGCCGGAGCAGGCTGGTGGTGGTTCGGTCGCGCGGACGAGACCGCACCGAACGCCTGGGACCGCCTGTACGGCCAGCTCTCCGCCGATGGCACGGTCAGCCTGGACCTGGCCCGGCAGGCGTTCACGCTCGCCTACACTCCGCTGCCCGGGGTCGAGAAGCCACCGGGGGAGTTCGGCCCGGCCCGGTCCACCTCGGACGCGGCCGCCTGGATCCTGTCCCACTGGAACGAGCTGACCGGCGCGGAGCAGGCCATCGTGGCCGACGCGCTGGGACTGTCCGGCACCGGGCCGGTCGTCAACGGCATGCGCCTGGCGGCGGCGTCCGCGCCGCAGGTCCGCTGGGACTGCCCGCAGCGGGCCGGCCTGCGGATCAGCGAGGCCAAGACCGACGAGTACGCCGCCGTGGTGCCGGGGGTGAAGGCCGAACTCGCCAGGCTGCTCGGGGCCGATTTCACCGCGGCGGTGATCGTCTGCCGCGCCGACAACGACAAGGACGAGTTCGGGCAGGACATCCTCGCCGACACCCTGGGCCAGTACCTGCCCGACGGCAGCTACCGCTGCCGGGTGACGGTGTTCAAGGGCGGTCAGGCGTACCAGGGCACGGCCCGGCTGGCCATCTTCGTGCACGAGCTCACCCACTGCCTGTTCCGGCAGATCGCCGTGGACCGCCGCGACGCCAACGGCTTCGTCGCGATCCCGCCGTGGATCGACGAGGGACTGAACCAGTGGGTGACCTACCGGGTGGTCGGGGCGACGCCTGACCTCACCGCGACGCTGGCGGGATACGCCGCCGAGCCCGGCCGGCCCGTCTTCCAGCGCTCCTACACGGCGCTGGGCTTCTTCGGCTACGCCGAGCAGGTCTGGCCGGGCCTGCAGGAGCGGGTCAAGGACATCGTCGGGGTGGCGGGCGAGGACTACAGCATGGCCGCGTACATCGCCACGATCGGCGCCGGGTCGGAGAACTTCCTCGCCGGGTTCGCGTCGAGCTTCACCGGCGACGCCGGTCGCGGCCCGGCCTGGTGGGTGAACATGCCGGGGCTGGGCTCGCACGGCGCACCGGCCGACGCCCAGGCCGTGACGAACGAGGGCGGCCCGGCCGCCGCCGCGTCGCAGCCCTACGCCGCGGGCCTGGTCCGGCTGGCGTTCAGCGCGGATGTGGTGATGCTGAGCCAGCCGCAGGGCAGCGGCCCGATCTGGGGCCGGTTCGGTGCCGACCCCGGCATCGACCTGCCCCTGCATCAGGCCGCGCAGTTCGTCTACTGCGCCAGGCCGGGCGGCTGCCAGTGTCCCGACGGCTACCGGCCCGACCTGAACTTCATCCCGATCGGGCAGCAGGCCTGGCTGACCGTCACCGGTGCCGACCAGCCCGCTGTCGCCGCGGCGACCGGCCTGAGCCTGGACCGGTTCTGCCGGGAGAAGCCGAAACCGAAACCGATGCGCGCCGGGCGCTGGGACGCCGGCGCCGCCGACCCCAACGCCCCGGGTGGGCCCGGAGCCAAGGACGGGCTCGGCGACGACAAGGCCGAGGTGCGCTGCACCGGCTGCGGCGGGTCGACCACCGACCCGCACCTGAACACCTACGACGGCCACTACTACGACCTGCAGTCGGTGGGGGAGTACACGCTCACCGCCAGCCCGGACGGCCAGCTGGAGGTGCAGTCGCGCACCGCGCCGGTCGCCGGATCGACCACGGCGGCGATCAACGTGGCGTTCGCGATGCGGGTCGGGGCCGACCGGGTCGGCTTCACCGGCGACGCGGGCGCGATCACGGTCCGGGTCAACGGCACCGTCACCGAGGTCGGTGCAGGCGGCCTGCGGCTGCCCGGCGGCGGGCAGCTGCGGCGCGGCCCGCAGACCTATTTGCTGACCTGGCCGGACGGCTCGCAGGCGTGGGTGTTCGCCGTCCAGGCGAGCCTGACCGTGCAGGTCGGCCCGGCCCCGGAGCATCGCGGCCGGATGCGGGGCCTGCTCGGCGACTTCGACGGCGACAAGCGCGGCGACCTGAAACTGCGCGACGGCACGACACTGACCGATCCGTCCTTCGCCGACATCCACGGCCGGCTCGTCGACAGCTGGCGGGTTACCGAGCAGACGACGCTGTTCGACTACGGGCCGGGGCAGAGCACCGCCACCTTCACCGACCCGGACTTTCCGAGCGGCCCGGTGACCGCGCAGAACTCCCCTGACCGGGCTGCCGCCGAGCAGGCCTGCCGCGCGGCCGGGGTCACCGACCCGGTGCAGCTGGCCAACTGCGTCGTCGACGTCGGCGTCACCGGCGACACCGGTTACGCCACCGGCGCCGCGGCGCTGCAGCGTTTCCTGGCCGACACGGTGCGCTCGGGCCAGACCCTCGGCGACGGGCGGTTCGCCGGTGGCGACATCGGCTCGGCGCAGCAGCGGGACCGGTTCCCGCTGGCGCTGGGCGCGGCGCGCTGGTTCTACGTGTCCGGCTGGACCGGACCGGGCCCCGGCTGCGACCAGTCGTTGTCGATCAGCCTGGTCGGCGTCAGCAACGACCACCGGCCCTGCACCGGCGGCACCATCCGGTTCGAGGTCCCCGACCCCAAGGCGGACTACCGCCTGGAAGTCGTCGGCGTGGACGGCAAGAAGGGCCGGTACCAGTTCGAACTGGTCACGATCAAGGTCCGGGAGCTGGCCGCCAGGATCGGTGAGCGGGTCACCGGCCGGATCGACGTGCCGGGCCGGATGGACCTCTACGCCCTCGACCGTGCCGCGGCGGGCAAGGCGCGGTTCACCGACACCCCCGACTGCGCGGCCGGGATCTGGTACGAGGTGCTGAACCTGGACACCGGAAAGGTCGAGGTCGGGGCACGCCCGTTCTGCGGACCGGTCGAGTTCGTACCGGCGGATCCGGCGGCCCGGTACGGGCTGGGCATCACTCAGGTCGACCTGTCCACCGCGGACTACACCTTCACCGTCCCACCAGGCTGACGCGCCACGGACCGCTGCCGCAGGTCGAGTACCCGATTACTCGCGACCGGCCGTGGTCGTGGTCGGACCATGGTGCGCGGCGAGGTCGTCACCGGCCCGCCTGAGGATTGACACAAGGAGCACATGTTGATGACGAGGACAGCGGCAGCGGGCACGGTGAGCCTGCTGGCACTGACGATGACGCTGGCCGGATGCGTGCCGGGTACGCCCGGAGCGAACCCGCAGATCCCCGCTTCGGCACCCGCGCCGGCTGACTCACCCGACAGCGGCGGCGGGGCCGGGCCGCAGTCTTCGGGCAGCGCACGGCCGTCGCAGCCGAAGGTGGCGAAGACGGGCACGTGGGTGGTCACCAACAGCGAGGGGCGGATGGTGCGCGCCGGGGGAAGCAGCTCCTTCAGCAAGATCAGTACGGGGCGGTGGGAGATGACGTTCACCACCGACGTCCGCGACTGCGCGTACGTCGCCACCGTCGCCGATCCGGCGAACAAACTGGTGTACACGCCGGGCACGGTGTTCACCGCAGGCGGGCACAAGAAGCCCGAAGGCGTCTACGTCGAGACCAAGAACATGCAGGGCGGGCTGGCCGACCTGCCGTTCCATCTGTCGGTGCAGTGCGGCGACGGCGGTCGCTGGGCGGTCGTCGACGCCGCCGGGGCCACGGTGCGATCGGCGGGGGCCAGCGGTACGCGCAGGCTCGGCGCGGGCCGCTACGAGGTGACGTTCGGCTCCGACGTGAAGGGCTGCGCGTACACGGCCTCCGTCGGTGATCCGAACAACGAGCTCGTCTACACGCCCGGTCTGGTCTTCACCGCAGGTGGCCACGACGGCCCGAACGGCGTCTACGTCGAGACGAAGAACCTGCAGGGCGGCCTGGCCGACATGCCGTTCCACCTGGCCGTACGGTGCGAGGGCCGCTTCGCCGTCGTCGACGGCACGGGCAGGGCGGTGCGTTCGGCGGGGATGAGCGGTGTGCGCAGGCTCGGCCCGGGCCGCTACGAGGTGACGTTCGGCTCCGACGTGAAGGGCTGCGCGTACACGGCCACCGTCGGCGATCCGAAGAACGACCTGGTGTACGCGCCGGGCCTGGTCTTCGCCGCCGGTGGCCACGACGGACCCAAGGGCGTCTACGTCGAGACGAAGAACATGCAGGGCGGGCTGGCCGACCTGCCGTTCCACCTGGCCGTCACCTGCTGATCCACGACGGGCGCCGGTGTGACACCGGTGCCCGTCACGGCGGCTCCAGCAGGTCCCGGAACCGGGCCCGCGCGCTCACCCCGGTCTTGGCCCCGGCCCGGTACACGTGGCCCTCGACGGTGCGCACCGACACGAACAGCCGCTCGGCTATCTCCCGGTTGGACAGCCCCGCCGCGGCCAGGGTGATCACTTCGCGTTCACGTTCGCTCACCGGCAGCGGCCGGGCCGCCGCCACCAGCGCGGGCGTACGCAGACCCCCGGTCGACGCCGCGATCCGGTGGGCGCGGGCGGCGGCCCCCGCCGCCGAGCCGTGGCGGCCCCGCTCGGCCCACAGCACTGCCGCCTGCGCCGCGGCGTCGGCCGCTGCCACGAGTTCCCCGG
This sequence comes from Catellatospora methionotrophica, assembly GCF_011297335.1. GTDB lineage: Bacteria > Actinomycetota > Actinomycetes > Mycobacteriales > Micromonosporaceae > Catellatospora > Catellatospora methionotrophica. The sequence goes on along the minus strand of NZ_JAAOTJ010000001.1, from coordinate 83,508 downwards.
CCTGCTCCCAGGCCGTGGCCGCCGCGTCCAGCCGGGCCGGGTCCCCGCCGGACAGCGCCGCCGCGTGCGCCGCCGCCAGCGCCACGCGCGGCCCCTGCACCAGCCGCGACAGTTCAGCGAGCCGCTGCGCGGCGTCCCGGTCGCCGAAGCCGACGGCCGCCTGCAGTGCGCCCACCTCGTACGCGGCCATCCCGTGCGCTGCCGCCGCGGCCGCCGCCTCCCGGGCTGTCGCGCGGGCCCGGCTGACCGCACCGGTGGCCGCGAGCACCCACGCCCGCGCGAGCGCCTCGGCCGGGACCAGGAACCCGAGGGTGGCGTGCCGGCCAGCCGCGGCGTCGGCCAGCCGCGCCGACGCCGCGGCCGCGTCCCCGGCCATGGCCTCAGCCTGCGCGAGCAGTACGAGGTTGGTGTAGCCCCAGCCGCCCGCGTCACCGAATGGCACCAGCGCGGACCGGGCGTCGCGCAGCAGCGGCAGCGCCGACCCCAGCCTGCCCTGCGCCATCGCGACGAACCCGGCCAGGACGGTGGCGATCTCCCTGCCGAACACCATCTCGCCCGACGTGCGCCGGAACTCCTCGGCGATCGCGGCGGCCTCGCCCAGGTAGCCGGCCGCCACGAGGCCGTGCGTCCACAGCCCCGTCATCGGGATCGCGTAGAACGCCAGCTCCGGGGACTGTGCCGCGGCGGCCAGGGCCCGCTGGGCCACCGCCTGGATCTCGTCGGCCCGCCCCGCCGAGCCGAGCGCGATGACCAGCCCGGAACAGCCCAGCAGCACCGCCTCATCGGGCACGTCCGCGCCGGTCAGGGCCGCTTCGGCGGATGCCATGGCCTGCTGCGGGCGGCCGCCCTGGCCGTCCAGCAGCGCCCGTATCGCGAGCAGCCGCGACGCCGCCCTCGGTGCGGTGACCCGCCGCTCGGCCTCGGCCAGCGCGGACGCCGCCTGCAGTGGCTGGGCCGCGGTGAACGCCAGGTGCAGCACCTGCCCGACGGCCGCGGTGGCCACCTCGTCGTCGGAGGCGGCGAGCCGGATCAGTGCCGCGAACTCCTCCTCGGCACGCTCGTACCGTGCCATTCCCACCAGCGAAGCCGTGACCAGCTGCTGCGCGGCGTAGCCGCCCCCGGCTGCCACGCCCGCCCGGCCCAGCCGCTCAGACAGGTTCAGGTCACACAGCTGCGCGGCCTGCCGTCCGGCCGCGACGAACAGGTCGCGGTCCGGGTCTAGATCGGAGTCCAGCAGCAGCACCGCCCGGCGTAGCACGTCGTGGCCGGGCAGCGCACCCGCGATCGCGCCGCGCAGCCGCCGCGCCCGCAGCGTGCCCAGCGCCGCGCGGCACGCCTCGGCGTACAGCGGGTGCGCCAGCCGGGCGGTCAGCTCCCCGTCCTCGACGGCGACCGTGACGACACCGCGCTGCTCGGCGGCTTCGACAGCGGCCGGGTCGGCGAGCCCGGCCAGCACGGCGACAGCGAGCGGTTCGGCCAGCGCCAGCAGGTCCGTCACCGCCTTCTCGGCCGGGGACAGCTCGCCCATCGCCGCGCCGACGAGTTCGGTCAGGCCCGGGGGCAGTTCCGGCCGGCCGGTCCAGTGCCAGACGCCGCGGTCGGCGTACAGGCGTCCGGCGGCGGCCTCGGCGGTGACGAGGTGGCGCAGGTAGAGGACGTTGCCGCGGGTGAGTTCCCACAACCGGCGGATGTCGGCCTCGGCCACCGTTGCGCCGAGCACGTTGTCGAGCAGCCGCGCGGTGTCCTCGATCGGCAGCGGCCCGAGATCCACCCGTTGCAGGTATCCGTCCTTCCACAGCGCGGTGACCAGGTCCGGTGCCGGTTCGCCGGTGCGCACCGTGAGCAGCAGCCTGGCCTGGCGCTGCACGGCGAGCTGGTGCAGCAGCAGCGCGGAAACGTCGTCGAGCTGGTGGGCGTCGTCGACGGCGATGACCAGCCGTTCCGGCGGGGTGCCGGCGGCCAGGGCCTGCGCGGCGCGTCGCAGCAGCAGGCTCGGATCGGCGTCGGAGGCGGTGACCAGCGCGCCGAAGGCACCCAGCGGCAGGGCCCGCGCGGCCGAGCTCGCGGCGGCCCAGCGGGTGACCGCGCCCCGCTCCGCCGCCTCGGCCAGCGCGGCACGGGCCAGCCGGGACTTGCCGAATCCCGCCGCGCCGGCGAGCACGACCCCGTACCCGTCCGGGCCGCGCAGCAGTGCCGCGATCTCGCGCAGCTGCGCCTCACGCCCCGTGAACGGCCATCGATCCGCCATCGGCGCATCCTACGGACGCCGTGCCCGATCCGCATGCCGGTCCCTGGCCCCGGTCCTTACCTGCGCAAACGCTGGTCGTCACCCTGGTCCCGATGTTTCTGAGCCGGGCGCTCGGGCGGCGGCTCTACAAGTGGCCGACCGCTGTCAACCTCGGCGCGACCGCCGGGACGTTCACCACGACCGCGTCCATCGGGGCTGTCTGCGACACCGGCAAGAGCCGCGTGCCGGTGCTGGGTGCTCAACGCTGGTCGCGGCAACCCCGACTGGATCGCCACCACCCCGCGGGAGGCGTTCTTCCTGCTCGGCCCGTTCAGCATCGCCGAGTCCCGCCGCGACCGAGACGAGTGGGACGGCGTCGGCGGTTCACCCCGCCGCCACGGCGGTGCAGCAGGCCACGGGCAACTCCACCCCGCTCATGAGCTACACCATCGTCTACGCGCTGTCCACGTGGTGCTGCCCCTGCGGGGGCCCATCGTGGTGGCCATGGCCAGCGATCTCCCGACGGCTCCGGGTTCGGCGCTCTCGCGTCGACTGCCCGCTCGGCATCCGACTGCCGGCGGCTACAGTCGTTATCGAAGTACGCCGATCGATTGAAGGGGCCGGCCGTGCCGCAAAACGTCACATTCGACCTGCCGTTTCCGCTGCGGACCAGCCCGCACCTGGAGCACGCACGCGCAGCCAACCTCAGCTGGGTACGCGAGCACCGGCTCGTCGACGGGCCGGACGCGACGGACTGGTACGGCAGCTGGGACATGGCCGGCCTGGCCGCGCTGGGCTACCCGCATGCCCGCGACGCCGGGGCACTCACCCTGTGCGCCGATGTCATGGCGTTCTTCTTCCTCTTCGACGACCAGTTCGACGGGCCGCTCGGTCGTCGGCCCGACGAGGTCGCGCGCACCTGCCAGACGTTCATCGACGCCGTACACGAACCCCGGTCCACGCGCGGCGGCAACCGCTGCCTGCGGGCGTTTCGTGAACTGTGGGAACGCAGCCTGGACGGCACCGGTGCCGGGTGGCGGGCGCGCGCCGCCCACGAGTGGGAGTACTACTTCGCGACCTACGCCCATGAGGCGATCAACCGGTGCCGCGGCCTGCCCGCCGATATGGAGAGCTTTCTCGAGGTCCGCCGCGGCATGTCCGGCACGGGAGTGCCCGTGTCGCTGGGGGAGCGGGCCGCCGGCATCGACGTGCCGCCCGCGGCGTTCCACAGCCCGCAGCTGCGGATCATGCGCACGATCACCGTCGACGTGACCTTGATGTGCAACGACGTGTACTCCCTGGAGAAGGAGGCCGCACGCGGCGACATGGACAACTTCGTCCTGGTCGTCGCGCACGAGAACGCGCTGTCACGCGCCGATGCGGTCGAGCGGACACGCCGGGCGGTCGGCGAGCGCACCGCCCGGTTCCGGCAGCTGGCCGACGAGGTGCCCCAGATGGGCACGGCGCTGGGCCTGACCGCGGCGGAGCAGGACACCGTCCGGATCTACGTCGAGGTCATGGCCGCCTGGATGGGCGGTTATCACGAGTGGGAGACGCGGACTCTGCGCTATCTCACCGCGGACGACGTCGTCCCGGCCTCGAAGCCCGGCTACCTGGAGGCGCTGCTGTGACCGAGCCCGCAGACGCACTCGCTCACCCACGGCTTCCCCTGCCGGTTCCCCTACGACGGTGAAGTGCCGGTCGACGGGGTGCCAGAGGGCGGCGAGCTGCCCGTTCCGTGCGCCCACCGGTCGCGTCCGGCCGGTCAGCGCGGGCGTCGACCGGCCACGGACTCCTCCAGCAGGTCTGCGGCGGTCACCGCACCGTCGACAGCCCGGATCTGCGCGCCCAGCCGTGCCGCCGCGGCCCGGTGCGGACCGTCGGCCAGCAGGCGCTCGATCGCGGCCCGGATCACGGCCGGTGGCGCGGACCTGCTTACGACCAGTCCCGCGCCCTGCTCGGCGACCGCGCGCGCCACGAGCGGCTGATCGGCCAGCGGTGACATGGGCATGAGTACCAGCGGCAGGTCGTGGGCCAGGGCCTGCATCGTGGTGGCGTGGCCGCCGTGCCCGACGACCAGCTGGACGTGCGGCAGCACCTGGCTGTGCGGCAGGTACTGGTGCACTTCCACGTTGGCCGGTGCCGTCAGGTCGGCGGGTCGGACACCGTGCCCGGTCGTGAGCACGACGCGTACCGGCAGGTCGGCGACCGCCTCCACGATCGAGCGCAGCGTGCGGGTCTGGCCGACGTAGTAGATGCTGCTGAGACTGACCAGGATCGCCGGAGTGCCGCCCGCGGCGGGCGGCACCGGGACCGGCGGCACGGCGGTCCACACGGGGCCGGTGTAGCGGGCGTTGGCGGCCAGCCGCGTGCCGGGTGCGAGCTCGGCGAGCGTGGCCACCAGTTCGAGTTGCGCGCCGCCCCACAGGCGTCGTGGTGACAGGCCCAGCAGCCGCCCGGCCTTGCCGATCGGTCCACGGTCCAGGCCGCGGTCCAGGTATTCGGGCAGGGTGTGGGTGAGCGTCACCTGGTGCACATCCGCCAGCTGGGCGCCGTGGATGGCGCCGAGCATCATGCAGTCGACGACGGCCACCTCCGCCGGTTCACGGCGCAGGCTCTCCCGGACCTCGGTGATGCCGCGCCGGTCGGTGCACAGGCGCAGGTACTTCCACGCCCATGCCGGCGTGCTCGCGGGCGCTGACGCCGACCACCGCGTGGCGTGCCGGTACGGCTCGAACGGCAGGCCCGCGGCCTGCACGGCGGCCTGCTGCTGGGCGTGCCCGAGCACCCGGACACGGTTGCCGCGGCGCTGGAGCTCCGCGGCGATGCCCAGGGCCGGCGGCACGTTGCCGCCGCCGTCCCAGGTGACGAACAGGTATGAGGTCATCGTCGGTCTCCCAGGATCGCGGTGACGAGCTGCCGGACCCGGTCCTCGGCGGTGGCGCGGGCCAGGCCGAGATCCAGGACGAGCAGCCGCCAGGTGTACAGGTCGGTGGCGACCACCAGCAGGTCGGTGACCGCGTCGTCGTCCGGGCCGGTGGCGAACACGTGGCGCACCCACGCGCGGTGCAGTTCGCGGCCCTGCGCCGTGGCCGCGAGCGCGTCGGCAGTGTCCAGGCCGAGCAGGCGCAGCATGGCCCGCCCCCAGCGTTCGTAGTGGTCGAACAGCACGGTGACGGCGGTGTCGGGATCGCCGGGCGCGGCGGCGCGTTCGGCGGCGACCTGGTCGCAGGCGTGGCCGATCGCCGCAGCGAACAGCCCCTGCCGGTCGCCGAAGTGCCGCAGCACGGTCTGCACGCTGACGCCCGCGGCCCCGGCCACTTCGCCGAGGGTGAACTCGACCGAGCCCTGCTCGCGTACGACATCGACGGTGGCGTCGAGGATCGTCCGCCGGGTCTGCTCGGTCGCCGCGGCTCGAGCTGTCTGCACGTAGGCGCGGTTCACCCGCTGAGTCAATCGCTCTCTCAATTTCATGTCAATAGCATTGACATGAAATTGGGCACCGTTTCCTATGGCAGCCGGAGGTTCGAAACGGTTGTCATGCGGGCAGCAACCTGGCACGCGCGTAAACTGTTGCGGTGGCGCAGGGCTGGCGCACATCTGATCGGAGGACGCCCGCGGTGAATCTGTCATTGGCGACCAGGCCGGGCCGGGGATGTGTTGTCGTGCAGTTGGGCGGAGAACTCGATCTGGCCACCGACCCGGACCTGCGGCAGGGCTTGCATCAGGTTCTGCAGGACGGCGCCCGCGTCGTGGTGCTCGACCTCACCGACGTGGCGTTCCTGGACTCGACCGCGCTGGGCACGATCGTGTGGCTGCACGAACAGCTGCAACCCCGCAACGGGCACGTTCGTGTCGCTGTGACTCGGCCGCTGGTCCTCAGGGTGATGGAGCTGACCTCGGTGGACCGCCTCGTCCGGATCTATGACACCGTTGCGGCGGCCGAAGCCGACCTGGCCGCCTGAGGCCCGTTCTACCGTTCACCGCTGGCGCGGGAGGTGTCCGCACCGGCAGAGCTGCTCCGCAGCCGTCCGTGGCTCCCGTACCAGTCGATGATGAGCAGCGTGGCGTCGTCGGACAGCGTGGGCCCGGCCACCCGCAGGACCGCGTCGGCCAGCACGCGGGTGACCTCGCGGGGGTGCAGATCCACGGCCTGCAGCAGGGCGGCGGTCAGGTCCAGGTCTGCGGCCTCGCGCTCGCGCATCCCGTCGGTGACCATGACCAGCCGGTCGCCCGGCAGCAACGCCACCTGCCCGCTGTCGAAGGTCGAGCCGGCCACCATGCCCAGCGGGAAGTTGCGCGGCAGCGCCAACGGCGCCACCCGGCCGTCGCGGACCAGCAGCGGCGGCAGGTGCCCGGCGTTGACCACCGCACACACGCCGGTGGTCAGATCGACGCGGCCGAGCAGTGCCGTGATGAAGGTGCTGCCGGTGCGGGCGTGCTCGGACACCGCGGCACTGGCGACCTCAGCCTGCTCCACCAGGCTCAGGCCCCTGCGCCGGCTGTTGCGCAGGCTGCCGACGCCCAGCGTCGCGGTCAGCGCACTGGCGACCCCGTGGCCCATCGCGTCGGTGACGCTGAAATGCAGCACGTCACGGGCCAGCGAGTAGTCGAACGTGTCCCCGCCGACGCTCGCGGCCGGCTCCAGCCATCCCGACAGGGTGAACGCGCCGGCCTCGCAGGTGAACGCCCCCGGCAGCAGGCGGCGCTGGATCTCCGCCGACAGGTTGAACGGTGTGGTCCGCTGACCCCACTCGAACAGGTCGGTGTGCCGCCGGCTCGCGATCACCACGAAGCCCAGCAGGTGCGCGGTCCGGCCGATCTCCGCCAGCGCACGGGCGTCCGGCTCGTCGGGCAGCACCAGTTCCAGCAACCCGATCGCGTCACCGCGTTCGGTGACCGGCGCCAGCACGGTCCAGCCCCCGTCGCCGGCCAGCACCCGCGGCGTCTGGGTGCGCAGCGCCTGCTCCTGCTCGCCGCCGTCGAAGGGAATGAAGGTCGCCTGCTCGACCCCGTCAGACCCGGCCGACGCCCCGCCGGCTCGCCCCGGCACGTGGGCCAGCCGGACCAGCGCCCGCCCGCCAAGGTCGGCGATGAGGAACGACACTGATCGGGCGGACAGCGCCTCGCCCAGCTCACGCGTGACGGCCTCCAGGGCATCGACGGGAGCCGCGTCCTCGACCGCCTCCAGCGCCGCAGCCACCATCGACGTACCGCCGCTGAGATCCACCCCCGAATCATACGGGCCGCCGGACCGCCAGACCGGCGCTGGGCTGGCCGGCGAGGCGCTGCTGAGAGATCCATCCGGCACGGTTTGAACAGTGGTCGCCGTCGGTACGCATACATCAGTACCATCGCAGATCAGGTTCACCGGGCAACCCTTCGCGAGCGCTGGTCGGGTGTGGACCGGGTTCTCTCGCTAATTTGGTGGCCTCCGTCGCCTGCAGGGTGATGACGACGGTCGGAGAGGCGTATGCAGCAAGTAGCAGAACCGTTCAAGCCTGCTCCACCACACACGCCGTCAGCCGGCTTCGACAGCGCCGGCGACCTGGCGGCGATGCGCCGGTTCGCGTATCAGGCAGCGGTTACCGGCGGCCTGGACGATGACCGGGCCGCCGCGCTGGAGATCGCCGTCAGCGAGATCGCCACCAACACCCTGCTGCACACCCACGCGGGTGGCCTGGTGCGGGTCTGGCACGACGACGCTGGCCTGCTGATATGCGAGATCATCGACTCCGGTACCTTCCGCCGGCCGCAGCCGCAGGCGCACGCGAAGGGCGGGGGATGGGGACTGGACCTCGCCGGTGAGCTCAGCGACGGCTTCTTCCTGCACAGCGAGCAGGGCCGCTCCGTGTGGCGGCTCACCTTCCGTCTTTGACCGATCCCATCGCCGATCCGCGCCGACGCACCGGCAACATGGTCGAGAACCCGACCGACTTCACGCAGGTGCTCCTCTGCCTGGCCCTGACCGCCGTCGCCGTCGCCCACGGTCCTGATCGCTCAGCGCAGCGCCTGGGCCGGCGTGGCGACCGGATGCGCCACCGGCCTCGGACTGTGCTGGCTGCTGGGCGAGCTCGCCCAGCGACGCCTCGACGAACGCTGGCGGAGCTGCTACAGCTGATGCGGGCCTCTCGCTGGCCGCGACCGGACTCGTCCTCGCCCGCAAGGCCCCCAAGCAGGCAGCCTGAGCCGACGCCCGTGCGCAGGTGGGCCAGTCGGTCGCTGCCGATTCAGCGGCCCGCCTACGCACGGCTTCCGCCACCCCGTACGCGCCTGGTATCTTCTCGGCTCCATCGATGGCAGCCATTGCTATGACGCGAACGGCGGTGACCGGCCGCCGCGGACTCCCACACGTGTCGGCTGCCGACGCCGAAGGGAATGTGATGGTCCGCAGAACCGCAGTAGCCGCTCTGGTGCTGTTCACCGTCGCCGGCACGGCAACACCCGTGCTGGGCGCCCCCGTCCCGGCGGCGCTCGCGCCGGCCGTGCTGAGGGACCCGGGGCCCGGGTTCGAAGACAAGTACGTCGTCGTCCTGCGCGACGGGGCCGCCCCCCAGGCCGCCGAGCAGGCGGCCGTCGGCAACGGCGGCGTGATCAACCACCGCTACGCGACAGCGCTGCACGGGTTCGCCGCCACGTTGAACGCCACCGCGCTGGCCGCGGTGCGCCGGGAACCCACCGTCGCCTCCGTCCAGCAGGACGCCATCGCGACCGCCGCCGAGTCGGCGGCCAGCTGGGGACTCGACCGCATCGACCAGCGTGCGCTGCCGCTCGACGGCCAGTACCAGTACACGGCCACCGGATCCGGAGTCCACGCCTACGTGCTCGACAGCGGCATCCGCAAGACCCACCAGCAGTTCGCCGGACGGGTCGGCAACGGCTGGGACTTCATGGAGAAAGACGCCGACCCGCAGGACTGCAACGGTCACGGCACCCACGTGGCAGGCACCGTCGGCGGCAGCAGCTTCGGCGTGGCCAAGCACGTCACCCTGCACGCCGTCCGGGTCCTCAACTGCGAGAGCGCCGGAGCGATGTCCATCGTGCTCGCCGGAGTCGACTGGATCGCCGCCAACGCCGTCCGGCCGGCCGTGGTCAACATGAGCCTCACCTGCCGGTGCGTCTTCCCGCCGCTCGAAGACGCGGTACGGGCCTCGATCGCGAGCGGGATCACGTACTCCGTCGCGGCGGGCAACGACGGTGCGGACGCCTGTGCCGTCACCCCGGCCCGGATAGCCGAGGCCGTCACCGTCGGCGCGACCGACCGCATGGACCGGCGGGCGGTGTTGACCAACGGCGGACCATGCCTGGACGTCTACGCCCCGGGCGAGGACATCACCTCCGCGTCCATCTCCGGCGACACCGCCAGCGAGGTCAAACACGGCACCTCGGTCGCCGCGCCGCACGTGACGGGCGCGGCGGCGCTGTACCTCCAGTACCACCCGTACGCGACACCACAGCAGGTGCGTGATGCCATCGTCGGGCAGGGCACCCCGATCGGAACGTCTGCCGTCCTGCTGCACACGCTGTTCCCGCTGCCCCGGTTGGCGGCACGCAGCGACTTCGACGGCGACGGGCGCACCGACCGCGCCGTGTGGCGGCCCGGCGACGGCACCTGGCACATCCCGCCGACCGCGAGCGCTGGCTCCTACCGCATCGTGTGGGGCAGCCCTGGCGACCGTATCGTGCCCGGCGACTACGACGGCGACGCCAGGACCGACGCGGCGGTCTTCCGCCCCTCGACCGGCACGTGGTGGATCAGGCGCAGCTCCACGGCCACGGCTGACATCGTGGCCTTCGGCCAGGCCACCGACGTCACGGTCGCGGAGGACTTCGACGGCGACCGGCGCACCGACATCGCGATCTGGCGGCCGTCGGACGGCATGTGGTGGATCCGGCGCAGCTTCGACGGCGCGGTCCGCGCGGTGCAGTTCGGTCGTACCGGCGACGTGCCCGTACCGGCCGACTACGACGGTGACGGCAGAGCCGACCCGGCCGTTCACCGGCCGTCGGAGAACGCCTGGTACCTGTTGCGCTCGACGGACGGCGCCACGGTCCGCCAGAGCTTCGGCAGCACCGGGGACCGGCTGGTCCCGGCGGACTTCGACGGTGATCGCCGGGCCGATCTGGCCGTGTGGCGGGCCTCGGACGCGACGTGGTACATCAAGCCGGGTTCCGGTGGCGGCTTCTACGGCATCCGGTTCGGCCAGTCAGGCGACCGGCTCGTGCCGGGGGCGTACCTCGGCGGCGGCGTCACCCTGCCGGCGATCACCCGCCCGGACAACGGGTCGGCCGTCTGGTACGTCCGCAGCGGTGGCGGTGCCGTGGACATCCTCACGTTCGGGCTCGTCAGCGACCTCCCGGTGGCGAGCGGCTACCTGCCCGGCTGACGCCGCATCCGGCCGGCCCGTCGTCGTGGCGGGCCGGCCGGATGCGACGTTCCCATCAGATGATGCCGCGCTTGTCGGGCCAGGGCGAAGGCGTCGGGTCGAACGCGGCCTGCGGTTCGGCGGCAGGCCAGGACCCGGCCGGTCGATCCGCGGGGACCGTCGGGTCCGGCTCGTCGAAGATCTCCGCCCACTGACCCTCCAGCGGCGCGGGCGTCACCTCCGGCGGCAGACCGGATCGCCGTGCGCGCCGGTCGCGCCACAGCTGCTGGGCGCGGCCGCCGACCTGCCGGGCGCGGTCGGCGGTCTGGCCGCCGAGCTCCCGGGCACGCTGGGCGCCCGCCTGGCCGATCGCCTGCGCCTGCTGTGCGGCCTGCGAGTTCAGCGCCTGCTGCACCGGCGCGCTGCGGGCGAGCCGGTCGGCACCGTCCTTGGCCGACTGTGCGACCGTTGCCGCGACGTCTGCCGTCTTCGCCTTCACCTGCTGCACCGGGACGCTGCGGGCCAGCGTCGCCGCGCTGTCGCGGGCCCGCAGCGCGGCCTGTCCGGCGCCGGTCACCGCCTGCTGCACCGGGGCGCTGGCGGCCAGCGTAGCCGTGCCCTCGAAGGCCATCTGCGCGGCGACCGCTGCCGCGTCTGCTGCCACGGTCGCGGCGTCGGAGGTGCGGCGCGCCGCGATGGCGGCCGCGTCGGAGGTCCGGCGGCCCGCCGCGGCGGCCGCCTCGGAGGTACGCCGGGCGAGGACGGCCGCGCGGGCGGCGGCGTCCGCGTACACCGTGGTGCGCACGATGGCGGTTCCGGTGACGCGATCGATCAGGGTGCGCCGGCGTACGCCCACGGCGCCGACGAGGTTGAGCCAGAACGCGGCGATCGCGGCCGCCCACAGCGCCAGCCCGACGATGCGCGGCCCGGTGATGACGAGCACGAAGGCGACGGCGAGCAGGCCGGTCTCGAGCAGGGTGGTGCAGAACGCCCGGCCGACGGCGCGCCCGGCCCCCAGGCGTGGCTGCCCGGCGGCGGCGACCACCCGCGTATCAGTGATCATCTTCCCGACCGTCCGGCCCCACCAGCTCAGCATCGCCGACAGGTAGAGGAACTGCAGCAGCGGGACGGCGAGGATCGCGGCGAGCAGCGGGCCGGTCACGCTGCTCCAGAAACTGGAGGTGATCTTGCTAAGCCCCGCGCCGCTTCCCGTGACCAGGTCCAGTGCCGTCTCGGCGGCGGTAGCGCCGGCAGAGCCGGCCAGCCCGTTCACGACGCTGGTCAGCCCGAGGCCGACGAGGACGACTCCGGGTACCATGACGATCGTGTAGTCGATGAGCCACCCCGTGCTGCGACGCAAGGCCGTCGGCGCGGGCGCGGCCGCGGGAAGCTGCGCATCCGGATGATCGAGGCTTGTCACATCGCCCTCCATAAGTGAACAGCCAGTCTAAACGCGACATTCGGCGGCTGTCTCGGCGAACTGTCGTGACCTCATGGCGGAGGCGATCGCGCCACTCGGGCCCGCTGGCAGAGGCGATCGCCGCGAAACGCCGAAGTACGGCGTCGCTGACGGGCACTCCGGATGACCCGCGTCCAGCGCCTGCTGCGGTACGCCCAGCGTGGTGAGGCCCTGGTGGGTGACCGCGACGCCGACCCACATCTCGCCCAGCGGGCCGATGCTGTCGGCGGCCGAGGTGACCACGTTCGCGCAGCGGCGCATGATCGGCTGGCGGCCCGGCCCCCTGCTGGATGAATCTCTACAAATTCCATATGCGTAGTAGGATTATGCGGTCCTCATCGGACGATCACGACCACCCTCAGGAGTCGTCTTCGTGACCATGTCTCGCCGCATCGTGCCGTTCGCGGCGCTCAGCGTGCTTCTCGCACTGACCCTGCCCGGCACGCCCGTGGCCGCCGGGCCCCCCGAGTTCGTCCCCGCGGCCCCGCAGAACCCGGCTACCGCCCCCGCCGGCGGTGCCAGCACACATGGCGACAGCGCCTCGGCCAAGACCTTCGCCCAGCCCGGCCCGGCGGGCGCGCCGGTGACCGTGACCCGCGCGACCCTGCTCGCGGCCTGCCCGACCCTGCTGCACGGCGGTGACGGGCAACTGCTCGCACTGTGCACCGACGTGCTCGGCCAGAACCCGGCAGTACACCTGCTCGACCGCGCCACCGGCAACTCCCTGGCCCGGCTGACCATCGCCAAGGGCAATCTGCTCGGCGGCGTCTACGCCTACCTCGACGACACCGACCGGGTCGTGGTCGTCGACGGTAACCGTGACCTGCTCCGCATCGAGCACCGCCGAGGCCTGTTCGGCATCTGGACGCTGCGCGTGGCCGAGAAGACGTCGCTGGCCGCTGCTGTCGCCGCCGACGACTCCGTGGTGGGCGTGCTGGCGGGCTACGACCGGCGGGTCTGGTTCATCACCGCGGCGGGCACCGTCGGGGTGTACGACCCGGCGACCGGCGCGGTGAGCGCCTACCGGCTGCCGGCCGGCGAGCGTATCGCCAACAGCCTGTCCACGGTCCCCGGCGGTGTCGCGGTCACCAGCGACCATGCCCTGTACCTGTTCGACGCCGGGGCCGCGGGAACTCCGGCGCTACGCTGGCGGCACGCCTACGACCGTGGGCCGACGCGGAAACCCGGCCAGCTCAGCTGGGGCAGCGGTGCGACTCCGGTCTTCTTCGGACCGGCCTCCGGCACCGAATACGTCGTCATCACCGACAACGCCGCACCGCACAGCAACCTGCTGGTGCTGCGCGCGGCCGACGGCGGCCTGGTGTGCTCGCGTCCGCTGTTCACCGGCCGGGCCGCCAGCGGCACCGAGAACGCGCCGGTCGCCGCCGGGCGCAGCGTCTTCCTGACCAACACGTACGGCTACAACTACCCGGCGCTGCCGCCGGACGCGGGCCCGAGCGTGCCGGACGACGCCGACTTCACCGGTGGCCTGGTCCGCGTCGACGTGCGCGCCGACGGCACCGGCTGCGACCAGGTGTGGGAGACCACGACCCGGTCGGCGGCGCTGCCCCGGCTGTCCACCGCCGACGGCAAGCTCTACACCGCCGTGCAGGAAGGCCTGCTGGGCGAGCTGGACCCGTACTACTTCGCCGCCGTCGACGCCCGCACCGGCGCGGTGTCGGACCAGGCGCTGCTCGGCTCGGTGCTGGTCAACCCGATCCAGACCGCGGGCACGGCGCTGAACCGCGTCTACTACCAGGGCACGGTCACCGGCGTACTGCGCATCGCCCGGTCCTGACCGCCGGCGGCGGGCCGCGCCTCAGCGGCCCGCCGCGAGCACCCGCTCCAGGAACTGCCGCGTACGCGGCTCGCGAGGCCCGCCGAGCACCTGCTCGGGTGGGCCCTGCTCCACGATGCGCCCGCCGTCGAGGAAACGGTCACCGGCACTACTGCAGCCCGGTGCGCACAGACGTGATGCGCTGGGTGTTGAAGCCGAGCCAGTGCATCCGGCCGACGTACCGGGCGTGCTCGATCTTGAGGCAGCGGTCCACCACGAGATCGAGCCCGCCGTCGGCCGCGACGGCGTTGCCCTCGTCGTTGACGACCCCGAACTGGCACCACAGCGCCCCGGCCCCGATCCGCACGGCCTCGCGGGCGACGCCGGGCAGCGCGTCAGGCGCGCGGAACACGTTGACCAGGTCCACCGCCACGGGCACGTCGAGCAGGCTGGGGTAGCACGTCTGGCCGAGGATCCGCGTCTCGCGGGGGTTGACCGGGATGACCTGGTAGCCGTGCCGCTGCAGGTAGTAGCCGACGAAGTAGCTGGCCCGCAGCTCGTTGCCGGACAGGCCGACGACCGCGATCGTCTTCGCGCGGTGGATCACCTGCTGGATCGTCGCCGGGTCCTGGTATCGGCTGAGGTCGCTCATGCCGCCACCGCCGTGCCGAGGTTCGCCGTGACGCTCGCGAAGCCCTGCTCCAGGTCCCAGACCAGGTCGTCGACCGACTCGGTGCCCACCGACAGCCGCACCGTCCCGGCGCTCACGCCTGCCGCGCGCAGCTCGGCGTCGCCGAGCTGCCGGTGCGTGGTGCTCGCCGGATGGATGATCAGGCTCTTCGCGTCGCCGACGTTGGCCAGGTGGGACCACAGCGTCACGCCGCGGATGAAGTCCTGCCCGCCGTCGCGGCCCCCGGCGCAGTCGAAGGAGAACACCGCCCCCGCGCCCCGCGGCAGGTACTTGCGCACCAGTGGCTCGTACCGGCTGCCGGGCAGCCCGGCGTAGGTCACGTTCGCGGCCAGTTCGTGCGAGGCCAGGAACTCTGCGACGGCGCGGGCGTTGCCGACGTGCCGGTCCATCCGCAGCGACAGCGTCTCCAGCCCCTGCAGCAGCAGGAAGGCGTTGAACGGTGACAGCGCCGCGCCGAGGTCGCGCAGGGTCTCCGCGCGCAGCTTCATCAGGTAGCCGTACATGCCGAAGGTCTCGTGGAACTGCAGTCCGTGGTACGCGGGCGACGGCTGCGCGATCACCGGGAAGCGCCCGTTGGACCAGTCGAACGTCCCTGCCTCCACGACCACGCCGCCGATGCTGGTGCCGTGGCCGCCGATGAACTTCGTCGCAGAGTGGATCACGATGTCGGCGCCCCACTCGATCGGGCGGCACAGGTACGGCGTGGCGAACGTGTTGTCGACGACCAGCGGCAGCCCGTGCTCGTGCGCGATCGCCGCGACGGTCTCGATGTCCAGCACGTTGCCGGCCGGGTTGCCGATCGTCTCGGCGAAGAACGCCTTGGTGTTCGGGCGGACCGCGTCCCGCCAGGCCTGCGGGTCGTCGGGGTCCACCCACGCCAGTTCGACGTTCATCTTGCGCAGCAGGTGCTTGAACTGGTTGACCGTCCCGCCGTAGAGCGCGCTGGAGGAGACGACGTGGTCGCCGGGTTCCAGCAGCGTGAACAGCGCGGCGGCCTGCGCGGCGATGCCGCTGGCGAACGCGACCGCGCCGCAGCCGCCTTCGAGGTTGGCGACGCGCTCCTCGAACACCGCGACCGTCGGGTTCATGATGCGCGAGTACGTGTTGCCGTACTCCTGCAGGTTGAAGTAAGCCGCCGCCGACTCCGGGTCCTCGAACACGTAGCTGGTGGTCTGGAAGATCGGCACGGCGCGCGCGCCGGTGTTCGGGTCCGGCCGCTGCCCGGCGTGCAGCTGCCGGGTCTCGAATCCGAACGCGCGGTCCTGCTCGGTGCGGGGGAGTCTGCTGGTCACTCGTGCCTCTTCCTCGGCGTCGATGAGTCGGCTCCGGCTCCGGTCAGGAAGTGCCGGATGACGGGGGTCTGGCGCGCTTCCTCCAGCAGGAAGCTGTCGTGGCCGTGCGGGGCCTCGATCAGGTGGTACTCGACGGGCTTGCCGAGCGCGCGCAGCGAAGCGGCGATCTGCTCCGAGGCGGCCGGCGGGTACAGCCAGTCGGAGCTGAACGCGATCAGCAGCGTGCGGGCCAGGACGCCGCCGAGCGCCCGGTCGAGCGAGCCGCCGCCGTGCTCGCGGGCCAGATCGAAGTATGTCAGGGCGCGCGAGGTGTACAGGTAGGTGTTGGCGTCGAAGCGTTTGACGAAGGTGTCGGCCTGGTGGCGCAGGTAGCTCTCGACCTCGAACTCCGGTTCGGTGATGGTGTGCCGGATGTCGTCGGCGAACTGCAGCCGCCGCCCGAACCGGTCCTCCAGCGCGGGCGCCGACAGGTAGGTGATGTGCCCGACCATGCGCGCGACGCCCATGCCGGCGTCGGGTTGCCGCCCGGTGCCGTGGTAGTGCCCGCCCTGCCAGGCCGGGTCCCGCATGATCGCGTCGCGGGCGATGGCGTTCCAGGCCACGCCCTGCGGGTGCAGGGCGGGTGTGCTGGCGATGACCACGATCGCGTCGACCTGGTCGGGGTACCGCACCGCCCACTGCAGTGCCTGCATGCCGCCCAGCGAGCCGCCCGCGACAGCCGCCAGCCGGGTGATGCCGAGCTCGTCGAGCAACGCGCGCTGCGCGCGGACCATGTCCGCGACGGTGATCACGGGAAAGTCCGTTCCGTACGGTGCGCCGGTCGCGGGGTCGGTCGAGGAGGGGCCGGTGGTGCCGCGGCAGCCGCCGAGCACGTTGCTGGACACGACGAAGAAGCGGTCGGTGTCGAACGCCTTGCCGGGGCCGATCATCCCGTCCCACCAGCCCAGTGCCTTGCCTGCCGCACCGTCGCGGGCCTCGGCGGCGAATCCGTCGCGGGTGCCGGCCTCCGGCGGCGTGGACGCGAGGCCCGCGGCGTGGGCGTCCCCGCTGAGTGCGTGGCACACCAGGATGACGTTGTCCCGTTCGGGTGACAGGACGCCGTAGGTCTCGTAGGCGATCCGGACCGGATGCAGTTCGCGCCCGCAGTCCAGCGGGACCGGCCGGGGCAGGTCGACGTGTCGCGTCTCGGTGCTGCCGACGGACCCGGCGGCGACCGTCGCGTTCGGGCCCACGGGCGCGATCATGTCTGTTCCTCCGTGGCGGTCGATGTTAATGTCGGTCTCTCCGATAGGAATTGTAGGGTAAAGATCGAGAGGGGCACCACCCATGACCACCGTCGACAACGGCGTGAACGTCCAGGCACTGCTCGACGCCCGCGGGGCGCTCAAGGACGCCCCCGACGCGGCCCAGTTCACCTGGCGGGCCACCTCGACCTGGCGCAACGGCGTGCACAGCACGACCCGCATCCAGAACTTCTTCGGCCTCGGGCAGGAGCAGAGCCACAAGACCGAGACGGTGTTCGACGCCGACCACCCGGCCGTCTTCGCCGCCGAGGACAACGGCATCACCCCGATCGAGTACCTGCTCGTCGGCCTGGCCTCCTGCCTGACCGCGGGCGTCGCCTCGGTGGCGCAGAACCGCGGCATCCAGCTCCGCTCCGTCGAGTCGACGGTGGAGGGCCAGCACGACATCCGGGGCATCCTCGGCGTCGACAGCGACGTCCGCAACGGCTTCAACGACGTCAAGGTGACCTTCACGATCGACGCCGACGCCTCCCAGCAGGAGATCGAGGCGCTGGTGGCGCAGTCCCAGAAACGCTCCGCCGTCTTCGACGCCCTCACCAACCCCACCAACGTGACCGTCGCGGTCGCCTGAGCAGGGCAGAGTCATCGAGCGCGTCACCACGGTCGTCATCGGCGCGGGGCACGCGGGCCTGGCCGCGAGCCACTTCCTCAGCGAGCGCGCGATCGACCACGTCGTGCTCGAACGCGGCGAGGTGGCGAACTCCTGGCGCCGGGAACGCTGGGAGTCGCTGCGGCTGCTCACCCCCAACTGGCAGAGCCGCCTTCCGGGCCTTCACTACGACGGCCCGGACCGCGACGGCTACATGTCGATGCGCGAGGTGATCACGTTCATCGAGCGCTTCGCCACGGTGTCGCGCGCTCCGGTGCGAACCGCCACGGAGGTCCTGTCACTGTGCCGCGTCGACGGCGGGTACCAGCTCGCCACCAGCGGCGGTCCGATCCGGTGCCGGGCGGTGGTGATCGCCACCGGCGCCTGCAACGTGCCGGTGGTGCCGTCGGTGCGTGAGGCCGTGCCGGACTCCGTCACCCAGCTGACCCCGTTCGACTACCGCTGGCCCGACCTGCTGCCGGACGGGGGCGTGCTGGTCGTGGGCGCGTCGGCGACCGGCGTGCAGCTGGCCGACGAGCTGCGCCGGTCCGGCCGGCCCGTGGTCCTGTCCGTGGGGGAGCACGTGCGGCTGCCGCGCACCTACCGCGGGCGCGACGTGCTGTGGTGGATGGACGCCTGCGGCGTATGGGATCAGCGCCACGACGAGGTCGACGACCTCGACCGGGCCCGCCGCCTGCCCTCGCCGCAGCTCATCGGGACACCCGAGCGGCGCACCCTCGACCTCGACGCGCTCTCGGCGTCGGGCGTCGAGCTGGTGGGCCGATTGGCGGGACTGCGGGACGGCCGTGCGCTGTTCTCCGGCGGGCTGCGCAACGTGGTCGCACTGGCGGACCTGAAGCTGGACCGGCTGCTGGACACCTTCGACGAGTGGGCCGGTACGACAGGTGTGGACGGCGCGCCCGAGCGGTTCCCGCCCACACGGCTGGCTGACTCGGCCCGGTTGCAGCTCGACCTGACCCGTGGTGAGATCCGCACGATCGTCTGGGCGACCGGATACCGGCCGGACTACAGCTGGCTCGACGTGCCCGTGCTCGACGGCAAGGGCCGGCTCAGGCACCACGGCGGGGTCGTCGACAGCCCGGGGCTGTACGCACTGGGTCTGCCCCTGCTACGGCGGCGGCGGTCCACCTTCATCCACGGCATCGAGGACGACGCCCGCGCCGTGGTCGACCATCTCGCGGGCCATCTGGCTGCCCGCCTCTGACGACCTGGCGTCCGGCGCGCGCAGACGGAGGGGTACGGGCCCGTCGCGGCTCCGGTTGGCTCGGCGCCGCGTCGGGGGGCCGTCAGGCGGCGATGCCGTCGGCCGGGCGGTCGTAGTGCCGGTGCGCCGCGATGGCAGTGGTCAGGTTTGGTATCGGAGCGACTAGACCACGGTTCGGCGGGGTACTGCCACCGGATGCCATTGACCAGATCGTTGAACGAGTCCGTCGTCGTGATCACAGGTGCTTCCAGCGGCATCGGCGCCGCCACCGCGCTGACCCTCGCGGGCCGGGGCGCCCGGATCGTGCTCGCCGCCCGCAGCCCGCACGGGCTCACGCAGATAGGGCAGCGGTGCCGGCTGCGTGGCGCGCGGGTGTTGGAGGTGCCGACCGACACCGCCGACCCCGATGCGGTGGAGCGACTCGCGGCAGCCGCCGAGGCCGAGTTCGGGCGCATCGACGCGTGGGTCAACAACGCCGGGGTAGCCGTCTACGGGCGGCTGCTCGACCTGCCGCTGGACCAGGTGCACCGCACTGTCGACGTGGACGTCTTCGGCTACCTGCACGGCGCGCGGGCCGTCGTGCCGCGGCTGCGCACCGCTGGGGGAGGGGTGCTGATCATGGTCGGTTCGGTGCTGTCGGAGATGTCACTGCCGTTTCTGGGCGCGTACTCGATGGCCAAGCACGCGGTGCAGGGGATGGCCGACGCGCTGCGGCAGGAGCTGATCGCCGACGGCGAGGATCGCATCTCGGTGTGTACGGTCCTGCCGTCGTCGGTTGACACACCGCTGTTCGCGTGGGCTGCCAACTACATGGGCCGCGAGATCATCCCGCCCCGTCCGATGGGCGCTCCCCAGCGCGTCGCCGATCGCATCGTGCGTCTGCTGGAGCACCCGCGCCGGCAGAGCCTGGTCGGCCCCGCCGCCGCGACGGTGGCCTGGTCGTGGCGGCTGGCTCCGGCGGTCGCCGAGCGGTTACTGGTCTGGTACGGCCAGACCGCTCAGTTCGGGCCGCCGACGCCACCGTGGGAGGGCAACCTCGTCAACCCGGTCGAGCAGCCCCGGCGTGTCGACGGCGGACGCCGGGTGCCGCTGGCCGCCCTGGCCGGCATACCGGGCGTGGCGCTGTCGCAACTGCGCCACCGACTACGTCTACGCGACCGGCTGAGTCACGTCCACGCCCTGCAGTGGACCGGGCGCTGAGGGGTTCCCGTGTCTCCCGCGCGTTCGGCTCGGCGGGCCACGTCGCCCGCCGGATGCGAACCGAAGGTTTGCCCGCTGGGACGGCGGGAACTTCAACCCCGATCAAGCGCGCGAGGCGACGCCTGCGCGACGTCGGGACGGGAGCGAAATGACTAGCACGCACGATGATGACAGCGATGAGGCCCAGGTCGCTGAAAGGGCCTCCGCGCCGGACAAGCAGGTTGCGGGCGAGGAAGCTGCGCACCTGCAGCATGATCTCGCACAGCCGCCGGGGAGGTTCGCCGAGCCCGCCGATCAGGCCACCTCTGGTGAGGGTGCGGTAACCGCGCGCACCACGCCGGGCGACACCGGGGACATACCCACGGCGATCGCGGCGCCGGTAGACCCGCCGGATCACGAAAAAGGCCGCCACGCTGCTTGAACAGGTGCCACGGGCGCGATTAGGCCGGCACCGAGACGGGGACCAGAGCAGACATGTTCGCCCTCGTTCGTTCTTCCGGTGCCATGCATCGGTGCGCCGGGAGGACCGACTGTTTCGCGAACCGAGCGCACCGCCGGCCTGGCGCAGCTGCTCGGCGACCGGAAGATCCGGGTCAACATCGTCGCCCCCGGGCCGATCTGGACCTCGCTGATCTCGTCCACCATGCCGCCGGAGCAGGTCGAGGAGTTCGGCAAGAACACTCCGCTGGGCCGCCCCGGTGAGCCCAAGGAGGTCGCCCCGGTGTTCGTACTGCTGGCCTCCGACGAGGCGAGCTACATCTCCGGCGCGATGATCGCGGTGACCGGCGGAAAACCGATCCTCTGACAGGCTCCCCGCAGCCGACGCCGGCCGCAGGCCAACGTGCGCCACCGGGTCGACGACATCCTGCCACTGGTACTCGAAGCCCATGTGTGGTCGAACGGGTCGTAAGTGTCGATTGGCGCTTTGCCGCGTTTCGGTGAGTTCAGCGGGGGTACGCCACACCGGAATCGACCGGAAGCAGGTGGACATGAACGGCAATGGCAGGAACGTCGCCTTCCTCGTCGCGAAGGAGGGCATCGAGCAGGTGGAGCTGACCGACCCCTGGCAGGCGGTCCAGGACGCGGGGGCGACCCCGAAGCTGATCTCACCGGAGTCCGGCAGTGTGCAGGCATACCACCATCTGACGCCCGGAGACACGTTCTCGGTGGACCAGACAGCGGCCGAGGCCGACCCCGCGCAGTTCGCGGCGCTGGTGCTGCCCGGCGGCGTGCCCAACGGTGACCTGCTGCGCTGGCAGGAGCCCGCCCGCGACTTCGTACGTGGATTCCTCGACACAGGACGGCCGGTCGCGGTGATCTGCCACGGCGGCTGGATCCTGGTCGACGTCGACGCGGTGCGTGGACGCCGGATCACCTCGTGGCCGAGCATGGCCACCGACTTCCGCAACGCAGGTGCGGACTGGGCGGACGAGGAGCTGATCGTGGACGATACAGGCCCGTTCACGCTGATCAGCAGCCGTAAGCCGGATGACCTGCCGAGGTTCTGCGAGGAGCTGGTACGCCGACTCGACAAGATCTGAGCAGCGCTGGACGGCCGTCGGCGCGCGACGCGGTCCGGACTGACCGGGCGTGTGCCGCCGTCTGCCGCCTTGACCGCCGCCCGAACCGAGCGAGTTCGGGCGGCGGTCGGCGTCAGGCGTCTACATGACGTGGGGGAAGGTGCCCCAGCCATACCCGAGCTGCCGGGGCGCGGACAGGTTCACACCGTTGCGCGGGTAGTGCCACAGAACGCCGTTGCCATCGACGCCGAGCACGTCGGCCAGCCGGTCGCCGTTGAAGTCGCTGGCGTTGACGTGCATGAACGATGCCCATCCGCTGCCGATCTGCACCGGTGCGGCGAAGCCGAGCCCGTCGTGAGGGTAGTACCAGAGGTTGCCGCCGGCGTCGACGCCGATCACGTCGGCGACGCCGTCACCGTTCCAGTCGGCGGCGACGACGTGGCGGAAGCTCGCCCACCCGTTGCCGAGCTGGATGCGTGCGGACAGGCCGGTGCCGTTGTGCGGGTAGTACCAGAGCAGCCCTGCGGCGTCGACGCCGAGGACGTCGGCGGCTCCGTCGCCGCTCCAGTCCGCTGCCATGACGTGGCGGAAGCTCGCCCACCCGTTGCCGAGCTGGACGCGTGCGGACAGCCCTGAGCCGTTGTGCGGGTAGTACCAGAGCAGCCCTGCGGCGTCGACGCCGAGGACGTCGGCGGCTCCGTCGCCGCTCCAGTCCGCTGCCATGACGTGTTTGAACGTCGCCCAGCCGAAGCCGAGCTGCGTCGGAGCCGACAGCGTCAGGCCGTTGTTCGGGTAGTAGTACAGGTCGCCGGCGGCGTTGACGCCCAGCACGTCGGCCGCGCCGTCGCCGCTCCAGTCGGAGACGTGGTCACGGTTGGCGACCGGCGGCGGGCCCAGCCGCCCGAGGATCCAGTCGGTGGCGTGCTGCTGGACGTAGGCGGTGCTGTAGCTGCTGTTGTGGACCGTCGTGTCGGTGATGTCGTTCTGGCAGAACCTGTCCTTGGGGAAGCAGTAGGAGCGGATGCGTGAGCTGAACTCGCTCAGCTGTCCCGGGCTGCGGGCGAAGGTGCCGTTGTTCTGGCCCAGGCCGTAGTTGTAGGGCTCGCCTGCCCGGTATGACGGGTCGGCGAAGAAGACCACGGCCTTGATACGGGCTTTGGTCGCCGCGCTCAGGCCGGAGACCAGGGTGTCGCCGATGACGTGCGCGCCCTGGGAGTATCCGATGAGCACGTATCGCTGGCTGGGGCACGTCTGGGTGAACCATTCCAGGCGGGCCTTCAGCGCGGTCTTGCCGGCGTCGACGCTGAGGGGATAGATCGGAGCCACCGACGTGGCGGGATAGCGCAGCGCCTCGCGCCGCGCCCCGGTGGGCGCCTGTGTGACGGTGTAGCCGGTCGACAGGTCCGTGGTGCCGAATCCGCCGGTGTCCGAGGCGTACACCTGATCGTTGCTGTAGGCGCCCGGGGCCTGGTCGGTGCCGCGGATACCGATGACGATGACCGGCGCGCAGGTCAGCGGGCTGCGGGTGGCCTGCGCAGGGGTGGCGTCGAGCGCGACCAGCGCGCAGGCGGTCACCAGCAGCGCAGCCGCCGAGCGTAGGCGACTGTGGAACGGCAGTGGCATCAATGGTCCTCGCATAGTCGGGGGGCCCGTCGCGCGCCGGCCGCGCCGACGGCGCGGGCACCGTAGAACGACCGGCATACAACCCGTATACATTCGGCTGGGCGCGTTACTGGGGACCTGATGCTGCCGAGCTGGGCGCCTGGCCGGGTGCTACGGCTTGGGTCGCGTGAGCCGGTCCCACAGGGGCAGCACGACGGCCCCGAAACCGACCGCCAGCACCACGCCGTAGAGGTTCTGCATGATGCGCAGCCAGAAGGTGTCGCGGATCTCGGACTGGCCGGCGGTGCCGTAGAGGATCATGGTGAGGGCGATGAACGCCGTGGCCAGCGGTGTGATGTAGCGCCGGCTGGTGCCCGCTCCGATGACGCCGACCAGGAACACGCCCGTGACGGCCGCTATCAGTGGCGGTGACGGGTACCAGCCCAGGACGGCGTAGGCGGTCGCGGCACCGGCGATGGTGGCCAGGGCTCGGCCGATGCCACGAGAGGTGAGCAGGCCGACGTCGGGTCGCATGACCAGCAGCACGGCGGCTGCGGCCCAGCCGGGATGAGGCAGCGACAGGGCCAGGGAGCTGGTGGCGGCGATCGCGGCGGCCAGGCCGAGCACCACCCCGTAGCGGGCTGCGGCTGCGCGGTCGGGAAACGGCGGCGGCCCGGCGGCGGCCGGGGCGGGCCGGGCGGGCCAGGCCAGCGCGAGCAGCCAGCTCCACAGCGAGCCGAGCCCGATGACCACGGCCAGGGTGAGCGCTTCACCTGGCCGCGGGATGCTCAGCCCGATGGCGACGGCGGGCACGACGAGGTTGAGCAGCAGCACGCCCCAGCGGTGCCGGGCCGCGGCCAGCGCGGCGAGCAGCGCGATCGCGAACAGTGCCACCACGGCGAGCACCGGTTGCCGGCTGAGCACCGATCCGATGATCATGCCGATGCCGAAAGCGGCGCCGATGACGACGGCCAGCACGCGTCCGCGGCGAGCTGGGGTGATGCCCACCAGCGCGGCCGGTAGGACGCCGATCGCCGCGGCGGCGCCGGGCACCACGTGCCCGGTCGCGATGAGCGCCACCGCGGGCGCGACGATGAGCGCGGCGTGGACGGCGTTGCGCCACTTCCACCCGCTCGCAGGCCGGTGGCCGGCACCGGGAGCAGGGACGGCGGCTGCTGCGTTCATCGGGCTGTCAGCGCTTGGCGGGGGCCGCAATGCTGAGCTCGTGCAGCGCCGGCGTACACAGCACGCTCAGCATCAGACTTCGGCCTCGCTCATGTGTGGCCTCCGTTGCCATGCGCGTCACTGACACGCACCTCGATCGCGAAACCTTCACGTTAGCGGCAATAGGCATTAAAGGGCGGATTTACACGGTGTGGCTGTCACTCGGCGCGAACCAAACGCAGGTCACGTCCACCCGCCCACCGCCAAATAGCTTCCGGGCTGGCCGACGCTCGTACCGTCCAGTGCCGCTGTCGTGCGGTTGCCAGCTGGGTCCGCCGGGTACGGCGTGCTCATGCACCTTGCCGAAGGGGATCCGACCGTCGATGCACAGAGGCTCGGCCTCACTGATGACCGCCTGCTCACCAGCACGGCCGGCACCGCTACAGCGGTGATCTTCACGGATGGGCGTCGTGATCCTCATCGCGAACTTTCGGCGCCGATCTCCCGTTCGATCTGGCCGTAGGCGACGTGGAAGGTTGGTGACATGGATGGACGAATCTCCTTGTCGCGGCCACGACCGTGACGCCGAGTTCGAAACGATCTTACGGTGCCGACTGCTGTATCCGGTCTACCAGCCGATCGTCGTCTTGGCGACCGGCAAGGTCGCCGGTTACGAGGCGCTGATCCGGGGACCGGCCGGCTCGGCGTTCGAGTCCCCGGCGGCACTGTTCGGGCAGGCCCTGCGGACCGGCCGCCTGGGAGAACTGGACTGGGCCGCGCGAGCCATGGCATTTCGCCGGGCGCTGCAGGCAGGGCTGCCGTACGAGATGCCGCTGTTCGTCAACGTCGAGCCGGCCACCTTGCGGACCCGCTGCCCGTCTGACCTGACCGCCTCGATCGACGCCGGCGCCGAGCGCCTGCAGGTGGTCGCGGAGGTCACGGAGCGGTTCCTCGGCGCGGATCCGGCGGCGCTGATGATGCTGATGGCCCGGGTACGCGGCCGCGGCGCACGAATGGCCCTGGACGACGTCGGATCCAATCCGGCCAGCCTGGCGCTCATGTCGCTGCTCAATCCCGAGGTGATCAAACTGGACCGCGGCATCGTCCAGCACCCCGACACCACCGTGGCGGACCAGGTGGTCCGGGCAGTCCGGGCGCAGTCGGCGCGGACGGGCGCGATCGTGCTCGCCGAAGGCATCGAAACGCCGCACCACCGCGCGACGGCCCTGGCCATGGGCGCGACCCACGGCCAGGGCTGGCTGTTCGGCCGCCCCGGCCCACTACCGGCCCGGCATGAACCACCCGGCCCGTACCTGCCCCGCGGCACCTGGCCCAGCGCCAGGGACGCGACCCCGTTCGAGATCGTCAACGGCCACCGCGACGCGACCCGCGCGACCAAGCAGACGCTGATCCCCGTGAGCACCCGCCTGGAGACCATGGCCTCCCGCGCCCCCGAAGCCATGGTCCTGCTCGCGGCGTTCCAGCACGACGCCCACTTCGGGGCACGTGTGCGCGCCCGGTACACGGCGTGGGCCGACGATGGGGCGTTCATCGCGGTGTTCGCCCACGGCATCACACCCGGCCCGGCCCCGAGACTGCGCGGCGTGCCACTGGCGGCAGACGATCCGCTGGTCGGCGAATGGACGCTGATCGTCATGGACAGCTACTTCGCCGGCGGGCTGCTCGCCAGGGAACTGCCCACCACGGCCGGCAGCGAACTGCACCGGCAGTTCGATGCGATCGTCACCTACGACCGGGCGCTGCTGGCCGAAGCAGCTCACAGCCTGCTGGAGCGGCTGGACCGACAGCCATGAGGTGAGCGGCCCGAGGCGCGGTCAGCGCGGGGGAGGGGAGCGCGTCGGGTGTCACGCCAGGCGTGTCGGCCGGAAGCGGGTGATGTTGTCGCCGATGCCCAGGGCGTACGTGTCGTTGGCTCCCCAGCAGTAGCCGGAGCCGCTGCTGACCCCGCAGGTGGTCCCGGAGCCCGAGCTGAGAAACTGCCATGGACCGTCGATGACGCCGACGGGGGTGTCCCGGTCGTCGAAGTCGCCGAGGCCGAGCTGTCCCCTGTGATTGCTTCCCCAGCACAACCGGGTCAATCCACGGGTGCCGCAGGTGTGGAAACTGCCCGGCGCGATCTGGTTCCAGCCGGTCGAGGTTCCGACCTGGGTCGGCACCTCCCGCCGCAGGACGCTCGCCCCCAGCCCCAGCTGGCTGCTTTCGTTGGTGCCCCAGCAGTGCAGGCGGGTGGCCGTGTCGATGCCACAGGTGAAATGCGAGCCGACCTCCAGAGCGAACCACCCGGTCTCGCCGAGCAGCCGGGTCGGCGAGTCGCGAGGGGTGAAGTCGCCGACCCCGAGCTCGCCGTGGATGTTCCAACCCCAGCAGTACCGAGTGCCGTCGATCTTGAGGCCGCAGGCGTGGAAGGCCCCGGCCGACACGGTGGACCAGTTGAACTGGCTGCCGGTCTGCGTCGGCAACAGGCGGTCGGTGCTGTCGCCGACGCCGAGTTGGCCGTGGGAGTTCTCTCCCCAGCAGAACACGCCGCGGTCCGCGCGGACTCCGCAGGTGAAGCCGCTGCCGGCCGACAGCGACAGCCAGGCGGATTCGCCGACGACGCGGCGCGGCCCCGTCCGCATGGTCTGATCGCCCAGCCCTAGCTGCCCGGAGTCGTTGTCACCCCAGCAGTACCGGGTGCCGTCGATTTTCAGTGCGCAGGTGTGGATCGCCCCCGCCGCGACCGAATCCCAGTTGCTCTGGCTGCCGACCTGAGCCGGGGTGGTGCGCCGCTCGGTGCCACCGACGCCGAGCTGGCCGTCGACGTTGTCACCCCAGCACCACAGCGTACGGTCGGCCCGTATCCCGCAGCTGTGGCGATACCCGGCCGACAGCTGTATCCAGGTCGTCGCCGCCGACGCGGGTGTGGCCGGGACGACCACCGCGATCGCAGCGCCGAGGATCGTCGCGAGCACCGCGGCCAGCCTGCCGCGCAGTCGGTGCCGCCGGGCAGAAGACGCGGCTACAGCGGACAGGGGTGTCATCCGTCCATTGCAGAATCCGCCGTCTGGCAAGTCAAGCGCCACGACGGATCTGGTCGATCCGCAGGGGACCACGAGGTGGCCGGATGAAAGTTTCATCAGCGGGAGCACCCGAGTGGGCGGCGAGGCCGGCGGGATACGGCTCAGCCTGTCGAAGAATTTTTTCTTCTTCGATCGATTGTCTGAGGTAGACAACCTTCGGACCCGGCTTTACTTTAAAGTGATGGTGATGAATCTATTTGTGCGGGAGTCGGGAACGCCTGCTGCGCCGTGGAAGTGCGGTGGCCTGTCCTTACTGCTGGTAGCGAGCTTGGCCATGGTCTCGCCGACGGTGGCGCAGGCCACGCCGCGAAGCGACGCCACGGTGGTCGAGGCGGTCACCGAGCGGCTGCTCACCCAGGCCGGCGACTCGGCAGATCTCCGCGCGACTGCCGGCGACGTCCGGGTCACCGTCAGCCGCCGACATGGCGACTGGGCCTTCGGCACCGCCGTCCTGGTCGCACCACACACCGGCGACGCCCACCCGACCGGGTCCATCTTCCTGGCGCGTGTCGAAGCGGGCCGGTGGCGCATAGTGTTCGACGGCGAGACCGCCTTCGCCGCCCTGGCCGCACAGTCGCCGACGGTCACGCAGGCCGAGCGGCAGGTGTTCGGCACTCCCGGCCCGGCCCTGGCGGGCGGGGACCTCCGCACCGGAATGGCGCTGCCGTTCGCCACCGGGCAGACCTGGACGCTGTCGGGCGGACCACACGGCTGGGGCGGCGGCGAATCGCCGTTCAGCTCTGTCGACCTCGCCGGCGGCGACCAGATCGTGCGGGCCGCGCGGGGCGGCACCGCCTACACCATGTGCCAGGGATGGATCCGCGTCATCCACGACCGCGGCTACGCCACCGATTACTACCACCTGTGGAGCAACGTCTCCGTCGACGGAGCGGCCGTCGCGCAGGGGGCGTTCCTCGGATACACCGGCACCGACGTCACCTGCGGCGGCTCGGCGCTGGGTCGCCACGTGCACTTCGGGCTGCGCCAGAACGGCGCCTACGTTCCGATAGCCGACCACGGCATCGGCAAATGGGTGTTCGTCGGAGGGTCTGCCTACCAGGGTGGGGCCCGCCACGGATCGGCCTGGGCGGGCCCTGGCAGCGGCGTCTACAACTACGGTGTCCTCGGCTTCACCCAGGGGATCGTCGACGCGAACGGCGGCGGGACGCTCAACCGGCGCTCGGGCCCCGGCAGCGGCTACGCCGCCGTCGGCTCGCTCAGCGACGGCGCGACCGTGGGCATCTCCTGCTCGGCGAACGGAACCACCCACACCGGCCGGTACGGCGCCACCGCGCTGTGGAACCGCCTCACCGACGGAACGTGGGTGTCCGACGCGTTCCTGTGGACGGGCGTGAGCGGCGCGGTCAACGGCTGGTGCTGACTTCCACGAACCGCACCACGTCGGCTTCGGCGACGTCGATGACAGCTCGGTGCCGCGCGCAGGCACCGGGCAGGTCTCCGAACCCGCGTCGCGGACCAGCGTTCACAGCTGCACTGCGACGTCGATAACCGCGATCGGCTCCTGCCGCCAGGCCGCCAGCAGCGCGTTGACGACCCCGACCGTGTCCGTCCACCCGGCACGCCCACGCAGACCGGCGGCCAGCAGCGTCGTGGGGACCTGCCCGTCGCGCAGCAGTTGCTGCCAGCCCGCGACGTCGAGCTCCAGGTATTCCAGCGCGGGCAGCGCGGTGACCGCGGAGAGGTCCGCGACGGCGGCGGCTTCGGTGACCAGGGTGCGCAGCCGGTGACCGGACAACCCGGACAGGTCGCAGGGCGCAGCCGCGACTCTGACGTACAGCACCTCGGTCGCCGGCTGGACATCGGCGAGCGTCCTGCCGGTGCGCGCGCCGACCCGTACCAGCAGCGCGTCGTCGGGACCCGGTTTCGCCAACGTGGCGGGCCGGTCGGTGAGCAGTTCGGTCAGCGAGGGTGCCAGCCAGCGTGCGCCGGCCGACAGCTCGTGATCCACGAACAGGACCTGTCCGATCGTTCCCTGCGGCCCGGGGGCGAGGTCGACGACGTACAGGTTGCCGCCGCCGTCGTCGCCGACCACGAACCATGCCGGTGAGGCCGCCAGCTGCTGTACCCGGCCGTACGGGTCGGGGGCGACGACCTCGGTCGCGCCGTATCTCCAGGACAGGTACCGGGCCCGCGGTTCCAGGTAGGCGCGGGCGTCGGCGTCGGCCAGTGGCACGATCCGAAGGCCGTAGAAGCGCTCGCCGTCGGCGGGCTGCAGGATCAGGGTGCCCTCGGCCGCGGCGAGGAACAGGGCCCGTACGTCGTCGGGCAGTGCGGTGCCGAGGTCGGCCTCGGCCGCGGCAAGCTCGACCGGGTCGGCCGGGCGCGCGTCCGGCAGCAGCTGCCGGACCAGTGCGGTGACCGTGCCCGCGTCGGCGCCCGCGGAGGCGGCTACGTCGTGGCGGACCGGTTCGCGGCGGTACGGCTCCGGGTGGGCTCCGGCGACCAGGTGCACGTCCTCCAGCAGGTCGCTGCCCATCCCGAACGAAACCTGCGGCGTGGCGGCGACGATGCTCACCACCGCCGTGCCCGCGCGGGTGGTGACGACGCGTACCGCGACGGTCTGTCCTCCGGTCAGCGCGCCCAGCGATCGGAGCCGGTCCGTCGGCCGCTCACCGGGCTCCGCTGCCCGCCCGGCGCGGCGGTGGTCGCCGTCGTAGGTGATGGAGCCGCCGAACCCGCCCGGCGACATCGTGCCGCGGAACTCGGCCTGCTCCGCCTCGGGGGGCATACCGTCGCGCAGCGCGGCGACGAACGGACGCCATGCATCGGCCTGGAACAACGCAGTGTCGATCATCAGTCGATGGTAGGGGCAGCGCGGCCACACTCGCCCGCGACCACCTCGGGCGATCGAGGAGGCTGACTGCTTGCCGGCCTGTGCCCGATGCCGTTGTGCACGGGTTGTACGCGCACCGCCGTAGCATCCGCAGCCGTAATAGCACGGTGAGTTCGGTAACCCTGAACGACACTTGGAGACCCGGCTGTGAAGACACCCCTCAGAGCACTGCTCGTCGCCGCCATGCTCGCCTCTGTCATCGCGGTGCCCTCCTCCGCGACGGCGGCGCCGGCGACGCCCGACTTCGGGCCGTCCATCGACGCCTACGCCGCCTACGACGGGCAGCGCACCTGCGACGCCAGCGAGAAGCCCGGCGTCGCCGGATTCCGTGACATCCTCAACGCCACCTATGGCTGGCGCAACTCCGGCATCGGGCGCGCCTGCAACGACGGCGGGCAGAGCGAGCATAAGGAGGGCCGGGCCCTCGACTACGTGCTGAACTACAACGACGGCGGTCAGCGGGCCGTCGCCGATGACATCCTGAACTGGCTGTTGACCACCGACCGGTACGGCAACGCCAACGCCAACGCCCGCCGCCTGGGCGTCATGTACATCATCTGGAACCGGCGCATCTGGTACGCGTCCGATCCGTACGCGGGCTGGCAGAACTACTCGTGCAGCGGCGACCCCAGCGACTGCCACACCAACCACATCCATTTCAGCTTCAGCTGGGCCGGTGCGCTCAAGCAGACCAGCTGGTGGCGTTCGGCGGCGGCCCAGGTCTACGAGGCGGGTGGCGGCAGCAGCGGCTGGCAGCCCCTGCCGGTGAGCGGCAGCACGGGCCCGGTCAGCGGGAGCGCCGTATCCACCTTCACCGCCGGCGGCGTCAAGTACATCTACACCGTGCGCGGCGGCCAGGTGTTCGAGGCGGCGAGCAACGCCGGCTGGCGGAACCTGTGGACCGGCATCGGCGGCGTGGACGGCGGCGCGGTCGCCGCGATGGTCCACGAGGGGGTGAAGTACGTCTACACGGTCGTCGGCGGTGTCGTGCACGAGGCGAGTAGCGCCAACGGCTGGCGCAACATCTCCACCGGTATCACCGGGGCCAGCGGCAACACCCTGTCGGTGATCAGCCTCGGCGGCGTGAAGTACATCTACACCGTGGTCGGCGGCGTCGTGCACGAGGCGCACAGCGCCAACGGCTGGCGCAACCTGTCCACGGGCGTCCCTGCCACGTCGGTGGCGGTGACGACCCTCAACGGCGTCAAAATCATCTACACGGTACGCGGTGGCCAGGTGTTCGAGGCGGCGAGCAACGCGGGCTGGCAGAACCTGTGGACCGGCATCGCCGGCGTCAGCGACGCGGCGCTGGCGGCCACGACGCTCAACGGCGTCAAGTACATCTACACGGTGGCCGGCGGGGTCGTGCACGAGGCGCACAGCGCCAACGGCTGGCGCAACCTGTCCACCGGCGTCGGCGGCAGCAGGGTCAGTGCGCTGACCCTGAACAGCTTGAAGATCCTGTACACGATGTAGGTCCGTGGCGCGGGTCCGGCCGCCGCCGCGGCCGGACCCGCCGCAGCGGCGTCCCCGGATCCGGGGACACCGAACCGCATCTCCTACGCCGTCCGGCTGGCGGCGATGCGGGCCATGCGCCATCCGGGCGACGCGGTGCTGCACATTCTGGCCGCGTGCCGGGACAGCCGGGTCAGGTGCGGGTCCGTCAGGCGACCGTGACCGGCAGGCGCGTGTGGCCGCGCAGCGTCAGCTGGGCGCGGTATGCGGGTTCGCCGGCCAGGGCCAGCCCGGGGAAGCGGGCGAGCAGGCGGGGGAACGCGATCTGCGCCTCGGTGATGGTGAGCAGTGCGCCGGGGCAGAAGTGCGCGCCCGCGCTGAACGTCAGGTGGGCGTTGTCGAGCCGCTCGGGCCGGAACGAGTCGGGGTCGGTGAACCTGGCCGGATCGCGGTTGGCCGCGCCGAGCAGCACCAGCACCGAGGATCCGGCCGCGACGCCGACGCCGTCGATCTCGGTGTCGACGGCGGTCCACCGGGTGGTCAGCTGGGCCGGTGACTCCAGGCGCAGGAACTCCTCCACGTAGGACGCGGCGAGTTCGGGCTGCTCCCGGAGCCGCTGTGCCGCGTCGGGATGGCGCAGCAGCACCTCCAGCCCGTTGCCGAGCAGGTGGGTAGTGGTCTCGAACCCGGCGTTGAACACCAGCACCAGCGCCGACAGCAGTTCCTCGTGGGTCAGCGGGGCGTCGTCCTCACCGGCCGCGGACAGCACGGTCACCAGGTCGTCGCGGGGTTCCTTCCGCCGCTGGCGAACCAGTTCGGTGAAGTACGCGCTGAGTTCGGTCGCCGCCTTGTCCGCCACCGCGAACTTGTTCTCGCCGCCCGCGTCGAGCACCGCGCCGATCGCCGAGACGTGGGGCTGGAACCACGGGCGGTCCTCGACGGGCACGCCGAGCAGCTCGCCGATGACGTTGGAGGGCAGCGGGTAGGCGAACTCCTTGATGAAGTCGACCTCGCCGCCGTGCTCGGCGAGGCGGTCGAGCAGGTGCTCGACCTGCTGGGTCACGGTGTAGGTGAGGCTGGCGACCCGGCGGGCGGTGAACTCGCGCGTGATCAGGCGGCGCAGGCGTGCGTGCTGCTCGCCGTTGATGAACATCATCGAGTTCATCAGGACGGTCAGCGACGGGTGTTCGTCCCAGCCCGGCAGCTGTGAGCCGAGCTTCTCGGCGTCCAGGACCCGGAAGGCCGGGTCGCGCAGCACGCGGCTGACCGCGTCGTAGCCGTGAACGACCGCCGCGTAGTGACCGGTCAGTGGCGCGACCGGGCCGGTGGCGTGCAGTGCGGCGTAGTGCGGGTACGGGTTGCGGCGGCCCTCTTCGGTGTGCAGGGCCTGGAGCGTGGCGGCAGCGGACACCCGACCCATAATATTGATGAACATGGATCTAAGTTGACAATGTCGGATGTGCGACTCACGTTGAGTAGCCGAACTGCTGCACTATGTCGCCGTATCGTGCCGTGATCGCCGCGAGGTGCGCCTCGCTCAGATGGTTGCGCCAGTCCCCGGCCACCCCGCGCCGGTAGTGACTGTGCACGTCCTCCTCACCCGGCCGCCGCCCGCGCGAGAGCCGCTCGAAGGAGAAGCGGGCCAGGGCCCCCGAGGCGTACGCCATGGGCAGGCGGCGCAACGGAACCGGCGGCAGGATGCGCCGCGCCCGGGCCAGCGAGCGCGGCGCCTCGCGCCGGTCGGCCAGGTTCCACGTGCACGCGGCACGCCGTAGCCGCTCGAACGTGCCCGGCGCGGCCAGGTCGAGGTGGGACAGCGCGCGCGTCCAGGCGGCGTAGGGGTCGGCGACCATCTCCTCCATGCGCAACTCCAGCACGCCCGGGTTGGCGTAGTTCCATTCGCGCATCGGGTCCAGGAACACGCCGCTGAACTCGATCTCGGCGAGCAGCCCGGCCTCGACGTCGAGCCCGGACAGCAGGCGGCGGTGTGCGACGAGCTCGTGCCACACGATGCCCATCAACTGCTCGGGGTGGCTGTTGCGGTGGCTGAAGTAGCCCGACACGATGATGTCGCGAGGGTCGCGGATGACGTTGAGCCCGCGCAGCGGCGGCAGGGTCTCGAACTGGGCCTGGGTCACGTTGGTCATCACCAGCAGGTCCGGCTGCTCCGCCCGTACGAAGTCGCCGACGCTGGCGTGCCCGCTCCACTGCTCGGTCGCGTGCACGGTGAGGACCTTCAGGCCCAGCGCGTGGGCGGCGTCGTGCAGGATGCTGCGCGCCCATGTCGAGGCGGTCTTGTGGCGCCCGAAGAATGCACGCAACACTGAGTGCTCCACACGTTGACCCTAGGTGACAGTCACGTGTGTCTATCTAGAATCGTCCGTTCTGTCAAGGCGGCGGTTCCAGCACCGCCGTGACGGGTGGCGACCAGCCGCGATCCCGGCGTCCCGGCGGCCCTGGCCACGACCTGCGCGGCCTGCTGCCCGCACCAGCCGATCAGCTCCACCGGGGTGCGCCGGCAGGCGAAGTCCTGCGCCGTGTCGACGCGCTGCCGCGTCATAGACCACGCCCGCAGCCTAGGCCGACACCGGCTCGGCCGGGGTCACCGGTGCGGCGAGCAGGGCCAGCATCCCCGCCAGGGCGAACGCGGCCCCGTATCCGGCCGGGGCGATGAGCAGCCCCAGCGCGGCGGGCGTCAGGGCGGCACCGATGTTCTGGACCGTGTTCTGGGTGCCCAGGGCGCGACCCGCCCAGACCGGCCCGGCGTGCTCGGCGACCGCGGTGTAGGCCAGGCCGTTGCCGCTCATCGACACCGCGACCGCCAGCACCAGCAGCGGCGCGGTCAGCCCCGAGTCGGCCTGCGTCGCCGTGGCGACCAGCAGCACCACGGCGGCGTTGACCACCGCCAGTTGCCGCATCGGCCGCAGCCTGCTGGCCACCGCGTCCGACCAGCGTCCGCACACCAGCCTTCCCACACCACCCAGCAGGTACGCCACGGCGGCCGCCCGCCCGGCCGCGAACTCCGACCAGCCCCGCTCGCCGACCAGGTACGCGACCGCGAAGACGCTCGTCGTGTACTGAGGCACCACCAGCAGCAGGCTCGCTCCGTGGATGCGCCACAGGTCCGAGGTCCGGTACGGCGAGGCTGCCGCGGCGGCGACCGCCCGCGTCGGCCGGGGCGGGTCCACGGCGAACACCCCGACCGCGGCCGCCGCCACCAGGCAGACCGCCGCGCAGGCCAGCAGCACCCCGCGTACCCCGTGGTCCTGGGCGACCAGCGGCGTGCCGAGCCCGGCCAGCGCGCCGGACACCGGCAGCGCGGTCTGGCGCACCCCCATCGCGAACCCGCGCCGCTCGGGCGGGAACCAGCCGAGCACCACCCGCCCGCTGGCCGCGTTGCCCGACGCGCACGCGGCACCGGCCAGCGTCAGCGTCAGCCCCAGCGCGGCCAGGCCGGTGGCGTACGCGGCGGCGGCCAGCGTCGCGGTCGCGCAGACCAGCCCGATCGTCATGGTCAGCCGCTCGCCGTACCGGTCGGCGCACCAGCCCCAGGCGATCAGCGCGAGCACCATGCCCGCGCTCGGCGCACCCAGCAGCAGGCCGACGTCGCCGAGCCCGAACCCCTGGGCACGCAACGCTGGCACGAGCAGGATCAGCGCGCCGGTCGGCAGGTAGCACGCGCCCTGGGCGAGCATGCCGAGTCCCAGCATCACCCAGCGGTTCGGCTGCCCCATCAGCCGACGGTAAGGGCAGGGCAGCGGGCCGCGATACGTGATCCTCGTCGCCCGTTGACCGGTTTTACTACGCCGTGCGATGCTACGCCCGACGTAGTAGAGGAGTGATGATGGCCGGACTAGCCGACCTCGGCAGGTTCTCCGAACCCGCGCTGCACATCCTGATCAGCCTCGCCCCCGGGCCCAAACACGGCTACGCCATGCAGGACGACATCGCCGAGCTCACCGGCGGCCGTCCCGGCCCCGGCACCCTCTACGGCGCGATCCGCCGCCTGGAGGAGCACGGCTACATCGAGGCGCTGCCCGAACAGGACCGCCGCAAGCCCTACCGGCTCACCGACGCCGGGCGGGCCGCGCTCAACGCCGAACTGCAGCGCATACGCTCGCTGGCCGCCACCGGCCTGCGCCGCCTGGCAGCCGCCTGATGCGCGCCCCGCTGATCCGCGCGGTGCTCGCGGTGTACCCGGCCGCGATCCGCGAACGCTACGGCGACGAGATCGCCGCCATGCTGCACGACAGCCCCCACCCCGGCCGGGACCTGGCCGACACGGCCTGGTGCGCGCTGCGCGACCGGCTCAGCCAGCGCCGGGCGGCGATGACCCCGGCCCGCGCCCGCGCGGCCGTGCTCACCCTGCTCTGGCTGATGCTGACCCCGGTCGGGCTGAGCGTCGCCTGGATCCTCTGCCTGCTCCCGCTGTCGATGCTGGGCGGTCCCGTCATGGAACTGGTCGCCCCGGCGATCGATCATCACCAGGTGATGCCGACACTGCTCAGCCTGCAGGTCCTGCCGGTGAGCTGGCTGGCCCACCGCCTGGGCCGGGCCACCGGGCGGTCTGGACGGGTCGCCTTCTCCTGGCTCGCGGTCCCCCTGGCCATCGGGGTGACCATCGCGGCGCTGGCGGCACTGCCCGACCCGTGGCCAGGCGACCTCTACGGCGGGCACCCGGCCGGATCCGGCGCGGCGGTGCTGTGCTGGGCGGCCGGCACCGCGGTGCTCGCCCGCGCGGTGCGCAGACGGCAGCGGCAGGGCAGGCGGCGCGCCGCGCGGGTGCTCGCCCTGGCCGGTGGGTTCGCGGTACTCGACCTGGCCATCGCCGTGTTCGTGCTGCTCGCCGTGGGCCCGGCGCGCGCCCCGCTCGGCTATGCCCCGCTGTGGTTCCCGAGCGCGCTCACCGGCGTCGACCTCGGCCTGGTCGACGGCGACCGGTGGATGCTCGCCGACACCGCCAAGATCCTGCCCGGCATCCTGACGGTCTGCACGGTGTACACCCTGGCGCTGGTGAGCGCCGTCGTCCCGGATCGGTCGCGGGCCTCGGCTCCATCGGCTTGACTCTCACGTAACGGCAGGAACGAACCTGGTTCTCGGAAGGGAGA
This sequence comes from Catellatospora methionotrophica, assembly GCF_011297335.1. Classification (GTDB taxonomy): domain Bacteria; phylum Actinomycetota; class Actinomycetes; order Mycobacteriales; family Micromonosporaceae; genus Catellatospora; species Catellatospora methionotrophica. The sequence continues at coordinate 46,595 of NZ_JAAOTJ010000001.1, read as the reverse complement.
GAACCGTGGCATACACCGTGGGCAAGGTCGCCGAACTCGCCGCAGTGACCGTGCGGACGCTGCACCACTACGACGAGATCGGCCTGCTGTCGCCCAGCGAGCGCTCGGCCACCGGCTACCGCCGGTACGACGAGGCCGACCTGGAGCGGCTGCAGCAGATCCGCTACTACCGGGAGCTGGGGTTCTCGCTGGAAGAGATCGCGGCCATCCTCGACGATCCGCAGTCCGACGCGACGGCGCACATGCGCCGCCAGCACGAGCTGCTGACCGTGCGCATCAAGCGCCTGCAGGAGATGGTCACCGCGATCGAGTTCGCGATGGAGGCAAGGAAAGTGGGCATCAACCTCACGCCCGAGGAGCGCTTCGAGGTCTTCGGAGACTTCAACCCCGACGATCATGCCGATGAGGCGGAGCGGCGCTGGGGCGGCACGGACGCCTACCGGGAGTCCAGCCGCCGCACCGCCGCCTACACCAAGGACGACTGGCTGCGCCACCAGCAGGAGAACGAGGACTGGGGCCGCCGGTTCACCGCGCTGATGGACTCCGGCGCCCCCGCCGAGAGCCCCGCCGCGATGGCGCTGGCCGAGGAGCACCGCCAGCTGATCAGCACCTGGTTCTACGAGTGCGGCTACGAGATCCACACCGGCCTGGCCGACATGTACCTCGCCGACGACCGCTTCACCGCCACCTACGAAGCGATCAAACCCGGCTTGACGCAGTACCTCCACGACGCGATCCACGCCAACGCCGTGGCCCGCGCCTAGCCCCGGCCGCGACGATCTTGCGCGAACTGTGGGTACGACACGCCCTCATGGGCGAACCCTGACCAGTTCACGCAAGATCGTCGCGATCTTGGCGGGTCAGCCGGCGGTCTTGATGTGGGTGTCCGGGCCGGGGTAGAGGATTCCCTCGTGCTGGTCGTCCTCCCAGCGGACGGTGTACGGCGGGCTGCCGTCCTCGTGCGGCACGGCGGTGATCAGCCCGATCCTGCGGTGGTCGCCGACGTGCGTGCCCTCGACGACGATGGTGTCGCCTACCTTTGCCTTCATGGTGTCCACCTCCCCGTCCATTGTCCGGAGGAATCGGGGCGAGGTGCACGTTTCGGCCAACCGTGGCACCCGGCCCTCCATGCCACACTGCCGATCATGACCCTGTCCCTGGTGTACGAGACGCACTCGCCGACGCTGGACAACGAGTCCGGCCACGCGACCGGCTGGCTGCCCGGCGAGCTGTCCCCGACCGGCCTGCGCAAAGCCGCCGAGCTGGGCGAGCGCCGCCGGGACGAGCGCATCGACCTGGTCGTCAGTTCCGACCTGCACCGGGCGGTGCAGACCGCCGAGATCGCGTTCGGCGGCACCGGCGTCCGGCTGCGGGCCGACCCGAGACTGCGTGAGATCAACTACGGAAACCTCAACGGTATGCCGGTGACGCGCCTGGACGCCGAACGCGCGCACCGCGTCGACGTGCCGTTCCCGGACGGGGAGTCCTACCGGCAGGTGCTGGCACGCGTGGCCGACCTGCTGGAGGAGCTGGCCGCCGGACACGACGGGCGACGGGTGCTGCTCATCTCGCACGCCGCGCCCCGGTACGCCCTGGCGGTGCTGCTCGCCGGCGCGGACCTCGCCGAGCAGGTGACCGCCCCGTTCACGTGGCAGCCCGGCTGGTCGTACAGCCTGCCCGGGGGCTGGGTCAGGCCGACCGGGCCCAGTGCAGCGGGCTCTGCTCGGTGAACCCCGCCCGGCGCAGCACGTTCGCACTCGGCTCGTTGTCGTACTCCAGCGTCGCCACGACCCGCCGCGCCCCGAGGCGCAGCGCCAGGTCGACCAGCGCCGCCGCGCCCTCCGACGCGTAGCCGTTGCCGCGCGCGGACTCGGCCAGGCCGTACCCGATCTCCACCGTGCCCTGCTCGTCGGGCGCACCGTGGAACCCGACCCCGCCCACCACCAGCCCGGACGCCCTGACCTCGATGTTGTACGGCACCCACGGCCCCGCGGGCGCACCGGCCTGTAGGAACATCCGGGCCGCGCTCTGGTCGCCGTCGAACGGGTAGTCCTCGGCCCAGCGCGGGTCCCGGGGCGCGCCGTCGGCGATCCGCGCGGCGACGATCGGGGTGAAGGGGTGCAGCACCAGCCGCTCGGTCTCGATCACAAGTCCAGCAGCGTACCGGCGGCACCCCCGGCGTGCTCACCCGGGAGGAAACAGGCATCATGCCTCCCATGACGTGGACCGCCCCGCAGATCACCCGCACCGACGAGCCGTACGCCGCCGACGAGCGCGCCCTGCTGGAGGGCTACCTCGACCGCCACCGCGCCACGCTGCTGCACAAGTGCGCCGGGCTCACCGGGCAGCAGCTCGCCGAAGCCGGCTCACCGCCGTCGGCGCTGACCCTGCTCGGCCTGGTCCGCCACATGGCCGACGTCGAGCGCACCTGGTTCCGCCGCCGCGTGCGCGGCGAGGCCGTCGCGTCGCTGTACGCCCACCCCGACGGCCGCCCCGGAGCCGCCTTCGACCTCGCCGATCCGGCCGCAGCCGAAGCCGACCTCGCCACGCTGCTCGCCGAGCAGCAGGCCTGCCGCGCCGCCGTCGCCGCCGCGTCGCTGGACGACACGTTCGTGCACGAGCGCATCCAGCAGACCATGACCCTGCGGTGGGTCTACCTGCACATGATCGAGGAGTACGCCCGCCACAACGGCCACGCCGACCTCATCCGCGAAGCCCTCGACGGTGCCACCGGCGAATGAGACTAGGCTCGTAACCGATACCGCAGCCCAGCTCAGGAGCGCATACCGTGTCCGGTCCGGCATCCGCGCAGCCGTGGCGCGAGCGCCTGCACGCCGACTGCTCGCGCTGCTTCGCGCTGTGCTGCGTGGCCCCCGCGTTCGCCCGCTCGTCGGACTTCGCGATCGACAAACCAGCCGGGACGGCGTGCCCGAACCTGCGCGCCGACTTCGCCTGCGGCATCCACACCGGGCTGCGTGAACGCGGCTTCGCCGGGTGCACCGTGTTCGACTGCTTCGGCGCGGGCCAGCAGGTCGCCCAGGTGACCTTCGGCGGCCGCGACTGGCGCGCCGCGCCCGACAGCGCCCCGGACATGTTCGCCTCGTTCGCGGTCATGCGGCACCTGCACGAACTGCTGTACTACCTGCACGAGGCCGTGTCACTGCGCCCCGGCGGCACCCTGGACGCCGACCTGGCCCGGGTGCTGGCCGGCACCGAGCAGCTCACCGGCGGCACCCCGGCCGAACTGGCCGCACTCGACGTCGCCGCACTGCGCCGCGAAGCCGCCGACCTGCTGCGCCAAGCCAGCGCCGCCGCCCGGGGCCGCGGCGGACGCCCCGGCCCCGACCGGTCCGGGGCCGACCTGCTCGGCGTCGACCTACGCGCCGCCGACCTGCGCCGGGCCAGCCTGCGCGGCACGTACCTCATCGGGGCCGACCTGCGCGGCGCCGACCTGCGCGGAGCGGACCTGCTGGGCGCCGACCTGCGCGGAGCCGACATCCGGGGCGCTGACCTCACCGGCTGCCTGTACCTGATCCAGTCACAGCTCGACGCGGCGCGCGGCGACCAGGGCACGCTGCTGCCCTCGGTGCTGACCCGGCCCGCGCACTGGCCCGCCACGCACACCGCCACCGGCGACGCGACCAGCCGCCCCCGCCCCGGGCGACCGCGCCGCGGCCGCGGGAAATCCCACCCGGCGGCGTAGGTGTGTACACAGACGCCCAGGTCAGCGGCGTGGCGGGTCCGGCTGCCACGCGCGGCTGTTCCAGCAGGTCCGGCAGCCGCTACCCTCAGTGTGTGGACCGCCGCGATCGCCGCAGTGCCGCGCCCCCGAGTGCGCGGCCCGGTCGCCGTGCCCTGGTCGCCCCGGACCTGGCCGCGCTGACCGGCCCGACGTCCGGCGTCGCGGTGCTGCCGCACCGGCTGTTCTGGCAGGCCGACCGCCACATCGACCTCGACAACCCGCACCTGCTGCAGTGGATGTACGAGACCGTGCTGCGCGAGGCCGCCTCCGTCGAGGAGCAGCGCGCCTGGCTCGACGGGCCGACCCTGGTCCGGCTCTGGCCCCAGCTGTTCCTGCCCCGCGCCGTGCGCCGGGCCTGGGAGGAGCGCCACCCGGCGCTGCGCGTACCCGTCGCCGTACGGTGACCGGCGTTTCCATGACAGTCGAGGAACTGCAGGTCGACGTCGCCCGGATCGCGCTGGGTGTCGCGCAGGCGCACGGGTTCGCCCTCGGCGGCGGGCATGCCCTCAACCTGTACGGCATCGTGCACCGCGCCACCGAGGACGTGGACCTGTTCACCGACGTCGACGGCGGCGTACGCGCCGCGGGTGCGCTGGTCGCGCAGGCGCTGCGCGCGGCCGGCCTGGACGTCGACGTGTACGGCGACGACCTCGGCGAGGTCTTCGGTGGCCTCGACGACGAGCTGGTCGAATTCCAGATCACCCGCGACGACGCCGTGATGCGGCTGACCCTGGCCCGGTTCGACCGCAACCGCGGCACGGTCGTCATGGACATCGGCCCGGTGCTGCACATCGAGGACGTGCTCGGCGGCAAGGTCGCCGCCCTGGCGACCCGCGCCGAGCCCCGCGACTACATCGACGTCGCGGGCGCGCTGCGCGACTACCGCCGCGACCAGCTCGTCGAGTTCGGCCTGCGCGCGGACCCGGCCCTGTCCGACGAGGACTTCGCCGCCGCGATGGACCGCCTCGACCGCCTCGCCGACGTCGTCTGGCAGCAGCTGTACGGCCTGACCCCCCGGGCCTGCGCCACCGTGCGCACCGCGTTCGCCGACTGGCCGCGCTCATCGGGCTGAACCCGCACGACGCGGCACTGCGCGCCGACTAACCTCAGCCGGTGACCGACGATCTGCTGAACCGCCTCGAACACTTCTACGACGCCGTGCCCCGCGACCGGGCCAAGGTCGAACGCCATGGCGGGCTGGAGCTGTTCCTGAAGCAGAACACGCCCTACCCGTTCTACGCCCGGCCCGTGCTCGGCGGACCCGCCCCGACCGCCGCCGACCTCGCCGCCGTACGTGCCCGCCAGCGCGAACTCGACGTGCCCGAGTCGTTCGAATGGGTCGACGAGACCACCCCCGGACTGCTCCCGCTGGCCGAGGCCTCCGGCCTGACGGTGCTGCGCGCACCACTGCTCGTGCTCGACCCGGCCCGGCTGACCGCAGCCACTGACCTGGCCCGCATCGTCGACGCCGACGACCCCGACGCCGCCGCGCAGCTGGCCGCGGTCGCGGCCGTCGCCCACGTCGGGTTCAGCTCACCCGGCACCGGGGTCGGCGACTCCGGTGTCACCGAACGGGACACTGCCATGTCCGATCCCGACGGCGACACCCTCACCCGCCAGCTGGCCGACATCCGCGACGGCGTACGCGCCAACGCGTTCGCCGAGCTGCCCGGCCAGGGCGCGGTCGCCAGCGGCATGTACCAGCGCGCTGGGGACGTCGCCGAGATCGTCGGCGTCGCCACCCTGCCCTCGGCCCGCCGCCGAGGCCTCGGCGGAGCCGTCACCGCCCTGCTCGCCCGCCACGCCCTCGCCCAGGGCGCGCGCACCGTGTTCCTGTCCGCCGCATCCGAGGACGTCGCCCGCGTGTACGAACGCCAGGGTTTCGTCCGCGTAGCCACCGCCTGCATCGCCGACCCGCCCGCCTGAACCCCCACCCCCGCTCCGCGAGGAAAGGAAGGGCACCTTCACAACGCTCAGCGTTGTAGAAGGTGCCCTTCCTTGTCTCAGATGGGTTCGACGCCTGCCGGCAGGCGCGACCAGGCCGATTCTTCGTGCACGTACGCGAGCAGCACCTCGCGCAGCGCGCGGGCGGCGTGGGTCGGGGTGACGTCGCGGCGGTGCGCCAGGGCGATGGTGCGCTGCACGCCCGGCGGGGCCAGGGGCGTGGAGCGCAGCCGGGTGCGCCCCGACAGGACCAGCGACGGCACCAGCGCCACACCCATCCCGGCCTCGACGAAGCCGAGCACGGCGTCCATCTCGCCGCCCTCGATCGCGAACGTCGGGGTGAACCCCGCTCGGCGGCACGCCTCCAGGGTCGCGTCGCGCAGGTCGTAGCCGGGGCGGAACATGACCAGCGGCTGACCGTCCAGCTCGGACAGGTTCAGGGTGCCCGCCTCGGTCGGCGCGGGCAGTGTCGTCGCCGACGCGACGACCAGGCTCTCGCGCAGGATCGGCTCGGCCCGCAGCGCCGGGTCGGTGCCCTGCTCGGGCAGCACGATCAGGGCCAGGTCCAGCCCGCCACGGGCCAGCTTGCCGACGAGGTCCTGCGAGCCGCCCTCCTCCAACATCAGCCGAACCCCCGGATAGCCCTCCTGGTAGCGGCGCAGCACCGGGGCGACCAGGCTGGTGCACAGGCTCGGCGTGGCCCCCAGGCGCAGCCGCCCGCGGCGTACCCCGATCAGCTCCTGGACCTCGAGCCGGGCCGTCTCCACGTCGGCGATGATGCGCCGGGCGCGGGGCAGCAGCGCCTCCCCGGCCGGGGTGATCATGATGTTGCCGCGCGAGCGGGTGAACAGCGGCGCGCCGAGTTCGGTCTCCAGCACGTGGATCTGCTTGCTCAGCGACGGCTGGGTCACCCCGGCCTGCTCGGCCGCCTGGGTGAAGTGCCGCGTCTCGGCGACCGCCACGAAGTATTTGAGCTGCTGCAACTGCACTTCGATAGCGTATAGCCATGGTCTTTGCCAGGCTGATGTCGTCAGGCTCGGCCCCGGCACCGTCAAGTCGGCCAGCTCGGCACCGCCGCCGGTCAGGCGTCCCGTGCAGCAGGCTCCAGGTCGGCCCGCGTCGCTCTCGCGGCCGGGACACGACCGCCGGACTCTTCAGGCCCGTCGGCCTGCTGCCCGACGGTATAGGTCCACAGCTCCGGGACCGCGCGGACGATCGCGGCCACCGCGGCGGCGGTCAGCAGCCCACCCGCCGCGATGGCGACTCGGGGCCCGGCCAGCGCTGACCCCGCGCCGTGCAGTACATGGGCGAGCTGCGGTCCGCCCATCACGACGACGGTCAGCGAACCGGAGATCCGGCCCCGCAGCGCGTCGTCGGTGTACGCCTGCGAGATCGCGTTGCGGCACGTGCTGAGCACGAAGTTCACCGCGCCACCCGCCGCCAGCGCGACCACTGCCAGCCACAACCGCGGGGCGAGCGCCAGCAGCACCACCGCCAGACCCCACGCCGCCGCGGCCGAGGCCATCAGCGCCCCGTGCCGCCGGGCCCGCGTGAACACCCCGGAGGCGAGCCCGGCCGCGAACACCCCCGCCGGGTACGCGGCATACAGCAGCCCGAGCTGCGCCCCGCCGCCAGCGGCTCCGCCGTAGTTCTGCTGGGCCAGTTCCGGGAACAGCGAGAACGGCAGCCCGAACACCATGGCGGCCAGGTCGACGGCGAGCACCGCGACCAGCAGCCGCCTGCCCACCAGGTACCGGAACCCGTCGAGCACCTGCCTGGCGGCCGACGTGACGGCAGCCGCGGCTTGCGGGGCAGGTGCCAGGGGCGGGAGCCGGTGCACCGCCCACAGCATCGCGGCCAGCGCGACGGTGTCCAGCAGGTACAGCGTGTCCAGGCCCAGCAGCGGGATCAGTGCCCCGGCCAGCAGCGGCCCGGCGATCGCGCCGCCGTAACGGACCAGCGAGCTGAGGCTGGTCGCCGCGGCCAGCAGCTCGGCGGGCACCAGCCGTGGCACCACCGCCCCGGTCGTCACCAGCACCGTGCCGTAGCTCAGCCCTTGGCACGCGGTCAGCACCAGCACCGCGACCACGGATCCGCCGAGCAGCGCCTGAACCCACAGCCCGAGGTACGTCACTGCGAGCATGCCCTGCGCGGCCAGCAGCAGGCGGCGGCGGTCCACCCGGTCGGCCAGCGCTCCGGCCCACGGCGCGGCGACCACCAGCGCGCACAGCGACACCGCGGCCGCCACGCCGACCGTCGCCGACGACCCCGTGAGCGTGTAGAGCTGCGTCGGGACCGCGACGGCCGTGAACGAGCCGCCGACGGCACACACCGCCGACGCGGTCCACAGCCGCCGGAACGCGGGGATCGCCAGCGGCCGCCGGTCGACGGCGTACGCTCCGAGCCTCATGACGCGGTGACGTCGGCGACGACGCAGGCCACGTTGTCCGGCGCCCCTGCCTCGTACGCCGCCGCGACCAGCGCGTCGGCGGCCCGGCCGGGTTCGTCCCGCTCGCCCAGCACGGTACGCAGCACGGACTCCGGGACCATGCTCCACAGCCCGTCGGTGCACAGCAGGAACCGGTCTCCGGGGACAGCTGGATGCACGGCCAGGTCGGGCGGTACGCCGCCGCCGTCGACAGCGGCCGTCAGCAGCGCCCGCCGCGGGTGCCCGGCGACCTCCTCGGGGCTCAGCCGCCCCAGGTCGAGCTGCCCACGCACCCAGCTGTGATCACCGGTGAGCCGCCGCAGACCTCCGTCACGCAGCAGGTAGACGCGCGAGTCGCCGACGTGGGCGACGGCGGCGTGGCCACCGGTCCACAGCAGCGCGGTCAGCGTCGTCGCGGCCGTGCCCGCACCACGGTCGGCGGCGGCGCGCTCAGCCACGGTCCGTACTGCCGCGTCAGCGTCGGCGAAAGCGGCCACGAGCCCTGCGATCGGCACATCCGCAACCCGGTCCGGTGCGCTGGTCGCCGCCTCCAGGTGCCGCAGGGCGGCCACGGCAGCGCTGGCCGCCCTGGCTCCGGCCTGGCCGCGCATGCCGTCGGCGACCGCGAGCAGCCGCGTGCCCGCGTAGGCGACGTCCTCCTGGGAGTCGCGGACCAGCCCAGCCTCCGAGCGCGCCGCCGCGCGCAGGTCGCGCCCGGGGGACGAGGAGTCCGGTGCGGCGGACAGCTGACCGACCAGCAGTGCCGCCAGCTGCTCGCGCGCGGCCGTGTCGGCGGCGACCTCGGCCCAGAAGCGGCCGATCTCGGCGGCGGCGGCGTCGGGCGGCAGGCCGCAGATGCGGCGGATGCGGGCCAGCGGCATGTCGAGGCGGCGCAGCGCGGCGATGAGGCGGGCGCGTTCGAGCTGGTCAGGCTCGTAGAAGCGGTATCCCGTCTCGGCGTCCACGGCCGCGGGCGGCAGCAGCCCCAGGTCGTCATACAGGCGCAGGGCCTTGGCGGACAGCCCGGCGGCGCGGGCGAACGCGCCGATGGTCAGCAACCCCACATCCGCTCCCTCCGTCTCGGTCCGCCCATCATGCTGGGCCTTGACCCTGGGTCAAGGTCCAGCCCGAGAGCGGCCGTTTCGGGCAGTGAGTTTGACCACGCCCTGAGTGATGGGTCACAGGTCACCGCGTGGCCAGGGGCACGCCGCCGCTGGCGGGGATGCGTTCACAGGCTGCATTCAGGCTTACAGCGCGTTTTCACATAGCCCACGGCTATGAAGAGTGCGTACGCCATGCATTGGACGCCTGATCCACTTCGTCCTAGCCTCCGAGTCGTGGCAGTAGCGAATCAGACCCTCTCCCGACCTGGACTTTTCCGTTCATCGGTCGGCCTCAAGGTCATCATGGCGATCTCGGGCACGGCTCTCGTGCTGTTCCTGATCCTGCACATGGTGGGCAACCTCAAGATCTTCTTTGGCGCCGAGGCGTTCGACCACTACGCGCACTGGCTGCGCGAGATCGGCGCTCCGCTGCTGCCGCACTCGGGCTTCCTGTGGATCCAGCGGGTCGGCCTGCTGGTCGCGCTGGGCCTGCACATCTGGTCGGCGGCGGTGCTGACGATCCGCGCCCGCAAGGCACGCCCGGTCAAGTACGCCCACCGCAAGCCGGTCCAGGGCAGCTACGCCGCGCGCACCATGCGCTGGGGCGGCGTGATCGTCTTCTTCTTCGTGGTCTACCACATCCTGGACCTGACCACCCGGACGTTCAACCCGGTCGCCGACCCCGCCCAGGCCAACGCGGCCATCGTGCAGGGCTTCGCCCCCGGCCGCTGGTACGTCACCGCCTTCTACGTCCTGGCCGTGGTCACCCTCGGGTTCCACCTGCGCCACGGCATCTGGAGCGGGCTGCAGACCCTCGGGGTCAGCAACGCCCGCCGCGAGCGCGTCCTCAAGGCCACCGCGTTCGCCGTCGCCTTCGTCACCTGCGCGGGCTTCCTCGCCGTTCCGTTCGCCGTACTCACAGGGTTGGTGAAATGACCATGACGGACTACTACACCCTCGGCGACCCGGTCGCCGACACCAAGGCGCCCGACGGCCCGATCGAGACCCGCTGGGAGCGCCGCCGCTTCGGCGCGAAGCTGGTCAACCCGGCCAACAAGCGCAAGCTCACCGTGATCGTCGTCGGCACCGGTCTGGCCGGCGGCTCGGCCGCGGCGACCCTGGGCGAGCTGGGCTACCAGGTCAAGTCGTACTGCTACCAGGACTCCCCGCGCCGCGCGCACTCCATCGCGGCGCAGGGCGGCATCAACGCCGCCAAGAACTACCGCAACGACGGCGACTCGGTGCACCGGCTGTTCTACGACACCGTCAAGGGCGGCGACTTCCGCAGCCGCGAGTCGAACGTGCACCGCCTGGCGCAGATCTCCGTGCAGATCATCGACCAGTGCGTGGCGCAGGGCGTCCCGTTCGCCCGCGAGTACGGCGGCCTGCTCGACACCCGCTCCTTCGGCGGCGCGCAGGTCTCCCGCACCTTCTACGCCCGCGGCCAAACCGGCCAGCAGTTGCTGCTGGGGGCGTACCAGGCCCTGGAGCGCCAGATCGCGGCCGGGACCGTGACGATGCACGACCGGCACGAGATGCTGGAACTGATCATCGTCGACGGCAGGGCTCGCGGCATCGTGGTCCGTGACCTGGTCACCGGCGAGATCAGCACCGAGTTCGCCGACGCGGTCGTGCTCGCCTCGGGCGGCTACGGCAACGTGTTCTTCCTGTCGACCAACGCCAAGGGCTGCAACGTCACCGCCTCGTGGCGGGCGCACCGCAAGGGCGCGCTGTTCGCCAACCCCTGCTACACCCAGATCCACCCGACGTGTATCCCGGTCTCCGGCGACCACCAGAGCAAGCTGACCCTGATGTCGGAGTCGCTGCGCAACGACGGCCGCGTATGGGTGCCCAAGGCCAAGGGCGACAACCGCGTCCCGGCCGACATCCCCGAAGACGAGCGCGACTACTACCTGGAGCGCATCTACCCGGCGTTCGGCAACCTGGTGCCCCGCGACATCGCCTCGCGCGCCGCGAAGAACGTGTGCGACGAGGGCCGCGGCGTCGGCCCCGGCGGCCTGGGCGTCTACCTGGACTTCGCCGCCGCGATCGGCCGCCTGGGCCGCGACGCGGTGGAGGCCAAGTACGGCAACCTGTTCGAGATGTACGAGCGCATCACCGGCGAGGACCCGTACTCCACGCCGATGCGCATCTACCCGGCCGTGCACTACACCATGGGCGGCCTGTGGGTGGACTACGACCTGCAGTCGACCGTCCCGGGCCTGTTCGTGATCGGCGAGGCGAACTTCTCCGACCACGGCGCCAACCGGCTGGGCGCGTCCGCGCTGATGCAGGGCCTGGCCGACGGCTACTTCGTGCTCCCGAACACCATCGGCGACTACCTGGCCGCTGGCCCGTTCCCGAAGCTCGACGGCGAGAACGTCGAGGTCGCCGAGGCCCGCAAGCTGGTCGAGGACCGCATCGCCAAGCTGTTGTCGATCAACGGCGACCGGACCGTCGACTCCTTCCACCGCGAGCTGGGCCGCATCATGTGGGAGTACTGCGGCATGGAGCGCACCGACGCCGGACTGCGCAAGGCGATCACCGAGATCCGCGAGCTGAAGGCCGAGTTCTGGCAGCGCGCCAAGGTGCCCGGCGACGGCGAGGGCCTCAACCAGTCCCTGGAGCGGGCCGGCCGGGTGGCCGACTTCTTCGAGCTGGCCGAGCTGATGTGCATCGACGCGCTGCACCGCGAGGAGTCCTGCGGAGGTCACTTCCGCGCCGAGAGCCAGACCGAAGAGGGCGAGGCCGACCGCGACGACGAGCGCTTCAGCTACGTCGCGGCCTGGGAGTTCGGCGGCGATACGCCGGTGCTCCACAAGGAGGAGCTGACCTTCGACTACGTACACCCGAGCCAGCGGAGCTACAAGTGACCGAGAAGCTGATGAGCCTCAAGCTGCGCATCTGGCGGCAGGCCGACGCGCAGGACAAGGGCAGCATGGTGACCTACCAGCTGCAGAACGTCTCTCCGGACATGTCGTTCCTCGAGATGCTCGACGTGCTCAACGAGCGGCTGACCCTCGACGGCGAGGACCCGGTCGCCTTCGACCACGACTGCCGCGAGGGCATCTGTGGCATGTGCAGCCTGGTCATCAACGGGATCCCGCACGGCCCGGAGAAGGCGACCACCACCTGCCAGCTGCACATGCGGCACTTCACCGACGGCCAGACGATCGACATCGAGCCGTGGCGGGCCGCCGCGTTCCCGGTCGTGAAGGACCTGGTCGTGGACCGCCGCGCCTTCGACAAGATCATCCAGGCGGGCGGGTACATCTCCGCGCCGACCGGCTCCGCGCCGGACGCCCACGCCAGCCCGGTGCCCAAGGCGGACGCCGACGCCGCCTTCGAGGCCGCGACCTGTATTGGCTGCGGCGCGTGCGTCGCGGCATGCCCGAACGGCTCGGGCATGCTGTTCACCGCCGCGAAGATCACCCACCTGGGCCTGATGCCGCAGGGCCAGCCGGAGCGCCACACCCGCGTCATCGACATGATCAACGCCCATGACGAGGCCGGCTTCGGCGGCTGCACCAACACCGGCGAGTGCACCTCGGTATGCCCGAAGGGCATCCCGCTGGAGACCATCGCGCGCCTCAACAAGGACTACCGCCAGGCGCTGCGCGCCGCGAGCTGAGTCCGCGCCGTCCCCGCCGCAGACGGGAACGGCAACGAACGGCCCGCGAGTGCCGAGTCGTACGTGACGACTCGGCACTCGCGGGCCGTTCACTCTCCCCGGCCAGGTTGCCGCTCCGGGTGATGATCGTGCAGACTCCGCCGGGTGAACGCGATCTCCGTCTGGCCCCGGCCCCAGCACCAGCCCTCAGCGCGCAAGGCGTCGGTGGCGCTGGTCGCCTTCTCCACGGAACCGCTCACCCCCGACGCGCCGCTGGACGCCCGCCGGTTCGGGATGCCCGCCCACCCGTCGGTGCAGGAACTCGACGTGCGCTCCCACGCCCGCGAGAACGACCCGGGCTGGTTCGACGACTGGCACACCGGTGCGCTGGCCGCCATCGCCGAACGCGACCTGCCGGACCATGCGGTGCTGCAAGCCGCACGACACTGCCACATGGTGCGGCTGGAGGTCGACGATCCCGCCGACCTCGGCCACCTGCAGGTCGCCTGGGCCGTCGCCGGGTGGCTGGTCAGCCAGGGCTCGCTCGCGATCCTCGACGCCCACGCCCACCGGTGGCACCCTGGAGCCGCCGTGGCCGCGCTGGCCACGGACCGCCCGTTCGTGCTCGACGCCGAGGTGGGGATCATCGTCGAGACCGGCGACGGACCCGGCCTGGCCGTGCACACCCGCGGCCTGGCCAAGTTCGCCCGCCCGGACCTGATCGCCATACCGGAGACCGGCGAGCACGACCTGCTGGCACAGGTGCTGTGGCGGCTGGCCCGGCTGTCCGCCGATGGCGCGGACATCCCGGTCGGCCAGCGTATGCGCTTCGACGAGCAGCACGCCTTCACCACGGTCGCCTACCAACCCGACGTCAACGCACCGCAGCTGAATCTGAACAACGACGGCCTGCTCATCGTCGCGGTGTGAGGCCGGGCACGGCCGCGATGGCCTCGCGGTGTGGTCACATCAAAAATGGTGTGACCACATCGAAAGTGATGTCGCGCAAAACCGCGATGCCCACCGGAGCGCCCCGCACTCGCGGTCGTCGGCGTCGCGACAGCGACCCGCAGGCCGAGCAGATCACCGCACCGCCAGCCAGACCGCCCAGCCGAACAACCCGAGCAGCAGCAGCCCACCGGCCCGGCGGGTGTGCAGGAACGCGATAGGCGCCCACCACAGCGGCCACACCGGGTTCTCCGCCGGAGGCTCGGCGGGAACCGGCTCGTTGAACACCCGCACCACTTTCACCAGCATCGGCACCGCGAGCACCACCAGCAACGCGGGCCACGGCAGCGCCCCGACCGCCACCAGCACGGCCACACCGACGTAGAACGCGATCATCATCGCCTGCGTCAGGCGCTTGGCGGCCCGCTCGCCGATCAGCACCGGGAACGTCCTCGTGCCCGCCGGGCCGTCGTAGGGCAGCTTGTCGATGTGTTTCGCCATCAGCACCGTCGTGGGCAGCAGCGCGTACACCGTCGCGGCGGCGGCGACCTGCCACGGCAGCGTTCCGGTACCCGCGTAGTACACCCCGCCGACCATCAGCGGACCCCACGTGATCAGCACGTCCAGCTCGCCCAGGCCGATCTTCTTCAGGCGCAGCGGCGGTGCGGTGTACGCGTACGACAGGAACAGCCCGCCGACCGCGAACGCCACGATCCACCAATCCTGCCGCACGACCAGCACAGCCATGATCGCCAGATCGACCACCTGGCACAGCAGGATGCCCCCGACCAGCTGCTTCTTGGTGACCAGCCCGGCCAGGATCGGATGCGGGGCGTACAGCGCCCGCGGGTAGTCGGCGGTGTCGTTGCCGACCTCCGTGTCGGCCAGGTCGTTCATCAGGTTGTTCGCCAGGTGTGCGACCACGATGCCGATCACGGCGAGGGTCACGTTCAGCCAGTCGACGGCGGCGTCGGACCCGGCGGCCAGCAGCGCCGCCAGCAGGCCCGAGGTCAGCGTCATCGGCAGCACCCCGGCCCGGGTGACCACCAGCCACCGGGTGACCCCGTCGACGACGCCCTGCTCGGGTGGGTTCGTGGTGAGGAACGCGTACCGCCACGCCGCCAGCCGCGCCCGCAGCGGGAGCGGAGAAGTCTCAGCTGTCACGGCCGGACTGTACCGCCGCAGGCGCCGGCCGGTACACGATCCGCCCCGCCCTGCGTCGAAACAGGCAGCACCGGGCGTTCGAACCGGCTCACAGCACGTTCGGGACCAGCAGCTCCTCCAGCCAGCCCGGCACGGCGGGCCCGTACTCCGCCAGCGCCGCGGCGTCGGCGTCCTCCAGCGACCGCTGCCACGACAGCGACCGGCTCACCTTCGCCACCTGCACCGAGGGCTCGACCTCGGCGGCCAGCTCGGCACGCGTCCCGTAGCCGGTCCACGGCTCCAGGTACGCGTCCCGCAGCCGCGCCAGCAGCGGATCGCCGGGCTTGAGGTCGTAGCGGTCAGCGGCGATCCGCATCGCGACCAGCAGCACCGCGAACGGGTGCGCCACCGACGCGTCACCCCAGTCGAAGAACCGGTACCCGTCCCCGACCAGAACGTTCGCGTCATGCAGGTCGTCATGCTGCACCGACACCGGCACCACGCTCGCGGCGACCCGCTCGCACAGCACCCGGTACTCCGGCTCGTACGCCCGCAGCTGCGCGACCCGCTCGGCCGCCAGCACCCCGCCCACGGCCGGATCGCCCAGCAACGCGGCGAAGTGGCCGGGCAGCCGCGCCGCGGTCATGTCCGGCACCCCGAGGGCGATCATCTCCGGCACGTGGCCGGCCAGGTCGCGCTGCAGCTCGGCGTGCCGGGCCAGCAGGTCCTCCCAGTGCGCCGGGTCGTCCGTGGCGACCTCGCGCAGCGTCTTGCCGCCGTCCGGCAGCAGCGACCAGCCGCGCTCGCCGTCGACGGCGAGGGGCTCCAGGACCCGCCCCGGGGCCCAGCGGCCGAGCACGTCGAGCAGGCGCGCCTCGTACGTCGAGCAGTGGCCGTTGGCCTTGAACCACACCGTGCTGCCCCCGCCGACGGGCACCTTGGCCAGCACCGACCACGGCCGCACCCGCGTCTGCTCGACCGGCCCGGTGGCCCGCTGCCCGGCCCCGGCGAGCGCGTCGCCGATCCACGCGAGGACCTCGTCCCAGTCCGGCGTCACGGTGTTGTCCATGCCCGGCAGGCTACCGGCGCACCCGCCCTCGCCGCCCGCGATATCCGCCCGTCAGATCCCGACGATGAGCAGCGCAGACACCAGCAGGAACAGCAGATGCAGGGCCTGGTCGGCGGCGTACATGCCGCACACCGGGGTGGTCAGCTCGGCGAACCGGGGCGAGCCGGTGGCCCGCAGCAGCGCCCGCACCGGCCAGCGCCGGTCCAGCAGCGCGTGGGTGGCCACGGAGAACGCCAGCCCGGCCGCGATGCCCCAGCCCGACAGCGGCAGCCGCAGCACCGCCGTCGTGCCGATCAGCAGCACGAACATGGTCACGTGGTATCCGGCGAGGTGGCCCGCCATCGCGGTCCAGCCGCTGCGGCCGGGCGCGGCCTTGCCCTCCGCCTGCCGGTCGGTCTGCGCGACGTGGTCGCCGAGCTGGTGCCCGACGTACAGCACGAGCAGCACGACGGCGAAGGTGGCCGCGCGGGCCACGACCATCGGATCGGGTACGGAGGACATGGGTTCCATGGTGGCGCGCGACGGCGCGCGGTGCTGCGATCCAGCCGACACTTTCGATGTGTGCTGCACTACGCGCCGTGCGTGGAATGTGGCCTGGAACTCAACCGGGTCCCTCGGTAGGGTGTCGGGTTTGCGAACCTTCGGCTCACGGGGAGTCCACATGACGTATGCCGCGCTCGTCCGGCCCGCGCTCGACCGCGTCTACATCGGAATGCGTGCCGCGGCCCGGGACCGGCTGCGCGAACTGACCGAGCAGACCGGCCTCCGCCAGGGCCTGAACTCCAGTTTCTACTTCGGCCTGCTCGCCCGGCCGATGCCCGCGGACGCGTTCGCGGCGGTGACCGCCTACGGTGCGGCCGACATGAGCGACGAACTCGCGCAGGGCGTCATGGCCGTCGACGGCACGGGAACGTGGTCGCTGACCGATACCGGACGCACCTACACCCTGGCCCTGCAGCAGACGATCGCCGACGCCGCCCAGCAGCTCTGGGCGCAGACGTTGCGCGGGGCGCTGCCCGGCGACGCGGTCCTGCCCCGGCTGGCCGAGCTGCTCGCCGTCCTGCTCGAAGCGGGCCGGGCCACGGGCGGTCCGGCGTTCCTGGCCGCGACGCCGGTGTACGAGCCGCCGGGCGCGTCGTACGCGCTGCAGGTCAGCACCCGCATGGGTGCGCTGCGCCACCACCGCGGCGACGCGCACCGGGCCGCCTGGGCGGCCGCGGGCCTGACCCTGGAGCAGCTGCGCGCGCTGTCGGCCGCCGATGCGCTACGGCTCGCGATCGAGCAGGACACGAACCGCCGCGACGAGCCCGTCTACGCCGTCCTCAGCGAGGCCGAGCGGTGGGAGCTGCTCGGCCTGCTCGCCGCCCTGCCGAACTGACCGCCTACAGGCCCAGGCCCTCCAGCACCGTCGCGCCCGGCAGGTCCGCCAGCACCTTGCCCGGCACGATGATCTTCCCGCGCCGGTTGCCGGACCCGATGACCACGTACGCCGCGTCGGCGACGGCGGCGTCGACCAGCACCGGCCAGTCCGCGGGCAGGCCGATCGGGGTGATGCCGCCGTACTGCATGCCGGTCAGCGACACGGCCTCGTCCATCGGCGCGAACGACGCCTTGCGCGCCCCGAGGTGCTTGCGGACCAGCCCGTTGACGTCGGCGCGGGTGCTGGCCAGCACCATGCACGCCGCGTAGGTCACGTCCTGCCCGCGCTTGGCGGCCACGACGACGCAGTTGGCGGACAGCTCCGGCGCGACGTCGTACGCCTGCCCGAAGTTGCCGGTGTCGGCCAGCTCCGGATCGGTGTCGACGACCAGCACCGACGTGACCGGCTCCGCCCCGGCCCATCCGGCCAGGGCCTCGGTCACCGGCTCGGCGACGAGATCGGCACGGTCCACGGCGGGCCAGGCCGCCTCGAAGTTCCCGATGGGTGCAGCAGACATGGGACCGATGCTACCCAGCCAGGCGCTAGGCTCGGCGTTGCCATGGAGGGATGCCTGTTCTGCGAGATCGCCGCCGGGGAGCGCCCGGCGTTCCTGGTGTACGCCGACGAGCGCGCCGTCGCTTTCCTGGACACCCGGCCGGTGTTCCCCGGCCACGTGCTCGTCGTGCCGCGCTCGCACGTACCGACCCTGCACGACCTGCCCGCCGACGCCGTGGGCGGCTACTTCCAGCTCGTCCAGCGCATGGCCGGGGCCGTCGAGGCGGCGATGTCGGCCCAGGGCACCTTCGTCGCCATCAACAACAAGATCAGCCAGAGTGTGCCGCACCTGCACACCCACGTCGTGCCCCGCAGCAAGGGCGACGGCCTGCGCGGCTTCTTCTGGCCCCGCACCAAGTACGCCGACGACGCCCAGGCCTCGGCGACCGCCGACGCCATCACCGCCGCCCTCGCCGAGACCTGAGCAGGGGGCGTACCCCCTCCGCTCAGCCGCCTAGACGGCCGGGAAGGCCTCGCGCAGGAACGCCACCAGCACCGCGTTGACGTCCTCGGGCCGTTCCATGCTCGGCAGATGCCCCGCCCAGTCCAGGTGTACGTGCCGCGAACCGGCGATCTCCTTCGACAGGCGCACCGCGATGTCGGTGAAGTCGGCGAAGTCGTGCTCGCCGGACACCAGCAGCGCCGGCGCGGTGATCACGGTGTGGTCGACCGGGTGCTTGACCGACCCGTGCTCCTCACCGGGCGCGAGCTGCACCTCGAACGCGTGGCGCTGCATGGTGCGCACCAGCTCGCGGGTCGCGTCGTCGGCCTGCGGCCCGATCCACGCCGTCACGTTCAGCTCCGTCGCCGCGGCCACGTCGCCCGCCTCCAGCAGCGTGTCCTCCTCGTCGCCGAACGCTCGCAGCTGCTCGCCGGGCTCATGGTCGGCGACGGCGGTGCACAGCAGCGCCAGCGCGGCGGTCCGCTGCGGCATCCGCGCCGCGAACTCCAGCGCGACCCGGCCGCCACCGGACGCCCCGACCAGCGCCGCGCGCTCGACGCCGAGCGCGTCGAGCAGCTCGGCGACGTCGTCGGCGTTGTTGTAGGGCCGGTCCGGCATGGGGGAGTCACCGAAGCCGCGCAGGTCGCAGCGCACCACCCGGTATCCGGCGGCGGTCAGGGCGGGCAGCTGCGGGTCCCACATCCGCCGGTCGCAGACCGTGGAATGCAGCAGTACGAGCGTCGGGCCGTCACCGGCCACGTCATGTGAGAGTGTCATCGCGCGCCACCCTAGTGATCACGACCGGACGCCGCCGCCGATTTTCGCGCCCCGGTGAGCCCGCTCACTTCGCGGACTGGAACACCGCCGTCGTCGTGGCCAGGAAGTAAACGAACAGCAGCACCGCGGCGAGCAGCGTGCCACGCATCGCGAGCATCCACGCCGTACGGGCCGACTTCACCGCGGCCTTGGCCTTGGGCACCCCCGCGACCGCGGACCTGTACCCGGAGTTGGCCTGCTGCATCTTCAGCCAGCGGCGGCCGACCAGGATCCCCAGCATCACTCCGATAATGCCGATCATCAGCGCGTCCCCGGACATGCAAAGAACCTAACCGTCCGATCGACTCCAGGCGATACCTCATTCATCCACTTCGCACACGCCGTTACGGACGACCGCGTCAGTGTGGGAACGCCTGCGGGATCCGGGTGTCGGTCCCGTTGCGGAACTCCTCTATCGCGGCGCTGACCTGCCACATGACAACCGTGTGCTCGATCCGGTCCAGCAGCAGGTTGCGCGCGGCCAGCCCCGCCAGGTCGACGGTGAAGTACACCGCCATCAGCGGGTTCACGAACAGGCGGCTGTCACCGGTGCGGGTGGTGAACTGCACGTTGCCGTGCCTGCCTTCCAGCGCTGCGGCGATCTGCCCGTTGACGATGCTCGGCCGGCCCGGCGTCAGCGCGCGGGCGTGCGCGACCGCGTTCACGTACGCCAGGCCCTGCGGCGAGTCCCCCGGGATCGACAGCGCGCCCAGGTACGACCCGGCCTGGTCTAGTTCGGCGAGGTTCTCCAGCACCTGCACGTGGTTGACGCCGTGGTAGGCGTCGATGCCGAACCCGAGGCAGACGACGAGCTTGACCGCGACGTCGAGCGCGGCGGCCGCCGCCAGGCTCGACATGTCCTCCTCGGGCGTGCCCAGCCCTGCCTCGTCGCCGCGCATCAGGATGTCGGTGCCGCCGTCGACCAGCACGATCGCGTCCGGCTTGAGCCGGTCGACGAGCGCCTGGTACGCCGCCCGCAGCGGCTGCACCCCGACCCGGCTGAACGCGTACACCGTCGGCGGCAGGCCGTTGGCCGCCAGCCACAGCGCGAGGGTCCGTTCCGGGAAGTAGCCGTCCAGGCCCTTGGTCAACGGGCCGACCGCCGCGACGTCCGGTTCCAGCCACACGTCGGTGTCCAGCGCGGCCAGGTCAGCGAACGACAGGTTCGCCAGGTGCACCTGGACCCCGTCGGCGTGCAGCTGCATGGCCAGCGGCAGTCCCGCGTACACGTCGAACCCGCCCCCGGCCCCGGCGATCAGCACGCGCTCGCACCCGGCCAGGGCATCGAACAGCCCCGGCATGCGCAGCGACGCCATCAGACCGGATCGGCGGGAAAGAACCGGCCCGCCAGCGTCAGATACTCGGTGGAGTCGAGGAACCGGCCCAGCACGAACCCCGACGCGGCCGTGAACGCCCGCCCGCTGAGCACGTCCTCGCCCGCCACGAACTCCGCGACCACCCCGGCCTCCGCCACGATGTCCTGGTTCCACGCCGGGGTGCCCACGGCGAAGAAGTACACGTCGGTCCGGGTGCCCGGCAGGAACCCCTGCCAGAACAGCGCCGGCTCACCGTCGACCGCCAGCCGCGCCTGCTCGGCGATATGCCGCTTGGCGGCACCGACCGGGCTCTCCCCGGCCCGGATCGGGCCACCCGGCAGGCTCCACCGGTTGGCTCGCACCGCCGACTGCTCGTCACGCATCCGCAGCAGCACAGCGCCGGTCCGGCCCACCAGGGCCGTCAGCACGAGACGGGTGGTCATGGGCGAAGCCTACTGCGCGCGGACACCCCCGTGCCGTCCCGTGGCGGCCGCTGTCGGACCCCGGGCATACCCTGGCCGTATGGCCGAACCGAAGACGACCAGGAGCGCCGCCAGCGTCGAGGAGTTCCTCGCCGGGGTCGCCGACGCCCGCCGCCGCACCGACGCCCAGGCCGTCTGCGAGCTGATGGAGGACGTCACCGGCCAGCCGCCGGTCATGTGGGGCAGCGCCATCGTCGGCTTCGGGCAGTACCGCTACGTCTACGCCTCCGGCAAGCAGGGCGACTGGCCTGCCGTCGGCTTCTCCCCGCGCAAGCAGGCCCTCGTCCTCTACGTCGCCGAAGGCTTCGACGTGCACGGCGACCTGCTCGCCCGCATCGGCCCCGTCACCGTCAGCAAGGCCTGCGTCTACGTCAAGAAGCTCGCCGACGTCGACACCGCCGCCCTGCGCGAACTCGTCGCCACCGCCTTCACCCAGGTCCACGGCAAGACGATCACCAGCTGACCAGCCGTGCCGACGCCCGCCCCACCCGGCAGGTCACCTAGAGTGAGCCGGTGCTGATCCTGCTGCCGCCCTCGGAGGGCAAGGCCGACACCGGCTCCGGCAAACCGCTCGACCCGGCACGGCTGTCCCTGCCCGCCCTGCACGCGGCCCGCGAACGCGCCCTCGACGCGCTGATCACCCTGTGCGGCGGCGATCAGGACATCGCCGCCGAAACCCTCGGCCTCAGCCCCGGCCTGCGCGGCGAGATCACCCGCAACACCCTGCTGCGCACCGCGAAGGCACTGCCCGCGGGCAGCCTCTACACCGGCGTGCTCTACGACAACCTCGGCCTGGCCGACCTGCCCGCCCCCGCGAAGACCCGCGCCCGCCGGACCCTGCTGATCTTCTCCGGCCTGTGGGGTGCGCTGCGCGTCGACGACCGCGTCCCGCCCTACCGCTGCTCCATGGGCGTACGCCTACCCGGCGTCGGCCTGCTCAGCACCCTGTGGCGTGACACCATGGCCCAGCCCCTGGCCGAAGCCGCCGGCACCGGCCTCGTCCTGGACCTGCGCTCGTCGCTCTACACCCCGGCCTGGACGCCCCGTGGCGACGTCGCCGCCCGCACCGCCACCGTCCGGGTCCTGCACGAACGCAACGGCGCCCGGACCGTGGTCAGCCACTTCAACAAAGCCACCAAGGGCCGCCTCGTACGCGACCTGCTCACCGACGGCGGCAACCCGCGCGACCCGGCCGAACTCGCCACCGCCCTGCGCGACCTCAAACACACCGTCGAGCAGCAGCCACCCGCCCGCCCCGGCCGACCCTGGCAGCTCGACGTCATCGTCACCGAACTCTGACGTAAACCCTTTGCCCGGCCCGAGCCCCGCCGCCTACGGTAGGCACACCACCCCGACCGGACAGGAGGACGGCGATGCGCCAGCACACCAGCGATCAGCGATGGTCGGCCTCCCCGCGTCCCGTGACCCGTTCATGGTCCACGGACGACACCGACGATCCGGGTGACCGGCGCCGCTGAGCGCCACGCGAACGGCCGACGCCGCCCGCTCCCCGGTACGCCGGGGACGGGCGGTTCGTCATTTCCACGCACGCGGGTGTAGCTCAACGGTCAGAGCACCGGCCTCCAAATCCGAAGGTTGCGGGTTCGAATCCTGCCGCCCGTGCGACACAACTTCATACGCTGCCGGTGTGGCTCAGTGGTGAGAGCACCCGCCTGTCGAGCGGGGGGTCGCGGGTTCGAATCCCGTCACCGGCGCATCTCACGGTTTAGCGCCGTGAAAAGGGGTATCTCCTCGTCGAAGGAGGTACCTCGATGGACACCGGACAGATCATCATCTTGCTGGTCGTGCTCGCCGTGCTCGCGGCTGGTGCGTTCGTCGCCTGGACGGCCATGCGCCGCCAGTCGCTGCGCCGCCGTTTCGGCCCCGAGTACGACCGCGCCGTCGCCGAGCACGACAACAGGACCGAAGCCGAGCGGGAGCTGCGCGACCGTGAGCGCCGCCACGCCGAGCTGGAACTGCGGGAACTGACCCCCGAGGACCACGCGCAGTTCGTGGTCCGCTGGCACGCCCTGCAGTCGCACTTCATCGACGCCCCGGCCGACGCGGTGGGGGAGGCCGACGAACTGGTCCGTGACCTGATCACGGCACGCGGCTACCCCGGCGACGACGACGCCGAGCAGCTGGCCCAGCTGTCCGTCGACCACGCCGCCACGCTTGCCTCGTACCGCGAGGCCAGGGACATCGCCGAGCGCAACAGCCGCGGCGAAGCCGCCACCGAGGACCTGCGTATCGCGGTGGTCCGCTACCGCGAGCTGGTCGCCCAGCTGCTCGGCGAGGACCCGGTCCCCACCGAGCCCACCACCCCGGCGGCCGCAGCCGCGGCCGCTAACCCCACCCCCCGCCGTGACGAGGAGGTCCACGCATGACCTACGACACCCGAGCCCACTTCAGCCACGGCGCCCTCGACGCCGACGACGAGCGGCGCGACACCGTGCCGCACCAGGACCGCACCGATGACGTCGTCGACGGCGAACTCGTCGACCCGGCGCACCGCCACGACCAGGACGGCGTCGTGCACGCCGACGGCCCGGACGCCGTACGCGACGGCGAGCCCGTCGAGCCGGTGGACCTCGACGGCTTCAGCGGCACCACCGAGGGCGGGCACACCGTGGCCACGCCCGACGACCAGACCCCGCCGCTGGACGACGTCGCCGACGACGAGCCCTCCGCCACCGACGACCCGGCCCACCCCGAGGCGCACATCGGCGAGGACCCGGCCGACCGGGAAGACCCGGTCGTGCCCGCCGACGAGGTGCAGGACGAGACGATCGCGCAGGCCGTCGACGCCGACGGTGAGCCGGTCGACGCCGAGACCCGTACGCTCGACGACCTCGCCGACGTCGACGTCCCCGCCGCCGACCGGTCGGACGCCGACGACGAACTCGCCCCCGACGGCACCCCCGCCGCCGAGCCGACCGCAGCCGACCTCGCGGTCGAGGACCTGACCACACCGGGCACCCCGTCGCCGCATTCGGCCGAGGTGCTGGACGGCGAGCCCGACGGAGCGGACGCCGCGGATCTCGCCGCGGTGAACGAGCCGGTGGCCGCCGACGGTGCGGACGAGCCGACGAGGCATGAGGCCGCGGATGTCACCCCCGTTGACGTGACCTCCTACGACGCGGATCTGCCCGCTGACCAGGCGCAGGTCGTGGGCGGACCCGATGCGGTCGACCCGCCGGCCGCCGAGCCGACCGAGGCCGCCGCGCTGGCGCCCCTGTGGCCCGCCGCGGCCGCCGAGAACCTGCGCAACCGCTGGCAGGCAGCGCAGCTGCGGTTCGTCGACGACCCGCCGGCGGTCGCCGCTGAGCTGCGTGACCTGGTCGGCGAGGCGGTGCGCACGCTGCAGGAGTCGCTGGCCGACCGGCAGCGCGAGCTGGACGCGGCGTTCGGTGAGGCGGGCACGGACACCGAGGGGCTGCGCCTGGCCGTGCAGCGCTACCGCGACTTCCACCAGGAGTTGCTGGAACGCTAGGAGCTCCCGGCGGCTGCCATTCTTCTGCCATGCATCGGCAGCCGCCGGGCTCGAACTGCGGGACGTCCCACCTCGGGGGACGTCCCGCAGTCCGTATGTCACGGGGTGGGCGTCACTGTCTTGCCGTCGACCTGGAGCGTCCCGGCGCATCCGGTGACCAGCGTCGCCGCACGCAGGTAGAGCTCATACCGATCAGCCGTGTACCGCACCGGGAAATGCTCCTTGGCCCACGCCCTGACCTCCGGGTGCTTGCCGATACGCCGTGGCCGGGCGAACAGCACCCCGTCGGCGGCGGACGCCGCAGTGGTGATCTCGGCGTCGGTGAGCCACCCGGAGTCGATGCGCACGTGCGACGTGTCCACCAGCCACGGCGGCGTACGCAGCCCCGCGCGCGCCAGCATCGCCTGGTCGTCGCTGACCAGCGTCACATCACGGGGCAGAGCCCGCAGGCACGCCTCGACCGCGGTGTCGGCGAGCACCGGCGCGACGCTGGTGTGCGTGGTCTGCCACGCCCCGGCCAGCACGGCCGCCACCACGGCGACAGCTCCTGCCCAGCGCCGCCGTGGCCCGGTGAGCCGCCGCACGACCCGGCGCGCCAGCGCCCACAGCGCCGCCACCCCCAGCACGATCAACGCCCCGGCGGGTGCGATGAACAACAGCACGTGGTGCTTGAACACCGGATGGTGCAGATACCCGTACGGCACGATCGCCGCCGCCCACACCGTGATCGCGGCGACGTCCGCGCGCCCTCCGGCCCGGCCCGGCAGGCACAGTGCCAGCACCGCCCCGACCCCTGCGGCGATGAAGTACGGCAGCCCCCAGTCCCCGGTGTTGCGGATCATCCCGATGACGTCGGGCACGTCGGCGGACGCGGCCGCCCGCAGGTGGAACGAGAACACCTGGTCCCAGGCCGCCCGCCCCGGCCGGATCGCCACCAGCGCGGCGGCCCCCGCCACGGCGAACCCGGCCGCGAAGCAGCCGATCGCCGCTGCGGTGCGGCGCAGCCATGCCCAGCCCCCCGGCCCGGCAGTGGCAAGCAAGGCCAGCGCCAGCGACGGCACGACCACCACGGCGATCAGTTTCACCAGCGCGGCCAGGCACAACGCCGCCCCCGCCCCGGCCCACCACCACCGTGCCGACCGGCCCGCGGTGCGGGCGCGCAGCGCCAGGCACAGCGCGACCCCGCCCAGTGCCGCGGCGGGCAGATCCGCGCCGAACTGGAAGCTGTACCGCTGTACCAGCGGGAACGCGGCCACGGCCAGTGCGGCGAGCATGCCCGCCCGGGGCCCGCGCAGCAACGCCGCCATCCCGGCCGCGCTGCCCGCCAGCAGCATCGTGAACCCCGTCATCAGCAGCCGGGCGGTCATCTCCCCACCGACCGCGCCGAGCAGCGCGAACGGCTGTGCGACCAGCCACGGGAACAGCGGTGGCTGAGCGTGGAACACCTCCGTGTACGGCTTCGCGCCGTCGGCGATGGCCAGCGCGGTCTGCCAGTACACCCCGTCGTCGTAGTCCAGCACCTGTACGCGGTTGGTGGTGGACCGGTAGGCGAATGTCCACGCCAGGCTCGCGGCGACCGCGGCCCACAGCAGCGCGTCGCGTATCAGTGCGGTGCGTGAGGTGACGGCGGCAGCTGTCATCGTCGTTCCATCCATGTCAGCGGGTATGCGGGGCCCGCAGAAGCTAACACCGCGAAACCGTCCTAAACCTCGTGAACGACATGTGTCACGCAGATCATTCAAAAGCCACCCGCGACCATTACGCCGCAGATCGCATAACCACAGGTCACGAGCCAGCGCGCACATAGTGCGTCAACCTGAGTTGACATCCCGACCTATGTCAACCTACATTGACAGCATGAGCGACGCGACCAAACTCGCCGCCGCGGCCGGCAGCGCCGACCCCGGCGTCGGCCTCCGAGCGGTGCTCGCCCTGCGCCGACTGCTCGAAACCCTGGAGACGCTGCAGGTCGGCAACGCCCGCCGGGCCGGCTGGTCCTGGCAGGAGATCGCCGACGCCCTGGAGGTGAGCCGCCAGGCCGTACACAAGAAGCACGCCGGCCGCTGGCCCGGACCGGACCGACGGGAGAAATGATGTTCGAACGATTCACCGCCGCCGCACGCGACGTCGTCCGAGGTGCCCAGGACGAGGCCCGCCACTGCGGCCAGCAGCACTACATCGGCACCGAACACCTTCTGCTCGGCCTGCTCCGGCCGACCAGCGGCATCCCGCACGACCTGCTCACCGCCGCCGGGCTCGACCACGACCAGGTCACCGCCGCCATCAACCGCCACGTCGGCACCAGCGAGCCGCTGGGCGCCGCCGACGCCGAGGCCCTCCAGGCCATCGGCATCGACCTCGACGCCGTACGCGCCAAACTCGAGGAGACCTTCGGCCCCGGCGCCCTCAACCAGGTCACCCAGCCTCCCAAGCGAGGCCTGTTCCGCCGCCGCCCCCGCGTCGCCGTCAGCGAGGGCCGCCACATCCCCTTCACCCCCCGCAGCAAGGTCGTGCTCGAACTGTCCCTGCGCGAAGCCCTGCGCCTCAAGCACAAGCACATCGGCACCGAACACGTCCTGCTCGGCCTGATCCGCGAAGGCAAAGGCCTCGCCGCGCTCATCCTCACCGAGGCGGGCATCGACCTCGACGACCTGCGCACCCGTACCGAACAGGCCGCCAACGCCCGGACCTGAACAGCGGCGCGGCCCGGTGAAGCACACCGGGCCGCGCCGACTTGACCTGGAGCGCACTCCAGCCTCTACGCTCACTTCCATGATCGACTCCTGTCGCACCGGCGCAGGAGTGCCGACCAGGGGAGAAGCACCATGCGCTACCGCGCCCTAGGCCGCACCGGCATCGAAGTCAGCGCCTACTGCCTGGGCACCATGATGCTCGGCAGCGTCGGCAACCCCGACCACGACGACTGCGCCCGCATCATCGGCCACGCCCTCGACCACGGCGTCAACTTCATCGACACCGCCGACATGTACTCCGCCGGCGAATCCGAGACCATCGTCGGCAAGGCCCTGCACGGCCGCCGTGACGACGTCATCCTCGCCACCAAGGTGCACTTCCCGATGGGCGAGGGCCGCAACCGCGGCGGCAACAGCCGACGCTGGATCCTCACCGCCGTCGACGACAGCCTGCGCCGCCTGAACACCGACTGGATCGACCTCTACCAGATCCACCGCCCCGACCACACCACCGACATCGAGGAGACCCTCGCCACCCTCGGCGACCTCGTCCGCGCCGGAAAGATCCGCGCGTACGGCTGCTCCACCTTCCCCGCCGAGGAACTAGTCGAAGCCCACCACGCCGCCCAGCGCCGCGCCGTCAGCCGCTTCCGCACCGAGCAGCCCCCGTACTCCCTGCTCGCCCGCGGCATCGAAGCCGACATCCTGCCCGTCGCCCAGCGCTACGGCATGGGCGTGCTCGTCTGGAGCCCGCTGGCCTCCGGCTTCCTGTCCGGCCGCATCCACCGCGACACCGTCGACCTCACCACCGGCCGCGCCGCCCTCACGCCGCACCGCTTCGACCCCGCCATCCCCGCCAACGCCGCCAAGTACGACGCCCTCGAACAGCTCACCGCCCTCGCCGACGAGCTCGGCTGCACCCTGCCCGAACTCGCCGTCGCGTTCACCCAGGCACACCCGGCTGTCACGTCGACCATCATCGGCCCACGCACCCTGGCCCACCTCGACACCGCCCTGAAGGGAGCCGCCCTGGCGCTCGACGACGCGACCCTCGACCGCATCGACGAGATCGTCCCGCCCGGCGTCAACCTGTACCGCCCCGACGGCGCCTGGCGCGCACCGTCCCTGACCGACAGCACCCTGCGCCGCCGCCCACCATCCGCCCGCGCCGCCGCCTGACGCTGCACATCCCCGTCAGGCCTGCTCGCCGGGCGCAGTCACTGGACGTCGCCGCCGTACACGTCCTCGTCGGGGACCTCGCCCACGCCCTCGTCGTAGATCGCGTCCATGAACTCGTCGAAGGCCGTCTCCGGCACCTCCGGCCCGGCGAGCTGGTCCAGGTCCTCCTCCGCGAACTCCTCCTCAGCCGCCGCGGTCCGCGGTCCGGGGACGACCACCGCAGCGGCCCCGGCCGACACCGCACCGGTGCCCCCCGAACGGTCCCACGCCGCCGCGTCCCGGTCGCCGCGCGGCGGCGTGAGCCACCGGCGGTAGAAGCGGTCCTGCACGCCCGCCAGGAACGCCGCCGCCGCGGCCTCGGCGTCGCCGGTGGCCACGTAGACGTCCGCGACCCGGTTCATCGTGCCGGGGGAGAGCCTGAGCTGCTTCGCGGTGATCGTGCGGACCGCGCGCGCCGTATCGTTGCGGTCCTTCACGTTGAGTACCACGGCCCCGTCCGGCAGCGGGGTCGCGACCCACGCCCGGCGTACGCCGAAATCCAGCTTGTCCAGCGTGTCCTTACGCGGCTTCGGATTCATTCCGGCGTTCCACTTCTCAAACCACCGCTGGAACGTACGCCGGTCCACGCCCGCGATCTTGGCGCCTTTCGTGACACCGGCGATACGCCGCAACTCCTCCGCCTTCTCCCGGAAGGTCATCGGGGACTGCTGGACTTCGCGGCCGCGCATCATGTTGACCAGGCGGTCACCCAACCCGCTCATTTCCCATCCCCATTCGCCGCGACCCGGCTTCTACGGGTCGCCTTGTGCTTGTACGCCCCGAGCTTCATCCCGGTGGCGTCGAGATTCCAGCCGGCCGGAATCGCGGCGACGCCGTCCTCGACGTCCGAGGCGTACCACACATTGTCCACGTCGATCCACAGCGGCCAGCGGTTCTGCTCCCGCCCCGTCTTCCACATCTTGCGCCAGCGATTCGCGCGGTCCGTCGCGATGATGGAATACCACCAGTCCGGCCGGTAGATCCAGTTCGTCTCGCTGGCGAGCATCCCGAGCGTCTTACGCCCGGACTCCTTGAGCGCCTTCAATACCCGGTCAGCGTCGCGCGGGTCGTCGGTCGCCCCGGCCGCCGCCGCGTAGGCGTCCCGCATCTTCCACGCCCACGGCCGCAGCAGCTCAGACCCGGCCGACACCCGGCTGTCCTTGATCCGCACACCGCCGTAAACGCCTTCTTCCGTCAACTGCTGCAGCAGCGCCACCGTCGCGGTGGAGATCCAGCGCGGTCCCTTCTCCGCTGCATAGCCGGCCGGGTCGGGCATCCGCTTGTCGTTCCACGGCGACAATTCACACAACCACCAGCCGCCCATCTTCGGGTCGAACTTCACGCCGCCCTGCTTCAGCTGCCACGGGGCCAGAATCGCATTCGCCGCCGCCGCGATATAAGCACGATTCGCGTCGTACGCATGCGCGAACCTCATCCCGGAAGCGGGCGCCCGAAAGTGGTCCGCGTGAAAATCGTCCTCGAACCCGGGCACCAGTTCGATTTTGGGCTTCCACGTCGGCTGAAGCTTCTTCACGCCCACCGTCGTGACCCGGCTCAGAACGGCCGTGCCGGCGACACCGCTGGTGCCGTGATACGCGCTGCCCGTGACCCGGTGCCACAGTGCCAGGGACGTCAGAGTGCCCATACCGTCGGCGGGGTCGGGGTCCAGCAGCGGGAAGGTCGCCGGTTCGATCGCGGGCAGCACGCCGACCCGCAGCATGACCCCTTCGCGCCGCAGCGTCGTCCAGTCCGCCAGCTTCCTGACCTCCCAGCCCTCCGCCCGGATCTCGCGCAACAGGACGTGGTCACCCTCGACGGCGGTCAGTTCGTCGCGGGTCGTGGGCAGGCGCATCGCACGGGCGGCGTCCGCGTCCACCATGACGACACCCTCGTCACCGAACCGGCCGGCCAGCCGGGTCGCCACCGACCCGAGGCCCGGCTCGTAGACACCCTCCGGCACCGGATGAATGACCTCACCGTCCGTCATGAGCATGTCTGCCCCGAGTTGGACAGCTTTGTAGGCGGCTCCCATAGCTGGACACACTAGTCTTCCGCCAGCACGCCTCCCCAGCACGGCATCCGTCCCCGGCCGCAACGAGCCGCCCCAAGGCATGTCCACACCTACACCAAGCGCCTGATGCCCACGCCCGACGGGGTCGCCGTCTGCGTGATCACGGGACCGAGTACGCGGATCACGTACAACAGCCTCGCGCGCGATGCCGCCGGTGCCCATCTGGGGCCCGCCGTGCCGACCGACGCGCCAGCGGTGGCCTTGCCTGCAGCCGTCTTCATGGGCCCCGGCGGTGACCCGAACTGCCCTCCCTGCTGGTAGGCGTGCCGCAGGTATCCGGGCCGTCGGCGGCGAGCGACGATCGCAGGGTGGTCGCTCGCCACCGACACCGGGTCCGCTGCCAGGGCGCGGTCAAGAGAGTCAGCTGGTGTACGGGCGTTTGCGGGCGATGATGGCGGCGTTGGCTCCCGCCGCCGCCAGGGGCGTGGAGCCGATGTCGGTGAAGCCGGCTTCTTCGAGCCAGGTCCGGTACTCGGCGTGGGTGTAGTTGTAGCCGCCGCGGGTTTCGACGAGCATGTTCAGGCCCATGAGCGCGGCGGGTGCGGGGCCGGTCTCGTCGTCATCGAGGACCAGCTCGCAGATGATGACGGTGCCGCCGGGTGGGAGTGCACCGGACGTTCACCGCACACGGCTTCCCGCCCTACCGCACCGACATCGACCACCCCACCCCCAGGACACCGCTGCGCCAGCGGCTCAAGGACGCCCTCGACCCCGACGGCGTGTTCGCGGTCAGCCGCTGACAGGCGGCGGGCATGCCGGACGCCGCCGGCATGCCCGCCGCTCACCGCCCGACCCCGACGTCGCGCAGCCGGGACCTGGGTGCCAAAGCTCCGCTCCAAGGCGGCGGCGTCAGCTGTGCTCGACGACATCATGGGGTCGCCGCCGTCCGTCGCACAGCCGCAGCGACACCAGGTCACCACGGCGGACGGGATCTCCGCCGCGGTGACCATTGCCAGGTGTCCGCCGCGCGGCAGTTCAGGTCAGCTGGCCACGCGGGCGGCGACCTCGGCAGGGTCGTGCTCGCTCAGATCGGCATAGAGCTTCCTCATCTCGTCCAGGTACTCCTGGACCTTGGCCAGGTCGTCTCCCACGCTGCTCGAGACCAGGAATACAATGGTGTCGAGCGGGACCTTCCTGTGGTCGACGACCGACTTGACGAAGGTGTAGCAGAACGCCTGCTCCGCGGTGTCGGTGATGCTTTTCTGCGTGAAATAGTATTTCCAGAAGGCCACGTCGACGCGGATGAAGGCGTTGTGCTCCATCGTCACGAAGTAGAAGTCCTTCTTGGTCTCGCCGGTGGTGGTGTCGCTGAACAGGACGTCGATGGCGGAGTGGACGACCGTCTTGAAGCCGTCCTTGTACTTGCCCGTGAAGAACTGGTCCACCGCGGTGTCGATACCCGCGGCCGCCTTCTCGCCGGTGGTGATGGTGTAACCCTGTTGGAAGTTCTGGACCGATCCGGGAACGATGAACAGGCTGGAGATACCGCCGCCCGTCCCGAGCAGCATCGCCGAGAGCCGGTCCTCGGCGAGCTGGAGGTGTGCCTCGGCGGCGTTCCTCAGCAGCTCGAGGCGCTCCTTGGACTGCAGGGCCTTCTCATCGGACCCGGTGATGTCCTGTATCGCCTTCTGGATCGCCACCATGGCGGACCTCCTTCGATGTCGGGAAGGTCATCCTGATGGCTCACTCCGATCTCGACAGTCGACAATGCGACCTACCTGCCGGTAATCGGCTGTACGCGGCCGAGATGCGTCCAGCGGACCTGAAATCGGGCTGTACCAGTCACCGGAGGCGACCGGTCGTCCGATGATGATGGTCGTTTCGCGTGGCGGCCGGGCCGGGTGGCCGGTTGGGCGTGCGTCGCCGCCATGGAAGCGGTGGGCGTCAGCATGGTCCCCGACCCCGGCGACGGCCGCTCGGCCGGGGAGCTTGCAGTCCCGTGCCCTGCGCCGCGGCTCACCAGGTTCCGCGCACCGGCTTCGGAGGACAGCCTCGCCGGCTCGCAACCCCGGCCATGCAACCGCCGCAGGCCATGGCCGAGCACCTGGCATTCGGTCGCAAGCTGTGCGCTCACAGCCAACCACACGGGCGGCCGCATCGGCTGTAATCGTTGTGTCACCAGTCGAACAGGAGGCCCAGACCATGTATTGGCGTTATGACACCCGCGCTGTCGATCCGCGCCACAGCTACGACTACTACTGCGATGGCGTCGGCGACGAGCTGGCCCCCTTTGCGGTCCACGGGCGCAGACCCTTTGTTCCGCCTCCTCTGAGTGCACAGATGTCGGCGATCACGTTCGGTGGCCTCACCATCGATTCGCTCACCTACAGGGCGGCGGGCTTGGCGGTCGAAGCGCGACGCGGTGCCGAACAGATCAGGACGTCCGACCCGGAGTGCTATCAGTTCTGCCTCAGCGTCCACGGAGACCTCCGCAAGGAACAGGAAGACCATCGCGTCGTCTTTCGTCCGCGCGACCTCGTCCTCTACGACCTCTCCCTTCCGCAACGCAGCCAGCATTCGACCACACCGGCCGGGATGAAAGTGATCAAGTTGTCCGTCCCGAAATCGATGGTCCCGGTATCCCCGGACAGGATCCGGCAGCATGTCGGCGCGTTGATCCCCCGACGCATGCCCGGCAAGGACCTCCTCATCCAACTCCTGCTCGAACTCGCCGACAGGGACGATTACGGCGACGAACCCGCGACCGCAGCCGCCTTGCACGAATACACCGTCCAGATGATCGGACAGTTGGTCGACAGCGGCAGGCAGATCAGCCCGACGAGCCTCCGGGATCTACGGATGGCCCTTTTCCGCAGCATCGTCCACCGGCACCATGGCGATCCCGAACTGGATACGGAACGCATCGCCGACGAGGCGAAGGTCTCCAAGCGTCTTCTCCAGAAAACCTGTCAGAGCGCCGGCACCACGCCGATGACGATGGTCAAGCACGTGCGCTTGGACGCCTGCCGCGACAGCCTGCGGAATCCACAAACCAAGACGATGAGGATCCAGGACATCTGTATCCGCCACGGGTACACCAGCCTCGAACTCTTCGCACGGCACTTCAAGATGCACACGGCGGCGACCGCCACTGACTTCCGCCGACAGGCCGATCCACGGTGATCCGCGTTCGACGCGCAGACGTGGACCGGCGGTCCGACCGACGTGGTCGGGCGTCCCGGACGGCGAGCTGATCCGGGACGCCCGACCACGCGAGTTGATCAGAGCGGTAGTGGGCCGCCCGCTATGGAGTCCCGGCAGAGCAGGCAGGCACCGTCCGGGCAGTGAGTGATGTCCGGGCGCTCGACGATGGCTGCTGTCGCGACGGCCAGGGTCGGCCGCAGTGGAAAACTGCGCCATCGCGCAGCCGCGACGGTGGCGACGTGGGCGAGAGGGGCGATCGCCGGCTCTAGCCGAGGGAATCCCTCAGAGCATGATCCGACTTCCACCATCCGGATGTCGCCGGCTGTGTCACGTGCCCAGCGACGGAAGGCGGCTCGACCCGATCGCTGCTCAGCCAGGTGGAGAGCGGTCATCCGGTTGAGGCCGACGCCGGCGAGCAGTACGGCGCCGTCGAGTTCGGCGAGTCTGCGCAGTGGCGCGTACACGTCGTCGGGTGTCTGGGGTCGGATGAGGTGGGCGGCTCGGGGTCCGATGGCGGCGAAGGAGTTCAAGGGGTGATCGCCGCGGATGGCGTCGGCCCGCTTGACGAGTGTGGCGGGCAGGGTTCCGAGCCCCGAGTTGATCAGCCCGCAGCCGACGTCGAAGACCGGGCCGGATTCTGGCGCGAGGGCTTCGGTCGCGTAGTCCAGACCGTTGCGGGCTGGGCGCATGTCGGTGGGGGCCGGCACCCGGAACTGGGGTTCGGTGAAGGCCGGGACCATGACGGTGCAGTTCTGGCGCAGCAGCGTGTCCAGGAGGGTGTCGGCCCCGCCGTCGATCGGCGTCTTCAGCGAACGCAGGGACGCGTGGACGATGAGTGCCCGCCCGGCCAGGTCCAGTTCGTCGATGGCGGCGGCGAGTCGTGTCGAGTGGATCATTTCGGGCCTCCGTCTGTTCAGGCGAGGTGGACGGCGTCGACGATGCGGCCCTGGCGCAGTTCGTCCAAGGCGAACCGGGTTTTGCCAGTGTCCGGATGGTTGCTACCCAGGGTGCGGTCGCGTCGTTCCAGGACGCGGGCGTAGATGGTCTCGGCTTCGGCGAACCGGCCCTGTCGTGCGATCACCCAGGCGAGTTCGTGCCGGTTGAGCAGGACATGCGGGTGGTCGTCCTCCATTTCCCGGCGCAGTTCGAGCAGTTCCCGGAAGAGCACCTCTGCCTGCGCGTAATGGCCGCGCCGGGCTGTGATCCAAACGATCTCGTGCTGCGTCTGCAGGGTCTGCGGGTGTTGTACGCCCAGGACCCGTCGCCGATCGTCCAAGATCTGCTCGAAGTCGGAGAGCGCCTCGTCGAGGCGCCCCTGCGCCGCGATGGCGAACGCGAGCTCGTGGCGGGTTGTCAACGTGCCGGCGGCATCGGATCCGCGGTGGATCAGGCTGTCGTGGAGAAGGTCCCGGTAGTCGCGCTCGGCCTTCGCCCATTTGCCGTCGCAGGTGTCGATCCAGGCGAGCTCGTGCCGGCTGTCGAGGGTGTCGTCGTGGGTCGGCCCGAACTCGCCGAGCCGCCGCTCGAAGACGTCTTGGTAGATGGCCTTGGCTGCGGGAATGTCGCCGGTGTCGGCGACCACCCAGGCGATCAGATGCCGAGCTCGCAGCACTGCCTGGTGGTTCTCTCCCAGCTCTCGGCTGTGATCGATCACGGCCTGGTAGATGGCGACGGCAGCTCCGTTGTCGCCGCTGCGGCCGAAGGCGTGGGCGATCTGGATGGCGGTCTCGGCCAGCAGATGGAGATATGTCGGGTTCAGCTGCCGGGCGGCGAGGACCGCCAGCAGGTGAGGACCCAGCTGCCGGTACAGGGGCCAGTGGTCGGGGATGTCGAAAGGCACGTCCCGCACCGCATCCGCCAGTAGCGCGGCCGCGGTGTGCCAGGCCTGGCCACCCTCCGCCCGGTTGATCTCGGCGAGAAGGGGGTGCAGGGAGATGCCCCTCCGGTCGTTGCGGATCAGACCCACCCGGCCGAGTCCTTCCAGCGCCTCGTCCAGGTCTGGCCCCAGCAGAGAGGCCGGAATGGAGTTCGAGGCGTAGCAGCTCGCCAGTGTCATCAGATCCCTGGCTTCGGGCAGGCCGTGCCGGGCCAGTCCCGTCAGCGAGATCTCTCCGGCGCGGGCCATGACCGTCCCCGCCGCGTTGTCGAGTGCCCGTTCGTAGTCGGCGAACGTGAGCACCTCGGCCACGTCCGAGTCCAGGTATGTCCCGGCGAGGTGGAGCGTGAGCGGCAGACAGTCGAGACGGACGGCCAGGGCGCGTGCGTCACTCTCGGCGCCTGCGGCCGGGGCGAGATCTCTCAGCATCTGGGTGGCATCGGCCAGGTCCAGGCCGCCGAGCGCGACGACACGCGCGTCCGGCCATACACGCGGATCGGTCTGCCTGCTGGTGACGACGACCTGCCCGCGAAGCGACCGGCGCACCCAACGCAGATCCGTCGCCGCGTCGACCGGCGCGCTCGTGGTCGCGAGCAGTTCCGGCTCGTCAGCGTTGTCGAGGATCAGTAGCCACTCGCGGGGTGCTTCCTCAAGCCGCCTCCAGAAGAGATCTGCGGCGTCTGCGGATCCGCTGGTGATCAGGTTCGCTTCGGCCATGGATCCGCCCAGGCTCCGGACGACCTCCGTGATGCCCAGAGCGAATTCGCCGGCACTGGCCGCCGAGATCCAGAACACCATGCGGCCCAGGCCTGGCGCCTGTTCTGCCAGGGCGGCCGCGAGGGTCGATTTGCCCGCCCCTCCCTGGCCGACGAGCACGATAGGCTCGGCTCCGGGGTGGCAGGCCTGCTCGGTCAACTCCTGCAGCAGAGTGCGGCGGCCAAGGACGGTGACACGCTGTCCTCGGGCTGACGAGGCGGGTCGCGTCGGCGAGCCGACGATGTCCACCTCCCGCTCGCCCCATGCTTTGAGGCGGGCCAGACCCTGCTGGTAGTCGGCTGCTTCAGGCGCGGCCGGGTCGGTGGTGACGGCGAGTCGGTATACGTCGGCCAGCGTGAGCCGGTCCTTGTTCGGGTCGGTGTTCATGCGGATTTGTTCCCTTCCTCGCCCTCGTCGTCGTCATTGAGCCAGGGCCGTGGGCCGATGGCATCTTTCAGCTGCTTTCGGGCCTGGAACAAGTGACCGCGGACCGTGCTTTCGGTGATCTCCAGTTCAGCGGCCACCGCCGCGGTCGTCCACCTCTTGAGCAGAACGAGATAGGCGACTGTCTTCCTCACCGGCGGCATTCTGCTGATCTCCTGCTCGCACGCAGCCACGGCCAGCCTGAGCTCGACGATGTATTCGACGGTGTCCGATGGCCTGGCCGACGTGGGGACCTCATCGGAGACGACCTCCCGCTTACGCTGGCGATACATGTCCACGGCCTTGTGCTTCAAGACTGTCCGCAGCCAGGACCCCAGACCTGCCGGGGGATAGCCGCTGATCCTCTCCCATGCGTAGTAGACCTCTATAAAGGTCACATGAACGAGGTCACTCGCCATCGATTGATCGTCGACGATGATCCGTGCGAATCTCCAAAGGTCGGTGTACTCCTTCTCTATGAGAGCCTCGATCTCTTGAAGTTCTTGCATGGTTCTCTGCGGACGGGGCCTCGACTGGACCAACTCGTCTCCCGACGTCGAGTCATGAATGGGTGGGCAGGGGTGGCCGCCGGACTCCGAGGCCTTCGGGGCAAGACGGACCGGTGGGCCGGGGGCGGCAGCGCCGTCTGGAGAGCCGCGGGCCTCAGGTCCAGCGGTGTGCCGAGCATGCCAATGGTCGAGCAGGACCAGCCCCATCGTCAGCGCGACCGCGGCCACGGCGATCTGCCAGTGGGTGGCACCCATGGTCAACACGACGAGCGCAGACCCCAGGGTCAACCTGAGCAGCATAGGAAGACTCATACATAACAAGCGCAGGGTGGGCCGAGAACGTTTGGTCAGCCTCATCGCGCCGCCCATGTCCCGCCGCGGCCTGATCGGGCACCGGCCCGGATCGGATGGGTTTGCACCGCGTCTCAAACACCTACCGCCGCCGCACCGAACGCAGAGTCAAACACCCCTTCGCCGGGGTGGGTCACCTCAGGGACCTGTTTGTCGCTGCTGCTCGTATGCGCCGACACCACGTGCGGGCGGGCGCGCCGCATTCCCGTCCAGTTCGACCTGCTCGGCAGCAGCAAGCTGCGGAGACCGTTGCCGAGCGAGATCTGTTTCATGGCGGTCAATCCCGACGGCAGAGTCCTGCTGACCCGGCCGAAATACATTCCGGGAGAGGTCTACATCATCCGGCTCTGACGCCGCCGCGCCGCGGTCCGTTGGAGAATTCCACCTGCGTTGCTGGGCCGTCGCAGCGGGACGCCGTACTTCTCACCCATTCGGCGACGTGTTGAGCGGTCTGATCTGGCGGGTGTGCAGGACGGTGCTGATGGTGCGTCGCAGCTGCGCGGCAAAGGCCAGGTGCTCGCCGATCGCGTGTTCTCGCCATGAGGGCCTGGCGTCGAGCCGGGCGCGGCGCTGCTCGTCCGTGCAATCCAGGACTGCGAAGTGAACCGGCCCGATCCAGCGCCGCGATGGCAAGCCCACCAGCTGCTCCGGCATCAGCGGCCCCAACAGGACGGTACTGCGGCGTCCCTGCGCGATTCCGTGCGCCACGCTCAGCCAGGCATCCCGGAAGGCGTCCCAGTCGAGCGATCCAGTGGCCTTCATCGGGTCGATCAGCCAATCCACATCGAAGACCACGCAGTCAGGCAGTGCAGCGGCCAGCGGCGCGAAGATCGCGCTCTTTCCGGAACCGGATGCTCCGGTGACGACGTACAGCGGCTCGCGGCGGCCAGGTTCGGTCCAGCCGCAGCGCGAGCAGACCGCGACATCAGCGGTCGGTTCGAGTCCGACCGCAGGTTCACAACGCTGGCAATAGTGCACGCCGTGATTCTCCTCGACCTCATGGCCTCAAGGTGTCCTCGGGGCGTGTCGGCGTTACGGGTGGGCCCCACCTGGATCTTCGCCGTGCCTGCGTGGACCGCGATTCTGCCGCACGGTTTCGCGACAGGCGCTGAGGAAGGGGCGCCCGCGTGTCGTCCATGGCACGTATCAGTGCGGGCTGCCGCCGCGTCGGTGCGAAATCCGCTGTCCGATCGCCGGAGCACAATGGTAGAAACCGGGGTGCGCATAATTCTCACGTTCCCTGATCTGCTGCGGCTGATCGACGAACGGTCGGCCGCCTTCCGCGCTGCGGTCGCGACGGCACCCAGCCTCGACGTTCAGATGCCCACCCATCCGGACCGGACGCTGTTCGATCATGTGCAACACCTCGGCATGGGTCGCCGCAAGACAGCCGCCGTCGTCACCGCCGGGCCCGCGGACGGTCCGCCGGAGGAGTCCGTATGGGCAGGTGGCACGGGTGCGCCTCGGGAGCGCGAGGCTCTTCTGGCCTGGTGGGCCGCGTCCGTCGAGCACCTGGTGAGCGTGCTGCGCGAGGCGGGCCCGGATCGCGGTTGCTGGACGTGGTGGGGGGACTCGCCGTCACCGCAGACCTCCGGAGCCTGGGCGAGGCGTCAGCTCCACGAGATCGCGGTGCACACCTACGACGTCCAGCTCATCGAAGGTGCCCCGCAGCCCATACCGGAGCAGATCGCCCTGGACGGTTTCGACGACTGCCAGTTCACCCTCTGCGCGACGACGGTCGCCTGGCCCCACGAGCCTGCCGTCGTCGACTACCACGCCACCGAGGGCCACTCCTGGCGCCTTCGGCTGTCCCACGACGGCGCACAGGTCGCCCACCTCACCCCCGCTACCGGCGAGGACCCAGCCGACGCGTCCGCCCACGGCTCAGCCAGTGACCTGGTCCTGTTCTTCTACGGCCGTATACCGCTGGAGTCGCTGAAGTTCGAAGGCGACCGTCGTGTCTTCGATCAGCTCGCAGCCTGGGACCCGTCCGTGTGACATACCGACCCCCTCCATCAGCCACGGACTACGGGTGGTTCTCGGCCAGCCGGGGACAGCGCGCGCGCACTGCGACCCCCACGTCGTGGTCGAAGCCCGTCTCACCGACCGGCGGCGCCATCGCCGTATCGGGCGGTCCATGCACACCGGACGGTCGCCGTGCCGCGGCCCTTCGTCCGGTCGTCGCCGCACGGGCAACCGGAACCCGCCGGGCTCTCCTACACTGCGATCGATCTTGACTCGCGTCGAAGGAACCCACATGAAGAACCGTCTCGCCGTGGCGCTGTCGTTCAGTGCGGCCCTGCTCGGCACCACGGCCTGCGACGACCGTACGCCCAGCCCGGTCGCCGCCGCGTCGTCGGCCGGACCGGCCGCCGTCGCCACCGCCACGGTCTCGCCCGGCGCCACCCCGTCACCCACTCCGGTGCCGAGCCCGTCGGCCTCGGCCCGGCCGTCACCCCGCCCCGCCACCACCTCGCCGCGCCCCGCCACCAAGCCCGCCAAGGCCGACCTGAAGACCACCTGCCGTGGCTTCTACGAAGCCGAGAACGCCTACGTCAAGGCCGCCACGTCGGTCGCGCCCTACCGCGTCGACGAGACCTCCAGCCCCGAAGAGATCGCCAACGCGATCACGGTGCTGCGCAGGGCGTTCCAGGCATACCAGAAGGCCTCGACGGCGCTGGCCGGCCGTAGCGCCGACAACCGGCTCAAAGCCGCGCTCACCACCCTGGCCAGGACACGCGGCACCATCATCACCATGCTCGACGCCGCGGGCGGCGACATCGCCAAGGCCCGCGAGGCCCAGTTCCTCGACGCCGGGCTCGCCGCCGAAGACGCCGTCAAAGACCTCTGCACCTACGGCTGACCCCGCCGCGATTCCCGATGAACTTGCCCACATACCGCTGACCCCGCCGCGCCCGCGCCCTAGAGTTCCGCCATGACCGTCGACGACGTCAAGGCGCTGCTGCGCGAGCGCGGCGCGCAGACCATCGACCATCCGGGCGGAACCCTCTACACCCATCTGGTACGCGTACACGACCGTCTCGCCGCGCACGGACTGCCGGAGCCGACCGCCCTCGCGGGCCTGTCCCACGCCGCGTACGGCACCGACGGCTTCGACACCGCGCTACTCACCCTCGACGAACGCGACCTGCTGCGCGCCGCCGCCAGCCCCGCCGCCGAGCAGCTCGTGCACCACTACGCCGCCACACTGCGCAGACACACCTGGCGCGACCTCGCCCGGACCCGGCAACTGCACAACCGCTTCGACGGCACCGTCACCGTCCTGACCGCCGCCGAGCTGCGCCCGCTGGTCGACCTGAGCATCGTCAACGAACTCGACCTGTGCGAGCAGGCCCCCGACGTCGCCGCCCGCTACGGCGACTACTTCCGCACCCTGTTCGCTTCCTGGACCGATCTCGCTTCCCCGCAGGTCACCGCCGACGCCCGTACCGTGCTGAGGTTCTGACAGAAAGAATCTCCGCACCCGGTGCCAACCGCAGCGGCCGCGGTCGTCGTCTACGGGTGTCGACGAGCTGTGCCGGCAGACGGGGAACACCTGCGGTGGACGATGGATTCGACGAGTACGTGCAGGCCGGGCTCGGCCGTTGGTCACGGGTGGCGTACCTGCTGACCGGCGACCACCACGCCGCCGAGGACCTGCTCCAGAACGCGCTGCTCAAACTCGCCCTGAGCTGGCGCAAGGCGCGCATCGACGCCCCTGACGCCTACCTGCGCAAGATCCTCTACCACGAGCACGTGTCCCGCTGGCGGCGCAGCCACCACCTGCGCAACGAACACCTCAGCGAACGCATGCCCGAGCACGGCACCGGCCACGACCTGGCCGCCGACGCCATCCGCCGGATCCTGCTACGCCAGGCGCTGGAGAAACTCACCCGCAAGCAGCGCGCCGTCATCGTGCTGCGCTACTTCGAGGACCTGTCCGAACCCGACGCCGCCGAAGCCCTCGGCGTCTCCATCGGCACCGTCAAGAGCCAGCAGTCCCGGGCCCTGGCCCGGCTGCGCGAAGTCGCCCCCGAACTACACGTGCTGGTCAAGGAGCCGAGGGGGGCCCGCGCATGAGCGACCTGAAGGAACTGCTCGAAGGCCTGTCCGAGCAGGCCCCCCGCTACGACGTGCTCGCCCGCGTCCACGGCCGCAGGCTCGTCCGCCTGCGACAGCGCCGTGTCGCCGGCTACAGCGCCAGCGTGCTCGCGGTCGTCGCCATAGCCCTGACCATGCTCCGGCTACCCTTGCCCGGCGAGTACGAGCCGCAGACCTCGCCGTTCGGCGGCCACTACGACGGCCGCTGCGTCGCCGAGCGCCTCGACGTGCCCGGCAACTTCGCCGGCAGCAAGGTCACCGCCGGCGACCCGTCGGGCCGTCGCCTGGCCGGTCACGCGTACCGCTCCGACGGCCGCACCCACCTGATCACCTGGGACTACGGCATGGCGACGGAGATCGGCCCCATCGGCGGCAACGCCGAGTTCACCGACATCGCCGAAAGCGGCGTCGCGGTCGCCACAGCCACCGCCGACACCCGCACCTCCTGGCTCCACCGGGACGGCGCGAACATCCTGCTCGCCGGTGAGGATGCCGAGGCGCTGGCCGTCAACGACACGGGCACCGTCGCCGGGCAGGTCGCCGGCCGCCCCGCTGTGTGGGACGACCCGAAGACCGAGCCCCGCCCGCTGGCCCTGCCCGCAGGGGCCACCGGCCGGGTCGCCGACATCAGCGCCGACGGCACCGTAGTCGGCACCATCGCCGACAACACCGGCACCCACGCCTATCGATGGCACCCCGACGGCACCGGCGAGGAGCTGAAACTGCCCGAGGACATCGGCGCCGACAAGGTGCTCGAAGTCCGCGTCGGGACAGTCGACGGCAACTGGGTCGTCGGCTCCGTCCGATACACCGACGGCATCCAGGAGACGACACTGCTCGTACGCTGGAACCACGTCACCGGCCAGAAACGATGGACGATCGCCCCCGCCCAACCCGACGCTTTCGGCGGCCAGGGCTGGTCAGCGGGCATCGCACCACCCATCGACACCCCGAACGGCAGCCACGGCGGCCACGCCTTCCTCCAGGACATGGGCGGTCAAGGCGACGTGCTGTCCGACGCCGAAGGAGCCGTCACCGGCCTGAGCACCCCCGAGATCACCGTCACGGCCCTCAGCCGCGACGGCCGCGCCCTCGGCGGCTACCAGACAGTCGTCCGGCCCACCGGCGGCCAGACCACCGCCGCTGTGCGCTGGACCTGCCACTGAGACACCGTGACCGGCCGGGCACAGTCCCGGCCGGTCACGGACGGCCCCGGTGACGCTCCCACTCGTGCGACAGGATCGACATCACCGTCGCATCGACCCATCCGTCACCATCGCGCAACACCTCACGCAGCACACCCTCGGCGACGAAACCCACCTTCTCGTACACCCGGCGCGCCCGCGGATTGAAATCGAACACCTCCAACTCCACCCGATGCAGCCCCAGCCGCTCGAAGGCGTACCCGACGAACAGCCGGATCACCTCCGTGCCCAGCCCACGATCACGCCCAGCCGGCCCGATCAACACCCGGAAGTTGCAACTGCGGGCTCGCTCGCTCCACTCGTTGAGCACCACCTCCCCGACACAGCCGTCCGTGGACCGGTCCACCACGGCCAGGTCCAGCCGATCAGGCTGCGCGTTACGGGTCCCGTACCAGCGGCGCAGGACCTTCTCCCGCTCGTCGTCGTCGGCATCGTCGGCGCTGCTGCCGGTCAGCCGCATCACCTCCGGATCACGCAACGCGGCCCGGATGCCGTCGAGGTCCCCGTCGGCGAACGGGCGCAGCACGACCTTGTCCCCGGTGAGGGTCGGTTTGACGGCGAAGCCGGCACTCTGTCGGTCGATCACCCCGCGATGATGGCGAGCCGCGGCCCGCCGCGCAATCGCTATTCACGCACCCGCCCCCGGCAGAACCTCCCGCACCGCATCCACCGCACCAGATGAGGCATGCTGGAGGGCGAATTTTGCGACTGGCGGCACGAGGATGGGAACGACCATCGGGGAGCGAAGCCGCGGAAGCCGACCGCCTGGGCGACCGCGTGGAGGAGCCGCATGTCCGCGCCCGCTACCGCCCGCCTGCTGCCCGGCAAACCCGTCGCCGACGAGATCCTCGCCGACGTCGCCACCCGCTCCGCCGCCCTGCGCGCCCGCGGCATCACCCCGAGCCTGGCCACCCTGCTCGTCGGCGACGACGACGCCAGCGCCGGCTACATCCGCATCAAGCAGCAGCAGGCCGCCGCGCTGGGCTTCGCGTCCCCGCACGAGCACCTGCCCGCCTCCGCGACGCAGGCCGAGGTACAGCGCGTCATCACCACCTGGAACGACGACCCCGCCGTACACGGCATGCTCGTGCAGTACCCGATCCCCGGCCACCTCGACTACAACGCCGCCCTGCA
This sequence comes from Catellatospora methionotrophica, assembly GCF_011297335.1. Taxonomy (GTDB): domain Bacteria; phylum Actinomycetota; class Actinomycetes; order Mycobacteriales; family Micromonosporaceae; genus Catellatospora; species Catellatospora methionotrophica. Next base: position 2,603 of record NZ_JAAOTJ010000001.1, on the reverse strand, counting down.
GTCCATGGACCCGGACAAGGACGTCGACGGCCTGCACCCGGTCAACATGGGCCGCCTCGCCCTGGGCATCCCCGGCCCGCTGCCCTGCACCCCCGCCGGCATCGAAGCACTGCTCGCCTACTACGACATCCCCGTCGCCGGCCGCGAGGTCGTCATCCTGGGCCGCGGCGCGACCCTCGGCCGCCCCCTGGCCATGCTGCTCGCGCAGAAGCGCCCCACCGCCGACGCGGCCGTCACCGTCGTACACACCGGCGTCAAGGACTGGGCCCGCTACACCCGCCGCGCCGACATCCTCATCGCCGCCGCCGGCGTGCCTGGCATCATCCAGCCCGAGCACGTCAAGCCCGGCGCGGTCGTCGTCGGCGGCGGCGTGCGGTACGAAGGCCGCCGCATCCTGCCCGACGTCGACGAGTCCTGTGCCGCCGTCGCCGGGGCGATCACCCCGCGGGTCGGCGGCGTCGGCCCGACCACCGTCGCGATGCTGTTCCGCAACGTCGTCACGGCCGCCGAGCGGGCCAACCCGTGATCGCGGCGGGGGCAGCGGTCGCCACCCTGCACCGGTACCCGGTCAAGTCCCTGCTCGGCGAACAGCTCACCGCCGCTGACGTGACCGCGGCCGGGCTGGCCGGTGACCGCGCCCTCGCCCTGCTCGACACCGCCACCGGCCGGGTCGCCAGCGCCAAACACCCCCGACTCTGGCAGCGCCTGCTCACCCTCACCGCCGCCATCGACCCCCGAGGCGTACGGATCACCGGCCCCGGCGTCGACGTGCACAGCACTGACCCGGCGGCCGCGAAGACCCTGTCGGCGCTGCTCGGCCGGAACGTCGAGCTCACCGGCACCCCGCCCGAACAGGCCCTGCTCGACCGCGCCGACCCTGACGCGGTGCTCCGCGACGGCATAACTGCCACGTTGCCGCTGGTCACCAACACTCTCGGCGGCGCGGCCCCGGGCACGTTCTTCGACTTCGCGCCTGTACACCTGCTCACCACCGCGACCCTGCGCCGCATCACCGCGCTGCACCCCGCGGGTATCGCCGACCTGCGCCGCTACCGGCCCAACATCGTCATCGACACCGCCGACGAGAACGGCTTTCCCGAGGACGACTGGGTCGGCCGCGAACTGCACATCGGCGAGGCCGCGCTGCGCGTCATCGTCGCCACCCCACGGTGCGCGATACCGACCCTCGCCCACGGTGACCTACCCCGCGACCCCGACGCCCTGCGGGTGCTCGCCCGCCACCACCGCATCGTGCCGCTGCCCGCCCTGGGCCCGCAGCCCTGCGCCGGCATCTACGCCCAGGTCCTGCACCCCGCCCGGATCCGGCCCGGCGACCCGGTCCGCGTCGCCTAACGCACGCCGCCCGTCCCCGAAGCCACTTCCGACGACAGCGCACCCCAGCCCGGTGCCGCGCTCCAAGACACCACGACCGTCGAATAGTTCGGTGACGACGCCACAGGCGCCGTCACCGAAGCGGAGAGCTACTGGTCCGGCGTTTCAAGCATCCGGAGTTGTGTTCAACCCCCGTCAGCGCCTTCCGGACCTACCGCAACAGCGGCGACGTTGCCTGCGGCACCCCCCGCCCCACCACTTGGCATACGGCGGATAACGCCGCGCATGCAGCAGACAAAGCCGCATCATTTCCCGGGCCAGCCGCGCCGCGACCACCCGGCTGCCCAGCTCGTCACCGGCCTCCGCGGCCTGGCCCACGAACGGCTCCTCCTGCCCGATCCACGTCCACTGGCACGCCAGCACGAACCACCACACGTCATCGGGGTACCAGCAAGGCGGTCAGCTCACCGACCCCGTCGTGGAACAGCGGTCACCTCTGCACCTGCGTCGCAAGGAAAGCCAGTTCAGCGCCGTCAGCGGCGCCCGCGCGTCGAAGCCCAGCAGCTCCGCGACCACCACCCGATGCGCGACCAGTCCGTCCGTATCGGCCATGACTCGGATCGAAGCATCGGCGCTGGACACCCCCGCCAGTACGGCCCGCAACACGAACCCGCTCAGCCCTGAGCTTCTCTCCTGTGTGGGAAGTTTCGTGAACGCACTTTGCCGTCGTGGCCTGTTTTGTGGTGCTGACCTGTGTGGGTGCTCGCCTGCTTGCTGGACCGTGTTTCTGTCGGCTTGGGCTGAGGTTCCTTGAGTTGGTGTTTTGTTCGTGTTGTTGTGTTTGGGCGTAATGTTGCGACGGTGTGTCCCGTCGTTGTGGTAGGCGTTGCTGTTCGAGGACCCATGAACCGAGTTTCAAGTGCTTCCTGATGGGAGGGGCCATCCTCAATCGATTACTTGATTATGTGTACCGATAATTTAATAATGTGCAACACGGTCAGGACGAGACTATGCAAAGAACTGCTGCAACAGCCGGCTCTGTGTCCGGCCCGAAGGGACGGACACAGAGCCGAAGGAGCGGGTGTCAAGGCAGGGGATAGACGTGAAAGCGAGTAAAGTGGACCACATGAACTACTGACGTCCCGAAGGGACGGTCCCGAAGGGACACAGCAACTGAACAGACTTCGCTTCGCGAGACAGATCCCACGAAGTGGGATCCACCCGCCCGAAGGGCGGGAATCTGAGCGGAGCGAAGAGGGGCGGCGCTGGAC